>OZ240681.1:2007500-5167810 GCA_965199165.1 Acetobacteraceae bacterium | reverse complement strand
CATCCACCGCTTCGTGCCCCTCGACGTGCCGGCCTGGGGCGCGCGCTTCCTCGACCATTGGCGGCCGGATGCGGCGGCCTTCGTGGAAAGCGAGATCTGGCCCAATATCCTCGGCGCGGCGGCCAAGCGCGGCATTCCGCTCATGCTCGTCAATGCGCGGCTCTCCGCCCGCAGCCTCGCCCGCTGGCAGATGGCGCCGCGGACGGCGCGCATGATCCTGGGCTGGTTCACCGTGATCCACCCGCAGAGCCGGCTGGATGGCGACCGGTTCGAACTGCTCGGTGCCGCGCGGGTTCTGCCGGCGGGAAACCTCAAGCTGGCGGCGCCTCCGCTGCCCCTGGATCATCAGGCGCTGTCGCATCTCACGAGCCTGATCGGCGGCCCGGCCTGGGTCGCGGCCAGTCTGCATCGCGGCGAGGATGAGCTTGTGCTGGCGGCGCATCGGCGCCTGTCGGCGACGCATCCTGGGCTGCTCACCATCATGGTGCCGCGCCATCCGGACCGTGGCGAGGCCATGGGCGCCCTGGCCGGTGGTGCGCCCCGTCGTGCCCTCGGGGAACCGCCGCCGCATGGCGGGGGCGTTTGGGTCGCCGATACGGTAGGGGAAATGGGGCTGGTCTACCGGCTCGCGCCTGTGGCCTTCATGGGCGGCAGCCTGGTGCCGCATGGCGGGCAGAACCCGGCGGAACCTGCGCGGCTTGGTCGCGCCGTCGCCGTCGGGCCGCACACGGCCAACTTCGCCGACATGGTGGCCTTGCTGCGCGAGGGCGGAGCCCTGGCCGAAGTGGCCGATGCTCAGGCGTTGAGCGACTGGGTCGATGCGCGGCTGCGCGACCCGTGGGGCACGACGGCCATGGGCCGCAAGGGTGTGGCGCTGCTCGAAGGCTTTGCCAACCTGCCGGTGGAGATCGCGGGGGTGCTGGCCGGTCTCGCGGCCGAGAAAACCGCGAAGGACGGCTGAGCCTGATGCGTCCGCCGGCTTTCTGGAGCGCGGGTGGGTGGCGGTCCAGCTTGCTCATGCCCGCGGCGGCGGTGACGGGGCTGATCACTGCGCGCCGGGTGGCGAAGCCCGGCTGGCAGGCGCCCGTGCCGGTGCTCTGCTGCGGCAATGCCGGGGTTGGGGGTGCAGGCAAGACGACGCTGGCGCTCGATCTTCTGCGGCGGCTCCAGCTTCGGGGCGGCTGGCCCCACGCTCTGCTGCGCGGCTATGGCGGGCGGGAGCGGGGACCGCTCCTGGTGCGGCCCGGCCTGCACGATGCGCGCCGGGTGGGTGACGAGGCGCTGCTGCTCGCCGAATGCGCGCCGACCTGGGTTTCGGCCGATCGTGCGGCGGGTGCCCAGGCGGCCGCCGACGAAGGCGCCGATGCTATCGTCATGGACGACGGGCTGCAGAACCCCGGGCTGGTCAAGGATTGCAGCCTGCTGGTGATCGATGGCGGCTACGGCTTCGGCAACGGCCGGGTATTGCCGGCGGGACCGCTGCGGGAGCCGGTGGCCGCCGCTGCCGCGCGCTGCCAGGCCGCGGTGCTCATCGGCGCCGACGCGCACGGCGCGCTCGCGATGCTCCCGCCGACGCTGCCGGTTTTGCGGGCGGTTCTGGTGCCCGACCTCGGCCATCTTGATTTCGATCTCGACTACTTCGCCTTCGCCGGCATCGGGCGGCCGGAGAAGTTCTTCGCCGGACTTCGCGCCGCCGGTGTCACGCTGGCGGGCACGCGGGCTTTCGCGGACCATCATCCCTATACCTCCGCCGACCTTACAGGCCTCGCCCGGGATGCCTATCGAGTGGGCGCCATGCTGCTGACGACCCCGAAAGATATGGCGCGCCTATCTCCCCGGCAGCGCGAGGGCATCGCCGTCGCGGGCGTGACCCTCGCCTGGGAGGATGAGGCGGCGCTCACTGGTCTGCTCGACGCCCTGGCGGTGCAGGTCGAAACGTGATCGGAACGCTCGCGGGCGCGCTCTTCACCACGCTGATCGCCACCGTGGTGGAGGCGTCGCTCGGCTACCCGGACGCCCTGTTTCGTCTCATTCGGCATCCGGTCGTCTGGATCGGCGCGCTCATCGGCGCGCTCGACCGTGGTCTCAACAACCCGGCGCTTTCCGATGGGCACCGCCGCCTGCGCGGCGTGCTGACGCTTCTCTTCATCCTCGGCGTAGTCTTCGGCATGGGTCTGGCCACCCAACTCGTGGCGATGATCTGGCTTGGGCGCTGGCTGGGGCTCGTGGTGCTCGCCGTCGTCGGCTCCAGCCTGCTGGCACAGCGCAGCCTGCACGATCACGTCGCTGCGGTGGCGCGGGGGCTCGAGACCGGCGGCCTCGCTGGAGGCCGCGCCGCCGTCTCGCGCATCGTCGGCCGCAATCCTGAACGGCTCGACGAGGCTGGCATCGTGCGCGCCGCCATCGAAAGCCTGGCCGAGAACTTCTCCGACGGCGTGGTGGCGCCGGTCTTTTGGGGCGCCTTGCTGGGGCTGCCGGGGATGGCGGCCTACAAGGCCGTGAACACCGCCGACAGCATGATCGGGCACCGCACGCCGCGGCATGAGGCTTTCGGCTGGGCCTCCGCCCGCTTCGACGATGTGGTGAACCTCCCGGCTTCCCGGCTCTCCGCGCTGTTCATCCTGGTGGCGGCGCGGCTCATGCAAGCCGATTGGCGCGCCGGCGTGCGGGCGGTGCGCCGGGATGCTGGCCATCACCGCTCGCCCAATGCCGGATGGCCCGAGGCGGCTATGGCGGGCGCGCTTGGCCTGCGGCTCGCCGGTCCGCGGGTCTATGGCGAGACGTTGGTGCAGGACGGCTGGATGGGCGACGGCCGGGCGGAGGCCACCGTCACCGACCTGCGCCGTGCGCTCGCGCTGTTCCGGCGCGCCTGCGCCGTGCAGTTGGCGCTGCTCGTGCTGCTCGCCGTCAGCTGTTTCCTATGATGACGCCGGTCGCGAAGACCAGCGCGCCGCCGAAGGCCACCTGAAGCGTGGCCGCCACGGGCGGCGTATCCATGTATTTCCAGCGGATCCAGCTGATCACCGCGAGTTCGACGATCACCACGGCAATCGCGATTCCCAGGGCGACATGGAAGTCGGGGATGAGGAAGGGCAGACTGTGGCCGAGCCCGCCGATCGTCGTCATCAGACCGCAGACGACCCCGCGCACCACCGGCGAGCCACGGCCGGTGAGGCTGCCATTGTCCGACAGCGCTTCGGCGAAGGCCATCGAGATGCCGGCGCCGAGGGACGCGGAAATACCGACAAGAAAGGCGTCCCAGCTCTTGCCCGTGGCAAAGGCCGAAGCAAACAGCGGCGCCAAGGTCGAGACCGAGCCGTCCATCAGGCCGGCAAGGCCCGGCTGGATGTAGCGCAACACAAGGTTGCGCCGCGCCGCCTCCGTTTCGTCGTGGAGCTCCTTGTCGCCGAGCTTCGACTCGACGAGTTCGTCGGCTTTGTGCTCGTGACTGCTCTCGGCAATGGCGAGGTCGCCGAGCAGCTTGCGGATGGACACGTCCTGGCTGCGGGTCGCCGCGCGATTGTAGAAGCGCTGGGCTTCCATCTCCATGGACTGCATATGCTGGCGCGCGGCGTCGACGCTCAGCGGCCTGATCTGCCAGACCGGCTTGCGCGACATGAAGCCCCGCACGTCCTGGCGGCGGACGAGCGGGATGTGCTCGCCGAACTTCTCCTGGTAGAGGGTGAGAAGGTCGCGCCGGTGGCCGCTCTCCTCCTCGGCCATCTCCTTGAAGACCTGCGCCGTGCTTGGATAATCGTCGCGCAGGCCTTCGGCCAAATCCATATAGATGCGTCCGTCCTCCTCCTCATTTGCGATGGCAAGTGCGAGAATCTCGCGTTCGGATAGATCAGAGAAATTGCGCATAGGCCGATTTTGCCGGTTGCCACCGTAACGATCAAGCCGCTATCGAAATGATGCGACTGTCTCGCAATTGCACCTGCGCGTGCTGTGGCGATTGCGTCACGGGGCGAAGCGCGCGAGATGACGGCTGTAGAACTAGAGGCGGGAGTTCATCATGCCCATCGGCAAGCCTGCACTGACGGCGCCTGGTCTCGAACAGGTGATCGCGGCTCATGCGGCGCTGCGGCTCCGGCGCCCATTGGTGCAATGTCTCACCAACACGGTCTCGTCCAATTTCGTCGCCAATGCGCTGCTGGCGGCGGGCGCCGCGCCGGCCATGGTTGACAACACTCAGGAAGCCGCCTTGTTCGCCGGTATCGCCGATGCCGTTCTCGTCAATCTCGGCACGCCGACGGATGCGCAGGTGGCGAGCATGCAGCTGGCGGCGGAGGCGGCGGACGCGGCGGGCAAGCCCTGGGTGCTGGACCCGATTGCTGCGGGGGCGCTCCCTTGGCGCGGCGGCATCGCGGTGAAGCTCCTCAGCTACTTCCCCGCGGTCATTCGCGGCAACGCGTCCGAGATCATCGGGCTCGCAGGTCTTGGTGGCGGCGCGCGCGGCGTGGATAGCTCCGCCGAGCCCGCCGATGCGGTCGCGGCCGCGGTTGACCTGCTGGAGCATGCGGCTGCGGTTTCCGCCTCCGGGGCAGTGGATCACGTCGTCGGCCGGATCGGCGAGGGCAGGCAGGTCGTCCTGATCCGGATATCGGGCGGCAGCGCCTTGTTGCCGCGGGTGACGGCGACCGGTTGCGCGCTGGGTGCGCTGGTCGCGGCGTACGCGTCGGTCGCGCCCGATCCGCTGACGGGGCTGGTGGCAGCCCATGTCCATTTCGCCGTGGCGGCGGAGATCGCGGCCACGACCGCGTCCGGGCCGGGCAGCTTCGTGCCGGCCTTTCTGGATGCGTTGGACGCGGTCGACGAGGCTGCCTTGCGCGCGCGCGCGGGGATCGGCGCGCCCGAGCCCGTTTAGTGCCGGAAGTGGCGCATCCCTGTGAAGACCATGGCGATGCCGGCGGCATCCGCGGCGGCGATGACCTCATGGTCCCTGACTGAGCCGCCCGGCTGGATAACGGCGGTGGCGCCAGCGCCGACGATCGCCTCAAGCCCGTCCGCGAAGGGGAAGAAGGCGTCCGAGGCCGCGACACTTCCCTGCGTGGCGGCCTCGCCCGCCTTCCAGCCGGCGATGCGGGCGCTGTCGACCCGGCTCATCTGCCCGGCGCCGATTCCGACGGTCGCTCCGCCTTTGGCATAGATGATGGCGTTCGACTTGACGTGCTTGGCGACCCGGAAGGCGAAGAGCAAATCCGCGACCTCCGTCTCGGTGGGCGCGCGGCGGGTGACGACTTTCAGAGCATCGGCCTCGACGCGGCCGGCATCGCGGTCCTGCACCAGGAAGCCGCCGGCGAGGGAGCGGAAGGCGGGTGCTCGTGCGGTGGGGTCGGGCAGGCCGCCGGTCAGCAGCAGGCGCAGGTTCTTCTTGGCGGCGAGCACGGCCTGGCCCTCGGGCGTCGCGTCGGGTGCGACGATGACCTCGGTGAAGATGGCGGCGATGCGCGTGGCGGTCTCGGCGTCGAGCGTGCGGTTCAATGCCACGATGCCGCCGAAGGCGCTGACGGGGTCCGAGGCGAGGGCCGCGTCCCAGGCGGCGGGCAGGCTCGCCGCGGAGGCGACGCCGCAGGGGTTGGCGTGCTTGACGATGACGACGGTGGGTTCGGCGAATTCGGCGACGCATTCGAAGGCGGCGTCGGTGTCGTTGAGGTTGTTGTAGGACAGTTCCTTGCCCTGGGCCTGGGTGGCCGTGGCCACGCCGTGGCGGTCTCCGGTGGCGTAGAAGGCCGCGTTCTGGTGCGGGTTCTCGCCGTAGCGCAGCGTCTGGCGCAGGCGTCCGCTGATGGTGAAGCGTTCGGGAAAGCTCTCCTGCCGCTGCTCGGCGAACCACGCGGCGATGGCGGCATCATAGGCGGCGGTGCGCGCATAGGCGGCGCCGGCGAGCCTGCGGCGAAGGGCGATGTCGGTGCCGCCGTCCGCGAGAGCCTGTGCGACTTCGGCGTATTGGGCCGGGTCGGTGAGGACGGCGACGAAGTCATGGTTCTTGGCGGCGGCGCGGATGAGGGCGGGGCCGCCGATGTCGATGTTCTCGATGGTGGTGTCCGCGTCGGCTCTGGCGGCGACCGTGGCCTCGAACGGGTAGAGGTTGACGGCCACGAGGTCAATGGGCGCGATCCTGTGCGCCTCCATCTGGGCCATGTGCTCGGGGTTGTCGCGCCTGCCGAGGATGCCGCCGTGGATCTGCGGCACGAGGGTTTTGACGCGGCCATCCATGATCTCGGGGAAGCCGGTTTGGTCGGAGACCTCGATGACAGGGAGGCCGGCGTCACGCAGCGCGCGGGCGGTGCCGCCGGTGGAGAGGATCTCGGCCCCGGCCTGGGCAAGCGCCTGGGCGAAGGGGATGAGCCCGGTCTTGTCCGAGACGGAGATGAGGGCGCGGCGGACGGGGATGGTAGTTTCGGGCACGGGGATTCTCCAGCGGCTGCCGCGCAGATAGGGCGGCGGCCCTGCCTGCGTCCAGTGTAAGAGCCTGGATGCTGGGGCGCGCGTTGGTGCTACAGTTTCGGAACTGTGAGCGGAGTGGAAGATGCACGTCAGGAAACTGGGAGAGCGCTTGTTCGTCGAACTGCCGACTGAGGTGGTCGAGCGGCTAGGGCTTAGGGAAGGGGACGATGTGCTGGTCGACGTTGCCGATGACGCGACGGTTCGTATCCACGGGGATGATCGGCGTATGGCTGCGCTCGCTCGCTTGAAGGGTTTGGGATGGGTTGCGCCTGCCGGGTTCAGCTTCGATAGGGACGAGGCAAATGAGAGGTGATGTCTTTCTGGACACCAACATTCTGATCTACGCAACGCAGCCAAACGATCCGTGCTTTGCCATGGCGACCGCCACGGTCAGTGCGGGCGGCATCATCAGCGTGCAGGTATTGAACGAGTTCGTCTACGTCGCCCGCCGAAAGTTCAAGCGGCCTTGGGATGAGGTCCGGGTCGCTCTTGCTGCGCTGTCAGACCTCCTTCATCCGCCGCGGTCGATCACGCGAGAAACGCATGTTTTAGGGGTCATACTCGCCGAGCGCGATGGCTTGTCCTTCTACGACGCGCTGATCGTGGCGTCTGCCCTTGAGGCCGGCTGCACCACGCTCCTGTCCGAGGACATGCAGGATGGCCGCGTCATCGATGGCCGGCTAACTATCCGCGACCCCTTCAAGGCTTGATCGCCTCCATGAGGTCGAAGGTGCGGCCGATGATCCGCGCCTCGTCGAACCGCTCTCTGGCCCGCGCCAGGCCCGCCGCACCCATCGAAGCCCTCAGCGCCGGATCGGCCGCCAGACGCCGCAGCGCCGCCGCCAAAGGTTCCACCGCACGCGGCGGCACCAGAAGTCCCGTCTCGCCGTCTACCACCTGCTCGCGCGGGCCGCGGATCGCCGTCGCCACCACCGGCAGGCCCGTCAGCATCGCCTCGATTACCGACATCGGCAGCCCCTCGAAGTGGCTAGGCAGCGCGAAGATGTCGGCCGCCGCCAGAACCGCCGGCGTGTCCTCGCGGTAGCCCAGTCGACGCAGCCGGGCCCCAAGGCCGCTCGTGGCGAAGATCGGCTCGAGATCCGCGCCGTGATCCGAGGCGAGGCGGTCGCCGACCACCCAGAGCTCGGCCTCGGGCACCGCCGCCATCGCCGCCAGCAACTCCGGGTGCCCTTTATGGCGGACGAGGCGCGAGACGATCACCACGACCACGCGGTCCTCGGGCACGCCAAGCGCAGCGCGCACCGCGGCGCGCGATCCCGGATCCGGATGAAACACGGCGGCGTCGCGCCCGTTGCCGATGGCGATCGGTGCGCGGGCGAGGCCGAGGCGCCGGGCGTCACCCGCTTCCTCCTCGGAGACCGTCATGAACAGGTCGGTGACCTTCCCGGCGCTCCACTCCATCGCCAGCGAGGCGGCGCGACGGGGCAGGGGGCTCGGCTGGTTGAACAGGAAGCCGTGGCAGGTGTAGGCGATGCGCGGCACGCCGGCCGCCCGTGCCGCCATGCGGCCGAGGAAGCTGCTCAGCGGCATATGCGCATGCACCATGTCGGGGCGCTCGGCCCGCAGCAGGCGCACCAGGGCCGCGAAGCCCGCCGCCTGGGCCAACGGCGAGGCGCTGCGCTTCAGCGGCAGCGGCATGATGCGGAAGCCCTCGGCCCGCAACGGCGCCAGAAGCGGGCCGTCCGGGCAGGCGCCGACCATGTCATGGCCGCGCGCGCGGCCTTCGCGCAGCAGCGGCGCCAGGAAGTGCCGCATCGCAAAGTCCGTGTTGGTGAGTTCGATGATCTTCAAGCGAGGATTTTCAAGCGGCGGCCATCAGCCGACCTTGGTGATCGCCCACTTCACCTGCTGGGGGCCGGCCTCGTCGCAGACCAGGACGATCTGCTCGGTCTTCCGAGGTTCGGTGCCGCCCATGTAGATGCTCTCTTCCAGGGCCAGACGCGCTCCTTCGGCACGGAACCGCCAGCTGACCCCGCCGGGCAGCCGCAGCAGAATGGCTTCCTGATCCGGCTGCAGGCTGGCCTGCACAGTCGGATGCAGATGGAACCGGATGGCGTAAGACTGCGGCGTCGCCGCCTCCACCGCATCCTCGCCGCGCACATCCTCGCCGCTTTCCGCGACATAGAGCCGGCGACGATGCAAGGCGCCCAGCGTCTTCAGCCAGCCGTCGTGGCTCGCCTCAAGCCAGTGGGCGCCGCTCGCCTCCTGGCGCTGCACCTCCACCTTTTCCGCCCGCCTTGGGCCGAGCCCGTCCGGCCGCACCTCCGACGAACTGGTGTCGGCGATTACCAGGGTGGAATGCGCGGCGGTCGCCCGCAGCGCATCTCGCCACTCACTCATGGCGGCCGGCGCGGAGCCGCAGTTGACGATGAGCCGGTCGCGCCCGACGGACAGCTCGAAGGACAGGGTGCCGGCATGGGCGCTGGCGTCCGCCCCCGGCGGCGGTGGCGCGCCGGTGTCCATAATCAGCACGCTCCGCCCCGCCTGCAGGCGGTGGAAGCCGCCCTCTACCAGCTGGCTCGGCGCCCGCGTCGGCCGGCCCGCCTGGGTCAACACGAGGTCGACGAGGCTGGATGTCTCTTCCCGCGTCCCGTTGAACAAGGCGAGGCCACCGTCGCCATGCCGCAGCATGCGCAGTGCGGTCGCCAGTTTCTCGATCGACGAGCCGAGGCCCGGCGGCGGCGTCGCCTGAGCCGCCTGGAGCAGGGCGCGGATTTCCGTCAGGTCCTGCAAGGCGGCGAGGTGGGTGGCCGGGCTCCGCTCGATCTGGCTGCCATCTGGCAGGATCTGGCGGATCACTTCCGCCGGCAGGAAGCGGAGCGCGCGTGTCAGGAACGAGCCCTGGTCGGGCAGCGCGACGGCGGCCGCGACGAGACCCTTGATCGCCGTCAGTGCGCGGGCCTGGCCCTCCTCGGCGGGCAGGGCCGCGGAGAGGCCCCGGGCATCCGCTACGAGCCGGCCCATCAGCTTCTGGCGGAAGGCGTCGTCGGCACTCGCCGCGAAAAAATCGTAATGCCCGAGCCACGCGGCGATCCGGGCGCCCGCCACGTCGGGGCGCGTGGCCAGGGGATCGAGATGCGACGCCGCGATCCATTCGGAGACGAGGGTGCGCGCCCGCTGCCGCGCCGCGTCCGTGCCGAGCGCGCGGAGGTCGCGCAGCCAGGTGAAGGTATGTGCGGCGGCACGTAACGTCACCGAGCCGCTGGTATCGCCCCAGCCGCCAGGCACCAGCGCACGCACGGAATTGCCTGCGGTCAGCTCGCCCTTGAGCAACCGCGCGCCGAGGCTTGGATCGCCCGGCCAGAGATCCCGCACCGGCAGGGTGGGCGCATCAGGCACCCGGCTGAGGCGGAAACCGGGCATCCTGGCGAAGCTTATCCGCGCGCCGCGCAGCCATCCGCCGGGGGTGTTCTTGCCGCTCATGGTGCGTTCCAGCGGACAATGATTCCGCATCCGGTCAACCGGCCGGAGGAGAGGGATGCGCGAATCCTGAAGGCTTTGACAAGCATGACGCCTTCTAGACAGCGTCATGCCGGTTGCACAAGCCGAAGACGGCACCTCAACCGGTTCGGCGCTTGCCTCTTTCAGCCAAGGGTATAGTCGTTTTCGGCGGTATAGACCGGGCTCTCCTTGCCCAGCTGCGAGCTGAACAGCGTAAACCGCTCAACCGAAAAAGCCTCGGCGCGGAAAAGATTGTTCCGCTGCACAAAGCCGGTGATCTTGTCGTTCGCCGGCTGGTCGAGCCGCGCCAGCGTCACATGAGGGATGAAACGGCGCCGCTCGGGCTCCAGCCCGGCGCGCTGCAGCGCCGTCTCGATCTTCGCCTGCAGATGCTCGAGCGCGGATGACCGCTCCACGCCGGCCCAAAGCGCCGTCACCCGGCCGGCTTTTTCGAACAACCCGACACCCGAAATCACCAATGGAAAGCCGCGTCCGCGGATGCCATGCAAAGCGAGGTCGATCTCCTCGGCGCGCCAGTTCGGCACCTCGCCCACGAAACGCAGCGTGAGATGCATGTTCTCCCGAGGCACCCAGCGCGCGCCCATGATGCCGGTCGCAAGACCGGCGAGCCGCTCGCGCAGAGGCCAGGGCAGTTCCAGGGCAACGAACAGCCTCATCCGCTCGTGGCTCCTCCCCCTGTGCCAGCCTTGGCCCGCGCCGCATTCGCCTGGGCCTCCGGTTCGTCGATCAACTTGAGGATGAGCGGCAGCAGGCGCTTCACTTCGATCGCCACACCGGCGCTGTTCGGGTGGATGCCGTCCGCCTGGGCATCCTCCGGATGCCCCACCAGCCCGTCCAGAAAGAACGGGTCGTAGAGCACGCCGGGTCGTTTCCCCAGCCGGGCGAAGACCGCGGCGAAACGGTCGCCATACGCGGTGCCGAGGTTGGGCGGTGAAATCATGCCGCTCAGCAGCACCGGGATGTGCTTCGCCTGCAGCGTGTCGAGGATATGGTTCAGATTATGCTCCATGAGCGCCGGGTCGAGCCCGCGCAGCCCGTCATTGCCGCCAAGCTCGACGAGCGCGGCATCCACCTCGCCGCCGCCCAGCGCCCAATCCAGCCGCGCCGCGGCATCGGCCGAGGTGTCGCCGGAGACCGCGGCATCCACCAGCACGACATCGGCGCCACGGGCCTTCAGGGCCGCGGCCAGCCGCGCCTGGAAGCCATCCTGCGGCGGCAGGCCGTAACCGGCGGTGAGTGAATCGCCGAGGATCATCAGGTGGACGGGCGCCTGGGCGGGAGCCGCCTTCGCCTGGGTCACGGACGGGACAACCCCGGCGAGGAGCAGCAATGTCACGAGGAATGCGCGCTGCGCGCGGCCCATGGCGCGCCTATATGGGGGGAGCATGACCGATCCATCGCCTGCGGCGTCGTCCCGCCCGTCCATCATCAGTCTCCGCGACCTGCGGTTGAGTATTCCGGCGGCAGCCGGACCCGTCACGATCCTGCGGGGCATTGATCTCGATGTCGAGGCGGGGGAGCGGATCGGCATTCTCGGTCCTTCGGGTTCGGGCAAGACCAGCCTGCTGATGCTGGTGGCCGGGCTGGAGCGGGCGAGCGGCGGTGCGATCACCGTCGCCGGCACCGATCTGGCGGCGCTGGACGAGGATGCCAGGGCGCGCTTCCGTCTCGCCAATCTGGGGATCGTCTTCCAGTCCTTCCACCTCATCCCCACCATGACGGCCCTGGAAAACGTCGCCGTGCCGCTGGAACTCGCCGGCCGCCGCGATGCCGCCTCGGTCGCGGCGGAGGCGCTCAGCCGCGTCGGGCTGGGGCATCGGCTCACGCACCGGCCATCGCAGCTCTCGGGCGGAGAACAGCAGCGGGTGGCTCTGGCGCGCGCCATCGCCCCGGGTCCGCGCCTGCTGCTGGCGGATGAACCGACCGGCAACCTCGATACCGAGACCGGACGCCTCGTGATGGATCTGCTGTTCGCGCTCTGCGGGGATGCCGGCGCCACCCTGCTGCTGATCACCCATGACCCGGCCCTGGCGGCGCGGTGCGACCGGACGGTGACGATCCGCAACGGCCTTCTGGCATGATGGCGATCGCCTGGCGGATCGCGCTGCGCGATCTGCGCGGCGGCACCCGCGGCCTCATCATCGTGCTGCTCTGCCTTGGCGTGGGTGTGGCGGCCATCGCCGGCATCGGCTCTCTTCGTGCCGCACTGGGCCAGGGACTGGCCGAGGACAGCCGCGCCATCCTCGGCGGCGATCTTGCGCTCTCCACCAGCCTGGCACCGTTTCCCCCGGCGGTCGAAGCCTGGTTCGCCGGGCGCGGCGCGCGGGTGTCGGAGACGGTCGAGACGCGGTCGATCCTGGTTGCGCCTTCCGGCCACCGGCTGCTGGTGGCCGCCAAGGCGGCGAGCCTGGACTGGCCGCTGATCGGCGCCGTCTCGACCAACCCGCCGGGTCAGTTCCCCACGCTGCGGAAGGGGTCCGATGGCCGCCCCGGCCTCGTCCTCGACCCGACTGGCGCGCAGACGCTCGGCCTGAAGCCGGGAGATCGGGTGACGCTCGGCGGCGTTCCGCTCGCCTATCGCGGGACCATCGCGGACTCGCCGGACCGCATCGCCGATAGCCGGCTGTTCGGCGTCAAGGCCTTCGTGTCGCTGCCGGCGCTCGCCGGCACGCCGCTGGTCGCGCCCGGCGGCCTCGTGAGCTACGAGATGCAGGTGGCGCTTCCGCCCGGTGCCACCGTGCCGGCAACGGTCGCAGCGCTGAAGGCGCGGTTCCCGCAGGCCACGTGGCGGATCCGCACGACGGGCGACGCGGCGCCGGACCTCTCGCGCTTCGTCGATCAGGCGGCGCTGTTCATGACGCTGCTGGGGCTCGCGGCCCTGCTGGTCGGCGGCATCGGCGTTGCCAACGGCGTCGAGGCGTGGCTTACGGCGCGGGCGCGCAGCATCGCCACCTTGCGCTGCCTCGGCGCGTCCGCCCGAATGGTGAGCGCGATCCACGGGCTGCAGCTGGCGGTGCTCGGCGTTCCCGGCATTCTTGCGGGCCTGCTGGTGGGCGCCATCGTGCCGGTGCTCGTGCTGCCGCTGCTGCAAGGCCGCCTGCCGGTGCCGCATCACGTCGGCCTCTATCCGCGGCCGCTGCTGCTGGCGGCGGTCTTCGGGCTGCTCGTCGGCATCATCTTCGCCCTGCGGCCGCTGCGCCGGGCGGCCGCAATATCCGGCGCCGCGCTGTTCCGCGCCGCCGCCCTTCCCGGCAGCGTCCCATGGAGCCCGATCGCTGCCGCCGTCGAGGTGGCGCTGGTCGCGGTGCTGATCGCGCTGGCGGCGCTTTCGGTCCCGCGCGCCGAACTTGCCCTCGGCTTCTGCGCCGGCGCCATCGGCACGCTGCTGCTGCTGCGCGGCGTGGCGGCGTTGATCCGCCGGCTGCTGCCAGCCTTGCCGACGCCCCGGAGCATTGCCGTGGCGCTCGCCCTGCGGCGTCTGGCGGGGCCGGGATCACCGCTGCCGCTCATGCTGATGTCGGCGGGCGCGGGCCTGACCGTGCTGGTCGCGGTCGCGGAGATCCGCGGCAACCTCATGACCGAATTCGCAGGCGAACTGCCTCGCGCGGCACCAAGCTTCTATTTCATCGACATCCAGCCTGCCGACCTGCCGAAGTTCCAGGCGGCGGTGCAGGCGACCCACGTCGCCCATGACCTGCACGAGCTGCCGAGCCTCCGGGCGCGCATCCTTGCCATCAACGGCACCCCCGTCGCTCAATTCCACCCCAAGGGCACCAGCGATTGGCCGTTGCGCAGCGATGTCGGCTTCACCTACGCCGCGACGCCCCCGCCCGGCACCCGGCTCACCGCCGGGCGCTGGTGGTCATCTGATTACCTCGGGCCGCCCGAGGTCTCTTTCGACGCGCCGATCGCCCGCGCCTGGGGCGTCGGCGTCGGCGACAGCCTGACGGTCAGCGTGCTCGGGCGGCGCTTCGACCTCCGCATCGCCAGTCTGCGGGACATCCACTGGCAGTCGCTGGAGCTGAACTTCCTGCTGATCGGGACGCCGGACCCCTTCGCCGGCGCGCCGCATACCTTCATCGCGACGCTGAAGGCGGACCCGGGACAGGAGGGCGCGGTGCTGGCGGCGGTGACGGATGCGCTGCCGGGCGTCACCGGGATCGATGTGGGACAGGTGCTGGCAGGCCCTCCGCAGTTTGCTCGGGCAGATCGGGACCGCGGTCAGCCTCGTCGGCCTGGTGGCGCTGCTCGCCGGCGGCCTGGTGCTGGTCAGCGCCATCGCGGCCGAGCGCGAGCGGCGGATCGCCGAGGCGGTAGTGCTGAAAACGCTGGGCGCCACCCGCGCGCAGATACGCCTGGCCTGGCTGACCGAGTTCGCGGTGGCGGGCGGCATGGCGGGTGTGGCGGCGGCCATCCTGGGGGACGGGGCTGCGGCGCTGGTGATCGTCCAGGTTTTCCACACGCAGTGGCATTTCCTGCCCGGCATCATGTTGCTGACGGTCATTCTGAGCATTCTGGCGATGATCGTGCTGGGCTTCGTCTCGACCGAGCGGGCGCTGCGGCAGCCGGCGGCCCCTCGGCTGCGAATGGAGAACGGAGGCTGACGGGCCCCTGTCATCTCCATTCATCGTGATGGTGCGCCCCGCCTGCAAGCGAGAGGGCTGCCACCCACGTCTTGGAGGCATTCATACGAGGCGACGACGATGAGATTTGCGAAGCGCTTGGCGCTGATCCTGGCGATTCCCGCGGTCCTCGGCCTGCCGCTGGCGGCCGAGGCCCAGAGTAGCGTCAACCCATACATGCCGATGACGACGAAGCCGCCGGGGCCGCTCAACCCGGCGCTCCCCAATCCGGGTAATCCATTTCCACCGCAGGGGCGGTCGGGCGTGATCGCACCCCCGGCGATCGACAACCGGATGCCGGTCATCCACCCGCAGGCGCAGAGCCGAATGCCGGTTATTCCTCCGGCCGGAACGCCCGGCGGCAACCCGACGGTGGTACCGAAGTAGGCAAAAAAGGGCCTCGCGCTGGCGGCGCGAGGCCCTTTCTCGTCAGGCGAAGGTTACGCGGCGGCCTTCTTCATCGCCGCGAACTTCAAGGTGGTCGGCGCGATGTTCTGGTCGATCCATCCCGCCATCGCCTCCTCCTCCTGGAGCGACTCCTTCAGCAGCCGCACGCCGTTCGTGTCACCGAGGCTCTCGGCCAGGGCGATCAGCGACTTGTAGGCCGCGATCTCGAAGTGCTCGAAGGCGAAGTTGGCGAGCGTGTTCTTGATGACCTCATCCGGCGCCGGCGTGTGGGCAAGCGCTGCCATGTTGCCCATGAAGCTCATCATGGTGTCCTTGATCGTCGAGGCGCTGGTGCCGTGCTGTTCCAGCAGCTGGTCCAGCCGTTGCGCCTGCACGCGCGACTCCTCGAGATGCCGCTGGATGCGCGCCTTCATCTCGGGGAACTCATCCATTCGGCCAGCCTGCCGCTCCAGCAGTTCGATGGCCTGGTTTTCGACCGCATGCTGGTTGATCAGCCCGGTGTGGTACAGCTCGTGAGCCGGGTTGCCGTGCGCATCGCTCATCATGGTCTCCTTGGTCAGTGATCGGTGGTGCCCGGAAAATGGGGCGTGCCGGCACCCGGCCAAAGCGCATTCGCGTGTGCTTACGCTTGGTCCTTGCCGCCCTTGAGCGTGTCTGCGACGGGCGCATGATTGAGCAGAGCGGCCAGCAGCGTGCCGCCGATGACGTTGCCGAGCAGTGTCGGCAGCAGAAACTTGACCACGTAGGCTTCGACCGTTGCATGGCCCGAGAAGGCGGCGAAGGAGGCTTCGACCGATCCCGCTATGATGTGCGGGAATTCGCAGAACGAGATCGTGTAGGTCAGCAGGATGATGATCATCGGCTGGCTGGCATTGGCCGCCGGCAGCAGCCAGACCATCAGCCCGATGATCCAGCCCGCTGCCCCCGCCATGAGGACGGTGTGCCAGAAGTGCGGTCCCAGAACTTTGGCGGCTATGCCCACCATAGCCGTCATCGTGTCCGCGGGCATGACCCCCGGGCGGGACAGGACGAAGCCCCAGACCAGGGTCGCCGCCAGATTGAAGAACAGCACGATGACCCACACGCGCATCGTGCGCGCGAAGGTGCTCAAGTCGCGTTGCGTCAGCGCCGGGATGAGGGCAGTGAGGGTCGTCTCTGTGAAGAGCTGCTGCCGTCCGAGGATGACGATCAGGAAGCCGAGGCTGTAGCCGAAGCTCGACACGAGTGGGCGCCAGGGCGTGTCCGGCAGGTGAGCTTGCAGGGTCGCCTGGGCGACGAAGGAGAAGCCGATCGACAATCCCGCGGCGGTCCCGGACCAGGCCAGCGAACCGGCGGATCGGTTGAGTTCGTCCAGGCCCTGCTCGCGGACGATCTCGTGGATGACGATCGCCCCTGGGGGCGCGCGGTCCCCGGCCTGCTTCTGCTGCTTCTCGTCGAGATGCGGCGACTCGGACCCGGCTTCGGTCTCTGCTTCGGTATCACTCACGCGGCGGGTTCCTTTTGAACCCGATAAGGTCATGGGCGCGGGATCTGCCAGCGGGCGCCGCGATCACGGCTTTGCTACTGGATCAGCCTGAGCCCTGCGCGGCCGCCGCGAACCGCCGTCACCGGGAGGCGCTGGTCCAGGCTGGCGAGTTGCCCATCATGCGCGACGGCGAGGGCCAGAAGATAGCTGTCAGCGCGATCAGCACGTTCACATCGAGGAGGAACGTCACGCCTGCTCGTCTCGAAGCGCGTTGACGACCGCGAGCGTCACCTGGGCCTTCTCTCGACTGACAGGCAACAGGGGAATCCCGTTTCTCTCGGCTGGAGCGACCGGGCGGCGAAGAGACTGGCGCGCGAGGTCCGAGATCACCTCGCCGATCGAGCGGCCCTGAACGAGTGCCTGCCCCTTGGCGGCGGCGAGAACGTCATCGTCGATCGAGAGCGTTGTTCTCATGACCAGCCCCTACGGGAGCATCAAGCATCGCGCATCAGATGCTGAACGACAAGCAACCGGGGATCGTCAGTTTTGCTGGAGAGCGTCGCGCTTGCGGAGCTTGGCCACGTTCCGCACCTGCTCGCTGTAGTCGTGGCTGAACACATGGCCGCCGGAACCGTCAGCGACGAAGTAGAGAGCGTCCGTGTCCGCCGGATGCAGCACGGCTTCGATCGAGGCGATGCCCGGCGCCGCAATCGGCCCCGGCGGCAGCCCCGCGTTGAGGTAGGTGTTGTAGGCACCGGGCACCTGCAAATCCGCATGATCCAGTGGCCGGTCCAACAGCCCGCGACCGTTGCTCACGCCGTAGATCACCGTCGGATCCGCCTGCAACTTCATGCCAGCCCGCAGCCGGTTGAGGTAAACCCCGGCCACGATCGGCCGTTCCTCGGGCTTCGCCGTCTCACGCTCCACAATGCTCGCGAGCGTCATGGCCTGGGCTGGCGATGAGAGCGGCAGGCCCGGCGCGCGGGCGGGCCAAAGGGACGCCATCGTCGCATCCAGGGCGTGCTCGGCGCGATCCAGCAGCACCTGCCGCGACGCACCGAACAGGTAGTCGTAGGTATTGGGCAGGATTGCGCCCTCAGCCGGTGGCGTGACCGTTCCGGTCATGGCGGGGGCGGCATTGATCAGGGCCGCGATCTGCTGGGCCGTGAGGCCTTCGGGGATGGTCAGATGGTGTTCCACCTGGCGGCCATGACGCAGCACATCCAGCACCTGGCGCAGGCTCGCATTGGCCGGGAAGGCGAACTCACCCGAATGCAGCGGGCCGTCCTCGCCCGTCAGCAGAACCGCAACGCGGAAGGCGAGCACGCCGTCGATGATGCCGGCCTGTCGCAGCGATTGAGCCACGACCTCGGTCGGCGCGTGCGGCACCACGAAATCCGTCTGCCGCGGCAGCGGACCGATCCCGTTCCAGGTCTGGTCGACGTAGATGCGGCCAGCACCGATAGACGTGACCAGCACCATGAGCGGCAGAAGCCAGCGCGCGATGCGCCCCATCAGCCGCGGCCCAGGCGCCCTACGATCACCCGCGATCAGGCCGCGGCGCGGAAGATGACGCTCGCATTGGTGCCGCCGAAGCCGAAGCTGTTCGACAGCGCCACCTTGATCGGCCGCTCCTGTGCGACCTTCGCCACCCGGTCGATCACGCTCTCCCGGCTTGGCTCGTCGAGATTGAGCGTCGGCGGCGCCACGCCATCCCGGATCGCCAGGATCGAGAACACCGCCTCGATCGCGCCGGCCGCGCCCAGCAGGTGGCCGGTCGCCGATTTCGTCGACGACATGGCGACGTTGCGGGCGTCGTCGCCGAAGAAGCGCTCCACCGCAGAGAGTTCGAGGTCGTCGCCGAGCGGCGTCGAGGTGCCGTGGGCATTGACGTATTGGATCTCGGAGGGATCGACCCCGCCGTTGCGCAAGGCGGCCTTCATGGCGCGGAAGGCGCCGTCATGGCCCTCGGCGGGCGCCGTGATGTGGTGCGCGTCGCCGGACAGACCGTAGCCGCCGATCTCGGCGTAGATCTTGGCGCCACGCTTCTTCGCGTGCTCGTATTCCTCCAGAACCAGCACCCCGGCGCCTTCGCCCATGACGAAGCCGTCGCGGTCGCGGTCCCAGGGGCGGGAGGCGCGCGCAGGCGTGTCGTTGAACCCGGTGGATAACGCGCGGGAGGCGCAGAAACCACCGATGCCGAGGGCGCAGACAGCGGCCTCGGCGCCGCCGGCGACCATGACATCCGCCTCGCCCAGGGAGATCAGGCGGGCGGCATCGCCGATGGCATGCACGCCCGTGGCGCAGGCGGTGACGGCGGAGTGGTTCGGACCCTTGAAGCCGTAGCGGATCGAGACGTGGCCGGAGACCAGGTTGATGAGCGCCGAGGGAATGAAGAACGGCGATAGCCGCCGCACCTTGCCCTCATGCACCTGTACCGACGCGTCGTAGATCGACTGGAGCCCGCCGATGCCGGAGCCGATCATCACGCCGGTTGCGCAGCGATCGTCCTCATCCTCGGGCGTCCAGCCGGAATCCTCGACCGCCTCGATAGCCGCCACCAGCCCGAGCTGGATGAAACGGTCCATCTTCTTCATGTCCTTGACCGGGATCCACTCGGCAAGGTCGAGACCGCCTTCGGCGCGGATGCCGGCTGGCACCTCGCCCGCGACCTTCGCCGGCAGGTCAGTCACATCGAAGGACTGGATGGCCGAGATGCCGGAATGGCCCGCAATGAGCCGTTGCCAGACATGTTCCACGCCGATCCCCAGCGGGGAGACGATGCCCATGCCGGTGACGACGACCCGGCGCAACTCGATGGTACGGAGAGGCGTCATGGAAGGGGCGCCTCAGGCGGCCTTCTGCTTCTCGATATAGTCGATCGCGTCCTTGACGGTGCTGATCTTCTCAGCGGCGTCTTCGGGGATTTCGACGCTGAACGCCTCCTCGAACGCCATCACAAGCTCGACCGTGTCGAGGCTGTCGGCGCCGAGGTCGTCGATGAAGGAGGCCTCCGGAGTCACCTTCGACTCCTCAACGCCCAAATGCTCCACCACGATCTTCTTCACCTTGTCGGCGACTTCGCTCATGAGCCTCGATACTCCTGCGTGACGGCTAGTTGTTTAGATCGACTTCGCCCGGGCCTGCTCCGGCCGGGCGCCTCATCTGCGCCCGCCCGAGTGGTATAGCCCGGAATTTGGCGCGCTTAGCATGGTTTTGTCCGGCCCGCCAACAGCCCGCAGCCGCAACGGCGCGGGGAGCCGCCGATTTTGGACCCGTTACGGGACGTATCGCACGGTCTCCAACGGCCGGTGCAGCAGGCGGTCTTACAGCATGGCCATCCCGCCATTGACGTGCAGCGTGGCCCCGGTGACCCAGGTCGCCTCATCCGCCGCCAGATAGACGGCGGCGGCGGCAATATCCTCGGGGCGGCCCATGCGCCCCAACGGAATGGCATCCAGCAGTTTCGCCTTCTGCGCCTCCGCCAGCCCATCCGTCATCGCCGTCTGCACGAAACCGGGGGCGATCACGTTCACGGTCACGCCCCGGCTGCCGACTTCCTGAGCGAGGGACTTGCTCATGCCGATGAGGCCGGCCTTGGCCGCCGCATAGTTCGACTGCCCGGCATTGCCCGTCACTCCGACGATGCTGGCGATGTTGATGATCCGCCCCGCCCGGCGCTTGAGCATGCCGCGCAGGGCCGCGCGGATGAGCCGGAACGGTGCCGACAGATCGACATCCAGCACGCCCTGCCAATCGGCGTCCGACATCCGCAGTGCCAGCATGTCCCGGGTGAACCCGGCGTTGTTGACGAGGATCGCGAGCGGGCCGAGCGCCGTCTCAGCGGCGGCGACAAGCGCCTCGGCCGAGCCTGCCTCGCGCAGGTCGGCGGGGCATACGGCCACACGCTCGCCAAGCTCGGCGGCCAGCGCGTCCAGCGCCGGCTGGCGGGTGCCGGAGAGCGCGACCGCGCCGCCCTGGGCGTGGATGGCACGGGCGATGGCGCCGCCGATGCCGCCGGAGGCGCCGGTGACAAGCGCCGTTTTGCCGCTCAGATCAAACACGGGAGGTTCCTCGCCCTGATGTGTTTTTGACGTGTTCTTGATGATGACCGGTCGTCAGAGTGTCTTCAGAAACGCCTCGATATCGGCCGGCGTCCCGATGGAAATCGCCTCCGCGTCAGGCAGGATGCGGCGGACGAGGCCGGCGAGCACCTTGCCCGCACCAAGCTCGACAAAGTTCGTCACGCCCATCTCGCCCATCGCGAGGATGCTTTCCCGCCAGCGCACCATGCCGGTGACCTGCTCCACCAGCAGCTTGCGGATCTCGACGGGGTCGGTCGCTTTCGCGGCCGAGATGTTGGCGATCAAGGGCACCCTCGGCGCCTGGATCGGGGTCACGGCCAGGGCCTCCGCCATCGCATCGGCGGCGGGCGCCATCAGCGCGCAATGGAACGGGGCGGAGACCGGCAGCAGCATGGCCCGCTTGATGCCGCGCTGGCGCGACAACTCGACAGCACGTTCCACCGCCGCCCGGTCGCCGGAGATGACAACCTGGCCGCCGCCATTGTCGTTGGCGCACTGCACGACCTGCCGCTTCTCCGTATCCGGATCCAGGGCAGCATCGGCGCAGATGGCGGTCGCCTGTTCGAGGTCAGTGCCGAGCAGCGCGGCCATGGCGCCCTCGCCGGGCGGCACGGCGCGCTGCATCGCATTGCCACGCAATCGTAACAGGCGCGCCGTCTCCGACACCGATAAGCCTCCGGCTCCGGCCAGAGCGCTATACTCGCCGAGGGAGTGGCCAGCCACCAGCGCCGCGGTCTGCGGCAGAGGCTTCCCGCCGTCACGCTCGATGACGCGCAGCACGGCGAGGGATACCGCCATCAGCGCCGGCTGGGCGTTCTCGGTCAGGGTCAGTTCTTCGGGCGGACCATCGAACATGATCTTGGAAAGGCGCTGCTTGAGGGTCTCGTCGACCTCGTCCAGCACGTCCCGGGCGGTGCCGAAGGCAGCGGCCAGATCCTGGCCCATGCCGACAAACTGGCTGCCCTGCCCGGGGAAGATGAAGGCGCGAACGACCATTGACTGTCCTTGAGGAAACGGGCCGGCAGGCCGGCTGAAATCGGCTGAGGCCAGGATGACCGGCGCAGCGAACGCCTTGCAAACCGGGCGGGGTTAGCGGGCGCGTTACGTCGAGTCAATATTCGTGAGCGGACGCCTCAAGTCCGGTTAACCCTTCCAGCCGCCCAGTTTGCAGATGTGGGCCCAATGCTCCGGGCCGACCGGCGCCACGGAGAGCCGCGAGAGCCGGAGCAGCGCCAGCCCCTCCAGCGCCGGATCGTCCTTCATCGCGGCGAGCGTGACGGGCTTCGGAAACGGGCTCACGGCCTCCATGTCGACACAGACCCAGTCGCCCTTTTCGGCCGTCTTGTCAGGATAGGCCTCGCGCGCCACGCGGACGACGCCGACGATCTCCTTGCCGATGTTGGAATGGTAGAAGAAGGCGAGATCGCCTTTCTTCATGGCCTTGAGGTTGTTCTTCGCCGTGTGGTTGCGCACCCCGGTCCAGGGTTCGACCCTATTCGCGACCTGTTGATCCCAGCCGAACGCGTCGGGCTCGCTCTTCACCAGCCAATAGGCGGTCATCGCCGCGCTGCCTCAGGCCAGCCGCGCACCATCCTTATAGACTAGACGGTAGGGCCGGATGGTCATGCTCTCGAACAGCCCGGCCTTGGCATAGGGATCCGCCGCCGCGAAGGCTTCCGCCGCCGCCTGATTTTCCGCTTCGACCACGAGCAGACTGCCAATCGACTGGCCCTCGGCGTTCAGCACCGGACCGGCGAAGACGATCTGCGTGACGATGCTGTCGAGATAGCCGAGATGGATCTCGCGCGTGCTGGTGCGCAGGGCGAGGCTGTCCGGCTTGTCGATGTTCGTGATGGCGAAGAGCATGTCGTGTGTCACTCCTTTAATGCGAAGCTAGTGTAAACGAGGCCGATCACCCTTCAAACCCGCTGCATCCTTCGCTATGGATGAGATCAGGCCTGCGAGCGATGTGCGCAGAGGATTGGCGATGGCGGGAGAATGAGCATGGCGCCGGCAAGAGCACCACTCAGAATGTGGATCCTCGGCTCAACCGGCGTGGGAGAGCGTCGCGCATGATCCCGGAACTCGGCCACTTCGCGATCGCACTCGCCTGCGTCATCGCCGGCGCCCAGGCGGTGCTGTCCATCTGGGGGGCGCACCGCAACGACGCCAGGCTGATCGCCGCCGCGCCCGCTCTGGCGCTCGGTCAGTTCCTCGCCGTCGGCCTCTCCTTCCTCGCGCTGATCTGGAGCGGCGTCGTTTCCGACTTCTCGGTGATGAACGTCGCCGAATATTCGAGCGCGCTCACGCCGCTCATATACAAGATCACCGGGACCTGGGGGAACCACGAGGGCTCCATCCTCCTCTGGTGCCTCATCCTCTCGCTCTGCGGTGCCGCCATCGCTGTCTTCGGCCGGGGCCTGCCCTCGGCGCTGCGGGCCAGGGTGATTGGCGTGCTCGGCGCGGTCGCCTGCGGCTTCCTGCTCTTCACGCTCACGGCGTCCAACCCCTTCAACCGCGTCTGGCCGCCGCCGGCGGACGGGCAGGGCGTCAACCCGCTGCTGCAGGACCCCGGCCTCGCCTTCCACCCGCCCATTCTCTACTGCGGCTATGTCGGCTTCTCGATTGCCTTCGCCTTCGCCGTCGCCTCTCTGCTGGAAGGCCGCGTCGACGCGGCCTGGGGCCGCTGGGTGCGGCCCTGGACGCTCGCCGCCTGGTGCTTCCTGACCTGCGGCATCGCACTCGGCTCCTGGTGGAGCTATTACGAGCTCGGCTGGGGCGGCTACTGGTTCTGGGATCCGGTCGAGAACGCCTCGCTGCTCCCGTGGCTGACCGGCACCGCGCTGCTGCATTCGGCCATCGTGGTGGAGAAGCGCGAGGCGCTGAAAATCTGGTCGGTGCTGCTGGCCATCACGACCTTCTCGCTGAGCCTCTCCGGCACCTTCCTGGTGCGCTCCGGTCTGCTGAACTCGGTTCATGCCTTCGCCAACGACCCGACGCGCGGCATCTTCATCCTGGCGCTGCTCGGCATCGTCATCGGCGGCTCGCTGCTGCTGTTCGCGATCCGCGCGCCGGTGCTCGTGCCCGCCGGCATCTTCGCGCCGATCTCGCGCGAGGGCGCGCTCGTGCTCAACAACATCCTGCTGTGCTCGATCATGGCGGTGGTGCTGGTGGGCACGATGTATCCGCCCTTCGTGCAACTCATCTTCGGGCAGCAGATCAGCGTCGGCGCGCCCTTCTTCGACAGCACGGCTATCCCGCTCGCGGCACCGGTGATGGCGGCGATGGGGCTCGGGCCGGTGCTCTCCTGGAAGCGCGCGGCACTGGGGCCGGCGCTCATCCGGCTGTGGTGGGCGGCGCTCGCGGCCTTCGTCCTCACCGCCATCACCTTCCACGGCCTCGGCGGCGTGGCGGCTGTGGGCTTCGGCTTCGCCCTCTGGATGGTGCTGTCGCCGGCAGCGGAGTTGGTCGAGCGCAGCCGGCTGTTCCGTGTCCCTCTCGCCGCGAGCTGGTCCCGCCTGCGGCTGCTGCCGCGCGCAAGCTACGGCGCGGCCATCGGTCATGCCGGGCTCGGCGTGACCGTCGCCGGCATGGTCGGCATGACGCTCGCCGTTCACACGATCCAGCTCGTGCATCCGGGCGAGACGGTGAAGACCGGCGGCTTCGACTGGACACTCGTCTCCCTGCGCGATCAGCCGGGGCCGGATTATGCGGCGCGGATCGCGACGCTGCAGGTGACTGACGCCCGCACCGGGGCGCTGGTGGCGATCATGCACCCCGCCCGCCGCGCCTTCCCGTTGCAGCAGCAGACGACGACCGATGTCTCCATCAAGACCAACGGGCTGCGCGACCTGTATGTGGCGATGGGCGACGAGCGCGACGGCGGCGTCGTGCTGCGCATCCACGTCAATCCGCTGGCGCCCTGGATCTGGTTCGGGGCGATGATCATGGCCTTCGGCGGCGGGCTGTCGCTCTCCGACCGGCGGCTGCGCATCGGCGCGCCGGTGCGGCTGTCGCGCCGGGCCGCTGGCGTCTCTATGCCGCAGGCCGCTGAATGAGCGAGGTGCAGCAGCCGCCGCGCGTGCTTGGCCGGCGCCTGATGCTGGGCGTGCCGCTGGCGGTGCTGGCGGCAGCAGGTGGCGGCTGGGCCATGATGCTCGCCCGCATGCAGAAGGGCGAGTTCGACCCGCATAGCCTGCCGAGCCAGCTCATCGGCAAGAAGGTGCCCGACTTTGACTTGCCTGGGCTCAGCGGGGCCGGATTCACCGGTGCCGATTTGCAGAACCCGAAGCAGCCGATGCTGGTGAACTTCTTCGCCTCCTGGTGCGTGCCCTGCATGCAGGAAGCCGGCGTGCTCGCTGAAATCGCCAAACAGGGCCTGCCCATCTGGGGCATCACCTACAAAGACGCGCCGGGCGCGACCCAGGCTTTCCTCGCCCAGAACGGCAACCCCTATGCGCGGATCGCCGTGGACCGGCCGGGCCGCGTGGCCATCAACTGGGGCGTCTACGGTGTTCCCGAGACCTACTTCATCGACGGCGGCGGCATCGTGCGCTGGCGCTACGCCGGGGCGCTGACCGATACGGTCGTCCAGCGGGACATCGTGCCGTTGCTGGCACGTGCGGAAAAAACCGCATCATGAGACAGCCGGAGCAAGCGCTTCTTTTTGTAAAAAGAAGCAAAAACTTTCTTCTACTTTTGCTGCTCGGCCTGATGCTCTCGATCGGCACGGCGCGCGCCGTCAGCGATCCAAGCGAGTTGCTGTCGAACCCCGCGCAAGAGGCGCGGGCTGAGACCATCGGCCAGCAGTTGCGCTGCCTCGTCTGCCAGAACGAAAGCATCGAGGACAGCAACGCCGACCTTGCCCGCGACATCCGCACCATCATCCGCCAGCAGGTGGTGGCGGGGCAGACGAACCCGCAGATCATCGCCTACATGGTCCAGCGCTACGGCAACTTCATCCTGCTCAAGCCGCCGTTCGATGGCATGACGGCGCTGCTATGGGGCACGCCGGTAATCGCCCTCCTGCTGGGCCTCGGCATCGCCTTCTTCGCTATCTGGCAGCGGCGGTGGCGGCCGTCTTCCGGCCCTGCACCCTTGTCCGAAGCCGAGCGCGTCCGGCTGGAAAGTCTGCTGCGGCCATGATCTGGATCGGTTTCATCGTCCTGTCGCTGATCGTGATGACGCCCTTCGTGGTCGCCCAGACCCGCATCCGGCTGCGCGGCCGTCGGGAATCCGCGCTCGCGCTCTATCGGGCGCAGCTGGTGGAGCTGGAATACGAGGGCGAGCGCGGGCGCATCGGCCCTGTGGAGCAGGCGCAGGCCAGGCTCGAAGTCGAGCGACGGTTGTTGACGATGGCGTCTGCGGTGGAAGAGGCTTTACCGAGGCCGGGGCGCATCGGCTGGCTGTTGCCGGCGCTCATCGTGCTGCTGCCGCTCGCCGGGCTCGCGCTCTACCTGCCCGGAGCGACACCGAACATGCCGGCGGCGCCGCTCGCACCCCGCGTCGCCGCGGCGCAGGAGCAGATGCAGGAAGACCAGGCGATGCTCGCGATGCTGCAGGCTAAGATTGCGACCCTCGATCCGCATAGCGCTCAGGCCCGGCAGGGCTTTGTCCTGCTGGGGAATTTGGAGGCGAGCATGGACGATCCGGCGGCAGCCTCGGCGGCCTGGGCTAAGGCGTTGGCGATCAGGTCCGACCCACAGCTGGCGGGGCTGAAGGCACAGGCGGATGCGGCCGCCGCCGCCGCGGCGAAGAACCCGCCGCCCGCGCAGTAGTGGCATCCTTGCCGTTCATCCTTCGGAGGCTATTTTAAGATCATGACCCAATCAGATCCGCGTCCCGTTCCTCAGGACAATCCGCCGCCGGCACAGGACACGCCGCCTGTCGAGCCGAACGCCATGCCGCGAGAAATCGGTGGCCCGAAAGGCCCGGAACCGACGCGCTTCGGCGACTGGGAGCAGAAGGGCCGCTGCACCGACTTCTAAGCCGCAGCGCCCGCCAGCCAGATCGGGTTGCGCACACGCTCCAGGAACTTCGCGTGCCGCGCCAGCTCCTCCTCGGACACCGCGATGTGGCGGATGGTCCGGTCAGGACGCGACTCGTAGGTCGCGATGGCGAAGGTGTCTGCACTGACCGCCAGGGACAGGCCGCGCTGGCGGCCTCCCGTCAGTTCGATATAGACCTCGGCCAGCAGCTTGCAGTCCAGCAGCGCGTTGTGGGACGTGCGCTCCGAGAGATCGATCCCAAATCGCCGGCAAAGCGCGTCGAGGCTGTTGGGCATGCCAGGGAAACGCGTCTTCGCCATGGCCAGCGTATCGACCATGCGGGTCGGCGGCAGCAGCGGGTGACCGTGCCGGGTGAATTCCGCGTTGAGGAAGCCGAAGTCGAAGGGCGCATTATGCGCCACCAGCATCTCGTCGGGGCCCAGGAAGGCGATCAGCTCCTCCGCGATCAGCTTGAAGACCGGTTTCTCGCGCAGGTGCTCCAGCGTCATGCCGTGGATGCGGGTAGCATCTTCAGGGATGTCACGCTCCGGGTGGATGAGGTGATGGAACTTCCGGTTGGTCGGCAGGTCATTGATCAGCTCTAGCGCGGCGACCTCGATGATCCGATGGCCCTCTCTGTGGTCAAGGCCGGTGGTTTCAGTGTCGAACAGAACGGATCTTTGTCCGGAATAGCCGGACACCCGGATCAGGCCAGCGCAGTCAGACATGGATGCCTTTCGAAGAAAGTCTTGTTCAGAACTTAGCACATGGTCGCCGAGTCGGCGCTCGGCTTGGCCTGGATCAACCGGCAACCACGGTCTGTCGTTCGACATCTCTGCGGGTCACCGTCAGATAGCCGACCAACAAGATGATGACGATCGTGAGGGTGATCGCGACCGGTATCGTGCCGAAGCCAAGCCCGCCCTTGTGATGCGGCTTGCCGAACCAGTCGGCGAAGGACGCGCCGAGCGGCCGAGTCATCACATAGGCAAACCAGAACGAGAAGACGCCGTTCCACCCCAGCCGGCGATAGCCGATCATGGGAAGTGCGAAGAGGACTGCGAAGAGAATCCCGGACCAGAAATTGCCGAGATGCAGCGTGTCCGCCGTCATGTCGCCGGCGGCGGTGCCGAAGGCGAAGCTGATGAAGACCGTCCCCCAGTAGAAGCTTTCACGCCGCACCGTGGTGATGCTGTGCATCGCCAGCGTCTTCTCGCTCGACTGCCACCAGGCGAAGATGCCGAGGAGCAGAATGCCGTAGAGGCCCGTCGCGGCGAGATGGGACATGCCGAGCTTGTGCAGCACATCCGCGGCCATCGTGCCGAAGACGGCCACCATCGCGACGAGCAGCCAGTAGATCCAGGGCACGTATCTGTCGGCAGAGAACTGGATGACGAGGGCCGCCACGAACCCGGCCGCACCGATCGAGACCCCGAGCAGCGGGTTCAAGTCATGCAGCAGCGAGTCCGATACCGCCTCGCCCATCGCAGTCGTCATGAGCTTGATGGACCAGAAATAGATCGTGATGACCGGAACCTTTGACCATGCGATGCGGGTCATGCGCGAAGCTCCTGAACCAGGCGAATGATCTTAGCCTGGGCGTGCCGCCTGGAAAGTCCCGTCTTCACGATCACATCCGCGCGCCGGCGCTTCTCCGCATCGGGCATCTGGCGGCTGAGGATGCCGGCCATTTCGGCCTCGCTCATGCGCCGGCGGCGGCGCAGGCGCGCCTTCTGGTTGGCGGCCGAGGTCGAGACGACCAGCACGATGTCCACATCCGGATTGGGAGCGGTCTCGAGCAGCAGCGGCACGTCCAGCACCGCGATGCGAAACCCCTGGCGACGGCAGCGCGCGAGGAAGGCCCGGCGAGCAGCCCGGACGCGGGGGTGCAGAATACGTTCCAGCGTCTTCCAGCCGGAGGGCTCCGCCGTCAGGACGGCGCGCAGGCGGTCCCGGTCCACCGCGCCGTCGCGCACGACATCCGGAAAGGCCGCGGCGATGGCCGGCACCGCCGCGCCGCCGCGGCCCTGCAGGCGATGCACCTCAGCATCCGCATCGAAGACCGGGATGCGGCTGCGCCGGAACTGCTTGGCCGCAGTCGACTTGCCCATGCCGATGCCGCCGGTCAGGCCGATAACCTTCAAGAACCCATCACTTTCGCGGCGGTGTCAGCAGGTCGGCGGCCACAAAGCGGTACAGCGCCTCGTCGACCTCCGGCGTCACGCCGAACCAGGCGGCAAAGCCCGGCGCGGCTTGATGCAGGAGCATGCCCAGCCCCGGCGCCGTCTTCAAGCCACGGGCGCGTGCGGCGATGATTAGCGGCGTTTCCAGAGGAACATAGACGATGTCGGCCACGCTGAGGGCGGGCAGCGCGCGGTCGAGGTCGATGTCGAGGCCGGCATGCCCCGCCATGCCGAGCGAGGTGGTGTTGACCAGCAGCGCATGGCCAGCGAGAGCCGCGTGGCGCTCGTTCCAGTCGATTACCGAGCAGCCCGGCAGGGTCGCGGCGAGCTGCGCGGCGCGCGCGCCGGTCCGATTGGCAAGCGTGACGGGCACCCCCGCCGCCAACAGGCTGGCGGCGATGGCCCGCGCGGCGCCGCCCGCGCCGAGCATGAGCACCGGACCCGCCGCCGGATCGATGCCCGATTGGCGGAGATTGGCGAGGAAGCCGATGCCGTCGGTATTTTGCCCGAGGATGCGGCCCTCGGCGAAGACCAGCGTATTGACCGCTCCCTGCCTGATGCGCCAGCGGCGCCACCTCGTCACAGAGGGCGAAAGCGGCTTCCTTGTGCGGGATGGTGACGTTCAGCCCGGCGAAGCCTGCCGCGGCCAGCCCGCGCACGGCGATTGCGAAGCGCTCGGGTGGCGTCGGCAGAGGGACGTAGGCGCCGTCGATGCCGTAACGATCCAGCCAGAAGCCGTGCAGGCGCGGTGAGCGTGAGTGAGAGACCGGCCAGCCGATGACCCCGGCGAGCCGCGACTGCCCAGTCAGAATCGCCGTGGCTCAGCTATTGGCCGCGTCGGGGCCGGCCGCGGGCTGCTGGCGTCGCGCATGCCACAAGAGCGAGGAAGTCGATCGGGCCGAGCAGCACGGGCGGGAAGCCGCCGTCACGGGTGACGTCGGCCAGGATGTTGCGGGCGAACGGGAAGAGCAGGCGCGGGCCCTCGACCACGAGCACGGGCTCGATCTGGTTGTCCGGAATTCCGTTGAGGGTGAAGATGCCGGCATAGGACAGCTCGGCGAGAAAAACGATGGCGGCAGCCTCGCCACCGCTGAGCCCGTTCGCGGCGGGTTCGGCCGGCTTGGTGGCCTCCACGCGGGCGACGAGCGTGACCTCGAACACCAGCTGCTCCTCGGTCAGGCGCTTGACCTGCACGTCGAGATTGACGGCGACCTGGGGCGGGTTGCGCAGGGTGGAATAGATCTGCGGCGCACCCGGAACCTCGAAGGACAGATCCTTCACATATTGCGCATTGACCACGAGCGGGGGTGCGGTTTGCCCGGTAGGAGCGGCTTGCTGTGACATGGCTTCCCTCTAGATCTCGGTCGGCGCTGCGTTACCATCGGGGCGCGTGGCGCGCCAGAGACTTCGCGCCAGCGACGGTTGTCCGCCCGCTCATTGCGGCAGCGGCGCGGTTTCCTCCGGTTCGATGACGATCCATTCCCCGTTGCCGAGGCTCAGGCCGGTCATCGCCCGGATGAAGGCCCAGTGGGTGACGACGAGGGTCTGGGCATGGTCCGGCTGGGCGGCCATGGCGATGTGGAACTCCCTGGCGCGAAGCAGGGCCTCGGCTTCGGTCTCCGTTTCCGCCGGCCACCAGGTTTCGGGCAGGTCGCCGAAGTCATGCTCCGGCCATTGCGCGCGGAGCGCCGAGACCGGGCTGCCGATGTCGCAGACGAAATGATAGCGCTCGCGCACCAGGGGCGAGATGGTGACCGGCAGCGCCAGGCGGCGGGCAAAGGGCGCGGCCGTCTGCATCGCGCGGGTATAGGGGGAGGCGATGATGCGCGTGATGCCTGCATCGGCCAGCGCCTCGGCCGCGGCTTCGGCCTGGGTCTGACCGAGGGGCGTGAGCTTCGGGTCGGGGATGCCCGGATCGACCCGGGTCGCTGAGAAGTGCAGGTTGAATTCGCTTTGGCCATGGCGGATGAGAATCATGCGGCGGTATATAGGCGTCTGCGCAAAGGCAGGCACTGGGTGCAGTGCCGACCCAGAAGGGGGATGGCCGAATGCGATTAAGTTGCGGCGCGACTGCCCCGGTCCTATGTCACGCGTGAAAGGCATGGCGCGAGTCGTAAGGCTGCGCGCATGGAACGGATGTTCATGAATTTGTCCGGTGGCTTCCCGGTCGACATTGTCCTCTTCGGTCTGATCGCCGCGTTTCTGATCCTGCGGCTGCGGAGCATCCTCGGGCGTCGCACGGGGTTTGAGGGGCGTCCGCGTCCCGCGCCGCCGGTGGCTGCCCGAAACGCACCCAATGCGCGGGACGCGAAACCGACCGTGATCGAGGGGCGCGCCGAGCCGGTGCCCGCGCGCCCTGTGCGGCCTTTGCCCGATCCGGCGTCACCGCTCGGCGAGCAGCTGCGCCGGCTGCGCACCATCGATACCAGCTTCGATCCCGCCCGCTTCCTGGAGGCAGCCGAGAACACGTTCCGCACGATCGTCGCGGCCTTCGCGGGGGGTGATCGCGTGACCCTGCGCTCTCTGCTGACGGACGAAACCTATCGCGCCTTCGAGATGTCGATAGCCGCGCGGGAGACGGCACAGGAGACGCAACGCACCGAGATCAAGGAGATCTCGACGGCGGCGATCGTGGCCGTGGAGCTGGCGGAGAAGGTGGCCGACATCACCGTGCGCTTCGTCTCGGACCAGCTCAACATCACCTTGGGCCGCGATGCGCAGCCGGTATCGGGCACCGAAGGGACGACGGAGATGGTCGATCTCTGGACCTTCGAGCGCGATCTGGGCATGCGGGACCAGACCTGGCGCCTGGCCGCCGCCCGCAGCGCTTGAGGCTTGGCTTGATCAGGCGGAGACGGGCCGCAGACCTGACGACCGCGTTGTCGCTGGGCCTGCTGGCCGGCTGTGCCGGGCTGCAGGGGCCAGGGCAGCAGGCGCCGATGGATTTGCAGCCTGTCGCCTTCAGCGATCTGCCGGGATGGGCGTCCGATAAGCCCGCGGCCGCGCTTGGCGCCTTCGTGGTGAGCTGCGACCGTATCCAGTATTTCCCGCCCGATCAGTCGCTCGGCGGATCGGGAGATGCCGCAAGGCTGGGCGGCAAGGCGGCTCAGTGGGGGCCGGCCTGCGCCGAGGCCAAGGACGTGCCGCCGGCGAATGATGCCGCCGCCCGCGCCTTCTTCCAGGCCGAATTCCAGCCCTACCGCGTGTCCCAGCTCGGCCGCGCGACTGCGACCGTCACCGGCTACTTCGAGCCCGAGGTCGCCGGTGACACGATCCAGGAGGGGCCGTATCAGACGCCCCTGCTGGGCCTGCCGCCCGACCTCGTTACCTTCGATCTTGGGCTCTTCGATCCCGCCCAGCCGGGCGTCACGGTCGTCGGCCGGCTGCAGAGCCAGCAGATCGTGCCCTACTTCGACCGGTTTCAGATCGAGAACGGTGCGCTCAACACCACCGACCTGGCGATCGCCTGGATCGCGGATCCTGTCGACGCCTATTTCCTCCAGGTCGAGGGCTCGGGTCGCATCAAGCTCCCGGACGGCAGCGTGATGCGCGTGACCTATGCCGGCAAGAACGGCCGCCCCTATGTTCCCATCGGCCGCGTCATGGTTCGGGACAAGCTGCTGGCGGCGAATGACGTGACCGAGCAGAGCATCCGCGCCTGGCTGGAAGCGCATCCGGAACGGGCACGGGCAATCATGGACCGCAACCCGTCCTATGTGTTCTTCCGCACCGCGCCGGAGCTGTCCGAGGGCCAGGGCCCGCCCGGTGCGCTGGGGGTAAGCCTCACGCCCGGCCGTTCGATCGCAGTCGATGACCGCTTCCTGCCCCTCGGCGCGCCGGTCTGGCTGGCGACGACGGACCCCGTCTCCCATGCGCCGCTGCAACGGATGACGGTCGCCCAGGATCTCGGCTCGGCGATCACTGGCCCGCTGCGGGCCGATCTGTTCTTCGGTGCCGGAGCGCCGGCGGAGAGCGCCGCGGGCGCAATGGATGCCCCGGGCCAGCTCTATGTGCTGTTGCCTCGGCCGGCCGCGGCCCCCACGAGCTAGGGCGACGGCGGCTCATCCAGTTCAGGCAGGATCGACGGCGCCCGCCGCGCCGGGACGTAGGCGCTTTCGCTCTCGACGCCCTTGCGCTGGCGCATCCGCAGCAGAGTGAAGCCCGAGAGCGCCAGTAGCGTCACGGCCAGAAAGACGAACAGCGCGTTGGTCCCGGCACGGGCCATGATGACGCCGGCAACGACCGGGCCGACGCTGGAGCCGACTGCCCAGCCGAACAGCAGTCCTCCGCTGGCCGCCACATAGTCGGAGCGTGCGACCCGGTCATTGGTCTGCCCGGCGCCGAGGCCGTAGAGCGGAGCCGTAACCCCCGCCAGCATCGCGCCCAGCATCACCAGCACCCAGAAGGGGGCGCTGCCCAGAAACGAGAACAGGATCGAGACGATGACCGCGAGGCTCAGAGCCACAACCGTCATCGGCCGCCGGCCGAAGCGGTCCGCGGCCATGCCGACTGGGTATTGCACGACGAGCGCCGCGACCAGGGCGGCCGAGAGGAAGCTCGGGATCTGATGCGGGCTGTGCCCGTGGTGCTCGAGGTAGAGCGGCGAGAGGGTATAGAAGGAGCTGTTCACGAGGCCGGAGGCGATGACGCAGGTCGCCCCCATCGGAGAGGTGTTGAACAACTGCCTGAGGGTGAAGCGGCGGCGCTCGCCGAGCGGCGGGTTCGAGACGGGGGTCAGCGCCATCGGCACCAGCGCCGTGGCGAAGGCGAGGCCGACCATGATCAGCGAACGGTCGGTGTCCCTCAGCAGGCCGTAAGCGAGGGGACCGAGCGCGGCGCCGCCCCAGGAGACAAGCAGATAAGCACCGAAGGTCCTGCCGCGGTTGGCATTGTCGGTCTTGTCGTTGAGCCAGCTTTCGGCGACCAGGAACATGCCGCTGAGCTGCCAGCCCATGATGAGCCGCAGCCCCGCCCAGACCAGCGGCCGGTCGGTCACGGTCATCAACAGGGCGCAATCCGCGCCGAGCGCCAGAAAGACGGTGAAGGCGCGGATATGGCCGACGGCGCGTACCAGCCGCGCGCAGGTCAGCGTGCCGAGCAGGAAGCCAAGGAAGTAGGCGGAGCCGACGGCGCCGATGACGCCGTCAGGCACGCCATGCGCGGTCAGGTCGAGCGGGATGAGCGTCGTCATCATGCCAAGGGCGACCTCGGCGATGAGGACGCCGAGGAGCGCCGGCACGATGGAGGCGATAGGAGTGGGCACGGTGGCTCCTGCGGCTCGGGCGGGGTACGGCCACCTCTATGCCCCGCCGATCATGTCGTTGCTACGGCAGGCGGTCCTCCTTTATTGCGACGCGGTCCGGGTAGAAGGCCAGGTGATCCTTGATCGCGGCGACAGCGGAAAACGGCGCCTCATACGTCCAGACCGCGTTCTCTCCGCGCTCGGCGGCCTCGGGCAGGCTGTAGTAGGAGCAGTCGCCCTTGTAGGGGCAGTAGGTCGTGTGCGCGCTCCGGGCGAGCAGCGCCATGTCGACATCGGCGCGCGGAATGTATTGGACGGCCGGATAGCTCGCTTCCCGCAGGGTCAGCGCGTGGCTCGTCTTCGCAAGCGTATGGCCGCCGAGCATCACCACGACGCGGTTCGGATTGGGCTCGATGGTGATGGGATGGTCGGGCCCGGGAACTTTCTCGATTCTGTCACTCATGATCGTGCTCCTTGAATGCGTCCGCGCAGTCTATCCTAGCCGGCCGACTTGCCGCCATCGACGGTGAGGATGTGACCGGTGACGAAACTTGCCCCATCGGATGCGATGTAGAGGATGGCGTTGGCAACCTCCTCCGGCCGGCCGATGCGCTTCTGCGGGTTGAGGGTGGCGAGGTAGGCTTTGCCGTCCTCGCCGCCCGTGAAACGATCCAGCATGGCGGTCTGGATGGGGCCGGGCGCCACGGCGTTCACGCGGACGCCAAACTGGGCGGCTTCAAGCGCCACCGACTTCGTCAGGCCTTCGACCGCGTGCTTGCTGGCGGCGTAGACCGATGCGCCCGCCCCGCCCTCATGCCCGAAGGTGGAGGAGATGTTGACGATGCTGCCGCGGCCCTGCGCCTGCATGATGCGCAGCTCGTGCTTCATGCTCAGGATGGTGCCGAGCACATTGGTGTCGAAGGTCGCGGCGTAGCTCTCGGCGGTCTGGTCGACGGCCGGGCCGGGCTTGCCCTCGGTGCCGGCGGCGTTGATCGCGATGTCCAGGCGCCCGAAGCGCGCCACCGTCTCGTCGACCAGGGCACGGACATCCGCCTCATGCCGCACATCGGCGCGGATGAACTCGGCCTCCGCGCCGGCGCCGCGCAACTCGGCGGCGAGCGCGCGGCCGGCGTCGTCGTGGCGGCCGGAGACGACCACCTTCGCACCGCTCTGCGCGAAAGCAGAGGCGGTCGCGCGGGCGATGCCGGTGAGGGCACCGGTAATCAGAACGACGGGCGTATCCATGATGTCTTTCCTTTTATAGTCGGCGCGGCTGCCGCCGGGTGGCGCCGCGGTCGCCGCTCACAGGAGCGGACGATCTGCCGGCCTGCGGGCGCAGTAGACCTCGCCGCATCAAGGCAAAAAGACTTTGTTTCTGGGTCCCCATACCTGGGAGGCATCGCTTCGTAGATCTCGCCCAGGGGTTGTTGCGCAGCAAAATCGACCTGGCGTCTCTGCGGCATGAGCGGAATACCCCGGGTATCGTGTTCACACGGCTCATCGAGGAGCCGTTGATCGAAGCAACGCCGCATGGGGTCCGCCAGCCACCGGCCGGACTTCATGCTTATGGTTACATTAACAAAACATCAGTTCAGAGAGGCAATGAAGCCGCAAATTCCGCTGGCCATGCGTTTCAAAGGGTAGCAAAGATTGCTACCTGCCCACCTTCTGCGGGATCGACCTATGCCCTCCCGTGCCGCCCTGAATGTTTCGCTGACACCGGAACTGACAGCCTATGTTGGGGAGCGTGTTGCCTCCGGCCGCTACCGGAGCGCGAGCGAGGTGATCCGCCACGCCCTTCGGCAATTCCAGGAGATCACGCCGGATGCGGTCGATGCCGCCAACCACGTCTTTCTGCTGAGGCTCTCCGACCGGATCAGCCCGCTCAAGGATGCGCACAGGATCATGCGGGAAGCCGCCTTCCTTCTCGGAACTCATCTCGAAGCGGACAGGGTCGGCTATGCGGAGATTTCCTCGGATGGGGAATACGTGCTCTTCCGCGAGGACTGGGTCGCGGGCGACATGCCGAGCCGGACGGGCCGCCGCCGGTTGAAGGACTATGGTGCGCCGATCGTGGCCCTGCTCCGCCGCGGCACGACCGTCAGCTACGCGAATACGGATACGGAACCGCTTGCGCAGGTCTCCGCGGAGGTGGCGGCGACCTTCGCCGCCGACCATCATCGGGCCTCCATCGCGGTTCCGCTTGTGAAGGATGGCCGGTTGCAGGCTGTCTTGTTCGTGCATCAGCGTGTCCCGCGTGAATGGACGACGGCCGACGAACGCCTGGCCGACGAGGTTGCCGAGCGGACCTGGGCGGCGGTCGAACGCACGCGGGCGGAAACCGCGCTCGCAGACAGCGAGGCAAGGTTCCGCGCCGTGTTCGATACGACGTTCCAGTTGATGGGTGTGCTCTCCCCCGATGGCATCGTCCTGGAAGCCAACCAGGCTGCGATCAGGTTTGCCGGTGTCCCGCGGGAGGCAATCATCGGGCGGCCGCTCTGGGAAACACCTTGGTGGACGCGATCCCCCGATCCGCACGCGCCCGAGCGGCTGAAGGGTGCCATCGCCGAGGCAGCCGCGGGCACGCCGGTTCACTATGAAGTCGAGGTGAGTGCCGCCGAAAATCGTCCGGCGATCTTGGACTTCAGCATCCGCCCGATCAGGGACTCGTCGCAGGCCATCGTCTTCCTGCTGCCGGAAGGCCGCGACATCACCGAAAGGAAGCGGTCGCTCGAGAAACTCGCGGAAAGCGAGGCGAGGTTCAGAACGCTCGCGGACACGATGCCGCAGATGATCTGGGCGTCCGACGCCGAGGGCAACACCCTCTATTCCAATGCGCGCTTCCTCGACTTCCTCGGAGTCTCCTTCGGCTTCAAGTTAATTCCCTGGCATGAACTCGTGCATCCCGAAGATCGCGAGCTTTCCCAAGAGATGAGACTCCAATCGCTCATCACCGGCCAGCCGTTCGAGAGGGAGCATCGCCTGCGCCGCTATGACGGCGTCTACCGCTGGGTGCTGGCGCGCGCGCTGCCGGTGCGCAATGCCGCGGGCAAGATAGAAACATGGTTCGGAACGAGCACGGACATCACCGAGCTCGTCGAGGCGCGGCAGGTGCTCAAGCAATCGCGTGATGAGCTTGAACGTCTCGTCCAGGCGCGCACCCGCGCGCTTGAGGACGCAGCCCATGAACTTGCGGCCGAAATGCGTCGGCGCGAGGAAATCCAGACCAACCTCCTGCAGGTTCAGAAACTCGAGGCGCTGGGCCAGCTCACCAGTGGCGTTGCGCATGATTTCAACAACGTTCTGATGGCGATCAGCGGCAGCTATACGTTGCTGCGTGCGCGCACCGATGATTCGGTCGGACTTGCTATCATCGACCAGGGCGAGAAGGCGGTCGATCGCGCGACGAGGCTCGTCAGTCAGTTGATGTCCTTCGTCCGTCGGGAGAAGTCGGCGCCCAAGGTCATCGACCTTGCCAGGATGCTTCCCGAGGCCGCCGATCTGCTGCGTCACGCAGTCGGCGTCAAGATGCGATGCGAGTTCGAAGTTGCCGATGATATCAGCCATGTCCTTGCCGATCCCTATGAACTGGAAGTGGCATTGCTCAACCTCGCCGTGAATGCGCGAGATGCCATGGAGGCGGACGGCAGGATCACGATCATTTGCGCGAAATCTTCAGTCCACGGAACTGCCTCCCCAGCTTCCCGCCGGTGACTATGTCTCGATCGCGGTCTCCGATACGGGCGTCGGCATGCCGCCGGAGATCGTGGCGCGTGCGACGGAGGCTTTTTTCACGACAAAGCCCGAGGGCCAGGGGACCGGCCTCGGGCTCGCCATGGTCAGCGGGTTCGCAGGCCGCCAGGATGGCTGTGTCCGCATCGAGAGTGAGCTCAGCGTCGGCACGAGCATCGAGATCATTCTGCCGCGCGCGCCGCTCGGCGTCGCCGGCAACGGAGCGGATGCGGCGCTGGCGGCCGAACCCTGTCTGCATGGCAACGCCAGGGTGTTGATCGTCGATCATGACGATTCGCTGCGCCAGGTGCTCGCCGTGTATCTGCGCGACCTTGGCTACGTCGTGCTCGAGGCAAGGAGTGCGGAGGCGGCACTCGCCCTCGTCCGCACATTGAGGCGGCTCGATCTTCTGGTGACCGACGTGCTGCTGCCCTTCGCAAGCGGCCCCACGCTGGCACTGTCCCTGCGCACGGACTGGCCGGAACTGCCTGTTCTGTTCATGACCAAGGGTGACACGGGCGGCGACCTTGCCGGCGAGACGGTGCTCGTCAAGCCGTTTTCCATGGGGGCGATGGCTGCTTCCATAGCGCAGCTGTTAGGACGATCGAGTCCCGCGAACGATGCGCGCAGCCGGTTGATGCAACGGCTGAAGACCCCGGCGCTGCGCCGCTTCTACCTGAACTGGCAGACACAGGGTCTTCCCGGGGAGGCTCTGCCAAGCCTTTCGCAGATTGATCCCGCGCGTTTCGGCCTCGGCCCGAATAGTTTTCTTGTCAGTGTGGAAAGCCATTCGCCGCCCACGTTCCGGTTTGTCTCGGTCGGATTTGCGCTGACCGGGCGGCTCGGTCGCCAACTGGATGGGGTGGTCATCGACAACAGTCTCGACACCGACGATATCGTGGGAGAGTTGCATGCCACATATCGTCGTTGCATGCGGGACCGCTCTGGGGTCTATCAGGGTGCCCGCTTTGACTTCGGTGACGGCTCGCCTTTGATTTTCGAGCGCCTCGTCCTGCCGGTATCGGAGGATGGCGAGACCGTAACCCACCTCATCGGCATCGCCGTATTTACCGATGCAACAGGAGAACTGGCATGACGACCTCGGCACGGGAGTTTCAGTCATGAACGCCCCGCCTGGCCTGGACGTCGATTCGCCGGATTTGGCAGCCGCCATTGAAACGCTGACGGCCGACCAGATCAATGCACTGCCGTTCGGCGTGCTCAAGCTCGATCCGAACTACGAAGTCGCTTTCTACAGCGAGGTCGAGCGGCAATTGTCCGGCTACAGAAAGGAAACGCAGGGTCGCCCGTTTTTTCTTGAGATTGCACCTTGCCTGAACACGGCCAGATGCCGAGGCCGGATCGATGAGGCTTTGGCTCGCGGTACGCTGGACCTCTCGTTCGACCATATGGCGGATCTGCCGAGCGGCACGCGCGATGTCGATTTGCATGTTCGCGTCTTGGCAGCGACCGGCGGCGGGTGCTGGATCTTCACGAAGATCGTCGAGTGACGGGAGACTAGCCCCGCCATGCGTGCCGTTTTGTCTGAGCGCGCGATCTTGCGCGTCGTCGCATCTCTGGTCGCCGCGGAGCGTGCCACGATCGGCACCGGCCGCGCCTGGGACTCGGCTGCCTGGGATGCCGCCACGTCGCTGGGGCCGGATGGCGTGGCCCTCGACAGCCTGGAACTGCTGGCGAGCTCCGAGGTGGTCGGCCGCTTCTTTCGCCTGCATGAAGCGGGCGACGAAAACCGGCTGTTGAGCGAGCCCACTCTCGGCGGCTGGTCCCGGATCGTGGCCGAGGCCCTCGCAGGCGGCGCCATCGACGGCTTTACATTCGCGACCTCAGGAACGACGGGCCGGCCGAAGCTGTGCAGACAGGCGATGGTGGCGTTGCATGAAGAAGCGCAGTTCTGGAGCGGCGTCTTCCCGGGATGCGCGCGCGTCGTTCAGACCGTCGCGGCGCACCACATCTACGGGTTCTTATTCGCGGTGCTGCTGCCGGAGGTGACCGGTTGCCCCGTGCTTGACGTTCGCATGATGAGTCCGGGCGCAGTGCGCGCGACTTTGCTTCCGACGGATCTGCTCGTGGGTTTCCCGACCGGCCTCGCTGGCCTGTTGCGCCAGGCCGCCGATCTGCCGCGCGGTCTGCGCGTGGTCAGCGCCACCTCCAGCCTTCCCGCTGACACGCACAGGGCAGTACGATCGTATGGCGCGGCGCAGGTGGTCGACATCTATGGAAGCTCGGAAACGGGGGGAATAGCATTTCGCAGCGATCCGGACTTGCCGTTCGCGCTCCTTCCGCGCTGGCGGCGGGGCAGCGGCGAAGGGTCGATCGAGGACATCTCCACAGAGGCCGAAATCGCTTTGCCCGATCGCGCGGTCTGGGAAAGTGAACGGTTGATCCGGCCCGTGGAGCGGATCGACGGTGCGGTTCAGGTGGCCGGCGTCAATGTCTTCCCTGACCGCGTCGCGTCGCGGCTGCTCAACCAAGCGATGGTGTCGGCGTGCCGGGTCACGCTCGACAGCACCTTGCCCGAGCCGCGCTTGCGTGCCGTCATCGTGCCTGTGCCCGGGGTCGACCCGGCTACAGCCATCGCAGCCTGCGCCGCATGGGCGGCGCGGCATCTCACCGCCCCCGAAAGACCGGTGAGTTTCGAGATAGGCTAGAGCAGCCCGCCCGCAGGGGCCGGGCGGGCACGCTGATTGTAGAGGATTTTCGCCCGGCGCTCGCGCTCCTCTTCCGGCAGCGTCGATGGGTCCTCGGACAGCTCTGCGCCGACGGCCATGCCGCGCTGCACGGCAGGGCGCGCGCCCATTTCGGTGAACCAGCGCTTGAAATAGGGGAAGTCCTCGATGTCCTGGCCCTGGCCTTGCCAGTTCACCGTCCAGGGGTAGCAGATCATGTCGGCGATCGTGTAGCTCTCACCGGCGATGTAGCGGCGATCGAACAGGCGGTTGTTGAGCACGCCGTAGAGCCGGTTCGCCTCGTCCGTAAAGCGCCGCACGGCATAGGACTGGTCGCCCTTCGTGTCGCCGAGGCGGCGAAAATGTCCGCATTCGCCGGACTTCGGGCCTTGGTTCGCCATCTGCCAGATCACCCATTCGGTGACTTCGGCCTTTCCACGAACATCCTGGGGCAGGAACGCGCTCTCCTTCTCGGCCAGATACAGCATGATGGCGCCGGACTCGAAGACGGTCAGAGGCGCGCCGCCGTCGCGGGGTGCGTGATCGACCAGCACCGGCATGCGGTGGTTCGGGTTGAGGGCGAGAAACTCCGGCGTGAACTGATCCCCCCGGCCGATGTTGACGGGAACCACCCGATACGCGGCACCGAGTTCCTCCAGCAGGATGGTCACCTTCTTGCCGTTCGGCGTCGGCCAGTAATGCAGATCGTACATCGTCGGGCTCCGTTCTGGTCTTGATGGTCCTGCGGTCCGCTCCGGTCATGCCGGTCGATGCAACATAGGGCAAGGCGCGGCAACCGGCAGCCGCAAAGGCAGGGGCTCCGTCCGTCTCATCAGGAAAATCCGCACCGGCCTTGATCCAGATCATGTCGAGCCGAGCACCAGGCTCCTATTGCAGAGACAGCTGAGGCCGTCTGCTCCCGTCCGGCCGCCATTCCTTCTCCTCACGGGAGATCATGGGACTGACGCACGCATTTCGCTTCACACCGATCCACGAGAAGAACCACATGCAAATCTCTCCAAAAGTCACGGCAGATGGGATTGCATCGCCGTCTGCACGACTACCCTTCGCTGTGTTTTCGCCAGGGGAGCACCTCGTGGAACCGTGGCGCGACCAAGCCTTCGGCGTGCTGCGCATTCTGTTCGGGATTGCGTGGGCAATCGACGCCCAGTTCAAGTGGCAGCCCGCCTTCCAGTCCGGCTTCGCGAGCTATCTGACCGGCGCGCTTGATGGACAACCGTCCCTCGTGAAGGCATGGATCGGGTTCTGGATCAACATCATCAACGTCAATCCGCATGTCTTCGGCATCATCGTCGCACTCAGCGAAACCGCCCTTGCCGTCGCGCTGATCTTCGGCGTCTTCAGCAACCTGGCGGCCCTCGGCGGCGTGCTGCTGACGCTCGTCATCTGGTCCACCGCTGAAGGGTTCGGTGGACCCTACAAGGCGGGCTCTACCGATATCGGAACCGCCATCATCTATGCCTTCGTCTTCGTCTCGCTGTTCCTGGCGCAGTCGGGCCTGCAGTTCGGGCTCGATCGTCGCCTGACCCCGCTGCTGGGCCGTTGGGGCTGGCTCGCCTCCGGCTCCTTCAAGACAGCTGACTGACTGCCCTGAGTGGTGCCGGCGCGGTCAGCGAAAGTCCCGCGTCGGCACGCGGATGCTGCCGCCGCCATGCTCGCGCGGATCGGGGGCGCCTCCGTGCTTTGCCTCGTCGCCTCGGCCGGTGCGGAGCGGGAAGTCTTCCTCCGCCCGGCCGAGGCCTGCCAGAAGCGGTGACAGGTCTTCCAGCCTGTCGGACACGACGTGGATGACCTCGCCCTCCCGCTGCACGCGCCCACGCACCGCGATCATGCGTGCGGACAGGATGAGGGCGCGATGCGTCTCGAAGATCGAGGGCCAGACAACGATGTTCGCGATGCCGGTTTCGTCCTCGAGGGTGATGAACATGATGCCCTTGGCCGATCCCGGCTTCTGCCGAACCAGAACCAGGCCGGGCACCGTCGCCCGCCGACCGTCCCGCATGGTCGCCAGATCGCCGCAGGCGATCATGCCCCGCGCCGCGAGCGTGTCCCGCAGGAACGAGACCGGATGGGCGCGCAACGACAGGCCGAAGCTGCGGTAATCCTCCACCACCGCGCGCCCGGCCGTCATCGGTGTCAGGGCGACTGTGGGTTCGCGGGTTTCGAGCGCGCGGCATGAGGCCGGCATCCGCCGCCGCCCAGAGCGGCAGGGCCGTGTCGGCAAGGCCCCGGATGGCCCAGAGTGCCGCCCGCCGGTCCAGCCCCATACTCGCGAAGGCGTCGGCTTCGGCGAGCCGTTCCAGGGGTGCCGCGGCCACGCCGGCGCGGCGCGCCAACTCCTCCACCGAGGTGAAGGGCTCCGCCCCGCGAGCCAGCACGATGGCGGCGCCATCGGCGTTGGCGAGCCCCTTCGCCATGCGCAGCCCCAGCCGGACGGCGCGGTAGGGGCCAGTGGTCTCCTCAAGCGTGCAGTCCCAGCGGGAGTGGTTGACCGAGACGGGGTGGATTGGCACGCCATGCGCGCGCGCATCGGACACCACCTGGGCGGGAGCGTAGAAGCCCATCGGCTGGCTGTTGAGCAGTGCGCAGCAGAACACATCGGCATGGTGACGCTTCATCCAGGCGCTCGCATAGGCGATCAGCGCGAAGCTCGCCGCATGGCTTTCGGGAAAACCGTAGGAGCCGAAGCCCTCGATCTGGCGGAAGGTGTTTTCCGCGAACTCCTGCGGGTAGTTGCGCGCGACCATGCCGGCGATGAGCTTGTCGCGGAACTTGCTGACGCCGCCAGTGAGTTTGAACGTCGCCATGGACCGTCGGAGCTGGTCGGCCTCGCCCGGCGTAAAGCCCGCGCACTGGATGGCGACCTGCATCGCCTGTTCCTGGAACAGCGGCACGCCGAGCGTTTTGCCCAGCACTTTCTTCAGCGCCGGCGTCGGGTAGGTGACCGGCTCGCGCCCTTCGCGGCGGCGGAGATAGGGGTGGACCATGTCGCCCTGGATCGGCCCCGGCCGCACGATCGCAACCTGCACGACGAGGTCGTAGAATTCGCGCGGCTTGAGGCGCGGCAGCATCGCCATCTGCGCGCGGCTCTCGATCTGGAAGGTCCCGAGCGTGTCGGCTTTCGAGATCATCGCGAAGGTCTCAGGGTCCTCCTTCGGGATTGTCGACAGGGTGAGCGTCTCGCCGTCATGCTCCTCGATGAGGTCGAAGGCGCGGCGCATGCAGCCGAGCATGCCGAGCCCCAGCACATCCACCTTCATGAAGCGCAGAACGTCGATGTCGTCCTTGTCCCATTCGATGACCTGGCGATCCTGCATGGCCGCGGGCGCGATCGGCACGAGATCGTCGAGCCGGTCCTGGGTGAGGACGAAACCGCCGGGATGCGTGCCCATCTGGCGCGGAAAGCCGATCAGGTCGCGGGCGAGTTCCAGCGTCATCCGCAAGCGCCGGTCTTCGAGATTGAGGTTGAGAGCACGCGCGTGCTGCTCCTCGACGCCCTCGCTCGACCAGCCCCAGACTTGGCCCGCAAGCGCACTGGTCACGTCTTCGGTGAGGCCGAGCACCTTACCGACATCGCGCACCGCGCCCCGGCTGCGGTAGCGCATGACGGTGGCGCAGAGGGCGGCGCGGTCGCGGCCGTAATGGTCATAGACCCATTGGATGACGATCTCGCGCTGCTCGTGTTCGAAGTCGACATCGATGTCGGGCGGTTCATGGCGCTCGGCGGAGACGAACCGCTCGAAGAGCAGGCCCGACTGGACAGGATCGACCTCGGTGATGCCGAGCACGTAGCAGACGGCGGAGTTGGCGGCGGAACCGCGTCCCTGGCAGAGGATGTCGCGGGAGCGGGCGAAGCGGACGATGGAATGGACGGTGAGGAAGTAAGGCGCGTAGCCGAGGTTGCCGATCAGGGTCAGTTCGTGGCGGAGCTGGGTCTCGATCTCGCTTGTGAGACCACCGGCATAGCGGAAGGGCACGCCCTCCTCCCAGACCAGCCGTTCCAGCGTCTGTTGCGCCGTCTCTCCCGGTCGGTCGGTCTCGTTCGGGTATTGGTACTGGATGGCGCCGAGGTCGAAGCGGCAGGCGGCCAGGATGGCCTTGGTATTGGCCAGCGCCTCCGGATAGTCTGCGAGGAGGCGCGCCATCTCGGCGGGGCTGCGCAGGTGCCGGTCGGCAAAGCGTTCGCGGTGGAAACCGGCGGCGTCGATGGTGGTGTGTTCGCGAATGCAGGTGACGACATCCTGCATGATGCGGCGTTCGGCTGCATGATAGAGCACGTCGCCGGTCGCCAGCAGCGCGACACCGGCGGCGCGGGCAGCCTCGGCGAGGCGATGCAGGCGGAGAGCGTCGCCCGGTAGCCGCCGCGGTGACAGCGCAAGATAGGCGCGTCGGCCAAAGAGTTGCGCGTGCGCCTGGAGATGCGCGCCCTCCACGGTTTCCGCGAGCAGCACGCCGACGAGTCCCTCGGCATGACCGGCGACATCGGCCCACTGGAGGATGCAGGAACCCGCGCGCAGTCCCTGCTCGTGGCCGCGGCGCTTGCCGACGGTCAGCAGGCGGCAGAGGCGGGACCATGCGGCGCGGTCGGTCGGGTAGACGAGGAGTGACGGCGCATCGGTCAGGTCGAGCCTGCAGCCGGGGACGAGGCGAAGCCCGGCTTCGCGGCAGCGCTGGAAGGCGCGCACCATGCCGGCGACGGAGTTGCGGTCGGTGACGCCGATGGCGGTGTAGCCGAGGTTCGCCGCGGTCTCGACCAGTTCCTCGACATGGCTCGCACCACGGAGGAAGGAGTAGTTGGTGGTGAGCTGAAGCTCGACGTAGGAAGAACTCGTCATGCGCGTCCCCGACACGCGCATCTAGCCGTTCCGGCGCCCGGCTCCCGTCCGGGCGCCGCCGCTGGTAGGCCCGCGGAACAAGTCCGCGGGCGACGACGCGCGCGGTCGCCGCCTCACTTCAGCTTCGAGAACATCTGCGCATCCTTGTTCGATTGCATGAGCATCGTGAAGCTCGGAATGCTCTCGAACCCCAGGCCGCGCGGCGGACCGTCCTCGCTGTCGGGCTCAATGGCGGAATAGGGCGCGCCCGACATCTTCTCCCACTTGTTGCCCGCCAGCTTCTTGACCTCCAGGTTGGCGACCGTCGCCTTCAATACGAGGCGCACGATCACCTCCTTATGCGCGCGCGGCTTCGTCAGGCTGAGATGGCCGCCGATCATCTGCCATCCGTTCTGCAGTGCCCAAGCTGTAATTTCTTCTTGCGTCATCATCAGTTTCCTGCCCGCACCAGCCGGTGCTGCTTACGCCCGGCGGACAATTTCAGCGCCCCGTCATGAAGATCCGAGAGCGACACGATCTGCGCCTCCTCGGTGAAGGGCACGTCGTTGAGGCGCGCGCCGCCACCCCGGATCAGCCGCCGCGCCTCGCCGTTGGTCGCCGCCAAACCCGCCGCTACGAGGATTGCGAAAGCCGGAATACCGGCCTGCAAATCCTCCACCGGCAGCGTCACGCTCGGCAGGCTGTCGGCGGCGGCGCCCTCCTCGAAGGCGAGCCGCGCCGTTTCGGCAGCGGCGCGTGCGGCCTCGGCGCCATGGTTGAGCGTCGTCGCCTCGGTCGCCAGGATCTTCTTGGCCTCGTTGATCTCGGCGCCACCGAGCGCTTCCAGCCGGGCAGTCTCTTCCAGCGGCAGGTCGGTAAACAGCCGCAGGAAGCGCCCGACATCGGCGTCCTCCGTATTCCGCCAGAACTGCCAGTAGTCGAAGGGCGACAGGCGCTCGGCCGACAGCCAGACGGCGCCGCGCGCGGTCTTGCCCATCTTGGCGCCCGAGGCCGTGGTCAGCAGCGGTGTCGTCAGCCCGAAGACGGTCTTCGCGTCGGTGCGGCGGACGAGATCGACGCCCGAGACGATGTTGCCCCACTGGTCGGACCCGCCCATCTGCAGGTTGACGCCATAGCGGCGGTTCAACTCGCGGAAGTCGTAGCTCTGCAGAATGGAGTAGTTGAACTCGAGAAAGGTCAGCCCCTGCTCGCGGTCCAGCCGGGACTTCACGCTGTCGAAGCTGAGCATGCGGTTGATGCTGAAATGTGGCCCGATCTCGCGCAGCAGCTCGATATAGCCGAGGCGGTCGAGCCAGTCGGCGTTGTTGGCCATGATGGCGTCCGAGGGGCCATCCCCGAAACGCAGGAACGGCTCGATATTGCGGCGGATGCCGGCGATGTTCTCGGCAATTTGGGCGTCCGTCAGCAGCTGGCGGGCTTCCTCGCGGAAGGACGGGTCGCCGATCTTGGAGGTGCCGCCGCCGAGGAGCGCCACCGGCTTGTGGCCGTGCTTCTGCAGCAGCCGCAGCATCATGATCTGCACCATGCTGCCGACATGCAGGCTGGCGGCGGTCGGGTCGAAGCCGATATAGCCGCTGACGGTGCCGGCCAGCAGCGCCTCGTCCAGCGCCGTCTCGTCCGTGCATTGGAACACGAAGCCGCGTGCCTTCGCCTCCGTCAGGAAACCGCTTTTCGTCATCGAGCCTGTCCGTAAGTATCGTTCGCTGCGCTGGGCTAGCACGGGTGGGGGGATGGCGGAATGCTGCGTGTGATTGGGCTGATGAGTGGCACCTCGCTGGATGGGGTGGACGCCGCCTGGCTGGAGACGGATGGCGAGGCGATCGGCGCCTTCGGCCCCAGCCTGACGCTGCCCTATGACACAGGCCTGCGGGCCGATCTGCGCCGCATCCTGGACCGGGCGTCGGGGCTTCGCGCCGATGACCCGGATCTGCTGGACGCCACGCGGCGGCTGACGGAGGTCCATATCGAGGCTGTCCGCCGCATCGGGCGGCCTGCCGACCTCATCGGCTTTCACGGCCAGACGATCCTGCACGACCCTGCGCGCCGTCGGACCTGGCAGATCGGCGATGCGCAAGCTCTGGCCGAAGCGACACTGACGCCTGTCGCCTACGCTTTCCGCGAGGCCGATGTCGCTGCCGGCGGCGAGGGCGCGCCGCTGGTGCCGCTGTTCCATGCCGCGCTGGCCCGCGCGCTGCCGAAGCCTCTGGCGGTGCTGAACATAGGCGGCGTCGCCAACGTGACGTTCCTGGGGAGCGACGGCACCATCGCCGCCTGTGACACTGGCCCGGGGAACGCGCTGCTCGACGACTGGGTGGCGCGGCACACGGGTCAGGCCTTCGATGTCGATGGCGCGCTCGCAGGTTCCGGCCAGATCCAGGAGGCTCTGATCGCGCGCTGGCTCATGCAGCCCTATTTCGCCCGGCCTTTGCCGAAGTCGCTCGACCGGCAGGCCTTCCATGGCGTCATGGCCGATCTGGCCGGCGTCTCGGCCGCGGACGGCGCAGCGACGCTCGCGGCTTTCACCGCGCGGGCCGTCGCGTCCTGTCCTCTGCCCGAGCGGCCGCTGCGCTGGCTGGTCACCGGGGGCGGGCGGCACAACAAGGTCATCATGGCAGCGCTCGCCGCGGGGCTCGGTGGGCCGGTACATCCGGTCGGGGCCGTCGGCTGGGACGGCGACGCGCTGGAGGCGCAGTGCTTCGGCTTTCTGGCGGCGCGGGTGCAGCGCGGGCTGCCACTCAGCCTGCCGATGACGACCGGAGTATCGCGACCGATGCTTGGCGGAGCCGTCATCAGGCCAAGGGTTCATCTCGCTCACGCATAAGTGAGCTTCTTCCAATCGGATTACAACGATTTCCGTATGGATCAAATGACGTGGGGCAACGTTCTGTTGCAGTGCGAGAGGTCGTATCAGAATGCCAACAGAACGCGACGGTTAAACGACCCTCGCTTCCGCGCTGACCGCCAGAGGGCGACCAGCCACCAGTGTGGAGAGTGTCATGAAGAATATTTTGATGGCGGCGGTTGCAGCGGTTTCTTTGGGCCTGACGGGCGCAGCGGTTGCGGCCGAGCCCATCGTGCATCATGCCGTTCAGGGCCAGATGGCTCGCAACGAGCAGGTGTCCCCGCAGCAGCGCCCGGCTTACCTCGCCCGCAGCGAGAGCGTGTCGCCCCAGCAGCGCCCGGCCTACCTCGCCCGTAGCGAGAGCGTTTCGCCGCAGCACCGTCCGGCCTACCTCGCTCGTAGCGACAGCCAGTCCACGCCCGAGCAGCGGCCCGCTTATCTGGCCCGCAGCGAGAGCGTGTCGCCGCAGCAGCGCCCGGCCTACCTCGCCCGTAGCGACAGCCAGTCCACGCCCGAGCAGCGCCCGGCCTATCTGGCCCGCAACGAGCAGGTCTCGCCGCAGCAGCGCCCCGCCTATCTGGCCCGCAACGAGCAGGTCTCGCCGCAGCAGCGCCCGGCCTACCTCTCCTAACCTTCTAGACTAGCGGATGACGGAAAGGCCGGTCGCGAGACCGGCCTTTTTTCTGTTGGTCGTTCGGCAACTGAAATGCGATGCTAGGTCGCAGGGGAGACCACGTAATGATCGACATCCGGCCATATAGATCGTTAGGCGGCGGCAATCACGGCTGGCTGAACACCCGCCATCACTTCTCCTTTGCCGACTACCACGATGAGGAGCGCATGAACTGGGGCGCGCTGCGAGTCTGGAACGATGACGAGATCGCAGCCGGTTCCGGCTTTCCGGCTCATCCGCATGCGAACATGGAGATCATCACCTACGTCCGGCAGGGCGCTATCACGCATGGCGACAGCCTCGGCAACAAGGGCCGCACCGAGGCGGGGGACGTGCAGGTGATGAGCGCCGGCAGCGGCATCCGCCACGCGGAATACAATATGGAGCCTGGCACGACCACGATCTTCCAGATCTGGATCATGCCGAATGCCAAGGGCGGCAATCCCGAATGGGGTGCGAAAGCCTTCCCGAAAGGGGATCGCGCCGGGAAGTTCGTGGTGCTCGCGAGCGGGCTCGAGGCTGACACGGATGCGTTGCGCATCCGCAGCGACGCCCGCGTCCTGGGCGTTACCCTCAAGGCGGGGCAAAGCGCAGAATATCCTCTAGGCCGCGATCGCCGCGCCTACCTCGTGCCTGCCAGCGGCCTGGTTGAGGTCAACGGCGCCCGCGCACAGGCTCGGGACGGCGTCGCCGTGGCCGAGGAAGAGACGCTGCGGCTCACGGCGATCGAGGATAGCGAGATCGTGATGGTCGACGCGGCCTGAGCCACGTCGACCGGCGCGGTCACAGATACCGGTTGACGAGGTTTTCCAGGTATTCCTGCCGGCCCGAACGCGGCGAGGGGTTGATCTCCTTCTGGGCTACAAGCGCCGCCAGATCGTCCAGACTGCGCTCGCCCTTCAGGATCGCCTGGTTTTCCGGCGTCTTCCAGCCCGCATAGCGGTCGGCGACGAGGCCCGGCAGCACGCCGTCCTCGATCATCTCGGCGGCCATCAGCAGCGCCCGCGCGCATACATCCATGCCGCCGACATGGGCGATGAGCAGATCGTCCGGGTCCAGCGACTGCCGGCGCACCTTGGCGTCGAAGTTGCAGCCGCCGGTCGTGAACCCGCCCGCCTGGAGCAGGTGGTAGAAGCCGAGCGCCATCGAGGTCGGGTCGTTCGGGAACTGGTCCGTGTCCCAGCCTGACTGCCGGTCACCGCGGTTCACGTCCAGCGAACCGAAAATGCCCAGAGCCACCGCGAGCGCGATCTCATGCTCGTAGGTATGGCCGGCGAGGGTCGCGTGATTGTCCTCGATATTGACCTGAACTTCCTTCTCCAGCCCGTAGCGCTTCAGGAAGCCGTAGACGGTGGCCACGTCGAAATCATATTGATGCTTGGTCGGCTCCTGCGGCTTCGGCTCCAGCAGGATCGCGCCCTTGAAGCCGATCTTGTGCTTGTGCTCCACCACGAGGTTCACGAAGCGGCCAAGCTGATCCAGCTCCTGGCCCAGATCGGTATTGAGCAGCGTCTCGTAGCCTTCACGGCCGCCCCACAGCACGTAGTTGGCGCCGTCGAGCCGGTGCGTCGTCTCCAGGGCATGCTTCACCTGACCCGCGCTGTAGATGAACACGTCGGGGTCGGGGTTGGTTGCCGCGCCCGCCATGAAGCGGCGGTTGGAGAACAGGTTCGCCGTGCCCCAGAGCAGCTTGACCTTCTCGCGCGCCATCTTCTCGGCGAAGAGGTCGGCGATCACGTCGAGGTTGCGGTTGCTCTCGGCGAGCGTTGCGCCTTCGGGCGCCACGTCGCGGTCATGGAAGCAGAAGAAGGGCACGTCGAGCAGGCGGAACAGGTCGAAGCCGACCTCGGCCTTGTGCCGGGCCAGCGCCATCTCGTCCGAGCCATGCATCCAGGGGCGCAGGAAGGTCTCGCCGCCGAAGGGGTCGCCGCCGGGCCATGCAAGCGAGTGCCAGTAGGCCACGGCGAAGCGCAGCTGCTGCTCCATCGTCTTGCCCAGAACCACGCGGTCGCGGTCGTACCAGCGGAAGGCGAGTGGATTGCGGCTTTCCCGGCCCTCGAACTGGATCGGCGCTTCCTGGGTGAAGAAGCGGGGTGTCGTTGCCATGCGTATCGTCCCTGATCAGCGTGTTCTACTTGCCTGCGGGTTTATCATTCCCGGCCTGCTTCGCAAACGCCGCCACCCCGAGCGACCCCAGGCTCGTCGCCATCTCGCTCGGGATGATGATCGTGGTGCCGCGATCCTTGTTCATCTCGTAGACCAGGTTCATCTGCCGGAGCTGAAGCGCGACTGGGTCCTCGGCATAGATGCGCGCCGCCTCGCGCACCTTGATCGCAATGCCGATCTCGGCCGAGGCGAGTGTCTCGCGCGCCTGCTTCTCCCGCTCGGCCTGCGCCTGACGGCTCATCGCATCCTGCAGCGAGGTGGGGATGGCGATGTCCTTGATCTCGACCGAGGTGATCTCCACGCCCCAGATCACGGTCTTGCGGCTGATCGTCTCGCGCAGTTCTTCGTCCGCCGTTTGCCGGTCGGACAGCAGCTGCGTGAGGTCATGGCTGCCGATCGTCTCCCGCAGGCTGGTTTGCGCCACGCGCTCCACGGCCAGCCGGTACTGCTCGATCTCGGTCGCCGCGCGGCGGGCGTCCACCACGCGCCAGAAGACGATGGCGTCCATGGCGATGGACACCGTGTCCCGCGTCAGCGCCTCCTCGGCGCGGATTTCCGTGGTGCGGATGCGGACGTCGATGACGGTCGCGATCGATTCGAGGAACGGGATGAGCGTGAACAGCCCCGGTCCGCCGAGGCCACGGAAGCGCCCGAGACGCAGGATGATGGCGCGGTTCCACTGGTCCGTCATTTTGAGCCAGGAGGGGATGGTGATGGCGCCGAGCACGAGGATGACGGCGAGGACGATGCCGAACGGGGCCTCGTGGGTGGCGTGCACGATCAGCCCGGCGGCGATGAGGAGGATGACGGAGAAGGCGTAGGCGATCGGCGGCGCGTTCATGCGGGACGTCCTGGGTTGGAAGTTCTTCGGTTCTTTTTCTGAAAGAACCGCTTCCTTACATGGTGCTCTTTGCCGGGAATCGCCTGGCGATGGCTTCCCGCCATTCCGCCGGCAGCAGGGCCGCGATACGTGCCCCGGTCGCGATCCAGCCCGGGAAGGCGCAGCGGGTCATATCGAGGCGTATCGCCCTCAGTATGAGGGCGGCGGCACGATCCGCGCTCATGATCCCGGGCATGGGGAAGGTGTTCGCGGCCGTCATCGGCGTTTCGATGAAGCCCGGGCAGAGGCTGGTCATGCGGATGCCCTGGGCTCTGGCCGAGGGTGCCGTTCCCACAACCCAGGAATCGGCGGCCGCCTTGGAGGCGCAGTAGGCCGGCGCGCTCGGGCCCGGCAGGAAGGCGGCGACGGAGGCGACGACGGCGATACGCCCCCGCACGCCTGCCGCGTCCGACGGCTGCAGCGCCATGACCGCCATCGCGGGCAGCACCGTGTTGAGCATGCCGTCGAGGTTGGTCGCGAAGATCGCGCGGGTCTGCGCCTCGTTTTCGACTGTGCCGGCGGTGCCGCCGGAGATGCCGGCATTGGCGATGACGAGGTCGAGCGGCCCGGCGCCCTCGATCCAGGCACTCATCGCCGCCGCATCGGTGACCGGCACGACATGCGGATGGGCGCTCGCGCCCTGCGCCCGGCATTGGGCAGCGACGGCCTGCAGCCGGCCATCATCCCGGCCGCCGAGATGGAGCGTGACGCCGGGTCCGGCCAGCCCGAGCGCCAGGGCGCGGCCGATTCCTGAAGACGCGCCGGTAATCAAGACATGCCTAAATATCATCGCACCCGACTAAGCACGCCGCGATCATTTCACAAAACCAGATTTCACCCTAAAAGGACCGACATGAAAAACCCCCTTTCTCCGGCGTCGATGACCGGCTTTGGCGGCGCGGCTGGGGATATCGCTGGCGTGGCATGGGCTTGGGAGATCCGCAGCGTCAACAGCAAGGGCCTGGAGCCGCGGTTCCGGCTCCCCTCCGGTTGGGATGCCGTGGAACCGGAGCTGCGCGTCACGCTATCGCAACGAATCCGGCGCGGCAGCGTGAACGCCACGCTGACCCTGCGTGCCGAGGATCAAGGGCCTGCGGCGCCGGACCTTGAGGCGTTGACCCGGGTGCTGCGCCTGGCGGTCGAGGTTGCGGCCCAGATTCCCGGCGCGCCGCCGCCGCGGGCGGAGCTGCTGCTGGCACTGCCCGGCGTGTTGCGGGCCCCGAGCGGGAACGGGGGGCCACCCGCGCTCTCGCCAGCGCTCAGGGAGGCGGTGGTGCAAGGTTTCGCGGAGGCTTTGGCCGCCACGGAACGCGCCCGGGCTGAGGAAGGCGAGCGTCTCGCAGTGGTCATGGCTGGTCTGCTGGCCGAAATCGCCCAATTGCGCGTAGAGGCGGCGTCTGCCGCAGAGGATCAGCCCCGGCTCCAGCGGGAGCGGATGATGGAGAACCTGCGGGCTCTGGTGGGCGAGGGCCTGTCCCTGCCCGAGGAACGGATTGCCCAGGAGGTTGCGCTGCTGGCAAGCCGATCCGATGTGCGTGAAGAACTGGATCGGCTGGCAAGCCACGTCAACGCGGCGCGGGCTCTCCTGACCGAGGCGGTTCTGGTGGGGCGGAAGCTTGATTTTCTGATGCAGGAATTCAACCGAGAGGCGAACACGTTATGCAGCAAGTCGGCCTCGGTCTCGTTGACCGCGATCGGCCTGAGCCTGAAAGCGGCGATCGAACAGCTGCGCGAACAGGTCCAGAATATCGAATGACGGGAGCCTCGGTCGAACGGCGCGGGCTTTGCCTCGTCATCGCGGCGCCGTCCGGCACAGGAAAAAGCAGCCTGACACGGGCGCTGCGGGTCGAGGAGCCGGAGCTCGGCCTTTCGATCAGCGTAACGACGCGGAAGCCGCGCCCGGGCGAGGTGGAAGGCAAGCACTATTATTTCCGGACGCCGGCGGAGTTCGAGGCCCTGCGGGTGTCCGGCGGATTGCTGGAATGGGCGCATGTCTTCGGGCGCGAGACGCTCTACGGCACGCCGCGTGCGCCGGTCGAGGCCGCTTTGGAGCGCGGGCAGGACATGATCTTCACCATCGACTGGCAGGGCTTCCGGCAGATGCGGGCGGCGATGCCCGAGGATGTAGTGGGCGTGTTCCTGCTGCCGCCGTCGCTCGCGGCTTTGGAGGAGAGGCTGCGGCTGCGCGGCCAGGATAGCGAGGCCGAGATCGCGAGGCGGATGGCCTCCACCGAAAGCGAGTTGGAGCATTACGTCGAATTCGATTATGCCGTGGTGAATGAGCGCTTCGAGGATGCTTTGAAGGATCTGCGGTCCGTTCTGCGGGCGGCGCGGCTGGCGACCTTCCGTCAGACCGGGCTGCGGCAGTTCGCTCGCATGGCCGTGGCCTGATGCGAGCTTTGTCCGTTGCGTCGGCTGTCGCCGGTTCATGGCTGTTGGCGGGCTGTACCGTGCCGGGCGCCGGGCTGGTGGCGTCCGCCCCCCAACGCCCGGATGTGGCAACCGTGCAGATGACGGAGGCGCAGAGCGGCCGGGTGCCTCTGGTGACGATCGCGGCGGCGGCCGGGCCTGCCGATTATGTCTCGGCGCTGGCCGGCGCCGTGCAGGCGGCTCGCGCGCTCAAGCCGGACGTGGTCTTCGATGTTCTGTCGGCGGTGCCAAAGCAGGGTACGCCGCTGCATCAGATCACCGAGGCGCGCGGGCTGACGCCGGACACGGTTGAGGTCGCGACCTCGATCATGAGCGACGGCGTGCCGTCCGAGCGGATCACGCTCGGCGCGGTGGTGGTGCCGGACCTGCCCGCCAATGAGGTTCGCGTCTACGTGCGGTAGCGGTCGGCCTCCGTAGTCTCAGTGTTTTCCGAGGCTACGCTAGATGACGTTCCTGGGCTTTCAGTCGCCTCTGCTCTCAGAGAGCGCGGCATCGCGAGGAACACCGTCATGGCAATAGACAACCCGGATCGCGCGCTCGCGACGACGCGGCCCCGAGGAGAGCCGGTAGCGAAGGCCGCCGGCGGCCGGCGCATCCCCAGGCTTCGCTGGGGGATCGGCGTCCTCCTCGGTGTCGGGGTCCTCATCAATTACTTCGACCGCATCAACCTGTCGGTCGCCGCGCCGCAGCTCAAGCACGAGTTCGGTCTGACCAACGGCGAGCTCGGCTGGCTCTTCAGTGGCTTCTTCTGGTCTTACGCCTTGATGCAAGTGCCGACGGGCATGATCCTCGATCGGTTCGGCGTGACCCGGGTCAACCGCATCAGCACGTTCTTCTGGTCGCTCATGTGCGCGGTGACCGCCTTGGCCCAGGGCTTCGGCAGCATCTTCGGCGCGCGCATCCTGCTGGGGGTGGCCGAGGCGCCCGGTTTCCCGGCGAGTTCCAAGGCCACCGGCTATTGGTTTCCCCGCAAGGAGCGGGCGCTGGCGACCTCGATCTTCGACGCAGCCGCCAAGTTCTCCAACGTCATCGGCGTGCCGCTCGTGGCCTTCGCCGTCGTGCGGTTCGGCTGGCGGTGGGGATTTGCGATCACCGGCGCCCTGAGCTTCCTGTATTTCCTCGCCTTCTTCGTCTTCTACCGTGATCCGAGCAAGCATCCCCGCCTCAGCGCCGAGGAGCGCGACTATCTCCGCGAGGGCGGCGCCGCACCCGAGGGGGGCGCGGAGAAAGGCGAAATCGCCATGCTCGGGTATTTGCTGAGGAGCCGGAAGGTCTGGGGGCTCACGATCGGGTTCGCCGCCTACGGCTATTCCTTCTACCTGTTCCTGACCTGGCTGCCGAATTACCTCGTCCAGACGATGCACATGAGCATCCTGAAGTCGGCCGGCTTCGCGACGATCCCCTGGGGCTGCGCGACTGTCGCGGATCTCGTCGTCGGCGGCTGGCTGATCGACCGCCTCATCACGCGCGGTCTCGACGAGACGCTCGTCCGCAAGACCGTGCTCGTGGTGGGCATGCTGCTCGGTCTTGCGGTCTTCGGCGCCACGCTCACGACGAGCCCGGTCTGGGCGGTGGTCTGGATCTCGATCGCGCTGAGCGGGCTTGCGGCGGCGGCCCCCGTCGGCTGGTCCATCCCGTCGCTGATCGCGCCGCGCGGCGCCACCGGCTCCATCGGCGGCATCATGAATTTCTTGAACAACCTGATGGGCGCGGTCGCGCCGATCGCGACCGGCTACATCGTTGGCGCGACGCATTCCTTCACCGGGGCGTTCATGACCGCCGGCATCGTGCTGATCGTCGGCATCCTCTCCTACGTCTTTCTGCTGGGGAAGCTGACGCCCATTCCCGACCCGGTCGCCTGACGCGCTTCGCCCGCTCCAGCCGGGCGGGCGCGGCGTCACCGAACGCAGGTTCGACGGCCGCATCCATGTCACAACGTTGACGTGCGCGGACGGACGCTTGCCACAGGGGCGCGTGGAACCACATCACGCGCGGACACGTGGAACTGCGACACTCATGGAAGATGCCTCTTGGACAAACGCCCGCTGATCGGGCTCGCGGGGGTGATCGTCGTCGCCTTCGCGGGTGAGCTCAACGATCAGGTCAGCGCGATCGCCCTGCCGGACATCATGGGCGGCCTTGGCATCAGTCACGATCCGGGCACCTGGATCACCAGCCTCTACGTCTCGGGCGAGTGTTTCGGACTAGCAATATCGCCATGGTGGGCTGTCACCTTTACGCTGCGGCGCTTTGTGCTGTTTGTGACGGCGCTCGTCTGCATCTCCACGGTGCTTGTGCCTTTTTCGCCGAACCTGACGGTCCTGTATGGCCTCCGCATCCTGCAAGGGATCGGCGGCGGACTGACCATCCCGCTGCTGATGACGACGGCGCTGCGCGTGCTCCCGCCAGCTATCCGCCTCTATGGCCTCGTCGCCTACGCGCTCACCACGAGCTTTTTTCCCAACCTCAGCGCGCCGGCGGCGGCACTTTGGACGGATGAGGTCGGCTGGCAGTTCGTCTTCTTCCAGGCGATCCCGCTCTGCGCCATCGCGGCCGTGCTCGTCTGGTATGGCATGCCGAAGGAGAAGCCGCAGCTCGATCGGCTGCGCAAGATCGACTGGCGCGGCATGGTGCTGGTCGCCGTCGGCGTGGGCTCCCTGACGACGATGTTGCAGCAGGGCGACCGGCTCGACTGGTGGAACTCCCCCGCCATCTGCGTCCTCGCATTGATCAGCGTCATCGCAATCCCGTTGCTTCTCGTCAACGAATGGTATCACGAGGTGCCGCTATTCAAGCTGCAGCTACTCGGGCGGCGCAATCTCGCCTATGGCGCGCTCACGCTGTTCTGCTTCATCATTATCAGCACATCGTCCTCCACGATGCCCTTTACATACCTCCAGCAGGTCCAGCAGTTCCGTCCCAGCCAGCTCTATATTCTCTCGCTGGTCATCGCCCTGCTTCAGCTGATCTTTCTGCCTATCGTCGCCAAGTTGCTCGACATCCCTTCGGTGGATGCCCGCGTCCTGAACTTCATCGGCTATGGCTGCATCCTGGCCGCCCTCATCGGGGACAGCCGGCTCACCAGCGCCTGGGATAGCGGGCAGTTCCTGATCTGGCAGACGTTCCAGGCGGCCGGCGAGGCGCTGGTGGTGGTGCCGCTGCTCATGATGTCGACCAACAGCATCCAGCCGCAGGAAGGGCCGTTCGGCTCGGCACTGTTCAACACGCCGCGCGGCATCGCGGAGGCGATCGGGCCCTGGCTGCTGCAACTCATCACGCGCTGGCGCGGCGCGCTGCATTCGGACCGGATCACGGACCAGATGGGGCTCGACCGCTACAGGCTCATCCAGGCGCCGATCGTCGATCCGCAGCAGGTGCCGGCGCTGCTACCGACCGGCGCGCCCCGCTCGCCCGATGCGCTGTCGCTGCTCGCGGGCGCCATGCGGGCGCAGACCGATGTGCTCGTGCTCAGCGATGCCTTCATCGTCATTGCGGGCATCGTCGTTTTCCTGATGGTCATGGTCTGCATCCTGCCCGTCCGGACCTATCCGCCGCGCATCATGCTGGCGAACAAGTAGAGCGCCGCCATGGACACCCATCAGTCGAACCAGTCCGACCACCAGGACAATCAGAGCCAGAGCGGCGGCGGCCAGAACCCGCAGGAGGAGAAGCGGACGCCGCTGTGGCCCTGGTTCCTCGCCGGCGCCATCGTCGTCGGGTTCATCGGCGTCGTTCTCGCCATCATCTACGTGCCCGACCCGGATATCTGGACGGACGACGCCTATGTCACGGCGCACTACACATCCGTCGCGCCGCGTGTGGCGGGGCAGGTCGTCTCCGTCGACGTGCATGACAACCAGCAGGTTCAGGCCGGCCAGGTTCTGGCGATGCTGGATCCGCGAGACTTCCAGGCCGCGGTCGATCAGGCCGAGGCGCAACTCGCTCGCGATCAGGCGGAGGTCCAGGACAGTTCGGCCCTCATCGGCCGGCAGCCGTCGGAAATCAACGAGAACAGCGCGCAGACCGACGAGATCCGCGCCCAGCTGACCCTGGCCGAGGCCAATGCCCGCCGCTACAGCAACCTGGCGGCGAGTGGCGCCGGGCCGCAGGAGAAGGCCCAGGAAGCGCAGAGCACATTGCGGGTCCAGCAGGCGCAGCTTGCGGCGGCCGAGGCCTCCCTCCAGGCGTCCCAGCATCAGCTCGACGTCCTCCGGGCCCAGCGCGCCTCCGCGCAGGCGACGGTGCAGGCGGACCAGGCGGCGCTCGCTCAGGCGCGGCTGAACCTGTCCTACACGCGCGTCGTCGCCCCCCTGAGCGGGATGATCGGCGAGAAGTCCGTCCAGGTCGGGAACTACGTCACGCCCGGAGCGGCCATGATGGTTCTGGTGCCGCTGAATGACGTTTATATCGAGGCGGATTACCGGGAACTGGCGCTGCGCCACATGCTGCCCGGCCAATCCGTCCGCATCCATGTCGACGCCTACGACATCGTGCTGAACGGCGTCGTCGACAGCGTCGCTCCTGCCTCCGGCGCGGTCTTCTCGCCCATCGCGCCCGACAACGCGACGGGCAACTTCACCAAGATCGTGCAGCGCCTGGCGGTAAAGGTCGTGCTCGTGCCGAACCAGCCGCTGGCGAGGCTTCTCCGCCTCGGCCTTTCGGTGGAGACGACGGTCCACACCGGTCTCGCCGATGTCGTCGCCCGCCAGGCCGGCCACGATACGCGGGTGACGGCCAATTGAAGCAGAGACGGGCGTGCGTGTTCTTCGCCCTTGTCTTGGCGGCCCTGGCGGGCTGCACGGTCGGGCCGGACTTCCAGGAGCCGCAGACGGACAACCCGGCCGCCTGGGGCGGTGAGCCGAGCGACGTCGGCAGCCGCACCTATGGCGGGCCGGTGGAGGAGCAGTGGTGGGAGAGCTTCGGCGATCCGGAGCTGACCTCGCTGGTGGACCGGTTGTCGCGGCAGAATATCAGCCTCGCCGGCGCGCTGGAGCGGGTGCAGCAGGGCCAGGCCGAGACCCAGGTGGCAGCGTCCCAGGGGCTGCCCCACATCAGCGCCCAGTCCCAATACACCTTCACGCGGGAGAGCCCGAATGGCCCCGTCTCGCTGGTCGAGCCGGCGCCGGGCGCGCCGCTGGGCTTCAGCCTGTGGGAGAACAGCCTGCAATCCTCCTGGGAGCTCGATCTGTTCGGCCGGGTGAGACGGGCGGTGGAGGCCGAGCGGGCCGATACCGAAGCGGCGATCGAGGCGCGGCACGCAATCGCTCTGCGCGCCATCGCGGATCTCGCGCAGGACTACATGCAGCTGCGCGGCACGCAGGCGCGGGAGGCGATCAACCGGCGCAACCTCGCCCTCGCCGATCATGACCTCGCGCTGGTGCGCGACCAGTTCGCGAATGGCGTCGCGACGACCTTGGACATCGCGAACGCCGAGGCGCAGCAAGCCACCATCGCGTCCGAGCTGCCGCCGCTGCGGGAAGAGGCTGCGCGACTCATCAACGCGATCGGCTATCTTCTGGCGGAACCGCCGCGGGCGCTTGCGGGCGAGCTGACGCCGGTCGCCGCGCCGCCGCTCGTGCCGCCAGCGGTGCCGGTCGGTCTGCCGTCTACTCTCCTCCGCCGCCGGCCCGATATTCGCGAGGCGGAGGCACGGCTGCATATGGCGACGGCGGAGACGGGGGTCGCGGTCGCCGACTTCTATCCGGACATCACGTTGACAGGACATGCCGGGCTGCAGGGCCTGCACGTTCTCAATGCCTTCTCGATGCCGGATCTGGAGGCGACGGTCGGGCCGACGATCAACCTGCCCCTGTTCCAAGGCGGACAGCTTCGCGGCACGTTGCGCCTTCGCCGCTCGCAGCAGCGGGAGGCGGCGCTCGATTATCGGGACACGGTTCTCGCCGCCTGGCAGGACGTGGACGATGCGCTGACGGCCTATGCGGCGGCGCAGCAGCGGCATGACCTGGTGGCCGAAGCTGTCGAGAAGGACCGCAACGCGCTTGCCGCGGCGCAGCAAAGTTACCAGCAGGGTGCGACGGATTTCCTCAACGTCATCTCGGCGGAATCCGCCGTGCTGCAGGGCGAGGATGACCTTGCCCAGAGCGAGACCGAGATCGAGACGGATCTTGTCGGACTCTACAAGGCTCTTGGCGGTGGGTGGAGGATCGTGGATCCGTAACGATCGTCCAGTTTGTCGCCGCAACGCCGGTTAGTGCCGCTGCACATGCCGATGGTGCAGGGCCTTCCGGGCAACGGGCGCGCGCCTGCCGACGGTAAAGCTATTGTTGGGCAATAGTCCATTCGGATCGCTTGGCTTTCTGCGGCGGCAGGCCTGGTGCTTTGCCTTCTCAAGCCTCCCTGGCACAGGGCTATACAATCGGGTCAGTCTGTTGCGGATCGGAACGACGGAGGTATTCGACAATGCGCGATATGCCGGCCGCGATTACGGCCAGACTAGCTTCTTCGTTGCCAGCCTGATTCGTTTGTGGAGACCGGTTGACCTGGTAACGACAGGGGAGGGATCCGGAAGGGCATTTTGATCCATCGAGACTAAGTCTCGGACCTGTTAGCTCGGGCATAAGGCTGAACGATCGGGTAAGCCCGCGGTCGGCGTGCTCGTCTGTTATGCAACCTAGACAGCAGCCCCACTGCAGCGGCACAAAAAACCCGCTTGGACGCCAACCTTAGGCGATCCGAAAACCAAGTTTGATGAGGTTACGGCTTAGCAAAGAGTGTCGAGCGGAGCCAATTTCGGCCCGTCAAACCTGTGGATCCTCCGGTTATGCTGGATTCCTTGGCTAATTCTCTGGATCGTCCGCACGTGCTTCTTTTTCCCGGCCTCGGCGGAGACGATCGGGAACTCGCCGCCCTTCGGGTAGGCTGTGCCCCCGCGTTGCGGTGTACTCCCGTCAAATTCCCCTTTTGGACCGATCACACCCGTGCCTTGACGCTCGATCAACTCATCGATCACTGTTGCGAGCAAGTGGAATCCGTGGCGCCTACGGGCAACCTGGTTCTGGCGGGCTATTCCTTCGGCGGCACGTTGGCCTACGCGGTGGCCGAAGCTCTGACCGCCGCCGGACGCCGCGTCGACCGGGTGGGCCTGGTCGATGCGCCGTCAAGCTCGCATGTGCCGGCAAGCGCGGCTTCGCCGCAAGCCCGCTGGCGCCGCTGGGCTCTCGCCATGCGTGACCGTCAGCTTTCCCAGGAGATCGCACGCACCATCGTCGGCGCCGTCACGCGGTTGCGCAGACCCGGGCTGCTAATTGCGCTCGGGCGCCTCCGCCGCTTCCATCTGCCGTTCGATTTACAGGAGGACCTCTACGGGCACGTCACCTGCCGCCTCCGTCAACACCTCCTGCTGGACCTCATCGAGCGGATGAAAAACGATCGGCCACGGCTTGACGTGCCCGGCGTCTTGTTCCGCTCGAGCCATCAGGATGCGCCTGACGAGGCACCCGATCTCGGTTGGAACAGACATTTTTTCTCGCTTCAGATCATCGATCTGCCGGGCGACCATCATAGCGTCATCCAGCCGGAGAACGTGGCGACCCTCTGCAAAGCCTTTACCGATGCAATGCTGGGAGACGGGAGTGGCCAACCGGTGACGGATCGTGTCGAAAGCAGATGTCTTTTGGAACAGGCCGTCGCTCCACTATAACGCAAGCAATGGGTTCTGTACCGTAACGACAGTCTGCCTGACCCAGTTGACGGCCGTCAACTCGTCGCACTTCGGCCCTAACTCGATGGGGCGCTGTGCCCGTCCAACCTGGTGGACATGAGGGCGATCATCGGCCATGTGTCCGCAGTAGCCAAGATCCCGCTAGGTCTTGGCTCTGTTAAGGCCGCCACACGACCTGCGAACAGCGCCTACGGCGAGTCGCTCGCGAGCCTCTGTACCGCCCGTTCGGCGTAGTCGGCATCCATCTCGAAACCGATGCCATGGGCGCCGAGCCTCTGCGCCGCGACCAGCGTCGTCCCCGCGCCCAGGAACGGGTCGAGCACGCACGGCGCCTCGACCCCGTGCAGCTGGATGCAGCGCAACGGCAGCTCGACCGGGAAGCCCGCCGGATGATCGAACTTCTCGGTGCGGGACTTCACGGTCTGGTAGGGGATGAACCAGACGTTGCCGGCGCAACGCCGGTCCCGCGCGTGGCCCCAGCGGGCGATGTTCGACTTGTCCTTGAACGGCACGCCCACCGCCAGCCGGTCGACGGCGACCGCGCCGGTCTTGGTGAAATGGAAAATGGTCTCGTGGTTCTGGTTGAGGTAGCGCGGGCTGGTGATCGGCTTGAAATGCCCGACCGTATCGCCGCCGATGCTCAGCGACTTGACCCAGACGATGTGGTTCTGCAGCACGAAGGCCTCGCCCATGGCGCGGCCGGCGTCGCTCGTAATCCACGGGTCGCCGCCGGTGCCGCCCACATTGAGGAAGAACGAGCCCTCAGGCTTGAGCGTGCGGTGGATCGCCCGGCCGACCTCGCCAAGCCAATCCAGATAGGCGGCGCGCGGCATCCGGTCCCGGTAGGTGCGGTAGGCGACGCCGATGTTGTAGGGCGGGGAGGTCACGCAGACGTCGATGCTCTCGGGCGGCAGGTCCGCCAGACCCAGGAGGCAGTCGGCCAGCACGATCCGCTGGGCCCCGACGGTCCATTCGCGACGCGCCACCTCTGGGTTGTCGAGCATCGCCCCGTTCCTGATCAAGAGTAGCGGCTCAGCGGTCCGTCAGGCGGAATTCAATTCGGCGGTTCTTCGCATACGCGGCTGCATTGGGGGCGGGATCGATCGGCTGCGTATCGGCGAAGGCCGTCGCCGCGAGGTGGTTCGCGGGCACGCCATCCTGGATCAGCAGCTGCACTACCGCGATGGCCCGCGCGGCCGACAAGTCCCAGTTGTTCTTGTACTGGCCGCTGGTAACAGGCTGGCTGTCGGCATGGCCGTCCACCCGCAGCATCCAGGAGAGGTCGGGCGGGATCTCCTTCATGATGCCTTTGACGGCGGTCGCGATGTCGCCGATCTGCCCCTGCCCGGCTGGCGTCATGGTCGCGCCGTCGACCGGGAAGAGCACGTCGCTCTGGAAGACGAAGCGGTCGCCGACGACCTTGATGTTCGGCTGGTTCTTCAGGATCTCGCGCAGCTTGCCGAAGAAGTCGCTGCGGTAGCGTTGCAGTTCCTGCACCTTGGCGGCGAGGGCGAGGTTGAGCTTGCGGCCGAGATCGGCGATTTCGGCATCCTTGTCCCTGCCCTGGTTCTCCTGAAGCTGGAGCGCCGAGGCGATCGCGGTCAGCTGCGCCCGGAGCTGCGCCATCTGCTCGTTGAGGAGCGCGATCTCGGTATTCGCTTCATCCGTCGCCTGCTTCTGCTGGCTGAGCGCCGTGCTACCGGCGACCGCCTGCTGTTGCGCCTGAGCAATCTGGGTCTGGTCCTGCGCCAGCGCGGTGCGGGCCGCCGCAAGGCTTGCTGCGGCGGTGGTGGCCTGGGTATCGGCGGCCGTCAGCTGGGCTTGCAGACCGGCCGCGTGGGCAGTGGCGGCCTGGGTGGCGGCCGTTGCGGCGGCCGTGGCGGCGTTGGCTTGGGACAGGCTGGTGTCGGTCGCCGAAAGCTTCTGCTGCGTCGCCGTCAACGCTGCCTGGACGCTGACAAGCTGGCTATTGGCGGCGGCGGCGGCTTGCGTCTGCTGGCTGAGCTGCCCCTGGATATCGTTCAGCCGTGCGCTGGCAGACTGCGCTTGCACCACACTGTCCGCGAGCTCTGCGCTCAGACGGTCCCGCTGGGCAGTGAGCGTCGAGACCTGGCTGGTATCCTGGGCGACCGCCGCCTGCGCCGTCGACAGCTGATGCGCGAGCGCATCCCGCGCCGTAGTGACCTCGCCCAGGTCATGCGCAAGGCTCGCAACGTTGCCCTGGAGGTCCGCCGCCCGGCCGCGCTCCAGCGACAGCATGTCGGTGAGTTGCGAGATCTCCTGGTTGAGCCGTTCGAGCGCCTTGTCCTTGCCCGTCAGCGTGACGGAGAGCAGACCCTGCGCCAGCACGAAGACCAGCAGCACGAAGATCGTGACCATGAGCAGCGTGGAAAGCGCGTCCACGTAGCCCGGCCAGGCGTCGAGCCCGTTATGCGGGCGTCGGCGGTGGAAGCCCGGCATGTCAGCGCGCCCCCATGTTAACGGGCCCCATCATTGATCGCGGCGATCGTGCGGGTCAGCACGCGGATGTCGTTGCGCAGCTCGGAGGTCGTTTGCGCGCGGCCCTGCTCCGATTCCGCGATGAGGCGCTGCAAAGCGTGCTCGATGTTGCGCAGATGCGCATGCGAGACCTCGTCCGAGGCCCGGTGGTCGCGGTGGTCGGTCATGCGTTGCAGGGCCGGGGCAAGGCTCGCCTGAGTCTCGGCGATACGCAGCATGAGCTGCTGGTTGGCGCGCATGGTGTCGGTGAAGGTGTTGAGGCGGTCGACGAGCGTCGTGAGGATCTGGGTCGACTGCAGTCGCCCTTCTTCGCCGCGGAGGAGCACGGCCTGCAGGCCTTCCATGTTCTCGGCCGTCTGTTCCAGCAGCGCCTGCACATAGTGTGGCACGTTCCCGCCCTCGCCGTCGCCGCCCAGCACGCCGGAGGAGAGGCGGGTAAAGCCCGCCAGCCAATCCTCCAGCTCGTTGTAGAAGCGGTTCTGGGCCTGCCCGGCCTGAAGATCGAGGAAGCCCAGAACCAGCGCCCCGGCGAGGCCGAACATGGAGGAGGAGAAGGCGGTGGACATGCCGGCGAGCGGCCCGGCAAGCCCGGCCTTGAGCTGGTCGAAGACCGCGTTGATGTCGCCGCCGCCGACGCTCATGCCCTGGATCACGTCGGCGACCGCGCTGACGGTCTTCAGCAGGCCCCAGAACGTTCCAAGCAGGCCGAGGAAGATCATCAGTGCCGTGGCGTAGCGGGACAGCTCGCGGCTTTCGTCGAGCCGGCTGCCGATGCCGTCGAGCAGGCTGCGCATGGCCTGGGCGGAGAGGGTGACGCGGCCTTCGCGCCCGGCGGCTTCGGCGCGGGAGGCCAGCATGCGCGCCATGGGCGCCAGCAGCTTCGGCGGCACGAGGCCCGACAGGCGCTGGCGGGTGCGCTGGTAGTCGCCGACCCAGGCGACCTCGGGTTCCAGCCGCAGGACCTGCCGCAGGTTCCAGAGGATGCCGAGAAGGAGCACGAAGCAGATGAAGGCGTTGAGCGCAGGGTTGCTCGAGAAGAAGATGCGCAGCTTGGGGATCAGGAAGATCACGACGGCGAGGACGGCCGCGAGGAAGATGAGCATCCGGATCAGGTAAGTAGTCGGCCGTGTCATAGGGGATCTGGACCGCTAAGGTGTGGATTCGGAAGTAGTATGACTGCTGGACGGCGGCATGGCGATGACTTCTACCCGGTCGGCCGGGCTGCCTCCGGCATTGCCGAGCGCGAGGAGCCGCACCCGCTCGGGTTGCACGCCGGACGTCTCCAGCGCGGCGGCCACGGCCTGCGCGCGTGCAAGTGCCAGGCGCCGCGGAGTTGACGGGTCGTCGTCCCCCGCGGGCGGCGTCGCGAAGGCGCGGATGACGTATTCGGCCGTGCCCCCATAGCGCTGGGCGAAGTCCCGCAGCATGGCGTTTTCGGCCGGGGGCAGGTCGCTTTCATTCACGAAGAAGGGCAGCGTGAGACGATCCGCGCCCGTCGGCAGTGCGTTCGGCGCAGGTTTTGGGGGCGCGGGCTGGGCCGCCGGCGGTGGCGGTGTCACCTCTGCCAGGCGTGTCGGGGCACTCGGCGCCAAAGCAGGGGGTGGCGGCACCGCCTTGGGTAGCGCGAGCGCCGGCGTGGCAGGCGCTGCGGGCTCCGGCATGCCAGACTTTGGCGTGCCAGACTTCGGCGTGGCGGACTTAGGCGTGGCCGAGGCTGTTTCGGCCGGTTTCGGCGCTGCCGGCTTGGTGGCCGCGGCGGGCATGGGTGGAGCGGGAGGCACGGCGGGCGGTGGCGCGGGCACCGGTGGCGCGGCGCCCGGGAGTGCGGGCAGGCTGTTGAAGGACGGCCCGAGATTGGCCGGATGTTCGATGGCTTCCGGCCCGGTGGCGGGGGCTTCTGTCGCGGAGGCGACGGCGGTCGGCGCTGCGGTCCCGCGCGCCTTTTCGCCACGGGCGAGGTGGCGCATCCGGTGGTGATAGTGATGCGGCGTCATCGGCGCGCTGGGTGGCGGCCCAGGCAGGGGAGCGGCACCGAGACCGCTCAGCGCATTGAGATCGACCGAAACCTGGGCCGCCACCGGCATCGGTGCGGCCAAGATCGCGGTGGCAAGCAGAAAATGAGTGGTGCGGCGCATGTGATCGCCGATCTACGGTAGTTTGACCACGGCGGGGAGGGGGGATTGTGTCGCTTTCCCCTCTTTCCGATTAGGTTCAGGATGAATATCGGGGCTGGCGCAAGACCGGAACCTGCGAGAAGAGCCTGCGAGGGAGGAAGACCATGGATGGATCAGCCGGCACGGCGCCGCGCGTCGTCGGTCAGGATGGCCGTTCGCTGGCGGCGGCCGTCGTCCGCGTGACGAGCGGCAACTTCCTCGAAATGTACGACTTCATGATCTACGCCTATTACGCGACCTACATCGGCCGCGCCTTCTTCCCCGAGAAGAACCCCTTCGCCTCGCTGATGCTGTCGCTCGGCATCTTCGGCGGCGGCTTTCTCATGCGGCCCCTGGGCGCCATCGTGCTCGGCGCCTACATCGACCACTTCGGCCGCCGGCGCGGCCTGATCGTGACGCTCGGCATGATGGCGATCGGGCTGCTGCTGATCGCCGTGACGCCGAGCTATGCGACCATCGGCATTGCGGCGCCCATCCTGGTGGTTGTCGGGCGCATCATCCAGGGCCTGTCGGCAGGCGTGGAACTGGGCGGCGTCTCCGTCTATCTGGCGGAGATCGCGCCGCCAGGCCGTGCGGGCTTCTTCTGCTCCTGGCAGTCGGCGAGCCAGCAGGTGGCGGTGGCGGTGGCGGCCATCATCGGCGTCATCCTGAGCCTGTCCCTGACCCCGGCACAGATGGCGAACTGGGGCTGGCGCGTGCCTCTCCTGGTCGGCTGCCTCATCGTGCCGCTGCTGTTCCTACTGCGGCGCAGCCTGCAGGAGACGGAGGCCTTCGCCCGTCGCAAGCACCCGGCGATCCGGACGATCCTCGGCTCGATCGCCCGCAACTGGGCGGTGGTGCTGCTCGGCATGATGCTGATCACCATGACCACGGTGAGCTTCTACCTCATCACGGCCTACACGCCGACCTTCGGGCGGCATGAGCTGCACCTCGGTGCGCTGCAGGTCATGATCGTGACGCTCTGCGTCGCCGTGTCCAACTTCATCTGGCTGCCGATCGGCGGCACGTTGGCGGACCGCTTCGGCCGCCGCCCGATCCTGCTGAGCACGACGGTGCTGACTTTGGTGACCGCCTATCCGGTCATGCTGTGGCTGACCCACAACACGAGCTTCGGTCATCTTCTGGTGGCGGAGCTGTGGCTGTCCTTCATCTTCGGCATGTATAACGGCGCCGCGGTGCCGTTCCTGGCGGAGCTGATGCCGGAGGCGGTGCGGACCTCGGGCTTCTCCCTGGCCTACAGCCTGGCGACGGCGGTTTTTGGAGGCTTCACCCCGGCGATCTGCACGCAGCTGATCCATTCGACGGGCGACCGCGCGATGCCGGGGCTATGGCTGTCGGTGGCGGCCTTGCTCGGGTTGATCGCGACTTTGTTGGCGACGGGCTTCCACACGCGGGCCATGGCCATCGCGCGGCGCGAGGCGACGGGCTGAAGCGTTCGCCTGCCTCACCTGCTATCGATGACCAGCGATACAGGACGCTCGGCCGATGAAGTTCCCTTGGCTGCGGCTTGCGCTGCGAGTGTGCTCTTTGCGCCTGCTGCGTTCGCCGTCAGCGGCGGCACACCTGCTGTCCCGGTAGGAGCAGGCTTCGGTGGTGGCGGCAGGGGCGGACGTCCTTTTGACATAACGCATGCACCGCAGGTGCTTGGCGTAATCACCTGCAACCCGCGCCACTACAGGGATTCCTGTCCGACCAACTGACCCACATCGACCGGATCATGGCGATTGCCTTCGTTGATCCCGGCGACCAACGCTTCGGTGTCATAATGCGGTGGCGGAGGGGTTTAAAGATCGTTCATCGGTCTTTCTCTTCCACTGTCGGCGCTCCGGGCTACGTCTCCGCTCCAATAGAGACGATGCCTCACTGGAGGGTGTCAGCGAAGTCTGGAAGTGCCTCTTGTCAGGCCGTTCCCGCCGCCGCGAGACCGTCCGCCACCGCCTCCAGCAGCTTCGGATGCAGGTGGGGATTGGCCGCCACGACGTCGGCACCGATCTGGTCACGCCCGTCCGGGTCCGTCACATAGCCCCCGGCTTCGCGCACCAGCAGGATGCCTGCCGAGACATCCCACGGCTTGATGCCGATCTCCCAGTAGCCGTCGAAACGGCCGGCAGCGACCCAGGCCATGTCCAGCGCTGCGGCCCCGAAGCGCCGGATGCCCGCCGTCTGCGGCGCCAAAGTGCCGAGCGTGCGCGCGAACGAAAGACGCTGACGGGGTGACGCACCCGCGAAGGGGATGCCAGTCGCGAACACCGCCTGATCCAAATCCCGCCGCGCAGAGACCCGCAGCCGGCGGTCATTCATGAAAGCGCCCGAGCCCTTTTCGGCCCAGAACATCTCGTCAGCGGCCGGGGAATAGATAACCCCGGCTGCGTTCTCCACCCCGCCATCGGGCAACCGCCGCTCCAGCCCGATGCTGATCGCCCAGTGCGGCATGCCGTGCAGGAAGTTGGTGGTGCCGTCGAGCGGGTCCACCACCCAGCGCCAGGTCCAGTTGTCGGAACCCGAGGCACCGGACTCCTCCATGAGGAAGGCGTAGCCGGGCCGCGCCTTGTTGAGGTCCTGCTTGATCATCGCCTCGGCCTTGAGATCGGCCTGGGAGACGAAATCTGATGGACCCTTGATGGAAACCTGAAGCTGCTCGACCTCATTGAAGTCGCGCAGCAGCTGCTTTGCCGCTCGCTGGGCGGCATTTGCCATGATGGTCAGATGGGCGGAGAGGCGCGGGGCCATGGTCGACGGGTCCCTGTCAGCCCTTCGCCCGCTCCATGTAGGAACCGTCCTCGGTGCGGACCACGATGCGCTCCCCGGTCTCGATGAACGGCGGCACCATCGTCTTCACCCCGTTGGAGAGCTTCGCGGGCTTGTAGGAACTGGTCGCGGTCTGGCCCTTGGTGACCGGATCGGCTTCGACGATTTCGAGCACCACGGAGACCGGCAGATGGATGCCGACCGGATCGCCTTCGACGAGGTCGACCGTCACCGGCATGTTGTCCTGCAGGAAGGCAACGCCGTCACCGAGCAATTCGGACGGGACCATGGCCTGCTCGTAGGTCTCCTTGTCCATCAGCACGAGGTTGTCGCCGTCGGTATAGGAGTAGATGTAGTCCTTGTTGTCGGTCAGCAGCCGCTCGACCGTGTCGGCGGTGCGCCAGCGCTCGTTCGTCTTGTTGCCGGTCTTGAGGTCGCGCATTTCGACCTGGATGAAAGCGCCGCCTTTGCCTGGGGTGATGATCTGCTGCTTCAGGACCGTCCAGCGGCGGCCCTCATGCTCGATCACCTGGCCGGCGCGAATAAGGTTCGCCTGCTGCTTCATGGAATGTCTCGATACCGTCGGGATGGGAGGCGCGGCTTGTAACCCTTCAGCAGGGTCGCGGCAAGCTTACGCGCCCAGCCTCACGGCATGCGTGATCCCTGCGGGATCGCGCACCGCGTCTTCGCCCTCGAGGTAGTCCGGGCCGATCGGCACCTTGCCGGCGCCCCCCGGGATGTCCAGCACATAGGTCGGCCAGGCGAGACCTGTGACCCGGCCGCGCAAGCGCCGGAGCAGCGCCTGGCCCTCGGCGATCGGCACATGAAACCGCGCCGTGCCGGGAGCGGGATCGAGCTGGTGCAGGTAGTAAGGCTTTACCCGTGCCGCGACCATCGCGCGGAGCAGGCTCTCCAGCGCACCCTCGCTGTCGTTGACGCCGCGCAGCAGCACCGACTGGCCGAGCACCGGGATACCGCGCCGCTGCACCCGACGAAGCGCCGCGCGGGCAGCCTCCGTGAACTCCGTCGCATGGTTGGCGTGGACGACGAGCCAGACGGCACGGTCGCTTTCCATGGCGTCGGCCATGGCCTCCGTCAGCCGCTCGGGCTGCGCCACCGGCAGGCGCGAATGCAGGCGGATCGTCTCGACATGCGGGATGGCCGAGAGTGCCGTCATGATGACGCCGAGCCGCCGGGGCGAGAGCATGAGCGGGTCGCCGCCAGTGAGGATGACCTCCCGCACCGCGGGCCGCTCGGCGATCCAGGCATAGGCGGCATCAAGCTGCGCTTCGGTCAGCAGGCCACCATCGGGGCCGACATGTTCGCGGCGGAAGCAGAAGCGGCAATAGACCGGGCAGACGAGCAACGGCTTGAGCAGCACCCGGTCAGCGTAGCGATGCACGATGCCGGGCAGCGGCGAGAGGGCGTCGTCGCCGATCGGGTCCGGGCTTTCGTGGGCTGCCCGCAGGCGTTCGTCGGGATGGGGGACGAACTGCCGCCCGATCGGGCCGCCCGGGTCGTCGCCGATGAGCGAGGCGAGCGCCGGTGGAATGGCGATGGCGTAGCGCTCGCCGACGGCCTCCAGCGCCGCACGGCTGGCCTCCGTGGCCCATCCGGTGCGGATGAGCCCGTCTATATCTCGGATCATGGCGGCACCCATCGGATCAGCCCTGATCAGGCTCCGGGACCAGGAGCGCGACGGCGGCCTGGGCGGCGATGCCCTCCCGCCGCCCGGTAAAGCCGAGCTTCTCCGTCGTCGTCGCCTTTACCGAGATCCGCGATACCGGAACGCCCAGCAACTCCGCCAGCCGCGCCCGCATGGCCGGCGCGTGCGGCGTGATCTTCGGCTGCTCGCAGATCAGCGTCACATCCGCATTCGTGAGAATGCCGCCGCGCGCCGCCACACGCTCGGCCGCGTGGCGCAGGAAGCGGGCGCTGTCAGCGTCCTTCCACTGCGCCTCGCTCGGCGGGAAATGGCGGCCGATATCGCCCTCGGCGAGCGCCCCGTAGATGGCATCGCACAGCGCATGGATGCCGACATCGGCATCGGAGTGCCCGGCCAATCCTTTCTCATGCGGAACCGTTACGCCGCACAGGATCAACGGCCGGCCTGCTTCCAGCACGTGGACGTCGAAGCCGGTCCCCACGCGCGGCAGGAGAAAGGGAAGCGAGGCAGGCTGGTCCAAATCGGTCACCTTCGGGTTTAGGGGCGCCAAGACTCGTCCGTGCCCGATTGCGCGTCAACCCGTTGGTGCTGTATCTGCACAATTCATGGGCAATCGAACGATTCGAGATCAAACCGCGCGGACGGGTCTGAAGCCAATCGCTCTCGGCGGCCAGGGTAACCCCACGATCGACACACCGGTGATCCTCGCTCCCATGTCCGGGGTCACGGACCTGCCGTTCCGCGCTTTGGCCCGCGACCTCGGCGCCGGGCTCGTGGTGTCCGAGATGATCGCCTCCTGGGCGATGGTGCGGGAGAACCAGGCGACGCTGCGCATGGCAAAGGTCGCGTCGGGCGGTGGGCCGAACTCGGTCCAGCTCGCAGGCTGCGACCCGGCGGCGATGGCGGAGGCCGCGCGCATCGCAGTGGGCCTCGGCGCCGACATCGTCGACATCAATTTCGGCTGCCCGGTGAAGAAGGTGGCGGTCGGCCAGATGGCGGGCTCCGCCCTGATGCGGGACGAGGTGGCCGCCGGCGCGATCCTGGAAGCGGTGGTGCGAGCGGTACCGGTGCCGGTCACGCTCAAGATGCGCATGGGCTGGGACCACGCGAACCTCAACGCCCCCCGCCTCGCGCGCATCGCCGAGGATGCCGGCATCCGCATGCTGACCATTCATGGCCGCACGCGCCAGCAATTCTACACCGGGCAGGCCGACTGGGCCTTCATCCGCCACGTGAAGGAGGCGGTCGCCATTCCTGTGATCGCCAACGGCGACATCATCGTCGAGGAAGATGCCGCCGAGGCGCTGGCGCAGTCCGGCGCCGATGGCGTGATGATCGGGCGCGGCTGCTACGGCCGCCCCTGGTTCCTCGCTCATGTGGCCGAGTATCTCGCAACCGGGTCCAAACGCCCCGAACCCGGGCTCGCTGAGCGCAAGGCGATCATGCTCCGGCATTACGAGGCGATGCTGACCCATTTCGGAGAGCAGCCGGGCCTTCGGCTCGCCCGCAAGCATCTCGCCTGGTATTCGCGCGGCCTGCCGGGCTCGGCTGAGTTCCGCGCCCAGGTCACCCGCGCGCCCGAGCGGCCGGCGGTGCTCGCCATGATCGACGCCTTCTACGACCCGCTCATCGACCGCGGCGTCCAGGCGCCGGCGCCCGATAAGGCCGTGATGCTCGCCGAGGCCGCATGAGCGGCGTTACGAAAGCGGTTCGCCGCACCGTTCTGTCCGTGGTGCGCCGGGCTCCGGTGCCCGCCGTGCAGCTGCCCGATCATGCGACCATCCTGTCCGCCATGCCCGTCGCCGTCGTGGTGCTGTCGGAGGAGAACCGCTTCACCTATGCCAATCCGGCGGCGGAGCAGTTCCTCGGGCTGTCCGTCTCGCAACTCGCCCAGCTGTCGCTCTCCGATGTTCTGCCCGAGGACAGCCCGCTGTTCCTGATGGTGGGCCAGCTGCGCACCGGCGCCAGCTCGATCGCCGATCACGACCTGTCCTTTGAGGGGCCGCGGATCCGCAAGACCGGCATCAGCGTGCAGGGCACGACGGTGACGGAAGACGGTGGCAGCGTCCTGTTGGTGCTGCAGGACAGCACGACGGTGCGGGCGCTGGACCGGCAGATCGCCGCCCGCAACGCCGCCCGGAGCATTACCGGCATGGCGGCCATCCTGGCGCATGAGATCAAGAATCCGCTCTCCGGCATCCGAGGCGCGGCGCAGCTGCTGGAAAGCAGCGTCACCGAGCCCGATCGCGAGCTGACCGTGCTGATCCGGGACGAGGCCGACCGCATCCGCGCCCTCGTCGACCGCATGGAGGTGTTCGGCGAGAAGCCGGTCACGATGGAAGCGGTGAACATTCACCGCGTGCTGGAGCATGTCCGCCGCCTTGCGCGCAGCGGCTTCGCCGAAGGCCTGCGCTTCAGCGAGAGCTACGATCCCTCCCTTCCCCCGGTCTGGGGCAACCGGGACCAGCTGGTGCAGGTGCTGCTGAATCTCGTCAAGAACGCATCCGATTCCCTTCACGCCGCGGGCACGAACGAGGCCGAGATCACGCTGATGACGCGGTATCAGCATGGGCTGCGGCTGGCGACGCCGTCCTCGGACCCCGATAGCCGCGTGGAGCTGCCGCTGCTGGTGGTCGTGCGCGACAATGGCCCCGGAATTTCAGCCGACATCCGGCCGCATCTGTTCGAGCCGTTCGTGAGTTCGCGGCCGTCGGGGCAGGGGCTTGGCCTCGCCTTGGTGGCCAAGATCGTGGCCGATCATGGCGGCTCGATCGAGGTCGAAAGCCGTCCTGGACGAACTGAGTTCCGGTTGCACCTGCCCATGGTGTCCGAGGAGGATCCCCAATGATGCCGACCGTCCTGATAGCCGATGACGACCGGTCGATCCGGACTGTTCTTACCCAGGCGCTCGGCCGCTCCGGCTATCAGGTCCGCACGACCGGAAACGCCGCCACTCTCTGGCGTTGGGTGGAGGATGGCGAAGGCGATCTGGTCATCACGGACGTGGTGATGCCGGATGAGAACGGGCTCGACCTCATCCCGCGCATCCGCCGCCTGCGGCCCGATCTGCGCGTGGTGGTCATGAGCGCGCAGTCGACGCTGATCACGGCGGTGAAGGCGACCCAGCGCGGCGCCTTCGAGTATCTGCCCAAACCGTTCGACCTCCGGGAATTGCTGGCGGTGGTCGACCGCGCCCTGGCGACGCCGACGCCGCCCGGTGACCAGCCGCCGCCGGAGCCCCGCGACGCCGACGAGCGCCTGCCGCTGATAGGGCGCAGCCCGGCGATGCAGGAGATTTACCGCACGGTCGCGCGGCTGACGACGACGGACCTCACCGTCATGATCAACGGCGAGAGCGGCACCGGCAAGGAGCTGGTGGCCCGTGCGCTGCACGATTACGGGCGCCGCCGGGGCGGGCCCTTCGTCGCCATCAACATGGCCGCGATCCCGCGCGAACTCATCGAAAGCGAGCTGTTCGGCCATGAGCGCGGCGCCTTTACCGGCGCCACCAGCCGCAACCAGGGCCGTTTCGAACAGGCGAGCGGTGGCACGCTGTTCCTCGACGAAATCGGCGACATGCCGCAGGAAGCCCAGACCCGCCTGCTGCGTGTGCTGCAGGAGGGCGAATTCACTGCCGTCGGCGGCCGCCAGCCGGTGCGGGCGAACGTGCGCATCATCGCCGCGACCCATCGCGATCTGCGCTCTTCCATTCGCCAGGGCCTGTTCCGCGAGGACCTGTTCTACCGCCTGAACGTGGTGCCCATCCGCCTGCCGCCGCTGCGCGAGCGGGTGGAGGACATTCCGCTGCTGGCCCGTCACTTCCTTGACAAGGCGCGGGCCGACGGGCTGCCGTTCAAGTCGCTCGACCCCGCGGCGCTGGACCGCCTGCGCGCCTACCGCTGGCCAGGCAATGTCCGCGAACTGGAGAACCTGATGCGCCGGCTGGCCGCGCTCCACGCGCAGGAGGTCATCACCGCCGAAGCGCTGGACCGCGACCTGTCCGAGGCGGCGCCCCCGGTGGAGGATGACGGAACCGAGGTCTCCGAGCCGCTCGCGCGCGCCATGGAGCGCCACATCCGCCAGTTCCTGACCGCGCACGAGGAAGGGCTGGTCGGCAACGATATCTACGACCGCGTCATCGCCGAGGTGGAGCGGCCGCTGATCCAGCTTACGCTGCTGGCAACGCGCGGCAACCAGATCAAGGCCGCCGCGATGCTCGGGCTCAATCGCAACACGTTGCGCAAGAAGATCCGGGATCTCGAGGTGCCGGTCGTGCGTGGCGTGGCCTGAGGGACCATCTTGCGCTCTGAACCGGGCGCATTGAGTTAGGGCCGAGGTCTGCCGATGCTGATAAGCAACACTCCCTCCCGGCCTCTCGTGGGTGACGAGGAGGCGACCCTCAAAAGCTGGCCGCGTCTGCGCATGATCCTGCGCATCGTGCTCGGCAAGACGGTCACGCTCATGCTCGCGACGCTCGCGCTGGTGCTGGCCGTCGTCAGCTTCGTCGTACTGTCGGGCGGCACCTCGCTCGGGCTCAGCCACCGGGCGATCATCTCTCTCGTGCCCGCGAATTTCTGCGTGCTCATGCTGCTGGTGGCCGCCGTCTCCGTCCGCGTCATCCGCGTGATGATCGAGCGGCGGCGCGGCCTCGCCGGGTCCCGGCTACAGGCGCAGCTTGTCCTGCTGTTCGGCGTCGTCGCCGTGACGCCCACGATCGTCGTCGCCATCTTCGCGACCGTCTTCTTCCAGCTCGGCATTCAGGCTTGGTTCAACGAGCGCGTGCGCACCGCGCTCGACGAAAGCATGCAGGTCGCCCAGGGCTACCTTACGGAGCACAAGAACGAGATCCGCACCGACGCATTCGCCATGGCAGATGACATGGAACGTGCCGGCCCCTTCATCACCAACGATCTTTCGAACTTCGGCCAGTTCCTGGAGACCCAGATCTCGCTGCGCGGCCTGACCGAGGCGGTCGTCTTCGAGCCGACGACCGGGCAGGTGATCGCCTCGGCCGGTTTCATGGGCGGCATGAGCACCACCCTGCCGCCGCCCTGGGCCGTGGACGTGGCCCGTGGCGGCGATGTGGTCGTGATGGGGTCGAAGGACGGGACGACGGTCAGCGGCCTCGTGCAGCTGGCCTCCACGCCGCCGCTCATGCTGCTGATCCAGAAGCCGGTCGATCCCGCCATCCTTGCGCATATGGCGCGGACAGAAGCGGCGGTGCAGGCCTATCACCGCCTCGAATCCCACCGGCACAGCCTGCAGATCACCTTCGTCGTCATCTTCGCCATGGTGGCGCTGCTGGTGCTGTCGGCGTCCATCCTGTTCGGCCTTGTGTTCGCCAACCAGATCGCACGCCCGGTCGGCCGCCTCATCCGTGCCGCGGAGCGCATCCGCTCGGGCGATCTCGCCGTTCGCCTGCCCGAGAGCCGGCGGGATGACGAGGTCGCCGGCCTCACCCGCGCCTTCAATCGGATGACGGGGCAACTCGATGCCCAGCGTTCCGAACTCATGAAGGCCTACAGCCAGCTCGACGAGCGCCGGCGCTTCACCGAGGCGGTGCTGGGCGGCGTGTCGGCGGGCGTCATCGGCCTCGACGGCGCCTGCCGGGTCGAACTGCCCAACCGCGCGGCGTCGACGCTGCTGAGCGTCGACCTGATGGCGGCGATGGGGCGCCCGTTGGAGGAGGTCGTGCCGGAGTTCGGCACGCTCATAGCAACAGTGCGGGAGATGCCGGACCGGCCGCGGCGCGCGGAGATCGCCATCGGGCCGCCGGGCAATCGCCGCCTGCTGAACGTGCGGCTTGGGGCAGAGATGACCGAGGCGCGCGTCGATGGTTTCGTCATCACCTTCGACGATATCACCGAGCTGGCAGCCGCTCAGCGCAAGGCGGCCTGGTCGGATGTGGCCCGGCGGATCGCCCACGAGATCAAGAATCCCCTGACGCCGATCCAGCTTTCCGCCGAGCGGCTGAAGCGCCGCTTCCTGGCGGAGATCCACTCGGATCCGGAAACCTTCGTGCAATGCGCCGACACGATCGTGCGGCAGGTGGGCGACATCGGGCGCATGGTGGACGAGTTCTCCGCCTTCGCGCGCATGCCACAGCCGGCGATCAAGATGGAGGATATCGGCCAGGTGGCGCGGGACGCGCTGATGCTGCAGCAGCATGCGCGCCCGGACATCCACTTTACCGCTGATATTCCGGCGGGCGGCATCGTCGCCCCTTGCGACCGGCGGCTGATCGGCCAGGCTTTGACTAATCTTCTCCAGAACGCCGCTGATGCCATAGCAAGCCGGCCCGAAGCGGGCGATATTACCTTGAGGGTTGCCCGCATTGGCGAGTCGATCCACATCAGCGTCGCCGATGACGGGGTGGGATTGCCGCAGGCAGAAAGAAACCAGCTGACGGAACCTTACGTCACCACGAAGGAGAAAGGCACGGGCCTCGGCCTGGCCATCGTCAAGAAGGTGATGGAGGATCATGATGGCAAGCTCATGCTTGAGGATCGCGAGCCTGGGCCGGGTGCGGTCGCAACTTTGGTTCTGCCCGCGCAGGCAAGGGCGGAAGCCGCGGAGCTGATCGTGGCGAGGGACTGATGGCGGCTGACATTCTGATAGTCGACGACGAGCCCGATATCCGGATGCTCATCGATGGCGTGCTGCGCGACGAAGGCTACCAAACCCGCCAGGCCGCCAATGCCGATGAGGCGATCGCGTCGTTCCAGAGCCGGCGGCCGGGCCTCGTCATCCTCGACATCTGGCTGCGCAACTCGCGGCTCGACGGCCTCGGCATCCTCGACGTGTTCTGCCGGGAAGAGCCACGGGTGCCGGTGATGATGATCTCCGGCCACGGCACGATCGAGACGGCGGTCAACGCCATTCAGAAGGGCGCCTACGACTTCATCGAGAAGCCCTTCAAGGCGGACCGCCTGCTGCTGATGGTGCGGCGGGCGCTGGAAGCCGCACGCCTGGCGGCCGAGAATGCCGAGCTGCGACTGCGCATCGGGGCCGAGAACAGCCTGCTCGGCGAGAGCAGCGCCATGCAGGCGCTGCGCAGCGCGATCGAGCGTGTGGCGCCGACCGGCTCGCGCGTGCTGATCAGCGGGCCTGCGGGCGTCGGCAAGGAAGTCGCGGCGCGCATGATCCATGCCCTGTCGCGGCGGTCCGACCAGGCCTTCGTGGCGTTGAACTGCGCCACGCTCAACCCGAGCCGGTTCGAGGAGGAGCTGTTCGGCGTCGAGGCGAGCAACGGCCCCAACCGGGAGCCGCGTAGGGCCGGCGTGCTGGAGCGGGCGCATGGTGGCACGCTGCTGCTGGACGAGGTGGCGGATATGCCGCTGGAGACGCAGGGCAAGATCGTGCGGGCCTTGCAGGACCAGGCGTTTCAGCGGGTCAACGGCTCCTCGCGGGTGAGCGTCGATGTCCGGGTGATCGCGACGACGAACCGGGATTTGCAGGCGGAGATCGCGGCCGGGCGTTTCCGCGAGGACCTGTTCTACCGGCTGTCGGTGGTGCCGCTGATGGTGCCGGCCCTGCGGCAGCGCCGCGACGACGTGCCGATGCTGGCCGAGTATTTCCTGCGGCGCGCGGCGGAGAATGCCGGCATGGCGCCGCGGGAACTGGCGCCGGACGCGGTGGCGGCGCTGCAGGCCTACGACTGGCCGGGCAACGTCCGCCAGCTGCGGAACCTCATGGACTGGCTGCTCATCATGGCGCCGGGCAGCCCGGCGGATGCGATCCGCGCCGAGGTGATGCCGCCGGAGATCGGTGCGCATGCGCCGCGGCTGCTGTCGCTCGATTCAGGCGCGGACATGATGGGGCTGACGCTACGCGAGGCACGCGACCTGTTCGAGATCCAGTATCTGCAGGCGCAGCTCATGCGGCTGGGCGGCAACATCAGCCGGACGGCGGCTTTCGTGGGGATGGAGCGGAGCGCGCTGCATCGCAAGCTCAAGCAGCTGGGCGTGACGGTGGACGAACGCTAGGCCGGCAGCCAGTCGTCCTGCAGAACCTCGCTCTGCCAGTCCCAGGGGCAGCTGTCGGGAAAGTCTTCCAAGCCAGTTTCACGATAGGCTGACGCCAACGCATCGTCCCATACGGATTGTTGCCACTCCGGATCTCGAAGAAGGGTTTTGAGGCTTGGGACCTCATCCAGCTTCCGCCTGGCATCTGCCGTCTCTGCACACGGATGGTGCCAGTCCAACTCGCGCCTCGGCGCCCGGGCTGATACTGCCACTTGAGGAGATGGGCCATCAGCACGCTGATCCGGCTCGCCAGTTCGCGCTTCTCGCTTCTTCCCACGTCCTCGATCTCGTCCGCGATGTGCTCGATATCGAGCCGGTGGAACTCACCCGCCCGCAGGCGGCGCGCCTGCTCGTTCGCCCAGGCGACCACGTCCCGCTCATAGCTGGGCTCCGTCACCGCATCGTCGGCCTGGTTCGGGAAGGGCGTGGTGTCCATGAGAGAAGCCTACTCCAACGACAGGCTGGTTTTCACGCCCAATCGTCCGGCCAGATCCTGGATATACTGCCAGGCAACGCGGCCCGACCGGCCGCCGCGCGTCACCGACCACTCGACCGCCCCCGCCCGCAGTGCCTCGCGCTCGATCGGCAGGCGGAAGGCCTCGGCATAGCCTTCCACCATCGCGAAGAAGGTCGGCTGGTCGCAGTTGTGAAAGCCGATCCAAAGGCCGAATCGGTCCGAGAGGGAGACCTTCTCCTCCACCGCCTCACCCGGGTTGATGGCGGTCGAGCGCTCGTTGTCGATCATGTCCCGCGGCATCAGGTGGCGGCGGTTGCTGGTGGCGTAGAACAGCACGTTGGCCGGCCGGCCCTCGATTCCGCCGTCCAATACCGACTTCAGGGCCTTGTAGTCGGCGTCCTCACGCTCGAAGGAGAGATCGTCGCAGAGAATGACACAGCGCTCGGGCCGGCCGCGCAGCAGGTTCAGAAGGTCGGGCAGCGTCCGCAGGTCGTCCCTGTGGATTTCGATGAGCTTGAGCGGGCTGACGCCATCCTGCCGGCTTTCGGCGGCGACGGCGGCGTGCGTCGCCTTGACGAGCGAGGATTTGCCCATGCCTCGCGCACCCCAGAGCATGGCGTTGTTGGCAGGAAAGCCGCGCGCGAAACGGGCCGTGTTCTCCAGCACCATCAGCTTCTGCTGGTCGACCCCTTGGATGAGGTCGAGCGCCACGCGCGCGATATGCGGCACCGGCATCAGCCGGGTCTGGGCAGGCTGCCAGACGAAGCCCTCGGCGCCCGAGAGGTCCAGAGGCGGCGCAGGCGGCGGCGCCAGCCGCTCTAGCGCGGTTGCGATACGGGTCAGCAGGTCGGAGACAGTCGCATCCATAGCCAGGGGGTCCGTTCATGATTCGTCTTAACAAGGCTTGACGGCCAGAGGCCGGAAACTATGGTCCGGCCCCATTCACCGCAACCCGGACGCCCCGCATGAACCTCATCTCACCGGCCTATGCCCAGTCCTTCGGCGGCGGGTCCTCGATGGCCAGCCTGGCGCAATTCGCGCCGCTCATCCTCATCTTCGGGGTGTTCTACTTCATCCTCATCAGGCCGCAGCAGCAGAAGCAGAAGGCCCTGAAGGCCAGCCTGTCCGCGGTGAAGCGCGGGGATCGCGTGGTGACTGCCGGCGGTATCCTCGGCACGGTGCAGAAGACACGCGAAGGCTCGAACGAAATCGAGGTCGAGATTGCCCCGAACGTGCGGGTGACGGTACTGCGTGAGACGATCTCGGCGATCGTCAAGCCGGTCGCCGCCAATGACGTGAAGCCGCCGGTGACGCCCGCCAAGGTGTCCTGAGGCATTGCCCGCGCATCGGATGCGCGGGCAACGGACTGGGCGAGTTAGCCGAGTTCGGCTGCGGCAAACTCGTAATTGGCGAGCTTGTCGAGATAGTTCTGCGTGTAGTCCGGGCGGCGGTTGCGGAAATCCAGGTAGTAGCTGTGCTCCCAGACATCGAGGCCGAGGAGCGCCTTGCCCTCGCCGGTGGCGACTGGATTGGAGCCGTTCGGCGTCTTCGTGACCTTCAGCTTGCCGTCCGAGCCGAGGACCAGCCAGGCCCAGCCTGATCCGAACTGCGTCGTCGCGGCCGTCTTGAAGGCGTCCTTGAAGGCCTGGACCGAGCCGAAATCCTCGGTCAGCTTGGCTTCCAGCTTGCCGGGGATGCCGCCGCCCGTGGGCGACAGGTTCTTCCAGAACAGGATGTGGTTCCAATGCTGGCCCGCATTGTTGAACACGGGCGCCAGCTCGCTCTGGCCGTGCGAGAGCCCGACGATCTCTTCCAGGCTCTTGCCCTGCAGCGCAGGGTTCTTCTCGACGAGGCCATTCAGCGCCGTCACGTAAGCCTGGTGATGCTTGCCGTGATGCAGTTCCAGCGTTTCCTGGCACATGCCGGCCCCGGCCAGTGCCGAGGTCTCGTAAGGCAGCGGTGGAAGCTCGAAAGCCATGATGCGCGCTCCGTTGTTTTTTCGAGGGTGAGGGCAGGCCGCGAGGAAAGGAAAGGGCGGCTGCCCGGAACGGCGCCACCTTATTCCGAGAGCATCGGGCGTCAACCCGTCCGGCCCTCGCGCGCCCGCGCGCGGTGTCGCCTCACCGCTTCTTGCGTCCGCTGGCCGCCCGGTTCATCACGCGCGGCATGCTCTCTCCCCTCGGCGACGCTCTGCGGCGGCATGATCCGGACCGCTTCCTGACCGTGCTCTTCGCCCCGCCTGACCGGCGGGAAACGCTCATTACCCTCTACGCCTTCAACCACGAACTGGCCCGCGCCCGCGACGTGGCGAGCCAGTCGCTGCTCGCCCTCATCCGCCTGCAGTGGTGGCGGGAGGTGGTGGAGGGCGAAGCGAAGGGGCATGAGGTGGCGACGCCGCTGCTGGCCATGATCGCGGATGGCAGGCTGGACCGCCCGACGCTGCTGGCGCTGATCGAGGCGCGGGAGACCGAGGTCGACGGTGATCTGCCGACGATGGATGCCTGGCGGAGCTGGCTCCTCACCGGTGCCGGCGGATTGGCGGTGGCCGCCGGCCAGGCGCTGGGCGTCGGCGATCCCGCCGTACTCGAAGGCCTGCGCCTCCGCGGTGCCGCTTATGGCGTGGCTGGTCTGCTGCGCAGCCGGCTGGTGCTGGCGCAACAGGGGCGGGCGCCCTGGCCAGGCGATCTGCTGGCCGAGCACCAGCTGACGCCGGAGGCGGCGAGCGCCAATCCTGGCGACCCTGCGATGCTGAGCGTCTTCGGCATGCTGGCGGCGGAAGGCCGGTCCTGGCTGCGCGACGCTGCAACGCGGCCGCCGGTGCCGCGACCGGCGGTTGCGGCGGCGCTGCCCGGGGTGTTGGCCCGGCGCGACCTCAACCGGCGGCTTGCCGGCGAGATCCGCCCGCGCGGCCTCGGCGACCGCATGGCGGTGACGCTGGCGGCGCTGGCGGGCTATCCACGTCCGTAGTCAGACCTTACTGCCTCGACCGCCGCGGCTAATTTAACCAAAACATTCTTTGTCCATCCATCGACACGGGTCCGAACCGGTGTAGGCTTGGCCCCGAACGCGCTCGGAGAACGCCGCTCGCGCGACGAGCGTCATCGTGAGAAAGCTGATCTTCTGCCGCGTTTGGCAACAACACAGCAAAGGAAGGATGTGTAGTCATGGGTGTGGTCACGACCAAAGACGGCGTCGACATTTTCTACAAGGACTGGGGGCATGGCCAGCCCATCGTCTTCCATCACGGTTGGCCGCTCAGCGCGGACGATTGGGATGCGCAGATGCTGTTCTTCGTCCACCATGGCTACCGCGTCGTCGCCTTTGATCGCCGCGGGCATGGCCGGTCAAGCCAGGTCTCAGAGGGCCACGACATGGACCATTACGCCGCCGACGCGGCGGCGGTCGTGGAACACCTGCAGCTTCGCGACGCCGTCCATATCGGCCATTCGACGGGCGGTGGCGAAGTGGCCCGCTACGTGGCGCACCACGGCCGCGGCCGTGTTGCGAAGGCCGTGCTCGTCTCTGCCGTACCGCCGCTCATGCTGAAGACGCCGGATAATCCGGACGGCCTGCCGATTGAGGTGTTCGACGGGCTGCGCGCCGCCCTCGCCGCCAACCGCGCCCAGTTCTTTCGCGATCTTCCGGCAGGGCCGTTCTACGGTTTCAACCGGCCCGGCGTGACAACCGTGGAGGGGGTCGTCGGGAACTGGTGGCGGCAGGGCATGATCGGGTCTGCCAAGGCTCATTACGAAGGCATCAAGGCATTTTCCGAGACCGACTTCACCGAGGATCTGAAGGCCATCGACGTGCCGACGCTCGTGCTGCACGGCGATGACGACCAGATCGTTCCGTACAAGGACGCGGCGCTGCTCTCGGTCAAGCTCCTCAAGCACGGCACGCTGAAGATCTATCCCGGCTACCCGCACGGGATGCTGACGACGCATGCCGAGGTGATCAACCCGGATCTTCTGGCCTTCGTCCGCAGCTAGTCGAACGAATTCGACGTTTAAGTATCGCCGTCCGCACGCTCATGCTTAAACGGCAAATTCAGAAGCTCCAATAGAGTTATAACGTGACAAGGTCCTTTGGTTCCGACATTTGCTTATGCGATTGCCGCAAGTGGATGCAAATGTCGGGATCGGGCCGCCAGTAACTCTGACAACAGGAGGTGGAGTTGACAATTCTCAACCTCGACCTGCCGGCGTCGCTTCTGCGGGAACTGAATGAGCGATCAAGCCAAGGCGGCGGCTCGATCGGCAGCCTCGTGACGCAGGCCGTCGCAGACTATCTCGACAAGCCGCTGCACACGCTGTTCCAGGTTTCCACGTCGCGCTCCCTCGTCGCCGGCAAATATGGCGGCGTGATCACCTGCGAGAAGCTGCTGGAGCATGGCGACTTCGGGCTCGGAACCTTCGCGGGCCTGAACGGCGAGATGATCGTCGTTGACGGGCATATCTTTCGCATCGAGGGCAGCGGCCGCATTTCGGAGGCCAGCCCGCAGGACGAGGCGCCCTTTGCGACCGTCACCCGCTTCGACCCGACGGTCGACCAGACAATGGAAGCGACGGATTCGATTGACGACCTGAAGGCTCATCTCGACACTTTCAGGCGATCGGACAACCTGTTCTATGCTTTCCGGATCGATGGCCCGTTCAGGCATGTCAGGACGAGGGCCGTGTGTCCGCCGAAGCCGGGCGCCACCCTGCTCGACGCCGCGAAGGCCCAGAACGAGTTCGAGTTCACCGGCAGCCGTGGCACCCTGGTCGGCATCTATTCGCCGTCTTTTTCCGGGGCCGTCAGCGTGCCCGGGTATCATATGCATTACCTGTCGGATGACCGGACCGAGGGCGGACATCTGCTCCAGATCAAGACGGGGCAGGTGCGGCTGCGTGTTCAGGAACTGGAGGATTTCCATGTCGCCTTGCCTGAGAACGAGGAGTTTCTGAAAGCGGATCTCAACCGGGACACATCAATCGATCTGAACAAGGCGGAATCGGGCAACTAAAACCCAATCACCTGGAGCAGCCCCCGATGAACACTCCGAAGAATGGCGCCGAACTCAGCAGCACGGCAACAACCGTGTGGCCATGGGCGGCCAACAGCGGAATGACCTTGGCCTAGCTTGAGCCGTCAGCCCACGCGCCATGCACGAGGATGGTTGAAGCGTTTGCCATGTCGGCTGCCTGCGCTGTTCACCGCCAGCATCGGCGGCGGCGGAAGCATTACGCGGCCGCCACGGACGAGATAACGCCTAGATCCCATAAGGTGCACCATGACAACGGTTCTTCAGGCGTTGGTGCCGCCATCGACGGTCAGGTTGGCGCCCGTGATATAGGACGCCTCCGGGCCTGCAACGAATGCGACCATTGCGGCAATGTCTGCGACCTGGCCGTAGCGCTTCAGCGCCGTGTTGGCGATCTGCGGCGTGGCCCAATCTCCCGCCGCCGGGTTCAGGTCGGTGTCGATCGGACCGGGCTGGACGTTGTTGACCGTGATGCCCCGCGCGCCCACCTCGCGTGCCAGACCTTGCGTGAACATCTTCACGGCGCCCTTTGTGGCTGCATAGGGAACGAGGCCGGGCGTCATCATCCGCTCGCCCACGCAGGAGCCGATCATGATGATGCGGCCGCCGTCCTGCATGTGTCTCAGCGCCGCAAGCGTGGCGATCATGGTCCCGCGGACGTTGATGTCGATGACGCGGTCCAGCTCCTCGATCGTCGTGTCCTGGAACGGCTTCGGGATGGCGGTGCCGGCGTTGTTGACCAGCACGTCGAGCCGGCCAAAGCTTGCGACTGTCCGTTCGACCGCGTCGGAGACCGCCTTCGCATCGGCAGCGTCGGCCTGGAAGGCCACGGCCTTTCCACCGGCCTGTTCGATGGCGCGGACAACCGAGGCGGCGGCGTCCGCGCCTGTGGTGTAGGTGATGGCCACGCTCGCGCCATCGGCCGCGAGACGTTTGGCGATACCAGCGCCGATGCCGCGCGAGCCGCCTGTCACGAGCGCCGTCTTGCCTGACAGTTTTGCCATGGATTGGATGTCCTTATCCGGCAACGAATGCCTGTTTCCGCCTGCTGGCTGGCGGAAGACATAGCCGTCGCCGTCAGGCGCGGATAAGACTTTGTAGGTCCGGCTCTATGCCTCCCAGGCATAGAGCCGGCGATGCAGCTCAGGCATCGTCTCCATCGTGTCGCCCTGGCGATCCCTGTTGCCGGATCGACGGGAGGCCGATCACGCGGTGGGCGTCCCGGTTCAGGCTTCGGGAGACTCCTGCACACCAGCGGCCCAGGCCGCCTGTGCCGCCTGGACACCGATCTTGGCCATCTCCTCGTCGAGGTCCTGCGACATGCCGCTGACGCCGACGGCGCCGATGACCTCGCTACCGTCGAAGACGGGCATTCCGCCTGCCCATCCGACGATCCGCGCGTCGCCGAAGAAGCTGGCGGCGACGCCGCGAGCCGGGTCGCGGATCATATCGCCGATGGCGCGGGACGCGCGCCGCATGCGCGCCGCCGTATAGGCCTTGTTGATGGCGACCTGTACCGACGTGACCGGCGCCCCATCCATGCGCAGTAATACGATCAACTCGCCATAGGCGTCACAGACGGCGACGATCGCCGTGTCGCGACGTCGATCCAGCTCCGCGCGTACGGCCTCGATCGCGGCGATCCCCTGCCCATGGCCGAGCATCTTGACTAGCGGCATCTCAGTGACCTTCCTCAGCCGGAGCCGCCTCATAGGCTAGGCCGACCTGCTCGCGCCAGAGATCCAGCGTCCGCATGTTGCCCAGGCTGTCCTCCCACGTCATGCCCGGCCAGATGGCCTCGTGCGCGTCTCGCATGGAACCCGGTTGCCGTTGCCGGATCGCAGCCGCGGCCGCATCGGCCTCGATGGCGAAGAGCCAGTCGGGCGTCTCCACCACGATTTCCTCGACCGGACCATCCAGCGTCCGCAGGTCCCGGAGCATGAGACTGGATCGGCCGCCCCGTTTGCCGCTGCAGAACCAGGGCGACGGCACCTCCAGCTGCCGCTCGGTGCCGGTGATGCGGAGGGTGTTCTCCTGCGCAAGCGACACGCTGACCGAAATTTGCGCCAAAACGTCCCCCGGGAAACGCAGGGTCGCGAGCGCAACCTCATCGATCCCGCTGCGGCCGATGATGGCCGTGCCCTGCACCGTCTCGGGTTCGCAGAACGGCAGATTTGCGGCCACGCCCGCGATCAGCCGGACCATCGACGTGCAATAGCCGCCGACGTCGAGAATGCCGCCGCCGCCGAGTGCAGGCGCGAAATAACGTGATTGCGGATCGAACGGTTTTTCGTAGCCGAAACTCACCTGGATGAGGCGCGGCTTGCCGATCGCGCCATCCCGCAGCAGCTCGATGATGCGCAGCGTCTGCGGATGGACCCGGTACATGAAGGCTTCCATCAGGAAGACGTGGTGGCGCTGGGCCGCCTGCGTCATCGCGGCGGCCTCGGCGGCGTTCATCGCGAGCGGCTTCTCGCACAGAATATGCTTGCCGCAGGCGGCCGCCCTGATGGCGAGCGCGGCATGGGTCGGATGCGGCGTTGCGATGTAGACGGCTTCGACATCGGGGTCTTCGAGGAGCGCGTCGTAGCCATGATGAACGCGGGCGCCGGCAAACTCCGCAATTGGGGGGAGGCTTGCCGCGCGCGTAGCCACCGCCGCAAGCCGCCCGAGCCTCGCCTGGTCGAGAGCGGCCGCGAATTGCCTTGCCATGCGGCCGCTGCCCATGATGCCCCAGCGCAGCAGATCGTTGGACATGCGGAGCCCTTACGTGCCGGTCCCGGCGAGGACCGGCACCCGCTTCGGCGTCAGATCCATTCTGTCGAGAAGACGGTTGATCGCCTCATCCTTCCGATCGCAAATCCGGCAACGCATGTCCTTGGTCACATCTTGCTCGGACAACTCCCGCCGTTTGCTGGAGCGCAGGAGGCTGGTGAGCGACCCAGAGCGCAGATTGCCGTAGACCAGGTGAGCGTAGGGTGATACGGCAACCTGCGGACAGGGGTAGAGATTGCCGGTTTTATCGATGGTGACCTGGAACTTCTGGGTGTGGCATCGCCTGAAGGTTGCATCCCGCGTCGGGGCGGCGGTATCGGCCAGAACATGGACCTTCGGATTATCGCGCAGCCGGGCAGCGAGCTTGGCCAGCAGCGCTTCGCGATCCTCCGGCAGATTGGCGACCCTGCTGCCGTCGTTGCGGTCCTGAGCGACGGCGACGCGCACGAGGTCCGCCATCTCCGTCAGAGGCTCGATGTTGCGCTCCAGGTTGTCGTCGATGGTTTCGCGGAACAGGAGAAGTGCGATCCGCACCTGCGTGTGGTGGCCGCGACGCCGTTTCTCTGCGTAGAGGGCGCGAATGTTGCTGCAGACGCGCTCGAAGTAATCTTCACCGGCCGTGCCCTCGCCGCGGCCGGCGCCTCCGGATTTGATCGCGTGCAGGGTTTGGTAGTCGGCGGCATTGAAGGCGTCGAGCGAGAAGGTGATAAAACATTCGGCTTCCCCCTGCAGCAGCGCATCGATGCATTTGGTGTCGAAGCGTAGTCCCTTGGTGTAGAGGCCAAGCCGGAGGTTGCGAGAGCGGATTGCGTAGACGATGCGCGCCGCCTCCGGGTGCGTCAGCGGTTCGGTGGTGACGCCCGACATGACGATCAGGGGATCGCAATGCGCGACCTCGGCCAGGGCGCTGTCGATCTCGTCCGCGGTCAGGGTTCGCCCGGCGAGCGGGCGCTGACCGTGGCCGAAGCAATGCGGGCACTGATATCGGTCACAATGCAAGCCAGGGTGCAACTCTATCTGCATCGGCCTTGCCGGATCATGCAGCTTCGTCAACTGCGTGACAAAGTGATTCGCGTAGTCAAACACGCTCATCGACGACCCCCAGGATGACAAGTCTTCTGTGTTTGTTTTGGACGATTGTCGGGGTGCGCTCCTATACCAGAATAGGTTTTAGGTTCGGAAGGTTACGGTAACCAATGAGGACAGGTTGCTCTGGCCCTCCCGCCTATACCAAGCGGCTAACCGTTTCGCCTGCGTGACGCACGCTTCTAATCTGCGAGGCAACGGGTGTACTCCGGCCAGGACTGCCCGGGCGACGAGGGAGATGTGCCTAGCGGCCGCCCGATACGTCCAGGATCGCGCCGCTGGTGTAGGACGCCGCGTCGCTGAGCAGCCAGACGATTGCCTCGGCGATCTCGCGCGGGTGGCCTGGGCGCCCGATCGGCGTTGTCTCCGCCAGCCGCGCCGCGCGGTCCGGCTGGCCGCTCGTCGCGTGGATCTCGGTGTCGATGAGGCCCGGCCGCACGGCGTTCACCCGCACGCCCTCGCGCCCGAGTTCCTTCGCGAGGCCTAAAGCCAGCGTGTCCATCGCTGCCTTCGAGCCTGCGTAGTCAACGAACTCGAACGGCGAGCCAAGTCGCGCCGAGACCGAGGAGACGAGCACGATCGACCCGCCCCGGCCGCCCCGGCCGCGGGACATCCGCCGGGCGGCCTCCCGCGCGCAGAGGTAGGAGCCGAGGATGTTGACCTCGAACAGGCGGCGCATCCGCGCGGCGCTCATCTCCGCGAGCGGCATCGCCTGGGCGGCGATCCCGGCATTGATGACGACGCCGTCGAGCGGGCCGAAGGCGTCCTCGGTCGCGGCGAACATGGCGATGACATCGGCTTCCTCCGCCACGTCGCCGCGCAGCGGGATCGCGCGGCCTAGGGTGGCCGCGACCGCCGCCACCACCTCCTCGGCCGCCTTCTCCTGCCCAACGAAATTGACGCCCACCGACCAGCCGCGCTCGCCCGCAAGTTCGGCGGTCGCCCGACCGATGCCACGGCTGGCGCCGGTCACGAGAATGGTCTTGGTCAAAGTTCAGTGCTCCGTATCGAGGAAAGGCAGGATGGTAGCGAGGAAGCCTGCCGGGTCCTCGGCATGGAGCCAGTGGCCGGCGCGCGGCAGAACGGCGAATGCCGCGTGCGGGAAAAGCGCGCGGATGTCGTCATGCGCCCAGGGCGGCACATAGGCCGACTTGCCGCCGGTGACGAAGAGCGACGGCCGGTCGTACAGCGTGCCGCGATCGTCCCACCCCTGGATCGCGTCCATTCCGGCGGCAAGCTCGGCGAGGCCGATCTGCCAGCCGGGCCGTTCACCGCTGCCGAGGCGCAGGTTCAACAGGAGGAAGGAGCGGATGCCGGGGTCCGTCACGGCCTCCGCCAGGCCGGCGCTTGCCTCGGCCCGCGTCATGCCTGGCGTCAGCGGCAGGGCCAGCATGGCATCGGCAATGGCCTGATTGGCATGGGCGTAGGCGATCGGCGCGATATCCGCGACGATCAGGCGCTCGACATGGGCCGGCTGGTCGAGCGCCAGACGCATCGCGACCTTGCCCCCCATGGAATGGCCCAGCATGCGGCAGGGCAGGGCGTCCATCGCCGCCAGCGTCTCCACCACGTCCGCCGCCATTGCGGCGTAGCTGGTGTCCTCGCCATGCGGGCTGCTGCCGTGGTTTCGCAGGTCGAGCGCGATGATGCGCTTGCCGGTGGCGGCGAGGCTCTTCTGCAGGCCGCCGAAGTTGCGGGCCGAGCCGAACAGGCCGTGCAGCAGCACGACGGGCGGCCGACGGTCGGCGGCGTCTCCAAGCGCGATGGCATTTAGCCGCATGTGTCCGGAAGCTCCGGCGTCAGTCCGCGACCTTCAGCATGATCTTGCCGATATGGCCGCGTGTCTCCATCAGGCGATGCGCTGCGACCACCTGATCGAGGGGGAAGCTCATCTCGATCACCGGCGCGCAGCGGCCTTCGTCGAGCACGGGCCAGACGCGCTCCAGCAAGCCGCGGGCGACGGCGCCTTTCTCGGCGGCTGTGCGAGGCCGCATGGTCGAGCCGGTGACGGTCAGCCGCTTGACCATGACCGGCAGCAGATCGAGGTTGGCGACGGTGCTGCCCTGCATGAAGGCGATCATGACCAGCCGCCCGCCGCGCTTGAGAGAGGCGATGTTGCGGGCGAAGTAAGGCGCGCCGACCATATCGAGGATCACATCGACGCCGCGATGCGCGGTCAGCCGGGTGATCTCGTCGGCAAAATCCGCGTCGTGATAGTTGATGGCGGCGTGGGCGCCGAGCCGCTCGCAGGCGCGGGCCTTGTCCAGGCTGCCGACGGTAGTGAAGACGACGGCGCCGAACTCGGCGGCGAGCTGGATGGCGGTGACGCCGATGCCGCCCGTCCCGCCGTGGATCAGGACGCTCTCCCCGGCGAACAGGCGGCCGATCTGGAAGAGGTTGGCCCAGACGGTGAAATAGGTCTCGGGCAAAGCGGCGGCCTGGATGGCATCGTAGCCTTGGGGCCAGGGCAGGCACTGCGTCGCCGGGACCGCGCAGTATTCCGCGTAGCCGCCGCCATTGGCGAGCGCGCAAACGCGGTCGCCAACCGACCAACCGGTGGTGCCGTCGCCGAGCGCCGCGACCGTTCCGGAGACTTCGAGGCCGAGGATGGGGCTGGCATCGGGCGGCGGCGGATACTTGCCTTCACGCTGCATGATGTCCGGCCGGTTGATGCCCGCCGCCTGGACGCGGATCAGAACCTCGCCGGGGCGGAGTTCGGGCAGAGGGGCGGTGCCGAGGCGCATGACCTCGGGCGCTCCGGACCCGTCGGTCACGATCGCGCGCATGTCTTGGGGTAGGGTCATCGTATCCTCGACGTCATTCACTGTGCTGGCTGCGCCCCTTATATGGAGCGGGTTTTGCTTCTTTTGCAAAAAGAAGCGCTTTCTGGTCTTTGAGCTCCAGAGGGTGCGGAGCGTGAAACGAATGGCGGCTCGCCGGCGCGATCTTCTCGCCGTTCTCGGCGCGGGATTGGGTCTCGACCTTGTGGCGGCCCTGGCGCCCGGCGGGTCTGCGGCAGCCCTGGCGGCGAACGCCTCCCGCCCGTCGGCGGATGCCAAGACCCTCTCGATCGGCGCCTTGTTCCCGACCACGGGCCGGCTCGCCGCCCTGGGCAACGAGTGCCTGCGCGGCGTTCAACTTGCGACCGACCTCTGCAACGCGGGCGGGGGGCTGTTCGGCAGGCAGATCGTACTGGCCCTGGGCAATGCCTCCGACCCCGACCGTGCCGTCGCGGAGGCACGGCGGCTGATCACCGACGCGCAGCCGGTGCTGATGCTGGGCACCGGTGACAGCGCGCTCAGCCTCGGGGCAAGCGAGGTGAGCGAGGGGTCGGGCATTCCGTATTGGGAGCTGACCGCAACCATGCCCTCGATCACGGCGCGCGGGTTTCACTACCTGCTGCGGGTGTGCGACATCGAGACCGGAATTGCCGCGCGCTGCATGGAGGCTGCGGCCACCGTCGTAGCCCCTGGATTGTCGCGGCCCCCGGCCGAACTGTCCATCGTGCTGCTCTATGCGGATGACGGGCCGGGAAGCGCGCTGGTGCCGCTGGCGATTGCGGCTGCTCACCGCAGCGGCATGGCGCCACCGGTGACCATCGCCTACCAGCCCGACGGGGCGGAGTTTTCGGCACTTGCGGGCAGGCTGGCCGCGATGAAGCCGGATGTCGTGATCCATCACGGCAGTGTCGACGAGGTAGTTCTGTTCTTCGAGGCTCTGGCGACGCAGCGCTGGCGACCCCACGCGCTGATCGGTGCGACGGCCGCCTACGGTTCCTTGGAAACGGCGGCCATGATCGGGCCCTCCTTCGACGGGACGCTGACGGTCGGCGTTGTGCCCTACAGTGCCGAGGCGCGGCTGGCGCCGGAGGCCGCGATGATCGCTCTTCTCTATGAGCAGCGTTTCGGGGCCAAGCCGCGGTCCGGCCTCAGCCTGTCGCACTTCGCAGGCACGGCCTTGTGCTTCGACGTGCTGCGGCTCCGTCGGCGGCGCCGTCGCCATGAACGCGGGCGCCTATGGCGGGGATGTGGCCGGGTGCCTGGACTGGGTGGAGATCGTCGGCTCCGCCGGGCTCACCCAGCTGCCTGCCCAGGCCTTGCAGTTCGACTACCGCCATGCCGCGCTGCCGCCGGGCACGGTGGTGGTGCGTGCCCGCTTCCGCGCCACGCCCGGTGACCCGGCCATGATCGCCGCCAGCATGGCCGCCATCCGCGCCAGCCGGGAAGCGACGCAGCCGGTCCGCGCCCGCACCGGCGGCTCCACCTTCCGCAACCCGGCGGACATGAAGGCGTGGGAGCTGATCGACGCCGCCGGCTGCCGCGGCCTGCGCCGCGGCGGCGCCCAGGTCAGCGAGAAGCACTGCAACTTCCTGCTCAACACGGGTGGTGCCTCCGCGGCGGACCTCGAGGGGTTGGGCGAGGAGGTCCGTCGCCGCGTGCATGCCACCAGCGGCGTGACGCTGGAGTGGGAGATCAAGCGCCTCGGCATCCCGGCCGGCCGGCCGGAGGTGGTGGCATGAAGACGGTCGCGGTGCTCTACGGCGGCATCTCCGCCGAACGCGAGGTCAGCCTCGCCAGCGGCGCCGAGGTGATCGCGGCATTGCGCGAGGCCGGCTTCGACGTGCGTCCGGTGGAGGTCGATGGCGACCTGCGCGCCCTCGTCGCCGCGCTGACCCCGGCACCGGACGTGGTGTTCAACGCCCTGCACGGCCGCTTCGGCGAGGATGGCAGCATCCAGGGCGTGCTGGACTGGCTGGGCATCCCCTACACGCACTCGGGCGTGCGCGCCTCTGCCCTGGCGATGAACAAGCAGGCGGCCAAGGCGGTGTTCGTGGCCGCCGGCCTGCCGGTGGCGAACGGGCGCGTGCTGCCCGTCAGCGAGCTGGCCGAGGCCGACCCGATGCCGCTGCCCTACGTGGTCAAGCCGGTCGACGAAGGGTCCTCCGTCGGGGTCGAGATCATGCGGCAGGGCGGCAACCGCCGGGCGGAGGTGGCCGCGGCTTGGCGCTTCGGTTCCGAGGCGCTGGTCGAGGAATACATCCCGGGCCGCGAGCTGACCGTCGCGGTGCTGGGCGACCACGCGCTGACCGTGACCGACATCACCCCGTCGCACGGGTTCTACGACTACGAGGCGAAATACGCGCCCGGTGGCAGCGCCCACGCCTTGCCCGCCCAGGTCCATCCGGACACGTGGAGCCGCGCGATGGACATCGCCCTGCGCGCGCACCGCGCCCTTGGCTGCCGCGGCGCCACCCGGTCCGACCTGCGCTACGACGACACCGCTGGGGAGCCGGGGCGGCTGGTGCTGCTGGAGGTCAACACCCAGCCGGGCCTGACGTCGACCTCCTTGCTGCCGGAACAGGCGGCGCACCTGGGCATGTCGTTCCCCGCCCTGTGCGCCTGGATGGTGGAGCACGCCCAATGCCGCGCGTGACGCCCCGTCCGGAGCTGCCGCAGCCGCGCGACGTCTCGCGCCGTCCGTCCGGGTTGAAGCTGCTGCTGCGGCGGCAGAAGCGCTTCCTGCGCCCGGCGCTATGGGGGCTCGGCGGGTTCGGCCTGGTCATGCTGGCCATCCTGCTGGTCCATTCCGCCCAGCCCGGCGGCACGGTGGCGCGCCTGCGCGACGGGATGGCCTCGGCCGCCAACATGCGGGTGCAGAAGATCGTGGTCGAGGGCCGCAGCAACACGCCGGAGCCGCTGCTGAACGCGGCCCTCGGCGTCCATGTGGGCGACTCCATGCTCGGCTTCTCCCTGGGCGGCGCGCGCCAGCGGATCGAGACGCTGTCCTGGGTGGAGAGTGCGGCGGTGGAGCGGCGGCTGCCGGGCACGCTGGTGGTCAACCTGGTGGAGCGGCGGCCCTTCGCCATCTGGCAGAACCAGGGCAAGTTCGTGCTGATCGACCGCGACGGCGAGGTGGTCGCCAACGAGGACGTGGCCGCGTTCGGCGACCTGCCGCTGGTGGTGGGCGCCGGCGCCCCGCAGGCGGCCACCAAGCTGCTGGAGGCGCTGGCCGCGCAGCCGGCGCTGAGGTCCCACGTCGCCGCGGCCGTCCGGGTGGGCGAGCGCCGCTGGAACCTGCGGATGAAGAACGGCGCCGACGTGCTGTTGCCCGAGGGCGCGGTGGTCCCGGCACTGGCCAAGCTGGCGGAGTTGCAGGCCAGCGAGTCCCTGCTCGACCGGCCGCTGTCGGTGGTGGACATGCGCCTGCCCGACCGGCTGGTGGTGCGGCCGCAACCCGCGCCGCAGCCGGCCGCGGCCACGGCGCCGACAACCGGGAAAAAGGCGTGAACGACATGTCCCGCCGCCCGGCCCTGCCGCCGCCCATGCAGGCCGACCCGCCGCCCCGCGCCCGGCCGCTGCGCGCCGGACCGTTCGGCGTGCTGGACATCGGCACCAACAAGGTCGTCTGCCTGATCGGCCGCACCGAAGGCGACGGGGCGCTCCGCGTGCTCGGCATGGGCTGGCAGCGCGGCCGCGGCGTGCGCGGCGGCGGCATCACCGACCTGGAGGAGGCGGAGCGCGCCATCCGCGGCGCCGTGGCGCAGGCGGAGGACATGAGCGACCACCGCCTGCGCTCCGTCACCGTGAACCTGACCTGCGGCCAGCCGGAAAGCCGGTTGTTCAACGTGCAGTGGCCGGTGGGCGGGCGCGAGGTGACGGAGGCCGACATCCGCCGCGTGGTGCAGGAGGGCCGCGCCCGCGCGGTGAGCGAGGGGCGGGAGACCATCCACGCGCTGCCCCTGGCGTTCAGCGTCGACGAGACGCCCGGCGTGGCGGACCCGCGCCGCCACCACTGCGAGACGCTGACCGCCCGGCTGCACGTGATCGACGCCCTGTCCATGGCGCTGCGCAACCTGGGCGCCACGGCGGCGCGGGCGGAACTGGACATCGCCGAACTGGTCTCCGCCCCGATGGCGGCCGGGCTTTCCACGCTGGTGGAGGATGAGCGCGAGCTGGGCGCCACCGTGATCGACATGGGCGCCGGCACCACGGGGATGGCGGTGTTCTCCGAAGGGCAGTTGCTGCACACGGCGCAGCTCCCAGTGGGCGGCCAGCACGTCACCAACGACATCGCCCGGCTGCTGTCGACCACCGTCACCGCGGCGGAGCGGATCAAGACGCTGAACGGCTCCGCCCAGGGCAGCCCGGACGACGAGCGCGAGATGCTGACCGTGCCCATGGTGGGCGAGGACGACCATGCCCATGCGCGCTACCCGCGCTCCATGGTCGTCTCCATCATCAAGCCGCGGCTGGAGGAAACGTTCGAGCTGGTGCGCGACCGGCTGGAGGGCGCCGGGCTCGGCCGCGCCGCCGGCACCCGCGTGGTGCTGACTGGCGGGGCCAGCCAGCTAGTGGGCGCGCGGGAGATGGCGGGCCGCATCCTGGGCCGCCAAATTCGGCTGGGCCGACCCGACATCCGCATCCTGCGTGGCCTGCCCGACTCCGCCACCGGCCCGGGCTTCGCCGTGTCTGCCGGGCTGCTGCTGTGGGCGGCCGGGGAGGGCCGCAGCCTCAGCGACCTCGACCTCGGCGTCGAGGAGCGTCCGGCGGGCTTCATGCGCCGGATCGTCAGTTTCCTGCGGGACCGGGTGTGATGCCCGGCCCGAACCCTCACACCCCCATCAACGGAGGACGACCATGACCCTCAACCTGACCATCCCGCAGCAGCTGCACACGGACTTCACGCCGCGCATCACGGTGATCGGCGTCGGCGGCGGCGGCACCAACGCGGTCGACAACATGATCGCGCTGAACCTGCAGGGCGTGGACTTCGTGGTCGCCAACACGGATGCGCAGCAGCTGATGCACAGCCGGGCCGACCGCCGCATCCAGCTTGGCCCACACCTGACCCAGGGCCTGGGCGCCGGCGCCAAGCCGGAGATCGGCCGTGCCGCGGCGGAGGAGGCGAGCGAGGAATTGGCCCGCCACCTGGAAGGCACCCACATGGTGTTCATCACCGCCGGCATGGGCGGCGGCACCGGCACCGGCGCGGCCCCGGTGATCGCCCGCATGGCGCGCGAGCGCGGCGTGCTGACGGTGGGCGTGGTGACCAAGCCGTTCACCTTCGAGGGCGGGCGCCGGGCGAAGTCCGCCGAGGCGGGCATCTCCGAGCTGCAGAGCTATGTCGACACGCTGATCGTGATCCCGAACCAGAACCTCTTCCGCCTGGCCAACGAGCGTACCGGCTGGAAGGAGGCGTTCAAGATGGCCGACCACGTGCTCTACATGGGCGTGCGCGGCGTGACCGACCTGATGATGGCGCCCGGCCTGGTGAACCTGGACTTCGCCGACATCCGCACGGTGATGGCGGAGATGGGCAAGGCCATGATGGGCACCGGCGAGGCCGAGGGCGAGAACCGCGCCATCCGCGCCGCCGAGGCCGCGATCAGCAACCCGCTGCTGGAGGACACCTCCATGTCCGGCGCGCGCGGCCTGCTGATCAACATCACCGGCGGCGAGGACATGACCTTGTTCGAGGTCGACCAGGCCGCCAACCGCATCCGCGAGGAAGTGGCCGACGACGCCAACATCATCTTCGGCTCCGCGGTGGATGACAGCCTGTCCGGCCGCGTCCGCGTGTCGGTCGTGGCAACGGGCATCGACACGGTGCAGGCCGTGGAGGCGCAGCGGCCGCGGCTGGTGGCGGTGGGCGGCGGTGCCGTCGTCGCCCAGGCCATGCCGGTGATGCAGCCGGTGAGCCTGCAGGTGGCACCGGCCATGCCGATCCCGTCGATGCAGCAGCAGCCTGCCGCGGCCCCGATGCCGCAGCAAGCGCCTGTCAGCCTGATGGGTGCGCCGGTCCTGCCGCAGGCCATGTCCATGCCTGAACTGGATGCAGTCAACCACCTGCCGGTGGAAGCGCAGCCGGCGCCCCGTCCGCGCCCGGCCGCGGCGCCGGCGGCTGCGCAAGCGTCGCGTCCGTTCATCCCACCGCGGGCCGGGCTGTTCACCGAAGCCCCGCCCGCCGCACCGCAACAGGCACCGGCCGTGCAGACCCCGGCGGCGCCGCGCAACAGCCTGTTCGGGATCGTCACGGGGGCGATCCGGGGCCGGTCTGCCCCGGCACCGGTGGAGCCGCAGCGGGCGGAGCCGTCCTTCAACGGCCATGCGGAAGGCGCCTCGGTCCGCCCGGCGCAAACGGAGGAGATGGGCCTGGACATCCCCGCCTTCTTGCGTCGGCAATCCTCATAGGAGCGGCATAAAATACAACATTCACAAGGACTTAAGTCGAAATAGTCGGCAACAATGATTGACTTGGCGGCACCCGGGGCAGACCGTAGTTTGCGCCTGGGTTGCCCGAGGGGCACGCCCATAGAAGTTGTTCTCGGCCCAGGCCGATGCGGGGCGATGGGTATGGACGGACTGCCGCCGGATCTAACGACGACTGCTCGGACGCGTCAGCGTACGCTGGCTGCGGCTATCGGCTGCGTCGGGGTCGGTCTGCACAGCGGGTTACGCATCCAGATGGAATTGCGTCCGGCGCCGGCTGGAAGCGGCATCGTGTTCCACCGCACCGACCTGAGCGCCGAGGTGCCCGCGCGGTTCGATCACGTCGCCGACACGCGCCTTTGCACCGTGCTGTGCAACCCGGCGGCGCCCGAAGTCCGTGTCGGCACCGTCGAACACGTCATGGCGGCGCTCGCCGCATGCGGCATCGATAACGCGGTGGTGGCCGTGGACGGACCGGAGATGCCGGTGCTGGATGGGTCTTCCGCGCCGTTCGTCTTCCTGCTGGACTGCGCCGGCAGGCTGGAGCAGGACGCTCCCGCCCGCACTATCGAGGTCTTGCGTCCGGTGCGGGTGACCGCAGGGGAGGCGTTCGTCGAGTTGCGCCCGGCCACGACCGGCGGCCTTGAGATGGCCGTGTCGATCGAGTTCGCCGCCGCGGTGATCGGCCGGCAGGCGCTGAGCCTGCACCTGACGGAGGGCAGTTTCCGCCGGGACTTGGCGGCGGCCCGCACCTTCACCATGGCGGAGGAGATCGCCGGCTTGCAGGCTGCGGGCTTGGCGCAGGGTGGAAGCCTGCACAATGCCCTCGTCGTGCAGGGCGACCGCGTGCTGAACCCGGGCGGCCTGCGCATGGGAGAGGAGTTCGTGCGCCACAAGATGCTGGATGCACTCGGCGACCTTGCCTTGGCGGGCGCGCCGATGAAGGCCCGGTTCGTGGCCCATCGTCCCGGGCACGCGTTGAACAACCGGCTGCTGCGCGCGCTGTTCGCCGACCGCTCCGCCTGGACCTGGGCGGACGCGCCTGACTTGGCTGGTTGGGGCGCGGTTCCATTGGCGGCCGCGGCCGCGGCGGTCTAGCCGCCTTGGGGCGGTGGGTTGGTCGGGCTGGAACGATCCCGCGCAAACACGGTGCTTCGCTTCGGCGGGAGCCGCCGTTATAAGGCGCAGCAGTCCGGGGACTCCGTTGCCATGTCGATCTCCACTCGCCTGCTGCCGTCCATTGCCGTCCTCGCGTTGCTTGGCGGTTGCGAGACGCTGAAAAGCCTCGAGCCGTGGAACGGGCAGTCCAAGACGATCGACGCGGCCGAGAAGGCGAAGAGCGACCCGGCGAATACCCCGGTCGAACTCCTCTACAACAACGGCGTCGATGCGCTGAACGCAAAGCGCTACGCCGTCGCATCCACCCAGTTCGACAATGTCGAGCAGTACTATCCTTATTCGTCCTGGGCCGTGAATGCCCAGCTGATGCACGGATACTCCGAGTATCTGCAGAACCACTACACGGATGCGATCGCCGTGCTGGACCGCTACATCCAGCTGCATCCGGCCAACCGTGACATCGGCTATGCCTATTACCTTCGTTCGTTGAGCTATTACGAGCAGATCGCCGACATCCAGCGGGACCAGAAGGGCACCGAACTGGCCATGACGGCGCTGCAGGAGGTCGTGAACCGCTTCCCCGACTCGGCCTATGCGCGTGATGCCCGGTTGAAGATCGACCTGTGCCGCGACCACTTGGCTGGCAAGGAGATGGAGATCGGCCGCTATTACGAGAACCAACACCTCTACACCGCCGCCATCGGCCGCTTCCAGCGCGTGGTGGACGACTATCAGACCACGAACCACGTGCCGGAGGCGCTGCACCGCCTCACGGAGATCTACCTGCTGCTCGGTCTGACCGACCAGGCGAAGCAGACGGCGGCCGTGCTCGGCCACAACTATCCCGGCAACCCCTGGTATGCGGACAGCTACCGCACGCTCGTTGCCGACGGGCAGGTGACGGACGGGCGGCCGGATGCCGCCAAGCCGGGTTTCTTCCAACGGACCGTCGGGTCCATTTTCTGACGGGACCAAGCGCCGGCGGCTCGCCGTGTTGACGACCCTCGCCATCCGAGACGTGGTGCTGATCGAGCGCCTCGACCTCCAGTTCGGCCACGGCCTGACGGTGCTGACCGGCGAGACTGGCGCCGGCAAGTCCATCCTGCTCGACAGCCTTGGCCTGGCGCTCGGCGCGCGGGCCGAGCAGGGCCTCGTCCGCGAGGGCGCGGACCAGGCCAGCGTCGCCGCCTGCTTCGCCCTGGCACCGGGTCACGCCGCCCTGGCGCTGCTGGCGGAGCAAGGCATGGAGCCGGAGGACGAGCTGGTGTTGCGCCGGGTGGTGACGAAGGATGGGCGATCCCGCGCCACGGTGAACGACCAGCCCGTCAGTGTCGGGCTGCTGCGCCGCGTGGGGGCGTTGCTGGTGGAGGTGCAGGGCCAGCACGACCAGATGGGATTGGCCGACCCGGCCGGGCACGCCCTCCTGCTGGACAGCTACGCCGGGCACCAAGCCCTGCGCCGGGCCGTGGCCGAGTCGTGGACCGCCTGGCGCCTGGCCCGCGTGGCGCTGGAAACCGCCCGTACGCAGATCGCCGAAGCCGAGCGGGAGGAGGAGTGGCTGCGGCACGCCACGGAGGAGCTTGCCGCCCTGGCGCCGGAGGAGGGGGAGGAGGAGCGGCTCGCCACCGAACGCCAGCGCTTGCAGCAGGGGGAGCGCCGGGCCGAAGCGATCGCCGCCGCCGTGGCCGAAATCGCACCGCGAGACCGTCGCAGCCCTGGGCCGGCGGCGGCGCTGCGGGCGGCTTCGCGCGCGTTGCAGCGCCTCCCTGCGGCGGACCCGAACCCGGCGGCCCCGGCACTGGCCGCCCTGGACCGGGCGGAGGAGGCGCTGGCCGAAGCGGAGACCCTGCTGACCCGGCTCGCCGAAGAGGCGGATGCCGACCCCAAGCTGTTGGAGCAGGCGGAGGAGCGGCTGTTCGCCCTGCGCGCCGCCGCCCGCAAGCACGGCGTTCCCGTGGTGGAGCTGCCGGCCTTGCTGGCCAGCCTGCGACAGCGGCTCGAGGCGCTGGAGAGCGGGACGGCGGCCATCGTTGCGTTGGAAGCGCGGACGGCTTCCTGCCGCACAGGCTACAGCGCGGCGGCTGCGGCGCTGGCGGCCGGCCGTCGCGAGGCCGCCGGCCGCCTGGCCCGTGCCGTCATGCGCGAGTTGCCCCCGCTGAAGCTGGACCGGGCCCGGTTCGTGGCGGAAGTCACGCCGCTGGAGGAGGCCAAGTGGAGCGCCGCGGGCACCGACGCGGTGCGCTTCCTGATCGCCACCAATCCCGGCCAACTCCCGGGCCCGCTGGACCGCGTGGCGTCTGGCGGCGAGCTGTCCCGGCTGATGCTGGCGCTGAAGGTGGTGCTGTCCTCCGGGTCGGCCGTGCCGACCCTGGTGTTCGACGAGGTGGACTCGGGCGTCGGCGGCGCCACGGCCGCGGCCGTGGGTGACCGGCTGGCGCGGGTGGCGGACGGCGTGCAGGTGCTGGTGGTGACTCATAGCCCGCAAGTCGCCGCCCGCGGCGCCGCGCACCTGCGGGTGGCGAAGGCCGGGGGCAGCGAGGTCCGCACGCAGGTGGTGCCGCTGGATGGCAACGCCCGGCGGGAGGAGATCGCCCGCATGCTGGCCGGCGAAACCGTGACGGAGGCCGCGCGGGCCGCCGCGGACAGCCTGCTGGGGGCGGCGTAGAGTCGGCATGGCATCCGGCAAGACCCTGAACGCGGCGAACCTGGAGGCGCTGGGCGCGGCTCGCCTCGCAGCGCTGCTTATCCAGATCAGCAGCGGCGATGCCGCCATCAAGCGCCGGCTGCGGTTGACGCTGGCGGGAAGCGTCGGGCCGACGGAGGCGATCCGCGAGGTGACGAAGCGGCTGGCGAGCATCGCCCGGGCGCGCAGCTTTCTCGAAACGCACGCGATCAAATCGCTTGCGGCCGAACTCGACGAGCAGCGTCGCGTCATCCTCGACCTTGTCGCGCCCAACGCCTCCGTGGACGCCTTCGACCTGATGTGGCGACTGGTGGATTGCTCGAGCGCAGTGTTCGCCCGCTGCGGCGACGGCAACGCACGGCTCTACTCCGTCTTTCAAAACGTGATCCAGGATCTCGGCCCGCTGGCGCAGGCCGCCAAGGTGGACCCGGCCGACCTGGCCCGGCGCGCCTTCGGGGCCTTGCAGGCCGACGAATACAATACCTGGGAGGAGTTGATTCCGGCCCTTGCCCCCCAACTCGGTCCAGCGGGCCTGCGGAGCCTGGGCAAGATGGTGGAGGCCTGGCAGGGCGAGGCGGCCGTGGTGCCACCGACGCGCGAGCGAATCGTGGTGGGCGTGGGCACCGGGGGCGTGCTCTACGCCGACCAATTGGCGACGAGCCATCGCCGAAGCAGCAGCGCCTTCTTCCTCAAGCAGATCGCGGACGCGCTAGGCGACCTGGATGGCTACATCGCCCAGTTCGACGCCCGGGCCCGCGCCGTGCCCAGGGTCGCCGCCGGTATCGCGCGGCGCCTGTTGCAGGCAGGACGGCCGCAGGAGGCGTGGGACGCGTTGGAACGGGTAGGCGCCGACCATCGCGACCGGGGCCCCTTGGAGTGGGAGCAAGCGCGGGCCGAAGCGCTGGAGGCCCTGAAGCGACCCGAGGAGGCGCAGGCGTTCCGCTGGCAGCGCTTCCTGGCGACGCTGGAACCGGCCCATCTGCGGACTCACCTGGGCAACCTGCCGGACTTCGAGGATGTCGAGGCGGAGCAGCGCGCCCTGGATCATGCGCTCACTTTCAAGGACGTCCATGCCGCCTTGGCGTTTCTCGTCCAATGGCCGGACCTCCGGCGGGCCAGCCAGCTCGTGCTTGATCGGGCGGGAGAGCTGAACGGTGACTTCTACGACTTCCTGAGCCCTGCCGCCGATGCGCTCGGAGAGAAATACCCGCTTGCTTCGACGCGGCTGCGCCGGGCGATGATCGGCTTCGCCCTCGATGGCGCACGCTCCTCACGGTACAAGCATGCGGCGCGTCACCTTCATGAATGTGCTGTCATGGCGCGGCGTCTGGCGGCGTTCGGCGACGCCCCCGACCACGCCACCTACGAGCGTGCCCTGCGCGCGGCGCACGGTCGCAAGACTGCCTTCTGGCAAGAGGTGCAGGCGTTCGGATAGCGAAGCCGTGCGTCTTCAGGGCCGTCGCGCCTCGAAATATGTCTTGCCGCCCTGGGAAAACCCCGCGTCGCGGTAGAACCGCAAGGTCGCTTCCCGCTGTGACCCCGTGGCCAGCATGACTTTGTAGCACTCGGCCTGCCATGCCATGTCGAGTGCGGCTTGCAGAACGCGGCGGCCCAGGCCGGTTCGGCGGTGCTCGGCATGCGTGACGACATTCTCGATCACGCCATACGCCCGGGCGCTGCGGGACAGGTTCGGGATGATCGCCAAGGCGCAGGACGACGCCAGCAGCCCGGCGGCATCCGCGACGATCACGGACGTCACGCCGGAGGACAGGATCGACGACCAAACCCGTTCGGTGACCGCGGCATCCAGCTTGGGGTCGTCCGGGTGCAGCAGCCGATAGAGGGCCAGGATGCCGGGCAGGTCCTCCGCGACGGCCGGGCGAATGACGGGTGCGATCATGCGGCGCTCGCTGGCATTCGAGAAGCTGGGGGCGGCGGGCTTGGGAAGCGCTCCAGGTAGGTTTGGGCGCGCGGCATCGCATCGTCCAGGAACTGGCCGGGCTCACGCAGCCACAGGCCGTCATAGCTGCGGGATTTTGGCTCCGAGACCAGCACGTCGGCAGGCAGCGGGACGAGTGTGCCGCTCCACCCCGGCCACCGACGACGCGCCCCGCACCAGACATGCGTGATGTAACGCGGCTTGGCGGAATACCCGTGATAGTCGAACACCCAGTCGCCGCCGTCGATGAATACATGGTTGCCGGTATGCCCGGCATCCGGCCTTATCCACACCGCCTGCATGTCCGGCCGGCCCCACCGCTCGAGGAAGGCATGGGCTAGGATATGGCATGCGCCGCATGCGAAGAAGACCCGGTCGGGCAACGCCCACCGCATCGCCGGATCGCTTTTCCGGTAGCCTGGTGTCCGCGGCTGATACATCCTAGCCGCCGAGCCACGGCTTCATCGACTCGCACAAGCTCATCAACCGACACGGAAAGGCCATTTGCATGCGGTGCATCCCCTCCCTCGCCGTCGCAGTCCTCCTCGCCACCGCAGCCATGGGCGGCCCGGCCCATGCCAACATGTGCCAGGCCGGCCCGCTGACCTGCGCCACGGCAATGCCGGAGGGCGGCTACTGCGAGTGCACGTCCCGCGGCGCGACCGAGAGTGGCACGGCCGTCGCCCGGGCCAGCGCGCGCCGTTCGACCAACTCCACCGCCGGCGGCTGCGGCGTCAACCCGAACGCACCGGGCTGCCGCTAACCCTTCACCTTCCGCACCACGGTGATGGCATCGGGGGAGGACCAGTCGGCCGCACCCTCCAGCCAGCCGACCTCCTGGCCCGCGGGGTCGATCAGCAGCGTGGTCGGGATGCCGCGGACGTTCAGGGCGTGGGCCATCGCGCTCATCGGGTCCAGCAGGATCGGCAGCTGCGCGATGCCGTGGTCGGCGTAGAACCGCTGCACCACGGCCGCGCCGCCGTGATCGGAGGACACGGGCAGCACCGCGATGCCGTCGGCGGCCACCAGCTTGGCCAGGTCGTCCAGCGACGGCATCTCCCGCACGCAGGGCACGCACCAGGTCGCCCACAGGTTCAGCACCACCGCCCGCCCGGCGTAGTCCGCCAGCGAGCGGGGCGTGCCGTCGGCGCTGGTGAAATGCAGGTCCAGCTTGCGCGGGGCGGGCAGGGCGTGCAGCGCCTCGATCCCCTGCAAGCCCTGGGCGCGTGGTTTGCGGAGCGGGGTCGCCGCCGCTAGGGTCGCCGCCGCCGCAACCACGGTGCGGCGCGTCAAATCTGTCATCAGGATCGATCCTTGCCAGCCAGCAGCGACCCCGAACGTCGGAACGCCGTCGCCAACGCGCAATGGGGCGGGCGATTCGCCGCCGGGCCGGCGATCATCATGGGGGAGATCAACGCCTCCATCGGGTTCGACCGCAAGCTGTGGCGGCAGGACATCCGCGGCTCCCTGGCGCATGCCGCCATGCTGGCCCGCGCCGGCATCATCCAGCCCGCCGACGAGGCGGCGATCCGCGAGGGGCTGGCGGCGATCGGCACCGAGATCGAGGAGGGGCGGTTCAGCTTCGACGCCGCGCTCGAGGACATCCACATGAACATCGAGGCGCGGCTGACCGAGCGCATCGGCGAGGCGGGCAAGCGCCTGCATACCGCGCGCAGCCGCAACGACCAGGTGGCGACGGATTTCCGGCTCTGGGTGCGGGACGCGATCGACGGGCTGGACCGGCAGGCGGCGGAGCTGATGCGTGTCCTGGCGGACCGCGCCGCCGACCACGCCGCCGACCCGATGCCCGGCTTCACCCACATGCAGACGGCACAGCCTGTGACCTTCGGGCACCACCTGCTGGCCTACGTGGAGATGCTGGCGCGGGACCGCGGGCGTCTGGCCGACGCGCGCCGGCGGTTGAACGAATGCCCGCTCGGCGCCGCCGCCTTGGCCGGCACGTCCTTCCCGATAGACCGGCATGCGACGGCGGAAGCACTGGGTTTCGACCGGCCGGCCGCCAACTCGCTGGATGCGGTGTCGGACCGGGATTTCGCGCTCGAGTTCCTGTCGGCGGCGGCGATCTGCGCCGTGCACCTCTCCCGCCTGGCGGAGGAGATCGTCGTCTGGTGCTCCGCCCCGTTCGGGTTCGTGCGCCTGTCGGACGCGTTCACCACGGGGTCGTCGATCATGCCGCAGAAGCGCAACCCGGACGCGGCGGAGCTGGCGCGGGCCAAGACCGGGCGGATCATGGGCGCGCTGGTGGCGTTGCTCACGGTGATGAAGGGCCTGCCGCTGGCCTATGCCAAGGACACGCAGGAGGACAAGGAGCCGGTGTTCGACGCCGCCGACGCGCTGGCGCTGAGCCTGGCGGCGATGGCCGGCATGGTGCGCGACCTGCGGCCCGACCTCGGGCGGATGCGGGCGATGGCGGGCAGCGGCTTCGCCACCGCGACCGACTTGGCGGACTGGCTGGTGCGCGTGCTGCATCTGCCGTTCCGCACCGCCCACCACGTGACGGGCCGCCTGGTCGCCAAGGCGGAGGGCAGGGGGGTCGATCTGGCCGGGCTGACGCTGGCCGAGATGCAGGCGGAGGAGGCGGGCATCACCGCGGCGGTGTTCGACGTGCTGACGGTGGATGCCTCCGTCGCCTCCCGCACCAGCTACGGCGGCACAGCCCCCGCCAACGTCGCCCGCGAGGCCGCCCGCTGGCAGGCGGCGCTGGGATGAGCGTCCACGACACCGCGCCAAACAACCTTCTCCCTTCGGGAGAGGGTCCCGAAGCAGGGATACGGTCATATGCGATTGGCCTGCCCAAGGAGAGATGGAGGGTGGCGGGAGCGGTGTGCATGCCCGTGCTGGTCCTCCTGTCGCTGCTGGCCCTCGCCGCCTGCGGCAAGAAAGGTGCGCCGGAGGCGCCCGGCCCGGCGGACCAGATCATCTACCCACACACCTACCCCTCGCTCTGACATGGACGAGCCGGAGTTGGCGGCCATCCTGGCTGCGCGGCCGTTCCTGCAGATGCACGCGCAGGACGGGTTGGTGCTGGAGGGTGTCCCGCTCGCCGCCATCGCCGATGCGGCCGGCACGCCGACTTGGGTCGTCTCCGCCGGCACCCTGCGGGCCCGGTTGGCAACCCTGCGCGCGGCGTTCGACCCGTTGGGCGCCCATGTCCACTATGCGGTGAAGGCGAACGACCACCTTGCGGTCCTGCGCGTCATGGCGGCGGGCGGCGCCGGCGCGGACGTGGTGAGCGGCGGCGAGTTGCAGCGCGCCTTGCTGGCCGGCATGCCGCCAAGCCGGATCGTCTTCTCCGGCGTGGGCAAGCAACCGGCCGAGCTGCTGGCGGCCGCCCGCGCCGGGATCGCGCAGGTCAACGTGGAGAGCGCGGAGGAGCTGGCCATGCTCTCCGCCGTGGCGTCGTCCGCCGGCGCCACGGTGCCGGTGGCGCTGCGGATCAACCCGGATGTCGACGCCGGCACGCATGCCAAGATCACCACCGGGCGGGCGGACAACAAGTTCGGCATCGGGCTGGACGATGCGGCGGCGCTGTATGCGCGCGCGGCGGCGCTGCCGGGGGTGCGGCCCGTGGGCCTCGCGCTGCACATCGGCAGCCAGATCCGTGCCACCGCCCCCTATCGCGCCGCGTTCACCCGTGCGGCGGCGCTGGTGCGGGGGCTGCGCGCCGCCGGCCACCCGGTGTCCCGCATGGATTGCGGCGGCGGGTTGGGCATCCACTACCGCGACGAGGTGGAGGGGTCGCCTGCCGCGCTGGCCGGCGTGATGGCGGCGACGCTGGGTGGCCTGGAGCTGGAGCTGATGGTCGAGCCCGGGCGATGGCTGGCCGGGCCCGCCGGGCTGCTGCTGAGCTCGGTGGTGCTGACCAAGCACACGGCCGGGCGTCGCTTCACCGTGCTGGACGCCGCGATGAACGACCTGCTGCGCCCCGCCATGTACGACGCCTGGCACGCCATCGTTCCCGTCGGCGCCGCCGACGCGGTGGCGGCATGGCACCCGACCGACATCGTCGGCCCGGTATGCGAGACGGGGGACACCTTCGCGCGACAGCGCAGGCTGCCGGTGCTCGGCGCGCAGGCATATGTGGCGATCCTCGACGCCGGTGCGTATGGTTCGGTCATGAGCTCCACCTACAATGCCCGCCCCTTGGCGGCCCAGGTGATGGTCGACGGGGACCGCTGGGCGACGATCCGTGCCCGGCAACCCCTCCAGGCGCTCTGGGCCGGCGAGACGGTGCCGGACTGGATGGCCCGGCCATGAGGCGGCGTGACCTGTTCGCCCGGCTGGCGGGGCGGCGTGCGCAGGCCCGGCGGGTGCTGTGGTTCGAGCGCGTGTGGCCCGCGCTCTGGCCCGCCTTCGCCCTGGTGGGCGCCTGGGTTGCGTCCTCCTTGTTCGATCTGCCGGCCCTGCTGCCGGCCTGGTGGCACCTCGGCCTGGTTGCGGCCCTGCTGCTGGCATTGGGCGGCCTGGCATGGCGCGGCTTGCGGCCGGTCCATCGGCCCACCGATGCCGAAGTCGACCGGTGGCTGGAGCGTGCGTCCGGCCTGCGGCACCGCCCCCTCGTCGTGCTGTTCGACCAGCCGGCCAGCATCGACCCGGTGACTGCCACACTATGGCAGGCGCACCTGGACCGCGCGGCGGCGCAGGTGGGACAGTTGCGGACCGGTTGGCCCCGCCCAGGCATCCCGCAGGCCGACATCAGGGCGATCCGGGCAGCTTTGGCGGTGGTCATCGTCGCCGGACTGGTGGTTGCCGGTCCGGACACACCCGGCCGGCTGCTGCGCTCCGTGTGGCCTGGCCTGCCGGCGGGCACCGCCACGCCGGCGCCGCAGTTGCAGGCCTGGTTGACGCCGCCATCCTACACCGGGCTGCCCCCCGTCTTCCTGCATGCCGAAACCCCGGCGGTCAGCGTGCCTACGGGCTCACACCTGACGATCAGCCTCACGGGCGGCTCGGGCGAGCCCAGCCTCGGCTTCGGCGACGAGGCGGCCGTGCCGTTCACCGCCCTCGATCCGCAGAGCTGGCAGGTCGAGCGGGACGTCGCTGCGACCGGGATCCTGACGGTCCGGCGGCGTGGGCAGCAGCTGGGTCGCTGGGAGGTCACCGCGATCCCTGACGCGCCGCCTGTCGTCGGTTGGGCGGAGCCGCCGGGCGCCGGGCGTGGGCAGCGCCTGTTGCAGACACGGCTGCCGTGGACAGCCTCCGACGACTACGGCGTGGTCTCGGTAGAGGCGGAGCTACGGCTGCGCGACCGGCCAGCCGCGCCGCCGTTGACCGTGCCGATCCCGCTGCCTGGCGGGTCGCCCAAGCAGGCGCATGGTGCGGCCATCCAGGACCTCACCGCCAACCCGTGGGCCGGCTTGCCTGTCGAGGCCATGCTGGTCGCCAAGGACGCGCCGGGCCATCGCGCGACCAGCGCCGCGGCGTCGTTCGTGCTGCCGGAGCGCGCGTTCAAGAACCCGCTGGCCCGCGCGGTGGTCGAAATCCGCAAGCGCCTCAGCGTCACGCCCGAAGACCACGGCCAGGCCGCGTCGGACCTGGAGGCCCTGAGCGAGGCGCCGGACGCGTTCGACAACAACACGGCGGTGTTCCTGGCGCTGAGCACCACCTCCACGCTGCTGGGCCGCAGTGGCGAGCCCGCCGACATCACGGAGGCGCAGGCCCGGCTGTGGGCGCTCGCCTTGCAGCTGGAGGATGACGCGGTCGCCCGGACGGCGCAGGCGGTCCAGGCGGCGCGGGACGCGTTGCAGCAGAGCGTGCAGCGGGGCGACAAGACCGACATGGACCGCAAGGCGGACGCGCTCCGCCGGGAGATCCAGCGCCACCTGCAGGCGCTGGCCGAGAAGGCGCGCCGCGATGGCACCCTGATGCCGTTCGACCCGTCGGAGCGGACGCTGAACCAGCGTGATTTCGACAAGCTGACGCAGGAGATGAAGGACGCCGCCCGGGCCGGGCGGATGGACGAGGCGCAGCAGAAATTGAATCAGCTGGAGCAGATGCTGGAGCAGCTGAAGCAGGCCGAGGCCAACCCGAGCGGCGACCGGCAGCAGGCGCGCCAGCAGCGCCAGCGCGGGCAGCAGCAGATGGGCGCCGCGGAAGACATGATCAACCGCGAAGGCGCCATGAAGCAGCGGGCGGAAGGCCGCCAGACCACCGACGACAAGCCCGGACGCGACGTGGACGGCAAGCAGCAACGCGCGCTTCGCCGGGCGCTTGGCCAGATGATGCAGAACTTCGGCGACCTGACCGGCAAGGTCCCGGACGCGCTGAGCGAGGCGGACATCGCCATGGACCAAGCCGGCCAGGCCCTCGCGGCGGGCAAGGACGGGGAGGCTGGCGCGGCCCAGCAGCGCGCCGCGGACGCCCTGAAGAAGGGCGAGCAGCAGATGAGCCAGCAGATGGCGCAGTCGCTGGGGATTTCGGTGATGCCCGGCGAGGGGGAGGGCCAAGGCGACGGGCCGGGCGACCAGATGACGCAGGGCGACGGCCAGGACGACGACGGCACATCCCCCGGCAGCCGGGACGCCGAGTCCGGGCAGCCTGGCCAGCAGACGGACGATCCGGACGCACCGCGCGACCCGCTCGGCCGTTCCACCCGGGACGGCACGTCCGGCCGGGCGGATGGCGGGGACGTGCACGTGCCCGACCAGATGGAGCAGGCGCGCACTCGGGAGTTGCAGGCCGAACTCCGCCGCCGCGAGGGCGAACGCACGCGGCCGCAGGGCGAGTTGGACTATATCGACCGGCTGCTGAAGTCGTATTGACGGGTCAGCCCCGTGGATGCGCCTGGATCGCAACGCCGCACGCGCGGCTCGCTCCAGCGCCGTCGTTCCAGGTTGCCGCTCCTAAGCCCTCTCCCTCCGGGACAGGGCAGGGAGAGGGTGGTCGGGCAGGTAACTCCGCCATACGCGATGGCCTGCCCAAAAGGAGGGGAGCACCGTTCCCTACCAACCTGAAACGATCATGCCCTAGCGGCCGCCTCCGACGCCGCTCAGCCGACCGACTTCCGCGAGGTTGGGCAACGTGCCCAAGGGCAGCCGGTTGAACACGTCATACCCGATCAAGAACACGGCCGCGAGGACGACGATGGACATCAACGACCATAGCAGCCCGCCGAAACGGCTGGGATTGCCGTCGTCGATCGGGTCGACCACGACAGGCAGCGCCGGGATGTGCGACAAGTTGGCACGACGCGTGGCGCCCGATTGCTGTGCCGCGGCGGAGCGGTCCATGATCACGGTCTCTGCCGTGCCGGCAGGCTGGCTGAGCGCTTCGTTCAGGGCTGCGAGGAAGCTCTCCGCGGTGCGGTAGCGCTCGCTGGGATTGCGCGCCATGGCGCGCAGGACCACCGCGTCCACCGCCGCCGGCGCCTGGATGGCGATTGCCGAGGGGCGCGGGACTTGCGAGTGCAAAACCTTGTAGGTGATGGAGGTCAGGCTGCCTTCGAACGCCCGTTCGCCCGTCAGCAATTGGAACAGCAACGTCCCGACCGAGTAGATGTCGCTGCGGGCGTCGACCGGCTCGGCCAGGAACTGCTCCGGCGACATGTAGGCGGGGGTGCCGATCATCAGGCCCGTCCGGGTCAGCTCGCTGCCCTCGATCCGCGCCACGCCGAAATCGGTCACTTTGACCAAGCCGTCCCGCGTGACCATGATGTTGGCCGGCTTGATGTCCCGGTGGACGACGCCGCTGGCATGGCTGTAGCCGAGCGCGCCCAGCAATCCGGTCATCAGCCACAGCGTGTTCTCGATGGTGAACCGGGTACCGGAATCCAGGATCTGCTTGAGCGACTGCCCGTCGAGGAACTCCATGACGAGAAAGGCATCCGTCTCCGTCTGCCCCGCGTCGAAGACCTTGACGATGTTCGGGTGGTCGAGGCCGCGCACCACCTCCGCCTCGCGCTCGAAGCGGCGCAGCTGCTCCTCCCGGTCGTCGCCGGACAGCGGGCCGAGGCTGAGCGTCTTGATCGCGACGCGGCGCTCGCGCCCGGCATCCCACGCGTCGTAGACCGTGCCCATGGCACCGCGGCCGGCCACGCCGCGGATTTGGTATTGCCCGATCTTCTCGCTCATCCAATCGCCCTCGTTGCGCTGGCCGGCGGTATGCCCGGGCAGGGCGCCGCCGTCGTCACTGCGGGGGGGTTATGGAGCGAGTTCGGCGAATTGGAAACCTACGATAGCGTTTGGCACAGCGGGACGGGCGCTTTGGCGCAGGATGTCAGGCGCCTGGCGTTCCCGGCGCCGGCTTGGCTTGCGCCGCCATGGCACGGAACCGGGCGTACTCACGCGCGCGCCTGCGGTCTTTCCGCCAGGCGGAGGTACCCTCGTAGCGCGCGAACGGCGGCACCTTCTGGCGCTTGGCGTCGGGATGGCGGGCGGTCTTGGAAACGGCGGGCTTGGCGGTATCGCTCATGGACATCATCCGGTTTGTGCCGCCCCCTCTCACCACCGGCCGGGCCCAGGCGCAAGGGGCGGCTCGTGTCACAACCCAGCAAGCAGCGCCTCGATCGAGATCGGGAAATGCCTGGCCCGCACCCCGGTCGCGTGCCAGACCGCGTTGGCCACCGCGCCTGCCGTGCCGGTGACGGCGATCTCGCCGACGCCCTTGATGCCCAGCGGGTTCACGTGGGCGTCGTGCTCATCGACCAGGATCGCTTCCAACGACGGGATGTCGGCGTTCACCGGAACGTGGTATTCGACCAGGTTGGCGTTCATGATCCGGCCGCTCCGGCGGTCCGTCACCGCGTGCTCGTGCAGCGCGAAGGACACGCCCCAGATCATCCCGCCGTAATACTGGCTGCGCACCATGCGCGGGTTGATCACCCGCCCCGCCGCGAAGGCGCCGACCAGCCGGGTGACGCGAACCTGGCCGAACTCCGCATCGACCTTCACCTCCGCGAACACGGCCCCGTGGGCGTGCATCGCATACCGCTCCTGCGCCGCCTGGTCCGGCATGCCCGTGCCGTTACCCTCGACCTGCTGCAGCCCGGCCCGAGCGAGGATGTCGGCATAGGCTTCGCTGCGGGTCTCGTCGTCGCGGCGGGCCAGCCGGCCGTCCCGGGCGATGACCCCCGCATTCCCGGCGCCGTACAGCGGCGAGCGCTCGTCGCCGGTGGCCAGCGCCGCCAGCTTGGCGATCGCCTCCGCCCCGGCGCCATGGATGGCCGTGGACACGGTCGCCATGTGGGCCGAGCCCCCGGCGATGCCGGCGTCCGGCAGGTCGGACGTGCCGGAGCGGAACTCCAGCCGGTCCAGCGGCAGCCCCAGCCCGTCCGCCGCGACCTGGGCGAAGGCGGTCCAGGCGCCTTGCCCCATGTCGTGCGCGCCGGTTTCCACCAGGCCGGACCCGTCGGCTCGCAGCACCGCCCGGGCGTGCCCGGCGAACATCAGCGCCGGGAAGGTCGCCGTGCCCATGCCCCAGCCGACCAGCAAACCGGCCTCGTCGCGCATCTGCCGCGGCTGCAATGGCCGTTCAGCCCAGCCGAAGCGCTCGGCCGCCTGAGCGTAGCACTCCCGCAGGGCCTTGGAGGAGAACGGCTTGCCCGAGGACGGCTCCGCTTCGGCGTAGTTCTTCAGCCGGAACGCCAGCGGGTCCATGCCGCACGCCTCCGCCATCTCATCCACCGCGCTCTCCAGCGCGATGGAGCCGGGCGCCTCGCCGGGCGCGCGCATGAACATCGGCGTGCCGGTGTCCAGCCGAACTGCCTCGTGGCTCGTGGCCAGCGCGGGCGTGGCGTAGAGCGTGTGGGCGACGTCGGCCGCGGGCTCGATGAAGTCATCGTACTGGCTGGTGGCGGTGCGCGCGTGGTTGGCGATGGCGGTGAACCCGCCCGCCGCGTCCGTCCCCATGCGGATGGTCTGCCGGGTGGGCGCGCGATGGCCGACGGGGCCGTACATCTGCTCGCGCCGCAGCACCAGCTTGACCGGGCGGCCCACCAGCCGGGCGGCGAGGATGCCCAGCACCTGCGGGCCGTTCAGCAGGCCCTTGGAGCCGAAGCCGCCGCCCAGGAAGGGGCTGCGGATGTGGATGTCCTCCGCCTCGATGCCGAATAGCTGGGCGATCCGCGCCCGCGCCATCGCCATGCCCTGGCTGGGCGTGTCGACCGACAGCTTGTTCCCGTCCCATGCCGCCACGATGGCGTGCGGCTCCATGGCGTTGTGGTATTGCGCGGGAGTCTCGTAGGTCGCCTCCATCGTGCGGCTGGCTGTGCGCAGGCCGGCCTCCACGTCGCCATGCTTCTCGGAGGCCGGGTTGCCGACGCCGACCGCGGCCGGGGTGAACGGCGGCGCGCCATCGAGCCCGATCGCCGGTGTCTCCGCCTCGAAGCGCGGAGACAGGAGGAGCGCCCCTTCCGTCGCTGCCTCCAGCGTTTCGGCGATCACCACGGCGACCGGCTGCTGGGGATAGCGCACGCGATCGTTCTGCAGCACGTCGATGCGGAAGGTGAAGGGCGAGTCCTTCTCGTCCGGATCGGCAGCCAGGGCCGGACGGTTGGCAGACGTCATCACCTCCACCACGCCGGGGTGGCGTTTGGCGGCGGCGACGTCCAGGCCCGTCACCCGGCCGCGGGCGATGCTGCTCACCGCCAGCACGGCGAACAGCATGCCGGCTGGGTGGTTGTCGGCGGCGAAGCGGGCCTGCCCGGTCACCTTCAGCGGACCGTCGCGCCGGGTCAGCGGCTGGCCGATGCTGGACCCTTGGCGGAGATGGACGGGGTTGGACGTCAGGGCGATGTCAGACATGGGCAAGGCCTCCAGCGATGGACGCGAAGGGGGACGCGGGGAGGGCGGGCATGCGCGCCGGCGTGCCCGCGGCCGCGAGCAGCAGGGCACGCGCGACGATCCGCCGCGCCAGCTCGATCTTGAACGCGTTGTCGCCGGATGGACGCGCCTCCGCGAGCGCCGCCTCCGCGGCACGGCGCACGCTGGCCGCGTCCGGCGCCGCGCCGGCCAGGGCGGCTTCTGCCGCACTGGCCCGCCACGGCTTCAATGCCACGCCGCCAAGGGCGATGCGGGCCTCGGCGATGCGGCCGTCCACCATGCGCAGGGCCGCCGCGGCGGAGACCACGGCGAAGGCGTAGGAGGTGCGCTCGCGGACCTTGAGGTAGCGGGCATGGGCCGCAAAGCCGGCCCCCGCGGCCGGCAGCCGCACGGCCACCACGAGGTCACCGGGCTCCAGCGCGGTCTCCCGCTCCGGGGCGTCGCCAGGCAGTCGGTGGAACTCGGCGAGCGGGATTTCGCGTGCGCCGTTCCGCCCCGCGACTTCCACGACGGCATCCATCGCGACCAACGGAACGCAGAAATCCGAGGGATGGGTGGCGATGCAGGACGGGCTCCAGCCAAGCACGGCATGCAGCCGGTTCTCGCCGCCCGCCGCATCACAGCCGGCGCCAGGCGTGCGCTTGTTGCAGGCGCTGTCCAGGTCATAGAAGTAGGCGCAGCGGGTCCGCTGTAGCAGGTTACCGCCGACCGTGGCCGCGTTGCGCAGCTGTGCCGACGCGCCCGAGAGCAGCGCCTCCGCCACTGCCGGGAAGCGCCGGGCGAAACGCTGGTCGTGGGCCAGGTCGGCGTTGCGGACCAACGCCCCGATGCGGACGCCGCCATCGGCCTGGTGCTCGATCTGGTCGAGCCCGGGGAGGCGGTTCACGTCCACCAGGCGGCCGGGGCGCATCACGCCGCCCTTCATCAGGTCGAGGAGGTTGGTCCCGGCGGCGTGGTACGCCGCACCCGGCGCCGACGCCGCCGCGACGGCCTCGGCCACCGTGGCGGGGCGCACGAACTCGAACGTGTTCATGCCGCGTCCCTCCGCCCGGCCATATGCTCCTGCGCCTCCAACACCGCTTCGGTGATACCGGCATAGGCGCCGCAGCGGCACAGGTTGCCACTCATGCCCTCGCGCACCCGCTCCGGGTCGGCGCCGGCTTGGCCCTCCGCGATCAGCCCGACCGCGCTCATGATCTGCCCGGGGGTGCAGAAGCCGCATTGGAAGCCGTCATGGTCGATGAAGGCCTGCTGCACCGGGTGAAGGTGCCCGTCCTCGGCCAAGCCCTCGATGGTGGTGACCGCCGCACCGTCCTGTGCCGCCGCGAGTACCAGGCAGGCATTGGTCCGCCGCCCGTCCAGCAGAACGGTACAGGCCCCGCACTGGCCGCGGTCGCACCCCTTCTTGGTGCCCGTCAGGTGCAGCCGCTCCCGCAGCAGGTCCAGCAGGGTGACCCGCGTGTCGTCCAGTTCGACGAGGTGCGGCGCTCCGTTCACGGTGAGGGAAATTGACAGACTCATGCGAGGCTCCCATGCAATCGGGCGTTCGGTCTTAGACTGGCCACAGCATTTAGTGTATACGGAGCATACCTCCGCTTTCAAGGGTGAGCAGCGTGGGCGAAGGGCCGGCCGCGACCAAACGGCTCCGCGCGGATGCGGCCCGCAACCGCGAGCGTGTCCTGGAGGCGGCGAAGGTGGTGTTCAGCAGCGGCGGCGCGCAGGGGAGCCTGGACGCGGTGGCGCGCCAGGCCGGCGTCGGCATCGGCACGCTGTACCGCCACTTCCCGACCCGGGAAGCCCTGTTCGAGGCGGTGTATCGCCGCGAGGTGGAACAACTGGTCGACCTGGCACGCGACCTGGCCAGTGATCCCGCGCCGGCGGCGGCGTTGCGGCGATGGCTACACGCCAACGTGGAGTTCGTGGCGACCAAGAAGGGCATGGCGACCGCGCTCGCCTTGGCCACGCAGGGCTCGAGCGAGCTGACGTCCTACACGTCCGATCGGCTGACGGCGGCTGTCGCCGGGCTGATGCAGCGCGCCGTCGCGGCAGGCGAACTGCGCGGCGACGTCGGCCCTGGCGACGTGCTGCGCATGCTGGTGGCACTGTGCTGCTGGTCGAGCGCGCCGGGCTGGCAGGACAACGTGCTGCGCCTGCTGGACGTGTTCGTCGACGGGCTTGGCCGATCGCCCGGCTGAGGAGGTCGCGGTCATCCCCCCACCACCTTCCAGAAAGCCGCCCCCGCACCGAACAGAGCCGCACCGGCGCCCATGAAAGCGGCGGCGAACTGCCAGGGGGCGAAGGCCCGCTCGCGCGTCAGCTTGGCCGCTTCGGCCGCTAGCTTGTCGTGCTCGGCCACGAACTTGCGGGTCTCGGCCTGAGCTCGATCGATACGAGCGACGATCTCACGGAAGTTTAGCCGGTCGGAGTAGTCGGTCGGAATGTCGCTCATCGGGGTGTTCCGTCGATTGCCTGGGATCACCCCTGGCCTCTCCCACAATATGAGGAAGTGGCGCTCAGCTTTCGACCAAAAAGCGATATGCGGAGATGCCCGCCGCCGGACTCGAACCGGCACGCCTCCCGGCCGCGGATTTTAAGTCCGCCGCGTCTACCATTCCGCCAGGCGGGCGCCAGCGCGATGCTAGCCCGCGGCGACCCGCTTGGCGATATCCAGCGCGCGGCGGATGAGCGTGTCGCTCGCCTCCGGCGTGCGGAAGGCGCTGTGGGCGGTCAGCGTCACCCGCTCCAGTTGCGTGAACGGGTGGCCGGCGGGCAGCGGCTCCTGGTCGAAGACGTCCATCGCGGCGTGGGCGATGCGGCCGGCGCGCAGCGCGTCGATCAGCGCGGCCTCGTCGACCAGGGCGCCCCGCGCGGTGTTGACCAGGATCGTCGCCGGGCGCAGCTGCGCCAGCCGATCGACCCCCAGGAAGCCTCGCGTCTCGTCCGTCAGCAGCAGGTGCAGCGACAGCACGTCGCTTTCCGCCAACAGGCGGTCCAGCTCCACGAACGTCACGCCCGGCGCCTCCCGCTTCGTGCGGTTCCAGGCCAGCACGCGCATGCCGGCGCCGCCCATGATGCGCGCCACCTCGCCCGCGATGCCGCCGAAGCCGAGCAGCCCCAGCGTCTTGCCGTGCAACTGCACCCCCTCGGTGCGCAGCCACTGCCCGTCCCGCATCCCGCGGTCCATCGCCGCCACGCCGCGCGCCGCGGCCCAGATCAGCGCCACGGTATGCTCGGCCACCGCGACATCGCCGTAGCCCTTGATGATGTGGACGGTGATCCCCAGCGCCGCCAGCTCCTCCGGGTTCATGTAGGATCGCGCGCCGGTGCCGAGAAAGATCACGTGCTTCAGCGACGGGCATTGCCGCAGCGCCTCCGTCGGCAGGAAGCTGTGGTCGTCGAGCACGAAGTCATAGCCCTCGAGCAGACTCGGCAGCGCCTGGGCGGGAACGACGTCGTCCTGGTTGACGACGACCGGCGGGTCGCCGGGTTGGACCATGCGGTCGAACACGTCTGCCAGCGCATCGCTCGCGTCCAAGAATAGGCCCTTCATGCAACACTCCCAGGATGTTCGCAGACCTTGCGGGTGGCTGCGGGGCGATGGCAAGGATTGTCGCGGTCTGCTCCGTTGACGCTGAGGCGGCGGACCCCCATCGTCAGTCCGTGAGCGACAAACGGAAGCGGTGGGCCTGCGTGGCTGCCTTGGTGGCGATGATCGCCCCGCATGGCGCGTTTGCCGCCGACGCAGGCCCGGTCATGCAGCCGATCCCCTCCGGCAAGCCGCCGCCGCTGCGGCCGGGCGAACGGATCGTTCCCGCCGCGCATCCGGATTCCACCGGCACCAGTTTCGTCGCGGCGCAGGGCCGCCTGCTGACCAACAACCACGTGGTGGACGGCTGCAGCCGCATGGTGGCGCGCAATGCCAAGGGCACGGAACAGACCGCGCGCGTCATCGCCACCGACCGCACCCGGGATCTGGCCCTGCTGACCGTGTCCAACGATTTCGGCCCGGCACTGACCTTCCGCTCGGCGCCGGACGTCAAGCGCGGTGAGACGGTCGTCACCTACGGCTTCCCGCTGTTCGGGCTGCTGTCCTCCGGCCCGACGCTCACCACGGGGGCGATCAGCGCCTTGAGCGGCCTGCGCGACAACCAGACCAACTTCCAGATCAGCGCACCGGTGCAGCCCGGCAATTCGGGTGGACCCCTGCTGGACGGGCAGGGCAACGTCATCGGCGTGGTGGTCGCCAAGCTGAATGCGGCCCGCATCGCGGAGATGACGGATGGCGATATCCCGCAGAACGTCAACTTCGCGGTGAAAGGCGGCCCCGCGCTCGACTTCCTGCGCGAGCATGGGGTGACACCGCAGACCGCCACCTCTGCCGGGTCGGACAAGGGCGCCGCGGCCGTGGGCGACATCGCCAACCCGTCCACCGCCTTCCTGCAATGCTTCCGCTAGGGTTAGCCGCCTAGGCGGCATGGCCCGCGCCACCACCGCGGCCAGTTCCACCCGGCCAAAGGTCGTGCAGGCGCAGCGTCCGCGTCGGCTTCGCTGGCGGGTGGCGCGTTGGCTGCTGATCCTGGGCATTTGGGGCGTGCTGGCGCTCGGCGTGCTGCTGGTGTGGTTCGCCCGCGACCTGCCGCGGCCGGACACCGCGCTGGACGCCTCGCGCCGCCCCGGGCTGACCCTGGAGGACCGGGAGGGCCACCCGTTCGCCACCTTCGGCGACGTGGTGGGCGACCCGTTGCGTCTGTCGGACATGCCGCCCTGGCTGCCGCAGGCGGCGGTCGCGATCGAGGACCGGCGGTTCTGGAGCCATCCGGGGATCGACGTGCTCGGCATCGGTCGCGCCGTGCTCGTCAACCTGCGCAGCGGGCAGTTCCGCCAGGGCGGCTCCACCCTCACGCAGCAAGTGGCGAAGAACCTGTTCCTCACCAACGCCCGCACGCTGCGGCGCAAGGTGCAGGAGCTGATGCTGACGCTATGGCTGGAGCACAGCTTCACCAAGCGCGAGATCCTCGAGATCTGGCTCAACCGCGTCTATCTCGGCACCGGCACCTGGGGCGTCGATGCGGCGGCGCACATGTATTTCGGGGTGTCCGCCCGCAAGCTCAACCTGTGGCAATGCGCCGTGCTGGCCGGCATCCCGCGGGCACCTTCCCGGATCAACCCGCGCGCCGACCCGGCGGCGGCGGCGGCGCGCGGGCGGGAGGTGCTGGCTGCCATGGCCGAGACGGGCGCCATCACCGCGGCGGAGGCGCAGGCGGCGTCCGCCCAGATCGCCTTCCCGGCGGCGAGCGGGTCGGCCGCGCCCTGGTTCGCCGCCTGGGCGTCGGACGAGGCGCAGGCGGCGCTGCCGGCGGACATGGACGCAACCGTGCGCACCACGCTGGACCCGCGGCTGCAAGGCGTGGCGGAGGCGCGGCTGGCAGCGCTGCTGAACGGCCCGGGGGCCGCGGCCAATGTCGGCCAGGGCGCCGTGGTCGTGCTCGACGCCGGCAGCGGCGCGGTGCGCGCGATGGTCGGCGGGCGCGACTTCCGCACCAGCCCGTTCAACCGCGCGGTGCTGGCGCGGCGGCAGCCCGGGTCGTCGTTCAAGATCTTCGTCTGGCTGGCGGCGCTGGAGAAGGGCGCCACGCCGGACGACATGGTCTCCGACGCGCCGATCCGCGTCGGCGGCTACAGCCCGTCCGACTTCGAGCCGGGTTACCGCGGCGACGTGACGCTGGAGGACGCGCTGGCGCAGTCGCTCAACACCGCCTCGGTGCGTCTGTTGCTGCAGGCCGGCGGCCCGCGCGTGGTGGCCGGGGTGGCGCACCGGCTGGGCGTCGCCGACACGCTGCCGGACAATGCCAGCCTGGCGCTCGGCACCGGCGAGGTGGGCGTGCTGGAGATGGCGGCCGCCTATGCCAGCCTGTTCAACGGCGGCTATGCCGTCACGCCCACGGCGCTGCAGTCCGCGGTGTCCGGCGGCCACGCCGTGCCCGTGCCGCAGCCGTCGCAGACGCGGGTGGTGCCGGTGGAGCAGGCGGGCATGATGGTGCGGATGCTGAACGCGGTCGTCGCGCGAGGCAGCGGCCGGGCCGCCGCGGTGGCGGGGCGCACCGTCGCCGGCAAGACCGGCACGACGCAGGATTACAAGGACGCCTGGTTCATCGGCGCGGTCGGGCCGGACGTGATCGCGGTCTGGCTCGGCAACGACGACAACCGCCCGATGAAGGGCGTCACCGGCGGCAGCCTGCCTGCCCGGCTATTTCACGACATCGCGGTGGATGTCCGGTAATGCCTCGGCACCCAGGCCCAGCGCGGCGTAGACACGTTGGCTCGGTGGCCAGGCGTGGCTGATCGCCCCGTGGAACACCAACGCCGCGACCACCGCCGCGACGATGACGGCGAGGCTGCCGACCCATGCCAGCAGCAGGGGCAGGCGGCGCGCTGGCGGCGGGGGCGGCAATGGGGCGAGGCGGTCGGCTGTCTCCACGAGCGGCGGCGGCGGCAACTCCGGCTCTGGTTCCGGCTCGGCAACCGGCGGCGGCTCGACCGCGATGGCGAGCAGCACCGGCGCCCACTCGCCCGTGCACTTCGCGCACCGCACGACGCGCCCCGCCGCCAAGCTGTCAGGCACGTTGTATTCCGCGGCGCAGTACGGGCAGGTGATCTTCACGCCGCGATCCTGCGGAATGGCTCCATCCTTGGCAACATCGCCGGTTTTCGTTCCGGTCCAACGTGTGCGGTGGCACAAAAGGCCATGAGTCAAAGCCGCCCGGAGTCGATGATCCGGCTGGAAGGGGTCGGTCTGCGCTATGGCAGCACCGAGCCGGTCTTGCGCGACATCAGCTTCTCCGTCGCGGATGGCGGGTTCCGCTGGCTGCTCGGGCCCTCGGGCGCGGGCAAGTCCAGCCTGCTGCGCCTGCTGTATCTCGCGACCCGGCCCAGCGTCGGCCGCCTGTCCGTGCTGGGCCAGGATATCGGCGCGGCCACCCGGCGGGACCTGCCGCCGCTGCGCCGGCAGATCGGCGTGGTGTTCCAGGACTTCCGGCTGATGCCGCATTTGTCCGCCTTCGACAACGTGGCCCTGCCGCTGCGCCTCGCCGGGCGTCCGGAGGGGCAGATCCACGCCGACGTCGACGAGATGATGCGCTGGGTCGGGCTGCAACGCCGGGCCGCCGCGCGCCCGGCCGAGCTGTCGGGCGGCGAGCAGCAACGGGTGGCGATCGCACGGGCCGTGATCGGGCGGCCAAGCCTGCTGCTGGCCGACGAGCCGACGGGCAACCTGGACGATCGCCAGGCGGAGCGGCTGATGCAGCTGATCAGCGAGATGAACCGTCTGGGCACCACCGTGATCGTCGCCACCCACAATGACGGGCTGGTGCAGCGCTATCCCGGCCGCTCGCTGCGGCTTTCGGAAGGGCGGCTGATCACCGATGTCTAGGCGCTCGCCGCTGCGGCCGGCGCGGTTCGACGACCTCGGCCTGCGCCGCGCGTTCTCGGACCGGCTGCTGCCGGCACTGGTGGCGGCGATGACCTTCCTGGCGGCGCTGACGCTGGCCGGCGTGGTCGCCGCCTCGGCCGTGGCGGCGCATTGGCAGGCCGGGGCGGCGGCCGTGCTGACGGTGCAGGTGCCGCAGCCCGCCGCCACCACGGCGGAGGGGACGCGGCTGGACCGGGTGGCGGCGCTGCTGCGCGGGACGCCGGGCATCGCCGCGGTACGGGTGCTGTCCAACACGGAACTGGCCGACCTGTTGCGGCCGTGGCTCGGCACCGCGGCGCAGGTGAGCGCGCTGCCGCTACCGGCCGTGCTGGAGGTGCGCCTGGCGCCCGGCGAGGCGGAGCCGGAGGGCAACCTGCAATCCCGCCTGTCCGAAGTGGCGCCCGGCACGTTCCTGGAGAGCCAAGGCATCTGGCTCCAGCGCCTCACCACCCTCGCGCGCAGCCTGCAGGCGATCGCGGCGGCGGCCCTGGTGCTGGTGGCGGCCGTGGGGGCGGCCGTGGTGGCGGTCGCAACCCGTGCTGGGCTGGCGGCGCGGCGCGACGCGATCGAGATCGTGCACGGGCTTGGTGCCACGGATGGCTTCATCGCCGGGCGCTTTGCCAACCGGGCCACGATGCTGGCCGCGGCGGGGGCCTGCATCGGCGCCGTGGTGGCGTTCCCCGTGCTGATCGGGCTGGCGACGCTGGCCGCGCCGTTCCTGGGAGTGGCGCCATCGGGCTCCGTGCTGCCCCTCCTGCCGGCTCCGCTCTGGCTGTCCCTGCCGGCCCTGCCGCTCGCCGCGGCTGCGATCGGCTGGGTCACGGCGCGGGCGACGGTGCAGCGCTGGCTGCGGAGCCTGCCATGAGGATGCGCCGGGTCGCGACCTTCTTCGCACGGCTTAGCGCCGTGCTCGTCCTCGCGTTCGGCGTCGGTTTCGCCGCTTTCGTGGTAGTCGTCCACCGGATGCCGGCACCGGTGCCCCCCGCGGACGGGATCGTCGCCCTGACCGGCGGCGCCGAGCGGGTGGAGACGGCGCTGCGGCTGCTCGACGACGGCAAGGCCAAGATGCTGCTGGTGTCTGGCGTGGCACCCGGTGCCGGCCTGCATGACCTAGCCCGGCGGGTCGGCTTGGACCCGGCCGATCTGGCGCCGCGGGTAACGCTGGGCCACTCCGCGACCACGACGCTGGGCAACGCGCAGGAGGCGGCGGAGTGGGTGCGCGACCATGATTTCCACTCGCTGATCGTCGTCACCGCAGCCTATCACATGCCGCGTGCGATGCTGGAGATGCGTCGCGCCATGCCGGACACGGTACTCTACCCGTTGACCGTGCAGCCGCAGTCCATGCTCAGGAGCAGCGAGGCCCGGCTGATGACGGGCGAATACGTCAAGCTGATCGGCGCTTGGCTGGGCCTGTCCCGGGTGATGCGGCATCCGCTGGCGATGGTGCACCAACGGCCTGTGGACAACTCTGTGAATGGTTGAGCATGAAGGTTTTGTTCACGGACGAGCAAGCCGCCGCAACGTCCTCAAAAGCTGGGTTTTTCGCCGCGGAACCTTAACGGTATGTTCATACAGTCGAGTGCCAACGGCCGCATGTTTATCTGCTAAGTATCTGATCGAGACGACTTTTCCGAAAAGCTGGTGATCTTGCCCGCAACACCCGTCTTCACCCTTGACAGGCATGCCCATGACATTGCCGCACCCGGTAACCCGCTGTGGATGATCGTGGATTTGGGCTGCGTCCAGGCCCATTCTATAAGGCCGGATGCGTCGTTCCCTACGCCTGCCGGTCATCGCCGCTGCGGCGGTGCTGATCCTACTCGCGCTCGACACGGGCGCGTGGTGGTTGCTGACGTCGCGGCTGCAGGCCGAGGCCGCCGCTTGGCAGCAGGATCGCATCGCCGCCGGCTATACAGTCACCGCGGGAACACCCATCCGCGGCGGGTGGCCGTTCCGCGCGGTCCTCACGCTGCCGGACGTCCTGGTCGCCACAGCGTCGCCAGGGACGGCCGATGCGGTGACATGGCGGACCGGCGAGGTGCGGCTGGTCTACGCGCCGTGGCGCCCGGCCGAGGCGAGCGTGGTGTTGGACGGCGCCCAGACGCTCCAGTTCGCCGCGGCGCCGGCGATCACGGTGCAGGTCGAGAACCTCGACCTCGTCGTGCCGCTGGGCACGCTCGGCCAGGCCAATGGCTTCGTGGCCCAAGGCCGCCATCTGCAAGTGCCGCTGCCGACCGGTCGGCTCGGGATCGACTCGCTATGGCTCGAGCTTGCGCCCGCCGCTTTCCACGTCTCCCTCTCGTCCATGACGCTGCCTGACCCAGGCCTGCCGCTCGGCGTGACGGTGAATGTGCTGGAGCTGCAGGCGCACTCGACCACCCCGCTGCCGGAGGAGCGCAACCCGGCCACCGCCGCGGCGGCGTGGCGCGATGCTGGCGGCCAGCTGGTCGTCAGCGAGGCGACGCTGGAATGGGGTCCGCTGGATATCCACGGGACGGCGAGCCTGGGGTTGGACCGTGCGCTGCAACCCGTGGGCAGTGGGACCGTGCACGTCACCGGCTACGCCCAGGCCGCGGACGCCATGGCTCGATCGGGGATCATGACGCGCAACAATGCCAAGGTCGCAACGACGCTGTTGGGGCTCATGTCGCACCCGGGCGATAACGGAGTGCCGCAAGCCGACCTTCCGTTCATGATCCACGATGGCCTCGTGATGGCCGGCGCCATCCCGCTGATGCGGCTTCCGGCGGTGGCTTGGCCATAAGCGCCTGTCGTGGCGCGAGGCAGCCGTGCTAGTGTCGGGCGCATCTTTCTTCGGCATGCTAGGCTCCCGCAATGGACGCGCCTTTCTGGAAGACCAAACGGCTGGACCAGATGACCCACGAGGAGTGGGAGTCGCTCTGCGACGGCTGCGGCCGCTGCTGCCTGCACAAGCTGCGCGACGACGTGACGGAGGCGCTCAGCTTCACGAACGTCGCGTGCCGCCTGCTGGACCCGCATGGCTGCGGCTGCAGCGACTATGCGCGGCGGCAGGAGAAGGTGCCCGACTGCGTGTCGCTGACCGCCGAGGCACTGGACGAGATCGACTGGCTGCCGCCGAACTGCGCCTACCGCCGCATCCAAGAGGGGCGGGGGCTCGCCTGGTGGCACCCGCTGGTGTCGGGCGATCCGGAGACGGTCCACACTGCCGGTGTTTCGGTCCGTGGCCGGGTCATCAGCGAGGAACGGTCTGGCCCGCTGGAGCACCACCTGGCGGATTGGCCGGGCCGCAGCCCACGGTCGCGACGGCCAATGCCAAAGGCGTGACGCTGGCGCCTGCCGGCGAGTCCCTCCAGCTCCCGCATGGGCCGACCCGCGTCGTGTGGCGGCGCAGCCAGCGCGCGCGCCGGGTCAGCCTGCGGATCGACCCTTGGACGGCGGCCGTGGTGGTGACGCTGCCGCAGCGTGTTGCCCGATCAGCCGGGTTGCGGTGGCTTAGGGACCAGGCGGAGTGGGTCGGCTGCCAACTGGCGGCGCTGCCGCCGGCGCTTTCGTTCGCGGATGGGGCGACGGTGCCGGTGGGCGGAGTTCCCCATCGCATTCGGCACCGGCCGGAGGGGCGGAGCGGCGCGTGGTTCGAGGCAGGGGGCATCCACGTGGCGGGGGATGCTGGCTTGATCGCGCGTCCGGTGACGGACCTGCTGCGGGCCGAGGCCGGGCGGCGGCTGGAGGCGGTGGCAAGCGAGGTGTCTAGGATGGCCGGGCTTTTCCCGTCCCGCGTCACCATCCGCGACCCGCGCAGCCGGTGGGGCAGTTGCACGCCGAGCGGCACCGTAATGTTCAGCTGGCGGCTGGTGATGGCCCCGCCGGAGGTGCAGCGTCACGTCGTGGCGCATGAGGTCGCCCATCTGCGCCACCTGGACCACGGCCCGGGCTTCTGGCAACTGCTGGTCGCGTTGGACCCGGATGCAGATGAACATGCCGTCTGGCTGAAGCGGAACGGCGCGGCCCTGATGCGGGCTGGATCAGCGGGTTAGTTCGCGCCTTCTCCCCGTCTCAGAGGGAGAAGGCTGCCTAGGCTCGACTCCTTGACACGCAGGGCGCCGCCGAGGAGACGCTGGCCTTCGTCCCGCTACTTCTCCGAGTAGGAGAACGGCAGCGTCGTGATGGCCCTCTCGCCGCTCACGTGGTCGTGGAGGACGAGCCGCAGCGTGTAATCGCCCGGCTTGAAGGCCAGGAGTGTCAGCTCTCCGTTCAGCATCACCTCTGTCACGCCGTAGTGGCCGGGGAAGTCGGCCTGGATGAACTTGTCATGGCCATACCGGATCACGTCGCCCTGCCGGATCTCCACGTCCAGACTGACGCCGGAGGTGATCAGGCCGCCATCCTCCTTGTGCTTCATCCCGACTGGCTCGAGGTAGAAGTGAAGCGGCTCGCCGGGGCTGAACACCGTACTGGCCCGTTTGTCGTAGGCCCCCCACATGGGAGCCTTCTGGTCCACGAACATCGCGTTGTTGAAGGTGAGCGGCGTCTGGTCGTTGGCCGCCACGACCGCCCGCTGGGCCGCCACGACCGCGTCAACGCTCTGCGCGCAGGCCGGCATTCCCGTGGCCACCGCCGATGCGAGTGCGATCAAGCCAACCACGCGCATGGACACCTCCCGCCGTTCGTTCGGCCACCAATCTCCTACTGGCCACCCCGGTCTGGCAAGCCGCACGCGATCCGGGAGGGGTGTGTCGCACCATCCCTCGATGCACGCAGGTCAGGCCTTCCATCGAGCGAGGCACGGGGGGCTGGGCCACGATAGGCCGGGAAGAAGCTCCCGCCGCATCCGGCGGCAAGATCGGTATAGGCGGGCGCGTCCAGGATGGCGCCGCACAGCCATGTCGTGGCGGCCGCATTGGCGAAGCCGCGTTTGAAGGCCGCCAGCGGATCCGCCAAGTCGTCCGTGTGCCCGGCGCCGCCGCCAAGGTCCAGCACCTCGCAGTCGGCGAGGTGGTCGAGGGCGGCGGCGTAGACGACATAGGTGGCACCGATCCGGTAGCCTGCCTCGCTGGTGGCCGTCAGGTGGCTGTAGGCGCGGGCGCCGTCCCGTATCCAGAGCTGCATCGCGGGCACGCTGCCGTCGGGAGCCTCGGCCGCGAACGCCACGCACCGGTCCTCCGGCAGGCCGGCCAACCGGTCAAGAGACTCCTCCGGGAAGGCTTGCAGCCCGGTGATGCCTTTCCGGGCCACCAGGCCGGCATACAGGCCGCGCCAATGCGCCTGCCACACCGGGCTGCGCAAGGAGACGCGCCGGGCCGTGGCATGCCGGGCGCCGCGGCGGATGCGGTCGCGGTGGTGCTTGGAGGGCGTGGCGGGTCCGACCCCGCGGTCGATCAGGTGGTGTGTCTTGAACGGGCGGCAGAGCGGGAAATGCCGTGACAGCGCCGCGGCGGGCGGCCCGGCCAACGGGTCGGCGACCAGCACGACACTGACCGTGCCCTGCTCACGCAAGCGCGCCAGCCCACCCGGTATGTCCGCATCTGGCTTGAGCACGCAGACGGGATAGGGACCCATGGCGTCGATCCGGCCCGGCGCGTCAGGGATGTCCCGCAGGATGACGGCCGAGCTCCACTCCGGCACGTCGAGCGGCCGGCCGGCGTGGCCCAGCGAGCGGGCATAGGCCAGCGAGGCGTAGACGGCGCGGTCCATGCCGGCTCAGGCCGCGACCACCAGATCCTCGGCCTCGTGCATCGCCAGGGCGCATGCCAACGCGGCACAGACGCGGACGATGTCACCGCGCGTCATGTCGACGAAGCAGGGCAGGCCGAGCGTGCCGCGGGTCAGCCGTCCCGTCACCGGCAGCTGCTCTCGGCCGCACTCCATGAAGGCGTCCTCCTCGTGCAGGCCGCGGCACCACCAGCGACGCGTGGCGATGCCGGCATCGGCCAGGCTGTTGACGATCTCGTCGGTGGGCGGATGCTCCGGGGCGAACGCCACGATGACGGTGGCGCTGATCCAGCTGGTGCCGAAGCCCGGCAGCAGGGCGACGCCGGGCACGCGGCGCAGCAGGCGGGCATAGGTCTGCGCGATGGCGACGAACCTGGCCCGGGTGTCCGGCCACATGTCGAACGCGGCGAGGGCGACGGCGGCGTTGTACTCGTTCATCTTGGCGTTGGTGCCGGCCACGCGCGCCTCGCGGCCGCCCATGAAGCCGAAATTGGACCGCCGTTCGATGTCGACGATCAGCGCCTTGTCACGCGCGATGACGAAGCCTCCTTCGCCGGCGGGCATGATCTTGGTGGCGTGCAGGCTCACCACGGACGGCACCCGACCGGGGCGCAGGGCGTCGAACCCGGCCGCGGCGTCGATCACCACGGGGATGCGGGTCTGTTCGTGGAACCGGTCCCAGGCGGCGACGTCGACGGGGTGGCCGAAGGCGGCGACCGGCATCACCGCGCCGACCCGGCCCGGCGGCATGGTGGCCAGCACCTGTAGGACGTGCTCCGGCGTCAGGATGCCGGAATGCGGCGCCACGTCGAGGAAATGCGGCCGCAACCCGGCCGAGACGGCGGCGTGGGCCGAAGCCGCGAAGGACCAGGCCGGCATGAGGCAGAGCGAGCCGCGGCGCGGCCCCTGCGCCTGCAACGCCAGCGACAGGCCGAGCGTGGCGTTGGCGACCGTGGCGACGGAGCCCGGCGGCACGCGGTAGTGTTGCGTCAGCCGTGCCTCCAACGCGCGGACCTGCGGCCCGAAATTCGTATAGGTTCGGCAGGCGTCGACCTGGTGCAGGTACGGGAGCAAGGCCTGCGCCGCGGGAAGCAGCGGCCGGGCGACCGGAACCGGCGGGATCGACTGGGTGGTGGAACCGGGCCGCATCGCTGTCTCTCCCGTTCTGGCAAGACGGCTGCGACTTTGCAGGTGCGGATGTTGACGCGGCGTTAAAGCGTGGCTGCCGGCCGGGCACCGCAGGCGCGCAGGGCATCCACCACCCGCAGCATGTCGGCCGCGTCGTAGCGCTGGTCGCAGGGGAGGGACAGCAGCGCGCCGGACAGGCGATGTGCCAGCGCGAACTCCGCCGGGTCGCTCGGCAGGTCGGGCCAGTGGCGCGCGCAGTAGATCCCTTGCGCTGCCAGGCTGGCGGCGAGGGCGGCGGCGTCCTGCACCCGGACCGGGAACGCCATGGGGGTGAAATCCACCTGGCCGGGCCACAGCGCCAGGTCGCCCAGCCGGTCCGCGAGGATGGCGGCGTTCGCCCGCCGGCGCTCCGCCAGCAGCGGTGCCCGGATGCGACCCAGGGCCAGGCGGGCTGCGCCATCCATCGGGGCGTCGTCGATGCCGAACGCGGCCTCCTGGGCGCGGAACTGCGGGAACCAGCTGTCCGGCCGCCGCCCTTCCGGATCGGCTGCCCGGGCGAGCTGGGCCCGAGCAGGGTGGCAGACGGGCGGGCTGGACGGCGTCGGCAACGCCGTGTCCGCCACCAGAAGCCCACCCTCCCCGACGCCGACCAGCTTGCGGGGGCTGTAGAGCACGACGTCTGCAAGTGGCGCCCGGGCAGCGTCCATCGCCTGCGCCCGGTCCTCGATCCACAGCACGTCGGGCCGGGAAGCCGCGAGCGCCGCAACGTCCTGGCCGGGTGGCCGGCCGAAATAGTCGATGACGAGCACGGCGTCACCGGGCCGCAGCGAGCGGGCGAGCGGCCCGAGCTCCGGGGTAAGCCGGGCATCGACCCCATACCAGCGGCGTTCGCAAGACGTGGCGGCCTGCGCCAGCGCCGCGCAGCAATAGGCAGGCAACCACACGCGATCGACCCCGCGGGATGCGAGCAGGGCGGCCAGGGCGGAGCGCGCGCTGCGATAGGCAGCGACGTGGCGACGCCCGGTGGTCCACGCGGCCCAGAGGCTGTCTGCCATGGCAGGCCCGGACTCCGGCCACGGCAGCACGCTGCCGATGGATCGCGGGCGGTCCTCCTGGAGTGCAAGGTCGGCAAGCACGCGGCGCAGCGCTCCGAAATGTGCCGCAAGCCTTGGCCCGGCGCGTTAAGATGATGCTAACTGGTGGCGTGCCAGGCTGAGGGCCTATCAAAATGATAGGTGCATCTTGCTCTCAGGACAGTCCTATCCAGGTGGCCCGGACCTCACGCTGGTGTTTCCCGCTGGGCTGCCCGGGTCGCAGCGCTACCGCGAACAGGCGCAGGCCGACGGCCGCAGGCTGATCGGGGCCTCCTCGCTCGCCTACGACCCGGCGTCGGCGGCCTATGAGGACTGGGCGCTGCTGCCCTACGTGCACGAGCCGGGCTTCGCGGACGCAGTGGGCGACCTGGTCGGATCGCGCGGCGTGACCGCGGTGTTCTCCCCTCACGAAGTGGTCAGCGGCGTGTTGGCCGACATCCTGCCGCGCGTCGCGCCCGGCGTGCGCCTCCTCGAGGCGAACCCGATGCTCCAGGCCGAGGCGGCCTACCGCCGCAACCTGGAGAAGGCCGCAGCCGCCAGACCTTGGCTGGATGCGCCGGGGCCGTGCCTCACGCCGATCGAGCGGGCGGGTCTGGTGCGGCTGGTGGACGGCATCCCCGGTATGACCGACCTCGACAAGATCGACGCTGTCATCGAGGTCATGCGCAGCGTTCCACCGGGCGACGTGGTGGAGATCGGGTCGTGGTGGGGCCGCTCCGCCGCATTGTTCCTCCTGCTCGCCCGGCGCTACGCGGTCGGCCCCGTGCTGTGCGTCGACCCGTGGCGCGGCGAGTGCCTGGCGCAGGGCGTGCCGGTGTTGGACCAGGCCAGCGCCCGGCTCGATCCGGAGCAGGCGTTCCGCATCTTCCAGGTAAACCTGGCGCCGCTGGCCCAGGGTGACCTGAACTACATCCGCGCTCCGTCGGCCGAGGCGGCGGCGCTTTACACGGCTGGGCTGACGGTGACGACGGTGACGTTCGGCGCCACGCGCTTCGGCGGCGGCATCGGGCTGCTGCATATCGACGGCAACCACACCCATGACCAGGCGGCCGCGGATGCGGCGCTATGGACGCCGCATGTCCGGCCCGGCGGATGGATCGTCTTCGACGACTACGTCTGGACGTTCGGCGACGGCCCCCGGCGCGCGGGCGACGCGTTCCTGCGGGACAATGCGGCGCGCGTGGCGCTCAGCTTCGTCATAGGCACGGCCTTGTTCGTCCAGTTGGCCGCGGCATGATGGACGAGACCGGGCTGTACCAGCGGATGCGTGACGTGGGGTACGTCCGGTTCCCGGGCATGCTGGCGGCGGACGCCCTGGCCAGGCTGCGCGAGGACAGCGAGGCCGTCTACGCCAAGCGTCGGCTGGTGCAGGAGCGCAACGGCGTCGCCGCCGGCATGGAGGGGGCGGCGCACCACGTGCTGGGGGAGGCGACCAGCCTGGACCGATTCGTCGCCGACCTGCCGCTGTGGGACTTCATCAGCGCTCATTTCGGCGGCAAGTTCATCCTGCTGAACTGCGGCGCCACGCTGCATCCGCCGGGCGGATCGTCCTACGTGATGAAGCCGCACCGTGACGTGCGGGCGTGGACCGGCGACTACCACCTGTCGCTCAACATGCTGGTCATGCTGGACGCGTTCACCCCGGAGAACGGCGCCACGCTGTTCCTGGACGGGTCGCACCGGACCGAGGCGATGCCGGACCGTGCGGGTTTCGACGCCGGCGCGCGGCAGGTGGTGGGGCAAGCGGGCGACATCCTGCTGTTCGACAGCCTGGTGGTGCATGCCGCCGCGCCCAACCGCAGCGCCGCCAAGCGCCGGGCGCTGACGCTGTGCTTCGGCCGCCCGTTCATGAAGCCGCAGATGGACTGGCCGCGTTTCCTGCCGCAGGACATGGAGCTGAGTGCCAAGGCCCGGCAGCTGCTGGGCTACGACGCGCGCGTGCCGGCCAGCCTGGACGAGTATTACCAGCCGCCGGAACGCTGGACGTTCAAGCCGGACCAGCGCTGATGGACACCCTAATAGGCCTGTCCGAACCGGACCGGCTGGACGCGGCCGTCCTGTCCTATGGCACGCAGATCGCCCCGTTCGACGCCGCGATGCGCGGCTACATGATGCGCAGCTTCGAGCCGTTCTTCCGGGACGGCCCCTGCCTCCAGGTCGGCTGCGCCCATGGCGACCAGACCAGCCTGCTGGTGGACCGCTTCGCCGACGTGACGGTGCTGGAACCCGCGCCCGAGTTCCTGGCGCATGCGCAGGCACGGGTGGGCGGCCGCGCCGTGTTCGTGCCGGCAATGGCCGAGGACTTCCAGACCGAGCGCTGCTTCGAGACGATCATCTTCTCCCACGTGCTGGAGCACGTTGCCGACCCGGTGGCCGTGCTCGCCAGGCTGGGGTCGCTGCTGTCCGCCACCGGGCGGTTGTACGTCACCGTCCCCAATGCGGAGGCACCCTCCCGGCGCATCGCGGTGAAGATGGGGGTGCTCGGGCACCTGGAGGCGTTGAGCGCCGATGACGAAGCCGCCGGGCACCGCCGGGTCTACCGCCTGGACACGCTGTGCCGCGACGTGCGGGCGGCCGCGCTGGACATCCAGCATACCGGCGGCATCTTCTTCAAGCCGCTGGCCAACTTCCAGTTTAACGCCCTGATGGACGGTCCGCTGGTGGGCGCCGCGTTCATGGAGGCCTGCTACCAGCTGGGCCGCGAGGACGCCGCGGGTTGCGCCAGCATCTACGTCATTGCGGGAGCGGCAGGCTGAGCATCCCCGGCAGGCTAGTTCGGCTGCGCGCCGTGGAGGAGCGGGACCTGCCGCTGCTGCACGGCTGGGCCAACGACGAGGCGTTGTGGGCCAATCTGGGCGGCTGGCGCTTCCCGTCCGCGTTCGAGGCGACGAAGGCGTGGTTCGCCTCCTTGCCGGCCGACAAGCTGAACCAGCGCTTCGTCATCGAGGCCAAGGCGGTCGGTGCGGTGATCGGCACCGCCAACCTCGTCGATATCGACTGGAAGAACCGCCATGCGCTGCACGGCATGATGCTCGGCCCGGCCGACCTGCGGGGCAGGGGCTTCGGACGGGACACGGTGATGGCGATCATGCGCTACGCCTTCGACGAGTTGGGGCTGGAGCGGCTGGACGGCGACATCATCGAATACAACGAGGCGTCCTACCGCCTGTATGTCGGCAAATGCGGCTGGCGGGAGGAGGGGCGGCAGCGACGCTGGCATTTCCGCGGGGGCCGGTTCTGGGACCGCATCATCGTCGGCGTGACCCGTTCGGACTACGCCGACCTCGTTGCCGCCACCGGCTACTGGCTGACGGAGCGGCCTGCCGGCCTGCCCAGGATCACCGAACCGTCGTAAACAGGCCGCGCCGCGCGCGCTAGGGTGGCGCCGGTTGGGAGGGGCGGGTCGATGTCCGGCGAAGCAGAAGACGGCCTGCGCTTGGTCCTGAGCCCGGTCCAACTCGCGGCCGTCCTGCAGCGGGGCAGCATCGGCGATGCGGAGAGCCGGTCCCGCCGCATCTGGAACCGCGTCGATGGCGGGCTGAACGTGGTGTTCGGCGGGCTGGAGCTGCTGGGCTCGGCGGCGCTCCTGCTCACGCCGGAACCGACCATGCTCACTAAGGTCGCGGGTGTCGGACTCGGCGTGCACGGCGCCGACACCACCAGCACGGGCATGGTCGAACTGTGGACCGGTGACCACCAGGTCACCATGACGGCACAGGCCGCGGCCGCTGCGGCCCGCAACATGGGGTACGACCCGAAGACGTCCGACGCGATCGGCGCGACCGTCGACATCCTGGTGCCGGTGGTGCTGACGGGTGTGCTCGGCGCGACACGAGCCTCCGCGATTCGCTCCGGCCGCCTGGTGCTGGAGGCGGACGAGGACGCCGCGCGCGCCACCAGCCGATGGACGCCGGCCGAACGCTCCCGCTACGTCAACCTGGAGGAGGAGGAGCTCGCGGGTGGGCACAGCGTCAGCAAGCATATCGGCAAGACGGAGGCCGAATTGCGGGCGCGCCTGGCAGCCGAACCGCGCATCCCCGCCGCCGGGGCGTTCAAGTCGCTGGAGGAGGCGGAGAAGTTCATCAGCCGCGGCCTGATCGACCAGGCGCCGAAGATCCGCGCCTGGGCAGCCAACGCCAAGGTGGGTGCCACCGAACGGTTCGTCTACGACGCCGGGGAGACGGTGGGGTATGGCGTCGTGCGGTCCACCAACATGATGCAGACCATGAGCAAGCTGCGCATCGTGATCCGCAAGATCGCCGACCCCAACACGATCTACTTCCTGCTCACCTGCTTCCCCGAGCCATGAACCCCTATCCCTATCTGGACAGCCTGCTGGGCGCCTGGTTCCACCAGGATTTCGACATCGAGGGCGATGTCTCGGACATCATCCCCAAATTCGTCGCGTCAAGCCACGCGGTGGACGTGTGGGCGACCGTGGCCGACATCCGGCGGTTCCTGCAGGATCATGCGGACGACACGGAAGCGGCGTTCACGGCGGTGTTCGGCCTGACGATCGAACCATCCGGCTGGGGCATGACGGCCCGCGAGTGGCTCGTCTGGGTGGAGCGGCTGATCGTGGAGCACGCGCCCAAGCTGCCCGAGTGACCCGTGCTGGGGCAGTCTCCCTCTGGGAGAGAGATGGGTGAGGGTCGTCACGCTGCCGTAACCCTGGCTGTTCATCGCATGGGCGGACCCTCACCCAACCCTCTCCCAGAGGGAGAGGGGTTTTGGTCTTTCTGCGCGTGATCCCCTGCGCGTCGATTAGGCAGACTTGGCCATGATCTCGTCCGCGATGTTGCGCGGCACGGGATCGTAGTGGTGGAACTGCATGGTGAAGGAGGCGCGGCCCTTCGTCATGGAGCGCAGGTCGGAGATGTAGCCGAACATCTCCTTCAGCGGCACGCCGGCGCGGACCGTCACCGTCGAGCCCGATGACTCCTGGCTCTGGATCTGGCCGCGGCGGCGGTTCAGGTCGCCCACCACGTCGCCCACATGGTCCTGCGGCGTGGTCACCTCCACGTCCATGATCGGCTCCAGGATGATCGGCGTCGCCTTCTTCATGCCCTCGCGGAAGCAGGCCTTGGCCGCGATCTCGAACGCCAGGGCGGAGGAGTCCACGTCGTGGTACTTGCCGTCCACCAGCGTGTACTTGAAGTCCACCGTCGGGAAGCCGGCCAGCACGCCCGTGTCGGCCTGCACCCGGATGCCCTTCTCCACCGCCGGGATGTATTCCTTCGGCACCGAGCCGCCGACCGTCTTGTTCTCGAACACGACGCCCTTGTTGCGCTCCAGCGGCTCGAACATGACCTTGACCTCGGCGTATTGGCCGGAGCCGCCGCTCTGCTTCTTGTGCGTGTAGGTCTCGGTATGCGCCTTGGCGATCGTCTCCCGATAGGCGACCTGCGGGGCGCCGATATTGGCCTCCACGCCATACTCCCGGCGCAGGCGGTCGATGATGATCTCCAGGTGCAGTTCGCCCATGCCGGACAGGATGGTCTGCCCGCTCTCCTGGTCGGTCTTCAGGCGCAGGCTCGGGTCTTCGCCGGCCAGCTTCTGCAGGCCGATCGTCATCTTCTCCACGCTGTCCTTGGTCTTCGGCTCGACCGAGATGTCGATGACGGGGACCGGGAAGGCCATGCGCTCCAGCACCACCGGGTCGCTGGCGGAGGCCAGCGTGTCTCCGGTGCCGGTGTCCTTCAGCCCCACGAAGGCGGCGATGTCGCCGGCGGACACCTCCTTGATCTCGGCGCGCTTGTCGGCGTGCATCTGGAACATGCGGCCGACGCGTTCCTTGCCGTCCTTGGTCGTGTTCATCACCGTGTCGCCGATCTTAAGGTGGCCGGCGTAGACGCGCACGAAGGTCAGCGTGCCGTACTTGTCGTTTATGATCTTGAACGCCAGCCCGGCGAAGGGCGCGTTCGGGTCGGCCTTGATGCGGCGGCGGTCGCTATGCTCGCCGTCCTCCTCGCCCTCTTCGGCGGCGACGGAGATGCCGGGCACGTCGACGGGGGAGGGCAGATAGTCCAGCACGGCATCCAGCAGCGGCTGCACGCCCTTGTTCTTGAACGCAGTGCCGCACAGCACCGGGCGGAACGCGCCGGAGATGGCGCCGGTCTTGATCGCGCGCTTCAGCGTGGCCGCGTCCACGTCGCCGTTCTCGAAATACTCCTCCATGCCGGCATCGTCGACCGACAGCGCCGTGTCGAGCAGGGTCTGGCGGTATTCCTTCGCCTTTTCCAGCATGTCGGCCGGGATTTCCTCGTCGTGGAACTTGGCGCCGAGCTCGCCGCCCTCCCAGATCACCGCCTTCATCTCGACCAGGTCGACCACGCCGATGAACTGGTCCTCCACCCCGATCGGCAGCTGCAGCGGCAGCGCCACGATGTCGAGCTTCTCCTTCAGCGTGTCGAACGCGCGGTAGAAATCGGCGCCGGTGCGGTCGAGCTTGTTGATGAAGATGATGCGCGGCACGTTGTAGCGGTCGGCCAGGCGCCAGTTCGTCTCCGACTGCGGCTGCACGCCGGCCACGCCCTCGATGATGAACACCGCGCCGTCCAGCACGCGGAGGGAGCGGTTGACCTCGATGTTGAAGTCGATGTGGCCGGGCGTGTCGATGATGTTGATGCGGTGGTCCTTCCACTCGCACGTCACCGCGGCGGAGGTGATGGTGATGCCCCGCTCCCGCTCCTGCTCCATGTAGTCGGTCGTGGTGTTGCCGTCATGCACCTCGCCGATGCGGTGCGACACGCCGGTGTAGTAGAGGATCCGCTCCGTCGTCGTGGTCTTGCCCGCGTCGATATGCGCGGTGATGCCGATGTTGCGGATGCGGTCGAGCGAAGTGGCCACCGGGGAAATCCTCCATGCAGTGTCGGGCGGCACCGGGCCCTTTGCCCGGGCAGCCTGCCACGCGCCGGCCAGGGCCGGGTCGATGATGGGTGGAAATGCGCCAGGCCGGCCGGATTTGCAAGTGAGCGCGAGCTTACCTTTAGTTACACGGAGGTTACGACCGGCTCGATAAAGTCCGGATATGGACACCCAAGCAGCCCAAGCCCTGATCCGCTTCGGCCTCGGCCGCCGAGGGCAGGAGGTGCTGCCGCCGGACCCTGCGGCCTGGTTGCGCGCCCAGCTCGCCGGGCCGGATGCGGGGCCGTCGGGCGCCTCGGTCGCGGACGGTTTCGCCGCCATCCGCCAGGACCGCGAGAACAAGCCCGAGCCCGGTCAGCCGCGTGCGCTCGGCACGCTGTTCAAGAGCGAGGTGGACGCGCTCGTGGCCAACGCGCTGGCCACGGACACCCCGTTCCGCGAGCGGCTGGTGTGGTTCTGGGCCAACCACTTCACCGTCAGCCTGCGCAACGGGCGCACCGGGGCGTTCGGCGGCGACTTCGTGCGCACCGCCATCCGGCCTAACGTCACCGGCCGGTTCGGCGACATGCTGCTGGCGGTGATGCGGCACCCGGCGATGCTGCTCTACCTCGACAATGCCGGTTCGGTCGGCCCCAACAGCACGGTGGGCGCGCGCACCGGCAAGGGGCTGAACGAGAACCTGGCCCGCGAGTGCTTGGAACTGCACACCGTCAGCCCAGCTTCCGGCTACACCCAGGCGGACGTGACCAGCTTCGCCCGGGTGATCACCGGCTGGTCGGTCGCCAATGGCGAGCAGGAGCCTGCGGGCTTCCGCTTCCGCCCGATGATCCACGAACCGGGCGAGCAGACGGTGCTCGGCCGCACGTTCCCGCCCGGCGAGGAGGGCGGGGTGGCGGCGTTGGGCTTCCTGGCCAGCCATCCCGCCACCTATCGCCACCTCGCCGCCAAGCTGGTGCAGCATTTCGTGGCCGACGTGCCGCCGCCCGGCGCGGTCAGCCGGATCGCCGCGGTGCTGCACGATACGGAGGGGGACCTGCGCCAGGCTGCCCTCGCCCTGATGGGTCTTCCGGGCGCCTGGCAACCGCTGGCCAAGTTGCGCTCCCCGCAGGACTACGTGCTGGCCGTCATACGTGCGGCCGACCTGCCGCCCGATCACCGGCCGGACGGGGCGGCGATCATGCGTGGGCTGGGGCAGCCGGTGTTCGGCGCGCCGTTCCCGATCGGCTGGCCCGACCGGGCGGTCGACTGGGCCGGGCCGGAGGCGATGATGCGCCGGGTCGACTGGGCCTATGGCGTGTCCGGCCGGGCCGCCATGCTCGATCCGGCGTCGCTGGCGGAGGCCAGCCTCGGTCCGTTGCTCACGGATGCCACCGGCACGGCGATCCGGCGCGCCGGCTCCCGCCGCGACGGGCTCACCTTGCTGTTCACGTCACCCGAGTTCCAGAGGCGCTGATGCACCCTTCCTTCATCACCCGGCGATCCGCCTTGCTCGGCCTCGGGGCGGCCTTCACGATGGGGCGGGCTTCCTTGGCGCTCGCAGCGGCGCCGACCGATGCGCGGTTGGTCGTGGTCATCATGCGGGGTGCCCTGGACGGCATGGCGGCGGTGGTGCCGTACGGCGACCCGGCCTTGGCGGCGCTGCGCGGGCCGCTGGTGCCGCCGGGCCCCGGCACGGCGGATGGGCTGGCCGACCTCGGCGGCTTCTTCGGCCTGCATCCGGCCATGCCGGCCATGGCGGCGATGTACCGGGCTGGCGAGCTGCTGCCGGTGCATGCGGTGGCCGGGCACTATCGCAGCCGCAGCCATTTCGAGGCGCAGGACTGCATGGAGAGCGGCGCCGACCACCGCATGACCAGCGGCTGGCTGAACCGCGCCGTGCTGGCGATGCCGAAGCCGCCCGGGCCGGAGGCTGCCCTTGCCGTCGGCACGACGACACCGCTGCTGATGCAGGGGCCGGCCACGATCGCGGCCTGGGCGCCGCCTAGCTTCGCGGCGCCGGACATCGACCTCTACACCCGCATCGCGGCATTGAACGGCGCCGACCCGGTGACTGGCCCCGCCATCGCCGAGGGGATGCGCGACCGCGGGTTCTCCGGTGCGACGCTTGGTGGGCTGGAGAAGCAGCAGAACCCCTATGCCTTTCCGGCGCTGGCCGGGATGGCGGGGCGGCTGCTGGCGGCGCAGACCGGGCCGCGGGTGGCGGCGCTGGAGCTAGGAGGGTGGGACACGCACGCGGCCCAGATGCAGCGGCTGCGCGGCCCGCTGAGCCAACTGGACGGGGGGCTGGCGGCGCTGAAGGACGGGCTGGGCGATGCCTGGACGCGCACGGCGGTGCTGGTGATCACGGAGTTCGGCCGCACCGCCCGCATGAACGGGACCAACGGCACGGATCATGGCACGGGCACGGTCGCCTTCGTCGCTGGCGGCCGCGTGGCAGGCGGCCGGGTCTTGGCCAACTGGCCGGGTCTGGGCGGCGGCAACCTGCTGGAGAACCGCGACCTGCAGCCGACGGCGGACCTGCGCTCGATCGCGAAGGGGCTGTTGACGGCCCATCTCGGCCTGCCCGCGCCGGCCTTGGCCACGATCTTCCCCGACAGCGCGGAGGCCACGCCCACGCGCGGGCTGCTGCGGGTGTAGCGCGCGACGCGTCTCTCTCTCCCGGTTTTGAAACCCTCTCCCGCCAGCGGGAGAGGGAGATCAGCCAAGTGCGATAGCCCTGCCCAAGAGGAGAGGGCTTTTCAGCCGCGTCTAGAACAGGCCGGCTACCCGGCCATCCTCGCCGAGGGCGATGGTCTCCGCCGCCGGGTGCCGGGGTAGGCCGGGCATGGTCATGATGTCGCCGCATACCGCCACGACGAAGCCGGCGCCGGCCGAGAGCCGCACTTCGCGCACCGGAAGCACGTGGCCGGACGGGGCGCCCATGACCGTCGGGTCGGCAGTGAAGCTGTATTGCGTCTTGGCTATACAGACCGGCAGGCCGCCGAAGCCGGCCGCCTCCAATGCGGTGAGGCGCCGGGCCACGGCCGGCGCCAGCGCGATGTCGCTCGCGCGGTATATCTCGCGGGCGACGGTGCGCAGCTTGTCCGCCAAGCCCATCGCGTCCGGGTAGAGCGGCCGATACTCCCCGGTCCCACTTTCGACCCGGCGCATCACCGCCCGGGCCAGGTCCTCCGCGCCGGCGCTGCCCTGGGCCCAGTGCGAGCAGAGGATGACTTCCACCCCGGGCACGCCGCTGCGGACCTCGTCGTATTCGGCGTCCGTGTCGCCGGCGAAGCGGTTGAGCGCCACCAGCACCGGCAGGCCGAACTTGCGCATGTTCTCGACATGCCGGGCCAGGTTCACGACGCCGCGCCCGACCGCGGCCAAATCCTCCCGCGCCAAATCCGCCCGCGCTACGCCGCCATGCATCTTCAGAGCCCGCACGGTCGCCACCACGACGCAGCAGGCCGGCCGCAGCCCGGCGCTGCGGCACTTGATGTCCAGGAACTTCTCGCCGCCCAGGTCGGCGCCGAACCCGGCCTCCGTCACCACCACCTCGGCCAGTTTCAGCCCGAGCCGCGTGGCCATGACGGAGTTGCAGCCATGGGCGATGTTGGCGAACGGGCCGCCATGGACGAAGGCCGGGGAGCCCTCCAGCGTCTGCACCAGGTTGGGTTGGAACGCGTCCCGCAGCAGCGCCGCCATCGCCCCGTCGGCCTTGAGGTCGCGCGCGGTCACCGAGGCGCCGTCGCGGCCGGGCGCCACGACCATCCGGCCGAGCCGCGCCTGCAAATCCGGCAGGTCGCGCGCCAGGCAGAACACCGCCATCACCTCGGACGCGACGGTGATGTCGAACCCGTCCTCGCGCGGCGCCCCGTTCGCGGCACCGCCCAGCCCCGCCACCACGTTGCGCAGCGCACGGTCGTTCATGTCCAGTGCCCGGCGCCAGCTGATCCGGCGCGTGTCGATCCCCAGCTCGTTGCCCCAGTAGACGTGGTTGTCCACCATCGCGGCCAACAGGTTGTTGGCCGCGGTGATGGCGTGGAAGTCCCCGGTGAAGTGCAGGTTGATCTCCGCCATGGGTGCCACCTGGGCCAGGCCGCCGCCCGTGGCGCCGCCCTTCACCCCGAAGCACGGGCCGAGCGACGGCTCCCGCAGGCAGATGGCCGCGCGGCGGCCGATCCGGCGCAGCGCGTCGCCCAGCCCGATGGTGGTGGTGGTCTTGCCCTCGCCGGCGGGGGTGGGGCTGATGCCGGTGACCAGCACCAGGGCACCGTCCGGCCGGGCCTCCACGCTGCGGACGAAGTGGAGCCCGATCTTGGCCTTGTAGCGGCCATACGGCTCCAGCGCCTCGGCGGGGATGTCCAGCTTGGCCGCGATGTCGGCGATCGGCTGCAGCGTGGCCGCGTCGGCGATCTCGATGTCGCTGCGCATCAGGCCGCCTGCGTGTGGGTGATGCCCAGCTCCGACAGTGCCTCCCCCATGGCGGAGACGGCCTCCCGCATGTCTCCCGGGGTGATCGCGCCGATGCAGCCGACGCGGAAGGAGGGCAGCTGCGTGTTGTAGAAGTTGCTGATGAGGAAGCCGCGTGCCTTCAGCGCGTCCACGAAGCCCTGCAGCGACCAGACCGGGTGCGCGGGGGCATGCACGTTGACCACGATGGGGCCCTGCACGGAGGCAGGCAGGTAGGGCCGCAGGCCGAGCCGCCGCACTCCGTCGTACAGCACGCGCATGTTCTCGGTGTAGCGCGCCAGCCGCACCGCCTGCCCGCCCTCCGCGTCATACAGGTCCAGCGCGGTCTGGAAGGCGGCCAGGACTTGCGCCGGGGGCGTGAAGCGGAAGCTGCCCCAGCCGACGCGCAGCGCATGCTGGTAGATGTCCGCCAGGTCGAGCGACCAGCTGCCGGCGCGACCCTGGCAGTCGACCAGCCGGTCCACCCGCGCCACGGCGAAGGCGAGGCCGGGCAACGCCTCCAGGCACTTGTTGGCGGTGAAGACGGCGGCGTCGACCATCGGCAGCGCCCCCAGGTCGAGCGGAAGCGCCCCGAAGGCGGAGACTGCGTCCACGATCACCCGGCAGCCCGCGCGCCCGGCGGCCCTCGCCAGCGCGGGCACGTCGTGGACGATCCCGCTCCCGGTCTCGCTGTAGACCAGGGCGACGTGCCGGACCGACGGGTCCGCCTGCAACGCGGCTTCCAGCGCCGCCGGGTCGACCCGCTCCGTCTCGCCAACCGGCAGGGTGGCGACGGTGCGTCCCGCCTCCCGGGCCAGCCGGATCGCGCGGTCGGCGTAGGCACCGGTCGCCGGGACCAGCAGCTTGGCGTCACGCGGCACGAAGGTGCGGATCGCCGCTTCCATGGCGAAATGGCCGCAGCCCTGCAGCGGCAGCGTGGCATGGACACCCTCCTGCGTGCCGGCCAGGGCGAGCACGCGAGCGCGGACGTCCACGTTCATCGGGCGGAAGTCGTTGTCCCACGGCGCGAAATCCTGCGCTGCCGCCGCGCGAACCGCTGCCTGGGTGGACACGGGGCCCGGGATCAGCAGTTTCATGGCGTCCCTCTTCGTTGCTCGCGCAGCCCTCGCCTGTTTGGCGGCGGAGATCAAGCGGAAGCTAGCGGGATCGGCGGAGCCCGGCTAAGCTCGACGCCATGCAGTTGCCGTTCACGCTTCCCGACTGGGCGCCTCCCTGGGTCGGGTTCGTCATCCTGGTGGTCGGCGTGCTGTTCCTGCTGGCGTTCCTGCTGATGCCGTTCAACGTCTTCGGACTGAAAGGCCGGCTGGACGGGGTGGAGGCGCGGCTGGACGAAATCCAGCGGGAAATCCGCGCGCTGGTGCTGCGCCTGCCGGAGCCGGTGCGCACGGAGTATGAGCCGGACTTGGACGATCGGCGCAGCTGGTCCCGGACGCAGTCGCGCCCTCCCATCCCGCCGCGATCGGCCGAGTTGGACCGGCCGCCGCCCCCACCCGGGCGTCGTGTCCCCCTCTCGCGGCAGACCCGCTCCGAACCGCGCTTCGACGGAAGTTGACGGGGGCATGAGCGCGACGGTGATGGCGGGGCCGCCGCCGGACCTGCCGCTCGTGCCGCTCGACCGGATCCACTTCGTCGCGGCCCGGACGGCCGCCGCGGCGCAGGCGCACGCCCGGCTCTCCACCCGGTATGGGAACGCCGCCGTGGCGGACGCGGAGGTGGTGGTGGCACTCGGCGGCGACGGACACCTGCTGGAGACGATGCACGACCTGACCGGCCGCACGGTCCCGATCTACGGCATGAACTGCGGTTCGGTCGGGTTCATGATGAACGCGTTCAACGAGGATGACCTGCCACGCCGGCTCGCGGAGGCGCAGGCGGCCGTCCTGCACCCGCTGCGGATGCACGCGATCACGCAGATGGGCGCAGTCGAGGAGGCGGTGGCCTTGAACGAGGTCAGCCTGCTGCGCCAGCTCCGTCAGGCCGCCAAGATCAGGATTTCCGTGGACGGGCGCGTGCGGGTCGCGGAGTTGATCTGCGACGGCGTCCTGATCGCCACGCCCGCGGGCTCCACGGCATACAACCTGTCGGCGCATGGGCCGATCGTTCCGCTGTCGGCCAACCTGCTGCCATTGACGCCGATCAGCGCCTTCCGCCCGCGTCGCTGGCGCGGCGCCTTGCTGCCGAGCACGGCGGATGTCCTGTTCGAGGTGCTCGAGCCCGAGAAGCGGCCCGTGGCGGCCGTGGCGGATGCCTTCGAAGTCCGCGACGTGGCCTCCGTCGCGGTGAGCGAGGATCGGACGATGTCGTGGACCGTCCTGTTCGACCCGGACGTGCCGCTCTCGGAGCGGATCATCGCCGAACAGTTCACCGCCTGAGCGGGGGCCGAAGCCGACCCCCGCCCAAATCGTTCAGTAAGTCCGTCGGCCGACGACCGCATGGTAGATGGCCAGCACGATGACGGCCCCGACAATCGCCACGATCATGCTCGGGATGTTGAAGCCGCTCTGCCACGGCGCCCCCGTGAAGAACGAGACGAGATAGCCGCCGACCACGGCGCCGACGATACCCAGCACGATGTCGAGGACCAGGCCCTCGCCCTGTTTGTTGACGATCTTGCTGGCGATGAAGCCGGCAATCAAACCGAATACGATCCAACCGATGATGCTCATCGGAAACTCCCTGTTCCCTGCATGCCGCTAACCGGCCGGGCGCCCTGGGGTTGCCAACGCCGCAATGAAAACCGTCGGTTCAGGTCGGCTTGACCAGCCGGTGTTGCTTTCGACCTGCCGACAGCTTCAGGCCACCCTCGCGGAGGTCCGCATCGGTGACGGTCGCCGACTCCTCCGCGACCACCGCATCGTTCACCCTGGCGCCGCCGCCGCGGATCAGCCGGCGCGCTTCACCCAGGCTGCTGCTGAGGCCGCTTTCGACCAGCAGACGATAGACCGGCATGCCGCGCGACAGGTCTGCGGCGGGGATTCGGTGCGTCGGCAGCGTGTCGGCCACCGTGCCCACCTCGAAGGTCGAACGTGCGGTGTCCGCGGCTGCCGCCGCGGCGGTGTTGCCGTGCGCAAGCGCCGTCGCCTCCGTCGCCAGCACCTTCTTCGCCTCGTTGATCTCCGCCCCGCCCAAGGCGGCCAGGCGGTCGACCTCGTGCAGCGGCAGGTCGGTGAACAGCCGCAGGAAGCGGCCGACATCGGCGTCCTCCGTGTTGCGCCAGAACTGCCAGTAGTCGTATGGCGCCAGGCGCGCCGCGGCGAGCCAGACGGCGCCGGCCGCCGTCTTGCCCATCTTGGCGCCGGACGCCGTGGTGATCAGCGGCGTCGTCAGCCCGAATACCGTGCGGGCATCCGTGCGGCGCACCAGCTCCACGCCGGACACGATGTTGCCCCATTGGTCCGAGCCGCCGACCTGCAGCACCACGCCGTGGCGGCGCAGCAACTCGCGGAAATCGTAGGATTGCAGGATCGAGTAGTTGAACTCCAGGAAAGTCAGCCCCTGCTCGCGCTCCAGCCGGGTGCGGACGCTGTCGAAGGACAGCATGCGGCTGATGGAGAAGTGCGGCCCAACCTCGCGCAGCAGCTCGATATAGCCCAGCCGGTCCAGCCAGGCGGCGTTGTCCAGCATCAGCGCGCCGTCAGCCTCGTCGAACCGCACGAACGGCGCGATGCAGCCGCGCATCCCGGCCATGTTGGCGGCGATGCGCTCGTCGCCCAGCAGCACCCGCGCCTCGTCGCGGAACGAGGGATCGCCGATGCGGGAGGTGCCGCCGCCCATCAGCGCCACCGGGCGGTGGCCGTGGCGCTGCAGCAGGCGCAGCATCATGATCTGCATCAAGTGGCCGACGTGCAGGCTGTCCGCCGTGCAGTCGAACCCGATATAGCCGGCCACTGGCCCGGCGCGGCACGCGGCGTCCAGCGCCTCCAGGTCGGTGCATTGGTGGACGAAGCCGCGGGCCGTGGCGTCGTGCAGGAAGTCGCTGGTGGGCATCGCGTCCGTATGCTCGTGAAGGTGCAGGGTCGGGCTAGCACGGTGCGCCGGCCCGCGCACTGGATATCGCCCAACCCTGTGCTAGAAACCGGGCGTTGGACTCGCTTACGAACAGGATTCGCAAATGGCCCCGCCGGACGACGTGACCTCCGCCCCTCCGCCGCCGGGACCGACGCCCGCCCCGACGACGACGCGCAAGACGCTGATCTTCGCCAACGACAAGTCCAGCGGGAAGACCACCACTGCGAACGCCGTCATCGTCAGCCTCCTGGACCGCTATCCGATGCTGATGCGCTCCGTGTCGGTGCGCGAGTATGACCGCCAGCCTCGACTGGCCAACATCTTCCGCAAGGAGGACGGCCTCGCGTCCATGACGCATTACGACGCCCGGAACGCCCACGCGTTCGAGGCGTCACGCGACCTGGCGCATGACCCGAACGCCACGCCGTGGGACGACCTGCTGTTCGCGCTGGGCGCGGGCGGCATGCTGGTGGACCTGGGCGCCAACATCTTCGCCGAGATCTGCCGCATCCTGGACGACGAGCCGCGCCCGATCTTCCCCGATGGCGGCGAGATGATGGGCGTCGTGGTGCCGGTGACCACCGCGACCGACTCCGTGGAGTCGGCGATCTCCGCGATCGAGGCTGCGATCGGCTGGGGTCCGAAGGTGCGGGTCTTCGCCGTGGAGCAGGAATATCTCGGCCGTTTCGACGGCGCCGCTCCGGAATGGTCCGAGTTCCTGGACCGGACGTTGAAGGCGGAGTCGAGCCGGTTCCAGGTGATCCGGATCGAGAAGCTAGGCGTGTCCGACATCGGTCGGGTGGTGTTCCAGCGTATCGATCGCCTCGTGTCCGCCGCGCAGGAGATGCTGCGGTCCACCAGCCTGCAGGGTGCGGAATACATCCGTGCGGTGCGCAAGGCCCGTGCCGAGGTGGCATGGGGCGCCAAGACGATGGAAGTGATCCGCCCGATCGGCGATTGGTTCGCCCGGTAACGGTGCCCAAATACTCCAAGAAGAAGACCCTCTTCTTCTGGGAGAGGTTAGGGTGAGGGTCGGGCCGTTACCGATGGTAGCCGGTCGAGTTAGTTGGCGCCGCTCTCACCCAGCCCGCTCTCACAGACGGAGAGGGCTTTTTAGCCAGGCGGGAATGGCGGCAGGTCAGTCAGCGGCGAGCGCCATGGCCTTGCGGGCCTGGATCATGCCGACATGGTCTTCCACCGCCTCACCGACCTGCTCGGCATGGCTGGCGAAGACGTGGTCCGCGCCCGGGTAGACGCGGTAGTCTACCTGAACGCCCTTCTGGGTGTTCAGTTTGTCCACCAGTTTGCGCACGGATGGCTCCGGCACCATCTCGTCCGCGTCGCCGTGGATAAGAAGGCCGCCGCATGGGCAGGGGGCGAGGAAGCCGAAATCGTAGTGGCTGGCCGGGGGCGCCACGCTGATCCAGCCGGAGATTTCCGGCCGGCGCATCAGCAACTGCATGCCGACAAAGGCGCCAAACGAGTATCCGGCGATCCACAGGCCCTTGGAGGCCGGGTTGACCATCTGCATCCAATCCAGCGCGGCGGCGGCGTCGCTGATCTCGCCGATCCCGCCGTCGTAGCGGCCCTGGCTGCGGCCGACCCCGCGGAAGTTGAACCGCATGACGGAAAAGCCGAGCTTCTGGAACGACTGGTACATCGTGAACGTGATGCGGTTGTTCATCGTGCCGCCATGCATCGGATGGGGATGGAGGACGAGCGCAAGCGGCGCCCCCGTGTCCTTGCTGTGATGGTAACGGCCTTCGAGCCGGCCATCAGGGCCGGCGAACATCACCTCTGGCATGGTATACCGATGGTTCCTGCACCCACTGCCGGGCATGGCGTGGGAAAATGCTTCGATCTGCGATAACGCCAGCCCGGACAATGCCCCACCCGGACGAGCCGCTCCCCATATGTCGTCGGCAGGGTCCATGCCCTGTCACAAGCCGGCGTCTTTGCCGAAGGTGTCTTGACCCATCCACCAGCCACGCCGGGGTGGGCCTTCAACCCCGGTGCCGCGCAGATATATAGGGAGTGCAACCGCGCTTTCATAACGGAAATGACGCATGCCATTCATGTTTTTGCGCGAGATGGTCGACGCCTACCACCAGCGCGACCCGGCAGCGCGGTCCAAGCTCGAGGTGCTGTTGTGTTATCCCGGGCTGCATGCGGTCACCCTGCACCGCCTGGCACACGGGCTGTGGCGGCGCCGGCTGTTCCTGCTCGGCCGCATGGTGTCCCACCTTGGCCGCTTCCTGACGGGGATCGAGATCCATCCTGGCGCGGAGCTGGGGCGCCGCGTGGTGATCGACCACGGCATGGGCGTGGTGATCGGGGAGACGGCGGTGCTGGGCGACGACGCCTACCTCTACCACCAGGTGACGCTGGGCACGGCCAGCACGTCGAAGGGCAAGCGGCACCCGACCGTCGGCCGCAACGTCATCCTCGGCGCCGGCGCGAAGATCCTCGGCGACATCGTGGTGGGGGATGGCGCCCGGGTCGGCGCCAACGCCGTGGTCGTGTCCGACGTGCAACCGGGGCAAACGGTGGTCGGCATCCCCGCGCGTCCTGTCGAGCACGACCGTACCCGGCCGGCCCGCGCGCCGGGCTTCCTCGCCTACGGCACGCCCTGCGACGGCTCGCCCGACCCGCTGATGTGCCAGATCGAAGTGCTGCGGGCCGAACTGCTGGCGGTCGAGGCGCGGGTGGCGGCCATGGCCCGGCACCAGCCGGCCGAGGCGAAGGCGGCGGAGTAGGCCGCCATGACCTACCTCGACGCGAACGCCACGGAGCCCCTGCGACCGGCCGCCCGCGCGGCGATGCTGGCAGCGCTGGACCTGGTCGGCAATCCATCCTCCGTCCACGGCGCCGGCCGCACGACGCGCCGCGTGCTGGAGGACGCCAGGGATGCGCTGGCGCGGCGCTTCGGCGGCGAGGTGGTGTTTACCTCCGGTGGAACGGAGGCGGATGCGCTGGCCATCCACGCGTTCGGCCACGGTCGCCGGCTGCTGATCGGCGCCACCGAGCACGACGCGGTCCGCATGGCCAGGTCGGACCCTGAAACCCTCCCGGTCGATCCCGACGGCCGGTTGCAGTTGGACGCGCTCCGCACGGCGTTGCAGACCGGGGGGGAGGCGCTGATGTGCCTGATGCTGGCCAACAACGAGACGGGCACGATCCAGCCCGTGGCCGAGGCGGCGGCGATCTGTCGCCGGTATGGCGCGCGGCTGCACGTCGACGCCGTGCAGGCGGCCGGCCGTATCCCGTGCGACCTCCGCGCGCTCGGCGCCACCAGCCTGGCCATCTCGTCGCACAAGCTCGGCGGTCCGGCGGGCGCCGGCGCGCTGGTGCTGGCGGACGAGTGGGATGGGCCGTCGCTGATCGTCGGCGGCGGGCAGGAGCGGGGACGACGCGGCGGCACGCCGCCCACGGCCGCCATCGCCGGGTTCGCAGCGGCGGCGGATGCCCCGGCGGCCGAGCTGCTGGAGATGCGGGCCGGCATCGAGGCCGCCGTCGCCGCGTCGGGCGGGCTGGTGCTCGGGGGGGCGGAGCGGCTGCCGAACACGGTATGCGCCGCCCTGCCCGGCGTCGCCGCGCAGACCCAGCTGATCGCGCTGGACATGGCGGGCGTGGAGGTCTCGGCCGGTGCCGCCTGCTCGTCCGGCAAGGTGGGGCGCAGCCACGTGCTAGGGGCGATGGGGGTGGGGCCGCTGGCCGGGCAGGCCATCCGCGTCTCCTTGCCTTGGAACGCCACGGCAACGGACGTGCAGGCCTTCGCCGCCGCCTACGCCGCCATGGCGGCACGGTTGAGCCGCCGGGCGGCATGACGCGGCCGAACCGCCCCGTCTACCTGGACAACCAGGCGACCACCCCGTGCGACCCGCGGGTGGTCGATGCCATGCTGCCCTTCTTCACCGGGCGGTTCGGCAATGCCCACAGTGCCGAGCACGCCATGGGCCTGGATGCGGCAGCCGCGGTGGAGGTGGCGCGCGCCCAGGTCGCGGCCTTGGCGGGCGCGGAGCCGCGCGAGATCGTCTTCACGTCGGGGGCCACGGAGGCGAACAACCTCGCCATCAAGGGTGCAGCCCGCTTCGCCGCCAGCCAGGACACGCAGCGCCGCCGGGTGGTCACCGTGGCGACGGAGCATAGATGCGTGCTGGACAGCGTTGCCGAATTGCGCGGCGACGGCTTCGACCCGGTCATCCTGCCGGTCGGTGCCGACGGTCTGCTAGACCCCGCCGCGCTCGCCGCCGCGCTGGCGCAGCCGACCCTGCTCGTGAGCGTGATGGCCGCGAACAACGAGACCGGCGTGCTGCAGGACCTTCCGGCGCTTGCCGCGCTGACGCGTTCCGCGGGTGCCCTGTTCCACACGGACGCCGCCCAGGCATTCGGCAAGGTCCCGTTCGACGTGGCGGGGATCGACCTGGCCTCGTTCAGCGCGCACAAGGTGTATGGCCCCAAGGGCGTCGGCGCGCTGTATGTCCGCCGCCGGCCACGCGTCCGTCTCCTGCCGCTGTTCTCCGGCGGCGGGCAGGAGCGGGGGTTCCGCTCCGGCACGCTGCCGACCCCGCTGGTCGTCGGCTTCGGCGAAGCCTGCCGCATCGCGGCCGAGGAGATGGCGGGGGAGGCGGAGCGACTGGCCGGGCTGCGCGACCGGCTGCTGGCTGGTCTGCGGCGGCGCCTGCCGGGGGTGCGGGTGAACGGGTCCGTTCGGCATCGGCTGCCCGGCAACCTCAACCTGACCCTGCCGCACCGCCGGGCGCTGGACGCCATGCGCGACGCGCCCGAGCTTTGCGTTTCCACGGGTTCGGCCTGTTCTTCCGCGGAGGTGGCGCCGTCCTATGTCCTTGCGGCCATGGGGTTGGACCACGAGGCCGCGGCGCGAAGCTTGCGCGTCGGGCTGGGACGCTTTACCTCCGCCGCCGACGTGGATTTCGCCATTGGGGCGCTGTCCGCGGTCCCGGAACCAGCCGAGGCCTGACCGACCATGCCAAAGATGACCTTCGTCGAGCGCGACGGCACCCGTCGCGAAGTCAGCGCGCCGCTCGGTTTGTCCGTGCTGGAGGTCGCCCACAAGCACGGCGTGGACATCGAGGGCGCCTGCGAAGGGTCGCTCGCCTGTTCCACCTGCCACGTGATCGTCGACCCGGCCTGGTTCTCGAAGCTGGCCAAGCCCACGGAGGACGAGGAGGACATGCTCGACCTCGCCTTCGGGCTGGAGAAGACGTCGCGGCTCGGCTGCCAGCTGGTCGTCACCGAAGCGCTGGACGGGCTGGTGGTGCGGCTGCCCGCGGCGACGCGGAACGCGCAGGGGTAAACGGATGCGGGTCCTCGCCGCGATGTCCGGCGGCGTGGACAGCAGCGTCGTTGCCGGCCTGCTGCACGGTGCTGGCCACGAGGTGATCGGGGCGACGCTGCAGCTGTACGACCACGGCGCGGCGTCGGCGCGGAAGGGGGCCTGCTGCGCCGGGCAGGACATCCATGACGCGCGGCGGGTCGCGGACCGGCTGGGCATCGCCCATTACGTGATCGACGCCGAGGCGCGGTTCCGCGCTGCCGTGATCGATGACTTCGCCGACAGCTATGCATCCGGCCGCACGCCCGTGCCGTGCATCCGCTGCAACCAAACGGTGAAGTTCACGGATTTGATGCAGCTGGCCTCCGACCTCGGCTGCGACGCGATGGCCACCGGACACTACGTGCGTCGGGTGGACGGGCCAGGCGGGCCGGAGCTGCACCGTGCCGCGGACCTCCAGCGGGACCAGAGCTGGTTCCTGTTCGCCACCACGCGCCAGCAACTGGCCCGCACCGTCTTCCCCCTGGGCGACCTGCCGAACAAGGACCACGTGCGGGCGGAGGCGGCACGGCTGGGACTGGACGTTGCGGGCAAGCCGGACAGTCAGGACATCTGCTTCGTGCCCAACGGCCGCTACGACAGCGCGGTCGCACGGCTGCGGCCGGACGCGATGGTGCCTGGTGAGATCGTGGACGCGCTGGGCACGGTGGTGGGGCGGCACGGTGGGATCGGCCGCTACACCGTGGGGCAGGCCAAGGGGCTCGGCCTCGCGGAGCGGCCGGTCGTCGTGGCGCTGGAGCCGCAGACGCGCCGGGTGGTGGTCGGGCCGCGCAGCACCGGCACCCGGCACGTGCGGCTGCGGGAGGTGAATTGGCTTGTCGATGCCCCGCGCGAGAGCCGCTGCAGCGTGAAACTGCGGGCGCGCGACGCGATGCGGCCAGCGACCGTGTCGGCGGACGGGATGGTGACGCTGGATGAGCCGGCGCTGCCGGCGCCGGGCCAGGCCTGCGTGTTCTATGACGGCGAGCGTTTGCTGGGCGGCGGGTTCATCGACACGCCGGCTGCTCCCAGCCGTCATTGACTCGCGATGCCGCCCGGGTGAAACACCGCGCGGTCCGGCTGGCGGCGTAGCTCAGCGGTAGAGCAGGGGAATCATAATCCCTTGGTCGGCGGTTCAAATCCGTCCGCCGCTACCAGCTCCCGTGTCGCGCGCCCTGACCCTGCCCTCTCCCGGAGGGAGAGGGTCTTGTGGGTGGGTGCGGTTAACGGATCGCGCGAAGGACGGAGCGGTCCTCGCCCGCCAGGCTGCGGTAGACTGCCAGATAATCCTCCGCCATGCGGCGCGCGGTGAACCGCTCCTCGAACCGGCGGCGCACCCGGGCACGGTCCAGCGTGTGGATGCGGGACACCGCAGCCATGGCGCCTTCGACGTCTTCCACGATGAAGCCGGTCAGCCCGTCTTCCACGATCTCCGGCACCGAGCCGCGGTTGAAGGCGATGACCGGCGTGCCGCAGGCCATGGCCTCGATCATCACCAGGCCGAACGGCTCCGGCCAGTCGATCGGCATCAGCAGGGCAGTGGCACCGGACAGGAAGGCCGGCTTCTGCTTGTCGCTGATCTCGCCGATCATCTCCACGCCGGGCGCGTCCAGCAGGTGGCGGATGTGCTTCTCGAAATACACCTTGTCCGCCACGTCCACCTTGGCCGCCAGCTTGATCGGCATGCCGCAGGCCTGGGCGATCTTGATCGCGCGGTCCGGGCATTTCTCCGGGGCGATGCGGCCGAGGAAGGCGAGGTAGCCCTGTGGCTGGCCCTGCGGCGTCAGCAGCTTCTCCGGCAGGCCGTGCAGCACGGTGTCGACGTAGTTGGCCTGCGGCAACGGCCGCCGCTGGCTATCGGAAATCGACACCACGGGGACGTTGGGAAAGGTGTTGAACACCGGCTGCAGCTCCGGCAGGTCCAGCCGGCCATGCAGCGTGGTGACGAACGGCGTGCGCTGGCGTCCGAACAGGCTGAACGACCAGTAGTCCATGTGGAAGTGCAGGACGTCGAACTCTTCGGCCTGCCGCCGCACGGCCTCCATCAGCAGCATGTGCGGCGCGATCGGGTCGCGGATCGCCGGGTCCAGCCGCAGGGCGCGCGGCCAGATCGCCTCGAGCTTGGCACTGGTCTGCGAATCGCCGCTCGCGAACAGCGTCACATCGTGGCCAAGCGCCACCAACTCCTCTGTCAGGAAGGAGACGACACGCTCGGTGCCGCCATACAGCTTCGGGGGGACGGCTTCATGCAGGGGAGCGATCTGCGCGATACGCATGTGTCGGGTAACTCCTTTTCGTAACGCTCATCAATACCGCGATCACGGCATGAATACGGCAGGGGTTGCCACGGCACGGCCTCATCTCCGCGCCACCCTGGTGCGTAACGAAAGAGGACAGCGATCGTGACCCATCACGAAAATGTTGGCTGCACCACGGGCGTCGCCCTGCGCCCGTGTCGACCGGGGACGGGAGCCATGACCCGGCGGGACGAGCAGGGTGTCGACAGTGCGCAGCGGCCGATCGCCTTCGTCGCCCGCTCCATACGGCGCCACCTGGCGGGCGGTGCCGTCCGTCGATCGGCGGCTCGCTCAGTACCTTTTGTAAGCCAGGAACTTGCCGCTCATCGTCAGCTTGACCCGGTCACCCTTCTGGTCCGGCTGGCGTTCCATCGTCATGTCGAAGTCGATGGCGGACATGATGCCGTCTCCGAACTCCTCATGGATCATCTCCTTCCACGTGGTGCCGTAGACGCTGACCAGTTCGTAGAAGCGGTAGATCAACGGGTCGGTGGGCACGGCGGTCGGCAGGGAGCCGCGATACGGCGCCTCCGTCAGCAAGGTGATTTCCGCCGGGGTCAGGTCGAACAGCAACCCGGCCTTGTCCGCCGTTTCCGGCGTCATGGACATCTGGCCCAGGCAGGCGGCGCAGGTCCATACCGGAGAAAAACCCAGCTTCTCCGCCACCTGCGGCCAGGTCCAGCCTTTGGCCTTCTTCGCGGCGATGATCTTGTGTCCTAGTGCGGTCTTGGCCTCGTTCACCTGCGCTCTCCTTGAGTCTGCCTACCGATTTGAGCCTGCCAACCGGTTCGAGTCGCCTAGCGGTGGCAAGGCTCGTGCCACGCCGCATTATCGTATCGCCCAGCTGTTTAGCGTACTCCGCTCGCCTTCTATGCAGACAGACCGGTCGGTGCGGCGTTTTCCGCCAGCGGCAGTTGCCAGGGCGCGCCAGGGGCCGCTATGGGCGAGCCATCGCAGGAGCATGCCATGCAGCCGCCGATCCACCTCCACGCTCCCAGCTGGTTGGCCGAGTTCAAGGCGTTCGTCCTGCGCGGCAACGTCGTCGACCTGGCGGTGGGCATCATCATCGGCGCCGCCTTCACCACCATCGTGAACAGCCTGGTGAAGGACATCTTCACCCCCCTGCTCGGCCTGCTGATCGGTGGCATCGACTTCACCAACCTCTTCGTCACCTTGCGCGGTCCATCCGAGCCGACGCTGGTTGCGGCCCAGAAGGCGGGCGCCGTCACGCTGAACGTCGGCCTGTTCCTGAATGCCGTCATCCAGTTCGTCATCGTCGGGTTCGCGATCTTCTGGGTGGTCAAGGCGCTGAGCCGGTTGCAGCATCGCGACGCCTTCGCACCGCCCCCACCGACCAAGTCCGAGCAGTTGCTGACGGAGATCCGCGATGCCTTGACGCAGCGGGCGCCATCGACCGAGCCGTAATCAGGGGGCGCAGCCGGCCTCCCGCAGCACCATCTCCACCGCTTCGCCGGGAACGTCGGATGCAGTGAACGCCCGGCCGACGCCGCGCGCGAGGACGAAGGTCAGGGCGCCGTCCCGCATCTTCTTGTCCCGCCGCATCAGCTCCAGAAGCCGGGTGGCGGAGAACCGGCGGTTGAGCATCGACAGCTCCGAAGGGAGGCCGACGGCAGCCATGTGCGCTTCCACCCGGTCGGCCACCGATACGGGGCAATGACCCAGCGCCGCGGACAGGCGGAACGCCAGGCCGAGGCCGACGGCCACCGCCTCCCCATGCAGCACGGCGCCGTAGCCGCACTCCGCTTCGATGGCATGGCCGAAGGTGTGGCCCAGGTTGAGCAGGGCACGGCCGTCATTCGGACGCTCCTCCCGCGGGTCGTCGCCCACCACGCCGGCCTTGAAGGCGCAGGCCCGCAGCACCGCCTCGGCCTGGGCGTCGCGGTCCTCGCCGACGATGGCCGGCCCGTTCGCCTCGCACCAGTCATAGAAGGCGACGTCGCCGACCAGCCCGGCCTTCACCACCTCCGCATAGCCGGCGCGCTTCTCCCGCGGCGGCAGCGTCGCCAGCGTGTCGACGTCGGCGATCACCATGCGCGGCTGGTGGAAGGCGCCAACCAGGTTCTTGCCGCGGGCCGTGTTGATGCCGGTCTTGCCGCCCACGCCGGAGTCGACCTGGGCGAGCAGGGTGGTCGGCAGCTGCACGAACGGCAAGCCGCGCAGCGCCACCGCGGCGGCGAAGCCGGCCAGGTCCCCGACCACGCCGCCGCCGAGCGCCAGCACCGCGGTCCGGCGCTCCGCCCCCGTGTCGAGGATGCGCTCCACCAGCGCCCCGAACGAGGCCAGCGACTTCGACGCCTCGCCCGGCGTCACCTCCAGCAGGGTGGCCTCGAACGCGGTGGCCGCCAGGCTGTCCATGAGCGCCGGGCCGTGCAGCGCGGCGACGGTGGTGTCGCTCACCACCACGACCCGCTTCTGCGGCAGGACCGGTGCCAGCAGGGAGCCGGCGCGGTGCAGCAGCCCGCTGCCCACCACCACATCGTATGCTGCCGTTCCCGTTTGCACCGGCAGGTGCTGCGGCGGCTGGTAGTCGGACAGGGCGGCGGCCACCCGCCGGGTGGTCTGGTCCGGAAGGTCGTCGGCGCAATCCACCACGATGTCCGCCTCCGCATAGATAGGATGCCGCTGCTCGATCAGCCGGCTCAGCGTGGCCGCCGGGTCCCCGTTGGCCAGCAACGGGCGGTTGCGCCGCCGCGCCACGCGGCGCAGCAGCACCGGCAGCGGCGCCCGCAACCAGATGGACGTGCCGCGCTGGCGCACGGTGGCGCGGGTCGCCGGGTCCATGAACGCGCCGCCGCCGGTGGCCAGCACGATCGGCGGCCCGTCCAGCAGGCGCCGCACCACCCGGCGCTCCCCGGCACGGAAATACGCCTCGCCGAACTGGCTGAACAGCTCCGGCACGGTGCGCCCGGCCGCAGCCTCGATCTCGGTATCGGAGTCACGGAAGGGCAGGCCCAGCCGAGCGGCGAGACGGCGGCCGATCGCGGTCTTGCCCGCACCCATCAACCCGATGAGCACGACGCTGCGCTGGACGGCGGCGGCCCGCCCGTCGGACGGCTGCCCGGCGAACCCGGTGTTGCGTGTCATGACGCCCAACGCTAGCACAGGCCGGTTCCCCACGGCCAAGGATGGCGGATGCGCCAGCTTCTCCTCATCGTTGTCTTGGCCATCGTCGTGTTGGGTGCCGCGGGTGTCGTGCTGCTTGGGGCGTTCCCTCCGCACCCCAACCCGCAACCCGTGGCGCACACCCTGCCGAACGATCGCTTCCAGAGCCATTAGTGGACCACCAGGTCGAAGGCTTCCTCGAGATGCTGACGGCCGAGCGGGGGGCGGCGGCGAACACCACCGCCGCCTACGCCGCCGACCTGGCGGATTTCGGCGTGTTCGCAGCCGGCCGCGGCGCTTCGCCCCTCCAGGCATGCGCCGAAATCCTGCGCGACTACCTAGCCGGGCTGCACGCGGCGGGCTTGTCGGCTCGGACGGCGGCCCGGCGGCTGTCGTGCCTGCGCCAGTTCTACCGCTTCCTGCTGCGGGAGGGGCTGCGGACGGACGACCCGACGCAGACGCTCGACTCCCCCCGGCTGCCGCGCGTGCTGCCGAAATACCTGAGCGTGGAGGAGGTGGACGCGCTGCTCGCCGCCGCCGCGGCCCGGCCCGGGCGCGGCGGCCTGCTGGCGGTCGCGGCACTGGAGATGCTGTACGTCACCGGGTTGCGCGTGTCGGAGCTTCTGGCGTTGCGCCGAGTGGCGTTGCGGGGTGGCGCCGCGATGCTGGCGGTGCGCGGCAAGGGTGGGCGGGAGCGGCTGGTTCCGCTGAGCGGGGCGGCCAGGCGCTCTGCCGCCGCGCTGCTGGAGGCGGGGCCGGACAGTCTCTTCCTGTTCCCTGGCCGCGACCCGCTCGTGGCGATGACGCGGCAGGGTTTCGCGCTGCTGCTGAAGCCCGTGGCGCTGGCCGCCGGGATCGATCCGGCCCGTGTCTCGCCGCACGTGCTGCGGCACTCCTTCGCCTCCCACATGCTGGCGCGCGGCGCGGATTTGCGCAGCCTGCAATCCCTGCTGGGCCACGCCGACATCGCCACCACGCAGATCTACACCCACGTATTGCCGGAGCGATTGCAGCAACTGGTGCAGGAGCACCATCCGCTGGCTCGACCATCGGCGGAGAAGGCTTCGGGCTAGAAGCCGCGGCCGGGTGTGCTACAGCACGCCGCCATGCGACCGTTCCTGGACTTCGAGAAGCCGATTGCCGAACTGGAAGGCAAGATCGAAGAACTCCGCCAGATGCAGGAGCCCGGCGGGATCAACATCGCCGAGGAGATCGCCCGGCTCACCGACAAGGCGGACAAGCAGCTCCGCACCACCTATGCCCGGCTGACCGCGTGGCAGAAGGCGCAGGTCGCCCGCCACCCGGACCGCCCGCATGCGCTGGCCTACCTGCGGGCGCTGATCACCGACTACACGCCGCTGGCCGGCGACCGCGCCTTTGCCGAGGATGCCGCCGTGCTGGGCGGCCTAGGCCGGTTCGGCGGCCGGCCGGTGGTGGTGATCGGCACGGAGAAGGGCGACGACACCGAAAGCCGCGTCACCCACAATTTCGGCATGGCCAAGCCCGAGGGCTACCGCAAGGCGCGCCGCCTGATCGAGCTGGCCGGCCGGTTCGGCCTGCCGCTGCTGACCTTCGTCGACACGGCCGGGGCGTTCCCCGGCATCGAGGCGGAGGCGCGGGGCCAGGCGGAGGCGATCGCCCGCTCCATCGAGGCCTGCCTGCAGGCGCCGGTGCCGATCGTCGCCACCATCATCGGCGAGGGCGGCTCCGGCGGCGCCATCGCCCTGGCGACCGGCGACCGCGTGCTGATGCTGGAGCACGCGATCTACTCCGTCATCTCCCCGGAGGGATGCGCCTCCATCCTGTGGCGCGACGCGGCCCAGGCGGCGACGGCGGCCGAGGCGCTGCGGCTGACGGCGGAGGATCTGCGCGTGCTGCGCCTGGTGGACACCGTGGTGGGGGAGCCGCTGGGCGGCGGCCACCGTGACCCGGCGGCCACGATCGCGACGGTGGGCGAGGCGATCCGCCAGGCCCTGGCCAGCCTGGACGGCCTGGACGGCGCCACCCTGCTCGCCCGCCGGCGCGAGAAGTTCCTGGCCATGGGGCGGGACGTGCTCGGGTAGGAAGGCAAGCCGGCTTGACGGAGGTGCGTCTTTCTACCCGCGCCGCCACTACAGGAAGACGCAAAGACCAGAGGCTTACCGTAATCTGATGTTGGCTCTTGACCGAGCGGCCAGTCGGATCGAAAGCGACCCGCTCGCAGGGCTCCTAGCGCCTCGACCATATCCCGAAGTTGCTCATCCCGGCGAACGCTGGATCAAGGAAGGGCGATACCGGATCGCCTACCGAGTCGCCACGACACTCATGATCATGGCGATCATATACGACCAGGCAGACTTACCCCGGCGGATAGTCCCAGAGGGAGAGGGGTAAGGTCGTCACGACAAACCGCTATCGACCCGGCAAGCGCCCGGGCTTGGCATGTCGGTTTCGAACTACGATGCCGGCTTGTAGCCTCGTGACTGCATGCAGCTGCGGATTTGCTGCCGCTTCGGTTCGTCGGACGCGAAGACGGCGCGGATGGCGGAGGTCGGCGTGGCGTTGGCGGCACGGGCCGCGGTCGCGTCGGCCTGCTTGCGGCACCGTTCCAGGTCCGTCTGGTAGCGGAACGTGGCATGGTCGCCGGCCATCGGCGGGTCGTACGCGGCGCAGCCGGCAAGGCAGAGCAAGGCGACGGCGACGCAGCGGCGAATCATGGACGCTCCTGGGCAAAGCCGCACCGCATGTCGCCCGGCCATGTTACAGGACGATATCGGTGGGAGGACGGCGATGCGGCGTTGGATGGGCCTGTTGCCGATTGCGGCCTTGCTCCCCGCCTCCTGCACGGTCGCCAACACCCCGGAGGCGTGCCAGGTCGTCCACATCGCCGACATCCCGATCCGCCTGGTCGGGACGTTGCCGCTGGTCGACGCCGCCATCGACGGCAAGCCGGTCCGCCTGCTGATCGACACGGGCGCGGACAGCCTGCTGATCAAGCAAGAGCTGGCAGACCGTCTGGCGCTGGACCGCGACTACACCCGTGCCATCTACTCGACCGGACTGGGAGCGCAGACCAGCAACTGGCCGACCAAGCCCGTCCCGGTCCAGCTTGGGCCGGTCACGCTCCCCGCGATGTCCTTGGGCGTGGCGACGCCCGGGGCGATGGGCTCCGACCGGCCACGCGCGAACCGCTTCGATGGCGTGGTCGGCGGGCAGGTCCTCTCCGCGTACGACGTCGACATCGACATGCCGAACCGCCGCCTGGGGCTCTACCGGCGGCGGGCCTGCACGGTCGGACCGCCGCCGTTCGGGGGCCCGTCCATCACGCTTCCCACCAGCCAGGCCGGGCCCTATCGGGTGATCGTGCCGGTCGCGGTGGATGATGCCCCGCTGCGACTGGAGATCGACACGGGCGCGAGCCGCACCCTGCTGGACGCCCGTGCCGTGGGCCTAGCCGGTCCCGCGCTGGAGGCCGACCGCCCCATCCACCTCGTCACCGCCGACCCTGTGGGCCAGACGGGGCACCTGCACCGGTTCGGCAGCTTGCAGATCGGCAGCGACCGGGTTGCCGGGCCGCTCCTGCTCGTGGCTCAGGTGCAGCAGCCGGCTTTCAGCGGCCTGCTCGGCTCGGATTACTGGCGCAGCCACCGCCTGTGGCTCTCGTATGGCAGCCAGACCATCACGGTCGGCCTGCCGCCGGGCTGACCCCTATTTGTCGCGCGGTGGAAAGGGGAAGAAGCGCAGCGACAGCCGGTCGTCGCTGCGCAACACCGGTTCGACCGGCACTTCGGCGACCGCGAGACGGTCGGCGACCGCGGCGAGCACCACGATCTCCACGTGCCCGGCGGTGCGCGGCGCATGTGCGCCGATCCACGTGCCAGCGGCAGCGGCCTCCACGAACGCGCTGCGCAGGGTGATGGCCGGCCCGACCGGCTCGCCCAGCTCGTGCAGCGCCGCCTCGATCTCGCAGCCGGCGCTGGTGCGGCGGTCCACCCGGCTTGGCACCAGCAGGCAGCGTGGCCGGTTGTCGCGCCGGGCGGTGCGCACCTGCTGGACCGGGCCCAGCGCCTTCAGGGTCGCGCGGCCGTCCAGCATGGAGGGGGTGATCGGCATCACCACCAGGTCCGCGATCATCATCGCCGCCGTCGTCACCGCACCCATGGCCGCCGGCAGGTCGACGATGACGGTGTCGGCCGCCAGCCGTCGCACGCGCTGCACCCACTCGCCGGTCTGCCGCCCCTCCTGCAAGGGCATCGGCTCCGTCTTGCAGGGCAGGCGGCCGTTGAGCGACCACTCGTAGGCCGAGCCCTGCGGGTCCGCATCCACCAGGGTCACGGGTCCGATGGAGGCGAGCTCGCTGGCCAGGTTCACTGCCAGCGTGGTCTTGCCCACGCCGCCCTTCAGGTTGGCGACGGCGATGATGCGGGTCATTCCGGGACGATGCCGTTGGCGCGGTCGGCTGCGCAAGCCGCCGGATCGCGCTGCGCCGGGTCGCCGAAGCCGCCGCCGCCCGACGTCTCCAGCCGGATGACGTCGCCCCGCCGCAGCCGCAGGTTGCCGACCTTGGAGGGCAGCGCGCGCCGCTCGCCGTCACGCAGCAAGGATAGCCGTCCGGGCGCGCCCGGCAGGCCGCCGGCCAAGCCGTAGGGCTGGTACTTGAAGCGTTCGAGGTTGGCGGTGAACACGGCCTCCGGGCAGTCGACCCGCCATTCGCGCACCAGCCCCATGCCGCCGCGGTGGCGGCCGGCCCCGGCGGTGCCGGGCAGGATCTCGTAGCGCGTGACCGTCAGCGGCAGCTCGCTCTCGATCATCTCGACCGGGATGTTGGCGTTGTTGTGCATGCCGCTGGAGTAAGCGCTCAGCCCGTCCTGCTCCGGATGGCCGCCGCTGCCGCCGACCTCGATCTCCACGAGCACGTGGCGCTCCCCCGCCTCGCCGATGGTCTGGAAGGTGCAGACGTAGCTGGCGCCGTAATAGGCCGCCGGGACGCGGTCCGGCACCGCCTGGTGCAGCGCCCCCAGCAAGGTCGTCGCCAACCGGTGCGTCACCACGACGCGGTTGGCCACGGGCGCCGGATGGGTGGCGTGCACGACCGAACCCTGCCGCGCCACCACGCGCACCGGGCGGGTGCACCCGGCATTGGCTGGGATCGGGAAATCGGCGCAGGCCATCACCGCATAGGACACGGCCGAACCGGAGGAGGCCAGCGTGGCGTTGATCGGCCCCAGCGCCTGCGGCCCGGAGCCGGACAGGTCGACCACCATCTCCTCCCCGGCGACCTCGATCGCGGCGTGGATGCGGATCGGCTGGTCGGTCAGCCCGTCATCGTCGATGAAGTCCTCGAACTCGTAGCGTCCGTCCGGCATGCGGCCGATGGTCGCCCGCATCGCCGCCTCCGACCCGTCGAGGATGCGGGCGCAGGCGGCGACGACCGTGCGGGCGCCGTAGCGCCGGGCGAGCTTGGCCATGTTCGCCTCGCCCACTGCCAGGGAGGCGAGCTGGGCCTGCAGGTCGCCCCACAGCATGTCCGGGCGCCGCACGTTCTGCCGCATCATCGCCAGCACCTCGGCGTTGATGGCGCCGCGGCGCACCAGCCGCAGGGGCGGGATGCGCAGCCCCTCCTGGAACACCTCCGTCGCGTCGGCGGCGTAGCTGCCGGCGGCCATGCCGCCCATGTCCAGATGGTGGCAGAGCGTGCCGACGATGGCGATGCGCTCGCCGTCCACGAAGACGGCGCGGAAGGCCAGGATGTCCGGGATGTGCTGGCCGCCGCAGTATGGGTCGTTGGTGATCACCACGTCCCCGTCCTCCCAGCCGTCCAGCGGCAGGAAATCCCGCACGATGGTGAGCAGGCCGGCGCCCATCGAATTCAGGTGCTGCGGGATGCGGGCGGATTGCGCGACGTTGTAGCCGTCGCGGTCGAACACCGCGGTGGAATAGTCCAGCAGCTCGCGCACGATGGTGGACCGGCTGGTGCGCCAGACCGTCACGTCCATCTCCGCCGCCGCGGCGGTGAGCGCGTTGCGCAGGACCTCCAGCTCGATCGGCCCCAGGCCGGGCGTGTCACTCATGGTCGGCCGTCCGGCGATCGGCGCGCCACCAGGTCGCCATCCTGGCCCGGGCCGCACTGCCACCCGGCCGCCACGAAGACGGTGGTGTATGGTTCCTCGATCAGCACGGGGCCGGCGACCGGCGCGGTGATCGCAGCGCGCCGATGCACGGGAACGGTGTGCCAGGCGTCGTGGAGGAATACGGGGCGCGCTGGCGGCGAGTCGCCCCCGGCGGCGGCCGCGGCAAGCCCCGGCGGCGCGACGGGCAGCCGCCCGGTGGCAGTCAGGCGCAGGGTGACGATCTCCACCGGATCGTCGGGATTGGCATACGAGAAGCGCCGCTCGTGGGAGGCGTGGAAGTCCGCCAGGAGCTGCGCCAGCGTGCCCGCGTCCGGCTGCACGTCGCCCCAGGGCACCACCAGCTCGAACGCCTGGCCGATGTAACGCATGTCGGCGGAAAGGGTCATGGACCGGCGCTCCAGCGGCAGGCCGTCCGCCGCCAGCAGCCGGGCGCCGCGGTCGCGCAGGCTGGCGCAGGCCTCTGCCAGCGCCCCCAGGCTCGACCCGGCGGCCGGGAGCAGGCGGCTGCTGGCCAGGTCATGCACGATGTCGGAGTGGAGGATGCCGCTGGCCGAGAAGGTGCTGGCGTCGGTGGGGAACACAACCTGGTCGATCCCCAACTCTTCGGCGACGGCGACTGCGTGCAATCCGCCGGCGCCACCGAACGACAGCATGGCGAAGCGGCGCGGGTCCAAGCCCTTCTCGAACAGGCTGAGCCGGATGGCGGCGGACAGGCTGGCGTCCGTCAGCGTCAGGATGCCTTCCGCCGCCGCCTCGAGGCCGAGCCCCAGCGGCTCGGCCACGTGCGCCATGATGGCGGCCCTGGCACCCGGCAGGTCCAGGGCCAACGCGCCGCCGAGGAAGTATTCCGGGTCGAGCCGGCCGAGCACCAGGTTGGCGTCCGTCACCGTCGGCCGGGTGCCGCCGCGGCCATAGCAGGCCGGGCCGGGCCGGGCGCCGGCGCTGTGCGGCCCGACCACCAGCCGCCCGCCGGGCAGCACGGAGGCGATGGAGCCGCCTCCAGATCCGACCGTGCGGATCTCCACCATCGGCAGCCGCACCGGCAGCCCGTCGATCTCGCCCTGCGTCATCTGGGTGATGGTGCCCTCCCGCACCACGCACACGTCGAAGCTGGTACCGCCCATGTCGACGCCCACCAGGTCCGGCAGGCGCAAACGGGCGGCGGCGCGCTGCGCGGCCAGGGCACCGCCGCTGGGACCGGACAGCAGCAACCGTGCCGGCTGCTCGCCGGCGATGTCCGCGCTGCACACGCCGCCATTGGATTGCACGAGCAGCAGCCGGGCGGTGACCCCGGCCTCCTTCAGCCGGGATGCGAGCCGCACCAGGTACGATTGGACGATCGGTACCAGCAGGGCATTCAGCACGGTCGTCGAACTGCGCTCGTACTCCCTTATCTCCGGGCTGACCTCGCTGGAGATCGAGACCGGCAGACCGGGCATGGCCTCCCGCAGCCGGTCGCGCAGCGTGCGCTCGTGCTGCGGATTGGCGTTGGAATTGAGCAGGGTGATCGCCACCGTTTCCGCGCGTAGGCTGCGCACCGCGGCGACCGCGTCGGCGGCTGCGGCCTCGGTCAACGCATGCTCGACGCTGCCGTCGGCCCGGACCCGCTCCGCCACGTCCACCCTGCGCTCCCGCGGAACCAGCGGCGGCTCGCGATGCGGCTTCAGCCCGTAGACGTCGCGCCTGGCATGGCGCCCGATCTCGAGCACGTCGCGGAACCCGGCGGTGGTGAGCAGCACGCCGCGCGCCAGCTTGCGCTCCAGGACCGCGTTGGTGGCGATGGTGGTGCCGTGCAGCAGGTAGCCGATCTCCGTGACGGCAAACCCGAAGCGGTGCGCCGCCTCGGCCAGGCCGGCCATCAGCCCGAGCGACGGGTCCTCGGACGTGGTCGCAGTCTTCAGGCTGTGCAGGGCGCCCGTTCGCGAGTCGAGGACCTGCAGGTCGGTGAACGTGCCACCGATGTCGATCCCGATGCGCATGCGTCCGGTGCCGCTCAAACCCGTATCCAAATCTGCGCCTCCAGGACCGCTCCGCGGCGAAACGCTGGCACACTCTGTCGTGCGGGTGAAGGCGGTGCCGTGTCCGGCAAGTGCTTGCCATCTCGGACAGGCTGACGCAGCTTCGCCAGCCGGCCGCGCGGTTGGATGGAATGGGGCAGGGCGTGGACGAGACGGTGGGCGACGCGACGCTGGAAGACCTCGTCCTCGCCGTCCGGCACCTGGAGGACCTGGAAATCTTCGTCGGTCAGCGGTCGCGCATGCATCCGGGCCCTGGGTGGGACCTCGTGTTGCGCGTCCTACGCCGCGACCTTGCGATGGTGCGCGCCGAACTGCGCCGGCGGGATTGCGGGCCGGAGCCATAGGCCAAGGGCTGCCGAGTGGGACGCGTAACTTTGCGAACGCGCCAACAATCAGTCCTATGATGCAAATTTGACACATCGGATACCGAAATGACTTGAGGGCGTCGCATTGTGTGATCAACCTCTGGATCGAACGGCGCCGGCGTGGAACACACGGGGAGTTGGACAGGATACGTTGCTATGACGTCGTTATTGTTTTCTGCACGCGGGCGCATCAACAGAGCGCGCTTCTGGCTAGGCAGCATCGGATTCGGCCTTGTACTGGGCATCGTGATGTCCGTGCTGTTGTTCATCTTGTGGCAAGTGGCTCCCGGACAGATCGATCCAGACGGAACGTTCCGGCTGGAGGGGACGAACGCGGTCCCATATATCCTGCTCGGGCTGATCTACGGGGTGGCGAGCGTTTGGGTCGGGCTATGCCTGGGCATCAAACGGTACCACGACCTCGACAAGTCCGGCGCCTGGATGTTCATATTGCTCATCCCCGTCGTCGGCGGGTTGATCTACTTCATCCAGGCAGGATGCCTGCGCGGCACCACGGGCCCGAACCGTTACGGCGCCGACCGCTTGTCCAACATGAGTTATTCTTGAACCGATGGCACGTGGCTCCCGCCCGGTGCTGATTCTCCCTTGACGAGGTGTTTCTTATGAAGTTGTTCGCCGTTCCGTTCGCAGCGGGTCTTTTGGCCTGTAGCTTCGGCATCGCCCACGCCAGCGACGCCGACTTCAAGCTGGTCAACAAGACCGGCGCCCAGATCGACGAGGTCTACGTCTCCCCGGCCTCCGCGCAGAGCTGGGGCTCGGACATCATGGGAAGCGATGCCGTCCCGTCTGGCAGCAGCGTCTCGATTACCTTTCCGCATGGCGGGTCCGCCTGCAAGTTCGACATCCGCGTCAAGTACAACGACGGGGACACGGCCGAGTGGGGCAATGTCGACCTCTGCCAGTACGAGACGATTTCGCTCTACTGGGACGGCAAGCAGACGCGCGCCGTCGGCGAGTAGCCGCTTCCTGACCGACTGTATCGCACAGGGCGGATCGCGCAGAAAACGGGCGCGCTCCGGCCTGGCGGTGCAGCCTCAAGCGGCTGGCGCCGCCTTGTGGATGGTGTGGATGATGCGGATCGACGTGAAAAGGCCGGCCAGCGAATGCTGGTCCAAAGGCCCGACGAACAGCTGGTGAGTCGGGTCCTTTATGTTCGGCAACCCGTTGTCGCCTTGGCTGCTGCCCTCTTCGCCCATCGAATTTTCCGGGAGCTTGTCGAGGATCGTTTGAAGAGCGGCGATCATCGCGAGCGCCTGCTCGGCCTTCCGTTGGTTTCCCATCCATTCGCACCCTGACGAGTCCTCGGTTTTTGAGGATCTTCGTGTGCTCATCCATTGGCACAAACAAACTACGTCGAGGAGTCACTACGTTGACTTAAAACTGGTGTTTATCGTGTAGCCTTCCTTTGTGAATCTCTACAGCTATATTAATTTTAACTGAACAGCTTCGGAATATCACGGATCGGCTTCGTTTGTCTGGAAAACATCCGTTTCCATTATGAGGTGGCGAACAGCCGTTTACTTGATGTAAACTCAGTAACGACTTCGTTGACGGCGGCGAGCGCTGCAATCAGGCGGCCATTCCAGCACACCATCCGCTCGACCAAGCCCATTGGAAGTTGTAGCCGCCCAGCCAACCCGTGACGTCCACGGCCTCGCCGACCACGAACAGGCCCGGCACCGCGTGCGCCTGCATGGTGCGCGACGAGAGTGCGGCGGTGTCGACGCCTCCTAGGGTAACCTCCGCCTTGGCGTAGCCCTCGCTCCCAGCAGGCCGTATCGGCCAAGCGGACAGGCTGGCCCCAAGCTGCGCCAGGAGCCGGTCCGGAATGTTGGCGACCTCGCCGCCGGGCCAGCGGGCCGCCAGTGCATCCGCCAGGCGCTGCGGCAGCAGCCCGGCCAGGATGCTGCGCAGCGTTGCCTTGGGCCGGCCTGCCTTGGCGCGTCGCAAGGTGGTGAACGCGTCCAGGCCGGGCAGCAGGTCGAGGATCACCTGTTCCCCCTCGCGCCAGGCGGAAGACACCTGCAGGATGGCCGGCCCGGACACGCCGCGATGGGTGAACAGCATGGCCTCGTGGAACGCGTGGGGGCCGCTGCGCGCGACCACCGGCAGGGCGACGCCGCTGAGCGGGCGCATCAGGGCAAGGTCCGCCTCTTCCGCCAGCAGCGGCACCAGGGCAGGCCGCACCGCCGTCACGGCCAACCCGAAGCGCCGCGCGGCATCATGGGCGAAGCCGGTGGCGCCCAGCTTCGGGATCGACAGCCCGCCCGTCGCCAGCACGAGCGAGCCGGCGGTGAAGCATCCGCGGTCCGTGTCCACGTTGAACGCGTCGGCACGGCCGAGCGCGGTCACCCGGTGGCCCAGGCGGACTTCCACGCCGGAAGCGACGCATTCCGCCCACAGCATCGCCACGATCGCCCGCGCCGAGCCGTCGCAGAACAGCTGGCCGAGCGTCTTCTCGTGCGTGGGGATGCCGTGGCGGGCCACCAGGGCGATGAAATCCTCCGCCGTGTACCGGGCCAGGGCGGAGCGGGCGAAATGCGGGTTGGCGGAGAAGAACCGTTCCGGCGCCGTGCCGGTGTTGGTGAAGTTGCAGCGGCCGCCGCCGGAGATGAGGATCTTGCGCCCAGGCTCGTCGGCATGGTCGAGCAGCAGCACCCGCCGGCCGCGTTGCCCGGCGATGGCGGCGCACATCATGCCCGCGGCGCCGGCGCCGACCACCACCACGTCGAACCGCTCCAGGGTCACCGCGGGGCTGCAGCGCGTTGCAGCCGGTCGTTGATGGCCGCACCCAACCCGGCCCGGGGCACCGGCATGGCGGCGATCCCGCGCAGACCAAGCCGCGCGCCCTCCCCATCCAGCCAGCGCAGCCCGGCGAACAGCCGCGCCGCCGCCGCCGCCAGGTCGCGGCAGGCGCTCAGCTCGAACACGGCGCCGGCGCCGGGCAGGGGCGGCCCGAACGCCAGCAGCGCCTCGTTCGCCGCGACATGGGTGGCGTCGAGGCGGACGGGCAGGCCCGGCGCGTAGTGCGAGACGAGCAGCCCCGGGGATCGCAGGCTGCGGGATCGCTCCGCCGCGGCGGGGGTGATGCCATGGCCCGTCGGGCCGACCAGCGCCTCGATCGCCTCGCGGGGCACGCCGCCGGGCCGCAGCAGGAAGGGCTGGGGCCCGGACAGGTCGAGCACGGTGGACTCCAGCCCGACCGCGCAGGGCCCGCCATCCACCACTGCGGCGATGCGGCCGTCCAGCCCGCCCAGCACGTGCTCCGCCGTCGTGGGCGACACCGCGCCCGAGCGGTTGGCGGAGGGGGCTGCGATCGGGCGGCCGACCGCCTCCAGCAGGGCCAGGGCGACGGGGTGGGCCGGCACGCGGACCGCCAGCGTGTCCAGCCCGGCGCCGGCCAGCAGCGCCACCGGGCAGGTGACGCGCCGGGGCAGCACCAGCGTCAACGGCCCCGGCCAGAACGCCGCCGCCAGCCGCGCCGCCACGTCCGACGCCGTCACGTGCCGGAACGCGGCTTCGGCGTCGGGATAGTGGCAGATCAGCGGGTTGAAGTGCGGCCGTCCCTTGGCGGTGAAGATCGCGGCGACGGCGGCGTTGGAGGTGGCGTCGGCCCCAAGCCCGTAGACCGTTTCCGTCGGGAAAGCGACGAGCTCGCCGGCCAGCAGGAGCGCCGCCGCCTCCGGATCGCCGGGCCGAAGCCGTCGCGTCACCGCCCGGTGCAGATGAAGTGCGGGTTTTCCCAAACCGGCTTGCCATAGGTGAGCGCGGCACCATCCATGTCCGTCAGCCGGCCGCCAGCCGCCTCCAGCACGGCCTGTGGCCCGGCCGTGTCCCACTCCATGGTGCGGCCGAAGCGGGGATACAGGTCGGCCTCGCCCTCCGCCACGCGGGCGATCTTCAACGCCGAGCCGTAATTGGTGATCTTCGCCACCGTCGTGCCCGCGAGGTAGGCGTTCAGCCGGGCGTCGTTGGCGTAGTGGCGCGAGGCGAGCACGGTCAGCCCGTCCGCAGGCGGCAGGCGGGCGGCGATCGGCTGTGTGCCTGAGCCGGTCTGCTTCCAGGCGCCGTGCCCGACGATGCCGCCGAACAGTTCGCCCAGCGCCGGCACGCCCACCACGCCCAGCACCGGCGCGCCGTGGCGCACCAGCCCGATGTTGACGGTGAACTCGTCGTGCCCGGCGGCGAACTCGCGCGTGCCGTCCAGCGGGTCCACCAGCCAGTAGGTGTGGCAAGGGTCATGCTCCATGCCGGCCGCCGCTTCCTCCTCGGCGACGACGGGGATGTCCGGCGTGGCGCGGCGGAGCGCCGCCGCGATCAGCACCTCCGCCCTGTGGTCGGCTTCGGTGACCGGGCTCTGGTCCTGCTTGCGCAGCGTCTCGAACCCGGCCGCGCGGACCGCCAGGATGATGGCCCCGGCTTGCCGCGCGAGGTCGGCGATGAGGGCGAGGAGGGCGTCGTCGGTCATCAAGCCACTTGAACCTCCCGTGTGATCGCCGCGCCAAAATCCCGCTCTGCGACGGCAAGCTCGTATTTGGCTTGGAGGTTCAGCCACAAGGCCGGTCCGTTGCCGAAATAGCGGCCGAGGCGAAGCGCCGTTTCCGGCGAGATGCCCCGCTTGCCGCGCACGATCTCGCTCAGCCGGTTGGCAGGCACCCGTAGCCGCAGCGCGAGCGCGTTTGCGGTGAGATCGCGCGCCTTCATCTCGGCCGCAAGTGTTCGTCCCGGATGCACCGGGCGCAGGCGGAACCCGATTGGGGACGTCAGGCCCTCGTTCTCATCGTCCATGGCGATGCCCTTCAGCGGTGTGGGTCGATGATCTGCACGTCGAACGCGTCCCCGTCGGAACACCGGAACCCCAGCCGCAGGGGCCGTTGATGTCGACTGACCAGCAGCCTCGGAAGTTGCCAGTCAATTCGTGGAGCCCAACGCTGTTTAGCGGCGCCAAGCTGGTCAGCGACGGCGCTGCATCCAACTCTGCGATCCGCTGATCCGCTTTTTCAACGTCCATTCCGGAGAAGCGCGACTTCCCGGTCTCGATACAGCGCCGTGTCGCGCTGCCCTTGATCGATCGGATCACGCGCGACAGGACATCGTCTGCCGGGACGTAGTATGTGTCACGTATGATGTCAATCGTAAAGCCGAGGCCCTGGCAAACCGGTCCGGCGCTGCTACAGTCTCAGGCAGTCCGTTGCCACCGGGGTTCCGCATGCTCGCCATCGACTTCGCCCAAGCCACCCTGCCGGCCTCCGGCGCGCTGGCGGTGCTGGTGCCGGACGGTGCGGTGCTCGGCGGCCTGGCGCAGGCCGCCGACGAGGCCACCGGAGGCGCCCTGTCGCGTGCGTTGAAGGCGGCCAAGTTCACCGGCAAGAAGGGGTCCAGCTGTGTCGTGCTGGCGCCGGGGGCCGGGCTGTCGCGGGTCGTGGCGATCGGGCTCGGCAAGCCGACCGAGCTGACGCCCCATGCCGTCGAGGAGGCGGGCGGTGCCGTCGCCATGGCCTTGGCAGGCGAGGCGGATGCGGCCGTCGCGGCCGGCGACCTCGCCGCCGAGCATGCCGCCGCCGTGGCGATGGGCGCCGCCCTGCGCGCCTACCGGTTCGACCGCTACCGCACCAAGGAAAAGGCCGAGGACAAGCCGAAGCTGACGGGCCTCACCATCCTCTGCGGCGACCCGGCTGCGGCGGCGATGGCGTGGGAGCCGATGGCGGCGGTGGCGGAAGGCGTGTTCCTCGCCCGCGACCTGGTCAGCGAGCCGCCGAACGTGCTGTTCCCGGCCGAGATGGCGGATCGTTGCCTCCAGCTGGAGAAGCTGGGCGTCAAGGTCGAAGTGTTCGGCCCGAAGGAGATGGACAAGCTCGGCTTCGGCATGCTGATGGGCGTGGCCCTCGGCAGTGCCGTGGAGCCGCGCATGGTGGTGATGCGCTGGAACGGCGCCAAGGGCCGGAAGAAGGGCGCGGCCAAGTCCAAGCCGCTGGCCTTCGTCGGCAAGGGCGTGACCTTCGACACCGGCGGCATCTCCATCAAGCCCGCCGGCGGCATGGAGGACATGAAGTGGGACATGGCCGGCGCCGGCGCCGTGGTGGGTGCCATGGCGGCACTGGCCGGCCGCCGCGCCAAGGTGGACGTGGTGGGCCTGGTCGGGCTGGTGGAGAACATGCCCGGCCCGGCGGCGCAGCGCCCCGGCGACGTGGTCACCAGCTACTCGGGCCAGACGGTGGAGATCATCAACACCGACGCCGAGGGCCGCCTCGTGCTCGGCGACGTGCTGTGGTACTGCCAGGAGCGGTTCCAGCCCGCCTTCATGGTGGACCTGGCGACGCTCACCGGCGGCATCATCGTGAGCCTGGGGCATGAATATGCCGGGCTGTTCTGCAACGACGAGGGCCTGGCGCAGAACCTGCTGGCCGTCGGCGCCGCCTGGGGCGAGAAGCTGTGGCGCATGCCGCTGGGCGACGCCTACGACAAGATGATCCGCAGCGAGATCGCGGACATGAAGAATGTCGGCGGCCGCCCGGGAGGCTCGATCAGCGCCGCCTGCTTCATCCAGCGTTTCGTCAACGGCGTGCCTTGGGCACATCTGGACATCGCCGGCACCGCTTGGAGCACGAAGGACGCGCCGACCATCCCGAAAGGCGCCACCGCCTACGGCGTGCGGCTCATCGACCGGCTGGTGGCGGAGCACTACGAGAGCGCCCTGCCAGCCGAGTGAGGCGGGCTTGCATCGATCGGCCGCGGAGGCCCGAACGGGTGAGCGAAATCGGCTTCTATCATCTCACCCGTTCCACGGTGGTGCAGGCGTTGCCCAAGCTGCTGGGCCGCACGCTGGACGCCGGGCAGCGTGCGGTCGTGCTCTGCGGCGACCCGGACCGGCTGCGCACCGTGGATGACGCGCTTTGGGCGAGCACGGACCCGGATTGGCTGCCGCATGGCAGTGCCCAGACAGGCGAGGCCGACCTGCAGCCGATCTGGCTGACCCTGGTGGCCGAGTCGCCGAATGGTGCTCGCTTCCTATTCCGGCTGGACGGGGCGGAGGCCGACCCGGCGGCGTTCGACCGCGTGTTCGACCTGTTCGACGGTGGCGACCCGGCCGCCGTCGCTGCCGCCCGGCTGCGCTGGTCCGGCGCCAAGGCTGCCGGGCACAGCCTGACCTATTGGCAGCAAGGGGAGCGTGGTTGGCAGAAAAAAGCCTGACCGCGACGCTTTTCCGCGGCTGCACCGTCCGTTACATGCCTCCTATGGGACGGGACTGACATGCTGCGCTACGCCCTCTTTGCGGTTTCCGCTGCAGTGGTCATCGCCCTCGCGTTCGTCCTGCTGCCCATGGGCGGCGGCGGCCAACGTCCGGAGCCGCGCATCCTCTCGTCGGGCGACACGGTCCCGTCGCAGGGTTTCGTGATCCACCCGGCCGACACACCGGCACCTGGGACGCCCGCGCCGGCGGCTGCGGCGCCGGACAGCCCTGGAGACCTCGACGCCGTCATGCAGCGGCTGCGCGCGGCGGCGGCCAAGCCCGACGCGGGTGTCGCGCCGCCGGCTGCCGCGCCGCCCGGCACACCCGCGGCGGCTCCGGCGACGCCAGCGGCCGACCCGGCCGCCACACCGCCTCCAGCCACGCCGCCGGTCACGCCTCCGCCCGCACGGTGGGCCAGCGTGACGGGGCAGGGCACGCGCTGGCGCATGGCCCGTGCCGATAACGGGTATGTCGTCTCGATCGACCTGGGCGGTGGCCAGGTCGCCAACGTTCACGTGCTCCCGGCCTTCGGCAACTTGGACGCAGCCTCCGTCAACGTGCGGGTCGACTATCTGCGCGACACCATCCTGCAGAACTTCTCCAACCAGTCGGGCTCGTACAGCTTCGCCCGGGACGGGTCGGTCTCCGTCGACCAGTGAGGCGGCGTTGCAATCTGTCGCAATCGACAAGGTTTGCGCCACATCCGCGACACACATCCGTGCGTAGTCTGCCGACGACATAGTCGCGGGAGACTTCGGCATGCAGATCGCCAAGCACCAGCCCAGCCAACCGATCGTTTCGGTGGCGAGCCTCCTGTTGTCCGACGATCCGGCGCGTTGCCCGGCCGCCATGGCGCGCTACCTGCGGAAGACCAGTGGCGACGCAGCCCTGTGCTTCGCCCGCGCGATGCACGAGGACGCGGCCTGGGCCAACGAGGACTGGGGCAGTTACTGGGCGGACGTGATCCGGCTGGTCTGACCGGGCCGGCGCTCTTGCGCTGACTCCGCGCGTCCAGCATCTTTCGTGCAACGAGGCGGTTTCCCGCCCTTTGCAAGGAAGAACGGATGCGCCTGGCGGTGCTGAAGGAGACGGCCGCGGCGGAAACCCGCGTGGCTGCGACGGCGGATACGGTGAAGAAGCTGATCGCGTTGGGCATGACGGTCGCCGTGCAGTCCGGCGCCGGCGCCCATGCCTCGATCGCGGACGGTGAGTTCGCGGCGGCAGGAGCCGAGATCGCGGCGGACGCGGCGGCCGCCTTGGCCGGTGCCGGGGTCGTCTTCAGCGTCCAGGTGCCGGAACCGGCGGTCCGCGCGCATATCGGCCGCGGAACGCTGCTGGTGTGCGTGGCCAATGCGGCGGCCGACCCGGGCCTGGCTGGCAGCCTGGCCGAAGCCGGGATCGACGTGGCGGCGATGGAGCTGCTGCCGCGGATCACCCGCGCGCAGTCGATGGACGTGCTATCGTCGCAGGCCAACCTTGCCGGCTATCGCGCGGTGATCGAGGGTGCGGGTGCGTTCGACCGCGGCTTCGCGATGATGATGACGGCGGCCGGTACCGTGCCGCCGGCGCGCGTGTTCGTGGTGGGGGCGGGCGTCGCCGGGCTGCAGGCCATCGCCACCGCCCGCCGGCTGGGCGCCATCGTGTCCGCGACGGACGTGCGCCCGGCCGCCAAGGAGGAGATCAAGTCCCTCGGCGCCGCCTTCGTGGGCGTGGAGGACGAGGAGACGGCCGGGCAGACCGGCGCCTACGCCCGTACGATGAGCGACGCCTTCCGCGCCAAGCAGGCCGAACTGATGAAGGCCACCGTCGCGAAGAACGACCTGGTGATCTGCACCGCGCTGGTCGCGGGCGGCAAGGCGCCGGTGATCGTCACGGCCGAGATGGTGGCCGGCATGCGCGCCGGCAGCGTCGTGGTCGACATCGCCGCGGATGCCGGCGGCAATTGCGGCGCCACGGTGCCCGGTGAGCTGAGCGTGACCCCCAATGGCGTCAAGGTGCTGGGCTGGCGCAACTGGCCCGGCCGCATCCCCGTGGCGGCCAGCAGCCTGTATGCCCGCAACCTGCTGACCTTCCTCACCACCTTCTGGGACAAGGAGGCCAAGGCGCCGAAGCTGCCGGAGGATGACGCCATCGTCGCCGGCACGATGCTGACCCGCGGCGGCGCCGTGGTGCACGAGCGCTACAGGCCCACCTCAACCCCTGCCGGAGCCGCCGTATGAACCCGACCGTCCTGGCCGACCAGGCTGCCAGCATCTCGCAGCAGGCCGGCGCCCTTGCGGCGCAGCTCCGCGGCATGGCGGTCAACGCCGGTGACGCCATCGCGCCGGTGGGTGCGGCGGTGGAGCCGTTCGTGTTCCTGTTCGCCGTGTTCATGATGGCCTGCTTCGTCGGCTACTACGTCGTCTGGAACGTGACGCCGGCGCTGCACTCCCCGCTGATGGGCGTGACCAACGCGATCTCCTCCGTGATCGTGGTGGGCGCCATGCTGGCGACGGGGCTGGGCGACAGCGTGGTGGCGCAGATCTTCGGCTTCCTGGCCGTGTTGCTGGCCAGCGTGAACATCTTCGGCGGCTTCACCGTCACGCAGCGCATGCTCGGCATGTTCAAGCCGCGCACGCCGGTCAAGAAGTAGGGCGGCCCCGATGTCTCCCAGCCTGACCGCCTTCCTCTACCTCGTCGCCGGCGTGCTGTTCGTGCTGGCGCTGCGTGGCCTGTCCAGCCCGACCAGTTCGCGCCAGGGCAACATGTTCGGCATGGTCGGCATGGCCATCGCCATCCTGGCGACGCTGGCGCGCAGCGGCATGTCCCCCAGCGGTTACGTGCTGATCATCGTGGCCATCGCGATCGGCGGCGGCATCGGCGTCACCGTGTCGCGCCGCATCCAGATGACGGCGCTGCCGCAACTCGTCGCGGCCTTCCACTCGCTGGTGGGGTTGGCGGCGGTGTTCGTGGCCGCGGCGGCGCTGAACGCCCCGGCGGCATTCGGCATCGGCGTGCCCGGCCACATCCACGGGCAGAGCCTGGTGGAGATGTCGATCGGCCTGGCCATCGGCGCGGTGACCTTCACCGGCTCGCTGATCGCCTTCGCCAAGCTGCAGGCCTTGATGAAGGGGACGCCGATCACCTTCAAGTACCAGCATCCGCTGAACGGCGCGCTGGGCGTGCTGCTGGTGCTGCTGGTGGTCGTGTTCTGCGTGACCGCCAGCCAGACGGTGTTCTGGCTGATCGCGCTGGTGGCGCTGGCGCTCGGCTTCCTGCTGATCATCCCGATCGGCGGGGCGGACATGCCGGTCGTCGTGTCCATGCTCAACAGCTATTCCGGATGGGCGGCCTGCGGGATCGGCTTCACCATCCAGAACCTGGCGCTGATCATCACCGGGGCGCTGGTGGGCGCGTCCGGCGCGATCCTGTCCTACATCATGTGCAAGGGCATGAACCGCTCGATCTTCAACGTGCTGCTGGGCGGCTTCGGCACGGAAAGCGGTGCGGCGGTGGTGGGTGCGGCGGGGGGCGAGCAGCGCCCGGTGAAGGCCGGCAACGCCGACGACGCGGCGTTCATCATGAAGAACGCGTCCAAGGTGATCATCGTGCCGGGCTACGGCATGGCGGTGGCCCAGGCACAACACGCGCTGCGGGAGATGGCGGACCTGCTGAAGGCGGAGGGGGTGACGGTGAAATACGCCATCCACCCTGTCGCCGGCCGCATGCCCGGCCACATGAACGTGCTGCTGGCCGAGGCGAACGTGCCGTATGACGACGTGTTCGAGCTGGAGGAGATCAACAACGACTTCGCCACCGCGGACGTGGTGTACGTCATCGGCGCCAACGATGTGACCAACCCGGCCGCAAAGACGGACAAGAGCTCGGCGATCTATGGCATGCCGATCCTGGAGGTGGAGAAGGCGGCGACGGTGCTGTTCATCAAGCGCTCCATGGCGTCCGGCTACGCCGGGGTGGAGAACGAGCTGTTCTTCCGGCCGAACACGATGATGCTGTTCGCGGATGCGAAGAAGATGACGGAAGAGATCGTCCAGGCGCTCGGGCACTAGGGTCGGGATGGTGGATTACCGCTCCCTCGGCCGGTCCGGCCTGAAGGTCTCGCCGCTGTGCCTCGGCACCATGATGTTCGGCGGCGCAACCGACGAGGCGACGGCCGCACGCATCATCGACCGTGCGCGGGACGGCGGCATCAACTTCCTCGACACGGCGGACGTCTACACCGGTGGACGCAGCGAGGAGATCACCGGCCGGGCGATCGCGGCGCGGCGGAACTGGTGGGTCGTGGCGACCAAGCTGGCCAACCCGACCGGAGAGGGTCCGAATGCGCGGGGGCTGTCGCGGCGATACGTGTTCACCGCCGTGGACGCCAGCCTGAGGCGCTTGGGTCTCGACACGATCGATGTCCTCTACCTCCACAAGGAGGACCATGCGACGCCGCTGACGGAACTGGTGCACGCGATGGCGGACCTGGTCCGCAGCGGGCGCATCCGGTATTTCGGCGTGTCGAACCATCGGGCCTGGCGCGTGGCCGAGATCTGCCGGCTGTGCGACCTGGCGGGCATCGACCGGCCGGCGGTGAGCCAGCCGTACTACAACGCGTTGAACCGGATGCCCGAGGTGGAGCATCTGCCGGCCTGCCACCATCTCGGCCTGGGCGTGTTCCCCTACAGCCCGCTGGCCCGCGGCGTGCTGACGGCGAAATACCGGCCGGACGCGCCGCCGGACGAGGGCAGCCGCGCCGGGCGGCAGGACAAGCGCATCCTGGAGACGGAGTGGCGGCCGGAGAGCCTGCAGATCGCGCAGACCTTGGCGGAGCACGCACGTGGCCGGGGCATCACGCCCGGCCAGTTCGCCTTCGCCTGGGTGCTGAACAACCGGCTGGTGACGGGCGCGATCGGCGGCCCGCGCACGATGGAGCAGTGGGACGACTACATGGGCGCGCTGGACTACCGCTTCACCGCGGAGGACGAGGCGCTGGTCGACCGGCTGGTCGCGCCGGGCCATGCCTCGACGCCCGGCTACAACGACCCGGCCTATCCCCTGGAAGGACGCGTCAGCCGCGCCGGGTGACCGGTGCGGCCCACGGGGGTGGCTGCCGGCTGGATGGTCACCGTCGTGGTGGCGTAGTGCAGTCCGCTCGGCAGCGGGACGTCCCGCGGCAAGACCGAGAGCGGCGCCGGCACCGGCCGCGGTGGGGTGGAAGCGGCGACGGGCGCATCGGGTCCGTTGGCATAGACGTACCAGCCCATCAGCACGAGGGTCCCGAGGGCAGTCCCGGTCAGGGCCAACGCACCGCTGCGGGAAGCCGGGTCCGAGCGAGGCGACTTCGGTCGCGGCGGCTCCACGTAGGCAGGCAGGCGGGATAGGTCACGGTCAGAAGGGTCGGCGTAGGTTTGCTGCCGGGTCGCAATCGTGCTGACCGTGTCGTCCATGGCGTCCTCAAGGCGTCGAGTCCTGCGATCCTTGTGCGCTACAAACCTTGCCAGCCACTGAATCACGTCCGTCATGCAGTCGGTCGATCGTGGCCGCCCCGTCGGTGGGCTGAAGCCCACCCTACATATCAGCCCGCCTTGGTCAGGCGGTCATAGGCCTGGAGCCGGGACAGCAGCGCGGGCATCGCGCGCAGCGGGATCATGTTGGGGCCGTCGGAGGGGGCGTGGTCCGGGTCCTGGTGGCACTCGATGAACACCGCGGCCACGCCCACGGCCAGGGCGGCCCGCGCCAGCACGGGGGCGAACTCGCGCTGGCCGCCGCTGCTGGTGCCCTGGCCGCCGGGCTGCTGCACGGAATGGGTGGCGTCGAACACCACCGGGTAGCCGGTGCGCGCCATGATCGGCAAGGCCCGCATGTCGGAGACCAGGGTGTTGTAGCCGAAGGACGCGCCGCGTTCGGTGAGCAGGATGCGCTCGTTGCCGGTCGCGGCGATCTTCGCGGCGACGTTCACCATGTCCCAGGGGGCAAGGAACTGTCCCTTCTTCACGTTGATGGCGGCGCCCGTCTCGCCGGCGGCGACCAGCAGGTCGGTCTGGCGGCAGAGGAAGGCCGGGATCTGCAGCACGTCCACCGCGGCTGCGGCCGGTTGGCACTGCCCCGCGTCGTGAACGTCCGTCAGCACGGGGATGCCGCAGCGCTCGCGCACGGCGGCCAGGATGGCCAACCCTTCCTCCAGCCCGATGCCGCGCGCGGCGCTGGCGCTGGTGCGGTTGGCCTTGTCGAAGCTGCTCTTGTAGATCAGCGGGATACCGAGCTGCCGCGTCATGGCGGTGAGGGCGTCGGCGATCTCGAAGGCGTGGGCTTCGCTCTCGATCTGGCATGGGCCGGCGATCAATGTGAACGGGCGGTCATTGCCGACGGTGACGTCGCGGATGGTGACGTCGGTCACGGTGTGACCGTCATGCGGGTGGGACCCTCACCCCTGCCCTCCCCCAGAGGCAGAGGGAGCAAGAAACCCTCTCCCTCTGGGGGAGGGCAGGGTGAGGGTCGCGTCCGCATCCTCACACCAGCCGCGCCTGCTTGATCGCAGCGGCGATGAAGCCGCGGAACAGCGGGTGGGGATCGAGCGGCTTGCTCTTCAGCTCCGGATGATACTGCACCCCGACGAACCAGGGATGGCCCGGCAGTTCCACCGTCTCGGGCAGGATGCCGTCGGGAGAAAGGCCGCTGAAGCGCAGGCCGGCGGCTTCCAACCGGTCGCGGTAGTGGATGTTCACCTCGAACCGGTGGCGGTGGCGCTCGCTGATCTCGGCTGCGTCGTCGTACACCTTCCGCACCAGCGTGCCCGCGGCGAGGATCGCGGGGTAGGCGCCGAGCCGCATCGTGCCGCCGAGGTCGCCGCCCTCCTCGCGGCGTTCACGCTCGTTGCCGCGGGCCCATTCCGTCAGCAATCCCACCACCGGCTCCTCGCAGGGCCCGAACTCGGTGGAGGAGGCGTGCGGCAGGCCGGCCAGGTGCCGGGCGGCCTCGATCACCGCCATCTGCATGCCGAAGCAGATGCCGAAGAACGGCACCCGGTGCTCGCGGGCGAACCGCACGGCCTTGATCTTGCCCTCCGTGCCGCGCTCGCCGAAGCCGCCGGGCACCAGGATGCCGTGCACCCCGTCCAGCCGGGCGATGGTGTGCGGCCGCTCGAACACCTCGCTGTCGACCCAGTCGAGGTGGACGCGCACGCCGTTGGCGATGCCGCCATGGGTCAGCGCCTCGTTCAGCGACTTGTAGCTGTCGAGCAGGTTGGTGTACTTGCCCACCACGGCGATCCGCACGTCACCCTCCGGCGCGCGCACGATGTCGACGATGCGTTGCCACCGCTGGAGGTCCGGCGCGGTGTCGGACCGCGACAGGCCGAAATGCCGCAGGACCTCGCCATCCAGCCCTTCGCGATGGTAGGCGATGGGGACCGCGTAGATCGTGTCCGCATCCAGCGCCGCCACCACAGCCTCCACGCGCACGTTGCAGAACGAGGCGATCTTGCGGCGCTCCGCCTCCGGGATGGGGCGGTCGCAGCGGCAGAGCAGCATCTGCGGCTGGATGCCGACGTTCTGCAGCTCCTTGACGGAGTGCTGGGTGGGCTTGGTCTTCAGCTCGCCGGCGGACGGGATGTACGGCACGAGCGTCAAGTGGACGAACATGGTCTGCGCCGGGCCGAGTTCGTTGCCCAGCTGGCGGATCGCCTCCAGGAACGGCAGGCTCTCGATGTCGCCGACGGTGCCGCCGATCTCGATCAGCGCGAAGTCCAGCTCCGCCCCGTCCTCGTCATGGAGGTCGCGGACGACCACCTCCTTGATGGCGTCGGTGATGTGGGGGATCACCTGGACCGTGGCGCCCAGATAGTCGCCCCGCCGCTCCTTGGCGATCACGTCCGAATAGATGCGCCCGGTGGTGGCGTTGTCGCTGCGGTTGGCGTGCACGCCGGTGAACCGCTCGTAATGGCCGAGGTCGAGGTCTGTCTCCGCGCCGTCGTCGGTGACGAACACCTCGCCGTGCTGGTACGGGCTCATCGTTCCGGGATCGACGTTGAGGTAGGGGTCGAGCTTGCGGAGGCGGACGGAGTAGCCGCGGGCCTGGAGCAGCGTGCCGAGCGCGGCTGCCGCGACGCCTTTGCCCAGGGAGGAGACCACGCCGCCGGTGATGAATACGAACCGCGTCATGGACGGCCCTCATATCGGGCAAAGCGCCCGGCGTGAAGCCGGTCCGTGTCAGGGGCTCGGGGTATTCGGCTGCGGTGCGGCCGGTGCCGGCGCGGTCGGCGCCGGTGCGGCCGGCACATCCGGAGCGGCGCCTGCAGGCGGCGGCGAGGCGGCGGGCGCCGGGGTCGCAGGGCTGGGTGCGGGCACTGCCGCTGGGGTGCTGCGCGGCGGCGGCACGTCCAGGATCGAGTTGCCGTTGCCGACCGTGGTGCCGCGGTTCAGCAGCGCCAGACCCAGGGACAGGACGAAGAACGCGGTCGCCAAGATCGCCGTCGTGCGCGTCAGCAGGTTGGCCGTGCCCCGGCCGGACATGAACGACCCCATGCCCTGCGACGTGCCCACCCCCAGGCCGCCGCCCTCGCTGCGCTGGATCAGCACCACGCCGATCAAGGCAAGCGTGACGAAGAGGTGGATGATGAGCAGCACGGTGGTCATGGTCGATCCTTGGGGCGCGGCCGGGTTCTAGGGCTTTTGGCCTGGCCCCGAAAGCCCCGCGGCTGACCAGCAAGACGCGCAAGGGGCAGGCGTTCCTCACCGTGCCGGACCTGGCCGTGCAATCCGGGTAGGCACGAGTGCGACGTCATGTGGTAGCCTGATGCCATGGGCCGCACGGACACCATCCAAGTCCCGATCTCCACCACCGAGTCGCCGGACTACGAGGTCGATTTCCACGCTTGGCTGATGGATCAATCCAGCCGCCTCCGCATGTTGCGCGTGCCGGGGATCGACTCGGAAAACCTGGCGGAGGAGATCGAGGCGTTGGCCAGAAAGGACAAGCGCGAGATCCGCAGCCGTCTCGAACTCCTCCTCGTGCACTTGTTGAAGTGGCGGTATCAGCCAGAGCTGCGCGGAACGAGCTGGCGAAACACGATACGCGAGCGGCGTCGTGCGATCGAACTCGTGCTCGAGGACAGCCCTAGTCTGCGCCCGACGACGTCAGCCGCTGTCGCTGCAGCCTACCCTATGGCCGCTCAAGGGGCAGCTTCGGAGACAGGCATGGCGGAAGATGCTTTTCCCCCGACCTGCGAGTGGGAAGCAGCGGAGGTCTTGGACCGAAACTTCCTGCCAGATTAATCCGGCCGTGCCGCCGCAGCGATCGCCAGGAACTCGGCGGCGACCAGGCTGGCTCCACCGACCAACGCCCCGCCCACATCCGGCAGCCCCAGCAGGCTTGCCGCGTTCGAGGGCTTCACGGAGCCGCCGTACAGGATGCGCATGCCGCCACCGGTCGTTGGAGACTGCCGCAGCAGTTCGGCGCGGATGAAGGCGTGCATCGTTTGCACGTCCTCCTCCGTGGCGCTCTTGCCCGAGCCGATCGCCCAGACGGGCTCGTAGGCGACCACGCCGGCGAACCCCTCCGGCAGGCTGCCGGCGAGCTGCCAGCCGACCACCTCCGTCTCACGGCCGCTGCTGCGCTGCTCGTCCGTCTCGCCTACGCAGACGATCGGCGTCAGCCCGGCCGCGGCGGCGGCGGCGGCCTTTCTCCGCACCATCTCGTCGGTCTCGGCATGGTTCGCCCGGCGTTCGGAATGGCCCAGGATCACCCAGCGCGCGCCCGTGTCGCGCAGCATGGCGGCGGAGATGTCGCCGGTGTGGGCGCCCCCCGGCTCCCAGTGGCAATCCTGGCCGCCCACCGCGACCGGCGAACCGGTCAACAGGCTCGCCACCGCCACCAGCTGCGTCGCCGGTGGGCATACCAGCAGGTCGCATCCCGCCACGCCGCCGCGAACCGCCTGCGCCAGGGCGGCGGCTTCCGCGGTGGTGGCGTTCATCTTCCAGTTGCCGGCGATGAGCTGGGGCATGGTGGTTTCCTCCCGTCAGTCGGCTCCTACCGGGCAGGGGCGGGGCTGGCAATGCGAAGGGCGCCTCCCTATGGTGCGCGGCCGTTCGCGCCACCGGTTCCGCCCCATGGGGGTCCGTCCATGCTCTCCACGCTCCGCCGCTTCGCCGCCACTTGGCCCGCCAAGGTGTTCTTCGTCCTGTTGGTCGGTTCGTTCGGCCTGTGGGGGGTCGCCGACGTCGTGCGCAACTTCTTCGGCGGCGCCGACCCCAACAGCATCGCCACCGTGGGCGGCCAGCGGATCGACCCGTCGGAGCTGCAGCAGGCCGCCCGCCGCACGCTGGCGCAGTATATGCAGCAGGCCAACATCACGACGCCGCCCACTGCGGAGATGCGGCGCTTCGCCGCGGAGGAAGCGCTGCAGCAACTCGTCGTCCAGGCCTCGCTGGCCAACGAGGCGACCCGGCTGCACCTCGCCGTGCCGGACGAGGCCCTGCGCCAGGTCATCTTCCAGGATCCGGCCTTCCAGGGGCTCGGCGGCCGGTTCGACCACGCCGTGTTCACCAACGTCATGCGCACCGTGGGCGAGACGGAGGGGCATTACCTGGCGCTGACGCGGACCAAGCTCGGCAACGTGCAGGTGATCAGTGCCGTCCGGGCGGGCGGGTTCTCGCCGGACGTCGTTAACCGCCTGGTGTTCGGCTACGAGGCCGAGACCCGCACGGCCGACCTGGTGAACCTGCCTTTTGCCGGGGCGGTCGAGCCGCCCGCGCCGACCGACGCGCAGGTCGAGCGTCAGTACGACGACAACCTCAACGACTATCGCACCCCCGAATACCGGCGGGTGCGGCTGCTGATCCTGAGCCCCGACAGCGTGGCGCGGGACATCGACGTCAGCGACGCCGACGCCCGGGCGTATTTTGAGTCGCACCCATCTGCGTTCGTGAAGACGGAAAGCCGCTCCGTCCAGGTGATCGTCGCCCCGTCCGAGGCAGCCGGCAAGGCGCTGGCGGCGGCCTGGTCGGGTGGGGCGGACTGGACGGTGATGCAGGCCAAGGCGGCGGCAGCCAATGCCTCGGCGGTCGAACTGGACGACCAGACGAAGGATGCGTTTCCCTCGCCCGCCCTCGCCGACCCCGTCTTCGCCGCCACGGCCGACGCGGTGACCGGGCCGGTGCAGGCCGAGGGCGGCTGGCCGGTGTTCCGCGTCATCAAGACCGTGGCGGGGGGCGAGCAGTCGTTCGAGTCGGTCGCGCCGCAAGTGAAGGCCAAGGTCGCGCTGGACAAGGCCGGCGACGAGGTGGACGACCGTGCCAACCAATTGCAGGACCTGCTGGCCGCCGGCACGGACTGGGACAAGATGCCGAGCGGGCTCGGCGCCACGGCGTTGGCCGGCACGCTGGACGCGCAGGGCAACACGCCGGACGGCACCCCCGCGCCGTTGCCGGACAACCCGGCGCTGCGGCAGGCGATCATCGCACGCGTGTTCGCGCTCGGCGCGAAGGAGGTGCCGACGCTGGAGAACGGGCCGGCCAACAGCTACTTCGCCGTCGTGGTGGAAAGCATCCTGCCGCCGGAACTGCCGCCGCTGGACAAGGTGCAGGCCCGGGTGAAGGACGACTGGATCCGCGATGCCAGGCGGCATGAGCAGGACGTGCTCGCGACCCAGCTGATGTCCGCGGTCAATGGCGGTGCGACGCTGGCGGACGCTGCGGCCGCGGCCAAGCTCGCCGTGACCCACACCCCGCCGATCCGCCGGGCGCCGTTCGAGCCGGGGCAGCGGGTGGATCCGCTGTTCACCACGGCGGTGGGGCGCGCGACCATGTCGGAGACGGCGACGGGCTTCATCGTCGCCGTCCCCACCTCCGTGAACAAGCCGGACCCGACGAAGGATGCCGCCGGGCTGGACCGGGTCCGCAAGGCCGCAGCGTCGTCGATGGGCAACGACCTGGAGGCGACCTTCCTCGCCGCGCTGCGGGACCGGGACCGGGTGTCGGTCAACACCCCGATGCTGGACGCCATGACGCAATGACCCCTGCCTTCGCCGCCGCCTATGCGGCCGGGCAAGGGACGCTGGTGTCGGTGACGGACGTGGCGGACCTGCAGACGCCCGTCGCCGCCTTCCTCAAGCTGGCGCACGGGCAGCCGAACAGCTTCCTGCTGGAGAGCGTCGAGGGTGGCGCCTCGCGTGGCCGCTATTCCATCATAGGCATGGCGCCGGACCTGCTGTGGCGCTGCGCGGGTGGCCGGGCGGAGGTGAACCGCAACGCGCTGGCTGCGCCGCATGCCTATGTGGCGGACGAGCGGCCGGCGTTGGACAGCCTGCGCGCGATCATCGCGGAGTGCCGCATGGCGCTGCCGCCGGGCGTGCCGCCGATGTGCGGCGGGCTGTTCGGCTACCTGGGTTACGACATGGCCCGGCTGATGGAGCGGCTGCCGGCGGACAACCCCGACGTGCTGGGCCTGCCGGACGCGCTGATGCTGCGGCCGACGCTGTTCGCCGTGTTCGACACCGTGCGCGACGAGCTGACCCTGGCCGTCCCGGTGCGACCGTCGCCCGGCGTGTCGGCGGAGCAGGCCTGGGGCGAGGCGCAGGCCCGCATCGCCGACGCGCAGTCTGCCCTGGCGCGCCCGCTGCCGCGCGCCGCACCGCCGGTGGCGCTGCCGCCGCCCGAGCCGGTCGCCAACATGGACCGCGCCGCGTTCGAGGCGATGGTCGAGCGGATGAAGCAGTACATCGTCGCCGGCGACATCTTCCAGGCGGTGCCGTCGCAGCGCTTCTCCGCGCCGTTCGGGCTGCCGCCCTTCGCGCTCTACCGGGCGCTGCGGCGGATCAACCCGGCGCCGTTCCTGTTCTTCCTCGATTTCGGCCGCTTCGCCGTGGTGGGCAGCAGCCCGGAAATCCTGGTTCGCCTGCGCGACGGCACCGTCACCATCCGGCCGCTCGCCGGGACCCGGCGCCGGGGCGACACACCGGCGGAGGACGCGGCGCTCGAGGCCGAGCTGCTGGGCGACCCGAAGGAGCGGGCGGAGCACCTGATGCTGCTCGACCTCGGCCGCAACGACGTGGGGCGGGTGTCGGCGACCGGCACGGTGAAGGTGACCCAGAGCTTCATGATCGAGCGGTTCAGCCACGTCATGCACATCTCCTCCAACGTGGAGGGGCAGCTGGCGGAGGGGCTGGATGCGGTGGACGCGCTGGTCGCCGGCTTCCCCGCCGGCACGCTGACGGGTGCGCCCAAGATCCGCGCCATGGAGATCATCGAGGAGCTGGAGCCGGTGCGCCGCGGGCTGTACGGCGGCTGTATCGGCTATTTCGCCGCGGACGGGACGATGGACACCTGCATCGGGCTGCGGACCGCGGTGGTGAAGGACGGCACGATGCACGTGCAGGCCGGCGGCGGCGTGGTCGCCGACAGCACGGCCGAGGCGGAGTATGAAGAATCCCGCCAGAAGGCGAGAGCGCTGTTCAGGGCGGCAGAGGAAGCCGTGCGCTTCGCGGCCGGGACTCGATAGCGCCGCCGCCGATTCACCATCCGTTAGAGTGTTTGGTGCGACAACCCGGCGTCACTCCCGGAAGTTGCGCTGGATGCATCTCCGCATCACCCATCGTCTGCTGCTTGCCGCCGCCGTGCTGCTGATGGCCTTCGCCGCGCTCACCGCCGGCGACCTTTGGCTGATCCGCAGCACGTTCATCGAGGAGCGCAAGGCGAAGACCCACAGCATGGTCGAGAGCGCACTTCGCCTCATCGCCGCCATCGACGCGCGGTCCCAGGCATCCGGCCTCACTCCCGACCAGGCCAAGCTTGTGGCCATGCGTGCCATCAGGGCGATGCGCTGGGATCACGAGGATTATTACGGTGTCTACCAATTCGACGGCGTGACGCTCGTGCACGGCAATCCGAAGAACGAGGGGGTGAACCGCATCGGCTACGTCGACGGCTCGGGCAAGCATCTGGTGGCCGACATCATCGCCGTCGCCCAGGCGGGTGGCGGCTACGTCAGCTACTCGGTGCCGCGCGCCGCCGGCGGGCCGGAGCTGCCGAAGATCAGCTATGTCGGGACCTATGCGCCGTGGAACTGGGCCATCCAGGCCGGCGCGTACGTGGACGACGTCAACCGCGCGGTGATGCAGCGGGCGCTCCGGATGGGCGGCCTGGTCGGTGCCATCCTGCTGTCGGCAGGGCTGATGATGCTGCTGATCGGGCGCGGCATCAGCCGACCGATCCTGCGGCTGCAGGCCGTCATGGAGCGGCTTGCCGCCGGCGAGACCGGGGTGGACGTGCCCGATGCCCACCGCAGCGACGAGATCGGCAGCATGGCCAAGGCCGTGTTGTTCTTCCGCGACCAGTCGCGCGAGGTGGCCGGGCTGCGGCAGGCGCAGGACGAGACGCGGTGCGCCCTGGAAGCCGCGCGGTTGCAGTCGCAAACGGCCTTGGCGCTGGACATACGCAGCCGGCTCGGCAGCATGGCGTCCGACCTCGCGTCGTCCGCGCTGGAGCTGAAAGGCACGGCGGGCACCATGCGGGACACGGCTGCGACCACGGACGGCCAGGCGAACCGCGCCCTATCGGTGAGCGAACGGGCGGCAGACGGCGTGCAGTCGGTCGCGTCCTCCGCCGCGGAACTGGCGCAATCGGTCGCGATGATCACGGACCGGGCCACCAAGTCGACGCGGCGCGCGGCGCAGGCGGCGCAACAGGCGCGGCAAGTCGACAGCGTCATCCACGCGCTGCTGGCGGCGGCGCAGCGGATCGGGACGATCACCGGGATCATCGGGCACGTCACCGGGCAGATCAGCCTGCTGGCGCTGAACGCCACGATCGAGGCGGCGCGCGCGGGCGATGCCGGCCGCGGGTTCGCCGTCGTCGCCGGCGAGGTGAAGAAGCTGGTCAGCCAGACCACCCGCGCCACGGAGAGCATCGGCGCGCAGATACTGGAGATGCAGTCCGCCGTGCAGGAGGCGGCCAGCGGTGTCGGCGACGTGGTGGCCGCGATCTGCGAGTTGGAGATGATGGCGACCGACATCGCCCAGGCGGTGGAGCAGCAGGAGCAGGCGACCGAGACGATCGCCACCAACGCCTCGGCCGTGGCATCGGGGACGAGCGAGGTGACGGCGATGGTCGGCGCCATGAGCTCGGGCGCCAGCCAGACGGGCGTTGCGGCGGCGCAACTGCTCCACGCGGCCGAAGGCCTGTCCCACCGCGCGGCGCAGCTTCAGATGGACGTCGAAGGGTTTGCCGCGGGGCTGAAGGCGGCCTGAACCCGGCTCCTCGGGCGCGCCGCTCGCCCATGGGGCGTGATGGACCGTATCTCTGGTTGCGCTGGTCGCCCGCTTCCGCCATGGTCGCCCTGCCCGAACAACCCGTGCGGGAGAGAGCGGATTCGTCCGCCGCCGAAGGCGCAACCGGCCCCCGGAAACGCTCAGGCACAAAGGACCGCACGGCGCCAGGGTCTCTGGAAAGCCGGCCCATCGCTCAGGGCCGCACCGACGGAGTAAGGGTGTGCACGCCGCACCCGAATCTCTCAGGTACCGTGACAGAGGGGGGTCGCTCCTGCAGGCAATGTCGCCGGCGGGCGGCCTTTCTGCGCGGAGACTGCCTTGTCCGAAATCCTCCCGAGCGACCTGCAGGACCCTGACGCCGACATCCTGCGCTTCACGCCGTTGGACGCGCTGCACCGCCGGCTCGGCGCCCGCATGGTGCCGTTCGCCGGGTATGAGCTGCCGGTGCAATACCCCTCCGGCGTCATGGCGGAGCACACCCAGTGCCGCGAACGCGCGGCGCTGTTCGATGTGTCGCACATGGGTCAGATCAGCCTGCACGGGGCGGAAGCTGCCGCGGCGCTCGAGACGCTGGTGCCCGGCGACATGCTGGGCATCAAGCCGGGGCGGCAGCGCTACACCCTGTTCCTGGACGAGGCCGGCGGCATCCTGGACGACCTCATGGTCGCCAACCACGGTGACCGCCTGCTGCTGATCGTCAACGCCAGCCGCAAGGCGGCCGACGCGCAGCACCTCGCCACCCGCATCCCGCAGATCGCAGCGGAGCGGCATGACGACCGCGCGCTGCTGGCGCTGCAGGGCCCGGCGGCCGTCACCGCCATGGCCCGGCTGTCGCCCGAGGCGGCGGCGCTCGGCTTCATGCAGGTCGCCGCGCTGACCATTGCCGGCATCCCGGTGTGGATCAGCCGCTCCGGCTACACCGGGGAGGACGGGTTCGAGATCTCCGTGCCCGGTGCCGATGCCGAGGCATTCGCCGAGCGCCTGCTGGCCGAGCCGGAGGTCGCACCCGCCGGGCTGGGCGCGCGCGACAGCCTGCGGCTGGAGGCCGGGCTGTGCCTGTATGGCAACGACATCGACGAGCTGACCACCCCGGTCGAGGCGAACCTGCCCTGGACCGTCGCCAAGCGCCGGCGGGAGACGAAGGATTTCCCCGGCGCCGTGCCGATCCTGGATCAGCTGGCGCACGGCCCCACCCGGCTGCGCGTGGGCCTGCGACCGGATGGTCGTGCGCCCGCGCGGGCCGAGACCGTCATCGCCGCGGCGGACGGCACCAGCGCCGGCACCGTCACCTCCGGCGGCTTCGGTCCCACGGCGGGCGGCCCGGTCGCCATGGGCTATGTCCGCCGTGACCTGTCCGCCGAAGGCCAGATGCTCGACCTGCTGGTGCGGGGCAAGGCGTTGCCGGCCCGCGTCACCGCCCTGCCGTTCGTCCCCCACCGCTACGCACGCTAGAGGAGCCCGCCTATGATCCGTTACACCAAGGACCACGAATGGGTTCGCCTGGACGGCAGCCTCGCCACCGTCGGCATCACCACCCACGCACAGGATGCGCTGGGTGATCTCGTGTTCGTGGAACTGCCCGAGCCCGGCCGCGAGGTGGCCGAGGCCGAAGCCGTGGCCGTCGTCGAGTCGGTGAAGGCCGCCAGCGACGTATATGCTCCGCTGGCCGGTCGCGTGACCGAGGTGAACGCCGCATTGACGGACGATCCGGCGCTGGCGAACCGCGACCCGGCCGGGGAAGGCTGGTTCTTCAAGCTGCAACTCGCCGATCCGGCCGCGTTCGACGCCCTGCTCGACCAGTCGGCCTACGACGCGCTGGTGGCGGAGGCGGCATGATGGACGTGCTGGCCGAACTCGCCGCGCTGGAGGACAGCTTCGTCGCCCGCCACGTAGCCCCCGCCGAGGCGGACATCGCCACGATGCTCCGGCTGGTCGGCGCCGAGAGCCTGGAGGCGCTGGCGGCGCAGACCGTGCCCGGCGACATCCGCACCCTGCCGATGCAGGGCCTGCCCCAGGCGATCGGCGAGATCGCCGTCATCGAGGAACTGCGCGGGCTGGCCGGGCAGAACCAGCGGCTGCGCTCGCTGATCGGGCAGGGCTACCACGGCACCTTCGTGCCCCCGGTGATCGCGCGCAACGTGCTGGAGAACCCGGGCTGGTACACCGCCTACACGCCCTACCAGGCGGAGCTGGCGCAGGGCCGGCTGGAGGCGTTGCTGAACTTCCAGACCATGGTCTGCGACCTGACGGGCATGCCGATCGCCAACGCCTCCCTGCTGGACGAGGCGACGGCGGCGGCCGAGGCGATGGCGATGGCGCACGCCTCCTCTCGCAGCAAGTCGGAGACGGTCGCGCTGTGCGCCGACCTGCATCCGCAGACGGCGGCGGTGTTGGCGACGCGGGCGCATCCGCTGGGCTGGACGTTGGCCACCTTCGCGCCCGGCGACACGGCGGCGATCGGGGCGGCGCAGCCCTTCGCCGTCATCCTGCAATATCCGGGAACGTCCGGCGCCGTGCGGGACCTGCATGCGGAGATCGCGGCGGCGCACGAGGCGGGGGCCCTGGCGATCGTGTGCGCGGACCTGCTGAGCCTGGTGCTGCTGACGCCGCCGGGCGAGATGGGGGCGGACGTGGTGGTCGGCTCGTCGCAGCGCTTCGGCGTGCCGATGGGCTTCGGCGGCCCGCACGCGGCGTTCTTCGCCACGCAGGACAAGTTCAAGCGGGTGATGCCCGGCCGGCTGGTGGGCGTGTCGCAGGACGCGGCCGGGCAGCCGGCGATGCGCCTGGCGTTGCAGACCCGCGAGCAGCACATCCGCCGGGAGAAGGCGACGAGCAACATCTGCACCGCGCAAGTGCTGTTGGCGGTCATGGCGGGGATGTATGCCGTCTGGCACGGTCCGCAGGGGCTGGTACGGATCGCGCGCCGGGTGAACCTGCAGGCGCGGGCGCTGGCGGACGTGGCCGTCCGGGCCGGGCTGGCGCTGCGGCACGACAGCTTCTTCGACACGATCGCGCTGGAGGTGGCGGATGCCGATGGGCTGATGGCCCGCGCGGTGGCCGCCGGCTTCAACCTGCGGCGGCTGGACGCCACCGGCGTGGCGATCGCGCTGGACGAGACGGTGACGGCGGCCGAACTCGGCACGCTGGCCGACGTGCTGGGGGCCGGACTCGGGGGTGCGCCGGCGGCGATCCCGGCGGCGTCGCTGCGCGGCACCCCGGTGCTGCCGCAGGCCGTCTTCGGCGCGCACCGCTCCGAGCACGAGATGCTGCGCTACCTGAAGCGGCTGGAAGACAAGGACGTGGCACTCAACCGCTCCATGATCCCGCTTGGGTCCTGCACGATGAAGCTGAACGCCACGGCGGAGATGGTGCCGGTGACGCTGCCGGGCTTCGCGGACATCCACCCGTTCGCGCCGGCCGAGCAGACCGTCGGTTACAACACGCTGGTGCAGCGGCTGGCCGGCTGGCTGGCGGCGGCGACCGGCTTCGCGGCGGTGTCGCTGCAGCCGAATGCCGGCTCGCAGGGGGAATATGCCGGGCTGCTGGCGATCCGCGCCTACCATGCGTCCCGCGGGCAGGGCGGGCGCGATGTGTGCCTGATCCCGTCCTCGGCCCACGGCACCAACCCGGCGAGCGCGGCCATGGCGGGGCTGCGCGTCGTGGTGGTCGGCTGCGACCGGGACGGCAACGTCGACCTGGCGGATTTGCGGACGAAGGCGGGGCAGCATGCGGACCGGCTGGCGGCGCTGATGGTGACGTATCCGTCCACGCACGGCGTGTTCGAAGGCGAAATCCGCGCGATCTGCGCCACGATCCACGAGCATGGCGGCCAGGTCTACATGGACGGCGCCAACATGAACGCGCAGCTGGGGCTGACGAGCCCGGCGGCGATCGGCGCGGATGTGTGCCACCTGAACCTGCACAAGACGTTCTGCATCCCGCATGGCGGCGGCGGGCCGGGCGTGGGGCCGATCGGCGTGGCCGCGCACCTGGCGCCGCATCTGCCGAACCATCCGGCGCGGCCGGATGCCGGCCCGGCCGGCGGGTTCGGCCCGGTGAGTGCCGCGCCGTTCGGCTCCGCGCTGATCCTGCCGATCTCATACGCCTACATACGGATGATGGGTGCCGCCGGGCTGACCCGCGCGTCCGAAGTCGCGATCCTGAACGCCAACTACGTCGCGGCCCGGCTGCGCGGGGCGTTCCCGGTGCTGTATGCCGGGCAGGGGGGCCGCGTGGCGCATGAATGCATCATCGACTGCCGCGGGTTCCAGGCGGAGGCGGGCGTCATGGTGGAGGACATCGCCAAGCGCCTGCAAGACTATGGCTTCCACGCGCCGACCATGTCCTGGCCGGTCGCCGGCACGCTGATGATCGAACCGACGGAGAGCGAACCGCTGGCCGAGCTGGACCGGTTCTGCGAGGCCATGCTGGCGATCCGCGCCGAGATCGCGGCGATCGGGGAGGGGCGAAGGGACCGGGCGGACAACGTGCTGAAGAATGCGCCGCACACGGCGGCCGAGGTGATGGCGGAGACGTGGCAGCACGCCTACAGCCGGGCCGAGGCGGCCTTTCCGTTGGCCTGGGTGCGGTCGCAGAAATACTGGCCGCCGGTCAAGCGGGTGGACAACGTGTACGGCGACCGCAACCTGGTCTGCACCTGCGCCCCGTTGGAGACGTATGCGATGGCGGCGGAATAGCCGCCATGGCCGATCCGTCCTGACCGGTGCCGTAGGGCGGGGTTCGCCTTGGCACCCCACCCTACGTCCTCTCAGCGGGTGGGCGGTTGGTGCCCTACTTCACCGATACGAAGCGGAGCTGGAAGCCGTCATCCGCCTGCTCGACCAGGTCGACGGTCTTGCGGGCGGCCCAGACGACCACCTGCTGGTGCAGCGGCATGAAAGCCGCATCGTCCTTGATAATTTGGGACGCTTCAAGGATCTCTGCCTGGCGCTTGGCCGGGTCAGTCTGGACGGCGATCTGGTCCAGCAGCGCATCGAACTTGGGGTTGGAATAGCCGCCGTCGTTGAAGATGCCGCGCGTACCGTTGCGGGTGCCGGCGAGATTGAACAGGGCGTTGAGCGCGTCATACGTGTTCGGCGTCCAGCCGAGCATGTAGAAACTGGTGTGGTAATCCGGGTTGCTGATTTCCGCGAAATATTTCAGCCGCGTCTGCGCGTTCAGCGTCACCTTCACGCCGATGCGGGCCAGCATGGCGGTCACGGCCTGGCAGATCGCCTCGTCATTGATGTAGCGGTCATTCGGGCAGTCCAGCGTCACGCCGAAGCCGTTCGGGTAGCCGGCCTCCGACAGCAGCTTCTTGGCATCGGCCGTGTCGTAGGGATAGCGGCCGTCCGACGCCTCCGTCCAGCCGTTCACCCCCGGGCCGTACATCAGGCCGGTCGGGTGAGACTCGCCGCGCATCACACGGGCCTGGATCGCCTTGATGTCCACCGCCTCGTTGAAGGCTTGGCGGACCCGGACGTCCTTGAACGGGTTCTTGCCTTTCACGTCGGACTTCAGCAACTCGTCGCGGGTCTCGTCGAAGCCAAGGAACACCGTCCGCAGCTCCGGCGTCTCCAACACCTTCAGGTCCGCATTGGCCTGCAGGCGCGGGACGTCCTGGGGCGGCACGGTGTACATCATGTCGATGTCGCCGGACAGCAGGGCGGCGACGCGGGTGGCGGCATTGCCGATGACGTCGAACTCGACCTTGTCGACGTTGCCCGTCCGCTTGTCCCACCAGCCGGTGAAGGCGTGCATGGTGGTGCGGCGGTCCGGCTCGCGCTCGTCCAGGACGAAGGGGCCCGTCCCGTTCTCGTGCCGGGTGGCGAAGTTCTCGTCCTTCTTGGTGAGGTCCATCGCCTGCTCGGCATGGTTGGCTTCGCACCACGCCTTCGACATGATCGCCCAGCTCGTGATCTCCTCCAGGAAGATCGGGTCCGGCACCTTGGTCAGGAAGTCGACGGTGTAGTCGTCGATCTTCTTCACGCCCGTGACGGCCTGCATGTAGCCGTTGAGCTGGCTGCCCGGTGCGACCACCCGGTTATAGCTGAACACCACGTCGTCGGCGGTGAAGGGCGTGCCGTCGTGGAACTTCACGCCATGGCGCAGGTGGAAACGCCAGGTGGTATCGTTCGGCTGCTCCCAGCTTTCCGCCAAAGCCGCCTCCACCTTCAGGTTCTTGTCCCGACGCACAAGCGGGTCATAGAAGTTCTGCGTGAAGGTCAGCAGGAACGTCTCGCTGCGGGTGTACGGGTCCATGGAGTTGGCGTCGCCGTCGTTGGCCCAGCGGAAGGTCGCGGCGGAGGCAGGCAGGGTGGACAGGCCGAGTGCCGCGGCAAGGCAGGCCGCCGCCAGGCGGGAGGTCGAAGCCATTCCGGATGTCTCCAATGTTGTTGATGGCCAGCCTATGCGGGCGGCAGAGTAAGAGGAAGGTGCCTTCGGACCCTCTCCCAGAAGGGAAGGGCGCAGCCGCGCCGGATGCGGGTCGCGTTATGCTGCGCGGCGGACCAGGGCGCTGGGCAGCCCCGCGATGGCGCGGTCGATGATCGTGGCGTCGGCTTCGGCCGAAAGCGTCGCCGCGATCACCTCCTGCGCTGCCCGGGCGGCGATGTCGGCCGCGGCGATGCGCACGTCGGCCAGGGCGGCCTTTTCGGCGGCGGCGATGCGGTCCATCGCCATCTGCTCGCGGCGCTTGCCGGCTGCCGCGGCATCGCTGCGCGACTGCTCGGCGACGCGGGCGGCCTCGGCGTGGGCGGACTGGATCAGCGCACGCGCCTCGTCCAGGGCCGCCTCGCGCTTTGCATTGGCGTCGACCAGCATGCGCTCGGCCTCCTCGCGCAGGCGGCTTGCCTCTTCCAGCTCGGCCCGGATCGTGGCGCCGTGCTTGTCCAGGATGGCAGCCAGCGCGGTCCATATCCGCGACCCGAACACGGCGAAGAAGATGACGAACGCGATCGCGACCCAGGACCGCGGTTCGGCGAAAAACCCGTGCATCGCTTCGTCCTCAGTGCGCCGCGGCGGGGAGCAGGCCGCCGACGGCGCGGTCGACCACAGCCGGATCCGGAGCGCGCCCGGTCAGCCGGGTGACGACCGTCGTCGCCGTCTCGGCGGCAACCTGGCGCAAGGCGCCCATCGCGGCGGTCCGCGCCGTGGCGATGCGGCTCTCCGCCTCGCTGAGCTGTGCATCCAGCACGGCGTTGGCAGCGGCCGCCTGCTTGGCTGCCTCGGCCTTGGCCTGCTGCGTCGCCGTCGCGATGGCTGACTGGCTTTCCGACCGCGCCCGCCGGGTGGCCTCCGTGACCTCGGCCACGGCGGCATCCGCCTCTGTCTTGGAGGCACGGGCCGTGTCCAGGTCCGTGCCGATCCGGCTGCGCCGGTCCTCCACGACGCTCGCGACCTTCGGGAGCGCCCAGCGTGACAACAGCATGTAGAGCAGGGTGAAGATGATCGCACCCCACACCACCTGGCTGACCGTCAGCGGCGTCTTGAAGTTCAGCTGCGGCATGCCCTCCTTCTCCGGCCCGGCGGCCATGAGCAGGAGGGCGATGCCGGCCCAATGGAGGCGGCGCATCGCGGACCTAGCGGATCAGGTGAACAGGATCAGGAACGAGATCAGCAGGGCGAACAGCGCCACCGCTTCCGTCAGTGCGAAGCCCAGGATGCCGAGGCCGAACACCTGGTCGCGGGCGGAGGGGTTGCGCGCCACGCTGGTCACCAGCGCGGAGAAGATGTTGCCGATGCCGATGCCCACGCCCGCGAGCGCGATCACGGCGATACCAGCCCCGAGGGCCTTAGCGGCGGCGACGTCCATGGTTCAAGTCCTTCTGTGTTGGGGTGAGGGTCTGTCGGACGGCTAGTGCAGATGCACTGCGTCGTGCAGGTAGATGCAGGTCAGGATGGCGAACACGTAGGCCTGCAGGAAGGCCACCAGCAGTTCGAACCCGACCAGCAGGACGTTGATCGCCAGCGGCCCGACCGCGCCGATCGTGCCGAGCACGCCGGCCGCCGATAGCATCAGGATGAAGGTGGCGAACACCTCGAACATCACGTGGCCGGCGACCATGTTGGCGAACAGACGGATCGAAAGGCTGACCGGCCGCGACAGGTAGGAGATGATCTCCACCGGGATGATCAGCGGCGCCAGCAGCTTGGGCGCGCCGGGCGGAAAGAAGTATTCGGTGAAGAAGTGATGGCCGTTCTCGCGGATCGCCACGACGGTGACGAAGACGATCACCAGCACGGCCAAGGCGCCCGTGACCGCGATATGGCTGGTGTAGGTGAAGGCGAAGGGCAGCAGACCGAGCAGGTTGCCCATCAGCACGAAGAAGAACAGCGTGAAGATGAAGGGGAAGAAGCGCCGCCCCTCCTCGCCGATCTGGTCCACGCACATCTTCTCGATGAAGCCGTAGCTGATCTCCGCCAGCGACTGCAGCCGGTCCGGCACGACGGCCCGGTTCCGCATGCCGTAGACCAGCATGAACAGGACGATGAGCCCGGCGGCGACCATCCAGGCGTCGGACTGGGTGAAGTTGACGGACTTGCCGATCAGGCCCCAGCCATGGTGCAGCCTGAACTGCCCGAGGGCGTCGATCGTCGGTGCCGAAGCCTCAGCCACTACCCCGTCCCTTCTTCGGCGCCATCAGGCGCCACACGTTTGCCACCCCCGCCGCACCGCCCAGGAGCACACCGATCACCAGCATCAGGGGTGAGGTATGCCACCAGCGATCCAACGCCCAGCCGATCCCGACGCCCACGACGAGGGCGGAAAGCAGTTCCACCCCGACCCGCGTGCCGACCCCCCAGGCCGAGGCACCGACCGACCGGGTCGCCCCCTCAGCCGGCGCCCGCTTGGCCCGCGCGGCGTGCAGGCGGCGTTCGAAATCGTCATCCATTCCGCTCTCCGCGCCCGCGGATGCGGGCAGCCAGAAGGCGAGCGCTTGCTAACGGCGGGTTACAAGGGTGTCAAGAACGGCGGCGGCATCAAAACCGCTGCCCACGCATCTTGGGTTGCGCGGTTGGAACTTGATGGTGCTGGAGGTCGACGGCAACATGGTCAGCTATTGGCAGCGACAGCTACACCGTAGCTGTCGGCAAGGCCTCCCGGAAGCCGCCGGACTGCCGCAGCCACAGTCTTGAATACGCACCGCCGGCGGCCAGGAGCCCCGCGTGGGTGCCCTGTTCCACGATGCGGCCCCCGTCCAGCACGACCACCCGGTCCATCCGGGCCAGGGTCGACAGGCGGTGGGCGATGGCGATGACGGTGCGGCCATCCATCAGCCCCTCCAGCTGCTCCTGGATCGCGTTCTCGACCTCCGAGTCCAAGGCGCTCGTCGCCTCGTCCAGTACCAGGATGGGCGCATCCTTCAAGATCACCCGGGCGATGGCGATCCGCTGGCGCTGGCCGCCGGACAGCTTCACGCCGCGTTCGCCCACATGCGCCTCGTAGCCGCGGCGGTCGTTCCAGTCCTGCAGCGTCTGGATGAACTCGTCGGCATGGGCGCGCCGGGCGGCGTCGATCACCTCCGCATCGGGCGCATCCGGCCGGCCGTAGCGGATGTTGTCGCGGATGGAGCGGTGCAGCAGGGAAGTATCCTGCGTCACCATCCCGATCTCCCCGCGCAGGCTTTCCTGCGTCACCCCCGCGATGTCCTGTCCGTCGATCAGGATGCGGCCTGCCTCCGGCGTGTAGAAGCCGAGCAGGAGGTTGACCAGCGTCGACTTGCCGGCGCCGGACTGGCCGACCAGCCCGATCCGCTCGCCGGGCCGGATGTCCAGGTCCACGCCGTGCAGCACGCCGCGGTCAGTGCCGTAGCCGAAACACACCCGCTCGAAACGGATCGCGCCCTCCGACACGATCATCGGGCGCGCGCCGGGTGCATCCGGCTGCTGGCGCGGCACGGCGATGGAGCGGGTCGCGTCCTGCACCACGCCGACGTTCTCGAAGATGGAGGTCACGTTGTCGGACACCCACCCGGCGATGTTGGACAGCTGCCAGGCGAGCGGGAGCGCCATCGCCACGGTGCCGACGCTGACGGTGCCCCGGGTCCACAGCCAGATCGCCAACGCCCCCGTGCCCACCACCATGCAGGCGTTCAGGCCATGCAGGGCCAGCACGAACTGGGTGATCAGGCGGAACTGGTTGCGGTAGGCGGCGGTGTGCTCGTCCATCGAGTCCTGGACGTGCGCGTCCTCGTCCCGTGCCCGGGCGAACAGCTTGACCGTCAGGATGTTGGTGTAGCTGTCAACCACCCGCCCGGTCAGGCCCGAGCGCAGCTCCGACACCCGGCGGGAACGGTTGCGCGCCCGCGGCACGAAGTAGCGCAGCAGCACGACGTAGCACACGAACCAGGCGGCGATCGGCAAGGCCAGGACGGCGTCCGCCTGCGCCAGCAGCAGCATGGCGCTGCCGCCATAGACGATGATGTACCAGACGGCGTTGGTGGTCCCCACCACGCTCTCGCGCAGCGCCGGGCCGACCTGCATCACCCGGTTGGCGATCCGCCCGGCAAAGTCGTTCTGGAAGAACGTCCAGCTCTGCCGCACCACGTGCCAGTGGCTCTGCCAGCGGATCATGTTGGTCATGCCGGGGGCGATCGCCTGGTTGGTGACCAGGTTGCGCAGCAGCATCGCCGCCGGCCGGCCGATCAGCATGGTGGCCGCCATGCCGAGCAGCTGCCAATGCGCCCGTGCCCATAGCTCGGCCGGGGAGAAGCGGCTGACCAGGGAGACGACGCGGCCGACGAAGACCGGCAGCACGCTGTCAACCAGCGCCGTCAGCATGCCGACGCCGAACAGGGCCACGACCAGCCAGCGCGACTGCCGGATGAAGTGCCAGTAGAACGCGGCCAGCCCGTCCGGCGGCTCCCCCGGGGGCGGGGCTGCGGTCGGGTTGATGATCCGTTCGAACCAAGTCAGCATCAGTCTGGCTTCCGCTCCAAGCCGCGCCGGGTCAAGCCACCCTCGCGTGACAAGGGCGGCGCCGGCCGGATAAACACCCGGCCGGAATGGAGTGGCAAGCATGAGTCCGGTCGATCAAGCTCTGGACACCCTCACCGGTTGGTTTCGGGCCTTGCTCGGCGCGTTCATGGCGATCTTCGGGGTCATCGAGGGCTTCCTGCGGGAACTCCTCGTCCAGATCGGGGTGCCCGGCCGCCTGCATGGCACCATCATCCTCCTGGTGGCAGTGTTGTTCATCGTCGCCGTCGTCCGGCTGTTCGGCGGCCTGTTCCGCATCCTGCTGACCGTGTTCCTGATCCTGTTGATCGTGCACGTGCTGGCGCCGATCCTCGGCATCTAGGGCCGCGCGGACCACCTATCCGCAAGGACAATGAACTTGGGGCACCAGGCAACGTAATGAGCCTCCGTCGGCCGGCATCCGCCGGTTCCGCCCCGGACCTTTCCGGTACGGCGAGACAGAGCGAGGCAGACATCATGTCAGGTATTTCAGCCCGTGAGAGCGGGCCGGCCGCGCATTCGGCCACCGGCCTGAAGGTGCGCCGGCCGTTCGACAGCGCGCGGTTGCACAGGATGATCGCCGCGAGCCGGCTTGTCCGGCGCTTCTCGATCGGCGTGCTGGCCCGACTCGAACTTGGGATCCTGCAGGGCCACAAGGAGCGGGAGGTCATGTCGACCATCCGCTCGGCCCGGCGCGGCCGCGAGTCGCTGCTGAGCGGGAACGAGGCGTTCACCGTCTACTCTATGGCGCGGTCGCAGCGGATGTTCGACGGCGACATGGCCGAGGTCGGCGTCTACCAGGGAGTGTCCGCCAAGCTGATCAGCCTGGCCAGCCATGGCCGGCCGCTGCATCTGTTCGATACCTTCATCGGCCTGCCGGACCCGGATGCGGACGAGCACAGGCGGATGCGGAAGGGCCACTATGCCGCCTCGCTGGCCTCCGTGCGCTCGTTCCTCGCCGATTGCCGGGAGGTCAGCTACCACCCGGGCCTGTTTCCCGAGACGGCGCACCCTTGTGCCGGGCGCCGGTTCTCCTTCGTGCACTTGGACGTGGACTTGAAGTCGAGCACGCTCGCCTGCCTGGAGTTCTTCTATCCGCGGATGGTGCCGGGCGGCGTCATCCTGTCGCACGACTACTCCTATCTGGATGGCGTGCGGGAGGCGTTCGCCGAGTTCCTGGTCGGCCGCCGTGAACACCCGATGGAGCTTGCGACCTCCCAGGCGATGCTCGTCAAACAGGGGTGAGGCAAGCGTAGTCTTCCATTCCGCTGCTGCCGCGCCTTAGATAGGCGGCATGCCAGCGGACGTGACCGTCGAGCTTTTCCGCAGCGCCAACCTGGCCGTGCGCCAGCAGGCAGGCTTCTCCGCCGCCTGCTGCGTGGTGACGTTCGACTCGTTCAGCGACCATCGGACGCTCGACCGGCCGGGTTTCGGGGAGGCGTTTTTCCGGTCCCGCGGCATCGACGCGATCCATGTGCTCTCCGCCGAGAACGACTGGTACCAGTATCCCGAGATGGAGGCGGCGATGCTGCCGGTGCACATCGCCACGCGCGGCTACCGCCGAGTGGTCACCTACGGGTCGAGCATGGGTGGCTACGCGGCGATCCGCCTGGCCGGGCTCGCTGGCGCCCATTGTGCCTTGGCCTTGTCGCCGCAGTTCTCCGTCGACCCGTCGGTCGTGCAGTTCGAGCGGCGATGGCGGGAGACGAGCGAGCGGTTCAAGCCGGTGTGGGAGCAGCGCCTGCCGCTTCCGGTGCTGGACGAAGCCTACCTGGTCTACGACCCGCAGGACCTGGACGGTTGGCATGCCGCCCTGTTCCAGCCGGCTTTCTCTTTCACGTCCGTCCCGCTGCCGCAGGCTGGGCACACCGTCAGCGGCTACCTGCAGGAGGTCGGGCTGCTGCAGGACCTCGTACTGGCGGTCTGCCACGGGACGTTCGACGCGGGGGCCTTGGTCGCGGAGGCTTGGCGGCGGCGGGAGCGGTCGCCGCAGCACCTGGTCGCCCGTGCCGAACAATCCCGCGATCCGGCCGAGCGCCTCGGCCTGTTGGAAGCGGCGGTCCGGATGGCGCCGACCCAAGTGGCCTGCGTGTCGAGCCTCGCCATGGAGTTGAGCCGGGCAGGCCGTTTCGCCGAAGCGTTGGCGTGGCACCGGACCGCCATCGCGATGGACCCCACCCATCCCGGACGGTTGATCCTGTACGTCAACACCTTGGAGAAGAGCGGAGACTACGCGGGTGCCCTGGCGGCGTTGGAGCAGGTCGTGGCCACGGCCGGCAGCAACCCGCCCCTTCTCGGGCGTCTGCAAGGGTTGCGTAAGCGGTTGACCGCGGGCGAGCGGGCCGGACGGCGCCGGGACGCCTGGCGCCGTCGGTTGCGTGCGGCTGCGTGGCTGAACCGCCGCCTGGACCATGATCTGTTGGATCATGCTCGGCTTGACTGAGTGTTCATTCCAAGAACAGGCTGCCATGCAGCGGCAGACGAAGTTGGGCGGAAGGCGCTGCCAGGCTCGGCAAGATTTCGGTCTGCCCTGATGATGGTAGAATGTTCATCTCCCATCCCCGTCGAGCCGCCTCTTCGCGGTGTGGCGATCCAGGCTGCCCCAAGCCGAGCCTTCTGGGGGCGCGACTTGACCTTGGACAGGCACCGGGGAAAGCGCCGCTTCACTCAGGCCGCGGCGCGCCTTGGACAGGCACCGGGGAGAGCGCCGCTTCACTTAGGCGGCCCCGCATCGCGTCCACCAGGCGCTCGAGCGCCTCCGCCGAGTCGTCGTCCGTCGCCTGCCACCGCTCGGAGAACGGGGCGGAGCTGCTGCGCGGCCGCTCGCCGCGGACGAGTTCGCCGAAGCGCAGCCGCATCGGCACCGGGACGCCCTCGCCGATCCCGATCGCCTCCGAGTTACCGAGGAAGGGCAAGGCGGAGAACATCGCCGGCGAGGCGTCGGACAGGGCCACCTGGATGATCTCCTGGTCGCGCTCGTTCGACATGCGGAACGCGAACACCGTGTTGCATTGGGACAGGATCGTCGGGTCGAGTTCGGACGGGCGTTGGCTGATGATGCCCAGGCTGATGCCGTATTTGCGGCCTTCCTTGGCGATCCGCGACAGCGCGCGCTTGGCCGGCTCGAACCCAAGCGCGGGGTCCTGCGGCGCGTAGCGATGCGCCTCCTCGCAGACCAGCAGCAGCGGGAAGCGCTGGCCGGCCAGCATCGCGAAGTCGAAGGCCAGGCGGCAGATGACCGCCACCACGACGTTCAGCACCTCGGACGGGATGCTCGCCAGGTCGAGGATGGCCAGCGGCCTCCCGTCCGCGGGGACCCGGAACAGCCGGCCGAGCAGCGCGCCGAGCGTGTCGCTGACGAAGAAGCCGGTGTCGAAGATGAAGGCGTGGCGGCGGTCGTTCTGCAGGTTCGTCAGCCGGCTCTTCAGCCGCAGGTAGGCCGGCAGGTTGTTCCGGTTGTCCAGGCTGCCGATCGCCGTCTCCAGCAGCCGGTTCACGTCTCCCATCGTGTAGGGCACCGGGCTGTCCACCGTCACCCAGCCCGCATCGCGCGGCCGGCCAAGGAAATTGTGCTTGGCCGCGAGGACGATCTCGCGCAGGTGCATGATCTCGGCAGCCGCGGCAAGCTTCTCGTGTCCGAAGACGATCTCCGTCAGCTCCTCGAAGTTGAACAGCCAGTAGGGCAGCCGGAAGCTCTCCACCGTCAGCTGCTCGGCCCGGTCGCCGAACGCCAGGCCATACTCGCCATGCGGGTCGAGCAGGAGGACGTGGCCGTTCGGGCTCTGCTCCAGGATGCGCTTGAGCAGCAGGGTCAGCGCGCAGGATTTCCCCGTGCCGGTGGTGCCGAGCAGGGCGAAGTGCTTGCACAGCAGGTCGTCGATACTGACCCGTGCCTCGACCCGGGGGTCCTGGTGGACATGCCCGACGCAGATCGCCTGCCGGTTCGGCAGGGCGTAGACGGTGGACGCCTCCTCCTGGTCGGCCACGTGGACGATGGCGTCCAAGGAGGGCAGGCGCGACACGCCGCGGCGGAAGCTGCCGGAGCCGCCGGCCGCCCGGTCCGTCATCTCGCCGAGCAGGCCGATCTCCGCCATCTTCAGCTCCTCGCCTTCGCCGGGCTGCAGCGGCATGGGTGTGCTCAGCCCCTCGACGATGCCGTAGACGGTGCCATGCGGGCTGCGGACCGTGACGAGCGTACCCATCTGGACCCGGTCCAGCGCCACCACGTCGCGCTCCAGCAGGACGACGATCTGCGCGCCGGCGGTGGACACGACGCGCCCGGCGCGGATGCCATCGTGCCGCGTCGCCTCCAGCGCGGCGAGCGGCGGTTCGATGGTGGTGAACGCGTTCATGGGGCCAACTCCGGTCTGGGTGACTGTTCAAGCAGGCTGACGAAGCCGTCGGCCGTGATCGGCCGGCTATAGAAATGGCCCTGGGCGAAGGCGCACCCGGTTTGGCGGACGAAGCGCGCCTGTTCGGCGGTCTCCACCCCTTCGGCCACGACCTCGAGCCGCAGGGCATGGGCGAGCTCGACGATGGTGGTGGCGATGACGGCGGCATCCTCGTTGGACGTCACGTCGTTGACGAAGCTGCGGTCGATCTTCAGCCGGTCCACCGGAAGCTTGCGCAGGTAGCTCAGCGACGAGTAGCCGGTGCCGAAATCGTCGATCGCCAGGCCCACGCCCTGCTGGTGCAGGTTCACAAGCGTCTCGGCCGCGACGTGCATGTCGTGCATGATGCCCGTCTCGGTGATCTCCAGCTCCAGGCGCGAGGCGGCCATGCCGGTCTCCGCCAGCACGGCGGCCACCAGGCGCGGCATGTTGCCGAAACGGAACTGGGCGGTGGCGACGTTAACCGCCATTGTCAGCGGCGGCAGCCCGGCCCGCGACCAGCGGACGGCCTGGTGGCAGCTCTCGCGCAGCACCCATGCGCCGATATCGATGATCATCCCGGTCCGCTCGGCGAGCGGGATGAACTCCTCGGCCGGGATCAGCCCCTGCTCCGGATGGTGCCAGCGCAGCAGCGCCTCCACTCCGGTGATCCGCAGCGTCCGCAGGTCCACCTGCGGCTGGAAGGCGAGCTGCATCTGCGACAGCACGCTTGGTTCGCGCAACGCCTGCTCCAGGAAGGCCCGGCGATGGACCGCCTCGTTCAGGGCGGCGTTGTAGAACTGGCAGCAGTTCCGGCCCTCGGCCTTCGCCCGGTACATCGCCAGGTCGGCGTTGCGGTGCAGCAGGTCGACGGCATCGGCGTCGTCCGGGAACAGCGTCACGCCGATCGAGGCGCCGATGAAGATCGTCCGACCGTCGATGTCGAACGGCTGTGCCAGCGCGGCGATCAGCCGCTCCCCCAGCGCGCTGGCCTGGGACGGTCCGCTCGGCCCCACCTGGAGCACGGCGAACTCGTCGCCGCCCAGTCGTGCGACGGTGTCGCCCGAACGCAGCTCGCTGGCGATGCGGACGGACACCTGCTGCAGCAAGGAGTCGCCGACGGCGTGGCCGAGCGTGTCGTTCACGTCCTTGAAGTTGTCCAGGTCGATGTAGAACAGGGCGAGCCGATGGCCCTGGGCCCGCGAGTCCTCGATCTCGGCGCTGAGCCGGCCGCTGAATAGCGTGCGGTTGGGCAGCGCCGTCAGCGGGTCGTGACTGGCCAGGTAGGCGAGGCGGGACTGGGTGCCGAGGCGGACCTCCATCTCCTCGCGCAGCGCGTTGTTGGCGATCTCGATGGCCAGCTTGGCCTGGCGCGCCTCCGCCGCCTCGCGTTCCGCCTCCTGCCGGGCGGCGATCAACGCGGCGCTGGCCAGGTGCCGCTCGACGAGTTGGCCCATGCGGAGGCTGTAGCGCGTCAGCGCGCTGCCATCTCGGCCGACGGACCGTCGGGACCCCCGCATACCGTGCTCCTCGAACTGCCGACGCGGCAGGGTGTCTGACCGCGACCGCCGGGGCACGCCACCCGACGTGGTTATTGCGGTTCTGTATTAAGACCGGGTGAATGGAGTTAGCCCTCTGGCGACAAGTGGGCCTCGCGCGGCGGGGATCAGCGGCTTGTCGTGTCGGGATGGGTGGGGTAACACCCCGCGCTCATGGCCGCAGGGTGGCGGGCGTGGTGAAATTGGTAGACACGCCAGATTTAGGTTCTGGTGGCGCAAGCCATGGGGGTTCAAGTCCCTCCGCCCGCATCCGCCGCCCGAGGGCTGTCAGCCATTTGGACAACCCACCTGGATGCTCCAGGGGGGCTTTTGAGGAACTCCCGTCCCCATGCAGGTTACCGAGACGCTCTCCGAAGGGCTGATGCGCGGCTTCACCGTGGTCGTGCCGTCCACCTCCATCGAAGACCGCCGGTCCGCCAAGCTGGGGGAGATCGCCCGGCAGTTGAAGCTGCCGGGCTTCCGCCCCGGCAAGGTGCCGGACAAGGTGGTGCGCCAGCGCTACGGCACGGCCGTGATGGCCGAGGTGCTGGAGGACAGCGTCAACGATGCGACGCAGCAGGTGCTGTCCGACCGCGGCCTGCGGGCGGCCACACAGCCCAAGGTCGACGTGAAGAGCATGCCGGAGCCGGCGGACGCGGCCAAGGACCTGGAGTTCACCGTCGAGGTGGAGTTGCTGCCCGAGATCACGCCGCCTGACTTCGCGACGCTGTCGCTGACCCGCCTGAAGGCGGAACCGGCGGCCGATGCGATCGACAAGGCCCTGGCCGACATCGCCAGCCGGCAGCGCACGCTGGAGCCCGTGCCCGACGCGCGCCCCGCGGCCAAGGGCGAGACGCTGACGGTCGACTACACCGGCCGCATCGACGGCGTGGCATTCCCCGGCGGCGCCGGCACGGACGTGGACATCGAGGTGGCCGGACCGAACTTCATCCCCGGCTTCACCGAGCAGCTGGAGGGCATGGGCCCGGGCGAGACCAAGACGATCGACGTGACCTTCCCGGAGGATTACGGCAGCCGCGACCTGGCGGGCAAGACGGCGCAGTTCGAGATCGTCGCCAAAGCGCTCAAGACCGCCCTCGTGCCCGCCGTCGACGAAGCGCTGGCGGAGACGATGGGGTTCGAGACGTTGGAAGATCTGCGGGGCGCCATCTCCCGCCAGATGCAGCGCGAGTTCGACCAGATCAGCCGCATGCGCATCAAGCGGGACCTGCTGGACCGCCTGTCCAAGGAGGCCGACTTTCCCGTCCCGGCCAGCATGGTCGAAGGCGAGTTCACCCAGATCTGGACGCGTGTGGAGGCCGACATCAAGGCCGGGCGCCAGGACGACGAGGACAAGGGCAAGGACGAGGATACGCTGAAGGGCGAGTACCGCGCCATTGCCGAGCGCCGGGTGCGGCTGGGACTGCTGCTGTCCGAGGTGGGGCGCAGCCAGGGCCTGCAGGTCTCCGCCGAGGAGATGACCCGCGCCATGCGTGCGGAGGCGGCCAAATACGGCGAGAAGGCGGCCATGGTCTTGGAGTTCTTCCGCAAGACCCCGCAGGCGGCGGAAAACCTGCGTGGCCCGATCTTCGAGGACAAGGTCGTCGACTACATCCTGGACCAGGCGCAGGTGGAGGACCGGGTGGTCAGCGCCGAGGAACTGGCCGCGGAGCCGCCGGAGCCGGCAGCGGCGTAGCGCCCGCACTGGAAGCCGGCTGCTGACACTCTATTTACATTCGGCTGGCACCATACGATTTGGTGCACCTCCTGCTGATCGAGGAAGTTAGCCCATGAGGGATCGCCACCCCATCGAGACGTTCAATTCGCTCGTGCCCATGGTGGTGGAGCAGTCTGCGCGGGGTGAACGGGCGTACGACATCTATTCCCGCCTGCTGAAGGAGCGGATCATCTTCCTCACCGGACCGGTGTACGACGAGATGAGTGCGCTCGTATGCGCCCAGCTGCTGTTCCTGGAGAGCGAGAACCCCGGCAAGGACATCTCCTTCTACATCAACAGCCCGGGCGGCGTGGTGTCGGCCGGGCTCGCGATCTACGACACCATGCAGTACGTCCGCAGCCAGGTGAGCACGGTGTGCATCGGGCAGGCGGCGTCGATGGGCAGCCTGCTGCTGTGCGCCGGGGCGAAGGACAAGCGCTATGCGCTGCCGAACGCCCGGATCATGGTGCACCAGCCGTCGGGCGGGGCGCAGGGCCAGGCGGCCGACATCGAGATCCAGGCGCGGGAAATCCTGGCGCTGCGGCACCGGCTGAACGAGATCTACGTGCGCCACACGGGCCAGCCGCTCGAGGTGATCGAGCGCAAGCTGGAGCGCGACAGCTTCATGTCGGCCGAGGAGGCACGTGACTTCGGCCTGGTCGACACCGTCGTGGAGAACCGGCCGGCCCCTGCAGACCCCAGCAAAAGCTGAGGCGTGGCTCGTTCCGGACCCGTGTCCGTGAGGGGGTGGCGCCCTTGTTTCCCCGTGCGAGCGGGGTCTAAGCTTTCGGAAGCACCCCGGTTGACCCCGGGGGTGGAGTGTTCATGAGCAAGACCAGCGATTCCAAGAACACCCTCTATTGTTCGTTCTGCGGCAAGTCCCAGCACGAGGTCCGCAAGCTCATCGCCGGGCCGACCGTGTTCATCTGCGACGAGTGCGTCGAGTTGTGCATGGACATCATCCGGGAGGAGCATAAGACCCATCTGGTGAAGTCCCGCGACGGGGTGCCGACGCCGAAGGAGATCTGCAAGGTCCTGGACGACTACGTCATCGGCCAGTCGCATGCCAAGAAGGTCCTCTCGGTCGCTGTCCACAACCATTACAAGCGGCTGGCGCACGGGGCCAAGAACAACGACATCGAGATCGCCAAGTCCAACATCCTGCTGCTGGGGCCGACCGGCTCGGGCAAGACGCTGCTGGCGCAGACCCTGGCCCGCATCCTGGACGTGCCGTTCACCATGGCGGACGCCACCACGCTGACGGAAGCGGGCTATGTCGGCGAGGACGTCGAGAACATCATCCTCAAGCTGCTGCAGGCGGCGGACTACAACGTCGAGCGGGCGCAGCGCGGCATCGTCTACATCGACGAGGTCGACAAGATCAGCCGCAAGTCCGACAACCCATCCATCACCCGGGACGTGAGCGGCGAGGGCGTGCAGCAGGCGCTGCTGAAGATCATGGAGGGCACCGTCGCCTCTGTGCCGCCGCAGGGCGGGCGCAAGCATCCGCAGCAGGAGTTCCTCCAGGTCGACACCACCAACATCCTGTTCATCTGCGGCGGCGCCTTCGCCGGGCTGGAGCGGATCATCGGGGCGCGCGGCAAGGGCAGCGGGATCGGCTACGGCTCGGACGTCCGCTCTCCGGACGAGCGCCGCACGGGCGCCATCCTGCGCGAGGTGGAGCCGGAGGACCTGCTGCGCTTCGGGCTGATCCCGGAGTTCATCGGCCGGCTTCCCGTGGTGGCCACGCTGGAAGACCTGGACGAGGCCGCCCTGATCGAGATCCTGACCAAGCCGAAGAACGCGCTGGTCAAGCAATACGGCCGGCTGTTCGAGATGGAGGGCGTCAAGCTCGGCTTCACCGACGACGCGCTGCGTTCGGTCGCGACCCGCGCCATTGCCCGCAAGACGGGTGCCCGCGGCCTCCGCTCGATCATGGAGGCGATCCTCCTCTCCACCATGTTCGACCTGCCCGGACTGGACGGGGTGGAGGAGGTGATCGTCAACCGGGAGGTCGCCGAAGGCCGCGCCAACCCCTTGTTCACCTACGGCAAGGAGCGTGCCGAAGGCGCGTGATCCGGTCGTGCCGGGCAGGTTTCAAGCCCTTGGCTGACTGGAAGCTGATCCCGATATCGGTCGGGGTGACGGGTTTTTCACGCTTTGTGCGGGTGGGTCGTGCCAAACTGGGCGTCTCGCTCGCCGACTGTCCATTAGGAGGTCTTTATGTCCGACTCGGAGAAGACGCGCGCCCCGGCGCGGAGTGAGGCCTTGGCGGTGCTGCCGCTGCGCGACATCGTCGTCTTCCCGCACATGATCGTGCCGCTCTTCGTCGGGCGGGAGAAGTCGGTCCGGGCGTTGGAAGCCGTCATGAAGGAGGACAAGCAGATCCTTCTCGTGGCGCAGAAGAACGCTGCGCAGGACGACCCGACGGCGGAGGACATCTTCCGCATCGGCACCGTCTCGACGATCCTGCAACTGCTGAAGCTGCCCGATGGCACCGTCAAGGTGCTGGTGGAGGGTGGCCGCCGGGCACGCATCACGTCCTTCAAGGAGACGGACTCGTATTTCGAGGCGTTCACCGAGGCGATGCCCGACCAGGAGGCCGACAAGGCCGAGCTGGAGGCGCTCGGCCGCACGGTGATCAGCCAGTTCGAGCAGTATATCAAGCTGAACAAGAAGATCGCGCCGGAAGTGCTGGTGTCGCTCAACGGGATCGATGAGCCGACCAAGCTGGCCGACACCATCGCCAGCCACCTGAACCTCAAGATCGCGGAGAAGCAGGAGCTGCTGGAGACCGCCCCGGTCGGCGAGCGGTTGGAGCGCGTGTTCGGGCACATGGAGTCCGAGATCGGCGTGTTGCAGGTCGAGAAGCGCATCCGCAACCGCGTGAAGCGGCAGATGGAGAAGACGCAGCGCGAGTACTACCTGAACGAGCAGCTCAAGGCGATCCAGAAGGAACTCGGCGAGGGCGAGGACGGCAAGGACGAGACCGCCGAGCTCGAGGATCGCATCAAGAAGACCAAGTTCACCAAGGAAGCCCGCGAGAAGGCGCTGGCGGAGCTGAAGAAGCTGCGCACGATGAGCCCGATGAGCGCCGAGGCCACCGTGGTGCGCAACTATCTCGATTGGATGCTGTCGATCCCGTGGAAGAAGCGCTCCAAGAGCCGCAACGACGTCGAGATCGCCAAGAAGGTGCTGGACGACGACCATTACGGCTTGGATAAGGTGAAGGAGCGCATCCTGGAGTACCTGGCCGTCCAGGGCCGCTCGCCGAAGATCCGCGGCCCGATCCTGTGCCTGGTCGGGCCGCCCGGCGTCGGCAAGACCTCGCTCGGCAAGTCCATCGCCAAGGCGACCGGCCGCAACTTCGTCCGCATGTCGCTGGGCGGCGTGCGCGACGAGGCGGAGGTGCGCGGCCACCGCCGGACCTATATCGGCTCCATGCCCGGCAAGGTCATCCAGGGCATGAAAAAGGCGAAGACGTCCAACCCGTTGTTCCTGCTGGACGAGATCGACAAGCTGGGCGCCGACTGGCGGGGCGACCCGTCTTCCGCCCTGCTCGAGGTGCTGGACCCCGAGCAGAACGGCACCTTCGCCGACCACTACCTGGAGGTGGATTACGACCTGTCGGACGTGATGTTCATCACCACGGCCAACAGCCTGCGCATGCCGCAGCCGCTGCTGGACCGCATGGAGATCATCCGCATCCCCGGCTACACCGAGGACGAGAAGGTCGAGATCGCCAAGCGGCACCTGGTGGCCAAGCAGGGCGAGGCCAACGGGTTGAAGCCGGAGGAGTGGTCGATCCACGACGACGCGCTGCATGACCTGATCCGCTACTACACGCGGGAGGCCGGGGTGCGCTCGCTGGAGCGGGAGATCGCCAAGCTGGCCCGCAAGGCGGTGATGGAGATCGTCACCAAGAAGGCGAAGAAGGTCGCCTTCACCCGCAAGAACCTCGACAAGTTCGCCGGCGTGCGGGTGTTCCGCTACGGCGAGACCGAGGACGAGGACATGGTGGGCGTGGTGACCGGCCTGGCCTGGACCGAGGTCGGCGGCGAAATCCTGACCATCGAAAGCGTGTTGCTGCCGGGCAAGGGCAACCTGAAATACACCGGCAAGCTCGGCGACGTGATGCAGGAAAGCGTGTCGGCGGCGCTGAGCTACGTCCGCAGCCGGGCAACCAGCTTCGGGATCAAGCCGACCTTGTTCGAGAAGCGGGACATCCACGTCCACGTGCCCGAAGGGGCGACGCCGAAGGATGGCCCGTCCGCCGGCGTGGCCATGGCGACGAGCCTGGTGAGTGTCATGACGGGCATCCCGATCCGACGGGACGTCGCCATGACAGGCGAGATCACGCTGCGCGGCCGGGTGCTGCCGATCGGCGGCTTGAAGGAGAAGTTGCTGGCGGCGCTGCGGTCGGGGATCACCACCGTGTTCATCCCCAAGGACAACGAGAAGGACCTGGCCGACATCCCGGACAGCGTGAAGAAGCACATCAAGGTCATTCCCGTGGCCCATGTGGACGACGTGATCGCCCGCGCGCTGTCCCGCGCACCGGAACCGATCGAGTGGCACGAGCCGCCGGAACCGGTGGCGCCGCCGGTCACGGGAGCTGGCGCCTCGCTGCCGCACTGAGAGCGGGAGGGACAACTTCCTCTCCCTCTGGAGAGGGTACGGGTGAGGGTCGTGTGGACGGGAAAAAGGGTGAGTCGAAGTCCCACCCTCACCCTGCCCTTTCCCAGGGGGAGAGGGTTGTTGGGAGGAGCGGCTGACCAGGAAGTAGGGCGGTTAGCTCAGCGGTAGAGCGTCTCGTTTACACCGAGAGGGTCGGCGGTTCGAAACCGTCACCGCCCACCATCGCCGCGGTGTGCCGCAGGTTGACGACCCGGCACCGCGCCTCTAAACGCTGCGGCCTGCTGCGGGTGTAGCTCAGTTGGTTAGAGCGCCGGCCTGTCACGCCGGAGGTCGCGGGTTCGAGCCCCGTCACTCGCGCCAGCAGCACATCACATCGTCATCGGCGCCCGGCTGGCGGGAGTGTGTCAGTGGCGCTATGGTGCACTGCAACGACAGCAACAGGCGCTCGTAGAGGAAGATACCCATGCAGTCGGTCGACACGCTGCTGCTCAACTACTATCCGATCCTGATCTTCCTGCTGATCGCCGGGGTGGTGGCGGTGGTGATGGTGGGCGGCTCCCGGCTGGCGGCGCCGCAGCGGCCGTATCCGGAGAAGCTGTCGGCCTACGAGTGTGGGTTCGAGGCGTTCGACGACGCGAGGCGCCGGTTCGACGTGCGGTTCTATCTCGTCGCAATCCTGTTCATCATCTTCGATCTCGAAGTGGCTTTCCTGTTCCCGTGGGCGGTGACGTTGGGTGACATCGGCGTGTTCGGCTTCCTTTCCATGATGGGTTTCCTTGGCGTTTTGACCGTCGGCTTCATCTACGAGTGGAACAAGGGCGCGCTGGAGTGGGAGTGAGGCGATGAGCGTGACGACAGCCCCGAACAGCCTGGCCTGGAACCGCCAGGCGCTTGGCCCCGGTGCCGAGCAGGAAGCCGTGATCAAGGGCATCACCGGTGAGATGACGGACAAGGGTTTCGTCGTTGCCAACCTGGACAAGGTGGTGAACTGGGCGCGGACCGGCAGCCTGTGGCCGATGACGTTCGGCCTGGCCTGTTGTGCCGTGGAGATGATCCACGCCTACATGCCGCGCTTCGACCTGGACCGCTTCGGGGTGATCCCTCGCGCCAGTCCGCGTCAGAGTGACGTGATGATCGTCGCGGGAACGCTGACCAACAAGATGGCGCCCGCGCTGCGCAAGGTCTACGACCAGATGAGCGAGCCGCGCTGGGTGATCTCCATGGGCTCCTGCGCCAACGGCGGCGGCTACTACCACTACAGCTACTCCGTGGTGCGCGGCTGCGACTATGTCGTGCCGGTGGATGTATACGTGCCGGGTTGCCCGCCGACGGCCGAAGCACTGGTCTACGGCATCATGCAGCTGCAGAAGAAGATCCGCCGCACCGGGACCATCCTGCGTGGCTGACGCCCTGGACAGCGCCGTCAGCCCGCTGGAGGCGATGGTGCACGGGGTGGCACTCCTGCCGGGCGTGGCGCGCGCCACGGTCGAGCTCGGCGAAGTCGTCGTGCACACCGGCTGCGACGCATTGCCCGCGGTGCTCACCGCCTTGCGCGACCATCCGGATTTCGCCTGTGAGCAGCTGATGGACATCTGCGGCGTCGACTGGCCGGAGCGGCCGCTGCGGTTCGACGTCGTCTACAACCTGCTCTCCGTCGCCCACAACCACCGCGTCCGGGTGATCGTGCAGACGGATGCGAGCACTCCTGTCCCCTCGGCGCATGAGATCTGGCCCTGTGCCACATGGTGGGAGCGCGAGGCTTGGGACCTGTTCGGGATCCTGTTCAGCGGCCAGCCGGACCTGCGCCGCATCCTGACGGATTACGGGTTCAGCGGCCACCCGCTGCGCAAGGACTTCCCGCTCACCGGCTTCGTCGAGGTCCGCTATGACGAGGAGCAGAAGCGCGTGGTGAACGTCCCCGTGAGCCTGACGCAGGATTTCCGCAACTTCGACTTCATCTCGCCCTGGGAAGGCATGGTCACGCTGCCGGGCGACGAGAAGGCCCATGCCTCCCGGATCGGCAAGGCGGCAGGAGGCCCGACATGAGCCTATCGATCGACGCCAAGCCCGCCGTGGACGTGGCGGCGACGGAGCGGCGCGAGTGGCCCGAGGCGATGATGCCGGACGGCCCGAAGCGGCTGCAGACCGTGGAGATCGACAGCCATTCGATCAATTTCGGACCGCAGCACCCCGCCGCGCATGGCGTCCTGCGGCTGATCCTGGAGATGGACGGGGAGGTCGTGGAGCGGGCCGACCCGCATATCGGGCTGCTGCACCGCGGCACCGAGAAGCTGATCGAGCACAAGACCTACATGCAGGCGGTGCCGTATTTCGACCGGCTGGACTACGTCTCCCCCATGTGCATGGAGCACACCTTCGCCCTGGCGACGGAGAAGCTGCTGGGCATCACCGCACCGGAGCGGGCGCAGTGGATCCGGACCATGTTCGCCGAGATCACCCGCATCCTGAACCACTTGCTGAACGTCACCAGCTACGCGCTCGACGTCGGCGCGCTCACGCCGACGCTCTGGGGCTACGAAGAGCGCGAGAAGCTGATGGAGTTCCACGAGGCAGCATCCGGCGCCCGGCTGCACGCGAACTATTTCCGGCCGGGCGGCGTGTCCAAGGACCTGCCGGCTGGCCTGGAGGACAAGATCGCCGCCTGGGCGGAATCGTTCCCCAGGTTCATCGACGACGTGGAAACGCTGCTCACCACCAACCGCATCTGGAAGCAGCGGACCGTGGACATCGGGGTCATGTCGGCGGAGATGGCGCTGGCCTGGGGCTTCACCGGGCCCAACCTGCGCGCCTCCGGACTGCCGTGGGACCTGCGCCGGGCGCAGCCATACGACAAGTATGCCGAGGTGGAGTTCGACATCCCCGTCGCCCGCAACGGGGATTGCTACGACCGCTACATCGTGCGGATGGCGGAGATGCGCGAGAGCGTGAAGATCATCAAGCAGTGCCTGGCGAAGATGCGGCCCGGTCCGGTGAAGGTGCAGGACCGCAAGTTCACGCCGCCCAAGCGCGAGGAGATGAAGCGTTCGATGGAGGCGCTGATCCATCACTTCAAGCTCTACACCGAGGGCTACCACGTCCCGGCCGGGGCGACCTACACGGCGACCGAGAGCCCGAAAGGGGAGTTCGGCGTCTACCTGGTGGCGGACGGGAGCAACCGGCCGTACCGTTGCAAGATCCGGCCGACCGGCTTCTCCCATCTGCAGGCGATGGAGGTGATGGCCCGGCGGCACATGCTCGCGGACGCGGTGGCCGTCATCGGCTCGATCGACATCGTCTTCGGTGAGGTGGACCGCTAGATGGCCGAGAACGTAGGCGACGGGTCGACTGGGGAGAACCCCGGTGTGGCGCAGCCGACCCATTTCGAGTTGGACGAGCAGAGCCGCACCGCGATCGACGCCCATTGCGCCAAATACCCGCCCGGTCGGCAGGCCAGTGCCGTGATCGCCGCGTTGTACGAGGTGCAGAAGCAGATGTCCCGGCAGGCGGGCAGCGCCTGGGTGCCACGTGCCGCGATGGATGCGGTGGCGGTGCGGCTCGGCATGGCGCCCATCCGGGTCTACGAGATCGCCACCTTCTACCTGATGTTCAATACGACGCCGGTCGGCCGCTACCACCTGCAGGTCTGCGTCACCACGCCATGCTGGCTGCGCGGCTCGGACGAAATAGAGGCGGCGTGCCGCAAGGTCACCGGCATCAAAGGCTGGCACGAGACCAGTGCCGACGGGATGTTCACGATGAGCGCGGTCGAGTGTCTGGGCGGCTGCGTCAACGCGCCGATCCTGCAGGTGGATGACGACTTCTACGAGGACATGGACGGTGCGGCAGTCGAAAGCTTGCTTGCCGCCCTGGCCCGGGGCGAGCGGCCGAAGCCCGGCAGCGTCATCGGCCGGCAGACCTCCGCCCCTGCCGGCGGCCCGACCACCCTGCTGACGGTCACGGAGTAGCCGACGGTGCTCGACGATAAGGACCGCATCTTCACCAACCTCTACGGCATGCATGACTGGGGGCTGGAAGGCGCGCGCAAGCGCGGGGACTGGGACGGCACGGCCGCCATCATCGCCCGTGGGCGCGATGCCATCATCGACGAGATGAAGGCGTCGGGCCTGCGCGGCCGCGGGGGCGCCGGGTTCCCGACGGGGATGAAGTGGTCGTTCATGCCGAAGGTGTCGGATGGCCGCCCAAGCTACCTGGTGATCAATGCCGACGAGTCCGAGCCCGGGACGTGCAAAGACCGCGACATCATGCGGCATGACCCGCACAAGCTGGTGGAGGGTGCGCTGATCGCGTCTTTCGCGATGGGTGCGCATGCCTGCTACATCTACATACGCGGCGAGTACTACAACGAGGCGGTCAACCTCCAAGCCGCCATCGACCAGGCCTACGAGGCCGGGCTGGTTGGCACCAACGCCTGCGGTTCCGGTTGGGACTTCCAGCTCTTCGTGCATCGCGGCGCCGGCGCCTATATCTGCGGCGAGGAGACTGCGCTGCTGGAGTCGCTCGAGGGCAAGAAGGGCATGCCCCGGCTGAAGCCGCCATTCCCCGCCGCGGTCGGCCTGTATGGCTGCCCGACCACGGTCAACAACGTCGAGACGATCGCGGTCGTCCCGACGATCCTGCGGCGTGGCGGCGCGTGGTTCAGCGCGCTGGGGCGGCCCAAGAATGCCGGCAGCAAGATCTTCTGCATCTCCGGCCACGTGAACAAGCCCTGCAACGTGGAGGAGGAACTCGGCATCCCGCTCAAGGACCTGATCGAGCGGTATTGCGGCGGCGTGCGCGGCGGCTGGGACAACCTGCTGGCGGTCATCCCCGGCGGTTCCTCCGTTCCGCTGCTCCCGAAGGATGTCTGCGACACCGTGCTGATGGACTTCGACAGCCTGCGCGACGTGAAGTCCGGCTTGGGCACCGCCGCGGTCATCGTGATGGACAAGTCCACCGACGTGATCGCCGCCATCGCCAAGCTGGCGCATTTCTACAAGCACGAGAGCTGCGGCCAGTGCACGCCGTGCCGCGAGGGCACCGGCTGGATGATGCGGTTGATGAACCGCATGGTGCAGGGCCGCGCCGAAGTCGACGAGATCGACATGCTGGACCAGGTCACCCGGCAGGTCGAGGGGCATACGATCTGTGCCCTTGGCGACGCCGCGGCCTGGCCCATCCAGGGCCTGATCCGGCACTTCCGCCCGCTGATGGAGGAGCGCATCGCCGCCTACAAGCGGGGCAGGGCGCCCGTGCTTGCCATGGCGGCGGAATGACCGGGTGGTCCCGGCCGGCGCGCTGCGCATGACCACGCTCTCGGACATGGCCGAGGCCGTCATGGCGCGGGACGCGGATCTCCGTGGCAGCCAGTTCACGGACGTGAACATGGCGGCCGTCACGTTCCACCGGGTTGACCTGTCACGCGCCGCTTTGTCGGACGTGACCATGACGCGTGCCGTGTTCCACGCCACCAACCTGGATGGCGCGCGGTTCGAGGATGCCTCGCTCGCCGGCGTCGCGCTGGTGGACGCCAACCTCGCCGGCATGACCATCAACGACTGCAACATCGCCGGGCTGCGCATCGACGGGGTCGACATCGCGGCACTCCTGGCGGCCAACGAGAAGACCTGACGCATGGCGAAACTCACCGTCGACGGCCGCGAGATCGAGATCGCCAACGGCTCCTCCGTGCTGCAGGCCTGCGAGGCGGCCGGGGTCGAGATCCCGCGCTTCTGCTACCACGAGCGTCTGTCCGTCGCCGGCAACTGCCGCATGTGCCTGGTGGAGATCGAAAAGGCGCCCAAGCCGATCGCCTCCTGTTCCTACCCCGTGGCCGAGGGCATGGTGGTGAAGACCGACACGCCCATGGTGCGGAACGGCCGCCGGGGGGTGATGGAGTTCCTGCTGATCAACCACCCGCTGGACTGCCCGATCTGCGACCAGGGCGGCGAATGCGACCTGCAGGACCAGGCGTTCTCCTACGGCCAGGACCACTCCCGCTACCGGGAGAGCAAGCGGGCGATCAAGGACAAGTACCTCGGCCCGCTGGTCAAGACGATCATGACGCGCTGCATCCAATGCACGCGCTGCGTCCGCTTCGCGACCGAGATCGCCGGCGTGCCGGAGCTGGGCGCCACGGCGCGCGGCGAGAACATGGAGATCACCACCTACGTCGAAAAGGCGCTGACCTCCGAGCTGTCGGGCAACCTGATCGACATCTGCCCGGTCGGCGCGCTCACATCCAAGCCGTACGCCTTCGTCGCCCGGCCATGGGAGCTGCGCAAGACCGACAGCGTCGACGTGCTGGACGCCGTGGGTGCGGCCATCCGGGTGGACGCCCGCGGCGCCGAAGTTCTGCGCATCCTGCCTCGGCCGAACGACGAGGTGAACGAGGAGTGGCTGGGTGACAAGTCCCGCTTCTCCATGGATGGCCTGAAGCGGCGGCGGCTGGACCGGCCTTGGATCCGCCAGGACGGAAAGTTGCGGCCGGCCACCTGGCTCGAGGCGTTCGACGCCATCGCCGCCAGGCTGCACGGCTTGCCCGGCGAGCGCGTGGGCGCCGTTGCCGGCGACCTGTGCGACGCCGAGAGCATGCTGGCGCTGAAGGACCTGATGGCCGCGCTCGGCTCGGCCAACCTGGACTGCCGCCAGGATGGGGCGCGGATCGACGGCAGCCGCCGCGACTTCTACGTGTTCAACAGCGGCATCGCCGGCATCGACGAGGCGGACGCGCTGCTGATCGTGGGCAGCAATCCCCGTCGCGAGGCACCGGTGCTGAACGCCCGCATCCGCAAGCGCCAGCTGGCCGGCCACTTCCCGGTCGGCGTCATCGGCCCGCATGCCGATCTGACCTACCACGCCGAGTGGCTTGGCGACGGCCCGGCCGCCATCGCCGCAATGCCGGAGGCGTTCGCCAAGCTGCTGGGCGAGGCCAAGCGGCCCATGGTCATCATCGGCCAGGCCGCGCTGGCCCGGCCCGATGGCTCGGCCATCCTGGCGGCGGCTTGGAGGCTTGCCAGCCAGATCGGCGCATTGGGCGCGGAGTGGCACGGCTTCAACGTGCTGCACACCGCCGCGGCCCGGGTGGGCGCGCTCGACCTGGGGTTCCTGCCGGGGCCCGGCGCCAAGACGCTGGACGCGATGATGGGCGGCGGGGTCGACCTGCTGTGGCTGCTAGCCGCCGACGAGTTCGACACCAGCCGCATCGGCGCCGACACGTTCGTCGTGTATCAAGGCCACCACGGCGATCGTGGCGCCGCCCGGGCGGACGTGATCCTGCCCGGCAGCGCCTATGTCGAGAAGCCCGGCACGTACGTGAACACCGAGGGGCGGGTGCAGCGCGGCGGCAAGGCCGTGTTCGCGCCGGGGGAGGCGAAGGAGGACTGGGCCATCCTGCGCGCCTTCTCCGCCGCCATCGACAAGCCGCTGCCCTATGACGACCTGGATGCGCTGCGTGCTCGGCTGGAACAGGTGAACCCGGTGTTCGGACGCGTGGGCTTCCTGCCGCGCTTCGGCGCCAACGACCTGTCGGCGCCTGCGGGGGACCCCGCGGCGGTCGGCGAGGCCGCGTTCCTCCCGGCGTTCGCCGACTACTACCTCACCAACCCGATCAGCCGGGCCAGCGCCGTCATGGCCGAGTGCTCGCAGACCTACGCGCCCGCTCCGGCGATGGCGGCGGAGTAGGCATGGCCGGTTTTCTCGCCTCCGGCCCCGGCCAGGTGCTGATCACCCTGGTGGAGTCGCTGCTGCTGCTGGTGCCGCTGCTGCTCTGCGTCGCCTACCTGACGGTGGCGGAGCGCAAGGTCCTCGGCGCGATGCAGCTGCGCAAGGGGCCGAACGTCGTCGGCTTCTGGGGCATGCTGCAGGCCTTCGCCGATGCGCTGAAGATGTTCATGAAGGAGCAGATCATCCCCACGGGGGCGAACCGCGTCCTATTCGTGCTCGCCCCCATGCTGACGATGGTCCTGGCGCTGATCGCCTGGGCGGTGATCCCGGTGACCGACGGCTGGGCCATCGCCGACATCAATGTCGGGATCCTGTACCTGTTCGCGATCTCCTCGCTCAGCGTCTACGGCATCATCATCGCGGGCTGGGCGTCCAACTCGAAATACGCCTTCCTGGGCGCGCTGCGCTCCGCCGCGCAGATGGTCAGCTACGAGGTGTCGATCGGTTTCGTCATGGTGACGGTGCTGCTGTGCGCCGGCACGCTGAACCTGACGGGGATCGTGCGGGCGCAGACGACCGTGTGGTTCGTCGTGCCGCTGTTCCCGATGTTCGTGGTCTACTTCATCTCTGCCCTGGCGGAGACGAACCGCGCGCCGTTCGACGTGGCGGAGGGCGAGAGCGAGATCGTCGCCGGGTTCATGGTGGAATACAGCGGCATTTCCTGGGCGCTGTTCTTCCTGGGCGAGTACGCCAACATGATCCTGCAATCGGCGCTGATGACCATCCTGTTCCTGGGTGGCTGGCTGCCGATCATCCCGCTGGAGCCGTTCACCTGGATCCCCGGCCCGATCTGGTTCATCGGCAAGATCGTCGTCTGCCTGTTCCTGTTCATCTGGGTGCGCGCGACGTTCCCGCGCTTCCGCTACGACCAGCTGATGCGCCTGGGCTGGAAGGTGTTCCTGCCGCTCTCGCTGGTCTGGCTGGTGCTGACGGCGGGCGTGCTGGTGTTCATGGGCTGGCTGCCACACACGGCTTGATGTAAGCCGCACCCACCGAGAGGGTCTTTCACCATGGCGTTCCTGGACCGCACGGCGCGCTCCTTCCTGCTCACCGAGTTGCTTACCGGGATGGGGCTGACCCTGAAGTACTTCTTCAAGCCGAAGGTCACCATCAACTACCCCTACGAGCGCAATCCCTACTCGCCGCGCTTCAAGGGCGAACACGCGCTGCGTCGCTACCCGAATGGCGAGGAGCGCTGCATCGCCTGCAAGCTGTGCGAGGCGGTGTGCCCGGCCTTGGCCATCACCATCGAGGCCGAGCCGCGCGAGGATGGCTCCCGCCGGACGACGCGCTACGACATCGACATGACCAAGTGCATCTACTGCGGCCTCTGCGAGGAGGCCTGCCCGGTGGACGCCATCGTCGAGGGCCCGAACATCGAGTTCAGCACCGAGACGCGGGAGGAGCTGCTGTACAACAAGGACAAGCTGCTCGCCAACGGCGACCGGTGGGAGCCCGAGCTGGCCAAGCGGCTGGAGCTGGACGCGCCCTATCGATGATCGCCGCGATCGCGTTCTACATCTTCGCCGCCGTGCTGATCGGCTCGGCGGCGCTGGTGGTCAGCAGCCGCAACCCGGTGCACTCGGTGTTGTTCCTGATCCTGGCGTTCTTCAACGCGGCGGGGCTGTTCTTGCTGGCGGGGGCCGAGTTCCTGGCGATGATCCTTGTCATCGTCTATGTCGGCGCCGTCGCCGTGCTGTTCCTGTTCGTCGTGATGATGCTGGACGTGAACTTCGACCAGATGCGGGAAGGGGTGCAGCGCTACGCGCCGATCGGCGCGGCGGTGGGCGCCGTGCTGTTCCTGGAGCTGGTCGTGACGGTCGCCGGGTGGCAGTTCGTGCCGAACGCGACGCTGCACCTGGCCTCCGCCACGCCGGCGGGCCTGTCCAACACCGTCGCACTCGGCCAGCTGATCTATACCAACTACGTCTTCCTGTTCCAGTCGGCGGGGCTGATCCTGCTGGTGGCGATGATCGGCGCCATCGTGCTGACGCACCGGGAGCGGGGCGGCGCGTCCAAGCGCCAGAACATCGCGCAGCAGCAGGCGCGCACGGTCGCCAGCACGCTGCAGATGATGACGGTCTCGCTCGGGGCAGGCTCGCGGCAGACCGGCATCCTGCGTCCGCTGCCACCCCCCATGAAGGCTCGGGACGAAGACGAGCACAAGCCGGTGCACGCCCACCCGGGAGACCACTGAGGTGGCGGTCGGCGTTGGCCACTACCTCGTGGTGGGTGCGGTGCTGCTGCTGCTCGGCGTGTTCGGCATCTTCCTGAACCGCAAGAACATCATCGTCATCATGATGTCGATCGAGCTGATCCTGCTGGCGGTGAACATCAACCTGGTGGCGTTCTCCGCATCGCTGGGGGACCTCGCCGGCCAGGTGTTCGCCATGTTCGTGCTGACGGTGGCGGCGGCCGAGGCGGCGATCGGGCTGGCCGTGGTGGTGGTGTATTTCCGCAACCGCGGCTCGATCCAGGTCGAGGACGTGTCGATGATGAAGGGCTGAGATGATCTACGCCACCGCCATCCTCAGCCCGCTGGTCGGTTGCCTGCTGGCCGGCATTTTCGGCCGCTCGCTGGGGGACCGCTTCGCCTTCACCGTGACGATCGCCTTCATGCTGCTGGCCGCGGTGTGCGCGGAAGCGTCGCTGGCGGAGGTGTTGTTCGCCGACCCGCAGCCGGAGCCGGTGGTGCTGGCGACCTGGTTCGACATCGGCGGCTTCCACCTGGACTGGGCGCTTCGGCGGGACACGCTGTCCTCCGTCATGGTGGCGATGGTGGCGCCGGTGGCGACGCTGATCCACGTCTACAGCGTCGGCTACATGGCGCACGAGCGGCATTCCTTCCGCTTCTTCGCCTATCTGTCGCTGTTCACCTTCGCGATGCTGATGCTGGTGAGCGCCAACAACCTGGTGCAGCTGTTCTTCGGCTGGGAAGGCGTGGGCCTCGCGAGCTATCTCCTGATCGGCTACTGGTATGATCGCCCCAGCGCCAACCGCGCGGCGATGAAGGCCTTCATCGTCAACCGGGTGGGTGACCTGTTCTTCGCCGTCGGCATCGCGCTGGTGTTCTCCCTGTTCGGCTCGGTCGAGTTCCCGGTCATCTTCGCGCACGTGGCCGACCACACGGACGCGCTCTATCACGTGCTGGGCCATACCTGGCGGGCCTACGAAGTGATCGGCTTCCTGCTGTTCCTCGGCGCGATGGGCAAGTCGGCGCAGATCGGCCTGCACACCTGGCTGCCGGACGCGATGGAGGGCCCGACCCCGGTGTCGGCGCTGATCCATGCGGCGACCATGGTGACGGCGGGCGTGTTCCTGATGGCGCGGATGTCGTGGATCATGGAGGCGGCGCCCGGCGCGCTGACCTTCGTGATGTTCATCGGCGCCACGACCTGCATCTTCGCCGCCACGGTCGCCTGCGTGCAGACCGACATCAAGCGGGTGATCGCCTACTCCACCTGCTCGCAACTGGGTTACATGTTCATGGCGGCGGGGGCAGGGGCCTATCAGGCGTCGGTGTTCCACCTCATCACGCACGCCTTCTTCAAGGCGCTGCTCTTCCTCTGCGCCGGGTCGGTGATCCATGCGATGAGCGACGAGCAGGACATGCGCAAGATGGGCGGCATCTGGCGCATGGTGCCGGTGACTTATGTGTGCATGTGGCTGGGCAGCCTGGCCATCGCCGGCGTGCCGTTCTTCGCCGGCTATTGGTCGAAGGACGCGATCCTGGAGGCGGCCTATGCGTCGCATACCGCGATGGGCGAGTATGGCTTCATCATGGGCGTGTTGGCCGCGTTCCTCACTGCCTTCTACTCGTGGCGGCTGATCATCATGACGTTCCACGGCACGCCACGGGCCGACCGCCACACCATGGAGCACGTGCACGAGAGCACGCCGTGGATGACGGTGCCGCTGATGATCCTTGCGGTCGGCGCCGTATTCGCCGGTTGGGCGTTGCACGACTGGTTCATCGGCGATGCGCAGGTCGGGTTCTGGGCAGGCTCCATCCATGCCGGCACGAACAACCGCATCCTGCTCGATATCGAGCATGTGCCGCTGTTCATCTCGCTGCTGCCGACGGTAACGGGCCTGCTCGGCATCGCCTTGGCCTACCTCATGTATATGCTGGCGCCCGGCCTGCCCGAACGGCTGGCAACGACGTTCCAGCCGGTCTACCAGTTCCTGCTGCACAAATGGTATTTCGACGAGCTGTATGACTTCCTGTTCGTGCGCCCGGCGCAGCGTCTGGCGCAGTTGCTCTGGCACGTCGGCGACGAGAAGCTGATCGACGGCATGCCGAACGGTGCCGCCGCGCTGGCGGCCGGCGGGTCCGCGCGGGTGGTGAAGATCCAGACGGGGTCGATCGCCGTCTACGCCTTCACCATGCTGATCGGCCTCGTGCTGTTGATCAGCGTGTTCCTCCTGTTCCGGTGAGCGCCCCGCAGTGACCCCGACCAACGCCGCCGGCTTCCCGATCCTGTCGCTGCTCACCTGGCTGCCGCTGGTGGGCTGCCTGGTGCTGATGACGATCCGCGGCGAGGAGGCGGTGGTCGCGCGCAACGCCCGCTGGGCCGCGTTGTGGACCAGCCTGGTCATCTTCGCGATCAGCCTGAAGCTGTGGTGGGATTTCGACCCGGCGCAGGCCGGCTTCCAGTTCAACGAGAGCGTGGATTGGCTGCCGCAGTTCAAGGTCGGCTACAAGCTGGGCGTCGACGGCATCAGCGTGCTGTTCGTCCTGCTGGCCACCGCGCTGACGCCGATCTGCATCCTGGCCAGTTGGGACGCGGTGCGGGTGCGGGTGCGCGAATACATGATCGCGTTCCTGGTGCTGGAGACGATGATGGTGGGCGCCTTCGCCGCGACCGACTTCATCGTGTTCTACATGTTCTTCGAGGGCCTGCTGATCCCGATGTACATCATCATCGGGGTCTGGGGCGGGCCGCGCCGGGTCTATGCCTCGTTCAAGTTCTTCCTCTACACGCTGGCCGGCTCGGTGCTGATGCTCCTCGCTCTGCTGGCGATGTGGTTCCAGGCCGGCACCACGGACATCGCCACGCTGCTGCACACCCCGTTCCCGCCGCACATGCAGATGTGGCTGTTCGTGGCCTTCCTCGCCTCCTTCGCGGTGAAGGTGCCGATGTGGCCGGTGCACACCTGGCTGCCGGACGCGCATGTGGAGGCGCCGACCGCCGGCTCCGTCATCCTGGCCGGTGTGCTGCTTAAGATGGGCGGGTATGGCTTCCTGCGCTTCTCCGTGCCGATGCTGCCCAATGCGTCGCAGGCCTTCGCGCCGCTGATGTTCACGCTGGGCGTCGTCGCGGTGATCTACACCAGCCTGGTGGCGCTGGCGCAGACCGATATGAAGAAGCTGATCGCCTATTCCTCGGTCGCGCATATGGGCCTGGTCGTGATCGGCACCTTCACCTTCAACATCCAGGGGATCGAGGGCGCCATCCTGCAGATGCTGAGCCACGGCATCGTGTCCGCCGCCCTGTTCCTCTGCGTGGGCGTCATCTACGACCGCATCCACACGCGCGAGATCGCCCGCTATGGCGGCCTGGGTGACCGGATGCCCGCCTACGCCTTCGTCTTCCTGTTCTTCACCATGGCCAGCATGGGGCTGCCCGGCACCTCCGGCTTCATCGGGGAGTTCATGGTGCTGGTCGGCGCGTTCAAGGTGAACTTCTGGGTGTCCCTGCTGGGCAGCACCGGGATGATCCTCGGCGCCGCCTATGCGCTGTGGCTGTACCGCCGCATCATCTTCGGCAGCATCACCCGGGACGACCTGCGGTCCATCCTGGACCTCTCCCCGCGGGAGGTGGCGATCTTCGTGCCGCTGGTGGTGCTCACGGTGTGGATGGGCGTCTACCCGAGCAGCTTCACGCAGTTCTTCGATGCGAGCGTGGGCGCCATGGTGGACGGCCATGTCGCGGCGTTGGCCTCCTCCACCAAGCTGGCAGGGCTTGCGCCATGACCAACCAGAACTGGGCCCTGGCCGCGCCGGAGATCGCGCTGTCGCTGTGCGCGATGGCCATCCTGGTGTTCGGCGTGCTTTGGAAGAAGGGCAACCCGTCGCTCGCATGCGCGATGCTCGGGCTCGGGGCGCTGCTGCTGGCCGGCCTGATGGCGCTGTCTGCACCGTTGGGTGTGGCCTATTACGGCCTGTTCGCCGTCGACCACTTCGCCGTCTTCGTCAAGCTGCTGATCCTGGCCGGGGCAGCGCTCAGCCTCGTGCTGTCCATCGACTACAACGTGCAGACCGGGATCGACCGGTTCGAGTTCCCGGTGCTGATCCTGCTGTGCACGGTCGGCATGATGATCATGGCGTCGGCGACGAACCTGATGTCGCTGTATATCGGCCTGGAACTGCAATCGCTGTCGATCTACGTCATGGCCGCATTCAATCGGGACGACCTCCGTTCCTCCGAGGCCGGGCTGAAGTATTTCGTGCTCGGCGCGCTCGCCTCCGGGCTGCTGCTGTACGGCATCTCGCTGGCCTACGGCTTCAACGGCTCGATGGATTTTGCCCAACTGCGCGCCGGCCTGTCCGGCAGCCGGCCGGCCGCCGGGCTGGTGGTGGGGGTGGTGTTCATCGTCGCCGGGCTGGCGTTCAAGATCAGCGCCGTTCCGTTCCACATGTGGACGCCGGACGTGTACGAGGGCGCGCCGACGCCTGTCACCGCGTTCATGAGCACGGCGCCGAAGGTCGCCGCCATCGCCCTGCTGCTGCGCGCACTGGAGGTGCCGTTCGGCCATCTCGGGCAATCCTGGACGCAGCTGATCGTGCTGATCTCCATCGCCTCCATGCTGCTCGGCTCGCTGGCCGCGATCGGCCAGACCTCCATCAAGCGGCTGATGGCGTATTCCTCGATCGGCCACATGGGCTACGCGCTGATCGGCCTGGCGGTGAACTCGCAGGCCGGCATCCAGGGCGTGCTGGTCTACATGGTCACCTACGTGTTCATGTCGGCGGGGGTGTTCGCCTGCCTCATCGCCATGCGCCGCCGCGGGCTCCCGCTGGAGAAGATCACCGACCTGTCGGGCTTGGCGCGGACCGACCCCATGCTGGCGCTGGCCTTCGCCATCTTCATGTTCTCCATGGCCGGTATCCCGCCGTTCAGCGGCTTCTTCGGCAAGCTCTACGTCTTCTACGCCGCGGTGCAGGGCGGCTACTGGACGCTGGCGGTGATCGGCGTGCTGACCAGCGTGGTCGGCGCGTACTACTACCTTCGCGTGATCAAGGTGATGTATTTCGACGACGCCCAGCCGGCGTTCGACGCGCGGTCACCCTCCTTGTCTTTCGTGGCCGCGGTCGGCGCCCTGGTGACCACGCTGTTCTTCGTCTTCCCCGCGCCCGTCGTCAGCGCGGCGCAGGCAGCGGCGGCGGTGCTGTTCGGGTGAGCTAGCAGGATGCTGCTCGTCATCGAGGCCGGCAACACCAACATCGTCTTCGCCGTCCATGATGGCGATTCCTGGCGTGGCATCTGGCGCATCCGCACGGATGCCCAGCGCACCTCCGACGAGTACGCCGTATGGCTGCTCACGCTCCTGGAGCATCGCGGCCTCAAGGCGGCGGAGGTGAGCCGTGCGGTGATTGGCACGGTGGTGCCGGCCGCGCTCTACCACCTACGCCGGCTTTGCCGCGACTGGTTCGATGTGGAGCCGCTGGTGGCGCGTTCCAACCTGGACTGGGGGTTCGAGATCAAGGTCGACAGCCCGGCCGAGGTCGGCGCCGACCGGTTGCTGAATGCGCTGGCGGCGCACCAGCGCTATACGGGGCCGCTGATCGTGATCGATTTCGGCACCGCGACCACCTTCGACGTCGTGGATCAGGATGGCGCTTACATCGGCGGCGTCATCGCGCCCGGCATCAACCTGTCGCTGGAGGCGCTGCACCAGGCGGCCGCGCGCCTCCCCCGCATCGGGATCGGCCGGCCACAGGCGGTGATCGGCCGCGCCACCGTGCCTGCGATGCAGTCCGGCATCTACTGGGGCTATGTCGGCATGATCGAGGGGCTGGTGGCCCGCATCCGAGCCGAGTTCGAGCGCCCCATGAAGGTCCTGGCCACGGGCGGGCTGGCGCCGCTGTTCTCCGAGGGCACGACGATCATCGGCCAGATCGACCCCGACCTGACCTTGGATGGGCTGCGGCTGTTGGCGGAGCGCAACCCCACCCCCACATTGCCGAAAGACCGGACGCGACCCATAGAAAGCGATTGATTTGCATGAAATGAACAACGATTTCGCCTTCCTGCCGCTGGGCGGGACGGGCGAGATCGGGATGAACCTCAACCTCTACCGCTGCAACGGCCGCTGGCTGGCCGTCGATTGCGGCATCGGCTTCGGTGGGTCGGAGAACCCGGAGGTCGAGATCATGGTCCCCGACCCTGCCTTCATCGTCGAACGCCGGGCCGAGTTGCTGGGCCTGGTCATCACCCACGCGCACGAGGACCATCTGGGCGCGGTGGCCCATCTGTGGCGGCAGCTGCGTTGCCCGATCTTCGCCACCCCCTTCGCCGCCGCCGTGCTGCGGCGCAAGCTGGGGGAGGCGCAACTGGCCGGCGAGGCGAAGATCACCGTGGTCAAGCCCGGTGGCCGCTTCGAGCTCGGCTCGTTCGACCTGCAGTTCATGCCCGTGACGCACTCCGTGCCCGAGGCGCAGGCGCTGGTGATCCGCACGCCTTATGGCACGGTGCTGCATACCGGTGACTTCAAGCTCGACCCGAACCCCTTGGTGGGGCCGCCCACCGACGAGGACGCATTCCGGGCGCTGGGCGACGAGGGCGTGCTGGCGATGGTGTGCGACAGCACCAATGCCATGGTGGAGGGCCATTCCGGCTCGGAGGCGGATGTCCGCACCAGCCTTGCCGCGCTGATCCGCCCGATCCGCGGGCGGGTGGCCGTGACCTGCTTCGCCAGCAACGTGGCCCGGGTGGAGAGCGTGGCATTGGCCGCGCACGGCGCCGGGCGCTCGGTGGCGCTGGTGGGGCGCTCGTTGCGCAACCTGGAGGCTGCGGCGCGGGATACCGGCTACCTCAAGGCCGTGCCGGACTTCGTGCCGGAGGATGCGGTGGATGCCGTGCCGGACGACAACCTGCTCATCCTGGTGACGGGCAGCCAAGGCGAACCCCGCAGCGCGCTGGCCCGCATCGCCAACGACACCCATCGCAACGTGGCCTTGGGGGAGGGGGATACCGTCATCTTCTCCTCCCGCGTCATCCCCGGCAACGAGCGTGCGATCGGCGCCGTGCACGACAACCTGGTGCGCCGCGGCGTCCGCCTGATGACGGCCGACGATCACATGGTCCACGTGTCCGGCCACCCGGCGCGCGACGAGCTGCGCCGGCTCTATTCCCTCGTGCGCCCGACCTATGCCGTCCCGGTGCATGGCGAGTGGCGGCATCTGTCCGCGCACGCCGCCCTCGCGAAGGAAGCGGGCGTCAAGCCGATCATGTTGGAGGACGGTGACATCCTCAGCCTGGCGGGGAACCGCCCCGAAGTGACGGACTCGGCCCCCGTCGGCCGGCTCGTCCTGGATGGCAACCGCCTGGTGCCGCTGAGCGGCGGCGTGATGGCGGCGAGGCGGCGGATGCTGTTCAACGGCGTGGTCATCGCCAGCGTCGCGGTGGATGGCGAAGGGATATTGCGCGGCGCCCCCGTGGTCAGTGCACCCGGCCTGTTCGAGCCCGATGATGCGGAGAGCAAGCGGGTGGGCCGGGATTTCGCCGGCGCGTTTGCCGACCTGCCGGCCGCCTTGCGGCGGGACGACGCGGCCCTGGCCGATGCCGCCCGCGCCGCGCTGCGCCGGGCGCTCGGCCGTGCCCTGCAGAAGCGTCCGCTGGTGGACGTGCATCTGCTGAGGGTGTGATGGGCTGGTTCACCGCCTGCGTGTTGTACGTCCTGATCTGGTGGACGGTCTTGTTCGCCGTGCTGCCGTTCTGGACCCGCCCGGTGAGCGACGCAGACGCCGCGAGTGGCGGCTGGCGCGGCGCGCCGGAGCGGCCGCTGCTGGTGCGCAAGCTGGTCGCAACGACGCTGGTGGCGTCGCTCATCTGGGCAGGGGGCGTGGCGTTGATCGACAGCCCCTATGTCAGCTTCCGCGCGATGTCACTGCAGATGCCGGAAGACTGAGCAGAAGGACGGTCCTGAGGCACCGGTGCCTCAAATGTACGCGGACGAAGTCCCGGAAGCTGAAATAGGCCGTGCCGCAGCACCTTATTTGTTGGCGTTTTGCTTGGGGCTGCACGATCATCACGACAGGATGAGGCAGTGCCCCATCCTGTCGTGTGACTGGCGTTTCCTCCCTAAACTTGGCCCGCTGTGCTATGAAGCACGCGGGCCTTTTTTGATGCTAGGGCTTCGCAGCATCGATGTCACGCTGATTTGCCGTAATCAAGCGATTTCGCCGCATAATCTTTCGTCTGCATCTTGTGCGGCGCAGCATTCTTTCACACGGGCCTAGTCTCGACCCGGATCGTATGAGGCTTAGCGGGTGGCGCGGACGCTCTCATACATCAGCATGATGTGCCCGCCCTGTTGGAATTGGGTCACCTCCCGCATTCCGATACTGCCCACCACCGTGCGCGAGGCGATGTTGGACTCCCGCACCACCGCGACGATCCGGGTCAGCCCGGCGCGTTCATGCCCGTCCCGCAGCACCGCGGACGCCGCTTCCCGGGCAAGCCCGCGGCCGCGCACGGCCGGGTCGAAGGCGATGCGCAACGCAATGCCCCGCGCATCCGGCCGTTCGTGCAGCCCGGTGACGCCGATCAGCCTGCCCGCGTCGTCGCGCACCGTCCACATCCCCACGTCATGCGACGCCCAGAACGACAGCTCGGCCGCCAACTCCTCCGCGGTCTGGCTGGGGGAGCGTACACCGCCCAACATGGTCGCCCAGACCCGCGGGTCCGCCTTGAACACCACGAGCTCCGGAAGGTCCTGCGCCCGGTAGGGGGTGAGCCGAAGCCGGCCGGTGCGAAGCGGGTGCACCCGGCGATCGACCTTACCGGGCGAGGGGCCGGTATTTGATGCGGTGCGGGTCGGTGCTGCCCTCCCCCAGGCGGCGGCGCTTGTCTTCCTCATAGGCCTGGAAGTTGCCCTCGAACCACTCGACGTGGCTATCGCCTTCGAAGGCCAGGATGTGGGTCGCCAGCCGGTCCAGGAACCAGCGGTCGTGGCTGATGATCACCGCGCAGCCGGCGAACTCGGCCAGCGCCTCCTCCAGCGCGCGCAGCGTGTCCACGTCCAGGTCGTTGGTCGGCTCGTCCAGCAGGATGACGTTGCTCTCGCTCTTGAGCATCTTGGCCAGGTGCACGCGGTTGCGCTCGCCGCCGGACAGCACGCCCACGCGCTTCTGCTGGTCCGACCCCTTGAAGTTGAACGCCCCCACATAGGCGCGGGACTGCACGGCGCGCTTGCCCAGGTAGATCACGTCCGTGCCGCCGCTGATCTCCTCCCAGACGGTCTTGCTGCCGTCCAGGCTGTCGCGCGACTGGTCAACGTAGCCGAGCTTCACCGTGTCGCCGACCACCAGCGTGCCGGCGTCGGGCTTCTCCTGCTCGGTGATCATGCGGAACAGCGTGGTCTTGCCGGCGCCGTTCGGCCCGATGACGCCGACGATGCCGCCCGGCGGCAGCTTGAAGCTCAGCTCGTCGATCAGAAGGTGGTTGCCGTAGGCCTTGCGCACGGTCTCCGCGGTGATGACGGTGCCGCCCAGGCGCGGGCCCGGCGGGATGACGATCTCCGCCGTGCCGCCGGCCATCTCCGCCGACTTGGCCAGCATCTGCTCGTACTTCTCGATACGGGCGCGGCTCTTGGTCTGGCGCGCGCGGGGGGAGGACTGGATCCATTCCTGCTCGGCGGCCAGGGCGCGCTGGCGGGAGCTCTCCTCCTTCTCCTCCTGCTTCAGCCGCTTGCGCTTCTGCTCCAGCCAGGAGGAGTAGTTGCCCTCGAACGGGTAGCCGCGCCCGCGCTCGATCTCCAGGATCCAGTTGGTGACGTTGTCCAGGAAGTAGCGGTCGTGGGTGACGATCATCACCGTGCCGAGGTACTCCCGCAGCGTCTTCTCCAGCCAGGCGACGCTCTCGGCGTCCAGGTGGTTGGTCGGCTCGTCCAGCAGCAGCAGCTCCGGCTTGTCCAGCAGCAGGCGGCACAGCGCCACCCGGCGCCGCTCCCCGCCCGACAGCTTGGTGACCGGGCTGTCCGGCGGCGGGCAGCGCAGCGCGTCCAGCGCGATCTCGATTCGGCGGTCCAGCTCCCACCCGTCCTCGGCGTCGATCTTCTCCTGCAGCTCCGCCTGTTCGGCGAGCAGGGCGTTCATCTTGTCGTCGTCCATCGGCTCGTTGAATTCTTCGCTGATGGCGTTGAACCGGTCGAGTGCGGCCTTCAGCGGGCCGAACGCTTCCATGACGTTCTCGGCCACCGTCTTGTCGGGGTCGAGATGCGGTTCCTGCTCCAGGTAGCCGACGCGCACGCCCTCCGCGGCCCAGGCCTCGCCGCCGTATTCGGTCTCGCGCCCGGCCATGATCTTCAGCAGGGTGGACTTGCCGGCGCCGTTCACGCCCAGCACGCCGATCTTCACGCCGGGCAGGAAGGAGAGGGTGATGCCCTTGAACACCTCGCGCCCGCCTGGGTAGGCCTTGGTGAGGTCCTTCATGACGTAGGCGTATTGGTAGGCGGCCATGGCGGTCTCCTTCAGTCCAGCGGAGCGATGGTGTAGAAGCGCGGGACACGGACGGCAACTAAAGCAAGGACTGCCGGTTGCCGTTCCCGCAGCCGCGGCGAACCACGCACGAACCGAGGTGCCTATGCTGCCCAGACCGGGTGCCGCCATCGCCATCGTCACCTTCGCCCTGGCGGGCTGCGCCGGGCCGCTGCCGCCATCGGCGTTCCAGGACGGCGTGCCCGAACTGCGACCCGACCGGTTCTTCGCCGGACCAACGCATTCCGATGGCGTGTTGGAGGACCGGTCCGGTGAACCGACGGACCGCGTACACGTGACGGGCATGGGCATGGTGCTGCCAGATGGGCAATTCCGTCTCGACCAGACGGTTGTCATCGGCGCCGGCAAGCCCCAGCAGCGCACCTGGATCATGAGCCGTGTCGACGAGCACCACTACACCGCCTCGCTGACCGATGCGTCCGGGCCGGTGAAGGCGGAAGCCTACGGCAACCTGTTCCACGTCCTTTATCCGATGAAGTCGCCGGTGGGCGGCCAGTTCGAGGAATGGATGTACCTTCAGGCCGACGGCCGCACGATCACCAACGAGTCCACGATCTTCGTGTTCGGCCTGGTCGCGGCACGTTTCGTCGAGCAGATCGTGCATGACGGGGCGTGAGGACGCGCCTGGACGGGTTGCGCATGCGCCCGGCAGGACTTGAACCTGCGACCAAGCCGTTATGAGCGGCCCGCTCTAACCAACTGAGCTACAGGCGCACACGCCGCCATTCCATGCCCCGAGCCGCCCCGCCTTGGCAAGGATCGGCGCCCTGGCTAGGGTCCGGCCAAGTCAAGCCACCCGGGGAACAGCATGGACGTCGACAAGATCGCCACCGGCAAGGAGCCGCCGCACGACATCAACGTCGTGATCGAAATCCCCCAGGGCTCCGCGGTGAAGTACGAGGTGGAGAAGGACAGCGGCGCCATCTTCGTCGACCGCTTCCTGTTCACGCCCATGGCCTACCCAGCCGCCTACGGCTTCATCCCCGGCACCCTCGCCGATGACGGTGACCCGGCGGACGCGCTCGTGCTCACCCCGGCGGACGTCGTCCCCGGCTGCGTCATCCGCGCGCGCCCGATCGGGATGCTGCAGATGGAGGACGAGAGCGGGCAGGACGAGAAGATCATCTGCGTGCCGCACGACAAGATCCACCCGCTGTACAAGTCCGTCCACGCCATCGCGGACCTGCCGGAGATCACCGTGAAGGCGATCGAGCATTTCTTCACGCGCTACAAGGACCTCGAGCCCGGCAAGTGGGTGAAGGTCACCGGCTGGGCCGACAAGGCCGCCGCCGAGGCGGTGATCGTCAAGGCGATCGCCGCGGCCAAATAGCGGCATGCTCCGGCGCCAGCTCACCTTCCAGGGCGTGGCCCTGCTGGTGGCGCTGGCCGCCTGCACCGTGCGCCAGCAGCTGGTGGTGGCCGATGCGTGCCACGCCTTGTCAAGTGACCCGGTCGGCGCCGGTGCGGCCTTGCAGGACTGCCTCGATACGCTCGCACCGGGCGCGACCCTGGCCTTGCCGGTGGGCCGCTTCATCCTCACGCAGCCGCTGGTGGTGCGGCAGCCGCTCACCCTCACCACGGCCGGCCGGGCGGGCGGCGCACGCTGTGCCGAGGACGGTGCCGGCTGCGCGACCCTGGTGCTGCGGCTGTCCGCCCCTGGGGGCATCACGCAACGGGCGATCACCCTCGCCGGATCCGGCAGCCGCCTGGACCATTTGGTGGTCGAGGGCGGCAAGGCGGATGCGGCGCGCGACGACACGGCGTATTGCCGCGGACCCGGCCGGCCGTCCATGGGCGGCCTCGGCGTTACCGCGCGCCTCGTCACCATCACCGGCAGCGTGGTGCGGGATGTCGCCTGCTACAGCGCCGTGGTGGTCGATGCCGGGGCGGACGGCTTCCGCTTCGAGGACAACGCCGTGCTGTCGAACGGCACGCATGACCGTCCGGCGATGTGGGCGGACGGGCTGACGGTGATCGACGGCGCCAACGACGTCATCCGGGACAACCTGTTCCGGGACAACACGGACGTGCAGCTCGTCCTCGGCGGTTGCCTGCGCTGCACGGTGGCCGGCAACCGGCTGGACGAGACGGCGCGGCCGGGCGCCGGCGCCTTCGCGGCCTTGCTGTTGCACGGTTGGCCCCACACCAGCGGGGACTACGCGGGCACCAGCGTCAGCGGCAACGCCATCGACTGCGGGTCGGACCGCGGCTGCGGGTTCGGCCTGGGCGTCGGCGGTCGGGCCTGGTACGAGTCGGCGACCTCGGGCGGCGTGGTGGCGGACAACAGCATCACGCGGGCGCAGGTCGGCATCAACGTGGACGGGGCGACCGGCCCCGTCGCGATGCGGGGCAACCGGGTGACGCAATCCGGCGGGCCTGTGACCTCACACTGCGGCAGGTGGGATGTGGGCGCGGTCAACATCGCACCGGCCTCCCGCCCGTTTGTGGACGCGACGGCGGGCGTGACGATGCCCGCCGAGGACGTGACCACTCGCAGCTTCGCCGGCTGCCTCCCCGGAACGTAGCCCGCATCGAGATGCGGGTTGCCTGGACGCCACCCGCATCGAGATGCGGGCTACGAGCGGCGCAGTATGCGTCGGCTAAACCCGCAGGAACGGGTTGGTGGCCCGTTCCGCGCCCAGGGACGAGCCCGGGCCATGGCCGCACAGGAACACGATGTCGTCGCCCAGCGGCAGCAGCTTGGTCTGGATCGACGCGATGAGATCCTGCGCGTTGCCATAGGGGAAATCCGTGCGCCCGACCGAGCCGCGGAACAGCACGTCCCCCACCAGTGCGAACCGGGCCGCCCGGTCGACGAACACCAGGTGGCCCGGCGTGTGGCCCGGGCAATGCAGCACCTCGAACGTGGCGCCGCCCAACTGCAGCGTGTCGCCCTCGCGCAGCCAGCGGTCCGGCGTCACCGGGCGCGCCTCGGGGAAGCCCATGCTGCGGCCCTGTTCGGCCAGCGCGTCCAGCAGGAAGCGGTCGCGCTCGTCCGGCCCTTCGATCGGCACCCCGCCCAGCGCCTCCTTCAGTGCCGCCGCGCCGGCCGCGTGGTCGATGTGGCCATGCGTCAGGGCGATGCGTTCCACCGCGACGCCCAGGCGCTCGACCTCCGCCAGGATGCGCGGCACCTCGCCACCCGGGTCGATGACCGCACCCTTCATGCTGTCCTCGTCCCAAAGGACGGAGCAGTTCTGCTGGAACGGCGTGACGGGCAGGACGGCGATCTTCATGGCGGCAGGCTCCGTGTCGGGGAAGGCGTCCAGGCGAAGGTCAGCTCGTGCTTGTTGTGCAGCAAGTGCATCAACGTCCCACCCGGGATGGCGGCGAAGGCGTCCGTCGCATCGTGGTCGGTCTCGCCCTGCAGCTTCACCGTGCACACGATGTGTCCCACCAGGCCGGAGGCGATCCAGCGCTGCACCATCGCCAGCAACGGCGCGGGGTAGGCGATCACGTCGCTGAACAGCCAGTCCACCCGCATCGGCGCCACGGTGAAGGCGCTGCCCTCCTGCCACCGCACGCCCGGCATGGCGGCGACCGCCGGGTCGAGCGGGGCGCGGTCGATGGCGGTGACCTCCGCCCCCAGGCGCGCCAGCGCCCACGTCCAGCCGCCGGGCGCGGCGCCGAGGTCCAGGCACGTCTCGCCCGGCTGCGGCCATGCGCCGAGCCGGGTGCAGGCCTCCCACAGCTTGAGGTAGGCGCGGGACGGCGGCCCGGCACGGTCCTCGACGAACGCCACCTCGCCGTTCGGGAACGGGCTGGTCTTGCTCGGGCTGGCCAGCAGCCGGTCCGGCGCCAGCAGCGTCCAGCCGCCGAGATGGGAGGCGGGCGGGGGCGTTGGGAATGCCAGCGGGCGCGCCCGCACGGGCGGCAGGCGCTCGGCGATCAGGGCGGAGCGGCGGTGGTGCCCGTGCGCGTAGCCGGACCAGTTGCGCTGGATCGCCCGCAGCGCATCCGCCGCGGCCTTGACGGACGGCGCCGGCAGGTCGACCGGCGCGGTCCAGACATCCAGCGCCCAGGCGCTCGGCCGCGGCGGGTCGGGCGACAGGGCGAGCCGGCCGTGCCACCCGCTCAGCGCGACGCCCGCCCGCGCCAGCTCCGCGCCCAACGCCGCCTCGAACCCTTCGGCCGCGAGGTAGGCGCTAGCGATCACGCCGGACCGCCGACGCGGCGAGCAGGAGCCAGCCGAGCATCAGCAGCAGCCCGCCGGCGGGCGCCACCGCATCCAGCGACAGCCCGGCGAGTCCGAATGCGTACACCGCCGTGCAGAACAGCACCGTGCCCAGCGCGAACGCCGCGGCCGCCCAGTGTGCCAAGCCGCCGCGTTGCCGCGACCACAACCCGCAGCCGAGCAGCGCCAGCGCGTGCCAGCCCTGTATCTGCACCCCGCTGTCGACCGCGCGCAGGGCAGGCGGCGCCAGCCCCGCCATCGCGTGCGCCGCCGCCGCCGCCATGGCCACGGCGGCGGCGCCGAACAGCCCGCCCAGTCCAATCCAAAGCCGGTGCACGCTGTCAAAACCCCTTGTCGATAGTTCCGCCTCGGCCCGACCCGCGATACCATCCCGCCATGCCACGCGGCGGAGACCTTTTCCCGGAGATCGGACCGTTCGAGACCGGCTACATGCCCGTCTCCGGCGGCCACGTCATGTATTGGGAGCAGGTGGGCCACCCGCGGGGCAAGCCGGTGCTGTTCCTGCACGGCGGTCCCGGCGCGGGCGCGGGCGCGGTGCACCGCCGCTTCTTCGACCCGGCGTTCTGGCGCGTCGTGATCTTCGACCAGCGCGGCGCTGGCCGGTCCCGCCCGCTCGGCAGCCTGGTCGCCAACACCACCGCGGATCTGGTCGAGGATATCGAGCAGCTGCGGCGCCACCTCGGGTTGGAGCAGTGGCTGCTGTTCGGCGGCTCCTGGGGGTCCACGCTGGCGCTGGCCTACGCGCAGGCGCACCCGACGCGAGTGTCCGGCCTGGTGCTGCGCGGCGTGTTCCTGGGCCGCCGGGTGGAGGTCGACTGGTTCCTGCACGGGCTGGCGGCGATCTTTCCGGACGCACACGCCCAGTTCGTCCAGTACCTGCCGGAGCATGAGCGGGGGGACGTGCTGCGCTCCTACCTGCGTCGGCTGAACCATCCCGATCCAGCGATCCACATGTCGGCGGCGCGCGCCTGGTCGGTCTACGAGGGGTCTTGCTCCACCCTGCTGCCCAGCCCCGACACCGTGGCCTCCTTCGCGCAGGACCGCACGGCGTTGGGCCTGGCCCGGATCGAGGCGCATTACTTCGCGCACGACCTGTTCCTGCCCCCCGAAGGCTTGTTGGGCCGCATGGACCGGGTCGGCCATCTGCCGGCGGAGATCGTGCAAGGCCGCTACGACATGGTCTGCCCGGCCCGCACGGCGTTCGAGCTGGCGGCGGCCTGGCCGGCGGCGCGGCTGACCGTTATCCCCGATGCGGGACATTCCGCGTTGGAGCCGGGCATCCGCCGGTCGTTGGTGGCGGCCGTGGAGCGGTTCCGCCATGTCAGATGAGTATGAATGGCCGGTGAACGATCCGTCGCGCCCGGCGTTGGGCAAGCTCATTCCGGTGTCTGAGGAGTTTCGTTCGATGATCCGTTCTGCCCGTTGGCTGTTTGCCGCCGCACTTCTTCCGCTCGCCGCCTGCGCCAGCAACTCGTCCCCGCCGGTGGCCGCTGCGCCTCCTGCGCCGCCGCCGTTGGCCGCAGCCGACCAGAGCTTCATCAACATGGCTGCCGGCAGCGACGCCGGTGAGGTGTCGGAGGGCCAGTTGGCCGCGACCAAGGCGCGTGGCGCCCGGGTGAAGACGTTCGCGACGAACATGGTCAATGCCCACACGCAGACGACGCAGCAGCTGATGACGATCGCGCAAAGCAAGGGCGTGACACCCGATGCCACGCCGCCGCAGATGGCGCAGGACCAGATGACCGCGCTGAACGCCGCGCGCCCGGCCGCCTTCGACCGCCTGTACCTGCACGACCAGGTGCTGGACCACATGGCGGCGGTCAAGGTGTTCCAGGATGAGATCGCCAACGGCCAGGACCCCGACCTCAAGGCCTTCGCCACCTCCACGCTGCCCACCATCCAGCAGCATCTGAAGAGCGCGCAGCAGCTGGGTGGTCGCGCCTGACGCCACGACGCCTCGGAGTCGTCTACATTGGGGGCAGGAGCGATCCTGCCCCCATTTTCTTTTGGAGGGCACCATGAAGGTCGGCGTGATCGGGCTGGGCTCGATGGGCATGGGGGCGGCACTCAGCCTGCGGCGCGCCGGGCTGGAGGTGACAGGTTGCGAGACGCGGCCGGAGGTCTGGTCGGCGCTCGAGCAAGCCGGCGGCCGCTGCGTCGCCATGCCGGACGAACTGGGCGCATGCGATGCAGCCATCGTGTTCGTGGTGAACGCGGCCCAGGCCGAGGCCGTGCTGTTCGGCCCGAACGCTTGCCTCCCCGGATTAGCACCGGGCGCGGTGGTATTGTGTTGCACCACCGTCGCGCCCGTCGCCGCACGACTGCTGGCCGAGCGGGTGGAGGCGACCGGGCGCCTGTATCTGGACGCTCCGGTGTCCGGCGGGGCAGGGGCAGCCCAGGACGGAACCATGACCGTCATGGCGGCTGGCAGCGCCGCCGCTTTCGCCGCGGCGGAACCGGTGCTGGCCGCCATGGCCGGGAAGGTATGGCGGCTAGGCGAGGCGCCCGGCGTGGGTAGCACGGTCAAGATGGTCAACCAGCTGCTCGCCGGCGTGCACATCGCCACGGCGGCCGAAGCCATGGCGCTGGGCATCCGCGCCGGCGCGGACCCGCAGACGCTTTACGAGGTGATCTCCAGCTCGGCCGGCAGTTCCTGGATGTGGCAGAACCGCATCCCCCACGTGCTGTCCGGCGACGACACGCCGCTGTCGGCCGTCAACATCTTCGTCAAGGATCTCGGCATCGTGCTGGACCAGGCCCGGGCGCTGACCTTCCCGCTGCCGATGGCCTCGGCGGCGCACCAGCTGTTCCTGGCCGCCGCCGCGTCCGGGCACGGCCCGCGGGACGATGCCTTCGTCATCCGGGTGTGGCAGGCCTTGACCGGGATCGAGCTACCGGCCGAGGTAAGTTGCGAGCCCTGAGGCCCGCGCGTCGGGTCAGGCGGCCCGAACCTCCCGGAGGAAGCCGCCGACATGGTGGCGTAGCGTATCGACCTGGCGGCTGAGCTCGCCGGCCGCGTTCAGGACCTGGCTGGCCGCGGCGCCCGTGCCGCTGGTCTGCTCGGTCAGGGCGCCGATCACGCTGTCGACCTTGCGGGTGCCTTGGCTCGCCCGGCCCACGCTGCTGGCGATGTCACGGATCACGCGGTCCTGCTGTTCGACCTCGTTGGCTGTCAGCGTGGAGATGTCGCTGCTGCGGCCGATCACCTGCACCACGCCTTCGATCACGCCCACCGCCTCGGCCGTGGCGACCTGCATGCGCTGCACGTGGGCGCCGATCGCCTCCGTCGCGCGCTTGGTCTGCGCGGCCAGCCCCTTCACCTCGCCCGCGACCACGGCGAAGCCGCGGCCGGCATCGCCGGCACGCGCGGCCTCGATGGTGGCGTTCAGCGCGAGCAGGTTGGTCTTTGCCGCGATGGCGCCGATCAGCTGCACGATCTCCCCTACCGCATGGGCGCCGGTGGCCAGCGCGGTGACGATGCCGGTCGTGCGCTGCGCCTCGCGGCTGGCGGCGTTGGCGATGCCGGCACATTCCTCCGCCTGCAGGCGGATCTCGCCGATGGAGATCGAGAGTTCCTCTGCCCGCCGGGCGACGCTGACGGTGTCGCCATTCGCTTCCTCGGCATGCTGGCGGGCCAGTTCGGTCTGGCTCATCACCGCAGTGGCGTTGCGGTCCAGGTCCTGCGCCGTATGGTTCAGCTGCTCCGCCGCCGTGCCGATATCGGCCGTGAAGCTGTCGATCGTGCCCTCGAACGAGTGGGCGAGGCTGGCGAGGCGGGCCGCCCGCTGCTTGTCGGCCTGGGCCATGCCCGCCTGCTCGGCCGCCAGTCGCCGTTCCTCCGTCATCGCGCGCCGGAACACGGCGAGTGCCGCCGTCATCGCGCCGATCTCGTCGCGCCGGGCCGTGGCGGCAAGCGGCGCTGCCAGGTCTCCCTTCGCCATGCGCTGGACCGACGCCGTCATCTGCAGGATCGGCAGGACCAGCCGACGGTTCAGGATGAAGCCGGTGCTGATCACGGCGAAGACTGCGGCCATGGCGCCGAGCGCGATCATCTGTCGCGTGCGCTCCCCGGCGTCCTCGCCGGCGGTGACCTCCGCGTCCGACGCCGCGGCGATCGACTCGATCAGGCTGTTCAGGTGGCTCCGCAGCGACGCCATGCTCGTCGCCATTGCGACGCCCAGCAGCTGGTTCGCCTCCGACAAGGTCAGCGTGTCGACCAGCCTGGTGAAGTCCGCGCTAAGCTCGACGTAGCGCTCCCAATCGACGCGGATCCGTTCGAGCTGCGTGCCGTCCTGTTCGGTGTGCAGCAGCGGGGCGAGCTTGCGAGTCTCGGCGTCGACGATCTGCCACTGGCGCGCGATGTCGACCTTGACGAGTTGCTGGTCCGCTTCAGGCAGGTCCAACAGCAGCATGGCCTGGCTGCTGCGGCCCTGTTCGGCAGCGCGGGCGAGCTGCTCGGTCGCCATGATGGCTGGCAGCATGGTCCGCCGCAGCGCCGCTGCCGTCTGGTCGATGACTTGCAGCTGGACGAAGGCCAAAAGTCCGAGGCCACTCGTGCAGGTCAACATCGCCGCCAGGGCGATCGTGACGATGCCGCGTATGCCTAAGGTAGGTCCGATTGCCGCCATCCCGGCAGCATACCGCCCGAGCGGTTGACGTCCGGTTAACGTCTCGCGCGCGTCGGGCGTCAGGCTGCCAGCACGTGCTCCACGCCGGCTGCGAGGGCGAACAGGGCCTGGTCGCCCATTGCCTGGCCCATCAGCATCAGACCGGCCGGCGCCTCGCCCGGCTGGTGGCAGGGCAGGCTGATGGCGCAGCGGTCGAGGAAGTTGCCGATCGCCGTGTTGCGCAGCATCAGCGCGTTGGTCCGCAGGTAGGCAGCCTCGTCAGCCTCCAGCAATGCGATGGCTGCCGGCGCGGTCGGCACGGTCGGCATGACGACGGCATCGAACGGCGCGGTGGCCGCCGCCATCGCCTCGCCCACGGACCGCCGGTCCGCCAGCGCCTCCAGGTAGTCCGCGGCCAGCGCCGTCGCCCCGCCCTCGATCCGGGCGCGCACCCGCGGGTCGTAGCGGTCGGCCCCGCCGGCGAGCAGCTTGCGGTGCCAGGCGAAGGCCTCGCACGCCGCCAGGCTGGTGCGGGCGGTGGCCGCGCCAACCTGGTCCAGCGCCGGGAAGTGCACCGTCTCGATGCGCGCGCCGGCGACGGCCAGCCGGCCCAGCGCCCGCTCGAACGCGGCGGTGGTGGATGCGTCCATCCCGTCCGTCACGATCCGGTCGGGCAGGGCGAGGCGGACCCCGGCCAATGCCTGCGGCGGCGGCGGCACGGGCGGCTCGCCAGCGAGCACGGCGTCCACGATCGCGCAGCAGGCGACGCTGTTGGCGAGCGGGCCCACCGAGTCCAGGCTGAACGACAACGGCACCACGCCCGAGATCGGCACGCGGCGGGCGGTCGGCTTGTAGCCCACGACGCCGCACAGCGCGGCGGGTACCCGGCAGGAGCCGCCTGTGTCGGTGCCGAGCGCGGCGAAGGCCATGCCGTCGGCGACCGACACCGCCGCGCCGGAGGAGCTGCCGCCGGGGATGCGCCGGCCCGCGCGGTCCCACGGGCTGGCGGGCGTCCCGTAATGCGGGTTGATGCCCAGGCCGGAAAAGGCGAACTCCGTCATGTTGGTGCGGCCGATCGGAACGAAGCCGGCGGCCAGCACGCGGGCGACGACGGGTGCGTGCGCCGCAGCCGGCGCCGTGCCCGCCAGCACGACGGACCCGGCGGTCGAGACCTCGCCCGCCACGTCGAACAGGTCCTTCAGGCTGATCGGGATGCCGGCGTAGCGCCCGGCGCTGCGGCCATGCCGGCGCATCGCGTCCGCCGCGTCCGCCTGCGCGCGCGCCGCATCGGCGTGCACGGTGATGAAGGTGCGCGCCCCCTCGCCGGCCGGGTCGGCGATGCGGTGGAGGCATTGCTCCACCAGGGCGCGGCTGGTGGTGCGCCCGGCATCGAGCGCCGCTGCAAGGTCGGGGAGGGTCTGCATGGGTCACGCCTCGGCACGGGAGCGGCATGCTACGCGGCAAACCGCCGGTGGCGCCATGGCCGGCGGGATGGCATAGCAGCGCGGGGAGAGGGGAGGCCGTTCGCATGACACGACTGATAGTGGCTGGGCTGCTCCTGTTGGCAGGCTGCGTGCCGATGCAGCCGCCGGTGGATCTCAATGACGGCTACACGCACCTCGACGGCAGCGGCACGTTCGAATGCAGCCGGCGTCCGGTCGCCTTCGACGGCAGCCACCGCGACGTCGTGCTGCAAGGCGGCTGCACGCGCGTGCGCGTCACCGGCTCGCATGACGACCTGACAATCTATGTCGAGCCGGGCGCCGCCATCGAGGTGACGGGCATCCGGGACACGATCATCTACCGTCTGGTGCGGCGCGGGGCCGCGCCGCAATGGATCAACCGCGGGGGCGACGGCAACGAGTTGATCCGCAACTCCCGCGCGTCCTGGGAACGGGACCACGACTGGTATCAGGAGCAGCACTGACGCCGCCGCTGCCCCCTGGCCTCGTGCCGGGGCGGTCCGTATAACACCGGCATGATCCTGGTGACCGGCGGGGCCGGCTTTATCGGCTCCAACCTGAACGCCGCGCTGGTCGGGGCGGGGCACGAGGTCGCGGTCGTCGACTGGCTTGGCGCCAAGGGGAAGTGGCGCAACCTCCTGTCCCACCCGCCGGCGATGATGGTATTGCCGGACGCGCTGGACCGCTTCTTGGCCAAGAAGCCGCCGCTGGAGATGGTGTTCCACCTCGGCGCCATCAGCGCCACCACTGCAACGGATGGCGACCTGACCTGGGCGACGAATGTCGAGCTGCCGGTTACGCTGTGGAACTGGTGCGCGCTGAACCAGGTGCGCTTCGTCTACGCGTCCTCCGCCGCGACCTATGGCGACGGGTCCGCCGGGTTCGACGACGACATGGCGGCGCTGCACACGCTCAAGCCGCGCAACCTGTATGGCTGGACCAAGCACGCCTTCGACCTGCGGGTGGCGAAGAAGCTCAGCGCGGGCGCGCCGCGGCCGCCGCAATGGGCCGGGCTGAAGCTCTTCAACGTCTACGGCCCGAATGAATACCACAAGGGCGCGATGGTCTCCGTCGTGAAGGTCAAGCATGACGACGTGCTGGCCGGCCATGCGCCCCGGCTGTTCCGCTCGACCGCGCCCGGCATCGCCGATGGGCAGCAGATGCGGGACTTCATCTGGGTCGGCGACGTGGTCGACGTCATGCTCTGGCTGCTCGCCTCGCCGGGCGTGAACGGCCTGTTCAACCTCGGCACCGGCAATGCCCGCTCCTATGCCCACCTGGCCGAGGCGGTATGCCGCGCCGCCCAGGTGGCGGAGCGGATGGAGTTCATCGACATGCCGGACACGTTGCGCGCCGGCTACCAGTCCTTCACCCAGGCGCGGATGGAGCGGCTGCGCGAAGCCGGCTATCCCGGCGCCTTCACCGTGCTGGAGGAAGGCGTGCGCCAATACGTCGTGGACTACCTGGAGAAACCGGACCCCTATCGTTGATCCCCGTCCTGCTGTTTCCCCAGTTCGACCCGGTGCTCGTCCGGCTCGGCCCGATCGCCATCCGCTGGTATGCGTTGGCCTATATCGGCAGCCTGCTGCTGGGCTGGCGCGTCATGCGGCGGCTGGTGCAGCGCACCCCGGTGGTCGCCACGCCCTTGCAGACGGACGATTTCCTCACCTGGGCGACGCTGGGTGTCGTGTTGGGCGGCCGGCTCGGCTACGTGCTGTTCTACCAGCCGTCCCGTTTCCTGGCGGAGCCGCTGTCCATCTTCGCCGTTTGGGAAGGCGGGATGAGCTTCCATGGCGGCGCGTTGGGCGTCGTGGTGGCGCTGGTGCTGTACTGCCGCCAGCAGCGCATCCCGCTGCTGGGCTTCGCCGACCGCATTGCGGTGGTGACGCCGATCGGCCTGGGGCTGGGCCGCGTTGCCAACTTCATCAATGGGGAGCTGTGGGGCCGCCCGGCGCCGGACTGGCTGCCCTGGGCGATGGTCTTCCCCAATGGTGGCCCGGTGCCGCGCCATCCCAGCCAGATCTACCAGGCGTTGATGGAGGGGCTGCTGCTGTTCATCCTGCTGTGGCTGCTAGCCCGGCGGGAGGCGGTACGGGCGCGGTTCGGCTTTCTGACGGGGGTGTTCCTGGTCGGCTACGCCGTCGCCCGCAGCGTCGGGGAGCTGTTCCGCCAGCCGGACGCCTTCCTCGGCTACCTGTTCGAGGGCGCGACCATGGGCCAGCTGCTGTCGGTCCCGATGCTGGTGGCGGGAATCGGCCTGATCGTCCTGGCCCGGCCGCGCCCGGCCGTCGCGGCCTGATGGAGCGGCTGGACGTGTTCATGGCCCGCGCCAACGCCCAGTACTACGCCACCCACGACCCCTTCGCCGACTTCACCACCGCTCCGGAGATCAGCCAGGCGTTCGGGGAGGTGCTGGGCGCCTGGGCCGCCGTGACGTGGGAGGCGATGGGCCGACCGGTGCCAGTGGTGTTGGCCGAGGCTGGTCCCGGCCGCGGCACGCTGATGGCCGATGCCCTGCGCGCGCTCGCCAAGGTCGCGCCGGCATTCCGGGCGGCGCTGCAGCTGCATTTGGTGGAGGCGTCCGCCCGGTTGCGCGCGGTGCAGGCGGCGGCGCTGCCGGGTGCCACCTGGCATGATCGGGTGGAGGATTTGCCGTCCGGGCCGACCATCCTGCTGGCCAACGAGTTCCTCGACGCGTTGCCGGTCCGCCAGTTCGTCCGGCGCGGCGACGCCTGGACGGAACGGCATGTGAGCGACGGCGCCTTCCTGGAACGGCCGGCGGACCGCCTCGCGCAGGACGTGCCGGACGGCAGCGTGGTGGAGCGGCGTGACCCCGCGCTCGCCCGTCACATCGGCGACCGCCTGCGCGCCGCACCCGGCGCGGCCCTGTTCCTCGATTACGGGCCGTTCGCAAGTGGACCTGGCGACAGCCTGCAGGCGCTGCGCGATGGCCGTCCTGCCGACCCGCTCGCCGCGCCGGGCAGTGCGGACCTGACAGCCCATGTCGATTTCGCCGCCTTTGCCCACGCGGCCGGTGTGCCGTCGTACGGGCCGGTGCCGCAGGGCAAGTTCCTTGCCCGGCTGGGCCTGTTCGCCCGCGTCCACCGGTTGGCGCAGACCGTGCCGCCGCGCGAGGCGCTGCGGCTGACCGAGGCCGGCCGGCGGCTGGCCGAACCGGATCGCATGGGCGCCCTGTTCAAGGCACTGGCGCTCACCTCGCCAGGCCTGGCGGTTCCGGCAGGGTTCGAGGAATGACGCCCCATCTGCGCGCCGATGCCTTGCAGGCCCCGCACGGCTTCTTCACCCGGGTGGGCGGCGTGTCCACCGGGCCGTTCGCCAGCCTGAACTGCAGCCTGTCCGGTGCCGACGCCGCCGAGGCGGTGGCGGAGAACCGGCGTCGCGTCGCCGAGACCATGGGGGTCGGGCGGCTCCTGGGGTTGACCCAGGTGCACGGCCCCGACGTGGTGGTCGTCGACGTCCCGTGGGAGCCGGGGCAGGGCCCGCGCGCGGACGCGATGGTGACGCGGCAGCCCGGCCTGGGCCTCGCCATCGTCACCGCCGACTGCGCCCCCGTGCTGTTCGCCGCACGGGGTGTCGTGGGGGCGGCGCATGCCGGCTGGCGCGGTGCGCTGGCCGGCGTGTTGGAGGCGGTGGTCGCCGCGATGGGCGGGCAGGGGGTGCACGCGGCGGTCGGCCCCTGCATCGGCCCCGCGTCCTACGAGGTCGCGGCCGACCTGCGCGACGCCGTGCTCGGGCGGGACGGAGCCGACGCAGGGTTCTTCGCGGCTGGTAGGCCGGGACACTGGCTGTTCGACCTGCCGGGCTATTGCGCGCACCGCCTGCGTGCAGCGGGCGCGACGGTCACCGTGCTCGGGGCGGACACGCTGCCCGACGAGGCCCGCTTCTTCAGCCATCGCCGCCGCACGCTTGCCGGGGGCGGCCCGATCGGCCATCAGGTCTCCGTCATCGCATGCCCTACCTCCCCCTCTTCCTGATCCTGATGGTCGCCCTGTTCGTGTTGTTCGGCTGTGTGCTCAGCTAGCTCCGTGCGGGTGGCGGCGCTCGGTGCGCTGGCGCTGCTCGCCGGCTGCGGCGACCTGCCGCAGCCTTTCCTGGGCCGGCCCGGCGCCACCGCGATGCGGCTCGCGCAGCCGCCGCCCTCCCGCCTGGCGATCCCGCTGCCCACGGCCGCCCTGCTGACCGACAAGGCGGCGCAGGCCTGGTCCACGTCGCTTGCGGATGCCCTGGTGGCGCAGGAGCTGCCGGCCCAGGCCACGACGACGGCCGCGCGCGGCGACTGGCGGCTGGTGCTGACGGCGGACATGCAGGACGGCCAGGTGGTGCCGACCTACACCGTCACCGACCCGCGCGGCGTGCCGCAGGGCGCCAGCCAAGGCCCGCCGGTCTCCGCCAGCGACTGGTCCGAGGGCCGGCCGGAGACGCTGAAGCAAGCCGCGGATGCCGAGGCGCCGAAGGTCGTCGCCATGCTGAACGGCATCGAGGCGCGGCGCCAGATGAGCGACCCGCACAGCCTGCTCAACCGGCCGCCGGTGGTCTATTTCAAGGGGGTCAACGGGGCGCCGGGCGACGGCGACACCTCGCTCGCGCGGCTGATGAACAGCCATCTGTCGAGCCTGGGCGAAGTGGTGCAGGACAACGCCAAGGACGCCGATTTCACCCTCGTCGGCCAAGTGAGGACCGCACCGGGCGCCAACAAGACCGAGCGGATCGAGCTGCAGTGGATCATCACGGACGCGCAGGACCGCGAACGCGGCCGGGTCGTGCAGTTGAACGAGGTGCCGCCCGGCTCGCTGGACAGCTACTGGGGCGAGGTCGCGGTGACGGTGGCCAACGAGGCCGCAGGCGGCGTGCACGAGGTCGTGGTGCAGGCGACCGGCCGCGGCACGACCGCGACGCCTGCCGCCGGCACGACAGGGGGCGCCGTCCCGGCGAGTTGATGACACGCCGGTGACGCGTTGCTAGAACCCGGCACGCCGAGAAACCGGGACTGCGCCATCGATGAAGATCGTCGCCTGCAACAGCAACCGGCCGCTCGCCGAGGCAGTGGCCGCCAGCCTCGGCATCCCCCTGACCCGCGCCTCCATCCGCCGCTTCGCCGACATGGAGGTGTTCGTCGAAATCCACGAGAACGTCCGCGGCGAGGACGTGTTCGTGGTGCAGTCCACCTCCTTTCCGGCGAACGACAACCTGATGGAGCTGCTGATCACGCTGGATGCGCTGCGCCGGTCGAGCGCGCGGCGGGTGACGGCGGTGGTGCCGTATTTCGGCTACGCCCGGCAGGACCGCAAGACCTCGTCGCGGACCCCGATCAGCGCCAAGCTGGTGGCCAACCTGATCACGGAGGCGGGGGCGAACCGCGTGCTGACGCTGGATTTGCACGCCGGGCAGATCCAGGGGTTCTTCGACATCCCCGTGGACAACCTGCTCGCCGCGCCGCTGTTCACCACGGACATCCAGCAGCGCTTCGCCGGGCGCGAGGTGATCATCGTGTCCCCCGACATCGGCGGCGTGCTGCGCGCGCGCAACCTTGCATCCCGCCTGAACTGCGAGCTTGCCATCATCGACAAGCGGCGCGAGCGGGCCGGCGTGTCCGAGGTGATGAACATCATCGGCGACGTGGCCGGCATGAACTGCATCCTGGTGGACGACATCTGCGACTCCGGCGGCACGCTGTGCAACGCCGCCGTTGCGCTGATGGCGGAGGGGGCGCGCTCCGTCAGCGTCTACATCACCCACGGCGTGCTGTCCGGCGGCGCGGTGGCGCGCATCGCCGCCTCGCCGATCGAGATGTTGACCATCACCGACAGCATCGAGCCCACGGAGGCGGTGCGCAGCGCGCCGAACCTGCGCACCTTCACCATCGCGCCGCTGCTGGCGGAGGCGATGCGCCGGATCAACGACGAGAGCAGCGTCAGCTCGCTGTTCGACTGACAACAAGAAACGGGGGAACACGATGAAGCTCTACTACTCGCCGGGCGCCTGCTCGATCGGCATCCACGTGCTGCTGGAAGAGGTCGGCAAGCCCTATGAGGCCGAACTGGTCAACGTGCGTGAGGGGCAGCAATACAGCGACGCGTTCGTGGCGATCAGCCCGAAATCCAAGGTTCCGGTGCTCCTGTTGGACGACGGCACCGTGCTGACGGAGTATGGCGCCATCGCCACGTGGCTGGGCCGCACCAATCCCGCGGCCAAGCTCATCCCGTCCGATCCGAACGCCGAGGCACGGGCGGTCGAGGCGATGGACTACATCGTCGCCACCGTGCACATGCAGGGCTTCACCCGGATCGCCCGCCCGGCCAACTTCACGCCGAACGCTGCGGATACCGAGGCGGTGAAGGCGCGCGGGCGGGAGATCTACACCAAGGGCATGGCCATCCTCGACCGTGCGCTGGATGGCCGCGAGTGGCTGGCCGGCGACTACTCGGTGGCCGATCCGACGCTGTTCTACGCGGCCCGCTGGTGCGCGCGTGCGGAGGTGGAACTGCCGCCCAACGTCGCCGCCCACCTCGCCCGCATGCGCGCCCGCCCGGCGGTGCAACGCACGATGGCGGCGGAGGGCTTGGAGGACTGAGCATGCTGCCTGCCCGCGCCTTCTGGTTTCTCCGGCATGGCGAGACGGACTGGAACGCCGAGGGCCGCAGCCAAGGCCGCACGGACGTCCCGCTCAACGCCACGGGCACGGCCCAGGCGGAAGCGGCGGCCCAGTTGCTCCGCCGCCGCGGCATCGCCAGCATCGTGTCCTCGCCGCTGTCGCGCGCCCATGCCACCGCACTGGCAGCAGGCCGGGCGCTGGACCTGCCGGTGACGCTGCTGGACGATCTGCAGGAGGTCGCGTTCGGCGTGCACGAGGGCACGATCCAGAATGCGGCGTGGTTCACCGCCTGGATCGAGGGCGAGGCGACGCCGGAGGGTGCGGAGAGCTTCGCCGCGCTACGCAGCCGTGCCGCCCGCGCCATCTCCGCCGCGCTGGCCCATCCGGCGCCCGTGCTGGTGGTGGCGCATGGCGCGCTGTTCCGCGCGTTGCGTGCGGAGATGGGCCTGCCGATCGACGTCCGGACGCCCAACGCACTGCCGATCTTCTGCGAGCCAGGCACGCCATGGCTGCTGACGGCAGCCACGTGAGCTTCTCCGTCTCCTTCTGGGAGAGGGCTTTGAAGGTCGGGTCAAGGGCTGGCGGCGTGGTCTCGGAGCGTCCTGAACCCTGAGGGCGCTCCGCCTCGGCATCGCGACGCTCGCCTGCCTGGCAGCCACCGCCTCCATCTTCCATGCCCAGCTCGGCAACGGCTTCGCCACCCTGTTCAACGACCCGTGGGACGGGCGGATCGAGGTGGCGCTGCTGGAGCATTGGTGGAATGCGCTCCGCCTGCTCGAACCCTGGCGGGCGCCGCTCTGGTTCAGCCCGTCCGGTGACTCGCTCGGCTACAACGACGGCTACCTGGTCTTCGGCCTCGTGCATGCGCTGTTCCGCTGGTGCGGGCTGGACCCGTTCCTGTCGGCCGACCTGGTCACGTTCGTCATGCGGGCGACCGGCTTCCCCGGGTTCATGCTGCTCGCACGGCAAAGCCTGCAGCTCCGGTTCTGGCCGGCTTTGGCCGGGGCGGCCGTGTTCACGGTGGCCAACAACATGGTCATGCAGGTGGAACATGCGCAGCTGGTGACGGTCTCGCTCGCGCCGTGGCTGTGCTGGGCAGTGGAGCGGTGGTGGCGCGCGCTCGGCGACCGGCGGCAGGGCGCCGCACTCGGCTGGGGGCTGCTCGCGGCCGCGCTCGTGGCGCTTTGGCTGATGACCGCGTTCTACACGCTCTGGTTCACGGCGCTGTTCCTCTGCCTGCTGGCCGCACTCGGCGCCGAGTGGCTGGCACCGCGGGCCCGCCGGCTCGTTGCCTGGTCGGCCGCGGTGTCGGCCGCGGCGCTGGCAGCCGGCACCGTGCCATTCCTGCTGACCTACCTGCCCACGCGGGACGAGACGGGCGGACACCGCTTCGGTGAGGTGCTGGGCTTCGCGCCCACGCCGGCCGACTTCATCGACCTCGGCGCGGGCAACCTCCTCTGGGGCCGCTTGGCCGAAGGCATGCGGAAGTCGATCGGCTGGACCATGGCGGGCGTGGGCGAGCACCTGGTCGGGTGGCCGCCCTTGCTGCTGGCTACCGCGGCTGCGGGTGTGGTGGTCGCCGCGTGGCGACGGGACCGTTTCTGGCTGACGCTCGGCGCTGCGACGGTCCTGGCCGCACTCCTTCCGGTGGCATGGGGCAGTGAGCACTGGACCGCCTGGCGCCTGGTCTATGCGGTCGTGCCCGGCGCCAGCGCTGTCCGCAGCATCACGCGGTTCGCCCTCGTCCTGACGCTGCCCGTCACGCTCCTGGCGGCGTACGCGCTGGGCGCGGCGCGTGCGTCGCGGACCGCATTGGGTGGGCTGGCGGCGATGCTGCTGTTCGAGGAGGTCAACGTGACCCCCCGGGCGCAATGGCCGCGGCGGCAATACCTGGCAGAGCTTGCCGTGCCGCCGCCGCCCGGCCTGTGCAGCCACTTCATCGTGAAGCAGCCGCGCGACCCGGATGCGCTACAGCCGTCCATCCTCATGAATGTCGAGGCGATGCTCGTCGCCGAACGCCTGCATCTGCCGACGCTGAACGGCCACGCCTCCTTTCTGCCCAAATACCAGGACCTCTCCTACGTGCAGCCGGCCGAATACGAAGCCCGCATGGCAAGCCTGGCCATGCACGCCGGGCTAACCGACGCCCTGTGCGAACTCGACCTCCGCTCCGGCGCGTGGACCCCTTTCCGAGTTCCCGAAACGGCCGCGCCGGTGCTCGACCGCGCCTATTCCCTGGCGGACGACGCGGGCTTCGCGCTCGGCCGGGGCTGGTCGATGCCGCAGGATGGCGGCCGCTGGATCGAAGGCGACACGGGCGTGCTCGTCTTCCGCAACCCGGCGCCGGACCAGCCGCTGCGGCTGAGGCTGCGGGTCATGGGCTATCCGCCACTCAGGCCGCGCGCGGCGACGGTCAGCGTCGAGGGCATCGCCGCCGCCACGTGGTATCCAGGGGCCGAGCCTCGCGACATGATCGCGGAGTTGCCGCCCCGGCCGGATGGATTGCTGCGCGTGACGATCCACGTCGACGCGCCACGCTCCCCGTCCGAGCTCGGCCTCGGACCCGACCGCCGCCAGCTCGGGCTGTTCGTCGCGCAAGCCACGCTGTCCAGCGCGGGCGAGTGAGCCTCGGGGTGGCGGCTACGCGGCGTTGCGCCGGCGGAGGATCACGAGGAAGAAGGCGCCGCCTAAGGCCGCCGTCATGACGCTGAACGGCAGCTCCTTCGGAGCCATCGCGTAGCGGGACGCCGCATCCACCCACACGGTGAACACCGCGCCGAACCCGGCTGCGGTCGGCAGGCTCCAGCGCATCTGCGCGCCCACCGCCCAGCGCGCGCAGTGTGGGATGATGAGCCCGACGAAGCCGACCGCGCCGGAGGTGGACACGAACACCCCCGTCATCAGCGCGGAGGCGACGAACATCTCCAGCCGCAGCGCCGTCACGTGGACGCCCAGCGTGTGCGCGCCCTCGTCGCCCAGGGACAGCGCGTCCAGCGCCCGGGCCCGGTGCAGCACCCAGGCGCCGCCGCCCAGCAGGGCCAGCGCCGGGCCGGCCAGCACGTTCCAGCGCGCGTTGCCGAAGCTGCCGAGCATCCAGAACAACGCCGCGTCGGCCCCGCGGTCATTCGCGTTGTAGATCAGCAGGTTGGTCACCGCGCCGAACACGAAATGCACCGCCACGCCGGTCAGCACCAGGCGCTCCGTGGTGAAGCCGCCGCTCTGCTGCGCCAGCACGAACACCAGCCCCATCGACACGATCGCCCCGGCGAATGCCGCCAGCGGCAGCGTCAGCACCCCCAGCACGGCGCCGGTGTAGAGGATCACCGACACCGCGCCCACCGAGGCGCCGGCCGACACGCCGAACAGGTAAGGGTCGGCCAGCGGGTTGCGGGTGATGCCCTGCAGGACGGAGCCGACCAGCCCCAGCCCGGCCCCGACCAGGGCGGCGAGGATGGCGCGGGGGATGCGGAGGTCCAGGATGATGTGCTGCTGCCCGATGGACCACGCATGGGCGCCGCCGCCGGGCGACACGGCCTCCCCGACGATGCCCAGCACCGACGCTGCCGGGATGGACACCGCGCCCACTCCCACCGTCAGCACCGTGGAGACAACCACGGCAAGGCCCAGCCCGGCGAGCAACGCCACCCGCCAGCCGACCGTGCCGGCCCGCGGGCGCGCCCGGGGCAGGGCTGTGCCGTGCACCGTCAGTTCGCGAACAGCTCGGGGTGGATCGTCTTGGCCAGCCGCTCCAGCGCGTCGACGTTGCGGGTCGACGGGGAGCGCTCGGCGTAGGTCATGAAGACGAACTGGCGCTTCTTCACCGCGGTGATGGTCTGCAAGGCCGGACTGCTGGTCAGGTACTTGATGCTGTCCTCATGCGGCACGCGCGGGTTGGAGATGACGATCCACTCCGGGTCGCGGTCGATTACCGTGTCCCAGCTGACGTTGACATAGGAGTCCTTGATGTCGTCGAAGACGTTGCGGCCGCCCGCCAGGTCGAACAGCAGCCGCGGCATGCCCTCCGTGCCGATGGTCCGCGGCGGGCTGTCGTTGTCGCAGCCGCCGCAATACATGATGCGCGGCCGCCGTGCGACCTGGGCGGTCTTGTCGGTGACCGCCGCGACCCGGCGACGGTAATCGGCCACCATGGCCTCGGCTTGCGGCTCGATCCCAAAGATTTGGCCGAGTGCGCTGATGTCCGCGTACATCGTCTCCATGGCGACGGGCGGCCGCGGCCCGATGCGGATGCAGCTTTCGTAGAGCACGTAGCTCTTCACCCCGAGTTCGGAGAGCTTGGCCGGCGTCACGTCCGCCTCGCTGAAGCCGTATTGCCACCCGGCGAAGTAGAAATCCGCGTCCTGGCCGAGGATGGTCTCCATGGTGGGATAGCGGTCGGAGAACTGCTTCAGCCCTGCCACGACGCCCGGTGCCGCAACCAGCTCCTGTTCGCCGCCTTGGATCCCTGCGAAGCCGACGAAGCGGGGCGCCAGCCCCAGGTCCAGCACGGTCTGCGTCATGTTGAAGTCGTTGACCACCGGCCGCTTGGGTGCGGCGTCGAAGCGCACCCGGTCCAAGCAGGACTGCACCTCCACCGGGTAGGAGGCGGTCTCTGCGTGGGCGGCCTGCGCGGAGAGGGCGATGACGCAGGCAAGCAGGAAGCGTCTCATAGGTGTTTCCTTATTAGCGTAACCAGTAAACCAATTCCATGATGGTGATCCATTCTCGCCGGCCGCCATTGCGCGGCAATCCAGTCGGACCGCACGTGCCTCGCCCTGGATCGCCACGCCGCAAGTGCGGCTCGCGATGACGAGCCTTGATAGGAGTCGTTCCATGGAAACGGCGCACTAGGCGTCGAGATAGTAGGACAGGCGCGGGCGGCCGGTGCGGGGGTCGTGATCGGCGTCCACCTGCACGCCGTACACGGCGCCGACCAGTGCCGGCGTCAGCACCGCGTCGGGCGGCCCGATGGCGCAGATGCGGCCGGCTTGCAGCAGGCAGAGCCGGTCGCACCACCGGGCCGCCAGGTTCAGGTCGTGCAGCGTGACCACCACGCTGGCCTCCTGCCGACGCGCGGCGCGCAGCAGTTCCAATTGGTGGCGAATGTCCAGATGGTTGGTCGGCTCATCCAGGATCAGCAGGGCGGGCCGTTGCGCCAGCGCCCGGGCGAACAGCACCTGCTGCTTCTCCCCGCCCGACAAGGGGGCGAACGGCCGGTCCCTCCACGCCGCCAGGCCGACGGCGGCCAGGGCGTCCGCCACGGCGACGGCGTCGTCCATCTCGGCGCGGCCCCAGGCCAGGCGATGCGGCAGGCGGCCGAGCGCCACGACCTCCCCGACCGTCAGCCCGAGCCCGGCCTCGCCGTGCTGCGCCAGCACGGCGATGGCCCGGGCGCGGCGATGGGCCGGCAGGGTGGAGATGTCGGTGCCGTCCAGCAGCACGGCGCCGGATCGGGGTGTATGCCAGGCGTAGAGGCAGCGCAGCAGCGTGGATTTGCCGCTGCCGTTCGGGCCGATCACGCCCAACCGCTCGCCGGGTGCGACGTCCAGGTCCACCCCGCCCAGGATCGGCCGGCCTGCGGCGGAGAAATGGATCGCGGTGGCAGCCAGCGCGGCCGCGTGCACCTATCCGGGCCTTGCGCCGCCCCGCTCGGAAGCCGGTGGCCGGATTGATGTCGCGTGAAGCACGCCCGCCTGGGTGACCATAGCCATACGACCCTCCCGCACCCGTCCCACCGACGGCTCGGTCCATGTCGCGCAGGCCGGTCTCCTGGCTCGCGGGTCAACGCTCCGGGCTACCTTCCCAGCCCAGGGTGGGCCAGTGGCGGAGCGCCCTTCGCTCGCCGCTCACAGTTGCGGGGGCAGCTGCGGATTGGGCCCAAACCGGCCGTCACCGCATTCCCGTTTCACCCCGGCCGATCCGAGGCACCTTCGCGGCACCAGCCTGCCAAGTTCGGGCGGCGGCCGCAATGGTCATGGGCAGGGCTGAACGCGGGATGGCAAACCACTGCCCGATCTGCTGCACTCCCGCCAGGACCGAGCAGGAGGAAACGATGGCACGCCAAGCGGCCGACAGCTTCGACTACGTGATCGTCGGCGGCGGCTCGGCTGGGTCCCTGCTTTCGAACCGCCTGACGGAGGACGGCGTCACCACCGTCTGCGTGCTGGAGGCCGGGCCGCCCGACCGCAACCCCTACATCCACATCCCGGCCGGCTTCATCAAGACGCTGTTCGACCCGGCCTATACCTGGCAGTTCAAGACGGAGCCGACCGAGCGCACCGGCGGCCGGGCGATCGCGACCACGCAGGGCCGCACGCTCGGCGGATCCTCCTCCGTCAACGGCATGATCTGGAACCGCGGGCAGCCGGCCGACCTCGACAGTTGGGCGCAGCGCGGCAACCGCGGCTGGGGGTTCGCCGACGTGCTGCCGTATTACCGCCAGACGGAGCGGCGGATCGGCTTCGGCGACGAGAGCGTGCGCGGCCGCAGCGGCGGCATCCCGGTGACCGACATGGACTGGATGCACCCGGTGTCCGAGGCGTTCATCGCCGGCTGCGTCGCGGCGGGCATCCCGCGCAACCCGGACTACAACAGTGGCGACCAGGCCGGCGTCGGCTACTTCCAGCGGGCGATCCTGAACGGTCGCCGGGTCAGCGCCGCGCGCGCCTTCCTCAAGCCAGCGCGGGGGCGCGCCAACCTGGAGGTGCGGACGGAGGCGCGGGCCGCCGGCGTGGTGCTGGAAGGCACCCGGGCTACGGGCGTGCGCTATGTGCGGCAACGTGGCGGGCCGGAGCAGGTGGTGCACGCCCGGCGGGAGGTCATCGTCAGCGCGGGGACGGTCAACACGGCGCGGCTGCTGCAAGTCTCCGGCATCGGGCCGGTGGAGCTGCTCGGCGAGCTGGGCATCCCGGTGCGGCACGCGCTGCGTGGCGTCGGCGAGAACTTCCGCGACCACTTCGCCGCCCGCCTGGTGGTCCGCGCCAAGGCCGGCACCACCACGTTGAACGAGCTGTCCCGCGGCTCGCGCCTGGCCGGGCAGGTGGCGCGCTGGGCGACGGGGCGGCCGAGCATCCTGGCCACCGCGCCGTCCCACGTGCACGTTTTCTGGCATTCCTTCGAGGGGCTGGACCTGCCGGACTTGCAATGCGTGTTCACGCCCGGCTCCTACAAGCAGGGGTCGGTGTACGTGCTGGACGACTATCCCGGCATGACCGCGGGCGCCTGGGCGCACCGGCCGCAGAGCACCGGGCACGTCCGCGCCCGCTCCGCCGACGTGTTCGTCGACCCGGTGGTCCAGCCGAACTACCTGTCCGACCCGATGGATCGCCGGGTCACGCTGGGCGGCATCCGGCTGATCCGCCGCCTGCTCGGCACACCCGAACTGGCGCCGTACGTCGACAGCGAGGTGCTGCCCGGGCCGGACGTGCAGTCCGACGACGAGTTGCTGGATTTCGCCTATGCGAACGGCTCCACCACCTACCACCTGATCGGGACGGCCCGGATGGGACCGGCGACCGACCCGATGGCCGTCGTCGACGACCAGCTGCGCGTGCATGGGCTGCAAGGCCTGCGGGTGGTGGATGCCTCCATCATGCCCAGCATGCCCTCCGCCAACACCTACGCGACCACGCTGATGATCGCGGCCAAGGCGGCCGACATGATCCGCGGCCGGACGGACGAAGTAAGCGTAGCGGCGTAGCCCGTATGGGCTTTGCCCATGCGGGACGACACCGACGCGGCCCGGCACCCCCGCATCCGCTGCGCGAATACGGGCTACGGCGTAGGGTGGGTCCATGAACAAGCTCTGGCTCCTCCTCCTCACCCTTGCCACGCCGGCCGCGGCACAGACGTACGGGCCGGAACTGCAGGGGTTCGACTACCCGTTTCCCGTGCACGAATTCGGCTTTGCGTCGCAGCAGCAGACACTGACCATGGCCTATCTGGACGTGGCGCCCACGGTGGCGGCGAACGGCAAGGTCGCGGTGCTCCTGCACGGCAAGAATTTCTGCGCCGCGACGTGGGAGGGCACGATCACGGCGCTGGCGGGTGCGGGATACCGGGTGATCGCGCCCGACCAGATCGGCTTCTGCAAATCCGCCAAGCCGCACGACTACCAATTCAGCTTCCAGGAACTCGCCCGCAACACCCGGGCCTTGCTGCACGCGCTCGGCGTCGACCATGCGGTGATGGTCGGTCACTCCACCGGCGGCATGTTGGCGATCCGCTACGCGCTGATGTACCCGGACGCCGTGGATCGCCTGGTGCTGGTGGACCCGATCGGGCTGGAGGATTGGAAGGCCAAGGGCGTGCCCTCCATCAGCGTGGATGATTGGTATGCGCGGGAACTGAAGACGAACGCCACCGCCATCCGGCGCTACGAGCAGGCGACCTACTACGCCGGGCAATGGCGGCCAGAGTATGAGCGCTGGGTGCAGATGCTGGCCGGGCTGAACGCCGGGCCGGGCAAGGACGCTGTCGCCTGGGACTCCGCCCTGCTGTACGACATGATCTACACCCAGCCGGTGGTCTACGAACTGGGCGCGCTGAAACCGCAGACGCTGCTGGTCGTCGGCGACAAGGACACCACGGCGATCGGCAAGGACCTGGCGCCGCCTGCCATCCAGGCAACGCTCGGCAACTACCCGGTGCTGGGCAAGCAGACCGCGTCTGCCATTCCGCACGCCACCCTGGTCGAGTTCCCCGAGTTGGGTCACGCGCCGCAAATCTCCGACCCGGCCGGGTTCCACGCGGCGCTGCTGGCTTGGCTGAACCGCTAGCCCACCTGGCACCCAGGCCGTTGCAACGGCGATCCAGTCACGCGATCATCTCCGGGCCGCCGACATGGGGTCCCGTGGAATGAGCATGTTCACCCAGCCGCCGAACGTCACGGTCAAGGACGGGGCGCAGCACGTCGCCAGCGTGCGGGATGGCCGCTGCGTCTACCTGGATGGCAGCGTGATCCACGACGTGGCCACCCACCCGGCGTACCGCAACGCCGTCGCCTCGGCCGGCATGCTGTACGACCACCAGGCACACCCTGCGAACATCGAGCGGATGACCGTCGAGCTGCCCGGCGGCCGCCGGGTCAGCCGCGCCTGGCAGCTGCCGACCAGCTACGCCGAACTGGTGGAGCGACGGCAGGCGCTGGTGGAATGGGCGGAGCTGACCTGCGGCTTCATGGGACGCTCGCCCGACCACGTCGCCTCCTGCGTATCCGGCATGGCCATGCAGATGGAGGTGTTGGAGCGGCACGGACACGACCGCGCCGTGGCGTTCCGCGGCTGGTACGAGCACGCCAAGCGCAGCGACATGTTCCTCACCTACGTCATCACCAACGTGCAGGGGGACCGCTCGAAGGCGTTCGGCGAGCAGGGCGCCGCGGACATGATCGCGCGGATCGTCGACGAGGATGCGGGCGGCATCACCCTGCGCGGCGCCAAGCTGTTCGCGACCAGCGCCATCATGGCCAACGAAGTCTTCGTCACGTCGCTCCAGCCGTTGCGCCCCGGCGAGGAGGACCTCGCCTTCACCTGCGGCCTGCCCCTGAACGCCAAGGGGCTGAAGCTGCTGTCGCGCAAGTCGTTCGAGGCGCATGCGGTCAGCGAATACGACAACCCGCTCTCCCATCGCTTCGACGAGAACGACGCGCTGGTGTTCTTCGACGACGTGAAGGTGCCGTGGGAGCGGGTGTTCACCTTCCGCGACACCGATGTGTGCCGCGCGCAGTTCCACGACACGCCGGCGCACATCTACCAGAACTACCAGGCGCAGATCCGTTTGTCGGTGAAGCTGCGCTTCCTGGCCGGGCTGGGCCGCGGCATCGCGGAGACGATCGGCACGATCAACGTCCCGCCGGTGCGCGAGGTGCTGGGCAAGCTGGCCTCGCAGGCAGCCCTGATCGAGGGGTTGGTTCTTGGGATGGAGGCTGGCGGCCGTATGGTCGGCCCATACTACGTGCCCAACAAGCACCTGCTGTACACGGCGCAGGTCCAGTCGCAGGAGATCTACCCGCAGGTCGTCACCACCTTGCGCGAGTTGGCCGGCGGGTCCCTGCTGATGCTGCCGTCCTCGGTAGGCGACTTCGCCAACCCGGAGACGGCCGCGGTGATCGCCAGCACCCAGGTCTCTCCGGCGCGGAGCGGTGAGGAGCGGGTGAAGCTGCTGAAGCTCGCCTGGGACGCGGTCGGGTCCGAGTTCGCCTCCCGTCACCTGCAGTACGAGATGTTCTACGCCGGGGCTCAGTTCGTCACCCGCGGCCACAGCTTCCGGACGTATGATTGGGACCGCGCGACCGGCATGGCCGATCGTGTCATGGCGGGTTACAGCCTGTCGGACTTCCTGGACCGGGCCGAGTCTGCCGCCTGAACCATTCGGCGCCATCCTTCCCCGAAGATCGCCCGTGAGTGCCGGCGATGGTGCATGAGGCTTTGCTCATGCACCGCAGGATGCTTGACTCGGATTGCTTGATATCTAAAGTAATTTTGCGTCGCCGACTTGGCTGAACGCCGCTGCGGCGCGTTCCCCAGCGTCATCGCCGCTGGATTTCCCGGCCGATGCCCGGCTGGGCCGGAAATTGGAGGCCCGCCATGGCCGAACGCTCGTTTGCCCGTGAAGTCGAGGATTTGCGGCTCGGCGCCGGGGAGACCTTCCGCGGCGAAGGCATCCTGGCCATCACCAAGGCGCTGCTGCAATCCGGGGTCGCCTATGTCGGCGGCTACCAGGGTTCTCCCATATCGCACCTGATGGACGTGCTGGCCGACGCGAAGGACGTGCTGGACGAGCTGGGCGTGCATTTCGAATCCTCCGCCTCCGAGGCCGCCGCCGCCGCGTCGCTCTCGGCATCCGTGATGTATCCGCTGCGCGGGGCGGTGACGTGGAAGTCCACGGCCGGCACCAACGTCGCCTGCGACGCGCTCACCAACCTCGCATCCGGCGGCGTCACCGGCGGGGCGCTGATCATCCTGGGGGAGGATTACGGCGAAGGCTCCTCCATCCCGCAGGAGCGCAGCCACGCCTTCGCGATGAAGTCGCAGATGTGGCTGCTCGACCCGAGACCGAACCTGCCCTCGATCGTCAAGGCGGTAGAGGACGGGTTCGACCTGTCAGAGGCGACCAACACCCCCGTCATGCTGGAGGTCCGCATCCGCGCCTGCCACGTGCATGGCCAGTTCACCGCCAAGGACAACCGCCCGCCCGCCTACACGCTGCGCGAGGCGCTGGAGAACCCGCGGCGCGACGTCAACCGGATCGTGCTGCCTCCGGCCTCCATGATCCAGGACCGCCAGAAGCTGGAGGAGCGCTGGCCCGCCGCCGTGCGCTTCATCACGGAGCGCAAGCTGAACGAGCATTTCGGCCCCGAGACCGGCGAGGTCGGCATCATCCTGCAAGGCGGGATGTACAACTCGGTCATCCGCGCCCTGCAGTATCTCGGCCTCGCCGACGCCTATGGCGAAAGCCAGGTGCCGCTCTACGTGCTGAACGTCACCTACCCGCTGGTCGACGACGAGGTGGCGGCCTTCTGCCTCGGCAAGCAGGCTGTGCTGATGGTGGAGGAAGGGCACCCGGAATATATCGAGCAGGCGCTCAGCCTCGCCCTGCGCCGGCGCGACATCAACACCACGTTGCGCGGCAAGGGCATGCTGCCGCTGGGGGGCGACTACACGGCCGCCGTGGTGGCGAAGGGCATCCAAGCCTTCCTGGACGCGCACGCCCCCGCCCTGCTGCGCAACCGGCCGCCGATCCCGAACGCGGACGCGGTCCTGGCCACGCCGGAGGTCAAGGCGCTGGCCACCGTGGTGCCGCCGCGCCCTGCCGGGTTCTGCATCGGCTGCCCGGAGCGGCCGATCTTCGCCGCGATGAAGCTGGTGGAGCAGGAATTGGGGCCGCACCAGATCTCCTCCGACATCGGCTGCCACCTGTTCTCGATCCTGCCGCCGTTCAACCTCGGCGGCACCACGATGGGCTACGGCCTGGGGCCGGCCTCCGCCTCAGCCTTCAACGTGGCGGCGGGCAAGCGGCCGATCTCCGTCATGGGCGATGGCGGGTTCTGGCATAACGGCTTGTCCTCCGGGATCGGCAACGCCGTGTTCAACAAGCAGGACCAGGTCGTCGTCGTCGTCGACAACTACTATTCCTCCGCGACCGGCGGGCAGGACATCCTGTCCTCCCGCGCGCAGAACGCCCGGCGCTCCACCAACAACTCCATTGCCAAGGCGGTGCGCGGGATCGGCGTCGGCTGGGTGCGGCAGATCGACCGCACCTACGACGTGGCCAGGCTGCGCGACACGCTGAAGGCGGCGCTCACCTCCCGCGCGCCGGGCCCGAAGGTGATCGTCGCGGCCTCGGAATGCATGCTGAACAAGCAGCGGCGGGAGAAGCCGCTGTTCAACAAGGCTGTCAAGGACGGTGCCCGCATGGTCAAGCAGCGCTTCGGCGTCGACGAGGACGTCTGCACCGGGGACCACGCCTGCATGCGCCTGTCCGGCTGCCCGTCCTTGTCGGTTAAGCAGCTGGACGATCCGCTGCGGGACGACCCGGTCGCCGCCATCGACAACAGCTGCGTCGGCTGCGGCAATTGCGGCGAGGTGGCGGAGGCGGCCGTGCTCTGCCCGTCCTTCTACCGCGCCGACATCATCTTCAACCCGACCCGCTGGGATCGCTTGCTGGCCCGGGTCCGCGGCGCGGTGATCGGCGCCTTGCAACGCCGGCGGGATGCGAGGCGGGTCGTCTTCGCGTGAACGACTGGAGCGGCCCGCCCGCGCCGGACGCCACGCTGCGCCACGAGAAGCCGATCGCCGTCGCCGTGTTGGCCATGGGCGGGCAGGGCGGCGGCGTGCTGACGGACTGGATCGTCGCGGCGGCCGAGCATGCCGGCTGGGTGGCGCAGTCCACCTCCGTGCCCGGCGTGGCGCAGCGCACCGGCGCCACGATCTACTATGTCGAGATGCTGCCGCCCCGGGGCGGCCGGTCACCGGTGCTGTCGCTGATGCCGACGCCGGGCGACGTGGACGTGGTGCTCGCCGCCGAGTTCATGGAGGCTGGCCGCTCCATGCTGCGCGGGCTCGTCACGCCGGACCGCACGACGCTCATCGCCTCGACCCACCGCACCCTGGCGGTCAGCGAGAAGGAGCCGCCGGGCACCGGCATCGCCCCATCCTCGCCGGTGGGCGACGCCTCCGGCATCGCGGCCCGGCACGCGATCCTGTTCGACATGCAGGCGCTGGCCGAGCGCAACGGCAGCGTGATCTCCGCCGCATTGTTCGGCGCCCTGGCCGGCGCCGGCGTGCTGCCGTTCGCCACCGAGCATTTCGAGGCGGCGATCCGCGCCGGCGGCAAGGGGGTGGAACCGAGCCTGCGTGCGTTCGGCGCCGCGCGTGAACAGGCGCGCAACCCCGTGGCGCCCATAGCGGCGCTGCCCGCGGCGGCCCCGGGCGTGGTGCCGACCCACACCGGGAAGAAGGTGCTGGACGATCTGCTGGCGCGCCTGGCCGGGTTCCCCGCGGCACTCCACCCGATCCTGTTCGCCGGCATCAAGCGGCTCACCGATTACCAGGACGCCGCCTACGCCAACGACTATCTGGACCGCATCGCCGAGCTGCATGTGCTCGACGGACGCCTCAAGGGCGCGGCCAAGGACCACGCGCTGACGCGGACCGGGGCGAAATACCTTGCCGTCGCCCTGTCCTACGACGACGTGATCCGCGTGGCCGACTTGAAGACCCGCGCCTCCCGCTTCGGCCGGATCGACCGCGAAGTGGGCAAGCGGGCCGACCAGCTGCTGTACATGACCGAGTTCATGCACCCGCGGATGGAGGAGGTGGTGGGAAGCCTGCCGGTGCGGCTCGGCCGGTGGCTGGAAGCAAGCCCACGCCTGTTCCGCCGCCTCGATTGGGTGGTGAACCGGGGCCGGCGGGTCCGCACCGGCACGGTCGCGTGGTTCCTCTCGCTCTACCTGGTCGCCGCGCTCAAGCCTGCCCGGCGCCGGCTGCTGCGGCATGAGCGGGAAATGGCGCATGTGGCGGCGTGGCTGGCGTTGGCCCGGCGCATCGCCGAGGCGGACTACGACCTGGGCGTCGAGGTGCTGGCCTGCCGCCGCCTGGTGAAGGGCTATTCCGACACGCACGCCCGCGGCACGTCCAAGTTCGACCGCGTGGTGGCCGAGGCGCCGGCACTGGTGGGCAAGCCCGATGCCGCGGCCTGGCTGCGCCGCCTGCGCGAGGCAGCCCTTGCCGACGAAGCCGGGGTCATGCTTGACGGCGCGATCCGCACGGTGCGCTCGGCGTTCGAACGACCTTCCATCCACGCCGGCTGAGCGGGCTCAGGCGATGTGCCGGGCCAGGCTGGCGCAATGGCACCGGATGTCGGGGACGGCCGTGATCTCCCACCAGATGCCGCGCGTGATCGGCCCGAGGGCATAGAGGTTCGGCGTGATGGACCGGTCCGACCGCACCGCCTCGCCCAGCCGGGTCACGTCCACGCCCAGGCGCAAGGCATCGGGCCGGACCAAGTCCTGGGCGAGCAAGGACTGGAACAGGGGGATGCCGCTGCGGCTGGGGTCGCTCGCCGGCCCGGTGCAGTTGATGACCCGGGCGGCGCGGACGTGCACCGGCTCCGAGCCACCACGGGGCGTGTAGACGATCTCGGCGTCGCAGGGTCCGGCCACCAGCGTGGCGATACGCCCGGCCGCGATGCGCAACTGCCCGCGCTCGCACGCCTGGTCGATCCGGCTGGCGACGTCGGGTGCGATGCGGTGGCGATGGACGTCCCACCAGGGGCGTGCGTGCCGCAGGAACCGCCGCCGCTCCACCTCGGACGCCGCACACCACACCTCCTGCACCCGGCACCGCAACGCATCCATGACCGCCCGCCACGGCACGCCACGCGCCCCCGCCTCCTGCCGCAGCCGCCGCAAGGACCGCGAGGTGATCGCCGGGCACTCGTCCGGGAGGTCGCAAGGCGTGTCCGGATCGGCAAGGTGGGCCTTCGGCAGCAATCCGCGGCGCGAGACCGCGTGGATCGGCCCGTGGTGACCGGCGTCCAGCAGCGAGATGACCATGTCCACCATGGTCAACCCGGTTCCAACCAGCAGGACCGTTGCCCCCGCATCCAGCCCGGCCAGCGCATCCGGCGCCCAGGGGTTGCCGCGGTGGTAGGGGCTGGCGACGAACGCATCGTCGGCCATGGGCAGCCGCTGCGGCTGGTCGTTGCCCGTCGCAAGGACGATCCGGTCGGCGCTGATGCAGCGCGCGTCGGCGCACTGCAGCTGTCCACCGTCCGGCGTCATGGTGATGGCCTCCACCTCGGCCCGCACCACGTCCAGCCGGCCCGGTCCGCAACGGACCGCCTCCTCCAGGCGTTCGCCGACATAGCAGCCGAACACCCATCGCGGCACGAAGTCGCCCGGCTTGCTGCCGTGACCCTTCGCGTCCAGCCAGCGCAGGAAATCGTCCGGCTCGTCGGGGAAGGCGCTCATGCGTCCAGCAGGAACGTTCAAGCGGTGGCTCAGGTTCGGGGTGGAGTAGGCGACCCCTCGGCCCGGTCCATGATCCTTTTCCAGGAGCACGACGCTTGGCGCCGCCGGTTGCCGGAGCAGGTGCAGCGCGAGCAGCGTGCCGCTGAAACCACCGCCGACGATCGCAATTGTCCGATGCTCCATGGCGATCTCCTTACCATGGCGGCGAGGATGCAACGAGAGGGCCGTGTCCTGGAGTCGCCCCATGCGCCCGGCTTGGCTTGCCTGCGTGGCCAAAGCAGGCGAGACGGAGGGCATGGAAGCCGACTATGTCATCGTGGGCGCCGGGTCGGCCGGCTGCGTGCTGGCCAACCGCCTGACGGAGTCGGGCCGCCACAGCGTCATCCTGCTGGAGGCCGGGCCGCGCGACCGCCATCCCTGGATCCACATCCCGCTCGGCTACGGCAAGCTCTTCAACGACCCGCGCCACAACTGGATGTTCTCGACCGAGCCCGAGCCGGAGCTGAACGGACGCCGTGTGGTGCAGCCCCGTGGCAAGGTGCTGGGCGGCTCGTCCTCCATCAACGGGCTGCTCTACGTGCGCGGCCAGGCCGAGGACTTCCGGCTGTGGCGCCAGTTGGGCCTGCCCGGCTGGGGCTGGGAGGACGCGCTGCGCTGCTTCCGCAAGGCGGAGGACCAGGCACGCGGCGCCGATGAGTGGCACGGCGCGGGCGGACCGCTCGCCGTGTCGGACCAGCGCCAGCGCGACCCGGTCTGCGACGCCTACATCGCCGCCTGCCAGCAGGCCGGGCTGCCGCGCAACGATGACTTCAACGGCGCCGGGCAGGAGGGCGCGGGCTACTACCAGGTCACCGCCCGGCGCGGCCGGCGCTGGAGTGCGGCGCGCGGCTACCTGCGTCCGGCGATGCGCCGACCCAACCTTCGCGTCGTCACGGGCGCTGCCGTCACCCGGATCGACCTAGACGGAGCGGTGGCGACGGGCGTGGCGTTCCGCAGCGAGGGTGCCGACCGCCAGGTGAGCGCGCGCCGCGAGGTGCTGCTGTGCGGCGGCGCGTTCGCCTCGCCGCAGCTGCTCCAACTGTCCGGCATCGGCCCCGCCGGCTGGCTGCGCGACCGCCTGGGCGTGCCGGTCGTCTGCGACCTGCCGGGCGTCGGGCACGACCTGCAGGACCACCTCCAGGCGCGCATCGTGTTGCGCGCGACCCGGCCGGTCACGGTCAACGACGTGCTGCGCCATCCCGGCCGGCGCGTGCTCGCCGCGGCGCAATGGGCGGTGCTGCGGCGCGGGCCGCTCACCTACAGCGCCGGCGTGGCAGGGGCGTTCTTCCGCACGGACCCGGCGAGCCAGGGCACGCCGGACGTGCAGAGCCTGCTGATCCCGTTCAGCACGGACAAGATGGGGACCAGCCTGCACCGTTTCTCCGGCTTCACCGCGAGCGTCTGCCAGCTGCGTCCGCAGAGCCGGGGCACCGTGATGGCGGTGTCGCCGGACATGGCGGTGGCGCCGCAGATCCAGCCGAACTACCTGTCGGCGGAGGCGGACCGCCGCTGCATGGTGGCGGCGGTCCGCCAGCTGAGGCACATCCTACGCCAGCCGGCGATGCGGGACTGGATCGCGGAGGAGGTGGACCCGCCGGGCACGCTGGACGGCGATGACGCGCTGCTGGAGTACGTCCGGCAGACCGCAGGCACGATCTACCATCCCGGTTGCACCGCGCGCATGGGGCCGGACGGCGACGTGAACGCGGTCCTGGATGCCCGCACGCGGGTGCGGGGCTGCGGGCGTCTGCGGGTGGTCGACGCCGCCGCGATGCCGCGTATGCTGAGCGGCAACACCAATGCCGGCGTGATCATGCTGGCGGAACGGGCGGCGGAGCTGATCCTGGAGGATGCCGGGCAAGGTTGACAGCCGCCTGTCTCCCCTCGTCAATCTCCCTCCCCCTCTGGAGAGGGCTTTGAGCGGTCGACGCAAAACGACCGGCTTCGAACAGATGGGGAAAGCGTGCGCATGATACCGGGTGGGGACTTCGCTGATGCCGTTGCTTGAAAGCACGATCGACCCACGCTCGGCTGCGTTCCGAGCCAACGCCGCCGCGATGGCGGCGCTCACGCAAGATTTGCGGGCGCAGGCCGGGCGGGTGGCCGAAGGCGGCGGGGAGCGGTCCCGCGCGCGCCACGTCGCCCGCGGCAAGCTGCTCCCGCGTGACCGCGTGCATATGCTGACCGACCCGGGATCACCGTTCCTGGAGCTGTCGCAGCTCGCCGGCCTCGGGATGTATGACGGCGAGAGCCCCGGCGGCAGCATCGTCACCGGTATCGGGCGCGTGCGCGGCCGCGAGTGCATGATCGTCGCCAACGACGCCACGGTGAAAGGCGGCACCTATTACCCGATCACCGTCAAGAAGCACCTGCGGGCGCAGGAGATCGCCTGGCAGAACCGGCTGCCCTGCATCTACCTGGTCGACAGCGGCGGCGCCAACCTGCCGAACCAGGACGAGGTCTTCCCCGACCGCGAGCATTTCGGCCGCATCTTCTACAACCAGGCGCAGATGTCAGCCGCGGGCATCCCGCAGATCGCCGCCGTGATGGGCTCCTGCACCGCCGGCGGCGCCTATGTCCCGGCGATGGCCGACGAGTCCGTCATCGTGCGCAACCAGGGCACGATCTTCCTCGGCGGCCCGCCGCTGGTGAAGGCGGCGACGGGCGAAGTGGTCACCGCGGAGGACCTCGGCGGCGCCGACGTGCACAGCCGTATCTCCGGCGTGACGGACCATATGGCGGAAAGCGACGCCCACGCGCTCGGCATCGTCCGGCAGATCGTCGGCACGCTCAACACGGTCAAGCAGGTCGGCCTCGACCTGGCGCCGCCGCAGGAGCCGCGCTACCCGGCGGAGGAGTTGGGCGGGGTCGTCCCCGCCAACAGCCGGGAAGGCTACGACGTCCGCGAGATCATCGCCCGCATCGTCGATGACAGCGCCTTCGACGAGTTCAAGCGGCTCTACGGCACGACGCTGGTCACCGGCTTCGCCCGCATCTGGGGCTATCCGGTCGGCATCGTCGCCAACAACGGCATCCTGTTCGGGGAAAGCGCACAAAAGGGCGCGCATTTCGTCGAACTGTGCGGACAGCGCGGCATCCCGCTGGTCTTCCTGCAGAACATCACCGGATTCATGGTCGGGCGGAAATACGAGTCCGGCGGCATCGCCAAGGACGGCGCAAAGCTGGTGACCGCCGTCGCCACCGTGGGCGTGCCGAAGTTCACCGTCATCATCGGCGGCAGCTTCGGCGCCGGGAATTACGGCATGTGTGGCCGCGCCTACTCGCCGCGCTTCCTGTGGATGTGGCCGAACGCCCGCATCAGCGTCATGGGCGGCACGCAGGCCGCCTCCGTACTGGCGCAGGTGCGGCGGGACGGGCTGGCGGCGCAGGGCAAGGCGTGGCCGGAGGACGAGGAAGCCGCGTTCAAGGCGCCGATCGAGCAGCAGTACGAAACGCAGGGACACCCCTACTACGCCACCGCCCGCCTATGGGATGACGGCGTGATCGACCCGGCGGACACCCGCATGGTGCTGGGGCTCGGCCTCTCCGCCGCGCTCAATGCCCCGATCGAGACGACCCATTTCGGTCTGTTCCGGATGTGACGATGTTCCACACGATCCTCATCGCCAACCGGGGCGAGATCGCCTGCCGGGTGATCGCCACCGCCAAGCGGCTCGGCATCCGCACCGTGGCAGTTTACTCCGCTGCGGACGCCGACAGCCGCCACGTCGCGCTGGCCGACGCGGCCTACCCGATCGGCCCGGCGCCGGCGCGGGAGAGTTACCTCGACGGGGCGAAGATCCTGGAGGTGGCGCGGGTGTCGGGCGCGCAGGCGATCCATCCCGGCTACGGCTTCCTGAGCGAGAATGCCGCGTTCGCGGAGGCGTGTGCCGCCGCCGGCGTGGTGTTCATCGGGCCGCCACCTGGCGCGATCCGCGCCATGGGCTCGAAATCCGCGGCCAAGGCGCTGATGCAGGAGTCGGGCGTGCCGCTCGTGCCGGGCTATCACGGCGCCGACCAGGACCCGGACGTGCTGCAGGCGGCAGCTGACGCCATCGGCTACCCGGTGATGATCAAGGCCTCGGCCGGCGGCGGCGGCAAGGGCATGCGCATCGTCGAGTCCGCACCCGGTTTCGCGTCGGCGCTGGCCCTGGCCAAGGGGGAGGCGCGCTCCGCCTTCGGGGACGACCAGGTCTTGGTCGAGCGTTACCTGACCCATCCGCGCCACATCGAAATCCAGGTGTTCGGCGACAGCCACGGCCACGTGGTCTCGCTGTTCGAGCGGGACTGCTCCATCCAGCGCCGCCACCAGAAGGTGCTGGAGGAAGCGCCGGCGCCAGGCCTGTCCGCGGAGCGCCGCCGCACCATGGGGGAGGCAGGGTGCGCCGCCGCCCGGGCCGTCGGCTATGTCGGCGCAGGCACCGTCGAGTTCATCGTCGAGGGCGATGCGTTCTACTTTATGGAGATGAACACCCGGCTGCAGGTCGAGCATCCCGTGACCGAGATGGTCACAGGGCTGGACCTGGTGGAGTGGCAGCTGCGCGTCGCCGCCGGCGAGCCCCTGCCGCTGCGGCAGGACGAGCTGTCGATCACCGGGCACGCGATCGAAGCGCGCCTGTATGCGGAGGATCCGGCACGCGACTTCCTACCCTCGATCGGGACGCTGCGGCACTTCGCCACGCCGGTGCGGGGCCCGCACGTGCGGGTCGACACGGGGGTGCGCAGCGGCGATGCGATCTCCATCCACTACGACCCGATGATCGCCAAGCTGATCGTGTGGGACCAGGACCGCCCGGCGGCGCTGCGGCGGCTGACGGCGGCGCTGGACGCGTGCGAGGTGGTCGGCATCCACAGCAACTTGGGCTTCCTGCGCGCCATCGCGACGCACCCGTCCTTCGCCGCGGCGGAGCTGGAGACCGGCTTCATCGCGCGCCATGCGGACGCGTTGATCCCCCCCGCGGCGCCGGCCCCACCCGCCGCCTTGGCCGCCGCCGTCCAGGCCGTGCTGGCCGTCGAACCGATGGCGGCGCCGGGCGACCCCTACTCGCCGTGGAACGGCAGCAACGCGTGGCGGCTGAACGGGGTCGGGTCTCGGCTCGTACATCTCCGGGATGCGGAGACGACGGTCGCGATCCCCACGACGTCCCTGCCGGGCGGCGCCGTCCGGCTCGATCTGCCGGACGGGGCGATGGAGCTCGGGCCACGGCGGGCCTCCGATGCCGCGGGCACCGTATGGCTGGACGGGGTTAAGCAGACGCTCGGCGTCACCCGACAGGGCGATGCCATCACCGTGAGCGCGGGTGGCCGCAATTACGAGTTCCACATGGTCGACCCGTTGGCCGTGCGCAGTGGCGCAGCGGATGCCGGCGGCCGGTTGACCGCCCCGATGCCAGCACGCGTCGTCAGCGTGTCGGCCTTGGCCGGCGAGGCGGTGCAGCGTGGCGCGGTGCTGATGGTGCTGGAGGCGATGAAGACCCAGATGCAGATCACCTGCCCGGCCGATGGCGTAGTCAAGACGGTGCACTTCAACGTGGACGATCAGGTCGACGAGGGCGCGACGCTCGTGTCGTTCGAGGTGGCGGGCTGACGCTTCTCCCTCCTTTCTGGGAGAGGGCCGGGGTGAGGGGCGGACGCGCATGACGTTGCGCACGGCCCTCACCCAAAGGAGTGGGCTTCAACGCGGCTGCGTCAGCCGAGCGACAGCTCCCGCAGGATGGACGCGATGGCGGTCCGCACCTGGAAGTAGCCGCGCGTGGCACGGGGCCAGGTGAGCTCGTCCCACGCCCGACGCACGCGCCGGCAGCCCGGTGGCAGGGCGTCGGCGGAGGGTCCGACCGGAGCCCAGGCCGTGACGACCGGCAGGTCGCCTTCCCAGCCCGGCACCGCTGAGGCGGCCTCGCAGCCGAACCACCGCCTCGCCCGCGCCACGGCGTCCGCCATCGCGGCTGCGTCCACCTGCCGGACCTGGTCCGACGCGCCCGGCGCGTGCACCAGCAGGCTGCCGATGCGCGTCACCGTCGCCCCGCCCAGGTCCAGGCTCTCCGGGTTGAGGTCGTCGAGGTGCAGCAGCAGAGCGACCTCACCGTCGGGCGCCGCGTCGGCTGCCGGCAATGCCACCAGGCGCGGCGGATCCGCCTCCTCCAGCGGTTCGGGCCGCTCGTTTAGCTCCGTGGGCGAGAACCGGCCGTCGGTGTAGCGACGGATGTTTTCCGCCCGCGCAGCGTAGGCCTTGCCACGCGTGTGCAGCCCGGCGACCCAGCGCCAGGACAGGGTGTTGCTGGCCGGGTCACCGTCGAGCAGGTGGCGCATGAAGAAGTCCGCCCCCAGCTCCCACGGCAGGCGCAGCGTGAAGATCCAGATGGAGGCGAACCACATGCGGACGTGGTTGTGCAGCCAGCCCGTGTCGACCAACTCGCGCGCCCAATCGTCGTAACCTTCGATCCCGGTGCGCCCGGCGGTTGCGGCCTCGTAGCCCCGCCGCAGCCCGGCATTGGCCGCCACATCGTCCAGCTGCTGCGCGGCCGCCTCGGCATAGCAGGTCCACGCCGCCGGATGGGTCTCGAGGTGGCCCTTGAAGTAGGTCCGCCAGAACACCTCGTCCACGAACTTGGCCGCCTGCCTGCTCCCGTGCAGGTCGAGCGCCGCGGCCACGACCTCCTGTTCCAGCAGCAGCCGACGGCGCAGGTAGGGGGAGAGCGCGGTGGTGGTCGGCTCCGCCTGCGGCCCGGCATCGGCGTTGCGGTTGGCGGCGTAGGCGCGGCCGAACCGCGGCGCGACGGATGCCAGCCGGTCGAGCCCGGCGTCGCGCGTCAGGGTGAAGGAACGATCCATGGCGGCCATATGGGTGCCGTGCGGCGTCTGCCACGGGCGTGCGGGTCAGCCCCAGCCCATATACGCGCGATGAGCATCGAACCTGAGGCATCGCGGCTGCGCGTCGTGGACCTGGAAACCACCGGTGACAGTTTCGCCAATGGCGGCGTGGTGGAGGTAGGCTGGCAAGACCTTATCACGGACCCCGATGGCGGCTGGGTGCTGCACGCCGGCCCCGGAGCATGCCTGGTGCAGCCAGGTTGCCCGATCTCGGCCATGACGTCCGCCGTTCACCATATCGTGGATGAGGACGTGGCCGGCGCGCCGCTCTGGCATGACTTGGCGCCCGACGTCCTGCAACGCGACCGCCCGATGGCGCTGGCCGCACACCGTGCGGCGTTCGAGAAGCGGTGGTGCCTGCCGCGGCTGACCGGCGGCGCACGTTGGATCTGCACCTACAAATGCGCATTGCGGCTGTGGCCGGACGCGCCATCGCACTCCAACCAGGGCCTGCGCTACTGGCGCCGCCCCGCCGGCCTGGACCGCGCCACCGGCCTGCCGGCACACCGGGCGGGGCCGGACGCCTACGTCACGGCGCACCACTTGCGTGACATGCTGGCCTTGGCGAGCGTGGCGCAGCTGCTTGCCTGGTCGGAGCAGCCGGCGCTGCTGGTGCGGGTGCCGAACGGCGCGCTGCGCGGCCGGCGTTGGGACGAGCTCGACACCGTTCAGCTCGACCGGGTGCTGAGCGGCGAATGGGGGCAGAACGGGGACATGCTGTTCACCGCGCGGACCGAGCGGGCCCGGCGCGAGGGTGGCGAACCCGACTCGGCCGAACAGATGCGGCTGGGTCTCTGAGCCCAGACGGCTACGGCAGCACCGGCCCGGTCGTGCCGGCCTTGGTGAGGAAGCGGAAGTCGCAGCCCTCCTCGGCCTGGGTCACCTGTTCCAGATAGAGCGCGAGGTAGCCGCGCTCGGCACCCGGCAGCGTCGGCGCCACCCACTCCTCCCGGCGGCGGGCGAGTTCGGCCTCGTCCACCAGCAGTTCCAGCACACCGTTCGGCCCGTCCAGCCGGATCCGGTCACCATCGCGCACCAGGCCGAGCGGACCGCCGACGGCGGCCTCGGGGCTGGCGTGCAGCACGATGGTTCCGAAGGCGGTGCCGCTCATCCGCGCGTCGGAGATGCGCACCATGTCCTTGACGCCTTGCGCCAGCAGCTTCTTGGGGATGGGGAGGTAGCCGGATTCCGGCATCCCGGGAGCACCCTTCGGCCCGGCGTTCTGCAGCACCAGCACGTCGTCCGCCGTGACGTCGAGCGCCGGGTCGTCCACCCGGGCGGCGAGGTCTTCCAGGGAGGTGAACACCACCGCGCGCCCGGTATGGGTCAGCAGGGCAGGGGTGGCGGCGGATTGCTTGATGATGGCGCCGGCCGGGGCCAGGTTGCCGCGCAACACGCGGATGCCGCCGCCCTGGTGGACCGGGTTGCTGCGCGGGCGCACCACGTCCTGTTTCCAGCCCGGCGCCCCCGTGGCGATCACCTCGCCCAGCGTCTGCCCGGTCACGGTCAGGCAGCCGGTGTCGAGCTGGTCGGCGATCTCACGCAGGATCGGCAGCAGGCCGCCGGCCTTTTCCAGGTCCTCCATGTAGTGCTGGCCGGAGGGTTTCAGGTCCACCAGCACCGGCGTCTCCGCGCCCATGCGGTCCAGCAGCGCCATGTCGAACGGCAGCCCCAGCCGCCCGGCGATCGCCGCCAGGTGCACCACGCCGTTGGTGGAGCCGCCGACCGCCTGCAACACCCGCATCGCGTTGTGCAGCGCGCCTTGGGTGATGATCTGGCTCGGCCGCAGCCCCTCGCGCGCCACCGCCACCGCCCGCGCGCCCGTGGCCTCGGCATGGCGCAGGCGGTCGGCCGTCACGGCGGGGATGGCGGCGCCGCCGGGCAGCATCATGCCCATCGCCTCGGACACCAGCGCCATGGTGCTGGCGGTGCCCATCACCATGCATGTGCCGGCCGCGGGGGCGAGCCGCCCGCTGATCGCCTCGATCCCCGCCTCGTCGATCAGCCCGGCGCGGTGCTGGCCCCACAGCCGGCGGCAATCCGTGCAGGCGCCCAGCCGCTCGCCCTGGTGGTGGCCGGTGATCATGGGGCCGGTCACGGTCAGGATGGCGGGCACGTCCGCGCTGGCCGCACCCATCAGCAGCGCCGGGACCGTCTTGTCGCAGCCGCCGATCAGCACGACGGAGTCCATCGGCTGCGCCCGCACCATCTCCTCCACGTCCATCGCCATCAGGTTGCGCAGGAACATCGACGTGGGATGGCTGAACGACTCGGCGACGGAGATGACCGGGAACTCGATCGGCAGGCCGCCCGCCAGCATGACGCCGCGCTTGATCGCGTCGATCATGTCGGGGACGTTCTTGTGGCAGGCGTTGTAGCCGGAGAAGGTGTTGGTGATCCCGACGATGGTGCGGTCCAGCGCGTCGTCCGAGTAGCCCATGGCCTTGAGGAAGGCCTTGCGCAGGAACAGCGAGAAGCCGGTGTCGCCGTAATTGGCCAGGCCCTTGCGCATCCCTGTCGGCTGGTCCGTCATGGAAATGCCTTTGCCGCGCCGGTTTCGAGGAACTGGCGGATGATCCCGTCGAAATCGGCATCCGCCGTGAAGCCGAGCGAGGTGGCATGCTCGGCGGCGAACGCACCCGGCCAGCTGGTCACGATGGCCTCCACCGCCGGGTCGCGGACCATGCGCACGCGGGCGGCGACGTCGCCACCGCAAACCCGGCGCAACGCCGCCAGCATCTCCCCGACGCTGACCGACAGGCCCGGCATGTTGATGACGCGGCGGCGGCCGAGTGTTGCCGCCGGCAGGTCGAAGCCGTGCAGGATGTTGCGGACCGCCTGCCCGGGCGACATCAGCCACAGGACCGTTTCAGGCGGGACGGGGCAGACCGCGTCGACGCCGTTGACCGGCTCGCGGATGATGCCGCTGGCGAAGGAGGACGCAGCCCGGTTCGGCAGGCCGGGCCGCACGACGATGGTCGGCATGCGCAGGCTGCGCCCGTCCACCCAGCCGCGCCGGCTGTAATCCGCCAACAGCAGGTCGTTGATCGCCTTCTGCGTGCCGTAGGAGCTCGCCGGCTCCCACACCTGGCTGTCCGGCACGAGCGCGGGCAGGTCACCACCGAATACCGCGACGGAACTGGTGGTGATGAACTTGGCGCCGGAGCATGCCTGGCGCACGCGTTCCAATAGGGCGCGGGTCGCGTCCAGGTTGACCCGCATGCCAAGGTCGAACTCCGCCTCGGCCTGGCCGGACACGATGGCGGCGAGGTGGAACACCGCCGAAACGCCGTCGTCGACCAGCGACTGCACGACTGCCGGATCGGCGATGTCGCCTTGGATCGCGGTCACCCGCGGGTCGGCGAACCCGGCCGGCGCGACGCGGTCGAACGCACGGATGGACTCGATCCCGCCTCGCGCCAGCAAAGCGTCCACCACCCGGCGCCCGAGGAACCCGGCGGCGCCGGTCACGACGATCCGATGCGGCAAATCCACGTCCCCTCCGTCCAGCCGGCGATGAACGGCGTCGTCGCGTGGCAAAGTCAAGCCGACATCGCCCCCCAGGCCCCTCGCCTGCGTCGACATTCGTCACGCCGGGCGGCTTTGTCCATCGCGATGCCTTGAGCAGGCGAGTCCGCACGCAACCGCGGGACGGAGCGGCCGTATAGAGCCGCGATGGACCGGTTCATACCTGCTCGCCCAGATCGGCGCCCCGCGCAGTCGTGACGGCATTCCGTGAAAAGTACGCCGTGGCCGTCCCGGCACGGAACGAGGGTGACCGCATCACCGCCTGCCTCCAGGCATTGGACCGGCAAACCGGCGCCCGGCTGGACCACATCCTGGTGCTGGTCAACAACTCCACGGACGAGACGGCGGCGCTGGCACGCTCGTTCAAGGCCCACCCGTCGACCCGCGTGCACGTGTTGGAGCGCCGCCTCGCGCCTGCGCAGGCCAATGCCGGCCACGCCCGTCATCTGGCGATGGAGGCCGCGTTCGACCTGGTGGCGCCGCAGGGCGTCCTGCTGACCACCGACGCCGATGGCGAGGTCGACCATGACTGGCTCTCCGCCAACATCGCGGCGTTGCGGGCGGGCGCGGATGTCGTGGCAGGCTGGGTCGAGCTCGACCCGGTCGGCCACGGCCAAATCCCCGCCAGGCTGCACGAGGACGACGCGCGCGAGTGCGCCTACGACGCGCTGTGCGACGAGATCCACGCGCGGCTGGACCCCGATCCGGCCGACCCGATGCCTCGGCATACGCAGCACTCCGGCGCCAGCATCGCGGTTACGGCCGAGTTCTATCGGCGCTGCGGCGGGGTTCCCGACATCCCCGTGGGAGAGGATCGCGGCTTCATCGCGGCTCTCCGCACCGTGGACGCGCGCGTGCGCCACGCCCCCGGAGTTCATGTCATGGTGTCGGGCCGCACCGACGGCCGGTCCGCAGGCGGCATGGCGGACACCATCCGCCGCCGCATGGTGCAACCGGACGCCTACCTCGACGACCGGCTGGAACCGGCGACCGATTGTGTCCGGCGAGCCCGGCTTCGTGCGGCGTTGCGCCAGGTCTACGACGAACCGGCGCTGGACCCGTCCTGCATCGCCCAGCAATGCGGCCTCTCGCCGGACGTGATCGCCGCGGCCATCCAGGCGCCATACTTCGGCCAAGCCTGGGCAGCGATCGAGACCGCGGCCCCGCTGCTGCGCCGGCAGCGCGTCGCCGTGACCGACCTGCCGATCCAGATGGAGGTTGCGACCGCCATCGTCGCCGCCTTGCGACAGGCACCGCGTGTCAGCGGTCGAGGCGATCGATCCGGTAGCCAACCTCTCGAAGCTGAAGGGCTGGACTGAGCCCTGTCGCCTCGATGAAGCAGGCGGCCGCATCGTCCCCGGTGGTGGGGTAATCCGTCTCGCCCAGATAGTGCACCAGCAGGGCGCTGCCCGACGGCTGCAGCGAGCGCATCGCGAGGGCGGCGACCGTTCGGATGTCGGCAGCGTCCAGATAGTACAGCACCTCGGAGAACACGAGGAGATCGAAGCGCCCGGCAGGCCAGTCATCCGGCACCATCCCGTGCAGGAAGCGGACCGACGGGCATCGCGCGCGTGCCTGGGCCAGCGCTGCCTCGGCCCCGTCCAGGGCGAGGAGATCGTCGCAGTGCCGGGCGAGCTGGCTGGTCAGAACGCCGATCGAGCACCCGACTTCCAGCCCGGTGGCGAACCGCCGATCGGGCAGCGCGGCCACCGTCGCCGCGTACTTGCCCTTCTCGTAGTCGCTGGTGGCGAACCGCCAAGGGTCCGGATCGGCCTGGTAGAGCCCGTCGAAATACGTGCCGGGGATGGTGCCGACGCGCCGGCTCACGACGACACCATGAAGAGTTCGTGCGGCGTGTCGAACAGCGTCATGAAGTCATGTTGCATCTGGAAGCCCTCCGGGTCGTCGGTGATCACGCCCGCCCACTGCGACCGGTGGCACCGGATCGCCTCGCGCTTGGCGGCGCGCCACCGCGTCACGTCCAGCCGCACGCCCGTGGCGGCGTCGACCGGCGTGTCGGGTGGAAGCGTGCGTCCCCACACCGGGTAGGACCAGTGCGGGATGCCTGCCTCCCGCGCGGCAGCCGCGGCGAGCATGGCCGCCGCCTCGTGGTCGCAGTGCGGATCGCACCGCCAGCTCGCCACCAGCGTGCGGCACGCCGAACGCCTGATATGCCGGCCGAGCGTCTCGACGGCGGCCGCGAAGCCGGGCCCGCTGGTTGGCACGGCGGTGTCCGGCAGCCTCAGGAAGACGATGCGCGCCGCATCGAGGCCGAGGCAGCCGGCGGCGGCGACCGTCTCCGCCTCGCGCAGCGCGCGCAGGCGTTCCGGCGGGTAGGCATGCGACCGTGGGTGGGACCCGGCGCCGTCCGTCAGCACCACGAGCAGAGGCGGCTGTCCCAGCCTGCAGCTCTCGGCGATCAGGCCGCCGCAGCCGAGGCTCTCGTCATCCGGATGCGGCGCAAGCACCATGGCGGCGCCGCCGGTGATCGTCCCGACCTCGGCCACGGGCCACTGGGACGCGGCGTCGAACAAGGCCGCGGCGGTGGTCAAGCAGCCAGCATCCGGGCGGCCGCCTCGGTCAACACCATGTCGGCGGCGGGTTGGCAAAGATAGGTCGTGAGGTCGCGGCAGACGCGCTCGACCGGGTTGTCCCGCATGGCCGCAGCGACCCCCAGCGAGCGGCGCACCAGGTCCATCACCTCGCGCGCCGCACGGTCGACGGCCAGGCGGGCAAGGCCGACATAGGCCACCGCGTCATCCGCGTCCGCCTCCGTCGCCGCTTCGGCGCGCCTGGCCGCTTCCGCCATCCACAGCCGTGCGGTTTCCGTGGCCAGCATCGCCTGCCCCACGCGAGCCTGCTGGTGCGGGTCGCCGCCGCGGCGGCGGGCCACGAGCTGCGCGCATAGCAGGTCGGTCAGTGCTTCCACGGCGCCGGCGGTCACGGCCGAGGTGCGCCAGGCGCCGCAGGAGAAATCAGGCTCGCGCAGGTAGTCGCCAGGTTGGCCGAACACGGTTCCGGCCACTTGGTCGTAGCGCACCTGGCCGGTCCTGGCCGCCCGCATCCCGGCCAGGCTGCCGGGCAGCGGCGCGGCGCTGAACCCGGCGCCGTTCGCGACATAGGCCAGCCGGGTGTCGCCGGAGCCGTCCGTCACCGTCACGACCGCGTGGGTGACGTGGCCGGCGCCCGAACAGAATTGCTTGGCGCCGTCCACCACGTCGCTCCCCAGCAGCCGCAGCCCGCCCTCGGCTGGATCGGTCACCCACAGGCCGATCAACCGCCCGTGGGCGGCGTCCGCGGCGGCACGTCGCCGTAACGGCTCGTCGCCATACCGGAATACGAGCCGCAGGGCGTTGACGTGCGCCTCGAACACCCGTCCAACCGCAAGGTTGCCCCGACCGAGGATGCGCAGCAGCGCCAACGAGGCGGACGCACCCGCAGCCTCCGTCCCAAGGCCGAGCCCGCCGGAAGCCGTCGGCACAGGCGCGGCCAGCGCGCCGCAGCGCCGGAGGTCCGCGATGTCGTCGGTCGGGAACGTCCCTGTCTCGTCCAGCGCGGCCGCGCGTTCCTGCATCTTCGGTATCAGCGCGGCAACGCGCCCAAGCAGCGGAATCGAGTCGACGGTCATGCAGAGCCCCGAACGTCCAGCGTTGCGATGAGGTTGCAACCTATTCGCTGCCGGCTGGTGCGCGATGCGGCGGCTGAAATTCTCTTGCCTTGCCCGCGCACCGATCGAAGGCCTGTCGCGTAGTAGTGCCGCCCGATCAAATCGTCGCCAGACCAGGTACCGTCGATGTCCGCCTCGCTCCACGCCGCCACCGCCCGCCACGGGTCGCTCCGACGCAACCGGGAGATGCTGCTCGCGGCACTGCTCACCCTGGTGTGCGTCCTGGCCTTTGCGGCCGACCGCGCGACATGGGCGCAAGCGGACGCGGATATCGCGCGCAACAACGAAGTGACGATCCTGACCGAACGGCTGCTGTCATCCTTGAAGGACGTGGAGACCGGCCAGCGCGGTTTCCTCCTCACCGGCGATCCGACCTACCTCGCACCCTATGAAGCGGCCCTGCCTCGGTTGCACGCCCAGCTGGATGCGCTGCGCGGCCTGGGCCTTCCGCTCGAGAACTTGCCGGGCCTGATCGACGCCCGCGTCGCGGCCGCACAGGCCGGCATCGCCATCCGGCGGACGAGCGGGTTGGACGGCGCCGTTGCCGCGATCAGCAGCGGGCGCGGCAAGGAGCTGATGGATGCGGTGCGAGAGCGGGTGCAGCTGGTGCAGGCGACGGCGCGCGACCGCATGGGTCGCCTGCAGCAGCGGGCGAACGACCTATCGGTCTGGATCCTCATGGCGTCCGGGTTGGCGCTGGCGGGTGCCGTAGCCGCCGTCGTCACGTACGCGCGCCGGCATCGACGCGAGGCGCGCGTGCTGGAGCGCCGCATCCGCGACAGCGAGGCGCGGTTCCGCAACCTGGCGGAAAACAGCGCGGCCATCATCTGGACCACCTCCGCCGATGGTCGGTTCAACGCCGGCCAGCGGCAGTGGAACGCCTTCACCGGCCAGACGGAGGCCGCAGCGCACGGCGAGGGTTGGATCGCCGCGGTGCATCCGGACGACCGTGACCAGACGCTGCGCACCTGGACGCAAGCGGTCGAGGCGCGCGCGTCCTACACCACCGAGCACCGGCTCCGCCGCGTCGATGGCGCATGGCGGGACATGGCCGTCCTGGGCGTGCCCGTGTTCGACGAGGATGGCGCGGTCAAGGAGTGGGTCGGCAGCCACACCGACATCACGGAACGCCGCAATGCCGAGGCGGCACTGGCCGCCGCCAAGGAGGCGGCGGAAGCGGCAAACCGTTCGAAGAGCGCCTTCCTCGCCAATATGAGCCACGAGCTCCGCACCCCGCTATCGGCCGTCATCGGCTATGCGGAGATGCTGGAGGAGGAGGTGGAGGACCTCGCCCAGCCGCATCTGCTGGCCGACCTGAAGAAGATCCAGTCCAATGCCCGCCATCTGCTGCGCCTGATCAACGACGTGCTCGACCTGTCGAAGATCGAGGCCAACAAGATGACGAGCTATGCCGAGGATTTCGACGTGGCGACCCTGGCCCGGGAAGCCGCCGCGACGGTCGACGCCCTGGTGCACAAGAAGGACAACACCCTACGGCTTGACCTGGCGCCCGGGCTCGGTGCCATGCACAGCGACGTCGTCAAGCTGCGGCAGTGCCTGTTCAACCTGATCAGCAATGCCGCCAAGTTCACCGAACACGGGTCGGTCGTGCTCTCGGTCCGCCGCGACGGCGACTGGCTCGAGTTCCGGGTCGCGGATACCGGGATCGGCATGACCGAAGACCAGGTCCGGCGGCTGTTCCGCCGGTTCGAGCAGGCCGATGACAGCACCACCCGCAATTTCGGCGGCACCGGCCTGGGCCTGGCGCTGACCCGCGCCTTTGCGCGGCTGCTCGGCGGCGATATCGGCGTCGAGAGCCAGGTGGGGCAGGGCACCGCCTTCACCCTTCGCCTTCCGGCGGACATGCCCGAGCAGCGCGCCGAACCCGAAGCGGCTCCGGCCTCGGACGCCGGCGGCAAGCAGGTCGTGCTGGTGGTCGACGACGACCCGTCGCAGCGGGAGTTGCTGACCCGTTTCCTGGAGCGCGAGGGCTTCGCCGTCCGGGTGGCCGCGGACGGCCGCGCCGGGCTGGCGCTCGCCCGCGAGATCCGTCCGCGCGCCATCCTGCTGGACGTGATGATGCCGCAGATGGATGGCTGGTCGGTGCTGACGGCGCTGAAGGCCGATCCGGACGTGGCTTCCATTCCCGTCGTCATGGCCAGCTTCGTCCACGAACCCGCGATGGCGAGTGCGCTGGGCGCCGCCGACTACCTGGTCAAGCCCGTGGAGTGGGAACAGCTGAAGGCGGTGATGCAGCGCTTCCTCGCTACCGAAGGCTCCGTCCTGGTGGTCGACGACGACGCGGACGCGCGCAGCCGCCTGCGCACCGTGCTGGAGCGGCAGGGCTGGGTCGTGGCCGAGGCCGGCAATGGGCAGGAAGCGCTGCAGCGGGTGGAGGAGCATGCCCCGCAGCTGATCCTGCTCGACCTGACGATGCCGGTGATGGACGGCTTCACCTTCCTGCACGCCCTGCGCGAGAAGCCGGGCGGCGCCGACATCTCCGTCGTGGTGCTGAGCGCCCGCGACCTCAGCAAGAGCGACCGGGAACGCCTGGAGGGTGCCGACCGGGTGCTGCGCAAGGGGGACGTCGACCTCCGGGCTCTCCCGGCCCAGCTGGCCGAGTTCAGGGCGGCCGAGGGATGAGCGCCGGAGCCGAGCTGCCAGCCGCAGCCGACGCGCCAATCCCGATCGGGACGCAGTGGGAGTTCCTCGATGCGTTGGGGGACGGCGTGTACGGCGTCGACCGGCGAGGGCACTGCCTGTTCATCAACAAGGCGGCCCTGCGCGTGCTGGGCTACGGCCACGCGGGCGAACTGCTCGGCCGCAACATGCACGAGGCGATCCACCATACCCGGCCGGACGGCTCGGCCTTTCCACAGGCCGAATGCCCGTTGCTGCACACGAGTGTCAGCGGCCTGCCGGTCCGGCTGCAGAACGAAATGCTGTGGCGGCGGGACGGCACGCCGTTCTTCGCGGAATACTCCTCCTTCCCCGTCCTGAGCGGCGGCAGCATCAGCGGCAGCGTGATCACCTTCCGCGACGCATCGATCCGGCGCGACGCGCAATCGCGCTTGGCGGTGCAGTTTGCCGTCAGCCAGGTGCTGGCGGGCTCCCCCGCCGACAAGGCGCTGCCGGAGCGGATCCTGGAGGCGATCGGGACCGGCCTGCAGTGGGACGTGGGGCTGTTCTGGCGACGTGGCGACACCGGGTCCGGCCACGACGTGCTGCGCTGCATCGCCGCGTGGCATTCGCGCGATGCGGGGCCCTCGGGCGCGTTCGGCGCCGACAGCCGCGGCGCCACACTCGAACTCGCCGCCGGGCTGCCGGGCACGGTGTGGGTCATGGAGGCGCCGATCCACGTGGCCGATCTCGGGGTGCAGACGCCCAGCCCGCGCCAGGCGGAGGCCGCCCGGCGCGGCCTGCGCAGCGCGTTCGCCTTCCCGATCATGGATGGCGCGGCGGTGGTCGGCGCGATCGAGTTCTACAGCCGCCAGAGGATCGCGATCGACGAGAGCCTGCTCGAGGCGGTGTCGACGCTGGGGCACCAGATCGGCCAGACGTTCGAGCGGCGGTCCGCCGCGCTCGCCTTGATCGAGAGCGAGCGGCTCAAGGCGGCGATCCTGTCATCGTCGCCGGACAGCGTGATCACGGTGGACGCCGCCGGCTGCATCGTCGAGTTCAACGCCACGGCGGAGCGCAGCTTCATGCGCCGGGCGGCGGAGGTGCTGGGGCACGACCTGGCCACCATGATCTTCCCACCCGAGGACCGTCCCGCCCATCGGCGCGCCTTCGCCCGCGCGCTGGCCGGGGATGCGGCCGTGCTCGGGCGCCGGACCGAACTGGACGCCGTCCGGCTGGATGGCTCCCGCTTCCCCTGCGAGTTCTCCATCACGCAGACAGCCGATGGCCCGCGACCGCTGTTCACCTGCTATCTCCGCGACATCACGGTCCGTCGGCGCGACCAAGTCCAGCTGCGGGAAGGCGAAGCCCGGTTCCGCACCATCGCCAACGCCATCCCGCAACTCGCCTGGGTGACGGACGCGATGGGCGCCGTCGTCTGGTACAACCAGCGCTGGTACGACTACACCGGCACCAGCTTCGCCGAAATGGCCGGCTGGGGCTGGAAGAGCGTGCACCATCCCGACCATGTCGAACGGGTGGAGCAGCGGCTGCGCGACAGCTTCTCCGCCGGCGCGGAGTGGGAAGACACCTTCCCGTTGCGGTCGAAGGACGGGACCTTCGGGTGGTTCCTGTCCCGCGCGCTGCCGATCCGGGAGGAGCCGGATGCGGACAACCCGAAGGGCCGCCTGATCGGCTGGTTCGGCAGCAACACCGACGTGACGGAGATGCAGGAGGTGACGCACGCGCTGGAGATCGCCCGCGACGAGGCCGAAGCGGCGAACGCCGCCAAGAGCATCTTCATCGCCAACATGAGCCATGAGCTGCGGACGCCGTTGTCGGCCATCATCGGCTACGCCGAGATGTTGACCGAGGAGATCGACGATGGCGTGGCGCCCGGCGAGCTGGCCGTCGACATCCGCAAGATCGAGGGCAACGCGCGCCACCTGCTCGGGCTGATCAACGACGTTCTGGACCTGTCCAAGGTCGAGAGCGGCAAGATGGAGGCGTTTGTCGAGCCGTTCGACGTGGCCGAGATGGTGCGGTCCGTCGCCGCGACGGTGGGCACGCTGATGGAGAAGAAGGACAACCGCCTCGAATTGCGCCTGGCGGACGACCTCGGCACGATGCGGTCGGACATAACGCGCATCCGCCAGATGCTGCTGAACCTCCTGAGCAACGCGGCCAAGTTCACGCAGGACGGCGCCATCACCCTGGCAGCCGAGCGGGAGGCGGATGCGGTGGGCGAGCACTGGGTGCGCTTTTCCGTGGCCGACACCGGGATAGGCATGACGGAGGAGCAGCTGGCCAGGCTGTTCCAGCGCTTCCAGCAGGCCGATGTTTCGACCACGCGGCAGTTCGGCGGCACGGGGCTCGGCCTGGCGTTGACCAAGGCGTTCGCCACCTTGTTGGGGGGCGAGGTGATGGTGGCGAGCGTGCCTGGCCGGGGCAGCACCTTCACCGTGCGGCTTCCCGCCGTGCTGGAGTCCCCGGTGGCGCCGGCGCCGGCGGAGCAGACGGAGGCGCCCGAGCCGGCCGGGCGGGACGTCGTCCTCGTCGTCGACGACGACCAGGCGCAGCTGGACCTGACCAGCCGGTTCCTGGCGCGGGAGGGCTACGTCGCCCGCACCGCCACCGACGGGCCCATGGGCCTGGCCTTGGCCCGCCGCCTGAAGCCGCGCGCCATCCTGCTGGACGTAACGATGCCGGGCATGGACGGCTGGTCGGTGCTGGGGGCGCTGAAGGCCGATCCCGAGCTCGCCGCCATCCCGGTCGTGATGGTCACCTTCCAGAGCGAACGCCCGCTCGCCACGTCGCTGGGTGCCGCGGACTACGTGCTCAAGCCCGTGGACTGGACGCGGCTGCGCTACGTGATGGAGCAATTCCGCGAGGCGGAAGGCGACGTGCTGCTCGTCGAGGACGAGGCGGACACGCGGCAGCGCACCCGGCAGGTGTTGGAGAAGCATGGCTGGCGGGTCGTCGAGGCGGCGAACGGCCGCGTGGCGCTGGACCATGTCGCGCGCGCCATCCCTCGGCTGATCCTGCTCGACCTCGTCATGCCGGTGATGGACGGCTTCGCGTTCCTGACCGAGCTGCGGCGGCGGCCGGGCTGCGGTTCGATCCCCGTGGTCGTGCTGACCGCGCGGGACCTGACGGCCGAGGACCGTCGCCGCCTGCGCGGAGCGAGCCAGGTCCTCAACAAGGGCGATGTCGACCTGCCGGAACTGGCCGAAAGGCTCCGGCAGCTGGGCCTGGACCCCATGCCATGAGGCGCCGGCCACACTGTTCGTCGGACAAAACGGCCGTCGATGGGCAGCTTACTCGGAGTACGGCGGAGGCGCGGCGAGGCCGGGCAAGAATGAGGCTTGCCTCGCGCTTGGTAGACGGACAGCCCACGGCGCCTCACCCGTCGTCATTGCGAGGCGCGCTTGCGCCGCGGCAATCGAGCCCTCCGAAGGCTCGGCCCGAGGCAGCCTGGATCGCCACGCCGCCAAGAGGCGGCTCGCGATGACGGGGATGGGCAGATCGGGATGGACCCGGCGCCATGAATTACGCCGAAGCGTCTTCCTTGCGGAGCAGCACCTCGTCGATCTGCTGCAGCAACAGGTCGAAAGCGACCGGTTTGGGATGGTAGTCGTCGCACCCGGCGGCCAACGCCTTGTCGCGGTCGCCCATCATCGCGTGGGCGGTCAGCGCGATGATGGCGATCGGGTTGGCCTCGGCCCGCAGCGTCCGCGCCACGGTCCACCCGTCCATCACCGGCAGGTTCATGTCCAGCAAGACGAGGTCCGGCGTCTCCGCGGCGACCTGGTCCAGCGCCTGCTTGCCGTCATGCGCCAGCACCACGTCGAAGCCGCGCCGGCGCAGCCGCCTGGACAGGAAATCCCACAGTTCCTCGTGGTCTTCGACGAGCAGGAGCTTGGTCACGGGGCAGCCTCGCCGGTTGGCTGGCCGTGCTACCGGTCTCCGGCCGATCCGTCCAGCCGCAGCCTCGCCTCGGACCGCTGGAGAACCATGACGTGAGCGAAGTCACTGCGGCCGACGAGGTCATCCCCGGTTCACCGCACACGGCCCGTTCGGCGCTCGGCGTGCTCAACGCGGCGGCGATCGTGGCGGCGGCGCTGTATTTCGGCGCGGAACTGCTGATCCCGCTGGTGCTGGCATCGCTGCTCGCCTTCGTGCTGGCGCCCGGCTGCGCCTTGCTGCAGCGGGCCAGGCTGCCCCGCACCGTGGCGGTGCTGCTGGTCGTCGCCCTGGCGTTCGCCGCGATCGGCGGCATCGGCACGGTGGTCGGCCGGCAGATCGCGATGCTGGCCAGCAGCCTGCCATCCTATGAGACGACCGTGCTGGAGAAATGGCAGGCCCTCAGCCATGGCGGCGGCCTGGTACAGACCTTCATCCGGGCCGCCGTGCCCTCCGCCGGCGGCAGCGGGTCGGCCGCGCCGGCCAAGGAGGCGGCGACGGCGCTGGGGCTGGGCGACGTCTCCGGCCTGACCTTGGCGCGCACCGTGGCGCTGCCGCTGCTGGGCCCGCTCGGGACGGCGGGCGTGGTGCTGGTCTTCACCGTCTTCATCCTGTTGTCCAACGAGGATTTGCGGGACCGCCTGGTCCGCCTCGTCGGCCGCAAGGACCTGCACCGCACGATCCTGGCGATGAACGACGCCGCCAGCCGGCTATCGCGCTACTTCGTGTTCCAGTTGGCGCTCAACACCGGGTTCGGCACGGTGGTCGGGCTGTGCCTCTGGCTGGTCGGGCTGCCCAACCCGGTGCTCTGGGGCATCCTCGCGGCGTTGATGCGGTTCGTCCCGTTCATCGGCATCTTCATCGCCTTGTTGCCGCCGCTGCTGCTGGCGGTGGCGGTGGTGCCGGGCTGGACGCTCGCCCTCATCGTCCTGGCCCTTTTCGTCGGCACCGAGATGGCGATGGGGCAGGTGGTCGAGCCGTTGATCTACGGTCACAGCACGGGCCTGTCGCCGATCGCCGTCATCGTCGCCACGGCGTTCTGGGCCTTCCTGTGGGGGCCGGTCGGCTTGCTGCTCGCCACGCCGTTGACCGTCTGCCTGGTGGTGATCGGCCGCCATGTGGAGCCGCTGGCTTTCCTGGACGTCATCCTCGGCGACACGCCGCCGCTGCAGCCGGCGGAAACCTTCTACCAGCGCGCGTTGGAGGGGAGGGCCGCGGTGCTGCTGCCGGGTGCGCAGAAGCAGATCGAGGCGACCTCGCTGGCGGACTACTATGACGGGGTGGCGTTGCGCGGGCTGGCCCTGGCGCAGGGCGACCTTGCCCGCGACACCCTGGCGTTCGAGCGGCTGGAATCGATCCACGACCAGATCGCCGTGCTGCTGGCCAAGCTGGGGCAAACCCAGGCCGCGTCGGCCAAGAGCGCGGTACCGCCGCCATGGCAAGGCGAGGGCGCCATCCTGTGCATTCCGGGACGCGGGCAACTGGATGACCTGACGGCGACGATGGCCGTGCAAGCACTGCAGAAGCAGGGGTTCGGGGCCCGGGTGGAACCGAACCTCGTGCTGGGCGGAGCGGGTGCGATCCCGCCGGCGATCGCCCAGGCCCGGCTGTGCTGCCTGTGCGTGCTCGAACAGGGCAGCAGCGCCTCCGGCATCCGCTACTTCATCAGGCGCATCCAGAAGCGCATCCCCCAAGCCGCGATCGTGGTCGGCCTGTGGCACTCGCCCGGCGACAGCGCCTTGCTGGCGACCTTGCGGGCGGAAGGCGAGGACGAGCATCAGGTGCTCTCGATCGGGGAGTTGATCGCCCTGGCACAGGCGCTGTCGACGCGACGCCGAGCCGATGTCGGTGACGCTGCGGCCGATTAGGCGTGCAACGATGGTCCCATTCGGCGGAACGGAATTGACTTTCGTTACGTTTGTCTCCTAGTTCGGGGAAATCTCGAGGTCCAATCGGGCCGCCAACACGTCAAAGGGAACGTCTACTGTGACAGTCGTCCGAGTCTGGGGCATCGGCCTTTTGGCCGCCCTCCTGATGCTTCCGGTTGCGTCGCGTGCCGACGGATCGATCGCCCACAACAGCGATAGCGGCAGCAGCGGCATATCCTACAACTTCCGGAGCCGGCGAGCGGCGGACGAATCCGCCCTGGACCATTGTGGCGGCGGCGACTGCGAGGTGGTGGAGCGGTTCCGCCATTCCTGCGGCGCGGTCGCGCGGGCCAGGGGTGGCGGATACGGCTATGCGGTGCGCGATGGGCTCCGGGCCGCGGAACATGCGGCGATGGACAACTGCCTCGCACAGAACAACCGGTGCGAAGTCGCCGTGTCCGGCTGCGATGACTAGGGCGGCTTAGAGCCCGTCCAAAATCAGGCCGCGCTCGTCGACCATTTGCCGCCCGATCGCCCTACTTGCCTGCCGCAGCATGGTGCCTGTCCTTGGATGGAACTCGGAGCAGCCTCGGACCGATCGGGTTCGCTTCGTGACGCCATCGGTACGATGATCCGGTCCTGTCTCGGTCGAGCCGGGCATGATCGAAGAGGTCGTGCCCCAGCGGCGACGGTCTGCCGTCGGTCGCGCCGCAGCGCTTGCCACGGTGCAGCATGTCCGGCAGGAACGGCGCGCGTAACGCGAGGGCTGGCGCCGTATGGATGCATTGCAGGCAATCGTCATCGCCATCCTCCAGGGGGCGACGGAGCTGTTTCCCGTCAGCAGCCTCGGGCATGCGGTGGTCTTGCCCGCCGTGCTCGACTGGCACCTGGACCAGGCGTCGCCGGCCTTCCTCCCGTTCCTCGTCATGTTGCATGTCGGCACGGCCGCGGCGCTGCTTGCCTTCTTCTGGCGCGACTGGCTGACGTTGGGGCTTGGCGTGTTGGGCCTGTCCGGCGCGCATCAGAACCGGGAAAGCCGGCGCGTCTTCCTGCTGATCGTGATCGCCACCATTCCGGCGGTGGTCGTCGGCTTCCTGCTGGAGCGGTATGTCCGCGGCCTGTTTGCCTCGCCTCTCATCGCCGCGGGCTTCCTGGCGGTCAACGGGCTGCTGCTGCTGTTCGGCGAGCGGCTGCGGGCCCGGGGCGGTGACCGGGTGTTGTCCGCTCTCACCATGAGGGATGCGTTCGCCGTCGGCGTGTGGCAGTGCGCGGCGTTGATCCCCGGCATCTCCCGCTCTGGCGCGACCATCGTCGGCGGCCTGCTGCGCGGCATCAACCATGAGGGGTCGGCGCATTTCTCCTTCCTCATCGCCACGCCGATCATCATCGGCGCGACGGTGCTCGAGGTGCCGAAACTGCTGCACGCCGACATGCCGCCCGGCACGCTGGAGCTCTCGGCGGTGGCGGCGGTGGTGTCGGGGATCGTCGCGTTGCTCAGCACCTGGTTCCTGATGCGGTATTTCCGGCACAACGATAAATGGGCGCTCAACCCGTTCGCCTATTACTGCCTCGTGGCCGGGATCGGCGCGGCGGCCTATCTGGAGCTGCGGGCATGAGGCAGGTGCTGCTGGCCTTGGCTGCCGTGCTGGCCGGCGCGGCCGGGTCGGCGAACCCGGCGGCCACCCCGCTGTCGCGCGACAACTTGCCCTGGTGGCATGCCCGGCATCAGGAGGCGCTGGCCCGGGTGCGGCAGGGGCATGTCGACGTCCTGTTCCTCGGCGACTCGATCACGCAGGATTGGGAGCAGCATGGACCGCCGGACTGGAAGGACTTCGCGCCGCAATGGCAGCGCTTCTACGGCGACCGCAACGCGGTCAACCTCGGGTTCAAGGGGGACACCACCGCCAGCCTGCTTTGGCGGCTGCAGCACGGCGAGGTCGACGGCATCCAGCCCAAGGTCGCGGTCGTGCTGATCGGCGCCAACAACAACGGCCGCGTCCACTGGTCGGGCGAGCAGACGCTGGGCGGCATCGCCGCCGTCATCGCGGAGGTGCACCGGAGGCTGCCGGCGACGAGGGTCCTGCTGCTGCCGGTGCTGCCGTCCGACCGATCGGCCTGGGTCGACGAGACCACGGCCGAGATCAACCGCGGCCTGGCCGCACGGTATGGCCATGGCGAAGACCCGGCCGTCAGCTACGTGGACGTCACCGGACTGTTCATGCGCGACGGCCGGCTGGACCGCGCCGCGTTCCTGGACGGCTATCTGACGCCGCCCGACCCGCTGCTGCACCCGACCGCGCAGGCCCAAGCGCGCCTGTCGGAGGCGATCGAACCGACATTGGCCCGGCTGATGGGCGATCGCGTGCATCGCTGACCGCAAGGGGTCGAGATGGCAGCCGTCACGCCTGTTGCCGGCATCTATCTTCCGCGCGAGAAATAGAACCCCACGATAGTCCCAAACAACGTGAATGTTGGTGAGAGGACGATGGCCGCGATATCCTTCACCTCCTCAACCTTGATGCCGTAATGGAGCCACGCGGTCATCATCACGATGAATTCTGCAATGAGCAGGCAGAAGACGGCGCAAAGTACCCAGCCCCTCGAGCGATGTTCCGCCTCATCTCTGTCGAATTTTGGTTGGGTGAGTTCTTTCCGATCTTCAAGGCGTTGGAGAAGGCGTCCCGCGCGGCTTTGGCGCGGCGACTGCGCGGTCAACCGAATTCGACCTCACCAACGTTGCCTCTGCCATCTTCTACCAACCACCTGCGACCAAAGCGTATCTGTTCAAGGATCATAGCCTCGTCGAGCAGCGCCCTCTCGATATACTCCGTGACTGGAACGTTATTCTGCTCGGCAGCCAACTCGGCCACTCGCCACACTTCCTCACTGATGAAGGCGGGGCGTGTCGCACTCCCGTCTTGCGGCACAGACCTGACCGGCGTTGGAGAAGGATCGGCTTGTTTTTCCACGTAAGCCTCGCATCGAACCGTCTATATCCTAGCACATCGAAAGTTGCCTTTCGACTTGGAACATCAAGCCCCGAGGAAGCGCCTTGCCCAAGCCACAGATGAAGCTCGGCCTGTCCATGCGCTATCTCGGCTACCACGACGCCGCATGGCGCCATCCGGACGTGCCGTCGGGCGGGGCGACCGACTACCGCCACTTCCTGCACTGCGCGCAGCAGGCCGAACGGGGCCGCTTCGACATGGTGTTCTTCGCCGACGGGCTCGGCGTGCGCGCCAGCGACCAGCCGCCCGGCTCGCTCAGCCACTCCAACCGGAACGTGGAGCTGGAGCCGCTGACCCTGCTCGCCGCCCTGGCGCCGATGACGAAGCATATCGGCCTGGTGAGCACCGCCTCCACCACCTACAACGAGCCGTTCCACATCGCGCGCAAGTTCGCCTCGCTGGACAACATCAGCGGTGGCCGGGCCGGGTGGAACATCGTCACCTCCTGGTCCGAGCAGGAGGCGTGGAACTTCAGCCGCGACACGCATCTCGACTACGACACGCGGTACGACCGGGCCCGCGAGTTCGTCGACGTGGTCACCGGGCTGTGGGACAGCTGGGAGCCGGACGCCTTCGTCCACGACAAGGCGAGCGGGCAGTTCTATGACCCGGCCAAGCTGCATACCCTCCACCACAAGGGCAAGCACTTCGCCGTTCGAGGCCCGCTGAACGCTCCGCCCACGCCGCAGGGCCGCCCGCTGCTGGTGCAGGCCGGCGCCAACCCGATGGGGCAGGAGATCGCGGCGGCGGATGCGGACGTGGTCTACGCCTCCACCAACGGCCTGTCCGCGGCGAGGGACTACTACGCCTCCGTCAAGGGCCGCATGGCGAAGTATGGCCGCGACCCCGCCGCGCTGAAGATCATGCCCGCTTTCGTCCCCATCGTCGGCCGCACGGAGGCGGAGGCGCGCGCCAAGCTGGAGCAGTTGCAGGCGCTGATCGACCCGCTGGTGGGCCTCGCCCGCATCTACGGCCTGATGGGGGACCTGTCCGGCCACGACTATGACGGCCCGGTGCCGGAGCCGGTGGGCGCCCGGGTGCGCAGCCTGGCCTATGGCTGGTGGGAGCGGTCGAAGCAGGAGGGCTGGTCGATCCGGCAGATGTCGGCCGAGTACGCCGTAGGCGAGGGCTTCCGCGCCATCGGCACGCCCTTCCAGATCGCCGACGTGATGGAGGAGTGGATGGACGCGGGTGCCGCCGACGGCTTCAACGTCACGCCGGCCACCCTGCCGCAGGGCATCGATGATTTCGTCGCCTTGGTTGTGCCGGAGTTGCAACGGCGCGGGCGCTTTCGCACCGAATACGAGGGCGCGACGCTGCGCGAGAACCTCGGCCTACCGCCCTTCGTCAGCCGCTGGAAGCGCCCACAAACGGTTTGACGGCGCGGAAGCCCTGCCGCCAAGATGATGCGGCGCAGCACGGGAGCGGTGGCATTTGGCCTTGCAGCGACGAATGAAGCTCGGCCTGAACATCGTCGCCAACGGAGCCCACGCCGCCGGCTGGCGCATGCCGGGAGCCCGGACGGACGCGGCGCTGGACATTCGGCTATGGAAGCGCATGGCGCAGGCGGCGGAGCGGGCGCGCATCCACTTCATGTTCTGGGCCGACGGCATCGCCGTGCGGCACTCCGCGCGGGACGACGACGAGCTCAGCTACAACGCCCGCATCGACGTCTACGAGCCGCTGACGCTGATCGGCGCGTTGGCCGCGGTGACGGAGCGGCTGGGCTTCCTCGCCAGCGCGTCGACCACCTACAACGACCCGTATCACGTCGCCCGCAAGTTCGCCTCGCTCGACTACATCAGCGAGGGCCGGGTGGGCTGGAACGTCGTCACCTCCTGGTCCGAGCAGGAGGCGTACAACTTCGGCCGCGACGCGCACATGGAGCACGGCCTGCGTTATCGCCGGGCGGAAGAGTTCGTCGACGTCGTGTTCGGCCTGTGGGACAGCTGGGAGGACGATGCCTTCATCCGCGACAAGCAGAGCGGCCGGTATTTCGATCCGGCCAAGCTGCACACGCTGGACCACAAGGGCGAGGTGTTCGCCGTCAAAGGCCCGCTGAACGTGGCGCGGCCGATCCAGGGCTACCCGGTGATCGCGCAGGCTGGCTCCTCCGGCCCGGGGCAGGAATTGGGCGCCCGCATCGCGGACCTGATCTACACCGCGCAGAAGAGCCGGGAGGACGCGGTGGCGTTCTACGGCAGCGTGAAGGCGCACGGCGCGGAGGCGGGCCGCGATCCGGACTCAATGCTGGTCATGCCCGGCATCCTGCCGATCATGGGCCGCACCCGGCAGGACGCCCAGGATCGGTTCGAGCAGTTGCAGGGCCTGGTGCATCACCGGGTCGGCCTGCCCATGCTGGCGGACACGTATGGTGACCTGTCCGAGCACGACCTGGACGGTCCGCTGCCGCCCCCGCTGGAGCGGCACAATGCGGTGAAGAGCGGCCACGAGAAGCTGGCCAAGCTGGGGCGCCAGCCCGGCATGACCATCCGCAAGCTGTACCAGATCATGGCCGGCGCCTCCGGCCACAACGTCGTGGTCGGCACCGCGTCCGATGTGGCCGACGTGATGGAGGATTGGTTCACCGCCCGCGGGTGCGACGGCTTCAACATCATGCCCGCCTTCCTGCCGGCGCCCGCGATCGAGGCATTCGAGTGGCTGGTGCCGGAACTGCAGCGCCGCGGCCTGGCGCAGACGGAATACGCCGGTGACGGCACGATGCGCGGCAGCCTGGGCCTGAACCGTCCTGCCTTCGGCAGCCATCGCAAGCGTGCCGGAGCTTGACGTCTACTCCCGCTAACCAGCTGTAGAACCACTCCGTGGAAGAGCCGGATACCGTTTTGAGAAGGCTCTCCCGCCAGCGGGAGAGGGAGGTTACAAGGCCTCGTCCTGCCGCACCCGGGAGAACCCCCATGCCGTCGTTCCGCCGCGCCTGCCTGGGCCTGTCGCTCGCGTTGGGCCTTGCATCGCCCTCCTGGGCACAGCCCGACGCGATCCCGACGCAGACGCCGCAGCCCGACCTGGTCAAGCTGTTGCCGCCCGGCACCACCAGCTTCGTCCTGGCCGTATCGCTTGGCTCGCCGCCCGATGATTTCCGCGATGCACAGGGCAACGTCGTCGGTTGGGAGATCGACATCATGCGGGCGGCGACCGAGTCGCTTGGCCTCGCGCTCGACATACGGCCGACCACCTTCGACACGTTGATCCCGAGCCTGCAGGCCAAGCGGTTTGACGGCGCCACCGGCCAGATCGGCATCTCCGACGCGCGGGAGAAGGTCGTCGACATGGTCGGCACGCTCACCGGCAACGAACTGTTCGCCGCCCTGGCCGACTCGCCCGTGAAGGTGGCCGGGCTGGAGGATCTGTGCGGCCTGTCGGTCGGCACCACCCGCGGCTCGCGGGAGATGGTGTTCGCCGCCGAGCAGAACCCCCAATGCGAGGCCGCCGGCAAGAAGCCGATCAACGCGCTCGCCTTCACCGACGGCAACGGCGCGGCCGAGGCGCTGATGAGCAAGCGGGCGGATGTGTTCTGGCTGGGCTCCACCGCCGTCGAATACTTCGTCGCGCAATCCAAGGGCCGGACCAAGGTCGTCGGCAGCTACACCGACCCGAGCTACCTCGGCGTGGCGCTGCCCAAGGGGTCGGACCTGGCCAAGCCGTTGCAGGCCGCGATCCAGCATATCATGGACAACGGCACCTACACCAAGATCGTGCAGAAATGGGGCCTGGCGGACAACGCCATCAAGACCTCCCCGCTGAACCCGACCGGCACCCCGCGGTGACGCCCGGCGGCGCGGCCGGTCTGGCGCCGCTGCAGCGTGTCGTCCCGCTGCGCCATCCCTGGACCTGGGTGGCGAGCGCCCTGGTGGCGGCGCTGGCGGCGCTCGCCCTGGCCAGCGTCGCGACCAACCCGGCCTTCCAGTGGCCGGTCGTGGCGGAGTACATGCTGGACCCGCAAATCCTGCTCGGCCTAGCCCGCACGCTGGAGCTGACGGTGGTCGCGATGGTCATCGGCCTGGTGCTGGGCACGCTGCTGGCGATGATGCGGCTGTCGCCCAACCGGCTGCTGCAGACGGTGAGCTGGGCGTACATCTGGTTCTTCCGCAGCGTGCCGGCACTGGTGCAGCTGATCTTCTGGTACAATCTCGGCGCGCTCTACCCGGTGATCGCGCTGCGCGTGCCGATGGGGCCGACGCTGTGGAGCGCCAACACCAACACGCTGATCACGCCCATGTTCGCCGCCCTGGCCGGGCTGGGCCTGGCGCAGGCCGCCTACACGGCGGAGGTGATCCGCGGCGGCATCGCCGCCGTCCCGCGCGGGCAGACGCGGGCGGCGCTGGCGCTGGGCATGCGGCCGCTGACGATCTTCCGCCGCATCGTGTTCCCGCAGGCCATGCGCGTGATCATCCCGCCGGTCGGCAACGAAGTGATCTCCATGGTGAAGAACACTTCGCTGGTCAGCGTCATCGCCCTGGCGGAGCTGCTGTACACCGCGCAGCTGATCTACGCCCGCACCTACGAGACCATCCCGCTGCTGATCGTGGCCTCGCTTTGGTACCTTGTCGTGGTGTCGGTGCTGTCGGCCGGGCAGCATTTCCTCGAGCACCGCTACCGCGCGCGGTGACCAGTGCCGCGGAGAGCATGGTGCGCATCCGCGGGCTGTCCAAGCGCTACGCCGGGCGCGAGGTGCTGCGCGGCATCGACCTGGACGTCGCGGCCGGCAGCGTGATGTGCATCATCGGCCCGTCCGGCTCCGGCAAGAGCACGCTGCTGGCCTGCATCAACCACCTGGAGCGCATCGACGCCGGGCGCATCTGGGTCGCGGGCGAACTGGTCGGCTACCGCGAACGCGACGGCGTGCTGTACGAGTTGCCGGACCGGCAGGTGGCGCTGATGCGGCAGAAGGTCGGCATGGTGTTCCAGCAGTTCAACCTGTTCCCGCACATGACGGCGCTGGCCAACGTGACCGAGGCGCCGGTCCAGGTGAGGCGCATCCGCCCGGCGCAGGCGCGTACCCGGGCGATGGCGCTGCTGGACCGCGTGGGGCTGGCGGCCAAGCATGCGATGTTCCCCGCACAGCTCTCGGGCGGGGAGCAGCAGCGCGTGGCGATCGCCCGGGCGCTGGCGATGGACCCGCAGGTGATGCTGTTCGACGAGCCCACCTCCGCCCTCGACCCCGAATTGGTGGGCGAGGTGCTGGCGGTGATGCAGGACCTGGCGCGCTCCGGCATGACGATGGTGGTGGTGACGCACGAGCTGGCCTTCGCCCGCGAGGTCGGCGACGAGCTGACCTTCATGGACGCCGGCGCCGTGGTGGAACGTGGGCCGCCCCGCCAGGTGCTGAGCGCCCCGCAGGAACGGCGCACGCGGGAGTTCCTCTCGCGGGTCCTGTGAGCGGGGCTCCCGGGGGTTCAGCCCAGTGGCTCCTCCACGCGGGCGAACTCGGCCACCAGGGTGAAGCCCACGCCGAGCAGCACCGGGCCCAGGAAGATGCCCAGCAAGCCGAAGGCCAGCGCGCCGCCCAGCACCCCCAGCACCGTCAGCAGGAACGGCAGCTGTGCGCCGCGGGCGATGAAATACGGCCGGATCACGCTGTCGGCGCCGGACACGGCGACCACGCCGTACACCACCAGGAAGATCGCCCAGCCGGTATGCCCCGTGCTGAGCAGCCACAGCGCCGCGGGGATCCAGATCATCGGCGCGCCGATCGGCAGCACCGAGACGAAGCCGGCGATGGCGCCGAGCAGCACCGGGCGCGGCACCCCGGTCAGCCACAGCCCGAACGCCGTCAGCATGCCCTGCACCACGGCGGTTCCCAGCAGGCCGTACACGGTGCCGCGGATGACCTGGCCGAAGACCACGATCAGCCGTTCGGCATAGCTGCCGGCGATGCGGCGTATGATGGCGCGCAGGTGCAGGCCCAGCCGGTCGCCATACACCCAGAAGAAGAAGGCGATGAACAGCGCGAGCAGGAACTGCACCACGCCGGACGCGATGCCCAGCAGCAGGTTCAGCCCGCTCTCCGCGATCATCCCGAAGTAAGGCCGGAAGAACTCTTCCATGACGCCGAGGTCCGCGGCCCAGCTGTTCCACAGCTCCGACAGGGCCGAACCGATGATAGGCACCCGGAACAGCCAGTCCGGCGCGCCCGGTAGGCCGCCATCCAGCAGCCGCTGCAACTGCTCGCGCAGCTGGCCCACGTCGTCCGACCCGGCGGGGGCCGCGATGGCCAGGGGCAGCACCAGGATCAGCGATGTCAGCACCACCATCACGATGGCCGCGCCGGTGCGCCCGATATGGGTGTGGTCGCGCACCCATTCGAAGACCGGCCAGGTGGTGAACACCAGGATGCCGCCCCAGAGCAGGGCGGAGGTGAACGGGTGCAGGACGAAGCCGCAACCGATGGCGATGCCGGCCAGCAGCAAACCCATCAGCAGCCGTTCAGCAATCATGGCCGATGGGTTATCCTAGCCCCCAGACGCTGCCAACCGAATAAGGACACGGCGATGCCTCGCTTCTGCGCCAACCTCTCCATGATGTTCAACGAGCACCCGTTCCTGGACCGCTTCGCCGCCGCCGCTGGGGCGGGCTTCACCGCCGTGGAGTTCCTGTTCCCGTACGACCATCCCGCGGCTGCCATCCGCGCCCGGCTAGACGAGCACGGGCTGGAGCAGGTCCTGTTCAACATGCCGCCGGGCGACTGGAGCGCGGGAGAACGCGGGCTTGCCAGCCTACCTGGACGGACGGAGGAGTTCCGGGCGGGAGTCAGGCGCGCGCTGGAGTATGCCGCGGTGTTGGGGACGAAGCGGCTGCACTGCATGGCCGGGCTGCGGCCGGCCGGCCTGGCGTGGGATACCGCCGCCAGCCTCTACGCCACGAACCTGGCCTGGGCCTGCGAGCAGGCCCGCGCCGCTGGCGTCATGGTCGTCATCGAGCCGATCAACCATCGGGACATGCCGGGTTTCTTCCTCAACACCACGGACCAAGGGGCCGCGGTGGTGGAGGCGATCGGGCGTGACCGGCTCGCCCTGCTGTTCGACATCTACCACTGCCAGGTCACCGAGGGCGACGTGACCAGCCGCATGGCCAGGCTGTTGCCGTTGATCGGCCATATCCAGGTGGCCGACGTGCCCGCACGCAACGAGCCTGGCACGGGAGAGCTGAACTGGCGCTACGTGTTCAACCGGGCCGATGCGCTTGGCTACGGCGGGTGGATCGGGTGTGAGTATCGCCCGGCAGGAGAAACCGTCTCCGGATTGAGATGGATGCGCGATTTTAGCGATTAGGGTTGGACACGGCGTCATTGCGATACTATACTCACAGCAGTGTTACAATTCGGACTTGTGAGTGTCGTCCGGCGTGGCTGGGAACGAAGTCTTGACGGTGTCGAACACGATGGCGTTATGGTTGCAGTGCGCGAGTCTCGACGTGTGAGATGGGTCAGGCGTCGCCAGGGGGCGTTGTGATATGCGGTTCACCGAGATAGGGCAGCAGCTTCGGGCCTATCGCTTGGAATCAGGCCTTCGGGCGGAGGAGATCGCGGCCCGGCTCGGCGTGTCGCGGGCGGCGCTGTATCGGTATGAAAAAGGCGAGGTGATCAAGCTCGACACGGTCAAACGGTTGGCCGAGTTGCTGAAGATCTCGCCGCTTTCGTTGCTGGGGATCGGTGTCGAATACTACAACCGTCCGGTCGGGTATTTCGAACGCATCCGCCAGACGGAGGAGTCGGCGGATCAGATCCTCCAGGTCTTCGGGCCACTCTGCTACCTGACGACCTCCGAGGCCTACGATGCCGCCCTTGCCGACGCGTATGAGGAGTCCATCGACCATTCCGGCGCCGACAAGGCCGCCGTCCGGTCGGCGGTGGAGCAGGTCCAAGGCATCCTGGCCGCACGCAAGCGGATGTATGCCATGCGGCGCCCGGGTATCATCGCCATCCTGTCGCTCGCGCGGATCCAGAGGCTGCTGGACGCTGGCATCGCCGGCAGCCTGGATCTTTCCGATGCCATGCGCCGCCGCTGCCGCCAGGTGGCCGAGGCCGAGATCGAGCACATCGCGGCCATGATGGAGACGGAGCCGATGGGGCTGCAGTTCGGCGTGCTGCCCTCCGCAGAACCGACCAGTTCGTTCAAGATCCTCCGGGCGCGGGACCGGGCGACGTTGGCGATCAACCCGTTCCGGTCGGACGGCCTGCCCAGCATCCAGACCGGGGTCGCGATGATAACCGGCGCGGACGAGGCGGTGGCGACGCATCAGCGCGTCGCCGAGCAGATGTGGCGCGAGTCGCTGAAGGGCGCCGCCGGTGCGACTCAGATCCGCGCCCTGATGCAGGTGCAGCGCGCCGCCTGAGGCTGGCCGGAGGACCTGCCGCGGTCTAGAACAGGGGATGATCGCGTCCCCTGACCTGACGTTGCTGTCGACCGAGACCGTGTGGAAGCGCCGCACCCAGTTGGACGTGGTGACGTTCAGAAACAGGCGGTTCGACGGTGCGATGTCCGCCCCGCGCACCTGGGAGGTCTGGCGCCGCGGCCCCGCCGTGGGCGTGCTGCCATACGACCCCGTCACCGACCAGCTCGTGATGATCGAACAGTTCCGTTATCCGGCCCTGCTCGCCGGGATCGAGCCGATCATGCTGGAAATCCCCGGCGGCTTCATGGACGGCGGCGAGACGGAGCAGCAGACGGCCCTGCGCGAGATGCAGGAGGAGATGGGCCAGACGGTCGACCGGCTGCACCGCGTCGGCCGCTTCGTGCTGAGTGCCGGCGGCTCGGACGAGACGGTGACGATCTTCGCCGGGCGCATCGCCGCTCCCGAAGCCGATGCCGACGGCGTCGCCGGCCATGCCGGGCTGGCGACCGAGCACGAGGATATCCGCACCCGCGTGCTGCCGGCCAGCCACGCGGTCGAGGGCGTGCTGGCCGGGCGCTATGCCAACGCCATCACCGCCATGGCGCTGTTATGGTTCGCCGCCCGGCGGGACTGGTTGCGTCAGGAGTGGGCGGCATGAGCGGCAAGCTGTTCCTGGAGGATGCCTATCTCCGCAGCGCACCGGCCGTCGTGGTGGCGACCGGGCCCGGCGGCGTCGTGCTGGACCGATCGCCGTTCTACGCCCGCAGCGGCGGCCAGCCCGGGGATAGCGGGCGGCTCGAGTGGGCAGGGGGCAGCGCCGATGTGGCGGAGGCGGTGAAGGGCGAGGGCGATACCGTCCTGCTTCCCGTTCCCGGCGAACCACCCACCGTGGGCACCGCTGTCACCGCCACGATCGACTGGCCGCGTCGGTTCGCGCATATGCGGATGCACACGGTGCTGCACCTGCTGTGCAGCCTGCTGCCGGGTGCCGCGGTCACTGGCGGGCAGATCGGGGCGGAAAAGTCCCGCCTGGATTTCGACCTGCCGGCTGCGCCCGACCGTGAGGCGATCGAGGCGGGCCTGGCTGCGTTGATGGCCGCCGACCACCGGATTACGACGGAATGGGTGGACGAGAGCGTGTTGGACACCAATCCGGGGCTGGTGCGGACCCTGTCGGTGAAGCCGCCACGCGGCCTGGGCCGGCTGCGCCTGGTGCGCATCGGCGCATTGGACGCACCGGTGGACCTCCAGCCCTGCGGCGGCACGCATGTCGCCACCACCGGGGAGGTCGGCACCGCGCGCGTGCTGAAGATCGAGAACAAGGGCAAGCAGAACCGCCGGATCACCGTGGCCCTGGGGAGTTGAGCATGGACGACCTGGTTACCGTCGACTGGCTGGCGTCGCAGCTGGATGCGCCCGATCTCGTGGTGCTCGAATCGACGAAATACCTGCCGAACGAGAACAAGGATGGCCGGGCCGCCTTCCTGGCGGCGCACATCCCGGGTGCGCGGTATTTCGACCTGGACCTGATCGCCGATGCCGACAGCGCGCTGCCGCACATGGCCCCCGCGGCAGGCCGCTTCGCCCGGCTGGTCGGCGCGTTGGGCGTGGGCGATGCGACGCGCGTCGTGTTCTACGACCAGAACGCCACCATGTGGGCGACCCGCGGCTGGTGGATGATGGGCCTGTTCGGCCACGACCAGGCCACCGTGCTGGATGGCGGCCTCGCCGTCTGGCAGCAGGCCGGCCATCCGGTCGAGGCCGGCGACCCGCCGCCGCCCACGCCCGCCCGCTTCACCGCGCGGCTGCGGGCGGAACGGCTGCGAGGGCTGTCCGACATGCTGGAGACCGAGGCGCTGGTGGTGGACGCCCGCGCCGCCGCCCGGTTCGCCGGCTCGGCGCCGGAGCCGCGGCCCGGGCTGGTGGCCGGCCACATCCCAGGCTCCGTCAACCTGCCGGCCTCCGCCATGCTGGGGCCGGACGGGACGTTCCTGCCGCCGGAGGCCTTGCGCGCCAAGCTGGCCGCCGTGGGCGTGGACGGCTCGCGCCCCGTCGTCACCACCTGCGGCAGCGGCGTGTCCGCCACGGTGCTCACCATGGCGATGAAGCGGGCCGGATTGCCGCAGGGCGCGGTGTATGACGGGTCCTGGACGGAATGGGGCTCCGACCCGACCACCCCGAAGGAGACAGGCTGATGCCCGACCAATCGCCGCCGATCAAGCACGGCCCGGGCACGCGCCTGTCGCATGCCGGGCGTGCCGGCACCCGCATCCACGGCTTCGTCAACCCGCCGGTTCTGCGTGGCTCGACCATGCTCTACCCGTCCTGCGACGACCGGAAGGCGAGCAGCAGCCAGCGCCTCGGCCGCGGCTACCTGTACGGCACTGCGGGCAACCCGACGCACCACGCGCTGGAAGACGTGGTGGCGGAGATCGAGGGCGGCACGCGCTGCCAGATCGTCTCCACCGGGCTGGCCGCCGTCACCGTGCCGTTGCTGGCGTACCTCTCGGCGGGGGACCACCTGCTGCTGCCGGACAGCGTCTACGGCCCGGCGCGGTCCTTTGCGGACGGGTTCCTGGCGCGGATGGGTATCGATACGACCTACTACGACCCGGAGATCGACGGACCGTCCCTGGCGGCGCTGATCCAGCCCAAGACCCGAATCCTCTACACGGAAAGCCCCGGCAGCCACAGCTTCGAGGTGCAGGACGTGCCGGTCCTGGCGGCCGTGGCGCACGAGCGCGGGCTGACGGTGATGATGGACAACACCTGGGGTATCCGCTCCTTCCAGCCGTTCACCCACGGGGTGGACGTATCGATCCAGGCGCTGACCAAATACGTCGCGGGGCATTCGGACGTCCTGCTCGGCAGCATCACCGTGGCCAGCGACGCGGACTGGGACAAGGTGCGCACCACGGCGATGACGCTTGGCCAGTATGCCAGCCCGGACGATTGCTGGCTCGCCCTGCGCGGCGCCCGGACCATGGGTGTGCGGCTGGACCGGCAGTTGCAGTCCGGCCTGCGCGTGGCGGAGTGGTTCGCCGGCCGCCCCGAGGTGGCGCGGGTGCTGCACCCGGCGCTGCCTGGCGCGCCGGGCCACGCGCTGTGGAAGCGGGACTTCACCGGCGGCGCCAGCCTGTTCGGGGTCGAGTTCCAGCCGCGCTACGGCACCGCCGCCGTCGACGCCATGGTGGACAGCCTGACCCTGTTCGGCATCGGCGCGTCCTGGGGTGGCTACGAGAGCCTGGCGATCCCCACCACCGGCCACATCACCCGCACTGCCGGCCGCGGCTTCGCGGGGCCGGTGGTGCGGTTCCATATCGGGCTGGAGGACCCGGCCGATCTGATCGCCGACCTCGAGCGCGCGATGGAGGTGCTGGGTGCGACACCCTGATCTGCCGATCCGCTACGACGCCGACGGCCTTGTCCCGGCCATCGCCCAACAGCACGACACGGGCGAGGTGCTGATGATGGCGTGGATGAACGCCGCCTCGGTCGCGGAGACGCTGGAGACCGGCCGCGTCTGCTACTGGAGCCGCAGCCGCAAGGCCTTCTGGCGGAAGGGCGAGACCTCCGGTCAGGTGCAGAGCCTGGTCGAGCTGCGGATCGATTGCGACGGCGACACGCTGCTGCTGCTGGTGGACCAGGTCGGCGCGGCCTGCCACACCGGGCAGCGGAGCTGCTTCCATCGCGCCGTACGGGAGGGCGACGTCGGCGTGTTGACCGAGCCCGTGGCCGATCCGGCGACCCTCTACGGCAGTGCCCGGTAGGCGGCTCGCCCGCATCGGAGTCGCACTGTCGGCCGGTGTGTCGCTGATCCCGATGACGTCGGGCCGTGCTGCCGGCCTGGACCTCTCCCACCGGGTCGTCGTGATGGTCTACGACATCGGATTGTACCAATCCGCCTTGGACAGCGCGCTCGCGCAGGCGGACGCGCGCGGCGTCTATGCGGGCGCGAACGCGGCCTCCCGCGCGCGCAACCGGGCCGCCACGCGCGCCCTGATGCTGGGCGAGCGGGAGGCGGTGCTCAGCGCCGCGTCGATCAACGTCGCCGCGCGCGCGACCGACCCTGAGTTGAACGAGTTGCTCCGCGCCGCCGGATCGAGGGACGCGGTCGCCGCAACCCCGCTGCTGGACGAGGCGGTGGCGGTGGTGAAGTCCAGCTTCGAGGCGGCGTTGTGGGACCATCTGGCCCGCACGGCCCGCGGCGCCGCCGAGTTCCCCTGCACGCGCGAGCAACGGAGCCGATGCTCCTAGCCGCAGCGCTCGCCCTACTCCCTCTCCTTCTGGACAGGGCTGTTGCATATGGCCGTATCCCGGCTTTGGAAGCCTCTCCCGCCAGCGGGAGAGGGAGCTCCGCCAAATGCGATGGCCCTGCCTTCTGGGAGAGGGCGGGGGTGAGGGTCGGCCACCACCGCACGGAGCGGGTCTCCGTCTGACTTACGGCACGTCCGTGCAGACGGCCGCCGACAGCGGCAGCATGCCATACAAGTGCGGGAACGGATCGTGGTCCGGCTCGCTCCGCTCCCACACGATCTCGCCCTCCACCGTCGCCGGGTCGAAGCGCAGCACGAGCAGGCCGGTGCGGCCGGCGAAATGCCGGGACAGCACGAAGGGCAGTTGCGCCTCCGTGCAGCAATGCAGGAACGGGGCAGCCCGCAACGTGCCGTCCGCGGCGGCGAGGGCCGCGTGAGTGGTGACGTGGCAAAGCCGCCGACCGGAAACATCCATGCGTTGCGCCCTGCAGATGAGCCTCCTATGCAACCGGCCATGCAGCCTGACAATGCCGCCCGCATCCGCACCTTCACCGGCGCCGCCATCGCCGAGGCGCACGCCGCGTTCCAGTTCCTGCACGTCGCGGTGTTCCGTGACTGGCCCTACCTTTACGCCGGGTCGGCGAGCGGGACGCCCTACATCTCCAGCTACACGGTCCATGCCCGCGCCGCGCTGTTCCTCGCCACTCATGCCGGGGAGCCCGTAGGCGCGGCCACCTGCCTGCCGCTGGGCGACGAGACGGCCAACGTGCAGGCGCCGTTCCTGGAGCGTGGCTGGGACGTGCGGCGCTTCTTCTACTTCGGCGAGGGCATCGTCCTGGCGGATTGGCGTGGCAAGGGGATCGGCGTGCGCTTCTTCGACCTGCGTGAATCGCACGCCCGCGCCGTATCCACCGCCGACTACGCGGTCTTCTGCTCCGTCCGCCGCCCGGTGGACCACCCGTTGCGTCCGGCCGATCCCCACACCAACGACGCGTTCTGGCGCCGCCGTGGCTACGTGCCGCTGCCCGGCGTGTCCTGCACCATGACCTGGCCCGATGTCGGTGAGGCCCAGGCCTCCCGCCACGTGCTGGACTTCTGGATCAAGTCGCTGAACGGTGCGCCGCTGCCGTGCGGCTAGCCCTGCTGCAATACCGGGTCGGGCGCTACCCGGACTTCCGCGCCTGGGAGTCGGCACTGGTCGAGCGGGTGGGCGAGGCGGCGGCCCACGGCGCCGAGCTGCTGGTGCTGCCGGAATACGCCAGCATGGACGCGCTCCCTACGCCGCTGCCCAGCCTGGCCGCCGAGCTGGAAGCCGCCTGCGCGCAGCACGACGCCGTGCTGGCCGCGATGCGCCGGGCGACGGCACGGTTCGGCGTTTGGCTGCTGGGCGGCTCCCTGCCGGTGCGCCGGCCGGATGGCAGCGTGGTCAACCACGCCCCGCTGATTGCCCCGGATGGCCGCGTCGCCTACCAGGACAAGCACCGCACCACCCGCTTCGAGGACGAGCTGTGGGGTGTCGCGCGCGGCAGCCCGCCCGCCGTGTTCGATACCCCGTGGGGGCGGATCGGCGTGTGCATCTGCTATGACCTGGAGCATCCGCCCCTGGCCCGTGCCCAGGTGGAGGCAGGCGCCTGGCTGCTGCTGGCCCCGACGGACACCGACACGCTCGCGGGCTTCAACCGGGTCCGCCTGGCCGCGCGTGCCTGCGCCATGGCAAACCAGTGCTACGTGGCGGTAGCGACCACTGTCGGTGAGGCGCCTTGGCTCGCCTCCTTGGACGCCAACCGCGGCTATGCCGCCGTGTTCGGCCCGGTGGATCGCGGCTTCCCCGATGATGGCGTGGTCGCGCGCAGCGCCTTGGACGCGCCCGGCTGGCTGTATGCCGACCTGGACCGCGCGGCGGTCGAGGCGGTGCGCGCCGGGGGCGCGGTGTTGAACCACCGCGACTATCCCGCCGCCCCGCCGGCCTGCCCCGTCATCCCCCTGTGCCGCTGATCTACCTGGTCGCCGGGGAGGCCAGCGGGGACGTGCTGGGCAGCCGCCTGATGGCCGCGCTGCGGGCCGCCCGGCCGGACGTGCGCTTCGCGGGCGTCGCCGGGCCGCGTATGCTGGCACAGGGCATGGACAGCCTGTTCCCGATCGAGGACCTGGCGGTGATGGGCCTGGTGGAGATCCTGCCGCGCCTGCGCACGCTGCGCCGCCGCATGCTGTCGGTGGTGGCCGACATCGGGGCGCGTCGCCCGGCGGTGGTGGTGACGGTCGACTCGCCGGGCTTCGGCCTGCACGTGCTGCGCCGGGTCGCGCCGCTCGGGGTGAAGCGGGTGCAGTACGTGGCGCCCCAGGTCTGGGCCTGGCGGGAGCACCGGGTGAAGACGTTCCCCGGGCTGTGGGACGAGCTGCTGTGCCTGCTGCCGTTCGAGCAGGCGTATTTCGCCCGCCACGGCCTGGCCGCCCGGTTCGTGGGCCACCCCGTCCTGCAGTCCGGCGCCGGGGAGGGGAACGGGGCCCGGTTCCGCGCGCGCCATGGCCTGGCGGCGGACGCGCCCGTGCTGGTGCTGATGCCCGGCAGCCGCCGCAGCGAGGCACCCCGTCTGCTCCCGGTGTTCGGCCGCACGTTGGCGCTGCTGGCCGCGGACGTGCCCGGCATCGCCCCGGTGATCCCCGTTTCGCACGCCGTGGCGGGCCTGGTGCAGCAGCAGGCGGCGGATTGGCCGGTGCGCCCGGTGATCGTGACCGGGCTGGACGACAAGCACGACGCCTACGCCGCCGCCGCCGCCGCGCTGACCAAGTCGGGCACGTCCACGCTGGAGCTGGCACTGGCGGGGGTGCCGATGGCGGTCACATACCGGGTGAACCCCGTTTCCGCCGTTATGGCCCGCCGCATGATCCGCGTGCCGTACGTGGCCATGGTCAACCTGCTGGCCGGCCACGCCGCGGTGCCGGAGCTGCTGCAGGCCGACTGCAACCCGCAGACGCTGTCCGCCACGGTGCTGTCCCTGCTGCGCGACCCGGCCAAGGCTGCGGCGCAACGCGCGGCGTTCGCCACCGTCATCCAGAGCCTGCACCCGCCGGAGGGCCAGCCGTCGGCCCAAGCCGCGGACGCCGTACTGCGCCTGCTGGCCCGTTCGGAGTAGGGCGGACCAACGCGGCGAGGGGGATGGGAGATGAATAGTCTACCATCATCTAAGCAGATCCAGATCTTGCCCAGCCTCTGCGGTTTTCCGCCCTACCCGGTGCGACGGGCCATGTGAGGTGATCGCGCGTCAGAACACGGCGTGGTCGCCGCGTTCCGGCGTGGCGCCGGTGGCCACGAGCGTGCGGTAGTAGTCGAACAGCGTGTCCATTCCGGTGGACGGCGTGGCGGCCGCATCGTAGCGGCCCGTGGCGGGGTCCAGCACCAGCATCGACTCCGTCGCGTAGTAGCGGCCGATCCGCGCCAGCTCCGCCTTGTCCGCCAGGCCTGGCACGATCCGGCTCCCAGCCGCCAGGACGCCGATGATCGTGTCCAACAGCGCCAGCGGCACGTGCCGGAACCGTGGCGGGCGGCCGAGCAGTGCGAACAGCGCCTCTCCCTGCTGGCGCGGAGTGATCGCCTCACCCGGACCGCCGATCGGCAGCACGCGGTTCCAGCGGCGGTCATCCTCCAGACAGTCGGCGAGGTAGGCGGCGAGGTCGCCATCGCTGATCGGCTTGCACGCCGTCAGCCGGCCGTTTCCGAACAGGAGGAACGGCCGGCCGCGCCGCACCCGCGCCACCTGCCCGGACAGCGACTTGAAGAACGCGGTCGGCCGGACGATCGAGTAGCGCAGGCCGGACGCGGCCAGCTCCGCCTCGAAGGCGAGCTTGGCGTGCTGGAACGCCAGGCGCGGCTTCTGCACGCACAGGGCGGAGAGCAGGACGAAGTGACCCACTCCGCTGGCCCGCGCCGCCGCCAGCACAAGGGCATGCGCCCGGTGGTCGACCGCCCAGGCGTCCCGCGGCGTGCCGGTGCGGGACGCCATGCACGAGACCATGGCGTCGAACCGCTCACCACGAAAGCCGTCCCGTGCGATGGCCGCGGGGTCGGCCATGTCGACACCCCGCAGTTCGGCATCGGCCGCCCCGCCGTCAGGATGGCGGCGGACGAAGCACACCACGCGGTGCCCACGCGCCAGCAACACGCGCCGCGTGGCCCGGCCGATCGTGCCGGTCGCGCCGAGCAGGCAGATCCGCAAGCGGGCGCCGGGATGGGGCAGGGTGTCGTCCGTCATGCTGGCGGGGCTCCGGGTGACACGCGTGTGTCCCGTCCTACATAGCGGGCGATGCAGTTCAAGACCCTCGCCATGTCACTCCTGTCCAGCGTTGCGCTCAGCGCCTGCTCCGTCGTCGGCATCCGGTCGGGCACGGAGGAGGCGCGCTACACCGTGCTGCAGGCGCAGGGGCCCCTTGAGATACGGCAGTACGGCCCCCGCCTGGCGGCCGAGACGGAGGTGGCGGGCAGCGAATTTGCCGCCCGCGGCGACGGTTTCCGCCGGGTGGCGCGCTATATCTTCGGCGCCAACTCGGGCAAGGGCAGCATCGCGATGACCGCACCGGTGGCGCAGTCCGGCGGCACCCACCAGATCGCCATGACGGCGCCGGTGGGGCAGGATCAGCCGTCGCCCGGCGTGTGGCGCATCCGCTTCTTCATGCCGGCCGAGTATACCGAGGCGACCCTGCCCCGCCCCGACGATCCCGCCGTCAAGATCGTGACGGTGCCGGGGCAGACCTATGGCGTCTACCGCTACACCGGCTCCACCGCTCCGGAGGCCACGGCCGCCGCGGACCGCGAACTGCTGCAACGCCTGCAGGGCAGCGGCTGGGCCCCCACGGGCGAGCCCGTGGCATGGTTCTACGACCCGCCCTGGACGCTCCCCTTCCTCCGCCGCAACGAGGCCGCGGTGCCGGTGGCCAAGCCGCCGCCGGGGTAGGCGCTTGCAATGCGCAGGCAAGATGGGTCCGGCTAAGTGTCCATCCAAGAAGAGGCGCCACGCAGCGGCTCGACTCGGGGCAGCCTGGATCGCCACGCCGCGAAGAGGCGGTTCGCTATGACGGCGATCCCACCATTGTCGGGGTAGATCGAAATCTGCCCAGCCTCGCAGCGCCTTCCGCCCTACATGACCGATCGAGCGGCGAATCATCGACGAGGGCGCAACTTGATTTTGGACAGGCTCTACCGAACTCGTTTCGGGTCAAATACGTTGCACAGCGCCCAAGGCCGTTCTACTGGAGGTGACACTTCACCGGACAACTGCGATGCGCGCGGTTTGGTTGGGCTTCGCGACACTGCTTGTGGCAGTGCTTTGTCAGGGCGCTTTGGCTCAGGGTAGCTACGAGCCGAATATCGACCGCCCGGGCAGCGACTACCACAATTTCGACATCCGGGGCGGCCCGGCTGCTTGTCAGTCCGCCTGTCTGAACGATCGCCAATGCGCGGCTTGGACCTTTGTCAAACGGAATGTCCAAGGCGCCTCCCAGCGGTGCTGGTTGAAGAACGGCGTGCCCCCAGGGACCAGCGACAACTGCTGTGTATCCGGCATCGTGCACGCGCCAGCGGGCGTCGAAGGGCAGAGTTACAATCCAGCCGCGGCGGCCGCCCCTGTCGACGCCGATTGCTGCCCGAACAACATGTTGGTTTGTCCCGCAGGCCGGCACTTCTGTCGTTCACCCGCAACCGACGTCGCGGCTGCCCGACGCCAGCCCTACAACCCCGCCTGGCAAGCGGCACCAGGCGATACAAGCTGCTGTCCCAACACTATGTTGGTCTGCCCCACGCCACGCCACTTCTGTCCACGCTGAGCTACCCTGACGCAGACAGATCGAGGTCGACATGCCAGCACGCACGTATCTGATCGCCGTGTTGCTATCGCTGCTCTTCGCGTTGGCGGGCCCGGCGGCGGCGCAGGGGCGGCGGATCGCGTTGGTCGTCGGCAACAGCGGCTACCAGAACGTGGACCGGCTGGCCAACCCGGCGAACGATGCCCGGCTCATCGCCGAGACGCTGCGCCAGGCTGGTTTCACCTTGATCGGGGACGGACCGCAGCTCGACCTGGACAAGGTGCGCTTCGACCGTGACGTGCAGATGTTCGGCAATGCGCTGCAGGGCGCCGATGTTGCCGTCTTCTACTATTCGGGCCATGGCATGCAGGTGAACGGCGTCAACTGGCTCGTGCCGGTCGATGCACGGCCAACCGGGCCGCGCGACCTGGATTTCCAGATGGTCGACGCCAGCCTGGTGCTGAAGCAGATGGAGGGTGCGGGAACCAAGCTGAACCTGCTGATCCTCGACGCTTGCCGCAACAACCCGTTCGCCGTACGCGGCGTTCGAGGATCAGCCCCGGGCCTGGCGGAAATGCATGCTCCGGAGGGGACGCTGATCTCCTATGCCACGCAGCCCGGCAACGTCGCGGCCGATGGCGACACCCAGGACAGTCCCTACACGCAAGCCCTGGCCGCGGCCATGCGCAAGCCGGGTGCGGACGTGTTCCATGTGTTCAACCAGGTGGGACTGCAGGTGAAGCAGGTGACGGGTGGGCAGCAGCAGCCCTGGCTTGCCTCCTCCCCGATCGCCGGCAACTTCTTCTTCTTCGGTCCTGTGACGTTGCAGATGCCGACGACGGACCCGCAGCCGAACACGCCGCCGCCGCCGATCAACGAGGACGCCCTTTACTGGCAGTCCATCACGTCGAGCCGGGACCCGGAGGACTTTCGATCCTACCTGGCCCATTTCCCCCAGGGCCGTTTCGCCGACCTGGCCCGCCGCCGGATCAGCGTGCTGGGGTCGCCGGCCAGCGTCCCGCCATTGCCCGAAGCTGGCACGCCCGACCCGCGCCGCGGTGATGCGGATTGGTGCAGCTACCCGTATGTGTGGCGGGAGGCGACGCCGCAGGATCATGTCTGCGTGCTCCCGGCGATCCGCACGCGTTCGGCGCAGGAGAACATGCAGGCGGCAAGCCGGGTCAACCGTCATGACCACTCCTACGGCCCGGACACGTGCCAGGGTGGCTTCGTGTGGCGCGAAGCATTGCCGACCGACCACGTCTGCGTCACACCCGACGTGCGGGACGAAACCTGGCAGGACAACGCCGCCGCGCCAGGCCGGCTGGCCAACAAGCCCCGGTGACATGCCGCGGCACTCGCTGTTTGTGACTCCATGGGCGGTGATCCGGCAGAGCAAGCCAGCCGCTGACGTGACCAAGCACGGTGTGGCTGCGCCTCACACCACCAGCCCGCTCGCCCGCACCAGCGCGGCGGACGCCGCCATCGACTCCGTCACCGCCAGCGCGGCCGCCAGCGCGCGGCGGCCGGCGGCGGCGTCCACCAGGACGGGCGTGCCGTCCAGGCAGGCGGCGACGAAGCTGGCGTGCTCCGCCTCCATCGCGTCGTGGTCGCGCCAGCTAATCGCCTCGCGGCGGAAGCCGCCGGTGCCGGGCAGGGGCAGGCCGCGCTCGCGCCCGATCATCACCAGTTCGCGCGCGCCGAAATCGGCGGACAGGTAGCCTTCCTGCGAGAACAGCCGCATCCGCCGCTCCGTCTTGATGGAGATGCGGCTCGCGGTGATGGTCGCCACGCAGCCGTTGGCGAAGCGGACGCGGGCGTTGGCGATGTCCTCGGACGGGGAGGACACCGCGGCGCCCATCGCGTCCACGCTGGCGATCTCGCTGTCCACCAGCGCCAGCACCAGGTCCAGGTCGTGGATCATCAGGTCCAGGATGACGGACACGTCCGTGCCGCGCGGCTTGTAGGGGGCGATGCGCGTGGCCTCGATATACAGCGGGCGGGCGATGCGGCTGCTGATCGCCCGGTGTTCGGCGGAGAAGCGCAGCAGGTGACCCACCTGCAGCACCAGCCGTCGTTCCGCCGCCAGCGCGGCCAGCGCGTCCGCCTCCGCCAGGGTCGCGGCGATCGGCTTTTCCACCAGCACGTGGCAGCCGGCCTCCAGCGCGCGGGTCGCCAGGGCGCCATGCGCCTCCGCCGGGGCCGCGATCACCACCGCCTGGCAGGCATCCAGCAGCGCATCCAGCGCCAGGGCCGGCGCCCCCGTCTCGTGCGCGACCGCAGCGGCGCGGGCGGCATCGGGGTCATGCAGCCCGGCCAGCCGTGCGCGCGGCGCCGCCGCCACCTTCAGCGCGTGGAAGCGGCCGAAATGCCCGGCACCCACCACGCCCATGCGCAACCGCGTCTCGTTCATACCTCGCGCTTAGCATGTGCCGTGCAGGCGCGCATCGTCAGCCGCTGCCGATGAGGATCCCGGCGGCGAGGACCAGCGCACCGCCCAGCATCACCTTGGCCACGGCGGAGAGCGGCGGCGTCTCCATGTAGCGCCACTGGATCCAGGCGATGACCGCCAGCTCCAGCACGACCACCGCGATGGACAGCCCGGTCGCGGTCCAGAACGCGGGCACCAGGTAGGGCAGGGTGTGGCCGATCCCGCCGGCCATCGTCATCAGCCCGCACACCAGGCCGCGCAGATAGGGCGTGCCCCGGCCGGACAGCTTGCCGTCATCCGCCAGCGCCTCGGCGAACCCCATGGAGATGCCGGCGCCGATGGAGGCGGCCAGCCCGACCAGGAACGTGCTCCAAGTGGAATGCGTGGCGAAGGCCGCGGCGAACACGGGTGCCAGGGTGGAGACGGAGCCGTCCATCAGCCCGACCAGCCCGGGCTGCACGATCTGCAGCACGAAGCGGCGGCGGGCGTCGTCATCCTCGCGGGCGCGCACCTCCCCGGGCAGGCGCCGCGCCTCGATGGTGCCGGCGGTGGTCTCGTGCTGCGCCTCGGCGGCGGCCAGGTCCCCCAGCAGGCGGCGCACGGCGGTGTCGGTCGTCCGCCCCGCGGCCTCCCGGTAGAAGCGGGCGGCGTCGTTCTCCATCTGCCGGGCATGGCGGCGAACCGCGTCCAGCCCCAGCGGGCGGAACTGCCAGATGGCGCGCCGGGGCACGAAGCCCTGCACGTCCTGGCGGCGGATCAGGGGGATGTGGGTGCCGAACCGCTCGGTGTAGGTGTCGATCAGGATGCGGCGGTGCTCGTCCTCCTCCTGCGCCATGTCGGCGAACACGTGAGCGGTGTCGGGATAGTCGTCCCGCAGGCCTTCGGCGAAGTCGGTGTAGATACGGCCGTCCTCCTCCTCGTTGGCGATGGCGAGGGCGAGGATTTCCCGTTCGGACAGGCTGTTGAAGGCGCGCATAGAGGATACATGCGGTGCCTTGCCGTAATCGGCAAGTTCTGGCTTGAACACTGCGAACGCGTCTCAGTGCCGGAAGTGGCGCATCCCAGTAAAGACCATGGCAATACCCGCCTTGTCTGCCGCCGCAATGACTTCGTCGTCGCGCTTCGAGCCGCCGGGTTGGATCACCGCGGTGGCACCCGCGGCGATGATGGCCTCCAGCCCGTCGGCGAACGGGAAGAACGCGTCCGACGCAGCGACGCTGCCCTCGGTGAGGTTGCCCGCAGCGCCCGCCGCCTGCGCTGCCGCGGCGCCCTTCCAGGCGGCGATGCGGGCCGAGTCGACCCGGCTCATCTGCCCGGCGCCCACGCCGACGGTGGCAGCGTCCCGCGCGTAGACGATGGCGTTGGACTTGACGTGCTTGCACACGCGGAAGGCGAAAAGCAGGTCCGCCAACTCACGCTGCGTCGGCGCCCGCTGCGTCACGGTCCGCAGCGTGTCCGCCGCCACGCGCCCACCGTCGCGGGTCTGCACCAGGAGGCCACCGGCGAGGCTGCGGAGTTGCATGCCCGCGGCCGCCGGGTCGGGCAGGCCGCCCGTGAGCAGCAGGCGCAGGGCCTTCTTGCGCGACAGGATGGCGCAGGCCTCGGGGTCGGCGTCGGGCGCCACGATCACCTCGGTGAACAGGGTGGCGATCCGGGTCGCGGCGGCGGCGTCCAGCGTGCGGTTCGCGGCAACGATCCCGCCGAAGGCCGACACCGGGTCGCACCGCAGCGCCGCATCCCACGCCTCCGCCAGCGTGGCGGCGCTGGCCACGCCGCAGGGGTTGGCGTGCTTGACGATCACGACCGTCGGCTCGGCGAACTCGGCCACGCATTCGACGGCGGCGTCGGTGTCGTTGAGGTTGTTGAACGACAGCTCCTTGCCCTGCACCTGGCGCGCGGTAGCCACGCCCGGCCGGCTGCCATGCAGATAGAGCGCGGCCTGCTGGTGCGGGTTCTCGCCGTAGCGCAGGGTCTGCCGCAGCGTCCCGGCGATGGCGATGCGCGGCGGGAACACCTCCCCCTGCTGCGCGGCGAACCACGCGGCGATGGCGGCGTCGTAGGCGGCGGTGCGGGCATAGGCGGCGGCGGCGAGTTGGCGGCGCAGGGCGAGCGACGTGCCCCCGGCAGCCATCGCGGCCAGCAGCGCCGGGTACTGCGCGGGGTCGGTGGCGACGGCGACGTGGTCGTGATTCTTCGCCGCCGCCCGGATCAGGGCCGGGCCGCCGATGTCGATGTTCTCCACGCACGCGTCTTCGGGGGCGCCGGCGGCGACGGTCGCCTCGAACGGGTAGAGGTTGCACACCAGCAGGTCGATCGGGGCGATGCCATGCGCCGCCATCTGCTCGCGATGCGCGGGCAGGTCGCGCCGGCCGAGCAAGCCGCCGTGGATTTGCGGCACCAGCGTCTTCACCCGGCCGTCGAGGATCTCCGGGAAGCCCGTGTGGTCCGACACCTCCGTCACCGCCACCCCCGCCGCGCGCAGGGCCGCGGCGGACCCGCCGGTGGACAGGATGTGCGCACCGTGCGCCACCAGAGCCTGCGCCAGCTCCACCAGGCCCGCCTTGTCGGAGACGGAGAGCAGGGCGCGGGTGATCGGGACGGTGTCGGACTGGCTCATGGGCGGGCGCATAGCCCTACAGGCCGAGCAGGTCCAGCGTGCGGCCGATCACCCGGGCCTCGTCGTAGCGTTCCACCGCCCTGGCGCGCCCGGCTGCGCCCATGGCCGCGCGCAGCTCCCCATCGGCGACCAGGCGGTTGAGTGCCGCGGCCAGCGGGGCGACGGTCGCCGGGGGTACGAGCAGGCCGGTGACGCCATCCACCACCTGCTCGCGCGGGCCGCGTATCGCGGTGGCGACCACGGGCAGGCCGGCCAGCATGGCCTCGATCACCGACATGGGCAGACCCTCGAAATGGCTGGGCAGGGCGAAGACATCCGCGCCCGCCAGAATGGCCGCGATGTCCGTCCGGTAGCCGAGCAAGCGGACACGGCCCGAAGCGGCCGCCGCGGCCAGGGTGGCCCCGAGGTCCTCGCCCCGGTCGGTAGCCAGGCGGGTGCCGACGATCCAGAGCTCGGCGCCGGGCACGTCGTGCATGGCTGCGAGCAGTTCAGGATAGCCCTTGTGCCGCACCAGGCGGGAGACGGCGGCGATCACGACGCGGTCGGCGGCGACCCCCAGGCTGGCGCGGATGCGGGCCCGCGCGGCGGGGTCGGGTTGGAACAGCGCGGGATCGCGGCCGTTGCGCACGGCGATGGCACGGCGGCTGATCCCGAGGCGCCGGGCATCGCCGGCTTCCTCCTCCGAGACGGTGAGGAAGACGTCGGTGAAGCGGCCGGCGATCCACTCCATGGCGAACGAGGCAAGGCGGCGTGGCGCCGGTGCCGGCTGGTTGAACAGGAACCCGTGGCAGGTATAGGCCACTCTGGGCACGCCCGCCGCCCGGGCAGCCAAACGCGCCAGGAAGCCGCTGATCGGCATATGGCCGTGCACCAGGTCCGGCCGTTCCCGCCGCAACAGCGCCACCAGCGCGACGAAGGCCCGAATTTGGGCCACCGGGGAGGCCCGGCGGACAAACGGGGCGGCCAGCACGCGGAAACCCTCCGCCCGCACCTCCGCGTTCAGCGGCCCTTCCGCGACGACGGCGACCGCATCATGTCCGCGGCCCCGGATACCGCGCATCAGCGGCAGGACGAAGTGGCGCAGCGAGAAGTCGACGTTGACGACCTCGACGACCTTCATGGCCAGGCAATTTGCTAGTGACGCTGATCCTCGATCGCCTCTATCCGGAGTGACAGCGTCATCAACTGCCGCTCGATGGCCATCATCTGCTCGAACAGGTCGTCGCGGTCCTTGTCTGTTTCCTTCAGCTTCTTGGCAACGCGCTGGTCCATCATCAGCGTGACTGCGGTCGACTCGCGGACGTTGTCCAACGTGACCTGGAACCGGTCGAGCCGCTCCATCATGTCGACGCGCAGCTTGAGGACTTCGAGCTTGGTCTGATCCAGGCCGGTCTCGAGCAGGCCTATGCGGGTCTCGAGGATGCCGACGCGGGCATCGAGCCCCACCAAAAGCGACTCGATGGTAACCAGCCGAGACTCGAAGGCATCCAGCCGTGCCCCGAAGCCGTCCAGTCGGCTCCCGAAGTCGTCCAGTTGGGTCCCAAAGTCGTCCAGTCGTGTCCCGAAGCCGTCCAGCCGGGTTCCGACGGCGTCCAACCGTGAATCGAAAACCTCCAGCCGCGACTCGATGGCGCCCAACCGTTCGTCGATCCGTGCCTGCCCTGCTCCCAACTGATCGATGTTGGTCGCTATCTGCCTCAGACCGGCAAGTATTTCAGTGAAGGGAGTGACTTCGCTCATTGGATGTAAGTAGCATGAAGCAGTAAGGCTCTCCACACCATAACGCGCGCCGGCGATCATCCCACCTTCGATATGGCCCATTTCACCTGTTGCGGGCCATCGGCATACCCTGTCAGCACCACCTGCTCACCGCGCTTGGGCGCCATGCCTCCGAGGTAGACGCTCTCCTCCAGCGTGATCCGCGCCCCCTCCGCGCGCAGCCGCCAGCCGGATCCGGAGGGCAGCCGCAGCAGCACCGCCTCGCCATCCTGTTGCAGGCTGGCGTTCACCGAGGGATGCAGGTGGAAGCGCAGGGTATAGGGCTGCGGCTCCGTCGCCTCGATCGCGTCCTCGCCGCGGATGTCGTCCCCGCTTTCCGCCAGGTACAGCCGGCGGCGGTGCAGCGCGCCGAACGGCTTGCGGTAGCCGTCGTGGCTCGCCTCCAGCCAGTGCGCGCCGTTCGCCTCCTGCCGCTGCGCCTCCACGTGCTCGGGCTGGCGGCCGATGCCTTCGCCCTTCAGCTCGCTGGAGTTGGTGTCGGCGATCACCAGCGTGGAATGGGCGGCGGTCGCCCGCGTGGCATCGCGCCACTGCGCCCCGGCGGCCGGGGCCGCACCGCAGTTGACGATCAGCCGTTCCCGCCCGACCGAGACCTCCAACGACAGCGTGCCCGCATGCGACAACCGGTCCACCCCGGGTGGCGGCGGGCGGCCGCAATCCACCAGCAGCACCGTCCGCCCGGCCTGCAGCCGCTGGAACCCGCCCTCGGTCAGGCTGACGGAGGACCGGCCCATCCGTCCCGCCTGCGCCAGCACCAGTTCGATCAGGCTGGCAGCCTCCTCCTTGCTGCCGTTGAACAGGGCCAGGCCGCCATCGCCGTGCCGCATCGCCCGCAAGGCCGGCGCCATCCGCTCGATCGCAGACGCCAGGGCGGCGGGAGGCTGCGCCTGTGCCGCCTGCAGCAGCGCGCGGATTTCCACCAGGTCCTGCAACGCCGCCAGCTGTGCGATCGGGCTCCGCTCGGCATGGCAGCCATCGGGAAGCACCTGCCGGGCGACTTCCTGCGGCAGGAACCGCAACGCCCGCGTGAGGAAGGCCGCCTGGTCGGGAAGCGCCACGGCCGCCGCGATCAGCCCCTTCAGGGCGGTGAGCGCCCGCGCGTCCATCTCCTCCGATGGCAGGTCGGCCGCCAGCGCCCGTGCATCCGCGACCAAGCGGGTCATCATGCGTTGCCGGAAGGTGTCGTCGGCGGAGGCCGCGAAAAAATCGTAGTGGCCGAGCCACGCGGCCAAGCGCGCGCCGGCCACGTCCGGCCGCCGCATGGTCGGATCGACAGGCGCGCTGATCCAGTCGGCGACCAAGGCTCGGGCGCGGCCGCGCGCAGCGTCGGTGCCCAGCGCGCGCAGGTCGCGCAGCCAGGTGAAGCCATGCGCCGCCGTCATCAGGATGGGGGATGCGCGCGCCTGGTCCCATACCCCGGGCTTGAGCTCCAGGACCGCGCCCCCGACCTCCAGCGCGCCTTTCAGCAGCTGCGCCCCACGCTCCGGGTCACCCGGCCACAGGTCCCGCACCGGCAGCATCGGTCCATCCGGGATGCGGCCCATCCGGAGTTTCGGCATCTTGGCCAGCGTCCGGCGGGCGCCGCGCCACCACCGCGCCATCAAGCAACCGGGCGCAAGGCGGCGATGGCATGCGCGTAGTCGGGGGTGCCGAACACGGAGGTGCCAGCGACCAGCACGTCGCACCCGGCTGCCAGGATGCGCGGCGCCGTCTCGGGCGTCACGCCGCCATCCGCCGTGATCCGGATGGTGCGGCCAGTGGCATCCGCCATGACCCGGAGCTGGCGGATCTTGGCCAGGGTCGAGCCGAGGAAGCTCTGCCCGCCGAAGCCAGGGTTGACCGTCATCACCAGGATGCTGTCCACGAGGTCCAGCACCTCCGACACGGCCGCCGCGGGAGTGGCCGGGTTGAGCGCCACGGCCGCCGACTTGCCGAGCGAGCGGATCAGCTGCAGCGAGCGGTGCAGATGCGGGCCGGCTTCCACGTGGACGGCGATGTGGTCTGCCCCGGCCTCGGCGAAGGCGGCGACGTAGGGATCGGCAGGTGCGATCATCAGGTGCACGTCGAACGGCATGCGCAGGTGCGGACGAAGCGCCTTCAGCACCGCCGGCCCGAAGCTCAGGTTGGGGACGAAGTGCCCGTCCATGATGTCGAGGTGCAGCCAGTCCGCACCCGCCTGCTCGACTGCGGCCGCCTCCTCCCGCAAGCGCCCGAAATCAGCGGCCAAGAGGCTGGGGGCTATGGAGACGTTGGATACCATCGGCCTGCTTCTAGTGCGCGGGGCGATTTCAGCACAAGCGAGCGGGTCAAAGCTTAATGAAACGCGCGGTGAAGAAACCGTCCATGCCACCGCGATCCGCCCATAGGCCGGGATGGGTCCGCAGGCACCCGTCCGGGGTCCGCGCCTGCGTGATCCCAGTCAGCTCCGCGGGCGTGAACGGGTCATGCCGCAGGCCCGCCGCCAGGCAAGCCGGCAGCGCACCTCTGCCCTCCTCCGGCTGCAGCGAGCATACCGCATAGACCAGGCGCCCGCCTGGGCGAAGCATCGCCGCGGCCGCTTCGATCAGGGCGTGCTGCTGTGCCGCCGCCGCCGCCACGTCGTCCTGCGACTTCAGGTATGGCACGTCGGGATGGCGGCGGATCGTGCCGGTGGCACTGCATGGCGCATCCAGCAGGACGGCGTCGAACAGGGTCGCTGGCCGCCATGCCGTCGCATCGGCCTGCACGATCGTCGCCTCCAGGCGGAGCCGGACGAGGTTCTCGCGCAACCGGGCGATGCGCCGGGCATCCCGCTCGACGGCCGTGACGGTCGCCCCCGTTGCAGCGAGCTGCGCCGCCTTGCCGCCCGGTGCGGCGCAGAGGTCGGCCACCGCCTCGCCGGGTTGCGCGTGCAGCAGGCGGGCGGGCAGGGCGGCGGCCGCGTCCTGCACCCAGAAGGCGCCGTCCGCATAGCCGGGCAACTCCGTCACCCGGGTGCCGACGGCGTAGCGGACGGACCCGGTCGGCAGCAGCACGCCGCCCGGCGGTGCCACGCCGGCCAGGGTGAGGTCGAGCGGCGCCTCCACCGCATGCGCCGCGGCGATCGCCCGCGCATCCGCGCCCCAACTCGCCCAGAGCCAGTCCGGTGTGTCGAGCCGGGGCGTGTCCAGCGCCTGCAGTGCCTCGCCGCCCGACCCGGCCACACGGCGCAGCACGGCATTGACCAGCCCGGTGAACGGCGCGAGTCCGCTGTGCCGCGCCAGGGCCACGGCCGTGGCGACGGCCGCGTGCGCCGGCGTCCCCAGCAGGAGCAGCTGCGCGGCCCCGATCCGCAGCACCTGGCGCACCGGGTCCGGCGGCGCGCGGCGCAGGAACGGGCGCATGACCGCGTCCAGCGAACCGGACCGGCGCAGCACCGCGGCGGCCAGCCGATGGGAGGCCGCACGGTCGCGCAGCTCGATGGATGGGAGGCTGTCCAACGCGTCTTCCAGCCCGCGGCGGCGCAGGAGCACGGCATCGAGCAGGTCGAACGCGCCCTCGCGGGTCGGGTCGTGGCGCGGGAGCGCCGGGGCAGGAGTGCGCATCGGCGGGCTTCATGGCGCCGATCGGGGTCGCATGCTAGAGCGCCGCGCCATGGACCTGCTCGACACCAGGCGGCCGCGCACGCTGCTGATCGCCTTCTGTCTGCTGGTCTGGCTTCCTGGCTTGTTCACCCTGCCGCCCACCGACCGGGACGAGAGTCGTTTCGCCCAGGCCAGCAAGCAGATGATCGAGTCGGGCGACTACGTCCGCATCATGAACGGCACGGAGCCGCGCAACCTCAAGCCGGTCGGCATCTATTGGCTGCAGGTGCCGTTCGCGGCTGCCGCACGGTCCCTGCACCTCGCGGCGGCCAACCCGGTCTGGCCCTATCGTTTGCCGTCGCTGGCGGGCGGGCTGCTGGCGGTGCTGGCCACCTACGAACTCGGCGTGGCGGTGGCCGACCGGCGGATCGCGCTGCTGGCGGGCGGCATGCTGGCGGGCTGCGTCGTGTTGTGCGTGGAGGCGCACCTGGCGAAGACGGACGCGGCCTTGGTCGGGGTGACGACGGTTGCGATGGCGGTGCTCGCCCGGGCCTACGCGGGATTGCCCGTCGGCCGTGGCCCGGCGGCGCTGTTCTGGGCGGCCCTGGGCGTCGGGATCCTGCTGAAGGGCCCGATCACGCCGATGGTCGCGGCGCTGGCCGCGGCGGCGCTGACCGTCGCGGACCGCCGGGCGCGCTGGCTGCTGGCCTTGCAGCCGGTCACCGGTCTGCCGCTGATGCTGCTGGTGGTGCTGCCCTGGTTCGTGGCCATCGGCATCGCGACGCACGGCGCGTTTTTCAAGGACGCGGTCGGTGGCGACCTTGGCCGCAAACTGGCCAGCGGCGATGACGCGCATGGCGCGCTGCCGGGCCTGCACCTGCTGCTGCTGCCGCTCCTGGCGTTCCCGGCCACGCTGCCGGTTCTGCGCGGCCTGCCGCTGTTGTGGCGGGAACGGCAGCAGCCGATGGTGCGCTTCCTCGCCGCTTGGATCGTGCCGTCCTGGCTGGTGTTCGAGGCCGTGCCGACCAAACTGCCGCACTACACGCTCCCGCTATACCCGGCCGTGTTCCTGCTCGCGGCACGGGGCTGGGCGGCAGCGGCCCCGTCGGCCGGGCTGTGGTCGCGCCGGGTCGCGCCAGGCCTGACGGCCGGCGCCGCCGCGGTGCTTGCGTCGGCCGCGCTGACCCTGCCCTTGGTGATCCATGCCAGCTGGCTGCTTGGCTTGCCGGCGCTGCTTGCAGCCGGTCTTGCGGGATGGCTCGCGTGCCGCTGGCCCCGCCCGACCCTCGCGCTGGCCGCGATGCCGCTGTTCACCGCCGCCCTGCTCGGCTGGGAGCTGCCGCAGGCGGCGCCGCTTTGGCTGGCACCGCGGATCGAACGGGTCTTGGCGGGCGCCGGCCTGGCCGACCGCCCGTTGGCTGCGGTGGGCTTCCACGAGCCCAGCCTGGTGTTCGTCGCGGGTACCCGGACGGTGCTGTCCGCCACCGGTGCCGACGGGGCAGAGGCCTTGGCCGCTGGCGTGGCAGGCTCGGCTGCGGTCGCCGCACGGGACGAGCCGTCCTTCCAGGCCGAGGCGGCGCGGCTGCGGCTGCGGCTGCGCCGGCTCGGGACGCTGGGCGGCTTCAACTACTCCCGTGGGCGGGAAACGGACGTCACGCTCTACGCGGAGGAGGACTGACCGGCCTCAGTTGTCGGCCTGCGAGCGGGCCTTCGGCACCCGGGCGTTGCGGCCGGTGAAGGTCAGGTCGTCCAGTTTGCACAGGTCCTGCCGACGGACGACTTCCTCGCGCTTGTCATGATAGACCACCCGGACGTCGAACACGCAGCCGGTGTCCTGGGTCGGGCCTGCGATCAACCGGTTGTGCGGCGGCAGCGCCAAGGTTCCGAGCAGGTCGTCACCCCACGAATTGTCCGTGACTGGGGAGATGTTGAGGTTGTCGATGATCTGGTTGCTTTCGTTGATCAGGGTGAAGCGCGGGTTCCTTTGCTCGCTCGGCGGGGCCGCAGGTGCTGGCGTGGTCTGCGGGGGCTGATCGAAGCTCTTCTGCGCCATGGCAGGCGCGGCGGCAACCAACGCCGAGGCGAGAAGCAGGGCTGCGGAGGGGCGGCCTTTGAAGCGGGTCTGGAGCATTGCGAGCCTCTTGGATGGTTGTTGCGGCAGCGATGATATTCGAATCGCCAGGGCAAAGATAAGCCTGCGAGGAAAGTTCACGTTAATCTCTCCGTGTGAGACTGATCGTAGAAAGCGCGACAGAATGAAGCGCCTTGAACACTGTCTCGCACCTGAGCGGTCGCCGCCAGAGGCCATGGACACGCAGGAGACCGCGTGTGCGCGCATTCGAAACCGCTGCAGCCCCTGCCCCCTACGCGCTTGGCCGCCGGCATTTCCTGCCCGGTATGGCCGCGTTGACCGCGGGCCTCGGTGCCGCCGTGACCTTCGCGCCTGATTGGGGCCAGGGCGCGCCGGTGCAACCGGGCCGTTCGATGCCGATGGATCGCGGCGCCGCCGCAGTCGCGCCGGCGGTGGTCCAGGCGCCGCCATCTCCGCCGATCCGCATGCACTCGGCAGCCATGCGGCAGGATTGGCTGGCGTTCCGCCACCAGTACATCACGCCGGAAGGCCGGGTGATCGACACAGGCAACGGCAACGCGTCGCACAGCGAGGGGCAGGGCTGGGGCTTGATGGGCGCGCAGGCCGCCGACGACCAGGAGACGTTCGCCCGGCTGTTGGAATGGACGACGCACAACCTGCGCCGCCGGCCGAATGACACCCTGCACGCCTGGCGTTACAAGCCGACAGACGCCAACCCGGTGTCCGACCTGAACAATGCCACCGACGGCGACCTGTTCATCGCCTCCGCCCTGGCGCGGGCCGCCATCCGCTGGCAGCGCCCGGACTACGCGGCGCAGGCGGCACGGCTCGGGCGCGACATCCTCGGGCTGGTCCGCACGGCCGGCGCCCGCACCGTGCTGTTGCCGGGCGCTGTCGGGTTCGAGAAGCCGGACTGCCTGCTGCTCAACCCGTCCTACTATGCGTTCGGGCTGTTCCCGGACCTTGCAGCGCTCGTTCCCTCCGCGAAGTGGGAAGCGCTGCGGCAGGACGGCACCGCGATCATCCTCCAAGGCCGCTACGGCAAATGGATGCTGCCGCCGGATTGGCTGCGGATCGACCGTGCAGACGGTTCGCTGAGCATCGCGCCAGGCTGGCCGCCGCGTTTCTCCTGGGACGCCATCCGCGTGCCGATGCACATGGCCTGGGGCGGCATCGCGGCCGACCCGCTATTCGCCTCGTTCCACCGCTACTGGACGGCCTCTCGAAGCGTGCAGCCGGCATGGGTGGATCTTTGCACGGAAGAGGTGGCGCCGTATTCGGCCCCGGCCGGCATCCGCGCCGTGGCGGCGCTCGCCACGCGGTCGACGGGTCCAGGCGCGACAATCGGATTGCCATCTGTTATGGCAGCCATGGATTATTACGGTGCTGGTCTGGTGCTGCTGTCGCGGATCGCCGCGGAGGAGGCTGCGCACCCGGCGGCTTGATGGAGATGACGATGAGTGAAGAGTCTAACGACGTCACCAAGGCGCTGGCGGCATTCGGTGCACCGTCCATCCGCTACCACAGTTTCGGCCAGGCCCAGATCAAGTCCTCCGGGACGAACGCGATGCGCCGGCCCGTCATGCCCCCGGTGTCGGCCCCATCGACCAGCCCGGCGATGGTCCAGCAGGAGCCGGTGGCGGCGGTGGAGGCGCTCCCGACGTCGAGCCTGCCGCAGGCGACACCGATCCCCATGGTCGCGCCGCGGCCGGCACCCTTCCTGGCAGAGCCGGCTCCCATGCGCGCCGCGCCCCTGTTCCCATCCACGCCGACCGTGGCGCCGCCGCCGCGGCCGCTGGCGGAGTGGGCTGCGCCGGTCACGACCTCCCCGAGTCGACCGTCGGCTGCGTCCGTTCCTCCCCCTGCCGAGCCGGTCTACGTCACGACCCCGCCAGTCGCGGCTCCCGCCACGCCGCCGCCACCGCCCCCGGTGGCCTACACTCCGCCAGCGGCACCGCTCGCGCCGGGGCGCACGACAATGCCGAACAGTCTGAGCAGCTTACCGGAGATCTTTGACTACTTGGCGGCGTCTTGAGCACCAGTCGACGAATACGTCGGCATGATTGTCCAGCCGTGAAAGTGTCAACGTCGTTTGGTTAAGAAAAGCTGCAGAACCAGAATAATGTTGCATGTCGGCAACACCGTGTGTCGTTACAGTGGAGTTCCTGCGTAGCGCCCTGCCGGTAATGCCCGCGCCATGGTAAATTCGATCGCACGAAAGCGTGACGCACGGTATTAGGCTGCGGGGCGGATAGTGGGAATTTGTAACGATGAGTGAGACGGTTCGGGTACGGCGAGCGCGTTGGCAGGGTGTTCCGCACAGCAGCGTCACCAGCCGGATCATCGACATCGTCTGCGGCATCATCGGTTTGGCGCTTATCGTCGCGGTGGCAACCGTCCAGCTCGATCCGCGGCAGCAAGCGATCCTGGCGGTCGTATCGGCGATCGTGTTCCTGATCGCGAACCGCTTCAAGGGTCGCTACGTCTCCGTCTTCCTCGTGATCCTCAGCCTGGCCGTCTCTCTCCGCTACATCTTCTGGCGGGTGACGGAGACGCTGGATTTCGCCAGCGTGGTGGAACTGCTGCTGGGCATCGGCCTGGCGCTGGCCGAGTGCTACGCCATCGTCGTCCTCGTGCTGGGCTACGTGCAGACGCTCTGGCCGCTGGAGCGGCGGCCGATCCCGATGCCGGACGATTTCGCGCTGTGGCCGACCGTGGACGTCTACGTGCCGACGTATAACGAGCCCATGTCCATTGTCCGCGCGACGGTGCTGGGCTGCATGGCCATCGACTGGCCGCCCGAGAAGATCCGCGTCTACCTGCTGGATGACGGCCGGCGCGAGGAATTCCGGGAGTTCGCGGCCGAATGCGGCATCGGCTACATCACCCGGTCGAACAACCTGCACGCCAAGGCCGGCAACCTGAACAACGCCCTGGCGCAGACGGATGGCGAGTTCGTCGCCGTGTTCGACAGCGATCACATCCCCACCCGTGCCTTCCTGCAGATGACCATGGGCTGGATGATCGCCGAGCCGCGCAACGCGCTGGTGCAGACCCCGCACCACTTCTATTCACCCGACCCGTTCCAGCGGAACCTTGCCGCCGGAACCCGCGTGCCCGCCGAAGGCAACATGTTCTACGGCCTGGTGCAGGACGCCAACGACTACTGGAACTCCACCTTCTTCTGCGGTTCCTGCGCCGTGCTGCGCCGCGCCGCGTTGGAGGAGATCGGCGGCTTCGCGGTCGAGACGGTGACCGAAGACGCGCACACGATGCTGAAGATGCACCGCCGCGGTTGGGACAGCGCTTACCTGCGCCTGCCGCTCGCCGCCGGCCTGGCCACGGAACGGCTGATCCTGCATATCGGCCAGCGTATCCGCTGGGCGCGCGGCATGATCCAGATCTTCCGCCTGGACAACCCGATGTTCGGACCCGGGCTGACGCTGGGCCAGCGCGTTTGCTACCTGCAGGCCATGGGGCACTTCTTCTTCGCCCTGCCGCGCGTGGTGTTCCTGACCGCGCCGCTCGCCTTCCTGCTGTTCGGCCTGAACATCATCGCCGCTTCACCACTCGCCATCGTGTCCTATGCGCTGCCGCATATCTTCCACTCGGTGGCCACCAACTCGCGGCTGCAGCGCAACAACCGGCACTCCTTCTGGTCCGAGATCTACGAGACGGTGCTCGCCCTGTTCCTGGTGCGGGTGACGATGGTCACGCTGTTCGCACCGCGGCGCGGCAAGTTCAACGTCACCAACAAGGGCGGCTTGCTCGAGAACGGGTATTTCGACCTCGGCGCGGTCTATCCGAACCTGATCCTCGCCTTCTTCCTGGTCGCCGGGGTGATCCGCGGCCTTGTCGGCATGCTGTTCTTCCACACCGAACAGCTCACCTTCCAGGCGCTGCTGCTCAACACGATCTGGGGCATCTTCTCCATGTTGACCGTCATGGCGGCGCTCGCCGTCGGGCGGGAGACGCGGCAGATGCGCAGCCGCGCCCGCGTCCGGGCGACCGTGCCGGTCTCCATCCTGCTGCCGGACGGCCGCGCGGTCAGCGGCATCACGCAGGACCTGTCGCAGGGTGGCAGCTCGGTGGTGTCGGAGCGCCCGCTCGGCGTCACCGACGGCTCCCTGGTGCAGTTCGAGTTCCTCATCGGCGGGGAACCGGTCGTCATCCCCGCCCGCCTGCTCCGGTGGGAGCAGCGGTTCCTGCAAGTGAGCTTCCAGCCGGCCAGCGTCGCCGACGAGGCAGCGATCGTTCAAGTCGTATTTGGTCGGGCCGATGCCTGGACCGATTGGAGCGCTTATCCGGTGGATCGTCCCCTCGCCAGCCTGTACCGCGTCCTTGTCAGCATCCGCGGCCTGTTCCGTGCGCCAGACCGGGCACCGCGCCGGCCGACCGGCAGCGGCCCGACGCCGCCGGGCCGGCGTCAACTGGTCGGCACGGCGGCTGCCATCATCCTGATGCTGGTGCCTGCGGCCGCCCATTCGCAGGGCACGGTCTCCCAGGGCGCGCAGCCGGGCGGCTTCGTCATCCGGCCGCTGCCCGGCGCCACGCCCGGCCAGGCGCCGGCAACGCAGCGTGCCTCCGCCGCCCCCGCAGCGCCGGCGCCGGCCGCCACGCCCGTCACCACCGACCCCAACGCCCCGCCGCTGCCGGTGCCGGGCAACTCCGGCCTTGCCGCGCAGCCGGCCCAGCCGACCCCGACCTCCTTCACGCCCGCCTCCGGCGCGCCCGCGGCGCAGACGCGGCAGCTGGTGCTAACACTGCACCAGCTGGGTGCGCTCGGCCCGCTGACGTTGCGCGGCACCAGCGAGCTGCAGGGCGTGCAGTTCGGCATCCGCGCCGACGAGGTGGTGACCGCCGCCACGCTGACCCTGTCCGGCGCCATGTCACCGGCGCTGATCCCGGAGTTCAGCAACGTCACCGTGACGATGAACGAGCAGTATGTCGGCACCATCCCGGTCAACCGTGACCAGCCGCGCTTCGAGAATTTCGAGCTGCCCGTCAGCCCGGTGTTCTTCCAGGACAACAACCGGCTGAACTTCCGCTTCACCGGCCGCTACACGCCCGAGTGCAACGACCCGCTGAGCGGCCTGCTCTGGTCCACCATCTCGGACACGTCCACCCTAACCCTCACGCTCGAGCGGCTGCCGCCGCAACGGGACCTGTCGCGCCTGCCGCTGCCGTTCTTCGACCCGCATGAGAAGACCATGCTGTCGCTGCCGTTCGTGCTGCCGGCGAACCCGTCCAACGAGTCGCTGCAGAGCGCGGGCATCGTGTCGTCGTGGTTCGGGCAGCTGGCCGATTTCCGCGGCGCGACCTTCCCCGTCGTCACCGACGCGCCGAGCGAAGGCAACGCCGTGGTCGTGGTGACCGGCACCGACCGCCCGGCCAACGTCACGCTGCCGCCGCTGAACGGCCCCACGCTCGCCGTCGTGCCGAACCCCAACGACCCGACATCCTCCCTGCTGGTGATCGCCGGGCGGACGGGGCAGGAGGCGATCGCGGCCGCGACCTCGCTGTCGCTCGGCAGCCGCACGCTGTCTGGCGACGCCTCCACCGTCGTCACGCCGGACGTGCCGAAGCGCGTCGCCTACGATGCGCCGGCTTGGATCCCCTCCGACCGGGCCGTGAAGTTCGGCGAGCTGGTGGACGCCTCGGAGCTGCAGGGTACCGGCTACGTGCCCGGCACGATGCGCGTGCCGTTCCGCACCGCGCCCGACCTCTACACCTGGCGCAACCGGGCCTTCCCGATGGAGCTGCGCTACCGCGCCCCTCCCGGCCCGATCGAGGACCTGGCAGTCTCCCGCCTGGATGTCGGCGTGAACGACCTCTACCTCGCCAGCCTCCCGCTGGCGGCGGAACCGTCGCGCACGGCGTCCTGGTTCTCGCGCCTGTTCAACTTCGGCGTGACGCAACCCACCTCGCGGATCGACGTGCCGGTGTATGACGTGTTCGGGCAGAACGACCTGCAGTTCTTCTTCGACACCCGGCCGCTGCATCGCGGCGACTGCGTCGCCGTTCCGCAGGACGTGCGGATGGCGGTCGATCCGGACAGCACGTTCGACATCAGCGGCGCCTACCGGTTCGCGCAGCTGCCGAACCTGGCCTATTTCGTCAGCTCCGGCTTTCCCTTCACCCGCATGGCGGACCTGTCGGAGACGGCCGTGGTCCTGCCGACGCAGGCCAACGCGGCCGAGGTCGGTGCCTATCTCGACATGATGGGGCGGATCGGGTCGCTGACCGGCTATCCGGTGATCCGCCACGTCGTGGTGCGGCCGGACGGCCTCAACGGCGTGTCCGACCGCAACCTGCTGCTGATGGGCACCATCTCCCGCCTGGGTGCGGCGGCCGACCTGCTGAAGAACTCGCCCTACCGGGTGAACGGCAACCGGCTGGCGGTTGACATGCCGAACGGGCTGGACAGCGTGCGCCGGTTGTTCGGCGACCCGGCCCGCGAGGACCGCACCCGCGCCGCGACCGTGCTCAACGCCACCGTCGGCACGGACACGGCGGCGATGGTGGGCGCGCAAAGCCCGCTCAACAGCGGGCGCAGCGTGGTGGCCCTGCTTGGCGGCGCCGCGCCGGCGGTGGAGGCGATCGTCACCACCCTGCGCGACCCCGACCAGGCGCCGCTGATCCAGGGTGACCTGTCGCTGTTGGCGGGCGGGCGTTTCACATCCTACCGCGTCGGCGGCGAGTATACGGCCGGGATCCTGCCGTTCTGGCTGTATCCGTCCTGGTATCTGCGCGACTCGCCCATCGGCATCGTGGGTGTGATGATCATCGGCTGCCTGCTGGTCGCGATCTTCTACTTCTTCGCGCTGCGCCGGCGGGCGGCGCTGCGGACCCGCACCGTTCCCACCCGGCGTCTGTGAGGGAAGCGTCTGACATGAGACCGTATTCTCCGGCTTTCCGCGCCCTGCTCCTCGCCTCCGCCACGGTCATCCCGCTGGCGGCGGCGCGGGCGCAGGCACCCGCTTCGCCGACGACCCAGTCCAGCACGGCCGACGCGATCCGGGTGCTGCTCGACCAGGCCAATTACTGGCGCAGCAAGGATGAGCCGCAACGTGCGGACGAGGCGCTGGGCCGCGTGCTTGCTCTCGATCCCCGCAACCCGGACGGCCTGGCCGCGCAGGCCCAGGCGGCGGCGGAGCGGGGCAACCAGCAGGTGGCCATGGCGGCGTTGGCCAAGCTGCAGGCGGCGCGGCCGGACGACCCGCGCATCGAGAGCATCCAGCAGGTGCTGCGGGCAGGGCCGCTGGACAACGGCGCCCTTTCGGAGGCGAGGCGGCTGGCGCAGGCCGGCAAGCCCGCCGACGCGGTGGCCGCATACCGCCGGGCGTTCAAGGGCACCACGCCGCCGCCCAGCCTGGCTGCGGAATACTACCAGACGCTGGCTTCCACCGATGGCAACTGGGATGCGGCGCGGGACGGCTTGGCCGCCCAGGTGCGCACCAACCCGCAGGACTTGCGCACCCAGCTGGCCTATGCTCAGGCCCTGACCTACCACGAGGGCACGCGCGCCGACGGCATCGACCGCCTGGCCGCCCTGTCGAAGCTGCCGTCGATCGGACAGCAGGCGACGGCGGCCTGGCGCCAGGCGCTGCTCTGGTCCTCCGACGACGACCGGACGCAGGCGCAGCTCAACGCCTACCTCGCCCAAAACCCGACCGACCCGGATTTGGACACGAAGAAGACGGAGCTGACGCGGACGATCCCGGACCCCGGCGTGCGCTCACGGCTGGCCGGCTACAACGCGCTGGAAGGCAAGCAGACGTCGGAGGCGGAGAACGACTTCAACGCCGCGCTCGCCAACAACCCGAACGACGTCGACTCGCTCGCCATGCTGGCGTTGATCCGCAAGCAGCAGGGCCGGCTGCCCGATGCCAAGCGGCTGATCGACAAGGCGATCTCGCTCGCACCGGACCGGCGGGACGAGTTGCTCAGCGCCGTGGGGCTGGACGCCGCAGCGCTGGCAACCGGCAATCGCGGCGGCGGCACTGTCGGCAACGCTGGGACTGGCGATGGCGGTCTGGCGATCCGCCGCGACTACGAGCAGGTGGCGGCGCTCACCCGGCGCGGCGAATATGCCGCGGCCGAGGCGAAGCTGCGCCAACTGATGGGCAACCGGCCGAACCTGGGCAACTACCTCCAACTCGGCGACATCCAGGCCCGTGCCGGCAAGCTGGCGGAGGCGGAGGCGTCGTTCCGCACGGTCCTGCGGGGCCAGCCGCGCAACGTGGCGGCGCTGAGCGGCCTGGGCAACGTGCTGCAGCGCGAGGGCAAGGCGGACGAGGCGCAGCAGGTCTTCGCGCGCGCCGGCGTCAGCGGCGGCGGCGGCTCCCGCGCTGCCCAGCTCGCCGACCAGGCGAAGGCCGCGACCGACGCCGCATCGCGCATCGCGCTGTTGCGCTCGGCCATCGCGGACGCGCCGGCCGACCCTTGGCTGCGGTTGGAACTGGCCCGCAACCTGCTGGCACAGAACCAGACGGCGGAGGCGCGCCAGGTCATGGCGCCGGTCACGGGGGCGGCCAAGCCCACGGTGGAGCAGCTGCGCGCCGGCATCTACTACGCCGACAACGCGCAGGACTGGGCTCTGGTCAGTTCGCTGGCGGACAAGCTCCCGCCGGCCGCCCGTACACCGGACATGCGGACCATCGCGATCCGCGCCGACGTGTCCAACGACGTGCGGGACGCCAAGGCGCAGGGGGGCGTGAGTGCGGAGGCGGCACGCATGGTGGCGTTGGCCGCCAAGCCCGACCCCTCCGGCGCCCGCGGCACCGCCTTCGCGCAGGAGCTGATCAAGGCCGGCGACAAGCCCGACGCGCGCGAGGTGATCCGCACGGCGCTGAACGCAAGCCGCCCGCCCACTGCCGCGCAGCGCATCGCCTATGGCGGCATGCTGATCGCCGCCGGGTACCCGCGTGACGCCCAGCTCGTGACCAGCGGGCTGCAGACCGATCGGCTGAATCCGCTCGAACGCACCAACCTGGCGGAGGTGCGGGACAACGCGGCCGTGTTCTCCTCCGACCGGCTGGCGGACCGCGGCAACACGGCCGACGCCTACGACCAGCTCGCGCCGCGCCTGGCGCAGGACCCGGAGAACCCGGACCTCAACATGGCGCTGGCCCGGCTGTACGAGGCGCATCACCAGCCCGCCAAGGCCGTCGCGATCACCGAGGAGTTGCTGAAGCGCAACCCGAGCAGCCTGAACGTACGGGTCGCCGTCATCGGTGCCGCCCTCGCCGCCGGCGACACTGGCCGTGCCTCCGAGCTCGCGGCCAAGACCAAGGAGGAGTTCTCCGACGATCCGCAGGCATGGGTGGCCTCCGCCAACGTCGCCCGGGCGCAGGGCCGCAGCGGCCAGGCGCTGTCGGATTTGCGCACGGCGCGCACCCTGCGCAGCAAGCAGCTCGACACCACGGACAGCTCGGACGCGTCCGACGTCATGCCGGATGCTTGGCTAAGCGGGCGGCAGTACGCGCTGAACATGGTGGGAGACGTGGTCAGCGACGCCTCTCCGACGGCGATCTCCTCGGTGGGCAGCGCCGAGCCGGTGACGCGCGAATACGAGCGCTATGCGCAATACCTGCCGCCGACCTCGCTGGACGACTCGCGTCCGGCACCCGCGGCGACACGGGTCGCCCAGGATGCGGCACCCGCGTCCTCGTCGCTGCTGGCGCCGCCGCCAGGCCTGGCTGCGCCGGCCTCGATCCCGGCTGCGGCACCAGCGGATTTGGGCGCGACCAACTTCAGCAATCCGTTCCGCTCGTCGCCATCCCCGACGCAGGATGAGCCCAACTCCGCGCCTGGCGGCATCCTCGGGCTGAGCGGGACGACCGTGGCCCGGCAACCGGTCGACCCGCTTACAGCGGATATCGACCGCAGCATCGAGCAAGTCTCGGCCGACGTGGCACCCCGGCTGGACGGCTCCCTGGTGTTCCGCGGCAGGTCCGGCGATGCCGGGCTCGGGGAGTTGTTCGACTTGGAGGCGCCGCTCGAGGCGAGCTTCTCGCCGGCCGGGTATGGCCGGCTCAAGGTCCAGGTCACTCCGACGGCGCTGTTCGCCGGGCAGATTTCCCGTGCCAACGAGGCGCTGTTCGGGAACAACCCGCTGGCGCCGGCCGGCACCACCTTCCGCAAGAGCCGGGACCAGGACGCCTACGGCACCGGGCTGGACGTGGGATACGCGTATGACTTCGTGTCCGCCGACGTCGGCACGTCCCCGCTCGGGTTCAAGGACAGCCAGGTCATCGGTGGGATCGAGTTCGCACCGCGCATCAGCAACGAACTGACTGTCCGTGTCCTCGGCGAGCGCCGGTCGGTGACGGACAGCCTGTTGTCCTTTGCCGGGCAGCGCGACCCGTTGACGGGGCAGAGCTGGGGCGGCGTCACCCGCAACCGCGGCCACTTGCAGCTCGAGGGTACGGTCGGGACCGTCTCCTACTATGCCGGCGCCGGTGGCGGCGTGCTCGTCGGCGACAACGTGAAGTCCAACACGGAGGTCGATGCGGGGGCCGGGTTCAGCCTCCCGGTGTGGACCACGCCGACGCAGGAGGTACGCGTCGGGCTGGACCTCGTGTATTTCGGCTTCGACCGCAACCTCAACAACTTCACCTTCGGCAGCGGCGGCTATTTCAGCCCGCAGCAGTTCTTCGCCGCGCTGTTCCCCGTCAACTACAAGCAACAGCTCACACCGGACCTGAGCTACTCCGTGGGTGGTTCGGTCGGCGTGCAGACCTTCCGCGCCAAGAGCGAGCTGGTGTTCCCGAACGACCCCGCGCAGCAGTCCGCGCTGACCCAGCTGGCCAGCACGAACAGCAGCGTCCCGACTCGGATCGCCGGCTTCACCGACACCGGCGTGGCGGGCGGCGCCCATGCGGACATCGACTACCGCCTGACGAACAACCTGCACATCGGCGCGCGGGCCGGGTTCGACAAGTCGGGCAACTTCACGGAAGGCACCGGATTGGTCTACGCCCGCTACGTTTTCAACGACCCGTTGTAAGAAGGCAGTGAGCATGGATGAGTCCACGACCCTGCCGGCGGGGTCGCAGCAACCGGTGGTGCAGTGGCGCCTGTTCCTCCGCGCCCTGGCGGAAGAGGTCGACAGCCTGGCGGGCGTGGGTGACCGGGACGACATGCTGCGCGGCGTCGGGCGCCGCATGTCCCGGCTGATGCCGTTGCCGCCGGTGCCGTCGCTGCAGGCGCTGGAGTTGGAGATCAACGACGCGCTGGCCGGGGTCGGCTGGGGCGAGGCGGAGTTGTCGCTCGGCGGTGCCGAGCGCGTCCTGCATATCGTTCACCATGGCTTCCCGCGCGTCGGCTCCCTCGGCACGCCATCGGGCCAATGGCTGAGCGCGTTGCTGGAGGGGCTGTACGACGGCTGGTTCGCGCAGCAGCCCGGCAGCAAGGCATCGCTGTCGACCCGCCGGATGGACACCAGCGCCGGGTCGACGGTGGTGATGAGCTACGCGCGGCGCTAGCTGCGGCGGCGCGTTGTCACCCGGTTAGCAATCCTGGTGTAGGCCTGTCCTGAGACAGCGGAGCGGACGAACGATGCCTGACGCACGTGACGAGATCGGGGCCTTCGCCAGGCTTGGTCGCCGCGGCATGCTCGCTGCCGGTGCCGCGGCCTGCCTCGTGCCGGCAATGCAGCGCGCGCAGGCCGCCTTCGTCAACATGTGCGTCATCGGCACCGACGGCTGGCTGTTCCCGATCTTCGACGAGGTGCGTCACAGTGACTTGGCGCTGGTGCGCCGCACCGCGCAGTTCGTCAACGAGGCGGTCGGCGTGCTGCGCGCGGCCAAGGTTGAGACCGTCGTGTCGTACACGCCCGCGAAATCCCGGGTGTATCGCGAGTTCCTGCCGGCGGACTTCCGGTGGGCGCCGGACGCGGAGAAACGCTACGACGCGGCACTGGAAGAGTTGCGCAAGTCCAACACGCTGGTGCCGGACCAGGCGGCGATGTTCGCCGCGGCGCGCAAGCAGGCCCCGTCCGACATGCTGTTCTTCAAGGCGGACACGCATTGGACCGCGCCCGGTGCGGAGAAATCGGCCATGCTGATGGCTGGAGCGATCAAGGAGAAGATCCGTTTGCCGCCATCGGGCGCGCCGGGCGCCAAACTCGCGCCGGCGACCTCGGTCCTGCAGGAACGCAACGACCTCGCAGCGCTGCTGCCGCCGCCTGACCAGTCGAAATACCCCTACCAGAGCTACATGGTGCGCAAGGTGGCGACGACGGGTGGCGGCGGATTGTTGGACGACGATGCGGCCGACGTGGTGGTGATGGGCAACAGCTTCATGCAGCCGGCCTACGGCTTTGCCGACGTGGTGTCGGAGCAGCTGAACCGTCCCGTGTCCCTGCAGTGGAAGGTCCACCAGTTCAGCCCGTACTACGACATGCTGACCTATCTCGGCAGCGACAGCTTCAAGAAGCAGCGGCCCAAGCTGATCGTCTGGAACTTCGCGGAGATCGACATGGAGACGCCGTCGAACAATCCAGGCGCCTGGGGGCCGACCGCGATGCCGCCGGCGACGTTCATGGCCAACCTGCAGAAGGCGCTCGCCGTCTGATGCGCGCCGGCTGGTCGGCTGTGGCGATGGTGCTGGCCGCCATGCCCGCCGTCGCGCAGGAGGCGCTGTATGGAGCGCAGCCACCGCCCGGTTCGGCCTTCGTCCGCTTCGTGAACGCGACGGGTAGCGTCGTAACCGTCCATCCGTCCTTCCTCACCGCTGCTTCACTGGGCACGGATGGCCCGGCCCGGGTCGGCCCCTACGCCGTGGTGGAGCACGTGGCAGGGAAGGCACTGCCGCTGGAGGTGCAATCGGAAGGGCAATCGGCACGGGCGACGCTGACGGTGGCGCCCGACAGCTTCAACACCGTCCTGGTGCGGGAGGAGGTTGGAAAGCTCTCCGCCGCCGTCGTGAAGGACGGGGCGGAGTTCAACCAGGCGCGCGCCCGGTTGTCCTTCTACAACGCCACGCCGTCCTGTGCCGCGGCCGGCTTGGCACTGGCGCCCGCTGGCACCGCCGTGTTCAGCGACGTGGCGCCCGGCCAGGTGCGGACCCGCAGCGTCAACCCGGTGAAGGCGGCGGTGCGGGCAAGCTGCACCGGTCAGACGGCCGCGGACGTCATGCTGGACAACATGGAGGTCGGCGGCAGCTACAGTGTGTGGCTGATGCTGCCTGGCGGCCACGCTGCCACCTTCATCACGCGGGATACGACGCTGCCGTACAAGCCGTAGCTGGCGGCTACCGGGTCGGCGTCGGTGGCGTCGTGCCGTAGTCGTAGAACCCGCGGCCGGCCTTCCGGCCGACCCAGCCCGCCTCCACATACTTCACCAGCAGCGGACAGGGTCGGTATTTGCTGTCGGACAGCCCCTCGTACAGCACCTGCATGATCGACAGGCAGGTATCCAGCCCGATGAAGTCCCCCAGTTCCAGCGGCCCCATCGGGTGGTTGGCGCCGAGCTTCATCGCCGCGTCGATGCTGGTGATCGTGCCGACACCCTCGTACAGCGCGTAGATCGCCTCGTTGATCATCGGCACCAGCACGCGGTTGACGATGAACGCGGGGAAGTCCTCCGCCGCCGCAATCGTCTTGTGCAGCCGCGTCGCCAGGGCCTCGACCGTCTGGAACGTCGCCTCGTCCGTGGCGATGCCGCGGATCACCTCGACCAGCTTCATCACCGGAACCGGGTTCATGAAGTGCATGCCGATGAACTTGCCCGGCCGGTCGGTCGCGGCGCCCAGCCGGGTGATGGAGATGGAGGACGTGTTGCTCGCCAGGATGCAGTCGGGCGTGAGATGCGGGATGAGCGTGCGGAAGATCGCGCGCTTGGTGTCCTCCTTCTCGGTCGCCGCCTCGATCACCATGTCGCAGCCGCCAAACGCCGCGTAGTCGGTCGTGGGGGTGATCCGGGCCAGCGCCGCCGCCTTCTCGTCCGGCGACACCGTGCCCTTGCTGACCTGGCGTTCCATGTTCTTGGCCATGGACGCCATCGTCTTGTCCAACGCCTCGGGCTTGGCGTCCAGCAGCACCACCGGCAGGCCGGCCAGGGCGCAGACATGGCTGATGCCGTTGCCCATCTGCCCGGCGCCGATGACGCCGAGCCGGGTCACCTCGGCCGGCATCAGGCCTTTTCCAGCTCCGCCTGGAGGTCGGGCAGAGCGGTGAACAGATCCGCCACCAGACCGTAATCCGCTACCTGGAAGATCGGCGCGTCCTCGTCCTTGTTGATGGCGACGATGACCTTGCTGTCCTTCATCCCGGCAAGGTGCTGGATTGCCCCGGAAATCCCGATCGCCACGTAGAGGTCCGGCGCCACGATCTTGCCGGTCTGGCCCACCTGGTAGTCGTTCGGCACGAAGCCGGCATCCACTGCCGCGCGGGACGCCCCCACCGCGGCGCCGAGCCGATCGGCTATGGGGTCGATCAGCTTGAAGTTGTCGCCGTTCTGCATGCCGCGCCCGCCGGACACCACGATGCGCGCCGCCGTTAGCTCCGGCCGTTCGGACTTCGACAGTTCGGCGGACACGAACCTGGACGCGGCACCCGGCGCGGTGGCCGCAACGTCCTCGATGGTGGCGCTGCCGCCCGTCGTGGCGACCGGGTCGAAGGAGGCGGCGCGGACCGTCAACACCTTCTTGCCGTCGGAGGACTTCACCGTTGCCATGGCGTTGCCGGCGTAGATCGGGCGGACGAACGTGTCGGCGTCCACCACGTCGGCGATGTCGCTGATCGGCTGCACGTCCAGCAACGCCGCCACCCGCGGCATGACGTTCTTCCCCGTGGCGGTGGATGCCGCCAGGATGTGGTCGTGGTGCCCGGCCATGGACACCAGCAGCTCGGCCAGCGGCTCGGCCAGCGAGTGGTCGTACACCGGACTATCGGCCTTGTGAACCTTGCTCACGCCCTCCAACTGGGCGGCGGCCTGCGCCGCGGCGTCGATCCCGGCGCCGGCGACCAGCACGTGCACCTCGCCCAGCTTGCGGGCGGCGGCGACAGCGCTGCGGGACGGCTGCTTGATCTCCGCGCCGTCGAAGTCGAGCAGGACGAGTGCGGTCATCTAGATCACCTTCGCTTCGGTCTTCAGCTTGGCCACCAGCTCGGCCACCGAGCCCACCTTCTTGCCGGCCACCCGCTTCGGCGGCTCCGCCACGCTCACCACCGTCAGCCGCGGCGCCGGGTCGACACCGAGGTCCTCGGGCTTGACCGTCTCGATCGGCTTCTTGCGCGCCTTCATGATGTTGGGCAGCGAGGCGTAGCGCGGCTCGTTCAGCCGCAGGTCGGTGGTGATGATGGCCGGCAGGGTCAGCGCCAGCGTCTCCAGCCCGCCGTCGATCTCGCGCGTAACCGTCACCGCCTCGGCCGAGAGCTCCAGCTTGGAGGCGAAGGTCCCCTGCGGCCAGCCCAGCAGCGCTGCCAGCATCTGCCCGGTGGCGTTCATGTCGTCGTCGATCGCCTGCTTGCCCAGGATCACGAGCCGCGGCTGCTCCCGGTCCGCCAGCGCCTTCATCATCTTGGCCACGGCCAGCGGCTGCAGTTCGGCCGCCGTCTCCACCAGGATCCCGCGGTCGGCACCCATGGCGAGCGCGGTGCGGATGGTTTCGGCACAGGCCGGCACCCCCATGGAGACGGCGATGATCTCCGTGGCCACGCCTTTTTCCTTCAGGCGGACGGCCTCTTCGATGGCGATCTCGTCGAACGGGTTCATCGACATCTTGACGCCGGACGTCTCGACGCCGGTGCCGTCCGCCTTCACCCGGACCTTCACGTTGTAGTCGACCACGCGTTTGACTGCGACGAGGATTTTCATGGAGAGACCATCGTTTCCTGATCTTGGAAGTTTCCGTGCAGGGAGGCGCCATCGATCGCGGCCGCCTTCGCACCGTGCACCGTCTTGGGCGCTGACCTTAGAAGCCACCGGCGCGCGCTGTCAAACCGCCTTGGACAAGTCTGCGCCGGCCCTCCATCATGCTCGCCGCACTGCCTCGGAATGGACCCGCCATGGACACTGGACCGACCGATTTCGCCGAAGTCTTCGCCCGCCTCGCAGCAACAGAGGGGCGGGAGGAGACCGTCCGGCTCGGCGGCGTCAACATCCGCATGGTGCGGGTCGCGGGCGGCGGGGAAGGGCGCTGGGACAGCCATGCGAGCACTGCGGAGACGGCGGTCGTCTGGAGTGGAGACTTCACCGTGGAGTTCCGCGACCACACGCTGACGCTGTCCACCGGCCAGTGCTGCGTCGTCCCCGCGGGGGTGGATCATCGCGGCACGTCGTCGCATGGGGCGGAGATCGTGCTCTTCACGCAGGCGAGCTAGCGCTCCGTTCGCCACCGGACAGATATTACGAGCGGAGCAGGTGCAGCAGCAGCATGAACAGCACCAGCGTCCCGGCCTGCAGCATCACGCGCCAGCGCATCAGGCGGTTGGAGCGCATCGGGTCGCCGCCGCCACGGGCCAGGCTGATCAGCCCGGCGAATAGCACGCCGAGCGTGGCGAGCATCATCAGCACCACAAGCATGACCAGCATGATCTTCATGACCCCCATCTAGGCACAGCCCTCGCTTTGTGCACCCCGAACCCGGCGGTGCGGTTGACATCTTCCCCCGCGACGTGGGGGAAGGCGGCCATGCGCCTGCTTGCCTCCTGCCTGCTGTTCGCCCTCGCCCTGCCGGGTGCCGCCTCCTCTCAGACCGCCCCCGCGGGCAGGCCCGCCGCGCCCGTGCTGACGCCGGCGCAGGCGCAGGCGGTGCTGAACGTCCTGCGGGACGACAAGGCCCGCGCCCAGTTCACCGCCGTGCTGGAGGACATGGTGCGCGCGGTGCCGGCCGCCGAGGCGGCCAAGCCGTCCGTGGTGCCGCTCGCCGCCGACAGCGTCGGGGCACAGTTGCTGGTCGCCGGCTCGCGTTGGGCCGGGGAGCTGGCGGACCAGTTCGCCACCACGGCCTCCGCCATCGGCGACGTGCCGCTGCTCGGGCGCTGGGTCGAGGGCATGGCGGAAGACCCGGCGGCCCGCGGCCGCGTGCTCGACACCGGGTGGAAGCTCGTCGTCATACTGGCCGCGGCAAGGGCGGTGGAATGGGGGTGCCGCCGCCTGCTTGCCCGGCCGCGCGGGATGCTGTCCGCCCGCGCCCCGGCCGACGAGGCGAGCTTCGCCGACGCCGACAGCGAAGACCCGCCAGCCCGGCTCCACCCCGGCTTCAGCGTGGCCTGGCGCATGCTGCGGCGGCTGCCCTTCGTGGCGACCGCCCTGCTGCTGGACCTCATCCCCGTCGCCGTGTTCGCCGCCGTGGGTCACACGCTTCTGACGACCCCGCTCGGCGCCACGACCAACACGCGGCTCGTCGTGCTGGCCGTGGTGGACGCCTACGTGGTCTGCCGCGTCATCATGTGCGTCGTCCGCGGCTTCGTCTCGCCGCGAGAGGCCCGACTGCGCCTGATCCAGTGCGACGACCATGCGGCCTTGTTCATCGAGACGTGGGTCCGCCGCATCGTCGCGGTCGGCGTGTTCGGCTTCGCCTTGGCGGAGGTCGGGCTGCTGTTCGGCCTATACGCTGCCGCCCATGACGTGCTCGTCAAGCTGGTAGGCCTGGTCGTGCACATCCTGCTGGTGGTGGTGGTGCTGCAATCCCGCCAGGCCGTGGCGCACCGGCTGCGCGCGCGCAGGAACCGGACCGGCGTGTTGGCGGGCTTGCAGAACCACTTCGCCGCCAACTGGCACCTGATCGCCATCTTCTACATCGTGGCGCTGTGGCTGGTGGCGGCTGCGGAAATCCGCGACGGGTACGAGCGGCTGCTGCACTTCTTCATCGTCACCACCGCCACCATCATGGCGGCCCGCCTGGTGGGCATCATCGTCCTGGGCGCGTTGGCACGGGCCAGCCGCATCGATCCGGACACGTCCAGCCGCTTTCCCGGGCTGGAACAGCGGCTCATCCACTACTACCCGGCGGTCCGCCTGTTGCTGAGTGCGCTGATCGCCGCCGCGACGGGACTGGCCCTGCTGGCGGTATGGGGCCTTTCGCCCTTTGGCTGGTTCACTCCCGGAAAGTTGGGGTCGCGCCTGCTGGCCGCCCTCGGCACCTCCGCGGTCGCCGTGCTGGCCGCCATCCTGGTGTGGGAGGCGGCAAATGCCGGGGTCGAGAACAAGGTCGCCACCCTGACCCGCGCGGCGCAGACCGCACGGGCGGCGCGCCTGCGTACGCTGCTGCCGATGCTGCGGACCGCGCTGCTGGTTGCGATCTTCGTCATCACCGGGCTGATCGTGCTGAGCCAGATCGGCCTGAACATCGCGCCCCTGCTGGCCGGCGCGGGCGTGCTGGGCGTGGCCATCGGCTTCGGCTCGCAAAAGCTGGTGCAGGACCTCATCACCGGGCTGTTCCTGCTGTTGGAGAACGCGATGCAGGTGGGTGACGTCGTCTCGCTCGGCGGGTTGAGCGGGACGGTGGAGTACCTGTCCATCCGCACCATCCGGCTGCGGGCGCTGGACGGCTCCCTCCACATCATCCCGTTCTCCTCCGTCACCACGGTGACGAACCAGACGCGGGACTTCTCCTACATGCTGGCCGACCTGCCGATCGGGTTGAACGAGGAGCCGGACCGCGTGGCCGACCTGCTGTGCGAGGTGGCCAGCCAGATGCGCGGGGAGGAGAGGTGGGCGGATGCCATCACCGCGGACCTGGAGGTCATGGGCGTCTACGCGTTCAACGACGCGCATTGGACCATGCGGGTGCGCCTGCGCACCACGCCGTCGCAGCGTTGGGCGGTGAACCGCGAATTCAACCGCCGGGTGAAGTACTGCTTTGACGAGAACGCAGTCCAGAGTCCGATCACCGCCTATAAGGTTCAGGGCTGGCTGCCGCCCGGTGCCGAACGGCCGATGCCGAAGCCCGCGCCGGCGGATGCTGTCAAGGAGCCCGGATGATGCCCAACCCTGCCACAAGCCGCCCCACCATCGCGACGCTGGTCGGCCGCGACGGCTTCGCGTTCGTGCACGACGCCGAGATGCGCGGCGTGCTGGAGGCGAACGGCCTTGCGGAGTGGGACCGGTTCGCGGCGAGCTGGGGCGACCTCGGGCTGGACACCTACATGGCCGATGGCGGGCGATACCGCCGCCGCCGCCATGCCGTGTTCGCCGCCACGCCAGCGGGGATCGCCCGCAAGCCGCACCAGCCGCATTACCAGAGCCGCGACTACAACGCGCTGAACGGCGGCATCGCCCGCTGGTTCGAGCCCGTCGGCGAGGACGTCGCCGGGCTGCCCGCCTTCACCGCGATCCTCGGTACCTGCCAGCGCGTGTTCGACACGCTGTCCCCTGGTGTCGCGGAGTGGGAGGTGGAGGTGCACCAGTTCCGCATCGAGGCGCAGCCGGGAAAGGCCGGGCAGCCCACCCCCGAGGGCATGCACCGGGACGGCGTGGACTGGGTGCTGGTGCTGCTGGTCCGGCGGGAGAACATCGCCAGCGGGGAGACCACCATCCACGACCTGGACCGCCGCCTGCTCGGCTCCTTCACGCTGGCGCGCCCGATGGACGCCGCCTGGGTGGATGACAGCCGGGTCTACCATGGCGTGACCCCGGTGGAGCCGCGCGACCCCGCCCTCCCGGCGTTCCGCGATGTCCTGGTGGTGACGTTCCGCCGCGCGCCACCCGTGTAGAGCTGCAAAAAGCCCTCTCCCTCTGGGCAGGGCTATCGCATAAGGCCGTATCCCCCCGCTTTGGAACCCTCTGTCGCCAGCGGGAGAGGGAGCTCCGCCATATGCGATGGCCTTCCCCAGAAGCAGAGGGTCTGATGCGACGGAGCAGTGTCCGGCGCCTACTCCGCCACGCCCCGGATCACCATCATGGCCCGGCGCAACCGCGCCAGCCCGCGCCGGATGTGCCCGTGCTCGCACAGCAGCCGGCCATCCTGCCACAGCGTGTAGGCGTTCGCCGACATCGGGCCCTGGGTCTGCATCTGGTCGGCCAGGCTCAGGCAATATTCCGGCGTGTCGGTGGTGACCGTCATGGGATCTTCGACCAGCGCCGTTCCGCCCAGATGTCCGGCGAGCGCTGCGCCAAGGGCAAGGGTCTTTATCATTCCCGTGATTCTACACGGAGACAGCTGCGCCGCGCATGGGCATCGGGTGACGTGATCGTCACGACTTGCCCACCTCGGGAGCCGGCAGCGTGAGGATGGCGCGCAGTCCCGGGCCCGCATCCTCCAGCACCAGCTTGCCGCCATGGAGCAGCGCGACGGCCTCCACCAGGGCGAGCCCCAGGCCGGACCCAGGCGTCTGGCGGGCCTGTTCGCCGCGGAAGAACCGCTCCGTCGCGCGGCCGCGCTCGCAGTCGGGGATGCCGGGGCCACTGTCCTGCACCGTCAGCACGACCGCGAAGGGCAGCCGTTCCGCGCGCAGCCGGACCGCGCCGTTCGGTGGCGAGAACTTGAGCGCGTTGTCCAACAGGTTCACCACCGCCTGGCCGATCAGGTCGCGGTCGCCATGCATGGGCAGGCGCTCCGGCGCGTCGAAGTCGAGCGCCAGCCCGCGTTCCTCCGCCGGGGCGCTGTACAGCTCGGCCAGGTCCCGCAGCATGGGAGCCAGGTCGCTGTCGGCGAAGGCGGAGCGCCGGGTGCCCGCCTCAATCTCGGCGATGCGCAGCAGCGCGTCGAACACCGTGGTCACCCCGTCCAGGTCGGCGACGGCGCGGTTGAGCGCGGCCCGCAGGTCGTCCGGCGCGGCGGCGTGCTCGACCGCGTCCTCCAATCGGCTGCGGGCGCGGGTGATGGGCGTGCGCAGGTCGTGCGCGATGCTGTTGGAAACCTCCCGCACCCCGTCCATCAGGCGGCCGATCCGGTCCAGCATGACGTTGATCGTCTCCGCCAGGCGGTCGAACTCGTCCCCCCGCCCGGTGACGCGCACGCGCTGCCCGAGGTCCCCCTGGGCGATCGCCGTCGCCGTCGCCGACACGCTGGCGATCATGCGGCGGAACAGCCGCTGCATCACCAGCCCGCCCACCGAGCCCAGCAGCGCCAGCAGCACCAGCGACCACAGCAGTGCCGAGGTCAGCAGCGCCCGCAGCGAGGTGCGGGTCTCCACGTCCCGCCCGACCAGCAACCGGCTGCCATCCGGCAGGTCGACGCAGCGTACGCGCGCCATGCTGGTGACGCCGGCGCGCGACACCATCAGGTCATAGGGCGTCTCGGGCTCGGTGACGGCGGCGGGCCAGCCGGTCAGGTTGCCAGCCAGCGGATGCATCGTCGTATCCACCAGGAGGTAGATCGCATCGTCGTCGACGTTCTCGGCCAGGCGATCCTCGATGGTGGTCTGCAGCGCCTTGAGGCCGCCGCCCTGCCATTGCTCGTCCAGCCCCTGCTCGTCCGCCCGTATGGCAGCCTCGACCTGGCGATCCAGCAGCCCGGCGGTGGCCCACCACAGGAACATCACCAACGCCAGGGCGCTGAAGGCGAACAGGACGGCGTAGACGATCGCCAGCCGCAGCCCGGCGGAACGCCACAGGCTCGGGCGGTTCCGCAGCCGGGCGATGCTCACTCGGCGCGGATCATGTAGCCCGAGTTGCGCACGGTGTGCAGGAGCGCCGTGGGGAAGGGCTTGTCGATCTTCTGCCGCAGCCGGCTGACATGCACGTCGATGACGTTGGTCTGCGGGTCGAAGTGGTAGTCCCACACGCCCTCCAGCAGCATGGTCCGCGTCACCACCTGGCCGGCATGGCGCATCATGAACTCCAGCAGGCGGAACTCCCGCGGCTGCAGGTCGATGCGTTGCCCGGCGCGGCGCACGGAGCGGGACAGCAGCTCCATCTCCAGGTCGCCCACGACGAGCTTGGTCTGCGGGCCGTCGCCCTTGCCGCGCCGGGTGAGCGCTTCCACGCGGGCCAGCAGCTCGGCGAAGGCGAACGGCTTGGTGAGGTAGTCGTCGCCGCCGGCCTTCAGCCCGCGGACCTTCTCGTCCACCGCGCCCAGGGCCGACAGGAACAGCACCGGCGTGGTGTTGTCCTGCGCCCGCAGCGTCTCCAGCAGGCGCAGCCCGTCCACGCCGCCCGGCAGCATGCGGTCGAGGATGATCGCGTCGAACGCCTCGCTCGCCGCCATGAACAGGCCGTCCCGCCCGTTATCGGAATGCTCGGCCAGATGGCCCGCCTCCCGCAGGCCCTTCACCACGAAGCCCGCGACCTCCTTGTCGTCCTCCACCACCAGGATGCGCATCAGCCGCTGCTCTCGCTCGGCCGCTTCCCGACCGTGACCGACAGGTCGGCGTTCTGGTTGTGCCGCCGGACCGTCAGCCGCACCGTGGAGCCCGGCGCGGCGGCGCTGACCGCCTTGATCAACTCATGCGCCGTGTCCACCGCCACGCCGTTCACGGCGGTGACGATGTCCCCGGCGGCCAGGCCGGAGTGGGCCGCCGGCCCGTTGCGGTCGACGCTGGCGATGATAACGCCCGTGGTGCGGGACCGCGCGACTCCCGGCGTGGCCGGCGGGTCCTGCACCGCGACCCCCAGCCAGCCACGGTCGATGTGCCCCTTTTCCCGCAGCTCGGCCACGATGCTGCGCGCGATTTCGCTCGGGATGGCGAAGCCGATGCCGACCGAGCCGCCGGTGGGCGACACGATGGCGGTGTTCACCGCGATGACCTGGCCGTCCAGGTTGAAGGTCGGCCCGCCGGAGTTGCCCGGGTTGATCGGCGCGTCGATCTGCAGGAAGTCGTCGAACGGCCCGGCGCCGATGTCGCGCCCGCGCGCCGACACGATCCCGGCGCTGACGGAGGAGCCCAGCCCGAACGGGTTCCCCGCTGCGACGATCCAGTCCCCCACCTCCACCGTGCGGGAGTCGCCCCAGGTGACGGCGGACAGGGACGGCGCGCCGTCCACCTTGATGACGGCGATGTCGGTCAGCTCGTCCGTGCCGATCACCTTGGCCGGCAGTTCCGAGCCGTCGGAGAAGGAGACGATGATGCGGTCCGCGTGACCCACGACGTGGTTGTTGGTGACGATGACGCCCGAGGAGTCGATGACGAAGCCGGACCCGGCGCCCTGCACCTGGTCCCGGCGGGAGCGCAGGCGGTCGCGGAACTGCTTTTCCAGCGGGGTGCCGCGCAGGGCGGGCGGCAACTGCGCATCGCCGCCGACATTCTCCGTCACCGCGATGTTCACCACGGACGGGACGACGCGCTTGACCAGCGGTGCCAGCGACGGCAGCGCGGTCCGCAACGACCCCACGCCGCCGCTCTGTGCGTTGGACGCCGTGCAGCCGGGCAACAGGATCGCCACGGCAAGTGCCAGCGGGCGGATGATCGGGCGGAATCCAGGACGGCGATGGACCATGGGTGCATGGTGGCGTTTCCCCTCTCCGGCGACAAGGATGCCGGGGTTAGAACGCGGAAAGGTTTGGCGGATGTGGAGCCAGTTCGATCTGACCGGGCAGGGGCTGCTCCAGCTCGAGGAGCTTGGCCTGGCCTTCGTGCTGTCCGCCCTGGTGGGGCTGGAGCGCGAAATCCGCCAGAAGAGTGCCGGGCTGCGCACCTACACCCTGGTGGGCGTGTCCGCGGCCCTGTTCATGCTGATCTCGAAATACGGCTTCATGGACGTGCTGGCGGCCGGCCGCATCGTGGTGGACCCGTCCCGGGTGGCGGCGCAGGTCGTCTCCGGCATCGGCTTCATCGGCGGCGGCGTGATCTTCATGCGCCGCGACATCGTCCGCGGGTTGACGACGGCGGCCTCCGTCTGGCTGACGGCGGCGCTGGGGATGGCCTGCGGCGCCGGGCTGCCGATCCTGGCGGTGGCGACCACGCTCGGCCACTTCATGATCATGTTGGTGTTCCCCAAGCTCGTCCGATACCTGCCGCGCGAACGCCGGACCACGACGCAGCTCCGCATCGCCCACGAGGACCGTCCGGAGCTGCTGCGCGCCATCCTGGTCGCGTGCACGCAGCTGCGCTTCGCCATCGACCACGTGAGCGTGGAGCGCGACGGCGCCCCCGGCCTGGACCCGGAGGAAGCGGCGGACCTGGCGGACTGGGAGGGCACGCAGGCCGAGCCGCAGCGCCGCGGCCTCGTCGTGCTCACGATGAAGGTGAGGGGCAAGCGGCTGGTGTCCAACCTGATCGCCCGCCTGTCGGAGATCGAGGGCGTCGTGACGGTCGGCAGCGTGCAGGACGAGGGCGAGATCGAGTGATGCCGGGCCGGCGTGAGCGTTTCCGTTTGGGTGTCCCGGTATGGTGGAGAGCAGACCGTCCACTTCGGAGCGGGTAAGGACAAGCAGCAAACCTTGGCTGAGAAAGCTCTGCTCGGTCGCGGTCATGGTGTGCGGAGGGCAGGACGGGACGCATGTCCGTTTCCCGTCCGACAAGTCGCGTGTCCGCCTTCCCATGAGCTGCCCGCATATCCGGACAATGTGGCTGAGGACGCTGTATGGTGGTGGCTTGACGGACAGGCAGACGGCGGACAACGCTGACGCGCGAAAGATCTCATGGCCAAACAGGCACGCCACCCAGCCCTGCGATCTCCGGTAGGCCGCAAATCAGGTTCGCATTCTGTACCGCCTGACCGGCCGCTCCCTTGCCGAGGTTGTCCACCACGCCCATCGCGATCACCAGGTTGCGCTCCGGATCGGCCGCATAGCTGACGAAGGCGAGATTCGAGCCGGTCGCCCACTTGGTTTGCGGCGGCTTGTCGGTCACGCGGACGAACGCCCGCCCGGTGTAGAAGTGCCGGGCCGCGTCCAGGCACTGCTCCGTGGTGGCGCGGCCGCGGCAATACACCGTGGCGAGCACGCCGCGGGTCATCGGTACCAGGTGTGGCGTGAACACCAGCCCGGCCGCGCTGCCGTCGCTCAGCCGCTCGATTGTCTCCGCCATTTCGGGCATGTGGACGTGCTTGAGCAGACCGTAGGGCACCAGGTTCTCGTTGCTTTCGGCATACCCGAACCTGCTGTCGGCGCCGCCTCGGCCGGCACCGGAGATGCCGGTCTTGGCGTCGATCACGATGTTGCCGGGCTCGATCAGCTTGCCCGCCAGCAGCGGCGCCAACGTGGTCAGCGTCGCTGCGGGGAAGCAGCCGGGGTTGGCGACGCGCGTCCGGCCCTCGATCTCGGCAGGCCACACGTCGGCTAGGCCATATGCCCACCCCTCGGCGTAGCGGTGGTCGCCGCCGAGATCGACGATCTTTACTCCCTCGGGGACGCGCGCCAGTGCCGCGGCCGAGGTGCCCGTGGGCAGCGACGCGAACAGCACGTCGAGCTTCGGCAGGGCCGCAGGGTCCCACTTTTCGATCACCAGCCCGGCCAGCTTGACCGGAGCGCCGGGGAAGCGGTCCACCAAACGGCTGCCGGCGCTGCCCTCGCCTGCGGCGTAGACCAGCTCGAAGGACGGGTGGTTCGCGAGGAGGCGCATCGCCTCGCCGCCGCCGAAACCGCTGATCCCGACGATGCCGACCGGGATGCTCATGGTGCTGTCCTGCTGCCGGAGTCAGCGGAACCTTCAGGCGGAGCGGCGCGCAGTGACGAACGGCCCGATTGCCATTCGAGGTGACGGGGCAGGCCTTCGTCGTCTGTAAGCCAAGGCACGTCGTGCGAAGTCCAAATGTGCATGGTCGGCCGCACGCCTGGGTCGTCGTCCAGCGTCGCCACGCGGACGATGACATGCGGCTGGGCCGGGCGCTCGGCCAAGAGATGCGTGCCGCAGTCAGAGCAGAAGCGGCGCAGCTTGCCCGGCGAGGACTCGTGGGCGGAAAGCTTCTCGGCGCCAGCCGTCCACCGGAAGTGCCCGCGCATGACGCCGGCCGTGGAGACATAGACCGCGGCGTGCGCCTTGCGGCAGGTCACGCAATGGCAATGCGCAACGGGCATGTCGAGCTGGTCCACCTCGTAACGCACGGCCCCGCATAGGCAACTCCCGTGTAGGGTCATGCCGGCCGCCCTCCTTGTTGGCTGGCCGGATGGAGTTGCTTGCTCATGTAAACCGTGAAGCCCCCTTTGAACGGTTCCTCCCGGTCCACCTGGTAGCCGAGCCGGCCATACAGTTGGACGTTCCCGGTAAACAGCGGGTTCGTGTAGAGGCGCACGGCGGAAAGGCCGCGGGATGCCGCAACTGTCTCGGCATGAGCCAGGAGCCGGCGGCCGTATCCTTGCCCCTGGAAGACGGGTAGCACCGCCACGTTCTCGATCAGCAATTGACCGGCTTCTGGCACTAACTCGATCAGGGCGACCAAGCAGCCGTCAACATGCAGCAGCTCAATCTGGTGGTCCCGCACCCTCGCATCATAGTCCACGATCATTGGGATCGGCTCGCGGCCAATGGCGGGGATCCACTTCGCATAGGCGGCGCGCGTCAGCTCACGAACAGCAGGGGCGTCGGACGGCACAGCACGCCGGATCTCTGCAACTGGGTGAAGCCGCGGCGGACCCATCTTGAACCAGGCTTTCGCGATCCTGCCGCTCTCGACCTCGTAGATGGCAATCACGTCCACTTCACCGCTACCGGCCGGGAAGGTGCGCGTAACTGTCTCTTCATCGACCACCACGTTGTCGACAGCGATCCGCTTGACGAGCATGCCGTGCAGGTTCGGTTCCTTGAACCGGGCGACATGGCGCTCGCGGACTTCCGCCGCCCCGCTGGCGAGCAGGCGCGAAGGGAATTCGTAGTACTGGCAGTCGTCAGCCCACCACTGCATGAAAGCGTCGATGTCACGAGCGTTATAGGCTTCAAGCTGCTTCTGCACGGGAAGCTCGGTCTCGGCGTAGTTGGTGCTGGCGTTCATTGTTACTGCTCCAAATGCAAAAAGCCCCCGCGACGTGTGTCGCGGGGGCTGAGGCGTGTCCTCGAAGGAGGCTGGGCTTAGGTGAAGAGCTTGCCCGTCACCGGCTCTAGCCGAACGTCGTTGGACACGACAAAGCCACCGCGGTTTCCGCGGCGTCGGCGTCGGTCAGCGACGTTTCGGGTCAAATACATGCAAAGTCAGGTTCGGACACCAAACCCTCGCTCGTCAAGCGGTTCTCTTGAAGGCCGCTCCACCCGGGACGGTGACACACGCCGTCGGGCGCGGTGTACGCCAACCGTTCATTTGCCGGACTCGGCGGCTGGTCCGGTCACGGGTGGTTTGACGGCCGGCCGGACTGCGGCGCCAGGCAGCGAAGGATTTCGGCCCGGTACAGCTATGGCCGCAGGTGGTGGGATGCGGATTGTCGACGTGTCTGTCAGGCCATGTAGCCGCCGTCGATTACCATCGGGCTCCCAATCATGAAAGAGGCTGCATCCGAGCAGAGCCACAAGACGCCTTCCGCGATCTCGCTCGCGGAAGCGATCTTACCACGAGGCGTCTGCCTCACGATCTCTGCGGCCATCGTGCTGTCCCGTCGCATGTAGCGCGCGATCGGCGGCGTCTCGACCCAACCAGGGCATATGGCGGTGATGCGCGGACCCGACGCAGCGTGCTCCAAGGCGGCGCTTTTCGTCAGTCCAAGCACGCCATGCTTTGCAGCCGAATACGCGGCGCCGCCTGGGAATGGGTAACCTCGAAGTCCGTCTACCGACGAGTTGTTGACGATGACGCCTGCGCCGCTCTTCAGCATTAATGGTATTTGGTGTCGGAGACAGAGAAACACTGATGTGAGAAATCCATCTATTGTTTTCCTCCACGCCTCTTCCGAAGTGGTCGCGACTGGCGACGAACCTCCACCGCTGCCGCCGTTGTTGAAGGCATAGTCCAGCCTGCCGTGCTTCTTCTCGATGTCCGAGCACAGTTTTTTGACTGATGCCCCACTCGACACATCACACCGCAACCACGCGATACTTGAGTCTGCGCCAATAGCCTCTAACGCAGAGATCGCCCGTTTCTCGTCGCGGCTGGCTACGATGACCGTGGCGCCCTGACGGGCAAAGGCAGCGGCGGTCGCAAGTCCGATCCCACTGCTTCCGCCCGTGACAAGGGCGACCTTACCCTGCATTTCCGGATAGCGAACCGAACTCTCTCCTTGGCTCATCGTTCGAATGCCTCTTTGCGGTCCCGGTTCGATCATACCCCAATTAGGTGGGGAGCGAACTTCCACGGTCTGCATGAATTATGCACCGTGAGGCTCGCCTGACAGGCCACGAAAATTTGCGGTCATAGTCCTGTCCTCGACGAACAGAGGGCGATATGGCTGTATGCAGATACTACGTGTCTCACAGCGAATGGTCAGACCCGGCTGATAGCACGCTCCCCCACTGGTCTGATGATCTGGGTGCCTTATGTCGTGCGATTGACTCGATAATTCGGCACCCTGTTGCGCGTAGCTCCGTTCCCTTCACGGAGGAACAGAGACAAGACCTGCTCTTGAGGAAGGTTGCCGAGTTGGTGGAAAGAGCCGCCGAGCGCGGCAGTCTAGGAATTGGAACTCGTGACGAGAGGCGCAAGGTCGGCGGGGTTTGCCGCGATTGCGCGCTTCTTGCCGTATCGGCCCTGCGGCAGGCCGGCATTCCTGCACGCCTGCGTGTCGGCTTTGCCGACTACTTCACTCCTCACTTCCATGAGGATCATTGGGTCTGCCAGTGGCATGACGGCACAACTTGGCACCTCCTCGATGTCGAATGTGCGGCCCGGCCTCCTGAAAGGTGGGAACACGAGTTTGCGCCAACGGATGTCCCACGAAGCCGGTTCTTGTTCGCCTCCGACGCGTGGGCGGCGACGAAGTACGGCTCTCTGGATGCGTCGCGCTTTGGAGTCTCGGCTATCGGTATCACGGGTCAGCGCTTCCTTGCCGCCAGCCTGATGCGAGATCAGGCGGCGCTGCTCAAAATCGAGCTGAAGCCATGGGACATCTGGGGTCCCGCACTCCTTGCCAGATGCATCTCAGACAAGGAGGTGCTGGCGTCGCGAGAGCTAGGGGCAGTTGCTAAGCGTCTGGACGCCGCTTCCGAGATAGACAGCGACGAACCGCCAAACGGCTATGAAAGTTGGGACCGCCCAGTATCGATAGTTAGCTTTCCTTTCGGAGAGCCACTGCAAATCAGGTTGATGTAGCTGGTCCACGCACCATGCTGCGTGTCCGCTTCCGGCACTCCAGCGCAGTCAAATTATGACTGACTTGGGGTCGAAAGCGGCCTCACTCGGACAAATGGCGCCCTCCTGCGTCGCCCATCAGTGCGCGCTCGGCAGCTTCGATACCGGCGGGATAGTTCACACCGGTGTCGATAAAGGGAAGACCGGCGGCTGCGCATTCATCGCGCAGGTGCCGGCTCAACGACCGGCTTACCTCAAGGTAGCGGCGCACATTGGTTTCTCCTGTGCGGTTCAGCCAATCATTCGGAACGCCGACATACCGGGCTACATGAGCCATCTTCGTCTCGATCGGCACGTCGGGGTAACCGAGGAAACACGCGGTGATTGGTTCGTCCGCCTGTTTCAGGAACGCGGCGATGGTCCGTGGGCGCAGGTTCACGCCTTCCACAAGGTAGTCACGCCCATCAAACAACAAATGCTCAAGCGCACCCTTGATGACTGGCCACATCAGATCGGCTGTCTCAAGGTCGTCTTCGTCCGGGTGGACACCAAACGAAGATGCTCCTAGGTGCAGACCCATTTTCAACGCATCAAGAGGGAACCATGGGATGCCATGCCTGACGCACATTCGCCCAGCAAGGGTCGATTTGCCGCTGCGGCTGCACCCGCCCACTATGTAGAGCATGGCGCCACCTTACCACGGTCAGTGATATTCCACAGAGGGCCGTAGCGGCGACACGTCGATTCCGAACCTCCTGAGTTCTGCGAGCCTACAGCTAAGGCGTATTTCCTTCCCGCACTTCAGGCGCGACCCGCCCGTCCTTCAGCGTCATGCCGTAGCTGACGACCAAAGCGTCGGACTTCCGCAACTCAACATGCAGAGGAGCGAACAAGGGCGACTTCGTGGCGCTCGCAATCACCCACCAGGTCCCGCCTCTATCCTCCACCAAGTAGGGTGGTTGGGCGTAGTAGTCGGAGTCGCTCATCTGCGTCGCGCGGATGACCCGCTCGGCATAGGCTCGCGCCTCGTCCGGCGTCGTAAGCGGCACCCGTGCTTCGTCGCCCCTGATCTTCGGCGGGTTGAACAGCTTGCGCTGTAGCTCGTCCATGTTGCTGTCCGAGAGTTTGGACCAGTCGACAGGGGCAGATGTTGGTTGGGCCATGGCGAGACCTGCCGGAGCGATGGTGGCGAGAGTGGCAAAGGCGAATTGAGCGGCCGTCGCGGGATGATACCCAAATGCGAGAGCGCGCTTACGGCGCCTTGCAGGTTCAGCGGACAATGCTCGCCCACATACTGCTTGCGCCGGAACTCGCTACCGTCGAACTCGTCAAAGCCGTTCTTTGTGATGCTCGTCTTCACCTCGAAGATGACGGGCGGGTCATTCCGAGATTTGCGATCCAATCGAGGTCGTAAAGCCATTCGCTTCCTCGGCTTCGAGAAGTTTGGAACTGGTGCGCGGCGTGGGCGCTTGGGCTGATTGTGCTGGGACTTCCGCAGGACCTCAAACCTTCTTTCATATTTCTACTGTATGGCAGCGGACTACTCTAACCAACTTGGCTACAAGTGGATGAGTCTCGTCATGATAGTTACTGCCGTCAAGGCTGCTCCGGCCAGTCATGGCGTGGATAGCGCCCCCGCATATCGCGGCGCACGTCGCTCCATGCGCCGGTCCAAAAGCCGGCCAGGTCCGCGGTGATCGCGACGGGGCGACCGGCGGGCGAGAGCAATGCGAAGCGCAGCGGGACGCGGCCGGCGGCCAGCACCGGCGTGGTGCGCTGGCCATAGAAGGCTTGGGCGCGTGCGGCGGCCAGCGGCACCGCCTGCGTGTAGTCGATCGCGGCGCGGCCGCCGGGCAGCGCCAGGTGCGTCGGCAGGTCGCGGTCGAGCCGGCTGGCATGCTCCCACCCCAGCATCCCGCGCAACAGGGCGGGCATGTCCAGCCTGCCCACCTCGGCCAGCCGGGACGTGCCGAGCAGATGCGGCGCCAGCCATGCCCGCACCGTGGCGGCCAAGTGGGCATCGGACAGGTCGGGCACCGCCGGGTCCAGGCCGCGGAGCAGGGCCGCACGCGCCTGGAACTGGCGTGCAGCCTCCGTCCAGTCCAGCGCGTCCAGCTTGCGTCCGACCACGTCCGCCAGGATGGCCGCCGTCTCCTCCGGGTCGGCGGGGACGGTGCGGTCCTCCAGCACCAGGGCGCCCAAGCGGCGGCGGCGGCGGGACAGCACGGCGCCGGACACCGGGTCGAACCCGCTCTCGACGCTCTCCGTCACGCGGGAGGCAGGGAGGTCCGCGGGGTCGAGCGGGGCGGCCAGCCGGATGCGCGCCGACGCGCCCAGTTCCAGGGCGCCCACCGCCAGCAAGGCCGCGCGGGCCAGCGGGTCGGTGGGCGGTAGCTTGGCCCCACCGCCGCCTGACAAGCGGAACGAGCCGATCTCCCCGCGCCGCTGCGCGATCCGGTCGGGGAAGGCGGCGGCCAGCAGCGGCGCCGGGTCGCCCATGGCCGGCGCGGTGCTGCGCAGGCGGCGGCGATACTGCCCGGCGGCCTGGCGGATGCGCGCGAGGGCGCCGCGGTCGGCATCGCGCCGCCCGGCCAGCGCCTCCAGCCGCAGCGCCAGGTCGCAGGGTGCGTCCCGCTCGCGCATCGGGTCGCGCTCCTCCAGCAGGGCGGCCAGGTCGGCGGCGAGCGCCCGCTCGGCTGCGTTGCGGGCGGCCAGCATCATGGCCGCCAGGCGGGGGTGCGCGCCAAGCTCGGCCATGCGGCGGCCGGCGGCGGTGATCGCCGTGCCCTCCATGGCGCCGAGCTCGGTGAGCAGGGCGCGCGCGGCGGCCAGCGGCCCGGCGGCGGGCGGGTCGGGGAAGGGCAGGGCCTCGGGCGCCGTACCCCAGGCGAGGCAGTCCAGCACGAGGCCGCTCAGCTCCGCCTCCATGATCTCCGGCCGGTCGAACGGGGCCAGGCCGCGATGCGCCGCCTCCGACCACAGGCGGACCGCCACGCCCGGCGCCTCCCGTCCGGCGCGGCCGGCGCGCTGGTCGGCTGCGGCGCGGCTGATGCGCAGCGTGGCCAGCCGCGTCAGGCCGGTGGCCGGGTCCAGCCGCGGCGTCCGCCGCCAGCCGCCATCCACCACCACCCGCACGCCCGGCACCGTCAGCGAGGTTTCGGCGATGCTGGTGGCCAGCACCACGCGGCGCCCGTCTGCGGGGCGAAGGGCGCGGTCCTGCTCGGCGGGCGGCAGGTCGCCATGCAGCGGCAGCACCAGCGCGCCGCACCCGTCCAGCGCCGCCTGCGCCCGGCGGATGTCCCCCATGCCGGGCAGGAAGGCGAGCACGTCGCCCGCATGCGCCGCCAGCGCATCCCGCACCGCGGCGGCGACGGCGCCCGGCAGGTCCCGCGGTGAGGCGATGTCGCGCCGGGCGTGCTGCACGGTGACGGGGAAGATGCGGCCGGCGCTTTCCACCACGCGGGCGCCCATCAGGGCGGACAGCCGGGCGCCGTCGGCCGTGGCGGACATCGCCAGCAGCCGCAGCTCGGGCCGCAGCTGGCGTTGCAGGTCCAGGCACAGCGCCAGGGCCAGGTCGGCGGCCAGGGCGCGTTCGTGGATCTCGTCCAGGATGACCAGGCCGATCCCGTCCAGCCCCGGGTCGGATTGCAGGCGGCGGACCAGCAGGCCCTCCGTCACCACCTCGACCCGCGTGGCGGCGGACACGGCGGAGTCCAGCCGGGTGCGGTAGCCGACCGTGCCGCCCACCGCCTCGCCCAGCATTGCCGCCATCCGCGTGGCGGCGGCCCGGGCGGCGAGGCGGCGCGGCTCCAGCATCACGATGCGGCCGGGCACGCGGTCCAGCAGGTGCAGCGGCACCAGCGTGGTCTTGCCCGCGCCCGGCGGCGCCACCAGGACGGCATTGCCCGCCGCGAGGGCAGTCTCCAACGCGGCAAGCGCGTCGCGGACGGGAAGGTCGCTCGTCATGGGCTCGGCGTCTCACGGATTTGCTGCAACGATGACCTTCTTCTAGAAAGAACGATCAGCGCCTGGAAGGATGTCGCCGCCCGATGAGTCTGACCCGAAAGCGTGTTCTGGTGACTGGCGGGGCCGGGTTCGTCGGGTCCCACCTGTGCGAACGGCTGATCGCCCGCGGGGACGACGTGCTGTGCGTGGACAACTACTTCACCGGGCGCAAGGACAACATCGCCCACCTGCTGGGCCATCCGCATTTCGAGACGATGCGGCACGACGTGACCTTCCCGCTGTATGCGGAAGTGGACGAGATCTACAACCTGGCCTGCCCGGCCTCCCCCATCCACTACCAGTTCGACCCGGTGCAGACGACCAAGACCTCCATCATGGGCGCGATCAACATGCTGGGCCTGGCCAAGCGGGTGAAGGCGCGCGTGCTGCAGGCCAGCACGTCGGAGGTGTATGGCGACCCGACCGTGCACCCGCAGACGGAGGAGTACCGCGGCAACGTCAACCCGCTCGGCCCCCGCGCCTGCTACGACGAGGGCAAGCGCGCGGCGGAGACGCTGTTCTTCGACTACCACCGGCAGCACAAGGTGCGGATCAAGGTGGCGCGCATCTTCAACACCTACGGCCCGCGCATGCATCCGAATGACGGCCGGGTGGTGTCCAACTTCATCGTCCAGGCGTTGCGGGGCGAGCCGATCACGCTGTATGGCAATGGGAGCCAGACGCGCGCATTCTGTTTCGTCAGCGACCTGGTCGAGGGGCTGATGCGACTGATGGACACGGACGATACGGTCACCGGGCCGGTCAACATGGGCAACCCGCACGAAATCCCCGTGAGCGAGTTGGCGGAGCGCATCGTCGGGCTCACCGGCTCCGACTCGGCCATCGAGTACCGGCCGCTGCCGCAGGATGACCCGTTGCAGCGTTGCCCGGACATTACCCTGGCGCGCCGCCTGCTCGGCTGGCAGCCGGCGGTCGGGCTGGAGGCCGGGCTGCAACGGACCATCGGCTACTTCGCCCAGCTGCTCGCCGAACGCGGCGACAGTGAGGCGACCATGTCCCCGCGGGTCGGCGTGCCGGCATGAAAATCGCGATGATCGGGGGCGGCTATGTCGGGCTGGTCTCCGGCGCCTGCTTCGCGGACCTTGGGGTGGATGTGTGCGTGGTGGAGCGGGATGCCGCCAAGCTCGCCCTGCTCGACCAGGGCACCATGCCGATCTACGAGCCCGGGCTGGACAAGCTGGTGCACGACAACGTCGCCGCCGGGCGGCTGCGCTTTACCGGGGATCTGGCGGCGGCGGTGGCCGGCGTGGAGGCGGTGTTCATCGCCGTGGGCACGCCGACCCGGCGCGGCGACGGCCATGCCGACGTCAGCTACGTCAACGCCGCGGCCGAACAGGTGGCGCTGGCGCTGACCGGCTATGCCGTGATCGTCACCAAGAGCACGGTCCCGGTCGGCACCGGGCGCCGGATCGTCGAGATCGTGCGGCACGCCCGGCCGGGCCTGGAGTTCGACGTCGCCAGCAACCCCGAGTTCCTGCGCGAGGGAAGCGCCATCGGCGACTTCATGCGGCCGGACCGGGTGGTGATCGGCACGGAGAGCGAGCGGGCGCAGGAGGTGATGCGCCGGCTGTACCGTCCGCTGAACCTGATCGAGACGCCGATCCTGTTCACCGCGATCGAGACGGCGGAGTTGACCAAGTACGCCGCCAACTCGTTCCTGGCGATGAAGGTGACGTTCATCAACGAGATGGCCGACCTCTGCGAGAAGGTCGGTGCCGACGTGCACGACGTGGCGCGGGGCATCGGCCTGGATGGGCGGATCGGCCGCAAGTTCCTGCATCCGGGCCCGGGCTATGGCGGCTCCTGCTTCCCGAAGGACACGCTGGCCCTGGCCCGCATCGCGCAGGACTGGGGCGCCCCTTCCCGCCTGGTGGAGACCACTGTCGCGGTCAACGATGCGCGCAAGGCCAGCATGGCGGCCCGCGTGATCGCGGCGTGCGGGGGCAGCGTGCGCGGCAAGACCGTCGCGGTGCTGGGGCTGACGTTCAAGCCCGAGACGGATGACATGCGCGACGCGCCAAGCCTGCCGATCATCCATCGCCTGGTCCAGGAGGGCGCCACCATCCGCGCCTACGATCCGGAGGGCATGGAGTTGGCGCGGCCGATGCTGCCGGACGGCGTGGTGTTCTCCGCCTCCGCCAACGCGGCGGTCGACGGGGCGCATGCGATGGTCGTCGTGACGGAATGGAACGAGTTCCGCGCCATCAGCCCGTCATCACTGGCCGAAATGCTGCACGACAAGGTCGTGGTGGACTTGCGCAACGTGTTCGACCCCGTGGCGATGCGCCAGGCCGGGCTGCGCTATGCCGCCATCGGCCGCGGCGCCCCGTAGGAGCGTCGGATGGGCGACTTGAGACGGGGCGACCTGGGCGAATATGCGCTGTCCGGGCGCGTGGCGGTGGTGACGGGCGGCAGCAGCGGGATCGGTGCGGCCACGGTGCGCCGCCTGGCCGCCGCCGGCGCGGCCGTGGTGGTCGGCTACAACGCCGGCCGCGACCGGGCCGAGGCGCTGGTGGCCGGGCTGCCCGGTCAGGGCCACCTGGTCATGCATCTGCCGCTGGAGGACACCGGCGCGATCCGGGCGGCGGCGGACGCGGTGGGGGCGGCGTTCGGCAAGGCGGACGTGCTGGTGAACTCGGCCGGCCTCACCAAGGCAGTGCCGCACGGCGACCTGGAGGCGCTGGACGACGACACCTTCGACCGCATCATGGTCGCCAACGTCCGCGGCCCGTTCGCCACCATCCGCGCCTTCGTGCCGCTGCTGCGCGCGTCCGGCGATGCGGTGGTGGTCAACGTGTCCTCGCTCGCCGGGTCGACGGGACAGGGCAGCAGCATCGCGTATTGCGCGTCCAAGGCGGCGCTGGACACCATGGGGCTGTCGCTCGGCCGGGTGCTGGGGCCGGAAATCCGTATCCTCGGCGTTGCACCGGCTGCCGTGGCGACGGGTTTCGTCAAGGGCCGCAGCATGGAGACGGTGGAAAAGCAGGCTGCGACCACGCCACTGAAGACGGTGATGCAGGCGGACGACGTGGCCGTGGCGATCATGGGCGCCATCACCCACATGCGGCTATCGACCGGCACCACCCTGGTGGTGGATGGCGGGCGGCACCTTTAGCGTCTGTCCGGCTCCCGCACGCGTTCAGAATGGCAGCTTCAGACCGCCGGGGAGGGACATGCCGCCGGTGACCTTCTCCATCTCCTCGGCGGTCTGTGCTTCCAACTTGCGGCGCGCATCGGCGTGGGCGGCGACGAGCAGGTCCTCTACCATCTCGGCCTCCGCCGGGTCGAGCAGCTTGGGGTCGAGCTTCACCCGCTTCAGGTCGCCCTTGCCGGATAGCGTCACCTGCACCATCCCGGCGCCGGAGCTGCCCTCGATTTCCAGCGCCTCCAGCTTGGCCTGCATCTCCGCCATCTTGGACTGCATCTGGCTGGCCTGCTTCATCAGCCCGGCAAGGTTCTTCATCGGCTACTCCTCCATGGTATCGGCCGGCTCGGCGTCCGGCGGGGCGAAATCGGGCATGTCGGGCTCGCCCAGCGGGATCGGCGCGGGCAGCCCGTAATCGTCGACCGAGCTGTCCTGCACCTTGCCGATGGTGGCGCCGGGGAACGCAGCCAGGATCGCCTGCACCAGCGGATGGTCGGCCGCGGCATGGCGCCGCGCCGCCTCCGCCGCGTCCCCCTGCTCGCCGAGCGTGGGCTCGCCCGGCGCCTTGGACAGCGCGATGGTCCAGCGGGTGCCGGTTTCGGCCAGCAGCACCGCGGCCAGCCGCGCCGCCAGGTCCCGCGGCGCGGCTGGCTCGGGGCGCAGCTCCAGCACGCCGGGGGCGAAGCGCACCAGGTGGACGGAGTGGCGCAGATGGCTGTGCAAGGTCGGGTCGCGGCCAGAGCAGAGCGCCACCACGTCGCGGAAGCTGGTGGGGCGCGGCGCCGGGCTGGGCGCCTCCATCGGCGCACGCATCGCCACGCCACCGCCTGCCACCGCCCGCATGCCGCCGGAGGGGCCCGGAGACGATGGCGGGGCCGGGGGCGGCGAAGCCGTCAGCCGCCGCACCAACTCGCCCGGCGGCGGCACGTCGGCCAGGTGGCAAAGCCGGATCAGCACCATCTCCGCCGCGGCCCGGCGGTCGGGTGCCCCGTCCACTTCCGCCAGGCCCTTCAGCAGCATCTGCCAGGCGCGACCGAGCACGGGGATCGGGAGCCGGTCGGCCAAGGCCGCCCCGCGCGTTCGCTCCGCCTCCGGCAGCTGCAGGCCTTCGCGCAAGTCGGGAACCGAACGCAGCCGGGTGAGCATGTGCACCAGCTCGACCAGGTCGGTCAGCACCGTCCCCAGGTCGGCGCCGAAGGCATGGGCGCGGTCGGTGATCGCCAGGACGGCGCGCACGTCGCCGGCGGCCACCGCCTCCATGAGGTCGAACACCAGCTGGCGGTCGGCCAGGCCGAGCATGTCCGACACCTCGGCATCGGTGACCTCGGCGCCTTCCATGCGGGCGATGGCCTGGTCCAGCAGGCTGAGCCCGTCGCGGGCGGACCCGTCGGCGGCGCGGGCGATCAGGTCCATCGCGGCCGGCGCCACCGCCACCTGCTCGGCCGCGGCGACCCGGGTGAACAGGCCGGCCAGCTCGGCGGCGGAGATGCGGCGCAGGTCGAAGCGCTGGCAGCGGGACAGCACCGTGATCGGCACCTTGCGGATCTCGGTGGTGGCGAAGATGAAGGTGATGTGCGGCGGCGGCTCTTCCAGCGTCTTCAACAAGGCGTTGAAGGCCTGGGTGGTGAGCATGTGCACTTCGTCGAGGATGAAGACCTTGGTTCGCGCCTGCAACGGCTTGTAGCGCACAGCCTCGATGATCTCGCGGGCGTCGTCGACCTTGTTGCGGGTCGCGGCATCCATCTCGACCACGTCCGGGTGCCGGTCGGCCAGGATGGCCGTGCAGTTCGGGCACGTGCCGCAGGGGGTGGCCGTCGCGCCGCCCTGTCCGTCCGGGCCGATGCAGTTGAGGGCGCGGGCGATGATGCGGGCGGTGGTCGTCTTGCCGACGCCGCGCACGCCGGTGAGCATGAAGGCGTGGGCGATGCGGTTCAGCGCGAAGGCGTTGCGCAGGGTGCGCACCATCACGTCCTGGCCGATCAGCTCCTCGAACCGGGTCGGCCGGTATTTGCGTGCCAGAACCCGGTAGGGCGTCGCCTTGGCGGCCTGGGTCGGAGCGTCGCCGAACAGCCCGGCGCCTTCGACCGGGAGTGGCAGGCCGTCCTGCGCCTCGCCTTCCGCCGTGTCTCCAAACAGGCCAGACATCGGCGGCGCCAGGCCTCCTGCGGGGAAGGGGTGGGGAACCGGACCACGACCCGGGCGGAACTCACTGCGGCTGCTTCCTTCCGGACCTGACCGGGTTGGCAAGGCGACCGTCCGCAACCGGCTCCCCTCCGGACCTATACCATGGTGCCAGGGGGGTGAGGCAAGCTGGGCTTGCCGACGGGCCGCTTAACCGGGCGTTAACCAGCGCTGGGCTGTCGTTCGCCGGCCGGGAGAAGCCTGGTGAACCCGCCAAGGGAGGTCGGAATGCCAAACCAGCTGGAAACTCGGACCGTCGGCGCCCTGATGCCCGAGCAGGCGGAGGAGGCGGCGTTCGATGCCGTGGTCGCCCGTGGCAGTTTCGCGGTCGGCGGCTTGTTCCCGACGCCGCTCGTCACCGCCCGGCTGGTCGGATGCGAGGCGCTGAACGCCGCCTTGATCCCCACCATCCTCGGCCGCCAGGCGGTCGAGCGGGGCGTCAAGGTGAGCAACCTGGATGGCTGGCACTCGGCGGATTTCCTGCCCTGGTGCGGCCCGGCGGGCCACGCCGTCCTACAGGCTGCCAGGCAGATCGTGGATCGCATGACGCTGGCGGAAGAGGGCGACGAGCTGGTGCCGGCGGAGCTGGCGTGGCGCGTCTCGGCCTGGGCCAACGTCAGCATCGCGGGCGACGGCAACCGCGCCCATGGCCATCCCGGCGCGTTCTGGTCAGGCATCTACTGGGTCGACGACGGCGGCGCCCACGCCGACCCAGGCCTTGGCGGGATGCTGGAACTGGCCGACCCGCGCGGCATCATGCCGGAGATGAGCGCGCCGCACCTGCACTTCGCCGTCAAGGATTGCCTGAGCGCCGGGCGCGGCGAGGTCCTGACGCCACAGGCCGGGACGATGATCCTGTTCCCATCCTGGCTCATCCATTCGGTCACGCGCTTCCGAGGTCCGCGTCCGCGGATCTCGGTCGCGTTCAACTTCTCCGGCTGATCGGCGAACCGGCCGCCTTCAGGCCACGGTGTCCAGCAGCGCCGTCGGATCGGTGGCCGGGCTGGAGGAGGCGGATGACGCCGACGTCCCCGCCGGCGCCGCACCGCCACCGTGATGATGATGGTGGTGCGGCTTGCCGACGGCCTGGCCCTGGCCGGAGGTGGCGTCGCCGGGTGCCGTGCTGCCCGTCGCTGCCGAGGTTTGCGCCGCGGCATCGGCCTGCTTCTGAAGCTGCAGGGCCAAGGCTGCGGAGGTGGACGAGGAAACGCTGCTGATGCTCATGACGGTTCTCCTGCTTCGAAGGAAGCGCCAGGACAGTGCGGCCGGTGGTTGAAGGCCTCCCTAACCGCCTGCAACGAAGCGTAACGCGGCACCGGGCGGATGCGCGGCGGGGTGGAGTTGCCGGGCGTCCGGGCTCGTGCCACGGTCCGCCGCCCATGACACGCATCACGCCCAGCCGCCCCAATCCCTACACCGGCAGCCCGCTTGACCGCGCGTCCCACCTCCGGACGGACGCCGCCTGGATCGCCGAGGCGCTGGGCGACCCCTCGACCCGCTTCGTCCCGGTCTGGCGGGGCCGCAACCTGTTCCTGGCGGGCGAGGATGGCTCGCCGGCGGCCGTCTTCCCGACCGGGCTGTCCGCGGACGGGCACGGCTGGGCCTTTCTCGGCAACTCCGACGGCGTCGCGACCTTCGCGGTGGATTTCAGCGCCGCGGAAGACCCGCTGCCGTTGGTGCCGCAGGGCGCTGGCGAGTTCAGCGACCTGCGCACGATCGGCGCCGGGCTGCCGGCCGGGCAGGCCGCCATCCTGGCGCATGCCCGCGGGCTGATGCATTGGCGCAGCCGCCATCGCTTCTGCGGCGTGTGCGGCGCCGCGTGCGAACCGCAGAACGCCGGCAACGTGATGGCCTGCACCGCCTGCAGCACGCACCACTTTCCCCGCACCGACCCGGCGGTGATCATGCTCGTCACCCGCGGCGACAAGGCCCTGCTCGGCCACTCGGCCCGGTTCCCCAACAGCGTGATGTACTCCACCCTGGCCGGCTTCGTGGAGCCCGGCGAGAGCCTGGAAGAGGCCGTCGCGCGGGAGGTGCGGGAGGAAGCGGGCATCCCGGTCGGGCAGGTCCACTACCATAGCAGCCAGCCCTGGCCGTTCCCCGCAAGCATCATGCTGGGTTTCTACGCCGAGGGTCTGGCGGAGGAGATCATCCTGGACGAGGACGAGTTGACCGACGCCCGCTGGTTCAGCCGGGCGGAGATGCGGGACGCCAAGGCGCATGGCTTCGCCCTGCCGCGCGCCGACAGCATCGCCCGCCGCCTGATCGAGGACTGGCTGGGCGCATGAGGGCGCTCGGTTGGCTGCCGGGCCTGCTGGCGTTGGCCGCCTGCGGGATCGACACCGCGCCCAACGCGCCGATCCCGGCGGTGTGCGAGGACCAGGTGTATGCCGACCCCGTGGTGAAGGACCTGATCCTGAAGAGCGCGGGAAGCGAGACCTACCGGCTGAACCACACCGAGCAGCTGAGATACGCCAAGATCGATGCCGCGCGGCGGTGCATGCAGCTCAAGGGCTTGGCGCCGCCCGGTGGCGGCGTCGCCCGGCCGATTGTCCGGGGCTAAGCTGCCGCCATGACCATGCCGGCAACCAAGGCGTCGAGGCGGAGCAGGGTCAGGAGGCGACCGTCGATCTCGATCAGCCCGGCGATGTTGGCCATCCCCGCTCCAGCCGCAATCACCGGTGCTGGTTGCAGCATCTCGTTCGTCAGCGTCAGGATATCGCTCACGCCATCCACCAGCAGACCCACCACTTGATCGCTCGCCTCCACCACGATGATGACGTTCTGCTTCGTGGTGGTGGCTGCGGGCACGCCAAGCAAGGTGCCGAGGTCGACGATCGGCAACATGGCGCCCCGCAGGTTGACCACACCGCGTGACGCCGCTGGCGCATGCGGGAGCGGCGTTGCCGACGTCCAGCCGCGGATTTCCCGGACCGCCATGATGTCGATGCAGAAAAACTGCTCCCCGATGTAGAAAGATATCAGCTCTCGCGGCGGGGGCATGACGGTCCCGTGCTCCGTCATGCTTAGAACTCCTGCCAGTTGGCTTCGTCAGGCTCGGGCTTGCGTACGGTGTTGCCTTCGACCCGCAGGGCGTGCATCGACGCGGACGGGCGGCTAGGCTTGCCTTTCTTGGCAGGCACGGCCTTCTGCGCCCGCACCGGCTCCGGCACCGCCTCGACACCGGTGTTGAAGCGCGTCGTCAACCGCTCGAGTTCGGCCGTGTCCTGCGCCAGGCTGTGGCTGGCGGCCGTCGACTGCTCGACCATGGCGGCGTTCTGCTGCGTCACCTGGTCCATCTGGTTGACCGCAGTGTTCACCTGGGCCAAGCCGGTTGCCTGCTCCTGCGCGCTGGCGGCGATCTCGCCGACGGTCCCGTTTATCATCGTGACCTGACCCAGGATCCGGGTCAGGGCGGTGCCCGTCTCCCGCACCAGGTTCACGCCACGGCCCACATGGCCGCTGCTGCTGCTGATCAGCGCCTTGATCTCCTTGGCCGCCTCGGCACTGCGCTGCGCCAAGGCCCGCACCTCGCTTGCGACCACGGCGAAGCCGCGCCCGGCGTCTCCGGCCCGGGCTGCCTCCACCCCGGCATTCAACGCCAGCAGGTTGGTCTGGAACGCGATCTCGTCGATGACACCGATGATCTGGCCGATCTCGTTGGCCGATTTCTCGATCTCGCTCATCGCGGTCACCGCGTCCTTGACCACGGCCGCGCCATGCTCGGCCTCCGTCTTTGCGGACGCTACGACCGCCTGGGCCGCCGTCGCACCCTCGGCGGTCTTGCGCACCGTCGCGGTGATCTGGTCGAGGGCGGCCGCCGTCTCCTCCAGGCTGGCGGCCTGCTGCTCCGTCCGGCGCGACAGGTCGTCCGATGCCTGGCTGATTTCGCCCGTTCCGGATCGGATGGCGCTCGTGTTGGCCATGATGGTGCTGATGACGCCCCGCAATTCGCCGACGGCCGCGTTGAAGTCGGTGCGAAGCCGCTCGTACTCGGGGGCGAAGGCTTCGGTCATGTCGCAGGTCAAATCCCCAGCCGCGAGCCGCCCCAAGCCGTCCGCCAAGCTTTGCACGACGGTCGCCTGCTGGTCGGCGAGGACTTGCCGCTCCTTCTCGATGCGTGCCCGGTCCTGGTCCGCGGCCTGCCGGTCGCTTTCGGCCTGACGCTCAAGGCGCTGCTTCTCAAGCCCCGCCTCCTTGAAGACCTGCACGGCGCGCGACATCGATCCGATCTCATCCTTGCGCTCGGTTCCCGTGACCTGGGCGGTCAGCTCGCCCGCTGCCAAGCGGCCCATGAGGCTCGCGAGACCGACCAGCGGCTTGGACACCCAGGCGCGGATAGCGAAGAAGCCGCCGACCATGACCAGCACCAACCCGGAGATGATGATCACGTAGGTCAGGGTGATGGTCTGCCGGGCCGTCGCGGCGAGCGCGTCGCTCTGGTCCTTGACGGCCTTGTCGCGGGCGTCGGTGATCGCCGAGAGCTGCGCGGACAGTGGTGGGAAGCCCGGTGCGCAATCCTTCAAGTAAAGCGCTTGCGCTGCAGCCACCGCAATCGGTTCGACCGCCTTGGCCCCCGCCTCGATCGAGGCGGCGCAGACGGAGTCGACCTGCCGCAACACGCGCTGCTTGATGTCGTTGGTGACGTTGGCCGAGGACGGATCGACCTGGGCGGCGACATCCATGTATTTCGTGAAAAGATCGCGGGCTGTGTCCAACTGCTCTTTGGCAACCGCATTGCCCGCCTGCGTGGTGGCGAGCTCCAGTTCACCGAGGGCCGCGCGCATGGCGCGGACGTTGCTGGTTGCCCGGGCAGTCGCGAGGGCCGCGACGCTCTCGTGCGAGATGGCGCTGCTGTAGCCGCTCTGGATACCGGCCATCTTGCTTGCCGAGAAGAACGCCGACCCGACGGCGAATACGCCGAACACGGCCATGACGATCAAGAACTTACCAATGACCGAAACGTTTCTCACAGGCTTACTCCGACGGTGCTACTCCCGCTCAAGTTGTCGTTAAGAAGTTAATATAACCTTATATAGCAGCAGGCTCTCCAGAAGGCTTTTAGAGGCAGACAACGCAACGAGATGTCCCGAGAAGCCGTGAACTTGAAGCGTGGAGGCGCAAACACGAAAAGTAAACGTCCTGATTGATCGGGATCGCGTGCGCGGAGGCAGAAATATGCTTGTCTAGGCTGACGCCCAGGATCGGGCTGTCACCTGACCACCGAAACCGACACCCGCCGTTTGTCCGGCCCTCACCGCGACACCGCCCGCGACAGGCCGCCGTGTTGGGAATCGGGCGCCACGTCCGGCCCGACGGTCACGGTCGCGGTCATGCCGGCCGCCAGGTGCACCGTGTCCGGCACGGCGTCGATGTGGATGCGCACCGGGATACGTTGCGCCAGGCGGACCCAGGTGAACACCGGGCTGACGGAGGCCAGGCCGAGCGCACCCGGGTCGGTGTTGGGCGTGTTGATGCCGTGCGCGATGCTTTCCACGTGCCCGCGGATCGGCTCGCGATACCCCATCAGGGCCGCCAGCGCCGGGTCGCCCACATGGATCCCGGACAGCTTAGTCTCCTCGAAATAGCCCGCGATCCAGAAGCTGTCGCTGTCGAGGATGGAGAGGTTGCGCGTGCCGGTGGTGGCGAAGTCGCCCTCGCGCAGCAGCAGGTTGGTGACGAAGCCGTTGACCGGGGAGCTGACATGCGTGCGGTCCAGGTTGATGTTGGCCTGGCTCAACTGGGCGATCGCGGTGGCGTAGGCCGCGGCGGCGACGTCCGCCCCGCTGGCGTAGGTCTGCTGTTCCTCCTGCGAGGTCGACAGCGTCGTCAGCGTCGTCCGCCGGGTCGCCTCTTCCCGCTTCAGCTTCAGGTCGGCAAGCTTGCTGTTCACGTTGGCCTGGGCGGTGGCGACGTCGACCTGGTAGTCCACGGGATCGATCTCGTACAGCGCGTCACCCTTGTGGACCATCTGGTTGTCGGACACGTAGAGCCTGATGATCCGGCCGGAGACCTGGGGCGCCAGGTTGACGATCTCGGCCTGCACCTGGCCGTCCCGCGTCCACGGTCCGGTGACGTACTGGTTCCAGATCAGCACCCCGGCGAACACCGCCCCCACCAGGATGACCAGCGTGATGCCGAAGCGCAGCGCCCGGCGTGCCCGTCCGAACACCTCGGCTAGGCTCCGGCTGCTTCGGCCGTCGTGAGGTTGGGCATCATGCTGGCTCCTTCGCGAGGTGGGGGACGGGCAGCCGGCTAGAGCAGACCGACCATGGCGCCGAGGATGCAGACATAAAGCCCCGCATCCGCCAAGAGCGGGTTCCACGCCCAGCGGTGCAGCCGCAGCCGGATGAGCAGCCAGCGCAGCGGCAGATAGACCAGGAGGGCCGCCAGCATATAGGCGATCAGCGGCGAGAAGAACACGCCGGCGATGTCGGTCTCACGCCACACGGGATCAGCCTCCGGTCACGCCGAAGTGGCGTAGGGCGCGCGCGTGCGTCCGCATCAGGACGGCCGAACCGTAGAGTCCGGCGGCGGCATGGATCACCGCCGGCTCGGCCGCCCGCTCACCCGAGAGCAACTCGCGCGAAGCCGTCTCCAGCGCGTCGGGGTTGCGCGGCGGCATGGCCAAGCCCAGCGCGCGCATCCCGGCCCAGGCCCGCCGCAGCGCCGAGTCCAGTTCGCTGAACGCGGACAGCCGCTCCAGCACGGCGACGCGGGCCGGCGTGGGCTTTCCGAGCCAGATCTGCGCCTGCGCCAGCCGGTCGACCCGCAGGCAGCGCGCGGCGATCGCGCCCTGCCGCGGCGACCGTCCGTCCAACGACCGGCGGAGCTGCCGCCCGATCGCGTCCGCCACCCGGAGCAACCGGCGTGCGCGTGACACGGGCAGGACGAAGCGGAAGGCCAGCACCATGAAGAGCAGGGCCATGACCTGGACCAGCACGGTGTTGAGGAAGGTGGCCAGGTCGAAGCTCTCCGTGTTGGCTGGCGAGAGCAGGAGCGTGAGGTAGAGCAGCAAGCCCGGCGAGTACGGCGCCGTCTTCGGGTGCCGCGTCGCCAGGCCGGCGGCGAAGGCGAATGGCGTGAGCGCCAAGGCGAACGGCACGAACCCGGACGCCTGCGGCAGCAGGAGGAAGCCGACGAGGCCGGCAGCCCCCGCGGCGAACGGCAAACCGGCCGCCATGCCGACCGCCGCCGCGGACGGATTGGGCGACATCCCGAGCAGGGCGGTGAAGGCGGCCTGCTGCACCAGCAGCAAGCTGGCGCCGGACCACCCGGCATAGATGCAGAACACGCTGCCCAAGGCGACGGAGATGATGGTGCGGGCGGCACTCAGCCCTGCACCGACCATGTCGAGGTGGACCGGCAGGTGCACGTCGATGGCACGGCCGCTGCCTTCCTTCAGCGTCCGCAGGCCCTCCACCACGATGTCGCGCTGGCAGAGCAGTTCGTTGGCCCGGTCCAGCAACGCCGCCGCGAGCGGCGTCGCCGGCGTCATCTGCAGCGTTGCCCGTGGCGCAGCACCGCCGATCTGGGACGAGGCCGCCGCCATGGCATCGCGCGTCGCGCCGTCCGCAGGCTGCTGCAGGCCGGTCGACAGCGCGCGGGTGGCCGACAGCATCCCGAGCAGGCCCGCGATGGCCGCCGTGGCGCCGGCCCGGCGCACGCGGCCCTCCGGCATCTCCGCCGCCGCGTAGCCCGCCTGCGTGCGCAAGGACAGGATGTCGACGCCGACCCTGGCTGGCAGCGGCTCCTTGGGAAGGGGGTACCCGGCCAGGGCCGACAGCGCCAGCGTGTCGGCGGTCGACAGCCGTTGCTCCAGCGCCGCCACCAGGTCCGTGAAAGCCATGGTGCCCGAGAGCAACAGGTTCACCACGGCCACCGCGGCGATGCCGATCAGGATCGCCGCGACCCGGTTCAGCGTGGTTAGCAGCGCGGCATCGGGCGTGTCGATGCCGGAGAGCGCGATGATGCCGACGGTGTAGCCGCACAGCACCGCCCCGTAGGAGCGGAAGTCGCGCAGCAGCGCGGCCACGAAGGTGCAGGCGCCGAGCCAGAGGGTGAAGCCCATCAGCAACATCGTGCGGTCCTGCGGGAACGCCGCCACCAGCACCAGCGCCGCCGCGCCGCCCAGGATGCTCCCGATCGCGCGGTACACCGCCTTGGACAGCGCCATGCCCGGCGTCGGCTGCGCCACGATGGCGACGCACAGCCCGGCACTGGACGCGGTGTCGAGCTGGATGGCGAACGCGACCAGGTAGGCCAGCAGGAGGGACAGCGTCGTGCGCGTCGCGAAGCCGATCGCGTCCGGCATGAAGCCGGGCAGTGCCAGGAGCGGCTCGCGCAGCGGTGCGGTCGTGGCTGACATTGGCGAACTCCGGCCGGCCGCTTGCCCCGTGTCGCAACGGCTCCTAGGAACCTCCGATACCGCTTGTCAGGCGGATGTTCCAGGGAGTTGCCCGCCATGCTGAACCACGAGGTCCGCGTCCATCCGTCCAAGGACGTGTTGAAGCGGGAGGACCAGCTGGCGTGGAAGATCGCCGCCGTCGCCGCCGACAAGGTCCGCGTGCAGCGTGACGTGGCGGACATGATCGCCAACCGCATCATCGACAACGCGGCCGTTGCCATCGCCTCGGTCAACCGCCCGGCGCCGGCCTCCGCCCGCGGCATGGCGATGGGCCACCCGCGCAAGGGCGGCGCCACCGTGTTCGGCGTGGCGTCCACCAAGCGCGTCAGCCCGGAATGGGCCGCCTGGGCCAACGGCACCGCGGTGCGCGAGCTGGACATGCACGACACCTTCCTGGCAGCGGATTACTCCCACCCCGGCGACAACATCCCGCCGATCCTGGCGGTGGCGCAGACGATGGAGAAATCCGGCGCGGACCTCCTCCGCGGGCTGGCCACGGGCTACGAGATCCAGATCGACCTGGTGCGCGCGATCTGCCTGCACGAGCACAAGATCGACCACATCGCCCACCTTTGCCCGGCGCAGGCGGCCGGCATCGGGACCTTGCTGGGGCTGAAGACGGACGTGATCTACCAGGCCGTGCAGCAGGCGGTGCATGTCAGCTTCACCACCCGGCAGTCGCGCAAGGGCGAGATCAGCTCCTGGAAGGCCTACGCGCCCGCGCATGCCGGCAAGCTGGCGATCGAGGCGGTGGACCGTGCGATGCGCGGGGAGGGCGCGCCGTCCCCGGTATACGAGGGCGAGGACAGCGTGGTCGCCTGGATGCTGGACGGGAAGGACGCGCAGTACACCGTGCCGCTGCCCGGCCCGAAGGAGCCGAAGCGGGCGATCATGGACTCCTACACCAAGGAGCATTCGGCCGAGTACCAGAGCCAGGCGCTGATCGACCTGGCGTTCCGCATGCGCGAGCGCGTCGGGGATACGCGCCGCGTCGCCAAGATCGTCATCCACACCAGCCACCACACGCATTACGTGATCGGCACGGGCGCTAACGACCCGCAGAAGATGGACCCCAAGGCCAGCCGGGAGACGCTGGACCATTCGATCATGTACATCTTCGCCGTCGCCTTGCAGGACGGTCGCTGGCACCACGTCGACAGCTACGCCCCCAAGCGCGCCGGCCGCCGCGACACGGTGGAGCTGTGGCACAAGATCGAAACGCAGGAAGACCCGGCCTGGACCGCCCGCTACCACTCGCGCGACCCGAACGAACTCGCCTTCGGCGCACGGGTCGAGATCACCATGGACGACGGCGAGGTGATCACCGACGAGCTGGCGATCGCCAACGCGCATCCGCTGGGCGCCACGCCGTGGGGTCGCGACGACTACATCGGCAAGTTCAACGTCATGACCGAAGGGCTGATCGCGCCGCGGGAGGCTGCCCGGTTCCTGGACGCGGTGCAGGACGTGGCCGCCCTCCCGGCCGGCGAGCTGCACCGGTTGAACGTGGCCATGCCGAACGGCACGCTCGCAGAAGCCAAACCCGGTATTTTCTAGCTCCCATCTTCCTTCTGGAAGCGGGCCGGGGTGAGGGCGAGATGCGGAGCGGTCCCGTACGGGGAAGACCCCCACCCAACCCTCTCCCAGGGGGGAGGGCTTCTTTCAAAACCGATTTCGAGGAGTGACACGATGTCCGAGACCACTGCTCCCAAGCCGAAGAAGTCCGTGGCGCTGTCCGGCATCACCGCCGGCAACACCGCGCTGTGCACGGTCGGCCGCACGGGCAACGACCTGCACTACCGCGGCTACGACATCCTGGAGATCGCGGAGAGCTGCGAGTTCGAGGAGATCGCGCACCTGCTGGTGCACGGCACCCTGCCGACCGAAGCGCAGCTGCGCGCCTACAAGGCCCGGCTGCATGCCATGCGCGGCCTGCCGGCCAGCGTGCGCACCGTGCTGGAGGCGCTGCCGGCCGCGACCCACCCGATGGACGTGATGCGCACCGGCGTCTCGGCCCTGGGATGCGTGCTGCCCGAGAAGGACGACCACAACCATCCCGGCGCGCGCGACATCGCGGACCGGCTGATGGCATGCCTCGGCTCCATGCTGCTCTACTGGTATCACTGGTCGACCAATGGCAAGCGGATCGCCGTGGAAACCGACGACGACAGCATCGGCGGCCACTTCCTCCACCTGCTGCACGGCCGCAAGCCGTCGGCGAGTTGGGTCCGGGCGATGCACACGTCGCTGAACCTATACGCAGAGCACGAGTTCAACGCGTCCACCTTCGCCGCGCGCGTGGTGGCGGGCACCGGGTCCGACATGTATAGCGCCATCGTCGGCGGGATCGGCGCGCTGCGCGGCCCCAAGCATGGCGGCGCCAACGAGGTCGCATTGGAAACCCAGCAACGCTACGCCAACCCCGACGAGGCCGAGGCGGACATCCGCCGCCGCATCGCCAACAAGGAGGTGGTGATCGGGTTCGGCCATCCGGTCTACACGGTGTCCGACCCGCGCAACGTGGTGATCAAGGGCGTCGCCAAGTCTCTCGCTTCGGAGGCCGGCAACCTTGCCATCTTCGACATCGCCGAGCGCTTGGAAGCGGTGATGGCCGATACGAAGAAGATGTTCGCCAACCTCGATTGGTTCAGCGCCGTCTCCTATCAGACGATGGGCGTGCCCACGGCGATGTTCACGCCGCTCTTCGTCATCTCGCGCACCTCCGGGTGGGCCGCGCACGTGATCGAGCAGCGTATCGACGGCAAGATCATCCGGCCGACGGCGAATTACACAGGACCGGAGGACCGCGTCTTCGTGCCGCTGGCGCAGCGGAGCGCGTAAGAACTCGACGGGCAGTTCTCGGCCGTCGATCAAGTAATGACGTCGTTTTCGTTTGACACGCAAACGGTGCTCGCGAGATAGCGGGACGGCATGTGTCGCGGCCGATTCGGATCGCATCGGCGCAACGCGGAGGTAGGAAGGGCGGTCGATGTGCCGAGGCTTCTCCGTGACGGCTTGGGACAGCCCGGCACGGCCTGCCGCGGTTCCGGCTTGCTTCCTGCCCATGCTGCCGGTGACGCGTTCCGCGGGCGTCGCCGGTTCCTGGTTCGCGGCCGGAGGAACTGGCTGCACGAGCGGCCGTTCGCTTTGACGTCACACGCAACGGCCTGAAGGAAACCCGACCATGAGCATACCGGACGATACCCTGGACCCCAAGCCGCGCACCCAAGCGATGGCGATCAGGGCGGCCACCAAGACGGCGTCGAAGCCTGCGGCGAAGACCGCCGCCAAGCCGAAGCCCAAGACGGCGGCTGCTCCGAAGGCAACCGCTCCGAAGAAGGCCGCGCCCGCGAAGAAGGCAGCGCCCGCGAAGAAGGCTGCGCCAAAGGCGGCTGCCGAGAAGCCGGCCTCCAAGGCCGCCGCTGCCAAGACGATGAAGACCGCGAAGTCTCCTGCGGCTCGCTCCGCGGCGGCCAAGGCGCTGGGTTCATCGAAGGCGACCCCGGCATCGGCCAAGAAGGCTGCTCCGAAGGCCAGCGCCGCCAAGTCTGCTCCGAAGAAGGCGTCCAAGACCGCCGAGAAGCCGGCGGGCAAGACGGCGGCCGCGAAGACGATGCGCACCGCGAAGTCGCCTGCGGCCCGTTCCGAAGCGGCCAGGGAGCTGAAATCGTCCGCGCCGAAGACGCGTCGGCGCAAGACCGACGCGTCTACGCCCGAGCCGACCACGTCGCAGACAAGCGAGTCGATCAACTAGGCCCAGCGCCATCGGTCAGCGAAGGTCACGCCTCGAACCCTCTCCCTCCGGGAGAGGGCAGGGTGAGGGAGGAGCTACCAGCTCGCGTCGAATGCCGTCGTGAAGAAATCCCGGCCGCCGAAATTACCGGACTTCAGCGCCAGCCGCATCGCCGGGCCATCTCCCTCCGCATAGGTCCATGGCACGCCGGGGTCGATCTCCGCGCCGATGCGCAACCGCCGCACACCGAGGCGCGACACGACGGCGCCGGACGTCTCCCCGCCGGCAACCACCATCCGCCGCACCCCAGCCGCCACGAGCCGCTCGGCGATCAGCGCGAGTGTTTCCTCGACCAGCACGCCCGCCGCCTCCCGCCCGACCTTCTCCTGCAACGCCGCCACCCGGTCAGGGGAAGCCGACGCCGCGATGACGACCGGCGCGTCACCCAGCTTGCCCCTGACCCACTGCAAGGCCTGCCGGGCGAGGTCGTGCGCATCCGGCGTCGCCAGCGCATCCAGTTCCAGTGTCGGCAGGCGGTCCTTGGCCGCGCCCAGCTGGAACAGTGTGGCGCGCGAACATGACCCGGCCAGAACGGCGGCATGGCCGGGCACGGCGGGGAGGTCGGTCACGTCCGCCCGCTCAGGCATCAGGCCGGCAGCCCGGAAGTTCCCCGGCAATCCCATGGCCACGCCCGAACCACCCGTGATCAGCGCGTGCGCCGCAGCGGCCTGGCCGATCGCGATGAGATCGGCCTCGGTGATCGCGTCGACGATGGCGTAACGGCGGCCCTGCTCCTTCAATGCGCCGAGCATCCCGCGGATCGCGCCCGCGCCCTGTGCCACCGTGGCCCACGGCACCAGCCCAACCGTTCCATCCGTCTGTCGCGACAGCACGCGGACCAGGTTGGCGTCGCGCATCGGGGTCAGCGGATGGTGCTCCATGCCGCTCTCGTTCAGCAGGGTCGCGCCGACGAAGAGGTGTCCCTGGTAGACGGAGCGGTTGTTGGCCGGAAAGGCCGGGCAGGCGAGCGCGAAGCCGCAGCCGAGCGCGGCAACCAGCGCGTCGGCCACTGGGCCGATGTTGCCCGCCTCCGTGCTGTCGAAGGTGGAGCAGTATTTCTGGAAGAACTGGGTGCAGCCGGCGGCCTGCAGCCACCGCAGCGCTGCCAGGCTTTGCGTCACGGCGTCCCCAACCGGGGCGGTGCGGGACTTGAGCGCCACCACCACGGCATCGGCCTCGGGGGCAGGGCCGTCCGGCACGCCGATCACCTGCACGGTGCGCATGCCGCCGCGCACCAGGGTGGAAGCGAGGTCGGTCGCGCCGGTGAAGTCGTCGGCGATGCAGCCTATGAGCATTGTGTCACCTCCACGAAGCGCGCCGCCTGCTCCGGCCAGCGGGGCAGCGTCTGGCCGAGTTGCCAGGCGGCGTCCGCCATCTCGGCACGCAGGTCCGCATCGAAGATCTGCCGGCGCATGGCCTTCGAGAGCTGGTCGGCATCTCCCGGCGGGCAAACCACGCCGACTTCCGGCACGACCAAATCAGCGGCGTCGCCGCCGGACGTCACCGCGACGGGCAGGCCGCGGCGCAAGGCCTCGGCGATCGGGGCGCTATGCCCCTCCCACTCGGTCGCCAACGCGAACAGGTCGGCGTGCTGCCACTCCGTCTCCAGCGCCGCGTCGTCGAGCGGGCCGGCAAAGCGCACGCGCTCGATGCACCCGGCCGCGGCCACTTGCGCCTGCAAGGCGGCGACGCATTCGGGGTCCAGATCCATGGCGCCGACGATCACCAGGCGCCAAGGCAGGTCGAACAGGCGTGCCAAGGCCCGCAGCAGCACGGCATGACCCTTCCGCGGTACGACCGCGCCCAGGCACAGGATGGTGCAGGCGGCGCCGCCCGATCCGGCGCTCCGTGGTGCATCCGGCACGCCGGGCCGCACGACGACCACCTTGGACGGTTCCAGCCCGAACGCCTCGACAAGGCGGCGTCCGACCGGCTCGCTCGTCGCGACGATCCGCCGCAGCAGCGGCAGCCGCTCGCGTCCCGCGTCGTGCTGCCCGGGCTCTAAAAGCGCGGTCGGATGATGGATGAGGCCGATTGCGCGGCGGAGCCGGTCTGCCGGAAGAGTCGAAATGGCGAGTCCATCGACGACCGTGATCGCCGTTGGCAGACCATCGTCATGGGCCACCCGGTGCCCCGCCGCCGTGAGCGCGGATGCGAGGCCGCGCACATAGGGGCCGCCACCTTCACGCGAGAGCGGTCCGCTCGGCAGCAGGAAGTTGAAGTCCGCCATCGTCTAGTCCTAGCACGCGGGCAACCCTGCGTCAGCCTCAGGCCAGGGTCAGTGCGCGATGATACGAGCGAGGGCCACGAGGGCGCCAAGGATGACGACGGTCTGGAACCCGACTGTTCCGACCACCCGTTTGAGGATGTCGGCCTTGATGTCGGCGATGCTGGCCTGCAACTCGGCCTTGGTCGTGGAGATGCTGGCCTGCAACTCGATCTTCGTCGCGTCGAGATCGGCCTTCGCAGTGGCGAGACCGAGTTGAAGGTCGGTCTTCGTGGCGAGATTGGCGAGGTCCAAGTCCTGGGACTTGCGGACCCATCGGGTGACGGCCTCGGCTTGGCTCTCGGTAAACCCGGCAGATGTCAGGTCCTCGACGATCTCGTGGGTATCCAACGCAGTGATCGTCATCCCGTCCCCTCACCTCCGGGGCCCTCTCCTAGCACCTTTCACCGTCGTCGCCAGCGCATCACGCGCTGGCGGACAGCGCCCAGCTGGAGGTTGGCCGCTTCGCATAGACGCCCGACCGCGCATATCGCGGCGTCGGGTCGGCCTTGCGCGCGGCGGTGGCCATGATGCCCAGCACCCTGTTCTGCACGCCGATCGCGCGCTCGAGTAGGCGGCGGTTCTCCTCCGTCACCTTCTGCAGCCGGGTGGCGGCAACGCGCAGTGCCTTCACGTCCACCGTCGACCGCGCCGCCATGGCGTGGCGCTGGGCCACCACGAAGGCCGCAGTGGCCGCCTGCTTGCACTCCAGCATGCGCCCGGCCGCGACCAGGTCCATCGCCATCAGCGCGGCGTTCTCGATCACCAGGGTCTCGGCGAGTTCGGTGGTGGCGGCGACGATGTCCTGCGTCATTTGGGCTGCCCCTGTGCGGCTTCCTGCATCTGGATCATCTGGCGGTATACGGGCTGCGCCAGGCCCAGCCCGCCCGATTTCGCCATCTGCTTGGCGATCGACTCGATCAGCATGGGCTTCCACGCCGATTCGCCCTGCCCGCCGCCGAACGGGCCGGCGGAGGTGTCGATCGTGTCGAACATGGGCGCTAGGAACTGGTTGAGCGTCATCGCCTCGAAATCCTGCGCCGCCTTCCAGGCCTTCTGCACCTGCGCCGGCGCCAGCGTCGTCGGGATGGCCGGGGCGTCCATCAGCGCACCTGCAGGTCGGCTTGCAGCGCGCCGGCCGCCTTGATGGATTGCAGGATGCTGATCATGTCCCGCGGCCCGATCCCCAGCGAGTTCAGGCTCGCCACCAGGTCCCGCAGGGTCACGCTGCCGCGGATGATGCCGAGCCGCTTGTCCGACGAGTCGTCCACCTGGACGTTGGTGCGGGGCACCGTCGTGGTCGTGCCGTTCGACAGCGGCCCGGGCTGGGACACCTGCGGCGTCTCCGTCACGCGGATGGTCAGGTTGCCCTGGGCGATGGCCACGGTGCTGACGCGGACGTTGGCGCCCATGACGATGGTGCCGCTCGCCTCGTCGATGATAACCACGGCCGGGCTGTCCGGCTCCACCCGCAGATCCTCGATCCGGCCCAGCGCGTCGATCACGTCGCGGCCCCCCAGCTCCAGCGCAACGGTGCGGGGGTCGCGCGCCGTGGCGGTGTTGCCGCCGAGGCTCGCGTTGATCACGGCGGCGATGCGGCGCGCGGTGGTGAGGTCCGGGTTGCGCAGGCCGAGCCGGAGCGAGGCGCGGCTGCCGAGCTGGAACGGCAGCTCCTTCTCCACCGTCGCCCCGTTGGCGATGCGCCCGGCAGTCGGCACGTTGCGCGTGACGGAGGTGGCGGCGCCGCGGGCTGAGATCGCTCCGGTCGACAGCGCGCCCTGTGCCACGCTGTAGACCTCCCCGTCCGCACCCAGCAGCGGCGTGACGAGCAGGGTGCCGCCCGTCAGGTCCTTGGCGTCGCCCAGCGCCGACACGCTCACGTCGATCCGGCTGCCGCCGCGGGCGAAGGCGGGCAGGGTGGCCGTGACCATCACCGCCGCCACGTTCTTGGTCTGCAGCTTGGTCTCCTGGTCGCGCGTGTTGACGCCCAGCCGCTCCAGCATGCCGATCAGGGACTGGCGGGTGAACACGGCGTTGTCCAGCCGGTCGCCGGTCCCGTTCAGCCCGACGACGAGGCCGTAGCCGACCAGCTGGTTCTCCCGGATGCCTTCCACATCGGCGATGTCCTTGATCCGGACCTGGGCCGCGGCAAGGCATGGGGCCAGCAGCAGAAGGGCGGCAAGCAGGATGGGTCGCACGTGCATGGGGTCTTTCCGGCTCGTTCAGCTTTAGGCGGCAGTCTGTGCCTCGTCGGGGCACCCGCACGGTCGAGCGCAAGCGCCATGCCAGCCCCGACTGCCAGGGAAAACCGCAGCTTATGGTCACCCCGGTGGAGGAAAGGCTCGGCAGATCCTGCCGGGATAGGTAGAAGGAGCCGGGTTGATGGTGAGCGTAGGGCGGGTGAGTGCCCCGGCGGTGCCAGGCGGCGGGGCACGCCGGGTCGGCGGAAGCACCGGCTTCGCGGTGGCACCCGGCACGGCCGACGCCACGAGCGGCCCGGCGGCCGCGGCGGCTGCGGCGCCACTGGACGGCATGCTGCTGCTGCAACAGGTCGAGGACGGGCCGACGCGCGACCGTCACGCACGCCGGCATGGCCGCGCCATGCTGGACGCGCTCGCCGAACTGCAGTGCGCGCTGCTGGACGGCTCTCTGGACCCGGCGACGGTGGAACGTCTGGCCGCGCTGGCCCAGCACTGCCCGGAGGCGTCCGAGCCTGGGCTGCGGGCCGCACTCGCCGGCATCTCGCTGCGCGTCCAGGTGGAGCTGGCACGGCGGTCTGCATGAAGGATTGGCGACAAGGCCCGCACGCAGCACAAAACCCCGCGTTTACAGGCTTTGATCCCGTGCGACCGTGGCATCCGTGCTCTTGGCGACATGAAATTGCGTCGCTATACAGCCGCCCAACCGCACCCCGACGGCGCTTGGAGCGCGAAGGATGGCACCGATGATGCTCACCCTGCCCCCCGACTACCGCCCCGCCGAGGACGAAGAGTTCATGAACGGGCGGCAATCCGAGTATTTCCGCCAGAAGCTGCTGCGATGGCGCAATGACCTGCTGCGCGAGGCGGACGGCACGCTGGCCAGCCTGTCCGAGGGCGGCATCCACGAGGCCGACATCACCGACCGCGCCAGCGTGGAGACGGACCGGGCGCTGGAACTGCGTACCCGCGACCGCGCCCGCAAGCTGATCAGCAAGATCGACCAGGCACTGCTCCGGATCGAGGGCGGGACCTACGGGTTCTGCGAGGAGTCCGGCGAACCGATCGGCCTGCGACGCCTGGAAGCCCGCCCGATCGCGACGCTGTCGATCGAGGCGCAGGAGCGGCACGAGCGTATGGAACGCGTGCACCGCGACGACTGATACGCGGGATTCCGTCGCCTGGACGGAGCAGCAGGCGGCGGCGCTGCGGACCGCCTCGAGAGCTTGGGCGGTCGCGACGTGCGCGAGGTCGAGAGCCTCGTTCGTCACATCGTCCTTGAGCTGCTGAAGATGGCCGACCATCCCGCTTCCGACGCTGCGGGGCACCGGACGACTGAGATCGCAACCTTTCAGGCTGAGGCAGCGGCCGCGTTTGCGCCCGCCATGGCGCAGGGAGCGCAAGTGCCCTGATCCAGGATGGAGGGTGGGATGCGCTTTGGCATCCCACCACGAGCGGCACTGTGGTGGGGTGCCAAAGCGCACCCCATCCTACATCTCAGCTCCATCCAAGGCGGGTCGGCGGCGTCGGGCAGTTAGAACGGCAGCAGAACGTCCAGGATCTGCTGGCCGTAGCGGGGCTGCTGCAGGTCCGTCAGGGTGCCGCGGCCGCCATAGGCGATGCGGGCCTCGGCCATGCGGTCGTGCACCACGGTGTTGTCGCTGGCGATGTCCTGCGGGCGGACCACGCCGCTGACCTGGAGCTCGCGCAGTTCGCTGTTGACCCGCACCTCCTGCCGGGCCGTCACCACCAGGTTGCCGTTCGGCAGCACCTGCGTCACCACGCCCGCCAGGCGCAGCGTCACCGTCTCGTTGCGCTTGATCGTGCCGGTGCCGGTGTTGGTGTTGGTGCTGTTCGAATTGACGAGGTTCTTCGTGTCCAACGCCTTGGAGATCAGCTTCGGCAACTGCGATTCCAGGCCCAGGAAGTTGGGTAACCCCTCGCTTTCCGTGCCGGTGCGGGTGGCGCCGGTGGCGTTGGCCAGGTTGGCGGTGTCGGAGATGTTGACCAGCACGGTCAGGATGTCGCCCACGCCCGCGGCGCGCTGGTCCTTGAAGAAGGCGCGGCTGCCGGAGCGCCACAGGCTGTTCACCTCCGTGGGCGCGAGCTGCGGCCGGGGCATCGGCATGCTCACCGGACGCCAGTTCGGGTCCTGCGTCGGATTGGTGATGGGGGATATGTCGGGCGGCCGCCCGACTTCCGACAGGCGGGACAGCGCGCCGCAGCCGGACAGTGCCAGCGCGGTTGCCAGCAACAGGGCGGCCCTCATCGTGCGGCCAACCGGACGGGCACGGCGGCGCCGGGCGGCAGCAGCACGGGTGCGGTGCCGCTGACCCGGACCCGGCCGCTGGACAGCACCTCGGCCTCGACGATGGCGCGGGAGCTGGCGTTCAGCACGCGGACACGCTCGCCCACGGCGCCGCCATCCATGGCGATACCTTGGGCGCTGACGGAAATGCCGGGGGTCTGTAACTGCATCTGCACTGACTCTCCTTTCTGGACTGCCTGCGGGCGGGCCAGGTCGGCCAGCAGCAGGGGGGCGCCGGCCCCGATCGGGTGGCGCAAGGCCATGCCCACCACCTGCGCCGGGACTTGCGCCACGTCGGACCGCACGGCGTTGGCGTGCAGCCGGGCCATCTGGATGTCCGCGGCGCCGACGACGTCGCCGGGCATCATGCGGTGCACCGCGACCGGCAGCTCCACCACGTCCATCACGCGGCCGGACAGCCGCGTGTGGCCCGGCGACATGCCGGCCGCCGTGACGGACAGCACCGCGGTGAACTGCCCGGTGGTGGCGTTGTAGTCGAGCTGGCCGACTTCGGCGGTGGCGTGGACCTCGGTCGGCACCAGGATCGGGGTGTAACCCGGCATCTCCACGTCCGCGTCGGCCGATACGCCGGCGACGCCCAGGGCCACGCGCAGCGCGGCCAGCGTGTCCTCCCGCGGGAACGGCCGGCCCGGGCGTTCCAGCACGATCCGGTCCGCCGTGCTGGTGGGGCGCCAGTCGACGTCGAACTGCCGGGCGATGGCGCCAAGCTGCGCCGACTCCACGAAGATGCGTCCGCCGGGCTCGGGCGCCGGCCCGATCGCGCGGTCGTTCTCCACGCCGTCGAACAGGTCGGACAGCCGCACCAGCGAGTCGGACAGGGTGGTGCCACCGCGCAGCGTCGCCGCATGGGCGGGCAGGGCGGCCAAGGCCAGCAGGGCCAGGGGGAGGAGGCGCATCGCGGTCACCGCATGTTCGTCAAGGTGGAGAGCATCTGGTCGGAGGTCGTGATGACCTTGCTGTTCATCTCGTAGGCGCGCTGGGCGGTGATCAGGTTGGAGATCTCCGTCACCACGTTGACGTTGGAGCCCTCCACGTAGCCCTGCAGCACGCTGCCGAAGCCGGGTGCCCCCGGGTTGCCGGTGACCGCGTTGCCGCTGGCGCCGCTTTGCAGGAACAGGTTGTCGCCCTGCGCGTCCAGCCCCGTCTCGTTCGGGAAGGTGGCGAGCTGGATGGTGCCGACCGTCTGCGGCGCCGCCTGCCCGTCCAGGCTGGCCTGCACCGCGCCGTTGGAGCTGATGGTGACGCTGGTGGCGTTGGCCGGGATGGTGATGCCGCCGGCGATCGGGTAGCCGTCCGCCGTGACGATCGTGCCGTCCGGCGACAGGCCGAACGTGCCGTCCCGCGTGTAGGCGGTGTCGCCGGAGGGGAGGGTGACGGGGAAATACCCGTTGCCGCGGATCGCCAGGTCCAGGCTGTTGGAGGTCTGCGTCAGCGTGCCTTGCTCGTTGATGCGGTAGATCGCCGCCGTGCGCACGCCCAGGCCCACCTGCGCCCCCGCCGGCACCACCGTGCCGCTGTCGGAGGTGTTGGAGCCGACGCGGCGCATGTTCTCGTAGATCAGGTCCTGGAACTCGGACCGCCGCCGCTTGAACCCGGTCGTGGTCATGTTGGCCAGGTTGTTGGAGATGACGTCCACGTTGGTCTGCTGTGCCTGCATCCCGGTGGACGCGATGTCGAGCGATCGCATGGCTGGCCTCCTTAGCTCTGACGCTGCGTGAGCTTGTCGATCGCGGCTTGTTGCCGGTCCGACTCGCCCTGCACGAATTGGGTGACGAATTGGAAGGTCCGCAGCTGGTTCATCATGCGGGTGGTTTCCGCGATGGGCTGGACGTTGCTGTCCTCCAGCGCGCCGCCGACGATCTGCGGTTGCGCCACGGCCGCGGTCGGCGTTTCCGCGCCCAGCAGGTGGTCGCCCTCGGCTTGCAGCTTGTTCGGGTCGGCAGGCTTGACGATGCCGATCTTGCCCAGCCGGCCGTTCTCGCTGCTGAGCGTGCCGTCGCCTGCGACGCTGAGCGAGGTGTCGGCCGTCGACACCTTGATCGGCTGCCCGGCGGTGTCCAGCAGCGCGTTGCCGTCCACGTCGGCCACCGTGCCGTTCGGTTGCAGGTTGAACCGGCCCGCCCGGGTCAGCATCGGGCCGTTCTTCGCCTGGACCGTGAAGAAACCGTCCCCGGTGATGGCCAGGTCCAGCGGGTTGGCCGTGTGCGACAGCGAGCCTTCCGCCTGTTCGCGGTAGGTGGCGCGGTCCTGCGTGAAGCTGAGCGTCCGTCCGCCGCGCACCGGGTCGACGCCGGACTGGCGTTCCAGCCAGTCGGCGAACAGCAGGCGGCTGGTCTTGAAGCCCGGCGTGTTGGCGTTCGCCAGGTTGTTTGCCGTCACGTCCATCGCCCGCTGCTGGGCGACAAGGCTGGACAAGGCGACGGAGGTGGAATTTTGCATCGAGGGTGGCGTCCGGCTGGTTCGGCGGCCTAAGCGCAAGGGGTGTGCCAGCCGGTAACACATTGAAAACATTGGCGGCCGCATCGTTCCGGGCAGGTCTGGCGCGCCCTCCCGGCAGAACGTGCCGGGTCATTCTCCGCCCTGCCGGCCCGGTGGCACGACGCTTGATACGCCAGGGGAACGGCCGTTACCGGCTGCTTAACCCTCTGAAGGCACATTCCCGCCCGGACAGAAGCAGGGGCGCGGGATGAGCGCGGCAACGGCGGTGATGGTGCCCGGCGACGCGGCGCCGGCGAAGGGCGCCAAGAAGGGCGGCAAGAAGAAGCTGGTCATCCTGGCGCTGCCGATCCTGTTGATCGCGGTCGGCGCCGGGCTGTGGTTCACCGGCATCCTGCCAGGCCTGCTCGGCATGGGGCACAAGGCGGAGACGGAGGAGCACCAGGCCAAGGACACGCCGCACGCCCCGGTGTTCGTCGAACTGCCGGAGATGGTCGCCAACCTGAACGCGCCTGGGCGCCGCGCATCGTTCGTGAAGATCAAGGTCCGGCTGGAGCTGTCCAAGGAGGCGGACCAGGCCGCCTTCACCGCCGCCCAGCCCCGCGTCGTCGACGTGTTCCAGACCTACCTGCGGGAGATGCGGCCGGACGAGCTGCGCGGCTCCGCCGGGACCTACCGCCTGCGGGAGGAGCTGATCGCGCGTGCCAGCCTGGCCGCGGCACCCGCGCAGGTGGTCGACGTGCTGTTCAGCGAGCTGCTGGTCCAATGATCGCCCGAGTGTCCGGTGACGCCGCATGAGCAGCAGCGACGAGGCGCTGGCGGCGGCTTGGGCCACCGACGCCGACACGGTCGCCGCGCCGGCGCGCGTGTTGAACCAGGAAGAGATCGACAGCCTGCTGGGCTTCGACGGCGGGCCGACCTCCGACGACAGCCGCTCCGGCATGCACCGGATCATCTCCTCCGGCCTGGTGTCCTACGAACGCCTGCCGATGCTGGAGATCGTGTTCGACCGGCTGGTGCGGATCATGTCGACCAGCCTGCGAAACTTCACCTCCGACAACGTCGACGTGTCGATCGACAACATCCTGTCGCTGCGCTTCGGCGACTACCTGAACTCCATCCCGCTGCCGGCGATGCTGGCGGTGTTCAAGGCGGAGGAGTGGGACAATTACGGCCTGATGGTGGTCGACTCCGCGATGATCTACTCCATTGTGGACGTCCTGCTCGGCGGCCGGCGCGGCACGGCGGCGATGCGGATCGAAGGCCGGCCCTACACCACCATCGAGCGAACGCTGGTCGAGCGGCTGATCCAGGTCGTGCTGATGGACCTGTCCGCCAGCTTCGACCCGCTCTGCCCGGTGACCTTCAAGTTCGAGCGGCTGGAGGTGAACCCGCGCTTCGCCACCATCAGCCGCCTGTCCAACGCCGCCGTGCTGGCCCGCCTGCGCATCGACATGGAGGACCGCGGCGGCCGCATGGAGCTGCTGCTCCCCTATGCCACGTTGGAGCCGGTCCGCGAACTGCTGCTGCAGCAGTTCATGGGCGAGAAGTTCGGCCGCGACAGCATCTGGGAAACCCACCTGGCCGAGGAGCTGTGGGCGACGGACGTGGACATCGACGTGGTGCTGGACGAGCAGGTGATGAGCCTGGCGGACGTGATGGCGCTGCAGCCCGGCAGCCAGATCGTGCTCGCCTGCGGCCCCGGCAGCCCGGTCCAACTGCGCTGCGGCGCGGTGACGCTGTTCGAAGGCCGCGTCGGCCGCCGCAAGAACCGCGTGGCGGTCCGTATCGATCACGAAGTGGCGCCGCTGCCACGCGACGCCTGACGAAAGGAGACGCCGGAAAATGGGCGGTTGGCAGATATTGCTGGAAGTTGCGCTGATCGGTCTGCTGGGTGCCACGCTGTTCCACGCGCTGCGCCTGGAGCGTGCGCTGGGCGTGGTCCGCCGCGACCGGGCCGAGCTGGAGACCCTGTTGCGCGGCTTCAACGACAGCACGCGCCAGGCGGAAAGCGGCGTCGAGCGGCTGCGCGGCGCGGCGGAGGGCGCGGGCCGGCATATCGCCCGGCAGATCGAAGCGGCCTCCAACCTCAAGGACGACCTGGTGACGCTGATCGAGCGCGGCGAACGGCTGGCCGACCGCATGGACGGGCTGGTGCGCGCGAACCGCGAGGCCGAACTGCCGATGCGTCGCTATCCGGCGCCGGAGCCGGACTTGCCGGAGCCGGGCGGCACGCGGGTGCGCAGCCAGGCTGAACGAGACCTTCTGCGTGCTTTGCGGGTGACACGATAATGCGCTTCCGTCTGCTTCCCATCACTGTCGCGGTCACCGCGGTGCTGCTCGTCAGCAAGGCCGTCAACTTAGGCCTGGCCTTGGTGCCGGGGGCCGTCCTCGCCAGCGCCGAGGCGGCGCCCGTTCACGAGAGTGCCGAACCCGCCCCGCCTGCGGCCACGCATGCCGCCGCGGTCAACCCCTATGCCAAGCCCATCCCGCCGCCGCACGAACCGAGCTCGCCGCCGCAACCGGTCATCAGCGACGCGGAACGGCAGCTGCTGCAGGATCTGCGCAGCCGCCGCCAAGAGCTGGAGGCGCGCGAGCAGAGCCTGTCGCAGCGGGAGGGCGTGCTCAACGCGGCGGAGCAGCGGCTGAGCGAACGGGTGGGCCAGCTGACGGCGCTGCAAACACGGCTGGAATCGCTGGAGAAGGCCCGCGAGGACCATGACGAGGCCAACTGGTCCGGCTTGGTCAAGGTCTACGAGACGATGAAACCGAAAGACGCGGCGACGATCTTTAACGAAATGGACATGAACGTGCTGCTTCATGTGATCGATCGCATGAAGGAGGCCAAGGCCGCCTCGGTGCTCGGCGCGATGCAGCCGGACCGGGCGCGGTTGGTGACCACGCAGCTTGCCACCCAGCGTACCCGTTCCACGACCGTGCCGCCCGACCATGCCGGTGCCGGCTGACGAGAGGATTGCGAAACCATGATGGATACCTCGGCCGGCGTGCTGATCGTCGACGACTACAAGACCATGCTGCGGATCGTGCGCAACCTGCTCAAGCAGATCGACTTCCACAACGTCGAAGAGGCCAGCGACGGCAGCGAGGCGCTGGAAAAGCTGCGTGCCGGCAATTTCGGGCTGGTCATCAGCGACTGGAACATGGCGCCGATGACGGGATTGCAGCTGCTGCAGGAAATCCGCGCCGACACCCGGCTGCGCAGCACGCCGTTCATCATGATCACGGCGGAGAGCAAGACGGAGAACGTGATCGCCGCCAAGCAGGCTGGCGTCAGCAACTATATCGTCAAGCCGTTCAACGCCGAGACCCTGCAGTCCAAGATCGAGAAGGTGCTGCATGCCTGAAGGCTGTGCCGTTTCGCCGCAGGCGTCCGACGGCACGCGGCAAGCCGAGCTCTTGAGCCAGTTGCATGTCCTGAGCGATTTCATCGAGAACCTGCGGCGCGAAGTGGCCTCGACGCAGGCTGACGACATCGTCGGCCGGCACCTCCCCGCCGCATCCGATGAACTCGACGCCATCGTGCTGCACACGGCCGAGGCGACCGGGCTGATCCTCGACGAGTGCGAGATCTTGGAGCAAGCGGTCGATGGCGATGCGTTCCGGGCGGTGGTGACGGGATCGACGGCGCGCATCTACGAGGCCTGTTCGTTCCAGGACATCACCGGGCAACGTGTCGCCAAGATCGTGCACACGCTGAAGGTGATCGAGGCCAAGGTCGGCGAGATGGTGCGCGTGTTCAGCAGCACCCGGCCCGTCGAAACCGTCCCCGAACTGCCGACCGCCCTCCTGAACGGGCCGCAACGCAGCGGCGTGGCGATGCAGCAGCATGACATCGACGCCCTGTTGGACAGCTTCGAGTGAGGGTTGTCCTGCCTCTGGCGGTGTTGCTCGCGGCAGCCCCGGCCCTGGCGTGGGCTGCGGACAAGATCGACGTGCGGATGGGATCGCACCCGGGCTTCGGCCGCGTGGTGTTCGAGTTCCCGGATGCCACGCCGTTCAAGGTCGAACGAGAGGGCGACGTGGTCACCCTACGCTTCACGGGTGCCGGCGACGTGCCCGCGATCGGCGGCACCACCCGCAACATCCTTGGCGTGGCCGGCGGCACCGGCACGGCCACGCTCACCGTTGCACCCGGCGCCAAGCTGCGGACCATGCGCCTCGGCAATCGCGTGGTGGTCGATGTGCTGGACCCGTCGGTGGCCAAGCCCGCCGCAACGGTCCGGGCGACCGGCCCTTCTGCGAGCGCACCGGCCCGTCCGGCATTGGAGCAGCCGAAGCAAGCGGATCGGGCCGCTCCGGCCGCTGGCGTTCCAGCCCCGACGCCGCTGGCGGGTCCCGCCCACGTCCTCATGCCTCCGGCGGTGCTGCCGGCCGTGATCACGCCGGCAGCCATCGCCGAACCGGCGCCGGTGGTGCCGGTGGTCCGCGACGCTGGTCCGGCCACGCCGTCGCCGGCGCCGCCTGTACCGTCTCCGTCTCCGGCACCGGCTGCCGCCGAACCGATGTCGCTGGCGGCGACCCACGTGCCGCTGCCGCCGGGCGAGAACGGCAGTTCCGCCCTGCTTCCCTTCGGGGCCACCGCCGCCGCTGCCGCGTTCCGCCACGGCGACGAGGCGTGGCTGGTGTTCGACGAGCGCCGTCCGTTGGACGTCGCGGCTCTGGGTGATGACCCGATGCTGGCCGGCGCCACCGTGCAGGTGCTGCCGCAGGCCACCCTGCTCCGCCTCAAGGTGCCGGCCGACCGGAGCCTGCGCATGGAACGGAGGAAGGAGGGTTGGGCGCTGGTGCTGGCCGCCACGCCGGGCACGGCGCCGCCGTTGGTGCCGGTGCCGCGGCCGGCGCGCCTGCTGTTCCCGGCGACCGGGCTGGGGCAGGTCGTGGTCTTGGCCGATCCCGCCACCGGCGAGAACCTGCTGGTCGGCACCATGCAGCCGACCTCCGGCGTGCCTGTCGCCTATCGCGTGCCGGAGTTCACCGTCTTGCCGAGCTGGCAGGGCGTGGTCGTCGAGCCGCATTCCGACCGCGCCCAGCTTCGCCCGGTGCCGGAAGGCTATGCGATCGAGACCGGCGACCCCCTGGCCCCGCCGCCGGACAGCGCCCGCGCGCTGGAGGACGCCGCCGTGCTGACCCGCCGTTTCGACTTTCCCGACGAGCCGGCCGCCACCCTGCTGCGGCGGCTGCAGATGCAGGTGGCCGACCAGGGCCGCGCAGCCGCCCAGGCCCGCTTGACCCCGCGCAAGCGGGCCGCCCAGACCATGCTGGCGCTGGGGCTCGGGGCGGAGGCGCAGGCCTTGCTGGGCCTGGCGGTGGCGGAAGACCCGCGCGCGGCCGAGGATCCGGACGTCGCCGGCCTGACCGGGATCGCCGGGCTGATGAGCAACCGCCCGGCCGAGGCCGACGGCTTGCTGAACCCCGCCTTGACCGGCAGCGACGAGATCGCCCTCTGGCGCGCCGTGCTCACGGCGATGCTCCATCCCGCGTCGCCGGAGGCGGCGCCCGTGTTCGCCGGCACCATGGGGCTGGTGCTGTCCTACCCCGCGGCCCTGCGCAACCGCCTGCTGCCGCTTGCCGCCGAAACCATGGCCGCGGGTGGCGCCCCGGCCGCGGCCGACGCGTTGCTTGCGAAGATGCCGGACGAGCCGTTGCTCGCCTTGACCCGGGCCATGCGGTTCGAGGCGCAGGGCAAGACGGCGGAGGCCCTGACCCTGTACGACGCGCTGGCGCTCGGGCGGGACCGCCTGTCCAGCGCCCGCGCTGCGACGCGTGCCACGCTGCTGCGCCTGGCGAGCGGCGCGCTGCAGCCGAAGGAGGCGGCGGACGCGCTGGAACGGCAATTCCTGAGCTGGCGTGGGGATGACCGGGAAGAGACGCTGCGCCTCCGCGTGGCATCGCTCCGGGCGCAGGCCGGGCAATGGCGCGAAGCCTTCGCGTTGCTGCGGGAGACCCTTCTGCTGTTCCCGGATGCAACGGCCAAGATCGATGCCAAGATGACGGCGCTGATGGGCGACATGCTGCACGGACCTGGCGGCGCCCTGCCGCCCATGGACCTGGTGTCGCTGGCGGAGGAGAACGCCGAGCTTGTCGGCCAGGCGGACCAGGCGGCATCCGCGGCCTTGCTGGCGGACAAGCTTGCGGCGCTGGACCTGCCGAAGCGGGCCGCGCCGATCATCGAGCGGATGATGGTGGCAGCCCCTGCGGGCGCCGGGCGCGCATCGCTGGGTGCCAGGCTGGCACGGATGCGGCTGGGGGAGGGCGATGATGCCGGCGCGGCCGCCGCCCTTTCCAACAGCGATGCACCGGACCTGCCCGCGGCGTTGGTGGAACAACGCGGCCTGGTCGACGCGCGGCTGCATGCCCGCGCGCACGATCCGGGCGGCGCCGCGGCGATCCTGGCGGGCATCGACACCGATGCCGCGGACGACCTGCGCGCGACCATCCTGGGCGACGCGGGCGACTGGCACGGCGCCGTGGCCGCCTTGGGCTCGCTGGCGGCGCGGAGCATCCCGCCCGACGGCGCGCTGACGCCGGCGCAGCAGGACACGCTGCTCCGCCTGGCATCCGCCCAGGCGCGCGCCGGGGACGACGCCGCCCTGCGGCTGCTGGGGATGAAGGAGGTCGCGCGCATGGCCGGCCCGCGCGCCGACATGTTCCGGCTGCTGACGGCGGCCCCCGTCGGCAACGTGGGGGACCTGAAGCGGGCGGCCGGGGAGGTCGCGCTGGCCCGCGCGGTGCCGGCGGGCCTGGCGGCGATCGGCTCGCACTGATTTCGGCCCGGGTGGGTGGCGGCGCAGAATAGGGGTTGCGCACCCCCCCCTCTGGGCCTATCTCCGCCCCCTTGGCCCAAGGGGACGGATTTCGTCCAACAGGCTATCTGCTGGTTTGGGGGTACGTGATGAACGCACTTGCTCAACTGGGGATGGTCTCGGAGCTTCCGAGCGAGAACCAGACGACGATCGCCACTCTTCCTGTGTTCGAGGGAGAGGATCGGAAGGACTATTTCGTCGAGAAGGACGGCATGAAGTTTGCCGGCACGCATCTTCTCGCCGACCTTTGGGACGCCGAGAATCTCGCCGACCCGGTGCATATCGACACCGCGTTGCGCGCTGCCGCGGTGCAGGCGGGGGCGACCATCCTGCACAGCCACTTCCACCATTTCTCGCCGAATGGCGGCGTGTCCGGCGTGGTGGTGCTCGCGGAGAGCCACATCTCCATCCACACCTGGCCGGAGCGGCATTTCGCCGCGATCGACATCTTCATGTGTGGCGATTGCAATCCGCATGACGCCATTCCCGTCTTGCAGGATGCTTTCCTGCCGGGCCGGGTCGACCTCGACGAGCAGCGTCGCGGCCGTTTCTGACTCGTATCGTTCCCTCTCCCTCTCCTCCTGGGAGAGGGTCGGGGTGAGGGCCGCACGTCCCGGTCAGTCCATCGTTGCGCAACCCTCACCCTTCCTCGATCCGGAGGGAAGGGCTCGGTGAGCAGGAGGGCTTGGTGACCTGGCTCTCCGAAACGCTGTATCCCGGCTGGGCGCAAAGCTTCCGTGTCGTGCACGAGGTCGCCCGTGAGCGCTCGGCGTTCCAGGACATCGTCGTGGTGGAGACGGCGTCGCATGGCCGCGTGCTGATGCTGGATGGCGTGGTCCAGGTCACCGAGGCGGATGAGTTCGTCTACCAGGAGATGATCGCGCACGTGCCGCTGATCCAGCATGGCGCCGCCAGGCAGGTTCTGATCATCGGCGCCGGTGATGGCGGCGTGTTGCGGCGGGTGCTGCAGCACCGGGGCGTGGAGCGGGCCACGATGGTCGAGATCGACGCCGCGGTGATCCGGCTGGCACGGGCGCACATGCCTGTGGTGGGTGGCGCGGCGTGGGACGATCCACGCACGGAACTCATCGTCGGTGACGGCATCGCCCACGTCGCCGCGGCCGCTTCCGCTTCGGTGGATGTCATCATCGTGGACAGCACCGACCCGGCCGGCCCCGGCGAGGTGCTGTTCAGCGAGGCGTTCTACCGCGATTGCGCCCGCGTTCTCCGGCCAGCCGGGGTGCTGGTGAACCAATGCGGCGTGCCGTTCATGCAAGCCGACGAGTTGCGCGACACCACGGCCCTGCGAGCCAAGGTGTTCGCCGCCGTCTCCGCGTATGTCGCCGCCGTGCCGACCTATGTCGGCGGTTTCATGGCGATCGGCATCGCGGGTTCCCATCCACTCGCCGCGCTCCCGGCCGAGGAACTGCAGTCACGCGCGCTGGCGGCAGGCATCCTGGGCCGGACGAGCTACTGGTCCCCCGCGGTCCATGCCGCCGCCTTCGCGCTGCCGCCCTATATCGCCAGCGTGCTGCCGGCCCACACAGCCCTATAGCCTGCCGTGCTCGTCCCGCTCAGGGTGGCGTTCACGGCTGTTTTCCACCTGCTTCGTGCTGGTACCGACTTCGTCGAGCCCGGAGACGCGGTCGACATCCGGTCCCGTCTCGACCGACTCCTCGCGGCTGTCACGATCCGGCTCGACGTTCTCGGCGCCGGCGCGCGTGCCGCCCAGGCGATCGGCCCCACCGGCGTCCGCGGCGCCTGGCACCTTGTGGTTGCCGGTGTTCTGCGGGCCGTCCGTGTGGTCGATGGTCTGCTCCGTATGCGGCTGCTTCACGGCTGTCTCCTGTGCGTGCTTGCATCCCTAACGCCCGGAGCCGGCGCGGTTTGCATCACCCGCCAGCGAAGCCTTGCACCAGGCTGCCGGACACCAGGCGCCAGCCGTCCACCAGCACGAAGAAGATCAGCTTGAAGGGCAGGCTGATGCTCGCCGGAGGCAGCATCATCATGCCCAGGCTCATCAGCACGCTGCCGACCACCATGTCGATGACGACGAACGGCAGATAGAGCAGGAACCCCATCTCGAACGCCCGGCGCAGTTCGCCGATGAGGAAGGCGGGGATCAACGCGCGCCAAGGCGCACCGTCGGGCGTGGCGGCGGGCGGCAGGTGCGCGACGTCCAGGAACAGCTGCAGGTCCGCGCCGCGCACGTTCGCGGCCATGAACCGCCGGAACGGCTCGGCCGTCAGGCGCAGGCCCTCCAGCTCGCCGACCCGCCCGTCCGTCATCGGCAGCAGCCCGGTGGTGTAGGCCTGGTCCAGCACCGGCTGCATGACGAAGAAGGTGAGGAACAGCGCCAGCCCGATCAGCACGGTGTTGGGCGGCGTCCCCTGGGCACCGATCGCCGAGCGCAGCAGCGACAGCACGATGACGATGCGGGTGAACGCCGTCATCATCACCAGCAGGCTGGGCGCCACGGAGAGCACGGTGATCAGCGCCGTCAGCTGCACCAGCCGTCCGGTGGCGCCCGCCTGGCCCGCCGCACCCAGGTCGATGCTGACGGACTGCGCCACCGCCGGGGACGCCAGGAACAGCAGCACGCCCAGCACGACGAAGGCAACGGCGCGTGCCCAGTCGGCGCGGGCGGTCACGGTGCCGCGTCCGGCAGCCAGCCCACCACCCGGTCGGTGGGTCCGGTCAGCAGCAGCACGCTGCGGCCGTCGCACTGCACCAACAGCAGGCGCCGCCGCGGGTCGAGCACCAGCGAGTCCTGCAGCTTCAGCCGGGACGCGCCGCCGCGGCCGGGACTGGCGAACCGGGTCATCCGTGCCAGGCGGCCAACGAGCAGGATCAGCAGCAGCACCGCGGCCAGGGCTGCCACGGCGGTAAGCACGGAAGTGGTCGTCATTGCGTCCTTTCGGCATTCTGCCTCAGAAGCGCCCGGCGGCTTTTTGCCGTCGGGGCAATCCGGTCACGCGGCTTGGGTCTTGAGCGCCTCCGTCAGCCGGTTCGCTTCGGCCAGCACCATCATCAGCTGCGGCCGCAATCCCCGGCCCGCTTCCGGCGGCAGGTCGAGCGCCTTGGCGCAAAGCAAGCCGACCCCGCGGTCCAGTCCGGTCATGTCCACCGTGCGGCCGTTGTCGACAAGCAGGCGGGCGATGCAGATCGTCCGGGCCAGACCCTCCGCCATGCCCACGGCGGCCTGCACGGCGGTCCGCTCATAGTCGGACGTATCGAAAGCGCCGAAGAGGCCGGGGGAACTCGTCATGACCCTCATAAGACCCGTAAGGCATTACCGAAGCGTTGCTGCTACGATCACGCCGCCGGCATTAACCCCCGGGAAACCACTGCGCGCGACACTGCGGCGCATGAGCAATGACGGCATGGGGTTGTTCGACCTGGCGGACAAGCGTCTGGCCTGGATCGACCGGCGGCAAGGCCTGCTGGCGCAGAACATCGCCAACGCCAACACGCCCGGCTATGCCGCCAAGGACCTGCAGCCTTTCGCCAAGACCTTGGCGCAGGCCCTGCCGGACATGGCCCAGACCAGCCCGATGCACCTGACGGGCACGGGCGACGCCGGCCGCACCGACCCGATGCTGCGCCCGACGGAACGCGCGCCGGACGGCAACGCCGTGTCGATCGAGGACCAGCTCACCAAGGTCGCGGACACCGACAGCGCGCACAATCTGGTGACGGCCCTCTACCACAAGTACCTGGGCCTGTACCGCACGGCGATCGGCAAGTAGGAGCCACCATGGACCTGACCAAGGCATTGACGATCTCCGCCCGCGGCATGGACGCCCAGAGCACCCGACTGCGGGTGATCGCGGAGAACCTCGCCAACCAGGACACCACCGGCGACACGCCGGGGGCCGACCCCTACCGCCGCAAGACCGTGACGTTCCAGCAGAAGATGGACGCCTCGATCGGCACCGAGACGGTGGGCATCAAGAACATCGGCACCGACAAGGCCGAGTTCCCCAAGCGATACGACCCGTCGCATCCCGCGGCGGACGCGCAGGGCTACGTGCACACGCCCAACGTCAACAGCTTCGTCGAGGTCATGGACATGCGGGAGGCGCAGCGTTCGTTCAGCGCCAACCTCAACGTGATGGAGGTCACCCGCTCGATGCTGACGCGTGCCGTCGACCTTCTGAAGTGAGCATTCCCGCGGTGCCTGGCCCATCGGTTTCGGCCACCAGCGCGGCGGGCGCCTACGGCCGCGTCCAGGCCGGGCAGCCGGCCAGCCTGGAGGGCTTCGGCACCGCGCTGACGCAGGCGTTGCAGGGAGTGGTGGATGCCGGGCACCAGGCCGACGCGAAAAGCGCGGAGGCCATCTCCGGCACCGGGAACCTGACCGACGTGGTGTCGGCGGTGAACCGGGCGGAGCTGGCGTTGCAGACCACGTCGGCGATCCGCGACCGCGTGGTGCAGGCGTACCAGGATATCATGAAGATGCCGATCTAAAACGGAGGCAGGCATGGGCGAGGGCGAGGTTGGTGCGGCGTTGCACGCAACGATGGTGGTCGTGCTCAAGATGGGTGGGCCGGCGCTGGTCGCGGCCATGGTCGTGGGCGTCTTCATGGCGCTGGTGCAGGCCGTGACGCAGGTGAACGAGGCGACGCTCACCTTCGTGCCGAAGGCGCTGGTGATCGTGGGCATGCTAGCGCTGACCGGGCCCTTCATGCTCGCCACGTTGACCGACTACACCCAGGGCCTGTTCGACCAGCTGATCGCCATCGGCGGCCAATAATGGACATCGCGGCGCCCGGCACGGCGGCGCTGCTGGCGGCCCTGCCCGCGTGGGCCTTCGCCTTCATGCTGGTGCTGTGCCGCGTGGGCGCGGCGGTGATGCTGCTGCCGGGGCTCGGCGAGGCGGAGCCGCCTCCGATGCTGCGCGTCGGGCTGTCGCTCGCGCTCGTCGCCCTGGTGCTGCCCGGCGTCGGGCTGGTGGCGCCGCCGGGCGTGTGGCCGATGGCGATGATGGCAGGGGCCGAGCTGCTGTGCGGCCTGGTGCTGGGCTGGCTGGCGCGGTGCATCGCCCTGGCCTTGCCGATGGCGGGGCAGACCATCTCCCTCATGCTGGGGCTGACCAGCGTGGTGTTGCCCGACCCGGTGCTGGGCCAGAGCAGCGTGGTCATGCGGCTGTTCGCACTCGCGGCGCCGGTGCTGGTGCTGGGGACGGGGCTGTGGGCCATGCCGGTGGCAGCCCTGTCCGGCAGCTACACGCTGGTGCCCGTCGGTCACCTGATGCCGGTGGCGGACGGCGTGGATGCCGCGGTGGGCGCGGTGGCCACGGCGTTCGGCCTTGCCCTGCGCCTGGCCGCGCCCTTCCTCATCGCCAGCGTCGTCTGGCAGGCGGCGCTGGGGCTGCTGTCCCGGCTGCTGCCTCAGTTGCAGATCTATTTCGCGGCACTGCCCGGCCAGGTTGTCGGCGGCTTGGCGCTGCTGGCGGTGCTCGCCACGAGCCTGGCCGAGATCTGGGTCGAGGCGGCGCGCGACAGCTTCAACACCCTGCCGGGCCTGTAGCCGATGGCGGAGGGCGAAGACCGGACGGAGGCCGCAACACCCCGGCGGCTGGAGCGTGCCCGTTCGGAGGGTAGCGTCGCCGTCTCCCGCGAGGTCCCGGCGCTGGCCGGACTTGGGGCCGCGACGCTGGTGCTGTCCATGTTCGGCTCGTCGATCGGGCATGGCATGTCGAACCGGCTGGTCGCGATGTTCGACATCGCGGCACCACGGGACCTGGGCGCCGCGATGGTCCAGGCCGCCATCGCCATCGCCATGGTGGCGGCGCCGCTGGTCCTGGGCGTGGTGGTCGCCTCCGTCGCGGCATCCCTGCTGCAGACCGGGTTCGTGCTGCGGCCCACCGCGCTGATGCCCGACCTCTTGCGGCTGAACCCGACGCGAGGGCTGAAGCGGCTGTTCGGGATCGCCGGCCTGGTGGAGGCGGTCAAGTCCGTCGTCAAGCTGGGCGTGCTGGGTTTCGCCGCCTTTCACGTCATGGCGGGCGGGGTCGCCGCCCTGGGCAGTGCCGCCCTGTGGATGCCGGACCAGCTGGCCGAGCGGATCATGCGCGAGGTCCTGCAACTCGCGATGACGCTGCTGGGGGCGCAGGTCGTCATCGCCGGCGCCGATGTCTGGTGGGTGCGGCACAAGCACGCCCGCGACCTGCGGATGAGCAAGGAGGATTTGCGGCAGGAAGCCAAGGAGGCGGACGGCAACCCGCAGATCAAGCAGCGGCTGCGCCAAATCCGGCTGTCGCGCGCGCGCAAGCGGATGATGGCGGCGGTGCCGACCGCGACCGTGGTGGTGACGAACCCGACCCATTACGCTATCGCCCTGGTCTACGATCGCGAGAAGGGTGGGGCGCCGCGCGTGGTGGCGAAGGGTGTCGACGAGGTGGCGGCCCGCATCCGTGAGGTGGCGCGGGAGCATCGGGTGCCCCTGGTGGCCAACCCGCCCTTGGCGCGTGCGCTGTATAAGGTCGAACTGGATGCTGAAATCCCGGCGGAGCATTTCAAAGTGGTGGCCGAAGTGATCGCCTACGTATGGCGCCTGCGCGGCAGGGCCCGTCGATGAGTGCCACGGCCTTCTTCGCCCCCCGCCGGTGGGAGTGGCCGTGGGCGGACCGCAAGCCGCGCCCGCGCCAGCTGATCGAGCGCTTGGCTGGCCCGCTGGACGACATGCTGCAGGTGCTGGTGCAGGAGGCCTCCGTCGGCATCGCCATCGTCGACCACGCGGGCAAGCTCGTCCGGGTGAACGAGGCGCTGCGCCGCATGGTGGACCGGGAGTGCGACCTGTCTCCCGGCCAGTCGGTGCAGAACCTGTTCTGCCAGCAGCGGCAGGAAGAGGTGTGGGAGGAGCTGTCGCCGGCGCTGCAAGGCCGGCGGCCGCCCCGCTCCTTCGTGTCGATGCTGCGCGGCAAGGGCGGCGTGTCGGAACAGACGGTCGAAATCTCGGCCGTGGCCCTGCGCGAGGCCGATGAGAGCGTCAGCGGCGCGGTGCTCCAGCTCACGGACATCTCCGCGCAGAAGCGGCTGGAGGCGCAGCTGGCGCAGAGCCAGAAGCTGCAGGCGGTGGGCCAGCTCGCGGGCGGGATCGCGCACGACTTCAACAACCTGCTGACGGCGATCATCGGCGCGGCGGACGAGGCGCTCGCCCGCGGCCTGCCGGAAACCGACACGGTGGAGGACCTGGAGCAGATCCGCACCAGCGCCGAGCGTGGGGCCTCCCTGGTGCGGCAGTTGCTGGCGTTCGGCCGGCAGCAGACGCTGCAACCCCGTGCCGTGTCGATCAACGATGCGGTGGAGAAGCTGACCGGGCTGCTGCGCCGCCTGCTCGGCAGCACGATCCGGCTGGAGCTGGAGCTGGAGCATCCGGGCCGCACCGTGCGGGTCGACCCGACGCAGCTGGACCAGGTGCTGGTCAACCTGGCCGTCAACGCGCGCGACGCGATGTCCGAGGGTGGCCAGCTCACCCTGCGCACCGGGCACATCACGCTGTACCGCGCGCTGATCCGCGGCGAGGAGACGATCCCGCCCGGGCGTTACGTGATGGTGGAGGTGCAGGATACCGGCACGGGGATCCCGCCCGAGGTGCTGCCCCGGATCTTCGACCCGTTCTTCACCACCCGGCGGGAGCGCGGCGGCAGCGGGCTGGGCCTGTCCACCGTGCACGGGATCATCCGCCAGTCGGACGGATTCCTGGCGGTGGACAGCCTGCTGGGGAAGGGCACGCGCATCCGGATCTACCTGCCCCGGCACGATGGCGACGTGGTGGCGATCCCCAAGCTGCCGGCCGCCGAGCCCGTGCCGGCCGCCGCAGTCGAGCCCCCGCCTGCCGTGGCAGCGCCGCCGCCGCCGCCCGGTGGCCGGACGATCCTGCTGGTCGATGACGAGGATGGCGTGCGCCGGCTCGCGGCCCGGGCGCTGACCAAGGACGGCTGGACGGTCCTGAGCGCCGAGTCCGGGGAAGCGGCGTTGGCGCTGCTCGCGGAACAGGGGGATGGCGCCAAGCTGTGCGCGGTCCTGTCGGACGTGGTGATGCCCGGGATGGACGGCCCTGCGCTGGTGCGGGCCGTGCGCTCTCTCCATCCGGGCATGCCGGCGATCCTCGCCTCGGGCTACGCGGAGGAAGCCGTCCGCGGCGACCTGGCGGCGGAAGACATCGCCTTCCTGCCGAAACCCTACACGCTGAAGACGATGCTCGCCGTCGTCGAGGAGCGGGCGTTGCGGAGCTAGCGCTCCTGGCAGCGGGCGTGGGAGGCTGGTGGTCAAACGCAGCGCAACATCCCTGCCACGTAGGTCGGTGCAGAGGCAGTACAGACAGCAAGTACCACGTGACTCATTCTGGAAGGCCGCCGGGACCAGCAAAAATCCCGACGTCGAGTATAAGGCCATCGGCCTTCCGGATGATCATGCAAAAGCGACCATTCGGATCGTCCGTCGCTGATCCCAGCACGCGCCAAGTCTCTCCCCTATCCTCAGCATCGAGATTGCCTTGCAAGTTGGCATGATTGGCCACTTGTCGCGGAGTAGGGCAGCAGCGATTCCAATGGCTACCTGCGGGAAGTATCTCCTTAGTGACCGGTATGATTCTGCCGATCGAACCCAATGCCTGCATCCGATCTACACTCCGTGCCGCCTGAGCCAAGTGTTAGCCTGCTAGCTCAGACGCGCCATCGCAACGTCGGCAAAGTGAATGGCCCGTGTCCTCGCATAGACAAGGCCTGACCCGCGTGACAAAACCGCGACGGCGCCCACCCCAGTCCTTTCCACCCGCGGAAAGGGGAGCTTAGGACACGCATAACGATGGCGAACGTGACCGTGATCGGCGCCCAGTGGGGTGACGAGGGCAAGGGCAAGGTCGTGGACTGGCTCGCCAGCCGGGCCGATATCGTCGTGCGGTTCCAGGGCGGCCACAACGCCGGGCACACGCTCGTCGTGGGCAACCAGACCTACCGGCTGAGCCTGCTGCCCTCCGGGCTGGTGCGCGGCAAGCTGGGCGTCATCGGGAACGGCGTGGTGGTCGACCCGGTGGCCCTCCTGGCGGAGATGGACCGGGTGCGGGCTCAGGGGCTGGACGTGTCCCCGGCCAACCTGCGCATCGCCGACAATGCCCCGCTGATCCTGCCGCTGCACGCGGCGCTCGACCGGGCGCGCGAGGCAGCCCGCGGCGACCGCAAGATCGGCACCACCGGCCGCGGGATCGGCCCGGCGTACGAGGACAAGGTCGCTCGGCGCGCCATCCGGACCTGCGACCTGGCCGAGCCGCAGACCCTTTCGGACAAGCTGGACGAGCTGCTGCTGCACCACAACACGCTGCTGCGCGGCCTGGGGGCCGAGACGTTCGAGAAGCAGCGGCTGCTGGACGACCTGCTGGCCCTCGCACCCCGCATCCTGCCGCATGTCGAACCCGTCTGGCAGCGTCTGGACGAGGCCCGGCGCGCGGGCCAGCGCATCCTGTTCGAGGGCGCGCAGGCGGTGATGCTGGACGTGGACCACGGCACCTACCCCTTCGTCACCAGCAGCAACACGATCGCCGCCACAGCGGCCAGCGGCTCTGGAGTGGCGCCGTCGGCCGTGGGGTTCGTGCTCGGCATCGCCAAGGCCTACTGCACCCGCGTCGGCAGCGGTCCGTTCCCCACCGAGCTGAACGACGAGATCGGGCGCAAGCTGGGAGAGCGCGGGCACGAGTTCGGCACCGTCACCGGGCGCCCGCGTCGCTGCGGCTGGTTCGACGCGGCCCTGGTGCGGCAGGCGGTGAAGGTGGGCGGCATCACCGGGCTGGCGCTCACCAAGCTCGACGTGCTGGATGGCCTGCCGGAGCTGCGGATTTGCACCGGCTACGACGTGGCGGGGCAGACGGTGCGCAGCTTCCCGGCGGCGCAGGGGGCGCAAGCCACGGCCCGGCCGGTTTTCGAGACGGTCGAAGGCTGGTCCGGCTCCACCCGCGGCGCGCGATCCTGGGCGGACCTGCCGGCCCAGGCCATCAAGTATGTCCGTCGCATCGAAGAACTGGTCGAGGCGCCGGTCACGCTGCTGTCCACAAGCCCGGAGCGTGACGACACCATCCTCATGCGCGATCCGTTCGAGGGCTGATCCTGCAGCTGGCAACGTCTGGTTAACCTCGCTACCGCCATGATGGCCTGGCAAGGACCGGGCACGCCAAAATGGCAACCACCACGAAGGAACCCGCGCCGGGGCTGATCGGCGGGATCTACACGATCGACTTCGCCCAGCCGCTCGCCAACGTGGCGCCGCCGCTGGCCGCCTTCGGCGCCAATCGCAGCGGGTTGGCCGGATACATGGCGGTGCAGGTTCGCCGCGGCTGGCCGGTGCGCGTCCGCGCGCTGACCGCCCTGGGCGGCTTTGCCACCTCGCACATCCTGCCGCCGTTGGCGCACGGCCCCGCGGCCATGCCATCTGGCGAGATCGGCTACTTCGTCGTCTGCCCCGTCCCGCCCGGCCCCTCGCTGCTGGCGCCGCTGCGCCCCTGGCCCGAGGCGGAACTGACGGATTTCGTCCTGAAGCCGATGGCGCTCGCGCTGGGAGAACTGCAGGACCGCGACGTCACGCACCGGGCCATCCGTGCCGACAACCTGTTCCAGGCCGCGCCCCGCACGCCGGTGACGCTCGGCTGCGCCTGGGCCGCGCCGCCCGCCTGTCACCAGCCGGGCTGGATGGAGCCGCCTTATTCCGCGGTCTGCCTGCCGGCCGGGCGCGGCGAGGGGCGGATCGCCGACGATGTCTACGCACTGGGCGCGTTGATGGTGATGCTGGCGCTGGGCAAGAACCCGGTGGAAGGCGTATCCGACGAGCAGATCCTGCGCAGCAAGCTGGACGTCGGCAGCTACGCCGCCCTGGTCGGCGACCACCGGCTGCCGCCGAGCCTGGTGGACCTGGTCCGCGGCATGCTGGCGGACGATCCGGAGCACCGGCCGTCCCCGTCGCTGCTGGCCAACCCGGCCGCGGCGCGAGCCCGGCGCATCGCGGCACGGCCGCCGCGCCGCGCCCAGCGCCCGCTGGACATCGGCGGCAACACGGCATGGACCGGACGCATGTTGGCCCATGCGATGGGCCAGTCGCCGGAGATCGCCGGCCCCATGCTGCGCAACGGAACCATCGACCGCTGGTTGCGCCGCGGCGTGGGCGACGTGACGGCGGCGGCGGCGATCGACGAGGCGGTGCGCCAGCGGGACGCCGAGGTCTTGGCGGCGGACGGCCGTGCGGACGCGTTGCTCATCACCCGGGCGGTGGCGATCCTGGACCCGGCGGCGCCGCTGGTGTGGCGACGGCTGGCGCTCTGGCCCGATGGACTGGGCAGCGCGCTGGACCACGCCCTGACCCACGCGCCCGAGCAGGCAGACGTGCTGGCGGAGATCGTCACCGGCCACGTCGGCCTTGCGTGGGACGAGCGGCGCGAGGGTGAGCGGGATCCCGCGGTGGCCAAGCTGGAAAGCCTGGAGACGCGCCACTGGTTCAGCGGCGGCCGCGCCGGAACCGGCGCCTGGCGGCTGTCCTACTCCCTGAACCCCCTGGTCCCCTGCGAATCGGCTGCGACGTCACGCGCCTGGGCGACGCGCCTGGCCGACCTGCTTCCCGCACTGGAGGCCAATGCCGCGCGGTCGCCTCGCGGCGACCGGCCGCTGGTCGACCGCCAGATCGCCGTCTTCATCGAGGCGCGCCGGGACGAGCGCCTGGACGCCGACCTCAGCCGCCTTGCTGGGGCGCTGACCGCGACGGACTTCATGTCGCAACTCCGCCTGTTGGCCCGCTTGCAGGAGAAGCTGTCGACGGCCGACCTGCCGTTCCTCAGCCAATGGGCCGTGGCTGCTGTCGAACCGCTGCTTTCCGACTTCAGCAGCCGGTCGCGGCGGGAACGGCTCGCCAAGCGGCTGGCGATGCTGGCGCAGGCAGGCAAGTTGCCGTCGATCGTCACCGTGCTGGATGACCAGGAAGAACAATCCGGCGACGAGACGGGCTTCAGCGGGGCACAGGCGCGTCTGGCGGCGATCGAGGCCAGTCTGTCGCGATGGGACGACTTGACCCGGGGGCGGAATGCGAGAGCCCACCGGGTCGGCCAAGAGGTCGCTGACGGCGTCGCCCTGCTGTCCTGCGTCGTCGGGCTCGCCTGGGCCGTGTTCGGCTGATGGCGAAGGCTGCGACCGCACGGCCAGCGCGCCGGTCCTGGTTCTGGGTCCAGGGCCTTGTCTGCGGCATCGTGGCGGCGACTGCACCCGGCACGGCGCTGATGCTGGCAGTGCTGCTCGGCCCGGGCATGGCCATGTACGCGTCGGCGCCGGGCAGGGGCAAGGCCCACGCACGAGCGATGATCCTGATGGGGGCGGCGACGGTCTTCATGCCACTGCGGCAGCTATGGGAGCAGGGCGGGTCGCTGGACGCGGCGCTCGCCCTACTGGGTGACCCCGCCCGCCCGCTCCTGTCCTGGACGGCAAGCGGGATGGGATGGCTGATCGGTCAGGTCACAGAACTTGCGACCCAGTTCCTGCTCAATGCAAGGGCCGCACAGGAGCGCCGCGCTCTGGTGACCGAGCGTCAGACGCTGCTGGACGAGTGGATCACCAACTCAGGTCGGTAGCGGGCACGAGCCCCCGCCATGGCGGCGAGAGGCTCGTGGCGCTGTTCAGGCAGCCATCGGCAGGGAGAGCCGCTGCTCGATGACCTGCTGCTTCATGGACTTCTGCAGCTTCTCGAAGGCGCGGACCTCGATCTGTCGCACCCGCTCGCGCGAGATCGAATACTGCTGCGACAGCTCCTCGAGCGTGGTGGGATTGTCCTTCAACCGCCGCTCGATGAGGATGTGCCGCTCCCGCTCGTTCAGCGACTTCAGCGCATTTCCCAGCAGCGCCTTGCGTCCCGACAGCTCCTCCCGGTCCGCAAGGTCGGCCTCCTGGCTCTGCGCGTCGTCGACGAGCCAGTCCTGCCACTCACCCTCGCTGTCCGCGCGTACGGGGGCGTTCAGGCTGTGGTCCGGCGCGGCCAGGCGGCGGTTCATGCTGACGACGTCCTGCTCGGGCACCTGCAGCACACGCGAAATCTTCGCCACGTGTTCCGGCCGGAGGTCGCCGTCCTCGATCGCCTGCATCTGGCCCTTGAGGCGGCGCAGGTTGAAGAACAGCTTCTTCTGCGCGGCCGTCGTCCCCATCTTCACCAGCGACCAGCTGTGCAGGATGTACTCCTGGATGGCCGCGCGGATCCACCACATGGCGTATGTCGCAAGCCGGAAGCCACGATCCGGATCGAACCGCTTCACCGCCTGCATCATGCCGACGTTGCCCTCGCTGATCAGCTCACCCACGGGCAAGCCATAGCCGCGGTATCCCATGGCGATCTTCGCCACGAGCCGGAGGTGGGACGTGACCAGCTTGTGCGCCGCGTCCATGTCCTCGCTGTCGCGCCAGGCCTTGGACAACGCCAACTCCTCTTCCGGAGCAAGCATCGGGAACTTACGGATTTCCTGGAGGTAGCGGGACAGGTTGCCCTCGGGTGCGACATTGATCACAGCAGCAGCCATGACAGACTCCTTTTGCCCGCACAGACGGACACCCACCCAATACGGCGAAGGTTGATCCCGGTTGCAGAGCAGGCCAAGCGCAGATGCGTGTTCGGCTCCTCACGTCCTGGCGATCACCCCCGATTCGAGGCAGCGATCTCCTGGATGGCGCCGGTCCAAGCGCATCGATAAGGTGGTGATACAGGACCGCGCTGGTCCTGTCAAACGAAATGCAACTAACGGGGTTCCAGCGACGGGCGCAGAGTGCTCAGGAGCGCCTGGAAATCCTTCGGCGGCGGCGTTTCGAAGCGAAGCTCCGCTCCGGTCCGCGGATGCTGGAATCCCAGCAGCGCCGCATGCAGAGCCTGGCGCGGGAAGGCCAGCAGGGAGCTGCGGACATTGCCGGGCAGCAGCCGGGCAGCGGCAGGGGCACGGCGCAGGTATACCGGGTCGCCGACGATCGGATGGCCAGCGCTCGCCAGGTGCACACGGATCTGGTGGGTGCGCCCGGTGGCCAGCCGGCACTCCACGAGCGCCACCGCGCCATGCCAGGCATCCACCACGCGATAATGCGTCAGCGCAGCCTTGCCGCCGCTGGTGACGAGAGCCATGCGCTTGCGGTCGCGTCGGTCCCGGCCGATCGCGCCGGCGATCTCGCCCGTGGAGGGCGACGGTATGCCCCAACACAGCGCCAGGTAGGAGCGCTGCAAGGTGCGGGTGGCGAACGCCTCCCCCAGGGCGGCCATGGCGAGGTCCGTCTTGGCCGCGACCATCACGCCGGACGTGTCCTTGTCCAACCGGTGCACGATGCCGGGCCGCCGCTCTCCGCCGATGCCGGGCAGACTGTCGCCGCAATGCGCCAGCAGCGCGTTCACCAGGGTGCCGTCCTGGTTGCCGGCGGCGGGATGCACCACCAGGCCGGCGGGCTTGTCCAGGACCAGGAGGTCCCCGTCCTCGAACAGGATGTCCAGCGGGATCGCTTGCGCCTCGGGCCGGGCGGGCAGGGGAGGCGGCGGCTGCACGACGTAGCACCACCCCGGCTGCACCAGGGCAGCGGGGTCGGTGGCGATGCGGTCCTGCGCGCGCGCATGCCCGGCCTCGATGAGGCCTTTGATGCGCGAGCGGGACACCGTGCCGATCCGCTGCGCGAGGAAGCGGTCGAGCCGAACACCGGCATCCGCCGGCCCGGCCACGAGGCTCCAGATGCCGTTTGGCAGATCGCCCATGAGCGCCGACATAGCGTGGCTGGCACAGCGAGGCGAGATGGGGATGAGGGCGATGTTGGCCGTGGTGATCGCGATGGGGGTGCTGATCGTGCTCGGCGTTGCGACACTTGCGGTGACGGTGGTGCGACGCCTGTCCGTGCCTGCACTGCAGGCGGCGCTCGTCCTGGACGAGCCGGCAGGCACGCGCATGCAGGCGCTGGGCGCTGCGGGCGACCGGCTCGCGGTGCTGCTCCAGGGCGGCGGCCCGGACCGCGTGCTGCTGCTCGACCCTCGGTCGGGGCAGGTGGTTGGGCGCGTGGGGCTGGCACGGTGAGCAAGGCGGACCTGCCGCAGAAGATCTGCGCCGCCTGCGGCCGGCCGTTCACCTGGCGCCGCAAATGGGCGCGCGACTGGGACACGGTGCGCTACTGCTCCGACGCGTGCCGCACCGGCCGACGCGCTGCGGCGATCGAGCGGGTGTCTGCGGCGGCAAAGAGGGTTGCGAACCCGCCTCGTTCGTCCTAATGCAGCGCCCGGTCACGTCCTGTTCGTCTAGAGGCCTAGGACACCGCCCTCTCACGGCGGTAACAGGGGTTCGAATCCCCTACGGGACGCCAGCTCTCTAAACCATTGTTTTGTTGGCTTTTCGGCTCGGTATCCGCGTCTGTGGCACATTCTCGTGCTACAGGAGGTAAACTGCGGACACCCCATGCCGTGCGTCGGCACAGCACCTATTTTCTCCGCCTTCGTATCCCTCTCGCCCGCGCTCGGCCAATTTCTCGTCCACACGCTGCGCACCACGAATGCCGCCGAGGCAAAATCCCGTGCCGCAATCCTGTCCGCTGCTGCACGTCAGTGATGGCTCGTGCTACGTGAACAAACGATGGCTCTAGTTTTCCAGAATAATAGTCCCACCACGCACCGCAGTCAGGCAGTGACCTTCGCAGTCGTTTCCAGCAGCAGAACCCGTCGCGGCAGACAGAGGAGGAACCGCCCTCCGTCCATGCCGCGCACCCGGGCGTTCAGTCCCCAGTTGCCGGCCGGCCGCTGCCAGACCGGCTCCTGCACGTAGTCGGCCAGGGTGGCGAGCGGAACGCTTTCTCGCCGCAGGCATTCACCCGTTCCACGGTCTGCCCAGGCAAGCTCCAGGCCGTCCCGGCGAGCGAACATCAGCACGGCCGCAGGACCATCCACCGCCAGCGCCTCGACCTCCTCGGAGTCCTCGAACGTCACCTGCGGCTGCACGGCACGACAGGTGCGGCTACCGGCATTGAGCGTCCAAAGCCACACCGAGCCGAACGCGACAAAGGTGAACTCGCCGGCCCGCGTGGCGCAGCCGGCGGTCACCGCGTAGGCATCCGGCTCTTCCCTACGGCGGGCCAAGATATCGGATAGCCCGAAGAGGCGGCAACTGCTCGCGCCATTGAACACGGTGACGACGTCTGCCTCGAATGACGGCTCCCTGACGGACAGCATCGTACTCTCGTCGTAGGTGGCGAAGGCCCAGTCCCCCGCGGTGAACATGTCATGCGGCACCCCGAAGGAGCCCACCTCGAAGCGCTCGGCCGAGACGATGCCGCAGCTCTCGCTGGCCGCATCGGTGACAGGTGCCACGGGGTCGACCAGGACGCGGTCACCGGGTAGCAGCCGAGCCGTGCCGACCCGGTGCGCCGCCTTGGGCGGCAGGCTGAGTTCGCCCTGCTCCGTCACCACCCGCGTGCCGTATGCACTCCTGAGAACCGCTACGTGGCGTCCGAGGCCGTCCATGTCGAAGTCGACGACGACGTCCCTGGCTGCGTCGAAGCCGGGTATCGAGAGCGATTTCAGCCGTGTCATGGCACGTAGGGTCGCACGTTGCCGACCGGATACATGGTATTGACCGAATTATCCGATTTCAGCAGCACCACGGCTTGAGTCGTCGGGCTACCATTACGGCGTGGGCGTCGCCGGCAAGCTGGCCTAAATGGCGTAGAGCCGTTCCATCTGAGCATCGAACTCCGCCCAAAGGACCTTTGCCTCGTCCATCGCCACATGCTGCATCGCTCGCTGGAAGGCGCCGTCATCCAGAATGATGCCCATCTGGTCCTTCCAAGGCGGCACGGACTCGCCAACCAGCCGATCGATCATCTCCCGCATCCGCATGCGCGCGGCAGCAGCCGATGCCGCCGCGCCGGCCGCTTGGTCGTTGGTGCTGCCGACATAACATCGTCCGGGCGAGCGGCAGACGCGCTACGTTGCCAAAGCCGTCGCGGTGGCCGTGCCCTTGATTGCCTTGTCAATCATGCGGATCGAGTGCACCGCCGTTCGCCCGGCAAGATCGGCGATCTGATGGCGGCAGCTGGTGCCGTCGGCGACGATGATGGCGTCGGTCCCGGCGGCGCGCACGGCCGGGAGTAACCCTGCCTCGGCCATGCCGCGGGATGCCTCTTGCGTCGTCGCGCCGTAGCCGAACGCGCCCGCCATGCCGCAGCAGGACGAGGTGATCGGCTGCACCGTCAGGTCCGGCACCCGCTTCAACAGCGCGACCGCGTCCGGGAAGGCGCCGAACGCCTTCTGGTGGCAGTGGCCGTGGATGTGGGCCGTGCCGGGGAGGGGACCCAGCGGAAGGTCCGGGGCGTGGCGCTGGAGGAACTCGCCGATCAGCAGGGCGCGGTCGGCCAGGGAGCGGGCCGCGGGGCCGGGCAGCAGGGAGGTGAACTCGTCACGCAGCGTCAGCAGGCAGGAGGGTTCCAGCCCCACCACCAGCCGGTCGCCCGCCAGCGCCGCCATGGTGCGGGTGGCCTCGGCGCGGGCGCGGTCGACCATACCGGCGGACAAGTAGGTGCGGCCGCAGCAGAGCGGGCGGGCGCCGGCGCTGGGGACGGCCGGGCGGAAGCCGGCAGCGCGGAGCACGCGCACCGCGGCACGCAGGTTCTCCGGCTCGAAGTAGCGGTTGAACGTGTCGGCGAGCAGCAGCACGTCGCCGTCGCGGTCCGCCTCGTCGTCGCGGAACCAGTCGCGACGCCATTCGGGCAGGTGGCGGCTGGCCGCGATGCCAAGGAAGCGCTCGCCCAGCCGGGCCAGCGCCGGCACGCGGTTGCGCAGGTTGGCCAGCGGCGCCAGGCCAGCCGCCATCCGGGCGTAGCGCGGCAGCTCCGCCACCAGGCGGTCGCGCCGGGGCACGCCGTGGCGGGCAGCGCGGGCGGCCAGGGCCTCGATCTTCATCTTGGCCATGTCGACGCCGGTCGGGCACTCGCGGCGGCACGCCTTGCAGGACACGCACAGCTTCATCGCCTCGGCCACGTCGTCGCCGGCCATGGCGCCGGGGCCGAGCTGCCCGGTCAGCGCCAGGCGCAGCGTGTTGGCGCGGCCCCGCGTCAGGTGCACCTCGTCCCGCGTCACGCGATAGGACGGGCACATCACCCCGGCGTCGAACTTCCGGCAGGTGCCGTTGTTGTTGCACATCTCAACCGCGGCCAGCAGCCCGGCGCGCGCCCCACCCGCCGCTGCCTGCGGCTGCTCGGACCAGTCCAGCACCGGGGTGAAGCCGGGGTCCGCGGCATAGCCGGGCGGGTAGCGGAACAGGGAGCGGTCATCCATGCGCGGCGGACGCACCACGCGGCCGGGGTTCAGCAGCCCCGCCGGGTCGAACGCGTCCTTCACCGCCTCGAACGCGCGGACCACGCGGGGCCCGAACATGCTCTCGTGGAACTCGGAGCGGACGATGCCGTCGCCGTGTTCGCCGCTGTGGCTGCCCTTGTACTCGCGCACCAGGGCAAAGCACTCCTCCGCCACGGCGCGCATGGTGCGCACGTCGGCCCCGTCCTTCATGTTCAGCACCGGGCGAACGTGCAGGCAGCCGACGCTGGCATGGGCGTACCAGGTGCCCTTGGTGCCGTGGCGGGCGAACACATCGCTCAGCCGCTCGGTGTAGTCGGCCAGGTCGGCGAGGTCGACGGCGCAATCCTCGATGAAGGAGACGGGTTTGCCGTCCCCCTTCATCGACATCATGATGTTCAGCCCGGCCTCGCGCACCTCGGCGATGTCCGCCTGGAACGCCGGGTCGGTCGCGCGCACCACGGCGCCGGGATGGCCGAGGTCCGCCATCGCGCCGTCGAGTTCCGCGAGCTTGGCCAGCAGCGGCGCGTCCTCGTGGCCGTGGAACTCGACCAGCAGCAGGCTGTCCGGGTCGCCCATAAGCATGCGGTCGATCGTCTTGCGGTAGATCGGAATGGCGCGGCCCAGGTCGATCATGGTGCGGTCGACCAGCTCCACGCCCTCGGGGTCCAGCGACACCAGATGGCGGCTGGCCTCCATGGCGGCGCGGAAGCTGGGGAACTGGCAGATGCCGACCATCTTGCGCGGCAGCAGCGGCGCCAATTGCAGTTCCAGCGCGGCGGAGAAGGCGAGCGTGCCCTCGCTGCCCACCAGCAGGCGGGCCAGGTTCTCACGGCCCTCCCGCCGGGCGCGGGGGGTCAGCACCTCGATGTTGTAGCCGCCCACCCGGCGCAGCTGGTGCGGGAAGCGGGCGGCGATCTCGTCCGCCTCCGCGGCCCCCAGGGCGCGCAGCCGCTGCACCAGGGCGGCCACGGGGGCGGGCATGTCGCCGAGGTTGTCCGCCACCGGGCCGAAGCGGTGGGGGGTGCCGTCGGCCAGGATGGCGTCGATGCCGCGCACGTTGTCCGCCATCAGGCCGTAGCGGATGGACTTGGCGCCGCACGAGTTGTTCGCCGCCATGCCGCCGATGGTGCAGCGCGCCTGCGTGGACGGGTCGACCGGGAAGAACAGGCCGTGCGGCTTCAGCGCCGCGTTCAGGTGGGCCAGCACGATGCCCGGCTGCACCGTCGCGGTGCGTGCCGCCGGGTCGACGGCCAGGATACCGCGCAGGTGCTTGGTGCAGTCCAGCACGATGGCGCGGTTGACCGTCTGTCCGCACTGGCTGGTGCCGCCGCCGCGGGGCAGCACCGGCACGCCGCCGTCGCGCGCCAGGGCCAGCACCGCCTGCACGTCCGCGACCGTCTTTGGCACCACGACGCCCAACGGCATGACCTGGTAGATGGAGGCGTCGGTCGCGTACCGCCCGCGGTCGCCGGCGCCGAGCAGGACCGCGCCCTCGACCTCCCGCCGCAGCCGGGCGGCGAGGGCGGCGTCAAGCAAGGGTTGGCACCATCCTGTGGTCGCCGGCGAAGCGGTTGTCCGGCCGCATGGCAAACGCTGCGACCAGCCCCACCAGCATCAGCCCCATGGTGCCGACGAACGGCAGCGTCCAGTTGCCGGTCGCGTCGATCACCCAGCCGAACACCAGCGGCGACAGGATCGCCGCCAGGGCGGAGCCGGTGTTCATCAGCCCGCTGGCGGTGCCGGCATGGGCGGGGGCGATGTCCATCGGGATCGCCCACATCGGCCCGATCGTGAGCTCGGCGAAGAAGAACGTGCCGGCCAGGCACAGCGCCGCGACCGTGGCGTCCCCGATGAACAGGATGGGCACGGAGCAGGCGAGCGAGCCCGCCATGCCGAACACCACCAGGTTGCGCCGCGCGGTCAGCAGGTTGCCCGTGCGGCGCAACAGCCAGTCACTGACGAAGCCGCCCAGCGCATCGCCCACCACGCCGCCGGTGAACACCAGGGAAGCGAACAGCGCCGAGTTCTTCAGGTTGAGGTTGTAGGCGTGCAACAGGAACTGCGGCACCCAGGACAGGAAGGTCCAGAGCGTCCAGCCATAGCAGAAATACACGAAGATCACCGGCGCCATGCGGCGCAGCAGCGCGGCCCAGGGCACCGGGTTGGCCGCTCCGCGGGGCCGCGGCGGCGGCATGCCCCGCAGCTCGCCGGGCGACACGCCGGTGTGTCTCGCCGGCTCGTCCCGGAAGTACCAGGCCCATGCCAGCACCCACAGCATCGACGCGGCGCCGACGATCACGAAGGAGCCGCGCCAGCTGACATAGACGATGAGCGCGACCACCAGCGGCGGCGTGACGGCATTGCCCAGTCGGGCGAAGGCGTGGGTGATGCCCTGCGCCCAGCCGGACTTGCCGCCAGGCAGCCAAGTCGCCATGGCCTTGGTCGCGAGCGGGAAGGTGGCGCCCTCGCCGAAGCCGAGCAGGACGCGCATCACCACCAGGGAGGACAGGCCCTCCACCGCGCCCATCAGCATGGTGGCCACCGCCCACACCGCCCCGCAGATCGCCAACGTCCAACGAGCGCCAAAGCGGTCCCCGAACCAGCCGCCGATCACCTGGAACAGCAGATAGGGATAGCCGAACACGGAGAAGGCGAACCCTATGTCCGTGTTGGACAGGTGAAGGTCCTGCTTCAGCGACTCGGCCGCCGAGCTCATGTTCACGCGGTCGATATAGGTGATGAAGTACATCGCGCACAGCAGGATCAGCACGACGTTGCTGGCGCGCAGCCGAAACAGGCGGGTCATCGACGGTCCTCCCGGACGGTGGCTCAGGCGGCCTTTGCGGCCTGCTCTGCGTTGCGGCCGGCGAGCACGTCCATCGCCGCGCCCACGCCACCCTGGCGATGCGGCACGCCGGCGGCATGCAGCCCCATCTCCACCCCGGCCAGCGTGCCCATCAGCATCAGGTCGTTGAAGTCGCCGAGATGGCCGATGCGGAACACCCGACCCTTCAGCTTGGCCAGCCCGGTGCCGAGCGACATGTCGTACGTGTCCAGCACCACCTGGCGAAAGCGGTCGGCGTCATGCCCCTCCGGCATCAGCACCGCCGTCAGCACGGGGGAGTAGTCGCGCGGGTCCAGGCAGAGGTTCTCCAGCCCCCATGCACGCAGGGCGGCGCGGGTGGCCGCGGCGTGGCGGGCATGGCGGGCGAACACGCGGTCCAGCCCCTCCTCCTCCAGCATGGCCAACGCCTCGCGCAGGCCGTACAGCAGGTTGGTGGACGGGGTGTACGGGAAGTAACCGGTGGCATTGGAGGCCAGCATCTCCCCCCAGTCCCAGTAGGACCGCGGCATGCCGCCCACCTTGCCGGCGGCCAACGCCTTTTCGCTGATGGCGTTGAAGCCCAGGCCCGGCGGCAGCATCAGCCCCTTCTGCGAGCAGGCGATCGTCACGTCCACGCCCCAGGCCTCATGCCTGTACTCCGCCGAACCGAGGGAGGAGATGGTGTCCACCATCAGCAGCGCCGGGTGTCCGGTGCGGTCCAGCGCCTCGCGCACCGGCGGGATGCGGCTGGTGACGCCGGTCGACGTCTCGTTGTGCACCACCATCACGGCCTTGATGGCGTGCGTCGTGTCGGCCCGCAGCTTCTCCTCGATCGCGGCGGCGTCCACGCCGTGCCGCCAATCGCCGGGGATCAGGTCCACCACCAGCCCAAGCCGCTTCGCCATCGCATGCCACAGGCTGGCGAACTGCCCCGTCTCCACCATGACGACGCGGTCCCCGGCGGACAACGTGTTGACGATGGCCGCCTCCCAAGCGCCGGTGCCGGAGCCTGGAAAGATCACCACCGGGCCGGAGGTCTGGAACACGCGCTGGCAACCTTCCAGCACGGTGCGGCCGAGCTTGGCGAAGTCGGGGCCACGATGGTCCGTCGTCGGCATGTCGATGGCTCGCAGGACGCGGTCCGGCACGTTGCTCGGCCCGGGGATCTGGAGAAAGTGCCGACCGCTCTTGTGTGCCATGGCACCTTCCCATCATGCGTTTTGCCCATAGTCTGACACGGGTGCACGACCCTGACCAGCAGCGTGCTGCGTCGGGTCCGGACCGCGCCCGGGCGCGCGCCAAGCCTGACGTAAAGTTTTGTGACGTGCCGGAACGACCTCGCGGCCTTCGTGTTGTTCCGTCCAGCCAACTTGGAGAGCGCCGTGCTGAAATCGACGATCCTCGGTCTGTTCGCAGCTTCAGGCCTGGCAGGTGCGGCGTCAGCCGCCATGCCGGCCATGCAGCCTTTCCAGCAAGGCGGCGGCGCCATCGTGCGTGTGGCGGAGGGCTGCGGCCCCGACGGTTGGCGCAACGGCTTGGATGGCAGGTGTCACCCGCTCGGGCACTATACACATGGCTATCCGCCGATCGCCTGTCCTGCGGGCTGGCACATCGGGCCGCAGCGCGGCGCCTGCTGGCCGAACCGCTGAACGGCCGGGCGTAAGACGACCACCCATGCCGGCTCGGCGATCGTCGAGCCGGCATGGGTGGCGGGCCATGGTCAGCGCCCGATGACCGCGGCGCGCGCTGCCCGGTGGGAACGTCCCTCGCTTCGGCGGGCGACGCGCATGGGCAGGGCATGGTTCCGGCTCATACTCGTCGCATCGCTGTGGCTGCTGCCTGCCACCGGCGCGACTGCGGAAGGAAGCTTGCACCTGCTGGCGAGCACCGGCGCCGGCAGCATCGACCCACAGATCAACTACACCGGGCAATACTGGCAGCTTTTCACCGTCGTCTATGACGGACTTGTGGCATTCCGGCGCGTGCCGGGGCCCGATGGGCTGGAGCTGGTGCCGGATTTGGCGGATGCGGTGCCGCAGCCGAGCGATGGCGGCCGCCTCTACACCTTCCACCTGCGTCCCGGCATCCGCTTCTCCGACGGCAGCCCCGTCCGCCCCAGCGACGCCGCCGCCTCCCTGCGCCGGCTGTTCCGCATCGTCGGGCCGACGGCCGGCAGCTTCTACGGTGGCATCGTCGGCGCGGCAGGGTGCCTGCGTGAGCCCGCCACCTGCACGTTGCCCGGCGTGGTGGCCGACGACGCGGCCGGGTTGCTCACCATCCGCCTGGTGCGGCCGGACCCGGACTTCCTGCTCAAGCTCGCACTGCCGCACGCCAGCGTGTTGCCGGCCTCCTCCCCGGACCACGACGCCGGCATGCGGCCGCTGCTCGGCACCGGACCCTACGTGATCGCCGCCTACGACCCGGCGACCGGCGTGCGGCTGGAACGCAACCCGCTGTTCCAGCCCTGGAGCCTGGAGGCGCAGCCGCCCGGCAACCCCGACACGATCGAATACCGCTTCGGCCTGGAGGATGAGGCGGAAGTCACGGAGGTCGAGAACGGCCAGGCGGATTGGATGTTCGAGACGCCGCCGCTCGACCGGTTGGGCGAACTCGGCTCGAAGTATGCGGCGCAGGTGCACACCAGCCCGGCGCTGGCGATCTGGTTCCTGCCGATGAACCTGCACGAGCCGCCGTTCGACGACGCGCGGGTGCGCCGGGCAGTGAACATGGCGGTGGACCGGGACGCTGCGGTCAAGCTGTTCGGCGGCCCGCGGCTGGCGACGCCGTCCTGCCAGATCCTGCCGCCAGGCCTGCCGGGCTACGCGCCATACTGTCCGTTCGCCCACGACCTGGCGGCGGCGCAGGCGCTGGTGCGGGCAAGTGGGAGGGCAGGCATGGCGGTGACGCTGGTGATCGACACCTCGGCGGTCCAGCGCTCGATCGGGACCTACGTGCTGGACGTGCTGCGCCAGCTCGGCTTCGACGCGCGGCTGCGGGTGCTGTCGGGCAACCTGCAGTTCACCTACATCCAGAACACCGCCAACCATGTGCAGATCAGCCTCACCCCCTGGTACAGCGACTATCCCGGCGCCACCGACTTCCTGCCGCTGCTGTTCGGCTGCGCGTCCTACCACCCGGGGACTGACGGTTCGGTGAACTTCGCCGGGCTGTGCGACCCGGCGCTGGATGCGCGCATGCAGGCAGTGGCGGACAGCGGCGATCCGGCGGGCTGGGCGGCGATCGACCGGGAGGTGACGGACCGCGCCGCCTTCGCGGTGCTGTTCAACCCGCGCTACATCGACGTGACCTCGCGCCGGGTGGAAGGCTTCGCCTATCACGAGCAGTATCACTGGCTGTTGGCGCAGGCGCGGGTGCGGTGATGATGGCTGGACCCTCACCCCGACCCTCTCCCAAAGGGAGAGCGAGAAGTAAAGAAGCCCCTTCCCTCTGGGAGAGGGTTGGGTGAGGGCCTGCCTAAGCACGCCCGTGGCGGGCCTGCTGCTCATCGTGCTCGCCTGCCTGCTTGCCCCCGTCTACGCCGCCCGTGTCGCCGGCTCGGACCCGTTCCGCTCCAACGTGCAGGGCACCACCACGCGCGACGGCCGCACCGCCGCCGTGCTTGCGCTGAACACGGCCGGCCTCGGCCTGGGGGCGACGCCGATCGGGCCGGGGTGGGGCGGCGCGTTCCTGCTCGGTGCCGATGGGCAGGGCAGGGACGTGGCGGCGCGGCTGCTGTATGGCGGGCGCACGTCGCTGCTGGTGTCCGCCACCGCGACCGTCGTCACCCTGTTGCTCGCCTGCGGGATCGGCGTGCTGGCGGGCGCCACCGGCGGGCTGGTGGACGCGGTGTTGCGCTGGCTGCTGGACATGCTGTGGGCCTTCCCCGTCTTCCTGCTCGCCATCTCGCTGTCCGCCGCGCTGGCCAGCAGCGGCCTGCGGATCGGGCCGGTGACGTTCGACGCGGACAACCCGGCCTTGACGGCGGCGATCCTGGGGATGGTCTTCGTTCCCTATGTCGCACGGCCGGTGCGCGCGCAGGTCCTCTCCCTGCGGGAGACCGAGTTCGTCCAGGCGGCGGTCTCGGTCGGCGGCACCTGGCCGCACGTCGTGTGGCGCCACGTGGTGCCGCATGTCGCCGCCACGCTGCTGCTGTTCGCGCCCACGGTGATGGCGTTCGACCTGTTGACCGAGGCGTCCCTGTCCGTGCTCGGCGTCGGCGTGCAGCCGCCGGACGCCAGCTGGGGCACGCTGATCGCGGACGGGCAGGGGCTGATCTACAGCCGCCCGGCCGTTGCCGTCGCACCCGGCCTGGCCGTGGTCGTGACGGTGCTGCTGCTGAACCGGCTGGCGGACGGGCTGCGCCGATGATCGGGCGCGCCGGGCAAGCGGCCGCGGTGCTGTTCGGCATGAGCGTCGTGGTGTTCCTGATCTTCTTCGCCGCACCCGGCGCCGACCCGGCCGCCCGCCTGGCGGGCCGCGGCGCCAGCCCCGAAACCCTCGCGGCGATCCGCACGGAGTACGGCCTGGACCGGCCGCTGCCCGTGCAATACGTGCGCCTGATGCGGCGGATGTTCGTCACCCGCGACCTCACCAGCTTCAGCAACCCTGGCCAGGCTGTGGTGCCGGCGGTGCTGGCCGCCGCGCCGGTGACGCTGCTGCTCTCGGCTGGCGCGGCGGTGCTGTGGCTGGCTGGAGGGTTGGCGATCGCGCTCCTGGCGACCGCTTTCCGCCTGGGTGGCCGGTTGGCGATCGGCGCCGGGCTGGTGGGCATGTCGATCCCGGCCTTCTGGTTGGGCGAGGTCGTCAACCTTCTGACGCAGCGCGTGTTCCACGGCAGTTGGCTGCTCGGCTGGCTGCCGCCCCTGGGTTTAGATGTCTCCTTCGGCAGCATGGTGTTGCCGTGGACGACGCTGGCGTTGCTGTATGCCGGCGTCTACGGCCGGGTATTGCATGCCGGCCTGCAGGCGGCGCTGCTCTCCGACCCGATTCGTACCGCGCGTGCCAAGGGTGTGGGAGAGGGTGCGGTGCTGCTGCGCCATGCCCTGCGCCTTTCGGTGCTGCCGATGGTGGCGTTGTTCGGCCTGGATTTCGGCGCGCTGGTGGGCGGCGGCACCGTGCTGACGGAGGTGGTGTTCGGCCTGCACGGCGTGGGCCGGCTCACCTACGACGCGCTGCAGACGCTCGACCTGCCGATGCTGATGGCGGTGGTGCTGTATGGGGCAGCCTTCGTGGTGCTGGTGAATGCGGCTGCGGATGCGCTGGGATGGGCGCTGGATCCACGACGCAGGACGAGCTAGCGCGATAGCCAAATCCTAAGTTAGCCACTTAGGTCTGGCCTTGAAACTGTCCCGGATCATGTGAGAACAAAGACCGAACTTTTATAGGTTCGGGATGATCGGGAACGAGAGCTGGATATATCAAGGACGGCAATCCCATGGCTGGTTTGGGCATGGTACTTCGCCTCATGACGCCGATGCGCCAAAGTGGGAGCCGGTTGGCTCGCTGGCAGAGCGTATCCACGCTCTCGGACACACGTTGGTCGTCGGGTTGCCGAGATCAAAGCGTTATCACGATGCGGCGAAGCTTGATCCTGACGACCATGCGCGGCTTGACCGCCTGCTTACCGCGACGGTGCACGCCTTGCCGCTTGGGCTGCTGCCATCGCATGTAGCGTGTTCGGTATACACCCGGATGCGCCCGGCATCGGCGATGTCGTAGAGGCGGCTCGCCTGGTCCGCGACGCGCGTGGTTTCGCAGACCTCCGTGCGGCGGCCGACGCGTTGGGAAGCGCGGCGCAACAGATCGGGCTCCATCGATTCAAGCGCTTCTTAAGGGAGGCAGACGACCACCTAGACTAGCAAGGCGGTCTGCTGACGTTTGTCCGTGACATGTCGGGTGTGGTGCCTCTTGCGGAAACCATCCCAGCCGAACCGCTGGTTGGTCGCATTCCATGGGGGTCACTGCTCGGCGGCTCAATTCTCGTAGCGGCCCCGATCCTTCGCGAGATGGCACAACGCGAGGACATCCGCGACACGATGCACCGCTTTGACTTGGACCCATCCAAGCCGGCGGACGTAGTCGCCGCCTACGCCTTCCTGTGGGTGGAGTTCAAAGGCCCGTGGAGGCTCGACACCCCGTAGACCGGGCCGGAAATGCTGGCGGTGGCCGAGCGCGTGATGCGTGTCGCGCGAGCAACCCCGAGCTGTTCCTCCACGCTTCTGCCGACGAGCCGGACGCCTTGCGGGTTCTCTCGGCCGCCGTGAAAGGACCGGTGCCCGGGAGCGGCGTCGAGGTGCGGACCGATGAGGAACGTGCCCTTGTCCAGCGCCTCACAGCACAAGGGAAAAGCAATGCTGAGATCCAGGCCGAGTTGGATCTCCTGCGCGCCCGCGGCATTGGCAAGACGGCCACCGACCGTCGCAACTCTCTTGGAACGGCTACTACGAGTGTTCCGTTACGCCGGATAGAAGGTTTGTGGTTGGATTCAAGGAAGACTCACATCGGTGTTTCCATCCCTGGGCAAGTGGCGGCAAAGCTCAATGGGAAGCAGTTTGCCAGCTTTGGTGCTTTCCGCAATGCGTTTTGGAGAGCCGTTGCAGGAGTGCCAGAGTTAGCTCGGCAATTCACAGACGAAGACCTCGGGCGTATGCGTTCCGGGAAGGCACCGTTCGTATCGCATTCCTTGAGAAGAGGACCTTCCGGAACGTGGATACTGCACCACGACCCGGCGATCGGAATGGGAGGTGCCGTGTATGACATGTCGAAGATGGTTGTCATCACTCCAACTGGTCACGCTGCTCATCATTATGGGAGATACTAAGACATGACGCGTAACGAAATGATCGCACTTATGCGCTTGGTTTTCTCCTGCACATTGGAAGACGACGACGATATGACGTACGTCAACAAGCTGCGGCGGGAGTTACCCCATACGTTCTTAAGTGACCGGATGTTTCATGATCCCCGACATCTAACGCCGCCTGAGATCGTAGACGATGCCATCCTTGCGCAAAAACGCTACATAGACATACTACACAATCATAAATCGTTTGATAGACACAAGGAAATGTTTGGAGACTTATTGGAGGAAGGTTTTGATTACCAGCAGTTGGAGCATCTCGTTACTCTCTTGCGAGATCCTGACACTCCTGTAAACGATGGCGCAAAGATGATCCGAAATTTGACCACCGAGTTACCTCACGCCTCGATTGGCGACCTCATCTTCCGTGACACGGTCGGGCTGACGCCGGCTCAAGTGGTGGACGAGGCGGTTCGGCGGGAACGCGATCACCTCGCCCAGTTGGTCGAGCAGACGAGGCAGGCCTGATCCTGCCCTACACCCGCTCGATCAGCGCGGCGATGCCCTGGCCCACGCCGATGCACATGGTCGCCACGGCCAGCGTCTGGCTGCGTTGCTCCAGCGCGCTCACCGCCGTCATCGCCAGCCGGGCGCCGGACATGCCCAGCGGATGGCCCAGGGCGATGGCGCCGCCATGCGGGTTCACGTGCTCGGCGTCGTCCGGCAGGCCGAGCTGGCGCATCACCGCCAGCCCCTGCGCGGCAAAGGCCTCGTTCAGCTCGATCAGGTCGATGTCGGCCAGCTTCAGCCCGGCCTTGGCCAGCAGCTTGCGGGTCGCCGGTTCCGGGCCCATGCCCATGATCCGCGGCGCCACGCCGGCCGTCGCCATCGCCACCACGCGTGCCCGCGGGGTCAGCCCGTGCTTCCTCGCCGCCTCCTCGCTGGCCAGGATCAGCGCGCCGGCGCCGTCGTTCACGCCGGAGGCGTTGCCCGCCGTCACGGAGCCGCCCTCCTTGCGGAACGGCGCCTTCAGCTTGGCCAAAGCCTCCAGCGTGGTCTCGCGCGGGTGCTCGTCGCGGTCCACCACCGTCTCGCCCTTGCGGGTCTTGACAGTCACGGGTGTCATCTCGCGGCCGAAGAAGCCGGAGGCCTGGGCCGCGGCGGCGCGCTGCTGGCTGCGCAGGGCGAAGGCGTCCTGGTCCGCCCGGCTCACCTGGAAATCCCCCGCCACGTTCTCGGCCGTCTCCGGCATGGAATCCACGCCATACTGCGCCTTCATCAGCGCGTTGACGAAACGCCAGCCGATGGTCGTGTCGTAGATTTCGCTCTGCCGGCTGAACGCCTCCGTCGCCTTGCCCTGCACGAACGGCGCCCGCGTCATGCTCTCCACCCCGCCGGCGATCACCAGCTCCGCATCGCCGGCGCGGATCGCCCGTGCCGCCGTGCCCACGGCGTCCAGCCCCGAGCCGCAGAGCCGGTTGATCGTGGCCGCCGGGATGCTGGTCGGCAGGCCGGCCAGCAGCAGCGCCATGCGGCCGACGTTGCGGTTGTCCTCGCCCGCCTGGTTGGCGCAGCCGTAGTACAGGTCGTCCACCGCCTCCCAATCCACGCCGGGATTGCGCTCCTTCAGCACGCGCAGCGGGATGGCGCCCAGGTCGTCGGTGCGAACGTCCTTCAACGCGCCGGCATAGCGTCCGATCGGCGTGCGGACGAAGTCGCAGATAAAGGCCTCGGCCATGGCGGTGTCCCTCTCGCTCGCGGACCGGTTGACACGGTCCCTGTTTGCCCGGTGAGTCTTGCCCTATCAGGGGGAGACCGCAAGCCATGTCGGACGAAGGGGAGCTTCGTGCGGAGCGCAGCGCCGCGGCCATGTGGGCGACCGACGCCGCGAGCCAGGGGCTCGGCATGGTGCTGGAGGACGTGGGGCCCGGCCTGGCGCGCATGAGCATGACCGTGGAGCCGCGGATGCTGAACGGCCTCGGCTCCTGCCATGGCGGCTTCATCTTCGCCCTGGCCGACAGCACCTTCGCCTTTGCCTGCAACAGCCGCAACCAGCGCGCGGTGGCGCAGAGCTGCAGCATCACCTACCTCCATCCGGCGCAGCTCGGCGAACGCCTGGTCGCCACGGCGCAGGAACTCGCCGCCGCCGGCCGTTCCGCGCTGTACGACGTGCGGGTGCAGTCGTCCGAGCGGGTGGTGGCGGAGTTCCGCGGGCAGTCGCGGCTGATCGGCGGGGAGGTGGCGCCATGACCGGGCTCGACCCCATCGAGCACGCCTCGCGCGACGAGCTTGCCGCGTTGCAGACGGGCCGCCTGCGCGCGACGCTGCAGCAGGTGTATGCCGCTGTGCCGCATTACCGCCGGGCGTTCGACGCGGCTGGCGTCCATCCGGACGATTTCCGCCAGCTCTCCGACCTCGCGCGCTTCCCGTTCACCGCCAAGGCGGACCTGCGGGACAACTACCCGTTCGGCCTGTTCGCCGTGCCGCGCGACCGGGTGGCGCGGATCCATGCGTCCTCCGGCACCACGGGCAAGCCGATCGTCGTCGGCTACACCGCCGCCGACCTGGAGATGTGGGCGGGGGTGGTGGCGCGCTCGCTCTACGCCGCGGGGGCGCGGCCCGGCATGACGATGCACAACGCCTATGGCTACGGCCTGTTCACCGGCGGGCTCGGCATCCACGCAGGGGCGGAGCGGCTGGGCTGCACCGTGGTCCCGGTCGGCGGCGGCATGACGGAGCGGCAGGTCCAGCTCATCACCGACTTCCGGCCGGAGATCATCACCGTCACGCCCTCCTACATGCTGGCGCTGCTGGACGAGTTCGTCCGGCAAGGCATCGACCCGCGGCAGAGCTCGCTGGAGATCGGCATCTTCGGCGCCGAGCCCTGGACGAACGCCATGCGGGCGGAGATCGAGGGCGCATTCGGGCTCGATGCGGTCGACATCTACGGGCTGTCGGAGGTCGTGGGGCCGGGCGTGGCGCAGGAATGCGTGGAGACGAAGGACGGGCTGCACATCTGGGAGGACCATTTCTACCCGGAGGTGGTGGACCCGGCGACCGGCGCGGTGCTGCCGGATGGGGAGAAGGGCGAACTGGTCTTCACCTCCTTGACCAAGCAGGCCACGCCGATCATCCGCTACCGCACGCGGGACCTCACCCGGTTGCTGCCGGGCACCGCCCGACCGGCTTTCCGCCGCATGGAGAAGGTGACCGGCCGGTCGGACGACATGATCATCCTGCGCGGGGTGAACGTGTTCCCCACCCAGATCGAGGAGGTCTTGCTCGCGGCCGAGTGGTGTGCCGGCCACTTCCAGATCGAGCTGCTGCGGGAGGGCCGCATGGATGCGATGGTCATCCATGCGGAGGCACGCCCGTCCGCGTGGGACGGCGCCGGCCTATCCGACGCCGCCGCCCGGGTCGCTGCACATATAAAAGGCACGGTGGGGATCACCGCTGCAGTCATAGCCGAACCACCGGGAACGTTGGAGCGCTCGGTGGGCAAGGTGCGCCGGGTGGTCGACCGGCGCTCTAAACCATAACGTCCGTTCAACCGGTCCCGTGATGATCGTTCACTGGAACCCGTCGCGGCCAGCGAAGCGCAAGCGCGGCTCGTGAGGACGAGACCTGTGCGAACCGTCAGGAGTTGTTCCCAGGAACGCCCTACTCGATGAGTGCCGCCACAACCGGTTCGCCGTCGGCATGGGCCGCTTTCTTGCCCGCGACCACGTCGGCGCTGACGTACTCCTTGTCCAAGATCAGCTCGAACATCAGCAGCGAACGGCCGGTGGCGATGTAGTCCGCATCGAACTCGTAGCGCGTGTCATCCGGCGCCGCGCTGAGGTTCGTGTCGATCACGCATTGCCAGGCGAGACCGCCGGGCACGGCCGGCAGGGTGAACGGCACCCCGTCGTGGTAGGAGTTCATCACGACCAGCACCGTCGCGTCCGACCCGCGACGCCGGATCCCGGTCACTTGGGCGCGGCCGTCCAGCAGGATGCCGATGCAGCGGGTGTTGGCGTCATCCCATGCCTCCTGGTCCATCTCGGTCCCCGTCGGCTTCAACCAGGTGACGTCGCGGATCCCGAGCTCCTCGTTCCACTCCGCGGTCAGGAAGCGCGAGCGATGCAGCAACGGCAGCCGACGCCGCAGTGCCGTCAGTCCGGAGACGAAGCGGACAAGGTGCTGACCCTTCTCGTCGAGGTCCCAGTTCAACCAGCTGATCTCGTTATCCTGGCAGTAGGCGTTGTTGTTCCCGCCCTGGGTGCGGCCGAACTCGTCGCCCGCCAGCAACATCGGCGTGCCGCGTGACAGCAGCAGAGTGGCGAGCATGTTCTTGATCTGCCGCTCACGCACGCCGTTGACGGCCTCGTCGTCGGTCGGGCCCTCGGCGCCGCAGTTCCAACTCTCGTTGTTGCTGTTGCCGTCCTTGTTGTCCTCGCCGTTCGCCTCGTTGTGCTTCTCGTTGTAGGAGGCCCAGTCGTTCAGCGTGAAGCCGTCATGCGCCGTGATGAAGTTGATGGAGGACCACGCCGGGCGGCCGCGATGGTTGAAGAAGTCGCTGCTGCCGGTGAAGCGGGTGGCGAAGTCCTTGACCTTGCCCGAGTCGCCTTTCCAGTAGCTCCGAACGTTGTCGCGGAACCGGTCGTTCCACTCGGCCCAGCCGGGCGGAAAGCCGCCGACCTGGTAGCCGCCGGGGCCGCAATCCCATGGCTCGGTGATCATCTTCACCCGGCTCAACACCGGGTCCTGTCCCACGGCGCGGAGGAAGCCGCTTTCCTGGTCGAAGCCATAGGTCTCTCGTGCCAGGATCGTCCCGAGGTCGAAGCGGAAGCCGTCGACCCGCATCTCCGTCACCCAGTAGCGCAGGCTGTCCATCACCATCTGGATGACGCGGGCGTTGGACAGGTTGACGGTGTTCCCGGTGCCGGTGTCGTTAATGTAGAAGCGCTTCTGGTCGGGCAGCAGGCGGTAGTAGCTGGCGTTGTCGATGCCCTTGAACGACAGGGTCGGCCCCTTCTCGTTGCCTTCGCAGGTGTGGTTGTAGACGACGTCCAGGATCACCTCGAGCCCGGCGGCGTGGAACCGGCTGACCATCTCCTTGAACTCGGAAAACGCGAAGTCCGGCACGCTGGCGTAGCGCCGGCTGGGCGTGAAGAACGCCAGCGTCGAATAACCCCAGTAGTTCACCAGCCCCTTGTCGATCAGGTAGCTGTCGTCGGCGAACATGTGGATCGGCAGCAGCTCCACGCTGGTGACGCCCAGCCGCTTGATGTAGTCGACCACTTCGCGCGTCGCGAGGCCGCGGAACGTGCCCCGCAACTCCTCGGGCACGGCAGGGTGCAGCTTGGTGAAGCCCTTCACGTGGGTCTCGTACAGCACCGTCTGCTCCCACGGCACGCGTGGGGCGCGGTCGTCGCCCCAGGTGAAGGCGGGGTCGATGACGCGGCCCTTGGGCATGAACTTGGCACTGTCGCGGGTGTCGAAGGTGGTGTCCTCTTCGCCCATCACGTAGCCGAACAGTTCCGGCGCCCAGGTGATCTGGCCGACCACGGCCTTGGCATACGGATCGAGCACCAGCTTGTTCGGGTTGAAGCGATGGCCGTTCTCCGGCTCGTAGGGGCCGTGCACGCGATAGCCGTAAACCGTGCCCGGCCGGGCATCCGGCAGGAACCCATGCCAGATCTCGTTGGTGTATTCCGGCAGGTCGACCCGCCCGATCTCCCTGTCGCCGTCATTGTCGAACAGGCAGAGCTCCACCCGGGTCGCGTTGGCGGAGAACAGGGAAAAGTTCACTCCCAATCCCGTCCAAGTCGCGCCTTGCGGGTAGGGACGCCCTTCCTCGATGCGGATGCCGCTGCGCTCACTCATCTTCAAATTCTCACGAGAATGTCCCGCACGAAGCGCTCAGGCGAGCCAAGGGTTCCACATGGTGACTGCCCGCGGCGGGCTTATGACGCTGGCGCTAACGCAGCAGCAGGCCGGCCGGTCGTCGGCACTCCCAGCCCAGTCGCTCCAACTCCGGCTGATCCAGGTTTTCGTGCGGGAAGCCGAGGCAGAGATAGGCGATGAACTGCCATCCCGCCGGCACTTCCAGCAACGTGGACACGGTGCCCGGGTGCAGGATCGACACCCAGCCGAGCCCGATCCCGCACGCCCGCGCGGCCAGCCACATCGTGTGGATCGCGAGCACCGCGGAGTAGGCTGCCGTCTCCGGCATCGTGGCACGGCCCAGTCCGCCGCCCTGCACCGGGTCGGGCTCGGCGAATACCGCGAGGTGGCAGGGCGCATCGTCCAGCCCGGACAGTTTTAGCCGCGCGTACAAGGCAGCCCGGTCCGGCGTTTGACGGCCGAGCGCTTCGGCGTTGCAGGCGGTGAAATCCGCCCGGATGGCTGCCCGGCGCGCCCGGTCGTCCACCTGCACGAAGCGCCATGGCTGGCTGAGTCCGACCGAGGGAGCAAGGCAGGCGAGCTCCAGCAGTTCGGTCAACAAGCCCGGCGGCATCGGCGCGCGGCTGAACCGACGCACGTCCCGCCGCCAGCGGAACAGCTCCGTCAACTGACCGCGGAACGCTGGGTCGAAACTGTCCACGCACTAGGTCGCCTGCACCGGCCCTGGCGTCGCCGCGGGCAGCGCCGCGGTCGTCTTGGCCCAGGCACTGCTTGGACCGGCGAGCAGCAGCGCGATGCAGCCCGTCCAGCCCGTCTGGTGGGCGGCGCCGAGGCCGCGGCCGGTGTCGCCGTGGAAATACTCGTGGAACAGCAGGTGGTCGCGGAAGTCGGGGTCGCTCTGCGACAGCGCGTCATCGCCGAGGAAGGGACGCCGGCCGTCCGGCCCGCGCAGGAACAGCTTCTTCAGCCGCTCCGCCAGCATGACCGCCACCTCATCCATCGAGGACATCTGTCCCGACCCGACCGGGCATTCCACCCGAAAATCATCGCCGTAATAGCGGTGGAACTCCCGCAGGCTGTCCACCAGCAGGATGTTGACCGGCATCCACACCGGGCCGCGCCAGTTGGAGTTGCCGCCGAACGCGTGGGAGGTGCCTTCGCCCGGCTCGTAGCCGATGCTGAAGCTGGCGTCCCCAACGGTCAGCACATAGGGGTGCCGCTCGTGGTATTTCGACAGGGCCCGCACGCCGTACGGGGAGAGGAACTCCGCCTCGTCCAGCATCTGCCGCAGCAGCATCTTGACCCGGTGGCCGCGCAGCAGGGACAGCAGGTGCCGCTCGCCGGTGCCCTGCTCCGTCCAGCGCGAGATCAGCGCCGCCAGGTCCGGCCGGTTGTTCAGGAAATACTGCAGCCGCTCGGCAAACGCCGGCAGCGCCTGGAACGCGCGGGCGCCGATCACCTCCACCGCGAAGAGCGGGATCAGCCCGACGATGGAGCGCACCCGCAACGGGATGGTCTCGCCACCCGGCAGGTGCAGCACGTCGTAGAAGAACTGGTCCTGCTCATCCCACAGGCCGATGCCGCCGGCCTTGGTCATGGCCTCCGCGATGTAGAGGAAGTGCTCGAAGAACTTGGTCGCCATGTCCTCGTAGGCGTCGTCCTCGATGGCGAGCTCCAGTGCGATGCGCATCATGTTCAGCGTGAACATGGCCATCCAGGCGGTGCCGTCCGACTGGTCGATCAGCCCGCCGGTCGGCAACGGGTGGGACCGGTCGAAGATCGTGATGTTGTCCAGCCCCAGGAAGCCGCCCTGGAACAGGTTGCGGCCCTCGTCATCCTTGCGGTTCACCCACCAGGTGAAGTTCAGCAGCAGCTTGTGGAACGCCATCTCCAGGAACTTGCGGTCGGCCTTGCCGGTCATGGCACGGTCCATCTGGAACACGCGCAGCACCGCCCAGCCATGCACCGGCGGGTTGGCGTCGCCGAACGCCCACTCGTAGGCCGGTAGCTGCCCGTTCGGGTGCATGTAGCGCTCCCGCATCAGCAGCAGGAGCTGCGCCTTGGCGAAGGCCGGGTCGATCAGCGCGAAGGTCACGGTGTGGAACGCCAGGTCCCACGCGGCATACCAGGGATACTCCCAGCTATCCGGCATGGAGATGACGTCGGCATTGTCCAGGTGCCGCCAATCCGTGTCGCGCCCGGTCAGCCGCTCCGGCGGAGGCGCCGGCTGGCCCGGGTCGCCATCCAGCCAGCGGCGGACATCCAGGGCGTAGAACTGCTTGGACCACAGCATCCCGGCCAGCGCCTGGCGCTGCACCGCCCGTTCGTCGGCATCCGCCATGTCCCGCTGCAGCACGGCGTAGAACGCGTCGGCATCGGCCCGGCGGTTCTCCATCACCGCATCGAACCAGGCGAAGGCGTCGTCCGTCGTCTCCGGCCGCAACCGCAGCCGCAGCTTCGCCTGCCCGCCGGCGGGCACCTCCATGCGCAGGTGGGCGGCGCATTTCGTGCCGCGGCGCAGCGGGTTGATCGCGTTGCGGTCGCCGTTCACCACGAAGTCGTTGATGCCGTCCTTGAACGGCCCCGGCATCTTTGCGCCATACAGGCGGTTGAAGTTGGTCTCGTTCTCGCAAAACAGCCACTCGGCGCCGGGCGCGTCCACCTCGCAGGTGCGCACCCGGGCGAGCGCCGGGTGGGTGGCATGCACCTTGGTCCCCTGCAGGACCATCGTCGGCTTGGGCCGGCCAGGCACCCAGGTCCAGGTGTTGCGGCTCCAGAACTGCGGCAGGATGTGCAAGGGCGCGGCATCCGGCCCGCGGTTATGCACCGTCACCTGCATCAGGATGTCGTCGGTCGAGGCCTTGGCGTACTCCACCTCCACGTCGAAGTAGCGGCGGTCGTTGAACACGCCGGTGTCGGCCAGTTCGAACTCGCGTTCCTCGGTGCCACGGGCGGCATTGACCGTTACCAGCTGATCATACGGGAAGGCGGCTTGCGGATATTTGTAGAGCATCCGCATGTACGAGTGGGTCGGCGTGCCGTCGACGAAGTAATAGAGCTCCTTGACGTCCTCGCCGTGATTGCCCTGGGCGTTCGTCAAGCCGAACAGGCGCTCCTTCAGGATGGGGTCGCGCTCGTTCCAGAGGCCGAGGCTGAGGCACCAGCGCAGCTTGTCGTCGGCGAAGCCCGCCAGCCCGTCCTCGCCCCAGCGATAGGCACGGCTGCGGGCCTGGTCGTGCGGCAGGTAGTCCCATGCCGTGCCGCCCGGGCTGTAATCCTCGCGCACCGTGCCCCACTGGCGCTCACTGAGGTAGGGGCCCCAGCGCCGCCAATCCTCCCCACGCTCCGTGGCGAGCAGGCGTCGCCCCTCGGCGGTGTCGAAGATCGGATCAGGCTCCATCGCGGGCTCCCAGCATGGCTTCGATACGGATCAACTCGCCCAGCGACCAGGCCTGGAACGGACACCCGCCCGGTGTGTGCGGGGCATCGCCATCGGCCACCTCTGACACATGACCGAGCCCGGCGGTGTGAAGATGCGCGTGCAGCGGCGGCAGGAAGCGCGCGCGGCCTTCCGCCCGCGCCTCCGCCGTGTTGCCCCGGCTGGCCAGCCACGCCGCCACGAACGGCCCCAGCAGCCAGGGCCAGACGGTACCTTGGTGGTAGGCGCCGTCCCGCTCCGCCGGGCCGCCTCGATAGTGCGGGTGATACTCCGGGTCCTCCGGCGCCAGCGTGCGCAGGCCGAACGGGGTGAGCAGGGATCGTTCCGCCAGCGCCACCACCCCCGCGACCTGGCGTGGGGTGAGCACGGGGATCGGCAGGCCGCCCGCCGCCAGCACCTGGTTCGGCCGCACCCGGCGGTCCCGTGCGCCGGGCACGCCGTCCGCGTCCAGCACGTCGATCAGGCCGCCGGTCGCCCTGTCCGGAAAGGCGGCGGTGACGCTGTCCCGGGCCCGCAGCGCCGCCGACACCCAGCGGTCGCCGCCGGCCCACCGCCCGGCGATCGCCAGGGCGTTCACCCACAGCGCCTGCAGCTCGACCGGCTTGCCGATCCGCGGGGTGACGACGTGGTCGCCGACCTTGGCGTCCATCCAGGTGAGCTGGACGCCGGGCACGCCGGCGCGCAGCAGCCCGTCCTTGGCGTCGGCGCCGATGCCGAACCGCGTGCCGGCGCTGTAACCTTCCAGGATCGCGGTGGCGGCGGCCTGCAGCCGGACCGTCACCGCGCGGGAAGCCCCCCCAGCCTCGATCAGCTCGTGCATGGCGACGATGAACCAGAGCGAGGCATCGGCGGCGTTGTATTCCGGCGCGGCGCCGGCATCCGGGAAGCGGTTGGGCAACATGCCCTCGCTCACATGCCCGGCCCAGGCAAGCAGGATCTCCGCCGCCTCCTGCAAGCGGCCGCGCGCGATCAGCAGGCCGCGCAGGGCGATGAAGGTGTCGCGGCCCCAGGCGGTGAACCACGGGAAGCCGGCCAGCAGCGTGGGGCCTTGCGGGCTGCTGGCCAGGTAGGCGTCGCTCGCCACGTCGCGTGCCGCACGGCTGCGGCGCGTCCGCTCCGCCGCTACCAGGGCGGGGACAGGCATCTCGCCCGCGGCGCCGGCGCGCAGCACCAGCGATGCCTCGGCCTTGCCCTCCCAGACGAAACTCCCGGGGCAGGCGAGGTCCTCGCCATCATCCAGGCCCCGCGCGACTTCGGCCGCATAGCTGAAGCGGCGATACCAGTCGGGGCTGTCTTGCCAGGTGAAATCGCCGCGCGCGGTCACCGCCGGCACGCTGGCATACGGCTGCCAGACCAGCGCCTCCCCGGCCCGGCGCGTGGTGAAGTCGAAGGCCGGGTTCTCGTGGTGCAGCGCGTGGTAGTCGCGGCCGGACAGCAGCGGCCGCACCACCAGGCGCACCGGCCGGTCGGCGGTCCAGCGCAGCACCACCTCCTGCGTCGCCCGGCTGACGAAGGCCTCGTGCCGGATCGTCGTCCCGTCCGGCAGGGTGAACTGCCAGCCCGGCCAGGGCAGGGGAGTGAAGGCCGTGACGTGCCAGCGCCCCTCCGGGAACACGGCGCCGCCGCCATAGGCCTGGCTGCTTAGCCCATACCGCCCGCCCGGCGTCTCGACGAAGACCTCCAGCCCGTTCACCAGCACGAAACGGCCCGCCTCCGTGGCCGCCAGCAGCATTGCGTGGTAGCGCCGCGTCCGCACCAGCCCGGCCGTGCCGGACGCGAACCCGCCGGCGCCATCCGCCTCCAGCCACTCAGCATCGAGATCCATGCGCGCAAGATGCCCATACCGGTCGCGCCGGGGGAAGCCGGCTCGGCACGGACGCCGGTGAGAGTTGCCGCCCTTGGACTCCCTCCGCTACGATGGATGCCGGCAGCGGGGTATCCAGGGCATGGCAGAGGGTCAGGTCGGCGAGGACCTGCTGTATACCATCGAGGCCGGCATCGGCCGGGTCACGTTCAACCGGCCGCAAGCCCGCAACGCGATGACCTTCGCCATGTACGACCGGCTGGCGACGATCTGCGAGGAAGCGGGCGCCGACCGCTCCATGCGCGCCCTGGTCCTCACCGGCACCGGGGAGAAGGCGTTCGCCTCGGGGACCGACATCTCGCAGTTCCGCGCGTTCAAGACGCCGCAGGACGCGCTGGACTACGAGGGGCGCATCGACCGCGTGCTGACCGCGCTGGAGCGCTGCCCGATCCCGACCATCGCGGCCATCGCCGGCGCCTGCACCGGCGGCGGAGCCGGCATGGCCGCGGCCTGTGACCTGCGGGTCGCGACGGAGGCGTCCCGCTTCGGCTTCCCCGTCGGCCGAACGTTGGGCAATTGCCTGTCGATCTCCAACTACACCCGGCTGGCCGCCCTGGTCGGCCCGGCCGCGGTGAAGGACATGGTGTTCACCGCCCGGCTGCTCGGCGCCGGCGAGGCCAAGTCGGTGGGCTTCATCGGCGAGGTGGTCGCGGACCGGGACGCGCTGGACGCCCGCGTGGCCGAACTGGCCAAGACGGTGGCGAGCATGGCGCCGCTGACCCTGCGCGCCACCAAGGAGGCGCTCTACCGCATCCGTGAGCGCTCCCGCCCGGAGGAGGGGCACGACCTCATCACCATGTGCTACATGAGCAACGATTTCCGCGAGGGCATGGACGCCTTCCTCACCAAGCGCACGCCGACCTGGACGGGCACGTGACCGAGGGGGTTCCGACGCTCGCGACGGCAGGGGCGGTCGCGACCATCCAGCTCAACCGTCCCGCCGTGCACAACCGGATGGAGCCGGAGGATCTGGCGGAGCTGCGGCGGCTGCTGGCCGTGGTGGAGGCGGACCCGGCGGTGCGGGTGCTGGTCCTGACCGCGACCGGCAAGTCGTTCTCCTCCGGCTTCAACATCGGCAAGCTCAGCGGCGACGAGGGGGACCATGGCGGCGATGGATCGTTCGACAAGGTGGTCGACGTCGTCGAGCGGTTCCCGATCGTGACCATCTGCGCCTTGAACGGCGGCGTATATGGCGGCTCCACGGACCTGGCACTGGCCTGCGACTTCCGCATCGGGGTGGAGGGCATGACCATGTTCATGCCGGCGGCGCGGCTGGGTCTGCACTACTATGCCGGCGGGCTGCGCCGCTACGTCTCCCGTCTGGGGCTGAACGCCGCCAAGACGCTGTTCCTCACGGCGGCCAAGCTGGACGCGGCGGAGCTGCTGCGCATCGGCTACCTGACGGAGGTGGTGTCGGCCGACCGGCTGATGTCGCGGGCGCAGGAGCTGGCGGCCGTGATCGCCGCCAACGCGCCGATCGCCGTCCAGGGCATGAAGCGCGCGCTCAACGATATCGCACGCGGCGAGCCGGACCTCCAGCTGATCGCCGCCAACCAGAAGCGCAGCCGCGAGTCGGCCGACCTGGTCGAGGGTCGGGCGGCCTGGCTGGAGAAGCGCACGCCGACATTCATCGGGGCCTGAACCCCGGCGAGGAGGAGGACCAATGATCAAGTTCTACTACAGCCTGGCGCCCAACCCGATGAAGGTCGCGCTCTATCTGGAAGAGGCAGAGCTGGCCTACGAGGCGATCCCGGTCGACACCCGCAAGGGCGATCAGTTTGCGCCTGACTTCGCGAAGATCAACCCGAACAACAAGGTGCCGGCTATCGTCGACGGCGACGCAACCGTGTTCGACAGCAACGCCATCCTGCTCTACCTCGGCCTGAAGACGGGGCTGTTCATGTCGGCCGTGTCGGACCGGGGACGGGGCGACATGCTGTCCTGGCTGATGTTCGTCGCCTCGGGCATGGGGCCCTATTCCGGCCAGGCCGTGCATTTCCGCCACTACGCGCCGGAGCCGAAGGACTACGCCGCCAACCGCTACCTGTTCGAGGCGAAGCGCCATTACGGCATCCTGGACGCCCGGCTGGCGGAGCATGAATGGATGCTCGGCAGCGAGTACACGATCGTCGACATGGCGGTCTGGGGTTGGGCGCGGATGGCGCCGCTGGTCATGGGGAGCGGCGCCAAGGACATGTCGGTGTGGGAGGCATTCCCGCATGTCAAACGCCTGCTGGACACGATCAATGCCCGGCCGGCCGCGGTCCGCGCGGAGGCGATCCGGGACCGGCACGCGTTCAAGACCGAGTTCGACGCCGAGGCCAAGCGCCACATGTTCCGCCACATCAGCGAAGCGGCGGACTGATCCCGTGCCGGGCGAGGCCAAGGGCCTGGTTATCGTCACTGGCGGCAGCCGCGGGATCGGCGCCGCGATCTGCCGGCGGCTTGCGGCGGACGGCTTCGCGGTCGCGGTGAACTATGCCAGCAATCGCGCCCTGGCCGACGCCCTGGTGTCCGAGGTCGCGGCCACAGGCGGCCGGGCTGCGGCGATCCCCGGGGACGTTTCGGTGGAGGCGGACGTGCTGCGCCTGTTCGCCGAGGCGCAGGCGCAACTTGGGCCGCTGGCCGGGTTGGTGAACAATGCCGGGATCATCGGCGGCAGTTCCCGGCTGGACGGGCTAACGGCCGAGAACCTGGCGCGGGTGCTGGCCGTCAACGTGGCTGGCAGCGTGCTCTGTGCGCGCGAGGCGGTGCGCGCGCTGTCGACCCGGCATGGCGGGCCGGGCGGCGCGATCGTCAACATGGGGTCGGTCGCCGCCCGCCTCGGCGGCGCTGGCGAGATCGTGCATTACGCCGCGACCAAGGGGGCGATCCACAGCTTCACCATCGGGCTCGCCCGGGAGGTGGCGGGCGAAGGGATCCGCGTCAACGCCGTGGCGCCGGGCTTGATCGACACGGAGATGAACCCGGCGGAGCGGCAGGCCCGGCTGGTCTCGCAAATCCCGATCGGCCGGGTTGGCCGGGCGGAGGAGATCGCGGAGGCGGTGGCTTGGCTGATGTCGCCCGCGGCGTCCTACACGACCGGGTCGGTGCTGACGGTCTCGGGCGGTCGCTAGAGTGGCCTCGTTGTGCAGGGCTGTCAGTCTGCTCCGCGTCAAACCTGATTGGAGGTTAACCCTGCGATCGAAAGCCAGGTAAACCTGCGGCTAACAGGTTTTCAACTGCCTGACTGTCCACTGGATCGATCGGATCGAGGGCGGCGCGTGTATCGGACGTCGCTTGCTAGCTCAGTACCAGCCGTGCTTCTTCCAGAAGCCGACGGCGTTGTCGGCGGTCTGGTAGCGCTCGGCGACGTAGCGGATGCCGCCCTGCGCCTCCTCCACGGCGTTGCCGAACGATCCGGCGCCGTGCGGATTGAGGTGGTAGCTGGCCTTGGTGAGCTGGAACAGGCCGCGCGCGGTGTCCACGTGGTTGGATGCGCCGACCTTGCCGCCGGATTCGCGCTGCATGATGAAGTGCAGCCCGGTCTCCCAGCTACTCGGCACACCCTCCTTTTCCATTGCCGTCTTCAGCGCCGCGGTAACCTCCTGCGGTGGTTCCGCAGGGCCAGGGGCGGTGCCGGAGGCATGGGCGACATGCTTGTGGAACGCAGCCGTGTGATGGCCTGATCCATGCGGCCGGTGGCCATGATGCGCCGCCCGGCCGGACCCGGAGGCATGGGTGACGGGGGTCGCAACCGGGCGTGGGTTGGAATCTGTCATCGCCCGTCGACCTTGCCGCGGCCAGGTTGCCGAAGGGTTAACGAACCCGCTGCGCACGGCCGGCTTCCCCTGCACTCCCTTCCAGAGTTTAGTGCGGCCGAACCACCGGGGAGGCGGATAGGCCGTGATGAAGGATGCGATCTATGGCGGCGTGAACGCTGCGGTGCTGACGGCCATGCGGCCAGACCTTTCGGTCGACCTCGACCGCATGGCGGCGCACAGCACGTGGCTGCTCTCCAACGGCTGCAACGGCCTCGGTATCCTCGGCACCACGGGCGAGGCGAACAGCCTCGGCGTGTCCGAGCGGATGGAGGTGATGGAGGGCCTGGTCGAACGCGGCCTGCCGCCCGGCCGGCTGCTGCCGGGTGTCGGCACCCCCGCCCTGACGGACACGGTGCTGCTGGCGAAGAAGGCTGCCGCCCTGGGCTGCCCCGGCGTGCTGTGCCTGCCGCCGTTCTTCTACAAGAACCCCAGCGAGGACGGGCTGTTCGCCTATTTCTCCGAGGTGATCCAGCGCCTCGGCACCGGGACCAAGATCTACCTCTACCATTTCCCGGCGCAGTCGGCCGTGCCGTTTACCATCCCGCTCGTGGCGCGGCTGCTTGCGGCCTATCCCGGGACGGTGAAGGGCATCAAGGACAGCAGCGGCGACTTCGCGAACACCAAGAGCTATGTCGACCACTTCGCCAAGGACGGGTTCGAGGTCTATGCCGGCGACGATGGCGCGTTGCACGACCTGCTGAACGCCGGCGGCGCCGGCTGCATCACCGCCGCGTCCAACGTGGGCAGCGCGTGGAACGGCCAGGTCTATGCCAACTGGGACAACGATGTGGGCAAGCAGGCGCAGGCGACGCTGTCGGCGATCCGCAAGGCCGTGACGTCAGCCGCGCTGATCCCTGGATTGAAGGCGCTGGTCGCTCGGCACACCGGCGACGAAGCCTGGAACCACTTGCGCCCGCCGCATACCGAACTGTCCCGTGAGGCCAAGACCCGGCTGTTCGCGACGTTCGACGCCTGCGGGGTGACGCTGGCGAAAGCCGCCTGAGCGGGATGGCGGGAGAGGGACGGGCGGTTTTGCCGGGCGGCATTTGCTGCCGAGCGGGAAACGACCTCTGCTCTGGCGGTATCCAGCCAGTTCAATGACTTGGACGTGGCACGGGGGCTGCAACCACGTGGGCAGCATCGCATCCGTTCCACTTCAAGGAGGTCGACATGAGCACATCCGCCATCGGCGCCGCATCGGCGAACCAGGTCTACGGCCACGGCCACCACCACCACCGGTCCGCGCCGACATCGTCGTCGTCGTCATCGGACACCGATCCGCTGGCGTCCAGCACGGACGGCACCACCAGCAGCGCCACGACGAGCACCAGTGCGACCGACACCGCCACGGACAGCACCTCCAGCGCCGGGTTCCAGAAGTTCGCGGCCGAGTTGCAGTCCATCCTGATCAGCGCGCAGTCTGGCGGGCCGACCCAGGCCAGCACGGCCGCGAGCACGACCGCGAGCGACCCGGCGACCGCTGTCGATCCTGCGGGTGCCACGGACCCGACGGCGCCGCCGAACCCGACCGGTCCCTCGATCCGCCACCTTGCCGACCGCCTGCAGGACCTTCTGGCCAGCAGCAACGGCGCCAGCGCCAGCACCAGCACCAGCACCACCGCAGCCGCAGGCAGCACGGCGTCCGCCACCGACCCCAACTCGCCCGTCAGCCTGCAGACCGTCCTGGACCGGCTGCAGTCCACCCTTCAGCAGACGCTGCAATCCTACGGCTCGTCCGTCGCCACCCAGTCGACCACAAGCCTCACCGCTTGAGCCGCCGCCTGGCCCCGCCCGGCAAGAAATGACGGGCGAAGCGGCTGAACCGGCACCTGGCGCGACGCCGCGACACCGGCCAAGATGGCGTCGCAGCCTGGCTGGGGAACGATGTCCAAACCGATCCTGTTCGTCACGCGGCGCCTGCCGCCCACCGTGGAAGCGCGCGCCGCCCGCGATTACGACGCCCGGCTGAATGCGGACGATGTGCCGCGATCGGGCAGCGACATCATCGCCATGGCCGCGGGTGCGCAGGCCATCCTGTGCTGCCCGGCGGAGCGGCTGGACGCCGCCGTGATCCAGGCGCTGCCCGACACCGTGCGGGTGATCGGCACGTTCAGCGTCGGCTTCGACCACCTCGACATGGATGCGGTGCGCGCCCGCGGGATCGCGGTGGTGAACACGCCGGACGTGCTGTCCGTGGCGACCGCCGAATGCGCGCTGCTGCTGCTGCTGGCGGCGGCGCGCCGGGCCGGCGAAGGGGAGCGGCTGATCCGCCGGGGCGCGTGGACGGGATGGGCGCCGACGCAGCTGCTCGGCGCCGGGGTGGTCGGGCGGCCGCTCGGCATCTTCGGCATGGGCCGCATCGGGCGCGAACTGGCGAAGCTGGCGCGGGGCTTGGCGATGGTGGTGCATTACCGCGACATGGTCCGCCTGCCGCCGGAGCAGGAGGCAGGCGCGATCTTCCACGACGACGACGACAGCTTCCTCGCGGCCAGCGAGCTGCTGTCGCTCAACGCGCCAGGCGGCGCGGCCACCATGCACTGGCTGAACGCCGAGCGCATCGCCAAGCTTCCACGGGGCGCGGTGGTGGCCAATGCCGGGCGCGGCACGCTGGTGCACGATGCGGCCCTCGTCGCGGCACTGCGGAGCGGGCATGTGGCGGCGGCCGGACTGGACGTGTTCGAGGGCGAGCCGCATCTGCACCCGGAGTACGCGATGCTGGAGAACGTCGTGCTGCTGCCGCATCTCGGCAGTGCCACGGGCGTCACGCGGGACGCGATGGGGGCGATGGTGCTGGACGGGATCGACGCGGTGCTTGCCGGTCGGGAGCCGTCGAACCTGGTGCGCTAGCGCTCCATTCCAATTCTGCTAAGTGTCCGGACAGCAAAGCCTAAGCTCCCGGTCGAGGACATCACGATGCTCCGCACGCTGCTTCCCGTCGCGTTCTGGATCCTGTTCGCCGCCCAGGCGGGTGCGGCCACGATGGACGGCATGACCCTGCCGGACACGTACCCCGTCGATGGGCAGACCCTGCGGCTGAACGGCATCGGCGTCCGCACGCTGACCATCTTCAGCGTGAAGATCTATGTCGCCGGGCTCTACCTCGCGACGCCCAGCCATGACGCGCAGCAAATCCTCAAGTCGTCCTCTCCCAGGGTCATCATGCTGAAGTTCATGCATGCCGGCTCCAAGGCGGACATCGAGAAGGAGTATCGCGAGGGCGAGAAGACGAACTGCGGCAGCGGCGGCTGCAACCCGGCCGACGAGGGCGATTTCGAGCGCATGGTGGCCGCGGCGCCGGCCGTGGCCGTCGGGGACACGTCGACCTTCATCTTCACCGCGACGGGCTTCCGGGTGCTGGCGAATAACCGCAACATCGGGAGCTACAGCAACACGGACCTGGGCGAGCGTGTCCTCGCCGGGTTCATCGGCGACCACCCACCGTCAGCCGAGCTGCGCAGCGCCCTCCTGGGCACCCGGGCGGAGTAGCCCCAGCCGCTCGGCGCCGATCAGCGCCAGCCCCTCCGCGACGGAGACGAACTCGCCGCCGCCGGACACGCGTTCGCGGCCGAACCGACGCTCGAACAGCGCCCGCACCGCCGGCACGAAGGCCGTCCCGCCCGTGAGGAACACCCGGTCGATCGCGGTCTCCGCCATGCCCGACGCTGCCAGCGCCTCGCCGATGGTGGCGTCCAGGCGCGCCAGGTCGGCGGCGATCCACGCGTCGAACTCCGCGCGTTGGATGCTCCGTTCGATGGTGAAGCCCCCGTGGCTGAAGTGAAGCATGGCGTGGTCGGCCGAGGATAGGGCCGCCTTGGCTTCGGAGACGGCGCGGTAGAGGGCATAGCCCTGCTCGTCCTCGATGAGGCTGACCAGGTGGTCCAGCCGGCTCGGGTGTTCCGCCGTGCGCCGGACCTCGGCGATCTCGCGCATCGTGCGCGGGCTGCGCATCATCGACAGGCGGTGCCAGCGGGCGAAGGCGCTGTACCATTCGGCGGGCACCGGGAGCGCCGTGTCCCAGGGCTTGTAGCTGCTGCCCTTGCCGAGCAACGGTGCCACCACCCGGTCCAGGATGCGGGCGTCGAATACGTCGCCGGCGATGCCGATCCCGGCGCGGCCGAGCGCGATGACCGGAGCGCCCCGCGACGGATCGAAGCGCAGGACGGAGAAGTCGCTGGTGCCGCCGCCGAAATCGCCGACCAGCACGGTCGCGGCGCCGTCCAGCGCGCGGGTGAACCGGTATCCGGCGGCCTCCGGCTCCAGCGCCAGGTCGATGCTGGGGAAACCCGCGGTCGCGAAGGCCGCGCGAAGCCGACCTTCCCCGAGCGCATCGTCCGCCTGCTCGCCGGCAAAGCGCACGGGCCGGCCGGCAACGATGGCGAGCCCCGCCGGATCCAGGCCCGCCGCGCCGAACAACTCCCGCAGGAACAAGCCGATCAGCTGCTCCAGGGTCAGCGGACGGCCGAACAGGCTGGTGCTGGTGAAGCTGCGACTGGCCAAATAGGTCTTCATGGACATGACCAGGCGGCTGTCCAGCGGCTCGTCCAGGTAGGCGGCGATGGCGGCCGGGCCGGCGGCATGGTGCACCCGCTTGCCGGCGGCGGACTGTTCCGCCCAGAAGCACAGCACGGTCCGGAACACGTCATGGGACTCGCCGCCGACCTCGAAGCGGTGATTGCGTACTACGCCCGTCCCGGTGTCCAGCGCGGCGACGACGCTGTTGGTGGTGCCGAAATCGATGCCGAGGATGGTGGTCACGAAGCACCTGCCCGAAGGTGGGGCAGGGCGTTTAGGGCGGACGAGGGCGCTGCGTCAAATCCCGTCCGCGATCCGCTCCGCATGGCGCCCGATCGGGTACAGCGTGGTCACGTGTCCCATCTTCCGGCCTGGCCTGGCCTCCGTCTTGCCGTAGAGGTGCGGCACCAGCCCCGGCGTGGCCAGGATGGTGGGCCATTGCGCCGCCTCCTCGGGGCCGATCAGGTTCTTCATCACCGCGTCGGAATGGCGGAGCGCCGGCGGCAATGGCAGCCCGGCGACGGCGCGGACATGCAACTCGAACTGGCTGGCGGGGCAGGCGTCGATGGTCCAGTGCCCGGAATTATGCGGGCGTGGCGCGATCTCGTTGACCAGCACGACGCCCTCCGCAGTCACGAACATCTCGACCGCCAGTAGGCCGACAAGGTCCAATCCCTCCGCCACCTGCAACGCGATGCTGACGGCGCGGGCACCCACTTCGGCTGGGATCGGCGCAGGCGCCACCGTCACGTCCAGGATGCCGCCGCGGTGGCGGTTCTCCACCGGGTCGAACGCCACAGCCGCGCCATCCAGCCCGCGCGCCACGATGACGCTCACCTCGCGTTCGAAGGTGACGAGACCTTCCAGGATCAGGGGCTTCGGCTCAAGTTCCTCCCAGATGAGGTTAAGGTCGCCGACGCTGCGCAGCATCGCCTGGCCCTTGCCGTCATAGCCGCCGCGCGTCGTCTTCAGCACGCCCGGAAGGCCGACCCGGGCAACCGCCGCGTGCAGGGCGGCCCGACTCTTGATCTCCAGCCATGCCGCCGTGGCAATGCCGGCGTCGTTGAGGAAGGTCTTCTCCACCACCCGGTCCTGGCTGATCCGGAGGATGTTCGGCGAGGGACGGACAGGGCGCAGCGAGGCCAGCAGGTCGAGACCCTCGGCGCTGACGTTCTCGAACTCGAAGGTGACCACATCGACCGAGAGGGCGAAGGCGCGGAGAAGCGCAGGGTCCTCGTAATCACCCAGGAAGCTGCGCGACGAGACCTGGGAGGCCGGGCTATCCTCCTCCGGCGTTAGGACATGGCAGCGGTAGCCGAGCCGCGCGGCGGCCATCGCGGACATGCGCCCGAGTTGGCCGCCACCGACGATGCCGATGATGGCGTTTGGCGGAAGCGCCCCCTCCATCGTCAGCCCGGTGGGTCGGCCGGTCGATCGGTCACCGCAGCCGTCTGCGCCGACCGGTGCGCGGCCAGCCGGCTGGCGAGCCCGGGATCGGACAGGGCGAGGATCGCGGCGGCAAGCAGCGCCGCGTTCACCGCGCCGGCGCGGCCGATCGCCAGGGTGCCGACCGGCACCCCGGCAGGCATCTGCACGATGGAGAGCAGGCTGTCCAAGCCCTTGAGGCTATGGCTCTCGACCGGCACGCCGAGCACCGGCAGCGTGGTCCAGGCGGCGCACATCCCGGGAAGGTGCGCGGCGCCGCCGGCTCCGGCGATGATCACCGCCAAGCCGCGGCTTGCAGCCTGCTTGGCATAGTCGGCCAGCCGGTCCGGCGTGCGATGGGCGGACACCACCCGGGCCTCGTGCGGGATCCCGAGCGATTGGAGCGTGTCGGCGGCGTGGCGCAAGGTGGCCCAATCGGATTGGCTGCCCATGATCACGCCGACGCGGGGCGGCTGCATCAGGCGATGTTGTCCGGGATGAGCCGGCTCTCCAACCACGCCACCTCGTCCTTCAGCAGCAACTTGCGCTTCTTCAGGCGCTGGAGCTGCAGCTGGTCCAGCCCACCATCGGCTAGGCGCGCGATGACGGTGTCGAGATCCCGGTGTTCGCTGCGCAGTTCGTGCAGCTTGCGCAAAAGGGAATCCCGGTCCGTCAGCATGGTGACGGCCTACCACGATCAAGACTATCTGACCACGCGCTGCGCTGCGGCGGGGCTGGTAAAACTGGCTTTCGGCTGCGCGCGTGGATTAGGCTGCCCGGTGGCGCGGTCCGCGCCGCCGTGCTCCCTTACCAGATGGAGGACCTATGAGCCTGCAATCCCGCATCGACAGCTTGAAGGAGCGTCACACCGCGCTGGACGCCAAGGTTTCGGAGGAAGACCATCGCCCGCGGCCCGACCAGGACGCGCTGGTGCGACTGAAGGGCCAGAAGCTGAGGCTGAAGGACGAAATGGAGCGCCTCAGCACCAGCGCCTGATGTTGGACGCCCTCTCTCGGTCGGGAGGGGGCGGTCACAGCCTGGCGGCTATGCAGCCTCGTCGGTGTCCATCCGCATGGGTGCGGGGACGGCTTTGCCTTCGCGGGTCAGCCGGTCATTGGCTGCGCTGACCATGGCGTTCAGGTCGGTCTGGGTGCACAGGCCGAGAATGACCGGGTCGCGCGGCTTGATGTTCGTGCTGTTCCAATGGCTACGCTCCCGAACCTTCTGGATGGTGTCCTTGGTCGTGCCAAGCAGCTTGACCACCTGCGCCTCGGACAACTGGGGGAAGTTGCGCAACACGAATGCGATCGCGTCCGGCCGGTCGTTGCGCTTGGCCACAGGGGTGTAGCGCGCGCCCCGGCCCTTCTTGGGCAACGGGTTGGCGGGCGGCAGCAGTTTCAGCCGCAGGGTGTCGTCCGCCTCGCACCGGGTGATCTCCGCCGCGGTCACCTGGTTGTTCGCCACCGGGTCGTATCCGACGATGCCTTGCGCCACCTCGCCGTCCGCGATCGCCTGGACCTCGAGCGGGTGCATCCCGCAGAACTCGGCGATTTGGGTGAAGGTCAGCGCGGTCTTGTCGATCAGCCACACAGCGGTGGCTTTCGGCATCAAGGGCAGGCTCATGGGTCGTTCTCCGGCCGCGGCGCGGCGGGTCCAACACGGAGTCGCGGCCATCAGCCCATACAGGGGTCGATATGGGGCGGGGCAACCTTGCCGGTCAAGGGACGTTGCGGCACCTTCCGCCATATCGTCGGAGGGTAGAGCGACATGTGGGACGAGGAGGAGCCCGGTAGACAGCGCCGGGTCGTGACGCTGCCGCTCGAACCCCTCGGAGTCGCGGAACTGCACGACTATATCGCGGAACTCCGCGCTGAGATCAGCCGTGCCGAAGCCGCCATTGCCCGCAAGCAGGACCATCGCGGCGTCGCCGACAGCTTCTTCCGCACTTAGGCCGTAACGAAAGAGGGGGTTGGTCGCCCAACCCCCTCCCCAGTCATGCCGTGGCCGTCGCCGTCACGCCGCGCGTGAGACGCCGTTGCTGTCATTGGCGATGGTCGGCTGGGAGGAGCCGGCACCGTCGATGACGATGCGCCGAGGCTTCAGCGCCTCTGGAACGACGCGCTTCAGCGCCACGTGCAACAGGCCGTTGCGGAGGTCGGCACCCTCGACCACGATGTGGTCGGCCAGCGCGAACCGACGCTCGAACGCACGTCCGGCGATGCCGCGATACAGCAGCTCACCCGCTGCGTCGTCCGTCAGCTTGCCGGAGACGACCAGCTGGTTCTCCTTGACGGTCAGGTCGAGATCGCCCTCGCCAAACCCGGCGACCGCCATGGTGAGCCGGTAGCTGTCCTCACCGGTCTTGGCGATGTTGTAGGGCGGATAGGTCGGCGCAGCAGTCGCCTCCTGCGCGGAGTCCATCAGGCGAGCCATGCGGTCGAAGCCGATGGCGGTGCGGAAAAGCGGAGAGAAATCCAACATTACAAAACCTCCTGAAGAAGCAAGGTCGATGCAGGCCGCCCGAATATGAGCCGGCCCAGTCGAGGCTCCGCAGCCCCTGTCGGGCACTGCGAACAGCCAAAGAATAGGAGAAGGCCGCCCCTGTTTTCAAGAGCGGCCTTCTCACTCAAGCAGCTGTGATTAAATCTACTTCCGGCTGCCCAGCCCGGCAAACCGCTTGTTGAACTTGGCGACCTGCCCGCCCGTGTCCATCATGCGCTGCACGCCGGTCCAGGCTGGGTGAGACTTGGGGTCGATGTCGAGCCGCAACGTATCACCAGCCTTGCCCATGGTGGATCGGGTGTTGAACTCCGTCCCGTCGGTCATGATGATCTTGATGTCGTGGTAGTCGGGATGGATGCCGGACTTCATGGCGTGCTGCTCCTGGATGGCCCGTGCCGATGCCGACCGGCGGGGCGATGCAGCCGCTATACGGCCCGGTCACCCTCGCGGCAACATCGGCCTCAGCTCGCGGCCCCCCGATGTGCATTGGCGAACTGGCGGAAGCTCGAATCCGCTGCCTTCTTCTGGTCGGGCGACAGCGCGTCGTACAACGCGGAGAAGGCCGTCGTCAGGTGCTGCATGTCTTCGGCATGCGCCTGCGCCATCTCGCTGTAGCTCTGCATCTGCTCCACCGCGTTCCCCGCGGTGAAGGAGGCCTGCCGCTTCTGCACCAGCCCCGCCATGCGCTGGGCATTGTCGCGCATCACCTGGGCGAAGTCGTCGAACGGCTTCTGCTCCGCCGGGGTGATCTTCAGCCGGGCGTGCAGGTCGGTGATCCGTCGCTCGATGGCTGCGCTGCGGTTGGCAGGCATGGCCGTCGATGCGGCGGCTGGGGCCGGCTGCGCCGCGACGCGGCTTGCCGCGGGCGCGGCGAGCAGCAGGCAGGCCACTGCCCAAAGAGGCGACCGGAGGCGAAGCGTCATGTTCGGTAGTCCTGGCTGTGGATGGGAGAGCGCAACGCCACGGGCCTGGCTGGGTTTGCCGCCCGCTCTTGCGGCGCCGCTTGCCAGATGCCTAGCCTGGGCCCGTGCAAGGCGCCATCCTCTCCATCCAATCCGCCGTCGCATACGGCCATGTCGGCAACAGCGCCGCGGTGTTCCCGCTGCAGCGCCTCGGCATGGAGGTCTGGCCGGTCGACACCGTGCAGTTCTCCAACCATCCCGGTTACGGCGGCCGCACCGGCCAGACCTTCACCGGGCAACACATACGCGACGTGGTGGCGGGCATCGCGGCGCGTGGGGTGCTGGGGCAGTGCCGGGCGGTGCTCAGTGGCTACCTCGGCGAGCCGGCGGTGGGCGAGGCCGTGCTCGACGCGGTCCGCCTGGTCCGGCAGGGCAATCCCGCGGCACTCTATTGCTGCGACCCGGTGATCGGGGATGTCGGGCCGGGCGTCTACGTCCACCCCGGCATCCCGGCCTTTCTCCGAGAATGCCTGCTGGCCGAAGCAGACATGGCCACCCCGAACCTGTTCGAGCTCGAACAGCTGGCTGGCCACTCGGTGACGTCCCTGGACGAGGCAAGGGGTGCCGCCGCACGGCTGCGCGCCATCATGCGGCCGGGTAGCTGCCTCCTGATCACCAGCCTGTCGGTGGCGGACACGCCTGCCGACGCGATCGACCTGCTGGCGGTGGATGGAGAAGGAGCCTGGCGGCTGCGTACGCCGCGCCTGGCGCTGGCGGCGAACGGGACTGGCGACACCATCGCCGCCCTCTTCCTGCTGCACCGCCTGCGCACCGGCAGCACGCCCGATGCGTTGGCAGCGGCCAGCAGCGCGGTGTTCGGCCTGCTCACGCGCACCTTGGCGGCTGGGTCGCGCGAGTTGCTGACGGTGGAGGCACAGGAGGAGTTCGTGCAGCCGACCCGGCTATTCCGTCCGGAGCCTATCTGAGCCGCCGCCACATTTCGTTCGCGCTGCCCTGATCCCGCCAAGATCGTCCGGCATCATGCAGTCAGCCGCCCTCTGCCATGGACGATCGCATGCGCATCCTCACCGCCTATCGCCGTGTGCTCTCGATGCTGGGTGCCGACAAGCGCCTGGCCGTCCATCTCGGCCTGGCCAACATCGTGCTGGCCGGGCTGCAATTCCTCGACCCGGTGCTGTTCGGGCGCGTCATCGGCCTGTTGGCGGCGTCCGACACCACGGCGCACGACGTGCTGTGGCAGCGGGCCGCGGTGCTGATCGGCGTGTGGGTCGTGGTCGCCGCGGTCGCGATCGGCGGCAACATCCTGACCGTCGTGCATGCCGAGCGCATGGCGCACCGCAACCGCCTGAAGGTCATGAGCCGGTTCTTCGGCCATGTCCTGTCCTTGCCCCTGTCCTTCCACGGCGAAGCACATTCCGGCCGGCTGATGAAGGTGATGCTCGGCGGCGCGGACTCGATGTTCTCCGTCTGGCTCACCTTCTTCCGCGAGCAGCTGGCGACCTACGTGGCCTTGGTGGTGCTGCTGCCGCTGACGCTGCTGCTGAACTGGCAGCTCGCCTCGGTGCTGATCGTGCTGGTGGTGCTGTTCTGCGTCGTCACCGTGGTGGTGATCAACCGGACCGAGGAAGGCCAGCGCCGGGCGGAATCCGTGCAGTCCAGCCTGGCGGGCACGGCGCAGGATGCGCTGGCCAACGTCATGGTCGTCCAGTCCTTCACCCGCCTGGCGGCCGAAACGCGCCGGTTCGGCCGGATCGCCGACGAGGTGATCGCCCACCAGTTCCCCGTGTTGAACTGGTGGGCGGTGGTCAATGTGCTGACCCGCGGCGCCTCCACCATCGCCGTCATCGTCATCGTGCTGGTCGGGACGGTCCTGCATGTGGCCGGGAAGGCCTCGGTCGGCGAGATCGTCACCTTCATGGGGTTTGCCAACCTGCTGATCAGCCGGCTCGAATCCGCCATGCAGTTCGCCGCCCGCCTGTTCCTGCAGATGCCGGGGCTGGAGGAGTTCTTCCACGTGCTGGACGCCAAAACCTCGGTGGCCGAGCAGCCGGATGCGGTGGAACTGGAGTCGCCCAAGGGCGAGGTCGCGTTCGAGGCGGTGTCGTTCGGCTATCCCGGCGGCCCGGCGATCCTGCGCGACGTCTCGTTCGTGGCGCAGCCCGGCACGGTGGTGGCTCTGGTGGGCACCACGGGCGCGGGCAAGAGCACTGCGATGAACCTGCTGCAGCGCTTGTGGGACCCGACGGCCGGGCGGGTGGCGATCGACGGGCAGGACATCCGCCACGTCACGCTGAACACCCTGCGGCGGACCATCGGCGTGGTGTTCCAGGAGAGCCTGCTGTTCAACCGCTCCATCCGCGAGAACCTCCGCATCGGCCGGCCCGAGGCGACGGACGCCGAGGTCGAGCAGGCCTGCCGCATGGCCGACGCGCACGACTTCATCGTCCGGCAGCCGCAGGGTTACGAGACGATGGTCGGCGAGCGCGGCGCCACCCTGTCCGGCGGCCAGCGCCAGCGCCTGGCGATCGCCCGCGCCCTGCTGAAGAACCCCCCTATCCTGATCCTGGACGAAGCGACCAGCGCCCTGGATGCGGCGACGGAGGCGCGGGTGTCCAGCGCCATGGCGACGCTGATGGAAGGGCGGACGACGTTCATCATCGCACACCGCCTGTCCACCGTGCGCGATGCCGATGAAATCCTGGTCTTCGACGGCGGCGAGGTGGTCGAGCGGGGCCGCTTCGACTCGCTGGTCGCCCGCGGAGGCCGGTTCGCCCAGCTGGTCGCCACCCAACTGGCGGGCGCGCCGCAAATCCGCGCCGCGGAGTGAGCAGCCCACCCGGAGCAGCCCACAGCCTCCTGGACGGGCGCCCGCGGCGGCGATCTTGACCGGTCGGGCAGCCGCGGGGAGAACACCGGCATGCAACGCATCTTCTCCGGCATCCAACCCTCGGGCGTGCCGACCCTAGGCAACTACCTCGGCGCGCTCCGCAACTGGGTGGCGCTGCAGGACGGGCATGAGTGCCTGTACTGCGTGGTGGATCTGCATGCCATCACCGCCTGGCAGGACCCGGCGACGCTGGCCGCCGCCACGCGGGAGATGGCGGCCACCCTGCTGGCGATCGGCGTCACCGAGGCGTCCATCCTGTTCAACCAATCCGCCGTGCCGGCGCATGCACGGCTCGCGTGGGTGTTCAACTGCGTGGCGCGCATGGGCTGGCTCAACCGGATGACGCAGTTCAAGGACAAGGCGGGCAAGGATCGGGAGAACGTCTCGGTCGGCCTGTTCGCCTATCCCACCCTGATGGCGGCCGACATCCTGGCCTATCACGCCACCCGCGTCCCGGTGGGCGACGACCAGCGGCAGCACTTGGAGCTGGCCAACGACATCGCCCAGAAGTTCAATCACGACTACGCGGTCGAGTTCTTCCCGCAGATCGAGCCGTTGATCCTGGGCCCGGCCGCCCGGGTGATGTCGCTGCGCGACGGTTCGAAGAAGATGAGCAAGTCCGACCCGTCGGACCAGAGCCGCATCAACCTGACGGACGACGCCGACGCCATCGCGCAGAAGATCCGCCGTGCCAAGACCGACCCGGAGCCACTGCCGACGGACCCGCGCGGACTGGAGGCGCGGCCGGAAGCGCGCAACCTGGTCGGCATCTACGCCGCCCTGACCGACGGCGACGCCGCCGGCGTGCTGCGCGAACACGGCGGCAAGGGGTTCGGCCCGTTCAAGGAGGCGTTGGCCGAGCTGCTGGTCGCCAAGCTGGCGCCGCTGGCGGCGGAGACCAGGCGATGGCTGGCGGACCCTGCCACGGTCGACCGCCGCCTCGCCGAGGGCGCGGAGCGTGCCGCGGCGCTGGCCGACCCGATCGTGGCGGAGGCGGAGCGGCTGGTCGGCTTCCTCAAGCCCCGGCCCTGACGTGGGCTCGCTGGAGGCGGTGTTCCGCATCGCCAATTTCGGCGCAGTGGTGGGTTGGATCGTCCTCGTGCTGGCAGCCGTGTTCGGCTGGCGCCGGGCGCTGACGCGGTTCTGCGGCACGCTGGTCCCGCTGCTGCTCGCGGCCGCCTACGTCGTGCTGCTGATCGCGCACTGGGGCGGCCCACAGGTCGACTTCACCTCGCTGGCCGGCGTAAGCGCGATGTTCCGCCAGCCGGTTGCCGTGCTGGCGGGATGGCTGCACTACCTGGCCTTCGACTTGCTCATCGGCGTGATGGTGGTGGAGCGCTTCCTCGACGACCGCATGCCGCGCATCCTGCTGATCCCCGTGCTGCCGCTGGTGTTCTTCTTCGGGCCGGCCGGATGGCTGCTGTTCCAGGCGATCCGGTTTGCCCGGCGGGACGCAGGTGCGGCGACGGTGCGGCCGGACCCGGCGCCGGCCAAGACCAGGAAGGCGCCCGCTCGGAAGGTCGTCGCCAGCTCCGAGTAGCCGCGCCGCCTCTTCCGCTCCGGACCGGCGAAGGCTGCTGCCACCACCTCGCAGCCGCAGCATTTTTGCGGTAGAGGAGTACATCGCTTCCGGACACCGCGCCCGTCATGCTGCAGATCGACGACCTCGTTTTCAACGCCTGGGGGCGGCGCTTCTTCGACCATGCCAGCGTCCTCTTGCCGCTCAATGCCAAGGTCGGCCTGGTCGGCCGCAATGGCGTGGGCAAGTCGACGCTGTTCAAGCTCATCCTGGGCGAGCTCGGCCCCGATGGGGGCGACGTCCTCATCCCGCGCGGCGCGCGGGTGGCGGCGGTGGCGCAGGAACATGCCGCCACGCCCGTCAGCCTGCTCGACACCATCCTGGCCGCCGACACGGACCGGGATGCCCTGTATGCCGAGCTGGAGACGGCCGAGCCGGAGCGCATCGCCGACATCTACGCCCGGCTGGAGGAGATCGACGCCGATCGCGCGCCCGCCCGCGCCGGCGAGATCCTGGCCGGCCTCGGCTTCTCCACCGCGGACCTGGCCCGCCCGATGGCGCATTTCTCCGGCGGGTGGCGCATGCGCGTGGCGCTGGCCGCGGCGCTGTTCGCCGCCCCCGACCTGCTGCTGCTGGACGAGCCGACCAACTATCTCGACCTGGAAGGGGCGATGTGGCTGGAGGCGCGGCTGCGGCGCTACCCGAAATCCGCGCTGATCATCAGCCACGACCGCGAGCTGCTGAACAACTCGGTCGACCACATCCTGCACATCAAGGACGGCAAGCTGGAGCTGTATACCGGCGGCTACGATGATTTCGAGAAGCGCCGGGCGGAAAAGGCGCGGCTGCAATCCGCCTCGCGCGCCAAGCAGGAGGCGGAACGGGCGCACCTGCAAAGCTTCGTCGATCGCTTCCGCGCCAAGGCCAGCAAGGCGGCGCAGGCGCAATCCCGCATGAAGCGGCTGGCCAAGCTCGAGCCGATCTCCGCCATCGTGGAGGAGCGTGTGTCGCCCTTCATCCTGCCTTCGCCGGCACGCCCGCTGGCGCCGCCGCTGATGCGGCTGGAGGCGGCCGATATCGGCTACGGCGACGCCGAGCCGGTGCTGCGCGCGCTGAACCTGCGGCTGGACGTGGATGACCGGATCGGCCTGCTGGGCGTGAACGGCGCCGGCAAGTCCACCTTCGCCAAGATGGCGGCCGGCGCGCTGGCCTTGCAGGCCGGGCACATGCAGCGCGAGCGCCGCATCCAGGTCGGCTGGTTCCACCAGCACCAGATCGAGGCGATGGACCCGGCGGACACACCGCTGGACATCATGCGCCGCGCCCGGCCGGAGGACAGCGAGACGTCCTACCGTTCCCGCCTGGCGCAGTTCGGCATCGGCTTCGACAAGCAGTCCACGACGGTCGAGAACCTGTCGGGCGGCGAGCGGGCGCGGCTGCTGCTGAACATGGTGGCGATGGCGGCGCCGCATCTGCTGATCCTGGATGAGCCGACCAACCACTTGGACATCGACAGCCGCCGCGCGCTGTTGGACGCGCTGAACGACTACGCCGGCGCCGTCATCCTGATCACGCATGACCGCTCGCTGATGGAGCTGGTGGCGGATCGGCTGTGGCTGGCGGCGGACGGCACCATCGTCCCTTTCGACGGCGACATGGACGACTACGCCCGCTTCGTGCTGGACCGCGCCAAGGGCGGCGCCGCGCCGGGGCAGATGCGCACGGGGAAGCAGAAGCGGAAGAAGGCGGCGTAGTGGTGCCACTGGACCACCGCCACCTGAAGCATCCGCTTAGTGTCGCAACATCCTTATTGCCACGAAGACGTCGTATAAATGCCGTGAATTTGGCCGGGACACTGTTCCGTCCCGGCTACAAGTATTAGGACAGAGGAAGATTCGTATCTATTTTAAAACTATGGTTACAACCCTGCGGAGGTTTACCCCCATCCGATATTAAGGTGCCACTCATTTTGTATAACCCGCTCTGTGCTCTGTAAGGTCCTTGCCAGACTTGCGTCGAAGCGTTCCCACCTCCCCCACTCTCCGTTACTCTCATTACATTCTGCTTATCATCAAGTTCAATTTCTAAGTCTCTTACGTGTTTATTTGCCTGATCATGGAACTTACCTGTCCAATTTAGCCCAATACTCTTAATGTCAGTGACTGGACCGCTAAAATCCCCTTTGCAGGGTGCAGGTCTATACTCATGAATGTAGCCATCATCAGCTTTAGCCGCTGAAACAGCTCCGAAGCTGACGACGCATACTGCGGCCCATGCTACTGCAAGCCTCACCGTTTTTCTCCTAAGTGCGAGCAAGCTTGTATCGAAATCGCACTAAAGACGAAGCTGGAGAGTTATGCACCTGTCAAAATCAAGATTTTCGGAGCGCCGTGTGGTCTTTATCGACCCATCGGAGACGCTGCCGGGCATTAAACGCGATCTCGGAAGCGGACCACCTTCCTTGGTCAAACCTTGCTCCAGACGCGTCGGGCCTCGTGGTGTTGCCAACCCAGCCTGCATCGTGGCCTTCTGAACTAGGAAGAGAGCATGAGCGGGGTGTTCAAGGCGATGCGGGCAACCATTCATGTCTGGGCAGTTGCCGCTGCTTCCCTAGCCTGGATCACGCCCGCGCAGGCTCAACCACACGATCACCTGACTATCGGCCTGGCCTCCTTTCCCGTCTCGATACATCCGCTGGTCAGCAGCTCAGGCGATCGCAGCTACGTTCTCGCCTCTATCCGGCGCTCGGTGACGCGCTACGACGCCAACGGCCGCGTGATGTGTCAGCTCTGTGTTGAGTTGCCCAGCGTGGAGAACGGCGGCGTGACGCTGTTCGACCAGGCGGATGGCACGAAGGGTATGGACGTGACCTTCACCCTGCGGGCGGGTCTGAGGTGGGGCGACGGCACGCCACTCACCACTAAGGACATCCTGTTCGGCTACAAGTTGGAGCGCGTCTTCAACCCACGCACCAACCTCATCGGGGTCACCGCGCTGGATGACCGCCGCTTTACGATGAAGTTCAAGGCACCTCGCTTCGACTATCAGTCGTTGGCCCCGCAGCCGATCAACGCCGCCATCGAGGAACCGCTTCTGCGCGCGGCGAAGGACGTGCGGGATTACCCCGCCCATTCCGCCTTTAACCTGGCCCCGACGACGCCGGGATTGTGGAACGGCCCCTATCTGATCACCGGGCTCACCCCCAATGAGAGTGTCACTCTTGCACCCAATCCCTATTGGGATGGCGAGAAACCGGCATTCCAACAGGTCACGCTTCGGTTGATCGGCACTAGTGCCGCGAGGCAAGCCGATCTGGTCTCCGGCGATGTGGATGTCGCAAATGGCCTGAGCTTCGATCAGTCCATCGATCTGCAGAAGAATTACCCCGACCGCTTCGACGTCGCCTTCACCCCATCCCTGTCGATCACGTGGCTGTTGCTGCAGAACGAGAATCCGTTGCTTGCGGACAAGCGCGTGCGTCAGGCGATGATGCTCGCCATCAACCGCGAGGACATCGTAACCCGCTTGTTCGACGGTAAACTGCCGGTCGCCACATCGATCTGGCCACGCATCGACCCGACGTTCGATGCCGACCTCAAACCCTGGCCATACGACCCGGCGCGTGCGCGCGCCCTGTTGATCGATGCCGGCTATGCCGCCGGCCCGGATGGGGTGATGCAGCAGCCAAACGGGACCCGCCTCTCGGTTGATTTCATCATCTCGGCCGGTTTTCAGACGTCGGAGTTACTACAACAGGCCATTCAGTCGCAGCTCAAGCAGGTTGGTATCGAAACTATCGCGCGGACTGAACCGTACAGTGTCCTCTGGGGATCGCAGATGCACAAACGTGGGTTCAGCGGCATCGTGCTGGCAACCGACTCGCACAGTCCCGGAATCATTCCATGGAACCAGTTCGCGACTGGCGGCATCCCGCGCGAGAGCAACGCCTTTTCGGGCCAGAACTACGTAGGCTACAGCAACCCACGTCTCGATGCGGAATTGTCGGCAGCGTATGCCGTCATCGATCCGGCGAAGCGCAAGGCGATGTTGGACGATATACAGGCGACGATCATGGACGACTTGCCGAAGATCCCGCTTTATGACGGTGCCAACGTCTACGTGTCGCCGAAGTGGCTGACAGGTCTCACGCCGCCGCGATCGACCGATGGTGCGACGTTGTGGATCGAATATTGGAAGCTCCGGGACTGAGTTCCATCAACCGGACAGTCCGGTTCTGCCATGCGGTCACCTGAAAGCGGACTGTCGTTTTCCACCAAAACCTCACCATTCCCGTAAAGCAAGACTTTCGGAAAAACGGCATGACAGCCTAAATCAGCACCTTACATGTTTCAGAAGTCACATCCGAATGTCGGCTGTCGCGAGGCCTCGACACTCGGATGTTTTTGGGAGACCAGCTCAACCGTAACCCAGCTCATCCAGCGCCCGATGGGCGGCACGCGCGAGGGCGGCTTCGATCACCGCCAGGAAGTCGCCGCCGTCGGTTTCCGTGGTCCACGGGTCCATCGTGGTGGAGATCAGGAAGTCCACGCCCTCGTCACCGCCCGGCACCACGCCCAGCCGGCGGCAGAACGCGTCGACGAAGTGGTGGCCGTAGATGCCCGGTTCGAAACGGGAGGAGGTGAGCACCAGGTCCAAGTCGCTCACGTCCGACCGCGGCTCGATCAGGCTGCAGTACTGGAACACCCGGTCGTTCAGCGCATTGGCCTTGGCCAGTTCCGTGTTCATCCGCCCGTCGGGGGTGCGGAAGTTCAGCGAGAAGGCCAGGATCACCTGGTCCGAACCAAGCGAGGTGAACAGCCGCTTGGCGTCCGGATCCGCCGTCAGCATGGCCTCGAGTCCGGCATTGTCCACCTCGACGAAGCGGCGGATCGCCGCGCGCTCGGCCGCCAGTTCGTCGTCCGGCCGCCGGGCGCGCTCCGCCGGCGTGGCGTTGAACATCGTGACGCGGAAGCGCGGATCCTCCAGCGTGTGCAGCCGGCAGAACAGCCGCTTGGACGTCCACATGCACTGGCCGAGGATGCGGCCGTAGCCGGAGCGGTCCGGCCGGATCACCCGGTGCGCCAGCCACACCGCGGCAGCAGCGGAGCCCGGCTTGGACCCCTCCACGCCGTAGATGCCGACCGTCGGCTCCGCCTGGCTGTGGAACACCACGGGCGCCTGGAGCGAGACGGCGTCCCGCATGGCGGCGTTGCGGTAGCACAGCGCCCCGGCCGGGTAGGGGACATAGCCGCCCTTGTGCGGGTCCACCGTGATGCTGTCCGCCTGGCCCAGGACGGTATACTGCCGCTGCACGTAGTCGCTCATCGCCAGCGTCGGCACGCCGGCTGCCTCGTCCTCCGCCCCGGCCTCGCGCAGCATGGTGCGGAAATACCCGCCCCAGGCGGCGTCGGCATGGATGGCGAAGTTCAGCCCGCGGCTGCGCATCCGCTCGCGCAGGGCCAACAGCCCCACCAGCGGGTCGACCGCGCTCTCCTCCGTGCTGCCGATCACCGCGACCGTGCACAGCACCGGCACCCGGCGGCGTCGCAGGTCCGCCAGGGTGGACTCCACGTGCTCCAGGTCCATCCGCGCGTCCCGGTCCACCCGTTGGATGGCGACGGCGTTCTGCCCCAGCCCCAGCAGCGTCGCCGCCTTGGGCCAGGAATAATGGCTGGTGGCCGGCGCCAGGAACACCGGCGTCTCCCCCACGTCGCGCATGAAGGAGCGGTAGAAGTTCACCAGCCCGACATTCTGCACGCTGTAGCCGGCGAGCATGCGCGTCAGCCGCTGCGGGTCGATCCCCAGCGCGCAGATGGCGCCGGGCAGTGCCGCGACCGTGTCGATGTCCAGGTTCAGCAGCGTCCAGGTGTCCAGCTCGGTCAGCCGCCCGGTGCCGCCCTCCCACAGCGGCACTTCCAGGCCGCGCGCCGCGTTCAGCGCTGGCACTTCGCGGATCGCCTGGCGGATGGCGACGGCGGCGAACTTGAGGTTCCGCGCCGCCCACAGCGCCTCCACGTTGGCCACCGTGCCGCCGCTGGTGATGTGGCCCCAGGGCAGCGGCTTGCCCGGCTTCGGCGCCGTGCCGTCCGGCGGGACGGAGTAGCCGAGCATGCGGCAGAGGTCGTTGCCGACCTCGATCTCCAGCCGCGTCGTCACCGGGGATGCCTCGGCCGCCACGTTGTTCTGGTTGTAGAGCATGCCGGCGAACAGGCCCACCGTCGCCGGCAGCACCTGGTCCCACAGCATGTGCCCCTGGTAGCGCATGGAGGCAAACGGGGCGGAGAGCCGGAGCTCGTGAAACAGTTCGGCCGCGTTGGCGCGCAACTGGGCGACGCCGTCCTGGAAGCCGGCGCTGGCGCGCATCCCGGGCGTGATGTGGATCGGGTCCTGCGGGTGGAAGCTGCGGCGGAACGCGGCATGGCTGTCGATCGCCGACAGGATCAGCTCCTTCAGCAGGTCGACGTTCTCCGCCTTGGGCCCGAGGAACCACGCCTCCGGAATGCCGCGTGCGGAGCCATCCAGCCCCAGCCTGCCCCGAAGCTCCTGGTCCCAGGCCTGCCTGGCGCGCTCGTGCCGGATCGGAACCAGCGCCTCCGGCACGTCGGATGGCAGATGCGGCGAGATGGTGGTGTTGCCTTCGTCGCTCATGGCCCGAGCAGCTGCCCCCCGTCGACTACGATGCTCTGCCCGGTGACCCAGCGCGCCCGCTGCGAGGCGAGGAACACCACGACCTCGGCGACCTCCTCCGGCGCGCCCATGCGGCCGAACGGGATCTGCGCGAGCGTGCCGTCATACAGCGCCGGGTCGCTGGTGCGCCGCCGCTCCCACGTGCCGCCGGGGAACTCGATGGAGCCGGGGCAGACGCAGTTCGCGCGCACACCTTGCGCCGCCAGCATCTTCGCCTGGCTTGCGGTGTAGTGCATCACCGCGGCCTTGATGGCGCCGTAGGGCGGGTTGCGCTTGGTGGCGCGGAAGGCCGAGATCGAGGAGATGTTGACGATGCTGCCGCCGGGTTGCGCGGCCAGGAAGGGCAGGGCGGCCTGGCTCGCCCGCACGATCGCCATGAGGTCCACCGCGACGGAGGCGGCCCAGCCGGCCTCGTCATCTGCGGAGCCGAAGCCGGACGCATTGTTCACCAGCACGTCGATCCCGCCCAGCGCCGTCGCCGCCTGAGGGATGAAGCCGGCGATCGCCGCGCCGTCCGCCAGGTCCACCTGGCCGGAGAATGCGGACGCCCCGAGCTCCGCCTTCGTTCGGTCCAGCGCCTCGGCGCCGCGGGCGCAGATGGCCACGGCCGCGCCCGCCTCGGCGAACATCAGGGCGATCGACCGCCCGATGCCGCGGCTCCCGCCCATGACCACGACCCGCTTGCCTGTCCACTCGCCCATCGTCATGCTCCCGCCCATCCCGGCCCATTGGAGACGCGGCGCCGCGTGCGGGCAAGAGTACGCGCGCAATGGAAGATTTAACCCGGAAGCGACCTTGAATTCGGACGAACGATCGTCAACAACATATACCGAGATCGCCGTATCAAACTCCGTCGCCTCCGTAGGGCGGGGCCAGTACCGATCCGCCACGCTTATCGAGAGTTTTAGGGCAGAGGATTGAGTACTTGAGACCCCCGAAGGACAGCCGCCAGAGGCAACCGCGTCGTCGCGGCTTCGACGACGACAATTTCTACGGCAACACGCCGTCGCCGCCGACCTTTCCGTCGTTCGCGCCACCTGCATCCTCCGCGCCGCAGCTGCAGGCGACGGTGAAGTGGTACAACCCGGAGAAGGGCTTCGGCTTCGTCGAGTTGGCGGACGGGTCCGGTGACGTGTTCCTGCACGCGAACGCCCTCCAGGCATCGGGCATCCAGCAGGTCAGCCAGGGTGCCACCTTGCAGGTGCGCGTGGGCCAGGGACAGAAGGGCCGCCAGGTCGAGCAGGTGATGTCGGTCGACGAGAGCACGGCGTCCAGCACGCCGAGCCGGTCGTCCGGCCCGCGTCCCGGCGGCTTCGGTGGCGAGGGCGGTTTCCGCTCGCCGCGCCCGCCACGTCCGCAGATGGACACCGGCCCCGGCGTCGAGATGACGGGGACGGTGAAGTGGTACGATCCGAACAAGGGGTTCGGCTTCATATCGCCCCAGGATGGCGGCAAGGACGTGTTCGTCCACGCCACCGCGCTTGAACGCGCGGGCAAGCCGCCGTTGACGGAAGGCCAGTCCGTCCGCGTCGTGGTCGGCCAGGGACAGAAGGGGCCGGAGGTCCGTTCCATCCTCGGCGACTGACGGCAGCTGGTGCCGCGCACGACGATGAAGGGGCGGGCCCGGCGAGGGACCGCCCCTTCTCGTTTCCGGCTGGCCGGCGCAGCGTGCACCCACAGGCAAGGTGACACTCTCCGATGGACCATGACTTCATCCTGCGCAACGGCCGCGTGGTCGACCCGGGAACCGGCCGCGACGAGGTGACGGACGTGGCGTTCGCCGGCGGCAAGGTCGCCGCGGTGGGCCCCGGGCTGCACGGCCGGGCGGAGCGGGACGTCACCGGCTGCATCGTCATGCCCGGCAACATCGACTTCCACGCGCACGTCTACTGGGGCGGCACCTCGCTCAGCATCGACGCCGACCTGCTCGCCCGGCGTTGCGGCACCACCACCTGGCTGGACGTGGGCTCCGCCGGCCCAGGCAACTTCGCCGGCTTCCGCAAGCACGTCATGGAGGCGAGCCAGACCCGCATCCTGGCCTACCTGCATGTCAGCCACGCCGGCATCTTCGCCTTCTCGCCGCGGATCATGGTGGGGGAGAGCCAGGACATGCGGCTGATGGACCCGGAGACCTGCGCCGCCGTCGCCGCAGCGAACGGGGACCTGATCCGTGGCATCAAGGTGCGGCTGGGCGCCAACACCTCCGGCGTGAACGGCATCGCGCCGCTGTACCACGCGTTGGAAGCGGCGGAGCGCGCTGGACTGCCGGTGATGGTGCATATCGACCGTCCACCGCCGCGCTACACGGACGTGCTGAAGGAGCTGCGGCCCGGCGACACCTTGACCCACTGCTTCAAGCCGTTCCCCAGTGCGGCCTGCCACGCCGACGGCCGGGTCAAGGACGGCTGCTGGGAGGCGCGGGAGCGGGGCGTGTTCTTCGACGTGGCGCACGGCAAGGGCTCGTTCGACTTCGATGTCGCGGAGGCGATGCTGGCCGGGGGTTTCCCGCCCGACGTGATCAGTTCGGACGTGCACGCGCTGTGCATCGACGGGCCGGCGTTCGACAACATGGAGACGATGAGCAAGTTCCTCTATCTGGGCCTGGCGCTGCCGGAGATCGTCCGCGCGGTGACGCACACGCCGGCGATGATCCTGAAGCGGCCCGATCTGGGAGACCTGTCGGTCGGCAGCACCGGCGACGCCACGGTGATGCGGATCGTGGAAGGCCGTTGCGAGTTCACCGACGTGTTGGGCCACGTCCGCGTCGGCCGGCAGCGTTTCGCGCTCGACAGCATGGTCGTGGGCGGCGCGCCGTGGCACGCGGCGGACGAGCGCGACGGGTAGGGTGGTGACGCCCGCATCGCGATCCAGGCTACGACTTGACGCTGCCCTCCTGCGGCTGGCCGTGCTTCACTCTCCCGCATGGCACGCCACACCTTCTTCTGCGTCGATGCCCACACCTGCGGCAATCCGGTCCGCGTCGTCGCCGGCGGCGGGCCGCTGCTGCCGGCCGTGCCGATGGCGGAGAAGCGGCAGATCTTCATGCAGCAGCACGATTGGGTCCGCCGTGCCCTGATGTTCGAGCCGCGCGGGCACGACGTGATGTCCGGCGCCATCCTCTATCCGTCCACCCGTGACGATTGCGAACTGGGCGTGCTGTATATCGAGGTGAGCGGCTGCCTGCCGATGTGCGGCCACGGCACCATCGGCACCGTCACCGTCGCGCTGGAGGAGGGGCTGGTGCAGCCGCGCATCCCCGGCCGCCTCGCCATCGAGGCCCCGGCTGGCCGGGTGGAGGTCGAATACGTGCAGGAAGGCGCCTTCGTGGAGCAGGTGCGGCTGCATAACGTGCCCGCCTACCTTCACGCGTCCGACGTCTCCGTGGAGGTTGCGGGCCTGGGTCCGCTCACCATCGACGTGGCGTATGGCGGCAATTTCTACGCGATCATCGAGCCGCAGCCCAACTGGCCTGGCCTGGACGATTCGAGCGCGGCCGACCTGGTGCGCTGGAGCCGCGCGTTGCGCCGCGCGGCGCAGGAGGCGGTGGCGCCCGTGCATCCGGAGGACGCACGCATCCGCGACGTGACGCACATCCAGTGGTGCGGACCGCCGCGCAATCCCCGCGCGCATGCCCGCAACGCCGTGTTCTACGGCGATGCCGCGATCGACCGCTCGCCCTGCGGCACCGGCTCCTCGGCGCGGATGGCCCAGCTGGTGGCGCGCGGTCGCCTGGCGGTGGGGGCGGAGTTCGTCCACGAAAGCATCATCGGCAGCCTGTTCGATTGCCGGGTGGAGGCGGCGGCGCATGCCGGCAACCGCGACGCGATCCGCCCGAGCGTGGCTGGCTGGGCGCGGATCACCGGGCACAACACGATCTTCGTGGATGACCGCGATCCGTTCGCGCACGGGTTCCAGGTGGCGTAGCGACGCCTGGCCCGACGGCTTCTTGACCTGTCCGGTCCGCCAAGCCACTTAACGGGAGAAGGCCAAGCCGAGGTCACCAAGGCGTCCATGTCCACTCGCGTCCTCATCGACCATCGCGTCGGCGGCGTGCTCCGCCATCCGGAGAAGGCGAACCGCCCGAGCACCCCGGCGCTGCGCAAGCCCGATTGGATCCGCGTCCGCGCCCCGAACCACCCGATTTACCATGAGACCCGCGCGCTGATGCGGGAGAACGGGCTGGTGACGGTGTGCGAGGAAGCCGCCTGCCCGAACATCGGGGAGTGCTGGTCCCAGCGCCACGCCACCATGATGATCATGGGCGATACCTGCACCCGCGCCTGCGCGTTCTGCAACGTCGCGACCGGCCAGCCGGAGCCGCTGGACGCGTCCGAGCCGGGGCGGGTGGCCGATGCGGTGGCCAAGCTGGGCCTGCGCCACGTCGTCGTCACCTCCGTCGACCGCGATGACCTGCCGGATGGCGGTGCGGCCCATATCGCCGCGGTCATCCGCGCCATCCGCGCCGCGGCGCCGGCGACCACGGTGGAGGTGCTGACGCCGGACTTCCTGCGCAAGCCCGGCGCCGCCGAGCTGGTGGTGGCCGCGCGGCCGGACGTGTTCAACCATAACCTCGAGACGGTGCCCCGGCTGTATCCCACCATCCGGCCGGGTGCCCGCTATTTCCAATCGCTGCGCCTGCTCGACCATGTCAAGACGCTCGACCCGACCATCTTCACCAAATCCGGCCTGATGGTCGGGCTGGGGGAGGCCAAGGGCGAGATCATGCAGGTCATGGACGACATGAGGATGGCGGACATCGACTTCATCACGCTGGGCCAATACCTGCAGCCGACGCCCAAGCATGCCGGCGTCGATCGCTTCGTCACGCCGGAGGAGTTCGCCGACTATGCCAGCCTGGCGCGCGCCAAGGGCTTCCTCCAGGTGTCGGCCACGCCGCTGACCCGGTCCTCCTACCACGCCGACAGCGACTTCGCGGCGCTGCGCGCGGCACGGCAGGGCCCGCGCTAGTGCCGACCCATGCCGAGCACAAGCTGGTTCCCTATACCGCCGAGCAGATGTTCGACCTGGTGGCCGACGTGGGCAAGTACCACGACTTCCTGCCGTGGTGCGCGGTGTCCCGGGTGCGGACGCAGACGGCCGTGGAACTCGTGGCGGACCTGACCATCGGCTTCGGCCCGTTCCGTGAGAGCTTCACCAGCGTCGTGGCATTGGATCGGCCGCATACGGTGAACGTGAAGTACGAGAATGGTCCGTTCCGCTACCTGAACAACCAATGGAGCTTCCGTCCGGCACCGAATGGCTGCCGGGTGGACTTCTTCGTGGATTTCGAGTTCCGCAGCCGCATGCTGCAGGCGGCGATCGGCGTCGTGTTCAACCAGGCGGTGGAGGCGATGGTGAAGGCGTTTCTGAAGCGGGCGAGGGATGTCTATGGCCGCCCGACGGCGACGATGTCCGTCACCCCTGTCCCGGCGAAAGGCTGATGACGTTCGCGCCGCCGCCCTTCCGCTCCCCCGTGCCGGTCCGGGTGAACCTCTACTCGGACACGCAGACGAAGCCCACTGCCGCGATGAAGGCCGCGATGATGGAGGCCGAGGTCGGGGACGAGCAGAACGGCGACGACCCGACCGTCAACGCGCTGTGCGAGCGCATGGCGGCGCTGCTGGGCAAGCAGGCTGCGATGTTCCTGCCCACGGGCACGATGTGCAACCAGGTCGCCATCCTCGGCCATTGCCGTCCCGGCGACGAAATCCTGGCGCATGAGACGGCGCACATCCTCACCAGCGAGGGCGGTGCGCCGGGCGCGCTGGCCGGCGCGATGATCCTGGGCCTGCCCGGTGCCGAGGGTCAGTTCACGGCGGACGCCGTCCGGGCCGCCATCCGCCCCAAGTCCCGCTACTCCCCGCCCCAGGCGCTGCTGGCAGTGGAGCAGACCGCCAACCAGGGGGGTGGCGCCGTGTGGGCGCTGGACGCCCTGAACGACGTGGCCGAGGTCGCGCACGCGAACGGCATGGCGACCCACATGGATGGCGCCCGGCTGATGAACGCCGTCGTGGCCGCTTGCGTGCCGGCGGCGGAGATGGTGGCGGGCTACGACACGGTGTGGCTGGACTTCACCAAGGGGCTCGGCGCGCCGCTGGGGGCTGTGCTGGCCGGCTCGTCCGAGTTCATCGGCGCCGCCTGGCGGTGGAAGCAGCGCATGGGCGGCTCGCTCCGCCAGGGCGGCATCTGTGCCGCGGCGTGCCTCTACGCGCTCGACCACAACATCGACCGCCTCGCCGACGACCATGCCAACGCCAAGGCCCTGGCGCGCGGGCTGGCGCAGATCCCCGGCTTGTCGGTGCAGCCGCCGGAGACGAACCTGGTCTACATCGACACCTCCGCCTCCGGCATGGACGCGACCGAGCTTGCCCGGCGCGCCGCCCAGCATGGCGTGCTGATCTCGGTCATGGGCCGCCACCGGGCGCGCGCGTGCACCCATCTGGACGTTGCAGCCGCTGACGTGGCGGAGGCGGAGGCGGTGATCCGCGCCGTCGCCGCTTCAGACCCATCGCCGTAGAGGAAGCCCGACAATGCGCATGTCCGTCATCGCCGCTCTGGTCCTGCTTGCGGGTGCCGCCCAGGCGCAGACCCCGCTCACCGGCACGACCGCACCGGTCGGCTCGCCGACGGCACCCGCCGTGGCGCCAACGACGCCGCCGGCCGCGCCCGCGGCTCCGGCACGCCGCCGCGGGCGCAGCCTGCAAGACCGGTTCGACGCGGCAAACGTCACCCATGACGGCCACCTGACGCAGGAACAGGCCCGTGCCCACATGCCTTCCGTCGCCCGGGACTTCGCCGACATCGACACCGACCACAAGGGTTACGTGACGGTCGACCAGATCCGCGCGCACAGCCGTGCCGTCCGCGCGGCCCATCGTGCGGCGAAGAAGGCCGCGGCGGCCAACGCCGCGCCTGCCAAGCCGTGATGTCCGGCTCGGCCACGCCCGCCGCCGGCCTGCTGCTGGAGGCCGGGACGCCCGAGGCGGTGGCGTTCCGGCTGATGGAGAAGATCCTGGAGAGCAATCGGGGGCTAACGGGCAAGGAAGAGCTGTTGAAGCTGTACGCCGAGTGCGTCGCCACCGTGCGCGGCCCGGTTGCCGAGGACCTGCTGCAGGCGCTGAGCTTGGAAGGCTGATTGCGCCAGGTGTTCATCCGGCTTTAACGGGACGATGGCATCTGGTGAGCCATGCAATGCCCGGTCGCCTAATGCCCACCTCCCGGTTCGGCTTCGTTGCGCTGCTGCTCCTGCCGGGCTGTGCCACGATCGTCGACGGCACGACGCAGACGCTGACCGTGCGGACGGCGCCGGTCGGGGCCACCTGCAGCATCCTGCGCGGCGCAGACGTCGTCGGCATGGTGCCGGCCACGCCCGGCACCATCCAGCTGCACCGGGAGCGACCGGACCTCACCGTGGTGTGTGACAAGCCAGGTTGGGACCGGAGCGTGACGGTCATCCCTTCCAAGTTCACCGCGGTCACCGTCGGCAACCTGTTCTTCGGTGGCCTGGTGGGTGTGGTCGTCGACGAGGCGAGCCGCGCCAACTACCGCTACGACCAGGACGATGTCATCCAACTCACGCCGCGTGCGGTGCCGGGGCCGGTCGGACCCAACGCTTCGGCCGCTCCGGCTGGAGAGGTTCGTCCCGCTGATCTTCCGGGCTGAGCCGACCATGCGGGAGTCTGGGAGGGGCCGATGGGCGTGGGCGTGAACGACGCGCCCGCGCGGCTGCAGGCGATCTGGTCGGACCTGTTGCCGGGCACGCCCGCAAGCGCGGAGGCTGACTTCTTTGCCGCCGGTGGCCACTCGCTGCTCGCAACCCGGCTTCTCTCCCGCGTGGAGAAGGAATTCGGCCGCACCGTCGCGCTGCCGGACTTCTTTCGGGAGCCGACGCTTGGCGCCCTGGCTCACGCTCTGGGCGGTGCTTCGCCAGCGCGGCAGTTCCGCTTCGACCGCGTGGCCCGGCTGGGGCGCGGCACCGCCAAGCCCGTGTTCGCCGTCATGCACAGCAACGGCGCGTTCTTCCCCCTGGGGCGCGAGGTCGGCAGCGACCATCCCTTCGTGGCGCTGCAGACCATCGACCGCAGGACGGGCGGCCGCCTGCCTGCCACGATCGAGGCGATCGCGGAAGACTATGTGCGGCAGCTGCGCCTGGTCGAGCCGCAGGGACCATACGTGCTGCTGGGTTGGTGCCTCGCCGGCAACATCGCCTACGAGGCCGCCCAACAACTCCGCACCGCTGGTCAAGCCGTCTCGGCGGTGGTGATGGTGGACGCCTGGAACCCGGCCTATTTCGCCCGGATGGGACGGTGGCGGCGGCAATTGGCCGAACGCTCCTACGGCTGGCAGATCATCCTGACGCAATTCGGCAAGATGCTGCGAGGCCGGCTCGGGATGGGCGAGTTCCTGCGCGAGCGCAATGCCGTGCGACGATTGGTGAAGCCGCCGGTGATGGACGAAGGCCCACTGAGCCCGGCGGCACAGGCCTACCTGGCACAGCAGGCGTTCGATGCCGACCTGCTGGCGCAACTCCACGCCGCCGCTCAGACCTATCGCCCACGCCCCTATGACGGGAATGTGCTCCACATCTGCTCCTCGGAAGAACCACGCGGCTTCGGACTGGATCGCCGCTTCGGTTGGGGTAGGCTGGTGGGTGACGGCCTCACCCGCGTCATCGTGCCGGGCGACCACCTGACGATCTTCCTGGAACCCGCCATCGCCTTGCTGACCCGTGCCGTCCGCGAGCTGGTCGGCGGTTCGCCGCGTTAGCGGCAAGCCACACCATCCGCGGCGCAAACGACCTTGCCGTCATCCCGAGACGCCACTCGGCCAGACTGCGTCGTCGCAACCGCCCCTCACGATGACGAGGCGAGGTGCAGCACAGGCCGAGTCACCTCGGCGCCACGATCTCGGCCGGCGCCGGACTGGGCGCGGCACTCGGGGCCGGCGTCGTGCCGGCAGCAGGTTGCGGCGATTGCGTCACCGGTGCGGACGGTGTGCTGGGGTTGCTGGTAGTCGGCTCCGCGGTCGGCCCCGGCGTGGGCGGAGCGGCCAGAGCCAAGCCGAGTATTGTCGCAAATACGAACCGGGTCATCGCCGCCTCCACGCCTGTCCAGGCTGAACGACCCGGTGGCGAGGCCGGTTCCGCGACCTTGCCATTCCCGTCCGTTTCCGTCATATCCCGGCCCGTCGGCAGCGCGAGCCCGCCGATAATTCACACGCGGGGCGCCTTCCTGGCTGCGACAGCCAGCGCCGGTGCCGAAAGGCCAGGCCCTGCGGAGGTTCAACCGGACGACAGGAAGCAGCACGCCCATGGCCTTGCCCGATTTCACGATGCGCCAGCTCCTCGAGGCTGGCGTGCATTTCGGCCACCACACCCGCCGCTGGAACCCCAGCATGGCGCCGTTCCTGTTCGGCATCCGCAACCAGGTCCACATCATCGACCTGCAGCAGACCGTGCCGATGCTGGACCGCGCGCTGCGCGCCGTGCGCGACGTGACCGCCAACGGGGGCCGCGTGCTGTTCGTCGGCACCAAGCGCGCCGCGGCGGAGCACGTGGCGGACGCAGCCAAGCGCTGCGGCCAGTACTACGTCAACCACCGTTGGCTCGGCGGCATGTTGACCAACTGGAAGACGATCACCGGCAGCATCAAGCGGCTTCGGCAGATCGAGGAGCTGCTGTCCGGCAACGTCGAGGGCTTGACCAAGAAGGAGGTGCTCGACATCACCCGTGACAGCGACAAGCTGGAGCGCGCGCTGGGCGGCATCAAGGAGATGGGCGGCCTGCCCGACATCCTGTTCATCATCGACACCAATAAGGAGAAGCTGGCCGTCGAGGAAGCCAACAAGCTCGGCATCCCGGTGATCGCCGTGCTGGACAGCAACTCGGACCCGGCAGGCGTGACCTATCCGATCCCAGGCAACGACGACGCCTTGCGGGCCATCACGCTGTACTGCGACCTAGTGGCCGGCGCCGTGCTGGACGGCATCAGCGCGGAAATGGCCGCGTCCGGCCGCGACGTGGGCGCCGACGAGGACCTGCCGCTCGGCGCCATGCCGGATGACGTGATGGCCGAGCAGCCCGCCGCCTGACATCGCCCGCCCCGAATTCAGGGAGACCATGAATGGCTGACGTGACTGCCGCCCTGGTGAAGGAGCTTCGCGAGAAGACCGGCGCCGGGATGATGGACTGCAAGCGGGCGCTGTCCGAGACGGACGCCAACCTGGAAGGCGCCGTGGATTGGCTGCGCAAGAAGGGACTGGCCGCTGCGGCGAAGAAGAGCGGCCGGGTGGCGGCGGAAGGGCTCGTGGGCGTGGCGACCCTGCCGAACAAGGGCGCCATCGTCGAGGTGAACGCCGAGACGGATTTCGTCGCCCGCAACGAGACGTTCCAGGCCTTTGTGGAGACGGTCGCCAAGCTGGCGCTGGAGGTCGGCGAGGACGTGGAGGCGCTGAAGGCTGCTGCGTTTCCCGGTTCGGACCGCAGCGTCGCCGAAGAGCTGACGCACATGGTCGCCACGATCGGCGAGAACATGACGATCCGCCGCGCCCGTGTGCTGACCGTGAGCTCCGGCGTGGTGGCCAGCTACGTGCACCAGGCGTTGAAGCCCGGCCTTGGCAAGATCGGCGTGCTGGCGGCGATGGAGAGCCCGAGCGAACTCGAGGGATTGGAGCTGCTGGGCCGCCAGGTCGGCATGCACGTGGCGGCGACCCAGCCGCTGGCGTTGGACATCGACGGCGTCGACACCTCCGCACTGGAGCGCGAGAAAGCGGTGCTGACGGAACAGGCCCGCGCCTCCGGCAAGTCCGAGGATATCATCGAGAAGATGGTGCTCGGCCGCATCCGGAAGTACTACGAGGAAGTGGTGCTGCTGGAGCAGATCTGGGTGCATGACGGCGAGAGCCGGGTGAAGGTCGTGGCCAAGAAGGCGGGCGCCACCATCACCGGCTTCGTACGCTATGCTCTCGGCGAGGGGATCGAGAAGCAATCCGGCGACTTCGCCGCCGAGGTCGCCGCAGCCGCTGGCGTGCCGACGACGCCGCCCGCTCCCCCGGCGCAGTAAACTAGCGGTAGCCGGCTCGGGCGCGTGCGCCGCGACGACGCCGGGCCGGCCCGGCCGCAATGCCCCTGGCGACTGCGGTCGGCGTATTGTCCGGACGGGGTCCGATCCTGGCCTGCCCCGGCCGTCAGACGGCGTTCCGCAGCCGGCACTTACGCCGGCGCCGGCCGGCCGTTCCACGAACCGTCCCATCCAGGCGCTTCTGCGCGAGGAGGTGGGCATCTCCCGCCAGGCCCGACACGCCATCCTTGCGGAACGGGCGTCCGTGACGCCGGAAATGGCCGCCCGGCTGGGCAAGCTGTGCGGGAACGGTCCGGGCCTGTGGCTTCGCATGCAGCAAGCCCGGAATCTGTGGCGCGCGGCGCGGGGCATGGCGGATACGCTCGCCACGATAAAACGGAGAGGGCTTGTAAAGGGTGCTGGAACAGTGCCTTACGTCGGCTTGGACGCAGGATCGATCCAGCCTATATGGCCGTCTGAGCGGCGGTAGACGACGTTCAGCTCGCCCGTGGTGCTGTTGTGGAACATCATCACCTGCTGGTCCGCCAGGTCGAGCCGCATCACCGCCTCGCTGACGCTCAGGTGGTCGATCGTCGTCGCCGTCTCCGCGATCACCGTTGCGAACGCCTGGGTGTGGCCGTCGGGCGGGGTTGGCGTCGCCTCGTCCTCCTGGCGCAGGACGTATTGCCGGGCGGACTTGGCCTGCGGACGGTCCTTGTTCGCCAGGTCGCGCGCATGCTCGTTCACGCGCCGGCGGTAGCGTCGCAGCCGCTTGGCGATGTGTTCCGCGGCGTCGTCGAAGGCACCGTTGGCGTCCGCCGCCTCGCCCTCGCCCCGCAGCGTCAGCCCTCGGCCGGCATGCATGTTGATGTCGCAGGTGAAGAACGACCGCGCCCGGCTGAAGGTGACGCTCGCCTCGAGCGCGCCGTCGAAATACTTTCCGGCGATGGTGTCGAGCCCGTCGGAGACGCGCGTCCGCAGCGCGTCCGAAAGGTCGACCTGCTTGCCGGAAACCGTGATCTGCATCCGCGTCGCCTCCTTGTTGGCGGTCGGCGTTTGCTCAGGCCGGCAACGCCTTTTCCCGCTTGCGCTGCACCGAACTCGGTATCCGCAGCGCATCGCGGTATTTGGCCACCGTTCGCCGTGCGATGTCCACGCCTTCCCGGCGCAGCGCTGCCACGATCGCATCGTCGGACAGGATGTCCTCCGCCGTCTCCGCCCCGACCATGCTGCGGATGCGCTGGCGGACGGCCTCGGCGCTGTGGCTTTCGCCGGCCGTCCCGGCGATGGCGGTGGTGAAGAAATACTTCAGCTCGAACGTGCCGCGCGGCGTGGCGATGTACTTGTTGGCGGTCACCCGGCTGACCGTGCTCTCATGCATCTCCACGGCGTCGGCGATGTCGCGCAGGATCAGCGGGCGCAGGTGCGCCACCCCGTGCCGGAAGAAGGCATCCTGGCGCCGGACGATCTCGGCCGAGACCTTCAGGATGGTCTGGGCGCGCTGCTGCAGCGACTTCACCAGCCAATTGGCGGACGACAGCTGCTCGCTCAGGAACACGCGTTCGTCCCGTTTGGTGCGCGTCAGGATGCGGGCGTGGAAGCCCTGGTTCACCAGCACCCGCGGCATCGTCTCCGGGTTGAGTTCCAGCAGCCACTCGCTGCCCTCCTCGTCGCGGATCGGCGCCCGGCGCATCAGCACGTCCGGCAGGATGGCGGCGACCGGCCCTTGTTCGAACGCGGCGCCGGGCTTGGGGTCCAGCATGCGGATCTCGGCGATCATGTCCGCCAGGTCCTCCGCGTCCACGTCGCAGAGCTCGCGCAGGCGGCGCATATCGCGCTGCGCCAGCAGGTCCAGGTTGTCGAGCAGCGCCTGCATCGCCGGGTCGAGCCGGTTGCGGTCGGCCAGTTGGGCGGACAGGCATTCCCGCAGGTCGCGCGCGAAGAGGCCCGGCGGGTCGAAGCGCTGCATCTGCGCCCGCACCCGCTCGATCCGGGCCGGCTCGATGCCCAGCGCGTCGGCCAGCGTGGCGCTGTCCACCGTCACCCGGCCCGCCGGGTCCAGCAACGCGATCAGGTGCGCCCCGATCAGCGTGTCCACCGGATCGGAGAAGCCGAGGCGCAGCTGTTGACTCAGATGCTCCCGCAGCGAGCGTGGCGCCTCCGCCAGGTCGTCCGTGCCGCGGTCGTCGCCTTCGAAGCCGCGCCCGCCGCCGCCCTCCCGGCTGAACGCCGCCGCGCCGTCGCCCAGGCTGCCGGCGTCGTAGCTGTTGGTATGGTCGGCCTCCGCCGCATCCGGCAGCTTCTCCCGCCGCAGCATGTCCGCCGTGTCCAGGCTGTCCAGCCGCTCCACCCGCTGGTCGGGGGCCGGGTGCTCGGGCACCGTGTCCTGCCGGTCGTCACGCTCCAGCAGCGGGTTGCGCTCGAGCTCCTCCTCGATATAGGCGGCGACCTCGATGTTGGAGAACTGCAGAAGCTTGATGGCCTGCCGCAGCTGCGGCGTCATCACCAGGGACTGGGATTGCCTGAACTCGAGCCGCGGACCGATCGCCATGGGCCCCGACCCTACAGGCTGAACCTTTCCCCGAGGTACACGCGCCGCACGTCCTCGTGCTGCACGACCTCGTCGGGGCGGCCCTCCATCAGCAGCTGGCCATCATGCATGATGTAGGCGCGGTCGATGATCTCCAGCGTCTCGCGCACGTTGTGGTCGGTGATCAGCACGCCGATGCCGCGGTCCTTCAGGTGCCCGACCAGGTCGCGGATTTCGCCCACCGCGATGGGGTCGATGCCGGCCAGCGGCTCGTCCAGCAGGATGTAGCCGGGCTGGGTGGCCAGGGCGCGGGCGATCTCCACCCGCCGCCGTTCGCCGCCGGACAGCGCCAGGGCGGGTGTGCGCCGCAGGTGGCCGATGCCGAACTCGGCCAGCAGCTCGTCCAGCATGAGGCCGCGCTTGTCGCCGTCCGGTTCGACCACTTCCAACGCGGCCATGATGTTGCCCTCCACCGTCAGCCCGCGGAACACGCTGGCCTCCTGCGGCAGGTAGCCGATGCCGAGCCGCGCGCGGCGATACATCGGCAGGGAGGTGATGTCGTGCCCATCCAGGCTGATGGAGCCGGTGTCCGGCCGCACCAGGCCCACGATCATGTAGAACGTGGTCGTCTTGCCCGCGCCGTTCGGGCCGAGCAGGCCCACCGCCTCGCCCCGCCGCACGTTGACCGAGACGTTGCGCACCACCGGCCGCTTCTTGTAGGTCTTGCCCACGCCGTTTGCCGTCAGCCCGGCCCCGCCTTCGATCACCCGCAATGCCCCGCTCATCTCGGTGTCTCCCCGGGTTTGGCCGGCAGCTTGGGTGCGCCCGGCGGCGCGTCCTTGGCGTTGGTGGCATCGTTCGGCACCACCAGGCCTTCGACCCGCTGCCCGGGGTTGCGGCTGAGGGTGGACACCCCGGTGCGCAGGTTGATCACCGACTGGTCGCCGTTCAGCTGGTTCTGCCCCCGGGTGAGATGGACGTTGCCGGCCAGCCGGGCGATGCCCGTGTCCGGGATGTAGACGCCCTTGTCGGCGTGGATGATCTCGGTGGCGGTGCGGACCTCCACGTGGCCGAACGCGTCCACCCGCTGCAGCTTGCCGCCGGCATCGGCGAGCGGGTCGGCGCCCGGCTTGGCCGGGGTTGCCGCAACCTTCTGCACCGGCGCCGCGGCCGGTGGTGCGTTCGGGTCGGCGGTGTAGCCGACCAGCGTGTCCGCGGTCAGCCGCCGGCCGTCGCTGGTGTTGACCACCGCGTCGCCACGGCCGACGGCCATGTGCTTCTGCGACCAGTACTCCATCTCGTCCCGCGCGGACATGGTCTGCTGCGGCGTGATGATATGCAGGTCATGCCCGGTCAGCACCAGCACCGCCTGGTCCATGTCGTACACCGCCTTGTCCGAAAAGGCCTGGTCCGTCGCAGTGTAGATGTGGACGTGGCCGACGGCGTCCAACCGGTAGATCTCGTTGTTGCCCGTGTCCGGGGTGATGCTGCCCGGCGTGCTGCTGGCCGGCGTAGGGGCAGGGGCCGTCGCCGCCTTCTTGCGGTAGTGCGCGACCAGTTCGTCCGCCGTCACCGTCACCGTGCCGCGCACCGCCTTGGCGTCGCCCTTGGCGATGATGACCTGGTCTTCCTGGTGCCACTCCATGCCGTCGCGGGAGGTCACCTCGATCTGCCCGCCTTTGGTCATGTCGATGCCCTGCGCCCAACCGGCGACGGGCGCCAGCAGCGGGACGGCCGCGAAGACCCAGGCCCTCATCGCTGCACCTCGTTCAGGATGAGCCGCGACTTGCCATCGAACTGGATCACGTCCCCCTTGTCCACCAGGGCGAAGCCTTGGGAGTCGAGCGTCCCGAACGGTCCCTCGGCATGGGTCGGCTGGCCTCCGCTGGCAGCGCCGACCTTCAGGTCCATGGCGACGGATTGCGTGTGCAGCACGACGCCGCTGTCGCGGTAGAGCGCCACGTCCCCCGACATGTCCAGCAGGCCGGCGTGCTGGATATAGACGCCCTGGCGGGACTCCGTATAGGTCCACGAACCGTTCTCGCTCACCACGTCGCCTTTCGGTTGCACCAGGTTCACCCGCTCGGCCCCCGCCTGGGTGGCCTGGTCGGCAGTCACCGTATAGGGGCGGCCGTGCGTGTCGATGCCGTGATAGCGGATGTTCAGCAGCTTGCCGGCCTCCAGGTCGGCCGACAATCCGCCGTGGCGGTAGGCGATGCGGCGCGGGTCGAACAGGTTGGCCAGCTCCGGCCACAGGGCGACGCTGCCCAGGAGGAGCAGGGCGAGCACCGGCAGCAGCCGCTTGCCCCAGAGCACGGTGAGGCGGCGGCCCTTCAGGTCCCGCTTGGTGGGGGCCGGGCGTATGCGCGCCGTGGCGCCCAGCCGGTCGGACCGCGTGCGCGGCAGCGGGGCGACCGTCACAGCACGCCGGCCCGGAGGAAGTCATGCACGTGCACGATGCCCAGCGGGGCGCCGGCCGCATCCACCGCGAACAGGCTGGTGATCCGGCGCTCTCCCTCGTTCATCAGCCACAGCGCATCGGCGGCCAAGGCATCCGGACGGACCGTGCGCGGCCTGGCGGTCATCACGGCCCGCACCGGCTGGTCCAGCAGGCCGGGCCCCATCGCCCGGCGCAAATCCCCGTCGGTGACGATGCCCACCAGCCGCCCGTGCTCCACCACGCCGACGCAGCCGAATCCCTTGCCGGTCATCAGCAGCAGCGCCTGCTGCATGGGCGTGTCGGGGCCGGCCAGCGGCACCGCGTCCCCCGTATGCATCAGGTCGCCGACGCGGCGGAGTTGCGCGCCCAGCCGGCCGCCGGGATGGTAGGCGCGGAAATCCGTCGCCGTGAAGCCGCGCCGGGTCAGCAGCACCACCGCCAGGGCGTCGCCGAGCGCCATCTGCATCGTCGTGCTGGTGGTCGGCGCGGAGGTGACGGCGCATGCCTCGGGTGCGGCGGGCAGCAGCACGACCACGTCCGCAGCCAGCGCCAGGGTCGACCCGGCACGGCCGGTGACGGCGACCAGCGGCATCCGGAACCGCCGGGCATGGGCGACCAGGTCCGCCAGCTCCGTGGTCTCGCCACTGTTGGAGAACAGGATCACCGCGTCGCCCGGTTGCACCATGCCCAGGTCACCGTGGGAGGCTTCCGCCGGGTGGACGAAGAAGGCTGGGCTGCCGGTCGACGCCAGCGTCGCCGCGGTCTTGCGCGCGACATGGCCCGACTTGCCCATCCCGGACACCGCGATGCGCCCGCGGCACCTGGCGAGCAGCGCGACCGCCTGGTCGAACGAGTCGCCGAGCGACGCGGCCAGGGCACGCAGTCCCGCGGCCTCCGTGCCGAGCACGGAACGCGCGACATCAAGGTCGGTCTGCGTGACGACGACGGCACTCACGCGGCAATGGTATGATCAGACGGCAGGGCGGGGTCAATGCACGCGTGCGCGCAGCCCGAGCTAGTATCCAAAAACCATGCCATCGGACTCAGTGCGAGAAGATGTCCGGCACGTCGTAGCCCAGCGCGTCCAGCGTCGTGCGTGCCGGCAAGAAGGCGAAGCACGCCTCGGCCAAGGCCAGCCGATCCTCCCGCCGCAGCAACGCCTCCAGCTTCACCCACAGCGCGTGCAGGTGCAGGACGTCGGAGGCGGCGTAGGCGAGCTGTTCGGAGGTGAGGTCCACCGCGCCCCAATCGGAGGTCTGCTGCTGCTTGCTGATCTCGACACCCAGCAACTCCCGGCACAGGTCGCGAAGGCCATGGCGCTCCGTGAAGGTGCGGACCAGCTTGGCGGCGATCTTGGTGCAGCGGACCGGGGCGACCGGGATGCCGAACGTCTTCTGCAGGATGCCCACGTCGAACCGGGCGAAGTGCATCAGCTTGACCACCGCCGGGTCGGCGAGCAGGTGCTTGAGGTTGGGGCAGTCCGTCCCGCTGCCGCCGAGCGAAGGCGGGATGATCTGCACCAGATGCGCCGTGCCGTCGCCTGCCGAGAGTTGCACCAGGCAGAGACGGTCCCGATTCCAGTTCAGCCCCATCGTCTCGGTATCGACGGCAACGACGGGACCTAGGTCCACCCCGAAAGGCAAGTCACCCTTGTGGAGGTGGATCGTGGCGTTCGATTGGAACTGAGTGGTCACGACACTCCACTCACACAGGTGTCGCGGCGGAGTGCCTTGGCCGCGCCGCAGCTTCCACCGAGGCAAGCGCGGGTGGTGCCCAGGAAAAGACTCGAACTTTCACGTCCTTTCGGACACAGGTACCTGAAACCTGCGCGTCTACCAATTCCGCCACCTGGGCATGCACGCGGCGTGCGGTGGAGCGGCGATGTAGCCGGCACGCCCAGGGGCGTCAATGCCCATTCGACGCCACGCCCATCCAGTACTGCCATGCGAAACCGGCCGCGCCGATCGCGGTCAGCGCCATGCCGCACCGGGCGAAGAACCGGATGGGTTCCAGCGTCGTCTGCCAGTGCGCCATCCGTGCCGCCTGCTCCTCCGGCGCGCTCCGCCGCTTTTCGGTGCGGGGCCGCGCCGTCAGCCAATACGGGTCGTCTTCCTGCCCGGCGCGCACGCACACCATCCAGGTGATGACACCGAGGATGAACAGGCCGAGGAAGCCGAGCACATCGGCCATCACCACTGCCAACGCGAAGATCACCGCGAACACGGCCCAGGCAGCCCCGTTGGCGATTGCGGCAGCCGTTATCCTCATGGCGGAACGGTATGGCACCGGCGGCATTGTTTCAATCTCCGCCATGCCGGCTTGAGACGGGGGCGAGGGACGCATATGGGTGGAGCACCGGTGCAAGAGGATGAGGTCATGACGGCGACGCGCAGCGTGGCAACCGTGTTCGGCGGCTCCGGCTTCCTTGGCCGCTACGTCGTCCAGCGCTTGGCCGCTGCCGGGTACGTCACGCGCGTGGCGGTCCGTGACCCGGAAGGTGCGATGTTCCTGCGGCCGATGGGCCGGGTGGGACAGATCGTGCCGATGTATGCCTCGCTGGGGAACGAGGCGACGGTGGCCCGTGCGGTCGAGGGCGCCGGACTGGTGGTCAACCTGGTCGGCATCCTGGCGGAGCGTCGTGCGGGTGACTTCCAGCGCGTGCAGGCGGAGGGACCGGGGCGGATCGCGCGGATGGCCGCGGCTGCCGGGGCCAGCCGGATGGTCCAGGTCTCGGCGATCGGCGCCGACGCAGCGAGCGCCAGCCTCTACGCCCGGACCAAGGCGGAGGGGGAGGCGGCGGTCTGGTCCGCCATGCCGTCCGCCACGGTGCTGCGGCCCTCGCTGGTGTTCGGCGCCGAGGACAAGTTCTTCAACCGGTTCGCCGCGATGGCGCAGCTGCTGCCGGTCATGCCGGTGATCTCGGGCGCGACCCGGATGCAGCCGGTTTACGTCGGCGACGTGTCCGACGCGGTGATGGCGGGGCTGACCCGCCCGGAAACGGCTGGGAGGACCTATGAACTGGGCGGCCCCAAGGTCTGGACGTTCCGCGAAATCCTCGCCTTCATCCTGCAGGAGACCCGGCGCAAGCGTCCGCTGGTGGACGTGCCCATGGGTCTGGCGCGGTTTCAGGCAGCATTGGCGGAGAAGCTCCCGACGCGGCCCTTCACGCGCGATCAATTGCTGCTCCTTTCGCGCGACAACGTCGTGTCATCCGGAGCGGCCGGTTTGCCGGAACTCGGGATCGTGCCGACACCGGTGGAACTCGTCGTGCCGGATTACCTCGACCGCTATCGGCCCGGTGGCGGCAAGCTCGAGCGCATCCCGGCGTAACGCGGCCGTTTCGGACCTTCTTTGTGGAACCGTCGGGGTTGGAGTGGCCGGCGAGGTAACCCGATGTGACGGAATGGTCAGTAAAGCTGTCTTATATCTTGCTTCTTCTGACGTAATGTATCGACGGCCCGCAACGTCCACAGCCTGGAAGAAAGAGACGACCCATGGCCGACCGCATGCTCCAGTTCGTGCGCCTACCGCAGCGGACGCCCGAGAAGCGTGCGGTGCCGGAGCGCCGCGCCGACTTCGCGGAGATATACCGCCGGTTCGACCCTGAAGCAGCCGGCGCGCAGGCCAGCCGATGCAGCCAGTGCGGCATTCCATTCTGCTCCATCCACTGTCCGCTCTCCAACAACATTCCCGACTGGTTGAAGCTGACAGCCGAAGGGCGGTTGGAGGAGGCGTACGAGGTCAGCTCCGCCACCAACAACTTCCCGGAGATTTGCGGCCGCATCTGCCCGCAGGATCGCCTCTGCGAGGGCAATTGCGTGATCGAGAAGGGGTTCGAAAGCGTCACCATCGGCGCCGTCGAACGCCACATCACCGACACCGCCTTCTTGGAAGGCTGGGTCAAGCCGTTGCGGCCGCGGCAGGAGCGGCCGCAATCCGTCGGCATCGTCGGTGCCGGGCCTGGCGGCCTGGCAGCAGCGGAGATGCTGCGCGCCAAGGGCTACCAGGTGCATGTCTACGACCGGTACGACCGCGTCGGCGGGCTGATGATCTACGGCATCCCCGGCTTCAAGCTGGAGAAGGAGATCGTGCTGCGCCGCTGGCGCCTGCTTGAGGAGGGTGGGATCCGGTTCCACCTCGGCATGGGGGTCGGCGAGGGCATCGCCTGGGCCGAGCTGCGGGCCCGGCACGACACGGTGCTGATCGCCACCGGGGTGTACAAACCGCGCGACATCGGTGGTCCTGGCGCCGGGCTCGGCGGCATCGTCAAGGCGCTCGACTATCTCACCGCCTCCAACCGCCAGGGCTTGGGCGACAGCGTGCCGGCCTTCGACAGCGGCGCCCTGGACGCCGCCGGCAAGCAGGTGGTGGTGGTGGGTGGCGGCGACACCGCGATGGATTGCGTGCGCACGGCGGTGCGGCAGGGCGCGGCCTCCGTGAAGTGCCTCTACCGCCGCGACCAGGCCAATATGCCGGGCTCGCTGCGCGAGGTGAAGAACGCGCAGGAGGAAGGTGTGGAGTTCGTGTGGCTCTCCGCACCGGAGGCGTTCCTCGGCGACGACGTGGTCAGCGGCGTGCGGGTGAAGCGGATGCGCCTCGGCATGCCGGACGCGTCCGGCCGCCAGTCGGTCGAGGCGTCGGGCGAGCGCTTCACCGTCGAGGCGGACCTGGTGGTCAAGGCGCTCGGCTTCGACCCGGAGGAGCTGCCGCGCCTATGGGGTGTCGACTCGCTGGAGGTGAGTCGCTGGGGCACGCTGGCCGTCGACCACCGCACCCAGATGACCAACCTGCCGGGCGTGTTCGCGGCTGGCGACATCGTGCGCGGCGCGAGCCTGGTGGTGTGGGCCATCAAGGACGGCCGGGACGCCGCGGCGCGGATGCACGAGTACATGCAGCAGGGCGCGCTATCGGTGGCGGCGGAATGAGCCGGGTGCTTCGCAACCTCCTTCTCCCGTCGCCCAATCTCCCTCTCCCTCTGGGTGAGGGCCGTCGGGCACGGGCGGTGCCCAGCGCTCACCCTGATCTCTCCCAGGGGGAGAGGGTTTGCATCGGCAGTGTTTGGATCGTTCGTTGCCTTGCCACCGCCGGCTTCCTCTTGGTGGCAGCATCGGCCAACGCCGAAGGCCAGTTTGCCGCCGGCGATGCGGCGGCCTTGGCGGAGGCGCCGCACTTCCTCGCCGCCACCGGCAAGCCGGCATTGGTGGCGGCGTTCGTGGAGCAGTTGCGCCTGGCCGGCATGGCGATGCTGGCCCGCGGCGGCCTGTCCTTCGCAGACCGCGCCGAGCTCACGGACAAGCTGCTCATGCCGGAGCTGCGGGCCGCCGCGCCGAACCTGCTGGCGCAATGGGCCACGATCTATGGCAACGACCTCTCCGCCGAGGACATGAAGGCGATCGAGGCGTTCTACGCCACGCCGGCCGGGCAGCACCTGCTCGCCAGCCAGCCGCAGATCGAGACGTCGTTGCAGATTGCCTCGCTGACCTGGCAGACGGCCACCTTGCGCGACGCGATCAACAAGAACCTCGATGCGCTGCGCGCGCGTGGCTACCAGGAATAGGGAGTCCCAGCATGGACCATGTCGCCGACTGGAACGCCAACCTCGCCCTGCTGCGCGACACCTACCGTCCGGAGGACGAGCACGATGCCTGCGGCGTCGGGCTGGTGGCGTCGCTGGACGGGCGTGCCCGGCGTGACGTGGTGCAGGCGGGCATCGACGCCCTGCGCGCCGTGTGGCATCGCGGCGCCGTGGATGCGGACGGCAAGACCGGGGACGGCGCCGGCATCCACATCGAGATCCCGCAGGACTTCTTCGCCGACGCGATCAAGAGCGGCGGCGACGCCCGGCCGAACGAGCGCATCGCCGTGGGCCAGGTGTTCCTGCCGAAGACCGACCTGGCGGCGCAGGAACGCTGCCGCCAGATCGTGGAGACGGAAATCCTCAACTTCGGCCACGCCATCCATGGCTGGCGCCAGGTGCCGATCGACGTCGGCTGCATCGGCGAGAAGGCCAACGCCACCCGGCCGGAGATCGAGCAGATCATGGTGCGCAACGGCAACGGCGCTGCGGACGCGACGTTCGAGCGGGACCTCTACGTCATCCGCCGCCGCATCGAGAAGCAGGCGATCGCGGCGCAGATCAACGAGCTGTACATCTGCTCGCTGTCCTGCCGCTCCATCATCTACAAGGGCATGTTCCTGGCGGAGAACCTCTCGGACTTCTACCCGGACCTGCTGGACGCCCGCTTCGTCAGCCGCTTCGCCATCTACCACCAGCGCTATTCCACCAACACCTTCCCGACCTGGCGCCTGGCGCAGCCGTTCCGCATGCTCGCCCATAACGGCGAGATCAACACGATCAGCGGCAACATCAACTGGATGAAGAGCCACGAGACCCGGCTGTCCGCCGACGAGTTGGACCCGTATCTCGAGGACATCAAGCCGGTCATCCAGGCCGGCAGCAGCGACACCGCGGCGCTGGACGGCGCGTTCGAGCTGCTGGTGCGCGCGGGGCGGGACGCGCCGATGGCCAAGGCGTTGCTCATCCCGGCCTCCATCAGCGTCGACGCCTCCATGAAGCAGGCGCACAAGGACATGTTCCTGTACTGCAACGCGGTCATGGAGCCGTGGGACGGCCCGGCCGCGCTCGCCGCCACGGACGGGCGCTGGATGGTCGCCGGGCTCGACCGCAACGGGCTGCGCCCGCTGCGCTACAGCCTGACCCACTCGGACCTGCTGGTCGTGGGCTCCGAGGCTGGGATGGTGAAGTTCGACGAGCGCGACATCCGCACCAAGGGCCGCGTCGGCCCCGGCCAGTCCATCGCCGTCGACCTGGAAACCGGCACGTTCTACGGCGACGAGGATGTGAAGGACATGCTGGCGGCGCGGCATGACTATGCCGGGTGGACGCATCGCATCACCGAGATCGACCACATCATCAAGTCCGACGTGCCGGAGCCAAGCCTGTTCACCGGCGAGGTGCTGCGCCGTCGCCAGTTGGCCGTCGGCATGACGCTGGAGGAACTGGAGGTGATCCTTCACCCGATGGTGGCGGACGCGGCCGAGGCGGTCGGCTCGATGGGCGACGACACGCCGGTGGCCGTGCTGTCCCAGCAATACCGCGGGCTGCACCATTACTTCCGCCAGGCGTTCAGCCAGGTGACCAACCCGCCGATCGACAGCCTGCGCGAGACGCGGGTGATGTCGCTGAAGACGCGGCTGGGCAACCTCGGCAACGTGCTGGACGAGGACAGCTCCCAGTGCGACCTGCTGCAGCTGGAAAGCCCGGTGCTGTCCAACGCCGAGTTCGACGCCATGCGCGCCTTCATGGGCAAGAACGTCTGCGTCATCGATTGCACGACGCCGGTGGTGGACGGGCAGATCGACCTGCGCGCCGGGCTGGAGCGCATCCGGCGCGAGGCCGAGGAGGGGGTACGCGCCGGCTGCACCCACGTCATCGCTACGGACGAGCACCAGGGTCCGGACCGTGCCGCCATGCCGATGATCCTGGCCACGGCGGCGCTCCACACCCACCTGGTGCGGTGTTCGCTGCGCACCTTCACCAGCCTGAACGTGCGCGCCGCGGAATGCGTCGACGTGCATGCCTTCGCGGTGCTGATCGGCGTGGGCGCCACCACGATCAACGCCTACCTGGCGCAGGAGAGCATCGCCGACCGGCAGCGGCGTGGCCTGTTCGGCGCCACCACGTTGGGCGAGGCGGTGCGCCGCTACAAGAAAGCGGTCGACAAGGGGCTGCTGAAGGTGATGTCCAAGATGGGCATCTCCGTCGTGTCCTCCTACCGCGGCGGCTACAACTTCGAGGCGATCGGCCTGTCGCGCGCCCTGGTGGCGGAGTTCTTCCCCGGCATGCAGTCCCGCATCAGCGGCATCGGCATCCCCGGCATCGCCCGCAACCTGCTGGCCCTGCACAAGGCCGCCTGGAACGAGGACGTCGTCACCCTGCCGGTGGGCGGCATCTACAAGCTGCGGCGCCGCGGCGAGGCGCATGCCTTCGACGGCAGCCTGATCCATACGCTGCAGACCGCCGTGAGCAACGACAGCTTCCAGACCTATATGCGCTACAGCGAGGCGGTGCGCCGCCAGCCGCCGGTGGCGCTGCGCGACCTGCTCGACTTCACCGATGGCCACAAGGCGATCCCGGTCGACGACGTCGAGAGCATCACCGAAATCCGCAAGCACCTGATCGCGCCGGGCATCTCGCTGGGCGCGCTCAGCCCGGAGGCGCACGAGACGCTGGCGATCGCGATGAACCGCATCGGCGCGCGGTCCGACAGCGGGGAGGGCGGCGAGGACCAGGCCCGCTACAAGCCGCGGCCCAACGGGGACAACGCCAACTCCGCCATCAAGCAGATCGCCTCCGGCCGCTTCGGCGTCACCGCGGAATACCTCAACGCCTGCCGCGAGATCGAGATCAAGGTGGCACAGGGCGCCAAGCCGGGCGAGGGCGGCCAGCTCCCGGGCTTCAAGGTGACGGAGCTGATCGCCAAGCTGCGGCACTCCACGCCCGGCGTGACGCTGATCAGCCCGCCGCCGCATCACGACATCTACTCGATCGAGGACCTGGCGCAGCTCATCTACGACCTCAAGCAGATCAACCCGGACGCCTTCGTCTGCGTGAAGCTGGTGGCGCGCTCCGGCATCGGCACCATCGCGGCGGGGGTCGCGAAGGCGAAGGCGGACGCGATCCTGATCTCCGGCCATTCCGGCGGCACGGGAGCGGCGCCGCAGACCAGCGTGAAATACGCCGGGGCACCGTGGGAGATGGGGCTGACCGAGGCGCACCAGGTGCTGATGCTGAACCGCCTGCGGCACCGGGTGCGGCTGCGCACGGATGGCGGCATCAAGACCGGGCGGGACGTGGTGATCGCCGCCATGCTCGGTGCCGAGGAGTTCGGCATCGGCACCGCCAGCCTGGTGGCGATGGGCTGCATCATGGTGCGGCAGTGCCACAGCAACACCTGCCCGGTCGGCGTCTGCTCGCAGGACCCCGCGATGCGGGCGAAGTTCGAGGGTACGCCGGAGAAGGTGATCAACCTGTTCTCCTTCGTGGCGGAGGAGGTGCGCAACATCCTGGCCGGGCTGGGCGTGAAGCGGCTGCGCGACGTGATCGGCCGGACCGAATACCTGCGTCAGGTGAGCCGGGGCGCCGAGTGGCTGGACGACCTGGACCTCAACCCGCTGCTGGTGCGGGCGGACCCCGGGCCGTACGAGCGCTACTGCACGGAGGGGCGCAACGAGGTGCCGGAGACGCTGGACGCCCAGATGATCGCCGACGCCGCCCCGCTGTTCGAGCGTGGCGAGAAGATGCAGCTGCAGTACACCATCCGCAACACGCACCGGGCGATCGGTACCAAGCTGTCCTCCCGCATCACCCGGCAGTACGGCATGGCCACGCTGCAGCCAGGCCACGTCACCATCCGGCTGCGCGGGTCGGCCGGCCAATCGCTGGGCGCCTTCGCGGTGCAGGGCGTCAAACTGACGGTGATGGGCGACGCCAACGACTACGTGGGCAAGGGCCTGTCGGGTGCCACCATCGTGGTGCGGCCGGCACCGTCCTCCGCGCTGGTCAGCCAGAACAACACCATCATCGGCAACACCGTGCTATATGGCGCCACCGCCGGGCGGCTGTTCGCGGCCGGGCAGGCGGGGGAGCGGTTCGCCGTGCGCAACTCCGGCGCAGTCGCCGTGATCGAAGGCTGCGGCTCCAATTGCTGCGAGTACATGACGGGCGGCACCGTGGTGGTGCTGGGCGCGACCGGCGACAATTTCGGCGCGGGCTTCACGGGTGGCATGGCGTTCGTGCTCGATGCCGAGGACATGTTCGGCAAGCGTGCCAATCCGGAGACGCTGACGTGGCAGCGCATCGCCCACCCGCACTGGGAGGGGGTGCTGCGCGGACTGGTGGAGGAGCATGCCGCGGAGACCACCAGCCGCTACGCCGCCGGGCTGCTGCACGACTGGACCGGCACTCTCGCCAAGGTCTGGCAGGTCGTGCCGAAGGGGTTCGAGCGATACCTGCCGATGCCGCTCGCTGCCGTCGAGGAGGAAAGACGCGCCTGAGGCTCTCCCCAGGCGCCAAGGCATCCTAGAACCCTCTCCCTCCTGGGAGAGGGCAGGGTGAGGGTGCTCCCTTGGCGAAGACACACCGCATTGTCCCTCACACCGGCTCTTCGCCAGAAGGCTCCCGGAGGAGGGAGACGAGACATGAGGTGAGTCGGACGATTGGCGTGGCCCGGCCGGGATGGCATAACCGAATCGTATGCGGCTGCTCTATCACCTTCCCCTCTCCCCCTACGCGCGAAAGGTCCGCCTCGTGCTGGCCGAAAAGCGGCTGGCATTCGAGTTGCGGGTGGAGAAGCCGTGGGAGCGCCGGACCGAATACCTGGAGCTGAACCCGTCCGGCTCGATCCCTACCCTGGTGGAGGAGAATGGGCTGGCGATCCCCGACTCGGGCGTCATCTGCGAGTATCTGGAGGAGGCATACCCGGACACCCCGCTGCTCGGTCACACGCTGGCTGAACGCGTGGAGGTGCGGCGGCTGGTGGCGTGGCTGGACGGCAAGTTCGCCCAGGAGGTGACCCGGCATCTCTACGGCGAGAAGATCATCAAACGCCTATCCGCCACCGGCCAGCCGGACGCGTCGGCGCTGCGCGTGGGTTTCATGAACCTCAAGACGCACCTCACCTACATCGGCTGGCTCGCCGAAACGCGGAAATGGCTGGGCGGCAACGCCATGTCACTGGTGGACCTGGCGGCAGCGGGGCACCTCTCGGCCCTGGATTTCTGTGGCGACGTGGACTGGGCCGCGGTTCCAGCCGCGCGCGAGTGGTATGCCCGGATGAAGTCGCGGCCCTCCTTCCGCTCCATCCTGGCCGATCGGGTGCCTGGGGTGACGCCGCCGCCGCACTACGCCGACCTCGACTTCTGAAGTGGCAAAGCGGCTCTCGCCTCGGTCAGGCGGACATGATCGAAGGGATCATGCTGTAGGCGTCCCCAGCAGTTTGCGCACGGCGGCGCAGATTTCCGACGGCAGGTAGGGCTTGGCGACGAACAGGTCCCGTGGCCCGGATCTGTCGTTCGCATCCGGGCGGCCGGTCATGAAGATGACCGGCAAATCCGCCCGGCTCTGACGCGCGCGCTGGACCAGGGCGCGGCCGTCCAATTCGCCAGGTAGCTGGATGTCCGTCAACACCAGCGCGATCCCCGGTGTCGCGTCCAGGATGGCGATCGCTTCGTCTCCGGTCTCCGCCTCCAAGACCTCGTATCCCTCATCTGCGAGGACTTCGGACAGGGTCAGGCGGATCAGGAACTCGTCTTCGACGACGAGGATCCGCGGGGCGGCGGTGTTGGCACCCTCACCCGGTTGAACTGCTGACGGCATGGGGGGTGAACGCCTCGGCAACCAATTCGTTCTACGGTCCGACCGTACCGCATGGCTACCGGGCCAAGGCGGATGCCGGTGTGGTCTCCCACCCTGATGGCCCGGTCGCTCTAGGCCTGCCGGTTTGGCCGTTCTTGGCGCGCCGAGCCGTCGGCGATAGGGTCGCACTCGAGCGAAGGGGCAGACTGAGCGATGGCGCAGCGTCGTAGATGGGGTTGGGTCGTGGCGGGTGGGGCGTTGGCATTCGTGCCGGCATCGCCGCGGGCGGCCGACCTCCTGTTCCAGGCGGAGGCGCAGAGCCTGGCGGGCACCTGCACCGGGCAGCCGGTGCGGCTGGAGGGGAACCACGACGTCGTCGCCTTGACCGGCACCTGCGGCTCCTTGCTGGTGAAGGGTGTCGCCAACAAGGTGCAGCTCACGATCGCAGCCGGGGGCACGATCCGCGTCGAGGGGAGCGCCAACCAGGTCCGCTATGCCAGCGCCGGCGCCCCGCCCGTCATCCAGACCTTCGGCCCCGACAACGAGGTCGCAGCCGACGGCGCTGCACAATCGGCCCCGGTTGCGCCAGCCGCCAAGCCCGCGTCCTTGTCCGCCACGGGCAACGTCGGCCCGGTGGAACTATCCGGCGACGACCAGGACCGCGTGGCCGACTGCGGCGGCCGGGACGTCGTCATCACCGGTTCCCGCAGCGCCTATGTCGTACGCGGCGCCTGCCGCTCGGTGGTGGTGCGTGGCGACCTGCTGACGGTGCAGGCGGTGGTGCAGTCCGGCGCCCGCATCGCCGTGACGGGGCGCGGCAGCATGGTTTCCTGGATGGTGCCGGCAAAGGGCCGGCCGCCGGCCTCGGTGGTGCGCGGCGCCGGCAGCCGGGTGCAGCGCGCGGTGGCCATCGGCGGCGAGCCGGTACGGTAGGCTCCCACGACCCTCACGGCCGGGCGAGGAATGACTCCCACCGGGCGCTTCGGGCATGTTAGGAACCGCTCGGAAGTCGTGGATAGAACATGAAGAAATTCTTGCTTGCCCTGCTGCTGCTGCCCGGTGTCGCGGCGGCGCGACCCTTGGCGTTCGTGATCAACTCCGCCGACGCGTCGGTCAGCCTGGTCGATATGGACACCCGGACCGAGGTCAAGCGTATCCCGGTCCTGCGCGAGCCCCACCACATGGCGCTGACGCCGGACGGCACGTCCCTACTGGTCGGCGACACGTCGGGCAACGCCCTGTTCTTCCTCGACCCGGCCACTGGCGACGTGCAGCGCCGCATGACGCTCAGCGACCCCTACCAGCTGCAATACAGCCCGAACGGCAAGTGGATGACGGTCGCCGGCCTCGCCCGCAACCAGATCGACATATACGACGCGGCGACGCTGACGCTGGCGCACCGCATCCCGGCCTCCTCGATGCCGAGCCACATCAACTACTCCCCGGACTCCTCCGTCGCCTATGTCAGCCTGCAGGGCACGGACTCGCTGGTCGCCATCGACGTGCACAGCGGCGCGGTGCTGTGGAAGACGGTCGTGGGCAAGACGCCGGCCGGCGTGCTGTGGCTGGACGGCAAGATCCTGGTCGGCATCATGGGCGCCGACTACGTGGCCGTCGTCGACCCGTCGACGGGTGCGGTGGAGCGCCGGGTGCAGACGGCGAAGGGAGCGCACAACCTGTTCATCTCGCCGGACGGCCGCACGCTCTACGTCTGCAACCGGGTGGACGGCAGCATCTCCGTGCTCGACCCGAAGACGCTGGCGGTGCGCAGCCGCATCGCCATGCCCGGCGGCCCCGACGACATGGACTTCGCACCGGACGGCAAGATCTGGGTCACCCGGCGCTGGGCCCATACGGTGGCGCTGCTGGACCCCACCACCGGCCAGTTCTCCACGATCGAGACGGGGCGTTCGCCGCACGGGATCTGGCTGAACACCCACCCCAACCCTGCCGCCCCCACGCGGCTGAGCGCAAAGTAGCATGGACCCGTTCGACACCGTCGCGGGCTGGCTGCAGGAGCACCTGGTCATCCCGCTGCTCTACCAGTTCGACCTGATGCAGTGGGAGGACGTGGGGTATGGCTGGGCGCTGTTCGCCGTCTACGGCGTGGCGCAGGTGGCGATCACCCTTGCGGTCTGCCTGCCGCTGGAGCGTTGGCGGCCGGTGGAGCGCTGGCCGGACGCCAAGGCCGTCACCATCGACGTGGCCTACACGCTGATCAACCGCATCGGCGTGCTGCCGCTGGTGACGTTCGTCCTGTTCTACCAGGTCCAGGTCTGGCTGAGCGGCTGGCTGACCGACCGCGGCATCGTGCCGCCCACCTTGGAACTGCTGCTCCCGGGCCTCCTGGGCCACCAGGTGGCGACGTTCGCCCTCTACGTGTTGATCCTGGATTGCGGCGAGTACTGGCGGCACCGGCTGAGCCACAGCTTCGGCTGGTGGTGGGCGCTGCACTCGCTGCATCACGCGCAACGGCAGATGACGTTCTGGTCGGATGACCGCAACCACCTGGTGGACGAGGTCATATCGTTCCTGTGGTCCGCCGCCATCGCGCTGCTGATCGGCATCCCGCCGCTGCAGTTCCCGCTGCTGGTGCTGGTGCTGCGCTTCCTGGAGAGCCTGAGCCATGCCAATGCGCGGGTGTCGTTTGGCGCGGTCGGGGATCGTCTGCTGATCTCCCCGCGTTTCCATCGGGCGCATCACGGGGTGCTCGCCGCCGGGCAGCAGAGCTGCAACTACGGTGCGATCCTGCCCGTCTGGGACATGCTGTTCGGCACCGCGGATTTCAGCCGTGAGTATGTCCGGACCGGCGATCCCTCGGGCGAGGAGGCATTGGCGACCGGAAGCTGGTGGCAGCAGCAGCGCGCCGGCTGGCGTCGGATGATCCGGATGGTGCGTCCCCGCCCGCTTCGCACGGCTCCTTCGCCCTCTGGGAGAGGACCGGGGTGAGGGTCCGATAGCCCTTTGCCCAAGGCAGATTGGTTTTCTCGACGCGAGGGAAGTGGGTCAGTCGAGCCAATCGGGTACGGACAGACCCTTGCTGCGGAGGAAGGCCGGGTTGAACAGCCTGGATTGGTAGCGTGCGCCGCTGTCGCACAGGATCGTCACGACCGTATGCCCGGGACCCATCTGCCGCGCCACCTGCATCGCCGCCGCCACATTCAGCCCGGCGGACCCGCCGACCGACAGGCCCTCGTGCCGGACGAGGTCGAACACCTGCGCCAGCGCGTCCGCGTCCGTCACCCGGACGGCGTCGTCGACCACGACATCCCTCAGGTTGGCGGTCACCCGCGACTGGCCGATGCCCTCGGTGATCGAACTGCCCTGCACCGACAGGTCACCCGATTTCACCCACCCATACAGACCGCTGCCCTCCGGGTCCGCGAGCACGATCCGGACCGCCGGGTCGAGGGCCTTCAACGCCAGCGATACCCCTGCCAGCGTGCCACCCGTGCCGCAGGCGCACGTGAAGGCATCGACCGCACCCTCGGTCTGCCGCCAGATCTCCGGCCCCGTCGTAGCCCGGTGGCCCTCGCGGTTGGCCAGGTTGTCGAACTGGTTGGCCCACACCGCGCCCATCTCCTCCGCGAGGCGCTGGGAGGTGCGGACGTAGTTGCCGGGGTCGCTGTATGGCTTGGCCGGCACCAGCCGCAGGTCGGCACCGATGGTGCGCAGGAAGTCGATCTTCTCCCGGCTTTGCGTCTCCGGCATCACGATCACGCTGCGGTAGCCGCGTGCGTTGGCCACCAGGGTGAGCCCGATGCCGGTGTTGCCCGCCGTGCCCTCCACGACCGTGCCGCCGGGCGGCAGCACCCCGCGCGCTTCGGCGTCCGTGATGATCGCCAGCGCCGCGCGGTCCTTCACGGAGCCGCCTGGGTTCATGAACTCGGCCTTGCCCAGGATCGTGCAGCCGGTCGCCTCCGAGGCGCGGCGCAGCCGGATCAGCGGCGTGTGGCCGATCGCAGCGACCATGCCGTTTGTGCTTTGCATCATGCTGGGGCACCTTCCGCGCGACCATTGGAGCTTCGGGACATGGTGGACGACGTCGCGCCGAAACAGGTGTGGGAAGCGCTGGCCAGCCATCCCGCGGCCAAGCTCGTCGACGTGCGCACCGATTTCGAGTGGGCGCAGGTCGGCATGCCCGACTTGGGCGGCGTCGGCAAACACCCGGTGCTGCTTTCCTGGCAGGTCGCCCCGACCATGCAGGTCAACCCGGACTTCGTCGACGCGCTGCGGGAAGCGGGCGTCACGGCGGACGACCACGTCTACTTCCTGTGCCGCAGCGGCGTCCGCTCGGCGGCCGCGGCCCAGGCGGCGCGCGCGGCCGGCTTCCCGCACGTCTACAACATCGCCGACGGGTTCGAGGGCCCGCCCGACGCGCAGGGCGCCCGCGGTCATGTCGCGGGCTGGCAGGCGGACGGCCTGCCGTGGCGCCGCGACTGACGGTGCGGCCCGTCGACGCGACTGCATCACGCTACGACTCCGCGACCGTCGCCTTGCACTGGATCACGGCGCTGCTCGTGGTCGCGCAGTGGTGCGTGGCGCAGATGATCGACTGGGCGCCACGGGGTACGCCGCGCGTGCCGATGCGTTCCCTGCACCTGTCGATCGGGGTGGTTCTGACGGTGCTGATCGTCGGACGGCTCGCCTGGCGCGCCACCCGCGGCCGCCGCCTGCCCGCAGCCGATCCGGGGCCGGTGCACGCGGTGGCGAAGGCGACGCATTGGGGGCTCTACGCGCTGTTGATGGCGATCCTGGGCATGGGGCTGGTGCTGTGGTGGGTGCGCGCCGACACCTGGTTCTTCCTCTGGAGCCCGCCGCCGGCGAGCCCGGCCGATGCCGCCCTGCGCCGGTTCCTGGAAGAGTGGCATGGGCGGCTGGCGAACTGGGTGATGATCCTGGCCGGGCTGCACGCCGCGGCCGCCCTGGGGCATCGCTTCGTCTGGCGCGACGGCGTGCTGGCGCGGATGGTCACCCGGCGCGTCTAGGCGTCGTAGGCGACCCGCAGGACCACGAACCATGGGTAGCGGGTGTCCACGACGCCGGTCACCGGGTCGGACAGGGTACCGGCCGGCGTGGTGGGTATGTGTTTCTCCGTGACCGAGTCGTCCACGTTGCCGCCGATCACCGTCAGCTGCCCGGGCTCCGCCGCGACCACGAAGTCGCAATGGCCGGGGAAGGAAGTGGTGGGCAGTTCGTCGTAGGTCAGGGCCCGGCTGCCGCCCCGGCCGAGGCAGATCACGTCCCCCGCCTGCGGGGCATACTGTTCCGGCCGCTCGGCCGTGACGACCAGGCTGCCGCCGCCAGCATCGGCCTGTGCCTTCGCCGCGTTGATGTAGGTGGCGTGGGCGGGCGAGTAGGGGAATCGTTCTTCCGCTCCCGCGATGCGGAAGATGTAGGAGATGAAGGCGGCCGACCACGGGTAGTGCGAGTCCTGCGAAGCCGGGAACACCGTCCCGTTGCCGTCATGCTTTCCGGTCCAGTAGGCCGTGACCGAGCCGCTGTCCTGGCTCTCCCACCAGTACTCGCCCACGCGCTGCCACAGCCCGGGATAACGCTCCGGCTTCTCGTCCGGGCGCGGCGGCGGCCGGGTGCCGGGCGGGTCGTCGTCGACCGGCGAGCCCCAGAGCCGCCATTCCCGCAACGCGATGGCGATCGCGTCCGTGCGGGAGAACGGCGCGTAGGACAGGCGGGAGAATGGCGGCACCTGGCCGAACCCCGCCGTCAGCAGCTGCGGCGCGGCCGAGTTGGTGGCCGTGGCCTGCGGCGGCGGCCCTTTGGAACAGGCGGCAAGGCTTGCGGTGCCCACCAGGGCCGCCAGGATGCGCAGTCGCATGGGAGGTTCAGGCCTTGTCGGGGAACAGGGAGGCCAGGCCGGCCGGTGAGGCATCGCACCGGCCGCGCTCGGTCACCAGGCCGGTGACCAGGCGCGCCGGCGTCACGTCGAAGGCCGGGTTGGAGGCCGGGCTGCCGGACGGCACGGTGCGCACGGTCGCGACCTTGCCGTCCAGGCCGCGCCCGGTGACGGTGGTGACCTCGCTGGCGTCGCGCTGCTCGATCTCGATCTCCGCCAGCCCGTCCGAAACGGTCCAGTCGATCGTCGAGGAAGGGCAGGCGACCCAGAACGGCACGGCGTTGTCCTTGGCCGCGAGCGCCTTGAGGTAGGTGCCGATCTTGTTGGCGACGTCCCCCGTGCGGGTGACCCGGTCCGTGCCGACGATCACCAGGTCAACCTCGCCGTGCTGCATCAGGTGCCCGCCGGCATTGTCGGCGATCACCGTATGGCGCACGCCGTGGCGGCCCAGCTCCCACGCGGTGAGGAACGCGCCCTGGTTGCGCGGCCGCGTCTCGTCCACCCAGACCTCGACGGGCACTTGCGCCTCGAACGCGGTGTAGACCGGCGCCAGGGCGGTGCCCCAGTCCACCGTCGCCAGCCAGCCGGCGTTGCAGTGGGTCAGCACCCGGACCGGCCGGCCGGTGCGCTCGTGCATCTCCTGGATCAGCCCGGCGCCGTGTGCCCCGATCGCCTGGTTCTGCGCCACGTCCTCCTCGGCGATCAGCCCGGCCTCCTCGTACGCCACACGCTGGCGTTCGGCGAAGGCGGTGTTGCGCAGCCGGGTCAGCATGCGCTCCGTGGCCCAGCGCAGGTTGACCGCCGTCGGCCGGGTGGCATTCAGCTGCCCGGCCGCCTGCTCCATCGCCTCGGTCGCCGAGTCCGCCCGCACGGCCAGCGCCATGCCGTAGGCGGCGACGGCGCCGATCAGCGGGGCGCCGCGGACCTGCATGCTGCGGATGGCGTGCGCCGCCTCCGCCACGGTGGTCAGGCGCAGGAAGTCCAACGACCAGGGTAGCCTGGTCTGGTCGATGATGCGGACGGACCAGCCGTCGGACGGCTCCAGCCAGACGCAGCGATAGGGGGTGCCGTCGATCTTCACGCAGGGCTTTCAGATGCGCTGGTGCAGCACGCATACCAGGGTGAACAGGCGCCGGGCCGTTGCGAAGTCGATGGTGGCCTTGCCGTCCAGGCGTTCCATCATCAGCACAGCACCCTCGTTGTGCAGCCCGCGGCGGCCCATGTCGATGGCCTGGATGCGTTCCGCGCGACCTTCCTCCAGCGCCAGCGTGTGGCTGTCCACCAGAATCTGGTAGTCCTTCAGCAGACCCCGGAACGGCCCCATGGACAGCCCGATCGCCTGCAGCGGACGGTCCGCCGAGTCCCTCACGTCGAACACCAGCCGGCCTTCCTGCACGGAGAGATGCAGCACGTAGGGGCCGGGCCGGCCGGCCAGGGCAAACCGGCTGTCCGTCGCCAGGTCGCTGGTGGCGTGCTCACGGTCGGCTTCCTGGATTGGCGACAGCCGGGTCAGCGCCTCGCCATCGAGCACGACGCGCTCGAGCCGGTCGCACGTGGCGAGGGTCGACTGGCTCACTCGTCGGCGGGCTTCATCAGGCCCAGCTTCAGCATCAACCCGAGCGTGGCGCCCTTGATGGGCCGCAGCAGCGCCAGGCTCATGATCGCCGTCGCCGGCAGCCAGATCGCCGCCTGCACCCAGAACGGCGGGTCATACGCCTGGTAGACGGCGAACATCGCGCCGATGATGACATGGCCCACGATGAAGACGGTGAAGTAGGGCGGCGCGTCGTCCGCCCGCACTTCGCCCAGCGGCGCGCCGCAGGCGACGCATTGCGGCACCACCCGCAAGTAGCCGATGAAGGCGTGGGTCTGCCCGCAGGCGGGACAGAGCCCGCGTGCGCCGCGTGCCAACGCCACCGGCAACGACGGCACCGGCCATGGCGTCTGTTCCGGCGAACGATCCGGTTGCCACCGGATCGGGACGTTGGTGTCAGGCATGGGCGCACCCTCGGGCGGAGTGGCAGAATGACTGAGTATAGTGCATCCAGTGCAGGATTGCGACCATTGCTGTCGTCACCCGTCACTCGCAAGCACCCGAGGCGGTCTGCAGACGGCGCGACGCGCCTGGATAGACGCCGAGGATACGCAGCTCGCGCGAGAAGAAGGACAGCTCCTCCAGCGCGCGGGAGAGGCCCGGATGATCGGGGTGGCCCTGCACGTCGCACAGGAACTGCGTGGCGGTGAACTCCCCGGCGAGCATGTAGCTCTCCAGCTTGGTCATGTTCACGCCGTTGGTGGCGAACCCGCCGAGGCACTTGTACAGCGCCGCCGGGGTGTTCCGCACGTGGAAGATGAAGGTCGTCACCGTGTTGGGCGCGTCGGGGACGTGCGGCGCCGGTGTGCGGGAGGTGATATAGAAGCGGGTGGTGTTGTCGCGCGAGTCCTCCACGTTGGAGCGCAGGACGTCCAACCCATACAGCTCGGCCGCCAGGGCGGAGGCGATCGCCGCGTCCGCCCGGTCCCCCCGCGCCGCCACCAGTTGCGCGGAGCCGGCGGTGTCCGCCTCGACCACCGCCTCGACTCTCAGTTCGCGCACGAGGCGGCGCACCTGGCCCAGCGCCACCGCATGGGAGTGCACCCGCCGCACGTCGCCCAGCACCGCGCCGGGCACGCCGAGCAGGCAGTGCTCCACCCGCTGGAAATGCTCGCCCACGATGTGCAGGCCGCTGCCCGGCAGCAGGGAGTGGATGTCCGGCACGCGCCCGGCCAGGCTGTTCTCGCACGGCAGCATGGCGAGGTCGGCGGTGCCGTTGCGCACGGCGTCGATCGCCTGCTCGAACGTGTCGCAGGGCAGCGTCGGCAGGCCCGGCAGCGCGGCGCGGCAGGCGAGGTCCGAATAGGCGCCGGGCCGGCCCTGGAACGAGACCGTCATGCCAGCATCGCCCGCGCCCGCGCCAGGTCCGCCGGGGTGTCGACGCCGAACGGGCCGTGCTCCACCCGGGTGCAGGCGATGCGCATGCCCGCCTCCAGCGCGCGGAGCTGCTCCAGGCTCTCGCGCCGCTCGAGCGGGCTTTCCGGCAGGGCGACGAAGCGGGCGAGGGCCGGGCGGCGGAACGCGTAGATGCCGATGTGGTGCCACAATGGCCCGGGGCCGGCCGGCACCCGGGCGCGTGAGAAATACAACGCCTGCGACACCGCGCGCCCCCGTTCGAACACGCAGGCGGCCTTCACGAAGGAGGGGTTGGCCGCCTCCTCCTCCGACTCGATCGGCGCCACCAGCGTCGCGATGTCGATCACCGGGTCGGAGAGCGGGCCCACCACGGCGCGCAGCGCGGCCGGGTCCAGCGTGGGCGTGTCGCCCTGCACGTTGACCACGACGTCGTGCCGCGCCTGCGGGTCCAGCTCCCCGAGTGCTGCGTGCACCCGGTCGGAGCCGGAGGGCAAGGACGGGTCGGTCAGGATCGCCGTGCCGCCGGCCTTGCGCACGGCGTCGGCGATCTCGGCCTCGGCGCAGGCGATGGCGACAGGCCCGATATCGGCCTCCTGCGCCCGGCGCATGACGTGGACGATCATCGGCAAGCCGGCGATGTCGGCCAGCGGCTTGCCGGGCAGGCGGGTCGACGCCATGCGGGCGGGGATGACGATGATGGGGGTCACGATGCACTCGCGGGCTGGCAGGCGTGTTTGCAAAAGGGGTCGTGCAGCTTAGGTATGCGGCGGCGGGCGCGCAAACGCCCGAACGGCAGGGAGCGATGGCATGGTGGGCAGACTGATGGTCGTGGTGGCGCTGGCGGCGCTGCCTGGGGCGGCGATGGCGCAGACGGGCGCCGGCGTGAGCGGCCAGCAGAACAGCCAGCCCTCGGCCAACCAGAACCAGCCGCAGGCGCAGACCGACAACAACCAGCAGCCGGCGAACGCCCGGGTGCTGCCGCCCACGCCCAGTTCGCAGGACCAGCCCAACCCGCTGCCCCAGCTGGCGAAATAGACCTCGATCTCGCCCTCGCCGCGGCGGAAGCGGCGGCCGACGCGGCCGGGGCCGTCATCCGCCCTTGGTTCCGCGCCGGCGCCGCAGCGGAACTGAAGGGCGACGAAAGCCCCGTCACCATCGCGGACCGGCAGGCCGAGTTGGCCATGCGCGCGCTGCTGGGGGAGCGCTTCCCAGACCACGCGATCCTGGGCGAGGAGGCGGGGGAAGAGCGCCCGGGCGCACGGTTCCGCTGGGTGCTCGACCCGATCGACGGCACCCGGGCGTTCATCACCGGGCGGCCGCAATTCGGCACGCTGGTGGCGCTGCTGGACGGCGACACGCCGGTGGTCGGCCTGGTCGACCAGCCGATCACCGGGGAGCGATGGACCGGCGTCGCCGGCCGGCCGACACGGTTCCGCGGCGGCTACGGGCGGGTCGGGTGCCGCCGGTGCGGCAGCCTGGCCGAGGCCGAGCTGAGTTGCACCTCGCCCGCCATCTTCACCCCGGAGGAGGCGCCGCGCTGGCAGCGCCTGGCCGGGCAGGTGCGCCGGGTGTCCTGGGGTGGCGACTGCTACGCCTACGGCCTGCTGGCACTCGGGCAGATCGACGTGCTGGCGGAGGCGACGTTGAAACTGTGGGACTGGGCCGCCCTGGTCCCGGTGATATCGGGTGCCGGCGGCAGCATCACCGACTGGTCCGGCCGGACGCTGCGGCCGGATGGTGACGGCACGGTGCTGGCCGTGGGAGATGGAGCCCTGTTGCCGGCCGCCCTGCTGGCCTTGAAGGACATCGCATGAGACTGGTCGCCGCCTTCGCCGCCGTCATGATCCTGGCCGCACCCGCACTGGCCGAGCCGACCTATGGGCTTTCGCTGCTGGGCAAGCTTCAGCTCCCGCCGGACTTCGCGCATTTCCCCGATGCCGACCCGGACGCGCCGAAGGGCGGCGCCGTCTCGCTGGCGGCGGTCGGCAGCTTCGACAGCCTCAACCCCTTCATCGTCCGCGGCAGCCCGGCCATCGGCATCGGGCGGGTGTGGGACACGCTGATGGCACCGGACCAGGACGAGGCAGAGGCGAGCTACGCGCACCTCGCGCAGTCCGTGGACGTGGCGGCGGACCATCGCTCGGTCACCTTCGTGTTGCGGCCGGAAGCGCGCTTCAACGACGGCACGCCGGTGCTGGCCTCCGACGTCGTCTGGTCGTTCAACACGCTGCGGGAGAAGGGGCGGCCGCTCTATCGCAGCTATTGGGGCGACGTGGCGGACGTGCAGGCCACCGCCGACCGCACCGTGGTGTTCCACTTCAAGACGGCCGACAACCGCGAGCTGCCGATGATCCTGGGCGAGGTGCCCGTCTTGCCGGAGCATTGGTGGAAGGGCCGCGACTTCTCGGCGCCCCTGACGGACGTGCCGCTGGGCAGCGGACCGTATCAGGTGGAGCGGGTGGAGCCAGGCCAGACCATCGTCTACCGTCGCGTGCCGGACTGGTGGGCCGCCAACCTGCCGACCGGGCGCGGGCTGAACAACTTCGACACCATCCGCTACGAATACTTCCGCGACCCGACCGTGGCGCTGGAAGCGTTCAAGGCGGGCCAAGTGGACTTCCGGCAGGAGAACTCGGCCAAGAATTGGGCCACCGCCTACGACTTCCCGGCGGTGACGAACGGCCTGGTGAAGAAGGAGTCGCTGCCGCAGCATCTGCCCACCGGCATGCAGGCCTTCGCGATGAACACGCGCCGGGCGGTGTTCAGCGACCGCCGGGTGCGGCAGGCGATGGACGAGGTGTTCGACTTCCAGTGGATGAACAAGAACCTGTTTTACGGCACCTACACCCGCACGGAGAGCTACTTCAGCAACAGCGAATACGCCTCCTCCGGCGTGCCGCAGGGCGCCGAACTGGCACTGCTGGAGCCGTTCCGGGCCAAGCTGCCGCCGGAGCTGTTTACCACCCCGTTCACCCTCCCGGTGACCGACGGCTCCGGCAACAACCGGGAGGGCCTGCGCCGGGCGCTGGACCTGCTGAAGGAGGCGGGCTGGACGGTGAAGGACCGCAAGATGGTGAACGCCGCCGGGCAGCAGATGAGCTTCGAGATCCTGCTGGATGAGCCGGCTTTCGAACGCGTAGGGCTGCCCTATGCGCAGTGGCTGGGCAGGCTGGGCATCGACGCGCGTATCCGCACCATCGACGCGGCGCAGTATCAGAAGCGGATGGACGACCTGGATTTCGACATGGCCGTGGCGCAAGTGCCCGAGAGCGAGTCGCTGGGCAACGAGCAGGTCGATTTCTGGAGCTGCCGCAGCGCCACCCTGCCGGGCACGGTCAACTACGCCGGCGTCTGCGATCCCGCGGTGGACGCGATGGTCGCCGCCGTGGTCGGCGCCAAGACGCATGAGGACCTGGTGACGGCGGCGCATGCGCTCGACCGGCTGTTGCTGTGGGGCTGGTACATGGTCCCGCAATGGCACCTGCAGGAGGCGCACGTCGCCTACTGGAACCGCTTCGGCCATCCCGCCAGGCCGGTGCGCACCGGGCTCGATTTCGACGCCTGGTGGGTCGACCCGGCGCTGGCCAGGGCCACGGACGCCGCGCGCAACCACTGATGGGCGCCTACCTGCTGCGCCGGCTGCTGCTGGTGGTCCCGACCCTGTTCGGCATCATCACCATCAACTTCGCCGTCGTGCAGTTCGCCCCGGGCGGCCCGGTGGAGCAGATGCTGGCCGAACTGCGCGGCCAGGGCGCCACGATGAGCCGGCTGACAGGCGGCGGCTCCGACGTGATGCAGCCGAGCGACGGGAGCAGCAGCTATCGCGGCCGCCGTGGACTGGACCCGCAGACGGTGGCGCAGATTCAGCACATGTTCGGCTTCGACAAGCCGCCGCTCACGCGATACCTGGAGATGGTCGGCGCCTACCTGCGCTTCGACTTCGGGCGCTCGTTCTTCCGGGACGACACGGTGCTGCACCTGGTGGTGCAGCGTTTGCCGGTCAGCATCTCGATCGGGTTGTGGTCCACCCTCCTGATCTACCTGGTGTCCATCCCGCTCGGCATCGCCAAGGCGGTGCGCGACGGCACCCGGTTCGACGTGGCGACGAGCGCGGCGGTGCTGGTGGGCTACGCGATCCCGGGCTTCCTGTTCGCCATCCTGCTGGTGGTGCTGTTCGCCGGCGGCTCGTTCGTCGACTGGTTCCCGTTGCGCGGGCTGGCCAGCGAAGGCAGCTTCGCCTGGCCCCTGCCGCAGCGACTGGCTGACTACGCCTGGCATATGGTGCTGCCGACGGTGGCGCTGGTGGCCGGCGGCTTCGCCAGCCTGACGATCCTGACCAAGAACTGCTTCCTGGACGAGATCGGCAAGCAATACGTGCTGACCGCACGGGCCAAGGGGGCGGGGGAGCAACGCGTGCTGTACGGCCACGTGTTCCGCAACGCCATGCTGCTGATCGTGGCCGGCTTCCCCGCGGCGTTCATCGGCATCCTGTTCTCGTCGGCGTTGCTGGTGGAGATCGTGTTCTCGCTCGACGGGCTGGGCCTGCTGGGCTTCGACAGCGCCATCCGGCGGGACTACCCGGTCATGTTCGGGACGCTCTACATGTTCACCCTGATCGGCCTGCTGCTGCAGATCGTGGGCGACGTGATGTACACGCTGGTCGATCCAAGGATCGATTTCGAGCGGCGGGGGTGAGCGTGCGTTGGCCCTCACCCAACCCTCTCCCGGAGGGAGAGGGCTTGCTCCTTCTCCCTCTCCCCTTGGGAGAGGGCCGGGGTGAGGGTGCCACCCCATGACCCCCCTCAACCGCCGACGCCTCGCCATCTTCCGCTCGCACCGGCGCGGCTGGTGGTCGCTCTGGATTTTCCTGGGCCTGTTCCTCGTCTGCGCGGCGGCCGAGTTCGTGGCCAATGATCGCCCGCTGGCGATCCGCTTCCAGGGCCACTGGTTCTTCCCCGTGCTGCAGGACTACAGCGAGGACACGTTCGGCCCCGACTTCCTGCCCACGGACGCGGACTACACCGACCCGGACCTGGCCCGCGCGATCGACGCGCAGGGTTGGATGATCTGGCCCGCCGTGCCGTTCTCCTTCGACAGCGTCGTGAAGGACCTGCCCGCGCCCTCGCCGACGCCGCCGTCCTGGCGTAACCTGCTCGGCACCGACGACCAGGCGCGCGACGTGCTGGCGCGGGTGATCTACGGCTTCCGCATCTCGGTGCTGTTCGGCTTCGCCCTGACGATCATCTCCTCCATCCTCGGCATCATGGCCGGCGCGGTGCAGGGATTCTATGGCGGGCTGACCGACCTATTGTTCCAGCGCTTCATCGAGATCTGGTCCGGCATGCCGCAGCTGTTCATGCTGATCATCCTGGCCTCCGTCATCACGCCCGGCTTCTGGGTGCTGCTGCTGTTCCTCCTGGCCTTCTCGTGGATGGCGCTGACCGGGGTGGTGCGGGCGGAGTTCCTGCGCGGGCGCAACCTGGACTACGTGCGCGCGGCCCGGGCGATGGGGGTGCGCGACTCCGCGATCATGTGGCGCCACATCCTGCCGAACGCGCTGGTGGCGACGCTCACCTTCCTGCCGTTCACCCTGTCCGGCTCGGTCACGGTGCTGGCCAGCCTGGACTTCCTCGGCTTCGGCTTGCCGCCCGGCTCGCCCTCCCTGGGTGAGCTGGTCAACCAGGGCAAGAACAACCTGCAGGCGCCGTGGCTGGGCATCACCGCCTTCGTCGTGCTCGGCGGCATCCTGATCCTGCTGATCTTCGTGGGCGAGGCGGTACGCGACGCGTTCGACCCCCGAAAGCAGCCGCGGTGACGGCCAGTGCCGCACCGGGGACGACGATCCTCGCCGTCGAAGACCTGACGGTGCGGTTCGGCCCCACGCCCGTGGTCGACCGCGTCTCCTTCACCGTCGCCCGGAGCGAGACGGTGGCGCTGGTGGGGGAGAGCGGGTCCGGCAAGTCGCTGACCGCGCTGGCCGTCTTGCGGTTGCTGCCGCCGGGTGCCGCGGCGACGGGCCTGGTCAGGCTGGACGGCACGGAGATGACGGCGGCGTCGCCCGACCGCCTGCGCGCCATGCGCGGCGCCACCGCCGGCATGGTGTTCCAGGAGCCGATGACCAGCCTCAACCCGCTGCACCGGGTCGGCCGCCAGGTGGGCGAGGCGATGGCGCTGCACAGGCGCCGCCCCGCCCGCGCGGCGGTCGTGGCGCTGCTCGACTCCTGCGGCTTCCCCGACGCGGCGCGGCGGCTGGATGCGCTGCCGCACCAGCTTTCCGGCGGGCAGCGGCAGCGGGTGATGATCGCCATGGCGTTGGCCAACGACCCCGCGCTGCTGATCGCCGACGAGCCGACCACGGCGCTGGACGTGACGATCCAGGCGCAGATCCTCGACCTGCTGGCGGCGCAGAAGGCCAAGCGCGGCCTGGCGCTGCTGCTGATCAGCCATGACCTGGGCGTGGTGCGGCGCTATGCGGACCGGGTCTGCGTCATGAAGGATGGCCGCATCGTGGAGCAGGGCGCGGCGGCCGAGGTGTTCGCCAACCCGACCCACCCGTACACGCGCATGCTCGTCGAGTCGGAGCCGCGGGGACGCCCCGGTGCGCTGCCCGCCAGCGCACCAGTGCTCGCCCAGGCCTCCGACATCTGCGTGGACTTCATCACGCGGCGCGGCCTGTTCCGGCGGGCCGCAACCTCGCTGCGGGCGGTCGACGGCGTGTCGTTCACCATCCGGCAGGGCGAGACGGTCGGGCTTGTGGGCGAAAGCGGGTCCGGCAAGTCCACCATCGGGCTGGCGCTGCTGCGGCTGACGGAGGCCACGGGGCGGGTGACGTTCGACGGGGCGGATTTGCTGTCTTTGTCGCCGGCGCGACTGCGGCATCGCCGGGCGCAGATGCAGATCGTGTTCCAGGACCCGTATGGCAGCCTCTCCCCGCGCATGGCGGTGGGCGAGCTCGTCGCCGAGGGCCTGCGCGTGCACGAGCGGCTGAGCGCGGCAGCCCGCGCCGGGCGGGTCGCCACCGCGCTGGCGGAGGTCGGGCTGCCACCCGGTGCGGCGGAGCGCTACCCGCATGAGTTCAGCGGCGGGCAGCGCCAGCGCATCGCCATCGCCCGTGCCCTGGTGCTCAACCCGCGCCTGCTGGTGCTGGACGAGCCGACTTCGGCGCTCGACCGCTCGGTGCAGGCGCAGATCGTGGCGCTGCTGCGGGACCTGCAGGCGCGCCACCGGCTTGCCTACCTCTTCATCAGCCATGACCTGGCGGTGGTGCGGGCGCTGGCCCACCGCGTGATCGTGCTGCGCGCCGGCCGGGTGGTGGAGGCGGGGGAGGCGGACGCGCTGTTCGCGGCGCCTCGGGAAGCCTATACCCGCGCGCTGATGGCGGCCGCCTTCTCGCCGCCCTGAGCGCCATGGTGGGGATGTTCGTCGCGCAAGTGGATCGTGCACAGCAGCCCGATCCCGGCGACCGGCACCACCGCCAGCAGGCCATAGGCGGCGGTCCAGCCGATATGGACCACGACCAGCCCGGCGGCGTAGGCGGACAACGCCGAGGCAAGCGACTGGATGGTGCCCAGGGCGCCCATCGCGGTCTGCGTCCGGCCGCCGCCATAGGTCAGGTCCGCCACGGCCGCCGGCGCGGCGACGCTGATCAGCCCGGCGCCGATCCCGTCCAACACCTCGATGGCGACCAGCGCCGCCGGGTTGTGCGACAGCGCGGCCAGCATCCCGCGGACCGGCAGCACGGCGCAGGACGCGATCAGCAGGATGCGGCGGCCGATCCTCTCCGCCAGGTGCCCGGCCGCCCAGGACACCGGGATCATCACGCCCTGCGCGATCACCACCAGCACGGCGAGCCATTGCGTGGCGTCGTGCGAGCCCTCCGTCGCGAGGCGCTGGCCCAGCAGCGGAAGCACGGCGGCGTTGCCGAAGTTGAACAGGCCCACCGCGAATATCACCACCAGCAGCCGCTTGTTGCGCAGCAGGGCCCGGGTGCTGCCGCGCTTCTCCCCCTTCTTGCGGCGCTCGCGCCCGGCCATGCGCGTGTGGTCGATCACGTCGCGTGGATAGAACATCAGGGCGACCAGCATGCCCGTCGCCATCAGGCCGAGCACCGCGATGGACGACGCGTCGCCGATGGTGAAGGCGACCGCCCAGATCAGCGCCGCCGCGACGACGTTGCCGGTGTGCGTGGCCGCCTGGTTGATGCCCTGTTGGCGGGGGAACCCGTCCTTGCCGATCGTCGCCATGGTCAACGCCGTCAGCGACGGCCCGCCGAGCGCGCCGCCCGTCGCCACGACGATCTGCGCCGCCAGGATCGGCCACCAGCCGTGCACGACGAACATCGCCAGCGTGCCGCCCATGATCATCAGGCAGGTCACGAACAGCATCATGCGCGGGTGTCCGAAGCGATCGATCAGTGCGCCCGCGGGCGTGGCCATCAGCATGCCCGCGATCAGCCCGGCGGACAGCACGAGGCCGATCTCGTCCGGCGGCCATTTCTGCGCCTGCGACAGCCAGGTGGACAGGAACGGACCCATCCCGCCGCCCACGTCGGCCATGAAGAAGTTGATGACCGGCAAGCCGATCGGCGGCGTCATCATCGACGAGTGGTCCCGGTCCTGCCCCTCGCCGTCATTCTCGTTGCGGTTTGCGGTGGCATCAAGGCAGCAGCCCTCAGGTGGCGGCGGGCAGCCAGACGGTGAACACGGTGCCTTCACCCTCCCGGCTGTCGATCCCGAGCTGGCCGCGATGCCGGTTGACGATGTGCTTGACGATGGCGAGCCCCAGCCCGGTGCCACCCACGGCACGCGACCGGCCCTTGTCGACGCGGTAGAACCGCTCGGTCAGCCGCGGCAGGTGTTCGCGCGCGATCCCGGCGCCGTTATCCGCCACCGCCACCGTCACGCCGGCCCGGGCCGGCCAGCGTCCGCCGGGCATCGCCGTTGCCGCGGTCACCCGGACACGGCCGCCCTCCCGGCCATACTTGATCGCGTTGTCCATCAGGTTCTGGAACACCTGGCCCAGCTGGTCGTCGTCCCCGATGACCGGCGGCAGGTCGTCCGGCAGCTCCAGCTCCAGCCGCACGCCGCGCCGGCTGAGCCGGGGCTCGAACGAGGCGGCGGTGAACCGCAGCAGCTCGGCCAGGTCCACCGGGTCGGTTGGCGGGCGGTGCTCCGTCAGTTCGATCCGGGACAGGCTGAGCAGGTCGTCGATCAGCCGGCTCATGCGTCCGGCCTGCTCGGCCATGATCTCCAGGAAACGCGCCTGCGCCGGCGGGTCGTCGGCGGCCGGGCCGCGCAGCGTGTCGATGAAGCCGATCAGGCTGGCCAGCGGCGTGCGCAGCTCGTGGCTGGCGTTGGTGACGAAGTCCGCCCGAGTGCGTTCCAAAGCCCGCTCCCGCGTGCGGTCGGACAGCACGGCCACGACGTGGCCGTCCGCCAAGTCCAGTACGGTCGCATGCACTTCGCGCTCGACCGGCACGGGCAGGAACAGGTCGGCCTGCTGCGGGGTGCCGTGGGCGGTGGCGCGGTCGATGGCGTTGCGCAGGCCGGGGTGGCGCAGCACGGCCGGCAGCTCGGCCCCGAACGCCTGCCGCGCCGCGGCGTTGGCGCGGGTGACCATACGGTCTGTGCCCAGGACGACCAGCGGGTCCGGCAGCGTCTCGATGATCGACTCCTCCGTGCGCAGCCGCTGCGTCAGCGATCGGGACCGCTCGCCGTGCAGCCGCGCGATCTGCGCGATGTCGCGCGCCAGCCGGTCGCGCCGTCGGGGCCGGGTGGTTTGCCCGTCTGCCGAGCGGCGCATCTCCTGCACGATGTCCTGGTATTCCTGTGCGCGCCAGGCGGCGAAGGCGAGGGCGGCGACGGCGTCGAACGCGGCCGCAGCGATCGCCGGACCTGTCGGCAGCCATCCCTCCGCGACCAGGGCGAACAGGGCGAGCAACGGCGGAACGGCGATGACCGCAGCGGTGGCGAGCAGCCCCACGACCAATGCGCGGCGGGTGGTTAGCTGCCCGGTGCGATGCTAGCCGGCGCCGGGTCGACGATGCGGGTGCCGCCGGGACCGACGCCGAACACGGCCAGGCCGCGCACCACCTGCCCGTCCGGGCGCAGCGCGAACAACCCGTCCACGCCGCGGAAGCCGTTTGGCTGCGTCAGGCTGGCCGGGTTGCCGGCCGCCACGCGGGCCAGGTCCGCCGCGTCGTACGCGATGTCGACCAAGCCGGGCGGGGCGGTGCCATATTTGGCGGTGTAGGCCTGTTCGAAGCGGGTGCGGAATGCCGGATCGGGCGCCGCATACCAGGCGCCGGCGAGGCCGCCGAGGTTGGCCGCGTCGCGTGCCCAGGTGGCCGGCCCGATGATCTGCACGTCCGGCGGCGCCACGCCGTAGGTCGACAGCGACGTCGCGAGCCGCCCAAGCGACGCCCCGCCTTCCGCCAGCAGCAGGGCGTCGAACGGCGGCGGCGGCATTGCCGGGGCGGCCAGCGGGTCGATGGGCGCCGCAGCCGGGTCGGCATCCGGCGCGGGTGCTGGCGCGTGGCGGTTGGCGAAGTCCGAGACGTCCCGCAGGGCGGCGTCCAGCGCCGGCTGCCGCCCGTCCGGATACCGCTTGATGGTGGGCGGCGGGTCGCCCACGTCCGCGGCGGCACGCGACAGCCCATCGGCCAGCGCGTTGCCGAAGATGTTGTTTGGCAGCACGGCGGCCACCCGGGCCTTGCCGCGGGTCGACAGCGCCCGGACCATCCGGGCCACCTGCTGCTGCGGCGTGATGCCCAGCGCCCAAACGCCCGGGCGGCCCTGCTGCTGGTCGGAGGTGAACGCCAGGATCGGGATGCTGGTCGCCACCGCCGCCGCGGCAGCGGTTTCCGTCGCGGTGAGCGGGCCCACGATGATGCCGTCCCCGGCAGCCACGGCAGCCTGTGCGGCCGCCGTGGCGCCGGTCGGCGTCCCGGTCGTGTCCTGCACGTCCAGTTGCGGCCCGCCCGGACCGAAGGCAAGTTGGACCGCCTGCAGCAGGTTGCGGCCAAGCGCGGCGTTCGGCCCGCTCAGCGGCACCAGCACGGCGACCTTCTGGTTCACGGCCGTTGCCTGTGGCGCTGCCGCCGGCCCCGGCCCGCTGCCCGCCGGGTCGACCACGCAGCCCGCCAGCGCGGCGGCGGCGAGGAGGGAGGCGATGGAGGATGGCAATGCGCGCAGCGACACGATCTGGACTCCGATGACCCTCGCGACCGCGGCGGACCGCGGGTCCGGCCTGGCAGTCGGAAGCCTTGTGCTGGTTTCCACGCCGATCGGCAACCTCCGCGACATCAGCCAGCGCGCGCTGGACGCCCTGCGCTCCGCCGACATGGTGCTGTGCGAGGATACCCGGGTCACCGCCCGGCTGCTCGCGGCCTACGGCATCGCCGCCGCCGTGTCGCCGTTGCACGAGCACAACGAGGACGCCCGCACGCCCGCCCTGCTCGACGCCGTCGGCGCCGGCAAGACGGTCGTGCTGGTGTCCGATGCGGGCACGCCGGTGGTGAGCGACCCCGGCTACCGTCTGGTCCGCGCCGCCATCGCCGCGGGGCTGCCCGTGGGGGCGGTTCCCGGCCCGAACGCCGCGGTCATGGCGCTGGTGCTGAGCGGGTTGCCGCCGCAGCCCTTCCTGTTCCTGGGCTTCCCGCCGCCCCGCTCGGCCGCGCGGCTCGCCGCGTTCAGCCAGCTGCGCGCTGCCGAGCGGGCCGGGCTCGCGGCGACGATGCTGTGGCACGAGGCGCCGCATCGGTTGGCGGAGACGCTGGCGGACTTGCAGGCGGCCTTCGGGGACCGTCCGGCGGCCGTGGCGCGCGAACTGACCAAGCGGTTCGAGGAGGTCCGGCGCGACCGGCTCGGCATCCTGGCGGAGCATTACGGGCGGGAGCCGGCGCGCGGTGAGATCACCGTTCTGGTGGGGCCGCCGCCGGCCGAGCAACTAGACGCGGAGGCGCTGGACGAGCGGCTGCGCGCGGCGCTGGCGGGAAACAGCGTCAAGGACGCCGCGGCGCTGGTCGCAGGATCGACCGGCTTGCCGCGGCGCATCGTTTATGCGCGCGCTCTCGAAATGACCAAGGGATAATGCTACGGGATTTATATGAGCGAGCTAGCGACTGAGACCCTGGAGCGGCACGAGCACCTGAAGCACAACCCGGATGACGGGCATGGCAAGCTGGCCGCGCTGGTGATCGGCGTGCTCGCCGCCACGCTGGCGGTGTGCGAGATGGCGGAGCGCAGCTCACAGAACAGCTACCTGGCGTTGAACATCAGCGCCAGTGACGAGTATGCGTTCTACCAGGCGCGGCAGAACCGGGCGCTGATCCTCAACCAGACGGCGACCCTGCTCACCGCGTCGACGCCCAGCCCCGAGACGCAGAAGGCGGCGGATGCCGCGGCGTCGGAGGCCAAGCGGTTGCTGGAGGACACCGACCGCGGCAACAGCGCCAAGCAGATCCTGGCGCGCGCCGCGGAGGCGACGCACGAGCGCGACCACAGCCTGCACAAGTATGAGTGGTATGAGATCGTCACCAGCGCGTTGCAGATCGCCATCGTGCTGGCCAGCGTGTCGGTCGTGACCCAGCTGACGAAGGTCCTCTATCTCGGCATCGCCATCGGCGGGGCGGCGGCCGTGCTCGGCATCCTGGTGGCGACCGGCTTGGCCTAGCAGCCCCGGCCAGCGGGCCCCTCAGACACTCAGCCCTCGGGCTGAACGCCTCGACACGCTCGGCACACCTACGACACCCGTAGGCCAGCCTTGACCAGCAGCGGCAGCACCTCCGCGAGGAAGTATGGCAGTTCGTCAAGGTAGTTCACGAACGACAGCGTCGTCCCCGCGAAACCGGCCTCGCTGATCCGCACCATCTCCGCCGCGATGTGCCGTGGCGTCCCGACCAGCGGGTAGGTGCCGGCGCCGGCCGCGAAGCGCTTGCGGTAGAGCTGATAGGCCACGGGGTCGTGCGAGTTGGAATGCGCTGCCTTGGCGGCGGTGTAGATGTCCAGGCTGGCATGGTCCGCCATGGTCACGGCGTAGTGCTCGTAATAATCCTCCGCCTGCGCCTGGCTCGGACGGCAGACCACGTGGCACGTCGCGACCACGCCGAGCGTGCGCCCCGCTGCCTCGCCCCGCGCCTGCATGTCGAGGACGTGCGGCCGCCCGGCGTCGATGTCGGTGAAGGTGGTCAGCAGGAAGTCCGCCGCCTTGGCCGCGAAGGCCCGGCCGGGCGGGGAGAACGCGGCGTTCAGCGTCACCGGGCGCGGGCGCTGCACCGGCAGCGGCTTTCCCGAAACGGCCTGGAGATCGTAGAACTGGCCGCGGAAGTCGAACGGCACCGGCTCGGCGTATAGGCGCTCGATGATCTTCGCCCATTCCAGCCCCTGGGCATAGCGGTCCTCGATCATCGGCAGGCCGAACAGGGCGAACTCCTCCGGGTTCCAGCCGCAGACGATGTTCAGCCCGGCGCGGCCGTGGCTCGCCTGGTCGATCGTCGCCAGCGCCTTGGCGGCGAACACCGGGTGCACCATCGGCACGTGCACGGTGGCGAAGATGGCGATCCGGTCGGTGATCCCGGCCAAGGCGGCGGCGAAGGTCAGCGTCTCCATGCTGCATTCGCGGCTGTTCAGCTCGCCGCCGAAACCCTTCCAGCGCGCGATCGGCAGGATGAACTCCAGCCCGGCGCGGTCCGCCATGCGGGCGCTGGCGGCGATGCCGTCCCAGGTGGCGGGCCAACGCTCCGGCACCTTGGTCAGTGCCAGGCCGCCATCGGCGTTGGTGGAGAACAGCCCGAGCTTGAACCGGTTCGGGCCATGCATCGGGTGGGTCATCGGCATCTCCCCTGTGCAGAGATAGTTTAGGTTTGAACGATTGACGCGTCAAAGACCGGCCGGCAGATTGCAGCCGTTGGGGGACGGGCGATGCAGGGGCGCAGGGCGCTGGTGACGGGCGGGGCCAAGGGGATCGGCCGCGCCATCGCCGACCGGCTCGCGGCGGACGGCGCCACCGTGTGCGTGCTGGGCCGTGATGCGGCGGCATTGGCCGCCTGCGGGCATGACCACGCCGTGGCGGACGTCACCGACGATGTGGCGTTGGGCGCCGCGATCGATCGCCATGGGCCGTTCGACATCCTCGTGAACAATGCGGGCGCCGCCCTCTCCGCGCCGTTCGGCCGGCACAGCCGGGTGGACTGGGACGGGATGCTGGCGGTGAACCTCACCAGTTGCTTCGTCGCCACCCAGAAGGTGTTGCCGGGCATGGTGGCGCAGGGCTGGGGCCGCGTGGTGTCCGTCGCCAGCACGGCCAGCCTGAAGGGGTATGCCTACACCGCCGCCTACTGCGCGGCCAAGCACGGCCTGCTCGGGCTGACGCGGGCCTTGGCGGTGGAGACCGCGCGCACCGGCGTCACGGTGAATGCCGTGTGCCCGGGCTTCACCGACACCGCGCTGGTCGGCCGCGCGGTGGAGACGATCATGGCCAAGACCGGCCAGACGGGGGAGCAGGCGGTCGCCGCCCTGGCCCGCAGCAACCCGCAGGGCCGCCTGGTGCAGCCGGAGGAGGTGGCGGCTGCCGTCGCCTATCTGTGCCGGGACGACGCGGCGTCGCTGACCGGCCAGTCGATCGTCGTGGCAGGTGGGGAGGTGATGTGAGCCCGAAGCACTTCATGTGGCAGCTGGACGGCGCCGTCGCCACGGTCACGCTGAACCGGCCGGAGCGGAAGAACCCGCTCACCTTCGACAGCTACGCCGAGCTGCGCGATACCTTTCGTGCGCTGGTCTACGACAAGGCGGTCAAGGCCGTCGTGCTCACGGGCGCGGGGGGCAATTTCTGCTCCGGCGGCGACGTGTTCGAGATCATCGAGCCGCTGACGACCATGCGCATGCCGGAGTTGCTGGCCTTCACCCGCATGACCGGCGACCTGGTCCGCGCGATGCGCGCCTGCCCGCAGCCGATCGTGGCGGCGGTGGAGGGGGTGTGCGCCGGCGCCGGCGCCATCCTGGCGATGGCGGCGGACCTGCGCTACGGCACCGTCGCCAGCCGGGTCGCCTTCCTGTTCACCCGGGTGGGCCTGGCGGGCTGCGACATGGGCGCCTGCGCCATCCTGCCCCGGCTGATCGGCCAGGGCCGCGCCAGCGAGCTGCTGTTCACCGGCCGCGCCATGACGGGGGAGGAGGGCGCGGCCTGGGGCTTCTTCAACGCGCTGCACGAGCCCGGCGCCGTGCTGGCCCACGCGCAGGACGTGGCCGCCCGGCTCGCCGCCGGGCCCAGCTTCGCGCACGGCATCACCAAGACCATGCTGCACCGGGAATGGTCGATGGACGTCGACACCGCCATCGAGGCGGAGGCGCAGGCCCAGGCCATCTGCATGGCGACAGGGGACTTCACCCGCGCGTTCGAGGCGTTCGCCAACAAGCGCCAGCCGGAGTTCCGGGGTGACTGACCGCAGCTACCTGCACTGGCCGTTCCTGTCCGACGCGCAGCGTGCCCTTTCGGAGGAGGTCGAGGCCTGGGCCACGCCCGAACTCGCCCACCCACACGCCAACGACACGGACGTGGACGCCGCCTGCCGTGACCTCGCGCGCCGCATGGGCGCGGCCGATTTGTTCCGCCACTGCGTGCCGGAGGACGGCCACCTGGAGGTCCGCTCGCTCTGCCTGATGCGCGAGACGCTGGCCCGGCACGATGCGCTGGCCGATTTCGTCTACGCCATGCAGGGGCTGGGCACCGGCTCCATCACCCTGTTCGGCACGGCGGCGCAGAAGCGGCGCTTCCTGCCGCCGGTCCGCAGCGGGGAGGCGCTGGCCGCCTTCGCCCTGTCCGAGCCGGACGCCGGGTCCGACGTGGCGGCGATGAGCACGGCGGCCATGGCCGTCCCGAGCGGATGGCGGTTGGACGGCACCAAGACCTGGATCAGCAATGGCGGCATCGCCGCGCATTACGTGGTGTTCGCCCGCACCAACGAGGCGCCGGGCACGCGCGGCATCTCCGCCTTCATCGTGCCGGCGGACGCACCCGGCCTGGTGATCGCCGAGCGCATCGACGTGATGGCGCCGCATCCGCTGGCCACGCTGCGCTTCGAGGGCTGCGTCGTGGGCGAGGACGCGCTGCTCGGCCGCGCCGGCGAGGGGTTCAAGGTGGCGATGGCGACGCTGGACATCTTCCGCCCGACCGTGGGCGCCGCCGCCCTCGGCATGGCCCGCCGCGCGATGGACGAGGCGGTGGCGCGCGCCCGCACCCGCAGGTTCGGTGACGGCATGCTGGCGGACCTGCCGGTGACGCAGTCCAAGCTGGGCGACATGGCCACCGAAATCGACGCCGCGGCGCTGCTGGTCTACCGCGCCGCCTGGGCGCGTGACACCTCCGGCACGCGCATCACGCGGGAGGCGGCGATGGCCAAGATGTTCGCCACCGAGGCGGCGCAGCGGGTGATCGACGCCGCTGTGCAGATGTTCGGCGGCCTGGGCGTACGGCGCGGCAGCGTGGTCGAGTCGCTGTACCGTGACGTCCGCGCGCTGCGCATCTACGAGGGAGCGACCGAGGTGCAGAAGATGATCATCGCGCGGCAGGTGCTGGCCTCGTGACGGGGCGCCTGCTGCAACCGCCGGGCTGGCCGGCGCCGCGCGGCTACGCCAACGGCGTGGCGGCCCGTGGCGAGCTGGTGTTCGTCGGCGGGCAGATCGGCTGGGATGCGGAAGGGCGGTTCGCCGAGGGTTTGGCGGCGCAGGTTGGGCAGGCGCTGCACAACGTCGCGGCGGTGCTGGCGGTGGCCGGCGGCTCCCCCACGGACGTCGTGCGGCTGACCTGGTTCGTCTGCGATGTCGACGCCTACAACAACGAGCTTGCCGCCATAGGCCAGGCCTATCGTGCCGTGATGGGCAAGCACTTCCCCACCATGTCCGTCATCGGCGTCAGCCGCCTGGTCGAGGCGCGGGCGCTGGTGGAGATCGAGGCCACCGCCGTCCTGGAGGACCGAGAATGAACCGCACGATCCCCGTCGTCATCCTGCTCTGCTGGGCCGGCATCCTGTCCGAGGGCTACGACATCGGGGTGATGGGCGCGATCCTTCCGGCGCTGGCCACCGACCCGAGTTGGCACCTCTCGCCGCTGCAGCTGGGTGCGCTCGGCTCCTGGGCGATCGGCGGGATGTTCGTCGGCGGCATCGCCATCGGCACGCTGTCGGACCTGTATGGCCGCAAGCGCCTGTTCGTGGCCTCGCTGGTGGTGTTCTCGCTGTCGATGGCCGCGCTGGCCTGGTCGCCCTCGCCGGAGTTCTTCGCGCTGTTCCGCTTTTTGGGCGGCATCGGGCTGGGCGGGATCATCCCGGTGGCCGCGGCGCTGACGGTCGAATACTCGAGCGCCGGGCGGCAGAGCGCCAATTACGGGCTGATGTATTCCGGCTACACGCTCGGGATCCTGGTGGCGGCGTTGGTTGCCAACGCGGTACTGGCGCGACTCGGCTGGCGTGCCGTGGTCGGCGTGGGGGTGCTGCCGTTGCTGCTGGTGCCGGTGGTCCTCGCCTGGCTGCCGGAGTCGCTCGACTACCTGGTGTCGTCGGGGCAGGACGCCCGGGCGACGACCTTGGCGGCACGGCTCGGCCGCGCAGTGCCGATGCGCCGGGTGGCGGAGGCACGGCCGGGCTGGCTGTCCTCGCTCGCGGCACTGTGGACGGCGGAGAGTTGGGCCGCCACGCTGTGCTTCTGGGTGGCCATGTTCATGGGCCTGCTGCTGGTCTACGGGCTCGGCACCTGGCTGCCGCAGATCATGCGGCGCGCCGGCTACGACCTCGGCCCGGCGTTGCTGTTCCTCGCGGTGTTCGCGCTGTCCTCGTCGGTTGGCGGCGTGGTGATGGGCGAGGCGGCGGACCGGCGCGGCACCAAGAGCATCGTCGCCGCCTCCTTCGCGCTGGGCGGCGTCGCCATCGCGGCGTTGGCGTTCAAGGGCTCGATGCTGCTGACCTACGTGCTGGTGGCGGTGGCCGGCTACGGCACGGTGTCCACCTCGCTGATCCTCACCGGCTACCTGGCCGCCTACTACCCGGCCGCGATCCGCTCCGCCGCGACGGGATGGGCGATGAGCGCGGCGCGGCTGGGTGCGGTGTGCGGGCCGCTGCTGGTGGGCGCGGTGCAGCAGATGGGCGCGGGGCCGGAATGGAGCTTCTACGTGTTTGCCGGGTGTGCGGCAGTTGCGGCGGTCGCCACGGTGCTGGTACCTGGCCTGCAAACGCGGTTTGCCGTCGCTCCGGCTGAATAGGGCTTACTGAGACCGATGAGCTGCGCGGGCAATGCGCCGAACTCGCCGCCTTGCCCTACACGTTGGGCAGCGCCCGACCGGAACTGCATCCGGACCTCCGCAGCTTTGTCTACAAGGGCTATGTCATCCTGTTCCGATATCGCAGAGGTGATTTCGTGATCGTCAACATCATCGAAGGACATCGCGACATTGAGGGCATATTTCCGTAGTTTAAAAGGAGATCTGCCGACGCTCGGATCTTATCTAAATACTTGACATTCGAACTATGCCATTTCCAGGATGGCGCACCGTTCCATCCGGGAGTCCCTGCACCATGCGCCGTCCGACCGTCCTGCTCGCGGCCAGCTGCCTGCTGCCCTTCGCGTTCCCAGCGCGGGCGGAGATCAAGATCGGCGCGATCATCAGCATCACCGGCCCGACCGCGGCGCAGGGCGTCGGCTACAAGAACGCGTTCGACCTGCTGCCGACCGAGATCGACGGGCAGAAGGTCACCTACCTGATCCGCGACGACGGGGCGGACCCGACGGCCGCGGCCACCATCGCGCGCAAGCTGATCACCGAGGACCATGTCGATGCCTTCATCGGCCCGGCCACCTCCGCCCCCGTGCTGGCCGTGCTGCCGATCGCCAACGAGGCGCATGTGCCGATGATCGCCATGTCGCCCTACGTGGTGGACACCAAGCAATACCCCTACGCCTTCGACAACGCACAGCCAATCAAGCTGATGATGGAGGGCGTGGTCGCGCACATGAAGGCGCACGGGGTGAAGACCACCGGCTACATCGGCTACAGCGACGGCTGGGGTGACTTCGTGCTGGATGCGTTGCAGACGGACACGACGGGCACCGACATCAAGATCCTGGACGACGAGCGCTACGCCCGCACCGACACCTCCGTGCAGCCGCAGGTGCTGAAGACGCTGTCGCACCACCCGGACGTGGTGGTGCTGGGCGGGTCCGCGGCACCCGGCGCGCTGCCCAACATCGCGCTCAGCCAGCGCGGGTTCAAAGGCCAGGTCTACAACAACCACGGCGTGGTCAGCCCGGCCTACATCCAGCTGGGCGGCGCCGCGGTCGATGGCTGCATCGCGCCGACCGGGCCGCTGGTCGTCTACGACCAGTTGCCGGACAGCAACCCGGTCAAGCAGGTCGCCACCGACTTCATGACGAAGTACCTCGCCAAGTTCGGGCCGCAGAGCCGCAACGCCTTCGCAGGATACACCTACGACGCCGGGCTGCTGATCGCGGCCGGGATCCCAGCCGCGCTGAGGGCCGGGCAGCCCGGCACGCCCGAGTTCCGCGAGGCGCTGAAGGGCGGGATCGAGCACGTGCACGAGCTGGTGGGCACGCACGGCGTGTACGACATGACGCCGACCGACCACACGGGGATGGACGCCCGCGCCCGCGTCATGGTGCAGATCAAGAACGGAGCCTGGACGCTGATCCAGTAGCGGCCGCTCCGCCGTGGACAGCTCGATCTTCCTCCTGCTGCTGCAGGATGGATTGACCAGCGGCGCGATCTACCTGCTGCTGGCCGTCGGGTTGCTGATCGTGTTCTCCGTCACCGGGGTGATCTTCATCCCCCAGGGTGATTTCGTCTCCTTCGCGGCACTGGGGTTCGCGGCGATGCTCGGGGGCCATGTGCCGGGCACGCTTTGGCTGCTGGACGGGGCGGCGCTGGCCTGTGCGTTGCTGGCGCTTTGGACCCGGCGCCCCTGGCGCGGCGTCGCCTGGGCGGTGCTGCCGGCCGCCGGGCTCACCGCGGTGACGCTCGCGGCGGTGCATGGGGCGGCGCCGGCCTGGCTGCTCGGCATGCTTGCGGTCGCCAGCACGGCGTTGCTGGGGCCGCCGATCTACCGGCTGGTGTTCCGGCCGCTCGCCGGCTCCTCCGTGCTCACCCTGCTGATCGTGGCGATGGCGCTGCATTACGTGCTGCTGGGCGCCGGGCTGGTGCTGTTCGGGCCGGAAGCGTCCCGCACGCCGGCCTTTTCCGACGCCGACTTCATCATCGGCCCGATGGACGTGTCCGGCCATTCGCTTTGGGTCGCGGGATGCTGCGTGCTGCTGGTGGTGGCGCTGCGCTGGCTGTTCCGCTTCACCCTGCTGGGCAAGGCGTTGCGCGCGACCGCATCCAACCCGCTCGGCGCACGGCTGATGGGGATCGAGCAGGCGCGCACCGGCGGCCTCGCCTTCCTGCTGGCGGCGGCGATCGGCGGCCTGGCGGGGCTGCTGATCGCACCGATCTCGCCGATCTCCTACGACAGCGGCTTCCTGACCGGGCTGAAGGGCTTCATCGCCGCCGTGCTCGGCGGGCTGGCGAGCTACCCGGTGGCGGCGTTGGGCGCGCTGGCCGTGGGCGTCATCGAATCGTTGTCCTCGTTCTGGGTCAGCGCCTACTCCGCGGCCATCGTGTTCGGCCTGCTGCTGCCGGCGCTGGCGGTGCTGTCGCTGCGGCAGCGGTCCAGCGGCGAGTGAACCGGCGCCTGGTGCTGGGTGGCGCGCTGCCGCTGCTGGTGGTGCTCGCCGCCCCGTCCCTGCTGCCGGATTTCTACGTCACGCTGTTCTCCTACGTCGCGTTGGCGGCGCTGGTGGCGGTGGGCCTGGTGCTGATGACGGGGGTCGCCGGGCAGACCTCCTTCGGGCAGTCGGCCTTCGCCGGCATCGCCGCCTACGCCACCGCAGTGCTGACGCGCAGCGAGGGCTGGTCGCCGTGGCTCAGCCTGCCGGCGGCGCTGGCGCTGGTGGCCGTCGCGGCCCTGGTGGTGGGGCTGGTGACGGTGCGTCTGTCCGGCCACTTCCTCCCGCTCGGCACCATCGCTTGGGGCAGTGCCGCCTTCTACCTGTTCGGCACGCTCCCCGGCCTCGGCGGCTACAACGGCATGGGCGGCGTGCCCGGCCTGGCGCCGTTCGATGCGCCGGATGGGCGATGGATGCTGCGCTTCATCGGCGTGCTGCTGCTGCTGGTGCTGCTGCTGTCTCGCAACCTGCTGGACAGCCGGCAGGGCCGGGCGATCCGCGCCCTTGCTGGTGGGCGGGCGATGGCGGAGAGCATGGGCGTGGACACCGCGCAGTTGGCGCTTTGGGTGTTCCTCATCGCCGCCTTGTATGCCGGCCTGTCTGGCTGGCTGTACGCCCATGTGCAACGCATCGTCAGTCCGACCCCGTTCAACCTGACGGCGGGCATCGAATATCTGTTCATGGTGATCATCGGCGGTGCCGGGTCGTTGTGGGGCGCGGTGCTGGGCGCCGGCGTGGTGACGGTGCTGCGCGACCAGTTGAACGACTGGCTGCCCCGCCTGTTCGGCCGGCCCGGGAATTTCGAGGGAATGGCCTTCGCCGCCATCATCATCCTGGTGATGCAGCGGATGCCGCAGGGCCTGGTGCCATGCGTAGCCCGCCTGCTGCCGAGCGCTCCGTGCAAACCCTCTCCCCTTCGGAGAGAGCAGGGTGAGAGCAACGCACTGGCTTCGCGGCCGCCGGACCTGCCGCGCCACCCTCACCCCGGCCCTCCCCCGGAGGGAGAGGGAGCAGGAAGGGCACCGGTGCTGGTGCTGGACGGGGTCACCAAGCGGTTCGGCGGGTTGCTGGCCAATGACGCCGTCGGGTTCAGCGTGGACGCCGGGCAGATCGTGGCGCTGATCGGGCCCAACGGCGCCGGAAAGAGCACGCTGTTCAACCAGGTCGGCGGCCTGCTGCGCCCGGATGGCGGCAGCATCCGGCTGTTCGGCCAGCCCGTCGCCGGCCAGCCGTCCCGCCGCATGGCCCGGCGCGGCTTAGGACGCACCTTCCAGCATGTCCGCCTGATGCCGACCCGCTCCGTGCTGGAGAACGTGGCGCTCGGCGCGCACACCCGGGGCCGCGCCGGCATCCTCGCCGCCATGCTGCGGTTGGACCGGGCGGAGGAACGCAAGCTCCTGGCCGAGGCGGCCCGGCAATGCGGGCGGCTGGGGCTCGGCGACGAACTGCACCGCCCCGCCGGCGACCTGTCGCTCGGCCAGCAGCGCGTGGTGGAGATCGCGCGCGCGCTCTGCCTCGACCCGGCCGTCCTGCTGCTGGACGAGCCCGCCGCCGGGCTGCGCCTGGGCGAGAAGCAAGACCTCGCCACCCGGCTGCGCGCCTTGCGGGCGGAAGGCGTGGCGGTGCTGCTGGTCGAGCACGACATGGATTTCGTGATGGGCCTGGTCGACCACGTCGTGGTCATGGAATACGGCCGCAAGATCGCCGAGGGCCGGCCGGAGGACATCCAGTCCGACCCGCGCGTGCTGGACGCCTACCTGGGCGGGGCGGCATGACGCCGCTGCTGAGCGTCACCGGGCTGCACGCGGGCTACGGCCGGGCGGAGGTGCTGCACGGCATCGACCTGGCCGTGATGCCGCGACAGATCGTCACGGTGATCGGTCCGAACGGCGCCGGCAAGACCACCGCGATGCACGCCGTCATGGGCCTGCTGCCGGCGACCGGCACGCTGCGCTTCGACGGCGCCGAGATCGGCCGCACCCCCACGGAGGAGCTGGTCGCCCGCGGCCTGCTGCTGGTGCCGGAGACCCGGGCGCTGTTCGCCGACATGACCGTGGCGGAGAACCTCGAGCTCGGCGCCTATGCCCGGCGGGGCGCGGAGATGCGGACCGTGTTCGCCATCTTCCCCCGGCTGGAAGAGCGTCGGCGCCAGGCTGCCGGCACCCTGTCGGGTGGCGAGCGGCAGATGCTCGCCCTCGGCCGCGCGCTGATGGGCAAGCCGCGCCTGCTGCTGCTGGACGAGCCCAGCCTCGGCCTGGCGCCGCTGATCGTGCGCGATATCTTCCGCGTGCTGGACGGATTGCGGCGGGACGGGCTCGCCATGGTGCTGGTCGAACAGAACGCCCGCGCCGCCCTGGCGCTCGCCGACGGGGGCGCAGTGCTGGAGATGGGCCGCATCTCCGTCGCCGGCCCGGCCGCTTCGCTGGCGGCGGACCCACGGGTGCTGGCGACCTATCTCGGGCAGAAGCGGACACCCCGGGATACCCGGTGATCGCCTCGCCGGGCGCGGGCTGAGCATGGGCGAGCTGGCGGCTCGGCTAGGACGCCCATAGCGGCTTCGCGACGGGGCTTGTCAACTCGTTCGATGCTTTAACGAGTTCTTCAGACCAGTCACGGCATTCTGATCCGACTGTGAATGCGGTAACGCCCGTGGGTCATCCCGGACTGGAGAGCGTCTGACATGGAGCAAGCTGGCAGCGATCTTGCGATCACGGCCTTGCCGCCGGTGATGGACCTGACGGCGGCCGCCCCGCTGGCGGCCGAATTCATGGCGCATCGCGGCACCCCGCTGATGATCGACGGCTCCGCCGTGGAGCGGCTCGGCGCGCAGTGCCTCCAGGTGCTGCTCGCCGCCCGCAACGCCTGGGCGGCGGACGGGCAGGGGTTTTCGATCGAATCGCCCTCCGACGCCTTGGCCGAGACGCTGGCGGCGCTCGGCGCCGCCGACCTTCTACCCCCATCGAGCGAGGAGACCCCCGCATGACCAAGACCGTGCTGACCGTGGATGATTCCCGGACGATGCGCGACATGCTGCACATGGCGCTGTCCGAAGCCGGCTATCGCGTGGTGCAGGCCGTGGACGGGCTGGATGGGCTGGAGGTGCTGAAGGGCGAGAAGCCGGACGTGATCGTCACGGACATCAACATGCCGCGCATGGATGGCTTCGGCTTCATCGAAGGCGTGCGCAGCGACAGCGCCAACCGTGCGATCCCCATCCTGGTGCTGACCACGGAAAGCGACGCTGCCAAGAAGACGCGGGCCCGTGAGGCGGGGGCGACCGGCTGGATCATCAAGCCGTTCAACCCGACCAAGCTGGTGGACGCGCTGCGCCGCGTCGCCGCCTGAGGGGCCAATCATGGATCCGATGGACGCCATCCGCCAGACCTTCTTCCAGGAATGCGAAGAGCAGCTGGCCGAACTGGAAAGCGGCCTGCTCGCCATGCAGGGGGGCGCGCTCGACTCCGAGACGGTGAACGCCGTCTTCCGCGCCGTCCATTCGGTGAAGGGCGGCGCCGGCGCCTTCGGCCTGGACGACCTGGTGCGGTTCGCCCACGTGTTCGAGACGACGCTGGAGGCCGTCCGGTCAGACAAGCTGGCGGCCGACGCACACGTCATCAAGGTCATGCTGCGCGCGGCCGACGTGCTGGCCGACCTGGTCCGCGCCTCGCGTGATGGCCGCACGCTCGGAGACTCGCACACCAGCGCGTCGGCGGCGGAGCTCGCTTCGCTGGGGGCCGCGTCGGCGCCGGCGGCGGCCGCCCCGGTGGTGGACGCCGACGGCATGGGCGACTTCGTGTTCCAGCCCCTGCCCGTGGCCGCGCCGCCGGAGCCCGACGCCTGGGTGATCCGCTTCCGCCCGCATGCCGGCATGTACGCCAAGGCGAACGACGCCGTGATGCTGCTGCGCGAGCTGGCGCGGCTCGGCCCGACCAGCGTCACCCTCGACGCCAGCGACTTGCCCGACCTCGCCACGATGGAGCCGGAGGGTGCCTATCTCGCCTGGACGGTGGAGCTGCGGACCGAGCAGCCGGAAGCCGCGATCCAGGAGGTGTTCGAATTCGTCGATTGCGACTGCGACCTGGACATCCGCGCCGCGGCACCCGCCGCCCCGGCCGCGCCGGAGGTCGACGTCATGGCGCTGATCCGCAGCCTGCAGGCCGAAGCCGCCGCATCGCCCGTCGTCCCGGAGCCGGAGCCGGAGCCGGCCCCGGTCGCCGTGAAGTCGGCCGCGCCGCCGCCAGCAGCGCCCCCACGCGAGGAAACCGTCACCGCGGCCAAGCCCACCATCCGCGTCGACCTCGACCGCGTCGACCGCCTGATCGACCTCGTGGGCGAGCTGGTGATCAACGGCGCGATGCTGGCCCAGCGTGTGGGCGAGGCGGGGATCAGCCGCGCCTCCGCGGTCACCGTGGCGCTCGACGAGCTGGAGCACCTGACCCGGGAAATCCAGGACAGCGTGATGGCCATCCGGGCGCAACCGGTGAAGTCGGTGTTCGCCCGCATGCCCCGCCTGGCCCGCGAAGTCGCGGCGATGACGGGCAAGCAGGTGCGCCTGACCTCGGAGGGAGAGGCGACGGAAGTCGACAAGACGGTCATCGAACACCTGGCCGATCCGCTCACCCACATGATCCGCAATGCCATCGACCACGGCCTGGAGTCGCCGGAGGTGCGCCGCGCCTCCGGCAAGCCGGAGGAAGGCACGGTGAAGCTGCAGGCCCTGCACCGCTCCGGCCGCATCGTCATCGAGGTATCGGACGACGGCGCCGGCATCAACCGCGCCAAGGTGCGGGAGAGCGCGGTGGCCAAGGGCCTGGTCGCCGCCGAGGCGGTGCTGAGCGACGAGGAGACCGACAACCTGATCTTCCTGCCGGGCTTCTCCACGGCGGAAAAGGTGTCCGACATCTCCGGCCGCGGCGTCGGCATGGACGTCGTGCGCCGATCGATCCAGGCGCTGGGTGGCCGTATCGCCATCGCGTCGCGGCCGGGCAAGGGCTCCACCTTCACGCTGTCGCTGCCGCTGACGCTGGCCGTGCTGGACGGGATGGTGGTGACTGTGGCCGAGCAGACGCTGATCGTGCCGCTGACCGCGATCATCGAGACGCTGCAGCCACGCGCGGCCGACATCCACGAGATGGGGGACGGCGCCCGGGTGATGGCGATCCGCGGGACCTACGTGCCGCTGATCGCCGTGGGGGCCGCGCTGGGCTGGGCCGGGCTGGACCCGACCGCGTCCGGCGCCGTCGCCCTGCTGGTGGAGGGCGAGGACGGCAGCCGCGCGGTGCTGCTGGTCGACGCCATCCAGGGGCAGCGCCAGGTCGTCATCAAGAGCCTGGAGGCGAACTACCGCCGGGTGCCCGGCGTCGCCGCGGCCACCATCCTCGGCGATGGCCGCGTGGCGCTGATCCTGGACGTGGATGCCATCGTGTCGGACGCGCGCGGCGACGCTCCGCTTGCCGAAACCCGCTCAGAGGTAGGATTGGCCTATGCTTGACACGCTCGTCGCCGGCGCGAAGGAACGCGAGCTCATCGCGTTCCGGATCGGTGAGCAGGAGTTCTGCGTCGACATCATGGCGGTGCGGGAAATCCGCGGCTGGGCGCCAGTGACGCCGCTGCCGCACTCCCCCGCCTTCCTGCGCGGGGTGCTAAACCTGCGCGGGGCGGTACTGCCGATCGTGGACCTGGCCGCGCGATTGGGCCTGCCGCCCGCCGAGCCCTCCGCCCGGCACGTCATCATCGTGGCGCAGGTCAACGGGCAGGTGATCGGCCTGCTGGTGGAGGCGGTGTCCGACATCCTGACGGTCGGCGACGGCAGCATCCAGCCGCCGCCGGAGGTCGCCTCCGGCCGGGTGCGCAACTTCGTCCAGGGGCTGCTGGCCATCGAGGGGCGGATGGTGAGCTTCATCTCGCTCGACCGGGTGTTGCCGCGGCCGGAGGCGGAGGCGGCATGAGCGCGTCAGCCGGGCTGCGGCGGCCCTCGGGCATGGTGGATGGGGAGTTCCTGCTGACAGCGAACGACTTCAACGCCATCGCGCGCCTGCTGCATGACGAGACGGGCATCACCCTGCACGAGGGCAAGGCCACGCTGCTGTATTCCCGCCTGGGCAAGCGGCTGCGCGCGCTGGGCATGACGGAGTTCCGCAGCTACTGCGACCTGCTGGCCGATCCGGAGGAGCGGGAGGAGCGCGGGCGCATGATCCGCGCGCTCACCACCAACGTCACCAAGTTCTTCCGCGAGCCGCATCATTTCGACCACCTGCGCGACGTCGTGCTGCCGCCGCTGTTGCAGGCGGCCGAGCGGGGCGGCCGGGTGCGCATCTGGTCCGCCGCATGCTCCACCGGGCAGGAGCCATACTCTCTGGCGCTGACGATCCTGCGCGTGCTGCCGAACGCGGCCAAGCTGGACGTCCGCGTGCTCGCCACCGACATCGACACGACCGTGCTGGAGACCGCCAGCACGGGCCAGTACAGCGCCGATGCGCTCGCCGGCGTGCCCGCCGAGCTGCGGGCGCGTTGGTTCGAGAAGGCGGGCGCCGAGTGGAAGGCGGGGGAGGCGCTGCGCCGGCTCGTCAGCTTCCGCGCGTTGAACCTGATCGGACCGTGGCCGATGCGCGGCCCGTTCGACGTCATCATGTGCCGCAACGTCGTGATCTATTTCGGGGAAGACACCCAGACGGAGATCTGGAAGCGGTTCACGCCCATGCTCTCCCCGGGTGGGCACCTCTATATCGGCCACTCCGAACGCGTGTCCGGCCCGGCGGCGAAGTCCTACGTCAGCGCCGGCATCACCACCTACCAGCGCCGGGCGGACGCATGACCCGCGTCCTCGTCGTCGACGACTCCGCCACCATGCGCGCGCTGATCCGGCGGGCGTTGCAGGGCCATGGCGACCTGATGGTCGTGGGAGAGGCCGCCGACCCGATCCAGGCGCGCGAGGCGATCAAGGCGCTGAACCCCGACGTGATCACGCTGGACGTCGAGATGCCGCAGATGAACGGCCTGGACTTCCTCGAGCGCCTGATGCGGCTGCGGCCGATGCCGGTGGTCATGGTTTCGACCCTGACCAACCGCGGTGCGGAGGCGACGCTGCGGGCACTCGAATTGGGTGCGGTGGACTGCGTGGCCAAGCCGCGGCTGGACGACCGTGCCGGGTTCGACCGGCTGGCGGACATCGTGCGGGCCGCCGCGACGGCGCGCCTGCGCCCGATGTCGAAGGCGCCGGCCCCGACCGTACAGGCCGACTTCGCCCCGAACGACCGCGTGCTCGCCATCGGCGCCTCCACGGGCGGCGTGGAGGCCTTGCTCGCGATCCTCTCGACCTTCCCCGCCAACTGCCCCCCGACCGTCATCACGCAGCACATGCCGGCGACCTTCACCCCGTCCTTCGCCCAGCGGCTCAACCGCTCCTGCGCGGCCACTGTGACGGAGGCCGTGGACGGCGCCCGCCTGGCGCCCGGGCAGGTCTACCTGGCGCCGGGCGGCCTGACGCATCTGGAAGTGACGGGGCCGGCTGCGGGGCCATGGCGCTGCCGCCTGATGGCGACCGAGCCGGTGAACGGCCACCGTCCTTCCGTCGACGTGCTGTTCCACTCCGTCGCCGCCACCGCCGGGGCGCGCGCGGTCGGCGTCATCCTCACCGGGATGGGCAAGGACGGCGCCCGCGGGCTGCTTGCCATGCGGGAGGCCGGCGCGCGGACCATCGGCCAGGACGAGCACAGCTCCGTCGTCTACGGCATGCCGAAGGCTGCATTCGAGATCGGGGGCGTCGACAGACAGGTGCCGCTGCACGCCGCAGCGTCCGCCATGCTGGCCGCCTGCAACGCCAAGATTGGAGACCGCGCATGCCGTCCGCTGCTGCCCTCAAGGTGCTGATCGTCGACGATCAGCAATCCATGCGGTTGCTGATCCGGGGCGGCTTGCAACAACTCGGATTCCGTGACTTCGACGAGGCGCCGGATGGCGAGGCTGGCCTGCGCTCGTTGATCACGAGCCCGGTGCAGCTCGTCATCAGCGACTTCAACATGCCCAAGCTCGATGGGCTGGAGCTGCTGCGCGCCGTCCGCGTCCATCCGCCGACGTCGAAGGTCGCCTACATCATGCTGACGGGACGGGGCGACATGGAACTGGTGCAGCGCGCGGTGCAGTTCGGGGTCAACAACTTCCTGGTCAAGCCGTTCACCGTGGCCACGCTGCGCGAAAAGATCGAGGCGGTGTTCGGGCCGCTGACATGATGGACACGGCGCTGTCCTCTCGCCGCGTCAACATCGTGCAGGGCGAGTTCCACACCACCAACGATCCGGAGGTCGTGCTGACCACGATCCTCGGCTCCTGCGTCGCCGCCTGCCTGCACGACCCGGTGGCGCGGCTCGGCGGGATGAACCACTTCCTGCTGCCGGGCAGCGACTCGGCCGAGCACGGCGTGCATGCGATGGAGCTGCTGGTGAACGACATGCTGAAGCGCGGCGCCCGGCGGGAGCGGCTGGAGGCCAAGCTGTTCGGCGGCGCCCGCATGCTGAGCGGGCTGACCGACGTGGGCCGGCTGAACGCCGACTTCGCCGAGCGCTTCACCCAACGCGAGCGCATCACCGTCACCGGCGGCAGCCTGCGGGGCGACCGCGGCCGCCGCATCCAGTTCTGGCCGGTGGCCGGGCGCGCCCGGCAGATGGTGATGGCTGCGTCCGACGCGGCGGTCTTCGCCGACGAGCGCGCCCGTCCGGCGCCGATGCCGGATGCCGGCGGGGTGGAGCTGTTCTGATGGACCTGTCCCTGCGCATGTCGCCCGACCAGCCACTCGGCCTCACGGCGGTGCTGCAAGCCGCCGCGGCGGAATTGTCGCATCTGGCGACTGTTGCCGACGGCCTGGGCGTGTGCCAGGCCGGAAACGCCGAACAGTGGCAGTCGCTGGACCGCATGAGCCAGCACCTGGGTGAGCTGTCCACCTTCCTGTCCGCCGTGTCCGACGCGGTACCTGACTTCCGCCCGGACCTTGCCGAGGCCCTGGCCGGCGTGCGGGTCGGCAAGCTTGCGCAGCGGCTGGCTGCCAGCCCGTCTTTCGCGGAAGAAGACGTGTCCGGCGAGCTCGAGATGTTCGGCGATTGAGTGCCGCCGCCGCCACGGCCGTCGACAGCCGGATCTACTTCGGCGCGCTGACCGTCGCGCTGGTGGAGGCGAACGACCTGGAAGCCGACATCGTCGCCCAGGTGCTGACCGGCTTCAAGGTGCGCAGCGTCAACCGGTTCCGCAGCGCTGCGGAGCTGGAGGATCACCTGGAGCGCGACACCGCCGACCTGCTCGTGGTCGGCGCTGCCCGCTCCAAGGACGCCGACATCGACGAATACGACCTGATCCGCCGCATCCGCCGCAACAAGGGCGGCGGTGCACGGACCGCGCCGATCGTCCTGCTGGCGGGTCACACCTCGCAGGGCAACGTGCTGCGCGCGCGGGATTGCGGCGCGAGCTTCGTCGTCGCCAAACCGATCACCCCGCAAGTCCTCTACGAGCGGGTCATTTGGCTGGCGAAGGATGGCCGTCCCTTTGTCACCGCCGACACCTATATCGGCCCCGACCGGCGCTTCCAGAAGCTCGGCCCGCCGGCGGGAACGGAGGGGCGGCGCAAGGACGACCTCTCGCTCAAGGTCGGGGAAGCCAAGCTGCCGAACCTGTCGCAATCCGAGATCGATGCCATGCTGAACGGCAAAGGACTTCCCCGCTGATGTCTGTCAACCTTCCCCTGCACACCCGTCGGCTGGCCGGTCTCGTCAACCGTCCCGGCGGCATCACCGTGTCGGAGGCGGTCCTGGCGGCGGAGGCGAACCTGGAGACGCTGCGGGACCGCGGCCTGGGAGAGATTGCCTCGACGGTGACGCGCATGCTGGCCATCGGAGATACGCTGAGGGCCGGTACGGACGCGGCCGAGCAGGCGGAGCTGTACAAGCTGAGCAACTTCCTGGTCGGCGTGTGCGGCGTGTTCGGCTACGGCGGCGTGGGCGAAGTCGCATTCAGCCTGTGCAGCCTGCTGGACCGGCTGCGCAGCGCCGGGCTGTGGAACGTGCCCTCCGTGCGGATCCATCTGGACAGCCTGCGCCTGGTCCACGCCGGAAACCTGCAGGGTGCCGAAATGGTGGCGATCGGCGCCGCATTGCGACAGGTCGTCGACCGGATTCCGGCCATGACGGCCTGAGCGGACGCTCGTGTAATACCAGCCCGCGGAAGTCGCGACCCGGGTCGTCATCGCAAGCCGCTGCTTGGCTTGACTGAAGAAAGAGCAGCATCCAGCCCTGTTGGAGCCGGTGAGGCCGGAGGGTGCGACGCTGGCCTGAGCACCGCACCACGCCGCGGGGCGTCTCGCGCCGCCGGGGGCGGTGCGATCCTTCAGGCGGATCGAACCCCGACCAACTGGCGAGGCGGGATGTGCTCAGACCGACAGCACCAGCAGTGCCAGCACGCCAATGACGATGCCGAGCGCGGTGAGCTGCCAGCCGGGCTGATCGTCCGGGCCGGGCGTGGTGCGGTCTTGCGAATGGAAGAACGTCTCCTGCCAGGCGTCCTGAAGGTCGGTCTCGGCTGCGGACATGGTCGGGATCTCCAATCGTGGGAGACAATCCTGGTCCGAAACGATTAAGCTGCGGTGAAGGGCGGTTCCTCTGACCAGCTCGTCATCGGCTGCCGCACCACGCGGGACGGGTCGCCGCGCAGCACGGTGAACGCGGCCTGGCCGCCATCGCGCTCGAACCGGATGTCGAACGCGTCCTGGCCCACGCGCAGGTCGCGCAGCACCAGGCTCGGCAACCATTCGGGCAACGTCGGATCGATCAGCAGCCGGCCGTTCGGCGCGTCCGGCTGGAAGCCCAGCATGGCCTGCACCAGGGAGAACACGCTACCCGCCGCCCAGGCCTGCGGCACGTTGGCGCCGAGATACTGCACCGGGAAGCTGAACTCGTCCCGCTGGATGCCGGCATACAGTTCGGGCAGCTGGTTGAGCATGAAGAAGCCGGCGGCGCCCACCACGTCCCGCGCCACCGCGTTGGCCTCGTCCGCGTGGCCGTAGCGCTTGAAGCCTTGGGCGATCAGCCCGTTGTCGTGCGGCCACACCGAGCCGTTCTGATACGAGTACGGGTTGTACGAGGGATGCAGGGCGGACAAGGTGCGGATGCCCCAGCCGCTCCACATGTCCGGCTGCATCAGCCGGGCGACGACGCGCGCGGCCCGGTGCGGCGGCACGATGCCGGACCAGAGGAGGTGGCCGGGGTTCGACGCCACGCTGAGGATGGGCCGCTTCGCGCCGTCCAGCCCGTAGGCGTAGAAGCCTTCCGCCTCGTTCCAGAACGTGTCGTCGAAGCGGCGGTAGAGCGCGGCGGCCTTGGTGCGCAGCGCCTCCGCCCGGTCCTCCCGGCCGAGCGCCTCGTAGAGTTCGGCCATCCGCATCCAGGCGTCGAAGACGTAGCCCTGGAGCTCGCACAGCGCCTTCGGGCCGACGACGGGAGTGCCGTCCGCGTGCATCACGGAGTCGCCGGCATCCTTCCAGGCCATGTTCTCGTAGCCCTTGGGTGACCGGGTCTGGTACTCCTGGAAGCCGTCGCCGTCCCGGTCGCCCCACTCGTCGATCCATTGCAGGCAACGCTCGGCCACCGGCAGTTGCCGCTCCACCATCGCCCGGTCCCCGGTGCAACGCCAGGCGGTGTGCAGGGTGGTCAGATAGAGCGGCGTGGCATCCGCGGTGCCGTAATAGGGCGTGTGCGGGATCAGCTTGAAATGCGCCAGCTCGCCCCGGCGCAGCTCGTGCAGGATCTTGCCCGGTTCGGCGTCGCGGAAGTCGTCCCGCTCGGTCGCCTGCCACTTGCCCAGGATGTCCAACGCGCCGCGCGCGAAGTCCGGGTAGACCAGGGCGCTCTGCAGCGACACGATGAGGCTGTCGCGGCCGAACAGCGCGACGAACCAGGGCAGCCCCGCGGCGGGCACGATGTCCGTCTCCGCCATGAACTCATAGGGCAGGCGCAGCGCGGCCATGTCGTCCAGCGCCTGGAAGAACAGTTGCTCGAACTGCGTGTTCTCGCTCTCGAGCTTGGTGACGCTCGCCCGCCACTCCTCCATGACCTGGGTCAGGTCGCTCGTCTGCGCCTCCCCGCTGCACTGCGTGGGGGCCGCGTAGGCGCGGTCGCCGTCGTGCAGTTCGTAGGCCAGGCAGGCGTGCCAGGCGTCCCCCGGTTCCAGCGCCACCTCGAAGCTGATGCGGCCGTTGGCGTAGACCGCCTGCGACGGCCCGCCCGACGCGCAGACGCTGACCGAGCGGTGGAAATCCTGGTTGCCGTAGGTGTTGACCAGGCTCTGTTCGGTGTCGAGCCACTCGCTGGTGATCCGGCCGCGGCGCACGATCGCCTCGCTCTTCACCTCGAAGATGTCGGCGAAGTCGCTGCGCAGCACGATCTCGAGGTTGAAGCGGACGGGCTTGGTGCCGTGGTTGGTGAGGTCGAAATCCTCGTGGACGCCGCCGTCGATCTGCCGGTTGATCACCAGGCTGAGCGTGCGGGCGGGGACGGTGCCGCCCTCCGTCGGGATCGCCCGGTTGGCCAGGTAGATGCGGGCGAGGTAGTAGGCCGGGGTGCCGCTGTTCAGCAGGTCCCACTCGATACCGTTGGCATAGAGCGACCAGGCGCTGATCATCCGGGTATCGAAGAAATACAACCCCATGGCGCTGGGCCAGGCGATCTGGCCGTCCGGCTGGGTGATCAGCACCGCGTTGCCCTGGTGGATCGACAGCTGCGGCGGGCCGACCTTGATCTCGAGCGCCATTACACTTCCGGGGGACTCATGTGCCATCAACCATCGACGAGCACTCGGACGAGCGCAAGGTGGGCTGTCTCCCTCTCCCTCTGGGAGAGGGCTTTTTGAAGCTCGTGCAGGCGAAGGCTACCGGGTCACCACCACACGGGCGCCTGCCGTGCTGCCGTTTACGCCGAGCTGGTACAGCAGCTCCGCCGTCGCCGGCGGTTCGGTGAAGCTGCCGGGCGTGGTGGCGCGCAGCCGGGTGCGCAGCGTGTAGGTGCCGGCCGCCAAGCGCAGCCACACCGCGACCACCTCGTCGTCTCCGTAGGAGGCGTAGGATGGCGCCAGCGTCGGGCCGGCGGACGGCTGCGCATCCGCCGTGGCGGTGGCGAGCGCCGGGTTCAGCGGCTCCAGCCCGGCCGGCAGCGGCAGGCGCAGGGCGACCTGGGCGCGCTCCTCCGGGTTCACCAGCTCGTCCACTTCCTCGACCACGTCGCCGACGGCCAGGTGGACCGTGCCATCCGCCTCCGCCGCCAGCCGCGTCATCGGCGGCTGGACGTTGCCCTGCGGCGGCGGCACGCGCATCAGCGTGCGCGTCAGCACCAGGCCGTGTTGCTCCGGCTGGGCCTGCGCGCCGGGCTGAACCGGCGTGTAGTCCGTCGCCGCCAGCGCCACGACGCCCGGCGCCGCCTGGACCCGCGTCGGCCCCGGGGTCGGCGTGCTGGCCTGGAACAGCGGGTGGTCGCGGTCCAGCGTGCCGGCGGAAGGCTTGCCGGACAACGTGACGGTCGCCTGCACGGGGGCGGGCGGCGCCTGCCAGGCCGCGGCCAGCGCCTGCAAGGCCGCCGCGGTCGCCTCGCTGCTGCCCCAGCCCTGGCCGGTCGCCATCCCGATCAGCGCCGTCCGCACCACGGCGCCGCGCGGGTCGTTGGGTGCGGCGGTGGCGGCCGCACCGGTCACCTCCGCCAGGCTGCGCGCCTCGGACGGCAGGATGGCGTCCGTCGCCGGCTGATCCTGCAACCCGGCATAGACCGGCTTGCCGTCGCGGCTGAGCAGGTTGACGCGGCCCCACATCGTGTCCAGCACCGTGCCCAGCCGCCCCTGATCCGCGGCCGGCAGCCGGGCCAGCACGATGGCCAGGTCGCCGATCGCGCCGGTTCGCAGCTGGGACGCGCGCTGGGCCAGTTCGTTGGCGTAGTCGGCGGAGAGTTGGCCGCCATCCGCCAGCGCAAGCAAGGCCGTCACCCGCTCGTACAGCTCCGCCCCGCGGATCAGATGCGGGTAGTCGCTGCGCAGCGCGGCCTGCAGGACCTTGGCCATACGGTCCGCGGTGGGCTTGTCCACCGGCAGCCCGGCACGCCCGGCCCCCACCAGCACACGGTAGGCCTGTGCCGTCAGCCACACCGAACCGTCCGTGTGCGGGAAGAAGGCGACCAGCCCGTCATCGTCCGTGCTCAGCCGCACCGAGGCGACGGCGCCGGCCACGTCCGACGCCACCCGGGTGCGCAGCCCGGCCGCGTCCAGCAGCGGCGTGAAGGGCAGGAGGGAAAGTTCCGCCCGTGCCAGCGCCAGGCGCTGCTCCGTCCCGTCCACCGCCGGCCGGGTGAGGAAGCCGGCGGCGCCGATCAGGCGCACCACCGCCGGGTCGGTCGCGAGCGTGACGGTGCGGAGATAGCTTGCCGGCCGCACCGGGTCCGTCACGGCCGGGATGTCCAGCGCGCCGCCTGGCCCGGTTGCCAGCAGGTCGCGCTGGTGCACCGCCGGCCGGTCCGGCCGGATCGGCAGGTCCACTTGGATGGCGTCACTCGCCCGGTCGGACGTGCGTTGCAGCAGGAAGCGCACGCGGGCGGTGACGGTGCCGGCCGCCGGGTCCGGCACCGTCACCGCGAAGTCGGTGCGGGCCGGGCGTTGGCCATCCCAGCTCACCGCCTGCTGCTTGGCACCCGGCACCGCCAGGTTCTCGGTCGAGATCGCGGCCTGGCCCGCGCCGCCCGGGCCCTCCACGATGCGGCCGATCAGCCCGGCCGTGAAGCTGTCTCCCGGGCGGACGAAGCGGGGCAGGGCGGGCTGAGCGACCACCGGCTGGCGGATGCGCATCTGCCCGGTGCCGAAGCCGAACCGGTCCGGCCCGCTGACCGCCTTGGCGCGGAGCATGTAGACGGTGAGCGTGTCCGGCAGCTTCACGTGCACGCGCGCCGTACCGTCCGGCCCGATCTTCACCCGCGGCTCATACAGCGGCACGGGCGTGAAGTTCTTGCGGACGGAGATGTTCTCCATGCCGAAATCGCCGGCCTCGTCGCCGCCCGGCGTCTCCTGCAAGGGGATCACGCCGAACGCCATGTTGCGGGTGTCGCGCGCCGCCATGGTGCTGGGCCGGTTGACGATGAAGGCGGGCAGGGGGTCCAGCGGCGCCTCCTTGGCCAGGGACAGCACCGCCTGGTCCACCATCCACACCGTCGCCTCGCCCGCCGCAGGGGCGCCGTGGGCGTCGGCCATGTGCACGACCAGGTCGAACTCCTGCTCCGGCCGCGCCTCCGCCGGCGCTTCGAAGGTGACGTTCACCCGGTTGTCGGTCGGGTTCACCGTCACCCACTTGGTGGCGGCCAGCGTGGTGGGCTTGCCCTGGTCGAACGGGCTGGTCGCCGCGACCGGCGTCGCCAGCCGGCCGCGCATCAGCAGGAAATGCACGGCCAGGCGCGGCATCTGCTGCTTGCGGATCGGCACCGTGTAGCGGCCAAAGCCGTTGGCGATGTCCACCCAGTCATAGCGGAACCGCCCCTCCGGCTCCTCCACCACGGCCAGCGCGCGGGCGGTCTGGAACGGGCTCTGGATCAGCAAGGTGGCCGTGTCGCCCGGGTCGTACTTGTCCTTGTCGGTGGTGACCGTCACCGTCTGCGCCGGCGGACGCTGCCACGTCACCGGCGTGTTGCCCGCCATGAACAGGTCGACCTTCACCGTCTGGGTGCGGCCGACCTTGTCCGCCGCGGTGACCTCCACGAGGTAGACGCCCGCCTCGTCGACGCCGAAATGCACCGGTTGGGCGGCGGCGGTGCTGGTCACCTGCCGCTCGGCCACCGTCTCATCCAGCACCTGCGTCTGGTACTTGGCCGAGCCTTGGGCAAAGTCGCTCGCCTCCAGCACCGAGTTCCATTGCCGGTGGATCAGCTTGACCGTCATCGCCAGGCCGGACACCTCGTGCCCCTCGCCGTCCAGCGCGACGATCTCGGGGTCCAGCGCGCCCAGCTTGTCGACGTACCGCGGAACCTTCACGCCCAGCACGAAGGGCGGCAGGGCGGTCACGCGTTGCACCCCGCGCACCTGCAGGTCGTCGTCGCCGGTGACGGTCGCCTCCACCAGGTATTGGCGCGGCTGCGCGGTCGGCTCGATCGTCGGGTCCAGCGTCAGCTGGGCCGAGCCGCCGGCATCCGTCTTCGCCTCCCGGTTCAGCACGGGGGTGGAGCGGAAGGTGGAGTCCCCGGAGAACCGGCTGTCCGAAGAGAACAGGAAGCCGTCGCGGCCCGGCGGCGTCCAGACATACGGCGTCTGCGTCACCCGCCAGGTGATCGGCCGGTCGGACAGCAGGCCCCCGGCGAAGAACCGCGCGATGAGGTCGACCGAGAACGGCGCGTCCAGCGGCGTGCGCTGCGGCCCGTTGAGCACGACCTCGAAGGTCGGCAGGCGGTACGCCTCCTTCTTCACGGTCATGGCGCCGCAGGGCTCGCCGTCCTTCGGCTGGTACTGGATGGAGTAGTCGCCCGTCGCGTCGGTCTTCTGGTCGAATTTGAGGTGGAAGCCGCCGATCTCGTCCAGTTGCGTCGGCAGGTGCCATTGCTGGTCACCCGGGCCGGTCACCAGCACCTCGCCGCTGCCGGTCGCGTAGGACAGGCTGCCGTGGTCGTAGCGCCGGATCATGCCGGCGATGAGGATCGGCTCCTCCGGGCGATAGATCGGGCGCTCGGTGAACACGTGGCACAGCGTCTGCGCGGCTGGCCGGCGATCGGAGATGTCGTCCGTCGTCCAGGACAGCCAGGCAGTGTCCGGCTTGCTCCAGTTGCCGTCGGCATAGACCTGCGGCCCGCGCCCCGGCTCGATCACCAGCGTGTCGGTCGCCTTGCTGACCACGATGCGGCGGATGTCGGCGTCGTCGCCGTTGCGGCCGCGGGCCAGCGGCGCCGGCATGGTCCAGCTGCCGTCCGCAGCCGTCGTGCCCTGCGCCAGGGTGATGAAACGGCCGTCCCGCAGCCCGTCGATATGGATGTCCGCGCCCGGCACCGGCTGGGCCGAGGCGAGCGAGGTGACCGAGAAGCGCACCCGGTCCGCCTCCTCCACGCCCGTCAGCGACAGGTCCGTCACCTGGAGCCGCGCCCATTGCCGGCTGCTGCCGTCCAGGGTGCGCAGCCCGACCAGGTAGGTCCCCGGCTGACGCGGCCCGGCGATCCGTCCCAGGGTGGGGGCAAGGTCGATCCCGAACTTCGCGTCCACGCCGCCGCGCCGGATCGGCAGGTCCACCAGCTCGCTGGCCGCGGGGGAGCCAAGGGCGATGATGCGCTGGGCCATCGCGTCGCCACCGATCGCACCGGGCTGCACGTAATGCTGCGGCTCGTTGCCGGGCAGCGGTGGCGGACGGTCGTCGCTGGTCGTCAGCCCGCCGCGCGGGAAGGGCCAGAAGTCCCGGCTGAGCGGGTCGATCGCGTAGACGCGCACATCCGCCCGATCGTAGCCGTGGCCGCGCAGGGGCACCATCTGCGGGCCGAGCCGTTCCACGATGCCCTGCGGCACGTCCCACGCCAGGGCCGGCGCGCCGGCATTGAATGACGCGCTGACATGCACCGCGTCCGCCAGCAGCCGCTTGCGGGTGTCCTGGATGGCGCCGGCGTCGACCCGCACGTCGTAGACCTGGTCGGCGGCGAACTTGCCGCCGATCTGCACGTCGTTGTTGGTGCCGATGGTGACGGACAGGTCGTCCACCGGCGGGGTGACGTGCAGCACGTTGCGGGCGCGGACGATGTCCATCGCCTCCGGCGTGGAGGAGAACTGCAGCACCAGGCGTCGCGGCTGGGCGATCGCGCCCGCGGAGGGGTCGCAGACCGTGACGCCGTCCTTCACGGAATGGTCGTAGCTGTCGCCGCAATACGTGTCGGTCATGCGGAAGGGCGCGGCTGAACGGACCGCGACCTCGAAGATCGGGTCGTCCATGCCGGGTTCGTCGGACAGGCGCAGCCGCAGCGTCGCCACCCGGCCGTCCGCGACCGGGCGCTTCAGCACCACGAGAATGGTCTGTACATCGCCGCGGCTGGTCCGCTCGACGGGCCGCAGGTCGAAATCTTCGGCGCGCAGCGTTTCGGTGCCGCCGCTGACGCCGGCCTGCGGCTTCAGCTCGATCGTCAGCAACCGGGCCAGTGCGGCGAGGTCGACCGGCTGGTCGAAGCTCAAGGCGATGGTATCCAGGTCTGCCGTGCCGTTGTTCGTCCCGTCGGACGCTGGGCCGGTGGAGGTCGGCACCGGCAGCAGCGGGATGAGCGTGGTTGCCGCCCCGCTCACCGTCACCGTCTCCCGCCGCAGCGGCTCCCACGGCTCGGTCGGGCGGAACTGCAGCGTCGTCGGGGTGAGCCAGGTCCAGGCACCCGGCTTGGCCGGGAGAAGCGTGGCGAACCGCTCCGGATGGTCTTCCGCGCCGCCTTCCGTCGGGCCCGTGGCCGTGGGGAACAGCACCGTGACGGGGTCCCACCGCCGCAGGAAATGGTCCGGCACCACCCGCGCGCCGTCCGCCCGCTGCAGGCGGTCGAGTTGCGGTGGCACTTGCGCGTGAGCAGGCGAGCCTAGCAATCCAAGCCCGACCACCAACGCCCCAAAGAGCCTTCTCCCCCTGGGAGCGGGTCGGGTGAGGGTCGTCCCGTCCGTTCCGTGCACTCGGCCCTCACCCCGGCCCTCTCCCGGAGGGAGAGGAAGCAGGCGAAACGGGGAGACGATCCGGCGCATCAGGGTGTCCCTTGCGGCTTCATGCCGACGAGTTCGAGGTAGCTTTGCACCACGTCCGGTGGGGGACCGTTGGGGCGCGGCGTGATGCCGATCAGCGCCGGGCGCAGCACGGTCGGCGCGGCGTCCGGCGGCACGCGCGCCTCCAGCACGTAGGCACCGGCGGCGAGCGGCCGAAGCTGCGCCACCCCGTCGCCGACGACCTTGCCGGACCCATCCAGCAGCCGGGCGTCCACCCGGTCCGGCTCCGCCCGCACGCCGACGCCGATGGTGGTGGCCTTCGCCAGGGTGAAGGCGAACGCCGCCGCGCCACCCGGCGCCACGGCGACTTGGCTGCCCAGGCCCTCCGACACCGGCACCAGCGTCTCGGCCCAGACCGTGGCAGTGCCGCTCAGCGGGCCGTCATCGGCCGAGAACAGGCGGAGCGTCACCGGGCCAGGCGCCACCACGCGGTGCAGTTCGGCGCCGGCCGGGAACAGCGCGGGCATATCCGTCCGTCCCGCCTGCTGCAGCCCGGCGAGCACTGGCGCGGTGGTGCTGACATGCAGCAGCATGGGCGCATCCGCGGTGAACGAAAGCGCCATCGCCGCGCTGGCAAGTGACACCCGCGCGGGCAACGCCACCGCCTGCGCCGCCGGGTCAGGCCAGGGGGACTGGCCCGGCGCGTCAACCCACAACGCCAGCGCGCCCGGCCCATGCTGGATGACGGCTCGGCCCGCGCCGGACACCGGGACGTCGGTGCCGCGGGCGATGGCCTGCGCCGTCACCGCGGTAATGGCGGCATCGCCCGTCACGACCAGGCGCCCGCTCACCGGGGCATCGAACGGCAGGTCGAACGACCCGGCCGAGCCGAAGAACCGCTTCAGCACCGTGCCGGCCCGCAACGGGGCGGCGTCTGGCCCAGGCTGGCTCGCGACCCGGGCCGGGGCGGCGCCCTGACCCATGTTCACCAGCAGCAAATCCGTCCATGGCCCGGCCAAGCTGCGGCTGACCGTCGCCCCGGCCCCCCATACCGCCACTGGCGCCGGGTCATGCCAGCCGGCAAAGGCCGCGACGTTGGGCGCGAGGTCGAGCTGCAGCGTCTTGGCCCCAGCCGGCAGCGTGATGGGCAGTGCCGTTCCAGGCGGCAGGGTGAGCTGCGCCGCGGCGTCCACCGAACGCGACGCTGCCAGGCTCGCATCGACCCGACCGAGCCGCAGCCGCGCCGCCTCCCCGGCGCTGCGCAGGGCCAGCGGCGCCGTCGCCAGCGCCACCGCGCTGCCGCGGGCGACGCCCGCGCCCAGGCCGAGATCGGGTTGGTCCGCCCCGCTCTCCGCCCGCCAGAGCTGCAGGCGGCCGCTTTGCGCCGGCGGCACCGGCAACGCGGCGGACAGGCCGGCGGCAAGCACGACCGGAACGTCGCTGCCCGTGGGAAACGCCAGCGGCGCCGCGGTGACCGTCAGCGGCTGCGGCCCGACCAGCCATAGATCGGTGCCGGCGACCACGGCGTTGCTGGCGGCACGCTCCAGCGCGTGGCCCGGCCAGCCGCCGGACCGCAGCCCCGGCGCAGCGCCCAGGGACACGATGCCGGCGGTGTCGACCAGCAGCCGCGCGACCGCGAGCGGCGCCGGCAAGCCGTCCAGCGCTGCCAGCCGCACCGCCCCTGGTGCCTGGCCCGCCGCGGTCACCGAGCGGGCCGCAAGGCGGATCGGGTCGTTCCCGCCGTCGACAGTCCACGCCTCCAGCCGCCATGGCGCGGCACCGCCATCGGCTGGCGCCGCCACCATGGGGACGGCGCCGGTGTCGACCGCCACCGTACGCCAGCCATCACCATCCTGGCGTTCCAGCGCAAGCACCGCCGTCGCGGCGGCGCTCGCCTGGGCCAGCACCAGGCTCCCGGCCGCGGGTGCCGGCAACGTCAGCACGTGCACGCCGCTGCCAGGCAGCGCGGCCACCTGGGCCGGCGCCGCGGTTGGGGGCAGGGCCGGCGGCAGATCCAGCCGCACGTCCAGCGTCGGCGCGGCGGCATCGCCAGAGTCGTCGCCCGTGCCCGTGTCCGGGGCCGTGGCCGTGGCCGTGGCGGCGGGTGTGGCTTTGGGTGGGCTTGCTCCCGTGGTCTCCGCCGTCTGTGCGGCCTGGTCGTCGCCATCCGGCGCGTCGCTGCTGTCGGAGCTGTCGCTCGTCGTGCTGCCGGACAGGTCGACGTTCGGGCTGCTCATCGTGGGGGGTGCGGCGGATTGCAGCTCCAGCGTGTATCGGCCGGCCGGCAGCAGGCGGGAGACGGCGATGTTCCAATCGTCCGGCCGGGCGCCCGAGCGCGTGACCACCTTGCCGTCCGCGCCGCGCAGCACCGCCTTCACCGGCAGGCTGCCCCATGTGGTGAGGCTGGCGACCCGGGCCTCGCCCAGGCTGAACGCCACGGTCGCCGGCAGCGTCACCGCGCGCGGCGTGCGCGGCTGCAGGTCCGGGCTGCCGAGTGCCACGTCGTAGCCGAGCCGATCGTTGCGCCCGAGGCTGGTGGCGTCCAGCTGGTAGTCGCCCGCAGGCAGCGTCCCGGTCCATTTGCCGACGATGCGCGCCACCTGGTCCGCCGCGCCCTTGCGGCGCAGCTCAGCGACCATGCCGTCGCCGAGCGTCAACGTCACCTCACCCGGGCCCGCCAGGCTGAACGTCCAGACGTCAGGGTCGCGCGGGTGGTCCTTGCCGTCCGGCTCGCGCCACGTCGCATGCTGCGATGCCTCGAATGGCAGGTCGTGCGGTCCGTGCCCGGTGGTCTCGACCGGCGGGGTGATCGCGCGCAGCCGCGCCACCACCTGCCGCCCAACCACGTCCGGCGTCACCACCAGGCGGTAGCGGCCGGGCCGCAGCACCGGCTCCAGCCCGTCCAACACGCCCGGCGTCACGACGGGCCAGCCATCGGCATCCTCCAGCCGCCCGGTCCAGGCGCTGCCCAGCGACAGCACGTCGAAATGGTAGCGGTCATCGGGGCCACCCGCGACCTCCACCGGAAAGGCCACGCCGCTGCCCGCCGGCAGCGTCGCCCGCACGCTGCCACCTGGCAGCAAGCTGCCGCCTGTCAGCAGCGGCGCCGTGCTGGCCAAAATTCCGAGATGACCGGCCGAGTCCACCGCCCGCACGTCCACCCGGTAGCGCCCGGCGCGCAGGGGAGACTGGATCAGCATGTTCTGCCCGGTGCCGTTGCCGTCGGCCTGCGCCAGCGCCGGGATGAACGGTGTCGCCAGCCGCGCCGCGGTATGCAGGCGCCCCAGCGTCTCCACCCGGAACAACCCACCCTGGGGCACGGTCAGCGCGAAGCCCCGCTCCTCCCCGCGCCGCAGGTCCAGGAAGGCGGGTACGCCCGCCTGAATCGCGGCGACCTGGCCGGGCGCCGGCGGCGGCGGGATCGGCGGCAGCGCCGCCTCCGTCCGGTGCCAGGCCAGCGCCACCGTGCGGGCGTGGTCTGCCACGGGGATCACCACGGTCGTGCGCCCCGGCTGCCCGGCATCCTGCTGGCCGAACGCGATGGGCCCGACCCCCAGCTCCGTCACCGCCAGGGTGCCGCCGGGCGCCACCAGCACGGGCACGGAGAGCGTGCTGCCGGCCACGACCGTCGCCAGCAGCGGTCCCTGCACCAGCGCCACCGGCACCGCCCGGATGGCGAGACCTGCGGTGGTCCCCGGTGCCGAGCCAGTGTCCAGCTGCAGGAACTGGCCCGGCGCGAGCGTCTGCACCCCGAACGGGATCACCGGATCGGGTGGCAGCGGCAGTGCCACCGGCGCCGGTCGCGGCCCGGGCGGCCCGACCACGAGGTCGAGCGCACCGATCGCCCCGTTCTGCGGCTCGACCGTCAGGTCGTAGAAGTCGGCCGGCTGGTTGGCCATCTGCCCGCGCCGATGCAGCACGGGGACGCCGGTGCTGCTGAACGCCACGTCGCCGCCGGAGGGAAGCTCCAGCAGCAGGTCGGTGGGGCCGCGCAGGTTGAAGCGGGCGTGCCATGGCGCCCCCGGACCGACGCGCGGCGCGGTGCTGGCGACCACGCGCAGCGGCTGGTCCCGCTGCTCGGAGCGTTGCAGCAGCAGGGCAGGCGGGACTTCGTCGCCGCCCATGCCGGTGGTGACCGCCGACACCCACCAGGTGCCGGTACGGCTGACCGTCCGGTTGGTGGCGGTGTCCAGCGCGCGCAGCGTGTAGGCCTGGCCGGCGGCGGCGCGGACCTCGACCAGGCCTTGCCCGGTGGGCCGGTCCAGCTGGACGGTCGGTTCGCGGCTGTTCTTGGCGACCGTGGCGATCCCGTCGCCGACATGCAGCTCCGCCGCCGCCGCCGCCGGAAGGTCCAGCCGGACCAGGCGGGCGGCGGGCGGCACGTCGAACACCTCGCTGCCGAACGGCCCCACCGTGCCGCCGGCCCATCCCTCGGCCAGCGCCTCGGACGCGCCGCTGCGCAGGTAGAACGGCTGGTCGGCCGCACCGTCCGTCCAGGTCGCCGGCGCGCCGCCATAGGCGATGGCAAGGTAGGTGCCAGGCTCGACATGGCCGCTCAGCCGCAGATCGTCCAGCGGATGGCCGGGTGCCGGCTCCACCCGCAGCCGCTCCGGTTCCAGCGCCGTCAGCTCCCGCCCGTCCCGCCACAGCCGCAGGTCCCCGAGCGAGCGGCCCGCCGCCTCGATCCGCACGTTGGCGCCGGTGCCGGGCGGCACCAGCAGCCAGAAGGCGCGCTGCTCGGCATCGCGCAGCGTGGTCGCGAGCGGATGCCCGGGCCGCGGCAGCGCGGCCGGCGGCGCAGCGTCATGGAACGGCGTGACCGCGAGGCCTACGCTCCCGCTTGCCGCCGGGGCGGAGAACACGCGCAGCTTGAAGGTGCCGACATCGAGCAGCCGGTCGAGCCTGCCGTCCTGCGAACCGGCGGCGCCGGCCGTTTCGGACGGTCCGGTCAGCATGTCCACCACTTGCAGGCCGGCGCCCGACGGGCTGTGCGCCGCAACGGTGAAGCGGCCCGGCGAGGTGACGTGGAGCAGCGTGTCCGACTCGGCGGCGGCTGGCACGCTCGTGGCGTCCAGCGTCGCGGCCGGGGCAGGCGGGCTGTCGCTGGCAGGGGGGACGGCCTGGTCCGGCAATGCGGCCTGGACCGCCGGGGCGGCCGGCGTGAGGGGCAGCACCGTGGCGGGCGAGACGGCCGGGACGGGCGCCGCGGGTGGCGGCGCCAGCGCCGCGAGCCGGGCGGTGAGCTGGCCAGACAGGCAGCGCTCGATCGCGCCGGCAGGGACGTTGCAGGTGGCGTCCCGTTGCCGCAGCCAGCGCAGCAGGTCGGCCCGGATCGCCTCGCGCTGGTCCGGCTTGCGCGCCAGCGTGTCCGCGTAGGCGACGGCGACCTGATGGTCGAGCGACAGCAGCGCGGGAGAGGCGCAGATCGCCTTCTCGGTAGGAGAACGGGCGCGGCCGCAATCGATGCCTTGCGCATGGGCCAAGCCGGACAGGAGCAATGCCGCGGCGAACAGGCCAACCGGCGCCAGTCGGTGAAGCATCGGTGTCTCCCAGGTGCCGAAGCATGCCACGCCACTCTGCTGTCGAGAAGACGTGTTGCATGGAAAACCCGGCTGGGTTGAACTGCGCCGATGGAACGTTCCGCCGAGGGCGCGCTGGTCCTGTTCAGCGGCGGCCAGGACAGCGCCACCTGCCTTGCCTGGGCGCTGGAACGGTTCGCGCAGGTCGAGACGGTCGGCTTCGACTACGGGCAGCGGCACCTGGTGGAGCTGACGGTGCGGGGCGCCGTGCGCGCCGGCCTGGCGGCGATCGCGCCAGCGTGGGCGGCGCGTCTGGGGGAGGACCACGTGCTCACCCTGGCCACGCTCGGGGCGTTGTCGGAGACGGCGATGACGCGCGAACAGGCGATCACCTTCGAGGCGGGAGGCCTCCCGTCGACCTTCGTGCCCGGCCGCAACCTGCTTTTCTTCACCTACGCCGCGGCGCTCGGCTATCGCCGCGGGCTGCGGCACATCGTCGGCGGCATGTGCGAGACGGATTACTCCGGCTACCCGGACTGCCGGGACGACACGATCAAGGCGCTGCAGGTGGCGCTGAGCCTTGGCATGGATCGGCGAATGGTGCTGCACACGCCGCTGATGTGGCGTGACAAGGCGGCGACGTGGCGCCTGGCGGAGGCGCTGGGCGGCGCGCCGTTGGTCCAGCTGATCCGGGAGGAGACGCATAGCTGCTACCTAGGGGACCGGACGCACCGGCACGACTGGGGCTATGGCTGCGGCACCTGCCCGGCCTGCGTGCTGCGGGCCACCGGGTGGGAGCGCTTCCGCGGCAAGGACGCGGGCGGCTAGCGCGGCGGTTCACGATCGCCGTGCCGGGGCAGGGGCGCGTGCGGACCATGCCGTGGTCGGACGCCCGATCCCTAGCGCACTGCGAGGCTCACCACGTCGCGCACGTCGCGGCCGAGACGCTTGTCGCCGGGTATGGCGAGGCGGAGCGTCCGGTGCTCCGGGTCGATGGCGAGCAGCACTGCCTTGTGCTCGAACTCCGGGTCGATCTCCCCCATGGCGAGCGTGGCGCTGTAGCCGTCGCGCCCGGTGGCCACGACCGTCTGGTTGACCCGCTTGTGGAAGTTCGGATCGACGGCGCCCGCACGCTCCAGCACGGCCCACAGCACGGGCCCGGCTTCGTGACGGTCGCCGGAAAGCGTCGCCTTGCTGGATGGCAACGCCTGCAAGTCCGGCAACGAGAGCGCCGCCGAATGGCCGGACGCGTCGATCACCGCCACGGCCGGCGCCGCTGGCTGGGCGTCGGCGGCACCGGTCACCAGGGCCACGAGCAGCGGCGCGAGCCAGATCCTCCGGGATGAGCGAGACATCGGGCGCTCCGTTGGTTGCGCGTGGATACAATGCGATTTCCGCCGGGCTGGCCAGGTGGTGAAAGCGGCAGCCTTGGCGGCGGCCCGGGTCAGCGCACCAGTGCGGGCAGCAATGCGTCGAGCCGCAGTCGTCCCGCCGCGGTCGCGACAAGGCCCGCGGGGGTTTGCACGACGTAGCCCTCTTCCTCCGCCATGGCCAGGATCGCCGGGTCGAGCGCTTCCGACAGGGGGATCCCGGTGCGGCGGGCGAACCGCGCGGCGTCGATGCCCTCGTGCAGGCGCAGGCCCATCAGCAGCATCTCCCGCGCCCGGTCCCGCGGCAGGACCACCTCCTCGGCCGTGCTGCCGTGGCCGTCCCGTTCCACGCGGTCGGCCCACGGCTCGGGGGCGCGGTGGCGACGCGTGGCCACGAGGCCACCCGCGAGCGTGAGACGGCCGTGTGCGCCGGGGCCGACACCGACATAGTCGCCGTAGCGCCAATAGGTCAGGTTGTGCCGGCTTTCCGCCCCTGGCGCGGCGTAGTTGGAGATCTCGTATTGCCGCAAGCCGTGCGCCGCGGCGGCCTCGGCCGTCGTCTCGTACAACGCCGCGGCGTCATCCTCCCCTGGCAGGACCAGTGTCCCCCGGCGATGCAGCGCCTCGAATGCCGTGCCCGGCTCGACCGTCAGCTGATAGAGCGACAGGTGGTCGGCGGCGAGCGCCAGCGCTTGGTCCAGCTCCGCCCGCCACGCAGGGAGCGATTGCCCGGGACGGGCGTAGATCAGGTCGAACGAAAGCCGGGGGAAGATGCCGCGTGCCAGTTCCAGCGCGGCCGTCGCCTGCCGGGCGGAGTGCTGCCGCCCAAGCAGGCGCAGCGCCGCGTCGTCCAGGCTCTGCACGCCCAGGGATGCGCGGTTCACGCCCGCCGCGCGGAACGCCGCCAGACGGCCGGCCTCCACGCTGGTCGGGTTGGCCTCGAGCGTGACCTCCAGCTCCGGCACCGGATCGAACAGGCGCCTCGCGTCCTCCACCAAGGCAGCGACGGCGTCCGGCTCCATCAGGCTGGGCGTGCCGCCGCCGAAGAAGATCGAGCCGAGGGGGCGGCGCCCGAGCCGGGCGGCCTCCCACGCCAGTTCGGTCCGGAGGGCCGCGGCGAAGCGGGCTTGGGGCACGTGCTCGCGCACGTGGCTGTTGAAGTCGCAATACGGGCACTTGGCGAGGCAGAACGGCCAGTGGACGTAGAGCGCGAGGGGTTCGATCACACCCTGGACAGGCAGCTAGTGCCCGACGCTCACGCCCGGCTCGGTCGAGGCGGCGGGCCCGGCGGTGAACTTGCCGACATTGCCCAGCAGCTGCTGCATGAAGGAGCTCTCGCTGCCGGGCGAGGGCGTGGCGCGTGAGACGACCGAAACCGGCTTGGCGTCGGCCTGGTCCAGTTGCTTGATCGTCTTCAGCACGCCGCGGTCGTCGAACGAGGCGATGACCACGTTCTGCGAGTTGACGCCCTGGACCCGGGCGACCCGCGGTTGGGTGACCTCGCTGATGTAGATCCAGGTGTTGTCGTCGAAGGTCGCCTTGGCCGTCGGCGTGCCCAGCAGGCTGGCGACGTCGTTCCGCGTCGAGGTGCCGGGAACGAGATCCTTCATCTGATCCTCCGTCACCTTGTTGCCCCTGGTCTGCGGCGGGTATTCCAGTGCGGAGCAGGCACCCAGCACGGTCGCGATGACGAGCAGCAGCGGAGCACAATATCGCATTGCAGGAGTCCTGTAGAGCGGTGCGCGCATTGACCCGCGCGGAGGCGGCGTTATCTGCCGCATGAGGGATCGTGCCGCATGGCGTGGGCGTGTCACGCCGCACCGTCCGGTGTCAACGATGGCGTATCAACGGCGTGGAACTGGGACGACAATGGCGTTTTTTGGGCTGCTCGGGCGCGGGCGCTACGAGCGGATCGGTTTCGAGCTCTACACCAGCGCCGTCTCGTCCGCTCGCGACCCGTACTTCTACGCCGAACTGGGCGTGCCGGACACGTTGGACGGCCGGTTCGACCTGGTGGGCCTGCATGCCGCCCTGCTGATCCGGCAGCTCCGCGCGGTGCCGCCGCCGGGGCAGGCCGTGGCGCAGGCCGTGTTCGACGCGATGTTCTCCGACATGGACACCAACCTGCGCGAGCTCGGGGTCGGCGACATGACGGTCGCGCGCAACGTGCGCGCGATGTGGGAGGCGTTCCACGGCCGGGCGCTCGCCTACGAGGCCGCGCTGGATGACGCCGACCCGGCGGCCTTGCCGGACGCGCTGGTGCGCAACGTGTGGCGCGGGGCGGAGGCGCCGGGCGCTCCGGGGCTGGCCGCCATCGTCCGCGCGCGCATGGGCGAGCTGGCAGCGGCACCGCCCGCCGAACTGGTTGCCGGGCGGTTCCGCTTCGCCGCGCTCCCCGCATGAGCCCCGTGCCCGAGTTGGCGCGGCCGGTCCCGGCCGAGCGGGTCGGCGCCGGGCTGGTGGTGCAGGTGGAGGCCGATGCCGCCGAGTGCGAGCTGATCGCCCGGCGTTTGCAGGTGCCGTCGGTGGAGGCGGTGCGGTGCCGGTGGGTGCTGCGGCCGGCCTCGGACGGCGCGATGGAGGCGGGGGGATCGCTGCGCGCCAGCCTGCACCAGGACTGCGTCGTCTCGTTGGAGCCGTTCGCGGTGGAGCTGGTCGAGGAGTTTGCCGTCAGGTTCGTCCTGCCGCACCAGGCAAGCGACGCCGCCGACGACCCCGACGAGCCGGACGAGTTGCCGATCGAAGGCGGCATGCTCGAGCTGGGGGAGGCGACCGTGGAGCAGCTGGCCCTCGCCCTCGATCCGTATCCGCGCCGACCGGGGGCGACGCTGCCGGGCGAGGCTTCCGAGCCGCTCGCCAACCCGTTCGGCGCACTGGCGAATTGGCGCCGGTCGGAGTAGCTTGCGCCCGCTTGCGGGGCGTTGACGTGTCTGCTAGATGGCGCGCCCTGAGTCATTGCAATAGCGTCGCCGTGCCGAGCCGGCTTCCGCCGGTGCCCGCGCGCTTTCCGGAGGGCAGCTGCCCATGGCCGTTCCAAAGAAGAAGACGTCGCAGTCGCGCATGGGGATGCGTCGGAGCCATCAGGCACTCACCATTCAGGCCTTCGCCGATTGTCCGAATTGTGGTGAGACCAAGCGCCCGCACCATGTCTGTGCCCATTGCGGCCATTACGACGGCCGTGAGGTCGTTGCCGCCGGCAAGGCCTTGAAGGGCGCCGTCCGCGTCTGAGCCAGCGGTCCCGCGCCGGCCGAGGACCGAGTTGAGCGGAGGCCACGTGCAGCCCGCCGGGATCGGTCCGGTCGCGTCGCCTTACACCCTCGCCGTCGACGCGATGGGCGGAGACCGTGCGCCCGAGGTCGTGATCGACGGGGTGGCGATCGCGATCGAACGGCATCCCGGCGCACGCTTCCTGTTGGTAGGGGACCAGACGCGCCTGGCGCCGCTGATGGCCCGCAGGCAGCTGGGCGAGCGATGCGCCATCCGGCACGCCTCCGAGGTCATTGGCGGCGACATGAAGCCGACGGCGGCGCTACGCGTGCGCAGTTCCTCCATGCGGATGGCGATCGACGCCGTGGCGACGGGGGAAGCCGAGGGCGTCATTTCCGCCGGCAACACCGGCGCGCTGCTGGCATTGGCCAAGATCGTGATCAAGACGCTTCCCGGCGTGGACCGTCCGGCGCTGGCGGCGCTGGCACCCTCCGCCCGCGGCGACGTGGTCATGCTGGATTTGGGCGCCAACACGATCAGCGACTCCCGCAACCTGGTGGAGTTCGCGGTGATGGGTGACGTGTTCGCCCGTGCCGTGCTCGGCCTGCCGGCCCCGACCATCGGGCTGCTCAACATCGGCTCGGAGGAGCTGAAGGGCGACGAGCGTGTGCAGAAGGCGGCCGAAATCCTGCGGGCCAGTCACCTGGCGCCGCAATTCCACGGCTTCGTCGAGGGCGACGACATCCCCGGCGGCACGACCGACGTGGTGGTGACGGACGGCTTCACCGGCAACGTGGCGCTCAAGATGGGCGAAGGAGCCTTGAAGCTCATCTTCAACCTGCTCAAGGAGGTCTTCGGCAGGAGCCTGGCCGGGCGCATCGCCTACGTGCTGGCGCGGCCGGGGCTGGAGCGACTGCGGGAGTGGGTGGACCCGAGGCGCTACAACGGCGCGATCATGCTCGGGCTGAACGGCGTGGTGGTGAAGTCCCATGGCGGGACGGATGCCGAGCAGTTCGCCTACGCCATGGATGTCGCCATCGACATGGTGGTGCACCGCTTCAACGACCGCATCCGCGAAGGCCTGGCCCAGGTGGCCGACCTGCCGACCGGGGCCGGGCCGCTGCTGGCGGCGGCGCGCTGATGACGGTGCGTGCCTTGCTGGCCGGCGCCGGGGCGTACCTGCCGGAGCGGGTGGTGAGCAACGCGGAACTGGCCGAGCGGCTCGACACCTCGGACGCCTGGATCACGGAGCGCACCGGCATCCGCCAGCGCCACCTCGCCGCGCCGCACGAGACGGCTGCCTTCATGGGCGCACGTGCGGCCGAGGCCGCGCTGCGCCACGCGGGGGCAAGCGCTGCGGACGTGGACGCCATCATCCTCGGCACCAGCACGCCGGACCACGCCTTTCCCGCCACCGCCGTCGCCGTGCAGGCGCTGCTCGGCGCCGGCGGCTTTGGCTTCGACGTGTCGGCGGCTTGCAGCGGCTTCGTCTACGGGCTGAGCATCGCGGATGGCATGATCCGCAGCGGCCAGGTCCGCGGCGTCCTGGTCATCGGGTCGGAGGTGTACTCGCGCATCCTGGATTGGAGCGACCGCGGCACCGCCGTCCTGTTCGGCGATGGGGCCGCGGCGGTGTTCGTGCGGGCGGCCGAGCAGGCGGCCGAAGCGCCTCCGCGCGGCATCCTGTCGACCCACTTGCACGCGGACGGCTCGTTGGGGCCGCTGCTGTATGTCGACGGTGCGGTTGGCCGGCCGGAGCTGTCGGGGCATCTGAAGATGAACGGGCGGGAGATCTTCCGCCATGCCGTGAGCAAGCTGGCATCCGCGGTGGACGAGGCGCTGGCCGCCAACGGCCTGCACAGCCGGGACGTGGACTGGCTGGTGCCGCACCAGGCCAACCTGCGCATCATCGACGCCATGGGTCGCAAGCTCGGCCTGTCCCCGGAGCGCGTGGTAGTCACGGTGGATCGCCACGCCAACACATCGGCGGCATCCATCCCCCTGGCCTTGGCCGAGGCCTGGCATTCCGGCCGGATGCGCCCGGGTGATCTGATCGTGTTGGAAGCCTTGGGTGGCGGACTGACCTGGGGATCGGCCTTGGTGCGGCTCTAGCGCCACATTCCGCCAAGTTTTGTTTAGTTCCAGGGCGTTTTCTTGACGCTTCCAAGCAACACCGCATACCGTGACGCAAATGAACACAGTCACCCGCGCGCATCTGGCAGAGCGCATCTACACCCAGGTCGGACTATCGCGCAACGAATCGGCGGATCTGCTGGAAACCGTGCTCGACCGCTTAGCCAAATCACTTGAGAGCGGCGAATCTGTTAAAATCAGTGGGTTCGGGACCTTTTCTGTGCGACAGAAAGGTCGGCGGATCGGACGCAATCCCAAGACGGGGGTGGAAGTGCCCATCTTGCCGCGGCGGGTGCTGGTGTTCCGCCCGAGCCAGGTGCTGAAAGCCCATGTGAACGGAACCGCAGTGCCGCCCGGAGACGAGTTCGCTGGTGACGACGAATGATGCTGGCCCCGGCAGACGAGCCTGTGGAGTCCAGGGCCAAGCCGAAAAAGGCGCCCAACGCATTCCGCACGATCAGCGAGGTCGCCGATGAGTTGCACATCCCGCAGCACGTGCTGCGGTTCTGGGAGACGAAGTTCCCCCAGGTGAAGCCGCTGAAACGCGGCGGCGGCCGGCGCTACTATCGCCCGGACGACATCGCCTTGCTGCGTCGGATCTCCGACTTGCTCTACATACAAGGCTACACGATCAAGGGCGTGCAGCGCCTGCTACGCGAAGGCGGCGGCAAGCTCTCCGACGACATCCCGCCGGCGACCGAGGCCGAACGGGCGGCTGCGGCGGCGGAGCGGGCCACCCAGGGGGAGCAGCCGACGCTCCTGGCGCTTCCCACGCCATCTGCGGTCACCGCACGCGCGGGCATGGGGGATGCCGAGGAGGTCCAGCGTCTGCGGGCGCTTCTGACGCGTGCGCTGGAAGAGTTGGAAGCGCTGCGCGCGCTCCTGCCTGGGTAGGCACCAGTCCGTGGCGCGAGGCCGGTGGCGGCCGATACTCCGAGCCGTCCAAGGATCTTGATCGCGGCTCGGATCGGTGGCCTCCAGACCACCATCTTCGCATAGAGAGCGCTCTGTGGTGGTGGCTGGGAGCGTTGCGGTTGCCACAGGTGGCTGCTACACCTCAGGTATCGGAGCGTAGCGCAGTCTGGTAGCGCATCAGTCTGGGGGACTGGGGGTCGTGGGTTCGAATCCCGCCGCTCCGACCACGCCCGCATCCAGCACCGCTGCCAGGCGCCGGACGTCTTTGCAGAGGTTGCGCCTGGTCATGCTGCCGGGCGTCCTGTGCAGCCGCACCGCCTCGATGACCCGAGTGCGATGCAGTCAATGCGCGTTTTTCCCCCCACAGGGCTTGCGGGCTGCTGCCCTGCGGCAAATCTGAGCCGGCATGACCGTCCTGAAGACTGCCCTGACACTGTTTGCCGTCTGCTACATACTGCCACTCGGCGTGTCGGCCCTGCTCTACCGGTTCGACGGCGCAGGAGCGGGCTGGCGCACGGCGGATCGGTCGAGCGCCGGGCTGCTGCCGCCGGTCACGCCGACAAGCCCGGCGGTCGTGCGCGTGTTCAGCGCCCAGACGGTGCGCTGGCGCGGCATTTTCGCGACCCATAGCTGGATCGTGCTGAAGCCTGCCGGCGCGGCCGGTTACACGCGCTACGACTACACGGCCTGGGGCGCGCCGATCCGCATGAACGGGTTCGAGCCGGATGGCCGTTGGTTCGGCCGGGTGCCCAGCGTCTCGTTCGCGGCCGACGGGGCAGACGCAGCGGCGATGATCCCGCGCATGCAGGAGGCGATCCGGGACTATGCCTGGCACAACGAGGGTGATTACCGGGCCTGGCCGGGACCGAACTCCAACACCTTCGTCGCTGCCGTCATGGCCGCCGTGCCCGGGATCGGCGACACCTTGCCACCGACGGCGATCGGCAAGGATTATCCGTATGATGGACGCTGGTTCCGCCGCACCGCTTCCGGGACCGGCATCATGGTGACGCTCGCCGGGTACGCCGGCGTGACAGTTGGCTGGGTCGAGGGCATCGAGATCAACATCCTCGGGGGTGTTTTCGGGGTCGACCTGCGCCGCCCGGCCATCAAGTTGCCGGGGCTCGGCCGGCTGGGCATCGCCGGGCCGGACAGCGCCGCCCTCCCGCCATTGCACGTCGCCGCGTCGCGTTGAGCGGGCTCGTCAGCGGAGCGGGAGGCCGAGGCGGCCGAGGGCGTCGCGGAGCCTGTCGCGGCCACCGAGCGCCTTCAGCTGCCCCATCCGGCCGATCACACGCTCGGTCCAGCTATAGCGGGTGCGCTCGCTCGCCTCGCTGAAACGCTGCAAGGCGCGGTCGTAAAGGGCGCGGGAGGCTGCTTCCGTCGAGGCGTCGTAGCGGTCGTGGTGCAGCACGGCGGCCTGGGGGAGGCGCGGCTTGACCCGCCACGCCATCTCCGACTCGTCGGCATGGCCGATGCACAATCCAACGACGCCCACCGCACCGGATGGTAGGCCGAGCGTCGCCGCGACCACCTCCACGTCGTTGCGCAGGGCGCCGATATAGACGGTGGCCAAGCCCAGGCTCTCGGCCGCCACTGTCGCGTTCTGCGCCGCGAGCATGGCGTCGAACGCGGCAAACAGGAAGGACTCCAAGTAGGGGACAGCCTCGAGCCGCTCTCCCGTCGCGGCGCCCACCCGTTCCAGGCGTGACAGGTCGGCGACCCACACCAGGAAGAGCGGACATTGCTCGATATGCCGCTGGCCGCCGGCCACGCGGGCCAGCGCTGCCTTGGTCGCTGGATCGGTCACCGCGACGACCGACCACGCCTGCATATTGGACGACGTCGCTGCGGATTGCGCCGCCGCCACCAGCGTTTCTAGCGTGCCGGGCTGCAACGGATCGGACCGGAAGGCGCGAACGGACCGGTGTTGCAACAGGCTGGCGATCACGTCGTTCCAAGGGCCGGGTGCGATTGCCTCAGCCTCGCTTCCGTAGCGGGCCAGCAAGGCGGCATCTCGAGCGGTGATCGGGCTCAACCTACAACCCCTACCATCATGAGCGACGTTCCGGGCGCCGTGTGGCCGACCCGCCGATAAGGCAACACTTCGTCAAACATTATCACATCTTGTGCATCTCATCACGTTTTCAGGACGTAGGAGTTGCATGAGTGACGTCCAACAGCGAGCATGCCATCGCGTTTGGCTAGGCAATCCAGAGGGTTCTCGGATGACCTTCCCTGAAGTCGTATCAGGTATCGATGCCGACATAGAACGACCGGTGCTGACGGCATCGCTTGCGATCAGGCTTGCGGAAGAAGCGCTCGATTCAGGACGCGTCGACGACGCGATCCGTTACGTGAACGTGGCCTATGCCATCTACGATTCGGCTGCCGACCGGTTCGCCAGGCGATCCAGCACGCGAACCTCGTGACGGTGCCACGACAGCGACGGCGGCGTGCAGGAAATCATCGGGCCGACTGGGCAGCTAGGCAAGACGTGGCCCATCGCGGGTGCTGGTAGGGCGATCCTGCCGACCCGAAACTGCCCGCCCGTCAGTGCTTGGCGCTGGGATAGCGATCGAACATGGATTTCACGTAGCCTTCGGAGCGTTCGTTATCGTCAGGAACCACGCTACCGCCAAGGGGGAAGTCGTCGAAGAACCGTGTCAGCGGGCAAGAAAGCAGCTGGCTGAGTTCAAGCAGGTAGTTGGCGGGGATGCGCAGGCTTCCGTCCTCCCACCGCCTCACCGTCTCGACCGGAACTTGCAGGGCACGGCCGATCGTCGTGTGGGAGAGGCCGTGGCTGCGCCGGACGATGCGTAGCCGAGCGCCGACGTGCTGGTCGATCGTCGGGCCTTGTGGCTGCCCCGGTCCGTCTGCCGGGTCAGCGGTCATGCGGCGCTCCGGAGATCGAGATCAGAATCGTTCATCGACAAAGTCGTAACACTCTTCTAATAATTTAGACAAGGTTTGTTATGGGTCGGCCGTTGATGCGTCCAAGATCCCGGGCTGCCAGCGTGGGACGTTAAGTCAGGCTCGCCGACGCCGTTGCTTCAGATGTCCGTGATCCTTGCGCAGTCGTCACGATGCCGGCCAAGTCGTCCAACTCCGCATCCGCGATGCCCTCCGCGCGCAGGCTGGCGCACGTGCGGAACAGGTAGTCGGCGGCGCTGCCGAGTTCACCTGCGGCGGTGGCAAGCCGCAGCACCACGGCGTCGTGCGCCAGGTTGCCGGCATACTGGTCGCAGAGCGGATCCACCGTGAAGGCAATGGCGCTGCCGAATCGCGCGCCGGCCTCATCGAAGAGGTCGAGCCAGCGGGGCACGTAGCTGCCGGCCAGCATCTCGCGCCGCCAAAGCAGCGTCAGCTCCGTCTGCAGGATAGCGTCGTCGATGCGGAAGGCCACACCGCGGCAATTGCCGCCCGCATCCAATCCCAGCACCAGGCCGGGGTTGTCCGGCGTGCCCCGGCCGGCGCGGGTGGAGAGGCAGAAAGCCCGATGCCAGCCCTGCACCGTCGCGATCCGACGCTCGGCCGCGTGGATTTGCGGGTTCCAGATCAGCGAGCCATAGCCGAACAGCCAAACGGCCTCGCCGGAGGGCCGCGCCGCCAACGTCTTGCGCAGCGACTCGGCTCGCTCGGCCTCGCTCAGCAGGCGGAGGTCCGGCGCCGAGCGGGCCACCATGGCGTCGACGCCATTGGCCTCCAGAAGCGCACGTGTCAGCACGAAGTCGGTCATGCGGCGATCGCCGGCGCGGCGAGCCCCAGTCGCCGCCGGGCGGCCGCATACTCGTGCGAGAGCCGCGCGACCAACGCCGCGGCGGGCACCACCGCCGTCAGCGCCCCGACGCCTTGGCCGGCACCCCAGATGTCCTTCCACGCCTTGGTGCGGCCGCTGCCGAAATTCATCTGGGTGGGATCGCTGGCCGGCAGGTTGTCCGGGTCGAGGCCGGCCTTGACCAGGCTCGGCCGCAGGTAGTTGCCGTGCACTCCGGTGATCAGGTTGGTGTAGACGATGTCCCCGGCGGCGCTGTCCACCAGCATCTGCTTGTACTCCGCCGCGGCATTCGCCTCCTCCGTCGCGATGAAGGCCGACCCGACATAGGCGAAGTCCGCACCCATGGCCTGGGCCGCCAGCACGGCGTCCCCGGTGGCGATGGCGCCGGACAGCGCGAGCGGCCCGTCGAACCAGCTGCGGATTTCCCCCACCAGTGCGAACGGCGAGGTGGTCCCCGCATGCCCGCCTGCGCCCGCCGCCACCGCGATCAGCCCATCCGCGCCCTTCTCGATGGCCTTGCGCGCGAAGCGGTCGTTGATGACGTCGTGCAGCACGATCCCGCCATAGGAATGCACGGCCGCATTCACGTCCTCCCGCGCCCCCAGCGAGGTGATGACGATCGGTGCGCGGTATCTCACGCACAGCTCCACGTCGTGCATCAGCCGGTCGTTCGAGCGGTGGACGATCTGGTTCACCGCGAACGGTGCGTCGGCCTCGCCCAGTTCCCCGGTCAGCCGCTTCAGCCACTCCTCCAGCACCGGGCCGGGGCGGGCGTTCAGCGCGGGGAACGAGCCCACGATCCCGGCGCGGCACTGCGCGATCACCAGGTCGGGGTTGGAGATGATGAACAGCGGGGACCCGATCACCGGCAGGCGCAGCCGGCCGAACAGGGGAGGAAGCGGCATGTTTGCGTCCAGTCGGGGGCTGCAGCGCGGCATTGACGCCAGGGCGCGTCCGGCCTCAGGATACAGGACAGGAACATGATGGGTCCGGTCAAGGACCCACGTTCGAGGGGAAGTCCAAATGCGCTTTCGCATCAGCGCCGCCATGCTGGCTCTGCTGGCGGGCACGAGCCTGGCCCATGCCGACGAGACCATCCGGATCGCCTACATCGACCCGCTCAGCGGGCCACTTGCCGAGACCGGGCAGTTGGGGGAGCAGCATTTCCGCTTCGCCATCGACCGGGTCAACGCCACGCAGGCCGCCGGGCCAGGCCGCAGGTTCGAGCTGGTGCCGATGGACAACGAGGTCAGCCCGGAGAAGTCGCTGACCCTGTTGCGCAAGGCGGTCGACGACGGCATCCACTACGTCACGCAGGGCAACGGCTCGGCCGTGGCCTTCGCGCTGGTCGATGCCATCCAGAAGAACAACAAGCGCGACCCGGCGAAGTCCGTCGTGTTCCTCAACTATGCCGCCGTCGACCCGGCACTGACCAACGACAAATGCTCCTGGTGGCATTTCCGCTTCGACGCCGACAGCGACATGAAGATGCGCGCGCTGGCCGATTACCTCGTGACGCAGAAGGGCACGCACAAGGTCTACGTCTTCAACCCCGACTACTCGTTCGGCATGTCGGTGGAGAAGGCGGCGCAGGCCATGCTGAGGGACCGCCGGCCCGACCTGCAGGTGGTGGGCGCCGAACGCGTCCCGCTGGGCAAGGTGAAGGACTTCACGCCCTACATCGCCAAGTTCCAGGCGGCCGGCGCAGACGCGGTGGTGACGGGCAACTGGGGCGCCGACCTCCAGCTGCTGGTGAAGGCCGCGGCGGATAGCGGGTACAAAGGACGGTTCTACACCTACTACCTCGGCGACGAGGTGCTGGTGGACGCGGCCGGCCCGGGCGCCAAGGGGGACGCGCAGATCAGCACCTGGGCCGACAACGTGCCCGGCGTCGACGACGTTTCCGACGCGTTCGAGAAGCGGTTCGGCCGCACCTTCTACTACTGGCACGTGGTCAACGAGATCGACACCCTGGCCGCCGCGATGAAGCAGGCGGACTCGTCCGATCCGGCCAAGGTCGCCGCCGCGATGAGCGGGATGAAGCGGCAGACCCCGCTCGGCGAGTCCGATATGCGAGCGGACAACCACCAGCTCATCCAGCCGCTGTACATCACGGAACTGGCGCCTGGCCTGCCCCACGTGTTCAAGGAGGTCGGGCTGGGCTTCCAGACCGTCGGCACCATCGACGCGGAGTCGACGCGGATGGCGACCACCTGCTCGTTCAAGGACAAACCCTGATCCGTGGGTGAGACCGTCGTCCTCGTCCTGCTGAACGGGCTGGTCTACGGCCTGCTGCTGTTCATGCTGTCGTCGGGGCTGACGCTGATCTTCGGCATGATGGGCGTGCTGAACCTCGCCCACGCCAGCTTCTACATGCTTGGCGCCTACCTGGCCTACACGGTCAGCCTCCTCCTCGGGTTCTGGCCCGGGCTGGTGGTGGCGCCGGTGCTGGTGGGGCTGGTCGGCGCGGTGGTGGAGCGGTACGGCCTGCGCGCCGTGCACCGCCACGGCCACATGGCCGAGCTGCTCTTCACCTTCGGGCTCGCCTTCGTGATCGGGGAGGTGGTGCCGCTGATCTGGGGCCGCAGCCCGGTCCCGTACCGGGTGCCGGCGCTGCTGGACTTCCCGCTGTTCCATGTCGGCGGCACGGAGTACCCGGCCTATCGCGTGTTCATGATGGCGGTGTCGCTGGCGATGTTCGTGGCGCTGTTCGCCGCCCTGTCGCGCACGCGGCTGGGCCTGGTGGTCCGGGCGGCGCTGACCCATCCGGACATGGTGTCGATGCTGGGGCACGACGTGCCGCGCGTGTTCACCCTGGTGTTCGGGGCCGGCTGCGCCCTGGCCGGGCTGGCGGGGGTGATCGCGGGCAACGCCTTCACCACGCAGCCGGGCATGGCGGCCTCGCTCGGCGCCATCGTGTTCGCGGTGGTGGTCATGGGTGGGCTGGGCTCGATCTGGGGTGCGTTCGTCGCCTCCATATTGATTGGTCTGATCCAGACGGTGTCGATCAGCCTGGACCTGCCGCTGTGGCGGGGGCTGTCCGCGCTCGGGCTGGCGGTGGACCCGGCCGGGCGGCTGACCGACCTCTGGAACCTGACGCTGTCGCGCGCAGCACCCAGCGTCCCCTACCTGCTGCTGGTGCTGATGCTGGCCTTCCGCCCGCGCGGCATCGCCGGCTCGCGCGCGGCATGAGCGCCAGCGCCCCCGCCATCCCGCTGCGGTCCCGCCGGCTGGCGCTGCGGGCGACAACGCCGTGGCTGCTGGCGGCCGTCCTGGCGATCGGGGCGCCCTACGTCCTGTCCAGCGGCTTCGGCCTGTCACTGCTGTGCCGGATGGGGATCGCCATCGTCTTCGCGCTCTCGTTCAACATGCTGCTGGGGCAGGGGGGCATGCTGGATTTCGGCCATGCCGTGTTCCTCGGCTTCGGCGGGTTCGCGGCCATCCACCTGATGCGCGCGGCGGGGAATGGCTGGCCGGTGCCGGCATACCTGTTGCCCCTCGCCGGCGCGGCGGGTGGCCTGGCGGCGGCGGCGCTGGCCGGGTCGGTGGCGACCAAGCGGGGCGAGACGTCGTTCGCCATGATCACCCTGGGCCTGGCCGAACTCGCCGCCGCCTTCGTCCTGATGTTCCCTTCGGTGTTCGGCGGGGAGGAGGGCATCAATGCCGACCGGTCCGACGGGCCGGCGCTGCTCGGGCTGGATTTCGGCAGCCAGTTCCACGTCTATTTCCTCATCGCGGCCTGGGCGTTCGGCTGCGCCTTCCTGATGTGGCGCTACACGGGGACGCCGCTCGGCCGTCTGGCCAACGCCGTGCGCGACAACCCCGAGCGCGTGGGCTTCATCGGCTACAACCCGGCGACGGTGCGCTACCTGGTGTTCATGCTGTCCGGCCTGTTCGCCGGCGTGGCAGGCGGGCTGCAGGCGCTGAACGACGAGATCGTCACCGCCTCCAACATCGCGTCGGAGGCGTCGGGTGCGGTGCTGCTGATGACGTTCATCGGCGGCGTCGGCACGTTCTGGGGCCCGGTGCTGGGCGCCATCCTGGTGACCTTCCTGCAGGTGGCGCTGTCGACCCTGACCGATGCCTGGCAGCTGTATGACGGCCTGCTGTTCGTCGCCGCCGTGCTGTGGGCGCCGGGCGGCTTGTCGGGCATCATCCTGTCCCATGCGCCGCTGGTGCGGGCCGGCCGGGCAGGGGCGCTGCTGCCTTCGTATGCGACCCAGATCCCGGGCGTGCTGCTGGCGCTGAGTGGCGTCGTGTTCCTGGCCGAGCTTGCGTTCCGCTTGCAGGCGGTGCGCAACGGGGCTGGCGGCGGGCAGGTGCTGGGCATGGCGGCCTATCCGCAAGCGCCATGGCAGTGGCTGGCGGGCGTGGTGGTGCTCGCTGCGGGCGGGCTGCTGCTGCACCGGACGTGGCCCCGCGCGCGCGCGGCATGGCAGGCGGCAACGGCGGCATGACGCCCGCCCTTTCCATCCTGGACCTGCGCAAGAGCTTCGGCGCGACGTCCATCATCAAGGGCATCACCTTGGACATCGCGGCGGGCGAGCGCCATGCCGTGATCGGGCCGAACGGGGCGGGCAAGAGCACGTTCTTCCATCTCGTCAGCGGCCGCCTGGTCCCGGACGCCGGGCAGGTCCTGCTCAATGGCGAGGACATCACCGGCCTGCCTGCCCACGTCATCAGCCGCCGCGGCCTGTCGCGCTCGTTCCAGGTGACGTCGCTGTTCGCGCGCATGACCGTGTTCGAGAACCTGCGCAACGCGGCGATGCGGTCGCAGGGCGCGGGCCATAACTTCTGGCGCTCGGTCGGCGTCTACCGCCCGTTGAACGAGCGGGCGGAGGAGATGCTGGAGCTGACCGGACTTGCGCCGCGGCGGCAGGTGCTGGCGGGTGCGCTCGCCTATGCGGACCAGCGGGCGCTGGAGATCGGCGTGGCGGTGGCGGGCGGCGCCGGCATCGTGCTGCTGGACGAACCCACCGCAGGCATGAGCCATGCCGAGACGGAGCGTGCCACCGCGCTGATCCGCCGGGTGACGGAGGGCCGCACCTTGGTCATGGTCGAGCATGACCTCGGCGTCGTGTTCAACCTGGCGGACCGGATCACCGTGTTGGCGGACGGCCGGGTCATCGCCTCCGGCCCGCCGGCGGAGGTGCGTGGCAACGCGGCCGTGCGCACCGCCTATCTCGGCACCGCGGCCGACACGCTGTGCTGAGCCCGGGCTTCAATCGCCTGCACGACCCGATGCGATGCTGAACGCGACGCCGATGCTGGAGGTGCAGGGCCTGGACGCCTGGTATGGCAAGAGCCAGGTGCTGCGCGGGGTCGATCTGCAGGTCGGGCGCGGGGAGATCGTCGCCATCCTCGGCCGCAACGGCGCCGGGCGGTCCACCACGCTGAAGGCGATCATGGGCGGCGTGGTCCGCAGCGGCCGGGTGGTGTTCGCCGGCGAGGATATCGGCCGCCTGACGCCCCACGCCATCGCCCGGCGCGGCCTGGGCTACGTGCCGGAGGACCGCGCCATCTTCCCGGACCTCACCACCTTGCAGAACCTGCTGCTGGGCGAGAAGAAGGGCCCGGGTGGCGCCTTCTCGCTCGGTGACGCCTACGCGCTGTTCCCCCGGCTGCAGGAGCGCGCGAGCGCCCCCGCCGGTGCGCTTTCTGGCGGCGAGCAGCAGATGCTGGCGATCTGCCGCACCCTGATGGGCAACCCGGCGCTGGTGATGGTGGACGAGCCAACGGAGGGGCTCGCCCCGATGATGGTGGAGCGCGTGCGCGAGCTGCTGGAGACTGTGGCCGCACGCGGCACGACGATCCTGCTGGTGGAGCAGAAGCTGGCGATTGCGTTGGCCATTTCGCGGCGTTTGTATGTGATGGGGCATGGCCGGGTGGTGTTCGAAGGCACGCCCGCCGCGCTCGCCGCGGATGCGACGGTGCGCCGCGAATGGTTGGAGGTTTGACGGACATGGGCAGCATCAACGCGGTGGTGGACTTGCAGCAGGAGGGCGACGTGGCCGTCGTCACCATGGACAACCCGCCGGTGAACGCGCTCGGCATCGTGTTGCGCGAGGGCCTGATGCAGGCCTTCGCCCGCTTGGCCGCCCTTCCCGCGGTGAAGGCGGTGGTGCTGTCGGGCACCGCCCGCGCCTTTTCCGGCGGGGCCGACATCACGGAGTTCGGCAAGCCGCCGCGGACGCCGAGCCTGGCCGAGGTCATCGCCCTGATCGAGGCGTTCGATCGCCCGGTGGTCGCCGCCATCTCCGGCGTGGCGCTGGGGGGCGGGTTGGAACTGGCGCTCGGCTGCCACTACCGCGTGGCGGCACCGGGCGCCAGGCTCGGCCTGCCGGAGGTCAAGCTCGGGATCCTGCCCGGCGGAGGCGGCACGCAGCGCCTGCCGCGGGTGATGGGGCCGGTGGCGGCGATGAAGGCGATCGTCGGCGGCACCCACCTGCCGGCGGACAAGGCCGAGGGCGTGGTGGACCAGATGTGCGCCACGCGGGAAGAGGCGGTGGCGTTCGCCCGCTCCTGCATCGGCAAGCCGCTGGTCCGCGTGCGGGACCGCGAGGACAAGCTGCTGGAGGCGCGTGCCAACCCGGCCATGCTGGACGAGGCCGCCGCACCGCTGCTGAAGCGCGCCCGGGGCCAACGCGCGCCGGCCGCCTGCATCGAGGCGGTGCGGGCCGCCGTCACCCTGCCCATGGACGAAGGGCTGGCGCTGGAACGCAAGTTGTTCACCGAGCTGGTGGCCAGCGACGAGAGCCGGGCGCAACGCCACGCCTTCTTCGCCGAACGCGAGGCCACCAAGGTGCCCGGCATGCCGGCCGGGCTGAAAGCGGTGCCGGTCGCCACCGTGGCGATCATCGGCGCCGGCACGATGGGCGGCGGCATCGCCATGTGCTTCGCCAATGCCGGCATCCCGGTGACGCTGGTGGAGGTGAAGGGGGAGGCGCTGGACCGCGGCATGTCCGTGGTGGAGAAGAACTACCGCACCGCCGTCAGCCGCGGCTCCATGCCCGAGGGCGACCTGGCCAAGCGCATGGCGCTGTTCACCCCCACCACGGACTTCGCCGGCGTGGCCGACGCCGACCTCGTGATCGAGGCAGTGTTCGAGACGATGGAGGTCAAGCGCGAGGTCTTCACCAAGCTCGACGCCCTGGCCAAGCCGGGCGCGCTGCTGGCGTCCAACACCTCCACGCTGGACGTGGACGAGATCGCGTCCTTCACCAAGCGGCCGCAGGACGTGCTGGGGATGCACTTCTTCTCCCCGGCCAACGTGATGAAGCTGCTGGAGATCGTGCGCGGCAAGGCGACCAGCTACGAGTCGCTGGCGCGCGCGCTGGCGGTCGGGCGCACCATCGGCAAGGTCGCCGCGGTGGTGGGCGTGTGCGACGGGTTCGTCGGCAACCGCATGCTGCACAAGCGCTCGGCCCAGGCGGAGGCGCTGCTGCTGGAGGGTGCGCGGCCGGAGCAGGTGGACGCGGTGGTCACCCGGTTCGGCTTCCCGATGGGGCCGTATGCGATGGGGGACCTGGCCGGGCTGGACGTGGGCTGGCGCATCCGCCAGGGCCGCGGCGCCACCGCGCCGATCAGCGACGCGCTGTGCGAGGCCGGGCGGTTCGGACAGAAGACCGGCGCGGGGTACTACAAGTATGACGGCCGCACGCCCTCGCCGGACCCGGAGGTCGAGCGGATCATCGCCGAGCAGCAGCGCAAGGTGGGCGTCAACCCGCGCACGATCGACGACGACGAGATCTTCGAGCGCATGTTCTACCCGATGATCAACGAGGGTGCGCGCATCCTGGAGGAAGGCATCGCCACCCGGCCATCCGACATCGACGTCGTCTGGATGAACGGCTACGGCTGGCCGTCCTGGACCGGTGGCCCGATGCACTATGCCGACACCGTCGGGCTGAAGAAGATCGCCGACCGGCTGGACTTTTACGCCGACCGCAGCGGCGACGAGTCGTTGCGCCCCGCCAAGCTGCTGCGCGACCTGGCCAGCCAAGGCGCCGGCTTCGCCACGCAGGTGAAGGCGGCCGCCTGATGGGCGAGCGTCCCTTCGCGTGGGAGCGGTCCTACCCGCCCGCGCTGCGGTGGGACGCTCCGCTCGACATCACGACCCTTCCGGCCTTGCTCGACACGGCGGTGGAGCGGTTCGGTGACCGCCCCTACATCGACTTCCGCGGCCGGCGCATCGGCTTCCGCGAGTTCTGCGCCTCCGTCGATCGGGCGGCGGCGGGGTTGCGGCGCCTTGGCGTGGGACCGGGCGTACCGGTCGCGTTGTACCTGCCGAACGTGCCTTACCATCCGCTCGGCTTCTTCGCGACGCTGCGGGCTGGCGGCCACGTGGTGCACCTCAGCCCGCTCGACCCGCCGCGGGTGTTGGCAAGCAAGCTCACCGACAGCGGCGCGCGCATCCTGGTGGCGCCCGATTTCGCGACCATGCTGCCGCAGGCGCTGGCCTTGCTGGCGGACGGCTTGCTCGACCACCTCGTGGTCGGCCAGGACGCGGCGTGGGGCGCCGGACCGCCGACCATGTCCGTTCCGCCCGACACGCGCATCGTCGGCTTCGACGAGTTATGCGCCGGCCCGGCGCAGGGGAGTTGGCCGCAGCGCGACCCCGGCGACCTCGCCGTGCTGCAATACACCGGCGGCACCACCGGGGCGCCGCGCGCCGCGATGCTGACCCACGCGAACCTGACCGCCGCCACCTCCATCTACGAGACCTGGTTCGCCGGCAACGGCCGCCACTGGCAGCCGAACGACAAGGTCATCGGCGTGCTGCCGCTGTTCCACATCTACATGCTGACCACCGTGCTGCTGCGCTGCCTGAAGGGCGGGGTGGAGATCATGCTCCGCCAGCGCTTCGACCCGGCGCAGACGCTGGACGACATCGAGCGGGGGCGCGCGACCGTCTTCCCCGGCGTGCCCACCATGTTCATCGCCATGGCGGCACAGCCCGGCCTAGACCAGCGGGACCTGTCCTCCCTGCGGATCGCCAGCTGCGGCGGCGCGCCGCTGCCGGTGGAGGTGGCGCAGCGGTTCGAGGCGCTGACCGGCCGGCGCGTCGGCGGCGGCTGGGGCATGACGGAGACGTCGCCCGCCGGGACCACCATCCTGCCGGACGCGGCGATGCGGCCGGGATTGATCGGGCTGCCGCTGCCCGGCGTGGAGCTGGAGGTGGTCGACCTCGCCGACCCGCACCGTGTGCTGCCCGTGGGCGAGACCGGCGAGTTGCGCATCCGCGGCCCGAACGTGACCGCCGGCTATTGGAACCGCCCGGCGGAGACCGCGACGGCGTTCGCCGACGGCTTCTTCCTGACCGGCGACATCGGCTTCATGGATGATGGCGGCAACTTCTATATCGTCGACCGCAAGAAGGACATGATCATCTCCGGCGGCTTCAACGTGTATCCGCGGCAGATCGAGGATGCGGTCTACGAACACGCGGCGGTCGAGGAATGCACCGTCGTCGGCATCCCGGACGCCTATCGCGGCCAGGCGGCCAAGGCGTTCGTGAAGTTGCGCGACGGTGCCGAGCCGTTCAGTCTGGAGGAGCTGCGCAGCTTCCTGGCGGACCGGCTGGGCCGCCACGAGCTGCCCGCGGCACTGGAGTTCCGCGATTCGCTGCCCCGCACCGCCGTGGGAAAGCTGTCGCGCAAGGAACTGGCCGAAGAAGAGAAGCGCCGCGTCCTCGAACCCGTGAAGGCCTGATGCCCATGACCGAAGCCGTTATCGTCTCCACCGCCCGCACGCCCATCGGCAAGGCGCAGCGCGGCGCGTTCAACGTGACCCATGGGGCGGATTTGGGCGGCCATGCCATCCGTGCCGCGATGGAGCGGGCCGGCATCGACCCGGCCAGCGTGGAGGACGTGGTGATGGGTTGCGCCAACCCTGAGGGCGCCACCGGCGGCAACATCGCCCGGCAGGCGGCGTTGCGCGCCGGCATCCCGCCCACCGCGTCCGCGATGACGGTGAACCGCTTCTGCTCGTCCGGGCTGCAGGCGATGGCGCTGGCGGCCGGTCGGATCGTCAACGACGGCGCGCCGGTGGCGGTGGCGGGCGGGCTGGAGTCGATCAGCCTGGTGCAGTTCCACATGAACACCTTCCACTATCGCGACGAGTGGCTGACGGAGCATGCGCCGGACGTCTACATGCCGATGATCGAGACCGCCGACGTCGTCGCCAAGCGCTACGGCATCAGCCGGGAGGCGCAGGACGAGTATTCGCTGGAGAGCCAGCGCCGCACCGCCGCCGCCCAGCAGGCCGGCCGCCTCGCGCAGGAGATCGTGACGATGACCGTCACCAAGGAGGTGGTGGACAAGGCGACCAAGGCGGTCAGCCAGGAGCAGGTGACGCTCACCTCCGACGAGTGCAACCGGCCGGACACGACGCTGGAGGGGCTGGCGAAGCTGAAGCCGGTGCGCGGCGAGGACCAGTTCATCACTGCAGGCAACGCCAGCCAGCTCAGCGACGGGGCGTCCGCCTGCGTCATGATGTCCGGCGAGGAGGCGGCGCGGCTCGGCCTGACGCCGCTCGGCATCTTCCGCGGCTACGCCACTGCCGGGTGCGACCCGGACGAGATGGGCATCGGCCCGGTCTACGCGATCCCTCGGCTGCTGGAGCGCAAGGGCCTGCGGATCGAGGACATCGACCTGTGGGAGCTGAACGAGGCGTTCGCCAGCCAGGTGCTGTATTGCCGCGACAAGCTCGGCATCCCGAACGATCGGCTGAACGTGGATGGCGGCTCGATCGCGATCGGGCATCCCTATGGCATGAGCGGCGCCCGCATGGCCGGGCACGCGCTGATCGAGGGGCGGCGCCGGGGTGCCAAGCACGCCGTCGTCACCATGTGCATCGGTGGCGGCCAGGGCGCTGCCGGGCTGTTCGAGATCGTTCACTAGCGCCCTCACCCGACCCTCTCCTGCTGGGAGAGGGTGGGGTGAGGTCTCGCCAGCACGTAGGAGTAGCCCATGGATTTGAGCTTCACGCCCGAGGAACGCGCCTTCCGCGACGAGATGCGGCGCTTCTTCCGCACCGAAATCCCAGCCGACATCCGCACCAAGGCCGGCAAGGGCGAGCATGTGTCCAAGCCCGACCTCGTGACCGTGCAGCGGGCGATGAACAAGGCCGGATTGGCCGTGCCGCACTGGCCGGTCGCCTGGGGCGGCAAGGATTGGTCGCCGGTGCAGACGTATATCTGGCTCGACGAGATGCAGACCAACTCCGTCCCTGCGCCGCTGGGCTTCAACACCTCCATGGTCGGCCCGGTCATCGCGCAGTTCGGCAGCGAGGCGCAGAAGCAGCGTTTCCTGCCGGCCACCGCCAACCTCGACATCTGGTGGTGCCAGGGTTTTTCCGAGCCCGGCGCCGGGTCGGACCTTGCGGGGCTGCGCACCACGGCGCGTTGCGAGGGCGACGAATGGGTGGTCAATGGCCAGAAGACCTGGACCACGCTGGCGCAGCATGCGGATTGGATCTTCTGCCTGTGCCGGACCGACCCCCAAGCCGCGAAGAAGCAGGAAGGCATCTCCTTCATCCTGATCGACATGACGACGCCGGGCATCACGGTGCGGCCGATCCAGACGCTGGACGGCGGGCACGAGGTGAACGAGGTCTGGTTCGACGAGGTGCGCGTGCCGTACGAGAACCTTGTCGGGCAAGAAAACAAAGGCTGGGACTATGCAAAGTTCCTGCTCGGCAACGAGCGGACGGGCATCGCCCGCGTCGGCGTGTCCAAGGCGCGGCTGATCCGCTTGCGCGAGTTGGCCAGACTGGAGCGCCTGGGCGACAAGCCCATGATCGAGGATCGGCACTTCCGCGAGAAGCTGACGGCCGTGGAGATCGAGCTGCGGGCGCTGGAGATGACGCAGCTCCGCGTCGTGGCGGGGGAGCGCGACCGACCCAAGGGCAAGCCGAACCCGATGAGCTCGATCCTCAAGATCAAAGGTTCCGAGATCCAGCAGGCAACCACGGAATTGCTGTTGGATCTGGTGGGGCCCTACGCCATGCCCTACAGCGCCGACGTCGAGCCGGAAGGCGACAACGATCCAAGCTCGATCGGCGCGGAATACGCGGCGGAGGCGGCCCCCACCTACTTCAATTGGCGCAAGGTCTCGATCTACGGCGGGTCCAACGAGATCCAGCGCAACATCGTGGCCAAGGCGATCCTCGGGTTCTGACCTTCGTTCGGCCCTCATCCACATAGGACGCTCATGGATTTCGACCTGAACGACGACCAGCGCCTCCTGAAGGAGAGCGTCGACCGTCTGATCGCCGACAAGTATGGCTTCGACCAGCGCCGCGGCTTCATGGCGGAGCCGGGTGGATGGAGCCGCGCGATGTGGGCGCAGTTCGCCGAACTCGGCCTGCTCGGCCTGCCGATCGCGGAGGAGCATGGCGGCTTCGGCGGCGGCCCGGTGGAGACGATGATCGTCGCCGAGGCTTTCGGGCGCGGGCTGGTGCTGGAGCCATATCTCGCCACCGTCGTGCTCGGCGCCGGGCTGCTGCGGCGCACGGCCGACGCGGCGACCCAGGCGGCGCTGCTGCCTCGCGTGGCCGCGGGCGAACTGCTGCTGGCATTCGCGCATGTGGAACGGCAGTCGCGCTATGACTTGCACCATGTCTCCACGATCGCCCGCCCAGAGGGCGGCCGTTGGCGGCTGGAGGGCGACAAGGGCGTCGTGCTGCATGGCGATTGTGCCGGCAAGCTGCTGGTCACCGCCCGTACGTCCGGCAGCACGCGCGATCGCAGCGGGATTGGGCTGTTCCTCGTCGACGTCCCGGGCGACGGCGTGTCGGTCCGCGGCTACCCGACGCAGGATGGGCTGCGCGCGGCGGAGGTATCGCTTGCCGGGGCGACGGGCATCCCGTTGGGTGACCCGGCCGGTGCGTTGACCGCCGTCGAACGGGTGGTCGACGAGGCGCTTGCCTTCGTGGCCGCGGAGGCGGTGGGCGTCATGGCCGCGATGCACGCCTCCACCGTGGACTACATGAAGCAGCGCAAGCAGTTCGGCCGGGCCATCGGGGAGTTCCAGGCCCTGCAGCACCGCGCCGTCGACATGTATGTGCTGCTGGAGCAGGCACGATCGATGGCGCTGCTGGCGACCATGATGTCGGGCGAGGATGATGCCGGAGAACGCCATAAGGTGGCCGCCGCGGCGAAGGTGCAGATCGGGCGTTCAGGTCGCAAGCTGGGTCAGGAGGCGGTCCAGCTGCATGGTGGGATCGGCGTCACCATGGAATACATGGTTGGCCACTACTTCAAGCGCATGTCCATGATCGAACTGCTGTTCGGCGATGCCGACAGCCACCTGGCCGCGCTCGCCGAAGCAGGGAGCGTGCTGGAGGCGGCGTGAGCCGCCCCCGTCGCGGACGGCGTTACTGGTAGGTGCCCTGATAGCCGCCGGGCGTGCCGCCGCCCTGGTAGGCACGGTCCTGGTCGGACATCGCGGCGGCATCGCGGCGGCGCTGCATCACGCGGGCATGGTGCCCGACGGCGCAGCCGGCGGCCGCGCCGAGGAGGGCATGATGGCCGGCGTAGTGCCCGGCGACGCCGCCCACGGCGGCACCGGACAGGCAGCCGACCGCACCGGCCTCCTTGGGGACGGCGACGGCCGAAGCAGCCACCAGGATCGCCAACGCTGCGAAGGTCTTCATCGAGGCTTTCTCCAATCTACTTCGAAGGGGCAGGGGAAGCCGCATTGGTTGCGGCAGCGTTCTTCTTGGCTTCATGGTGGCCCACGGCGCACCCGGCCGCTGCGCCGAGCACCGCATGGTTGCCCGCCATGTGGCCCGCAACCCCGCCAACGGCCGCCCCGGACGCGCAGCCGGCGGCATGGGCGGTGACGGGTATGGCGCCCCACAGGGCAAGCGCTGCGGCGACGGCGACGATGGACTTCATGGTATGCTCCAAATCCGATATCAAGCGACGAACGCTCGACGAACGCTCGCGTTCGGTCACGACGCCGCATTCTGCAAGAAATGTTGTCCGTATTGTGTCCGCAACGCCAGCTTGTTGAGCTTGCCGGTCGCCGTGTGCGGCAGGTCCTGCACCACCAGCACCTCGTCCGGCAGCCACCATTTCGGCACATGGCCCGTGTAACTGGCCAGCAGCAGCGCCGGGTCGACCCGATGCCCGGCCTTCGGCACCACCAGCAGCAACGGCCGCTCGTCCCATTTCGGATGGTGCGCGGCGATGATCGCGGCCTCTGCCACGTCCGGATGGGCGACGGCGATGTTCTCCAGCGTGATCGAACTGATCCACTCCCCGCCGGACTTGATCACGTCCTTGGACCGGTCGGTGATCTCCATGAACCCGTCGGGATCGATCGTGGCGACGTCCCCGGTGGCGAACCAGCCATCCGCATCGGCACCGCCGGTGGCCTGCTCGCCGTAGTAGCGCTCGCACACCCAATGGCCCCGCACCAGCAGGTTGCCGAACGCGATGCCGTCCCAGGGCAGCGCCTGGCCCGCATCGTCCACGATCTTCATCTCGACACCGAAGATGCCGCGGCCCTGGCCCTGCCGCCGCCTGGCGATGGCGGCCGCACCCAGCGCGTCCTCGTTCGCCTTCGGCTTGTTGTAGGTGCCGAGCGGGCTCATCTCCGTCATGCCCCAGGCATGGTCGACGCGGACGCCGTACTCCTGCGCGAAGGCCTCGATCAGCACCGGCGGGCAGGCGGACCCGCCGATCACCAGCGAGCGCACCGTGTCCAGCCGGGTGCCGGACGCGCGGAGGTGCTGCAGCAGCCCCAGCCAGATGGTCGGGACCCCGGCGGACACCGTCACCCGCTCGGCGTTCATGAGCGCGGTCAGGCTGGCGCCGTCCAGGTGCCGGCCCGGCATCACCAGCGTGGCACCCGCCATGGGAGCCGAGAACGGCGTGCCCCACCCATTGACGTGGAACATCGGCACGACGGGCATCACCCGGTCCGCGGCGCGCAGCCCGAACACGTCCGGCATGTTGACCGCGTAGCCGTGCAGCACGGTGGAGCGGTGGCTGTACAGCACGCCCTTTGGCCGCCCTGTGGTGCCCGAGGTGTAGCAGAGCCCGGCCGCGATCCTCTCGTCGAACTCGGGCCAGGCGTAGTCCTCGTCCGCCTCCGCCATCAGCGTCTCGTAGCAGTGCAGGCTCTGCCCGGCGGTAAGCGTCATCGCCGGCATGTGCGCCGCGTCCGTCATCATGACGACGTGGCGCACGGCGATGCGCGGCGCCAGCGCCTCTAGCAGGGGGACGAAGCTGGTTTCCGCGAACAAGACGGCGTCGTCTGCGTCCGCGATGATGTAGGCGATGTCGTCGACGCCCAGGCGCGGGTTGATCGTGTGGTAGATCGCGCCCATGCCCGGGGCGGCATAGTAGAGTTCCAGGTGGCGGTGGCCGTTCCAGGCCAGGGTGCCGACGCGGTCGCCCTGCCTCACCCCCAGCCTGTGCAGCACCCGCACCAGCCGGCGCATGCGCGCCTCGATCTCGCGGTAGCTGATGCGGTGGATGGTGTCCTCCACCGTGCGGGACACCACCTCCGTATCCGCATGGTTGCGTGCCGCGTGCTGGATGATGGACGAGATCATCAACGGCCGCGTCTGCATCAATCCCAGCATGGCGTTCCCCCACCCAGTCCAGCCGGGTTGGGAGAACGATAGCGTGGACGCCGGCGCCCCGGCAAAGGTCTTCGTCAGTCGTGCTTGGCGATGAAGGCCTTGATGCGCGGTGCGATCTCGCGGCGGAAGCGGGCGCCGTTGAACAGGCCGTAATGGCCGACCTTCGGCTGCTCCCAATGCTCGTGCTTGTCGTCGGCGAGGTTGGGGGTGAGGTCATGCGTCACCCGGGTCTGTCCGATGCCGGAGATGTCGTCCCGCTCGCCCTCCACCGTCATGACCGCGGTGCGGGTGATCGCCGCCGTGTCCACCTTGCGGCCGCGCGACATCAGCAGGCCGCGGGGCAGCAGGTGGTCCTGGAACACCGCCCGGATGGTCTGCAGGTAGAACTCCGCCGACAGGTCCATCACCGAGCGGTATTCGTCGTAGAACGCCCGCTTGGCCGCCAGCGGCTCCCCGTCGCCGTCCACCAGGTGGGTGAACATCTGGTAGTGCGCCTCCATGTGGCGGCCGAGGTTCATCGCCATGAAGCCGGCCAGCTGCACGAAGCCGGGGTACACCGGCCGCATGAAGCCCGGCTGGCCGAACGGCACCTGGTGGATGACGTTGTTCCTGAACCAGTCCAGGTCGTGCTGCTTGGCGAAGCGGTTGACCTCGGTCGGGGCCATGCGCGTGTCGATGGGGCCGCCGATCAGCGTGATGGAGCGTGGGGCGGCGGCGTTGTCCTCCGCGTTCATCAGCGCCGTGCCGGCCAGCACCGGCACCGCGGGCTGGCACACCGCGATCATGTGGGTCCGCGGACCCAGGTGCTCGCAGAAGGTGGTGACGTAGTCGATGTAGTCGTCGAGGTCGAAGCCCACCGCCGTCACCGGCATGTCCTTCGCGTCCTGCCAGTCGGTGATGTAGACCTCGTGGTCCGGCAGGAACGCCTCGACCGTGCCGCGCAGCAGCGTGGCGAAGTGGCCGGACATCGGCGCCACGATCAGCAGCACCGGGTCATCCGGCCGCGCCACCGCCCGCTTGAAGTGCAGCAGGTCGCACCAGGGCAGGCGCAGCGCCACCTCCTCCATGACCTCCACGGGTTCGCCGTCGATCACCGTCTCCGTGTGGCCGAACGCCGGCTTCACGAAGGTGCGGGTGGTGTGTTCGAAGCTGTCGAGCGCCGCGGTGGTCATGCGGCCGAACGGCGTCTCCTCCCATAGCGGGTTGTGCATCATGGACAGGGCGCCGGTGACCATGGCGCGCATCGGTTGCAGCGCCATGCGCTGGAGGTCGTACATCTGGTAGAGCATCATGGCTGGTTCTCGGGGCTCCCAAGGGTCGGGTGGCTGGCGCGGAAGATGGCGAACAGGTCGCGCGCGACGACCTCCGGCGGGTCGCCGTCCGGACGGTACCAGGTCAGCGCCCAGTTGAGCGCACCCAGCAGGGCCAGGCGGTAGGCGCCGGGACGGACGCCCGGCGGCAGGGTTACGGCCGCGACCAGCCGGTGGAACACGGCCTCATAGCGGTCCCGCTGCCAGACCAGCTCGTCCCGCGCCGCGGCGGACTGTTTCGGCGCGTCGACCACGACGGCGGCGAGCGCACCGTCGGCCAGCAGCAGGCAGAGATGCGCCGTCGCGGCAGCCTCCAGCCGGTCCCACGGGTCGATGTGGGCGGCGACGGCTGCCTCCACCTGCGCGATCGAACGATCAATGCCGTCGGCATACACAGCCGCCAGCAGGGCCTCCTTCGACGCGAAATGATAGTAGACCGAGCCCGGCAGCATCCCGACGGCGGCCGCGATGTCGCGCATCGACGTCCGGCCGTAGCCGCGTGCGCCGAACAACAGCGTCGCCTGCTGCACGATGTCCTGCCTGCGGTCGGGTTTGGTGCTGTCCAAGGGCAATGTGGTGATCCGAAAGCCGTGCTACCAAACAAGCGTTTGGTAAAAACCACGTTAATACCGCGCCGCAGCATTTGAGAAGGGCTGAGCGGCCGTTTGCCGTGGAGCGGCTGCGTTGCGAGGCCGGCATGGCTTCTTTGCAACATCGCCGGCTTCTATCGCTGCCGCCATGGGGTGGGTAGAAAGCGGGATGCTGAGACGCTTCTTTGCCTATTACCGCCCGCATCGCGGCCTCTTCGCGCTCGACTTCGGCTGCGCCATCGTGTCGGGGTTGCTGGAGCTCGGCTTTCCGCTGGCCGTCCGCGCCTTCGTCGACCGGCTGCTGCCGGGCCGTGACTGGGGGCTTATCCTAAGCGCCTCGGCCCTGCTGCTGGCGATCTACCTGGCCAACACCGGGCTGACCGCCGTGGTGACGTACTGGGGCCACCGGCTCGGCATCAATATCGAGACGGAGATGCGGCGCCGGGCGTTCGACCACCTGCAGAAGCTGTCCTTCTCGTTCTACGACAACAGCAAGACCGGCAACCTGATCACCCACGTCACCAAGGACCTGGAGGACGTGGGCGAGGTGGCGCATCACGGGCCGGAAGACCTGTTCATCGCCGTGATGACCTTCCTCGGCGCCTTCGCGCTGATGTTCACCATCAACACGCAGCTCGCCCTGCTGACGACGATCATCACGCCGGTGGTGGCGATCCTGTCCTCGCGCTACGGCTCCCGCATGACGCGCAACTTCCGCGCCCTGTTCCACCAGGTCGGCGCGTTCAACGCCCGCATCGAGGAGAATGTCGGCGGCATGCGCGTGGTGCAGGCCTTTGCCAACGAGGAGCACGAGCGCCGGCTGTTCGCGGTGGACAACGCGCAGTATCGCAGCACCAAGCTGCAGGCCTACCGGCTGATGGCGGCCTCCACCTCCATCACCTATCTAGGCATGCGGCTGACGCAGATGGTGGTGATGGTGGCCGGCACCTGGTTCGTGCTGCACGGGCAGCTGACGGAGGGCGGCTTCGTCTCCTTCCTGCTGCTGGTCGGCGTCTTTCTCCGCCCCGTCGAGAAGATCAACGGCGTGCTCGAGACCTATCCCAAGGGCATCGCCGGCTTCCGCCGCTACCTCGAACTGCTGGACGTCGAGCCCGACATCGTCGACGCGCCGCATGCCAAGGTTGCCGGCCCCTTCCACGGGGACATCCGATTCGAGCACGCGACCTTCGGCTACGGCGATGGCCGCACCGTGCTCCGCGACGTGGACCTGACGATCGGGGCGGGGGAGACGGTGGCCTTCGTCGGCCCGTCCGGCGCCGGCAAGACGACGCTCTGCTCGCTGCTGCCGCGCTTCTACGAGGTGCAGTCCGGCCGGATCACCATCGATGGCACGGACATCCGGGACATGACGCTGGCCTCGCTGCGCGGGCAGATCGGCATCGTGCAGCAGGACGTCTTCCTGTTCGGCGGCACCCTGCGGGAGAACATCGCCTACGGCCGCCTGGACGCCTCGGAGGCGGACATCCTGGACGCCGCCCGGCGTGCGCAGCTGGACGGCGTGGTCCGCTCGCTGCCGGCCGGGCTGGACACGCTGATCGGCGAGCGTGGCGTGAAGCTGTCGGGCGGGCAGAAGCAGCGGCTGGCGATCGCCCGCATGTTCCTGAAGAACCCGCCGATCCTGATCCTGGACGAGGCGACCAGCGCGCTGGACAGCGAGACCGAGCGGGCGGTGCAAGCGGCGTTGCTGGCGCTGGCGGTAGGCCGCACCACGCTGGTGATCGCGCACCGCCTGGCCACGATCCGCAACGCCGACCGCATCGTCGTGGTGGACCGCATGGGCGTGGCGGAGCAGGGGCGGCACCACGAGCTGCTGGAGGCCGGCGGCGCCTACCACCGCCTCCACGCGGCGCAGTTCGGCGAGGTGGTGTAGGATGGCTGCGCTGGGGCTTGCCGCCGTGCAGACCGTCAACGACCTGAAGCTGCCTGGCGACACCATCGCCAGGATGGTGTTCCTCAACTGAGCGACGTCGGTCTAGACGCGTCAGGGCAGGATCGGGTCGCCGGAGATGGCCGGTTGCGGGCGGGCGGCACTGGCTGCCGCCGTGCCCCAATTGATCTGCCCGGTCGCGTCGCAGCGGCTGCACACCATGTGCCATTCCGCATGGGTCGTCCCGCACGCCTCGCAACGCCAGTGCGGGTCTGGACTGGCGGAAGCGGCCTGGTGCAGCGCCTCGAGTGCCGCGACCGAGTTGTCTTCGCGCTGCCCGATATCGGCCAGCAGCAGCCACACCCGGCGTTGCGTCAACCCATGGGACAGCGCTGCCTCCGCCCAATGGCGCGCGTCCATGAAACGCCCGGCGTCCAGGGCCGTCCTGGCTCGCAGCAGCTCCGTCTCCGCATGGTTCGGGGCCGCCGCAGCCAGCGTCTCGGTCCGCGAGGCGCGCATCGATGGCGTCTGGGCGGTCGACAGGTAAGCCTCTGCGATGGCCGGGTGCGGCGCCTGCGCCCAGGTCGTCCGCAGCACCTCCAGCGCCCGCTTCTCGCGACCGCCGTCGCGGAGGCGGTGGGCGTAGACCAGTGCCGCCGGGACGAATGCCTGGTCGGTCTGCCACGCCTGCTTGGCCAGGCGGAGCGACTGGGCCGGGTCGGCCTCCGCTTCCGCCGCTGCCGCCCCGAGTGCGGCAACCGGGTCGCCCGGGCTGGCCAGGGCCAGTGCCTCCCGCCAATTGCCAGCCTGGATCGCCAGCTTGCCACGTTCCGTACGCAGCCAGGGAGTGCCGGGGTTCACCTCTTCCGCCTGGCGGGCGAGCGCGTTGGCCCCTGCCCAGTCGCCGCGGGCGACCGCCCCCTGCAATAGGCCGCGTAGACCGAGGAAGGCGGCGTCCTTGCGGCGGGCCAGCAGGTCGAAGGCCGCGTTCGCTTCCTCAGCCTGTCCCGCTTGCCGCCCGGCGTAGGCGGCCAGCAACAGGGTCTGCGGCGTATCGCCCAGCAGGGTGCGGCTGCGCTGGGCCTGCTTCCTCGCGTTCTCGGCGTCTCCGCCGGCCAGCGCCAGCAAGGTCCGCGTCACTGCCTCGCCGCCGGCGGTGCGCGCCCGTTCCGCCCGCATGCGCCGGGTGCGGGCGGGCAGGCGGACGATCATCACCAGGAGGCGGACCACCACGTAGGCGGCAACCAGCAGCACCAGCAGGCCCAAGGCCGCCCAGGCCGTCGGCAGGTTGACGGCAGTGTCCCCGATCGAGGCGCTGACCGTGCCCGGCAGGTGGGCGAGCCACCAGGCGAAGGCGACCAGGACCGCCGTTGCCAACAGGAAGACGACGACGCGGCGCATCAGCTGTTCGCCGCGGTGATCAGCGCGCTGCGCGCGTCCAGCAGCGACTGCGCCTGGGCCCGCCAGGGTGCCATCGCTGCGGCCGCCGGCCCGGCCAGCCCGTCGAGCGCGGTGACGGCGCCGGGCAGGTCGCCGGCCTCCAGCAGGTGCCGAGCCTGTGCCAGCACCCCCGCGACGGCATCGCCGACCACGATGTGGTCGCCCTGGCGGACCGTGATCCCGCCCTGCGCGCGGTCCCACATGCGGGTGAAGAACGGCGTGTCCTGCTTGGCTGGCTGCCCGGCCTCATGCGCCGCGTCCGCCGCCGCATCGAAGGAAAGCCGCAGCGAGGCCTCGGTCGGTGGCGGCTTGGTGGCGAACTGCGCCAGCGCGGGCGGGGCGCCGGGGATGTCGCCCAGCGGCTTGCCGGATTGCAGCGCCACGCTGGCCATCTGCAGCCGGGCGGTGCGGGCCTGGCGATCCGCCAGCGTGGCGATCGCGCTGCCGGCCTTGGTCACCGCCGCCATCTGCCCAGCCAGCCCGCCGATCTGCTCGGTCAGCTTCGCGACATCGGCCTGTTCGGCAGCGGCCAGCTTGCCGGTATCGGCCTGCTCGGTCGTGCCGAGCTGGTTCTGCCGCGCCGCCACGCCGTCGATCCGGCTCGACACGGCGGCGATCTGCTCCTGACCCGCATTGTCCAACTGGGCGACCGGCGCCGGCTTCTGCTCCAGCGCCGTCAGCCGCTGCTCCAGCGGGCGCAAGTCGGTTGGCGGCGGTGGCGGTGCTGGCAGCGGCCGTGCCTCGACCTTCTCCAGGCGGCCTTGCAGCGCACCCAGCTGGCCCTGCGCCGTCGCCAGTTGGGCCTGCGTCGCTCCCAGCTGGTTCTGCAACTGCGCCACCTGGTCGGCGGAGCCGGACCCGTTGCGCCAGAGGAGATAGCCGCCGACGAGCACGATCAGCGCCAGAACTCCGACCGCAGCCAGCAGCGGCCCGCTGCGATCATGCGCGAGCTGGCCGGCGGGCGAGGCGGCAGGCTCGACCACGGGGTCGCGCGTGGCCGCCGCTGGCCGGTCCGCTGCGGCGTCGGGTGTCTCGTCGGTCATAGGAGGGCCAAAACCTCGTCCTGAGTTGGGTGCAGTGCGACATGGAGAGCGCGCCACGGCAAGTGCCGCAGTTCGGCCGCCGCGCGCGCGCCGATCGCCACCGCGCGGGTGCGGCATAGCTGGGCGGAGAGCTCCTCCGGGATCAGCCGTGCGAAGGCACGCGCCGTCTCGGCGGAGAAGAACAGGGCGGCGTCGAGCCGGAGGCGGATCGCCTCATCCGCGGCGGGGGGGAAGCGCCCGATGGCGGCCGCGGCGTAGACTGCCCGCCGGTGCACGGTGAACCCGGCCTGGCGTAGGCTGGCGGCCAGGTCCGCACCTTGGCCGCGGCCGGTGGCGAGCAGGATGGGGCCGTCCGCCGGCGCCAGCAACTGGATCGCGAGCGCCGCCAATGCCGCTCCGTCGCCCCCTGCGCTGTAGACCGTCTTGAACCCGGCGGTCCGCCCGCGTTGCGCGGTGGCGTCGCCGACGGCCAGCAGCGGCAGGTCGCGATGACACAGCGGCAGGGCGGTCGCATTGCCGCTGGCTGCGACCACGGCCTGCAAGGTCGCGGCGGGCGGAAGGCTCACGGGGCACGGCCGGACCGTGAGGAACGGCGCCAGGATGGCGGTGTGGCCGCACGCCGCCAGCTGGGCGGCGGTGGCGCCGCATCCCGGTTCCGGACGGGTCACCAGGACGGTCTGGCTAGTCAAAGAGGTCGCGGGGGGAGTCGACGCGCAGGCTGCGGCCAAGCTCGGCGCCCATCCGCTCGGCCTCGGCAGGGGCGCCGTGGATGCTGCGCTTCAGCAGGAAGGAGCCGTCGGCCCGCGCCACCAGCCCGACCAGATGCAGTTGGTGGTCCGGCAGGAAGCGGGCATAGCCACCGATCGGGGTGCGGCAGGAGCCGTCGAGCAGCGCCAGCAGCGAGCGTTCCGCGGTGGAGACGGCGCGCGCCTGCGGGTCCTCGATGCCGGACAACAGCTCGCGCAGGTCCGTGTCGTCCTCACGCACCGTCACGCCGACGATGCCCTGCCCGGCGGACGGCACCATCGCGTCCGGGTCGAGCGCGAGGATGCCCAGGCCGACGGGTATGGCGTCCATGATGCCGAGCCGTCGCAGCCCGGCCAACGCCAGGAAGGACGCGGTGGCGCTGCCCCGCATGATCTTGTCGATGCGGCTCTGCACGTTGCCGCGCAGCAGGGTGGTGCGCAGGTCGGGCCTGGCATGCAGCAGCTGCGCCTGGCGCCGCACCGAGTTGGTGCCGATCACCACGCCTGCCGGCAGGGCCGCGAACGGGTCCGCCGGGTCGGCCACGTCGCAGGTCGGTCCCAGGATGAGCGCGTCGCGCGCGTCCTCCCGCCGCAGGGTGCAGGCGAGCACGATGCCGGGCGGCATCGCGGTTTCCAGGTCCTTCAGGCTGTGCACCGCGAAGTCGACCCGCCGGTCGGCCAGAGCCTCGTGGATCTCCTTTGCGAACAGTCCCTTGCCGCCGATCTCCGCCAGCGAACGGTCTTGCACCTGGTCGCCCGTGGTGCGGATGACGTGCTCCTGGAACACGTCGAGGCCGCGCAGCACCGGGCAGAAACCTTGCAGGCGGCTGAGGAACGACCGGGTCTGGATCAGCGCGAGCGGGGAGCCGCGGGTCCCCACCCGCAGCGGCAACGTCCGCTCGTGCGGTCGGACCCGCGGGGCAAGGATCCCGGCGGGAGGGTTCGCGTCTGGCATGGGCGTGTCCTATTACCGCTGGCAACAGTTGGAAAGCCCACCCATGCGTCCCGTGCTGGGGATCGAGAGTTCGTGCGACGAGTCGGCGGTGGCCGTGCTGGACGACGCCGGCGCCGTGCTGGCGGAGGCGGTGCTGAGCCAGCGGGACCACGCCCGGTTCGGCGGGGTCGTGCCGGAGATCGCGGCGCGGGCGCATCTGCGGCATCTACCCGGCCTGGTGACGGAGGTGCTGGCGCGCGCCGGCCTGGCCGTGGGCGGCCTCGGGGGCGTGGCGGCGACGGCCGGGCCGGGGCTGATCGGCGGGCTGATCGTGGGCAGCGGCCTGGGGAAGGGGATCGCGCTGGCCGCCGGGCTGCCGTTCGTGGCGGCGAACCACCTGGAGGCGCATGCGCTGACGGCGCGGCTGACGGACGGCGTGGCGTTCCCCTACCTGCTGCTGCTGGTGAGCGGCGGGCATTGCCAATGCGTCGCGGTGGAGGCGGTCGGGCGGTACCGCCGGCTGGGCGGCACCGTCGATGACGCGGTGGGCGAGGCGTTCGACAAGGTCGGCAAGCTGCTCGGCCTGCCCTGGCCCGGCGGCCCGCACGTGGAGCGGCTGGCCGAGGCTGGCGACCCGGCGCGTTGGTCCTTCCCGCGGCCGCTACGGGGCCGGCCCGGCTGCGACTTCTCGTTCTCCGGGCTGAAGACGGCGGTGGCGCAGACGGTGGCGAAGTTCCCGGCTGGGCCGCTGCGGCGGCAGGATGCGGCCGATGTCGCCGCCGGGTTCCAGGCTGCGGTGGCGGACATCATGGCCGACCGGGCGCGTCACGCGGTGGCGGCGATGCCGGGGGCGGTGGCGCTCGTGGTGGCAGGCGGAGTGGCGGCCAACGGTGCGGTGCGCCGGGCCTTGGCGACGGTCGCGGCGGAGGCGGGCCTGCCCATGGTCGCCCCGCCGCTGCGGCTGTGCGGGGACAACGCCGTCATGGTGGCCTGGGTCGGGGTCGAGCGGCTGCGGCTCGGCCTCGTCGACGGGCTCGACGCGCCGCCGCGGCCGCGCTGGCCGCTGGACCAGATGGGCGGCGCTTGAACTACCGTCACGCCTATCACGCCGGCAACTTCGCCGACTGCACGAAGCACGCCCTGCTGGTCTGGCTGCTGCGCGCGTTGGCCCGCAAGCCGGCGCCCTTCGCGGTGCTGGACACGCATGCCGGCGCCGGCCGGTACGACCTGGGCCAGCTGGCGGAGCGCACGGGCGAGTGGCGCGCCGGCATCGCCCGCCTGCTGCACGCGCCGGCCGCGGCGCTGGCGGACTACGTCGGCGTGGTGGAGGCGGCGGGACTCTACCCGGGCTCGCCGGTGATCGCCCGCGCGCTGTTGCGGCCGGATGACCGCCTGGTGTGCTGCGAGCACCACCCCGAGGAGGCTGGGGCGCTGCGCCGGTGCTTCGCGGGCGACGCGCAGGTGGCGGTGCACGCACGGGATGGCTGGGCGGCGCTGCGGGCGCTGTTGCCGCCTGGCACGATCCGGCGCGGCCTCGTGCTGATCGATCCGCCCTACGAGGCGCCCGGCGAGCACGCGCGCGTCGCCGAGGCGCTGTCGGTCGTGGCCAACCGCTTCCCCACCGGGATCGCCGCCGCCTGGTACCCGATCAAGCACCGGGCGCCGGTGCGCACCCTGCACGAGGCCGTGCAGCTGGCAGGCGTGCGCGACGTGGTGGCCGCGGAGCTCTGGTTGCGCGACCCGACGGACCCGGCACGCCTGAACGGCAACGGCCTCCTGGTCCGGCATCCGCCCTTCCGGTGGGACGTGGAGTGGCCGCCTTTGCTGGCTGCCTTGCTGGCCCACCTTGGTGAGCGTGAACCGGGCGAGGGCTTCGCGGTGGAGCGGCTGACGGATGAGTAATGCTCCCCACGCAGTCGATGCATCAAAGGCCCGAGGACCGTCGGGCGGCATCCTGGTGGTGGGCGCCGGGGCGTGGGGCACTGCGCTGGCGGTGCACTGCGTCGGAGCTGGACACCCCGTCACGCTGTGGGCGCGTGAACCGACACGGATCGCGGCCGCGCGGGAAAGCCACCGGCTACCCGGCGTGGTGTTGCCGGACGGGATCGCGGTCACCGACACCATGCCCGCCAACGCCGAGGCGGTGCTGCTCGCCGTCCCCGTGCAACACCTGCGCGCGACGCTGGCCTTGGCCTTGCCCGATGGCCCGCTCGTGCTGTGCATGAAGGGCCTGGAGCGCGGCAGCAACCTGTTTCCCGCGGAGATCATCGCGGCGGAGCGGCCCGGCGCCGCGACCGCCATCCTGACCGGCCCGAACTTCGCGCACGAGTTGGCGCGCGGGCTGCCCGCCGCCGCCATCCTCGCCTGCACCGACCCCGTGCTGCGCCGCCGCCTTGTGGGGCTGCTCGGCACCCGGCGCTATCGCCTGTATGGCGGTCCCGACCCGATCGGCGCGCAGGTCGGCGGGGCGGCGAAGAACGTCATCGCCATCGCCGCCGGCATCGCCATCGGCGCCGGGCTGGGAGAGAACGCGCGCGCCGCGCTGGTGACGCGCGGCCTGGCGGAGATCGCGCGTCTGGCGGTGGCGCTGGGTGGCCGGGCGGACACCGTCAGCGGCCTGTCCGGACTGGGTGACCTGATGCTGACCTGCGCCGGCCCTGCCAGCCGCAACTTCCGGCTGGGCCTCGCGGTCGGCAGCGGCGCCCCCGCGGGCCAGGCCCGCACTGCCATCGGCGCCGCCGTGGAGGGGATGGACGCCGCCCCGGCCCTGCTGGCCCGCGCGGGCGGCGTGCCGTGCCCGATCATCGCCGCGCTGGTGGCCGTGCTGGACGGCCGGACCGACGTGCCAACCGCCATGGCGTCGCTGCTCGACCGTCCGGAGACCGAGGAGTGAGGAAGGCCTTGCAGCGGCTTTGGTGGTGGGCTGAAGCTCACCCGACACAACAACAACGGTGCGGCTGCGGGTAGGGTGGGCTTCAGCCCACCGCGCCTCTCAACAGCTCGCTAAAGCCGCTCGTAGGCGGCCTGTGGGACGTGGAAGCGGCGTTTGTTCAGGATGACCCCGGCGGTGGTGCCGCCGCTTTCCGCCAGGCGGTCGCGCAGGGTGCGCACGGCGCTCGCGCGGGTGCTCTCGGCGGAGACGACGAGCACGGTCGTATCCAGATGCGGCGCCAGCACGATGCCGGTGAAGGCGCGTTGCAAAGCGGGCGAGTCGGCCATGACGAGGTCGAACCGCGCTCGCAGCCCCCGCACCAAGCCAGCCCAGGCAGGTGGCTGCAGCGTTGCCCCCGGCACCGGTGCGGCGAGCACGAGCGGGCTGGTGCCCACGCGCAGCATGTCCAACTCCGCCGGCCCGTCGCCGATCGGGCGCAGGTCGGCCGGCATGCCGTAGATGCTGCGGGCCCAGTCTGCGGCCCGGCGACCCGGCGCCTCGGCGGCCAGCAGCAGCGTGCGCATTCCGCCATGCCCTGCGGCGACCAGGCACAGATCCCGCACCAGCGTCGACACGCCTTCGCCGTTCCGGGTCGCGATCAGCTGCACCGCCACGCCGGCCGTATGGTCCCGCCGGAGGGTGTGGAGCAGCTGGCTCGCATGGGAGACGCTCAGCAGCAGCGGCGGCGGCAAGCCGGCCAGCGCCGGGTCGGCCTCGATGAACCCGCTCATACGCCGAAGCTCGGGCGCTCGACGGTCCGTCCCTTGGGCCGGGCGGTGACTGGCCGCGTGCGGCGGGGCGCGGCGGCGAGCGGCACGGCCAGCAGCACGGGAAGGTCGAGCTGGCGTTCGACGTCGTGTACGGTGATGAACACCTGCCGGGTGGCGTTCAGCAGGGCGAACACCGCGATGGCGGACAGCACCCCTAGCACCACGCCGCCGACCATCAGCAGCGGCCCCTGGTTACGCCCGGCCAAAGGCGCGTCCGGCGGCTGCACCACGCGCACGTTGGCCGCGCCCGCGCGCTCCAGCGCCGCCGACAGCTGGGTTTCCTCGCTGCTGCGGGCGATGGAGCGGTAGCTCTGGTCCAACACGTCGCGCGTGCGCTGCAGGTCGCGGTAATGCCGGGCCAGGCCGGTCAGCTCGTCGGATCGGGCCTGGATCCGGCTTGCCTCGGCCACCAGCTGCGCCTGCTTGGCCTGGAAGCCCTGCAGCTGCGCGGCCAGGGTGATCTCCTCCTTGCGCAGGTCGTCGTAGACGGTGTTGCGGCCCATCCGCGTGGTGTCGCTCTCCCGGGCCGCGCCGGTGCCCATCTGCGCCTGCACGCCGGCGATCTGCCGGTCCACGTCGCGCACCAGCGGGAAGTCGTCCTGGTATCGGGCGACCAGGGCGCGCCGTTGGATCTGCAGCTTGATGAGGCTGTCGGTCAGCCCGGTGGATTGCTGGGACCGGCCGCTTTCCGCGAACATCTGCACGTTCGCCGGCAGCTTGGCCAGTTGGGCGCGCAGCGTCTCCACCCGCGCCGCCGTCTCGTCGACCTGCTGCGCGGTGAGGTTCTGCTGGTTGAGGTTGTCGGCCTTCTGGTGGATTTGCAGGCTGATCTGCTCGTCGAGGTTGCTGACGCCGTGCTCGATGCCGAACTGCGACAGCGCCTCCTCCGCAGTGCGCAGCCGTTCGGCGAACTGGTCGCGCTGCGGGTCCGCCCCCGCTGCCTGCGGCTTGTCGAAGATACCGGAGCGGTAGCTGATGTAGTGCGAGATCAGCTCGCGCATCACCTGCACCGCCACGGCGCGGTTGGCGTTGCGCAGGCTCATTTCGATGACGTTGGATTGCGGCACGCTGGTGGCGTTGAAGTCGATGGCGAAGCGGGCCGTGGCGGTGCGCAGGCCCGTGTCGTCATGCGGCAGGCCGGGATAGACGACGTCCGGCCCCACCGCCTGCAACGTCTCGGCGGCGAGCGCCGGGCTCAGCAGGATCTGCAGTTCGCCCTGGATGATCTGGTTGCGGTCCAGCGTGATGTCGCTGCCGGTGTCGCGGTTGCCGGGATGGAAGACGTAGTCGCTCCCGTAGAGCACGAGCAGCCGGGCCTGTGCGGTGTAGCTGGTGTGCGCCAGGAAGCCGGCGATCACGCCCAGGATGCACGGGACGGCGAAGGCCAGCAGGATCACGCGCTTGTAGTAGAACAGCGCGGTGACCAGGTCGCGCAGGCTGAACACCGGGAAGGAGCCGGACCGGTGTCGGAGGCCGCCGACGAGGACGTCGCCTGCTGTGGTGTCGCTCACGGGGGTTCGCTGGCCTTCCAGGGGAGATGCGCCTGCGTGCGTCATACCACGGCGTGACTTAAACAGGGGTGAATCGTGCACTCGCCCGCGCGGACGCTGGCAAAACGGCGCCTGTTCTGCCATCGAACGGAGGATCGCCACGTAGCGTCGAAAGGTTGTCTCGTGCGCCCGCGCCTCCTCCTGGCTTTCCTTTCCGTCGCGTGGCTCGCCGCGTGCACCCAGCACATCACGATCGTGCCGTCGCACGTGGACGGCTTCGCGCCCTGGTCCAACGAGGTGCCGCCGCACCGCCTGGCAGCGGGTGACCAGTTCGACCTGCGGTTCCTGCTGAACCCGGAGCTGAATGACACCAAGCTGGTGATCGGGCCTGACGGCCGCGTCACCGTGCCGCTGCTGGGCGCCGTCACGGCGGCCGGGCTGACGGTGCCGGAGTTCCGCCAGCAGTTGGAGACCGGCTACGCGTCCAAGCTGCGGGTGGCGGATCTGGACGTCGTCGTGCGCGACTATGCGTCGTCCCGCATCTTCGTGGGCGGGGAGGTGAAGACGCCGGGCGTGTTGCCGCTGCAAGGCCCGACGGACGCGCTGCAGGGCGTGCTGATGGCCGGCGGCTTCCTGCCGACGGCACGCTCGGACGAGGTGGTGCTGATCCGCCGCCGGGCGGACCGCACGCCGATGCTGCGCACGCTGAACCTGCGACGCTACGCCGGTTCGGCCAACCCGGCGGACGACCTGCCATTGCAGCCGGCCGACGTGATCTTCGTCCCCAAGGCGAGCATCGCGGAGTTCGACCTGTTCGTGGACCAGTACCTCAACCAGGCGCTGCCGTTCCAGAAGTCGCTGAACTACAACCTGGGCGGCGTCGGCGAGTCGCTGTTCTGACGCAGTCAGCGTAGGGTGCAACCCGCTTGGAGGATTGCACCACGACCGACGAGACGGCGCACGCGGGTGGTGCAATGCTTGGAGGAGCATCGCACCCTACATAGGCGCCCCGCGGGTCGGAGTTACCAGTAGCGGACGGAGTTGCGCCGGAGGATGCGCAGGGCGCGGGTGATCTTCAGCATCCGCAGCTTGGCCCTCCATTCCGCCGGCGTGAAGGACTGGATCGGCCCCTTGGCATACTCCCAATAGCCGAGATGCGCCGGGTCTGGCTGGAAGCCGAGCAATGCGTCCCGGATGTAATCACGGCACCATGGCTTCGCGAACACCATGGCGTGCCCCATGATGTTGGCCGACGGGAAGGCGTCCATCGCCTCCACGCCCAGCACCTTGAACGGCGTGTCGACGGCCATGACTGCCGCGTTCATCACGTCCTGGTCCATCTTTGCGTATTCGGGCTTCCCCGTCCGGTCGACCAGGGTGGCCATGTTGGCGCCGCCCTCGGCCAAGATGTCCATCAGGCGCGCCCAGGCATGCAACAGGGCCAGGTCACCGCGGGGAAGGCCGACGCAGCCGGAGTTGAAGTACCCGGCGACCGGGCGGTGGCCGAGCCCGGCCTGGGCTGCCAGCACCTTCCATTCCCGGCGGAACACGTGGTCCGCCGGCATGTATGTCTCGGCCAGGTCCAGCACCAGGAGCAGGTTGCCCGCCGCCCAGCGGACGAAGTTCTGCCACGCCGTCTTCAGCACGATGTCGCAGTCGAAATACCACAGGGTCTCGAACGCGGGGTATAGCTCGCTGCCCACCTCCAGCAGGAAGCGCGGTTTCTGGTTGCCGAGGTTCCACCCGGCCGGCCGCTCCACGAAGGTTATGTCGACGGAGGGCGTGATCGCCTGGGCCGGGCCGGGCGCCGGCGAAACCGGCCCGTCCCAGCGCGGCAACTCCCCCCGGTAGCCAACGACGATGTGCCCGCGGAAGCCGTTGCGAACCAGGGAGTTCGCCATGGCTGCCGCACCGTGGAAATACCCTCTCTCCGCCAGCATGCAGACGACGTGCGCATCCATTGCGGGCAAAGGCTTAGTTGCGGATCGCCGTGATCGACTTGACCAGGCCCAGGAACCGCTCCTTCCTGATGACAGCGTCCGGGAACAGCGCGCGCATCTGGCCGATGTCGAGCAGCTGCGCGTCCCCGATGACGTCCATCGCGCCCAATACGCTGTCCTGCCGCTCGTAGAAGCCGCATTTGCGCGCCATGACGATGCGGTAGCTGAGCGATACCGGCAGCCAGTGCATCAGCGGCGTGCGCATGTGCGGCTCGATCGGGAACCAGTAGTACGGCGTCTGGATGGCATAGCGGTGCGCGACCCGGCGCACCTCGCTGGCCATGCGCACCATGTCGCGCCAGCCGCCGACGTGCTCGATGACGGAGTTCGAGAAGGCGATGTCGTAGCTCTTGTCCGCGATGTCCGGCATCGCACGGGCATCGCCCTTGACGAAGTTGATCTTGTCGTAGCCGCTGTCGCTGGCGTGGTGCTCGTCCATGTTGACGCAATCGACCTGGACGCCATCCAAGGGGATGTGCTCGCGCCAGGTATGCCAGAAGTTCCGCGTGCCGCCGATATCGATGATCTTGCACCCGGGCTGGCCGGCCTTCACCTCGGCGATCATGGCGTTCAGCGTCTCGACCCGGCGGCGGCGGAACGGGTTGTCGGTCGAAGTCGGCGCAAGGTCCATCATCGGTCGGAGTCGTCCCTCACGCAGGGGCTGGAGTTCACACGCGATCCTACGACGGACGCATGAACGGTGGGTAAACCGCAACCATCGAGCCAATACGCTGCCGTTTCACCTCATTAATAAACCTATGGCAGGCTGTCGCGGTCTGGTCCCAGCAACAGGACGCTCCATGGTCGACATCGCCACGCCTGCCATGCCCGGCCAGAGTGCCGGCGCGCCCGGGCGTCGCCTGCGCGTGCTGGTGATCGCCGATTCCTGCAACCCGGAATGGGAAAGCGTGCCGCTGGTCGGCTGGTCGCACTACCACGCGCTGACCGAACTGGTCGACGCACACCTCGTCACCCGGAACTGGAACCGCCCGGCGCTCGACCGGGCCGGGCTTGCCGAGGGGCGGGACTACACGGCGTTCGACACCGATTGGCTGGTCCAACCCGTGCACCGGCTGGTGCAGCGCATCAGCGGGCCGAGCAAGGGCTACGCGATGCTGACGGCGCTGACCACGCCGGCCTACCTGCTGATGGAGCGCGCGGTCTGGCGCCAGTTCCGCGCCGCCTTGCGGGCAGGCGAGTACGACCTGGTCCACCGCATCACGCCGCTGAGCGCCCCGGTGCCCAGCCTGCTGGCGGCGCGTTGCCGGCGGCTTGGCATCCCCTTCATCCTCGGTCCGCTGAATGGCGGGCTACCCTGGCCCAAGCAGTTCCCGAGCCTGCAACGGCAGGAGGGCGAGTTCCTGTCCCGCTTGCGCGGCCTGTACCGGCTGGTGCCGGGTTACCGCCGCACGCGGGACGCCGCGTCCGCCATCATGGTCGGGGGCGCCAGCGCCATGGCGGACCTGCCGCGGAAATGGCACGGCAAGGCCGTCTACGTGCCGGAGAACGGGATCGACCCGGCCCGCTTCCCCCGCCCGGCGCCGCGTTCGGCCGAAAGCTACCGCAACCGGCCGCTGCGGGCCGTGTTCCTCGGCCGGCTGGTGCCCTTCAAGGGCTGCGACATGCTGATCGAGGCGGCGGCGCCGCTGCTGCGGGACGGACGCATGACGCTGGAGGTCATCGGCTTCGGCCCGGAGCGCGAGCGGCTGGACGGCATGGTGGCGGAGCTCGGGCTCGACGCATTCGTGACCTTCGCGGGCAAGCTCTCCCATTTCGACCTGGCGGACCGCCTGAAGCAGGCGGATCTGCTGACCTTTCCCTCGGTGCGCGAATTCGGCGGCGCCGTGGTGCTGGAGGCGATGGCGGCCGGCGTCGTCCCCATGGTGGTGGATTACGGCGGCCCGGCGGAGCTGGTCAGCGCCGCCAGCGGCTATCTGCTGCCACTCGGCGACCGCGGCGCGGTCATCGCCAGCCTGCGCGCTGCGCTGGAAACCGTCCTGGCCGATCCCGGCTGCCTGGCGGAGAAATCCCGCCGCGGGGTGGAGCGGGCATTCGGCCTGTTCGCCTGGCCGGCCAAGGCGCGGCAGACCTTCGAGGTGTATCGCTGGGTGCTGGGCCAGCGGGCGGACAAGCCGGACATGGGCCTGCCATTCCTCGATCCGCCGGACTGCGGTGCTGCGGCCGAGCCGTCGCGGGAAGCGGCATGAAGTTCGTCGTCTCGCTGGCGGAGCAGGGATTTGGATCGATCCTGACCTTCGCCATCAACCTCTGGCTGATCCGCAACGGCGCCACCGAGTCCTACGGCGTGTACGTGTTCTGGCTGTCGGTCGCCTGGGTGCTCGGCACGGCGCAGGGCACGCTGGTGATCGCGCACCTCTACCGCCTGCCCTCGGCGCGGGAACGGCCGGAGGAGCGGCGGCAGCCGGAGCGCCTGCTGCTGTCGCTCGCCCTTGGCATCTCCGCCCTGGCCGCCATCGGCGTGGGCTTGGGAGACTGGGCGCTGATGCTGTCCGGCTCCGAGCTCGCCTCGCCCGGCGCGGTGCTGTTCATCCCCGCCTTCCTCCTGTTCCAATACGTCCGCGCCTTCGCCTTCTCCCGCCAGCGACCGCTGCTGGCGGCCTGCCTCACCGGGGGCGTATTGGCCGCGGCGGTCCTGCTGCTGGGCGGCGACTACCTCCTGGGCTTCCACCCGGATGCCGAGCGGGTGCTGTTCCTGACCGCCGCGGCCTATGGCGGGGTCTCCCTGGTGGTGCTGCTGGTGCTTCTGGCCGGCATGCTGCCGATGCTGGAGCTGCCGGAAATCCGCCGCTATCTGGGCGTGCTGCGCGGGTCCGGCTGGCTGGTGCTGGGTGCGGCGTCCGGCGAGGTGACCAGCCGCCTCTACAGCTTCGCCGTGGTGGGCCGCTTCGGCACCGCCGCGCTCGCGGAACTCTCGGCCGTCCAGGTGGTGGTCCGCCCGGCCTGGATGCTGTCGGCCGCCTGGTCCTCGATCGGCTATCCGCAGATGGCGGCCTGCCGGGCGGAGGATGACCGCGGGGGACTGCTGCGGGTGATGCTGGTCGGCGCCACCGTCAGCACGGCCGGGAGCTTCGTCTGGAGCGGCCTGGTGATCGCGGCCTGGCCGTGGATCTCCGGCGTGCTGTACCACGGCCGCTACCAGGATATCGGGCTGCTCGGCTACCTGTGGGGCGCCAACGTCATGCTCGGCAGCATCGCGCTGGCGCTGAACGTGGCCATGCTGGCGCTGGGCGAGTTCAAGCGCCTGGCGATGCTGGACCTGGCGGGCGCGCTGGTGACGTCGGTCGCGATCTTCGGCCTGCTGCAGCGCTTCGACTACCCGTTCGCCGTGCTGGCCACCCTGATGGGTCAGACGACGCAGATCGTCATCATGGCGCTGGTGTTGCAGCACCGCCTGCGCCGGCCGTTGGCTGTGGCAGCCTGAACGGCTGCGGGTTGGGGTAGCGCGCCCGCGCCGGCTGCCGGGTGGCGAGCTGCCACTTCTGCAGGTCCAGTGCGGCGAGCACGAAGGCCACCGCCAGCACGGAGTTGTTGGAGAACAGGTTGCTCTCCGTGAAGTTGTGCACCACCAGGCCGACCAGCAGCGCCATGTGGAACGCCGCGGTCGGGTAGGCCAGCCGCCCGCTCTGCCGGGCCACGGCCGCGGAGTCCGCGCGCACGATGGCCCGGCCGGCGATCATGATGGTGCGGACCAGCACGAACAGCGCGCCGGCCAGGCCCACGACGCCCGTGGTCGCCAGCAGGTCGAGGTAGCCCTCATGCGCCTCGTTGATGATGGCGTAGGTGCCGAACCACATGTCGCTCTTCAGGCTAGGCTGCACGGCCGGGTTGATCGCCCAGAACGAGCTGTAGCCGGCGCCGAGCCAAGGCCGCTTGGGGATTTCGCCGAGCACGAAGGACCAGAGATCGGTCCGCCCGGTGAACGTGACGTCGCGCATCGGCAGGAACGGGTCGGCGTTGATCAGGCCGCACCAGGCGAAGTAGGCGAACGCCACCGCGACGAGGCCTGCCAGCACGGCCGCCACGATTGCCCAGATCATCCGTGCCGGCAGCCGGGCGACCAGCAGCACGGCCGGCATGACCACGGGCGCCAGCAGAACGATCGATTGGCTGGTGGTCGACCGGGTCGCCACCAGTAGAAAGGCCATCAGCGCGACAGACCCGGCGATCGCCAGCCGGGCCATGCGGTGGCGCACCAGGAAGAAGGCGCTGCTGGCCGAGAGGCAGCCATACATCATCAGCAGCCCGGTCTGGTTCTTCTGGAGTTGCAGCCCGGCCAGCCCATCCTCCGTCATCGCGTAGCCCGGCCACAGCGCCCAGGCCGCGAGGTCCTCCACCGCGGCCGCGACGCACACGGCGGCGATCAGCACGTGCAGGGTGGCGGCGCGCTTCAGGCCCGAGAGCAGCACGATCGATAGCAGCAGCTGCACGATGGCGAAGATGATGCGGCGGGACGAAGCCTCCGGGTCCAGCGCCCAGAACACGCTGGCGATGAAATACCCGTAGAGCAGCAGCAGCGGCCACGACGCCCGCGTCAGCGCCAGCACGGCGCGCCAGCGCACCAGCGCGACGGGTGCGGCCAGCCCGAGCAGGCCCAGCCAGATGATCCGGTTCAGCGGGTTGACGTAGTCGGTGGCGACCGCGACGTCCCGGTTGAACTCGGGGATGCCGACGATGGCGTAGAGCAGCATGAGCGCCAGCACGGTGGTAGTCAGGCGGTTAACCCATGGGGGGATATCGTCGCTGCGCGTCGCGTCCACTCGTCCACTCCCGGCACCGCTGCAACAGCGGCCATCTCGTCCCTCTATCTTGCAGGAGCAAGCCTTGACAGAGCCTGAAGTCAGCGTGGTGATCCCCTGCTACGATCGTCTCCCGCTGCTGGAGCGGACCCTGCGCGCCTGCTTCACGCAGGAGTTGCCGGATGTGGCGTGGGAGATCGTGGTGGCGGACAACCATCCGGACCAGCTGGCCGCGCCGCTGGTGGCCGGGCTCGACTCACCCGTGCCGCTGCGCCACGTGGAGGCCGGGGAGCGCAACATCGCACGCGCCCGCAACCGCGGCGTCGCGGCGGCGGCGGGCGCGCTGGTCGCCTTCGTCGACGACGACGAGGCGCCGGAGCCGGGTTGGCTCTCGGCCCACCTCCAATGCCTGCGGCGCACCGGCGCGGATGCCAGCTTCGGCCCGAAATACCCGGTGTTCGAGGGCGGCGCCGCGCCGGCCTGGGACCCGGAGGGCGCCTATTACACCACCGACTTCCGCCTGCCGGCCGATGCCGAGATCCGCCCGCTGGATTGGTGGCCGCCGCAGGCGCGAGGGTTGGGCACGGGCAACTCCATGCTGCGCCGGGCGACCTGCCTGGCCGGGCCTGCCCCGTTCGACGAGGTGTTCGGCCGCAGCGGCGGGGAGGACACGATGCTGCTGCTGGGCCTCGCCAAGCGTGGCCGCCGCTTCGTCTGGTGCCCGAGTGCCCAGGTGCGCGAGTTCAACGAGGCCGCACGGCTCAGCCCCCGCTACATGAGCGCCCGCCTGCAACGCAGCGCCCGCCACTCGGCCGCCGTCCGCCTGGCGATCAGCGACCACCGGGTGGTGACGCGGCTTGGCACGGGCATGATCGGGCTGGGCCAACTCGGCGTCTACGGCGCGCTCTACGCTGCGACCCGCGCGCCGCGCCATGGCATGAAGGTGAGCAAGGGGCTCGGCAAACTCGGCTTCGGCGCGTTCGAGTTCGTCCCGGAAAAGGCTGACCGGTAGGGCGTCGTCAGCCTGGAACGACCGCGCTCCTGGACTTTCTGACGAGGTGCCGCGTCAGGCGCGCCCGGATCGGCTCGTCGAAGAGCTTCAGCACGGCCGCCGACGCGCCCACGACGCAGAGCGTGGACAGGATTTCCAGCCCCGTCGCCGGTAAGAAGCGGACGATCGGCAGCTTCCTCTCGGCCGCCGCAAGGAACCCGTGGAGCGGCAGATGCAGCGCGTAGAGCGGGTAGGAGAGGTCACCCAAGCCTCGCAAGACCTTGCCCGCGCTCCGTGGCGCCGGGATAGCCGCCCCGAGCGACACGACGACGGCGAACAGGCCGAACACGGCGACCAACACCGCGCCCTGTGGGACGACGGGAAGCCAGAACGCGAGGAGGATGGCCACGGAAAGAGGCACGAACCCGGGGTTCCAGGATCGGAACTGCGCGAGGCGCCGATGCCTGTAGAGCAACACGCCAGCGAAGAAACCCACGATCACCCGTGGGAAACCCGGCAGGAAATCGTCCGTCAAGTTGCCGCCCAACGGCCCTGATAGGGCGAGGACGATGAGGCAGCCCGCCACGGCGGCGATCAGGTAGCGGCTCCTCAGCTTGAACGCGAACAGGCCATAGGCCAGGTTGGCCACCAGTTCGAAGAACAGGGTCCACAGCACCACGTTGAGCGGGAATATCTCCTTGCCCAGATATGTGTCTTGCAGCTGCGGGAACAGCGTCAACGAGCAGAGCAGCAAGCCCAGCAGGGACGCCGGATCGGTGCCGTTCGACTGGGCTGCAAGCTTGGCATAGGCCGCCAACCCGCCCAGCACGCTGGCCACGGCGATCATCGGATACAGACGGATCAGGCGGCGGACGACGAAGCCGCCGGGCGACAGGCCGGACCGCAGCCTGTCTTCGTAGGAGAAGGCGATGACGAACCCGCTCAGCACGAAGAACAGGTCGACTGCCAGATAGCCCTGCGGAAACCAGGCCGCGCCGGCGTAGGTGTAGTGGTACAGCACCACGCTGATGGCCGCGACGCCCCGGAGGCCGTCCAGAGCCGGGAAATGCTGCTTGTTCATGCGGGAGTCGGGCCTCCCCTATCCTGGAGTGCCACCCTGCCTGATCAGGGTTAACCCTTCGTGAGGGCCGGGCGCGCCCCTGTCGCCGCCGCCCTTGGTATCCTGCACACCGAGCGGCCCTGGTGTGAAACCCTCTCCCTCTGGGAGAGGGCAGGGTGAGGGTCCAACACACGCCGACCGGTGCGAGCGGGTCGACCCTCACCCTGACCCTCCCCTACGCCGGCATTCCACGGGCTTGCGCCCGCGGAACCTTGACCAGCTCCGCCCAGGAGGAGAAGGAGCTCGCTTGACCGTGCGCGTGCCCCGGTCCAAACGCGCGGGAGAGAGGGGCTGCAACGCCGATGCACGACATACGCGCGATCCGCGACGATCCTGGGGCGTTCGACGACGCCATGCGGCGGCGGGCCATCCCGTGCCTGGCATCGGAGATCGTGGCGCTCGACGGGCAGCGCCGCGCCGCGCAGACCGAGCTCGGGGAGCGTCAGGCCCGCCGCAACGCGCTGGCGAAGGAGATCGGGCAGCTGCGCCGCGCCGGCGCCGACACGGTCGCGCTCGAGGCCGAGGCCACTTCGCTGCGCGACGCCATCGTGGCGCTGGACGCGAGCGTGGTGGCGCTTGGCGCCGATCTGGACGCCCGGTTGGCCAGCCTGCCCAACATCCTCGACCCCCATGTGCCGGACGGGACGGACGAGGCGGCCAACGTCCAGGTCAAGCAGGTGGGCACGCCGGCCAACCTGCCCGGAGCGCGCCAGCATTTCGAGTTGGGCGAGGCGCTTGGGCTGATGGACTTCGCGGCCGCCGGCAAGCTGGCCGGGTCGCGCTTCACCGTGCTGCGCGGCCCGCTCGCGCGGATGGAACGCGCGCTGGGCCAGTGGATGCTGGACCTGCACGTGGCCGAGCACGGCTACGAGGAGACGGCGGTGCCGCTGCTGGTCAACGACGCCACGGCCTACGGCTCCAACCAGCTGCCGAAGTTCGTCGAGGACATGTTCCGCACCACGGACGGACGCTGGCTGATCCCGACGGCGGAAGTCCCGCTCACCAACATGGTCGCCGGCGAGATCGTGCCCGAGACGCGCCTGCCGTTGCGCATGACGGCGCTGACCGACTGCTTCCGGTCGGAGGCCGGGTCGGCCGGGCGGGACACGCGCGGGATGCTGCGGCAGCACCAGTTCCGCAAGGTCGAGTTGGTGTCGATCACCCGCCCCCAGGACAGCGAGGCGGAGCACGAGCGGATGACGCGCTGCGCCGAGACGGTGTTGGAACGGCTGGGCCTGCCGTATCGCCGCATGCTGCTTTGCGCCGGGGATACCGGGTTCGGCGCCGCCAAGACCTTCGACCTGGAGGTGTGGCTGCCGGGGCAGGGGGCATGGCGGGAGATCAGCTCCTGCTCCAATACCCGCGCCTTCCAAGCCCGGCGCATGAATGGCCGCTACCGCCCGGCGGAGGGCCGGGTCGAGTTCGTGCACGCGCTGAACGGCTCGGGCGTGGCCGTGGGCCGCGCCCTGATCGCGGTCATGGAGACATACCAGGAAGCGGACGGCTCCATCACCGTGCCGGAGGTGCTGCGCCCCTACATGGCCGGGCTCGACCGCATCGCGGCATGACGCTCGGTGCCGGGCCTTCAGCCATGCCCGGCAGGTGACGGTGCCTGCCGACGCGATGAAGATGGTGGTGGCGCAGGTCTTCTCCCTGGCGGTCTTCCTCGCGGTCGCCATCGCCGCGGTGTTCATCCTGGAGGTGCGGCTCGCGCCGGGCGCCGGTGATCCCGGCACCGCGACCCTGCTGGCGGCTGGCGCGCTGAACGGCGAGCGGGTTCGGGCCGCGGGCGAGTGGTACCGGGTGGGCAGCATGGTCCTGCTGCACGGGTCGCCGGAGCATCTGCTGTTCAACGAGGCCGCGCTGCTGGCGGCGGGATTGCTGTTCGAGTCCATCTTCGGCGCCGCCTGGTTCCTGCTGGCGTTCTGTGCGGGTGGACTGGGCGCCTCGCTGATGTCGCTCGCGACCGACCCGCCGGAGCTGACCGTCGTCGGCGCATCCGGCGCGATCCTCGGCGTGTGCGGCGCCGGGTTCCTCGGCAGCTTGCGGGTGGACGACGCGGCGGGCGACTCCATGCGGCGGCGTTCGCTGATCATCCTGCTTGGAACGATGCTGCCGTGGCTGTCCGGCGAGGGCGTCAGTGGGGTCGACAACGTCGCGCATGTCGGCGGCGTGCTCGGCGGGGCCTTGGTCGGCATCTTCCTCCTGCGATATTGGCCATCCCGCGGCGCGGCGTCGCGCAGCCGTCCGGTCGTCGCCGTGCTGGCGCTGCTGGTCGGCTTGCTCTTCCTGCTGGCGGCGGCGAGCGCTGCGCTGGCCTTCCGGCACTCGCCGTTCCGGCACCTGGCCGCGGACAGCCCGGCCGCGGCCACGCTGGCGGACGCAGAGCGCCTGGTTGCGGCCTATCCGGACGATCCGCGCGCCTGGGAGCAGCGTGGCCGGCAGTACTACGGCGCCCAGCACTTCGCGTCCGCCGAAGCCGACTTCCGCACCGCGTTGCGTCTGGCGGATGGGCTGCAGCCGCTCTTCCCCGTGTTGTACGGCACGACGCTGCGCGGCCTCGTCGCTTTGGCGCTGTCGCTGCAAGGCCGGCAGGAGGACGCTACCGCGATGGCGCAGACGGCGTGCGCCGCCAGCGTGGCCGAGATCGGAAGCGACTTCCACGACGCGCTGCGCCAATCCCGCCTGTGCCCTCCATGAGCGGACAGCGCGGGCCCGGTGTGTCAAAAGCCCTCCCTGTCATGTAAGCCCTCCTCACATGAGCTTCGGACGTGACAGCTACCACCACGGCAACCTGCGCGAGGCGCTGGTCGAGGCGGCACGACGCCTGATCGCGGAACGTGGGCTGGCGGGCTTCGCCTTCGCCGAACTGGCCCGGGCGGCGGGGGTGAGCCCGGCCGCGCCCTACCGGCACTTCCGTGATCGCGGCGCGCTGGTGGCGGAACTGGCGCGGCGCGGGTTCGAGCGGCTGCGTGACGATCTGCTCCTGGCGTGGAACGACGGCCGCCCCGACCCTGCGGCAGCCATCGAGCGATGCGGTCGCGCCTACCTGCAGTTCGCACGCAACGACCCGGCGGCCTACGCTGCCATGTTCGACGGCGCGCCGGGTGAGACCGACCCGCCGCTCCGCATTGCCGCGGACGCGGCCTTCGCGGTGGTGCGTCGGGCTGCGGAGGCCGCCTGCGCGGCGGCACCCGGCAAGACCCGGCCGCCGGCGCTCATGGTGGCGCTGCACGTGTGGACGCTGTGCCACGGCACCGCAGCGCTGTTCACGGGCCCGCCCTCGCCGGGACGCCGGCCGCTGCCGATGACCGCAGAGGACCTGCTCGAGGCCGGATTGCTGGTCTATTTGCGCTCGCTCGGCTTAGGGCGGTAACATATCCGTGAGCGACTTTACGTGGTCGGCCCGCCAGCGCATGTATGTGAATGTGATTAACATTCACCGTCGGAGTGTCCCCATGGGTTTCAGTGCGTCGCGCTTGGACGAGATTGGCCGTCCTGCCTGGATCGCGATCACCATCGTATCGTTCTGGCTCTGGTGGCCCGTCGGGCTGGCCGTGCTGGCGTACTGCGCCTTCGGTCGCCGGCGCTGGCGCGGCATGGAGCGGGGCCGCTGGCGGTTCCCGGACGCGTTCGGCCGCCATGCCAACGGCTTCTCCTATGCGCCGCCGTCCGGCAACCGGGCGTTCGACGAGTATCGGAGCGAGACGCTGCGCCGGCTCGAGGACGAGCAGAAGGAGTTCGTCGAATACCTCGACCGGCTGCGGCAGGCCCGCGACAAGCAGGAGTTCGATCAGTTCATGGCGGATCGTCGCCAGCGTCCGGCCCGGACCGACGACGCCGCCCAGGGCTAGCGCGTAACGGCCGGGGAGAGGCCCACAGCCTTGCCCCGGCCGCAACGGCTTTTAGGATGCGCCGTCCGATGATGGAGCATCCATGACGCTTTCCCGTCGCCGCCTCCTGCAAAGCGTGGGCGTGGCCAGTTTGGCGGCGCCGGCGATCGTTCGGGCGGCCGCCGAGACCACGCTGCGGTTCATCCCGCAGGCTGACCTCGCAGTGGTCGATCCGGTCTGGACCTCGGCCTACGTCACCCGCAACCACGCCTTCATGGTGTTCGACACGCTTTACGGCCAGGACGGGGCGTTCAAGCCACAGCCGCAGATGGTGACCGGCGCCGTCGTAGCGGATGACCGCCGGGTCTGGCGGCTGGGCTTGCGCAGCGGCCTTCGCTTCCATGACGGCACGCCCGTGCTGGCGCGGGACTGCGTCGCTTCCATCCGGCGCTGGGGCACGCGGGACTCGTTCGGCCAGTCGCTGATGGCGGCAACGGACGAGCTGTCCGCGCCGGATGACCAGACCATCCTGTTCCGGCTGAAGGCGCCGTTCCCCCTGTTGCCCGACGCGCTGGGCAAGGCCGGGCCGAACATGTGCCCGATCATGCCGGAACGCCTGGCGCAGACCGACCCGTTCAAGCAGGTGACGGAGGTCGTCGGCAGCGGCCCGTTCCGTTTCCTGGCGGACGAGCGCGTGTCCGGTTCCCGCGTCGCTTACGCGAAGTTCGACGGCTACGTGCCGCGAGCGGACGGCGAGCCGGATTGGACGGCCGGGCCGAAGCGCGTCTTTTTCGACCGGGTCGAGTGGACCGTGATCCCCGATACCGCCACCGCGACCGCGGCGATGCAACGCGGCGAGATGGACTGGTGGGAGAAGCTCGACTTCGACCAGAAGCCCCGGCTCGCACGCGACCCGAAGCTGCAGACCTTCGTTGTGGAGACGACGGGCAACTGCGGCTTCCTGCGGTTCAACCAACTGCTGCCGCCGTTCGACAACCCGGCGATCCGTCGCGCCCTGCTGGGGGCGGTGAACCAATCCGACTTCATGGCAGCGGTCGCCGGCGACGATACTGCCGCCTACCGCACCGACCTCGGCTACTTTCCGCCGGACACGCCGCTCGCCAGCGACGCCGGGATGGCGGCGCTGACCTCCCCACGGGACTTCGACAAGGTCAAGCGGGAGCTCGCCACCGCCGGATACAAAGGCGAGCGGGTCGTTGTCATGGTCGCGTCCGACTTCCCCACGCTCGGTGCGCTGGGCAATGTCGGGGCGGACATGCTGCGCCGCTGCGGCATGAACGTGGACCAGCAGACGACGGATTGGGGCACCATCATCCAGCGCCGCGCCAGCAAGGCGACGCTCGCCCAGGGCGGATGGAGCGTGTTCTTCTCCACCTTCACCGGCATCGACATGGCGAGCCCGGCGACCAGCCAAGGCATGCGCGGCAACGGCGCCCAGTCCTGGTTCGGCTGGCCGGACGCGCCGAAGCTGGAGGCGCTGCGCGACGAATGGTTCAACGCGCCGGACCTCTCGGCGCAGCAGAAGATCGGCAAGGCGCTGCAGTTGCAGGCGTTCGAGGACGTGCCGTTCCTGCCGTTGGGCCAGTATTTCCAACCGACGGTGCAGCAGCGGAGCCTGACCGGCACGTTGAGGGGTCTGCCGGTGTTCTGGAATGTCCGGCGGGCTTAGGATGCTCGCCTCTTCGCCACACCGGACCGTCTACTGTTGAACCCATAGCCGGCGCTCGAGTTGATGCGCCGATCGTCAAAGCAGACGTTCTGCCTACCCGTGGCTCAGTGTCCGTCATACGAAGCCTAGACGGACAACGAGGCACCCGTCCCCTTCCAACTCCGAAGGTCGCCATCAGGAAGGTATGTACTCGGCCCGGGGCCGGATCAGCTGCTTATCGCATCGCTGCTACAGGGCGTGCGCGATCCAGCCCACCGTTCGCCCGGTCGCAAACAACGCCAAGCCACTGCCAGGAGAAAGAGGCAGGGTGTCCTCCAGCATGGCCAGCGCAAAATCGAGGCCGGGCCGCAAACCCGTGAGCTGCACGGCGGCTTCCATCATGCTCAGCCAATGCCCGCGGGCCGGAAAGGCCGCGAGCAGCGCCGTGCACCGTGGGTCGCCTTCAGGATATAACCGGTGCCCGAAACCCGGGAGCTTCTCGCCCCGGGCTAGGCGGGCGCTGAACGCTCGCATCGGGTCGGCGACGACGTCAGGGTCGGCAGCTATTGCCCGCACGCGGTCGGTCATGCCGCCGTGCCGCGGGCCAGACAATGCGGCGAGACCGGCAAGTACGCAGGCCCCCAGCGACGCTCCTGTCGAGGCTACCACGCGCGCGGCGTAGGCGGAGGCGTTCAGCTCATGGTCGGCGCAGAGCACGAGCGTCCGGCGGATCAGGTCGGTCCCGGCCGCGTCCAGGCGCCACGCCGTGGCCATGCGCTCATGCAAGTTGTTCCTAGAACAAGGAGCGGCTCCGCCCGATGCGGCTTGCGCGACGGTGCCCAGCAGACGTGAGGCGACCGTCACGACATGGCCACGATGTGAAGCCCAGTCGCTATGGGCTGCGTCAGCCGCAACGGCGCAAAGGCAGCGCTCGAGCGGGTCAGATCCGGCCGGGACGGAATTCGCAGGGGTTGGAACCAGCGGCACGTCCTCACCCCAGAGCAGGCTCGCCACCTCTTCCAGCGTCGCCGTCTCCGACAGGGTGACAGCATCCTGGCCGCGATAGGAGAACGCACCGTCGGCGATGCGGGTAAGCGACGAGCGCAGGATCGGCTCGCCCCACTTGGTGGTGGAGGCTGCCACCGCGCGACGCGCCCGACCGCGCCCGCGCTGCTCCACAAGCCCCGCCACGTCGCGGGCATCATACAAGCTCCGGCGCGCGTCGCCCGGCACTGGCTCGGCCCGCACCAGCCCACGGCTCACATAGCTGTAAAGCGTTTGGCGCGACACGCCGAGGCGGCTGCTCGCCTCCTCCGCACTCACCAGGTATGCAGGCCTGGCAGCCATATTGATGATCTCGATCAAGATTGACGCTTCGTTTTGCTTTGGCTTGGTTGCCGGCGTCAATCAGGCGAGAGCGTCATGTTCGACATCACCAGCGACGCTGTTGCCACCATCTGGACCGCCTTGAGTGGTTCGCCGGAGTGGCTGTCCCGATTGGAAATCAGGGGAGAAGGAGAGCTGCCATCAGTGTTCGCGGTGTCGGACCTGGCCGGCGCTTCTGTCGGCGCGGCCTGCCTCGCGATCGCGGAGTTCGTTTCTGCACGCAATGGTAGGACAGCTCACGCGATGGTGGATCGCCGGCTCGCCTCGCTGTGGTTTGGCTGGTCCATTCGCCCGCAAGGGTGGGAGATGGCGCCGTCTTGGGACGCGGTAGCCGGCGATTACGATACGAGGGACGGCTGGATCAAGCTGCACACCAACGCGCCACATCATCGGGCCGCCGCGCTGGCCGTGCTGGACACACCACCGGACCGTGATCAGGTCGCTCGCGCCGTGCGCCTTTGGCAATCCGAAGCGCTGGAAGCCGCCATTGTGGAGCGCGGTGGCTGCGCCGCGGCGATGCGGAGCGGGGAACAATGGGCCACGCATCCGCAAGGCCGCGCCGTCGCCGATGAGCCCTTGTTGTTCCGCGATCCGGGCAGCTCTGGCCCTATGCCGCGTTGGCAAGCAATCGCTGGTCGTCCCTTGCACGGAATACGCGTGTTGGACATGACGCGCGTGATTGCCGGCCCAGTGGCGACACGCTTCCTGGCCGGCTTCGGTGCCGATGTGCTGCGGATCGACCCGCCAGGATGGAACGAGCCAAGCGTGGTGCCAGATGTGGTGCTGGGCAAGCGCTGCGCGCGCCTCGACCTCCGCCGTCCTGAAGCCCGGGTGACATGGGAGGGCCTGCTCCGCACCGCGGATGTTCTGGTGCACGGATACCGCCCCGGCGCGTTGGCTGAGCTGGGCTTCGACGCTGAGTGGCGCGCGGCCACGTGTCCAGGCGTGGTGGATGTGTCGCTGGATGCGTACGGCTGGTCAGGACCGTGGCGGGGACGTCGCGGCTTCGACAGCTTGGTGCAGATGAGCAGCGGCATCGCCGACGCAGGAATGCGCCGGTTCGGTCGTGACCGGCCCACACCGTTGCCGGGTGCAGGCGCTTGACCACGCGACAGGGTACATGATGGCGGCCGCCGTGGTCCGGGGGCTGACGGAGCGGCTGTCAACGGGAGTTGGCGTCGTAGCGCGGGCCTCGTTGGCACGCACGGCCGCGCTTCTGACCGCCTTGCCCCCGGGCGGGGCCACACCGCTTTCTCCTGCCGTGCCAGGCGATCTCCTGGATGAGGTCGAGGCGACGGCCTGGGGACCGGCGCGCCGCGTTCGGCCGCCCGGCGGCGTTGAGAACGCAATCATGCGCTGGGACCGACCTGCAACGGAGCTGGGTTCGGCTGCGGCAACTTGGGAGCAGTGACGGAACACTGCTGCCAAGTTCGAGAGGCTGCTCCCACACCGGACATGGACGCTGCTGGCGCAAGCGGGGAAGCTGGGGCCATGTCCATCGTCCTCGCCCCTGTGACCCGCGCCGACGCCGCAGAACTTATCCAAGCCAACCTGGACAGCCGCGGGCACCACCATCCCTGGACGGCCTCCTTCACCGACGAGGCCGGCTTCGACGCTTGGTTCGGGCGCACGCTTTCCGGTCCCAACGTCGGCCTGGTCGCCCGCGAGGCGGCATCGGGCCGGGTCGCGGGCGTGGTGAACCTGAATGAGATCGTGGCCGGCGCCTTCCAAAGCGCCTACCTCGGCTACTATGGCATGGCGGCCCTGGCCGGGCGCGGGCTGATGACCGAGGCGGTCCGGCTGGCCACGGTGCACGCCTTCGGGGTGCTGGGGCTGCATCGGCTGGAGGCCAACATCCAGCCCGGCAACCTGCGCTCGATCGAACTGGTGAAGCGGCTCGGTTTTCGCTTGGAAGGGTTCTCGCCGCGCTACTTGCACATCTGCGGCGAGTGGCGCGATCACGAACGTTGGGCCTTGCTGACCGATGAGACATAATCCCGTACCTGATCCGTCAAATGAACGAGGCTGTTGAAGAAGTCAGCTTTCCGGCCGGAACCTCTGTAGTCAGCAGCCGATGCGGGGGTGGCTCAGGGCGCAAGCTGCCCTCCCGTTCAGGCGGGCGTGGCTTCCTGGTGAGCAGGATTAGGTTCTGGGCGGCGGCGGCCATCGTGAAGTCCTCGGCGGCACCGCGTAGCCCGCGCAGTTTGAGCCGTCGCAGCCCCATGTTGCGCTTGAGCTGGCCGAAGAGACGCTCGACCCGCTTTCGGAGGCGACGGGAGCGGACAAAATCGGGCGTGCCTTCGAGATCGCGGACCCGATCGCGCACAGCTTCGTCAACCATTCTCAGCACGCGCCTCGTGGGCGCGTCGGTACACTCCGGCTTTCGCGGGCAGGCGCCGCAGGTGTTGGGCGACCCGCTGTACCGATGCGTGCGGGTTCGACGCTGGTAGCCGCGGTGGCGGAGTTGGTGCCCTTCGGGGCAGGTATAGGCGTCTGCGGTCTCGTCATAGGTGAAGGCCGAGCGGGGGAGCTTGCCCTGGGTCAGCGCCGTGCGGTCGAGCAACGGCACATGCGGCTCGATGCAGCGTTCGAACAGCCAGCCTAGGAGGCCTGCGCTGCCATACGCCTTGTCGGCGGCGAGGCGTTCGGGGTGGAAACCAAACCGGTCCGCGGCGCGGCTGATCAACGTTCGCGTTGCCGCCACCTCGGCGCCCAGGCGCGCGGGCGTAGCCTCGACGCCCAGGATGACGCTTGTCTCGCTGTCGATCAGGTAGTTTGCGGCGTAGCTGAACCGTCCCGGGCCATGCTTGATCGACCAGGCGGCTTGCGGATCGATAGGTGACGTGTATTTGGGCGGCGCTGGCTCGCGCTCGTCCGGAGCAGCCGGCAGCACGGCGTCGAGTGCGGCGAGGTACTCGCGCACAGGCCGGGCCTGGCGCTCGTGCTCGTCCCAGGCCTCGGTATCCGCCTCACCGTTGAACTTGCGCTCGCAGCCGGCATCGGCCTCGATCGTGCTCGCGTCTATCGCCGCATCGCGTCCGGGTGTCAGCCCGGCCTTGGCACACGCCCGCACAACCTCCTCGAACAGCAGGCGATGCAGGTCGCCGTCGCGGAAGCGCCCATGGCGGTTTTTGGAAAACGTCGAGTGGTCGGGCACGCAGCCGTCCAGCCCCAGGCGGCAGAACCAGCGGTAGGCGAGGTTGAGGTGGACCTCATCGCAAAGCCGCCGTTCGGAGCGGATGCCATGCAGATAGCCGATGAGCAGCATGCGCATCATCAGCTCGGGATCGACCGACGGCCGTCCGGTCGAGCTGTAGTATGGTGCGAGAGCCCGCCGGACGAAGCCGAAGTCGAGCACCGCGTCGACGCGGCGGAGCAGGTGATCGGCGGGCACGCGGTCCTCAAGCCGGAAACCGAAGAAAAGCGGCTCTTGCCCCAACAGCTTGCCCATCATCGTCGTGATCTCCGGTCCGGTCATAACGAACGGAATCAAGCGCCAAACCCGCCCGCAAGCGAGTTTTTCAACAGTCTCCAACGGTTGGCGGACACGGAGCCGAGTTAGGATCCAACACTCTGTCGGCGTTGACGAACTATCGTCCGGCAATCATACTCATCGACGTTCAGTAGGGCGCAACGATCTCCGGATCGGTCGGGCTATGCCTGCCTACGCATCGTCAACAGCAATGCGCCCTATGCCCAATCTTGAAAACCTGAAGAAGCAGGCGAAGCTGTACCTCCGTTGGCACCGTGACCGTTACTATCCGGTTGCGGCGCGCATCAGGATCGTGCTGCCAAGCTACCGCCATTTGAGTGACCGGGAAGTGCTCGCCCACAGTTTCCAGCTGTCGGACGCGCAAGAACTAATCGCAAGAAAGGCCGGGTTTGAGAGCTGGGAGGCGCTCCGTAAAGGAGTGATGACAATGACCGACACGCAAGCCCATACCTTGGCTGCCCCAACCCTCGTAGCAGCCGAACCGCAGATCTTCGTCTCCGATATTGTGGCCTCCTGTGATTTCTACACCAAGAAGCTCGGCTTTTCGGTGGCGTTCACCTATGGCGAGCCGGCTTTCTACGGACAAGTGCTGCGTGACGGTGCGCGGTTGAACCTCCGCTGCGTTGATAGGCCGGTCCTTGACCCGAAGCTTCGGGACAGCGAGCAACTGCTGTCGGCGTCGATCACCCTGGACGATGCCAAGCCGTTGTTCTTGGAATACCAGGCGGCGGACGTGCCATTTGCACAGACGCTCAAGACGGAGCCATGGGGCGCAAGGACCTTCATCGTGCGCGATCCTGACGGCAACCTGATCCTGTTCGCTGGAAGGGGCGAGTAAGGTTTGGACCTGGTGGTTCTCATCCGTGGCGACCTTGCCAGCAAAGCCGACCGGAAAGGAGGCGGTCGGATGATACGGATGATGTTCGTTTTACTGCTTGCCGGGATCGTAACAGCCCGGGCGCAACCGGCTTTCGACACGTCAACCGTAGGCGGGCCACGTAGCGGCCGGGCTGGCGAATTATTCCTGCCAGCTGGGCCAGGTCCATTTCCCGCCATGGTCGTGCTCCACGGTTGTGACGGCGTAGGGCCGCATTACCGCACTTGGGCGCGTCGGCTGCAGGCCTGGGGGTATGCCGCACTAATGGTGGATAGCTTCGGTCCTCGAGGCATCCGCGAAGTGTGTGGCGAGGGTCGGCGCATGGACCCTTCGGCACGGGCAGCAGACGCCTTTCGGGCAGCCGACTGGCTGCGAACACGACCGGACATAATGGCGAGCAAAATCGGCGTGATCGGCTTTTCGCACGGTGGCTGGAGCGTACTGAAAGCCGTGCTGGCCGACGCGGTCGCGGCCTCGGGCGGACCGGCTTTCACGGCGGCAGTCGCTTACTATCCGGGCTGCGAGGCGCCCGGCGCACCGCTCGCGACGGACACGCTGATCCTGATCGGGAATGCCGACGACTGGACTCCGCTTGGGCATTGCCAGCGGTGGGTGGAGCGCGTTAACCGGAATGGCCGCTTTCTGGTCTTGCGCGTCTTTCCCGGTGCGTCGCATGGCTTCGACACGATCGTGCCGATGCACGCCTATGCTGGCCATCAGGTCGGCGGCGACCCGCAAGCAGCCCCCGCTTCGGAAGCGGAGGTGCGGCGTTTCCTGGCGGCGCGGCTCGATGCTGGAGGCGGTAATCGGCCATAGCCATCCCTAGGGCTGAGGGCTTTCGTCAAATCAACTCTGCCGGACACGTTACGGCCATCGTCCGGTTTCGGCTCAGACAGACATCCGCAGGCTCTCCGGTTGTCAGGATATCCTTGACGCACTTCATGTCAGGAGCTACCTGACTGTCAGGATATTTCTGACGGAGAGGCACATGTCTGCTACAGCCGAGAACCTACCAAACACTGCGATGGACACGGGCAGCGAAGCACCATTGGAGAGACTCTATTGCTCGTTTTGCTTTAAATCACAGCATCACGTGCGTAAGCTCATTTCCGGGCCTGCGAGCGTCTTCATCTGTGACGAGTGCGTCGAGTTGTGTAACGAGGTCGTCGCGGATCGTCCCATACAAACGCCGAACGCCCTATCGGATCAGCAAATCCCGACCGAACGCCTGCTGGAGCGTCTTCAGGCAATCGAAGAAACACTCAAAGGTAAGGGCAATCAGCTACAACGAGTCGTAGAGCTTCTCAGGTCCCGAGAGGTAAGCTGGGCAGTTATTGGTGCTGCATTGGGTATGTCACGACAGTCCGCTTGGGAACGCTTCACGTAAGTGCTTGAGCCGGATAGCTGAGGAACCGTTTACCCCTTAGCGCCTAGCTCCGGTCGGGGTGGCTGTTGCGAGAGACGACCCTATACGACATGAGGCCAGCAGAGCCTTTGTCACCTCCGTGTCGGTGTCGGTGTCGACAACTGAAAAGGCAACATCCTTGGCCGCCCATCCTCGGAGCTGCTCGACCGACACGTAGCTCTGGTTTTGCGTCTCATAGAGGCGGCCGCGAGCATACCGCTTCACAAGGATCGATTGCTCTTTCACTGCTGATATCACGGCACCTCCACACCGGCCGCACCTAAGCACGTGTCAGCCTGGAATGAGGAGTCCCCGCCCAAGCCGCCGTTGCTGACCGGTGCGGCACAAGCTGCCTTGTCCGGCAAACGACCGAATAGTAGGGCGCATCACTCTGTCCGATTATGTGGGCAAGGCCGGATAGACGGACACGTTGATTGTTGGACGGGAACACGGACACGCGTCTCGGCAGACCCGACGTTGCATCTCCCCGAGACGGCGGTGCTGTTGCCACCAGCCTGCCGTCGTTTGCAATAATTCGCTCCGAACCGAACCATCCGCTTCCCAGTAAACAAAGACATGCCGGCAGCGATCGGACATGGTCGTCAAAGAGGCGGCACGCGGGCGTGCCACTCGGTGTCGCGCTGAAAGGCGTCCGCCACCTTCATCACCCTTGCCTCGGCGAACGGGCGGCCGGCGATCTGCAGGCCGATCGGGCAGCCGTTCGGGTCGAAGCCGCAGGGCACGCTGATCGCCGGCAGGCCCAGGTAGTTGAATGGGCGCGTGTTGGCCGACACCGCCATGAACCTTGCCTCCGTGCCCGGCGGTCCGCCGTCGATGTCGGTGGCGGCAAGCGTCGGCAGGACGGTCCTGATCGTCGGCGTCGCCAGAACGTCCACCTGGCCGAACACCTCCTTGGCAAAGGCGCGCAGCACCGGGCCGCGGCGGCTGAGCGCCTCGACGTAGTATGTGCCTGGGATGGCGTTGCCGCCATACAGCCGGGCGCTGAGATGCACCGCATAGTCCTGCGGCCGCTCGCGCATCCAGCGGGCGTGGATGGTGGCGCCCTCCACGCGGGATACGATGCCGCCATAGCCGGACACCGCATCCATCAGCGGCAGCGTCATGCGGGTGACGGTGGCGCCGCGTGCCTCCAGCACGGCGACGGCGGCGTCGAGGGCGGCGACGACCGGCTCGTCCGCACCCTCCAGGAAATACGTGCTGGGCACGCCGACCCGTACGCCGCGCAGGTCACCGTCCAGCGCCGCCTCGTAATCCGGAACGGGTTCGGCGGCGCTGGTCGGGTCCAGCGGGTCATACCCGGCGATCACCGTCATGATCCGCGCGCAATCCCGCACGGTGCGGGTCAGCGGCCCGACATTGTCGTGCGAGAACGACAGCGGCATCACGCCGGCGCGGCTGACCCGTGTCTGCGTCGGCTTCAGCCCGGTCACCCCGCAGGCGGCGGCGGGCAGGCGGATGGAGCCGCCGGTGTCCGAGCCAAGTGCGGCATAGGCGAAGCGCGCCGCCACCGCCGCGCCGGAGCCGCTGGACGAGCCGCCGGTGATGTAAGGCAGGTTCCACGGGTTGTGGCAGTCGCCATAATGCGCGTTGTGCCCGGTCGGGTTCTGCGCGAACTCCGCCATGTTCAGCCCGCCGAAGGCATAGGCGCCGGCCGCCGCCATGCGCGTGATGACGGTGGCGGTCTGGTCCGGCACGAAGTCCTTGCGGATGGCCGAGCCGCAGGTGCAGGGCCGCCCGGCCTGGTAGTACATGTCCTTGTGCGCCATCGGGATGCCGTGCAGCGACCCGAGCGGGGCGCCGGCCGCCACGGCCTTGTCCGCTGCCTCGGCGGCGCGGTAGGCGCCTTCCCGATCCAGCCAGATGGTGGCGTTGACCCGGTCCTCCGCCGCGTCCAGCCGGGCGAGGCAGGCAGCCAGCAGCGCGGTCGACGTGGTCTCCCGCCGTGCAACCGCCGCTGCCGCGTCGACCAGGCTCAGCGTGGCAAGCCCGGTCATTCCTTGGTGTCCTGCAGCGCCGCCGCGAAGCTGGAGGGCTCGTCCTCGAACTGCAGCTGGCCGCGCAAGGCCTCGAACGCGGCGATGGTGGCCGCGAGGTCGGCGGCGAGGCGCCTGGCCGGCTCGTTGGGCGGGGTGATGCCGCTCCAGGCGGCGACCTGCGCCGCGACGAGGTCTTGCGTGTCGCTCAACTCGGTCTCCCTCACGCGGTCAAGTGCTGCCGGCAGCGCATCAGCGGCAGGATGCGGGTGCCGAAGTTCTCCATGCCGCCGACGAACTCGTCGAACGTCATCATCACGCCCTGCACGCCGGGCACGGCCGCGATCTCGTCCAGCATCGCGGCGACGCTGGCGTAGCTGCCGACCAGCAGGCCCTGGTTGGTGGGCAGGTTCTCGTCGCCCATGGTGCGGCGCTTGTTGGGTTGCGCCATCGGGTCGGTGCTCGGGTCGTCGCTGGCTTGCGCCTCCCGCCAGGCGAGCGCCTCCAGGTCGGCGCCGTCCTTGTAGAGCTGCCATTTCGCGAGCGCTGCTTGGTCCGTCTCGTCGGCGATGATCATGGTCAGGATCAGCGCGCCGCAGTGACGGCCGCTCTCCTGCGTGGCGGCAACCAGCCGGGCCACGCTGGGCGCCACCGCGGTCGGCTTGTTGACGCCGAAGCTGTTGCAGAAGTTGTAGTCGGCGTATTGCGCGGCGTAGCGCGTCCCGGCATCGCTTTGCGCCGCGCAGATGATCGGGATCGGCCGGGAGGGCAGGGGGCTGCACCGGCAATCGTCCATGGTGAAGAAGTCGCCCTTGAAGTCCGACCGGCCGGTGGACCAGAGCTGCTGCATGACCGTCACGTACTCGGCGCAGTATTGGTAGCGGCGGCGGTAGTGCTCGGCGCCCGGCCACAGCCCCATCTGCGCGTATTCCGCCCGCTGCCAGCCGGACACGATGTTCACCCCGAAACGGCCGGGTGCGATGCTGTCGATCGTCATCGCCATGCGCGCGGCGATCGGCGGCGGCATCGTTAGCACGGCGCAGGTGGCGAAGAGCTGGATGCGGCTGGTCACCGCCGCGAGCCCGGCCATCAGGGTGAACGATTCGAGGTTGTGGTCCCAGTGCTCGGACGGCCCGCCATAGCCGTGCAGCTTGATCATCGACAGCGCGAAATCGAAGCCGAACCGCTCCGCCTTCTCCACCACGGTGCGGTTCAGCGCGAAGCTCGGCATGTACTGCGGCGAGGTGGTGGAGATCAGCCAGCCATTGTTGCCGATGGGGATGAAGACGCCGAGCTGCATGGCGGAATGGACCGCCAACCCGGCGCCGGAGTCAACCGCGCGGCCGGGTTGTATTTAGGGGTGACGGACCGGCCCGGAGGCCGGTAAAAACCTGCCGATCCTGTCCGAGGTCCCACCCCATGAAGCGTCTGGTGCTGGCGGCACTGCTCTCGGCCACGACCCTGTCGGGCGTGCATGCCGAGGACAAGGTCCTCAACCTCTACAACTGGACCGACTACATGGATCCCCATGCGATCGAGGGGTTCGAGAAGCTGACCGGCGCCAAGGTCGTTTCCGATACGTACGACAGCCTGGAGACGCTGGAGGGCAAGATGCTGGCCGGCCACGCCGGCTACGACATCATCGTGCCGACCGCGGAGCCGACCTTCGCCCGCCTGATCGCGGCCGGAGCGCTGCAGCCGCTCGACAAGGCTGCCGTGTCCACGCTCACCGGCGAGGACCCGGCCCTGCTCCAGCGCGTGGCGGCCAGCGATCCCGGCAACACCTACGGCGCGATCTACCTGTGGGGGACGATCGGGTTGGGGGAAATCCCGTCCAAGATCGACGGGCTTTTTCCGGATGCCCCGGTGCAGAGCTGGGACCTGCTGTTCAAGCCGGAGAACGCCAAGAAGCTCGCCTCCTGCGGCATCACCATGATGGACAGCGCGACGGACGTGATCCCGACGGTGCTGAAATACCTCGGGCATGACCCGTCCAGCACCAACCCGAGGGATTTGGCCGACGTGGAGAAGACGCTGATGGCGATTCGGCCCTACATCCGCACCTTCGCCAGCGGCGGCGCGCTGGAGGCCCTGGCTTCCGGCACGACCTGCCTGGCCATGGATTATTCCGGCGACGTGATCCAGGCCAGCGCCCGCGCCGCCGAGGCCAAGCGGGACCGCGTGACCTACGTCGCGCCGAAGGAGTTCACGCAGCTTTGGTTCGACATGCTGGCCGTGCCGAAGGACGCGCCGCACCCGGCGTTGGCGATGCAGTTCATCAGCTACATCCTGCAACCGGCCGTTGTCGCCGGCATCACCAACACCGTGCACTACCCGAACGCCGTCCCGGCCAGCCGCGACAAGGTGGACCCCGCGATCCGTGACGACCCCAACGTCTATCCGGATGCCGCCGCCTTAGGGCGGTCCTTCACCGTCGCGGCGGTGAGCCAGGCCGCCATTCGGGCGCGGACCCGCATGTGGGAGCACTTCAAGGCTGGACAGTGAGGGTGTGAGCCACGTCGACATCGCCGGGCTGACGGTCCGCTACGGCGGCTGGACCGCGCTGGACGCGCTGGACCTGGGCATCGGCAAGGGCGAGTTGTTCGTGCTGCTGGGCGGCTCCGGCTCCGGCAAGACCACGCTGCTGCGCACCCTGGCCGGCTTCATCGCGCCGGCGGCCGGGCGGATCACGCTGGGCGGGCGGGACATCACCGCGTTGCCGCCGCACCGCCGCCCGGTGAACACGATGTTCCAGTCCTACGCCCTGTTCCCGCACATGAGCGTGGCCGCCAATGTGGGCTTCGGCCTGCGCCGCCAGGGCATGGGCAGCGCGGACGTGGCGCGTCGCGTCGCCGAATTGCTGGCGCTGCTGCGGATGGAGGGGTTTGCCGACCGGCGGCCGGAGGCGCTGTCCGGTGGGCAGCGGCAGCGCGTGGCACTGGCGCGCAGCCTGGCGCCGCGACCGGAGCTGCTGCTGCTGGACGAGCCGCTTTCCGCCCTGGACCGTGGCTTGCGGGAGGCGACCCGGGCGGAGCTGGTGCGGGTGCAGCGCCAGCTCGGCACCACCTTCGTGCTGGTGACGCACGACCAGGAGGAGGCGCTGTCGATGGCCACCCGCATCGGCCTGCTGGAAGGCGGCCGGTTGGCGCAGGTGGGCACGCCGACGGAGATCTACGAGCGCCCGGTCAGCCGCAGCGTGGCCGCCTTCATGGGCGCGGCCAACATCCTGCCGGCGCGGGTGCGCGAGCCCGGCGTGCTCGACCTGCCGAGCCTGGGCGTGCTGGCGCAGGCGGACACGGGCGGCCTGGCCGGCGACCTGCATGTGGCGCTGCGGCCGGAACGGCTGCGCGTGGCCCCGGGGGTGGCGACCGGCCCGAACGCCGTGGCCGGGCAGGTGCTGGAAAGCGCCTATCGCGGCATCGTCGTGGACCACCGCGTGAGCGTCGGCGGCGGCACGCTGCTGGTCAGCCAACCACTGGGCGACGGTGCCAGCCTGGCGCTCCCGCCGGGCGAGGCGGTGTGCGTGTCCTGGTCCCCAGACGCCTGCATCCTGCTCCCGGAATGAGGCTGCTCCCCACCCGCCCACTGCCAAAAACCCTCTCCCTCTGCGAGAGGGTTGGGTGAGGGTGCCGCCTAGATTGCGGTCGACCTTGGCAAAGCGCCCTCAACCCGATCCTCTCCCGGAGGGAGAGGGAGAAGCAGGGGCAGCAGCATGAGCCGCTGGCTGGTGCTCGGCCCGGTGTGGGCGTGGCTGCTGCTGTTCATCGCGATGCCGGCGCTGATCGTGCTGGCGCTGTCGTTCTCGCAGGCGGCAGCCAGCGTGCCGCCCTACGACCCGCTGGTCACCTGGAATGGCTGGTGGCCGAGCTTGCATCTGCTGGGCGACAACTATGCGGCCCTGATCGACGACGACTACTACCTCGACGCGGCGTTGCAGAGCCTGCTGGTCGCCTCCCTCTCCTCCCTCTGCTGCCTGCTGATCGGCTACCCGATGGCGCTGGCGATCGCCCGGACGCCGGAGCAGTGGCGGTCGCTGCTGTTGCTGCTGGTGATGCTGCCGTTCTGGACCGGCTTCCTGCTGCGCATCGTCGCCTGGATCGGCTTGCTCGGGGATGAGGGCTGGATCAACGCGACGCTGCTGTCCCTCGGCGTGATCCGGGCGCCGCTGCACATGCTCTACACCCGCTTCGCGATGTATGTCGGTATCGTCTACTGCTACCTGCCGTTCATGGTGCTGCCGCTCTACGCCCGGCTGTCCAAGCTGGACCCGGCGCTGGAGGAGGCCGCGGCCGACCTCGGCGCCGGCCCGATGCGGGTGTTCGCGTCGGTGACGCTGCCGCTCTCGCTGCCGGGCGTCGCGGCCGGCCTGGCGTTGGTGTTCATGCCCGCCGTGGGGGAATACGTGATCCCGGAACTGCTGGGCGGCCCGTCCGCGCAGACCATCGGCCGCGCGCTGTGGAACGAGTTCTTCGCCAACCATGACTGGCCGATGGCTGCGGCCCTCGCGAACGCCTTGCTGGTCGGCCTGTTGCTGCCGCTAGCGTTGCTGCGGGCCGGGCAGCGGCGGTTGTGAGCGCCGCTGCCGCCGTGGTATGTAGCAGTGATAGATGACAGGAACCGCCATGAAAGCGACGGCGAAGATATTCTGGTCCGGCCGTTCGCAAGCGGTTCGGTTGCCGAAGGAATTCCGCTTCGACGGCAAGGAGGTTCAGGTCCGCCGCGATGGCAAGGCGGTGATCCTGGAGCCGATCGAGGATGAGTGGGCGTGGTTGGACCGGATCACCGGCCCGGTCTCGCAGGAGTTTCTCGATGCCCTAGAGGAGGATCCAGGGGAGCAGCCCGACCGACCATTGTTCGAGTGAGCTATCTCCTCGATACGAACGTCGTGTCCGGCCTCATGCGAGGCAAGCGAAGCCTGCTTGTTCGAGTTCGGCACCACGCTCGCAGCAGCCTGGCTTTGTCCTCGATCGCCTACGCTGAACTTTGGTATGGCGTGATGAACGCGCCGGACGTAGCGGAACTGATGGTACGACTGGAAGATGTCGATATACCCGTCTTGGAGTTCAGCGCAGACGATGCGCGCGCTTCAGGGGAAATCCGTTCGCTGGTGCGCAAGGCGGGAGCGCCGATCGGGCCGTTGGACGTGCTCATCGCCGGGCAAGCACGCGCCCGCGACCTCACGTTGGTGACGCACAACCTGCGGGAGTTCGCGCACGTCCCGGGCCTGCGTGTCGAAGACTGGGAGGCATGAGGCTCTCCCGCAGCCTTCTGGCCGCCCTGCTGTTCGGCTACGCCTTCCTGTTCATCCCCGTCGTCCTGCTGGTGCTCACCAGCTTCAACGACTCCCGCCTCACCACGGTGCTGTCGGGCCTTTCGTGGCGCTGGTACGTGGTGCTTTGGCACCACGATGCGCTCATCAACGCCGGGCTGCTGTCGCTGGAGGTGGCGGCCTTGTCCGCCACGGGCGCCACGGTCCTCGGCACCGCGGCCGGCGTCGTGCTGGTCCGCTTCGGGCGGCTGCGCGGGCGCACCGTGCTGGACACGCTGCTCGCCACCCGACTCGTGTTGCCGGACGTGCTGATCGGCCTGTCCCTGCTGCTGCTGTTCGTCGCCAGCGAGCAGGCGTTCGGCTTTCCCGCGCGCCGCGGCGCGCTGACCATCGCGGTGGCCCACGTCTCCTTCTCGCTCTCCTACGTGGCGGTGGTGGTGCGGGCGCGCCTCGAAGGCTCCGGCACGGACCTCGAGGAGGCGGCGATGGACCTCGGCAGCACGCCCGGCGGCGCGTTCTTCCGCATCACGCTGCCCCTGCTCGCGCCGGCGCTGCTGTCCGGCTGGCTGCTCGCCTTCACGCTCAGCCTGGACGACCTGGTGGTCGCCAGCTTCGTCTCCGGCCCCGGCGCCTCCACCCTGCCGATGGTGGTGTTCTCCTCGCTCAAGCTGGGTGCCACGCCGGAGTTGAACGCGCTCGCCACCGTCATCCTGCTGTTCGTCTCCACTGCGCTCATCGGTGCATGGCTGCTGCAACAGCGTGCGGTTGCCGCCGGGCGACCCCGGGCATAGGGTGCAGCCGCCTTTTTACCCGGGGACGTATCATGGACCTCATCGCCGAGCGGCTCGGCCGCATCAGCCCCAGCCAGACCATCGCCATCGCCACCAAGGCCCGCGCGTTGCAGGCGGCCGGGCGCGACGTGATCAGCCTGTCGGCCGGCGAGCCGGATTTCGATACCCCGGAGAACGTCAAGCAGGCGGCGATCCGCGCCATCCAGGACGGCGACACCAAGTACACCGACGTGGCGGGCACGCCGGCGCTGCGCCGCGCGGTGGCGGCGAAGTTCAAGCGCGACTCCGGGATCGACTACGCGCCGGAGGAGATCATCGTCGGCACCGGCGGCAAGCAGATCATCTACAACGCGATGGTCGCCACGCTGAACGTCGGCGACGAGGTGATAATCCCCAGTCCGTGCTGGGTGAGCTACCCGGACATCGTGTCCCTGGCGGACGGCAAACCGGTGATCGTGCCATGCGGCCAGAACAACGGCTTCAAGCTGCTGCCGGAGGATCTGGAGGCGGCGATCGCGCCGCGGACCAAATGGTTCATGCTGAACAGCCCGTGCAATCCCACGGGCGCCGCCTACTCCGCCGCCGAGTTGCGGGCGCTGTGCGACGTGCTGCTGCGCCACCCGGACGTGTGGATCTTCACCGACGACATCTACGAGAAGCTCGCCTATGGCGACTTCAGCTTCGCGACGATCGTCCAGGTCGAGCCGAAGCTGCGGGACCGCACCGTCACCATGAACGGCTGCTCCAAGGCCTATGCCATGACGGGATGGCGCATCGGCTTCGCCGGCGGCCCGGTCAAGCTGATCAAGGCGATGGACAAGCTGCAGTCGCAATCCACGTCCAACACCTCCAGCATCAGCCAGGCCGCCGCGGTGGAGGCGCTGAACGGCCCGCAGGACACCATCTCGGCGATGGTCGGGGTCTACCAGCAGCGGCGCGACCTTGTGGTGGACATGCTGAACCAGGCGCCGGGCATCACCTGCCACCGGCCGGAGGGGGCGTTCTACGTCTTCCCGTCGGTCCATGGCTGCATCGGCAAGACCACGGCCAAGGGCGTCACCATCACCGACGACGAGAGCTTCGTCGTGGCGCTGCTGGACGAAGCGGGCGTGGCCGCGGTGCACGGCACGGCGTTCATGTACCCGGGCCATTTCCGCGTCAGCTACGCCACCGGCACGGACCTCCTGCGGGAGGCGTGCACCCGCATCCAGCACTTCTGCCGCGAGCTGAGCTAGCACCGGTGCCGGCACTCGCCGCCCGGCTGGCCCGCGTCCCCGTCGCGGCCACCATGGCCATGACGGCCAAGGCGCGGGCGATGCGCGCCGCCGGAACCCCGGTGATCGCGCTGACCATCGGCGAGCCGGATTTTGCCAGCCCGCCCCACGCGGTGGAGGCCGCGCACCAGGCGGCGCTGCGGGGGGAGACCAAATACACGCCGCAGGACGGCGTGCCGAAGCTGAAGCAGGCGATCCAGCGCAAGTTCCAGCGCGACAGCGGGCTGGCGTTCGCGCTGGACGAGATCAGCGTGTCGGGCGGCGGCAAGCAGGTGATCTTCAACGCGCTGATGGCCACCGTGGACGACGGCGACGAGGTGGTCATCCCCGCGCCATACTGGGGCGCCTACCCGCTGATGACCAAGCTGGTAGGTGGCGTGCCGGTGCCGGTGAGTTGCCCGGAGAACAACGGGTTCAAGCTGCGGCCGGAGGACCTCGACGCCGCCATCACGCCGCGTACCAAGTGGCTGATGCTGAACTTCCCCAACAATCCGACCGGTGCCGCCTGCTCGGCGGCGGAGATGGCGGCGCTGGGCGAGGTGATGCTGCGGCACCCGCATGTCTGGATCATGTGCGACGACATGTACGAGCACCTGGTGTTCGACGGCTTTCAGCACGCGACGATGGCGGCGGTGCAGCCGGCGCTGCGGGACCGGACGTTGACGGTCAGCGGCGTGTCTAAGACCTACAGCATGACCGGGTGGCGCGTCGGTTTCGCCGCCGGGCCGCAGACGCTGATCAAGGCGATGGTCGCCATGCAGGGCCACGCCACCGCTGGCATCTCCGGCGTCAACCAGGCCGCCGCCGCCGCCGCGCTGGACGGGCCGCAGGACAGCGTCGCCGTGCAGGCGGCGGCCTATGCCCGGCGCCGCAACCTCGTGGTGGACGCGTTGAACCAGGCCCCCGGGATACGCTGCCACCGGCCCGAGGGCGCGTTCTACGTCTACCCCAACATCGCCGGCTGCATCGGCAAGACCACGCCTGCTGGCAAGATGCTGGAAACCGACGCCGATTTCGCCCTGGCCTTGCTGGAGGAGCGCCACGTCGCCCTGGTGCACGGTGCCGCCTTCGGCATGAGCCCGTATCTGCGCATCAGCTACGCCACCGACGACGCCTCGCTGACCGAGGCGTGCAGCCGCATACAGGCCTTCTGCAGCTCACTGACGTGAGTGGCGCGGGCGTTGGCCCTCACCCCGACCCTCTCCCAGAAGGAGAGGGAGAAGAAAAACCCTCTTCCTCTGGGAGAGGGTTGGGTGAGGGCCTGCCGCACATCCGTCCCGGCCGGGACGAGGACGCCGCCGGCTTTGCCGACCTGATCGCCGGTTGCTGGGGCGAGTACCCCGGCGTCGACATCGACGTCGCAGCCGAGGTGCCGGAAATCCACGCGCTGGCCAGCCATGTCGCCGGGCAGGGTGGTCGGCTCTGGACGGTGGAGCAGGCCGGCCGCGTGGTCGGCATGACCGCGACCTACCCGGACGACGGCGCCTGGGCGCTGTCCCGCGTGTACCTCCACGCGAGCCTACGGGGCACTGGTATAGGCCTGCGGCTGCTGCAATTGGCCGAGGATCACGCACGCGGGGCCGGCGCGGAGCGCATGGTGCTCTGGTCGGACGTGCTCTTCACCCGCGCCCACGCCTTCTACGAAAAGCATGGCTACCTGCGCCGCGGCGGCCTGCGAGCGTTGCGAAACGCCTCCAACACGATCGAGGCCGGTTATGCCAAGCCGCTCCGCGGACTGGTGGTCGAGCCGCTGGACGTGGCCGCGGCCGAGAGCGCCGAACGCGGTCTGGCCACCATCCTGCAGGATAGCGTGGGCGACGGCTCGTACGTCTCCTTCCTGCCGCCGCTCGCCCGTGAACCCGCGCTGGCGTTCTGGCGCGGCATCACCCAGGCGGTGGGGCAGGGGCGGACGCGGCTCTTCGCCGCCTGGCTGGACGGCACGCTCGCCGGCACCGTGCAGCTCGGGCTCGACATGCCGCCGAACCAACCGCATCGCGGGGACATCCGCAAGCTGCTGGTCGCGCCCGCATCCCGCCGCCAGGGCGTGGCGCGCGCCCTCATGCTGGCGGCAGAGGACGCGGCGCGGGAAGCCGGGCGGCGCCTGCTGGTGCTCGACACCCGGGTCGGCGGCGGCGCCGACCGGCTGTATCGCGAGCTCGGCTGGGTGGAAGTAGGCACGATCCCGGGCTACGCCCTGGACGCACAGGGCGTTGGGCACGGCACCACCTTCTTCTACAAGGCGTTCTGAAGGCTTGGTCGATCCGCCCCAGGATCGCATCGGCCGCCACCCGGTTGGCCTCCAGGATCTTGTAGCCCGCATCTTGATGCGGGTTACACGGGCATCTCCCGCGTTGTTTCTTGCTAGACAACACTCTCGCGGTTCTGTGCCAACCATGAGCGGAGCGCGGCTTGCTGCGGAGTGCCATCGGTCAAGACGTTCGGTTTGCCGACATCCCCGGACTGCCAAGTACTGGGAACGTTGAAACTCCCTGCCTCAATGTGAGAACGTAACACGAACTCACACGGAACTTCGGAATGGTAGCCAACGAAAGCTGGATTTACCAAGGACGGCAAGGACACGGCTATTTCGGCACGGGGACATCTCCCAGGGACGATGATGGCGACAACCATGCCGAGCCGAACAATCTGTTTTATCCAGCCAACGCCGGCCAGCGCGTCGACTATGTGTCGTCCAGCCTCATCGCGCATGCGCCGCGTAACGACCGCGGCCGTTGGAACTGTGCCGTCAGCGACTCTGCCCGCGCCAACTTGAAAACTGCCGTAGCCGCCTGGTATGGCGCACGCTCATTGAGCCGGGACGCATTCCGGACGCAGTTGCTCGATCCATACACTAGCGACGAGGTGGTCGATCGCCTGCGCAGTGCCGCCAAGGGCATGGTCGAGGGGCAAACCCATGACGACCTGGCCAAAGCCGGTGATGACCTTGCGGCAGCCGCACAGAAGGTCGGCATCGATTATTGGCCGCGCTTCCTTGGTAACGCCAGTTATCAAGCCGTCCAAGCCGTGTCCAGCGGCGATATCCCCGAAGTGGTGAAAGTCAGCGCCACAGACGCGCCTGTCGGGATTGCTGGCCTGATGTTCCTTGGCCTTTTGGCGATCATCTTTGGCGGGAAGCCTAATGTTTCTCAGTCTCTGCCGGCACCAAGCAGGCCGATGATTGTCCAGCAAGAAGCGCCGAAGGAAGCCGATTCGACGCCTGAAGATGGTGATGGTGAAAGTGGAGGTCAGCAGTCTTGGCCGGCAAATCCCGACGACTTATTGAAACAGGGCTGGATCGAAACCAGCGATCCAGAGGCAGTCAAGGCAGGCCGCAGGACGTTCTCCAACCCGGAGACAGGCGAGGAAATCGCCTTTGATAAGGCTCGTCCAGGGCAGCCTGGTTTCGAGGGAAGGGACCACTACCATCGAGTAAATCCAGATTCAGTTGGAAAGCGAGATGCCAATCTCGACGCCAGTGGCAATCCAGTTCCACGAGGCAGCAAGCGCTCACATATTGTTCCAGGAAGAAATCAATGAACATCATCGAAGACAAAGTGAGTTTTCATGACGCTACTCTTGTTGGAGTTCGCCGGGATAAAGACCGTCTGATCTTCGCGCTCGAAGATGTCAGTGTCGGCGACAGCCAAAATTCTATAAATGCAACAGCAAGTAACATTGAGAGCATCACTCGTGACGGGCTACAAACAAATAATATCGAAATGGAAACGAGCGATGGAGAAGTAATACAACTGTGTGCCAAAGATGATACTATTACCCTGGTGGTGACTTGGCATAAACACGGACCTCACTCCCGACATACCCATACTTACCGGATGGCGGGGAAACGGATCAGCCTCGACATCGATCGGATTTAACCTTAACGGGGGAAGGCAAGAAGTTTGTCTGATACAGACGAACAATGTCTAAGTTTAGCCGCGCCTAAAGCTTGCAAAAGCCATAGCGAAATGACCTGCATGACCAACCAAGTCGCGTGCCCATTTACATCGCATTTGGCCGGGCACGCGTCAGTCCAGCGGGCGCATGAGGTCAGCCGCTCCTATGGATTAGATATCCTCCACCGCGCGGGCCGCGGCTTCGATGGCGTCGGCAACGGCGCGGATTTGCTCCGGTGTGGCATCCTGCCCCTTCAGCCGCAGCCGGACGGCGGTTTGCAGGTTCTCCAGCGCGCGGATGACGGGAGCGGGCGGCCCGCGCCGGGTGCTGGCGCCGGCGTCGATGCGTCCCAGGATGGCGTCGGCTGCCGCGCGGTTGGCCTCCAGATAGGCCATTCCTTCCGGTGACAGCGTGTAGAGCTTGCGGCCCGCCCGCTCCTCTCTGATGACCGCGTGCCCCATCTCCTCCAGCAGGGTCAGCGTTGGGTAGACCACGCCGGGGCTGGGGCTGTAGCCGCCACCGACCCGGTCCTCCAGCGCCTTGATGATGTCGTAGCCGTAGCGCGGCTTCTCCGCGAGCAGGGCGACGATGACGAGGCGCAGGTCACCGTGTTCGAACAGCCGGGCTTCCCGGCCGCGCCCGCTGCCACGGCCGCCCTCGCCGTGGCGGTGTCGGCCGAAGCCGTCATGCACGGCGTGGCGGCCGTGATGGTCATGGCCGGGATGGTGTCTCGATCCGAAATGCATCTTCTTCCCCATAGTTATCGCGACATATCGCAATCAAGACATATCTTGATAACATCTGGAGTCAAGACGCTAGAAGCGTCAAACTGGAACGATGGCGCTGTAGCGTGCCTCCCGGTGCAGCATCCGCCGCTCCAGCCGCGCTGTCAGCCGAGCGAAGGGCCATAGCAGCACGCCATAGATCAGCGCGGCGGCCATCAGCGGAGTCGGGTTGTAGGTCTGGTCCTGCGCCACCCGGGCGGAGCGGAGCAATTCCGGCAATGCCACCATGGCGGCGATGGACGTCTCCTTCACCAATTCCAGCGAATTGGTGGCCAGCGGAGCCACAACGCGGCGTACCGCTTGCGGCAGCACCACCATCCGGACCGCCTGCAGGCGGGAAAGGCCGAGCGCGCGCGCCGCATCGGTCTGCCCGGCTGGGACGGCGGCCAGCCCGGCCCGGAAGATTTCGGCGTAGTAGGCGGCGTTGTTCAGCACCAGCGCCAGCACCACGGCGGCGAAGTTGGACAGCCGCAGCCCAAGAAAGGGCAGCCCGTAGAAAATCAGGATCAGCAGCACGATCACGGGGAAGGCCCGGAAGATGTCGATCAGCCCCAGCAAGCCCCAGCGCACGATGCGGCCGCCGGCGCCGTACGCCAGTGCCACCGCCAGCCCGGTCACCAGACCCAGCGGCAGCGCCACCAGCGACAGCCAGCCCGTCATCGCCAGGCCCTGTAGCAGCAGCCACTGCACCTCCACCAGCGAGTGCCAGTTGGCGAAATTGTCGATGAAGTCGCTCACGCCCGGGCGCTGCTCCGCTCCAGCCAGCGGCTGGCCACGACCAGCGGCAGGAACAGACCGAGATACAGCACGCCCGCCAAGGTCAGCGGGGAGGGGTTGGCGGCGATGGCGGTGGCGCTCTGCGCGTCCCCCAGCAGCTCCGGCAGCGACACCGCCGCACCCAGCGCCGTGCCCTTCGCCACCGCGATGGCCCGGTTGGTCAGCAGCGGCGTCGCCAGCCGCACCGCCTGCGGCAGCACCACGGACCGGAGGATGCGCGGCCCCCGCAGCCCCAGCGAGCGCGCCGCATCCCATTGCCCCGGCGGCACGGCACCGATCGCCGCCCATACGATTTCCGCCGAGAAGGCCGACAGCACGCAGCCGAGCGCCAGCACCGTGGCGGCGAACGGCGACAGTGCGATGCCTGCGTAGGGTAGGGCGAAATACGCCACGATGATGACCACGAGTTGCGGCAGCGAGCGGAAGACGTCGATCCAGGCGACGATCAGCCCGTCCAAGACGCGCCAGTGCAGGCAGCGCAGGACGCCCAACACGAAGCCCGCGCCCACGCCCGCCAGCACCGTCAGCCCGGCGACCTGCACCGTCACCCACAGGCCCCCGAACACCGCCGGGCCGGCAGCCCGCAACACCGCCCAGTTGCCGAACGTGTCGACCAGGCGGTGCATCCGCTCAGCCGCAGGCGGGCTGGTGCGGCGCCGGGTCGTAATGGGCGAAGCCCGGTGCGCCGTAGCCGGGATACACCGTATCCAGCGCACTGCCGGGCGTCGGCTCCTCCCCGTACCACTTGACGTAGAGCTTGTGCAGCGTGCCGTCCGCCTTCATGCACTCCAGCGCCATCTCCACCTTGTCGCGGTAGTCGGCGTCCTCCAGGCGGAAGGCGATGCCGAAGTTGCGGCCGTTCAGGTCCTTGAACCCGACCTTCACCGCCTTGTTGCGGCTCGCGGCGTAGACGGTGGTGGGGATCTCGTTCAGCGCGGTGAAGGCGCGGCGGGTGAGCACGGCCTGCACCGAGTCCGGGAAGGTCTCGTAGCGCTGGATCTCGAAGCCGTATTTCGTCGCGTTCTCCGTCGCCCAGGTGTCGGAGATGGTGCCCCGGTTCACCGCCAGCACCTTGCCCTTCAGGTCCTCGAAGCCCGTCATCGTGTCGCCGGCGCGGATCAGGAAGCCGTTGCCGGTGGCGAAGAACGGCTCGGTGAACAGCATGCGCTCGGCACGTTCGGGAGTGATGTTCAGCGGGTTGACCGTGAACTCGATCCGCTTGGCGAACAACGCCGCGAACAGGTTGGAGAAGTTCACGTCCTCGATCTGCGCGCCGGGGCGGTGCAGGCGGCGGGCGATCTCGTTCGCCAGGTCGGCGCCGAACCCCTCCGGCCCGTTCGGCCCGCGCACCATCCAGGGCGCCAGGCCGAAATCCGAGCCCATGACGATGGGCTGGTCCGCCGGGTGGTCCGCCTGCGCCAGGGCGGGCAGGGGGGCGAGCAGGGAGAGGCACAGCAGCAGGCGGCGCATGGCGGTCAGGCTCCTTCGCAGGGATGGGTGGCGATCCAGTGCCGGGCGATGTCGACGCGGTGGCACAGCCAGATCTCCGGTCGTGCCTGCACCCAATCCAAGAATCGTTCCAGCGCCACGGCGCGCCCGGGATGCCCGGCCAGGCGCATATGCAGCCCGACCGACATCATCGCGCCACGATCCTCCCGCAGCAGCATATCCGCCGCGTCGCGCAGGTATTCGAAGAAGCTGGCCGCCGTGGTGAAGCTGCTGCGGATGAACCGCGCATCGTTGTTCACCAGCGTGTAGGGCACCACCAGATGCGGCCGCCCGGCGACGCTGCGCCAATACGGCAGCTCGTCGTTGTAGGCGTCCGAGTCGTACAGGAAGCCGCCATGCTCGACCAGCAGGCGCCGCGTGTGGAGGCTGGGGCCGTAGCGGCAATACCATCCGGCCGGTGGGGTGCCGAGCAGGCGGGTGAGCGTCGCCACGGCCTGCGCGATCTCCGCCCGCTCGGTCGGCTCCGGCATGGCTTGATGGTCGACCCAGCGGTTGCCGTGGCAGCAGACGTCAAACCCGGCCTCGGCGATCGCGGCGGTGACTGCGGGGTTGCGCTCCAGCGCCAGGGCGCAGCCGAACACGGTGGCAGCGGCGCGGCGGGCGCGCAGGATGCGCAACAGCCGCCACACGCCGACGCGGCTGCCGTACTCGAACATGCTTTCCGCCGCCAGGTCGCGCGCCGGTCCGCCGCGGCCGCCATCCGTCAACCCGGCCTCGGTGACGCCGTCGCCGTCGGGGAAGGAGGGCTCGCTGCCCTCCTCGTAGTTCAGCACGATGTTGAGCGCGAGCCGCGCGCCGCCGGGCCAGCGCGGGTCGGGCGGGGAGGCGCCGTAGCCAACGAAGTCGCGTTCGGTCATGGGATCACCTCGATGCGGCGGGAAGGAAGGCGCGGATGCGGATGAAGGGCAAGACGGCCATCGTCACCGGGGCGGCCTCCGGCATCGGCTGTGCCACGGCGGCGCTGCTGCTGGCGGAGGGCGCGGCGGTGCTGGCGGTGGACGTGCAGCCCGGCGCACCCGAAGGCTGCCAGACCTTGCTCGCCGACGTGACGGATGCGGCGGCGGCGGAGGGGGCGGTGGCCTCGCTCGGCCGGGTGGACGTGCTGGTGACCGCCGCCGGCATCTCCCGCGGCAAGCCCGCGGGCGAGACCGCGATGGCGGACTGGGAGGCCGTCATGGCCGTCAACGTGACCGGCACGTTCGTGTGGATCCGCGCCTGCCTGCGCCCGATGCTCGCGGCCGGGCAGGGCAGCATCGTGACGGTCGCCAGCCAGCTCGCCCGGGCCGGCGGTCGCAACAACGCCGCCTACGTCACGTCCAAGGGTGCGGTGGTGGCGCTGACCAAGGCGGTGGCGCTGGATTATGCGACGGCGGGCATCCGCTGCAACGCGGTGCTGCCGGGCGCCATCGACACGCCGCTGCTGGCCCGCTCCATGGCTCGGGCCAGCGACCCAGCCGCCGCCCGCGCCGCCTCGCTGGCGCGCCATCCCATGGCACGGTGGGGCCGCGCGGAGGAGGTGGCGCAGTCCGTCCTGCACCTGGCCAGCGATGCGAGCGGGTTCGTCACCGGTATCGAGCTGCCGGTGGATGGCGGCTGGCTGGCGGGTTAGCTACGTCAGCGCCACCAGCAGCATGGCGATGCCGACCACCGCGACCACGAAGGCGACGGACCGCAGCACCGGCACGGCGAAGGCGTAGAGCGGCACGTAGACCAGCCGTGCCCAGAAATAGAGCTGCACGCCCCACCACGTGAGCCAGCCATGCCGGCCGGCGACGTGCGCGATCAGCACGGCGGCGGCGAAGAACGGGAAGGTCTGCATGTAGTTGGCGAAGGCGCGGGAGATGCGGCCGGGAATGCCGGTCAGCGGCTTCTGCTCGTCGCGCGGGCCAATGCCATACTGCAGGCCGTGCTGGATGGTGGCGGCCTGGCCGGTGCCGACCGCATGCACCAGGCCCAGGACGATGGACCAGGCCAGCATCGTCAGTTCGATCGTCATGGTGGTTCCTTCATGAGGTTGCGGCCAGTGCGGTCGCCAACGCAGCGCCGAGCGACTCGGCTGCGAGGTCGTGGACCGTGGGCGAAGCCGGCAGGGCACTGCGCCAGATGAAATAGTCGCTGCGCTGGTCGGTGCAGCCAAGCGCCGCGAACGCGCCCGGCAGGCTCGGCTGGTGATCGCCGTATACGGCCAGCCAGCCGTCGCCGCCAGGCACCGCCACGATCTCGGACAGGCGCTGGAGCATGCGGTCGGTGCCCTGGAGGTGCCAGAGCCATTGCGCCACCTGATCCGCCTCGGGGATGCCGAGCAGGGGCGTGGGCAGCGTCACGCACGCGCCGGGCTTCGCCGCGCCCCAGGGGCCGTGCGCCTCCATCGTGGCCACGAAGACGAACACCTGGGGCCCCGATCGGCGCAGCACGGCTGCCACGACCTCGGCAAGCGCCTCGTCCGCCACCCACCAGCCGCGCCGGGGCGCTGCGGCGAAGGCTTCCGGCCCGACCAGCTCGTCGAACCCGAGCAGGGGCAGCACGCGGCTGCGGCCGTAGAACCGGAGGTCGAACGGGTGGACGAAGACGGTGCGGTAGCCGGACGCTTTGGCGGCGCGCGCCAGGGACGGCAGCACCGGCGTCTTGGCCTGGGCGAAGGCTTCGTACGGGTTGAAGCGGTCGAGCCCCAGCGTCGCCGCGTCGATCCCGGTCAACACGGCGAATTCCGAGCGCACCGTGTTGGCGCCCCAGGCCGGAACGGCAAGGCGTCCACGCTGGACGGCCGCCGCGGCCAGCGCCTCGGAATGCGGCAGCATGCCCGCCAGGGCGGGGTGGAGCCGCGCCGGATCGAAGAACGACTCGGCCTGGACCAGCACGATCGGGCCGGCACGCGGGACGGTCATGGGCGATGCCGCCGTGACGGCGGTCGAACGGCGCCCAGGCCGCTCGGCCGCCGCAAGCGTGGCGTGGATGGCGAGGCAGGCGAGTGGCCCGAGCGCCGCCGTGTCCTGCGCCGGGTCGCGGGACACGGGCAGCCGGCTGGTGTAGAGGGCTGCGAGCCGGCGCAGCAGCGCTGGCGTACCGGCCGGCACGGCGAAGCAGCCATAGGCCAGGCCGGCGCACACGATCGCCTCTGCGGCGGCGGCCGGTATCGAACGCGACCACAGCGGCGGCTCCGCCCAGGCCAGCAGCAGGCCGATGGCTGCAAGGCCGATCCCGGCCGCGACGAGCACCCAGGCCGAACCAGCGAAGGGCAGGTAGAGGCTGGGGTGCCGAAACACCTCCAGCAGCTCGGCCCGGTCCGCGAACACCACCGGCTCGTCCAGCACGATCCGCTTCACCCGGTCCGCCACTGACAGCCCGGCCGCCAAGGCTGCGATCACCAGCCCGGCGAGCAACGGCCGGGCCGTGGCGCCCAGGCAGGCGCCGAAGCCGAGCAGGATTGGCGACACGTCCAGACCTGCGGCGAGCGCCGGCATCTGCCACAGGGGCCTGGCGCCAGCCCCCCGCCGCAGCACGAGCGACCAGGTGGCCAGGCAAAGCGCCAGGCCGCCGACGAGGCGGACCAACACCTTACCGGCCAGGGATGATGTGGAAGTGGACGCCGCGCAGGATTCGGTCTCCCGCCCAGGCCGGCAGGAGATCGGCCGCCACCAGCCCCAGGGCGAGCAGGCGCGGGAAGACGATCCGCGGCCGCTGCCGGTCCAAGCCGCGCCGGACGATCGCCACAGTCCGCTCGAGCGAGAGCAGGAAGGGCTTGTCGCCGATGAAGCGGTCCGTCATCGGCGTGTCGAAGAAGCCCGGCACGATGACGCTGACGGCGACGCCCCGCGGCGCCAGGAAGGCGCGCAGCCCTTCGCCATACGCACGGACCCCGGCCTTGCTGGCGCTGTAGCCCGGGCTGAACGGCAGGCCGCGCAGCCCTGCCACGGAGGACACCACCGCGACGTGCCCTGCCCCGCGGGCGAGGAAGCGTGCCAGCATGGGCTCCACGGTGTTCATCACGCCCAGGAGGTTGGTCCGCACCTGCAGCGACGCGAGCGCCAGGCCCTCCGGCGTGCCGTCCGGCGCCGGGCCCGCCGACACGCCCGCGCAGGCGGCGACCAGGTCCAGCGGGGTGGCGTCGTCGGCGGCGAGGACCCAGCGGCCCAGGGCCTCGGCATCGCCCACGTCGATGAGCGAGGTCTCCACCGTGGCGCCCGCCTGCCGGCAGCGCGCCGCCGTCCTGTCCAACCGCGTGGCATCGCGGCCGGTCAACCAGAGCGAAATGCCCGGCGCAGCGTAGGAGAGCGCCAATCCCGCACCAAGCCCGCTCGATGCACCGGTGACGAGGATGGCGCGCGGAGGCATGGCGCGACCCGGGCGGCCTGCCGCTTGCATCAATGTCCCGCGATCCCCGCCGACGGATGAGGAAGCTGGCCTGAACACGCGATCAAGCACCGGGTCTGCGAAAGACGACCCCTCTGGCCGGGACGGCATACGATGCCGAGGGGTCCTGCCGGAGTTGCGCTGGAGCGACAGACGCTTCGAAAGCGCGAACGGCTTGGGCAGATCGACACATTTAGTGATATGCCGCATCTGGATGCCGCGGTGCAATAGTGCCAAAGGCGGAGGCGGACGGCGATGCCTGCGGCGCGCCGATCGGCTTCGTTTGCGCCGCAAGGGCATGTCATACTACCCGGCGACGCTGGTGGGACGGAGTTAAGATTTGGACGGATCAGGGCCCGTTGAGCAGACTCCGGGCGGTGGGCATGACGAGCCCATTGCGATCATCGGCGTCTCGTGTCGGTTCCCGGGCGCTGCGGACCTCGATGCGTTCGAGGCACTGCTGCTGGACGGCCGCGATGCCGTGACGGAGATCCCGGACGACCGGTGGACCAAGGCCCGCTACCTGCACCCGGATCGCGGACACCGCGGCAAGACCTACACCTTTGCGGCCGGGACACTGGGGAAGGTGGGTGCGTTCGACGCCGGATTCTTCGGCATCTCGCCGCGCGAAGCCGCCCAGATGGACCCGCAGCAGCGCTTACTGCTGGAGCTCGCACACGAGGCCGTGGAGGATGCCGGGCTGGACGGCGCACGGCTGGCCGGCCAGTCCGTCGGGGTCTATGTCGGCGGGTCGTCCTGGGACTACCTGACGCTGCACACGGGCGATCCGTCCATCATGGACGCCTACGCCATGACCGGGGCGACGCTGTGCTCGCTGGCAAACCGTGTGTCCTATGCGTTCGACCTGCGCGGCCCGAGCCTGACGATGGACACGGCGTGCTCCTCCTCACTGGTGGCGCTGCACCAGGCCTGTGAAGCCATCCGCATCGGCCAGGTGCCGATGGCGATGGTTGGCGGCGTGAGCCTGCTGCTCGCGCCGCACAGCTTCGTCGGCTTCTCCGCCGCGTCCATGCTGTCGCCCCGCGGCCGGTGCCACGCGTTCGACGCCCGGGCGGATGGCTACGTGCGCTCGGAAGGGGGTGCCGTCATCGTGCTGCGCCCGCTGCGTGACGCCCTGGCCGCGGGGGACACCATCCGCGCCATCGTGCGTGGCACCGGCGTGAACTCGGACGGCCGGACCACCGGCTTCTCGCTGCCGAACAAGGCAGCGCAGGCCGACCTGTTGCGCGCCGTCTACTCGCGGTTCGAGATCGATCCGTGCGACCTCAGCTACGTGGAGGCGCACGGCACGGGCACTCCCGCGGGCGACCCGATCGAGGCAGCGGCGCTGGGCGAGGTGCTGGGGCGGCACCGTTCGTCGCCGCTGCCGATCGGGTCGGTGAAGACGAATATCGGGCACCTGGAAGCGGCGAGCGGGCTGGCCGGGTTGCTGAAGGTGGTCGTGGCGCTCCGCCACGGCGTGGTCCCGCAATCGCTCCATTGCGAGACACCCAACCCCGCCATCCCGTTCGACAAGCTGAACCTCGCCCTGGTGGAAAAGCCGCTGCCGATGAAGAAGGGGCGGTTGCTGGCTGGCGTGAACTCGTTCGGCTTCGGCGGCACCAACGCGCATGCGGTGCTCGAGTCCGCCCGGCCGGCCAGGTCGCGCTACCTCTATCCCGTTCCCGGACCGGCCGAGTCCGAGACGCCGCTGCTGCTGTCCGCGCGCTCGGAGGCTGCGTTGCGCGACCTGGCGACGACCTGGCGGGACCGGTTGGAGGCCGGCAACCTCGATGCCGCGCTGATCCGCGGCGCCGCCGTGTCGCGGGAGCAGCACACGCATCGGCTGGTCGTCGCCGGGCATTCGAATGCCGCGTTGGCGGCGGCGTTGACCGACTGGCTGGGTGGCCGTGGCAGCCATGACGTTGCGGCCGGCTCGGCCGTGGCCGGAAAGGTCGCCTTCGTCTTCTCCGGCAACGGCAGCCAATGGGCCGGCATGGGACTGGCCGCGTCGGGGCACAGCGCGAGCTTCCGCGCGGCGTTGACCGAGGTGGACCGCACGCTGCTGCCGATGCTGGGCTGGTCCGTGCTGGACCGGCTTGCGGCCGCAGACGAGGCGGCGATGCACGACACCAGCGTGGCGCAGCCGCTGTTGTTCGCCACGCAGGTCGCGACGGTCACCGCCTTGCGGGAGGCGGGCGTCCAGGCTGACTTCTTCATGGGCCACAGCGTGGGCGAGGTGGCCGCCGCCTGGGCCGCCGGTTCGCTGTGCCTGGAGCAGGCCTGCCGGGTGATCGCCATCCGCAGCCAGTTGCAGTCCCGCACCGCAGGCCACGGCCGCATGGGCGTGCTCGGCCTGTCGCCCGTGCGCGCCGCGCAGCTGGTCGAGGGCACGGGGGTCGAACTCGCCGCCTACAACGCTTCGGGCGCAGTGACTGTCGCCGGGTCGGCAGAAGCGCTGGCGGCCCTGGCCGAGCGGGCGGAACGGGAGCGGCTGCCGTTCACGGCGCTCGACCTCGACCATGCCTTCCACAGCGCGGCGATGGACCCGATCGAGCAGCCGCTGCTGGCGCAACTGGCCGATCTCGGCGCGCCGACCTGCGAGCGCGGCTTCATTTCGACGGTGACCGGCGCTGCGATGCCGAAGGGCGCGCGGTTGGACGGTGGCTACTGGTGGCGCAACGTGCGCAAGTCGGTGCGCTTCGCGCAGGCCGCGGCGACGATGGTGGCGCAGGGTGCGCGCATCTTCGTGGAGATCGGCCCGCAGCCGGTCCTGCAGGCCTATCTGCACGATGCCTTGCGGCAGGTGGACGCTGCCGGCCGGGTGGTGCCCACGCTCACCCGCCGGGCCCCGAAGGGGCGGGACGTGATCGCCGTGGCGGCAGCGCGCTGCCACGTGGCCGGCTGCGACATCCGGGCCGCGAAGGTCTTCGCCGGGCCGCACCGGCACCACGGCCTGCCTGCCTATCCGTGGCAGCGGGACGTGCATTGGCTGGGGCGCACCGCCGAGTCGACCGACGTGGCCACCTTGCCGCTCGACCATCCGCTGCTCGGTGCCCGCGGGACCGCCGGGCCGGAGGTCGCGGAATGGACCAACCATATGGGGCCGTCCTTGCAGACCTGGCTGGCCGACCACGTCGTCGGCGGCGCCACGGTCGCGCCGGCCGCAGCGTTGATCGAGATGGCGCTGGCCGCGGCCCGGGCCCGCCACCCCCAGGCGGAGGCGGTCGAACTGCTGGGGCTGGAGATCTCACGGCCGCTCGGCTTCGAGGCCGGAATGCTGCGCCAGGTCAGGCTCCAGATCCTGACCGTCGGCACCGCCAGCCGGTTCGAGATCTCGTCGCGTCCGCGCCTGTCCGACGAGACGTGGGTCCTGCACGCGTCCGGCCGCTTGGGCGCAGCCGCGTCGGCGACCCCGCTGCGCGCCGATGCGCCGCCGGCCGGCGCGGGTCGGCGCATGGAGGGAGCCGAGCTCTACGTCCGAACGGCGGCGCTCGGCCTCCAATACGGCCCCACGTTCCAAACCGTGGCCGCCGTGGACACGGCAGAGGACGACACGCGGGCGGATGTGCACCTAACCGCGCCAACCGATGGTGGCGCCGGCATGCTGCTGCCGCCGACCTTGCTGGACGGCGCGTTCCAGGGGCTGGTCGCCCTGGCGGTCCGGTTGCTGCCGGACGGCGACGGCGTGCTGCCGTGGCGCTTCGGTCGCGTCCGCCTGCTGCGTGCGGCCGGGGCGGTCCCGGTCCTCGCCCGGCTGCACATCACCCGCGTGGGCCCGCGATCCGTCAATGCGGACCTCCGCTTGCTCGACGAGGCTGGGCTGGTCGTCGCCGAGGCGCTCGACTGCTGGTTCGTCCGGGTGGCCCTAGGCGGCGCGGATCGGCGCGATGGGCGGCTGTTCCACACCGTGGAAGTGGCCAGCCCGGACCCCCGCCTGGCGGGCCTGGCCGGCCCCATGCTGCCGCTGGCGCTTGCGGCGGGGCTGCAAGCGGGTGGCGACGCGCAGCACGACTCCGTCCTGCTCGCCGATGCGTTCGCCGCATCCGCGGCCAACGATGCGATCCGGTCGTTGCTGCCTGATCCGACCGTGCCGTTCACCGCCGGCAGCCTGGTCGCGGGGGGGAGCTTGGCTGCGGGCGCCCGGCCCTTGTTCCACCGGCTGATGCAGTGGCTGGAGGCCGACGGCATGGCCGAGGCGGCCGGCGAGGGCTGGCGCCTCCTCGACGCCGATGCGCCGACGGCAGATGATATCCTCCGCACGCTCGTCTTCGACACCCCGGGCACGATTGCCGATGCCGCGCTGCTGGCCGCTGCGGCTGCAACGCTGGCGGGCGATTTGCGGCAAGCGGCAGGCGCGCAGGGTGCGCCCGCGGCGTCCCTCGCCGAGCAGTTCCTGCATGGTTCGCCCGCCGGCGAGGCGGCGGGCCACGCCTTGATCGAGGCGGTCCGCGTGCTTGCGCGCGCGTGGCCCGCCGGCCAACCGCTCCGCATGCTGCAGGTCGGCGCAGGGCGGGGCAGCTTTTCCCGCCTGCTGCTGCGCCAGCTCGCGTCGGAGGGTTTGACCGCGCTGCATCTGGAGGCGGCGACCGGACCTGCCGACCAGCCCGCGCTGGCCGGAGCTTTGGCCGGGTTCCGGAACGCGAAGGCTGTGGCATGGCCGGCCGGCCATGGTTCGGCCGAACCCGGCGCTTTCGACGTCATTATCGGCTTCTGTCCGCTGTCGCTTGGCGCTCTCCAGGCCAACGACCTTCCCGCGCTGCTGCAGCACGCGCCAGGCGGTGCGGTGCTCCTGCTCGAGCCGGCGCCGAACCGCAGCTGGTCCATGCTTTGGCCTGACGCCGCCGATCGCCTGCGTGGCGGCGACGACTGGTGCACGACCCTGGGCTCGGCCGGCGGGATCGACCCGCAATGCGGCCTCGTGCCGGGCTCCTGGCCGGCCAATCTGATCGCCGTCCAGGGCGTGGCGGCCAAGGCGGCGGCGCTGCCCGGCGGGGACGCGCAACGCACCATCGTCCTGGTGGGCGACCCGCAGGACGGGCTGACGGACGCGATCGCCGGAGCGCTGGAGGAGTCTGTTGCCGTCACCCGCTGCGCCTTGGCCGGATTGCCGGCGGTGCAGGCTGCCTGCGCTTCGGGCGATATCGCGTTGGTCTTGAACGAAACGACGGCCGGTGTCGCAGAATGGCTCGATCAAGTCGCACGCTGTGCGCGAGCGATGCCGGCCGGTGCGCGGTTGACGCTGGTGACCCGGCCGGATGCGGCGACGGGCGCGTTGGCGGCGGCGCTGACCGGGCTGCGCCGCGTCATGGCCAACGAGATCCCCGACGTCACATGCCGGCTGGTCCGGCTCGACCCGGCCATGCCGATGGAGGCTGCAGCATCGCGGGCCGCCGGGGAGCTGTGTCGGCCCGACGCGGAGGCGGAGGTCGCCTGGTCGGCGCAGGGACGGTCCGTGCCGCGCGTCCGGCTGGGCCTGCCGACGCGGGAGCCGGCGCCGGGTGCAGCGGCCGCGATGCGCTTGGCGATCGGGCGGCCTGGAATGCTCGACACGCTGGGCTGGGACAGGGTGGCCGCGCCCGCCGCGCCCGCTCCAGGCCAGGTGGCGATCCAAGTCCATGCCGCCGGGTTGAACTTCCGCGACGTGATGTGGGCCATGGGGTTGCTGCCGGACGAAGCGCTGCTGGACGGCTTCGCCGGGCCGACCCTCGGGCTCGAATGCGCCGGGATCGTGTCGGCCGTGGGCGCCGACGTGACAGCGTTCGCGCCTGGCGATCGGGTCATGGCGTTCGCCCCGGCCTCCATGGGCAGCCACGCCGTGACGGAGGCGCATGCCGTCATGCGCATGCCCGGCCACATGGGGTTCGCCGCCGCGGCGACGGTGCCGGTGGCGTTCCTGACCGTCGCTTACTCGCTCGGCCACCTGGCGCAGTTGCAGCCGGGCGAGCGCGTCCTGGTGCACGGTGGCGCCGGCGGCGTCGGGCTGGCCGCCATCCAGTACGCCCGGCTGAAGGGGGCGGTGGTGTTCGCCACCGCCGGGTCGCAGCCCAAGCGCGCGATGCTGCGCCGCCTCGGCGTGGATGCCGTGCTGGACAGCCGCAGCCTTCAGTTTGCGGACGAGGTGATGCGCCTGACAGGCGGGCAGGGTGTCGACGTTGTGCTGAATTCGGTCAGCGGCGAGGCGATGGAGCTGAGCCTCGGCCTCCTGCGCCCGTTCGGCCGTTTCCTGGAACTCGGCAAGCGGGATTTCTACGGCAACACCGCGGTCGGGCTGCGTCCGCTGCGACAGAACATATCGTATTTCGGCGTCGATGCCGACCAGCTGCCGCTGCGCCGTCCGGCCTTGGCCGCCAGCCTGTTCGCCGAGGTCGCCGGGCTGATGGAAGAGGGCGCCCTGCGTCCGCTGCCGTACCGCGCGTTCGACGCATCGGACGCGTCCGAGGCGTTCCGGCTGATGCAGGCCTCCGGCCATGTCGGCAAGATCGTGCTGTCCGTGGGCCAGGGGGCAGCTGCGCCCGTCCCGCGCGGCGCCGCTGCCGCGGCGCCTGCCTTCGCCGTGGAAGCCAACCGGACCTACCTCGTCACGGGCGGCGCAAGCGGCTTCGGGCTGGAGGCGGCGCGTTGGCTGGCGGGCCAGGGCGCGCGGCATCTGGCGCTGCTCAGCCGGCGCGGCGCCGAGACGGAGGACCTGCCGGACACGCTGGAGGCCCTGCGCGCCGCCGGCGTCCAGGTCGAGGCGATGAAGTGCGACGTGGCCGACCACGACTCCCTGGCTGCGGCACTCGATGCGGTCAGAGCCGCGATGCCGCCGCTGGCCGGCGTCATCCACGCCGCCGTGGCCATGGACGACGCGTTGCTGTCCGAACTGGACGAGGACCGGTTTGCCCGCGCGCTGCGCCCGAAGCTCGACGGGGTCGGGGCGCTGGATCGGCTGACGCGCCAGGACCCGATCGGGATGTTCGTCGTGTTCTCGTCCGTGACCACGGTGCTGGGCAATCCGGGCCAGGCCAACTACATCGCCGCCAACGCCGCCGCGGAGGCGGTCGTCGAGCGCCGCCACCGCGAAGGTCTGCCTGCGTTGGCAGTGCAGTGGGGGCCGATCGGCGATGCCGGCTACCTCGTGCGCGAGCCGGGTGTGGCCAAGCTGCTGTCCCGCCGGCTGGGCGGCCACTTCTCCACTGCCGCGGACGCCCTCGCCGCGCTGCCCACGCTGCTGGCGGCCGGCATACCGGTGGTCGGTTTGGCCGACGTACGCTGGGGCACCCTGGCCGCCAGCCTGCCGCTGCTGCGCTCCCCCCTGTTCGAGGAGCTGCATGGCGGGGTGGCGGAACCTGCGGCGGAAGTCGACCTGCGCGAGCTGCTGGAGAACAGCACGCCGGAAGCGGCACAGGAGAAGCTCAGCGCGCTGCTGTCCGAAGAGGTGGCGCGCATCATGAAGACGTCGCAGGCGTCCATCGAGGTGCACCGCCCCCTGGCGGAACTCGGGATGGACAGCCTGATGGCCGTCGAGCTCCGGCTGGCGGTGGAGCAGCGCTTCGGCCTGTCGATCCCGGTGCTGGCCCTGTCGGACGGCGCGTCGCTTTGGGCGTTGGCGGGCCGGATGGCACGGTCGATCGGCGTCAAGGACACGGCGGACCAGCCGGACAAGGTCGCCGAGCTTGCCGAGCGCATCAACCGGTTCGAGCCCGGGGCCGACACCGGCCCGGTGGAGCAATCCTTTGCCGCGGCCGCGGCGGTGTCGCCATGAGCAGCCTGTTCGGCCTCTCGGGCGACGCGAAGTCAAAGCTGATGAGCCGGCTGGTCTCCCGGCCCAGCCCTGCGGCCCGCCCGGCCGCGCCGATGCCGTCGCGCGACTCCGCCCCGGCGCTCGGCGACCCCGAGGTGCTGGCCAACATCGACCTGATCAAGCGGGCCGGCGCCGCGCTGGACATCGAGAACCCGTATTTCCGCGTCCATGCCGGGATCGCCGGGGCGCAGACCACGATCGAGAACCGCTCCTACGACAACTTCGTCTCCTACAACTATCTCGGCCTCAACGGGGACAAGCGGGTCAGCGATGCCGCCAAGCAGGCGATCGACCGCTACGGCACGTCCGTCTCGGCCAGCCGCCTGGTTTCGGGCGAACGACCGATCCATCGGGAGCTGGAGGCGGCGCTGGCCGAGGTGTACGGCGCCGAGGACGCGCTGACGATGGTGAGCGGCCATGCGACGAACGTCACCGTGATCGGCCACCTGGTCGGCCCCGAAGATGCGATCGTGCACGATGCGCTCAGCCATAATAGCATCCTGCAAGGCGCCCTCCTGTCGGGCGCGCATCGGGTTCCCTTCCCGCACAACGACCTGGCGGAGCTGGACCGCCTCTTGACGCGGGTGCGGCCGACGGTGAAGCGGGTGCTGGTGGTGGCGGAGGGCCATTACAGCATGGACGGCGACGTGCCGGACCTGGCCGGCCTGGTTCAGGTGGTCCGCCGACACCGGGCGAGCCTCATGGTGGACGAGGCGCACTCCCTCGGCGTGCTCGGCCGCACCGGGCTTGGGATCGCGGAGCTTGCGGGGATCGACCCCAGCGAGGTCGACCTGTGGATGGGCACGCTCAGCAAGACCCTGTCTGCCTGCGGCGGCTACGTCGCCGGGTCGCGCGCCCTGATCGACTACCTGCGCTGCTCCGCGCCGGGCTTCGTCTATTCGGTCGGCCTGTCGCCGCCTGTCGCCGCCGCCGCGCTGTCCGCATTGACCGTGATGCGGGCCGAGCCCGAGCGCGTCGAGCAGCTGGCCGACAACGCGGCCTTCTTCCTGGCGGAGGCGAAGGCGGCCGGGCTGGACACCGGCCCGTCGATCGGGGCCGCCATCGTTCCGGTCATGACCGGGGGGTCGATCCGGGCGGCGACGGCGGCGCACCGCCTGCGCGAGCTTGGCGTCAACGTGCAGCCGATCATGCAGCCGGCGGTGCCGGAGCGGTCCGCCCGGCTGCGCTTCTTCATCTCGTCGCTGCACAGCCGGGAGCAGCTGTCCCGCGTGGTCGCGCAGACGGCGGAAATCCTCGCCGACCTGTCCTCCCAACACGTCAACCTCGCGGCGTTGGCGCTGCGCCTGGCGGCCGATTAGAGGCACGCCGTGGTGGGGCGGAGCGGCCTGCGCCGCGCCATCGTCCATGTCGGCCTGCCGCGCACCGGCACGACGACGTTGCAGCGCGTCCTGTTCGGGCTCCGGCCGCAGCTGTTGGCAGCGGGGGTCCTGTATCCGGACCTGACGCCCCGCTCCGCCGTGCAGCCGCACCTCAGCCACCAACACCTGGGCGAGGCATTGGACGGCCGCCGGCCGCGTGTCGAACGCGCCGAGCTGCTGGAGGCCTTGGCGACGCAGCTGGCTGGCACGCAGGCCGATACCGTGCTCGTGTCGTACGAGGGGCTTTGCCTCGCCCCGCACCGGCTCCGGGTGCCGCAACGCCTGGCGGCGTTGTTCGCGCGGCACGGCTTCGCGACGGAGGTCCTGGCGACGGTCAAGCCGCAGGACGAGCTGGTGAACTCCGGCTACACCTGGCGCATGCAGTTCCTGCGGGAGGCACGCGACTTCCGCAGCTTCTTCCAGGCGGAGATCGGGCAGCCTCGGCTGGACCTCGCTCGGCTGCTGCGGCCCTGGCAAGCGGCATCCGGCGGGCGGCTGCTGGCGGTGCCGACGCGCGACCCGCGCTCCGACCGGGCGCTGGTGGAGCGTGTGTTCGACGAATGCGGCCTGCTGCCGCGAATCACCGGGCTGCTGCGCCCCGAGGACCTGGCGCTGGTGGAGAACCGGAGCCCGGGTCCTGTCGCAGTGGCGGTGGCGCGTCGGCTGCGCCGCGGGGGCGCCCATCTCGCCCTGCGGGCGGCGGCGCGGGACGCGACCCGGTTCGTGGAGGATGCCGCGCGGGCGTTGGGGGCCGACGCCGTGCCCTTCAACGGCCTCGATGCCGGGTCGCGGACACAGGCTGCCGCGCGGTGGTCGCAGGCAAACGACCGCTTCGCCCAGGCAACGTGGGGTGAGCCGTGGTCCGCCCGGGTGGCACAGCAGCCTGCGACGCTGCCCAACGAGGTCACCGCTTCGGCAGACGTGGAGGCCGTCCTCGCCCAGGTGTGCGGGCGGTTCGACATCCGCCTGTCGGGCGGCATGCGTCTTGCCGTGCAGGATGCGGCGGCGGCGGCGGCGAGCCGGTTTAGCCGGCTGGTCCGCTTCGGCCGGGCGCTGGCGCCGTGAGCATCTGTGCGCTGGACCCGTTCTGCGTTAATCCAGCGCGTGTATCACCTCGGGACGGCCGTCATGAAGCTGAGCGCGCGCAACCAGATCAAGGGCAAGGTCACCGCCGTGGTGAGGGGGCAGACCACCGGGCACGTCCATATCGACATCGGCAACGGGGTGACGATCCACTCCTCCATCACCAACGAGGCGATCGACGACCTGGCGCTGAAGGTCGGCGACGACGCCGTCGCCGTGATCAAGGCGTCCGACGTGATGGTCGCCATCTAGGCGCGCGGGGCGTGGTCCGCGAGAGCGAGGTCCGGCTGGGGGAGCGGGTCGTCGAAGCGCCCGCGGCCGACGACGCCGGGCTGGCGTTCATCGGCCGCATCCACACGCCCTGGGCCTCCCGCATGCAGACGCCGCGGCAGGGCAGGCAAGACGGGCCGATCTGCCGGATCGAGCTGTTCGAGCCCTGGGTCGCCGGCCTCGACGGGCTGGCGCAATACGCGCGGGTCGAGGTGATCTACTGGCTGCATCTGTCCCGGCGCGACCTGGTGCTGCAATCACCGGCCGACGACGGCGTGGCACGCGGGGTGTTCTCGCTGAGGTCCCCGGTGCGGCCGAACCCGCTGGGAACGTCGATCGCGTCCCTGGTGGGCGTCGACGGCGCGACCGTGCTGGTGCGCGGCCTGGACTGCCTGGACGGCACCCCCTGCTGGACCTGAAGCCGGACCGGGCGCTGTTCTCCCCGCTCGCGCCGCCGCAGCCCGGCGACTTCCAGGTGGGCCCATGAGCGGGCCGGCGGACGCGCGGGCGGACACCGTCCTGCAGGCGATCACCAGCCGCCGCAGCATCCGCGGCTTCAAGGACACGCCCGTGCCGCGGGCGACGGTGGAGACCATCCTCACCGCGGCGGCGCGGGCGCCGAGCGCCACCAACACCCAACCCTGGCGCGTGCACGTGCTGACCGGCGCCTCGCGAGCCCGCCTGGTCGACGTGCTGCTGGCGGAGCGCGCCACGGGTGCGCCGGAGCCGACGCCCGAATACCCGTATTACGGCGGCGAGATGCCGGAGCCGTACCTCGCGCGTCGCCGGACGGTCGGATGGCAGCTCTACGGCTTGCTCGGCATCGCCAAAGGGGACCGGGCGGGGGCGCGTGGCTGGCACGACCGGAACTTCAGCTTCTTCGGCGCGCCGGTGGGGATGATCTTCACCGTGGACCGCCGCCTGGGCCTGGGCGCCTATCTCGACCTCGGCATGTTCATGCAGAACATCATGGTCGCCGCGCGCGGCTTCGGCCTGGACACCTGCCCGCAGGCGGCGTTCGCCGGCTACCACGCCACCATCCGCCGCGAACTGGCGCTCCCGGCCGAGGACATGGTGTTGTGCGGCATGGCCTTGGGCTGGGCCGATCCGGACGCCGCCGCCAACACGCTGGTGGCGGAGCGGGCGGCGCTGGCCGACTTCGTCACCTTCGTCGATTGAGGCCGTGGCGGACCGAACGGTGATTTGATACGGAGGCGTCACGCCTGCGCGGAGTCCCGGGCGACGTCCGGCTGAACGAGGAGCGTGGCGTGGCGAAGCCGAGAAGCCTGGAGGACGCGCTGAAGGTCTGCCGAGGCATCGGCCCCGGCTTCCACATGCTCCGCCACCTGCTGTCCGTGGTGATCCTGGCGCATCACTGCCGTGTGGCGGTGTTCGGCACCGGCACGGGTGACGTCTACGAGAAGGGTGTGGCCTTCACCGGGGCGGCGGTGCTGCAGCTGACGCGCGGACAGCTGATCGTCGAATTGCTGCGTCCCGGCCTCTACGCTCTGGTCGGCGTGTTCTTCGCGCTCAGCGGCTTCCTGGTGGTGGCCAGCGCGCTGCGCAACTCCAGCATCAAGGTCTTCTTCGCCAACCGTATCCTGCGCATCGCACCGGCGCTGACGGTGGAGGTGACGCTGTCGGCCCTGGTGTTCGGGCCCTTGTTCACCCACTTCCCGCTCGCACGGTATTTCGGCGACGGGCAGTTCTATCGCTATTTCGGCAACATCGTCGGCCACGTGACGTTCGAGCTGCCCGGCGTGTTCCTGGACAACCCGTGGCCCAGGATGATCAACGCGAACCTGTGGACGCTGCCGGCGGAGTTCTGGTGCTACTTCTGCATGCTGTGCATGATGGTGACCGGCGTGCTGCTGCATCGCAGGCGCGTCACCATCGCCGTCCTCGCCGCCTGTGCCGTGGCGATCCTGCTCAGCCTATACGACCCGGTGCTGTTCTCCATCCGGGAGGACACCACGCATTTCACCGCCTGGTACATCGTGATGATGTTCTTCTTCGGCGTGCTGTTCTATCTCAACGCCGCGCGCATCCCGCTCAACCTGCCGCTCTTCCTGGCCTGCGCGGCGGGCTACTACGTGTTGACCCTGGTGAACCAGCTGGGCGCGGTGAGCGGGTTGCTGCTGACCTACTGCATGGTGTGGATCGGGATGCAGGGCTTTCCGCTGTTCGACCGGCTGCTGAAGAAGGACTTGTCGTACGGCATCTACCTCTATGGCTTCCCGATCACCCAGGCGGTCGTCTACCTCGCCTTGCCGCACATGACCGGGCTGTCGCGCATCGTCAGCTTCATCGTCCTCTTTCCCGTCGTCCTCGCCTTGACGGCGCTGTTCTCCTCGCTGTCCTGGGACTACATCGAGAAGCCGGCGCTCAGCCTGCGCAAGCACGTCCTACGGGAGCCGCGCCCGAAGCCGGTCGGCGCCTGACGATCCGGCCCTCAACCCGCCATTGCGAGGCGAAACGCGCCGCGGCGATCCAGCGGAGCGAGCCCGTTTGAGCGGCGCAGCCATCGCCCGGCGACCGCCGCGTTTCGCCCTTGCGCGGCGGCTGCTGGAGAATCCCGGTGCAGTCGCCGGATTGCTGGTGATGCTGGTGCTGGTCGCTCTCGCCGCAGCCGCTCCCCTGGTCGCGCCACACGGTCCGGCGGAGCAGTTCCGCCAGTCCTTCCTTGCACCGCCGTTCGAGCAATGGACCTTCCCCTTGGGCACCGACAGCCTGGGGCGGGACATCCTCACGCGGCTGATCTACGGCGCCCGCCTGTCGCTGCTGATCGGCGCCGTGGTGGTGGCGCTTTCGCTTTCGGTCGGGACCTTGCTCGGGCTCACCGCCTCCTTCGCCGGCGGGGTCGTCGACGTGGCCATCATGCGGCTGATGGATGTCCTGCTCGTGTTCCCGTCCCTGCTGTTGGCCATCGTCGTGGTGGCGATCCTGGGCCCGGGGCTGACCAACGCGATGCTGGCGGTCGCGGTGGTGCTGCTGCCCGCCTATGTCCGTCTGTCCCGCGCCGCCGCCCTTGGGGAGCTGGCCCGTGAATACGTGGTGGCCACCCGCTCGGCCGGGGCAGGGGTGGTGCGGCTGATGCTGCTGGTGGTGCTGCCGAACTGCCTGGCGCCGCTGATCGTGCAGGCCACGCTCGGCTTCTCCTCCGCCATCCTGGATGCGGCAGCACTCGGCTTCCTCGGGCTGGGGGCGCAGCCGCCGACGCCGGAATGGGGCACCATGCTGGCGGACGCGCTGCAGTTCTACCAGCGGGCCTGGTGGCTGCTGACCTTCCCGGGCATCGCCATCCTGGTCACCGTGATGGCGTTCAACCTGCTGGGGGACGGCCTGCGCGACGCGCTCGACCCGAAGCTGCGCCGGTGAGCACGCTGCTGGAGGTGCGGGACCTGTCCGTCGCGTTCGACACCGCGGCCGGGCGGTTCAACGCCGTCGACTCGCTCAACCTGAGCGTGGCCGCCGGCGAGGTGCTGTGCGTGGTGGGCGAATCGGGCTCGGGCAAGAGCGTGTCCATGCTGGCGGTGATGGGCTTGCTGCCTGCCACCGGGCGGGTGTCCGCCGCCGCCATTGCCTTCCGCGGCAACGACCTGCGGACCGCCTCGCCGCGCGCGCGCCGCCGCCTGGTCGGCCGCGATGTGGCGATGGTGTTCCAGGAGCCGACCTCCTCGCTCAACCCCTGCTACCCGGTCGGCTGGCAGATCGGCGAGGCGCTGCGGGTGCACGGCGCCGTGCCGCGCAACCAAGTCCGCGCCCGCGTGCTGGCGTTGTTGGGCCAGGTCGGCATCCCGGCGCCGGAGCAGCGCGTGCGCTCCTTCCCGCACCAGCTCTCCGGCGGGCTGAACCAGCGGGTGATGATCGCGATGGCGATCGCCTGCAACCCGGCGCTGCTGATCGCGGACGAGCCCACCACGGCGCTGGATGTGACGGTGCAGAAGGGCGTGCTCGACCTGCTGGTCGGCTTGCAGCGCGACCGCGGGATGGGGCTGGTGCTGATCACCCACGACATGGGCGTGGTGGCGCAGACGGCGCAGCGGGTGCAGGTGATGTATGCCGGCCAGGTGATGGAGGAGCAGGCGGCCGACGCCCTGTTCGCCCATCCATGCCACCCCTACACCGCCGCCCTGCTGGATGCGCTGCCGGAGCGCGCCGAGGGCAAGCCGCGTCTGCCGACCATCCCGGGCGTGGTGCCCGGCATCGACGACCGTCCGGCCGGCTGCCTGTTCGCGCCGCGCTGCCGGTTCTGCACGGTGCAATGCACTGCCCTGCGACCCCAGCTTCTGCCGGTGGCGGGGGCGAAGGTGCGGTGCCACTACCCGCTGGACGCCGCCGGGCAGCCGACCGGGTGGCTGGCGTGACGGTGCTGGCGGCGGCGAACGTCGCGCGGCACTATCCCGTCGGGCGCGGCCGCGTGCTGAAGGCGGTGGACGACGTGTCGTTCGGCCTGGAGGCGGGGCACACGCTGGCGGTCGTGGGCGAGTCCGGCTGCGGCAAGTCCACGCTGGCGCGGCTCTGCACGCTGATGGAGCCGCCGACCGCCGGCGCCATCGCCATCGCCGGCAAGCCCACGGCGCATGACCGCACGCTGCAGCTGCAGAACCAGATGGTGTTCCAGAACCCCTTTGGCTCGCTCAACCCGCGCCGCACGGTCGGCGCGATCCTGGTCGAGCCGCTGACCATCAACGGCCGCGGCAGCCGGCAAGACCGGGTGGAGGCGGCGCGACAGATGCTGGGCCGGGTGGGGCTGCGGCCGGAGGCGTTCGACCGCTACCCGCACATGTTCAGCGGCGGCCAGCGCCAGCGGGTCGCCATCGCCCGCGCGCTGATGCTGCGCCCGGCGGTGGTGACGGCGGACGAGCCGGTGAGCGCCCTGGACGTGTCGGTGCAGGCGCAGGTGCTGAACCTGATGCGCGACCTGCAGGACGAGTTAGGCATCGCCTACCTGTTCATCAGCCATGACATCTCCGTGGTGCGGCACATGGCCCGCGACGTGCTGGTGATGTATTGCGGCCGCCCGGCCGAGCAGGGCAGCCGGGCCGAGGTGCTGGACCGGCCGCTTCACCCCTACACGCGGATGCTGCTGTCCTCCACCCCCTTCGTCGACCCGGCGCGCCGCCGCGTCATGGTGCCGGTGCGCGGAGAGCTGCCGTCCCCGATCGATCCGCCGCCCGGCTGCGCCTTCGCCAGCCGCTGCCCTTACGCCGCGGATCGCTGCGCGGCCGAGCGCCCGGCCTTGCGCCCGGTGGAGGGCCGCCTGGTCGCCTGCCACTTCGCCGAAACGATCGTCGGCGACGACCGCTCCCTTGCTGGGTCGCAGTGAAGTCGACTCCGAACTAGCCCGTATCCGCGAAGCGAAGACGGAGTTGCACGATCGGCGGTTGGCGGACCGTCCCCCGTATGAGTTGACGCTCATCTCTCTCGACCAACGGCATCCCGGTCCTGCCCCGCATCGCGGCCTTCGCGCAGGAGGAAAGCTGGTTCTCGAAGGATTAGGACGCATCCGTCAGGGCTGCGCCGAGAACCCAGAGCGGGAGAGCGACCCCTCAGCGCGGCGGTGCGCTGCTGGAATGACACGCCCAAGTATCCGTGCCGCCAGACCAGCCGCAACGCCGTGTCAAGCGCGGCGTCGCGGCGGAACCCGTGCGGGCGCCCTGCTGCTTGCTTCACCGCTATGCCAACAGGCAGGGACGTCAGCCCGTGCCCGACCGCGCCTTGGTCGCTAGCACGTCCGCGCGTTCGTTCATCACGTCGCCGGCGTGGCCGCGGACCCATTTCCACTCGATCGTGTGGGGCTTGGCGGCGGACAGCAGGCGCTGCCAGAGGTCCATGTTGGCGACCGGGTCACCCGCGGCGGTGCGCCAGTTCTTGCGCACCCAGCCGGTGTGCCACCGGGTGATGCCGTTGCGGACGTACTCGCTGTCCGTGTGCAGCACCACGCGGCACGGGCGCGTCAGCGTTTCCAGCGCGGCGGCGGCGGCGGTCAGCTCCATGCGGTTGTTGGTGGTGGCGGGGTCGGCGCCCGTCAGCTCCCGCTCCGCCTCGCGGAAGCGCAGGATCGCGGCCCAGCCGCCGGGCCCGGGGTTGGGCTTGCAGCCGCCGTCGGTCCAAATTTCCACGGGGGCCGGCGCCTCAGAGTCCGTAGGCATGCTCGTCCGCGGCCCCTAGATGGAAGCGGAGCCGGCCCAGGTAGTCCAGCGGGTCCTTGCGCGTCACCAGTGCGCCCGGCGGGGTGTTCACCCAATCGTAGAGCCGGGTCAGCAGGAAGCGGATCGCCGCACCCTGGCACAGCACCGGCAACGCCGCGCGTTCGGCGGCGCTCAGCGGGCGGCGGTCCGCATAGGCCCGCAACATGGCCCGCGCCTTGGTGACGTTGAACTGCATGTCGGGCTCGAAGCACCAGGCATTCAGGCAAACGGCGAGGTCGTAGGCGAACAGGTCCGTCGCGGCGAAGTAGAAGTCGATCAGGCCGGAAAGCTGTCCGTCCAGGAAGAACACGTTGTCCGGAAACAGGTCGGCGTGGATGTGGCCGCGGGGCAGGGCGGCGGGCCAGGTGGCGAGGATGCGGTCCAGCGCCGCCACGAGCTGTGCGGCAAGGCCCGGCTGCACCTCGTCCGCCCGCGGCAGGCAGCGCGCGAGCAGCGGCCGCCATCCCGCCGGGCCGAGCGCGTTCGGCCGCTCCGCCGCGTAGCCGGCCCCGGCCAGGTGGAGCGCGGCCAGCGCGGCGCCGACCGGGGCGCAATGCAGCGGCCGCACGCGGCGTGGCCACACGCCCGGCAGGAAGGTGGTGACGCAGGCGGGGCGGCCGGCCAGATGCCGCAACGACGCGCCGTCCCGTGCCCGCACCGGCTGCGGGCAGGTGATGCCGCCGCGGGCCAGGTGCTCCATCAGCCCCAGGAACCAGGGGAGTTCGGCCGGATCGACGCGTTTCTCGTACAGCGTCAGGATGAAGTCACCCGCGCTGGTGCGTAGGGAGAAGTTGCTGTTCTCCACCCCTTCGGCGATGCCGCGGAAGGCGATGACGCTGCCCAGGTCGTAGTCTGCCACGAAGGTGGCGAGCGCTTCGTCGGTGACTTCGGTGTAGACGGCCATCCGGTCTAGCCGATGCCCTCTTGCAACGCAGGCCAACCTTGAACCCTCGCCCGCTGGCGGGAGAGGGCAGGGTGAGGGTGGGCCAACGAATTCGGTCGCTCCTCACGGCTCTCCAGGGCGACGCCACCCTCACCCCGACCTTCTCCCGCCAGCGGGAGAGGGAGGTCAGCGCCATGCGGTCGCTTTTCTCCCGAGGCGCAGCCAGGCATCAGGACAGGGGTGCGGGCAGCTTGAAGATCACGTCTTCCTCGGTGACGCGCCGTTCCTCGATCCCCAGCGTGTAGCGCTCCGCCAGGTGGGTGATCATCTCCTGCACCAGCGCCTCGGGGGCGGAGGCGCCGGCGGTCAGGCCGAGCGTCTGCACGCCTTCCATCAGCGTCCAGTCCAGGTCGCGCGCCCGGGGCACCAGTACGGCGTGCTTGGCGCCCGCCCGTTCGGCCACCTCGCGCAGGCGTTGCGAGTTGGAGGAGTTCGGGCTGCCGATCACGATCACCAGGTCGCAATCCGGCGCGACCGCTTTCACCGCCGCCTGGCGGTTGGTGGTGGCGTAGCAGATGTCCTCCCGCTTGGGGCCTTCGATGGCGGGAAAGCGGGTGCGCAACACCTCCACGATCTCGGCCGTGTCGTCCACGGACAGCGTCGTCTGGGTGATGAAGGCGAGCGGCCCGGGCGCAGGCTGGACGTGCGCTGCCTCCTCCGCGTCCTGCACCAGCGTCACCGCGCCGGGCGGGAGCTGGCCCATGGTGCCCACGACTTCGGGGTGGCCGGCATGGCCGATCATCAGGATATGCCGCTGCTCCGGCCCGCCATCGCCGAAATGGCGCTCCGCCTCGCGGTGCACCTTGCTCACCAAGGGGCAGGTGGCGTCGTAGTAGTGCAGGTGGCGGCGCTCCGCCTCCTGCGGAACGGATTTCGGCACACCGTGGGCGGAGAACACGACGTGCGCGTCGGGCGGCACCTCGTCCAGCTCCTCCACGAACACGGCGCCCTGTGCCTCCAGCGCCTCCACCACGGTGCGGTTGTGCACGATCTCGTGCCGGACGTAGACGGGCGCGCCGAAGCGGCGGATCGCTTCCTCGACGACTCGGATGGCGCGGTCGACGCCGGCGCAGAAGCCGCGCGGGCCGGAGAGCAGGATGCGAAGCGGGCGTTTTTCGGCCATGTTGTCCATGGAGGCTGCGGCGGGCAGTATATGCCTCCCCGCCCGCCCTGTCACAACCCAGCCGCACCGCACCCGCGCCGCCCTGCCGCGCGGACGCGCTGCCGGAGGCGCCGATGCCCGTTCCCTCCCGTGCCGTCCGTCTGGCCCGCGCCTTGCGGTCCGCCTGTCCCAGCCTGGGCCTCCTGCTGCTGACCGCGGCGGGGCTGGCCGGGTGCGGCCCCACGCTGCCGAAATTCCCCCCGGCCTGCCCGGTGACCGCGATCCTGCGCGACGGCGCGGACCTGACCCGCTTCCGCGGCGCCGGCACCGACCTGACGGACATGGTGGTGGACGGCCGGATCACCGGATTGTCCGGCAAGTGCTCCCTGGACGACCTGACGCACCTGCACACCGTGATCTCCGTCAGCATGGACCTTTCGCGGGGCCCGGCGATGGAGGGACGGCAGGCCGACGTGACGTATTTCCTCTCCGTCTCCCGCGGCGACGCCATCCTGGACAAGCGCGACTACACCTTCAACGTCGAGTTCCCCCGCAACTCCGAGCGGGTGCGGCTCGTGGGTGACCAGATCGACCTCGTGCTGCCGATCAACGACAAGCTGACGGGTGCGGCCTACAGCGTGCTGGTGGGTTTTCAACTGACGCCCGATGAATTGGCATTCAACCGTCGCCGCGGCGTGCGCTAGGCTGCCGGCTAGTTCCTGCTACATTCGCCACCGTATTTTCGAAAGGCTTGTCCATGACGCGACCCGGGCGCCTGCGCACCCTCCTGCTTGCCGGTGCCGCACTATGCGCCGCGGGCGTCGCCACCGGCGCCGCGGCCAAGACGCTGGTGTATTGCTCGGAGGGCTCACCCGAGAACTTCAACCCGATGATCAACACGACAGGCACCACGTTCGACGCCACGCGCCCGATCTACGGCCAGCTGGTGCAGTTCAGGCATGGCAGCACCGACCTGGAGCCTGGCCTGGCCGAAAGCTGGGAGACCTCGGCAGATGGCAAGGTCTTCACCTTCCATCTCCGCCACGGGGTGAAGTGGCACAGCAACGCCCAGTTCAAACCCACGCGGGACTTCGACGCGGATGACGTGCTGTTCTCCTTCAACCGCCAGGGCAAGGAGGACTCGCCGTACCACAAGGTGTCCGGCGGCTCGTACGACTATTACGGCGACATGGGGTTCGCCAAGCTGATCACCGCCATCGACGCGGTCGACCCCTACACCGTCCGCTTCACCCTGTCGCAGCCGCAGGCACCGTTCCTGGCCGACCTCGCGATGGACTTCGCCTCGATCCAGTCCGCCGAGTATGCCGAAATGCTGACCAAGGCCGGGCACCCGGAGCAGATCGACCAGCTGCCGATCGGCACCGGGCCGTTCTCCTTCGTCGCCTACCAGCGGGACGCCACCATCCGCTACCGCCGGTTCGACGATTTCTGGGGGCCGAAGGCGAAGCTGGACGCGCTGGTGTTCTCCATCAACAAGGACCCGGCCGTGCGGTTGGCCAAGCTGCGGGCCAACGAGTGCCAGATCATGGCCTATCCGTCCCCGGCGGACCTGCCGGGCATCAAGATCGACCCGAAGCTGGACCTGCTGTCGCTGCCCGGCCTCAACATCGGCTACCTCGCCTTCAACAACGGCAGGAAGCCGTTCGACGACAAGCGCGTGCGGCAGGCCATCAACATGGCCATCGACAAGCAGGCGATCCTGACCGCGGTGTACGCCGGTGCCGGGCAGCCCGCCAAGAACCTGATCCCTCCGACCATGTGGTCGTATGACAATGCCGTCACCGACTACCCGTACGACCCCGCGGCCGCGAAGAAGCTGCTGGCCGAGGCCGGCCTGCCCGACGGGTTCGAGACCGATCTGTGGGCGATGCCGGTGCAGCGGCCATACAACCCCGATGCGCGCCGCATCGCCGAGCTGATGCAGGCGGACCTGATGAAGGTCGGCATCCGCGCCCGCATCGTCAGCTACGAATGGGGCGAGTATCGCAAGCGCGTGCAGGCGGGCGAGCACCAGATGGCCGAGCTGGGCTGGACCGGCGACAATGGCGACCCGGACAACTTCTTCACGCCGCTGGCAAGCTGTGCCGCGGCGCGGGTGGGCGGCGGCAGCGCCTCCAAATGGTGCAACAAGGAGTTCGACGACCTGATCCAGAAGGCGGCGACGCTGCCCGACCAGGCGGACCGGGCCAAGCTGTACGAGCAGGCGCAGGTGATCATGCATGAGGAGGCACCCTTCTTCCTCATCGCGCATTCCGTCGCCTTCCAGCCGCTGCGCAAGGGCGTGACCGGCTACACCATGAGCCCGCTGGGCGCCCACCTGTTCGACCAGGTCGACCTGAACTAACGGGGTGTTCCGCCTGCTGGCCCGGCGGCTGGCGCTGATCGTCCCGACGCTGGTCGGCGTGACGCTGCTGGGCTTCCTGCTGGTGCACGCAGTACCGGGCGACCCGATCGAGGTGCGCACCGGGGAGCATGGCATCTCGCCGGAGCGGCTGGCGTATTTCCGGCACGAGCTGGGGCTGGACCAGCCGCTGTGGAAGCAGTTCGTCGATTACGAGGGGCAGCTGCTGCGCGGCGACATGGGCCGCTCGTTGGTGACGCAGGAAAGCGTTTGGACCGAGTTCACCACCTTCTTCCCCGCCACGGTCGAGCTTGGGGTGTGCGCGATGGCGTTCGCCGTGTTGCTCGGGTTGCCGCTTGGGGTGGTCGCGGCGGTGCGGCGGGGCACGCCCTTGGATTACGGGCTGATCGGCATCTCGGTGACGGGCGCCTCCATGCCGATCTTCTGGTGGGGGCTGATGGCGATCCTGGTGTTCTCCGTGGCGCTGGGCTGGACCCCGGTGTCCGGGCGGATCGACGAGCTCTACTACGTCGAGCCGCATACCGGCTTCCTGCTGATCGACAGCCTGTTCTACAGCGACGACAAGGGCGCCTTCGGGTCCACCGTGCGGCACCTGATCCTGCCCACGGTCGTGCTGGGCACCATCCCGCTGGCCACCATCGCCCGCATGACGCGGTCTGCCATGCTGGAGGTGCTGGGCGAGGACTACGTCCGCACCGCCCGGGCCAAGGGGCTGTCACCTGGCCGGGTGGTCGTGGTGCACGCATTGCGCAACGCGCTGATCCCCGTGGTGACGGTGCTGGGCCTGCAGGTCGGCTCCCTGCTGGGCGGCGCCATCTTGACGGAGACGGTGTTCTCCTGGCCCGGCGTCGGGCACTGGCTGGTGGAGAGCGTGCAACGCCGCGACTACAACGTGCTGCAGGGCGGCACGCTGCTGATCGCCATCCTGGTCATGCTGGTCAACCTGGGCGTGGACGTGCTGTACGGTGTGTTGAACCCACGCCTACGGCGATGAGCGCGAACTTGGCGTAGCCCGTATTCGCGCAAGCGAATGCGGGGAGGGAGGGCCACCAGGCTCGATCCGCGGTCCCGCATGAGCGAGGGCTCATACGGGCTACGCGGCGGGAGTGGCTAGAATGGAGGAGTTTGGACCGTGAGCCGGATCGCCTACGTCAACGGCCGCTACGTGCCGCAATCCGAAGCCAGCGTGAACGTGGAGGACCGCGGCTACCAGTTCGCCGACGGCGTCTACGAGGTGCTGTACCTGACCGGGGGCCGCTTCGTGGACGAGGACCTGCACATGCGGCGGCTCGAGCGTTCGCTGGGCGAGATCGGCATCGCGCCGCCGATGGGACGGGCAGCCATGCTGCACGTCATCCGCGAAGTCACCCGCCGCAATCGCTTGCAAACCGGACTGGTCTACATGCAGGTGACCCGCGGGGTCGCCCGGCGGGACCACGCCTTCCCGGCCCGCCTGATCCCGGCCGCCATGGTGGTGACCTGCCGCCGCACCCCGCCCTTCCCGACGGACCCCGACAGTTGGGCCTCCAGCGCGATCTCCGCGCCGGACCAGCGTTGGGGGCGGTGCGACATCAAGTCCACCGGGCTGCTGCCCAACGTGCTGGCCAAGCAGGCGGCACGGGAGGCTGGCGCCTACGAGGCGATCCTCATCGACCGCGACGGGATGGTGACGGAGGGGTCATCGACCACGGTTTGGGTGGTCGACGCCGCCGGCGTGCTGCGGACGCGCGTGCTGAGCCACGCCATCCTGCCCGGCTGCACCCGCGCCTCGCTGCTGGCGCAGATGGCGGAGGCCGGCCTGGAAGGGGAGGAGCGTGCGGTCAGCGAGGCGGAACTGCGCTCGGCACGGGAGATCTTCCTCACCAGCGCCACCTCCTTCGTCAAGCCGGTCACGCGGCTGGATGGCGCCCCCGTGGGCGATGGCGAGGTCGGCCCGGTGACGCGCCGGCTGTTCGCGATGTTTGCACGCCATGCTGGCGGCATGGCGAACGCCGCGGGATAAGTCAGCCTCCATGACGCTTGCGTTGACCCGGCAGAACGCTACATTCGCGCGGCGCGGCCGGGACCTGTGTGCCCGGTTCGGTGTCAAAAACGACAGGCTTGACTGGAACAACAACAACATAAGGATTGGCATCATGGCCAATGAGAAGACGCAGAACGTGCAGGACGTGTTCCTGAACCACGTTCGCAAGAGCAAGGCTCCCGTCACGGTATTCCTGGTGAACGGCGTGAAGCTCCAGGGCATCATCACCTGGTTCGACAATTTCTCCGTGCTGCTCCGCCGCGATGGGCACACCCAACTCGTCTACAAGCATGCGATCAGCACCGTGATGCCGGGCGCCCCGATCCAGCTGTTCGATGCGGCAAAGGCCGATGCGGCTGCTCCGACCTCGACCACGATGGCGCGGGAGATGCTGACTGCCGACGCAGCGGTCTGACGCAACGGCCCGCCCCACGCGGGCGGCCGTCATCCTTCCATGGGAGCGGCCGGACCGAGCCGAAGCCCCGCGCGCGGCGGAGGCCCGGCTCGCGGAGGCGGTCGGCCTTGCGATGTCGATCGGCCTGGTGGTGGTGCACACCGCCGTGCTGCCGCTGCGCACACGGCGCTCCTCCACCCTGCTGGGCGAAGGGCAGGCCGCAGCGCAGGGCGAAGCCATGCGGGCGGAGGAGGTGGAGGTCGCCGTCGTGGACGCCGAGCTCTCCCCGGTGCAGCAACGCAACCTGGAGCGTGACTGGGGCTGCAAGGTCATCGACCGCACCGGATTGATCCTCGACATCTTCGGGGAGCGCGCCCGCACCAAGGAAGGCGCGCTGCAAGTCGAACTGGCGCATCTGGACTACCAACGCAGCCGGCTCGTGCGGTCCTGGACCCACCTCGAGCGGCAGCGGGGCGGCTTCGGCTTCCTGGGCGGCCCGGGCGAGACGCAGATCGAGGCGGACCGGCGCCTGATCACCGACCGCATCGTCCGGCTGAAGAAGGACTTGGAGCAGGTGCGCCGCACCCGCGGCCTGCACCGCAGCGCCCGCACGCGCGTGCCGTTCCCGGTGGCGGCGTTGGTCGGCTACACCAACGCCGGGAAGTCGACGCTGTTCAACGAACTGACCGGGGCCGCGGTGCACGCGGAGGACCAGCTGTTCGCCACGCTGGATCCCACGATGCGCGGGCTGCGCCTGCCCTCTGGCCGCCGGGCGATCCTGTCGGACACGGTGGGCTTCATCAGCGAACTGCCCACCGAGCTGGTGGCGGCGTTCCGCGCCACGCTGGAGGAGGTGGCGGAAGCGGACGTGATCCTGCACGTGCGCGACGTGGCCCATCCCGACAGCGCGGCGCAGCGGGCCGATGTCCTCGCCGTGCTGGAAGGCATGGAGAAGGACGGCACGCTGGATGACGACTGGCGCAGCCGCACGGTCGAGGTGCTGAACAAGGCGGACCTGCTGGGCGGCATCGCCCAGGTGCCGGTCCGCGATGGTGCCGTGCCGATTTCCGCCGTGACGGGCGAGGGAATCCCTGCGCTGCTCGCCAGGATCGACGAACGCATCGCTGCCGGCATGGAGCAGGCGGATTACAGCATCCCGCCGCAGGACGGCGCCCGCATCGCCTGGCTGTACCAGCATGGCGAGGTGCTGGCCCGTGCGGACGAGGACGACGCGATCCGGCTGCGCGTGCGCCTGCTGCCGGCCGACCGGGCGCGGTTCGAACACCTGGCATGATCGATGACGCCGGCTGGGGCCAGGTGGTCGAGCTGCTGCGCTCCACGGCCCGCGCGGAGATCATGCCCCGCTTCCGCAAGCTGCGGCCGGACATGGTGCACGAGAAGTCCGGCCCATCCGACCTGGTGACCGAGGCGGATGTGGCGGCGGAGGTGGTCATCACCCGCGGCCTGCACCGCCTGTTCCCCGGCTGCCTGGTGGTGGGGGAGGAAGCCTGCGCCGCCGATCCCGGGCTGCTCGGGCGCCTGGCCGGTGCCGATCTGGCGTTCGTGGTCGACCCGATTGACGGGACCGCGAACTACGTCGCCGGGCTGCCGCTGTTCGGCGTCATGGCCGCGGCCGTGGTGGGCGGCCGCGTCGTGGCGGGCGCGATCCACGACCCGGTGGGCGACACCACTGCGACGGCGCTGCTGGGCGAAGGCGCCTGGATGGCGGCCGCGGAGGGTGGACGCACTCGCCTGCGCGTTGCCGCTCCGGTTGCACCGGCGGTGATGACCGGATGCGTGTCGTGGCGCTACATGCCGGAGCCGATGCGCGGCACCGTGTTGCGCAACCTCCCGGCCCTGGGCGTGTCCTGCGACTACCGCTGTGCGGCGCACCAGTACCGCATGCTGGCGGGCGGGAAGGCCGACTACATGGTGTTCAACCGGCTGCTGCCCTGGGACCACCTGCCGGGTTGGCTGCTGCATCAGGAGGCCGGCGGCTTCTCCGCCCATTTCGACGGCTCGCCGCTGACAGCCGCAGACGTCGGCGGCGGCCTGATCTGCACGTCGGACCAAGCCAGCTTCGACGCGCTATCGGCGGTGCTGTTCGACGGCTGAGCCACACGCCGGCATCGACGCCGACGCTGCATGGGGACGCGCGACTGCGATGCCCTGGTGTTTCACCTGGGATGTCTGAGATGGATGGGGAGGGGGCGTTTGTCGGCGACATGCAAGTCCGGCTCCCAGCGGTATGGGCGCGATCCAGCTATCCGGCTGCTGCGTTCCGCGGTCGTCCGCCTCTGCGTCCGTTCTCGCGCACAGCCGCGGTCTTGGCGGCGCTCCTGGCCTCGCCGCGCGCCTGAGCTTCCGGGCACTGTTCGGGCGTCATTTCAGCCGTGGAGCCTCTCCCACTCGGCCAGCAGCGCGTCCTGATGGGGTGCAAGTTGGCGCGGTACCTCGTTGGCGGTCCGGTCGTCAGCGTGGATAGTCTCGCGGACCTCCATGCCACCCAGGTTGACCACCACCACGCAACCTGCACCCACGTGCACATGGGCCGGGCGTGGTCGTTGGGGTAGATCGCCTTGTCTCCTGTCGTAGAGACGCAGTATCTGTGAAGGTCCCGCTAGCGCTGGGCTGACTAGTGAGCAGCTACCGTGTCATAACTTCAACCGGCCCTTGCCAGGCTGATCCCGTTACCATTACAGAGAGATCACTCAATGCCAGGTCAGGGGGGCTGGATGCACGCGTACAACCAGCACCATCCCAGAGGTCCCGTTTCCGCCCTGCGATAGGTCTTTCGCAGGGCAGCACCGCCTGGAGCCAAGCCGCTTCCGTTCCGGACTGCCCTCCTTGCATCCGCCCGCCCAATCGGCGGCGTCCGAACGGATAAACTCCCATGGCCCTCATCAGCTTGCGCGATCTTGGCGTCGTCACGCCGCGTCCCCTGTTCCAGAACATCACCGTCAGCTTCGGTCCCGGAGACCGGGTCGGCCTGGTCGCCGCGAACGGCGCCGGCAAGTCCACCCTGCTGCGCTGCGTCGCCGGCCTTGCCGAGCCGGACATGGGCAGCGTCGTGCTCTCCCGCGGCGCCAGCCTCGGCTTCGTCGAGCAGGACCTGCCGCCCGCCCTGCTCGGCCTGACCTTGCACGAGGCGGTGCGCCGGGCCCTGCCCACGGCCGCACGCGTGCACGAGGCGTGGCGCGTGGGCGGGGTACTGGATGAGTTCGCCACCCCCGAGTCTCTGCGCGACCGCCCGCTGGCCGCGCTCAGCGGCGGCTGGCAGCGGCTGGCGCTGCTGGCGCGCGCGTGGATCACGGAACCGGACGCGCTGCTGCTGGACGAGCCGACAAACCACCTGGACGTGGAGAAGATCGCCTTGCTGGAGCGCTGGATCATCGGCCCGGCGTCCCGCACGCCGATGCTGGTGGCCAGCCACGACCGCAGCTTCCTGGATGCCTGCACCACCCACACCCTGTTCCTGCGGCCAGGGTCAAGCCGCCTCTACGCGCACCCCTACAGCACGGCCCGCAGCCTGCTCGCCGAGGACGACGCGGCACAGGATCGCAAGCATGCCAAGGATGCCAAGGAGGTCGGCCGCCTGCGCCGCAATGCCGGCGAGCTGCGCAACATCGGCGTCAACAGCGGCAGCGACCTGCTGCAGAAGAAATCCATGCAACTGCGCGACCGTGCCGAACGCCTGGAAGCCACCCTGCGCCCGGCGCATACGGAGCGGCACGGCGACATCCGCCTGGCCAGCCGCACCACCCATGCCAAGGTGCTGGCGGCCGTCCGCGACCTTCAGGTCACTGCCCCGGGCGGGCAACGGCTGTTCCGCATCGACCGCCTGGACCTTCGCCAGGGGGACCGGCTGGTGCTGCTGGGTCCGAACGGTGCGGGCAAGACGCAGCTCATCCGCCTCCTGCGCCGCGCGACGCAGGAGGCGGTGCCCGGCCTGCAGGTCAGCCCCAGCGTGGTGCTGGGCTACGCCGACCAGGGCATGGCGCAGCTTGCGGACGGCCAGACGCCGCACCGCCTGATCGCCGCGCATCCCGGTGTCGGCGATGGCCAGGCGACGGGTCTGCTCGCCGGTGCCGGGCTCGGCATCGAAGCGCAGACCCGCCCGATCGGCCGCCTGTCACCCGGGCAGAAGGCGCGGCTGGGCCTGCTGGCGCTTCGCCTGGCAGAGCCGAACTTCTACCTGTTGGACGAGCCGACGAACCACGTCGACATACCCGGCCAGGAGCAGCTCGAACGGGAGTTGCTCGCTCAAGGCGCCACCTGCGTCCTGGTCTCGCACGACCGCCGGTTCGTCCAGGCGGTCGGCACGCGCTTCCTGTTGATCCAGGGAGGCGCGGTGCGCGAGGTTGACGCTGCCGGGTCGTGACGCAGCCCGAGGCTTACCGGCGCTTGATTTCCCGGGTAGGAGTAGAGGCCGAGTGCTGCGGGGGTCTTCCATGCCGATCAACACCGTCGAGTATCCTGACCTCGTCGCGATCTACCCCGCCATACTGGGTCGCCCGATCGATCCGTCGGGACTGCAAAGCTACCAGGCCCTGCTGGACAGCGGCGTGAGCTTCGCTGCCGTGGAAACCTCCATCGCCGAGAGCGTGGAGTCCGAAACCGACATCGGCCGGATCTATGCCGCCGACCTTGGACGGTGGGTGGATCAAGCCAGCCTGGTTTCTTGGGTCGGTTACCTCGCCAACGGTGGCACCCAGGCGGCCGTGCAGATCAGCGTCGCCTATTCTCCCGAGGCGTCCGCGGCGATCAACGCCTCCTACCAGGCAAGCCTCGGCCGCGCCGCGACCAGTGCCGACATCGCAGGCTGGCAACAGAATTTCGCCAATGGCAGCTCGCTGACCGTGCTCCACGGCGAGTTGGCCAGCAGCGCGGAGGCGAGCCAGGCGGTCAACAGCGTCTACGTCAATGACCTCGACCGTGCTGCGAGCCCCGCCGAGCTGAGCACGCAGCTGCAGGTCCTGTCGGCTGGCGGCACGATCGCCGCCCTGAACAACGCCGCGCTGAGCAGTACTGAGTTCGCGGCCGATATCGCGGCGGACTATGCAAAGTCCGGCGCGCCAGCGGGAAAGATACCGACGCCGGTAGAGATCGCGGCGGACGCCTCCGAGCTCAGATCGGGGATCCCGCTCACCACGGTCCAGGCGCAAATCCAGGAAATCGGCGGGGGACCACCGCCGCAGACGATCCAATATACCACCATCAGCCCGCAGACGATCAGCGGCCCGGCCCCGAGCTTCGTGTATGGCCTGCTAAGCAATGACGCGCTGATCGCCCAGGCACCGGAGAGCGTCGCAGTCATTCAGAACGCCGCGACCAACGGCATCGCCATCGACTTCATCAACGGCTTCAATCCCCTCACGGACGTCATCCAGGTCCAAAGCAAAGAGGCGCCGAACTTCGCGGCGATCCAGAGCACGCTGCAACCGTTCGGGGCTACTGGCACCTACCTCCAGCTGGGCAGCGGCCACCAGGTCACGCTCACCAACGTGACGCCGCAGCAGCTGACCGCCGCTGACTTCCGCTTCGTCTGACGACGGCAGCTTGGCGGCCCCACCTGGACTCGAACCAGGGACCCATCGCTTAGAAGGCGATCGCTCTATCCGCTGAGCTATGGAGCCTGCACGGGGGCACTAGCACGAATCCACCCACCGCAAAGCCGTGCGGAGCGTTCAGCGGCCGGTGAGGATACGCTCCACCAGTTGCTTCACCGTGGGGATGAACCCGTTGGAGTAGAACGGGTCGGACGCGAAGCGATAGGCGTTGTGACCGCTGAACATCAGGTTGCTGTCCAGCGCCACCGGATCGCCCTGGTCGTCGCGCACCGCCTGCAGCGTCTTCTGGATGCAGAAGCTGCGGGCGTCCGCCTTCTTGCCGTTGCTGAAGTCAGGCTCGTGCTGCGACCAGTTCGAGAACCGGCATTGGCTCAGGCAGCCCATGCAGTCGGTCTGGTCCTTGATGATCTCCGCAGCCTTCTCCGGCGTGACGAAGACCAGCGTGCTGTCCGGCGTGCGCAGCGCCTCCGTGAAGCCCTCCCGTACCCAGCGCTCGGCCCGGCCGAGGTCCATCGGCGCCACGTACACGATGCGCTGGCGCGGCCCCACGCCGAACGCAGCGGTATGCTCGCCCACCGGTTCCATGGTGTAGGCCACCTGGTGCTCGCTGCGCTGGCGCAGCTCCTGGATGAAGCCGTTGTTGACGGCGGAGGAGTAGAACCCGGTCGGGCTGAACTTGTTGAGGAAGACGTCGCCCTCCTTGAGCGTCAGCAACTTCTGCTTCCATGCGTCCCCAATCGGGCTTTCGCGGGTCAGCAACGGGCGGGTGCCGAACTGGAAGGCGATCGGACCGAGCTCGGGGTTGTCGATCCAGTCCTCCCACTCCTCCAGCCACCAGACGCCGCCGGCCATGATGATCGGCGTGTCGCCCAGGCCGAAGCTGCGCATAAGCTTGCGAAGTGCCAGCACGCGGGGGAAGGGGTCTTCCGGCGTATCCGGCTCCTCCCCGTTGGACAGTCCGTTATGGCCGCCAGCGAGCCACGGGTCCTCGTACACCACGCCGCCGAGCAGGCTGGCGGCCTTGGAGTAGGCGCGCTTCCACAGCGCGTTGAAGGCGCGGGCGGAGGAGACGATCGGGTAGTAGTGCACGCCGAACCGGGCGGCGATGTCGCTGAGCCGGTACGGCATGCCCGCGCCGCAGGTGAGGCCGTGGATCAGCCCCTTGGCCCCTTCCAGCACGCCGCTGATCACCCGCTCGGCCCCACCCATCTCCCATAGCAGGTTGGCGTGGATGCGGCCCTGGCCACCCGACAGCTCGTGCGCGTGCCGCGCCTGGGCGATGCCGCCGCGGATGGCGAAGTCGATCAGCTCCTCATGCCGCTCTCGCCGGGTCCGCCCGTGATAGACCTGCGGTTCCTTGCGGCCGTCGCTGTCGTAGCTGTCGGCGTTCACCGCGCTGAACGTGCCGGCGCCGCCCGCCTGCGCCCAGTGGCCGGACGACACGCCGGTCGACACGGCCACGCCCTTGCCGCCCTCCACCAGGGGAAGAACGTCGACACCGCCCATGCGGATTGCGTTGATCGCCTTCATGACTCGGTTTCTTCCCCGGACTGAAACAAACTGCAATATGAGGGCGGCGAGCAACCTGCGCTAGTGGGTGCACCAGCCTCGATTGCGTCGCCGATCCGCACCCGGCACCGCCACACTAGTACATCGCTTCGAAGACGGCGCTCCATTCTAGTCGGCCGTCATTGCGAGCGAAGCGCGGCAATCCAGTCGGACCGCATGTGTCCGCCCTGAATCACCACGCCGCAAGCGCGGCTCGCGATGACGAGCCTGGGAGATGGGCTGTCTAGGCGGCGTCAGCTTCGCGCGGTGGGCGGCCACCACCCTTGGCACCGACCTTCTCGGAGATATCCTCGCCCGTGGCCTGGTCCACCACCCGCATGGACAGCTTCACCTTTCCGCGGTCGTCGAAGCCGATCACCTTCACCTTCACGGCGTCACCCTGCGCCACGACGTCCGTGGTCTTGGCGACCCGGCCCTGTGCCAGTTCGCTGATATGGACCAGGCCGTCCTTGGCGCCGAGGAAGTTCACGAAGGCGCCGAACTCCGCCGTCTTCACCACCTTGCCGTTGTAGATCACGCCGACCTCCGGCTCGGAGGTGATGCCGCGGATGCGGTCGATGGCCGCCTGACTCTGCTCCTCCGACGTGGCGGCGATCTTGATCGTGCCGTCGTCGTCGATGTCGATCTTGCAGCCCGTGGTCTCGACGATCTCGCGGATCACCTTGCCGCCGGTGCCGATCACCTCGCGGATCTTGTCCTTCGGCACGGTGATGACCGTGATGCGCGGTGCGGTCGCCGCCACGTCGCCTCGGGCGCCGGACAGGCCCTTGGCCATCTCGCCCAGGATGTGCAGGCGGCCGTCCTTCGCCTGGGCCAGCGCGGTCTTCATGATCTCGAACGTTATGGAGGTGATCTTGATGTCCATCTGCAGGCTGGTGATGCCCGCCTCGGTCCCCGCCACCTTGAAGTCCATGTCGCCCAGATGGTCCTCGTCGCCGAGGATGTCGGACAGCACGGCGAAGCCGCGATCCTCCTTGATCAGGCCCATGGCGATGCCGGCCACCGGGCGCTTCAGCGGCACGCCGGCGTCCATCAGCGACAAGGAGGTGCCGCAGACCGTTGCCATCGACGAGGACCCGTTGCTCTCGGTGATCTCGCTGACCACGCGCATCGTGTAGGGGAAGTCCGCCTTGCTCGGCAGCAGCGGACGCAGCGCGCGCCAGGCGAGCTTGCCGTGGCCGATCTCGCGGCGGCCCGGGCTGCCCATGCGGCCAGCCTCGCCAACGGAGTAGGGCGGGAAGTTGTAGTGCAGCATGAAGGCGGAGCGGCTCTCGCCCTCCAGGCTGTCGATGATCTGCTCGTCCTGCCCGGTGCCGAGCGTGGCCACGCACAGCGACTGCGTCTCCCCCCGGGTGAACAGGGCGGAGCCGTGGGCGCGCGGCAGGATGCCGACTTCGGCGATGATCGGCCGCACCGTCTTGGTGTCGCGGCCGTCGATGCGAAGCCCGGTGTCGAGGATGGCGTTGCGGACGATGTCGGCCTCGAGGTCCTTGAACAACCCCTTCGCCTTGTCGGCGTCCAGTCCCTCGGCCGTCAGCGCTGCGGCGGCTTCCTTCTTGGCGGCACCGATCTTGTCGTGGCGGGTCGCCTTCTGCTGCTCCTTGTAGGCCTCGGCGATCGGGGCACGCGCCAGCGCGCCGATCCGCTCCTTCAGCGTGGCAGCCTCGGGCGACGGCTCGGGCAGCGCCCACGGGTCCTTGGCGGCATGTTCCGCCAGTTCGATGATCGCCTGGATCACCGGCTGGAAGCCGGCATGGCCGAACTCCAGGGCGCCGAGCATCACTTCCTCGGACAGCTCGTGCGCCTCGGACTCCACCATCAGCACGCCCTCGGCGGTGCCGGCGACCACCAGGTCCAGCTGGAAGCCCTTCATCTGGTCGAGCGTGGGGTTCAGCACATACTGGCCGTCGATGTAGCCGACACGGGCGGCCGCGACCGGGCCGAAGAACGGGATGCCGGACAGCGTCAGCGCGGCGGAGCAGCCGACCAGGGCCACGATGTCCGGATCGTTCTCCATGTCGTGCGACAGCACGGTGGCGACCACCTGGACCTCGTTGCGGAAGCCCTCTGGGAACAGCGGACGGATCGGGCGGTCGATCAGCCGGCTGACCAGCGTCTCCTTTTCGGAGGGGCGGCCCTCGCGCTTGAAGAAGCCGCCTGGGATCTTGCCGGCGGCGAACGCCTTTTCCTGGTAGTTCACGGTCAGCGGGAAGAAGTCCTGGCCAGGCTTGGCGGTCTTCACGCCGACGGCGGTGCACAGCACGATGGTGTCGCCGAGCCGGGCCATGACGGCGCCGTCGGCCTGCCGGGCGATCTTGCCCGTCTCCAGGACCAGCTTGCGGCCGCCCCAGTCGAGTTCTTTGCGGAAGTGGTTGAACATGCGTGTTTCCTCGTATCGCGCGGGCGATGCGGCGGAAACCGGTGCGGGGGCGGCGTCTCGGGCGGCATGGCGGCGCGGCGTGGACCGCGACCATGTGGCCGAAGGCGCCGTCGCGATCCGGATGCCTCGGCACCCCAGCGCGGCGTTCCCCGGCGCCACCATTGGCGCCGAGGGCGTATGCCTAACGGCGCAGGGACAGGCGACCGATCAGGGTCTGGTAGCGGGCCTGGTCCTTCTTCTTCAGGTAGTCGAGCAGGCGGCGGCGGCGGCCCACCAGCATCAGCAGGCCGCGGCGGCTGTGGAAGTCCTTGGCATGGGTCTTCAGGTGCTCGGTCAGGCTGCCGATCCGCTCGGACAGCAGCGCCACCTGGACTTCCGGGCTGCCGGTGTCGGCAGTCCCGGTGGCGTATTCGGCGATCAGAGCAGTGCGCTGCTCCGTTGTAATCGACATCGGATATCCTCCGGACGGGGTTACAGGAGGCGTTCCGGCCGCAACATGCCATCCGAAAGGCGGCACAGGCCGATCACGCGCGTCCCCGCCATGGCACGGGCCAACCCGCCATCGGGGTCGGCCGTCCCTGGAATGCGCCCCATCAAATCCACCAGGCTGATCGCCTGGCCGCGTGACAGGAAGAAGGCCTCCGCCTCGGTCAGGGCCAGCGCCGGGATGTCGGCCAGCGCGGTCGCGACCGGAAGCAGCAGGTCCGGGGAAGCCGGCGGGGTATCGTCTGCCCGCATGCATTTGTCCAGCGAAATCGATGCGGACTCGGTGAACGGCCCGACACGCAGCCGACGCAGCGCCCCGACATGCCCCACGGTGCCGCAGGCGGCGGCCAGGTCGCGGGCGAGGGAGCGCATGTAGACGCCCTTGCCCGACTGCACGGCGAAGATGGCGGTGTCGGCATCCGGGCGGTCGATCAGGTCGAACCGGTCGATCCGCGCCGGGCGCGGCTCCAGCACCGGGGCGCGGCCCTCGCGGGCCATGTCGTAGGCGCGTTCGCCGGCCACCTTGATGGCGGAATAGGCGGGGGGCACCTGCATGATGGTGCCGCGGAAGGCTGCCAGCGCCTGTTCGATCGCGTCGTTGCCGGGCCGTTCGGCGGAGGTCGCGGTGACCGCGCCGTCCGCGTCGTCCGTGTCCCGCGCCTCGCCCAGGCGAAGGGTGAAATGGTAGAGCTTCGTGCCGTCCATCACGTAGGGCACCGTCTTGGTGGCCGCGCCGAAGGCGATCGGCAGCACGCCGGTGGCCAGCGGGTCCAGCGTGCCGCCATGCCCGGCCTTCTGCGCGTCGAAGCTGCGGCGCACGCGGTTGACCACGTCCGTGCTGGTCATGCCCGCGGGCTTGTCGATGATCAGCCATCCATCGAGCGGGCGGCCACGGCGTCGGCGCATGGGACGGGCTTCCAAGGGGACGGGGCTGCGCGAAGGCTGCGCGGAGCGCGGGTGTAGGCATGGACGTGCCGCGGGTCCAGGCCCCGGCGCCGGAAACCTACGGGCCTGCGGCGGCGGCTTGCAGCCCGGTGCGCTGGAAATACCCGGCCATCGCCCCGTCGACCGCCAGGTAGGACGCCATGACCAGCCGAGCCTTCGGGCGCAGCGCCGGGTTTGCCACGAGCAGCTTGGCGAAAGCCGGCCCGTCCGCGAACATCCGTTCGGCATAGGTGTTGTAGTCGTTGTCCAGCGTGGTCATGCCGTAGGCGCGCACGAAGCCCTTGGCATAGAGCGGCGAGCCGGTGTCGTCGGAGGTGCCGTCGGCCAACATGGCGCGGAAGGCCTCGTAGCTCATGTAGTGGAAGCCGGGTGGGTTGGCCGCCTGCCACGCCGCGTCCGGCGGAGTGGCCGCCTCCCGCACCAGGGAGCTCAACTCGTGGTGCAGGTCGCGGGTGACGTAGTCGTCCACCATGCCGTGGCAGTTCACCGCCAGGCCGCGGGTGAAGTAGAGGCCACCCACCTCCTGCCCGGACCACAGCTGGATGTTGCCGGCGAGGATGATGCGGTCGGCGACCCGGTGCAGGAAGCCGGCGGGATAGACCGCCAGCGCTGCGGACAAAAGCTCGTCGGCGTGCGCCTGGTCGGCGGCTGGCAGATCCATGAGCATGATGGAGAGGTCCGGCCGGGCGATGACCGGCACCAGCTGCGCCTGCAGACTCGTTTCCGAGAGCGTGACGTGCTCCGCCGCCAGCTGCATCTGCAGCCGGGCCTCGGCGGCGCGCGTCTGCCACCAGTCCAGCAGGGCGCCGCCCGCCAGCACCGCCAGGCAGATGGAGGCGGTGATGGCCAGCCCGGCCAGGCGCCAATGGCGCGGCAGGCGGCGGACCGCGGTGCCGGCTGTCTCAGGCACCGGCGGCGCTCGCCGCTGCGGCGGGAAGCGCCCGCAGCAGCAGCCAGCGCCCGACGGTGGCGGCGCCGCTGACCGCACCGGCCACCGCCTCCTCCGGCAGGGCGACGATGACCAGCCCCACGACCGCCACGCCCACCACCGCGGCGGCGACCGGATGTTCGTGGATCAGCTTGCCCGCATGCATCAGGATGTTGTCGGCATGTTCCCGGGTCGGCGTGGGCGACGTGGTCGGCGCCAAATCCTGGTTGGGATGCGGCGGCTGCGGCACCGGCAGCACGTCGGGCCCGGATAGAGGCGGCACCACCGGCGGGTAGAGGTCCGGGCCGGGCACCGGGATCGGTCGGGCCCCCGGGGCAGGGGCGGGAGGCGGGGCAGGGGCCGGGATGCCGGCCGGCACCAGCACGTGAACCCCGGGCGGCGGCTCGGTCGGCGGGTCCTTCGGCTTGCGCTCAGTGGGCTTCAACCGCACCGTCACCTGCAGCGTCAGCGTCTCGTCATCCTGCACGAAATACAGGATGTCGTGCACCTTGCCGTGGACGCCTTTGAACTCGACCTTGCCGCGCAGGGCCGGCCCCTTCTCGTCGATGAACGGTCCCAAGGAAATCGGGAGGCTCTTGCCGGCGATCAGGTTGGTGGTGAACATCAACTCGGCGGAGCCGGTGCGCTTCTTCCAATCCACCTGCAGCTTGGTCACGGCGGTGAGCGCGCCGGCGGCGTTCAGCATCTCGTTCTTGTAGCTATATTCGAAGTTGTCCTTGCTGAAGGTGGCCACCGGCATCGTGGTGTCGTGCCGCAGCACCATCGAGCCCTTGAACTCCACCTCCACGATGAAGGGGCCGACGACGAAGCCGGTCTTGAACCTGCGGTGCTGGGAGGTGTCGATCTTGACGCCGAACGGGTTGACCGGGGTCTGCCCGCTATCGCCGTTATGCGGCGTGGGGGAGGTGGTCGGCGCCGGGTCGACGCCGGGCCGGCCGGGTGCGGGCGGTGCCCCGGGCATGGCAGGCGGGCGCAACCCGGTGGGCGGCGGCGGGTGGCCGGCCGCGACGCCACCCGGTCCCCGCGCCGGCTGCGTCGGCCGGATACGGCCGGGCCGGTGCCGTTGCCCGGGCTGCGGCTTCAGGTGGCGGACATAGAGGCGCCGCGGCAGATATATCAACTGGCCAACCGCCAACTCGTCCGGGTGGCGCAGCTTGGCCGTCAGCTGGCTGCGGACGATGCCCTGCTGGTTGAACGCGAAAATCGCCGGCCAGGCCGCGCCATGCCCGTAATGCGAGCGGGCAATGGACCACAGGCTGTCGCCCGGCCGGACCGTGTACTTTACGCCGTCGATGCTTGCCATGTCGTCTCCATCCCAACCTTCTTTCCTCTGGCAGCCGGAGCGCTGTAAACGGCAGAACCGTGAAGTTCGCGATCGGATCCGCCGGCGTGCCTCATTCCGCGGCCCGGACGGTGCTTTCCTGGTCCGCTTCGAACAGCCCGGTCAGCTCCGCCGCCTGCTCCTGGGCGTTCTGCATCAGCCGCCGCTCGTCCTGGTAGAAGGCGTGGCTTGCCAGGAGGTTCTTCTCGTCGAAGTCGCGGAACAGCGCGACCGCACGGGCGGCGTCGGCTTGCGGGATCCCCAGCTCGGTCAGCGTGAGCTCGGTCAGCCGCAGGCTGGAATGGAACGTCTCGCGCACGATCCCGGCGATGCCGCGATCCATCAGCAGGTGGACGTGGCGGCGGTTGCGCGCGCGGGACAGGATGCGCAGCTTGGGGAAGGTGCGCCGGGCGATGTCCACCACCCGCAGGCCTTCCTCGACATTGTCCAAGGCCACGATCAGCAGCTTGGCGGTGTCCGCCCCGGCGGAGCGCAGCAGGTCGGGCCGGCTGGGATTGCCGAAATACACCTTGGTGCCGAAGCGCCGCAGCACGTCGATCTGCGTCGGGTCCTGCTCCAGCGCGATGAAGCGGATGCGCTGCATGCGCAGCACGCGGCCCACGATCTGTCCCACCCGGCCGAAGCCGCAGATGATCACCGGCGCTTGCTCCTCGATCGCGTCGTATTGCTCGGTGTGCCGGAGCGCGAGGCGGGGCACCACCAGCCGCTCGCTGGCGGCGAACAGCAGCGGGGTCGCGGCCATTGAGATGGCGATCACCAGCGTGGCATGGTCCGCCTCGCGCGCGGTGAGCGCGCCTGCGGCGACTGCGGCGGCGAACATCACGAAGCTGAATTCGCTGCCCTGCGGCAGTGCGGTGGCGAAGCGGACCGCGTTGGCCCAGTCCTGCCCGGCCAGTCGGCCCAGGACCAGGGCCACAACCAGGTTGGCCAGCATCAGCACGGCCACGCCGCCCAGGATCAGCGCCGGCTCCGACAGCAGGAGGCCGAGTTGGGCCTGCATGCCGACGGACATGAAGAAGAAGCCCAGCAGCAAGCCCTCGAACGGCTCGATATCGGCCTGCAACTCATGCCGGTATTCGGAGCCGGAGAGCAGCACGCCCGCCATGAAGGCGCCGAGCGACATGGACAGCCCGGCCTGGCTGGCCAGGAAGGCGGTGCCAACCACGACCAGCAGGGCGGTGGCGGTGAACACCTCCGGCGTGCGGGCGCCGCCGATCAGCCGGAACACCAAAGGCACGAGGAAGCGCCCGCCGATGAGAATGGCAGCGATGGCGGCTGCCCCAGTGGCGACGGAGCGCCAAGGCACGTTGTGCGCGACGCTGCCCAGCAGTTCGACGCCCTGGCCCGGAGCCAGGAGCGGCACCAGGGCCACCAGCGGAATGAACGCCAGATCCTGGAACAGCAACACGGCGAAGCCGTCGCGGCCGGCCTGGCCACCCAGCAGATCCCGCTCGCCCAGCATCGGCAGCACGATGGCGGTGGAGGACAGCGCCAGGCCGATGCCCAGGATGGCGGCGCCCGGCCAGCCGACACCGGCGACACGCGCCAGCACCGCGATGACGGCGGCGCTGAGCACGACCTGCGCGGCGCCGAGGCCGAACACCGCCCGGCGCATCACCCAAAGCCGTTGCGGCCGCAGTTCGAGCCCGATCAGGAACAGCAACATGACCACGCCGAGCTCGGAGACCGTCGCGATCTGCCCGACGTCGCTGACAAGGCCCAGGCCCAGCGGGCCAATGACCACCCCGGCCAAGAGATAACCCAGCACGCTGCCGAACCCAAGGCGGCGCGAGATCGGCACGCAGATGACGCTGGCGAGAAGCAGGGCGACGAGGGTCGGGATCATGGCCGCACCGTCGTGGCCCGGGCCGGAGAAGGCAAGCCATGGCCTAAGTCGGCGTCGGGCCGAAACGATGCTCCCGATCCATGGCGCACGGCTCACACCAAGAGCAAATACAACAATCTCCCATGTTCTTGATTGTTTTGTATCTTCATCGATCCCGTTAGACACGCTGCGGGGCGTCCAAGCAAACGGCAGCAAACGGTTCGTTCATTGCGACGTGTTTTCTGGAGGATGCCGACATGGCCGTCGACGCGACCGACAACGGCCTTGCCGGGCATACGTTCTCGTCCGGGCAGTTCTTCAACAGCATCGGCGTCAATACCGAGCTGCCTTACACGGACAGCAACTACGCCAACCTCACGAACGTCTTGGACGATCTCGACTACATCGGCCTGACGAATGTCCGCGACGGGATTTCCGGCGGCCAGAACGGCTCGGCGCCGATCGGCACCTTCATCGGGCTGGCGCAGGACGGCATCAAATTCACCTTCTCCATCGCGTCTGGCGGCAATCTCACAACGGCGACGACGCAGGCGACGCTCCACCTGATCGACGAGGTGAACGAGGCGGTGCCCGGCAGCGTCGTCGCCGTCGAGGGTGCCAACGAGGTCAACAACAACCCGATCACCTACAATGGCGAGACAAACGACCTGCAGGCGGCCATCGACCTGCAGCAGGCGCTCTACGCCGACGTCCATGCCGATCCCAACCTGCCCGGCGTGAGCGTGGACTATTTCACCGGCTACGACGCCTACTCCATCCCGGAGAACACCCCGGTCGAACCCGGCCCGGACCCGGCGACGACGCCTGGCCTCGCCGACTTCGACAGCCAGCACCCGTATCCGGCGTACGGCACGCCGCCCGACCAGACGCTGACGCCGGGCTACGCCCTGCAGAATGAGAACGAGGGCGGGAACACCGCGTTCGGGCCGGCCGTGTACACGGAGACCGGCTATACGACGGCGTCCGGGATCAGCGGCGTCAACCAGGACGTGCAGGCAAAGTACGAGCTGGACAGCCTGTTCGACGGCACCGTCAACGGCATCTCGCGCACCTACCTGTTCCAGCTGCTGGATGCCTACGCCCCCGGATCGCCGCAGGGCGACACCGGCTTCGGGCTGTTCGATTCGAGTGGCGCCCCCAAGGAAGCCGCGAACGCGCTGCACAACCTCACCAGCGTCCTGGCTGATCCGGGTGCCGCCGCGGCAGGCTTCACCGCGGCGCCGCTGGCCTATTCCGTCGCGGACCTGCCTTCGACGGGCGACAGCCTGGCGTTGGAGAAATCCACCGGCGCCTACGACGTCGTCGTCTACGACGAACCCGAGATCTGGGACGACAAGACGCAGACCGAGCTGACCGCGCCGACGCAGGACGTGACGGTGCAGCTCGCCAGCACGTATGCGACGGTCGAGGTGTTCGACCCGCTGGTTTCCGCCCTTCCGATCGAGACGCTGAACGACGTCGCTTCGGTCGAGCTCGGGTTGACCGACCACCCGCTGATCGTCGAACTCGAGGTGCCATGCTATTGTCCGGGCACCGCCATCCTCACCCTGTTGGGGGAGGTTGCGGTCGAACGGCTGGAGATCGGCGACCTGGTCGTCACGTCCGCCGGCATGGTCGAGCCGGTCCGCTGGATCGGCCGCCGCAGCTACGCGGGCGCCTTCATCGCCGGGCAACATCTGATGCTGCCGGTCTGCATCAAGGCCGGCGCGCTCGCCGAGGGCGTTCCGCACTCCGACCTGTCCGTGTCGCCCGGGCATGCCATGATGGTGGACGGCCAGCTCGTGCCTGCCTGGCGCCTGGTGAACGGCGCCTCGGTCGTGCAGGCCGAAGCGGTGGATGCGGTGACGTACATCCATGTCGAACTCGACCGGCACGACATCCTGATCGCCAACGGCGCACCGGCGGAGAGCTTCCTCGATGACGGCTGCCGCGACCAGTTCCACAACGCGGCGCAACGCACACCGGAGGGCCCGCAAGCGCCCGTGGCCGCATGGGCGCCCCGGCTCGAGGACGGGTTCGCCCTCCAATCGCTGCAGGCACGGGTGGCAGCGCGGGCTGGCGTGTTGGCGACGCCGAAGCCGGCCGCGGCGCTGCGGGGTTTCGTCGACGTCGCGACCGTGGCCCGGGTGAGCGGCTGGGCGCAGGATGCCGGCGACCCGGAGGAGCCGGTTGCGCTGGAGGTCTCCCTCGGCGGCCGGCCATGGGCCTGCATCCTGGCCAACGGCTACCGCGCCGATCTGCGGCGGGCAGGGCTGGGCTCTGGATGCCACGGCTTCGCGCTGGACATCGACTGGGCGGCCATGCCGGGCGCCGTCCTGGTCCGGCGCGTGGCGGACGGGGCCATCCTGCCGCTGTCGCAGGCGGCGCGGGCCTTGCGGCTGGCGGCTTGATCTTCCTCTCGGCGGGAGGGAGGCTTCGCGCCCACTGACGAGGGCGTGCGCATCTTCTACCCTCTCAGGCGGCCGCCTGTGGCGCTGCTCTGGGCCGGGCTCAGCCTTTCAGCCGTCGGCGACCAGCTTTACACCGTCGCGCTGACGTGGATCGCGACCGGCGTGTTCGGCGCCGCTGCCGGCTACCTTTCGGCGGTCCAGGCCATGACCATCCTGCTGGTGGCGCTGTCGAGCGGCAACTGGGCCGATCGCCGGGACCAACTCCGCTTCATGCTGGGGGCCGACCTCGGCCGGGCCGCCGTGCTGCTGGTGCTCGTCCTCGCGTGGCTGGCGACGGGGTTCCCGAGTGCGGGTGGTCTCGCGGCGACGGTGGTCGCCTTGGCCATCGGACAGGCCCTGTTCCAGCCAGCGCTGCAAGCCGTCCTGCCGGTGCTGGTCGGCGAAACGCGCCTGCTGCCGGCTGCCAACGGGCTGTTCGACGGCACGGAACGCAGCGCGCGCCTGCTCGGCCCGGGCGTGCTGGCGCTGCTCTCGGGCGTCGTTCCGCTCGTGCACTTCATGACGATCGACGCCGCGAGTTTCCTCGTGTCCGCGGGCGCGCTCGCGGTGATCCTCCGTGCCTATCGCCCGCCGGGCTCCCTGCGGCGCGCCGGCGCGCCGGGCGTCGGCCTGGATGGCGTGCTGCGCGGCGTGCGGGCGATGCGGCGCCACCCGCTGCTCGGCTTCGTCCTGGCGACTGCCGGGCCGATCAACGGCGTGTGGTTCGCGGTGTTCTTCCTCGGCCTGCCGCTGCTGCTGGAGCAGCAGGGCGTGCACGGCCTGGCCACCTACGGCCTGCTGATCTCGACCTACGGGGCGACGAACCTGGCCGCCAACATCGTCTGCGGCAGCCGTGACCTGCCTCGCCGGCCGCAATTCCAGATGTTCGGCAGCAACGTGCTGGTGGGCGCGGGGATGGCCTCGTTCGCGTGCTTCGGCGCGCTGCCATCCGATTGGCGGCTGGGCGCCTACGTCGTCGCGTCCGGCGTGGCCGGGATCGGCGGGCCGCTGAAGGACATCCCGGTCGCGGTGCTGCGGCAAAGCCGGATCGCGGCGGCGGACGTGCCCGCGGCCGCACGGGCCGGCCTGGCGGTGAACAACATGGGCATCCTGGTCACGATGGTGACCGTGCCGCTGCTGCTGCGGATCCTGCCCCTCGCCCCGGTCGTGTTCGGGTGCGGCGCGGTCGCGATGCTGATCGGCCTGCTCGGCATCGTGCGGCATGCGGCGTGGGAGGAGGCGCCGCTGCCCACCGGGTCGTAGCGGCTACGGCCTGCGCTCGGTAGGTGAACCTCCAACAGCGCTTCAGCCATCGTCATTGCGAGGCGCACTTGCGCCGCGGCAATCCAGTCGCACCCCCGATATCGGCTTGGCCCGGAACAGCCTGGATCACCACGCCGCGAAGAGGCGGCTCGCGATGACGGGATCTACCGTCATCAGGGCAGATCCGCCGTCTTGCACGCCGCGTCGGGGTGGCGGAAGGCGCCGCGCTTTTCCACCCTCGCCATCACTGGCGTCTTCTCGCTCAGCCGTCTTGAAGGTCCCGGGCGACCTCGGGCGAGTGCAGCAAAGCGTCGACATGCATCGCATATTCAAGCGCCGTGTCGGCCTGGAAGCTCACCTGCGGCGCCACGCGCAGCCGCATGGCCTTCGCCAATTCGCCGCGCAGATAGGGTGCGGCCCGGGTCAGCGCCGGCAGCAGCGCATCCACGTCGGACCGGCCGAGCCGGGTGACGAAGGCGGTAGCGTTCTTCAGGTCCGGGCTGATCCGCACCTCGGCGACCGTCACCTGCACGTCGGCCAGCACGGGGTCACGGAGTTCGCCGCGGGTGAAGATGGCCGCCAGCAGGTGGCGGATTTCCTCCGCCACCCGCAACTGCCGCTGCGTCGGCCCGGCCGGCGGGCGCTTGGCCTTCTGACCGGGCGCGCCCTGCGTTGCCCCGCGGTTAGCCCGGGACATACTCCACCTCGAAGCACTCGACCATGTCGCCCTCGCGCAGGTCGGCGAAGCCGGCGAAGGACAGGCCGCATTCGTAGCCGCGGGCCACCTCGCGCACGTCGTCCTTGAACCGCTTGAGCTGGCTGAGCTCGCCATTGTGGATCACCACGCCGTCGCGCAGCAGCCGCACGCCGGAGCCGCGCTTCACCAGCCCTTCGGTCACCATGCAGCCGGCCACCTTGCCCGTCTTGGTGATGTCGAACACCTTGCGGATTTCCGCATAGCCCAGGAACTTCTCGCGCGCCTTCGGGGCCACCTTGCCGCGGACCATCTTCTCGATGTCGTCGGCGACCTCGTAGATGATCGAGTAGTAGCGGATGTCCACGCCCTCGCGCTGCGCCAGGTCGCGCGCCTGGGTGGTGGCGCGGACGTTGAACGCCACGATCATGGCACTGGACGCCTTGGCCAGCTGGACGTCGCTCTCGGTGATCTGGCCCACGGCGGACAGCAGCACGCGGACCCGCACCTCCTCGTGCGCGAGCTTCAGCACGGTGACGTTGATCGCCTCCGAGCTGCCCTGCACGTCCGCCTTGACCAGGACGGCGACCTCCTTCTGCTCGCCGGCCTGGATGCGGGCCAGCATCTCGTCCAGCGTGCCGCGGGCGGCGGTCTGCGCGCCCACCGCCGTGTCCTTCAGCTTGCGCTGGCGGAACTCGCTGATCTCGCGGGCACGGCCCTCGTTCTCCACCACGACGAACGGCTCGCCGGCGCGCGGCACGCTGGTCAGCCCCTGGATCTCAACCGGCGCGGACGGCCCGGCGACCTTCAGCGCCTTGCCTTTGTCGTCCGTCATCGCGCGGATCTTGCCCCACTCGGCCCCGGCGACGACGATGTCACCGGCCCGCAGCGTCCCCTTCTGCACCAGGACGGTGGCGACCGGGCCGCGGCCGCGGTCCAGCCGGCTTTCCACCACGGTGCCTTCGGCGCTGCGGTCCGGGTTGGCCTTGAGGTCGAGCAGCTCCGCCTGGAGCAGGATGGCCTCCTCCAGCTTGTCCAGCCCGGTCTTCTTGGTGGCGCTGACCTCCACGTCCTGCGTGTCGCCGCCCATCTCCTCGACCACGATCTCGTGGCTCAGCAGCTCCTGCCGCACCCGCGCCGGGTTGGCGTCCGGCTTGTCGATCTTGTTGATGGCCACCACGATCGGCGCGCCGGACGCCTTGGCGTGGCGGATCGCCTCGATCGTCTGCGGCATCACCCCGTCATCGGCGGCCACCACCAGCACGACCACGTCCGTGACGGACGCGCCGCGCGACCGCATGGCGGTGAACGCCTCGTGGCCCGGCGTGTCGATGAAGGTGATGCGGTTGCCGCTGGGCATCTGCACCTGGTAGGCGCCGATGTGCTGGGTGATGCCGCCGGCCTCCCCGCGCACGACGTCGGTCGAGCGCAATGCGTCCAGCAGGCTGGTCTTGCCATGGTCGACATGGCCCATCACCGTGACCACGGGCGGACGCGCCTGCATGTCGGTGTCGATGTCGGTCTCGCCCTCGATCCCGATCTCGACATCGCTTTCGGACACGCGGCGGGCACGATGGCCGAACTCCTGCACCACCAACTCGGCGGTGTCGGCATCCAGGGACTGGGTGATGGTCGCCATCACGCCCATCTTCATCAGCGCCTTGACCACCTCGCCGGCGCGGGCGGCCATGCGGGCGGCGAGTTCCTGCACCGTGATCGTGTCCGGCAGCACGACGTCGCGCGTCACCTTCAGGCCGTCCGAGCGGAGCAGTTCCAGCTCCTGCTGGCGACGCTCACGGTCACGCTGCCGACGAACGCTGGCCAGCGAACGGGTCTTCTCGTCCTCGCCCTCGATCGCGGCCTGCACGTCGATGCGGCCATCGCGGCGACCCAGCACGCCCTTCTTGGCGACCGGCATCGCCACCTTGCGGGCGGGCAGCGCCATCCCGGGGCGGCGCCGCGGCGCCTCCTCCTCCTCGCCAGCGCGCGCCGGCTTCAACCGCAACGTCTCGGTCGGCGTGGCAGGCGTGACGGCCGGGCGGACCGGCGCCGGCGCCGGGTCGGCGGCCGGAGACCTGGCGACGGCAGGCTGCGACGCCTCGGCCGTGACCTGCGCCTCTTCCCGGGCCCGTGTCTCCGCCGCTTCGCGCGCGGCTGCCTCCGCGACGGCCGCTTCGCGCGTGGCGATCTCCGCCGCCCGCGCAGCGTCCTCGTCACGCCGGCGCGCCTCCTCGGCGGCCGACATGATGGAAATCTTCTCCTGCTCGCGACGCTCGAGGTCGCGGCGGGCCGCCTCCCGCTTCTGCTCCTCCAGCACACGTTGCCGGGTCGCCAGTTCCCCCGCGGTCAGCGCGCGGCCGGCGCCGGGGGTCGGACGGGTCGGTGCAGCCGGCGCGCGCGGCACGCCGGGCACCGCCGGGGCAGGGGTCGCAGCAGCCGGCGCCGCGAAGGGCTGGCGCTTCTTACGGACTTCGACCTGCACTTCCTTGGACCGGCCGTGGCTGAAGCTCTGCCGGACCGAGCCTGCGTCCACCGTGCGGCCCAGTTCCAGACGGCCCGCCGGGCGCAGTGAAAGCCGCCCCTTCGCCGTGTCCTGATCGTTGTTCTCGCTCATTCACCCGTCCGTTCGATCACCACGACGCCGCTTCGGCATCGGGTCGTTCATCTCCACGCTTCCGCTGGTCAACCCGACCAGCCGGAAGGCCTCCGCCTCCAGCGCCGCGGCGAGGCGGCCTTGCGCGACTGCCACGTGCACCACATGGTCACGCCCGAACACGGCGCCCAGCGCCGCCGCCGGGAGCGGCCTCACCACCGCCAAGTCCCTTGCTCCCGATAGCAGCCGCCGACATTCCTCGTCGCTGCCGTCCGACGCCTGCACCACCAGCCCTGCCTTCGCCAAAGCCTCGCGCGCCTTGGCAAACCCGCCGACGGCCTGCCCCGCCCGTCTCGCCAGCCCAAGCAGATCGGTGACCCGGCGGGTGAGACCGGCGCGCAGCAGTCCAACCAGGTCAGGCGGCAGGATGACGGGACCGCGCGCCGCGCGTGCAAAGGCGCCCCGCCTCGTCGCGGTGTCTACCACATCGGCCGACGGGCTCAACCAGAATCCCCGGCCGGGCAGCCTTGCAGCCAAGTCGGGCACCACCGTCCGGTCCGGCGCCAACACGAACCGGATCATGCGCTCGCGTTGGCCAACCTGCCGGCTGACGATGCAGCGGCGTGTGGGTCCTGACTCCTCTCCCTCTCCTTCTGGGACAGGGTCGGGGTGAGGGTCTGCACGCGAGGTGTCGGGCGCTGGCGTCACCCTCACCCCTCCCTCTCCCAGGGGGAGAGGGCCCTTTGTGGAGGCGGGCTCGGTATGGATGACCTCAGGCGTTGCCAGCCTCCTCGGCCGGCTGCTCGTCGCCGGTGAACCAGTGCGCGCGGGCGGCCATGATGATGGCGTTGGCGTCCTCCGGCGTCATCGACGCCTCGCCGAGGATCTCCACCAGCTCGTCGCCGGCCAGGTCGGCCAGGTCGTCCAGCGTCTTGACCCCCTTCTCGCCGAGCTGCACCAGCATGGCCGGCGTCAGCGACTCGATGCCGGCGATGTCGTCGCTCACGCCGAGCTCCCGTCGCTTCTCGTCCGCCTCGGCGTCGCGGCGCTGCAGGAACAGGTCGGCGCGGCTGATCAGCTCGGCCGCGATCGATTCGTCGAAGCCCTCGATGTCCGCCAACTCGTCGGCCGGGGTGAAGGCCAGCTCCTCGACGGAAGTGAACCCCTCCGTCACCAGCAGGCCGGCGATCATATCGTCCACGTCCAGCGCCTCGACGAAGATGCCGGTGCGGCGGCGGTATTCCTCCTGCCGGCGCTCGCTCTCCTCCGCCTCCGTCAGGATGTCGATGTCCCACCGGGTCAATTGGCTGGCCAGGCGCACGTTCTGGCCGCGGCGGCCGATGGCGAGCGAAAGCTGCTCGTCCGGCACCACCACCTCGACGCGCCCGGCTTCCTCGTCCATCACCACCTTGGTCACCTCGGCCGGCGCCAGCGCGTTCACCACGAAGGTCGGCGCCTGGGCGGACCAGGGGATGATATCGATCTTCTCGCCCTGCAGCTCCTGCACCACCGCCTGCACCCGGCTGCCGCGCATGCCCACGCAGGCGCCCACCGGGTCGATGGAGCTGTCGCGGCTGATCACCGCCATCTTGGCCCGGCTGCCCGGATCGCGGCTGACCGCCTTGATCTCGATGATGCCGTCATAGATCTCCGGCACCTCCTGCGCGAACAGCTTGGCCAGGAAGGCGGGATGGGTGCGGGAGAGGAAGATTTGCGGCCCGCGCGGTTCCTCCCGCACGTCGTAGATGTAGGCGCGCACCCGGTCGCCGTTGCGGAAGCTCTCGCGCGGGATCAGCTCGTCCCGTCGGAGCAGCGCCTCCGCCCGGCCGAGTTCGACCATGAGGTTGCCGTACTCGGTGCGCTTGACCAGGCCGTTGACGATCTCGCCGACGCGGTCCTTGAACTCGTCGTACTGCTTCTTGCGCTCGTACTCGCGCACGCGCTGAACGATCACCTGCTTGGCGGTCTGCGCGGCGATGCGGCCGAAGTCGATCGGCGGCAGCGGGTCCACCAGGTGGCCGCCGATCTCGATGTCCGGCTTGAACTTGCGGGCGATGTGGACGGGGATCTGCGTCTCCTCGTTCTCCACCACCTCCACCGCCTCGGTCCAGCGGGACAGGCGGACGTCGCCGTTCTTGCGGTCGATGGTCGCGCGGATGTCCTTCTCGCTGCCGTACTTGGCGCGGCCGGCCTTCTGGATCGCCTGCTCCATCGCCTCGATCACCTCCTCGCGGTCGATCGACTTCTCCCGCGCGACGGCGTCGGCGACCAGCAGCAGTTCGGGGCGGGAGACGGCGGTGTCCATGGGTCGGGTCTTCCTCAGTTCGTCTCGTGGGCCGGTCTCGGCTGGGCGGTCGCCGCGATCAACGCGTCGGTCAGCACGAGCTTGGCGCGGCGCAGGTCCGCTAGCGGTAGCGCCACCTCCGTGCCGTCGTCCAGACGCATCCGCGCAACGGCCTCGTCGGCGCCCAGCACGATCCCCGTGAAGCGCTTGCGTCCGTCGATCGGCATGTTGACCTCGGCGCGTGCCTGGTGCCCGGAGAAGCGGTTCCAGTCTTTCACGCGCGTGAGCGGCCGGTCGATGCCGGCGCTGCTGACCTCCAGCGTCCAGGCGGTCTTGATGAGGTCGGCCACATCCAGCGCGGCACTGACGACGTCGTTGATGCGCTCGCAGTCCTCGATTGCGATCAGCGTCCCGTCCACCCGATCCGCCATGACCTGAACGGTGGGCCGCTCGCGCCCGAGCACGGCCACGCGCACGATCTCATATCCCATATGCGTCAGCGTCGGCGCGATCTCCGACGTGATCCGCGCCTCGAGGCTGGTGTGTTGGGCGGCCGCGTCGGTGTCTTCGTGGTCCAAAACGCAAAAAGGCGGCCGGTTAAGGCCACCCTCCATACAGAGCGGTGAATGTTCGAGTGCAGAGTGACATAGCGGCGCACGCGGGGCGTTTCAAGCCCGCGTGCCCACCACTACTTTCCGGCTAGCGCGACGTGCGGGCCTGGTCCAGCTGCTGCTGGTTCAGCTGGTCGGTTGCCGCATCACCGGTGCGGTTGCCCGCGTCGTTGGTGTGGTTGACGTTCCTGTACGGGTGCTTCGCATTGGCTGCGAACGCAGCCGGCGCAAGGGCGCCTGTCGCAAGCGTCGTCGCAAGGGCGGTGAGCAAGGCAAACTTCTTCATGACAAACCTCTCGGCGGTAGCAACATACCCGGAACGTGGCCATGGGATGGGAGTTGCAGACGAAACGAATAATACTCCCAACCTGGTCGGAACGGCTCAGCGCGAGGCCTTCGGCAAGGTGACGCCGATCATGGCGCCCTCGTCGACCAGCGCCGCCAGCCGGTCCTCGCCCCAGCCCTCGGTGCCAGCCGGCCGCAAGGGCAGCACCATCCAGCGATAGTCGGCGGTGCTGTCGACCACCCGGATCGCCGTGCCCGGTGGCAGCACCGTGCCCCATTCGGCCAGCACGCCCGCCGGGTCCCGCACGGCGCGTGCCCGGTAGCCAGCGGACTTGAACCAGAAGGGCGGGTAGCCCAGCACAGCCCGGGGGTAGCAGCTGCACAACGTGCAGACCACGAGGTGGTGCAGCCCGGCCTCGTCCGCCAGCACACCCAGCGGCGGCGCGCCGCGCATGGGGATGCCCAGTGTCTCGGCTGCCGCCGTGCCGTCGCGCAGCATCAGGGCGCGATACGCCGGGTCCCCCCAGGCGCGCGCGACCATGCGGGCGCCTTGGCCGGGACTGGCCTCGTCCGTGATGCGGATGCGCTCGGCGATCTCCTCCGGGGACAGGATGCCCTTGGCGGTGAGGAGGTTGCGCACCGCCGCGAGCAAGCGGTCGCTCTCGGTGTGCAGGAGGGTCAGATCGGCAGCAGCCATGGCTCGAACACCTCGACGAGAAGGTCGCTGCCGCCGGCGCCCGGCCAGAGGCCGGCGGGCGCGAAGGCGACATGATACAGCGGCAGGCGGGCCGCGGGGCGGGCGAAGGCCAGGTCTTCCGGGTTGGGGAAGTCGCCGAGGTGGCGCACCACCGTGCCGCGCCGGCCGCGCAGGTAGTGCGGCGTGCGGACGTGCGCCGGGCCACGCGCCTCCGGCCAGTCGTCCCGCACCTGCACCGCGACACCCGGCGCGAACCTCACTTCAGCGCCGCTTCCAGCTCGGCCGCGGTGATAACGCCGCGCACCATCAGGTTGTCGGCAATGGAGCGGATCCAGCGCTGGTAATAGCTGAGCCGGTGGTATTCGGCTTCGGGAATGGCCTCGATCCCCCGGCGGAGCTCGTCCACGCTCATCACGCCCTTCGCCCCCAGCAAGCCGCGGATCGCGTCCACCTCACGGTCGAACTCGCTCAGCGCGTGGGCGCCCGTGTCGATCGGCTCGCACAGGAACCGCGGCACGCCGCCCATGTCGTGGTGGGCACGGCGCGGGTCGACACCTGGCTCCGTCACGCTCATTGGATCGCCTCCCCGGAATAGCTGCCCCAGAACTGGTCGCGTTTCAGCCAGCCACGATAGTCACCGACCTGCACCTGGCACCAGGCCGCGTTGGCGTCGCAGGCGCGCAGCCGCCCGATCACGCCGGGCTTCAGCCGGGCCACGGGGGTGGCGCTCTCTTGCGCGTCGGCCCGCATGGTCTGCTCCGTGCCGGTGACGACGAAGGTCCGGCGACCGACCAGGGTCGCCTGGTGCACCCAGCCCTTGACGCCCTCCTGGTCGGAGACGAGGCGCCAGACCTCGAACTCGCGCTGGATCTCCACCGGCAGGTCGCGGCGCTTGTAGACCCAGTCGATCGGATAGCGCAGGCCTGGGCCGCTGCGCAGGTTGACCTCGTCCGTCTTCAGCGACGCGAAGCGCGGCAGCGGCAGGCCGGTGTTGCTGCCCTTGGCCGGCTCGGCCGGGACTGCCGCCAGTACGGGCGCTGCCGGCACCGGCGCTGGTGCTGCCGGCGTAGGTTTCACAGGCGGCGCGGCCACGACGGGCACTGGCCTGGCAGCGGCATGGTGCGTCGGCCGGTGCTGCGGCGGCTTGGTCGCGTCCGCCGCGATCGCCGGCGAGCTGACGGCAAGGGCGAGCATCGCGACGGCTGGGGCGGAGCGGAGCATGGGCTTCCCTGCCAAGATGGCGCGGAGCCGGTCAAGCCTCAACAGCTGACGACGGTGCCGCCGCGTGTCGCGTCCAGGAAGGCGGCCACGCCGGCAACCTCGACGCCGGGCAGCAGGGCAGCCGGATCGATGGCTTCAGCGCGCATCCCAGCCTCGCAGGCGAGCAGGCGGATGCCCAGCTCCGCCGCGGCTGCGCGCAGCGTGTCCAACCCGGCGACGCCGCGGTCCACGATGCGAGGGTCCCGCCCGGCGTCGTCGAGCGAGTGCCAATCCCGCAGCAGCGCGCGGCAGCCGGCATTGGTGGCGAACAGCGTCACGCTGCGGCCCAGCGCGGCTGCGCCCGTCGCCAGGACGAAGGCGTAATGCGCCCGGTCGTGCGTGCCGGACAGCAGCAGCACGCCGAACGGCGCCGGGTCAGCCATGGTCGCCGCAGGCCGGGCAGGCGGGGTCGCGGGGGAGGCGGATGGTGTGGAACCGGGTGCCGAGCGCGTCCCAGATCAGCAGCCGCCCGGCCAGGCTGTCGCCCACGCCCAGCACCTCCTTCAGCACCTCTGCCGCCTGCAGGCTGCCCATCACGCCGGTGACGGCGCCGAGCACGCCGGCCTCGGCGCAGGTCGCCACCATGCCGGGCGGCGGGGCGGACGGGTGGAGGCAGCGGTAGCACGGGCCGCCCGGCTTGAAGGTGGAAAGCTGCCCGTCGAAGCGCAGCACCGCGGCGGAGATCAGCGTCTTGCGTGCCAGCACGCAGGCGTCGTTCAGCAGGAAGCGGGTCGGGAAGTTGTCGCTGCTGTCGCACACCACGTCATAGGCGGCCACCAGGCTGCCCACGTTCTCGGCGTCCAGCCGCGTCTGGTGCAGCTCGAGCCGCGTTGCCGGGTTGAGCGCCGTGGCCCTCGCGGCCAGGGACTCCGCCTTGGGCATGCCGATCCCGGCCGTGGTGTGGGCGATCTGGCGTTGCAGGTTGGACAGCTCGACCGCGTCGTCATCCACGATCCCGATCGTTCCGATGCCGGCCGCCGCCAGATACAGCACCAAGGGGCAGCCCAGCCCGCCGGCGCCCACCACAAGCACGCGGGCGTCGCGCAAGGCAGCCTGGCCGACCCCGCCCACCTCGGCCAGGAGGATGTTGCGTGAGTAGCGGGCGACCTCGTCGTCGGTGAAGTCCAGGTCCATGGGCCTGATGTAGGCGATGCCACACCCCGTTGCACCCGGATGCCGCGACGTCGCCGGCGGACGGCGCTGCAAAGGGCATGCAAGATCCCGTGGCGATCCAGCCTCGCAGCGTCATCCACCACGCCACGAGGTGCGGCGACGGCGGATTGATGCCCTAGACCTTCTCGACCTGGCCATACTCCAGGTCGACCGGGGTCGAGCGGCCGAAGATCGATACCGACACCTTCACGCGGCCCTTGTCCTCGTCGATCTCCTCCACCGTGCCGTTGAAGGAGGTGAACGGGCCGTCCGCCACCCGGACCTGCTCGCCGATCTCGAACAGCACCGCCGGGCGAGGATTGTCCACCCCCTCGGCCGACTGCTTCAGGATGCGCTCGGCCTCGGCGTCACTGATCGCCTGCGGCTTGGTCTTGCTCCCCAGGAAGCCGGTGACCTTCGGCGTGTCCTTGATCAGGTGCCAGGTGTCGTCCGTCATCTCCATCTTCACCAGCACGTAGCCGGGGAAGAACTTGCGCTCGGCGTTGACCTTCTGGCCGCGCTTCAGCTCGACCACTTCCTCCGACGGGACCAGCACGTCGTCCACCAGGTCGGCCAGCCCCTTGCGGGCGGCCTGTTCCTTCACCTGTTCGGCGATCTTCTTCTCGAAGCCCGAATAGACATGCACGACATACCAACGCTTCGCCACGACCTGAACCCCGTCCCTAAACCGACGCGCCGAAGAGCGTCCGCACGCCGAGTCCGGCGGCCTGATCGACCACGAAGAAGAAGATGGCCGCCGCCGCGGCCATGGCGAAGACGAGCCCCGTGGTCACCAGCGTCTCCTTGCGGGACGGCCAGGTCACCTTTGCGACTTCCGCACGGACTTCGCGCACGAATTGAGCCGGAGCGATCGCCACCTTGCTTCTCCACATAACACGAATGCGCCGGCTGGCAGGGGCGGAGGGTCTCGAACTCTCAACCTCCGGTTTTGGAGACCGGCGCTCTAGCCAATTGAGCTACACCCCTGCACGGTGCCCACCGCGCAAGCCCGGTATCAAGAGCGCGCGGGCTGCCGTGTCAAGTACGGGTTTGGAGCGGGTGACGGGGATCGAACCCGCATTGCCAGCTTGGAAGGCTGGAACTCTACCATTGAGTTACACCCGCGCCGCCTACCGTTTAACGCCAGCGACGGGTGGCTGCCAAGCCGAAGCTTTGCCGGGCGGCTTGCGCGCCTTGGCGCACGCGGCGAAACCATGCTAAGCGCGCGGCTTGCCTCCAACGAGGCGCTCCCTGCCCCCTTTTGCGGCATCTAGCCGACAGGATTGGAACAAGACATGAGCGAAGTCGGCGACAAGGTTAAGAAAATCGTGGTCGAGCATCTGGGTGTCGAGGAGAGCAAGGTGACGCCGGAGGCTTCCTTCATCGATGACCTTGGCGCCGACAGCCTGGACACCGTCGAACTCGTCATGGCGTTCGAGGAAGCGTTCGGCGTCGAGATCCCCGAGGATGCGGCCGAGAAGATCGGCACGGTGAAGGACGCGATCGAATACATCGAGAAGCAGAAGGCGGCCTGACGCAGCATCGCGGGCCGGGGAGTGGGTTGATGCGTCGGGTGGTGGTGACAGGGATGGGCATAGCCTGTCCGCTGGGCGTCGGCGTGTCCCACGTGTGGAAACGCCTGGTCGAGGGGCATTCCGGCATCACCGGGATCCAGTCGTTCGATACGGCGGACCTGCCGACCAAGATCGCCGGCCAGGTGCCGCCGGGCAACCGGGAGAGCGGCGGCCTGGATGTGGGCGAGTGGGTCCCGGTCAAGGACCAGAAGAAGATGGACCGCTTCATCCATCTGGCGATGGCCGCCGCGTCCGAGGCCGTCGAGGACTCGGGCTGGTCCCCCGCGACGGAGGAGGATCGTTGCGCCACGGGGGTGATGATCGGCTCCGGCATCGGTGGCCTGCACACGATCTACGAAGCCTCCGTCCTGGTGAGCATCGGCAAGGCGCGGCGCATCTCGCCGTTCTTCATCCCGGCCTCGCTGATCAACTTGGCGTCCGGCAACGTGTCCATCAAATACGGCTTCAAGGGCCCGAACCACTCCATCGTCACCGCCTGCGCCACCGGCGTGCATGCGGTGGGTGACGCCTCCCGGTTGATCATGCTGGGCGATGCCGATGTCATGGTCGCCGGGGGTGCCGAGGCCGCGGTCAATCCGCTGGGCATCGCCGGTTTTTGCGCCTCCCGCGCGCTGTCCACCAACTTCAACGACGACCCGGCCAAGGCCAGCCGCCCGTGGGACCAGGACCGCGACGGCTTCGTCATGGGCGAGGGCGCCGGTGTGCTGGTGCTGGAGGAGTTGGAGCACGCCCGTGCCCGCGGCGCCAAGATCTATGCCGAGGTCTCAGGTTACGGCATGTCGGGCGACGCGCACCACATCACCGCCCCCGCGGAGGGGCATGAGGGGGCGTACCGCGCCATGAAGGCCGCGCTGAAGAACGGCGGGATCGAGCCGGGCGACATCCAATACGTCAACGCGCATGGCACCTCGACTCCGCTCGGCGACGACCTGGAGCTGGAGGCGGTGGAGCGGCTGTTCGGCGACAGCGCCGGGCAGATCGCCATGTCGTCGACCAAGTCGGCCACGGGGCACCTGCTCGGCGCCGCCGGGGCGATCGAGTCGATCTTCTCCATCCTGGCGATCCGCGACGGCGTGGCGCCGCCGACGCTGAACCTCGACAATCCCAGCCGGGCTAGCGCCGTCAACCGGGTGCCGAAAGAGGCGCAGCAGCGCCCGATCAAGGTCGCGCTGTCCAACAGCTTCGGCTTCGGCGGCACCAACGCGAGCATCCTATTCCGCCGCGCAGCCTGACCTTCCCACCTCCTTCACTTCTCCCTCTCCCCCTGGGAGAGGGTTGGGGTGAGGGTCCCGCACGCGGATAGCCGATGCGCTGGGTCCAGCTTTCGCTCCTCATCCTGGTGCTGGGAGCATCCGGTGCCGGCGCGTGGTTCTACCACCAGCTCGACGCTCCCGGACCGCTTGCCGCCACGGCCGACATCGTCGTGCCCCGTGGCGGCCTGGCGGACGTCGCCCAAAGCCTGCGGCAACAGGGTGTCGTGGCGGAGCCGCTGGCCTTCCGCGCCTTCGCCCTGATCACCTTGTACGACGGCCCGCTGCATGCCGGCGAGCTGGCCTTCCCCGCCGCCGCCAGCCTGCGGCAGGTGCTGGCCGTCCTGCGCACCGCCCGCCCGGTGCAGCACCGCCTGACCATCCCCGAGGGCCTGACCGCGGCCCAGGTGGCGCGGCTGGTGGACTCGGCCGATGCGCTGACTGGCGACACCCCAGTCCCGGAGGAGGGCGCGATCCTGCCCGAGACCTACAGCTACGAGCGCGGCACCACCCGGGAGCAGGTGATGGACCGCGCCCGCGCCGCGATGGACCGGGCGCTGCAACGGGCATGGGACGCCCGGAGCCCCGGCCTCCCGCTCGCCGACAAGGCGCAGGCGCTGGTGTTGGCCAGCATGGTGGAGCGGGAGACCGCCCGGCCGGAGGAGCGGCCCGTCATCGCCGCCGTGTTCCTGAACCGCCTGCGCCTGGGCATGCGGCTGCAATCCGACCCGACGGTGATCTACGGTGCCAGCGGCGGCCTGGGCATCATGGACCACCCGATCACCCGGACCGAGTTGGACCGGGTCGACGCCTACAACACGTACGCCATCCCCGCGCTGCCCGCCGCGCCGATCTGCATGCCGGGGCAGGCGGCCTTGCGGGCCGCCACGCAGCCGGCCGCTTCGGACGCGCTGTACTTCGTCGCCAGCGGCACCGGCGGCCATGTGTTCGCCCGGACGGAGGACGACCACCTGCGCAACGTGGCCCATTGGCGGGACATCGAGCGGGCGCGCGCCCTGCCACCCGCGCCGGTGCAGCCATGAGGCGCCGCGGCGTCTGCCTGGTGATCTCCGCGCCGTCGGGCGCCGGCAAAAGCACGATCACCCGCGCCCTGCTGGACAGCGAGCCGGCGCTGCACCTGTCCGTCAGCGCCACCACGCGGGCGCCGCGGCCGGGCGAGGCGGAGGGCGTGCACTATTTCTTCCGCAGCCCGGAGGCCTTTGCCACGATGGTGGCAGCGGGCGACCTGCTGGAATGGGCCGAGGTGTTCGGCCGCCGCTACGGCACGCCTCGCGCGCCCGTGGAGCAGTCGCTGGCCGCCGGGCAGGACGTGGCGTTCGACGTCGATTGGCAGGGCCATCGGCTCCTGCGCGCGGCCTTGCCCGGGGACGTGGCCAGCGTGTTCGTGCTGCCGCCTTCTCTCGCCGCGCTGGAGCATAGGTTGCGCGGCCGCGCCGGCGACGATGCGGCGGAGATCGCCCGGCGCATGCAGGCGGCGCGGGACGAGATCGCGCATTGGCCGGAATTCGACCACGCCGTGGTGAACGACCGGCTGGAGGACGCGATCGACGCCGTCCGCAGCGTGCTGCACGCGGCCCGCTGCACCACGGCCCGGCAATCGGGCCTGCCGCACTTCGTGGCGGGGCTTGGCTAGCGCGAAACGGCTGCCCTCCGCGCGTCGGACCCTCCTCACAAGCAGAGCCACCGCACCTGGTTGATCTCCCGCTGCTGCCAGCGGGAGCGGGTTCTCACGCACGACCGCCCTGCCGACCGCGAGAGGCAGAAGCGGCATCGCCACGCATGGCCTAGCGGGCGGCACGGGGCGCTGGTCTACTGCCTGCGCCGGACACACGGCGGCGGGAGGGATCACGGTGGAATACACGTTCCACTTCGGCGACATATGGGACGCGCGGGGCGAGTTGCTTGCCGGGGCGCTGTTCACGCTCTGGCTGTCCGCGGCGGCCATGGCGATCAGCCTGGTGGTCGCCGTGGCCGGGGCGTTCGCCCGCACCGCGGGGCCGCGCTGGCTGCGCGCGCTGGTCGCCGCCTACGTGGAGGTGATCCGCAACACGCCTTTCCTGGTGCAGCTCTTCCTGATCTTCTTCGGCCTGCCGGCCGTGGGCTTTCGGCTGGACGCCAACGAAGGCGCGCTGCTGGCCATGGTGCTGAACGGCACCGCCTACACCATCGAGATCGTGCGCGCCGGGATCGAGGCGATCGGCGGCGGTCAGTTGGATGCCGGGCGGGCGCTCGGCCTGCGGCGGCTGGCGGTGTTCCGGATGGTGGTGCTGCCGCAGGCGATGCGGGTCGTGGCGCCGCCGCTCGGCAGCCAGTTCATCCTGCTGATGCTGAACTCCTCCATCGTCTCCGTCATCGCGGCGGATGACCTTACGGCGGCGGCGCAGGACGTGGCCGGCCGCACCTTCCGCTCGTTCGAGGCCTACATCTCGGTCACGCTCGTCTACCTCGTGCTGTCGCTGGCCTTCACCGGCGTGTTCGCCGGACTGGAGCGGCTGGCGTTCGGCCGGAAGGATGCCGCGCGATGAGGCTGCTCAACCTGGGCGACTACCTCTTCCTGCTGTCGGCGATCCGTTGGACCGTGGTGCTGTCGGCCGGCGCCTTCCTGTTCGGCGGGATCATCGGCATCGCGGTCGCGCTGGCCCGCGTGTCCACCCGGGCGCCGCTGCGCTGGCTGGCCATCGGCTACATCCGGGTGCTGCAGGGCACGCCGCTGCTGCTGCAACTCTTCCTGGTCTTCTTCGGTGGTGACCTGCTGGGGATCGGCCTGGGCCCCTACATCTCCGCCATCCTGGGACTGAGCCTGAACGCCGGCGCCTTCCTGGGGGAGATCTGGCGCGGCGCCTTGCAGGCCGTGCCGCGTGGCCAGTCGGAGGCGGCCCGCGCGCTGGGGCTGCGGTACGGCGCGCGGATGCTGCGCGTCGTGGGGCCCCAGGCGCTCCGCACCGCCATCCCGCCGACCGTGGGCTTCCTGGTGAACCTGGTGAAGAGCACCTCGCTCGCCGCCATCATCGGCTTCGTCGAGCTGACGCGCGCCGGGCAGATGCTGAACAATGCGACGTTCCGCCCTTTCACCATTTTCGGCATTGTCGCGGCCCTCTACTTCCTGCTTTGCTGGCCGCTCACGATGGCGAGCCGCCGGCTCGAGGCAAGGCTCGCGGTCGCGCACGAACGGTAAGAATCATCGGGGGACCGTCTGGATGAGACATTGGAAGCGCGGGATCGCCGCGGCCGTTCTGGCGCTCGGCTGGCTGCTGGGCGCAGCCGGCGTGCGGGCCCAGACCGTGGACGAGATCGTCAGCCGCGGCACGATCAACATCGGCGTGCTGGTCGACCTGCCGCCGTATGGCCTGCTGAACGACAAGCAGGAACCGGATGGTTACGACATCGAGGTCGCCAAGCTGCTCGGCAGCTACATGGGCGTGAAGGTGAACCTGGTGCCGCTGACCAGCCCGAACCGCATCCCCTTCCTGGTGACCAACAAGGTCGACCTGATCGTCGCCACCTTCGGCATCACGCCGGAGCGAGCCAAGCAGGTGATGTTCTCCATCCCCTACAGCGCCATCGAGAACGTGGTGTTCGCGCCGAAGGACCGGGCGATCAAGACGCTCGACGACCTGAAGGGGCTGCGCGTCGGCGTTCCCCGCGGCACCGTGCAGGACGTGCTGCTGACCAAGCGGTTCGGCAGTGCGATCAAGATCTCCCGCTTCGACGACGACCCCAGCACCTACCAGTCCCTGGTGGCCGGCCAGGTCGACGCGGTGGCGGAGACCGGGCTGACGGGAGACCAGTTCTACGCGCGCAACCCCGGCGCCAACATCGAGCGCAAGTTCATCCTGCTGCAGCAGCCGAACGGCATCACCATGCGGGCCAACCAATGGAACCTGCACCAGTGGGTCAACACCTTCGTCTACTTCACGAAGAACAATGGCGAGCTGGACACGCTGTGGCGGAAATGGTTCCAGCAGCCGCTGCCGAACCTGCCAACCTTCTGAGCACGCGGGGCGGAAGGCGCTACGAGGCTGGGCAAGATGTTGATCTGCTCGATGATGGCAGACATTCATCTCCATCCCCATCACTGCGAGTTGCCTCTTCCGTCTACCAAGCGGGAGGGAGGCGTCGTCCTAGCAACGTTTGGATGCGCAGCGCTGCGCCCGTTGTAACAGGGATTCCAGTGCGGCGAGCATCTGCAGGGAGCCGAACGGCTTGCGCAGCAGCGCCTCGGTCGGCGAGAGCCGGCCCACCCGCTTGAGCACGTCCGGCCGCCCGGTCATGAACACCACCGGGCGATTGGGGAGCACCTCGTGGAAGCTGCGGGCGACGTCGATCCCGTCGGCCGAACCGGGCATCTGGATATCGGTCAGCAGCACGTCGAACTCAGGCTTGTCGCGCAGGAGCGCACAGGCTTCGTCGCCCGTCCCGGCCTCGACGACGGTGTAGCCGGCATCCTCCAGCGTCTCCGCCAAGGTCAGCCGGATCAGCCCTTCGTCCTCGACAAGGAGAACACATTTCGACATGCGGTGAACCTCGCCCGGCAACATGCGGGAAGCGCAGTGTCTAGAGGATGCCATTCTTAACGTTGGGTAAGAATGTCGAGAGGTCGGGCAGTCGATTGCCGGCTGTGTCCGTTGGGCTGCACCAGTCGGCAGCCCTGTGCTTGCCGGCGCGGAGGCGATCCGCTACGTAGCCGGTCTCGCCGGCACCCCTGGAGGCCGGCCGCACGCATTTGCAGGCAAGTCTGCTGCGGCGATTTGTGCACGGAGTGTCTTATGGCCAGTTTCACCACGATCCAGGCCGAGGCCCGCGAGCTTGCAGGTAAGGGGGCGGCACGCGCGACTCGGCGGGCAGGGAAGGTTCCTGCCATCATCTACGGCGCCAAGCAGACGCCGACGCTCATCGCGCTGGACCCGCGCGAGGTCATGCGGGAGCTGATCCGTGGCGGCTGGCGCTCGCGCCTGTTCGAAGTGTCACTGGGCGGGGCGACGCACCGCGCGCTGATGCGCGACGTGCAGTTCCACCCGGTGAGCGACAAGCCCGAGCACGTCGACTTCCAGCGTCTGGCGGCCGGACAACCGATCCGCGTCGCCGTGGCCGTCACCTTCCTGAACGAGGCGACGTCCCCCGGCCTGAAACGCGGCGGCGTGCTGAACGTGGTGCGCCATTCGGTCGACGTGCTGTGCGACCCGGACAGCGTGCCCGAGCATTTCGAGGCCGACCTCGGCGCGCTCGACATCAACGACAACGTCCGCTTCTCGGACCTGGTGGGCACGCAGGGCGCCCGGCCCACGATCACCGACCGGGATTTCGTGATCGCCACCGTGGCGGCGCCGACCAAGATGGCCGACGTTCCGGCGCCCGAGGCAAGTGCCGCCGCGCCGGCCGCAGCCCCGGCCAAGGGCAAGGCCCCGGCGAAGGCTGCCGCCCCGGCGAAGCCCGCCGCCAAGAAGTAGGGGCGGCTTGCAGCTCTGGGTCGGGCTCGGCAATCCGGAGCCGGGCATGGCCCGGCAGCGCCACAACATCGGCTTCATGGCCGTCGACCGCATCGCCGAGCGCCACGGGTTCTCCCCCTGGCGCACCCGGTTCAAGGGCCTGGTGGCGGAAGGCAGCGTCGGCGGGCAGAGGGTGCTGGCGCTGAAACCGATGACCTACATGAACGACAGCGGCGCCGCAGTCCAACCGGCCGCCGCCTTCTTCAAGCTGGCACCCGGCGATATCACCGCCTTCCACGATGAGCTGGACCTGCTGCCGGGCAAGATACGGGTCAAGCGCGGCGGCGGGGCGGCCGGGCATAATGGGCTGCGCAGCATGGACCGGCTGCTCGGCACGCCGGACTATTGGCGCGTGCGGCTGGGCATCGGCCACCCCGGCCACAAGGACCGCGTGCTCGGCCACGTGCTGGGCGACTTCGCCAAGGTGGACGCGCCCTGGCTGGCGGCGCTGCTGGACGCGGTGGCCGACGCGGCCGGGCTGCTGGCCGCGGGGCAGGCGGAGGCGTTCATGAGCAAGGTGGCGCTGGCGACGCGGGAGAGCGAGTAGATGGGGTTCAACTGCGGCATCGTCGGCCTGCCGAACGTCGGCAAGTCGACCCTGTTCAACGCGCTGACCGCGACAGCCGCGGCGCAGGCGGCGAACTACCCGTTCTGCACGATCGAGCCCAACGTCGGCCGCGTCGCGGTGCCGGACCCGCGGCTGGCGGTGCTGGCGGCGATCGGCAAGTCCGCCAAGATCGTGCCCACCAGCCTGGAGTTCGTCGACATCGCCGGGCTGGTGCGCGGCGCCAGCCGGGGCGAGGGGCTGGGCAACCAATTCCTGGCCAACATCCGCGAGGTGGACGCGATCATCCACGTGCTGCGCTGCTTCGAGGATGACGACGTCACCCACGTGGAAGGCAGCATCGACCCGCTCCGCGATGCCGAGACGGTCGAGACCGAGCTGATGCTGGCCGACTTGGAGAGCCTGGAGAAGCGCCTGCTCGCAGCCCAGAAAAAGGCGCGGGGTGGTGACCGCGACAGCGTGGCGCTGGTCGCCCTGATGGAGCCGCTGGTCGCGGCACTCCAGGCCGGTCGCCCGGCGCGCACGGCGATCCCGCCCGGCGAGGCCGAAGCGGTGCGCCGCCTGCAGCTGATGACGTCCAAGCCGGTGCTCTACGTGTGCAACGTGGCGGAGGGCGATGCCGCCGAGGGCAACGCACACTCCGCCGCCGTGGCCGCGATGGCCAAGCAGGCAGGTGCTGCCGCCGTGGTGGTGTCCGCGGCGATCGAAGCGGAGGTGAGCCAGTTGCCGGAGGAGGACAGGGGCGAGTTCCTGGCCGGGTTGGGATTGGAGGATAGCGGCCTGGACCGCGTGATTCGCGCCGGTTACGGCCTGCTGGGCCTCATCACCTATTTCACGGTGGGACCCAAGGAGACGCGGGCCTGGACCGTCGTGGCCGGCACCAAGGGCCCGCAGGCGGCGGCCGTCATCCACAACGATTTCGAACGTGGCTTTATCGCCTGCGAAACGATCGGCTACGACGATTTCATCGCACACAAGGGCGATGCTGGGGCCAAGGAGGCGGGGCGTATGCGGGTCGAAGGGCGCGACTACGTGGTGAAGGACGGTGATGTGCTGCTGTTCCGGTTCAACGTTTGAATAGTCGCACCGGAAGGAAGTGCATCTAAATACTAGTGTAGAGCCGAGCCTTACCGAAGCTACGAGTTCACCAGTTACGAATGCCAGTGCTTGGATTAACTCCTCCACGGCTCCAGGCGTCGCCATCAACTTGCTCGCGGCTGCGCTTCGTCCCACTTCTTTGCGGCTCATTGTGCAAGCCGCGGTAAGACACGCTGCCGACGTATACGGCTCCGCCAAAACCGCCTTGTAATCCGCTGTTGACCGATGCGGAGCCAAGAATTGCGTTGGCGTTCATAGTATAAAGTAGCTGCATCGATATACCGGCGACAGGGCCAGCCAACGGCATCATCGCTCGCTCGAGTATCGTAATCCAACTGCGAATTTGTGCACCACTAACGCCAAGTGCCATGACGGATCCATTAACACCTGCGAACATCGATAATCCGCCTTCGATGAAGAGGCACGGCCCCAACAAGTCATTGAGTGCCAACTCAGAGCGCTGGAAATCTGCCGATTTCCATACGACCCCTCGACTGTCATTTTCCTCGGTTGATCCTGAGCCGCTTGCAGATCTGCTGCCACCTAGAGGGATTGCTGGGTGCGGAATGTTGCGCACGCTGTCACCTAGACCCATACCTCCGCCGACGTAATCGAAGCTCACGGCACGGCCATCTGGCTCATCAAGAACGAAAGTGCCTTTCGCTACCGCGATTACGTCGATCAACGCACTGAAGCCGGACGACGTATCGAAAGTCCAGTTGCTCCTATCACCTGGCACGATCATCATGAATCCTGTAGCCAAGAGACGATCAAGCTGCCAATCGCGAGCATTGTGATAACACAAGGTGTGAAGTATAGACTGCCGATCCCGGCAATGGTGGCCGTATTGCGAGGTGATGCGGGATCGTATAAAACTTGTACGCTTTGGTCTTCATAGGCCGATACGCTGCCGCCGCCAACAAACGTTACTTCCTCACCGGTTGGTAGCATAAACATAATTCTGGGGTGCCCAGCACCGGCTTCCAATCGTGTGACATGCCCAATCGCGGATTGCGCAGTCTTACTGAACCGCCAAGATTGATATGTCGTGACGAGAGCGACAGGAATGAGGACGCCAGCTGCCAGCATCGCGAACAAGCGGCGTATCGACATTGTTGTCACCCCACTAATTGAGGCTTCGGCACTCGGACGTGGCAGTCTTCTTGGCTTCGTCGCCAGACATGCCGAAAAGGCACAGCGCCCAGCTTTGACCTTTGTGCAGAGTGTATACGAATCCGGCGATGCCTGATGTCATACTTGTGATCTCGTAACCATCATCCAGCAGGGCTTGCAGAGGCTTTCCAAGGTCGACGAATTTAGTGGTTTGCCCACCCTCGACCCTCAGCGGCTGTGCACAAACAACGGACGCTCCGCCAAGAAGAAACAACACAGCGGCGAACGGCCTACAAAGAGTAAACATCGATTTATCCAACATGCATGATGTCGCACCGAACCACGCAATCCATGCTGCCTGTTGGCACCCATCGTTGCAAGGCTGGTGCCCTCGGCGCATGCAATTGGCGATGGTCCTTCTCACACTCGCCCAATAGTCTCCGATCTGTGCGACTCATCGTCGTAGCCGAGCATGTTATATGACTTAGATGCCGTCTAGGCGGCAGCGGCAGTCCTGCCTTCCGATGTGCCACTGCTGATTCATCCCCCGCCGAACGTCCCGCCGCGCGGGAAGCCGTTCGGCGGCAGCCGCCCGGTCTGGGCGCGTTCCCCGACCCAATCGCGCAGCGACGTCTCCGTCCTGGTCTTGTCGCCAAGCTTCCAACTCAAACCGTCCGCCAGGCGGAACACCTTGGCGTCCTTAAGCCCGCCATCCTTGTAGCGTTGCAGGATCACGCCGGAGCCGCGGGGCAGCACCGGCACCTGTTCCAGCGGGAACACCAGCAGCCGGCGGTTCTCCCCCACCAGCGCCAGGTGGTCGCCCACCGCCGGGATGCAGAGCGCCGCCTCCTCCCCGGGTCGCGTGTTCAGCACCTGCTTGCCGGCCTTGCGCTCCGACAGCAAATCCGCCGCCTCGACCAGGAAGCCGCGGCCGGTGGCGGAGGCGACCAGGTAGCGAAGGCCCTCCTGCCACAGGAACAGGGTCGCCACGTCGTCGGCGTTGGTCATCTCCGCCAGCAGGCGGATCGGCTGCCCGTCGCCCCGGCCGCGCGGCAGTTCGCTGGCGCGCAGCGTGTAGGCGCGGCCATTGGTGCCAAACAGGCACAGCCGGTCGGTGGATTGGCACGGCACGGCCAGGCGCAGCGCGTCCCCGTCCTTGAACTTCAGCTCGCCCGTCTCCACCGCGTGGCCGCGCAGTGCACGGATCCAGCCCTTCTGCGACAGCACCACGGTCAGCGGCTCCCGCTCCACCGCAGCCTCAAACGAGATGTCCACCGCGTCCGGCACCCCGGCGAGCACGGTGCGGCGGTCGCCCAGCGGACCACTGCCGAACTTCTCCCGCGTGGCCGCGACCTCCTCGCCCACGCGCTTCCAGCGCAGCTTCTCGCTGCCGAGCAGGGCGTTGAGCCCGCGTTTCTCCTTCTCCAGCGTGGCGTGCTCGCGCCGCAGCTCCAACTCCTCCAGCCGGCGCAGCGAACGCAGGCGCATGTTCAGGATCGCCTCCGCCTGCACCTCGTTGATGGCGAAGCGGCGGATCAGCCCGGCCTTGGCGTCGTCCTCCTCGCGGATGATGCGGATCACCTCGTCCAGGTCGAGGAAGACGACCAGGAAGCCGTCCAGCAGCTCCAGCCGCCGCTCCACCGCGGTCAGGCGGTGGCGGGATCGGCGGACCAGCACCTCGCCGCGATGGTCCAGCCAGGCGCGCAGCACGCCGCGCAGGCCCAGCACCATGGGGGTGCGGTCGGCGGTCAGCACGTTCATGTTCAGCGGGAAGCGGGTTTCCAACTGGGTGGTGCGGAACACCGTCTCCATCAGCTGCGCCGGCTCGACCGCGCGGCTCTTCGGCTCGAGGATCAGGCGCACCTGCTCCGTGCTTTCGTCCCGGACGTCGCCCAGCAGCGGCAGCTTCTTGGCCTCCAGCAGCTCGGCCAGCGCCTCGATCAGCTTGGTCTTCTGCACCTGGTAGGGGATCGCGGTGACGACGACCTGCCAGGTGCCGTTCTTGCCCCGCTCCACCTCCCAGGCGGCCCGCAGGCGGAAGCCGCCGCGCCCGGTCTCGTACGCGGCGGCGATGGAGGCCGGGTCCTCCACCAGCACGCCGCCGGTGGGGAAGTCCGGGCCCGGCATGTGGGCCAGCAGCTCGGCGGTTGACGCATCCGGGTTGGCGATCAGCGCCAGGGCGGCGGCGCACACTTCCCCGGCATTGTGCGGCGGGATGGAGGTCGCCATGCCTACGGCGATCCCCGCCGCGCCGTTGGCCAGCAGGTTGGGGAAGCCGGCGGGCAGCACGACCGGCTCGTGCTCCTCCCCGTCGTAGTTGGGGCGGAAATCCACCGCGTCGTCGTCGATGCCGTCCAGCATGGCACGGGCGACGGCCGTCATCCGCGCCTCCGTGTAGCGCATCGCCGCCGGGTTATCGCCGTCGATGTTGCCGAAGTTGCCCTGGCCCTCGACCAGCGGGTAGCGGGCGGCGAAGTCCTGTGCCAGCCGCACCAGCGCCTCGTAGACGGAGGCCTCGCCATGCGGGTGGTACTTGCCGATCACGTCGCCGATGACGCGGGCGCACTTCTTGAACCCGGCCGTCGGGTCCAGCCGCAGCTGGTGCATGGCGTAGACCAGCCGCCGGTGCACCGGCTTCAGCCCGTCGCGCACGTCCGGCAGGGAGCGCGACATGATGGTGGACAAGGCGTAGGCGAGATAGCGTTCGCTCAGGGCGTCCGCGAGCGGTGCGTCCTGGATGGTCCCGGCAAGGTCGTCAGGCATGCGGCGTCTTACCGTTCACGCTCTGTTTCGTCAAAGCGCACGGCCGTGCTTCATGAACGAGTGCTGCCGGTGGTCATCATTCGGGTGAACATCTCCTGCATCTGCGTGGACAGTTGCGGCATGGTGGTGAACCACAGCCGCAGCATCGCGTCCGGGGAGAAGCTGTCGGCGGCGCGCACGGCCTGCTGTTCCAGGCTGGCCATCACGGCGGCCTGCATCGGCTTGACGTCCGGCAGTCCCATGAAGACCCGCGCTTCGTCGGGCGTGCAGTCGATTTCGATCGTGACCTTCATGCCATTCCTCTTCCGGATCGTATTCCCTCCGTCGTAGTCTGCGGCGTCGCGGCAGCCTTGGGGAGGGGCCTTTCCATCACTTGGAGGCCGTTCACTCCGATCCGCCTGCCGTGGGCTGAACCAGCGCTGGACCACGGCATGTGCCACGATGCACGATCGCCGCCGTCTCGGACGTGCTGCGGGGGGAGAACAGGGCCATGGAGGATCGCCAGGCTTCGGTCAGGGGGGAGGTGGTGCAGGGCATCGCCCTGGTCACGTTCTACACGCGGGAGCGCAACGTCGCGTCGGTCGAAAGCTGGGCCCGGTTGACCGAGATGCTCGACGTCTATGCCGCCGATGACGCCGTCCGCGTCCTGGTGCTGACGGGCGCCGGGCACCACGTCTTCGTCGGCGACCCACCGGCGACCGATGCCCCGGCGCAGGCCGAGTATGACGCCGCCGCCGCGCGGGCGCAGGGGGCCCTGGCGGCGTTCCCGAAGCCCGCGATCGCGCGGGTGCGCGGGGACTGCATCGGCAACGGCCTGCTCCTGGCGTCCAACGCCGACCTGCTGGTCGCCGCCGAGGACAGCACCTTCGCCTTGCCCGCCGCGCGCTGGGGCCTGGCCTACTCGCCTCGGTCGGTCGCGACGCTGGTGCGCCTGGTGGGGCCGCAGCACGCCAAGCGGCTGCTGTTCGTCGGCGGCCGGATGAACGCGCGCGAGGCGCTGCGCATCGGCCTGGTCACGCTGGTGGTGGATGACGCGGACCTGTCCGACATCGTGGTCGACCTTGCCCGCGCCATCGCCGACAACGCGCCGCTCGCGGTGGCTGCGGCCAAGCGCCTGGTGGAGGCGCCGGGGGACGGGGCGCTGGCCGGGCTGGTGGAGTCGTGCCGCGCCAGCGCCGACTACGATGCTGGAGTGGCCGCGTTGCGTCGCGGCAAGCTGCCGGCCTTCACCGGCACGTGACGGCCGACCTCGTCTCCGTCTGGCAGTGGGACCTGGACGACCCGGCGCTCGCCGACGAAGCCGTGCTGTCGCCGGCCGAGCGAGCCCGGGCCGGCCGCTTCGTCGTCGCGCATGCGAAGCGCCGCTTCACGGCCGGGCGGGCCGCGTTGCGCCAGACGCTTGCGCCCCTCTGCGGCATCCCGGCGGCCGAGCTGGAGCTGTCGACCGGCCCCAACGGCAAACCGTTCGTGCGCGGCGGCCCGCACTTCAACCTCGCCCATTCCGGCCCGGTGGCGCTCTTCGCCGTCGCGGATTTCGCCGTCGGCATCGACGTGGAGGAGCGGCGCCCGCTGGAGGCGGGGCTTGCCAACGCCGTGTTCACGCCCGCCGAACTGGCATACCTGACGGTCCTCCTGCCGCAGGACCGCCAGGCGGCGTTCTTCCGCGGATGGACCCGCAAGGAAGCCGTCATCAAGGCCCAGGGCGGCAGCATCGCCGACCTGCAAGCCATCGCCGTGCTGCCGGAGACGCGATTGGCCGGATGGCAGGTGGTCGACCTGGCGGTGCTGCCCGGCTACGCCGCCGCCGTCGCCGCCCGCCACCGGGGTTGGCAGGTCAGCTGGCCGGTCGGGGGAAGTGGTGCCACGTGACACCGGGTGGCGGCGTCGGCGGCGGCCCGCCCAACAGGGCGTGGACGAAGAAGGCCGTCACCAGGCCCTGCACCGCGGCGTTGTCGCCCGCGTCGCTGAACCCGGCGTGCTCCACGCCCGGCAACTGCACGTAGGTCCCGCCGACCGCGGCCAGCCTGGCGCGCAGCCGTGCCGCATCCCGTTCATCCATGATCGCGGCGGGATCGCGGGCGGGTAGCGGCCGGTCCGGGTAGGGGTCGCCGCTCAGTATCATGTATGGCTGGGGCGAAGGCTGCTCCGCCGCCGGGCCGAACATCCAGCCATCCATGTTCAGGCAAGCCTCGAAGCGGCGATCCTGCCGGCATGCCTCCACCGCGACGGCGCCGCCGAAGGACCAGCCGAATATGGCGGCACCCGACGCCGCCTGCGCCTGCGGCAGCAGGTCGAGCATCACGGATGCGTCGCTCGCCAGCAGCACGGCCCGCCAATCCCCTTCAGCCGTGGTGCGGGCGAGGGCTTGGGCGCTGGACAGGTCGAGCGGGGCTGCCATCCGCGCCATGTCGGACGCGAACCCGGGCGGCTGCGCGGTCGCGTAATCCACTGCGGCGACCACGAACCCCGCCTGCGCCAGCACTGCGGCCAGGCGGCTGTTCTCGTCGGCCCGCCCGCCCCAGCTCGGCTGGTAGACGAGCACGGGGTGGCGCCCGGGACCGTCCGGCGTCCAAAGCAGGACGCGCAGCTGGTGCGCCGGCGTGCCATCGCGTCCCGGGACCGCCAGCGTCCGCGCCGCGGGCCCAGCCCCCAGTATGACCAGGCTGCCGAGTGCGGCCGCCAGGCGTCGGACCACGCGGCGGTTGACGGCGGCCGCCAGCCTCACCGCAGCCGCCGCGCCACGGCGTCGTGCCATGGGCCGTCCGGCAGCGGCAGGATGTCGAGTTCCCCGGACAGGTGGCCGGCCCATCCCGCCACGGCGTCCTGCGACGCGCCGGCCCGGCGGAACAGCACCGTCCGCCCCGCGAACTGCGGCAGTGTGGCATGCGCCGCCCGCAACGGCCGCCAGAAACCGCGGGGCGCGGGCGGGGGCGCGGCGTCAATCAGCACCAGGTCTACGTCGCGCCCGGCTTCCCGCGCCGCATGCGCCAGGGTCAGTGCGGCCGCACCGCCCCGGCCGGTGCCGAGGATCGCCAGCTTGCCCGTAGGATGCGCCTGCATCACCTGCGCCGCCGCGGCGTCCTCCACGCAATGCAGCGTGCCGAGCTCACCCGCAAGCCCACCCCAATCGGCTGGTCTGCCAAGCGCTAGGAACGTCGTGCCCCCCGCTTCCGCCGACGGGGCGAGGCGCGCGGCCAGGCCACCCAGCGTGCTGTCGGCGAACAGCGCGGCCATGCCGATGCGCTGGCCGAACTCCGCCTCCACGCGCGCCAGCATCCGCGCCGCCAGCAACGAGTGGCCGCCCAGGTCGAAGAACCCGTCGGTCGGCGCCACGCCGGGCAGCCCCAACACGTCGCACCAGATGATGCCCAGCCGGTCCAGCACGGTCTCCGCGGCCGGGGCGGGCTCGATCGCCTCTCCGGCCAGCGCCTGCCGCCACCCGGCCAGCATGGCCTCCACGGTTGCCGCCTCGAACAAGGCCGAGTCGTACTCGCAGGAGGCACGCCAGCCGTCCGGCCGCTCCACCATGAAGAAGTTCAGGTCGTACAGCGCGCCGGCCGAGTGGCTCGGCAGATCGACCAGCCTGATCCCGCTCCCCTCGAACGGCGGCACGAAGGAGCGCTGGAAGATGAAGTTCACCGAGAACAGCGGCGTGCGACGCTGCGACCGCGGCGGGTTCAGCGCGCGGATCAGCAGCTCGAACGGCATCGCGTGGTGGTGCAAGGCGCCCTCGACCGTCCGCGCCGCACGCGCCACCCGCTCCGTCCAGTCCGGCGCGCCTGAAAGGTCGAGCCGCAGCACCAGCGTGTTGATGAAGGGCCCGACCATGCCCTCCAGCTCGATCTCGGTCCGCCCGGCGACCTGCGTGCCCACGGGGATGTCGTCGGCCCCCGTGCGCGCCTGGAGCATGCGGCCCAGGGCGGCCAGGGCCACGGCGAACGGGGTGCAGCCTGCCTGAACCGCCATGGCCGCCATCCCATCCGTCAGCGTGCGGGGCAGCAAGGTGGAGGCGATGGCGCCGGCGCCACGGAACTCGGCCGGGTAGTCGGGCGGCACGGTCACGTAGGGCAGCTGCGCCAGCTGCGCGACCCAGTAGGCCCGTGCCTGGTCGAGCCCGGCGCTCTGCAACCACGCCTGCTGCCACTCGGCATAGTCGCCATACTGCAGCGGCAGGTCCGGCGGCGGCGGCCCGCCGGCGAGGAACCGGGTCAGCTCGTCCGCCACCACGCCGACCGACCAGCCGTCGCAGATGGCGTGGTGCATGGTCAGCAGCAGGCGGCTCTCGCCGGGCGCCAGGGCGAGGAGCGTCACCCGCATCAGCGGCGCCGCTTCCAGCGCGAAGGGCGTCCGCGCCTCCTCCACCCCGATGCGGTCGGCCTCCGCCGCCCGTGCCGCCGGCTCCATGCCCGTCAGGTCGCGGAGGCTGACGTGGAAGGGCAGGGCGGGCAGCACGAGCTGCACCGGCATGCCGTCCACGTCGTGCAGCGCGGTGCGCAGGATCTCGTGGCGGCCGACGATGCGGCGCATCGCTGCCTCGACTGCGCCGTGGCTGACCGGGCCGAGCAGGCTCCAGCGCACCGCGACGTTCAGCGCGGGGGTGCCGGGGTCCAGCGCGTCCAGCAGCCAGAAGCGCGACTGCGCCAGCGAGGCCGGGTAGCTGACGCCCGCGCCGTCGCCGGAAAGCGGCGTGCCGATATCCACGGTCAGTCTCCCACGGCCACGCGCCGGTCCCGGCGGAACTGCTGCAGCGACGGCACGGCAGCCGCCGCCGGTGCGGGCCCGTCGCCGAGCGCGGCTGCCACAGCGGCGACGGTGCGGTGTTGCAGCAGGTGGCGGGCCAGCAGCGCCACGCCGGCCGCATTCGCCCGGGCGGTGATCTGGAATAGCTGGATCGAGTCGGCACCCATCGCCAGCAGGTCGTCCTCGCGTCCGACGGCGCGGCCCAGCACGGCGGACCAGATCTCGGCCAGCGTGCGCTCGAGTGCCGAGCGCGGCGGTTCGGCTATGCGGAGTGGGGCGGGCGCCGGGTCCGGCAGCGCCTTCCGGTCGATCTTGCCGTTCGGCGTCAGCGGCAGGCGCGCCACCGGCATGAACGCGGTTGGCACCATGTACTCCGGCAGCTCCCCGCGCAGCGTCTGGCGGACCGCCGCCTCGTCCAGCTGGCTGCCGGAGGGCACCACGACCCAGGCCAGCAGCCGCGGCTCGCCGCCCGGGCCATCCCGCAGCGCGACCGCCGCCTCGGCCAGGCCGCAGCGTGTGGTGAGCGCGTGCTCCACCTCGCCCGGCTCCATGCGGTAGCCGCGCAGCTTGATCTGGCTGTCGATCCGCCCGAGCAGTTGGATGCGCCCGTCCGGCAGCCGGCGGGCCGAGTCGCCGGTGCGGTACAGCTTGCCCCCGGGTGACAGCGGGTCGGCGATGAACCGCTCGGCCGTCAGCTCCGGCTTGTTGCGGTATCCCTCCGCCAACCCGGCGCCGCCGATATGCAGGTGCCCCGGCACGCCCACCGGCACCAGCCGGTCCGCGTCGTCCAGCACGTGCAGCACCGTGTTGGCGATCGGGTGCCCGACCGTGATCGGGCCGTCACCGACCCGCTCGACGGCCGACCAGACCGTCGTCTCGGTGGGGCCATACATGTTCCACAACTCGCCGCCTTCGCAGAGCAGCCGGTCGGCCAGCGTGCGGGGCAGCGCCTCGCCGCCGCACAGCATGCGGAGCGCGCCGGGCGTCCACCCGGTCTCCAACAGCAGGCGCCAGGTCGCCGGCGTCGCCTGCATGATGGTGGCACCCGTGTCGTGCAGCAGGGCGCGCAAGCGGTGGCCGTCCACGGCATCCTCCCGTGACGCCACCACCACCTGGGCGCCGGCCACCAGTGGGCCCCACAGCTCCAGCCCGGCGATGTCGAAGCTGACCGTGGTCACCGCCAGCCAGACGTCGCCGGCGGCGATCCCCGGCTCCCGGGCCATGGAGGTCAGCAGGTTGCCAAGCGCCCCATGCCCGACCTCCACCCCCTTCGGCAGGCCGGTGGAGCCGGAGGTGTAGATGACGTAGGCCAGCGGGTTGGCGGCGGCCGGCGGCGTGGCCGCCTGCGCGGCGATCGCTTCGCGCAGCGTGCGCAGGTCCAGCGTCGGGGCGTCCAGCGCCGGGCCGCTGCCGTCGGTCACCAGCACGGCGACGCCGGCATCAGCCATGATGTGGCCCAGCCGCGCCGGCGGGTGCGACGGGTCGAGCGGGACATAGGCCAGCCCCGCCTTCCAGGCGCCCAGCAGCACGGCCAGCATGTCCGGCGTGCGGTCCAGCATCACCGCGACCCGGTCACCGGGTGACGCGTGGCGGAGCAGCAGGTGCGCCACCCGGTTGGCCTGTTCGTCGAGGGCGCCGTAGCCCAGCGTCACGTCACCGAACCGCGCCGCCACCGCATCCGGCCGGAGCGCCGCCTGCCGGGCGACCAGCGCGTGCACCGGGCCGTCCGGCAGGGGCGCTGCGGTGTCGTTCAGGCCGTGGAGCAGCTCGTGCCGCTCCGGCCCGGAGAGCAGCGGGATGTCGCCGATCGGCTGCACCGGGTTGGCGGCCACCGCATCCAGCACCGTCCGCAAGTGACCGAGCCAGCGGTCCACCGTCGCGGCGTCGAACAGGTCGGCATTGTAGTCGCAGTCGATCGCGAGGCCGCTTTTGGACTCCACGGCGTTGAAGAACAGGTCGAAGTTGACGAAGGCCTTCGGGTTGGCCGCGCAGGACAGCTGCAGCCCCGGCATCGCCATGCCGTCCGCCAGCCGCTCCAGGTTGAACTGCACGTCCGTCAGCGGCAGCCGGCTGATGTCGCGCGGCAAGGCCAGCGCATGGACGATGGTGCCCAGCGTGCAGTCCTGGTGCTCGTAGGCGTCCAGCACCGCGTGCCGCACGGCTCCGAGATGGTCGGCAAACGGCGTCTCCGCCGTCCAGGCGGCGTGCAGCGGCAGCAGGTTGGCGCAGTGGCCGACCAACACCTCGTCCTCCAGCTGGGACTGCGCCGCGGCTGGAACGCCCACCACCACCTCCGTGCGGTTGGCGAGCCGGCCGAGCATGACGCCGACCGCCGCCAGCAGCGTCGCGAACAGGGTGCAGCCATGGGCGGCGCCGGCGGCCTTGACCCGGCCCAGCCCGGCCGCATCCATCTCCAGCCGCCGCGTGCCGCCGCGGAAGGACCGCAGGGCGGGGCGCGGGCGGTCGGCCGGGAGGTCGAGCGGAGCCGGCACGGTGGCGAAACGCTCACGCCAATAGGCGAGGTCCGCGTCGCCGCGCATGGCGGTCTGCCGGTCGGCATAGGCCGCGAAGGAGAGTGCAGGCGGCAGCGCCCCCGGCTGCGCCAGTTCGGAGAGGATGGTGTTGATCGACCATCCGTCGCAGACGATGTGGTGGGCGGTCAGCACCAGGACGTGGTGCTCGGCCGCGACCCGCACCAGGCGCAGCCGGGCGGGCGGCCCGGCCACCAGGTCGAACGGCGTGCGCGCTTCCTGCTCCAGAACCTCGTCCAGAGCGTCGTCGGTCGGCACGAGGTCCGGCGCGCCGACCGGGCCGATGATCATGCGGTCGCCGGTCGGCGTGAAGCGGGCGCGCAGGGCGTCGTGCCGGGCGAACACCCGGGCAACCGAAGCCCGCAGCGCCGCCACGTCCAGCACGCCGCGCATGTGCAGGCTGATGCCCTCGTTGAACGCGCAGGACGCGGCGTCGCCCAACTGGCTGGCGAGCCAGACCTCCATCTGCGCTTCCGTCAGCTTGGCCTCGACCGGGACAGCCGGCACCGGAGCGCCGGCGGGCAGCAGGATGCCCGCCTTCTGCAACGCATCAAGACTGTCGGTGAACGCGTTGTAGATACGATCTATCTCAGCTGGTCCATGCGTCGTGGTGAGGAAGCAGGGGAAGCCTTCCTGGATGTGCACGCCGCGCAGCCGCATGTTGGGGTAGAGCAGCGTCGCCAACGGGTCCGGCAGCTTGAAGTAGAACCAGCTGGCGTAATGCTCGACGCAGCGTGGCAGGTGGCGCGCCGCCAGCGCCTCGTTCAGCCGGGCCGCCAGCGCCGCGGTGCGGGCGCCGATGCCTTCCTGCAGGGCCGGACCATGCGTCTCCACATGGGTGAGCACCGCGTCCACCGCGGCGAGCGCCAGCGGGTGGCGCACGAAGGTGCCGGCGAAGAAGGTGACGGCGGCCTCGGGCGTGCTGTCGTCGCCGTAGCGCCAGTCGCCCCCGTCCAGCGCGTCCATGAACGCCGCGCGCCCGGCCAGGATGCCCACGGGCATGCCGCCGCCCACCACCTTGCCATAGGTCGCCAGGTCGGCGCGGACGCCATACAGCGCCTGCATGCCGCCCGGATGGGTGCGGAAGCCGGTGACGACTTCGTCGAAGATCAGGCAGATGCCGGCCTTCTCGGTGATGGCCCGCAGCGCGACCGCGAAGTCGCGCGGCTGCACCCCGGGATGGCGGCTCTGTACCGGTTCGAACATCACGCCCGCCAGCTCGTCCGCGTGCTCGCGGATCCAGGCCAGCGAGGCGTCCGCGCCGTATTCCAGCACGACGTTGTTGCCGACCGAGGTCAGCGGGATGCCCGGCGCCACCGGCCGCGTGCCCTTAGGCGCCGCCTTCACCAGCACCTCGTCGAACTGGCCGTGATAGCTGCCGGCGAAGGTGGCGATGCGGTCCCGCCCGGTCACGGTGCGGGCGATGCGCATCGCCGCCATCACCGCCTCGGAGCCGGTGTTGCAGAAGGTCATGCGCTCGTTGCCGGTCATGGCGCAGAACCGCTCGGCCACGCGCCCGGCGAGCTCCGCCTGCGGCCCGATCTCGAACCCGCGCTCGAGCTGGCGGCGCAGCGCGTCGGTGACGAAGGCGGGGGCGTGGCCATAGGCGGTCTGGCCGAAACCGTTGACCACATCGACGTACTCGTTGCCGTCCGCATCCCAGATGAACGGCCCGGCGGAGCGGACGGCCACGATCGGGTACGTCATCTCCTTCCAATCCGGGCGGAAGCCGGCGGCGGCGCGCGGGTCGGCCAGGCGGCGGCGCGCCTCCGCGGTCATCCGCTTGGAGGTCGGGGTGCGGGCGACGGTCGCGGCGATCAGGTCGGCGACGTGGGCGCGCTGCGCCGCCGTCAACCCGCCGCTGGTGGGAGCGACCACCTTGAAGGCGTCGAACCGGGCGGTGTTCTCCACCGCCGGTGCCGCCGTCGGCGGCAAGGCGACGGAGGGCGCGGCGCCGCCGAGCGCGCTCAGCTGCTGCGCGAACAGGGCGGACATGGCCGCCACCTGCTGCTGCATCAGTGCGGCGGCGCCTTCCGGGGCGGGACCGCCCGGCCGGCTCACCGGCGTCATCGGCACGGCTGCGGCGACGACGGCTGGCGCGGGCGCGCGGGCTGGGCGATCGATCAGTGTGTCCAAGCGCTTGCGGTAGGCGATGACGGCTGGCGCGGGCGCGCGGGCTGGGCGGGCAGCCGCCACGTGCTTGGCCAGCGCGCCGAAGCTGCTGAACTCCCCCATCAGCTGGCGGAACGTGACGGCCACGGAAAAGCGGCTGCGGATTTGCTGCGCCACCTGCCCGAGGAACAGCGAGTCGAAGCCCAGCTCCAGGAAGGTCGCCGCCGGGTTGGCGCCGGCCAGCCGGTCACCCGACAGCTCCTCGAACAGGGCGACCACCTCCGGCAGGCTGGTGTCGGCGGCCGGGGCGGGAACGGATTGATCCATCGCGGGGACTGGCTCCAGCAAGCGTGGTTTGGAGGCTTCGGGTTCGTCGATCCAGCAGCGGACGTGCTCCCAGGGCGTGGTCGGCAGCGGGACGCGCCGGCGCCCCGGCCCGTGCAGGGCGGCCCAGTCCGGTTCGACACCGGCCACGACCAGCCGCGCCACGGCCTCGGCCATCGTGGCGTGTTCGTCCCGTTCCCGTCCGGGATCGGGCAGGGACGGCACGACCGTGCGGCCGCGCGCGGCACCCTGGAGGGCAAGGGTGCTGAGGGTGCGCCCCGGCCCGCACTCCAGCAGTGCGGCGGGTGCCCGGGCGAGCAGGGTGCCCAGCCCGGCAGCGAAGCGCACCGGCGCGCGGCAATGCCCGGCCCAGTAGTCGGGGGAGGTCGCCTGTTCGACGGTGATGAAGTCGCCCGTCACGCCGGACACGAACGGCACCGCCGGGGCGGACAGCGCGACCTTGGATGCGGCGTCGCGCAGGCCGGCCACGGCACCGTCCATCATGCGGGAGTGGAAGGCGTGGCTGGTGTGCAGCCGCCGGTGCATCACCCCGCGCCGGGTCAGCTCGGCCTCCAGCGCCGCCGTCGCCTCATACGGGCCCGCCGCCACGCTGAGGCTGGGGGCGTTGACCGCCGCCAGGTCCATCGACTGGCCCAGCAGCGGCAGCAGCTCCGTGTCCGACAACCGCACCGCCAGCATGGCGCCGCCCGGCATGCCGGCCATCAGCCGCCCCCGCGCGGCGATCAGGGCCAGGCCGTCCTCCAGCGTGAAGACGCCGGCCAGGCAGGCGGCAACGAACTCGCCGACGCTGTGGCCGAGCATGGCGGCGGGCGTGACGCCCCAGGACAGCCAGAGCTGCGCGGTCGCGTAGCCGATGGTGAACAGCGCCGGTTGCGCCAGGCCGGTGCCGAGCAGGGCCTGTTTTGCCGCAGCATCCGAGGAATACAGGATCGTCCGCAGGTCCAACCCGAGCAGTGGCTGCAGGATGTCCGAGCACCGGTCCACCGCGCCGCGGAACACCGGCTCGTCGTCGAACAGCGCGCGGCCCATGTCCGGGTATTGCGCTCCCTGGCCGGGAAACAGGAACGCGGCCTGGCCACGCGAGGCGGTCCCCGTGGCGGCGCGCCCGTCCTCCAATGCGGCCAGCGCATCCGCGTGGCTGGACGCCGCCACGGCAAGCACGTGGAGGAAGCGGCGGCGGCCGGTCTGCAGCGTGTAGGCGACGTCCGCCAGCCCCTGCTCCGGATGCTGCGCCAGGTGGGCGGCCAGCCTTGACCGTGCCTGGTCCAGCCCGGCGGCGCTGCGCGCGGAAACGACCAGCACCTGGTGCGGCCGGGCGCCGGCGGCGGTCGTGGCCGGCGCTTGCTCCAGCACCGCGTGGGCGTTGGTGCCGCCGACGCCGAACGCGCTGACGGCCGCGCGGCGCGGCAGCGGGCCGGACCAGGGCTGCGTCCGCGCCGTGATGGTGAAGGGGCTGCCGGCCATGGCCATCGCCGGGTTGGGCGCGGTGAAGTGCAGCGTGCCGGGAATGGTGCCGTGCTCCACCGCCATCGCCGCCTTCAGCAGCCCGGTGACGCCAGCCGCGGCATCGAGATGGCCGACATTGCCCTTGACGGAGCCCAGCACGCAGGCGCCGTCCGCGCCGAACACCTGGCGCAGCCCGGCGAACTCGATCGGGTCGCCCAGCGGCGTGGCCGTGCCGTGCGCCTCGACGTAGCCGATGCTGGCGGGCGAGTGGCCGGTCTGCGCATGCGCGTCGGCGATGCAGGCCACCTGGCCGCGCACGCTCGGGGCGGTGAAGCCGACCTTGGCGGCGCCGTCGTTGTTGGTGGCGATGCCGGCGATGACCGCGTGGATGTGGTCGCCGTCCGCAACCGCGTCGGACAGGCGCTTCAGCAGCACGATGCCGGCGCCGCTGCCGAACACCGTGCCGCTGGCCGCGGCGTCGAACGGCCGGACGTGCCCGTCCGCGGAGGCGAGCCCGCCCGGTTCATGCAGGTAGCCGCGGTGCTGCGGCAGGGTGATGGAGGCGCCGCCGGCCAGCACCATGTCGGCGTCGCCGGCGCGCAAGGCGGCGCAGCCCTGGGCGATGGCCACCAGCGAGGTGGAGCAGGCGGTGGAGATGGTGACCGCCGGGCCGCGCAGGTCCAGCTTGTAGGCCACGCGCGTGGCCAGGAAGTCCGCGCCGGCGCCGAGCAGGGTGGGGTAGCTGCCGGTCTGATACTCGCTGGTGTAGCGCAGCACGGCGTCCCGGTCCGCCAGGACGTTGCGCAGGAGGTAGCTGTTCGGGCTGCTGCCGGCGAAGACGCCGATCCGGCCGGGTGTCTTGGCCGGGTCGTATCCTGCAGACTCAAGGGCTTCCCAGGCGATCTCCAGGAAGACGCGCTGCTGTGGATCCGTCAGCGCGGCATCGCGCCCGGTCATGCCGAAGAAGGCGGGATCGAACTGGTCGATGCCGTCCAGGACCGGGCGGGCGGCGACGAACGCCGGGTCGGCCCGGACGGAGGCGGGGTAGGCGTCCTCCAACTCGTCGGGCGTGAATCGGCGGATCGACTCCACGCCGTCGCACAGGTTCTGCCAAAAATCGGCGAGGTTGGCGGCGCCGGGTAGCCGACCGGCCATGCCGATGATGGCGATGCGGTCCGTGGAGTGGGCGGTCCGGGTTGTCGTCGCCGATTCCACGCCGCTCAGCTGCGCGGCCAGGCTGGCGATGCTGGGATAGGCGAACAGGTCGGTCAGGGTGACCGGCAGCCCGGCGTCGACCATGGCCGCATGCGCCCGCACCACGTCGATGGAGCTGGCGCCGCCGTCGAACAGGTTGGCGTCGACCGGCAGGTCGTCCCGGCCGAGGATGCCCTGCCATACCTCGCTGATCTCCCTCTCCCTCCGGGAGAGGCTCGGGGTGAGGCTGCCGTGCTGAGGAATGTCCGTGGAGGCAGGACCCTCACCCAACCCTCTCCCAGAGGAAGAGATCTTTTTTTCATCGGTCTGCACCATCGCCTTGCGGTCGAGCTTGCCGTTGCGGGTCAGCGGCATGGCCGTCAGCACGGTGATCGTGGCGGGGATCATGTGCTCGGGCAGGCGGGCCAGCAGGGTTCGCCGCAGCGCCACGCCGTCCGCGGCGCCGGTGACATAGGCAGCGACGCGGCCGCCATCCATCAGGACCGCCGCGTCCTGCACGCCCGGCTCTCGGCGCAACTCGCCTTCCATGTCGTCCAGCGCAACCCGCTTGCCGCGGATCTTGACCTGCCGGTCGATGCGGCCTGCAAACTCCACCACCCCGTCGGCGCGCAGCCGGGCGCGGTCCCCCGTGTGGTAGAGCACCCGGCCATCGGGCCCGGGACGGAACACGCGCGCGGTGAGGTCCGGCCGATTGAGGTAGCCGAGCGCCACGCCATCGCCGCCGGCGCACAACTCGCCGTATTCGCCCGGCGGGACCGGCCGACCGTCCTCGTCCAGGATAAGCACGTCGGTGCCTCGGATCGGGCGGCCGATCGGCACCGGCGCGTCCGCCGGGTGGTCGGCCGGGATGCGGTAGCAGCAGGTGAAGGTGGTGTTCTCGGTCGGGCCGTAGCCGTTGGTCAGCACCGTGCCGGGCAGCGCAGCCAGCGCGGCCGCGACGTGGGAGGGGGACAGCACGTCGCCCCCGGCCAGCAACTGGCGCAGCGGCGCCAAGGCCGAGACGCGCTGCTCCACCATGGCGTGGAACAACCCGCTGGTCAGCCACGCCACCGTCACGCCGTGGCGGGCGATGGCATCGCCGATCGCGTCCAGCGACGGCACCGCATCGGGCAGGATCGCCAAGGTGCCGCCATTCAGCAGCGCACCCCAAATCTCCAGCGTGGAGGCGTCGAAGCCGAGCGGCGCGGCCTGCAACACCACGTCGTCCGCCGACAGGCTGACGTAGTCTGCCCCAAGCACCAGCCGCAGCACGCCCCGGCAGGGCGTCACGACGCCCTTGGGGGTGCCGGTCGAGCCCGAGGTGTACATGACGTAGGCCGCGTCCTCCGGCCCTTCCTCCGGCGCGGGGAAGCCGGGTGCGTCCGGCAACGCCCGGTCGAGCCGGAGGACGGGGCAGGGCCCCACGACGTCGTGGTCCGTCAGGATGAGGGTGGGGGCCGCGTCGGCCAGCAGCGCGTCCCTTGCCGCCCGGGGCAGGCCGGGCTCGACCGGCACATAGGAAGCGCCGGCCTGCCGCACGGCCAGCATGGAGGCGACGGCGTCTGCCGAGCGGCCCGTCAGCAGCGCCGCGCGGTCGCCTGGCTGCAGGCCCTGCGCGCGCGCAGCCCGGGCGATGGCATCGGCACGCCGCGCCAGTCCGGCATAGGTAAGCCGGGCATCCCCCACCACGATCGCAGTGCGGTCGGGTCCGGCGGCCAAAATCGATTGGAATTGCCGAAACACGCTCGTGTATCCACCTGCCGCCGCTTTATTAACAATGCGGCCGAACTTCCTAATTTTTCATGACGCTGGAAACGGGTCTTAGGAGCCTGACAGGACATGACGGGCGTCGGCATCACCACGCAGGGTCGCGGGTGCGCTCGGTTTGAGGTTACAGCCGGGTGCCGGACGGGCCATCATACCAGGATGCACCGACCCTTCTTCCAAGCGGTCGCCCTCATGGCGGGCTTCCTGCTACCTCAATCCGGCCGGGCCGAACCGGGAGTGTCGCGGCTGAGCTACGCGACGTATATCGGCGGTTTGAATGCGCTGGACCTGGATGCCAGCATCGCGATCTCCGCCCAAGGCTATCGGCTGCAGATGTCATACCGGCTGACGGGCGTCGTCGGTGCGGTGGTGCATGGAGCGGGTGCCACGACGGTGGATGGTCGCTTCCAGGCTGGCGCGGCAGTTCCGCGGCAGCTGTTCAGCACCGGCCACTTCCGCGGCCGTCCCTACGTGATGCAGCTGGACTGGCAGGGCGGCCGCCCGGTGATCACCAGGGCGGAGCCTCCGGAGGAAACGGAGCGGGATCCGGTGCCGCTGGACCAGCAGGTCAACACCATCGATGCCCTGAGCGCCCTGGCGTCGCTCCTGCGCCAGGTGGCGACGACCGGGCGGTGTGACGGCGCTTTGCACACCTATGACGGCCGTCGCCTGTCCGAATTCGCCGCTCGCACGGTGGGGGAGGAGAACCTGCCCGAGACGGACCGCTCCACCTTCAAGGGCATGGCGCTGCGCTGCGACTTCGAAGGCCGGATGATCGGCGGCTTCTCGCACGACAGCGACCGGGCGGAGATGCAGCGGGTGCAGCACGGCTCCGCCTGGTTCGCCCGGCTCGTGCCAGGCGAACCGCCCATGCCGGTCCGCATCAGCTTCGGTGCACGCTCCTTCGGGGAAGCGACGATGTATCTGGTCGGGCAGCCGTAGCTACGCGGCCTCCGCCCGGATCGCGGCGGTGAGCGTCTCGACGATCCGGTCCACATGCGCCGTCTCGATGATCAGCGGCGGCGACAGGGCGACGATGTCGCCGGTGGTGCGGACCAGCAGCCCCGCGTCGAAGCAGCGGCCGAACACCTGCATCGCCCGGTGCGTCGGCTTGCCCTCGCGCGGCTGCAGCTCGATCCCGGCAACAAGCCCGGCGTTGCGGATGTCGATCACGTTCGGCAGCCCGCGAAGGGTGTGCACGGCCTGCTGCCAATAGGGTTCGATCGTCCGCACCCGGCCGGGCAGGTCCTCCGCCCGCTGCAGGTCCATCGAGGCGATGGCCGCGGCGGAGGCCAACGGGTGGCCGGAATAGGTGTAGCCGTGGAACAGCTCGATCCCCTCGGGCGCGCCATGCACGATGGCGTCGTAGATGCCGTTGCGCACCGCCACGGCGCCCATTGGCACCGCCGCGTTGGTCAGCCCCTTGGCCATCGTCATGATGTCGGGCACGACGCCGAGGCGCTCGGCGCCGAAATTCGTGCCCATGCGGCCGAACCCGGTAATGACTTCGTCGAAGATCAACAGGATACCGTGCTTGGTGCAGATGTCGCGCAGGCGCTGGAGGTACCCGGCCGGCGGCGGCAGCACGCCGGTGGATCCGGCCACCGGCTCCACCATCACGGCGGCGATCGTCTCCGCCCCGTGCAGCGTCACCAGCGCCTCCAATGCGTCGGCCCGCTCCACGCCATGCACCGGCAGCCCCGGGCTGAAGGCGTTCCGTTGGAGGTCAAACGTATGCGGCAAATGGTCGACGTAGGGCAGCATGGCGCCGAACTGCTTGCGGTTGGTGCCGATGCCGCCGACGGACATGCCGCCGAAGCCGACGCCGTGGTAGCCGCGCTCCCGTCCGATCAGCCTGGTGCGCGCCGCCTCGCCGCGGGCGCGGTGGTAGGCCAGCGCGATCTTCAGCGCGGTGTCGGCACTCTCGGAACCCGAGTTGGTGAAGAACACGCGGTCCATGCCGTCGGGCGTGATCTCCGCCAGCCGGGCGGCGGCCTGGAAGGCGATCGGGTGGCCCATCTGGAAGGTCGGGGCGAAATCCATCGTCGCCGCCTGCGTCTGGATCGCCTCCACGATCTCCCGCCGGCCGTGCCCGGCATTGCAGCACCACAGCCCGGCCGTGCCGTCCAGCACCTCGCGGTTGTCGTTGGTGTAGTAGTACATGCCCTCCGCCCGGGCGAGCAGGCGCGGGTTGGACTTGAACGAGCGATTGGCGCTGTAGGGCATCCAGAACGCGTCGAGGTTGTTCGGACGGCTGATCTCGTTCATGGCGGTAGCGACCCTGTTTGCGGCAAGGCCCCACCGTGACATTGTCGCGCCCCGACCTCAACCCGTGGAGTTGCCATGGCCGATGGAACGATCGTTATCGGCACCAGGCGATACTCATCCTGGTCGCTCCGCGGGTGGCTGGCCGTGCGCCTGGCCGGCCTGGACGTGGAGGAACGGCTGATCCCGCTGGCCGGCGGCAGCACCGCGGCGATCAAGCAGGCGACCCCGGCCGGGCTGGTGCCGTACCTGGAGCACAAGGGCGCCAAGGTGTGGGAAAGCCTGGCCATCTGCGAGTACTGCGCCGAGGTGAGCCCGGCGCTTTGGCCGCAGGACCGGGTCGCCCGCGCTGCCGCCCGGTCGGCCGCGGGGGAGATGCATGCCGGGTTCCGCGCCCTGCGCCAGGCCATGCCGATGAACCTCGGCCGCGAGCGCCGGCTGATGCCCTCGGCGGAGGTGGCGGCGGACATCGCGCGGGTGGAGGCGGTGTGGCGGGCGGCGCGGCAGTCCACCCCGTTCCTCTACGGCGACGGTTTCGGTGCGGCGGACGCGATGTATGCGCCGGTCGTCACCCGGTTCCTGTCCTACCTGCCGGAACTGTCGGCCGAGTCCCGCAGCTACTGCCGTGCCGTCCGTGCGCACCCGCTGATGCAGGAATGGTACGATGCCGCAGCGCGGGAGCCGGCGGAGTGGCACCTGGCACATTACGAGTCCGTGCCGTGAGCGTCGCGTTCGAGCTGGACCATGTCGGCGTCGGCGCGCGGGAGCTGGCCGGGCTCGCCGCCTGCTACGAGCGGCTGGGCTTCACCTTGACGCCGATGGCGCGGCATCGCGGCAAGGCCACCGCCAACCGCTGCATCATGCTGCAGCACGGCTACCTGGAGCTGATCGCCCCCGTCGACCCCGACATCCCCGACCGGCTGCACGACCAGCTCGACCGCTATGCCGGGCTGCACATCGTGGCGCTGGGGATCGAGGACAGCGCGGCGACGCTGGACCGGCTGAACCGCGCCGGGCTCGCCATCCCGGCGATCACGCCGCTGGAGCGGCCGGTCGACGAGGCCGAGCCGGATGGCCCGCAGGCACGGTTCGAACGGATCCCGCTGCCGGAGGCGCCGGAGGGCACCATCCAACTCATCAAGCACCTGACGCGGGAGGCGATCTGGCAACCCCGCTTCACCACCCACCCCAACGCGGCCGTGGCGTTGCAGGAAGTCGTCCTCGCCGTGCCGGACCCGGCGGACACCGCGGCGCGGTTCTCCCGCCTGGCCGGGCTGCCGGTGACGCCGGATCCGGTGGGCGGCTTCGTGCTGACGATGCGGCGCGGCCGGGTGCGCATGCTGCCGCCGGGTGCCGTCGGGGCGGTCTACCCCGGGCTCACGCCGCCGGCTGTGCCCGCCATCGTCGGGATGACCGTGGCGACGGCCGATGCCTGTGCCGCGCTGCGGCCGTGGCTGCCCGGCGTGGCGCACCGGCCGGTCGGCGACGGCGTGCTGGTGTTGCCGGAGGATGCGGGTGGTGCGGCGCTGCTGTTCACCTGACCGTCGGTGAGCGGCCTCGTCGCGACCATCCTGCCGCCGAAGGAGGGTTTCTCCCCGGACGCCGTGGGCGCCATCGGCCTGCTGGTGCATCGGCTGGCCCGCAGCGCCGGCGGCGAGGTGGCCGGCCGGGCGGTGGCGGACCCGTTCGCCGACGTGCCGTTCCACCCCGTCCACCCTGGGCTGGGATGGACGGCCACCGGGCGCTACGCCGCTGGCGTGGCCGCGACGCTGCGTCCGCTGGCGCCGGCGCTCGTGGAGGTCCACAATCGGCCGGAGGTCGCCCTGCATCTGGCCCGGCGCTTCCCGCGCGTCTCGCTCTTCCTGCACAATGATCCGCAGGGCATGCGTCGCGCGGCGACCGGCGCCGATCGCGCGACGGTGCTGCGCCGGCTCGCCCGGGTCGTCGCCGTGTCGGACTACGTGCGTCGGCAATTCCTGGAAGGGATCGAGGGCGACGTCGCGGTGCTGCCCAACTGCGTCGATCTGCCGGACCGGGCGCGCAAGGTGCGCGAACGCCTGGTCGTGTTCGTCGGGCGGGTCGTCGCCGACAAGGGCGCCGACGTGTTCGTGGAGGCCTGCGCCGCCGCGCTGCCGCAACTGCCGGGCTGGCGGGCTGAGATGGTCGGCGCCGACCGGTTTTCCCCCGACAGTCCGCCCACCGCCTTCACGACGCGGGTCACGCAGCAGGCGGAGGCGGCCGGGATCACCGTCACTGGCTACCTGCCGCATGCCGGGGCGTTGGACCGGCTGGGCCGGGCCGCCATCGCCGTGGTGCCGAGCCGCTGGCCGGAGCCGTTCGGCATGACCGCGCTGGAGGCGATGGCGCATGGCGCGGCGCTGATCTGCTCGCGGCGTGGCGGCCTGGCGGAGGTGGCGGGCGAGTGCGCGCTCTACGCCGACCCCGACTCGCCGGGCGCGGTCGCCAGCGCCATCACCGCGCTCGCCAAGGATGATGAGCGCCGCATGGTGCTGGCCGCCGCGGCGCGAGCCCGCGCGGCGCAGTTCGACACGCGGGCGGCCGCGGCGCGGCTGCAGACGCTGCGTGCGGAGCTGCTCCGGTGCTGACGGTGCTGGACTGGGCCGCGATCGCCTGCGTGCTGTCGTGCCCGGTGTTCCTCCTGCACGGGCGGGTCGTGGCGGACGCGTTGATGGTCGCCACCAGCCTGTGCTTCCTCGCCCACAGCGCCCTGGCGCGCGAATGGCGGTGGCTGCGCACCGGTTGGTTCGTGATCGGACTGGCCTGGTGGATGTGGCTGGTGGCGTGCTCGCTGCAGGGTGGCCTGGTGCAGGCGCTGGTGGCTGTCCGCTTCCTGCTCTTCGTCGCCGCGGCCGAGCATTGGGTGCTGCGGTTGCCGTGGCGCCGGCTGTGGCTGGCGCGGCTGGCGGCCATCGCCGCGCTTTATATCGCGCTGCAAAGCGTGGTGCAGCTCGTCACCGGCCGCAACCTCCAGGGCTACGGCCGCTGGGGCGACGGCGAGCTGACCGGGCCGTTCGAGCATCCGCGGGCCGGTGCGCCCTTTACCCGGCTGCTGTTTCCGGCCGTGCTGCCGGCAATGGCACGGCTGGGGCAGTGGGGAGGCCTGCTGCTGCTGGTCGCTGGCGTGCTGGTGGTGGTGCTGATCGGGCAACGCATGCCGCTGCTGCTTACTCTGCTGGGGCTGCTGGTGACGGGCCTGCTGCTGCCGCGGCTGCGGGCCGGCGTGCTCGCGGCGTGCGCCGGCGCGGTGCTGCTGCTGGCCGTCTCCGCCGTGGTGGTGCCGCCGACCTTCCACCGGCTGGTGGACAAGTTCTCCAGCCAGATGGAGCATTTCCCGCAGAGCCCTTACGGCCTGATCGCCGTGCGGGCCGTGGTCATGATCGAACGCAACCCACTGGTCGGCCTGGGCTTCGACGGCTATCGCAGGTATTGCGCCGAGTCAGTTTATTTCCACGGCTGGGATGGCGGCGATGGCGGGGGCGCGGCCATGTGCGTGCAGCACCCGCACAACCACTACCTTCAAGCGGCCGTGGAGGCGGGCGTGCCGGGTCTGCTGCTGTTCTGCGCCCTGGTGCTGGCCTGGCTGCGGCCACTCGCCGCTGGGCTGTGGCGGAACCCGACGCCGGTGCGCGTGGGGCTGTTCGTGGCGGCGCTGATCCAGGAGTGGCCGATCGCCAGCACCAGCGACCTGCTCTCCATGCCGCTCTCCGGCTGGTTCTTCCTGCTGCTGGGCTTGGGGCTGGCAGAGGGCCGCGCCTATATGTCGCATCGAATCGCTTGAGGCACCCGATGTCCGACCCTGCCCACCTGATCCCCGTCACCGTGCTCACCGGCTATCTCGGCGCCGGCAAGACGACCCTGCTCAACCGCATCCTGTCGGAGAACCACGGCCGGAAATATGCCGTCGTGATCAACGAGTTCGGGGAGCTGGGGGTCGACAACGACCTGGTCGTGGACACCGACGAGGAGGTGTTCGAGATGAACAACGGCTGCATCTGCTGCACCGTGCGTGGCGACCTGATCCGCATCGTCGGCGGGCTGGTGAAGCGGCGCGGCAAGTTCGACGGCATCATCATCGAGACGACGGGCCTGGCGAACCCGGCCCCGGTGGCGCAGACCTTCTTCGTCGACGAGGGCGTGCGCTCCCGCACGCGGTTGGACGCGATCGTGACCGTGGTCGACGCGAAGAACCTTCCTGCCCGGCTGGCGGACAGTGCGGAGGCCGCGGCGCAGCTCGCCTTCGCCGACGTGATCGTGCTGAACAAGACGGACTTGGTGACCACGGCGGAGCTGGAGGCGGTCGAGGCGGAAATCCGCAAGATCAACCGCTTCGCCACCATCCATCGCACGGAGCGCTCGGCGGTGGACATCGGCGCCGTGCTGGACCGGGGTGCCTTCGACCTGCAGCGTATCCTGGCGGACGTGCAGCCGGACTTCCTCACCGACTCCGAGCACGAGCACAACGACGACATCAACAGCATGTCGTTCGAGTTGAGCCGCCCGGTCGACCCGGAGAGGTTCAACGCCTGGATCAGCCAGTTGCTGGCGGAGAAGGGCCAGGACCTGCTGCGCACCAAGGGGATCCTGCACTACCCTGGGGAGAACCGGCGCTTCGCCTTTCAGGCCGTGCACATGATCGCAGACGGCGATTTCATCGGGCCTTGGCCGGCCGGGGAAGACCGCCGCTCCCGCCTGGTGTTCATCGGCCGCAACCTCAACCGGCCGCAGCTGCGTCGTGGGTTCGAGGCGTGCCAAGCGGGATGAAGGCGCGCGCTCAGGGCCCCGCGCGATGAGCGCCACCGCGGATTTCGTGCTCGACACGCGCGGCGACCACCGCGATCTCGATGCTTTCGTGGTCGCCGCTGCCTGGATCGGCGACACTCCTGCCTTCGCCTTGGGCGATGGTCGCCTCAGCCTGGCAGATTGGCACTGCGTCCAAGTGCATGATGGCGCCATCCTGTCCCTCGCCGCGTCGACCGATGGCTTCTGCACCGGGGGTGACGACGGCGCGTTCCGCCGCACCACGCCCGCCGGGGCTACGGAGACCATCGCCGAGTTCGGCTTCAAGTGGGTGGAGCAGGTGGCGGCCCACGGCAGCCTCGTCGCCTGCGCCGTCGGCAAGGCCGCCTATCTCTACGACCGTGCGACCAAGCTGAAGCAGTTCGACCACCCTTCCAGCGTCACCGGGCTGGTGTTCGATGCGAAGGGCAAGCGGGTCGCGGCATCCCACTATAACGGGGCCACCTTATGGTTCGTCGGCGCCAAGGTGGACAGTCCGCGGCGGCTGGAATGGAAGGGCAGCCACACCGGCATCGCCATCCACCCGGCGGGCGAGGCGGTCGTCACCTCGATGCAGGAGAACTCGCTGCACGGCTGGCGCCTGGCCGACGGGCAGCACATGCGCATGTCCGGCTACCCGTCCAAGACCGAGTCGCTGGGCTTCACCCGCAACGGCAAGTGGCTGGCCACGGCGGGCGCGGACACCATCGTGCTGTGGCCGTTCTTTGGCGGCGGCCCGATGGGCAAGGCGCCGTCCGAGATGGCGGGCGGCGACAACGTGGTCTGCACCCGGGTCGCGCCACACCCGCAGCATGAGTTGGTGGCGGCTGGCTTCGCCGACGGGCTGGTCGTGCTGGCGGACATCGCCTCCGAGCGCATCCTGCCGGTGGCCGCACCCGGCCGCGGGAGCGTGTCCGCCCTGGCATGGAGCCCGGACGGGGCGCGGCTGGCCCTGGGAACCGAGACGGGCTTCGCCGCCTTGGTCGACTTGAGCAAACGATAGGAGTTCCCCCATGGACATGATCACCAATGGCGGCCTGCGCATGCCGAAGCTCGGCCTGGGCACCTGGCGCCTGAAGGGGGACGAGTGCCGCGAGGCGGTGGAGCGGGCGCTGTCGCTCGGCTATCGTCACATCGACACGGCGGAGATGTATGGCAACGAGGAGGCGGTGGGCGCGGCGTTGAACGGAGCGCGGCTGCCCCGAGGCGACATCCACGTCACGACCAAGGTCTGGCATGAGAACCTCGCCCCGGACGCGATGCGGCGTTCGCTGGAGACAAGCCTCGGCAAGCTGCAGAGCGATTATGTCGACCTCTATATGATCCACTGGCCTGCGCCGGGCATGGACCTGGCGGCGGCGCTCGGCACGATGGTGAAGCTGAAGGAAGAGGGGCTGATCCACGCGATCGGCGTCTGCAACTTCCCCGTCTCGCTGCTGCGCCAGGCGGTGGAGGAGATCGGCGCACCGGTGGTGGCCAACCAGGTGGAATACCACGTGCTGCTCAGCCAGGCGCCGGTGCTCGGCTACCTGCGGTCGCACGACATGGCGCTGACGGCCTACTGCCCCATCGCGCAGGGCAAGCTGGCCGACCACGAGGAACTGGGCGTGATCGCGCGCAAGCATGACGCGACGGCGGCGCAGATCGCCCTGAAGTGGCTGCTGGACCAGCCCGGCGTCGCCGCGATCCCGAAGGCGGCGCGGCGGGAAAGCCAGGTGGCCAACCTGGAGGCGATGAAGATCGAACTGGACGATGCCGACCGCGCCGCCATCGCCGCCCTGCCGAAGGCGCAGCGCATGGTCAACCCCGGCTTCGCGCCGGCCTGGGATCGGGCCGCCTAATCTCCGTCTCCCGCTGGCGGGAGAGGGTCGGGGTGAGGGTGGCGCTACCCGCTTGAAGCCGGCTCTGCCGGAGCTTCTTTCATCGCCCGACCACCCTCGCCCTGCCCTCTCCCGCCAGCGGGAGAGGGTCTGACGCCGGGCGATGTGTCAGAAGCAGTTGCTCTCCGCGGATGGAGGAGGCTTTCGGTAGCGTCTACTCCGCTGGCAGCACCCGCAGCGCGGGCTCCGGCGCCAAATCGGGCTGCCAGCCCAGCCGGGCGGCGGCGGTCAGCAGGTAGTATACCGTCTTGAACGCCAGCACCGGCGCCCGCATCCGCCAGTCGATGCGCAGGTTGCCGGCGAGCATGGCGACCAACCCGTCCCGCATGCGAAGCTTGTTCGAGGGTGACATGAACATGGCCCGGAGCACCGGCGTGTTGATGCGGTAGACGAGCCAGCCCAGCGTATCCATCGCCTTGCACATCTGCCGTTCGGCCCGCTGCGCCAGGGCGCGCGCCGCGGCGGGATCGCGCAAGGAGGTCTCCGCGACCGACACGCCCAGTTCGGCGCTCGTCATGGCCAGCAGCACGCCGGAGGAGAACACCGGGTCCAGGAACGCGAACGCATCGCCGATCGCCATCCAGCCGTCGCCATGCGCGGTCGTGGCGCGGTAGGAGTAGTTGCCGGTCGCGGTGATGTCGCCGACCCGCTCCGCCCCGTGCATGCGGGCGGCGACGGTGGGGGCGCGGCGCAGGCGGTCCAGATACAGGTCCTGCGCGCTACCGCGCCGGTCCTTGAACACGTCCGCATTGCCGACGAAGCCGATGCTCATCACGTCGCCGGGCAGCGGGATCATCCAGAACCAGCCATCCTCGGCCAGGTGCACGGTGATGAAGCCGGGCTGCTCGTTCAGCTGCATCTGCACGCCGCGCCAGTGCGCATACACCGCCGCGGTGGAATTGTGCTTGTTCGCCCGCTTCAGGCCGAGCTTGCCGGCCATCAGCGTCTCGCGCCCGGTCGCGTCCAGGATGAAGCGGGGTGCATACTCCTCCTCCACCCCATCCCGTTGTGCCACGACGCGGGACCGCTCGCCGGCGGCGGCCAACGAGACGTGCGAGACCTTGGTGCGCTCCGCCGTGCGGGCGCCGCGCCGGGCGGCGTTGCGGAACAGGATGGCGTCGAACGGCGCGCGGGGCACCTGGTAGGCGGAGGTGGTGGCCTTGTTCAGCGACAGGTTGAACGCGAAGGCGCTGCGGCGCCCGGTCTCGTCGTCGACGAACTCGGCGCCGGGCTTGAACACGCCGATTGCGGCGACCTCGTCCGCCACGCCCATGCGTTCCAGCAGCGCCATGTTGGCCGGCAGCAGCGACTCCCCGATATGGAACCGTGGGTGTTCCGCCTGCTCCAGCAGCACGACGTCGTGGCCGCGCTCCGCCAGCAGGGCGGCGGCCGTGCTGCCGGCGGGTCCACCTCCGACCACCAGGATGTCGCACTCGGTCGCCATGCTCAGATCATCCCGCCGTTGATGGAAATTACCTGGCCGGTAATGTAGCCGGCCTGCTCGGAACAAAGGAAGCCCACCAGGTCCGCCACTTCCTCCGGCCGGCCGGCGCGCTTCATCGGCACGATGGCGGCGATGCGGGCTGCATCCACGGCGGCGTCGACCGCCGGGGAGGCGATCACGCCGGGCGCCACCGCGTTGGCGGTGATCCCGCGGGACGCGACCTCGCGGGAGAGCGAGCGGACGGCGCCGACCAGCCCGGCCTTGGCGGCGGCATAGTTCACCTGGCCACGGTTGCCCATCAGCGCGGACACGGAGGACACCGCCACCACCCGGCCCCATCGCGCGCCCATCATCGGCAGGACGAGCGGGCGCAGGCAGGCGAAGAAACCGGTCAGCGACACGTCCAGCACGCTGCGCCACTGCGCCTCCGTCATGCCGGCCAGCGGCACGTCCTCGTGCACGCCGGCGTTGTGCACCAGCACCTGGACGGGGCCTTGCGCCAGGACGGCAGTCAGGGTGGCGGCGGTGGCGGCGACGTCGGTGACGTCGCAGCTGATCGCGCGCCCGCCGATCTCGGCTGCCACCGCTTCCGCCTTGGCCGCATTCGTGTGGGCGTGGACGATGACGTGGCACCCGTCGGCGGCCAGGCGCCGGCAGATCGCCGCACCCAGCGGCGATGCGCCGCCCGTGACCAGCGCCCGCTTCACGGCCGGGTCAGGATGATGGTGGCGCGGGCTTCCAGCAGCGTGCGGCCGTCTTCCGCGTCCAGCCGGATGGCGTAGAGCAGGCCGGTCGCGTCGCCGTGCTCGCGCCGGGCCTGCGCGATGAGGGCACCGAGGCCGGGGTCGTCCAGCCGCCCGGCGGCGAGGTGGGTCATCCGCAAGGCGGCCAGGTAGCCGGGGGGCTGCGGGGCGCCGCCGCGCAGAGCGCCGTGCAGCGCCGCCGCCTGGAGCCCGTACTCCGCTCCACACAGCACGCCGAGTTGGCCGTGGCGGCGCAGCGGGTTGTCGGGGTTCAAGTGAGATGTGGCGCGGCAGGCAATTGCGTCGTCCGACCAGGCGATGACGGCGTCGAGCAGGCACATGCTGCCGGCGTGGGGGATGAGCGTGGGGATGTCGATCGGGCTGGGGGGACCCTCAGCCCGGCCCTCTCCCAGAGGGAGAGGGAGATCACTTGAGGGATGGGTCATCCGTGGACCGTGACAGCCATGCAGCCGTCCAGCAGGGCCACGTCGAAATCGTCGCCGCCGCCGCGCGCCAACGCTTCCAGCAGCCGCAGCGAGCGCGCCGCCGGGTTGGCGGCCGACAGGCCTCGCAGCAACGGGTTCAGCGGTTCGGACCGGGTGGCGGGCTCCGCAGCCCAGCGGATCGACAGACGCGGCCCGGTCCCGCCGGGCACCAGCACGAGCGCCACGCCGAAGACCGAGCCGATCGGCCGCACCGCATGCAACGGGTCCGGCAGCGGCACGTCGTAGGCGCAGAGCAACACCGGCGCCCGCTCGGCGGCGCACTCCGCCACCGCCTTGAGCAGCGCGCAGCCGAACGACCAATCGTGGCCGCCGAGGCAGGTCGCCGGCCGGCCGGATGCGGTCCCGATCGACCAGTAGCCGGCCGCGGCGTTGTGCACCGAGTTGTGGAACTGGGTCGGCGAGACGAAGCCGTCCGGCCGGGCCATCGCCTCCAGGATCGCCGCGACCGTCAGGCTATCCCCGTTGCTGCTGGCGAAGACCGGGCGCAGCGTCGCGGCGGGGAGGCCGCTGGCCGCCGCAGCCTCGCTTGCCACCGCCAGGGCCAGGCGGACGACCGGGCCGGTGCGCCGCCGCTCGGTGGCGGACAGCAAGGCCGGCGGCGGCAGCACCACCTCGCCAGTCTCCCACGGTTCGGTCCCGGTCAGCACGGCGCGGGCGGCAGGCCAGTCTGGGAGGCCAGGGCCCAGCACCGCCACGGCCGCCACGTGCGCGCCGGTCACGCACCCCCCAGCAGCAGCGTGCAGTTGATGCCGCCGAAGCCGAAGGAGTTCACCGCCACGCGTCGTACCCGCCGGCGTGCCGTCTCCGTCAGCACGCCGGCCTGGAAGGCCGGATCGACCGCCGTCATGCCGAGGCACCGCGGCAGCATGCCGCGCTCGATCGCCAGCCCGGCGATGACGGCGCCGACGATGCCGCTGGCGCCGAGCGTGTGCCCGGTCCAGCCCTTGGTGGAGGAGCACGCCGTGCCTGGACCGAATACGGCCGTGACCGCCGCATCCTCCATCGAGTCGTTCGCCCTGGTGCCGGTGCCGTGCAGGTTCACATAGTCCACCTCGCCAGGTGCGAGGCCGGCAGAGTCGAGCGCCCCCTGCATGGCGCCGACCGCTCCGGCGCCCTGCGGGTGCGGCGACGACATGTGGTAGCCGTCACTGGTGGCTCCCCCGCCGAGCAAGTGCAGCGGGCCCTCCCCACGCTCCAGCAGGGCGAAGCCCGCGGCCTCCCCGATGGAGATGCCGGTGCGGGCGGCGTCGCATGGCCGGCACGGCACAGGCGACACCAGCTCCAGCGCCGCAAACCCGCGCAAGGTCAGCCGGCACAGCGTGTCGACCCCGCCCACCACCGCCGCGTCGCACAGCCCGGCGGCCAGGAGGTGCGCGGCGTCGATGAGCGTCTTGGCGGAGGAGGCGCAGGCCGTCGACACCACCAGCGCCGGGCCGCGCAGGCCGAGCGCGGCGCGGACGTAGCGCGCCGAGGAGAACATGTCGTGCGTGTGGTCGTAGTCGAACCAGGCGGGCAGGGCGCCATCGACGCCGCGGTCGCCATACGCCCCTTCGGTGGACAACACGCCCGAGGTGCTGGTGCCGAGCACGACGGCGATCCGGTCCGCCCCATACCGCCGTAACGCCGCGGCGACCGCAACGTCGAAGCCGTCCGTCTGCAGGGCCATGTCGGCCAGGCGGTTGTTGCGGCAGTCGAACGCGACCAGCGCCGGCGGCAGGCGGTGCGCCTCGATGCCAGCGACGCGCCCGATCCACCCGGCGCCGTCGAAATCGTTCGGCCGCAGCCCGGAGCGGCCTGCCTCGATCGCATCCGCCATCTCCGCCTTGCCGCGGCCGATCGCGCTGACGACGGAGGTGGCGGTGAGGGCGAGCGGCTCAAACTTCATCCGGATGGGGGCGCAATCCAACGAACAGGAACGAGAAGCACATGGCCGATACGGCACCGATTGCAACCGTGACGCCGATCGACTGCAGCAGCGGGGTGCGGCAGGCGGCGAGCAGTCCGAAGGTGAGCAGCGTCATCGCGTTGCAGGTGACCAGGGTGCGCAGCGTGCGGGCGCGCTCCTCCGCGTCCAACTGGCGGCGGGCGTAGAACAGGGCGTAGTCCAGCCCGACTCCCGCGGTGAACTGCAGGGCCACCAGGTGGATCAGCGACAGCCGCACGCCGCCCGCGGTCAGCAGGGCCACCGTCACCAGCCCGGCCGCGCCGATCGACAGCGCGATGCGGGCGACCATCAGCGGCTGGCGCAGCCCGGCCAGCATCGCGGCCAACGCTGCCAGCGCGCCGCCGCCGAGCCACCAGCCCGCCCGCGCCGCACCGGCGGAGACGAGGCCGTCGGTTTCGGCATGCATGTCCACGAACAGGGCGCCGGGCGCGGCCAGGGCCTGCAGGGCGGCCGGGTCGGTCGCGCCGTTGAAGGCGATCGGGCCGTACCAGGCGCCATCCCGCTGGAACAGCAGCGGGCGGAGGCGGGCGGCCACCGCCGGGGCGTCCAGCGCCGCCAGCGTCACCGGTGGACTTGCCCGCGCCTCGGCGACCGCTGCCTCGAACGCGGCGAAGGCATCCGGCTTGAACGGCAATCCTTCCGATGCGGCGGCCACATTGGCTTGCAGCGTTGCCGCGTCCGGCAGGGCGGCCTGCCGCGCGCGCTGCGTGGCAGCCGAGGGCAGCAGGCGCGCTGCCGCCTCGTAGCCGCTGATGCGGTGCTGGTCGACCAACGCGTCGACCTGTGGCAGCAGCGCCTCCTGCTGCGCCAACATGGCGTCCGCGGTCGCCGCCTGCACGACCAGCACGTCGCCCAGGTCCGGCGCGCCGATCTCCCGCCGCAGCTCGTCATCGAGCGCCAGGGCGTCGCGTGGCACGGGGCTGAGCCTGGACACGTCTCCTTCCCAATGTGGCCCGCCCACCGCCAGCAGCCCGGCCGCGGCCAGCGCCAGGGGCAGCAGGCCCCACAGCCGGTAACGCCGCAGCTGCTCCACCCGCAGCAGCCGCGCGGTGTCGCCGGGCCAGACGGGCGCCAGGTTCGCGGCCACGATCAGGCGCGGCAGCACCAGCCGCGTCGCCAAGGCCGCCGACAGAACCCCCGTGGCGGCGAACAGGCCCAGTTGCGCGATGCCGGGAAAGCCGGCGAACACCATCCCCGTCAGCCCCAGCGTGGCGCAGGCGACCGCCAGGGCAAAGGCGCGACCGATACGCCGCAGCGTGCCGGCGGCCGGCTCCCCCTGCTTGCGGTGCCCGATCAGCAGCACCGGGTAGTCGACCGTCACCCCCAGCATCGTCATGCCGAAGCCGAGTGCGATGCCGTGTACGAAGCCGAACACCAGCGCCGTCACCAGCGCCGCCACCGCCGTGCTGAGCACCACCGGCACGGCGATGGCGGCCAGCACCGCCAGCGAACGGAACCGCCACAGCAACAGCGCCACCACCAGCACTCCGGAGACGATGGAGAGCAGCCGGACGTCCGAGCGGATGCCCGCAGCGGCCTCGCGCGTGAACACGGCCGGGCCTGAAGCGAGCAGCCGTGCCGACCCTGGGCTCGAGGCGGCGAACGCCGTCCGGATCGCCGCATCGGCCCGTTCCTGGGCGCCGATGTCCATGCCGGCCGCCTTCGTCTGCACCACCAGCAAGGCCCGGTCCCGATCGGTGGCGAACCACACGCCGCCGACGGTGCGCAGGCTGGCCGCGCCGATCCAAGCGGGCGCCATCGCCAGGAAGGCGCCGGTCGGATCCGGCAGGCCGAACTGCACCGCCAGCGGCGAGGCGGAGGATTGCAGCTGCGCCAGCAGGCGTTCGAAGTCGGCGTGCAGCGCGGCCGGCGTGAAGGCCTGCGCCACGACGCCCGGCGAGAGCAGGTAGCGATGCTCGAACAGCACGCGCTGGTCTGCCCCATCCAGCGCGTGGCGGCCGTTGCCCACCAGGGTGAAGAGGCCGGTGCGGTCCAGCCGATCGGCAAGGTCGGTGCTGATGCGGGCCAGCTCGGCCGGCGGCGCACCCTCCACGCCCAGCAGGATCAGGCTGGCGGCGCTGCCGGACTGCAGCTCCCGCAACATGAAGCGGCTGGCGGGCGTCCGACCCGTCGGCAGGAACTCCGTCATGTCGGTGCGCACGTCGACCCACCGGAACACGCCCACCGCGAACGCCACCGCGAGCAGCAGGGCGACGAAGAGCGGCAGCCGCTTCAAGGCTGCGGCGTGACGGCCAGCGTGTCGGTGTCGCCGTTCGGGGCCACGCTCTCGATCGAGCGGAGGTCGGCGCCGCCGGCCAGCCGCACCTCCTTTACCAGCCGCGCCACGGCCGGGTCACGGGGGTGCAGCAGGATGTGCCAGTCCGCCGGGGTGCCGGTGCCGGACACGTCGTAGGTCCGCCGCAGCAGCAGGAGGTCGCCCGACAGCGCGCCGCGGATGGTGTCGACCAGGGTGCGGATGTCCGGCTGGCCGTCCAGCTCCACCACGCGCGGCGGGTCGCCGCCGCTGTCCACGACCAGGCGGTTGCCGTCCACCACCAGGCTCTCGGGGGCAGGCGACGTGGTGATCTTCTCCAGGTGGTCCGGCTTGCGGTATTCCAGCCGCCCTTCGCTGCGCAGCGGCGCGTTGAGGGCGGCGAAGGTTTTCTCCTCGACGAAGCTGGCCCGGCGTGCCGGCGCCTGGGCCAGCCGCGCCATCACCTCATCCAGCGGCAGCGTCGAACCCTGTGCCCAGCACGGGCCCGCCAACAGGGCGAGCGGCAGCCACCAGCGGGCGCGCCTTGGTCGGAACATCCTCGGCGCGCTCCCAGAATGGAAAGAAGTTGAACCAGTTGAACGGATGCGCCCGGCACGACTGCTCCAGCCACTGCGCGTAGCGGCTCGCCACGTCCTGCAAGGCCGCCGCCCGGGTGCTGCGCGGCAGCACGATCCGCTCGGCGAACGGGGCGAAGACCACCCGATAGCGGCGGTGCGCGACCCGCACGCCCTGGAACACCAGGACCGGCGCCTGAAGGCTGGCCGCCAGGATGAACGGCCCGGTCGGGAATTGTGCCGGGCGGCCGAAGAACGACGCGCTCACCGCCTGGCCGCCTGCCGGAACGCGATCGGCCAGGATGCCGACGATCGCGCCGCCATCCACCGCCTCGTGCACCCGCAGCATGGAGTGCAGGTCGCCGATCGGGATGACGTTGCGCGCCGCCGCCGGATCCAGCCGTTCCATCACCGTGCTGTAGGCGCCAGCGTTGGCGCGATACATCAGCATCTTGACCGGCACGGGGCAGCGCTCCGCCAGGCCGCGCAACACGGCGAAGCTGCCGAGATGGGCGCCTAGCAGAACGCAGCCACGTCCACCTGACACCGCGGCCTCCACGTGCTCCAAGCCCACCACGTCCAGCGCGATGCCGCCACCTGTCGTGACCAGCAGCGCCCGGTCCAGGATCGTGGAGGCGAAGGTGTGGATGTGCCGCACGGTGTCGGGCCAACGCACCGCCCGGCCAAGGGCCGTCGCCAGGTAGTCGCGCGAGGCGGCTCGGGCGTTGGCCGAGGTGACGAAGAACCAGGCGGTGATGCCTGGCAGCACGACCCGCTGGGCGAACCAGCCGACATGCCGCATCAGCCAGAGCATCAGGTGCACCAGCCAGGCCGCACCACGCTCGGGCGTGCGGCTCCAGCCGGTCACGCGGCCGGCCCGGCCACGCCGTGCAGCACCGGGCGGTCGCCGACGGCAGCGGCGAAGTGGACCCGGCCGTCGGGGTGTGCCGTGCTGGTCACGGCCACCACCTGCTCCGGCAGGACCGGTGCCGTGAACTTGGCGCTCAGCAGCGTCAGCCCGGGCGGCAGGCAGGCGAGCACCTCCTCCAGCAGGACCACGCCGGGCACGATCGGGCGGCCGGGGAAGTGTCCGGGTAGGCAAGGATGCGCGGCGGGAATGGCGAACCGCATCAGCAAGCTTCCCGCAGGGATTGCAGCGCCGCCGCGGGGAGCTTGCCGAACTCGTTGCGCGGCAGCCTGTCGACATGGACGATCCGGCGCGGCAGGAACACCGGGTCGATCCGGCTGCGCAGCGCCGCCAAGATCGCGGCTGCGCCTGCGTCCGGCGCCACGACGAAGGCGATCATTCGGGCGGCTGGGCGGTGGTCGTCCGCTTCGGGCGGCAGGAAGACGCCGTCCTCCACGCCGGCAACGGCCGCCAGTTCCCGGTTCAGCCCGGCCAGCGACGCGCGGCGGCCCCCCAGCTTCACCAGGTCGCTGCGGCGTCCGAGCAGGTGGAAGCCGCCGCCGGGCAGCAACTCGACCGCATCGTCCAGCACCGTAGACTCGGCGTATTCGGCTTCCACCAGCACGTCAGCGCCGGCGGCGATCAGGCGGACCCCAGGATACAGCGTCCAGCCCGCTCCGGCAGCCGTGCGGCGGCTGGCGATGGAGCCGATCTCCGTGGCACCGAAGATCTCGGAGACGCTGGTGTGCCACTGGGCCTCCGCCGCTGCCGCCATCGCGCCGTCCAGCGGGGCGGTGGCGGAGATGACACGGCTGAGCGGCGGCAGGTCGGTTGCGGCCGACAACAGGGCGCGGAGTTGCAGCGGCGTGGTAACCAGCACCCGCGGTCCCGGTGTCTGCGCCAGCGCGTCCCGCACGTCGGCGGGGTAGAAGGCCGGGCCGCACCAGGCCGCGCAGGCGGCGTGCAGCGGCAGCAGCACCGTGGTCTCGAACCCGTACATGTGCTGCGGCGGCACGGTCGCCACCATCGTGGCCGGCGCGTCATCCGCCAGGGCGAAAGCCATCCCTGCGTCGCGACTCCGCTGGGCCAGGGCACCCCAGTGCTTGGCATGCACCGTCGGCTGCCCGGTGCTGCCGGAGGTGAACACCAGGGCGGCAAGCTGGCTGCCCTCGATCGCCGGCAGCGCTGCGGACGTCGTGCCCGGCGGTAGGACGGTAACGCCCGGCATCGGCAGCGCATCCGGCCCATCGGTGACGGCGATCACGCCGGGGAAGCGGGCTTGTAGCGCCTGCAGCCGGTCTGCCGAACGGTCGCTCGTCAGCAGGCTGACCTGCCCGCGCAGCAGCGCCGCGGCGAACCCCACGGCGAAGGCATAGCGGCCGGTGCAGAGGTTGGCGACATGCGGCGCGTCGGGCAGGGCGGCCGCCAGCCGGGACGCATCGGCGGCAAAGGTGCCGGCGGTCACGTCGCGGCCGGGCATCCGGAACAGCACGGCGTCGGCAGGCCGCTCGGCGAGGGGGATCAGCTGCGGCAACGCCCTATTTGGTCCGGTGCGTCTGGATGTGGTGGGACAGCGTGCGCAGGGTGGTGAAGATGGCGCGGTTGCGTTCGTCGTCCGACTTCAGTTCCAGCCCGTAATCGCGCGAGATCGCCAGTGCGAGCTCCAGCGCGTCGATCGAGTCAAGGCCCAGCCCCTCGCCGAACAGGGTCGTGTCGGGGTCAATCTCCGCCGGGCTGATCTCCAGGTGCAGCGCGCCGACGATCAGCGTGGCGACCTCCCGCTCGAACGGTGCCTGGCTGGCGGCGGAGTGTGGGGCGTCCTGGGTCTTCACGATCGATCCTAGACAACAATTTAGATGGCGGCGGCAATACGGGCAAATCCGGCGACGAGTGTAGGATAAAGACCATGCCGCGTCATTTGTGCAATCACGTGAAACGAGGCCTGGCCGTGCTCGGCTGGTCGGCCGTGTTGGTCGGCCCGTTCGTGATGCACCGGGCGATCGCTGCGGGGCAGGTGACCCCCGCGGCGATCGGCCTTGCCGGTGCGCAGGCCGGCGTGCTCGCGGCGCTGGCGTTGCGGCGGGTGGGCGGCTGGCCGCGCGCGCTGGGCGCTGCCGCAGCGGGGCTGGTCGCCTGGCTCGTGTTGAACGCGCTGGCGTCGCATCAGGCGGGCAGGGCGGGGCTGATCGTGGGCTCCGGGCTCTCGCACGCGCTCATCTATGCCTCCCTCCTCATCCTGTTCGGCGGCAGCCTGCGACAGGGACGAACCGCGCTGGTGACCGGCCTGGCCGCGCGTTTCCGCGGCCGGCTCACCCCAGCCATCGTTTCCTACACGCGAACTGTGACGAAGGCGTGGTGCGTGTTTTTCCTCGCCCAACTCGCCGGGTCGGCCGCCTTGCTGGCGCTGGCGCCGGACCGCGTGTGGTCGTTGTTCGTCAACGTGCTCGACGGGCCGCTTGTCGTCGCGATGTTCCTGGCGGAGGCGGCGGTGCGCCGGTGGCGGTTCCGCGACGAAACGCACATGTCCCCCATGGACGTGGCACGCGCCTTCGCCCGGCAACGCGCCGATGGCTGAACCCGGGCGATGGCGCCCGAGCCTCGCGCTGCGGTTGTCAGCCGGCCTGCACGGGACCGCCTGCGGCGTGCTGGCGCTGCATCCCGGCTGGTGGCCCGGCCTGCTGGCCGGCCTGGTCGCCGACCACGCGGTGCTCGCCGCTGCCGGGCTCTGGCCAAGCAGTCAGTTGCTCGGCCCAACGCTGCACCACCTGCCGACGCCCGGCGACGCGGTCGGCCTGACCTTCGACGATGGACCCGATCCGGAGGTGACGCCGCGTGTGCTGGACCTGCTCGCGGCGGCGGGTGCCAAGGCAAGCTTCTTCTGCATTGCAGAACGCGCGCGAAGCCAACAGGCGCTGGTGCGCCGCATCGTGCGCGAGGGACACCGGGTCGAGAACCATACCCTTTCCCATCCGCGCCATTTCGCCTTCCTGGCCGGGCGGGCGTTGCGCCGCGAGGTGGAGGACGGGCAGGCGATCCTGTCCGACCTGGCCGGGACGGCGCCGCGATGGTTCCGCGCCCCGATGGGGCTTCGCAGCCCGCCGCTATATCCGGTGCTCAGCCGCGCCGGACTTGGCCTGGCGAGTTGGAGCCGCCGCGGCTACGACACCAGCTGCGGCGACCCAGGCGTCGTCCTCCGCCGGCTCGCGGCGCGGACCAGGCCGGGCGACATCCTGTTGCTGCATGACGGCAACGCCGCGCACATGGCGGACGGGCGCGCCGTGGTGCTGGGGGTACTGCCGCGCGTCCTGGAGCAGCTCCGCGCGCCCGGCCTCAGGGCGGTCGCCTTGCCCGGCGCCACAGCAGCCATGGCAGGCGCGGGAGGAAACCCACCATCAGCCTGACATGCATCCAGGTGAGCAGGGCGTTGTCGCGACCATAGCGGAAATGACTGATCCCACCCTCTTCCGGCCGGAAATACCGCACCGCGGCCGGCAGGTTGATCGGGGGCACCCCGGCCCAGCACAGCCGCACCGCCGCCTCCGCATCGAAATCATAGCGGCGCATCCAGCGGTGCCGCCCCATGATCGCCAGCAGCGGCGCCACCGGGTAGACGCGGAAGCCGAACAACGAGTCGCCGATCCCGCACCAGAGCGTTTCCAGGTTCGCCCACCAGTTGGAGATGCGCCGCCCACCCACCCGCAGCGCCGGAGCGTCATCGCCGAACTGCGGTGTCCCGAGGATCATCGCGTCCGGCCGGGCGCGCGAGGCCGCGACGAAGTCGGCGATGCGGTCGGCCGGGTGCTGCCCGTCCGCATCCATGGTCACGACGTGGGTGAAGCCTTCGGCGGCGGCGGCCTGCAACCCGTGCAGGATCGCCGCACCCTTGCCCCGGTTCTCCGGCAGCGACAGGACGCGGAACCCGCCGTCCGGCGGCAGCGCGCCCAAGGCCGCCGCGGAGCCGTCTGTACTGCCGTCCAGCACCACCCAGACCGGCGACCAAGCGGCGCGCGCGGCGCGCACCGTCTCCAGCAGTCTCGGACCCGTGTTGTAGGACGGCATCAGCACCAGGTGTCTCACCCGCGGCCGAGTTCCGCCCGCATGTATGCCTCCAGCTCGTCGCAGAACGCCTGCGCCGGGCCTTCCACCGTGAAGCGCCGCCCGAGCCGGGCGCGATAGACAAGCGGAAAGGCCGGCCGGCGCAGCACGCTCCATCCCTTGCGGAGGTAGGGCGACGTGGCCTCCAGCAACACCGTCTGCACCGGCGCCCCGGCCTGCCGCGCCATCAGCGCGAACCCGGCCTTGAACGGGCCGAGCGGCGGTGCGGTCGTGCGCGTGCCCTCGGGGAAGACCAGCAGCTGCCCGCCGCCCTGGATGGCGGCGGCGGCGCGGCGCACCAGGCGGTGCGGTGCGTCGTTGCGGATGTAGCCAGCCAGCCGGGCACCGGCGCCGAGCAGGGGATTGTCCCACAACGACGCCTTGGTGATGCAGACGATCCGCGGCAGGCGGGAGGTGACGAGCAGGGCGTCCAGCAACGTCGGATGGTTGGGGGCGATCACCAGGCCCGGCTCGTCGCGCAAGGCGTCGATGGCCGAAAGGTCGAACCGGGCCAGTCCGGCGATCCGCATCAAGCCCAACAAGGTGCGGAAACCACCCATGATCATGACCTGGCCCAGCGGTGCCGACAGCCGCCGTGGCAACACCCAGTAGAACAGCGTCGCCGGCAGGTTCCATGCCAGGAACACGGCGCCGAACGCCGCAAGCACGCCGTAGAACGCCGCCGTCTGATAGGCCCAAACGAGACGATGGGCCGCCCGGTGTGCTGGCCGCCCGGCCAGAGTGGAGCCATCCATGGCGTGTCCCACCCCTGGGGTGACGTTGCCGTCAAGCTAGCCGGTGGCGTCGCCCGGGTCCATCTTCTGTCGGCGTGCGGTTCCACCGAAGCCGCGCCCGCGTCCGATCGCGTCCTCGCCGAACCGGGCGCGCAACGCGTCCACCGCGGCCTGGGTGGCGACGCGCCGCCCGGCATCGGGGTCGGCCAGGTCGCCGCGGTCGGCCGTGTCGCCCGGCACCAGGGGCGAGGCGCCGATCCCGATCAGGCGGAAGGCGGTGCCGTCGGCCTCCCGCGCCAGCAGCCCGCTCGCCGCGGCGAACAGTAGGTCCGGCAGCACGGTCGGCCCCGGCAGGCGCACCGCCCGGGTGCGCAGGGCGAACCGCGCCGTCTTCAGCTTCAGCACCACGCCGCCCGCCGCCAACTCCTTCTCGCGCAGCCGCCGCGCCAGCTTCTCCGCCAGGCGCCAGAGCGGACGCTGCAGGTCCGCCATGCCGGCCAAGTCCGCGTCGAAGGTGGTCTCCGCGCTGACGGACTTCGTCTCGTGCTCCGGCGACACCCGCCGGCCGTCCTCCCCGCGGGCGCGGCGCGCCAGGGATGGGCCGTCCTCGCCAAGGCGGGCCATGGCGCTGCGGTCATCGAGGGCGGCGAGGTGGCCGAGATGGGTGATGCCGAGCGCCGCGAGCCGCCGCTCCAACGCCGGCCCGATGCCGGGCAGGGCGCGCACCGGCCAGGGCGCCATGACCGACGCGGCCTCGGACCCCAGCACCGCGAAGCCGCGCGGCTTGTCCCGCCCGGCGGCCAGCTTGGCCAGCAGCCGGTTCGTCGCAAGCCCGACCGAGACCGTCAGGCCCTGCTCCGCCTCCACGTCCCGGGCGAAGCGGGCCAGCACGGTAGCGGGCGGGGCGCCGTGCAGCGCCGCGGTGCCGGACAGGTCCACCACCGCCTCGTCGATCGACAGCGGCTGCACCAGGGGCGAGAGCCGCGCCATCTGGGCGCGGATCGCTCGCGAGGCCGCGGCATACTTGGTGAAGTCGGGCCGGATGACCACCGCGTCGGGGCAGGCCTTGAGCGCCTTGAACATCGGCATGGCGGAGCGGCAGCCATACATCCGCGCCACGTAGCACGCCGCCGTCACCACGCCGCGCGTGCCGCCGCCCACCAGCACGGGACGGCCGGCCAACTCGGGCCGGTCGCGCTTCTCGACGCTGGCGTAGAACGCGTCGCAGTCGATATGCGCGATGGCGAGGGTGAACAGCTCGGCATGGCGGACGATCCGGCGGCTGCCGCAGTGCGGACAGGGATCGGCCTCGGCCGGGCTGCAGCAGTCGCGGCACAGGCCGGGCGTCACGGTGGCCACAGCCAGGCCGCCCCGCGCACGCCCGAGCTGTCCCCGTGCTTGGCCCGCAGCACCGGCGTGGTGGACACGTCGCTGAACACGTGCCGCGCCAGCAGCGCCGGCAACTGCCGGTATAGGTGATCCATGTTGGACAGGCCGCCGCCGAGCACCACCGCATCGGGGTCGAGCAGGTTGATCACCTGCGCCAGCCCGCGGGCCAGCCGGTCCGCATGCCGGTCGAGCGCCGCCTTGGCTGCTGCGTCCCCGGCGGCGGCACGGGCGGGCAGGGCGGAGGCGTCCCGCGCGCCGGGCCCGTCGGCATCCGCGGCCAAGGCCGGCCCGGCCACCAGCGTCTCCAGGCAGCCGACCTGGTTGCACCAGCATTGCGGCAGCGGCAGGTCCGCCGCCGTCACCCAGGGCAGCGGGTTGTGGCCCCACTCGCCCGCGATGCGGTTGCGCCCCGGCACCACCCGGCCATCGACCACGATGCCGGCGCCGCAGCCGGTGCCGATGATCACGCCGAACACCGTACGGGCACCGGCACCGGCACCGTCCGTCGCTTCCGACAGGGCGAAGCAGTTGGCGTCGTTCTCCACCCGCACCGCGCGGCCGAGCGCCGCCGCCAGGTCCTGGTCCAGCGCGTGGCCGTTCAGGGCGATGGAGTTGGCGTTCTTCACCAGGCCGGTCGCGGGGCTGATGACGCCGGGGATGCCGACACCCACGCTCACCGGGCCGAGTTCGGACTCGACGCCGGCCACCAGGCTGGCGAGGCTCCGCACGGCGTCCTCGTAGCGGGTGGGCGTGGGGATACGGCGGCGCAGCAGCGCGGCGCCGTCGTGGCCGAGCACGGCATACTCCACCTTCGTGCCGCCGAAATCGATCCCCATGCGCAGCTTGCCGGCCATGCCGCACCTTACGCCCGCTCTTGCCCCCACTGGCAACGGGAAGCAGGATGGCGGCATGGCCGGCGAAACCCTGCTCGACGTGAAGGGCATGAACTGCCCGTTGCCGGTGCTGCGGGCGAACCGCGCGCTGCGGGGCCTGGCGGCAGGCGACAAGCTGCGGGTGCTGGCCACCGACCGCGCCTCCGTCGCGGATTTCCGGGCCTTCTGCCGCGAGACTGGGCATACGCTGGTCAGCTTCAGCGAGGAAGCCGGCGTGTTCTCGTTCACCATCCGGCGCCGGGCGGAGGATGCTGCGGCATGAAGCCGGTGGCGCTGTTCACGCATCCCGCCTGCCTGGGACACGACACCGGCCCCTACCACCCGGAATGCGCCGACCGTCTGCGGGTGGTGCTGCAGGCGTTGGAACACCCTGATTTCAGCACCCTGCTGCGGGAGCAGGCGCCGGAAGCCACGCGCGAGCAGCTTTGCCTCGCCCACCCCGCCTCCCACGTCGACCGCATCCTGGCCATGCGCCCGGCGGAAGGCGAGATGCTGGCAGTCGATCCGGACACCGTCGTCAGCCATGGCACGCAGGCCGCGGCGTTGCGGGCGGCCGGCGGTGCCGTGGCGGCCGTGGATGCGGTGGTGGAGGGTTGGGCCAGCACCGCGTTCGTCGCGACCCGGCCGCCGGGCCACCATGCGGAGCGGCAGCGCGCGATGGGCTTCTGCTTCTTCAACAACGCCGCCATCGCCGCCCGGCATGCCCGTCTGCGCTGGGGGCTGTCGCGCGTGGCGGTGGTGGATTTCGACGTGCACCACGGCAACGGCACGCAGGACATCTTCGCCCCCGACCCGGCGCTGTTCTACGCCTCCAGCCATCAGCACCCGTGCTATCCCGGCACCGGCTCCCCGCGGGAGACCGGGGTTGCCGGCAACGTCGTCAACGTGCCGTTGGCCCCCGGCGCCGGCAGCGTGCCGTTCCGCGCCGCCTGGAGCGACCGGATCATCCCCGCGCTGGCGGCGTGGCGCCCCGAGCTGCTGATCATCTCCGCCGGCTTCGACGCCCACCGCGCGGACCCGCTGGCCGAGCTGCGGGTGGAGACGGAGGATTTCGCCTGGCTCACCGATCGGCTGCTGGACGTTGCCGAGTCGCACGCGCAGGGCCGGGTCGTCTCCGTCCTGGAAGGCGGCTATGACCTGGCGGCCTTGGCGGCGTCGACCGCCGCCCACGTCACCCGTCTGATGCGGATTTGATATGCTGCACGCCTGCAACACGGTGATTTCGTTGCGCGCCAGAGTGTTGTCGGGCCGCCATCGAACGCGTAAGCACCGCAGACCGAGGGGGAGCGCGCATGTCGCAAGACATCTCCGGCCTGTCGTTCGAGGACGCGCTGGCCGAGCTGGAGCGGATCGTCAAAGGGCTGGAGGGCGGACAGCAGAAGCTCGAGGACGCCATTTCGGCCTACGAGCGCGGCGCCCTGCTGCGCGGCCACTGCGAGTCCAAGCTGGCCGAGGCGGAAGCCCGCGTGCAGGCGATCGTCCAGCGGGCCGATGGCTCCCTCACGACCCGACCCCTCCCGTAGAGGAGCTTGCTTCGCGATGAATGCCCCGCTTTTGCCGCCCCGTCCGGCGACGCCGTTGCTGGACCGGGTCCGGGTTCCGTCCGACCTTCGCAACCTGTCGGCGGAGCAGTTGCGCCAGGTGGCCGACGAGTTGCGGGCCGAGACGATCGACGCGGTGAGCACCACGGGCGGCCATCTGGGCGCCAGCCTGGGCGTGGTGGAGCTGACGGTGGCTTTGCACGCGGTGTTCGACACGCCGGCCGACCGGGTGATCTGGGACGTGGGCCACCAGTGCTACCCGCACAAGATCATCACCGGCCGGCGCGACCGCATCCGCACCCTGCGCCAGCCCGGCGGCCTGTCCGGCTTCACCCGCCGGGCGGAGAGCGAGTATGACCCGTTCGGCGCCGCGCACTCTTCCACCTCCATCTCCGCCGGGCTGGGCATGGCGGTGGCGTCCGAGCTGCTGGGCACGCCGCGCACGGTCGTCGCGGTGATCGGCGACGGGGCGATGAGCGCCGGCATGGCCTACGAGGCGATGAACAACGCCGGTGCCATGAAGGCCCGGCTGGTGGTGGTGCTGAACGATAACGAGATGTCGATCGCCCCACCCGTGGGGGCGATGAGCGCCTACCTGACGCGGCTGCTCAGCTCCAACTCCTACCTCAACCTGCGCGACCTGGCCTCCCGCATGGCGCGGCGCTTCCCCACGGGCGTGGCCAAGACGGCCAAGCGGGCGGAGGAGTATGCCCGCGGCATCCTGACCGGCGGCACGCTGTTCGAGGAGCTGGGCTTCTACTACCTGGGCCCGATCGACGGCCACAACCTGGACCACCTGCTGCCCGTGCTGCGCAACGTGCGCGACGCGGAGGAGGCCGGGCCGATCCTGGTGCACGCCATCACCCAGAAGGGCCGCGGCTACGCCCCGGCGGAGGCGAGTGCAGACAAGCTGCACGCCGTCAGCCGGTTCAACGTGGTGACGGGCGAGCAGGTCAAGGCGCCGCCCGGCCCGCCCTCCTACACCCGGGTGTTCGCCGACGCGCTGATCGCCGAGGCGGAGGCCAACCCGCGGGTGGTGGCGGTGACGGCGGCGATGCCGTCCGGCACGGGGCTGGACCGGTTCGCCAAGCGCTTTCCGGAGCGGTGCTTCGACGTGGGGATCGCCGAGCAGCATGCGGTGACGTTCGCGGCGGGGATGGCGACGGAGGGGCTGGTGCCGTTCTGCGCCATCTACAGCACGTTCCTGCAGCGTGCGTATGACCAGGTGGTGCACGATGTGGCGATCCAGGGGCTGCCGGTGCGGTTCGGGCTGGACCGGGCGGGGCTGGTGGGGGCGGACGGTGCGACGCATGCCGGCAGCTTCGACCTGGCCTATCTGGGCTGCCTGCCCGGCATGGTGCTGATGGCGCCGGCCGACGAGGTGGAGCTGGTGCACATGGTGGCGACGCAGGCGGCGTATGATGCCGGGCCGTCCGCGGTGCGCTACCCGCGCGGCGAGGGCACCGGGCTCGCCTTGCCGGCGCGCGGCACGCCCTTGCCGATCGGCCGCGGCCGCGTGGTGCGGGAGACCCGGGGGGCCGAGGTGGCGATCCTGAGCCTGGGCCCGCGGCTGGCGGAGGCACTGGTGGCGGCGGACGAGCTGGCGGCGCGGGGGCTGCCCGCGACGGTGGCGGACGCCCGGTTCGCCAAGCCGCTGGACACGGCGCTCCTCGAGCGGCTGGCGCGGGAGCATGCGGTGCTGGTGACGATCGAGGACGGCTCGGCCGGCGGGTTCGGTTCGGCCGTCATGCAGCATCTCGCATGGGCCGGGCTGCTGGATGGCGGGCTGCGGATCCGCCCCATGGTGCTGCCCGACCGCTTCATCGACCACAACAACCCCACCGCCCAACTCGCCGAAGCCGGCCTCACCGCAAAGGACATCGTCCGGACCGTCGTGGACGCGGTCGGCCGCAGCGTCAGCGCGGGCGCGGCATAGCCGACCCTCACCCCGGCCCTCTCCCAGAAGGAGAGGGAGAAGAAAGGTCTCAGGCTTCGATTAAACCCTCTCCCTTTGGGAGAGGGCAGGGTGAGGGTGCTGCCCACGTAAAGAAAGCGCGCGCCGACCAGCTCCTCGTCGACCGCGGACTCGTCGAGAGCCGCACCCGGGCGCAAGCTCTGATCCTTGCCGGGAAAGTCTACACCGGCGACCGCCGGGTCGAGAAAGCCGGCCAGGTCTTGCCCGCCGGTTCTCCCTTGGAGGTGAAGGGTCAAGACCACTCATGGGTGTCCCGCGGCGGCCTCAAGCTCGCACACGCACTCGCGCACTTCGCCCTCTCGCCGGCCGATCGCGTGTGCCTGGACGTGGGCGCCTCCACCGGCGGGTTCACCGACGTCCTGCTCGCGAACGGCGCCGCCCGCGTGCACGCGGTGGACGTGGGCCACGGCCAACTCGCCTGGAAGCTGCGCAGCGACCCGCGCGTGGTGGTGCACGAGCGCACCAACGCCCGGCACCTGACGCTGACCGAACCCGTCGCGGCCGTGGTGTGCGACGCCAGCTTCATCGGGTTGCGCACGGTGCTGCCCGCGCCGTTGGCCTGCTGCGCCCCCGGTGCCTGGGCGGTGGCGCTGATCAAGCCGCAGTTCGAGGCCGGTCCCAGCCAGGTCGGCAAGAACGGCGTCGTCCGCGACCCGGCCGTGCACGATGCGGTGTGCGCGGCCATCCAGGACTGGTGGAGCCGCTTGCCCGGCTGGTCCGTCCTTGGCGTGGAGGCGAGCCCGATCACCGGGCCGGAAGGTAATCGGGAGTTCCTGATCGGCGCGAGGCTGACCCCTACACCTTGATCGGCTACGGCTGTCCGGTGGTCGCGAGACGCAGCACGGCCTGGAAGATGGGCGACGAAGCGTCCGCCAGCTGCTCCAGCAGGGTGAAATGGTCTGCCCCCGCCGCCGTGCTCGGGGTGCTGCCGGGCCAGGCCGCCGCCATGGCGGCGTTTTGCGCCTGGAAGGCCGGCGTTTCGGCCTCGCCGACGATGAAGCACGCTGGCGCTGCCGGCGCCGCCACGCGGAACAGCGGCGAGTTGCGCCGGGCGGACGGGCCGTCCAGTCGCAACGCGTCGTTCAGCGGTGTGGCGAGCAGCGGCTGGAGGTCATACACCCCGCTCAACGCCGCCACCGCATCCGCCAGCCCGGCCATCCCCAACTCCGCGGCGATGTGGCCGCCGGCCGAATGCCCGGCCGCGATGACCGGGCCGCCGGCCTTGGCGCGGATGGCGGGCAGGGCGGTCTTGCAGGCCGTCATCAGCGCGTCGAAGCCCACGCCGGGGCAGAGCGGGTAGTTCACCGCCGCCCAGGCGATCCCGGCCCGCACGAAGGGTTCGGCCAGGAACAGGAAGCCGTCCTTGTCCCGGCTCTGCCAATAGCCGGCATGGAAGAACGCCACCACCGGTGCACCGGTGGTGGCGGGGAAGAAATCGAACCGGCAGCGCGCATGCGCCCCATACGGCACGTCCCGCGCGTGCGGCAGGGCGACCAGCGTCGCCGTGCTGCGCCGGGCGAAATCGGCAAGCAGCGCGTCGTGCCCGGGGCGGCGCTGGCCTGTCATGTACTCCCACACCAGGTCAGACATGCAGGGCCTGCTCCACGCCGGCGCGGTCCGCGGCAAGCGCCGCGCCCGTGCCGGTCCACACCACGCGGCCGCGCTCAAGCACCACGTGGCGGTCCACCAGGCGCAACAGCGCGTCGAGGTTCTTATCGATCACCAGCATCGCCATCCCTTCCGCCCGCAGCGTGGCCAGGCACTGCCATATCTCGGCTCGGGCCAGCGGGGCGAGGCCCTCCGTCGCCTCGTCCAGAATAAGCAGGCGCGGGTTGGTCATCAGCGCGCGGCCCACCGCCAGCATCTGCTGCTCGCCGCCCGACAACTGCCAGCCGCCGAAGCGCCGCCGCTCCGCCAGGCGCGGGAACAGCGCGTAGATGCCGGGCAGGGTCCAGCGGGCCGGGCCGTGACGGTTGGACGCCGTCGCCAGCAGGTTCTCCTCGACCGTGAGGCGCGGGAAGATCTGCCGACCCTCCGGCACCAGCCCCAACCCGGCGCGCGCGATGCGGGTGGGCTTGGCCCGCGTGTACAGCTGCCCGGCGAAGCCCACCTCGCCGGCCCAGGGCGGCAGCAGCCCCATCACCGCGCGCACCGTCGTGGTCTTGCCCATGCCGTTGCGGCCGAGCAGGGACACCGCCTCGCCCTCGCCGACCGCAAGGTCGACCCCGAACAGCGCCTGCGCCCCGCCATAGCCGGCCACCAAACCGGTGACGCTCAGCATCAGGCGTCGCCCAGATAGGCGGCGCGCACCGCCGGGTCGGCGCGGATGGCGGCGGGCGGGCCGCTGGCGATGACGGCGCCCTGCACCAGGACGGAGACGCGGTCGGACAGGGCGAACACCGCGTCCATGTCGTGCTCCACCAGCAGCATGGCAAACTGGCCGCGCAGGCGTTGCAGCAGCGCCAGCAGGCCGGCGGCCTCGTCGTGCCCAACCCCGGCCATCGGTTCGTCCAGAAGAAGCAGCTTCGGGGCGCAGGCAAGCGCGACCGCCAGTTCGAGGTGCCGCTTTTCGCCATGGCTGAGCGCGTCCGCCCGGACGTCGGCGCGCGCGGCCAGCCCCACGGCGGCAAGTGCCGCGTCCGCCGGTTCGTTCAGTGCGCTCTCGCGGGCGGCGTCGCGGACGAAGCGGAACGAACTCCCCTGGCGCCGCTGCACCGCCACCGCGACGTTCTCCCGCGCCGTGAACGCGCCCACCAGCGTGATGATCTGGAACGAGCGGGCGAGCCCCAGCCGGGCGCGGCGCGGCGGCGACAGGGCGGTGATGTCCTGCCCGTCGAACATGATCCGGCCGCGGTCCGGGCGAAGGCTGCCGGCGACTTGGCCGACCAGCGTCGTCTTGCCGGCGCCGTTCGGTCCGATCAGGGCGTGGACCTCGCCGGCGGCGACCCCAAGCGACACGTCCCGCGTGACTGCGAGCGCGCCATAGCTCTTGCCCAGCCCGTCCAGGTGCAGCAGCGCGGTCACCGCGCCAGCCGAAGGCGGCCGCGGGCGATGACGGCGAGCACCAGCAGCGGGCCGACGACGATTCGCCAATGCTCGGTCCACGCTGCCAGCCAGTCGGACAGCGCCAGATAGGCGACGGTGCCGAGCACCGGGCCGCCCAACGTGCCGGCGCCGCCGAGGATGACGGCAACCAGCAGGTCGCCCGAGCGTGGCCAGGCCATGTAGGCGGGGGCGGCGAACTGCGTCAGCTCCGCCAGCAGCGCGCCCGCCAGCGCGGTGATCGCGCCGGACACGACATAGGCCAGCAGGCGGAACGGCAGCGGATCGTAGCCCAGCGCGCGCATCCGCTCCGGCGAGTCGCGGCAGCCGCGCAGCACCCGGCCGAAGCGGGCGCGCACCACCTGGCCCAGCCCCAGCAGCACGGCGGCCAGGGCGACCCAGGCCACGTAGTAGAGGCCGACCGGGCTGGCCAACGCGCCGGTGCCGAACAGCGTCGAGTGGTCCGGCAGCGTCAGCCCGTCATCGCCGCCATATTGCGACAGGCTGCTGGCGGTGAAGAACGCCATCTGGCCGAAGGCAAGCGTGATCATGATGAAGTACACGCCGCCCGTGCGCAGCGCGACCAGGCCGGTGACGAGGGCGAACGCCCCGCCGGATGCGGCAGCGATCGGGTAGGCGACCGCAGCCTCCGTCAACCCGTTGACCGCGGCGATCCCCACCGCGTAGGCGCCGACCCCCATGAAGGCGGCATGACCGAAGCTGACTAGGCCGCCGAAGCCCAGCGTGAAGTCCAGTGCCACGGCGGCCACCGCGTAGATGACGGTCCGCGTCGCCGGGAACAGCAGGTACGACGTGCCCGTTGCGGCCAGCACCGCCGGCAGCGCGGCCAAGGCCACCAGCACCAAGGCCGCCAGGCGGCGGTTCACCGGGTCCGCGCGGGCAGCAGCCCTGCCGGGCGAACCGCCAGGACGGCCGCCATCAGCAGGTAGATCGCCATGGAGGCGAGCGCCGGCCCAACCGTGTTGGCGGCGGATGGCCGCAGCACCAGCCGCGCCAGGTCCGTGGCGAAGCTGCGGCCCAGCGTGTCCACCAGCCCCACCAGCAGCGCCGCCACCGCCGCGCCGCGGATCGACCCGGTGCCGCCGATGATGATGACGACGAAGGCCAGGATCAGCACGCCGTCGCCCATGCCGGGTTCGACCGACAGGATGGGGGCGGCGACCGCGCCGGCGAACCCGGCCAGCATCGCGCCCCCGGCCACCACCAGGGCGAACAGCCGCCCGGTGTCCACGCCCAGCGCCGCCAGGAGCTCCGGGTGGGTCGCCCCGGCGCGCAGCCGCATTCCCGTGCGGGTGCGGGTGATGGCGAGCGCCAACGCCACGCCGCACAGCAGCCCGGCGGCCAGGATCACCAGGCGATAGGCCGGGTAACGCAGGCCGTCCGTCAGCGCGACGCTGCCCGAAAGCGCCGCGGGCACGGCGAGCGACAGCGGATCGTTGCCCCAGACCATCCGCACGGCCTCGTTCGCCGTCAGGATGATGCCGAAGGTGGCCAACACCTGGTCCAGGTGGCCGCGCCCGTAGAGGTGGCGGAATACCAGCCGGTCCAGCAGAAGGCCGAACACGATCGTGCCGGCGCATGCGGCGAGCAGCCCGAGCACGAAGCTGCCGGTCGCGCTGGCAGCCGCCACGGCGAGGTAGGCGCCGAGCATGTACTGCACGCCGTGCGCCATGTTGACGAAGTCCATCACGCCGAACACCAGCGTCAGCCCCGCGGCCACCAGGAACAGCAGCACGCCGAGTTGCAACCCGTTCAGCGCCTGCACCGCCAGCAACGTCCCCGACATTCAGGCCGTAGCCCGCATCTGGATGCGGGTGGCAGCTGTCCGACCCGCATCCAAATGCGGGCGACGGTTCGCGGCAAGAGGCGCCATCAGTGCAGTGGGCAATCCTTCGCATAGTCGTCCGCGAAGTCCTTGTAGACGGTCTGCACGATCTCGGTCTGGAACTTGCCGTCCGGGCGCTTGGCCACCTTCGTCAGGTAGAAGTTCTGGATCGGGAAGCCGTTGGGGCTGAACGCGAGCGGGCCGCGCAGCGACTTGAAGTCCGCCTTCAGCAGCGCCGCGCGCATCCCCATCGGGTCGTCCAGCCTGCCGTGCTCGGCCTTCACCGCGCTGTCGATCATCATCGCCGCGTCGAACGCCTGGAAGGCGTAGGTGGCGGGCACGTAGTGGTACTCCGCCTCGAACGCGGCGACGAACGCCTTGTTCTGCGGATTATCCAGGTCGGGCGCCCAGTTGGACCCGGCCAGCATGCCCAGCGCCGCATCGCCCTGCGCCGGCAGCGTGCTCTCATCCACGGTGAAGGCGGACAAAACCGGCATCGTCAGCCCCGCCTGGCGGAACTGCTTGACGAACGCCACGCCCATGCCGCCGGGGATGAAGGCGAACACCGCATCCGGCTTGGCCGCGGCGATGCGCGCCAACTCCGCCGAATAATCGAGCTGGCCGAGCGGGACATACAGCTCGTCCGCCACCGCGCCCTTGTAGTCCCGCTTGAACCCGGCCACCGCGTCGCGGCCCGCCTGGTAGTTCGGCACGATGGTGATGACGCTCTTGTAGCCCTGGTCCTGCGCGTAGCGGCCCAGCACCGCATGCACCTGGTCGTTCTGATAGGAGGTGGTGAGGAAATACGGGTTGCACGCCTTGCCGGCCAGGGAGGACGGCCCGGCATTGTCGCTGATGAGGAAGGCGTGCGCGTCCGTCACCGGCTTGACGATGGCGCCGAGCACGTTGCTGAAGATCGGACCCACGACGAAGGCCGGGTGCGCGCGGTCCAGCAGCGTGCGCAGCTTGGTCAACGCCACGTCCGGCTTCAGTTCGTCGTCGACGACGGTGAGGTGCGTGTCCATCCCGCCGAGCTTGCCGCCCATCTGCTTCAGCGCCAGGGTGAACCCGTCCCGCGTCTGCTGGCCGAGCATGGCGGACTGGCCGGAGAGCGTCGCGACGAGCCCGATCTCCAACGTCTCCGCCGACGCCGAGCCCGAAATGAACGCCATGGCCGCCGTCGCCAGCAGGAACCGTCGCATCGTCTGACCTCGCTTCAAACCGGCAATACTTTAGGTTTAAGATTTTGCGGCTGCCAAGCGGGAAGGAGCGCGCATGAAGGTCATCGTCGCCGGGGGCGGCATAGGCGGCCTGGCAACGGCGCTGGCGCTGCACGCGCGCGGCATCGACGCGGTGGTGTTCGAACGCTCCGCCGCCATCCGCGAGCTGGGGGTCGGCATCAACACGCTGCCGCACGCCATCGCCGTGCTGGCGGAGTTGGGGCTGCTGCCGGCGCTGGATGCGGTGGCGATCCGTACGCACGAGCTGATCTACGCCAGCCGCCACGGACAGACGATCTGGCGCGAGCTGCGCGGGATGGCAGCCGGACACAAGGTGCCGCAGTTCTCCATCCACCGCGGCCGTTTGCAGGCCGTGCTGCTGGCGGCGGTGCAGGCGCGCCTGCCCGGCGCCGTGCGCTGCGGCCACGCCCTGGACTCCTTCGCCGACGACGGCGCCGGCGTGGTCGCGCGGTTCCGCCTGCCGGACGGGAACGTGGCGGAGGAGGGAGGCGACGTGCTGGTCGCCGCCGACGGGATCCACTCCGTCGTGCGCGCCCGGTTCTATCCGGAGCAGGGGGCACCGGCGTGGAACGGCATCATGCTTTGGCGCGGCGCCGTGCCCTGGACACCCTTCCTGGACGGCAGGTCGATGATCATCGCCGGCGGCATGGACGGCAAGCTCGTGCTCTACCCGATCGCGGCGGAACCGGACGGCCGGGTGCTGCTGAACTGGGCGGTGATGGCCCGGGTGGCGCCGCCCGGCATGGCGCCGCCGCGGCGGGAGGATTGGAGCCAGCCGGGCGCGCTGGAGGAGCTGATGCCGCGCCTGGCCGGGTTCCACGTCGACGCGGTGGACGTGCCGGCGGTGGTGCGCGCCACGCCCGCGTTCTACGAGTATCCGGTGTGCGACCGTGATCCGGTGGACCGCTGGTCCTGGGGCCGGGTGACGCTGCTGGGGGACGCCGCGCACCCGATGTACCCAGTCGGCTCGAACGGCGCGAGCCAGGCGATCTTGGACGCGAGGGCGCTCGCCACCCACCTGGCGCAGGCGGAGCCCGTGGCGGCGCTCGCCGCCTACGAGGCGGAACGGGCGCCGGCCACCGCCGCCATCGTCCGCAGCAACCGCCTGGGCGGACCGGAGCGGGTGATCGACCTGGTGGACGGCCGCGCGCCGGAGGGCTTTGCCCGGCTAGAGGACGTGGCGAGCGAGGAGGAACTCCGCGCAGTGGTGGGCGGCTACGCCAGCATGGCCGGCTTCGCCCGTTCGGCCTGAGCTACTTCTCTGCCGCCTTGGCTTCGCGCTTCGCCTCCCGCGCATGCTCCTCGGCAGCGATCTCGGCCTTGTGCTCCGAGACTTCCTCCGCGTGGTGCCGGTAGAGGTCCACGGCTTCCATCGCCACGCGGTTCGCAAGCCCTTCGGCCTCGGCGGCGGAGATCGCCAGGCTCTGCGCCTTTTGGTAGTTGCCGGATAGGCACTGTTTGGCCGCGTCGCGATGCATCTTCGCTGCGGTCTCGAAGTGGTGGGCCGCGTGCTCGTGCTTGTCGGCAGCGTTCGCCTTGATGTCGTCCATGGGCAAGCTCCTTGATGCTCGGCTGGAGGCTGCCCTATCAGGCCGGCGGCAGGAACTCCACCTCGTGCAGGGCTGCCAGCCGCACGACCTCGGCGGGGTCGGCCACCCGGTCGATGGCGGCGAACAGCGCCCAGAGGCTGCGCGACGGCGCGACGCCGAACAGGGTGCGCACCGTGCCCCCGCTGCGATTGAAGATGCCGTGCGGGACGCCGCGGACCAGGCGCACGACGTCACCCGGGCCGCCGCTGGCCTCCACACCGTCGAGCCAGAACTCCAGCGTGCCTTCCACGATGTGCAGGAACTCGTCCTGCGTCGGGTGCACGTGCGGCGGCACGAAGGTGCCGGGCGGCAGCGTGGCGTGCCACAGGAAGACGTCGGCGTTGTGGAGCTTCGGCACGTAGGTCTGGCCCAGCACGTCCCAGGCGATGCCGTCCAGGCCGTCTGCCACGCCCATCACGCCGGACTGATCGCTGGCCATCGCTCGAATCCCCTCTCCAGATGTTAGGAGAGCCGTAGCACTTAAGGACATCCTGCACGTGCCTGTTTCAAGCGCCTTCCGCCCGTCGACCGCCCATGCTGCGCTGGGAGACGCGTTCTACGACGTCGTGGCGCCCGCCGCCTTCCCGCAGACCATCCTGCGGCACCGCGACGACCGCTGGGCGGCGCGCATCGGACTGGATGGGCTGACGGAGGCGGAGTGGCTGGCGTGCATGGGCCGCTTCGCGCCGCTGCCCGGCAGCCACCCCCAGCCGCTGGCGTTGCGCTACCACGGCCACCAGTTCCGCCACTACAACCTGGACCTGGGCGACGGCCGCGGCTTCCTCTACGCGCAGATGCACGACCTGGTGGATGGCCGGCTGCTGGACCTCGGCACCAAGGGCAGCGGCACCACGCCGTGGTCGCGCGCCGGGGACGGCCGGCTGACGCTGAAGGGCGGCGTGCGCGAGGTGCTGGCGACGGAGATGCTGGAGGCGCAGGGCGTCTACACCTCCAAGTCGCTGAGCCTGGTCGAGACCGGCGAGGAGCTGGTCCGCCACGACGAACCATCGCCGACCCGCGCCGCGGTGTTGGTCCGGCTCAGCCACGGGCACATCCGCATCGGTTCGTTCCAGCGACAGGCCGCGCTGGAGGATGGGGACGCGCTGCGGCGCCTGCTGGACTACTCCATACGCACCTACCTCCCGGACGCCTGGCGCGAGGATGAGGCGGAGCGTGCGGTGGCGTTCCTGCGCGCGGTGGTCGCCAACGTGGCCCGGCTGGGCGGCCAGTGGATGGCAGCCGGGTTCGTGCACGGGGTGCTGAACACCGACAACATCAACATCACCGGGGAGAGCTTCGACTACGGACCGTGGCGCTGGCTGCCGACCTACGACCCGGGCTTCACCGCCGCCTATTTCGACGAGGGCGGCCTCTACGCCTATGGCCGCCAGCCCGAGACGCTGCAGTGGAACCTCACGCGCTTGGCGGAATGCCTGTTGCCGCTGGCGGACAAGGACGCGCTGGTCGAGGCGCTGGGAGGGTTCGGTCCGGCGTTCCGGCGCGAGTACGACGCGGCGACGGTGCGCCGGCTCGGCGTCCCAAGCGCCGGACCGGAGGCGGATGCCCGGCTGGCCAAGGCGTGGTGGGTCGCGCTTGCGGAGTCGCAGATGCCGTTCGAGCTGGCGTTCTTCGGCGCATGCGGCGGGGCGCTGGACGCCACCTTCTCCGACGATTTCGCCGCCGTGCGCGCGCTGCTGGCCGATCGCACCTGCCCAGGCCGTCCGGACCACGCGTATTTCCGCCAGCCTGGTCCTTGCACGGTGCTGATCGACGAGGTGGAGGCGATCTGGGCGCCGATCGCAGCCGCGGACGATTGGTCCGCGTTCACGGCCAAGGTCGCCGCGGTCCGGCTGATGGGGCAGGGGCTCCGGCTGGGCATGGCGCCCAAGGCGGAGCGGCCCTGAGGGCGTAGGCCGGGCCCCCTCGATCCGACGGGCTTCGAGGCGGCGGCCGGCCCGGCGGAAAATAGGTTGTCGGCGGCGGCGTCGGCTCCGTAGGCTGTCCCGACTGCAGGAGCGAGCCATGTCGCAAGCCGTCCTTTCCGCCAACGACGCGCTCACCCCGGGCCAGCTGGCCATCGTGCGGCGGCGGGCCATCCTGTCCTGCGCCGTCGGCAATTTCTTCGAATTGTTCGACTTCACCATCTACGCGTTCTTCGCCGTGGCCATCACGCGCGCGTTCTACCCGGCCAGCGTGTCGATGTACGGCACCTATGCGGCGTTCGGCGCGGCGTTCCTGATGCGGCCGGTCGGCGCCGTCATCCTGGGCGCCTATGGCGACCGCATGGGGCGGCGGGCTGCCCTGGTCGTCACCATCGGGCTGATGGCCGGGGCGACCGGCGCGGTGGGGCTAATCCCGACCTACCAGTCCATCGGCATCTGGGCACCGCTGCTGCTGGTGCTGTGCCGGCTGCTGCAGGGGTTCTCGACCGGCGGGGAGTGGGGCGGGGCGGCGGCGTTCCTGGTGGAATACGCCCCGCCCGGCAAGCGCGGCATCACGGGCAGCTGGCAGCAGTTCAGCACCCAGATCGGCTCGCTGGCCGGGTCGATCTCCGCGGCCTTGCTCGCCACCAACCTCAGCGCGGATGATTTCTATGCCTGGGGATGGCGCATCCCGTTCCTGTGCGGCTTCATCCTCGGACCCATTGGCTATTTCCTGCGCAAGAAGGTCGCGGAGACGCCGGTGTTCGAGCGCGTGGTGGAGCTGCGCAAAGTCGAACGCTCGCCGTTCTCCGTTGCCATCCGGGAGTTCGGGCCGCGCATGCTGCAGGCATTCGGGCTCAGCATCGTCGGCTGCATCGCCAACTTCATCTTCGTCGTCTACCTGATCGCCTACGCGATCAAGACGCTGAACCTGCCACCGGGCGCCGCCTTCACCTGCGCGGTCGCATCCGGCGTCGTCATCGTGGTGCTGACGCCGCTGGTGGGCGCGCTCAGCGACCGCATCGGGCGGCGGCCGTTGATCCTGGCGTGCGGGCTGCTGAACCTGGTCTTCGACTATCCGCTGTTCCTGCTGGCGGTGCATGGCGGCACGTTCGGCAGCCTGCTGGTGGCGCTGCTGTGCAACGCGGTGTTCCAGGCGCTGTACACCGGCACCATCCCGTCGATCCTGGCGGAGATGTTCCCGACGCGGGTGCGCTACACCGCACTGTCCGTCAGCTACGGCTTCGCGGTCGTGCTGTTCGGCGGGTTCGCGCCGCTGATCTCGACCTGGCTGGTCGACGTCACCGGCAACCCGCTCACCCCCGCGTTCTACGTCATGACCGGCGGCCTGCTCAGCGCGGTCGCCATCCTGAGCATGAAGGAGTACGCGAACGCCCCGCTCGACTAGCTTCGACCGGAGCCCAGCGCGTCGATCGCCCGCGCCATCGCGACGTCCCGCGCGGTGAGGCCACCCGCATCGTGGCTGGTGAGTGCGATGACCACCTTGTTGTAGCTGTTGGACCAGTCGGGGTGGTGGTCGTGCTTCTCGGCCAGCAGCGCCACGCGGGTCATGAACGCCCACGCGCCGCTGAAATCGGCGAACCTGAACTCGCGGCGGATCGCACTCCCGACGACTTGCCACCCTGGCAGGTCCTCGGCCAGCGCCGCCATGGCCACCTCGGTGAGCCGGGCTGTTTCCATCGATGCGCTTCCTTGCCGGCCCCAGGGTGGGCACCTGGCGGCCGCTTGTCTAGGATACCGCATGGCCCAGACCCCGCCCAGCCTCGCCGATATCGTCGCCTTGGCCGAACGCGCCCTGGCCGCCATCCCCGAGCGGTTCACCCGGCATGCTCGTGGGGTCGCCATCGTGGTCGAGGAGATGGCGGACGACAAGACGCTGGATGACCTCGGCATCGAGAGTGGCTACGAGCTGACCGGGCTCTATCGTGGCATGCCGATGCACCTTGCGGGCGAGGCCGGGCCGGCGCATGCGCCCGACATGATCCTGCTCTTCCGCGAGGCTATCCTGCTCGAGTGGATCGAGACGGGGGAGGATCTCTATCGCCTGGTCCGCAACGTGCTGGTGCACGAGCTCGCCCACCATTTCGGCTTCACCGACGCCGATATCGAGGCGATCGAGCAGGAGTAGGACGCGCCCGGATGCTCACCATGCCATCTGTGGGCGGGCGGCGGCCGGCCGAGCTGCCGCACGGTCCGGCTTGGTCGTTTGCCACTGCTTGGTCGGCATGAAGCGCGGGGCCAGGAACTGGTAGGTCTTGGCTAGCAACGCCGCGATCTCCTCGGCCGTTTCGCCCGCCTGCTCCCACTGGCCTAGGACCGTGTCCCAGTTCCGCTGGTTGCGGTAGAGCCAATCCCGGTTGGTGCGGATGAACTGGCGCTGGTTCTCCTTGTTGCGCAGCAGGCTGCCGAACTCACCAGTCTGCGCATCCACGTCGTCGAAGCGATCGTGCAACTGGCGATAGGCCAGCAAGGCCAGGCGGTGCACCTGCGCGAGGGTATCGGAGGGAGCCGCCGCCGCATGGCGCCGGGTGGCCAGGATACCGGCCATGCGGCGGCACAGGCTTTCCACGCGTTGCAGCAGGCGCTGCCGCAGCGCTTCGATATAGGCCATCTCCGTCGCCATCTCGTCCAGGAGCCGCAGCACGTGGGCGGCGTCGCGCAGGCCAAGATGCTGGGCGGCCAGGATCGCCAGGCCGGCGATCTCCGCCTTCAAGCCCGCGTCGTCCGCCAGGCGGAGCAGCGTGATCTCGTCCCGCTCGGCAGTGGCCCACCGGCTGCGCGGGGAGAGCCATGCCACCAGGTTCAGGCGGATGCGCGTCGCCGCCAAGCGGGTGTGCTTGGGATTGGGGCGCCAACTGGCCTCGCCCGTCAGCACCTCGGTCGGGAGCTTGTCGCCGGGCGCCAAGGAAGGGACGTAGTCGAGTGCCGAGTCGATGAGGTCCAGCATGCGTCCGTCCGGCGAATCATCCTCGATCCCGAGCTCGCGCCGCAAGGCGCCAAGGGGAAGCTGGGCCTCCCGATCGCCGAGCGGCATGGCCATGATCGGGAGGCCGTCGGTCAGCGAACGCCGGAAGCGCACTTCGCCGAAGCTGGCGAAGAGGTTCGTCTGGAACTCGCACCGGGTGACTTCAGGGGCGGCAAGGGATGCGGACATTCGCTCACTCTGTGGAACTTGCATCATTAAACGGGATGAAGATTAACAAATCTCCCCGCTGCGCGCTCCCTGCAGTCCGATGTCGTTCGAGCTGTGCGTTACAACGTTGCCACCTGCATGACGCCGCCTTGCACCCCGCAGCCGGCTGCGTCAGCGTCCGGCCATGATCCTCAAGCATATCGTGGCCTGAATGCGGCGGTTCGGCCGGTTCCTCCGCAACGTCGGCTACCTCTCTGCCCCCTACTTCCGCTCGGAGGAGAAATGGTCGGCCTGGGGGCTGCTGGCGTTCGTGCTGGCAGCCGACTTCGCCTTGGTCCGCATCAACGTGCTGGTCAACCTGAATGGCGGCGCCTGGGTCAATGCGCTGCAACAGTATGACGAGGCGACGTTCTTCCACCTGCTGCTCAGCTACGAACCCAGCCCAGACGGCCCGTTCGGCATCATCCCGGGCTTCGTGCCGCTCGTCGCGGTCGCCCTGCTGGTATGGGTGAACGGGCGCTACATGCGGCAGTGGCTGCAAATCCGGATGCGGCGCTGGCTGACGGCGCACTACCAGTCGAGCTGGCTGGCCGACCGCGCGTACTACCAGATGCAGCTGCAGCCGGAGACGCTGGGCAACGACAACCCCGACCAACGGATCTCCGAGGACATCGGCAACTTCGTCGAGAGCGTGCTGGTGTTGGGCTTCGGCCTGCTGACCAACATCGTCTCGCTGATCTCGTTCCTGCAGATACTCTGGGTGCTGTCGTTCCCGGTCCGCGTGTTCGGGCTGCAAATCCCCGCCTACCTCGTATGGGTCGCACTGGGCTATTCGGTCGTCGGCACGTTGCTCGCGCACCTGATCGGCCGCCCGCTGGTGTCGCTGAACTTCATCCGCCAGCGGCTGGAGGCGGATTACCGGTTCGCGCTCGTCCGCCTGCGCGAGAATGCCGAGGGCGTGGCGCTGTATCATGGCGAGGTGGATGAGGGACGCATCCTCACCGGCCGCTTCACCGCCATCGTCGCCAACTTCCGCCGCATCATGGCCCGCAACTGGTGGGTGAACGCGTTCACCTACAGCTACGGCCAGGTCGCCGGCATCATCCCCTTCATCGCGGCATCGCCACTGTATTTCGCCAAGCAGATCTCGTTCGGCACCCTCTCACGCGTCTCCGGTGCGTTCGGGGAGGTGCAGGCTTCGGCATCCTGGATGGTGGACAACTACATGGTGCTGGCGGACTGGGCCTCCACCGTGGAACGCCTGGCCACGTTCGGCCGCAGCCTGGACGCGATGCGGGCGGTCGGCCATGGCGAGATCACGCAGCTGGTCGGCACGGCGCCGGCCTTCGTGGCGCGCGACCTGCATATCGAGCTGCCGAACCGCGCCGTGCTGCTGGACCACGCCCAGCTTTCGCTGCCGCCGGGCAGCTCGACGGTGCTCAGCGGCCGTTCCGGCTCGGGCAAATCGACCCTGTTCCGGGCGCTGGCGGGGATCTGGCCCTTCGGGTCCGGCGTCGTCGAACGGCCGGCAGGCAAGACCATGTTCCTGCCGCAGAAGCCCTACATCCCGCTCGGCACGTTGCGCCGCGCGGTGACCTACCCGGCGGCGATGGACGCGTTCTCGCAGGAAGAGGTGGCGGCCGCGCTCGACGATGCCGGGCTGGGCTTCCTCGTGGCGGAACTGGACGTGGACATGGCCTGGGGGCAGCGGCTGTCCGGGGGCGAGCAGCAACGCCTGGCACTCGCCCGCGCGCTGCTGATCCGGCCGGACTGGCTGTTCCTGGACGAGGCGACCGCGAACCTCGACCCGGCCGGCGAGCTCGACCTCTACCGGGTGTTGCGCGAACGCTTGCCGGGAACCACCGTGCTGTCGATCGGCCACCGTCCCGAGATCGCCGCACAGCACGACCGCCACCTGGTGCTGGAAAAGCGTCCGGACGGCGGGGTGATCACGGAACAGCCGGGGATGATGCCGGCCCCGGGGGAGTAGCGGCACCCGGTCATCCGCAACCGTCCGGAGGCATCCCGACGAACAGCTCGTTCTCAGGCCCATGCACCGCTCGGACGGGCCGGGTCCTTGCAGGTCGCAACCCCGGGTCGGTCCCGTTCAGCCGGGCTTAACGGCTTGGCCCTACAACGGCACCCAGGTCGCTCAGGGGCAGTCGCGATGGCGAAGGACGTGGCGAAGCCGCTCTGGATCAAGATCACGGCCTGTGGATTCGCCGCCGTCCTGGTCAGCAGCCTGTCTGTCGGCGGCCTGGCGTTCCAGCGCCAGTATCAAAGCGGCGAGCAGCAGATACGCCGTCAGCTGAGCCGGGACACCGCCGCCATCGAGGCCGACCTCGCCGCGCAGCGGCGCAGCGCCGCGGCGCTGGCGCTGTCGCTGGCGAACGACCCGCAGACCGCCGTCATGATCCGCACGGCGGACCGGCCCGGATTGCTCGCGCGCTCGGGGCCGGCGCTTGCCGCCATCGGCGCTGCGGCCAACCTCACGCTCATCACCTTCGTCGATGCCGGAGGAACCGCCGTGGTGCGGGTCCATGCGCCGACGGTGTCCGGTGACAACATGCTCGGCCGCCGTGGCACGGTGGGCACCGCGCTCAGGACGGGCACGCTGGAGGCTGGGCTGGAACCCGGGCGCGAATGGCTCAGCATGTTCGCCACCGCCGCCGTGGTGGTGGACGGTCACGCGATCGGCGCGGTCGACGTGGGTGCGGCGTTGACCAAGGATTACTTCGGCCGCCTGAAATCCAGTCTCGGCACCGACATCGCGATCCACATCAAGAACGGCGGCAAGTTCGATGTCCAGGGCTCCACCTTCCAGGGCGCGCCCTTGCTCAGCGATGCCCAGCTCGCGGACATCCTGGGCGGGGGGGACGCCACCCGGATCGCCACAGCCGACGGCCACCAATCGGTCGACGGCGGCGTGATCCTGCGTGACTTCTCCGGGGCGGCGATCGGCGTGCTTGAAGTCGCGTCCGACGTGACGTCGATCCTGGCGGCACGGTCGGCCGCCCTCTGGGCGATCGCCCTTTCCACCTTGGCCGCATGCAGCCTGGTGCTGATCGGCTTCTTCCTGTTCGCCCGTTCGATCGGCGGCGCCATCGCCCGGCTGACCCGGGTCATGGCCCAGCTCGCGGCCGGCGACCTGACGGTGGATGTGCCGGGCCAGGCGCGATCGGACGAGACGGGTGCGATGGCGCGGGCCGTCCAGGTGTTCAAGCAAGCGGCGATCGACAAGGCTCGGCTGGAGCTGGCCTCGGCCGAGCAACGGCGCGCCACGGCTGCGGCGGAGGAGCGGATGCGCCTGGAGCGCGAAACCACGGCGCAATGCCAGCTGGCCGTGGTCGGCGGGTTGGCGGGCGGCTTGAAGCGGCTGGCCGAGGGCGACCTCACCGTGCGTCTGCCCGAGCCGTTCGCGACCGAGTACGAGTCGCTGCGGGCCGACTTCAATGCCGCGGTGGCGCAGTTGCAGTCGACGATGGGCGTGATCGTCACCAACACCGCCGGGCTGCGCTCCGGCGCGTCGGAGATCACCCAGGCAGCCGATGACCTGTCCCGCCGGACGGAGCAGCAGGCCGCCAGCCTGGAGCAGACCGCAGCCGCGCTGGACGAGATCACCGCAACGGTCCGCAAGACCGCCGACAGCGCCAACGCCGCGCGCGCGATGGTCGGCGTTGCCAAGGCCGACGCCGAGCACAGCGGCGCGGTGGTGCAGGACACGGTGCAGGCGATGAGCGCCATCGAGAGTTCGGCGCGGGAGATCAGCCAGATCATCGCCGTGATCGACGAGATCGCGTTCCAAACCAACCTCTTGGCGTTGAACGCCGGGGTGGAGGCGGCGCGGGCCGGGGACGCCGGGCGAGGGTTCGCGGTGGTGGCCAGCGAGGTGCGGGCCCTGGCGCAACGCTCGGCCTCGGCCGCCAAGGAGATCAAGGCGCTGATCTCGACCAGCAGCACCCAGGTCGGCCGGGGCGTTCAACTAGTGGACGAGACAGGTCGTTCGCTGGTGCGGATCGTCGACCAGGTCGCCAAGATGAGCGCCCTGGTGGCCGATATCGCCGGCGGCGCCGAGGAGCAGGCCTCCGGCCTGGCGCAGGTCAACACCGCCATCAACCAGATGGACCAGGTGACGCAGCAGAACGCCGCCATGGTCGAGCAATCGACGGCGGCGAGCCACGGGCTCGCGCATGACACGGCGGAGCTGGAGCGGCTGACCGCGAAGTTCCGGATCGGCTCCGATGGTGCGACCGCCGCCTCGGGTGGTGCCGTCGTCACGCTGCAATCCGGCTCGCGCGCGACGGCGCGCTACAACGCCATCGTTCCAGGTTGACGCGCCTAAGCCTTCTCCCTCTGGGAGAGGGTTGCCCAATCTGCCCCTAGCGAGGCGCGGGTGATTGGAGCGGCGGCGGGGTGGTGAGGGGACCACGCTCCTTGGACACGTCCGGCCCGGGATTGTCGCCCAGATACAACCCATTGCACCCGGACAAGCCAAGCAACGTCACGACGAGAATGATCCTCACGGCCGAACCCCTTGCCCGCCAGCCCATACAGCAGAAAGGCCGCGGGGATGCCAGCCCGACCAGGTTGCTCAGGCGAAGCGGCTGGCCAGTTGCCGTTCCGCCTCGATCCGGAGATCGCTCGGCAGGTTGACCAGGGAACGCTCGCCGAGCGGCATCGCCCGATAGGCCCGCAACACGCGACCCTTCGCCTCGGCGTGCTGGTTGAGCGCGACTTGGATCGCGTCCGCCGTCGGCCAGAAGCGGCCGTCATAGCCGTTGCGGGAGGCGTTGGTGATCGCAGGGATGGCTTCCACCCCGATCCCGACGAAGTAGAACGTCCCCAGCTCGGAGGTCAGTGCCTGATGGACCGAGCTCAGGTGGTCCTGCACCGTGCGCAGCATGGCGGAGATATCCAGCAGCGATTGGAAGGCGTTGATGCACTCGATCGTGGCAGCATTGACGGGCACTACAGATCTCCCGGACGGAGGCGACCACGCGGCGCGCAGCGTGCGCGGTCGGCCTTGCTTGTCCGTGGAGTGTAAGCCCGATCCACTGCCATCCTGTTAAAGCCCAGGAGGGTTTTTGAGACAGCCCGATCACGATGCTGCCATGGTTCGGGCGTAGCGCATCGCGATGCGCGCGGTTATGGCTGGACGACCTGCCAGGCCTGGCCGGACTGTGACAAAGGGTATCCTGGTGCTGCGAACGATAACGCGGGGTTTGACGGATCGCGGCGGCGGTAGCAGGTGCAGGCGGGGCCGATCGGATCCTGGCGGCGGAGCCTTCATGCGATGATCGAACAGCTCGACGTGCGGCCGGCGCCGGGCAAGGTCGACACTCGCCCGGCCAGGCCGCCTTCGCGCCGGCGACGGTGGTTGGCACCGCTCGTGACGGTAGTCGTGTTGGTGCTGCTGGGTTTGGTGGCGTGGCGCTTCCTGGGGGCGAGGCAGGGGCAGCGCGCCGGCCGTGCGGGCGCGGCCCCGCAATCCGTGGGCATCGCCACCATCGCCACCGGCGACCTCAACGTGACGCTCACCGGGCTGGGTGCGGTGACACCGCTTGCCACGGTCACGGTCAAGACGCAGATCAACGGCCAGCTGCAGCAGATCGCCTTCACCGAGGGCCAGCTGGTGCACAAGGGCGACTTCATGGCGCAGATCGACCCGCGGCCCTACCAGGTGGCGCTGGAGCAGGCGCAGGGGACGCTGGCACACGACACCGGGCTGCTGAACCAGGCGCGTGCGGACAATGCCCGGTTCCAGACGCTGAACCGGCAGGACAGCATCTCGCGCCAGCAGGCCGACGACCAGGTGTTCCTCATCAAGCAGTACGAGGGCACGGTCGCGACCGACAAGGGGCTGGTCGACAGCGCCAACCTCAACCTCGTCTACTGCCACATCGTCTCGCCGGTGGATGGGCGCGTCGGCATCCGCCTGGTCGACGAGGGCAACTACGTGCAGACCAGCGATGCCGGGCTGTTCGTGATCACGCAGCTGCAGCCCATGTCGGTGCTGTTCACCCTGCCCGAGGACGACGTGGCGCAGGTGCAGGCGCATATGGCGGACGGCCCGTTGCCCGTGACCGCCTATGACCGCACGGACACGACGCTGGTCGCCACCGGCACGCTGGCCACGACGGACAACCAGATCGACACCACGACCGGCACGGTCAAGCTGCGGGCCATGTTCCCGAACACGGACAACAGGCTGTTCCCGCAGCAATTCGTCAACGCGCACCTGCTGGTGCAGACGCTGAAGGGCGTCGTCGTGGCGCCCCAGGCCGCCGTGCAGCAGGGCGCGCCCGGCACCTTCGTCTACCTGGTGAAGCCGGACAACACGGTCGGCATCCAGGTGGTCAAGACCGGCGTCACCGACGGCGGCAACGTGCAGGTCACCGACGGGCTGAAGGCCGGCGACAAGGTGGTGGTCGACGGCCTGGACCGCCTGCGTGACGGCGCGCGCATCACCGTGGCGCCACCGCCGGGCCAGGCTGCCCCGCCCGAGGCGCCTGCACGCCGCGCCCGCACCCCGGCGGGCGGATGAGCCCATCCCGGCCGTTCATCCTCCGCCCGGTCGGGACCACGCTGCTGATGGCGGCGATCCTGATGGTCGGCATCATCGCCTACCGGTTCCTGCCGATCTCCGCCCTGCCGGAGGTCGACTACCCGACCATCCAGGTGCAGACCTTCTATCCCGGCGCCAGTCCGGAGGTGATGACCACCGCCGTGACCGCGCCGCTGGAGCGCCAGTTCGGCGAGATGCCGGGGCTCGGGCAGATGTCGTCCGTGTCCTCGGGCGGCGCCTCGGTGATCACGCTGCAGTTCACCCTCAGCCTCAGCCTCGACGTGGCCGAGCAGGAGGTGCAGGCCGCCATCAACGCCGCGACCAACCTGCTGCCGTCGGACCTGCCCGCGCCGCCGATCTACAACAAGGTCAACCCGGCCGACACGCCGATCCTGACCCTGGCGCTCACCAGCAGGACGATGAAGCTGACGCAGATCGAGGACCTGGCCGACGTCCGCTTCGCCCAGAAGATCAGCCAGCAACCGGGTGTCGGCCTCGTCTCGATCAGCGGCGGCAACCGGCCGGCCGTGCGCGTGGTCATCAACCCGCGCGCGCTGTCGGCCTACGGCCTGGCGATCGACGACATCCGCACCATCGTCGGCACGCAGAACACCGACACGCCGAAGGGCAGCTTCGACGGGCCGGCGCAGAGCACGACGATCAACGACAACGACCAGCTGACCAGCGCCGACCAATACCGCGACCTGATCATCGCGTACAAGAGCGGCCGCCCGGTCCACCTGCGCGACATCGCGACGGTGGTGGACGGCGCGGAGAACGACCAGCTCGCGGCCTGGGCGAACCGGACGCCGGCTGTGATCCTGAACGTGCAGCGCCAGCCCGGCTCCAACGTCATCGCCGTGGTCAACAACATCCGCGCCCTCCTGCCCAAGCTGCAGGCGACCATGCCGGCCGCCGTCGACGTGACGGTGCTCAGCGACCGCACCACGACCATCCGCGCCTCCGTCAGCGACGTGGAGTTCGAGCTCGGCCTCGCGGTGGTCCTCGTCGTGCTGGTGATCTTCCTGTTCCTGCGCAACCTACCCGCGACGCTGATCCCGTCGCTGTCGGTGCCGCTGTCGCTCGTGGGCACGCTCGCCGCGATGTACCTGCTGGGGTTCAGCCTGGACAACCTCTCGCTGATGGCGCTGACCATCTCCACCGGCTTCGTCGTCGACGACGCCATCGTCATGATCGAGAACATCGCCCGCCACGTGGAGGAGGGCATGGGGCCGCTGGAGGCGGCGCTGCTCGGCTCCGAGGAGATCGGGTTCACCATCATCTCGCTCACCGTGTCGCTGATCGCGGTGCTGATCCCGCTGCTGTTCATGGGCGACGTGGTGGGCCGGCTGTTCAACGAGTTCGCGGTGACGCTGTCCGTCACCATCGTGCTGTCCGCCGTCGTGTCGCTGACCCTGGTGCCGATGCTGTGCGCGCTGCTGGTCAAGCACCGCCCGGCGGACCGGCGCAACCGGCTCGACCTGGCGGCCGAGCGCGGCTTCGACCGCATCGTCGCCGGATACGGGCGCTGGCTCGGCTGGGTGCTGGACCACCAGGCGCTGACGCTGCTGGTGGCGGCGCTGACGCTGGCAGCCACCGTTGCGCTCTACGTGGTGATCCCCAAGGGGTTCTTCCCGGTGCAGGACACCAGCGCCATCCAAGGCATCTCCGAAGGCGCGCAGGATGTCTCGTTCTCCGCCATGGCGGAGCACCAGCAGGCGCTGGCTGACGTGATCCTGCGGGATCCGGCGGTCGAGAGCGTGTCCTCGTTCATCGGCGTGGACGGCAGCAACACGACGCTGAACGCCGGGCGATTCCAGATCAACCTCAAGCCGAAGGACGAGCGCGACCTGGACGTAACGGGCGTGATCGCGCGACTGCGGGACAGCGTGCGCGCGGTGCCGGGCATTGGGCTGTCGATGCAGCCGGTGCAGGACCTCACCGTCGACTCCACCGTCAGCCGCGGCCAATACCATTTCTTCCTGGAGAACCCGGACGCCGCGCTGTTCACGGCCTGGGTGCCGAAGCTGCTGGACCGGCTGGAGCAGAACGCGTCGTTCTCCGCGGTGACGAGCGACATGAACACCAGCGGCCGGGCGCTGGACATCGTGGTGGACCGGCCGACCGCCGCGCGGTTCGGCATCACGCCCTCGACCATCGACAACGCGCTGTACGACGCCTTCGGGCAGCGCATCATCTCCACGCTCTACACCCAGTCGAACCAATACCGCGTCATCCTCCAGGCCAGCGTGACGGATGCGGCGAGCCTGCAGAGCGCGCTGGCGGCGATCTACCTGCCATCCGCCACCGCCACGTCCGGCCAGGTGCCGCTGGCCGCCATGGTGCACGTCTCGACCCGCAGCAGCGTGTTGCAGGTGGAGCATCTGGGCCAGTTCCCGGCCGTCTCCGTCTCGTTCAACCTGGCACCCGGCTTCTCGCTGGACACCGCGGTCGCCGACATCGCGCAGGCGGAGAAGGATATCGGCCTGCCCGACAGCTTCACCACCGCCGACCAGGGCGCGCTGTCGGCGTTCGAGTCCTCCTTGTCCAACGAGCTGTTGCTGGTGCTGGCGGCGCTGGTCGCGGTCTACGTCGTGCTGGGCGTGCTGTACGAGAGCTTCATCCATCCGCTGACCATCCTGTCGACGCTGCCCTCGGCCGGCGTCGGTGCGCTGCTGGCGCTGGACCTGACCGGGCACGACCTCGACATCATCGGGATCATCGGCATCATCCTGCTGATCGGCATCGTGAAGAAGAACGCGATCATGATGATCGACTTCGCCCTGTCGGCCGAACGGGAGGAGGGCAAGCCGCCGCGCGAGGCGATCTACCAGGCCTGCCTGCTACGCTTCCGCCCGATCCTGATGACCACCATGGCGGCCCTGCTGGGTGCGCTGCCGCTGATGCTGGGCACGGGCTCGGGCTCGGAGCTGCGCCGGCCCTTGGGCATCGCCATCGTCGGCGGCCTGCTGGTCAGCCAGGTGCTGACGCTGTTCACCACGCCGGTGATCTACCTGGCGTTCGACCGCCTGGCCGTGCGGCTGACCGGGCGGCGGCCGAACCTGGATGCGGGCGACGCGGCCCCCGCCGAATGAACATCTCCGCCCCGTTCATCAACCGGCCGATCGCCACCACGCTGCTGACGCTGGCGATCCTGGCCGCCGGCCTGCTCGCCTTCTTCCAGCTGCCGGTGGCCTCCCTGCCAGAGGTCGATTTCCCGACCATCTCGATCTCCGCCCAGCTGCCCGGCGCCGATCCGGAGACGGTGGCGACCAGCCTGGCCGGGCCGCTGGAGCGCCATCTGGGCCAGATCGCCGACGTGACGGAGATGACGTCGCAGAGCCAGGTGGGGCAGGCCCGCATCACCATGCAGTTCGGGCTGGACCGCGACATCAACGGGGCCGCGCGCGACGTGCAGGCCGCGATCAACGCGGCGCGGGCGGACCTGCCGACCAACCTGCTGTCCAACCCGACCTACCGCAAGGTCAACCCGGCGGACGCGCCGGTGCTGATCATCTCGTTGACCTCCTCGACGCTGACCCGCGGGCAGATCTACGACGCCGCCAGCACGGTGTTGCAGCAGCAGCTGTCGCAGCTGTCCGGTGTGGGCCAGGTGCTCTTGGGCGGTTCGGCGCTGCCGGCGGTGCGGGTGGAGCTGCAGCCACAGGCGCTGTTCAAATACGGCATCGGGCTGGAGGACGTGCGGGCGACGCTCGCCTCCGCCAATGCCAACAGCCCCAAGGGCATCGTCGAGCTCGGTGGGCAGCGGCTGCAGGTCTACACCAACGACCAGGCGAGCCACGCCGCGGACTACCGGCCGCTGGTCATCGCCTACCGCAACGGCGCCGCCGTCCACCTGACGGACGTGGCCAGCGTCGAGGACGGCGTGCAGGACCTGCGCAACCTCGGCCTGGCCAACGGCAAGCCCGCCGTGCTGGTGATCGTGTTCAAGCAGCCCGGCGCCAACGTCATCCAGACCGTCGACGCCATCAAGGCGTCCGTGCCGACGCTGCAGGCCGCGCTGCCGCACGACATCGACCTGCAATTCGCCTCCGACAGCACGCTCAGCATCCGCGCCTCGCTGCGCGACACGGAGGTCACCCTCCTGCTGTCGGTGGCGCTGGTCACGCTGGTCGTGTGGCTGTTCCTGCGCAACCTCTCCGCCACGGTCATCCCGATCGTCGCCGTTCCCGTCTCCGTCATCGGCACGTTCGGCGCGATGTACCTGCTCGGCTACAGCCTGGACAACCTGTCGCTGATGGCGCTGACCATCTCCACCGGCTTCGTGGTCGACGACGCGATCGTGGTGCTGGAGAACATCTCCCGCCACATGGAGGACGGGATGCCCCGCCGGCAGGCCGCGCTGCGCGGCGCGCAGGAGGTGGGGTTCACCATCGTCTCCATCACCCTGTCGCTGATCGCGGTGTTCCTGCCGATCCTGCTGATGGGCGGCATCGTCGGCCGGCTGTTCCGCGAGTTCGCCATGACCCTGTCGCTGGCGATCCTCGTCTCGCTGGTGATCTCTCTCACCACCACGCCCATGCTGTGCGCGCTGTTCCTCAAGCCGAAGGCGCCCCCGGCAGACTATCCGACGCGGCGGCGCAGCTTCGGCGAACGGGCGCAGGCATTCTACGGCCGCACGCTCACCTGGACGCTGCGCCACAATTGGCTGGTGCTGCTAGTCCTGCTCGGGACCGTGGCGTTGAACGTGGCCTTGCTGGTCGTCATCCCGAAGGGGTTCTTCCCGACGGAGGACACCGGGCGGATGATCGGCAACCTGCAGGCGGACCAGAGCATCTCCTTCCAGTCCATGAGCCAGAAGCTCACGCAGATGATCGCCATCGTGCAGCACGACCCGGCGGTGCTGAACGTCGTCGGCTCCACCGGCGCGGGTGGCGGGGGCGGGGCGTCGCAGACCAACACCGGCAGCGTCTATGTGGCGCTGAAGCCGAAATCCGAGCGCGACGGCCTGGACGTGGTCACCACCCGGCTCCGGCGGGAGCTGTCGCGCGTGCCGGGTGGCCGGCTGATCCTGGTGCCGGCGCAGGACATCCGCGTCGGCGGCCGGCAGACCAACGCGGCGTACCAGTACACGCTGCAGGCCGACAACACGGCGGAGGTGTACGAGTGGGCGCCCAAGCTGCTGGCGGCGTTGCAGCGCGACCCGTCGATGACGGACGTGAACTCCGACCAGCAGGAAGCCGGCTTGCAGACCCTGGTGCAGATCGACCGCTCGACCGCCTCGCGCCTGGGCATCGCGGTGAACCAGATTGACAACACGCTGTATGACGCGTTCGGCCAGCGCTCGGTGTCGACCATCTACAACGCGCTGAACCAGTATCACGTCGTGATGGAGGTGGCGCCGCGCTACACGCAGGACCCGGCGATCCTCAACCAGATCTGGGTCAGCACGTCGGCCGGGACGCCGACCGGGACGGCCACCACCAACGCGCCGTCCGGCACCGTCACGGCCGGGACGACTGCGGCCGCCCCGGCGAACGGGATCAACAACTCGCAGCGCAACGCGGCGCAGAACGCCCTGGCCGCCAGCGGGAGCAGCAGCGCGTCGTCGGGCGCCGCCGTCAGCACCGGGATGGAGACGATGGTGCCGCTCAGCGCCGTGGCGCATTACGCCGGCGGCCACACCGCCTTGTCGGTGAACCACCAGAGCCAGTTCGTCGCCGCGACGATCTCGTTCAACCTGGCGCCGGGCAAGTCGCTGTCCGACGCCTCGGCCGCGATCGACAAGGCGGTGGCCGCGCTGCACATGCCGGCCGACATCGTCGGCGGTTTTGCCGGCACCGCGCAGGTGTTCCAGCAATCCCTGGACAGCGAGGAGGTACTGGTCGGCGCCGCCCTGCTGGCCGTCTACATCGTGCTGGGCGTGCTGTACGAGAGCTTCGTGCATCCCATCACCATCCTGTCCACTCTGCCATCAGCCGGGATCGGCGCGGTGCTGGCGCTGCTGCTCCTGAACACGGAGTTCTCGCTGATCGCGGTGATCGGCGTGATCCTGCTGATCGGGATCGTGAAGAAGAATGCCATCCTGATGATCGACTTCGCCCTGCATGCGGAGCGGACCGACGGCCTGTCCAGCCAAGAGGCGATCTTCCAGGCGTGCCTGATGCGGTTCCGGCCCATCACCATGACCACGGCCGCCGCCCTGCTCGGCGCGCTGCCGCTGGCGTTCGCCTTCGGGGACGGCGCCGAGCTGCGCCAGCCGCTGGGCATCTCCATCGTCGGCGGGCTGATCGTCAGCCAGGTGCTGACGCTCTACACGACGCCGTCCGTCTACATGCTGATGGACCGCCTCCGCTTCCGCCGCCGTCCGGCCCCCGCCTTGGGCGCCGCCGAATGAGGCAGTTCCTATCCATGAAGACGCTCCCGTTCCCTCTGGGAGAGGGCCGGGGTGAGGGTGGGGCCGCAAAGCGGGTCGTGCCGGTCACGCTCCGTCACAGCCTCACCCTGACCCTCTCCCAGAGGGAGAGGGCAAGTTGGCGATCCGTGTCGTTCGGTATGCTGCTCGCACTCTCCGCCTGCACGGTCGGCCCGAACTACCGGCGTCCGGACGCCGCCGGGGTCACCGCGGCGTTCAAGGAGGCGCCGCCCGGCTGGACGCTCGCCCAGCCGCAGGACACCGCGCCGAAGGGCGACTGGTGGTCCATCTACCACGACCCGCTGCTCGACCGGCTCGAGCGCCAGGTCGCGGTGAACAACCAGAACGTCAAGCAGTTCGAGGCGCAGTATCGCGAGGCGCAGGCCACCGTCGACGTCGCCCGCTCCGCCCTGTTCCCGACCGTCAGCGGCACCGCCAGCGTCACCCGGGCCCAGCGCGGCGGCGGCTCCGTGGGTGGTTTGACGACAGGCGCCGGTACCACCACGGGCTTGACCGGGGGTGGCGGCAGCCCGGCCACCACGACCTACACGCTGGAAGGCACGTTCGACTGGGATTTGGACGTGTGGGGCCGCATCCGCCGTCAGATCGAGAGCAACGTGGCCGCCGCCCAGGTCAGCGCCGCTGACCTCACGAACGCCACGCTGGCCGCGCAGGCCACGCTCGCCAGCGACTACTTCGAACTGCGCTACCAGGACGCGTTGGGCAAGCTGTTGACCGACACGGTCGCCGCCTATGCGGACGCGCTGCGCATCACCCAGAACCAGTACAATGCCGGCACCGCCAACCCGTCCGACGTCGCCTCCGCGCAGACCCAGCTCGACACCACGCGAGCGGAGCTGGTGAACGTCGGCGTGCTGCGGACGCAATACGAGCACGCCATCGCCGTCCTTGCCGGCGTCGCCCCGGCGGAGCTGACCATCGAGCCCGGCACGCTGGCCGCCGACGCTCCGGTGGCGCCGGGCGTGGTGCCGGCCACGCTGCTGCAACGCCGGCCCGACGTGGCCGCCGCCGAACGCACCATGCAGGAGCAGAACGCCCTGATCGGCGTGCAGGTGGCGGCGTTCTTCCCCGATATCAGCCTGTCGGCGCTCTACGGCTATTCGGGCAATCCGCTCGGCTCGCTGATCGAGGCGGGCAACCGGGTTTGGTCGCTCGGCGCCTCCGCGACGGAGACGCTGTTCGAGGGCGGCCTGCGCAATGCCGAGGTCGCGGTCGCCCGTGCCAGCTACGATGCCAGCGTCGCCAGCTACCGCCAGACGGTGCTGACCGCATTCCAGCAGGTGGAGGACGAGCTGTCCGCCCTGCGGATCCTGGAGCAGCAGGCGACGGCGACCGCGAACGCGGTGCGCTCGGCCCAGCGCTCGGTGCAGATCGCGCTGAACACCTACCGCGCCGGCACGGAACCCTACACCAACGTCATCACCCAGCAGACCGCGCTGCTCGGCAACCAGCAAACGGCGCTGCAGGTGCAGGAGCAGCGCCTGGTCGCCAGCGTGGCACTGGTGCAGGCGCTGGGCGGCGGCTTCAGCACCGCCGACCTGCCATCCCGCGGCTCGCTGCAGCAGGGATTGCCGTTCCTGAAATACTGAGCGTGGCCGCTTGGACCCACCGCCGTCTTGTAGGGTGCAATGCTCCTGTTAGCATTGCACCACCCGCGCACGAATCGCCCGGTCGGTGGTGCGATCCCCAAGTGGATTGCACCCTACGCGTAGAGCAAGGTTCGGCTCACGGCACCATGCGAAAGTCGTCATCCAGGATGATCAGCCGATCTCGTCGACGTCGCGCAACGCGGGGAACAGGCGCATCCACAGCAGGGCCACGCCGATCGTGGCGAGGCCGCCGAGCAAGGTGGCCGGAACGACGCCGAACAGCGCCGCGGTCATCCCGGACTCGAACTCGCCCAGTTGGTTGGACGTGCCGATGAACAGCATGTTGACCGCACTCACCCGCCCGCGCATCGCGTCCGGCGTGCGCATCTGCACCAGGGCGAACCGCACCACCACGCTGACCACGTCCGCCGCACCCAGCAGAGCCAAGGCGGCCAGCGAGACGGGCAGGGAGTGGGAGACGGCGAACACGACGGTGGCCAAGCCGAACACCACCACGGCGCCGAACATCAGCCGCCCGGCGCGGCGGCGCAGCGGGCGGCGCGCCAGCAGGACCGACATCGTCAGCGCCCCCACGGCCGGCGCCGCCCGCAGCACGCCCAGCCCCCAGCTGCCGGTGTGCAGGATGTCGCGGGCGTAGATCGGCAGCAGGGCGGTGGCCCCGCCCAGGAGGACTGCGAACAGGTCGAGCGAGATGGCGCCCAGCACGGCCGGGTGGGTCCAGATGAAGTGCAGGCCGGACAGGGCAGACCGCAGCGTCGCCGGCTCGCGCACGGCCACGGGACGTTCCAACTGGATCAGCGCGACCGCGGCGGCAGCCACCAGGAACAGCCCGGCGGCCAGCGCGAACGGGACCGGTGCGCCGACCGCGTAGAGCAGGCCGCCGCAGGCCGGGCCGAGGATGGTGGCAGTCTGGTTCGCAGAGGCCGACCAGGCACTCGCCTGTTGCAGCCGTGCCTCGCCCACCAGGCCCGGCATCAGCGCCGCCAGGGTCGGCGACTCGAACGCCCGGGCGGCGCCCAGCACCGTTACCAGGCCGAAGATGCCATGCACGCCGATCCATCCGGTGGCGGTACCCAGCGCCAGGGCGGTGCTCGTGGCGCACTCGGCCACCTGGCAGGCGCCCACGATCCTTCGACGATCGTAGCGGTCGGCCACGTGCCCCACCACCAGGGTCAGCAGGACGATCGGCAGGAACTGCGCCAAACCCACCAGCCCCAGGTCGAAGGCGCTGCCCGTCAGCGCGTAGACCCGCCAGCCGATCGCGACCGACTGCGTCTGGAAGGCGAAACTGCTGCAAACCCGGGCGAACCAGAACAGGGCGAACGGCTTGTGGTGCAGCAGGGATGGTGACGACACCGAACCCTCATGCGGGAGAACACCCAGGCTGTCGAGGCGTCCGGCAGCTCTTCACGCCTGCAAGGCGGCGCGTAGCGAGCGTGCGAGCGTCTCGCGGTCATAGGGCTTGGTGAGCAGCGGCACGTCCGTGGCGCCCTCCGCGCTGGTGTCGGCCGCGTAGCCCGAGGTCAGCAGGATGCGCAGGCCCGGCCGCATCTGCCGCGCCGTCGCCGAAAGCTGCACGCCGGACATCCCGCCGGGCATGACCACGTCGGAGAACAGCAGGTCGATGCCTTCATCCTCCTGCAGCCGTGCCAGCGCCGCTTGCGCGGTGTCGGCCGTGTGGGTGACGTACCCCATCTCGTGCAGCGCCTCGACCAGCACTTCGCGCACCTCCGTTTCGTCTTCGACCACGAGGATGGTCTTGCCGCCGGCCGGAGCGTCGACGAGGGATGCCGGCTCGGTCTTGGCCGGCCGCGCCGCTGCATCGCGGGCCCAGGGCAGCCAGATCTCGACCGTGGTCCCTTCGCCCAGCTTGGTGGTGATCCTTACCTCGCCTGCCGCTTGCCTGGCGAAACCGTAGACCTGGCTCAGCCCCAGGCCGGTCCCCTTGCCGATCTCCTTGGTGGTGAAGAATGGTTCGAACGCCTTCGCGGCCGTTTGCGGCGACATGCCGGTACCCGTGTCCGCGACGGCCACCCGGACGTATTCGCCCGGGGGCACGTCCGTGACTTCGGCCCGCCCCAGGCGCAGGTTCCCAGTGGTGATCCGGATGGTGCCGCCTGTGGGCATCGCGTCCCGGGCGTTGCCCACCAGGTTCAGCATGGCCGCCTCGAAATGCCCGGGGTCCAGCAGCACCGGGCGCAGCGCGTCCGCCAGGTCGAATTCCAGCGTCACCGCCTCGCTGGCCGCGTGCTCCAGCAGCTGCCTGAACGCCTGCAGCAGCTCGTTGACGTCCACGACCTCCGCGTGCACCAGCTGGCGGCGCGAGAAGGTGAGCAGCTGCTGGGTCACCTTGCCGCCATGCTGGGCCGCCAGGATGATCTGCCGGGCGAGGCTGCGCACGCGCACCGGCTGGTCCGCCCGCTTGCCGAGCAGCTCGGCGCTGCCCAGGATCACCGTCAGCAGGTTGTTGAAGTCGTGCGCCACGCCGCCGGTCATCTGGCCCACCGCCTCCAGTCGCTGTGCCTTCAGCAACGCAACCTCGGCGCGCTCCCGCCGCTCGATCTCCCGGTTCGCCCGGGCCAGCGCCTCTATCTCGCGCTCCGTGCGGACCAGCGCCGTCCACGCCACCGCACACAGCGCCACCGTCACCGGCACGCCGAAGACGAGGTGGCTCATCATCGTCCTTCGCCAGCCGGCGATGATGGAAGCGCGGCTGCGCCCGGCCACGACGTAGAGGGGATACCCCTGGACCCGGCGATAGGCGAAGATGCGCAACGGATGGTCGGGATCCACGACCGAACGGCTGTCATACAGCCCCTCGGCCGGGTTCGCGCGGATCGCGGACAGGAACGCGGCCGGCGCCGATGCGGGCGGCACCGGGCCCGGCCAGGGCGGGTAGCGGACCAGGATCTGGCCGTCCTCGCGGATCAGCGTGATGACCTTGCCCTCGACGCCGTCGAGCCCTTCTCCCACCAGCACCGAATAGAAATCCTGGAAGAAGCCCGGCGCCACCGCGACGTCGATCACGCCTTTCAGCGTGCCATCCGCATCCCGCCAGGGCTGCGACATCCCGAAGAACAGCTGCCGGTTGACGTCGCCGACCTGCAGGCGGCTGACATAGGCGCCGTCGTGGCCGTCCAAAGCGGCCCTGAAGTAGTCTCGATCCTTCAACTGCACGTGGGGAACCGGATAGGTGCCGCCGCTCACCAGGGGCATGCCGTCCTTGCTGGCCAGCAGCACGCTCTGCACCTGCGGCATCCGGCTGACGAGGGCAGCGAACGCCTCGTGGAACTGCCGCTCGGACTGGGCGATGGTGGATGCGTCCAGCCCGCGGACCATGTCGCTGACCCGCTCCGCCACATGGCTCTGCCCGTCGAAGATCTTCGCCGCCTGCTCCCGCCCGACCTCGCTGCTGCGGAGCAGGTCACGCTCGGCCTCGGTGACCGCGACGCGATAGTTCAGCCAGCTGGCGAGCCCGAACAGCGCGACTGGAATGACCAGCGAGGCGGCCAGCAGCAGTTTCAGCAGCCAGACCACGCTGCGGGACGGCTCCCCCAGGCGCAGGCTCACGGTCGCGATCTCCCCATGCAGAGACAATGTGGCCTCCCGGCCCACTCGTCCAGCGGGCGGGGTGGCAGGTGGGGCGCCGTTCCAGCCTCGGCGGCCGGGTCGTGTCCCGGACATCGTCGCCGCACGATGGGATGGCGTGCGCGCCGGCCAGGTCGAGCTGGGCCGATCACCCCCTAACGCAGGCGGCGATGCAGTTCGGCGGTTCCGGCCGCGATCCGGCCGCGGGCGATGGTGGCCACGACGCGGGGCAGCGGTCCGGGCTCCACCAGCACGAGGTCGGCCCGCTTGCCCGGCGACAGGGTCCCGCGGTCGTGCAACCCCGCCGCCTCGGCCGGATGGGCCGACACCAGCGCCCAGGCGGATGGGAGGTCCAGCACGCCGCGGCCGGCGAGCACGAAAGGCGCCTGGGCCAGCGCGGGATAGAAGTAGTCGCTGGTGAGGATGCGGCACAGCCCCGCCTCTGCCATGGCAGCGGCCGAGGCCCAGCCAAGGTGCGAGCCGCCGCGCACGACGTTCGGGCTGCCCATCGCCACCCAGTCGCCCGCCGCCACCGCGGCGCGCGCCACCGGCTCGGCCATCGGGAACTCGCAGATGCGGGCGCCCAGGATGCGGAAGCCGTCCCGCGCCTCGACCGTGTCGTCGTCATGGCTGGCCATCGGCAGCCCGGCCACCCGGGCCGCGGCCGCGATGCGATGCCGCGCCGCCGGCACCTCCGCCGCACGCGCCGCCACGGCCTCGGCGACCGCGCGGAAGGCGGGTGCGGTCATGTTGGCGCGCTCGCTGTATTTCGCCGCGGTCACCGGATCGGCAGCGCGGCGCAGGATGTTCGGCGTGTGGTCGTTGAAGGCGAGCAGATGCACCCGTCCGGCCTCGATGTCGGCGACCGCCATGTCCAGCGCGTCGAGGTTGAAGGCTTCCCACCGCATGTGCACCCGCATGTCGCACAGGGTGCCAGGCCGCGCGGCATCCAACGCGTCGAGCAGGGCCGACCAGGTGGCGGCGCTGCGCAGCCCGGGCTCCCACGACAGCGTCACGCCTTGGAACGCGGTGGTGATGCCGTTGGCGAGCAACTGCGCCTCCGTCTCCGCCACCGCGAGCGGCATGGGGAAGTCGACCCCGGGCCGTGGCTGGATCTGCCGCTCGAACGCGTCCCCGTGCAGGTCGACGATGCCGGGCAGGACCAGCAGGCCGGCGGCGTCGATGCTGCGCGCGCTGGGCGCCGGCGCATCGATGTGTCCCTCCCGGATGCCGACGGTGCCCGGGGTGAGCGTTCCGTCCCGCAGGACCTGGCCGCCATCGATACGAAGCTCCACCGCCTTACCTTCCTGCCGTCATGGGTCGGCCACGGCCCGGCCGGCGCAATCGCCTCCTTCCGCTGCGGCGCGCAGACGGTGGAAGCTGCGGCGGCTGAGCGGCAGCATGCAAACGTAGAGGAGCCCGCCTGCGGCCAGCGCGGCCCAAGGGTCCGCCACCACCACCGCGGCGAACAGCCCCGTGCCCAGCAGCAGCGGCAGGACGTAGGCGGAGGGCACCTTGAAGTTCTTGAAGCTCCACACCGGCAGCGTGGACACCAGCAGCGTCGCCACGCCCACGAGCACCGCGGCGCAGAACAGCGGGTGGTGCACGACGGCGTAGAGGTGCGTCCATCCCAGCTGGCGCGTCTCGAGCCCGGCGAAGAGCGGGAACAGCGCCAGCCCCGCGCCCGCCGGCGCCGGCACGCCGGTGAAGAAGGACTGCGCATAGGCCGGCGCCGGGGAGGCATCCATCATCGCGTTGAACCGGGCCAGCCGCAGCGCCATGCACACGGCGAACATGAGGCACGGGGCGAACCCGTAGCCGCCGACGTCGTGCAACGACCACAGATAGAGGATGAAGGCGGGCGCCACGCCGAAGCAGAGGAAATCCGCCAGGCTGTCGAACTCGGCGCCGAAGCGGGAGGTCGCCTTGAGCAGCCGGGCGATGCGGCCGTCCAGCCCGTCGATGCAGGCGGCCACCACCAGGGCCACGCCGGCGCTGCCCCAGCGCTCGTCGACCGCGAAGCGCATGGCGGTCAGCCCGGCGCACAGCCCGATCATCGTCATGAGGTTCGGGATCATCCGGTTGAAGGACGGCCCGTGGTAGCGTGGACGACGGCGGACGCGGCCGGCCCGGCGGAACGGCCGGATCCCGCTCATGTCAGATCGGCCATCACCGTCTCACCGCCGACCATGGTCTGCCCCACCGCCACCAGCGGGCGCACGCCATGCGGCAGATAGAGGTCGGTGCGGCTGCCGAACCGGATGATGCCGAACCGCGCCCCCTCGATGACGGTGTCGCCGACCTTGGCGTCGCACAGGATGCGGCGGGCGATCAGCCCGGCGATCTGCACGACCGCGAAGTCCCGCCCGTCCGGCAGGCGCAGGGCGAGCGCGTTGCGCTCGTTCAGGTCGCTGGCCTTGTCCAGGCTGGCGTTGACGAAGCTGCCGTGATGGTAGGCGATGCGGGTCACCTCGGCGGTAGCGGGCACGCGGTTCACGTGCACGTTCAGCACCGAGAGGAAGGTCGCCACCCGCCAGCGCGGCTCCGGCCCCAGCCCCAGCTCCGCCGGCGGCACGGCCTGGCTGACGGACACGACGCGCCCATCCGCCGGCGAGACCATGGTGCCGGGGCGGCCGGGCGGCGTGCGCTCCGGGTCGCGGAAGAAGTACAGGCTGAACAGGGTGAAGGCGGCGAACGGCCAGAACAGCCAGCGGCTGACGAAGAGGCCGACCACCGCCACGACGACACCCACGGCGATGAACGGCCAACCCGCCCGGTGCGGCGGCGCGAACACGGTGCGGAGCGTTTGTGCGAGGGTCATCGGACGCGGTTTATGGCCCCGGCACCCGCACCGGGCAAGCTCAGTGCGTCAGCCCGACCGGGATGGCTGCGCCGGGCGTGGCGAACACCTGCCCGGGGTAGATACGGTTCGCGTCGCGGATCTGGTCGCGATTGGCCAGGAAGATCACCGTGTAGCGGATGCCGGCGCCGTACGACCGGCGCGCCAGCCGCCACAGGTTCTGCCCGGGCTGCACGATAATCTGGCCGTCCCCGATCATCGCCTGGGCGAGTTCCTCGCGCTTGAACGGGAGTTCCACCCGGTTGGCGACCTGTCCCTGCGGCGTCAGCTGGTCGAGGCGGAGTTGGTGCAGGCCGGGCTCGACCTCCTGCGGCGGCGACATCGCCCAGCGCCCGGCCGGGTCGGCCGTCGCGTCGCCGACCGGAGCATTGTCCACGTAGGCCCGTACGGGCGCATCCGGCGGCGCGGTGCCGCTGAAGCGGATGGCGCCGTGATCGTCGTAATCCACCGTGCCAAGCCCAAGCCGCTGCGCCGGCGCCGCTCCCGCGGGCGGCTGCAACAGCCGAGACGGCGCCGACGGGGGCGTCAGCAACGCCAGCGCCGGAGGCGGGGGTTGGCTGGGTGCCGCCGGTTGCGGCACCAGCACGACGACTGGCGCATCGGCGGCGGCGATCTTGCCGTCCGGCGCCCGCGAGGTCAGCGTCAACTCGGACGCACCGGGTGGCAGCTTGGCCGTAGGGACCATGACCCAGCTCCCGCGGCCATCGGCAGTAGCCTGGCCCACCGTGCGGCCGGCGTCCTGGACGGTGACCGTTGCGCCCGGCGCGGCGCGGCCCGCCAACACCGTGCTTCCCTCGGGCGTCACCCGAACGATGTCGAAGCCGACGCCGTCATCCGCCGGCTTCGGCGCCGCGAGGGTCGTGCTCGGCACAGCCGGGACCGACAGCGGCGGTATCGCCATCGGCGGCGATGCAGCATTCGACGCCGACACGGCGGGACCCGGTGAAGCTGGGGCGGCCAGGGCCGGCAAAGCAGCGGAACCCGGACCCGTGTTCGACGCAGAAGCAGCCGGGTGAGTGGGCGGTGACGCGGATGATGCAGGTGTGGGCTGGTGCGAGGCCGGCGACCCGGTGTCGGACGCGGCGGCGAGCGGAGCCGTCGGTGCAAGCGCCACCTTGGCAGGGGGGCCGGCAGACGGCCGCAACGCCGGGGCTTGGGTGCTGGCCGGCAACGTGCTCGACGGCATGGCCACCCGGCGGGAGGTCGACACGCCCACCGCCGCGCCAACCCCGACAGCCGTGAAAGCACAGACCGCGAGCACGATCAGGCGGCGCCTGGACGTATGGCGTTGGGACAACATCTTGATCACAGTGTAACGGAACTGAGACAACTGCGCAACACAGGTGTGACCTTGGTACAGCGTCCTGGCATGATTGGCGCCGCTAAATACCCGCCGTCGTCGCAACCGTGTCCATGAAGCCGACAACGAACAGGAGGGACTGGAATGAGCGGGGTCAGACCAAGACGGGCGCGTCAGACGGTGCTGCGGCTGTCCATGCGGGTCTGGGACGCGCCAACTCGGCTGTTCCATTGGGCGGTCGTGCTGTTGATCGCGACCAGCTATCTCTCGATCCGCTTCGACCGCATCGACCTGCACCTCCTATCCGGCTACGCGCTGCTCTCGCTGCTCCTGTTCCGGTTGGCGTGGGGGTTCGTGGGCAGCGAGACGTCTCGTTTCGCCCAGTTCCTCCGCAGCCCCGCGGCAGCGGTCCGCCACCTGATGGAGTTCGGCCGTCGCGAGGATGACGACCAGGTCGGGCACAATGCCGCGGGCGGCTGGATGGTGCTCGTGCTGCTGGGCGACATCGCGGTGCAGGTCGGGCTCGGGCTTTTCAGCAACGACGACATCGTCACGCAGGGTCCGCTGGCGCGCTTCGTCGGCAAGCCCACCAGCGACACGCTGACCGACCTGCACGCGAAGAACTTCACCGTGCTGCTGGTCCTGATGGGCCTCCACGTGCTGGCGGTGATCGCCTACGCCGTGGTGAGGCGACAGAACCTGGTGCGGCCCATGATCACCGGCCGCAAGCGCCTGCCCGGCGCCACGCGCCAGCCCCGCATGGCGTCGCCCCTGCTGGCGGTGATGGTGTTCGCGCTGTCGGCCTGCCTGGTCTGGGTGATGGCGACTCGGCTGTAGGATCAGCGCGCGCGGAACTGCCGATGGCAGGCGCCGCAGGTGGCGCCGGTGGCCTTGAACTGGTCGGCAAAGCCTGCCTTGTCGTCGGCATCCGCCAGAGCCGCGAGCTTTACGGCCGCGGCCTCGAAATCGGCCGCTGCCTTGGCGAAGCCTGCGCTGTCCGACCAGACTTCCGGCTTGGCCTTGGTGTTGTGCCCGCTCTCGGTGCCGACCGGGAACATGCCCGGCAGCGCCGTGCCCCAGCTCACCAGGCCCTTGGCGCCGTCGGTCAACGGCTTGACCGAACCGCCGGCGTCCACGGTCGCCTTCATGGCGGCGAACACGCCCCCCTGCAGGTCGAAAGCCGCTTGGCGCCCGGCGATGATCGCATCCGGCTTCACCGCCAGGTCCGCCGCACGGGCGAAGCCGACGGCACCGAGCCCCAAAGCCAAGCTGCCCAACACGAATGCCCGCATCGATATGCCTCTCCCAAGCTACCTCACGATCGTGTCACCAGTTGCCGCGTCGAGCCAAGGAAAACCGCATGACAGTCGGCTGGTTTCCCGGCAGACCGTCCGCGGGTCGAAAGGAGCATCGCCGGTGCCAGCCAACATCAGCGCCGTCGTCGTGTTCTGCGGGGCACGCGTCGGCACCGACCCGGCTTGGCGCTCGGCCGCCGAGGCGCTGGGCCGCGGCCTGGCCACGTCCGGCATCCGGCTCGTCTATGGCGGTGGGCGCGTCGGCCTCATGGGCGCGGTGGCGGACGGCGCGATCGCCGCCGGCGGGACGGTGACCGGGATCATCCCGGAGTTCCTGTGCCGGCAGGAGGTGGCGCATCCCGGCGTATCCGACCTGCGGATCACCGACAGCATGCACAGCCGCAAGGCGCTGATGGCGGAGGATGCGGACGCCTTCGTGAGCCTGCCCGGCGGGCTGGGCACGTTGGACGAGACGGTCGAGATCATCACCTGGCGGCAGCTCGGGTTGCACGACCGACCGATCCTGATCGCCAACGTCAACGGATGGGCGACGGCGCTGATCGCCGTGCTCAACGGTTTCATCGCCGACGGCTTCGCCGACGCGTCCAGCCGCGCCCTGTACGAGGTGTTGCCCGACGTGCCGGCCGTCCTGCGCCGGCTGCTGACGCTGCCGCCGCGACGGCGGGTGGATGCCGCACGCGCATAGCTTGCGGCCGTGCCCGGCCGCAGCTATACGGCGCACTCGGTCGGAGCGTAGCTCAGCCTGGTAGAGCGCTTGCTTCGGGAGCCAGAGGCCGGAGGTTCGAATCCTCTCGCTCCGACCAAGAAATCCCAAGCCTGGCATCGTCGTAGGGCGCTGTAGGATTTGCACCTACCGAGCGCGAGGCGAGCCTACTTCTTGCTAGCCTCTGCGCTCGTCCGCCCTACGCGGGTTCCAATCGAACGCCTGTGCCGGCATCGAACACGTGGAGGTCGGCAGGCGGCAGGGTGATCTGCAAGGTCTCGCCGACCGGCTTGGCGCCGGCTTGCTTGACGAGCATCGGCGTGCCGTCCGCCAGGCGGCCATGCACCAGCGTCTCGGAGCCGAGCGGCTCCACCAGGTCCACCGTCAGCGGCAGGCCGCCGGGTGCCACGACCACGTGTTCCGGCCGGATGCCGAGCGTCACCGCCGCATGGCCGGCGTGACCGTGCGGCAGCGTCACCATGTGGCTGCCGGCGAACCGCGCCTGGGTGCCGTCCAAGGTCGCGGGCAGGAAGTTCATCGCCGGGGCGCCGATGAAGCCGGCGACGTAGGCGGTGGCGGGCCGGGTGAACACCTCCATCGGCGGCGCGAACTGGACCGGCACGCCCTGGTGCAGGATCAGCAGGCGGTCGCCGAGCGTCATAGCCTCCACCTGGTCGTGCGTGACATACAGGCTGGTCACGCCCAGGCGGCGTTGCAGGCGCCGTATCTCCGCCCGCATCTGCACCCGCAGCGCCGCGTCCAGGTTGGACAGCGGTTCGTCGAACAGGAACAGCTTCGGCTCGCGCACCGTGGCGCGGCCCATCGCCACGCGCTGGCGCTGCCCGCCCGACAGCTCGCGCGGGCGGCGGGTCAGCAGTTTCTCCAAGCCCAGCAACGCGGCCGTCTGCTCCACCCGGGTGCGGATCGCCTCCTTCGACAGGCCGCGGATGCGCAGGCCGTAGGCCATGTTCTCCGCCACCGTCATGTGCGGGTAGAGCGCGTAGTTCTGGAACACCATGGCGATGTCGCGCGCTGCCGGGTCCAGCCGGGTGATGTCGCGGCCGTCCAGCAGGATCCGGCCCTCGGTCGGCGTCTCCAGCCCGGCCACCAGGCGCAGCAGGGTGGACTTGCCGCACCCCGAGGCCCCCACGATCACCAGCATCTCGCCGTCCGCCAGGGTCAGGTCGACGCCCTGCAGGATCTGCGTCGTGCCGAAGCTCTTGCGCAGGCCGGCGAGTTGCAGGGTTGCCATCTACTTCTCGCCTTCGGTCAAGCCGGCGACGAACCAGCGTTGCATCAACAGCACCACGGCGACCGGCGGCAGCATCGCGAGCACCGCGACCGCCATGACGCGGTTCCATTCGACGGAGGTGTCGACGCCGATCATCTTCACGATGCCGATCACGATCGTATCCAATCGCGGGTCGGTCGCGACCAGCAGCGGCCAGAGGTATTGGTTCCAGCCGAACACGAACAGGATGACGAACAGCGCCGCCACGTTCCCGGCGGAGACCGGCAGCAGGATGTCGCGCAGGAACCGCCACGGCCCGGCGCCGTCCATGCGCGCCGCCTCCATCAGTTCGTCCGGCACCACCAGGAACACCTGGCGGAACAGCAGCGTCGCGGTGGCCGACGCCATGAGCGGCACGGTGAGGCCGCCGAACGTGTTGATCATGCCGAACCCGGCGATCACGTCGAAGGTCGGGATGATGCGGACCTCGGGCGGCAGCATCAGCGTGATGAAGATGATCCAGAACGCCACCATCCGTAGCGGGAAGCGGAAGAACGCGACCGCGTAGGCCGACAGGACGGAGATGACGATCTTGCCGACTGCGATCGTCAGCGCCATGCCGAAGGAGATCAGCAGCATCCGCCACACCGGCTGCGCCCCGGCGCCGCCGCGGGTGAGCACGTCGGCATAGACGCCAAGGCCGGACAGGTTCGGCACCAGCGACAGGTCGCCCCGCGCGATGGCGCCGGGTGATTGCGTCGACCCGGCGAGGATCATCCAGAGCGGGAGGGCGAAGAGCAAGACGCCGAGGATGAGGAACGCGTGGGTGAGGGCGCGGCTCACCGCGCCTTGCGTCCCATGGCGCGGAACTGCACCGACGTCAGCACGATCACCCCCAGCATCAGCACCACCGACTGCGCTGAGGACGAGCCTAAGTCGAGGTTGATCACGCCGTCCCGGTACACCTTCACCAGGAGCGTCTCCGTGGCCTTTCCTGGGCCGCCCTGGGTCAGCGCCCATATCGCGCCGAACGTGTCGAAGGCCGAATAGACGACGTTGACCACGACCAGGAAGAAGATCGTCGGCATCAGCAGCGGCAGGGTGATCGTGCGGAACCGGTGCAGGCCGCGGGCGCCGTCCATGCGGGCGGCCTCCGTGATCGTCTTCGGCACGGATTGCAGGCCGGCGACGAAGAAGATGAAGTTGTAGCTGACCTGCTTCCACGCGCTGGCCAGCACCACGAGCAGCATCGCCTGGAAGCCGTTCAGCTGGTAGTCCCAGCCGAAGGCGTGGTTCAGCCAGCGGCCGAACAGGCCGATCTGCGGATGCAGCAGGAACAGCCAGACCACTGCGGCCACCGCCGGCGCCACCGCATAGGGCCAGATCAGCATCGTGCGGTAGAAGCCGCGGCCGCGGACCACCCCCTCCACCAGCACGGCCAGCAACAGCGCCGTGCCCATCGACAGCACGCAGACGGCGACGACGAAGCCGACCGTACGCTCGATCGTCTCGAGGTAGAGCGGGTCGCCGAACAGGTCGGCGAAGTTCTCGAGCCCGACGAAGACGGAGGACAGGCCGAAGGGGTCGGTCCGCGTCACGCTCGAGAGGATCGCCTCACCGGCTGGCAGCAGGAAGAACACGGCCGTCAGTGCCAGCTGCGGCAGGACGAGGCAGGCGGGCAGCACCCAACCGGGAAAGATCGTGCGGCGCATAACAGGGGCCGCGCTGGCGCGAGGTCAGGTCCGGACGGATTTCTCGAATTCGCGCAGCACCCGGTTGCCCCGGCTGGCGGCGCTGTCCAGGGCCGCCTGTGCCGTCTGCTGGCCTTGCAGCGCCTTCTCCACCTCCTCGTAGAGGATGTTGCGGATTTCCGGCAGCCGGCCCAGCCGCAGGCCGCGGCTGTTCTCCGTCACCGTCCCGCGGGTCAGTTGCTGGATCGGCAGCTCGGTGCCGGCGTTCTTGGCGTAGTAGCCTTGCTGTTTGGACAGCTCGTACCCGGCAAGCGTCACCGGCACATAGCCCGTGTGCTGGTGCCAGGAGGCGGCGTTCTCCGGCTGGGCGAGGAAGGCGAGGAAGGCCGCCGAGGCCTTGTACTCGTCCGCCGGGCGGTTCGGCGCCGTCATCGCCCAGATGCTGGCGCCGCCGATGATGGAGTTGATCGGCGAGGCCACGATCGCCGGGTCGTAGGGCAGGAAGGCGGGCGCCCATTTGAACTGGGCGCTCTTGATCAGGTCGCCACGCTCGCCGGAACTGTTGAAGCCGATGGCGGCCTGGCCGGAGAGGAACACGGAGTCCGCGGCGTTGTCCCGCCCTCCGTACTTGAACAGGCCGTCCTTCTGCCAGTCGAGGAAGCGCTGCAGCTGCTTGACGAAATCCGGCTTGTTGACCTCCAGCTGCGCGCCCAACCCGCTGAACCCGTCGCCTTCCGTGGCGAAGGCGATGTTGTGGATGGCGGCGTATTCCTCCAGGTGGATCCAGGAGAACCAGCCGGAGGAGATGACGATCGGCGTGCCGCCCTTGCTCTTCAGCGCGTCGGCCGCATGGGTCAGGTCGTCATAGGTCGCGGGCGGCTTGGCCGGGTCGAGCCCGGCCTTCTCGAACGCGTCCGCATTGATCCACATCACGGCGGTGGAGGAGTTGAACGGCACGGAGGCCATGCGGCCGTCGGCCAGGCTGTAATAGCCGCGGACGGCGGGGATGTAGGCGTCCGGCTTGATGTCGGCCCCGGTCTCCTGGATCAGCTGCCAGGCCGGCTTCACCGCGGCGCCGGCTGCCAGCATGGTGCCGGTCCCGACCTCGAACACCTGCACCAGGTTGGGCGCCTGCCCGGCGCGATAGGCGGCGATGGCGGCGGTCAGCGTCTCCGCATAGCTCCCCTTGAAGACGGGCTGCACCTCGTACTGCGCCTGCGACGCGTTGAACGCGGTGGCGAGGCGGTTCACCTCCTCCGCCAACGCGGCCGTCATGGCGTGCCAGAACACGACGCGGGTCTTGCCTGCCTGGGCGCGGGCCTGCAGGACCGGCGTCATTGCCAGGGCGGCGGCGCCCGAGAGAAGAGTGCGGCGTTGCATCGGAGTTCCTCAACCGTCGTGGTGCACTGCGGGGTAGGGCCCCATCGTTTCAGCACAGTGACAGGAAAATGACCCTTCTGTGAAGGGCAGCCGGTGGTTCCCCACCTGCCGGAATCACACCGAGAAGGTTTGCCGTCCCTCCGCCTGGCCGTTCTGGATGTAATGCAGCAACGGATCGATGCCGGCGTTGCGCACATCGGGGTAGGCCGCGAGATACTTGTTCGTGTCGAACGCGGCGGATGGATCGCGCCCTTCCTTCCAGCCGAACGTCTCGTAATGCAGCAGCGGGTCGATGCCGGCGGCGGCGACGTCCGGGTTGTGGGACAGGTAATAGCTGGTGTTGAACAGGGTGTCGGGGTTCAGCAACTCGTGCCAGCCGACGGTGTCGTAGCTGTAGGCCGCCTGCTGCTGCGCCGGCGTTCCGGTCGGTAGCAGCGTGGCGCCGAGTTGGGGGTCGTAATAGGTGGGATTGACCAGCGGGTCCGCCGGGTCGGCGCCGCCCGAAAGGAACGCCATGCGACCCTCTGCCTGGCCGAATTGGAGGTAATGGACAAGCGGGTCGACCCCCGCCGCTTTCACGTCCGGGTAGGCGTCGAGGTAGGAGGCGTCCGAAAACAGCAGGCTCGGCGCCCGGCCTTCGAGATACCCGAAGGTCTCGAAGTGCTGCAGCGGATTCTCGCCTGACGCCTTCACGTCCGGGTTCTGCGCCAGGTAGTAGTTCGAGTCGAAATACGCGTCCGGGTCGCGCCCTTCGAACCCGCCATATTGCTCGTAATGCTGGTAAGGATCGACCCCGGCCTTCGCCACGTCCGGGTTGTTCGTCAGGTAGTAGGCGACGTTGAACAGCGGGTCCGCTACCGGCAACGTCAGGGTCTGGACCGATCTGTCCGCGAACTGCAGTGTCTGGATATTGGTCAGCGTGTCGATCCCGCCCCGCGCGGTGTTCGAGTCGCGGATCGTGACGCTGAGGTTGGCAGCCTTGGAGATCACGTAATCGGCGAAATTGCCGAGGAAGGTCACGGTGTTGTTGCCGCCGCCGCCGTTGATCGCGTCGTTGTCGGCATTCACTTGGAAGACGTCATTGCCCGACCCGCCGATGGCCGTGTCGATATGGGTGCCGTAGGCAATGGCGACGTTGTTCGTCAGCCCGGCGACGCTGCTGAAATGCCCATCCCGTATGTCGACCGTGCTGTTGGTCGCGTATCCCGACAGGTCAAGCGTGTTGCCGCCGCCGGTATCGTACAGCGTGATCACGGGCGTGGTGTCGACCGTGAAGTCGAAATACGGCCGGATCCCGCTGGAGGCGGCGATGTTGGTGTCGAACCCGAACACCTGGCCGCCCGACAGCGGCGTGACGGTGGCTACACCATAGATCTGCTGCGCCGCCAGGATGTCCAGCGGCATCCATGTATAGGGCGCGCGACTGTAGCCGTCGCTGGTCGTGCCCCAACTCGTGCCGGTGACCGGGTACGAGCTATAGTATTCCGCACTCGTCTTGTCCGGCTGTATATAGGACATCAGCGTCCAAAGCCGGCTGTCGAACGGGCCGTTTTGTTGCGTTGCCGGATTGACTTGAAAGTTGTAGTCGCCGCCATGGCCGAGGCCGAGCAGGTGGCCTTCCTCATGCACGACGGTGTCATAGCCGTAGCCACCGCCGCTGGAGAACGAGTCGATGTAGCCGAAGCCGCCGCGGTCATCGATGGTGATGACCGCCCCACCGATATCTGCGCCAAGGTTGCTGCCGCTGCCGGCATAGGACGGGTTGGTGGTGTTCGCCTCGTTCAGGCTGTTGCGGGTGAACGTGACGTCCGCTCCAGCCGCGGTGCCGGTCTGCGCGAACTGGATGTTGGCTACCGCAGACCAGAGCGACAGTCCGCCAGCAAGCGAGGCCTGCTCGCTGGCGGTCCAGTTCGATGCTGGGTCGAAGTAGTAGGTGACGGTTCCACCGCCGACGCCTGCAGGGCCGCTCGTGCTCGAGGGGGAGTTGTTGATCCACTTGTGGGCGCCGGTCGCCCCCCAGTAGGATTGCGCCGTCAAAACCCCGTTCGACCCCACGCCGGTGAGGAAGCTCACCTCGGCGGTGTTCGGCGCGACCGTGGGCGTCTGGCCAGGTTCGCCGCCGTGGGGCGAGTCGCCCGAGGTAGCCGTGCTGGACTGGCTGCTCGGGCCTGATGAGGCAACGTCGTCGGTGCCGTAAGGAGCGCTCGGATCGTTGTCGACGGCGTCGTCGACGAACAGGCCATTCGATAACAAATGATATGTCATTTCGACACCGGAATGATTCTGGCCAAGGTATCGATGATTGGTCAAGCTGTCACGCATAATTGAAGCCCTAGCCGGACATTACCTGCGGCCTACGCTCCACAGCATGAGCCAGCGGACGGGCCACACCCATGCCACGCCAGCGATCAGGAAATAGGCCGCCTGGACCGCCCAGTGTTTTGGCAGCACGTCGGGCAAGGTAATGGCGGCAGCGACGTAAAAGATGACGAACGCGATACCCAGGATCGTGGCGGCGACAGGTCGGGACATGCGGCCGGTTAGCGCAACGGTGCGGTCCCCGCTATAGGGGCCGCCCGAGATCGCGAGGACAAAGCCATGGACCTGAAGGACCACATCGCCAGCATCCCGGATTTCCCCAAGCCAGGCATCCTGTTCTACGACGTCTCGACCTTGCTTCGGCACCCGGACGCCTGGCAGGTCGCCATGGGTCGGATGGCCCGTGCCGTGCGGCGGTGGCAACCGGATCTGCTGGCCGGTATCGAATCGCGCGGCTTCCTGCTGGCGGCGCCGCTGGCGCTGAAGCTCGGCTGCGGCTTCGTCATGCTGCGCAAGCGGGGCAAGCTGCCGGGCAAGGTGATCGGGCACGACTACGCGCTGGAATACGGCACCGACCGGCTGGAGATCCAGGCGGATGCGGTGGCGCCGGGGCAGCGGGTGGTCATCGTCGACGATCTGTTGGCGACCGGGGGGACCATGGCGGCCGGCATCACCCTGCTGCAGGGCGTCGGCGCCGAGGTGTCGGGCGCGGCCGCCCTCATCGAACTGGCCTTCCTCGGCGGCCAGGCCAAATTGGGCGTGCCATTCGAGACCCTGGTTTCCTACGACTCATGAGGCCGGTTTGACACGCGCCATGGCGGGGCTACGAGTGCCCGGAAAGAAACCCACCGGAGGGGTGTCGAAGTGACGCAAACGATGACGCGCCGGCTGGTCGTGGGTTCGGCGGTGGCGCTCGCCACGGCCGCCGCGGCGCCGTCGGCTTCGTTCCCGGAGGGCGCCACGCTGCTGGTGGCCGGGCCGCAGGGCGGGCCGGTGGACACATGGACGGACTGGCTGGCGCCAAGCCTGGGCCGGGCGCTGCCACCGGGCACCGCGCTGCGCAAGGACGTGGTCGGCGGCGCCGACGGCGTGACGGGGGCCAACCAGTTCGAGGCACGCGCCGTGCCCGACGGCGGCACCGCCCTGCTCCTGCCCGGCAGTGCGGCGATGGCATGGCTGGTCGGCGACCCGCGCGCCCGCTTCGATGTGGGGCAGTGGATCCCGGCGCTGGCAGGCGTCACCCCGGGGCTGCTGATGAGCCGCGTGCCGGTCGCGCATGCCCCGGGCGGCAACCCGCTGCGGATCGCGGCGTCCGGCCCGGCCGGACCGGAACTGCCGGCACTGCTGGCGTTGGACTTGCTGGGCGTGCCATGGGTGCCGGTCTTCGGGTTGGCGGAGGCCGCGGCCACCGATGCGTTGTCCAGCCACCAGGTCGACGCCGTGTGCCTGCATGGGCGCCGCGTGGCCGACGTGGCGCAGCAGCTCGGCGTTGCCGGGGTGGTGCCGGCGTTTTCCTTCGGCAGCGTGGACGAGGCCGGGCGGCGCCAGCGCGACCCAGCCTTTCCCGCCACGCCCGACGCCAGCGAACTGCTCGCCTCACGGCCCGACTCGCCGCTGCGGAAGGCCTGGCGGGCCACGGCCGCCGCTTCCGAGCTGGACGTGGCCCTGGTCCTGCCGCATCTGACCCCGGCCGCACTCGTCGCGCTGTGGCGCCGGGCCTGTGCGCAGGCGATCGACTCCGCACCCGTGCAGGAGCAGGCGAGCGCGGTCGGCGTCCGGCCGCTCGGCGCGTCGGCGGCGACGGCCAGCACGTCCGCCGTGTTGGCGGACGCGGCGTCGCAGCTGGAGTTGCGCAACTGGCTGGCGAACCGGCTGAACTACCGGCCCACGTGACCGGCTGGCGCTGGACGGACCTTCCGGCCCGCCCCGCCATCATGGCGGTGCTGAACGTCACCCCCGACAGCTTCAGCGACGGCGGTGACCACCTCGATCCAGGAGCGGCGATCGCGGCAGGGCAGGCCATGGCGGCGGACGGCGCAGACCTCATCGACGTGGGCGGCGAGTCGACCCGGCCCGGCAGTGCCGCCTTGCCGCAATCCGAGGAGCAGGCCCGCATCCTGCCGGTCATCGCGGGGCTGCGGGATGCGGGCGTGCCGCTGTGCGTCGACACCCGCAACGCCGTGACCATGGCGGCTGCGCTGGATGCCGGCGCCAGCATCGTCAACGACGTGTCGGGCCTGCGGCACGACCCGGCGGCCAGCCGTCTGCTGGCCGGCCGGCAGTGCCCGATCGTCCTGATGCACATGCGCGGCAGCCCCACGACGATGAACGCGCTGGCCGTCTACGACGACGTCGCCGCGGAGGTCGCGGCCGAGCTGGCGGACACGCTCGCCGCGGCCATGCGGGCCGGGATCGACGCGGCGCGCATCGTGCTCGATCCCGGCGTGGGCTTTGCCAAGAGCGCCGCCCACAACCTGGCGCTCCTGCGCAACCTGGCGCCCCTGCGCGCGCTCGGCCGCCCGCTGCTGGTCGGGGTGTCGCGCAAGCGGTTCATCGGCACGCTGGGCGGCCAGGTCGTCCCCCGGGATCGCGTGGCAGGTTCGTTGGCGGCCGGGCTGTTCGCCCTCTCGCAGGGGGCCGCGATCCTGCGCGTGCACGACGTGGCGGCGAGCGTGGAGGCGGTGCGGGTCTGGTCCGCGCTCGCGGGCTCGGCTACCACACTGTAACAGAGAGGCACGGGTCGCGAACACGATGGTGAACGGCAGGCGGCTATTCGGCACCGACGGCATCCGCGGTACCGCCAACACGGACCCGATGACGGCGGAGACGGCGATCCGCCTGGGGCAGGCGGCGGGGATCATGTTCGTGCGCGGCAGCCATCGCCACCGGGTGCTGATCGGCAAGGACACGCGCCTGTCCGGCTACATGATCGAGCCCGCCTTGGTCGCCGGCTTCGTCGGCGTCGGCATGGACGTGCAACTGGTGGGGCCGCTGCCCACCCCGGCCATCGCCATGCTCACCCGCAGCATGCGGGCCGATCTGGGCGTGATGATCTCGGCCAGCCACAACCCGTTCGAGGATAACGGCATCAAGCTGTTCGGCCCCGACGGCTACAAGCTGTCGGACGCGACGGAGGCGGAGATCGAGGCGCTGATGGCGTCCGACCTGTCCGACCGCATGGCGGCGCCGGCGGCGTTAGGCCGCGCCTCCCGCCTGGTGGACGCGGCTGGCCGCTATATCGAGAGTGCGAAGGCGGCATTCCCGCGCGGGCGTACGCTGGACGGGTTGAAGATCGTGGTCGATTGCGCCCACGGCGCCGCCTACAAGGTGGCGCCGACCGTGCTGTGGGAACTCGGCGCCACCGTCATCCCGCTCGGGGTGACGCCGGACGGCTTCAACATCAATCGCGGCTGCGGGTCCACGGTACCGGAGCACCTGTGCCAGGCCGTCGTCGAGCACGGCGCCGATCTGGGGCTGGCGCTGGACGGCGATGCCGACCGGCTGCTGATGGCGGACGAGCGCGGCCGGCTGGTCGATGGCGACCAGATCCTGGCGCTGGCGGCGGTGAACCTGCATGGGGCGGGGCGGCTGCGGGGCGGCGCGGTGGCCGCGACCGTGATGTCCAACCTGGGCCTCGAACGCTTCCTGGGCGGGCAGGGGCTGGCGCTGCGCCGCACCGCCGTCGGCGACCGCTACGTCATGGAGCGGATGCGGGCGGACGGCCTCAACCTCGGGGGCGAGCAATCGGGGCACGTCATCCTCGCCGACTACTCGACCACGGGGGACGGGCTTGTCGCCGCCCTGAAGGTGCTGGCGGTGCTGGTGGAGCAGCCGCATCCGGCCAGCGTCGCGCTGCGCCTGTTCGACCCGCTGCCGCAACGGCTGCGCAGCGTGCGGTTCAGCGGCGGCTCCCCCCTGGGCGACAGCCGCGTGCGCGCGGCGGTGGCCGAGGCGGAGGCGACCCTGGCCCGGACCGGCCGCCTGCTGCTGCGGGAAAGCGGCACCGAACCGGTGGTGCGGGTGATGGCGGAGGGGGAGGACGAGACCCTCGTCACGCGCATCGTGGACCATCTGTGCGAGACGATCGCGCACGTCACGCAGGCCCGGGCCCGGGCGGCGTGATCCCGCGCATCCTGGTCATCGCCGGCTCGGATTCAGGCGGCGGGGCCGGGATCCAGGCGGACATCAAGACGGCCATGGCCCTGGGTGCCCATGCCAGCACGGCGGTGACGGCGCTGACCGCGCAGGATACGTGGGACGTGCACGACGTGCATCCCGTGCCGCCGGAGTTCATCCGCAAGCAAATCGAGGTTGCCCTGGCGGACCCCGGCGTGGACGCGGTGAAGACGGGCATGCTCGGCACCGCGTCCACGGTCGAACTCGTGGCGGCGGCGCTCGCGGCGACCGGCCTGCCTCTGGTGGTGGACCCGGTGATGGTGGCCTCCGGTGGTGCCCGCCTGCTCGACCTCGAAGCGGTCGCGGCGTTGAAGCGGTTCCTGCTGCCGCTGACGACGCTGCTGACGCCCAACCTTCCGGAGGCGGAGGTGCTGGTCGGCCACGCCATCCCGGACGTCGCCGCGATGCGCGGCGCGGCCGAGACGCTGCTGACGCTGGGGGTGCCGGCCGTGCTGCTGAAGGGCGGCCATGGCTCGGGCGCAACCCTGGTGGACATGCTGGCCACCGCCGACGGGATCCTGACGTTCGAGCATCCGCGTCTGGCGACCCGCCACACCCATGGCACCGGCTGCACCCTGGCGACGGCGGTTGCCGTGGGGTTGGCGGCCGGCATGGCGCTGCCGGCGGCGGTGTCGCGCGCCTGCGGCTACGTCCAGGCGGCGATCGCGGCCGCGCCAGGCATCGGCGCCGGGCATGGGCCGCTGGCGCACCTCGTGCGGGTCTGATGTTCCTCGACCGCATCACGCGCAGGCCGGGGCATGTGGGGGAGGGCTTTCCCTGGACCGTGCCATTGATCGCGCAACTGCAGGACCTGCACCTGACCTCCGCCGTCACCTTCCTGGTGGGCGAGAACGGGTGTGGCAAGTCCACCCTGCTGGAGGGCATGGCCTGGGGCGCGGATGCGACCGCCGTCGGCAGCCACTCGCTGGAGACCGATCCGACCCTTGGCAGCGCCCGGCGCTTCCACGAGGGATTCCGCTTCGCACGGTCCGCCAAGGCCTATACCCGCCTGTTCCTGCGGGCGGAGGACGTGTTCGGTTTCACCGGACGGGTGACCCGCGACATCGCGGCGCTCCGGGCCGATGCGGAGGAGTTCGGCCGCACCATGCGGCCCGGCTACGGTCGCACGCTCGCGGTCGGCTCGGCGCGTGCGCAGGAAAGCCAGCTGACGCAGGCGTACGGCGCCGATCCGGATGCGCGCTCGCATGGCGAGACCTTCCTGAAGGTGCTGGACAAGCGGCTGGCGCCGGACGGGCTGTATTTCCTCGACGAACCGGAGACGCCGCTCTCGCCCAGCCGCGTCCTGGCGCTGATCATCATGATCCAGGACATGGTGGCCAAAGGCTGCCAATTCGTGATCGCCACCCACTCGCCCATCCTGCTGGCGCTGCCGGGCGCCACCATCCTGGAGGTGGTGGACGGCCGGCTGACGGCGGCGGTGTGGAACGACCTGGAACACGTGCGGGTCACCCGTGCCTTCCTCAACGACCCCGACGCCATGCTCCGCCGCCTCAGCGGATAGAGTCCGCAGCCCGCATCGCGATGCGTGCCACGTCGCGATTGGAAAGCAAGCGGCGGAGTGCGGCGCGGGGGTGACGCCGGCAAGTGTGTGGCCACAGGAGGGTCACCATGAATGGATATCAGTGCATCGCCATCCCCACCGAGACAGCCGAGCGGTTCCGCCGCACCGGCATGGACGACAACGGCAATATCCTGCGCCGCATGCCCGCGAAGGGCGATGGCGGTGCGCCTTGCCGCCACTGCCTCGCCTTCGCGCAACCGGGCGAGCCGATGCTGCTCGGCTCCTACAACCTGCCGCGACCGTTGGGGATCTATTGGACGCCGAGCCCGATCTTCATCCATGCCGAGCCGTGCGAACGCTTCTCGGCACGCAACGAGATGGCCGAGATCATCGGCAAAGGCGCTCTCGTCTCCGTCCGTGCCTACGATGCGGCGGATCAGTGCCTCTACGATCTGGGCCATGTCTGTCCGGGCGTCGAAGTGGAGGCACCGCTTCGCCGTGCCTTCGCCGATACGCGGACTGCCTTCGTCAACGTCCACACGGCCCGGCCCGGCTGCATGCTGTCTTTGGTTGAGCGTATCCAGTAGCGAGGCGGAGAATGGCCAGGTATCCGTGGGCGTGGCTGCGGCGGGTGGGGGTGGTTGGCGCTTGCGTCGGGGCCGCTTGGTTGCTGCCCGGCCAGCAGGCCGTGGGGCAAACCCGGTGTTCCGGCCAGCCCCATGTCACGGTCGGTGGCGTCACCGGCTTCGCCAGCTTGGCCGACCCCGCCGCCACACGACAGCTCCGCGCGTCGTGCGACGTCGGCCTCTATATCCACGCGGAAGGTTGGAAACCGCTCGACGCCGCGACGCGGGCGCGCATCCTGGCCGCTTTCCACGACACCGGCCCGGCCGTGGTGGAGCTTGGCTACGCCAACACGCCCGGGGGGTATTTCAAGAACTTCTATCGGCCGGAACTCATCGAACAGGGCGTCCAAGCCGACACCGCGCTGATCAACGGGTTGTGCCACGACGGAGCGCCCGGTGCATCGGCCTACATCGCTGCCGCCAAGCAAACGGGACTCTCTCGCGTCGCCATCGTGTTCGCGCCCAACAGCGGCCAGTTCCGCACCAGCCGCTTCAGCGACCCGCTATGGGATTGCGTGCGTACGGCGGCCAAGGCCGGCGGAGCCCTGGCGATCGACGCGCCGCCGCACGTCTTCTTCGCTCTCCAGGCACCCTATCAACGGTTCGTCCTGGATGAACTGCGCTGGGCGCGCGCAACTGGTTTGCGGAGCTACTACATCGTCTCCCCCAACGGTTCCGGGACGGGATTTGCTGCCGAGAGCGCACGATTGTTCGAGGTGCTCGCCGCCAACCACGCCGTCCCGAGCGATGTCGTGTTCGAGACCTACGACATCCAGCGCACGGATGCGGCCAACATGGTCGGCAGCGAGGACGCTGTGAACAGCGTCGCGGGCGTCGCGTGGCGGCTCCTGCCCAGGCTGCCGCACTGAGAGCCGGCCGAGCACGAGCGTAGCCCGTATCGCGCAGCGATGCGGGACAGCAGGACCCCGGTGGATCCCTTGGGCTGCCGCGCTCGGCGCCTGCCATTATTTGCTCGCACTGTCCCGCGTGAGCAAAGCTGGTGCGGGCGATACCAACCTGGATCTATGAACGGCGTTAAAGACTGACTCACCGACCCGTTCATACGCCCAAACCGCGGCGCAACAACTTGGGTGTATGGCTGCAGCCACCCTTTGATCTGGCTGGAGCGCAAAATGCACTCGCTGTCTTCCTCCGCCGTGGCCGCGATGCTGTTGGCCGCTGCAGGTCACGCCCGCGCGCAGGGTGTCCAGGTGGCGCCCGTCGTGGTCGAGCTCGCGCCCGGGCAGATGGCGACCACGGTCGCCGTCACCAACACGGGCGCCTCCGGCGTGACCGTCCAGGTGCGGCCCTTCGCCTGGGAACAGGCCGGCGAGGCCGACCAGCTGCAACCCACGCAGGACATCGTCGTCAGCCCGCCGATCACCGATATCGGCGCCGGCGAGACGCAGACCTTCCGCATCGTCACGCGCAAGCCGTCCGGTGCGGTGGAGGCGGCCTACCGCTTGCTCGTCGACCAGATCCCGTCCGCGCGCGCCACGACGGGCGTGCAGTTCGCCCTTCGGTTGTCCCTGCCGCTGTTCCTGGAGCCACCGGGCCGCATGGCGCCCAGCCTCGACTGGCGCATCGTCAGCGACGGGCGGTCGGCCACCCTACGCGCCACCAACAGGGGCAACAGCCGCACCCGCCTGCTCACGCCCGAGCTGGCGGCCGGGCCGCGCCACATGGGCGTCGTCGCCGACGGCAACCCCTACATCCTGCCGCGGACCGAGCGCGCGTGGCGCATCGCCGGCAACCCGGCGCTGCAGGCCGGCACCGTCGTGCGCCTCTCCGGCCTGTCGGATAGCGGCCGGTTCGAAGCATCCGTCCCCGTCACCGTGCCTTGATTGGCCGCCGTGCAGTGGCGGCGCAGCCTTGCCGTGGTCGTCGCCGGCCTGGTGCTGCTGGTCCGCATCGCCCGGTCGGAGGACGCCGCCCCCGGCCGCGAGTTGATGCTGGCCGTGGTGATCAACGGCCGTGACATCGGCCTGCTCGGCACCTTCCAGCAGCAAGGCGCCGCCCTGTCGGCCACGCGGCAGGAGCTGCGGGCCATCGGGCTGCTGCCCCTGGCCGGCGCGGCCGGCGGCGACAGCACGGTCGAGCCGCTGTCGCGCCTGCCCGGCATCACCTACGCGGTCGACCAGCGACGCCAGATCGTGGAGATCACGGCGGCGCCATCCAGCCTTGTCCCGGCCGAGATCGATAGCCGCACCCCGGCCAGCCTGCCGGCGGTGCAGAGCGACACCGGGGCGGTGCTCAACTACAACGTCGTGACCACCAGCTCCGCCGGGCGCGCCGTGGTGCAGGGGCAACTCGATGCGCGCGTGTTCAGCCCGGCCGGCGTGTTCGCCAGCGGACTCCTCGCGCAGGGAGGCGACGGGTTCGGCGCGCGGAGCGTCACCCGGCTGGAGACGGCCTACAGCTATTCCGACCCGGACTCGCTGCGCCGCTACCGGGTTGGCGACGTCATCACCGGCGGCCTCGCCTGGACGCGGCCGGTCCGCCTGGGCGGGGTGCAGGTCACCACCGACTTCTCCTTGCGCTCGGACCTGGTGACGTTCCCGGTGCCCACCATCGCCGGCACGGTCGCCGTGCCCTCCAGCGTGGACGTGCTGGTCAACGACGTGCAGCTGCTGTCGCGCGACGTGCCGCCGGGCCCGTTCGAGCTGCGCCAGCTGCCGGTGGTCACGGGCGCCGGCAGCGTGTCCGTCGCGATCACCAACGCGCTCGGCCAGCAGGTCACCCAGACGCTGCCGTTCTACGCCAGCACCGTCCTGCTGGCCCCGGGGCTGAGCTCGTTCTCCGCCGAACTCGGTTCGGTCCGGATGGGATACGGCGTGTTGAGCGACGACTACCGCGGTGCGGCGGGCACCGGCAGCTTCCGCCACGGCATCACCGACTGGCTGACGGTGGAGGCGCATGCCGAGGCGTCGCCGGCGGTGGCGATGGGCGGGGGAGGCGCCAGCGTGACCGCGGCCGGGCTGGGCGTGCTGTCGTTCAGCGGGGCGTTCAGCGCCGGGCGTGGACATGGCGGCGGGCTGGCCTATGCGGGGTTCGAGCGGATTTCGTCGGGCATCAGCCTGTCGGGCTCGGTGCAGTTGGCCGGCCCCGGCTTTCGCGACCTGGCGGCCAGCTATGGCGACACCGTGCCGCGCCTGACCGCCCGCGCCGGCGCCGGCCTCTCGCTGGGCGAGGCGGGGGCGTTCGGGGTGCAGCTCACGGTGATCCGGCGCGACGCGGTCGCTACCAGCCTGCATGGGGCGTCTGCCGCGTCCGTCGATTTCCTGCAATCGCCGGCCTATGCGATCACGCCGGCGACCCGGACGACCTTGCTGTCGGTCAGCTATTCCCGCTCCGTGCTGGACGGCCGGGCCTACCTCTATGCCACCGCCTTCGACGACGTGGCGCAGCGGCACAGCGCGGGCGCGGTCATCGGCATCAGCATCCCGCTGGACGGCCGCACCGCGGTGGCGGCCAGCGGCAGTGTCGGCAGCGGCCAATCGTTGGGCACGGTCCAGGCCACGCGGTCCGCGGCGGAACCCGGGGATTACGGCTACCAGCTGGCAGCGTCGGCGGGCCGGCCGGCACGCGAGACGGGGGACCTGCAATACCGCAGCGGCGTGGCGCTGCTGGATGTCGGGGCCGACCGTGCGGCCGGGCAGACGGCGTACCGTGCCTCGGCGCAGGGCTCCATCGTGGCGGTGGACGACAGGCTGTTCGCCGCTAACACCATCACGGACAGCTTCGCCGTGGTGGACACGTCCGGCGTCGCGGGCATCCACGTGCTGCAGGAGAACCGCCCGGTCGGGGAGACCGACGCCTCCGGCACCCGGCTGGTGACGGACCTGCGGTCGTTCGAGCCGAACCGGCTGGACATCGATGCGCGCGACGTGCCGCCGGACGCGTCGGTCTCGACACCCAGCCAGATCGTGCGGCCGCAGGACCGCTCCGGCGTGGTGGTGCGCTTCGCGGTCAAGCCGACGCAGGGGGCGCTGCTGCGGCTGGTGGACGGCGCGGGCAAGCCGGTCCCGGTCGGCAGCCGCGCGGTGCTGCAGGCGACGGGCGAGGCGGCCACGGTCGGCTTCGACGGCGAGGCGTTCGTGACCGGGCTTGCCGCGAGCAACACGCTGAGCGTCACCCGGCCGGACGGCGCGGCCTGCAGCGTTCGGGTCGAGTTCCAGCCGCATCCCGGCACGTTGGCACGGCTGGGGCCGTTGCCCTGCGTCGGCGGGCACGCAGGGTGAGGACCGCCGCGATCGTGCTCCTGCTGGCGACACTGGCGCACCCGTCCCGCGGCCAGGTCTGCGCCGCCAGCGCGACCAGTGAGGCGTTCGGCGCATACAACCCGTTCAACAGCACGGCCACCACCAGCACCGCGACCCTGTCGGTCAGCTGCCAGAGCGCCGCGTCCGTCCTGGTGTCCTACACGGTCGCGCTGGGTGGCGGGCATGGCGGCGTCGCATCGCGGAGCCTGTCCAGCGGCGGCGCCAGCCTGCCATACCAGCTGTACCGGGACGCGGCGCACACGCAGGTCTGGGGTGACGGGACGGCCGGCTCGCTCACGCTGACGGACGGCTACCTGCTCGGCGTGGTGACGCCGGTGGTCCGCACCTACACGGCCTATGGCGCCATCCCGGCCGGGTTGATCGTGACGCCGGGACTGTACAGTGACACGATTACCCTGCTCCTAACGTATTAATCCGCGGGTTCACGGTTCCATTCACCGAATACTACGCGGATGAAGCATTATATTCGGCTTTCTCCACGACAATGGGATACCGGAGCCAAAATGGGCGCCACTGTCTCCCATCGGGCGAGGACATACATGATGCGACGGTTCACCAACATCGGCATCGGCGGCTTGGCGGCGTGCCTGCTGCTGGGGCAAAGCGTGCACATGGCGCACGCCGCCACCGCGACATCCACCATCGCGGTGACGGCGACCGTGCTGTCGTTCTGCAGCCTGACCGCCCTGCCGCTCGCCTTCGGCAACTACAGCAGCGCCGCCGTCAACGCGACCACGACCCTCGCCGTGCTCTGCACCGTCGGGACGACCTACAATGTCGGGCTGGATCTGGGGCAGGGCAGCGGCGCGACCCTGTCGCAGCGCAAGATGACGTTCAATACGAGCGTGTTGGGCTACGGCCTGTTCGCCGATGCGGCCCATTCCGTCATCTGGGGCAGCACCGTCGGGACCAACACGCAGACCGGCACCGGAACCGGGCTGACGCAGACCCTCACGGTATACGGCCAGATCCCCGCCAACCAGGTCGTCGCACCCGGCGCCTACACGGACACGGTCACGGCGACGATCACCTACTGAGTCTGCCGCAAGCAGGGGTGCGCCGGGACGCTCCCGCCGCTATACCGGCCAGGTGATGATCAAGCCCGCCCGGCGCCCCGCCAACCCGTGCTTCTCCTCCGGCCCGTGCGCCAAGCGCCCGGGCTGGGAGGCCGCCGCGTTGGACACGGCGCTGCTCGGGCGCAGCCACCGCGCGCCGGCCGCCCGCGCCATGCTGGCGGAGGTGATCGGCCGCTCCGCCGCCCTGCTCGGCATGCCGCCCGAGTGGAAGCTCGGCATCGTCCCCGCCTCAGACACGGGGGCGGTGGAGATGGCGCTGTGGTCGCTGCTGGGGCCCCGTCCCGTCGACGTGCTGGCGTTCGAGAGCTTTTCCGCGCAATGGGCCGCCGACATCACGGAGCAGCTGCGGCTGCCCGGCGTGCGCACGCTCGCCGCGCCCTACGGCAGCCTGCCGGACCTGGACGAAGTCGATCCGGGGCACGACCTCGTGCTTGCCTGGAACGGCACCACCTCCGGCGTGCGGCTGACGGACGGGCCGTGGCTGCGGCGCGGCGACGGGCTGGTGATCTGCGACGCGACCTCCGCCGCCTTCGCCATGCACCTGCCGTGGGATCGCCTGGATGTCGTCACCTGGTCCTGGCAGAAGGCGCTGGGCGGGGAGGCCGGGCACGGCATGCTGGCGATGTCCCCGCGCGCGCTGGCTCGGCTGGAGCAGCACCGCCCGGCCTGGCCGGTCCCGAAGATCTTCCGCATCGCGCCGGGCCTGTTCCGCGGCGACACGATCAACACGCCCTCCATGCTCTGCGTCGCCGACGCGCTGGACGGCCTGCGCTGGGCGGAAGTGCAGGGCGGGCTGGAGGGGCTGGCCGCACGGACGGAGGCGAACCTGGCGCTGGTGGCGGCTTGGGAGGCGGAGACGCCGTGGGCGAGCTTCCTGGCGGCCGAACCCGCCACGCGCTCGCCCACCTCCATCTGCCTGCGCGTGGAGGAGTGGGCGCCGCAGATGGCCGCGCTGCTGGACGCGGCTGGCGTCGCCCACGACATCGCCAGCTACCGCGACGCGCCGCCGGGCCTGCGGATTTGGGGCGGCGCCACCGTCGATGCGGCCGACATCGAGGCGCTGCTGCCCTGGCTGGACTGGGCGTATGCCTCGGCTTCTGCCCCCGTCTCGGCAATGATATAGCCGAGCGGCCATGCCCGACACCTTGTCCGACGCGATCGTCAACCCGGCGTTGCTGCCGGCCGGGCTGCGGGACCTGCTTCCGCCCGAAGCCGAAACCGAGGCCGCGGCGGTCGAGGTGGTGATGGGCGTGTTCGCCGCCCACGGCTACCAGCGGATCAAGCCCCCGTTGCTGGAGTTCGAGGACGGGCTGCTCGCCGGCTCCGGCGCAGCCATGGCGGACCAGATCTTCCGGCTGATGGACCCTGAGTCGCACCGCATGATGGGGGTGCGCGCGGACATGACGCCGCAGGTCGCCCGCATCGCCACGACCCGGCTGGCGGGCGCGGCGCGGCCGCTGCGGCTGAGCTACGCCGGGCAGTGCCTGCTGGTGCGCGGCAACCAGATCGCGCCGGACCGTCAGGTGGCGCAGGCGGGCATCGAGCTGATCGGCTGCGACAGCCTGGCGGCGGATGCGGAGATGGTGCTGGTGGCGGCGGAGGCGCTGGCCGCGCTCGGCCTGGCGCGCATCAGCTTCGACCTGACGCTCCCGCGGCTCGCGCCGACGCTGCTGGACGAGGCGGGGTTCACCGGCCCGGCCCGGCAGCTGTTGTTGCGAGCGCTGGACCGCAAGGACGTGGCCTCCGTCGTCAAGCATGGCGGCCGCATGGCTGGGACGTTGAGCGAGCTGTTGCTGGCGGCAGGCCTGGCGACGTCGGCGCTGGAGCGATTGGAGGCGACGGCACTGCCCCCGCTCTCGGCCACGCTGTGCCGACGCCTGGCAAGCACGGTGCGGGCGATCCAGGCCCGCGCTCCATCGCTGAAGCTCACCGTCGACCCGCTGGAGTTCCGCGACCTTCCTTACCATACAGGCGTGTGCACGGCCGTGTATGCGGCGGGGCGGCACGAGGTGCTGGGGCGCGGCGGCCGATACGTGTGCGGGGAAGACGAGCCGGCGACCGGGTTGACCCTGTATCCGGACGCGGTGCTGCGGGCCTGCGCTCCGCCGCGTTTGCCAGCCAGGGTGTTCGTTCCAGTCGGAGAGGAGCACGCGGCGGCGGTCCGGTTGCGAGGCGAGGGGTTCGCGACGGTGGCCGCGCTGGACCCGGTGGACGACCCGGTGGCCGAGGCCGCGCGGCTGGGCTGCAGCCATATCCTGCGCAGTGGCGTGGCGGTTGGGCTCTAGGACGGTCTCGTTTTGTTCTTGTGTGTCGCCGGGTGATCGGGTATTCGTTGCGGCATGGGGGCCCGTTGCAGGGCTTCCCCGGCCTGGGCACAGTCACGCCCGCCGCGTGAAGCGCCGGCATAGGGGATCTTCGGATGGACAGGACAAAGGCACTCGACGCCGCGCTCAGCCAGATCGAACGGGCGTTCGGAAAAGGCTCCATCATGCGGATGGGGGCTCGATCGGACGAGCAGATCGACGTCATCTCCTCCGGCTCGCTCGGGCTGGACATGGCGATCGGCATCGGCGGGTTTCCCCGCGGGCGCATCGTGGAGATCTACGGCCCGGAGAGCTCCGGCAAGACCACGCTGGCGCTGCACGCGATCGCGGAGGCGCAGAAGAAGGGCGGTACCTGCGCCTTCATCGACGCCGAGCATGCGCTGGACCCGATCTACGCGCGCAAGCTGGGCGTCGATGTGGACAACCTGCTGCTCTCCCAGCCGGATGGTGGTGAGCAGGCGTTGGAGATCTGCGACACGCTGGTGCGGTCCGGCGCGATCGACATCGTGGTGATCGACAGCGTGGCGGCGCTGGTGCCGCGCGCGGAACTCGAAGGCGAGATGGGCGACACCCATGTCGGGCTGCATGCCCGGCTGATGAGCCAGGCGCTGCGCAAGCTGACCGGCAGCGTGTCGAAATCGAAGACGATGCTGATCTTCCTCAACCAGATCCGTCTGAAGATCGGCGTGATGTTCGGCAACCCCGAGACCACGACCGGAGGCAATGCGCTGAAGTTCTATGCTTCGATCCGCATGGAAATCCGCCGCATAGGCGCGATCAAGGACCGTGACGAGGTGGTCGGCAACCAGACCCGCGTGAAGGTCGTGAAGAACAAGTTGGCACCGCCGTTCCGGCAGGTCGAGTTCGACATCATGTACGGCGAAGGCATCAGCAAGCGCGGCGAGCTGATCGATCTGGGGGTGAAGGCCGGCGTGGTGGAGAAGTCCGGCGCATGGTTCTCCTATGACAGCCAGCGCATCGGGCAGGGGCGGGAGAACGCCAAGAACTTCATCAAGGACCATCCCGATGTCGCCGCCAGCATCGAGAAGCGCGTGCGCGACCAGGCTGTCGTGGTCGAACAAGCCATGTTGATCGCTCCGGAAGAGGAAGCGGAGGCTGCGGAATAGGCCGATATACCGACCGGCACCGGGAACAGATCGTGGACAGGAACGTTGAAGCCGCATGAGCACAAACCCAAAGACTGCACCCGCGGACGCCACACCCTCCAACACCGTCAAGGACCCGGATAACTGGACGACCGGCGACGAGACGATGACGGGGGCGCAGGCGTCTTACCTGAAGACGCTTTGCGAGGAAGCGGGCGAGGAGTTCGACCCATCCCTGTCCAAGGCTGACGCCTCCAAGCGCATCGATGCCCTTCAGGGCAAGACCGGTCGCGGCAAGGATCACTGACGTCGGCGTAACCTGTCACAGGAGTGGCGGTGGCCTTGTTCCACCGTCACGACGTTGGTGAGCCAAGGGAACTTCCCTTGCAATTGCCGGGTCGACAGTCCGCATGGCACGCTCGCCACATGGCCGATCTGCCGCTCGACCTCGACCCGACACCCCCATCGCCGGTCAGCGCCGAAGGGCATCGCCAACGCCTGCGCCAACGCCTGCTCGCGACCGGGCCGGAGAGCGTGGCCGATCATGAGCTGCTCGAACTCGTCCTTTTCCTGGCGCTGCCGAGGCGGGACACCAAGCCCATTGCGCGTTTGCTGCTGTCCCGCTTCAAGACGTTCGCTGGCGTGATCTCCGCACCGTTGTCGGAACTGCGCAGCGTCGATGGCATGGGCGAAGCAGGCAGCGCCGCGCTGAAGACCGTGCAGGCAGCGGCGATCCGGCTCATGCGATCCGAGCTGCAGGATCGGCCGGTGCTATCGAGTTGGGACGCCTTGATGGGCTACCTGAACGCCCAACTCGCCCGGGAGCGGGTGGAACAGTTCCGCATCTTGTTCCTGGACGGCAAGAACCGCCTGCTTGCCGACGAGGCGCAGGCGCGCGGGACGGTGAACCACACGCCCGTCTACCCCCGCGAAGTCGCCAAGCGGGCGCTCGAGTTGCACGCGACCGCGTTGATCCTGGTGCACAACCATCCCAGCGGCGATCCGTCGCCGTCGGCGCAGGACCTCCAGATGACCGGTCTGGTCCGCCGCGCTCTGGCGACGGTCGACGTGGTGCTGCACGACCACATCATCGTCGGCAACGGCGCCTGGCGCAGCCTCAGACAGGACGGTCTGCTCGGCGCCTAAATCAGCTTGTCGCATGGACCACGCCGAGCGCCATGCGGCACCGTGGTACAAGGCGCCGGCATGTGGAGCATGGCTCGAGGCCTTCTCTAGCCGCGCTTGATCGCCAACGGTCCGGGCGCCTGGCAAGTCGGCATCATCTCGACCCGGTTGATGTTGACGTGCTCCGGCAAGCTCACCAGCCAGCCCACTGTTTCAGCGATATCCTCGGCCGTGAGCGGCGTCGTGCCCTTGTACACTCCGGCCGCCTTGTCAGCGTCCCCGCCGAAGCGAACGCTGCTGAATTCCGTGCCGCCCACCAGGCCGGGTTCCACACTGGTGACCCGCACGTTGGTGCCCACGAGGTCCGACTTCAGGTTCAGCATGAAATGCGTGACGAACGCCTTGCTGGCGCCATACACGTGGCCACCCGGGTACGGGTAGCTGCCGGCGGTGCTGCCCAGGCTGATGACGTAACCGCGGTTGCGCTCCACCATGCCCGGTAGCAGCGCGCGGGTGACGCCGATCAGCCCGGTGACGTTGGTGGAGACCATCGTCTCCCAATCGGACAGGCTCGCCTTCCAAGCCGGATCGAGCCCAAGTGCCAGGCCGGCATTGTTGACGAGGATGTCGACCTGCTGCCACCCGGCCGGAAGGCCGCTCGGGAGCGCCGCCACCGCCGCGGCGTCCGTCACGTCCAGCGGGAAGGCCAGGACCGCGTCGCCGAGTTCGGACGCCAAAGCGTCGAGCCGTTCCTTCCGGCGCCCCGTGGCGATGACCTGGTGGCCATCGCGTACGAGGCGCCGAGTGATCGCGTCCCCAAAACCGGCGGTGGCACCGGTGACGAGCGCGATGCTCACAGGACGGAGAGCTCCACCTTCACGTTGTTCCGCGTCGCCTTGCTATAGGGGCAGACCTCGTGCGCCTTGTGCACCAGCCGCTCCGCCGTGGCGTGGTCCACGTCGCCGATCTTCACGCCCAATTTCACCGAGATGTAGAAGTCGGGCCCGGGATCGACGTGCAGGGTGACGTCCGCCTTCACGCTGACCTCGCCCACCTTCACCTTCTCCGCCGACGCGACCGCGCTCACGGCACCGCCGAAGCACGCCGAATAGCCGGCGGCGAACAGCTGCTCCGGATTGGTGGCGCCCGCCTTGCCCGGCCCGCCGACTTCCTTCGGCAGCGTGAGGTCCAGCTTCAGCACGCCGTCGCTGCTGTCCACGTGGCCGTTGCGGCCGGCAATCGTGGTGGCGTGGGCGGTATATTCGGGCATGCGGGCACTCCAGTGCGAGAGAGCGCCAAGTTTAACCCGATCACCCCGGCAGATGGAAGCGAGCGGACACCGGGCAGTGGTCGGACAGGTGCTCCTTGCGGTCCGCGCCCTCGCGATACACCAGGACGCGCAGGGACGACATGTCCAGCCACGACCGCGCCGCGCCGCCTGCCAGGATGTGGTCGATGAAGTGCTCGCCGCCCCAGCAGGGGCTGTCATGCCCCTCCGTCGCCCGGGCAAGCGGGGCGGCAGCCAGCAAGCTGGCGAGCAAGCCATCCGTCGAGTCCATCCAGCGGTTGAAGTCGCCCAGGACGATGAACGGCACGCCCTCCCGGACCCGCTGTGCCACCCAGCCTTGCAGCACGACGGCCTGCCGCCGCAACTCGGCGCACGGTTCGCGGCGCGACTGGTCCAGCCGGTCCCGCTGGCAGCCCGTCTTCAGGTGCACCGCCAGGACGCGGACCGGCCCGGATGGCAGATCCAGCGTCACGTCCGCGCCGCTCCGCAGGCGGTGCGTTGCCTCGGGGGTGACGTCCAGCGCAGCCAGGTCGGGGTTCTGGTGCACCGGTATGCCAGCACGGACGGCGATGCCGACCCGCTGCACCACGCTGTCCTTCGTGAAGTAGAGCCCGTACCGGTCAGGCGGGAAGATGGCAGCGGCCACCGCCGGTCCGTCGACCTCCTGCACGGCGACCACATCGGCGTTCAGCTGCGCTGCGTAGCGTTGCAGGTCGGCTCGGTCCGCGGCGTCCTTCGGCTGAACGTCCTGGGGCAGCGCTGGGTCGCCGGCCGGCCGGGTGGTCAGCCATTCCATGTTCCAGGTCGCGACCTTGAGGTCGGCTGCCCAGGCCGGCATGGACCCGAGGGCCAAGGCGCACAGCAGCAGCAGCCGTCCCGACATCACCGTCCTCCCACGCGATGGGCGCCGCAGGAGAGCAGGTAATCGGCGGTGCGGTCCAGCAGCGCCGGGTCGCGCGTCGGGTCGGCAGCGTCGCCCGGTGGGACCCAGATCACCGTCTCGTACCGCGCCCGGGTCAGCAGCACGCGATAGGCGTTGCATTTGTTCAGGCGCTTGGCCGCGCCGCGCGGGCGGGTCCATGCGGTGCCGCGGAAGGCACGGGCCTGCCAGGCGGCACCATCCCATACAAGATCGCCGTCCCAGCACAGTCCGGCAGCATCCAGCTCCAGCCCCTGCGCGAAGAACTCGGTCGCCGCCACCTCCATCGCGTCGGAGGCGCGCACGTCCGGATATCGGTCGAGGAACCAGCGTGCCACTGCGCCCGGGTCGTCATGCGGCAGCGTCGCGCCCAGCCCCTCCGCCCGCAGCCGCCGTGCGCCGGAGGAACAGAGCAGCCCGGCACGCCGTGTCCCACGGCAGGCACGCCGGAGCCGCGCGCGCAGCACCGCCAGGTCCCGGGTGACGCTGAACGGCACGCCCTCCCGCGCCAGCTCGCGCGCCGTCAGCGGGTTGCCGGCCAGTACTGCGTCCACCCAGGCGGGCGCCACCGCGCTGCGCAGCGAGCGCACCGGCGTGTCCAGGTGCAGTGCGGCATCGGGCACGCGGCCGGGCAGGTCCGGCAGGCGGTGCCGCGGTTCGGCGGCCACGGTGGTGTCCGGCGCCGCGACCACCCGCCATGCCGGCCGCGTCCGCAGCGCTTCGCCCCATTCGGCCAGGCCACCCTCGCCATCATGGATTTCCTGCCCGGTGCCGATCAGGCACAGGATCACCGGCCCGTCGCATCGGCGCGCCATGATGTCGAGCAGCAGGGCGGGCTCACTGTCCGTCAACGGCACGGCGCGCGAGCCTGTCTTCGCGCGCGCGTGGCCGGCGGACCAGCAGCGTTGCGCCTCGTCGATCACGACGACCCGCTCGGGCGGCACGCCACCGCCGGCATAGCAGTCCCGGAACGCCGGAAGCGCCTGGATCACCCCCTCCATCCGCTGCCGCGCCGCCCGCAACGACAGGCCCGAGTCGCGGGCCAGTGCCTCGCGCAGCACGTGGACCAGGCTCGGATTGCCGGTCAGGAACGCGGCTTGTCCGGTGAAAGCGGTGTCCAGCCCGCACAGCGTCTTGCCCGCGCCGGGGATGCCGGTGACGAACAGGATGGTGGGTCGCCGCGTGGCGGCCGCCTGTTCAACCGCGTGGCTGATGGCGGCGCGGGTCGCCCCGAGGTTGTGCGCCTCCGCATGGGCCGTGCGGATATCGGCCACGCCATGCCGGGCGTAGAGCATGCGTGCCGCCTCGATCAGCGAGGGCACCGGGCGGTATGGTGCGTCCTGCCACTCTGCGGCGGCGAGCACCGGACCGAAGGCGGTCGCGGCGGCGATCTCCCGCAGGGTCGGCTCCAAGGTGGCGGCGTTCGCCTCCAGCACCGGTGTCACGCCCGGCAGCATCAGCGGCCGGGCGGCGGTGTTGCGCGCGGCGTCCAACGTGACCAGGAGCGGCACCACCGGGTGCCCGCCGCTGCCGGCGTGGAAATCATGCAGGTCGAGTGCGGCATCCTCCGCGGCATCGCGGTCGCGCGCGCTGTGGCGCCGCCCGGCGCGGACCGTGCAGGCCACGATGGCCCGCGGCATCAGCACCACCGCATCGATGCGCCGGCGCAGGCGGGGCAGGCGCCAGTCGGGCAGGACGGTCCAGGGGCCGGACGGGAACATAAGAGGAATGTAGATCGAAAGAAAAAGCGAAGGAGTTAAGGGCGGGGCGCTGCCCCGCACCCCGCCAGAGGACAGTCGTCCTCTGGACAGCTGACACGAGGTTTCCAAAGGACGACTGTCCTCTGGCGGGTCCAGGGCGTCGTGGCCAGACGGTTCCGATTGCCTTCTCAAGGCGATTGGAATGGCCACGGAGGGAGCGCCCTGGCAACCTTGACGCTGCCTTGCTGTTCCCATCCGACCAAACGGGGGAACACCATTGAGCGGGGCCATCCAGACTGACATCCCCGCGCGGCTCGACCGCCTGCCATGGAGCCGCTTCCACCTCCTGGTCGTCATCGCGCTCGGCGTCACCTGGATCCTCGACGGGCTCGAGGTCACCATCGTCGGCTCCCTCGGTCCGGTGCTGCAGGATAAACGCACCTTGGGCCTCACCGCGCAGGACGTGGGCAGCGTCGCGTCGGTCTACGTGGTCGGCGCGGTCGCCGGGGCGCTGTTCTTCGGCTGGCTGACCGACCGGCTGGGCCGCAAGATGATCTTCAACGTCACCCTCGGCATCTACGTGCTGGGCGTGCTGCTGTCCGCCTTCGCATGGGATTTCTGGAGCTTCGCCGCGTTCCGCTTCATCACCGGGCTCGGCATCGGCGGCGAGTATGCGGCGATCAACTCCGCCATCGACGAGCTGGTGCCCGCCAAGCTGCGGGGCCGCATCGACCTCATGGTCAACGGCAGCTACTGGGGTGGGGCGGCGGCGGGCGCCGCGGCGTCCATCCCGCTGCTGTCGGGCGCCCTGGTCCCGCTCGACTGGGGATGGCGCCTCGGCTTCGGCATCGGCGGCGTGCTCGGCATCTCCATCCTGTTCCTGCGCCACTGGGTGCCGGAAAGCCCACGCTGGCTGGTGACGCACGGGCAGGAAAGCGAGGCGCGCCGCACCATCGACGACATCGAGCGCCGGGTGAGCCACGGCGGCGGCGGGGCACTGCCGCGGGCGGAGGGCTCGCTCACCATCCACCCGCGCAAGACGTTCGGCTTCGGCCTGGTGTTCGGCGCCATGCTGGGCCGGCACCGCGGGCGGTCCGCCCTCGCGCTGATGCTGATGGTGGCGCAGGCCTTCCTGTTCAACGCGGTTTTCTTCACCTACGGGTTGGTCTTGCAACATTACGAGGGCGTGCCGGACGCCCGGATCGGGCTCTATATTCTGCCGCTCTGCCTGGGCAATCTGGTCGGCCCGTTCGCACTCGGGCATCTGTTCGACACCGTCGGGCGCAGGAAGATGATCGCCGGCACCTACGCCGTCTCCGGACTGTTGCTGATGGCGGTGGCGGTGCTGTTCGGCATGGGGCTGCTTTCGGCGACGACGCAGACGCTGTGCTGGGTGGCCGTGTTCTTCTTCGCCTCCGCCGCGGCCTCCTCCGCCTACCTGACGGCGAGTGAGATCTTCCCGTTGGAGACGCGCGCATTGGCCATTGCCGTGTTCTACGCGCTTGGCACGCTGATCGGCGGGGCGGCGGCGCCGTGGCTGTTCGGCAAGCTGATCGCCGCCGGCTCGGCCTGGGCGCTGTCCGGCGGCTACTGCGTCGCGGGGGTGCTGATGTTGGCGGGGGCGGCGATGGAGGCGTGGCTGGGCGTGGACGCCGAAGGCAAGTCACTGGAGGACATCGCGGAGCCGCTCTCCGCGTGACCCCGGTCGCGAAGCTGATACGGACGGGGTAGGGCCTCGCGCTTGGTAGATGGCCGCCCTACGGCGGCTCCGCCGTCGTCATGGCGTGGCACGGACGGGTGGTGGCGGGATGGGGCCTGGCCAGGTAGGGGCCGGCGCCGAACAGCTTCTCCCGATAGGTTCCGGGTGCATAGGCGTGCTTGTAGGCGCCGCGGGCCTGCAGCTCTGGCACCAACAAATCCACGATCGCCTCCCAGCACTCCGGCGCCACCGTGCGGGAGAGGTTGAAGCCGTCCACGTCCGCTGCCTCCACCCACGCCTGCAACTCGTCCGCCACCTCCGCCGGGCTGCCGACGATGGGCGGCTGTCGGCTGCCCAGCACGAACCGCGCGGCCAGCATCCGCTTGGTCCAGCCCGGGCCAAGCTGGCGCGTCATCGCCTCCACGTTGGAGCGGATCGCCTCGGTGGGGGAGGCATCCACCGGCTCGTCCCAGTCATAGCGCGCGAAGTCGATGCCCAGGGACGCGCTCGCGTGGGCCAGCGCGCCTTCGACGCTGCCATGCGCGCGGTACTCCGCCAGTAGCGCGTGCGCCTCCGCCGTCGTGCGCCCCAGGACCGGGGTCGCGCCAACGAACACGCGGATCGGGCGCGGTGCGGCGCGGGCGCGCAGGTCGGCCACCAGGCGCGCCACCGCGGGCTTGCTGCCGCCGTTGACGAATACGCATTCGGCATGTCGCCCGGCGAACGCGCGGCCCCGGTCGCTGCTGCCGGCCTGGTACAGCACCGGCGTGCGCTGCGGCGTCGGTGCCACCAGCGCCATCGCGTCGATGCGGTACTGCGCGCCCCCATGCCGCACCCGGCGCACCCGTGCCGGGTCGGTGAAGCGGCCGGGCTGCCGGCAGACCGCATCGTCCTCCCAGCTCCCTTCCCACAGCGCGTAGACCGCCTGCATGAATTCGTCGGCCAAATCATAGCGGTCGTCATGCGCCATCTGCGCGGCGAACCCCATCGCACGCGCGGCGCTGTCCAGGTAGCCGGTCACGATGTTCCAGCCGAGCCGGCCGCCGGTGATCTGGTCGAGCGTGGACATGCGCCGGGCGAAGGTGAAAGGCTGTTCGTAGGCGAGGTTCACCGTCACGCCGAAGCCCAGATGCTCCGTGACGGCGGCCATCGCGGGCACCAGCATCAGCGGGTCGAGCAGGGGGACCTGCACGGCGTGGCGCAGCGCCGCGCTCGGGCTGCCTTCGAACACGTCGTAGACGCCCAGCACGTCGGCGAGGAAAAGCCCGTCGAACAGACCGCGCTCCAGCAGCGTGGCCAGGCTGGTCCAGTGCGCCAGCGTGTCGTATCCAGCCGAGCGGTCGCGGGGATGCGTCCACATCCCCTGCTGGATGTGGCCGACGCAGGCCATGTCGAAGGCGTTGAGCCGGATTTCCCGGCTCATGCGTTCCGACGGCCGCACGCCCATTCCCGCCACAGCAGGATCAGCGCGGCCATGATCGCCGGCCCGACGAACAGGCCGATCAGCCCCCACTCCTCCACCCCGCCCAGGATGCCGAGCAGCACCCAGAGGAACGGCAGCTTGGTGGCGCCGCCGATCAGCACCGGGCGGACGAAGTGGTCGGCGGTGAAGGTCACGGCCATGCCGATGCAGAGGACCGCGATGCCCCATATCAACGACCCTTGGGCGATGAGGATCAGCGCCGCCAGCGCGAAGATCACCGGAGCGGCAAACGGGATCATCGCCGCGACGGCCGTCAGCGCACCGAAGATGCTGGGGTGCGGCACCCCAGCCACGGCATATACGATGCCGAGCAGAAAGCCTTCGCCGATGCCGACCAGGACCAGCCCGTCCACCGTGCCATGCACGGAGGCGATGATCTGGCGGCCGATGCGCTCGCCATCCGGGCCGAACGCGCGGTGGCTGGCGGTCCGCAGCTGTTCGTTCACCCGGTCGCCTTCCTTGAACAGGAAGAACAGCGTCACCAGCGTGAAAGCGAACAAGGTCAGTCGTCGAGCGACCTGCGCGCCGATCATCCGGCTCACGTCGGTCACTCGGCCGCGCGTGGTGCGCTGGACGAGGTCGCGTGCGCTGCCGGGGTCGGCCAGGTTGGACTGCCACCACTCGTCCACCTGGACCTGGCCGAACGGCAGGTGACGGACGAAGTCGGGCTCCGGTATGCCGTGCTCCTGCGCGTTGCGCACCCAGTCGGTCATGCCGTGCGCCTCCCGCGCGACCTGCATGCCGACGAGGCCGAGCGGTGCGATGAACACCAAGGCCACGGCCAGCGTGAACAGGCCGGGCAAGAGGACGTTGTGCCGCCCGGTGCCGAACCGCCGCACCGCAAGGCTGTAGAGCGGCCACAGCGCGATGGCGAAGACGCCAGCCCAGACCAGGGCGCTGATGAAGTTCCACAGCGTGTAGATCCCCAGCAGCACCAGGCCCAGGGCCAACGTCCCCATGGCGAATTGCTGCGGCCGGCTGGCGCCGACGCGGGCTGCGGGCAGGGGCATCGTGTCCATCAGGCGGCCTTTCTCGTGGGCTCGGTGAAGCGGGCGAAGCGGAACGGCGCCGGGTCGACGATCGGCGGGGCGCCGGTCACGAGGTCGGCCATGAGCCGCCCGGCACCCGGCCCGATGCCGAAGCCGTGGCCCGAAAACCCGCTGGCCAGGTGGAAGCCCGGCACCGCGTCGACGGCGCCGATGACGGGAACGCCGTCCGGCGTCACGTCGATCATGCCGCCCCAGCTGCCTGCCACCTGCATGGTGGCGAAACCCGGGAAGGCGCGAACGAGTTCCGCCCGGGCGAAATCGAGGTCGCCCTGGTTCGGCGGCGGGTCAAGCACCCGCGTGGCCTCGAACGGGGAGGGGCGATCCAGCGCCCAGCGTCGTGGCGTGCGCCATTCCGCGGCGAAGCGGCCGTCCAACTGGAGCTTCAGCTCGGCGCGGTTGCGCAGGAAGGACGGGCCGAACTGCGGCAGCAGGCGGATGCTGTCGGGCACGATCGGCGTGCGCATGTTGCTGCGCCGGGCGATCGTATAGCCACCGTCGGTCCGCCGCCGGAACGCCCAGTGGGTGCCCCCGACGGAGAGCGCCGGCCCGGCCATGGGTGCGGTGCGGAACACCGAACCCAGCACCTTCAGCTGGGGAAAGCCCACGCCCTGGTTGCCGCAGAACAGGCGCGACCAGGCGCCGCCGGCCAGCACGGCCGCCTCGCAGGCGATCCGCCCGCGCTCCGTCACCACGCCCGCAACGCGCCCGGCGGCGACGTCCAGCCCGCGCGCGGCGCAGCCCTCCAGGACCACCACGCCGAGCTTGCGCGCCGCCGCCGCCATGGCGGGGACCGCAAGGTGAGGCTCGGCGCGGCCGTCCGACGGGGTGTAGAGGCTGCCGGCGAACCGGCGGCCGGCATCGGGCAGCAGCGTCGCGGTCTGCTCCGCGTCCAGCAGGCGGGATTCCACCTGGTATTCGCGGGCGCGATCCAGCCAGGCGGTGTGGGCGTCGAGCGCGCTGCCGTGGTCGGCGACCCACACGGCGCCGGCCCGCTGAAAGCCCACGTCGGCGCCCACCCGCTCGGCCATGCGCCCCCACATCCGCACGCTTTCCATGGCCAGCGGCACTTCGGCCAGGTCACGCCCCATGGTGCGGCACCAGCCCCAGTTGCGGCTGGACTGTTCGGCGCCGACGCGGCCCTTCTCCAGCACGGTGACGGCGACGCCCTTCTCGGCCAGGGCCAGCGCGGTGCTGATGCCGGCGATGCCGGCGCCGATGACGACCACGCCGGTGCGGCGCGGCAGCTCGCCATCGGTCTGCACGGTGTCGAGCAAATGCGCCATCGGCCACGGTCCTCGTTGCGGTCACCCGCGCCACGATGGCGCAACCGCGCGGCGATTGCGACTGCGCTGCCGAACAATGCCCGGTCAGGCGTTGATCTGGACCACCGGGTCGACGGCGTAGGCGCCCGATGGCATGGCCAGGACGGGATTGAGGTCGACGGCCTGCAGCCGCGGCCCGGTCTCATGCGCGAAGGCGGATAGGCGGGAGAGCATCTGTGCCAGGGCCGCCACGTCCACCGCCGGCTTGCCGCGAGTGCCGAGCAGCAGCTTCGCGCCGCGCAGGCTGCGGATCATCTTCTCGGCGACATCGGCGCCGAACGGGCAGCGGCGGAACGCCACGTCCCGCACCATCTCCACGAAGATGCCGCCCAGGCCCACCATCGCCACAGGGCCGAACACCGGGTCCTGATGGATGCCCAGGATGCACTCGACGCCGCCCACCAGCTGCTTGGCCACCAGCACGCCCTGCACCCGGGCATGCGGCGCCTTCTTCGCGGCCCGGGCCAACAGCAGCGCGAAGCCGTCCCGCACGGCGGCGGCATCGGCCACGTCCAGCAGCACGCCGCCAATCTCCGTCCTGTGGGTGATTTCGGGCGAGAGGATCTTCAGCACCACCGGGTAGCCGATCGCCTCGGCCGCGGCGATGGCGGCCTGGACGTCGGCGCAGGCACGTTCGGGCGGGCTTTGGATGCCGGCCGCCGCCAGCATCGCCTTCCCTCCGGCCTCGGCCGGTGATGCGGAGGGGTCCTCCACCGGCTCGGCAGGCGGCGTGGGGAGGCCCGGCTGTTCCACGAACTTGTCGCCGAGCCGGCGCATCGCCTCGGTGACGGTGCCGACCAGGCTGAGGTCGAGCGGGTTGCGCACGGCGGCGGAGGGCAGCAGGCCGACCAGCCGCTTCTGCGCCGCCAGCGGCATGGGCAGGCCCAGCGCCTCCATCGCGTCGCTGACCAGCACGCCGGCGCCGCTCCCGACGGTCACCCTGCCCAGCGTGGTGCGCACCGGGTGGATGCGCCGGGTGGCAAGCTGCGCGAGATGGAGCATTTCCTCGATGGTGCGGGCGCGCAGGGCGCCGAACTCCGCCAGCACCGCTGCTGCGGTGTGCGACCGGGCGGCGCCAAACCGGGATCGCCCGACCGTCATCACGACAACCGGCCCGTGCGCGGCGTGGACGACGACCATGTCGGTGCCGGCATCCTCCACCATCCAGCCAATCACCTCGGCCACCGCCATGTCGCCGAAGGGCACCTTCGGCAAGCTGGCAAGACCGCGAAAGCCGGGTACGCCCTGGATGAGGATCCGGCTCGGGTTCACCGGCAAGATGGCGCCCTTGAACTTGCGGGGCTGCCCGGAGGCGATCGGCCGCCCGCCGATCCGCGCCGGGTCGGGCGAAGCGCCGATGACCGCCACCGAACGGGATGCCAGCAGTGACGACAACGCTGCGGAGCCCATCGTGCTGCCCTCCCGGCGTTCCCCTCCGCTAGACTGGAAGGCGGGTGTAGGCAAGCACGGTTCGCGCGGATCAGCGGGCGGCGGTCGCCTGCAAGAAGGCCGCAAGCGCCTGCCCGTGGAAAGGCTGGCTGAGGATCTGCTCGTTTTCCTCGTAGATCACCGCATCGGCGGCCAGCAGGTCGGCCTCGCGCTGGTCCGGGTCCACGCCGGTGTGCCGGTCAAGTCCGCCTTGGCTCCAGTGCAACGTGTCGACGTGCCAATACTCGTATTCAGTGGCGCGTGACGGACAGGGCAGTTCGGCCAGTGCCTTCAGTGTCGCATGGCTGAAGCTGCCGCCGATGATGACGACGCGCGGCGGCGCGCAGGATGGCGGGGCGGCCATGCGCGCGGCTTCGACCGCAGGGACGGGGCCTTGGGCAGCGGAGACGAACAGGTTCATCAGCCGAGCCAGATCCTCGTCGTCGCTATCGCGGACCGGGTGCGGCAGCATGTGCCACGTGAAGGGCGTGGGCACGAACCCTCGGTCGGGCAGTTCGCGGCCAAGCGCCGCCACCACCTGCTGCTGGGCCAGCGCCGCGGCCACGGCGTTCCAATGCGTGCCACCCGGCGGGAACAACGCAAACGGATAGGATGGTGCGGCCGCGCGCAGCACCGCCGTGGTGTCGACCATGTTGACGCCGGCGATCCGGAGCATAGACGTCCATTCCGGGATCAATCCCGCACGATCCGCTGCTTGCGCGGGACAGTTGAACGCGTGCGGCAGCAGTGCCGGGTAGGTCGCAACCTTGGACGGCGTCAGCACGTACAGGAAGGCCTTGCCGCGGCGTGCCAGCTCGTCCTGCATGTCGCGGATGCGGCCGGCCCATGCCAAAGCGCCCGGCCGCCACCGGGCCAGGTCCCGGGAGCAGTACTCGTCGGCGTAGGGTCGTTCGAGCAGCGCCCCATCTCTTGCGACCATCACCGCCGGTGTGGATGAAAAACCGAACAAGGAGAACTCGACCTGGTTGCGCAAGCGGACCGCGATTGGGTAGAGCGGCAGATTGCTGCCGACCTCCCGCGCGTAGGCCGCCTCCATCTGGCCGTGCAGGACCGCTCGCAGCGACAACGGCGCGGGCACAGGCGCGGTAACGCCGGTCAGCCCAGGGAACAACTTCATGGACGAGTGTCCCAGGGCATTGAGCGTCAAGTTGGCGATCAGCAGAACGGCGCCCACCGGGATCGCCAGTGCGCCGAGGCCGAGCGGAAGGAGCCTCCAGTTCATGGTTCTAGAACCGGAAGTATAGGAACGGCTTGAAGGGATCGGCCAGGGCCTTGGCCAGGGCGAAGACGAACAGCAGCGAGAGCAGCAGGTCCATCAGGGCCCGCCCGGCCGGCGCCGCCAGCAGCGTCCCCTCCAGCCGGTCGAACCGCGGCACTCGCGGCAGGAACGACACCAGCAGTGCCGCTGCCAGAGCAGCAAGCATCGTCGCGTCCCACCACATTCCCACCACCTCGCTCCGACGGCCCGGCTGCATCATGGCGGACAGGATCGACCCGGCCTGGCCCAGCGACGCGGCGCGGAACAGCAGCCAGCCTGCCACGGTGATCGCGAAGGTCACGCCGTTGGCCGCGAGCCGGGGCAGGCGGTCCAGCCAGCGCAGCAGGAACAGCCGGTCCAGCACCAGGAAGACCCCGTTGTACGCGCCCCACAGCACGTAGGTCCACGCCGCCCCGTGCCACAACCCGCTGGCCAGGAAGCAGGCCCACAGATTGGCGTAGCGCCGCCACGGTGCCACCCGGTTGCCGCCGAGCGGGATGTAGAGGTAGTCGCGGATCCAGGTGGAGAGGGAAATGTGCCAGCGCCGCCAGAATTCGGTGATGCTGCAGGAGATATAGGGCTTGTCGAAGTTCTCGTTCAGCCGGAAGCCGAACATGCGCGCCAGCCCGATCGCCATGTCGGAATAGGCGCTGAAGTCGATGTATATCTGGAAGGTGAAGAACAGCACGGCGCCCCACGCGTCACCCCAGCCGAGCTGCGCCGGGTCCGCGGCGAAGGCCATGTCCGCGCCCGAGGCGAGCGTGTCGGCCAGGATCGTCTTCTTCACCACCCCGAGCATAAAGCGCCGGAAGCCCTCCGCGAGGTCGCCCGACCTGTCCCACCCGGCCGCGACGAGCTGGGCCTCCAAGTCGTGATACTTGATGATCGGTCCGGCCAGCAGCTTGGGGAAAAGGAACACATACAGCAGGTAGGTGGCGAAACCTGGCGCCGGACGGCTGCGGCCCCTGGCAATGTCGACCAGGTAGGTGATCTTCTCGAACACGATGAACGAGACGCCGACCGGTAGGGCGACCTGCGCCACGTGCCACGGCCGCAAGCCCGCCGCTGTAAGCAACACGTCGAGGTTGTCGACCGCGAACCCGGTGTATTTGTAGTAGCCCAGCACGCCGAGGTTCACCGCCACGCCGACCGCAAGCGCCGCCCGGCTGCCCCGCGCCACGGCCCGCGCCAGCGTGTAGTCGGCAACGCAGGTCACCAGCACCACCGGCACGAAGAGCGGCTCGCTCCAGAGATAGAAGGCGAGGCTTGCCGTCAGCAGCACCGCGGCCCGGCCGCCTGCGCGGTGCCGCACGGAGAGGAAGGCCGCCAGCACGACCGGGAAGAACTGGAAGAGGAAAAGCGGCTCGTAGAACAGCATCAGTCGGCCAGCACGCGGGGCAGATCGGATCCTCCGGAGGCACATCGAGGCTCGACGGCGGGCGCGCCCGTCGCCATCTGTAGCGCCGACGCAGAGGGAGTGCCGGATGTCCGAAGTCATCGTCAAGCCGGCGGCCCGCACGTCCGGCAAGCCGACCGGGGCATCGAACCGGGCCGCCCTGGTCGGCACCGTCACCTTCAAGCCGCAGCGCCAGCCGGCCAAGCCGGTGACCCGGCGGCTGACGGTGAAGAGCGAGTACGAACCGGCGGGCGACCAGCCTACCGCGATCCGCGACCTGTGGGCCGGCCTGCAGACCGACGAGCGCGACCAGGTGCTGCTGGGCGTCACCGGTTCCGGCAAGACCTTCACGATGGCCAAGCTGATCGAGCACGCGCAGCGCCCGACGCTCATCCTGGCGCCGAACAAGACGCTGGCGGCGCAGCTGTATGGGGAGATGAAGCAGTTCTTCCCCGACAACGCCGTGGAGTACTTCGTCAGTTACTACGACTACTACCAGCCGGAGGCCTACGTCCCGCGCACCGACACCTACGTGGAGAAGGACAGCCAGATCAACGAGGCGATCGACCGGATGCGCCACGCCGCCACGCAGAGCCTGCTGGAGCGCAACGACGTGGTGATCGTGGCCTCCGTCTCCTGCATCTACGGCATCGGCTCGGTCGAGACGTATTCCCGCATGGTGGTCAAGCTGGAGGTGGGCGGCAAGATTGCCCGCGACACGCTGGCCCGTGCGCTCGCGGAGCAGCAATACCGCCGCAACGACACCGCCTTCCAGCGCGGCACCTTCCGGCTGCGCGGCGACACCGTCGACATCTTCCCCTCGCATTACGAGGACCGCGCCTGGCGCGTGAGCCTGTTCGGCGAGGAGATCGAGTCGATCAGCGAGTTCGACCCACTGACCGGCGAGGTGACCGGCGTGCTGGGGGAAATCCACATCTACGCCAACAGCCACTACGTGACGCCGCGCCCGACGCTGACCCAGGCGGTGCGCGACATCAAGGAGGAGCTGAAGCACCGCTTGGACTGGTTCGTGAAGGAGGGGAAATTGCTGGAAGCGGAACGGCTTCAGCAGCGCACCACCTTCGACCTGGAGATGATCGAGACCACCGGCTCCTGCAAGTCGATCGAGAACTACAGCCGCTTCCTGTCCGGACGGAAGCCTGGCGAGCCGCCGCCGACGCTGTTCGAATACCTGCCGGAGAACGCCATGCTGATCGTGGACGAAAGCCACGTCACCGTGCCGCAGATCGGCGGCATGGAGCGGGGCGACCATGCCCGCAAGTCCATCTTGGCCGAGTTCGGCTTCCGCCTGCCGTCCTGCATCGACAACCGGCCGCTGAAGTTCGAGGAGTGGGAGCATTTCCGCCCGCAGACCATCTTCGTCAGCGCCACGCCCGGCCCGTGGGAGCTGGAGCGGGTGCAGGGCGTGTTCGCCGAGCAGGTGATCCGCCCCACCGGGCTGATCGACCCGGTGTGCGAAGTCCGCCCGGTGGAGCACCAGGTGGACGACCTGCTCGCCGAAATCCGCGCCACCGTGGCGGCGGGCGCCCGCACCCTGGTCACCACCCTGACCAAGCGGATGGCGGAGGACCTCACCGACTACCTGACCGAACATGGCATCAAGGTCAGGTACTTGCACAGCGACGTCGACACGCTGGAGCGGATCGAGATCATCCGGGACCTGCGGCTGGGCGTGTTCGACGCGTTGATCGGGATCAACCTGCTGCGCGAGGGGCTGGACATCCCGGAATGTGCCCTGGTGGCGATCCTGGACGCGGACAAGGAGGGCTTCCTCCGCTCCGAGACCAGCCTGACGCAGACGATCGGCCGCGCCGCCCGCAACGTGGATGGGCGCGTGGTGCTGTATGCCGACGTCATGACGGACAGCCTGCGCAACGCGCTGGAGGAGACGTCGCGACGCCGGGCCAAGCAGGCGGCGTGGAACGCGGCGCACGGCATCACCCCCACCAGCGTGCGCAAGCAGATCGGCGAGGCGCTGGCCAGCGTGTTCGAGCAGGATTACGTCACGGTGGCGCCGGTGAAGGATGCGGGCGTCACCAACATGGTCGGCAAGGACCTCGTCCACTCCATCGCCGACCTCGAGAAACGCATGCGCGGCGCCGCCGCCGATTTGGAGTTCGAGGAAGCCGCCCGGTTGCGCGACGAGATCAAGCGGCTGGAAGCGCTGCAACTCGGCCTGGAACCGCCGCCGATGCCGCAGCGCATCGGCGCCCCGAAGCGGGACCGCACGCCCGAGCCGCTGGGCCCCGGCGGTGGCGGCTACGACCCGGAGAAGCGCAAGGCGAAGGGGCAGCGTCGCGGGCGGCGATGAGGCCCTACAACCCGGCTGGGGCGTCCGTGCGGGTGGCGGCCCACCAGAGCGGCGTGCGGCCGGCCCGGCGGGCCTTCGCCTCGTAGCGCGTCGGCGGCCAGCCGTCTGGTCGCTCGGTGGCCGGAGCGGGGGCAGTGAACCAGGGCTGGGTGGAGAGCACCGACGCGGTCCAGGCCTGGTAGGTCGGGTCGTCCGACGCGATGCGCCATTCCGCGCCCCCATGCATCGCCCGCGCGGCGAGCGCCACGTTGTCCGGATGGACGAAGCGCCGCTTGGCGTGCCGTATCTTCGGCCACGGATCCGGGAACATCAGGAACAGGCGACTCAACGTGCCGGGTCTCAGTTGCCGCAGCAGCAGGCGCGCGTCGTCATCCCAGACCAGGAGGTTGTGCGGCAAGGGAGCGGTCGCCTCGCCGCCTTCCGGGACCAGGGCGGACAGGAGGGAGCAGATGCCGTTGGCGTAGACCTCGGCCGCGACCAGGCCCGCCTGCGGGTGTGCGGCTGCGACGGCCCGGGCATGCTCGCCGCCGCCGAAGCCCACTTCAAGCCACAGCTCGGCTGGCCGGACGGGGAAGGACGCCGCCGGATCGGGCGCGTGCCGAGGGTCAAGCCGGAGCCGCGGCAGCGTCGCCTCCAGCAGGAGGCGTTGGCGCTGCCGCAGGGTGTTGCCGCGGGTGCGGCCGTAGAGCCGTTCCGCCGCCGGCTTGGTTCCGGCGATGCTATCGGCCGAACGCGCTCTTCAGCTCCGGCACCAGGTCGGTCTTCTCCCAGGTGAACGTGCCCAGGTCGGCGTCCGGCGTGCGGCCGAAATGGCCATAGGCGCTGGTCACGGCGTAGATCGGGCGGTTCAGGTGCAGGTGCTCGCGGATGCCGCGCGGCGTCAGGTTGACCAACTCGCGCAACGTCCGCTCGAGCTTGACCTCGTCCACGTCACGCCCGGTGCCGGCCAGGTCCACGTAGACGGAGAGCGGATGCGACACGCCGATGGCGTAGCTGATCTGGATCGTGCACTTCTCGGCCAAGCCGGCCGCGACCACGTTCTTCGCCAGGTAGCGGCAGACATAGGCGGCGGAGCGGTCCACTTTCGTCGGGTCCTTGCCGCTGAACGCGCCGCCGCCATGCGGGGCCGCGCCGCCATAGGTGTCGACGATGATCTTGCGGCCGGTGAGCCCGCAATCCCCGTCCGGTCCGCCGATCACGAAGGTGCCGGTGGGGTTGACGTAGATCTCGTCGTCGGGCGGCATCCAACCGGCCGGCAAGGTCGACTCGATCAGCGGCATGAGCATGCGCTTGATCGCTGGCTGGTCCAGCCCGGCATCGTGCTGGGTCGACACCACCACGCTGGTGGCGGCCACCGGCTTGCCGTCGACGTAGCGCAGCGTCACCTGGCTCTTCGCATCCGGCTGCAACCCGGCGACGGAGACGTCCTTGTTGCGGCGAAGCTCCGACATGCGGCGAAGGATGAGGTGCGAGTAATAGATCGGCGCCGGCATCAGCGCCTCCGTCTCGGTGCAGGCATAGCCGAACATGATGCCCTGGTCGCCGGCGCCCTCGTCCTTGTTCCCGATACTGTCCACGCCCACGGCGATGTCCGCGCTTTGCGCGTGCAGGTGGCACTCGACCTTGGCATGCCGCCAGGAGAAACCCTCCTGGTCATACCCGATGTCGTGCACCGCCATGCGGCAGAGATGGGCCAGGTGCTCCGGCGTGATCGTCTCCGGCCCGCGGACCTCGCCGGCCAGCACGATCCGGTTGGTGGTGACCAGCGTCTCGCACGCGACGCGCGCGTAGGGGTCGGCGGCGAGGAACGCGTCCAGCACGGTGTCGCTCAGGCGGTCCGCCACCTTGTCCGGATGCCCCTCGGAGACCGACTCCGAGGTGAAGAGATATTCGCCTTTGTCGCGCATGGACTTAGTCTCCGCTTGTCGCGATTGAACACGGCAGCGCCGGCGCCCGCCGGATGCGGAGCGCCGCGTGTGTGACCGAAAGCAACAGGGGGGTCAAGGCAACGCGGGAACTGCCTCCCGCCCGCTAGTAGCCATAGGCCGGCGCGTAGTAGCGCGGTGGCGGCGCATAGTAGCCGGGCGGCGGCGCGTAGACCGGGGCAGGGGCCGCGTAGTATCCGCCGGCTGGTGCCTGCGGCGTGGTCGCGGCGCCGCCGACGGCGCCGAGCGCGCCACCGGCGAGCGCGCCGATCGCGGCACCACGCCCCCCGCCGGCCAGCGCACCGATGGCGGCCCCGGTCCCTGCGCCCAGCAGCCCGCCGCCCACTGCGCGCTGGCCGGGATCATACGGGTTGGTGCAGCCCGCGAGCGCGGCAAGGACCAGCGTCACGGCAGGCAGGCGATATCGGAATGGGACACGCATCGGCGGACTCCAGGTTCTGCTGCCCCGATCTTACCCGTTTCTTCGTGTACAAATATGGCAAAGCCGTAGCGCCGCTCGGCTTGGCCGCTCGGATTTTGCACGGAGCGGCCGGGTCCCGCGGCAGCGTCGTGCTTGCCAAGCCTGGCACGGTTGGGTAGCGACGTGGAATGGTTCCCACAGTGCGCGCGGCAGGTTCCGCCGAGACGGCCGACCTGACCGGCGCCATACGCCGGCTTGCCCGCACCAGCGTCCTCGTCGTGGGCGATGCCATGCTCGACCGCTACGTCTACGGCGTGGTCGACCGGATTTCGCCGGAGGCGCCAATCCCCATCCTCTCGGTCGAGCGGGACGTCGCCATGCCCGGTGGCGCCGGCAACGTGGTGCGCAACCTCACCGCGCTGGGCGCCGCCGTCGCCTTCGTCTCGGTGGTCGGCGACGACCAGGCGGGCTCCGACCTCACGGGCTTGATCGGCGGCCAGCCGAACGTCGAGCCATGGCTGCTGGTGCAGAGCGGCCGGACCACGACGACCAAGACCCGCTACCTCGCCAACGGCCAGCAGCTGCTCCGCGCCGACCACGAGATCGTTGCGGCGATCCACCCCAAGCTGGCCGAGCGGCTGCTGCGCATCACCCAGGACGCGATGACCGCGACGACGGTGACGGTGCTGTCGGACTATAACAAGGGCGTGCTGTCCGGCGATGTCGCGGCACGGATCATCGCCGCGGCGCGGGCATCCAAGCGGCGGGTCATCGTGGACCCGAAAGGCAGCGATTACGGCCGCTACGCCGGGGCCGACGTCATCACGCCGAACCGCCGCGCCCTGCGGGAGGCGACCGGTCTGCCGGTCGACAGCGATGCCGGGTTGATCCAGGCGGCGCAAGCCTTGCGGGCGCAGCACGGTTTCGGCGCCGTGGTCGTGACCCGGGCGCAGGACGGCATGACCCTGGTCGGCGAAGGGGAGCCGCAGCATTTCCCGGCCGAGGCGGCCGAGGTGTACGACGTGTCGGGCGCGGGCGACACGGTGGTGGCGACGCTGGCGGCGGGGCTGGCGGCCGGGCTGGAACTGGCCACCGCGGTGCGCCTGTCCAACGTCGCCGCCGGCATCGTGGTCGGCAAGATCGGCACTGCCGTCGCCAGCGAAAGCGACATGCTGGCGGCCCTATCCCCCCGGGGGAGTGCGTTGCGCAAGGTGGTCACCCGCGAGCAGGCCGTCGAGCAGGCGGAGCGTTGGCGGCAGCGCGGCTGGCGGGTGGGCTTCACCAACGGCTGCTTCGACCTGCTGCATCCCGGCCACGTCCACCTGCTGGAGCAGGCCCGCAGCGCCTGCGACCGGCTGGTGGTTGGGCTCAACTCGGACAGCAGCGTGCGGCGCCTGAAAGGGGCGAGCCGCCCGGTGCATTCGGAGGCGGCCCGGGCTGCGGTGCTGGGCAGCATCGCCGCCGTGGACCTGGTGTGCATCTACGACGAGGACACGCCGGAGCAGACGCTGCAGCTGCTTCGTCCGGACATGCTGATGAAGGGTGCGGACTACACCATCGGCACGGTGGTCGGCGCCGGGTTGGTGCAGGGGTATGGCGGCCAGGTCCTGCTGGCGGAGCTGTTGCCCGGCCATTCCACCTCCGCGACGGTGGAACGGCTGCGAGAGGCGTGATGCGCATTGTTACACGAAAGCTGGCTTCCGGGGTTTGACGCCGGCGCCGCGCAGCCCCTAAAGCCGGGAGCGCTCCGTGGAGGCCGCATGCCCGACGTGCCCGACTTCATCCTGCGTGACCAGCCAGCCTGCGACCTGCGCCGGATCGGATCGCACCCGGACCACTGGTATCCGCTCGCCTGGTCGCGGGAGGTCCCTGCGGGCAAGACCTATGCGGCCCAGTTCGCCGGCCAGCCCGTCGTCCTGGTGCGCCCCGCGGAGGGCCCGGTGTTCGCGTTGGAGGATCGCTGCGCCCACCGCCAGGTGCCCCTGTCCAAGGGCGTCGTGTCGGGCTGCGCCGTGCGCTGCGGGTATCATGGCTGGACCTATGACGCGTCCGGCCGGTGCATCGACGTGCCCTACCTGGGCAAGGGCAAGCTGCCGAACGGCGTGCGCACCTATCCTTGCCGGGAACAGGACGGGCTGATCCTGATCTGGCCGGGCGACCCGGCGGCCGCGACGGACCTGCCGCCGCTTGGGTCCGCCGCCGACCCGGCGTTCAAGACCCGCCGGTTCGGCAAGCGGGTGAGCTGCCACTACACGTTCATGCACGAGAACCTGATGGACATGAACCATCAGTTTTTGCACCGCCGGCAGATGGGGCAGATCGCGCCGCGCTACCTGGGCCGCCGGGTAGGGGAGGATTGGCTGGAGATCGACTACAGCTTCGCCCGGACTGGCGGCAAGCAGCCATTGGGCGAGGCCGCCATCCTCGGCAGCCGCCGCGGCGTGTCCAACGTCCACAAGGACCTGATGACCATCCGCACCGACTATCCCTACCAGACGCTGCGGATCTGGACCTCCGGGGACGAACCGGTCATGCATCTCTGGATCTGCTATACGCCCGTGGACGCGGAGCAGCGGATCAACCGCACCTTCGGCTTGCTATGCGTTCGCCGGCCGAAGATCGCCGGCCTGCTCGATGCCGCTTGGCCGCTGCTGATCTGGTTCACCGAGCGCATCTTCCGGGAGGACCGCGAGATCGTCGAGATGGAGCAGCGCGCGCACGACTCCCAGGGTTCCGATTGGAACCAGGAGGTGTTTCCGCCGATCCGCGACCTTCGGGCCCTTCTCGCCGCCAATGGCCTGCCGATCACTCCGACCGCAAGGCCGCTCGCAGCGAGGCCGTGATCATCGGGTCCTCCAATGCGGCCAGCCGCGTGGCCGCGAGGGAGGCGAAGCGGTGCGTGAGCGCCCGGCGCCGGGCGGCGGCCAGGGTGTGCGACGGTGCAGGCCGGATGAGCTCCGCCTCTCGGCCAGAGGCGACCATCAGGCCGGCCGTGTTCGGGATGAGTTCGGTCGGGAACGCGTCGTCCACGGCGAAGTAGAGGGCGTCACAGAACTCGCGATAGTCCGGCCACTTGCCGTCCGTGACGAAGTCGCGCACGCCGGATTTCACCTCCACGCACACGAAGCCGCCGTCCGGGCGCAGGGCGAGCAGGTCCGCCCGGCGGCCGTTGGGGAGCGGCACCTCGTGCAGCGGGACCCATGCCAGCAACTGGCACAGCGCGGCCGCGGCGCGTCGGATGGCGAGTTGACGTTCCGGGAAGCTCGGTTCCATCGCCTGGTGATAGCCGCATTCGAACGAAGAGTGAACTCGTGGAACCGACTGGACCATCCCGCATTGTGACGTGATGGTTCCCACGCGGTTCGCTGTCGCCGCCCACATCCTGTTGATGGTCGCAGCCGAGAGGGGTGGGCCGTCCACCAGTCAGAGACTTGCGAGCAGCATCAACACCAACCCGGTGGTCGTGCGGCGGATCACCGGCCAACTGGCGCGCGCCGGCCTGGTCCGGGTGCGGCGGGGACCGGGCGGCGCCGAACTGATGCGCGCGGCCGATACGATCACGTTGGAGGATGTCTGGCGGGCGGTGAACTCCGGCAGCGCGCGCCCATTGCTGCCGTTGCACGCCAATCCCGACCCAGACTGCCCGGTCGGGTGCCGCGTCCATGCCGTGCTGGGCGAAGCTTTCGGGGTCGCCGAGCGGGAGTTGGAGCGGGCGTTGGCACGCACCACCCTTGCCGACTTGCTGCACGGAGTGGCCGAGCAAGTCGCCTGAGTCGACTTGCCCGCCCAGCGAACGCTGACAACAGTCTGTAATCAGGCGACCATGTCACCTCGACATAGTCGAACGTCAAAAATCTTATTCGTTACTTGACGATTTAGGTGGTGACAACACCGTAATAATCGGTAAGACGCTGTGGACGTGTTGGCTATCAGACATGATCGTGCACGAGCGCCCGATCCGGATTTTGCGGAAGTGCCGAAGCAAATGGAGCCGATGCGGTTTTGATCATTGAAGCCGATCGCGTCAGCCTGGCTAAGAAGTCGAAATTACTAAGACCATCATACCTTATCTTCCGTATACTTGATCTTCCTCGACGTGCAGATACTTTGGATTTGATCTGGGATAATGACTTACAACCCGCCAATTCTCCGCATCAAGAACCTCACGATGGATTTAAGCAGCCATGAGGTCCGAGTCGGCGATGCGCCGCTGGCATTGACGCGCAAAGAATATCTCGTGTTCGAGTTCCTGATGCGGCACAGAGGCGCCGTCCTGACGAAGGACGCGATCGTTGATTACGTCTACGGCGGACCTTCTACCCGCGACACCAAAGTCATCGACATCTTCATCTGGAAGCTGCGCAAGAAACTGACCCAAGCCGGCGTCGGACCGCTGATCGGCACGGCCTGGGGCAAAGGCTTCATCATCGCGGAACGGCGGGACGACATGATGGCCTGAACGTCTGTCCGGAAAGTCGTCGTGGCGAGCGAGAGGCGGGTTTGCGCGCCGCCCGACGGTGATCTGCAAGCATTGGAGCGGATCGGCCGTGTGGGCCGTTAGTACCGTAGCGATGCAGATCGCCGTTGGATGACCTCCAAAGTAGACTTCCGCATAGATGTTGAGTCAGCCGCCCTTGTCGTCGGTGGTCAGGGCGACCGGCACCCAGCGCAGGCCGTCGCTGTTCTGCACCAGCATCAGAACGGTCTTGCGGCTCATCTTGCGGTATTTCTGCACCCGGTCCTCCACGTCCTGCGGCGTGGCGACGCTCTCCTGCTGCACCTCGACGACCACGTCGCCCGCTTTCAGGCCGCGCGCCGCCGCCGGGCCGTTGGGCGTCACGTCCGTGACCACGACGCCCTTCTGGTCGGCGCCGATGGTGTATTTCGTCCGCAAGTCGCTGCTGATGGTCGCGAGCTTCATGCCGAGCCCGGTGATGGCCATCGCGGTGTCGGCCGGCTTCTTCGGCGCCTGCGGCGTGGGCGTGGCGCTCGCCTGCTGCACGTCGTCCGGCAGCTCGGCGATGGAGGCCTGCAACGTCATCTCCTTGCCGTCGCGCCACACCACGACGGGCACCTGCTTGCCGATCTCCGTCTCCGCGACGACCCGGGGCAGGGTGCGCATCTCCTTCACATCCATGCCGTTGAACTTGAGGATCACGTCGCCGCCATGGATTTGCGACTTCGCCGCCGGGCCATCATCCGTCACGCTGGCGACCATGGCCCCCCGGGCGGGATGCAGCCCCAGGCCGTCGGCGATGTCGGGCGTCACCTGCTGGATCTGTACGCCGAGCCAGCCGCGCTTGGCATGGCCGAAATCCCGCAGTTGGGCGACGACCTGCTTTGCCATGTTGGAGGGAATCGAGAAACCGATCCCGATGGAGCCGCCGGACGGCGAGTAGATGGCGGTGTTGATGCCGATCACCTGCCCGTCCATGTTGAACAGCGGCCCACCCGAGTTGCCGCGGTTGATCGCGGCGTCCGTCTGGATGAAGTCGTCATAGGGGCCCTGGCGGATGTCGCGGCCGCGGGCGCTGACGATGCCGGCGGTGACGGAGCCGCCAAGCCCGAACGGGTTGCCGATGGCCAGGACCCAGTCACCGACGCGGGCCGTGTCGCTGTCGGCGAACGGGACCGCGGGCAGGGGCGTGTCGCTCTCCACCTTCAGCAGCGCCACGTCCGTGCGGTCGTCATGGCCGATCAGCTTGGCCTTCATCGACGTGCCATCGTGCAGCGTGACGGTGATCTCGTCCGCGCCCTCGATGACGTGGTTGTTCGTGACGATGAAGCCGGACGGATCGATGATGAAACCGGAGCCGAGCGCCACGCCCCGGCGCGGCTCGGCATCGCCGCCGCTGTCGCCGTTGTTCTGTCCGCCCGGGGCGCCGTGCCGCTCCATGAAGTCGTGAAAGAACTGCTCGAACGGGGAGCCCTGGGGGAATTGCGGGTCGTTGGAGCCGCTCGGACGGTCCGCCTTGGCCTGCACCGCCTGCTGGGAGGAGATGTTGACCACCGCCGGCGCCAGGTTCGCGGCCAGGTCGGCGAAGCTGTCCGGCGCCCCGCGGGCCTGTGCCGGCGCGACGGTGAACGGCGCCACCAGGCACGCGGCCGGCAACACGATCGGGGACAGCGCGGTGGCCAGCGCCGCGGCGCGCAAGGTGAGCAAGCGCATGGGATACGGACCTCTCAGGATAGACGATGATGCTCACGCGGCCGGGCGCGCGACAAGAGAGCAGGTGGGGAGCCGCGTGAAGTTGAGAATGACGGCCCACCTGCCTATTGCGCGGGCACGGCGGGAGCGGACCGCATCAGCTTGAAGAAATCGTCGTCCGTGGACACGACCATGCGCGACTGGCCGCCGGCGAACCCGTCGCGATACGCCTGCAAGGTGCGCCAGATGGTGAAGAACTGCGGGTCTCGGCCGAAGGCTGCCGCGCTGGTGGCGATCGCCGCCGCCTCGCCCTCGCCGCGCAGCTTGTCCGCCGTGGCCCGAGCGTCGGCCAGCAGCACCGTCCGGTCCCGCTCCGCATCCGCCCGGATCTTGGCGGACGCCTCCGCGCCCTCGGCCCGCGCCTGGCTTGCCGCCCGCTGGCGCTCGGACTTCATCCGGTTGAGGATCGCCTGCGTGTTGCCCTCCGGCAAGTCGGCGCGGCGTATCCGCACGTCCTCGATTGCGACGCCGAAGCCGTTCATCTCGTTGTTCACCTGGTCGCGGATCAGCCCCATGATGTGCCCGCGGTCGGTGGAAAGCACCGCCAGCAGGCTCTCGTTGCCCAGGACCCGGCGCAGCGCAGAGGTGACGACCGAGTTGAGCCGCGCGCGGATCGCGTCCTCCTGCGCGCCCACCGCCTGGAAGTATTGCAGCGGGTCGGTGATATGGAAGCGGGTGAAGCTGTCGACGATCAGGCGCCGCTGGTCGCTCAGGATCACCTCCTCGCCCGGCGTCGAGTAGTCCAGCAGCCGACGGTCGAAGCTGATGACGGTCTGGATGAACGGTATCTTGGCGTGCAGCCCGGGTTCGGTGATGACACGGATCGGCTGGCCGAACTGGGTGATCAGCACCTGTTCCGTCTGGTCGACGGTGAACAGGGCGGACGCGCCGGTGGCCAGCAGGAGCAGCACGACGACGCCGATGACGATGTTGCGCATCACTGCGACGCCCCGGTCGCCGGCGTTGCCGGGCGCGGCGCGGCCGGGTCACCCAGGTTCAGGAACGGCAGCGCGCCGCGGCCGCCGGAGTCCAGCACCGTGGTGGGCGTGTGCGACACGATCGCCTGCATCGTCTCGATATACAGGCGGCGCAACGTGACGTCCTTGGCAGCCTGGTAGGCGGCGTAGACGCTGTCGAAGCGCTGCGCCTGGCCGCCGGCCTCGGCGATCGTGGCCTGCCGGGCGCCTTCCGCCGTGGCGGTGATGGCAGCGGCGTCGCCGCGGGCGCGCGGCACGATGTCGTTGCGGTAGCTTTCCGCCTCGTTGCGCATGCGCTCGGCATCGGTGTTGGCGCGCTGCACGTCGCGGAAGCTCTCGATCACGTCGTCCGGCGGATCGACCTTCTGCAGCTGCACCTGCGTCACCTCCACGCCCGCCTTGTATTGGTCCAGGATCGCCTGCATGCCGGAGCGCACGTCCGTCTCGATCTGCGCCCGCGCCTCCGTCAGCGCCGGCTGGATGGGCGTGCGGCCGATCACCTCCCGCATCACGCTTTCGGCCACCTGCTTGACCGTGTCGTCCGGATGGCGGGTGTTGAACAGGTAGTTGCCGGCGTCGCGCACCCGCCAGAACACGGCGAAGTCGATGTCGATGATGTTCTCGTCCCCCGTCAGCATCAGGCTCTCGGCCGGGATCGTCTGGTCGCGCGAGCCGGGGTCGCTCACCAGGCCGCGGGCGGTCATGCGCATCGTGCCGCCGCCGGAGGACTGGGTGAAGCCGACCTCCACCCGGTTGATCCGGGTGACGGAGGGCGTCAACGCGGCTTCGACCGGCCAGGGGATATGGTAGTTGAGGCCGGGCAGCGAGGTCCGGTTGAAGGCGCCGAACCGCAGCACCACGCCCTGCTCGTCCGGCTGCACGCGGTAGAAGCCGGTGGCGAGCCAGACGGCGACCACCAGCAGCACCAGCAGCAGCAGGCCGCGCCCGCCGTTGCGCGACAGGCCGGGCAGGCCCGGCCGCCCGCCGCCGCTCCCGCCGGGGATGATGCCGCGGAAGGCCGCGTTGGCGCGGGCAATCAGCTGGTCGAGGTCGGGCAGGCTTCCCTGCGGGCCGTTCGGCCGGCCACCGCCCCACGGGCCGCGATCCTTGTTGCCGTCGTTGCGCGGCCGCTTGCCTCCGTCGCCGGGCGTACCCCACGGCCCGGGCGTCGGGTCGTTGTTGTCGCCAGAATTCCAAGGCATCGCTGCCACGCTCCTCATCGGTTTGCCGGACGGCGCTGGCATCGCAGCGTCTGCGCGCCATATCCCCGGCGCGGCCAGCGTCCGGTTTGGCTCGGCCCGCATAATGGCGACGCATGGAGGGTTTGCAAGCGCATGGCCGCAATCACGCCAGGCCCCGGGCTGGAGGCCGCCGTTCGCCAGGCGTTGCGCGGGGTCGTCGAGCCCGGCGGCAGCCGCGACGTGGTGGCCGCCGGGCTGGTCGATAGCCTGACGGTGCGCGGCGGCTCCGTGCACCTGGCGCTGCGGGCGGACCGCGCCTCCGCGCCGGCGATGGAGGCGGTGCGCGCCCAGGCCGGGTCGCTGCTGTCCCGGGTGCCGGGCGTGCAGACCGTGACGGCGGTGCTGACGTCGCACCGGCCTGAAGCCGCGCCTGCCCCGCCCAGGCCGGCGGACCTGCTGCCGGAGGTGCGGCACGTGGTGGCGGTGGCGTCCGGCAAGGGTGGAGTGGGCAAGTCGACCACTGCCGTGAACCTTGCGGTCGCCTTGGCGCAGGCCGGGCGCCGCGTCGGGCTGCTGGACGCGGACATCCACGGTCCCAGCCTGCCGACGATGCTCGGTCTGCGCGACAAGCCAGCTTTGCAGGGCGGCCAAATCATCCCGGTGGAGGCGTGGGGCCTGAAGGCGATGTCGATCGGCCTGTTGGTGGACCAGGAGACGGCAATGGTGTGGCGCGGCCCCATGGTGATGGGCGCGCTGCAGCAGCTGCTGGGCCAGGTGGCCTGGGGTCCGCTGGACGTGATGGTGCTGGACATGCCGCCGGGCACGGGCGACGCGCAGCTGACGGTCGCGCAGAAGCTGAGGCTCGCCGGCGCGGTGATCGTGTCCACGCCGCAGGACGTGGCCCTGATGGATGCCCGGCGGGGCGTGCGCATGTTCGAGAAGACGCAGGTGCCCGTGCTCGGGCTGGTGGAGAACATGAGCTATTTCTGTTGCCCGGCCTGCGGCCACCGGGCCGAGCTGTTCGGCCATGGCGGCGCCCGCCAGGAGGCGGCGCGGCTGGGCGTGGACTTCCTGGGGGAGATCCCGCTGCTGCTCGACATCCGGGAAAGTGGCGATGCCGGAGCCCCGATCACCGCCGCCGCACCGAACGGCGTGGCCGGGCAGGCCTACACGGCGCTGGCAGCGCGGGTATGGGAAAAGCTGGCGATCCCGGCGGCCGCAGGGCCGCGTATCATCGTCGATTGAAGCGGCCGGGTAGGCCCGCCCTGCGGCCTGGGCGCGGCTGGCGTGGCGTCCTCCGCTACGGCGCGGCCGCTGCGGCAGGCAGGTGCTGCGGCGCGAATGCTTGGAGGGCGCGGACCTGCGGCGTGGGCACCCCGTGGTCGTTGTCGAGCGCCCAGGGATTGCCACGCGGCCACCACGGTCCGCCCGCCCAGGCGGTGCCACCCTGCCACGCTCCGGCGTGCGCCTGCATGAACGCAAGTTGGTTGGTCATCGCCAGCAGGCTGGCGGCGTCCGGCCCGGCGCCGAACTCGCCGAGGAAAAGCCTATGCCCTCCCGCTTCCGCCCAGGCAGTGACGGCGGCCAGCCGCTCCGGCCCGATCGTCGGGGACACGGGCACGGGGCTGCTGCCGCTTTGGTCCGCATCGTTGTACTGGTGGATCTCGAAGGCGACGTGCCCCAACGGGTCGACCACCTTGTCGGCGAACTCCGCGGCGTTGCCCTGGGACACCCAGGATGCGCCGTTGGTGTGGAAGGTGCCGGGGACCAGGACCTCCTGTCGCGCACCGGCGGAGCGGATCGCCGATATGGCCGCGTTGGCCGGGCCGAGCCACTGCGTTGGCGTCTGGTCGTGCGGTTCGTTCATCAGGCCGAAGATGACGTTCGCGCTGCCGCGGTAATGCCGGGCCATGCGGCTCCAGAAGTCGGCGAACGCGTCGGCGGGCGTCTCGGGCGAGCCGACCAGGTGGCCATAGCCGTAGCCGTAATTGTGCGGATCCAGGATGACGGCGACGCCACGGCCCGCGGCGTAGGCGACCAGCTCGTCCATGAGGAGAAGCTGCTTCTGGTCCAGCGGGCCGTGCGGCACCGGCTGCATGCGTTCCCACGAGAACGGCACGCGCACCACGTTCAGGCCGGCGGCGGCGACGTCGTCGAGCTCGGCATGCGTGGGATAGACGTAGTCGGTGCCGTAGCTGCCGATATGCACGTGGCCGTGCTCCATGTCGTCGATCCCGAACTCGGCGGATGCCAGGTTGACGCCGAGCAGGGCCAAGCGGGGGGCCGGGCCGGCGCCGCCGACGAGAAGGCCGCACGCCAGCAGGACGCGGGCGACACCGCCCCGCAGCCCTCTCGCCGCAGAGGCACAAAGCCCGGATGGGGGTCCGACGCGCAGGACCATGCCCGCGACGCTACTTGAGGACTTCGTAAGGTCCGCCGCGCGCGAGGGCGGCCTGGTAGGCGGGGCGGGCCTGGACGGCGACGAGGTAAGCCGAGAGGCTGCCGAAGCCGCCCAGGCCGAGCCGAGCCGCCGCCGCCTCCAGCGGGTAGGACATCATGATGTCGGCGATGCTCAGCTCGCCGCCGGCAAGGAAGGGGGCGTCCCCGAGTTCCGCCTGCACGTAATGCAGCATCGCCGCGACCTGACCGTCCACGCGCTCCCGCAACGGCGCCGCGGCCGGGCCGAGCCGGGCCAAATGGAGTTTCAGCAGCAGCGGCGTCATGGCCGAGCCCTCGGCGAAATGCACCCAGTAGACGGCACGGCGCCGCTCCGTCGTGCCCGCCGGGCGCAGGCCGTCGTACCGCTCGGCCAAATACTCCACGATGGCGCCCGACTCGGACACCACCACCCCGCCATCCTCGATGACCGGGGACTTGCCAAGCGGATGCACCGCCTTCAGTGCGTCCGGCGCCAGCATGGTTGCCGGGTCGCGCTCGTAACGCACCACTTGGTACTCGACACCAAGTTCCTCCAGCATCCAGAGGATCCGCTGGCTGCGGCTGTTGTTCAGGTGATGGACGGTCAGCACTGCGCTGCGTGCCGCTCCAGATCCTCCAGAGTGCAGTGCTGGAGTGCGCTCTCCTCCGTCGCCTCCAGCGTCACCAGCGGCGCGCAGCCGGCTTCCAACGCCTCCTGCCAACGTGGAGCGCACAGGCACCAATGGTCGCCCGGCTGCAGGCCGGGAAAGCCGTAATCCGGACGGGGTGTGGACAGATCGTTCCCGCGCTCGGCGCTGAAGCGCAGGAACTCCGCCGTCACCACGGCGCAGACGGTGTGGCTGCCGCCATCCTCCGGCCCCGTGTTGCAGCATCCGTCGCGGTAGAACCCGGTCAACGGGTCGCCCGAGCAGCTCTGCAGGCGTCCGCCGAGCACGTTGCGGCCCGGCGCGCGGCCGCCAGTCTCGTCAAACGGCATGGCGCGGACGCTCCACGTTCGGCAGGAACGCCGCCAACAGCCCGATCGCCGGCAGGAAGGCGCACAGGCGGTAGACCGCCACGATCCCCACATGGTCCGCCATCTGGCCCAGCAACGCCGCGCCCAGCCCACCCATGCCGAAGGCGAAGCCGAAGAACAGGCCGGACACGGTGCCGATGCGGCCGGGCATGAGTTCCTGCGCGTACACCAGGATGGCCGAGAAAGCGGAGGACAGGATCAGCCCGATCGGGATCGTCAGCACCACCGTCCAGAACAGGTCGGCATACGGCAGCACGAGGGTGAACGGCAGCACACCGAGGATGGAAACCCAGATCACGTATTTGCGGCCGATCCAGTCACCGATGGGCCCGCCGGCCAGCGTCCCGGTGGCGAACGCGCCCAGATACACGAACAAGTCGACCTGCGCCTGCTGCACCGGGATGTGGAAGTGGTCGATCAGGTAGAAGGTGTAGTAGGTCGACAGGCTGGCCGTGTAGAAATACTTGGAGAAGATCAGCGCCAGCAGCACGCATACGGCCAGCACGACGCGGCGCTGCGGCAGGGCGGAGGCAGCCGGGCCGGCCCGCCGAGCGCGGCCGCGCAGCCGGGCTGTCGTGGAGTACCAGCGCCCCACGCCGTAGAGGATGCCGATCCCGAGCAGGGCCAGCATGGCGAACAGGCCGACGCTGCCCTGACCATGCGGCATGATGACGAAGGCGGCTGCCAGCGGCCCGATCGCCTGCCCGGCATTGCCCCCCACCTGGAACACGGACTGCGCCAGTCCGTGGCGACCGCCGGATGCCATCCGCGCCACGCGCGCCGACTCCGGATGGAACACGGACGAGCCCATTCCCACCAGGGCGGCAGCCAGCAACAGCATGGGGTAGTTGTGCGCCTGCGACAGCATCAGCAGCCCGACCAAGGTGAAGCCCATCCCGACGGGCAACGAGAAGGGCAGCGGCCGCCGGTCGGTGAAGCTGCCGACCACGGGCTGCAGCAATGACGCCGTGATCTGGAACGTCAGCGTCAGGAAGCCGATCTGGGCGAAGCTGAGGTCATAGTTCGTCTTCAGCAGCGGGTAGATCGCCGGGATGAGCGATTGGATCAGATCGTTCAGCAGGTGGGAGAAGCTGATCGCCAGCAGCACCGGCAACACCAGGATTTGGGCCGGGATGGTCACCGCCGCAGGTGCCACCTCCACCGAAGCCACACGGACGTTCATGCGCGCATTCCAGCCATCTTCCCTTCCTCAGACGCCGAGGCGCCGGCTCTGCAGGATCTCGCAGGCGATGATCCGCCAGGAGCCGTCCGGCTCCCGTTCCATGGTATACCGGGCGGTGTAGGGCAGACCATCCGGTCCGGTGAGTTCGACATCCTGGATGATACCCGCCTCCGTCTGTCCAAGCGCCGAGAACTCGACGGAATGTGGCCGATAAACAGGAGCATAGCCGCGCCGGACCATGTCGAGGAAGTTCTCAGGGGTGCCGAAGACACCCTGGGTTGACGGTGCCGCATAGCCGAACGCGCCGGCTGCGTCGTCGTGCTGGAAGGCCGTGATCTGGTTGGTGATCACCGAACGGATCGCCGCCTGGTCGGAGGTGGACACCGGAGCATCCTCCGCGAGCACGGGGTGGCACAGGCAAGTGAGGAGCAGGGCGGCGGCAAGTCGGGTGCGCATGCGCAGTCTCCGGACCGAGGGGCATTCTGCGAGAAGGTGCGTCACCCTCCACCATGCGCGTCATGTCCCTCCCAGACCAGTCGCAACGTGGCAGAGCCTCGCGGGTTGTTCGGAATGCTGCGGTGCACCATGTTGACGGGATGGAACTTCCCGGCCTGCCCAAGCTCCGCCTCAACCTGGCGGAGCTGACGAGGATGCGCCAGTCCTGGACGCGGCTGATGCCGGGCCAGCGCGAGGCAGCCGATGACGGTGCGCTCGAGGAGGTGGCGGCGTTCGGTGACAATCCAGGACAACTGCGCATGCTGCGGTTCGTGCCGCCCGGCCTGGCGCCGGGCGCACCGCTGGTGGTGGTGCTGCACGGCTGCACCCAGAGCGCGGCCGGTTTCGCCGCGGGCACGGGCTGGTGCACCCTGGCGGCGCGGCACGGCTTCGCAGTGCTGTTGCCGGAACAATCCCGCGCCAACAACGCCAACACCTGCTTCAACTGGTTCGAGGCGGCCGACATCACCCGAGGGTCCGGCGAGGTCGCGTCCATCCGCGGCATGGTGGCGCGCATGGCGGCAGACTGCCGCATCGACCCGGCGCGGGTGTTCGTCACGGGATTGTCCGCAGGCGGTGCGATGACGGCGGCGCTGCTGGCCACCTACCCGGACGTCTTCGCCGCCGGGGCGATCATCGCCGGGCTGCCATATCGCTGTGCCGGCACCGTGCAGGAGGCGCTGTCGGCCATGCGGCACTGCCCGTCCCACACGCCGCAGCGCTGGGGTGACCTGGTCCGCAAGGCCAGCCCGGCGCCGCAGCGCAAGCCCATCGTGTCGATCTGGCATGGTGATGCCGACACGACCGTCTCGTGCGGCAACGCGTTGGAAAGCGCCAAGCAGTGGTGTGGCGTGCACGGTCTGGACGAACGCAGCGGCGTGAACGACACAGCGGACGGCGTCGCACGCCGCGCCTGGCGGGACACGCGCGGGACGGTCCGGGTCGAGTTGTACACCGTGCCTGGGCTCGCCCACGGCGTGCCGATCGACCCGCACGGCACGGGCGACCGAGGCGTCGGCCAAACGATGCCCTACGTGCTGGATGCTGGCGTGTCCGCGACTTGGCACACTGCCCGGAGTTGGGGGCTGGTGCGGTAGCTGCCGCGCCGAGCCGCAACACTGCAGCAAGTCGTTTCCAAGGCCGCCGCCACCCTCTCCCGCCAGCCGGAGAGGGAGACGTTCGCCCGTGCCGCGGCGGGCGTGACGGTCAGCGCGGCGAGAGGACCATCACCATCTGGCGGTTCTCCATGCGGGGCATCTGCTCGACCTTGGTCTTCTCGTCCATGTCGCCGCGGATGCGTTCCAGCACCTTGATGCCGATGTCCTGGTGGGCCATCTCGCGGCCGCGGAACCGCAGGGTCACCTTCACCTTGTCGCCTTCGTCGATGAAGCTGTGCATCGCCCGCAGCTTCACCTGGTAGTCGTTCTCGTCGATGTTCGGCCGGACCTTGACCTCCTTGATCTCGACGACCTTCTGCTTCTTCTTCGCTTCGTTCTTCTTCTTCTGCGACTCGTATTTGTGCTTGCCGTAGTCGAGGATCTTGACGACGGGCGGATCGGCATTGGGACTGATCTCGAGCAGGTCGAGCCCGACGGCCATGGCCCGCAGCATCGCGTCGCGCGCGCTCATCACGCCCTGCATCTCGCCCTCGGCGTCGATCAGGCGCACTTGGGGGCTGCGGATATCCTCGTTGACGCGGGGGCCGTCGCGGCTGGGTGCGGCGGCAGTCATGGGGCCTCTAGCTATTGTGGTCTCCTGTCACTGTTCCAACTACTCCGTCGTTTGCCCAAGTCGACCAATATCGGGTGGCGTGGCCTCCTGGGCAAGCCCGGCGAGCGCGGCTTCGAGCGAAAGCACCTCCTGCGCCTGGCCACCGAGCCGGCGGAGCGCCACGGTGCGGCCCTCCGCCTCCTTGCGGCCGACCACGGCGATGACCGGCACGTGCTGCAGGCTGTGCTCGCGGATCTTGGCGTTGATCTTCTCGTTGCGGCCGTCCACCGCCACGGACAGGCCGCGCGCGCGGAACGCCGCCGCCACTTCCTCGGCATAGGGCTCGGCATCCGTCACGATGGAGGCGACGACGAGCTGCACCGGCGCCAGCCATAGCGGGAAGCGGCCGGCATATTGCTCGATCAGGATGCCCAGGAACCGCTCGAAGCTGCCGAGGATCGCGCGGTGCAGCATCACCGGGCGCTGGCGGGAGCTGTCGTCCGCGATGTAGCTGGCATCCAGCCGCTCCGGCAGCACGAAGTCCACCTGCAAGGTGCCGCACTGCCAGTCCCGCCCGATCGCGTCGCGCAGCACGAACTCCAGCTTCGGGCCGTAGAACGCGCCCTCGCCGGGGTTCACCTCGTACTCCACGCCGGCGATCGCGCAGGCCTCCCGCAGCGCCGCCTCCGCCTGGTCCCACGTCGCGTCGCTGCCGACCCGCTCCGCCGGGCGGTCGGCGAACTTCACGCGGAAGCTGTCGAAGCCGAAATCCCGGTAGACGGAGGCGAGCAGTTCCACGAACCGCACCGTCTCGGGCGCGATCTGCTCCGGCGTGCAGAAGATGTGCGCATCGTCCTGGGTGAAGCCGCGCACCCGCATGATGCCGTGCAGCGCGCCGGACGGCTCGTAGCGGTGGCAGGCGCCGAACTCCGCCATGCGCAGCGGCAGTTCGCGGTACGAGCGCAGCCCGTGGTTGAAGATCTGCACGTGGCAGGGGCAGTTCATCGGCTTCAGCGCCAGGGTGCGCTTCTCGTCCTCCACCTGCGCCACGAACATGTGCTCGCGGTATTTGTCCCAGTGGCCGGACCGCTCCCACAGCACACGGTCGACGAGCTGCGGGGTCTTCACCTCCTGATAGCCGGCCGCGTCCAGCCGGCGGCGCATGTAGCTCTCCGCCGTGCGATATAGCCGCCAGCCCTTCGGGTGCCAGAAGATCGATCCCGCGGCCTCCTCCTGGATGTGGAACAGGTCCATCTCGCGGCCGAGCCGGCGATGGTCGCGGCGCTCCGCCTCCTCCAGCTGGAGGAGGTAGGCGTCCAGCTCCTTCTGGTCGCGCCAGGCGGTGCCGTAGATGCGCGTGAGCATCGCGTTGCGGTGGTCGCCGCGCCAATACGCCCCCGCGACCTTCTGCAGCTTGAACGCCGTGCCCACGTCGCCCGTGCCGCGCATGTGCGGGCCGCGGCAGAGGTCGATCCAGTCGCCCTGCTTGTAGAGCGTGATCGTCTCGCTGGCGGGCAGGTCGCGGATCAGCTCGGCCTTGTAGCGTTCGCCGCGGGCCTCGAAGAAGGCGATGGCCGCGTCGCGGTCCCACACCTCGCGCTCGAACGCGGCGTTGCGGGCGACGATCTCGCGCATGCGGGCCTCGATGGCCGGGAAGTCGTCGGGGGTGAACGGGTCGTTGCGGGCGAAGTCGTAGTAGAAGCCGTTCTCGATCGACGGGCCGATGGTGACCTGCGTGCCCGGGTGGAGCGACTGCACCGCCTCGGCCAGCACGTGGGCGGCGTCGTGGCGGATCATGCCCAGCGCATCGGGGTCCTTGCGGGTGACGAACACCACGGCGGCATCCGCCTCGATGCTGCGGGAGAGGTCCACCAGATGTCCGTCCAGCTTCATCGCCAGGGCGGCGCGGGCGAGGCCGGGCCCGATGGAGCCCGCCAGCGCGGTGCCCGTGACCGGCCCGTCGAAGCGGCGCACGGAACCGTCGGGCAGGGTGATGGCGGGCATGTCAAAACGCTTCCAAAAGGGTGGGCAGCCGTCCATGGACCTGCGGCAGGGCGGCTGCAACCCGTTCTACGGGCAGGTCTGCCAAGTCCGGCACGGCCACCACGTCCACATCGCCGCGCGGCCGGGTCAAGGCCGGGTCGCTGTCGCCGGAGAACAGGGCGATCGTGCGGACACCCAGCGCGGCGGCCAGGTGGGTGGGTCCGGTGTCGTTGCCCACTGCAAACGCGGCGCCCGACAGGATGCCCCCGAGTTGGAGCAAGGAGGTTCGGCCGGTGAGGTCGACCGCGGCCGGGCAGGTGGCACGGATGGCGGCGGCGTGGAGCGAGTCGTCTCCCGTGCCGACGACCACCGGCGTCTGCCCACGCGCCGCGATGACGGCCGCCAGTTGGCCGAAGCGCGCCGCCGGCCACCGCTTGCGAGGCCGGTGCGCCGCCGCACCTGGGATGAGCACGGCATAGGCATCTCCCTCTCCCGCTGGCGGGAGAGGGCCGGGGTGAGGGTGGCGCTGCCCGGTGATCACAGCGCCAGCGACGTAATCTGCCGGCCGGCCACCCTCACCCTGCCCTCTCCCGCCAGCGGGAGAGGGTGCTGAAGGCGTGAGCCATCCCAGCTCCGGCGTGGGGAAGCGCGTCACCCCGGCCATCGCCAACTGCTCGCGCTGGCGTTCCAGCGTGTGCATGTGGTCGCGGGCCGGGTTCGCATGCGGCAGGGAGCAGCCGGGTGCGATCCCCGACCAGGCCGGGCGGCCCGCCAGGCGGAAATACCAGCCGGACCGGCTCGACGTCTGCAGGTCATACACCCGGTCGAACCCGCGCAGCGCGTGCCGCAACCGCACCAGGGCCGGGAGGTTCCAGGGCGGCGGCCGCGTGTCCGTCACCACCCGGTCGAACCACGGCGCGGCCCGCGCCAGCTCGGCGAACGGCGGCGTGGTCAGCAACGTGATCTCCGCCTCCGGATGCTGGGCGCGGATCGCCGCGAACGGGCCGAAGGCGAGCACGAAGTCCCCCAGCGCGCCCAACTTGACGACGAGGATGCGCCTCACGCCACCAACTCGCGGTACACCTCCAAGGTCGCCTGCTGCATCGCCGCCGTCGTGTAGTGCGCGCACACGCTGTTGCGGGCGCGGAGGGCGAATGCCTCCCGCTCCGCCGCGCTCAGCCGCAGGATGGCGTCGATGGCGGTGGCCAAGGCCGCGGGGTCGGACGGCCCGACGCGCCAGCCGGTGACGCCGTGCTCCACCGTCTCCGCCGTGCCGCCGGCATCGCTGACCACGACGGGCCGGCCCATGGCCTGCGCCTCGATGACGGTGCGGCCGAACGGCTCCGGCTCGATCGAGGGGTTGACCACCACGTCGGCCAGCATCAGCGCGGCAGGCATGTCGTCGCAATGGCCCACCAGCCGCAGCCGGTCCGCCACGCCCAGCGCCTCGGCCCGGGCGATCAGCTCGCGGCGGAAGCGGACGCGGCCCTGCTCCGCCCCGACCAGGACCAGGCCGACATCGCGGCGCTCCAGCCGGGCAAGCGCCTCCAGCATGACGGCGTGGCCCTTCCACCGGGTCAGCCGGGCCGGCAGCACGACGATCGGCGCACCGTCGGGAAGCCGCCATTCCTTTGCCAGCCGCGCCAGCCGGTCGCCGCCGACGCAGGCGGGGTCGAACATCGCCGTGTCCACGCCGCGCGGGATCACCCGCAGCCGCGCCGGGTCGACCTGGTGGCGTGCCTTCAGCCGGGCGGCGACATATTGGCTGATGGCGATGATGCGTTCCCCGCGCGCCATGATGGCGTTGTAGCGCCGCTTGCCCGGTGCGTTCTCCTTGTAGACGCCGTGCCAGGTCGTCACGAACCGCGCGCCGGTGCGCCGGCAGGCGAGCCACGCGGACCAGGCCGGCGCGCGGGAGCGGGCGTGCACGATGTCCACGTCGGCGGCGCGGATCAGGAAGGCGAGGCGGGCCGCGTTGCGCCAGATGCGGGCCGGGTTCTTCGAGGCGAGCTTCAGCTCGATATGCGTGCCGCCCGCCCGCTCCACCGCCGGGACCAGCCGGCCGCCGGCGCTGGCCACCAGGGCGGAACCGCCGGCGCGCACGATCGCCTGCACCATCTCCACGGTGCCGCGCTCGACCCCGCCGGTCTCCAGCGAGGGCAGGACTTGCAATACGGTCAGCGCCAGGTCGTCGGTCATGCAGGACGCGCTATACCACCATCATGCACGGGACGGGAGGGCTGTATGGAACGGGGGCGTATCGATAACGGTGCCGGCGTCGAGCTGGCCTGGCAGCGCCTGCCGGGCCGGTCGCCCGGCGTGGTGTTCCTGCCCGGCTACCGCAGCGACATGACGGGCGACAAGGCCACCGCGTTGGCGGAACTGTGCCGGACGCGCGGGCAGGCGCTGCTGCTGTTCGATTATTCCGGCCACGGCGCCAGCGGCGGGGCGTTCACCGACGGCACCATCGGCCGCTGGACCGCCGACGCGTTGGCCGCGATCGACGGGCTGACGCGGGACAGCCTGGTGCTGGTCGGCTCCTCCATGGGCGGCTGGATCGGGCTGCTGGCGGCGCTGGCGCGGCCGGCGCGCATCGCGGGCTTGGTCGGCGTGGCTGCGGCGCCGGATTTCACCCAGGCATTGATGTGGGAGACGATGATGCCCGCCGAACGCGCCAGGCTGATGCAGGACGGCATCCTGCACGTGCCGAGCCAATACGGCGACCCGACGCCGATCACCCGCGCCCTGATCGAGGAAGGCCGCGATCACCTGTTGCTCGGCGGCCCGATCCCGCTCGGCTGCCCGGTGCGGCTGCTGCACGGCCAGGCCGATGCCGACGTGCCGTGGGAGACGTCCGTCCGGCTGGCGCGGCAGGTCGAGGGCGAGGACGTGCAGGTCCTGCTGGTGAAGGACGGCGCGCACCGCATGTCCCGCCCGGGCGACCTGGCCTTGCTACGGGCTACCGTGTTGCCGCTGCTCGGCGGCGAGGATGGCGCGTAGCCCCTCGCGGTATGTCGGATACGTCCAGCGGCGGCCGAGCGCCTGCTGCGTCCGTTCGCTGCGGACGCGGCGGTTGTCGGCCCAGAAGGACCGCGCCATCTCACCCATGCCGGGCTCGGCGTCGGCGAAGGGGATCAAGGGCGGCGCCTCCAGTCCCAACAGGCGGGCGGCCTCGGCGATGACGTCGGCGCTGGCGGCCGGCTCGTCGTCGGCGCCGTTCAGCACGCGCGGTCCAGGCGGCCGGGCCTGCCCGATGGCGGCCAGCAGCGCGCCGGCGATGTCGTCGCGGTGGATGCGGCCGAACAGGTGGCCGGGCTTGTCCACCCGGCGGGCGCGGCCGGCACGGACGTCGTCCAGCGCGGAGCGCCCGGGTCCGTAGATGCCGGCCAGGCGGAACAGGTCCACCGCGCTGCCGGGCCGGATCGCGGTCCAGGCGCGCTCGGCTGCGACCCGGCGGTGGGCGCGCGCGCCGGAGGGTGCCGGCTCGGTCGCCTCGTCCACCCAGCCGCCGCTGCGGTCGCCATAGACGCCGGTGGTGGACAGGTACCCGATCCAGCGGAGGCGCGGTGCCGCGGCGATGGCTGCGCCGTGCTGCGCCAGCACCGGGTCGCCCGCTTCGCCCGGCGCCGCGGTCGCGACGAGGTGCGTGGCATCCGCCAGGGCCACGCCCGGGTCACCGAACGGCGCCAGCACCACGTCCGGCGGGGGCCGGGCATCGGCCTGCCGCGTGACCAGCGTCACCGGGATCGATGCCGCCGCGGCCGCGATGGCCAGGGCCGTGCCGGTGTAGCCGAAGCCGAAGATGACGAGCCGCATGGCGAGGCTGTTCCACTTAGGTTGCCCGGCGCGCCGGCTGCCGGGTAGACTAGCACGATCATGAAGCAGCGTGCGGCAGTGGTGATCGGCGCGGGGGTCCTGCTGCTGCTGGTGGCGGGTGGCACCGCGTGGGAACTGCACGGCACCGAGCCGCCGGCCGACGAGGCGGACGACAGCGCCGAGATCCTGCCGATCCCGCCCGTGCCGCCGCGCATCGCCGAAGGTGCGGATTACGAGCGTTGCATGAGCATGCTGGCGAGCGACCCCGAGGGGGCCAACACCTTCGCCGACGCCTGGCAGGCGACCGGGGGCGGCGAGGGGGCGGACCATTGCCTGGCCTTGGCCCAGGTGCAACTGGGTGACGTGCAGACCGGCGCCGAGATGCTGGAGAAGCTGGCGGGCCGCAGCAAGGCCCCGGCGCTGGCCCGCGCCACGGTGTACGGCCAGGCGGACCAGGCCTGGCTGATGGCGGGCGAACCCGGCCGCGCGTTGGGGGCCGCGACGCTGGCGCTGATCCTGTCGCCCGACGACCCTGACCTGCTGATCGACCGGTCCATCGCCGCCGCCACGCTCGGGCACTACGAGGACGCGGTGGACGACCTCAGCCATGCGCTGGAACTTGACCCCAAGCGTGCGGACGCGCTGGTGCTGCGTGCGGCGGCCTGGCGGCACGAGGGCCACCTGGACCTCGCGCAGGACGACGTGGACCGCGCCCTGGCCAAGGACCCGGACAACCCCGAGGCGTATCTCGAACGCGGCATCCTGCGCCAACGCCGCGGCGACCGGGTTGGCGCGCACAAGGACTGGGTGCAGGCGGAGGCCCTGGCGCCGGACTCGGCGACGAGCGACCTGGCGGAACAGAACCTGGCGCTGCTGGAGGCCGGGCCGGACCGGCGTTGATGGCTGGCCTGGCCGCCAAGGATGCGGATGTTGCCAACTGGGAATGTGCTCCCTACTCCTTGGCAGAAGGGATTGGGTGATGGCCCCAGTGCAGCACCGTGCCCCATACCCTCACCCAACCCTCTTCCAAAGGGAGAGGGCTTTGGACCGTCACCCTGGGACGGTGGCGCCGCAAGGTGTTCGCATCAGGGCGATGCGTCTTCGATCAAAGATGGAGGTACACTATGGAGATCGCCCGCAACGGAGTGACGCCGTCGGCCAAGGGGCCCGCGGAGTGGTTTACCGGCACGGTTCGGATCGACCGCCTGTTCGATGCGCCGGAGCCGGCCCGCGTGGCCGGTGCGCTCGTGACGTTCGAGCCTGGTGCACGCACGGCCTGGCACACGCATCCGCTTGGCCAGACCTTGATCGTCACGGCCGGGTGCGGCCGGGTGCAGCGCGAGGGCGGCCCGGTCGAGGAAATCCGGCCGGGCGATGTCGTGTGGTTCCCGCCAGGCGAGAAGCACTGGCACGGCGCCGCCCCCACCACGGCCATGAGCCACATCGCCGTTCAGGAGAAGCTCGACGGTCGGGCGGTCGAGTGGATGGAGCATGTGTCCGACGCCGATTACGGCGCCTGACGCTGCACCATGCGACAGTCTGGATCGCCGCACGGGGATCGTAGTCTGCCGAGGGGTCAGGCCAGGCGGCGTGCCGCTCCGCTCCATCCGAGGGCATCGCCTCACGGGTGGGAGGGGGCGTCACCCGCTTGCACGAGTTCTGACGCCTCTTGCCAGATGTCCTCCCAAGGCACGCCCAGGGCGGTCATCGGGGTATGGGCGGTCCTGGACAGGTAAGCCCCCACAACGCAGTGCCCCATCGGGTAGACAGCTTTGTAGACCCGATCGGGAAACCCGTTCAGGTTGTAAATCCACTGCCAGTTTGCCCCTGCGTTGCCGATGACGGGCGCGATCGTGGCAAGACACTCCAACGTAAGAACCTCCGACGTCGCGTAGACCGTTTGCGGTTCGGGATAGCCCAAGAACATTTCGCACCGTGTCGCCAGACCCTCCAGCACCAACACTTCCCCTGCGCATATCTCGGCAAATCGGGGCCACGGTCGGTGGCGCATGCGCAGAACGTGGTGCAGCTCGTGGATCGCAATCGCGGCGGCGTTGGCGCGAGTGTTCTGCCGCAGCATCTCGTTGCGGTGGTCGACGTGAACCGCACAGCTATCAGGACCATAGGCGTAACCGCCTAAGCCGGTCTCCCGACCCACGATCTCCGAGAGGTGCACGGCGATCCCGATGCCGTCCAGATCGCTATGATGCCGAAGCGCGGTGATGGCGTCGTCGATGCCCGCACGGACTTCCGCCTCCAACGCCGGGGACAGCGATCCCGACCCGTTGAAGACCGCCACTTCGACGCTCATGCCGTTCTCCTTCCGGCACCGTGCCGCACTCCATCAGGCGAGCCTCGGTATGGCGCTGCCAAGGTCCTGTCGCTCGGTCGCGGCTCCTGCACGAACAGCATGCACGCCGCGCCCAGCAGCGGACCGGCCGCCAATACGCCGAACGCGCCCATGAACGAGCCTGTCGCCTGGAACACCAGCCCGACCACAAGCGGCACGATCACGCTGCCGAGCTGCCAGAAGGCGGAGGTGACGCCCGTCGCCGAGCCGGCCAGGGCGGGTCCGGCGAACTCCGCCACCAGCACCGCCAGCAGCGGGCTGTAGACGAAGGCGCCGACGCCCAGCAGCGGTGCCGCCCACTGGAACGAACGGCGGTCGGTCAGCGTGCCGAACACCAGCAGCATGGCCGCGAACAGCAGGAAGCAGCCCACGATCAGCCATTTCGGCCGCCCGCCCAGCCGGTCCGACACCCAACCGAACACCGGCTTGCCGATGATGGCGGCCACGCCCACCAGGGAGACGACGAAGCCCGCCTCCACCGGGGAGAGGCCGTGCTGCCGGATCATCAGCGCGTTGGCCCAGAAGGCGAAGCCCCAGGTCCCCCAGAAGCCGCCGAAGCCGGCCACCGTGATCAGCAGCATCGCCGGTTGGCGCAGGACCGCGCCGACCGGCGGCGTCCGCGCAGGTGCCACGGCCACCGGGCCGTCGCGGACGACGAGGAACGTCAGCACGCCCACGCCCAGCGTGACGGCGCCCAGCGCCTGGTACACCCCGCGCCAGCCGATCGCCGCGGCCAGTGACGGCACGACCGCGTTGGTCGTGGCCACGCCCAGCGAGGAGGCGATCAGGAACAGCCCCATCGCCTTGCCCCGATCCCGCCGTGCGAACCAGGACACGAGGACCTTGATGCAGGAGGCGTAATCCGCCCCAGCCGACAGTCCCATCAACGACTGGATCACGAGTCCCGTGGCAACCGACGTCGTCCACCCGAAGGCGAAGGTGCAGCAGCCGAGCGCCAGCATGGAGACACTGAGCGTGGTGCGCCCGCCGACGCGGTCGCTCGCCAGTCCGCCGAGCGCGTTGCAGATCACGTAGCCCACGTAGAAGGCCGTCACGAAGATGCCCAGCGCCGCCACAGGCAGGCCAAGCGATAGGCTGACGGGAATGGCGACGTTGGCCCAGGTCAATCGGTCCACGAAGCTGACCAGGAAGGTCAGGAAGCAGACGGAGAGGATCACCCAAGAATACAGGGGTGTCGCTGCGGCGGGCGGTAGCGCCGCAGATTGCGGCATGCTCTGTCCCCTGGCGTCCTGCACCTCGTCGGCTCCCCTCGATTCTTGCGCGGCACGCTTGCCGCTGCCGGCGCAGGCTACCCAGGCTTGTTGTCACTCCGCCGACGACGCCACCCGATATGCACACGTAACGGTGAGCGGCGGTTTGCAAGCTGCATGTCGGGAGCATGTGGGCAGCGGAGAAACTTGCAAGGATACGCCCATGCCTCAGTTCGACGCCACCATCAAGCACATCAAGGACGGGATTAAGGGCTTCACCGTCGCCGCCGCCACGAAGAACATCGAAGGATGGGAGGCCACGCTCGAGAAGGTCGATGCACCCGGCATCAAGACCATCATCAAGGACCTCGAAAGCCTGAAGAAGGCGCTTCACGCCAAGGAGATCAACGGTGAGACCGTGCGCAAGCTGGTCGCCAAGCTCGGGAAGGAGACGGTGACGATCGCCGGCAAGTCCGACAGCAAGAACGCCGAGAAGATCAAGAGCTTGGGTGAAGCTCTAACCGGCGCGGCGGAAGAGCACGGCGAGGAAGAGGCCGCCTAGGCCACACTGCGGCGAGGATGGGCGGCGATGTCTCGCCGCCCATTTTTCTAGACATCGCCACCCGATCTTCAAACTGCGTTAATGTTCGCCTCGTAGGATGGGATTGCGTGCAATTCCAACAACGGGTCCACTGCCATGATGTCACTGACACTCACCTTCGCGATCACCGGCCTGGTCACGCTGGGCTTTCTGTCCACCGTCATGCTGCGGAGCCGCGATACGACGGAGTAGATCGGTCAGCCGCTTTGGGACACCATCGCCAGCTCCGGCAGCGGCAGGGGAACGTGGTCGGCGTCCACCAGGATGCGCCACGTGCCCCCGGCCAGCACCTCCGTCGGGCGGAAGCGGGCCTTGTAGGCCATCTTCGGGCTTTCCGGCACCCAATAGCCTAGGTAGACGTAGGGCAGGCCGAGCGCCTTCGCACGACGGATCAGCCACAGGATGGCATAGTTGCCGAGCGAACGCCGCTCCAGTTCCGGTGCGAAGTAGCTATAGACCGCAGACAACCCGTCGCCGAGACGGTCCGTCAAGCAGCCGCCGACCAGCCGGTCGCTCCGGTCGCGGAACTCGACGATCAGGGTCTCGATCGGGGTGTCCTCGACCATCGCGCGGTAGTCGTAGAAGCTCATCGTCGCCATGTCGCCCTCGGCATGCCGGGCAAGCTGGTAGCGTTGGAATAGCTGGAACTGCTCGGCGGTGGCCCGCGACGGGACCTCGTAGCCGACGACGTCCGCATTGTAGCGGTCGATGCGGCGCAGCGTGCGGTCCGGCTGGAAGCTCGCGACGGGGATCCGGATCGGCACGCAGGCATTGCAGGCCGGGCACACAGGCGCATAGGCGATGTTGTGGCTGCGGCGGAACCCGGCGCGGGACAGCCGATCGTGCAAGGTATCGCTGTCCGGGCCGGTGATCTCCGTCACGACCTTGCGCTCCGTCCGGCCTGCCACGTAGGGGCATGGCAGCGGCGCGGTCGTGTAGAAGAACTGGGGGCGGCGCGGCGGCTTGTAGGTCATCGCGCGCCATCGTCCACGCCGAGCCCTCCGTGGTCAATCGTCTCCGCGCAGAGAGTCGGCGGGCTGCAGCGCCAATGTCTCGCGCGGGTCGGCCGAGGCGGGCAGGGTGACGGAGCCGCCGTCACGCCAGCGTTGCAGCATGTCGCGGAAATGCGCGCTGAGCGGGTTGCCGGACTGGCCCGGTGCGGCGACGAAGCGGCTGCGGTCAAGGTCGGCCAGGTCATACACGCCGCGGTAGCTTGGGCCGTGCACGGCATCCAGCTGCCCCCCGGCGCTGCCGCCGCGGAAGATGGTGGCGTCGTCGCCAGGCTGCGCGATCCGGCTGGTCAGTTGCGGCAGCACGGGGTCCGCATACGTCGCCACGTGCACGTCGCCCCATCGCCAGTCGGACGGGTCCGGACCGAGGCGGAGGGCAAGCGGAGGCAACGCCTCTGCCAGCGCCTGGTCCAGCAGGGGGCCGCAATCCCCACCGCACCATCCGGCGCCCGTAGGACCGAGCAGCCACGCCACGAAATCCACCCAGGGGTGGGGTGCGGTCACCGGGATGTCGTGCCGTGCGAGCGCCAGCGCCTCGAAGCGCTGCATCCAGGAATTGAACACCACCGGCTGCGGCAGCTCCATCGCCATGCGTCCGTTCCACCCTTGCAGCAGCCCGGCGGCGCGGCCGGCCAGGCCCTCCTGGCGCGGCCGGGCGAGCAGCACCGGCAGCACCTGCTGGGCGAAGCTGCTGGTCACGTCCACCTGGATCGCCGCCATGTCGTCGAGCGAGAGCTTGCCGCTGCCGAGCAGCTGCCGCACCCGCCGGGCCCGCCAGTCGCCGAAGAAGTCGCGCCCCAGGAACACCGGGAAGTCGGGTGGGGCGACGCGCTCGTTGGTGTTGACGATGTGGCCGCTGGCTGGGGCCACCACGTGGGGCAGGGCGTCACCGCTGGCCCAGCCGACCCAGTCATGCCCGCCATCCGCCCCTGGCTGCGGCCACTCGCCGTCGCCGGCGCGACGGATGGGGATACGGCCGGTGGTGAACTGGCCGATGCCGTTCGCGTCCGCCACCAGCAGGTTCTGGATCGGCGAGGTGATCAGCGGCGCCGCATGCCCGGCTTCGGCCACGCTGGCGGCATGGTTCAGTGCGAGCAGACCGGTGGCGGCGTCGTCGCCGGGCGCCAGGTTGGCCATCTCCGCCGCGAACACGGTGCCGGCAGCGGGCGGCAGCCCGGCGAGGTCGCTCACGACCGGGCCATGCCTTGTCTCGCGCACCACCAGGTCCTCGGCCGGGGCACCGCGGACGGCGATGTGCTCGGTGCGGGTGACGAAGTCGGCCGGGCCGTCCGGCGTGGCGTAGCGCCCGTCCGGCAGCAGCGTCTCGGTGAACACGTCCTGCGTGTCGGCGCCGGTGGTGGTGAACGTCCAGGCGAGGCGAGCGGTGCGGCCGATCACCAGGAACGGCACGCCCGGCGCGAAGGCGCCCGCCAAGGTGCCGCCGGGCGTGTCGATCCGCGCCAGGTACCAGATGCCCGGCGTGCTGTATGCCAGATGCGGGTCGCCCGCGAGCAGCGGCGCCCCCGTCGTGCTGTGCGCGCCATCCACCGCCCATTCGTTGGAAGCGGTGTCGGGCAGGGTGAACGGGTCCGGAAAGCGCGGCAGCACCGCGTCGAGCGCGCCGGCAAGGCCTGCGAACCGGGGCAGCGACAGGCTGGCGCTGGGCCCCGGCGTGTCGTCCTGCGGCGGCCAAAGCTGGTCGATCCAGTCGTGCGAGACCGTGGCGGCGAGCGCCACCCGGCCGAGCTCGGACCGCCAGTTGCCCGACAGATACATCCCCATGGTGCGCCCCCACAGCAGGCTGTCCACCGGCGTCCAAGGCTCCGGCCGGCCGAGCACGGCAAACTGCACCGCGCTCCAGCGCCCGTGCGCGTCGAGGTAGGCGTTCACGCCCCGCGCATAGGCCTGCAGCATGGCCAGCGTGGGCGCCGGGATGGTCGCCAGCTCGACCTCCGCCTGGTGGCGCAAGCCCAGCACACGCATCATCCGGTCCAGCGGCAACGCCCGGGCGCCAGCGAGTTCGGAGATGCGGCCGGACGCCGCCCGGCGCATCAGCTCCATCTGGAACATGCGGTCCCTGGCATGGACGAAGCCGAGCGCGGCCGCGCCGTCCTGCTCCGTGGCGGCCTGGATGTGCGGCACGCCGCTGGCATCGAACGCCACGGACACAGGGGCGGACAGCCCGGGAATGCGCCCGGCATCGTGCTGCCGCGGCAGGCACAGGAACGCCGCCCCGCCCACGGTGGAGACCGCCAGGAGCACCAGGATCGTGAGCAGGCTGCCGAGCCGGCGCAGCGCACGCGCCATGCGGCGGGAGCGACGCCGCGCCCGCCCGTGACGGTCAGTCCGCCGCAACCGCGCCCTCCCGCCGCTTGTCGGCCGCGCCCACCAGGGCAGGCTGCGTCGCGATGATGGCGGTGTCGGACTGCATCGGCCGCTGGGTGACGTGCTGTCCCCGCGACTCCAGCGCGTCGAGGATGCCGGCACCCTCCAGTTCCGCCCGGTTCGCCAGGCCGGCCACATGCGGCAGCGCGATCGCGTTCGCCGGCGGCAGCGCCCAGTCCACCAGCCCGGCCGAACCCTGCACGACATAGGCGGGGATGCGTGCGCCGCCCGCGCTGCCGAGGACGGCCAGCAGCGCGCCGGACCGGTCCAGCACGAAGGCGGGGGTCATGGAGGTGGCGGGCCGTTTGCCAGGCTGCACCCGATTGGCCACCGGGCGCCCGTCCGCGTCCGGCCGGGCGGCGAAGTCGGCCATCGCGGCGTTGAGCAGGAAGCCGCGCACCACGAGGTGGGAGCCGAACGCGCCGCCCAGCGAACTGGTGAGGCAAACGGCGTTGCCCATCGCGTCCACGACCGCGATCGTGCTGGTCCCGTGCTCCGGCTGCGCCGGACCGGCCGCGGGCGGCGCATCGGGCCCGGACCAAGCGGGATTGCCGGCGCGCGCGTCGTCCGCGGCGTGGTCGAGGTCGATCCCCTGCGCCCGGGCGGTGAGGTAGTCGGACGCCAGCAGGCCCGGCAACGGCACGTGCACGAAGTCCGGGTCAGCCAGGTATCGGGCCCGGTCGGCCTCCGCCAGCCGCTCCGCCTCGACGAGCAGCTGCGCGGCGTCCGCGCCGACGGGGTCCAGCGCGCCCAGGTCGAAATGGGCCAGCAGTCCGAGCGCCTGGAGGACTTGCGCCCCGGCGGCGGGCGGGGCCGGCACGCAGACGCTGCGGTCGCGGTATCGGAGGCAGAGCGGCGCGCGCCGGCGCGGGGCATAGGCCGCCAGGTCGTCGGTCGTCAGCAGCCCGGGCTCGCCGTCGCCGCGCACGGTGGTGGCGATGTCGGCGGCCAAGGGGCCGTGCAGCAGGGCGCCGGCGCCACCCGTGGCGATGGCGCGCAGCGTCTGCCCCAGCGCCGGGTTCACCAGCCGGGCCCCGGCGGCGAGCGGCTGACCGTCCATGCCGAAGAACAGCGCGCGTGCGGCGGGCGAACGGCGGAGGCGGTCGGCATGCAGGGCGATGTCCGCCGCCAGCCGGGGCGAGACGGGCACGCCGCCTTCCGCCGCGCCGATCGCGGGTGCCAGCAGGTCCGCCCAGGGCAGCCGGCCGCGTTCGCGATACAGCGCCTCCAGCATGGGAAGGGTGCCGGGCGCGCCGACGGAGCGGCCGCCGGTGGCCGGCAGCACGGTGCCGTTCGGGCCGACGAACAGGGCGGGGGAGGCGCCGGCCGGCGCGGTCTCCCGCCCGTCCCAGCCGGTCACCTCGTGGGTGGCGCCGTTGAACTCCAGCAGGATGGAGCCGCCGCCGAGGCCGGAGAGCTGCGGCTCGACCACCGACAGCACCATCTGCGCCGCGATCGCCGCATCCGTCGCGGTGCCGCCGGCATGGAGGATTTGCTGCGCGGCCGTGGCGGCCAGGGGGTGCGGCGCCACGGCGACGCCGCGCGGCGCCTCTTCGGCGCCCACGCCGCGCGTGGCAGCCAGGATCAGCAGCAGGACGGCGCGGCGGTGGCGCATGGCGGTGGGTCTCCTTGCCGCGCGGCCGTTGCCAGCCGCGCCGCGGGGCGGGAAATTGACGCCATGACCCATCGGAGGCAAGCGCGCGGCGCCGCGGCCCATGCGCGCGGCGTGGCGGCGGAGGCCGCGGCCTGCGCCGCGTTGCAGGCGGATGGCTGGACCATCCTGGCGCGCCGCCTGCGCACGGGAGCCGGGGAGATCGACCTGGTCGCCGAGCGGGATGGGCTCCTGGCGCTGGTGGAGGTGAAGGCGCGACCCACGCTGGCCGACGCGGCCCTCGCCCTGGGCCCGCGGCAGCAGGCCAGGCTGCTCGCCGCCTCCGCCGTCGTCGCGGCCGAGCATCCGGAGTGGGGCCGTGCCGGCATGCGGTTCGACGTGGTGCTGGTGGACGCCGCCGGGCGGGTGCGCCGGGTGGCCGACGCGTTCCGCCTCCAGTAGTTGGCGGCGTGGCCCGCGGCGAGTAGGGTCCGCCGCCCCCGCGAACCGGAACCCGTGCGATGCGCCTCACCCGCTCCCTGCTGCCCACGATGAAGGAAACGCCCGCCGAGGCGCAGATCGCCTCGCACCGGCTGATGCTGCGCGCGGGGCTGGTGCGGCAGACGGCGGCGGGCATCTACGCCTGGCTCCCGGCCGGGCTGCGCGTGCTGCGCAACATCGGCCAGGTGGTGCGGGAGGAGCAGGACGCGATCGGCTGCCAGGAGGTGCTGATGCCGACGCTGCAATCGGCCGACCTATGGCGGCAGTCCGGCCGCTACGACGCATACGGCCCGGAAATGCTGCGCATCCGCGACCGGCACGAACGCGACCTGCTGTACGGCCCGACCAACGAGGAGATGATCACCGACCTCTTGCGCCAGTCGGTGAAGTCGTACCGCGACCTGCCGCAGATGCTCTATCACATCCAGTGGAAGTTCCGCGACGAGATGCGCCCGCGCTTCGGCGTCATGCGCGGGCGCGAGTTCCTGATGAAGGACGCCTACAGCTTCGACATCGACTACGCCGGCGCGGTGCTGAGCTACCGGCGCATGATGCTGGCCTATATGCGGACCTTCCAGCGGCTGGGGGTGAAGGCCATCCCGATGGTGGCCGATACCGGCCCGATCGGCGGTGACCTGAGCCACGAGTTCATCATCCTGGCGCCGACCGGAGAGAGCGGCGTGTTCTTCGACGCCGGGTTCGAGGAGATCGATTGGCTGAAGGCCGACTTCGACGCCGCCAAATCCGATGACCTGGACCGCTTCTTCACGCTGATGACCAGCCTCTACGCCGCCACGGACGAGAAGCATGACGAGGCGGCCTGGGCGCGCGTGCCGCCGGAGCGCCGCCGCGAGGGCAGGGGCATCGAGGTCGGCCACATCTTCTATTTCGGCCGCAAGTACAGCGAGCCGATGGGCCTGACGGTCGCCGGTCCGGACGGCAGCCCGGTCGTGCCGGAGATGGGCAGCTACGGCGTCGGCGTGTCCCGCCTGGTCGGTGCGGTCATCGAGGCGAGCCATGACGAGGCCGGCATCATCTGGCCCGACAGCATCGCCCCGTTCCGCGCCGCCATCCTCAACCTCAAGCAGGGCGACGCGGCCACGGGCGCGATCTGCGAGGCGCTGTATGCGCGGCTGGGTGCGGACGCGCTGTACGACGACCGCGAGGAGCGCGCGGGCGTGAAGTTCGCCGACGCCGATCTGATGGGGCACCCCTGGCAGTTCGTGGTGGGGCCGCGGGGGGCAGCGAACAACCGGGTGGAGCTGAAGCGCCGGGCGGGCGGGGAGAGGGTGGAGCTGTCGATCGAGGATGCGCTGGAGAAGGTGTGCGGAGCGTGAGCGACCCTCACCCCGGCCCGATTCCAGAGGGAGAGGGAGAGGCAAGAGAAGCAAGCCATCTCCTTCTGGGAGAGGGTCGGGTGAGGGTCGCCCGCCACATCGGACGCGCCTAACCATGTTCAACGCCTTCGAACGCGCCGTGGCCGGCCGCTACCTGCGCGCCCGGCGCGGCGAGCGGTTCGTCTCCGTGATCGCCGGGTTCAGCCTGGTCGGCATCGCGCTCGGCGTCGCCACGCTGATCATCGTCATGTCCGTCATGGGCGGTTTCAAGACGGACCTGCTGGGCCGCATCCTCGGCTTCAACGGGCATTTGGGCGTCTATGGCGCCGGGCAGCCGCTGACCGGCTTCGACGCCGACGTCGCCGCCATCCGTACCGTGCCCGGCGTGGTGTCCGCCATCCCCGTGGTCGACGGCCAGGTGCTGCTGACCGACGACCGCGGCAACAACACCGGCGGCTACGTGCGCGGCATCCGCCAGGCGGACCTGCAGAGCCTGCACGCCGTCAGCGACCACATCGTCGGCGGTTCGCTGGCGCAGTTCACCGCGCCGGACGCGATCGCGGTGGGCGTGACGCTGGCCAACCGCTTCGGCCTGACGGTCGGCAGCAAGATCACGCTGGTGTCGCCACAGGGAGCCGCCACCGCGTTCGGCACCATCCCGCGGGTGCGCGCCTACACCGTGGCCGCGATCTTCCAGGTGGGGATGAACGAATACGACAGCGGCTACGTGTTCCTGCCGCTGGAGTCCGCCCAGATCTTCTTCCAGCAGCCCAACCAGGCCACGCAGATCGAAGTCCGCGTGGATGACCCGGACAGCGCCCGCCGCGTCGGCCGGTCCATCCTGCAGGCGCTGTCCGGCCAGCCGGTGCGCATCCTGGATTGGCAGCAGACGGAGAACAGCTTCTTCGCGGCCGTGCAGGTGGAGCAGAACGTGATGTTCCTGATCCTGACGCTGATCATCCTGGTGGCGGCGTTCAACGTCGTCAGCTCGCTGATCATGATGGTGAAGGACAAGACGCGCGACATCGCCGTGCTGCGCACCATCGGCGCCGGGCGCGGCTCGGTGCTTCGGATCTTCCTCATGGTCGGCGCGTCGGTGGGCGTCACCGGCACGGTCGTGGGGACGATCCTGGGCGTCGTGTTCTGCCTCAACATCGAGCGCATCCAGGGTTGGGTGGAAGCGGCGACCGGGCGGACCGTGTTCGACCCGACCGTGTATTACCTTGCCCATCTGCCGGCGCGGCTGGACTGGCACGAGGTGGCGCAGATCATCGCCATGGCGCTGGTGCTGTCGCTGCTGGCGACGCTGTATCCGTCCTGGCGCGCCGCCCGGACCGACCCGGTGGAAGCGCTGCGCAATGTCTGACCCGCTGGAGCTGCGGGCCGTCAGCCGGAGTTATCGGACGGGGGAGGCGAGCCTGCCTGTCTTGCGGGGCGCGAACCTGACCTTGCGGCCCGGCGAGATCGTGGCGCTGGTGGCGCCGTCCGGCACGGGCAAGTCAACCCTGCTGCATTTGGCCGGGCTGCTGGAACGGCCGGATGCGGGCGCGGTGCTGGTGGACGGCCGCGACGCCGGGGCGCTGCCGGACCCGGCCCGCACGGCGATCCGGCGCGACGCGATCGGCTTCGTCTACCAGTTCCACCATCTGCTGGGTGAGTTCACCGCGCTGGAGAACGTGGTGCTGCCGCAGATGATCGCCGGCAAGCGCCGCCGGGACGCGGAGGCGCGGGGCCACGAACTGCTGGGCTCGTTGGGCCTGGCCGCCCGTACCGGGCACCTGCCGGGCAAGCTTTCCGGTGGCGAGCAGCAACGCGTGGCGATCGCCCGCGCGCTGGCCAACGCGCCGCGGGTGCTGCTGGCGGACGAGCCCACCGGCAACCTGGACGTGGGCACCTCCGGCGTGGTGTTCGCCGCGCTGCTGGCAGCGGTACGCGGGCAGGGCGTCGCGGCGCTGATCGCAACCCATAACCCGGACCTCGCGGCCCAAATGGACCGCCGCGTCACGCTGCAGGATGGGCAGGTCGTCGCGGCCTGATCAGGGGAACAGCGACGCCACGTCCAGGATGATGCCGGGCGGGTCGAGACGAAGCGGACCGGACGCCATGATACGGGTCTGGATCGTGCCGTCGGCCAACCGTTCGTGGTGGATGACGGAGGCGGGACGCGGCCGGATCACCAGGTAATGTCGCAGCGATTGCAGCCGGAAGTAGCCTTCGAACTTCCCGCCGGCATCGACACCAGCCGTCGTTGGCGAAAGGACTTCGACGACAACGGTTGGATCGTCATAGATGATGGCGTCGTCCGGTAGTGGCTCACCACATCGAAGGGCTGCGTCCGGTTCATACACCGTGTGACTATCCACCCGGATCGCCATACCGTCAGGGTAGACCGTGCACTGTAGGCCTGCTCCCTCGACCGCTTCTTCGAGGCGGCGGCAGACCCGAGACTTGACCAGGGCGTGCCGCGACCGCTCGGAGGCCATGGCAACGACCTCGCCGTCGGCGAGTTCGAACCGCTTGCCTTTGGCAGGCTCATCGACCGACCAGGCGAGGAAGTCCTCAGCGGTCATCCGAGGCTTTGGATGAGCGTCCATGCCCGAAGTTTATCACCGGCGGTCGGGCACAAATAGTGGATTCACGCCCTACTCGGATTTGTTCTCAAGACATTCAGGGGAACAGCGCGGCCACGTCCAGGACGATGCCGGGCGGGTCGAGGCGAAGCTCTCCCGAGGCAAGGATGCGCGTCTGAATGGTGCCGCCGGCGTGGCGTTGATGGTGGATGACCATGGGCTGCTTCGCACGCAGGATCAGGTAGTGCTGCACCGACGGTAACCGGAAATAGTTCGCCAGCTTGTTGTTGGCGTCGACGTTGGACGTGGACGGGGACTGGATCTCAACGACGATGATCGGGTCGTCATAAAGCACGGCATCATCGTCGAGGGGCTGCCCGCATCGAACAGCCGCGTCAGGCTCATAGACCGTGCCATCGTCGATCCGGACCGCCATGCCATCCGGAAATACAGTGCATGCCGGAGCCTGGCGTTCGGCTGCTTCTTCCAAGCGACGATAGACGGCACCCTTGATACGGGCGTGCCGAACCCGTTCGGATGCCATCGCGATGATCGCACCATCGTCAAGTTCGTAGCGACGTCCGTCCGGCTGCTCCATCGACCAGACCACGAAATCTTCCGCCGTCATGCCCTGTTTGACGTTCGCTTCCATGGCCAGACCCTACCACCGGCCCCGGCTGCCGCGCTACATACCGCGCATGCACGCCGACTTCGTCCACCTCCGAGTCCACTCCGCCTACTCGCTCAGCGAGGGCGCCATCAAGGCGGACAAGATCGCGGCGCTCGCCAAGGATGCGGCCATGCCGGCGGTGGCCATCACCGACTCCAGCAACCTGTTCGGAGCGCTGGAGTTCAGCCAGGCCTGCACCGGCAAGGGCGTGCAGCCGATCATCGGCTGCCAGCTCAGCCTGCTCCGTACCGACAAGCCCGGCTTGCCGGCCGACCCGGTCGTGCTCCTGGCGCGGGATGCGCAGGGCCTGGCCAACCTGCAACGCCTGTCTTCGCTCTGCTTCACCGCCTCCGATCCGGCCGACCCGCAGCTGCCGATGCGCACGGTGCTGGACCACGCCGCCGGGCTGATGCTGCTGACCGGCGGCACTCGCGGCCCGCTGGGACGGCTATTGGCGGAGGGTCGCCAGCCTGAGGCCGCGTCGATGCTGGCCGAGATGGCGGAGGCGTTCGGTGACCACGCCGCGGTGGAACTGCACCGGCACGGCCTGCCCGTCGAGCGGGCGATCGAACCCGGGCTGATCGCGCTGGCGGACGCCGCCGGGCTGCCGCTGGTCGCCACCAACGAGTGCTTCTTCGCCACTGCGGCCATGCAGGAGGCGCACGACGCCCTTCTGTGCATCGCCGCCGGGCGGCTGATGGCGGACCCGGAGCGCCGTCGCGTCACCGGGGAGCATTGGTTCAAGCCGGCCGCCGCCATGCGCGCACTGTTCGCCGACCTGCCCGAGGCCTGCGACAACACGCTCGCCATCGCCCGCGGCTGCGCCGTGATGGCGGAGACGCGCAAGCCGCTGCTGCCGATCTGCCCCAAGGTGCGGCCCGGCGCCTCCGAGGACGAAACGGTGCGCGCCATGGCACGGGAAGGGCTGGCCCGCCGGATGGACGCGGCCGGCGCCGATGCGGCCACCCGGGCGCGGTATGGCGAACGGCTGGAATACGAGCTGGGCGTGATCGCCGCGATGGGATTTCCCGGCTACTTCCTGATCGTCGCTGACTTCATCCAATGGGCGAAGGCGCAGGGCATCCCGGTGGGGCCGGGCCGCGGCTCCGGCGCCGGCTCGGTCGTGGCCTGGGCGCTGACCATCACCGACCTGGACCCGCTGCGCTTCGGCCTGCTGTTCGAGCGGTTCCTCAACCCCGAGCGCATCTCGATGCCGGATTTCGACATCGATTTCTGCCAGGATCGGCGCGACGAGGTGATCGAATACGTGCGCCGGGAGTACGGCGCCGACCGCGTGGCGCAGATCATCACCTTCGGCAAGTTGCAGGCGCGCGCCGCCGTGCGCGACGTGGGCCGCGTGCTGGGCCTGCCGTTCCACCAGGTCAACCGCGTGGCCGAACTGATCCCGAACAACCCGGCCAAGCCCGTGACGCTGAAGCAGGCGATCGACGGCGAGCCCAAGCTGCAGCAGATGCGGACCGACGACGAAGCCGTGCGCCGGCTGATGGAGGTGGCGCTGCAGCTGGAGGGGCTGTACCGCCACGCCAGCACCCACGCCGCCGGGCTGGTGATCGGCGACCGGCCGCTGGTGGAGCTGGTGCCGCTGTATCGTGACCCGAAGTCCGATGCGCTGGTGACGCAGTACTCCATGAAATACGTGGAGCAGGCCGGCCTGGTGAAGTTCGACTTCCTGGGCCTGACCACGCTGACCATCCTGCAACGCGCGCTCGCCTACATGGCCGACCCGCCGGACCTCGACCGCCTGCCGCTGGACGACGCGCCCACCTACGCCATGCTGGCCCGCGGCGACGCCGGCGGCGTGTTCCAGTTTGAGTCCGCGGGCATGCGGGACGTGCTGCGCCAGATGCGGCCGGACCGGTTCGAGGACCTGATCGCCGCCGTGGCGCTGTTCCGCCCGGGGCCGATGGGCTACATCCCGGATTACTGCCGCCGCAAGCATGGCGAGGCGTGGGCGCCGCCGCATCCGGAGCTGCACGCCATCCTGGGCGAGACCTACGGCATCATGGTCTACCAGGAGCAGGTGATGCAGATCGCCCAGACCATGGGCGGCTACAGCCTGGGTGCGGCGGACCTGCTGCGCCGGGCGATGGGCAAGAAGATCCGCGCCGAGATGGACAGCCAGCGCCAGACCTTCGTCGACGGCGCAACCGGCCGCGGCATCCCGCAGGCCAAGGCCGTCGAGGTGTTCGAGATGATGGCCAAGTTCGCCGATTACGGCTTCAACAAGTCGCACGCCGCGGCCTACGCGCTGGTCGCCTACCAGACGGCCTGGATGAAGACCAACCACCCGGTGGAGTTCCTGGCGGCCTGCATGTCGCTGGCGATCAACAACACGGACAAGCTGGCCGCACTGCGGCAGGAGGCGGAGCGGCTGGGCATCCGCGTGTTGCCGCCGGACATCAACCGCTCCGGCGCCGATTTCACCATCGACGCCGATGCGGCCGGCAAGCCGGCGATCCGCTATGCCCTGGCCGCGGTGAAGAAGGTAGGGCTGGCCGCCATGCAGGCCCTGGTGGCCGCGCGCGGGAAACGGCCATTCCAGGACGTGACGGATTTGGCGTCGCGCGTGGACCCGCGCCAGCTGAACAAGATGCAGATCGAGAACCTGGTCCGCGCCGGCGCCATGGACGGCATCGCCGCCAACCGCGCGCAGTGCTTCGCCGGGGCCGAGCTGGTGCTGCGCCGCGCCCAGGCCGATGCGGAACAGAAGGAGAGCGGGCAGATCGGCCTGTTCGGCGGTGCCGCCCCGCAGCCGATCCGGCTGCCCGCCATGCCGGACTGGCCGCCGCTGGAACGGCTGGGCTTCGAGGCCGAGGCGATCGGCTTCCACCTGACGGCGCACCCGCTCGACATGTATAGCGCGCTGCTGCACCGGCTGGGCGTGGTCGGGTCCGGCCGGTTGGAGGCGCTGGCCAGCACCGGCGTCACCCGGGTGAAGCTCGCCGGCTGCGTCATCGCCCGCAAGGAGCGACCCACGCGCTCCGGCAGCAAGATGGCCTGGGTGCGCTTGTCGGACGCCGCCGGCAGCTACGAGGTGACGTTCTTCTCCGAGGCGCTGGCGGCGGCGGGCGAGGTGCTGCGGGACGGCGCGCCGATCCTGGTCGTTGCCGACCTGAAGCAGGAGGGCGAGCTGCTGCGCATCACCGCGGCCTCGGCGATGTCGCTGGAGCAGGCGGCCGCGGAGGCCGGCGCCGGCATCCGCATCTGGCTGGGCCAAACCGCCGCGGTGCCGCACATCCGCACGATCCTGGAGCGGGAGCGCCGCGGCAAGGGCCGGGTGGTGCTGCTGCCCCGTCTGGGCGACAGCCAGGACGTGGAGATCGAGCTGCCGGGCGGCTTCAACGTGACGCCCCGCCTGGCGCAGGCGCTAAAGCTTATCCCCGGCGTCGAGCGCGTGGAAGAGGTCTGACGAGCCAGGCCGAAGACCGAATGATGATGGAGGCGTAAGACAACCCCGGCTGGGCGGGTCCCTTACCGCTTCCTTTACCAAGTCGCCGTAGTGTCCGGTCGCACCGCCACCCATGCAGCCGAGGCCGATGGTCTTCGTAACCGACTTCGCCGACCAGGCCGTCGTCCTCCCGCTGGCGGGCATGGTCGCCCTCGTGCTTGGCGTGGTTGGCTGGTGGCGTGGGCTGCTGGCCTGGACCGTGGCAGTCGGCGTCACGCTCGGCGGCATCCTCATGCTCAAGCTCGCGGCGGTCGTCCTGTGCCAGGATTTCGACTGGGGCGACCCGCCCAGCCCCAGCGGCCACGTGGCGTCGGCCTGCGTCGTTTATGGCGGGCTGGCGGTGCTGCTGCTGCGCAAGCTGGTCCCGCTGCCGCTGCTCGCCGTGTTCCCGGTCGCCGTTGCCGGGGCCATGGGCTACAGCCGGATCGCCCTCATGGCGCACGACACGGGCGAGGTCTTGGTCGGCGCCGTCGTGGGGCTGCTCGGTGTGGGGTTGCTGTCCGCCATGGCGGGCACCAGGCCTCGGGTGGTCGGTTGGCCGGTGCTCGGCGCCGCCGCGTGCACCACCCTGATGTTCCACGGCATGCACCTCCCGGCAGAGGCGGCCATCCGGTCCGCCTTTGGGCGCTAGGCGCACCGTGGGCAGCGCCAGCCTCCTCGCGATGCCGCATGGCGGCGAGATGGCGGCGTGGCGGCTGGTGGAGGCCCGGCCGCCGAGCCCATCCCGATGGGCCTGGCGGTCGCTCGCCGTGTTCGGCGTCGGCCTGGTGCTGACCGGCGGGGTGGCCGCTGCGGCCTGGGCCGCCATGCGGCCGGACACCGTGGTGCAGACCCGCATCCTCGTCGATGGCGGCGCCGCGCGGCCGGCGCTGTCGGACATCGCCTTGCGCCTCGTGGGCACGGCCGGGCAGCCGGTGTCGTTGCAGGAGGGCGGGCGGGCCTTGGTCGTGTCCGTGCAGGATCGCGACCCCATGCGGGCGCAACAGCGCTCCCAGGCGCTGGTGGATGCGATCCTCGATGCGCCCGTGGCAGCGCCTGCGGCGGATGCGTCCCCGGCTCCGGCCAGCCCGGCGGTCGCGCTGCGGGCGGAGCGGGACCGGGTCACCGCGGCCATTGCCGGCCTGGACGCGCAGGGCCCCGTCGCATCCGCCTCGCTGACGGCCTTGGCCCGCGACATCGCCGCCGCGAGCCGCCCGGCCGACCAGAAACCGGGACACGAGACGCTGGACAAGGGCAACGCGGCCTTGGCGGACCTGCAGTTGCAGCGCCTGCAGCTGGTGGCGAAGTATCAGGACACCTACCCGGCCGTCGTCGCGCTGGATGGCCAGATACGCAACCTCCACGTGTTCCTGATGGACGAGGCGCAGCGGATCCAGGCTCGGCCGGACCAGAGCGGGCCTGCCCTCGCCGTGCTGAACGCGGAGCGGGACAGGCTGCGCGCCGAGTCGGCCGAGCGGGACGAGCGGCGGCGCACGCTCGTGGGCCAACTCGCGGCACTCGACACCCGGCTGGCGACGCTGCCACTCACTGCCCCCGCACTTGCCTCCGCGGTCACCAGCGCGCCGGTGCTGGTGGCGGCAGCGACGTCGAACCTAAACGGCGTGGATAGCCGTCCCGTGACAGCCCAGATCGTCGCGGCGATCGGGCTTGCCCTGTCGGCGTTGGCTGCGCTGCTGGTCGGCCGCCGCCACGCGCCGCTCAGTCTGCAGGGGCTGATGCTGCAGCCGATAACCCCCGGCATGCTCGCCGCCGCGCCGTTCCGCCCGCTGCCGCCGCCCGGCTTCCCCGCCATGGCCGATAGCGGCGCCACCCAGATGATGCCGCCATTGGACTGGGATCGACGCCGGCGATAGCCCGTGTCATGACCGGGAGGCTGCTGTAACCGGGGCCTGCCCATGGCGACTCGCGCGACGGACCCTGCCGCGTCATGAGGGGCCTCTCAAACCCCCAACCGCTCGGCGCCTGATCGTGGGCAGCATCGACATCCCCGTGGTCGACGTGCCGGTGGGTCGTGAACCAGCCGTGTTTTCTGCCCATGCCGAGCGGGACCGGCTCCTTCTTCTGCTCCATTCCGCTCGGAAGACCTACACGCCTGCCGGCTTCGCCGTGGCGGAGTATCTCTCGCGCGTTTGGGCTCGCCGGGCGGCGGGCGACTACTTGCGCGCCGTGCAGGACGTGGACCGTCTGATGGGGCAGGGCGGGGCGTTCCTGCTGAACCATTCCTACGAGTGGGGTTGCTCCTCGGGCGCCGCGGCCGACCTCGCGGAAGGTGGCAACACCCTGCTGCGCACCTTGGACTGGCCGTTCCATGGGTTGGGCCGGGCACTCGTCGTCACGCGCTGGGACGGCGGCGCGGGCCGCTACGTCAGCGTCACCTGGCCGGGCGTCGTGGGCGTGCTGACCGGCTTGGCGCCTGGCCGGTTCGCCGCTGCCATCAACCAGCCGCCTCTGCCGCTGCCGCGCTGGGGCAAGGCCGTCGGCTGGCCCGCGGCACGCGTGAAGGTCGCCGGGTCTCGCGCGATGTCACCCACGCACCTGCTCCGCAAGGTGTTCGACGAATGCCGCAACTTCGCGGAGGCCGTGGCCATGATCGGCAGGACGCCGCTGTGCATCCCGGCTATTTTCACCCTGGCAGGCCCGGACACCGGCGACGCGACCGTGATCGAGCGGACGATGGACAAGGCATACGTGCCGACCCAGCCGGTGGCGGCAAACCATTGGGCGAGCCGGCACGCACCGCCGGGTCGCCCGCGCAACGGCTCCAGCCGAGCGCGCCACCGCGCGATGTGCGGCATCGTCGCGGATCGGCCGGATTGGTCGATGTCCTGGCTCCGTGAACCCGTGGTGCAACCCGACACCCGCGTCGCGATGATGGCGAACGCACGGAGTGGCAGATTGCTGGTCCAGGGTTGGGAGGATACGGGGCCGGTGACCAATATCCTGGAGCTGACCGACCTTTAGGATTGCAGATCGGTGCTTTCACGGCAGGAGCTTCACCCCCGCTTGACGTTCCAGAACAGCACGAAGCCTTCCAGCACGCCCGACAGCTCCTTCTTGTAGGCCGTCGGCTGGTAGAGTTGGCCGAGCGGGAAGAACGGCACGTCGTCCATCACCGTTTGCTGGATCTGTCCGCATATCCGCTTCTGCGCCGCCTCGTCGGGCGCGTCGAACCACTGGGTGCGCAGCTCCTCCAGCTTCGGCATGGTGGGCCACCCGAACCAGCCGTTGGCGCCGTTGCCCCGCACCGCCAGGTCGCCCGCCGGGTTGAAGTTGTCGAGGCCCGACCAGTAGGTGAAGAACACGTTCCATCCGCCCTTGTCCGGCGGGTCCTTGCGGGCGCGGCGCTGGACGACCGTTCCCCAGTCCACCGCCTGGTAGTCGACGTTCACCCCGGCCTTCTTCAGCATGTCCACGCCGACATTGACGATGGCGTCGATGATCGGGAAGTCCGTGGCGCCCATCACCGTCACCGGTTCGCCCTTGTAGCCGGAGTCCTTCACCGCCTGGCGCACCTTCGCCATGTCCGGCCCGGCCTGCAGTGCCTCCATCCCGACCGTGTTGGCCATCGGCGAGCTGGGGCAGAAAGCGCCCACCGGTGTGTGCCAGAGCGACGTGTCCGTCCCGGCCGCAGCGGTCATGTAGTCGGCCTGCCGGATGCCGCCCAGCAGCGCCTTGCGGAACGCGGGGTTGTCGAAGGGCGGGAACAGGAAGTTGGGCCGCATGTAGCCGAGCGAGCCGGTCGGGTCCTGCACCAGCACGTCCAGCTTGCCGTTGCGCTTCAGCAGCGGCAGCAGGTCACCGGGCGGGTTCTCCCACCAGTCCATCTCGCCGTTCTGCATGGCGCTGGCCGCGGTGCCGGAATCGGGGATGACGTTCCACTCGACGCGGTCGAAGTTCACCACCTTCGGCCCGGCGGTGAAGGAGGGCGTGCCGCTGCCCCGCGGCACGTAGTCGGCGAAGCGCTCGTACACCACGCGGGAGCCGACGACGCGCTCATCCGGCTTGAAGCGGAACGGGCCGCTGCCGACCATCTCCGTCACCTGGGTGAACGCGTCGGTCTTGGCCAGCCGCTCCGGCATGATCGCCGGGATGTTGCTGCCCGTCTTCCCCAGCGCGTCCGGGAGCAGGGGAAAGGGCTTTTTCAGCCGGAACAGGACCGTCTTGTCGTCGGGCGCGGAGAGCTCGTCCGTCACGGCGAACAGCGCCTGGCCGAACGCGTCCCGCTTGCCCCAGCGTTGCAGGCTGGCCACGCAGTCGCGCGCCAGCACCGGGGTGCCGTCATGGAACTTCAGCCCGCCGCGCAGCGTCAGCTTCCAGACCTTGCCGTCCGCCTCGGTCGTGGCGCCCTCCACCATCTGCGGCTGCGCCTTGAACTGCGCGTCCTGCCCATACAGCGTGTCGAACACCAGGAAGCCGTGGTTGCGCGTGACGTAAGCGGTGGTCCAGATCGGGTCGATCACCGCAAGGTCGGATTGCGGGATGAACTTCAGCACCCGGGAGCCCTGCGCCGCCACGATGCTTGGCGCGGCGAGCGGCAGCAATCCAGCCGTGGCCTTCAGCAGCGAACGACGCTTCATCGGCAGCCCCCTCGATTTCGCAAGGCACGGTTGCGTGCCGCGCAAGCTTGGCAGGCGCGGGTGGGATCGGCAAGCTGAGCCGTTGCATGCCGGCGTGCCGGGATGCGTTATGACGCGCCGGACGACGGCCAACCAAGAGGGCGGCGACCATGCCAGACGACGTGCTTCCCGGCCGAGCCCTCGAGCCGGGTGCGATCCCGGCCGAGGCCTTGTCCCACCGCAAGACGCCGGAGACGTTGCGCAGCCGCCGCTGGTTCGGCCCGGCGGACCTGCGCAGCTTCGGCCACCGCTCCCGCGCGATGCAGATGGGCTACGCGCCGGAGGAATGGACGGGCAAGCCGGTGATCGCGATCATCAACACCTGGTCCGACCTGCAGCCCTGCCACAGCCACTTCAAGCAGCGCGTGGACGACGTGAAGCGTGGCATCCTGATGGCAGGCGGCTTCCCGGTGGAGTTGCCCGCACTGTCAGTGTCCGAAAGCTTCGTCAAGCCGACCACCATGATGTACCGCAACATGCTGGCGATGGAGACGGAGGAGCTGCTGCGCTCCCACCCGGTGGACGGCGCCGTGCTGATGGGCGGCTGCGACAAGACCACGCCCGGCCTGTTGCTGGGCGCGACCAGCATGAACATCCCGGCGATCTACCTGCCGGCTGGCCCGATGCTGCGCGGCAACTGGCAGGGCAAGACGCTGGGCAGCGGCAGCGACAGCTGGAAATACTGGGACGAGCTGCGCGCCGGCACCATCACCGACCAGGACTGGCTGGGCGTGGAGGGCGGCATCGCCCGGTCCTACGGCACCTGCATGACCATGGGCACCGCTTCCACCATGACCGCCATCGCCGAGGCGGTCGGCATGGTGCTGCCCGGCGGCAGCTCCATTCCGGCGGCGGATGCCGGGCATATCCGGTTGGCCTCCGAGAGCGGGCGGCGGATCGTGGGCATGGTTTGGGAGGACCTCACGCCGCAGAAGATCCAGACCAAGCCCGCCTTCGAGAACGCGATCGCCGTGGCGATGGCGATGGGCTGCTCCACCAACGCCATCATCCACCTGATCGCGCAGGCGCGCCGGGCCGGGCAGGAGGTCGGGCTGGACGATTTCGAGCGGTTCAGCCGCCGCGTTCCGGTGATCGGCAACGTCCGACCCTCGGGCAACACCTACCTGATGGAGGATTTCTTCTACGCCGGCGGCATCCGCGGGCTGATGAACGAAATCCGCGAGCACCTGCACCTGGACTGCATCACCGTCACCGGGCGGACGGTGGCGGAGAACATCGAGGGTGCAAGGGTGTTCAACGCCGACGTGATCCGCCCGACCTCCAACCCGATCTACGGCGAGGGCTCGCTGGCGGTGCTGCGCGGCAACCTGGCGCCCTCCGGCTGCGTGATCAAGCCGGCGGCGATGGACCAGCGTTTCCTCAAGCATTCCGGGCCGGCGGTGGTGTTCGACGACTACCCCTCGCTCAAGCAGGCGGTGGACGACGAGGGCTGGGACGTCACGGCGGAGCACGTGCTGGTGCTGCGCAACGCCGGGCCGCAGGGAGGGCCGGGCATGCCGGAATGGGGCATGCTGCCGATGCCCAAGGCGCTGCTGAAGCAGGGCCACCGTGACATGCTGCGGATGTCGGACGCGCGGATGAGCGGCACCAGCTACGGCGCCTGCATCCTGCACGTGGCCCCCGAGGCCTATATCGGCGGCCCGTTGGCGCTGCTGCGGACCGGCGACATCGTCACGCTGGACGTAGCCGCGCGGAGCATCAGCATGGACGTTTCGGACGACGAGCTCGCCCGCCGCCGTGCCGCCTGGGTCGCGCCGCCGAAGCGGTTCGAGCGCGGCTACGGCCTGATGTTCACGGAGCACATCCAGCAGGCCGACGAGGGCTGCGACTTCGACTTCCTGCGCACCGATTACGGCGCGCCGGTTGCCGAGCCGGTCATCTACTAGTGGTCCGATGCTGACGGGCGCTTCAGCCCGGCAGCTGGATCGCCCCACCAACTCAAGCTGGTGCCCTGACAAGCACTAGCGCGTCTTCATGGATCGACGTCCGTCACGCAGGAGTGGTAGCCCATCTCGGTGCGGGGAGCACCGGCCCGACCCGCATCACGATGCGGGCTACTCGTTAGGAAACGGCATGGCCCTTGGCACCGAAACGCGCGAGAAGCTGCGGCGCGTCAGCACCGCGACGCTGGCGACGGCGTTGTTCAAGCGGGGTTTCCGCAACCAGATGATCCAGGGCGTGCAGCCGCTCTCGCCGCCCAAGCCGTTGTCGATGGTGGGGGAGGCGTTCACCCTGCGCTATATCCCGGCGCGGGAAGACCTCAACGACATGAGCGTGTTCCGCAACCATGCCCACCCGCAGCGCAAGGCGGTGGAGGAGGCGCCGGCCGGCTGCGTGTTCGTGATCGACAGCCGGAAGGATGCCCGCGCCGCATCCGCCGGCGGGATCCTGGTGACCCGGCTGATGACGCGCGGCGTGGCGGGCGTGGTCACCGACGGCGGCTTCCGCGACTCGGCGGAGATCGCCCGGTTGGACATCGCCTCCTACCACATGCGCCCGAGCGCGCCGACCAACCTCACCCTGCACCAGGCGATCGACATCAACGTGCCGATCGGCTGCGGCGACGCCCCGGTGTTCCCCGGCGACGTCATCGTGGGCGACGCGGACGGCTGCATCGTGCTGCCCGCGCATCTGGCGGACGAGTTGGCGGCGGAGGCGACCGAGATGACGGCGTTCGAGGACTTCGTTACCGAGAAGGTCCGCGGCGGCCAACCGACCCTCGGGCTGTATCCGCCCACCGACGAGGCCAACCTCGAGGTGTTCAAGGCGTGGCGCCAGGCGAACGGCCGCTAGCACAGCCGATGGACGCGCTCACGATCTATGGGCTCGTCGCCGTGACCGCCATGCTGGTCACCTACGCGCTGGAGGCGCGCAGTCCCTGGTTCATCCTTGCCTTCGCGGGAGCATGCCTATTAGGGTCGTCCTACGGCTTCCTGCAGGGTGCCTGGCCGTTCGGCGTTGTCGAGGCGATATGGGCGCTGGTGGCCGCGCGGCGGTTCTGGTCGCTCGGGAGGTCGCGGGCCGCCCAAGGACGGGGCGACGGGTAGGTCGCCCGGCCTCCCGGTGCAGGCCGCCCAGCCGAAACTAGGGGTGGTAGTTCATCGCCCGGAGGTCGGCGACGAGGCCGGGGCCGGAAGGCTGCCAGCCGAGCCGCTCGCGCGTCCAGGTGCTGGACGCCGGCATGTCCAGTCCGATGAACGGCGCAAGCCAGCCGTAATGCTCGGCCGCGGCCTGTGGCGTCAACGACACCGCCGGCACGCCGAGCCCGGCGGCGATCACTTCAGCGACCTCCCGGATCGGCACGCCCTCCTCGGCCACCGCGTGATAGCGCGCGCCCGGCTGGTGGCGTTCCAGCGCGAGGCGGTAGAGCCGCGCGACGTCGCTGACATGCGCCGCCGGCCAGCGGCTTGAACCGTCACCCACGTAGGCGACCATGCCCTTCTCGCGCGCAATCTCGACGAGCGGCGTGATCAGCCCCTGCCTCACCGGGTCATGCACCTGCGGGAGCCGCACGACGGCGACGGAGACGCCGGTGGCCGCCACCGCGGCGCCCGCCCGTTCGGATGCGACGCGGGGAATGGGATGCTCCCAATCGACCACGTCCTCGGTCGAATGCCGGCCAGGACCGGGGCTGCCGAGGCCCGTGCCGGAGGTGATGATGAGTGGCCGGTCCGAGCCGGCGAGGGCGCGGCCCATCGCCTCGATCACGCGCCGGTCCTTGTCGCAATTTTCCACGAAGCGCGAGAATTCATGGTCGAACGCAGTGTGGATCACCGCGTCCGCCTTCGCCGCGCCGCTCGCCAGGCTGTCCGGGGCCTCCAACTCCCCGCGATGCGGCTCGGCACCCGCCTCTCGGAGCCATCGCGCGCCAGCGTCCGAGCGGGTGAGCCCGAGCACCTGATGCCCGGCATCGAGCAACTCGCGCACGATCCGCGATCCGATGAAGCCGGTCGCGCCGGTCAGGAAGACACGCATGGGCAACCTCCGTTTCTGTCGTCCGCCATGTCATGCCGCCGGCCAAGCTGGTAAAGTAGTGATCTCATCATGGTATACCGACCAACAGGATCGCGCCGTGTCCAACCTGGCTGCAAACCCGCTCGGCGTGTATCTCCGCGACCGCCGCACCCGCCTCGACCCGGTGGCCTTCGGCTTCTCGGGCGGGCGCCGTCGCACGGCCGGGCTGCGCCGCGAGGAGGTCGCACAGCGCGCCAACATCAGCCCCACCTGGTACACCTGGCTGGAGCAGGGCCGCGGCGGCGCGCCGTCCGCCGACGTGCTGGACCGCATCGCCACGGGATTGATGCTGACGGAGCCGGAGCGCGAGCACCTGTTCATGCTCGGCCTCGGCCATCTGCCCGAGGTATGCTACAAGCCGGTGGACGGCGTGACCCCGCGCCTGCAGCGGGGTGCTGGATTCGCTGGCGATCAGCCCCGCCATCGTCAAGACAGCGACCTGGGACGTGGTCGCCTGGAACCAGGCCGCCGCTGCGCTGCTGACCGACTATTCCAAGCTGCCGCGCGAGAGGCGCAACATCCTGCGCCTCATGTTCGGCAATGCGCATATCCGGGCGGCCCAGGAGGACTGGCAGAGCGTCGCCCGCTTCGTGGTCGGTGCGTTCCGGGCGGACGTGGCGCGCGCCGGCGCCGGACTGGAGGTGTCCCGCCTGGTTGAGGAGCTTTCGCAGCTCAGCCCCGAGTTCGACGCGCTTTGGCGGGACAACGAGGTGGCCTCGCACAGCGCAGGCATCAAGCGCATCCACCACCCGCAAGCGGGCCTCATCGAGCTGGAATTCTCCGCCTTCGCCGTCGACGGCCGCCCGGAGCTCGGCATGATCGTCTACAATCCCGTGTCGCCCCGAGATGCCGACCGCATCCGCGCTCTCATGCCGGGCTAAGCCCCTTGTCCGGAGGGCCGGCTCGCCGCGCGACAGGCTTCAGGTTAGCGCCGGGCAATGAGGCGGGATCGCACCATGTCGAAGGCTGTGCGGACTCGCGACACGGGTGCAGCGGCTGATGCCCGGGTGCCGCGGATCATGGCGATGGTTTCTTCGTCGCAGACGATGCCGCCGTTGCTGACCGGCCCGTCCACCGCCGCATCGCGGCTCGTGCCTTCCGCAGGTACGGTCCGCCCCAGGGCGTAGTTGGCAACGAATGACCGCATGGCGTGCGCCACGCCAAGCTCGTTCACTTCACGGTAGTCCGGGCCGAAATAGCGCCCGCCTGCATTGCTGCTGGTGATGATCTCGAAGGATGGAAAGTAATCGATCCAATCGGATGATCGGGCCACCATGTCGGCGACCACCCGCAGCACGGACTTGCTGTAGGTGGTGGAGCATACCACGCTGCGATCCTCCCAAGTCGCGATCAGCGGCACGGGCGATACTGTCAGGACGACCTGGACAGCCGGGTTGACCTCCCGCAGCTGGGCCAGCAGCGTGCGTAGGTCGCGTTCGGCCTCGGCCACGCCGAAATTCACCGGCTCGTGCAACGAGGGACAAAACGTGCCGCCCGCCACACCCGGCGCCAGCGGAAAGACCGAGCCATCCTGCTTGGACCGCCACGCTTCCGTCAGGCCCAAGGTGAAGACGAGCACGTTACACTCGCTGAACATCCGTCGCACTGCGACGAGGTGCTCTGCCCGGGCAGCCGTCACTTCTTCCGGGCTCGCGAAGCCATCCGGCTCGACCTGCGGCCGGAAGGGATCGACGTAGCGACCGTCTGACCTGCGCCACGCCGACTCCCCAGGCGTGCGGCGGCCGAACGCCTCGTCGAACAGCTGCAGGAGCTGGGTCGTGGTGTAGACGTTGCCGAACCGGGCGGAGAAGACGGCGAAGTTACGACGGACGCGCTCGTCCTGCGGCAAGCCGGCGCCATCCTCGGTCACGAAGTAGTGGAAGCCGATCTGCTTCAGCTTGCGGGAGATATGCTGGGCGAAGCAGCTTCCAGCGGTGGCAACCTTCGCGTCTGGCCGGATGCGGAACTTCGGCTGGGTCACTGGGTCGAAGCGATGCGGCTCCACGTTGGAAACCGAGCGGCGCCAGAACTGATAGTCTTTCAGGCCCTGATAGGGATTGCTCATGCTTCGCCCCTCACGACGCGCTCCACGCGCTCGAACCGCGTGCGGAACTCGACGAACGGCTGCAATCCCGGCGGGTGCTGCGCATACGCCTCGAAGCTGCCTTTGACGAAGTGCTCCAGGTCAAAGAAGCGGTATTCCGCGCCCGGCTTGAAGAGGTACGACCCTTGCACGCCCAGAGCCTCGCCGATTTCGGGGAAGACCGGGAAGCAGTTGCCCTGCGCAAGGTTATCCGGCGGCAGGACCGGGATCCCGCGCAAGGGAGGCAGCCCGCAGCATTCGATGATGCAGGCCGCCACGTCGTGGAGCACCTCGATGCGGGGATGGTTAATGCTGTACATGAACGGGCGCGTCGCCCCCCATCGTTTGAACACGCCCTGCAGGTCGATGCCCTGGCCCTGAAACACCCCGAGCAGCCGATCCCGCGCAGGGATCCAGGCATCGAAATAGCCGCTGCGCTCGTATACCTGCGCATTGAACAGATCGAGCGTTTCGGTCGCGCTGAAGCCGTGCCGGTAAGCGGCAAGCGCGAGGAGGGAGTGGTAGTCATGCAGGGGGCCGCTCACCAAGCGGTGGCCGGCGGAGATGTAGCAAAGATCGGGATGGTAGCCGTCGAAACTGACCGTGGGGACCGTCTGGGCCGGGACGGATCTCGGGGCGCGGTAGCCGGGCTGCTCGAGGAACTCTGGATTGACCAGGATTTGCGAGGCTCCGGCCATGGCCGCGTGGTGGCGCCGAGGATCCTGCTTATAGCTCCATATGTCGACGCCGGCCGTTCGGGCCGCTGGGTTGAGCAGGTTGAGGCAGTTGGCGAGCCCTTCCGTCTGACAGGTCGAGAGCAGAAGCCAGTCCGGCACGGCTTCCTCTCCTTGATCGGGCAGCTTGCCCCCATGATACGGGCCGGCTGTCCGGGTTCGTCTGCAGCAAGCGCGAGACTGCTCTGCTGAATCGACGAGACGGTCAAGCGGAGCCAAACCCCGGCAGCGTCTCATCCTGAACTTTCGCGCCACGCAAATCATCGTCCCAGGGTGGACGTTCGCCGAAGCGGCTGGCAAGGAAGTCGACCAAGCTGCGCACCTTCGGCGCCAGGTGCCGCGCCGAAGGATACACCGCGAAGATCGCCAGGCTGTCGATCGACCATGCGGGCAGGACGCGGACCAGCAGGCCGGCCCGCAACGCCGCTGCCGCGATGAAGCTCGGCTGCAGGCTGATCCCGGCATGCGCCACCGATGCGGCGAGCAGGGCGTCGCCGTTGTTGGCAAGCAGGTTGCCCTGCGGCCTCACCTCGGCCGTGCGTTCCGGCCCGCGCAACCGCCACGTGTCGCCGTCGCGGGAGTAGGCGTAGCGCAGGCAGTTATGCGCGCGAAGATCCTCCGGCTGCATGGGCGTGCCGGCCTGCGCGAGGTAGTCCGCGGACGCGCAGAGCATGAGGTGGCAGGGCGCGAGCCGGCGGGCGATCAGGGTTGAATCGGGCAGCCGGCCGATCCTGACGGCAAGGTCGTAACCCTCCTCCACCAAGTCCACCACGCGATCGTTCAGCGTGAGGTCGACGCGGACCAGCGGGTGCTGGCGGCCGAACTGCGCCACTGCCGCGGCGAGGTAGCGCACGCCGAACGCCATTGGTGCGTTCAACCGCAGCAGCCCGCGCGGTTCGGTCTGTCGCTCGGTCGCCGCCAGCTCCGCCTCCTCGACCTGCTCCAGGATCAAGCTGGCTCGAGCGTGGAACGCCAGACCGGCTTCCGTCAGGCTCTGCGTTGCCGTGGTGCGGTTCAACAGGCGGGTGCCGAGCCGATCTTCCAGCGCGCGTATGTAGCGGCCGACCATCGCGGGCGTGACACCCAGCCCTGGCGCCGCGGCGGCCTGGCTGCCGCGGTCGACCGTGTGCACGAAGGCAGCCATCTCCAACAACCGGTTCATCCGTCGATACTATGGGTATCGACTATGCAGATCAACCAGGGCTTCCATATACTTGGTGACTGGATTATGTCGATGTGTGAGCGGATGGAGGCGTCATGCCGACGTATGCAAGCGAACGCGAGGTGGTGTATTCCCCCGGCGTCGCACCGCCGTTGCAAGTCGCGGCTGTTGGCTTGCTGGTGCGCGACCTCGACCTCGTGGCGGCGTTCTACCACGACGTGATCGGCCTGACGGTCCTTTCGTCTGATGCGGGTGAAGTCCAGCTCGGCGCGGGCGGGGTGGCGCTGATCCACCTTCTGCACCGTCCGGCCGCGTTGGCGGACGATCCGGCCGGCGCCGGACTGTTCCACACCGCCTTCCTGCTGCCGAGCCGCGCCGACCTTGGGCGTTGGCTGGTGCATCTTCGCGCGATGGGGCTGGGGCTGGACGGAGCGGCCGACCATGCGGTCAGCGAAGCGGTCTACCTCACCGATCCCGAAGGCAACGGCGTGGAGGTTTATGCCGACCGCCCGGCGGCGGATTGGCCGTGGACCGACCCTGCCGGGCCGCGGCAGATCGAACTGGTGAACCGGCGGCTTGATCTAGCCGCGCTCATGGCGGAAGCGGGTCGTCCCTGGGGCGGGGCACCGCCCGACACCCGGGTCGGCCACGTTCACCTGCGCGTGGGCGATGTCGCACGTGCGGCGGCGTTCTACGTCGACGCGCTCGGGCTCGATGTGACGCTGATGACGCCGGAGGCGGCGTTCCTCTCCAGTGGCGGCTACCACCATCATCTCGGCGCCAACGTCTGGCGCAGCCTTGGCGCCGGTCCGCGGGACCCGTCGCGCGCCGGGCTCGCCTGGGTCATGATGGAGGCGCGAGGCCAAGCCGACGCCGGCACCAGCACGGACCTGCGCGATCCGTGGGGCACGCAGATCAAGATCACCACCCATTCCAGAGGAGTGCAAACCCGATGAGCGAAATCACCGCCTCCGCCCCGACACACGCGAGCCCGCTCGCTGCCGACTGGGCGCCACGCGTGCTCAGCATCGTGCGGATCATGGCCGCGCTGCTGTTCATGGAGCACGGCATGCAGAAGCTGTTCGGGATCCCCGCCGGGCCGATCCACCCCGACCCGTTCTCGCTGCTGTGGTATGCCGCCGTGCTGGAGCTTGCCGGTGGCGCGTTGCTGCTGGTGGGGCTGTTCACGCGCCCGGTGGCGTTCCTGCTGTCGGGGGAGATGGCGGTCGCCTACTGGATGGCGCACGCACCGCATAGCCTGTTCCCGGCGATCAACGGCGGCGACGCGGCGATCCTGTTTTGCTTCGTCTTCCTCTATCTGGCCGCCGCCGGCGCCGGGCCTTGGAGCATCGACCGCGCGCTGCGGCGGCTCTAGCGGGTCCGATCCCGACGGGCGTTTCAGCCCGCCGGGTGGATCGGCCCACCGGCAAGGCCGGTGCGCGGACCCACGCTGCACCTGTCGATTCCGTCCGGGCTACAGCACCATCGTTCCAGGTTGACGCTCCTGAGCCCAGAAGGAGGGGGAGCAGCATCCCCAGTCAACCTGGAACGATGATGCTCCAGCGTCCGGCAAAGCCCCTGCCGGATTTGCATGCAGGACGCTCGTCCACGGTCCGACGCGGATGTATTCAGGCGGTGGGACGTACCGGATCCAGTCCGGTGCGGCGCCGCTTCAGTCGGGCGGTTATCCAGCGTCGCAGGGGTACGTCGTAGACCGTGTAGGTCGCGGCGGAGAACACCACCAGCGCCGCAGTCCCCGCGGTGGCGACCAGCAGGTGCGCCGCGACCGTGTCGCTCAGCCGGCGGCCCAGCAGCCCGATGGCGCGGACCAGCGGGTAATGCGTGGCATAGAGCGGGTAGGACATGTTGCCGCTCCAAGCCGAGAGGCGGGACGGGCGTTCGGCGCCCTGGCAGCGTGACGCACCCAGCACGATGACCGGGAAGACGAGGCCGATGGCGGCCAGCTCGAACATGCCGTTCAGACCCTCGGGCAGAGCGGGACAGGCGAGCACGGCACAGAGGGCGACGGCGTAGACCCATTTGCTCAGCGGCGGTACGGGCAGCTTGGCCCAGCAAAGCAGGATGCCAAGCGAGAACGACCATGCCACGCGCGCGAACCCCCACCAGAAATCGACGGGAATGCTGCCGAGGTCGATGGTGTCATGCGCGAGCGTGGCATAGGCGACCAGAAGCAGGCTCATGGCCGCGGCCAGGCCAGTCAGCCGCGCGGTGCTCCGGCTTCGGTATAGCGGCATCCAGCAGAAATTGGCCACCAGCTCGAAGAACAGCGACCACACGGGGGAGTTCAGCGGGAACACTGTCGACTCCAGCGTCGTGTGCCACAGGGTAGGCAGACAAAGGCATCCCATCAGCAGCGCGACCGCGATGTCGGCGACGTGCTGCGCCATGGTGAAGTCGCCGGGGCGCAACAGGTCGACTATGGCGGCGATCAGCGTGCCCAGCACCACCAGCGGCAACAGCCGAACGACGCGCAGGACGACGAAGCCGCGGAACGGGATGGTGCCGGAAGCCAGCCGGTCGCCGTAGGCATGGGCGATGACGAAGCCGCTCAGCGCGAAGAAGAAGTCGACCCCCAGGTAGCCGTGGTAGAACAGGGATGGCAGGTCCAGTCGGCTGGAGAAGTGAAAGCCGACCACCGCGATGGCTGCCACGCCGCGGAGGAAATCCAGCCCCTGATAGTGGGTCCGCCCTTGCGGGCTGGCGAGGCGAGGTGATCCCGGGCGGTCGGTTAACATGTGCAACGAACCTACGGGTCGGACGGCGGTCTGTCACCTCTCCTGTTTGCCTCGGATAAAGCTGCTGGTTCCGCCATCAAGCCGGGCATGATCGACCAGAGCATCCATCCAACAACAGGCGTCATGCGGCGGCAGGCAAAGTAGGGATGGAGCGGCGAATGATCGGCGAGGGGCGCAACTTGATCTCCGACGGGCTCTAGGCCCGGGCGGGGGCGGCGGCGAACGCATCCGCGATCGTCTGCCACAGCGGCTTGCGCCGGAGGTCCGCGTCCAGGGGGAGGGGGCGCTGCGCCTGCTTATCCTCCCGCGGCAGGGAGTCGTTCAGCCAGGTCCGGCGGTCGGACAGGCCCCAGCTCAGCACGCCCATCACCGCCGGGCAGCTCAGCACCGCGTCCAGATAGGCGCGGGCATGGCTGGCGACGGCGGCATCGCGTGCCGCGGCGTCGCCGGCGATGCGGTTGTCCCGCACGTCGAACTCGGTGACGATGATCTTGTAGCCCAGGCTCGCCACGTCGGCGCAGAACCGTGCCAGCCGCGTCTGGTCCAGGTCCCCGACCCCGGCCTCCAGGTGGGCCTGCACGCCGAGCGCCTGCGCGGGCACGCCCTGCGCCTTCATGCGGGCCAGCAGCGCCAGCATGTCCCCTCGCTTCTTCTCGTGCTCCGGCCACGTGTAGTCCAGCCCGAACTCGTTGATGCAGCGCAGCGGCAACGGGTCCGACTCGGCGCAGGCGTGGAACGCCACGCTGAGCAGCTCCGGACCCATCACCCGCGACCAGAGCGTGTCGCGCAGGCCGAACGGACGGTTGGCGGTCGGGTCCAGCACCTCGTTCACCACGTCCCAATGCACCAGGCGGTTGCGGCAATGCGCGGTGGCGGCGTGGACATGCGAACTCAGCAGCGCTTCGGCATTCCCGGCGTTGAGTTCGGCGACAAGCCAGTCCGGGTTGTGCTCATGCCACAGCAGCGTGTGGCCGCGAACCTGGATGCCGCGCCGTTCGGCGAAGGCCATCAGCGCGTCGGCCGGCTTCCAGTTCCAGACATCCGCCTTCGGGCGCAGCTCCCCCCACTTGAACGCCGTCTCCCCGGTGACGATGCCGCATTCGTCCCGCACGCTGTCCATGTAGGCGCGGTCCGTCGCCAGCACGTGGTCGGCGATGGCGGCGCCGTAGAAACGGTTGCCTCCCATCGCCCGCGCGTTCAACCCGGGGCTGGGCGCGGGCGCCGACATGGCGGCGACCAGGCCGGCCGCGCCGGTCAGCGCCGTGCGGCGGCCCATTGTCAATCGCTCTCGGGGCAGGATCATCGGGTGCTCTCCTCCGGTGACCTGCCCCAAGGGGAGGTCAGGCTGCCAGGGCTTCCGGCTCCGCCACGGGGAGGCGGGCGCGGATCAGCTTCTCGATACCACGCAGGTGCGCCCGCTCCGTCGCGTCGCAGAAGCTGATCGCCATTCCGGCGTTGCCAGCCCGCGCGGTGCGGCCGATGCGGTGCACGTAGCTCTCCGGGATGTTTGGCAGGTCGAAGTTAATGACGTGTGTCACGTCGTCCACGTCGATGCCGCGCGCAGCGATGTCGGTGGCGATCAGCACGCGCACGCTGCCGTTCTTGAACGCGGCCAAGGCCCGCTCGCGCTGGCCCTGGCTCTTGTTGCCGTGGATCGCGGCGGCCGGCTGCCCGGCGGCCTCCAGGTGCTGCACGACCTTGTCGGCGCCGTGCTTGGTGCGGGTGAACACCAGCGTGCGGCCCATGTCCTTCCGCTTGAGGATGGCGGACAGCAGCGCCCGCTTGCGCGCCGCCTCCACGAACACCACGGCCTGCTCCACGCGGTCGGCCGTCTTGGCCACCGGCGTCACGGCCACGTGCACCGGGTCGCGCAGCAGGGCGGCGGCCAGGCCCTCGATCTCCTTCGGCATGGTGGCCGAGAAGAACAGCGTCTGCCGCTGCTTGGGGATGTAGGAGACGATCTTCTTGATCGGCACGATGAAGCCGAGGTCGAGCATGTGATCGGCCTCGTCCAGCACCAGCACCTCGACATTGCCCAGGTTCACCGCCCGGTCGTTCAGGTGGTCCAGCAGGCGGCCCGGCGTTGCCACCAGCACGTCCACGCCGTTGTCCATGGCGCGGGCCTGCCGCGGCTTGGGCACGCCGCCGAACATCAGCGCCACGCGGATCGGCGAGCCCGCGGCATAGGCGCGGAAGTTTTCGGCGATCTGGCTGGCGAGCTCGCGGGTGGGCGCCATCACCAGGCAGCGCGTGCCCTTCTTGCCCGGGTGCTTCCGCTCGGACAGCAGGCGATGGAGGATGGGCAGGGCGAAGGCGGCCGTCTTGCCGGTGCCGGTCTGGGCGATGCCCTGCAGGTCGTGGCCGGCCATGACGTGGGGGATGGCCTGCGCCTGGATCGGCGTCGGCTCGGCGTAGCCTGCGGTGGTCAGCGCGGCGAGCAGCGGCGCGGCCAAACCGAGGTCTTGGAAGGATGACATGGGTGACTTTCGTGTAGCGGACGCGCCATTGCAGTGTGCTCAGGGCGTCAATCGTGATCGACAGGACCACGAACCGGCGCTGGACACTTGATGGGATGAAGGCTGCGTTCGAGAACGCAGAACAAGGCTGCGTTTGAAAACGGCAAGGCTCGATCGTCGAGGTGCGCATGGCAACCGTAGTGCTGCACCGCAGCGAAGTCAAGCCAAACTACTTCACGTCGGTCTGCAGGGGTGCATTGGTGGTGCCGCGCCTTACCCGTTCCAGCCACGCCGCCCGGGCCGCCGGATCATCGGGATCGAAGCCGATTTCGATATCGACCCCGTCGACGTGGCGCACGGGTTTGTAAATCGGTGTGAGGTTTGGGACGGTGACGCGCAGTGTCGTGGGTGCGGTCCAGGCGATGCGAGGGTGATCTTCGCCACCATTCTCGACGTTCAACACGTGGATCGGCTTGTCCGGCTGCCGCGCCGGAATAAGTTCGACCAAGTCCGAGACATAGGACGTGCCGAGCGAGCCCTCGACGGCGTAGGTGTGGACCCACGCGGTCCACTCGCCTGTCGGCGAGGGCAACTTCGCCACAGTGTCATCGTGATAGAGAGGGCCAGGCATCTGCCAAAGTAGAATCATGACGATTGCGATCATAGAAGCGACCACCGCCACCGAGAGCAAGCAGACGACCAATAAAGACTGCGTCTGGGCAGTTACGTTCTTCACTCGTGATCCTGCCGCAACGCCGATCCTTTCGGTGACGAAAAATAGAACGTGCCGTTCCTCACCCGCTCCATCCACGCAGCGCGGGCTACCGGGTCGTCCGGATCGAAGCGCAGGTCGATATCGATCCCATCGACGTGGGTCGTTAACGATCTGACGGACACTAGATTTCCAACGGTCACTTGGAGCCTGTCGGGTGCGATCCAGGCGATGTGGAAGTTCCGACGTCCATCAGCATCGGCCGTCATCAATGGAGTTGCATCGTCGGGGCCATGCGACGCAACGAGTTCGACACCCTCTTACTTGCCGCCAGGACAGGGAGGGCACGGCGCAGAGCGGGCGCACCTCGCCGTGCCATGCCACAGCCCTGGAGGCCACGGCCGGTCAGTGGGTAGACCGACACGTCGGTATAGGCCCCTTATCGCAGGATCGACGCCATCAGCAGCCGGGTGCGCTGGTGCTGCGGCGCGGTGAAGACCTGCGAGGGCGCGCCAACCTCCACGATGCGGCCGCCATCCATCACCGCCACCCGGTCGGCGACCTGGCGGGCGAACCCCATCTCGTGCGTGACGACCACCATGGTCATGCCATCGCGCGCCAGGCCGCGGATCACGTCCAGCACCTCGCCCACCATCTCCGGGTCCAGCGCGCTGGTCGGCTCGTCGAACAGGATGACCTGCGGCGCCATCGCCAGGGCGCGCGCGATCGCCACCCGCTGCTGCTGGCCGCCGGAAAGCTGCGCCGGGTAGCTGTCCGCCTTGTCCGCCAGGCCCACGCGGTCCAGCAAGGCGCGACCGGCCGCCATCGCCTCGCGTTCGGGGACCCGGCGCACGTGGACCGGCGCCTCCATGATGTTGCGCAGGGCCGTCTGGTGCGCGAACAGGTTGAAGCGCTGGAACACCATGCCGACGTCGCGCCGCTGCCGGGCGACGTTGCGCTCGCGGTCCGGCACGATGGCGCCGTTGCGGACGCGGTAGCCGATGGGGGTGCCGTTCACGAGGATGCTGCCGCGGTCGATCGTCTCCAGGTGGTTGAAGCAGCGCAGCAACGTGGTCTTGCCCGAGCCGGAGGGGCCGATCAGCACCACCGTCTCGCCGCGCCGCACGTCCAGGGACACGCCGTCGATGACCTTGGTCTCGCCGAACCATTTGTGGACGTTGACCGCCTGGAGGACGGGAGGCTGTGTAACGCTCACAGCGCGCGCAGGCGCCGCTTGCGCAGGACGGGGTGGCCGGCCGCGGCGAAGCGCGCCTCGATCGCCTGCTGCACGAAGGTCCAGGCGGTGGTGAGCATGAGGTAATACAGCGCCACGACGGCATACAGCTCGAAGGTGCGGAAGGTGGCGGAGTTGATCGTCTGGGTGATCAGCAGCATCTCCGGCACGCCGATGATGCTCACCAGCGTGCTGTTCTTCAGCATGACGTTGAACTGGTTGCCGATGGGCGGGATGATCAGGCGGAACGCCTGCGGCAGGACGATGCGGCGCATGAGCATGGCGGGCGGCATGCCGAGCGCCCGCGCCGCCTCGCTCTGCCCGGCGTCGACCCCGCCGATGCCGGCGCGGATGATCTCCGCCATGTAGGCGCCCTCGTTGAGGCTGAGCGCCAGGATGGCCGCCTGCACGTTGGCGGGGATCACCACCAGGCCCAGGTCGATGTCGGTGAAGCGGAACAGGTTGGCCGCGGCGAAGCCCGTGTAGATGAACACGATCTGCACCAGGAGCGGGGTGCCGCGCAGCAGCCAGACGTACAGCCCGGCCACGCTGCGCACCGCCCGCAGGCGCGAGATGCGGCCCAGCGCCGCGAGCAGCCCGACCGCGCTGCCCCCCAGCTGCGAGACGATGCTGATCGCCACCGTGAGCAGCAGGCCGTGGCGGAAGGCGGCACTGGGGACGAACAGCTGGTGGGCGAAGAAGTCCCAGCTGAACAGCATGCCGCTACTTCGAGGCCAGCGCGTCGTCCACGAGCTGATACTTCGCCAGCAGCTTGTCGTAGCTGCCGTCGGCCCGCATGGCGTCGAAGCCGTGCTGCAACGCGTCCCGCAGCGCCGTGCCGTCCTTGCGCACGCCGATCCCGGTGAGGATCTTGAAATAGGCCGCACCGCCCTGTTTGAACGTGCCCGGCGCGCGCGCCATGTAGAACTCGGCGATCTCGTAGGCCACGCCGAAGGCATCGACCTGGCCGAACTGCAGCTGCTGCAGCGCCTGGGTGTTCTCCGGGAACATGACGATGTCGATGGCGGGTTTGCCCGCGTCCGTCAGCTTCTTGCTGGCATCCTCCAGCAGCTGCGTCGCCGTCGTCCCGGTGACCGTCGCCGCCTTCTTGCCAGAGAGATCCGCCAGCGCGGTGATGCCGGAGGTGGACGACTTCACCATCAGCACCTCCTGCGAATACATGTAGGGCACGAAGTCCAGCACCCGCATCCGCTCCTCCTTGACGAACAGGTCGGATAGGATCGCGTCGCACTGGCCGGCCTGCAGCGCCGGGATCAGCCCGCTGAACGGGATGTTGTTCCACGCCGCACCGAGCCCGAGCCGCTTCGCCAGGTCGGCGCCGATATCGACGTCGATGCCTTCGGGCGTGCCGTCCGCGGTGAGCGATTCGAAGGGCGGCTGCGTCAGCGCGCTGCAGAAGGTGATCTTCCCCGGCGTCGTCAGCTTCGGCAGGCTGGTCTGCGCCGCAGCGCAGGAGGCCGCCGCCGCCACCGCAAGGCAGACGGCGGCCACACCGGCCGTCCGTGATGCCGCCCGGTGCCTGGAAGGGATCGCCGCGAATGCCATGGTCTGAGCCTCCGAAGGAGCAAGGTGAACTGCGCCAGCCGTAGCAAAAAGCGCACCATCCCTCTCTCTCCGACGCTGGGGTGGGCTCAGGGTGAAGCCAAGCGGGCCAGGCCTTGCGTAGCCCGAGGAGGCAGATGACGTCAGCCGGGAAGGATCGGTCCGTCACTGGTCCGCATTGCTGTCCCGTGCGCTGCGGGCGAGGGCGGCGATGCGGGCGACGTTCGCGTCCAGGATGGCGTAGGCGACGGTGACGTAGCATTCCGCGGTTCGCAGGCGGCCCGCCTTCAACGCGTCCTCGGCCAGCAGGATGGCCTCCGGCGCGGTCAGGCCCGTTCGGCAGCTATGACAGGTGATCTCCATCACTGCTCTCTCTCCGATTTGGCTGTCGCGTTCTGTGATGACTGGATGCTGAGCCGAAATAACGGCGAATTTGTGTCTAGTCCAGTAAAACCGCGATCTTCCGGACGCGACGGCAAGTTAGTGCAAACGCACTATAGTTGCCGGGAGAGGACTAGTCCGCCTTCGTTACTTTCTGTTTCGCACGCGCCGGCCGGGGCTTCGGCGCGGCCAGCAGGCCGCGCTCCCGGGCCCAGACGACCACGGCGCTGCGCTTATGGACGCCCAGCTTGGCGTAGATGGCCGCGATGTGGTTGCGCAACGTGTTGCGGGCGATCCCCAGTTGGCCGGCGATGGCGTCGTCGGACAGGCCCTGCGCCATCAGCCCCAGGACCTCCCGCGCCCGGGCGGGCAGGGTGGCCAGTTCCGGGAGCGCCGTGGCGGCGCCCTTCGCCTGGTTGATCGCCGCCAGCTTCTCGACGATCCTCTGGCTGAGCCACGACGTGTCCTGCATCGCCGACTGCACCGCGGCGAGCAGCTCCGTCTCGGTCTGCTTGCGTTCGGTGATGTCCAGCATGACGCTCAGGACGCAGCGTTCCCGATGGATCTGCACCGTGTCCGCGGACAGCAGGTAGTCACGCACCGCGCCGCTCTTGGACTGGACCTGGATGTCGATGCCGTGCACGTGGCCCGCCTGCCGGATCTTGCGCTCCAGCAGGTCGCGCGGCTCGCCCACGCGCCAAATCTCGATCTCCGCCTCCCGCCGGCCGACGACCTCCTCGCGAAGCCAGCCGGTGGCGGCGGTGAAGGCGTCGTTCACGTCCAGGATGCGGAGCCCGTCCAGCGCCAGCATCGCCATCGGGCACGGCGCCATGTGGAAGGCCTTGGCGAACCGCTCCTCGCTCTGCCGCAACGCATCCTGCGCCTCCTGCCTTGGATGGAGGTCCGCGAAGGTGAACAGCATGCACGACTCGTCGCCGATCTCCAGCGGCTGGCCGCCCAGCAGCACCATCCTCTGCCGCCCGTCCGGCAGCGGCAGGCAGCCCTCCATCTGCGGAATGGTGTGCCCCTGGTGCAGGCGCCGCAGCGCCAGGGCGCGCTTGTCGGCGCCCTGCAGCACGTCGATCTCGTGCATCGAGTGGCCGATCAAGGCCGTGTGCAGGTAGCCGGTCAACTCGAGGAAGCCGGTGTTGACCTTGACGTAGCGCATGTCGGACAGCCGAACGATGATGGCCGGGGCCGGGTTGGCGGCGAAGGCCCGCTCGAACCGCTCCTCGGCATTGAACCGCTCGGTCTGGTCGGCGAGGATGACCACGAAGCAATTGGGCTGCCCGTCCGCGTCGTTCAGGATCAGCGTGCGGACTTCATGCACCCAGCGCCGCCCGTCCGAGCGTCGGGTGACGTCGACCAGCACCTTGTCGACCACCTCGCCGGCCAGCAGGCGGCGTATGGGATAGTCTTCCGCGGGGAGGCGCTGCCCGCCGCGGTCGGCCAGGGCGAAGCGGCTGACGTAGCCACCCACCGTCTTGCCGAGACCCTCCAGGGAGCGGGCGCCATGTAGCGCCAGGGCCGTGTCGTCCGCCCAGGAGATCGTGCCGTCGGGCTCGACGATGATCACGCCTTCCGTCAGCTGGGCGATGATCTGCTGCAGGTTGTCGGGCGTCGCGTTCTTGCTGGGGAGGGCTGCCGTCATCTCATCCGCTTCGCCGATCAAACCCGGTCGTTGCCGGGGTGCAGGATGTCTCTCGCGAAGACCTTCCGAAACGTTAATACATGACCAGAACGGTCCGGACACCTCCGTCTTGTGGCGCCATGGTCACCAGGGAGCCCGGGTGCAGGTCCGGGAGCTCTCCACGCCGCACTTCTTCGCCACCGCGTCCGATCACCATCGAAGTCGGCTGCACCGCGACGAGCCGTCCGGGTACGACGGAGCCCGTTCCCTTGCCCTATGCAGCCCGGCCGGGGACCCGATGGCGAAAGGCCAATGCCTCCGCGACATGCGCACGCTGAACCAGGTGCGATTGAGCCAGGTCGGCGATCGTCCTGCCGACCCGCAACACGCGCGTGAACCCGCGTGCGGAAAGGCGAAGCTTCTCTGCCGCGCGTTCGGCCAAGGCCCTTGCGTCCGGCTGCAGCTCGATCGCGTCGCCATCCAGTTCCGCGTTCAGCATGCCACGAACCCGCTGCACCGACCGTGCATTCGCAACCCTCGCCGCAACGGCTGCACTTGGTTCTCCAGCGGGGGCGCGGCTGAGTTCGGTCGGAGAGATGGGTTGCACCTGCACCGTCATGTCGATGCGGTCGAGCAAGGGGCCGCTTATCCTGTTGAGGTAATCCTCGCCGCAACGCGGTGCCTTGCTGCACTCGCGGGAGGCATCGCCCAGATGGCCGCAGCGGCAAGGGTTCATGGCTGCGACCAATTGGAACCTGGCGGGGTATGTCACGTGCGCCGCCGCACGGGCGACGGTGGTGCGTCCGGTTTCCAGCGGGGTGCGCAGCGCCTCCAGCGCTGGGCGGGGGAATTCCGGCAGTTCGTCCAGGAACAGCACGCCTCGATGCGCCAGACTCACTTCGCCCGGCCGGGCGCGTTGACCACCGCCGGTCAGCGCCGCCGGGCTGGCGGAATGGTGCGGTTCCCGGTAGGGCGGCCGCTTCACCATCAGCCCGCCCACCAACAGCCCGGCAACCGAGTGGATGGTGCTGACCTGCAACGCTTCCGGCATTATGGAGTAGACTCACCTAAATTCGTTGAGGCCAACGATAGGCCGTAATGTTGCCGATTTGGCCCTAAATGGTCGTGACAGTGTTTCACTGCCATCTTATAAGGAAGAGGTCCAAGGCTCAGATCTTTTCTCGCTCCACGCGGAGGGGGAGGGGTTCGAACCCTCGGACCGGTGTGTCACCACCGATCGCCGGTTTCTTAGGCCGGTGCATTAAGCCACTCTGCCACCCCTCCGTGGGGTCGAACACCCCGCGCGAGCGGGGTGTTCTGCTTTTAGCTGGCTGGATAGCGACATACAACGCCTAACGCAACCATCAGTTATAAATTTGTCCGCGCAGGACTGAGAGTGGCGGGACGGCAGGCGTTGCGTCATGCCAATCTGCATCACGCCGCCGCGTCGTCCGCGATATTTATGCAGATATCCGTAGAACGTCGTTGACGTGACGTATTGTGTCATGTCAAAGATGCAATGGGTTTACCGCATAAGGGCAAAGGGCGCCTGAATATGAGCAACGAGGCCGAGACTGCGCTGGTGGCATTGGAGACAGAGCCGACTGATAAGTCGCGCCGTGAACGATCGGCCGTGGCTTTCCCATACAGCGACCTCAGGTCGGCTATCCGCGTAGGTCAGGTTTTGTATGAAAAGGCCGGGGCGAGTTGCGATGATGAGCAACTCGCATCTTGGCTCAATCAAACCGCGAATAGCGGCACTTTTCGATCTCGCTTGTCGGCCGCTCGAATGTTCGGCTTGGTGGATTATGCGCAAGGGCGAGTGACACTAACCGCGCCTGGTCGCGAAGCTATAGACGATAGCAGTGGATTAAGTGCGCGGGCTGATGCCTTCCTTAAGGTATCGCTCTACAACAGCTTGTACAGCCAACTGCGAGGGCATGCGTTGCCGCCAGCGGCGGCGATTGAACGTCTAATGATAACAGCGGGTGTGTCGTCAAAGCAGGCCGACCGCGCTCGACAGGCCTTTATCAATTCAGCACAATTCGCAGGCTTTATAGATCCCGCTACGGGAAGATTCATTAAGCCTGGTTTCTCAAACGCCGTGGTTGTATCGCCAGAGCCTGTGGACGTGCGACCTTCGGGAGGAGACGGCGACTCGGGAGGTTATCACCCGTTTATCGTTGGTCTACTCAAAACCCTTCCCCCACCTGAATCAGAATGGTCCGTGGTGGATAGAGCCAAGTGGCTTCAGACAGCGGCCTCAATTTTTGGCCTGATCTACAAGGGGGAAGGTTCGATCAAGGTTGATGCTGGCGGAGGATCGTCCGCAAGCCCCTAGAGCACAAAAGGCGCCCTCCCCTGGCAGAGAGGAGCGCCTTGGTGTCGGACCGGGGACAAACCTGCCCTCCGGCCGTGATCCCAGCGCGCCACGGAATGACGACTAGGACGTGCCCAGGTCTATAGAGTCGCACTCCGAGGTCGCTGGGGCAAGGCCCTCTAGCGAATAGGAGCCGTCCAACGTGATTTGGATAGCTGACTACTTTCGCGTCCGTTTCGGGCGCGTAGAGCATGTCTGCGCCCTGCCTTAGCCCGCGACTGAAAGCCCTAAGGCTTTCTCGCCGTCGAAATTGAACACTATTCCGGACTGCTCAAGCGCATGGCGGATCGCTAGGAGGTTATTCCGTACGGGCATCCGGCGCCCTTTCTCGAAATCACGGACGGTCGATAGAGAGACGTTTGCGCGTTTCGCCAGATCGTCCTGCGACCAGTCCAGCCACCCGCGCGCGGCCCGGCTTTGTTCGGGTGTGAGCATGGGCCAACCATGCAAGATCGTCGCAGCATAGTCAACGAAATGCGTTGACGTGCACAATATCCACGAAATGAGTGATATCAACGAATACGTTGAGGCGCTTCCGATGGCGACTCACTTCCTCCTCACTGCCGAGGCCCAGCTCCCTAAGCCTCGGTGCGATCATGCGGATGAGCGACGAACAGGCTCGCGCGCACTTCCAGGCCATCCGCTGGGCTGACAATGGCGGTGAGCCGTTCTGTCCGCGGTGCGAGTGCACGGCCATCTACAGCTTCGCCAGCCGCCCAATCTTCAAGTGCAAGGCATGCTAGCATCAGTTCAGCGTCACGAGCAGCACCATCTTCGCCAGCCGCAAGCTGCCGGTGCGTGACTACCTCGCCGCCATCGCGATCTTCGTAAACGCGGTGAAGGGCATCAGCGCCTTGCAGCTCGGGCGCGACCTGGACGTGTCCTATAAAACGGCGTTCGTGATGGCCCACAGAATCCGTGAGGCACTGTCAGCCGAGCAGATGGTTGGCACCCTTTCCGGCGTAGTGGAAGTGGACGGCTGCTATGTCGGCGGCCACACCCAGCTCTCTAACGTCAAGGCCGATTGAGCCGATCGCCGGCTTGTCACTCCGCCGAAGCGCCAGGTTGTCGTTGTCGCCCGTGAGCGAGCCGGCCGCACGCTGCCGTTCGTGGTCAAGCGCGAGAGTGAGGGCGTGGCGCTGATCCGCCAAGTTGTCGCAATGGGCAGTATCGTGCACGCGGACGAAGCCGGCGGCTGGGATGCGCTGCATGCTCGCTATGAGATGCGCCGGATCAATCATTCGGTCGCATTCAGCAAGGCCGGTGCCTGCACCAACCAGGCGGAGTCGTTCTTCTCCCGTCTGCGCCGGGCCGAAATGGGCCAGCACCACCACATCAGCGGCAAGTATCTGGGATTCTACGCGGCAGAAATGGCGTGGCGCGAAGATCGGCGCCGCGTGCCGAATGGTGCGCAGCACGAGGCGGCTACGGGTGCGGCGTTGGGGCATCCGGTGTCGCGAGTTTGGGCGGGGTATTGGCGGCGCTAAAACGAGTCGACGCTTGACACGCATAGGTGAGTAGAGTCGTTTCAGATTGAACAAAACAAGAACACGTTCTATAACTGCATGCTAGGGAACGCGTTGGGGATTTCGTTGACTGTGCATTCTCACCCGCGCAACCTGCGGAAGCGTTAGAAGGAATTAAGAATGGCTAGAATTCGGGTTAGTGAAGTTGGGCAAGGGCAGCACCCGAGTGAAGTCATGGTGTCTGTAAATACGTCTAACGGACCCGAGACGCTAATTGTGGATAAGCGATCCCTTGTAGAAGACTCCTTGGATATTGGCTATCCGGTTGGCGGCGGGAACAACGGAATGCTGCTTGTTGAGCTACCCCGAGAAACAATGCGAGGAGAGTGGCGTGTTTTAGTACCTCAAAGCTCGATCATAGAAGAGAAAATAGTGGCATGATTTTAACAGATCGGGAAATCAGGACTGGAATAGAAGGTGGGGCAATTGTAATTGACCCAAGGCCCTTGCCTACTGCCTATTCGTCAACTAGTGTTGATTTAACTTTAGACCCCGTATTTAGCATCTTCAAGGATCAAAATCAAAGTCTGGATATTGCCATTGACCCAGGGAAACCTGGGTTCAATCCGGAAAGTCTGCTGGGTCAATTGGCCGAACAAGTAACAGCCGGACACGATGGTTATAGGCTAAAGCCTCATACGTTAGTGTTGGCTTGGACAGCGGAGTATGTTGACTTAAGAAAATCCTTTCGCCTTGCGGCTCGGGTGGAGGGAAAGAGTTCTCTGGCTCGTATTGGGCTTGGCGTTCACGTAACTGCTCCAACGGTCCATGCTGGATTTGATGGACGCATAAGATTGGAGATCGTAAACCACGGAAAGCATCCAATCATTCTTCGCGGCGGAATGAAGATATGTCAGTTGATCTTTGAGCAAACCCTTGGCACGCCCGAAAAAGGATACGCCGGCAGGTTTGCTGGACAGACAGTGGTATAAACAACCACGTTTTCGAGTATTTATCTGATCTCGCACGATTGATTTCATTACCATTTATCGCGCCACCTCCCACAGCGACATCGGCGCCGGCACCGTCCGCACCGCCCCGTTCTCCCGCTGCGTCCGCAGGGCGACGCCAACGCGCTTGATCATCAGCCGCAGCAGCTTTTGGTCGCCCCGATCCAGCGCCCGTGTCATTAGCAGCTCGATGGCGATGTCCCGTGTGGTTCATCGGTTCGGTCGCCTGCCGCAGGATGGACAGAACCGTCCGGCTCATCTCTCCGCGCTGCGCCCAGTCCTTCGGCGGCCGGAACGCCTTTGGGCGGATCGTCTCCACCTTGAAGTCGGGTGCGAACTGCCGAATGGTGGCGTCAAGATTCTCTAGATCGGCCACATGCTTGCGGAGTGCGTCATGCGTCGACTCGATCATGCCTGCGAGTTCGGCGCGGCGCTTCACAAGGCCTGTGAGAACGTAGTCTGTCATCGCTCGGCTCCGAATGGGGCCGACAGCATACATCAACGATGTTCGTTGATATCGATTATTCTAGGTGTGTTTGCTCCATAATGCCGAACGCTTCTGCCGGTGTCAGGTCCGGCAGAAGCCAGGGCAGGCGGCTGGCCAGCATGGATTTGCGGGCGCCCGGCGGCCCGATCAGCAGCAGGTTGTGTTCTATTACGGTCTTCACACAGTAGGCGGAATTCGCTGGAGTGAAGTCAGCCGGCCATGAGGATGGCGCGTACACCGCCGTCCGGCAGGGCCATGGTCACCGTAGACCCTGGGTAAAGATCGGACAGTCCGCCGCGCCGCAAGCTATCGCCAATCGCCTCTGGCGACAGTTTCACGCGGACATTTTCGTGACCGCTCTCGATGATCATTGAAGTGCCGTCGATCGACAGCAATCGCCCGGATACGATGACGTGGCGCGAGGGGCTCGAACCTTCGATAGGGCGAGAAGCGGGCAGGAACTCCCGCGTGAGCTCCTCGCGGTCTTGCTCGGGCACCGACGGGTCTGTTTGCAGGTAGATGCCAGCGACGAGCACGCGGCCCTCCGGGAGGTGTATGTCGCTTGCATTGACCGCGACCATCTCACCGAGCCTCATCATCGTCCGCGGCAGCGGCTTTGCGATCACAACTGCCACATCGCGACTTAACGCCGCGACGTCCACTTGGCCGTCACGCCGCCTAATCGTCAGCGTGCCCGTAGCCAAATCGATGTTCAAGAGAGTGCCCTGGATAGCCGGAGTTTCGACAGGAACGTCGGCCCTGGCCGGGATCGTCATATGAATTGTCCAGGCCAGGACCATCAGCCGCCAGACAATCTGCTTCACGCAAACCCGCACTTGCAGCCCAGCGCCGCGAATGGCTTTTGAAACGTCACGCGCTGGCCGGTGACTGGGTCGGTGCCCTCAACGGGCAACTCGTTGCCGATTTGGGCCATAAGCGGATACCAGCGGCTGTTATCAGCGCGGCGCCCCGATACAGAACATCGCTTGAGGCAAGTCCACCCTTGGAGACGGGCGGAACCGATCCTCACCCTATGCAGTCCGCCCCGGAACGCGGTGCCGGAAGGCGAGCGCCTCCGCCACATGAGCATCTTGCACCACGTCGGAGTGGGCCAGGTCGGCAATCGTTCTACCAACCCGCAACACGCGAGTGAACCCGCGTGCGGAAAGGCGAAGCTTCTCTGCCGCGCGTTCGGCCAAGGCCCTTGCGTCCGGCTGCAGCTCGATCGCGTCGCCATCCAGTTCCGCGTTCAGCATGCCACGAACCCGCTGCACCGACCGTGCATTCGCAACCCTCGCCGCAACGGCTGCACTTGGTTCTCCAGCCGGGGCGCGGCTGAGTTCGGTCGGAGAGATGGGTTGCACCTGCACCGTCATGTCGATGCGGTCGAGCAAGGGGCCGCTTATCCTGTTGAGGTAATCCTCGCCGCAACGCGGTGCCTTGCTGCACTCGCGGGAGGCATCGCCCAGATGGCCGCAGCGGCAAGGGTTCATGGCTGCGACCAATTGGAACCTGGCGGGGTATGTCACGTGCGCCGCCGCACGGGCGACGGTGGTGCGTCCGGTTTCCAGCGGGGTGCGCAGCGCCTCCAGCGCTGGGCGGGGGAATTCCGGCAGTTCGTCTAGGAACAGCACGCCTCGATGCGCCAGGCTCACCTCGCCGGGTCGGGCGCGCTGCCCGCCGCCAGTAAGCGCCGCCGGGCTGGCGGAATGGTGTGGTTCCCGATAGGGCGGCCGCTTTACCATCAATCCACCCACCAGCAGCCCGGCAACCGAGTGGATGGTGCTGACCTGTAAGGCCTCCGCGGGGGTTAAATCCGGCAAAAGCCAGGGCAGGCGGCTGGCCAGCATGGATTTGCCGGCGCCCGGCGGCCCGATCAGCAGCAGGTTGTGGCCACCGGCCGCCGCCAGCTCGATCGCCCGCTTGGCGGCTTCCATCCCCTTCACCTCGGCCAGGTCGGGTCCGGCCGAAGCTTCGGCGACGCCGGCCGGCGAGGGTGGCGTCAGCACCTGGGTGCCCCGGAAATGGTTCACCGCGCAGAGCAGGTCCGGCAGCGCCAGCACCTCCACCTGGCCCGCCCAGGCCGCCTCGCCCCCTTGCGACGCCGGGCAGATCAGCCCCAGGCCGCGGCTGGAGGCGCCGATCGCAGCCGGCAGCACGCCGGCCACCGGGTTGAGCGTGCCGTCGAGCGACAGCTCGCCGAGTGCGGCGAACCCCGCCAGGTCCTCCCGCGGCAGCACGTCCATGGCGGCGAGCACGCAGAGGGCGATCGGCAGGTCGAAATGGCTGCTTTTCACACATTGCACGTTCCAACCATACTCTTGCTTCATTAAGACTTTAATCCTTTACCTTGCTGTTGCTGAAATTTCGCAGCCGCTCGTTGTGTATATTCGTAATAACATACTGGAAAGTATGTGTTTGTCCTGTGGACAGAGTTGTGGATAACTTCGGCATTGCCACATTTCTAGTTCTTCGCGACGCCGTGCACTCTGCGCACCGACGATACCGCCCGACGATGTGAAGCAGCTTGGATAGAACTCGACAGCAGTCGTAAAGTGATGCAGGGACGTGTTTTGCCTAGGAACGTTCGCCTTTGTAACTCCGCCTGAGCTCCAGATAGGCCGCCCGGTAATCTGCGAGGAATTTTGCGACGGCTGCCTGCGCCCTGGCTGGCTTGTCCACCGCAAGGTGTCTGGCTGCCTTGCACGCCATCAGCCAGTCGCGGTCTACCTCCCGCAGGATATCCATGTCCTCGAAGTCGTCTGCGACGAGGAGATCGAATGCGAGCCTCGGTTCCTCGCCCTCCGCGCCGACATCCACTGGGTCAAAGCGGCGCCCCAGCGTGTATCGTCGCCCGCTTCGCGTTATAGCCCGACCATGATCCGCCTCGAGTTCCAGCACCTCTGTAGACAAGAGCCAACCCAGGCCACCGGTCGCCGGATGACGAATAGCAAACCCGAACAGCAGGGTTTCACCATCGACGGCGGGAACGAGGCACCATGGATCCAGGAATGCCGCACTCATGGCGGAGGGCCACTTGTCATTTGATCGCCTGCTGGACCCGTCCTGACACTTCCCGTCGCATCAACGTCGAAACGCTTACTCTCAGCGGTGCTCTGGTCTGCTCTACCGGAGGCATCACGCCGTCCAGACTCGTTCGAGCATGCACACTAGTTTTCGGTGTCACCGGCAGGCCCCCGGCTACAGCCTAAACGCCCCGGTAGCAGTCCTACGTCTTGGTCACTTTCGAACTTCCATTGGTGCAATGCATAGCGGAGGTGCTCCCTGAGCTGTGGCTCCAGCTCCTCGGCGTCGGCTTCTCCCAGGCGGTACACATGGCCGGACATCGTCGCGACCGCGCGTTTGAGCGCATCGACTGCGACCAGACGCGAGGTGATCCAAGTGTTCTGAAGAGCCGAGCGCCAGCCCAGGGCATGGATTTGCACCTGCGGACGACGGGGATCTCGGATGGCTACCAAACACCAGAGTTCGAGGTCGTCCCGGCAGCCAGCAGTGTCGACATCTTGGTTGATGGCGGAGAGTTCTTGCGGTGAGGCCCGGCCGATCACGACTGGATGTACATGGTAGGTCGCCTGGAACAGCTTGCTCATTGTGACCCTCCGGCGTCCCGCAGGTGCCGCCGCACATCTCCAATGATGGCTTGCCGCGTACGCGAGAGACTCATCGCGTCCGGCAGGGCTCGGTGCCGAACACGGCTGCTGACATGCTCAGCCTCTTCCGCCTGCTCGACGATCTCACGCGCCAGATTTCGAATGCGCTGTTCGGCCCGTTCGCGCTCTGGATGGTCGACGGGTGGCAAGAGATCGAGCAGAGCCCGGCACGACCATCCGTAGACCACCTGCATGTCCACCATGGACACCGTGCGCCGGACGCCGCCAGCATCGAACAGCTGCTGGAGCCAGGCAGCGTCATGCGAGGGAGCATCCGAGCACATCAGGACCGTCGACGGTGTCAAGACGGCTTCGGCACGGCGTGCCACGGCCTCTACGGGCTCGCCGTCCTCCAACAAGGTCCGCAACGATATGCCATGGATCCGCTCGCTTTCGGCGCTCCATCCTGGATGGCCGCGCTTGCTGTCCAGCCAACCGTCGGCCGGTTTGATGAGGTGGCTTTCACCTACACCGTCCTCCGACACCCAGCCGAGTTCGATGGGAAACCCACCCGGCAGAAGGGAGGACGCCTCGAGGTCGACGATGATGAGCGTCACCGACAGTGGCCTGCCGAGGTCTGCAAGATCTCCGCTCCATCCCACAAACCCGTCCCTCGGCATCCACCTGCGCCACGTGACCGCCGCTGGACCAGGTTCCCGACAGGACTTCCGGCACGGACGACGAGCCATTTGCGCGCGCGCCAAAGGGGCGGAAAGCAGGCCTTGCTGGGCAGAGCTAGGCTGTCTCGCCCGGTCTGAGCGAGCTGCGCCCCGAACCTTCTCAGGGGGCTAGATGCCTGCACTTCCATCATCGAGCCGTCAGCCTGGCCAACTCGAGTAGCAAGGTTGTCTCCCTAGCCACGTCAGTGGCGGCGCGAGGGATGTCTGGAACCGTGCGCATGGCCCAGTTTTGCGCCCAGTCGAGGTTCTCCGCCGATAACCTGTGCCGAGGCGAGCGGCTCGCACTGGCCAAGGACCAGAGATCGCGCACGTTGCAGACGCCCTCGACACCGCAGGTCCTGAACAGCCCTGCCAGCCAGGCGGCTGCCGACTGGTGATGTCGCGAGTAGAGACGGCATCCCCGGGTAGCATCCCGTAGCTGTTCAGCCACCAAGGCAGCGGGCAGGCCATACCCGGCGCAACGTGTCATCCCGCCTTCGGCGGCCTGGTCGGAAGGTTGCCAGTGCTGCTCAGGCTCGACGAGCCATGCCAGGACTTGGCCCGACGCACAAAATGACACTGCCACCTCCCGCGGCAGCGTAATATCCTCGGCGTAAGTCTGAAGGCCGACCGTCAGCACAACGACATCGCGAAGCCACCGCGGAACCTGGGCCTTAGACTTCGACCTGTCGCCGACCGGCGCAGCCCAAGAGGGCTCCAAGGTCAGGGTTCTCCCTGCAAGAAAGCTGAATGCAACATGTCCCAACTCCGCTCAGATTGATCGTTGGGCCGCAATCGTTAGCCGACCACCCGCGTGGACATACGCGCAAACCAGGGCGCAGATCAACCTAAAATGATATCAATGATACCTTTTAAGTCTATGTTGACATGCATTAAGTAGATATCGATGGACGTTTCGGCCATAATTCTCTTCAAGCTAGAAGGTGGCAAAGAGGTCTGAAGCACAATTTGGCCTTCCAACTCCCCGCCTGTTGGCTGCGGCAAGGGCGTTGGCTCACCTCTCGCAGGGGGAGTTGGCGGAGAGGTCAGGGGTGAACAAGGCCGTCGTTGCCCGCTATGAGGCAGGGATGACGGCCATGCGCTCGGACAAGCTCGTGCGCTTGGTCGCCGTGCTTGAGGGGCGCGGAGTGCGGTTTGTCGGTAGTCCTTCGTCCCAGTTCATCGGCCTCATGGTCGAAAACCCTCTGACGACCACGAAGGCTACCGAGCCGCCGAAGAGCGGGTCAGGCGGCGCCTAGCAGGCTTCCGAAGCCGGGCTTCCACCGCTCCGCGGCGTGGTGGCATCGACGGAAGTCATTCCGGCGTCACTCGGGTGGCCGCTGTTGCCTGCCCAGTTAACGGCTGCGACCCTTCAGTGGTGCGGCAAACGCGCGGAGACGAGTCGTGGCTCAAGTCTATGGCGGGCGGTGGAAGGTGGTTCGTTCTCTTGGGCAGGGAGGCCAGGGAGACGTCTTCGAGGTCGTCGACGTCGTCCAGCCCGATGGCGGAGCTTACGCGCTCAAGCGGATCAGGAATCCCAGGCGTCGGCAACGATTCGAGGCGGAGGTGGTCGCCATTGCGCGCCTGCGCCACCCGAACGTCGTGCGCCTGGTCGACCACTCGGCGCTGGGCGCTTCGGACGACGACGTCGGCAAGCAGTTCATGGTCATGCCACTGGCGGCGGGAGGCTCGCTGGCCGCGCGGGTGAAGGTCTACAAGGGATCGCTCGACGGGGCACTGGCGGTGGCCCGCCCCTTGGCCTCCGCGTTGTCGGCAGCGCATGCGCTGGGCATCGTGCACAGGGACGTCAAGCCGGGAAACGTCCTCTTTGCTGACGAGGGGAACGACCCCTGGCTGAGCGACTTCGGCATATGCCTCGTTCGTGACACGGAACGGGTCACGGAGACACACGAGGTCGCCGGACCGTGGGCGTTCATGGCGCCTGAGGTGGAGCATGGCGGACGGCTAGATGTCACCCCGGCGGCTGACGTCTACTCCCTCGGCAAGCTCATCTTCTACATGGTCAGCGGTGGCACGGTGTTTCCGCGCGAGCTGCTCGACGACCCCCGCTACTCCGAAGCGTTGCCCAAGGGCGGTCGCTTTCACCTCCTTGACCTGCTGCTCAGGCGGATGATCTGCCAGCTGGGCGGTCGCCTACAGACGATGGCGGAGGTTGAGGTGGAGCTCGGGCGGATTGCCGACTGGGATCGGACGTCGGTGGCGTCCCCGTTCGGTGAGGCCGCGACGCGCAGGGTCGAGGCATTCCAGCGGTCCGTTTTGGCCGAGCGAGCTACCGCCGCCGAGGCGCAGGCTACGCGTCGGGAGCGGGACGCGGTCGCCGCTGCCGTGCTGGCGCAGGTGCGGGACCTCATTGAGCCCGAGCTGGGCAAGGCAGCGGGCATGCTCGGTGCTGGGGCCGTGCTGGCGACGTCTGTCGCCGAGATCCCCCGAGAGGAGCTAGGCTACCTGGAGCTCAACGAGCTTTCCGCGCTAGCTGGGCTCGAGCTGCTAGTGGGCGACGTCCAGACCGAGGGGGCCGCCGTCGTCCTCCAGCTCCTCGTCTGCCGCGATGGTGGCACCCGTGTGACGATGCACGTCGGGACCGCGGCGCCGGAGCCGGAGAGGCGGACCGAGGTTATCTACACCGTAGTCCCACGCATCCTGAAGCGGCACCGTAAGGGCACGTTCTCGGGTCGCATTCCAATCTTCTTTGTCGGCGAGGGCGGCCGCCTTCAACCCGTCCCCGAGCCGCGGAAGGTTGGCCAGCCCCCGCCGGGTCACCGCCAGCCCGGATCGCCCGCACGGGTCATGGCGACGGAAATCCCGTCGTCTCGCTGGCCCGAGCTCGCGCCCCATCTGAGGCAATTCGTGGGCTCCGCACTCGATGCCTTCCTGCTCGTGCTCGAGCGCAACAGAGGTCAGCCATTCCTGAACTGACCCGCTTGACAAGCCTCGCCCGCCGTATCCGCCGCAATCACCCGCCGAAAGGTCCGATCACCCATATGGACGACGGGGTGCTCCGGGCTAGAGGCTTGCCCATCGGTCTCGACGTAGGTGTGGCGAGATGGTCTTGATTCCATCGAATCCCCCAGCAGTTTCTTCAACTTGGCGTTCTCTTACTCCAGACCTTTCAGCTTGCGGGCATCGGACAATCGGGACAGAACGCAACCATGTCACCCCAGCCGACATCGAGACCATAGCTGCCCTCGTAGCGTGAGTGCCGGACCTGGCTGACCCCTGGACCTTTGGTGGCGAACACCGTGCATACACCAAAACGGGTGTCCGCACTGGATTGTTGGCCTGAGTGGGCAAGGTCAGCCTGATTGCATCGCTCGTTTGAGGCATCTGCTGCCGATCGTCACGCGTCGCGTATCCATCGCCGCATCGACGTCAGCCGTATGACGCTGAGGCACTGACTCTAGAAACCAAGCATCGTGCTGCGGCGGTGATGATCCTCCAACGAGACGACGTAGTGGGCGAAGGCGGGGCACTCCTCGATTGAGCGTTCGAGAAAGTCGACCAGCGTTTTGAGTGCCCTGCGCTGACGGGCGCTGAGACCAGTCAGTGCCTTCGTGATATCGTCCACTGGCGTGCTGCTCACATACCTGAAGAGCTTGCCGAGCAGGCCAGCGAGCGCGTCGGACACCTGCACCCATGGCGCGGCGAGGGAATCGACAAAGGTGAAGTTTCGGAGCGGTTTCGCGCCATCGCAAAGATCGAGACCGGCAAGGTAGGTCTGGATTGTCGGCTCGATGTCCAAGATGTGCGTGGCGTTCTTGAACAGCGCAAGGCGGTGCAGGTAGAAGGCGCCAAAGCCGTCGATCAGGATGTTTGGGCTTTCGTCTTCAAGATAAGGCAGGTTGACGAGACCCGCCGCTATTTCTAGGAGGCCCTTCAGCATGTGAAAGTTGAAGTCCGGCATTAAGTGGGAGCGGCTTCCGAGGAAGTCTTGCAGTTCAGCGATAAACGCCGGGCGCTGAGTGCGACCGACATCGGGATAGCTGTAGCGCCCGAGCAGCTGGGCCGTCCCGGCAACATCGTTGCGGAGCACGGTGTACAGATCGTTCTTGAGCGATGGCGCGATCATCATGAGATGGACATTGCGGCTCTCAGTGATGATTGAATCGATGATGTCGACGAGCGACCAGTAGAGCGGGTCCAGCACCTGATAGTGGGCAAAGGCACCTGACGTGGATAACCAGTTGAGAAATAGCCCAACCCGAGGCACGTTCAGAAGCGACAGGAAATCGCCTTTGCCAAGCTGCTCCAGCTTCAGCTCCAGCGACGATTTCTGGAGTCCGAAGGCGTCGCGAAGGTCCTTGAAATCGAGTTTCGGCACGGGACCGGGGTGAACGACGCCCCCCAGAACGAAGCACTGTGGCGCGCGCACATTCAGCCCATCGGGCGTGAGGTGCAGGCGGCGGATGTTGTTCGTCTCGTCGTAGTGGAACGTGCAGGCCCGATCCACTCCAGTCAGGCCGTGCAACGCGATGGCTGGATAACGCATGTCGTTCACGTCGAACATTAGATGTCTCTTTCAGGTCGCGGCCGTGTGCGATACGACGTCGATATAGCCCCCTTGGCCGACTTCGAAGCGCTGACGACGTTGTAAGTCATCGACGGCGCTGACCAGTCGTTCCACATGCCCGCCCGGTCTGACCACAGCAATCAGCAGGTGCCGGATGCGTTTCGGCCTGGGTGGGAGCCGTGACCGAAAACCGGCTGATGAAGCCCCCCGGTGGGGCCCAAGGCTCGGCTACGGCATCAATGGGAGGGCACTTTCTGCGAGTAGAATGCTTGCCAAGGGCTGGAGCCAGGCGTCATCCAGCGTCCTGAGTACGCCGAACGCGTGATGCCGGAGGAAGTCGGACGAGGCGTAGGGGGCCTGGTCGTCTCGCAGCTGCGGGACAACCACGAAGGCTCCGGACGCCGCCTTTCCCCGCACCCTCAGGGCGTCACGGTAGCGGTGAACGTCGGCAAGCCCATCATCGACGGCCCGTCTCGATGACCGGTATTTCGCATCCAGGATGACCCACGCGACCGGCTTCATGTCCCGCCTGACGACTAGAATGTAGTCGGGGATGCCCACCCCGCTGAGGCTTGCGAACATCCTCTCGTCCGGAACGCGCCGGACGCGTGGAAACCACTGCTGATAGCGCAGTTCAACCGCCAACCCACCAGGCCCGTCGAACCACCACGCGGCATGGTTCACCGGGCGCTCCTCGCGCTTTTCCGAGCACCACACCCTTGCTGGCCGCATGCGCCACTCCGGTCCCAAGGTCCGGGGCAGGCCTGCGACCAGCCGGAACAGGACGAATATCTCAAACAGGTCGTAGGTGTGCTTGAGCGCGGCTTCGATGTCGCCATCTGGCCCGTAGGCGAGACCGGGATCGAGCAGGCGTCGGCCGAGACGGTGGATGGCACCGAAGGTGGGCTGGTCTGCAAGCGACTGTAGTGCGCTGCCGTCGAGTGGTTCCGGCCGTACCGAGCGGAGCAGCGGAACCCGTGTCGTAGTCTCCAGCTGTCGCGCGCCGTCTGCCATGGCGTCCGCGAGCCGGGCCGCGTGCGCCTCCGCCGCCGGGTCAGGATACGGCCTGGCCTTGGCAGTCCGGAGCGCCCGCTCGCTGCTCCGGAACCGCCGCACCAATTGGTGGAGTAGGTAGGCAAGGTAGCGCGTCATCGGATGGTCGGTCGACGCCGTGACCTCCGGCTGGTCGATGGGCTGCCGCGGATCGGCGAACCTTCCAGCTCCTGCATCACCTTGTAGCGCTCTCAGCAAGGCCGGTCGGCGACCCAGGCGTCGCAGCGTGGCCACGTCCGGCCTGCGGGCCAGGTCGAGCGCCCGTGGTCGGGTGACCCGAACCGTCGACGTCGGAGGGCTGGCGAGGTATGCGGCCACCAGCCGCAGGAAGCGGGGAAGCTGGCTCTGGAGCACGGCTGGATGCACGACGGCCAGGGCTCCTGGGGCCTGCGCACCCAACGCCGATCCAGGGGACAGGCCCCAGATTAGTCCCGCCGACCGCTCCGACAACTCCGCGAGCATGTCGTCGAATGCGCTTGCCCCGAGCTTGTAGCGGTGCGGGCGGACCTCCAATGCAAGCTGGGTTGGCTCCGCGCCACCGCCCGCCTCGAGCCTGGTGAAGCCTGCCCAGGTGTCGACGAGGATTTCAAAACGGGCATGGTAGCCGTCGGCGCCGTGAGCCAGGCTCCTGGGCATGACCACCTGTCCGGCTATGCTCAGCGTGGGCAAGCCTGCGGTCACGGCGTCGATGACGATCTGGTCGCCCTCCTCGCAAAGCCAACCCGCCCCGCCAATCGCCGCTGGGAGCACGTCGACCGTGCCGCCGCTCCCCTTTTTAGAGAGGGTCCAGCCGGGCGTCACGACCAGAACCGGACGACACCGTTCTGGCCGAGTGTGGCCTGCATCTGCGCGAGCTTGGCTGCGGATTTCTCCAGGCCCGCCGCCACCAGGACCTCTGCAGCCTTGGCGAGCGCTTCGGGAAGTCCGCCGCCAGCCTCCCCCCTGACCTTCGGCAACACTTTGGCAAGGACAGCGGCGTCCATCGCTGCTGTGGTCTCCAATCCCGAAGCGGTCGCGCAGAAGCGGAGCACCTCGTCGCACGTGCGGTAGCCGAAGTGGCGTCTGGCGGGCAGCAGGGCTGCATACAGACCCTTAAGTACAGGGAAGACGGTCGCGAGGAGGGACTGCTCCACCCCGACTGCCGCGCGGTCCCGCCATGCCTCCAGGTCAGCCTCCCAGAACTCGAAGGTGAACGCCCGGTCGAGCACCTTGTCGGAGAAGGGGTATGTGGTCTCGTCCATATTCACCGTGCCGATGATGAACAGGTTGGAGGGCCACGGAATGGACGGAGGCACCATGTCCACCGGCTCGTCCGAGGCGTGGATGGCCAGCCGTCCGCCGGGGCCCTCCATGGCCGACAGGAACGGGGCGAAATAGTGCTCGACCCGTGCGAGGTTCATCTCGTCGAGGCAGAGGAAGTACGGCAGGGCAGGGTTCCGGTCTGCTTCAAGCAGCAGCTTGAGCGCCAGGGTCTCACGGAAGGTCGGGGGTTCCTTGAGGGGGTTGACGAAGCCGAGCAGGCCGGTGGGATCGGTCCAGTCCGGCCATACCGCAACCTGGACGTAATGCTTTGCAGGAGGCAGCCCGAGCGCCTCGCAGTAGGCACGCGCATAGGCCCAGGCCATCGACGTCTTCCCCGTCCCGGAAAGGCCCGCAAGGAGGACGAACCGCTTGCCCCGGGCGCCGTGCAGGGCCGCGTGGACAAGCCGGATCTGGCTCTGGCTGAAGATGAGGCGGTTCAGTTCCGGGTCTGCCGAGAACCGCTGCACCACCTCCTCGATAGCGGCGGGGCTGAAGGCGCTTGCCGTGGTGGACGCGGGCCCGCGTGCGCCCTCCTCCTCCTCTGTATCCTCGGCCAAGTGCTCCTCGGACAGTATCGGGAGCTCGGCCGGAAGGCCCGACGACCAGTAATGCCCGGCGTCCGTCAGCTCGACGGCTGCCGAACGCCCTTTGCCGTCAACGCGGGTAAGGCCGAGGTCGCGCATCCACGCGACCAGCGAGTTCGAGGCGAAATCCGAGGTCCAGTTCGGATAGTAGCCCCTTGCGCGGTCTGCGATTGCGCCGCGTGGCTGGGCTCCTAAGGCGGCCAGGTCTCTGAGGATTAGGGCGAAGCCGAACACCGAGCGCACGAAGGTGGGCGTGAGCACATCTGCTGGCGCTTCCCCTTCGAGGAGCGACCGGCCCGATGCCGTCGGCCTGTAGGTCCCGCGATCTACAGAGAGCAGCCCGAGAGTCACGGCTTGCGACAGCACCTGTGCCTGCGACGCCTGCTTGAGCGTCGGCGAGCTATCAGCGATGTGCTGAACGAGGTCGGGCTTCTCGATGCCGTTCTCAGCCGCCCGCAGTATGGAGACGAGCAGGTTCAGGTTGCCTGCGACGTAGAACATGCCGCGGCGCTGCACGCGGGCTGGGAGCAGCACGAGCTTGGGGGTGTCGGTGACGATGCTGGAAGCTTCGATCGCTGGCGTCTGGGCACCGGCGGCCACTTCCTCCTCGGGGCTGATCAGGCGTTCCCAGACGAACCAGGAGAACTGGTTGTAGCTAACGGCATCCTCGACGCTGCCGTCCCGGCCAAGTGCATCGCGGACCGCCTGACGTGCCACGACGTTCTGCCCGATGAGGCGGAAGCCGCCGTTCGGACGACCTACCCATTTCCTGAACTGGGTGTTGCGGCGGGCATCCATCAGGCACATAACCTCGTGGACCCGGAGCGTCGTGAAGATGCGGACAAGCCGGGCCGACGGGCGGCGCTCGTTGTGGCGGGGGCACACCAGGCTGAGAATGCGCTCGAACTCCGTGTCCAGGTGGGCGGCGACTAACTGGTCGTCGCGGGGAGCCTGCCATTCCCGCAGCGACCAAAGGGCGTCCACGATTTCGGCGTCCTCGTAGGCGCCGGGGACCGTGACGCTGTTGCCGGGCCCGATGTTGGAGACGTTCTCAATCTCCCAGAGTTGCTTCTGGAACCCAGGGGTCCGAAAAGCCGCCTCGTCGGCCGAGCGGGCCCATGTGACTGCCGCGGCATATCCAGCCAGCCATTCCGCGTCTTGTGCGGGCAGGAACTGCTGCTCGTATACGGCCTTGATGTCCGCCAACGCGTCCTCCCAATTTGCCGAAGCCTGTTTGCACCTTGTAGCAGGCTCACGTTCCGTAGCGGTCTGGCGGCGGTCCGTCATCGGCACGGCTAGGGGAGCCATATCCAAGGCGGTTCTACGACGACCGTTACCGTCGGACTGCGCTGCTTGCTCGAAAGCGCTTTCGTGAACGAAACAGCTTGTCCGTCTACCCCGCCGGACTAAACCAGTCGGTCGGTCACAAGAAGTAGATGGTCAGCTCAGGCCTTCCAGCACTTGCCTGAGGATTTCGCAATTACTGGCCGACCCGGCTGGGGTTGTCGAGGCGCTTTCGCATTCCATGCCTAGCAGGAAGCCGCAGGCGACTGGAAGTCGCGCAATGGCAGATCGACGAAGATCCGGCCATCCCCACCTGGGGCGCGGCGTAGTCGCCCACCGCGCGCAGACGGTAAGAGACGAACATCTTAGGCCGCTGTCGGCCTCCCGGCCGGTCTCCGCTTCCCTGCGGGCGGTCCGTATGGGCCGGACGGCGCCCAGCACGCATGACTTGCAGGGACCGTCCTACGGTGCCTCACTCACGACCGGGGACGACCGCAGTATTTCTTCGGCAGGGCGGAGCGTGTGTTGCAGCAGGGAAGGTCCTGACGCCATCATGCTCGTCCTGAAGGTTGACAGCGTTCAGTATATTGTCGCCACACCAGTTCGGAGATCTCCGCGGCCGTTGGTGTGCTTCGCCTTCGCTTTGTCAAAATTGCTGTTTGCAAGAACTCAGGATGGACCGAGCCTTCGAGGCAGGCGAGCCGAAAGCTTTCAAGCCTCCTAGAACTGCTGACATGGATAGAGCATTCCCAGACGAAGTCGTCGTGGGGGTGGTGCCAGCCTCCGCTGACCTCGCCTCTGCAGCGGAGCGGGGTGTGGCGTCCAAGCAGGTACTCGACCTGTGGCGATCCGTGCTGGACGGCATGCCGATCGGACTGTTCTACGTCCAGGCTGCCAGGCCATGGGTCGTCGACCGGGAGGCGCCTACGGAACTGACCAGGGCGCCAGAAGGGGCTTTTGACCTGTTCGACGGGCAACAACGGATCCGTGCGCTTGCCCTTGGGGCTGGTGACCCGTTGAGGGTGAGCCGCTGCATCTGGGTGAGGTTCGAGGACGAAATCTTTGCCGAGACCCGCAGTGGTCGCCGGTATAAGCTTGGCCGAGAATTCGAGCCGCTCGATGTTCGGGCCGAGGGTGTCGAGGCAGGACTTGCCTTTGAAATCCGCTCCGCGGACTGGTCGAGTGCGGTGCAAGCTCTGCATGAACTTGACCGGATGTGGGTCGCAGCCAGCAAGGTTGCGCGGCATCTTGGCCTCAAGGAGCCTGGCCAGAGCGAACGCGCAATCAAGGATTTCATGGCCCGAGATCCGAAATTATATGTGGCACTACGCCGGGCTCGCTCTGCGGGAAGGCCTGTGTGAAAGGCTGACTGTGCCGCTCGGACGAGGAGACAAGAGAATGGGACACTCGTTGTGAAGCTCGGAGGTTTCCGCCAAGGCATCGCCGCCCCTGCTCGCCCGGAGGATGACGTCGCCGAACAGGCATCGCCATGACGAGGCTACCTCTCGCCAAGGTGGATCGTCTTGTCGTCCAGCGTGGGCTTGACCAAGACCAGTCCCGGCACGCCAGAGTAAGCGAGATCGCAGGCCAGAGCCGGTGGGTGCTGTTCGGTGAACCGGGGAGCGGCAAGTCTGCCACGCTCCGCCAGGCGGCCGAGGCCGCGGGCACGTCGACCGTCACAGCCAGGGAGTTCGTGGAGGGCCAGCGCCCGCGTGGCAGGACCGTATTCATCGATGCCTTTGAAGAATACCGGATGGGAGAACCCTCACGTGACAGGCTTGCCGACCTCTCGGCTGTTCTCCGCAGTTCCAATTACGACGGTTGGCGCATTGCCTGCCGCTCGATATCCCTCCCTGCATCCGAGGTGCGTTTCCTCGAGGGAAGGCTCCTATCCTTCAGCCTCTGGCAGCTTGAGCCGCTGACGAGCCCGGACATCAAGGCCGTCTTGGAGCATTTCGGCGAAGCCGACCCCACCGGCTTCGTCCGGCGGATCGAGCGGATGGCGACTGGAAGCCTTATGGGTAACCCCGCCACGCTCCGGCTCCTGCACGAGACGGTTTCCGCCCACCCGGGACCCATTCTCACCCGCTCCGGCCTCTTTGCCGCCGCCACCAGGAAGATGGCCCACGAGCTCAACAAGGACATGCCGGACAATCCCGGACGGCCTGGGCCTGCCAGTATTCTCGGCGCCGCCGAGGTGGCATGCTTGGTGCTCCTGCTGTCGGCACGTTCCGAACTGTGGTCTCTGGACAAGCTGCCGGACCATGCGTGCGTCACTTTGGACGACCTGATACCGGCAGGGGTTTCCACGAACGCGCTGCGCCACGCGCTCGACACGCCAATGTTCCGCGGAGAGGGCGGTGCGTTCATTCCAACGCACCGCATCGTCGCCGAATACCTTGGTGGACAGGCTCTTGCCCGCGCGGTCGATCCAGATCCCACGGATGGGGCCTTGTCAGCCCTTCCAGTCGCCAGGGCGGTCGCGTTGCTGTGCGGAGACGGTGCCCGGCCTGCTCCGGCGCTTACGGGCCTGCATGCCTGGTTCGTGACCGCCCTGGCGTCAACGCGATACCATCGGGAAGCCATGATGCTCCTGAGGGAGGATCCCGAGACCATTCTGTTCCACGGAGACGCAGCGGCACTGCCGGAGGAGCACCGACGCGAACTGCTGCGCGTGGTCGGGCGCGCCGACCCCTGGTTCCTGGGCAGCAGCCGGGGCTCATCTGCCCTCGCCGGGCTTGCGGGGGATGATCTGGCAGAGGACCTGGCGGCCGTCATCTTCAGCCCCAATGAAGAGTTCCAGAGACGCACCATGGCGCTCATGGCACTGGCGACCGGACGACGCGTGCCTGCGCTTTCATCCCGGCTGTTCGCGTTTGCCGCCGACGCATCGACTCCCGAACCTCTGCGCAAGCTCGCGGCCGACGCATGCCTCCATCTTGCCGAGGACTCCCTGGCCATGGGGAGGGAGATACTTGTGGCCATCTCAAGCCAGGTGGCCGGTGGACCTCTGATGCTGAGGCTGCATCTTCTTGCCCCGCTGGTTGGAGCAGGTGCCGAGGCATCGGAGTTGCGACGCGTGCTCGCCGACTATGCTGCGTCCGTCGAAGAGGTCATGGGGTATGCTCGACAAATGGGCGTTGCCTTGGTGGCGGCTCCCATGCCTACCCTGTTCGATGAACCCATCCTGGGCGGAGGTGGACGGCGCATTCGTTACATCGAGGTCCGCACGCTTTTAGACGATGCGCTTGCCGCCGCCATCGTAGCCGTGCCCGACCTCAAGCCGGAGCGGCTGCTTGCCTGGATCCGCAACGTGCACGGACCCTACGTCACGCAGCTCCGGAAGGAGGTCAGGGAGGCCATCGTCTCCTGGATGGCACGTGAGCCCCCTTACGAAGTGATGCTCTTCGATGCGCTTGCCGCGTCGCTGCCATCGTCCAGGCGGATAGCTGCAGGCGTTGAGTTTCACCGCATCGTCGGACGTTTCCTTTCGACAGCGGCAAAGGCCGTCTTCGTGGAACGGCTGGAACAGCTTGGCCATGCCTCGCCGGAGGACTTCCGGGAGGCTTCCGAGATTGCCGGGGTCCTGACAGCGAGAGCGGATGATTGTGCTGGACTGTTCGAGCGCGTGGTGGCGGCAGTGTGCGCCCGAGGAGAGGAGTTCTCCGGGACGCTCGCATGGCTCCTCGCTCCAGTGGACGATAAGTGGAGGAGCGAGCACGAAGCCACGATGGCTGAGCAGCGCAGGGAGCTTGCCCGGCAGCAGGCCGAGGACCGCGACTGGGTCGCGGCCAACCGCCTTCTGGTGCAGTCGGGACGCCACATTGCATCCCTGGCATTCGGCGCCCGGGTTGTGTTCGGTGAACAGCCTGGTGACGTCGAAGTCCAGGCCGGTGACCCACTGTCCGCCTGGGTGGGAGTGGCCGGGGCGGCCGACATCAGAGCCGGTTGGGAGGCAGTGGCCACCGACTTCCCTCTGTCTCCCGTCGTCCAGGAAGGCATAGCAAGGCGTTCGGTCATTCCCCCCGAAGGCTGGATAGCGGCGGCCCACGCTGCCGAGACCATACGACCAGGTCTCTCCGGGCCTATGCCCATCCCATACGCCTTCGCTGTCGTCGGTTGGAGCTTCCTCATCAAGGACGCGCCGACCCGCGACATGGCTGGGGAGGCAGCCGCCGACCGGATCATCCTGACCGAGGATGGTAGGCAGGCGCTCCTGGAGTTCTGGGTCGCGGCTGCAGGAGGACGCGCGCGGGAGCTTCCATACCTCCGGGATTTCGAAAGCCGTGGAACCGCAGTGGCCGGTATCCTTATCGCCATGCTCGAGTGCCGTCCGTCCACGCGCGCTTGCATCCTGCAGCAGGTTCTCGAAGCAGCACTGCGCTGCGTGCCGTGTGGCCAACTCCTGGACGTCGCCAGGAAGGCGCTCTCGCGAAGGCTTCCCCCACATGCCCGGCGGCTTTGGACCTTTGCCGCGTTCCTGCTTGAGCCAGGAACGCACCGGGCCGGTTTCGCCGAGGAAATCGACAGTCCGGAAAGCCACGCCTCCTTTGGCGGCCTGTTCAATGTCGCGGGACACGCCAACATCTCCATGTCGGCCGAGGCTGCGATAGAACGCGACGCTGCGTCCTTGCAGCACCTCGGTCCGCTCCATCCGCCCCCGGCACGCTACGGCGAAGGCTCGATGATCGGGCAGTGCCTCGGAGAGGCCGTCGAGCGAATCTCGCGGTCTCCGTTAGAGATTGCGCGCAACCGGCTGCAGCTGCTCTCGGAAGAGTCCGCCTTGCAGAGGTGGCGCGAGCTTCTGAGGCACAGCATCGTCCAGCAGGAGAACACGCGCCGCGAGGCGCTGTTCACCGCGCCCATTCCGCGCGACGTAGCCAAAGCGCTCAATTCCGGGCCACCTGCCGTCCCTGCCGACTTGAGAGCCGTTGTCCGCGACCTGCTGGCTGCGCTTGCCATGGAGATAAGGGATGGTCAGACGTCGGGATGGAGAGCGTTCTGGAATCGCCCGCCAGGAGGAGCCAAGACGGCTAAGGTCGAGAACGAGTGCCGTGACATCCTCGCTGACAGGTTGTCCGACCGGCTAGCACCGTTCAAGATTCCAGTCACTCGGCCGGTGTTGACAGAAGCGCGGAGCGGGAATGACCGTCGGGCTGACATGGTGGTGCTTGGGAAGGGCGACGCGGCAGTCCCGGTCGAGGTCAAACGGCACTGGAACACGGAGCTCTGGACGGCGCCGACCGAGCAGCTGGAGCCATACGCCCGCTCGCTCGGAGCCTCGGGCCATGGGATATACCTGGTTTTGTGGTTTGGTTCGTATAAGCCCGTCCCAGGAACTCCTGCGGGCTTTGGTCCCATCGACTCGGCGGAGTCTCTGCACTCAGCCCTGGTGGCGCAACTGCCGCCCGAGAAGCGCGCCAGACTGGATGTCGTTGTCGTGGACGTGTCGGATCAGGAAACCGTCACATCCACCCGGATGGCGGGAATAAAGCCGGGACCAAGCGGGACTAAGGCACGGGCAGCGAGAACTGAAGCGCGATAATGCAAGCCTATCTGCTACCTCGTGTCGTATGCGCACTCCTATCGCAGCCCCAGAACAGCGTACCATGAAGGTGGTTGCGCTTCCATGCCCCATCATCGATCCCGACCGCCTGCCGAGGCGTGAACGCTGGACTTCCCCGGCGTCGGACAACCCGCAGCAGGGTGCCGTTGCTGACCGGAAGCCGGAGGCTTCGGGCGAAACTCGCGACCGGACGACCGCCAAGCGCCAGGCCGGGATGGTACACGATCTCATCTGGCCGGGCCGTGCGCCGGGCCTATGGGCTTGTAGCAACGGCGCACGGAGAAGATGCGGCGAGTGCACAGGGCGCGGTCGTCGGGCGAGCAGCTTCAGATGCACGAGGCGGCCACTCAGAAAGAGGTCTGCGTTAGACCGCGTGTAGCGGCTGTGCACGCGATGGCTGGTGCCATTGCAGCCGCGGCGATCCTGACCGACGTCAACGAGCATACCATTACCGCCGCTGCCGGGCCTGTATCAATTTTCCACGCTGTTCCACAGGTCGTCTCAAACTGTAAACCGCTCGGGGTGGCAGCCCGGGGAGCGTTGCGCCGCAACATCATAGCGAGGCCGAACTGCGGCGACCACGTCTTGAATGCTTTACGAAAGGATCGGCTCGTGACTACCAAGTTTGCACCTCCGGCAGCTGCCTGTGCGCTGGGACAACACAAGGAAGTGGCAATTGCCCGCAGGTCAGACGATACCGGAATGAGAAGTTTGCCTCGGGTGTTTAGCGGGGATCACTTGTGGCAGGCGGGTCGAAAGTCGGGATGCTGCTGCATTCGCGCCAACTGGGATGAGCGGCTCAGGGGTCAGTCAACTCCGAGCCGCTCAGCAAGGCCGGGTGGAAAGAAGTTCTCAGCCACGCTACCGTCGTCGACACGGATGAACTCCGGTGAGCCTATCTGGACGTAACGGATAGCCTCGCTCGCGGATAGCACTCCGTAGGCCTTCTTACGCACAACGGCCAAGTCCATTTTCGATGCTTGGGCAATGTCGTCTAGGATTGCAGAATGCCACTCTGGATTGTCCGTGTTGATGTGGAGGTTTGCCTTGGTCCTGAGTTCGTGAGCCGCATCCTTGTCAGCAATGAATGCTGCCACCAGATCGAAGCCAAGCACCATGCGAAGCATCCCGGTCACTATCTCACACCAGTTCAATACTCTCGCCTTGACGACGAAGGCTGCGGGCAGGTACTTGGAAAGTCGGTATAGCAGACGACAGACAAATACCGCGCCTTCTCTGCCGCCAATCGGGAGCAACGTGGCGAGCGTTGTCATAGCGCCTGCGGCGATGAACCCGTTTGCCGTGGTCGCATGGTTTGCCGCATCCATACTGTGCGTGTCACAGGCACTCAGGATGACGATGGGCGGAATGCGTGCCTTGCCTCGCAGGGTCCAGACATCAAGCAGCTCGCCGTTGATGTCGACAGCTCCTACGCCATCTTGGCCACCGGGAAGTCCGTGGCCATCAAACACCAGGATGGAGGCATTGGAGGCATTCAGAGCGTCGATGAGCTCGCCCGTGTTTCGGACACGAACGAACCGGATCTCGACGCAACCCGCTAGGGCATCGGTCATCACCTCCAGCGAGTCTTCCATGAGGTTGCGCAGTCGGTCGGTATCCTTGAAGGCGCTGATGACCAGAACTTTTCTGAGGGCAGCGAGGTCGAGCAAGACAGGCCCACGACCAACAAGCTCGGCCATCATGAGATTGCCGGGCGTGGCGTTTATGCGCGAGCAGTCGTAACGCAGTCCAAGTGTGAGTTCGCCCACCGGAAGCAACTCTATAGGGGCATCGCTGATTATTTTGATCGGCCCGTCGCAGCGCTCGATGAACTCGATTCTGGCTTGGCCGACGGCATCTCGCAGCTCGCGTTGCAGGGTAAGGAACAGACTGGGCGTCTTCCGCGGTGCAGCAGGGCTGGTTGCCCGAATGTTTCTTGCGAACCGGGACAAGGCTGGAAAAACGTGGTTGACTGCCGGACGCAGCCTCAGAACGGCAGAGCATGTCTGAGCAGCCATGAGCCCTATTCCATAGCTATGGATCTTCAGCTCCATGGCGCGGGCTGCAACGATGGCTTGAGCGCCGGAGTCTGCTAGGAAATCAGAAGCTGTTTTGGGCACCATTGTCGAGCACAGCCCTGTCTGGGTCTGTAACCGTCGAAGTGCATCCCGCATCGGCTTGCTCAACGACTTTCGCTTGTCATGGAACGCTTGATACGAGGGCCGATACATGGCAGGCTCGGTTAATATCAATCTTGGAAGTGGAAGGTAGAGGCGATTGAAGTCGGCCAGTCCGTTGTCCTCGGCGACATCGATGACCGACTGGGCGCTTGCTACCGCGTGAGCATCGTAAGCCGCTTCGTTCATGGCAATGAACGATTTCTGCGGCTCGAGGAAGCGCTCCGCTCGCAGTAAGGCCATTTCATTTGGTAGGGTGATGTTGTGGCCGCCCGGTGCCTTGATCCCAACGGTTGGCTCCCGTGCAAGCCATTTGTCTATGCCGTGACTTGCCGCCTGGAGGCGCGGCCCAGACAGCGTGTCGCCATGCTGCTGCAAGACTATCCGGCAATGGTCCCGTAGATGCTTGCTGAAGAAGGCAGCAGCCTCCTTGTCTGAGTGGATATCGTCAACCTCGACCTGCAGGACCGGTCGTCGCTGCCTGCTGCACCACCTCGCAACTCGCTGCCCAACGCTGCCCTCCCCTATGCAGACAACTGTCACAAAGCCAAAATCGTCAAGATCGGAAGCTTCGAGCGCTCCGATACGGAGTGGCACCCAAGATAGGCGATTTGCACCACCCATTCGTTGGGCGAGTAACAGCTGCAGGGGCATGCCCCTGTCGAGAAAGGATGACGGAGCCAGCGTAAGAAATCGCAGTGCCCACAGCGAGGAAGGCCAACTGGTGCCGAAACCTTGGAACGGAGACACTTCTTCAAGCCGGTCATCGGCCTGGACGACAACATAGACTATCTTCAGCGGGTCGGGTGTGAGCACGCTGTTCTCCAATCAACCTAGTTGAGCGCCAGCAATCTTATACGCGGAATGGTCAGGCTCTCCACGTGCGCCCAGGGAGCGGAGTTGATCCTGGCGACCGCCAACGAGGCCAGCGTGAGGGTGAGGTCGGCTTCGCCACTCTCCGCCATGGTGGCCTGGGTTTCCCCGGCGGCACGGCGTCGTAGCGCACGCGGGTGATGATCGGCCTGGCTCGCGCAGTCGGCACCGCCTCCAGCTCTAGCTAGCCCCTGTCCCTCTCTTGCCGCACGACGCGGTGGGCCCAGTGCCAATTTAGGCAAGAGCCGTGCCGTCGGGGCCGAACGAGGCGGGGGCGAGGACGATCCACCCCCAGTCCGTCAGGAACGATGGTAGGGGGAGAACGGTGTCTTCGTCGCAATCTCCACCGTGTCGCCTTCTGCCGTCACCGAGGCGATCGGGACGGTCTTGAGCGATGCCGCACCAGGGATGCAGCGGTCGAAGTCTGCCTTGACGATGTCCGCGGTGATCGGCGTGCCACCATGAAGAAGCGGCCCTACGGCGATGTAGAAGCACCATGACAGCTTGTCGTCGGACGCGGTCCAGCTGTCGAAAACGCCGCCGGTGACCCGGCCATCCGGCTCGACCTTGGTCAGCGTCTCCGCAATGCCCATCCGGGCGGCGATGTAGCTCGTGTCGGACGGCTCGAGCGAGGTGACCCCCAAGGGGGACCACCCTCTGCACCCGTTCCTCCGCTTTGGCATCGCCGCATTAGGCGAGGCAATGCGTGGTCCAGGAGATGGGCAACGACGTCATCCCCCCCGCGCTCCTTCCTCGGTCTGGCTGCCATCCGCAAGGCACATTGGGCGTCCAAGCAGGTGGCGAAAGCTGTGGCGCAGCGGATCTCTGGCGTTCCCAAAATTTAGGTCAGGTTGGCGCCGAATTTCTAACGATCTCGATGAACGCGTCGATGTTCGCGTCTGAGAGTTCGATCTGGTCCGACCAGCTGTTGCTGGTGAGCTTCGTGCCTGTAACAGGATTGATCTCATCCGGGACGAACCCGGCTTTAAACAGGTCCGGGCGGGCCCGATAAAGCGGCGGTCCATACTTACTGCTGTTGTGCTTGAGTGTGTTCACGAGCAGCCTCAGTATCTCGAGACCAGGTTCGTCCAACGGCACCGCCGCCGCCTTCATGGCCTTGACCAGATCCTCGTGGTTCGGCGACTTCCCGAGTTTGCCCCAGTGCTGCGCCAGCCGCTCCCACTGATGATAGATCAGGAAGGTGAATGCCTTCCGCAGTGTGAGTAGAGCCTCCTCCGCGTCATCCCTGCGCTCGGAAAGCTCGTCGCCATAGTCATAGCGGTCGCCGTCGTCGGTGGTCTCCTCCCATTTTGCTGTTCCCGCATCGACCTTAATCTGAAAGGCGTCGTGCGCTTTCTTGACCGCTCTCAGTTCGGCGTAGAACGAAGAACTCGCCGAAGCGAATGCCTTTTCCAGTCGTTCAAGCTTCATTTCGAACGACTTACCCAGTATTTTGGCAAGCATTTTCAGTCGGTCCATTCGGTCAGCCTCTTCACCGTGAAGTCCCCGCATGGACGCACATGTTCCGGCTTGATGTCCATGAGCACAGCCGCTCCAGGCGTCTAGCTAGCTGAGCTTCTTGGTTTAAGGTGGCCCCGGTTGGCTGGACAAGTTGGCGGCGAAGATAAGCTACTCCCTGGTTCCGATTATGCCGCCAGCTTCGGTCGGGTTGAGATTGCCTGGTTCCCTCTACCGGGGCGTAGTCGACGGTTTAGTCAGTCCGCAGGCTGGAGCCTGGATCACCATCTCCTACTGCACGCAATGCAAGTGGCTCCTGCAGGCGGCGTAGATGGCGCAGGAGCTTCTTTGGGTCCTCGTCGGTTCAGGTTGAAGCTTCGCAACTCCACCTTAGCCAGCCGATCCGATGACCACCTCCGCCTACCCCGTTTCGATCAGCGAAAATGCAACACGAGCACGGACGCTATCCGCCGCAGACGTTGTTGAGGCACCAGTGGCAGGCCGTAGGAGCGCCAGATACCGCTGCACCGTCTCGCGATTTCATCCAACCTGCGCTGCAATCCGCCGCGTGCCACAGCCCGGCTCGTGAAGCCGCTGCATCGTCGACACCTCGTCCGGCGTCCTCATCGTCTGTTTCCGCCCGTCCCTTCAGAGGCGGCGCTGCGACGGCGGACGCCAGCAACGCCGTGAGCCTGTGCAGAAGCCGCCTGGCGGATGCGCTGGCACCGATGGCCGACCTGCAGATAACGAGGAAACACCAGTAGCTCACGCTGGGCTGATGGGCCGTGCCAGGGAACCGGCGCATGTGGTCGCAACCCGCCGGGAGCCCGCAGTCGGCTTCCGCCGGGATCCTGCGGATCGCGCCCGGCGGCCGGATGTCAAACGGCTCGCAAATGGGGCTCTGGCTCAATTTTGCTGAAGTTCGCGTGCTGGCTCGTCGGGTCAGCAAGGAAATCGGCAGCATGGTGCGAGGGTTCAACCCGCGGCTTTGATCTCTCCCTGGGTAGTTATGGAGAGCCTGGACAATATCGGCTGGCAAGCTGCTGCCGATGGCTAGACTGGACAGCCTCGTCTGCAGCCGCAATACAGCTACCTATGGCAGTTCCCGGCGGAGCCCTGTGAGAGCGTTGGGGCTGCTTGACCCACGCCGAAGCAGCGGTATCGGCTCAACGGCGACGTTACATCGGCGGATTCAGGTCGAAGTCCGTCGGTAATGCTCAGGGAGACGGCAGAGATGTGGAGTGTCTTACAACTGCTCCAGGCTTTCATCGTGGCGGTGCTGGCTGCGTGGCTGACATCGTTCTTCGCTTTGAACCGCTCTCGACGGGAGAAGGTTTGGGATCGTAAGGCCGCAGCCTATACCGCAATCTTCGAGGCATTGTTCAACATGGGAAGCTGGTTCGACCGGCATATGGATGCCCTCGAGCGAGACCATGAAATCCCGTCAGAAATGCAGACGACGATGTCGCAGGAGTACCAGGTTGCAAAGACAAGCTTGCAACGTCGCCTTGTCGGAGAAAGCTGGCTTCTCCCAGAGCAATCGAGATTTCTGTTGGACAATCTCGTGAGCGACCTGACGATGTCCGACCTGACCGACTGGTTCCAGGTGCTAGACCATGGCCAGCTCTTGATTGCCGAATGCTCGGGTGAGCTCCGAACCCTCGTTCGTCGGGACCTCTCGTTGGAGAGGCGTCAGCGTTCCTTGCGAGTCTTACCGTGGGCCCGGCCGCCGGAGTAACCGGCTGTCATCGGAGCAGATGCGCTGGTTCGACAAGCCCACCAAAAACCTCGCAAGCCTCATCTACCCGCCGCAGGATGGAGCTTTCTGAGGTTGATACGGAACTCGAGAACGAAGGCTCTGGAGTAGCCTGCTGATGCCCGAGGAGGTCAAGCCTTGTCAGGACGCGTGCGGATTCCGACGTAAGCCGCCCACCTATTCCAATCTCATGCCGCCCATCGTTCTGACGTGATGTCGCCCACCGTTTTAATCTCAAGCCGCCCACCCTGTCTGGGTAGGGGGCATCCGGGGAGAGGATTGTCTCGCGGTCATCGATGACCTGGCTTCCAGGGCCGCCATCGCAATCGATGGAGGGGCGGGATGCCGACACAGAGGCTGTCTATGCGGCGGATCAAGCAGTTGTTGACGATGCGCTTTGGCGCCCGGGCGAGCACACGGGCGATCGCGCGCGAACTGGGCGTGGCGCCGAGCACAGTGCGCGAATACCTGAGCCGGGCGTCTGCGGCGGGGATCGTCTGGCCGCTGGCGGCAGACGTGACCGAGGACAGCCTGATGGCGCGGCTGTTCGTCAACGCAAGTGTACGAGCGGGGGCGCAGTATCACGCCGAGCCTGACTGGGCGGCCCTGGTGCGCGAGCTCAAGCGGCCCGGCGTCAACCTGCTGGTGCTGTGGGAGGAGTATCGGGCGGTTCACCCGGAGGGTTATGCCTAGAGCCGGTTCTGCCAGCTGTTCGGCGAGTTCGAGCGGCGGCTGTCGCCCACCATGCGTCAGCAGCACGAGGCCGGGCACAAGGCGTTCGTCGACTACTCCGGCAAGCTGGTGCCGATCACCGCCCCGGTCACGGGCGCGGTGAGCACGGCGGAGATCTTCGTCGCCGTGCTGGACGCGTGCAGCCTGACCTACGCTGAGGCGACCTGGACGCAGACGCTGCCGGACTGGAGTGGCGCCCACGTGCGCATGTTCCGGTTCTGGGGCGTGGTTCCGCGGCTGCTGGTGCCGGACACCCTCAAGAGCGCCATCCACAAGGCGTCGTTCTACGACCCGGAGGTGAACCGCAGCTACGGCGCGATGGCGTCGCATTACGGCGTCGGCATCCTGCCCCCTCCACCAGCTTTCCATCAGCTTCGCTGACGGAACCTTTGCTGGTTCCGCCCGGCCCGGACGCCCGCGCGACAAGGCGGCGGTGAGGCCGGGGTGCGGTTCGCCCAGTCCTACATCGTCAGCCGCCTGCGCAACGTGACGTTCTTCTGCCTGGCCGAGCGCAATGCCGCCATCGCCATCGCGGTGGAGCGGATGAACAGCCGCGAGATGCGCCGCCTGGGCATCAGCCGCCGTCAGCTGTTCGAGGCGATCGAGCAACCAGTGGTGCGGGGGCTGCCGCAGGACGACTTCGAATATGCCGAGTGGCATTTGGCTCGCGTCCGCATCGACTACCACGTCGAGGTGCAGGGCTTTTTCTACTCGGCGCCGAGCGCGCTGATTCGCGAGCAGGTCGACACCCGGGCGACACAGCGCACGATCGAGGTGTTCCATCGCGGCAAGCGCGTCGCAGCTCATGCCCGGCGCTATGGCGGCCCGCGTCACGGCACCCAGCCCGAGCACATGCCCTGTGCAAACCGGCGTTATGCCGAATGGACGCCGGAGCGCCTGCAACGCGACGCCCGCGGCATCGGGCCCGCCACGGAGGCGCTAATCATCGCGGTCATGGCGCAGCGCCCGCACCCCGAGCAGGGCTGCGCACCTGCCTTGGGATCCTGCGGCTGTTCCGCGGCCTGGACGCCAGCCGGGTGGAGGCAGCCAGCCACCGGGCGGTCGAGATTGGCGCTCTGTCCTAAGCCTCGGTCGCATCCTGCATGATTAGGACGGCCAGCTGCACGCCGTGTCGGCCGGGGCCGTGAGCATCGTGAGGGAGGCTGATGACGGCACCCTGCTGCTGCTGCCCGGCGGCAGGGTTCTGTCTGTGCCTAGGGCGTTGCGGACGATGCTGGGCTGGCTTGACGAAAGAAACTGAGAATGGCCTCGAGAGTAGAGCCACCCACAGCGTGAATAGTCGTTCCGCAGCGAGAGATTTCTGCTAGGCTGCCAAGCCTTTAGTACTCAGATGCGGGATTGGGGCTGGGGTTTGGGCTGCAAGAAGAGGTCGCTGGACAATGTGGGCGGATATCGAGACCAAGACCGATTTCCTAAACTATTCTGAGGTTGCCGAGCTTGCCGTCGATGTCATCCGCAATCCCCTGATGCGGCCAGTGTCCGTGGGCATATTTGGCACATGGGGCACAGGCAAGTCGACGCTTTTGAACCTGATTGAGTCCGACCTGCTGGCATCGGCACAGACTGAATTCATCGTGATCCGCTTCGATGCCTGGCTATATCAGGGGTTCGACGACTCCCGCGCGGCCTTGATGGAGGTCATAGCATCCGAACTCGAAACAGCGGCTGTGGGGAACGAGAGCCTGTTCGCCAAGGCGACAAAGCTGGGCAAGCGCGTCCGCGGCATGCGACTACTCGGTCTCCTTGCCGAGGGAGGCGCTCTGGCGATGGGTGTCCCCACCGGGGGGCTGCTGAGCAAGGGCATCAACTCCCTATCCAACATGTTCGCCGGAGAGTCGGACGCCGACGACTTCGAGAGCCTCAAGAAGGCCGGGGAGGATGTCGAGAAAAAGACAGAGGGCTTTCTGAAACCGGTGGAAAAGAAAACCCCGCCGCAACAGATTGCACTGTTTCGTAAGGAGTTCAGCGAGGTCCTGCTCGGTCTCGACAAGACACTGGTGGTCTTCATCGACAATCTTGACCGCTGCCTTCCAAACCAGACCATTGGCACCCTCGAAGCACTCCGGCTCTTTCTGTTCATGAAGGAGACGGCGTTCGTCATCGCCGCCGACGAGGAGATGGTGAAGAACTCGGTGTCGCAGTTCTTCAAGGACCTCGATGCCAGGCACGTCATCGACTACCTGGACAAACTGATCCAGGTTCCCATCCGACTTCCGCGTCTAGGTGTCCAGGAGGTGCGAGCCTACCTCTTCCTTCTGTTTGCGGGGGTTGGGGACGGAGTCGAGCCAGATGCGCTGGAAGCTCTGCGCAAAGGTCTCGAGGACAGTCTTCGCCAGGCCTGGAAGGATGAACCCATTACCACCGAGAAGGCTCTGCTCCTCCTGGGAGGCAGCCCGCCAGAGGCAGTCGTCCAAGGCTTCCGGATCGCTGACCGCATAGCGCCGCTTCTCGCCAATTCCACGCTTATCGAAGGCAACCCGCGCATAGTCAAGCGCATGCTGAACGTGGTGCGGATGCGGACGCGCCTTGCCAAGCTGCGGAAGATGCCGTTCGACGAGGCCCTGATTGCCAAGTTGGCCCTCTTCGAGCGCTGCACAGACTCGGCGTGCATCAGCCATCTCTATACAGCCATCAGCGAGGCTGCTGGCGGAAAGCCAGCCGTTCTAGGCCAGCTAGAGGAGCTTCGGGAAGACCCGGAGAGGTTTCGGAGTGCATGTCCCGAACCCTGGGCGCCGAAGGCTGACTTCATCCGGGAGTGGGTGGCGCTGGAACCACTGCTCGGCGGACAGGATCTGCGGCCTGCGGTCTATCTGAGCCGAGAGACCGTACCGGTCCGAGCGATGCGAGGTGGGTTGTCGGCCGCAGCAGCCGAGGGTCTTGCCGTCTTGATGCGGACGACGTCGGTCTCCTCTCCGTCGGCCAAGGCGGCCGTGACCGCTATCCCGTCAGCCGAGCATGTCGGAGTGATGGCCAGCTTCATCGCCGAATTCAGGAAACATGGCGACTGGACCTCGAAGCCTGATGGGTTCGTCGGGGCACAGCTCGTGGCGAATGCCAGTCCTGAGGCCGGTTCGCTATTGGCGGGCCTAATCCGGACTGCAGTCGGACCGAAGCTACCGCCATGGCTCAGTGTCACTGTGAAGGACGCTCGTTGGTTCAAGACGGAGGGACGGCGCTGATGGGCACGTCGTCTTCAAGCCGGGGCCCGGGAGGGAACTCTCCCCTGGTGCCACCCTGGGCTGATACTGATGGACTCGGACCAGGGGCTCCACCGCCACCGGACCGCTTTCGTGCTTTCAGGACCAACCTGGGTAAATTCGTCTCTGGTGGAGACGACCGCCATGTCCGCCAGGCACTCGGTCATTACGCAAGGACGGCGACTGGAGGTGCAACGGACGGACCCCGCCGGTTCGGTGCAATGGCACGTTCCGGAGGAGTGCTCTTCGACGCCCTGTCGTCTTTGCGCAATGGCGGAGATGCGCGTGCCGCCACCGGTGTTGACCTGTCCAGCCTGGACGGCGCCGACACTGATATCGCCATCGAGGCAATCGTCAACGCACTGGCTGTCATCGAGGGTGATGCCGACCGGGTAAGAGTGGCCATGACGGAGGCGCTGTCCGAATGTCTCGAGGGTCTCGAGGAGTTCGACTTTGCCCATATCACGGACGACATGCTGGTCGCCGTGATGCTTGCCTACACGCGCAACTGCATCTTCATCCAAATCCTGCTAGATTCCCGGGACGCCTTCGCGAAAGCAGCGGCGGCTGGAAGGCTCGAAGAAGCGGAGAGGGCCCTCAAGGAGCTCATCCGCGCGGTGACCGACAAGCACATGAATCCTCTCCTGACCCAGGGAGCCCAGAAGCTCGACGGCAAGCAGATGGAGGCACTGCAGCTCCGCGCCATCCGGGAAGTCTGGTCGGAATGGGAGGGCTACGAGCCATGACCCGCCTCGTGTTCGACGACGACGCCGATCGGCTGCCTTCTGGAAGCCATGGCAACTCCAGCGGCATCGTCCCGGTGCTCCTGTATGGACGGCGGCCGCCGGGACAAGGAACCGCTTGCGTCGGCGGACCCGTCACCTCAGCGGTCCGTCGCCTGGGCACTCCGGCCGACGTGGTGGCCTTCGACTTCCTGACCATCGCAATGGCAGTCACGGCTGCCGATACGTTCGTCGACCGCAAGCAGGCACCGGATGGCTGGTCACGGGTGCTGGACCTCGAGATCCCCCTGGCGGACCCGGCACGCTGGCGGAAAGCGACGCCGATTTTGCGGGCTGCCCTGAACTTCCTCAGCGGCGACATCTGGTCGTTTACCTTCATGGACGATGGACCGCGTCCTCCTGCACCACAGGTTCGTGGCTATCTCACGCGGCTCGAAGGCCATGATTGCGTGAGCTTGTTTTCGGGAGGCCTGGACAGCGCAATCGGCGTCTTGGACCTGCTGAGTACTGGTCAACGGCCGGTGTTGATCAGCCACTCCTACAGCGGTGACGCCCGGCGCCAGGGCCTAATCCGAGGCCAGCTTCCCGCAGCGGTCTCCCAGTTCGCAGCCATGGTAAATCCTGTGTCCAAGCTCGATAGCCTCAACGATGTGCAGATGAGGACCCGTAGCTTCAACTTCCTTGCATACGGGACGCTCGTCGCTGCCACCATGGCTGCCCGCGGGCTTGCCGCCGGTCCAGTGTCCCTACACGTCCCGGAGAACGGCCTCATCGCCTTGAACCCACCGCTCACGCGACGCCGGATAGGCTCACTGAGCACGCGGACCACCCATCCGCATTTCCTGGGTCTGGTGCAGCGCCTGCTGAACGATGTCGAGCTGCCAGTGAGCATCCGCACTGGGCCATACGACCTGATGACGAAGGGGGAGATGCTCAAGGCTTGCAGAGACCAGCCAACCTTGCTGGCGGTGGCTGGCCAGACCGTCTCCTGCGGCAAGTGGAAGCGTTCCCGCATGCAATGCGGACGCTGCGTCCCCTGCCTGATCCGCCGTGCAGCATTCCATTGCGCCAAGATGCAAGACCCGACCGCCTATAATCCCTTGGCCGCGAACTTGGCCTATGTCATGGAACACGAGGATTCCAGGGACGACCTCGTGGGGATGGTCTTGGCCGCTCGGAGCCTCGCCACACGCGACATCAAGGAGTGGGTTGCGCAGTCGGGCCCACTTCCGCCAGTGCGGGCCGCACGCGATGAACTGTTCGATGTCGCGAGCAGAGGCATGGCCGAAGTGGCTGCCTACCTCGACCACGTCGGGATATTGTCGCTGTGAGCCTGCTGGTCGACCTTCACTGCCATCTCGACCTGTATCCGGATCCGGCTGCCGCGGTCTCGGCCTGCAATGACACTGGAGCGTACGTCCTCTCGGTCACGACGACGCCCAAAGCCTGGCGAGGCACACTTGCGCTTTCCAAAGGGCTACCGCGCATTCGGACATCGCTTGGTTTTCACCCCCAGATTGCACACCAACGAATAAAGGAACTCTCGTTATTCGAGGCCATACTCCCCGAGACGAAATACGTCGGCGAAGTCGGCCTTGATGGCACACCCGAAAGCAAGCCGCACTGGCGGGAGCAGGTTCGTGTCTTCGACCGGGTCCTTGACCTCTCCGCGAAGGCCGGTGGCCGCATCATGACTATCCACAGCCGACGGGCGGCAAGCGACGTTATTGACATGCTAGAACGCCATCCAGGGGCGGGGGTCGCCGTCCTACACTGGTTCACTGGCTCCAAGGCAGAATTGGAGCGAGCTGTCTCGGTTGGCTGCTGGTTTTCCGTAGGCCCTCCGATGATCAACAGCCAGCGCGGCCGGGATGCCGTCGCTGCCATGCCGCCCGACCGCGTATTGACCGAGACCGATGGTCCATTTGGCACGACCCAACGGCGACCTCTGCGTGCGGCCGAGGTGACCAAGGCCATCGAAGGCCTTTCTTCGACATGGAACTGCACGGCGGCAGAAGCGTGTACCCTCGTCATCGCCAACTTCAGACGCCTTGTGTCCAGCAGCGTTGGTGGTGAACCGCCGGAGCTGTAGGTCCCTGCCCGTCGGGCACCGTAAACGCAACAGCTCTCCGCACCCAGCCACCTGCGCCAGTGCGGGAAGGAGACGTTGCGGACGTTGGTGACGACCGGGTCGGAGTTCTTGCCCCTGACGACTGCCGCCGGTGACGGCATGCCCCACCGAGCCATCGTCAACTCGCGGCCGTCCGGCGTGTTTCGGACAGTGGGCGCCGGGTAGTCGGGGAAGATGTCGGGCAGCGGAGGAAGGTTGCCGGTGCGGTCGGTCATGGCGCGGGTCACGTCTCGCATGGCCTGCTGGCCCTTGGTAACGGCATAGAGATTGCACATCCAGGTCTCCATAGCCGGGGGCAAGGCACTGCACCTGAACCGCATCCGGCTCAACCGGGTTGCTGGATGCCTAGCTCGCTCCCTGCACCTTCTGAACCTCGTCCAGCACCCTTTGGGGCGTCGCCAGTATCCGCCGCAGCGTGGGCTTCCCCTTGTCGCTCGTCTCGGCGATACCCTCGTGCATCTCTTCAATACCCGTCGTCATCTGGTCGGCCAGCGCGGATAAGGGGACGGAACGGACTTGGCAATATCCACGTCGTCACGGTGCTGAGCGTCGCCGCCGTCCAACGACGCAGGCTGATGCCGTCATCCCATGCTTGGGAACTTGGGTCTTGCGTTCCCTATCTCCGGGAGGGGGCCTGTTGTTCAATCTGACGAGCCATCTCTGCGGAAGACCCGACTAGATGTTCCTGGACAGCGGCGAGAGCGAGATAACTGCAGAGCGGCAAGGCTCCGCTTCGGAGGTCTTCCTGGCCTTCCTCCGCCTGGGTCTGACATCCTTCGGCGGCCCGGTCGCCCATATCGGCTACTTCCGCGCCGACCTCGTGACCCGCCGCCGCTGGATCGACGAGGCCGGGTTTGCCGACCTGGTCGCTCTCTGCCAGTTCCTGCCCGGTCCCGCCTCCAGCCAAGTCGGTGTCGCGCTCGGGGTACTCCGCGGCGGCGGCCTGCTCGGCGGCATCGCCGCCTGGACAGCCTTCACGCTGCCGTCGGCGGTGCTGCTCCTGGCCTTCGCCTACGGTGTCTCGGCCTTCTCCGGACCGCTCGGGACCGGGCTGCTGCACGGGCTGAAGCTGGTGGCAGTCGCCGTCGTCGCGCAGGCGGTCTGGGGCATGGCTCGCACCCTGGCACCCGACAGGACGCGCGCCTCGATCGCGGCGGCCTCCGTGGCGCTCGTGGTCTTCATCAGCGGATCTTCCGGCCAGATCCTGTCGATCGCACTCGGGAGCGCCGCGGGCCTGATCCTTTGCCGAGGCATTACCGCGACACCCCTCGGGCATTCCGCCTTCACGGTGTCGCGCCGGGCGGGCGCGGTCTCACTCGTGCTGTTCGCCACTCTGCTCCTTCTGCCGCCGCTGGTCGACAGGGCGGCGTCCGCGCCCGGCACGCGTGCATTGTTCGATGCCTTCTACCGCTCAGGGAGCCTGGTTTTCGGCGGCGGCCATGTGGTGCTGCCGCTTCTCCGTTCAGCGGTCGTCGATCCCGGGTGGGTCACCCCCGGCGGGTTCCTCGCCGGATACGGTGCGGCCCAGGCCGTTCCCGGACCTCTGTTCACGTTCGCGGGCTACCTTGGTGCCGTTTCCCGGGTCGGCCCCGGCGGAATTGTCGGCGGCGTCGTGGCCCTGGTCGCCCTGTCGCTCCCTGGCATGCTGCTTCTCTACGGCTGCCTGCCGTTCTGGGACGGGTTCCGGTCCCGGCCCTCCGCCCAGGCGGCGATGCGCGGGGCGAACGCGGCCGTGGTCGGCGTGCTCGGCGCAGCCCTTTACGACCCCGTGTGGACCGGCGCAGTGCTGAACCCGCGGGACTTCGCGATCGCTCTGACCGCCTTCGTGCTGCTGACGGTCTGGAAGGTCGCGCCGTGGATCGTGGTTCTAGTGACATCGGCCGGAGGCGTGCTGCTGGCCGCAATCTGACGTTGAGACGGACAGCCGCAGAGTTGGTCAGATACTGGTACCTCGGGTCAACGCGTCACAAGACGGAGGCACCGGGACCATGAACCAGGGTTTCTCGCTCCGCCCGGCGGTCTCCGGCATACCAGCAACAACGTCGCTAGCGTGACGCAGGCCGCCACGCCCGGCGACAGGAATGTCGCCGAGTAGCCCTTCGGTACCCAGTCTCCGGAGGCATCCGGATTGCGGTTCAGGAAGCGGTCGGCGTCTCCCCGGGATGCCGTCCGGCCCGCTGGGGAAAGATCAGGATGCAACCGATTATGAAGACCGCGAGCACCGCCGACGCCGAGAAACGGCCGAGCGCCAGGCCGCCGTCTGCGACCGGCTTATCGAGGAGGTCGCCGACCGTAGCACCGAGCGGCCTGGTGAGAATGAAGGCGGCCCAGAACAGTAGGGTCCGGGATACGGCGGTGAAAAAATACAGGCCCGTCACGACGGCCAGGGCCACGACGAATACGAGTGCGCCCCCTTCGTAGCCGAGGCCGGTGTCCGCCATCCAGTCGCCGAAGGCGGTCCCGAGTGTCTGCGAGAACATGATCGTCGCCCAGTAGAAGGCCTCAGCCTTCGGCGTGACGACCGAGGCCACGGACACCGATCCGAGCGTCCGGTACCAAATGGCCAGCGTGGCCGCCAAAAGGGCGAACAGCGAGAGCGAGCCGCCGACGTAGCCGATGCCCAGCGACCTGTCGAACAGATCGGCCAGGGTCGTCCCGGCCGTCGTCGTCGCGACGATGACGGCCCAGTAGAGCAGCGGGTGGTATCGCTTCGCGGAAATCTGAGCCGCCACGCCGACGACGAAGAGAACGGCGAAGATGGCCGTTCCGATCAGATAACCCAGGCTCAGCGTCATCGTCACCGCATCGCCCGCCGTCTCGCCGAGCGTGGTCGCGGCGATCTTGATGATCCAGAAGACCAGTGTGATCTCCGGAACTTTGCTCAGGGTCGTGTCGGCAACACGGTTCATCGTCTTCCGTCTTCCTGGTATCTGAGGGCTCAATTCGCGGCTCTACCGACGCGCGCGCCGGGCCACGCTTTTGACGAGGATGGCTGCCAGACCAAGAAAAAGCCCGGCTGCGGCCCATTCCGCACCGACCCCGAGCCGGGACACCGCAAACCAGAGCAGCAGAAGCCAAATCAAGATCGCTACGGCGAAGCTGCCGTCGTCGACGAACAGCCCGAATGCCTCGTCCGCCACTGTTCTGATCCACCGCATGCCGAACTCCCTATGCTCCGCCCATAGCAGGGCGGCTGCGCGCTTTCCGGCAGAACGGTACAGTCATCAGCGCAAGAGCCAGGTAGGCGACAACGAGCGCGACGATCGACCAGTCGGCGCCGGGCCATTCGATCCCGATGCCTTCACCAACCCAGAAAGTGCCGAAGGCCGACAGCAGGACGCCGACGACGAACTTGAGGCTGTTCTCGGGCACCCGTGAGAGCGGACGGTGCAGGACCAGTCCGAGGACGGCGACGAGCAGCAGTGCCGCGAAAGCCCCGAGGCTGGCCGGAAGGATCAGGCTAGCCCCGCCTGCACCGACTGCGATGACGATGAAGACAACTTCAATCCCTTCGAGCATCGTGATCTGGAAGGCTGCCAGGAACGCCACCGCGTCCCAGCCCTTAGCGGCCCCGTGGCCGCGCATTGACTGGATTTGCCTGGCATATGCCGCCGCCTCGTCATGAAGCGGGATGATCCCGGCGGAGCGGAGGATGGCCTTGCGCAGCCAGCGCATGCCGAACAGGAGAAGCAGCGTCCCGACCACGAGTTGGATCACGTCGAGCGGGACGCGGGTGAGCGCGCTTCCCAGGACGGCGACGATGAGAAGCAGCAGGAGCAGGGCCGAGCCTGTACCGGCCAGCGCATCCCGCCATCCGCGGACGCTGCCGACGGCGAGTATGACGGTCAACGCCTCGACGAACTCGACCGAAGAGGCGAGGAAGGCGGCGATGACTGTCGGTGCGACGTGGATCCAGGTGGCTGTGATCATGCAGGGCTTTGTAGCGTGGACTACGGTAATTGGATAGAGTGACATTCTCACTACAGAGTGTAGCCGGTGGGTAAACGCCCGAAGAGTCCCGACCCCTTCCGCGAGCGCCTCGAGGCCCGGTCAGCCACGCTGTCACCGGCCAGCCGACGTGTGGCGAGCTATATCGACTCGAACCGCGTCACCGTGCTTGCCAGTTCCGCAGTTGAACTGGCCGCCCGCACCGAGACCTCCGATGCCACCGTCATCAGGACCGTGCAGGCTCTCGGCTTCGCCGGATTGGCAGACCTGAAGCAGGTGCTGCTGGCATCGGTGGAGCGAACGTCCACACCGGCCGATGACATGCGCCGGACGCTCGGCGAGGTCGGAAAGGACACGGACCGGGCGATCAAGGCGGTCATCGAAGCCCACGACGAGGCGATGGCGAGCCTAAGGTCGCCGGAGGCCATGGCGCGGATCGCGGCTGCGGTATCGGTGCTTCACCCCGCTGCACGCATCGCAATCTTTGGTATCGGACCGTCTGCCGCGTTGGCCGTCTACGTTGCGACCCTTCTGGCAAGGGGAGGCCGACGCACGCTGATGCTCAACGCCACCGGCGCGATGCTCGCCGACCAGATGCTGGACCTCGGCCCGGGAGACGCGCTGCTGGTGCTGGCCTACGGGCGCGCTTACGGAGAGGTCGTGACGGTGTTCACCGAGGCGCGTCAGCTCGGCCTGCCGATCGTGCTGGTGACCGACAGCCTCGACGCCAAACTTGCTCGCTTCGCGAAGGTCATCCTGCCTGCCCGGCGCGGACGCTCGGAGCGCGTGGCACTCCACGGGGCGACACTGGTGTGCCTCGAAGCCCTGATACTCGGACTGGCCGCCGCCAGCCCGGCTACGGTGACGAGCCTTGAACGCCTCGATCGTCTCCGGCGAGATGTCCGAAGGAATGTGGATCGAGCGGAGGGCTGACACGTCGTCTTGGACCAGGCCGTCAACGTCACCTCGGCGTGGCGTGTCTCAAGCCTCGGTCACCATCATCGGCAAGGTCGGACGCACCGGCAGCGTCCGACCTTCTGGTAGGTTGCGTGCCGATATGGATCTGAGCCGCGCTTGGAACCCCGTCGGGTGACATGATGCGGTCCAAAGGCTCATGCTGCCGACATGACCCTCGAGCAACTTCGCATCTTCGTTGCCGTCGCCGACCGGCAGCATGTCACCCGTGCGGCCGAAATGCTCAATATCGCGCAATCGGCGGCAAGTGCGGCTATCGCCGCCCTTGAGGGGCGTCACGGTGCCAAGCTGTTCCACCGGGTCGGCCGAGGAATCGAGCTGACGGAAGCTGGTGCGTTGTTCCTGATCGAGGCGCGGGCGGTGCTGGCCCGCGCGGCGGCTGCCGAACTTGTGTTGTCGGAGCTGGGTGATCTCAAGCGCGGCACCCTGCTCGTGCAGGCCAGCCAGACGACTGCGAGCTATTGGCTGCCGCGCCACCTGGTGGCGTTTCGCCGGGCGCATCCCGGCATCGACATGCGCCTCACCATCGGAAACACGACCCAGGTCGCCGCCGCGGTCAAAGGCGGATTGGCGGAGCTGGGCTTCGTGGAAGGTGAAGTCGACGACCCGCTGCTCGAAAGCCGCATTGTTGCGCGGGACCAGCTCGTTGTCGTGGTCGGACCCGACCACGACTGGGCACAGGCTGACACCCTGGCGGACCCGTTTAGCCCGGCGCGGCTGGTAGAGAGCGATTGGGTGCTGCGAGAGGCAGGGTCGGGCACGCGGGCGGTTTTCGAGGCGGCACTGAAAGGGTTCGGCGTCGCACCTGCCGGGCTCCGGGTGGTGCTCGAGCTGCCCTCCAACGAAAGCGTCCGTGCCGCCGTAGAGGCCGGTATGGGTGCCACCGCGATCTCCGCCTCCGTCGCAGCTCCGAGCATCGAGGCCGGACTGCTCCATGTCGTGGACCTGGCTCTCCCGGAACGCGCCTTCCACGTCCTGCGGCACGGGGAGCGTCACCGTAGCCAGGCGGCTGATGCGCTGCTGGCTATCATCGCGGCAGGGCGACCCATCACGGCATCCGATTGATCCAAATCGCTACGGCTATTGGACGGCCGCCTCAACGGCTGCCTAACTGCCGAAACGATAGGGCAGCGGGGAAACGTTGAATGGCACAAGCACAGGGCGCACTCGGTCGCCGCAGACTGCTCGCAGGCACCGCCGCAGCGGTGGCCTTCGCCGCGACGGCAACGGCGCGGGCGCAAGGAACGGTGAAGCTCGGCCTCAACGGCGGACCGGACGAGCGTTCACTGACGACCGCCTTCCCTCAGAAGGGCGCGATGGTACTGCAACGCACCCGTCCGCCGTTGCTGGAAACACCGTTCGAGGTGTTCGACCAAGGGGTCTTCACCCCGAACGACCGTTTCTTCGTCCGCTGGCACTGGGCGGTGATCCCCGAACAGGTGGACCTAGCCAAGTTCCGCTGCTCCGTCCGCGGGCACGTGAACCAGGCCCAGTCGCTGACCATGGCCGACATCCTGGCCCTGCCGCGGGTCGAAATGGCGGCCGTCAACCAATGCTCCGGTAATTCCCGCGGCCTGTTCGCGCCGCGCGTCGCCGGGGGACAGTGGCAGAACGGCGCGATGGGCAATGCGAAATGGACCGGCGTCCGCCTGCGCGACGTGCTGGACCGGGCCGGTGTGAAGCCCGGCGCCGTCGCCGTCCGCTTCAACGGCCTGGACGAGCCGGTCGTGCAAGGCGCACCCGATTTCATGAAGTCCCTCGCCGTCGACCATGCCCGCGACGGCGAGGTGATGCTGGCCTACCAGATGAACGGCGACCAGCTTCCTCTGCTGAACGGTTTCCCGATGCGGCTGATCGTGCCGGGATGGTATTCGACCTACTGGGTGAAGATGGTCAGCGACATCGAGGTGCTGGACGCGCCGGATGACAGCTTCTGGATGAAGAGCGCCTACCTGATCCCCGCCACGCCGCATGCGGACGTGAAACCGGGCCAGACCGGGTTTCCGACCGAACCGATCAACCGCATGGTACCCCGTTCCTTCTTCACGAACGTGACGTCCGCGACCAAGGTGAAGCCCGGCGCGACGGTGCCGTTGCGCGGCATCGCCATGGGCGGCGATTGCGGGGTTGCGGCGGTGGATGTGTCCACCGACGGAGGCACCACATGGAAGCCAGCGACGCTAGGCGCCGACGAGGGTCCCTACAGCTTCCGGCAATGGACGACGCAGGCGAGCGCCCCGATGTCCGGTTCGCTCAGCGCGAAAATCCGCTGCACGAACACCAGGCAGGTCGCCCAACCGGCGGACGCCAACTGGAACGGTGGCGGCTTTATGCGGAACATCATCGAGACCGTCGATCTCGCCGTCACCTGAGCCAGCGGAAAGGGAGCATCTCATGTCCATCAGTGCAAACGCAGTCGCCTATGGCGCCGTGGTCGTTGCGGCCGTCGCCCTCTTCGCCGTCGGCACACCCTCCAAACGCTCGGCCATCGCCCAAGCCGAACAGGCGGCCGAAAAATATCCGATCCCGGCCTATTCAGCGGCCCTGAACGCTCAGTTTGCTGCCGAAGCTGCCGCCGTGGGACCGCATGCGGCACCTGCCGTGGCGGCCGTCGCGGGGGTGACGCTTCGCTCGGTCGGCTTCGACTTTCCCGGCAGCGACCGTGCCTTTCCGCCCGGGCCTGGCGCAGAGTTGGTCGGCAATAACTGCCAGTCCTGCCATTCGCCCGGCATGATCCTGAACCAGCCCGCGCTGACCAAGGCGGAATGGACAGGCGAGGTGACCAAGATGCTGCATACCTACAAGGCCCCGGTGGAGGAGAGCGATGTCCCGGCCATCGTGGCTTATCTCGCTAACCTGAAGGTCGGCCCGTAGGAAGATACTGGCCGCACGGAGTAAATCGGCGCCGCCATCGTTTACGTGACGGACGTGGCGCCCGTCCTCCCTGTATAGGAATCCCAAATGCACATCACCGATCTGCGGCGATGTCTCCCCGCCTGCGCGCTGCTGTTCGGCGTTCTGGCGGGGGTGGCAGTGGCCCGTGGACAAAGTGTCGAGACCTTTGCCTCGGTCATGGCATCAGCGATGTCGCGGATGGACCGCGGCATGATGCAGCCGTCGAGCGGAAATCCCGACCGCGACTTCGCCATCATGATGATCCCGCACCACCAGGGTGCAGTCGACATGGCCGAGGCTGAATTGCGTTTCGGCCGCGACCCCGTCCTGCGCCGCCTTGCCCAGGGCATCATCGTCGAGCAGCGGCAGGAGATCGCAGTGATGCAGCAGGCGCTCGCCGCCTTGCCTGCCGCTGCCACCGCTGCCGAACCCATGCATATGCACAAGGAACCCTGACATGATTCCCCGACTCGCCACGCTGCTTTTGCTTGGGACCACACTCGCTGCACATGCCGGGCAGGCGCCGTTCGCCGCGTCGGCGCCTGATATTCCCATTACCGGCAAGGACCGGTTCTACACGTCGGACCAGTTCTCCAACACCGTCTCGGTCATCGATCCGTCCACAGGCACGCTGCTGGGTGTGATCAGGCTCGGGGACCCGACGCCGGTCAATCTAAGCCCGCTCTACAAGGGTCAGCTCCTGGTCCACGGTATGGGATTTTCGCCCGACCGCAAGACGCTCGCCGTTGTCTCGATCGGGTCGAACTCGGTGACGTTCATCGACACGGCCACCAACGCCGTCAAGCACGTCACCTATGTCGGCCGCGCCCCGCACGAGGCGTTCTTCACGCCCGATGGCCGGGAGGTCTGGGTCAGTGTCCGTGGTGAGGATTACGTCTCGGTGCTCGACGGCAAGACCTTCATGGAGAAGAGCCGGATCAAGGTCCCAAACGGGCCGGGCATGGTCATTTTCTCCCCGGACGGGAAGCTCGGCTACCTCGTGTCCAGCTTCACACCCGAGACCGTCGTGATCTCGACCGCCGACCACAAGATCGTCGGACGCGTGAAGCAGGAGAGTCCGTTCGCCCCGGATGTCGCCGCGACGCCGGACGGCAAGCAGGTATGGCTGACCCTGAAGGATGTGGGCCGCACGATGGTCTTCAATGCGGTTGCCCCGTTTAACGTGCTGAAGGTGATCGATACCGGACCGATCACCAACCACGTCAACATCGTCCGCAACGGCCACGGGCAGTTCGCCTATGTCACCGTCGGCGGCCTGAACCAGGTGAAGGTGTTCCGCACCGACAATTTTAGTCAGGTCGCCACGATTGATGTCGGTGCTCTGCCGCACGGTATTTGGCCCTCCGGCGATGGCACGCGGGTCTATGTCGGCCTAGAAAACGCGGACGGGGCGGCTGTCATCGACACGATGCAGAACAAGCTGCTTGCAACGATACCGCTCGGGCAGGGCCCGCAGGGCGTGGCCTACGTCCCGGGTGCGGTCCCGGAGGGTCCCGGCAACGATAACCTCCAACCACTGGGCGTCGCCGCAAACTCCGCAAAACTGACGCTGGGCGCAGTAGGGGGGCCAGCCGCCACGCAGATCACCCTGTTCGATCAGGGATTGGTCCAGGTTCTCCAGGCGGGTGCGACCGGGCTGGAGCCGAAGAAGCCCTACATCCTGGCACTGTCTACCGACGCCACGGGAAGCGGCACCCTGCAACCGCTGGCGGCGTTCATGACCAACCCGGCCGGAGCGGCGATCGTCAACGCGATCGGTCCGATCCGCCAACTGGTGCAGGGCGACTCCGGACCGGCCCGCCGCTGGCTGGTGATCGCTCTCGGCACGGCCGCCGCTCCGGGCGCTCCCGTCCAGGTCCAGCAGTAAATCGGCCGGTGGCTGCGGTGTAGCCCGCAGCCATCCCGCCGGATGACTTTCGCCCTGGCCGCGCGTTGTCAGGGCACCATCGCAGCGAGGTATCATGCGCAACCCGTTTCGCACCGCCCCACCCGGCGTCACGATCGACAATCCGCGCCTCATCACCCATTCGCAGAAGCCTTACAATGCGGAGCCACCCACCGATCAGCTTCGGGCCAGCTTCATTACGCAGCAGAGCGGGTTCTACGTCCGGAGCCATGGCAACATCCCCGAACTGGATCCGGCCGTCCACCGGCTGCGGGTGACGGGGCATGTCGGCCTACCGCTGGATCTCTCGCTGGAGGAGCTGCGCGGCCGCTTTTCACCTCGGACGGTGATGGCGACGATCCAGTGCGCTGGCAACCGGCGGGCCGATATGCAGCGTGTGCGGCAGACCTCCGGCGATCCCTGGGCACCGGGTGCGATTGGGAATGCGGAATGGACCGGCGTGTCGCTGGCCGACGTTCTCCGTGCCGCCGAGGCCGAAGAAGGCGCAGACCTGCACGTCGCCTTCGATTGCGCCGATGAGTGCAGTATGGAGGGCAAGACGTTCCGGTATGGTGCCTCGATCCCGATGGCGAAGGCGCTCGGCTCCGAGGTGCTGCTGGCATACGCGATGAACGGCGAGTCCTTGACGGCTGAGCACGGCGCGCCGCTTCGCATGGTCGTGCCGGGCTATGCCGGGGTCCGCAGCCCGAAATGGCTGCACACCGTCACTGTGCAGAACGCCCCGAGTGAGAACCCGATCCAGGCCGACGACTACAAGCTGTTCCCGTCCCACGTGACCCAGGAGACGGCTGACTCGTCCCTGGGCGTCACGATCAACCGCCTGCCGGTGAACAGCGCCATCTGCGAGCCAACTTCGCACGCGCAGCTACCCGCCGGTCCGGTAACCCTGCGTGGCTATGCGACGGTTTCGGACCGCGCCGTGGTGCGCGTCGACGTGTCGCTGGACGGTGGCCGTACCTGGTCGCAGGCCGAGCTGGAAGACCAGCCAGGCAGCGCATGGTCCTGGATCTTCTGGCGCGCCACGCTCGATCTTCCGCAAGGCGAACATGAACTGGCCGTCCGCGCCTGGGATGATGCCGGGCAAACCCAGCCTGCGCTTCCGGACGATACCTGGAACTTTAAGGGCTATCTTTCCGCGGCCTGGCACCGCGTGCCGGTGCTGGCGGTTTAGCAGTCACGCGTGGCCCTGCGGGTCTCGGCTCCTGATCCTGGACACGACTTCGGCATCGGTCAGCCGGGCGTCGTAGATCGAACGGGGTTCGATGCTGCGCGAGACGATCGTTGCCGTGATGACCGCCAGCAGGATCGGCAGGATCAGTGCGCGGTCCTGCCCGGTCAGTTCGGTCATCAGCACGACTGCCGAAATCGGCCCCTGCGTCGTCGCCGCCAGGACCGCCGCAGCCCCGACGATGGCGAAGGCACCCGTAGCGTCACCAGGCACCATCCACGACCAGGCATGACCCAATACCGCACCGAGCAAGGCCCCGATCGCCAGCGACGGGGTGAAAAGGCCGCCCGGCGTGCCGCTGCCCAGGCAGGATGCTGTGGCCAGCGGTTTGAGAAGCAGGAGGGCCAGAAGGAGGCCAGGACCCATGCGTCCCATGAAGGCGGAATCGGCGATGTCCTTGCCGTTGCCCAGCAGCTGGGGGAACCAAATGGAGACGATGCCCAGAATTCCGAGTATCAGGAGCGGTGCCACCCAACGTCGCCAGCCCTTCGGCCTGGCCCGGTCCGCCCAGGCGATCGAGCGAACATAGAGCACCGATACGACGCCGAAGGCAGGTCCGGCCAGGCACGCCCAGACCGAGATTGAAACAGGGCTGGGATAGGCGGGAATGACATAGGTCGGCGCGTTCGGCATGCCGAGCAGCCAGGAGACGCCGGTTGCGATCACCGCTGTCAGAAGCGCAGGCAGGATCAGCCGCAGCGCCAATACGCCGCGTAGCACCTCCAGAGCGAACAGCGCACCACCCAGCGGCACGCCATATGCGGCGGCCATCCCGGCCCCGGCACCGCACGCGACCAGGAGCCTCCGTTGTTCGTCTGACAGCTTACCCAAGTCTGAGCAGGCATTCGCAAGCACCGCGCCGACCTGTTTCGGCGCGCCCTCACGCCCCAGCGATACGCCCATACCGACGACGACGATGGACAGCACCGCGCTCCCCAGCGTCCTCAGCGCAGGCAGGCGTCCGGCGGAGAACCAGATCGCTGCGGTGATGTCGATGCCGTTGCCGCTGGACAGGCGGGTAAGGACCAGTTGGCCCGCTCCGGTGACCAGTCCCGCACTCACCAGAACGATCAGGTGCCGCCAGACAGGAGCCTGGCTGGCCGCTTCCGCCAACGTGCCTGGACCGGGCCAGACGAAGTGCTGAACCGCCTCCAGCAGATCGGTCAGTACGGCGGCGCCGATCCCGGCGCCGAGGCCGGTCAGCACCACGGCCAGCCAGAACGGGGCGGCCGCCGGATGACTGAGTGCGGCGGGTATCTGATCGGGTATCGGTAGAGGTGGCGGCAGAGACCTGCTCCATTGTGATTGGATAAGGGCGATCAGTCTCGTCCACCCGGTGATCGGGAGGAAGGACCGCTTGGCCTAGGCGATCCCCAACGCCTTGATGAGGCCCAGGCTGATCGCGCCGAGCAGAAGCAGGCTGAGCGTCACCGCGGCGATCACCCGGATTCCGGCCCGGGCAACCACCTTGAGATCGGTGCCGAGGCCCAGTGCCGCCATCGATATGATGGTCAGCACGTTGGCGGCTGTCGCAACCGCTGGTAGGGCGGCATGCGGCACCAGGTCCATGGAGCGCAACGCGGCCAGTCCCAGAAAGCCGAGGATGAACCACGGCACCAGTTTATGCAGCGGCAGCTTGCCCGGTGCCGGACGGTCACCGGCGGTCACGTGGGGCAGTGCCTCGTCGGTCTCGTCCCGCATGCGCCGGGTCAGCAGCGACAGACCCAGCACGACAGGACCGAGCATCAGCACGCGCACCAGCTTCACCAGCGTGCCGATGTGAACGGCGACTGTCCCGAGTGGGACGGTTGCCGCCAGCACCTGCGGCACGGCATAGACGGTAAGCCCGGCGAGCACGCCGTACTGCATGCCCGTCAGATGCAGCAGCTCCGGCAGCAGCGGCAGGCCGAGCACGACGACGACGCCCAACACTGCGGTGAAGGCGATGGACGCCGCCACATCCTCGCCGTCGGCGCCGATGATCGGGGCGACGGCGGCGATGGCAGAGTTGCCGCAGATAGAGTTTCCGCAGGCCACGAGCATGGCCATGCGGTGCGGCAGGCCCAGCACGCGGCCGATGCCGTAGCTGGCGGCAATCGCAACCACCACGATACCCGCGATACCCGCGATCAGCAGCGGACCGGCTGCCATGATCATCCCGGCGCTGATGGAAGCGCCGAGCAGCAGAACCGCGATCTCCAGCAGCGTCTTCGCGCTGAAGTTGATGCCTGCGAACCAGCGTTGTCCCGGCGACCAGGCAGTACGGACGGCCGTGCCGACCAGGATCGCCAGAACCAGAGCCTCCAGCCATGTGGCCCCGAACGCTGCGGCCTCGGCCCGCTCCAGTGCCATCGCGGCTCCTGTGACGGCGAGACAGAGCAGGAGGCCCGGCAGGATCCTACCCAGCCAGGCCCAGATACGCATCGGGCCAGTGGCTGTTCCGGGATTTAAGGTGCTCGGCGCGAAAACTCCGGCACTGCGATCGGACATCGGGACCTCGTCGGTTGATGCCCTATAATCGTTCCGCGATATGGCGCTGATCCAACAGCGATACATGATCCAACCAATCTGGCAGGTCGATTGTTTGCCGAGGTCGAGGCTCGTGTTCCGATCGTACCGATCACGACGGCCGGTGGAGCGGAAGATTCAGGAAGCAAAGAGTCTGGATCGCGACAATTAGGTCCTCGCGGGCAGCCTTCAGGAGTGGCACCGACTATGGACGCTATCACCTACTCGCCGTAGGCGGCGAACAGTGGTCTTTTGCCGACACCTACAGTCACGGTCGAAAGCCGCGTTGGCCGTTATAAAGGCCGAAGAAGCGGCACGAGGAACCTCACTCAACCTTCTTCTTCGATCGGAAGCTGTGCGACCTGTGTTGCGCCGCCATTGAAATGCGCCGCCACAAGATGGCCTGCTGAGATGCCGGAAGGAAGCGGTTTCAGCCGCTCCGGCCTTCCTCGCCCCTCGCGACTGTCGAGGATGAGCTGTTCGCTGACGGCGGGTTGTTCGCCAACTCTCCCGATCTAATCGCCGTGCACGAGGCCGAGCACGGCGCAGGCAGCAGTTGGCTGCTTACAGCAACACACCTTGCCGCGGTGGCACGGACTCCGCCAAGCCGCCCGTCCCGCCCGCATCCTCCTTCTCGCCCCGCAGGACGACCACCAGCGCATCATCCGGCAGCGGTCGTTGCAGGGCGAGCGCCGCGGCGGCGGGCGCCGACATCCAGGTTTCAATCTCATCGGCCGTCCGGAGGATGACCGGCATTGCCTTGGGATGGTACCTGCCGACCAGGGCGTTGGGTTCGGTGGTCAGGAACCCGATTACGTCGTTGGTGGTCTCGCCCTCCCGTACCTTCCGGACCGAGGTCCACCGCGTCCAAATGCCAGCGAAGCAGGCGAGTGGGCGGCTCTCGTCCAGGGCAAACCAGATTGGCGGCCGCCTGCCGTCTGGCATGGCCTCGTTCTCCGAGAAGCTGGTGAACGGCACCACGCAACGGCTCTCCGCACCCAGCCACCTGCGCCAGTGCGGGGAGGAAACATTGCGGACGTTGGTGACGCCCGGGTCGAAGTTCTTGCCCCTGACGACCGCGGCCGGTGACGGCATCCCCCGCCGTGCCATCGTCAGCTCGCGGCCGTCTGGTGTGTTGCGGACGACGGGCGCCGGGTAGTCGGGGTACATTCCGGGCAGCGGCGGAAGGTTTCCGGTGCGGTCCGACATGGCCCGGGTTAGCTCTTGGATGGCCTGCTGGCCCTTGGTGACGGCGTACAAGTTGCACATCGGGAGTTTTCAATCTGATTATGGGTTCTCGCCATGTGCAACTGCGCCAGTTCGAGGTTCCAAGCTCCATACCTGCCGTGGACCATAAACTTCTGCTCTCCGTAGCCGATCTTTGCGATTTCTACACCGCGAGCCGCAACCACATGTGGCACCACGGCATGCATCCGCGTTCCACAACCCGCCAACTCGGTGTAGCTTTTAGGGCGAGAATGCAACATTGTTCGCCACGAAGTGTTGGAGCGCCGTCAAATGGCCGGTGAAGCCGAACCAAGCCGAACAGCTACGTATGCGACTTTGCTGGTGGTGATAGTCTTTTGCACTGTCGTCGGCGTGGGTTGGTGGTTTCTTGTTTCGCCGCAATACAGTCAATTTATTGGATCTAAGCCCGGCCGACATGCGGCCTCGGTTGGGACAGCCTTTCTGATTATGTTAATCGCCGCATACTGCGCAAGAGTCATAAGCCAATATCGGGCGGACGCGTTTCGAAGAAATGAAAAGCGTACATGGTATATGGGATGGAAGCCATATATCCTCTTAGCAGTAATCAGTGCGCTCGGAACGCTAAACTCCGCTTTCGTGTTTTTTGAAAGTAGGGCTATATTGCGGCAAGATATTGCTGTGGTTCGAGATAATTACGGGTTACTGTGGGCTGCCGCCCACAAAGTACTTCCCTCTCAACCATACGCTGAGAAGACGGCAAAAATGGAAAGTTTACTCAAGCGGTTGCACGAAGAGATCGTCAATCCGAATGGCGGAAACTTCTGTGGGGTTGGTCCTTCAGCACGAAGTATCATAACGGACATGTCAGCTATCCTCCCAAATTATCCCGTAATAAACGGGACCGGGCCCATTCGCCCGTGCGATATCGGCAAGGCGGAGCGAGTATATCAGTCCTATGCGGACAACGCTCACCAAATGATCAAGGCAGACGATGCCTACCTTCGGGACAACGGTCCGAACAAGGCTTCGTTCCTTGAAAAACTTGATCAGAATTTCAACCGAGCCATCGCTCAGTTGGGGGCGCTAGAAGCTAGTTCTTCAGGTATTGGTCCTTCCGCTACGGTTGACCAAAGCCCCCTCTATGCTGCGCGCACCAGTTTCAATACTGATCGGCGAACTTATCTTAGCCTTAGCGGTGACGACCCTACAAGCATTACCTCCATCGACACCTTGCAGTCTGATGAAGTTAGTTCCTATGCATCGACCCTCTCTTTACTAGCAAAGCGAGCAGGCCAGGTGACCACTTGGTTTTATGTTGCGATCGCTCTGGCACTTGACTTCGCCGTCATTTACCTGCTGACCGAACTCAACCTTCAACAGCCAAAGAGACAGGCAGTTATAGGAGTTGTAGCAGAAGACAAGCCTTTCGAATCAGATCCTCAATTTCTATGGGTCAATCGTAAGTAGGGGGTGTTCATTGGCAGAATCTAACGTGGGCGACGACCGTCCAACAAGCTCCGTCGCGCCAGTCACAATCCCGGGCACGCAGCGAACTGGAACCCTGCCCGCGGCACCGAAGGCCATCCGAGGAGGGATAACACTCGCGGAAAATCTTGTCCGTACAGAGAGACATCCAGTGCTCATATTTGGCTCTTCCAAGTCGGGCAAATCATCCCTGATTATGTCTCTAATCCGAGCGCTGCAGACTGATCCCGATACTGACATCCAATTTGGAGAGCCAGTCCTTGATCAAGCTGACCCAAGAGTAAGCGAGAAGCATGCGATAGCGCGGCAATTCTATGACTGGCAGGCTTACCAATTAGACCTGGGCCAGAACTTAAAGGCCACGCAGGGTGACCCTTTTTTTATACCCATCGACATACGACCGAAGAATAGCACTCTTCCGGCCGTAAAATTGGCGTTATTGGACGGCCGCGGTGAAGGTTACGAACCAGTCGAGGACGAGAAGGCTGGAGACTTGTTCAAAGCCTTGAACGATGACGTCAGAGGGGTGTTGGAGACCTTTCCTTACGGTCTTACAGTAATCTTTGTAGCGCCTTACGCTGTTGGCAGTAACTACTTTGTCGAGACGAACGTCAGCAACACCGGTCTACTTGGCGCCTTGCATGGTTATAGGGAATTCCGCCAAGGGAGGCGGAAGGAGGACTTTCTTTTATTTCTCTTGTCTAAGTGGGATCAAAAAGCCTCGCCAACAGACGCTGATGCCTTGTTTGCGAGGCCTCGTCCATCGGATGTAAACCGAATTTTGAACGACCGATATCAGAGATCTTGGGGTGACTTCCAAGCGCTCCCACTCGAAGGACCAGCATTCGAGCGAAGGGCTTTCATGCAATACTCGTCCGGCTACTTTATCGGGGACCAGCCGCGGCCCCCTCCTCCCGGCGAGTTGGAGCATGAGTTCTCCCGCTATCCCAGAACTGTCTTGAACTGGCTTTACGGCAACGCTACCCGATTGCAGGGGAGGGATGGGTCTCCAACATTAAGGAGAATACTCTTCGAGGATGTTATTCCCCCTGATCGTCCCAGGATTACGGTGACGGACCGTATCGCCAAGCTATTGACCGCGAGATGATTGCTGAGGAGATTGTGTAGTGGTGGCAACCGTCCTAATCGGTAAGTCGCAACGCGGCCAAGGAGTCGGAGTCAGCATCCTATCACTTGGCGACGAGCAAGACCCGAATTTTGGCCACCAAACCCGGGCTCATTCAGTAAGGTTAAACGTAGCCGAGCAGTGGGCCCTCCTGCAGTCCTACAGTGTACCATCATCAAAAGACGAGATGGTGTTCAAGATATCCCGGCACTCTGTTGTGCCCGGTCAGACGTGGACATGGTTGGGATGCTACCGATTTGGTCGTTTCTTCGGGAACGCGCGCGGCGGCACTTATGTCGGAGTGGGTGTTCTTGCTCTTAATGAGGAACTCAAAGCTCTAGAGTTCGTAACCTACATTACCAATTTGCTTAACGACTTAATTGACCGATTTACGAGCAGCAACGGTGAGACGCTTTCTACATTTGAGTTAAAAGACCTTGATATCGAGCCTGCCACAAGGCAGCTGAATGCGTTCCTTACACCGATCAAGTCCTTTGGCCTCACGGCTGGCTCAACACGACGCGCATATGTCGACCTAAGCGACATCGGCGATAAAGGTCGGTTTGACACCGAGTTGTCTCAAACTGTAATGGAAGCGCAGAACAGCCAGGCCTTCTCTCCTTTCTTTGAAGTGACAATTGGAAATCACCAACGCCTCGCAAACAACGCTAAGCGATCTCAGGCGTTCGAATTTTTTCCTTATTCCACCGAAAGAGGTAGGTTGCCTGATCTCAGTGAGGTAAGTCCCGAAAAAGTATTTACCAAAACTGTAAGCGTAAGCATTGGCCAAGCAGTCTCGATCGATCGCTCCATAGGTGTAGAAGCCCCTACGAGTTCTCCTGTGATTTCAGACGAATGGCAGATGTTGAGACGGGATTTTAGGGATTTTGAGGAACGACTCGAGCGCAGACTGACGGACATTGAGAAGATGATCGTTTCTCACGAAGCCTTAAGATCCGAGCGACCTTGGCGGTTTGACAGGAACGTCGGTTTAGCTGATGTAGCTGCCATCATACTTGCTCTTGCCGGAATCGTCCTCCTCCTTGTGAACTATTTGTAATACCGCAACAACATAATGTTTATAGTATGTGCGGTCAAGGGGACATAATGAAGACTTAAGCTCAGTCATCATTGTTTAGCAGCGAACGTCCGTTTAACTCTACTGTCTGCTACATAGTCCAGCGGTTGAGGTCCGCATTCCCAGAGGAACCGCTCCAAAGCAGACGCTCTGCTATACCCATTAGCGGAAGTCTCTGGTCGGCACCTTAATACCCGTGACATGGCGTAAATCCGGAACGAAGATATGGCGTGCTTTCCTGCCACCGGGACCTGCACCCAGCCCCGCCCGCAGATCCCTCCCCGCTGGGTACGTCGCTCCGTCGCTGCGGCCGTGCGTGATCGGAAACGGCTCGTCGCGGACGCCCACGCTGCGGAGCAGGCCCGACAAATCCTCTAGGTGATCCGTGACGACGTGCACGACCTCGCCTTCCCGCTGCACCCGGCCATGGCACGCGATCATCCCCGCCGACAGCACCAGCCTCCGCTGCTTCTCGAACCTGTCGGCCCACAGCACCAGGTTCGCCACCCCGGTTTCGTCCTCAATGGTGATGAACATGACGCCTTTGGCCGAGCCGGGCTTCTGCCGAACCAGCACGCTGCCCGGCACCACCACGCGGCGCCCGTCCCGGCCGCGCCGGACGTCGTTGCATGTCACCATGCCGCGGGTCCGTAGCTCCGCCCGCAGGAACGCCACCGGATGCCGCCCCAAGCTCAGCCCCACCGAGCGGTAGTCCTCCACCACCTCGCGAACCTCCTTCATCGGCCGCAACGGCACGAACGGCTCGACGAGTTCCGGGCTAGGCCGTCCCTGGCCGTCGGCGGCGGCGAACAGGGGCAGCACGGTATCCGCCAAACCCCGCACTTCCCATAACGCCGCCCTGCGGTCCAGTCCGAGAACCTGAAAGGCATCCGCCTCGGCCAGCCGCTCCAGCATCGCCGCCGGAATGCCAGTCCGTTGCCAAATTTCCTCGACGCTGGTGTACGTGTCATCCCCGCGGTGCGCCACCAGCTGCGCGCCATGCTCGTTGGCCAGCCCCTTCACCATGCGCAGGCCGAGCCGGACGGCGTAGCCCGGCCCACCGTCCGCCCGTCGTTCCAAGGTGCAGTCCCACCGGCTGGCGTTGACGCAGACCGGCCGCACCAGCACCCGGTGCTCCCGCGCGTCCCGCACGACCTGCGCCGGGGCGTAGAAGCCCATTGGCTGCGCGTTCAGCAAGGAGGCGCAGAACACGTCCGGATGGTGGCACTTCATCCAGGCCGACGCATACGCCACCAGCGCGAAGGAGGCGGCGTGGCTTTCCGGAAAGCCGTAGGAGCCGAACCCCTCCAACTGGCTGAAGGTCCGCTCGGCGAACTCCCGGTCGTAATCGTTGGCGACCATCCCCTCGATGAGCTTATCCTTGAAGTGCGACACCCCGCCGGTGAACTTGAACGTCGCCATGGATCGCCGGAGCTGGTCGGCCTCGCCAGGAGTGAAACCGGCACAGACGATGGCCACCTGCATCGCCTGCTCCTGGAACAGCGGCACACCTAGCGTCTTGCCGAGCACACGCTTGAGTGCCTCCTTGGGGTAGTGCACCGGCTCCGTGCCCTCCCGCCGCCGCAGGTAAGGGTGCACCATGTCACCCTGAATCGGGCCAGGCCTGACAATCGCCACCTGGACAACGAGGTCGTAGAAGGTAGTCGGCTTCAGCCGCGGCAGCATCGACATCTGTGCCCGGCTCTCGATCTGGAAGGTGCCCAACGTGTCGGCCCGACGGATCATCGCGTAAGTCTTCGGGTCCTCGGCCGGGATTGTGGCAATGTCGAGCGATAGGCCGCGGTATTCCTCCAGCAGATCGAAGGCGCGCCGCATGCAGCCCAGCATGCCCAATCCCAGGACGTCGACCTTCATCCACTTCAGCGCATCGATATCGTCCTTGTCCCACTCGATGACTTGCCGACCGGCCATGGCCGCAGGTTCCACCGGCACGAGTTCGTTCAGCCGGTCGCTGGTCAGCACGAACCCGCCGGGATGGGTGCCAAGCTGACGCGGGAAGCCGATGAGTTCGCGAGCCAGCGCGATGGAAAGCCGCAGGCGGCGGTCGGTCAAGTTCAGGTTCAGTTCGGCGGCATGCTCCGCCAGCACGCCCTCGTCGGACCAGCCCCACACCTGGGAGGCCAGCATGCCGGTGACGTCCTCGGTCAGGCCCATGACCTTGCCCACGTCGTGGATGGCGCCACGCGAGCCGAAGCACATCACGGTGGCGCAGAGCGCCGCACGGTCGCGGCCATAGCGCTCGTAGACCCACTGGATGACTTCCTCGCGGCGCTCGCTCTCGAAATCGACGTCGATGTCTGGCGGTTCGCGGCGTTCGGCGGAGATGAAGCGTTCGAACAGCAGGCCGGAGCGCACCGGGTCAATGGCGGTGACGCCCAGCACGTAGCAGACGGCCGAGTTGGCGGCGGATCCCCGACCCTGGCAAAGGATGCCCTTGGAGCGGGCATACCGCACGATGGAGTTCACCGTCAGGAAGTAGGGCGCGTAGTCCAGCCCGGCGATGAGGGCCAGTTCGTGCCGCAACTGCTTTTCGACGTTCGGCGGCACTCCATCCGGGTAACGCAGGGACAGGCTCTCGGCCACGAGGCGCTCCAATCCCTGCTGCGGCGTCTCGTCGGCGCGTTCGAGTTCGTCCGGGTATTGATAGCGCAGTTCGGTCAGGCTGAAGGTGCAGCGGGCGGCGATCTCCACCGTGCGGGCGACCGCCTCGGGGTAGTCCCGGGACAACCGGGCAATTTCCTCCGGGGTTTTCAGATGGCGCCCGGCAAACCTTTCCAGGCGGTGGCCAGCCTCGTCGATGGTGCAGCCTTCCCGGATGCAGGTCACCACGTCCTGGAGGATACGCCGCTGCGGGTCGTGGTAGAGCACGTCGCCGGTCACCACCGTGGGCACCCGAGCGACCTGCGCGGCGTCGAACAGCAGACGCAGGCGCACGTGGTCGCCGGGCCGGAGGCGTAGCGTCAGCGCCAGGTAGCAGCGGTCACCGAAGACGCCCCGCATGCGCCGAAGCTCCTCGTCCAGGTGCTCGTCGGCTTGGTCGGGCAGCAGGATGACCAGCAATCCTTCACTGGCGGCGGCAAGGTCGGCCCATGCGATATCGCAGCCGCCCTTGCCGGTCCGTCCCTTGCCGAGGGTCAGCAGGCGGCACAGGCGTCCGTAACCTGCCCGGTCCATGGGGTAGGCCAACAGAGGCAAGCCGTCGCGCAGGGTCAGGCGGCAGCCCACGACCAGGCGGATGCCGACCTCGGCGGCTCGGGCGTGGGCGCGGGCGATGCCCGCCATGGTGTCGTGGTCCGCGATGCCGATGGCGTCATAGCCATGCGCCTTGGCCTGGAGCATCAACTCCTCGACCCGGCTGCCTCCGCGCAGGAACGAGTAGTTCGACGTGACCTGTAACTCGACGTAGCCCGCCACGGCGAACACTCAGTCGGTCGCGTTCGGGTGGCTGTGCCTGCTGGTGCTGGCGGCGGCGCGGTCGGGCTTCTTCATGAGGACGTAGCCGGACCGTTCTAGGTGCTGGACCAATCGCTCGGCCGTTATCCGCGCCATGACGTCGTCGGCGTGGTGGACGCGCTTGCGACCGGAGTAGCGAAGCGCAAAGGATAGCGTCTCCTCGATTTCTTGGAAGGAGACGGGGCGCAGGTCGAGCTTGTCGTCGTCGCTCATCGACTTCCCCATCGTTATTGCGTCGTGAAGGCAGAAGACGGAAGAAGTCGGACCAGGCCTGCCTGCTGCGGAGGCCGCTAGCGCCAGACGAGCATTCCGCCATGTCCGACGCACGGGTCACTCCTGGAAGTCCGAATGCCGCACGTCGGTTGACGGTGACGTTCTCGATGGTAGGCGCGCCGCTGAACCAGGCGGTCGCCTTCAATCAGGAAGAAGGCGCTCCGATGTCCTTCGGCATGCAGGGTCGGAGACCCGAAAGCCAGGAGAATGGCTGCGATGGCTAGGAGGGAAGGAGGCGACATGCCAGGAACATAAAGCGAACGTTTGTGTCGAGTCGAGTCGGAATGTGCGATGGCGGTGGCCGTCGGGTCCGAGTTGGACGACTTGAGGCCCATTCTAGGACGGGAGGCTGATGGCGCCATGACTTCGCCTGTTCACCCCATTGCGGCCATGGCCTTCCCGCGATGGCTTGCCATGGCCATCCTGAGCGTGGTGACCGTCGCGGTCTGGATCCCGCCGTTGGCTGTGCTGCTCACCCTGGCAACGGTGGCGGTAACAGGGTGCCATGTAGACGAAGCCACGGAACATCCATGCCTCGTGGCGGGGCACGATATTGGACCGGCGCTGAGCGGCGGCATCATCATGGCCTTCGTCGCCGGACCATCCCTGCTGTTCGCCATCGGATCGGTTTTCGTATGGGTCAAGTTGCTCCGGTCGACCCGCAGAGCCTCAGAAGCTTCCCAGTGAAAGACAAGCAACAGCTCACAGGATGAGGTGTCCATTCGCCAGCGAGCCCAACGCCTTGAACGCCGCGTCGGCGGCGCGGAATGCGGCTGATGCAGCGTCCAAGTTCAAGAAGTCGCCGTTGAGAGGGCTACTGTACCATCTCGTCAGTGTCAGGTTTAACGGCCTGCAACGTGACCACCGCCGTCAGCACTCCACGCCACAGGGCAGCCCCTTGTTCGTCGCCTGCAAGGAGGAGGTCGCGTTCCCGTTGCCTGGCGTGGTCCAAGGCTTTCGGGCCATGGATTTGCATGACGAGATGGGCCGCCCGGTAGATGTCACCACCGGAAGTCATCGGGCAGGGCTGCCTCCTGGCAGTACGTCATCATCCCCGCGGTGTAGTCGTCGTGTTGCTTGGTGCCGAGCTGGTAGGGATTGCGCCAGCTGCCGTCGGGTAGTCCGTCTCGGACCGAGCGCTTGCAGACCGAGGCTGCCAGATAGCCAAGCTCCCACTCGACGGACACGGAGGAGCCCGGGTCCAGCATGGGCCGTCTACGAGCAAGCCTTGTTGTGGTCCGGCCGATCACCGGCTGCCTTCGCTGCGGCTTCGCTCATGTATTGACCGGCCTTGGTGTGGCCGTAGTAGCGGTCACCTGGGCAGTGGTAGACCTTGGACGCGGTGTTGACCCAGACCTGACCGGCGCCGCCGCCCCCTGCGGTCTGCGGGGCAGGTGTTGCGGCCTGGGCTGCAGGTGGCTGGTTGGACGCAGGCGCGGACGCAGACGGAGAGGTTGCCACAGGCGACGGAGCACTGGTGGCGGTGCCGAATGCCTGGACGCCCTGGTGTCCTCGGCAGGCACCGCTGCGCTGCGCTCCGGACCAGGTTGTTCCGTCCTTGCAGGTTGCTGTGACGGCCTGTGCTCGGGCGGCACCTGCCACCGCGAGGAACGACAGGGCAGCAAACGCCAGTGCGCGCATGGGTCAGGTCCGGTTCTGATGCTCCCGAACGGTCATGCATCTCTGTCGAACCGTCAAGGCTGTGCGCCGCAGAGCCTCTCCACGCGAACACGAGCCTGGATTGCGACAGGTCTGGCGCCTTGCCAGAGGGATAACGCCACTCGGCTTCAATGTGTCCAGGCCACCACTGGGCGTAACCGTCACAAAATGGCCTCAACCAGCTTGCCAGGCTGCAGGCTTTCGCCGATCTGCTCCCGCGTGCACTGGCGGGGAGCCTTGTCCGGCCGCCAACGCAGCAACATGGTTCCATGCCGGAACTTGCCGTCGGTGACCTGGTCGTAGCTGACTTCCACGACCAGCTCCGGCCGGAGCCTCTCCCAAGCCGCCGACTGCTCCGTCGCCCAGCGACTGGGTCCGCCGGGTGCGTCACCCGTGAACCCGGCGCCGCCCTGCAAGGCTTCCAGCCGCGCCGTCAGCGCCCGGCGCTCGGCATTGGCGATGGCCGAGGTGAAGCCGACATGGTCGAGCCTGCCTTCCGCATTGTACAGCCCCAGCAGCAGCGAGGCGGCCTGACGCGTGCCCTTGCCGTATCGGAAGCCCCCGACCACGCAGTCTGCCGTGCGATGCGTCTTCACCTTCAGCATGTCCCGCTTTCCCGGGGCGTATGGTCGGTCCACGCGCTTGGCAATGACGCCGTCCAGCGCGCCGTGCGCCTGCTCCAACCACCGGGCAGCTTTATGACGGTCGTTTGTGAACGGAGACAGGCGCATCCTGTCCCGTCGCGTAAGGGTGGTCATCAACCGCTCCAGCGCCGTGCGACGGTCTGGCAGGGCGGCACCAAGCAAGGAACCTGACTTGTCCGTCGCCAAGCAGTCGAACAGGACCAGCAGCGCAGGTGTCTCGGCGGCCAGCTTGCGGATGCGGCTTTCTGCGGGATGCACCCTGTCCTGCAAGGACGAAAACGATAGGGTGTCGCCTCGCGGCACCATCAACTCGCCGTCCAGGACGAACCCGTCGGCACGGGCGTGCGTCAGCGCCTCGACCATCTCCGGGAAGTAGCGCCCCAGCGGCTTGCCGGACTTCGCTCGAAGCTCGACGGTACCGCCGGACTTGTAGGCCAGGCACCGAAAGCCGTCCCATTTCGGTTCGAATTGCCATTCCGGGCCATCGGGCAGAGCGTCGACGACCTTGGCCTCCATCGGCTCGGTGTCGAATGGGAGCAGGAACTCCGGCACGCTACGAGGCCGGATCCAAAAGAGCGCCTGCGGTTCTCACCGTTGAGCCGGACGCTTCACCAAGCGTGTCGAGCATTGAGCCACCTCCCATATCGCCTCGGAACGCCTGCGCTGGATCGACCGGGCACCGCCAGAGGGCGACCGCGAACGTACGCCTGAGGGATAACCGGCATTTGGCGTCAGATCCTTACCGCGTGAGCCAATGCCAAGGCACCATACAAGCTCAGCATGGCCGCTGCGACCTTGTTCAATCCTTCAAGCACGCCTGGACTCAGGCGGGACCGGAGCAAGGTGACGGCGCCGCTCAGACAAACCCACCAAGTTGCGGCTGCCGTGAACATGCCGATGAGGAGCGCTGCGGCTTGATGCAAACCTGGCGCGGAGACGGCGGTGATGGGCGTCAGCAGGGCGATCATCAGGACGGGCGACATAGGGTTGCCCGTGTTGAAGGCCACGGCCGTTCCATAGGCAATCGTCGGCGAAAGTGGAGCGACCGTGGCATGGGGGTCACCCGCCAGACGGCGGCGCATGAAGGTCCGTGCCGCGCACCACAGCAGGAACAGGCCTCCGGCGAAGCTCAGCGCCCGGCTGCCGAGCGCCATGACGGACGCCATCCTGCTCAGGCCCATGATGACGAGTGCGCCGTAGACGACGTTGACCGTGGCGGCACCGAGGCCGGTGCAAACCCCGACGCGCATGCCTGACGTCAGGGTCCTCTGTATGCAGAGTAGACCCATGGGACCAAGTGGCACTGCAACCGAGAAGCCAACCGCGAGGCCTGCTACAAAGGTGTCGAAGATTGTCATCATAGGGGGCATTCTTTCTCGCTTGGGTTCCAGTCGCCGCATGGCCGGGCTGATAGGCTGCGCAGCGCAGGAAAACTAACCTAGGAAATAGAACGTTTCAAGAACACCGTTTGGGGTCGTTGCGGCCGTCCAAGAGGTGGCCAGTAGCTTCGTGAGCTTGCAGCCGAGATGGTTGGGGCGATGGCTGCGCACCTGCACCGAGCCAATCCCAGGTCAAAGCCCTGACGTCTTCCTGAAGAACGGTCCAGGATGAGGCGACGCACAGACTAGCCTTGGTGCGGGCATGGGCGTCCGGAGCGCATGATGGCAGACGCAGCGGCATGGTATGACGCCCACGCGACTCGGCTCGTGCCGACGTATGAGTCCTTGGCTCCCGCTGGCACGCGCGAGTGGCTCGCCGCCAGCCTGCCACGGCCGCCCGCGGTCGTGATGGATATCGGTGCAGGGACCGGACGGGACGCGGCTGGTTTTGCCGCAGATGGCTACGACGTCGTGGCGGTTGAACCTTCCGCAGGCATGCGCGCCGAAGGAGCCCGCCTGCATGCCAGTCCCCGACTGCGGTGGATAGCGGACTCGCTGCCCGCACTGGGCTCCGTCACCCGGGCAGGCCTCACAGCCGACGTCGTGCTGGCCAACGCGGTTTGGCAGCACGTCGCACCTGCCGACCGCGCCCGGGCCTTTCGAAAGATGGTGACGCTTCTGAGCCCGGGCGGGATACTTGCGATTACGCTCCGACACGGACCTGACGACGGCCGAGGTGCCCATCCAGTCGATGGGGACGAAATCGAGCGGCTGGCAAGAGACCATGGTCTGCAGGTTGTCCGGCGGTTGGATGCCGCGGACGCGCTGGGCCGGTCGGACATTCGGTGGACCAACATGGTGCTGCGGCTGCCGGATGACGGCACCGGCGCCCTGCCGCTCCTGCGCCACGTCATCCTGCTTCAAGAGAAGAGTTCCACCTACAAACTCGGCCTGCTTTGGGCAGTCTGCCGCGCCGCCGATGCCGCAGCTGGACTGGCGGTCCGCGATGGCGACGGGCATGTGGTCATCCCGCTTGGCTTGGTGGCCTTGAACTGGCTACGGCTCTACCTGCCCCTGACTGCCGCCAACCTGCCCCAGGCGCCACGCAACCGGAGGGGCGCCGATGGGCTGGGCTTCGCCGGTCCAGGCTGGACGGCCTTGGCAGGAGGTGCCGCCACCATTCGAGACCTGCGCGTGGGCGCTGCCTTTGGCCCGGCGAACGGTCCCGCCTTGTGGGCGGCACTGCGCGAAGCGGCCGAACTCATCGTCCGGATGCCAGCCACGCACCTCACGGCCAAGGACGGCACGCCCGTTCTTCCCGCTCGCCGGGCACGTGCGGGCGAGCGGCAGTCGTTCGTCCTGGACAACGCCACGCTTTCAGCATTCGGAACGATGAGGATCTCCGCCGAACTATGGCGTGCCATGGGACGGTTCGCCGCCTGGATCGAGCCCGCCCTCGTGGCCGAGTGGACCAGGCTCATGCATGGCTATGCAGCCACGCAGGGACGGCAGCTGGACCAGGCGGCCCTAGCAACGGCGACCTTCTGGTCTGACCCGGACCGTGGGGTCGGCCTGCCTCGGTCAATCGCCACCGGGATGCTCGCAGCTGGACAAAGCGTCCTGTGCACCTGGAGCGGCCGCAGACTGGAGGCACGCAACCTGGACCTTGACCACTGCTTGCCCTGGGCCGCCTGGCCCTGCGGAGATCTCTGGAACGTCGTTCCCGCTGACAGTCGGATCAACCGTCACTCGAAGCGCGGGTTGCTGCCATCGGCAGCGGCGCTCGGTGCGGCGTCGGAGCGGCTCGCCCACTGGTGGATGGCGGCATATCTGGGTGATCAGGGCCAGGCGCTTTCTCCCAGGTTCGCCGCCGAAGCGCGTGCGAGCCTGCCGGGGCTTGCTGCCTCCGACAGCCTGACGCCCGAGGAGCTCCTCAGCGCCGTCGCACTCCAGCGGATCAGGCTTCGGCACGACCAGGGCGTCCCAGAGTGGGGCGGAGCAGCCGCTAGAGCCGCCGCCAGACTTTGAAGGTGGCTAGCCCGCAATCTTCGTCTGGGTTCCGACAGCAACGGGTGCGTCAGCGCTGACCAGACGAGATTTATAGCTGGAGTAGATTGCTTGGATCAGGCGCTGGTGCTCGGCCTTGAGCTCGCCCAGGATTGCTTGGCTACGTGCGTTACGTTTCTTCCGCACGAGGAAAGACCGCGTGAAGAGTGCCGCGAGCGCAAGCAGGCCGACGCCGAAAATGGCGATCAAGAGCACGCTGAATACCCATAGCAGCAGGTGGAAGACGGCCACTCCCATGTGCTCAGGCGGTTCGACGAGCTGCTTCGTGAGAGATGGGGCAGACAGGACTATGTAGATTTTGTTGGTGGAGACGACATAGACGGACATCAGGCCGCCTGCTTCATGCTCCCGGTTTCCCGGCATCGTCGCCGCGCCGTGGCAGTAGATGAACGCGACCTGCTGTCCGGTCCGCACCGGCACGTCCTGGTTCACCCGGACATGGTGTTCCATGCCAGCATCGTCACGGATCCAGATGTCGCGGGACACGACGACGGTCGTATTCACCGACGTCGTGCCACCTCCGCTCCCATCGATTACGACCGTGCGTCCTGTTCCAGACGTGTAGCTGTCGCTGCGCTGGCCGGTATCAAGCACCACACCCTCCAGCCAGGAAAACGTCAGCTTGGCTCCGCCTGCCAAAAGGGGGTAGCTGGTGTTGCTCATCCGAGGCACTCCGGGCGACGCTGGCAGACAGAACGGCCGGATGCACTCTCTTCGTAGGCACTATACAATGAAGGTGTCAGTCGAACTTTAGCCGAAGTAAACATGGTGTTCTCACAATAGAGGCCGACATCAGCATGCCAGGCGCGACTCCTCTCCTTACGGAACCTGCTGCCTACCGTATCGAGACCGTCACCTGCTTGTGCCCGGTCGGCATGGACCTGCTGTCGCTTCGTTGAAGTGCCGCCGCAGTCCAGCTGGCCTGTCCGTGCTGGAACCGGACGACCGCGCCCGGCGCCAGGTTGCCGACCATCGTTGGCAGCCGCTTGACGAACTGGTAGCCGTCGCCGGTCTGCCGAAAGACCGCCACTGCGAGCTGTTGCGCATTGCCAGTCGGGTCGTTCACGTACTGGACGAAGGCCAAAGCGTCCGGAGTGCCGGGTCCCTCGCCTGCGTTGCCATACTGGATGTGGATGATCGGCGTGTTGGCTGGACCACAATGGACTGTGGCGCCGTTCGGATCCGAACACTCCAGGGACAGATCCCGTGTGAACCACTGGCGCACCGCCGAGGCAGCCGCACCGGTCGCCTCGTCGTCCCTGCCTTGTGCCTGTGCGACGGCTGGCAGAAAGGTGGCCGCGGCCGTTACGACCCAGGTCAGGCGCGCTGTTCGGCAGATTTGGACCATGTCGGTTTGTAGAGAATACTCCGTGGGAGAAAGCAAGCCAAAAACGTCTCTCAAGGCTGATGAGGCCGACGATACGAGAGGTTTTCGCCACCAATTTACGGCTCGCCCGGCAAGCTGCAGCCGTGAGCCAAGAGGAGCTCGCTCACCGAGCCGACCTGGACCGAACCTACATCTCCTCGCTGGAACGCTGCATCTACGCTGCATCCATTGACGTGTTGGAACGGATCTCCGGTGTGCTAGGCGTCGAGGCGGCAGACCTGCTCCAGAGGCGGGCGCCCTCGGCGGAAGCCAGCTCCGAACCGCCACCGGCTCCTACCAGAAGACGCCCCGTGCAGACCGGCAAGAGTCGCCAAAAACCGTAGGCCGTTGAGGGGCGGATACAGGGGTTCAAAGGAGTCTGTTCTTCCTGAGAAGTGCCGGGAGAACACGGGGATAGCGTCATATGGCGCTCCGTCTTCGCGTGCACGCCCTGCCGTGCAATGGTGCGTCCATGGAAGGAAACAGCTTGGGCAGCCTTGGTTTGCCCGCGATCTTTGCCCTCGTGATGGCGGCAGCACTCGTCATCGCGGCGGTGCTCGGCCTGATGCTCCTGTCGGCTCTCGGGAGAGAGACCGGGGCAGCCGACGCCGACGCGGCCGCGGAGCTCGGCAGCCTCAGGGAGGCGAAGGCGGACCTTGAGCGCAAGCTGGCCGTAGAGGAGCTCCGCTCGTCGCGGGTCGCCGGGCTCGAGGCCGCGCTGGCCTCGGAGCGCTCGGCGCTGGAGATGGCCCGGTCCGGGAAAGCGGCCGTTGATGTCGAACTTGCGGCGTCCCGCCAGGAGACGGCGGGCTTACGGTCCATGGAAGCCGACCTGCGGGGCAGGCTGGACAGCACGGAGGAAGCGGCCAAGGCGGCGCAGGCAGGGATGGACGCCGTGCGCAAGTCGAAGGCCGCTGTAGACGAGGAACTCGCCGGGAAGGTCGCCGCTCTGGAGGCGGCAACCTCGATTGTCGCGGACCTGGGCCGAAGGCTTGAAGCCTCTGTCACGGAGCAGCGCGACGGGTCGAGCCGCCTGGAGGCGCTCAGGGCGGAGAAGTCGGCCGTCGACGAAGCTCTGTCCGCCAAGGCCGAGGCGTTCCGCATCGGCGAGGAGCAGGCCAAGGACCTGCGGTCCCGGCTGGCCGAAGCGTTATCGAGCCTTTCCGAGACCGCAGATCGGGCAGCCGGACTGGCCGCGGATACCGCGGCCCTCAAGGAGACGCTCGACCAGGAGAGGAAGCAGGCCGGGGAAAAGATCGCGCTGCTCGTCCAGGCGCGAGAGGACATGGGGCTGCAATTTAAGTCGCTGGCCGAGGAGGTGATGTCGCGGCACGGCGAGAGCTTCACCAAGCTGAACAAGGAGCAGATCGACGGCATCCTGACGCCCTTGCGCGAGAAGCTCGGCGAGTTCGAGCAGAAAGTGCAGGCGTCCCACGTCGAGAGCGTGAAAGAGCGCGCCACGCTCGCCGAGCAGATCAGGGGCATTGCCGACCTGGGCCTGGCCATGGGCAAGGAAACCAAGGAGCTTACGCAGGCCCTGCGCGGCAGGTCGCAAACCCAGGGTGCCTGGGGCGAGATGGTGTTGAAGACCGTTCTCGAGCGGTCTGGCCTGAGGGCGGACGAGGAATACTCTGCCCAGAAGAGCTTCGCCGGGGAGGAGGGACGCGTGCTGAGGCCAGACGTGGTCGTCACCATGCCCGGCGGGCAGAAGATGGTCGTCGACGCCAAGGTGTCGCTCGTCGCATTCGAGGCCCTGGTGAACGCGCCCACCGAGGAGGAGCGCGCCTCCAGCCTCCAGCGTCACCTGGGCTCCGTGAGGAACCATATCGCGGCTCTCGGCTCGAAGGACTACCACGCTACCGCTGGCAGCACCTTGGACTTCGTAGTTATGTTTGTCCCGATCGAAGGGGCACTGGCTGCCGCCCTTCAGGCCGACCCCGACCTGGTCCTGTTCGCGGCGGAGAGGAACGTCACCATCGCCACGCCGACCACGCTCATGATGGCGCTCAGGACTATCGCCAACGTCTGGCACGTCGAGCGACGGAACCAGAACGCCGAGGAGATCGCCAGCCGGGCGGGCAAACTCTACGAGAAGTTCGTCGGCTTCGTCGGAGACATGTCGGCGATCGACGACGGGATCAACCGGGCACGCGCGTCGTACGACAAGGCGATGGGCAAGCTGGAGACAGGCAACGGCAACCTCATCCGCCAGGTCGAACTCCTCAAAGCCATGGGAGGCCGCACGACCAAGGCAATCCCTTCCTCGCTGCTCGAGACCGCGGACGGCCATATCGCGGTGGCGATGACCACCCATACCGTCCAGACCGAGGTCACCGTCGAGACGACCACCGACATGGTCATGGTGGCGGATGTCACTTCGGAGGAAGCGGTCGAGGAAGCCGCCCCGGCAATGGAATGATCTGGCTAGGTGCCTGGAGCTCGAATCGGAGCCACGGCAAGCACAAGATCCTCTTTGCGGCCCGGTCCTCCCTAAGCCGAGGTCGATTTCACTTCCAGCAACCCATCCTGATTGGCGAACAAAGGGTTGAGGAAGGCGACGAAGCTGTCCTAGAGAAGAGCCTGCCCCGCCGGGCAGTCTTGCGTGCACATACCGTCCCAGTATCCTCCGGCGAAACGTCGTCTGGATAATTAGCATGGCGGACGCGCCCGTATCGGTGTTCCAAAGCGACTTGCCCATAGCCGCCAAGCTCGACCGGGCGCGCGCCGAACTCCTGGATCTTTCGGCTCGCAATCGCCTCTTGAACGTGCCGCGCTTCTCGAAGGCCGCCAAGACGGTCGAGGTTGTCGACGAGCGCTCGGCCGAACTGTTCCGGCTGCTGGTCCGCGAGGCCAAGGCATTCACCTTCGTGCCCGGCAAGGAGAAGGCCGGGGAGCAGACTGAGGCCGAGGCTGACGACGAGGACGTCGTAGCAGATCTGCCCCAGCCGGAGGAGGGCGAGGCCGTCGACGAGCGCGGTGTCGCCAGTCGGCATTCCGACACGCGGTTGCAGACCCGGATGACGTCGAAGGGCCTGCAGAAGCGCCTGTTGGACCTCTACGGCGACGCGCGCACGCTGGAGGAGGAGCAGGGCGTCAACGTCCTCTATTTGGCACTCGGCATGCTCAAGTGGGTAGACCCCCAGAATGCCGCCAACATCCGGCACGCGCCGTTGCTCCTGGTTCCCGTCCGTCTGGAACGGGGAGCCGCAGGAGAGCGCTTCCGCCTCCGCGCCAGGCCCGAGGACCTGTCAGCCAACCTGTCGCTCGAGGCCTTTCTCGACCGCATCCACAAGCTGAAGCTGCCGTCCCTGGACCCCGGCGACGAGTTTGACCCAGGCACCTACCTGGCCGCGGTCGCGGCGGCGGTGGAGACGAAGCAGGCCTGGGAGGTCAAGCCGGATGACGTCGTCCTGGGCTTCTTCTCCTTCGCCAAGTTCCTGATGTACCGCGATTTGGACACGGCCAACTGGCCGTCGGACGCAACCATCGCCGACCGCCCCTTGATCCGGTCCCTGCTATCGGACGGCTTCGCTCCGCCGGACGGGATGCTGGGCGAGGATGCCGCCATCGACCGGCACATCACGCCTGCCGACATGCTCCACATCGTGGACTGCGACAGCTCGCAGACGCTGGCGGTGCACGACGTGCGCCACGGCCGGGATCTAGTCATCCAGGGACCGCCCGGCACCGGCAAGTCGCAGACCATCTCCAACGTCATCGCCTCGGCCGTGGCAGACGGGAAGACGGTGCTGTTCGTCGCCGAGAAGATGGCGGCCTTGGAAGTGGTCAAGCGCCGCCTCGACATGGCGGGTGTCGGCGACGCCTGCCTGGAACTGCACAGCAACAAGGCCAACAAGCGCTCCGTGCTGGAAGAGCTGCGGCGGACATGGGACCTCGGTGCGCCAAAAGGCGAAAGCCCCGACGCGCTGACCCGGCGGCTGACCGAGGCCCGGGACGTCCTGAACGGCCACGCCGAGCGCCTGCACCGCATCCATCCATCCGCCGGGCTGACGCCTTACCAGGTGTTCGGGCAGCTCGCGCGGCTCAAACAGGACGGCCGCAGCCCGGTGGCGTTCGAGCTGCCTGCGGCACCGACATGGACGCCTGAGGGCGTAGCCCAGCGCGAAAGCCTGCTCGCGGATCTCGCCGGGCGCATCCTGGACATCGGCCTTCCCGACCGGCACCCATGGCGCGGCGTCGGACTGGCCTTCATGCTGCCGACCGCCGTCGAGCGGTTGATGGCGCGCCTCGTCGAGGTGGCGGGACGGTTGCAGGCGTGGCGGGCCAACCAGGCCACGCTGTCCGGCATCCTAGAGACCGCGTCGCCGTCCACTTTCGCCACCAGCACAGCGCTGATTGCACTTGCACGCCGGGTGGCCTCCGCACCGCAGCTGGAAGCCGGACCGCTCGGGGGCCCACACTGGGACGACAGCGTCGAGGCCATCGTGGCGCTCATTGCGGTTGGCCGGGAGTTCGAGCGCTGCACCGCCGACCTCGAAGGGCGCGCAACCCCACAAAGCTTGGACACACCAGTCGACGTTGCGATCGCAGCGCTGGCAACGCTGCCGCCCGACTTTGGCGGGACAAGCTTCGCCCATGTGGCGTTCCTCCACGATGCGCTGCCTCGTCTGCTGTCCGGGGCGGACCAGCTTGATGCGGAACTAGGGCGCTCCGGCGGCGAGCGCACCCTGCTCAGCCTGGCGCGTGCGATCGAGACTGCCGAACGCGTTGCCGCGGCACCCGATGCCAGTCCGGAGGCGTTCGCGGCGACGGTCTGGGACCACGGCGTCGAACAGGCAGGCGACTTGGCCGAAGCCGTAGCCGCGTTGGAGCGCGCGCGCAGCACCCTGGGCGACAGCGTCAACGACGTCGCCTGGACCACCGACATCGCCGCTGCCAGGCAGACGCTGGCGACCCAGACGGGATTGCTGCGCAAGCTGAATTCCGAATGGCGACGGGCCAACGCCCTGGTGCGCTCGGTCGTCAGGAACGCCGATGTGCCGTTGCCCGAGCTTCTGGAGCGCCTGGACGTCCTGATGCGGGGCCAGGCCGCACTGCGCACGGTGAAAGACGGCGCCGAGTTCGGCAAGTCGGCGTTCGGAGCCGACTGGCGTGGAGAGCGGTCCGCCTCCGCCCCGCTCGTGGCGCTGGTGGATTGGATGCGGACCCTGCGCGGTCTCGGGGCCGAGCCGCGGCTCATCGCGGGCCGCATGCCGCAGCGGTCATCGCTGGGCGAGATGGCGACCAGCCTTAAGGGGCTGCAGGCGTCCGTGCGGTCTCGGATGGAAGCTCTGCGGGACGACGCCGGTGGCAGTCTGTCAGTCCTCTTCGGCGATAACCTCTCGGACGACCGGGTCGCGCTGCCGGGGTTCGCGGGATGTATCCACAGCCTCTACGCCGCGGACCAAGTCGCCTCGGCGACTGTATTGTCCGCCGAGCAGGCGGGCGACCGCCTGCAGGTGCTCCGTCGCATCGCCGCCCGGCAGGACGGCGCCCGATCCATTGACGAAGGCGAGCGGCTCGGTGTCGAGGCGTTCGGCCGAACCTGGCAGGGTCGGCAGTCCGATTGGCGAGGTCTTGCGCAGGCGGCGCACTGGATCGCCACCAACCCGGACATCCGCCACTTGGCCGCTCGCATTGCCGACCGAGCGGCGGTCGCGGACATGGCGGCCTGGATCGAGGCGAGTGGGGACGACCTGCGCCGGGAGGCAGAAGAAATCCTTGCCACGCTCCAGGCCGACACGGCCTCCCTATTCGGGCATGCAGCCCTCGGTACTGTTCCGTTGGCCGACCTTGCAGAACGCCTGGCGGAATGGCGTGCCAGCGGCGAACAGCTCTCCAAGTGGGTCGCCTACCGGGAACGGGCGGATGGAGGCCGCAAGCTGGCTCTGACGCCGCTCGTCGACCGGCTGCAGGATGGCCGGGTGGCTCCAGCCGACGCGCTCCCTGCCTTCCAGATGGCGTATTACGAGGCGCTGCTGGCCGAGCAGGTGCGTCTCGATCCCGAACTGGGCCGGTTCGACGGCACGTTGCACGGGGCGCAGGCGCGCGAATTTGCGACCCTGGACAGGCAGCGCATCTCGGCGGCCAGCCTCGAGGTGGTGCGCGCCCACCACCGTGGCATACCCGCGCCCGTCGGCATGGGTCCGGTCGGCGTCCTGCGCGGTGAGATTGCACGTCGCCGCGGCCACATGCCAATCCGGCAACTGGTGCAGCGTGCGGGTCCGGCAATCCAGGCGCTGAAGCCGGTGATGATGATGAGCCCGCTTTCGGTGGCGCAGTTCCTCACACCGGGGCGCATGACCTTCGACCTGCTGGTCATGGACGAGGCCAGCCAGATCCAGCCGGTGGATGCCCTCGGCGCCATCGCGCGGTGCCGACAGGTGGTGGTGGTCGGCGACGAACGGCAGCTGCCGCCGACGCGGTTCTTCGCACGGATGACAGGCTCGGAAGCCGAGGACGACGAGGACGGCGCGTCCGTCGCCGACATCGAGAGCATCCTGGGCCTGTTCACCGCGCGCGGCCTGCCGCAGCGTATGCTGCGCTGGCACTATCGCAGCCGACATCAGTCGCTCATCGCGGTGTCCAACCGGCAGTTTTATGAGAGTAAGCTCTACATCGTGCCGAGCCCCTACACGCGCGAGGCAGGCATGGGCCTGTCCTTCCGGCACGTGCCGGAGGGCATGTTCGACTCCCGCGGAACCGGCACCGGCACGGGCACGAACCCTGTCGAGGCCAAGCTGCTGGCGGAGGAGGTCATCCGCCACGCCAAGACGCACCCGGGCCTGTCACTGGGCGTGGCGACCTTTTCGGCCGCGCAACGCCGCGCCGTCCAGGACGAGCTTGAGGTGGTCCGGCGGCTGAACCCGGATTGCGAGGAGTTCTTCCGGTCCCATCCGGGCGAGCCGTTCTTCGTCAAGAACCTGGAGAACGTGCAAGGCGATGAGCGCGACGTGATCCTGATATCGGTCGGCTACGGCAGGGGTGCGAACGGCACAATCTCCATGCGGTTCGGCCCTCTCGGGGCTGAAGGCGGCGAGCGGCGCCTGAACGTCCTGATCAGCCGTGCCAAGCGCCGGTGCGAGGTGTTCGCCTCCATAACGGACGAAGACATCGACCTGGAGCGGGCCAAGAGCAAGGGCGTGCTCGCCCTCAAGCTGTTCCTGCATTACGCTAGGACGGGACGGCTGGACATGGCGCGGCAGACTGCCCGCGGCCACGATAGCGTCCTGGAGGAGCAGATCGGGCGGGCCCTGCAGGACCGCGGCTACCAGGTCCACCCCCAGGTCGGCATTGCCGGGTTCTTCATCGACCTGGCCATCGCAGACCCGGAGCACCCCGGACGGTACCTGCTGGGCATCGAGTGCGATGGCGCAGCCTACCACAGTTCCCGTTCGGCCCGCGACCGCGACCGTCTCCGCCAGGCGGTCTTGGAGGACCACGGGTGGACCATCCACCGGGTCTGGGGTTCGGATTGGTTCCAGCGCCCGGTCGAGCAGCTGGAGCGGGTCGTGGCCGCCATCGACGCCGCCCGTGCCGAGTTCGCCGAGCGTGAGCGCACTGGGCAGCTCTCTGGGCGGGCGGTTCCGGTCGAGGTCGTTACGGTTGAGCGGGCCGACGTCACTGAAGTTGGCCTGGCGGATGTCGGCGTCGCGGCCACTTCCTACCGGGAAGCGACACCGCAGGTGCCGATCGGCCAGGAGATGCACGAGGTGCCGAGCGGCCGAATGGCCGAGCTCGTGGAGCAGGTCGTCGCCGTCGAGGGTCCGGTGCATGTCGACGAGGTCGTCGTCCGGCTGCGTTCGGCCTGGGGCCTGCAACGCGCCGGTGGGCGCATCCAGGGCGCAGTCGAACGCGCCTGCGACATCGGGGTACAGCGCGGTCGGTTGTTGCGAGAAGGAGCGTTCCTGTCGATTCCGGATGGGGTAGTGGCGGTCCGTGACCGTGGCTCGGCGGTTTCCACCACGCTGCGCAGGCCCGACATGCTTCCCCCGCCGGAGGTGGAGGCCGCCGTCCTCCAGGTGGTGCGCACGGGACTCGGGGCGAGCGCCGATGAGATTGGCGCAGCCGTTCCGCGCCTGCTGGGCTTCAAGGCAGTCAGTGCCCAGACACGACAAGTGGTCAGGGTTGCGACCGACCACCTGGAGGCTGCGGGCGGCATCGTCCGCGAGGGTGGGTTGTTCATCGTTCCTGTCACCAACGTCGTCTAGGCGAGCAGGATGCCCTTGCATCGCGTGGGTGCGTCTCCGGTACTTTTCATCGGATCACGTGAACCCAGGTCTGGGCTATGGATCGGCAAAGGTCAGCCTCAGTCGACGGGCAGGAAGTTCGCTGCGCGCTGTGCGGTAGGGTCATTCCGGCCTCGGCCAAGTCGTCGCTGCACCATCTTGTGCCCAAGCTCAAGGGCGGTGCCCGTCAAGGCACGGTCCGCCTGCATCAGATTTGCCATTCCGCAATCCATGCGCACTATACCGAAGCCGAGATTGCCCGGACCCTGGCCTCGCCCGAGCTTCTGCGGTCCGACCCGGAACTTGCCCGCTTCGTGGCCTGGGTCAAGACCAAACCCGACGACTTCCACGCTCCGACCCGGCGGTCCGGGGGCCGTACCGGCAAGTGGCGGTGAAGCTCGTTACGTCGCTTCCGGCTCTGGTGCAAATCGTCAGGCGGTAGAGCCTGGCCTGGCGTTTGGGGGAAGTTTGTATTAGTCTCCGACCCGGACCTGCCGGACGGTTCTGGACGTCAGGTAGACCAGCAAGCCGAGCGGCGCGCCGGTAGCGGCAAGGTAGAGTTGAAGCTGTTCGGCATGTTGTTGCTGCTGCTCCGGCCCGGGTGCGACGTCGCTCTTCCAGTCCACCACGACGGTGGCGCGGCCATCCACCACAATGATGGCGTCCGCACGCCCTGAGAGCGGCCGGTCCTCTCGACTGGCGAGCGCCATGCCGTAGACAGCCGTTTCGGGAACAAGCTTCGGCCAGATGTCCGACAGCTCGGGCATGGTGGAGGCAGCCAACGCGGTGGACGCCAGTTCCGCAGCGTCAGGCGACACCTCGGATGCGGCAGCCAGCGGCATCAGCTGCGATAGGAGTTCGACTGCCCTAACTTCCAGCGCCGCCGCCTGCTGCTCAAGTTCGCCCAGAAGCAGCTCCTCCAGGAGCTTGTGGAGCACCAACCCCCTGAAGCGCCCAGCGCCCACGATGGTACCTGGAACGCTTCGGGGAGTATCGCTGTTCCATTCGGCATCGACCTGCTCCATCCGGTCGCCGTCTGCCTCACTTGGCCGCAGCCATTCCAAGGACCCTGAGATCGCTTCGACCGCCGCCTGCTCGGCGAGGAACACCTCGGCCGTCTGGGTGTTTCGTCCTGCCGCCCCGCGCGGAATATCCGAGCTTTCAGCCGTGGGTAGCTGGACCTCGGGCAGTTCGGCAAACGCCAGGTCGATGACCCGTGCCCAGCTGTGCGCCTCCGCATCGGGTATCTCGGGCAGCACCAGCAGGTCGCGGGCGCGCGTGCATGCCACATACCAAAGCTGCTGACGCTCCCGGACGGCTCCCTGGCGCTCCTCTTCGTCAGCCACGGCTAGGCCGGGTGGAACGACGTCGCCGAGCAGCCAGTGAAGCGTGTCGTCGGACGCCCGGTGGACGAACGGGTCCCTTCGCCGGAAATGGGAGGCGCAGTTCACTGGAACCACGACCGGCCATTCGAGACCCTTGGCGCCATGCATGGTGACAAGGGCGATGGCATCCCGCCCAAGATCCGGCAGACCCTCCTTGAAGGCCCTCATCGCCTGCCATTCGACTTCGATGTCCTGCGCAAAGTCGGCCATCCCCCGCACGCCGTATGGGCGTGCGAGCTCGAGGAACGCGTCCACGTTCGCCAATGCACTGGCCGACCGCAGCGATTCGCGCTGGACCAGCTTGGCCCTGACGCGGAGGAGGTCGACGGCTTCTGAAAGCACCTGGTGAGGCGTGGCGGCCCAAAGACGGCGGCGCAGGCCCTGGAGGACTGCAAGCGTATGCCTGGCAATCGGGTCGTCAACGAGTTCGGGTGCGGTCCGTATGTCTAGGCGGGCATGATGCCCCGCGTCGGCTGGCAGCGCTGCGACGAGGTCCAGAAGCTGGGCGTCTGTGAGGCCGACTAACGGACCACGCATGAGTGCGCCGAACGCCAGCGTGTCCGCGGGGTCAGCCAGGGCCCGCGCGAGCGCCAGCAGGTCTTGTGTCTCCTGGCGCCGGTAGAAACCCTTGCCCGCCTGGGATGCCGCGGAGAGACCCCGCTTTTCAAGCTCACGTTCGTAGATCCACAGTTCTGAGCTTGCAGGGACGAGCAGGGCTATGTCGCCCGGCACCAGCGCGCGCATCCCTCCAGCCGGATCACGGGTCCGGTATCCGGCAAGAAGCCGGACACACAGGTCGGCCACTGCCTCGGCCTCGGCCTCGCGGACCTCGAGAAGCTTGGCGCGCGGGGGCACTTTCAAGGCGAGCTTGGCGACGGACGGCATCCCGGTCGGCTCTCCCTCGACCGTTGCGAGCAGGTCGGCGTAGCCGTGGCGGGCAAGCGGGCCGCGGAAGCAGCGGTTGACGTGGCCGAGGATGGCAGGCCGGGAGCGGAAGTTCGCGGTTATGTTCAAGAGGGCGTCCGGCTGCGAGCGCAGGACCACGGCACGGGCTTCCTCGTAGGTCTCGGCCGCCGCACCGCGAAAGCGGTAGATTGCCTGTTTCGGGTCGCCGACCAGAAACAGCGCGCCCGGCCGCAGCGAACAGTCCTGCCAACGGGCGGCGGGTGTCAGTGCTGCCAGCCGGAACAGTATTTCGCACTGGGTCCGGTCCGTGTCCTGGAACTCGTCGACGGCAATGTGGCGATAACGGCGTCCAAGCGCCTGGCGAACCGGCTCGTGGGCGCGCAGCATCAGGCAGGCCTGCTCGAGAAGGTCTTCGAAATCCAGCAGGGCCGCCGAGCGTTTCCGGCTGCCATAGGCCTCCAGCAACGCGCCGAGTTCCCGGGAGAGCGTCTCCACCAAGGCGGTCGCGATCTGCCCCAACACGGCACGCAAAGCCCGGTCGCATGCCTCGAAATGGGCTGCGGCTTCGCCGAAGCGCATTTCAGCCAACCCCTTGCCCACCAGCTCTTGCCAGGCGCCCTTGGTTCTTGGAGGCCGCAACTCGAAGCTGTCTTTGCGCATGCACGCTACGCGTGGCGGCTGGCCCAGCATCCAGAGCTGGCCGAAAGATGGCCGATGCTCGTAGCAACGTTCGAAGAAGGTGGCCAACTGCTCCAGCTGCACCAGCACTTCAAGCGTTTGGGTCTCCTGCTCGACGCTGGACATCCAGCGCCGGAAGCGGTTGACGGCGCAACGCAGTTCAATGTCGGGGCGGCATGTCCAGTCCACCTGCTCGGTCTTGGCTGTCCGGTGGCTCAGGCGGAACTTCGCCAGCTTCCACAGTGTGTCCGCGATATGGGTGGGGTCATCGCGCGCAAGGATGGCGATGGGCTCATCAGGTCCCGCCGGTGCGGACATGCGGTCGCGGAACCAGTCGTCAAAGACCGTGCGCAGGAATGTCTCGGCTGCATCGGCGTCGACTACCTGGGCGCCAGGGTCCACACCGGCTTCGACTGCGTAGGCGCTAATCAGATCTTGGCAGAAGCCGTGGATCGTGGTCGCTTCCAACTCGTCCAGCGCTGCAAAGGCGCTCCGGAGGTGCCCGCGCTGGTCCTCCGACAGGCCGTTGGGCAGTGCGGCGTCCAGGCCCGGCGGCGTCCGCTCCGCAAGGAGTTCGGCCGCGTAATGGCGGACTCGATCCGCGAGCTCGGCGGCGGCGAGCTCGGTGAAGGTGATGGCCGCAATGGCGGACGGCGGCACGCCAGCGGCCATGAGCAGCACCAGGCGCCCTGCCAGCAGCGACGTCTTGCCCGTGCCTGCCGCTGCCTCGACCATCAGCGTCGACGCGTGATCCGACAGCGCACGTAGTCTGGCCGCGACATCGGCTGTGGGCGTCACCGAGCCGACCATGCCTGCCGCAAGTCTGTTAACGCCTGGGAGAACGCGTTCCTCTTCAGGCTGAAGTAACCGGAGGCCATCGCGGGCAAGGCCAGCCGACGATCTGCCCATTTGTCCTCTGCGTCGGGGCCTGGAAGCGAGTTGCCCTGCGACAGTGACCGGGCAGCAGCAAGGAGGTGGCGGGAGGCGGAGGCGACTGCATCGTCGATGCCCGGGAGCAACGCCATCAGCGCAGGATCCTCACGCAGGAAGGCCAGGCGTGCCCTGGTGCGCTGGACGTCCGGCAGCAGTGTCCGCGCCGCCAGAGCATAGAGCACACGCTGCAGTTCGCGGCCGCCGTCCAGGACCATTGACCCATGGTGTTTGGGGACGTCGCCGGTCTTGTAGTCCGTGACTCGGACGACGCCGTCGCCCCGTATGTCCAGCCGATCGACGCTACCGCCAAAACGCAGCTCCGTGCCCGGTATCGCGACTGAAACTTCCACGCTCCAGGGTCTCGCCCTCCCGTCATGGCCGTCGTCGCAACTTTCTCCGAAAGCCGCCTCGGTGTAGCTCCGCGTGCTGGGTTGCAGCGGCATGTCTCGTTCGAGCGCCCGCCTTGCCTGCTCCGCAGCGACGTCGACGGTGTAGGCCCAGAGCAGGCGCGGCGGTGTAGGACGCCGGGGCGGCCATGACACCAGCGCCCCACTGGCGGCGGTCCTAACTGCTTGGCGCACCTGCGGGACGGTGGCGCTGGCATAGCCCGGCCCGGCTTCCAAGGCGTCGACGGCTTCCCGCAGGATTTCGTGCACGAGTTCGCCATGCGAACGTGCATCCAGCGTCAGCTGCCCGGTGTCGCGCGGCGGGGAGGACCATTGCAAGACATGACGCCAGACGTAACCCTGCGGGTCGCGCAGCAGCAGCCGCAGCGAGGTCGCCGACTGCTCGCGCTCAAGAGCCTGGCGGATCAGGGCGTGGTCGAGCGGTAGTAGGCCGTCATGGGCGTTCGCTCTCGGAGACCTGCGGGCAATGGCGCAGGCGCCCGCGGTTGCCACGCCCGCGTCCGCGGCAGCGTCGCCGGGCCGGAGGAACAGGCGGTCTGCCGGGTTAGCGGCATGCTCAGCTATCCGGTGGCGCTCCAGGATGCGCACCTGGATGTGCGGCGGCAGCAGCGCACTTGGCGGCAGGATGTTTCCCCGGGCATTGCGGCGGCTGCGGGACAGCGTCAGGGCGCCGAAGGCTTCACACCGGATTGCGGCAAAGGCAGCACGGTCCTGGACCGAAACCGCAGGCACGCCGAACCTGGACGGGTCCACGATGTGCGACGGTAGGAGGGGGTCGTCGGATGATTGGCGAGGCCACGCGCGCGCGTTCAAGCCCAGCAAGCGCACGAAAGGCCTTGGTGCCGCCGCAAGATGGCTTGCCGGTCCCCATGTCACGCTGTCACCCGGGTTCCGCTCGTCGGCGGATCGCAGGTCCTGCAGTGTGATTGGCAGGGCCTGGCACGGTGCACGCCGCAGCGCCTCCGCCCAGAGCTCCCGCGCACCGGCTGGCAGGAAGAGCCGTCCAGCCTCTGCGGCATCCGCCAGGCCAGTAACCCCCATCTCGAGCAGGGGAAGGAGTACCGGTGCCGGATCGTCCCCGTCGCCCCGCGTCGGGAGGGCAGCTGCCAGTGCAGCCCGCCAGTGCGCCATCTCCGTCAATGCCGCATGCCGCGCCACGCCGAGCAGGGCAGTGGATGGCAGTCGTGCGAGCCCCGGCGCCGAGGCGCAGTGTGCAATGACCCGGCGCACGCGTTCGCGGGAGAGGCCATGCTGGAGGAGGTTGGCGAGGGTTGCGCAGGCCTGGCCGTTGCGGGTCTCCAGGGCCGGAATGCCATGGCTGAAGTGCAAGGGCAGGCCGGTGCCCGCACGCGCAGCCAGCATCACCGCGTCCCAAGGGCCGGGGTCTGCCGCCGCGATGGCGATGTCCCGCGGTCTTGCCTGCCCGCTGGAGATGAGCCCGCGCATCCAGCGCACGGCCTCAAGCGCCTCGTGGCGGGGATCTGCACAGGCGACGATGTCTGGCTCCGGCACGTTTCGGGCCTGCTCGGCTATCCTTTCGCCTGGCATCCCTTCGGAGCCTGGGGGCACCGGTCCGGACCATCGCACCTGCGTGTGCCCGCCGAGCAGGCGCACGAGCATGTGCCAGACCGGCGCGAGGTAGGGCAAGGAGGCAAGCTTGATGGGTCCGAGCAGCCGTCCCGCGAAATGCACGCGCTCCGAAGCGGCCTGCACGAGGTCAGGTATCGCCAGTGAGCCACATGGCAGTGCCTGGCGGACCCGCCGCTGGATGAGATCCAGGTCAGCCATCCGCGAACTGTTGGACGCCAGGTCTGCAGTCGGCAGATTGGCCTCCCACACTCGCTGGAGCGTGCGCGCGACGGCCCGGAGCGCTCCGGGGAATCCCGGCAAACTCTGGAGATCGTAGAAGCCACCGCCCTCCAGCGCGGAGCCAATCGCCAGATCGAGCTCCTCTGACGATGCAGGCCTCAGAAAGCCTCCGGCGAGCTGGGCGGCGAGCTGCTCCAGAGTCATTATCTGAAGGCCGAGCTTCCCAGACTCCGCCGCCTGCAGGCGGCGCGCGTGCATAGCCATCGGACCGTAGACCACGGTCGTTTCTACAAGGTGGAGCGGCGGCCTGCTCACGTAGCGAAGTCATGGCGGCAGGAGACGTAGCGGTGCTGGTACATGATGGAGCGCCTATTCGAGAAGTTCGGACAGGTCATCCTTCCCACTGGATTCGATTTCCGCCATTTGTGCACCGTCACCGCGGTAATCGGAACCAAAATCCTCGATGGCGGTCGCTGGCAGCCGTGCGTCTCCGTCTGCCGCCTGCTGCCCGTTGAAGACCTTTGGCGGAGCCGTCCACCGGATCATTGAAGCCCGTGCCGCCTGCAGCGTGCGGAGCGCGGGACTGCCAGCCGGTAAAGCCCATGAAATCGTCTTCCGCGAGAGGTGGTTGAGTTCCAGGGCAAGTGGCCAGTGGGGTCCGGCGTAGGGGTCACCGTCGACTACACCGCTCAACGTAGAGCGAAGCCTGCTATCCGCAGCTAGCCCATGCACTGAAAAATGGGCCAGCAGAGAAGTCACCAGTGCGGAATTATTCGCGAGGACTGCGTCGGACAACGCCTTCGTCACTTTTTGGTCAAGTTCTTTGAGCAGGTACAGTGACCAGGCGACTTCGGAGTCGTGCCCTACGCGGGCGCTGCGCAAGGCGAGGTCATGCGCCACCTCTACCCACAGTGCCTGATCCGTGGGCTGGCCGGTCCTGACTCGCCAAGCCACCACACGTGCGACGTAGTCGATCGAGTGGGGGAATTGTACCGCGCATTGGACCAGGAAGTGCTCCAGCAGTTCCCAATCTGCCGACCATAGCTTTTGCTCATCGATTACGCGGACCGCCCTCTTGATGATACCGTCATCGCCTCCACGCGCTGCCTGCTCGATGACACTGCCGACGACCGAGACGATGTCGCTGCCTGCACGCCGCCCGCTCGGGCGCAGGGCGTCACGTATGTCCCGTTCGAAACCAGAGGACCAGCTCTGCCGGAACACTTGCTGGGTCGGGAGTGTTATGGTTTTTGCTTCGTTGATATCCAGCTCGTATTCCCGCATCGCAAGGCGGAGGTTCTGCAGGTGCTTTTCGCAGGCCTCCACGCTGTTTCCGCCGATCCAATAGTCGTCCACGTGGCGCAGGTAGGCTGGGGGTTTGCTGCCAGACAGCTCGATGAAGCGCCTGTCGACGGCGGACATGAGTATCTCTGCTATGACCTTGCAGGTATCCGGCCCGACCGCGATGCCGATAGTCTGCTTGGCTTGCGATTGCCTGAGGGCGAAGTCTAGACGGTTGCCAAAAACCGTCGAGGAGCTGGTGCTCTGATCCGCCTTGGCTGCAGCCTTGCCGTTGATGGCCCAAGGAAGGGCGTGCGTATAGATGGAGCTGTAGAATCGGGACACGTCAGTGACCAGGCAATATCTGAATCGCGAGAGGCGTTGCAGTTGCAGCCGCGGAAGGTCCTGGTGAGAGGTTATTCGGACGCTGCGTGGTCCCGCGTGGTCGATGATGGGACGCGACACCGACCCGCTAGCCCCGTCGAAGATATCTGAGATGTGCGCCCAGTGCTCCCGCAGGAAAATGGCCTGCTCGCGGACGAACAACGGATGCGGCAGGCTGAACGTCCTTCGGTGGCCGCCCCTCTTGCTGGCGTTGTATACGCAGGCTTGTCCGGTGACCGAACCCGACACTCGGTAGCCAGCGGTGTCACCGTCTAGAGCCGACCAGAGCTTATCGCTGCTAAAGGTCGGCGGAAGGTTCTCCGGCAAGAGTCCTCGTGCGATCATGAACTCAGGCTCGAGCCTTGCCATTCAGCCTCCCTGCCAATCTCCGCCCCGACAAGCCTAATCAAGGCCTGTCCGCAGGTCCCATGATCGAGCAAGCAACTACCCGCTCGCGATTAAACTGGACGGGTGCGGACTCAAGCCTCGATCCATGTCCATCCCGTGCCTTCGTCTGCATCGCCTTCTATAGGCTCAGCGTTATACCCAAAGACGGATTCTGGGTATAACGTAGACTTGCGATCGGGCAGCATTGTTCAAGCGCGCCCGCCGCAGAAGGCCTCATTTTCGCTCGCCGGGGTGCAATTCAGCCACCCGGACCGCAAGCTCTGGCCCGGCGTCACCAAGCGAATGCTGGCGGAGTACTGGCAAGCGGTTGCCGAGCTGGCACTTCCCGGCCTGGCGCACCGGCCACTCTCCATCCTGCGTTGCCCCGAGGGCATCGCCGAGGGCAAGGAGCGCTTCTTCCAGAAGAACGGCCATGGCATGCTGCCTCCGGCTATCCGACAGGGCTCCGCTGCAAAGCAGCCGTTCCTGGCGGTGGACGACGCCGAAGGCATATTGTCGCTGGCCCAGATGTCCGCCGTCGAGCTGCATCCCTGGGGCGCTCCCGAGTTGGAGCCGACGCGGCCGGATTGGGTCGTGTTCGACCTGGACCCAGGCGATGGTGTGCCGTGGTCCGAGGTGGTCAAGGCTGCGCACGATACTCGCAAGCGGCTGCAGACAATCGGCCTGGCATCATACTGCCGCACGACCGGCGGCAAGGGCTTGCAAGTTGTCGTGCCGCTCGTGCCGGAAGCCGACTGGTCCGTGGTCAAGCCATTCTGCCGGACGTTCGCCGAGCGGATGGCAACCGAGGAGCCGACCCGCTTTCTGGCGCACCTGAAGATTGCCGACCGCAAAGGCCGCATCCTGGTAGATTGGCTGCGCAACGGGCTGGGTGCGACCGCCATCGGAAGCTTCTCGCCGCGGGCGCGAGCCGGTGCGACCGTCGCCACGCCGGTTGCCTGGCGGGAGGTGACGGCCAGGCTCGATCCGGCCGCCTACACCGTGCTGACCGTGCCAGCACGCATCGCACGACTGAAAGCCGACCCGTGGTCAGGGTTCGCCGCCACGGTCCAGCGGCTGCCGGATAGATCCGCAACTGCAGCGACGGCGCCCCGGAGGCGAAGCTGATGGTTGGCCAGTTGGAAGACGGTGCTACGTCGACGTAGCTTCCAACGCTTCGAACCACGCCGCATAGGGCGTCCTATTCGCCATGCGCCTGTTGTAATCCGGGCTGCCGTCGGACCACCAAGGTGGGCCTCGCTCGCCCAGCGCGGTCTTGGCAGCGTCTACGCGCTGGCGGGCCGCTCTGCGTGCGTCGTCGTCTCCAGCCTTTATGGCCGCCTGCTTTGCCCGCCGGGCGGACATAAGTTCCCGGGTCAGGCGCTCCCGGCAGGCTGGTTCCAAGCGGGGGTCGGTGCAACGCCATAGGCGTCCGCGCACCACGAAATAGCGGCCATCCTGGGTTACCGGATATCGGGCGGCAGGCGCCCCCACCTCGGTGGCACCTTCCATTGGCGCGGCGGCTAGAGGCAAGCGGACCATGCCGAGAAAGCGTCCAGGGCTTCACCGAGCACTTCCGCATCCCTGCGTCCTGACCGGGCGGGAACGTGGAAGGAATGGTCGGCCTGCTCCAGGGTGGAGAGCGTGGCGCCCGTGCCGAGGCTTGTTACCACGCTGCGCAGCAGGCTCATCTCGGCCAGGGCGTCCCGCGTTCCAGACAGGAACAGCATTGGGACGCCGACATCGGCCAGGTGGCTGGCACGGGTGACGGACGGCTTTCCGGCAGGATGCAGCGGGAAGCCGATGAAGGCCAAGCCAATCACGCCAGCCAGCGGCACTTCGGCCTGCGCCTGCGACGTCATCCGGCCGCCGAAGGACTTGCCGCCTGCGATGACAGCGAGACCAGGCAGCTGTCGTGTAGCTTCAGCAACTGCTGCCCGCACCGTAACGTGTGCCACGCCTGGGCCGTCGGGGCGCCTGGATCCGTTTTCCATGAACGGGAACTGATAGCGCAGGGTGGCAATCTGCCTGCTCTCCAGACCCTCGGCGAACGCGGTCATGAAGCCGTGGCTCATCCCGGCACCGGCACCATGCGCCATGACGTAGCAAGCTCGCGCTCCGGTTGGCACGCTGAGGAGAGCAGACACTTCCTGGACCGCGGCGACGCGGAAACGGAGGTTCATGGCGGTGCTCAACGGACAGCTGCCGCGGAGAAGCCCTGCATCCCGGTCACGCCGGATTGGTCCCTGGGGGTTCGCTGCTTGGCGGTGGCGCGGCAGGATCGTCCAGCCGGTCCAGCAACTCGGGCCCGTTGTTGCGCACGGCGTTCACGGCCCGGCTCACCGGCCAGAGGCGCAGCACGTCATCACGGGCCGGACGCATCAAGCCTAGAGCATCTCCCGCGTTCTCCCCCAGCCAGGCGGGCCATGTGTCCGGCTCCAAGATGACGGGCATGCGTTCGTGCAGCTCGCGCATGGTGGCGTTCGCGTCGGTTGTCATGATGGCGAAGGTCCGAACAACCTCGCCGTCCGGCGACCGCCATCCCTCCCACAGCCCTGCCAGGACGAGCGGGGTACCGTCTGCCCTTGCGATGGCGTAAGGCTGCTTGCCGTCGGGAAGGGTCCTCCACTCGTAGAAAGCGTCCATCGGCACCAGACAGCGCCGGGAGGCCAGGGCGGCCTTGAACATGCCCGAGCCACCCGCCGTCTCCGACCGCGCGTTGATGGGTCTGCGGGCCGCCTTGATGTCCTTGGTCCAGGAGGGGACCAGGCCCCAACGCAGGAGATCCAACCGCCGCTCACCCGTGTCAGGATGGCGGCGGACGACCATGGCGTCCTGGGTTGGGGCGACGTTCCAGTTCGGTGGCAAGTTGGGTGTCGGCCCGGCCGTCCTGAACAACGAGCGGATGAGTTCCGGTGGGAGTTGGGAGGCAAAGCGACCGCACATGGCGCAACGATACATCAAGCGAGCCAGTTCTCCATGACCGCCAACGGTGGAACAAGGTGGCGAGCCTCGGGCAGCAGCCGATGCCTAATCAGATAGTCGCTCCCTTTGTGGATGAACTTGTCCCGTGCCCATGACAGCTGGCGGCCGAGGTGAACGCGTTGACCACGCAGGCGACCAGGCCCGGGACGTGGCATATTCGGACGCAGGTGCCGCGTCTAAGCCGATACAGGAGATGTCAATCAGGTTGAGTTAAGGGCGGCTGCGGGAGCCGATAATGTCATCTAAGCGGACTTAAGGGCGTATTCCTGTCAATTGGTAAGACTTAAGGCCGTCAGCCCTGCGAGCAGGGACCATCCGTAATGCGCGGCAAAAATGGTGAAGTGCGTGCCAGGCCCTGCGGCCTGCACTAACCTGCTTGCATGCTGGAACCGACTAGCACCGTCCTGGATAGCCTCCAGCCCAACTCCGCCCCACAGCGTAAAATCATCCATGTCGACATGGATGCTTTTTACGCCTCCGTGGAGCAACGGGATGACCCGGCGCTTCGCGGCAGGCCGGTGGCCGTCGGAGGCTCGCGGGAACGCGGGGTGGTCGCGGCCGCAAGCTACGAGGCGCGAAGGTTCGGTGTCCGCTCGGCCATGTCCGGCATTGCGGCACGCCGCAGGTGCCCTAACCTCGTGTTCGTCCGGCCTCGCTTCGACGTCTATAAGGCCATCTCCCTGCAGATACGCGGGATTTTTGCCGAGCACACCCCCGTCATTGAGCCGCTTTCCCTGGACGAGGCATACCTTGACGTCACCGAGAACCTGCAGGGCATCGCCACGGCGACCGGGATTGCCCGGTCCATCCGGGCCAGTATCCGCGAGCAGACCGGCCTGACTGCGTCGGCGGGTGTCTCCTACAACAAGTTCCTGGCCAAGCTCGCCTCCGACCACAGGAAGCCGGACGGCCTCTTCGTCATCCCGCCCGAACGTGGAGCCTCCTTCGTCGAGAACCTGGAGGTCGGCCGCTTCCACGGGGTGGGCCCGGTGACGGCTGCAAGGATGAAGACGCTTGGCATCCACACCGGCCTGGACCTACGAGGGCGGAGCATGGTTTTCCTGCAGGAGCAGTTCGGCAAGAGTGGACCCTACTACTACTGGATCGCGCGCGGCGTGGACGAACGCCCGGTCCGCGCCGACCGTGTCCGCAAGTCGGTCGGGTCCGAGACCACGTTCCCGGAGGACCTGCACGCGTTTGAGCCCATGCGGGCGGAACTGCGGCCGCTCGCCGAGAAGGTCTGGGCGCTGTGCGAACGGTCGGGCACACGAGGGCGAACGGTGACCCTGAAGGTCAAGTATGCCGACTTCCAGCAGGTCACACGCAGCCGCTCCTTTCCTGTCAGCCTCCCGGATCTGGCGACGCTGGAGCGGACCGTCGTGGACTTGCTCGCGCCCTTGGTCCCGGTGCGGCTGGGGGTGCGCCTGCTCGGCGTCACGCTGTCGACGCTCGAAACTGGAGACACGCCCGTAGTCCACCAGCTAACGATGACCTTGTGACGTCGACACCCTGAAACACCATCCATGTCAGATCGGGACTGGGCTAGTGGACGATTTTGGCATCTGTCGGTCCGAAGGCGATTTGAGGTGCCAGCAGCGCCAACGTCTCTTCCTGCCCGAGGCCGCTTCAGACATTACGGATAACCTCTGCTGGCGACACTGACCTGCTTAAGTCGTCCTGATTGACATGAAAGCGGCCTTAAGTCCGCTTGGCTGACATAATCCGGCTCCCCAGCACTTCTTAAGTCGTCCTGATTGACATTTCCGTTCATCCAAAGAGGACAGGGGAGGAGGCCTGCGGTGTTGCCCGTCATCAGGCCCGAGATGTCGCGCTCCCGGTGAGAGGTAGGTAGATACCGCAACGCCACCGGTCGCGCGAAATGATCGCGGTAGAACCCTCTCTTACAAGGGCCACCGCGGCGGCGGACACGTCTCCTGCCGGGAAGCCGCTCTCTTCCCATGGCGCCGACGCTTCAACCCGCAGAGCAAAGGCACGGGTGGCTACGCAGCCGTAGATGTAGGGAGGACCGCGTACGGACAGTCAGGCTGTCCTAGTTCCACCTTGCTGGCCCTTCTTCAGGTCAAACCCGCAGCCGGGGCAGCTGCAAAATCCGCAGGTCCAGGTGCAGGCCCATCGCGAGCCCAAGGTCTTCGGGTGCGGCAGGGTTTGCGTAGCCTGGCTTCTGGGTTACTGCTTCATTGCAAGGAGGCTTAGAAGAGTTAGCTTCCGTCTATCTACCGGCCAGGCACCCAGACCATGTCGAGACGACCCGCCTCGAAATCAGCCGAACTTGCGGAGGCTTCGATAAATCCCCGAGCAGTGTCCATAAGTGCGGACGAGCTCCAGGAGGCGGTGCACGGGTTCTACGGGACCAAGACCCTGGTGATCGACAAGGCATTCGCGGAAAAGCTGCTCGAACTGAATACCGGGAACAGGCGGTTCAATGCGCGCAAGCTGGCGCAACTGGTGAGACAAATGGCGTCAGGGACCTTCGAGAACACGGGCGAACCGTTGATTGTGTCTGCCGAAGGCGTCCTCAACGACGGACAGCACCGGCTACGCGCGGTCGTCGAAAGCGGTGCCGTCGTCGACATGGACGTCCGGTTCGGCATCCCACGCAAGGCCTTCTCCAAGACGGATACCGGGTCAGGCCGGACCGGCGGTGACGTCCTGACCATACAGGGAGTGGTAGGGGGTACTGCCGTGGCGGCTGCGGTACGGTTGCTGGTGCTCTTCCGCCGCGGCCTTCCGGATTCAGTCAGGGAGTTCGTCTCCAATGCCGAGATCGCAGACGCGTTCGCAAAGTGGAAGGGCATGGAGACGGTCTGCAAGCAGGTCTCGGGCTACAACCTTCCCCGAGGTGTCCGCTCCACTCCGCTGCTTGCCACGTCGTTCATGGCATCACGCGGTCCAGCCTGCGACAAACTGTCCGACTGGCTCGAGACGCTCGCGACCGGCCTGGCGAAAGGCAAGTCGGATCCGGCCTACATCCTGCGTGAACGCCTCATGCGCGGAGTGGACGCAGCCGTGGGTACTCGAGAGGGTCAGCTCGAGCGGTTCGCTCTCATGATCATGAGTTGGAATGCCTTTGCTGACGGCGCTGGGCTGACCGCCAAAGACTTTCGCTGGTCGGCAACTGGCAAGACGGCCCAACCCTTTCCGAAGGTCGACGGCGCTCGACTTTAGCTCAGGGCCCTGTAATGGGCGCTGGTAGTCCATAAACGCCCCATCGTGTCTATCGTCAGCTCGGCCTGCAGACGATTGACCACCGACCAGTCGACGACCTGCGGCCCCGCGCATCCAGTGTTACAGCCAGATACCGAACCTGTGCGGTCGCCACAGGGCCAAGGACATCGAGTCGTTACAGGTGGCCGTCATTGAGGGCCAGCAAGTCATCCGCGAACTGATTCGTGCCATGGCCGATGGCACCGGGACCTTGTCACTACAATCCGAAATCTTCCCCGAACTGTCGACGGCACCGAGTGGAACGCAAGCTGTTTCGGAGATCCTAGAGCGGTCTGTCAACATCGCTAGGAGCTCAGGTCCGTGTGACCTGTGCAGCGGCCCGATGCAATCAACCCTCAAGTTGGCAAGGAAATACCTAGATGTCCCTGCGTCGACGCACAAGTAAAACGATAAGGAATTATCTATGCCAAATCCTTTTGTAGGTTCTTCGTAAATTATCGTCGGTTGATACCGGCAACAGATACAGATTAACATGTCAACACTACCGTACGCCGGATTGCAGTCACTTATATATAAAAGTCGTTGACCAACTTTATATCAGAATCCTCTTGACGTTCTCTCAAGTACGTAGCGGTTATGGTTGTACGTTGCGGGGAGGTCCCGGAAGGTGGGAGGGGTTATGTCTGGTATGCTGGGCTTTAATAACGAAACACCTGATGGTCGGCACGGCAGGACGGAGCCGCGCTACGGCCGAGGCGAGGCCTTGATAGCTCGAGCCTCATCGCAGGCGCTGGCTGAGCGGCGCTGGACGCGCGTGATGGCGGGATTGGCAGCATGAGCGGGCTTGCGCAGAAGCCCTTGGGCGCCCGGTCCCACGACGTTCCATGTAGGCTCACACTCAAAGGCATGCCCCGTAAGCCGAGAGGCAAGCAGCCTGCGCTCGGCCCCGACCAGTACGTCTGCCACGTCCCAAACCATCCTGCGCCCTATGACCTCACGCCTGTCGCGCGCCTGATTTGCCGGGCCTTCTGCAAGCGCTTGGTCGCGGTTTGGCCGCACGCGTTTACTGGCGAGGTGTCTCCCTACACCCGAAGACGGCGAGCCTTTCTGATCCAATTTCTGGCTTGGGCCGTTGCCGCTGCAAAAATCAATAAGAATGGCCCGGAGGCGACGATGCTGGCTGGGCTAGCGGGCCGCAAAATGGATCATGACGCCTATTCGGACGCCACCTCGGCTTTTTGCGCCCGGCTTCATGACCTCGGCGACGACTCGATCAGCGATTCTAAAAGCAAGAGGACACGCAACGGGATTATCAATGGACTAGGTTCAACGCTCACCATTCTGTCCAAATACGGCTTGCTGCCGATTGATCACGGGATGACGGCGATCCGCACGGGACCATTCGAACCCCGCGTACTCACCGTAGCCGAGGTCGCCGCGGACGGCGATCTGGACAGTTCCGACCCCAGGGCGGCGTTCGCAATCTTGCTTCGAAACCCGACCCTGGCCCAGCGGCTCGGCCTACCGGCTGGAGAAGTTCCACCTATGGGAGCGCAAGAGCTTGCCGAAACTATGGTCAAGGTCATCGAGCTACGTCTGGGAGCGCTCAGGGACTGCGCCGTAGGCGACCTTGAAGCTGAAGTTGCCTTGTTCGAGGCGGGCGAAGCGCTCGTCTCAAGGGTCGACTTGCCGAGCCCCGCCCAAATCGAAGCGGCCGTAATAAGCTGTCCCAAGTCGGAAGGCACGGTGGGTATCCTGGATCGCCTGGAGAGGTCGCCTTGGGCAGTTCTTCCCGGGACACCTCAACAACGGCTGCTCGGATACATGATACGGTATATGGCGCCGCGCTTTCGAGGCATTTTCAACCCCAGTCTGCTGCCCTGGAAAATCGCCGATGCATTGCGGACCTGTGGGGGCATGCAGCTCGTGACGAGGCATCTCGAAGGAACCATGTCCGCCAAGACTGCGGCGCATCTCATTGTCCTCATCGATACCATGTTCAACGTGTCCGTATGCGATCGGTTGGCTGGCGACCCGTTTACCGGAAGGGTCTCGCGTGGCAGGGCCGAGATAGCCACCTTGGAAGCTATAAAGGCGAGGGCCGGGGGCAAGATTGTCCACGGGAAAATCCTCGTAGACGACGGTCTGGAGAAGCAATCTGCGGCCGCGGTGTCTGATGAAAAGTCGGACGCTGAGAGCGAGGCGCACTTCCTGGAAGTCAAGCGCGTAGACGGCCGCCGCTCTGGGTGGTGGGCGATCAACGTGTGGCTCAAGCTTTCCAAGCCGCTCCGGGATCGCTCAGAGCGAGAGGGAGGCGATGCGCACCTTTACCTGTGGCTCCTGCCAGAGGGAGGTGAGCGCCACCGAGGCCAAGTTCGTAGGCCGCACTTTACGAGCGACTGGGCCGCCTGGCAGAAATTCATAAGGCGTCACGCGGATGATCCAATCATTGGCGGCCTGCCGATCACCCGCGAGATGATCAGGATCAGCTGCCTTCAGGCCAGGTCGGGAAGCGACGCCGATAGTGGGCTGGTAATGCCTTTCCTGGCCCAGCATGCGTCTCCGCGGACGACGCATTCCTACGGAAGTACCGCTTGGATGGAAGCGGTGTTGGCGGAGCAAATTAGAGGATTCCAGAACCTCCTCGAGGCCGCCGCTGGAGCCGAGATAGCCGACATCGCCCAGATACTCGGCATCGACCCGAAGGTGGCGCTCGCCCGCCGGGAGCTCGCGCTGCAGACCGGCCTCGGCTTTTTCTGTGCCGACCTGCTTGCTGGAGAGAGGCCCGGCACCGTTAAGGGAGAGGCTTGCGACAAGCTGGAGGACTGCCCGAGGTGCAGGCTGCGGCGGTTCGTACCAAATCCCGAGGCGCTTAGAGCGCTCTGGCTCTTCGGGGAGGCGCTGCGAGGCGCCCGGACCGAGTGGGAAGCAACGAAGCCGGACCGGTGGCGAGCTATCTGGCTCCCCTGGCTCGCTATCGTTACGGCGACGGAGAACGTGCTGGTAGCCGGGCGCTTCAAAATCAGGTGGGAACGTGCCGCGGCAGCTGCGGCGGAAGGCGTCAGGTCTGGATCCGACAGCTTGCCGGTGCTCTGGTGAGCGCCGCTTCCCAGCGGCGCCGCTGGTCTGGGCTGCAGCCCGCCGAAGCCTACGAGCGGACGGGTCACCTCAAGGATCCGCCACTCGCATGGTTACCCGGCACGGCTGACAGAAGTCTGCATGACCAGGTCGTAGCCCGGATGCCGGTAAGCCCGTTCATCGTGGGCGGAGGCAGCATTGCCGACGACGCTATTCGGATCAGAACCGCATCAAGCGACCAGCTTCGCTCGAGCGGCGAAGTGTTCCGCTTCGATGCCGTGGTCGCGCCGGGCGGGATCAGGCTCAACGGAGCCGGGCTGGAGCACCACCACCTTACCGCGAAGGTGCTGGTGAACGTGGGCCTGATCCCGGGGATTGGTTGGTGCACTTCAGAGCTGTCGATGAAGAGCTTCTATCGATCGTTCCTGCTGATGGTCCGTTGGACGATCCTGAACGGCAACCGGCGAATGGACGGGCTTCGCGACGTCCATTTCCAGTTGTTCCGCGAGCAGCTCACTCGCGACGGCATCGAGGGGCTGTATCCCGTCCTGCCTGCCCTAGACGGCTTCCTTGGCATGGTCAAAGCCGGTGAGGCGACCCTTCCTTTCTATAAGGATGGCAACCGGAACCGGTTGGCTGTCGCCGAGATCGCCCGCAAGTTCGGCTTGAACTCAGTCAAGAACCTGTCTCCCGAAGCGACCCGGCGGATCATTGAAGTCTGCAAGGAGGTCAGCCCTGAGCTCGTGTCACGCCGTTCAGAGTCCGACCGCTCGCGTGTCGGCTCGCGAGGCGGGGGCGACAAAAAGTCGCAGTCACTCACGCAGACGAGCATCGCAGCGATCCTGGAGCCTTGGGAGCGGCTGCACGACCTGCGCGACCGATTGAAGCATGACCCGATCGGATATCGAGCGTTCACGCCCCATGAAACCCGCGAGGCAGTTGCCAGCGCGATCGGAAGCGAGACGGGACGGACCAGAGACATTCCCTACGCCGTCCTTGGCTTCTTGCTGGACCGCGCCCTCAGATGGCTCGACTACGCCGACCATATCCGCGGACTCTACGAGGCGGCGAGGGCCGTCCGCCAGCGGCCAGGCTTCGCCTTGATGGACCCGAGGGGCCGTCGCGCCGCGGTCCGCTCCGCACTCATGCAAAGAGCAGGCAACGCGCCTTCGGGACCTGGAGCGCCGTCGCCCATGCTTCCCGAATATTCGACGTTCTGGGGCGACGAGCGGGGCGTCCGCGAAGAGGGCCTCGACTTGAGGACGATTCTGACGAGGCTGTTGCCGGGCGCCTGCTTCATCTTGATCGGTGTTTTTTCGGCTCGGCGAAAATCGGAATTGGAGAGCCTGCGGCACGACTGCATCGTCCGTGATGGGAATCCCTGGCTCCTTGCCTGGATCGCTAAGACCATGAGGGAGGTCGATCGGATCCCGGTGCCGGAGAGCGTCGCCCGCGCGGTGTCCATCCTCGGCTGGCTTAGCGAAGATGCTCGGAAGGCCACTGGGGAGCCATGGCTGTTCATGTTCCAGGAACTGACGCGAGGCAAGGCCGTCGTCGGCATCAAGGTCGCCGAAGCGATGAACGACTTTGCCCGCTTCGTAGGGATGGACGAGTTCCATAAAGGTGAACGATTGTTACTGGCTCCTCATCAACTGAGAAGAAGCTTCGCGACCGTGCATTTCTACAGGTTCAGGATGCCTCACTTGTCCGCCCTGACTTTCTTCTTGCGCCAGTACGACTCCGACATGACGTCCCGCTACCTGTCCGATACCGTCTCCGGCAAGTACCTCGAGATCATCGAAAAGCGGGAGGCGGCCGAAGATGTCCTCAAGGCGGCCAAGGCGGCACGGTCGGCGGCTGCCACGAATGCAACCTCCTATCAGAAGGTGGCCGAGGACTTCCTGGTCGACGTTTTGACCCTTGCCGAGCACGGCGAGGAGCCACTGCTCGGCAAGGCAGGGGAGGCCTTGAAACTGGAGTTTGACCACTACGTCGAAGCCGCCAAGAAGAGGGTCTCGGTTTCGGGCACGGGCGAGGACGAGGGCGAGCGGAGCCTCGATCAGGTGATCCGCAAATTCGTCCGCGGCATCAAGCTGCAGATGGTGCCAAACCCCGGAGGAACCTCGTATTGCATCTGCGGATCGGACCCGAACCGTATCGGCATCGCGAACTGTCTTAGCCGGAAGAAGGAAAGGGAGGGCGCTGTTGCCGTCGCTGGAGCCCACGGCCCAGACTTCGCCTACGCCGAGCCCGGCGAGTGCTGCGACTGCTACAACGGCGTCCAGCTCCCCGAGAACAACGCCAGGATGGCGGGCTACGCCGCAGCCCAGCTGGAGGTGGCCCGGACCGGGGCGGCCCCGCCCCTTCGCAATGCGGCCGCACGGAGGGCTGCGAAGGTGGAAAACTACAGGGAGGCGTTTTACGGCCCATTTGGCGCAGCCGTCGGGCAGGGAGGCAACCCTTGAGCGCCGGGTCGCACCCCTCGCTGTCACCCGTTGCGAAAGCCGCGAAGACTAGGGCTGACTTCCTCAAGAAGGTCGAGCTGCTCGAGGGGTGGGCCTCGTCCGGCGTAGCTCCCGGCCGGTTCCTCCCGCGGACCCTGCGGGAGTTCGCGGCATGGGAAGATACGGGGCAAGGCGTGCATCCATGGCGCAAGGCGAACATCGTGTCCGATCCACGTTACCGCGACCTCCGAAAGCGTTACGACGAGGCCATGTCGCGCCTGCTTTCACGGGCAGCCAAGGACGGAAAGGCCGCGCGTGCAGCCAGGCGGCTCGCCACGGCCGAGCAGGAAGCCATCGGGTTAGCCCAGCAGCTGGTCGCAGAGCGACTCGCGCACGTCGAGACGCAGAAGAAGCTGCGGCTCGCCCTTGCCGCCGCTGGCCAGGTCCCAAGGGCGGAAGGGCGGGCGCCCCTCCGAATCGTGCGATGAGGGACGAGGCGGCACAGCACGCAGGTGGGAACAAGCGCCAGGCCGGGGAAGCACTTCTGCGGCTTGGCCGCAATTTCAGCTTAGGGGGGGTAAGCCTTCCCAGCTTCCCGTGTCCCCTGAACAGCAAGGGCGGGCTCATCCTGCCCGCCGTCGACTACCTGACCGAGCGAGCTGTCTATGGAAGGATCAACATCTCGACCATCGCTCAGGAGGCATACATATTGAAGGATTGGTTCGCCTTCTGTGAGTCGCGCCAGCGAAGCTGGAAGGAGCCGAACGACGAATTCCTCAAATCGTGGCGAACTCACCTCGAGCACAGGAGGGTCGGTCGACGGAAGGAGGACCGCGAGGCTTGGTCGAGGAACAACCGGATGCTGTCCGTTGTCCTTCGGTTCTACCACGTCATGCAAACCGACCTGCACGCCTTCGACCTCGACGTCATCGGCGACCCGGGCCGGGACGGCGGCGCCGAGAGGCCCCTTACGGCGACGCTGTCCCAGGATGGCAAGCAGGGGCAGGCCGCCAATCGGAAAGGAATTGTCCTTCACCGCGTTCGCTACGGGAACAAGCCCGAGATCCTCCACAACCGTCCCACGCCCAGACCGCACCAAGTCAAACAGATACTGGACAAGGCCCTGGATCGCCCGACGGATTTTGCTTCGAGCACCCACTACTTGATGGCCCGTTGCGCAGCTCAGGCTGGGCTGCGGGCCATTGGAGTGAGCAGCTTAACGATCGACGCACTTTCCGACGCGCTGATGTCGGAGAGACAGTCGGCAAGACGAATCCAGCCCGGTCCCCCTGATCTCGACCTCCACTTGGCTTCCACCGACAAGGAACTGCGCGCAAGCGTGCTCCAGGACTTCGCGGCCTTGGAAAGGATGCACCGCAAGCATGTCTTCGTTGCCGTAACCGAGAAGAGGTCGGTCACACGTTGGGTAGCGATGCCGCTCTCGCTTGCAAAGGAGCTGGTCGAGTACGTCTGGGACGACAGATTCCGGTTCCTTGAAAGACGTTCCCCCAGTTCCCGTGAACAGTTCTCGGCCAGGGAGGTCTTTCTTTCGTCCAAGACAGCTCGGGGGTTCACGAAGGGTGCAGTGTCAAACCTGCTGAAAGCCGCCTTCCGCGCAGCGGGCGTGTCTGGCTCCGGTCATCGTTTGAGGGCGGCCTACGCCGAGGAGGTAGTAAGGGACGCCTATCTCCGCGCGAGGGCCGTGCACGGGAGGAACTATGACCCGGTTTCAATCGAGCTTCTCGTTCGGGAGGCCCTCGGGCATAAGCTGTTCAAGACAGTCGCGCCCTACCTAAATCACATACGCTCTGAGGAGAACCTTCTGCCGGGGCAGCCCGTCCTGGTGGAACGCCAGGAGTATGCGGCAGCCGTCAGGGCCTTGGTCGACGCGATCAACGAGGGTCAGGTAGGAGCAGTCGAGCTCGTCCACGACGCCCTCCAAAAGCTTGGCCGACAGCCGCGTCCCGAACCTGCCACAATTGCTGATATCAAGGTGGCAACTGAAAAACGACGGTCGGCGCTGGCGGTGTCCTGATCCGGCCCTCCAGCCGGGGGCGATAAGCCGTGCGGCGGCCGTTCCTCGACAATGGGTAGCCTGGCTCTCCCGCTCGCTCTTTTCCCCTCATCCGCCGGAATGCCGTCCTATGGTTATGCTTAACCAGGCTCGGAACCTCGCGCAGCCCATTAAACGCTGCTCGATAGCTTGGTTATGGATCGGAATGTGTGGGACGCCCCCCTTCCTTGAGCAGGTCGGCCGGTGCCAGGTTGATCAGCACCCGCCTTGGCGGCAGGGCCAGGCCCATCGCGGTCAGCGCCGCCCGCACCCGCTCCCGCGCCTCGCCCACCGCCTTGTCCGGCAGGCCCACCACCAGGAAGGCCGGCAACCCGCTGGACACCTGCACCTGCACCTCGACCGGAACCGCCTCGATCCCGGAGAAGGCGAAGGATTGGACGCGGGCGATGCTCATCCGCAGAAGGCGGTCAGGAAGGTCTGCAGCAGCGTGCCGAGCCGGTCGGTGTCGTAGCCGCCTTCCTGGATGAAGGTTGCGGGCAGCGCCAGGCGGCCGATGGCGGCGCCGGCGCGGGCGAATCCGTCCGGCGAGACGGACAGGAAGTGCAGCGGCTCGTCGCGCGAGGCGTCGAACCCCAGCGACACCACCAGCGCGTCGGCGCCGAACCGTTCGATCACCCGCAGGGCGGCGTCCAGCGCGGCGAGCCAGCCAAGGTCCCCGGTGCCGCGGGCCAGGGGAAAGTTGCGGTTGCACCCGGCGCCGGGCCCGCCGCCCAGCTCGTCGGCATGGCCGACATACCATGGGTAATAGCCGGACGGGTCGCCGTGCAGCGAGGTGAACAGCACGTCGTCCCGGCTCCAGAAGATGCCTTGCGTGCCGTTGCCGTGATGGCTGTCGATGTCCAGCACCGCGACCCGCCGGGCGCCGTGCGCGATCAGCCGCTCGACCGCGATCGCCGCGTTGTTCAGGTAGCAGTGGCCCCCCGCCCGTGCGGCATAGGCATGGTGGCCGGGCGGCCGGCACAGGGCGTAGCTGTCGTGGTTGCGCGCCGTGTCGTCCGCGGCGGCCAGGGCGCAGGCGGCCGCGGCCTCGATCGATTTCCAACTCTCGGGCCCGATCGGGCAGGCGGTGTCCGCGGAATACCAGCCGGCGCGGGCGATCACCGAGTCGGACGGCCGCGCGATGGTGGCCAGCATCTCCGGCGCGGGATGCATGTTGGCGACCACCTCCTGCCCGGCGTCCGGCATCGCCGCCCACTCCGCCGCCGCGTTCGCCAGCCAGTCGAGGTAGTTCGCCGGGTGCACCGCCTCCAACGCAGCGCGCTCGGCCGCAGGCGGCGCCGTCACCTCCAGCCCCATGGCCTGGCAGCCCACCAGCAGGGACGCCGCCCGGGCCGGCACCTCGAAATTGCTGCGGACCTGCCCGCGCTGGAGGAAGAATTGCGGTGCATGCGCCAGCTGCGCCGGATCCCAGAATGCCTTCAACCGGTGGTCCTCCGTCCTGCCGCCGGAGGCTAATGCGTTTCGCGAGCTGCCGAAACGGTCTAGCGTCGGCGCTCATGAGACTGTCCCGCCGCGCGCTGCTGGGGGCCGCCGGCGCCGCACCGCTCCGGGCGCGCGCCGCCGAGTCGATGCACCTCCTGTGCCCGCTCGCCCGCGAGCCGGAGCGCCTGATCCCCGGCTTGTCCGACCGACTGGAAACCTGGCTGGTGGGCAGCAAGGTCTATGGCGGGCTGTGCCGCTTCGACGAGCACGGCCTGCCGCAGCCGGAGCTGGCAGCGGGATGGGAGATCGCACCGGATGGCTTGACCTACACCTTCCATCTGCGGCCCGGCCTCGTCTGGCACGACAGCGGCGCGGTGACGGCGGACGACGTCGTGTTCTCCATCGACCGCTTCCACCGCGGCCTGCAACCCCGGCTCGGGCTGGACCGGGTGACTGCGGTCCGCGCGCCGGATGCACAGACCGTGGTGGTGACGCTCGCTGCGCCATGGAGGCCGTTCCTGCGGCTGATAGACGCCTTGTCGGCGCCGATCGTGCCCCAGCATGTCCACGACCGCCCGGGCTTCGCCATCGATCCGCGGGAGGTGCTGCCGGTCGGCACCGGGCCGTTCTGGGTGGGGGAGCGGTGGCGGCTCATCCGGTTCGAATGGTTCGCCGGCCCCCGGTCGTCCCTGGCGGAGATCGTATGCCCGGTGATCGCCGACCCGGCGGCGCGCACCGCACTCGCGCTGCGACGCGATACCCTGCTGGTGGGCGACGCGGCCGACTTGGCGGCGCTGGCTGCCGCGCGGGACGACGCGGCGGTGGCGGTTGAGTATCAGCCGTCGGCGGCGGTGGCAGGGCTGCGGCTGAACTACGCCGCTCCGCCGCTCGACGACGCCCGGGTCCGCACCGGCCTGGCCTGCGCCGTCGACCGTGCGGCCGTGCTGCGGGATGTGTGGGCGGGGCAGGGGCGGCTGGCGACCGGGCCGGTGCTGGACGGTGCAGCCGCGCTGCCGGACTATGACCCGCGCCTCGCGTCCGCCTACTTCACCCAGGCGGGATTGCGGCCCGACGACGAGGGCGTAAGGCTCCGTTTGTCCTACCTGGTGCGGCCGGGCGCGCTGTGGCAGCGTCTGGCCACGCGGCTGCGGACCATGCTCGACCATGTCGGTATCGAGTTGACGGCCGAAGCCGTGAGCGAGCCCGACTGGACCAGCCGGGTGGCGGCTGGCGCCTACCAGGTGACGAGTTTCTGCTCGCGGCAGACCGGCGAGGCCGCCTTGGACCTCGCACCCTACGCAGCCGAGGTGCCGGAGCTCGCGCCGTTGCTGGCCGGGGCGGACAGTGTGGCGGAGGCCCAGGCGAGCGTGGTGCGCGCCGCGCCGCGCGTTTGGCTGGTGGAGCCCACGATCGCCACCATCCGGGACCGGCGGCTACGCCTGCCCGGCGGCGTATTCGGCAGCTTCGCCGCGGCGTCCATGGCATCCGAGCCGGATAAGGCCGCCCCTTGAGGAGTGAGAGCATGCGCATCGCTGTCGGCGGCTTCCTGCACGAGAGCCATTCGTTCGCGCCGATGCCAACGCGCTATGCCGATTTCCTGCACCCCGGCGGCTATCCCGGCCTGGTGCAAGGGCTGCCGATGCTGGACGCCATGCGGGGCAGCGCCGCGGCCGCCGCAGGCGCCATCGCCGCGGTCGAGGCTGGGGGCGACACCGTCGTCCCGCTGCTCTGGTGCCTGGCGTCGCCAGCCGGGCCAGTGCAGGCCGAGGCGTTCGAGCGTATCGCCGCCCTGATGGGCGCGGCGATGGCGCAGGCCGGGCCGCTCGACGGCGTCTTCCTCGACCTGCACGGCGCAGCGCTGGCCGAGGGGGCGCCGGATGCCGAGGGGGAGCTGTTGCGGCGGCTGCGCGCCATCGGGGGTGCGGTGCCGATCGCCATCACGCTGGACCCGCACGCCAACATGACGGCGCTGATGGCACGGTGCGCAGATGTGATCGTGCCGTATCGGACCTACCCGCATGTCGACATGAAGGCGGTGGGGCATCGGGCCGTGACGCTGCTGCGCCAGCGCATCGCCCGCGGCGTCCCGTTCGCGCGCGCCTTCCGCCAACTCGACTACTGGATGCCGATCACCAGCCAATGCACCCTGGAAGGACCGATGGCGGCGGTGATGCAGCAGCGTGCCGCCATCGAGGCGCAGACGGGCGCGGTCGAACTCGCCTGGTGCTTCGGGTTCCCCTACGCGGACTTCGCCGATTGCGGCCCCGCCATCGTCGCCTATGCCGAAGACCAGGCGGCAGCCGACGCCGCAGCGGATGCGCTGCTGGGCGATCTGGCCGCGCGCGAGTCCAGCTTCGCCGGCAACGTGCTGCCGGCTGCCGAGGCAGTCGCGCTGGCGCGGTCCGAGAACGCCGGGCCAGTGGTCATCGCCGACACGCAGGACAATCCGGGCGGCGGCGGCCACGGCGATACCACGGGGTTGCTGGCAGAGCTGATTCGGCAGCGGGCGGACGGTGCCGTGGTGTGCGTCGTCAACGACGCCGAAAGCGCCGCCGCCTGCCACGCAGCCGGGGAGGGCGCGGTGCTGGACCTGATGCTGGGGGGCCGGTCGGACGGATCGCCGTTACCGGTGCACGCGACCGTGCTCAAACTGGCTGACGGCACGTTCAAGCTGACTGGACCGATGAGCGCGGGCAACACCGCCCGGCTCGGACCTTCCGCCCTGATCGAGGTCGGTCACGGTATCCGGGTCATGCTCGCGAGCCGGAAGATCCAGGCCTATGACCAGGCCATCCTACGGCATGTCGGCCTCGAGCCCGCAGACCTGCGGATCGTCGCGCTGAAATCCTCGGTGCACTTCCGAGCTGACTTCGCACCGATCGCACGCCGCATCCTGGTGGCGGCTGCACCCGGTCCGGTCACCGCCGACCCGGCGGACCTGCCGTTCCGGCACGTCCGCCCAGGCGTTCGGCGGCGCCCGCGCGCCTAGCCGCTCTTTTTCTGCCCGGCGCCCACCTCGCCAAGCGTGCGCATCTTGGCTGCGAGGTCTTCCACCGCCTGCTTCCAGCGCTGGGTGGCGTCTCTCTGGTCCGCCAAGGCGAGTTGCAGGTCGGCCAGCGCCCGCGTCAGCCGCTGCGAAGAGTGCGACAGCTCGTTCACCTGCTTGCGGGCCGGCGGCGGAGGTGCGGGGAGAGCGTGCACCACCGCGTCGAACGCCGGCGCAGGTGCAATGGTCGCGGGCGGACGATTGCGGGTCGGGAAAGGAATAATCGTGGCGGTTAACTGATCTGTCATAACTGGCCTCCGCTTCGACAACGAACCTATCAAGCCATTCGTTCCAAGAAAAGAGAAAAATTAACGAAATTGATGTGATTGATCAGAGTTGGATATGTCCGCCAGCGAGGCGCACGAGCAGCACGAGCACGAGGACGGTGCCGACGACGCCGGTCAGGACGTAGCGCAGCGTCAGGTAGCCTTTCGGCACCAACCCCATCCGGCCCGCACGCGCCTCGACCACGACCAGGCCGGCGAAGCCCGCGATCAGCAGGCCCAACGCGGCTGCCGCGTCGACCGCGATGGCCAGGAGCAGCGCCACCCAACCAACGAGCGATGGCAGGACCCCCAAGCCCAGCCGGGAGCGCTCGGCGCGGCCAGACGGCTCCTCCAACGCGAACCCCCAGTGCACGCCGCCCAGGAAGGCCAGGATCACCGCGCCGTAGGCGACCAGGGCGAACGCGGCGCGGTCCCCATCTTGCCCGACTGCAAGCACACCGCACGCCGCGAACGGGACCAGACCGGCGAGGCCGAGCACGGCAGCGAGCATGGGGAGGCGCCGGTTCATGGACGGCACTCTGCCACTCCGGCGCATGCAAGCCCAGGCCGGGCGGACACGTTTCGGAGGCATGGCCGGAGCGGTATAGGGTGCCGCATGGAACCTGTGCTCGAAGTCGGCATCGCGCTGCTGCTCATCCTCATCAACGGCCTGTTCGCACTGGGCGAGATGGCCATGGTGTCGGTGCGGCGGCCGCGGCTGATGGTGCTGGAACGCAACGGCGTCCGTGGGGCGACGGCTGCGCTCAGCCTGTCGGACGACCCGCAGCGCTTCCTGCCGACCGTGCAGGTCGGCATGACGCTGGTGGGCATCCTGACCGGCACGTTCGGCGGCGCGCGGCTGGCGGCCCGGCTGGAGCCGGCCTTGGCATCGGCCAGCCCGGCCATCGCACCGTTCGCAGGAGAGCTGTCGCTGCTGATCGTGGTGCTGGCCACCACCTACATGACGCTCGTGCTGGGCGAGCTGGTGCCCAAGCAGCTGGCGCTCCGGCAGCCGGAGATCGTGGCCGCCCGCATCGCCCGGCCCCTGCGCGGGCTCAGCCGGGTGGCCGGGCCGGCGATCTGGCTGCTCGGCCTGTCCACCGACCTCATCCTCCGCCTGTTCGGCAGCGGCCGGGCGGCATCCCCGTCGGTGACGGAGGAGGAGCTGAAGGCGGTGCTGGCGGAGGGTGCGCAGGTCGGCGTGCTGGAGGCGGGCGAGCGCGAGATGATCGAGCGGCTGCTGCGCCTGGCGGACAAGCCGGTGCGGGCGCTGATGACGCCGCGCAACGAGATCTCCTTCCTGGACCGCACCGACCCGCGGCGCGACGTGGTGCAGGCGCTGCGGACCGCGACGCACAACCGGCTCATCGTGGTGGACGGCACCATCGACAACGTGGTGGGCGTGGTGCAGGCGAAGGACCTGCTGGACCAGGTGCTTGCGGGCAAGGAGCTGGCGGTGATGGACGTGCTGCGTCACCCGATGGTGGTGCCGGACACGATCTCCGCCCTCGATGCGCTGGAGCGGCTGAAGTCGGACCGGCTCGGCCTGGCGCTGGTGATGGACGAGTACGGCAGCTTCGAAGGGGTGGTCACCGCAGCCGACGTGCTGGAGGCGATCGTGGGCGACATCAACGACACGCGCCCGGACCTGGCCGGCGACGCGCACAACGTGCCGGGCAGCCTGGTGGTGGATGGGATGATGCCCGTGGACGAGCTGAAAGCCCGCCTGGTTCTGCCGGACCTGCCGGCCGAAGGCAGCTACCACACCACGGCCGGGCTGCTGCTGGCCTTGCTGCGCCGGGTGCCGCGGGTGGGCGACAAGGTGGTGTTCGCCGGCTGGCTGTTCGAGGTGCAATCCATGGACGGCCGCCGCGTCGACCGCGTCCGCGCCAGCCGCGAGGTGTTGGCGGAGGGCTGATGCAGGCTTCAGAAAGCCCCCTCGATCTGGGAGAGGGCCCGGTGGACCGGGGCGAGTTCGATGGTGGGAAGACCCTCACCCCGGCCCTCTCCCAGAGGGAGAGGGAGGCGCAGGCGGGGTCGGTTAGGCGGCCATTTGCAGGGCTTTCCACACCTTTTCCGGCGTGGCGGGCATGTCGATCGAAGTGACGCCGGCGCTCGACAGCGCGTCCACGATCGCGTTCATCATCGCCGGCGGGCTGCCGACGGCGCCGGCCTCGCCTGCGCCCTTCACCCCCAGCGGGTTGGTGCCGCACGGCACCTCGACCAGTTCGACCTCGATATCCGGCAGGTCGTAGGCGCGAGGCAGCGCGTAGTCCATGAAGCTGCCGGACAGCAGCTGGCCGGAGGACGGGTCGTAGGCCGTGTGCTCCAGCACCGCCTGGCCGAAGCCCTGGGCCACGCCGCCATGCACCTGGCCGCGGACGATCATCGGGTTGATCGCCTTGCCCACGTCGTCGCACACGATGTAGCGCTTCACGTCGATCATGCCCGTGTCGGGATCGACCTCCACCTCGGCCATGTGGCAGCCGTTGGGGAAGGTGTGGTTCTTGATGTCGGCGACCTCCGCCGCGTCCAGCACCGTCGCCGCTTCGCCACCGGCCGCGCGGCTGCGCTGGGCTGCGGCCAGGCTGATGATATCCATCCCGCGGTCCGTGCCCACCACGCTGAAGCGGCCGGCGCTGAACTCGATATCGGCCACCGCCGCCTCCAGCGCCTCGGACGCCGCCTGCTTGCCCTTCTCGATGACGCTGGCCGCGGTCACCAGGATCGCCTGTCCTTCCGAATACAGGCTGCGGGCGCCGCCCGTGCCGCCACCGGTCGGGATCGTGTCGGTATCGCCCTGGCGGATGCGGATCCTGTCGCCATCGATGCCGAGCTGGTCCGCCGTCAACATGACGTAGGCCGTCTCGTGGCCCTGGCCGGTCGACTGCGTGCCGACATAGACGTCGACGAACCCGTCCTCGGCGAAGCGGATCTCCGCGCGTTCCGTGGGGGAGCCACCGGTCGCCTCCAGGTAGTAGGCCATGCCGATGCCGCGCTTCTTGCCTCTCGCGGCACTCGCGGCGCGCCGTGCGTCGAACCCGTTCCAGTCCATCTTCGCCACCGCCGCGTCCAGCACGCGGTTGAAGTCGCCGCTGTCATAGGGCTGCTTCATCGCGGACATGTATGGCATGGCTTCCGGCTTCACCATGTTCAGGCGGCGCAGCGCCACCCGGTCCATGCCGATCTCGGCCGCGGCGGCGTCCACCAGCCGCTCCACCAGGTAGTTGCTCTCAGGCCGCCCGGCGCCGCGGTAGGCATCCACCGGGACGGTGTTGGTGAACACGCCGATGACGTTGGCATAGATCGCCTGGAAGCCGTAGACGCTGGCCAGCACCTTGGTGCCGGCCATGGTCGGGATCATCGGCGCGAAGGTGGACAGGTAGGCGCCCATGCCGGCCAGGTTGCGGGTGCGCAGCGCCAGGAACACGCCCGCCTTGTCCAGCGCCAACTCCGCCTCCGTGACGTTGTCGCGGCCCTGCGTGTCCGACAGGAACGCCTCCGACCGCTCGCTCACCCACTTGACCGGACGGCCCAGCTTGCGGGCGGCGAAGCAGGTGAGCACGTGCTCGGCATACAGGAACAGCTTCATGCCGAAGCCGCCGCCGACATCCGGCGTGACGACGCGGAACTGCTCTTCCGGCACGTGGAACACGGCCTTGCCCAGCAGCGACTTGATCACCCAGCCGCCTTGCGTGTTGGTGTGCAGCGTCCAGCGGCCCTCCGAATAGTCCGCCAGCGCGGCGCGCGCCTCCATGCTGTTGACGACGACCCGGTTGTTCACGACCGTCAGGCGGGTGACGTGCGCCGCCTCGGCGAACAGGGCATCCACGCGGGCCTTGTCGCCGGTCTCCCAATCGAAGCAGATGTTGTTCGACGCGTCCGGCCACACGGCTGGCTGGCCCGGCTGCGTGGCCGTGGCCAGTTCGGTGGCGGAGGGCAGGATCTCGTAGTCCACGGTGATCGCCTCGGCGCCGTCGCGCGCGGCCTTCTGCGTCTCGGCGACGACGAAGGCCACGGGGTCGCCGACGTGGCGCACCGCGCCCTCGGCCAGCACGGGGTGCGGCGGGTCGAACCGGGGGCTGCCGTCACGGTTCTTCAGCGGAATGGCGCAGGGCAGGCCGCCGATGCCGTCCGCCGCGAGGTCCGCATGCGTGTAGATCGCGACGACGCCGGGCAGGGCGGCCGCCTCCGCCGTGTCGATCGCGCCGAGCCGGGCTGCCGCGTGGGGGGAGCGCAGCACGGCGGCCCACAACATCCCCGGAAGCACGATGTCGTCGGTGTAACGGCCATCGCCTTTGAGCAGGCGCGGATCCTCGACGCGGCGGACGGGCTGGGCAAGGCCGAACTTGGTGGTCATCGCGGACATCCTGGCTGATCGTGCCAGAAGTATCTGCCCATCGTCGGCCATTCGCCAAGGGTCGGTGTGGTAGCCCGCATCGTGATGCGGGTGGCAACGGTGCTCCCCGCATCGCGATGCGGGCTACACGAGAGCCCGGTGTTCAGCTCCGGCGGCAGCCCAGGAAGTCGAGCTGCCAGCCGAGCTCCTCCGGCGTCAACGGGTAGCCGCCGGATGGCGAGGGCAGCATCGTGGCCTCCGGGCCCAGCTGCCCGATGACCGCCTGCACCGGCCCGGCGGCCCGCATGGAGAAGCCGGCCTTCCACACGAGGCTGACCAGCGCCTTGGCACTGCGCAGGGCTGCCGCGCGATCCATCACCGCCAGCGGCACGGCGGCGGCGATGGCGAGCATCGTGCTTCCCCGGCGGACATCGCCGGCGCGCAGGGCCGCCAGCACCGCCGCCTCCGTCAACTCGCCCATGGTGTCCAGTTCCCGGGCTTCCTCCATCAGCGTCTCGTCACTGACCCGGGCCACGGGCGCGGGGCGCTTGGCCAGTTGCCGGTCCAGCCGCTGCTGGATTTCCGCGACCACGGAGGGCGAGATATCCGTCCGCTTGGCCAGCACCTCCAGCAGGTGGGCGGCCACGATGCCCGACAGGGCCCGTGCCGCGTGGTCGGACAAGCGCGGACGGCGCACCAGGGGTTCGTGCCAGCCGGGCTCATGCTCGGCGCGGGCGATGAGCAGATCCAGGGTGCTTTCCTTGATGCACGCGGCCTGATTGCCCAGCAGCACCTGGATCGCCACGCTGCCGGCCGAGGCTGCGATGGCATCGGCCACCTCATCCGGAAGGTTGGCGCGGCAGGCGATGGACTCGGCGACCGCCTCGTGCGGCGGCGTGTCCAGCAGGTTGAGCAGGTCCTCCGTGGACAGCAGGGGCGACAGGCGCAGCACCGGCTCGCTGACCGAGACGGCGGAGTCGTGGGCCAGTGCCAGCAGCAGATCCCGTGGCAGGTCCGGCAGTTCGGCCACGATCACCGCGATGGCGGTGCGGATGCGGACCGCCTCGTCGCGGACCAGCGTGGACAGGATGCCGAGCGCGCGCTCCCGCAGGACCGCCTCCGCCGGCGCCGTGAGCGAGGTGGCGAGCTTGCGTGCGACCAGCAGGCGGACGCGTTCGTCGCCGTCGCCCGCCAGGCGCTGGTCCGCCGCGGCGCCCACCGACGGGTTCAGCGCCACGGCGGCCCGCACGGTGATCGCCTCGTCGCGCGCCAGGAAGGACAGGATGTCGGCCGGCGTCGTCGGGCTGGCAGCCAGCTTGACCCGGAGATCGAGGTCGAGCAGGGCTCGTGCGACCGTGTCAGTACTCACGCCACTCAGCCCTACGGCAGCAGCGGGTCGCGTGCGACCCGCCAGTGGGCGCGACCGCCTCGTTTGACGTCGTACATCGCTCCGTCGGCGCGCCGCATCACCTCCTCCAGCGTCTCGGACCCGCGGGGATTGCGGGCTGCGATGCCGATGGAGGTCGACACGACCGGCGCCTCGGGCGGGAGCACCGCGGCGAAGGAGGCCGGGCCTTCCAACCGCAGCCGTTCCGCCCGCTCGGCCGCGGTCAGCTGGTCGGAACCGTCGAGCCAGAGGGCGAACTCGTCGCCCCCAAGCCGCGCCACCAGGTCGGTCGGCCGAACGGTGTTGCGCAGCAGCGTCGCGGCATGGACCAGTGCCTGGTCGCCGACCTCGTGGCCGCATTGGTCGTTGACGCACTTGAAGTTGTCGAGGTCCACGAACATCAGCGTGCCGGGCATCTGCTCGCGATCCAGCCGGTCGATGCGGCGGTTGACCTCCTCCAGGAAGGCGCGGCGGTTCAGCAGGCCCGTCAAGGGGTCCGTCCGCGCCTGCCGCGCTAGTTCGCACTGGATGGCGTCGTGTTCCAGCACCACGCGGACCACGGCCGTCACCGAGGAGGCGAGCAGACCGTCCTCCTCCGTCCAGCCGGCCGCGTCCGGCAGGCGCCAGACGCAAAGCCCGGCCCGCTGGCCGAACCGCGTGTAGCTGGGGCAGGCGATGATGGGATGACCCTCGGCGACCGTCATCAGCGCGTCGGGCGTTTCAACCTGCAGGGCCGAGACGGCGGCCGCCAACACGCCGGGGTCGATGGTCCCGCACTGATACAGCAGGACATTGCCACCGGACGGCGCCAGCAGGTCGACCAGCGCCACGCCGGCGGCGCCGAGCGCGGCCGCCAGGCCCTCCAGCACCGCCTCCATCATGCGGGCGGCCAAAACCTCCTGCCGCATCTGCCATAGGATGTGCTCCACCACCTCGCCCCGGCGCAGCGCGCCTGCCACCTGGGACTCCCGCGCATGGTCCACCGTCACGTCCCGCGCGACGCCGCGCATGCCGGTCGGCGTGCCACCCTCTAGCAGGGGAGCGGCGGTGAAGCTCAGACAGGCGGTGCCGCCGCCGGCGCGTTTGACCCAGGCCCGCCGATCGCGATAGGCCGCCCCGGCGGCAAACGGGTTGAACCCGTCGGCGGGTGCGGCCAGAAGGGAGGCCGCCGGCTGCCCCAGCAGCTCGGCAGACGCCCACCCCAGCATCGTGGCCGGCGCCACGAAGGTCAGCCAGCCGCACGCATCCGTCTCGAACGCGAAGTCGGTCGCCATGCAGACGAGGTCGCGCCAGCGCTGCCGGCTGTCGAGCAGGGCGCTGCGCAGGACGTCGGCGCCGGAGCGGGCACGGTCGACGGGTGCCGCAACCGTGTCGGCATCGACCAGGCCTGCAGCCAACTCGCTCATGCATCCGCCTCGCTGGTTACGCCGCCTCATCCTGCGCCGCACCGGTAAACGGCACGTTAGTAGCCCGGCACGGTCCGGCACGGGTTGGTTTGACAGGGGGAGGGGGGCTGCGCATGGTCCGCCGCATCCTTCGGAGGCCTGCCGCGACCATGGATGACCCCAGCCTGCGCTCGAGCATCGAGGCGTCATGGGATGCGCGGGAGAGCGTGTCCGCCGCCACCACCGGGGCTGTACGCGACGCGGTGGAGGCGGCGTTGGAGGCGCTGGATGCCGGCCGCCTGCGTGTCGCCAGCCCGGGCGAGGGTGGCTGGACCGTGCACGAATGGCTGAAGAAGGCAGTGCTGCTGTCGTTCCGCCTGCAGGATTCCGCGGCGATGGAGGGCGGCGCCTGGGACAAGGTGCCGCTGAAGACGGCGGGCTGGGGGGCCAACCGCTTCCGCCAGGCCGGGTTCCGCGCGGTGCCGGGCTCGGTGGTGCGGCGCTCGGCCTACATCGCGCCCGGCGTGGTGCTGATGCCGTCCTTCGTCAATGTCGGCGCCCATGTCGGGGCGGACACCATGGTCGACACCTGGGCGACCGTCGGCTCCTGCGCGCAGATCGGGCGGAGATGCCACATCTCCGGCGGCGCCGGCATCGGCGGCGTGCTGGAGCCGCTGCAGGCGGCACCCGTCGTGATCGAGGACGAGTGCTTCATCGGCGCCCGTTCCGAAGTGGCGGAGGGCGTGGTGGTCGAGCGTGGCAGCGTGCTGTCGATGGGCGTGTTCCTCGGCGCCTCCACCCGCATCGTCGATCGCGCCACGGGCGAGGTGTTCGTGGGCCGCGTGCCCGCCTACTCCGTGGTGGTGCCCGGCAGCATGCCCGGCCGCGTGCTGCCGGACGGCTCGCCGGGCCCGTCGCTCTATTGTGCCGTGATCGTCAAGCGGGTCGATGCGCAGACCCGGTCGAAGACGTCGATCAACGAGCTGCTGCGGGACTAGCCGCGCCACCGTGCCCGACCCGGTTTCCCTCGCCCAGGCGCTGATCCGCTGCCCGTCCGTGACGCCGGCGGATGCCGGTGCGCTGGATGTCGTGGCGGCGGCGGCGAAGCGGCTGGGGTTCACCGTACACCGCCTGGATTTTGACGGCACGCCCAACCTGTTCGCCCGCCGCGGCACCGCCGAGCCGCATTTTTGCTTCGCCGGCCATACCGACGTGGTGCCGCCGGGCGCCGCCGCCTGGTCGGCCGACCCGTTCGGCGGCGACGTGCGGGATGGCGCGGTATACGGCCGCGGCGCCTGCGACATGAAGGGCGCCATCGCCGCCTTCCTGGCCGCCGCTGCGGAGCCATCCGGGGCGGGCTCCGTCAGCCTGCTGATCACCGGGGACGAGGAGGGACCGGCGAGCGGCGGCACGGTGCGCGTGCTGGAGTGGATGGCGCAGCAGGGTCACGTCCCGGATTTCTGCCTCGTGGGCGAGCCGACCAACCCGGCGCGGCTGGGCGAGGTGGTCAAGATCGGCCGCCGCGGCAGCCTGAACGCGCGCATCACCGTGACGGGCGTGCAGGGGCACGTCGCCTACCCGGACCGGGTGGACAATCCCGTGCACCGGCTGGTCCGTGCCCTGGCGGAGTGCGCGTCGGCCAGCCTGGACGACGGCACGGAATGGTTCGAGCGCTCCAGCCTCCAGGTGACGAGCGTCGACGTCGGCAACGCCGCGACCAACCTGGTGCCCGCCGCCGCATCCGCCCGGCTGAACATCCGGTTCAACGACCGCCACAGCGGAGCTTCGCTCGAAGCGTGGCTGCGCACCGTGCTGGCGCGGCATGCCGAGCACGTCCTGTTGGACGTGGCCGTCAGCGGCGAGGCTTTCCTCACCGCGCCTGGCCCGCAGACCGATCGCCTGACGGCCGCGATCCAGTCGGTGACCGGCATCGCCCCGAAGTTGGACACCGGGGGCGGCACGTCCGACGCCCGGTTCATCGCGCGCTACTGCCCGGTCGCCGAGTTCGGCCTGGTCGGCGCCACCATGCACATGGCGGACGAGCACGTGGCGGTGGCCGATCTGCACAAGCTCACCGAAGTGTATGCCGCCGTGCTGCACGCCTTCGTCCCATGACCTCGCCCAGTCCCCCGCGGCGGCCGTTCACCAACGTTCTGCTGGGCATCATGCTGGTGGCACGCGGCCGGGCAGAGGGGCTGCGCCAGTTTGGCGACACGCCGCAATCGGTGTTGGCGGCGTTGGCGCCGTTGCTGGCCTTCCTGCTGGTGGGCGTTGTCCTGGGTTTGCTGGGCCGCAACCGCCAGGCGGTGACCGACGCGGCCGGTGTCTCGGTCGGGCTGCTGGGCCCGCTGGTGCTGTCGTTCGAGGTCGCGCGCTGGTGGGGCCGCGCGCCGCTGTGGCGCCGGTTCGCCACGGCGTTCTGCTGGTGCCAGTGGGCGGCACCCGTCGTGCTGGCGGCGGTGCTGATGCTGATGGCCGTGCTGATGGGCATAGGGTTCAGCGGGGATGCCGCGGCAGGGACGGGCGTGGCACTGCTGTTCTCCTACGGGCTCTGGCTGAACTGGTTCCTGGCCCGGCACGCCCTGTCGCTGACCCGGTGGCGCGCCGCGGCGATGGTGGCGATGGTCAACGTGGCGACCGCGCTCCTGATCCTGGTGCCGCAGGTCGCCGACTACCTGGTGAACGGCATCCCCGCCTCGTAATGCACCGACTGCAGGCAGAGGCCGGCGGCGGGGGCGGTCGGGCCAGCGGCGGCCCGGTCGCAGGCCGCCAGCACCTGGCCCATCCGCCCCGCCGTCCAGCGGCCGCTTCCCACCTGCGCCAGGCTGCCCACCATGTTGCGGACCTGGTGGTGCAGGAAGGACCGAGCCTCCGCCTTGACCACGATCACGTCGCCGTCGCGATGCACGTCCAGCCGGTCCAGCGTGCGCAGCGGGCTGTTGGCCTGACATGCCGCCGCGCGGAACGAGGTGAAGTCGTGTCGCCCCAGCAGGTGCCGCGCCGCCTCCGCCATGGCAGCGGCGTCGAGCGGGTGCGGCAGGTGCCACACCCGGTTCAGCGCCAGGCTCGGCCGGGCTCGGCGATTGAGGATGCGATACTCGTAGCAGCGACGGATGGCGGAGAAGCGAGGATTCCAGCCGTCCGGCGCGGCGGTGGCGGCAAGCACGACCACGGGATGTGGCTTCATGTGGAAGTTCATAGCCTCGCGCACCCGGTCCGCGGTGAACCGGGCGGGCAGCGCCAGCATCGCCACCTGGCCGGCCGCGTGCACCCCCGCATCCGTGCGCCCGGCGACGGCGCTGGCCACCGGGCGGCCGGCCAGCTTGGCGGCGGCGTCTTCCAGCACCTGCTGCACCGTGGGCACGCCCTCCTGCCGTTGCCACCCGGCGAAGCCCGTGCCGTCGTATTCGAGGCGGAGCGCCACGTTCCGCCATGGCTCCGTAGTCGTGGCGGCGGGCGGGTGGTGGTCCGTGTGCACCCGCGCAGGCTATAGCCACCTGCACGCGAGACCGCCAACCGCCGAGCGACCGGAGCTGCCATGACCCAGGATGCGCCCCACACCGTCGTCGTGGTCGGCGGCGGCATCGTCGGCGTGTGCTGCGCCATCGAGTTGCTGCGGGACGGCCATGCCGTGACCCTGTTGGAGCCGGAGACGCCGGGCGGGCGCCACCAGGCCAGCTTCGGCAACGGCGCCTGGCTCAGTCCGGCCTCCGTGGTGCCGACATCGCTGCCGGGCGCCTGGCGCAAGGTGCCGGGCTACCTGGCGGACCCGCTCGGCCCGCTGGCGATCCGCTGGCGCTATTTCCCGCGGCTGATACCCTGGCTGGCCCGCTACCTGCGCGCCGGGTCCACCGTCGCCCGGGTGCAAGCCACCGCCCGCGCTCTGCGCCCGCTGATCGGCGACGCGCCCGACCGGCACCGTCGCCTGGCGGAGGAAGCGGGCGTTGCGGACCTGGTCGCGCGGCAGGGCCTGCTCTACGTCTTTCCCAGCCGCGCCGACTTCATGGCGGAGGCACTCGCCTGGCGCCTGCGCGGCGACAACGGCGTGCGCTGGATCGAGCTGGATGCCGACGAGCTGCGCCAGCAGGAGCCGGCACTCGACCGTCGCTACACGTTCGGCGTGCTGGTGGAGGAGGGCGCGCATTGCCGCGACCCCGGCGCCTACGTCGCAGCCCTCGCCGCCCACGCGGAGTCGGCCGGGTTGCGGCGGGTCCAGGGCCAGGCGACGGGCTGGCGCGTCGAGGCGGGGCGGCTTCGTGCGGTGCGCACCGAGGCCGGCGAGATCGCGGCCGACCGCGCGGTGCTCGCGGCCGGGGCACGGTCCCGCGCCCTCGCTGCCGCGGCGGGCGACGCCGTGCCGCTGGAGACGGAGCGCGGCTACCACATCGCCATCGCCGCCCCCGAGGCCGTGCCGCGGCACCCGATCATGCCGAGCGACGGGAAGATGGCCAACACGGTCACCGCCGGCACGCTGCGGATCGCCGGGCAAATCGAGCTGGCCGGGCTGGACGCCGCCCCAGACTGGCGGCGTGCCGACATCCTGCGCGACCACGCGTTGCGGACCTATCCGGGCCTGCCGCGAGACCTGCCGGCGGAGCGCGTCACCACCTGGATGGGCCACCGCCCGTCCATCGCGGACGGCCTGCCGGTGATCGGCCCGGCGAGCGCCTGCGCCGACGTGGTGCATGCGTTCGGGCACGGCCATATCGGGCTGGCCGCGGGCCCGCTCACCGGGCGCCTCGTCGCCGACCTGGTTGGCGGACGCGTCCCGGTGATCGACCCCGCGCCGTATCGGGCCGACCGCTTCTAGGATGCCCTATCGCGTGTGGTTTGACATCACGTAGGCCGCTTCCAATGTCCCGGCGGCGACCGATAGGGACATTGGATATGACGCAGCCCCGCCAACTCCGCCTGGGCGCCTTCATGCGGCCGGTGAGCATCCACACGGCCTGGTGGCGTTACCCGGGCGGCTGGCCGGACGCGAACTTCAACTTCGCGCACCTGAAATACTTCGCCCAGACGCTGGAGCGGGGCAAGTTCGACGCCTTCTTCATGGCGGACCACCTGGCCGTGCTCAACATGTCCATGGACGCGCTGAAGCGAAGCGCCACCGTCACCTCGTTCGACCCGCTGACGCTGCTGCCGGCGTTGGCCGTGGTGACGGAGCGGCTGGGGCTGGTCGCCACGGCCTCCACCACCTTCGAGCAGCCGTACATCATCGCGCGCAAGTTCGCCTCGCTGGACCACCTGAGCGGCGGCCGCGCCGGGTGGAACCTGGTGACCACGGCCAACCCGGATGCCGCGCTCAACTTCGGCATGGACGACCAGATGGAACACGACGAGCGCTACCGCCGCGCCCGCGAGTTCTACGACGTGGTCACCGGGCTGTGGGACAGCTGGTCCGACGACGCGTTCGTCCACGACGTCGAGGCCGGCGTGTTCTTCGACCCGGCGGGCATGCACGTGCTGGACCACAAGGGGCCGTACTTCTCCGTCCGCGGCCCGCTGAACGTCGCCCGTTCGCCGCAGGGCTGGCCCGTGGTGGTGCAGGCCGGCGCGTCCGAGGCCGGGCGGCAGATCGCGGCCGAGACGGCGGAGGTGATCTTCGCCAGCGCCATCCGGATCGAGGACGGGCGCAGCCTCTACGCCGACGTGAAGGGCCGCATGCGCAAGCTGGGGCGCAACCCGGACCACCTGAAGGTGCTGCCCGGCGCGCTGGTGATCGTCGGCGACACGGTGGCCGAGGCGCAGGCCAAGCACGCCAAGCTGGACAGCCTGGTGCACATCGACAGCGCGCTGCCGAACCTGTCCATGCGGCTCGGCACCGATGCATCGAAGTTCGAGCTGGACGCGCCGCTGCCGCCGATCCCGGAGACCAACGCCGGGCGCAGTGGCCGCCAGGCCGCCATCGACCTGGCGGCGCGCGAGGGGCTGACGGTGCGACAGCTGGCCCAGCGCGGCGCCGGCTATGGCGGGCTGACGATGTTGGGCACGCCCGCTGGCATCGCCGACCAGATGGAGGAATGGCTGATGACGGAGGCCTGCGACGGCTTCAACGTCATGTTCCCGTTCCTGCCGGCGGGGCTGGAGGACTTCGTCGACAAGGTGGTGCCCGAGTTGCAACGGCGTGGGTTGTTCCGCACGGAATACGAGGGCGCGACGCTGCGCGAGAACCTCGGGCTGCCGCGTCCGGAGAACCGGTTCTTCGCGCAGCGCAAGGCTGCGGAGTAGGACGGCTACGGCTTGGGCAATGTGGCAACCAGGCGATCGTAAATCGCCTGGGCGTCGCCAATCCCCTGTGACTTGAGCGCCTCGACGTAGCGGTCGGTCACCGGCCGAAGGCCGTCCCGCCAACCGGCCATTTCCGACTCCGTCGGCGTGATCAGTGTCTGATCGGGACCGGTCGCGCCGTCCCGGACTGGCGCATCCCACTTGTTCCACAGCAAGCCGAAACGGTCCACGAGGACATCGCCGGACTGTGCGTCGATGGCCTGCCGTAAATCCACCGGCAGGCTCTCGTATCGCGCCTTGTTCATCACGACGAAGAAGACCGAGGTGTAGAACGCGACCTCGGTATGGAAGTGCATCTCGGCATTGAAGCCGGGCAGCGGGTTGCCCCAATTCGTGATGATCCCGTCTATGCTGCCGTTGTGGACGGCCGGCATCACGTCATTCACTTGCAGGATGGCGGAAACGGCACCGATCTGCTGCAAAGCGGCGGCCACGGCTTGGTTCGGCGCACGGAAGCGGAGGCCTTTCATGTCCGCGATGCTGTGCACCGGCCTGGTCGCGGTGTGCACCAGCCCAGGGTTGTGAACGAACAGGGCCAGCACTTTGTAGTCGCCGAACTCCGGTCCGAACGCACCCTGCTTGAACAGGGTCCAGAGCGCCCTCGAGCCGCTTGCCGAATCATGCACCAGGAAGGGTAACTCGATCAGCGAGGTGCGCGGAAACTTGTCGCCCTCGGCGCCGCGTAGCCCGAGCGCGATGTCGACCGTGCCATCGCGCACCTGGCTAGCCTGGGCAGTGACACCGCCCAGCGGCGTGGAGCCGTCGAACAACTCGACATGAATGCGGCCGCCGGACCGTGCTTCCAGCTCGCGAGCCCACGGCTCGGCGAAGTCTTGTGCGAAAAAGCTTGTCGGCCCCAGGAACTGGCTCAGTTTGAGGACGACGGACGGGGCTGGCTGCGTGCGGCCGATGCCTGGCACCGCCAACAGAAGCGCGACGGTCAAGGCGCGGATTATTGTTCCCATGCCAGAACGCTGCCCTGTCTGGTGAATAGATGGCAATCGGAAAGCGTAGGCTGGCAGAAACCCGCCCGGATGCGGCGGACAGGGTGGGATTCGAACCCACGGAGGCTCGCACCTCGGCGGTTTTCAAGACCGCTGCCTTAAACCACTCGGCCACCTGTCCCGACCGGCGCTATGGAAAGGGTTTCGCCGCGCCGCGCAACCCTTTATCCAAGCGCCACGCCACGTCGAAACAGGTCTCCATGTCGCGCCAGGTCCTCGCCTTCGCCGCCGCCGGTCTGCTCAGCCTGCCTGCCGCCGCGGCCCCGCTGCAGGACGACTCCAACATCGTGACCCTGCAGGTCGAGAACGACGCCGTGTCCACGCTGCGTGGCACCTCGGACCAGTATTACACCAGCGGGCTGCGCCTGGGCTGGACCTCCGGCACCAACCAGGTGCCCGCCGCCCTGCAGACCGCGGCCAACGAGATCTGGGGCGACGGGGTGCAGCGGGTCAGCCTCGACCTCAGCCAGTCCATCTTCACCCCGCGCGACACGCAGACGCGCAACCCCTCGCTGGAAGACCATCCCTATGCCGGCATTCTCGGCCTCACCGGCGCGCTGATCCACGACACCGACGCGTCGCGCACGGTGCTGTCCATCATGGTGGGCGTGGTCGGGCCGGGCGCTGCTGGGGAGGACGTGCAGAACGGCTTCCACAACCTGATCGGCGACACGCCCAACCGCGGCTGGAGCACCCAGCTGAAGAACGAGCCGCTGTTCGAGATCACGCCGGAGCGCACCTGGCGCGTGCCGCTGGGCTCGTACCAGGACATCGCGTTCGAGGCGCTGCCCAACGTCAAGCTCGGCTTCGGGCTGGAGCGCAACTACGTCCAGGCCGGCGTCATCCTCCGGCTGGGGCAGGGGCTGGGGAGCGACTACGGCGCGTCCCGCATCAACCCGGGCTTCTCCGGCACGGACGCCTACACGCCCACCCAGCCTTTCGTCTGGTACGTGTTCGGCGGGGTGGACGGGCAGGCGGTGGGCACGGACGTGACGCTGACCGGCAACAACTTCCAGAGCAGCCGCCACGTCGCCACCAAGTGGGACGTGGGCGAACTGGAGCTGGGCGCGGCGGTGATCTACCGCGGCGTGCGGATCACCTACACGCAGACCTGGCAGACGCAGGAGTTCCGCACCGCCAAGGCCGGCCTGTTCAACTTCGGCTCCCTCGCCGCCTCGGTGCGGTTCTGATGCGCCGCCGCCTCCTGCTCGGCGGCCTGGCCGCAACGCCATGGGCCGCCCGGGCGCAGGACAGCTTCGGCGCGTTCCTGGGCGGCGTGCGGGCGGAGGCGCGGCGCAACGGCGTGCGGGAGGCGACGCTGGAGGCCGCCTTCGCTGGCATCGGCCCCAACCAGAAAGTGATCGACGCGGACCGCAAGCAGCCCGAGTTCACCATGACGTGGACGCGCTACCGCGGCTTCACCATGTCGGACAAGCGGGTCGCCCGCGGCCGCGACTCCTACGCCGCCAACCGCGACCTGTTCGCGCGGGTGTCGCAGCGCTACCGGGTGGATGTCGGCCCGATCGCCGGGATTTGGGGGCTGGAGAGCAATTTCGGCACCGACACGGGCAGCTACAACGTCATCGAGGCGCTGGCGACGCTGGCCTGGGAGGGCCGTCGCGCCTCCTTCTTCCGCAGCCAGCTGATCAGCGCGCTGAAGATCCTGGACCATGGCGACGTGATGCCCGGCCGCATGATGGGCTCCTACGCCGGGGCGATGGGCCAGCCGCAGTTCATGCCCGACTCCTACTTGCGCTACGCCGTCGACTTCGAGGGTGACGGGCGGCGTGACATCTGGGACAGCCGCGCCGACGTGCTGGCCTCGATCGCCAACTACCTGGCGATGTCCGGCTGGCGCTATGGGGAGCCGTCCTGCCAGCCGGTGCAGGCGCCGCCGTCGCTGGACGCCAGCAGCGTCGGCCGCGACGTCAAGCGCCCGCTCGGCGAGTGGCAGCGCATGGGCGTGCGCCGCGACGACGGCTCGGCGTTCAGCCGGCCGGACCCGGTCGGCGCCGTGGTGATGCCGGACGGCGCGGGCGGCGCGGCGTTCATGGTCTACGCCAACTTCCAAGCGATCCGCCGCTACAACCCGTCCGATTTCTACGCCCTGGCGGTCAGCCTGCTGGGTGACATGGTGACTTGAGCGTCCGCACGGCCTGCACCCTGCTGCTGGCGGCCGGGCTGGCGGGATGCGGATTGTTCGGCCGCCGGCCTCCGCCCGCACCGGCCCCGGCGCACTACACGCTGGGTGCGGCCTACCAGTTGGGCGGCGTGTGGTACTATCCGAAGGACCAGACGGAGTACGATGCGACCGGCCTGGCCGCCATCGCCCCCGCGCAACCCGGTCTGACCGCGGATGGCGAGCGTTTCGACGCCTCGGCCCTGGCCGCCTCGCACCACACGCTCCAGCTGCCGGCGATCGCCCGCGTCACCAACCTGGAGAACGGGCGGCAGGTGCTGGTCCGGCTGAACGACCGCGGCCCGGTCGACCCAGGCCGGCTGGTCGGCCTCACCCGGCATGCGGCGGACCTGCTCGGCGCCCATGACGGCACGCAGGTCCGGGTCCAACTGGACGGCGAGATGACGCGTGAACTGGCCGACCAGGTGGGCGGCGGCCCGAAGCTGGCGGTCACCGCGGCGCCGCTGGCTGCCGTGTCCGCCGAAGCGCTGGCGCCGCCACCGGGGGTTGGGCAATCCGCGCGTGGGCGGGTCGTACCCGGCGGTCCGGCCCCGGCCGGGCCGTCCACCGTCTCGGCCGCACGGGTGCCGGACCGCTTGCCGGACCAGGTGGTGCAAGGGCCGCCGGTGCCCGGCGCGATCTACCTGCGTGCCAGCGAGTTCAGCCGCGCCGATTACGCCAGGCGGGTCGCCGCACAGCTTACCGGGCTCAACCCGGACATCGAGCAGGTGCGGGAGGGCCGCAGCGAGCGCTTCCGCGTCCGGGCCGGGCCGTTCCGGTCGGTCGCGGCGGCCGACGCGGCACTGGACCAGGCACGGCGTGCCGGCGTAATCGACTCCCACCTGGTTGTGGAATAGGAGCGGCCCATGACACCAAACCTGACGCGACGCATCCTGCTCGCCGGGGGTTCGGCCCTGGCCGCGATCCCCGCGCTCGCCCAACACCATCCGGGCGCCGCCCACGCGGCGCACGCCGGGCATGGCAAGGCGCCGGACCCGGTGCCGACCGGCAGCCCTGCCACGACGCCGCTGGGGCCCATCGACACGGCGGCGCGGTATGCCTTCATCGTCGACTTCAACACGGGCGCCTCGCTGCTGGACAAGGATGCGGACATCCAGCAACCGCCCTCCTCGATGACCAAGCTGATGACGGCCTACATCGTCTACAGCATGCTGAAGCTCGGCCGCCTGAAGCTGGACCAGGAGCTGCCGGTGTCCGACAAGGCCTGGCGGATGCAGGGCTCCAAGATGTTCGTGCCGCAGGGCGGCAGCGTGAAGGTGGAGGACCTGATCCGCGGCATGATCATCCAGTCGGGCAACGACGCCTGCATCGTGCTGGCGGAGGGGATCGCCGGGTCGGAAGACCAGTTCGTCGAGCAGATGAACGCCAAGGCCCACGACCTCGGCCTGACCAACACCAACTATGCGAACTGCACCGGATGGCCCGATGCGACCCAGCACATGAGCTGCCGGGACATCGCCACGCTGGCATCGCACATCATCCGCGACTTCCCCGAGTACTACCACTACGACAAGGAGACGTCGTTCAAGTACAACGGCATCAGCCAGGAGAACCGCAACTCCCTGGTGCAGAAGGGCCTGGCAGACGGGTTGAAGACCGGGCACACCGATGCGGGCGGGTATGGGCTGGTGGGCAGCGCCGACCGCGGCGGCCGTCGCGTGATCCTGGTGGTGAACGGACTCACCTCCATGCACGCGCGGGCCGAGGAGAGCGAGCGGCTGCTCGAGTGGAGCTTCCGCGAGTTCGAGAACGTGACCCTGTTCAACGCCGGCGACACGGTCGAGACGGTCAAGGTGTGGCTCGGCACGGAACCGACGGTGCCCCTGGTCGGCGGGCGAGACCTGGTGATCACCATGCCGCGCCAATGGCGCAACACGGCGAAGATCGAGGTGCAGTACGCGGCGCCCGTTCCAGCCCCGATCGGGCGCGGCGACACGCTGGGCAAGCTGGTGGTCGGCGGCAAAGGGGTGCCGGACATGCAGGTCCCGCTGTTGGCCGGCGCCGACGTGCCGCGGCAGGGGCTGCCCGGCCGGGCCGTCTCCGTGCTCAGCCACTACGTGCTGGGCAGCTGAGCGCCGCTGTTCATCACGCTGGAGGGCGGCGAGGGCGCCGGCAAATCCACCCAGGCCCAGCTTCTGGCGGCCTGGCTGGCCGAGCGGGGCAGGGCGGTCCTGCTGACGCGGGAGCCTGGTGGCTCGCCAGGGGCCGAGACGCTGCGGGGCTTGCTGCTGGCCGGCCGGCATGACTGGTCCGCGGACGCGGAGACGCTGTTGCATTTCGCCGCGCGCGCGGACCACGTCGCCCGCACCATCCGCCCGGCCCTGGCAGCCGGGATGGTCGTGGTGTGCGACCGGTTCGGTGACTCGACGATGGCATACCAGGGCTATGGCCAGGGCGCGGACCGCACGCGCATCACGGCGCTGAGCGGGATGCTGGGCATCGTGCCGAACCTGACGCTGGTGCTGGACGTGTCCGAAGCCGTCGCAGCCGAGCGGATGGCGCGCCGCGGTCGGGCGCTCGACCGATACGATCGGCTTGGCGCCGGGTTCCACGCCCGCGTCGCCGCCGGTTTCCGCGACATCGCTGCGCAGGCGCCGGAGCGCTGCACGCTGATCGACGCGAACGGTGACGGGGAGACGGTGTTCGGCACGCTCCTCCGAGCAGTCTCCCTGTGGGAGAGGGCGGGGTGAGGGTGCTGCCGGCCTTCACGATCTCCTTGCCGTGGGCGGGACCCTCACCCGTCCTTCTCCCAGCGGGAGAGGGCTTTCATGGGTCACGGGGGCTGGGATGACTCCCGAACCGCGGGAGAACCCGGCCTTCTTCGGCCACGCGCCAGCCGAGGCGCAGATCCTGGACGCGATGCGGAGCGGCCGGCTGCACCATGCCTGGCTGCTCGCCGGCCCATCCGGCGTGGGCAAGGCCACGCTCGCCTTCCGCTTCGCCCGTCGGCTGCTGGCCGGGTCCGGCAGCGGCGGCACGCTCACGCTCGACCCGGCGAGCCCGGTGTTCCGCCGCATCGCCATGGGCAGCCATGCGGACCTGCTCACCATCGAACGCGAGTGGGACGAGAAGAAGGGCCGGCGGCGCGGCGAGATCGTCGTCGACGACGTGCGGGCCGTCTCCGCCTTCCTGCGCCTCACGCCGGCGGAGGGCGGCTGGCGCGTGGTGGTGATCGACGGCGCCGAGCACATGAACCGCAATGCGGCCAACGCCCTGCTGAAGATGCTGGAGGAGCCGCCGGCCCGCGCCGTCCTGCTGCTGACCTGCGATGCGCCGGGCCGCCTGCTGCCCACCATCCGCAGCCGCTGCCGCCGCCTCGGGCTCCTGCCGCTCGGCCCAGCCGAGATGACGGCCGCTTTGGCCGCTCTCCTGCCGGAAACACCCTCGGCCGAGCGCGCGCAACTCGCCGGGCTCTCCGGTGGATCACCCGGCCGGGCGCTGCTGCTGGCCGAGGACAAGGGCGTGCAACTCGCCACCATCGCCGCCGAAGTGCTGGGCGCCGTCCCGAACTTGCCGAAGCTGCGCGCCTTCAGCATCGCCGAACAACTCGGCGGCCGTGCGGAGGATCGCTTCACGCCGTTCATGACCCTGTTGCGGGACGGTCTGTCCACGATCGTCAGGCGAGCCGCCAAGGGGGCTCCGGAGCGGCTCGCGGACCTGCGGCCCCTAGCCGCCTGGGTGGAAGTATGGCAGTCGCTGGGGCAAATCCAGACCGAGACGGAGCGCCTCAACCTGGACCGGCGCCAGGCGCTGCTGTCGTCGATCGCACTGCTGAACGGACCATGAGCGACACAGTCTACATCACCACGCCGATCTATTACGTGAACGGCGCCCCGCATATCGGCCACGCCTACACGTCCGTTGCCGCCGACGTGCTGGCGCGCTGGATGCGGCTGCGGGGCAGGGAGGTGTTGTTCCTCACCGGCACCGACGAGCACGGGCAGAAGGTGGCGCAGGCCGCCGCCGCCGCCGGCAAGGACCCGCAGGCGTTCGTGGACGGCCTGGCCGCGGAGTTCCGCGACATGGCGGCGCGGATGAACATCTCCTTCGACGACTTCATCCGCACGACGGAGGAGCGGCACAAGCGGGGCTGCACCGCGCTTTGGCAGATCCTTGCCGACCGTGGGGAGATCTACCTCGGCCACTACGAGGGGTGGTACGCGCTGCGCGACGAGGCGTTCTACACCGACGAGGAGGTCACCACCCGGTCGGACGGCACCAAGGTCTCGCCTTTCGGCTCGCCGGTGGAGTGGGTGAGGGAGCCCAACTACCTGTTCCGCATGTCGGCCTGGGGGGAACGGCTGCTCGCCTTCTACGCCGAAAACCCGGATTTCCTCGGCCCGGTGTCGACGCGCAACGAAGTGGTCAGCTTCGTGCGCTCGGGGCTGACCGACCTGTCGGTGAGCCGCGCGACCTTGCGCTGGGGCGTGCCGGTCCCGGGCGACCCGGACCAGGTGATGTATGTCTGGGTCGACGCCTTGGCCAATTACATGACGGCCCTCGGCTACCCGGATGCTGCGAACCCCCGTTGGCGGTTCTGGCCCGCCGACATCCATTTCGTCGGCAAGGATATCGCACGGTTCCACGCCGTCATTTGGCCGGCCCTGCTGATGGCGGCAGGGTTGGCGGTGCCGAAGCGGGTGTTTGCCAACGGGTGGTGGACCGTGGAAGGCGAGAAGATGAGCAAGTCGGTCGGCAACGTGGTCGATCCGCGCGATCTCGCAGCCGAGTTCGGCCTCGACGTGCTGCGTTATTTCCTGATGCGGGAAATGCCGTTCGGCAACGATGGCGACTTCAACCGCCGGGCTCTGATAAGCCGCATGAACAGCGAGTTGGCAAACGACCTGGGGAACCTAGCGCAACGGGTGCTGTCGCTGATTGCCAGGAACTGCGACGGCGCGCTGCCTGAACGGGGGGTCGGAACGGAAGAAGACGCGGACCTGCTCGCACAGGCGGCTGCCTTGGCCGACAGCATGGAGCCGAAGCTGCTGCACCAAGCCTACGGCGAGGCGCTCGATGACGTGTGGCGCGTCGTCCGGGCCGCCAATGCCTATGTCGACCGCCAGGCGCCGTGGGCATTGCGGAAGACCGACGTCGCCCGCATGTCCAGTGTGTTGCGTGTCTTGGCTGATACCCTGCGCCACATCGCAACCGTGCTGCAGCCGTTCATGCCCGACAGCATGGCGGCGATGCTGGACCAGCTGGCCGTGCCCGAGGCGGCCAGAAGCCTGGCCGCTTTGGCAACGCCGCTGCCCGGTGGAGCCCGGCTGCCGCCCCCCCGTGGCATCTTCCCACGCTACACTGGTGACGCCGCCTGACATGCTGGTCGACTCGCACTGCCACCTCGACTACTTCGCCGACGACATCCAAGCGGTCCTGGCGCGTGCAGCCGCGGCGGGCGTAGGCGAACTGGTGACGATCGGCACGACGGTCGAGCAGTCGCTTGCCATCCGCGAGCTCGCGGAACGACACGCGAATGTCTGGTGCACGGTTGGAGTCCATCCAAGCAGCGCAGCGCAGGCGCCGGTGGCCGCGCCGGACGCCTTGGCAGCGATGGCGCGGCATCCGAAGGTCATCGGGATCGGCGAGTCCGGGTTGGACTACTTCTACGACACGGCTCCCAAGGATGTGCAGCAAGACTCGTTCCGCGCGCATATTCGCGGTGCGCGCCTGGCGGACGTTCCCCTCTGCATCCACGCACGCGCTGCCGATGACGATATCGCGGCCATCCTGCGGGAGGAGCGGGAGGAGGGGGGAGCGTTCGATTTCCTGCTCCATTGCTTTTCGTCGGGACGAAGGCTTGCCGACGCCGCGTTGGAGATGGGCGGCTATCTCAGCTTCTCGGGCATCGTGACCTTCCCGAAATCGATCGAGAACAAGGAGATCGCACGCGATGTTCCGGCCGACCGGTTGCTGGTGGAGACCGACGCGCCATACCTCGCGCCAGTCCCGTTCCGGGGCAAGCGCAACGAACCCGCCTACGTCGCCAAGACGGCCGCAGCAGTGGCAGAGCTCCGTGGCGTGACTCCGGATGCGTTGGCCGCGCAGACGACCGCCAACTTCCGCCGTCTGTTCCGCCGCGCCGCTCCATGCGCGTGACGGTCCTGGGCTGCGGCGGCTCCGCTGGGGTGCCGCAACTCGGCGGAGTGGACGGCCATGGCGATTGGGGAGCCTGCGACCCGGCGGAACCGCGCAATCGCCGCACCCGATGTTCCATCGTGGTCGAGGGGGCCTCAGGCGGACGGCTGCTCGTCGACACCGGGCCTGACATGCGGGTGCAGTTGCTGGCCGCGGGGGTGCCACGCATCGACGCGGTGCTGTTCACGCACAGCCATGCCGACCACATCACCGGCCTGGACGACGTCCGGATCCTGAACCGGATCGCCAACATGCCGCTTCCAGCCTTCGCGACCGAGGCGACGCTTGCGGATTTGGTCCGCCGCTTCGACTACGCCTTCATGCCATGGCGGCCGCCTGGCTTCTTTCGCCCCGTGATGGTGCCGCATCCGTTCCGTTTCGGCGACCGCCTGGATGTCGCCGGGCTGTCGGTGCAGACGTTCGAGCAAGACCATCGCGTCATGAAGACCGCCGGGTTGCGGATCGGCTCGTTCGCCTATTCCACGGACGTGGTGGCGCTGGACGATGCAGCCTTCGACGTGCTGCGCGGCGTCGACACGTGGCTGGTGGGATGTTTCCAGCGCACGGCGCACGGCACGCACGCCCATGTCGACCGGGTGGTGGAGTGGGCGCGCCACCTCGGCGTCCGGCGGACCGTACTGACGCATATGGGCCCGGACCTCGACTGGGCCTGGCTGTTGAAGTGGCTGCCGACTGGGGTGGAGGCTGGTTGGGATGGACTGGTGTTGGAATCCACCTAAGCGGGTTCAGAAGATGGCAAGCGAGGTGTCATTTTATCACATACAAACGTCCCCCCTTTGTTCTACTCTGGAGGATCACGGCAGATGGTGTGGGATGGGTTGGCAGGATCAAGGGCGACAGGAACACGGCTGGTTTGGACACGGGACATCTGAGAAGGTCGCCTATGATGAACTCGCAGCGAGCAAGTCTTTTGAAGAGCGTAGTTTATCTATTGCGTATGGTGCGGTCGCTGTCTTAACACCGGCTCAGCGTAAACGGCTTGAGACGCAGTATCACTACGGCACGCTTGGAAAATTTACCAAAATGATGACGGCTTTGATGCGTGCTAATAGGCTAAGCCTGTCTCGTTTTGCATCCTTATTCTTTGACAGGGCCGCTGATGATCCTGTCGTGGAAGCCTTGCACGAGGCGGCTCTTGCAGCGGGCTTGGCCACCAGCCATGCGGAGATGCGTGAAGCGTCATCGCAGGCGAGCCCTATTCGTCGCCGCCCTTAGACACCTGAGCGTAGCCGAGCAGCATCCCGCCCGTGCCAGCGGCGGCGCCGTGGCCGACCGGCTCCGCCGCGGCTTTCGGCTTCAGTGCTTGCGCAAACGGTCGTTTGCGCACCGGTTTAGCGGTAACGGTCGAACCTGGCTCTTCTGCAAGCAGGTTGCATGGGCCGAGTAGCTCAGCCGTTACTTTCCATAATATGCATTATGCGACTTGGTCTGGTGAGCGCAACAAGGTCGCAGCAGGATTGCGGCGCTCACGCCCCAGCCGACGACAGAGCAGATCGGACGCTCGACCATCCCGCCCCTGCTCGTGGCCTCCTCACTGACCAAGCATCGGAACCAGCGACAGGACCAACAGCAAGGCCATCGTCACGTTGAACAGCCGGGCACGGCTCGGGTGGGTCAGCAAGGGCCGCACCGCAGTCCCGAAGCCGGCCCAGATGCAGATGGTGGGCGCGTTGATCAGGCCGAGCAGCAGCGCCAGCACCGCCACGTTCTGCCCGAAGCCGTCACGCGGCGCGTAGGTGCTCACTGCCCCGACCACCAGGATCCAGGCCTTCGGGTTGACCCATTGGAACGCTGCCGCCTGCCAGAATGTCATGGGCCGTCCATCCGCTTTGTCGCCCGTCATCGGCCCAGCGTTCGCGATCTTCCAGGCCAGCCACAGGAGGTATGCCGCACCCGCGTAACGCAGCACGACGTAGAGCTGGGGTATGGCGGCGAACACCTCCCCCAATCCCAGCCCGACCAGGACCAGCATGGCCACGCAACCGAGGCTGACACCGGCGATGTGGGGCACGGTGCGGCGGAACCCGTAGTTCACCCCGGAGGCCAGCAGCATGGCGTTGTTCGGCCCGGGCGTGATGGAGCTCACGAACGCGAAGCCTGCGAAAGCGAGCAGCAGCCCCGCCGTCACGAAGACCTCTCACCAGGCTGTTGCACTATCCGCAAGGTCGCAGTAGCGATACTATGGTTCGACATGAAAACCGATAACAGCTCAGCTCGTGTGACGCAACACCTGCGAGGCCTTGCCGCGGGGCAGCCACCAGGATCGCGGCTGCCATCCATCCGTACGCTGATGGCCGAGCTGCACGTCAGCCCCGTGACCGTGCAGCAGGCGCTGGACGGCTTGACGCGCGAGGGGGTGGTGGAAGCTCGGCCTGGACAGGGCACGTTCGTCGCCCAAAGGCCAGACCTACACCAACAGACCTCCGACCTGACTTGGCAGAGCCTGGCGCTGGGTCCCGTGCGCGCGACCGCGGGCGGGCTGGAGAGCCTGTGCCTCGTGCCGTCGGCTGGCCAGACGCGGGCGTTGAACGCCGGCTACCTTCCGGCCGAACTCCAGCCGACCGCCCTGCTGGCCGCGTCGTCCAGCCGCGCGCTGCGCCGGCCCGGAGTGTGGGGCCGCATGTCGGCCAAAGGCCTGCCAGCCCTGCGTGCGTGGTTCGCCATCTCGACGCCGGGCGCCTTCCAGCCGCACGAGGTGACGATCTGCCCCGGTACCCAAGCGGCCAACGCCGCCGCCTTCCGCGCCCTGGCAGCGCCTGGCGATCCTATCTTGGTCGAAAGCCCGACCTATGTCGGGGCCCTGGCCGCAGCGCAGGCCGCCGGCCTGCGCGTCGTCCCGGTGCCGACAGACCAGCACGGCGTGCGGCCGGACCACTTGGCCGATGCCTTCCACCGCACGGGCGCCAGGATCTTCTACTGCCAGCCGACCCACGCCAACCCGACCGGCGCCGTGCTGGCGCCCGAGCGCCGCGCCGCCGTCATCGCCGCGACGGCGCGGGCCAGCGCGTTCCTCATCGAGGATGACTGGGCGCGCGATTTCACCCTGGAGGGTGACCCGCCCCCGCCGCTCGCGCCGCAGGACCGTGACGGGCACGTCATCTACGTCCGCTCGCTGACGAAGTGCGCGGCGCCCGGCCTCCGCATCGGCGCGATCTGCGCGCGCGGCGCTGCCCTGGAGCGGTTGCGCGCGGCGCGGCTGGTCGACGACTTCTTCGTGCCCGGCATCTTGCAGGAGACCGCGTTGCAGCTCGTCTCGGCGCGCAGCTGGCCGCGTCACCTCCGCTCGCTCTGCGCGGCCTTGCGGACCCGCCGGAACGCCTTGGCGGCGGCCCTGCGCCTCCATTTGGGGCCGGACTGCTTGCCGAGCCTGCCGGCAGGCGGATTGCATCTCTGGTGCGCGTTGCCGCGCGGCGTCTCCGACCTGGAGGTCGAGCGGCGTGCAGCCGAACGCGGCATCCTCGTCAGTGCCGGGCGGCACTGGTATCCCGCCGAACCAGCCGGCTCCTTCCTGCGCCTCAGCTTCGCGGCGGCCGACCCCGACTGGATCGATGGGTGCATCAAGGAATTGGCCAGGATCGTCCACGCGGCCTCGGCGCCGCTGCTGCAAGGTCAGGCCGAGTGAGCAAGCACCATGCGGCACGGCGCGCGGCACCGGCCTGCGCGGACGCTCACTGCGGGGCGGCGTCGCCGCAATAGTCCGGTTTGTCCGTCGACAGCATCGCACAGCCCCGTTCGATCTCGGCGCGGATGACGTTGCACGGATTGGATGCATTGCAGGGGGGATGGGTCGCGGGCGAAACGTCCAAGCACCGGTCCACGAGCACTGCGGACGCAGCCGGCCCGAGCGTCGCCCGGCAGGAGGACGGCTGTGCCGCAGCGCCAGCGGCAACGCTGCCCAGGCAGGCACCCCATAGCGCCAGCACGATCCTTTTCCTCACGACCCTCGATGCTCCTTTGCCATACCGGCAGTCCGGCATGGTTCCCGATGCGTGGACCACCGACCTACCATGAGGGTATAGCCACCGTCGAGCATGTCGCCGAAGCGAGGGCAGCGAGTCGAGGATGCACCGGACCTCACATGCGGCAGTCACCCGACGTCCCCTCGGCTTGCCCCTGGTCCGCACCATGCTCCCAGGCCTGGCGGTGCTGCTGGCCTCGTTTCTCCTTCTGGCCTGGCTGCACCGTCCAGCGCCGACGAAGCTGGTTCTCTGGGCGTGGGAGCGGCCGGAGGACCTTCGCTTCGCCGGGGACGGCGTGGAGGTGGCCGTGCTGGCAGGCACCGTGATGCTTCGCGGCGAGGATGCGATCGCCCGGCCTCGCCTGCAGCCGGCGCGGACATCACCGGGCCAAAGCGTGATCGGCACGGTGCATGTGGAGATCGACCACACGCGCCCGCTTGCCTGGACTGCGGCCCAACGTGGGACCGCGGCCGCCGCCATCCTCTCGCTGATGGCCGATCCGCGGTTCGCGGAACTGCAGATCGACTTCGAGGTCCGCGCCTCCGAGCGCGGGGTATTGCTGGACGTGCTGCACGATGTGCGCGCCGGGCTTCGGCCGGGTCGGCCGCTGTCGATGACGGCCCTCGCCTCCTGGTGCGACACGGAGCGCTGGCTGGGTGCCGCGCCGGTGGATGACGTGGTGCCGATGTTGTTCCGCATGGGCCCGGGCGGTGCGGCGTTGCAGCAGCGCCTGGCGGCGGGTGGCAGTTTCGGCGACCCCCATTGCGGCCGCTCGGTGGGCGTGGCGGTGGACACTCCCCTCGCCGGCCTGCCAGGCAGCCGGCGGATCTTTCTGTTCGACCCTGCGCCGTGGACGCAGGCCCACCTCGCTGCCATCCTCAGGAGCCTGTGATGCGCCCATGCCTTGCCGCTGCCGTGATCCTTGCCTGCCTCGCCGCCGGCACCACGGCCCGCGCGTCCGGCGCGGATGTGGTGGTGCCCTTCGCGCTCGACCCGTATGGCGGCACCGCAGCCGAACAGGATGCGTTCTACGGCGGCGGCAAGGTGGGCGTGCTGATGGGGAACTCGCCCTGGTCGCGCCTGTTCGCCGGCTGGCGTCTGCTGCATGGGCAGCCGGTGGGCGTCGTCCCGGGCCACGGTCTGGCACTGCCGTGCTGCGATGCCGACTCTGGCGACGACATCACCAAGGCCTGGCGCACCGCGCGCATGGCGGTGCCGGGCGTTGCGGACATCGACTACATCGTGCTGTTCCACCCGGTCGGTGACTTCTACAACGTGCAGACCTGCTTCGCCGATGCCTTCGCAACCGCGGCAAGCACGCTGCGGGACCGCATCGCCGCGCACGGCGCAACCGATCCCGCGGTCCGTGCCTGGCTGGACGGGCAGGACGCGGTGTTCGCAACCTGCCACCAAACCACCGGCATGCCCGCCCTGCCCGACGCGCCGCCGGCCTGGCTGGTGGCCGACCGCGCCTACCAATCTGCGGCCATGGCGCTGTATGACCGGCGCTTCGCGGATGCGCAGGCCGGTTTCGCCGCCATCGCCGCCGACCCGGCGTCTCCCTGGCAGAAGTTCGGTCCCTACCTCGCCGCCCGGGCCGCGGTGGCCACGGCGATTGCCGGCAAGGACCCGGCGGCGATCGCCACCGCACGGACGACGTTGCAGGCGCTCGCCCCCGATGCGGTGGGGCACGCCTCCGTCCAGCCGCTGCTGAACGCCCTCGCCTACCGCAGCGACCCGGCCGCACGCCGCACCGCATTGATCGCCGAGCTGACCGCGGCCACCGTGCCGGACGCCGTGGCACCGGACTTCAAGGACATGCGCCGCCTGGGCCAGGACCCGGCCGGCACGCCGGATTTCCTGGACTGGCTGAGCGTGTTCGGCCGTACCCCGGACAAGCCGCAGGCCGAATGGTTCGAGCATTACAAGGTCGATGAGCCTTGGCAGGACGACGCGGCGGCATTGGCGCATGCGCGCGACCGCTGGGCCGCCACGAAAGACCCGGCCTGGCTGATCGCGGCGCTGCAGGACAGCAATCCCGGCCCCGCCGCGACCGGCTTGGCCGCGGCCGCCGCCGCCCTGCCGGACATCGACCCGGCCTGGCTGACCGCAACCTATCACCGCCTCCGCCTCGACCCCGGGAACCCGGTGGCTGCCGCCGCCTTGCTGGACACCATCCTGGCGCGCAACGACCTGTCCGTCAGCACCCGCAACCTGTTCCTGGCGGAGCGGGCGATGGCGGCGGCGAACCAGGCGGACTTCCTGCGCGCCGCCCAGCGCACCCAAGCCTGCCTGCCCGACCAATCCGGCGCTGCGTCCACGCCGGCCCCGTGCCTGGGGTCGGCTTACCAGGCGGACTACGACAGCCCGGTCTCCGGCGGCCGTTTCGGCGACGACGCGCTCGCCACCATCGACCGCCTTGCCTTGCCGGACCGCCTGGCGCTGTCCGAGACGGCGAGCCTGTCGGCTCCACTGCGGCTGGACGTGGCGCTGACCAGCTGGACCCGCGCCGTGCTGGCCGGCGACGACCCGGCTGCGGACCGCCTGGCCAACGATCTGGTGGGCCTGTTGCCGGCGATGACACCGGAATGGCGCCGCTTCGCCGCGACGCCGCCGGGGCCGGACAAGCGGTTCGCCGCCTGGTTCATCCTGGTGAAGATGCCCGGTGCCTCGACCCACCTCGCGCCGGGCACCACCTCCTACGGGAATGGCGACTACACGAGGCCGGCCGGCGCGCCAGCGGACTATGAGGGTCATTGGCCCGACTGGGCGTATGCTCCGGCGGGGGCACCGCCCGTGGCCGCTCCGCAGCCGCCGCTCGACGTGGTGTGCGACGGCCTGTGCGGCGCCGGCGTGTTCGCCTACCGTGCGCCGCGCTACGTGGCGGCCCAGGCGGAGCGTGCGGACGCCGAACGTGGCCGCTATGCGCCTGCCGACGCCCCGAACCTGCGCTATGTCTGGAACGACATCCTGGACTATGCGCGGGCGCATCCAGAGGACCCGCGCACGCCGGAGGCGCTGCACTGGCTGGTACGTGTCAGCCGATATGGCAAGGGGCACGACCGGTCTTCCTATCGCGCCTTTCGCCTGCTGAAGTCGCGTTACGCCAGCTCCCACTGGTCGAAGGAGAGCCCGTACTACTTCGATTAGGCCTGGCGCTCAGCGTCAGTCGTTCTTTCCAACTTCAGGAGACCGTGCCTTGAAACATGCCGCGTTCATCTTGGCTCTCACCTGCGCCTCCGGCTCGGCCTGGGCCCAGTCGACGGCGATGCAGGTCTACGGACCGGGTACGATCAGTTGCGCGACCTACCTGCAGGACCGGTCCATGCGGATCAACGCGGACGGTTGGATCCTGGGCTTCTGGACCGGCAGCAACAGGGCGGGCACGGAGCACGGCGTCGGCCACTCGACCGATAGCCGCGGGATCGTCGGGGAGGTCGCGCGGGTCTGCCGTGACCAGCCGTCGGTTTCCCTGTTCGAGACGCTGAAGCAGGTCTTCGACAAGATGAAGGCCGATGGCAGGTAAGTGGCGCTTGGGTGCACGGGCGCCCCTTGCACGTGCAGGCCCGGCGATGGCGTTCCTTGGGGATCTGTGGTGGGCCCGCAGGGGTTCGAACCCTGGACCCCAAGATTAAAAGAATCTCCGACTGACGCCAAGGTTGCCCGAGATGGCGCTCTTTCGAGACGGATCAGGGACTTGGCCACGCGCGACGGTGCTGGTGATCCCCCTTGTCACCTTCGATCGCGCCGGTTGGCCCTCGTTGCCCCCGGGGGATTGTGGAGGGACGGCTTGGGACGGGGGAGGCCATGCCTGATGCCCAGCCGTCACTGCCCTGGAGAGTTCAGCTTCCTCCAAGCACGGAGGTCTGCATCGATACCTGATCGGGCCGGAACACAGCTAGTCCGGGCATGTCCGGCCAGCGACAGCACCATTTCGGCAACACCCGCAGGAAGCTCGAGCACGCCCGTCCCGGCTGCTTCGCCGACGGGAACTAGGGCGTTCGCCTTGTAAGTCTTCGTGCCGAGGCCTCCCAGGAGCACTACCGTCGCCTTCACTTCGGCTTCGCGCCAGACTGTATGCTGGTTGACGCCGAGGTGGCCTTCGGCTGCTCCGGGCGCCGAGCCGACTTGCACCCACACCAGTTCGCCCTGCCCGATGGCTGGCGCCTGCAAGCAGGAACGCCACTCGTCAAGCGACCAGACCGCCAGTGCAGCGCATGTTGCGCGCACTGCCTCGCCGCTCCGGACGACATCGGCCCACGCGCGTACGGCCGGTGTCGCTCGATTGGCGGGCAGTAGATGAGACCGATTGCGCAAAGCAGATGTGGACGGCACCTCCAGGTGCCGCCCACATCAACCAGCTCACTTCGTCGCTATGGCGGTCAGCCGTCGATGTCGTCCCCGGCCTCTGGATCCCTATACACAATGTAAGGTGTAACGATCCCATCCACGACCGTACTGAGACGCTGATAGTAGAACGGCCGAGCGATGCGCGGACCATACGAGTTTTTCAGATCATCAACCGCAAACCAATTGCGATCCTCACCTGCTGACAAGCGCAGCACCTCAACCTCCTTCTTGGTCAGCTCTGTTACGACCCTTGCCGAGCGGACGACGCCGCCGATTGCGCTTGCGCCTCGAATGGCCGACAGAGTCGGCCGCCCCTCTAGCTTGCCGGTGTGGTGGACGATCACAACCGCGCAGCCCAGGTCCCGGGCTCGCTTCCGTATCAATGCCATCACGCGGTGCTGGTCGTCGTTGTCGGTTTCGTTCCCGGCAGTAAACTCAATGTATGGGTCGAATACGATAAGCTTGATGCCAAATCGCTGAACTTTAGCCCAAAATCTCATAGCCTCGCGAGTGTCCTCGATCTCACGTGAAGGCGTCTTCAAGGCCAGCCGGAACGATACGGTCATGTCCATGACCAGGAGGTTTTGCTCCAGCAGCGCCAAGTCTGCACCGATCGACAAGGCGAACGCTTTGGCTCGCCGCCACGTTTCACCTACGGTATCCTCCGCGTTGACCAGCAGCGTCGCCACTGCCCTCGGGGGGGCCTCCCCCGCCAGCGACATGCCGGTCGCAGCACAGACGGCCATGGCAGTCGTGTAGAGGCTCTTGCCCACCCCCGGCTGTCCCACGAGGGCCGAGACGCCGCCGGAGAACAGCCACGCCCCGAGCACCATGGCCTGGGCAATGCTGGGGCCATGAGAACCACTTTCCGACATTGGGACGAACTTTGGGAAAGGAGGCGGGCCGCCCAGCCTTGCGTTGGCAGGATCCCGGTGGACCGACGATCTCTGTCCCACGTATAGTACGGATTCGCCTCCACGCACAGGGTTGCCTGCCGCTTCGCCCGCCGCGGCGGCGGCAACCCCCTCTCCTTCCTCGAGCGTCTGAGCCGAACCCGGCTGGTCACCAAAATCCTGGCGGGTCGGTTCCGCTTGTCCGATTGCCAGGACTTCGGCTTCCAGGTGGCCGTGGTCGACAGCGGCAGATGAGGTAGGCGGCAACTCGGCTTCGCCAGCCAAGTCGTCGAGCGTCGTCGCCGACTGAACGATGGGGGCGCGAGCCGGCGCAGCCGTCCCGGCCTGATCCACCGGATCCGCATGCGCCTCGTGCAGCTGGGCCGGCACCTCATCAGGTACGGCGGGCTCTTCCAGACGATGAGAGTTGCCGCTCCCCGCCGAATTCGGTCTGGGGATTGCAGTCAGACTAGAAAGACTTCTCGAAGTACGAAGCAACATTCTACCACTCCTACAATCGGATCACCTTAAACGAAGCACAACGCTTCATGTGGGTCGGTCCATGTGGAATGTTGATTGCAGGTAGTCCAACGCATGTCAAGCAACACCCCATAGACGTGGCTCAGAGACCTGAATCCTGCTACACTATACTCTTAGTATACATCCAAGAACTGGAGATAATTTGATCAGTATTGTCCGAGATGCTTTTCCCCCCACGGAGCACGGGCTCCCCAGTCGAGCAGGGCCGAGGCCTCATCCTTGCGACTTCAGAGGCGACGCTAGTTGACCTATTATTGGTGATAGATTGAATATAAAGGGCAGTAGATAAAAGTTTGATTGCCAAGCCTGCTTTGATTTGCTTGCAAACGCTTCAGTCAGCATACTTAAACAAATATATCAGTGGGTTACCGCGCGGACCATCAGCAAATGGAGCACCGAAATCGTCGGCAAGGCGCGTGTCAGCGGTGCACCAGGCCCTGTTACAAGCGCGTCTAGCTCGCTTCGGTCCGAACGCTGCAAACCCTAACGGTCGTATGTATGAGAGAAGGACTGGACGTTCACGCGCAGGCTATGCCTACAGCCGGGCTGCCAGCTGTTTCACGAGTTCGATCGGCCGCTGCCACCCACCATGCGGCAGCAGGACGACGACGGACACAAGGCGTTCGTCGACTACTCCGGCAAGCTGGTGTCGATCGTTGAACCGGTCACGGGCTTGGTGAGCACGGTGGACATCGTCGTCGCCACACTGGGTGTTCAGCTTGGACCTACGCTGAGGCCACCCAGACGCTGGCAGATTGGCCGGCTCGCGCGTGCTCACGTCCAGGTTCGGCATGGCGTCGCCGGCTCACAGGCAGTAGCGAGTGGTCATCGAACAGTTTCAATCCCGCCTCCTAAGCTGCCGGCATTGATGAACGACGCCGAGGCCGACGTGCTGGCGCACATGAACTTCCCAGTCCAGCAACGCCGTCACTACACCATCGCCCGGGGAAATGACCGCATCTCGCCTACAAGAGGGTGAAGCCAGACCGAACATCGCTTCAGTGCGCCGGGTGGAGTTCGCGCGGGCCTAGGATTCGCGCCAGGGAAGCCTCCCGACGCAGCCCCCTGCCCCACCCCAACCCTCGTCGTAACGGCCCCGTCGTTGGGGCAAGGAAGGGCCTTTTCGAACATTCTGGCCGCTCGAGTTGCGGCCACCCCGCCGCGGGAGGTCGTGCCGAACCGCTGTTGCTCTTTGCGCCTTCCTCTCGGCTGCCTTCATCCCAGCGGTGTTGAACCAAGGCCAACGTGGCCCCCCTTAGGGGGGCACACTTGGCCGAACGTTGCGGCTGGCACTCTCGCGAACAAACGCGCGGAGTTCTCCTCGGAAGCGCAGTGGTTTGCCGGGTGGAGCTCGCGCGAGCCCAGGATTCGCGCCAGGGGAGCCTCCCGACGCAGCCCCCTGCCCCACCCCAACCCTCGTCGTAACGGCCCCGTCGTTGGGGCAAGGAAGGGCCTTCTTGGGCATCTGCCCATTCGAGGAGCGACCCCACGTTGCGTGAGGTCGCCCCACCGCTGTTGCTCTGTCGCCTCCCTTCTGGCTGGCTGTCTCTGCGGTGGCGAACGAGGGCCAGTGTGCCCCCCCCCTTAAGGGGGGGGCACATCTGGCCCGAACAGTCGGAACGGCACTCTCGTTGAACGCCGAGAATGTCCAAGGGGCGACGAAGCGAAACCCTGCCGAATTGTAGCCAGCGCTGTCGAACCCATCCCTGAAATTCTTTTCCGCCGCGGTATGCTCCCAAGAACAACGCCTTGTGGACCAGGTTCTCCAAAGTCAACGCTAGTCGGCTTTCGGCCACACCTCAATAACCTTGCCCATCAGGAGCGCAGAATGCTGACTAAGCGGCCGGTTCCCCGACAGATTGTCATGCCAGACCCCAGCCACCAGGACCACGCAGCAAGTGCTGTCTGCGCCACGGCGTCCTCTCCGCTGCTCACGCCGGACGAAGCCGCGACTCTCCTAGGTGTCACGCGAAAGGCGCTTGAGCGATGGCGCGGAGCCGGAGTCCCACTGAGGTACGTCCGGCTGAACTCCAAGACGATCCGTTACCAGCGCGCGGATGTCGAGGGATTCGTCGCTGACAGCCTACGTGCGAGCACGGCGGTCAGCTGACCGCCACGGCCCATGTCCCCAAGCAGATTTCATCCCTCCGATCGGTCCTTGGGACCGCTAATCGGAGCGCCGCCAACCCGGCGCCTCTACCTGCTTGGAACCTCCATGACCGACGCACCCGAGCCATTTGCCACTTTGCTGCAACGCTACCAGCATGATCGGGAGGCTGGCGGCGACGCGGAACCCGGCCTCGCCAGGATCAGCCTCTCCGAAGCGCTTGGGCGTGGCGACGACCCGTTGCACATCCTGCCCTACCTCGCCGAACTCGGCCTGGTCGTGAACACCCTGGAAGACTTGCTCCTGATCAATCAGGACGGGACGGAGGAAGAGCTCCACAGCTTCCGCGTCGCCGAAGGCGTCGCGGTGTCCGTGGCGAGTGAAGGGGCGTGGCTGCTGTTCGAGCCGTGACAGCCCTCTGACGAAGCCGAAGCAACGCCAACCTACATATCACCTTTTGAGTTAGGAGACGCCTATGCCAATGCTCACTCGCCTTCTTGCAACCCTGCTCGCTCTCGCATCGCGGGCCGCCGGCCTCGTCCTGTCCCACCTCCTCGCCGCCAAGCCGCTTGCTGCCGGCGCCAGGAAGGGCCCGCTGTTCCGCGTCGACGTCTATCTCGCCCGCTGAGAGCAGCGGGCGAACGCGGGAGAACACAATGTCCAAGACGACTCTCACCCGGAAAGCCGTCCGGGAGCTGGCGCCGCCGCCCTCAGGCGCGGCCAAGGTCCGGTACTTCGACGATCGCCTCCCCGGGTTCATCGCGGAGCGACGCCACAGCGGGACCACGTTCTACATCCGCTACCGCGATCAGCGGGGCCGCAGCCGCGAGGTGCGGCTGGGGCGCTTGGGCGACGTCACCGTCGACCAGGCCAGAAAGCGGGCGGAGGAACTCCGTGCGCAGGTCAGCCTCGGCGGCGACCCGCTGGCGGAGCGCGACCGCCGCCGGGCCGTCCCGACCCTCGCGGCGTTTGCGGAGGGGCACTTCCTGCCCTACGTCCGCGAGCGGCTGCGCAGCGCCAAGAACTACGAGGTGCAGCTCCGCACCCGGCTGGTCCCGCTGCTCGGCCGCAGGGCCCTGGACGAGATTACGCCGGGGGACGTGGCGGAGCTCCGGCGAAGGCTGGTCGCGGACGGCCTGGCCAACGGCACGGTCAACCGCCACCTCGCCCTGCTCCGGCGGATGCTGAACCTTGCGATCCGGTGGCAGATCGTCGACGGCCGCAACCCGGCCGGCTCGCCGGGCATGCTGCCCGAACGGCACCGGGACAAGTTCCTGACGCCGGAGCAGGCCCGCGCCTTCGTGCGGGCGCTGGACGCCGACCCGTGGCGGGACGCTGCAAACGCCCTGGCGCTGCTGCTGTTCACGGGCGCGAGGAAGCATGAGGTGCTGTCTGCCCGCTGGGATCAGGTCGACCTACGGGGCGGCTTCCTGCAGGTTCCGCTGTCCAAGACCGGGCGGCCCCGCGCCGTGCCATTGTCGGCCGCTGCCGTCCGCGTGCTGGAGGTCCAGGCGGTCCGGCGGGTGGCGGGCAACCCTTTCGTCTTCCCAAGCGGGAAGGCGGCGGGCCGGCCTATAGTCGCGGTGCAGAACGCCTGGGAGAGGGCCAGGGACCGGGCCGGTCTGCCAGCCGACCTGCGCGTACACGACCTGCGCCACAGCCTCGCCTCGGCGCTGGCCAACATCGGCACGCCGCTGAGCGAGATCGGCGCCGTGCTGGGTCACCGTCAACTGAGCACGACAACGCGCTACGCCCACCTCTCGCCCGATCGGCTGGTGGCGACTGCAACCGCGGCCGCCCGGGCCTGGGACCTGCTGCCGGCCTCGACGCCACCTGAGGTGGTCGAAGGCTGAGGGAGGGGCTTCGGCTCCTCCCTTTTTTGTAACTCAGACGTTGTTGCCCCGCCCGACAGAAGATTCTCGATGTCGCAGCGGCCTGCGCCACCACGTTGGCTCGTTGAGGCAGTAGAGGGTCAAGGGCGGGACTTTGGCCTCGGGCTCTTTCCGAGCAGGAGGGCGTGCACGCCTTTGGGCAGGTTGCCTTCGCCGGGCTGTCGCAGCACGCTCCGGGCATGACAGCAGACCGCCCCAATCCCGTTGCTGCCGCTGTCTCGAAATTTGGCGCCACCGCCAAGGCGAAGCTGTCCGGCAAGGGCATTGCGGGAGCGCCAGAAGATCAGCTGCGCGCTCCGCTGGAGACGCTCATCACCGATCTGGCGGAGGCGCTGCTGTTCCGGCCGGGAGACGTCGTGCTGGTGGGCGAGGCCACGCTGTCGGAGCTGAAGACCCGCCCCGACTACGCCATCAAAGCCAAGAACGCCTTGGTCGGATTTGTCGAAGTGAAGGCACCTGGGAAAGGCGCCGACCCGCGGCGGTTTAGGGACGAGCACGACCGCTCCCAGTGGGGCCGCCTGAAGTCCCTTCCGAACCTCCTCTACACCGACGGCAACGCCTTCTCGCTATGGCGCTCCGGCGCGCTCCATGGCGAGGTCGTCAAGCTGGAGGGCGACATTGAAGACGCCGGCGTCAAGCTGCGTGCCCCGCCGGCGCTGGAGCGCCTGTTCGCTGACTTCCTGCGCTGGGAGCCGGTCGCCCCAAGCAGCGCCAGCGGGCTGGCCGAGGTCAGCGCGACGCTTTGCCGCCTGCTCCGCGACGAGGTGACGGAACAGCTGGGGCTTGGCACGCCAGCCCTCACCGGCCTGGCGGAAGACTGGCGACACTGGCTGTTCCCCGAGGCGAGCGACGCCGAGTTCGCCGACGGCTATGCTCAGGCGGTCACCTTCGGCCTGCTGATGGCGCGCGCCCAGGGCATCCGTTTGGCGGATGGGCTCGACCGGGTCGCTCGCTCGCTCGGCCGGACCAACACGGTCATCGGCGGCGCGCTCCGCGTGCTAACGGACGAGGATGCGCAGGACGCGCTGAAGACCTCGCTCGGCACGCTGGTGCGCGTGCTTGACGCCGTTGATTGGGCGGCCATCGGCAAGGGTGACCCGGACGCCTGGCTGTATTTCTACGAGCACTTCCTGGAGGCCTACGACAACGAGCTGCGGAAGCGGACCGGCTCCTACTACACGCCGCCGGAGGTGGTGACCGCGATGGTGCGGCTGGTGGACGAGGCGCTCCGCGACCCAACCCGCTTCGACGTCGCCGAGGGCCTCGCGTCTTCGGAAGTGACGCTGGCCGACCCAGCGATGGGCACCGGCACCTTCCTGCTCGGCGTGCTGCGCCGCATCGCTCAGACCACGGCATCCGACCAGGGCGAAGGCGCGGTCCCAGGAGTGATACGCGCAGCGCTCCGGCGGGTGATCGGGTTCGAGCTGCAGTTCGGCCCCTTCGCCGTGGCTCAGCTCCGCCTCCTCGCCGAGGTGGCTGACCTGCTCGGGGTTAAGGGCACAATCCCCGCCAACCTGCATCTTCGCCTCTACGTCACCAACACGCTCGGCAACCCAAACGAGGATGAGGAGTACATCCCCCAAATTCTCAAGCCGCTCGCCGAATCCCGCCGCGAGGCGAATAAGATCAAGCGCGCTGAGCCGATCACCGTGGTGATTGGCAACCCGCCCTACAAAGAGAAGGCCAAGGGCAAGGGCGGCTGGGTGGAACAGGGCACGGCGACGACGACGGCTCCGCTGGTTCGATGGCAACCGCCGCCGGCCTGGGGTGTCGGCGCACACTCCAAGCATCTCAGAAACCTCTATATCTACTTCTGGCGTTGGGCGACCTGGAAGGTCTTTGGTGACTCGGCAGCCGATCCCCAGGGCGCGCCCGACCGCAAAGGTATCATCAGCTTCATCACCGTCGCGGGCTTCCTAAACGGACCAGGGTTCCAGGCGATGCGGGAGGATCTAAGGCGCACTACGGACGACATATGGATCGTCGACTGTTCGCCTGAGGGTCACCAGCCCAGTGTCAACACGAGAGTGTTCGAGGGCGTGCAGCAAACGGTGTGCATCGTTCTCGCGGCACGAACCGGGAAGCAGGCTATGTCGAATCCCGCGAAAGTGCGTTTTCGGTCTCTCCCATTGGGCCGGCGTGAGGACAAGTTCGCTGCACTAGCAGTGCTGACGCTGGAAGGCTCCGGCTGGATCGATTGTCCCACTGACTGGCGGAGTTCTTTTCTTCCAGCGTCGTCAGGCGGATGGGCCACCTTCCCTCGTTTGGACGATCTGTTCGAATACAGCGGGTCGGGAGTAATGCCGGGGCGCACGTGGGTGATCGCGCCGGATCGCCCGACTCTCGCGCTCCGCTGGGAGGCGCTTGTGCGCGAAGCTGACATGCTGAAGAAAGCGCAGCTTTTCCATCCCCATCTTCGGAATGGTCTACCTGGCGACAAGCACGTCGGAAAGATCGTCATGGGCGGATTGGCCGGCCACGAAGCGCGGCAGATGTCGGTCTCATCGGATCACGGCCACGTTGTCGCGCCCGCCCGTTACGGCTTCAGGTCCTTCGACCGCCAGTGGATCGTTCCCGACGCTCGTTTGTTGAACCAGCCTAACCCGACGCTCTGGGGGAGCCACTCTGATCAGCAGGTCTACCTTGCCGCGCTCACTCGAGGCTCGCCAGTTAGCGGACCGGCATTGACCTTTACGGCACTGATGCTGGACCTTGATCACTACAACGGCAGAGGTGGTCGGGCCTTCCCACTGTGGGCCGACTCCGCAGGCAGCCATACCAACGTGCGCGCTGATGCCCTGGCGTCGGTGTCGGCGGCACTTGGTAGGCCTGCGGCGGGCGAGGACCTTTTCGCCTACATCGCCGCCGTCGCCGCTCACCCCTGCTACACGGCTCGTTTTGCCTCTGACCTGCTTCAGCCCGGCCTGCGCATTCCGATCACGGCCGAGGCGGCGCTGTTCGCCGAGGCCGCCGAGCTTGGCCGACAGGTGGTCTGGCTGCACACCTTCGGCGAGCGCTTCGCTGACTCGGCGGCAGGCAGGCCCGCAGGCTTACCCCGCTTGCCGCAGGCCGACCGGCCGCACGTGCCCAAGGCTGGCGCGATCCCGGCGGAGGCGGACGACATGCCCGACGCGATCTCCTACAGCCCCAACCTGCGCCGACTTCATGTCGGCGCCGGGTACATCGACAACGTCACCCCCGCTGTCTGGGCGTATGAGGTCTCCGGCAAGCAGGTCCTGACGCAGTGGTTCAGCTACCGCGGACGTGACCGGAGCCGTCCTTTGATCGGCGATCGCCGCCCGCCCTCGCCGCTGGGCAAGATTCAGCCGGAGGGCTGGCTCCCTGAGTATACGGCCGAGTTGCTGAATGTCCTTAACGTGCTAGGCCGCCTCGTAGCTTTGGAGCCGAAGCAGGCGGACTTGCTCGACCGCATCTGCGCCGGGCCGACCATTCCCGGTGCGGACCTCAAGTTGGAGCCGGGCGATGCGCCGCACAATACGCGCCGCCGCGGCGGTCGGCGGGCGCCGGAGACCCAGGGGGACCTTCTCGGCTAGCTGTGCGGTTCGTCCTGCGCGCCGCCCGTCAAATCGCGGCGAAGAACCTCTCGTCGAGCACCACGTCCTCGACGGTCCGCGTCTCAACCCTCACCCCGAGTCTGAGCTCCTTCAGCAGGACGCAGAGCGCCTCTCCGTCGATCAGGTCGATCGCGGGGGCGCCGTCGCGGGTTGCCTCCTTGCGGGCCTCCGCGGTGAACGCGCCGGTCGTGATGACCAGCCCCTTGTCGGCGCGGCCCTGCATCGCGCCGCGGAAGTTCCTGACAACCTCCGACCCTACCGAGCCCTTCCAGCGCTTGCACTGGAAGAGTACCTGGAACGAGATAAGGTTCATCCTAAGCACACCGACGCCGTCGATCCCCCCGTCCCCGGACTTCCCGCTGACCTCGACGCGGGTGAACCCGCTCTCGCGCAGGAGGCGCTGGCACAGGCGCTCGAAGGCGGCGGGTCGATGGACTGGACGCGCTGCAGCAGCTGGTCGGACCAGCTTCCGGCGCCTTCCCCCGCCTCCTGTTCGGCCCCGCCCTCCTGCGAAGCTTCCGCGGCCTTTTTGGCGGCAAGCGACGCTTTGTAGGCGGCGCTAACGATGCGCTTCAACTCGGCGTTCGGCTTGTCGGCCGCGAGCCGCCCCTCCTCCGTGAGGACCCACACGCCCCGCTTCGGGTTCGCAACGAGGCCGGGCAGCTTGAGAAAGCTGCGCGCCCACGACATCCGGTCGGGCAGCACTGAGGCGCCGCTTTTTGCGTAGGTGGCGTCCAGCTGCGCCTGCGTGGCGCCGATCGCGGCGGCCACGGCGTCGTCCACCTCCTCGATCGACCCGGACCCGCCGAGCTCTCTGAGCGCCCTCAGCGTAGGCTCGAAGAGGTCGTCGTACTTTGGCAGGATGATCTTTTCGGCCAAAACGCGCCCCCCTTCGACAGTCCTCTCCACACCGCGCCAGAAGGCTCGTCAAGCGCCCCCGCGAGCGTGGGTGACGAGAAAGGGAAAATAGCATGCCTGGGCCTCACTCTCGTAGGCTCGGGCCCGAACCTTTCCGCTGATCACCCGCCGCCTTTGTTGGCGCCGCCCCGGCGGTGGCGGAGCCTTGTCGCTCGCGCCCCAGGTGCCCGAAAGGAAGTAGAGGCAAAAGGTGTGGATAGGCATGGAATAGGGACCCCGTTAGTGGGGTGATCGGCGTCCAAGTGGGGTTCTGACGCAGTTTTGGTGATGGTCACCGGCCTGCGGCGATGACGCGGGCCTGAAGCAAATCGAGGTTTCCTCGGCCATACATCTGGCGTTTAACAACCTTGAGCTTGTTGATCTGCCCTTCGGCCTGCGCGTTGGACCAAGCGGTGGAGATGGCGGCGCGGACGGCAAGATGGTCCCGCGCCAACCCACGCGCAAACGGCGCCAAGAGGCTGACAGAGGCCATGTCGAGCCAGCTGTCCAACGCCGCCTCCTGCTTGCGGCGGATCAGGGTGTGGAAGGCTTCGACGATCTCCCGAGCCTGCACCAGTGTGGGGACCGCTGCTTCGATGGTGGCCACCGTCACCGTCTGCGTTTTCGATAGGCTGTCGCGCGCCGTGGTCATCAGGCGCGCAACGGTGCGCGCCGACGGGACACGGCTCAGCCCCTCGATGTTGACCTGCTCCGCCCGGCGGCGGCGGGTAGCCCACTCAGCGACGACGCGCAGCGAGCCGCGGAAGCCCAAGTCGCGCAACTCTCGCCATAGCGCCGCACCGTTGCGGGCTCCGGCGGCCCAACGTGCATCCAACCACGGGAGATGTGCCTCAAGTGAGCTCTCCCGCGTACGAAATACCTCAGCGCGCTGGCCGCGCAGGATGCGCCGTACCGTCCCGCGGCTGTGGCCGGTGCATCGGACGATCTCCTTGATCGCCTTGCCCGCCTTGTGCAGTGCGAGCACGGCGGCGTTGGCGTCCTCGCGCCGGAGATAGCCCTCGTACTGGAGGTTCTCCGCCGCCGTCAGCAACCGGGGGTCGACCGTAGCGGCGCCGATTGCCGCGCGGACCTGGCGCATGCAGGCACGGGTCGCGGCCAGGAAGGCCTGGCTGGCGTTCTCCATCAGGTGCCAGCGGTCTGCCACCTGTGTCGCCCCGGGCAGCGCCCGCGCTGCTGCCAGGGCATAGGCGCCACCACGGTCGCGGGTCACGATCTCGATCTGCGGCTGGCCGGACAGCCAGGCCTGCGCCGTCGCGGGCTCGCGGTCCGGCAAGAGGGCGATGGTACGTCGCCGTTCCAGGTCGCAGATCAGCGTGCCGTAGCGGTGATTGCGCTTCCAGGCCCAGTCGTCGATGCCGACCGCCTGCGGGGGCGTGAACGCCGGACTTCCGCGGCGCCGAACAACCCGCAGCAGAGTATCGTTGCTGACCGGCAGCCGGAGCCGCTGGGCGAAGCTCGCCGCGGGGCGGCCGCCTAGCGCCAGGCCGAGATGGTGCACGATCTCGTCCAGCCGAGCCGTGCGCCGGGCCCACGGTGCTGCAGCCGCAAGTCGCTCGGAGTAGATGCGGCGCGTGCACGAGGCGCGATCACAGCGGAAGCGCCGGACGAGCAGTTTCAGCTGGACGGGGCGGCCACTCAGCGGGAGATCTGCCATGGACCGCGTGTAGCGGCTATGAACGCGATGGTTGATGCCGCCGCAGCCGGGACAAGCCATCCCGTTTGCCGACGAGCGCACCGTCAGCACCACCGCCGTGCCGGTATCGTCCACGCTCTCCATGACGACCCCGGGCGGGATCAAAGCCGTCGGGTTGAACCCTCGCGCCATGGTGCCGATTCCCTTGCTGACTCGGCAATCCAGCGCGCGAACTTCAGCAAAATTGAGTCAGAACCCCGATTGGGCGCCGATGAGGGGGCCCGTTTCCATGCCGTTTGACAGACCTGCCGATCCGGCTTTGGGACACGCGGGGCCTTGAGACCGCGGCCTTCGAGGAGACGCTCGCGGAGGTCGAGCGCGCGTTGAAGGATGCGGCCGCGAGCGGCAGGCCGGAGGACAAGATCCACATAGCCTGGGTGTGCATCGCCGAGCCGGGCGGCCGGGTCGAGGACGCCGACCGGCAGCTCGCCGCTCTCTTTCGCCGCTACGACATGCCGGTGATCGTCGTGGTCACCAAGGCCTTCGGCTCGGACGAGTTCGCAGCCGAGGTGCACCGGCTTATGCCGGGCACGGACGCCGTCGTGCCGGTGATGGCCGAGGCCTATAGGGTGCCGCCGGTCGAGCCCCGGGGGTTACCCGAACTCGTCGACGAGACCATGCGCCTGCTTCCGGAGGTGGCGCGGCGCGCGTTCGTCGCCGCCCAGCTGGTTGACATGGCCGCGAAGCGCTCTGCGGCGATGCGGATCGCCGCCGCCGGCGCCGTGAGCGCCGCCGCGGCGGCGGCCTCGCCCATTCCCGGCTCCGGGCCGGCGGGGGTGCTGGTGGCGAGCGCCGGCATGGTGGCCGGCATCGCCGCGGCCATGGGCGTTCCGCTCGGGCGCCCTGCCCTGCTCGCGCTCGGCACCTCGGTCGCCGGCGGCCTGGCCGCGTCCACGGCCGGCCGCATGCTCCTCGGCGAGCTCCTGAAGATCGTGCCGGGCGTCGGCTCGGTGGCGGGCGGAGCGCTGGACGCGACCATCGCGGCAGCGGTGACGTACGGCCTCGGCGTCGGCTTCTCGGAGTTCCTGATCGCGTTCCACGCGCGGAATGCGCGCATGCCGGACGCGGCGGAGCTCCGGGACGGCTTCCGCCGGTTCTGGGCAGCTCGGGCGGCCAAGGAGATCGAGCCGCCCGCCGACGCCCCCCAAGACCCGCACGAGGGCGACACGAACACCCTCCAGGAACCAGCACCGCGGGCATGACGCCAGCCGTGTCGGTCCCCGCTTGGGCCGACGGGACGCGCCCGGGCCGGCGCCTCGGCAGGCGCCGAGCCAAGGACTGCGCGGCAGCCGCCCGGCACGGACAGATTTCATCGGACGGATGGCGGCGCTGGCCGTCAGCAACTTCGGAAGGACTTCCCCTCATGCACGACCCACGTCTCGTCCCACTGCTCGCGCTTGGCCTCGTTGTCGCCGCCTCAACGCCGTCCGCGGCCCAGGAGGTTCCCCGCTGCTCCGACCCGAACATCGTGCAGACCGTTCGCGAGCTCGTCACCAAGGCCTACCCAGGCTCCCCCAGGACGCCCAAGGAGGCGGAGCGAAGCAAGGTCGACCCGCAGCTGTCGTTCATCCGGACCGTGCCGCGGAACGACGGCGTCCACCTCTGCCGGGCCGGCCTCGTCATCCACGTCGACCGCTGGGTCGACCAGCCGCCGGCGGTGAGCCCCGGCGACTTCCACGGCGACCAGACCCTCGGGGACGGCACGATCTCGTACACCGTGGAGGTCACCGACGACGGGCAGCCCTTCGTCACCCTGCTGCGCGGAAATCCGTAGCTCCTCGCCAGACAGGTGCCCGCCGCGACGTATGCGGCGGGTTCCGGTTGGACTGTTTCTGAGCTCAGCGCCCGTATACTGCGGCGACGGGCGAGTGGCACCAGCCTCGTCCATCTGACTGCTACCTAATCGGGCGCGACTTTATCCACTCCTGGCTCACGCGAACACGGCGGCCTTGCGCCTCATCTGGGACGCTCGGGTAAAACCCGACTTCCAACTGTAAGCGCCGCTACCTGTCCATAGTTACCGAAGGTGCACCGACAACCTCAGCCCGTCTCGGGCGGGTCTTTCACGCAGCGGAGACGGTTCCCCTCCGGCCGCGAGGTTGGGTGCGCGGTTGACGAACTGCAAGCCCGGTATGATCCGCTCCGGCGGACAACCGCCTCAGCCGATTTTTTCACGACTGTAGCCGTCTAGCGATGACGAAACTTGACTTTCGGCTTCGCCGAAGCGCGGAGGTGCGTTGTCGGTGCGGCCTGCGACTGGCTAGATGGGTGGTAGAGAGGGGAGGTCGTTTGGAGCCGCAGCTTGGTTGGGCATGGTTGTCGCAGCGGGAACGCAGGACGGCCGAGCAGGCTCTCTCAGACCTGGGCCCCGACGGCACTCGTGACGAGCTCGGCTTCGGGGTCGTCCATTTCGCCTACGCCGACCGCTTCTTTCCGGGCACCTCTGTGCAGCACACGCAGTTGCGCTACGTGTGGTTCACCTGCTGGAGCTACCTCGACCTGCGTCGCCGCTCCGGACCGGGTCCGTTTCCCGCCGTCGAGCTCGTGCGGATGGAGGACCAGACCGGCCACCGGTTGCTCCGCGCATACGGCAACGGCGACGGCCACGGCATAATTGGTGGCCGCGTGCTGCGGATCACGGGGCGCAGCCCGGTGGTGAAGCCGAGCGCCGTATATTGGAGTGCCATGCGCGCCTGGGGCATCGTCAGCCCGCTGACGCCCGGGCGCGACCCGCCCGGCCGCGCGGAGGTCCACGCGCGATGGGAGGAGCTCAGTCCTGGGGCCTCGCGGCCCGAGGTCGACGCGGGGCGGCCCTGCCCACTGTTCGTCGACCCTCCGCCCATTCCGTCCGGATGGCGCGCCGCGACCGGTCCCCTGGAGTTCGACCTCGACTCCGCCCACGACGAGGCCGGCCGAATCCGTCGCGCCTGGGCGCGGCAGCGCGACGCGCGCGGTCGTCCCACCCTCCTATCTCGGCTCGCCGAACGCGGCGGACCCGCGCCCGAATCCATCGTCGCCCGGCGGGTCCTCGGACTGTGCTTCGGCGACGAGGTCATCAGCCTGCGTCGCGCCGGGCAGGCCGGTTCGCTGGCGGCGGTGGCGCGCGCCGTGCACACGCATCTCGTCCAGCTCATGAAGGATCCGGACAGCGATGACGCGCTCGCGACCCGGGCTTGGCTCGACCAGGCCGTCGCCGGGCATGCTGGCGGGGCGTCGGCGCTTGAAGTCCCCGGACTGCTCGCAGACGTCCCAGAGGCGGCCAAGCTGGTGCCGCTCGTCGAGGCGACGCAGTCTTGGCTTGAGGACGGCGCCGGCGAAACCGCGGCGCTCGAGCGGGTGTTCCGCGAGCGCGAGGAGGCGCAGAAGCCCGGCCGCGCGCTGCTAGCCCGGAGTGGCGGAGACCGACGCGCGGGCTGGTGGCCGCGTCCGTCTGGGCCGCTCGCATACCGGTGGGACAGGGTGGCCGGCTTCCTCGACCAGCTGGCCGGCCGATGAGCGCGTCCAACTTCTCGCCGGACGCAACGCACTCGGTGTTCGAGGCGCTGCGTCCCGAGCCGGGCGAGACGCTCGACCAGGCCGCCTTTGCGACCTACTCGCTCGACCTGGTCACGATAGCCGCGCTCGTTCTGTCGCTGGGGCGGGCGGGCGAGCAGGAGCTGGATGCGGGTCCGCTGGCGCTGATTGACGCCTTCGAGACCGTCCTCCCGCGGATCGACATCGTCCACCAGGCTGACCGCCTGAAGGCCGCCCCAAAGCACTTCGGCGTCCTGCACATGCTCGACCGCCGGTTGCATTCGGTGCTACCGCCACGCGGCTCGTCCTTCCACCCGAAGCTTGCGCTCGTCCGCTACGTCGGGCCGAAAAGCGCCGCTATCTGGCGGCTATGGATTGGCAGCCGGAACTTGACGGGCGGTCAAGACAGGGAGGCCGGGCTGCTGCTCGTCGGCCGTGCCGCGCGAAGGAGGGCCGCGCCAGGGGCGAAGGATGCCTCCTCGTCGATCGCAGCGATGGCGGAAGGGTTGCTCAAGCCGGTCGCGTGGGTTGCTTACCGCAAGGAGGAGTTGGCCGGTATCCGCTGGCGCGCTCCGGACGGGGTCGGGCTACGGGGCGTGCAGTGGCGTCGGGCCGGCGAGCGGAAGGCTTTCGCGACGTCGCTTCGCGGGTCTGTGCGCGCCGTGGCGCTGAGCCCCTTCGTCGACGACGAGGGCCTTGGACTGCTCGGCGGTGGACAGGACGATCTGCTGCTGACGACAATCGACGCCGCCGCGATGCTGAATCCTCGGCCGGGCACCTCGATAGCGACCTGCCGCCCCCCTACGTTCGACCTTGCGATGCCGGTCGGGTCGGAGGACGCTGCCCCACCGGTGGACGACGTCTCAGTGCCCGAACTCGGGGGTCTTCACGCCAAGCTGCTGCTGCGGCGCGGCGCCGCGGGCGACCGGCTCTGGATCGGCAGCGCGAATCTTACGCGGAGGGGTATGCTCGGTCCCAACGCCGAGGTGCTGGCCGAGCTCGACGTGTCCGGCGAGGCGGCCGACGCGTTGGCCGCCTTCGCTTTGGACGGTGAGCCGTTCGACTCTGCCAACGTCGCGTCCGATTCCGAGGCCGCCACCCGTCGGGCCGCCGAACGCGCACTGGACGAGGCGCTCGCGGCGGTGGCCGGAGCGACGTTTGAGCTCCGCCGGGAGAAAGACGATCTAGTCCTGGCAAGCCTGACCCCGCTCGACGACTTTCTCGCGGAACACCGTTTGGAAGCCTGGCTGCTAACCCGACCCGACGCCGTGGCCTCGTGGCGGGAGAGCGCGGCGGCGGTCACGCTAGTGCCCGGTGGCGTGCCCCTTCGCCTAGAGACGGTCCTCGTCGGGTTCAGGGCGTGGCGCGCGGCGGAAGACTGCCCGCCTCGCAGCTGGGCGCAGGCCGTGCCGTTCCCCGGCCACGACGCCGACGCCCGCGACCGCGCGGCTACCGCCGCCTACATCGGCCTGGCTGGCGCGGGGGCCTGGCTGCGCTCCCAGCTGGCCGGCATCGTGTCCGCCGAGCCGACGACTTGGACCGGGGCGGCGCGCTGGCCCGGCTCCGAGTTCGCCGGTGCAGTCGATGAGGTTCCGCTCGCGCTCGAGGAGATTCTAGCCGCGTGGGCACGCGATCCGGACGTGTTCGAGAACCGCGCCCGCGACCTCGAGGGGACGCTTGCGGCGCTCGTTTCGGAACTGGTGTCGCTGCCGGAGGACGAGCGCGACGACGGTGCCGTCGCCCGCTGGGGGGAAGTCGTGGAGTTCTGGGCGGCGATCCGCGCGGCGACCGGGGTTCCCGCGTGACGCTCGAGCGGTTCCAGCAGGAAACCGCCGCGGCGGCGGTCCAGGCGCTGTCGGACCCGGCCGGCAGCCGGCGCTTCCTGGTCGCAGACGAGGTCGGACTCGGCAAGACCGTGACCGCGAAGGCAATCGCCGCGGAGCTGCAGCGCCGGCGTGGAGGTCCGCTCAACGTCGTCTACCTCTGCCCCAACCTGGATATCGCGTCCCAGAACCTCGGCAAGCTCTCCGCGCTGGCGCCGGACTGGCCCCGCCCAGAGGACCGGCTGTCGCTCGTCCTGCGCGAGCGCCCAGCGATCCGCTCGCCGTTCCGCATCTACTCCTACACCCCCGAGACAAGCCTACCCGGCTGGAAGGCAGGCCAGCGCACCGGCCGGGCCGCGGAGCGCGAACTGGTGGGCGCGCTGCTGCGGCGCTGCGCGCCGGGCACTTGGCGAAAGGTCAGGGCCGCCGACGACAAGCGCGAGGACGAGGGGATCCGGAGGCTGTTCCCGGCAGAGCTGGCCGAGCCGCCCGCCCGCCTGATCGAGGCATTTGGGGCAGCACTGCGCGAGCTGACCTCGCTGTCCGGAAGGCCGCTCGACGCGGGACTCGAGGCGCTCCTCGACGGCTGGAGCGGCGACGTTCCGGAGCTGATCCTGCGCTGCCGCGGTGCGCTCGCGCTCGCCGCGCTACACGATCCGCTGACGAGGCCGGATCTACTGATCCTCGACGAGTTCCACCGCTACGCCGACCTGGTGGTGCCATTGGGGGTCGTGCCGTCGGACGTACTCGGTGCCGAGCGCCACGAGGTGCAGCGGCGGCTAGTCGAGGCGCTGATGGGCGTGGACGGCGAGGGTCCGGCGCTGCTGCTCCTCTCGGCCACGCCCTACCGTCTGCAGCGACTGGATCGGGGGGAGATCCCGGGCGGGCGCTACGGCCACTTCCTGGACCTTGTGCGCTTCCTGCACGGCTCGCGTGGCGCGGCCGACGCCGCGGTGGCCGAACGGGCGATTGAGGACCACCATCGGGCGCTTTCCCGCCGCGACGAACCCGCGGCCGCTGTCGCCGAGGTGCGCGTGGCGAAGCGCGCGCTGGAGGTTGCCCTCCGGCCGGTGATCGCGCGCACGGAGCGGGCCACGGCGATCGACGGCGAACTGTTCCAACGGTGCGACGCGGTCGCCAGGATCGAACCGGGCGACCTCGTGACGTTCCGCCACCTCGCCCGAGCCGTCGCGAAGCGCAAGGGCGCGCTGCGTGGCTGGGTGCAGCCACTCTGGTCGTCCGTCCCCTACCCCGCAGAGACGCTCTTCGACTACAACATCTGCCGAGGCCTGACCTCGGACCTGCCGTCCGCCACCATCACCTCGGGTCGCGACCGGCCTGACCATCCCCAGTTGCGTCGTCTGGTCGATCCGGGATTCTCCGATGCCTCCACGCTCGACCTCGACACGCTGACGCTCCCGTGGCTGCCGCCGACCCGGCCGTGGTGGCCGCTAGGCGGTCGCTGGCGGACGCTATTGGAACAGGGTCAATTGCGCGGTAAGGCGCTTCTCTTCAGCCGCTACCGAGGCACACCGCCGGCAGTGGCGGCGTGGCTCAGCGGGGAGGTGGAGCGCCGGACCGGGACGGCGCGGGCGAAGGGCGCCGTGAAGGCGCAGGCCTATCTGCGGCCCGAGGCGAAGTCGCCGTGGCCGCTGGTCGCACTGTTCATGCCTTGGCCCACGCTCTCGCTGGCGTTCGAGCCTGGGCGGGGCTGCGACGTCCGCGAGGCGCGACTGGTGGCGCGGAGGGATTTACGCGCGTGGCTGGCCGGTCGCGGCGTCGTGGTGGCCGCGTCCAAGCTGCCCGTCCGCAAGCCTTGGCGACTGGCGCTCGACCTCGAGCAGCGGCTGGGCGGCGCCGATGGCTTAACCGCGGCGCTGTGGCACGTCGGCGGCCTTGTCGGTCCACGGTCTTGGAAGCGGCGGGACGCGCCTGCTATAGTCGCCCCGGCCGAGGCGGACGCGCTCGCTGACTGGCTTCTGGGCGCACCGGGCGCGATCGTCGCGCGGACGTTGGCTCGGCATCCGACGGCGGACGCGGGCGACGAGACCGCGTCCGCCTTCGGGTTCTGCTGGCGCAAGCTGCGGCCCTTCCTCGGCCAGCGGGTCTTTGCGCCCGTCGTGCTTGGCGCTAGGCGCCGCCAGGTTCCGGGCGGTTATCCGGGGGCGCTGGTCCGAGCGCTGCTCGACGGCGGTCTTGAGGCGGCGCTCGACGAACATGTGGCGGTGACCCGCTTGATCGGCGGCGGCGGTGCGCTTGGTATCCTCGCGGGAAGCCTCATCGGCCGGGCAGGTCGCGTCCGCCGCCGGACGACGCGGGGTGTCCGCGCCGTGTCGGTCCATGCTGCCGTCCCGTATCTAGGCGCCGAGCGCCGCGGCGAGGCGGGCTCCGGCGAGAAGCTCCGGTCCGACGCGCTACGCCGAGCCTTCAACTCCCCGTTCTGGCCGCACGTGCTGGCCACCACCTCAATTGGTCAGGAGGGGCTAGACTTCCACGTGTGGTGCGATCGCGTCGTCCACTGGGACCTGCCGCGCGACCCCGTCGACTTCGAGCAGCGCGAAGGCCGCGTATCGCGATACGCAAGCCTCGGGGTCCGGCGCGCGCTGGCGGACCGTTTCGGCGGCGCCGAGGTCCCCGCGTGGTCAAGCCCCTTCGGCGCGGTTTTCGAGGCGGCGCGAGCCGCGGAGCCGGACGGCCTCGGGCTCGAGCGCTGGTGGTCCCCCAGCGGGCACAGGCCGGTCAGCGTGACCCTCTCTCTGCCCTTCAGCACCGGAAGCGTGAGGCTTGCGAGACTGCGCGACGAGCTCGTCCGCTACCGCCTGGCGCTCGGGCAGCCGGAGCCACGGCTGTTCGAGGCCATGATCGAGCACCTCGATCTCGGTCGCGACGAGGCCAGGGGCCTCGCCCTCAACCTCTCGCCCGCGGTGCCCGTCGGCGAGGGCCGTCAGATCGGAGACAAGGACGTGCGACCAGACGCGCGCGGATGATCGTGGCCTGAATTTTCCACGGCTTCAGGGCTCCTCCCCTTCGTCTTGCAGGCCCTTGAACACGATCTCGATCTGCGGCGGGGCATCCAACGATGTAATCCGGCGCATCCTACGCTCGTCGGGCAGTCCCGCGATCAAACGGAAGCGTGGGTAGAAGTCGCGATCGCGGCCTAGCGCTAAGAGCGTCCGTCTGATCGCGGGGGAGAGTCGCCGTGGGTTCCAGACGCGTCCGTTGCCGTCCACGATGACCACCATCGAGCGATGCGAGAAGCCTCCGCCCGACAAAATCCCCCGCCCGCGCCCTTCGCTCTTGAGGTGTTTCTGGAGCTTGAGCACGACGAGCAGCCGGCGGCCCGTGGACCGGAGCAGATGGAGGAGCGCGTTCCGGTCGACCGAGAGGTGGCTTCCCGACTCGTTCCAAGCATGCTCGCCGCGGCGGCCCTCCGCACCCCAAGCCTCCGCGCGGAAGACCGGGATGCCGGCCGCCGACCACTGTCGCACCGCCGGATCGTCCGCGACCGCCGCCAGGCGCTGCTGCGTTAACACGTTCGGGAACGGTCGGCTCATGGCCGTCGTCGCCGCGTAGGGGTCATGGCGGTCTAGCCTGCGCTCGGCGTTCTGCCTCTCCCCGACCCACTCTTCGATGGTGTGCCCGGTCTCCCCGAAGTTCCTCCCTATCTCATCCTCGTCGTCTGGCAGGGACCGGAAAAGGGGCGCGTCGGCGAGTATAGTCATTGCCGCGGAGCGCGCGTCGGCAGGGCTCGCGAGCACACTGGTGAGGCTCGCGCTAGTGTCGCGGTCGATCGACCAGCGTCCACTGACCGGGAACCACGGTCCCGCCACCTGCCCGTCCTCAATGCCGAGCATGGGCGACAGGAGTTGCGCATCCTCGCGTGCGTTACCGGCCACCTCCCTCTCCGGCATGCGCACCTCCTGCGGCTTGGACACATCCAGGGGGAATGGGTCCGTCAGGTCCGAGAGCCAGTGTCCGTCCTCCCTCGACAGCCTGTACTCGTCGAGGAACGCCGCCCACGCATCGCCGCTCCAGTCCTCTCCGACGACCGGGAGAGTGGCGAGCATCTCGCCCGCCGAGAGCATGAGCGCGTGCCAGCCTAGATAGCTTCCGTATCGGTCGCGGCTCGGGACGTATCCAGACGACCAGGCGTCGTCATGGCCGCTACTTCGGGGGCAGTTGTACATACTCCGGACGTCAGCGTTCCAGCGCCGCACCCATGCCCCGATCCGATCCTCGACCTCCCATCCGGGTCGGCCGAACACCCTGCACAGGCGCTCGACCTGATACTTGCTGAAATCGTAGTCGAGGTGGAAGGCGTCCTCCGGTTGCGCGGACTCGTCGGGCCGCTGGAGCCAGCGGAACTCGCGATGGTCCTCGCGCGGTGCCGTCGGGAAGGGCGACGAATTCAGGGCCTCGGCCGCGGCGACGTTGGACGCCGCCGGGCCGCCTGGCGACCCGGCCGTCGAACGGAGCGCGTCCAGCGCGAACGCGCGCATCACGACGTGTGGGAAGGTGGTGGAAAAAGCCACTCGCTCCAGCAGCGGCCGATGGTGGATGACACCGTCGGGGTCGTCCTTCGCAATACGGGCTAGCGCTATCAGCAGCCAGAGTCTGGAATGCATTGGGTAGAAAGGCAGCTTGAGATCGGTAAACGGTAGGCCACGCTCGGAATCAAACAGGCCGACCAGTTCATCAATGATGTCGCGGCGTCCAATCCGGGCCAGCCGGCGCGCGGCGTGCGCGGCGCGCCATCTCAACGAGGCGTCGGGATGTCCGAGCCGTGCCCAGATAAGGCCGGCCACCGCCGCGATTTCGCTGCCGGGAACCTGGAACCGGTCGTCCCACGGTCCGTCGCCAACCTCAGTCGGCAGCTTCCCGCCGGTCGTGGCCAGCAGGCGTTCGAGGCCGGCCGCGATGGCCGCGTCGCTCGCAACTGCGGCGAGCTTGGCCGCGAGCGCCAGCCAGCTGTCGCCGCTCAGGTCGCTCGCCTTGCCGCGAAGGCTCACCACGACCTTCTCGACGAGGACCGCCCTCTCGACGTGGAAGTCGTTTTCGAGACCCCTCCACCCGCCAGACGCGCCGATGCTGGAGCTGGCCAGTTCGCCGGCGTGCCGCTCCGCCAGCCGCAGCCCCAAGGCCGGCAGCGCGTCCCTCATGGCAACCGACGACTTGCTCCAGCCGCCCAGCCGGTCGTCAAGAGCATGCAGCTTGTCAGATAAACTCGCCGACGAGGTTTCGACGACGGCCTTCACGAACCCGAGGCGCTCGGCCGGCGTCTTCGGCCGGAAGGCAAGGTAGCGCAGGGTCTTCACGGGCCAGCGCCGACCGGAGTGGTCGATCTCCTCCTCCAGGATGCGGCGGTCGATGTCGTCGGGGTCGCAGATGTCGACCGGATAGGGTTTGATCGCCTCCGGTACGGTCACCTCCGCTGTGCGCATGGGTTCGGTGTCGCGACTGTCGCGCCGTCGGTGTAGCGCCACGATCCTCTCGCGTGCCGGCGACCGTGCGGGGAGCCTCTTCGTGGCAAGCCGGTAGAGACCCTCGATCGTGGCGTGCGCCGGCGAGAGCTGGTCGTCACGGTCGATCTCCACGAGCAGCGTGTCGAGGAGCCACTCGATCCTTTCCGGCGGCAGGCGCTCCGCTATCGCGTCCGCGAAATCGGACAGGTGCCACGTCCACGCCTCGATAGGGGGCGCGAGCCCGCACAGCGCCACCGCTGTCTCAGCCGGGAGTTTGGACTGCCGGACGAGCATGGTCAGCATGGGACCGAGCGACAGTCCCAGTCGGGTAACGTCGCGGTCGTCGAGGCGCGAAAGCATCGCCAGAGCGGATCGACCAGCGATCGGCACCATCGTCTGCGCGTATTCGATCCACGGGAAACGCCCGTCCTCCCCCTGGTTGAGCTCGAGGATGCGAGCGAGCGTGTGCGCGGCCTTCGGTGGAAGCTCGGCGCCTGAATAGTGCGATGTGAGCTCGAGTAGGTGGTTGGTACGCTCAAAGTCCTCCGAGCCGATCGCCTCGGCGAGGTCCAGCGCACGCCTGAAGTAGCCTCGCGCCTCGTCGATTTCCACCCGCCAGACCGCTCTCGCAAGCAGGCCGTAGGACGTGACCCTTGAGCCGACGTCTGTGTCCGAGCGAATCCTCCGATCGACGTGGCCCGCTAGTATGAGGGCGGCGTCGTGGCAGGGTCGCCGCCGGGAAAGGCGCTCCACCACCTCGGTGAGTTCCGGAGTGTAGAAGCCGGGCGCGCTCTCGAGCCAGACCGCCATCCGCGCCGCCATGTTCGGGCCAATCGCCCCAAGTGCGTCGGCGGTCCGGAACAGCGTGAGGAAGCCGATCCGCGCGATGTAAGCCTTGCCGTCGCGATAGGGATAGTCGGAGGCCCGCTCGACATCGCCGGAGAGTCTCTCAAAAGCCTTTGCTAGAACGGAGGCTCTCGTGCTTCCGCGCTGCGCTCGGATCAAGTCGGCAACGTCCTGGGCGTATGCCAGTAGCGGCTCCACGCGCTGGGTCAGCGCGCGCGAGTAGTCGGAGCGGTCTTCCGGTGGCGCGCGCTTCCGCGGACGGCGGCGACCGGGCTGGGCGGCGTTCGCCGGCTTGAGCTTGTTGCGCAGGTGCCGGGCGAACACGGTGGGCCCGCGTCTCCTTGCGCTTGGAGGCACCAACTCGACGAACTCGCGCGGCGCGACGTCGATCAGTGCCGGTGCCCGGCGCTTAAGCGCCGCCCTGGCTCCGACCGACATGACGGTGGCTTCCAAGGTGCGCTCGATGGGGAAGTCGCTCGAGTAACTGTGGACGGACTGCCTCGCCACACCCGCCCCGTCGAGGATCAGGGACGCCTGCTGGACCATCCCCATGTCTGCCGCCCTGATCGCGGCCTGGACGCAGGCGGTGGAGGGCGCCGCTGCCCACTCCTTCGCCGCTGCCACTTCAGCGAGCGCGACGAGCAGTCGGCGAACGCCGGCACCGTGCCCGTCCACGAACTGCAGCGCCGCCGCTAACAGCGGGCGGGACGGCAGTTGGCACCGGGTCACCATTGCCGACGTACGGTCGGCGGGGGGATGCAGCGACTGCCGGTGCCGTTCCAGTAGGGCGAACAGATCGTGGAACTTGCCGAAGGCGGTGTCGTCGGAACGGCGCGCGAAGAATTCGGCGACCCGGCGGGCGTTGCCGGCGAGCATCTCCACGTAGGCGAAGCCTGTCTCGTCCCAGCGGCGGGAGGCGCTCGGCCTTCCGACGCGATCGGTGTCGTCCGTCCGTGCGGCCCAGTTGTGCCAGTCAATCGATCGGCGCGCGTGCCGTCGGGCGTCGTCCGGATCGCCCGCGAACGAGGCGGTGATGGCCAGCGCCGCGTGCTTGCCGCCCGGCCAGCCTACGTTCGTCGCAGCGAGCCTCCGCAGGGCCTCGGCGTCGCCCGCTACGCCAGTTAGGTCAGGAAACTCGTAGAGGAAGCGGTCCGACCTCTCATGGCCCGCGGCGACGACTGACGCCTCCATGAGCAGCTGGAGCAGGTCATCACGGCGATCGACGTCCGCCGCCAGTGCGATCGCGGCCGTTATCCGGTTTAGGCGGATGTCGCGGGCGCTGACCTGGGACGCACCCACGGGGACGCGGGGATCGTAAGCGAGTTCAATGAGCGGGCCGGCGTCCCGCATCGACATGAGCAGCGCCGGCAGAGCGCGTGCCGCGTAGCTGGAGGTGTTCTGCCGGGCCTGCAGAGCGGCGACCACCCGCCCACGCTGCTCCTCGTCGGCTCCATATGTCCTCCTGATGAGCGTCTCGGTGGGCTCGTCACGGAACATCAAGCCGTACGGGCTCCGCTCGAGGAGCGGCGCGAGATCCGCCGCGAAGCTCTCGACCTGCTCGGCTGGGATACCGTGCGCGGCCGCGAGTTCCTCGACCGGCACGGGCGGCGCCAGCAGCGCGATGCCGGCGAGCAGGACGTCAATTTCGGTGTCGGTCGCGCCACGGTCCCTCGCGGTCGCGCGTGCGTCCGCAAGCCGCTGCAGGAGCAGCTTGTCGAGCAGGTCCACCTGCTGGCCTTCTCCGTCGGGGAGCCCGATCGGATCGAACGGCCGGCCGGCGGCGATGAGTCCTTCGAGGCATCGCGGGTTGCGGCCCGACCTGGCCAGGAGGGCGGCCACCTCGGCGCCGGTCGCGTCGGGTTGCCTCAGCGCCACCAGCGAGCGGGCCTCGGCGGTCGTGAACGGCGGGACCGCAAACCTCCGGGACGGGTTGCCCCCCGTCGCGAGGTCGATCCACTCGGTGCGGCAGGAGGCGATGACGCGGACGCCGTCGATCGGCGCGGCTTCGATGCTTCTCAGCAGGAGGTGGGCGAAAGAGTCCGTCCGCGTCTCCTTGGCAGAGATGCCCGCGTGATCGATCGCGTCGAGGACGAGGGATAGGTGGGAGTTAGCCGCCTGCTCGCGCGCCGACGTCACGGCCTGCGTCAGCCGGCGCCTGAAGGCCCTAAGGAGGGAGGGCGTGTCGGCGATCGGGATCAGGATGTCGGACAGACCCCTGCCGGCCAGGATGTTGGCAATGTGGACGAGGGTGCGAGCTGGCAGGTGCCTGCTCTCCGACGGATCGCGCCATCGCCCCGCGCCGAAGCCGTCGAATAGCACGACCGGGCCGTCTGCGCGCAGCCGCTCTGCCAACCCCTGCATCAGGACCGTCTTGCCCATGCCGCCAGCGGCATGCACGAGGACCGGCTCGCCTTTCTGCCGGGCGAGCGCGGTGAGGTCGTCGAGCACTCCGCGCCCGATGATCTCGCCGACATCCGGAAAGGCGTCGGGCGTCGGGTAGAGTGCGTCCTCGTCCCACACGTCCAGTTCAGCGAGGACCGCGACGCGGTTAATACTCTTGTCCTCCTCGCTCCCCGGCCCGGCCTTGATCCTGATCAAGTTTCGAAGCTTCAGAAGCCGCTTCTCGGCGTCGGGATCGCTCGGCGCGGCCCACGAGGCGAGCGTCCGCGCCACGATCCGCTCGGCGTCTGCGAGGGTGCCCTGGCCACCTAGGACGGTCAGCCTTCGCAGGAGCGACGTGCGGGCCTGCCCTTCCCGTGCGAGCGCGTCTGCGATTTGAGCCACCTGGTGCGCCACGTCGCCCGACGTCGGTCCGCCGTTCAGCGTCGCGGCGATCGCAGCCGACAGGTTGGGGTGGATCGGCCTGTTGGTCACGAACTCGTAGGCCACCACGGCGTGGACGTGCGCCGCACCGTGCTTGGCGGCGAGTTCGTCGTCGGTCAGCGCGAACTTGGCGAGCGTCGATGCGAGGTCAGCGGCGCGCAGCGGCCTCTTCGCGTTCGCGATAGAATACTTGAACTGGACCACGACGGCCCGCGTCGCGCGGGCCACGCCCGTGCAGCCGTAATATCGGACGAGGTCGGCCACCTCCATCGCCGCGGCCCCCAGCCCATCCTCGTCGACGCTTTCCAGCCCTTCGAGCGTGATGGTCTCCAAGTCGGTTCCGGGAGGCAGCAGTTCGAGCGCGGTTCGCGCAGCCCACGCCTCGTGGTAGGCGTGGCCGGCCTTGGACGCCCGCACGTTGTCGACGCCGATCGGCGTCAGGCCGAGGTCCGCTCGACGGCTCATCTCGGTACGGGTCGGGGCCGACTCACCGGACCGTTTTCACGCAGTTCGCGTCTGCGCGCTATTTCAAAATCCAAAGTCCAATGCCCGCGCGCAGTTGGCGGAGCTTCGGCGGGACTGGCCGAGACCGGATGGTAGCACGGAATTTTGGGTTTGGCTTCCAACACGCAACGCTCGCGCGCTGGAACCGGCACCGTCAAACCGCATAGGAGCGCTACGACCGGCTGATGCAGCAGAGAAAGATGCTGGGACAAACGGCTACGCAATCTCATCCTTTTTGGGAGTACGGCGGCCGCCGAACGGCAAGGAAGAGGGTCTGTCGACCAACCGCATTTTATCCCTTCGCTCAAGCCTGAGCTAGCAACTGAGGGAGATGAAGCACGATGGACACCAACCCTGAGACGACGTGTGCGAGCGCGATCAGCGTCGCATTCGTCAACTGCCGCGACGCCTCCACCTTCGGACGAGTCGTATACGTGACCGCGCACGAGAGGGATCGCCTGCGCGAACTGCTGCGCGGACTCCAAGAGTTCGGGCTGATCCTGGCGCCCAGCCTGGAGCCGGCGGGTTCCTCCTACAACTTCGGCGATCTGGTCGGCCACCTGGAGGGCTCGTTCGGCGCCCACATTCTCCAGGCCGCGCTGCCGCGCAAGGCCGGCTTCGTTCCGGGAAGCGACCCGCCGCCCGTGGCCGTGATGCCGGTCTGGGCGTTCGAGCTCGAGGCGGACAACGAGGACGTCCTCCTGAGCTCCGCCAGGCTATGGGGCGCGGACCTCCTGCTGGAGGCGCTCCGGCTCGACGACGAGGAGGACGCGCAGCCCGTAGCCGCCGTGCGGCAGCGGTTCGCGCGTTGGGTGGCGGCGGCCGGCGGCAGGGCAGAAGTCGCCCCGGTTAGGCTCCCCGGCCGGAGGGGGAGCTACGCCGTGTTCGCGTCGCCCGCGTCCGCCTGAGTCTCTCCACCAGCCAGCGGACTACAACGGTCGCCAGCCTCCGGGCTGGCGACCGTCTTCACCCTCTTTTGCCCGCAGGCTACGCTCACCAGGTGCCGACAGGAGGGGCAGTGGACACGTTCGTGGGCTTCGACTCCGCCTGGACCGACCCGAAGGCGCCCGGCGCCATCGCGGCGATCTCCATCCGCGACGGCGCCGTCGTCGCCTGGCACCCGCCGCGGCTGGTATCCTTCGACGCCGCCCTGGCGTTCATCGGTGAGGTCCAGTCGCGCGACGGCGTGACCCTGGTCGCGCTGGACCAGCCTACCGTCGTCGCCAACGCAGCCGGCATGAGGCCGGTGGAGCGAGCGGCGGCCTCGCTGGTGTCGTGGCTCGGCGGCGGCGTCCAGCCGTCGAACACCGGGCGGGTCGGCATGTTCTGCCCCGCCTCGCCCGTCTGGCGCTTCCTCGCTGCGCTGGGCGCCGTGGAGGACCCCGAGGCGGCGCGCTCGGCGCGGGAGGGGCTGTTCCTGATGGAGGTCTTCCCGGCCGTGGCGCTCGCCTCGCTGCACCCCGACTTTTTCGGCCGGCTGGCCGCGCCCCGGTACAACCCGGCGCGCCGCAAGACGTTCAGGGCGGCGGACTGGACCCGGGTGTCCTGCGCGGCGGCGGCCGAGGCCGAGGCGCTCGGCTGCGCCGAGCTGGCGGCCTGGTGCACCAAGGCCGGTGCGCTGGAACGGCCGACGAAGGCCGACCAGGACATGCTCGACGCCGCCCTGTGCACCCTGGTTGCGATTAGGTGGCGGCGGTGCCCGCGGGATCAGTCGCTGCTGCTAGGCGACCTGGCGTCCGGCTACATGGTGATGCCGGTCAGCCCGGCGGTCCGAGTCCGCCTGACGGACGCCGCGCGCCGGACCGGAGTCGCCGTGGACGGAGGACCCGCACAGACCGGCAGTTGGCACTAGTTGAGCGCGTCCCGCGGTAAAACGGGGGATAGTCGTGGGGCGGCCTGCGCAGCCGAACTCGCCACAACCCTTAAGTCCTTGGGATCTTTGGTGGGCCCGCAGGGGTTCGAACCCTGGACCCCAAGATTAAAAGTCTCGTGCTCTACCAGCTGAGCTACAGGCCCGGTGTGGCACCGCCTAGCCCGGCGGTGCCGCCATCGTCAATCGGTCAGCTGTTCTCTTCCGCCGCCAGCCGCATCTTGATGATCTTGTCCGGGTTGGTCACGGAGCCGCTACTGCCCACGCCCTTCTTCAGCTCGTCGATATGCTCCATTCCGGACACGACCTGGCCCCAGATCGTGTATTGGCCATCGAGGAACGAGGCCGGCGCGAAGCATATGAAGAACTGGCTGTTCGCCGTGTCCGGCTGGCTGGTGCGCGCCGCGCCTACCGTGCCGCGCAGGAAGTGGGCCTTGTCCGTGAACTCGGCCTTCAGGTTCGGGTATTTGCTGCCGCCGCCGCCAGTGCCGGTCGGGTCGCCGCCTTGCGCCATGAAGCCGTCGATCACCCGATGGAACGGCGTGCCGTCGTAGAAATGCTCGTGGCAGAGCAGCTTCACCCGCTCCACATGCAGGGGGGCCAGGTCTGGCCGCAGGCGGATCACCACGCGGCCGCCCTTCACGTCCAGGAACACGGCGTTCTGCGGGTCGATCGCCGGCTGGGCGTCAGCTGGGGCGGAAACGGCGTCGCTCATCAAGGCTCCGATCGCGATCGTGGTGAGGAAGGTTCGGCGGTGAACACGGCTGTCCATAGGGAAACTCCGGAGAGATGCGTCAGACGCCGGGGCGGACCCGGGCGAGGGTGCGCTCCAGCGTGAGAGCAGGAACGAACGAGGAGATGTCTCCCCCAAGCCGCGCGATCTCCTTGACGAAGCGGGATGAGATGAACTGGTGGGTCTCGCTCGCGGTCAAAAAGACCGTCTCGATGGTGTGGTCAAGCCGGTAGTTCATGCCCGCCATCTGGAACTCATAGTCGAAGTCGCTGACGGCGCGCAGGCCACGGATGATCACGCTTGCGCCATTGGCGCGGGCGAAATCCACCAGCAGGCCGCTGAAGCTGGTGACCTCGATCGTCGACCCGGTCCGAGAGGCGATGGCGTCCATCTCGGCGCGCACAAGCTCCATGCGTTCTTCGATCGGGAAGATCGGTCCCTTCCCGGCGTTCGATGCGACACCGATCACCAGCCGGTCCATGATCCGGGCGGCCCGGCTGATGATGTCGATGTGGCCGTTCGTCACTGGATCGAACGTGCCGGGATAGATCGCCGTGTGGCGGCCCAGCGGCCGCGCTGTCGCACCGTCAGCCAAGGGAGTCCTCATCGGTGTCGGCGTCACCGGCGCCGTCGGGGTTGTCGAGCTCGGTCGCGGTCAGGTCGTCGGGCGCCGGGCTGCCGTCGGCCGGGATGTCGTCCAGCCCGGCGATCGCCTCCACCACCGGGAACACGGCCGTGACCTGTTCGCCTTCGCTGACCCGGAACAGCGTCACGCCCGTGGCCTGGCGCCCGGTGATGCGTACGCCGTCGCTGCTGATGCGGATCAGGCGGCCGACATTGGTCACCAGCATGACGTCCGTGCCTGGCCGGACCGGCAGGCTGCCCACCACGGCCGTGCCCTTGCGGCCGCCCAGCGCGATGTTGGTGATCCCCTGCCCGCCTCGCCCGGTGACGCGGTAGTCGTAGGCCGAGGACCGCTTGCCGAACCCGGCATCGGTCACCGTCAGCAGCAGTTCCTCACGGCGCTCCATCTCCTCCAGCCGCTCGGCGCTGACCTCGCCGGTCTCCTCCGTGGTGGCGTCTTCCGCCTCGGCATCGGCTTCGACCGAGCTGTCCACCTCCTCGCCCTGGGCGCGGCGCCGGGCAGCGGCGCCGCGCAGGAAGGCGGCGCGCTCGTGCACGCTCGCCTCCACGTGCTGCAGCACGGACAGGCTGATCACCTCGTCATTGGCGCCCAGGCGGATGCCGCGCACGCCGGCGCTGTCCCGCCCGGCGAACACCCGCACCACCTCGTCCGTTACGTGGAAGCGGATGCAGCGGCCGCGCCGGGTGGCCAGCAGCACATCGTCGCCCTCGCGGCAGGTGGCGACGCCGACCAGGTGGTCACCCTCGTCCAGCTTCATCGCGATCAGCCCGGAGGAACGAACGCGGCCGAAATCGGACAGCTTGTTGCGCCGGACGCCGCCGCTCGCCGTGGCGAACAGCAGATGCAGATTGTCCCACAGCGCCTCGTCCTGCGGCAGCGGCAGCACGGTGGTGACGGTGTCGCTGCCGAGGTCAGGCAGCAGGTTGACCAGCGCCCTGCCCTTCGCGGCCGGCTGCGCCTCCGGCAGGCGCCAGACCTTCTCGCGGAACGCCTTGCCGCCGGAGGAGAAGAACAGCACCCATTGGTGCGTATGGGCGTTGAAGGAGCGGGTGACGATGTCGTCCCCGCGCATGCCGGCGGCGGAACGGCCGCGGCCGCCGCGCACCTGCTGGCGGAACGCGTCCAGCGGCGTGCGCTTGATGAAGCCGTCGCGGGTGATGGTCACCACCATCTGCCCGGGCTCGATCAGGCTCTCGTCGTCCTGGTCGGCGACGGCATCGACGATCGCGGTCATGCGCGGGCTGGCGATCTCCGCCCGCACGACGGCCAGTTCCTCCCGCATCACCTCCAATCGGCGCGGGCGGCTGCCGATGATCTCCAGCAGCTCGGTGATGCGCTCGGCCACCTCGGCCAGCTCGGCCTGGATCTTGTCGCGCTCCAACCCGGTCAGCCGGGCCAGGCGCAGCTCCAGGATGCCGCGGGCCTGCGCGTCCGTCAGGTGCACGGTGTGGTCGGGGGGCTCGCCCACCACCTGGTTGCCCACGTCGTCGATCAGCGCCAGCATCACGCCGATATCGCCGGCCGGCCAGGCGCGCGCCATCAGTTCGGCGCGGGCGACCGCCGCGTCCGGGCTGGCGCGGATCACGCGGATGACCTCGTCGATGTTGGCCACGGCGATCGCCAGGCCGACCAACAGGTGCGCCCGCTCCCGCGCCTTGCCCAGGTCGAAGCGGCTGCGGCGGAGGATCACCTCCTCGCGGAAGGCAATGAACGCCCGCAGCGCATCCTTCAGCCCCAGCAGCCGCGGACGGCCGCCGTCCAGCGCCAGCATGTTGACGCTGAACTGGGTCTGCAGCTGGGTGAACCGGTACAGGTGGTTCAGCACCACCTCGGGCGTGGCGTCCCGCTTCAGCTCGATCACGATGCGCATGCCGTCGCGGTCCGACTCGTCGCGCAGGTCGCTGATGCCCTCCACCTGCTTGGCCCGCACCAGCTCGGCGATACGCTCGATCAGCGTGTTCTTGTTGACCTGGTAGGGGATCTCGCTGACCACGATCGCATTGCGGTCCTTGCGGATTTCCTCGATCGCGGCCTTGGCCCGCAGCGGGATGCCGCCGCGCCCCGTCTCGAACGCGGCGCGGATGCCGGAGCGGCCGAGGATGATGCCGCCGGTCGGGAAGTCCGGCCCGGGGACGATCTTCATCAGCTCGTCCAGCGTGATCTCCGGGTCCGCGATCATCGCCAGCACGGCGTCGATCACCTCCCCGGCGTTGTGCGTGGGGATGTTGGTGGCCATGCCCACGGCGATGCCGCTGCCGCCGTTGACCAGAAGGTTGGGGAACGCGGCCGGGAGCACCTTCGGTTCCAGGTCCGCCTCGTCGTAGTTCGGCTGGAAGTCGACGGTGTCCTTGTCGATGTCCGCCAGCATGTGCATGGCGGCGCGGGACAGCCGGCTTTCCGTGTAGCGCATGGCCGCAGGCGGGTCGCCGTCGATGGAGCCGAAATTGCCCTGCCCGTCGATCAGCGGCACGCGCAGGCTGAACGGCTGCGCCATGCGCACCATGGCGTCGTAGATCGCGGCGTCCCCGTGCGGGTGATACTTGCCCATCACCTCGCCCACGATTCGGGCGGACTTGCGGTAGGGCTTGTCGTGGGTGAAGCCGCTTTCCTGCATGGCGTAGAGGATGCGGCGGTGCACCGGCTTCAGCCCGTCCCGCGCGTCCGGCAGTGCCCGGCTGACGATGACGGACATCGCGTAGTCGAGGTAGGAGCGTCGCATCTCCTCCTCCAGCATGACCGGGTGCAGGTCAGGCTGGTCGGGCGGCACGGGCGGGGTGGTTTGACTCATGGCTGGCTACTTAGAACGGGGTGGCGCCGGTGGCGACCATAGCAGCCCCAACAGCAGCCGGCCATCCAGCCAGCGGAGCGCAGACCGTTGCGACGTGTGGGCTGTTCCAGCCAGGCGACGGCTGATCTATGCCGATACTGCAACCACCAGTCCGGATGCCCCCCTTGTCCAGCAAGGCTTCGCTTCTCTTCATCTCGGTCGCGATCGTGCTGCTTCCTTGGCTGGCCTGGCGCTTGGGGCCGGTGCGGCGGGTGGCGCCGCTGGCTGTCGTGCAAATCCTGGTCGGCGTGGCGCTTGGCCCGTCCCTACTGGGGCAGATCGCACCCGGCCTGCACGCCGCGCTGTTCAGCGGGCCGGTGTTGGCTGCGCTGGACGGGATCTCCAGCCTTGGCGTGCTGCTCTATGTCTTCGTCGCCGGGCTGCACCTGGACGCGGACACGCTGCGACGACACCGGAGCGGTATCGGCACCATCGCAGCAGGCAGCCTTGCCGTGCCGCTGCTGGCTGGCGCCTGTGCCGGTGGCTGGATGTTGCACCTCATGCCGGCCGCGCTCGGCCCGCTCGGCCACCCGGCGGGGTTCGTCGCTGCGGTTGCGATCTGCGTTGCGGTCACCGCGCTGCCCGTGCTGGCGGCAGTGCTGGAGGAGATGGGCCTGCTCGGCAGCGCGATCGGCCAGACGGCACTGGCCGTTGCGGCGATCAACGACGCGGCGCTTTGGCTGATGCTCGCCGGGTTGCTGGTGTTCGCCAGATCGGACGGCGACGCGGCGGGAATACTCTGCCTGGGCTTGGCGGCAGCCTGGTTCGCGGTGCTGGTCCTGGTGGTCCGGCCGGTCCTCACCCGGTTGGCCGCGGCCGGCGACCAAGTGCAACTGGTGTGCGGCGTGGCGCTGGCGCTGCTGTCGGCCGCGGTGTCGGAAGGGTTGGGCACGGGCTACCTGATCGGCGCCTTCGTCGCCGGCGCCATCATGCCGGTGTCATGCCGGGCGGCGCTGATCTCCCGCTTGGAGATGGTGACGCTGACGGTGCTGCTGCCGTTCTTCTTCATGTCCACCGGCCTCAAGGCCCTGGTCGAGCCAGGGTCGGCCCGCTTCCTCGGCCTCGTCGCCATCGCCCTCGCCGCGACCGTCGGGGGCAAGCTGGTCGGCACGGCGATACCGGCTCGGCGGCAAGGCTTCTCCTGGCCGGAGAGCCTCTCGCTGGGCGCGATGATGCAGACCAAGGGCCTGATGGAGGTCGTTGTGCTCGGCGTGCTGCATGATGCCGGGATGATCGGCTCGCCCGTCGTCTTCTCCGTCATGGTCGCCATGGCCATGGTCTGCACGGTGCTGACCGCGCCCTTGGTGTGGGCGTGCCAATGGCTGGGGGCGCGCTCTCCAGCCGTTGTCAGGACGGCGGACTAGCGGCCGCCCGGCTCAGAAGGGGATATCGTCGTCCAGGTCGCTGCTGCGGTTCGGCTCCCAGGACGGCGCGCCGCCGGCTCCGCCACCGCTGCGGGCCGGCTGGCGGGCGGTGGCGGGTTGGCGCGGGGCGTAGCCGCCCTCCCCGCCCATGCCGCCTTCATCCCCGCCGCGGTTGCTGTCCAGCAGGGTGATGTCGCCGCGGAAGCGGTCCACAACCACCTCCGTGGTGTATTTCTCCTGGCCCGACTGGTCCGTCCACTTGCGGGTCTGCAACGATCCCTCGACGTAGAGCTTGCGGCCCTTCTTCACGAAGCGCTCCACCACGTCCACCAGCCGGTCGTTGAACACGACCACCCGGTGCCACTCGGTCTTCTCCTTGCGCTCGCCCGTGCCCTTGTCGTTCCAGGTCTCGCTGGTCGCCAGGGTCAGGTTGGCGATCTTCCCGCCGGCCTGAGTGCTGCGGATTTCCGGGTCCTTGCCGATGTTGCCGACCAGGATGACCTTGTTGACGCTCCCCGCCATGCCCGAACCCTCCGTAGATCAGCCGTCATAACCCGCCCTCCGCGGCCGGTCCATGCCGCAGCTTTGGACGCGAGGCGCCGAGTGTGCCAAACACCACCCGGCCCGCCGAACAGCCTTTCCGTGGCGCGGCAAACACCCTTATGATGAGAACAGCGCAGGAACGCACGCCGCGTCGCCTCGGAGGCTTGATGGACGGATCGATCCCACCCGGCGTGGCCACAAGCGGCTTCATCACCGTGCGGGGCGCCCGCGAGCATAACCTCAAGAACGTCGACGTCCGCATCCCGCGCGACCAGTTGACCGTCATCACCGGGCTTTCGGGCAGCGGCAAGTCCTCGCTCGCCTTCGACACGATCTACGCCGAGGGCCAGCGCCGCTACGTCGAGTCGCTGTCCGCCTACGCGCGCCAGTTCCTGGAGCTGATGGGCAAGCCGGACGTGGACAGCATCGAGGGCCTGTCCCCCGCGATCTCGATCGAGCAGAAGACCACCAGCCGCAACCCGCGCTCGACCGTCGGCACGGTGACGGAGATCCACGACTACATGCGCCTGCTGTGGGCACGCGCCGGCATCCCCTACTCGCCCGCCACCGGGCTGCCGATCGAGGCGCAGACCATCAGCCAGATGGTGGACCGCGTGCTGGCCCTGCCGGAGGGCACGCGGCTGCTGCTGCTGGCGCCCGTGGTGCGGGACCGCAAGGGCGAATATCGCAAGGAACTGGCGGAGCTGCAGCGCCGCGGCTTCACCAGGGCCAAGGTGGACGGCACGCTCTACGAAATCCCGGACGTCCCCGCGCTCAACCGCAAGACCAAGCACGATATCGAGGCCGTGGTCGACCGCATCGTCGTGCGTCCGGACATTGCAAGCCGCCTGGCCGACAGCTTCGAGACCGCGCTCGCCATGGCAGACGGCATCGTCTACGCCGAGACCGCGGACGAGAAGGCGGAGCGCACGGTGTTCTCCTCCCGCTTCGCCTGTCCGGTCAGCGGCTTCACCATCGAGGAGATCGAGCCGCGGCTGTTCTCCTTCAACTCGCCGCACGGCGCCTGCCCCGCCTGCGACGGTCTGGGGGTGGAGACGTTCTTCGACCCGTCGCTGGTGGTGCCGGACGAGCGCGCCTCCATCGCCGAGGGCGCCGTCGCCCCCTGGTCCGGCGCCAAGAGCGAGTACTACGACCAGACGCTCGCCTCCATCTGCCGGCACTTCAAGGTCACCACCCGCAAGCCGTGGGACGAACTGCCCGAGGGCGTGCGCGACGTGATCCTGCATGGCGGCACCCAGCCGATCGAGTTCACCTACAAAGACGGCCTGCGCAGCTACAGCGTCACCAAGCCGTTCGAGGGCGTGTTGCACAACCTGCAGCGCCGCTGGCAGGAGACGGACAGCGCCTGGGTGCGGGAGGAGATGAGCCGCTACCAGGCGGAGAAGCCCTGCAAGGTCTGCAACGGCGCCCGCCTGAAGCCGGAGGCGCTGGCCGTGCGCGTGGGCGGGGAGACGATCGCCGCGGCCTCAGACCTGTCGATCCGCCGGGCGCTGCAATGGTTCGGCGGCGTGGAGGCGACGCTGACGCCGCAGCGGGCGGAGATCGCCGGGCGCATCCTGAAGGAGATCGTGGAGCGGCTTCGCTTCCTGGACGATGTCGGGCTGGAATACCTGACGCTGTCGCGCGGCAGCACCACGCTGTCGGGCGGCGAAAGCCAGCGCATCCGCCTGGCCAGCCAGATCGGCAGCGGGCTGACCGGCGTGCTGTACGTGCTGGACGAGCCCAGCATCGGCCTGCACCAGCGCGACAACGAGCGCCTGCTGGGCACGCTGCGGCGGCTGAAGGCGCTGGGCAACACCGTGCTGGTTGTGGAGCACGATGAGGACGCCATCCGCGCCGCCGACCACCTGATCGACATGGGCCCGGCCGCCGGCACGCTGGGCGGCCACGTGATCGCCGCGGGCACCCCGGCGGAGGTCGCGGCCAACCCGGCCTCGCTGACCGGGGACTACCTGTCCGGCCGCCGCCGCATCGACGTGCCGGCGCGGCGCCGCAAGGTGGACCCGCAGCGGGTCATCCGCGTCGTCGGCGCGCGCGGCAACAACCTGAAGGCGGACGTGGCGGAGTTCCCGCTCGGCACCTTCTGCTGCATCACCGGCGTGTCCGGCGGCGGCAAGTCCACCCTGGTGATCGACACGCTGTGGAAGGCGGCGAGCCGGCGATTGATGGGCAGCGGCCAGGTGCCGGCGCCGCATGACCGCATCGACGGGCTGGACCAGCTGGACAAGATCATCGACATCGACCAGTCGCCGATCGGCCGCACCCCGCGCAGCAACCCGGCCACCTATACCGACCTGTTCGCCCCGATCCGCGACTGGTTCGCCGAACTGCCGGAGAGCCGGGCGCGCGGCTACAAGTCCGGCCGGTTCAGCTTCAACGTGAAGGGCGGAAGGTGCGAGGCGTGCCAGGGCGACGGCGTGCTGAAGATCGAGATGCATTTCCTGCCCGACGTGTTCGTCACCTGCGACACCTGCAAGGGTGCCCGTTACAACCGCGAGACGCTGGACATCAAGTTCCGGGGCAAGTCGATCGCCGAAGTGCTTGAGATGACGATCGATGAGGCGGTGGCGTATTTCAGTGCCCAGCCGCGTATCCGCGACCGGCTGAGCATCCTGCAGCGCGTCGGCCTCGGCTACGTGAAGCTGGGGCAGCAGGCCACCACGCTCTCCGGCGGCGAGGCGCAGCGCATCAAGCTGAGCAAGGAGCTTGCCCGGCGCGCCACCGGCCGAACGCTCTATATATTGGACGAGCCGACCACTGGGCTGCATTTCGAGGACGTTCGCAAGCTGCTGGAAGTGCTGCATGCGCTGGTGGACCAAGGCAACTCGGTGATCGTGATCGAGCACAACCTGGAGGTCATCAAGACCGCGGACTGGGTCCTGGACCTCGGCCCCGAGGGCGGCGAAGGCGGCGGCCGCATCGTCGCCGCCGGGCCGCCGGAGACGATCGCCGCACACCCGGAAAGCCACACCGGCCGCTTCCTGGCGCCCCTGCTCGCCCCGCCGAAGAAGGCGCGGAAGCGGGCCTGACCGCTACTTGCTGAGCACCGGCGCGCCAGCCGGGTCGGCCCGTCGAACCAGGTAGATCGACACCACCATCACCAGGATCAGGCAGCCGAGCACCCCGAGCTCGATCATCGACGACTGGAACAACTCGCCGGAGGCGGGGTCCGGCGCCTTGCCCGGCGTGGCCTGGGACGACTCCAAGGTGATGACCAGCACCCGACGGATGGAGGCGATCAGGCCGACGATCAGGAACGGCTCGCAGCTGAGGGTGCCGGACCGGATGGACACGCGAACCGTGTGGAGGATTTCGGCGAGCATCAGCACGAACAGCAGACGGTCGACGATCTTCAGCAATGCCTCGCCACCGTTGGACTGTCCGATCACCCCCACGAGGTCCAGCGCCGCGCCGCCGAGGGCGATCACGGCGGCGACGGCGAAGATCGCGCCCAGTGCGATGTAAAGTCCGTGCTCGACCGCAAGGAAGGCGACGGACGACACCTGCATGACGCGGTTCGACTCGGAGGACGGCTCGTCCATGACTGTCGCGATCCCTCTGCTGCCTGCCCGTTATAGACGGAGTGGGCCGGGTGGCGACGGTGCGATTGCACCTTCCATCCCGCGCGCCGGCGCGACAGGATCGCCCCTTGCCTGGGAGTGACCGCATGGCCAGCATCGACACCGCCCGCTTCCTCCGTGACTTGAACGAGCTGCGGCGGATCGGCGCCTACAGGACCGGCGTGCACCGGCCGACCTATTCGCCTGATGATATGGAATCCCGCCGCTGGCTGATGGCGCGGATGGCGGAGGTCGGGCTGGAGCCGGTGATGGACGGCATCGGCAACGTGCTCGGCCGCCATGCCGGCGCCGGGCCGCACATGCTGGTGGGCAGCCATATCGAGAGCCAGAACCAGGCTGGCTGGCTGGACGGCGCGCTGGGCGTGGTGGCGGCGCTGGCGCTGGCGCGCGCCGGGCTACCCGTCGACGTGATCGCCTTCGCCGACGAGGAAGGCCATTTCGAAGGCGGCTTCCTGGGCAGCCGCTCCTTCATCGGCGAGCTGTCGGAGGAGGAGATGGACCGTGCCCGCAGCCGCAACGACGGCTCTCCGCTGCGGGACGCGCTGGCGGCGGCCGGGCTGGCCGGGCTGCCGCGGCTGACCTTCGAGCCGGGGCGGCACAAGGGCTATGCCGAGTTGCATATCGAGCAGGGCACCAAGCTGGAGGCAGCCGGCCACCGCGCCGCCGTGGTGACGGGGATCGTCGCGATCTGGCAGTTCCGCCTGGTCGTCACCGGCCAGCAGGACCATGCCGGCGGCACCACCATGGCGGAGCGCAAGGACGCCGGGCTGACGGCGGTGCGCCTGCTGGCGGCGATCGACCACGCCTTCCCCCTGGTCTGCGCCGAGCGCACCGTCTGGACCACCGGGCAGATCGTGCTGACGCCCGGCGCCCCCTCCATCATCCCGGGCCGGGCGGAGGTGCTGTTCCAGTTCCGCGACGTGGACTGGGCGGTGCTCGAGCGGCTGGAGGCCTGCCTGCGCGCCCTGGTGCAGGAGAGCGACCGCCGCGAGCGCTGTACGACGGAGGTGCAGGTGATCCGCCGGTCCATCCCCGCCATCTGTGACCCGGCGATCATGACGGCGCTTGCGGCTGCGGCCGAACGCCACGCACCTGGCGCTTGGCAGAAGCTGCCGAGCGGCGCCGGGCACGATGCGCAGGTGCTGGCGCAGGTCATGCCCTCCGCCATGCTGTTCTCCCCCAGCATTGGCGGCATCAGCCATCATTGGGCGGAGGACACGAAGGAGGAGGACTTGGCGCTGTGCTGCGAAGTGCTGGGCGACGCGGTCGAGGCCTACCTCAAGTCGAACGACTACACGCGACCCGTCTGAGCTTTGCGAACATCGCACCCACGGTGCGATTGCTGCTCCTGGCAAGACTAAACAGCGTAGCCCGTATGAGCGCTGGGCTCATGCGGGGTCATGCACGAGAGCATGATCGTCTCTGGTCGATCGGGAGCGGTGCGCCCTATCCTTTCGGGAGAGGCCCGGGGTGAGGGCCCCAGTGCAGGACCCTGCCCACACCCTCACGGAGGGCAGGGCCATCGCATAGGGCCGTATCCCCGCTTTGGAACCGTCTCCCGCCAGCGGGAGAGGGAGCTCCGCCAGTATGGGATGGCCCTGCCCGGAGGGAGAGGGCCACCCGTGATCCCGCATTCGCTGCGCGAACACGGGCTACGCTGCTAGGCTGCCTCTGCCATGGCCCAACGGCGGCAGTGCTCCAGGTAGGCGGCTTCGTGGCTCGCGACCAGGTCGACGACGCTGCGCCAGAGCCAGGACGGTGCGTCCAAGGACTTGGAGCGGTTGCGCTGCAACTCGCCCAACCAGCCGCGCCGGTCGCTGGCACTCATCTGCCGGGCATGGCCGCGCCCGACGACGCGGGCCAGGAACTCCGCAACGCCCATCGCCTCGTCGACGGAAAGCTGCTCGATCTCCAGCTTGAGGTCCTGCGGCAGCAGCTCGCGCACGAACACCGCCTTGCCCAGCAACCGGCTCGCCACCATGCGCCGGCCGAGGAAGGGCGACAGGTTGCGCGCTCCGGTCACCACGCGCTCGGCATTGTCGCGCGGCATGTCCGCCCCGGCGAAGCGCGGGGCAGCCGCGGCGGTCGCTTCCTTCACGTCCATCAGGCAATGGCGCTCCTGTCGGCCCGTGCCGATGGCGGCCAGCACGGCGATGCGCAGCCGGCCCAGCGAGCTGCAGCCTTTGCGCCAATAGGCGGCGTCCAGCACGCGCACGGGTGCGTCGTCCGCGCGTGACCGCAGCACCGTCGCCAACTGGCGTAGCGGCTCCTGGGCGAACAGGTCTGCCGCGGCGCCATGTTCCTCCTCGGTCAACGGCCAGAAGCGCTTGCCGAGGGGGATGACGGGCTCGACGCCCTCGATGCGCTCGTCTGCCAGGTGCTTCCAGGACCGTCCCGCAGCGGCCCGCATGACCTGCCGGACGGTCTTCGGCATGTCCCGTTCGGAGTCGAGCGTCTCGCCCTGTACCTCGGGTGCGAACGCTGCCTCGTAGCCGTCGATCATCCGCTCCAGCATGCGGGCCGTGGTGACGCCGGGCAGGTCCGACCCGCGTGCCGCCATGGCCAGCGAGAGGGCGAGCCGGATCATGTCATGCGCGGGATTGCCGATCACGGTCTGGTCCAGGTCGCGGATCTGGATGGCGAGCGCGCCGTCGTGGCTCGCGACAGGGCCCAGATTGCCGACGTGGCAATCGCCGCATATCCATACGGAGGGGCCCTCGGGCAGCGCGGACGGGGTCGATGCCTCCAGCCACTCGTAGAATTTGACGGTGCTCCCCCGCACATAGGCATGGGCGGACGCTGCCATCTTGCGGTTGCGTTCCGCGGTCAGTGCCGCGGTGCGGTTGTTGGGACGGGGCGCGCCTGGTTTGTCTCTCATCCGTCATACATGACAGCCTGGCGGGCTTTACAAGCTCGGGCGCCCGGCATTGCCCGGCACCGGGCGGTCGCCTACTCGACGGTGACCGACTTGGCCAGGTTGCGCGGCTGGTCGATGTCGGTGCCCTTCAGCACGGCGACCTGGTAGGCCAGCATCTGCACCGGGATGGCATAAAGGATCGGCGCCACGAACGGGTGCACCGCGGGCAGCACCACCGTCGCGGCGGCGATGCCGCGCAGCTTGGCCGCACCCTCCGCATCGCTGAACACGATCAGCTTGCCGCCGCGTGCCGCGGCCTCCTGCAGGTTGGACGCCGTCTTCTCGAACAACGGCCCGCTCGGTGCGGCGGCCACGATCGGCACGTCGCGGTCGATCAGCGCGATCGGGCCGTGCTTCATCTCCCCGGCGGCGTAGCCCTCGGCGTGGATGTAGCTGATCTCCTTCAGCTTGAGCGCGCCTTCCATGGCGATCGGGAAGCAGGCGCCGCGGCCTAGGAACAGCACGTCGCGCGCTTGCGCCACCATCGCCGCGACCTCGCCCAGGTCCAGCGCCAGCGCGTCCACCGCCCGGCTCGGTAGCTCCAGCAGCGCCTCGACCAACGCCGCCTCCCGCACGGCGTCGATCGTGCCGCGCGCCCGCCCGGCCGCGATCACCAGGCAGGCCAGCGTGGTCAGCTGGGCGGTGAACGCCTTGGTGCTCGCCACCCCCACCTCCTGCCCGGCCAGCGTCTCCAGCACGGCGTCGCTCTCGCGCGCCATGGTGCTCTCGGGCACGTTCAGCAGGCTGAGCACGTGCTGCCCAGCCCGCCGCAGGCCGCGTAGCGCCGCCAGCGTGTCCGCCGTCTCGCCGGACTGGCTGATCAGCAGGCCGAGCCCGCCGGGCGGCAGAGGCGGGTCGCGGTAGCGCAGCTCGCTGGCGACGTCCGCGTCCGTGGGCAGGCGCGCCTCCGCCTCCAGCCAGTGCCGCCCGACCAGCCCGGCGTAGTAGGCGCTGCCGCAGGCCGTCACCGTCGCCCTGGGGACGGCCGCCATGTCGAACGGCAGGGCCGGCAGCACGGCAGTGCGGGACGCCGGGTCGATCATCCGGTGCAGCACCTGGCCGATCACGCTCGGATGCTCGTGCAGCTCCTTCTCCATGAAGTGGCGGAAGCCGTCCTTGCCGATCGCCGCGCCCGTGTGGACGGTGCGGCGGACCTCGCGCTCCACCTGTTGCCCGGCGCCATCGAAGAATCGGGCGCCACCATGGTCCAGCACCGCCCAGTCTCCGTCGCGCAGGAAAGCGATGCGTTGGGTCAGCGGCGCCAGCGCCAGGCTGTCGGAGCCGAGGAACATCTCCGCCTCGCCGTAGCCCACCGCCAGGGGCGCGCCGCTCTGCGCGCCCACCATCAGGCCGTGGTGCCCGGCGAACACCATGGCGAGCGCATAGGCGCCCTGAAGCCGGCCGAACGTCGCCCGCGCGGCATCCACCGGCGCCATGCCCGACTTCAGGTGGAGGTCCACCAGCTGCACGACCGTCTCGGTGTCGGTCTCGGTCTCGAACACCTGCCCGGCCTGCTCCAACTCCTCGCGCAGCCGGGCGTGGTTCTCGATGATGCCATTATGCACCACGGAGACGCGGCTGGTGCCGTGCGGGTGGGCGTTGGTCTCGGTCGGCGCGCCGTGCGTGGCCCAGCGTGTGTGCCCGATGCCGGTGGTGCCGGGCAGCGGGGTGCGGTCCAGCACGGCGGCCAGGTTGGCGAGCTTGCCCGGGGCACGCCGCCGCTCGATATGGCCGTTGGCGAGCGTGGCGATCCCGGCGCTGTCGTAGCCGCGGTATTCCAGGCGGCGCAGCGCATCCAGCAGCAGGGGGGCCGCTGGCCGCGTCCCCAGCACGCCCACGATCCCGCACATCAGCGCTGCTCCTTCTTGCCCCGGAATGCGGCCGCGCGCCCCGGCTTGGTCACCTGCCGCGCCCGGCCGAATGCCATGGCGTCGGCCGGTACGTCCTCCGTGACCGTGCTGCCCGCCACCACCATGGCACCGTCACCCACCTGGACCGGCGCGACCAGAGAGGTGTTGGAGCCGATGAACGCCCGCTCGCCGATTTCGGTGCGATGCTTGCCGAAACCGTCGTAGTTCACCGTGATGGTGCCGGCGCCGATATTGGTGCGCGCGCCCACTGCCGCGTCGCCGATATAGGAGAGGTGGTTGGCCTTGGCGCCTTCCCCCAGCACGGCCGCCTTCAGTTCGACGAAGTTGCCGACATGCGCGCCTGGGCCGATGACGGTGCCGGGGCGCAGCCGGGCGAACGGGCCGATGACCGCCCCGGCCTCGATGCGGCAACCCTCCAGGTGGCAGAAGGCGCGGATGTCGACGCCGTCGGCCACCGAGACACCGGGGCCGAACACGACGTGCGGCGCGACCGTGACGTCCGCCCCCAGGGCCGTGTCGGCAGAGAGGAACACCGTCTCCGGCGCGGTCAGTGTCGCGCCGCCGGCCATCGCCGCCTGCCGCAGCCAGCGTTGCACCGTGGCCTCCGCCTCCGCCAGTTCGCTGCGGGAGTTCACGCCGCGCAGTTCCGCCTCCGGCGCCTCCACCGCCACCACCCGGGCGCCTTCGGCGCGGGCGTGGGCGACGACGTCGGTCAGGTAGTATTCGCCCTTGCTGTTGTCGTTGCGCACGGCCTGCAGCCAGCGCGTCATGTCGGGCGCGGCAGCGCAGATCACGCCCGCGTTGCACAGGCCGACCGCCCGTTCCCGCTCGCTGGCATCGGCGTATTCCACGATCCGCTCGACCTCGGCGCCGACCGTGATCACGCGACCATACTGGCCGGGGTCGACCGGCCGCATGGCCAGCAGCACCAGCCCGGCGTCCGCCCGCGCGGCCCGCAGGCGGCGCAGCGTGTCCGGACGGATCAGCGGGTTGTCGGCGTACAGCACCGCCACGTCGCCCGCGCCGAAGGCAGCCGCGGCCTGCAACGCAGCGTGGGCCGTGCCGAGGCGCTCCTGCTGCACCACGGTCCGGTGAGGTGCCGCAACGGCTGCCAGCGCCTCCATGCCTGGCCCGGTCACGACCACGGCATGGTCGAAGACGGCCTCGCACGACTCCAGCAGGTGGCGCAGCATGGGCCGGCCGGCGATCGGGTGCAGCGCCTTCGGCAGGGTGGAACGCATGCGGGTGCCCAGGCCCGCGGCAAGCAGGATGGCGGTGGCTTCCATGTCCCCCGGTAGCGTCCGCCGCCACGCCATGTCAAAGCACCGGCCGACACATCTGGTTTCGTTTCGTGACATGCAGCGCACCCTGATCCTCGACCTGGATGGCACGCTGGTCGACTCGGCGGCCGACCTGGCTGCGGCGCTCAACCGTCTCATGCGCGGCCGAGGCTTGGCGCCGTTCGCCCGGGCGGAGGTGGTGGCGATGATCGGCGATGGGGTCGAGGCGTTGGTGAGGCGCGGCCTGGCGGCACGCGGGTCGGGTCTGGACCAGGCGGCGCTTGCGACCTTCCGAGCGGATTATGCCGACCACGCGGCGGAGAAGACACGGCCGTTCCCCGGTGTGACTGCGATGTTGGGAACGCTGTCGGAGCAGGGTTGGCGCCTGGGCGTGTGCACCAACAAGCCGGAGGCGGATGCACGCACGATCCTGAAGGCGGTCGGCCTGGCAGGGTTGGTCGATAGCGTCACCGGCGGCGACGGGCCGCGGAAGCCGGACCCGGCCCATATGCTGGCGGCTGTCGCAGCCGCAGGCGGAGTGCCCATCTCGGCGGTGGCGCTTGGTGACCACCGCAACGACGTGCTGGCAGCCAAGGCAGCTGGGGTGCAGGCGATCTATGCAAGCTGGGGATATGGCACGCCCGAGATGGCCGATGGCGCAAGCTGGGCCGCCAAGGTCAGCGACGTCCCCTCGATCGCCAACCGCCTTCTCCCGGCGCCATAGTCTCCCTCTCCTTCTGGGAGAAGGGTCGGGGTGGGGCCACACGATAGGCTTTGAACCAGGGGTGCCACCCTCACCCTACCCTCTCCCGGAAGGAGAGGGATTCTTGGCGTGCTGCTTAGGCGACGGCCTTTTTCGCTTGGGCGCGGAGGATGCGGCGCTTCAGCACCTGCGCCTCCTCCGGCAGGCTGCGGTTGGGCGTGCCGAGGAGGAACGCATCGAGCCCGCCATTGTGCTCGACCGTGCGCAGCCCGTGCGTCGTCAGCCGCACCCGCACCGAAGTCCCGAGCACGTCCGATAGCAATGATTGCTCCTGCAGGTTCGGCAGGAAGCGGCGGCGGCTCTTGTTGTTGGCGTGGCTGACGTTGTTGCCGGTCAGCACGCCCTTGCCGGAAACCAGGCAACGGCGGGACATCGTTGGTTATCCTCAGGATCGCGCGAAAGAGCGTGGTGTATGGCGAAGGGGAGCCCGAGCGTCAACCCGAACACCTCGTTTGCCGCGGCGCGCCGCCCTGGGCTAGACCGGATGCCGTTCCCGGAGAGCCCACCCGATGCCCGTCATGGCCGATCGCTGGATACGCCGCATGGCGCTCGACCACGCCATGATCGAGCCGTTCATCGAGGCGCAGAAGCGGGACGGCGTGATCAGCTACGGCCTGTCCTCCTACGGCTACGACGCCCGGGTGGCAGACGAGTTCAAGATCTTCACCAACGTCGACAGCGCCGTCGTCGACCCGAAGAACTTCAACCCCGACAGCTTCGTCGACCGGCACGGCCCGGTGGCGATCATCCCGCCCAACAGCTTCGCCCTGGCCCACACGGTGGAATACTTCCGCATCCCGCGCGACATCCTGGTCGTCTGCCTGGGCAAATCCACCTATGCCCGCTGCGGGATCATCGTGAACGTCACCCCGCTGGAGCCGGAATGGGAGGGCCAGGTGACGATCGAGATCAGCAACACCACCCCCCTGCCCGCCCGCATCTACGCCGGCGAGGGCATCTGCCAGTTCCTCTTCCTCCAGGGCTCCGAGCCGTGCGAGACCAGCTACGCCGACCGTGCCGGCAAGTACATGCGCCAGCGCGGCACCGCCCTGCCCCGAATGTAAGGACCCGACCATGGACAAGATCCGCATCCGCGGTGGCCGCCCGCTGCATGGCGAGATCGTCATCGGCGGGGCCAAGAACGCCAGCCTGCCGCTGATGGCCGCCGGGCTGCTGACGGAGGAGAGGCTGGTGCTGGGCAACGTGCCGCGCCTGGCCGACATCGACACCATGGGCAGCCTGCTCGCCCAGCACGGCATCGCGGTGGAGCCGGTGGGCAATGACGGCCGCACCCTCTCGCTCGGGGGCAGCATCACCTCGACGGAGGCGCCATACGACATCGTGCGCAAGATGCGCGCCTCCGTGCTGGTGCTCGGGCCGCTCCTGGCGCGCTGCCGCGAGGCACGGGTTTCCCTGCCGGGCGGCTGCGCCATCGGCACCCGCCCCGTCGACCTGCACCTGAAGGGGCTGGAGCAGATGGGCGCCCGCATCGATCTCGAGGCTGGCTACATCAACGCCACTGCGCCGGATGGGCTGCGCGGTGCGGTGGTCGTGCTGCCCTTCGCCTCCGTCGGCGCCACCGAGAACCTCCTGATGGCGGCGTCGCTGGCCGACGGGCAGACCACCATCGCCAACGCCGCCCGCGAGCCGGAGATCGACGACCTCGCGCGCTGCCTGCTCGCCATGGGCGCGCGGATCGAAGGGGTGGGCACGGGCACGCTGGTGATCGAAGGGGTGAGTGCGCTGCACGGCGCCCACCACACCGTCATCCCCGACCGTATCGAGACCGGGACCTACGCCTGTGCCGCCGCCATCACCGGCGGGACGGTGATGCTGCGCGGCGCGGACCTGGCCCACCTGGCCGCCGTGCGTGCGGTGCTGGCCGAGGCCGGCGTCGAGCTCGCGGCCGAGCCGGACGGCGTCCGCGTCACCCGGCGCAACGGGCTGCACGGCACGGACGCGATGACGGAACCATACCCCGGCTTTCCCACGGACATGCAGGCGCAGTTCCTGGTGCTCATGAGCGTGGCGCAGGGTGCCGCCATGGTGACGGAGACGATCTTCGAGAACCGCTTCATGCACGTCAGCGAGCTCACGCGCATGGGCGCGAACATCAACGTGCACGGCGCCTCCGCCATCGTGCGTGGCGTCTCCTCGCTGTCGGGCGCTCCGGTCATGGCGACCGACCTCCGCGCCAGCGCCTCCCTGGTGATCGCCGGGCTGGCCGCGGCGGGCGAGACGGTGGTCAACCGCGTCTACCACCTGGACCGCGGCTACGAGGCGCTGGAGCAGAAGCTCGCGGCCTGCGGGGCGGATGTCGAGCGCATCGGCGGCTGAGGCGTCAATGACAGGGCGTCGGCTGCCTGTGCGGGGATCCCGCGGCGCCGGTCCACGCCGCTGGATCGTGCGTCTCCGTTGCCTGCCTGCTCGCCCTTGCCTTGGTCGCGCGCCCGGCTCTACGCCCGCCTCGGCTTTCGGGAGACAGGGCGGGTGAGCGAGAAGGGCTACGAGCGGGTGTATATGGCCAAGGCCGTCGAGGCTTCGTGAAGGGGCGCCGCAGGGCCAGCGTGGATCGGCCGGTCGATTCGCATGGAAGCTCTAGAAGCATGACGGCTGGCGACACGACGGCCGGACCTGGCCGACATCCGTAGGGTAAGGAGAAGGCAGGCGTGAGACGCCGTTACGCGACCGCCGATGTGTTCACCGCGGGGATCGTCCGCAGGTTGACCTTCACTCCACCAGGGTATGTCTTGTCAGTCGACCGGCCCGGCTCGCCCCCGCCGGACATAGGCGCGCCGCCCGGACGCCGGATGGGTCCACACTTGGGCCACCTCGCCGCTGGCCGGGTCGACGAAGGCCTCCGCCGAGACCTGCCATTCGGCTCCGGGCGGTCGGTCGAGCAGTTGGCGCTTGTAGCCGTGGCCGCGCCAGACAAGCCACGCCACGAACGGACCGAACAGCACGACGACGAAGAGGACGGACGCCAGCACGCGGCCTACTCCGGTTCGATTACCACGGCGGTGCCGTAGGCGACGATCTCGCTCATCGTCTGGGCGATCTCGGCACTGTCGAAGCGCATCATCAGCACGGCGTTGGCCCCCATGACGGTGGCGTTCTGCACCAGCCGGTCGATCGCGTGGCGCCGTGCCTCTTCCAGCATCTGCGTGTACTCCTTGATCTCACCGCCGACGATGGACCGCAGCCCGGCGACGAAGTTGCCGCCTATCCCACGGCTCCGCACCACGATGCCGAAGACCTGGCCCAGCGTCCTCACGGTCCGATGGCCCGCGACGTGTTCGGTCGTCACGATCAGCATACCCGTCCCTCCGTCTCGCGCGCCGCATCATGGCATGCTGTCCCGTCGCTGGACGACGGGTTCGCAACCAGCGTCCCGCTGTCTAGTGTCGCCCGAAGCAAGGAGGCAACGTCATGACACGCACCGCATTGGTGACCGGCGCAAGCAGCGGCATCGGCCGGGCCGCGGCCTTGGCGTTGGCCAAGGACGGATTTGCCGTGGCCCTCGCCGGCCGCCGCCGGGAGAAACTGGAGGAAACCGCTGCGATGGCCGGTGCCGCCACCACGCTGGTAGTCCCCACCGACGTGACCGACGCGGCCTCCATCGACGCCCTGTTCGAGGCCGTCCGCGTGGCCTGGGGCCGGCTGGACGTGCTTTTCAACAATGCCGGGGGTGGTTCGCCTTCGACCAATTTCGGCGACCTGACCGACGCACAGTGGGAGGGCGTCGTCGCGGTGAACTTCACCGGCGTATTCCGCGTCGCGCGCGGCGCATACCGCATGATGCGGGACCAGACGCCGCAGGGCGGCCGCATCATCAACAACGGCTCTATCTCCGCCTACGCCCCGCGTCCGGGATCGGCGCCCTACACCGCGACCAAGCACGGCGTGAGCGGGCTGACCAAGACGATCGCGCTGGATGGCCGCCGGTTCAACATCGCCTGCGGCCAGGTGGACGTGGGCAACGCGGCGACGGACATGACGGCGCGCATGGCCCGCGGCGTGCCGCAGGCCCACGGGCCGACGGAGATCGAGCCGACGATGGACGTGGACAACGTCGCGCGTTCCGTGGCGCTGATGGCGTCGCTGCCGCTCGACGCCAATATCCTCAACCTCACGGTCATGGCGACGTCGATGCCGTTCGTCGGCCGCGGCTGAGCCGGATGCCGCTTGATCCGGATGCGCAGCGGCTGATGGACATGGTGGCGCTCGCCCGACGCCCGGCCTTCGATACGTTGTCTCCAGCGGAGGCGCGGACCGTCTACAACGAGTCGCGTCGAGCGGTCCAGCGGCCACCGGCCGATGTGGCGGAGGTGCGTGACCTGGTCCTGGGCGGGGTCCGTGCCCGGTTCTACCGGGGATTGGATACGGTGGATGGGGATGGCCTGCTCTACCTGCACGGCGGCGGCTGGGTGCTCGGCGGCCTCGACTCGCATGACGGGATTTGCCGCACCCTGGCGAACGAGGCCCGCTGCCGGGTCGTCGCGGTCGACTACCGCCTGGCGCCGGAGCATCCGTACCCGGCCGCGTTGCTGGACAGTGCGGCCGTGTTGGCGCAGCTGGCTGCCGATGCCGCCGAGTTCGGGATCGCCCCGGCGCACTTGGCGGTCGGTGGGGACAGTGCGGGCGGCAACCTTGCGGCGCTGCTGGCGCTGCAGGGGCGCGATGGCGCGGGGCCGGCACCGTGCTTCCAGCTGCTGCTCTACCCCGCCGTCGACCTGACCGGCAGCCAGCCCTCCGTGAGCCAGTTCCCGGCTGGCGTGCCGCTGACCGGGCCGGGGATGCGCTGGTTCCTCGGCCAGTACATGGCCGGCGCCGATCCCGCCGACCCGGCCGTCAGCCCGCTCCATGCCCGGCTGCACGGGCTGCCGCCGGCCTTCGTGCTCACCGTCGGCTACGACCCGTTGCGCGACGAAGGCGTCGCCTACGCAAGGGCGCTGGAGGCCGCGGGCTGCGCGGTGACCCACCTGCACATGGCAACCCAGGTGCACGGCTTCGCGACCATGAACCGCGTCATCCGCGCTGCCGACACGGCGCTGTCGATGGCTGCGGCGGCGCTGCGCCACGGCTGGGGCCGGGCATGAGCGCCGACGTGCTGGTGGTCGGCGGCGGCATCGCCGGGATGAGCGTGGCGTGGCGGCTCGCGGTCGCCGGCGCGGCGGTCGTGCTGCTGGAAGCGGAGCCGCACTGCGGCACGCACAGCACGGCCCGGTCCGCCGCCACGCTGACGGAGAATTACGGCACGGCGGCGGTGCGGCGGCTCAGCGTGGCCAGCCGCGCCTTCCTGGCCTCGCCGCCGCCGGGTTTCGCCGAAACGCCGCTGCTGCGCCCACGCGGCGCGCTGACCGTGGCGCGCGCCGGCGAGGAAGCCATGCTGGCGGCGGCGCTGGCGGAGGGACAGGTGCACGTCCCCGCCATGCGGCCGGTCCCGCCGGCGGAGGTGCTGCGCATGGTGCCGGTGCTGCGGCCCGACGCGGTTGCCGCCGCCTTCATCGAACCGAACGTGGCCGACATCGACGTCGACGCCCTGTTCAACGGCTACCGCCGCGGCCTGCTCGCCGCCGGGGGCATCGTGGTCACCGACGCGCGGGTGACCCGCATCGGCCGCGACGGCGCCGCGTGGTGGGTGCAATCGCCGGCCGGCCGGCACGCCGCCGGCACGCTGGTGAATGCGGCCGGTGCCTGGGCCGACCAGGTGGCGCTGCTGGCCGGCGTCCAGCCGATCGGACTCACTCCGAAGCGCCGCACCGCCCTGGTCGTCGAAGCACCCGGCAGCTCTGGCTGGCCGATGGTGAACGACGCCGCGGAGACGCTCTACTTCAAGCCCGATGCCGGCCGCCTGATGGTGTCGCCGGCGGACGCGACCCCGACCGAAGCCGGCGACGCCCAACCGGAGGAACTCGACGTCGCCATCGCGATGCACCGGCTGGAGGCGATGACGACGCTGGCCGTGCGCCACGTGCCGCATCGCTGGGCCGGGTTGCGCACGTTCGCTCCGGACCATTCGCCGGTCGTCGGCGAGGACGCAAGGGCGCCGGGCTTCATCTGGCTCGCCGGACAGGGTGGCTTCGGCGTCATGACCTCGCCAGCGCTGTCCGAAACCGCGGCCGCCGCCGTGCTTGGCCGGCCGGCCGCCTCCGATATCGCCGCCACCCGGCCGGAGCTACACGCCCCGGCTTAGGTGAGCGCAGCTCACGTCCCGTTGGCGACCTGCCGGCGCATCGCCGCGAGCAGCGCGTCCACGTTGTTGCCGTTGTGGCTGAGGAACGAGGCATAGTCGCTGCGTTGCGTCAGCCGCAGGCTCGTGCCCTCCGCCACGACGTCGACGATCTTCGGTGCGCCCGTCGCCGTGCTGACCACCCAGCGGACGTTGGTGGGGGCGGTGTTGGGCCGCTGCACCACGGTTGCGACATAGGCTTCGGCGCCCCGCATCTCCGTGTTGCCCATCTTGAAGGTGACGCCCTGGTACTCGCCGATCTTGCTGGTGATGTTGTTGACCAGCACCCCGTGGAACAGCTGCGTGAAGTCGGCGAGCTGCTGCGGCGTCGACGTGTTGACGAAGCGCCCGAGACAAAACCGCGCGATGGTGTCCACGTCGACCGCCTTGTCGATCAGCGGCCGGAGGCGCTGTTCCTTCTCCGGCAGCGCGCCGCTGCCGTTCACCACCGCCACCAGCTGGTTGCCGAAGCTCTGCACGAAGGCGCCGGCATCGCTGCCCTGCGCGCGGGCCGCGGACGACGCGAGCACGCAGGCCGCTGCGGCCGACACGAAGAAATCCCGCCGGGTCAGCATCATCGACCGTTTTCCTCCCAACGCCTCTCTCACTTGGCATACCAGTTCGGCACCGTGGCGCGGTCTTCCGTCCGGATGCGGTCGATCGTGCTGGTGCGGTTCTGCCGATACAAGCTGCGGAACGTCGCATAGGGGTCAAGGGCCGTCTTCTTGACGGAGTCCACCTCGTCCAGCACCTGCGCCCGCGTGTCGATCGCGGACACGCCGATGCGGGCGTATTCGAAGGTGCGCAGGCCGTGCCCGCTCGGCACGTACGTGAACGGGTCGAACGCCACGTCCACGCCGTAGCCCGAGGCGTCCCGCGGGTTGGACGGGCCCAGCACCGGCAGGAACAGGAACGGCCCCTCCGGCACGCCCCACAGCGCCAGCGTCGTTCCGAAATCATTGTCGTGGTACGAGTAACCGAGCTTGGCCGCCACGTCGAACAGTCCGCCCACCCCGGCCGTGGTGTTGATGACGAACCGCATGAACGTGTCCCCGGCACGCCTGGGCTTGGTCTGCACCACATCGTTGATGAACAGGACCGGCGTGGTCAGGTTCTGCAGCACGTTGTGGACCGGCTCGCGGACCAGTTCCGGCACCGCGTAGCGGTAGGCGCGGGCGACGGGGGCCAGGACGTAGGTGTCGAGCCCGTCGTCGATGGCGTAGCCGACGCGGTTGGCCGGCTCGAACGGATCGTTGTTTTCCTGATACTCTTGGGTCGCCGCGGCGTCGGAGGCGGGCGGCTTCGTCGCACAGGCCGACAAGCTCCATACGGTGGCAGCTGCAAGCAGGGAGCGCAGGAGAGGCACAGGCATAAGAGGTCCTCGGATCGGCGGCCACGACATCTCCGCCATTGGAGCAAGCCTGGGCCGGCAATGTCTAGCACGCGCTGGCGTCCGCACAACGTCGCCGGGCAGCCACCGCCCGCGTCGGCGGACGCGCGGTAGAACTTGCGTTGCCGCCGAGTTACACCCATCACAGCAGTCATGAACCAGGTGTCACCGCCGACGCAGTCTCAACCGACCTTGGAGCGCTGGCTGACGGGCCCGCGGTTTGGGGCGCTGCCGGCTCCGGCCACGGGCTCGCCCCCATTGCTGTCGTTCGAGTTCTCGCCGCCGCGCACCGAAGCGCTGGAGCAGCAGCTCTGGGCCTGCATCCGGCGCCTGGAGCGGCTCGCCCCGCGGTTCGTCTCCGTCACCTATGGAGCTGGCGGCAGCACCCAGGCGCGCACCCATGCCACCGTCAGCCGGATCGTGGCGGAGACCAGCCTGACACCTGCCGCGCATCTGACCTGCGTCGGCGCCAGCCGGGGCGAAGTGGACGACGTGGCCCGGCAATACTGGGATTGCGGCGTGCGCCACATCGTGGCGTTGCGCGGCGACCCACCGTCCGGGGAGCGTTACGCCGCGCACCCCCAGGGCTATGCCTATGCCAGCGACCTGGTCGCCGGCCTGAAGCGGATCGCGGATTTCGAGATCTCGGTCGCTGCCTATCCGGAGACGCACCCGACAGCGGCCAGCCCGCAGCACGACTTGGACGCGCTGAAGCGCAAGCTGGATGCCGGGGCGACCCGGGCGATCACGCAATATGTCTTCGATGCCGGGTTGTTCCTGGACTTCATCGACCGGGCGGCCGCGGCAGGGGTGACCGCGTCGATCGTACCCGGCATCATGCCGGTGGGGAATTACGCCCAGATCGCCCGGTTCAGCGCGATATGCGGAACCTCGGTGCCGGATTGGCTCGGGCGCATGTTCGAGGGCACGGAGGACGAGCCGGATATCCGGCGGACCGTGGCCGCGGTCATAGCCGCCGAACAGGTGCGGCTGCTCCAGGCCAACGGGGTGGACGAGTTCCACTTCTACACCCTGAACCGTCCGGAGCTGACCTATGCCGTCGCCCACATCCTGGGTGTCCGTGCCAAGCCGCTAGCCGACAAGGCCGGTTAACGGCAGGCCGCCCCTGCGCACGGCGAACGGGGTATCGGCCACCCCGCCTTCCAACGCGTCCAGCAACGCGGGCAAGTCCGACGCGCTCGCCAGCGTCTCCCCCAGCTCGTTCTCCAGGCGCAGTTCGCCCTGATCCAGGACGAGGATCATGCGCTGCCAAGGGCGGCCGGCGTCCCGTGGCTGGAGCAGCATCGTCGGCGGCCCCTGCTCCGACTCGGCTGGTGTCCAGCTCAGGTCATGCTTGCCGCACCACACGCTCAGCGCCCGGAGTTCCGTTCCGTCCAGCATCATCGCACCACGCCAACCATGGCTCACGATGGCATGCGAAAAGTAGAAAAATGATTAACGGGCTGAACTTTGCATGTCAGCGTCACAGTGTAACGCTTTGGAATGCCTACTTAATGGCCGCGAGTGGCGCACACGAAGCCGTGAGCCAGGCATACAGATCGTCGTCGGCCGCCGGTGCCACCGCGGCTTCCACCTGGGCATGGTAGGCATTCAACCAGTCGAGTTCATCCACCGAGAGCAGCTCCGGGTCGATCAGGCGGCGGTCGAACGGGGCCAGGGTGAGAACCTCGAAGTGTAGGAACGGCCGGGTCGCGCCTGGCAGATCGGCCGGCTGCACCAGCAACAGCGTCTCCAGCCGGATGCCGTATTCACCCGGCGCGTAGAACCCGGGTTCGTTGGAGAGGATCATTCCCGCCTCGATCGGCACCACCCGGGCGGCGCGCGACAGGCTGACCGGCCCTTCATGCACCGAAAGGTAGCTTCCGACGCCATGGCCGGTGCCATGGTCGTAGTCGAGACCCACCTCCCACAGGGCACGCCGTGCGATCGCGTCCAGATGCGGCCCCGCCACGCCCGCGGGGAAGCGCGTCGTCGCCAGCGCGATGTTGCCCTTCAGCACGCGGGTGAAACGCTGCTTCAGCGCCGCGGGCGGCACGCCGGGGCCGGTCCAGACGGTGCGCGTGACGTCCGTGGTACCGTCCTCGAACTGCGCGCCGCTGTCGATCAGGTAGACCTCGTCGCGCCCGATCGCGCGGTCGCTCTCCGTCGTCGCGCGATAGTGGATCACGGCGCCATGCTCCCCCGCGCCTGAGATCGCCGGAAAGCTTTCGCCCTTGAAGCCCGGCAGCTCCGCGCGGAACGCCAGCAGACGGGCTGCGGCAGACATCTCCGTCTCGGCATGCGCCCCATCGAGCCATCGGAGGAAGCGGCACATGGCGACCGCATCCCGCCGGTGCGCGGCGCGGGCGCCCTCCTGTTCGACCGTGTTCTTCATCGCCTTCGGCAGCAGGCAGGGATCGCTGCCGGACGAGACGGTTGCGCCGGCCGCCCGCAGCGCCTCGGCCACGGCGGCAGGCGCTCCGGCAGGGTCCACCCGAACCGTGCGGCCCGACAAGGCGGCCAGGCTGCCCGGCAGCGCCCCGGAGCGGTGGCATTCCACCGCAGCGCCCAGCCAGTCGCGGGTGGAGTTCGACAGCTTGGCGTCATCGATGAACAGGTCGACCCGCGCGTCGGCGTACAGGATCGCGAAGGCGAGCGACACCGGGGTGAACGGAACGTCCGCGCCGCGCAGGTTCAACAGCCAATTGATGCTCGCCGGGTCGGTCAGCACGCAAGCGTCCTGCCCGGCGGAGCGGAGCACCTTCGACACGTCGGCGAGCTTGTCCGCGGCCGCACGGCCCGCCAGCGACACAGGGTGCGGCACGGCGGGCGTGGTGGGCGGCGGGGGGCGGTCGTGCCAGATGCCGTCGATAGGGTTCGGCGAGAGCGGCACCATGGCCAACCCCGCCGCCGTGTAGCGCGCTACGCCTTCTTCGCTGAGCAGCCATGGATCGTAGCCGATCCGCCGCGCCCGCGATGCGACCCAGTCATGCGGTGGCTGTTCGGTGATGTGCAGGCGCTGGAACGCCGTCCCGTCCGTCTGCGCCGCAAGCTGCAGCACGTAGCGGCCGTCCGTGAACACGGCCGCCTCCTCGGCCAGCACGACGGCCAGCCCGGCGCTGCCGGTAAAGCCCGTCAGCCATGCCAGCCGCTCGGCGCCGGGGGCGACGTATTCGCCGAGATGCTCGTCCGCCCGGGGCACTACGAAGCCTTCCACACCGAGCCCGGCCAAGGCGGTCCGGAGCTGCGCCAATCGCGCCGTCATCGTTTCTTAACATACCTCCAACTTCGAGCATGCGTCATGCGCATGGCTGGCGACCAGGCTTGACGCGCGTCATTTTCGCCTCGGTCGCCCATATTGCGCCGCAGCAGACGGGAGCAAGCCATCGCCGATGGCCTCCGAAGCCCGCTGTGGATGTTTGGGACTACACCACCATGAACGCCTTCGTGTCCAAGGAGGAATTGGCTCTCCTCCCCGCCACCCGGATCAACTACCCGGAGCATTATGCCGACGCGCAGAGCCGGCGAAGCAAGCCTGGCGTGTTCGCTCGCCTCCGCGCCTGGCTGGACCGTCGCTCCGTCGCGGCGGAGCTCAACGCCCTGTCCGACCGCGAGCTGGCCGATATCGGCCTGACGCGCGCCGACCTCACCCGGGTGTTCGAGCCGGCCTTCGTCCGCCAGCGCTGAGCGGGCACGTGCGCCGGGGTCATCGGCCACCCCGGCGCACCACCCGCTTGCGCAAGATCAACGTGGTCCACGTGCCTTCGCGGACCACGCATTCCAATACCAAGCCGACCCGCCGGTGGGCGGCGAGCACCATGCGGGCTTGCCAGTCCAGCAGTCCCGAGAGGATCGCGGTGCCGCCGGGCGCCAGATTGGCCGACAACGATCCCGCCATGGCACAGAGCGGGCGGGCAAGGATGTTGGCGAACACTAGGTCATAGGGAGCGTGGCGACGGGCGGGCGGCTGCCACCCGGTCGCTACCCGACACTGCACCCGACGGCGCAGCCCGTTCGCCGCAGCGTTCTCTCGCGCAACCCGGACGCTCCAACGATCGAGGTCGGTCGCCAGTACCGCGCAGCCGAGCAGCTTGGCTGCCGCCATCGCCAGGATGCCGGAGCCGCAGCCCAGGTCCAGGATGCGCCGCGGGCGCCGATGGGCGACGCGCTCCAGGGCACGCAGGCACCCACGGGTCGACCCGTGCTCACCGGACCCGAAGGCAACCCCTGCATCCAGCATGAGGGTGATCCGCCCGCTGGCTGCGCCCGTGCCCAGATGGCTGCCGCGAATGGCGAAGCGACGCCCCACCCGTTGCTCCGGGAACGTCGATCGCGTGCGGGCGAGCCAGCCGCCAGCCGGCGTCGGCAGTCGGTGCAACGCGGCCTCTTCGCCGGTGACCAGCCGGGCCAGCAGGAGGGCCGCCGCGAGTTCACCTTCCTTGTCGCCGCGGCGCTTGACGCCCTCCACGGCCCATGTCCGAAGGTCTTCGTCCGCAAGGAAGAAGCCGACGGTATGGCATGCCGTGCCGAATGCCTGCTCGAACGCGTCGACCGCGGCTTCGGGCACGGTGACCGAGAGGGTTTCGAGGTCCTCCTGTCGCTCAGCCAATGGGCGGGACTGCCGGCATCAGGCCAAGGCGCCATGCCCCGCGCGCAGATGCCCATCCTCTGTCGTCGCGGCGCGGAAATACTTGAAGGCGAAGATGCGCACCGCGCTCGTGCGTCCGCCGTCCGAGCCTTCGCCCTCCACCCGCTGGACCAAGTCTCCCAGGCCCACGCGTTCCCTGCGGCAGATCTCCTGCAAGGCGTCCCAGATTTCCGGCTCCAACCGCATGGAAGATCGGCCTCTGGCTGCTATGATGTTCCGATTCACGAGCCGGCTTTGCATAATGTGCACCCATTCACGGGATCGAATTAACCGTTAAAGCTCTATTAACACCTTTTTATGACGAATACAACATATTTGGAGATTGTTGAGAGTTTTGAGACGATCTCTGTTACGCCTGGATGTCGGTGGGTGTGTCGAGCCTCAGCGAGAGGGCGTGCAAGCCATTGGCGAACTCGGCATCCAGGATGGCATGGACCGACCGCGAGCGTGCCACCCGGCTTTGCCCGGCAAAGGCGGCGGACACCATGCGGACCGTATAGTGCGTCTCCCCCGCAAGGTCCGCCCCGGCGTGCCCGGCGTGCTGGGCGCTGTCGTCCACCACCTCCAGCTGGGTCGGCGCGAAAGCAGCGGTCAACGCGGCCCGAAGCCGCTCCTGTCGTGTTGGCATGCGCCATTGTATTGGCGAATGCGCGCCGCGCCGCAACAGCCTGCTTGGGTGTCCGGACCCGCGGGGCTTGCCCCCTCCGCGCTCGGGCGCACATAAGGATGGATGACCCGACGCATGCCGCGAACCCGGGCCTACGCGCCCGATCCGGATGCGCCAGGCCGTCCCTGCGATTGCCCAGGCTGCCCATGCCCAGGGGAATACCGCGCGCCGAAATCGCGCAGTTCGCTGAACGCCTACTGGTGGTTCTGCCTCGACCATGTGCGCGAGTACAACGCCTCGTGGGACTTCTACAAAGGCATGACACCCGGCCAGATCGAGGCACAGACCCGCCTGGACACGCAGTGGCAGCGGCCGACCTGGCCGCTCGGCCGCCTCGGCGCCCGCTTCCTGAACGAGGAAGCGTTGCGGGACCCGCTGGAGAACCTGGCCGCCAGCCGGCGCCGCAGCGAACGCCGCGCCGCGGAGATGACACCCACCGGGCTGCGCGAGCCGTTGCACACGCTGGGCCTTGACTGGCCCGTCACGCTGGACGTGGTGAAAACCCGCTACAAGGAACTGGCCAAGCGCAACCATCCCGACGCCAATGGCGGCGACCGGGCGGCAGAGGAGCGGTTGAAGACGATCAACATCGCCTACGCCGCCGTCCGCACCCACTTGCTGGCAGACGCGCCGCGCTCCGACCAGGCCGCGTCGCCGCGTGCCGCCGCAGGGTAGCCGCCACGCCCCTCGCCCGCTAACCTCGCTCTCCATCCGTCCGCTCTTGCTTGAGGATACCACCCGCCGATGACCAACGTCGCTGCCCTCGCGGACCCTCGTCCTGCCCCGACCTCGGCCATCGACGGCCCGGACACCCATGTCAGCGCGCGCGACGTGTTCAGCATCGACCTGGACATGGATGTCCCCGCTTTCAGCGTGCGGACCGAGCACGTCCCGGAGATCGACACGACCTACCGTTTCGACCGGGAGACCACCGTCGCGATCCTGGCCGGGTTCGCCCACAACCGGCGGGTCATGATCCAGGGCTATCACGGCACGGGCAAGTCGACGCATATCGAGCAGGTGGCGGCGCGGCTCAACTGGCCGTGCATCCGCGTCAACCTCGACAGCCACATCAGCCGCATCGACCTGATCGGCAAGGACGCCATCGTGGTGCGCGACGGCAAGCAGATCACCGAGTTCCGCGAGGGCATCCTGCCGTGGGCGCTGCAGCATCCCTGTGCCCTGGTGTTCGACGAATACGACGCCGGGCGGCCGGACGTGATGTTCGTGATCCAGCGCGTCCTGGAGGTGGAGGGGCGCTTGACCCTGCTGGACCAGAACAAGGTGATCCGGCCGCACCGCTCGTTCCGCCTGTTCTCCACCGCCAACACCGTGGGCCTGGGTGACACCACCGGGCTGTATCACGGCACGCAGCAGATCAACCAAGGGCAGATGGACCGCTGGAACATCGTCGCCACGCTGAACTACCTCCCGCATGCGCAGGAGACGCAGATCGTGATGGCCAAGATGGGCACCGACAGCAAAGACGCCGCCGCCCGCAAGAAGATCGAGGCGATGGTCGCGCTGGCCGACCTGACGCGGGCCGGGTTCATCAACGGCGACATCTCGACCGTCATGTCGCCGCGCACGGTGATCACCTGGGCGGAGAACGCCAAGATCTTCGGCGACACCGGCTTCGCCTTCCGCGTCACGTTTCTTAACAAGTGCGACGAGGCGGAACGGTCTACGGTGGCCGAGTATTTCCAGCGTTGCTTCAACGAGGACATCCCGACGGGGGTGCCGGTTCGCAAGGTGCTCTGAGAGTGAGCGGAAGCAAGGACAACAGCCGGTCGGAGGAGTTCAAGCGCGCGACCGCCGGCGCGCTGCGGGCGATGGCGCGCACGGCGGACGTGCAGGTGGCGTTCCAGCCGGGGCCGTCCGGCGTGGTCGGCCGGCGTGCCCGCCTGCCCCTGCCGACCCGCGCGCTTCCCCCGGGCGAGATGGCCAAGCTGCGCGGCGCCGCCGACAGCGTGGCGCTGCGCCTGCGCCACCACGACGAGGCGGTGCACGCCGCCCGCTCGCCTGGCCAGCGCGAGGCCAAGGACGTGTACGACGCGCTGGAACAGGCCCGGGTCGAGACCGTGGGCGCCGAACACATGGCCGGCGCCGCCGCCAACCTGCGCGCCCGCCTTGCCGAGGAGTGCGAAGCCGAAGGCTACGACCGGATGACCCGGCGCGACCAGTTGCCGCTGCCGGCTGCGTTGTCCCTGCTGATCCGCGAGCAAATGAGTGGCCAGGCAGCACCCGAGGCCGCTAGCCGCATCCTGGCCACCTGGCGTGACACGCTGGGCCCCGAGGCGGACGCGGCGATGGCGGCGATGGCGGCCAGCAGCGGGAATCAGGCCGATTTCACCCGCGCGGCACGCAAGCTGCTGGCGGCGATGAACCTTGCCGAGGCGGAGGTCGAGGCCGAGCCCGATGACTCCGAGGAGGAAGGCGAGGAAGGTGGCGAGCAAGCTGGCAGCCAGGACAACAGCCAGGACAGCCAGGGCGAGAGCCAGTCCGAGCAGGACAACACGCTGGGCCAGCAGCCGGAGCAGATCGACGGCCAAGCCGCCGAGGACGAAGGCGAGCAGGCCGAGGACGAGGAGGCCGCGGCAGCCGAGGGCGACGAGAAGCCTGGCGGGCCGCAGCAGCGCCGCGAGCGCCCGGCCGGCGACGACACCGCCACCTACCGCGCCTTCAGCCGGGCAAACGACGAGGAGGTCCATGCCGACGACCTCTGCGACCCCGACGAGTTGACCCGGCTGCGCCAGCAGCTCGATCAGCAGTTGCAGCACTTGCAAGGCGTCGTCAGCAAGCTGGCCAACCGGCTGCAGCGCCGCCTGCTGGCGCAGCAGACCCGGGCGTGGGAGTTCGACCTCGAGGAGGGCATCCTGGATGCCGGGCGGCTGGCCCGCATCATCGTCAACCCGCTGCTCTCGCTGTCCTACAAGCGGGAGCGGGAGATGGAATTCCGCGACACGGTGGTCACGCTGCTGATCGACAACAGCGGCTCCATGCGCGGCCGGCCGATCACCGTGGCGGCCATGTGCGGCGACATCCTGGCCCGCACGCTGGAGCGGTGTTCCGTCAAGGTGGAGATCCTCGGCTTCACCACCCGCGCCTGGAAGGGCGGCCAGTCGCGCGAGCGCTGGGTGGCGGAAGGCAAGCCGCGCAACCCAGGCCGGCTGAACGACCTGCGGCACATCATCTACAAGCCCGCCGACGCCCCGTGGCGCCGGGCGCGCAAGAACCTCGGCCTGATGCTGCGCGAAGGCCTGCTGAAGGAGAACATCGACGGCGAGGCGCTGCTGTGGGCCTATCGCCGCCTCACCGGGCGGCCGGAGCGGCGGCGCATCCTGATGGTGATCAGCGACGGCGCGCCGGTGGACGACAGCACGCTGTCCGTCAATCCCGGCAACTACCTCGAGCGTCACCTGCGCGAGGTCATCCGCGAGATCGAGAGCCGGGACTTCGTCGAGTTGATCGCCATCGGCATCGGCCACGACGTGACCCGGTATTACCGCCGAGCCGTGACCATCGTCGACGCCGAGGAACTGGGTGGCACGGTGATGAAGAAACTGGCCGAGCTGTTCGACGAGGACATGGCGGCGGCCTGGGCGCGCGCCAGCATGGAGCGGGCGCCGCTCGTCGCCTGACGCGCACGTCGCGCCAGTCCGGCTGATCCAGCGGCGCTGAGGCCACCGAGTGCACGTCACCCCGCCGCCGGACATGCGGCCGATCGAACCGCTGGTGTCTCGCCGGGCGCGGCGGCGACGGCTGCTGCGGCCGATGCTGGTCGGCTCGCTGTTGCTGCACCTCTTGGTCCTCCTGGCGCTCTACCTGCGATGGCCGCCTGACGAGGCTCCGGAACCACCGCAACCGGACTCGGATGCGGTGGCGATCACGTTCGACACGCCGACCGGCAGCCAGCAGGCCTCCACTGCCTCGCCCGATCCGGCGGCCCAGCCTGCCACGGCCCCGGGCAGTGCCGTTGCACCGGAAGCACGGCCGGCGCCTGACAATGCTTCCGCTCCGCCCCCGACGCCGCCGCCCCCGACACCGACTCCGCCAGCCCCCGCGCCGCCCGTGCCGACGCCCCCGGACCCTGCGCCCCCCGCACCGACGCCACCGCCGGCCACGGCGGAGACGCTGCCGCCGGACCCGCAGCCGCCGCCTCCCGAGCCGCCGCCACCCACGCCGCAGCCGCCGGCCACCGTGTCATTGCACCCGGACGATGACGGCACGCTGCCGCCCCCGCCGGCGTTCCAGATGCCGCAGCCTCCGCCGCCGTTGCCGCCGTTGCCGCGCCCGCCGCCGCCTCCGCGGGTCGCGTCACGGCCGACGCCGCGCAACCCGTTCGCTGCGCCGCAGAACTGGTCGTTCAACGCCGCCCCATCCGACACGGCCCCGGGTCGCCCATCGCGCGGCTTCGACCTGTCGCCTCCCACCCAGGGTGGGCCTGATACGGCTTCGCTCGGCTATGTCAGCGGCGCCAAGCCGAGCGGCGACTGGATGTCCGCCCTGCGCCGGTGGGTGGACGCCCGCAAATACTATCCGGAGCAGGCGATCGCCCAGATGGAGCAGGGCAGCGTCACCCTGCTCATCGATATCGACCGAACAGGCAAGGTGCTGCAGGTGCGGTTGGCCGGCACGTCCCAGTCACAGTTCCTGGACGGCGCGTTCGAGGATCTGTTCCGACGCGCCACGGTGCCGCCCTTCACGCCGGACATGACCGACCAGACGACGACACTGCGCGCCACCATGCACTTCCGCCTGGTGATGCACTGACCTGCCGTAGGGCGCATGACGCTCGTGCTCATGCGCCCTACCCCTGGACGGTAGGCGTCAGCCGCCGCCGTTGATCGTCAGGATCGTTCCCGTCGTGTAGCCGGACCGTGGACTGGCGAGGAAGGCCACGGCGTCGCCGATCTCCTCCGGCGTGGCGGCGCGGGCGAACGGCATCGGCCGCGTGAGCTCGGCCCAGCGCGTCGGGTCGCCGAACTCCCGCTCCGCCCTCGCCCGCATCAGCATCTCCATCCGCTCGGTCGCCACCGGGCCCGGGTTGATGCCGACCACCCGCATGCCGTCGGCCGGTGCGGCGCGGCCAAGCGCGCGGGTGAACGCCATCAGCGCGGCATTGCCCGTGCTGCCGGTGACGTAGTTCGGGTCGAAGCTCTCGCCGGCCGCGCCGATCACGTTGACCACCACGCCGCCGCGGGCCTTCAGCACTGGGTAGAGTGCCCGGGTCAGCCCGATGAAGCCGAACACCTTGAGGTCCCAGGCGGCACGCCAGCGTGCGTCGTCCACTTGCAGCAGCGTGCCGGGCGGGATGGCACCGGCATTGTTCACCAGCACGTCGATCGGGCCTGCCGCTGCCGCCAGGCGCTCGACCTCGGCCGTCTGCGACAGGTCGGCCGGCACCGTCTCGACCTGGACCTGGTGGCGGCTCCGGATGCGTTCGGCAGCCTCCGCCAGCGTTGCCGGGTCGCGGGCGGCAAGCACGAGGTCGCAGCCCTCCGCCGCAAGGGCGAAGGCCGCGGCACGGCCGATCCCCTTGGAGCCGCCGGTGACTAACGCACGCTTGCCGCCGAGCTGTAAATCCATGGGCCACGCCTTGAACCTGGAAGGTGGTTTTGTCAAAACCGGCCATGGCCAACACCCCCCGCCCGCCTGCCCGCACCATGACCGACGCGCAGCGGGACTATGAGCGCAAGCGGGCGCAGAAGGCGGGCGTGTCGCTCGACAAGTGGCTCGACCAGAAGCAGAAGCAGGCCCAAGCCGCCGCCCCGCCGCCGCCCAAGCCGGACCGCAAGCCCGGCCTGCTCTCGCGCCTGTTGGACCGCGCGCACCAACCGCTCAAGAAGAAGCCCTGATCGCAGCCCACGCCGACTGGAGCACGGACGCACGCAAACGCTGGATGACGGTCGCCACGGGTTCGCCCGGCGGCTGGTCCGTGGCAGCGCCCTGCCCGGTCGGCGACCTGGCGACGCTGTTGCAGCGGCTGTTGGCGGGTGGCGAGGCCGTGGCGCTCGGTGTCGACTTCCCGCTCGGCCTGCCCCGCAGCTACGCCGCGCTGCACGCGACCGAGGCTGATTTCCCGGCCTTCCTGCGCGGCCTGGCCGCCCGGCCGCGGTTCTTCGACGTGTGCGAGACGTTGGGAGACCTTGCGGTCGACCGGCCGTTCTATCCCCGGCATGGCTTGGCCGGCATGACCCGGCGGTCGCATGCCGAAGCCTTGGGGCTAGGCGACGCCGCCGGCTTGTCCCGGCTATGCGACCGGGCGACCGCGGAGCGGCCGGCCGGCGCGCCGTTGTTCTGGACGCTCGGGGCCAACCAGTCCGGCAAGGCGGCGATCTCCGCCTGGCGGGACCTGTTGCTGCCCGCGATGGCCGCCGCCCACGCCCCGGCCCTGTGGCCGTTCGACGGACCCCTGCTCGCGCTGCTGCGTCCCGGGCGGGTGGCCGTTGCCGAGACCTACCCCGCGGAGGCCTTGCGGCAGCTCGGGCTGCGCATGGGCGGCAGCAAACGGCGGCAGGCGGACCGCGCGGCGCTCGCCGGACCCATCGGCGCCGCCATGGCCGGCCTGTCGGCCACGGCGACACCGGCCTGCCGGATGGCCTTGACTGCCGGGTTCGGCGCGGACGCGGCCGGCGAGGACCGGTTCGATAGCGTGCTGGGCCTGCTCTGCCTCTTGGGCGTGCTGGGAGGACGCCGCCCGGACGAGGCGCCACCGGACCCTTGGATCCAACGTTGGGAAGGCTGGGTGCTCGGACAGGCGGCGCTCGCCGCCGCCCCTCCTACTCCTGCACGGCCTGGCTGAACCGGGCTTTCGGTTTCGGCGCCATGCGGCCCGTGACGTAGGCGCGGCGCAACTCCCGTTTGATCGCCGCCGCGTCCGCCACCTTGAGGGCGTTCCGGAGGGCGTCGTTCAAGTAGACGACCCTGCCCTCGTACCCGGCTGGGGCCGACACGCCGAGATAGGTTGGGATGCCGTTCAGGATCGCCGTCCCGATGGCGTTCCAAACCCGCTTCTCGAACAGGGCGAGCTGGGAGGTCAGCACTTGGAAGGTCAATCCGAGCGTTCCGCCCGCCGGTGCCCCGCCGGGCACCTGGCGCACCCGGACGAGGATGCCGCTCTCCGGCGGCCACATGTCGGCGGACAGCCAGGGCAGCCTTCGCCAGCCGCAATACCAGGCCCGGCACACGTCCGGTCGCGTGCTATGGATGGAGCACCCCAACCCGCCCACACGATGGCCGCAAGTGACACCGGGCGGCTTCCTGAAGTCGGGCTCGTCGATCTTCAACAAAGTGCAGCAGGCGGTGCACGCGCCGCATTCGCGATCGGCGACGAGGCTCGCCCCAGCCAGCATCGCATCGATCGGGTGCTCGGACACGGACCCTCCCAACGCTACCTGCCAGCTCGCCCCCCTGCTTCTGTCACGGGCAAGATGGTGCCCAGGGGCGGAATCGAACCACCGACACTGCGATTTTCAGTCGCATGCTCTACCAACTGAGCTACCTGGGCAACGTTGGAGGAGGCGCGTGTAGCCGAAGGCCGCGGCGCAATCAAGTCGGGTCAGCCAGCCTCGCCGCCCTCTTCCTCGTCGGGCTTGGCCGGCACGCGGTATTGCCCGGTGAACCAGCGGCCAAGGTCGATGTCGGCGCATCGGCGGGAGCAGAACGGGCGGACGGCAGGGTCCGGCTTGGCACCGCAGATCGGGCAGGCTTCAGGCACGCGACGTCTCCTCGATCATCCACGTTCCCGGCGGCAGGCCAGGGTCGGAGCGCAGCACAAGGGGGCGGCCGAGCCGAAGCGCAAGGGCCGGTAGCGCGACCGGGTCGGCCTCCAAGGCAGAGACCACGTCCGGCGCCGCCCGCAGGCAAGGTGGCCGCGCTGGCTGCGCCTCCCGCACGATGCGGCGCAGCGCGGCCAGCCCGGCGGCGTGCGGACCGGACAGCAGCTCGTGCAGCGGCGGATGGATGCGCGGGCGGTGGATCTCGGCCAGGCCGCCCGGCGTGAAACCCAGGAGCCGGGGTCCGACCGGGTCGGGTGCGAGCGCCGTGCGGATGGCCTCCGCCAGGCCGAGCCGCCGCCGCGCCGTCAGCCCTGCGAGGTCGACCAGGATCGCTCCGGACAGGTTGCGTAGGCGTATCTGTCGCGCCAAGGCCGGCAGCGCGGCCCGGTTCGCCGCGTCCTGCTTCGGCGCCTTCATTTCACGCCCGGCCGTTGCGGCTGCCATGTCCATGTCGATCGCCACGAGCGCGGCAGTCGGCTCGATCGTGGCGCGCAACCCGCCGGGCATGGCAGCCACCGGGTCCGCCAACGCTTCCACGGTGCTGGCGATACCCTCGTTCCAGCCTGCGCCCATGACGATCCGGCCCTCCAGCACCGGGCGCAGCGAAGCGGCGATGCCGGGATCGTCCACCTGCACCGGGCCGGAGTGTAGCGTTGCCAGTCGTTCGATCGGGGTGGGCCCGGGCCGCAGCAGTGCGGGCGGCCCGCTGCCGGGATCGTGTGGTGCCGTGGCGAGGCGCGGCCCCTTGCCGCCCAGGGCGGCCCGCACGATCCGCACGGCGAGCACGTCTCCCACGCCGCAGCCCCGTGCGCCGGCGCTGTCCGGCAGGAAGCCGTCGGCTTCGGCAAGGGCGACGAAGGCGCCCGCCATTCCCGGCACCACGGCTGTTACCCGGCCGCGATGGATGTCGCCGACGCCGTCCGGCCTGCCCGGCCGCCAAATCGCATAGTCGAGCAACGCACCATCCGCCACCGCCGCGACCCGGACCTCGCCCGGGCTGCACGACAGCCACAGGGTCACGGCACGAGCCAGCCTGGGCCACGCAGCAACTGCGCGGTCTCGAACAGCGGTAACCCCATCACGCCGCTGTAGCTGCCGCTGAGGAAGCGGACGAACCCGGCGGCATGCCCCTGGATGGCGTAGCCGCCGGCCTTGCCCTCCCCCTCGCCTCCGGCGACGTAGGCCGCTATCTGCGCCGCGGTCAGCCGGGCGAAGCCCACCGTGCTGTCGACCACCCGTTGGGTGAGTCGGCCATCGGGCGCGACCAGCACCACGGCCGTGATTACATGATGCCGACGTCCCGAAAGGAGGTTGAGGCACGCCGCCACGTCGTCGGCACTGGCTGCCTTGGGGAGGATGCGCCGCCCGAGCGCCACGACGGTGTCGGCCGCCAGGGTGAACCCCCCGGCCGAATGCACGGCCACGCCCTTCTCGCGCGCGAGACGCTCGGCGTAGAGGCGCGGGAGTTCGTCGCGGCGAGGCATCTCGTCCAGATCCGCCGGGCGAACCCGGTCCGGAACGATGCCGATCTGGGCCAGGAGAACCAGGCGACGCGGGCTCGCCGAGGCGAGCGTCAGCGGAGCGCGGAGGGTCGCGCCAGGCTCACTTGAAACGGAAGGTGATCCGGCCCTTGGAGAGATCGTACGGCGTCATTTCGACGTTGACCCGATCCCCGGCGAGCACGCGGATGCGGTTCTTGCGCATCTTCCCGGAAGTGTGTGCCAGGATGCTGTGCTCGTTATCCAACTTCACGCGAAACATGGCGTTCGGCAGCAGCTCCAGCACGGTGCCGCTGAATTCGATCATATCCTCTTTAGACATGCATGGTCCTGGTCGCACCCCGGCTGTTGACGGGGCGGAACATGATGTTGCAGACGTGCCGGGTCAAGCGTGGGGTGGCTGCCCCAGACGCATGGCCACGCTGCGGGCGTGGGCTTGCAGGCCCTCCGCCTCGGCCAACGCAACCGCGGCCGGGCCGATGCTGGCGAGCGACCCGGCATCGGCCTCCACCCACGTCGTGCGCTTGAGGAAGTCGTATACCGAGAGGCCGGAGGCGAACCGGGCGGTGCGGCCCGTCGGCAGCACGTGGTTCGGCCCGGCCACGTAGTCGCCCAGCGCCTCCGGACAGTCCATCCCGAGGAAGGCGGCGCCGCAATGGCGGATGCGCGCGAACAGGGCGCCGGGATCGGCCACCATGATCTGCAGGTGCTCGGGTGCCAGTCGGTCGGTCAGCGCGGCGCCCTCGCCCCAGTCGCGCACGAGGATGATGCAGCCATGGTCCCGCCAGGAATGGGCGGCCTCGGGCCGGGTCAACGTACGCAGCTCGGTCTCCACCGCCCGGGCCACGGCATCCGCGAGCCCGGGATGGTCGGTGATGAGGATGGCCTGCGCGCTTTCATCGTGTTCCGCCTGGGCCAGCAGGTCGATGGCCACGCGCCGCGGGTCGGCGCCGGCGTCGGCCAGCACCACCACCTCGGACGGCCCGGCGATGCCGTCGATGCCGACGCGACCGAACACCTGCCGCTTGGCTTCGGCGACGTAGGCGTTCCCTGGGCCGACGATCCGGTCCACCGGGGCAATCGTCGCGGTGCCGAAGGCCAAAGCCGCGACGGCTTGAGCCCCCCCGACCCGGTAGATTTCCGTCACCCCGGCGCGCCGGGCGGCGGCGAGCACCAGCGGGTTCAGGGCGCCGCCAGGCGTGGGCACGCACATGGCCAACCGCGACACGCCGGCCACACGCGCCGGGATCGCGTTCATCAGCACGGAGGATGGATAGGCCGCCTTGCCGCCGGGCACATACAGGCCCACCGCGTCGAGCGCGGTCCAGCGCATGCCCATGCGCAACCCCGTGGCATCGCTCGTCTCGATGTCCTGCGGCAGCTGCAAGCGGTGGAACGCCTCGATCCGCGTCGCCGCAAGGTCCAGCGCGGCGGAGAGCTCCGGACTGATGGCGTTGGCCGCGGCATCGATCTCGTCCGCATCGATCCGCAGGCGATCGGCGGTGACCGCGTGGTGGTCGTGTTGCGCCGTCAACGCGCACAACGCGGCGTCGCCATCCGCCCGAACTGCGGCCAGGATCGCCGCCACGGGCTGGTCGACGCGCTGGGTGGTGTCGCGGGCTTGCTGGAGCAGGGCGGCGAACGCGGCGTCGAAATCGGGCGCGGCGCTATCCAGGCGCTTCATCGGACCAGCGCCGCGCGGAACCGTCCGATCCAGGCGCCGATCTTCTCCGGCTGGGTCTTCAGCGCGGTCCGGTTCACGACCAGCCGGCTAGAGATGTCGGCGATGACCTCGCTTTCCCGCAGCCCGTTGGCGGCCAGGGTGGAGCCGGTCTGCACCAGGTCGACGATCAGACGGGAGAGCCCCAGCCCCGGCGCAAGTTCCATGGCACCGTTCAGGTGCACGATCTCGGCATGGATGCCGCGGGTGGCGAAGTGGCGCCGAGCGATGTTCGGATACTTGGTCGCCACGCGGACGCGGGACCAGGACCGGGTCTCCGCCGTATCGATCCAGTCCGCAGGCCCGGCGACGCTCACGCGGCAATGTCCGATGTCGAGGTCCAACGGGGCGTACAGCTCCGGATAGTCGAACTCCATCAACACGTCCGACCCGCAAATCCCGATCTGCGCGCCGCCGAACGCGACGAACGTCGCGACATCGAAGGGGCGGACCCGCACGACGTCCAACTCGGGGTCGTCGGTGGGGAACCGCAACCGCCGGGAGTCCTCATCCTCGTAGTCGGCGGCAGGATGGATGCCGGCGCGCAGCAGCAGGTCGGCACACTCCCGCAGGATACGGCCCTTGGGCAGGGCCAAGACGCAGGGAGCGGTCTGTTCTGGCAGGAGGACAGCCGCCGGGAAGAACGCAGTCATAGGAGCCTCGGGAACAAGGTGCGGCGGCGTAGCACCATGCAGACGGCGGAGCCAGGTGGTGGCGGACGGGGCAGCGATGCCCCGTCCGCCGCCCAGTGGTTAGCGCACGTTCCCGTATGACGGCGCGCCGAGGCCGGGACAGGAGCATTGCGCCCCGACGGGCAGCTGCTGGGGCAGCTGGCAGGTGTAGACGCCGGCGTAGCAGGTGACGCCGTAGGCCGCAGCCTGCACCGGCGCGGCTGCCGGCGGCGCATAGCCGGTGCCTTGACTGTAGCCGGGCGTGACGTAGGCCGGGTTGGTCGGTGCGTAGACCACCGGGCCAGGCGCGGGTGCGCCCACGCAACCGGCAAGTCCGATCAGGGCGACGACGCTTGCCGGTCGCAGCACGGCAGTGGTGAGATGACGCATGGGTGATCTCCTTCGATGCAGCCTCAAAGCGCCACCGCGCCGGAAGTTCAACGCTCAGTTGCGGCCGTAATCATCCTCGAACCGCACGATATCGTCTTCGCCCAGGTATGAGCCTGACTGTACCTCGATGAGGGTCAGCGGGATACGGCCTGGATTGGCCATGCGGTGCACCGTCCCCAGCGGGAGGTAGATGCTCTCGTTCTCCCGAACCATCACCTCCTCGTCGTTGCGCGTCACGATCGCCGTGCCGTTCACCACCACCCAGTGCTCTGCCCGGTGGAAGTGCTTCTGCAGGCTCATCTTGTGGCCCGGCGTGACCACGATGCGCTTCACCTGGAAACGGTCGCCGTTGATCAGGCTCTCGTAGAACCCCCAGGGGCGATACACCCGGTTGTGCGCGACCGCCTCGTGCCGGCCTGCCGCCTTCAACCGGTCGACGACCTTCTTGACGTCCTGTGCCCGGTCCCGGTGCATGGCCAGCACGGCGTCCTCCGTCACCACCACGACGGCGTCCGTCAACCCGACCACCGCGGTCATGATCCCGTCGCTGCGCGCGTAGCAGTGCGAGGAGCCCTCGAGCAGCACGTCGCCCACCGCGACGTTGCCGCTGGCGTCCTTCTCCCCCAGGTCCCACAGGGCGCTCCAGGAACCGACATCGGACCAGCGCATGTCCGCCGGCACCACGGCGATCCGGTGCGTCCGCTCCGCCACGGCGTAGTCCAGGCTGATGTTGGGGCTGGCGCGGAACGCGTCCGCCTGCAACCGGATGAAGTCGAGGTCGCGGGAGGCACCCTCCAACGCCCGGCGTACCGCCGAAAGCACGTCCGGAGCGTGCATCTGCAGCTCCTCGAGCATGGTCTCGGCCGTGAACACGAACATGCCGGCGTTCCACAGCGCGCCCTCGGCCATCAGCTTGGTGGCCCCCTGCACGTCCGGCTTCTCGATGAACTGGGCGACCGCGCTGACGCCCGGCACGCCTTCGATCGCGGCGCCCAGCTCCATGTAGCCGTAGCCCGTCTCCGGCCTGATCGCCTTCATCCCCAGCGTCACGATCCGCCCGGCGCGGGCACCCGCCACGGCCTTGGCCAGGATGTCGTGCAGGGTGTCGACGTCGCCGATCGCCGCGTCCGCCGGCATCATCCATATAACGGCCTGTGGGTTGCTCTGCGCCACCAGCAGCGCCGCGGCGGCGACGGCCGGGGCGGAGTTGCGGCCGACCGGTTCCAGCACGATGCGCGCATCGGTGATCCCGGCGTCGCGCAGCTGTTCGGCAACGAGGAAGCGATGCTCGTTGTTGCAGACCACGACGGGGGCGCTGAACCCGGGGCCTCGCCCGCGCAACGCCGTCTCGACGATCAGTGACCGGTCGTGGTTCAGCAGGCCCCAGAACTGCTTGGGAAAGCTCTCCCGCGAGACCGGCCACAACCGGGTGCCGGAGCCGCCGGACAGGATGACGGGCACGACATCGCCCGGCCCGCCGGCGGCCAGGGTGCTGGGGATGATCCCGGCCGGCTGAATGTCCATGAACCCTCGCGCAAATCGCTGTGACCGTCTGTGCCCTCCTAGCGGCAACAGTGGAAGCTTGTCCATTTCCATGCATCGCCACGGCCTTGCCCCCGCAAACCGCCGCGGTCATGCTCGCAGCCGCAGCATCATTGGGAGATGGCGCATGGACCGGCTCAATGACCCGCAACTGACGATTTCGGGCATGGCGGACGAGATCGGCCCGGCTTTGATCGCGATCCGCCGCGACTTGCACGCCCACCCCGAGCTTGCTTTCCAGGAGGTCCGGACGGCCGGAATCGTCGCGGCGGAGCTAGCGCGGCTGCGCATCCCGCATCAGACCGGCGTCGGCGTCACCGGGGTGGTCGGCACGATCAGCGGCGGCGCGCCCGGTCCCACCGTCGTCATCCGCGCGGACATGGACGCGCTGCCGATCGCGGAGCAGACCGGGCAGCCTTTCGCAAGCACGGTGCCGGGATTGATGCACGCCTGCGGCCACGACATCCACACTGCGACGCTGATCGGGGTGGCCGAGGTGCTGGCGCGGCTGGCCCCGCAGCTGCGCGGCACGGTGAAGCTGGTGTTCCAGCCCGCCGAGGAGGTCGGTGGCGGCGCGGCAGCGATGATCGAGCAGGGTGTGCTCGACGGGGTGGACATGGCGGTGGGCTTCCACAACCATCCGGACATGCCGGTCGGCCAGTTCGCCTACGTCCGCGGTGCTTCCCTGGCGAGCGTGGACACGTTCGACATCGGCGTGCACGGCAAGTCCGGCCACGCCGCCTACCCGCACAACACGGTCGACCCGGTGATGGCCGCGGCCAGCCTCGTCATGCAGCTGCAGACCGTGGTGAGCCGCGAGGTCCAGCCGACGGCGCCGGCCGTGGTGACGGTCGGGACCATCCAGGGCGGCATGGCGCACAACATCATCCCGGACAGCGTGCTGCTGAAAGGCACGGTGCGCACCCTGCACCCGGCCGTGCGCGACCAGGCCGAGGTCGCGATCCGCCGCCTGTGCGCCGGGGTGGCCGAAGGGATGCGCGTGCGGGTCGAGGTGCAATACGACCGCCGCTGCCCACCCCTGGTCAACGATGACGGCATGATCGACCGCGGCATGGCGTCCATCCGCGCGCAACTGGGCGAGGTGGTGAGCGCCGGCGAGCCGAGCCTGGGCGGCGAGGATTTCGCCCTCATGACGGAGATGGTGCCAGGACTGCAGGTCCGCATCGGGGCCGGGGCCGCCGGGCGGGACGACAAGCTGCACAACTCCGACTACCAGCCGGACGAGGCTTGCCTGGTGCAGGGTGTGCAGGCGCTGTCCCGCATCGCCCTGGATCTGCTGTCATGAGGATCTGCGTGTTCGGCGCCGGCGCCGTGGGCGGCCATGCGGCCGGGCGGCTGGCGCAGGGCGGGGCCGAGGTGTCGGTGGTCGCGCGCGGCCCACACCTCGCGGCCATGCAGGCGCGAGGGCTGGAGGTGCGCGCGCCGGACGGCACCTTCCGCGTGAAGGTCGCGGCGAGCGACGACCCGGCCACGCTCGGCCCGCAGGATGCCGTGCTCGTCACGCTGAAGGCACCCAGCCTGCCGGACGCCGCCGCGTCGCTGAAGTCGCTGCTGGGGCGGGATACCGCGATCGTCTTCGCCATGAACGGCATCCCGTGGTGGTATTTCTACAAGGAAGGCGGCCCGCACGATGGCAAGCGGCTGGATCGGCTCGACCCCGGCGGCACCATCTGGGACACGCTTGGGCCGGAGCGGGCGATCGGCGGAGTCATCAACTCCGCCTGCACCGTCCTCGAGCCAGGCGTCATCCAGGTGGCCAACGCCAATGGCCGCATCATCGTGGGCGAACCGGACGGCACGGTCTCCCCACGTGCCGAGGCGGTGGCCGCTGCGTTGCGCGCCGGCGGGATGGGCAGCGAGGCGGTGCCGGACATCCGCGCCCGTATCTGGGGCAAGCTGCTGTTGAATGTCAGCTCCGGCCCGATGGGCGTTTTGACGGGCCTGCCCGGCCGAGTCCTGTTCGCCGAAGAAGCCTGTTGCACCGCGCTGCGCAGCATCGCGGCCGAGATCGTCGCGGTCGCCACCGCGATGGGGTGCCCCATCAAGGCTGACCCCGAAGCCCAGATCGCCAGTTCGCGCAAGCTCATGCACACGCCGAGCATCGTGCAGGACCTGCAACTTGGCCGGCCGATGGAAATCGACGCGATATTTGCCCAACCGCTGGAGCTGGCGCGCCTGGCTGGCGTCCCCACGCCGACGCTCGACCTGCTGGTGACGCTGGCGCAGCTGCGGGCCAGGGCCGCGGGATTGTATGCGTAACGCCACTCCGATGGCGTAACCGCATCTCGGCACGCATGTCGTTCCCGCCCATTAGGCAGGCATGACTTGTCTCAATTTCCGCGCTCTTGTTTAAGAAGTTTCAATTTACAAGATCTATCCTCCTCGCTGAGCAAGGCTTGCGAGGGTGTCATGTCTGACGAAGAGGCTGGTTCGGTTGCGGAGATCACGTTGGAGCATCTATGCCTTCGCAAGATGACGCTGCTCGTGGACTTGGCGTTCGAGCGCCGGTCCTCCGCAGTTCCATCCACGGCAGGCGCAGCGGTTTGCGGAGCCTTGCTGCCGATTTGGCCGGCTGCGACCCCGATCCGACACGCAGCCTGAGCCCACGATCAGCGAGCCTTCAGGGAGCTGCACCATGCATCAGCCGACATCTACCAGCATCAGCAACGCCGTGGCCCTGTCGCTCTGGAAGGACACGCGCGACGAGACCATCACCCGAGAGGGTGCAGCGCGCGTCGCGGAGCAGTGGCAGGTCCAACGCGTCAGCGTGTCGCCCGCCGCCTCCCCGGAATGGCAGGATGGCTGGGACCTGGCCTGCGAGACGATCGCGCTGGCGCTGCGGTTCCGCGGCTAGCGGTATTGGACCCTCGCCTCGTCCTCGCCGGGCATCTCGACGTCGATCTCCAAGGTCGACACCGACTCGCCGCGCTCCAGGTTGACCTTCACCTTGTCGCGGTCGATGGCGATGTGCTTGGCGATCACGCGGATGATCTCCTCCTGCAACGTCGCCGCCAGGTCGTTGCCGCCGACGAAGGCGCGTTCGTGGGACAGCAGGATCTGCAACCGGTCGCGCGCCACCGGCGCCGAGCTGCGGCGGGACAGGAAGCCGAACAGGCTCATGCGACCCTCCGTCCGAACAGGCGGCCGAGCAGGCCGCTCTTGTCGCTATGCACCGTCATCGGCACCACCTCGCCACGCAGTCGCTTGGCCGCGTCGAAGTAAGCGCGGGCCGGCGCCGAGGCCGGGCTGCTCAGCGTCACCGGGGAGCCAAGGTTGGACGCCTTCAGCACCTCCTCGCTGTCGGGAATGATGCCCAGCAGCGGGATCGACAGGATTTCGAGCACGTCGTCGGTCTTCAGCATGTCGCCCCGCTCGGCCCGCACCGGGTCGAAGCGGGTCAGCAGCAGCTGCTTCTCCATCCGCTCGCCTCGCTCAGCCTTCATGGTCTTGCTGTCAAGCAGCCCGATGATGCGGTCTGAGTCGCGGACCGACGACACCTCGGGGTTGGTCACCACCACCGCACGGTCGGCGAACTTCATCGCCAAGGCCGCGCCCTTCTCGATCCCGGCCGGGCTGTCGCAGATCACCCAGTCGAACTTCTCGCGCAGTTCGCCGATCACCCGCTCGACCCCATCCTCGCTCAGCGCGTCCTTGTCCCTGGTCTGCGAGGCAGCCAGCAGCGACAGCGTTTCCACCCGCTTGTCGCGGATCAGCGCCTGCGCCAGCTTGGCGTCGCCCTGCACCACGTTGATCAGGTCGAACACCACCCGGCGCTCCGCCCCCATGATCAGGTCCAGGTTGCGCAGCCCCACGTCGAAGTCGACGATGACGACCTTCTGCCCGGACTGCGCCAAGGCGACACCCAGCGAGGCGGTGGACGTCGTCTTCCCCACCCCGCCCTTGCCGGATGTAACGACCAGCACCTCCGCCATCGCGCTCACTCCTCCATACAGGCCTACGACATCACCGCCATGACGATCGCGTCGCCGTCCAGCGTCGCATGGACCGGCTTGCCGCGCATCAGCGGCGGCATGTCGTCGGCCACCTTGTAGACGCCGTTGATCGCGATCAGCTCCGCCTCCATCCGCTGGCAGAACACCCCCGCCACCGTCTGGGCGGCGAACCCGGCGATCACCCGGCCCCGCAGCGTGCCATAGACATGCACCGACCCGCCGGCAATGATTTCCGCGCCGGACGCGACGGAGCCGAGCACCGTCACGTCGCCCCGCTCGAAGAACACGGTCTGGCCGGAGCGGATCGGCCCGCGCAGCAGCAGCGAGGTCGGCTCCGGCACCGGCGGCGGCTCCGGTGCGTCCTCGACCACTTCGATGAACCGGTCGGCCCGCCCGTTGGTCGCGATCGGCGGCCGGCCCCAGATCTCGCTGTCCGTCCAGCCCGGCGGCGCGCCCTCGACGCCGATGATGCGGATATCCCGCTTCTCCAGCTCGGCCACCAGCGCCTCCAGCTCGCCGCCATGGTCGGCCAGGGCCGAGAGGTCGACGATCACCGGCCGGCCCTCGAAGAAGGTCGGCGCCCGCGCGATCTGCGCGGCCAGCGTCGCCAGCCAATCCTCGATCGGCCATTCCGGCATCAGCACGAGCGCCACGAAGGACCGGCCCTTGATCCGGATCGCGCTCCTTGCGGCGCCGGCTGCGGCCGGTCTCGAATCCGCGGATGTCGTGGGAGTTGCGGTCACGCCGGGCTACCCCATGATCCGCGATGCTTTCTTGGTGTCGCGCATGGCCGCGTAGACGACCAGTGACAGGAAGATCAGCACGGTCACGTACCAGTAGAACCAGTCCTCGTGGCCCGAGGCCTTGAACTGCAGCGCGATCAGCGGCGCCGTGCCGCCGAAGACGGAGGCGGCCAGCGCGTACGGTAGTCCCACGCCAAGTGCGCGGATCCCCGCCGGGAACAGCTCCGCCTTCACCACGGCGTTGATCGAGGTGTAGCCGGACACGATCACCAGCGCCGCCAACACCAGCCACAGCGCGCCCATGTAGCTGTGCGTCCCGCCGAGTGCGGTGAGGATCGGCACGGTGAAGAGGGTGCCGAGGATGCCGAACCAGAGCAGCACCGGCTTGCGCCCGATGAGATCGCTCACGAAGCCGAACAGCGGCTGCATGGCCGCGAACAGGAACAGCGTGATGAAGGAAATCTGCGCCACCCAACTCGGGTCCAGCTTCAGCGTGTTGGACAAGTAGGTCGGCATGTAGCTGCTGAAGGTGTAGAACGCGGTGGTGCCGCCCATGGTGAGGCCGAACACCAGCAGCAGCTCCCGCGGGTGCTTTGCCAGTTCGGCGAAGATGCGGATGCGCGGGCCTTGCGCCACGCGCTTGAAGTCCTCCGTCTCCGGCAGGTGGCGGCGCAGGTAGAGCCCGTAGAGCGCGCAGGCCGCGCCGATGACGAACGGGATGCGCCATGCCCAGTCACTCAGCTGCGCCTGGGTGAGCCCCTGCTGCATCACCAGCAGCACCAGCGCCGCCAGCACCTGGCCGCCGATCAGCGTGACGTATTGGAACGAGCTGTAGAAGCCGCGCCACTTCGACCCGGCCACCTCGCTCAGGTAGGTCGCCGAGGAGGCATACTCGCCGCCCAGCGACAACCCCTGGAGCAGCCGTGCCAGCAGCAGGAGGATCGGCGCCAGCACGCCGACCTGCGCGTAGGTCGGCAGCACCGCGACCAGGGCCGAGCCCGCGCACATCAGCATGACCGACAACGTCAGCGACGCGCGGCGGCCACGGCGGTCGGCGTAGTAGCCGAGCAGCAGCCCGCCCACCGGGCGGATGAAGAAGCCTACGGCGTAGATGCCGAACACGGTGATGAACTGGACCGTGGGGTCGTTGCTGGCGGTGAACAGCTTGGCGAAATACACGGCGAACGAGTTGTAGACGTAGAAATCATACCACTCGATCAGGTTGCCGACCGAGCCGCCGAAGATCGCGCGCAGCCGCCGCCCCACGTCGCGGGCGCTCTCGTTGGGGACGGGGTACGGCGTGGCATCCATCGTTCGGACTCGCTGCTCAGGGCTGTAACAATGGCGGGCCGTTTCCGTGGTGTCGATGCACCTCGTGGCGGCCTTCCGCCGGGCGCGGGGCCAGTGTAACGCCATTGCCATGGCCGCCTCCCCCGTCATCGCCCAGTGGCTCGCCGCCAAGGAGCAGCAGCCGGACGCGCTGCTGTTCTTCCGCATGGGCGATTTCTACGAGCTGTTCTTCGAGGATGCCGAGTTGGCGGCGGCCGCCCTCGGCATCGCGCTGACCGCGCGGGGCGAGCACGAGGGCAAGCCGATCCCGATGTGCGGGGTGCCGATCCATGCGGCGGATGGCTACCTCGCGCGGCTGATCCGCCGCGGCTTCCGCGTCGCCGTGGCCGAGCAGATGGAGGCCGCCGCCGCCCGTGTCGGCAAGGCGCCGCTGAAGCGGGAGATCGTCCGCCTGGTGACGCCGGGCACGCTGACGGAGGAGTCGCTGCTGGAGGGCGGGCGGCCCAACCTGCTGCTGGGCCTGGCGCGGGCCGGACGCGAGCTGGGCGCCGCCTGGGTCGACATATCCACCGGGTTGTTCGAGATGCAGGCGGTGGCCGACCTGCCGGCCTTGCTCGGCCGGCTCGACCCGGCGGAAATCCTCGCGCCGGGTGACCTTGCGTTGGGCGACTACGATGCCCGGCGAGCGCCGGACACGACACCTCCGCCCCCCTTGGCTGCCCGTTCGCGGGTGGCGGCGCAGTTCGAAGCGGCGACGCTGGACGGGTTCGGCACCTTCACCGATGCGGAGGCGATGGCGGCGGCCCTGGTGCTCGCCTATGTGGCGGCCACGCAGGCGGGTCGGATGCCCGCACTCTCGCCGCCGACCCGCAACGAGGGGGACGGCACCCTGGCGATGGACGCCGCCACGCGCGCGAGCCTGGAGGTCACCCGCGCCCGGGACGGCGGCACCGCGCACACGCTGCTGGCTGCGGTCGACCGCACGCTCACGGCGCCCGGCGCACGGATGCTGGCCGCGTGGCTGGCCGCGCCCCTGACCGTGCCGGCGGCGATTGCGGCGCGGCAGGATGGCTGGCTAGCGCTGCTGGCGGACACCACCGCGAGTGCCGCGCTCCGCACCGTGTTGCGTGGTGCCCCCGACGCCACGCGGGCGCTCGGCCGGCTTTCCGTAGGCCGCGGCGGCCCGCGCGACCTGCTCGCGATCCGCCAGGTGATCGTCGTCGCGTCCGATGCTGCCGCCGCGCTGCCCCCTGGCGACGAAAGCCCTCTCCTTCTGGGAGAGGGTAGGGTGAGGGTTCCGCAAGCGGGTCCAGCCGAGCCGCGTGACCCTCACCCCGGCCCTCTCCTTCTGGGAGAGGGAGAAGACAAGGGGAGTGGGTTGCTTGGTAGTCTCGCCCGCGACCTCGCCCTCCCCCCTGCCCTGGGCACGCGCCTTGCCGCAGCGCTCGCCCCCGCCCCGCCGCTGCGGCTGGAAGACGGCGGCGCCATCGCCGAGGGGTTCGATGGAGAGTTGGACGCCGAGCGCCGTCTGCGGGACGACAGCCGCCGGGTGATCAGCGGATTGCAGCTCGACTACGCGCAGCGCTTCGGCGTGGCGGCGCTGAAGATCCGCCACCACGCCCAGCTCGGCTACGTGATGGAAGTGCCCGCCGTCGCTGCGGAGGCGCTGCGCAAGCGGCCGGAGCTGAGCCTGCGCCAGTCCATGGCCAATGCCGCCCGGTTCTCCATCCCGGAGCTCGCCGAACTCGACCGCCGGATCAACGAGGCTGCCGGCCGGGCCGCAGCGCGCGAGGCGGCCGTGTTCGCGACGCTGGTGGCCGAAACGCTCGCCCAGGCGCAACCGCTGCGTCGCGCCGCGGCGGCCTTGGCCACGCTGGACGTGCTGCAAGGCTGCGCCAAGCTCGCGGAGGCGGGGAGCTGGTGTCGCCCCGCCGTCACGGCGGACGCCGCCTTCAGCGTCAGCGCGGCGCGCCATCCCGTGGTGGAGGCGGCGTTGCCCGCCGGCACGCCGTTCCAGCCGAATGACTGCGACCTGTCCCCTGCCCGGCGCATCCTGCTGCTGACCGGGCCGAACATGGCGGGCAAGTCCACCTTCCTGCGGCAAAACGCCTTGCTGGTGATCCTGGCGCAGGCCGGCCTCCCGGTGCCGGCCGCCAGCGCCCGCATCGGCGTGGCCGACCGCCTGTTCAGCCGGGTCGGCGCCGCGGACGACCTGGCGCGCGGCCGGTCCACCTTCATGACGGAGATGACGGAGACGGCCGCCATCCTGAACCAGGCCGGGCCGCGCAGCCTGGTCGTGGTGGACGAGATCGGGCGCGGCACGGCGACGCTGGACGGGCTGGCGATCGCGTGGGCGGTGCTGGAGGCGCTGCACTCGCATATCCGTTGCCGAACGCTGTTCGCCACCCATTTCCATGAGTTGGCGGGGCTGGGTCAGGCCTTGCCGCAGATGTGCCCGCACGCGATGCGCGTGCGTGAATGGAAGAACGACATCGTATTCCTGCATGAAGTGGGCGAAGGCGCCGCCGGCCGCTCCTGGGGCGTCCACGTCGCCAAGCTGGCCGGCATACCCCCCGCCACGGTGCGGCGGGCTGCGGCGTTGCTGGCCTCGCTGGAACGCGGCAGCGCCACCGGGGCTGACCTGCCGCTGTTTGCGGCGTTGCCGCCGGCTCCACCGGCCGCCGACCGGGTGCACGCCGCATTGGACGAGATCGAGCCCGACCAGCTTTCGCCGCGCGAGGCCCTGGAAGCGCTGTATTATTTGAAGTCGCTCACGCTATCATCGTCGGAATGCTGACGATCCTACCGCTGCCCGGGGAGCCAGAAGCGGCTGCAAGGCTGCTGTCCGACCAGTTGGAGGAAGCGCGGACGGCGAACGGCGCCATCGCCCGCGACGAGGCGCTGGCCGTGTTCCGGCGCCACCTGACCCGCATCCAGCATCACGTGCGCGAGGAGTTCGAGCACTACCAGCGATCCGGCCTGCAAAGCGCCCGCGCGCTGGCCACGCTGATGGACGGGCTGATCGCCACGCTGCACGACTACGCCCGCGCGATGGTCGGCGCCACGGACCTCCTGGCGGTGGTGGCGACCGGCGGCTACGGCCGCGGCATGCTGGCGCCGTTCAGCGACATCGACCTGCTGTTCATCACGCCGGAGCAGCCCTCCGCCGACACCCACGCGGCGGTGGAGTTCAGCCTCTACTTCATGTGGGATCTGGGCCTTAAGGTCGGCCATGCGACCCGCAGCGTCAGCGAGTGCATCGCCGAGGCGGAGCGGGACGTGACGATCCGCACGTCCATGATCGATGCGCGGCAGATCGCCGGTGATCCCGGCCTGTTCGCGGCGTTCGGCACCCGGTTCGCCGCGGCCTGCGCCCTGCACACCGCCGGTTTCATCGCGGCCAAGCAGGTGGAGCGCGATGTGCGGCACCGCCGCTTCGGCGAGAGCCCGTTCCTGGTGGAGCCCAACATCAAGGAGGGGCGCGGCGGCCTGCGGGACCTGCAGACGCTGTACTGGATGGCGCGCTACGTGTTCGACACCCGGGTGATGGGCGACCTGGTCGGCCCAAACAGCCCCGGCGGCGGCGTGCTGGTGGAGCGCGAGGCCAAGCACGCCCGTCGCTCCTGGGACTTCCTGTGGACCGTGCGCTTTCACCTGCATTACGTCGCCGGGCGGGCGGAGGAGCGGCTGACGTTCGACATGCAGCCGGTGATCGGCGCGCGCATGGGCTACACCCGGCATGGGCGCCAGGACGGCGTCGAGCGCTTCATGCGCCACTACTTCCTGACCGCGCGGGAGGTGACGCGCATCACCGCCGTGCTGGAGCCGGCGCTGGTGCGTGCCGCGTTGGGGCCACCTGCGCTGGAGGAGAAGACCGACGCGGCCCTCCTGGAGCAGGGCTTCGTCCTCGCGGACGGCAAGCTGCTGGCCGCACCCGGCCGCGACTTCAACGCCGAACCGCTGCAGATGCTGCGCATGCTGCAGATCGCACGCGACCGTCACCTGCAGCTGCATCCCCTGGCGATCCGCGCGCTGATCCGGCACGAGCGGCAGGCGAGCGAGCTGCGGGACGACCCCGAGGCGGCGATCCTGTTCATGGACCTGCTGACCGCCGGGCAGGACGGGGCGCGATGGCTGCACGTGCTGAACGAGTCGGGCTTCCTGGGGCGCTACATCCCCGACTGGGCCCGCGTCGTCGGGCAGATGCAGTTCGACACGTACCACGTCTACACGGTGGACGAGCACACGATCGAGGCGGTGCGGGTGCTGGACACGCTGGACCGGGGGGAGCTGTCGGACGTGGCGCCGATCGCCTCCGGCCTGATGGAGGATCTGCAGTCCCGCCGGGCGTTGTACGTGGCCACGCTGCTGCACGACATCGCCAAGGGCCGCGGCGGCGATCACTCCGAGCTCGGGGCGGAGCTGGCGCAGAGCATCGGGCCGCAGCTCGGCTTGTCGGCGGAAGAGACGGAGATGGTGTCCTGGCTGGTGCTCCAGCACCTCCTGCTCAGCCAGACCGCGTTCAAGCGCGACATCGACGATCCGAAGACCATCCTGGACGTGGTCGAGACCATCCAGTCGCCGGAGCGGCTGAAGCTGCTGCTGGTGCTGACGGTGGCGGACATGCGGGCCGTGTCGCCGCGTGTCTGGAACGGCTGGAAGGCGACGCTGCTGCGCGAACTGTATGCCCGGGTGGCCGAGGTGCTGGCCGGCGGCCTGGCGACCACGGAGCGCGACGTCCGCGTCGCGCGGGCCAAGCAGGCGATCGCGGCCGAGCTGACGGAATGGAGCGAGACCGAGCGCAGCACGTTCCTGGGGTTGGGCTACCCCAGCTACTGGCTCGGCTTCGACCCGGAGACGCATCTGCGCCACGCCCGGCTGGTGCGGGAGGCACGCGCGACCGGTGCGCCGCTGACGGTGCAGGCGGAGCCGCTGCCCGCCCGCGCGGTGACGGAGATCACGGTCTACGCGGCGGACCACGCCGGGCTGTTCAGCCAGATCGCCGGGGCGCTGGCGGTTGCGGGCGCGTCGATCGTCGACGCCCGCATCCACACGCTGACCAACGGCATGGCGCTGGACACGTTCTGGGTGCAGGACGCGGCCGGCGGCGCCTTCGACGCACCGCACCGCCTGGCCAAGCTGTCCGTGCTGGTGGAGCAGGCGCTGTCCGGACGGCTGCAGCTCACCACCGAGATCCGCCGCATGGGGGAGGCGCTGCTCGGCCGCCGCATGCGCGCGATCCATGTGCCGCCGCGCGTGGTGGTGGACAACCGGGCCAGCCACACCCACACCGTGATCGAGGTGAACGGCCGCGACCGGCCGGGCCTGTTGTTCGACGTCACGGCTGCGATCAGCGAGCAGGGGCTGCAGATCGCCTCGGCCCACGTCACCACGTACGGCGTGCGCGCGGTGGACGTGTTCTACGTGAAGGACGTGTTCGGCCTGAAGGTGGAGAACGAACGCAAGCTGGCGAGCCTGCGCGCGGCACTCGTCGCGGCACTCGGCGGCCCGGACGAGCCGGTGCTCCTGCCGTTGACGGCCGCGGTGCGGCGCCGGCGCGTCGGGGGTTAGCTGAAAGTCGTTGACGATCCAGAGCGGCTGTGGTGGTGCAGGAGGCCTCCTCCCGAAAGGTCCGCCATGTCGCCGCGCGTTGCCACCCTGCTGACCGCCGCCCTCCTTGCCGCGCCGGCCGCGGGACGCGCCGCGGATATACCGTCCTTCCTCCAGATGGGGGATGCGTTCTGCACCAGCCAGCGGGACTACGACGATTTCGCCGCCAACGGCCACGTCCGGGCGAACTCCGCGATCGAAACCTGCCAGACCATCGTCACGCCGACCCGTGTGGCGATCATCGGCGGCGCAGGCAGCGTCAAATCCATGGTGCGGGTGATGAACGGTCCGCTGGCATACACCGTCGGCTGGACCAACGGAGCCCTGCCGCTCGCCAAGTAGCCGCGCTCACATGCGATCCAGGCCAAGCACGCGCCGGGCGTGGGCGAGTTCGGCCTCCTCCTGCTCGCGCGGCGGCCGCGGAGGCTGCAATCCGGCCTGCCGCAACATGACGATCACGTCGGCGACCGTGGCCCAGACGCCGAGTTCGGTGGCCGCCTGCATGGCGGAGATCTCGCCTGCCGCATAGCGTCTGATGCTGGGATGAACCGATCCGGTCATGGCAAGCCGATTGGATTGATGAAGGTGACGTTCGAAACAGGGTTGGCGGTCGGCATGGCTGCCACGATCCGTGCCCAGATCACGTCCGGGTCGGTGATCAACCCGGCGCCGAATGCCATGCTCAGGAAGTTGCGCGTGGTGGCGACAGCAACCACTGCGGCCACACCTTCCCGGCTCAGCAATCCCGGCACGCGGCCGTTCTCGTAGACGATCAAGGCCGGTCCGCCGATCGAAAGGAGGTTGTCCGCCAGCCAGGCTGCGATCCCGATCTCACCTGCGTTGCGGGGGCGAGCCAAGCCGCCATCGAGGGCGAGACGGTATAACGACCCGATCTCGGTCTCGGCGACTTCGACCGGTCGGTTGCTGCCTACCTTTGCCCCATCGGTGATCCATGACGCGATCTCGCCCGCATAGGGTTTGTCGGCGAAGTACGTTGCCTCCAGGGCGACGACATCCGGCACCACCACTCGACCCATGCCGTTCAACAGTGTCAGCGCATCCCCAGCAGCAAGGTGGATGAGGGGCGCTGCGTCGGGGATGATCACGGTCGGCTTTATCTGGGGCTGCGACATCTGTCCCGCTGCACCTGGAAGGAACTGTCCTCCGGCCGTCAGCCCATGTGCATGGGGGGCGGCGGATCGAGCTCCGGATCGTTGACCGGTTGGGGCGGCAGGTCGATCGGGGCGTCGTTCGGGTCCGCCGGGTCCTCGAGTGGTGGCGGGTACGGCATCGGGGGCACGGGCGTTCCGGGCGGCACCACGGGTTCCGGCATCTGCGTGTGATACATTCTCCGTTCCCCTACCCGTTCACCACGCTGCCGCCATTCGGATGCAGCACCTGCCCGGTCATGTAGCTGGCATCCGCGGAGGCCAGGAAGATGTAGCATGGCGCGATCTCGTCCGGCTGCCCGGGCCGCTCCATCGGCACGGCTTCCCCATGGTGGGACGTTTTCTCCGCATCGTAGCTGGCGGGGATCAGCGGCGTCCAGACCGGGCCCGGCGCCACGGCGTTCACCCGGATGCCGCGCTTCACCAGCGCCATGGCGAGGCTGCGGGTGAACGCCACGATGGCGCCCTTGGTGCTGGCATAGTCGACCTGCGTCGGACTGCCCTTGTATGCCGTGACGGAGGTGGAGTTTATGATCGAGCCGCCAGGCGACATGTGCGGCAGGCAGTCCCGCACCAGGTAGAACTGACTGAAGATGTTGGTGCGGAACGTGCGCTCGATCTGCTCGTCGGTGATCTGCTCGAAATCCGGCTGCAGATGCTGCTCGGCGGCATTGTTCACCAGGATGTCGACCCGGCCAAACTCCGCGACGACCTGTCGCGTGAGTTCGCGGCAGAAATCGGGGTTGCCGATGTCGCCGGGGATCGACAGGGCACGAACGCCCTCCGCCTCAATCGCAGCCACTGTCTCCGCCGCATCGGCCCGCTCGTCCAGCCAACTGATCGCCACGTCGGCGCCTTCCTTGGCGAACCCGATCGCCACGGCGCGGCCGATCCCCGAGTCCCCGCCGGTGACCAGCGCCACCCGCCCGGCCAGGCGCGAGGACGCCCGATAGCCGGCCATCGCGCTCTGCGGACGCGGCGACATGTCCGCTTCCAGTCCAGGCTGGTGATCCTGTGACTGCGGCGGCAGCACGGCCCCCTCGTTTTCCATGCGCGTCCCTCCCTGTGTGGCCGGATGTGAACGACGCGATGCAGGAGGGGGTTGCCGACACATGCCGGCCCGCGGGGCCTAGCCGATCAGGACGTGCGGGTTGGCAGCCGCCGGGCCGGCGATGGTCAGCTGCGTGCCATCCGACAGGGTCAGGATCGTGTTGCTACCAGACTGGATCGCAGTCGACAGCGGCGAGGCGCCGTAGCCGGTGAAGGTGATCGTGTCGCTGGACTTGAGACCGCTGATCGTGTCGGAGCCGCCGGTCTTCCCGTCGATGAACGCGAAGGTGGTCCCCGCGCCGGTGCCCGAAACCAGCGCCGTGTTGCTGCCGATGCCAACCCCGCCCATCAGCGTGTCCGACCCGGTGCCCGCCAGCAGCGTGTCGTTGCCGGTGCCGGCCGCGATCAGGTTGTCGCCAGCCAACCCCTGTATGGTGTCGTTGCCGTTTGCCGAAGCCGTCGTGGAGGTGCCGGCCGCCAGGATGACGAAGTCGCCCGTGCCGAAATGGACGCCGAGCACGGCGGAGGTCCCATCGGTCAGCGTGGTCGTGTTCGGGCCCGTCAGCGTCGCCGCCGCGCTGCCGCTCAGGCTCATGGTATCGGGGCCGGTGCCGAGCGCCACTGCAAGCGGGTTGGCGGAGATGTCGTTGATCAGGAAGCCGCTGCTGCCGGTGTTGATCGACGCCATGCCGGACGTGACGTCGACCGTGTCCGTGCCGCCGCCGGCCGGGGCGCCGCTGATCGTGTCGAAGCCGGTCGACGTGACCAGGTTGGCGCCCGACCCAAGGTTGACCTGGTTCGATCCAGACCCGGGATCGACCGTGCCGTTGCCGGCAAGGATATTGACCGTATCGTTCCCGGAGCCGGTTGCGACGACGTAGTTGCCGCCACCGGCTGCCGCCGTCTGGATCAGGTTGTTGCCGTCGGTAACGACGATGGTGTCGGTCGCAAGGCCGGACGGCGTGATGTCCGTGTAGGACAGGTTCAGCGGCGCGCCCGGCAGTCCGGCGCCCGCCAGCACCGTGCCGCCCGCCGCCCCGCCCTGGATCGACACCGGGCCATTCGCATTGACGATGACGTAGGGGTTGCCGGCGCTGACGACCACCGGCTGGGCGGTCGGCGCGTTGAACACCGCCACCCCATTCCCTGCGGCAGGTGCGCCCAGCGCGGTGCCGGCTCCCGGGTAGAAAACAGGCGTGAAGTCGCCGGATTGCAGTCCGGCGAGGATCGTGTTGGCCACGTTGGTCGCCAGGGCCAGGTTCTCGACGCTGGAGAATCTCACTGTCGCGACGCCGCCGCCGATCGAGCCGCCTGCCATGCTAAACCTCTACAGCCCGACGTTTCGAAATTGTTCTATCGCATGAATTTCAGCGCCGGCAAGCATGAAAGCCGCAACCATCGTCTTGCCGCCGCATGCTGCGAAATTGCTAGGGCGCAGCCTGGACAGACCAGTGCCAGCCGAGGATGTCCGGCAGGTCGTTGTCGTGCTCGGCGATCCAGCGGCGATGCCGCGCCAGGTCGGCGTCGAAGCGGCTGCCATCGCGGCCGCAGCGTCCCAAGGCGTCGTTCGCCAGGTCGAAACGGCTCATGCGGTTGACCACCAGCATGTCGAACGGCGTGGTCGTCGTGCCTTCCTCGCGGTAGCCGTGCACGTGGAAGCGCTGCGGCGCCGGACGGCCATGCAGCAATTCATGAACCACCATCGGGTAGCCGTGAAAGGCAAAGACCACCGGGCAGCTTTCGGTGAACAGCTCCGCGAACGCCGCGGCCGAGAGACCGTGCGGGTGCTCGTCCGGCGTTTCGAGCCGCATGAGGTCGACGACGTTGACCACCTGCACCGCCAGGTCCGGGGCGGCGTCGCGCAGCAGAGCCACGGCTGCCAGCATCTCCCGCGTCGGCACGTCACCCGCTGCGGCCAACACCACGTCCGGATGGCCGGCACTGGACGCCCACCGCCAGACCGAGGCGCCGCGTTCGCAATGGCGGGCGGCGGCGTCGACATCCAGCCATTGCGGCTGCGGCTTCTTGGACGTGACGATCAGGTTCACCGTCGCCTCCGACCGGAGGCAGCCGGCAGCGACGTGCAGCAGGCAGTTCACGTCCGGCGGCAGGAAGATCCCGACCTGCGCCGATTTCTTGGTCAGCAGCGTGTTCATGAATGTCGGGCCCTGGTGGCTGTAGCCGTTATGGTCCTGCTCCCACACATGGCTGGTCAGCAGCACGTTCAAGCTTGCGACATCGCGGCGCCACGGTACCTCGCGCGCCATTTTCTGCCATTTGGCATACTGGCAGACCATGCTGTCGACGATGCCGATGAAGGCCTCGTAGCAGGCGAAGATGCCGTGGCGGCCGGTCAGGACGTAACCTTCCAGCCAGCCTTCGCAGAGGTGTTCGCTCAGCACCTCCAGCACCCGGCCGTCCGGGGATAGGTGCTCGTCCGTCGGCAAGGTCGGCAGCTGCCAGTCGCGCTGCGTGGCGCCGTACACGCCCGCCAGCTTGTTGGACGTGGTCTCGTCCGGGCAGAACAGGCGGAAGCGGTCGCCGTTCGCCTCGAACACCGCCGCCAGCCAGGCGCCCAGCTCCGTTGTCGCCCCGGCCTGCCTGCAACCGGGCGACGACACAGCGACAGCGGCCAGGCTGGCAGCCGGCAGCCGGAGCGCCTGCTTCAGCGCGCCGCCGTTCGCGTGCCGGCTCCGGCCCAGCTGCCGCTCCCGCGGCGGCAGCATGTCGAACACGGCGGGGATCGGCTCGCCGGCCTCGGTGAACAGGCTGGCCGGATCATAGGAGCGCAGCCAGTCTTCGAGCGCACGGAGATGGTCTGGATCGTCCGCCGGGTCTTCGATCGGCACCTGGTGGCTGTGGAACGTGCCTTCGATGGCCTTGCCGTCCAGCATCTTGGGTCCGGTCATTCCCTTCGGCGTGCGCAGGACGATCACCGGATGCTGCGCGGCGGCAAAGGCGGTCATCGACCAGTCCAGCGCCTCGGCCAGCGGGCGGTGCAGTGCCGCGGGCGTGTCCCCGGCGACGACCCGCATCGTCAGGCCGTGGCCGCGGAACATCGCGTCCAACGCCGCGTCGTCCATCCGGGCGAAGATGGTCGGCCCCGACAACTTGTAACCATTCAGGTGCAGGACCGGCAGCACCTTGCCGTCCCGTGCGGGATTGAGGAATTTCGGGTAGTGCCAGGACGCGGCAAGCGGCCCGGTCTCCGCCTCGCCATCGCCGACGAGGCAGGCGACCATCAGCCCCGGGTTGTCCATCGCAGCGCCCGCGGCGTGCGCCAGCGCGTAGCCGAGTTCGCCCCCTTCGTGGATGGCGCCCGGCGTCAGCGCTGTCACGTGGCTGGGCAGGCCGCCAGGCCAGGAGAAGGCGCGCACGAACGCCGCCATTCCCTCGGCATCGCGGGCGTAGGCGGGGTAATGATCGCCCAACGTGCCCTCCAGCCAAAGGTTCGCCAGCACGGCGGGGGCGCCGTGACCCGGACCCACCACCAGCAGCGTGTCCTGCCCGGTGTCCTGGATCAGCCGGTTCAGATGCGCGTAGAGCATGGTGATGCCCGGCTGCGTGCCCCAGTGGCCGAGCAGCCGCGCCTTGATGTGCTCCGGCCGCAGGGGCTCCTGCAGCCTTGCGTTGGCCCGCAAGTATATCTGTGCCGCCCCCAGGTAGTTCGCCGCCCGGACGTAGCGGTCGAGTTGGGCGATCCGCGCTTCTGTCAGGCTCATGGCAGCATCTCCGATGTCTGGCGGGCGATCACCGCTTCCTCGTCGGTCGGGATCACCCAGACCGCCACGGGACTGTCATGCGCACTGACCAGGCTGCCTTCGGGACGCGGCTGCGTCGCCGGATCCAGCACGATCCCCAGCCAGGCCAGCCGGGCACACACCGCCGCGCGCAACGCGGCGTCATGCGCGCCGATGCCGCCGGTGAAGACCAGCCCGTCGACGCCACCCAGGCTCGACGCCATGCCACCCGCTTCGCGGGCGACGCGGAAGGCGAACAGGGCGACGGCCTCGCGCGCGGCCGGGTCGTGCGAGGCGGCGAGCTCGCGCATGTCGGACGCGGCGCCGGACACGCCCTTCAGCCCGGACCGGTGATAGAGGATGTCCGTCACCTCGTCCGCACTGTGATCCTGCAGCAAGGCGAGCACCAAGCCCGGGTCCACCGTGCCGCTACGCGTCCCCATCATCAGCCCGTCGAGCGGGGTGAGGCCCATCGTCGTGTCGACGCTGCGGCCCTCCGCCAGCGCGCACAGGCTGGCGCCGTTGCCGAGATGGGCCACGATCACCCGGGACAGGCCCGGCGCCAGGACCCGGAGCCGGCCGGCGATGAACTCAAAGGACAGGCCGTGGAAGCCATAGCGCCGCAGCCCGGCATCGTGCAGCGCGCGCGGGACGGCGAACCGGGCCGCCAACGGGTCCAGCGTGTGGTGGAACGCGGTATCGAAGCAGGCGACCTGCGGCATACCCGGCCGCTGGGCCGCAACCTCGCGGATCGCGGCCAGGTTCTGCGGCTGATGCAACGGCGCCCAGGGTGTCAACCGCCCCAGTGCATCCACCAGGTCGCCCTCCACGCGCGCCGGCCCGGTCCGGGTGCCGCCGTGCACGACGCGATGGCCGACGGCCGCCAAAGACTGGCCGCCGAGATGGCCTTCCGCAAAGGCGATCAGCTGCGACATCGGCGCGCCCTGCCAATGCGCCTCCCCGATCGTCCGGCCGTCGGCATCCTTCGCGGTGAAATGCGGCTGGTGGCCGAGGCCCTCCACCTCCGCCCGGAACAAGGGACGCAGGCCGTCCCGCGCGAACAGCGCCGCCTTGATGGAGGAGGAGCCGGCGTTCAACGTCAGCAACGCGTCTGGTCCGGCCAAGGCGGTACGTCCTCGTCTGTTCCGATGAAGGTCCACGCCTGGCTGCGGCGGGCAGTCGCCGCTGCGCTGGACCCGCCTCCAGGCCCGTCGCACCATGACGTCGGCCTGGGAGAAAGTCACATGACGATGGATGACACGCACGATCGGACGCGGCGCAGCTGGGTGCCGGGCGCCGAAACCAGCGACTTCCCGCTGCAGAACCTGCCGCTCGGCATCTTCAGCCCCGCAGGCGGCGAACCGCGGCCCGGCATCGCCATCGGCGCCGCCGTGCTGGACCTGGTGGCGGCCGGGCTGCTGCGGCCCACCGCGACGCTGAACGGCCTGCTGGCCGAGGGCCGCGCGGCCCGCCATGACCTGCGCCATGCCGCCTGGCGACTGCTGGAGGCCGATGCGCCGAAGCGGCCGGAGCTGCTGCACGCGTTGGACAAGTGCACGCTGCACCTGCCGTGCGCGGTCGGCGACTACACGGACTTCTACGCCGGCATCCACCACGCCACCAATGTCGGGCGGCTGTTCCGGCCCGACCAGCCGCTGATGCCGAACTACAAGCACGTGCCGATCGCCTATCACGGCCGCGCCTCCTCCGTGCGGGTCAGCGGCGCGCCGGTGCATCGGCCGAACGGCCAGCGCAAGCCGGCCAAGGAGGCGGAACCCAGCTTCGGCCCGTGCCGCAACCTGGACTACGAGTTGGAGCTGGGCGTCTGGATCGGGCCGGGAAACGCGCCGGGCGAACCGGTCGGCATCGCGGATGCGGCCGACCACATCGCCGGGTTCTGCCTGCTGAACGACTGGTCTGCCCGTGACATCCAAGGGTGGGAATACCAGCCGCTCGGCCCTTTCCTGGCCAAGAACTTCTGCACCACGATCAGCCCATGGATCATCATGCCGGAAGCCCTGGAGCCCTTCCGATGCGCCGCCATGGCCCGGCCGGAGGGCGACCCGGCGCCGATGGCCTACCTGGCCGATGCCGGCGACCAAGCACGGGGTGGGTTGGACCTGGCGCTCGGCGCCACCCTGTCCACCGCCGCGCTTCGGGACGCCGGCCAGGCGCCGCAGCGTCTGACGCTTGGCACTGCGCGCGACCTCTACTGGACCGTCGCGCAGATGGTCGCCCACCATACCAGCAACGGCTGCGACCTGCGCCCTGGGGACCTGTTCGGCACCGGCACCATCTCCGGTGCCACGCCCGGGTCAAGGGGCAGCCTGCTGGAGATCACGGAGGGTGGCCGCAAGCCGCTGACGCTGCGGAACGACGAGACGCGGCGCTTCCTGGAGGATGGGGACGAGGTGACGCTGACCGCCCGGTTCGGCGGCGCCGGCTTCGGGCCCTGCATCGGCCGCGTCGTCGGCTGAGCCGCCGGGACGGCCCACCCGCCGCTGCCGACTTGACGCGCTAGGGCGACCTCGCGAGGGTCTGGCAGACGGGCTTGGGGAGGTCGCGATGGCAAGCATCGGGTTCATCGGCTTAGGCAACATGGGGGCTCCGATGGCCGCCAACCTGGTGCGGGCTGGCCATGCCGTGCGCGGGTATGACCTTTCTCCGGTCGCAGCGGCCGCGGCAGCCGACCTCGGCATCGACCTGGCGGCCTCCGCCCAGGAGGCGGTGACCGCGGCGGAGGTCGTCATCACCATGCTGCCGGCGGGCAAGCACGTCGCCGCCTGCTATGCCGACATCCTCCCCGCCGCGCCGTCGGGGACGTTGTTCGTCGATTGCTCCACCATCGACGTCACCGCCGCCAAAGCCGCGCACGCCGCCGCCGCGTCAGCCGGGATGGCGAGCGTGGACGCCCCCGTGTCCGGCGGGGTCGGCGGCGCGCAGGCCGGCACGTTGACCTTCATGGCCGGCGGTGCGGAGCCCGCCTTCGCCCGGGCCGAACCGATCCTGGGGGCGATGGGCAAGCGCATCGTGCGCTGCGGCGAGGCGGGCGCAGGTCAGGCGGCCAAGGTGTGCAACAACATGATCCTCGGCATCTCGATGATCGCAGTGTCGGAAGCGTTCGTGCTGGCGGAGAAGCTGGGGCTGTCCCACCAGGCGTTGTTCGACGTCGCGAGCGCCGCGTCCGGCCAGTGTTGGGCGCTCACCAGCTACTGCCCGGTGCCCGGGCCGGTGCCGGCGTCGCCAGCAAACCGGGACTACGCGCCGGGCTTCGCCACCGCGCTGATGCTCAAGGACCTGACCCTGGCGCAGGAGGCAGCGGCGGCGGCGGGCGCGCAGACCTCGCTTGGGGCGCATGCCGCCGCCATCTACCGCCGGTTCGCCGAGCATGGCGCCGGGCAGGACTTCTCCGCCATCATCCATGCGGTACGGGCCGGGCAAGCCGAATAGGAGAACGCGATGAAGCTGTATGATTCAGTCGGGCCGAACCCACAGGTCGTCCGCATGGTGCTGGCGGAAAAAGGGGTGGAGGTCACCAAGCAACGGGTCAACCTGCGCGATGGGGAGAACCGGCGCGAGCCCTACCTGAAGATCAACCCGATGGGCCAGATGCCGGCGCTGGAGCTGGATGACGGCACCGTGTTGACCGAGATCACCGCGATTGCGGAGTACCTCGACGAGATCCATCCGAGCCCGGCGTTGATCGGCGCCGATCCGGTGGAGCGGGCGCAGACCCGGATGTGGATGCGCCGGCTCGACCTCAACATCGTCGAGCCGATGGTGACGGCCTTCCGCTATGGCGAGGGATTGGCGATGTTCGAGAGCCGCGTCCCCTGCATCCCGGAGGCGGCGAGCGGCCTGAAATCGGTCGCTCGGCACTGGCTCGGCTGGCTGGACGGTCAAATGGCGGACCGGGACTACATCGTCGGCGAGCGGTTCACGCTGGCCGACATCCTGCTGTTCTGCTTCGTCGGCTTCGGCAGCAAGGTCGGCCAGCCGCTCGACCCCGCCTGGCAGTCGCTCGCCAGGTGGCAGGCCAGGATCGGGGAGCGCCCCAGCGCCAAAGCCTGACGGTCAGCGATGAAGCCCTGGGACAAGGTCCCAGACGGGACGCTCCGTGAGGAACTGCGCCTGGGCGCGGGATATCCCGATGTCGCTCAGCGCGCGGTCATCCAACTGGCCGAGGTGCCGGCGGGTCGCGGCCTCCTGCCAAGCCCGGCTTAGGCGGGTCCAAAGTCGCGTCAGCCGGCGGACGGACGTGGGCCGGGCCGGGGTGAAATGAAGCTTGGTGACGGTCTGCGACATGGGTGCCTCCTGTGATCGCGGCCGGAGGATGCACGGCGGGGTCGGATTAGAAAAACGAATTGTCATGATGCGCATCATCAACGATACTGATGTGCATGAGCATGCATCCGACGATCGACCCGGCCCTGCTGCGTGCCTTTGCCTTCATCGCGGAGGAAGGCAGCTTCACCCGCGCTGCCGAGCGGGTCGGCCGCACTCAGTCCGCCGTATCGATGCAGGTGCAGCGGCTGGAATCGTTGTTGGGCGAGAGCCTGCTGCTGCGTGGCAAAGGCGGCCAGGTGCACCTCACCAGCCACGGCCGCTACCTGCTGGAGCGGTCACGCGACCTGCTGGCGCTCAATGACGAGATCTGGGCAGCGTTCCACAGCCCGGCGGTGCAGGGGACGGTGCGGCTGGGCACGCCGGACGACTACGCCATGCGCTACCTGCCGGCCGTGCTGCGCCGCTTCGCCCTGTCGCAGCCGGCCGTGGACGTGGAGGTGATGTGCGCCCCCTCGCACGAGGTGGTGCAGCACCTCAAGGACGGCGACCTCGACCTTGCGCTCTGTTCGGACGGCCACACGCCGAAAGGGTGGGACGCGGTCCAGCTTCGGGAAGGGCCGTTGCGTTGGATCACCTCCGCGCGCCAGGCGCCGCACCGGATGGACCCCCTGCCCCTGGCGCTGGCGATGGAGAGCCACGGCTGCACCTGGCGGCGCGCGGTGCTGGGCGCATTGGACAAGGCGGAGCGGCGGTATCGGGTGGCCTATACGTCCGCCTCGTTGACGGGGACGCACGCGCCGGTCATGGCCGGGCTGGCGGTCACCGTCTCCAACGTCACCTGGGTGCCGGAGGGGCTGCGCCTGCTGCCGCCGGGCGAACTGCCGCCGCTGCCGAACTCCGCCATCCAGCTGCTCAAGGGGCGCAACCCGGCCCAACCCGTGACGGACGTGCTGGCGGACCACATCGCCGCCACGTTCGAGGAAGAGATGCGCCGGCCGAGCGAGGCGGCGTGATCAGCGCTGGCTGCGCGGGTCGAAGGCGTGCTGCAGGCCGTCGCCCAGGAAGTTCACCGCGATGACCGTCACGAAGATCAGCAGGCCCGGGTAGATCGCCAGGGCCGGCGCCGTGGTCACCAGCTCCTGCGCGTTGTTCAGCATGTTGCCCCAGGATGGGGTCGGCACCACGATGCCGAAGCCGAGGAAGCTCAGTACGCTCTCGAACAGGATGACGCGGCCGACCGTCAGCGTCACGGCGACGATCAGCGGGGTGGCCACGTTCGGCAGGATGTGGGCGCCCATCACGTAGGGCGCGCTGCCGCCGCTGGCCCGGGCGGAGCGGACGTAGTCGCGGTCCCGCAACGCCAGCGTGGCCGCCCGGGTCAGCCGGGCGATGCTGGTCCAGTCGACCAGCGCGATGATGACCACGACCCGCCAGAACCCGGCTGCGCTGGAATGGGCGAACTCGGACGAGAAGCCGAGCTTGGTCAGGTCCAGCGCGCCCAGGACGATCAGCAGCGGCAGGAGCGGCAGCGCGATCACCCCGTCGGTGAAGCGCATCAGCACCGAGTCGGTGCGTCCGCCGAAATAGCCGGCGATCACGCCGAGCAGCAACCCGATCACGCTGCCCACCCCCGTGGCGAGCAAGCCCACCAGCAGCGAGATCTGCCCGCCGAGCATCAGGCGCACGAGTTCGTCGCGGCCGGCATCGTCCGTGCCGAGCGGGTGCTGCGCGGAGGGCGGGCTGTACTGCGACAGCAGGTCCGTCTCGTACGGGTCCACGCCCAGCCAATGCGCCACCGGGTCGGCAGCCAGCACGAAGGCCAGCAACAGGGCCAGGATGGCCAGGCTGATCATCCCCGTTCGATGCCCACGGAACCGGCGCCAGCGCAGCGTCCAGGGGGAGACCGCGCGGTCCGTCGTGCTGGCGCTCACAGGCTGATCCTGGGGTCGAGCCAGCCATAGGCGAGGTCGGCGGCCAGGTTGCTCAGCAGCGTCACCAGGGTGGCGAACAGCAGGCCGGTGAGCGCGAGGTTGAAGTCGTTGCCGAGGATGGCGTCGTAGATCATCTTGCCCATGCCGGGCTGGGCGAACATGGTCTCGGTGATCAGCGCGCCGCTGAACAGGCTGCCGAAGCTCAGCGCCATCACGGTCACCACGGGGATCATGGCGTTGCGCAGGGCGTGCACCATCACGATCCGCCCCTCCCCGGCGCCCTTGGCGCGGGCGGTGCGGACGTAGTCCATCCGCATCGTCTCAATCATTGCGGCGCGCACGAAGCGGGTGAACTGCCCGGCGCTCGCCAGCGCCAGGGTGATCACCGGCATCACCAGGTGGCGCACGGTGTCGCCGAAGCTGCCGTCGCCGACCGTGCTGATGCCGCTGGCGGGAAACCAGTGCAGCCGCACGGCGAACACCAGGATCATCACCAGCGCCAGCCAGAACACCGGCACGGAGATGCCGGCGAAGGCGAACAGGCTGACGAACCCGTCCACCACGCCGCCGGGCCGCAACGCCGCCAGGATGCCGAGCACGAAGGCCAGCAGCACGGAAAGCACGAAGGAGGCCAGCATCAGCTTGCAGGTTTGCAGCAACGCCGGGGCGAGCACCTCCATGACCGGTTGCGAATGGGTGCGGGAGAAGCCGAAATCGCCTTGCAGGGCGGCCACAAGCCAATGCCAGTAGCGCAGCAGGATCGGCTGGTCCAAGCCATAGATCGCACGCAGATGCGCCACCACGTCCGGCGTGGCGCCCGGGTTGGACGCGATCATCACGTCGATCGGGTCGCCCGGCATAAGGCCGATGAGGCTGTAGATGACGAACGACATCACCAGCAGCACGAGCACCGCCTGGCCCACGCGGCGGAGGATGAAGCGGGTCACGACACCGGCTGGCCCAGCTGGATCGCCAGCGGGAGAGGGGGACCGTTGCAGGGTGATCTTCTCGCGCGCACGGTCATTCCTTGAAGTGGCAAGCCGCAAGCTGCGCCGGCCTGCCTGGCGCCGGTTCCAGCGTCGGCGGCGCGGTGCGGCATACCTCCTGCACCTTCGGGCAGCGCGGGTGGAATACGCAGCCCGGCGGCGGGTCGAGCGGGCTGGGCATCTCCCCCCTTATGGCCACACCGCGGCTGCGGCGCTTGCCGATGCGCGGCACCGCCTGCAAAAGCGCCTGCGTGTAGGGGTGCGACGGCGTGGCGAACAGCTCCGCCCGCGGCGCCACCTCCACCAGGCGGCCGAGATACAGCACCGCCACCCGGTCGGCGAGGTGGTTCACCACGGCCAGGTCATGGCTGATGAACAGGTAGGCGAGCCCGGCGCCGCGCTGCACCGCCGCCTGCTGCAAGGCGCGGAACAGGTTCAGCACCTGGCTCTGGATCGACACGTCCAGCGCCGAGAGCGGCTCGTCCGCCACGATCAGCGTCGGGGCGGGCGCGAGGGCGCGGGCGATGGCGATGCGCTGGCGCTGGCCGCCGGAGAACTCGTGCGGGTAGCGGTTCAGCGCGTCCCGCGGCAGACCCACCTGCCCCACCAGCTCGGCCGCGCGCGCCTGCCGCTCCGCCGGCGTGCCGATGCCGCCGATGCGCAGCGGCTCCGCGATGATGGCCGAGACCGGCATACGCGGGTCCAGCGCGCCGAACGGGTCCTGGAACACGATCTGGATCGCCTTATGCGTTTCCTTGCGCACCGCCCGGTCGACCAGCCTGCCGCGGAAGCGCATGGCGCCCCCGCTCGGCGCCTGCAGCCCGGCCACGACGTTGCCCAGCGTGCTCTTGCCGCTGCCGCTTTCCCCCACCAGCGCCAGCGTTTCCCCGTCGGCGATGTCGAGCGAGACGTCCTCCACCGCGCGCAAGGTGCGGCGGTTGACGGTGAAGTGGACCTGGATGTTCTCCAGGCTGACCAGCGGCGTCACGGGTGCGCGACAGCCGCCTCGAGGGGGAGGTCCTCGGGGTGCGCCGCGAACCACAACGCGTCCGCATCGAACTCCAGGTCCTCCGGCCAGGCGAGGACGCGGCCCTCGTCCAGCACCTGGACCTGGCGGAAGAAGCCGGCATCGGCAAAGGCGGCGAAAGCCTCCCGACCGACGAACGCGGTGAAATTGGCACTGGTGACGCTGCCATCCTGCCACGTGAGGCGAACCGTATACGTCGCCGGGTCCGGCGCCGCGCTCACGATCAGGTTCTGCATCAAGCCTGGCATGGTATCTCTCCGAGGCGCTGGCCGAGGCGGGCACGCTGCCACGCATCGAGCAGGGCGGCGTGATTGCTCCTGCTCCACTCGCCAACCTGGCGCAACACGGGCAGCGGCAAGCTACCGGCGATCACCCGGCCCTCCGCAATCGTCATGATAGCGCGATCGCCGCCGTGCTGGACATGGAAATGCGGCGGAGGGTGGTCGTTGAAGAACATCCGGATGGTCACGCCGCCCAGGTTGGCGATGATCGGCATCGCGCGCGGTCACTGCCGTGCCTTGAAGCATGCGACGAAGTGGCCGGGCGCCAGTTCCTCCAGCGGCGGCTCCGCTCGGCGGCAGCTTGCGTCGCCGCGCGGGCAGCGGTCGGCGAAGCGGCAGCCGACGAAGCTGCTGTCGAGGTTGGGGACGCCGCCCGCGATCACCGGCAACTCGTCTGCGCGATGCGCCGGATCCGGCAGGGTGGCGATCAGGCCCACCGTATAGGGGTGCAGCGGCTCGGCGAACAGCGTGTCGGCGGGGGCACGTTCCACCACCCGGCCGGCATACATGACGATGATCTCGTGCGCGATCTCGCTGACCACGGCCAGGTTGTGGCTGATGAACTGGATCGCCATGCCGATCTCGTCCTGCAGGCCCAGCATCAGGTCGAGGATTTGCGCCTGGATGGTCACGTCCAGCGCCGTGGTCGGCTCGTCGGCGATCAGCAGCGCCGGGCGGCAGGCCAGCGCCATGGCGATCATCGCCCGCTGCCGCATGCCGCCCGACAGCTGGTGCGGATAGGCGGTGGCCCGCTCCTTCGGCGAGGTGATGCCTACATCCGCCAGGCTCTCTACGGCGCGGGCACCGGCCTGCCGCCAGGAGAGGTGCTGGTGCAGCACCATCACCTCGGCGATCTGGCGGCCCACCGTCATCACCGGGTTCAGCGCAGTCATCGGCTCCTGGAACACCATCGCCACCCGCTCGCCGCGCAGCTTGCGCCAGGTGGCGGCCGGCTGCCCCACCATCTCGCGCCCTTCCACGCGGACCGAACCGCCGACGCGGCCGGGCGACGGCACCAGCCCCATCACCGCCAGCGCCGTCATGGACTTGCCGCAGCCGCTCTCCCCCACCACGCCCAGCGTGCGCCCGGCCGGGACGCTGAAACCGACGCCCGCCACCACCTGGCGCATCCCACCGGCGACCGGGAAGCCGACGGACAGGTCCTGCACGGCAAGCACGTCACTCATGCCAGTGCTCGGCCTGCAAGGTGGTGGGCTGGTTGTGCCCGGTCGGCACCACGCCCTTCAGCCAGGTCGGCCAGACATGCGCCTCCGACCCGAAGAACAGGGGCAACACCGGCAGCTGGTGGGCGTAGATGTGCTGGATGTCCGCCCAAAACGGCAGCCGCTTCGCCGGATCCAACGCGCGCTCCAGCCCGTCGATGTCGGCATCCATGCCCGGGTTGCGGAAGTCGGTGTAATTGGTGCCGCCCCAGTTGTTGTCGGCCGTCGGGATCTGGCCGCTGGAAAGGGTCTGCCGCGGCGAGCTCTCGACCGAGCTGAGCCAGCCGAACATCGCCATGCCGGTGAAGCTGCGGTGCTTCAGCGTGTCGCCGAACAGGGTGCGGGGCGGCTCGTTCCTGATAACGGTCTCCACCCCGATGGCGCGCCACTGGCTTTGCATGACCTGCTGGAGCAACTCGCGTGCCCGCACGCCCGTGCTGGTGCTGAAGGTCAGGCTCAGCCGTTGCCCGGCGGCGTTGCGGCACACGCCATCCTCGCCCGGCTTCCACCCGGCCTCCGCCAACAACGCGCGGGCCTTGCCCGGGTCGTAGGGGTAGGTGGCCACGCCGGGCGTGTATTGCGGCTCCTGCGGGTTGACGAAGCTGTCGGCGATGGGGACGCGACCGCCCATGAGCTTGTCCACCATGCTTTGCCGGTCCAGCCCCATCAGCAGCGCCCGGCGCACCCGCACGTCGGCCAGGATCGGGTTATCCAGCTGCAGGTCGACATGGGTGTAGGCGAGGTTGGGCCGGTAGGCGTAGGTGAACCGGGTCGGATACTGGCTTTGCAGCACCAGCACCTGGTCGAGCGTCAGGCCCACGCCCTCGCCCGGCACCATGTCCACGTCGCCCGACAGCAGGTTCGCCTGCAAGGCGGCGGTGTTGCCGATGGTCTTTATGACGATCCGGTCGAAATACGGCCGCTCACCGGTCCAATGCGGGTTGCGCTCGAGCACCAGCTGGCTGCCCTGGTCGACTGCCGCGATGCGGTAGGGGCCGTTGTAGAGGCCGGCATTGGTCGGGTCCGTGTTGTAGACGCTGTGCTGCATGTAGCCGCCGGGATCGTGCGCGGCGTCGAATACCGGCTGCTCCAGATGCGCCGGCAACAGCTCGCCCAACTCGTCGAATTGGTAGAACGGCTCCGTCAGATGCAGCACCGCCGTCTGCGCGTCGACCACGTCCACCCGGCTGACCCTGGTCCAGGTTTGGGTGTTGGCAAATCCGCTGTTCGGATCTCGCCCGACGCGCGCGGTGAACGCCAGGTCCGCGGCGCCGAGCGGGGCGCCGTCGCCCCAGGTCAGGCCCGGCTTGAAGTGCCAGGTCACCGCCATGCCCGCGCCCTCCATGACGGCGCCACCATTGGCCAGGCTGGGGACCTCCGTGCACAGCAGGCAGGTCAGGTGCCGATCCGGGTCGAACGCTGTCACCGGATGGTCGGCGAACCCGAGGATGTAGAACTTGATGGCGTCGGGGTCGATGGCCGGGTGCAGCGTCGACGGATAGGACGACACCCCGATCACCAGCGTCTTGTGCGGCTGCGCCGCGGCGACGCTGCCGAGCAGCGCCAGCCACAGCGCCGCCCCCCGGATCAAGCCGGGTGCCAGTTCTCGGCCCAGTAGGAGCTGACGTCGCCCTGCCCGGTCGGCTCGTAGCCGCGCAGCCAGATGGGGGTGACGTGCGGTTCCGCCCGGAAGAACAGCGGCAGCACGGGCACCTGGTCGGCGTAGATCTTCTGCATGTCGGCCCAGATCGCCTTCTGCCTGGCCGGGTCCAGCTCGCCCTCGGCGGCAGCGATGTCGGCGTCCATCTTCGGGTCGCTGAAGCCTGGATAGTTGGCGCCGCCGTAGTTGTTGGCCGCGGTTGGGATCTGCGTGGTGCCGAGCGTGCGGAACGGCGTCTCCGTCACCGCGCTGCTCCAGCCGTACATCTCCATGCCGGTGTAGGTGCGGTGCTTCAGCGTGTCGCCGAACAAGGTGCGGGCCGGCTCGTTCTTCAGCGTCACCTCGATGCAGGCGTTCTTCCAGTTGGATTGCAGCACCTGTTCCTGCAACTCGCGCAGGCGGTTGCCCGCGGTGGTGCCGAATTCGAAGGCCAGGCGTTCCCCGGCGGCGTTGCGGCAGATGCCGTCCGCACCCGGCGTCCAGCCGGCCTCCTTCAACAGGGCCTTGGCGCCCGCGGTGTCGTATTTCACGACGGCGACGCCAGCGTCGTATTCCGGGCTCAGCGGGTTGACCCACGTCGCCGCCACCGGCTGCTTGCCCTGGAACAGCCGGTCCACCATGGTCTGCCGGTCCATCGCCATTAGCAGCGCCCGGCGCACCCGGATGTCGGCCAGCAGCGGGTTCTCCTTCTTCAGGTCGATATGCTCGTAGGTGAGGCTGGGCTTGAACTCGTAGTGGAACTGGTCGGGGTGCGCCTTCTGCAAGGCCAGGGCCTGGTCGATGGTCAGACCGACGCCCTCGCCCGCCACCATGTCGACGTCGCCGGACAGCAGGTTGGCCTGCAGCGCGGCCGTGTTCTCGATATGACGCAGCACGATGCGGCGGAAGCCGGGCTTAGCGCCGGCCCAGTGCGGGTTCGGCTCCAGCACGATCTGGTTGCCGCTGTCGTAGGCGGTGATGGTGTAGGGCCCGTCATACAGGCCGGGGTTGACGGGCGCGCGGTTATAGTTGGTGCCGTTGATGTAGGCGCCGGGCGTGCTGTCCTTGGCGACGACGGCGCCCTCGACATGCTCGGGCAGGATCTGGTCCCACTGGTTGTAGTCGGCGCGGACGCGATCCAGGTGCAGTACCACCGTCTGGTCGTCCACCACGTCCACGCTGGTGGCGCGGTTCCACGGGTTGTTGTTGGAGAAGCCGCTGGCCGGGTCGCTCGCCAGCTTCCAGGTGAAGGCGATGTCCTTGGCGGTGACCGGCTGCCCGTCGCCCCATTGCAGCCCGGGCTTCAGCTTGATGGTGACGGCCATGCCCTTCTTGCCGTCCGGCCGGTCCTCCAGCTTGGCCAGGCCGTTGTCCAGCGTGGGCAGCTCGGTGCAGAGCAGGCAGGAGTTGTGCCAGTCCTTGTCGAACGCGGTGATCTGGCGGACCACGAAGCCCATGACGTAGCCGCGCACCACCTCCGGATCGATGTCCGGCTGGAGGGAGGACGGGAACTGCGCGATGCCGATGGTGAGCGTGTCGTGCTTGGGCTGGGCGTAGGCCAGGCCGGTCGTGGCCAGCAGCAGGGCGAGGGCCGCGCGAAAGGTCATCAGGTCACCGAGGTTGCGTCGACCGGATCAAAGCGAGGCGGTCGTGCGGCGTCAATGTAGCGCTGCGCCGAGGATGGCGGTTGCGTCCTTGCCACCACCCTCGCATCTTACCTTCATCTTGCAGGACTACGATGATGCGGGCGAGCAGCCTGACGACGACGATATCGACCAAAGGGCAGGTGATCCTGCCGAAGCTGGTCCGTGACCAGCTGCAATGGCACGCCGGAACCCGCCCGACCGTGGAGCACACCGCTGAGGGCTTGCTCGTGAAACCTGCTTAATGCCGGATGTGGTGGAAAGCGGACCGAGCCGAGACAATCAGACAAGGCTTCGCTTGAACGGGACGTGACTTCGCACGCACTCTGTCTCATGCGCAGCCGCAGATGGATCAAGGGGATGGGCGCCAGCCTGATCGGCATCTTCATGCTCATCTACGCTGCGCACTGGATTCTTCCGCAGCCCTGGTGGTGGAAGGAGGCTGGCCTGTCATCTTCGCTATTCTCTGACGTCAAGCGTTGGGGAACGGGATCCTTTGTCACCTTGGATGGCTGGATTTTGACAAACCGGCATGTCACCGCGGGCTGCAGCAGGGTAACTATCGGAAACGGAAGACTTTCAGGCCTTGTCGCCGACAAGATGCTATACCCTACCGATACGCAACTCGATCTCGCCGCTGTGCATGTCGCGCTTCGCTCACCCGCATATCTACGGTTCGCCGTCATGGCGTGGCCGTCGCCAGATCTCAATTCTGGCCACTCAACTGCGGAGATTGCAAAAGACTTGCAATCTGTTTTCGACCAAGATGGTCGGACCGTCTCTATCATCGGTTTTCCCGGAGACTATTATGGCGCTTCGCCCGTCCACCTCGACGGTGAACTATCCGGTGCCACAACTTTTGACCAACAACACTGGTTTATAGGCGTCAGGGCCCCCGTACGACCCGGCTTAAGCGGCTCTCCGATCCTAAACGCCAAAGGCGAAGTCGTAGGGATTATTTTCAGGGGGAGCGCCACTCTGCCGGCAGACTCTTCGGCCGCTGTTATGAAGGAGGCCTTGAAGGCCCTGCCGACCTCAGCGGCTGAGGGGCTGATCGTGCCAGCGGCAATTGCCAATGCGTTCGTGCGGGCAGTGGCTCCTTCCAATGCCGGTCAGGGAGAAGAGAACTCGACCGATCCGGACACCTCCATCGTTCGGGTGTTTTGCTTCCAGTAAACAAACGAGGGCGGACCTGCCCAGGCTGGGTGTCCGCCAGTTGGTTATACGGGTATGGCGGCCAGGCCGTCCGACACCGGTCGTTTGACGGGCAAGCCTTGTCCTTGTCCCGCACCGGCAGGAATGTCTGGATTGTGTCGCAAACGGCCTATTGAAAGTACCGGCTCGGTGTGGTGCCCATCAGCCTGCGAAACATTGCCGCAAACGCCCCCGCCGTCTCATAGCCGAGGTCCAGCGCCACGCTGGAGACAGCCTCGCCAGACGCGAGCCGCGGCAGGGCGGCCAGAATGCAGTGCTGCTGGCGCCACTGATAGAAGGGGGTACCGCACTCTGTTCGGCATAGCCGGGCGAGCGTCCGGGCCGATGTCCCGGCGTGCCTAGCCCACTGTTCCAGCGTCCGTCCATCGGCCGGGTCGGCAAGCAGTGCCGCATGTACCGCCGCCAGGCGACGGTCGCGCGGCTCAGGCAAGTGCAGCGGCCCGTCCGGTAGCCAGGCGATCTCGTCGAGGATTAGCGAGACCACCCGGCCCTCCCAACCTCCCTCGTCATATTCGACCGGCATCTCGACTGCACGCACAACAAGCTCGCGGAGCAGGGGCGACACGTGGACCAGCCGCGGCCGGGTCGGGAACGCCCGCGGACAGGCATCTGGTCGCACGTAGAGGGTGCGCAGGGCGACCGGCCCGCGTGCCCGCACCGCGTGGTCGGTCGCAGACGGCAGCCACACCGCGCGCTGAGGCGGCACCACCCACAGCCCTTCGGCCGTCGTCACCTCCATGACCCCGCTTACGGCGTAGAGGAGCTGCGCGCGCGCGTGCCGGTGCGTGCAACGCACGTAATCGACCTGGTACTCCTTCGCCATCGCGCCCATGGGTCGGGGCACATCCTGGTAGTCCTTGCTGCTGGTAGATTTCACGGCGGCTTGTGTCCGGATCGGCGCAGAGGTTGGCATTCTACGCGGCGCAGGCCACCGACAGAAAGGCTATCCATTCCTCGTTTCTACCTGGAGCCGCACCGATGCCCCAAGCCGCCACATCACCCACGCCCCGCACCGCGGTGCGTGCCCACTACGGGGAGCCCAGCGACCGTGCCAAGGCCAAGCAGTTGTCGCAGCTGGACCAACATGCCCGCGCCTTCATCGGCCTGTCACCCTTCCTGGTGATCGCCTCCTCGGACGCGCAAGGACGCGGCGACGCAACCCCGCGCGGTGATGCGCCGGGCTTCGTGATGGTGCTTGACGACATGACCCTGCTGATTCCCGACCGGCCGGGCAATCGGCGGGTGGACACCATGCTGAACGTATCGGAGAACCCCGGCGTTGGCCTGCTTTTCCTGGTACCGGGCGTCAACGAGACGCTGCGGGTAAACGGGCTCGCCCGCATGACCGCTGACCCGGAGCTGCTCAAGCCGCTCGCGACGCAGGGTAAGGAACCTGTCGGCGGCCTACTCGTGCAGGTGGAGGAGGTGTACTTCCACTGCGGCAAGGCCCTGATTCGGTCCCGGCTCTGGAACCCGGACACCAGGGTCGAGCGCTCGTGCTTTCCTTCGCTCGGCCGCATCCTCGCCGACCAGATCGCCGGGACGGATCTGGCTGAGTCCGAGCGGTCCATCGAGGAAGGCTATCGGACCAAGCTCTACTGAGGTGTCCGCTATGTGCCAGGAAGCGGCCTCTCGCTGACAAGCTATGCAGCCCTTGCCCCCGCCGGCCGGCTGGCGTTGGAATGCCGCATGACAGACCTCCTTGACGACCTGCTCGGACCTCGCGTTGCTGCCCTGCGGGCGGCCCGGCCGGATTTCGTGCGCTACACCCAGGGCAGCTACGAGGCCATGGTCGCGCCGGAACACCCTGAGGGGCTGACCGTGTCGGAGCGTGCGCGGGCCGCCTGCCGGACCGCCGAACTCTGCGGCCACACCGCGCTGGCCGCGTATTACCGCAGCCTGCCCAGCGTGCCCGGTCCGCGCGACGGTGCCATCCTCAGGCATGCGGCGCTGCTGGCGACCAATCCCGGCCAGGCCACGCGCGCCGACATCGCGGTGCTGGCCGCGGCCGGGTTGTCGCCAAGGGAGATCGTCACCCTGTCGCAGATCGTGGCCTTCGTCGCCTATCAGGTGCGGGTCGCCGCCGGCTTGGCCTTGCTGGCGCAGCCGGCATGAGCCGGTTCACCCTGGACCCGGTCGAGTGGGCCGCCTGGCTGCCCACCGTGGACCCGGCCACCGCGACGCCGGCGCAGCTCGCCGCATTGGACAAGAGCCCGCCGCAGGCGCGCACCTCGCCCTATTTCCTGACCCTAGCGCACGATGTGGCGGCGCTGGACCAGCGTTCGCCGCTGTTCAACGCGGTGATGTACGCCCCGCGCGGGCTGCGCCGGGCGGACCGCGAGCTGGCGACCGTGGTGGTGTCCGTCATCAACGGCTGCGTCTACTGCGCCAGCGTGCATGCGCGCCGCTTCGCCGAGTTGACCAAGCAGCCGGACGTGATCCAGCGGCTTTACGACGAGGGCCTGGACACGGATCTGGAGCCGCGGCTGCGCGCCATCGTGGATTTCGCGGCCAAGCTGACCCGCTCGCCGGACGCGATGGTGGCGGCCGACCTCGCGCCCATGCGCGCCGCCGGGCTGGACGATGCCGAGATCCACGACCTCATCCATGCGGTTGCCATGTTCGCCAACGCCAACCGGCTGATGCAGACGCTGGGCGAGCCGGTGCCGGCGCCGAACGGCAGCTGAACAATCAGTTGTGCCGCCCTTGCTGCCTGCCGTAGCGTCGTTGCACCGCAGCAACCTGGGATATCGGCCATGACGCTCCGCCGCCGCACGCTCCTTGCCGCCGCCTCGATCGCCGCTGTGCCAGCCCTGGCAGCGGAGGAGCCGATCACCGCGGGCGTCAGCGGCCCGCTGACCGGGCCGAACGCGCAATACGGCGCGCAGTGGAAGCGCGGGTTCGACCTGGCGCTGGACGGCATCAACGGCGCCGGCGGCGTGAAGGGGCGGCCGATCCGCTACGTGTTCGAGGACAGCCAGTCCGACCCGCGGCAATCCGTCGCCGTGGCGCAGAAGTTCGCGGCCGACCCCAGCATCGTCATCGAGCTGGGGGATTTCTCCTCTCCCGCCTCCATGGCCGCCTCGCCGATCTACCAGCGCGCCAAGCTGGTGCAGTTCGGCTTCACCAACTCCCATCCGGACTTCACCAAGGGCGGCGACCACATGTGGTCGAACTCCACCAACCAGGCGGAGGAGCAGCCGCGCCTGGCGGAGTTCGCCGCCAAGCTCGGCTTCAAGCGACCGGCGGTGCTGCACCTGAACACGGATTGGGGCCGCACCGCCAAGGACGCCTTCCTGAAGGCCGCGCCCGGCCTGGGCATGGAGGTGACCACGGCGGAGGGCTACCTCTCGGCCGAGCAGGATTTCCGCCCGACCCTGGTGCGCGCGCGGGACAGCAAGGCGGACGGGCTTGTGCTGCTGTCCTACTACGCGGACGGCGCGCTGATCAGCCGCCAGGCGCGTGACAGCGGCCTGGCTCTGCCGATCCTGGCTGGCACGTCCAACTACTCGCCCAAGTTCATCGAACTGGGCGGCGCGGGCGTGGAGGGCGATTACGTCATGTCGACCTTCTTCCCCGGCGACCCGCGGCCGGAGGTGCAGGATTTCGTCCGCCGCTACCAGGCGAAATACCAGCAGGAGCCGGACAGCTTCAGCGCCGGTGCCTACGACACGATGGTGCTGTTCGCCGCCTTGTGCACGCAGTTCGGCACCACGCGCGATGCGATGCAGACCGGGCTGATGCAGATCAAGGACGTGCCGAGCGTGATCTATGGCAAGACGACCTTCGACCCGGCGACCCGCCGCGTGCCCGCCGCCAGCTACAAGCTGCTGCTGGTGAAGGACGGCAAGTTCACCGTGTGGGACGGGGCCAAGACGGCGGCGGGTTGACCCGGTGCAGCGCGGCCCTCACCCCGACCCTCTCCCAGCAGGCAGGGCCATCACATATGGCCGTACCCCCGCTCTGGAACCCTCTCCCGCTGGCGGGAGAGGGCAGGGTCAGGGTGGTCGGGCAGCGAAGAGATGCCCGGAGTTGGCGCGTTTTCGACCGGGCGGCGCCACCCTCACCCCGACCCTCTCCCGCCAGCGGGAGAGGGAGCTGCGCCATACGCGATGGCCCTGTCCAGCAGGAGAGGGAGAAGAAAGCAAGCCCTCTCCCTTTGGGATAGGGTTGGGCGAAGGTCAGCGCGCGTTAGGCCTTCCCTAAGCGTGTCCTCCTGGCTGGACTACACCGTCAATGGCCTGATCATCGGCAACATCTACGCCCTGGTCGCGGTCGGGCTGGCGCTGATCTTCGGCGTGTCGCAGCTGATCAACTTCGCCCACGGCTCGGTCTACGCCGTGGGGGCCTATGTCGGCTGGGCCTGCTTCACCTACCTTCACCTTCCGCTCGTCCTTACGGCGGCGATCGTCATCCTCGTCTGCGCCGCGTTGGGCATGCTGATCGAGCGGCTCGGGCTGCGGCCCCTGGCCGGTGCGCCACGGATCGCACCGCTCCTGGCCACGATCGGCATCAGCCTGGTGCTGGACCAGCTGCTGCAGATCGTCTTCACGCCGGACCCGCGCGCCCTGCCCTCGCCGCTGCCGACTTGGCGCATCCCTGTCGGCGACGGCACCGTCGGCGCGCTGGACCTGCTGATCGCGGCCACCGGGCTGGGCAGCGCCGCCGTGCTGTTCGGCTTCCTCCGCTTCACCAAGCTCGGCTGGGCCGTGCGCGCCACCGCGCAGGACCGCGACGCCTCGCGCCAGATGGGCGTCGACACGGACGCGGTGAACCGCACCGTGTTCGCCATCGCCTCCGCCCTGGGCGGACTGTCCGGCCTGCTGGTCGGCATGTACTTCAACCACATCGACCCGGCCATGAGCTTCCAGGCAACGCTGAAGGGCGTGGTGGCGCAGGTGATCGGCGGCATGGGCAACGTGCCCGGCGCCATCGCCGGCTCGCTGCTGCTGGGCCTGACCGAGAGCTACGGCGTGGCGCTGTTCGGATCATCCTACCGCAACCTGTTCAGCTTCGCCCTGCTGCTGGCCATCCTGGTGCTGCGGCCGAACGGGCTGTTCGCCAGCGCCCGGAGCGTCCCGCCCGAGCCGATGACCGGCACCTTCATCGCGCCGAGCCGCACCGTGCGCGTGCCGCCCTGGGTGGTGCTGGCGTGCGTCGGGCTGGCGGCGGCGCTGCCGCTGGTCCCGGATATCCCCTACGTGCTGCAGGTGCTGACCAACGCCTGGCTGGCCGCCATGCTCGCCATCAGCCTGACGCTGGTGGCCGGCACGCTGGGCCAGGTCTCGCTCGGCCACGCCGCGCTGCTGTTGATCGGCGCCTACGCCTCGGCCCTGCTGGCGCTGGATGGCGGCTGGCCGGTCTGGGCCAGCATCCCCGCGGCCGGCGTGCTGACGGCGCTGATCGGCACCGCGCTGGTGGCACCCGCCTTCCGCCTGCGGTCACACTACGTGTCGATCGCCACGCTCGGCATCGGGGAGATCGTCGGCCTGGTGATCTTGAACTGGGAGAGCCTGACGCGCGGCCCGATGGGCGTGACCAACATCCCGCCGCTCGCCCTGGGCCGCATGGAGCTGGACGGGCCGCAAGCCGCGTACTGGTCCTGCCTGGCGGTGTTGGTGCTGCTGGCGCTGATGCAGTCCCGGCTGCTGCGCTCCCATCTCGGCCGCACCTTCCGCGCCATCCGCGACGACGACGTGGCCGCGCGGGCCTACGGCGTGAACCTGGACCGCTACAAGGGGATTGCCTTCGCCGTCGGCGGCTTCTCCGCAGGCATCGCCGGCGGGATTTCCGCGCACCTGTATTCCTACATCAACAACGAGACGTTCACCTCCGCCGTGTCGATCACGGCGCTGACGATGGTGATCCTGGGCGGCATGGGCAACCTGCTGGGCGCGATCGGCGGCGCGGTGGCGCTGACCGCGTTGCCCGAGCTGTTCCGCGGCACGGCGGAGTATCGCATGCTGATCTACGGCGCGGTGCTGCTGTTGCTGATCCGCTTCCGCCCGCAAGGCGTGCTGGGCACGGCATGACCCTGCTGGAGGCGCACGGCATGACGCGCAGCTTCGGCGGCGTGCGCGCGGTCGCCGGTGTGGACCTGGCCCTGGCGCAAGGTGAACTCCTGTCGATCATCGGCCCCAACGGCGCGGGCAAGACCACGCTGTTCAACCTGCTGAGCGGGCACGACGTGCCGGATGGCGGCCGCATCACGCTGGACGGCACGCCCGTCACCGGCTGGGCGCCCGAGCGCATGGCGGCGCTCGGCCTGGCGCGCACCTTCCAGCACGGCCGGGTGTTCGCCAACCTCTCGGTGCGGGACAACGTGCTGGTCGGCGCGCACCGCCGCCTGCGCGCGGCCAAGCCGCGGCTGCCCGGCCTGGGCGCTCTCGCCGAACTGGCGGCAGCTCTGCTCCGCCTGCCCGCCGTCGTACGGGAGGAGCAGGCGTTGCACGCCGACGTCGAGCGTATCGTCGCCCTGTTCGGCGACCGGCTGGCGCCGCGGCTGGAGCAGCCGGCCTACGCCCTGTCCTACGCCAATCGCCGCCGGGTGGAGATCGCCCGGGCGCTGGCGCTGCACCCGCGCCTGCTGCTGCTGGACGAGCCGACCGCCGGCATGAACGAGAGCGAGACGGCGGAGATGGCCGGCATCATCGGCGGCCTGAAGGCGGCGGGCCACACCATCCTGCTGATCGAGCACAAGCTGGACCTGGTGATGCGGCTGTCCGACCGGGTGGTCGCCATGGATGACGGCCGGGTGATCGCCCAGGGCGCACCCGACGCGGTGCGCGCCGACCCGGCGGTCATCGAGGCCTATCTCGGCCACCGCGCCGTGGGCGAGCAACGGGTATGACCGCGCCGCTGCTTGTCCTGGAAGGCGTGGACACGTTCTACGGCCCGGTGCAGGTGCATTTCGGCCTGGACCTGGCGGTGCGGGCCGGCCAGGTGGTGTGCCTGCTGGGCGGCAACGCCAGCGGCAAGTCGACGACGATGAAGGTCATCCTCGGCCTGCTCCAGCCCCGTGCCGGGCGCGTGCGGTTCGACGGGCAGGACATCACCGGGCTGCCCACGCCGCAGGTGATTCGCCGCGGCATCGGCAGCGTGCCCGAGGCGCGGCGGCTGTTCGGCGCCATGACGGTGCGGGAGAACCTGCTGATGGGCGCCTTCGCCCGCACCGACCGTGCGGAGGTCGGGCGTGACCTGGAGCGCATGCTGGAGCTGTTCCCCCGCGTGCGGCAGCGCCTGTCCAACCGCGGCGGCACCCTGTCCGGCGGGGAGCAGCAGATGGTGGCGATGGCCCGCGCCCTGATGGGCCGCCCGCGCCTGCTCTGCATGGACGAGCCGACCATGGGCCTCTCCCCGCTCTACGTCGACCGGGTGCTGGAGCTGATCGGGACGGTCAACCGGGAGGGCGTGACGGTGTTCATGGTGGAACAGAATGCGAGCCTGGCCTTGCAGATCGCGCATTATGCCTACGTGCTGCAGACCGGCCGGATCATCCTGCACGGCCCGGCGGCTGAACTTGCCCGCAATCCCAGGATCCGCGACGCCTATCTCGGCGGCCCCAGCGCGAAGGAGACCGCAGCGTGACCCACATGCCCGGCTTGCTGGCCCCCACCCCGCGCCAGGCGGAGATCATGGCCATGGCGGACGGGCTGGCCCGGCGGTTCAGCCCGCGCGCGGCGGCCGGCGGCTTCCCGCACGAGAACTATCCGGAGCTGCACGACGCCGGCTACGACCGGCTCATGATCCCCGCGAGCTATGGCGGGGGCGGGGCGGACGTGTTCGAGATGGTGCTGGCGCAGGAGGTGCTGGCGCGGGGCGACGCCTCCACCGCGCTGGTGACGGGCATGCTGATCAGCGTGCTGGGCCGCGCCTACGAGAGCCGCTCCTGGCCGGAGCCAGTGCTGGAGGCGATCTCCCGCCGGGTGGTGGCGGAGGGCGGCATGGTGAACAACTGCGTCACCGAGCCGGAGCTGGGCTCGATCTCCCGCGGCGGCGTGCCCTCCATGCGGGCGGAGCGCGTGCCCGGCGGCTGGCGGCTGTACGGCCACAAGATCTTCGTCACCGGCGCCCCTGCCCTGGCCTGGCTGGTGACCGCCGCCGTGCTGCCGCCGGAGGAGGGTGCGCCGCAGGGCACGCTGTGCAGCGCCATTGTGGAGGGCGGCTCGGCCGGCCTGCGCATCGTCGACACGTGGGACGGCAGCCTGAGCCTGCGCGGCTGCGGCAACGGCGACGTGTTCTACGACGGCGTGTTCGTGCCGGACGACCGCATCGTCGAGCGCGTGGTGATCGGCGCCGGCGGCCGCAAGCAGCCCGGCACCAACGGCTGGGCGCTGCCGATCGCCGCCGTCTACCTGGGCATCGGCCAGGCCGCGCTGGACGCCGCCTGCGATTACGCGCGGGAGCGTGTGCCCCCGTCGCTGGGCCGCCCGATCGCGGAGCAGCCGCACATCATCCAGTGGATCGGCGAGATGGAAGCGGTGCTCTCCGCCGCCCGCGCGGTGCTGCACGAGACGGCGCGCGCCTGGGTGGAGCACCCGGCGCTGCGCCCGATGCTGGGAGCCCGGATCGGGATGGCGAAGTACCTGTGCACCAACGCCGCCTGCGAGGCGACGGAAACGGCGCTGCGGGTTGCGGGCGGGTTCAGCCTGACCAAGGGGCTGCCGCTGGAGCGGTATTTTCGGGATGCACGGGCTGGACTGTTCCAACCGCCGCAGGATGATTTGGCGCTGGGGCAGATCGGGCGGGCGACGTTGACGCGGGAGGCAGGTTGATAAACTGCCGCTTTGCGCCCGATCTCGAACATACAAAAGGAACGGCGTGCCGCTCCAAAGCGGACGCCGCAGCGGGCTGAGGCGATAGAAGGAGCGATCTGCGTATTTCCTTCGATGATGCAGATAAGGCTGTAACGAACCGGCACGCTCGTCTCCTTTATCATCGAGGGCTGCTTCTGGCCCTCGCCCGACGCTGAACAGCCAGCGTCACAGACAATGGAGCAAGAGTGCCATGTTGAACGACGACACCATTCCCGGCGAAGCCTCCGGAAACATCCCCGACGAGACCATCCTAGACTGGTCTTCCGACGCGCCGCGTGGCGGCCGGGCGGTGATGGGCCGTATTCTGAAGGAGAAGGCCTCGGTCCCGCTTTTCTTCGCGCAAACCCTCATACAGTCGCTCCGCGACGTCGGCTACGACCACACGACGTCCGCACTTTGCGAGCACGTGGACAATGCCGTTCAGGCTGGCGCGAAGGAGGTCCGTGTCCTTTTCCGCCAGACGGGCAAGAAGGGCGAGTACCGGATCGACGCAGCGGTCTACGATGATGGGAGCGGCATGTCCCCATCGGTCCTGAAGGTCGCGACTTCTTTCGGCGGCTCGCTGAACTTTAACAACCGCAAGGGAATCGGACGGTTCGGGATGGGCATGAAGACGGCGGCGCTAAGCCTCAGCCCCGTCATGGAGCTCTACTCCTGGCAGGAGATGGGCGCCTTCTACAACATGACGCTCGACGTGGAGGCGATCGGAAAGGAGCGGGCCAACCTTGTCCAGCTTCCCGACCCCACGCTCATGACCGAGCTGCCGGACGAGATCGCCGACCTTTTCCGTAAGCCAATGTCGTTTCCCTCCGACCGATCGGAGCAGCAACTCCTGGCCGAGGCGGGCGATGATCTTACCGACCGCCTCGGCCGCTCGGGAACCATCGTCTATATGCCGGAATGCGATCGGCTGACCTATGCGAAGGCCCAGACCCTTGTGGACCACGCGACCAAGGAGATGGCGCGGGTGCACCGCCGCGCGATCGGCACTGGCCTACGGCTCTTCGTGAACAATCGACGTGTGGAAGCCTCGGACCCGACCTATTCGATGCCGAACGCGCGGCATGCCCGTCTCGATATCTCGCCGAAGCAGAGCCGCCTCATCCTCCCGAAGCAGGTCGACATCAAGCTCCACGAGAACGGGACGGAGACCGTGCCCGTCACGGTGAAGATCTTCCGCCTGCCAATCGAGGAGTGGTCCAAGCTGGACCGGAAGACCCAGCGGAACGACTTGCGCATCTTCGACGGTTACACCGTTTCCATCCTGCGGAACGGGCGGGAGGTGTTCGCCGGGCCGATGCCCAGGCTCACGACGCGGCACAGCGTCACGAACTGGTATCGCATCCAGATAGACATTCCCGGCGAGCTCGACGAGGCCTTCGGCATCGCATCGAACAAGCAAGGTGTGCGGATGAAGGGCTATGTCGAGGAGGCGATCAAGGAGGCGATTGGCGGCGAGGTCTCGCGCATCAACGATGAGATCAAGCGCTTCCAGGCAGAGATGGCCGCAGCACGATCCCCGGCAAAGCCAACGACGAGCGAGGCGAAGGCTGCCGAAGCCGACCCATTCCAGCGCACCCAGATGGTTCCCCTCTCCCGCGATGAGGAAGCACAGCTCGAGGAGAACCTGCGCGGCTTGGCCCTGACGCTGCGCCGCGATGGCGAGACGGACGATGAGGCATTCGAGCGGGTGAAGGCGTCCCCCTACATCATCGTCTTCCGCCACGACGAGTATTGGCCGTTCTACGACGTGCAACAGCGGTTCGGCCGCACGATCCTCACCCTCAACACGGCCCACCCCTTTTTCACGCACCTCTATGATCCCGTTAGCAAGATGGGCATGGCGGGGGAGACGGAGGACGCACCGGGTGGGGGTGCTCCACCGGCGGAGCAGAGCGGCCCCATCGTAGCGCTCGACCTCTTGCTTCTCTCCCTAGCGCGGACGCAGGGGCGCCTGGCCGGGACCGGTGATGACGCCAAGAAGGTGCTCGACCTGCTCCGGCGGGAGTGGTCCGACACCTACCGGGTGCAGATGACTGCCTGAAGGAAAGTGGGCGGGGAAGGTAAAGCCCCGCCTCTTGCACACCCGGAACGTACAAGTATTATCGAAGGCGGGCCGAAAGCCTTGATGCGGTCCCCGCATCCCCTTTCCTCTGGGCATAGCGTCCCGGGGTGAAGGAGCGGGGAAGCCGATATGAAGGCCGACGTCCCGATCACCCTGCGTGCCGACAGTGGCCCGCATAGAGCGAGGGATTGGACCATGGCGGAGATTCCGCATTCTTGGCGCGCTTATGCGCGCCTTCAGCATCAGGTTGGACGGAGCAGCCGTGCTGACGCGCGGGCCTGGGCTATCGAGGGCGGTCTCGACCATCTCCTTGAGGACACGGTCGGAGGCGTGGATGGTGACGAAGGCGCCATCCGCAGTGTTGCCGCCGCGCGCCGGCGTGAGGTGCACCGCAGCGGAGCACTCCGACGCCATGCGAAAGCCTGGAGCGGCTTCCAGCACCCAGAAGCTGCAATCCACGCCCGCTTGACGCTGGAAGCCCTTCGGAAGCGCACGACGGGATCGGAGTGGGACATCCTCTGCGACGTCGGCGCCGGGTGGAGCTACGACGAGATTGCGAAGGTGAGGGGCGGCACACCGGGAATGTTTAGGGTCCGGGTCCTCCGCCTCCGGCGGACCCTCGCCGCGTAGGATGTCGCCCGGTTGCGCTTCGGTTCCGACAAACGTTCGTCAGCATCTTGCAACGGATCGGCTTCACGTATGGAACATAACCAGCACAAGGACCTATTTGGTATGTGGTTGGCCAGGTCGGCAACAGTGCCTTTCAGGTCCGCGGCTCCACCAGAGGGGATCAGTGTTGATACGAAAAGGAGGAAGGAATGGCAGCAGCTTTCATCGAACACCGGCCCAAGTCCAATGACCCGAACACGGCGACGTCACACTACGTGATCGTCACTGGCGGCAAGGAACAGGGCAACTACAAGACACAAAAAGAGGCCAAGGACGCGGGTTGCAACGCTGGGTATCGGCCCGTCCACGTCGCTCGCGTCCGTCACCTTCAGGACCGGGATCAGCCGGCCCATTGGCGCGTCGATCCGTGCTGATGGGTTGAGGCCGGTCTCTTTCTCGTAAGCGGATCACTGTAGCCATGCAGACAATGGCCGGCGTGTTGGCTGTTGTCCGCTGAAGGCGATGGTATGGTCTAGTTCGCTCGGCACCAGGCGAAGGAGCTTCAGGCGAGATCGACGACCGCCTTCCGGAACGCGCCCGTGTCGCGGTCCGCGAAGGCCGAGACGAATGCGCCTTGCTCAGGTTTGAACCCTGCCGCGATCAACAGCTCCAGCAGCGCCTCTCGCGGCGCTGCCGTGACCGGCCCGTCCGTTGCCACAGCCTCCACAAACACGACCAAAGGCTCGGCCGGTACCAGGTCCATCAAAATGCTACCAGAGCAGCTCGCTGGTCTACATCCTGCCGCGCCACGGCGCGGGACCCGCTGGGCCCGTCGCTCTGTTGGTGGTGCCCGGGAAGAAGCCGCACCTGGAGGGGCCGGGCATGGTTGGCGCATCCTTCGACCCGCGACCGGCGAGCTGTCCACGGCGGTGAAGGGCCGCGCCTCGGGCGACCGTGGCCTGATGGCGGGCTGGGTATGGCACGCGGGAGAGTCCCGCCTCACCCGCGTGCCCTTCCAGGACGCATGCGGCGGTGCGGGACCGGGAAACTTCCCGACGCTCTATCGCACGACTGGCGGATTAGCCAACGAGCTGATCAGTTCGGGAGTCGCCGGGTGTCGGGCGTGGAAGCGCGAGGCGTTGGCCCGCCGAGCGGTAGGGTCCGCTGTACCACCTTGTATGCTCCGGAGCGGATATGCCGCTTTCGGCCAGACACAGCCACTATCTCATCGTCGGTATTCGCGCCGATCGTAGGGGGAGGTCTCACCCAGCGCTTGTCCGCCCGGCTCAAGCCGTCTCCGCGAACAACTCCCGCCCGATCAGCATCCGTCGGATCTCACTCGTCCCCGCCCCAATCTCATACAGCTTCGCATCGCGCAGCAGCCGCCCCGTCGGGTAGTCGTTGATGTAGCCGTTGCCGCCGAGCGTCTGGATCGCCTCCAGCGCCATCCACGTCGCCTTCTCCGCCGCGTACAGGATGGCGCCGGCCGCGTCCTTGCGGGTGGTCTGGCCGCGGTCGCAGGCGCGGGCCACGGCGTAGACGTAGGCGCGGCTGGCGTTCATCGTCGTGTACATGTCGGCGAGCTTGCCCTGCATCAGCTGGAATTCGCCGATCGCTTGGCCGAACTGGCGGCGTTCGTGCACGTAGGGCAGCACCGCGTCCATGCAGGCCTGCATGATGCCGATCGGGCCAGCCGCCAGCACCGCGCGTTCGTAGTCCAGGCCGCTCATCAGCACGTTGACGCCGCGGCCGAGCGTGCCCAGCACGTTTTCCTCCGGCACCTCGCAATCCTCGAACACCAGCTCGCAGGTGTTCGATCCGCGCATCCCAAGCTTGTCCAGCTTCTGCGCGGTGCTGAACCCGGCGAACCCCTTCTCGAGGAGGAAGGCGGTGATGCCGCGTGGGCCGGCCGCCGGGTCGGTCTTGGCGTAGACCACCAGCGTGTCGGCGTTCGGGCCGTTGGTGATCCACATCTTGGAGCCGTTCAGCACCCAGCGGTCGCCGCGCTTCTCCGCCCGGGTGCGCATGCCCACCACGTCGGAGCCGGCGCCGGGCTCGCTCATCGCCAGCGCGCCCACGTGCTCGCCGCTGATCAGCCGGGGCAGATAGCGGCGCTTCTGCTCCTCGTTGCCGTTGCGGGCGATCTGGTTGACGCAGAGGTTGCTGTGCGCGCCGTAGGACAAGCCGACGGAGGCGGAGGCGCGGCTGATCTCCTCCATGGCGACGCAGTGTTCGAGGTAGCCCATGGCGGCGCCGCCATATTCCTCCGGCGCGGTGATGCCGAGCACGCCCAGGTCACCGAACTTGCGCCACAGATCGGCGGGGAAGTCGTTCTCGGCGTCGATGGCGGCGGCGCGCGGGGCGATCTCGTCGGCGGAGAAGCTCGCCAGCTGGTCACGCAGGGCGTCGACCGTCTCCCCCAGGTCGAAGTCCAGGCCGCGAAAGCTGTTCAACATCGTGATCGCCCTCCCCTTACCCGCCCAGCAACGCCAGAGCCGCGGCCGGGTCCACGCGGCCGTCATACAGCGCCCGGCCGACGATCACGCCCTCGATATTGGCGTGGCCCAGGGCGCGCAGGGCCCGCAGGTCGTCCAGGCTGCCCACGCCGCCACTGGCGATCACCGGGATCACGCTGGATGTGGCGAGGCTCGCCGTTTGTTCCAGGCTCAGCCCGCCCAGCATGCCGTCGCGGCTGATGTCGGTGTAGATGATGGCGGCCACCCCGGCATCGGCGAAGCGCGCGGCCAGGTCGGGCGCGGCCAGGGTCGACGTCTCCGCCCAGCCATCGGTCGCCACGAAGCCGTCGCGCGCGTCGATCCCGACTGCGACCTGGCCGGGGAAGCGGCGGCATGCGTCGCGGACCAGCGCCGGGTCGCGCACGGCGGCGCTGCCCAGGATCACCCGGCGCACGCCCGCGGCCAGCCACCGCTCTACCCCTGCCAGGTCGCGGATGCCGCCGCCGAGCTGCACCGGCACGGTGGCCGCACCCAAGATCGCTGCGACGGCGCTGGCGTTGACGGCGCGGCCGGCGAAGGCGCCGTTCAGGTCCACGACGTGCAACCACCGGCAGCCGGCATCTTGCCAGGCGCGCGCCTGGGCCGCCGGGTCGTCGGAGTAGACGGTCGCCTCGTCCATGGCGCCGCGGCGGAGGCGGACGCAGGCGCCGTCCTTCAGGTCGATCGCGGGGTAGAAGGTCAGGGGCATGGGGTGGCACCCTCGCGCACGAAACCTCCCTCTCCCGCTGGCGGGAGAGGGTGGCGCCGCCCGCTTGGAACTCCGCCGAAGCCCGGTGCGCTTGCGGACCGGCCACGCTCACCCGGCCCTCTCCCGCCGGCGGGAGAGGGTTCTCGCATTCGCTGCATCACGTCCGCGCCATCTCCGCCAGCATCTCTTCCACCATGTGGAACGCGGTGTTGGCGGCGGGGACGCCGGCGTAGATGGCGGATTGGATCAGCACCTCGCGCACTTCGTCCTCGGTCAGCCCCTTCTGCTCCAGCGCCGCGCGGGTGTGCAGGCGGAACTCCTCCCAGCGGCCGAGTGCCACGGTGATGGCCAGCACGATGATGCGCCGGGTGCGGTGGTCCAGGCCGGGGCGGCCCCACACCTCGCTCCAGGCGAAGCGAATGATGAACTGCTGGAACTCCCACGCGAAGCCGCCCTGCTTGGCCAGCGCGCGGTCCACCCAGGCGTCACCCAGCACCGCCCGGCGGTTGCCGATCCCCAGCTCGAACAGCGCTGCCCGGCCAGCCTCCGCGGCATCGCCGGCCGCGGGCGCCAGGAAGTCGGCCAGCAGCGCGGCCAGCGCGTCCGGCCGTTCCAGGGGGGAGATATGGCCGGTGGGCAGGCTGGCCAGCTTGGCGCCGGGGATCGCGGCGGCAATCGGCTCGCCCCCCGTGGCTGGCGGCGTCGCCTCGTCCAACGAGCCGACCACCACGAGCGTGGGCAGCCGGATGCCGGGCAGCGCGTCCTTCACCGCCAGCGTTGCGATCGCCATGCAGCAGGCGGCGTAGCCCTGCGGGTCCTGCGCCAGCATGGTCGCGCGGGCGGTGGACAGATAGGGCGGGTTGGCCGCGCGCACCGCGGCGGGGAACCAGCGCGCCAGGATGCCGTCCATCAGCGGCGCCAGGCCGCCCGCCCGCACCGCCGCCGCGCGGTCCAGCCACATGGGCGGCGGCACGTCGGCCGCGCTGTTGCAGATGGCGATCGCCGTCAGCCGCTGCGGCGCCGTCACCGCCATCTGCATCGCCGTCATGCCGCCCATCGACACGCCGGCCACCGCCGCCGTCGCCGCGCCCGCCGCGTCCATCACCGCGAACGCGTCCTCCGCCAGGGCCGCGATCGTGGTGTCGCCCGGCGGCGAGTCGGAGGCGCCGTGGCCGCGCGTGTCCATGCGCAGCAGCCGGAACCGGCCGGACAGCGCCCGCACCACCCCGTCCCACAGCGCATGGTCGGTGCCGAGCGAGTTCAGCAGCAGCAGCGCCGGGCGGTTCGGGTGGCCGTCGGCGCGCCAGTACAGGCGCACGCCATCGCGGGTGGTGAAAGGCATCAGGTCCCTCCGACTCCGCCGCTAACGTCCGTCGCGCAGCTTCTTGCAGTAGAATAGTCCGCGGATCGTCTTGCCGCCCACCCTGGCGTAGGCGGGGTGCTCGCCCCATCGATCGTAGCCGCAGCCCTCGTACAGCTTGATCGCCGCGGTCTGCGTCTCCCGTACGTCAAGGTTCAGCATCTGGTAGCCCAGCGTGCGGGCGGCGTCCTCCACCCGGCGGGTGATCAGCCGCGCCAGGCCGTGGCCGCGGGCGTAGGGTGCGACGAAGCTGTGCATCAGGGTGGCGGCGAAGGCCTGCGCCTCGTTGTTGCGCGGCGGGCGGACGAGCTGGGCGCTGCCGACGATGATCCCGTCCATGCGCCCGACGAACAGCTCCCGCTCCGGCACCAGCAGCACGCCGCGGAAGTAGCTTTCCAGCGCGCTGCGGCCCGGAGGCTCCACCCAGCCGAAGCCGCCACCATCGATGATCGCCGCGTCCGCCGCCTCGCACAGCGCCTGCAGGTCGTCGTCGGCCAGGCTCTCCGCCCGTTCGACGACAAGGGCGGGGACGAGCGTGTCCGAGTCGCTCACGGTCGCCACGCCAGGAAGTTCGCGAGGATGCGCAGGCCGGCCGCCTGGCTCTTCTCGACGTGGAACTGGGTCCCGGCACGATTGCCCGCCGCCACCATGGCCGGCACGAGGCCCCCATAATCCGTGGTGGCCAGCACATCCGCCGGCCGGGCGCCACGCAGGGCGTAGCTGTGCACGAAATACACGTCGTCGCCCGGCGTCAGCCCCTCGAGCAGCTTGTGGCTGCCGGGCACGAAGTCCAGCGCGTTCCAGCCCATCTGCGGCAGGCGGAGGTCGGGGGCAGCCATCTCCGCCACCTCGCCGGCGATCCAGCCGAAGCCGGGGCTCACCTGGTGTTCCAGCCCACGCTCGGCCATCAGCTGCATGCCGACGCAGATGCCCAGGAACGGGCGCCCGGCCTCCGACGAACGGTCGATCGCCTCGCGCATGCCGGGCAAGGCGGCCAGCCCGGCGGCGCAGTCGGCGAAGGCCCCCTGCCCCGGCAGCACCACCCGGTCGGCCGCCGCGACGACGGCGGGGTCGTCCGTCACGGTGACGTCCGCTGCGAGCCCGGCGTCGGAGGCGGCGCGGGACAGGGCGCGAGCGGCCGAAGTCAGATTGCCGCTGCCGTAATCCACCACCGCCACGCGCATCATAGCGCCCGCCCGGCGAGGTCGGTCCGGTAGGATAGCAGGCGGAACAGCGCCTCGTCCTCCGTCCGGGCGGCCACCACGTGCGCCAGCTCGAACCGTCGCAGCTGCAGGTGCCAGCGCCGCAGGTCATGCCCCAGCAACCCGGTGAGCAGCAGGACCCCGAAGGCGGCGAGCGGCCGCAGGGAGGGCGGCGGGACGGTACAGGCGAGGAACAGCGCAGCCAGGACCAGCACTCCGGGGATCCAGCCGCCATGCCGCAGCAACCAGAGCGGGCCGAAGAAGAAGCCGCCCCAGGAGAACGCCTCCGGCACCAGCACGAGGCTCTTTCCGCGATGCAGATGGGCGGTGTAGGTCTTCACAGCGTTCCCTTCGTGGACGGAACGGCGTCGTCGGCCCGCGGGTCCAGCTCGGCCGCCACGCGCAGCGCCCGGGCCAGCGCCTTGAAGCACGCCTCCGCGATGTGGTGCCCGTTGCGCCCGGCCTTGGCATGGACGTGCAGCGTGACGAGGGCATTGTGGGCGAAGGCGCGGAAGAACTCCTCGAACAGCTCGGTATCCATGGTCCCGATGGTCGGCACGTTGAAGTTGACGGACCAGACCAGCAGCGGCCGGCCGGAGATGTCCACCGTCGCCTCGACCAGTGCCTCGTCCATCGGCACGGCGGCGTGGCCGTAGCGGCAGATCCCGCGTTTGTCGCCGATCGCCTGGGCGAACGCCTGGCCGAGCACGATGCCGACATCCTCGACGGTGTGGTGGTCGTCGATATGCAGGTCACCCGTCGCGCGCACCGCCAGGTCGAACAGCGCGTGGCGGGCCAGCGCCGTCAGCATATGGTCCAGGAAGCCTACGCCCGTGGACACGTCGGAGGCGCCGCTGCCGTCCAGCGCCAGCGTCAGCTGGATGTCGGTCTCCGAGGTGGTGCGGGTGATGGCGGCGGTGCGAGACATGCCGCCTGGATAGCGCAGTTCGGCGATGTTGTCCTCCCAGGCGCGAAAACCGGATGCGCTGCCCTGCGTCGTGACACCAGGCATAGGAGACCATCGATGGCCGAGACCACCCCGCCGAAGCAGCCGGCACCGCCAGTCCCGCCGTTGAAGCCGGCCGAGACGCAGGACAAGGGACCGAAGCAGACCAATGCGGGGGAACGGTCCTGATGGCCGACGTCACGCGGATCGCGCAGAAGCATGGGGTAAGCCCGGGTGCGGTGCAGGCGTTGCTGGACGCTCTGCGCCGCGGTGGCGGCCGCCAGGCGCAGTTCAGCCATCCGGAGTTGGGCGGCATGGGGCAGTGGTCGGCGGGCGGCATGACCCAGGTCGGCGACATGTTCAACACGGCGTTGCGGGACAAGGTCAGCGCCCTGTGCCGCGAGCTGGCGCAGGAGGTCACGGACGCTCCCGCGTCGCCAGGCACGCAGGGACACGACTCGGCGGACTGGTGGCCCACCGGGCTCGGGCGGCCATCCGCTGCCGGCGCGCAGAACGGCATGCGCTACGCCTGTTTCCCGGACAGCCGGCGCGTGGCTGTCGAGCAGGGTGGCACGGTGACGGTCTATGACAGCGGGGACCACCGCATCAGCGGCGTGTCGCAGCAGCAGGACGGCTCGCAGGCGCTGACCTTCCGCAGCCAGCATGGCACGATCGGCGCGGCGGACTTGCCGGTCGCCCGAGCGTGACCGGCTAGCGGTCAGCTGGGGGCCGAGGTGCTGGTGGAAGTGTCGGCCGAGCACCTGCGTGCCGCACGGGTGCAGGATCAACGTATCGCAGCGTCGCGGGGTCCGGCTAGCGGCGCCATGGCGGCAATGCGTCCGGGAGGCTTGTCTCGCGACCAGGCGGCCGTAAGGTGCTACCGAGGGTTATTCGAGGACAGGCGTGATGGGCTACAGGGTCGCGGTCGTAGGTGCCACCGGAGCGGTCGGGCGCGAGATCCTGAAGGTCCTGGCCGAGCGTGCCTTCCCGGTGACAGAGGTGGCCGCTGTCGCGTCCGGCCGGTCCACCGGCAAGGAGGTGTCGTTCGGCGACAAGAAGGTGCTGAAAGTCCAGGCGCTCGATAGCTTCGACTTCCGCGGCTGGGACATCGGGCTGTTCAGCCCGGGCGCCGCGGTGTCCGCCATCCATGCCCCCCGGGCCGCGGAGGCGGGCTGCACCGTCATCGACAACACCAGCCAGTTCCGCATGGAGCACGACGTCCCGCTGGTGGTGCCGGAGGTCAATCCGGAGGCGCTGGCGCGCGTCCGCCGCGGCATCATCGCCAACCCCAACTGCTCCACCATCCAGATGGTGGTGGCGCTGAAGCCGCTGCACGACAAGTTCCGCATCCGCCGGGTGCAGGTGTCGACCTACCAGTCGGTTTCCGGCGCCGGGAAGGACGGCATGGACGAGCTTTGGACGCAGAGCCGGGCGATGTTCGTGCACGATGCGGTGACGCCGCAGGAGTTCACCAAGCCGATCGCCTTCAACTGCATCCCGCATATCGACCGCTTCATGGATGACGGATCGACCAAGGAAGAGTGGAAGATGGCGGTCGAGACCCGGAAGATCCTCGACCCCGACATCAAGGTCCATGCCACCTGCGTGCGCGTGCCGGTGTTCGTCGGCCATTCCGAGGCAGTGAACATCGAATGCGAGCAGCCGGTCACCCCGGCCGAGGCGCGCGCCATCCTGCGCAACGCGCCCGGTGTGCGGGTGGTCGACACGCGGGACGACGCCGGCTACGCGACGGCGCTGGATTGTGCCGGGGAGGACGAGGTGTTCGTCAGCCGCATCCGCCGCGACCCCACGGTGCCGAACGGACTTTCCTTCTGGTGCGTGTCGGACAACCTCCGCAAGGGCGCTGCCCTGAATGCGGTGCAGATCGCCGAGACGCTGGTCGCACGCAAGCTGCTGGCCAAGGCGGCGTGACGTGCCGCCGGCCTGGCTGTGGCTCGCCATCGCCGGGCTGTTCGAGGTTGCCTGGGTAGTGCTGCTGAAGCAGGCGGACGGCTTTACCCGGCTGGGCTGGAGTGCGGCGACCTGCGCGGCGATCGCCTGCAGCTTCGGGGCGATGTCGCAGGCCTTGCGGGCCCTGCCGATGGGAACCGTCTACGCCGTCTGGACCGGCATCGGCGCCGCCGGCGGGCTTGCCTGGGGCATCGCCGTGGAGGGCGAGCCGGCCGGACTGCTGCGGCTGGCCTGCGTCGGGCTGATCCTGGCTGGAGTGGTGGGGCTGAAGCTCGGGTCCTGACGTTGGCGCGCTGCATTGCAGTCGCGTTGACCCTCCCCACCTCCAGCAGTAAGCACGATTGTGCACCGCGGCGTATTCGGCGCCGCACCACCGGAGTGATGAATGAAGGACGTCCGCGACGCGCTGATGATCGGCACTCGGACCGACGGAACGCCGGTCAAGCGCCCGTTGTCGCCGCACCTGCAAGTCTACCGGCCGCAGCTCACCTCCGTCCTGTCGATCATGAACCGGATGAGCGGCATCGCCACCTCCGTCGGCACTTTGATGATGGTGTGGTGGCTCGTGGCATCCGCTGGCTCGCCCGGAGGGTTCGCGACGATGCAGGGCTTCATGGGCTCCTGGTTCGGCATCCTGCTGCTGTTCGGCTGGACGGTGGCGCTGGCGTACCATTTCGTCGGGGGATTGCGGCATTTGGCGTGGGACGCGGGGTATGGCTATGACCTGCCCCAGGTCTACGCAAGCGGATGGGCGGCGGTCGTTGCGACCGGTGTGCTGACGGTGTTGATCTGGGTCGTGGCAATGGTGGTGTGGCGCTGATGTCGGACGCGAAGATGAGCCGCGTGGCGAGCCCGAAGGTCGAGGTGATGCGATCCCACCTAAGCCGGGCGCGCGGCATGGGGGCCGCGAAATCCGGCATCCATCACTGGTGGGCGGAGCGCGTCACGGCGATCGCGCTGGTGCCGCTGACGGTCTGGTTCGTGTACGCGGTGCTGCACTTGCTGGGGGCACCCCAGGCGGCGGTGCATCGCTTCGTGGCCAACCCGGTGAACACCGTGTTGTTGCTGGCGATGGTCGCCATGACGTTCCACCACATGCAGCTCGGGTTGCAAGTGGTGATGGAGGATTACATCAGCAGCCAGAAATGGCAGCCGGTCGCGATCCTGCTGAACAAGGCGGTCGCCTTGCTGCTTGGCTTGCTATGTGCCGTCTCCATACTCCGTATGGCCTTTACGGCCTGATCCCTCACACGGACGAATCGAACGATGAACGCGATCTCCAGGCCGTCGAACGGCGCCTACACCATCATCGACCATACCTACGACGTGGTTGTCGTGGGGGCGGGCGGCGCCGGGCTGCGTGCGACGCTTGGGATGGGCGCCGCGGGGCTGAAGACGGCGTGCATCACAAAGGTGTTCCCCACCCGGTCGCACACGGTGGCGGCCCAGGGCGGCATCGGCGCGGCGTTGGGCAACATGGGCGAGGATGACTGGCGCTGGCACATGTACGACACCGTGAAGGGGTCGGACTGGCTGGGCGACCAGGACAGCATCGAATACATGTGTCGCGAGGCAGTGCCCGCGATCTATGAGCTGGAGCATTTCGGCGTGCCGTTCTCCCGCACGGAAGACGGCCGGATATACCAGCGCCCGTTCGGCGGCCACATGCAGGATTACGGCAAGACGCCCGCCAACCGCGCCTGCGCCGCCGCCGACCGGACGGGCCATGCCATCCTGCACACGCTCTACCAGCAGTCGCTGAAGCACGAGGTGGAGTTCTTCGTCGAGTATTTCGCGCTCGACCTCATCATGGACGAGGAAGGCGCCTGCCGCGGCGTCATCGCCTGGTGTCTGGAGGATGGCAGCATCCACCGCTTCCGCGCGCAGAGCACCGTGTTGGCGACAGGCGGGTATGGCCGCGCCTACCTCTCCTGCACCTCGGCCCACACCTGCACCGGCGATGGCGGTGGCATGGTGATGCGTGCCGGATTGCCGGTGCAGGACATGGAGTTCGTGCAGTTCCACCCGACCGGGATCTTTCCTGCCGGATGCCTGATCACGGAGGGTGTGCGTGGCGAGGGCGGCTACCTCACCAACGGTAACGGCGAGCGCTTCATGGAGCGCTATGCGCCCACCGCCAAGGACCTCGCCAGCCGGGACGTGGTGAGCCGCTCGATGACGATCGAGATCAACGAGGGCCGCGGCGTGGGGCCGAACAAGGACCACATCCACCTGCATATCGAGCATCTGGGCGCCGACCTGCTGAACGAGCGGCTGCCCGGCATCTCCGAGACGGCCAAGGTGTTCGCCGGCGTCGACGTGACGAAGGACCCGATCCCGGTCCTGCCGACCGTGCACTACAATATGGGCGGCATCCCCACCAACTACCGCACCGAGGTGCTGCGGCCGACCGCCGCCGACCCCGATGCCGTGGTGCCCGGCCTCATGGCGGTTGGCGAGGCGGCTTGCGTGTCCGTGCACGGGGCGAACCGGCTGGGGACGAACTCGCTGCTGGACCTGGTGGTGTTCGGCCGCGCCGCGGCGCACCGGGCGGCGGAAATCCTCAAGCCCGGCGCGTCGCAGGCTCCCCTGCCTGCGAAGGCCGGCGAGATGGGCTTGGACCGGCTGGACCGCAAGCGCCACAACCACGGCACGAGCAAGACCGGCGAGGTGCGCGAGCAGATGCAGCGCGCCATGCAGGCGCATGCCGCCGTGTTCCGCACCAGCCAGAGCCTGGCCGAGGGCGTGTCCAAGATGCGCGGCATCTATGCCGGCACGGAGGATATCGGCGTGACCGACCGGTCGATGATCTGGAACAGCGACCTGACGGAGGCGCTGGAGCTCGACAACCTGCTGAGCAGTGCCATGACCACGATGGTCGGCGCCGAGGCCCGGCACGAGAGCCGCGGCGCCCACGCCCATGACGACTTCCCCGACCGCGACGACGCCGAGTGGATGAAGCACACGATCGCCCACATCAACGACCGGGGCGACGTGAAACTCAGCTATCGCCCGGTGCGCATGCAGACGCTGACCAACGAGGTGAGCGTGTTCCCGCCAAAGAAGCGGGTGTACTGAACATAGCGGCCTGACAGCATGGCCAGTCAGAGCGTTCTGTCGCGCCGGGATATGCAGCGCTCGGTCGCGGGCGTGGGACAATGCGTTTCGAGGACGTGGACCGGCGATGTTCGCCATCACCTTCGACATGGACGCCACGGTGCTGCAAAGCAGCTATCACGTGCGTATGTGTGGTTTTCTGCCGCGATGTGGGACATCAGGATGCTGCGGATCGAGGACAACAACGACCTCATGCCTGCAGTGACATCAATCAGGCCGTAGAGGCCGAAGGCGAAGACAGGCATGGTCGAATTCACCCTCCCGAAGAACAGCACCGTGACGCCCGGCCGCATTTGGCAGGCGGCGGCTGGGGCCAAGCGCATCCGCGAGTTCCGCATCTACCGATGGAACCCGGATGACGGCGAGAACCCGCGCCTGGACACCTACCAGATCGACTTGGACGCCATCGGGCCGATGGTGTTGGACGCGCTGATCCACATCAAGAACGACGTCGACCCTACGCTGACCTTCCGGCGTTCCTGCCGCGAGGGGATTTGCGGCTCCTGCGCGATGAACATCGACGGCGGCAACACGCTGGCCTGCCTGCAGCCGATCGAAGACATTGCCGGGCCGGTGAAGATCTACCCCCTGCCCCACATGTCGGTGGTGAAGGACCTCGTGCCCGACCTGTCGATGGCCTACGCCCAGCTGCGCTCCGTCGAACCATGGCTGAAGTCGGACACGCCGCCGCCGCCGGACGCCGAGCGCCGGCAGAGCGTGCAGGAGCGCCACAAGCTCGACGGCATGTGGGAGTGCATCCTGTGCTTCTGCTGCACCACCTCCTGCCCGTCCTACTGGTGGAACGGGGACCGTTACCTCGGCCCGGCCACGCTGCTGGCCGCCTATCGCTGGATCGCCGACAGCCGGGACGAGTACACCGGGCAACGGCTCGACGCCTTGGAAGACCCGTTCAAGCTATATGCCTGCCGCACCATCATGAACTGCACGAAGACCTGCCCGAAGGGGCTCAACCCCGCGAAGGCGATCGGCGAGATCAAGCAGATGCTGGTCGAACGGGCGGGCTAGATGCCGTCAGCCCTCACTCGGCCGTTCCTCGCGAGCGACGGGCGAGTTGAGGGTTGCCCCTTCGCCTGATCCCCCATGGCGTTCACCCAAGACCTGTCCACCCCCCGCCAGCGTGCCGCAGCCTGGCGTGATTCGCTGCTGGTGGACCACGCCGTGTTCCGCGTGCTCTGGGACAATCTGGCGGAGGTCATTCCCGGAAAGCTCTACCGCTCCAACCACCCGACGCCCGCCCGCCTGGCTGCGGCCAAGCGGCGTCTCGGCCTGCGCAGCCTGATCAACCTGCGCGGCCACCGCCAGTGCGGGTCGGATGCCCTGTCGCGCCAAGCCTCCGCCGATCTCGGACTGCACCACATCGACATGGCGTTCGAAAGCCGCGGTGCGCCGCATAAAGATCGGATCCTCCGCTTCGCCGAGATCTACCGGGCACTCGACGCGCCGACGCTCATGCACTGCAAATCCGGCGCCGACCGCGCCGGCCTCGCCTCCGGGCTGGCCATCTTGTTCGAAGGCGGCGACAGCCGCGCGGCGCTCGACCAGCTTTCCTGGCGGTTCGGGCATTGGAGCCGCTCCCGCACCGGCATCCTGGACGCGTTCTTCATCCGATATGCCGCTCAGGCAGAAGGCCGCGTGCCGTTCCTCCACTGGGTGGAGCATGAGTATGACGAAGTCGCGCTGCGGCGGGACTTCGTGGCCGGCGGCCTCTCCACCTTCATCGTCGACCGGGTGTTGGTGCGGGAGTAACGCTGCCGCCATGCCCGCCTGCGCCGTCTGCGGCACCGCCGTGCCGCTCCCCTTCCGTGCACCACCGCCCGAAAGCTCGCCGGACCTGGACGGGCGTCCGGGCGAGCCGACGCGGTCGACGTTGCGGCGCTGGGTGCAGAGCTGCCCTGGCTGCGGTGCCTGCGCTCCCGACCTGGCCGCCTTGCCTGCCAGCGCGAAGGACGTCGTGCGCACCGCGGCCTACGCTGCGCTCCCCTCCCCGTTCGAGCGCTGGGCCGCCCTGGTCAGCCGCACGCAAGCAGCGGCGGACGCCTTGCTGCAGGCGGCGTGGGAGGCGGAGGACGAAGGCCGCGACGGCACGGCCCTGCGCCGCCGCGCGCTGGACGCCTGGCCGGCGCCGGCCGACGCGGAAGGCATGGTCCGCCTGGCCGACATCCAACGCCGCGCGGGCTTGCTGGACCGCGCTGCGGCAACCTTGGACGCCGTCGTGTCCCAGGATGACGGCGTCGCCCGCATCGTCGCCTTCGAGCGCGCCCGCATCGCGCTGAGCGACACCGGGCGCCATCTCTTGAGCAGCGCCCTGCGGCCACCGGCGCGCACGCCGCACGTGTCCCACGGCAAGCCGCAGGCCGGCAGCTTCTGGCGGCGTGTTTTCGGAAGGTCCCCGCGATGACGCTGGACGAAGCGATCGACGCCTTCGAACAAGCGACCGCCACTCCACTGGCTGCCATGCGGTGGGTGCTGGACGAGTGGGAGACCGCCGGTCCGCACTGCCGCAGCCTGCTGCGAGACTATGCTGCCGGCCGCGACCTGTCCGAACGGACGGAGAAGGCGCTGCACGTCATCGTCCATCTCCTTGGCGAGAGGGCGGACACGGCCAGCTTTCCGCTTCTGTGCGACCTGGCCATGGACACGGAACGCGTGAGCTCCGTCTTCGGTGAGGATGGCCTGACGGACACGCTGCTGCCGATCCTGATCAATACGTTCGACGGCAACCAGGCGGCGCTGCGCCGGCTGGTCGAGACGCCGACGGTCGACGACATCCTGCGCGGCGATGCCTTGCTCGTGCTGGCTTACCTTACCCGCACCCGACGCGTGCCGGAGGCGGAGATGTACGAGTATCTCGCGGCGCTGCCGGATCGTTTGCAGCCGTTGGAGCCGGCGTATGTGTGGTTCGGCTGGGTCCGGGCCGTCGCCGTGCTGGGCTTTGCCGGCTTGGCCGGCCGCGTCGAACACGTGCTGCAACGCGGCCTCGTCGATCCCGCGTTGACCGACCTGGCGGGCTTCTGGCTTGCACTGCGGGATGCGCAGGACGACCCGCGTGGCACGACAGCCTGGGCATGGGACGGGATCGGCCCGTTCGGGGACGCCATCGAATGGCTGAACCGCGGCGAATCGAGGCTCGAACCCGACGCGCCGGAGACGGCGGCGCCGGTCCGCAACCCGCTGCGCAAGATCGGCCGCAACGACCCGTGTCCGTGCGGCAGCGGCAAGAAATACAAGAAGTGCTGTCTGGCGGCGTGAAGCCTGCGATCAGGCCAGGGCGAAACGGGCAGCCCGGCCGACCTCCATCTCGCATGTCGCTTCATGCAACAGGCTCTCCGCCTTGGTCCGCGGCTCGGCGACGGCGATGCCGATGGTGACGGAGAGGCGGCCGGAGGGTACGCCGGCATGCTCCACCGCCAAGTCGCCGACCGCCTGCCGCAAACGGTCCACGACAGGCGGCGTGCCCGCCAGGGCGGTGCCCGGCAGGATCACCCCGATCGTCGGCCCCTTCAGACGACCAGCGATGTCGCCGGGGCGGGCAAGTGCGACCTTGATCGCGGTGGCTGTCTCGCGCAGGGCCACATCGCCGGCGTCGCGGCCGTAAAGGTCATTGAACAGGCGCATGTCGTCGATACCGACGGCAAGCAGCGCCAGGGGCTGCGCCTCACGCTGCACGCGGCGGAGCTCGCGTTGAAGGGCTGCGATGAAGTGGCCGCGGTTTGGCAGGCAGGTCACGGGATCCAGGGTGGCGCGCCGCCGCAGCAGCTCGTTGGCCTCGATCAACAGCGCCTCTTCCTCCTTGCGGACGCCTACGTCGCGCAACGACAGCACGATGCCGGCGCCCATCGGCAGACGCCGGGCACTCGCCTCGACCCAGGTCCAGATACCAAAGCCGCATTGCGCGCGGAACACGGTCAGCGCGTTGTGGCCGCAGGCCAGGCTCGCTAGCCAGCCGTCCACGACGGGCTGGTCGGCGGGCACTGCCAGGTCACGCAGGTGCGTACCCAGAAGTTCATCTGGAACCCGGCCGAGCAGAGAGGTGCTCGCGGGCGACACGTGGCGGCATCGGCCGTCCGCGCCCAGTATCATCAGCACGTCCGGGCCGAACTCGACGCATTGCCGGAGGAGCTGGTCGGCTGGTTCAGTCAGGTCAGGTATGGTCACGGTGTTGCGGCTCCTTCCGGCAGGCCTCGCGGGCTTGTCTCAAAAGTAGAGCCGAATGCTAAAATAAACCCTTACGACGAAGCGGGTCATTCGCTGCGGAGCAAGGCCATCCGTCCGGATAACGGCTGCCCGGCCAGGATGTGGATATGGAAGTGCGGCACTTCCTGGCCGCCATGCTGGCCGATATTGGCGACAGCCCGGTAGCCCGGCGCCTCCAGCCCCAGCTGCCGAGCGACCAGGCCCACGGCGCGGAAGAAGCCGGCGACCTCGGCCTCGGACGCGTTGAGCGTGAAGTCAGCCAGCGACACGTGGGCGCTGCGGGGAATGACCAACACATGCACCGGCGCCTGTGGTGCGATGTCGTGGAAGGCGACGGCCCATGCATCCTCGTACACCCGGCGGGACGGAACCTCGTTCCGCAGCAGCCGCGCGAAGATATTGGTGTCGTCGTAGGGGCCTAGGCCGCTGACCGGCATGGGGGATCGCTCCGCTTCAAGGGATCTTTCGGGTGGCCGGGCCGCGCCGTGGCGAAGGCGGCCGCGCTGCCTTCTCCGCCACGCCCGATATGCCTTCGCGCCGCTCCAACTCCGCCCACACCGCGGCGGGCGGCACCCCGGTCGCCACCCAGAGCACCAGGAGGTGGTAGAGCACGTCGGCACTCTCGGCGACCACCAGGTCGGGCTTGCCTGCGACGGCCTCGATCAAGCATTCCACCGCTTCTTCGCCGAATTTCTGCGCGACTTTGGCCACGCCGCGCGAGAGCAGGCGTGCGGAGTGGCTGACCGCGGGGTCTGCCGACCGCCGTTCCATGATCACCGTCCAGAGCCGGTCCAGCACGATCGCGGCCGATTGGACTGGGTCAGAGCCGGCCGTTCCGTTCGGATGTTTTTTGCGGACAGGCACCTTCTTGTGCGATGCGGGCGCTTTGACAGGCTTCTTGGGCATAACTCTCCTACGATGCCGGTCGGGGACGACGCACCGGCAGTCCTGCCGAGGCCAAAGCGTGTTTCACGTCAGCTATGCTGAACTTGCCGAAATGGAAGACCGAGGCCGCCAGCAGGCCGGTCGCCCCAGCCCTGGCGCCGTCGACGAAATGCTGCAGCTCCCCCACGCCCCCGCTGGCCACAACGGGCACGCGGACGGCCGCGCAGACGGCCTGCAACAACGCGGCGTCGAAGCCCTGGCCGGTGCCGTCGCGGTCCATGCTGGTCAACAGGATTTCCCCGGCGCCCAGGCTCGCCGCCTGCTGGCACCAAGCCACCGCGTCCAGGCCGGCCGGCTTCCGGCCGCCGTGGGTGAAGACCTCCCACTTGCCCGGTGCGGTCGCACGGGCGTCCACCGCCACGACCACGCACTGGCTGCCGAACTTCTCCGCCGCCTCGGCGATCAGCGCCGGCCGCGCGATCGCGGCAGAGTTCATGCTGCACTTGTCCGCCCCCACCAGCAGGAGCCGGCGCATGTCGCCGGTCGAGCGGACCCCTCCGCCGACCGTCAACGGCAGGAACACCCGGGACGCCGTCCGGCTCACGACATCGTAGATCGTGTCCCGGTTCTCGTGGCTCGCCGTGATGTCCAGGAAGGTCAGCTCGTCGGCGCCTGCCGCGTCATACACGGCCGCCTGCTCGACCGGGTCGCCCGCGTCGCGCAGCGCGACGAAGTTCACGCCCTTGACGACGCGGCCGTCCTTCACGTCCAGGCAGGGGATAACGCGCAGCTTCAGCACAGCACGGTTTTGGCCGCACGCCGCGAGTCCCGCAAGCGCGGCGGCCGTGGCCCCGCTACAGCAACACCTCGCCGGCCAGCAGGGTACGGCGCCCGGCCGCCGTGTCGAGCAGCAGCGTGCCATCCACGCCCAACCCGGCGAACACGCCCCGGATCGTGTCCGACCCCATCCGAACGCGCATCGACGCACCAAGGGCCGGCCCACGGGCGCGCCAGCGGGTCAGCACGGGTGCCAGTCCATCGGCCTGCCACGCCGCCCATCCCACATCCAGCCGGGCAAGCAGGACGTGGAGCACACCCTCCGCATCGGCCAGGCACCCCAGCTTGCGCAGGCTGGTGACAGGGTAGGGCATGCCGTCAGGCTGATGCGCCACGTTCACGCCCACTCCGGCGAGGACCGTCGCTTCATCTACGTAGTCCAGCAGGATCCCGGCCAGCTTCGCGCCGTCGCGGAGCACGTCGTTCGGCCATTTCAATGCCGTGCCCGGCCCGGCCAGCGCATCCACTGCCTCGGCCAGCGCGAGCGCCACGACGAAGCCGAGCTCCGGCGCGCGCCTGGCCCCGCCATCCGGGCGCAGCACGACCGTGGCGTAGAGGTTGCCCGGAGGGCTGACCCAGCGACGGCCGCCGCGGCCCCGGCCGCCCGTCTGCAGCCGGGCGGTGACGGCGGTGCCATGCGGCACTCCCGCCGCGGCGAGCGCGCGTGCCTCGTCCATCGTCGACACCACCTCGTCCAGCCGGTGGACCCGCGGCGCTTGCGCCACGCTCGCCTACCCGGCCGGATCGTTGAAAATTATGGGGCGACCCTCGCCCGAGCGGCCCTGGGCGTAGGCGATGCGGAGGATCTCCAGCACGGCCGCCTTGTCCCTGGCGCAAACTGCCTCGCCCAGCGCGTCGTTGATCCGGGCGCGACCGTAGGTGTAGCCTGGGCGACCGGGCACCTCGAGAAAGACGGGAAGGTTGGCCGCCACCGCCGCGGCGACCGTCTCCGCCAGCCCGTCCGCCTTCAGGGCAGCGCCGTCCAACAAGGTGACGATGATGCCGAGGGTGTGCTCGCCCGTCGCTTGCTCCAGGGCGACATGCAGGCGGACCAGGACGGCCGATCGATCCGGCCGCAGGGTGGCGCGCACCCATTTCAGCCGCCGCCAGCCGCATTCGAAGCTGCGGCAGGTCTGCGGCCGGTCGTCATAGATGGCGCAGCTGTTATCGGGTTCGGCGTTGCGGCAGCGACAGCCCTGGACCTTCTGCAGTGCCGGCTCGTCGATCGTCAGCGCGATGCAGCATACGTTGCATGTGCCGCACGGCCGATCGGCGATGAGGGGGAACGCGCGCGTCGTTGCCTCCGGCACCATCTTCACGTGAACTCCCAGACTGCGGCAGACCAAATGCCGGGCACGACCGCCTTGCTCCGGTTAGTACGACATCCGGCTCACCGCGGCACGCCATGTCAGTGCGCCGCGTCGTCCCGCAGCATGGCGGCGAAGGCGCGGGCATCCGGCATGCCGGTGACACGCCGGGTCGCCGGCGCCACGAGGGGGCTGCCTTCGGTCCACCAGATGCCGCAGCCGGCGGCGGGCTGCTCCAGTGGCTCTCCCTGTTGGGTGGGCGCCAGTGCGGCGGCAAGCTCGTCCGGGCCGATGTCTTCCTCCAGGCTCCGCAGCCCTGCCGCCTCCGCCGCGTCCAGGAAGCCCTGCGACTTGGCGATGTCGCGCCAGCCTCCGCCCACCAGGGCGAAGGTGATGGGGAACAGCCGGCCCGCCTTGTCCGTGCTCGGCAGCCAGAGGCCGACGGCCGCGCCGGTGCCGCACAGGCCGGGCGCGAGGGCGAAGCGCCAGACCGGCGCCTCCATCCAGGCATCCACCCAGGACTCGCCCAGCCGCTCCCGGCTGCCTGAGATGACCTGCTGCCACCAGCCATCCAGCCCGGCCACGAAATCCGGTGGCAGGCCCTGCCGCACGAAATCACCGCGGCTGGGTATCTTGCCGAAGAAGCCGGCTGCCGCGCTCATTGCACGACCGGGCAGCGGAAGTCGGTGAAAAGCCCCGGCGTGAACGGACTGGTCTGGCCGATGGGCTTGATCTCGTATGCGATGGGGGCGCTCCCGGCCGCAAAGGTCAGCAGCTGCTGGCCGGTCTTGCCTGGCGGCTGCAATCGGCCGCGGGAGAACAGGCGGAACATCGCCCATGGCCCGCTTTCGGTGATCGGCAGCGGCGGCGCCGATGGATCGGCCGACAAGGTCGCGCTGCCCGCAGGGTCGGCCGCGGGCCAGGTGATCTGCGCGGTCCGCGCCGGCCCCTGCCCGCCGACCACGGCGATGGCGCCGACCTCCAGCGTGGTGGCGCGCTTGTCCTGGCCAGCCGGCGCGATCTCCAGCCGCACCGAGGGTGTGGCAGCACCAGCAGCGAAGAAAGCGTCACGGATCATCGCCGCCCGCTGGAACTGGCCGGCGTCCGCGGCGGAAACGGGGGGTGACACGGTGCCGACCGATTGCGGCTTCCATGGCTTGGCCGCGACGTCGACATAGGGCTTGAGCTGGGTGTTGAAGAACCCGTCCAGCAATCCACCCGGCGCGAACAGGCGGGCGAAATCCTCCAGCGGGAGCGGCACGCCCGAGGGCGTGAATGGATAGTGGTTGGCCAGGGCCGCCGCGCATGCCTGCGCCGGGCCACCCGGTGCGTTGTAGGCGATGACGGCCTGCTGCCGGGCGTTACCGGTGCGCAGGGCCTGGGCGTTGGCACTGATCGCGGTCAGCCAACGCGCGACCGGCTGCGGCTGGCGTGCCGCGTCGGCCTGCACCGGGTTGCCGATGTCCTCCCCGCCACTTGGGATGGGAGTGCCAACCGGCAGCGCCGCGATCTTGGCCAGTTGCTGCTGGATGTCGGCGACCAGCCGGAGCGAGCGGCCCAGCGCCGCGCCGTCGCCGGTGACCAGGTCGACGAGCGGCTTGTAATGCTGGATCACCGGCGCCGCTCCGGCCTCGGGCGCATTGCCGGAAAGGTCGATCTGCCCGGCGATGGACTGCAGCAGACTGCGCAGGGGAGATTCGGGCGAGGTCAGGATGTACAATGTCTGTGCCCCCTGCGGCAGGCTGCTCATCGGCGCGACGTTCAGGTCTGCCAACATCGCGTCCCACCGCTGGGTGAAGTCCGCGTAGTAGCGGGCGGTGACCGCGGCCCGGAGGTCGTGCAACTCGGCAGCTGCGAAGTCCTGCGTGCGCCCTATCACCCATGTCTCGGATGCGACCGTCTTCGTGGCCGAGTCGACGGACGGGAGCAGCACCGTGCGCAGCCCGTTGACGGTGTACAGCCCCGGGATGCCGTCCGTCATCGGCTTGCCCGATGCGCGCGCGAACACCTGCACGCCGGCCGGACCCAGGGAGTCGTAGGGCCGCCAGGGGGCGAGCGCCGTCGCCGCGGCAGAGGACAGGATGCTGGCATAGACGCGGTCGGCCAGCGGAACGCGGCTGAAGCTGGCGCGGGCCTGGGCGACCAGCGGGCCGTCCAGGCCGATCGGCGGCAGTGGCTCCGCCAGCAGCCGGTCCAGGTGCTGGACGAGCGACGCGCGCAGGGCCTCGTTGTCCGACCCAGCGTAGGTCTGATCCCAGTCATGGACCATCCAGTCATGCACCTGCGCGGCGCTGAGCGGCCCCAGGCCCCCCAGCATGAGGTAGATGCGGGTCTGGGCATACAGCTCGGCTGGCCGGTCGAGGGTGCCCCGCATCTGCGCCTCCAGCCGCCAGACCAGTCGCGGCAGCAGCCCGTAGACCAGGCCGTTGCGGTACGCCACGCGGGCGCCCGCCTCCAGCTTGCCGGCCTGGCCCATGCCGAGATCGGCGGACGCGTCGGGCGGGACGCCGCCGAGCGCCTGCGCCTGGTCCAGCAGCGCCACCATCGGCCCGAGATCGCCGTCCGACACCGGATCGAGCGGCAGGCCCTGCCCCGCTTGCTCGTACCGGTCCAGCCCCGCCGCCACCGCCGCGACCTGGCGTTCACCAGCACGCTCGTCGAACACGACGAGGCCCGCCGCGCCGATTGCGGCCAGCAGGATGACCGCGAACCCGGCCAGGCGCAGCGCGGCCCGGCGGCGGACGGCGCCGGGCGCTTCCCGCACCAGCATGGCCTCGCCCAGGATGACCTCGCGCAACAACCGGCCGAGGAAGTAGCTGCGCCCCTGCTCCGGTCGCAGCGCCGGGCGCGCCGCCTGGTCGATGCCGAACACGCGGGCCATGGCGCCCGTGAGCCGGTCGATCGGCGTGCCCTCCTGCGTGCCGGACGCGAAATACACGCCGCGCAGCAAGGTGGGGGATGGGAAAGCCAGGGCGGTGAAGGCGGCCAGCGGCCGTTCCAGGCTGGCCACCTGGGTGGGGAAGCCGGCGATGGCGCCCTGTCGGTCCAGGCGATGCTCGGCTTGCAGCCGCGGCAGCAACCGCTCGTTCAGCCGCGCCACCAGGTCGCGCAAGCTGGCGCCGAACCGCTCGGCCAGAGGCTCCGCCTTGGCGGCCAACGCATACGTCTCGCCCCAGACCTGGTCGCGCTGCTCGCGGTCCAGGTTGTCGAAGAACTCGCTGAACCCGGCGACGAGGTCGGCCTTGGTGAACAGCGCGTAGACCGGCATGCGCACGCCCAGGCGCTGCTCCAGCTCGGCGACGCGCTGGCGGATGGCGGCGGCATGGGCGTCCCGCTCCGCCGTGGACCCCTGCACCACCTCCGGCAGGGCGATGGCGACGATGACGCCGTTCAGCGGCTGGCGCGGGCGGGTGCGCTTCAGCAGGGCGAGGAAGGCCAGCCATCCGGCCTGGTCGACGGCGGCGTTGGAGTCCTGCGTCGTGTAGCGCCCGGCCGTGTCGATCAGGACGGCGTCCTGCGTGAACCACCACTCGCACATCCGGGTACCGCCGGTCCCGGAGATGGCGGCCTGGCCCAGCTGGTCGGCCAGGGTGAAGGTGAGCCCGGCATTGAGCAGCGCCGTCGTCTTGCCGGCGCCGGGCGGCCCGATGATGGCGTACCACGGCTGCTCCGTCATCGCGCCGCGCCGGCCGGACTTCTTCAGCAGCGCCAGCGCCTTCGTCAGCGTCTGGCCGACCGCCTCGGCCTCCTGCCCCATCGCCAGCCCGGCCGACAAGACGCCCTCGCGCGAGCGCCGACGCAAGTCGATCAGGGCGTTGGCGACGGCCCAGACGATCAGCATGCTCTGGATCACCAGCACGCGGGGCAGCCATGGCTCCAGCGGCGGCAGCAGCGGGCCGAACTCCCAAACCACTGCGGCCAGCAGCACCGTGCCGAGCAGCGTCTGCACCCAACGGGACAGCAGCACGCCCATCACGGCGCCGGCTGATCGAGCACGACCTCGACCCGGCGGTTCTGCTCGCGTCCCTCGGCGGTGGCGTTGTCGGCGACCGGGTTCGCGCTGGCGCGGCCTTCGGCGCGGAGGCGCTTCGGGTCGGCCAACGCCGTCGCCAACGCGGCGCGCACCGCTTGCGCCTGGGCCGCGGAGAGACGGAAGCTGGAGGGGAACAGCACGGTGCGGACGGGACGGTCGTCCGTGTAGCCCACCACCTGCAGCGCGCCCGGCTCGGGCTTCAAAGCGGCGGCCACCGCCTCCAGCAGCGGCTTGGCGCCGGCTTGCAGGACAGCGGCATCGCTGGCGAACAAGGCCTGGTCCGGAATACGCAGGATCGGCGTGGTCGGCGTGCCGGCCACCACGACGGTCGGCGCGGTGCCTGCCAGCCGGGCGCGCAGCCGGTCCTGGACCGAAGGCTCGGCGGGCGGCGGGGCGGCCGGCGGCGGCGCTGGCACGGCCTGCCGCGTCACCACCGGCATGTGCGACGGGGCGGCTGCCAGCATGCGGCCGAACAACGCGTCCGACTCCTCGTTCAGGCGCAGGCTCAGCAGCAGGAACAATCCGCCCACCACCGCCACGCCGAGGCTGGCGGCCACCCAGAGGGGAAAGCGGGTGCGGCGGGCGCGGAACGGCGCCGCCACGCCGCGCCAATGGGCGGCCAGCTCGGGCGCCGGGGGGGGCACCTGGCGCGCCAGCACCGTCGCCGTCTCGGCCCGGAACGCCTCGATCTCGGCCGTGCCGTCCGGCAGCCGACGGAACTGGCCCATCAACCCGAGCGACAGGCAGAGATACATCAGCTCCAGCACCGGGCGGAAGGCAGGCCCCTTCTCCTGCGCCTGGCGCAGCAGGTCGAAAAAGCGGTCCGGCCCGACCGCGGCATGGAAGCTGGCGACCAGCGGCTTGTCGGCCCAGGCGCCGCGCGCGCCCCAGGGGGTGTTCAGAACCAGGTCGTCCAGGCTGGCGCACAGCGCGTAACTGGCGCGCCGCACCAGGTCCGCCGGCACCCCGGCCTTTTCGGCACGGCCGTCGAAGGCGCGGATTTCCGCATCCGTACGGTCCCGCAGGTCGGCCGCGTCGGGCTGCGTGGCCATGGTCCGCAACCGCGCCATCAGCTGCAGCAGCGGCATGGCGGGCGTGACCAGGCTGGGGGCGTTCGCTTCGGCGGGACGCGCGCCGGCCAGGGTCTGCAACCCGTCGGCAGTCGCCGGCGCGGGCTCCTCCGCCGTGAGCTTGGCGCGCCTGCCGCCAGGCTGCGGCCGGGCGATGCGCGGGGCTCCGGCGCTGGACGGTTCAAGCAGTTCCAACCCCTCCCGCCTCTGCCTGCGTCGGATGCACCGCGTCGATGGCACCCGCATAGCATCAGTTTGGCACGCGTTGAACAGCCGGGGCGGGTTTGCTAGTGCAGGTGGAGGCAGACAGCGAGGAGGACCGCCCATTGGCGCTGGTGCCGTCCGCGCAAATCCTCAGCACCGACGAACTCGGCCGGGTGGCGCCGCCGATCTTCGCCTCGGTCGGCGAAGGTGGCGTGAACAAGCCGGGCGACGTGTTCGTCATCCAGTCGCTGCTGAACGACCGCCTGCCGCAGCCCCACACCTTCCTGCCGATCACCGGCGACCCCGACGTGGGCTTCATCCTGGCGATCGAGGCATACCAGGCGGTCGTCCTGAACATGAACCCGCCCTCCGGCCGCGTGGACCCGGGCAGCGCCACCTATTACTCGCTGGCCGCGCACCCGCTGGTGTCGGACGCGAGCAAGCCGCCGCCGCGGTTCGGCCATGTCGGCAAGGTGCCGCCGGAGGTCGCGACCGCCGCCACCGCGTCGCAGCAGCGGTGGAAGGTCCCGGCCTCCATCACCCTGGCGCAGTGGGCGGTGGAGAGCGCCTGGGGTGCGTCCATGCCGCCCGACAGCAACAACCCGTTCGGCATAAAGGCGGTGGGCGGCCAGCCGGGCGTGGACAGCGGCACGAAGGAGTTCGTGGCCGGCCAGGAGATCACCACCAGCGCGCGGTTCCGCAAGTTCGACTCGCTGGAGGAAGCGTTCGACCTGCATGGCAGGCTGCTCGCCACCAGCAAGGCCTATGCCCCGGCCATGCAACAGGTCGGCAACCCGGACGCGTTCGCCGATGCGCTGACCGGGGTGTATGCGACGGACCCGAAATACGGCTACACGCTGAAATGGGTGATGCAGAATTACGGCTTCACCCAATACAACGTCGCTACGCCGTAACGTGGCGACAGAGCTGCGATGCCTTTGGACAGACCATCCGATCGGGCGGCGGAGCGCCAGTCTCCGGCGGAGTCATACCAGCTCGCGTAGGTATCGAACCAAGTCGTCATCGCGAGCCGTCGCACGCGCTTCTCGCAATGACGTGGTTTCAGACGCACTCCACCAGGATCATCGTGACGTTATCCTTGGCGCCGCGAGACAGGACCAGATCTAACAATTCTTCGCACGCCGCGTCGATCGGCCTGGATGCAATGGAGCGTTCCAATTCGGCGTCGCCGACCATGCGCGTCAGGCCGTCGCTGCACAGCAGGAAGACGTCACCCGGCATCACCTTGGCATGCACGCAGTCCAGGGTCAGCACGTCCTCAACCCCGACGGCGCGCTGGATGACGCTGGCATGCGGGTGATGCTCCGCCTTTTCCGGCAGCAGCAGCCCGGCATCCACCATCGCCTGCACAAGGCTGTGGTCGCGCGTCAGGCGGTCGAGCTCGCCGTTGCGGCTGCGATAGACGCGGCTGTCGCCGGCCCAGAAGCACGCGAAGTGCCGGCCGTGCACGATCAGCCCAGCGATGGTGCTGCCGATCGTCACCTCCGGTCCACGCTCCGCTGCCATCGCACGCAGCTCGGCATTGGCCGCGTTCACGCGCCGCCGCACCTCGTGCAGCAAATCCGCGGCGCCCGGCGGCGACGGTATGTCCGCCAGTGCGGTCACGATCAGGTTGCTGGCGACATCCCCCGCCGTCATGCCGCCCATGCCGTCCGCCACCACCCACAGCCCGATCTCGGCCCGGTCGAGATAGGCGTCCTCGTTGTGATGGCGAACCAAACCAGGATGGCTGCACGCCACCGAGCGAACCAATGGGTCCGACATCCCCTCCCTCCCGCATGGTCGAGCACCGGACGCCACCGGATCGATCGTCCTGCATCGCCTTATCAGCGCGGGTCGCGTATCACAAAGCATTCGATCGTCGAACCTGCAACGAGTGGACAAGGGGGCAGCACGCAGGTGCCGAGGGTGCCCGGCGCGGAGAGGACCGACATGGGATGTTTCTGCAAACGGTCCGTCGCGGCCCTCCGCGAGGAGACGACGGCTGCTGCCGAGACAACGGACGCCGTGGCGCCGGATGCCACGCAAGCCCGGCCCGAAGACAAGGTCGTGGACGCCGTCAGCACCTGGCTGGCGGCACGCTGGCTGCCCGCCCCGCCGTGGCAACCGGACCCGGAGTGGCAGGAGGTCGAACTGCCCGAACCGCCTATGCCGCAGGAGGCGCTCTCGGTGGTGTCCGGGCTGATACAGGCGCAGCAGACATGCCAGACGGAACTTGCGGTCGACCCGGCGCAACCCGGGCAACTGGCGAAGCTCGCGCGTATCATCAGCACGCTGAACCGCCGCACGGGCGACCTGCAAGACATCGCCGACAGCGACGCGGCGCCCTGGGACGAGGTCGCCGGGCTCAACGACCGCGCGGACATGGTTCGTGCAGCGCTGAGCCAGGGCGTGCTGACGCCGCAGGAGGCGGACCCGCCGATCGGCCCGTGGCGGCCGCTGCTCGCCAAGGTCAAGGCGCTGGCGCCGTTGGTCTCGGTTTTCCGCACCCTGAACCTCGACCCCGGAGAGGCGGACACGGCGGAGCGGCTGGCCCAGCGCGTGCGGCAGTTGCGCGCGGTCGTCCTGCCGCCGGTGGTGCAGCCATTGACCGTATTCCGACTGATCGCACGGTATAGCGCCATCGACCGGCTGCAACGCAGCCTCGGCGCCGACCCGCGGAAGGTCCCGTTCGAACGGGTGCAGCGCGCGGTCCGGCGCAAGGTGGACGCCGTGGTGCAGCAGCTGCCCAAGACGATCCGGGTGGCCGATGACCGCCTGGACGGCATGCCGCAGCGCCAGCCCAACCCATCCCAACTCCTCACGCCCGCCATGATCGGGCAGGCGCGAGCGCTCACGCCCGCGCTGCTGGACCGGCTACGATGGACGGTGCCCGATTACGGGCAGATGGACCTGCTCACCACGGCCGCGCCCGTGGCCAGGCTCGTGGCCCTGCTGCGGCCGCTGGGGATCGATCCCGTCCGCAGCAGCCCGTGCGACGGCAGCTGCGACGCGCGTGCCGTCGGCAGTCGCCTGGCGGCTACAGGCTTGCCGGGCAGCGGAACTGGTGCAGAGCCGGCAGGGTGAAGGCGTTCACCACGCTGCCCGCGGCGATCAGGAAGGAGGCCGTGCCGCCCGCGCCGGAGAAGCTGTAGGTCACCCGGTCCGACTGCGTGCTGCTCGCCTTGCCGCCATCCAGCAGGCGGAAGATCGCCCAAGGGCCTTCCTTGGTGACCGAGCTGCTGGCGCCGCTGACCGGGCTGAAGGTCAGGCGGACCTGGTTGCGGCCACCCGTGCCGGGCCACTGCATGCGCATCGGCAGGACGGGACCGTGCGCATAGGTCAGTTCCTGACCATCGACGTCCAGGCTGACCTGGCCCACGCCGTTGTCCAGGGTTACCGGCGTGATCTCGAACTTCAACGCGACCGTGGCGGCGCTGGACGGGAACAGGGCCATGCGGATGTCGCTGGCCAGCTGGAACTGCTGCAGGGTGTTGGGCGACAGCCCGAGCTGGTTGTTGTCGGCGCCGTTGAACTTCCAAGGCTTGGCGGTCGTGTCGACGAACGGCTTGAGGTAGTCGTCGAAGAACTGCCCGATCAACCCGCCCGGCGCCATCAGCTTGATGAAGTCGTCCATCGGCACGTCCGTCGTGCTGCTGGCGAACAGCGGGTAGCGATCGATCAGCGCCGCCTGGCACAGCGGCAGCACCTTGGACGCCCAGGCATCCTGGATCTGCTGCCTGGCGCCGCTGCTGGTCACCGTGTTGCTGCTCTGCGAGACGGTCCGCGCCATGGCCTGCACGGGGCCCGGCATCGTCTTGGCCAGCGTGTCGAGCTGGGCGGACAGGCTGCTGCCGCTGTTGGATGCCGCCGCGCCGAGCAGCGCCTGCGCCGCGTTCGGGGAGGCCGCGACCTGGCTGAAGCTCTGGTAGATCTGCGTCATCTTCGCCAGCACCGGCTCCATCCCGCCGGGCTTGTCCTGCGTGCCGACGAAGTCGTGCAACCATTCGAAATGGTCGTTCACGCGCTGCGCCGGGTCGACGACGGGGGTGCCGGGCGAGAACACGCCGCCCAGCATCAAGGCGATCCGGCGGTCCCGGCTGCTGATCCGGCTGGCGGCTTCGCGCTGCACCTCCGAGGCGCCGAGCTGGGTGACGCCCGTCTGCAACCGGCTGGCCTGCGTGGCCTGCACCAGCTGGGTCTCGGCATCGAATGCCTGGAACACGTTGCGGAAGGGCGAGTTCGGGCCGGACAGCGTGTTCAACTCGTCCAACCCCTCGCTCATGCTGCGAAAGGGCTTGATCTGCACGTCGGCGATCAAGCCGTCCCACTTGCGGACGTAGTCGTCCAGATAGAGGCCGAGCACGTCCTTGCGCAGCTGCGCGACCTGGGCGGTGTTGCTGGCCACTTGGTCCTGGCGCCCGAGAACCCAGCTGTCCTCGGCCACGTCCTCCGTCACTTCCGGCAGCAGCTTGGCGAACACGTCGTGGTAGCCGGCGAAGGTGTAGAGCCCCTCCACCCCGGTATCCAGCGACTTGCCCGACCGCAGCAGCAGCACGCTGGCGCCCGCGGCCCCCGAATGGTCGGAGTAGCGCCACATCGGGATGGCCTTCGCCTCCTCGCCCGCCGTGATGCGCGCGTAGCTGCGGCGGGCCAGCGGCGTCTGCCGCAGGATGCCACGCACCTGATCGATCAGCGGCCCGTTCTCCGGGATCGCCGTCACCGGGCGCTCCAGCATGGCGGAGACGTGGTCCGACAGCGCCTCGCGCGCCGGTGCGTTGGCGTCGCCGGGCAGGCTGGCGGCGAAGTCGGCGTCCATCCACTGCTTGACCAGCCCCGGGTCGAGCGGCCCGGCCCGGCCCAGGATCAGGTAGACCTTCAGCGCCTGGTAGAGAAAGTCCGTATTGCCCAGGTTCCCGAGCATCTGCGCTTCCAGGCGGGCCAACAGCCGCGGCAGCAGCAGCGAGTCGAGCGCGCGGTAGTAGGCAGCCGTCGCCTGCGACCCAAGCTTGTAGCCCTGGTACAGGCCCATGGTGGACATCCAGCCCGGCGTCGCGTCCCGGTCGGCATAGCCACCCGGCATCGTCCGCAACGTCGCCAGCAACGGAAGCAGAGGCGGCAGGGCCGTGTCGCCCTGAGGCTGCTTCAGCAGGGCGGAGTACTGCTCCATGTACTTGTCGGCCTGGGCATTGCTGGCTCCGATCAGGCCGAGGTTGCTGACGTAGCTGGCCGTCCACGCGCTGGTTAGCAGCACCAGGACGACCCCGGCGGCAACGTAGGCGCCGGTGTGGACCAGCCGGCTGCGGCGCTCGAGCTTGGCGTCCACCGACACCACGCCGGCTTCGGCAAACGCCACCTGCCGGATCACGTGGTTGAGGAAATACGACCGGCCGGCGCCGCTATAGGCGGTGACCGCCTGACGCTGCAGGCCGAACTGGCCGGACATGGCGCCCATCAGACGGTCGATCGGCGTGCCGTTCTGCGTGCCGCTGGTGAAGTAGACGCCGCGCAGCAACGGCCGCGTCTCGAGGCGGGACGGCCGGAAGATCTCCTGGAGGAAGTCGCCTGCCACCTCCCGCAAGGACGCGAATTGCTGGGGGAAACCGTAGATCAGGCTGCGCGCGCCGATGTCCGGCTCCTGGTGCATGCGCTCGAGCAGGCGTTCGTTCAAGCGGTCCAGCAGGAGGTCGAACTCCTCCGGGAAGTGCGCCACGGCGCCGCCCTCCTCCTTGCCGTCATCCAGGGGGAAGGTCATGCCCCAGGCCTGCTCGCGCTCCTCCTTGCCCAGGTTGCCGAAGAACTCGGAGAAGCCGGCGACCAGGTCGCATTTGGTGAACAGGACGTAGATCGGGAACCGCACGGCGAACTGGTCATGCAACTCGCGGATGCGGGCCTTGATGGCGCGGGCATGGTCGAAGCGCTCGTCCTCGCTGAGCACCGCCAGGTCCGACAGGCTGATGGATACGATGACGCCGTTGATCGGCTGCCGGCGGCGATGCGTCTTCAGCAGGGTGAGGAAGCCCTGCCAGGCGGCGCTGTCCACCTTCTGATGGCTGTCCTGCGTGGTGTAGCGGCCCGCCGTGTCGATCAGCACGGCCTCGTCGGTGAACCACCAGTCGCAGTTGCGCGTGCCGCCAACGCCCTTGAACGGGCTGGGACCCTTGGCATCCGCCAAGGGGAAGCTCAGCCCGGAATTGGCCAGCGCCGTGGTCTTGCCGGCGCCGGGCGGCCCGATGAACATGTACCACGGCAGCTCATACAGGTAGCTGCCGCGGAGCAGGCCGCGCTTCCTGCTGCCCCGCAACGTGGTCATCGCCTCGCGCAGGCGGTCGCCCAACAGCGCCACCTCCTCGGCGGTCGCCGTCGAGTCGGGGTCGACCACGACGTCCGGCTTGGTCATGTCCGCCATGAGCTGGCGGTCGCGTTTGCGCGCCTTGCTGTAGCGGCGCCAGTTCAGCAGGAACCAGAAGAAGACGAGCCCGCCGATCAGCACCCATCGCGGGAAGGCAGGCTCGAACGGGTAGTAGACGCCGGAACCGACCAGCGGGCCGAAGAACCAGACCAGCAGGCACAATGCCAAGACAGCGAGGCCGGACAGCACCCAGGCCGAGAGGAGGACCGACGTGATCTTCTTCATGGGAGCCTCGTCATGGAGGGGCCGGCGGTTTGATCAGCACGATGTCGGTGCGACGGTTGCGCTGGCGGCCCTCGATCGTGGTGTTCGGGACGATCGGGTCGGCGTCGGCATGCCCCTCGGCCTTGACGCGGGACGGGTCGGACAGCTTGGCGGCGATCAGGTGCGCCACGGTGTCCGCCCGCGCCGTCGACAACTGCCAGTTCGACGGGAAGCGGGGGGTGTGGATCGGCTGGTTGTCGGTGTGGCCGACGACCAGCACCTTGCCAGGCTCGTCCTGCAGCGCCGTGCCGATGCGGTCCAGCAACGGGCCGTAGCCGCTGTTGAGCGCGCCCTCGCCGGAGGCGAACATGTTCCGGTTGGCGATGCGGACGGTGATGGTCTGCGCGTCCTCGAACACCTCGACCAGGCCCTCCTTGATCTCCGGCGCCAGGAAGGTCCGCAGGCGGGCCACGCCGCCCGTGGCGACGATGACGGGTGGCGGGGGCGGCGGAGGCGGCGGGCGGGATGCCGGGCGGGTGATGACCACCGGGCCGGTCGGCGGCAGCCCGGTCAGCCGCGCGAAGGTCGCGTCCGAGGACGTGGCCAGCAGCAGATTGAAGCCGAGGTAGATCAACGCCGCGAGCGAGACCGTCGCCACGGCAACGACCCAGAGCGGGATGCGCTGGCGCAACGGGTTGTAGCCGGAGCCGACGCCGCGCCAGTGCGGCGACAGCTCCCGTTCGAACTCCGGCCGGCGCTGCCGCAGGACGCGGAACAGGTTGTCGCGCAGCTCCACCAGGGTCGCGGCGCCGCGGGGCAGCACGCGATACTGGCCTTCGAAGCCGAGTGCCAGGCACAGGTACATCAGCTCGACCACGTCGCCGTGGCGGCCTAGCTCCTTCTGCATTTGCTCCAGGATGTCGAAGAAGCGCTCCCCGCCCGACACCTCGTTGTGGAACAGGCTGGTCAGGCTCTGCGCGGTCCAGGCGCTGTGGCTGCCCCAGGGCGTGCTCAACACCAGGTCGTCGATCGTGGCGCAGAGCGCATAGCGGGCGGCGCGCAGCGAGCGCGTGTCCAGCCCGGTGCCCAGGGATTGCTGCTCGAACGTTCGGATGGCTTCGGCGACGTTCCGGCGCAGGCCATCCGGGTCCGGATGGTTCAGGCGCCCGCGCAGGCGCACCGCTGCGGCCAACACCGGTGCGGCCGCTTTCACCAGCGGGTTGATGCCCACCAGCGGTAGCGTGTCGCCCAGGCCGCGCGGGGCGGCGTTGGACGCCGCGGGGCGGCGGGCGGCGGGCGGGTCCGTCGCAGGGGTCCGCCCACCCGGCCGCGGGCGGATGACGGTCCGGTCGCTGTCCGGCAGATCGGCGAAAGGATCATCACTCATCGCGGACCGCCCTCCCCTACTTCGCCGGTGCGGCCGGTCTGATGTCGGCGCTGATCCCGGCCTTGGTCGCAGCGATCGTCAGCGTACTCGTCTGATGCGCGGGGATGTCGACGGCCACGTGCCAGGTGACGTGCTCGTAGTCCCGATAGGCCGCGAACACGCCCACCGCGTGCGCCCGGTCCTCGGGCATCAGCGTGAGGTCGCGGGACTGTCCCGGCGCCAGCAGGATGTCGTCGCGTTTGACGAGGTCATCCTTCAGGGTGGCCGCGTCCTTGTCGAACAGCGGGAAGAACTGCGCGCCCGAGAACCCGGTCGGCGAAACCAGCTGGTAGATGCGCAGCGCGACGGGGGCACCGGCGCCGCCCGCGTCGGCATTGGCGTCGGCACTGGCGGCGATGGCGGCCTTCACCATCGTCGGCGGCGGCGGCGGTGGCGGGCCGCCGCAGCCGGCCAGCAGCGCCAGCGCCGCCATCCCCATCCGCCTCAAGACCCAGCCCGCCATCCGCCTCGTCTCCCCAATTCCGGCCAAGTGACTATTTCTGTCCGGCCTGTTCGTTGTACGCCCGGGCGAACTCCCGGCCGAACACGGCCTGGAAGTCACTGTCGGCATCGCGCGCGATCTCCTTGTAGGCGGCACAGAACGCGTCCCACAGCTTCGCCCGCCGTGCACCGGGCATGATGCTGTCGATCATGGACCCCTTCTGCAGCCGGCTCTCGAGAAGTGCGGGATCGAAGGTCTTCAGCAGGTTGAACAGCGCGGCCTGCACGCCCGCCATGACGGCCAGTTGGTGGATGCGGACGTCGTCGAACGCCTCCTTCGTCGCGGCCATCGGCTGCATGTAGCCGGGGCGGCCGGGCTGCAGCAGCGCGGCGATGGCGTCGGCGGGCGTGACGGAGAACTTGAGCGCGTTGTTGTTGCGGGGCCGCAGCATGGTCTGTTCGACGCCGAACTCGCCCTTGGTCTCCGTGCGCGACATCAACACGTCGCGCAGGCTTTCGACCATGAGCCCGAACAGCTCCCCCACACCGCGGAAATAGCTTTCCGGATCCTGGGCCGACACGTCCAGCTTGGGGACGCCGGCGCCGTCCAGGAAGGCGGCGAGCAGGCGTGGTGCGACGTCACCGACGGGAGCGGATGGCGGCGCTGTGCTGGGCGCCGGCGGGACCGGTGCTGCGGCCGGCACCACCCGCGGCGGCTCCAGCGGTGCGGCCTGCGGCGTGCCCGGCGGCGCCACATCGCCGAGCAAGTCGTCCCAATCGTCCATGTTCGGCATCGGGATGGGCTTGGGGGCGAGGAAAGCCTGCGCCGAGCCGTCCACGTTGTCCGGTTGCGATGGCCCTTCCCACGACACGGCCGGCTTCACGCCTCGGAACAGGTCGTCATCCTCGTCGCCGAACGCGTCCCGCTGCTTCTCGTCACGCAGGTCGAACGGATCCCGTGGCCCGGCGGAGGTGACCCTCGGTGCCGGCTCGCCGAACGGCCGACCCGCGATCGGCGCCGGCGGCGCGAGCGGGTCGTCCAAACCATCGCCGAACGGGTCCTGCCGCGCCACCGCCCGGGGGTCTGCGAACGGGTCCATGCGGGGCGGCGCCCGCGGGGGCGAAGGTGGTGGCGGCGGCGGTGGGGGTGGACGGGGCGGCAGGAACTCGTCCAGGCCGAACGGGTCGTCCTGGTCCAGCGTCGGCGCCGCACCGCGTGGGGCGGCGCCGGCGCTCGTCGTCACGGCACGGCTGCTCAGGTTGGCGACCTCACTCACCTGCACGAGGTAGTCGCCGAGCACGAACTCGTCCCCGTCGGCGATCGGAACCTTGGCATCCCGCTCCATCCGCTTCTTCGACCCGTTGAGGAAGACGCCATTGCTGCTGCAGTCGGTCAGTACGTAGCCGCCGGGGGTGGCGCTGACGACGCAGTGCACCTTGGACAGATGCTGCGCCGGGTCCTGCAACACCCAGTTGTTGGTGGGGCCGCGCCCGATGGACAGCGTGCCTTCGTCCAAGGTGCGGCTTTCGCGTTGCCGGTCGGACGGGTCGCGCGCCTTGTGCAATGTCAGAACGATCGGCATGGGACGGTCCAGTCAAGCTGCGCCGGCACCGCAGGCGCGGGACGGGACGCACAATCGGGCGTGTGCCGCATCAACGCAAGGCCGCGGTCTGGACGGGAGTGGTTCTATTCGAACCACGCGTGCACCAGTTGGCCGCTTGATTGACGGCTCGCCGTCATTGCCACTATGGCTTGGTGGTGGCCGTGTATGGCAGCATGACCAAGTGCACCAAGACGACCCGCTCGGCGGGGTGTCCACGGGTGGCAGCGCGGTAAGCCGAGGCGCACGTTCCCAGGGACCTGCCGGATACACGGACGGGGCGCGTCACGAGCTGGCACCCCTCTCCTGCTTCCCTATTGGAGACAGCCTGATGCCAGGTACCTCTGCTCCGTCCTTGCCGCCTGTAACGGGACCGAGCCGCTTGTCCGTCGCAATCGTCGGTGCGACCGGGGCCGTAGGCATGGAGCTGCTGCACTGCCTGGAAGCGCGCAACTTCCCAGTGCGCTCGCTGCGTCTGCTGGCCTCGCCGCGTTCTGCCGGGCGCACCCTTCTGTTTCGCGGCGAGCGGATCGCGGTCGAAGCGCTGGCCGAGGACAGTTTCACAGGTGTCGACCTCGCGCTGTTCTCCGCCGGCGCCGCGATCTCTCACCGATATGCGCCGCTTGCCGTTCAGGCTGGGGCGCTGGTGGTGGACAACTCCTCCGCCTTCCGGATGGACCCGACGGTGCCGCTGGTGGTGCCGGAAGTGAACGCCAGCGCACTGGCGCGGCACAACGGCATCGTCGCCAACCCGAACTGCGTCGCCGCCATCGCTACGGTGGCATTGGCGCCGCTACACCGGGCGCACCCGGTCCATCGCCTGCATGCCGCCACCTACCAGGCTGCGTCCGGCGCGGGTGCGGCGGCGATGGAGGAGTTACGGCGGTCCACCGCCGCCTACCTCGCTGACGTGGCGTTCACGCCCCACGTGCTGCCGCACCCCTATGCGTTCAACCTGTTCAGCCACAACGCCGATGTGGACGCGGAAAGCGGCTACAATGGGGAGGAGCTGAAGGTCATCGCCGAGACCCGGCGCATCCTGGGAGTACCGGAACTGCCGATCGGTATCACCTGCATCCGCGTCCCCGTTCTGCGCGCGCATGCCATGGCGCTTACGGTGGAGTTCGACGAACCGGTCTCACCCGAGGCGGCCCGCACCCTCCTCGCGGCGGCGCCGGGCGTGCGAGTGGTGGATGATTGGAGCGCAAACCGTTTTCCCATGCCGTCCGATGCATCCGGCACTGACGACGTGCTGGTGGGTCGTGTTCGCCGCGACCTGGGCGATCCATCCGGTCGCTCGCTCGCGCTGTTCGTGGCCGGTGACCAGTTGCTGAAGGGCGCGGCGCTGAACGCGGTGCAGATCGCCGAGACGCTCTGGCTCCACACACCCGGATGGTCCTTGCACGACCGGGCCGCCGCCGGATGATCGGCCCGCTTCCGGAGCTCAGGTGGTCTCCGTCTTCATCTTCCAGTTCATCGGGATGATCGCGCCCAACGTGCCGTCCGGCTTCTGCGGGCGGTAGCGGACGGTGATCTCGCGGTAGATGAACGTGCCGGTCTCCTCGATGATGTGCTCGGCATCCTTCCACTCGAGGTCGGTCATCAGCACCTTGGTGAAGTCGAGCCGGAGGTAGGCCAGCCCCGAGTTGATCGTGCCCGCCGCCTTCCGCTTGATGATCGAGATGCTGTCCAGCGTCTCGCACCCGACCAGGGCCTTGAACAGCAGGGTCGAGGCGGTGTCGAAGATGCGGGTGAACTCCACCGGCTGGATGTCCACCGTCTCGAGGTTGGCGCGGTTGCCGCCGCGCCGGGCCGCCGCCTTGCGCATCTCGAACTTGCGTTGCTTGAGCTGGACCTGGAATGCGTTCTCGTCCTTCTTCGCCACCGGCGGGGTCCCGGACAAGGCGCCGGCCGAGAAATTGAACTCGCGCAGCTCGCAGAACAGGCCCGGGGCGAAATCGGCCCGCAGCCCATCGATGATCTGGTTCACGGAGAAGACCGTCCGGCTCTCGGCCTGCAAGGCGCGCCCCTTGTTGACGACCCGCATCAGGACGTCGATGCCCGCGTCAGCCATTCAGCGGCGACTCCCACTCGCACGGCCAGGAGGACATCGTGGTGCCGTCCGCCTTGCGCTTGACGTAGCTGACGTTCAGCGCGGCGTATTTGAACTTGCAGGTCTCCCGCACGGCGTCGCCGTCGGTCCAGTCGATCGACTTGAGATAGACCTGATAGAACTCCATCCGCAGGAACCCGGCGAGCGCGCCGGAGGATGCTAGCCGGCTGCGCTTGACGACGACGGCCTTCACGAAACGCTGCACATCCAGGCATTGCTGCAGGAGGATCGGTGACGAAGTGTCGATGACGCGGGTGAGGCTGAAATCCTCCGGCTCGGCCATGAAGGGCGGCGTCGGCTTGACGGCATCGTCGGAGAGTGCGCGCCACCGGGCGAAGCTGCGGGCGTCCTCGGCGCTCTCGCGGTTGTCGTCGCCGCGCTTGCGCGGGTCCCTCCGGTCGTCGAAGTGGCCGCTGGACCGGGTCTCGTCCGTTTTCTTCTTCCGGGCGCCTTCGTCGTCCTTCAGCTTGATGCCGAAGGTGAAACCTTCCGCCTCAAAGAACTTCCCCTTCTGGAAATCGGCGGTGAGCTTGTCGCCGGGGATCAGGCTGGACTGTGACTCGGCCTGGATCGGGTCGCTGCCCTTCGCGATCAGGTACATCAGGACGTCGCTGTCTGAACCGTCGGCCATCAGCCGCCTCCCCTTCTGCCGCCAACCCTATTTCGATGGCAGGCGCGACACCAGCCGCAAGGCGACGCTCATGCCCTCCAGCTGGTAGTGCGGCCGCAGGAAGAACCGTGCCTCATACTGGCCCGGCGTGCCTTCCTTTTCCTCGAGCACCACGTCGGCCTCTTCCAGCGGATGGGCGGCCTTCCACTCCTCCGAGGAGGTGGCGGGCGAGCCATCGATGTAATCCAGAAGCCAGGACTGCAGCCACTCCGTCAGCTGCGCGCGGCTCATGGTCGAGCCGACTTTGTCGCGCACCATGCATTTCAGGTACTGCGCGAACCGGCAGCTCGCGAGCAGATAGGGCAGCCGGGCCGCCAGCACCGCGTTCGCGGTCGACGCCGGGTCGGTGTAGGTGGCCGGGCTCTGCAGCGACTGCGCGCTGACGAAGGCGGCAAAGTCGGTGTTCTTGCGGTGCAGCAACGGGATGAACCCACTGCGCGACAGCTCGGCCTCACGCCGTTCGCTGAGCGAGACCTCCGTCACGCAGCGCCGATCCACGTCCCCGTCGGCGGAGCTGAAGCAGTAGGCGACCAGGCCGTCCACGATCCCGCCGCTGTCGATGCCGCGGATGCGGGTGCACCAGCCATACAGCGAGAACGCCCGGGTGATGTTCGACGCCAGGGCGAAGGCGGCGTTGATCCAGAGGAAGTTCTCCGCCGTGGCACCGTCCGCCTCCTCCTCGAAGGCGAAGTCGTCGAGCGGGCTGGTGCGTCCGCCATAAGGGAGCCGGCCCAGGAAGTGCGGCATGCACAAGCCGAGGTAGCGGGTGTCCTCGTCCGTCCGCATCGAGCGCCATGCGGCGTATTCCGGCGTCTGGAAGATACGGGTGAGGTCGCGCGGGTTGGCCAGTTCGCGCCAGCTGCCCATCTGCATGACGCTGGGCGAGGCGCCGGTCAGGAACGGCGCGTGCGCCGCCGCGGCGATCTTGGCCATGTCGGCCAGCAGCTGCACGTCCTCCGGATGGTGGTCGAACTGGTAGTCGCCGACCAGCACCCCGAAGGGCTGCCCGCCGAACTGTCCGAACTCCTCTTCGTAGATCTTGCGGAAGATCGGGCTCTGGTCCCAGGCGGTGCCGCGGAACTTGCGCAGGGTGCGGGCCAGCTCCCGCTTGCCGATGTCGAGCAGGCGGATCTTCAACATCGAGTCCGTATCCGTCGCCTGCACCAGGAAGTACAGGCCACGCCAACCGGCCTCCAAGGCCTGGAAGTCCCCATGGTGGATTATGGCGCGCAGCTGGCCGCTGATCAGCCGGTCCAGCTCGGCAATCAGCCCTTCCGCCGTGCGGTGCGGCCGCGGGTCCCGGAAGCCGGGAAGCTCGGTGGACAAGCGGGACAGGGTCTGTGCCGCTGCGACGACCCATCCTGGCAGGGCGTCGGCCTCGGCGACGAAATGGGCCGACGGCGCCAAGCTCTGCTCCAGCAGCAGCGTGAAGTCGAAATCCAACTCCCCGCTCATCGGCCGGCCGCACCCCCGCCCATCGTCAGTTGATCTTGACCACGCCGCCGGTCAGCTGCGCCTCGGCGCTGCCGCTCAGCGTCAACGTGGTCGACCCGGCGACCTTGGCCGTCAGGCCCGACGCCTCGAAGTCTCCTGTCGCGGTGATGGAGACCTTCGCCGCGCTGATCGTCACCCCGCTGGTGTCGATCTTGATGCTGTTGGAGCCCACGGCGAGCGTGATCGCCGTTCCCGCCGTCAGCTTGCTGCTCCCGGCGCTGACCGTGATCGTGTGGTCGCCGGACGACACCGTCAGCGTGTCCTTCCCGCTCGACACGGTGACGGCACGGTCCCCGGTCGAGACCGTGTGCGTGTCGTTGCCCTTGCTGACGGTGACCGAACGGTTGCCCGTCGAGACCGTGTGGGTGTCGTTGCCCGTGCTGACCGTGACCGAGCGGTCCCCGGTCGAGACGGTGTGGCTGTCGTTGCCCTGGTCGACGGTGACCGAGCGGTTGCCCTTCGACACCTCCAGCGTCTGGTTCCCGGTCGACACGGTGATGGCGCGGTTGCCCTTGTCCACCGTCGTGGTGCTATCCTGCGTGATCTCCACCGTCTCGTTGTTCAGCACGATGACGTTGTAGTCCTTCTGCGCCTGGAGGAAGACCTCCTCCGACCCCTTCTTGTCCTCGAACCGGAATTCATTGAAGCCGCCGCCGTTCAGGCTCGAATTAGACTTGATGGTGGAGCGCGTCTTGTTGTCCGGCAGCGTGTAGGGAACGGTCACGTCGGCGTTGTAGACCTGGCCGGTGACCAGCGGCCGGTCCGGGTTGCCCTCCAGGAATTCGACGATCACCTCCTGCCCGATGCGCGGGATGAACATCGCGCCCCACGCCGTGCCGGCCCAGATCTGCGCCACGCGTATCCAGCAGGAGCTGTTCTCGTCCTCCGCCGTGCGGCGGTCCCACGGGAACTTCACCTTGATCCGGCCGTACTGGTCGGTGGTGATCTCCTGCCCGGACTCGCCGGCGACCCGGGCGGTCTGCGGCCCGCGGATCACCGGGCGCGGGGTCACCGGTTGCAGGCGGAACGGACGCGAGCCCGGCACGACCTTCATCACGCACTGGAAGGTGTCGACGATGTCGTCCTCCTTCTGCGACCGGGTCTCGGCACTGCGGATGGAACAGATGCTCTCCGTCACCAGGTATTCCTGGTTGGCGGCCGTGTCCGAGAACCCGGACAGCGTGAACTTCACGCCGGCGCCCAGGCCGCGCGCGTTGCTGGTGCCGCCATAGACCAGGCGCTGCGTCTCCTTGTCCTGCATGCGGATTTGCGCGACTTTCTGCCCGGCATCCGCCGTGTCGTACAGGCCGGGATAGTCATACACCTCGTTGGACCCGTAGGTGTGGTTGCCCGATATCAGCGACTTCGCCGTCAGGTCCGCCTTCGGCGTGGTGAAGTTGTATTCCCGCAGCGTGTAGGCGCCCGGGCGGATTTGCGCCTCCGCCTCCCAATCCCAGACGTGGTCGTCCACCGTGCGCCAATCCGTCTGGTCGTACTGGTACGGGATCGCCTTGCTCAGCGCGGTGTGGCTGTTCGGGTCGTCCGCGAAGGCGATCGTGTGGGTGCCGCTCGCGTGGGTGACGAAGTAGTAGATGCCGAACTGCTCCATCAGCCGGGTGACGAAGTCGAACGTCGATTCGCGATACTGCACGCAGTAATCCAAGACCGTATCGCCGGACCCGTTCTGCCGCTTGTCGCTGAAGTCGGTGAACCCGGCGTCGCGGAATAGCGACGTCATGATTGTCCAGGGCGACTGTGCGCTGAAGATGCGGCAATCCTGCTGTTGCGACAGCAGCCAGATCCACGGCCGCAGCTCCAGCCGGTAGCGGTAGGCGCCGGCGATCAGCCCGCGGTAGCGGATGCGTGCGACGACCCCGTTGAAGTAGCGCTTGTCCTTGGTCGGATGCGTCAGCCCAACCGTGGCCGAACTGCCGAGGATGGCGTGCAGGTCGCCCTTCGCCTTGTCGCTGCTGACGTCGAGCTGGATCAGGAACGGGCGGCCAAGCTCCTCGCTCGCCTCCATCGAGTCGAGCACCAGCCCCAGCCCTGTGTCCGGAGCAACGGTGAGGGTGACATAGGGGTTGGCACTCGACTTGGAGGCTGACATCGCGCGTTAGCCCCGGATCGCCCAGCACTCGATATCCAGGCCGGGGATGTCGCCCGTGACGTGGATCGCGATGCCACCCGAGCGGGACAAGGCCGCCCAGTACGGACCGCTGCGATCCATCTCGAAATAGGTCGTGCCCGCGTAGTATGGCAGCTGCCGCGGCGCCACCGGCAACGCGCGCACGGCGATGCCCGGCAGCGCGACGTTGATCAGCTCGCGGATGTTCTCCACCGGGCCGATCTTCACCTGGTTCGGGAAGCCGCGACGCAGCGTCTCGCCCGGGATTTGCGCCTTCACCGCCAGCACCCAGGTCGCGTCCGTCGTCAGGCTGCGATCGAGGATCGGGCCCACGCGGATGCCGAACTTGCGCTCCTGCAACGCGATGGCGACGGCCGTCTGCTCCAGCACCGCCGACAGCGCCTGGCGCAGCGCCGCCATGACGGGGCGGAAGGTGGCGTGCAGGTCGTCATGCCGGTACGGCGGGAAGACGACCGGGCGCTTCCGCGTTTCGGTGAAGGTGGCCAGCTCGCCCGCCAGGCTGACCGCGACACCGTAGAAGCTCTCCGGATGCAGCTGCGCCACGATCGCGGCCAGGTGCGTCATCAGCGGCTCGTAGCGGTTGCAGAGTTGCAGCAGCAGGAAGTCCGCGATCTCCGCCGCGCCGCGCGTCCCCGTCTCCGACACGCGGCCGGCCAGTGCCTCGGCACGGTGGTGCAGCAGCCCCTCGATCTGGCTGATGAAGCCCGCCAGCACGCCGGAGGCCTCGCTGGTCAGCACCGGCGGGATGAAGCTGTCGTCGAGCACGACGCTGCGGTCGGCCCGCACCTCGATCACCCGCGCCAGCCCGATCGAGGCGAAGCCGGCCCGCGCCTCGCCCTCCAGCGCGTAGCGCAGCCGCAGCTTGCCGACCGGCAGCGTGGCGGAAGACTGGTAGCCGGCATTGCTGTCCGTGGCGTCGTACTCCGCCGTGACGAACCGGGCGACCGTTTCGGTCAGTTCCGGGCCGGCGGTCTCCACCGCGCCGGACTGCCGCGTCGGCAGCATCAGGTAGACGATGCTGTTGCGCGTCGCCTCCGGCAGGTCGATGGCGCGCGGATGGTCATCCTGGTCGGGCACGCTGAACGGGGTGCCGTCCGGCATGATCCCGGCGGCGTTGCGGATCGCGAACTTGCCCAGGGTGAGCAGGTCCTTGTCGAGCTCGAGCTGCGTCAGCCCCCAGGCGAAGGGCCGCAGCGGCGCCGTGCTGGTCCGCACCAGGCGATCGAAATACCGCTCCTGCTGTTGGAGATGCTGCGGCTGGAGGAAGAGGCCCTCCCCCCATACGATCCGGTTCTCCCAACCCATCTAGCGGCCGACCTCGGCAATGATCCAAGCCGCCTGGATTTGCCGGCAGACCTGCACACCTGTACGGATGTCGAGACATTCCGTGGAGGCGGACATGGCGGACGTGACGCTTGCGGAGGCAAACGGGCAGACCTGGCTGGTAACGGGCGACGAGCATGTCGACGGGTTGCTGGCCAACACCCTGCCGTCCACGGTGACGGTCGAGATCATCGCCTGCGAGACGCGTGCCGAGGCTTGGGCGATGTGGGAAGCCAAGTCGCCGGACGCGGTGGAAGGCGGCATGCCCTGGATCATCAATCCCGGCGTGGTGCGCCGCATCAAGGGGATGCTCGGCGAACAGGGCATCCGCTTCACCCCGTGGTCGGCCATGCTGTCGGAGGAGGCGCGGCAGATGATTGCGACCGCAGCCGGCTGGCTGGCTGCCAACCCGGGCGGGCGGCTGATGCTGCGGCAGTTCTGCACGGCAGCGCCGCCGCCGGGCCTGACCGACCTGCAACGGCTGCGCGCCCAACTGGTCAGCGCCGCCCTGGCTGGAGAAGGTGCGGCCGCGGCGCAGCTGGTCGGCGAAACCGCTACGGCCGAGGCGGCGACGGATTGTGAGCGGCTGGACCTGGTCACTCTGCTGGCAGCGTCCATCACCGAGGGCTGAGCCTCACAGCGAGGCCAACAATGCGTCAAGGTCGACTTCCGTCTCGCCCTCGGCCGCAACGGGCGGCGGTTCGCTGAGACTGGCGAGCAGTGCGTCCAGATCGACCTCGGGCTCGGGTTCGGCAGGCGGCTGGGCTTCGGCGGCCGGCGCAGGCCCGTCGGGCGCGGCGGTGGCCGGCACGGCTGGGGCCGCCGGCTCGGCACCCGGCGGCACCACGGGTGCCGGAGTGACTTTCACCTGGCCCCAGAACCCCGCCAGGACTGGCCCCGCGACCGACCCGAACCCGGCCAAGCGGATCTCCGGCCGCCCCCGCAGGCAAACCACAGGCATGACGTGGTAGGGGGCGGTCTGTGCCACCTGCCGCTCGGAATACAGCCGCTCCGTGCACGGCAGCGCCACCTGCTCGCCACCAGGCGGCGTATACACGTAATAGGGCACCTCGCCGATCACGCTCACCGCGCCGGGCTGCATCTTGGCGCCTGCCTTGACCCACGCTTGCGCCAGCAGCAACCCGGCCGCCAGGGCGGGGTTGGCCCACAGCATGCCGGACAAGCCGGCCTCGCGGGTGAACTCCTCGAACGCGAAGGCGTCGATCGGGTCGCTGCGCTTGCCGTAGGGCATCCGCAGCAGGAAGCGGACGGTCGCCAGGCCCAGGTAGCTGGCGGCTTGCAGCGCCTGGAGTGCGGTCCAGGCCTGGCGGATCAGCGGGTTCTGGTCCCGCATCGGCGTCTGCAGCGCGTCCGGCTCGATGCTGGAAATGAACGGCGCCCCGGCCGCGGCCGCCACCTGCGCCATGCGCCCGAGCAGGTCGGCATGCGGCGGCGACAGCTCGAAGGCGTAGAGGCCGAGTATGGCGGACAGCACCCCCTGGTCCGCATCCATCGCGGGCTGTTCGACCAGCATGCCGTAGAGCCCGCTTTCCTCCAACGCGTCGGCGGCCGCCAGATCGGCCGACCATTCCTCGGCCGAGACGTCGTAGAGGACGATCTGCAACCGGTCCCCTGTTTCGAGCCGACGGACGAGCAGTTCGACGCTTCGCCACATCGCCTCGGCGGCCTGGAAGTCCGGATGGTGCAGCACGCGGCGCATGGCGGCGGAGAGTGCGGCGTCCACCCGGGCGGTCAAATCCTCCTGGCGTGAATCGCGCGCGGGCTGCACGAACGGCCCAACCAGGCGGCGCACCAAGTCGTCCACGGAGGCTTCGCCGCTGCCGCTGCCCTTCGCACGACCGGTCAGCCGAGCGAAATCGGACAGGCGCTTGTCCGTGGCGATGTCGGCGCCCCGGGCGGAGGCAGCCTGCCGCGGCAGCGCCGGCTCGCCGCTCCAGGACAGCACGTCCTTCGCGGCGCGGGCGAAACCGGTCTTGCTGCCGAGGTCGCGGCGCAGTTGCCGCAGCGAGCCGAACAACTCGACGTTCTCCACCAACTGGTCCGGATGGAAATCGTCCAGGCTGGCGATCGGCACTTCGATCGTGGCGCCATCCTCGTCCAACTTCAGCGACAGCTTCAGCGACATCCGCTCCAGCACGTCGTCGAGATTGTCGACATCGATGCCGATCGGCTTGCGACGAGCCAGCGCCTCGCCCGTCTCGAGCAATCCGGCATTGGCCCGGCCGGAAAAATCGCCAAGGACGGCGAGACGGAACCTGGCGGTGCCGGGTCTTGCCTGCTGCGGCCGGTCCAACCGACCGAAGCTCACCTCATACTGCATGGACGATCCTGCACTCTTGCCTCTGGCGGGACATGATGGAGCAACCGACCTGAGTCGTGTGCCCGGCTGTTACCCTATGACGGCAGGATGTTCTAGGCTAGCATCGACTTCACACGGAGCGGGAGGGTGCCATGGCCGCCACGACAGACACCGGCATGAACAAAGCCGAGATGAAGAAGATCCTGACCTTCGCCAAGGAGGCGCCGGTGAAGTGCGCCATCGGGCAGGGCGACAACGCAGCGCTCGGCTTGCTGGTCATGCACCGCACCAAGAACGAGCGCGCGCTCGAGAAGGAGCTGAAGGACGGATTCCCCTCGGCCAAGAACACGCGCTTCGGATCCGCCTTCATCAACGTGGAGGAAAATCCCAAGCTGGTGCGGTTCACGCTGAACCGTGCCGTCTCCGGGATGGCCCGCAAGCTGATCAAGACGCTGAAGGGCACCGGATACACCAAGGTCATCATCGGGACGGAGGATGGCTCCGTCGTCGAGGATTACGAGGAGGAGGACGAGGAAGCCGGCGATGCCGCGGTTGCCGCACCTGCCGCCAGCGCCCCGGCCGCGGCGCCCCCGCCGCCGCCTCCGCCCGAGGCACCGCCGCCGCCGGCGGCCAAGCCTCCCGGTGAGGCCGGACCCGACGCCGCAAGCCTGATCAAGATGCTCGCGAGCCTGGCACCGGCGATCCCGAAGGCCGCTGGCGACGACATGGCGCGCAAGGCGACGATGCTGAAGCTGGCGACGGACGCGAACGTCAACATCAAGACCGGTAACCTGACCTACGCCGCCAACTTCATCGAGCAATTGAAGAAGGCGATGGGCGCGGCCACCGCTCCCGCAGCCGCGCAGGGCGCCGCGGCGCCGGCGAGCCTGCAGCAGCTGGCGGCCTCGCGGCAGGAATGGACCGGCGTGCAGGAGAAGGTGAAGGCCGAAGTCGAGAAGCTGCGCGGTGAACTGTCCAAGACCTACGCAGGCCAGCCCGTCGCCAGCGAGATCGTCTCCCGGTTCGAGGCGAAGGTCGCCCCGGTCACGGCGAAGTTCGACGACCGCCTGCTGGACGTGCTGGACGACCTGATGAACACGAAGGAGGCGGCCGGGCGGGAAGCCTTGGTCGGCCAGGCCCGCGACCTGATCAAGGGTTACCTGTCATTCGCGATGAGCGACCCGTTCATCGGCGACTTGGATTCGAACCCTTTCGTGAAGCTCGCGATCAAGCCCACCGTCACCAGCACGCTGGCAAACCTGGTCAAGACGCTCCATTAGCGGCACGTTCGCTGCAGCACCCTCTCCCTCCGGGAGAGGGTGCAACGCGTCCTGAGTCGATCATCCTCTACCCGAACTGGTAGACGAACTCGCCCGCTTCCGCCCCCACGCTGACGGCCTTGATCGCCTCCCCCTCCAGCATCCGCGTCAGGAAGACGGAGCTGAGTGCGGGGAGCATCGTGTTGGTCAGGATCGCGTCGATCATGCGCCCGCCGCTCTCCGGCTCCGTACAGCGACTGGCGATCAGCGCCACCGCCGCATCGTCGTAGCTCATCGTCACCTTGTGCCGCTCGCCGATTCGGGTCACCACCCGGTTCAGCTGCAACCGGATGATGTCGCCCATCACCTTGTCGCTCAGCGGGTAGTACGGGATCACCAGCAGGCGCCCCAGCAAGGCCGGCGGGAACACCTTCAACAGCGGCTCGCGCAAGGCCTTGGCGAGTTCGTCCGGCTCCGGCAGCAGTTCCGGGTCGTTGCACATACCCATCAGCAGCTGGGTGCCGACGTTGGAGGTGAGCAGGATCAGCGTGTTCTTGAAATCGATGGTGCGGCCTTCGCCATCCTCCATGACGCCCTTGTCGAACACCTGGAAGAAGATCTCGTGCACGTCCGGATGGGCCTTCTCCACCTCGTCCAGCAGCACCACGGAGTAGGGCTTGCGCCGCACCGCCTCCGTCAGGATGCCGCCCTCGCCGTAACCGACATAGCCCGGCGGCGCACCCTTGAGCGTGGAAACGGTGTGCGCCTCCTGGAACTCGCTCATGTTGATGGTGATGACGTTCTGCTCGCCACCATACAGCGCCTCCGCCAGCGCCAGCGCCGTCTCCGTCTTGCCCACGCCGGACGGGCCGCACAGCATGAACACGCCGATCGGCTTGGACGGGTTGTCCAGCCCGGCGCGCGCCGTCTGCACCCGCTTGCTGATCAGTTCCAGCGCATGGCCCTGGCCGATGATGCGCTTGCCGAGGTTCTCCGGCAGGTGGAGCACCGCCTGCACCTCGTTCTTCACCATCCGCCCGACCGGGATGCCGGTCCAGTCGCCGACGACAGCCGCCACGGCCTGCTCGTCCACGCTCGGCAGGATCAGCGGCGTCTCACCCTGATGGGTCGTGAGCTCCGCCTGCAGGGCGCGCACCTCTGCCAGCACCGCCGCCGGATCATCGGCGGTGCCGTCGCGCAGGCTGGCCCGCTTCTCCAAGAGGGTGTCGACCATGCCCTTCTCGGACTCCCATCGGGACTCCAGGCCGACCAGAGCCTCCTTCTGCGCCGCCAAACTCTGCTCGGCCGCGTCCTTCCGGGCGGCCACGTCCACGCCCACCGCGCCTTCGCGCCCGATGATCGACAGCTCCGTCTCCAGCGCCTGGATGCGCCGGCGGCAATCGTCCACCGCCGCAGGCACCGCATGCTGGCTCACCGCGACGCGGGCCGCGGCCGTGTCCAGCAGGCTGACTGACTTGTCCGGCAGCTGCCGCGCCGGGATGTAACGGTGCGACAGCCGGACCGCCGCCTCGATCGCCTCGTCCAGGATCTGCACCCGGTGATGCTTCTCCAGCGGCAGCGCAATGCCGCGCATCATCAGGATGGCCTTCTGCTCGGACGGCTCGTCCACCTGCACGACCTGGAAGCGCCGGGTCAGCGCCGGGTCCTTCTCGAAATACTTCTTGTACTCGGCCCAGGTGGTGGCCGCGATGGTGCGCAGCGTGCCGCGCGCCAAGGCAGGCTTCAGCAGGTTGGCCGCGTCGCCGGTGCCGGCAGCGCCTCCGGCGCCGATCAGCGTGTGCGCCTCGTCGATGAACAGGATGATCGGCGTGGGCGAGGACTGCACCTCCTCGATCACCTGGCGGAGGCGGTTCTCGAACTCGCCCTTCATGCTGGCGCCGGCCTGCAGCAGGCCGATGTCCAGCGTCATCAGCTTCACGTCCTTCAGCGCCGGCGGCACGTCGCCCGCGACGATGCGGTGGGCGAAACCCTCCACCACCGCCGTCTTCCCGACGCCGGCCTCGCCGGTCATGATCGGGTTGTTCTGGCGGCGGCGCATCAGGATATCCACCACCTGCCGGATTTCCGTGTCGCGTCCGACGATCGGGTCCAGCTCGCCCTTGCGCGCGCGGTCCGTGAGGTCGACGGCGAACTTCGCCAGCGCCTCCCCCTTCCCCATCGCGGCCGGCGCCATCGCGCCGCTGGCCTCCCCCGGCGCGGCCGCCCCATCCGTGGACGACAGCGCGTCCTCCGGTGACCCGGCGACGATCTTGGCGAACCCGTCGCCCAGCGCCTCGGCCTTCACGCGGTCGAACTGGCGGCTGATGCCGAGCAGCACGTTGCGCAGCCCGGGCGTGCGCATGCCGGCCAGCAGCAGATGCCCGGTGCGGACCTGGTGCTCCCCGAACATCAGCGTGGCCAACACCCAGCCACGCTCGATCGTCTCCTCGATATGCGGAGAAAAATCGCTGATCGCCGTGGCGCCGCGCGGCAGCTTGTCCAGCGCCGCCGGGATATCGGCGGCCAGCCGCGCCGCATCCAGCTCGAAATGCCGGATGATCCGGTGCAGATCCGAATCCTGCACCTGGAGGATCTGGTGCAGCCAATGCACCAACTCGACATACGGGTTGCCGCGCAGCTTGCAGAACACGGTGGCGCCCTCGACGGCGCGGTAGCCCACGGGGTTCAGCTTGCCGAACAGCGTGGACCGGCTGATCTCCGTCATGCCATCTCCCTCTCTTGCATCGTCGTGGTTCCTCCATCGATCTTCTGCGCCATGCTGTCGGCGCCGGCGTCAAGCACCAGGTCGGCCGCATCGCGCAGGCTGCGCCGCGGCTTCAACCATGTCGTCCAGCCGAGCCGGCCCTGTCGCCCCAGTCGTGTGTCCGGCACCTCGCGGCGGCGGAGCACGAAGCGCACGTCCCAGGCGAGCACGTCGCCGGCATAGTTGCGCACGATCGGCACCAGCTTGTGGAAACTCGACCCGCCGGGCAGCAGCCGTTCGTAGTCTTCGAGGGAGAGCGGGCCGAACACCAGGCGGAACTTGTGCTGGCGGCTCCACACCCGGCCGCCGAGCAGGGCGCCGTCGCCGACCGTGGCGGCAGCCTCGCTCCCGCCCAGCCGGGTCAGGTCCGGCTGCTGCAACACCAGCCAGCTGCCGACGAAGCACTCGACCTGAACGGGCGTGGTGAAGAACGACGAGAGGATCGCCGCCAGCCCGTCCGCGTGCCGCGTCTGGTTTGCGAGCAGCCCGGCGAAATGCAGCTTCGTCAGGTCCGGCATGGCGTCGCGACCGCGCAGGCTGGCCATGCCCAGCCCGGCCAGCGCGCCGACATAGGCGCCGAACCGGTCCGAGTCCGGCCGGTCGAAGCTGATCGTCGGACGGCAATCCGCCCAGGCGCGATACATCAACGACAGCGCCCGGTGGTGGAACAGATCGGCGAAGCGCTGCAGCGTCGGGTCGCGCTCGTTGCGCAGGCGGTCGCGGGCGTATTCCGTCAGGTGCAGCGGCAGCGGCCCGTCCGGCCCGAACAGTCCGAAGAAATGCACGATCAGCCGGTCCGCCTGCTCCCCCTCGCCCGTCTTCCAGCCCGCCAGCATCGCCGGCGCGAACTCGACGGAGGCTTCCTGCGCCAGGCGTATGGCGTCCTCGGACGGGCGGACGCTGCGGCCCAGGCGGGGCCGATCGGGGTTCAACGCCTCGACCTCGCGCATCACCCGGTTGAAGTCGAACTGCTCCGGCGCCTCGGCCAGCCTGTCGAGGAAAGCCGGCATGGCTACAGCACCGGGCGGCGGCCGAGCCGAAGCGGCCACCGCATCACCTCGCCCCGCTCCGTGCAGCGCAGCACCGTTTCGGTGAAGCCGTTGATCGAGACGTACTTCGCGAAGAAGCGCTCCAGCACGCCGGCCAGCAGCACCGCGCCGCTGCCACCAAACGGCGCTTCGTCCATGGTGAGCGTGATGCCGAGGCCGCGCCCCGCCGCGATCGGGCCGCTGCCCGGGATCCGGCGCACCACCGGCTGCGACCCCACGGACAGCAGGCCCTCGAGCTGCCGGGCGGCGATCGACTGGTTGGACGGGATGTACAGCCGCAACAGCTCGCGCAGCGCCGCCGCCCCCTGCAACTCGTCCGTATCCGCCAGGCTAAGGTAGTTGAGGCCCAGATGGGAGATGAAGCGCCAGGCGTAGTCGCCGTCCGTCCGGCAGGGTCGCGGCGCCACCGGGCCGACGACGCAGCGGATGGAGGCGACCGGCGCGCTGACCAGGATGGTGAAGTCGGTCTGCTGCCGGCCCACCGGCATCGACAGCGGCAGGTCCCGGTTCGTGCAGAGCAGGTCCAGCCCGAGCTGGCGCAACCCCTGGCTGACGGGCGCCTGGTCGCCATCCACCAGGGAGATGAACACCTCGTGCCCCAGGTAGCTGGAGCGTGGCCCGCGCTGGCGGCTGCGGGACGAAAGCTGCCGCGGCTGCCGGCGCAGCATGTAGTAGCTGCGCTGGTCCGGGTTCCGGCTGAGATCGTTGGCGGCGTAGAACGGCAGGAATCTCTGCGGCGGACTGCCGTCGCTGGCGTATCCCTCCACCGACTGCACGTCGAACACCTCGAAGTCCAACGGGCGCATCCGGTCCGGCACGACCTGCTGCTCCGCCTCCCGGTCGTTCAGGTTGATGCGGTCGCTGCGGCGGGGAAACAGGTTGATCGCGGGCGTGCAGAACAGCAGCATGTGGTCCGCGCTGAACCCGGTGCTCAGCACGGGATCGGCGCGGTCGAGCAGGATGATGATGTCGAGCTCGCCGGTCGTGCAACGGATCGCGGCGCGGTCCAGCCCAGCGATCGCCACGAAAAGGAACCGCTCCGGCATCGCGTAGTATTCTTGCAGCAGGCGGTAGCCGTCGAAGGATTGCGGCACCTGCGGCAGCAGCGCCTCCTCCGGGTCGAAGCCGAGCGGCTGGATGGCGCTCGGCCGCAGGCTTTCGCTCCAGGGCAGTGGCCGGGCGGTCGGCCGGACGTGCACCTGCAGGACGTTGGACACCAGCTGCTCATACAGGCGCATCCGTGCGCCCTCGGCGCCGCCCAGGAAGAAAGCCAGCCGTTCCAACGCAAGCTCGTTGAACGGCATGTCCCCTGTGACGCGCAGCCGCAGCCGGATGGCCGCCTTCACGCCGCGTCGGTCTGGCAAGCCCATCGCCGCAACCGTCGCGGATGAGCCGACATACTCCGCCTCGGTCACCTCGATGGGGAGCAGCTGCACGGCGTGCCCGGTGCGGAACACGCAGTTGGTCTGGTCCTCGGTGCCGAGCAGGCTGCGCAGTTCGGTGCCGGAGGGGAGCATCACGCCCTCCGGGATGGCGCGCAGGGCCGGCCCGGGCTCGAACCGGACGACCGCCATCGAGGGCGTCGGCGCCAGGTAATGCGGGTAGACCATCTGCAGCAGCGACTGCGTGAAGGTCGGGAACTCCGCCGCCATCTTCAGCTGCACGCGGGCCGTCAGGAAGGCGAAACCTTCCATCAACCGCTCGACGTACGGGTCGCTGACCTCCGTGTTGGCGACGCCCAGGCGGGCCGCTATCTTCGGGAATTCCTCGGCGAACTCCGCCCCCATGCCGCGCATGAAGGCCAACTCGGACTCGTAGAACCGCAGCAGCCGCGGGTCCATCAGGCCCGACCCTTGGTCTCGGTGACGACGGCCACCCGCGTTTCCAGTTCGATCGCTGTCTCCAGGAACAGTTGCTGCGGGACGGGTTGCGCCCAGAGCTCGCCGCTGATCTCCAAGACGAGGGTCGGCAGGCCCTCCACGCGATCGAACGGCCGGGCGCGCACCCGCAGCGTGTCCGGGCGGATCCGCGGCTCGAACGTCCGGATGGCGTCCGCGATCATCGTCTCGAAGAAGCCCGCGCGGCCCTCCATCGCGCTGGCACCGGCAATGCCGGGCACGCCGAAGTTGATCGTGCTCTTGCGCACGAGGGAGTCCGGCGGCAGGTCGTCGACAGTGTCGAGGTTGGTCGCGTTCAGCAGCCATCCCAGGTCACGCAGGACGGCCCGGCGCAGCTGGACCATCGTCAACGACTGCTGGTCCAACGATTCCTTGCGGCTTTCCGGCGCCAAGTCGGTCAAGCGGTCCAGCAGGGACGGCTGCAGCCGTTCCGTCCGATTGAGCTCGACCATTCAGCTGCCGGGCGAGGCGGGGTCCGCCGGAGCAGGGCTGGCACCCCCTGCGCCGAGCACCATGTGCCGCACATCCATCAGCGCGAACTCGCTCTGGTCGGTGGCGAACATGCGCTGACCGAGACCCAGCGCCCAACCGTCATCGGCGTCGCCTCGCTCGACCCATTCCGTCCTGCGGCTCAGTGCCAGCATCGGGTCGTCTGCCGTGGCGCTGCCGGGATAGCGCGTCGGGATGAACCCGACGGACGTTCCGCCATTGACCCACTTGAAGTCGACCGGCAGCCAGACCTGGTCACGCAGGTCGGCCGGCGCCTCGATCTTCACCTCGCCGATGTGCTGCATCGGGATCCAGTAGTACGTCCCATCCAGGATCGCCTCCATGACCGGGCCGAGTCGCGGGTCGGCATCGGCGACCCAGTCGAAGGCTTGCCCGTCGACGCTGCCGCCAACGGCGTCCGCCTGCTCGAACGCCTGGTCACGCAGCGCGGCCGCCGCCCCGTGCGATCCGGCGACCAGCGCGCGATTGGCCTCGATGAGGAGGGGCACCCAAGAGAGCGGGTGGCCGAAGAGGGTCGGCGTGCGGGTCGCGGCGAACACGCCCGCACGGACCATCTCGCAGCGGATGAGCGTGCGGTAGGTCTCCGCCATCGGCAGCGCGAGCGGGTCGAGCTCCGCCGCGACGGTCAGCTGGGTCAGGGCACGGTCCCATTCCCCGAAAACGCAGAACATCTGGAACAAGAAAGTCCGCAAGGTCGCCTGTCGCGGCGACTTGCGGACCTCTTGCTTCAGCGTCTCGAACGCGCCCCGGGCGTCACCATCCAGCAGAAGCTGGCGTGCATCCATCGAGCGAGCGACCGGGGAGGTGCGTCTTGGGTGTGATGACTAGGAGAGCTTCTCGTTGCCGAGGTCCTGGACGTTCTTGACGCGGTTCCAGCCGCCGGCGATGACCGTGTCGAACGAGCCCTCGGCCTTCTGGCGCATGTAGCGCATCTGCAGTCCGCCATACTCGAACGACACCGTCTCCTTGGGCGATGTCTCGTCGTGCGCCCAGCTGATCGTCTTCACCGCGACGAGCTTGAAGTCGAACCGCAGGAAGATGCCGCCGGACGTATCCTCGCCGCCGATCGCGGCCGCGCCGGCGCCCATGCTCTTGCGCAGTGCCAGGGTCACCGTCTCGAACGCGGTACCGCTGCACGCCATCTGGTAGAGGATCGGGCTGGCGATATCGATCGAGCGGGTGATGCTGAACGGATTGAACGTGACCTTGCCGGCACCCGCGCCGGAACTCTGGCTGCCGATGTTCAGCGTCTGCTCGATATCGAAGTTGTACTCCTCGACCTCGAACACCTTGCCGGCTGTCAACGAGGACGGCTTGGTCGAAAGCTCCTCCTTGTTTTTGGAGAAGTCGACCTGCGACTCCGCGTCCAGGAGCGGCTTACCATACGGCTTGAACGTCATGTATGCATCAACGGCCATCTGTGTCACTCACTCTCGTGGTTGCGGAACTTCGTGAAACGCTACTTCGGCATCCGCGAAACCAGGCGGAGCGAGACGGTAAGCCCTTCCAGCTGATAATGCGGCTTGAGAAAGAACTTGGCGCTGTAATACCCCGGGTTGGACTCGTCCGGAGTCACCTCGACCATGCCCTCGGCAAGCGGGTGGGTTGCCTTCCACTCCTCGGACGATGAGTCCGGCATGCCGTCGACGTATTGGTTGAGCCAGTTCTGCAGCCATCCGGTGAGCTGCGCCTGGCTCATCGTGCTGCCAACCTTGTCGCGCACCATGCACTTCAGGTAGTGCGCGAACCGGCAGCTGGCGAACAGGTAAGGCAGGCGCGCCGCAAGGTTCGCGTTCGCCGTGGCCGCCGGGTCCTGGTATTCCTGAGGCTTCTGCAGTGACTGCGCGCCGATGAACGCGGCGAAGTCGGAGTTCTTCTTGTAGATCAGCGGCATGAAGCCGTTCTTCGCCAATTCCGCCTCGCGCCGGTCGCTGATGGCGATCTCGGTCGGGCATTTCATCGCCACGCCGCCGTCGTCGGACGGGAAGGTGTGGGTGGGAAGCCCCTCCACCGCGCCGCCGCTTTCCACGCCGCGGATGCGGGTGGTCCACCCATACATCTTGAACGCCCGGGTGATGTTGGTCGCCATGGCGTAGGCGGAGTTCGCCCAGGTGTATTTGGAGCTGTCGGCGCCGCTCGTGTCCTCCTCGAACGCGAACTCCTCCACGGCCTCCGTCTTCTCGCCATAGGGCAGGCGCGCCAGGAAGCGCGGCATGGCCAGGCCGATATAGCGGGCGTCCTCGCTTTCCCGCAGCGAACGCCAAGCCGCATACTCCGGCGTCTGGAAGATCTTGGTCAGGTCGCGTGGGTTGGCCAGCTCGTCCCAGGTCTCGAGTTGCAACACCGTCGGATTGGCCGCTGCGATGAACGGCGCGTGCGCCCCGGCCGCCACCTGTGCGATGTCACCCAGCAACTGCGTGTCCGCCGGGCTGTGGTCGAAATAGTAGTCGCCGCACAACAGCCCGAACGGCTCGCCACCGAACTGCCCGAACTCCTCTTCATAGACCTTCTTGAAGACCGGGCTCTGGTCCCAAGCCGTGCCGCGGAACTTCTTCAGCGAGCGTGCGAGGTCCTTCTTGGAGACGTTGAGCACCTTGATCTTCAGATACTCGTCCGTCTCGGTGTTGTTCACCAGGTACGACAACCCGCGCCAGGCCGACTCCAGTTGCTGGAAATCCTCATGGTGCATGATCGCGTTGACCTGCTCCGAGAGTTTGGCGTCGATCGCGGCGATCATCGACCCGATCGAGCGCAGCGCGTCGTTCGAGATCAGGCTGGTGCTCGCCAGCGCCTGCGTGGCGAGCGTGTGGATCGCGGACTCGACCGCCTCGCGCGCCCGGTCGCTCTTGGGCTTGAACTCGCGGTTCAGCAGCGAAGCGAAATCGCTGGTGCCGGTCGACGTCTCGACCAGGCCGGCGGGAGCGCCGCTGGAGAGCTCGGTTCCGGACATGCTATTCCTCCGCGCCCGCTTCACCAGACGGCTTCGGTGCGGCGGCCAGGCTGGCCATCAGCGCCGGGTCCTGCAGCAGCTTGGCCACCAGTTCCTCGGCACCGGTCTTGCCGTCCATGTAGGTCATCAGGTTGGACAGCTGCGTCCGCGCTTCCAGCAGCTTGTTCAACGCCTCCACGTTGCGCGCGACGGCGGCGGGAGAGAAGTCGTCCATGCTCTTGAAGGTGATGTCGACGGCCAGATTGCCCTCCCCCGTCAACGTATTCGGAACGGTGAAAGCCACTCGCGGCTTCATCGACTTCAACCGGTCGTCGAAATTGTCGATGTCGATCTCGAGCATCTTGCGATCGATGATCGGCGGGAGCGGCTCGCTGGGCTTGCCGGACAGGTCGGACATCACGCCGACCACGAAGGGAAGCTGGACCTTCTTCTCCGAGCCGTAGGTCTCCACGTCGTATTCGATCTGCACGCGCGGCGCTCGGTTGCGTGCAATGAACTTTTGACTGCTCGCTTTTGCCACCGCTCGTTACTCCCTCGACGCGTCGAAATAGACGGCAGGCCAGTGTTCAGTCAACACTTCTCTCTACTCTTCCGGCGTGCCGAACACCCGACCGGCCTGGCCGAACCCATCGGGAGCAAGGTCGCGCAAGAGCTCCAGAAAATCCTTGTCGGCCAACCGCCGCGCCCGTGCGATCAGCAGCGGCAGGGGGCTCGATGGTTCGTTACGCTCGTAATACTCAATGACAAGATCAAGCAGCCGCATCGCATCTTCCCGCCGCGTGACCGGCCCGAGCGACGCAATGCTCGTGCCCCCGGCCTGGCGCGGCCGCTCCGGCTCGCCCGGCCTGTCGGGTACGGTCTCAACTTCAACCGGGTCCATGGCCGCTTCGTCGGCGGCGGGCGTGTGCGACACCACCATGCGCTGCATGTCGCGCAGCAGCTTCACCAGTTCGGCCAAATCGGGGCCGGTGCCGTAGCCCGCCGCCTCGTCGAACGCCGTGGAGATCGCCGCCGCGCTGTCGACCGCGGAGGCCAGCGCCGCCTGCAGCACCGCGCGTGCAGCGGCGTCGGTCTCGCGAAACGCCGCCGCGATGATGCCGGGCGCCATCTTCGCACCCTCCTCCTCCACCTCCACCGCGCCGGTGGAGATGGCGATGTCCCGCCATGAGACGGTCCCCGCCCGCGCCGAACGCGCCAGCGGCATGGTGCGCAGCGTCCGCATGACCCGCAGCGGCTCCGCGACCATCAGCAGGGCGTTCGCCCGCAGGGTCGGGTCGTTGTCGTCCTCCGGATCGAGCTGCGGATGCACGCTGCTCCACCGCGTCTCGAGCATCTGGCGGATCAACGCGAGTGTCTCGGCATATCCAACCATGCCCTCCCGCTGCAGCCGGCCCACGGCCAGCTGGGCCAGGACGCGCAGGTCATAGGTCCGCTCCAGCAGCGCCCAGGCGCCCGCAACGACCTGCTTCCAATCCGGTTCTTCCGCCGGCACCACCGTCGCGCCGTACTGCTGCTCCGGCTTGCCCTGCGCGTTCCGCTCGAACTCCGCAAACTCCGCATCGAACTCCAGGTTCGGGCCCGCGGGCTCGTCGGCGGAAATATCCGGAAGCGGAACGGCCGGGTCGAGCATGCTAGGCCAGCGGGTCCTCTGCCATGGGCGCTCCGGATGGCCTGCTTTCGAACGGACTATCCGACACCCGATGCCACCTGTCCAGCAGCGTCGGGCGCCTGGCGCACGAGGGCGACGGCGTGGCTGCGATACGCCACCGCCGAGCGGTCGTGCAGCCGGGTGTGCCAATCGCAATCCGCGCTGCCCGCGATGCGCAACCCGGCCACGGCGCGCGGATGCGCACCCTCCGTCACCAGGCTGCGCAGCAGCGGCTCGGCGGCGCCATCGCCCGGCCCCCGCTGCGAATGGCCGCCGATCCACCCTTCGAACGGCGTCGCCCGCAGCGACCAGTCGAACGGCGTCGCCAGCAACAGGACGCCCCCGGGTGCGAGCAACGCGGCCATCCCGGCGAGCAGCTGCACCGGGTCGGCCACGCAGTCGAGCAGGTTGAGCGCCACGACCGCGTCGCATGGTCCGGCGATGGGGAGCGCGGCCACGTCGCAGGCCCAGAAATCCACCTGCGACCGTGCGGGCAGATCGGCCTGGAAGCACCGGTCGTCGTAGACGGCGCCGATCCGCCGGCGTGGGTAGCGGACGGTGCCGCTCTGCGCCACCCGGCGCGCCAGCCGCAGCAGCGCGAGGTTGCTGTCGATCCCCAGCACCAGCCCACCGGTCGCCGCCGCAAGCTCGAAGCTGGTGCGGCCGGCGGCGCAACCCAGGTCCAGCACCAGGCCAGCCCCAAGCGGCCGCCATGGCTGCGCGAGCTGCAGCAACTGCGCCAGGCACCGTCGCGCGGCGCCGGCGACGGGCGCCCGCTCCTCCTCCGCCGGGTCGAGGTCGGCGTAGGCATCCCAGCCATAGGTCGACACGCCCTGCCGGATGATGTCGAACCAGGTGTCCGGCCCGATCGCGTCGCCCAGCAGGCTGAGGACCGCGGGGTCCAGGTCGTCCCGCAGCAGCAGCTCGATGGCGCGCTCGCCCAGGTGGCGGCGCAGATCCGGCATGATGATGGGGATGCCGTCCACGATGGGATACTCCTGGCGGCAGGCGGCATCGCCGCACACCAGGATACCAGCCGAGACATCCCCATCCTGCTCCCGCGCGCCCGCGGCCAGGCCCAAGGCGGGGCTCGCCCCCGTCCTGCGCGCGCACACCGGGCAATGCGGGGACCACGCCGCGAAGTGGCTGCGCCGCACGGACGCGGATCAGCCGCCGATCAGCACGGTCGGGCAGCCGGGCGGCATGATCTTGCCCATCGGCGAAGGGATGGGCGCGACGCAGCTGGCGTGCAGCGTCATGTCACCCACCCGCGCGGCTGGCAGGCCGCCGATCAGCACCGTGGCGGAGGCCTGCATGACCATGCCGGGGCCCCCCGGCACGCAACTGGGCAGCGTGCAGGGCTTCGTCATGTCGGTCATCCTCGCCGCCGGCTTGCCGCCGATCAGCACGGTCGGCGCGCCCGGCGGGATCAGCGCCAATGGCAGCGCCGGGTGCGGCACAGGGGTCGGGACCAGCGCCGCCGGGTGGATCGGCGCGTGGCAGTGAGGCGCGGTCTGCAACACCATGTCACCGATCCGTGCTGCCGGCTGTCCCATGCTCGCATGCCCTCCCCGGCCCTCGCCTCACCGCCCAGGATCAGCCGAGACGCTTGCCCGATCAAGGCCCCCGGGATACTACCGCGTCCGTAGCGTTGAGAGAACGATCTCAGGCAGCGAGCCGAGGCAGATGCGACAGTTCCGAGCGACGACCCTTGCCGCTATCCTGGCCGCCCCGTCGCTTTCCCCGTCGGCGGTCGCGCAGGCTGCCCGCATGCAGGCGCCTGCGGCCGCACCGGCGCCCGCCGCCTCCGCGGCCGTGCCGCAGCAGACCACGGCGTCCTTCGCCGACTGGACGCTGCGCTGCACCCGGGTCGGCCCGGCCGCCGCAAAGCTGTGCGAAGTCGTGCAGACCATCACAGCGCAGGAGCGGACGGTCGCGCAGATCGCCTTCGGCCGGGTGGACAAGGGCCAGCCGGTCCACCTGACCGTCCTGGTGCCCACCAGCGTCACGTTCGGGACCGCGCCGGCCCTGGCGACCATGCGGGACGGCGAGGCCGCGGTCGTGGACATGGCCTGGCGCCGCTGCCTGCCCGGCGGCTGCGTCGCCGAGGGCAGCGTCAGCGACGAGACGATGCGGCGCATCCGCGGCACGACAGACCCGTCGCGCATCACCTTCGCCGACGGCTCGGGGCGGGCGGTGGCACTGCCGTTCTCGCCGAAAGGGCTGCCGCAGGCACTCGACGCCCTCGGGAAAGAGGACGCCAGTTGATTGCGGGCGGCAGCGGTCCCGCGCACAGTTTCCGGCTGAACATCCTGGAGGCACTGCAAGATGCATCATCCCCGTCGCCTGCTCGCCACCGGCTTGCTGGCCGCATTCGCGTTCGGCGCCTCAGGCGCAGCCTACGCACAGGGCAACCCGTCGGCTGACCAGATCATCAATTCGCTGAAGCCCGGCGGCACCATGCTCGGCGGCACCCGCGGCATCCGTCCGGTCGCGCCCAGCAGCGAGCCGGCGCCGGCGCCTCCCGCTGCCGCTCAGGCGACATCCAGCCAACCGAACCCGGCCGTGGCGAGCCGCGTCCCGGCCCAGCATGCGGCGCCCGCCCCCGTGCACACGGTCGCGGCACCATCGGTCAACCTGACCGTCCAGTTCCCCACCAACTCTGCCGAGCTCACGGCCGCCGCAACGAAGACGCTGACCGAACTCGGCCGTGCGCTGTCGAGCGAGTCGCTGGCCAGCTATCACTTCCGCATCGAGGGGCACACCGACACGGTGGGCTTGCCCGATGCGAACAAGGCGCTGTCGGACCGCCGGGCGCAGGCCGTGGTCGCGTTCCTGGCCGACAAGTTCAAGATCGATCCATCCCGCCTCCAGGCGGTGGGCATGGGCGAGGACGGGCTGCTGGTGCAGACGCCGCCGAACGTGGCGGAGCCGCGCAACCGGCGGGTCCAGGTGATCAACCTCGGGGCGTAGGGACCGGCCCAACCCCTCGGACGCGCCGTGGCGCGCAACGCCGACGACACCGTCATCCTGCGCCCGGCCCGGGCGAAGCGGTCTTGGCCGTCCATGGTCCTGGGGGCGGTCGTGCTGGTGGTCGCGATGGGCTTCGGCACCGCATGGCTCTACCGGCCACCGCCTCCCGTGCCTGCGCCGACGATACCCATGGCCAGCGAGGTGGCGATCCAGGCCGAAAGCCCCGCAGCGCTGACGGTGCTGCGCTTCGACTACAACCCTTCGATCATCGTGTTGGACTTCCCCACGCTGGCCGAACAGGGCCGCATGCTCAATCGCCTGGCCGCCCTGATCGAAAAGGCCGGCGTGCCGCACGACCGGCTGCTGAACGACACCGAACTGGCCGCCGCGATCCTGGCGAGCGGCGCCACAGCCGACACATACTACTACGGCCATGACTACCGCGCTGCGGACGTCGCCCGCTTCTTCGCCTATGCCGGGCGCGACCACGTCCTGCTCAATGCGGACGAGCAACATCTCGGGCGGATCGTGGCACGGGCCGCGTCCGAGCCATTCGGCTTCGGCGCGGTGATCTCCCTGCCGCGAGCCGATGCCGACAACCAGGTCGATATCCCGTCGCGCATCGCCATCCTGCACCACGAGCTGTCGCACGGCGAGTATTTCACCAACGCGACCTATGCCGGCTTCGTCCGCACCATCTGGTCGTCCGTGCTGACGGAGCCGGAACGGGCCGCGTTCCGCGCCTACCTTGCCGACGAGGGCTATGACCCGGCGCTGGAAGACCTCATGACCAACGAGATGCAGGCCTACCTCATGCACACGCCCGACCGGCGGTTCTTCGACCCCGACAAGCTCGGCATATCGGCCGCACGGCTGGACCAGATCCGCCAGAGCTTCGTCGCCGGCATGCCGTCCTGCTGGCTGCGCGACGTGACGAGCGCCACGCCGGGCGTCCTCCCGGCCCGTGCGCCGCGGCGGCGCCGGAGCCGTGTCAGCGCGCCGGGCGCGTGTCCAGGACGACGGCGGTCGCGGCCACGCTACCCCCGCGCCGGCGCAGGCCCTCGATCGCGGTCTGCAGCGACGCCAGGTAGGCGGCCAACGGTTGGGAGTCTGGCAGCGCGCGGGTGAACAGCGGCGCCGTGCTGGCGACGGCGACGATCATGTCGGTCCCGAACGGCGGCCCGACATGCCAGCCTTCGAAATCCTGCCGGGGTGTCCCTAACTCCAGCTGGGCGTGCGCGGCATAGGTCTGCGATGGGTAGCCGGGGCCGGGCACTTGCGGCGCCACCGTGCCGTCGTGCTGCAGGTATTCGACGTGGAGGTAGCCGCCGAAGCCCGGCATGGTCAGCCGCAACGCGATCACGTCGTTGTCCCGCAGGCTCGCCGGGCCACCGAGCTGTGCCAGTTCCATCCCGCCGTGGTCGCGCCCGGCCGCGTCCGTCAGGGGGCGCAGCAGATCCAGCGCCGGGCAATACGGGCCATCGAACGGCTGAACCTCCAAAGCGGCTGCGGTCGCGCCGGAGGCGGCAACCACGCTCCGCAGCGCTTCCGCCGGCTGCCCCTCGCCAACCACGCCGCTCACCGTGGCCGTGCCGCCCGCCCCCACCGTGGCCCTGGCCAGGCTGCATTTCACGCCGGACAGGCTGCTTGCCAGGGCGGCTTCGATGACGGCGGGGCTCCGCACCGGGGCGGCGGGCGTGGCGGTGTTGCTGGCTGACGGCGCCGGATCGACGGGCGGCGGCGTGCTGGTGCTGGCGAATTGCTGCGGCACCGGTGCAGGCGCGGACGAGGGCAGCGGCGACGAACCGGTTGCGGTGAACGGCGACGCAGGGGGCGGGATGCTGACATCGGCCCGTTGGCTGGGTGCGGGCGACGAGGTGGACGACGGCAGCGGAACCGATCCCACTGGCGGAGCGGACGGCGCAACGTCCATTGCCTGGCTGGCCGCGGGCGGCTGCGAAGACGACGGCGGGGGAACGGCGAGGAAGGGAGAGGCTGCCGGCGCGGCCGGGCTTACCGCAGCAGGTGCCGGGCTGGGGGTCGTGGCCGTCGGCGTGGACGCCTGCTGCGCGGGAACCGCCGGGCTGAACGGCCGCTGCGACGCGGGCGCTGCCGCTGACGGGGATGGGCCGGTCGCTGGCGAGGCCGCCGCCTGACGCGCGCTCTCGACCGCCGGAGACGGGGCGCGCGGCACGTCGCTGGCCTGCTGGAGCGGCGGCGCCATCCCGTCGCGTGCCGGCATCATGAACCACGCCACCGCCGCCGCCGCCGCCAGCACCGCCACGCCCCCGCCGGCGAAGATCGGCCACTTGCTGCCGGACTTCGGAGGCTCCTGCGCCAAGGAGGGGGCGTTCGGCAGCGGCCGTGCAGCCGCTGGTCGGGGTGTCGACACCACGGTCGCGTCGCTGGCGAACTCCTCCTCCGGCGCGGGCTCCGGCGCGGGCGCGCGCAGCGCCTGGGCGAACTCCGCCGCGGTGTCGTAGCGGTCCTCCGGACGCCGAGCCATCGCCTTGGCCACCACGGCGTCCAGGCTGGTCGGCGCGGTCACCGCCAGTTCGGACGGCCGCGGCGGCACGGTTGTGAGCACCTTGTGCATGATGGCGGTCATGCTGCCGTCGAACGGCCGGTCCCCCGTCAGCAGCTGGTAGAGCAGCACGCCGCTGGAGTAGATGTCGGTGCGGCGGTCGACGACCTGCCCCATGAACTGCTCCGGGGACATGTAGGCCGGCGTGCCCAGCACCGTCCCGGCCTGCGTCATGCTGCTGGCCTCGATCCGGGCGATGCCGAAATCGGCGATCTTCGCCCGGTCATCGAGGGTGATCATGATGTTGGCCGGCTTGATGTCGCGATGCACCACCCCCCTCGCGTGGCTGAAGGTCAGCCCGGCGAGGATGTCCTCCATCAGCTTGAGCGTGGCGTCCGTGGTCAGCCGCTCGTTGGCGGCCAACACGTCCTTCAGCGAGCGGCCCTCGACGAACTCCATGACGATGTAGGCGAGGTCATCCGTCTCGCCGTAGTCGAACACGCCCACGATGTTCGGGTGGGTCAGCCGGCCTGCCGCCTGCGCCTCCCGCTTGAAGCGGGCCAGCCCCTCGGCGGCTTCCTCGTCCTGGGCGTCCGGCAGCCGCACGGTCTTGATCGCCACCCGGCGGTCGATGACGGGGTCCCACCCGTCATACACCACCCCCATGGCGCCCTTCCCCAGGACGCCGCGGATCGCGTATTTGCCCAGCGAGGTGACCTGCGCGCCGCTCATAGCCCGGAAACCATGCGGCTGCCCGCATCGGCTGACAAGGTTCGCCCCCTGCCCTCGCCCACCAATGCGAACGGCGCCCAGTAGAACGGGTGCGCGATGGCGGCCGGCAGGCTGTGCCCGGCGCCGTCCAGCAGGGCGAGTTCGGACCCGCGCAGCGCCCCTGCCACGCCCAGCCGGTCCCCGCCCCGCAGGCGCTGCAGCGTCCCCGCCACCAGCAGCGCCGTCGCCTGGTCGTTCACCGACCAGTGCGTCACCATCAGCGCCCGCGCCCCCGCGTAGAAGAAGGCGCGCGCCAGGCCGGACAGGCTCTCGCCGGAGGTCTCGCCGGAGGGACCGCCGGAGTTGCAGGCCGACAGGATGACCACGTCGGCGTCCAGCTGCATCGTCGTCACGTCGGAGGAGGTCAGCAGCGCCCCCTTCGCGTCCGCGGCCCCTGGCGCGTCCGAAGTGACGATCGCCGGCTCCGTCTGGCAGCGCAGGTCGCTCGGCAGCAGCGCATGGGTGGCGAAATGCAGCACGCGGAAGGCGCGCAGGTCCTGCTGCAGCACCCGCGGCGTGTTGAACGCCGCGCCCTCCAGCTGGTCACCCGCCGAACCGCCGAGCAGCAACCGTGCCGCCTCCAGCTCGCGCCGGGCGAACGGCAGCGGCGGCAGCCCGGCGAACAGCTTGGCGCTGTCCTCGCAGGCACCGGCCGGGAAGGTCCGCTCCGCCTGCGCCAAGGTGACGGGCCGGAAGTCTCCGAAGCCGTACCAGGGCTGGCTGGCACGCGAGGTGGCCGCCGCCCGGCGCAGCGACACGAAGTTGGCAGGCGCCGGCACGTGCGAGATGGCGACCTTGCGGATCAGCCACGGCGCCGTGTTCAGCGCGTCCTGCGACGCCGGCCCGGTCAGCAGCACGCCGAACGGCAGCGACAGCAACGCGCCCACCGGGGCCACCGTCACCGATTGCAGCCCCTCCAGCTGCGGCCCGACCTGGCCGAGCGTATCCGTGTAGATCGCCTGCGCCGCCGCGATGTCGAACGGTGGCGGCGCGGCGCCCGTCGGCTCCACCGTGGCGCGGACCCGCTTGACCAGCGCCGCCAGCTCCGTGCTGCCCGCCTTGGTGGGTGCGGCGGAGACCTGCCCGTCCCGCAGCACGAACACCCAGCCGCCGTCCGGGCTCAGCGCCATCGACACGAACGCCTCGCCGGGCGCCAGGGCGGCGAGCACGTCGTCGGCCGACACGACCTCCTGCACCAGCTGGCCGTAATTGGGCGACGCCGCCTGCAGCGCCGCGTCGGCGTCCGCCAGGGTCGCCTGCGCGGCGGCGATCTGTTTGGCCAGGTCGTCGGCCGCCGCCTTGTCGGCACCTGGGGCGCCGTCGACACCCTGTGCCGCGCTGTCGTTGCGGCGTTGCAGCTGCGCCAGGGCCAGGCTGGCGTCCTGCTGCCGCCGGATCGCCGCGCCGACCTTCGGGTCCTTGGCGTTCTCGCTCAGCCGGGCGGAGGCCGCGGCGATCTGCTGCACGGTGATGCCGCCCTGCACCAGCTGCGACGCCGCGAACATCTCGCCGAGCAGTTGCTGCCGCTGTGCCGGCTGGGCCGTGGCGGCGGCCGCGTAGACCCGCAGGCACGGTGCCAGCAACTCCGCCGACGTGCCGGCCTTCAGGTCGCGGAACAGCGACGCCGCGCGACGGCACAGCCGCAGCGCCTCGTCGGGCGCCCCGGCCTGCATTTCCTGATTGGCCCGTAAGAGATCGGTCTGCGCCAGCGGGCGCGTCCCCGGCTGCGCCTGCTCGAAATCGCGGGAGGCGCGGACGATGCCGCCATAGCCGCTGCCCTGCAGCGCCGTGTCGTCCACGACGGATGCGGTGCGGAACAGGCGTGCCGTCAAGTCCCGCTGCGACAGGCCGCGCGAGGCAGCCAGCGCTTCGGCCGAGCGGATCATCGCCTTGGCCTCGTCGGGCCGGTTCAGCTCCCGCAGCACGATCGCCTGGTAGCGCCGGGTCTCGATGACGCCGATCAGCGCGGTCTGCTGGTCGGGCTCCAGCAGCACGTCGTCGGGCGACTCCTGGGCACCCCCGGCGCGGCGCGCCACGGCGATCGGGCCTCGCACGCGGGCGGGCCGGATCGCCAGCATGTCGGGCGGCAGCAGCGTGCGGTAGCCGGCTTCGGCCGCCTGCAGCAGCGGCAGGGCTTCGGCCGGCTTGTTCTCGTTGACCGCGTTCAGGCCGCGATAGTGTTCCAGCCGCGGCAGGGCGGACGGGTCGGCCGCCTTGCCCACCAGCCGCGTGGCGCGCGCGAAGGTCTCGTCGGCTTCGGCGAACCGACCCTGGTCGGAGAGTTGCAGCGCCAGCAGCATCAGCGGCACCGCCGTGTTCGGGTCCTCCGCTCCGAGCGTCTTGCGCTGCAGGTCGTAGGCGGCGCGATACACCCGTTCCGCGGCGACGAAGCTCTCCGCCAGGTTGGCCCGGGTGCCCGCGAGCATGAGCTGCTGGTATTGTCCGATGTCGCCCGCGCCGAACGACTGCGCCGCCAGGCGGGATGCCGCCAGCGCATCCGCCTGCCCCGGTGGCGCGGCCGGGGCGGCCTGCGCGGTGACCTGGCCGGACAGCACGCCGATGGAGCGGTCCAGCACCGGCACGGCAGGCAGGATGCCGTCGGCTTCGTAGATCCGCCCATCCACCGCCGCCACCAGCGCCGCCTGCGGCCAGCCGCCGACCTTGCGCGTGCAGGACATCAGCACTGCGGGGGCGCCGCCGAGGACGGTGGTGGGGGATGGTTCGCCGCAGTCGAACCGGTTGTCGAGCGCGTTGCGCCATCGGCTGGACGTTGCAACCTGGCGCAGCTCCCCCGGGCCGCCCGCCCCGGCCTTGACGACGTGGCCGCTCGGCTGGTCCCAACTGCCACAGAAGATGTCGGCCCCATCCCCTTGGACCTGCTGCGTGCAGGCTTCGCCGGCTGCGTTCTTGCCGAGCCCGACCGCATCCGCGCTGCGGGCGCCGGCACCCCCCAGATACGCGCTGGCCGGCGGCCCGGCGCAGCCGGCGAGCCCAGCCAGCAACAGGAGGAGGCGAAGCGCCGGGCTCACGGTCAGTAATCCCGGTCCGAGATGTTCGGCAGCAGCAGCGTGGGGTCGTCCCGGTCCCGGGTGACGGACAGGTCCAGCACGTCCAGCGTCAAGATGTCCGGCCGGATGATGCTGGAGGCCGCCGCAGCCTCGGCCGCCGTGATCGTCGTCAGCAGGGTCGACTGCCCCGAGCAGCTTTGGGCGCCGATGGCACACCCGTTCAGCGTGTACATGTTGCTGACCACCGGCGAGATCTGCGACACCTGCGCTGCGTCGAAGTCGGTCCGTCCGCTCACCTGGCCGCCGAACTCCCCCGTGCCGCCCGAGGCCAGCACCGTCAGGCTCGCCGCGTCGATCGTCCCCATGCCCTTGCCGGAGCCGAGCGACAGGATGACGTTGCTGCCGTCCGCGCTCAGCGCGTTCAGCGACAGCGATCCGCCGCCCGTCGGCAGGTCGAACCGCACGGTCGACGCGCCGCCGGAATACGGCAGCACGAGGGTGGTGCCGAGCTGGCTGATCGCGGCCGTCCCATCCAATCCCGGAACGACCTGGAAGTAGCTGCCCGGCAGGCTGGGGCCGGCGCCCCTCTGCTGGCCGACCGGGAGCCCGTCCGTCTGGATGATGCCGCCGTCCAGCGTAAGGCTGCGCGTCGCGATCACCGCCAGCTCGGGGGATGCCAGCGTGCCCACGATCTGCAGCGGTCCGGAGTCCACGAGCGCGATTCCCGTGGGCGACGTCAAGTTGCCGACCGTGGCGATGGTGCTGAACCCGGCCACGCCGAGTGAGATCGCACCGCCCGCAGAAGCGCTGAACCCCGATGTCACCAAGCTGCCGCCCGTCTGCGTGATGGCCCCGGCCGCCGCGATGGCGAGGTTGCCCGCGGTGACCGAGCCGCCGATCGTCACCGGCCCACCTGCCGTCAACGTCAGCGCGCCCGGCGTGCCGCTGCCCCCGGCCGTGATGCTGCCGCCGGTCTGCGTGATCCCACCGGCCGCACTCAGCCCGGCTGCCGAACCCGCAGCGATGGCACCGGCGGACTGGGTGATGGAACCGGAGTTTGCCGCGAGCGACAGGACAGGCGCGCTGATGCTGCCAGACAGTGCCATGTCGCCGACGCTGCTGACCGTCACGGCCCCGCCCCCGGTCACCGGTCCTGCGATGGCAAGCGGCTGCGCGTCTGCCAGGCTGAAGCCGCCGCCAGCCTGGAAACTGCCCAGGGTGGCGATCCGGTTCTGTCCGGTCAGCGCGACCGCGCCGGCCGAACCGCTCAGCGTGGTGGCGATCACCGCGCCACCAGCGCCGCTGGCGAGGGTCCCGGTCGAGGACAGCGCCACCGCATTGCCCGTTACGCTGCTGGTCAGCGTCAGGCTGCCCTGTGCCGAGAGCGCGATCGAACTCGCCCCGACAGGCGCGGACACCGTCAGCCCGACCCCATCGACCAGGGCGAACGCTCCATTCGTGGTGAAGCCCGCTAGGGTCCCGACCGCATTGCCGGCGCCGCCCAGCGTGGCGCTCCCCGCGCGGCCGGACAGGCTGTCCGTGGTGATGCCGCCGCCCGGCTGCGTGATGGCACCGGACGCCACCAGCGACACGCCCGCCGGCGCCAGGATCGTGCCGGACAGTGCCACGTCGCCGCTGACGACCAGGTTCGCCGCCGCAGCGCCCAACCGGCCGGTCACCGCAAGGCCCTGCGCGTCCACCAGGGAGAAGGTGCCGGGCGTCGTGAACCGTCCGAGCGCACCGATCTGGTTGGCGCCGCCGAGGCTTGCGCTGGCGCCGCTGCCCGTCAACGTGCCGACGCGGATCGCCCCCGTTCCCGTCTCGCCGATCGCGCCCGCGCTCTCGAGGTCCAGCACGGACACGGTGCTCAGGTTGAACGGCGCTCCGACGACGATCGGACCACCCGTGGGAGCGCCGACCACCAGCGTGGTGGCCGTCACCGGCGGCGTCGCATCCAGGCCGCTGCCGCCCGCGATGGTGATCCCGCTGCCCGCGGTGTACTCGGCCAGGGCCACCGTGCCGCCCGGTGCAGACAATGAGCCTCCCGCCGCGAAGCTCGGCGCGTCGTCCACCAAGGTCAGCGTCCGCGAGGGGCCGGCCGAGACCGCTCCGGTGATGGTGAGTGGCACACTGTCCGTCAGCAGGAAGTCGCCCGTGCTGGCGAACGCCCCCACCGTCCCGACCTGGTTGCCGCGCTGCCCCAGCGCGGCGCCGCCGGCCGAGCCGGAGAGGCTGGAGGCAAGGACGCTGCCGCCCGGCTGCGTGATCGCCGCGGCATTGAGGCCGAGCGCCCCGGTCTGCACCGTGCCGCCGAGCACGAGCGCGCCGGACACGGACAGTTCGACGCCGGTGCCATCCGCGAGGAGACCCGTCACCTGCAGGGAGGTCGCGTCGGCAAGGCCGAACCCGCCGACGCTGCTGAACCCGCCCAGCGTGGCCACGGCATTCCCGGCGCTGCCCAGGCTCGTCGGGCCGCCGGCAGATCCAACGAGCGTGCCGGCCGTGATGGTGCCGCCCACCTGGCTGATCGGACCCGACGAAACCAGCATCAGCGACGTCGTGCCGCTCACCCTGCCGGCGGTCTGTTCGATCGCGCCCGAGACACCGGTGGAGGCCAGCGTCACCGACGTCGCGGCAACCGTTCCGCCCAGCGTCAACGGACCGGCCGTGCTCAGCGCGATGGCTTGCTGGTCGCTCACGGGTCCAATCACGGATAGCGGCTGGGCGTTCACCAGGGTGAAGCCGCCGGTCGTGCTGAAAGCGCCTAGTTGCGCGATGCCGTTCGCGCCGCCGAGGTTGGCCACCCGTGCCTGGCCCGTCAGCGTCGTCGCGGCGATCGATCCGCCCGCACCCTCCACCAGCGTGGAGGCGGTGTTCAGCGAGACCGCACCCGCGTTGAGCGTGCTGTCGAGCGTGAGCCCGGCGACCGCGGACAGCGATATCTGCGACGCGGAGACCGGGCCCGACACCGTCAAGGCGTTGCTCCCGCCGAGGGTGAAGGTCCCCATTGTGGCGAACCCAGCCAATGTGCCGACCGAGTTGGAGATGCTGGCGAGCGTGACCGAGGCCGCCGTGCCCGAGAGGCTGGCGGCGGCGACCATGCCCGTCGGGTCCTCGCCGACGGCGCCGGCCGCGGCCAGCGACAACGCGCCGGAGACGACGTTCGTCCCCGTGAACGACAAATTGCCCGCGACGGACAGGCTCGCTGCCGAAGCGTCCAGCCCCCCGACCACCAAGTCCCCCGCGTTGTTCAGCACGAACGGGCCAGCGCTGAAACCCTGCACCGCGCCGATCTGGTTGGCACCGCCCAGCTTGGCGCTGCCGCCGCTGCCCGTCAGCGCGGCGACGTGGATCGCCCCCGTTCCGGTCTCGCTGATCGCGCCTGCACTCTGCAGGTCGAGCGTGGCCACCGTGGCCAGGTTGAACGCACCGGCGATGTCGATCGGACCGCCCGCCGCCGTGCCGATCACCAGCGTCGTCGCGGTCACCGGCGGCGTGCCAGTCAACCCGCCGCCACCACCCAGCGTCACGCCATTCCCCGGCGTGTATTCCGCGAGTACGACCTGGTTGCCCGACAGGGAGCCGCCGGCGCCGAAGGTCAGCGAGTCGGCGGTCAGCGTCACCGTGTTGCCCGGCCCGGCCGACACACCGCCCGACACGGTCAACGCCGCGCTGTCCGTCAGCGTGAAATCCGCGCCGCTGACGAACCCGCCCAGCGTGCCGACCTGGTTGCCCCGCTGTGTCAGCGCGACGCTGCCGGCGCTTCCCGCCAGGCTGGCGGCGACCAGGCTGCCGCCGGGCTGCGTGATGGCGCCGCCCGTCGTCAGGCTCAGCGCACCGGTGGTTACCATTCCACCGAGCGACAGCGCACCTTGAGCCGCGATCGCGACGCCGGTGCTGTCCATCACCGGGCCACTCACCGACAGTGACCCACCATCGGCCAGGGCGAAGCCGCCCGTGCTGCTGAAGCCGCCGAGTGTGACGATCGCGTTCCCCGCGCTGCCCAGGCTCGTGGGGCCACCCGCCGTCCCGGCCAGCGCCCCGGCAGCGATCACGCCGCCGGTCTGCCCAATGGACCCCGACGAGATCAGCGTCAGCGACGTGCTGGCCGTGACCGTGCCGGCCGTTTGACTGATGCCGCCTGGCACGCTCGGGCCCGCTGTCGACACCAGCGTGACCACCGGCGCGCTGACCGTCCCGGTCAGGAGCAACCCGCCACCCGCCGCGTTCACCGCGACCGACTGGCCGTCCGTCACCGGGCCGGACACCACCAGGCCCTGCGAGTTCGCCAGGGCGAAGCCGGTCGTGGTGGTGAAGCGGCCCAGCGTGCCGACCGTGTTGGTGCCGCCGAGGCTGGCCGCGTCGGCAGAGCCGGTCAGCGTCGTCGCGGTCACCGAACCACCGGCCGCTTCGACGATCGGCCCGGTCGCGATGAGGTCGACCGTCCCCCCGGTCACGCTGCTGGCCAACGTCAGGCTTCCCACCACCGACAGCGTCACGGTGTTCGGGTCCACCGGTCCCGACACCGTCAGGCTCCGGCCGTCATACAAGGTGAAGTCGCCCGCCGTGCTGAACCCGGCCAGGGTCGCGATCCCGTTGCCCAAGCTGCCGAGGCTCGCCGGCCCGCCAGCGGACCCGCTCAGCGTGCCCGCCACGATCGTGCCGCCGGTCTGCCCGATCGAGCCGGTCGAGCTCAGCGTCAGCGACGTGCTCGCCGTCACCGTGCCGCCCGTCTGCTCGATCCCACCCGGCGCAGCAGGCCCGGCGGTTGACACCAGCGTCACCACCGGCGCGCTCACCGTGCCCGCCAGGACCAGCCCGCCCGCCACGGTCAGCGCGACCGACTGGCCGTCCGTCACCGGGCCGGACACCACCAGCCCCTGCCCGTTCGCCAGGGCGAAGCCGGCCGCCGTGGTAAAGCTGCCGAGGGTGCCGATGCTGTTGCTGCCGCCAAGGCTGGCCGTGTTGGCGGACCCGGTCAGCGTCGCCGCCGTCAGCGTGCCGCCCGCCCCTTCGCTGATCGCAGCCGTCGAGGCCAGGGCGACCGCACCGCCGGATAGGCCGCCGTTCAATGTGAGGTTGCCCGTCACCGCCAGGCTCAGCGGCGATGAGCCGGCGTTCACCGGACCCGTGACCGTCAACGCCTGACCGTCGGTCAGCGTGAACGCCCCCGTCGTGCTGAACCCGGCGAGCGTGCCGATCGCGTTGCCAGGCTGCGACAGCGACAGGCTGCCGGCGCTCCCCGTCAGGCTCGCGGCGGCCAAGCTGCCGCCGGGCTGCGTGACGGCGGTCCCGGTCGTCAGGCTGAGCATGCCCGTCGTCACCGCCCCGCCAAGCGCCAGCGAGCCGGGCGTGCCGAGCGCGACGCTGGCGCTGTCCGTTACCGGGCCAACCACCGCGAGAGACTGCCCGTCCGCCAGGCTGAACCCGCCCGCACTGTTGAAGCTACCGAGGGTGGCGACCGCATTCGCCGTGCTGCCCAGGCTCACCGCCCCGCCCGCCGAACCGCGCAGCGTGCCCGCCACGATCGTGCCGCCGACCTGACCGACCGAACCGGTCGAGCCCAGCGTCAGCGACGTGCTCGCCGTCACCGTGCCGCCCGTCTGGTCGATCCCGCCCGGCGCACCCGGCCCCGCCACCGACACCAGCGTCACCACCGGCGCGCTCACCGTGCCGGCCAGGACCAGCCCGCCCGCCGCGTTCAGCGCGACCGATTGGCCGTCCGTCACCGGACCCGTCACCACCAGGCCCTGCCCGTTCGCCAAACCCAAGCCCGCGATGGTGGTGAAGCCGCCAAGCGTCCCGATGGTGTTCGTGCCGCCCAGGCTTGCCGCATTGGCGGACCCGGTCAGCGTCGCCGCCGTCAGCATGCCGCCCGCGCCCTCAGTGACCGCAGCCGTCGAGACCAGGCTGACCGCTCCACCGGCAAGGCTGCCGTTCAACGCCAGGTTGCCCGACGCCGCCAGGCTCAGCGGCGACGAACCGGCGTTCACGGGGCCGCTCACGGTGAGCGCCTGATCGTCGTTCAACGCGAACGGCCCCGTGGTGCTGAACCCGGCGAGCGTGCCGACCATGTTGCCAGCGCTGCCAAGGCTTGTCGCACCGCCCGACGATCCACCCAGCGCGCCCGCCACGATCGTGCCGCCGGTCTGCCCGATCGAGCCGGACGAACTCAGCGTCAGCGACGTGCTCGCCGTCACCGTGCCGCCCGTCTGGTCGATCCCGCCCTGCGCAGCAGGCCCGGCGGTCGACACCAGCGTCACCACCGGCGCGCTCAGCGTGCCCGCCAGGACCAGCCCGCCCGCCACGGTCAGCGCGACCGACTGCCCGTCCGTCACCGGCCCGGATACCGCCAGGCCCTGCCCGTTCGCCAGCGCGAAGCCGGCCGCCGTGGTAAAGCTGCCGAGGGTGCCGATGCTGTTGCTGCCGGCAAGGCTGGCCGCATCGGCGGACCCGGTCAGCGTCGCCGCCGTCAGCGTGCCGCCCGGCCCTTCGGTGATCGCAGCCGTCGAGGCCAGTGCGATCGCACCGCCGGATAGGCCGCCGTTCAACGTCAGGTTGCCCGACGCCGCCAGGCTCAGCGGCGACGAGCCGGCGTTCACCGGACCCGTCACCGTGAGCGCCTGACCGTCGGTCAGCACGAACGAACCCGGCGTCGTGAACCCAGCGAGTGCGCCGACCATGTTGCCCGCGCTGCCCAGGCTCACCGCTCCGCCGGCCGATCCGCCCAGCGTGCCCGCCACGATCGTGCCGCCGACCTGCCCGACCGAACCGGTCGAGCTCATCGTCAGCGACGTGCTCGCCGTCACCGTGCCGCCCGTCTGGTCGATCCCACCCGGCGCAGCAGGCCCGGCGGTCGACACCAGCGTCACCACCGGCGCGCTCACCGTGCCCGCCAGGACCAGCCCGCCCGCCACGGTCAGCGCGACCGACTGCCCGTCCGTCACCGGGCCAGATACGGCCAGGCCCTGCCCGTTCGCCAGGGCGAAGCCGGCCGCCGTGGTGAAGCTGCCCAGCGTTCCGATCGTGTTGCTACCGCCAAGGCTGGCCGTGTTGGCGGACCCGGTCAGCGTCGCCGCCGTCAGCGTGCCGCCCGCGCCCTCGGTGATCGCAGCCGTCGAGGCCAGGGCTATGGCGCCACCGATGAGGCTGCCGTTCACGGCCAAGTTGCCCGATGCCGTCAGGCTCAGGGACGAAGTGCCGGCGCTCACTGGTCCCGTGACAGTCAACGCCTGAGCGTCCACCAGCGCAAAAGCCCCGGGCGTGCCGAAGCCTGCCAGCGTGCCCACCATGTTGCCCGCGCTGCCCAGGCTCACCGCTCCGCCGGCCGATCCGCCCAGCGTGCCCGCCACGATCGTGCCGCCGACCTGCCCGACCGAACCGGTCGAGCTCAGCGTCAGCGACGTGCTCGCCGTCACCGTGCCGCCCGTCTGGTCGATCCCGCCCGGCGCACCCGGCCCCGCCGTCGACACCAGCGTCACCACCGGCGCGCTCACCGTGCCCGCCAGGACCAGCCCGCCCGCCACGGTCAGCGCGACCGACTGCCCGTCCGTCACCGGCCCGGATACCGCCAGGCCCTGCCCGTTCGCCAGGGCGAAGCCGGCCGTCGTGGTGAAGCTGCCCAGCGTTCCGATCGCGTTGCTGCCGCCGAGGCTGGCCGTATTGGCGGAGCCGGTCAGCGTCGCCGCCGTCAGCGTGCCGCCTGCGCCCTCGGTGATCGCAGCCGTCGAGGCCAGGCTGACAGCTCCGCCGGCAACGCCGCCGTTCAATGCCAGGTTGCCCGTCACCGCCAGGCTCAGCGACGACGAGCCGGCGTTCACCGGACCCGTGACAGTGAGCGCCTGACCGTCGGTCAGCGCGAACGGTCCGATCGTGGTGAAGCCGGCCAGCGTGCCGACCGCGTTGCCCGTGCCGTTCAACACCGCGGAGCCGGCGCTGCCGGACAGCAGCGCAGTCGTGATGGTGCCCCCGCTGACCCCGCCAGACGCCACCAGCGACACGCTGGCCGGAGCGGTCACCGCGCCCTGCAAGTCGAGGTCGCCGCCGGCCACCGAAAGGCTGGCGCTGGTCGCCATCAGCGTGCCCGATTGGGTCAGCGTCTGTGCATTGGCGAGGGCGAACGTTCCGCCCGCGCTGAAACTGCCCAGTGTCGTCACGGCATTGCCAGCCGCGGTCAGGCTGGTGGCGGCGTCCGACATGCCCGTCAGGGTTCCAGCGGTGATCGTCCCACCGCTTTGGGCGATTGCGCCGAGGTCGCTGCCGTTCGTCGCCGCGGTCAGGCTGACGCTGGGGCCGGACAGCGCTCCCGACAGGGTCAGCCCGCCATTTGTCCCGATGGCGACGGCCCCGGTGGCAGCGATCGAACCGGCGTTCTGGATGAAATCGTTGCTCGACTGGATGCTGATCGTCCCGGCGTTCAGGCTGCCGCCGGTCTGCGTGATCGGGCTCGGCAGCGAACCCCCTTCGCTCTCTTCCGGAGACGTGGAGATGGCGATCGTCGCCGCTCTGATTGTGCCACTCAGCGTCAACGGCGCCACGGCGCTCACGCCGTAGGCGCCGGTTGCGGTGAAATCGCCCAGGGTCGCGATGAGGGTGTTGGACAGGTTCACCGAAGTGGCGAACCCGTTGAGCGTGTTCGCCACCAGCGTGGCCTCGTCGCCCGTCGTCGCGGCGCCGGCGGGCACGTTCAGCGCCAGGGCGCCGAAGCTTGCATAGCCGGCGAACAGCAGGTCACCGGACAGCACGTTCAGGGACGTGTCGCCGAACGAGACGTCGTTGCCGACCGACAAGCCGCCGGTCGTTGTGAGGCTGACCGGGCCGCTGGATGCTTCCGCCAGGGACTGGATGGCGTTGCCGGCCTGGCCCAAGGTCAACGACCCCGTCGTGCCCGACAAGGTCCCCGCGGCGATGATGCCACCAGTCTGGCTGGCAGCGCCGGCGGCGTTGAGGCTGAGCGTGCCGCCGGCCGAAATCAGGCCGGCCGTCTGCGTCAGCGTGCCGCCGGAGGCGGTCAGGCTCACGTTCAGCGCGGACAGGGAGCTGGCCAGCACCGTCATCGACCCGGTCGTCCCCAGCGTGACCATGCCGCTGCTGGCGTTGCCCGTTACGGCGTTGGCGACCGAGAGGTCCAGAGCGGTTTGCACGTTCAGCGACTGCGTCGCCTGCAGGCCGTCCACCTCCCCGGCGATGCCGTCGCCGAACCCGATCTTGGAGATCTGGTTGCCGGTCGTCGCCAGCGTGATCGTCCCGGCGCTGCCGGTCAGGTTCGGCACGTTCAAGGACGACACGCCGCCGCCCGGGCTGGCGCCGGCGCTCACCCCCTGTGTCACCGCGCCCGTGGTGCGGAGCTGCAACGTGCCAACCTGGCCCACCAGGCCAATCGTCTCGCCCGGGTTGCCGATGTTGATCGTGCCCGTGGTGTTCGCGTCGCCCAGGTCCAAGCGCAGCGCTGCGATGCGGCCCGTCAAGGCGGACGACACCGACAGCGATGCCGGGTCCGCCGCCGACGTCCCGATCAGCTCGACCCGGCGGCCGGCCGTGAACGGGGCGAAGCTGACTGCGCCCTTCGTGGCGGTGAGCGCGGTGCCGGGGTTGGCTCCACTTTCCAGGCCGACCTGGTCGGAAACGAAGCTCAGCGAGCCGCTGGTCGCCGTGACCGTCCCGTAATTCGACCCGAACAGCAGCGGCACGGCGGCGGCCATGTTGCCCGCGGTCGGCGAGCCGTTCACCAAGGTGAAGTTGCCGGCGTTCTGGTTTACGTAGCCGACCCCGCCGATGCGGTTGTTGATGCTCGTCAGCACGGTGTCGGCCGACGAGGTGGCGTCGAACTGGGGTGCCACGATCGACGAATTGGGGTCTTGGGCGATGCCGGCCCCATTCAGGGAAACGGCGTAGGTGACGCTGGAAAGGTTGCCTGCGACGTAGATCGGGGTCGTCCCGTTGGAGACCGACAGTTCCTCGTACGAGGCGAAGTTGCCGAGGGACGTCACGGCGTTGTTGCCGTAAAGCGTCGCAAAACCGGTCATCGCGGTCAGCGAGCTGGCCGTGATGGTGCCGGTGGCGACGTCGCTCGTCGGGTCGACCTCGCTCATGCCGTACTCGATGCCGGTCGGCGGCCCGGTGTTGGGCAGGCTGTTCAGCGAGACGACGTTGCCGGTGATGCTGCCCAGGATCAGCATCCCCACCGGCCGCCCACCCGTTTCCGTGATGCCGTTCCCCGTCGCATCGACCACCTGCGCCGCCGACGACAACGTGACGTTGCTGGCCGTCCCGTTGCCGCTGACCGTGCCGGTGACGGTCAGCCCCTGCCCGGTGTGGAAGGTCAGGTTGCCCGCGGTGGTGGCGAACCCGGCGAGGTTGGCGATGAAGTTGCTCGTGCCCGGCAACATCAGCGTGCCGGCCTGCCCCGTCAGCGTACCCGCCTGGCCGGATACGACGCCGGGTATCGCAAGCTCGCCACCCACGTCCTGCGTCACCAGGCCGGCCGCCTGCAACGAGACCGTCGTGGGATGCGTGTTGCCGAAGCCGGCGCTGCCGAGATCGACCGTCTCCGCGCCCGAACCGATCGAGATCGTGCCTGTCGGCAGCCCGACCGACCCGACAGCCGCCCCGAGCTGAAGCGTCGCTTCCGTGGTGTTCGTCAACATGGCCGTCGTGACGACCAGGCCAGTCGACGGAGACGGCGCGGTGGTGGTCAGCAAGGTCGTGTTGCCCGCAGTGAACGGGGTGATCGCCAGCGTTCCGGACGGCGCCGAGATCGAGGCGGCGTTGCCGTTCGCGGTGATGGCCAAGGTGTCCGTGGCCAGTGTGACGGTATGCCCGCTCGGGACCGAGAGGCCGCCGCCGGGCGTAGGGGTGCTGAAGCCGATCGTCAGCGACGGGCTCGCCAGCGTGAAATCGCCCGAGGTGACGGTGAACTTGTCGCCGTCGGTTGCCACCCCGGTCACCGCGTTCGTGTGCGACGGCAGCGAGACCGAACCCGCCCCGCCATAGAGGTCGGCTGCCGTCACGCTTCCGGCCGTCTGCGTCATCGGACCGGTCGTGCTGACGCCGATCTGGTTCTGCGCGGCCACGGTGCCGCTCAACGCGATGCCCGCGCCGCCGGCGCCAAGTATCAGGCTGCCCGAGGCCATCACCGCTCCCGAGATCGAGAGCTGGTTGCCCGCTTGCAGGACCGGGGCGACGCCGCTGACGGTGCCGGTCACCGAAAGGTTGCCGAGCGCGGTGAAATTCAATGCCGACCCGGTATTGGTCCCGCTCACGGTCAGGTCGCCGGAGGTGGTGATCGCGGCCGAACCGCTGGCGAGCCCTGCCAGGCTGGGGATGACGTTGCTCTCGTTCGAAAGCGTGACGCTGCCGGCACTTCCGCTTAGGGCGTTCACCAACAAGGGGCCACCCTGCATCACGGCCCCCGTCGTCTGCACCGACAGCGCGCCGATGTTGCCGCCCGTCATCAGGTCGATCGTCTCGCCGGTCTGCCCGAGCGTGACGTCGCCGCTGGTTGCCATCGCCGCACCGAGTTGCAGGGTCGCCGTGGAGACGAGTTGCAGCTCCCCCGTCGTCAGGCCGAGCACGCCCTCCGGCGCGTTGGCAGAGGAGGTGACGGTGATGCCCCGGCTTGCCGTGTAGGGCTGGAACACCACCAATCCACCGGGTGCGGCGACGACGGCGGTGTTGGGCGCGTTGCTGCCGCCCTGGATCGTCACCGTATCCGCGCCCAGGGTGATGGACTGCCCCGTCGGCACCGACAAAGAGCCCGTGAAGCCGGCTTGTGGCCCGATCGTCAGGGACCCGTCGGCGGTGGTCAGCAGGAAGCCGCCGCCTGTCGTGCGGAAGCCGCCGCCGGACACGCCGATCCCGGTCACGGCGTTGGCGCCGTTCAACGCCACGCTGCGGGCGACGCCGTTCAGGTCAGGGGTGGTGAGCACGCCGCCGCTCTGCGTCACGTCCCCGGAGGTGTTGAACTGGAGGATGCCCGTGGCGCTGACGCTACCCCCGAGGGCGATGCCGCCCGTTCCGGCGTTGAGCGTGATCGTACTGGCTGACAGCGAACCCTGGACGCTCAACATGCCGCCCGAGTTGGAACCCGGGATAGCCGCCGAGCCGGCAGTCAGCACCATCATCCCGGCCGTTCCGGCCATCGTCGTGGCCAAGGTCAGCGGATCGCCCGCCGTATCGAGCGCGTTGACTGTCAGGTTGTTGCCGGCTTCGAGCGTCAAGGCGCCGTTCGCGTAGCTTACGGAGTCGGCGACGGTAAGGTTGTGGACGGCCTGCAGGTGGACGTTGCCGGTGAGCATCTGGATCTGCGCCGGCGTGACGTAGGCATTCGTCGCGGCATCGGGCGTGTCGTAGGCGAGGCTGGGATCACCCGCGCCCAAAGTCGGGTTCGACGTGACACCCGCCGGCGCCGCGTTCGAGATCGTCAGGTCATACGGGTCGAGCACGATCGTGCCGAGGGCACCGTGCGGAGCCGACGTGTCCGCGGTCCCGGTCAAGCGGAAGCCGGTTTCGCCGGACAGCTCGATCGTCCCGCCGTTGCCGCCGATCTTGCCGCCGCGCGCGCTCAGGGACCCATCGACCCCCGTCTGCTGCGTGCTCAGCACCGTGATCCGGCCGCCGTTGCCCGCGTCCTTCGCATCGGCGGAGACCCGGGCGCCCTTTGCGATCACCGTCCGCGCCGAGGTCCCGGCGGGGGCCGGCCCGCTCCCGCCAGCCCGGGCCAGCGTCGTGCCGAGCGCGACCAGCCCGCCCCCGGCCTTGCCGCTGGCGCTCACGCGCGCCGTGGCGGCGATCGTCGTGGTGTCGCTGCCCACCACCAGCACTTGGCCGCCGGGGGTGCCGGGCGCGCGTCCGTCCGCGGCCACCCGACCCTCGACCACCACCGAACCGCCGGTGCCCGCGATCTCGATCCGGCCGGTCCGGTTGCCGACGCTGTTCGCCTGGACCTTGCCGCCGGCGCGCACCAGCGTCTGCACCACGCCGTCGGCGGCCGCGGCGGTCAGCTGCACCACGCCGCCATCGGCGCGGATCGTGCCGGTATTGGTGACCAGCGCCGTCACCATCTTGCCGTCCGGCCCGACCGGCGCCTGCGTCACCTGCTTGGTGACGTCGATGGACACCAGCCCGTCGCCATACATGTCCAGCGTGTGCGCCGCCGCACCCGCCAGCACCACCTGCCCCAGCTTGGCGTTGATCACGCCCGAGTTCGCCACCGACGGTGCCACTAGCGCCGCCAGCCCGGCTTGCTTGACCGTGATCGTGCCACGGTTGTCGATCCGCGCGTTCGGGTTGGCCGCTTGGTCGAAGACCATCTTGCCGGCCATGAAGTTCTGGTTGGTGATGCCCGCGGCGCTCACCACCACGCTTTGCGCATTGACCTGCGCGCCCCCGTAGAACGTCACGCCGGACGGGTTGGTCAGGATAACCTGGCCGTTGGCGTTGATCTTCCCCGCGATCGCCGAGGGGTCGCCTCCCGTCACCCGGTTCAGCGTCACGGCGGCGCTGCTCGGCTGCTGGAAGTTCACGCTCTGGTTGCTGCCGACGTCGAAGCTGCGCCAGTCGATCGCGGCGCGGCTGGTGGACTGCGTGATGTTCGTGGCACTTGGGGTCGTGGCGATGGAGGCGGAGCCTGCCACCACCTGGCCGCCCATGGGCCGGGCGTTCGGGGCGGGCTGCGCCGCTGCGGGGGCCACCATCACCAGCCCGACGACGGCATGCAGCGCCGTGCTGCGCAACAGCGTGGCGCGGCTGACGCGGCGCGCGGCCATGACGGCGGCTATGGGCTTGGCCATCGTCTCGCTTCCATCGCCTGTCTCATCCCGGTCAGAACCGCGTCAACGCGCGCCAGTAGATGGCATCGGCTTTCAGCGGCTTTACCACGCCCTGCGTCCCCACGGGCAAGCGGGTATTGCGGATGACCCCTTCCACGTCGAACTCGGTGAAGCGGGTGATGTTGAACCTGCCGCCGATCCCCTCGGAGGACAGGCGGGTGTCGGGGTCCGCCAGCCGGTTCTCCCACGTCTCGCCCCTGTCGTAGAAAGCATAGAACTGCGCGGTGATCGGCACCGGGTAGCTGAACACGTTCAGCTCCACCCCGGTGTTGAGCTGCAGCTCGAACGACCAGGCCAGCGCGTTGTCGCCCGTCACCTCGCCCGAATAGAAGCCGCGGTTGAGTTCACTGCCGCCGAGGAAGTATTTCTCGGAGGGCGGCAGGATGTCCTTGGTGCCCTGCCCCGCAACGCGCGCCTTCAGCGCCACGCTGGCACCGTCCCAGGGAACGAACAGCGTCTGCGTGCGGGACAGCTCGGCGGTGAACTTGGTGAAGTTCACATGCTCGTCCTGCCGCCCGGGCGTGGCGTTGCCGTTGGTGGTGCCGCCCAGGAACGGCAATCCCTGGGAGATGCGCAGGCTGGCGAAGTTCACCGCCGGGCGGGCATCCCCCGCCAGCACATCCTCGTAGGCGTATTCGGCGCCGAGGCGGCCGATGCGCAGGGAGTCGCGGCTGGCCCGTTCGATCTGGCCGCTGGGGCCCAGCGCCTCGCGGATTTCCGTCTCGACCGCGTCGAGGTTCAACACCAGGTTGAGCGTCTGGTCCCGCGAGCGGATCAGCGGGTAGGTCGCGGCCGCCCCGATGGTCGTGGTGAAGCCCTGGTAGTCCAGCACGCGCAGGAAGTCGGACGGATCCGCCTTGCCGTAGCCGCCATAGAGCCGGATCTTCAACCCCGACCCGCCGACGAAGAACTCGCTGGAGGCTTGGCCGAAATTCTGTGTGTTGCCGTTGGTGTGGTAGATCGACAGCTCGGTCTTTTCGCCCAGTTGCGTGAAGCTGTTGAGGTCGATGATCGCCAGACCCTCCTGTGGTCCAGTCTGGCGGAACGCGCGGTTGTCGACGGTCAGCAGGCCGTTGACCGCCTGGCGCTGCACCTGGGCCACCAGCGTTAAAGCGCCTGGATCGTCCGCCGAGGGTTGCAGCACGGCATGCACCGTGACGCCGGGTACATCCTGCGCCAACAGCAGCCAACGCTCCATCGTGGCGTTGTCGATCGGCTGCGTCTCCGTCAGGTGGTTGAGGAAGCGCAGCACCTGGACCCCGGCCGCGCCGATGTCGCCCTCTAGCTTCACCTCGGCGATGCGGCCCTCCACGACGTTGAAGCGCAGGTCGCCCGCCGGGCTGACCGTGGCGCCGACGGTGGTGAGGACGAACCCCTGGCCGCGATACAGCGTGACCAGTGCGGCACGCGCCGCCTCGATCTGCGCCACGGGAACCGACGGCCCGACCAGCCCGGCCGTCAGCTCCGCCAAACGCCCCTGGGGAAATGCCGTCGCTCCGGCCACGGACACGCTGCGCACCGCCACGGCCGTGGCGGGTGCTTCGCGCGGCGTGGCGGGCCGCGTCAGGTCCGTACCAGGCGCCACACCGGGTGGAGCAGGCGGCAGGATGCGCGGGATCGGTGAGCCTTGCGGGACCGTGTTGCCGGTGAACGGCACGTCCGGCCGCTGCGCCCGCGCAGCACCGGCCCAGATGGCGGCGGCCACCAGCGAGAGCAGCAGCACCCGGACGGAGCTTCGGAACGGGAGTTGACCCCTCCGTGGCATTGTGGCGACTGGGGACAAGGGCGATCACGGAATGTTTGTAACTGATCTACCGCGAAGCGGATTTCGTTGTCACCCCGTTACGCACCGCATGTGTCGTCGCGGAACCACGATGTGACGCAAGCGCCATGGGTCAGGATGTTTCGTGAAGTTCCTGTTCGTCCACCATAGTTTCCCAGGCCAGTTCCTTCACCTCGTCCGCGCGCTGGCTGCCACCGGGCGGCATGAGATCGTCTTCATCAGCCGACCGACCCCGCTGCACATCGGCGGGGTGCGGCAGGTCGCCTACACGGTCGCCCCGGCTTCGTTGCGCACCCATCAGGATGCCAGGGAGTTCGACGCAGCCACCCGGCGCGCGATGGCGGTGGCCGAAGTCGCCGCCGGGCTGCACGCTGCCGGGTTCCAGCCGGACATGATCATCGGACACGAAAGCTGGGGCGAGACGCTCAACCTCATCGACATCTGGCCCTCGGCCCCCCAGGTCGGCTACCGCGAGTATTTCTACCACCTGGCCGGAACGGATGTCGGCTGCGACCCGGAATTCCCGCCGCATCCCTCGCAACACGCCGCGGTGCGAGCCAAGAACGCAGCCGGCGTCCTGGCGCTGCTCCAGCGCCATCCCGGCGTCAGCCCGACGCTGTGGCAGCGCTCGCTCTATCCGGAGTGGGCCCGACCGGCGATCACGGTCGTGCCGGACGGCGTCGACCTCCAGTTTTGTAGCCCGGCGCCGGTTTGCCGTACCGACCCCTTCAGCTTGGGTGCCATCCGGATCGCGCCGGGCCAGCACCTGGTCACCTTCGCCGCGCGCGACCTGGAGCCTTACCGCGGCTTCCACGTCCTGATGCGCGCGCTTCCGCGCATCATGGCCCGGCCGGACGTGCACGTCATCTGCCTGGGCGGTGACGGGGTCAGCTACGGCTTGCGCCCGCCGACTGGCACGTGGCGGCAGCGCCTCCTGGCCGAGATCGGCAGTGCGGTCGACCCGGAGCGGCTGCATTTCCCCGGGCGGATCGCCTATGGGGATTTCCGCGACGTGCTGCGCCGCTCGGACGTGCACACCTATCTGTCCTATCCCTTCATCGTCTCCTGGTCGCTGCGCGAGGCGATGGCTTGCGGCTGCACCGTCGTCGCAAGCGACACGCCACCGATCCGCGAATTCATCACCCACGGCGAGACGGGCCGCTTGGTCCCACCGCTCCAGCCAGACGCCCTGGCCGATGCGATACTCGACCTGCTGGAACAGCCGGTCCTCCGCGAGGGCTTGGGTGCGACCGCCCGGCAGTGGGCGGAGGCACACCTCACACTGGCTGCACACCTCACCGGCTGGCAGGCCGTCATCAGCGCCGGCTCGGGGTGAGGCGAACCAGAACCAGCCCGCCCCACCCTGCTCGCGATCAAGCGCTCAGTAGGAGGCCCCCTTGCTGTTGGGCACCGCCCCCACCGTCGGGCCGACGCCCGTCGTGGAGCCGATGCTCGGGATATCCCCGATCGCGCGCTGCCCGCCGCCGTTGGAGGATGTCACTCCGCTCGGCGCCTGCGTCGGGCCGTTCGCGTTCGCAGAGCCCGCACCGGTGCTCGCGCAACCACCCAGCCCCAACGTGGCCATCGCTGCCACCACGACCCATTTGTTTGCCACCGCCATCACTCCCCATTCCTGTCAAACGCAGAGTGCAACGTCGACCTGGACGGGGAGTTCGCCGCTAAAGGTAGGCTTTGCCGGCTTCGGCAGCGAAGCGGGCCGGATCGCCCTCCCAGACAACGCGCGCATGTTCGAGCACGTACACCCGGTCGGCATGCGGCAGGGCGAAGGTGACGTTCTGTTCGCCAAGCAGGACCGTGATCGGCGTGGTGGTGCGCAGCCGCTCCAGCGCGTGGCTCAGCTGCTCCAGGATCACGGGCGCCAGGCCCAAGGTCGGCTCGTCCAGGATCAACAGGCGGGGCTGCATCATCAGGGCGCGGGCGATGGCCAGCATCTGCTGTTCGCCGCCGCTCATCTTGCCCGCTGCCTGGGTCGACCGCGCCTTCAGGATCGGGAACAGCTCGAACAGCCACTCCAACTGGCGCGCACGCTCGGCAGCGGAGAGCCGGGCGCCGCCGAGGTCCAGGTTCTCCCGCACGCTCATCGTCACGAACAATTCCCGGCTCTCCGGGCATTGCACGATGCCGCCGCGCGCGATGGCGGCGGCGGTGCGGCCCGCCAGCGCCTCGCCGCCCCACTCGACGCGGCCGGCATACGGGACCAGGCCGGATATTGCGTTGAACAGCGTGGTCTTGCCCGCCCCGTTCAATCCGACGACGGAGACGAACTCGCTTTCCCGCACGTGGATCGACACGTCCTGCAACGCCTGGGCCTTGCCATACAGCACGCTGAGGTCCTTCACCGCCAGCAGCGGCGGCCCTGCTTTGGCCGTTAGCTCCGGCCGCGCCGACGTTTCGATGCTGCCGGCGCCGAGATAGACCTGGCGCACCGTCGGGTTGGCCATCACCTGCTCGGCGCTGCCTTCGGCCACGAACTCGCCCAGGTACATCGCCAACACCCGGTCCACCAGCGCGGCCACGCTCTTGACGTTGTGGTCCACCAGCAGCACCGCGCGCCCCTCCGCCCGGAACCCGGCGATCAACGCGGAGAAGGCGGCGACCTCGCCAGCCGTCAGGCCGGCGAACGGCTCGTCCACCAGGACGACCTTGGGGTCGCGCGCGATCGCCTTCGCCAGTTCCAGCCGTCGCAGGTCGGCGAACGGCAGGGTCGCCGGTCGCCGGTCGAACACGGCGCCCAGGCCGACCCGGTCCGCGATGGCGCGCGCCCGCGTCTCCACCGCCGGGTCCGCCACCAGCTTCAGCAGGGCGTCCGGCAGCAGGGCGAGCTTGATGTTCTCCCCGACGGTCTGCCGGTGCAGCGGCCGGGAGTGTTGGAACACCAGCCCGACGCCATGCCGCGCGATGCGGTGCGACGGCCAGCCGGCCACGTCCACCCCGTCGATCATCACCTGGCCCGCATTCGGCCGCTCGATCCCCATGATGAGCTTCATGACGGTCGACTTGCCCGAGCCGTTGGGCCCGATCAGGCCCAGGATCTCGCCCGGCCTGATGGCCAGCCGCATGTCCTTGACCGCCACCAGGCCGCCGAACCGCTTCGTCAGGCCCGAGACCTCCAGCATGGGGGCTGTCGCCTGTGCTCCACCCGGCGGCCGCAATGCGACGTTCACGCCGGGCCCCGGCGGTGCAGCAGGGAGCCCAGAAAGCCGGCGGGAACGAACAGGATCACGACGAGGGCCACCGCCGACACGACGAAGGTGCTGAGCTGGCCGAGCGGACGCAGCACCTCCCCGGCCCCCACCAGAAACACCGCGCCGAGCGCGGCCCCGAGGATGGTCCGGCGCCCGCCGAGCACGGCGGCGATGATCACCTGCACGCCCACCGCGATGTCGATCACCGTGCCGGGCGAGGCCGTGCCGTAGTAGAACACCAGCAACGCGCCCGCCAGGCCGCTGAAGCATGCCGACACGCAGAACGCCGCCAGCTTGTGCTTGGACACGTTGAACCCCAGCGCCTGCGCCTCCACCGGGTCCTGTCCGCAGGCCTGCAGGATCAGACCCGCGGCGGAGCGCGAGAGGCCGAACAGGATCAGCCCGCTGCACGCCATGAAGCCGAGCGCGAAGTAGTAGTTGGTGCCGTCGTCGATCGACAGCACGTCCGGGATCGTCAGCCCGATCTCGCCGCCGGTCCAATGGGCGAACACCGTCACCATCTGCTGCAGCAGCAGCACGGCCACCAGGGTGATCAACCCGAAATACGGGCCGGACAGCCGCAGCGCCGGGAGCGCCAGCAGCACCCCGCCGGCCACGGCAAGCGCGGTGCCGAACAGGACGCAGACCGGGATCGGCAGGCCGGTCTCGCTGTTGAGGATGCCAGCCCCGTAGGCACCGAGGCCCACCAGGAAGGTCGGGCCGAAATTCACCTCGCCCGCGAAGCCGAACAGGAGGTCCCACGACATGGCGAATACAGCAAAGTAGTAGGCCGGGATCAGGATGCCCAGGATGTAGCCGGACACGCCGAGCGGCAGCAGCACCGCCACGACCAGCACGCCCAGCGCGCCCCAGAACAGCCGCGCGCGCAGCATCCCCCGCATCAGCGCCGCCCGAGCAGGCCCTGCGGCCGCAGGTAGACCACCGCGACCAGCAGGATCAGCGACGGGATGTTGCGGAAGGCGGGAGAGACCACGTAGGACGTGATCGTCTCGAGATACCCCACGCAATAGGCGGCGACCAGCGAACCGGACACGCTGCCGAGGCCGCCCAGCACCACGATGGAGAAGGCGGACGCCGTCAGCGTGCCCGCATTGTCCGACGACACGCCCAGGAACGCGCCCAGCAGCACGCCGGCGATGCCCGCGAGCACGCCGTAGATCGCCCAGACCAGGAGGTGGATGCTGGACAGTTCGTAGCCCAGCAGGGTCAGGCCGCGGGGATTGATCGACGCCGCCAGCAGCGCCTTGCCGGCGCGGGTCCGGTTCACCAGCAGCCATAGCGCCCCGATCGCGGCCCAGCACAGCACGGCGGTGAGGATTTCGTTGGTGGGCGTGCGCACGCCGGCGATCACGGTGACCCCCGCGATCAGCGGACGCACCGTATGGGGGCTGGTGGTGGTGAAATACGCCACCGCCTCCTGGATCATGATGCCCCACAGCAGCGTGCCGGTGAGCACGAACAACTCGGTCTCCTCGCGCGGGATCGAGCGCGAGCGCTGGATCGGCCGCACCACCAGGAAGTAGGTCGCGAACGCCGTGGCGATGCCGGCCGACAGCCCCGCCGCGGCGCCGCCCAGCGCGCCCACATAGTCCGCCATCAGCCAGGCGACCACCGCCGCCACCAGCATGGTGCCGCCATGCGCCAGGTTCAGCACGCCGGACACCCCGAACATCAGGGTGAACCCGACCGCACCCAAGCCGTACAGCGCGCTGATCGCGAAGCCATCGATGAGGATCTGCAGCGTCAGCATGCGCGCTGCGCCCTTCTCCCTCTCCCGCCGGAAGAGGGTCGGGGTGGGGGTCGCGCTTCGAAACAGCTCATGCCGGCCATCGGCGGCGCCCCCATCCTGCCCTCTCCCGGAAGGAGAGGGTTCTCTTCGGAACTCGGAGGACTCAGTTCGTCAGCTTGACGAAGCTGGGGAACCGCAACGTGTTGGTGCCGGCGACGGAGGCCGGCCAGATCGGCACCTGCTTGCCATCCTGCCACTGCACGAACAGGCCGCTGACATCGTCCTTGCCATACTTCATCGCATGCGTGGACGCGTCGTCCTTGCCGTAGAACTGGATGCGGCCGACGGTGCCGACCCAGTCGGTCTTCTCCAGCGCATCCACCATCTTGTCCGGATCGGTGCTGTTGGCGCGATGGATCGCGTCGGCCAGGTAGTAGACCTCGTCATACGCGCCGTAGCCCGAATAGGCCGGGGTGATGCCATACCTCTTCATGTAGGCCTGCGCGAACGGGATGGTCTTGGGCGTGCTCGCCACGCTGTCCACCGCCACCAGCTGCAGGATGATGCCCTCGGTCGCCCCGTTGGTGTCCTTCCAGAAGGTGGAGGACGTCGCCTGCGAGGAGATGCCGAATTGCGGCATCGGCACCTGCTGGTTCGCCCACTGGACGGTCGGCTGCACGCCCACGTGACTGATCCCGGTGACGATCACGTCGGGCTTCTTGGCCTCGATCCCGTTGAAGATGGGCGTGAAATCGGTGGTGTCCGGCGAGAAGCGGATGTGGTCGACGACCTTCAGCCCGATCTTGGGCAGGCAGGCCACGAACTCGGCATCGAGCGGCCCGGTCCAGGCTGCGTCCTCGCTCATGATCACGGCGGACTTCATGTGGTACTTGCTGTCGACCAGCAGGTCCTTGGCCGCATCGCAGGTCGCGTCCGACAGGAAGCTTGACTTGAGGTAGCCGTGGAAGAAGTACTTCAGATGGCCGTAGTCGCCATGGATGCGCGCGCTGATGTCGTCGCTGGCCGCGCCGGGCGTCACCGTCGGCATCTTCAGCCGGCCGGCCCATGGCTCCAGCGCCAACGCCACCTCGCTGGTGTAGCTTGCGATCACCGCGTTGACCTTGTCCTCGCTGGACAGCCGCTGCATCGCACGCACCGCGTCGGCGGCGGAGTTGTGGTCGTCGTACGCGACGATCTGGATCTGCCGCCCGTCGACGCCGCCCTTGGCGTTGATCTCGTCGGCCGCGATCTGCGCGCCGTTCGGGATGGCGATGCCGGAAATGGCCGAGTTCTCGGCGATCACCCCGATCTTGATCGGGTCAGCCGCCGCGGCCGCCACGGGCAGGGCGAGGACCGCAAGCGCGGGAATCAGTCTCAGGGCTGACATTCGGACAGGATCTCCTCAGTTGGTCACCGGCGTTCGCCCAGCGTTGGGCGGGACGCTAGTGCAAGCGGGGCTGGCAAGTAAATCACCATTCGACGGCTGGCGTCCCGGCCGGCGCAGGTTATGCTCCCGCAACCCTCAAGGAGAGTGCCGATGGCGACGATGACGGTGCAGGCGGCTGACGGCTCGGGCAGCTTTTCCGCCCTGGTGGTCGAACCGGTGGCCAAGCCGGCCGGCGCCGTCGTGCTGATCCAGGAGATCTTCGGCGTGAACGAGGCGATGCGCGCCACGGCCGCCCAGGTCGCCGATCTGGGCTTCATCGCCGTCTGTCCGGACCTGTTCTGGCGCCTGCAGCCGGGCATCGACCTGACCGACAGGACCGAGGCGGAGTGGAAGCAGGCGATGGACTACCTCGGCAAGTTCGACCAGGCCAAGGGCGTCGAGGACCTGAAGGCCACCGTCTCGGCCGCGCGCACCATGCCCGGCTGCAACGGCCACGTGGGCACGATGGGCTACTGCCTGGGCGGCCGGTTGGCGGTGATGATGGCGGTGTCGTCGGACGCGGACGTGAACGTGTCGTATTACGGGGTCGGCATCGACGACCAGGTGGCGCATTTCGAGCACCTGCGCGCGCCGCTGGTCATGCACATCGCCGGGGAGGACGGCTTCTTCCCGGCCGCCGGACGGGCCAATGTCATCGCGGCGGCGCGGGGGCAGTCGCACATCCAGGCGTTCAACTACGAGGGTGCGGACCACGGGTTCGCCCGGGTGAACGGCGCGCACTGGAACGGGCTGGCCGCCACGATCGCGAACGGCCGCAGCGCCGAAGCGCTGGCGGTCGCACTCGGTTGACCGCCATGCCTGGCCCGGGGGCGCTCGCCGGGCTGAAGGTGATCGACCTGACGCGGGTGCTGGGCGGCCCCTACTGCACGATGATCCTTTCGGACCACGGCGCCGACGTCATCAAGGTCGAGCCGCCGCAGGGCGACGAGACGCGGGATTGGGGTCCGCCCTTCGATGCGGCGGGCGACGCCAGCTACTATCTCGGCGTGAACCGCAACAAGCGCGCCCTGGCGCTCGACCTCGGCAAGCCCGGCGGCCGCGCGGTCCTGATGCGCCTGCTCGAAGGCGCGGACGTGTTGGTGGAGAACTTCAAGCCTGGCGGCATGGAGAAATGGGGCCTCGGCTACGACACGCTCGAGCCGCTGTTCCCGCGCCTGATCCACTGCCGCGTCTCCGGCTTCGGGGCGGAAGGTCCGTTGGGCGGCCTGCCCGGCTACGACGCCATCGTCCAGGCCATGGTCGGCATGATGAGCATCAACGGCACCGCCTCGACCGGACCCATGCGGATGGGCACGCCCGTCGTGGACCTGGCGACCGGGCTGTACTGCACGGTCGGCATCCTCCTGGCATTGCAGGAACGCGCCCGCTCCGGCCGCGGCCAGTTCCTCGACATGACGCTGTACGATTGTGGGCTGGCGCTGCTGCACCCGTCCGCGGCGAACTACCTGCTGGGCGGCAAGCGGCCGGCTGGCCTGGGCAACCCCCACAGCAACATCACGCCGTACGATGCCTTCCCCACCGCCACCTGCGAGGTGTTCCTGGCGATCGGCAATGACGGGCAGTTCCGCAAGCTCGCCGTCGCGATCGACCGCCCGGACGTGGCGGCCGACCCGCGCTTCGCCAGCAACGCGCTGCGCAACCAGCACCGGGCGGAGCTCCGATCCATCCTGGTCGCCGCCTTCGCCGGAGAGGACGGCCACGCGCTGAGCGAACGGCTCTCCAAGCTCGGCCTGCCCGCCGGGCCGGTGCTGCAGGTCGACGAGGCGCTCGGTGCGCCGCATACCGCGGCACGGGAAATGGTCACGGAGCGCGATGGCTTCCGCGCGCTCGGCACGCCCATCAAGCTCAGCCGCACGCCCGGTGGCGCGCGGTCTCTCCCGCCCCGCTTCGGGGAACATGGCGCCGCGATCCTGGCGGAGCATGGCTATTCGGACGACGCGATCGCCGGGCTGGTCGAGGAAGAGATCCTCTTCACGACCCGGAGAAGATGAGGCCGACCCGCGCCAGCCGTTAACCGGCGATGGCCGGAGTCATGAACAGGCGCGACGCCTCTTCACACCGGGTATCCGATACATCAACATACCTCCGCTAGGACGATTTGGAGAAAAGCCGGCTGGAGCGTGGTGACGGGCGCCTTGCTGGAGCGATGTGGGAGTGCCGGATGACGGTTGAGTCGAGTACACCGCGAGCAGGGCCCCCGCCCCGCAGCGCACAGGGTCATACCGTCACCGCCCGTCCGCTGCTGCAGACCTTGGCCACGAAGGAAGCGGGGCGCCGTTCCTGGTTGGCGGCGCTCGGGCTCTGCCTGGTGTTCGCGGCCGCGACCGCCGCGGTCTTGCCCTGGGCGGGCAGCCCCGTCCCGGCCATGCCGGGCTTCCTGGCGCTGAACCAGGGCGTGCTCGTGCTGGTCTACGCGCTCACGGCGTGGCTCTTCCTGGCCCAGTATCGCCGCATCCGCTCCGTGCCGCTGCTGATCCTCGGTGCGGGAGCGCTCTACACCACCCTGATGGTCGCCGTGCAACTGGCCTGCACCCCGAACATGCTGGCCGACGGCCTGCTGTTTGGCCGCGGGCCGGCCACGCTGACCTGGCTGTGGACGTTCTGGCACCTCGGACCGCCACTGTTCGCCCTGCCCTATGCGGTCATGGAGGGGGACGGCCGGGCCCGCACCACGCCGCCGGCTTTGGTCGACACCGCCCTCTGGGGCACCGTCGCCACGGTCTGCGCGGCGGGCGCGGCGATCACCGTCCTGGTGGTGCATGGCGTCGGCTACCTTCCCGTATCCTCGGACCCCGACGGCGGTTACCGCGCGCTGACCACGTCGGGCATCGGCCCCGTGTTGTCGCTGCTGACGATCTCGGCCCTGGTGGTCCTGTGCTGGACCACGCGGTTGCGCAGCGTGTTGCAGCTGTGGCTCGCCGTCTCGCTCGCGCTGCTGCTGCTGGACAACGTCGTCACCGACGCCGCTGCAGCCCGGTACACCGTCGGCTGGTTTGCCGGGCGGGTCGCGGCGCTGGTGGCCGGGCTGGTCATCCTTGGGGTGTACTTGTGGGAGCTCGACTTCCTCTATCACCGGGCTGAAGAGACGGCGGTGGACCGGGACGCCGCCTGGGCGGAGGCGCAAGCCGCCCGGGCCAACCTGGAGCTCGCACTCGACGCCAGCGAGATGGCCGGATGGGAGTGGGACCTGATCTCCGGCACGGCGCAGCGCACGCTGCGGCACGACGCCATCTTCGGCTACGCGAAGCTGCAGCCGGAATGGTCCATGGCGACGTTCATCGATCACGTCCACCCGTCGGACCGGCTCGCCGCCGGCGCCGCGCTGGAGCAGGCGATGCGGGACGGGCGGCTGGAGCTCGAATGCCGCATCCGCCGGTCGGACGATGCCGTGCGTTGGGTGGCGCTATGGGGCCGAACCTCGTTCGACCCGGCTGGAAAGCCAGTCGCCATCGCCGGCTGCCTGATGGACACGACCAAGCGGCGTGAGACGGAGGAGCGGCTGCGCCAAGTGGAGCGGATGGAGGCGATCGGCCAGCTCACGGGCGGGATGGCGCACGACTTCAACAATCTGCTGACGGTGATCCTGGGCAGCCTGGACCTGATCATCCGCACCCCGCAAAGCGCCTCCCGCGTGGAGCGCCTGGCGCGGAACGCCTTCACCGCCGGGCGACGCGGCACCGAGTTGACGGAGAAGCTGCTGGCGTTCTCGCGGCGCCAGGTCCTGCAAACGGAGACGCTGAACCCGAACCGGCTGGTGCGGGAGTTCCTGCCGCTGCTGCAGCGCGGCGTGGGCGAGGCGATCCGCATCGAGCTCGAACTCGACCCAGAGCTCGATCCGGCCCGGATCGACCCCAACCAGTTCCAGGCAGTGCTGCTGAACCTGGCCGGCAACGCGCGCGACGCGATGCCGGAGGGCGGCACCCTGCGAATCGCCACCCGCAACGTGCAGGTCGGAGAGGAGGGCGGGCACAGGGTCGCCGGGTTGGCGGCGGGCCACTATCTCCGCGTGACGGTGTCCGACGATGGGTCGGGCATGGATGCCGCCACCGCCACCCGCGCGTTCGAACCGTTCTTCACCACCAAGGACGTCGGCAAGGGGACGGGGCTCGGGCTGAGCCAGGTCTACGGCTTCGTCCAGCAGGCCGGCGGCACGTGCAAGGTCGAGACTTCGCCCGGCAAGGGATGCAGCGTCATCCTCTATCTGCCCCGCTCGCACGGCGCGTCGCGCCCGGCCCCCGGCGACATGGTCGTCCCCCTCCGCCGTGCGACCGGTGGCGAGGTGGTGCTGGTGGTGGAGGACGACGAGACGGTGCGGGAGATGGCCGGGGAGAGCCTGACGGCCCTCGGCTACAGCGTGATGACGGCGTCGGACGCGCGCATCGCACTCGACCTGCTGCGCTATCCGGAGCGGATCGACATCCTGTTCTCCGACGTGGTGATGCCGGGCGGCATGAACGGCGCGCAACTGGCCGACGAGGCTCGGCTGCTGCGGCCCAACCTGAAGGTCCTCCTCACCTCAGGCTACACCGCCACCGCCACCGGCGGCGTGCGCGAACTCCCTGCGGACGTGGCACTGTTGCGCAAGCCCTACCTGCGGGAGGACCTTGCCGCGAAGTTGCAGAGCGTCCTGGCCTCGTAGCGGCAGGCGCTACTTCGCCGGAACGATGGCGGTCGGCAGCAGCGGGTCGTCGATCTCCGGCGTGCCGGAGATGTGCTGGTAGGTCCCGTAGATCAGCATGCCGGTCGGGATGTCCTTCCACACCGTGCTGACGGAGCGATAGTCGTTGTTGCCGAAGCCTTCGCGGTAATGGCTGAGCTTCAGCGCGTGGTAGGTGTGGCCCAACAGCAGGATGTCCTCGACGCCCTCGTTGCGGACCAGGTCATGCCACTGAAGACCCGGCAACATGTTCGTGTCGAACCCCGTCACGGTGCCGCTGGGGGCATGGATGATCTGGCGCAGCGCCCCGCGGGCGTTATCCGCGCCCGGCCAGTCCGTCAGCCAGATGCCGTACCAGCCCTTCACGGTGTCGCCGCCAACCTTCATCACGCAGAGGTCGGGGCTCGATGGGTCGGAGCCGCCGTATTCGAAGGCGGGGCCGCCCTTCTGCTCCACCCGGGCGCCGGGCGCCGGACAGGAACGCGGCACGTCGCTCCCGTCGGTGGCATGCACGTTGCGGCCCAGGATCATCGGCGGGTAGTCCGCGGCAGCGCCCTGGACGGCGGCCGGCACCACGCCGGCTGGCGCGGCGCAGCCGGACATCGCCAAACCGAGAGCCAACCAGCCTGCCTGTCGCCCCACCCTCATCCCACGCTCCTTACTTCTTCGTATCGTTCGCCGCCACCGGGTCGATCACGGTGTTGATCGTCTCGCGCACCGCCGTCACCCGGACGTTCGGGGCCAGCTCGATCTCCACCTCGTTGCTGCCTTCCTTCACCCGCTGCACCACGCCGACCAGCCCGCCGCCGGTGACCACCTTGTCCCCGCGGCGCAGGTTCGACAGCCGGGCCTTGAGCTTCTTCTGGGCGGTCTGCTGCGGCCGGATCAGCAGGAAGTAGAACACGCCGAAGATCAGGACGATGGGCAGGAATTGCGAATACTGCGCGAACGCGCCGCCCAGGTCGAAGCCCTGGGCATGGGCGGAAGAGATGAACATGACGGGGTCCGGGTTGCGGTGGGTGGCGGCGGACCATAGTTTGCCCGGCTTCCCCGTCAAGCCGAGGCCCCGTTGGACGCAAGCCTAGCCCCCCTGCTCGCCCGCATCGCCGATGCGTTGGACCGCTTGGCCCCTCCGCCGCGTGCCGCCGTGGCCCTGGCCGATGCCGACGCGTTCGTCTGGCACCCGGAGGACGCCCGGTTGCAGCCGGTGCCGCACGTGGCGCATGTGCGGCTTGGACTGCTGCAAGGGGTGGCGCCGCAGCGCGACCGGCTCCTGACCAACACGGTGCGCTTCGCCGCCGGGCTGCCGGCCAACAACGCCATGCTGTGGGGCGCCCGGGGCATGGGCAAATCCTCCCTGGTGAAGGCTGCGCACGCGGAGGCGCTGGCCCGCCATCCCGGCAGCCTGGCGCTGGTCGAGATCGCGCGCGAGGACATCGCGACCCTGCCCGGCCTGCTCAACCTGCTGCGGGCCAGCGACCGCCGCTGCCTGGTGTTCTGCGACGACCTCTCCTTCGAGCGGGAGGATGCCGACTACAAAGCGCTGAAATCCGTCCTGGATGGCGGCATCGAGGGTCGGCCCGCCAACGTGCTGTTCTACGCCACGTCCAACCGCCGCCACCTAATGCCGCGGGACATGATCGAGAACGAGCGCGGCAGCGCCATCAACCCCGGCGAGGCGGTGGAGGAGAAGGTATCGCTGTCCGACCGTTTCGGGCTATGGATCGGCTTCCACAACTGCGACCAACCAACCTACCTCGCCATGGTTCAGGCTTACGCCAGCGATCTGGCCTTGCCGGTCGACCCGGCGGCGTTGCAGGCGGAGGCGATCGCCTGGTCTGCCGGCCGGGGTGGCCGATCCGGCCGGGTGGCTTGGCAGTTCATCCAGGACCTGGCCGGCCGGCTGGGCCATATCACTGAGGAGCACGCTGCATGATCGCGACGGACCAGGTTCCCGGTGTCTACCGCCGCATGGTCGGGGACGTGCTCGTCACCGCGCTGAGCGACGGCCACGCCATCTTCCCGCCCGGCATCCTGCAAGGCATCAGCCCGGACGAAGTGGAGACCTTGCAGCGCGCTGCGGGCCGCCGGCCGCCTTTCACCACCGCCGTCAACACGTTCCTGCTGCAATGGCCTGACCGAACCGTGCTGGTCGACGCCGGGGCGGGAGCGTTGATGGGGCCCGGCGCCGGCCGGATGCGGCACAATTTGGAGGAAGCTGGCGTGTCCGCGGCGGAGATCGACGTGGTGCTGCTGACGCATCTGCACAGCGACCATATCGGCGGGCTGCTGGACAGCGCGGGCGCCGCGGTCTTCGCCGACGCCGACCTGGTCGTGCCCGAAGCCGAGGCGGCCTATTGGCTGAGCGAGACCAACCGGGCGGCAGCGCCAGAGTCGCGGCAAGGGACCTTCGACCTCATCCACAAGACCGTCGGCGCCTATGGCGACCGCGTGCGCCGGTTCAGGGGAACCGATCCGCTGCCCGGGATCGAAGCGGTGAGCCTGCCCGGCCACACACCGGGCCACACCGGCTACGCCGTCGGCGCCGGCTCGGACCGCCTGCTGATCTGGGGCGACATCCTGCACGTGCCGGAGGTGCAGGCGGCCATCCCTGCGGCCACCCTGCCGTTCGACAGCGATCCCGCGCTCGCGACGAAGACCCGGCTCGACATCCTCGAACGGGCGGCTGCCGAGGATTTGCTGGTCACCGGCATGCACATGCACTTCCCCGGCTTCGTCCGGATCGCCCGCTCCGGCACCGGCTACACCGTGCAGCCCGAGATCTGGCAAGGCGTCCTCTCATTGGGCTGACGGGACAGCGCGGCGCCCTACCACACGACGCCGGGCGTTACAGCATGCGCTGCAGGATGATCTTCTGGATGTCGCTGGTGCCCTCGTAGATCTGGCACACCCGTACGTCGCGGTAGATCCGTTCCACCGGGTAGTCGCACAGGAAGCCGTAACCGCCCAACGTCTGGATCGCCGCGGAGCAGACCGCCTCGGCCGCTTCCGACGCGAACAGCTTGGCCATCGCCGCAGCTTCCAACGCCGGCTGCCCGGCATCCTTCAGCCGGGCCGCGTTCAGCACCAGCTGGCGCGCCGCCTCCAGCCGCGTCTTGGCATCCACCAGGCGGAACCCGACCGCCTGATGGTCGATGATCGCCTTGCCGAAGCTGCGGCGTTCCTTGGCGTAGCCGATCGCATACTCCAGCGCCGCACGCGCCATGCCGACCGACTGCGCGGCGATGCCGATCCGCCCGGCCTCCAGCGTGGAAAGCGCGATCCGGTAGCCCTCGCCCTCCTGCCCGATCCGCTGCGCCGCCGGCACGCGCATGCCGTCGAACACCAGGTGGCAGGTGTCGGACGCCTTCTGCCCCAGCTTCTCCTCCACGCGCGCGACCTGGTAGCCCGGCGTGTCGTTGCTGACGACGAAGCAGGACATGCCCTTCTTGCCCGCCGCCGGGTCCGTCATCGCGAACAGCAGCGTGGTCTGGCCGATCGCGGCGTTGGAGATGAACTGCTTCGACCCGGTGATGACGTAGTCCTCGCCATCCCGCACCGCCCGCGTCCGCAGGCCGGACGCCTCCGATCCGGCGCCAGGCTCGGTCAGCGCAAAGGAGCCGAGCGCCGCCCCCGTCGCCATCGGGCGCAGCCACTGCTGCCGCTGCGCGTCCGTCCCATAATGCTGGAGGATCTCGCAGGTCGGCGCGTTGTGCACGCTCACCAGGGTGGAGACGGAGCCGTCGCCCGCGGCGATCTCCTCCACGACCCGAGCGTAGGTCGCCATGTCGATCTCCGCGCCGTCCCACTCGGATGACAGCGTGGCGCCGAGGAAGCCCATCTCGCCCAGTTCGCGCACGATCTCCGGCTCGATACGGCCGGCCTTCTCGCGCGCAGCGGCGCCGGGCGCGAGCCGTTCCTGCGCGAATCGGCGGGCGGTCTCGACGATCAGGGCACTCGGGTCGGTGTTGTCCAACATGACGTCGCTTCCTTACTCTGCCGCGAGCGCGACCGGCTCGGCATCCAGCGCCACCAGCAAGGCTGCGCGCACCGGGCCTGCCTCCCGCATCGCCTTGTCCTTCACCGGGCCGAAGCCGCGGACGTTCATCGGAATATCCGCGAGCGCCACTGCCGTGTCCAGCGTCGCCGGGCGCAGCTTGGCGGTCGCGCGGGCGATGCTGGCCTCCGTATCGCGGGCGAACGCGCGCTCGGCCCGCCGTTCGGCCTGCCAGCCGAACGGGTCCAGCGGAGTGCCCCGCAGCACCTTGCCATGCCGAAGCATCCGGAACAGCGGCAGCGCGATCCGGCCGGAGATGGCGACCTTCTTGCGCCGCCCGGTCGCCGGGTCGACCCCCGAGATCAGCGGCGGCGCCATGTGGAACACCGGCTTCTCCCCATAGGTCGCGCCGGCGTGCAGGCGGGCGACCTCGTACTCGTCCTTGTAGGCATAGGCACGGAACAATCCCTCGGCGACAGCCCGGGCGAAGCGGCCAGGCTGGCCGAACACCGCCGCCTCACGCTCGGCCGCCTGGTCCACCACCCGGCGATAGCGCCTCGCCAACCGTGCGGACTGGTACCGCACCAGCTCGGCCTCGCGCCCGGCCACCAGTGCCTCGAACGTCGTGGGCGGCAAATCCTCGCCCGCCAGCACCGCGTCCGCCAACTCCGGCCGGAGATGGAGGATGCGGCCCCAGGTGAAGGCACGGCGGTTCAGCGCCACCGCGGTGCCGTTCAGCTCGATCGCGCGCAGCAACGCTTCCTGCCCCACCGGCAGCAATCCGGCCTGCCACGCCAGCCCCATCAGCAGCGTGTTGAGCGCCTGTGCCTGGCCGAACAGCCGCTCCGACAGCGCGGTCGCCCGCAGGTAGGTGCTGGCGTTGCCGCCGACGGCCCGGTCGATCACCCGGCGGTGCAGCCCGGCATCGATCACCAGGTCCCGGTTCGCGATGAAGCTGTTGTTGGCCTGCAGGTCGAGGTTGCCGATCACCGCGCCGCCGCGCCGCATGCGCTCCAGCACGCCCCGCTGCGCGCCCACGGCGAGGTCGGCCGCCAGCATCACGTCCGCTTCGCCCGTGGGGATGCGGACGACATCCAGCCCCTCCGCCGCGATCTGCACGTGGGACACGACGGCGCCGTTCTTCTGCGCCAGGCCGGTGAAGTCCAACGTGCTGACCTGCCGGCCCTCCACCGACGCGGCCATGGCCACGATGGCGCCGGCCGTGACGATGCCGCCGCCGCCGATCCCGGCGAACAGGCCGCGCCACGGCGTCGCCAGGTCAGGCAGGGTCGGGTCGGCCAGGCCGGCTGCGAACTCCGCCTCCCGCGCCTGCCACAGCGCCGCGTCGTCCTGCTTGGGCGCGTCGGTGCTGGAGGTCACGAAGGAGGGACAGAACCCCTTCAGGCACGACAGATCCGTGTTGCAGCTCGTGGGCGAAATGCGCCGCTTGCGGCCATATTCGGTGTCGATGGGCTCGATGGCGATGCAGTGGGACTGGGTCGAGCAATCGCCGCAGTTCTCGCAGACCCGCGGGTTGATCGCGACCTTCACGTCGGCCACCGCCATGGTGCCGCGCTTGCGCCGCCGCCGCTTCTCGGTCGCGCAGACCTGGTCGTAGATGATCGCGGACACGCCGTCATAGGCCGCGAACTCCGCTTGCAGCTGCGGCAGCATCTCGCGGCCATGGCGTGCCACGCCCCGCGGCAGCTCGCCGGCGTCGGGCAGCCGTGCCGGGTCGTCGGCGACCAGCGCGATCTTGGCGACACCTTCCGCCGCGATCTGCCGCGCGATGTCGATCACGGTCGGGCCACCCTCGGCCGGCTGGCCGCCGGTCATCGCGACCGCATCATTATACAGCACCTTGTAGGTGATCCGGCTCTTGGCCGCGACCGCCTGGCGGATCGCCAGCAGGCCGGAGTGCTGGTAGGTGCCGTCCCCCATGTTGGCGAACACGTGCGGCAGGCTGGTGAACGGCGCCAGACCGCCCCAGGCCACACCCTCCCCGCCCATCACGCTGAACAACCCGGTGCCGGGCGTGTTCTGCATGGCCATCACGTGGCAGCCGATCCCCGCCATCGCGAAGGAGCCATCCGGCAGCCGGGTGGAGGTGTTGTGCGGGCACCCGGCGCAGAAGGTCGGCGCCCGCGCCAACAGGCCATCCGGCCGCACCGGCGCCTCCTGCATGTCCGGCTCGGCCGCCTGGATGCCGAACGCGGGCAGCGTCCGGGCCAGTGCGCGTGCGAGCAGCTCGGGCGACAGCTCCATCGCCGCGGGCAACAGCGGTGCGTCGTCCAGCCCGGTCTTGCCCAGCACCGCCGGGCGCTGGTCCGCCGGCAGGTTATAGAGCGCCGCGCGGACCTGCGCCTCCACGAAGGAGCGCTTCTCCTCCACCACCAGCAGGGCGCGGCGGCCGCGGGCGAAGGCCTTCAGCCCCTCCGTCTCCAGCGGCCAGGTCATCCCGACCTTGTAGACCGCGAGCCCGGGATGGCGCGACAGCCCCATGGCTGCCAGCGCGTGCAGCACGTCGTGGTGCGCCTTGCCGACCGTCACGATGCCGACCGGCGCCTCCGCGCCACCCTGCGTCACCCGGTCGATGCCGTTGGCACGCCACCAGGCCCCCGCGGCGGGAAGCCGCTCGTCCAGCATCCGCGCCTCGAACACGAAGCGCTCGGCCGGCCATTTCAGCGTCACATCGATGTTGAAGCCGTGCGGCGGGACGACGATACCCGGTGTGACGAACGCCCGTTCGGACGGCACGGTCACCGTGGCCGCCTGCTCGGCCGTCTCGGCGATGGTCTTCATCGCCACCCACAGGCCGCAGAAGCGCGACAGCGCGATGCCGGCCAGGCCGAACTCGATGATCTCCGAGGCGTCCGCCGGCTGGAGCACCGGCATCATCACCGCCTCGAAGATCTGGTCGGTCTGGTGCGGGAAGGTGGAGGAATGCGCACCGTGGTCGTCACCGGCGATGCAGAGCACGCCGCCGTTGCGGTGGCTGCCGAAGGCGTTGGCGACGCGAAGCGCGTCGGCGGAGCGATCCACGCCCGGGCCCTTGCCATACCACATCCCGAACACGCCATCGACGGTGGCGCCGGGATAGAAGTCGAGCTGCTGGGTGCCGGACAGCATGGTCACCGCGAGGTCTTCGTTCAGCCCGGGCTGGAACTTGATGCCATGCGCGTCGAGCAGCTTGCCGCGGCGCCACAGCTCCTGGTCCAGCCCGCCGAGAGGCGAGCCGCGGTAGCCTGACACGAAGCCGCCGGTCTTCCGCCCGGCTGCGCGATCCAGCCGCGCCTGTTCCAGCAGGACGCGGACCAGCGCCTGGATCCCCGTCAGCAGGACGGGACTGTCGAGCTCCGCATAGCGGCTTTCCAGCGTGGTGGGGACGGTGCCGAGGCCTACATCCATTCGCTTTCTCCCGCAGCCGATGTGGGCAAAGCCTAGCGGGAAAATAGGAGGCGGATGCTGTCGTATTTTGCGCCCGCGATCGATAGAATTGGCAGATCTTCCCAATGGTGCGCTGCAACGTAGGAGGTTTGCCTGTGCGACTGGACCGGATCGATGTTTCCATCCTGGACCACCTGCAACGCGACGGCCGAGCCACCACGGTGGAATTGAGCGACGCGGCCGGCTTGTCGCCCTCGCCCTGCCACCGTCGGCAAAAGCTGCTGGAGGAAAGCGGGATCATCACCGGCTACGTGGCGCTTCTGGACCAGGATCGCGTCGGCTTGCCGGTCAACGTCATGGTGTCCGTGGAGCTGCTTGGCCAGACACAGGAGATGCTGGAGGCATTCGAGGCCGCGATCGCCGACCTGCCCGAAGTGATGGAATGCATGCTGATGACGGGCGCCAGCGACTATCTGCTGCGCGTCGTGGCGGCGGATTTGGGCACCTACGAGGAGTTCCTCCGCACCCGCCTGACGCGGCTGCCCGGCGTCCGCGGCGTCCGCTCCGCCTTCGCGTTGAAGCGGGTGATCTACCGCACCAACCTGCCGCTCAAGCGCCCCGCGCGGCGTTGAACCGCTCCCATCTTCTCCCTCTCCTTCTGGGAAACGTCCGGCTTAGCCGTCCGCGTGCCCGGCGGTGTTGCCCTGTCCGCGGCCAGGTGACCAGACCGGGTCTGGCGCGCGCCACAGGCCCTTGTCCAGCATCGCCTCGGCGAGCGCCTGCGCCTGGACGTCCAGGAACCGTTCGCCCTTGTCCGCGGTTGCCGGGCGCGGGTCGCCGCGCACACCCGTCACCGGCGCACGCTCCGAGAAGCTCCAGAAGCGGCTGAGCCCGTCGTATTTCGGCGTCGGCTCCGGCCGCTGCCGCACGGCCTCGTCGAACTTGTCGGTCCGCACCAGCTCCGGCGCGACCGCGAGCATCACCGACGTCTCCCCCTCGCAGGCATGGGCGGGCGTCTCCGCCGTCTCGGCGATGGCGCCGATCTTGTCACGCGTCAGGTACCACGGGGTCGTGGCCACGACGGGCAGGCCGAACTCATGCGCCAGCTCGCGCGCCGCGACCGCCAGCGGCTCGACGTTGCCGCCATGGCCGTTGACGATCAGCAACCGGGCAAAGCCGATGGCGCGAAGCGACCGCACGATGCCGCGCAGCACGCCTTGCAACTCGCTGAAGTTGAGGCTGATGGTGCCGCCGAACGGCAGATGGTGCTCGCTCATCCCCGTCCAGAGGCCCGGCAGCACCAGCACCGGGACCTCCCCGGCGACGAGTCCGGCAGCCCGGACGGCGGCGGCGCTGGCGCTGGCCGTGTCCGTGATCACCGGGAGATGCGGCCCGTGCTGCTCGAGCGAGCCGATGGGCAGGACCGCCATCGCGCCGGGCTTGGCCGCCACCGCCCTGATCTCGGGCCCGGTGAGTTTCGCCCATTCCACCTGATCCATCTGCGCCTCCTGCTATGCCCGACTCATCCAGCGGATCGGGCGCCTTGTCTAGGCGAAGTGGCTCCAGCCGCGGTCGGCGACCGGCAGGACATCGCCTTGCGCGTCCAGGACCGTGACGCCCTCCCCGGCCTGGAACCGCCCGATCCGGGTCGCGCGGACGCCGGGTGGCGCCGCCTGCCCTGCCGGCACGGCCAGCAACAGCTCGTAGTCGTCGCCGCCCACCCAGGCGGTCTCGCGCCAGGCCGGACCAGCGGCGATGGCCTGCGGAGAGAGCGGGATCGCCGCCGCCTGCACCACGGCGGCAAGCCCGCTGGCGCGACAAATATGCCCGAGGTCCTGGAACAGCCCGTCGGACACGTCCATCGCCGCATGGGCCCACCCGGCCAGCGGCAAGCCCAGCCGCGGGTTCGGCAGGTCGTAGCGCCCCCGGAGATAGCCGTCGGGGTCCGGCAGCTCGCCGCGCGCCGCGTGCAGCCCCAGCACGCCGTCGCCGATCGTGCCGGTGACCCACACCTCGTCTCCCGCCCGTGCGCCCGAACGGAGCACCGCCTGCCCCGGCGAGACATGCCCGATGGCGGTCAGCGACAGCGTCAGCGGTCCAGGCGTCTCCGTCGTGTCACCGCCGAGCAGGGCGATCGCGAACTCCGCCTGATCCCTACGCAGCCCGGCCGCGAAGCCGGCGAACCAATCATCCCCGCAACTGCGCGGGACGGAAACCGTGACCAGGTAGCCGAGTGGCACCGCGCCCATCGCCGCCAGGTCCGACAGGTTTACCCGGAGCAGCTTGCGCGCGACCAGATCGGGCGCGGTGCCGGGCAAGAAGTGGACGCCCTCCACCATGGCGTCCGCCGTGATGACCACCTCACGTTCAGGCGGTGGCGCGAACACGGCCGCATCGTCGGTCAGATCGAGCGATCCTGGCCCGGCAAGCGGCCGGAAGTGCCTGGCGATGCGGGAAAACTCCGGCGGCAGCGCCATGCTCAATCCGCCGGGTCGGCGGCGCTCTGGAACTCGCCGGTGCGCAGCACCCGCGCCATGCGGTCCAGCAACCCGTTGACCATGCGCGGCTCGTCGCCCGTGAAGAAGCCGTGCGCCACGTCCAGGTATTCGTTGAGCACCACGCGCGCTGGCGGCCCATCGGCCATGCCCAGTTCCGCCCCGGCCGCGCGGAGCAGCGCCCGCAGCACCGGGTCCAGCCGGGCATAGGGCCACTCGGCCGGCAACGAGTCGGACACCAGCCGGTCGAGCGCATCCTGCTCCTGCACCGCCTGCCGAACGATGCGACCGAACAGGCGCACGTCCGCATCGGGCACGCGGCCTTCCTCGAACCCGCCGGAACCCGGGAGCTCGCCCAGCCGATGGCGCACGAACTGGTCCACGATCGTCTCGACCGTCTCGCCCGTCTGTTCGGACTGGAACAGGGCCTGCACCGCCGCCACGCGGCTGGCGGTCCGCGGGCGGCCCTTCGCCGGTTTGCCCATCAGGCTGCGCCGAGTCGCCGGGCCGCGTTGATCTGGCGCAGGGCGGCGACTGCGGCCTCCGCCCCCTTGTTGTGACCGTCCGGACCCGACCGTGCCGTGGCCTGGGCCAAGGTGTCGACCGTCAGCAGGCCCGTGCCCAATGCGATGCCATACTGCAGCGCCACGTCCATCAAGCCGTTCATGCTGGCAGCGCAGATGAAGCCGTAATGGTCTGTTTCTCCACGGACCACGCAGCCGAGCGCCACGAAGCCGTCGAACCGCTCACGCCCACGCAGCGCGATCCGGATGGCCTGCGCCAGCTCGAACGCGCCGGCCACGTCCAGCACGTCGTGGGTCGCACCGGCCTCGTCCAGGATGCGCAGCGCCGCTGCCGTCATGCCGTCCACGACGCCCTGGTAGTAGGGCGCGCGCACCACCAGCAGCCGCGCAGGCGGGCCGGGAACCTCCGGCGCGGTCGGCAGCGGCGCGTCGAGCGTGCTCATGCAACCGCCACCCCGTCGATCGGCCGCTGGCCGACGATGTTCAGCCCGTAAGCCTCCAGCCCGACGACGATGCGGTGCGTGTTGGAGATCAGCACCATGTCCTGCACGCCCAGGTCGGCCAGGATCTGCGCGCCGACACCGTAGTCGCGCAGGGAGCGCACCGGCCGCGGGCTGCTGTCCATCTTCTGCACCCGGTCGGACAGCGAAGTGGGAATGGCCTCCCGGATGAGCACCACCGCGCCGCGCCCCTCGGCGGCGATCATGCGCATGGCGGAGTGCAGCTCGTTGCCATGCGGGCCACCCAGCATGTCCCCCAGCAGGTCCACCGCATGCACCCGGATCAGCGGCGGCGGCCCGACGGCCAGGTCGCCCTTCAGCAGCACCAGGTGCTCGGCGTATTCCACCGTGTTGGCGTAGACGATCATCCGCCACTCGCCACCCTCGGCCTGCAGCGTGGCACCCTCGGTCACCCGGCGCACCAGCCGCTCGGTGCGGCGGCGATGGGCGATCAGGTCGGCGATGGTGCCCAGCTTGAGGTTATGGTGCTGGGCGAAGGCGACCAGGTCCGGCAGCCGCGCCATGGACCCGTCGTCGTTCATCACCTCGCAGATCACCCCCGCCGGGTTCAGCCCGGCCAATCGGGCGATGTCCACCGCAGCCTCGGTATGGCCGGCGCGGATCAGCGAGCCGCCTTCCCGCGCCACCAGGGGGAAGACGTGGCCGGGCGTGGTGATCTGGTCGCGCCCCATCTCCGGGTTGATGGCAACCGCCACGGTATGCGCCCGGTCATGCGCGGAGATCCCGGTCGTCACCCCCTCCCGCGCCTCGATCGAGACGGTGAACGCCGTCTGGTGCCGCGTGCCGTTGGCCTGCGCCATCAGCGGCAGGCCGAGCTGCTCCACCCGGTGCCGCGTCATGGCCAGGCAGATCAGCCCGCGGGCGTAGCGCGCCATGAAGTTGATGGCGTCGGGCGTGGCGAACTGCGCCGGGATCACCAGGTCCCCCTCGTTCTCCCGGTCCTCGTCGTCCACCAGGATGAACATCCGGCCGGACCGGGCTTCCTCGATGATCTCGGCCGCGCTGGTGATGTAGTCGTGCAGCGTCGCACGCTTCAGTTCGCTCATGCCGGCTTCCTACGCCGTCTCGGCCAGGCGCGCCACGTAGCGGGCCAGCGTGTCGATCTCCACGTTGACGCGGGAGCCGGGGACCAGCGCCGCCATGTCCGTCTGGTCGAGCGTGTGCGGGATGATGTTCACGCCGAACGCGTCCCGCTCCACCTCGTTGACCGTCAGCGAGATGCCGTTCAGCGCCACGCTGCCCTTGGGCGCGATGAACCGCGCCAGCGCCGCCGGCACCCGGATGCGGAAACGGGTGGAGCCGTTTTCCGGCGTGCGGGCCAACACCTCGCCCACGCCGTCGACGTGGCCGGACACCAAGTGGCCGCCCAGTTCGTCCCCCATGCGCAGAGCCCGTTCCAGGTTGACGCGGCTGCCCGGCTCCCAACTCCCGAGCACGGTGTGGGCCAGCGTCTCCGCCGAGGCGTCCACCGCGAACCAGTCCGGGCCCAGCTCCACCACGGTCAGGCAGCAGCCCGAACAGGCGATGGAGGCGCCGATCGCCGGCGTGTCGGTCCAGGCCTGCTCGATCACCAGGCGCATGTCCTGCCCGGCGGCGATCGGCGCGATGCTGCGGACGCGCCCGACGGCGCTGATGATCCCGGTGAACATCAGGCGGCCAGGCTGAATTCGGTGAGCATGTCGTCTCCTACCGGGCGGACATCCGTGCGGGTGAAGCGGGGCATGGCGGGGAGGCCGGCAACGCCGAACGCCTGGGCGGCCGGCCAGCCATCGCCCCCCATCACGGCCGGGGCATGGAACCAGGCGATGCGGTCGACGAGGCCGTCGCGGAGCAGCCCCGCGGCAAGCTGGGCGCCGCCCTCCATCAGCACCCGGGTCAACCCGGCGGCGCCCAGCGCCGCCAGACCGGCGCGCAGGTCCACGCCGCGCTCCCCGCCCGGCACCTCGAACAGCCGCACGCCGGCGCCGGCGAAGGCCTGGCATCGATCCGCCGGAACGCCGCCGCGATGGATGATCCAGGTCGGGTCCGTGGCGGCGGTCGCCACCAGCCGGGCGGTCAACGACGTGCGCAGGTGGCTGTCGACCACCAGGCGCACCACCGGCCGGGTGCGGAACCCGGGGATGCGGCAGGTCAAGGACGGGTTGTCGGCGGCAACGGTGCCGACGCCGACCAGCACCGCGTCGTGCCGGCCGCGCAGGGCGTGCGCCGCCTCGCGCGCCGCCGGGCCGGTGATCCACTGGCTCTCCCCGCCGCGGGTTGCGATCCGGCCGTCCAGCGTGGTGGCCAGCTTCAGCGTCACCAACGGCCGCCCATGCCGCACGCGGTGCAGGAAGCCGGCCTGCATCGCGTCCGCCTCGGCCGCGAGCACCCCGGTGACGACCTCGATCCCGGCCTGGCGCAACCGGGCGATGCCGGCGCCGTCGACGCGGCTGTCCGGGTCGGTACCGGCCACGATCACCCGGGCGACGCCGGCGGCGATCAGCGCCTCCGTGCAGGGCGGCGTCTGCCCGGTGTGGTTGCACGGCTCCAGCGTGACGTAGGCGTCGGCGCCCCGTGCCGCCTCCCCCGCCATCGCAAGCGCCTGCGTCTCGGCATGCGGGCGGCCGCCGGGCTGGGTGAGGCCACGGCCGACCACCCGCCCCTCCCGCACGACGACGCAGCCGACGGACGGGTTGGGCCAGGTCGTGCCCAGGCCGCGCCGGGCAAGTGCCAAGGCGGCGCGCATGTGGGATGGGTCAACCATACTGCGCTATGTGGGTTCTTCGAGCGAGCCGAGGAAGGCCTCGAAATCCTTCGCCTCGCGGAAGTTGCGGTAGACGCTGGCGAAACGGACGTAGGCGACCGCGTCCACCTCCTTCAGCGTCTCCATCACCATCTCACCGACCTGCTTGGACACGATGTCGTTCTCGCCCGAGGCCTCGAGCTGGCGGACGATGCCCGTGATGATGCGCTCGATCCGCTCCTCGCTCACCGGGCGCTTGCGCAGCGCGATCCGGACGGAACGGCCGAGCTTGTCCCGGTCGAAGGCGACCCGGCGACCGTCCGACTTCACCACGGTGAGCTCGCGCAGCTGCACCCGCTCGACGGTGGTGAAGCGCTGGCCGCAGCCGATGCAGAAGCGCCGGCGGCGGATGGCCGCGGCATCCTCGGCGGGGCGGCTGTCCTTCACCTGCGTGTCGTCATGGCCGCAGAACGGGCATCTCATGGCACGCGGGCACCCTCACCCCGGCCTTCTCCCGGAGGGCAGGGCCATCGCATATGGCGGAGCTCCCTCTCCCGGTGGCGGGAGAGGGTGGCGCCGCCCGGTCGAAAACGAGCCGACTCCGGGCATTTCTTCGCTGCCGGACCACCCTCACCATGCCCTCTCCCGCCAGCGGGAGAGGGTTCCAGAGCGGCGACACGGCCATATGCGATGGCCCAGCCCAGGGGGAGACGGAGCAGGAGAAGCCCTCTCCCTCTGGGAGAGGGTTGGGTGCGGGCCCACGACATGCTCAGTAGATCGGATACCGCGCGCACAGCTCCCGCACCTGCGCCGCCACGGCCTGCTCGGCCGCCGCGTTGCCGCCGTCGTTGGACTGGGACAATCCCTCCAGCACCGTGTTGATCATCGCGCCCACCTGGCGGAACTCGGCGGCGCCGAAGCCGCGCGTGGTGGCTGCCGGGCTGCCAAGGCGGATGCCGCTGGTGACGGCGGGCTTGGCGGGATCGAACGGGATGGCGTTCTTGTTGGCGGTGATCAGCGCACGCTCCAGGCTCGCCTCGGCCGCCTTGCCCGTCGTGTTCTTCGGCCGCAGGTCGACCAGCACCAGGTGGCAATCGGTGCCGCCGGTGACGATGTCGCAGCCCATCTCCCGCAGCGTCTGCCCGAGCACCCGGGCATTCTCCAACACTGCCTTCTGGTAGCTGCGGAACTCAGGCCGCAGCGCTTCGCCGAACGCCGCCGCCTTGCCGGCGATGACGTGCATCAGTGGCCCGCCCTGCAGGCCGGGGAAGACCGCCGAGTTGATCTTCTTGGCCAACATCTCGTCGTTCGTCAGGATCATGCCGCCGCGCGGGCCGCGCAGCGTCTTGTGCGTCGTGGTCGTCACCACCTGCGCGTGCGGCAACGGCGACGGATAGAGCCCAGCCGCCACCAGCCCGGCGTAATGCGCCATGTCGACGAGGAAGATCGCGCCCACCTCGTCCGCCACGCGGCGGATGCGGGCGAAGTCGATCGCGCGCGGATAGGCGGACCCGCCGGCGACGATCATCTTCGGCCGCTCGGCGCGCGCCAGCCGCTCCAGTTCCTCGTAGTCGAGCAGCCCGTCCTCGCGCCGCACGCCGTACTGCACGGCACGGAACCACTTGCCGGACAGGTTCGGCGCCGCCCCGTGCGTCAGGTGCCCGCCGGCCGCCAGACTCATCCCCAGGATGGTGTCGCCCGGCTGCACCGTCGCCAGCATCACCGCCTGGTTGGCCTGCGCGCCGGAATGCGGCTGCACGTTGGCGAAGCCGCAGCCGAACAGCTGCTTGGCCCGGTCGATGGCGAGCTGCTCCGCCACGTCCACCTCGGCGCAGCCGCCGTAGTAGCGGCGTCCCGGATAGCCCTCGGCGTATTTGTTGGTCAGCACGGAGCCCTGCGCCTCCAGCACGGCGGCGGAGACGATGTTCTCGCTGGCGATCAGCTCGATCCCATCCTGCTGGCGGGCCAGTTCGGCCCGCAGCACGGCGGCGAGCACCGGGTCGGTCTCGGCAAGCGGGGCGGAGAAGAAGCGCTGCGGGATGGCGGTGGGGCTTTGTTCGGTCATGGTCGGCTCTCCCGAAGGGTGGACGTTGCTACGACAAGGCCGCGATGAAGGCGAGCACGCGACGCACCGACTCCTCCCGCGTGCCCGCATCGGCCACGGGGTGCAGCGCGCCAGCCCGTGCCCCGCGGCGGCGGAGCGGCGGCTGCGACGGCGGCACGTCGAAGTCCCGGTTGGTGCCGGCGTGCGTCGCCAGGGTGACCTTGCCGGGCAACCGGTCGGCCAGGGTGCGGCAAGCGGCGACGGCCGACTCGTCCGTCTCGGCCATCAGGATCAACAGCGGTGCGGCGGGCACCCAGTCCTTCGCCTCGGCCAAGCCGCGGCAGCTGGGATAAAAGGCGATGAGGCCGCGGACCAGGCCGGCAGGCAAGTCCGGCGCCGTGCGCCCGGTGGCCAGCACGGTGTTGGCGCCGTCGGCCCAGCCCACCAGCACCACGCCGCCCGGCGGAGTGCCGGGCCGCGCGGCCAACCAGGCCAGCACCGCCAACGCATCGTGCCGCCGCACGCCGGCCGCCGTCACCGGGTGCGAACGCGATGCGCATTGGGAGCCGAGCCCACGGGACCCGAAGCTGTCCGGCAGAAGCACGGTGTGGCCGGCGGCCGCAAGGGTCCGGGCCCAAGCCTCGTCCCGCGTCGCCAGCGGGCCGCCGCAGCCGTGCAGGACGACGATGGCCGGCTGCGGCGTCCGGCCTTGGGCGGCATACAGCTCCGCGTTCAGCATGATGCCCTCCGGCCCAGGCAGGCGCACCGCCTCGGCATGGGCGGCCGGGGCGAGCAGAAGCAGGATCACGACGAGGAAGCGCATGGCGCCACCGTATCATTGCGGGGCCGCCTGCTCTACCCGCCGCCGGGCAGTGGCGTTAGACTGGACGCATGAGCATCGGCCAGTATCCCACCACCCGCCTCCGCCGCAACCGACGCGATGCCTGGACCCGGCGTCTGGTGGCCGAGACCCACCTTTCGGTGGACGACCTGATCTGGCCCATCTTCCTCATCGAGGGCGAGGGCCGCGTGACCGCCGTGGAGTCGATGCCCGGCGTGCAGCGGGTGACGCTCGACCGCCTGGCGGAGCACGTGCATCCGGCCGCGCGGCTCGGCATCCCCGCCATCGCCCTGTTCCCGAACATCCCGGCCGACCGCAAGGACGCCGACGGCAGCGAGGCGCTGGACCCGGACAACCTGATGTGCCGGGCCGCCCGGCTGCTGAAGCGCGAGTTCCCGGAGGTCGGCCTGGTCGGCGACGTGGCGCTGGACTGCTACACCAGCCACGGCCATGACGGGGTGATCCGGGACGGCTACGTCCACAACGACGACAGCATCGCCGTGCTCACCACGCAGGCGTTGCACCAGGCGCAGGCCGGGATCGACGTCATCGCGCCGTCCGACATGATGGACGGACGCATCGGGGCGATCCGCGCCCGGCTGGACGAGGCTGGGCTGATCGACACCCGGATCATGAGCTACGCCGCCAAATACGCCAGCGCGTTCTACGGCCCGTTCCGCGACGCCGTGGGTACCGGCAACGCGCTGAAGGGCGACAAGAAGACCTACCAGATCGACCCGGCCAACACCGACGAGGCACTGCGCGAGGTGGCGCAGGATCTGGCCGAAGGCGCCGACATGGTGATGGTCAAGCCCGGCATGCCCTATCTGGACATCGTCCACCGGGTGCACGAGCGGTTCGGCGTGCCGACCTTCGCCTACCAGGTGTCCGGCGAATACGCGATGATCGCGGGTGCGGCTGCGCGCGGCTGGATCGACGGCGAGCGCGCGATGCTGGAAAGCCTGCTGGCGTTCAAGCGCGCCGGGGCCGCAGGCGTGCTGACGTATTTCGCGGTGGCGGCGGCGCGGCTGCTGCGCGGGTAGCGCGGTTAGGATCGCTTGCGCAGGACGCGGCTGAAGAGTTCGGCCTGGGACGCGAACCCCGTGCCGCGGCAGAACGCCTCCAGCGCGGCTTGGCCGGGCGGCACGGCCAGTTCGATGGCGTCGCAGCCAGCCGCCCGCGCGGCCTGGGACACCGCTTTCAGCAGCATGCGCCCGATCCCGCGGCGTCGCTCCTCCGGGTCCACCACCAGGGCAGAGATGTGGGCCACGGACCGCGGCTCGTGCAGGACAGGGGCCCAGGACAGCGCCACCAGGCCGCTCAACCCACCGTAGCCGGACGAGACGAGGCAGGCCGCCGCGCCATGCGCGCGGATCGCTTCCAGCCGCTCCGCCACCTCCCGCACCGGGGCGGCCGTGCCGCAGCTGGCCAGCAGCCGCACCACCTCCGCAGCATCCGCCACCTGGGCGGAGCGGACCTCCACGCCGTATCGCAGCCCGGACGTCACTCGCGTATCCGCCTTCCTGGTCGAGCCCGGGCCAGTGGGCTGCCGCGCCATCCTCCGCTGACACGGACTTGGTTTGCGCCTATTTGAGCACCATGACCGACACCCCGCTCGCCCGCATCCGCAACTTCTCGATCATCGCGCATATCGACCACGGCAAGTCCACCCTGGCGGACCGGCTGATCCAAGCCTGCGGCGGGCTGTCGGCACGCGAGATGACGGCCCAGGTGCTCGACAACATGGAGCTGGAGAAGGAACGCGGCATCACCATCAAGGCGCAGACCGTGCGGCTGGCCTACAAGGCGCATGACGGGCTGACCTACCAGCTGAACCTGATGGACACGCCCGGCCACGTGGACTTCGCCTACGAGGTGAGCCGGTCGCTGGCCGCCTGCGAGGGCAGCCTTCTGGTGGTGGACGCCTCCCAGGGGGTGGAGGCGCAGACGCTGGCCAACGTCTACCAGGCGATGGACGCCAACCACGAGATCGTCCCCGTGCTGAACAAGATCGACCTGCCGGCCGCCGAGCCGGAGCGGGTGAAGCAGCAGATCGAGGACGTGATCGGCCTGGACGCCGAGGACGCCGTGATGATCAGTGCCAAGACCGGCCTGAACATCGAAGGCGTGCTGGAGGCGCTCGTCACCCGCCTGCCCCCGCCCACCGGCGACGCCAGCCTGCCGCTGACTGCGCTGCTGGTGGATAGCTGGTACGACCAATACCTCGGCGTGGTCATCCTGGTGCGGGTGCGCGACGGGCGGCTGAAGCGCGGCATTAAGATCCGCATGATGTCGAACGGCGCGGCCCACCTGGTGGAGCAATGCGGCGTGTTCACCCCGAAGATGATCGCGACCGACGACCTCGGGCCGGGCGAGATGGGCTACATCACCGCCGCCATAAAGACCGTGGCCGACTGCAACGTGGGCGACACCATCACCGACGACCGCAGCCCGGCGCACACCGCCCTGCCCGGCTTCAAGCCCTCCATCCCCGTCGTCTGGTGCGGCCTGTTTCCGGTGGATGCCGACGATTTCGAGAAGCTGCGCGACAGCCTGTCCAAGCTGCGGCTGAACGACGCCAGCTTCCACTACGAGGCGGAGACGTCGGCCGCACTCGGCTTCGGCTATCGCTGCGGCTTCCTCGGCCTGCTGCACCTGGAGATCATCCAGGAGCGGCTGTCGCGCGAGTTCGACCTGGACCTGATCGCGACCGCGCCCTCCGTCGTGTACCACATTTACAAGAACGACGGCACGATGGAGCCGCTGCACAACCCGGCCGACATGCCGGACCCGACCTACATCGACCATATGGAGGAGCCTTGGATCAAGGCCACCATCATGGTGCCGGACGACTACCTCGGCGCCGTGCTCACGCTGTGCAACGAGCGGCGGGGACAGCAGTCGGACCTGACCTATGTCGGCAACCGGGCGATGGCGGTCTACCGGCTGCCGCTGAACGAGGTGGTGTTCGACTTCTACGATCGGCTGAAGTCGATCAGCCGCGGCTACGCCAGCTTCGACTACGCGATGGAGGACTACCAGGAGAGCGACCTCGTCCGCATTTCGATCCTGGTCAACCAGGATCCGGTGGACGCGCTGAGCTTCATCGCCCACCGCAGCGCCGCGGAACACCGGGGCCGCGCCATTTGCGGCAAGCTGAAGGACCTGATCCCGCGGCAGTTGTTCAAGATCGCGATCCAGGCGGCGATCGGCGGCCGGGTGATCGCGCGCGAGACGATCGGAGCGCTGAGCAAGGACGTGACCGCGAAGTGCTACGGCGGCGACATCAGCCGCAAGCGCAAGCTTCTGGAGAAGCAGAAGGAAGGCAAGAAGCGGATGCGGCAGTTCGGCAAGGTCGAAATCCCGCAAAGCGCCTTCCTGGCGGCGCTGAAGATGGATGCCTGAGATCCACCAGCGAAGATGGTGGGCTGAAGCGCATCCACCCGGGTAGAAGCGGTCCGTAGGGTGGGCTTCAGCCCACCCATCCAAGCCGCAGTCAAGCATCTCGGATAGCTTGGAGCTCCGGCAGCGACGCCATCGCGCGACTGCTCCAGTTCCCTGCCGTCGGCATGGACGGTGCCGCACGGCGTTGCTATGACACCGCGGCGCGGGACAGGTGGCCGAGCGGCTTAAGGCGCACGCTTGGAAAGCGTGTGTGCGTTAACGCGTACCGTGGGTTCGAATCCCACCCTGTCCGCCAGCTTCCTTGCGGCCGGGCCCTGAAGGAGCAGCATGCAGCAGACGGACGGGCTTCCCGCAGGCCAGCGGCGATGGGTCATGGGCTGCGCCATCCTGGGGATCGTGCTGGCCGGGCTGGATAGCGCCATCGCCAACATCGCACTGCCGACCATCGCGCGGGAGCTGTCGAGCACCGACGCCGCGACCGTCTGGGTGGTCAACAGCTACCAGCTTGCCGTAACCGTTTCGCTCCTGCCTTTGGCCGCCCTGGGCGAGTCGCAGGGCTTGAAGCGGGTCTACGGCTTCGGCCTGGCGCTGTTCACCGTCGCCTCGCTCGGCTGCGCGCTGTCCCCGACGCTGGCGACGCTGGTGGGTGCCCGCGTGGTGCAGGGCGTGGGCGGCGCCTGCATGGCGGCGCTCGGCGGCGCGCTGGTCCGCACCATCTACCCGCAGAAGCTGCTGGCGCAGGGCTTCGCGCTGATCGCCTTGGCGGTGGCGATCTCGGCCGCGCTGGGGCCGACGATCGCGGCCCTGATCCTGTCCGTCGCGACCTGGCCGTGGCTGTTCCTGGTCAACGTCCCGCTCGGCGTGGTCGCCGTGCCGCTGTTCATGGCCAAGGCACCGCCCGGCATCCGGCAGAAGCGGCCGCTCGACCTGCTTGGAGTGCTGCTCAGTGCGGCGGCTTTGGGCTTGGTCGTCACGGGCGTGGACGGGCTTGGCGGCGCCGACCTGCCGATCGCGCTGGGTGAGGTCGCCGCCGGCCTGGCCTGCGGTGGCCTGCTGGTGTGGCAGCAATCCCGGCAGGCGAAGCCGCTGCTGCCGTTGGACCTGCTGCGCATCCCGCTGTTCGCGCTGTCCGTCTGCACCTCCATGTGCTCCTACGCGGCGCAGATCCTCGCCTACGTGTCGTTGCCGTTCCTGTTCCAGACGGTAATGCACCGTTCTGCGGTGGCGACCGGCTTGCTGGTGACGCCGTGGCCGCTGATGGTGGCGGTCGCCGCACCGGTCGCCGGGCGGCTCGCCACCCGCTACCCGGCGGCGCTGCTGGGCAGCCTGGGGCTGACGGCGCTCGCCATCGGGCTCGTCCTGCTGGCGACCATGCCGGCGACGCCGGCGGACTGGGACGTGACGTGGCGCATGGGCGTCTGCGGCGTCGGGTTCGGCTTCTACCAGACGCCCAACAACCTCACGTTGATGACCGCCGGACCGCCCAGCCGCAACGGTGCCGCCAGTGGCATGGTGGCGGTCGCCCGGACCGTCGGGTGGTCGGTCGGCTCCGCCGTGGTGGCGTTGATCTTCGGGCTTGCGGGTGCGGCAGGTGCGGTGACCTGCCTGAAGGCAGGGGCTGCCTTCGCCACTCTCGGCATCATCGTCAGCGTCTCGCGAACGGGCGCCCGCCGGCATCCAGCGCTGTAGCGATTTTCGCCGTTTGTCTAAAAAGCCGCCCCGGATGTTAACCCGGTGGTGAGGAGGCCGGCTGCAAGCTCACCCTCGTTGCAGAGGGTCCAACCACGATGCTTGAAGTCGATACGGTTTGTGGAAACACGCTTGCCTCCGACGCGCTGGAGCGCCGGCGGGCGGGTCGCGGCTCCGTCTCCTTCGAGCTGATCCACCTTCTGCGCGAGCCGACGGCCAGCGTCGCCTCAGGCGACGACCGCGCCGACGACGACTGGGCTCCGCGCGACCCGATCGCGCCGCCGCGCGGCATCGCCCTGGCGGTCGCCTTGTGCGTGCCGATCTGGGCCGGGATCGGCGCCCTGCTTCTCACCCTCATCTAACAGGAGACACAGATGACCCGCGACCTTACCCCGCAGCTGCGCCGGGATATCGCCATGAACTTCGATCATACGGAGGCAGCTCCATTGGCGTCGACGCCGCTGGACGATGAACGCCGGCTGATCGTCCGCATCGTCCTGGCGATCGCAGCGGTCTGCACCTTCGCCGTCATCTCGGTTTCCTGACGCTCGCCGGCTGGTAACGGGTGGCGCTCTGTTTTCACACCGTGGCGATCGGCGCTGAAATACAAGATAGCGCGTATTTATTAGACGAACGTTCATCATCCTCGTTCAGTTTGGTGGAACAGGAGCGGCAAGGAGGCTCCATGGTCATGACGCAGGCGACGACTTCCGACTGGGCGCCTCATCCATCTCATGCGCGCGTGGCGGGCCGGCTCACTGCCACCATCCATCGCGCGGCAGCGGGCTTGCCGGTCCTTCTCAGGCTGCCCAAGCCCGGGGATGCAATGTCGGACGACATCCGCCGCGTGTTGGAGGAGGATGACTTCGCCGGTGGAGAAGACGAGCCCGGCGACCGCCCCGGCGCGCCCGAGGCCGGCTGGAGCGCCGGGCTGGCCTTGTGCATCCCGAGCCTGGCGCTGATCGGGATCCTCTACTCGTTCTTGAAGTAACTCGCTTTGCGCCGACAGCTGCGAACCGCGGTCACGCGGATCGAAGCGAGTGGTCCGATGCTGACGGGCGCTTCGGCCCGGCAGCTGTATCGGCCCACCAAATCAAACTGGTGCTCCGACACGTGCTTTAATCTTTTGATTGAGTCGGAGCACTAGTGCACGAACACCTGCACCTGCCGGGTGGTCACCGCGGCGTCTGAGCGGGCTTCCAGATGGATGCGGTCGTCGTCCACGCCGTCGCGGTTGATGGCGCGCGCGATTTCCCGCGCGTCCGCGGTGATCCCGCTGGCGGCGGCGACCTGTTCCTCCGGTGTGCCCCGGCCGGGCACCACGGTCACGACATCGAACGCGACGTCCGGCTTGGCGGCGACCGCGTCGGCGACCGCCTGGTGCAAAGCGGCCGCGTATTGCGGATCGGGCTTGGCGAAATCGACCGTCACCAGCGGTGGCGCGGGGCCTGGCCCGGCGGGCGGCGGCGGCTTCGGCCGTGCGCCCGCCTGCGGGTTGAAGGTCCGCTGGTCGATCAGCGTGCATCCCGCGGCCAGCAGCAGGACCAGGGCAAGCGCGGCGGGAGGGAGGCGGGCCATGCTGCCACGTTGCATCAAACCCGCACCCGGGCAAGATGCCCTGACCCAACATGGAGAGCCGCCGCAATGCCAGCCGCACCGAGCAACCAGCGCATCGATGGCCGCCGCCTGTGGGACAGCCTGATGGCGATGGCCGAGATCGGCGCCACCGCGAAAGGCGGCGTGCGGCGGATTGCGCTGACCCCGGTCGACCGGGCGGGCCGGGACCGGTTCCGCGCCTGGTGCGTGGAGGCAGGCCTGACGGTGCGCATGGACACGATGGGCAACATGTTCGCCCGCCGGCCCGGCCGCGATTCCGCCCGTCCGCCCGTGCTGTTCGGCAGCCACCTGGACAGCCAGCCCACCGGGGGCAAGTTCGACGGCGCCCTGGGGGTGATCGCCGGGCTGGAGGTCATGCGGACGCTGCAGGAGCTTGGGGTTGAGACGGAGGCGCCGGTCGAACTGGTGAACTGGACCGATGAGGAGGGGGCGCGGTTCGGCAAGGCGATGATGGGATCCGGCGTTTGGGCGGGCATGTTCGACCAGGCGGCGACGGAGGCGTTGCGCGACGCGGACGGGGTCAGCCTGGGCGAGGCGCTGGACGCGACCGGCTATCGCGGCACGGCGCCCGCCGGGCGCTTCCCCGCCGACAGCTATTTCGAGCTGCATATCGAGCAAGGGCCGGTCCTGGAGGCGGAGGGCAAGACGATCGGCATCGTCACCGGCGGGCAGGCGCAGATCTGGTACGATGCCGTGGTGACCGGGCGGGACAGCCACGCCGGCACCACCCCGCCCGGCGCCCGGCGCGACGCGCTGGTGGGGGCCGCCCGCATCATCGACCTGGTGGACCGCACGATGCGCGCCCGGGGCGAGGCCGGGCGCGGCACGGTGGGCCAGCTCTTCGTGCTGCCGAACAGCCGCAACGTCATCCCGGGCGAAGTCCGCTTCTCCGTCGAGTTCCGCCATCCGGACGAGGCGGAACTGGAACGCATCGCCACGCAGTTCCCGCGCGACGCCGGCTTCATCGCCCGCGACGCCGACGTGGCGCTGTCGCTGGAGCAGCGCGTGCGCATCCCCGCGCAGCCGTTCGACCCCGGCTGCGTCGCCCTGGTGCGGGAGGCGGCGGCGCGGCTGGGCTACCCGGCGCGCGAGATCGTCTCCGGCGCCGGGCATGACGCGATCTTCGTGGCGCCGCACGTGCCCAGTGCGATGATCTTCACCCCGTGCCGCGACGGCCTGTCGCACAACGAGGCGGAAAGCATCGAGCCGGAGCAGGCGGAAGCCGGCTGCCAGGTGCTGCTGGAGGTCGTGCTGGCACGGGCCAACCGCGTGCGCTGAGCGCCCCACACCTCTTGCCGCGCCCAGCCTCGCCCCTTAGACCGCCCGCCACGCAGGAGAGCGCATGACGTGGCCGGCTGACTCCGTCACCCTCATACCACCCCCGATCGCCCCAACCGCCGAAACCACCGAGCGCGGCATGGCGGACGCGCTCCGTTCCGTGGCGGTGGGAATGGCGCCCGAGGGGCATCTGGCCATCGGCATGGCGGACGCCGTCACGGTGCTCTGGACCGCCTTCCACCGCTTCGACGCGGCGGACCCCCATTGGCCGGACCGCGACCGCTTCGTCATCTCGCCCGGCTACGGCGCCCCCCTGCTGTACGCGTTGCTGCACCTCACCGGGCACCAGGGCATGGACGCCGCCGCCCTGGCGCGGCACCGCGAGCTTGGCAGCGTCGCCGCGGGCCACCCGGACTCCACCCTCCATCCGGCGGTGGAGGCGACAACCGGGCCGCTCGGCCAGGGGCTCGGCATGGCGGTGGGCATGGCGCTCGGCGAGCGGCTGATGGCGGCGCGGTTCGGCAAGAGCCTAGTCGACCACCGGACCTCCGTGGTGGCGACCTTGGGCGACCTGATGGAGGGCATCAGCCATGAGGCCGCCAGCCTGGCCGGGCACCTGCGGCTGGAGAAGCTGACCGTCCTGCTGGAGGACGACACCGGCTCCGTCGACTGCTGCAGCGCCCTGGCCGGCCCGGACGACGCGCTGCGCCGGTTCGCGGCGCTCGGTTGGGCGACGCGCACGGTGGATGCGCACGACCCGGCGGCCCTGGCCTCCGCGCTGTCGCTCTCCGCCCGGGCGCGCAAGCCGACGCTGATCGCCTGCCGCACCACGCTCAGCGGGCGGTGGCAGCCCGTGGCGACCGGCTCGGAGGTGCAGGCGCGTTGGGCGGAGGCCGGGCATGGCGGCAGCGCGGCGCGGCGGGCCTGGCTGAAGCGGCTGAACCACCATCCGCAAAGGCCCGAGTTCGAGCGGGTGCTGGGCCGCCGCCTGCCGGAGAGCTGGGGGGACGCCCTGGCCGCGTTCAAGGCCGTGCTGGCTGCCGACCGCCGCCACGCCAGCACGCGCGCCTCCGCCGAACGGCTGCTGGAGGCGCTGGCGCCCGGCTTCCCGGAGCTGGTGGGCGGCCAGACCGAGCTTGGGCCAGGCCGCGGCGCGCCGGTCAAGCCCGGCAGCTTCTCCGGCCGGCAGGTGCATTACGGGCCGCGCGAGCACGGCATGGCCGCCTGCCTGAACGGGCTGGCGCTGCATGGCGGGCTGCTGCCCTACGCGGTGGCGCCGCTGGCCACCACGGACGGGATGCGCCCGGCGCTGCGGCTGTCCGCGATGATGGGGCTGCGCGCCATCCACGTCGCGACGCATGACAGCATCGGGCTGGGGGCGGACGGTGCCGCCTACCAGCCGGTGGAACAGCTGGCCGGGCTGCGCGCCATCCCGAACCTGCTGGTGCTGCGCCCGGCGGACGCGGTGGAGGCGGCGGAGTGCTGCGAAGTGGCGGTCCGGCGCACGGACGGCCCGTCCATGCTGGTGCTGTCGGAGCAGGCGTTGCCCACCCTGCGGACGGACGTGGCCGAGAACCGCAGCGCGCGCGGCGCCTACGTGCTGGCGGAGGCGAACGGCCCCCGTGCCGCCACGCTGATCGCGAGCGGCAGCGAGGTCGCCCTGGCGCTCGCCGCCCGCGACCGCCTGGCGGCCGAGGGGATCGCCGTTGCGGTGGTGTCCATGCCCTGCTGGAGCCTGTTCGCCCGGGCCGAAGCGGGCCTGCGCGCAGCGGTGCTGGGAGCAGCGCCGCGCTTCGGGATCGAGGCGGCCTGCGGCTTCGGCTGGGAACGCTGGCTGGGCGAGGGCGGCGTGTTCCTGGGCCTGCCGGGCTTCGGCGCCTCCGCCCCCGCACCCGATCTGTTTCGCCATTTTGGCCTGACGGCGGAGGCGGTAACGGCAGCCGTGAAGCGGCGGCTCACGCGGGCCTGAGCCATGGCCGTCGCGAGTTTGCGTCCAACAATCTCTCACCGGTGGCGTAGGGCGGAAAAGCGCAGCGCCTTCCGCCAGCCCGCGGCACTGGGCGGCGGAAGGCGCTGCGCGTTTCCGCCCTACTTTGGAAGCAATAGCCTGTTCCGGGATGCCAGGTTACCGGGTCGGCGACACGGGAAGGTGGGCCGCGTTCGCACGCACGATGTCGAGCGCCGCTTCCGCCGCGACGAGGACGTGCTGCCACTCGGGCGTCTGCGTGTACTGGGCATCTGTCAGGTCCGGACCATACGTGTCCAGCACGACTTTGATGGCTTCGGTCACGGCTCGCACAGAGGCCGGTTGTTCGGCATCAAGGATGAACCATCCTATGCAGCCATCTGCATCCCTCGAGAGATCTGTATCGTCGAACAGGAAATGGGTGATGTTGTCGAACGAGACATGATCCCCATCGTATATCCTGTGCTGCCACGCCCGTATTTGATATTCTTCATTCGACAAATAACTCAAGTGATATTTCAACTCCTCATGCATGTTCGGATCGCATGACGTTCTCCATCACGGTGTGTCTCAAGCAGCCCAGCGTCTATATTCAACCAACGGAATGTGAGAATTTCCAGGGTCGTCTTTCACTGCACCTTTGCCCCCGGTCAGTTCCCGCGTCACCCGCGGCCCGGCGCCCTCCACATAGGCGTAGGCAATCGCCGCCCGCAGGTCGGCATAGTCCCGCAGGTTCAGCCCAAACCGCTGCGCCGCCTCCCGAACCGCGGCCTCGGCCTCCCGCCGCTCATGCGGCCGATAGGAAAGCCGGTCGGTGTGGCCCCTTGTTGCTGGGCTCGAGCCTTACTCGGCGGGCGACGCGGGTAGGTGCTTCCCGTTCGCGCGCACCACCGCGAGCGCAGCTTTGGCCGTGGCAAGGACGTGCTGCCACTCCGGCTTCTCGGTGTATTGAGCGTCAGTGAGGTCTGGGCCGTACGTTTTCAGCATGACGGCAATGGCCTCGGTCACCGCCCGGACATGCGCAGCTTCTTCGGCATCGCAGATGAACCATCCAATGCAGCCATCTGCATTCCTTGATAAATTCGTGTCATCAAATAAGAAATGAACGATGTTGTCAAAAGACACGTGATGCCCGTCGTATATTCCACAAGACCAAGCCCGGTGTTGGTATGCTTCGTCCGACAAGTAACTCAGGTGGAACTCTAGTTCCTCGTGCATATTTGGAAATTTCACGGCGGTCTCCGTCATATCTTGTTCCAAGCGCTCCAGTGCATATACTCGCTTAGCGGAATGTGAGCATTTTCGGCATCGTCCTTGATCGCACCCTGGATCGGCCGGCCGTCGCGGCCCAAAACCCTACCACCAGATCGGACGATGACGTGATCCACACGCTGTGAAGGATAGACGCTTTTGGGCTGACCAAGATCAATTCGAACGCCGTTGCTCTCACTTACTGGATCAATCCACCGCCACCCGTCGCGTCCCCGGCCCTCTTTCCCGTTCGGCATCCCCATACCCCAGGTGAGCGGAATGCGGTCGAGCACCTCGCGAGGGATCCAGGAAGGCGGCTGCCCCTCCCCGCCCGACGGCGAGCCAGACCGCTGCGCCTGGACGCGGGCGCGGTAATCGTCCAGCGCCGCCTCCACTTGCCGGCTGCTCTTGCCTGCCGCCCGCAGCGCCGCCACGAAGGCACGCTCCTCGTCGGTGCGGGTCTCGATGGCGACGCCCTGGTCCGCCGCCCGCACCGCCTCGCGCAGCGCATCCCGCGCCGGGGGCTGGCCGTCCAGCGCGCGGGCGAGCAGGCCAGGCCGGGCACGTTCCGCCCGCATGATCGCCTCAGCCGCCTGCTCCCGGGCGACATCGCCCCCCGACAGTTCCCGCAGAACCCGCGGCCCGGCACCCTCCACATAGGCGTAGGCAATCGCCGCCCGCAGGTCGGCATAGTCCCGCAGGTCCAGCCCAAACCGCTGCGCCGCCTCCCGAACCGCAGCCTCGGCCTCCCGCCGCTGGTACAGGCCCATGAGGAAGCCGGTCGCCGCCACCACCGCGGCCATCGCCGGCGGCAAAGGCTCGGCGGCCACGGGCGAGCCCGGCGCCGGAAGCGTCGGCACGCGGATGTCGGGCTCCGGACCCGACCGGGCCAGGATCACATGGGCATCGCCGCGCCCGGTCGCCCGCCCGTCCGCCTCGCGCAGGAACGGCAACCAGCGGTCGAGCCCGACCGCCAGCACGCCCGCCGCCACCTGGTCGCTGGCATCCCGCATCTGGGCAGCGGTGCCGGCGTCGGCCATAAGCTGCGCCGCCCGGCGGAACGGCCCGACATAGGGTGCGCCGGCGTCCGTGTCGAAGAAGCGGGCCGCGAACGCCGCCGGGCTCAGGGACCGGTCGCGAACCATGGCCTGCATGAGGCGATCGAACCGGGCGTGGTCGGCCGCGCCCATCGGCAGGGCGGCATGGGACCGCCGGGACCGCGGCAGGCTGGCCAGCAGCGTATGGCCCAGGCCGTGGATGCGCTCGGCCAGGCTTTCCCGCTCGGAGGCCGATTGGTCCGGCGGCTTCGTGCCGTGGCCGAACCAGCCATGCGACTGGCGGCCCTGGTACTCCCAACCGTCATGCGTTCCAGACAAAGCCGGCCCGCACATAGGAAAAACCTAACTTAGCACGGGTGCCGCCGCAGGATGAAGCGCCGCTGCATCAGGAAGCCCGCGGCGGTCCGCCTATGCGCCGGGCCTGCCCTGCGCGGCCGGCCGGGGCTCGCCGCACGCGGAGGCTGGCCGTGGCCGCCCGGCGCGGCTAAATGACCACCATCGTTCTGGGGAGGGAGTCACCATGGCCGTGAAGGTCGCCATCAACGGGTTCGGGCGCATCGGCCGCCTCGTGCTGCGCGCCATCGTCGAGAGCGGCCGCACGGATGTGGAGCCCGTCGCCATCAACGACCTGGGCAGCGTGGAGGCCAACGCCCACCTATTCCGCTACGACAGCGTGCACGGCCGCTTCCCCGGCACGGTGCAGGTCGAGGGCGACACGATCACCATCCACCACAACGGCCGCAGCTACGGCCCGATCAAGGTCTCGGCCGAGCGGGACCCGGCCAAGGTGCCCTACGCGGGCATCGATGTGGCGATGGAGTGCACCGGCCTGTTCACCAAGAGGGAGGACGCGGCCAAGCTCCTCGCCGCCGGCGCCCGCAAGGTGCTGGTCAGCGCCCCGGCAGACGGGGTGGACGCCACCGTCGTGTTCGGCGTCAACCAGTCGGTCATCACCCCCGAGATGACCGTCATCTCCAACGCGTCCTGCACCACCAACTGCCTGGTGCCGATGGTCAAGGTGCTGCACAGCACGTTCGGCGTGGTGCGCGGCTACATGGTGACCATCCACTCCTACACCGGCGACCAGAAGACGGTGGACACGCTGCACCGGGACCTGCACCGCGCCCGGGCCGCCGCCATGTCGATGATCCCCACCTCCACCGGAGCGGCCAAGGCAGTGGGCCTGGTCCTGCCGGAGCTGAAGGGCAAGCTGGACGGCACCTCCATCCGCGTGCCCACCCCCAACGTCAGCCTGGTGTCGCTGGACGCCAACCTCGCCCGCCCGGCCAGTGTGGCGGAGATCAACGCGGCGATGCAGGCCGCGGCGGCGGAAGGCCCGCTGAAGGGTATCCTGGACTACAGCACGGACAAGCTGGTCAGCAGCGACTTCAACCACGTCGCCTACTCCTGCTCGTTCGACGCGACGCAGACGGCCTCGCTGGACGGCGGCCAGCTGATCCGCGTGGCCGGCTGGTACGACAACGAGTGGGGTTTCAGCTCGCGCATGAGCGACACCGCCGCGCTGCTCGGCAGCCTGTAGGGTGCCGCACCGCACGCTGGACGGGGTGGACGTGCGGGGGCGGCGCGTGCTGGTTCGCGCCGACCTCAACGTCCCCGTGCGCGACGGCCGCATCGCCGACCTGACTCGGATCGAGCGGCTGTCCCCCACCATCCGCGAACTGGCGGAGGGCGGCGCCAAGGTCATCGTGTTCAGCCATTTCGACCGGCCGAAGGGCAAGCGGGTCCCGCACATGTCGCTGGCGCCGATGGCGGTGGCGCTGGCCGAGGTGCTGGGCCACCCGGTGCGCTTTGCCGAGGACAGCACGGGGGCTGTGGCGCACGCCGCGGTGGACGCCCTGGCGCCGGGCGAGGTGCTGCTGCTGGAGAACACCCGCTACCACCCCGGCGAGGAGGAGAACGACCCGGCGCTCGCCCGCGAGTTCGCGGCCCTGGCGGAGATCTTCGTGCACGACGCGTTTTCCGCCGCGCACCGCGCGCATGCCAGCACGGAGGGCGTGGGCCGCCTGCTGCCGGCGCATGCCGGGCGGCTGATGCAGGCGGAGCTGGAGGCGCTGGACAGCGCGCTAGGCAGCCCGGTCCATCCGGTCGCGGCCGTGGTCGGCGGGTCCAAGGTGTCCACCAAGCTGGAGCTGCTGGGCAACCTCGTCACCAAGGTCGACGTGCTGGTGATCGGCGGCGCCATGGCCAACACCTTCCTGGCGGCCAAGGGCGTGCCGGTCGGGCGGTCGTTGCAGGAGGCGGACATGCACATAACCGCCCGCGCCATCCTGGCCCGGGCCGCCGAGGCCGGCTGCGAGATCGTGCTGCCCAGCGATGCGGTGACGGCCACCGAGTTCAAGGCCCACGCGGCGACGGAGACGGTGGACATCGCCGACGTGCCGGACGGCAGCATGATCCTGGACGTAGGGCCCGAAACGGTGGGCGACCTGAAGCAGCGCCTGCTCGGCTGGCGCACCCTGGTGTGGAACGGCCCGCTCGGCGCGTTCGAGACGCCGCCCTTCGACGCGGGGACGGTGGCGCTGGCCCACGCGGTGGCCGAGGCGACCGCGGCGGGCACGCTGCGCAGCGTGGCCGGCGGCGGCGACACCGTGTCCGCCCTGCGCCACGCCGGGGTGGTGGACCGGCTGACCTACGTCTCCTCCGCCGGCGGCGCCTTCCTGGAGTGGATGGAGGGCAAGACGCTGCCGGGCGTCGCGGTGTTGATGGTCGGCGACTGAATTCGGCCACAGAGCGGCGGCATGATCGCCCTCCTGGACCGGCTGGCGGACGCGCTGCCGGCGCGGCTCCGGCAGCATGCGACGCCCGCGCGGGTGCGCCTGCTGGCACAATTCATCGTCTTCGGCATGGTGGGCGTGATCGGTTTCCTGGTTGACACCGCCGTCGTGTATGCAACCCGAGGCTGGGCCGGGTTGTACGTTGCCGGCACGCTGGCCTACGCCGTGGCGGTGACGACCACGTGGTGGCTGAACCGCATCTGGACGTTTCGCGACCTGGGCCGGGTCGCGCCAGTGGCCCGGCAATGGGCGACCTTCGTGGCGGCCAGCCTGCCAGGGCTATGCCTCAACCTGGGAACCTATTTCGTGCTCGTGACCGTCGTACCGCTCTGTGCCACCCTTCCGGTGATCGCCATCGCTGCCGGCGCGGTGGCGGGCATGTTCGCGAACTTCACCTTGTCCCGCACCGTGGTGTTCCGCTGATGCGCGTCGCTGTGCTGATCCCGTGCCGCAACGAGGGCGTGGCGATCGGCCGGGTCGTGCGGCGGTTCCGCGAGGCGCTGCCGGGATCGACGGTGTTCGTCTACGACAACAACTCGACCGACGACACCGTCGCGGCGGCACGGGAGGCGGGCGCGGTGGTCCGCTCGGAGACGCGGCAGGGCAAGGGCAACGTGGTGCGCCGGATGTTCGCCGACATCGAGGCGGACGCCTACGTCCTGGTGGACGGGGACGACACTTACGACCCGGCCGCGGCGCCCGGCATGGTCCGGCTGCTGCGGGCAGGTTCGCTCGACATGGTCACGGCGGCGCGGGTGACGGAGCTGGCCGCCGCCTATCGCACCGGGCATCGCACGGGCAACCTGGCGCTCACGCGGCTGGTGACCGTGCTGTTCGGCAGCCGGGTGCAGGACATGCTGTCCGGCTACCGGGCGTTCTCGCGGCGTTTCGTGAAATCCTTCCCTGCCCTGTCCACCGGGTTCGAGACGGAGACGGAGTTCACCATCCACGCCCTGGAACTGGCCATGCCGATGGGCGAGGTGACGGCGCACTACAAGGACCGCCCGGCCGGCTCGGCGTCCAAGCTGCACACCTACACCGATGGCATGCGCATCCTTCTGACCATCGTCCTGCTGCTGAAGGAGGCTCGGCCGCTCCAGTTCTTCACCGTCGGCGCGGCGGTGCTGGCGGCAGGGGCGGTGCTGCTGGGCGTGCCGGTGGTGGCGGAGTACATGCGCACCGGGCTGGTGCCGCGCCTGCCGACGGCCATCCTGGCGACGGCGCTGATCGGCCTGGCCTTCCTGTCCAGCACCTGCGGGTTCATCCTGGATTCGGTGGCGCGGGGTCGGAAGGAGGCCAAGCGCATGGCCTATCTGGCGATCCCCGCGATCGGCGCGCTCGACGAGCCATGCCGTGACTGAGGCGCCGTGCCGCTGTAGCTGGGCGGGCACGGACGCGCTGTACTGTGCCTACCATGACGAGGAGTGGGGCGTGCCCGAATGGGACAGCCGGGCGCTGTGGGAGAAACTCGTACTGGACGGGTTCCAGGCCGGCCTGGCCTGGATCACGATCCTGCGCAAACGGGCGGCCTTCCGCACCGCCTTCGCCGGCTTCGATCCGGCGCTCGTGGCGCGGTTCGGCGCCGCCGACGTGGAGCGGCTGCTGGGCGACGCCGGCATCGTGCGGTCCCGCAGCAAGATCGAGGCGGCGGTCGGCAGCGCCCGCGCCTATCTGGCGATGCAGGAGGCCGGGCAGGATTTCAGCACCTTCTGCTGGGGTTTCGTGGACGGCAAGCCCATCCAGAACGCCTGGCCAGGCCGGGCCGAAGTTCCGGCCGAGACGCCGCTGGCCCGCGACGTGTCCAAGGCGCTTCGGGCGCGGGGATTCAAGTTCGTCGGCCCCGTGATCACCTATGCCTGGATGCAGGCGGTCGGGATGGTGAACGACCACACGACGGCTTGCTTCCGGCACCGCGCGATCCAGGCTTTGGGCGGCGCTCAGCGGTCGCCGTAGCCGCCTGGGTGGGCCTCCCGCCACTGGTAGGCGGTGCGGACGATGTCGTGCAGGTCCGGGAAGCGCGGGCGCCATCCCGCCTCGGCCTTGATCCGATCGGAGGCGGCGATCAGCACGGCCGGGTCGCCGGCCCGCCGCTCCCCGTGCTGGACGGGCACCGGCCGCCCGGTGACCGCCTCGACCGCCGCGATCACCTCCCGCACGGAGTGGCCCGATCCGTTGCCGAGGTTGTAGGTGACGCTGCCGGTCTCCAGCTGGCGCAGCGAGCAGAGATGGGCGGCGCAAAGGTCGCTCACGTGGACGTAGTCGCGGATGCAGGTGCCGTCCGGCGTGTCGTAGTCGGTGCCGAACACCGTCACCGGGCCCCGGCGCCCGAGCGCGGCGTCGATCAACAGGGGGATCAGGTGGGTCTCCGGGTCGTGGTCCTCCCCGATCCGGCCGCCGGGATCGGCTCCGGCGGCGTTGAAGTAGCGCAGGCAGGCCGACCGCAGACCGTGGCGCTCGCCCGCCCAGTGCAGGGCGCGCTCGATCATCAGCTTGCTCTCGCCATAGGGCGAGCTCGGCCGAAGCGGCGCCGCCTCCGTGATGGGCGTCCGCTCGGGCTCGCCGAACAGGTTGGCGGTGGAGGACAGCACGAAGCGCGGCACCTGGTGCCGGATCGCGGCGTCCACCAGGGTGAACCCGCCGCCCGCATTCTCCTGCAGGTAGCGCATCGGCTGCCGCATGCTCTCCCCGACCAGGGACAGCGCGGCGAAATGCACGATGGCGTGCCACGGGCCGTCTTCCAGCACGCTGTCCAAGGCGGCAGGGTCGCCGACGTCCGCCACCACCAAGGCCACGCCGGCCGGCAAGGCCGCGCGATGGCCTTGCCGCAGGTTGTCCATCACCGTGACGCTGGCGCCCTGCCGGACCAGCATGTCGACCATATGGCTGCCGACATACCCGGCGCCGCCGGTGACAAGAAAACGCTCGGCCACACCGCCTCCATGCCGCAGTCGCGTCGTAGCGGCTACAACCTACGGCAGGATGCCGCAAAACTGGTTGCCCCGGGGTTTATCTTTGCCGCAACGCCGCCAACATCGTGACCGACCCCAGGAGTGCCGTGCATGGACATGCCAATCGACGCCTCGGCCCGCTTCGCGATCGGGCAGCCGGTTTCCCGCAAGGAAGACCCGGTGCTGCTGCGCGGCGAAGGGCGCTACAGCGACGACCTGTCCCTTCCCGGCCAAGCCTACGGCGTGATCGTGCGTAGCCGTTACGCCCACGGCGTGCTGCGCGGCATCGACGCGGCGGAGGCCTTGGCGATGCCCGGGGTGCTGGCCGTGATCACCGCCGCCGACCTGCAGGCGGCCGGCATCGGGCCGATGCAGGCGGCGGGCGGCAAGCACCGCGATGGATCGCCGATGCCCAAGCCGCACCAGACGCCGCTGGCCCATGGCCGCGTGCGCTATGTCGGCGACCCGGTGGCCCTGGTGGTGGCGGAGACGCGGGAGGCGGCGAAGGACGCGGCCGAGGCGGTTATGCTGGATATCGAGCCCCTGCCCGCCGTGACCGACGCGCGTGCCGCCGCCGCGCCCGACGCCCCGCAACTGCACGACGAAGCGCCGGGCAACCTGGTGCTGGACTTCCACTATGGCGACACGGCGGCGGTCGACGCTGCCTTCGCCCGGGCCGCCCACGTCACCCGGCTTGATCTTCGCAACAGCCGCATCGTGGTGGCGGCGATGGAGCCGCGCTCCGCCCTCGCTGCCGTGGAGGACGGACGGCTGGTGCTCCGCGTGGGTTGCCAGGGCGCGTTCGGGCTGCGCAACACGATCGCCGCGGTGATGAACTTGTCGAACGAGCAGGTGCGGGTGCTGACCGGCAACGTGGGCGGTTCCTTCGGGATGAAGGCCGGCGTGTATCCGGAATACATCGCCTTGCTCCACGCCGCGCGCGCGCTTGGCCGCCCGGTGAAGTGGACCGACGCGCGGTCGGACAGCTTCCTGTCGGACAGCCATGGCCGGGACCATGATTTCTCCGGCGAACTGGCCCTGGACGCGGACGGGATGTTCCTGGCCGTCCGGCTGACCGGCTACGGCAATGTCGGGGCCTACCTCAGCAATGCCACGACGTTGCCGTCGACGATGAACACGGTGAAGAACGTGATCGGCGTCTACGCCACCCCGCTGGTCGAGGTGTCGAGCCGCAACCTGTTCACCAACACCACGCCGGTGGGCGCCTATCGCGGCGCCGGGCGGCCGGAGGGCAACTACTACATGGAGCGGCTGGTCGACACGGCCGCGCGGGAGATGGGGATCGACCGGCTGGAACTGCGCCGTCGCAACCACATCCAGCCTCGGCAGATGCCATACTCCGCGCCCTCGACCATGGTGTACGACTGCGGCGACTTCCCTGCCCTGCTGGAGGAAGCGCTGGCCGCGGCGGATTGGGACGGGTTCGCCGCCCGCCGGGCCGAGAGCCGCCGGCGCGGCAAGCGGCGCGGCATCGGCATCGGCCAATACCTCGAGGTGACGGCCCCGGCGAACAAGGAGATGGGCGGCATCAGCTTCGACGACGATGGCGGCGTCACGATCACCACGGGGACGCTCGATTACGGCCAAGGCCATGCGACACCGTTCGCGCAGGTGCTGGCCGACCGCCTGGGCGTGCCGTTCGACCGGATCCGGCTCGTGCAGGGGGACAGCGACAAGCTGATCGCCGGCGGCGGCACGGGTGGTTCGCGGTCGATCATGAACAGCGGCGCCGCGATCCACGAGGCGTCGGCCCTGGTGGTGGACAAGGGCCGCGTGCTGGCGGCGGACGCGCTGGAGGCTGCGGAGCCCGACATCGAGTTCTCCACCGGGCGGTTCAGCGTGGTGGGCACCGATCGCGGCATCGGCCTCATGGACCTGGCCCGCCGCTTTCCGGGCGAGTTGGACGTGTCCCACGTGTTCGACGGCTGCCCGTCGGCCTTCCCGAATGGCTGCCACATCTGCGAGCTGGAGGTGGACGAGGACACGGGTGTGGTCGAGGTGGTGCGCTACACCATGGCCAACGATTTCGGCACGCTGGTCAACCCCATGCTGGTCGAGGGGCAGACGCATGGCGGCGTGGTGCAGGGCATCGGGCAGGCCCTGCTGGAGCGGACGTCCTACGATGGCGACGGCCAGTTGCTGGCCGGCTCGTTCATGGATTACGCCCTGCCCACCGCGATCCACGCCCCTGGCTTCGTGTTCCGCAGCCACCCGGTGCCGGCCCGCACCAACGCGTTGGGCGCGAAGGGCTGCGGCGAGGCGGGTTGCGCGGGCGCGCTGCCGGCGGTGATGAACGCGTTGGCCGACGCGCTCGGCCAGCACATCGAGATGCCGGCGACGCCGGAGCGGGTATGGGAGGCGTTGCAGGCGGCGTAGCGGAAAGACAACCCTTCTTCCTCTCCCTCTGGGTGAGGGCCCGCTGTCACTCAGCCAACTCCTGCATCACCGCGATCAAGTCGGCCTTCCCCTCGAACCCGATGCCGGGCAGGTCCGGCATGGTGATGTGCCCGTCTTCCACCCGGACGCCGTCCGGGAAGCCGCCATACGGCTGGAACAAGTCCGGGTAGCTCTCGTTGCCGCCCAATCCCAGCCCGGCGGCGATGTTCAGCGACATCTGGTGGCCGCCATGCGGGATGCACCGCGTCGGCGACCATCCAGCCTCCACCAACACCCCGAGCGTGCGCTGATACTCGCAAAGGCCGTAGGACAGGGCGCAGTCGAATTGCAGCCAGTCGCGGTCGGGCCGCATCCCGCCGTAGCGCAGCAGGTTGCGGGCATCCTGGTGGCTGAACAGGTTCTCGCCGGTTGCCATCGGGTTGGGATAATGCTCCGCCAAGGCCGCTTGCAGCGCGTAGTCGAGCGGGTCGCCGGCTTCCTCGTACCAGAATAGCGGGTAGTCGCGCAGCGCCTTCGCGTAGCCGACCGCCGTCGGCAGGTCGAACCGACCGTTGGCGTCGACCGCAAGCTGCGCCTGGGAGCCGAGCTCCGCCAGGACCGCCTCGATCCGCATCCGGTCGTCCGCGAGCGAGGCACCGCCGATCTTCATCTTCACGACCGTGTAGCCGCGATCGAGGTAGCCCCGCATCTCCGACCGCAACGCGGCCAAGTCCTTCCCGGGATAGTAGTAGCCGCCAGCCGCGTAGACGAAGACGCGGGGGTCCGCCGCGCGCCCGTGCCGCTCCGCCAGCCATCGGAACAGCGGCTTGCCGGCGATCTTCGCCGCCGCATCCCACACCGCCATGTCGATGGTCCCGACGGCGACGGACCGCTCGCCGTGGCCGCCGGGCTTCTCGTTCTTCATCAACGTCGCCCAGACGCGGTCCGGGTCCAGGTTGCCGCCGGCATCGTCCAGCAACGACGCCGGCTCCGCCTCCAGCAGCCGCGGCGCGAACCGCTCCCGGATGAGGCCGCCCTGCCCATACCGGCCATTGGAGTTGAAGCCGTAGCCGACCACGCGGCGGCCGTCGCGCACCACGTCCGTCACCACCGCGACCAGCGACAGCGTCATCTTCGAGAAGTCGATATAGGCGTTTGCGATGGGCGAAGCGATCGGCGCCGTCCGCTCCAGCAGCGCCGTGATGCGCATCAGGCGGCGGTCAGAATGTGGACGGCACGGGTGGCGATGAGGTCCTTCACCTTGGCGGCATAAGTGGCCATGTGCGGTGCCTTGGCGTGGGCGGCCAAGGCCTCGGCGCTCTCCCATTTCTCGATCACCATGAACGTGTCGTCGCCGATCTTGGCCTGCATGGCGCCCATGTCGGGTGCGTCGATCACCGGGCCGTATTCGATGCATCCTTGCTCGGCGTGGACCGCCGGCACGTTGGCCCGGAACGCCTCCAGTATGGTCTCGCGCTGCCCCGGCTTGGCAGTGATGACGGCGACGACATGGATCATGCTTGGTACTCCCTATTGGGGAACCGTAGTCTAATGGCCCAGCGTCCTGCTAGGCTGCGGCATGAACGTGACACTCACCAGACCCATGTCCCGGGAGCAGTTCTTCGACTGGGCGGAAGCACAGGACGAGCGGTATGAATTCGATGGTGAGCAGCCCGTTCTCATGAATGGCGGCCTGATCGGGCACCATCGGCTGCAAGCGCGCCTGATGTTCATGCTGCTGACGAGGCTGAGTGGGCAGCCATTCGACGTACTCGGGGCGAGTGCCGGGATCGGGACGACTGGGCAGCGTGTCCGCTATCCCGATGTTCTCGTCAGCCGCGGCTTCACGCCGGCAAGGGAACGGCTCGTCAATGACGTGGTCGCTGTGTTCGAAATCACGAGTCCTTCCACATCTCACGTCGACCGTATCCTGAAGCTACGGGAATACGGCGCCATCGCGACGATAAGGACCTACGCCATCCTGGAGACGGAGAGCATTGCGGTCATGGCGTTCGAGAAGCAGTCTGATGGGCAATGGACGGCGAAGCCACTAACGGTTCATGACAGTATTGCAATGCCGGCGCTTGGGATTGAACTTCCCCTTACCGAGATCTACGCTAGCTTTGATTTGGATTAGGAAGACGCTCGTAGCCGAAACCGCTGTAGCTTCCCAGACTCGGTCTTCGGCAGCTCGTCCACGAATTCGACCGCGCGCGGGTATTTATACGGTGCGATGTCGGCCTTCACGTGGTCCTGGATCGCCCGCACCAAGGCCGGCGTCGGCTCGAAAGCAGCGCGCAGCACCACGAACGCCTTGACGACGGTGCCGCGTTCTTCGTCCGGCGCGCCCACCACCGCGCACTCGGCCACTGCAGGATGGGTCAGCACGGCCGCCTCCACCTCCGGCCCGGCGATGTTGTAGCCCGCCGACACGATCATGTCGTCCGAGCGCGCCTGGAACCAGAAATACCCGTCCTCGTCCTGGCGGTAGGTGTCGCCCGTGACGTTCCAGCCACCCACCACGTATTTGGCCTGCCGCGCGTCGGCCAGGTAGCGGCATCCGGTCGGGCCGCGCACCGCCAGCCGGCCGGTCGAGCCTGGCGGCAGGTCTGCCCCGTCGCCGTCGATGAGCTTGGCCTGGTAGCCTGGCACCGGCAGGCCGGTCGCGCCGGGGCGGACCGCCTCCACGGGTGCCGCGATGAAGATGTGCAGCATCTCCGTCGCGCCGATTCCGTCCATCAGCTTGATCCCGGTGGCGTCGTGCCAGGCGTGCCACGTCGGCTTCGGCAGCGTCTCCCCGGCCGATACGCAGATGCGCAGGCTGTCCAGGTCACCCGGCCGCAGCAGCCCGAGCATGGCGCGGTAGGCGGTCGGCGCCGTGAAGCAGACGGTCGGCCGCAGGGTGCGGATGGTGTGCAGCAGGCCCTCGGGCGATGCCCGCTCCAGCAGGATCGCGGCGGCGCCGATGCGCAGCGGGAACAGCACCACCGCGCCGAGCCCGAAAGTGAAGGCCAACGGGGCGGTGCCGATGAACACGTCGGTTGGCCGCGCGCGCAGCACGTGCCTGGCGTAGCCGTCGCAGATCGCCAGCATGTCGCGGTGGAAGTGCATGGTGCCCTTCGGCTCCCCCGTCGTGCCGGAGGTGAAGGCGATGAGGCAGACATCGTCCGCCCGGCTGGCATGGGCGACGAACCTCCCCGACTCGGCCTGCATGAGGGTGCACAGGTCGTCCGTCCCCTCCCCGCCCATCGGGATGATCGCGCGCAGGCCCGGCTGCATCGCCGCCGCGGCCTGCAGGTCCGGCAGCAGCCGATGGTCGCACACGGCGAGCTGCACCCGCGCCTTGCCCAGCATGTAGGCCAGTTCCTTGGCGCGCAGCAGCGGCATGGTGGCGATGGTGATGCCGCCGGCCTTGATCACGGCCAGGTAGGTCGCCACCATCATCGGCGTGTTCGGCGCGCGCAGCATGACGCGGCCGCCGGGCCGCAACCCGAAGCGCCCGGTGAGCACGGCGGCGATCCGGTTGATCCGGTCCGCCAGGTCGGCATAGCTCCACCGGACCTCGTCCAGCCGCAGGCAAGGTCGGCCGCCCTCCCCCGCATCCACCCAGCGGTCCACCAATTCGGTGATGCAATTCAAACGCTCGGGGTAGGTGAAGTCCGGGTCATCCAGCAGCAGGTCCGGCCAGGTGTCGCGCGGCGGCAGGTTGTCGCGAGCGAAGCTGTCGATCACGCCGTCGTCCACCGCCTGTCTCCCGCTGCCGCCTTGGTCAGGGTGGCGCGGCGGTGACGATGCTTCAAGCCTAAACTATATCGGTGCCGCCGGAGGCTTCAGAGGCAGGGTGATGCCGTCGTAAACGTCAGGAAGGCGGACCGAAACGCCAAGGGCCGGGAAAGTCAGCGGCGCATCACCACTGACCAGCGTTCCCTTCCAGTCCGGTCCTTCCCGCATCCACACCGTCGCCGCGACAGCATCCTGGGCCAGGATCACGTATTGCTGGACCGACGCGGTGTCGCGGTATTCCGCATTCTTGATCATGGCGTCGATGGTCGTGCTCGACGGGGAGGTCACCTCCACGACGACGACAGGTTCAGGTACGATATCGCCGAGGGTATCGTCGAACCACCGGGCGACGACCAAGTCCGGGTACCGGACGTGATCGCCAACGATGACCTTGACCCCGGACGGAACGATCCGGAAACCACGCTCCTCAAGCATCGCATTCAGCAGCATCAGCAGCTTTGTTGCGATCAGATAATGGGAGATGGTGCCACCATTCATCGCGCGAACTGACATGCCGTCGAACTCATGCGCCAACTCCTGCTCTCGTTCCCAAGCCAGGAACTCAGCAAGCGTCGAACCAGGACGGGTGATCACGTTCATGCTGCCACGCTAAGGCAAGCGACCGCTTGTTTCCACAATCCTCCTATTGCCCGGCAGCTTCTGGAGAAAGCGTCCGAGGTGTGGATCGCTGCGGCCCATTGGCACATCCGCGAATGCGAACCATCGCGCGGCGCGGAACTCACCTCCGTCGAAGTGCAAGGCCAGGCGCCGGTCGGACCGGACGACATACCACAGCGAGACGTCGACGTGGCCAGCCGTGAGGCCCACCGTCTCCGTGCACGTGACCATCAGTGGCGGCCCGATCGGGTCCGGTGCGGAGAGGGCGAGCTCCTCCTGCAACTCACGCTCGACCGTTACCCTCGGGTGTTCGCCAGGCTCGACATGGCCACCGGTTGGCAGCCACAATCCGGCGCTGCGGTGGTCGACCAGGAGGATGTGCCCGTCATCCACCACGGCGAAATACGATACCAGGTGCTTCGGCGGCGTGGCGGGCTTCGTGGTTCGGAACAGGCCGGCACCCGATCCGATCCAGGCCAACGCGTCGGCCTGGTGCACTCCCTCGGTGTCGTCCAGCGGCTTGATCACCGACACCTCGGAGCGGATCGCCTCCCGCAACCCGGCTGCGTCAGTGCTCGACACCGGTCCCGCTCTTGCCGCCGAGATAGGCGGCGCGCACGTCTCCGTTGGCCCACAGCTCGTCCGGCCGGCCGGAGGTGAGCAGGCGCCCGGTTTCCAGCACGTAGCCCCGATCCGCCACGGACAGCGCCATGTGGGCGTTCTGCTCCACCAACAGCACCGTGGTCCCGCGGGAGCGGATGTCGGCCACGATGCGGAACACCTTCTGCACGATCAAGGGCGCCAGGCCGAGCGACGGCTCGTCCAGCAGCAGCAGCTTCGGCTTGGCCATCAGGCCGCGCGCGACCGCGACCATCTGCAATTGCCCGCCGGACAGGGTCCAGCCCAGCACGTGCTGCAAGCGGCCAAGGTCGGCGAAGTAGCCGATCATCTCGTCCACCTCCGCCTCGAGCGCCCGCCGCGCCACGCCGCGGCGGTTGGACGCGCCGAGCATGATGTTCTCCCGCACCGTCAGCCCCGGGAACACCCGGCGCCCTTCCGGCACGTGGGCGATCCCCATGCGCACGATCGCCTCCGGCTTCATCCCGCGCAGCGACTGCCCACCCAGCATGATGTCGCCCGCCACGTCCGGCACCAGGCCGGAGATCGAGCGCAGGGTCGTGCTCTTGCCCGCGCCGTTGGAGCCGAGCAGGGCGACGATCTCGCCCTCCCCCACCTCCAGCGTCAGCCCCTTCAGCACCGGCCCGGCACCGTAGCCGGCCTGCACGCCGCGGAGTTCAAGCAGCTTCATCGTGCACCTTGGCGCCCGGCGCCTCGCCGAGATAGGCGGCGATGACGTCCGGCTCCTGCAGGACGGTCTGCGGCAGGCCATCGGCGATGCGACGGCCGAAGTTCAGCACGGTGATATGGTCGGCCACCGATTCCACCAGCTGCATGTCGTGGTCGACGATCAGGATGGTCAGGCCATGTCCCTTCAGGCGGCGGAGCAACGCGCCGAGCTCGCCCTTCTCCGTCATGTTCAGCCCGGCCGCCGGCTCGTCCAGCAGCAGGGTCAGCGGACTGCCGGCCAGGGCGCGGGCGATCTCCACGTGCCGCTGGTGGCCGTAGGACAGCTGGCCCACCGGCCGCAACGCATCCGCCCGCCGGCCCACGAACTCCAGCGCGGCGAGCGCCCGTTCCACCACCGGGCCCGGCTGCGTCGCCACGTCGTTGCCGGGCCGCTCGGCGCCGACCATGACGTTCTCCAGCACCGTCATGCCGCGGAACACCCGGATGTTCTGGAAGGTGCGAGACAGCCCTGCGCGGGTGCGTTCGTGCGGCGCCCGGCCGGTGATATCGGCCCCGGCGAAGCCGATGCGGCCCGCCGTCGGGCGATACAACCCGGTCAGCACGTTGATGAACGTGCTCTTGCCCGAGCCGTTGGGCCCGATCAGCGCGTGCACCGTGCCGCGCCGCACCGCCATGTCCACGCCGTCCAGCGCCTTCAACCCGCCGAAATGCTTGGCGAGTCCCTCCACCCGCAGCACCACCTCCTCTGACGCGCCGGCGGTCTGCGCCAGCAGCGGCAGCGGCGCCACGTCGCCGGCGATGCTGCGAGGGCGCCGGGCATAGCGCGCGGCCAGGCCCCAGATCCCGTCGGGCAGGAACACCATGATCAGGATGACGGCGGCGCCGTAGACGGCGAGGTAGACCCGTTGCAGGAAGCGCAGCCACTCCGGCAGCATCACCAGCAGCGCGGTGCCCAGCAGCGCGCCGAACGGGGACTGCACGCCGCCCAGCAACGCCATCGTCAGCAGCACGATCGACTCGGCGAAGGAAAACTGGTCCGGGCTGATGTAAGCGAAGGCGCCGGCGAACAGCCCGCCGCCCAGCCCGCCCAGCACCGCCGAAATGCCGAAGGCCAGCACCTTGGTGCGCAGGATGTCGATGCCGCAAGTGCCGGCGGCGATCTCGTTGTCCCGCACCGCCTGCATGGCGCGGCCCAGGCTGCTGGTCTTCAGCCGCCAGGCGTAGAGCGTCACGGCCACCAGCGCCACCAGGCACAGGCTGAGGTAGGCCGGGCCGGAGGTGAAGCCGGCCGGCCGGGCGATGCCGCTGACGCCGTCCGGCCCATGCGTCAGGCTGATCCAGTTGGTGAGCACCAGCGTCAGGATCTGCTGGAAGCTGATCGTCACCATCGCCAAATAATGGCCGCCGAGCCGCAGGCTGGCGAAGCCGAGGATCAGGCCGAACACGCCGGCGACCAGGATGCCGACGGCGAACGCGCCGAGGAACGGCAGGTGGTAGTCCGTGACACCCAGCGCCGTGCCGTACGCCCCCAAACCGAAGAACGCCGCCTGCGCCAGCGAGATCTGCCCGCAATAGCCCAGCACCACCACCAGCCCGGCCACCGCGATGGCGTAGGTGACCGCCTGCATCATGATGTTGAGCGTGTAGCCGGAGCCGGGCGCCAGCTGCGCCGCCGCCACTAGCACGACCGCGGCCGCGACCGCCGGCACGACGCCGCGCCAGGGCCGCGCCTGCGCGATGGCCGGTGCGCTCATGCCTTCTCCGCGATACGCTCGCCGAAGATGCCCTGCGGCCGCACCAACAGCACCAGCAGCAGCAGCAGGAACGCGAACGCGTCCTTGTAGGGCACGGAGATGTAGGCCGCACCCATCGTCTCCGCCACGCCGAGCGCCAGGCCGCCGATGATGGCGCCCGGGATGCTGCCGAAGCCGCCGATGATGTTGGCGGCGAAAGCCTTCAACGCCACCACCGCGCCCATCTGCACGCTGACGAACAGCACCGGCGCCACCAGCACCCCCGCCACGCCGCCGAGCGCCGCGCTGTAGGCGAAGGTGAACAGCACCATCAGCGCCACGGGGATGCCGAGCAGGCTCGCCATCTCCTTGTCCTGGCTGGTCGCCTGCAGCTTCTTGCCCAGCAGCGTCTTCTCGAACACCAGGTATTGCAGCAGGACCAACAACGCCGTGATCACGATGATGGCGAGGTATTGGCTGTCGATGTAGACGTCGCCGATGTCGAAGCCGTTGTCGAAGATCGGCGGCAGCACCTGCGGACTGGGCCCGTATGTCGCCAGGACGAAGTTCGCCAGGAAGATCGATGCGCCGATCGTGCTGATGATCACCGGCATCTGGCCGCGGTGGCGCAGCGGCCAGTACACCGCCCCGGCGAACAGCACGCCGAACGCCGCCATGAGCACCACCGCGATCGGGATCGACAGGAAGTACGGGATGCCGAGGTCGTTGGCGCAGATCACCATGATGTATGCGCCCAGCATGGAGAACTCGCCCTGGGCGAAGTTCACCACGCTGGCAGCGCGGATCAGCAGCACGAAACCGAGGCTGACCAGCGCGTAGATGCTGCCGATGCCGAGCCCCGTGAACAGGAGCTGGAGGAAGAGGCTCAAGGGCGGGCTCAGGCGGCGAAGTCGATATGCTTGTCGAAGACGATCTTGCCGCTCTCGTTCTTCACGACGTTGTAGCCGTGCAGCCCGTCGCCGTTCTGGTCGAAGTTGTACTGGCCCTCCGCGCCGTCATACCCCTTGATCGCGAGGATCGCGGTCCGGATCTTCTCGGGCTCGGTGCTCCCGGCATCGCCGATCGCGCGGGCCAGCACGTTGATGGCGTCGTACGCCCAGGAGGATTGGTTGTCAGGCGCGGACTTGCGGATCGCCTGATACTTGTCCGCGAACGCCTTTGCCGCCGGGCTGGAGTCGACGGCGTAGTCGGCGACGCCGAACGTGCCGTACAGGCTGGGCCCGGCCAGGTTCAGCGCGGAGATGTTGGTGATGGAGGGCGAGCCGACCCAGGGGATGCGCACGCCGAGCTGGCGCAGCTGCCGGGCGAACACGCCGATGTCGGTCTCGAACGTGAAGTAGGAGCACAGCACGTCCGCGCCGGACTGCCGCACCGCCAGCGCCACGGGCGTGAAGTCCGCCTGCTGGTTGGTGTAGCCCTGGACCAGCACCGGTTCGATGTTGGCGGCCTTCAGGCTCTCGACGAAGGCCTTCATGCCGCCGGTGCCGAACGCGTCCGTGGAGTGGACGATCGCCCACTTTTTCTTGCCGAGCGTGTCCAGGCCATACTGCGCGATGACCTTGGCGGAGTAGCTGTCGTTCGGCCGGCAGCGGAACAGCCAGCGGTTGCCGAGGTGGGTGAGCGCCGGGTCGGTGCCGCCGATCATCATCGGCTTGCCCACCTTGAGCACGTCCGGCGCCATCGCATGCACCTGGGTGGACCGGATCGAGCCGACGAACCCGACCATCGCCGGGTCCCCGGACAGGCGGGAGAAGGCGAGCACGGCGCCGGGGTTGGTGGTCTGGTCGTCCTCGATCTGCAGCTCGAGCTTGCGGCCGAGCACGCCCTTCTCGTTGGCGGCGTCCAGCGCGAGCTTGGCACCGGTGGTCATGAACCCGCCCGACTCGGCGGCCGGCCCGGTGACCGGAACCGTCATCCCGATCTTCAGCGTGTCGGCGGCGCGCGCCACATAGGGCATCGCCAGCGTGCCGGCAGAGGCGAGCAAGAGCGTACGGCGAGTCATCATCACGTTGGATATTCCCCCAGCTGCGCATCCGGATTGGGTCCGGTTTTTACAGGCGGCATTCCGCGCACAGCATGGGGGATTATTCAAGGTGCCTCGCCGCCGGTGCGGACTCGGCGCTTAGATGGAGAGCCCGACCACCAGGGGCAGCAGCAACGCCACGGCGCAAATCACGTCCAGCGCGAGCCGCTGCCGCGGGATCGCCCGGCGCAGCCCGCCGAGCACCGCCGCGCCCGCCACGAAGGCCAGCGCCACGCCCGGGAAGCTCCAATCGTCCGGCAGCCAGTCATCGGCCAGGCTGAAGGCGAACACGACGGCCACCACCATGACGGCGCCGCCCGCATACAGCGCGACGTTGAAGCCAAGCGTCCGGCGCAGCTTGTCCCGGTGCTGCGCCCAGAACAGCGCCGTCGCGATCGCCAGGCATAGGCCGAGCAGCAGCATCTGCCCAGCCGGGTGCGGCCCGTAGCTGACGTCCAGCTCGGCTGCCAGCGGTCGCAGCGGGCTGATCCGCGTCGCCAGCCCATACCAGGCATACTCGACCAGCGCTGTCAGCGCCGCCGATGCCACGCCCAGACCCAGCATCGGCAGCGGGTTGCGGTCCGGACCCGAGGGCAGCAAGCGCCACGCCATCATCCAGATGAACATGCCGGCCAGCAGCGTCGGCTCGGCTACGTCCGCCTTCGACTGCAGGAAGTAGTGCAGCAAGGCCAGGATCGTCAGCGCATAGACCACCCGGTGCAGCCGCTTCCACCCATGGCCCAGCTGCCGCAGCGCCCGATCGCTGGAGGTCACCCCCAGCACGGCCAGGCCAACGAGCGCCACGAAGCCGACCTCGAGGTAGAAGCGATCGAGGATCTCCATCGCCACGGTGACGATCTTCCAGTTCTCGTCCGCGTTGTATAGGACGAGGTGGCCCAGGCCGTAGAACAATGCGGTCAACCCGAGCTGCCGGCGCACCAGAACCAGCCGGTGCCAGTTGAAGATCGCGCGCGCAGGGCTGACCATCAGCGACAGCAGCAGGAAGCGCACGGCGCATAGCCCGCTCTCATGGACAGCCTCGGTGAGTGGCCGGGCGCCCAAACGGTGCGTCAGCAGGGCGAAGCCGATCCAAGCGGCCGGCGCACACTCCAGCACCAGCACCGCGGTCTTCAGCCAGGAGAACCGGCCGGACCGGTCATGCCACGGCCACGGCGTCTTCTGCATCTTGTGGGTCGAACGGGGGCGACGGGGATGGACACGCTCCCGCACGGACACCTCTTCGCTCACGGCATGGTCCCCGCGATGTGGCGGTAGCCGTCGGGCGGCGTGAAGGCGGCAAGGTCCTGCGACCCGTAGGTGACGCTGGTCGCCTCTAGCAACACTTGGTTGCCATGGCTAGCGCGCAGCAGGACCCCGTCCGCAGTGAGGCAGAGCAGCGTCACCTGCCCGGCCGCGTCCGTCGTCTGCCAGTCCGTGCACGGCAGGCCGGCCACCTGCCCCGTGCCGCGTCGGTCATAGTCACCCGCCGCCGCGCCGGGCAGTCCGGGCCCGACCGTCGACACATCCAGCACGGCGTGGTCGGCCGGCTTGACCACCGCCATCCGCTTCGCCCGGTAGTCGACGATCATGTAAAGCCCGGCCGTCGGTGGGTCGACCCGCAGCCGCCCCGTCGCCACCGACCAGCGCATCCGCTGCGTCAGCGGCGCGCTGCCGTCCTGCGGCACGCCGGTCGCGTAGGTCACGTCCACATCGCGCTGCGGCGTGATAGGCGGCCGCTCGGCGGCATGAGCCGCGGAGATGCAAGCCGCCGCGATCACCAACGCGCGGATCATCGCGACCCGAGCGGCAGGCGCGCGAACCCCTCCGGTGGGCGCAACCTGTCCGGCGCGACGGGCCCGCGCGTGACGGACAGCGCCTGGAAGCTGCTGCGGTGCCCGTCATAGCTCCCATCGGCGCGCAGCACGATGCCGTCCGCCGTCACGCAGCCGGTGGCGTCCAGCTTCTGCGACTGGGCCGTCCATTCGGTGCAGTCCAGGCCGGCCACGCGGCTGGTGCCGCGCCGGGTGAAGCGCACATCCGACCCAGCCAGCAGCGCCTGCGGGTCTCCGCCGCGCAGCGGGACTTCCAGGAAGGCGTTCTGCGCCGGGAAGACGAAGTCCGCCACGCGGCGTGCGAGGTCGGTGATCACGTAGACCGGCCGGCCGATCGGCTCCGCACGCAGGCGCTGCGTAACGCCGTCCCACTGCAGGCGGACCCCATCCGGCGCACCGCCCGGGATCTGGTCGGCCGCGGCACCGCTCAGCCGATACAGCACGTCCACGCTGCCGGCCGGGATCAGCCGCGGCTGCGCCACCGCGGCGCCGGATGCGAACAGCAGGGCAAGCAGCAGTGCCAGGCGCGTCATGGCTGCAAAACCTCCCGCTTGGCCATCGTCCGGATCTCCGCCTCCACCGCGTCGCTTTCTGCCTGCCATCGGCCCGGCCCGTCTACCGCCGCAGCCAGCAGCGCCTTGTAACGTTCTCGGGGGACTTCCTCCGTCCCGAACTGTTGCAGGTGGGACGTCACGAACTGAGTGTCCAGCAGGCGATAACCACCGACCCGCAAGCGCGCCACCAGGTGGACGAGCGCCACCTTGGACGCGTCCCGAGCCGTGCTGAACATGCTCTCGCCGAAGAACGCCCCACCGAGGCTGACGCCATACAGTCCGCCCACCAGCACCCCTGCGGCACGGCACTCCACGCTGTGGGCGTGCCCGCCGCGGTGCAGGTCGCCGAACAGCCGCTCGATCTCGCGGTTGATCCACGTGTCCTCCCGGCCCGGCATGGCCTCGGCGCAGGCGGCGATCACCCCGGGGAAGTCCTGGTCGACCGACACGTCGTAGGGCCCGCGGAGCACGGTGCGCAACAGCCGCCGCGGCGCATGGAAGCGGTCGAGCGGCAGAATGCCGCGCAACTCCGGGTCGAGCCAGTAGAGGCGGTTGCCGCGCCGCGTCTCCGCCATGGGGAACAGGCCGACGCGATAGGCGCGCAGCAGCAGTTCGGGCGTGACCTCGACGGTGCGGCGCGACATCAGGCGGAAGCCTACCATGGCTGGCGCCGCCGCTACAGCGCCAACGTCACGGCAACCGGGACATGGTCGGAGGTCTGCGGCCAGTCCCGCGCGTCCTTCAGCACGGTCATCTCCCGCAGGGCCGGCGCAAGGTCCGGCGTCACCCACACATGGTCCAGCCGCCGCCCCCTGTCGGAGGTTCGCCAGTCCCGGTTGCGGTACGACCACCAGGTGTAGAGCTTCTCCTCGGGCGGGACGAAGTGGCGCACCGCGTCGTGCCAGCCGGCGCGCTGCCAGGCGAGCATGTGCGCCACCTCGACCGGCGTGTGGCTGACGACGCCGAGGAGCTGCTTGTGGCTCCAGACGTCCTGCTCCAGCGGCGCGATGTTGAGGTCCCCCACCAGCACCGCACGGCACAGCCCGGTGCGGGCCGCGAACCAGTTGGTGGCTTGGGCCACGAAGGCGAGCTTGTGCGCGAACTTGACGTTGAGCGCCGGGTCCGCGACGTCGCCACCGGCAGGCACGTAGAAATCGTGCAACTCCAACGGCCCGGACGGCAGATCCAACGCAACCTGCAAGTGGCGGCAATCACCCTTCTCGCACCAGTCCGGCGCGTCCTCGTCCACCACCAGCGGGATGCGGGAGAGGATGGCCACTCCGTTGTACCCCTTCATCCCGCGCCGGGCGACGTAGGGGTAGCCGAGCGCCGGCGGCCCGGCGTCCGGGAACAGCTCGTCCGGGACCTTGGTCTCCTGGAGGCAGATCACGTCGGGATCCAGTGCGGCGACCAGCCGCTCCAGCAAGGGCAGGCGCAGGCGTAGGGAGTTGATGTTCCAGGTGGCGATCCGCAGCGTCGTCATGCTCGCATCTTGTCCCATGGCATCCGGCAGGGCCATGGGGGCGTGCTTGACCGGGCAACGGGTTGGGATAGAAGTCGCGGCAATACGAAACCTCGCAAACAGGAAACCCCCATGAACCGCAGGCACTTCGCCGCAGCCCTTGCCGGCGTCCTGGCGCTGGCCGGCACGGCGCGCGCGCAGGAGCCCGTGCAGCTCGGATCGATCGAAATCCTCTCCGGACCAAACGCCGCGTACGGCGTCGCGATCAAGGCCGGCATGGAACTGGCGCTGGACGAGGTGAACGCGCGAGGCGTGCTCGGCGGCCGCAAGATCGTCCTGACGGTGGAGGACAGCGCCGCCAGCAAGGACCAGGCGATCAACGCCGCGCGCAAGCTGATCGGGCGGGACAAGGTGGTGGCGATCATCGGCCCGACCCTGTCCAACGAGATGTTCGCCGTCGGGCCCGTCGCCAACGAGCGGCACATCCCGATCCTCGGCACCTCCACCACGGCGACCGGCATCACCGCCATGGGCGACTACGTGTTCCGCACCTCGCTGCCGGAAAGCGATGTGATCCCGGTGACGTTGAAGACGGCGATCGGCCGGGGCGTCAAGACGATCGCGCTGATGTACGCCAACGACGACGCCTTCTCCAAGTCGGGCTACGACGTGATGAAGGCCGCGGCGGAGAAGGCCGGGCTGAAGATCGTCGATGTCGAGAGCTTCGGCAGCAAGGACAGCGACTTCTCCGCCCAACTGACCAAGATCAAGCAGCTGAAGCCGGACGCGATCGGCATCTCCGCCCTGGTGGAGCCGGTGTCCGGCGTGTTGCTGGCGGCCCGCCAGCTCGGCTTCGGGCCGGAGACGCTGTTCATCGGCGGGAACGGCAGCAACTCGCCCAAGCTGGGGGAGATCGCGGGCAAGGCGGCGGATGGCCTGCTGGTCGGCAGCCCTTGGTTCATCGGCAAGCCGACCCCGGTGAACGAGAAGTTCGTCACCGATTTCAAGGCCAAGTATGGCAGGGAGCCGGACCAGTTCGCCGCACAAGCCTATGACGCGGTGAAGATCATGGCCGCCGCGATCGACCGCGCCGGCGCTGCCGACCCGGCCAAGCTGCGCGACGCGCTGATGCAGACCAGGTTCGACGGCGTCATGGGCCCGTTCTCATTCACCGCCGGGCGTGACCCGGCCTCTACCGAGGGCGTCGTGGTGCTGGTGATGCAGAACGGCAAATTCGTCATCGCGCCGTGATACTCCCGCGATCCCTCTCCCACTGGGAGAAGGAGGTCGGCCGATGCTAGCCCAGCAACTCGTCAACGGCGTCCTCCTGGGTGCCACCTACGCGCTCTTCGCGCTCGGCTTCACGCTGATGTTCGGCGTGCTCAAGGTCATCAACCTCACCTATGGGTTCTATTTCTCGGCGGGCGCGCTGGTGGCGCTGTGGCTGGTGCGGGCGTTCGGGTTCGGCATCTGGACCGCCCTGCCCGTCGCCGCCCTCGCCGCCGGGCTGATCGCGGTCGTGGTGGATTGGCTGCTGCTTACCAGGCTGCGGCGGGCCAAGGCGCCGGAGCTGACCTCGCTGATGGTGACACTCGGCGCGGTGCTGGCGCTGTATTCGGCGCTGACCGCCTGGCTCGGCTCGGACATCCGCCGCCTGCCCCCGGGCGTGGTCAGCGGCGAGGCGATCGTGCTGGGCCCGGTGCGGGTGACGATCGCGCAACTGCTGATCCTGGCGGCGGTGGCGGTGCTGATCGTGGCGCTGGTCTGGCTGCTGCGGGGCACGAAGCTGGGCCTGGCGATCCGCGCCATGGCGGACCGGCCGGACGCCGCCGAGCTGATGGGCATCGACACCGCGCGGGCGGCGGCGATCGTGTCGTTCCTGTCCGGCTGCCTGGCGGGGGCGGGCGGCGTGCTGATCGGGCTGCAACGCAACGCGATCGACCCCTACATGGGCGAGGAGATGATGCTGCGCGGCTTCGTGGTGATCATCGTCGGCGGCCTGGGCGACATCGGCGGCGCCGTGATCGCCGGCATGTTGCTGGGCCTGCTGGAGGTGATGACCGCCGGCTACGTGAGCTCCAACCTCAAGGAGGCCGTGGCCTTCCTGGTGCTGGTGGCGGTGCTGTGGACGCGGCCATCCGGGCTGTTCGGCCGCGCGGTGCTGCGGCGTGCGTAGCCGCCTCACGACACGCGCTATGGAAATCTCCCTCTCCCGCTGGCGGGAGCGGGTCGGGGTGAGGGTGGCGTCGCCCGTATGACCGACGAACCTCCCGGACCTCCAGACCGCTGGCCGGCCACCCTTACCCCTCCCTCTCCCGCCAGCGGAAGAGGGCTTGTCGGTCGAACCGTGCCATGACCATCCCACCTTGGTTCGACGACTTCCTATGGACCTACGGCAACCTGATCCACTCGCTCGGCGTGAACGGGCTGCTCGCCCTGTCCATGTACGTGGTCCTTGCCGTGGGCCAGCTCTCGCTCGGTCAGGCCGCCTTCATGGGGCTCGGCGCCTACTCCTCGGCGCTGATGACGCTCTCGCTCGGGTGGCCGTTCTGGGCGGTGCTGCCGCTGTCGGTGGTGGCGCCGGTGCTGTTCGCCCTCCTCATCGGCCTGCCGACGTTGCGGCTGTCCGGCGTCTACCTGGCCATCGCCACCATCGGCCTGGGCGAGGTGCTGCGGGCGGTCTACATCAACGTGGACCTGTTCGGCGGAGCGCTCGGCCTGTCCGGCATCCCGGAGCGGGCAGATACCGTCATGATCTACGGCCTGCTGCTGGCCGCCCTGGCGGCGCTGTGGCTGGTCGGGCGCAGCGGGATCGGGCGCGCCATGGAGGCGATGCGGGAGGACGAGACGGCCGCCGCCGTGATGGGCGTCAACCTGCTGCGCTACAAGATGGGCGCGCTGGTGGCGTCCGCCGCGCTGGCCGGCCTGGCCGGCTGCCTGAACGCGCACGTTTCCTCCTTCATCGGCCCGGCGGAATACGGGTTCGAGCCCGCGGTCACCATCCTCTCCTTCGCCCTGCTGGGCGGCATCGGCACTCCGCTGGCGCCCGTGGTCGGCGCCTTCATCCTGACGCTGCTGCCGGAGCTGCTGCGCGGGCTGTCCGACCTGCGGCTGGTGCTGAACGGCGTGATCATCGTCGTGGCGGTGCTGTTCCTGCCCGGCGGCTTGTTGCCGTTCCGGCTCCGGCGCCGCGCGGCGTGACGCCCCTGCTGGAGGTGGTGGGGATCACCCGGCGGTTCGCCGGGCTGATCGCGGTGGATGGCGTCGACATGACGGTCGCCAGCGGCGGCATCCACGCCGTGATCGGGCCCAACGGCGCAGGCAAGACCACCCTGTTCAACCTCGTCTCCGGCCTGTTGCCGCCCACCGCGGGACGGATCGTGCTGGCCGGGCAGGACGTGACGCGGCTGGCGGTGCACCGCCGGGCGGCCCTCGGCGTGGCGCGAACCTTCCAGAACATCCGCATCTTCGGCGCCATGACGGCACTGGAGAACGTGCTCACCGGCCTGCACAGCGCCGCCCGCGCCAGCCTGCCGGAGGTGGTCGCCCGCCTCCCCCGCTTCCGCCGGCAGGAGCGCGAGGCGGTCGCCCGGGCGGAAGCGGCGCTGGACCTCGTCGGGCTGCGTGCCCAGGCGCATGCGCGCGCCGCCAGCCTGTCCTACGGCGACGCCCGGCGGCTGGAGATCGCCCGCGCCATGGCCGCCAGCCCCCGGCTGCTGCTGCTGGACGAGCCAGCCGCCGGGCTGAACCCGGCCGAGACGGAACGCCTGGCCGAGTTGGTCCGCACCATCCGCTCCGCCGGCACCACCGTGCTGCTGGTCGAGCACGACATGGGCTTCGTGATGGACATCTCCGAGGATGTCACGGTGCTGAGCTTCGGCCGCCGCATCTTCGGGGGCGCACCGGCCGCAGTGCGGCAGGACCCTGCGGTGATCGAGGCCTATCTGGGCCACAAGGTCGCCGCCCGTCTGGCCGCCGGCTCCCGCGTCGGGGTGCGGGGGGCATGAGCGGGCTGCGCGTCGAGGGACTCGTGGTCGCCTACGGTCGCACCGTCGCGGTGAAGGGCATCGACCTGGTGGTCGAGCCCGGGCAGGTGGTCACGCTGGTGGGTGCCAACGGCGCGGGCAAGACCACCTTGATGCGGGCGCTGTCAGGGCTGCTGCAACCGCGGGCCGGGCGCGTGGTGTTCGACGGCGTCGACATCGCCGGCCGCCGTGCCCACGCGATCGCCGCGTCCGGGCTGCGCCAGGTACCGGAGGGCCGGCAGGTGTTTGCCGACCTGACGGTGGCCGACAACCTGGCGCTGGGTGCCTACACCCTGTCGGGCCGGGTGGAGCTCGGGCGGCGGCGCGACCAGGTCTTGGCGCGGTTCCCCCGGTTGAGGGAGCGTCTGGGCCAGTTGGCCGGCTCGATGTCGGGCGGCGAGCAGCAGATGCTGGCGTTCGGCCGTGCGCTGATGGGCGCACCACGCCTCCTGCTGATGGACGAGCCGTCCATGGGGCTGGCGCCGTTGTTCGTCGAGGAGATCTTCAACGCCATCGCCGAACTGCGGCGTGAGGGGGTGACGATCCTGCTCGTGGAACAGAACGCCTCGGCGGCATTGGACGTCGCCGACTACGCCTACGTGTTGGAAACCGGCCGGATCGTGCTGCAAGGCAAGGCCGCCGACCTCGCGAACGATCCCGCCGTGATGGCGGCCTATCTCGGTGGACATTGAACGCGGGAAAGTGATCGGCGGTGCGGCTGCGCTGCCGCAAATCCGCCACGGTGCGCACGTATATCTCACATCGAGGGGTTGGCCGTCTCGCCTGCCTCGGATGTTTTCAGGAGTGGTTCATGAGCCCGAAACTCGGTCTTCTTGTCGCTGTTCCGGTGACGCTCGGCATGCTCGCGGCGTCGAGCCCCGCGCACGCCTACTACCGCGGCTACGGCTATCGCGGCTTCGGGGCAGGACCTGCAATCGCGGGCGCAATCGTCGGCTTGGGCGTGGGCGCGGCGATCTCGGGCGCCTATGCTCCGCGCTACTATGCCCCGCCGGCCTACTACGCGCCGCCGCCGGTGTATTACGCCCCGCCGCCGGTCTACTACGGCTATCCGGGCTACTACCGCTAACGCCGGCAGCGCCCTCTCCTCCGGGAGAGGGCGTTTCGCTTCGGCCGACCGTCGATCAATCGGCGCCTGGTCGTGGCAAGTGCGCTCACACGATCTTCGTGTTGACAGTGCCGACACCAACGAGGCTGCCTTCCAGCACGTCGCCCCGGCGGCAAGCTGCCACTCCCTCGGGCGTGCCGGTGAAGATCAGGTCGCCTGGCTCCAGCCGGACCAGTCCGGACAGATAAGCGATCACCTCCGGGACGGACCAGATCAGCTGATCCAGGTCGGAGCTCTGCCGCACCTCGCCGTTGACCTTCAACTCGATGTGGCCCTTGCCGGGATCGATCCCCGCAGCCGGCACGAGGTCGCCGATTGGGGCCGATTGGTCGAAGCCCTTCGCCATATCCCAGGGGCGACCCATCTTCTTGGCCTCGCCCTGCAAGTCCCGCCGGGTCATGTCCAGGCCGATCGCATAGCCCCAGATGTGACCCAGCGCATCGGCCTCGGCGATGTCGGCGCCGCCGCGGCCGATGGCGACCACCTGCTCGATCTCATGGTGCAGGTCGGAGGTTCGCGTCGGGTACGGCATGTCGGCGCCGCCGGTCACCAGCGCATCCGCGGGCTTGGTGAAGAAGAACGGCGGCTCGCGATCCGGATCGCCCCCCATTTCGCGCGCGTGGGCGGCATAGTTGCGGCCGACGCAGAAGATGCGGCGCACTGGGAACACGCCGCCCCCGACGACGGGCACGGTCACGACTGGAACGGGTGGGATGACGGTATCGGCCATGTCGGCTCCTGAGACGATATGCCAGGTTACTGCCGGCTTGCCGACACGGCCAGCCGTGTCAGTCGGCGACGGCGCCCAGACCGGCGACCCGCGACTGGACCGCCGCACCGAATGCGGCGAGGACCCCGCGCGAGACGGCATCGGTCATCCAGTCATACTCCGGATGCCACTGCACCCCGATGGCGAACCCAGGCGCGGTCACGACACGCACAGCCTCCACCGTGCCATCTGCCGCCGATCCCTCCACCACCAGCCCAGGCGCCAGCCTATCCACGCCCTGGTTGTGCAGCGAGTTGATCGCGATCGTCGTGGCGCCGGCTACACGGTGCAGCCAGCTGCCGGGAACGACGTCCACCGCATGCGCCTTGCCGATCCGCACGCGGCTGTTGGGCTGCATCGGCGTCGAATGGTCCATCCGGCCAGGCAGGTCCTGCAGGCGCTGGTGCAATGAGCCGCCAAGCGCCACGTTCAGCTCCTGCATGCCGCGGCAGATCGCCAGCACCGGCGTACCATTGCGGATCGCCGCGCGGATCAGCGGCAGCGTCATGCGGTCACGCGCCTCGTCCTCCGGCGTGCCGTCGGCGTGCGGCGGCCCGTCATAGAAACTCGGGTGCACGTTGGAGCGGCTGCCGGTGAGGATGATCCCGTCCAGCCGCGACAGCAGGGTCGGTATGTCGCAGGCCACCCCGTTCGCTGGCAACAGCACCGGGACGGCGCCGACCACCTCGACGGTGGCGCGGATGTAGGTGTCGGAGGCCGCGTGGTTCGGCATCCCGAACACGCCGAACAGCTTGGTGCAGCAGGATATCCCGACCAGCGGCTTCATCCTGCCATAATGGTCAGTGTTTGCGACGTTTTGAAGTCAAATCCGCCGCTATCGCCCGTTATTACCGAAAAACTTCGGATCGACGAACACGAACAGCGAGCTTTCGAACGTGCCGCCCAGTTCCACGTCGAACAGGCTGATCCGGGTCTCCTGCCGCTGGGCGTCGACTACCGTCCAGGAGCGTAGCGTCATGGGATTGTCGGCGAAGATCAGCGTGATCGAGCCTTCGGACGGCGTCGCCGTGCGCAGCAGCGTCACCTGAAGCTGGCCCGGCAGGCGCGTGACCTTGGTCACCGTCACGTCGCCCGACAGCCGGAGGTTGTCCTGCAGGAGCAGGCCCACCGGCGTGCGGCCGAGCGGGATCGTGCTCGTCTGCTGCAGCTGCGAGTCGTAGAACGTCAGCAGGCCATAGCCCGCCACCAGCAGGAACGGCGCGGGCGGGTCATACTGGAACCGCATGCGGCCGGGCCGGTCGAGCCAGGCCGTGCCGCCGCTGACCCCGCCATTCGGGGCGATCTGCTGGAACCGCGCCTTCAAGGTGTGGATGGCGTTCAGTGCCGACTCCGCCCGCGCGACGTCGGCTCGGTCCTGCGCGCTCAGCAACGGCTGCGCCCCCGCCGCCATCGGCAGCAGGAGCCCGGTTGTCAGCAAGGCGCGACGTCGCAGCACCGGCATCGATGCGCCGGTCACGCGCCCTTGTCGTCGGAGTTGACGCCCAGCTGCTTCAGCTTGCGATGCAGGGCGCTGCGTTCCATGCCGACGAAGCCGGCAGTGCGGCTGATGTTGCCGCCGAAGCGGACGAGTTGCGCCTGGAGATACTGCGTCTCGAACAGGTCCCGTGCCTCCCGCAGCGGCAGCGCCATGATGTCGGCCGTCGGGTCGAAGTTCAGCAGGGCCGGCGCGCCCTGCCCGACCTCCGGCGGCAGCATGTCGGCCCGGATCGCGTCGTTCGTGCCGCCGGGCGCCATGATCAGCAGCCAATCCATCAGGTTGCGCAGCTGCCGGACGTTGCCCGGCCAATCATACGCCTGCAGCGCCGCCAAGGTGTCCGCCGAGAGCTCGCGCGGCGGCATGCCGGAGTTCTCGGCCGAGCGGGCGATGAAGTGGCGGGCGAGTTCGGGGATATCCTCCCGCCGCTCCTTCAGGCTCGGCATCCGCAGCGGCACGACGGCCAGACGGTAATACAGGTCCTCGCGGAACCGTCCGCCGGCGATCTCGGCCTGCAGATCCTTGTTGGTGATCGCCAGGACCCGCACGTCCACCTTGACCCGGGCGTTGCCGCCCAGGCGCTCGAACGTCTGGTCCTGCAACGCGCGGACGATCTTGCCCTGGGTCTCCAACGGCATGTCGGATACCTCGTCCAGCAGCAGCGTGCCGCCATGTGCGCGCTCCAGCACCCCCGCCCGGCGCGGCGCGACGTTGGCGTCGGATCCGGCCTCAACGCCGAACAGCTCCTCCTCGAAGCGGCCCGGCGCCAGGGTGGCGCAGTTGAGCGCCACGAACGGGCCGTCCGCCCGGCGGGACCGGGTGTGCACCATGCGGGCCGCGACCTCCTTGCCCGACCCGGCCGGCCCGTGGATCAGCACGCGCGAGCCGGTCGGCGCCACCCGCTCCACCCCGGCCCGCAATGTCGCGATGGCGCTGCTGTCCCCGGTCAGCACCGTCTCCGCACCGAAGCGCAGGCGCAGCTCGGCATTCTCCCGTGCCAGCCGGGCTGCTTCCAAGGCACGCCGGGCCTGCAGCAGCAAGCGGTCGGACTGGAACGGCTTCTCGAGGAAGTCGTAGGCGCCATGCTGGATGGCCGTCACCGCCATTTCGATGGTGCCGTGGCCGGAGATCATCACCACGGGGATATGCGGCTCTTCCACGTGCAAGGCCTGGAGGATGCCCAGGCCGTCCAGCTTCGAGTTTTGCAGCCAAACGTCCAGGATCACCATGGAGGGGCGACGGGCCCTGAACGCCGACAACGCGGTATCCGAGTCGCCGGCCATCCGCGTCTCGTAACCCTCGTCGCGGAGAATGCCATCGATCAGCAAGCGGATGTCAGGCTCGTCGTCGACGATCAGTATCTCATGCGCCATTTGGAGGTCTCTATACGTAAACTGACCCGGGCGGAACCGCTCAGGCAGGCTCGGTGGTCACGGGCAGAACGAGGCTCGCGATGGCCCCCGGGCCGCAGGTCCGATCCTCCAGCAGCAACCGTCCGCCGTGATCTTCCATGATCTTCTTTACTATGGCGAGACCAAGGCCGGTCCCCTTCGGCTTGTGGGTGACGTAGGGCTCGGTGAGCCGATCGCGATCCTGGGCCGGCAGCCCGATGCCATCGTCGCTCACGGAAAGCGTCACGCCGTCTTGATCCTGCGTCACGGCGACCGTGATCGCGCCGGCGCCCTCCCCCTCCGGCCGCGCCCGCATGCTCACCGCATCGGCGGCGTTCATCAGCAGGTTGGTCAATGCCTGGCTCACCAGCCGGCGATCACAAGGGGCCACCGGCCCGCGGTCGGGCAGGTCGATCGTCCAGGCGATCTCCGGATGGGCCTGGCGCTGCAGCACCAGGCTCTCGCGCGCCAGGCGGCCGATATCCTCCGGCTTGATCACCGGCTGCGGCATGCGGGCGAAGGCGCTGAACTCGTCCACCATGCGGCCGATATCGCCGACATGGCGCACGATGGTGTCGGCGCATTGCGCGAAGGTCACCGGGTCGGACTGGATTTCCTTGGTGAAGCGCCGCTTCAGCCGCTCGGCGGCGAGCTGGATGGGCGTGAGCGGGTTTTTGATCTCGTGCGCGATGCGCCGCGCCACGTCGGACCAGGCGGCCTTGCGCTGGGCCGCCAGCAGCTCCGTCACGTCGTCGAAGGTGACGACGAAGCCGTCGATGCCATCGCCCTTCATCTCCGTGCCGATCCGCACCAGCAGCGTGCGGCGGTTGGCCGGCGGCCCGACCTGCACTTCGGCCGTCCGGGGCCGGTCCGGCGATGCCTGCACCTCGGCCAGCAACGCGGCGAACTCCGGCACGACCTGGGCAAGCGGCAGGCCGCTGGCGGCCATCAGGTCGCTGCCCATCAACTCGCTCGCGGCCCGGTTCGGCAGGTCGATCCGGCCTTCACGGTCCAGCCCGATGACGCCCGCCGACACCCCGGCCAACACCGTCTCGGTAAAGCGGCGGCGCTCGTCGATCTGCGCGTAGGCGTCCATCAGCTCCGTGCGTTGCGCGCTGAGCTGGCCGGTCATCCGGTTGAATGCGCGCGACAGCCCGGCCACCTCGTCGTCGCTGCGGGCCTCCGGCACCCGCACCGCCAGGTCGCCCGCCCGCACCCGCTCGGCGGCGTGGATCAGCCGCCCGACCGGCCGGGCGATCTGGTTGGCCAGCACCAGCCCGGTAAGCACGGCGGCGAACAGCACCAGCAGCGCCACCAGAGCGAAGATCACGGCAAAGGTGATCTGCAGCTTGGAGCGGTTGTCGTCCAGGCGGTGGTATTCGGCGACAAGCTGTTCCGTGCGTTGGGCGGCGGCGATGATCTGGGTGTCGACGGGGCGATCGACCATCAGCATCAGCTCGGGCGTGGAACCGAGCTTGACTACGGCACGGACGTGGTTGTCGGTGCCGCCGCCGATCACCGCCACCTCGCCACGCCGCGCCGGCTCGATCTCCGCGTCCGTCGGCAACTCCACGAAGTTCCCGCTCAGCACGCCGGACGATACGATGATCTCGTGCGTGAACGGGTCGTAGACGACAGCCTGGATGAGGCCGTGAAACGTCGTCTCCTGGTCCAGCACTTGCTGGAACAGCGACGGCCGGTTGGCGAGGAAGGTGCCGGCCCGGTTCAGCGTGATCGCAACGCCGAGCGCGTCCGCCTTGATGTTGTTGCGATGCTCCTCCAGCGAGGAGCGGGCGGAGGTGACGCTGGCATCGAGCGCGGCGCGGATGCGGTCGTCGAACCAGGACTGAATGCCCAGGTTGAAGAACGCCGCCGCGAACACCGCCACCACGATGGACGGCGTCACCGCGACGACGCCGAACATCAGCACCAGGCGGACATGCAGGCGCGACCCGGCCGAGCCGCGGCGCCGCTCCACCCACACCCGGGTGACCCGGCCGGCCACGACCGCGCCCAGCAGCAGCAGCACCGCCGCGCTGGCCAGGATGGACAGGAACACCACGTTCGGCCGCAGCGTGATAGGCGCGCCGCCGGACAGCAGCACGAAGGTGGCGATGGCCAGCACCAGCGCCACCGCCGCCAGCACCAGCGTCACCACCTTGCCGAGCAGGATGTCCATCAGCCGGCCCATACGGGTCCGGACCGCAGCCTGCGGCTGAAGCGAGAGAAAGGACGGCGCGGTGTCCAACTCAGCCGATCCCGCGCACGACGGGGATCTCCAGGTCGCGGATCTTCTTGCGCAGGGTGTTGCGGTTGAGCCCGAGCATCGCCGCCGCCTTGATCTGGTTGCCGCGCGTGGCCGCCAGCGTCATCTGGATCAATGGCCGCTCCACCTCCGCGATCACGCGGTCGTAGATGTCGCGCATCGGCATGCCGTCCCCCGCCGTGGCCAGGAAGCGGCGGATGTGCCGCTCCACGGCGGTGGCGAGCGGCTCGGCCTGGCTCGGGTCAGCCGGCGCCTCCAGCTCCTCGCCGCCGGCGGACAGCTCGGCCGCGACCACCTCCTCGCCGATCACCTCCTGCGGGTAGAGCGCGGCCAGGCGGCGCATCAGGTTCTCCAGCTCGCGCACGTTGCCCGGCCAGCGATAGCCGCGCAGCCGGTCGAGGGCGCCCCCGTCCAGCGACTTGCCGGGCAGCCCCATCTCCTTGGCACGGTCGAGGAAGTGGCGGGCCAGCAGGGGGATGTCCTCCGTCCGCTCGCGCAGGGCGGGCAGGCGGATCGGCACGACGTTGAGGCGGTAGAACAGGTCCTCCCGGAACTGCCCGGCGCGGATCGCCTGGCGCAGGTCGCGATGAGTGGCGGCGACGATGCGGACGTTGGCCTTGATCGGCTGCCGCCCGCCGACGGTGGTGAACTCCCCCTCCTGCAGCACGCGCAGCAGCCGGGTCTGTGCCTCGTGCGGCATGTCGCCGATCTCGTCGAGGAACAGGGTGCCGCCATGCGCCTGCTCGAACCGGCCCTGGTTGCGGTTGTGCGCGCCGGTGAAGGCCCCGCGCTCGTGGCCGAACAGCTCGCTCTCGATCAACTCGCGCGGGATGGCGGCCATGTTGATGGCGACGAAGGGAGCGGCCCGGCGGCGGCCGTAATCGTGCAGCGCGCGCGCCACCAGCTCCTTGCCGGTGCCGGACTCGCCGGTCACCATCACCGTCAGGTCCGCCGTGGTCAGCCGGGCGATGCTGCGGTAGATCTCCTGCATCGCGACGGAGCGGCCGATCAGCGGCAGCTTCTCCTCGCGCTCAGACGGCTCGGTGGCCGCCGGAAGGGGTGCGGGCGCCGCCAGCGCGCGACCGACCACGGCCAACAATTCCTTCAAGTCGAACGGCTTGGGGAGGTATTCGAACGCACCGCGCTGCGCCGCCTTCACCGCCGTCATCAAGGTGGACTGCGCGCTCATCACCACCACGCGCAGGTCGGGCCGGATGCGCTTGATGCGGGGGATGAGGTCCAGCCCGTTCTCGTCCGGCATCACCACGTCGGTGAGCACGAGGTCACCCTCGCCGTCCTCCACCCAACGCCACAGCGTCGCGGCGTTGGAGCACGACCGCACCTGGTAGCCGGAGCGCCCGAGCGCCTGGGTCAACACAGTCCGGATGGAGCGGTCGTCATCGGCGATCAAGACGGTGGGTATGGTCATGCATTTCCTCGAATTGATCGCGCTGCGCCTGGAAGCCGCCGCGGCAACGCTCTCCCGAGCCTCGCCGCCCGGCTACTCCCCGTCGACGTCCTCGGTGATCACCGGCAGATGGATGGCAAACTCGGTCCGGCCCGGCACGCTATCCACCTCTATCAGACCGCCATGGTCCGCGACGAGCTTTGCCACCAGAGCCAGGCCCAGACCGCTTCCCGCCGGCTTGGAGGTGACGAACGGCTCGAACAGATGCTGGCGGATGTCCTCCTCGATGCCAGGCCCGTTGTCCCGCACCGCCACCACCAGCGGCAGCACGACACGTCGGCTGGTGCCCGGCACCGCCAGGCGGACGCCGTGCCGATACGCCGTGGTCAGCGTGATCTCCCCCTCGCCATCCGCCGCCGTGATGGACTCGGCCGCGTTCTTGACCAGGTTCAGCAGCACTTGCACCAGCTGGTCGCGGTTGGCGTAGACCGAGGGCAGCGACGGGTCATAGGATTCGTTGAACTTGATGTGCGCGGCAAAGCCGGTCTGCGCGAGCCGGCGCACATGCTCCAGCACGCGATGGATGTTCACCGCCCGCCGCTCGATCGGCTTCTCGCCGAATGCCTCCATGCGGTCGACCAGGGCGCGGATCCGGTCGGCCTCGTCGCGGATGAGCACCGCCAGTTCACGATCCGCCTCGCCCACGCTGCCCTCCAGCAGCTGGGCCGCGCCGCGGATGCCGGAAAGCGGGTTCTTCACCTCGTGCGCCAGGATCGCCGCCATGCCGCTGACCGAGCGCGCGGCGGAGCGGAACACCGTCTGCCGGTCCAAGGCCCGCGCACCGGACTCGTCCTGCAGGGACAGCACGATGCTACCGGGCTCCTCCGTCAGGAGAGTGGCGTGGACGGTGATCGCCTGCTTGTGCAGACGTGGACTCTCCAGCGAGAGGTCATGGTCGGCGATGGTGATGCCGTGCTGCCGCACCTGGGCCAGCAGCGCGAACAGCGGGTGGTCGCCCGGCAGCAGGTCCGCGAGCCCGAGATGGGCCAGTTGCTGCATCGACAGTCCGAGGAATTGCTCCGCCGCGTGGTTGGCGAAGCGGAACCGGTTCTCCCCGTCCAGCAGGACGATCGGGACCGGCAGGGCGCCAAGCATGGCGGTCGCGTCGATCTCGGGCACTTTCGCCGGCGCGGCCTTGCCGATGATGCGCAGCCCGCTCCGCGCGACGATGCCGATCACGCGGCGAGGGCCTCGGGCGCCTGGGTGAGCCGGTCGTAGAACGCGTCGACCAAGCGACGCACGGCCGGCACGTCGTCGCACCGCATGACGGCCGCGCGGAACTCGGCCGAGCCGTGCAGGCCGCGGGAGTACCAGGCGACGTGCTTGCGCCCGAGCCGCAGGCCCGGCTCCGTGCCGAAATGGGCGAGCATCGCCTCGTAATGCTCCAGCATGATGGCTTTCTGCACGGCCAGCGGTGGGTCGGGCAGGCGCTGGCCATGGCGGAGGAACGCCGCCACCTGCGCCGGGAACCACGGGCGCCCGTAGCAGCCACGGCCGACCATCACCCCATCCGCCCCGGCGCGCTGCTTGGCCGCCGCCGCGTCCTCCACCGTGTTGATGTCGCCGTTGGCGATCACGGGGATGCCGACGGCCGCCTTCACCTGGGCGATGAAGTCCCAGTCCGCCGTGCCGGTGTAGAATTGCTGCCGGGTGCGGCCATGCACCGTGACCATGGCGATGCCCGACGCCTCGGCGATCTGGGCCAGGCGCGGCGCGTTCAGGCTGGCATGGTCCCACCCCATGCGCATCTTCAGCGTCACCGGCACCGGCACGGCGCGCACGGTCGCCTCCAGGATGCGGGCGGCGCCCGCCTCGTCGCGCATCAGGGCGGAGCCGGCGCTTTGTCCGACTGCGACCTTCTTCACCGGGCAGCCGAAGTTGATGTCGATCAGGTCGGCGCCCCGGCCCTCCGCGATCCGCGCCGCCTCCGCCATCGCCACCGGGTCGCAGCCGGCCAACTGGATGGCGTTCGGCCCGTCGCCATCGACGCTGGCCATGCGCAGGGTGGCCTGGTTTTCCCGCACCATCGCCCAGGACGCGATCATCTCGGAGACGACCATCCCCGTGCCCAGCCGCTTGGCCAGGCGGCGGAACGGCAGGTCCGTCACGCCCGACATCGGCGCGAGGATCACCGGCGTGTCGAGGGTGACGGCACGCGGCCCGGAGCCGAGGGTTAGCGGCGGAAGGTTGCTGCCCATCATTTAAGCAAATTACCCGTGCCCCGCCGGCATAGCAATCAGGCGAGCCTCGGCGCGGCAAACCACCGCGTGTGGCAGGGCGGCGTCAGCCCACCGGATCCGTCCGCTCGGACGTGTTCAGGCAAGGCGACATTGACGCCACCACGGGCGCCGCGCATTGCTCCGCCGCATGCGAATCGCCGCCATCCTCGTCGCCGCGGGCACGGGCAGCCGCTTCGGCGGCGACACGCCGAAGCAGTTCATCAGCATCGCCGGCAAGCCCGTGATCCGCCACGCGGCGGAGGCGCTGCTGCCCCACGTCGCGGTGATCCAGCCCGTCGGCGACGCCGAGCCCATCGCCGCTGCGCTGGATGGCCTGGCGGTCCTGCCGGCCGTGCCCGGTGGCACCACCCGGCAGGGCAGCGTCAACGCGGGGCTGCACGCGCTGGTGCCGCACGCCCCGGACGTGGTGCTGGTGCATGACGCCGCGCGCCCCTTCCTGCCGCCCACCACGGTCCCGGCGCTGTTGGCGGCGTTGCGCAGCCATGACGGCGCCATCCCGGCCGTGCCCGTGGCCGACACGCTGAAGCGGGTGCAGTCCGGCCGCATCGTCGGCACCGTGGCGCGGGACGGGCTGTTCCGCGCGCAGACGCCGCAGGCGTTCCGCTACCACCTGCTCCGCGCCCTGCACGCGACCGGCGAGAGCGGGGTCACCGACGACGCCGCCCTGCTGGAGGCCGCAGGCCATCCGGTTGCGATCGTCCCCGGTGCGGACGACAACATCAAGCTGACCTATCCGGAGGACATCGTGCGGTTGGAACGCGCCTTGGCGCCTGGGTTGCTGCCGCGCACCGGCACCGGCTTCGACGTGCATGCGGTGGAGCCTGGGCGGCCGTTGGTGCTGTGCGGCATCACCGTGCCGCATGATTGGGGGCTGGCCGGGCACTCCGACGCCGATGTCGGCATCCACGCCCTGTGCGACGCGATCTACGGCGCCTTGGCGGAGGGCGACATCGGCCGCCACTTCCCTCCCAGCGAAGCCGAGTGGAAGGACGCCGACAGCGCCCGCTTCCTGCGCCACGCCGCCGGACGGATCGCCGCGCGCGGCGGCATGCTCGGCAATGCCGACGTGACGCTGATCTGCGAGCGGCCGAAGATCACTCCGCATGCCCCGGCGATGATCGCCCGCCTGGCCGGGCTGCTGGGCGTCGACCCGGGTCGCGTCTCGGTGAAGGCGACCACGACGGAGCGGTTGGGTTTTCCGGGCCGGGGCGAGGGCATCGCGGCCCAGGCGGTCGCGACGATCCTGCTGCCGGCCTAGGGCTCTGACTGAATAAGAAGGTTCAGCATGTGTCAGAGCACCAGCTTGATTTGGTGGGCCGCTTCAGCTGCCGGGCTGAAGCGCCCGTCAGCATCGGACCGCTAGGCCCATGCGCGGTCGCATCGTCTACTTCGTGCTGGTTCTGCTGTTCTGCCTGGCCTGGGCCAGCGGCTTCACCGCGGCCAAGCTGGCCATCACCACCGCGCCGCCGGCGCTGTTCGGCGGCATCCGCTTCCTGGCGACAGGCCTCGTGTTGCTGGGCTACGCCGCCTGGCGGGGGGAGCTGCGCGGGCGCATCCCATGGGGTGCGCTGGCGGTGCTGGGCCTGCTCAACCAGGCCGGCTACCAGGGGCTTGCCTGGCGCGGCATGGGTGGCGTTTCAGCCGGGCTGGCGACCATCATCGCCAGCCTCAACCCGATCCTGATCGCGGCGTTGGCGGCCCCGCTGCTGGGCGAGGCGCTGCACTGGCGCAAGGTGCTCGGCCTGGTGCTCGGGTTCGCCGGCGCGGTGTTCGTGGTCCGCCACCGGCTGGCAGGCGGGGCCGAAGACCCGCGGGACGTGCTGCTGGTGGTGGGCGCGCTGCTGTCGCTGGTGGCCGGCACGCTCGCGTTCAAGTGGCTGGCGCCCGACGTGACGCTGACGGTTGCCGTCGGCGTGCAGACGGCGTTCGCCGGCCTGTTCCTTCTCGGCGTCGGCGCAGTGTTCGAGGACCCGCGGGAGATCACGCCCAACGCCCGGTTCTGGGTGGTGATGGTGTGGTGCGTGCTGGTGGTGTCGATCGGCGCGCTGCTGCTCTGGTTCTGGCTGCTGCGCAACGGCAGCGCGTCCTCCGCCAGCGCCCTGCACTTCCTGATCCCGCCGACCGGCCTGGCCATGGCCTGGCTGGTGTTGGGCGAGCCGGTCAGCCCGGCGGACCTGCTGGGCGTGGTGCCGGTCGCGCTCGGGATTTGGCTGGCCACCCGCCCGGCGCCGGCGCGCCGTCCCCTCCCCGCGTGAACCGCTGTATGGTCCGGGAATCGGTAAGCAGGAGGACCGCATGCGCCTGACCCCGTCCGCCCTGGCCCTGGCGCTCGCACTCGGCGCCTGCACGGCCGAGATGCCGGGCATCCCCGTGCCACCGCCGCTCCCTGCCGAGGCAGTCCCGCTGCCGCCGGTGAGCGACCGGAGCATGACCTGGCAGCCCGGCGATTGGACCTACTTCGATGGCTCCTACCGGTACGAGCCCGGGCACTATGTTCCCGCGGCCGGGCATGGGCCGTCCTGGCTGTTCGGCCACTGGGTCGGCGCGCAGGGACAGTATGCCTGGGTGCCGGGCGGTTGGAACTGACGTCGTTTGGCCCGACATCCATGCAATGCAGCCGGACCACCGCAGCCATTTCCAAGTGCGGCCGAGCCGGTTAAGAGACGGTCATGAATGCACGCAAGAATGAAACCGTCAGCGACCGCCTCAGTTCAGCAGCCAAGGCCCGCCAGGCCATGCTGGAGCGTTTCAAGGCCCGTCCCGGCCTTGATGATCCGGCAGTCCAGGAGCGGCTGGAAGCACAGAAGGCGGTGATCGCCGCGCGCGAGGCCCGCCAGGCCGAAAAGAAGGCCGCCCAAGAGGCCGAGGCTGCCCGCGTCGCCGCCGAGAAGGCGGAACTGAAGAAGCAGCAGGAGCGCGAGGCCGCGGAGGAAGCCATGCGGCAGGCTCGCAAGGCCGCGGAAGCGTTGGCCGCGGACGCCGACTACAAGGCGCGGGCCCTCGCGCTGGCGGCAAAGCAGAAGGCCGCCAGAGACGCTCGCTACGCAGCCCGCAAGGCGCGCTGACGGCTTCCTGAGCCGAGCCAGTCGAAGCAGGGCGGTCTAGTGCGTGTGCCGGGCGACCAGGCCGGGCCACTCGCACACCGCCCCGAACAGGCGATGGGCCACGTCGACTAAGCGCGCGGCGTCCTCCGCATGGCCGTCCGCGTACGCCCGCTCGGCCAGGACCAGCGCGGCCTGCGCGACGAGGTGGGCACTGTTGAACGCCGCGCTCTCGGATGGGCTCGACAAAAGCATGGCTACCTCCACGACGCGCATCCATCACCTCGGACCTGACTGATGAAGCGGCTATGAAGAGAATGCTGTCACAACCTTAACAAGGGGTGACCAAGAGAAGGATTTGACCACTCCGCAGGCGAGACTTAACCGACTTTCACCGGTTCCGGCGCATGCTCGACGGGACAGTTCAGCGAGTTGGCGATGAAGCACTTGGCATGTGCCTCCCGGTGCAGCGCAGCAAGCGTCCGAGGTGCCACGGGGCTGCCGACGGCGACCCGCGGGCGTAGCAGGATGCGGGTGAACCGACCGCCGCCATCGGCATCGACGGACATCGTGCCCTCTGCGCTGTCCGAGTAGGCGGTCACCATCACGCCGGCCGCGGCGCAGAGCCCGAGGAACCACAGCATGTGGCAGGCCGCCACGGAGGCTACCAGCAGATCCTCCGGGTTGTGACGCATCGGGTCACCCCGGAAAGCAGGATCGGAAGACCCGGCGATCACGGGCTTGCCCTCGACCCGGATGTCGTGCCGCCGCTCATAGCTGCGGGGCGAGCTGGTTCCGCTGCCGGTGTTGCCGGTCCACTCGACGGTCGCGAAGTAGGAGTGGCTCATGGCACCACTCTAGCCCAGAGGCTTGCCCTTGCGGCAGCGCCGTGCTGCAAGGCTCCATGATAGAGCTCGACAGGCACGACGAGCGGGTGCTCGTCCTCGACTTCGGCAGCCAGGTCACCCAGCTGATCGCCCGGCGGTTGCGCGAGAGCGGGGTCTACTGTGAGATCTGGCCCTACGACGCCGCACCGGAACGGGTGCAGGCCTGGGCGCCGAAAGCGGTCATCCTGTCCGGCGGCCCGGCCAGCGTGACCGACCCGGCCTCGCCCCGTGCACCGGACCTGGTGTGGCGCATGGGCGTCCCGGTCCTGGGCATCTGCTACGGCCAGCAGCTGATGTGCGCGCAACTCGGCGGCGCGGTGGAGAGCCACGGCGTGCAGGAGTTTGGCCGCGCCTTCGTCGACGTGACGCAGGCCTGCCGGCTGTTCGACGGTGCCTGGTCGCCCGGCGAACGCGAGCAGGTGTGGATGAGCCATGGCGACCGGGTGACCGCCCTGCCCCCGGGCTTCAAGGCCGTCGCGTCCAGCGAAGGCGCGCCGTTTGCCGTGGTCGCGGACGAGGACCGGGGCTTCTACGGCGTGCAGTTCCATCCGGAGGTCGTGCATACCCCGCACGGCACGGCGCTGCTGCGCAACTTCACCCATGGCGTCGCCGGGCTGCGCGGGGACTGGTCGATGGCGGAGTTCCGCGGCGAGGCGGTGGCCCGCATCCGCGCGCAGGTCGGTGGCGGCCGGGTGATCTGCGGGCTATCCGGCGGGGTCGACTCCTCGGTGGCGGCGGTGCTGATCCACGAGGCCATCGGGGACCAGCTCACCTGCATCTTCGTCGACCACGGCCTGCTGCGCCGGGGCGAGGCGGAGGAAGTGGATGCGATGTTCCGCGGCCGCTACAACATCCGGCTGGTGCACCGCGACGCGTCCGAGCTGTTCTTGGGTGCGCTCGAGGGTGTCACCGACCCCGAGACCAAGCGCAAGACGATCGGCCGGCTGTTCATCGACGTGTTCGAGGAAGAGGCGGCCAAGCTCGGCGGCGCCGACTTCCTGGCGCAAGGCACCCTCTATCCCGACGTGATCGAGAGCGTCAGCGTGACGGGCGGCCCAAGCGTGACCATCAAGAGCCACCACAACGTGGGCGGATTGCCGGCGCGGATGCGCATGGCCCTGGTGGAGCCGTTGCGCGAGCTGTTCAAGGACGAGGTGCGCGCGCTGGGCCGTGAACTCGGCCTTCCCGACACGCTGGTGGGTCGCCACCCCTTTCCCGGCCCTGGCCTGGCGATCCGCATGCCCGGCGCGGTGACGCGCGCCGGGTTGGAGACGTTGCGCCACGTGGATGCGATCTTCCTGGAGGAAATCCGCGTCGCCGGGCTCTACGACACGATCTGGCAAGCGTTCGCAGTTCTGCTGCCAGTCCGCACGGTGGGCGTGATGGGTGACGGCCGGACCTACGACCAGGCCTGTGCCCTGCGCGCGGTGACCAGCACGGATGGCATGACGGCAGAGTTCTACCCGTTCGACATGGGCTTCCTGGGTCGGGTGGCCGGCCGCATCGTGGGCGAGGTCCGCGGCATCAACCGGGTGACCTACGACATCACCAGCAAGCCGCCCGGGACCATCGAGTGGGAATGACGGCCCGGCGGCGCTGGCAGGGTTATACCTAGAGGGAGGCAGGCAGCGATGCCGGGGTCCGAGGCTCGCGGCATCGTTCCAGGCTCTTCGGCCTAGCCAGCTGGTTCGGCGTCCTCGATAGCGCGGCGCACGAACCCGCCCGACGCGGCCAGGCGCCGCTCCGCTTCCCCGACATCGATGCCGGCCAGCAGCGCGACGATGGCGGGCTTCACGCGGCCATCCGCCTGGGCCAACGCAGCCGCGGAACGGCGCGCGTCCGCACCGGTGATATCCTGCACCATGCGCAACGCCCGGTACCGCAGCTTCTCGTTGCTGGCGCGGACATCCACCATGCGCGCGCCATACGTCTTCCCGAGCGCCACCATGACCGCCGTGCTCAACGTGTTCAGCGCGATCTTCTGCGTCGTGCCCGCCGTCATGCGCGTGCTGCCGGCGATCACCTCGGCGCCGGTGAGGATCTCGACTGGCCAGTCCGCCGCCGCTGCCGCAGGGCTGCCGGAATTGTTCACGATCGCGACGGTCAACGCACCCTGGGCGCGGGCGTGCCGCAGGCCGCCTACGACGAACGGCGTGCGGCCGGACGCGGCGATGCCCACGACGGCGTCACCTGGCTGCAGCGCGTGGGCGTCCAGCGCGGCGGCGGCGGCGGGCGCGTCGTCCTCCGCGCCCTCGGCCGCCTGCACCAGCGCGGCCGAGCCGCCTGCCAGCAGCGGGATCACCAGGCCAGCCGGAGCACTGTAGGTCGGCGCCAGCTCGGCCGCGTCCAACGTGGCGAGCCGCCCGGGCGTCCCCGCACCCAGATAGAACAGCCGGCCGCCCTGGCGCATCCGCGCCGCCACCGACTCCGCCGCGGCTGCGAGTTGCGGCTCGGCCCGCGCCAGGGCGGATTGCGCCTGACGCTCCGCCGCCAGCAGCAGGTGCACGGTCTCGGCGACAGGGCGCTGGTCCAAGTCCTCCAGCCCGGGGCGGACTCCCTCCGTCGCCAGGCTGTCCAGGCCGCGTCCCGCAGCCGGGTGTATCACGACGGGCCCGCCGCCCGCGGTCACCTCCACCCCGCCGACCCACACGCGGCGGGGCACCCAGGCATCGTCCCACCAGACGAGGTCTGCCAGCGCGCCCGGCGCGATCCGCCCGAGGTCCGGCCGGCCGATGGCGTCGGCCGGCGCCTCCGTCACCGCGTGCAGCACGCGGGCCGGGTCGATGCCCGCCGCCACCATGCGCCGCACGCCTTCGTCCAGGACGATGCCGGCGCCGCTGATGGTTCCATCCGGTCGCCGGCCGAGCCCCGCGTCATCCATCCGCACCGGCATGCCGCCGAACTCCAGCTCGGTGCCAGGTGGCAGGCCCGCCACCAGGACGGAGTCGGACACCGCCACCAGGCGTGGCCCGGCGGCCGCGAAGGCCAGGCGGCAGGCCACGGGGTCGACGTGCTGGCCGTCGACGATCAGGCAGCACCAGAGCCGCGGCTCCGTCAACGCCACTCCGGGCAGCGCCGGGTCACGGTGGCCCAGCGGGCGCATGGCGTTGAACACGTGGGTCACGACCGTCGCGCCAGCCTCCGTCGCCGCCAGCGCCTCGGCGGCCGTCGCGTCCGAATGGCCGAGCGCCACGACGATGCCCGCGCGTGTCAGCCGCCGGATCGCGGCGAGCGCATGGGGACGCTCCGGTGCCAGCGTGACCATGCGCAGCATCCGCGCCGCCGGGTCGCCCAGCAGCCTATCCAGCGCTGCGGCGGTCGGGTCCAGCAGCCACTCCGCCTGATGCGCGCCGCGACGTGCCGGCGACAGGAAAGGGCCTTCCACGTGCGCGCCGAGGATGCGTGCGACGGGGTCGCCCGCGAGCATGTCCCCGGCAAGCGTCATCCGCCGCAGCGCGGCCAGTATGTCCGGCAATGGCGCGGTGATGACCGTCGGCTGCACGGCTGTCACGCCGCGTTCGGCCAGCTTGCCAAGCACCGTGCGCCAGGCGGGTCCGTCCGCCACCGCGAAGTCGACGCCGAACGCCCCGTTGTTATGGAGGTCCAGCATCCCCGGGGTCAGCGTTCCGCCGGGGGCCGCGCCGGGCGACGCATGCCCATTCACCCGCACGATCCGACCATCAGCGACCTCGATGCTGGCCGGCCCGGTCCATTGGCCGCCCGGCGCCAGCATCCGCGACGCCGACACGAGCGTGGCGCCGCTCAACTCCGGTGCTTCACTTGCGAAAGGCCGTGCGACACGTCCCAGCGGGCGCCGTCATGGGCAGGTCAGCTGCGCTCAGGCATAAGGCGGCTTGGTCAGGCCGACCGGCGAATGGGTGAAGACCTCCACGCCGTCCTCCGTCACGCCCACCATGTGCTCGAACTGTGCCGACAGGCTGCGGTCGCGGGTCACGGCGGTCCATCCGTCATCCAGCACCTTCACCTCCGGGCGGCCGGCATTCACCATCGGCTCGACGGTGAAGAACATGCCCGGGCGCAGCACCACGCCCTCCCCCAGCCGGCCGAAATGCAGCACGTTCGGGGCCTCATGGAACCGGCGGCCGATGCCGTGGCCGCAGAAATCCCGGACGACACTGAAGCGCTGGGATTCCACATACACCTGGATCGCGTGCCCGACATCCCCTAGCGTGCCGCCTGGCCGGATGGCGCCCAGGCCGCGCATCAGCGCCTCGTACGTGACGTCCATCAGCACGCGGGCACGGGTGCCGGGCTGGCCGGCGACATACATCCGGCTGGTGTCGCCGTGCCAGCCATCCAGCACCACCGTCACGTCGATGTTGAGGATGTCACCCTCCAGCAGCCGCCGTTCGCCGGGTATGCCGTGGCAGACGACGTGGTTGATGGAGGTGCAGATCGACTTCGGATATCCACGGTAGTTCAGCGTGGCCGGCACGCCGCCATGCGAGACCATGAAGTCGTGGCACAGCGTGTCCAACTGCCCCGTCGTCACGCCCGGCCGCACATGCGGCGTGATCATGTCCAGCGTCTCCGCCGCCAGGCGCCCGGCAGCCCGCATACCCGCGAAATCCTCCCCACCGTGGAGAGTGATCCGCCTGCCGTCCGTCCCGCCGTCCATCTCAGCCCCGCTTGCACCTGCCGACGCGGCTGAAAATGCGCAACCCGCCGCCGCGACGCAAGGTCACCGCGGGATCAGCCGTGCGTGTGCCACTGCCCGCCCGTGCTCGCGGTCGAGTGGACGTTGTGCGCCGGCGCCCAGGTGCGGGCGATGGGTGCGAGCCGATGCTCGGAGGGTGCGAAGCGGACCGGCTCCGCCCGGCGACCGGCCGGCGGCACCTGGCCGCGGATGGAGGGCAAGCCACGTGCCGTCGCCAGGCGGATGCTCGGGCGGCCGCGGGACCGCCAGGACGGCGGCAGCGACGATGGCGGCAGCGTCGCGGCAGACGCGGCGGCAACCAGGGCCGGCAGGCGCGATCGCATCGGCTCGCCACGGCTGATCGGTACGCCCATCCGGTCGAACCCGGCGTCAAGCAAGGATGCCATGTGGCTGTCGCGCTCGTAGCCGTTGGACGCGCCCATCACCACGCCGATCAACCGCACGTCCCCACGCACGGCCGAGGTCACCAGGTTGCAGCCGGACGCATCGATGTAGCCGGTCTTCAGCCCGTCCGCGCCGGGATAGGTTTGCAGCATCCGGTCATGGTTCGGGATCACCCGGCCGTGGAACACGAACGAGGGCGTGCTGAAGTAATGGTATTCCTGCGGATAGTCTTGAATGAGGTGGCGTGCCAGCAGCGCCAGGTCCCGCGCGGTGGTGACCTGGTCCGGATCCGGCCAACCGGAGGCGTTGCGGAACGTCGTGCGGCTCATGCCCAGGGCCCGGGCGCGCAACGTCATCATCTGGGCGAACCGCTCCTCGTCCCCGCCCATCAGCTCGCCCAAGACAGCCGCGGCGTCGTTGGCGGATTTGGTCACCAGGCCAAGCAACGCCTGCTCCACCGTGATGGTGGTGCCGGGTAGCAGCCCGAGCTTGGAGGGTGACATGGATGCGGCGTGCTGCGAGACGGGAACGACCTCGTCGAGGCTGACCCTCCGATCCCGAAGCGCCTCGAACAGCATATAGATCGTCATCATCTTGGTCAGGCTGGCGGGGTAGCGCGGCTCGTCCGCATTCGCGGCGGACAGGATCTGGCCCGACCCGGCATCCATGACCAACGATGCATAGCGGGCGGAGCCGACCTGCGCCTCAGCCTGTTGCACATACCCGACGGCCATCAAGAGGACGAGGCCCGGCAGGCCGCGCAGAACGATCCGGAACCAGCCCAGCATACCCGACATCCCCGTGTGCAACGGCTTCACCCTAGTTCGACATTTAATCGTATGTCCAGCGGAGAGCGTTCGAACCGATGCGTCGCCAGCATGTTACGTGGCACATTTGCCATCTTGGTTCCCGAGCGGGTGCGATTTGCCATGGTGCAGCGCACAAATCTACTTGACCGAGGCGAATTGAGGCAATTAGACAGGCGTGTGTTGCAGTGCAGCACGAGCGCTCGCGCCGCAAGATCGAAGAGACCGCGCAGCAGCTGAACGCATGACAATCGGAGAGGCGTTATGGACAACACGATCACCCACGAGAAATTCGACCGCACCGTCTCCAGCCTGAAGGACGGCGTGGCCAATGCGACGGCAGGGCTGGAGCAGGCACAGGCAACCGTGCGCGACGGCATGCAGAAGGCGATGAAGTCGGCCGAGGACATGATCGCCTTCGGACAAGGCAATATCGAGGCGATCGCCAAGTCGAGCCAGATCCTGGTGTCAGGCATGCAGGACCTGTCGCAGAGCTTTGCCGCAGCGGCACGCGCGTCGATGGACGAGACGCTCGGCACCATCAAGGCCATGGCCGGCGCGAAGTCGGTCAAGGAAGCGATCGACCTGCAGAGCCGGCTGCTGCGCAGCACGATGGAGAAGGCCGTGGCGCAGACTGGCCAGGCGACCGACAGCTCGATGAAGCTGTCCGAGCAGGCTTTCGCTCCGATCAGCGCCCGCATCGCGCTCGCCACCGAGAAGTTCGGCCGCATCGGCTAACGCCCTTCGACCTGCGCTTGACGGAGGCCCGGGCAGCTCGTCCGGGCCTTCGCTGTTTTCCGGCCTGGTTCCTCCAATGGTCGAGAGGCCTTTTCCCGCGCCGCGCTGATCCGATATGGTCGGACCATGAGATTTCACGCGGCCCGGGCAACCCCCTGATGAGCGATTCGGACAAACGCGACGGCGATGGACCTGGCGTCGGCGTCGTCACCAAGGCACGGCCGAAGACCCGCAAGCCGGCCCTCTACAAAGTGCTGATGCTCAACGACGACTACACGCCCATGGAATTCGTCGTCCACGTGCTGGAACGCTTCTTCCAGAAGACGCGGGACGAGGCCACCCGCATCATGCTGCACGTGCATCGCCGCGGCGTCGGCGTCTGCGGCGTGTTCACCTACGAGGTGGCGGAGACCAAGGTCACCCAGGTGATGGACCTGGCGCGACAGAACCAACATCCGCTGCAATGCACGATCGAGAAAGAATGAGGCTGCAAAACTGCAGCCGCCGACCCATGTCCATCTCCGTGAACGCGACGCCGGCCGAGCGATCAAGGCTCGACAATCCCGTGCAATGAGCGTGACGTAGTCGCCGACCAAGGAGCAGCGTACCCCCATGCTGTCACGCAACCTAGAACAGACGCTGCACCGAGCCTTGTCGTTCGCCAGCGAACGCCGCCATGAATACGCCACGCTGGAGCATCTGCTGCTGGGCCTGGCCGACGATACGGATGCCGCGACCGTCCTGCGTGCCTGCGGAGTCGACCTCGACAAGCTGCGGCAGGAACTGGGCGAATTCCTCGACAAGGACCTGCCGGGCCTGGCGACCGACCGGCCCGGCGACCCGAAGCCCACTGCCGGTTTCCAGCGGGTGGTGCAGCGTGCCGCCATCCATGTGCAGAGTTCCGGCCGCGAGGAAGTGACCGGCGCCAACGTGCTGGTCGCCCTGTTCAGCGAGCGGGAGAGCCACGCGGTCTATTTCCTCCAGTTGCAGGACATGACCCGCTTGGACGCGGTGAACTTCATCAGCCATGGGATCGCCAAGGCTCCGGGGCGTCAGCCGACGCGGCCGCCCGCAGCCGAAAAGCAGGAAGGTGCCGCCGAGGGCGAGCGCGAGGAGAAGGGCAACCGCCGCAACCAGGACGCGCTGTCCACCTACTGCGTGAACCTGAACAAGAAGGCTACCGCCGGCAAGATCGATCCGCTGATCGGCCGTGAGACCGAGATCGAGCGCACGATCCAAATCCTTTGCCGCCGAACGAAGAACAATCCGCTCTATGTCGGCGATCCGGGCGTGGGCAAGACGGCGATCGCCGAAGGCCTGGCCAAGCGGATCGTCGAGGGCGACGTGCCGGAGGTGCTGATCAAGAGCACGATCTTCTCCCTCGACATGGGTGCCCTGCTTGCCGGCACCCGCTACCGCGGCGACTTCGAAGAGCGGCTGAAGGCCGTCGTCACCGAACTGGAAGCGCAGCCCAACGCCGTGCTGTTCATCGACGAGATCCATACGGTAATCGGCGCCGGCGCCACCAGCGGCGGCGCGATGGATGCCTCCAACCTGCTGAAGCCCGCACTCGCAGCCGGCACGATGCGGTGCATCGGTTCGACCACCTACAAGGAATACCGCAACTACTTCGAGAAGGACCGCGCGCTGGTCCGCCGCTTCCAGAAGATCGACGTGAACGAGCCGTCGCTGGAAGACGCGATCAAGATCATCCGCGGGCTGAAGACCAACTACGAGCGGCACCACAAGGTGCGCTACACGGAAGAGGCGATCCGCGCCGCGGTCGAGCTGTCGGCCAAGTACATCAACGATCGCAAGCTGCCGGACAAGGCGATCGACGTGATCGACGAGGTGGGCGCCAGCCGCATGCTGCTGCCCGAAGGCAAGCGCCGCAAGACGGTGACGTTGCGCGACGTGGAGGAGATCGTGGCCAAGATCGCCCGCATCCCGCCGAAGAGCGTGTCCGCCGACGACAAGGAGACGCTGCGCAACCTGGAGCGCGACCTCAAGGCCATGGTGTTCGGCCAGGACAAGGCCATCGAGGCACTGTCCGCCGCCATCAAGCTCAGCCGCGCCGGACTGCGCGAGGCGGAGAAGCCGATCGGCAACTATCTGTTCAGCGGCCCGACGGGCGTCGGCAAGACGGAGGTCGCCCGCCAGCTCGCCTCCACGCTGGGGATCGAGCTGATCCGCTTCGACATGAGCGAGTACATGGAGCGGCACAGCGTGTCGCGGCTGATCGGCGCGCCGCCGGGCTATGTCGGGTTCGACCAGGGCGGCCTGCTGACCGACGGCATCGACCAGCACCCGCATTGCGTGCTGCTGCTGGACGAGATCGAGAAGGCGCATCAGGACCTGTTCAACATCCTGTTGCAGGTCATGGACCACGGCAAGCTGACCGACCACAACGGCAAGTCGGTCGATTTCCGCAACGTCATCCTGATCATGACCACCAATGCCGGCGCGTCGGACATGGCGAAGGAGGCGATCGGCTTCGGCCGCACCGAGCGGGAGGGCGAGGACGAGGAGGCGGTCAAGCGGCTGTTCACCCCCGAGTTCCGCAACCGGCTGGACGCCATCATCGCGTTCGCAGGGCTGACGGAAGAGACGGTCGCCCGGGTGGTCGAGAAGTTCGTCATGCAGCTGGAGGCGCAGCTGGCTGACCGCAACGTCACGATCGAGCTGTCCTCGGGCGCCAAGGAGTGGCTGGCCGAGCGGGGCTATGACCGGCTGTACGGCGCCCGGCCGCTGGCGCGCGTGATCCAGGAGCACATCAAGAAGCCGCTCGCCGAGGAACTGCTGTTCGGCAAGCTGGTGAAGGGTGGTTCCGTGAAGGTGAACCTGGTCGACGGCAAGCTGGAGTTCGACGTCACCGAGGCTGCCGTCTCCGCCCAGCCGAAGCCGGAGAGCGGCGGCGACGAGGGTGGCGCGGAGCGCGAGCCGGAGGAGGTGGAATGAAGGCGAGCTGGAACGGCACGACCATCGCCGAGAGCGACGACATCGTGACGGTGGAGGGGAATGCATATTTCCCCGCCGCCGCCGTCGTGCCCGGCGTGTTGAAGCCGTCGAGCCACACCAGTGTATGCCCCTGGAAGGGAACCGCCTACTACCATTCGATCGACCTGGATGGGGCGGTGAACGAGAACGCGGTGTGGTACTATCCGGAGCCGAAGGATGCGGCCAAGCAGATCAAGGGTCGGGTCGCGTTCTGGAAGGGCGTGAAGGTCAGCGCCTGACTTATAGAAAGCCCTCTCCTCCCGGAGGGGGTTGAGTGAGGCAGAGCCATCGCATATGGCGGAGCTCCCTCTCCCGCTGGCGGGAGAGGCTTCCAGAGGGGATACGGCCATATGCGATACCCCTCTCCCATAGAGAGAGGAGCGACGGTTATGCCAGGCTGTCCGCCAACGCCGCCGCCATATGCCGTGCGAAGGCGGCCGGGTCACGCGGCGGCTCGCCGTCCTGGATGCGGGCCAGATCCATGAGCGTGCTTGCCGCGTCTTCGACGTTCGCCAACTCCGCCATCCGGCGGATCAGCTTGTGGCGCGGGTTGATCTCCAGGATCGGCAAAGTCGTCGGCATCGCCCGGCCGGCCCGCTTCAGCAGCCGCTGCATCTGCAGGTCCGGCCCGCCGGCAGAGGCCGCCAGCACCACGGGGCTGTCGACCAGCCGGTCCGTCGCCCGCACGTCGGACACCTCGGCCTTCAATGTCTCCTTCAGCGTCTTGACCAACTCGGTCACGTCAGCCGCTTCCTCAGCCGGCACGTCCGCGGCGAGCTTGGACAGGTCGGCCGCGCCCTGGGTGATGGACCGGATCGGCTTCTCCTCGAAGGTCGACATCCGCTCCGGCCAAAACGCATCCACCTGGTCGGCGAGCAGCAGCACTTCCACGCCGCGGGAGCGGAACCCCTCCAGCTGCGGGGACTTGGCCAACGCGTCGGTGTCGTCGCCGACCAGGATGTAGATCGCCTCCTGCTCCGGCTTCATGCGCGCCACGTAGGCGGGCAGCGAGGTCCAGCCCTCCTCCGCCGAACTCTTGAAGCGCAAGAGCGGCGCCAGGTCGCTGCGGTGCTCCGCATCCTCCCACAGCCCCTCCTTCAGGACGGGGCCGAAGTTCTGCCAGAACCCGGCGTAGCTCGCCCTGCCCTCCTCGCTGTCCTCGCGCGCCTTGGCCTTCAGCTCGGACAGCACGCGGTTGGTGACGGCCTTGCGGATGCGCGCCAGCACGGGCGTGGCCTGCAGCATCTCGCGCGAGACGTTGAGCGGCAGGTCCTCCGTGTCCACCACGCCGGAGACGAAGCGCAGCCACGCCGGCAGCAGCCCGGCGTCGTCGGTGATGAACATGCGGCGGACATGCAGCCGCAGCTTGCTCGTCCGCTCGCCCTCCACCGCCTCGAACGGCTTGGAGCCGGGCACATATAGCAGGGCGGTGAACTCCATCGCCCCTTCGGCACGCCAATGCAGCGTCAGCCACGGCTTGTCGAAGTAATGCCCGAGGTGCCGGTAGAAGTCGGTGTAGTTCTCCTCCGTCACGTCCGCCTTGGGCTTGCGCCACAGCGCCGTGCCCTCGTTGGCGGCGACGTCCTTCCCATCCCGGGCGACGGTGATCGGAACGGTGATGTGGTCCGCCCATTTGCGGATGACCGTCTCCAGCCGATACGGCTCCAGGAACTCGTCGGCGTCCGGCTTGATGTGCAGCACGATGGTGGTGCCGGGTTGGTCGCGCTCCGCCGGGGCGAGCGTGTAGTCCCCCTTGCCCTCGGACGCCCAGAGCCAGGCGTCGTCGGCGCCGGCCGCGCGGGAGGTGACTTCCACCCGGTCCGCCACCATGAACGCGGAGTAGAAACCGACGCCGAATTGCCCGATCAGGCTCGGCCGCTCCTCGGGCTTGGCGTCTGCCAGGGACTGGCCGAAGGCCCGCGTCCCGGAACGCGCGATCGTGCCCAGGTTCTCCGCCAGCGAAGCCCGGTCCATGCCGATCCCGGGGTCGGACAAAGTGAGCGTGCGCGCCTCCTTGTCCGGGACGATGCGGACGGAGGCATCGGCCGGCAGCGCCAGGTCGGACTGGGTCAGGGCGGCGAAGCGGCGACGGTCGATCGCGTCGGCCGCGTTGGCGACCAGTTCGCGCAGGAAAATCTCACGGTCGGAATACAGCGCGTGGACCACGAGGTCGAGCAAACGCCCCACCTCGGCGCCGAATTCATGCCGTTCGATCGTCTCGCTCATGCATCCACTCCGTGACCTGTCCCGTGGCGGCGATATGCCGGGCCGACGGCCTGGTTTCAAGACAGCCCGGCCGCGCACCGGGGGGCTGACGCGGCCCGGGGCCTTTGCTACAGGCGGCTCCCAGGCAAGGAGTTCGCGCCGTTGCAGCGGACGCAGCAGATCGCGCGCTTCAGCATCGTCCTCGGCGTCGGCGTGCTCGCGCTGAAGACGGGCGCCTGGTGGCTGACGGACAGCGCCGCGCTGTTCTCCGACGCGCTGGAGAGCACGGTCAACGTCGCCGCGGCCTTGATCGCGCTGGTGGCACTGCGCTTCGCCGAGCGGCCGGCCGACGCCAACCATCCGTATGGCCACCAGAAGGTCGAGTTCTTCGCCGCGGTCATCGAGGGTGCGCTGATCATCGTCGCCAGCATCACCATCCTGCAGCACGCCTGGGAAAGCTGGCGCACCCCGGTGGCGCTCACCCTGCCGTGGCAGGGATTGGCGCTGAACGCGCTGGCCACGGTGCTGAACGCGGTCTGGGGCACCGTCCTGCTGCGGGCCGGCCGCCAGGTGCGCTCGATGACGCTGGAGGGGGACGGCCGGCACCTGTGGGCGGACGTGGTGACCTCCATCGCGATCCTGGCGGGCGTCAACATCGCCTGGTGGACCGGGCTCCCCGTGCTCGACCCTGCCCTGGCGGCGGCGGTGGCGATCTACGTGCTATGGTCCGGGCTGAGCCTGATCAGCCAGTCGGTCGGCGGCCTGATGGATGCCGCACCGGCGCCGGAGGTGGTGGAGCGGATCCGCCGCATGGTGGCCGAGCATGCCGAGGGCGCGCTGGAGGTGCACGACCTGCGCACCCGGCACGCGGGGCGGCTGACCTACCTGGAATTCCACCTGGTCGTGCCCGGCGACCTGCGCGTTTCGGAATCGCACGCCATCTGCGACCGGATCGAGGCAGCGTTGCGCGAGGAAATGGAGCATCTGATGATCACCATCCATGTCGAGCCGGAAGGCAAGGCCAAGCACCACGGCGTGCTGGTACTATGACGGTGCGCATCGACCGGGTGATCACGCGGGGCGGCGATGCCGGGCAGACCTCGCTGGGGGACGGCAGCCGGGTCGCCAAGGACGCCCTGCGGGTGGACGCCTACGGCACGGTGGACGAGGCGAACGCCACGGTCGGCCTGCTGCGCCTGCACGTGACGGGCGAACCGGACGCGATGCTCGCGCGCGTGCAGAACGACCTGTTCGACGTGGGATCCGACCTGTGCGTCCCCGGCGCGGCGGGCGAGCGCCTGCGGCTGACGGACGCACCTTCCGCCCGGTTGGAGGCGGAGGTGGCGGCGATGAACGCTGGGTTGACGCCGCTGGACAGCTTCGTGCTGCCCGGCGGCACCCCAGGCGCCGCGCATGCCCATCTCGCCCGCACGGTGGTGCGCCGGGCCGAACGGCTGGTGGTGCGGCTGTCGCGGGAGGAGGCGGTGAACCCGGCGGTGATCCGCTTCCTCAACCGGCTGTCGGACCACCTGTTCGTGCTCGGCCGATTGCTGAACGAGGGCGGCGCGGGGGACGTGAAATGGGTGCCCGGCGCCAATCGGTGACGGCCCGGCCGACGCAAAGGTGTCAACCAAGCAGCGGCGGCTGCCAATCCGCCGTCCCGCTGACCGCGGCGCGGACCGCGCTCAGCAGGGCGTCGACCGAGTAGGGCTTGCTCAACACCGCGCCCGGCAACGCGCGGAGCAGATCCCGGTCGGGATTGCCGGTGAGGAACACGACCGGCAGCCCCGGCTGCGCTGCCGCGGCCGCCTCTGCCAGCTCGATCCCGGACATGCCGGGCATCGCGAGATCGGCGAGTAGGGCGGCGAACGGCTCGGCGGCGAGGGCCCGCAGCGCCTCTGTGCCGCTGGCGGCCTCCTGCACGGTCCAGCCTTCCTCACGCAGCAGCGCAGCGGCGATGGATCGCACGTCGTCATCATCGTCCACCACGAGCAGAGGCATGGCCGCTGCGCTGGCTGCGGCGCCGATGCGCGGCAGATAGAGTTGGGCCGCCGTGCCGCCCCCAGGGCTGCTGTGCAGCCGCAAGGTGCCGCCAAGCTGCCGGGCGAAACCGAAAGCCTGCGGCAGGCCGAGGCCGCTGCCCTCCCCGAATGACTTGGTGGTGAAGAACGGTTCCAGGGCACGGGCCAGGATGTCGGGCGGCATGCCGGTGCCGGTGTCGACCACGGACAGCAGGACGTAGTCACCCGGCTCCAAGTCGGGTGGCAGGTCCGGGTGCCCAGCCGGGCGGTTCCCCGTCCCAAGGGTCACGCGGCCGCCATTCGGCATCGCATCGCGCGCGTTCACCAGCAGGTTCAGCAGGGCGAGTTCCAGCTGCGCCGGGTCTGCCAGGGCCGGCCAAGTTTGCGCGTCGAAGGTGGTCACCAGCGCGATGCGGCTGCCGAGGCTGCCGCGGATCAGTTCGGTCATGTTGCCCAGCAAGGCGGGGATGTCGGTCGCTGCCGGAGCCATGAACTGCTTGCGGGCGTAGGCGAGCAGCTGCTGGGTCAGGAGGGCGCCGCGCTGGGCCGCGCTCGTGGCGATGTCCACCCATCGCCGCTGGCGGTCATCGGTCAGGCGGCGGCTCAGCAGGTCCAGGCTGCCCAGCACCGCCGTCAGCAGGTTGTTGAACTCGTGCGCGACGCCGCCGGTCAGCTGGCCGACCGCCTCCAGCCGCATCGCCTGGCGCAAGGCCGCTTCCACCCGGGTACTGTCCGTCAGATCGATCTGCGACAGCAGCACACGGCGCGGCCCGGCCGGCTGGTCGGGCAGCGGCTGGTAGGTGCTTCGCAGCACCCGCTCGCCGATCGGGAAGCCGAGCGCGTGCTGGCAGTCCAAGCCGCCTTGCGCGAGCGCGGTCCGGCAGTCCAGCGCCAGCACGGCCCCGGTGTCGCCGAGCACGACCTCGATGGGATGCCCGATCACCTGCTCAGCCGTGAGCCCCGTGTTCCGGCAAAACGCCGGATTGCATTCCTCGATCGTCACGGCGCCCCCGTCCGGGACGGCGAGCACGAGGATGTTGAGCGGCGATTGCTCGAACAGCACCTTGTTGCGCGCCTGGGATTGCCGCAGAGCCTCCGCTCGCAGAACCAAGATCCTCTCCAATGCTACGCGTTCCTGGCCGTATTCGGTCGGCATGGTCAGTCCGGCTGGATACGGGCTGGATGGGTGAACACTTCGAACCCGTCCTCCCGGGCCACGGCGGCCAGCGTGATGCCGGCCGCCTCGCAAACGCGGATCGCCAGCGCGGTCGGGACCGAGACGGCGACGATGGTGCCGATTCCCGCCACCGCCGCCTTCTGCACCAGCTCCACCGATACGCGGCTGGTCAGCAGGAGGATGCCGGCCGCCGGGTCTTCGTCCGCCCGCAGCAACGCCCCGGTCAGCTTGTCGAGGCCGTTGTGGCGGCCCACGTCCTCCCGCAGGGCGACGAGGCCGCCGCGCCAGAACCCGGCCGCATGGACGGCATGGGTGCGGCGGTTCAGCTGCTGCGCCTGTCCGAGGCTGCCGATGGCGGCGGCGACTTGCCCGGCCGACCAGCGCACGCCCGTGGTCACCACCGGGGACGGGCGCATCGCATCGGCCAGGCTGTCCATGCCGCACATCCCGCAACCGGTGGGGCCGGCGAACTGCCGCCGACGCCGGTCTAGATTGGCCATGCGTTCCGCCGCGATCCACATCCGCAACTCGATCCCGAGCGGGACGGTGACGATGTCGAGCTCCTCGATATCATCCGGGCGGCCGATAATGCCTTCCGCCCGGCTGAAGCCGACGGCGAAGTCCTCCAGGTCCAGCGGGGTCGCCATCATCACCGCATGGGTGGTCCGATTGTAGGTGAGCGCGACCGCCACCTCCTCTGGGACGCACCGTTCGGTGGCTTGGGAGCCGTCGCGCCACACCGGCACGGTCCTCGTGGGCGGCGGATGTCCGCTGGGCATCATGGCCCGGTGGACCAGATCACGCCCGCCGCGCACGCGTCAACAACGCGCCGCGGTGCGGACGTGCGGCAGCACCCGATTGGCCGCGCCGCGCCTCGCGTGCTAGTGCTGACAGCATGCATGACGGACCGCGACCGTGCCCAGGCAAGCCGTGCGGCCCTGTCCAGGCACGCCCCGAAACGACCCGCCGGGCATGAGCTGCGCGATCGCCGTCATGGCGAAGGCGCCGCGCGCCGGGCACTCGAAGACCCGGCTGTCACCACCGCTCTCGCCGGAGGAGGCGCGGCAGATGAGCGCCGCCTTCCTGCGCGACATCACGGAGAACATCCGGCTCGCCGCGGACGAGGCCGATATCGCGGGCTACGTCGCCTACGCACCGCTTGGGATGGAGGCGCTGTTCGACGGCGTCCTAGCGCAGGGCACGCAGCTGGTGTTGGCGGATGGCACGGGCGACATGCCGGACGGCGTCGTGGGCTTCGGTCGCTCCCTGTTGCATGCGACGACCGCCCTCTTCGCGTTGGGCCACAGCGCCGTCTGCGTGCTCAACTCCGACTCGCCGACCCTGCCGACCGCATGCCTGGTGGACGCGGCGCACGCCCTGGCGGCGGGGTCCGACGTGGTGTTGGGTGCGGCCGATGACGGCGGCTACTACCTGCTGGGCATGCGGGCGTCGCATCCGGCGCTCTACAGCGGCATCGCCTGGAGCACGGAGCATGTCGCCGCGCAGACCCGCGCCGCCGCCCGAACCGCCGGTTTGGCCGTTCACGAACTGCCCGTCTGGTATGACGTGGACGACCAGGCCGCGCTGGCCCGGCTGATCGCGGACCTCCAGTCCGGCGCCGGCTACGCGGCGCCGGCCACGGCAGCCCGGCTCGCCGACCTCCGGCTGCAAGGCCGGTTGTCCGCTTGACGGAGCAGGGCCGCGGGCTGGCGCTCGCCTGGGCGGGATTGGCCTTGCTGCTGCTGGTGGTCGCCGAGCTGGCGTGCCATCTGCCCGGCTCCATCGCCACCATCGGGTCGGACGAGCGGCTGGACGTGTTCGTCGCGCTCGAATGCGTGGCCGGCGTGATCTATCTCGGCGCGGTGTGGCTGGTCCGCTCCGGCCCGGTGCCGCGCCGCACCCTGGCCGTGGTGCTGCTGCTGGCGGCGGGAATGCGCGTGCTGCCGCTCGCCGCGCCGCCGTTCCTGTCCTCCGACCTGTTCCGCTATGTGTGGGACGGGCGGGTGCAGGCGCATGGGATCAACCCCTACCTCTATCTCCCCGCGGCGCCGGAACTCAGGTTCCTGCGCGACGAGGAGATCTACGGCAGCACGAACCGGTCGGAGGAAGCGCCGACGATCTACCCGCCGATGGCGCAGCTGATCTTCGCCGCCATCGGCCAGCTCTGGTCGTCCCTGCAGATGGTGAAGATCGTCATGGCCGGGTTCGAGGCGATCACCATCGGCGCCGTGGTCGTGCTGCTGCGCCGGGCTGGCCTGCCCGCCGCCGGAGCGTTGGTCTATGCGTGGAACCCGCTGCCGCTGTGGGAGTACGCGGGGAACGGCCATATCGATGCCGCGAGCATCGCCTTCATGGCGCTTGCCATGCTGGCTGCATCGGGGCGTCGGCGGGGCTGGGCGGGCGCCGTCCTCGGGCTGGCGATCTTGTGCAAGTTGCTGCCGGCGGCGGTGTTCCCGGCATTCTGGCGGCGCTGGGACTGGTGGACGCTCGGCGGCACGCTGGCGGTGATCCTGGCACTCTACGGCGTCTACACGGTGGGCGCCGGCTGGCACGTGCTCGGCTACCTGCCGGGCTACGCGTCCGAGGAAGGCCTGGCCTCGGGTGCCGGCTTCTTCCTGCTGCGGGCGCTGGGGTTGCTGGGCGCGCTCCCGGCCTGGGTGACGCAGGCCTATCTGGTGACCGCCGGTTTGGTGCTTCTGGGCCTGGCGGCACGCACCATGCTCCAGCCGGCGCTGCCGAGCGACCCGGCTCCGCGCATCCTTGCCATCGGCCAAGCGGGTGCGGTGCTCTCCACCGCCACGACCATCGCATTGTCGCCACATTACCCTTGGTATCTGGGCTGGCTGTCCCTGTTTGCCTGCTTCAGTGCGTATCGTTCGGTTCTCTATCTGTCCGCAAGCGGCGTGCTGCTGTATCTAGACCCCTACCATCGGGAAAACGTCATCCCCTGGTTGATCTACGGGCCTTGCGTCGTCCTCGTCGTATTGGACGTGGCCAGGTGCTACCGGGCGCGACCCGCCCACTGAAGGAGAGTCGTCGCATGTCGGCCACGGTATTGAAGGACCCCCGCCGCTACTTCGAGGCGATCGAGGCGCGCGACCTCACCGCGGCGCCGCCGGTGTGCCTGTATCTGGAGACCACCAACCGCTGCAACCTGCTGTGCGAGACCTGTCCGCGCACCTTCGAGACGCTCGAGCCGCCGCAGGACATGAGCTGGGACATGTTCACCAAGATCGTCGACCAGTTCGACAGCATCGCCCGGGTGGTGCTGCACGGGGTGGGCGAGCCGATGCTGGTGAAGGACCTGCCGCGGATGATCCGCTACCTGAAGGATCGCGGCATCTACGTGCTGTTCAACACCAACGGCACCCTGCTGAACCCCAAGAAGTTCCAGGAGCTGATCGACACCGGGCTGGACGAGCTGCGCGTGTCGGTGGATGCGGCCGACCGCAAGACCTACCTGGCCGTGCGCGGCAAGGACTTCTTCGACCGCATCGTCCGCGACGTCGGCAAGTTCACCGCCTACCAGGCGAAGGTGGGCAGCGCCACGCCCAAGGTCTCGATCTGGCTCACCGGCCTGAAGGAGACGGTGCAGCAGCTCCCGGACTTCGTGCGCATGGCGGCGACGATGGGCGTGAAGGAGGTGCATCTGCAGCGCCTGGTGTTCGACGACGCCGGGTTCGGCATGGCCCGGCAGGAGAACAGCCTGTTCGAGCAGACGCAGGCCGAGGAGGAGCAGTGCATCGCCGCGGCACAGGCGATCGGCGGCCAGCTCGGCGTCATGCTGGATGCGTCCGGCGCCACGGAGCCGGGCGTGAGCCTGAAGAAGACCGATGGCGACACGCCTTGGGCGACCTGCCGCCGCCCCTGGTCGCTGATGTACTTCACCGCGCACGGCCGCGCCCTGCCCTGCTGCATCGCGCCCTTCTCGGCCCGCGGCTACAGCAACTACACGCTGGGGGACGCGACCCAGCAGAGCCTGCGGGAGATCTGGAACGGGCCGCTCTACCAGGACTTCCGCCGCTCGCTGCTGAGCGAGACGCCGCCGAAGCCTTGCGAGAACTGCGGGCTGCGCTGGTCGCTCTAACCGGTGGCGGGGCAACCACGCGCGACGGTCGTCATCCCGACGCTGAACGAGCGGGACGCGATCGGGCCGGTGGTGCGGGAAATCCCGCGCGACGTCGCCAGCCAGATCATCGTCGCCGATAGCGGAAGCCGGGACGGCACCCAGCAGGCGGCGCGCGAGGCGGGTGCGACCGTGCTGGAGCTGGGCCAACGTGGCTACGGCCTGGCCTGCGCACGCGCGGCCGAAGCGGCCGACCCGGCAAGCGACGTCATCGTGTTCATGGACGGCGACGGCGCAGACCGGGCGGACCTGATGCATCGCCTGGTGGACCCGATCCGTGCCGGGACGCATGATTTCGTGATCGCCTCACGCACCCGCGGCGAGCGCGACCCTGGCTCCATGAGCTGGCACCAGATATGGGCGGGCCGCATCGCCGGGTTCGGCATGCGCGCTCTGTATGGCGTGCGCTATACGGACATGTGTGCCTTCCGGGCGATCCGGCGGTCCAGCCTTTCGGCGCTCAACCTGCGCGAAATGACCTATGGCTGGAACATCGAGATGCAGATGCAGGCGGCGCGGGCGGGGCTGCGCATCCTGGAGGTGCCGCTGCCCTATCGCTGCCGGGTCGGCGGCGAGAGCAAGGTCGCGGGATCGCTGCGCGGCTCGGTGCGTGCGGGATGGCGGATCGCAACCACCTTCGCGCGGGTCGCCGCCTCTCCGAAGCCAGACACGCCGCGGTGATCCGTGTTGCGGCGTCGGCTGCTGCGATGTTGACGATGCTCTTCGCCGGCCCCGCGCAGGCGGCCGACCCGCAGGCGGTGATGGGCCTGTGGTGGACCCAGGACCGCGACGGCGTCATACAGATCGGCCCGTGCGGCGCCGGGTTGTGCGGCCTCGTCGCGGGCGTGACCGACTTCAAGCCCGACGGCTCCGCGCCCAAGGACCTGCACGGCCATTCGCGCTGCCGCCTGGAGATCATCCCGGATGGCAAGGCGGACGAAGACGGCAGCTGGGACAGCCACATCACCAATCCCGACGACGACAAGACCTACACCATCACCTTGCGAGTCGAGCCGGACGGGCGACTGCGGATGCGGGGCTATATCGGCATCCCCCTATTTGGCCGGACAGTGTTCTGGACGCGGTTCAAGGGGCATGTGACCCCCGATTGCCACGTGCGGGACTGAGCAGCCGACCAGACGGACCTGCCTTTGACCCCTGACCCATCCTCCGTGCTGAGCGTGCTGATCGGCGCCGACAGCCTCGCGTTGCGGCGTTCCGGCGTCGGGCGGATGACGCTCGAGATCGCTCGGGCGGCACGGTCCTGTGCAGCGGTCGACTACACCGGGCTGCTGCTCGCTCACGGCTTGGAGACGGTGGACGTGATCGACCACCTGGACGATGACCCGGTCGCGCATCCGCGGCCCAACATGGTCCAGCGGGTGCCCATCCCATGGAAGGTCGCGCTCGGCCGCGTCCCAGGGGTGCAGACCTTGCGGCGCTGGAAGCATGGCGGGCTGAACCGGGCGATCGGGCGGATCGCCAAGGCGCATGGCAGGCGGCTGGTCTACCACGAACCCAACATGATCGTTCGGCCGATCGCGTTGCCGACGGTGTCGACCATCAACGACCTGTCCTGGCATCACCAGCCATCCTGGCACCCGGCGGAGCGGCTGCACTGGATCGACCGGAACCTGCCGACGACGCTGCGCCGGGCGCGGCGGTTCATCGCGATCTCGCAGTTCACCAAGGACGCCGTCGTGCGCGAGCTGGGCGTGCGCGCCGACCGGATCGACGTGGTGCCGCTTGCGCCGGCCGCGGAGTTCCAGCCGATGTCCGCCGCCGCCGCCGCGCCGGCCCTGGCCCGGCTGGGCCTGGCGGACCGGAGCTACGTGTTCTCCATCTCCACGTTGGAGCCACGGAAGAATTTCGATCGGCTGCTGAACGCGCATCTCCATCTGCCGGCGGCATTGCGGCGCCGGGCGCCCTTGGTGATCGCTGGCGGCAAGGGTTGGGGCGAGGTCCTAGCGCGCCCGGAGGCCGAGGCAGCCATCCGGGACGGCACGGTTCGTCTGCTCGGCCACGTCGCCGATGCGGAGCTGGTGGCGCTTTGCGCGCGGGCGGGGGTGTTCGCCTATGTCAGCCTCTACGAGGGCTTTGGCTTGCCCATCGTGGAGGCCATGGCCGCAGGCAGCCCGGTCCTGGCCTCCAGCACCACCGCTGTGGGGGAACTGGCGGCGGGGGCGGCCCTGCTGGTCGACCCGCTGGACGAGGCGGCGATCTCCGAGGGGCTGCGGCAGATGATCGAGGACACGGCCTACGCCGAAAGCCTTCGCCAGGCTGGCCACGCCAGGGCTGCGGAATACACTTGGCAGCGCACCATCGACGCGCTGGTGGTCAGCTGGCGCAAGGCGCTGTAGGGAGCAGCGCATCGTGCCGAGGAAACCGCTTGAACGGCACCAACCCAACCCCGCGGTCGGGCGTCTTGGAGGATGAGAGCTCGAAAATGGCGCCATCCAGCGGTTGCCCGGGCGCATCGCTCTAGCCGCATTGCATCCATCCGCCATCGCGGTTATAGACGCCGCCGCGCGGTGATCCCGAATAGCTCAGTTGGTAGAGCAAGCGACTGTTAATCGCTCGGTCGTAGGTTCGAGTCCTACTTCGGGAGCCAAGGCCCGCTCAAGCGTCCGCCGCTTCTGATCCGGTGCGATGTCTCTCAGTCTGATCAAAGAGCCCGCAGGACCAGTTCGGCAAGCCGGCCTTTCGCATCGGTGACAGAAATCTGCAACGCCTTGCTCCAAGGTGGATTGAACCAGTCTTGAACCACCTGATGGTCCATTGAAGATGCACCAGATCGATCTTTGCTAGGGACGCGATAACCCGCCGGCTCGCTCCACGAATTCCGCGACGGCCGCGACCCCCTCCCCCGCCCGGATGTTGGTGAAGACGAAAGGCCGGTCACCCCGCATGGTGCGGCTGTCACGGTCCATCACCTCGAGGCTGGCGCCGACATGGGGAGCCAAGTCGATCTTGTTGATCACCAGCAGGTCGCTCCGCGTGATCCCGGGCCCGCCCTTGCGCGGGATCTTGTCTCCGGCGGATACGTCGATGACGTAGATTGTGATGTCCGCCAACTCCGGGCTGAAGGTCGCCGCCAGGTTGTCGCCACCGCTCTCGATCAGGATCAGGTCCAGCGCGGGAAAGCGCCGGCGCAAGTCGGCGACGCCGGCCAGGTTGATGCTGGCGTCCTCGCGGATGGCCGTGTGGGGGCAGCCGCCAGTCTCAATCCCCAGGATCCGCTCGGGCGGCAGCGACCCGGCGCGGGTGAGGAACTGGGCGTCCTCCTTGGTGTAGATGTCGTTGGTGATCGCGGCGATGTCGTAATGCGGCGACAGGGCGCGGCAGAGCCCGTCCATCAGCGCCGTCTTCCCGGTGCCGACCGGGCCGCCGATGCCGACACGGAGGGGGCCGTTCATGGTGCTCATGTGCGGAACAGCCTCGTATATTGCGTCTCGTGCCGCATCGCGGCGACGTCGGCGCGGAAACAGGCGCCGCCGATGTCATGGAGGCTGGCCGCAGCCGTGGCCGCCGCCACCTCGACGATGACGGGCATGAGGCCGGCCAGGATGCGCAACCCGGCGGTCTGCCCCAGTGGTACCAGTCGCACGGCGGCGGAGACGAGGTTGGCGGCGAAGGCGTGCAACAGGCCGGCGGTCGCGTCGGCCTCCGGCACGCCATGGGTGGCGGCGAGTGCGCCGACGGCCACCGGGTAAGCCACTGGCGCATCCAACGTGTCGAGCAGCGGCGCACCCCACAACCGGGCGGCCAACGCGAAGGCCGTGCCTTGGCCAAGCGTTTCGGTGCGGCGCTCCAAGCCGGGCTGCACCGCCGTCGCCAAACTGGCTACCTCCGCAAGGCTGGCCGTGTCCCGCGCCCGGTAGGCGTGCCGTAGCAGGATGGCGTCCGTCCACCCGGCGCCGTGCCGAAGCACGTCCGCGAGCCACCCGGCGGCACTTGGCTCATCCCGAACGTCGCGGGCCTCCACCGCCCATTCCAGGCCGTGGCTATACGCGTAGGCTCCCGTGGGGAAGGCTGGCGAGAGCCAGGTCAGCAGCTGGAGCAGATGGCCGGGGCTGGGCTGGTCAGTCATCGTCGTGGTGATGATGATGGCCGCCCGCGTAGGCGCCGCCTTCCGGATCGAACGGTGCCTCCATGCCATGCACGTGACCGCCCAGGCCCTGCACCATGTCGGCGATCACATGGTCGGCCCGGATGCGGATGCGGTCGCCGAGCAGTTGCACGGGGAGATGCCGGTTGCCGAGGTGCCAGGCGATGCGCACGAGCTCGGCCGGGCCATGGGCGTGGATTTCGAGCAGGGGCTCGGCTCGCGCGACGACGCGGACCACCCGGCCGTCCGCCAGCTCCAGCCCGTCGCCGTCCCGCAGCCGCACCGCCTGGGGCAGGTCGAGCAGCAGTTCCTCGCCCGTCGCCGTGACCAGGAGGACGCGGCGGCGGTGACGGCGGTCGAAATCGAGGGCGATCTGGTCGGCGACCAAGCGGCCATCCCACGTGCCGGCTGACAGCACGGCTGCCACTCGTTGCGTCAACCGAAACACTTCATGGCGGCCAGGACAGCGATGGTGGTGGCGCCCACACTGACGGTCCACATAAGATCACGCTCATGGTGGGAAACCTAGAACAGGAAATACCGCTGCGCCATCGGCAGCACTGTGGCCGGCTCGCAGGTCAGCAGCACGCCGTCCGCCCGCACCTCGTAGGTCTCCGGGTCCACCTCGATGACGGGCGTGGCGTCGTTGAGCAGCATGGACCGCTTGCTGATGCCGCCGCGCGTGTCGCGCACCGCCGACAACATGCGCCGTAATCCAAGCGTGCGGCCAAGCTCGGCCTCCATGGCCGCGCCGGACAGGAAGGTGATGCATGTCGCCGCCAAGGCGCCGCCGAGCGTGCCGAACATCGGCCGGTAATGCACCGGCTGCGGCGTTGGGATGGAGGCGTTCGGGTCACCCATCGGGGCGCAGGCGATGGCGCCGCCCTTGATCACCAGGTCCGGCTTCACGCCGAAGAAGGCCGGCGACCACAGCACGAGGTCGGCCAGCTTGCCGACCGCGATGCTGCCCACCTCGTGGCCCAGCCCCTGGGCGATGGCCGGATTGACCGTGTATTTGGCGACGTAGCGCTTGGCGCGGGCATTGTCCGCCACGCCGTCGCCGGGCAGGGCGCCGCGCTGCAGCTTCATCTTGTGCGCGGTCTGCCAGGTCCGGATGATCACCTCGCCCACCCGGCCCATCGCCTGGCTGTCCGAGCTGATCATGCTGATGGCGCCCATGTCGTGCAGGATGTCCTCGGCGGCGATCGTCTCGCGGCGGATGCGGCTCTCGGCGAACGCCACGTCTTCCGGGATTTGCGGGTCGAGGTGATGGCACACCATCAGCATGTCCAGATGCTCGTCCAGCGTGTTGGACGTGTAGGGCCGCGTCGGGTTGGTGGAGGACGGCAGCACGTTCGGCAGCCCGGCCACCCGCAGGATGTCCGGCGCGTGGCCGCCCCCGGCACCCTCCGTGTGGAAGGCGTGGATGGTGCGGCCCTTGAACGCGGCGATGGTGTCTTCCACGAAGCCGCTCTCGTTCAGTGTGTCGGTATGGATCATCACCGGCACGTCGAACCGGTCGGCCACGGACAGGCAGCAATCGATGGCGGCCGGCGTGGTGCCCCAATCCTCGTGCAGCTTCATGGAGGAGGCGCCGGCGCGCAGCATCTCCTCCAGCGCTGCGGGGCGGGAGGCATTGCCCTTGGCCGAGAAGGCCAGGTTGACCGGCAGCCCCTCCGCCGCCTGCAGCATGCGCGCCAGGTGCCACGGGCCCGGCGTGCAGGTGGTGGCAGCGGTGCCGCTGGCCGGCCCGGTCCCGCCGCCGCATAGGGTGGTGACGCCGGAGGCCAATGCCTCCTCCACCTGTTGCGGGCAGATGAAGTGGATGTGCGCGTCCACGCCGCCGGCGGTGAGGATCTTCCCCTCGCCGGCGATCACCTCCGTGCCAGGGCCGACGACGATGGTGACGCCGGGCTGCACGTCCGGGTTGCCGGCCTTGCCGATGGCGGCGATGCGGCCGTCGGTGATGGCGACGTCCGCCTTCACCACGCCCCAATGGTCCAGGATCAGCGCGTTGGTGATGACGGTGTCGACTGCGCCCTCCGCCTGGCTGCGCTGGGACTGGCCCATACCGTCGCGGATAACCTTGCCGCCGCCGAACTTCACCTCCTCGCCATACAACGTCAGGTCACGCTCGACCTCGATGAACAGCGCGGTGTCGGCCAGGCGCACCCGATCCCCGGTGGTGGGGCCGTACATGTCGGCATAGGCGCGGCGGGTGATGCGCGTCATAGCGCGCCCATGACGTCGCCGCGGAAGCCGTAGACGGTGCGGGCGCCGCGGAACGGGATCAACGTCACCTCGCGCGACTGCCCCGGCTCGAACCGCACGGCAGTGCCGGCCGCGATGTCCAGGCGCTGCCCGCGGGCGAGGGCACGGTCGAACCGCAAGGCCGGGTTCGCCTCTGCGAAGTGGTAGTGGCTGCCCACCTGGATGGGCCGATCGCCGGTGTTGGCGACGGCCAGCGTGGTCTGCGGTTGGCCTGCGTTCAACTCGATGTCGCCATCGAGCGGGATGACCTCGCCGGGGATCACTTCAGGATCGCCAAGCCGCCGAGGCCACAGGCGAACGCCGCGACCATGGCGGTCATGATGCCCCACATGTAGGTCCGCGACGGCTTGTCCGCCAAAGCGACCTTGATGTCGGCCACGTCCGTCCTCGCTTCCAGCCGCACCGTGGCGATCTCCCCCGTCAGCTCGGTCCGCAGCTCCGCCATGTCCTCCTTCAGCTCCGTCCGCAAGTTCGCCATGTCTCCCTTCAGCTCCGTCCGCAAGTTCGCCATGTCTCCCTTCAATTCCGTCCGAAGGTCCGCCATGTCTCCCTTCAGCTCCGTGCGGAGCTCCGCCATGTCCCCCTTCAGCTCGGAACGGACGGCCACCAGGTCGGACTTGGTCACCATCTCCAGCAGCCTGGTGTCCGTCCGCACGATCATCGGCTCCAACCGGCGCAGGATGGCCTTGATCTCGCCGACATCCTCCTCGAGCCGGGTGACCCGTGCGTTCATCCACGGGTCATGCGGCAGATCGCCCGACGCGGCGGGACCGTCCGGACTCATCGGATCGGCTCGTGCACGGTCACCAGCTTGGTGCCGTCAGGAAAAGTCGCCTCCACCTGAACGTCGGCGATCATCTCGGCGATCCCGTCCATCACCTGCTCGCGCGTCAGCACGTGGGCGCCGTGCTCCATCAGGTCGGCCACCGACCGGCCGTCCCGCGCGCCCTCCACCACGAAGTCGCTGATCAGCGCGACGGCTTCCGGGTGGTTCAGCTTCACGCCGCGGGCCAGGCGCTTGCGGGCGACTTCCGCTGCCATGGCGATCAGCAGCTTGTCCTTCTCGCGCGGCGTCAGGTTCATCGCCTCAGCAGCTCCAAACACGGGGCATCGGGCGGCCCTCCCGCAGCACGGCCAATGCTGCCACGATCGCCGCCCGTGCACACGCGCCATCCTGCCCGACCACGCGGGCCAGCAGCAACCCGTCCGCCACCGACACGCCTGCCTGCCACGGCGCCAGCGCAGCGCGCACCGCGTGCAGTTGCGCCGCCACGCCGGGGGCCGCATGGACCAGGCTTGCCACCGCCCGGCCGCCCGCGGCCACCGCCGGACGGTCCAGCACCGCCTGCACCGGGCCGGACAGCCGGATGGCGTCATGCAACACCACCGTGCCGGCCCGCTCCACCCGGATCGTGTCGCGCACCGTGGCGCGCTGCACCGTCTCGCCCATCAGGGTGCGGCCGAACACCAGCGTCTCGACGCCCAGGAACCAGCTTTCCGCTTCCAGCACGACCTCCAGCCGACGGTCGAGCGCGCAGCCATCGAACAGGATGGTCTCCTGCGGCAGCCACTCCAACGCGGCGCCGGGCGCGACGCGCAACGACGTGCGCACGCGGGCGGGCTCACCCCCGGGCGAGCGGTAGAACCGCTCCGCCGCCTGGCTGGCCACCGTCAGCCGCGTGGCTGCGGCGGCCGTGACGGCCACGGAGAGGTGGTCCCCCTGTGCCACGCCGCCAGCGCTGTTGAGCGTCACCATACCCGTCCAACCGCCCTGCTCGGGGCGGGGCCAGCGTGCCTTGAGGCATCCCTCCTGGCGCAGCCGGTCCAGGACAGTGACGCCGTCGCGGCACTTCACCGACGCGTGCAAGGCGCCGCGGGACCGTTGCAGTCCAGCGGCGGCCGAACTCAAACCCGGCGCGTCAGCGCCCCAAACCACGCTGCTGTTGCGCGACGCTGCTGTTGTAGCCCTGGTTGAGCTGCGCCACGCCCGAGTCGAGTTGCTGGCGGTTGATCCGGCCTGCGTTGAACTGCTGCTGCAACGACAGCACGCTCTGATTGTGCTGCTGCTGCAAGGCCGTGACGCTCTGGTTGTACTGCTGCTCGCGGGCGCGCACCTCGCCGTTGCCGACGACCCCGCGGTTGTCTTCCTGCCGACGGTTCGCGTCGAGGGCGCGTTGGTCCTCCAAGCGGCGGTTCGTGTCCTGGGAGCGTTGGTCCTCCAAACGGCGATCCTCCCGGAACCGGTCATCGGGCCGCCGCTCATCGTAGGGCGGGGGCGTGCTGTAGCCGTAGCCCGACCCCCGATCGTAGCCCTGCGCCCGGCTACCCGTCGACCAGGCAAGTGCCGAGCCGACCACCAGCAGTGCAACCGCTGGAATGCCTCGCGTCGTCATCATCGTCGTCTCCCGTTCTGCTTGCCCGATTGTAACACTGCAATCGGGGCGCTTTCAGGGCAGTGGAGCGAGGTCTAGACGGACAGGCGGCGGCGCACCTCACTCTCGTCCAGCGTGCCGACCGGCCCGACCATGACGATGTCGCCCCGATCCATGATCGCCATGCTCTGGGCGAGTTCGCGGGCGAAGTCGTAGTATTGCTCCACCAGCACGATCGCCATGGCGCCGCGCTCGCGCAGCAACGTGATGACGCGGCCGATATCCTTGATGATGCTCGGCTGGATGCCTTCGGTGGGCTCGTCCAGCACCAGCAGGCGCGGCTTCATTACCAGGGCCCGCGCGATGGCGAGCTGCTGCTGCTGGCCGCCCGAGAGGTCACCGCCGCGGCGGCGCAGCATCGTCTTGAGGATGGGGAACAGCTCGAACATCTCGTCCGGCACCCGACGCTCGCGCCGGGGCAGCACCGCGAACCCAGTCTCCAGGTTCTCCCGCACCGTCAGCAGCGGGAACACATCGCGGCCCTGCGGCACCCAGGCGATGCCGCGCCGGGCCCGCTCGAAGGTCGGCATGCGCGTGATGTCGTGGCCGTCCCACATGACCTTGCCGGCGCTGACCGGGTGCGCGCCGGTGATCGCGCGCAGCAGGCTGGTCTTGCCCACGCCGTTGCGCCCCATGACGCAGGTGACCGCGCCCGGCACGGCCTGGAGCGACACGCTGCGCAGCGCGATGGCGGCACCGTAATGCAGGCTCACCCCCTCGACGCTCAGCATGGATCAGCGCCCAAGGTACACCTCCACCACGCGCGGGTCCTCGCTCACGTGGTCGATGCTGCCTTCGCTGAGAACGCTGCCCTCGTGCAGCACCGTCACCTTCACGCCGAGCGCGCGGACGAAGCCCATGTCGTGCTCCACCACCACCACGCTGCGGGTGCGGTTGATCTCCCGCAGCAACGCGGCGGTCTGCTCGGTCTCGGCATCGGTCATGCCCGCCACCGGCTCGTCCACCAGCAGCAACTGCGGCTCCTGCGCCAGCAACATGCCGATCTCCAGCCACTGCTTCTGCCCATGGCTCAGGTCACCCGCGCGCCGGTGCCGCTGGTCGGTCAGCCGGATCGTCTCGAGGATGCTCTCGACCCGACGCCGCTCCCCCGCGCTCTCGCGCGCGAACAGGGTGAAGCGCGGCCCGCGATCCCCGGCCAGCGCCAGCAGCAGGTTGTCCCACACGGTATGCGGTTCGAACACCGTCGGCTTCTGGAACTTGCGGCCGATCCCCAGGCCGGCGATGGCCGGCTCGTCCAACCGGGTCAGGTCGGTCGACCCGCCGAACAGGACGTCCCCGGTGTCGGGCCGGGTCTTACCGGTGATCACGTCCATCATCGTGGTCTTGCCGGCCCCGTTCGGCCCGATCACCGCCCGCATCTCGCCCGGCGTCAGCACCAGCGAGAGCGCGTTCAGCGCGCGGAACCCGTCGAAGCTGACGGACACGTTGTCCAGGTACAGCAGCGTGCCGGCGCTCAGGACACGGCCTCCTTCGCGGCGGCCTCGGCGGGGGATGGCGGCGTAACCGGCAGGGGCGGGTCGCCCCGCTCGCGCACCGGCCAGAGGCCCAGCAGGCCGCGCGGCAGGAACAGCGTCACCAGGATGAACAGCGCGCCCAGGGCGAACAGCCAGACTTCGGGCAAGGCCCCGGTCAGGATCGTCTTGCCGAAATTGACCAGCACGGCGCCCAGGATCGGCCCGGCCAACGTGCCGCGGCCGCCCACGGCCACCCAGATCACCGCCTCGATCGAGTTGGCCGGGGCGAACTCCCCGGGGTTGATGATGCCCACCTGCGGCACGTAGAGCGCGCCGCCGATCGCCGCCATGATGGCGGACAGCACCCAGACGACGAGCTTGTAGCGCTCGGGCCGGTAGCCGAGGAACCGGGTCCGGCTTTCCGCATCGCGCACCGCCACCAGAACCTTGCCGAAACGCGACCGCGTCAACGCGCGGGCGAGCAGGTATAACAGGGACAGCGCCACGGCGGTGACGACCAACAACCCGGCGCGCGTGCTGTCGGCGGAGAGCGGGAAGCCCAGCAGCTCCTTGAAATCGGTGAGCCCGTTGTTGCCGCCGAAGCCCATGTCGTTGCGGAAGAAGGCGAGCAGCAAGGCGTAGGTGAGTGCCTGGGTGATGATCGACAGGTAGACGCCCGTCACCCGGCTGCGAAACGCCAGGTAGCCGAACACAGCGGCCAGCACCGCCGGGACCAGTACGGCCATCAGCACCGCATAGCCGAACCAGTCGAACCCGAGCCAGAACCAAGGCAGTTCCTTGTAGTTCAGGAACACCATGAAATCGGGCAGCACCGGGTTGGCGTACACGCCACGGGCGCCGATCTGCCGCATGAGGTACATCCCCATCGCGTAGCCGCCCAGGCCGAAAAACGCCGCATGTCCCAGCGTGAGGATGCCGACGAAGCCCCATACCAAGTCCACCGCCAGCGCCAGGATCGCGTAGCAGAGGTATTTGCCCGCGAGCGACACCATGAAGGTGGAGACGTGCATGGCCGAACCGGACGGCGTCGCCAGGTTGAGCACGGCCATCAGCAACGCGATGCCCAGCACCAGCACGACGGTGAGTGCCGATGCCCTCACGCCTCCACCGCCCGGCCCTTCAGCGGGAACATGCCGCGCGGGCGCCGCTGGATGAAGGCGATCAGCAGCACCAGCACCACGATCTTGCCCAGCACCGCGCCGGCCACCGGCTCCAGGAACTTGTTCACCATGCCCAGCACCAGCGCGCCGAGCACCGTGCCCCACAAATTGCCCACGCCGCCGAACACCACCACCATGAAGCTGTCGATAATGTAGCCCTGGCCTAAGTTCGGGCTGACGTTGTCGATCTGGCTCAGCGCCACCCCGGCCATGCCGGCGATGCCCGAGCCGAGGCCGAAGGTCATCGCGTCGATCCAGGGCGTGCGGATGCCCATCGCCGCCGCCATGCGCCGGTTCTGCGTCACCGCGCGCATCCGCAGCCCGAGTGGGGTGTAGCGCAGCACCGCCATCAGCACCCCGAGCACCAACACGGCGAAGACGATGATCGCGAGCCGGTTGTTGGTGACCAGTACGCCGCCGACCTGCTCGGCGCCGCTCATCCAGGCCGGGCTGCCGACGTTGCGGTTGTCCGCGCCGAACACCGAGCGCACCGCCTGCTGCAGCACCAGCGAGAGGCCCCAGGTCGCGAGCAGCGTTTCCAGCGGCCGGCCGTATAGGAAGCGGATCAGCAGCCGTTCGATGGCGACGCCGACCAGGCCGGAGACGAGGAACGCCAGCGGCACGGCGATGAACAGGCTTGCGCCGAACAGACCCGGCGCCCAGGTGCGGATGACTTCCTGCACGACGAAGGTGGTGTAGGCGCCGAGCATCACCATCTCGCCATGCGCCATGTTGATGACGCCCATCACGCCGAAGGTGATGGCCAGCCCGGCCGCCGCCAGCAACAGCACCGAGCCGAGTGACACGCCGTAGAAGGCGCCCTGCAGCACGGACCACACGCGCTGCCACCAATCGATGCTGCCGATCGCCGTCGCCGCCGCGGCCGCGACGGGCAGCGATGGATCGGGGATGCCGCCCAGCAGCGAGCGTGATTCCATGTCGCCGCGTTGCGACAGGATGGCGATGGCGGCGAGGCGGTCCGGATCGCTGCTGCCGTCGGTGCCCAGGATCGCGGCGGCGCGCGCCTGCTGCAGGGTGCGCTTGATGCCGGGCACCGTCTCCTTCGCAATGGCCTGGTCCAGCAACGGGACCGCTTTGGTGTCGCGGGAGTGGAACACCGCGGCCGCGGCCGCGGCGCGCTGGCCCGGGTCGGGCGAGAGCAGCCGCACCAGACCCAAGGCGGTGTCGACGGCGACGCGGACGTTGTTGTTGACGCGCAGGGGACGTGCGCCGGGCGCCACCGCCGGTTGCCCGGTTGCGGCGGACACCGTGCCGCTGTCGGTCCGGATATAGAGTTGCCTGTCCGCGCCCAGCAACAGGTTGCCCGCCTGCAGTGCCGCCAGGATGTCGCCGGCGCGCGGGTCGCCGGAGGCTGCCAAGGCTTCGACGCCGCGCTGGATCTCACCGAAGTTGCTGGAGGCGAAGGGCGAAAGATCGGGTTCAGCATGCGCGCGACCGGAGCAGGACATCAACAGGAAAAGGGCAGCCGCGATGACTGTCCGCCACTTCGAGAACGCTCCCTCTCGCCGCCCTCGCACCCTCAGCTCTTCCCGGCGCCGCCGCACTTGCCGAGCTTGACGTTGTAGTTGCCGCAGGACATCGGCGGTAGCCAGTCGCTGATCAGGTCCTTCGACCCTTCCAGGTAGGGCGACCAGGCCTGCGCCACGATCGTGCCCGGCGTCTGGCTCACGACGTTGAACTGCCCGTCCGCCTGGATCTCCGCAATCAGCACCGGCTTGGTGATGTGGTGGTTCGGCATCATGGTGGAGAGCCCACCCGTGAGGTTCGGCACCGACACGCCGATCATGGCGGGGATCACCTTCGCCGGCTCCCAGCTCTCCGCCTTCTCGACACCCTTCACCCACATGTTGAAGCCGATATAGGCGGCCTCCATGGGGTCGTTGGTCACGCGCTTCGGGTTCTTCGTGTAGGCGTGCCACTGGTCGATGAACGCCTTGTTGGCCGGCGCATCCACGCTCTCGAAGTAGTTCCAGGCGGCGAGGTGGCCCACCAACGGCTTGGTGTCGATGCCCGCCAGCTCCTCCTCGCCCACCGAGAACGCGACCACCGGGATGTCCGTGGCCTTCAGCCCCTGGTTCGACAGCTCCTTGTAGAACGGCACGTTGGCGTCGCCGTTGATGGTGGAGACGACGGCGGTCTTCTTCCCGGCGGAGCCGAACTTCTTGATGTCGGCCACGATCGTCTGCCAGTCGGAATGGCCGAACGGCGTGTAGTTGATCATGATGTCCTCGTCCTTGACGCCCTTTGACTTCAGGTACGCCTCGAGGATCTTGTTGGTCGTGCGCGGGTAGACGTAGTCCGTCCCGGCCAGCACCCAGCGGGTGATCTTGTTCTCGTCCATCAGGTAGTCGACCGCCGGGATCGCCTGCTGGTTCGGCGCCGCCCCGGTGTAGAACACGTTCTTGCTGCTCTCCTCGCCCTCGTACTGCACGGGATAGAACAGGATGTTGCCGGTCTCCTCGAACACCGGTAGCACGGACTTGCGCGACACGCTGGTCCAGCAGCCGAACACCGCGCTGACCTTGTCGACGGTGATGAGCTCGCGCGCCTTCTCGGCGAAGAGCGGCCAGTCGGAGGCCGGGTCGACCACGACCGCCTCCAGCTTCTGCCCAAGCACGCCGCCCTTGGCGTTCTGCGCATCGATCAGCATCAGCATGACGTCCTTCAGCGTCGTCTCGCTGATCGCCATGGTGCCGGACAGGGAGTGCAGGATGCCGATCTTGATCGTGCCGGCTGCCGGCTGCGCGCGGGCGACGCGCCCAGCGCCCAGCGCCGCGACGGCCAAGGCCATCGCACCCAGATTGCGCCGCCCAAGGCTGAACCCGTTCTCGCCGGTCATGTCTGCATCCCCCTCCTTCGCGATTGAAGCAAGGTAGGGCGATGCACCGCGGCGAACTCCCCGCGTTCATCGTATTGACAAACTCGTTGCGGCATTGCAGCGACGCCGGCCGCCCTTGACGCGTGCCGGGCCGGGGGAGAGGGTCGCCAACCAAGGAGCGGAGCGCGGCCGGCCAGCCATGACGATACGCCAGCGCATTGGCCGCGAGCGCCGCGACTACAACCAATGGGTTGGAAACGAGACGCTGGAGGACTACGCGCTGCGCTTCACCGCCAAGCGGGCGCGCAAATGGTCCGCCTGGCGTGTGGCCAACACGGCGCTCGGCTCCATGTCGTTCCTGGCGCTGGAGGCGATCGGCGGCGCCATCACGCTGACCTACGGCTTCACCAACAGCGTCGCCGCGATCCTGGCCGTCAGCCTGTTCATCTTCGCGATCAGCCTGCCGATCTGCACCTACGCCGCGCGCGACGGCGTCGACGTCGACCTGCTGACCCGCGGCGCCGGCTTCGGCTATGTCGGCTCCACCGTCACGTCGCTGATCTACGCGAGCTTCACCTTCATCTTCTTCGGCATCGAGTCGGTGATCGTCGCCTCCATGCTCGATGTCTTCTTCGGCATCCCGCTCTGGCTCGGCTACATCCTGTGCGCCGCCTCCGTGCTGCCCATCGTGACCAATGGCATCACGCGAATCGGGCGGTTCCAGCTCTGGACGCAGCCGGTGTGGCTGGCGCTGAACGTGGCGGCCCTCGTCGCCGCGGTGGTGAGCCATCCGGACTGGCTGGCGGGCTGGACCCGCTATACCGGGGTTGGGCCCACCGCGACCAACCGGTTCAATCCGCTGTATTTCGGCGCCTGCGCCTCCGTGCTGCTCGCCCTGATCAGCCAGACGGCGGAGCAGGTGGATTACCTGCGCTTCCTACCGCCGCGCACCCGGCAGAACCGCATCGCCTGGTGGACGGCGCTGCTGGCAGGCGGCCCCGGCTGGATCGGCTTCGACGTGCTGAAGCTGCTGGCCGGCTCCTTCCTAGCCTATGGGGCGGTGTCCCTGGGCTTCACGGCCGAGGCGGCGATGCGCCCGGCGCAGATGTACCTCATCGCCTTCCGCGACCTCGTGCCGTGGCCGGCGGCGGCGCTGGTGCTCACCAGCATCTTCGTCATGCTGTCGCAGTTGAAGATCAACGTCACCAACGCCTATGCCGGGTCGATCGCCTGGTCCAACTTCTTCTCCCGCCTGACCCACAGCCATCCGGGCCGCGTGGTCTGGCTGGTGTTCAACATCGCCATCGCCCTGCTGCTGATGGAGTTGGGCGCCTACGAGACGATCCAGCGCAGCCTGGTGCTCTATTCGGACGTCGCCACTGCCTGGATCGGCGCGCTGGTCGCGGACCTGGTCGTCAACAAGCCGCTGGGCCTCAGCCCGCCGGGCATCGAGTTCAAGCGGGCGCACCTCTACGACATCAACCCCGTCGGCGTCGGGGCCATGCTGTTCGCCGCCGTGCTGTCGCTCTCCGCCTGGATGGGCGCGTTCGGTCCGTTCCTGGCGGCGATGTCGACCTTCGTCGCCTTCCTCGCCGCCTTCGCCGCCGCCCCGGCGATCGCCTGGGCCACGCGCGGCCGATACTACCTGGCGCGCAAGCCACGCGCGCTGTGGTCCACCCGCAGCGCGCTGCAATGCTCGATCTGCCAGCACGAGTTCGAGCCGGAGGACATGGCATACTGCCCGGTCTATACCGGGCCGATCTGCTCGCTCTGCTGTTCCCTGGATGCGCGCTGCGGCGACGGCTGCAAGCCGCATGCGCGATCCAGCGCCCAAATCCACGCGGTGCTCAGCATGCTCCTGCCGCCGCCGGTGGTCCGCGCGGCCGCGCGCCCGCTGGGCCGGTTCGCCGCCGTGTTCACCGCCTTCGTCACCTGTGTCGGCCTGGTGCTGCTGGGCATCCACGCCCGCACCGCGACCTCCGACCCTGCGGCGTTCTGGCAGGCCTTCCTCCTGCTGGTGGTGATCGGCGGCGTGGCGGCGTGGCTGCTGGTCCTGGCGCAGGAGAGCCGCTGCGTGGCGCAGGAGGAGACGCAGCGGCAGACCGCCCTGCTGATGTCGGAAATCCGCGCCCACCGGGCGACCGACGCCGCGCTGCAACGCGCGCGGGACGTGGCGGAGGCCGCCAGCCTGGCCAAGAGCAACTTCGTGACCAGCATCAACCATGAATTGCGCAGTCCGCTGAACGCCATCCTCGGCTACGCGCAACTGCTGGAGCGTGACCCGGCCGGGCTGGCCCGCCGCACCGACGCGTTGCGCATCATCCGCCGCAGCGGAGAGCACCTGGCCGCGCTGGTGGAGGGCCTGCTCGACATCTCGCGTATCGAATCCAAGCGCATCGACATCTACCGGGACGAGGTGGTGCTGCCGGATTTCCTCGCCCAGCTGGTCGACATGTTCCGGCTGCAGGCCGAGAACAAGGGGATCGGCTTCACCTTCGACAGCCCGCAGCCGTTGCCCGACCGCGTCCACACGGACGAACACCGGCTGCGGCAGATCCTCATCAACCTGCTGTCCAACGCGATCAAGTTCACCCAGGTGGGCACGGTGACGTTGCGCATCCGCTGGCGGGCGGAGATCGCCGAGTTCGAGGTCGCCGACACCGGGATCGGCATCGCCGCCGCCGACCTCCACCGCATCTTCGAACCGTTGCAGAAGGTGAAGACCGTCTCACCGCAGGCGCAGCCCGGCATGGGGTTGGGCCTGACCATCGCCAAGGTGCTGACCGAAATCCTCGGCGGCGAGATCACCGTCAGCAGCGAGCCGGGCCGGGGCAGCCGGTTCCGCGTCCGGCTGATGTTGTCGCAATCCGTCCGCGCCCAGCCGGCGCTCTATGGCGAGCAACGGGCGAGCGGCTATGCCGGCCGCCGGCGCACCGTCCTGGTGGCCGATGACGACCCGGTGCACCACGCTCTGCTGCGGGACCTGCTGGTGCCGCTCGGCTTCACCGTGCTGGGCTCTGGCCATGGGACAGCCTGCCTGGAGCAAGCCGCCGAACACCCTTGCGACCTGTTCCTGGTGGACCTGTCCATGCCCGGCATGACGGGATGGGAGCTGTCCGCTGCCCTGCGCGCGCGCTACCCGGCCACGCCGATCGTCATCATCTCCGCCGACGGCCGCGAGCTGCGGCAGCCACGCACGGATCCGCCGTGCCACGACGACGCCTTGACCAAGCCGATCGACCTGGCCGTCCTGCTCGACCGCATCGGCCGCCTCATGCAGATCGAATGGCTCGCCGCGCCGCTGCCACCCGAACCGGGCGCCGGCCGCAGCCTGACGCCGGCACAGCTGGACACGCTGCGGGACCTCGCGGCGATCGGCCATGTCAGCGGGCTGCGCACCCAGCTGGACGTGCTGGAACGCGAGGCGCCGGGCCATGGCGGCCAGATCGGCCACCTGCGCGCCCTGTTGGCGGAGTACGAGCTGGACGCGTTCCTGGCCGCCCTGGACGTGACACCGGCAGCCGCAGTGCGGTGAAGCGCCGCGACACCGTGCTGGTGGTGGACGACCTGCCGGGCACGCTGGGCCTGCTCAACGACGCGCTGGAAGCGGCCGGCTACACCGTGCTGCTGGCGCAGTCCGCCCTATTCGCCCTGTCGGTGATCGAGCGGGTGACGCCCGACATCGTGCTGATCGACGCGATCATGCCTGACATGGACGGGTTCGAGCTGTGCCGCATCATGAAGCGCATCCCCGCTCTGTCGGCGGTGCCGATCATCTTCATGACAGGGCTGACGGAGAGCGAGCACGTGGTGCGCGGGTTCGAAGCCGGCGGCGTCGATTACGTCACTAAGCCGGTGGCGCCGAACGAGGTGATCGCGCGCATCGGCGTGCACCTGGTCAATGCCCGGCGCACCCACATCGCGCAGATGGCGCTGGATGCGGCCGGCCGCTTCCTGATCGCGACCGCGAGCGACGGCCGCGTGCTCTGGTCCACGCCCCAGGCGGCGGCGCTGCTGCGGGACGCGAGCCCTGCCCTGCCGGACCGCACGCCGGGTGAGACCTATGCCTGGGGCGCCGACTGGCGGCTCAACCCGGCCGACCTCCGCCCGGGCCATTGCGTGGCCACGCTCGCCCGGGGCGCCAAGACGCTGGAGTTCCACTTCGTGGGCCAGTTCGGCCCGGACGAGACGTTGCTGCGGGTCGTCGCGGTCGACGGCACGGGGGGCGAGGTGCTGCTGCGCGAGCGGCTGGGCCTGACGGCGCGGGAGGCCGAGGTGCTGCTCTGGCTCAGCCGCGGCAAGTCCAACCGGGACATCGGCGACATACTGGGGCTGCGGCCCGGCACGGTGACGAAGCACCTCGAGCAGATCTACAACAAGCTCGGCGTCGAGAACCGCGCCTCCGCCGCCAGCATCGCCATCCGCACGGCCAGCGCGCCGTAGCCTTTGCTTCAAGCCCGTTTGGCGCGCCCGACGATCTGCGTCGGGTTGACGAAGCGGAGCGCCAGGACCAGCCACACCATCGTCGTCGCCATGTAGACGACCGCCATCGCGTCGATCGACTGCACCGCCCGCACCCCGGCGGCGAACACGGCGTAGTACAGCGCCACCACCAAGGTCTGGCTGGTAGGCCCGGCGGTCAGGAAGGTCAGCTCGAACATCGCGATCGTCCGCACCAGCACCAGCAGCAGCGCCGCCAGCACGCCGGGCAGCAGCAGCGGCAGCAGCACGTGGATGAACAGCCGCGGCGTGTTGGCGCCGAACACCCGCGCCGCGGCCTCGATCCGCGGGTCGATCTGCTCGATGAACGGGATCATCACCAGGATGACGAACGGCACCGTCGGCACGAGGTTGGCCAGCACCACGCCGGACAACGACCCGGCGAAGCCGGCACGGTACAGCACCGTCGCCATCGGGATGCCGTAGGTGATCGGCGGGATCAGCAGCGGCAACAGGAACAGCAGCATGACGAGGCGCTTGCCCGCGAACTCCCGCCGGGCCAGCGCGTAGGCGGCCGGCACGCCGAGCGCGCCGGAGACCAGCACGACCAGGAACACCGCCTCGAACGTGACGGTGAGCACGTCGCCCAGCTGGAACTCGTCCCAGGCCGACGCATACCACCGCGTCGTCAGCCCGGCCGGCAGCCAGGTGCCGAGCCAGCGGGTGGCGAAGCTGTCCAGCACCACGGTGGCGATGAGGGCGAACAGGTTCAGGATGAAGAACCCGACCAGCAGCCAGACCGCGGCGACCCAGAGCCGCGCCAGCCAGGACGGGCGCTGCACCATCAGCCCTTGCCCCCGCTGGCCCCGCGATACAGCAGCCCCCGCCCGGCCAGCACCACCGCCACCACGGCGAGCTGCACCGCGCCCATGATCATCGCGATGGCCGAGGCCAGGCCGTAATCGTACTGTTCGAACGCCGCGTCGTAGGCGGCGATGGAGATGACGCGGGTGGGCCCGGACGGTGCACCCAGCAGCACGGCGGACGGGAAGACGCTGAACGCCTGCACGAAGGATAGGCAGAAGGTGATCGCCAGGCCCGGCAGCAGCAGCGGCAGCACGACGGCGCGGAAGCGGGACGGCGCCCCCGCGCCCAGCGTGGCCGCCGCGTTTTCCAGCGCCGGGTCCACACCGCTGACATAGGACAGGGTGAGCAGGAAGGTGAACGGTAACCCGGTGATCAGCAGCGACAGGAACACGCCCCAGTAGTTGTGCAGCAGGCGAACCGGGGAGGAGACCATCCCGGCCGCGAGCAGGGTGCGGTTCAACCATCCTTGCGGCCCGAGATAGTTCAGCAGGCCCTGCGCCACCAGCACCGTGCCCAGCGTGATCGGGATCACCAGGATCGTCGTCAGCACCCGTTGCCGTTGCATCAGCCGCACCCGCAGGGCGATCGGGATGGCGATCAGCAGGTTCGCCAACGTCACCGGCACGGCCAGGCGCAGCGTGGTCCACACCGTCTGGTAGAGGAACGGGTCGGAGAAGAAATGCGCGTAGTTGGCGAACGCGCCGCCTTGCTTCGGCTCCAACGAGATCCACAGGCCGTAGAGGAAGGGATAGACGAACAGCAGCAGCAGGAAGGCCGCGGCCGGCAACACCAGCAGGGTCAGCCCGTCGAACCCGCGCGCGGCGAGTCGCGCCCGCAGGAAACCCATGCCCGCGCCTGTGGTCTTCCTCTCTCTCTGGGAGAGGGCCGGGGTGAGGGTGCTCACGCGAACACCAGCGTCCGCTCCGGCGCCGGCCGCAACCGCACCGTGGCGCCGTGCGGCGCCGCCGCCTCCGAGTGGAACACCAACTCCGTTCCGTCGGCCATGCGCGCGAAGCCGGTATGGTCGCGGCCGCGGAACTCGGTCGACGTGACGGTGGCGACCAGGCTGCCGTCCTCGGCCGCCACCAGGTCCTCCGGCCGGATCGCCAGCGTCGCCTCCGCACCGGGCGACAGGTCGTCCCGCAGCTGCGCCACCACGGTCGCGTTCTCCACCGCGACCGTCACCCGCTCCCCCTCGCGCGACGCCACCCGGCCGCGGACGCGGTTGCGGAAGCCCATGAACTCCGCCACGTCCAGATGGGCCGGGCGGTTGTACAGCTCGTCCGGCGTGCCCACCTGGCGCACGGAGCCGTCGCGCAGCAGCACGATGCGGTCCGCCAGCGACAGCGCCTCCTCCTGGTCGTGGGTGACGTAGATCGTGGTGCCGCCCATGGTGGAATGGATGCGGCGGATTTCCGCCCGCATCTCCAGCCGCAGCTTGGCGTCCAGGTTTGACAGCGGCTCGTCCATCAGCACCAGCGGCGGCTCCACCACGATGGCGCGGGCGATCGCCACGCGCTGCTGCTGCCCGCCCGAGAGCTGGCCCGGCAGCTTCTCCTCCTGCCCCTGCAGCCGCACCAGTGCCACCGCATCCGCCACCCGGCGCATCGCGTCGACCTTCGGCACCCGGCGCATGGCCAGGCCGAAGCCGATGTTGCGCCGCACCGACATGTGCGGGAACAGGGCGTAGTTCTGGAACACCATGCCGAAGCCGCGTTGCTCGGGCGGCAGGTTGTCGATCCGCCGCTCGTCCAGCCAGATGCCGCCGCCGGTCGCGGGCAGCAACCCGGCCAGGCAGTTCAGCGTCGTCGACTTGCCGCAGCCGGACGGGCCGAGCAGCGCGATGAACTCGCCGCGCCTGACCGTCAGCGAGACATCGTCCAGCGCGTTCATGGTGCCGAACCGGCGGCTCAGCCGGTCGAGCCGGAGCTCGCGGAAGTCGGCGGCATGGATCGCCATCTACTTGGTCTTTTTCGAGCCGATCTGCTCGTCCCACCGCTGGAACGCATACACGAGGCTGGCCGCATCCAGCGGTACCTCCTTCGGCGTATCGGCGATCATCGCCTCGTATTCCGGGCGGCCGAACTCCTTCAGCGTGGCCTGGCTGTCGGCTGGCGCCATGTCCAGCGTCACGCCGGCCACCGCCGGCCCCGGGTAGAAGTAGCCGTCGTCGAAGGTCAACGCCTGCTGCGGCTTGGCGAGCACGAAGCTCATCATGTCCAGCAGCACGCCCAGGCGCTCCGCCGACATTCCCTTCGGCAGACACATGTAATGCGCGTCCGTGACGAAGTGGAAGCCCTGCATGGCGACCACCTTGGCCTCCTTCGGCACGATGCCCAACGCGCGCGGGTTGATGTCCCACCCGGTCATGCTGGCCACCATGTCGCGCGTGCCGTCCCCCAGCTCCTTCATGACGGCGGCGGTGCCGGTGGGATAGTACTCGATGCCCTCGTCCAGCGCCTGGAGGTAGGTCCAGGTCTTCTCCCAGCCGTTCTTCGGGTCCTTCGGGTCCTTGTCGCCGACGAGATAGGGGATCCCCATCAGGAACGCCCGGCCAGGCCCGGAATTGGCCGGGCGCGCATAGAGGAAGCGGTCCTTGTGCGCGCGCGTCCAGGCCAGCAGCGCCTCGACCGTGTTCGGTGGGGAGGGCACCCGGTCTGGCGCGTACTCCAGGATCGGGCCACCGGGGCAATAGGCGTTGACCACCCCCTGCCCGGCCGCCAAGGCCTGCATCTGCTTGGCGCCCGGCAGCAGCACCGCATCCAGGTCCGGCAGCGCCGCCGCATGGGCGGGCAACAGCGGTTCCCAGATGGACTGCGCGATGCCGGCCGCCAACGCATCCGTGCCGGTCAACACCATGTCGATGTCGACCCGCCCGGCATCCTGCTGCGCCTTGATCTTGCCCGGCAGCTCCGGCGCCGGAGCCTTGGTGAAGGCGATGCGGGAGACCATGTCCGGCCTGGCACGGCGGTAGGCTTCGAACGCCCGCTGCGTCAGCGCCAGGTTGCCGGCGACGTCGACCAGGGTGATCGCGAGGGGCGATGCAGGCTTGGCCGCTTGCGCGCGGCTGCGCCGGCCGAGCCCGGTCCCGGCCAACGCGGCGACCCCGCCCAACACCGTACGCCTCGGCCAATATGCCACCATGCGCCGCCCCCCCGTTTACGTCGCTGGTTGGCCCAGCGTCCTGAGGTCGGATGGTAGCGATACCACCAAAAACACGTCAAGGTGCTCCGGGCGGAAGGATCGTGGCCCGTGTGGACCCGCGCTCGACGATGCGGAACGGCATCGCCACCCGGCGCGGCGCCTCCCGGCCGGAAAGACGCGCGAGCAGGCACCGGGCTGCCGTGTTGCCGATCTCCGCGCCGTCCACACTGACGGTGGTGATCGCCGGTTCGATGGCCTGTCCGACCTCCAAGTCGCCGAAGCCGCACACTGCCAGCCGCTCCGGCACGGCGATGCCCCTGGCTGCCGCCTCCATCACCGCACCGGCGGCAGCAGCGTCGGAGGAGCAGAATAGGCCGATCGGCGCATCGTTCATCGGCAGCCTCGCCACGGCCGCACGGCCTCCCTGCATGCTGGCCGGCGCAGACAGCACCTCGTCCAACACCAGCGAGCCCGGCGGCAGCGCATCCGTGAAGCCGTGCCGCCGCGCCATCGCGCGCGGATCGCCTGCCCCGACTGCGGCGAACCGGCGATAGCCCTGGCGCAGGAACAGCCCCGCCACGGCTTGTCCCACGGCGTAATGGCTGAAGCCCACCACCATGTCGGCCGGGTCGTCGACGAGGTCCCAGATCTCCACCATCGGCACGCCGGCGAGTGCCAGGCGGTGGTGGGTGGTGGCGGAATGCGCGGTCCCGGTCAGCAGCAGCCCGTCGGGACGTCGGCCCAGGATGGCACGGACCAGCGCCTCTTCCGTATCGTCGGGCCCGTAGCCGCTCAGTCCCAGCACGACGTGGTAGCCGGATTGCCCGAGCGCTTCGGTGAAGGCCGCCAGGCTGGCCGCGAAGATCGGGCTGGCCACCGTCGGCACGATCGCCGCCACGATGCGCGACCGGCGCGACGACAGCCCGCCGGCCAGCAGGTTGGGGACGTAGCCGAGTGCATCGATCGCAGCGCGGACCCGATCCGCCGTGTCCCGCGCGACCCGGTCCGGCGTGTTCAGCACGCGGGATACGGTCATGGGCGCCACGCCGGCGGCGGCGGCCACGTCGATCAGCTTCACCTGGGCGCGACGAACGGACACGGGCATAGCCTAGCCGCGCCGGTCGCGGAGCGCCAACGGCGCCTAGGCGAGCGCCCTCAACAGGCCGAGCAGGTTCTCCCGCACGGCCGGGCTGGTCAGGTCGGAGAACGCCCGGATGATATCGGCCACGGCGACCGCGTCGTTCTTCGTGGGGATCGGGGTGCCGCCCACCGCGCCGGCCTCGGGCCGGCTGTGGCCAACGGGCTGACGCGGCGCCACCACCTCGGCGAACGGCACGGCGGCAGGCCGCGATCCCTGGAAGTCTCCATCCGCATCCATCGACGGCATTCCGGCGAACAACTCGGTCAACTGGCAGCCCACATGACGGGTGAGTTCCAAAAGCACCGATGCGGGTGCGCGCTCCTGCCCTTCTTCGTAACGAGCCAACACATGGACGGAAATCCCCAGCAGCGTGGCGACCTCATGCTGTCCGAGGCGCGCGTCTTCGCGGGCGCGACGGATGTTGAGGCCAATGATGCGGTCGATCTCAGCGGCTATTGTTGCCGGTGGTCTCCTCTTGTCACCAAACAAAATAGCTCCATCAAACCGCTAGCAAGACAATGACATGAACAAGCGTCGCTTAAACATGAACCAGCCAGGCCTCGTGGCGTGGCTCCACGAATCTCAGCCGAAGATTAACGAACTTCCCGATGCCGACAAGCGGACGACGTTAACTCGATGGTCAGCAGTTTGCCCGCACTCTACCTTGGTAAACGCCGCGCTAACGTCGGTGAATACGCATGTGTATATGACGCGGGAACTGCGAACGGCACTTCAACTGCACCCTCAGTGGGTTAGGCATCGACTCCACCCGGTCTGGCAAGATCGTGGCTTTTTGGCAACGTTAGCAGATTAATGAATTTCACGCCGCTTTGCCTATTAACAGTGTGCACACTAGGGTGTGTTGTGAGGCTGCGAGCAGAACCGTCGGAAGGATGACACGGGAAATGGCTTACGTCGCAAAAGCAACGTTGTCGCAGAACTACGGACGTCGCGAGATGACCGGCAGCCTGGCGATCGGCCTGGCCGAGAAGGCCTACGGCGAGGGACGCTTCGACGAGGCGCGGGGACTGGTTGAACTTGCCTACCGGTTGTTCGACGAAGCCGCGGACATCGTGTGCCCGACTTCGGCTGAGTGCCTGGATGAATTCCATCACGCATAGCGCTCATATCCTGTCGGAGCAGCCCGGCTGGCGTTGACGCTGACCGCAAACAACCGCAGTTGCTGAAGCCCATGGGGCTTGATCCCCATTCGCGTCCCTGCGCTTACCTGTCGCAGGCGCCTTAGGCAAACGTGAATGGCCAGTCTCCAAGCCCATCTGATCACGCTCGTGCTCAGATGGCAGATGAAACGCAAGATGCGCGCGGAGACGGACGTGCTGCGCGCCCGAGCCATGCTCAACTCCTTTGCCAAGGCCGTCCCGCCGGACGTCACATCCACGGCCGGAACGCTCGGCGGCATTGAGGGCGAATGGCTGCGACCGCGGCAGGGTCCGGTCGCTGGAACATTGCTCTACCTCCATGGCGGCGGCTACTTCGCGTGCTCACCACAGACGCACCGGCCCATCACCACGAAGTTCGCGCAAGGTGGCCTGGCCGTGTTCTCGCCGGCATACCGTCTGGCGCCCGAGCATCCGTTTCCGGCCGCCGTCGACGATGCCGTGGCGGCGTATCGCGGGCTGGTGGCAAGCGGCATCCCGCCGGGCAAGCTGACCATCGCCGGTGACTCGGCCGGCGGTGGGCTGGCGCTGGCCGCGCTGGTGTCGCTGCGCGACGCTGGGGATCCCCTGCCCGCGGCTGCGATGCTGTTCTCGCCCTGGACCGACCTGGCCGGCACCGGCGACAGCGTGCGGACCAACCGCGTGCGCGACGCGATGTTCCCCGGCACCGGGATGGACCGGGCGGCGGCGCCTTACCTCGCCGGAGCGGACCCACGCCATCCCCTTGCATCCCCGGTCTACGCCGAGCTGGGCGGATTGCCGCCGCTGCTGCTGCATGTCGGATCCTGGGAAATCCTGCTGGATGACAGCCGACGTGTCGTGGACCGAGCCCGTGCGGCCGGCACGCAGGCCGCGCTGGAGACCTGGCCCGTCGTGCCGCATGTCTGGCAGTTGTTCCCCATGCCGGAGGCCGCGCAGTCGATGCGCAAGGCGGTCGCGTTCCTCTGCTGGGCGTTGCAGCCGGCCGCCTAGGCGGGGGGGAGCGGGTTGGCATAAGGGCGGCATCCGCGGCAGGATGCATCCAGCGCAGGAGAACCCCATGCAGAACGCAGAACCGGTCTGGACTTTCGTAGACGCCAAGCGGGATGCCTTCACGGCCCTGGCCGACCGTGTCTGGGGCATGCCGGAGACGTGCTACACCGAACACCGCTCCGCCGCGGAACACCTGGCCGAGCTGCAGCGCCAGGGCTTCCGCGTGGCGGAGAACGTGGCCGGCATCCCTACCGCCCTGATGGGGGAGGCAGGCGAAGGCGGCCCGGTGATCGCCATCCTCGGTGAATACGACGCCCTGCCCGGCCTGAGCCAGGAGGCGGGGATCGCGGAGCAGCGGCCCGTCCCGGGCAACGGCAACGGTCATGGCTGCGGCCACAACCTGCTCGGCTCCGCCGCCATGCTGGCTGCCACCGCCGTGAAGGACTGGCTGGCCGAGACGGGCACGCCGGGCCGCGTGCGCTACTATGGCTGCCCGGCCGAAGAAGGCGGCGCGGCCAAGGCGTTCATGGTGCGCGAGGGTGCGTTCAAGGACGTCGACGTCGCCATCACCTGGCACCCCAACGCCTTCAACGAGGTGGCGGACGCCGCGTCCCTGGCCAACACGCGCGTCGACTTCGTGTTCCGCGGCCGCGCCTCGCACGCCGCCGCGGCCCCGCACCTGGGCCGCTCGGCGCTGGACGCGGTGGAGCTGATGAACGTCGGCGTGAACTACATGCGCGAGCACATGCCCTCCGACGCCCGCATCCACTACGCCATGATCGACAGCGGCGGCATCGCCCCGAACGTCGTGCAGGCCAAGGCCCGGGTGCGCTACTCGGTCCGCGCGCCGGAGCTGCCGACGATGCTGGCCTTGCTGGAGCGGGTGAAGAACGTCGCCCGCGGCGCGGCGCTGATGACGGAGACGGCCGTGGACATCCACGTGCTGTCCGCCGTCTCCAACCTCCTGGCCAACACGCCGCTGGAGCAGGCGATGTACGAGGCGATGCAGCGCCTCGGGCCGCCGCAGTGGGATGAGGCGGACCGGGCCTATGCCAAGCAGATCCAGGACACGCTGGCACCGGAGGACCTGTCGACCGCCTACCGCCGCGTCGGCGTGGCGCCCAAGCCGGACACGCCGCTGCACGACGCGATCGTGCCGATGGACACGCACCGCGTGCCGATGATCGGCTCGACCGACGTGGGCGACGTGAGCTGGGTGGTTCCAACGGTGCAGGCGCATGCCGCCACGCTCGCGATCGGCACGCCTGGCCACTCCTGGCAGGTGACGGCGCAGGGCAAGAGCGCGGCCGCCCACAAGGGCCTGACCTTCGTGGCCAAGGTGATGGCCGCCACCGCGGTGAAGGCGTTGGAGGACCGGACGCTGATCGCACGAGCCAGGGCGGACCTCGCCGAGCGCACGCGCGCCACGCCCTATGTCAGCCCGTTGCCCGAAGGGGTCGAACCGCCCATCGCGGCCATGGCCATGGCCGCCGCATGATGCTCGATACGGTGGATGACAGCCTCGGCTTGCTGCTGTCGCGGGCGTCGACCGGCGCGCTGAGGGCGCCGGCGCCGGATGCGCGCGCCCTGGAGTTGATCGTCGCCGCCGGGCTGCGCGCGCCCGATCACGGTCGGCTGCGGCCATGGCGCTTCATCGCGATCGCGGGCGAGGCACGCGCCCGGTTCGCGGACCTGGCCGTCGCCGCACTCCGCGCCCGGGAGCCGGAGGCCACGCAGCCGGAGGTCGACCGCATGCGCGGCAAGCTGCTGGCGCCGCCGCTGATCCTGGCGCTGGGCGTACACGTGACGCCTGCGCACAAGGTGCCGGAGATCGAGCAGGTGATGGCCGTGGCCGCCGCGACGATGAACATGCTGAACGCGGCGCATGCGCTCGGCTACGGCGGCAAATGGATCACCGGGCCGAACGCCTACGACCCGGCGGTCGCTACCGCGCTCGGCCTCCCGCCGCCGCACCGCTTGGCCGGGTTTCTGTATCTCGGCACGCCAGACGGCGACCCGCCACCCGCGATGCGGCCGAAGCCCGCCGAGTTTCTCGTGAACTGGACTGGCTAACCCGTTGCTCTCAAAGCCCTCTCCCTCTGGGAGAGGGTTGGGTGAGGGTAGCGCCCATGGATAGAACGGCGGCATCACACCCACACCCCGCCCCTTTCCCAAAGGAGGAGGGAGGAGAAATCAGGGTCGTCTAGCCGCGGTTGCGCATCAGCCGTGCCTTGTCCCGCGCCCAATCCTTCGCGGCGGCGGCCTGGCGTTTGTCGGCCTTCTGCTTGCCCTGTCCCAGGCCCAGGAGGACCTTGGCCAAGCCCCTGTCATTGAAGTGGATGTCCAGCGGCACGATCGAAACGCTGTCCTTGCTGACCGCGCCAAGCAGTCCATCCCGCTGCTTCTTCTTCACCAGGAGCTTGCGTGGCGCCCGCGGCTCGAACTTCGACAGGATGCCGCCCTGGTATTCGGGGATGTAGCAGTTGAACAGCCACAGCTCTCCATCCCGCTCGCCGGCCCACGCCTCGGTGATCGTGGCGCGGCCGAAGCGGAGGCTCTTCACCTCCGGCCCCTTCAGCACGATGCCCGCCTCCACGGTCTGCTTGATCGTGTAGTCGTACCGCGCCTTGCGGTTCTGCGCGGCGAGGCCGTGGCTGATCAGGGCGCTTTTGCGCTTCTCCGGCACGGGCCTAGTTCAGCAATCCCGCCTGGGTCATGGCAGCCCGCACCTTCGCCTTGGTCGCCTCTGCGACCGGCGCCAGCGGCAGGCGGCAATGGTCCGTGCCGTGTCCCAGCAGGCTGGCGGCGTATTTCACCGGCCCCGGGCTCGTCTCCGCGAACAGCGCGTCATGCACCGGCAGCAGTCGCTGCTGGATCTCCATGGCGTCGGCAACCCGGCCCTCGGCCCAGGCCGCATGCATCAGGCCGCACAGGGCCGGCGCGACGTTGCCCGTCACGCTGATGCAGCCATGGCCGCCCGCCGCCAGGAACGCCAGCGCCGTGTGGTCCTCACCCGAGAGCTGGACGAAATCCTGCCCGCAGGCCGCCGTGGTGTGCAGCGGACGCTTCAGGTCCGCCGTCGCGTCCTTCACGCCCACGATGTTGCGGTGGCTGGACAGGCGCGCCATCGTCTCCACGTTCATATCGACGACCGATCGCCCCGGTATGTTGTAGATGATCAAGGGGATGTCCACCGCATCTGCGACGGCGCTGAAGTGCAGGAACAGACCCTCCTGCGTCGGTTTGTTGTAGTATGGCGTCACCACCAGCACGCCATCCGCGCCCGCCTGTTTGGCATGCCGCGTCAGCTCGACCGCTTCGGCCGTGCTGTTGGAGCCAGCGCCCGCGATCACCGGCACCCGGCCTGCAGCAACCTCGATGGTGATCTCCACCACGCGACGGTGCTCGGCATGCGACAGGGTCGGGCTTTCCCCGGTGGTGCCGACCGGCACCAGGCCCGTCGTGCCCTGTGCCACCTGCCAGTCGACGAAGGTGGCGAACGCATCCTCGTCCACCGTGCCGTCGGCGCGCATGGGGGTGACGAGGGCGACGAGGGAGCCGGTGAACATGACGGGGCGGTCCATGAGGGCGCACATCCTAGGCATCCGTCGAAGCCGCTGCAAGGATGGCGCGATCTGCGCTATGGTGTCGCGACCATGGTGCGCACCCTGATCCTGTTCGCCCTGCTGCTTGCCGCCAGCCCGGCCTGGGCCGGTGCGGACGAGATCGGTGCGGCCCTGCGCGACAACCGCTGGCCCGACGCGGACGCCCTGGCCACGGCCCTGCCCGACCCGGTTGCCCGCAAACTGGTGCTCTATTACCGGCTCCTGGCACCTGGCGGCGGCAAGCCGGCCGAGATCGCCGCGTTCATGGCCGACAACCCCGCGTGGCCGAACCAGGCCGTCCTGTCGCGCCGCCTGGCGGAGGCGCTCGCGGTCGAGCCCGACGACCGCGCCGTGCTGGAGATCTGCGCCCACCAACCGGTCCGCGAGATCCCGTCCCTGCTGCGCTGCGCCACCGCCGACGCCGATGCCGGCCATGCGCCGGATGCCGCGGACGTCGCGCGGCAGGCCTGGCTCACCGGGATCACGGATGCGCCGGGCGAGGCTGCGTTCATGCGGCAATGGGGCAAGGGCATCACCGCGGCGGACCAGTGGCGGCGGTTCGACCGTTTGGCATGGTCCGATAACGGTGCGGTCGGCGGCCCGGCTTGGCGCCAGGTCGCCCGGCTGGACGCCGCGCAGCGCCCGGCGGCGGAGGCGCGGCTGGCGCTCAAGCGCGATGACGTGTCCGCGCGTGCCCTGGTTGCGGCGTTGCCCGGCGGCGCCACCATCGACCCGGCGCTGATGCTGGAACTGGCAAGATGGCTGCGCCGGGCCGGGCAGGACGAGGATGCGCAGAAGCTGTGGCTGGCGATGGGGTCCGCTGCCGAGCACGCTGCCTCGCCCGAACGCCGCGCCGCCTTCTGGGAAGAGCGCAACCTGCTGGCCCGCCGTCGCCTGCGGGCCCAGGACGCGGCGGGCGCCTATGCCCTGGTCGACGGCGCGACCGAGTTGCCGGCCGCGCAGGCGTTGGACGCGGAATTCCTCGCCGGGTTCATCGCCCTGCGCCGCCGTTCGGACACGGACGCCGCGGCACGGCATTTCCACGCCCTGGCCGCACTCAGCCCGGCCGCCATCACCCAGGGTCGCGCCTATTACTGGCTGGGACGCACGGCCGACGCCCGGCACGATGCGGAGGGCGCCCGGGCTGCCTACTCCAGCGCCGCCGCCTGGCCGACCACCTTCTACGGGCAGTTGGCGGCCCGTGCCTTGGGCGAGGATGACGCCGCACTGGCCGCCCGCATCCGCGCCGCGCGCGACCCCGGCTGGACGCCGCAGCGTGCGCTGGACTTCGCGGGCTCGGAGAACGCCCGGGCCGCCGCCCTGCTGGTGGAATGGGGCGAGCCGCGCCGCGCCCGCAGCTTCATCCTGCGGCTGGACGAGCTTGCCGTCGACGGGACGGAGCGCACGCTGGCGGCGCGGCTGGCCGTGGGGTTCGGGCTGCCGGACCTTGCCGTGGCGATCGCCCGGCGCGCCGGGACCACCGGCGTGATGCTGGCGGAGGCCGGCTGGCCGCTCGCCGTCGATCCGCCGAAAGGCACCGTGGAGCCTGCCTTGGCGCTCGGGCTGATCCGTCAGGAGAGCAACTTCAACACCGAAGCGCTCAGTCCGGTCGGCGCCCGCGGGCTGATGCAGATCATGCCGGGGACGGCGAAGGCGGTGGCGCACCGCCTCGGCGACCCCACGGTGAACCTACCGGCGCTCAGCACCGACCCGGCCTACAACATGCGGCTCGGCACGGCCTATCTGGGTGACCTGCTGGACCAGTTCGGCGGCGCGGTGCCCTACGCGGTGGCAGGCTACAACGCCGGGCCGGGGCGCGTCGCCGACTGGCTGGCCACCAACGGTGACCCGGCCACGCCGAACGGCATCGACATGGTCGACTGGATCGAGCTGATCCCCTTCGCCGAGACCCGCAACTACGTGCAGCGCGTGCTGGAGAACCTGGTGATCTATCGCGCCCTGGCGGGCACCGTCCTGCCGCACCCGCTGGCCCGCTGGCAGGGATGACGCCGGCCCGGCTGGTGGCGAGCGGCGGCGGCATCGGGTTCATGCCCCACGCGCCGGGCACCTGGGGCTCGCTCCTCGCCGCGGCCGTCGGGGCGGCGTTGCTGGAGGGCGGCCGCTGGCTGTTGGTGCTGGGCGTGGTGGTCGCCACCGCGGCGGGGCTTTGGGCGATCCCACGCGCCGGCGGCACGGATGATCCCGGTTGGGTGGTGATCGACGAGGTGGCAGGCATGTGGATCGCTCTGCTGCCGTTGGCATACCCATCGCCGCTCGGCATCTTGGCGGCGTTCCTGCTCTTCCGGTTGTTCGACATCGTCAAGCCGGGCCCGATCGGCCGGCTCGACCGGATCGCCGGCCGGGTCGGCGTGATGGCCGATGACCTGGCCGCCGGCGCGGCGGCGGCGATCCTGCTCTGGGGCCTGCTCGCCGCCGGGCTGCTATCGTGAGGAGAGGGCTATGCTAGACGACGCGGTGCTGACCCAGGCAGCGGCCGTGCTGCAGCGATTGCGGGAGAGCGGCCATCGCGCGGCTACGGCGGAGAGCTGCACCGGCGGCCTGATCGCCGCGGCGCTGACGCATATCGCCGGGTCATCGGACGTCGTGGATCGCGGTTTCGTCACCTACTCCAATGCGGCGAAGACGGAGATGCTTGGCGTCCCCGCATCGCTGATCGCCAGTCACGGTGCGGTCAGCGAACAAGTCGCCGTCGCCATGGCGCAGGGTGCCTTGGGTCGCTCGGCAGCGGATTTGGTCGTGGCCGTGACCGGCGTCGCCGGGCCAGGCGGTGGCAGCGAGGAGAAGCCCGTCGGCCTGGTGTGGTTCGGCCTGGCGAGACGCGGTCGCGAGGTCCTTACGGAGCGCCGCATCTTTGCCGGTGATCGATCGGCCGTGCGGGCGGCTACAGTGGCGCACGCACTCGCCCTGCTGCAGATCGGCGCCTGAACCCGCAGCGGGCGTCGCGTAAGCAAGCCCGGCGACGGTCCTTATCGGTCCAGGCGCCGCATGACCGATCTACCGGTTGCGAAACCAGTCCCATGCCAGGTAGGCGGATGGCAGGATGACGATCGCGAAGAAGATCCAGTCGAAGGTCTGATGAGACACGTTCATGGCGAACTCCTGTTCAGTCAGCGTGCAAAGACTACGGGCACCACCCGACGAAGTTGCGTATGTCGTGTCACGTCCAGGCGATCTGGTGCCATGGACATCGGACGATACCTCTCGATCCGTCTACGGACGGATGTCAGGTATTCGACAGCCGAGCCCTGAGCGCCTCGTTGATCAGCGCGGGGTTCCCCTTGCCGGACGTCGCCTTCATCACCTGGCCGACGAAGAACCCGAACAGCTTATCCTTTCCGGCGCGATACTGCGCCACCTTGTCGCCGTTGGCGGCAATCACCGCCGCGATGGCTGCATCGATCGCGCCGGTGTCGGTCACCTGGCGCAGCCCACGCGCCTCGACGATCGCGCCAGGAGACTCGCCGGTCTCGACCATCGCTTCGAACACGTCCTTGGCGATGCGGCCGTTGATGGTGCCATCGGCGAGCAAGTCCAGCATCTCGCCCAACGCGGCCGCCGATACCGGCGAGTCCTCGATGCTGCGGCCGGTGCGGTTCAGCGCGCCGAACAAGTCGCCCATGACCCAATTCGCGGCCGCCTTCGCATCGCGGCCACCCGCCGCGGCCTCGAAGAAGGCTGCGGTGGCCTGCTCCGCCACCAGCACTCCGGCGTCATACGGCGACAGGCCATACTGCGCCACGAAGCGCGCCCGCTTGGCATCCGGCAGTTCCGGCAACCCGGTCCGCAGCGACGCGACCCATGCCTCCTCCAACACCAGCGGCAGCAGGTCCGGATCAGGGAAGTAGCGGTAGTCGTGCGCATCCTCCTTGGACCGCATGGACCGGGTTTCGCCCCGGCCGCTGTCGTACAGCCGCGTCTCCTGCACGACCTCGCCGCCGGCCTCCCATACCTCCACCTGGCGGCGCGCCTCCGCCTCCACCGCCTGCATGACGAAGCGGACGGAGTTGACGTTCTTCACCTCGCAGCGGGTGCGGAACGGTTCGCCCTGCTTGCGGACGGAGACGTTGACGTCCGCCCGCATCGAGCCCTCCTCCATGTTGCCGTCGCACGTCCCGAGGTAGCGCAGGATCGACCGTAGCTTGCGCAGGTAGGCGCCCGCCTCCTCCGGCGAGCGGATGTCCGGCTCGGACACGATCTCCATCAGCGCCACGCCGGAGCGGTTCAGGTCGATGAACGAGCGCGTCGGATCCTGGTCGTGCAGGGACTTGCCCGCGTCCTGCTCCAGGTGCAGCCGGGTGACGCCGATGCGCCGCGCCTCCCCGTCCACCTCGATCTCGACATGCCCGGCGCCGACGATCGGATGGTATAGCTGGCTGATCTGATAGCCCTGCGGCAGGTCGGCATAGAAATAGTTCTTCCGGTCGAACCGGCTCACCAGGTTGATCTGGGCGTCGAGGCCCAGCCCGGTGCGCACGGCCTGGGCCACGCACTCGCGGTTGATGACCGGCAGCATGCCGGGGAACCCCGCGTCGACGAAGCTGACCTGGCTGTTCGGCTCGGCGCCGAACTGCGTGGCGGCGCCGGAGAACAGCTTGGCCTGGCTGGTCACCTGGGCGTGGACCTCCAGGCCGCACACGATCTCCCACGGGCCATCCACCCCGGCGACGGTGTAGCTCACGCCAGCCGTCCTTCCTTCGCGGCCAGGAACACCGCACGCTGCTGCGCCTGCAGGAAGGCCGCCTCGTCATCGCCCACTTCGATATCCAGCCCGCGGGCGCAGGCGCAGAACGCTGCCAGCGCCTTCGGATCCATCTTGCCGTCGACCACGTGCGGCTTGTTGACCACGATGGCGGAGATCATCGGCAGGCCGAGGCGGTGGGCATGCCGGCTGACCTCCAGCAGGTGCTTGGCCATGCGGAACTGCACCCGGTTGGCGGCGGCACCGCTGGCGTCGGCCACGTCCTTGTAGCTGATGAACACGCCGCGCTTGGCCGCCGCCGTGATCGCCGCGACGGTCTTCTCCAACGTCAGCTCCCCACTGTTGCGCGTGGCGAGCTCGGCCACCGCCTGGTGGTAGCGCTCGGTGTCGGTCTTGCCGATCCGCTCATGGTTCGCGATCAGCGTCTTGAGTTCGTCCGGACTCTTGGACGCCATGTTGATTGCCACTGCCATCATACCCCTGCTCTCATCCTCGGCCGGGCGGTGAACCCGGCGGCTTTTTCCATGGCGCCGCTTACCGCGAACACCGTCTCCTCGTCGAACGGCCGCCCCATGACCTGCAAGCCGAGCGGCAGGCCCGCCGCATCCAGCCCCGCGGGCACGGACATGGCGGGGATGCCGGCCAGGTCGGCGGGGACGGTGAAGACGTCGTTCAGGTACATGGTGACGGGGTCGTCCATCTTCTCGCCCTGCGCGAACGCGGCATTGGGCGTCGTCGGCGTCACCAGCGCGTCCACCGTGGCGAACGCCTGCGTGAAGTCCCGCAGGATCAACGCCCGGACCTTCTGCGCGCGGGTGTAATAGGCTTCGTAATAGCCCGCCGACAGCACGTAGGTGCCGATCAGGATGCGGCGGCGCACCTCGTCGCCGAACCCCTCGGCGCGGGTGCGCTCGTAGAGGTCGATCAGGTCCTCACCGGGCTCGCGCTTGCCGAACCGCACCCCATCGTACCGCGCGAGGTTGGAGGACGCCTCCGCCGGCGCCACGATGTAGTATGCGGCCAGCCCGTACCGCGTGTGCGGCAGCGACACGTCGACCACGGTCGCCCCGGCGTCCCGCAACCAGGCAAGCCCCTGCTCCCACAACGCGGCGATCTCGCCGGGCATGCCGTCCTGCCGGTATTCCCGCGGCACGCCGATCCGCAGCCCCCTGACGCCGCGGGCGCAGGCGGCGGCGAAGTCCGGCACCGGGCGGTCGGCGGAGGTGCTGTCCTTCGGGTCGAACCCCGCCATCGACCGCAGCAGGACCGCGCAGTCCGCGACGGAGCGGCCGAACGCGCCGGGATGGTCCAGCGAGGACGCGAAGGCCACCACGCCGAAGCGGCTGCAGCGGCCGTAGGTCGGCTTGATGCCCGCGATGCCGCACAGCGAGGCCGGCTGCCGGATCGAGCCTCCGGTGTCCGTCCCGGTGGCCCCCATCGCCAGCCCGGCCGACACCGCCGCGGCCGACCCGCCGGAGGAGCCGCCGGGAACCAGCTTGTGGCCCTCCGGCGACCACGGGTTGGTCACCGGGCCCCACGCGCTGCTCATGTTGGAGGAGCCCATGGCGAACTCGTCCAGGTTGGTCTTGCCCAGGAAGACGGCGCCGTCGCGCAGCAGGTTGGCGGTGACGGTGCTCTCGTATGGCGGCACGAACGGCTCCAGGATGCGGCTGCCGGCCGTCGTGCGCACCCCCACGGTGCAGAACAGGTCCTTGATGCCCAGCGGGATGCCGGTCAGCGGGCCGGCCTGGCCGCGGGCGAGCGCCGCGTCCGCCGCAGCCGCCGCATCCAGCGCCCGCTCCGGCGTGGGCGTGATGTAGGCGTTCAGCGTCCCGTCCAACGCCGCGATGGCGTCGACATGCGCCTGCGTCAGCTCCCGCGCGGTGAACCTGCGTGCCTGCAACCCGGCAGCGGCTGCGGCGATGCCGAGCTCGGTCAGGCTCATTCCACCACCTTGGGCACGGCGAAGAACCGCCCGGCGCGGTCCGGCGCGTTGGCCAGCACCTGCTCCGCGATGCCGCCATCGGTCACCCGGTCCTCCCGCATGCGCAGCGCCATCTCGGCCGCACCCGTCAGCGGCGCCACGCCGTCCACGTCCACCTCCTGCAGCTGCTCGATCCAGCCGAGGATGCCGTTCAGCTCCGCCTGGAGGGGCGCGAGTTGGCCCTCCTCCACGCGGATGCGGGCGAGCTTGGCGATGCGGCGGACGGTCGCGGGATCAAGCGACATGACGCTCCTGTGTGGGACGAGTGGGTTCTTGGCGATACGGCAATGGACGACCATAACGGCACCCCATGCCGCTGTTCAACCTGACTGATCTGCACGCCCGCCTCGCCCGCAACCAGCGCCTGATCGGGCTGGACCCTGGCACCCGGACGATCGGCCTGGCGTTGAGCGATGTCCGGCGGGTCCTGGCCAGCCCATACGGCACGATCCGGCGTGGCAAGTTGTCGGAGGCGGCGGAGGCGATACTGGCCATCGCCAAGCGCGAGGATGCCGGCGGGTTGGTCGTCGGGCTGCCGCTGCAGATGGGTGGCCAACTTGGCCCGGCGGCCCAGGCCGCGCGCGACTGGACCTTCGCGCTGATGGCGGCGACCGGCTTGCCCGCGGCCATGTGGGACGAGCGGCTCTCCTCCGCCGAGGCAAACCGCGCCTTGACCGCGCAAGGCGCCAATCGGGCCCGCCGGGCGGCGACGGTGGACCGGATGGCGGCGGCAGTGATCCTGCAGGCGGCATTGGACTCGCTCCGGCCGGGGCTGGTTGACGAGTAGGACCATCGGCCCCGCTGCATGTTGCAATGCAGCAAGAACCATCCCATGTTGCACTGCACAAAGAGGTGGGAACGTCCTTCGGCTTACCCCCGGGCTGCAGGCCCGAGCAGAAGGATCGATACGATGAAGACGTTTGAACAAGCTGGCGAGGCCATGCTGCTGGCACATGAAGGTCAGCTTCTCCTGACGCGAGCATTCGCCTCCACCGTTGCCCGGTGGGCCTCCGGCCTGAAGAACTGGCTCGGCAACATGCCGACGACCCTGCCCCCGACCGAGTCGCCGCACCGCTGAGCCGCATCGCCGCGGAGGGTGGCGAGGGCTTACGGAAGCGCTGGGTCGAAAGCCGCCTCCGCCACCCGATCGTGCAAGGCCTGGTTCCGCAGGAGGCGGATGACCGCCGCCGGTTCGAGCCGGCGATGCACGACGGGTTCGACATGCGCGCTCGCCACGCGGCCGTCCGTGCCGACGATGAAGGTGGCCGGCAGGGGAAGACGCCAATCTCCCGTCCTGTTCATCCGGGGCAGGTTGTGGCCGTGGCGCAGGTAGACTCTCTGCAGGGCGGGTGCCAGTTCGTAGGCGACGCCGAACGCACCGGCCACGGCGTTGCCGGCATCGGACAGGATCGGGAACGCCAGCAGGTCCCGCTCCGCGACTGCCGAGCAGCTCGTCCCCGGCTGCGGCGTGATCGCGACCAGGTCGGCTCCCGCCGCATGGATGCCCGGCAGCGCCTCCTGATAGGCCCGCAACGTCAAGGTACAGAACGGACACCATCCGCCGCGGGCGAACAGCACCACCACGGGCCCATGCCTGAGATGGTCCGCTAGGCGGACGATCCGGCCGTGCTGGTCAGGCAAGGCGAAGTCCGGCGCGGCATCGCCGACCTGGATGGACTTGCGGTCGAACGAGCCAGCGCGCAGATCCTCCGCCGCCGCCAGGACGACCGCGCGCTCCTTGGCGGGCAGGCGCGCGAGCCAGCCCGCACGGAACAATTCCAACTGACGAGTGAGACTGTTTTGACCCAAATGCATGGCTGCCTCGTGCAGGTGCGGCTTGACTATCCCGACAACGACTATGTCATCCCATATGGAACGACTTGAAACCAGCCGCACGATCATATGATTCATGTAGGGGCGGCATAGGCGGTGGACCTTCTCGTCGCGTTCAACGTCTTCGTCCGGGTCGCCGAGGCGCGGTCGTTCTCCGCCGTGGCGCGGGAAATGGGCACCACCCAGCCTGCGATCTCGCGGCAGGTCGCCGCTTTGGAGGAGCATCTCGGCGCCCGGTTGATCCAGCGGACCACGCGCAGCCTGGCGCTGACGGAGGACGGGCGGGACTTGTTGGGCCATGCCCGGCGCGTGATCGACACCGTCGAGGCAGCCGAGGCCGCGGTCGGGCGACGCCATGCCGTGCCGGGCGGGATGGTCCGCCTCGCCACCTCCGCGACGTTCGGCCGGCTCTACGTGTCGCCCCGCATCCCGCGGCTGCTGGAGCGGTATCCCGAGCTCACGGTGGACCTGCGGATGTCGGACACGATGTCGGACATGGTCGCGGAGGGGATCGACCTGGCCATCCGAGTGACCAACGTCATCGATTCGAGCCTGGTCGCACGCAAGATCGGGTCCTCGCGCCGGGTCGCCATCGCGTCGGAAGCCTGCATCGCCGCCTATGGGGAGCCGCAGCATCCGTCCGACCTCAGCCGGCTGCCCTGCATCATCTTCACCGGCGCGCAGACGCCGGGTGAATGGCAGTTCGAGGGGCCGGAGGGGCCGGTCACCGTCTCGGTCGCCGGGCGGTTCCGCACCGACAATGGGGAGGGCGTGCGGGAGGCCGTGCTCGCGGGGCTCGGCTTCGCCATGCTGCCCACCTGGTTCTTCGGCAACGAGGACATGGATGGCCGGTTGCGGCCGGTGCTGACGGGGTGGGAGCCGCCGGCCACCGCCATCACCGCGGTCTACCCCTCGCGCCGCAACCTGGCGTCGCGCACCCGGGCGGTGATCGACTTCCTGGTCGACGAGTTCCGCCTCGACCCGGTCATCTCGGCCTACGGGGAGATTTAGCCGCGCGGAGACGTCCAAAAAACGGTGGCGCGGCGTCGTTCCCGGATTAGGATGGGCGGGTGAACGTCCTCGCCCCTGCCAAAGCGCGCCTCACCGTCGAAGTCGTGCACGACCTCGTATGCCCGTGGTGTTATCTCGGCACACGGCGGCTGTTGCGCACGCTGCGCCGCCGGCCGGATCTGCTGGTGGAGCTGGTCTGGCGGCCGTTCCTGCTCAATCCCGACATGCCGCGGGTGGGCATGGCACGCTCCGACTACGTGGTGCGCAAGTTCGGTGGGGAGGATCGTGCCCGGCGGCTGTACAACTCGATCACGGAGATCGGCCGCGCGGAAGGCCTGCAGTTCCGCTTCGACCGGGTGCGGCGCACCCCTTCCAGCGTCGACGCACACCGGCTGGTCCGCTGGGCGGCCCGGTTCGGCCGGGCGAACGGGGTGGTGGAGGCCTTGTTTGCCGCCCACTTCGCCGACGGGCGCGACCTGGGCGAGGCCGGCGTGCTGTGCGCGATCGCCGCGTCCTGCGGGCTGGACCCCAATGCGGCGCGGGCGATGCTGGCCGGCGACGCCGAGCTGGACGGCGTCCATGCCGACAACCTGCGGGCGCATCGCCTGGGCATCAACGGCGTGCCCTGCTTCGTCGTCGGCGGCCACCACGCGATCGCCGGCGCGCAGGAACCCGAGGTGATCGAGCGGCTGCTGGACGTCGCCGCCGTGGACATGTTCGAGAGCTGACCCCCGACTTCTGGCAGGGCTTCGTGAAGCCCGCAGACCGGCCGGCGACCTGGAAGCAGACGTTCGACGCCATCATGCCGGACGGCTCCGTGTTGGTGCTGCCGTTGCGGGACATGGGGGAACGGGCAGTGGCCGGTTTCATCGCCAACCAGGCGGCCTTCCCGGTGGTGGACCGGCTTTGCCGCTGGATGGCCGACGCCATCGCGGCAGACGCATGCGACGTCGTGGTCGGCCTGCCGACGCTAGGCCACGTCTTCGGCCAGGGCGTCGCCCGCGACTTGGGGCACCCGAACTGGGTGGCGCCCGGGACGACGCGCAAGCTCTGGTACGAGGACGCGCTGTCCGTCCCGATCGCCTCGATCACCGCGCCGGAGCCGGGTCGGCGGCTGTGGCTGGACCCGCGCCTGCTGCCCCGGCTGCGCGACCGCCGCGTCCTGCTGGTGGACGACGTGATCAGCACCGGACGGTCCGCCATGGCGGGGCTCGCCGTGCTCGCCGCCGCCGGGATTCGCCCGGTCGCCGCCTGCGTGGCAATGGCGCAGACGGAGCGTTGGCGGGAGGTGTGGCCCGCAAACATCCCGGTGCGCTCGGCTTTCGGCACGCCGTCGTTCCGACGCGTGGCCGCAGGATGGCAGGAAGTTTCCGGCTGCTGAAGCACGGGTAACCCTCTTAAGGAACACCCTAAGGGGAGCCCGTCGGCCGATAACCGCGTCGTATCAAACCCCGGCGATACTCGGTTCCAAGCTACCGATATGGAACCCGACCATGCTGTCCACCGCCACCTTGCCCGCGCTCGACACCCGCTCCGGCAATGAGGCCGGTCCTACGGAGCGGACGGCCGAACTCCGTGCCTTGTGGCTGCGGTATCTGGGCCCGAAGGCACGGGAGCCGGACGCGCATATCCTCCATATCGGCGTCGGGTTGAAGCGCATCCTGCGCTTGCGCAAGGCCCTCCAGCAGGAGCTCGGCGTGGATATCCCCGCGACGGCGCTGATGCGGCTGGGCACGGCAGACGCGGTGGACGCGGCGATCCGGGTCCACCACTGGCCGGCCCCCTCCCCTTGCGTCCTGCTCAAGGACGGTGACGCCAGTCCGCCGCTCTACATGCTGTCGGCGGGAAGCGGCCTCGTGCTCGAGCTCTGCGAGCTTGCCCGGCTGGTCGACTATCCCGGGCAGGTCTGGGGGGTGCAGGCGCCGGGCCTCGACGGGGAGGCCGAGCCGCTGAACGACGTCGCCGCATTCGGCGCCCATTACGCGTCGGCGATCATGGCGCGGCAGCCGGCCGGGCCATACCACCTGGTCGGCTACTCGTTCGGCGGCTCGGCCGCGATCGAGACCGCCCGGGCCATGGCTGCCGCAGGCGGCGCCGTCGGGCTGGTGGGGCTGATCGATGCCAACCTCGACGAGCGGAACTGGCCCCGTCGCGCCTGGCTTGCCGGCGTCCTGCGCCGCTGCTGGCGGCGCCTGGCGGATGCCAGGCACATGCCGCCACGCGAGGCCGTCCGGCACATAGCTATCCGCGCACGCAACCTCCTGCAGTTTGCCACCCGCAAGCTGGCCGGGGAGACGGCTGCCTCCGTGCACCGCTCCGCCTACTATATCGGCGGACTGGAACCAGCCTTCCAGGCGGTGCGGGACGCCTCCATCTCCGCCTACCAGGCCTACACGCCGCGCCGCTTCGACCAGGCGACCGTCCTGTTCCGCTCCGTGCTGGGGGACCCGCACGCCTGCGATCCGGCTCCAGTCTGGCGGCAGTTCATCCGCCGGCTGGAGGTGGTCGACTGTCCGGGTTCGCACACCACCATGGTCCGGCCGCCGCACGCCCGGCGCCTCGCGGCCGAGATCGTCAGCCGGTTGCGCTAGCTTGGCTTGCATCCCGCACCGGGCGAGCCGCGTTGGTGCCGCATCGGACGACTGCGGAGGATACGATGCTGCGTGAGAACGAAGGCCGGACGGCGCTGGTGGAACTCAGTTTCGCGTTCATGGGCGCGCTCAAGCTGCTGGGGCTGGAGACGCGGATGTTCCGCCGCTGGGGCATCTCGCCGCGCTCCATGCGCGGGATCGGGGTGGTCGAGACGGCCGGGGCGATCATGGTCGCCAACGACAAGACCCGCGTGCTCGGCGCCGCCGGCCTGGCCGCGGTGTCCGCCATGATGCTGGCGGTGGAAATGCGCAACCGCGAGGTCGAGCTCATCCTGCCCCGCCTGGGTTTGACCTGCCTGGCCTTCGCCACGGCCGCCGCCGCGCGCAACAGCGCCCGCAAATCCATGCGGCAGGCCTGAGATGGCGCTTCGCCGCCGGGTGCTGCTGGCGACCGGGGCGGCCGCGGTCCTGGGTCGGCCTGCGGTGCTGCGGGCGCAATCGAGCGCACCGATCCGCATCGGCGAGGTCAACAGCTACGCGTCGCAGCCGGACTTCACCCTGTCCTACCGCAAGGGGTGGGAGATGGCGTTGTCCCGCCTGAACGACATGGGGGGGCTGGACGGCCGCAAGCTCGAGATCGTCGCGCAGGATGATGGCGGCACGCCGGCAGGCGCCGTCCGCGCGGCGACGGAGCTGGTCAACGAGGCGAAGGTCGACCTTCTCGCCGGCGGCTACACGTCCGAGGTCGGGCTGGCATTGAGCGCGTATGCGTTGCAGGCGAAGAAGCTCTACGTCGCCAGCCTGCCGCTGGCCGACGCCCTGGTGTGGCAGCAGGGCAACCGATACACCTATCGCGTCCGCCCGTGCAGCTTCATGCAGGTGGCCATGCTGGTGGAGGCGGCGCGAAACCTGCCGCCGAAAAGCTATGCGACGGTGGCCGCGGACGACGAGAACGGCCGTTCGGCCGTTGCCTCGTTCCGCCAGTTGCTGTCCGCCCGGCGGCCGGACGTCCGCTTCGTGGCCGAGCAATGGCCGCGCACCGCCCAGTCCGACACCGCCGCGGTCACCGGCGCGTTGGCCCAGGCCACGCCCGACGCGATCTTCTGCGCACTGACCGGCCATGACCTGGAGGCGTTCGTCCGGCAGGGTAACGGGGCCGGTTTGTTCGACAAGCGGCTCGTCGTGGCCATGCTCGCCGGCGAGCCGGAGTACCTCACCGCGCTGGGTGACCAGACTCCGGTCGGCTGGCTGGTGACCGGTTACCCATGGAGCCTGTCCGACGAGCCGGAGAACAAGCAGTTCGCACTGGACTACACCCAGCGCTACAACGAGCCGCCGACGATGGGTGCCGCACTGGGCGTGGCGATGGTCAACGCCATCGCCTCGGGCGTGCTGAAATCCGGCGGCACCGACAGCGAGAAGATGGCGGACGGCTTCGCCGACGCCACGTTCACCACGCCGTTCGGCATCAGCCGCTTCCGCGCCATCGACCATCAGAGCACGGTCGGTAGCTATGTCGGCCGCCTGGTGAAGCAGGACGGCCGCGGCGGCATGGTGGACTGGCGCTACGTGGATGGCGCGACGGTGCTGCCGCCGGACGACGTCGTCCGCAAGCTGCGCCCGGCCTGATCAGCGGGCGGTCCGCTCCCGCTCCGCCATCGCCTGTTCCGCCTTGTCCTCCAGCCGGCTTTCATTACGGCGGAGCAGGATCACCGCGACGACGACGACCACCGCGCCGGCGCCCCCAAGCACGATGGCCAGCGGCCCGGTGATCCGGGTGATGAGGTCGCCGAGCAGATAGGCGCCGGTGCCATAAAGCGTTGCCCAAACGATGCCGCCGACCGCGTTCCAGAGCAGGAAGCTGCGCCAGTCCATCCGGTTCGCACCCGCCAGCAGCGCGGCGAAGGTGCGCAGGATGGCGATGAAGCGGCCGAAGAAGACGACCTTGGGCCCCTGTCGGTCGAACAGGTAGCGCCCGAGGGTGAGTCGCCGGTCCGTCAACCCCACATGCCGGCCATAGCGCCTGAGCAGCGGGAAGCCCGCCCATCGCCCGATCAGGTAGCCGAAATTGTCCCCCATGATCGCCCCGGCGATGGCGGCGCCGACCACGCCGACGATGCCCAGCCGTCCGGTGGTGGCGGCATAGATGGCGGCGGCGATGATCAGGCTTTCGCCCGGCAACGGCGCGCCCATCGCCTCCAGCCCGATCACCGCGAACACCACGCCGTACCCGTACTCGCCCAGCAGGTGGTCCATGGCCTCCCTGCCGAACCACTCCGTCATGCCCGCAAGCTGGCCAGGCCACGCAGCGCGGTGCCGTCCGCGGCGAAGTTCGCCGGGTCGAGCCAGGCGCCGAACGCGTCCCGGCAGCGTGGCCATTCGTCGTCGAGGATGGAGAAGTAGGCCGTGTCGCGCCGCCGGCCGCGCACCACGTTGGTCGCCCGCAACAGCCCCTCGTACTGGAAGCCGAGCCGCAACGCCGCCCGGCGCGACGGTGCGTTCAGCGCGTTGCACTTCCATACCAGACGGCGGTAGCCGAGTTCGTCCGCTGCCAGGCGCAGCAGCAGGAACATGGCCTCCGTCGCGGCGCGGGTGCGCTGCATGCGCGGCGCGAACCAGATGTGCCCGAGCTCGATCGAGGCGTTCGCCGGCTGGATGTCCATCAGGGTCAGCCAGCCGGAGACGACACCCGTCGACACCGGCCGCACCGCCCACGCCATCGGGTCGTGCGTGGTGGCGAAGCTGGCGACGTGGCGCGTCATCGCTGCCTCGTCGGCGAACGGGCCGTAGGCGAGGTAGGTCCAGGACGCTGTCGCACCCTGCGCCGCCTGCCACAGCTCGGGCGCGTGCCGGACGTGCAGCGGCTCCAGCTCCACATCCCGCCCGCGCAGGCGGATGCGGGCCGGCAGCGGGCGCGGCGTGGGATCGACGGGAGGCCCGACGGGGAGTGCCGCGTCGGCTGGATCGACATTGGCGGGAGGGCGGGCCATCATACGGTCGAAGCGATCGATCGACCCTGGTCGTCCGCTGTCAACGCCTGGAGGAAATTCACGATGACACGTCCCGCCCTGCTGGTCGCAGCCCTCGCCGCCGTGCTGACCACGGCCGCCCATGCCGAGACGATCAAATTCCACACCGTCATGAACGGCGCCACCGAAGTGCCCGCAAAGACGACCAACGGCAAGGGCGAGGTCAACGCGACGTTGGACACGGCCACCAAGACGCTGACCTATGACGTGACCTACTCGGGCCTGACCGGCCCGGCCACGGCTGGTCATCTGCACGGCCCGGCCGACCCCGGCGCCAACGCCGGCGTGGCCGTCCCTTTCGCCGCTCCGCTGACCAGCCCGATCCACGGCACCGCCACGCTGACGGACGCCCAGATCACCCAGCTCGAGGGTGGCAAGATGTACGCGAACATCCACACCGCAGCCAACCCCGGCGGCGAAATCCGCGGCCAATTGGTGAAGTAAGCTCAGCCGCCGCCCGCTCCAAAGCCCTCTCCCTCTGGGCCGGGCCATCGCATATGTCGGAGCTCCCTCTCCCGCCAGCGGGAGAGGGTTCCAAAGCGGGAATGCGGCCGCATGCGATGGCCCTGCCCTCTGGGAGAGGGTTGGGCGGAACTGCCAAAGGTTCGCGGGCGATAGCCCGTGGAATGGCAGTGGAGGGGCGAGTCGTCCCGCCGGGTGACGTCCTCCGCGTGGCACCCTCACCCCGGCCCTCTCCCGGAAGGAGAGGGAGATTGCCGAGCCCAGCTACGCCCGGATCAGCGTGCCGATGCCGCCCTGCAGGAACATCTCCAACAGGCACGCGTGGGGCAGCTTGCCATCCAGGATCACCGCAGCCTTCACCCCGCCGCGGACCGCCGCGACGCAGGTCTCCACCTTGGGGATCATTCCCCCGGTGATGACGCCCTCGGCGCAAAGCCGGCCCACATCCGCGATCGTCAGCTCCGGCAGCAGCTTCTTCTCGGCGTCCAGCACACCGGGCACGTCGGTCAGCATCAGCAGCCGCTTGGCACCCAGAGCGCCAGCCACGGCGCCCGCCACCGTGTCGGCGTTGATGTTGTAGGTCTGCCCATCCTCGCCCCAGCCCACCGGCGCGATCACCGGGATCAGCCCGGCGCCCGTCAACGCGTGGATCACGCGCACGTCGATCTCCGCCGGCTCGCCGACGAAGCCCAAATCCAGCACGCGTTCGATCCGGCTGTCCGGATCGCGCACGCTGCGCTGCAGCTTGCGCGCGCGGATCAGGCCGCCATCCTTGCCGCAGATGCCCACCGCCAGGGCGCCGGCCGCGTTGATCAGCCCGGCGACGTGCTTGTTGACGGTCCCGGCCAGGACCATCTCCACCACCTCGACCATGGCCGCATCGGTCACACGCAGTCCGTCGACGAAGGTCGATTGGATCGCCAGCCGCTTCAGCATCGCGTTGATCTGCGGGCCGCCGCCATGCACCACCACCGGGTTGATGCCCACCTGCTTCAACAGGGCGATGTCGCGGCCGAAATTCTGCGCCAAATCCTGCTCGCCCATGGCGTGGCCCCCGTACTTGATCACCACGGTGGCGCCGGCGTAGCGCCGCAGGTACGGCAAGGCATGCGCCAGGATCCGGGCCTGCTCGCTGGGCTCGGCCTGGATCATCTCCTCGAGTTCGGTGCTCATGCGGACGCGTCCCCCGGCGGAACTGAGAGGCCAGCTAGCGGCCGGCGCACCACCCGGTCAACCCGTGAGCGCGGCGAGGCTGGCCCGCAACGCCTCGATGCCGCGGCCGGTATTGCTGCTGGTGGTCGAGACCTCCGGGTATGCGGCCGGGTGCTTGCGGGCGATCGTCACCACCTCCTCCTGCTTGGCTTCCAGCGCGCGCGGCTTGACGTCGTCCGCCTTGGTCAGCACGAACTGGTAGGTCACCGCGGCGCGGTCCAGCAAGTCCATCGCGGCGGTGTCGGACGCCTTGATCTCGATCCGCGCGTCCAGCAACAGCAGCACTCGATGCAAGGTGGGCCGCCCTCGCAGGTAGTCGAACATCAGGCCCTGCCAGTCCTCCTTCACCGACTTCGCCGCCTGGGCGTAGCCGTAGCCGGGCATGTCCACCAGGGTAAGCCGGCCGCCCAGATCGAAGAAGTTCAGCTGCCGGGTGCGGCCAGGCGTGTGGGAGGCGCGGGCGAGCGCGTGATGGCCGACCAACGCGTTGATCAGGCTCGACTTGCCCACGTTGGAGCGCCCGGCGAACGCCACCTCCGTCCCTGCGGGGGGAGGCAGCTGGTCCAGGCGCTGTGCGGCGAAGAAGAACTTGCAGGGCGCCGCGAACAGCAGCCGTCCCCGCTCGAGCGCCTGGGCCTCTAGCTCTTCGCGCCCTGGCTCTTCGGGGTGCTCGCGATCTGCGCCTTCACTGCCGGGCCGATCCTGGTCCGCCGCATGATCAGCCATTGTTGCAGCACGGTAAGGGTATTGTTCCAGCTCCAGTAGATCAGCAGCCCGGCGGGAAACCGGCCCATCATGAACATGAAGATCAGCGGCATGAACTTGAACAGCCGCGCCTGCATCGGGTCCGGCGGCGGCGGGTTCAACTGCTGCTGCACATACATCGTGGCGCCCATGATCAGCGTCCAGGCCGATAAATGCAGGAAGCCAGCGTAGTGCGTCGGATCGACCGGGATCAGCCCGAACAGGTTGAACACGTTGGTCGGGTCGAGCGCGGACAGATCGTGGATCCAGCCGAAGAACGGGGCGTGCCGCATCTCGATGGTGACGAAGATCACCTTGTAGAGCGAGAAGAACACGGGGATCTGCACCAGCATGGGCAGGCAGCCGCTGGCCGGGTTCACCTTCTCCGCCTTGTAGAGCTGCATCATCTCGGACTGCAGCTTGGTCGGATCGTCCTTCAGCCGCTCCCGCAGCGCCGTCATCTTCGGGCCGAGCAGCTTCATCTTGCTCATCGAGCGGTAGGATTTGTTCGCCAGCGGGAAGAACAGCATCTTGGCGAACACGGTGAACACCATGATCGCCACGCCGAAATTACCCAGCACGCCGTTCAGCCAGTCCAGCGCGTAGAAGATCGGCTTGGTCAGGAACCAGAACCAGCCGAAATCGACCGCGTAGGAAAACAGCGGGATGTGCTCCATCTGCTCGTAGCGGGTGAGCAGGTGCACCTCCTTCGCCCCTGCGAACGCGCCGAAGCTGGACGAGGCGCTCGCGCCGGGCGCCACCGTCACCGGGGCGGTGGCGGTGAAGTCCGCCTGGTAGCGGTCCGGCCCGGTGGCCGAGCGGCCATGGCGGTAGGTCGCGGTCTGCGCCGCAGCCTGGTCCGGGATCACGGCGGTCAGCCAGTACTTGTCGGTAATGCCGATCCAGCCGCCGGTGGTCTGCGTCGTCTGTGCGACCCCGGCGTTCTTGGCGGCGTCCGACTTCACCGTGGCGTAGCTCGGATCGTCCAGCTTGCCGTTCAGCACGCCGAGCGGGCCTTCGTGCAGAATGTAGTACCCGGCGGTCACCGGCTGGTAGTCGCGGCGCACCCGCTCGTAGGGGTGCAGATCCACCGGTACGCCGGTGTTGTTCCGCACCGACTGCGTGACGGTGAACATGTAGAAGTCGTCGACTTCGAGCTTGATCGAGAACAGCAGCCCGGCGCCGTTGTCCCAGCTCAGCGTCAGCGGCGCGGCCCGGGTCAGTTCCTTGCCCGACGCCGTCCAGTCGGTCGCATCGGTCGGCAGCTTCACGCCGGGCGTGTCGCTGGTCCAGCCGTATTGGATGTAGTTGGGCTCGGGGTCGGTCTGCGGCTCCAGGATGCGGACCAGAGGCGAACTGGGGCTCACCTCCTCGTGGTAGTCGCGCAGCACCAGGTCATCCAGCACCCCGCCGCGCAGGCTGACGGTTCCGCTGACGCGGTCGGCATTGATGGGGATGCGCTGCACGTCCTTGGGCGCGGGCACGGCCTCGGGTTCGGTGCCAGGGAAGGACGGGTCAGCCGTGCGGCGTGCTGCCTCGGGCGCCGGGGTGTTCAACGCGGCCGCCGTCTCCTGCGCCGGAGGCCGCAGGGGCGCCTTGGGCAGCAGGAACTGGAAGCCCAGCAGGATCGCGAGCGAGACGGCGATGGCAACGATGAGGCGCTTCTGGTCCATGCGGGGCGATCAGCTCTCGGGCTTGGGGACGGGGTCGAACCCGCCCTCGTTCCAGGGGTTGCAGCGCAAGACGCGCCGGGCGGCCAACGCGCTGCCGCGCAAGGCGCCGTGCGTGCGAAGCGCCTCCGCGGCGTAGTCGCTGCACCCTGGATGGAAGCGGCAGTTGGCGCCGATCAGCGGGCGGACCGTCCATTGGTAGCCGCGCACGACACCTTCCAGCACGGCCGCCGCCGGGGTCATCGCACGCCGGCCTTGTCCAAGGCACGCCGGACATCGTCCATCAGCGCCGGGAACGGTCGGGCCCGGGTGCCATCGCGGCCGATCAGCACGAGGTCGACGGAGGATACGGGACGTTGCAGGAAGAGCAGCCGAGCCGCTTCCTTCAGGCGCCGGCGAGTCCGGTTGCGGATCACGGCATTGCCCACCTTCTTCGTCACCGTGAAGCCGACGCGGGCTGGGCCGGACTGGGTATGGGCCAGGGCCTGCAGCACGAGGCCGGGCATCACAGCCTTGCGCCCGCTCTTCGCCGCGCGCAGGAACTCCGCCCGTCGTTTCAGCCGGGTCGGCGAAGGGGCGGTCGTCAGGGCGGGCGCCCGATCCGGCGCCATGATGACGCCTTAGGCCGAGAGCTTCTTGCGGCCGACCCGGCGCCGGTTTGCGATCACCTTCCTGCCGCCGACGGTCGCCATGCGGGCCCGGAAGCCATGCCGGCGCTTGCGGACCAGCTTGGAGGGTTGATAAGTGCGCTTCACGGCGGTTCTCCAACAGCGGAAGGGGCTCGCTCACGCGGACCCTGTCAGCGGCCGGCTTATAGGCGAGCGCCATGCGCTGCGTCAATTCGCCCCACCTGGTGTATGACCGTCCCGGCCAGGAGTCCCCGACCGTTGCCCTTCCCCTCCCCTTCCCGCTCCGTGGCCCAAGTGGCCGGGTGGTTCGCGGCCTGCGCGGCGTTCGCCTTCGCCGGCCAGGTGCTGGGCTACGCGGCCTGCCTGGCGATCGGCACGGCGCCACCGCAGCGAGCTGCCTGGGCCGCATTCGCCGTGGTGGCTGCCGCTCTGGCATGCGGCGGCACGGCGCTGCTGATGGCGTGGGATCGCGGCAACGCGGCCAGGCCGCAGCCGCTCGAGCTCACCTTGGCCGCCAAGACCGAGCAGATGCGCAAGCTACGTCACGACATCCGCGGCGCGCTGTCGCCCGTGCTGCTGGTGGCGGACCGGCTGCTCAACCATGCCGACCCGGCGGTCAAACGGTCGGGAGAGATCATGGTCCGCACCGTGGACCGTGCCACCGCCCTCCTCGCGGAGGCGAGCGACGCCGAGCCTAGTCCTCCCGACGATCCTTGAACTCCACGTCCCGGTGGACGTGCACGCTCATCAGGATGCCGAAGCCCAGCATGACCGTCAGCGATGCCGAGCCGCCATACGACACCAGCGGCAGCGGCACGCCGCCGACCGGGATGGCGCCCGTCACCATCGCGATGTTCACGGCGACGTAGAGGAAGAAGTTCACGCCCAGGCCCAGCGCCACCAGCCGCCCGAACTGATGCCGGCACCGCAGCGCGATCAGCATGGCGCCGAGCACGATCAGCATCAGCAGCGCCATGATCGCCAGGCAGCCGGCGAATCCGAACTCCTCCGCCAGCATGGTGAAGATGAAGTCGGTCTGCTTCTCCGGCAGGAAGTTCAGGTGCCCCTGGGTGCCCTGCAGGAAGCCCTTGCCCCACATCCCGCCGGACCCGAGGGCGATCTTGGATTGCTGGATGTTGTAGCCGGCGCCCAGCGGGTCGCTCTCGGGGTTCAGGAAGGTCTCGATCCGGGCGCGCTGGTAGTCGTGCAGGTAGCCATAGGCGATGCGCGCGGCGAACGGGATGGGCACCACCACCAGCGCGATCTTCCACCAGCGCACTCCGGCGGCCAGGAAGATCATGCCGCCGATCAAGGCCGTGATGACGGCGGTGCCGAGGTTCGGCTCCTTCAGGATCAGCAGGACCGGCGCCGCCACGGCCAGGGCCGGCGGGACCAGGAATAGCGGGTTGCCCATCCGCTCCCACGTCGCACGGTGGAACCACGCGGCGAGCGCCACCACCAGCGCCACCTTCATCAGCTCCGACGGCTGGAGCTGGGTTCCGCCGAACTCGATCCAGCGCTGCGCGCCCTTGCCGACGTGCCCGACCCGCAGCACCAGCACGAGCAAGGCGAGCGAGACGGCGTAGAGCGGCCAGGCCAGCCGGGCGAGGATACGGATGTCGACTAGGGCGATGCACAGCATCATCACCAGGCCGAAGGCGAAGCGGATCGCCTGCTTGGAAGCATACGGCTCCGGCGAGCCGCCCGCAGCGGAATACAACGCGGCGTAGCCGACCCCAGCCAGCGCGCAGATCAGCAGGACGTAGATCCAGGAGATCTGGAACAGCTTGGTCGTGAGGCCGAAGGAGGGCTCGGCACGGATCAGCCGTCGCTCGTTGATCATGCGCGCACCCTCAACTCCGGTCCGCCAGCTTCTGCCCCTGCGGCTCGACGCGGTTGACCGGGTCGCGGGTCAGCACGTCCACCATGATCTCCCGGGCCAGCGGCGCGGCCGCGGCGGCGCCGGCGTTGCCGTGCTCCACCACCAGGCTCACCGCGTAGCGCGGGGCGTCGTATGGCGCGAACGCCACGAACAGCGCGTGCGGGCGGTACTCCCAGGGCAGGTTCTCGGACTTGAAGTTGCCGCGCTCCCGCAGCTCGCGCGACACGTGGCGGACCTGGCTCGACCCGGTCTTTCCCGCAAGCTGCATGCCCGGCATGTTGAGCCGGGCAAGCGGCGCGGTGCCGCCCGGGTCGTTGACCACGGCGAACATGCCCTCGCGGCAGAGCTGCAGATGATGCTCCTGCAGGTTCATGCTGGGCCAGTCCGCCGGCCGGATGCCCGGTTGGATGGTGCCGTTCAGCGTGCGCGTCAGGTGCGGCTGCACCGCCCGGCCGGTCGCCACGCGGGAGACGTAGGTGCACAGCGCCAGCGGTGTCGCCTCCACATAGCCCTGGCCGATGCCGCAGTTCACCGTGTCGCCGATGCCCCAGGGATGGCCGTGCGCGGCACGCCAGGCGCGCGTCGGCATCAGCCCCTTGCGGGAACCGGGCAGTTCGATGTCCAGGTCGACGCCGATGCCGAACCGATTGGCCATGGCGGACAGCCGGTCGATGCCGACGCGCCGCGCCAATTCGAAGAAGAACACGTCGCAGGAGTTCTTCAGGCCGCCGCGCACGTCCAGCGAACCATGGCCATACCTGCTCCAGCAATGGAACCGCGTGTCGCCGACATCGAGGTAGCCCGGGCAGCTGATCCGATCGCCCGGACCGATCACCTTGTTGTCCAACCCAGCCATGGCCACCACCATCTTGAACGTGGAGCCGGGCGGATACACGCCGGAGGTCGCCTTGTTGATCAGCGGGGCACGGCGGTTGTTGGTCCATTCCACCCACTGCGCCTGCGACACGCCGGAGTTGAACAGGCTCGGGTCGAAGGAGGGCGTGGTGGTCATCGCCAGCACCTCGCCGTTGCGGCAATCCATCACCACGGCGGATGCACTTTGGTCGCCGAGGCGGCCAAGCACTTGCTTCTGCAACTCCAGATCGATCGTAAGGCCGAGGTCCTGGCCTTGCGTGCCTTCCTGGCGATCCAACTCGCGGATCACCCGGCCAACGGCGTTCACCTCCATCTGCACGGCGCCGGCGCGGCCGCGCAGCTTCAGGTCGTGGAACTTCTCGACGCCGGCGCGGCCGATGCGGATGCCGGGCAGCGCCAGCATCGGGTCGTCGCCCATGTCCGCCTCCGACGGGGGGGCGACGTAGCCGACCACGTGCGCCAGGGTCGGCCCCTCCGGGTACTGGCGGGACGTGCCGACGTCGACCAGGATGCCGGGCAGGTCGGGGGCGTTGACCTCGATGCGCGCCATGTCGTCCCAGGTGAGGAACTCGCGCACCACCAGCGGGATGAAGCGGCGGCGGCGATGCATCTCGCGTTCGATGCGCGCGCGTTCGTGGTCGGCGAGCGAGACGACGCTGCTGAACGCGTCCAGCGTGCCGCCGACATCCGCCGTCTCCTCCACCATCAGCAGGGCGCGCCAGTTGAGCTTGTTGCCGCCCACCACGTTGCCGAACCGGTCCATGATGCGGCCGCGCGGCGGGGCGATAAGCCGGGCGCTGATGCGGTTGCTTTCGGCCAGGGTGGCGTAGCGGCCGCCCTCCTCCACCTGCACCTGGTAGAGCTTGGCGGCCAGCACGCCGAGCACGCCCACCTGCCCGGCCGCGACCAGCAGCGCCCGGCGGGTGAACACGCCGGTAGTGCGGTTTTCCTTCTTCATGCCTGCTCGGGGTTCGCCAGGCCGCGATGCGCCCGGATGAACAGCATGGAAAGCACCGGATACAGCCCGGCGGTCAGCGCCCACTGGAACAGGGCGGGCGCGGGTGAGAACAGGTGCACCGTCAGCGCGCAGGTCAGCGCCCATTGCAGCACCGCCGCACCGGCCGCGACGGCCAGGAACGCCAGCCACACCAGCAGGAAACCCTGCCGCACCAGCACCCGCCGCCAGCGCACTGCCAGGCCATGCACCACCAGCAGCACGAGCACGGTGGCGCCAACCGGCGACAGGCCGAGCAGGTCGGCCAGCAGACCGATGCCGAACACGACGGCCGGCGGCATGGAGGCCGGGCGGAACAGCGACCAGAAGAACACGCAGGCCAACGCCGCCGCGGGCTGCCACTCCGCCTGGCCGGGAATGCCGAGCGGGAAGGATGTCGCCAGCAGCATCAACGCCGTGCAGGACGCCGGGAAGGCGGCGCGCGAGGCCGCGTCCAATTGCCGCCAAAGCGTCTGGCGCGGCCGTATGCCCGGTGTCTTGTCCACTAGCGCGCGCCAGCCATCAGTGCTTGCGGTCTGCCACCAGCCGGTTCGGGCTCTCCGGCGGTTGTATCCCGGTCAGCCCGTAATCGAAGATGCGGACGACCTCCAGCCGGTCGAGCCGGGCGAACGGCTCCACCTCCGGCACGTTGTTGGCCGTGTAGTGCACCACGCCGATCGGCAGGCCGGAGGGGAAGGCATTGGCCTCCGAGCTCGTCACCACCCGCTCGCCTTCGGCCGGCATGCTGCCCTCCGGCCAGAACATCAGGCGCGGCCGCGCGTTGTTGGTGCCCATCAACAGAGCCCGCGCCCGGCTGTTCTCCAGGGTCACCGGGATGCGGCTGTTGATGTCCGTGATCAGCAGCACCCGTGCGCTGCGCATGCCGACTTCGGTCACCCGCCCGACCAATCCCCGCTCGTCGAGCGCGATCTGGCCCTTGCCGATCGCCTTGTTCGGGCCGGTGGACAGCAGGACCGCGCGAGCATAGACGCCGCCGGCGTCCGCCACCACGCGCGCCGTGACGTAGGAGGGCGCCGGATCGGGGATCCAGTTAAGGTTCGCCTTGAGCGTGGTGTTCTCCGCGTCCAGCGCCATCGCGACGGCCTGCCACTGGCGCAGCCGGTCGTTCTCCTCCTTCAAGCGGACGTTCTCGGCCCGGACCGTCAGGATGTCGCCCGCGTCGGCGACCGCGTTGTGCAGCCGCGCGATGGGTTCGGAGACGATGCCGAAGATCGGCGCCAATGCATCCGCCAAGGCCATGCGCACCCGCTCCGCCAGGATCGCGTCCGCCTTGCCGACCAGCATGACGCCGAATGCCACCGCGATCAGGACCGGCAGGGTCAGCCGGGAGAGCGCTTGGCGGACTGGTATGGACAGCCGGATCAATGAATTAGGCTACTTTCCTAGTACATCGAAGTTAGGACGTTACGCAGCCGCTTCATCTCTTCCAAGGCACGTCCGGTGCCGAGGGCTACGCAGGACAGCGGCTCCTCCGCCACGACGACGGGTAGGCCGGTCGCATCACGCAGCACCTGGTCCACACGGTATAACAAAGCTCCTCCACCCGTCAGCACGATTCCTTTGTCGACGATGTCGGCTGCCAGTTCGGGCGGCGTGTTCTCCAACGCCACCTTCACCGCCTCGACGATGGCGCTCACCGGCTCAGCCAGGCTTTCGGAGATCTGCCGCTGGCTGACATGCACCTCGCGCGGGACCCCGTTCATCAGGTCGCGCCCCTTCACCTCGCGGTACGGGCCTTCCTCGTTGTAGTCGGGTGCACAGGCCGCACCGATGTCCATCTTGATTCGCTCCGCGGAGCTTTCGCCGATCAGCAGGTTGTGGTTGCGCCGGATGTAGCTGATGATCGCCTCGTCCATCTTGTCGCCGCCCACGCGCACGCTGCGGCTGTAGACGATCCCGCCGAGCGAGATGACCGCCACCTCCGTGGTGCCCCCGCCGATGTCGACGATCATGGAGCCGGATGGTTCCGTCACCGGCAGTCCAGCGCCGATCGCCGCGGCCATCGGCTCCTCGATCAGCATCACCTTGCGGGCGCCGGCGGACTCCGCACTTTCCTGGATGGCGCGCCGCTCCACCGCGGTGCTGCCGGACGGCACGCAGACGATGATCATGGGCGAGGAGAAGCCCCGGCGTGCGTGGACCTTGCGGATGAAATGCTTGATCATCTCCTCCGCGACTTCAAAATCGGCGATCACCCCGTCGCGCAGCGGCCGGATGGCGGAGATGTTGCCCGGCGTGCGGCCCAGCATCTGCTTGGCTTCCTCGCCCACGGCGAGCACCTGCTTCTTGCCGCGGACATCGGCGATGGCGACCACGGACGGCTCCGCCAGCACGATGCCCCGCCCCTTGACGTAGACCAACGTGTTTGCCGTGCCGAGATCGATGGCCATGTCGGCTGACATGAACCCGAACAGGTTTCCGAACATCGACAGGAGGTTTCCAGAGAGGGGCCAGCGCGTGAAGGCAGGGGCTTAGCGGCGTCCCCTTGCGCGGGCAAGCCCGGGCGCCCGGTACGAAGATGGCAACGGCGTGGCAAGGCTTGCCATGCGGCGGACATGCTCGGGTCGGCTTATTGGCAACGCCGGTGGAAATTCTCACCGTCCTGTCGCTTGCTGTGAAATCGTTCGCCGGACATCCGGTTTAAAGCTAAGAGTCGGCCAGGATCAGACCACTGGCCCCATGGAGAACATCGATGAAGAAGACGAAGATCGTGACAGCCGCCGCCTTGGCCATGGCGCTCGGGCTCGGTGCCTGCTCGGACCCGTATGACCCCGGCCAGCGCGCAGTCGGCGGCGGCCTCCTGGGCGCCGGCGCGGGCGCGGCGATCGGCGGCCTGGCCGGCGGTGGTCGGGGCGCCGCCATCGGCGCGCTCAGCGGCGGCGTCCTCGGCGCCGGCGCGGGCGCCGTCACCACGCCGCAGCGGCCTGCCTACGGCTACTGACGCCTGGAATCCTGCCTCGCCGTCCCGGCGAGGCAGGTCTCCCCTCTTTCGGCCGGTCGAAAACGTTTCGTTCCGGGCACTCCCCCTCGCGTCCGAGTTTTGGTATCCACGCGCACCCTGCAGAGTCGTGGAAACGCCAAAGCGGTCCGACAGCCCCGCCGAACACGAGGAAAACCGTCACGAATGCCAGCCAGACATTTCGCCGCGCTGCTGTCACTGCCCTTGTTCGGCTTGTCCGCGTGCATGACCGCCCCGCCCCCCGCCGCCACCGCCCGGCTTCCGACCTACGCCACCGACCTGGCCGGCAAGGCCGCGAACTGCACCGTCTCCACCGTCGTGCTGGAGGACGCGAAGGAAGCGACCGCCACCATGACCACGGGCGGCGGCGGCTGGTGCGGCATCCCGGTGCGGCGCTCCGACCAGCCGTTGGGCGCCGCCTTGCTGACCCAGCCCGCCAGGGGCGGCAACGTCTACGTCCACACGGTCGGTGACGACACCCGCGTCGACTACACGCCGCGCGTCGGGACCTCAGGCGCCGACACCTTCACGGTGAAGTTCATCCCAGGAGACGCCACGATGCGAGTGACCGTCAACGTAGACGCGCCAGTGGTTGCGAGACCCGCCGCCCCGGCCGCGGCAACGCCCCCCGCGCGCACGCGCACCACAGCGCCCTCCCGCGCGAGGAGCAGCAATTGATCGCCCGGCGTGCCGCGCGGGCGGCCTTGGCGACAGCTCTCCTCGTCGGCATGACGGCGGGCGCGCAGGCCCGCTGCAGTTCCGCGAAGGACCAGTCGGCGTTCGATGTCGGGGCGCTGAAAAGCGAACTGAGCGTCCTGGCGGTCGGCTGCAGCGACGAGGATGACTACAACCGCTTCGTCGAGCGGGACCGGTCGGAACTCGTCGCCGAAGATGCCGTGGTCAATGCCTGGTTCAAGCGCGAGTTTGGGCGCGCCGCCCAGGCTCGCTACGACAGCTACATCACCCTGCTCGCCAACGAGCAAAGCGAGAAGGGCCAGCACGAGGGCAGCGACTTCTGCCCCCGGCTGAAGACACTGTTCGCCGAGGCGGCGGTCGTGCCGGTCACGCAGCTCCCGGAGTATGCCGCGGCGAAGGACCTCATCCCCAAGGACGAGATGGCGTGCGACGTGTCCGCCACACCCGTCGCTGCGCGGAGCACCACCCGCTCGGCCCGGACCACGACGCGCCACAAGTAGCGTTGCAGGACACACCACGCCTCGGTGGTGTGTCCTGCCCATCCCCGCCTCGGCCGTTGTTACTGCAGGCGCGCGACAGCGCCATCGACTCTTCTAGGCCCTCTCCCTCTGGGAGACGGTTGGGTGAGGGTAACGGGCACGGTCCTGCGCTGGGGCCCTCACCCTCCCTCCAGCGCCATTCCACCTGCTGCGCAGGCGGAACCGTGAGGGGCTTCGCCCCCCTCCAGAGGCAGAGGGAACACAATTCCCAGTCTACCTCTGGTTCAGCGGTTCGCCTTGCTTGGCGTCAGGGCACGCTCGCCCTGGTCAGCTTGCCGATCGGGGAACTCCCCGAGGTTCTCCTGGATCGATGCCTCTTCCACCGGCTGCCCGACGATCACGCTCGGGTCATCCAGGCTGGGGATCGGTTTCTGCCCGGCACCGGCGCTCTGGGACATCGCCACCAACTCGCGGGCGCGCTCCCAATATTCGAGGTCGTTGCCGTGCGGCTTGCCGTCGGCCTCCCATAGGGCATAGGCCCGCTCGCGGATGAGTTGTTCGCGCTCGGGATCGTCTTCAAGCGGGTTGTCGGACATGGGCAGTCTCCTTCCTGCCGGCATAACGGCCCCACCGCCGTCACGGTTCGATACGCCGGACGGTCAGTGTGCGATTCGGAAGATCGTGCCGTTGGCGTCCTCGCTGACCAGCAGGGAGCCGTCCTGCAGCCCCGTCACGCCGACCGGGCGGCCCCAGACGGCGTTGTCGCTGACCACCATGCCGGTCATGAAGTCCTCGTACTCGCCGGTCGGGCGACCGTCCCGCATGCGCAGCCGCACCACCTTGTAGCCGGTCCGCTGCGCCCGGTTCCAACTGCCATGCAGCGTCACGAACGCATCGCCGCGGTAGGCGGCTGGGAAGCCCGATCCGTCGTAGAAGGTGATGGCGAGCGGTGCCGAGTGCGGCTGGATCAACACGTCGGGCGTGGTGACGACCCCGGCCAGGTCCGGGCGTTCGCCGCGGTGCCGAGGGTCCGCGTGGTCGCCGATGTAGTACCACGGCCAACCGAAGAATGCGCCGTCGCTCACCCGGGTGGCGTAGTCCGGCGGCAGGTCGTCGCCCATGCCGTCCCGCTCGTTGGTGGCGCACCACAGCGCACCACCCTGCGGCTGCACGGCGAGCCCGACGCAGTTGCGCAGGCCGGACGCGACCAGCTGCAGCGGCCCACCCTCCGGACGGAAGCGGAACACGGCGGCGCGGCCGGCCTCGTCCCCACTGGCCGCACCCTGCTCCGCCGGGCTTGCCCCGCTTGCCGGAGGCGACCCACGCATACCGCCCGCAACGTTCGAGGCCGAGCCGATGGAGACATACAGCGCACTGCCATCGGGGGCCGCAGCCAGGTCTCGCGTCCAATGCCCGCCTTCCGGCAGGCGCGGCACGACGACCTCCATCGGGCCGCTGGGGGCGGCGCCGCCATCGTAGGGGAAGCGGACGATGCGCGACGTCTCCGCCACGTAGACGTAACGCGGCCGCTCCGGCGGCCAGAACGCGATGCCGAACGGCTGGTCCAGCTGCCCGGCGAAGGTGGCGGCCGTGCCGGGGTGCTCCGCGCCGGGCGCCGGGCGCCAGACGCGGATGCGGCCCGCCCCGCTCTCCGCCAGGAACACGTCACCGTTGGGCGCGGTGCGCAACACGCGCGGCATGTCCAGCCCCGTGGCCCAGACCTGCACGGTGAACCCGGGCGGGACGACCGGCATGGCGCCGGCCGGGCGCGGGACCGTGCGGGGTCCCCGGCTGGCCGAGGCGGTGGCCGACGGTCCCGGCAGGTCGGCGGACGTCAGGTGCCGCACCACGCCCGGCGCGTCGCTGTGCCAGTCCCCGTAGGCCGTGCCGCCTTGCCGGACCGGCTGGGCCACGGCCGGGATGGCGAGGAGCATCGTGACGGCGAGCATCTTCATTTCGGACATCCTTGGCGTATCCTCCATGGCATGGATGGCCGGCCTGGCGAAGAGGCCGTATGGAGTAGCGGGATCGAGGAGCGATAATGGTCGACACTGCGATGTTCAGCATCTTCCATCGGGCGCCTCCGCCGCCGCCGCCTGCGCCGGTCGAGCCTGCCGTCGCGACCTCGTCGGCGCCAGCCGAGGCGACACTGCCTGAGCTGGCCGCCCCGCCGGCCCCGGAGCCGGTCGAAGTGGCCGCCGAGCCGGCGGAACCCGCTCCCGCGGAGCCGCAGCCGGCTGCGGCGGCGCCGGTCCCGCCCCCGGCCGAGCCGGAACTGCCCTCGCCGCACCCGGTCGACGCCGCCGAGGCGAGCCAGCCGGAACCGCCACCCGTCATCCCCACGCCAGCCGAGCCGACGCACGCCTCCGAGGAGCCCGCATCCGCCCCAATGGAGGAGGCGCCTGCGGTCGAACTTGCCGCCGAAGGCCCTGCCCTGCCGCCGGCCTCCGTGCCGGATGTGGTGGACCTTCCGGAGCCACAGCTCGTCGAGCTGCCGGAGGAGGCATGGGTGGCGGCAGCAGAGCCGGAGCCGGCCTTCGACCGGGCCGATGAGAGCGCCGTCGAGCCGATGGAGCCGACAGTCTGGCACGGCCCTGCCGAGATCGCCGACGTCCCGCTCGCGGGCGACCAGCTCGGACTGGCGAACCCGGTCGTCATCACCGTGCTGGCTCGCCTGGCGGATTACGCGGAGACGGAGCTGGACGCCAGCCGGACCGGGATCTACCGCCCGCAAGGCTTCCGCCCCGCCCCGTGGAGCGGCTTCGCCTACGACCAGGTGGACGATGGTCGCACCGGCTTTGCCGCCGGCACCCGGATCCTGACCTCGCGCGGCGAGATGGAGGTCGAGCGGCTGCTGCCCGGCGACACCGCGTTGACGCTGCGCTCCCCTGCCCTGCTGCCGATCACATGGATCGGCCGCAGCAGCGCCACGGCGGCGCCGATCCTGATCGAGGCCGGGGCGCTCGGCCCCGACCTGCCACGCCGGCCACTCTGCCTCGCCCCCGACCAGGCGGTGTATGTCGAACCCATCCCGGTCCCGGCCGGGCGGCTGGTCAACGGCACCACGATCCGTCCGCTGGACCACGCGGCGGTCGACCTGTTCCACGTCGACGTCGGCCGCGCCGAAATCCTGTTCGCGGAGGGCCTGCCGTTGTCCAGCAGCGACCGCAACCGCGTGCAGGCCGGCGCATGACGCGCTTTGCCCGCCTGCTCGTGGCCGCGGGCTTAGCCGCGTCCGTGCTGCCGGCCGCACCCGCGCTGGCGCAGAAGGGTGTGCCGCCGACCTCCGTCATGGTCGGCGGCCAGCCGATGGTGTCGGACCACGACATCATGGACAACCTGTCGCACTCCGCCGACCACACCGTTTTCTACGGCCTGTTGGAACTCGCCGGCCTGGCCGAGCCGTTGCGCGGGCACGGCCCGTTCACCGTCTTCGCCCCGACCAACGCGGCGTTCGCGGCGCTTCCGACCGGGATGCTGGACAGGCTGCGGCAGCCGGAGAACAAGAACACCCTGGCTGCGCTACTGTCGCAGCAGATCGTCAGCGGCAACTACTCCTCGGCTCGGCTGCATTTCCTGCTGCGGTCGGGCAAGGGACAGACGGAGTTGGACACGGTCGGCGAAGGCAAGCTGTCCGTCACGACGAACGGGCCGACGAACCTCGTCGTGCGCGACCCCAAGGGCACGCTCGCCTCGATCCTGCTCTATGACGCCAAGCAGGCCAACGGGGTGCTGTTCGTTACCGACCGGGTGCTGCTGCCGGGTTGAGCGGCACCAGCTTGCCGCCGAACAACACCGCACCCGTGGGGCCGCCGGTCGGCGAACCGCCGAGCGGTTCATCCGAAACCAGCAGCTGCTCGTTGGCGGAAGCCCGGGTGGCCGGGGTGACGATCTGCGCGCCCGGCCGCAGGACGCCGAGCGACACCGGAATGGTGGCACCCTGAGGGATTGCCCAGAGCTCGTATGACCGGCCGGCGGGTGCCGCGGCGCCATCCAGGCTGGTGACGATGATCGATCCGTCCGGCCGCGTCTCGGCCACGAACCTGGCCGGCGTGGCCAGCGGCGCCAGGGCCGCGGCGAACCGGCTGCCGGGTTCGGAGACTTGCCCTGGGTGCGGCAGGAAGGCGAACAGCGCCAGGCTGGCGGCGAGGGCCAACGACGCGGCGGTCGCCCCCTTCCACAGGCCCGTCCGCGCCGGCGTCGCCCCGGTCGCCACAGCGAGCCGGTGCCACAAAGCCGCCGGCGGCCGGACAGGAGGAACCAGTGCGTGGAGCGGGCTCAAGCGGGCTTGCCAGGCGACGATATCTGCCGCAAACGCCGGATCCCGCGCCGCCCGGGCCTCGGCCTCGCGCATGTCGGCCAGGTCCAGGCAGCCGAGCACGTACTCCGCCGCCAGCGGGCGCGGATCGTCCTCCGCCTCGCTCATGGCTGCATTCCCGGGCGCGGCGAAGCACCGTCCAGGCAGGCGCGCAGGTTGAGCAGCACCCGGCGGATGGTCGACTTCACGGTGCCCAAGGGTTGGCCGACCCGGGCGGCCACTTCGCTCTGCGTCAAGCCATCGATGAAGGCCAGCAGGATCAGGCGGCGGCGGGACTCGTCCACCTGCTCCAGGCAGGACCGCAGGGCGGCGCCGTCTGACTGCGTGACCATGCGGCTCAACGCGTCCGGATCCTCGTCCACCTGCTCGGGCACGTCGACGCCGGTGCTCTCCCGCCCCTGCTTGCGGATGATGTCCAGGGCGCGATAGCGGACCAGGCTGACCAGCCAGCCATCGGCGTTGCCGCGCTCGGGGCTGTAGCGGTCGGCATTGCGCCACACCTGCAGCATGGCGTCGTGCACCGCATCGGAGGCAAGGGCCGGGCTGCGCGTGATCCGCAACGCCACGCCGTAGAGCCGGGCCGCACTGCCGTCGTAGAGGCTGCGGAACGCCTTCGCATCCCCGCGCGCGCATTGCGAGAGAAGCTGCGCGGTCCTTGTTCCAGCTTCGTTGCTGACCAGGGTCAGACGCGGCACTTCAGTAGCGGTCTGCATGGCCCAGAGACATCTATCGACTACAAACCCCATCAGCAAGCCGCCGACAACGCCGATCTCGGTCACCGCAAGGTCCTTTCCCGGCCGACCTGTCACCCATCAACGGGCCGGCGGATCATACGGATGCAGCGGGCCCGCCGGCCTCGACATCGGAGCAGCCTATGCCCAAGTAAGCCGTCTATTGACATGGGAGCTTGGCGATGGCGACGGAGACGGCGAGCCTGGGCGGCGGATGCTTCTGGTGCCTGGAGGCAGTGTACCGGGACCTGCGCGGCGTGACCTCCGTGCAGTCCGGCTACATGGGTGGCACGGTGGCCAACCCGGGCTACGAGGCGGTGTGCACCGGACGGACCGGCCACGCGGAGGTGGTGCAGGTGCAATTCGACCCGGCCGAACTGGACTACGCCGACCTGCTCCGCGTGTTCTTCACCATCCATGACCCGACGACGCTGAACCGTCAGGGCGCGGATAGCGGCACGCAATATCGCTCGGTGATCTTCACCCATTCGGAAGCGCAGCAGGCGACCGCCGCCGCGATCATGGGAGAGGTTGCCGGCGCCAACATCTACGGCGGCAAGCTGGTGACCGAGGTGGTGCCCGCGCCGGCCTTCTACCCGGCCGAACCGGAGCACGACCGGTATTTCGAGCGTAATCCCTATGCCGGCTACTGCCGCGCCGTGGTCGCCCCGAAGGTGGCCAAGTTCCGCAAGGCGTTCGCCGACCGGGTCCGGTCCGCAGCCGCCTGAGCCGACCGGATCGCCTGGCCCAACGCCTGTGCCACCGCTGGAACGACGGCGTTGCCCAGGCCGGTCAGGCGTGGGCGACGCCAGCGGTCCAGCCGGGTGGGAAGCCCATCAACCACTCGACCCAGGCCGGGTTCAGGCGGCCACCCACCGCATCGCTCAACGGGCAGGCCCGCCGGCGAGTCCGCTGGGTGGCGCAGCCGATCCGCCAGTCCCTGGCCAACGGCGTTGGCCAGAATGAAGGCACGCTGCCTCCGATGGGGTGCGCCGGCATGGGCAGCACCCACCAGGACCGGCCAGCAGGCGTAACCTGTCGCTTCCAGGCCGGCGAGCACGTCGTCGGCGCCGCGAACGCGCAACGCAGGGACGTTCTCAACCAGGACCCAATCGGGTCCGCACTCCTGCACCAGGCGCAACATGTGGCACCACAGCCCGCTGCGCTGCCCGGCCAGCCCGGCGCCGCGGCCGGCGAGGCTGATGTCCTGGCAGGGAAAGCCGCCGCAGAGCAGCGCCGGGGCGGGCACGCCGTCCGCACGCAGCCTTGCTGCCGAGAGGGCGCGGATGTCCGGGTAGCAAGGGGTCTCGGGCCAGTGCCGCCGCAACACCCGACGGGCGAACGGGTCCGCCTCCCAGAATGCACCGATGCTGAACCCGGCCCGCTGGAGTCCGAGCGCCAGGCCGCCGATCCCGCTGAACAGGTCAAGGACGACCATAAGCCGCCATTAGGACGAAGAGCATAGGTGCTCCCTAGCAGGGGTTTCCTGGGAACGACGCCGATCGGCCAGGCATCGGCATCCCGAGCCGCGCTTGCGGTCCAGGGCGAGACACTTGCGCTCCGCCCGGATTGCCGCGCTTCGCTCGCGATGACAGGGCGTGGGATGGATCATCGCACCGAGTTGGTAGCTCACGCATCCCGGCAGTTGCAATAGGCCATACCTAAGGCTAGACCAGCCGGGCGAACGACCCGATCTTAGGAGAGGCTTATGGCCCGCGCCACGCCGGCGACACGGTTGAAGAAGATGCTGAAGGAGCGCGGCATGACGGCGGCCGACCTGGCCCGCAAGCTGGACGTCTCGCAACCCACAGTCCACGCCTGGGTCACCGGGTTGCACGGCATGCGGCTGAACAACGCGCGCCGCGTGGCCAAGGTGGTGGGCGTCCAGGCGTCCTGGCTGATGTTCGGCTCGGACGCCTCGGCGGAAGGGACCGCGCAGGGGGCCGAGGAACTGGCCTTGCTGCGACTCTGGCGCGAGTTGGGCGAGGACGAGCAAGCCGCGGCAATGCGTCGCCTCAGCACCATCCGCCGCAAGCAGGGCTAGGGGCGCGCTTTCCAGGGACGGCGTTCCGCGGGAAGACGCGTTGGAGTCTAGATCAACCGTGGGGCTTCTGCGCCGCGTGGCCCTCACCCTACCCTCTTCCAGAGGGAGAGGGCTTCTTGTTAGGGCCGGTGCTCCCTTCCTGCGGGACGGGGGGCCGGACGTGGCGCAGGGGCCGGGCGCGGAGGTGGCGCAGGGCGCGGCGGTGGGGCAGCGCGTGGCGGTGCCGGCCGCGGCGGTGAAGCGGCCGGGCGCGGCGGTGGCGCGTGCACGGCAGCCGCAGGCGGGTGGAACGCGGGTGCAGGCGGACGGGACGCGGGCGCGGCAGGTGGCCGAGCGGCCGGTGCAACCCGAGGCTGCGCGACAGGTGCCGGCGCCACGGGACGGAGAGCGGGCGGGGCGGAACGCGGCGGCTCCGGCCGCGTCGTCGGTACGGCAGCCTCGGGCCGTATCGCAGGCTCTCCCGGGCGTGGACCAGCATTGGGGACTTCAGGCCGTGCCGCAGGCTCGCCGGGGCGTGGGCCAGCAACGGTCGCCTCCGGTCGTGCCGCAGGAGGCTCGCCAGGGCGCGGGCCGGAACCCGGCACCTCGGGCCGTGCTGCAGGCTCGGCGACTGGCGGCGGCGCCGGAACCCCCGCAACCGGGCGTGCCGGGAACGGCACGGGCGGTGCACCCGGTCCCGTGCGGAACGCGCCTGGGCGGATCGCCGGGCCGGGGATCGGCTGCGCCGGCCGGCCGGGGGCGGCGAAGTTGAACTGGCGGGCCACCGCAGGCGTCACGCCCGCCGTGGCCGGGCCCGGCGAGATCGGTGGATTGGCCTGTGCCCGCGACTGGGCGAACTGCTCGGGCGCCAGCGGCCGTGCCGTGGCGGCGATCGGGCTGGAGCGCACCATGGCCGCCGCCGGCACCACCGTCGCCGCACCGCGGTTGATGAAGTTGTTCACCACCGTGCGGTTGTTCACGACGTTCACCGTCGTGATGCTCTGGTTCACGTTCTGGATGCTGGTCGCGTTCAGGCTGCGGATGTAGCCGATATTCGCGCGGTAGGGCGGATAGTACGGCTCCCGAGGGCCGAGTGGCACCCAGCCGACGGAGCGCCCGGCCAACGCGCCCGCCGCAAACCCGACGGCGGCGCCAGCCACGGCCGCCCCGCCGAGGTCGACGAAGCTGACGAGGGCCGGAGCATAGACCGGCACCGGCCCGATCGGGACGGCGCCGGGAGTCACCGGGATCCAGCCCCAGCGGTCTTCCACCTGCACCCAGCGCCCGTAGTGGAACGGCGCGAAACCCCAGGAGGCATCGTCCACCCAGGTCCATCCCCAAGGCGCCACGTACGACCAGTGGCCATGGCGATACGGCACCCATCCGGCCTCGACCGGCGGATACCAGACCGTGCCGTATTGCGGCGTTTCCTGCCACGCGCCCGTCACGTCCAAATCCTCGGCGCCGGTCATCTGCTGCACGACCGGCGGAATGGCCACCGTGGCGCGCCGCGCCGGCTGCTCCTCGGCGAGCATGGCGGTCAGGAACGCATCCTGCGACAGCGTGCCGACGCTGCCCTGGGGCGCGTCGGTGCCGGTGATGGTGGCCGTTTGCCGCGGCCCGACCTGCAGCGTGAGGTTGGGACCGGTGACCTGCGCCGCGCCGTCCACCACCGTCACGACCGTCGGATGGTCCGCATCGCCGGCGATCACGTCGTATCGCCCGGCGGCCGTCATCTGCACCGTCACGCGCGGCGTCCGCACCGCGTAGCTGTCCCCGGCCGGCACCTGGCGCAGGTTCAGGTATGTCTCACCCTCCGGCTCGACCACGGCGAGGGCGTGGTCGTCGAGGTTGGCCACATCCAACTCGGTGGTCGGGGCCAGCGCCAGCCGGTTCATCGCGAGCTGGATGCTGGCGCGGGCGCCGGGCTCGGTCCAGAAGGCATCACCGGCGCTGACCGGGTAGTTGAGCGAGGCCGGGCTCCAGCTATCCGCATCCGCGGTGTGGAAGGAGACGGTGCCGTTCAACCGGGCGAGCCGCGCGACCCGGCTGGGCGGGTCCACCCGGGCCGGGATCGGCGGCGGGGCGGACCACGCCGCCGGCGCGGTGGCGAGCGCCAGGGCAGATGCGGTGGCAAGCGCGGTCAGCCGCAGCGGCAGGGAACGGGACGGCATCATTCGGGCTCCGACAGGTCCGGCACCATGTGTCCCGTCAAACCATGGCGAGAACGCGGTCGGCTGGTAACGCTTCGTGACGTCGATCGATCCGCCGCCACTCAGGCGAGCGAGGGGATCGGGAACGCGCCCGCCTGCTCGATGGCCCAGGCGCCGCGCAGCACCAGGTCGTCGCGGTACAGCGGGCCGGCGAGCTGGACCGAGCGCGGCATCCCGTCGGCGCCGGGCGGCATCGGGACGGTGATCGCGGGCTGGCGGGACAGGTTGTAAAGGAAGGTCCAGGGCGCCCACTCGGTCCACAGCGCCCGGACCGGATCCCGCGTCGGGGCGTCGGCCGGTGGCGACCCGGCCGTCACGGTAGGCGTCAGCACCAGGTCGTAGGCCGCGTGCAGCCGCGCCATGGCGTGCGCGGCCTGGATCCGCACCGCCTCGGCCGCCACGAAGTCGGTGGCGAGCATGCCGCCCTCCTGCGCGGCCACCTCCAGCAGCCCGGGATCGAGCTTGTAGCGCTCGGCCTCCGGCACGGTGGCGACCAGGCGGGACAGGGCCACGCCCCAGACCCGGCCGAACACCGCGCGGATGTCCGGCAGGTCGGGCGATGCGTCCTCGATCTCCGCCCCGGCATCGGCCAGCAGCTGGGCGGCCTCCTCCACCGCCGCGACGCCGTCCGCATCGACGGGCGCCTCGAACCCCGGATACCGCATGACGGCGATCCGCAGGCCACCCACCCCCTGCGACAGCCCGTCCCGCCAGTCCCGCGCGTCATCCGGCAGGCAGAACGGGTCCCGCCGGTCGAACTGCGCCAGCACGCCGAGCATCAGCGCGCAATCGCCCACCGTCCGCGTCATCGGCCCGGCGCAGGCCACGTTGGCGAAGGCGCCGAGCGGCCATTGCGGGATGCGGCCGAAGGTGGGCTTCAACCCGACCAGCCCGCACCACGCGGCCGGCAGGCGGACGGAGCCGCCGGCGTCCGTGCCGATATGCAGCGCCCCGAAGCACGCCGCCCCGGCCGCCCCGGCGCCGGACGACGAGCCCCCGGTCGTGCGACTCGTATCCCACGGGTTGCGGGTGATGCCGTGCAGCGGGCAATCGCCCGGCGTCTTCCAGCCATACTCGGTGGTCGTGGTCTTGCCGACGATCACGGCCCCTGCGGCCTTGAGCGACATGACCGCCGGCGCGTCTTCCGCCGCAGGCTCGGCCGAGGTGAGGCGGCTGCCGCGGCGCGTCGGCAGGCCCGCCATGTCCAGCAGGTCCTTCACCGTGCATGGCACGCCGTCCAGCGACCCGAGGGGACGCCCGGCGCGCCACCGGGCGGCACTCTGCCCGGCCGCTTCCAACGCAGCCCGGTTCATGACGGCAAAGGCGTTGATGCCAGGGTTGAGGCGGGCGATCCGCTCCATCACCGCCTGCAGCGCCTCGATCGGGCTGAGCGTGCCGCGGCCGTAATGGTACAGCAGCGTCTCCGCCGACATCAGGGCGGGTTCGTTCAGTTCAGGCATGGCGTCGGGATGCCCGCATCCGAGCCGGCCGCCTGCATGCCCGGGACGGGGCGGAAGCCGTGCGCCTGGCAGGCCGACAGGCAAGCGCGGGAGACCAGGAACTCCCCGGAGCCTGAATTATCCTCCGGCACGTCGCAATCCACCATGGCGCCGCTGCGCGGGTTGACCATGACGAGCTTGGGTTGCGTGGCGCACCCGCCGAGCGCCAGCAGGACGAGGAGCGCCGCCCTCATGCCTGGGCGATCGCTGCCGACCAGGGGGACATGACGTCGCTGATGCCGGTCCGCCGTGCCTCCTGCAACGCGATGAGGTTCGGGCAGGCGAAGTTGACCGGCATGACGCAGTGGTCCACCACCTCCACCGCGCCGTCCGCCCGCAATGCCTCCAGCACGTCGGCCGGAAGCCGGGCATCGGCATTGACGCCGCCGGGGTCGGAGACGTCGATGCGCGGGTGATGCGCGGCGTCCTGCGGGTCCATGCCGAAGTCCAGCGTGAAGGCGAGCATCTGCGCCACCGCCGCCATGATGCGCCGGCCGCCGGACGCCCCGGCGGCGAGGACCGGCCGACCGTCCTGGCTGACCACGACCGGGCACATGTTGGTCAGCGGACGCTTGCCGGGCGCGGCGGAGTTCGGCTGCCCCGGCCGCGGGTCGAACCACATCACCCCGTTGTTCATCAGCACGCCGGATTGCGGCAACACCACCCGGCTACCCATGGAGGAGAGCAGCGTCGTCGTCATGGCGACCACCGTGCCCTCCGCATCGCAGACCGTCAGGTGGGTGGTGCAGCTTTCGGCCGCCTTGGGCTCCGACTCGCCCAGGCCGGACAGGCGCTCGGCGTAGGCTGCCTTCATCGCCCGGGCGATCGCCGCGAACCAGGCGGCATCGGGCGCAGGCCCATGCGGCACGTGCCGCATGGCGTCCAGCACCCGGGCGAAGGTCGGCCCCGCCGTCAGCCCGGTGGCGAGCTGGATGGTGCGGCCGTGCCATTCCACCGGCGTGGCCGGCAGCACCCGTGCCTCGCACCGCCTCAAGTCCTCCGCCGTCAGCAGGCTGCCGACGGTGGCGAAGTCTGCCGCCAGCATGGCCGCGACGTCGCCCTCGTAGAAGTCCCGCAGCCCGGCATGGGCGAGCCGGCCGAGCGTGTCGGCCAGCCGCCCCTGCGGAAAGAAGCCGGGCGTGCCCTGGTAGGGCCCGACCGGCGGCAGCCCGCCCGGCAGGTAGATCCTGGCACTCTCGGCGTAGCGCTGGAGCACGGCGGCGGAGCTGGCGATCTTGAGCGTGGTGAACCAGTCGAGCGACAGGCCGCGCTTGGCCAGGGCCACCGCAGGCGCGATCACCTCCGACAACGGAAGCACGCCCCAGCGGCCGTGCATGTGGGCATAGCCGGCCACGGCGGAGGGGATCGCGAAGGAGAGCGGGCCGTGGATGTTGGCGTCCCCCTCCACCTCCGGCCAGGCGAACAGGTCCTGCTTCATCCGCCCGGTCAGGCGGAACGCGTCCGGCTTCAGACCTGTGGGGGAGACCGGGCCGAAATCCACCGTCTCCGCCGCTGCCTGCCCGGCGCGGTGCACCACCGCGAAGCCGATGCCGCCCAGGCCGGAGTTCCACGGCTCCGCCGTCGCCAGGGCAAGGGCCGTCGCGACCGCGGCATCGATGGCGTTGCCGCCGGCATCCAGGATGGCGACGCCTGCCAGCGCCGCATCGCGGGACTGCGAGACGACCACACCCTTGCGTCCGGTTGCGGCGGGCTTGCGGATCGACCAGTGCTGCGTGACGTGGGGCGGCGGATCGTAGCTCATGGAGGGCATGCTATGCCGGGCCGAACGACGTTCCTAGCGGCGATCGAGTAGCAGCGTCGTGAGGGCGGTCGAAGCCGTGCGGCAGATCGCCACGACCAGGATCAGCCACAGGCCGTCGCTGATCAGCGTGCCAGCGGAGTAGTAGTCGCCGTTGAGGTAGATGTCGTGCGGGACGCGGCTGCGCACCATCTGCAGCAGGTCGCCGGGCTGGCCGTCCAGCGTGATGGCGGCCAGCGCCCGGGGCACGGCCCACCAGACGATACCCCCCAGCAGCAGCAGCGGAGCGAGCAGCTCGGCCAGGATCTCGCCGAACAGCAGCCCGGCGTGCAGGACGGACCAGATCGCCAGCCGGGCATAGCGGCCGAGTTGCGGCAGGAAAGCCGTGCGCGCTTCCCCGTCTTCGATCTCGAGTTGACTGTAGCTCATCGGGCGCTCCGTCCGGCACGGGCAAGAGCCATAGCGGGATCGGTCCGGCAATACCATCCCGACGGGGGCCGCCTTGCCAGAGCCCGGCGCGGCGGATGATATGGCCGCCCTGCCGGCTGGCCAGCCTGGCCTGCGGCGGGCCATCGCCACAAGGACCAACCCATGGCCGACCTGCCCACGACGACCGTCCCCGTCCAGACGTTGCAGCCGTTCATCGCCGCGATCTTCACCAAGGCCGGCACGACGCCCGAGGAGGGCGCGCGCATCGCCCACCACCTGATCGGCGCGAACCTGGCCGGGCATGACAGCCACGGCGTGATCCGGGTGCCGCGCTACGTGCTGTGGCTGGAGAACGGCTCGGTCGTGGCCGGGCGCACGCTGGAGGTCGTGAAGGAAAGCGCGACCCACGCCGTGCTCGACGGCGGCTATGGCTTCGGCCAGACCATCGGGCCGCTCGCCGTCGACCTCGGTATCGCCAAAGCCAAGACGGCCGGCATGGCGGTCATCGCCTTGCGCAACTCCGGCCACATCGGCCGCATCGGCGACTGGGCGGAGCGGGCGGCCGCGGCCGGGCTCGTCTCCATCCATTTCGTGAACGTGGCAGGCGGCGAGCTGGTGGCGCCGTTCGGCGGCGTGAACCGTCGGTTCTCCACCAACCCCATCTGCGTGGGCGCGCCGCAGCCCGGCACCGACCCGCTCATCCTCGACTTCGCCACCTCCACCGTGGCGGAGGGCAAGGTCCTGGTCGCGTCCAACGGCGGCAAGCCGCTGCCCGCGGGCGCGCTGATCGACCCCGATGGCACGCTGTCCACCAACCCGGAGGCGCTCTACGGCCCGATCGCCGGAAGCTCCGTGCGGGATGCGGCGCAGGGAAAAGGCGCGCTGCGGGCGTTCGGCGACCACAAGGGCTCCGGCATCGCCTTCATGTGCGAGATCCTGGCCGGCTGCCTCACGGGAGGCGCCACCTCTGGCCCGATCGCTGGCGGCAAGCGGGGGCGCATCGCCAATGGCATGCTGTCGATCTACCTCGACCCAGGCCATTTCGGTGCCGCCCAGTTCGCCCAAACGGCGCGGGACTACGCGCTCTACGTCAAATCGTCGCGTCCCGCGGCGGCCGATGGCGAGGTCCTGGTGCCTGGAGAGGCCGAGGCGCGCACCCGGGCGACACGGCAGCGGGACGGCATCCCCCTGCAAGTCGGGACATGGAACGCGATCCTGGAGACGGCCACGCGGCTGGGGGTGGAGCCACCGGCGCCCTAGTGGTCCGATGCTGACGGGCCGGTTCAGCCCGGCAGCTGAGTCGGCCCATCGATCAAGCTGGTGCTCTGACACATGCTGAACCTTCCGATTGAGTCAGAGCATCGGCGTCCGGCACGTGGGGCACATCGTCGTGACGTCGGCGTTAAGTTGTTGTTGAGCTCCGCGTCAGCATCTTAGGGTTGCACCGAAGCGCGGAGGAGAGTTCGTCATGTCCCGAACGGACGGCAACCCGGTGGACGGTCGCGGCGTCGCCGTCGAGCGTCGGCGGCCGGGTCGGCGCGAGGTAAGCCCCGGTCTCATCCCCTTGCTGCGCAATCCGGCCGGTGATGGGACGGTGCCTGGCGGGGGTTTGCCGCGTCCGGGCGAAGCGCCGGCGCTCATGGCCGGACAGGACGCGCTCGAGGCCGCACGGGGGATCGCGATGGGCGTGGCCTTGTCCGCGCCCTTGTGGGGCGTCGTGGCGGCGATCGGGCTGGTGCTCCGCCGGTAGGGCGGTGCTTTGACCTGCCAGGGGCTTTGCCGTAAGCGCCATCCAGGAAAAACGATCCGATCGTTCGGGGAGCAAGCGCTTGGCACGCAAGACAGGCCGTCAATTCTTCGCCAATCCGGGACCAACCAACATCCCGGATAGCGTGCTCCGGTCGATGGATCGGCCGACGATCGATTTCATGGATGCCGAGTTCGGCGCCGTCTTCGCCGACGCCGTCGGGGGCCTGAAGCGGGTCCTGCGGACGACGGCCGACTTGTTCCTGTACACCGCCTCCGGCCATGGCTCGTGGGAGGCCACGCTGGTCAACCTGTTTTCCCCTGGTGACCTCGTGCTCATCGTGGAAACGGGATGGTTCAGCGAGGGCTGGGCGGCCATGGCCGAGAAGTTCGGCCTCCGCACGCAGGTGGTTGCCGCGCCGGATTGGCGCCGCGGGATCGAGTATGCAGCGATCACCGCCGCGCTGAAGGGTTCGCCGGAGGCCAAGGCGGTGCTCTGCGTACACAACGAAACCGCCACCGGGATGATGCTGGACCTCCCGTCCGTGCGCGCCGCCATCGACGACTCCGGTACGGATGCGCTGTTGCTGGTGGACACGATTTCCTCGCTCGGGTCGCTGGAGTTCCGGTTCGACGCCTGGGGGATCGATGCCGCGGTGGGCGGCAGCCAAAAGGGGCTGATGCTGCCGACCGGCTTCTCCTTCACCGCCGTGTCGGCCAAGGCCATGGCGGCACATGCGTCGGCCAAGTTGCCCCGGCACTATTTCGACTGGACCGAGATGGGCAAGCGGTCGTTCAACGCCTTCATGGGCACGATCCCGACAGCCCTGTTCTACGGGTTGAACGAATCGATACGGCTTATCGAGCTGGAGGGGCTGGACGGCGTCATCGCCCGGCACCACCGCCTGGCCGAGGCGGTGCGCCGTGCGGTGCGGACGTGGTCGGGCAACCAGGGCGGACCGGAGCTGTTCTGCCTCACGCCGGACCGCCTGTCCGACTCGGTGACCGCGATCCAGTTCCCGTCCGGGTTCAATGCGGACGCCGTGCGCAAGACGGCGCTCGACCGCTTCAATGTGTCGACCGGGGGCGGGCTTGGAAAGCTCGGTGGCCAGGTCATGCGCATCGGCCATCTGGGCGACCTGAACGAGCCGATGGTTCTGGGAACGTTGGGTGCCGTGGAGATGAGCCTGAAGATCAACGGCGTGCCGCATGGCCGCGGCGGCGTGGATGCGGCGATGGAGTGGCTTGCCGAGGCGGCGTGATGGCAGAGGGCAACGGCATCGATCTCGGCTCGATCTACGGCCTCCTTCTGGAGGTCGCCAAGACGGTTTCGCGGCACGATGCCATGTCGCCGTCGCTGCAGGGCCAGCTCAGCTTCTGTCGTCGGCATGGTATCTTGATTTCCGATCTCGAAGACCGCGTACGCCGGATCGAGAGCCACCTCGACTTGCCGCCTCACGTCAGCGGATGAGCGCGGCGCTAGCGGCTATCCTGAAGGCTGCCGTCGAGCGAGGGGACGTGCCCGGCGTCGTCGCACTGGCCACAGACGGGCGGCGGACGCTGTATGAGGGTGCGTTCGGGGTGCGGCAGCTGGGCAGCGGCGCACCGATGACGCTGGACAGCATCTTCTGGATCGCCTCGCTCACCAAGGCCATCACCTCCGTCGCGGCGATGCAGTTGGTGGAACAAGGCCGCATCGGGCTGCGTGATACGCTCGGCGCCGTCGTGCCGAAACTTGCCGACCTGCAGGTGCTGGACGGCTTCGACGAGGCCGGGCAGCCACGGCTGCGCCCGGCCCGCCGACAGGTGACGCTGCATGACCTGCTGACCCATACCTCCGGCTTCGTCTACGAGATGTGGAATCCCGCGCTGCGCCGCTATGTGCAGGCGACGGGAAAGCCCGGCGCCGGCAGCGGGCTGAACGCCGGTCTGGAGATGCCACTCGCCTTCGACCCGGGTGAGCGCTGGGAGTACGGCATCGGCATCGACTGGGCGGGCAAGGTGGTGGAGGCCGTGAGCGGGCTGGGCCTGGGCGCCTACTTCGCCGAGCACATCTTCGGCCCGCTCGGCATGGTGGACACGCAGTTCGGCCGGCCGGAGAGCGAACGCGTCGTCACGATCCACCACCGCCTGCCAGATGGCGGGCTGAAGCCCGGCAGTTCCGGCCGCCCGGCCAAGCCGGAGCTGGAGTCGGGCGGTGGCGGCCTGTTCTCCACCGGACCGGACTACCTGGCCTTCATCGCCATGCTGCTGCGCGGCGGCGCTCCGCTGCTGCGGCGCGAGACGGTGGCGCTGATGGGGCAGAACCAGATCGGACCCTTGGATGTGAGCCGGTTGGTCACCGTGATGCCGCCGATGTCGAACGATGCCGAGTTCTTCCCCGGGATGGTGAAGGGCTGGGGCTACGGATTCGTCATCAACAGCCAACCCGGTCACGCCGGGCGCTCGGCCAACAGCCTGGCCTGGGCCGGCTTGGCGAACTGCTACTACTGGCTCGACCCGGCCCGCGGCGTGGCCGGCGTGCTGATGGCGCAGGTGCTCCCCTTCGCCGACCCAGCGGTCCTCGCGCTGCTGGATGCGTTCGAAACCGAGGTTTATCGCCTCCTGCCGGCGGCGGCGTAGAACCGCGACCGGGCGGCGCTCGACCGAAGCGCAACACGGTTGAATAATCGCGTGCGCACTTCATCTGGCGTTTGGCACGGCGCCTGCCCCCACATAAGGTAGTGCCTGGTCGTTTGGGTGTGGAGTCGGGTGCGATGAACGAGATGACGAGACCGATGCCGCTGCTCAGCAGCGACCATGTCCAGATGCCCGGATGCTTCCCCGTCCATGTCGACCGCTCCCGCGACGCCTTGCTCACCGATTTCGGTCGCGCCACGCTGAACGACCGCTACCTCATGCCCGGCGAGAGCTACCAGGACCTGTTCGCCCGGGTCGCCAGCTACTACGGCGACGATGCCGACCATGCCCAGCGCATCTACGACTACATCAGCCGCCTCTGGTTCATGCCCGCCACCCCCGTCCTGTCGAATGGCGGCACGCGGCGCGGCCTGCCGATCTCGTGCTTCCTGAACGAGGCGTCCGACAGCCTGGACGGCATCGTCGGGCTATGGAACGAGAACGTCTGGCTCGCTTCCAAGGGCGGCGGCATCGGGTCCTACTGGGGCAACCTGCGCTCGATCGGAGAGAAGGTCGGGCAGAACGGCAAGACCTCCGGCGTGATCCCGTTCATCCGGGTCATGGACAGCCTGACGCTGGCGATCAGCCAGGGTTCGCTGCGCCGGGGCTCGGCCGCGGTCTACCTGCCGATCAGCCATCCGGAGGTCGAGGAGTTCATCGAGCTGCGCCGCCCGACCGGCGGCGACCCGAACCGCAAGACGCCGAACCTGCACCACGGCATTCAGGTGTCCGACGCGTTCATGCGCGCGGTGGAGGCGGACGAACAATGGTCGTTCCTGTCGCCCAAGGACGGCGCACCGGTGCGGCAGGTCAGCGCCCGCAGCCTGTGGATCCGCATCCTCACGGCGCGGATCGAGACCGGCGAGCCATACCTCGTGTTCTCCGACCACGTGAACAACGGCCGGCCGGAGCACCACAAGCTGGCCGGGCTGGAGGTCCGCACCTCCAACCTGTGCAGCGAGATCACCCTGCCGACCGGGCTCGACCATCACGGCCACCAGCGCACGGCGGTGTGCTGCCTCTCCTCGCTGAACCTGGAGACCTGGTTCGAGTGGAAGGACGATCCGCGCTTCATCGAGGACGTGATGCGCTTCCTCGACAACGTGCTGCAGGACTTCATCGACCGTGCGCCGGACGAGATGGAGCGGGCGCGCTATGCCGCGACGCGGGAGCGCTCTGTCGGGCTCGGCGTGCTCGGCTTCCACTCTTTCCTGCAAAGCCTCCACGTGCCGTTCGAGAGCGTGATGGCGAAGGTCTGGAACGTGCGGATCTTCAAGCACATCCGGGCCGGCGCGAACGCCGCGTCCCGGACGCTCGCGGCGGAGCGGGGCGCCTGTCCGGACGCCGCCGAATACGGCGTGGCGGAGCGGTTCTCCCACAAGATGGCGATCGCGCCGACCGCCTCCATCTCCATCATCGCCGGCAATGCCAGCCCGGGGATCGAGCCGATCGCGGCCAACGTGTTCCTGCAGAAGACGCTTTCCGGCTCGTTCACCGTGCGCAACCGCCACCTGCAGCAGTTGCTGGCCAGCAAGGGGATGGACCAGCACGACATCTGGTCCTCCATCACGCTGGCGAAAGGGAGCGTGCAGCACCTCGACTTCCTGTCGGACGACGAGAAGGCGGTGTTCAAGACCGCGTTCGAGCTGGACCAGCGCTGGGTGGTGGAGCACGCCGCCGACCGAACGCCGTTCGTCTGCCAAAGCCAGTCGGTCAACCTGTTCCTACCGGCCGACATCCATAAGCGCGACCTGCACCAGATCCACCTGCTGGCCTGGAAGCGCGGCGTGAAGTCGCTGTACTACTGCCGCAGCCTGTCGATCCAGCGCGCCGACAACGTGAGCGAGAAGGCGGTGGCGCCGACGGCGATCCTCCAGGCCGGAGTGGCGCTGCCGATGGCGGCCGCCACGACCAACTACGAGGAATGCCTCGCCTGCCAGTAGGCTGAGATTAAACCCTCTCCCTCCGGGAGAGGGCAGGGTGAGGGTCTGGCGCTCAGCAGCGGCGGCAGGGTGCGTTGATGGCCCTCACCCAACCCCCTCCCAGAGGGAGGGGGCTTACCCGACCCTTGTGTTCAATCCGGAGACATCACCCATGGACGGCAGCATCCTTCCCCCACCGGCCCGGCAGATGAGCCTGCTCACCGAGAACCCGGTCTACAAGCCGTTCCGCTATCCCTGGGCCTACGAGGCGTGGCTGACACAGCAGCGCGTGCATTGGCTGCCGGAGGAGGTGCCGCTCGCCGATGACGTGAAGGACTGGCACCGCAACCTGACCGCGGCCGAGCAGAACCTGCTCACGCAGATCTTCCGCTTCTTCACCCAGGCGGATGTCGAGGTGAACAACTGCTACATGAAGCACTACAGCCAGGTGTTCAAACCCACCGAAGTGCTGATGATGTTGTCCGCGTTCAGCAACATCGAGACGATCCACATCGCCGCATACAGCCATCTGCTGGACACCATCGGCATGCCGGAGCTCGAATACACCGCCTTCATGAAGTACAAGCAGATGAAGGACAAGTTCGACTACATGCAGGGCTTCCGCGTCGACAGCAAGCATGAGGTGGCCAAGACGCTGGCGGCATTCGGCGCCTTCACCGAGGGGCTGCAGCTGTTCGCCTCCTTCGCGATCCTGCTGAACTTCCCTCGGTTCAACAAGATGAAGGGCATGGGCCAGATCGTGTCCTGGTCGGTGCGCGACGAGACGCTGCACTGCCTGTCGGTGATCCGCCTGTTCCGCACCTTCGTGCAGGAGAACCCGGAGATCTGGACCGCCGCCTTGCGCGCCGAGTTGGTGGAGATGTGCGCCACCATCGTCGACCACGAGGACGCCTTCATCGACCTGGCGTTCGAGCTGGGCTCCGTCGAAGGGCTGAGCGCGGAGCAGGTCAAGCGCTACATCCGCTACATCGCCGACCGGCGGCTGATCCAGCTCGGGCTCGACCCGCTTTATCTGGTCGAGGCAAATCCGCTGCCCTGGCTGGACGACATGCTGAACGCCGTGGAGCACGCCAACTTCTTCGAGAACCGGTCGACCGAGTACAGCCGCGCCTCGACGCAGGGCACATGGGAGGAAGCGTTCTCGACCGCCGTTTTCGAGCAGGCGCAACCGAGTGGATCGATCGAACTCGGCCTCGGGTGAACGTCGCGGCCGCCGAGGCGGTCTTCCATCCGTTGTGCGATGGTTGTGGCGGTGCGATGATTGGTGGACAGTGACAAGCGCCACGCCATGACCATCCAGTGCTCCGCCGTCCACCGGTCATGCTCCGGTGGGACCTAGCGTGACGATGCCCTACGAGGATGGCGGGATGGTCCTCGACCGTCCCCGATCTCCTCCGCGGCAACTGGGCCGCAGGGTGTCCGACAAGATCCTCATAGCGATCCATCACGCCTGCGACCTGGGGGATGTCGAGGTCGCAGGCGAGCTGCTGCGCGTGCTGGAGCTGGTGCTGGCGCGCAAGCCGACCGGCCAGCATGCCGGGCGGCGGCGAAGCATGGAGGGCCTGGTCGCCGCTCACGAGCGGCTTTGGCACCTCCGCAACCCCGATGCCGGCGGCTGATCAACGCCAGGCGAGGGCTGCTCCTTCCCACAGGATCGCGTGGGCTGCGGGAGTGAAACCGCCCCCCTCGTGCAACACCAGGCCGGACAGGATCCGGCCTGGGCCCCGCCCTTCCCGCACGGCGCGGACCAGCAGCAGCTTGGCCTCCTGCCCGGCGTGCGGCCAGAGCGGCAGCATGTGCAGGCTGCCACAACCCGCCTGCGACAGCGCCTCCAGGGCCGGCCCGACCGAGGCTGCCGGCACCAGCAGGGTCAGGCTGCCGCCGGGCCGCAACGCCCGTGCCAGCGCGGCGCACCACGCCGCAAGCAGACCGGGCCGGCCGCGCTTGGCCGCATCCCGCATCGGGTCGGGAGAGGCCGGGGCGGCCGGATCATGCCATGGCGGGTTTGCGAAGGCATGATCGAAGGGCGCTGCCGATCGAAGGGCGAGCAAGTCGCAGGACATGACGCTGGCGGCGGCAAACCCGTTGGCGGCAAGGTTGTCGCGCGCCAGTTCGGCGAGTGTGACGTCCCGCTCCACCCCCACGACCTGCGCGCCGGGCACCCGGGCCGACAGGCAGAGCGCCCCTGCCCCGGCACCCGTGCCGCCCTCCACCACCCGGTCCCCCGCCCGGGCCGCCACGCTTGCGGCCAGCAGGACAGGTTCGATCCCGGTGCGGTAGCCGGCGCTGGGCTGGCGATAGATCACGCGCCCGCCCAGCAGGGTCCCCTCGGTGACGGGTGGCGTCACGGCAGCTCGCCGGCATCCTGGAGCACCCTGCGCGCCGCTCCACCATCCTCGGCAGTGACGGCCAGGCGGCGCGGAATGGCGCCGATGCTGCCCTCCATTGCGCTCACATTCGCGTCCAGGACGACGCTGGGGATCCCGGCATCGGCCAACAGGGCGACAAGGAAACTCAGGCGGACCGGATCGTTCGTGGTCACGACGACGTGCATGGTGGTTCGTTCCAGCTGGGCGCGTTATCCCGTCCTCGCTTGACCGATTTTCGCCGCCGCCGATATGGTGTTCGGCCTGCGGCGCCCAACATTCCCGCCACACCACATCGGAGTTCTCCGTTTTGGGCGCCCTCGCCAGCCCGTCGCTCCATCAGCCCCCGCGCGGCCCTGCCGGCGGCAACGGTGTGCTCCAGCGGCTGTCAACCTTGCTCGCCGATGACCTCCGGGCCTGCAACCGGACGATCGTGCAGCAGATGGACAGCCCGGTGACGCTGATCCCGCAACTGGCCGCCCACATCGTCGCAGCGGGCGGCAAGCGCCTGCGCCCGGTGCTGACCATGGCCAGCGCCCGGATGTGTGGCTACGCCGGCCAGCGCCATGTCCAGCTGGCCGCCTGCGTGGAGTTCATCCACACCGCCACGCTGCTGCACGACGACGTGGTCGACGAGAGCGTGTTGCGGCGCGGCCTGGCAAGCGCCAACGCGATCTTCGGCAACAAATCCTCCGTGCTCGTCGGTGATTTCCTGTTCGCGCGCGCCTTCCAGCTGATGGTGGCGGATGGCTCGCTGGACGTGCTGGCGATCCTGTCGCGCGCGGCGGCCACCATCGCCGAGGGCGAGGTGCTGCAGCTCACCACGCAGAACGACCTGTCCACCTCGCTCGACCGCTACCTGGACGTGATCGGCGGCAAGACGGCGGCCCTGTTCGCCGCGGCCTGCCAGGTGGGAGCCATCGTCGCTGACCGTCCGCAGCACGAGGTCGCCGCCCTGGCCAAATACGGCACCGACATCGGCATGGCCTTCCAGCTGGTGGATGACGCACTCGACTACGCAGCGGACCAGGTGACGCTCGGCAAGACCGTGGGGGACGATTTCCGCGAGGGCAAGATCACCCTGCCTGTGCTGGCCGCCTACGAGGCCGGCAGCCCGGCGGAGCGCGCGTTCTGGTCGCGCACCATCGAGCAGTCGGAGCAGGTGGATGCCGATTTGGACCACGCGCTCACCCTGATGGAGCAGCGCGGCGCACTGACTGCCACGCTCGACCGGGCACGCGGCTTCGCCGACGCGGCGCAGCATGCGCTGGCGCCCTTTCCGCCGGGCGAGTTCCGGCAATGCCTGCACGACGTGGCCGATTTCACGGTGAGCCGCGGCGCGTAGCCGAAGGGCCCGGCGCGGCCGGGCATCATGGGGAAGGTGAGGGCAACGACATGCGGATCGACGGCAGCACCTTCCTCGTGACCGGCGGCGCATCCGGCTTGGGCGCGGCCACCACGCGGATGCTGGCGGCCGCGGGCGCCAACGTCGTGGTCGCCGACGTCAACCGGGCGGCAGGGGAGGCACTGGCGGCCGAGCTGGGCGCCACCGCCCGCTTCGTCGCCGTGGACGTGACGCAGGAGGCGGACGGCCGCGCCGCGATGGCGGCAGCGGTCGAAGGGTTCGGCGGGCTGCACGGGCTGGCAAATTGCGCCGGCATCGCGCATGGCGAGAAGACGACGGGGCGGGAGGGGCCGCACGCGCTGGCCACCTTCACGCGAGTCGTCACCGTCAACCTGATCGGGTCGTTCAACATGATCCGGCTGGCGGCGACGGCCATGGCAGGCAACGCACCCAACGAGGGCGGTGAGCGCGGCGTCATCGTCTGCACCGCCTCGGTCGCCGCGTTCGATGGGCAGGTCGGGCAGGCCGCATACGCCGCGTCCAAGGCCGGGGTGGCCGGCATGACGCTGCCGATCGCGCGTGACTTGGCGCGCAACGGGATCCGCATCGCGACGATCGCTCCCGGCCTGTTCCGTACCCCGATGATGGAGGGCTTGCCCGCGGAGGTGCAGCAGTCGCTGGGCGCCGCCGTCCCCTTCCCGTCCCGACTGGGCGAACCGGCGGAATATGCCAGCACGGTGCGCTTCATCATCGAGACCCCGATGCTGAACGGCGAGGTGATCCGGCTCGACGGCGCCCTGCGGATGGCACCGCGCTGACACGCACCGCTCCCGTCTGACTCCCCCGCCTTCTGGGCAGGGCTATCGCATATGGCCGTATCCCCGCTTTGGAACCCTTCTCCGCTGGCGGGAGAGGGAGCTCCGCCGTATGCGATGGCATTGCCTGGAGCGAGAGGGTCTTTTGGGTGGACGCCGCCCGGTTTATGACCCGTCGGTCGCCATCAATGCCGCCTGGCGCTGCCAGATCGCGGTGCGGCGCAGATCGTTGGTGACCATGCGGGCGCGCGCCAGGACGCCGTACGTGATCCCCAGCAACTCGTAGAACGTCAGCGACGCGATGGTGGGACCGGCGATCAGCGACGCCAGGAAGAAGCCCAACAGCCCGGCCGAGGCGCCCTGGAGTGCCCACTGGTCGTCGCCGTCGCCGATGAAGCTCCGCATGATGCGGATTTCGCGACGGATGCTCGCCATCGCCCATACGATCAGCACCAGACCGGGCACGCCCGCATTGCCGATCAAGCCGGGCACCAGGCTGGAGGACCGGTTGCTGCCCCAGCCCACGCCCAGGCCGTAGGTCTGCAGCACGAGCGCCATGCTGTCGTGGTCTGCCTGCGTGCGCTCCTCGTACGACTCCGAGTCCGACTTCGACAGCGTCTGGGTAATGACATTGCCGACCGCGTCCGTGACGCTGGGGAACAGGATGGGGGCTGCCAGCACGACGAAGAAGCCGACCACCACGACCGGGATCGCCACCAGCGTGAAGCGGCGGGCGACGGACGGCCTCGCCCGCGTCATCACGTACACGCCCGCCAGCCCGGCCCCAGCGAACAGGACGATGAACCCGGTGGTGGAGGTCGACAGCACCATGCCGAACACGCTGGCCGCCAGCGTCAGCTTCACCAGGCGGCTGCCGCGGCCGTGCATCAGCAGCCAGGCGGAGGCGAACGTCGTCCCGCAGAGGAAGGCCGACAGCGCCGCCGGCTCGCTGAACGGGCCGTTGGTGCGGGGCACGTTGCCGATCGCCTGGTCCGGATAGACCATCCAGCCAGGGTTGGAGAAGAAGAAGCCGTCCGGGAACGGCACGCCCGCCACCCGGCTGGCGAACTGCCACACGGCGATGGCGACCACGAGCAGGGCGCAGCCGAAATAGGCCGAGACCAGGCGGCGCGTGCGGACCGGGTAGGACGCGATATAGGTCGCGCAGGCATAGACGAAGCCGATGTCCAGGATCACGTAGCCGGACTGGGTGATGTTCGCGGCGCCGAAGTCGAGCGCGACCTGCGCATGCTCCTCCGACTTCTGCGGCCAGATCGCGACGCTGTCGGCAAACAGGTGAGGCAGGGTGAACGCGCCGACCAGCACGCAGGCGACGAAGACCAGCAGCGGGGACATCGCCCGCAGCACCTCGGCATTCGCCACGAACCGGCCGCCCAGCACGCGCAGCAGCACCAGGTGACCCATGAAGAGCAAGGCCGGGGGGATGTTCGGCTGCACGCCGAACGAGCCGATCACCAGCGTGGCCGCCGCCTCGAACCCGCCGGCATACAGGACGACGCAGAGCAGCAACTCCGGCGACAGGGCGCAGGCCAGGCAGATCGGCAGGAACAGGATGCCGAAGGCCGTCACCGGCGGCGACCCGGCCTATCTCAGCAGGGCGGCGTAGCGACGGCCGATACCGCGGACGTTGTTCTCGTCGACGGTCTGGTTGCCGGCGGCAACCTGGTTGATCACCGCGCCCTCGATCCGCGCGCCGTAGCGCCGCAGCGCCGCGATGGCGGCCGCGACCAGCTTCTGCGGCGTCTCGCTCCATTTGACCACCAGCAACGTGCCGTCGCACAGCGTCGACAGCACCCGGGCGTCGGCGAAACCCAGCACGGGGGGCGCATCCAAGATGATCAGGTCGTACAGCGAACGGGCCCGGTTCAGCATGTCCTGCACCTCGTGCGAGGCCAGCAGATCCTGCGGGTTGGCCACGCCGGGACCGGCCGTGATCACGTCGAAGGGCTGCGGGCCGCCCGTGTAGGTCTGCACCTTGCAGCCGCCCGCCGTGGTGATGCTCTCCAGCCCGCCGCTTCCCGGCAGGCCCAGCAGGGTGGCGATGCCGGGCCTGCGCAGATCCCCATCAATGAGCAGGGTGGTGCGGCCCGCGGCTGCTGCATTCCGCGCCAGCGCCAGCGCGAAGAACGTCTTCCCCTCGCGCGGGATGGCGGACGTGACCAGGATCAACTGAGGGGTCTTCGCCGTGCCGCGGTGTTGCAGCATGCTGCGGGTCAGCGTGATGGCGTCGTCGAAGCGGCGGCTCGTCCCTTGCCCGCCCAGCCCGAACCGCAGCGCCCTGCGTTCGGGTACGATGCCGATGGCCGGCAGCCCGGTCTCCGACTCGAGCTGCCCCGGCGTCTGGAACCCGCTCACGGCGCGTTGCCGCAGCAGCGCGAGGGCAATGGCGACCACCAGGGAGACCACGAGGCTGAGCGCCATCAGCTGCCGCTTCGAGGGCGCCGAAGGCCCGATCGCCGGGTTGCCGGAGGAGACCAGCTGCGCGTCCGGCTGCTGCAGGCCGATCTCGTTGGACGTCCGCTCGAACCAGTTCAGGTAGCTGGTGTAGATGGCCCGGGCGGCATCCGCCTCGCTTTGCAGCTGCGACAGCCGGACCTGGGAGACGCCCTGGCTCGACACGGTGGCCTGCAACGCGGTCAGCTGGCGCTCGAGCGCGTCCTGCCGAGCCTGGGCGGCACTGGCCTCGTTGGCGACGCTGGCGGCGATGTTGCGGACCTCGGCGGCGATGCGGCCGCGGATATCGACCTCCTCGGCATGGAGCGAGCGCATGCCGGGGTCGTTGTCGGACCGGGTGATCGCCAGGTGCGCGGCCTTGCCGCTGACGTCGGCGAGCTGCTCGCGGTAGTGCTGGATCAGCGGGGACGCGACGACTTCCGGGATCGCGTCCAGGTTGCCGCCAGCGGCGCGGATCTGCGCCAGGCTGGCCGATTTCTCCGCCACCACGCTGGAGGCCAGGCTCAGCTGCGTGTTGATCTGCGACATCTGCTGGCCGGCAACGGTGACGCCGCCGGAACTGTCCGTGCCGCTGGGGCTGGGCCCGCGATCCAGGATCAGCCCGCTGCTGGCGCGGAACATCTGCACCGCCGAGTTCGCGGTGTTCACCTTGTCCTTCAGCGCGGACAGCCGGGCGTCGAACCAGCTGCTGGCATGCGCGATCGCGTCCGTCTTCACCTTGCGCGTGAAGTCGATATAGGCCTGGGCATAGGCGTTGGCGATGCCGGCGCTCAGCCGCGGGTCGGTCGTGCGCGCGCCGATGTTGATGACGAAGGACCGGCCGTCATTGGTGAACGACATCTTCCCCAGCAGGAGCTCGGTGGCCAGGTCGACCGTCGACGCCTCGTCGAGCGGCGGGCTCTCCGGCCGGCCCATCAGCTGCCGCGCCAGCCCTGTCACCGTCCGGACGAGGCTGGGACGGGGCGAGATGACGCGGGCGAACTCGGGCGCCTCTGGCAAGTGCAGCTGGACCACCACCTCACGCGCCAACGAGAAGCTCTTCAGCAAGTCGACCTGGGTCCGGATCGCCACCGAATCCGTGGCGGTGGAGACCTTGCTGTCGGACACCGAGGGGTCGCCGACATTGTCCCGGGTGCCGACCAGGACGGCCGCGGTCGAAAGGTAGTATTCCGGCAGGCCGAGGATCATCCAGCTGGACAGACACAGCAGGCCCGCCGTGACGCACAGGATGAACAGCTTGCGCCCCCAGATGACGGAGAACAGGCGGCCGAGCGAGACGGAAGGCGGGTCTGCCGGCGCGGGCAGGTTCATGGCCGACAGCGGGTCGGTGACGTTGGTCGATACGCTCATGTCCGCGACGCCTTCCGCTGACGCAACCGGGTCCCTTTGACATCCTTGCCAGGACGGGACCGTCGGCCCCGCTACGCCCTCATAGACCCCATAGCACGAAAATGGCAGCGTCGCCGCCCCGACGACACGCTGGCGAGCCGCCCGGCCGCGTGCGATGGTTCGGCATCAGACTTGCCGGAAGGCGGCGATCCGCCCGGCCGGCATCAGGAGAGACAGATGGCTGCAAAGGTGAACTACCAGTTCCAGAAGGCGGAGCGCGAGCGCGCCAAGCTGGCGAAGAAGGAGGCCAAGCGGCGGGAGGCTGCGCAAGACCAGGCCGAGAAGGACACGAGCACTGCGTCCAGCCCGGCGCCCGAACCCACGACCGCGGAGTCCTGACCGGGAAAGCGGCAGCGCCCGGGTGCTGCCGCGGTCGGACCGATAGCTGGAGGATGCGGCGTGATCGATTGGGGTGAGATGAGCCGCGCCGAGCGCGACGCGGCCTACAACAACGCGTCCGCCGTCGCGAACAGCCCGGCGCTGAACGCCGCGCGGATCGCCGATTCGGCGACCTGCCGGGCCGAATGGCCGGGCTCGCTGGACGTGCCCTACGGCCCGGCCGAGCGGCAACGCTGGGACATCTTCCCCGCCGCCGACCCCGCGGCGCCATGCTTCGTGTTCATCCACGGCGGCTACTGGCAGCGCAACACGCGGGAGGAGTTCACCTGCCTCGGCGCCGGGCTGCGCGCCCATGGCTGGTCGGTGGCGATGCCCGGCTACACACTGGCGCCCGGCGCCACGATGACGGCGATCAACGCGGAAATCCATGCAGCGTTGGACTGGCTGGCGACCAACGGCCCCGCCCACGGCGTGGCCGGCCCGGTGCTGCTGTCCGGCTGGTCTGCCGGCGGGCATCTGACGGCCATGGCGCTGGGGCACGCGCGCGTCACCGCCGGGCTGGCGATCTCCGGCCTGTATGAGCTGGGCCCGATGCGGGACACCTACTTGAACGAGGCCATGCGGCTGACGGACGAGGAGATCGTCGCCTTGTCGCCGCTCCGCCTGCCGCCGGTGGCCAAGCCGCTGGCGATCACCTACGGCACGGCGGAACTGCCGCCCTTGGTGGCAGACAGCCGCGCGCTGCACGCCAAGCGCGCTGCCGCCCACCTGCCCGGCGCGCTGGTGCCCGCCCCGGGCGGCGACCACTTCACCATCGTGGAGGAACTCCGCCGGCCGGACGGCCTGCTGGTGCGCGCGGCGCTGGAGGCGTTGCGCTGAGGGTTTGACGACGGAGGGCGGACAAGCGCCGCCCTGCGTCAGGACCGATACGAACCGTTGATGTCGATGTATCCGTGGGTGAGGTCGCAGGTCCAGACCGTGCTGCGGCCGCTGCCCAGGCCGATATCGACCACCACGTCGATCGACCGGCCCTTCATGTGCGCCACAACCGGCGCCTCGTCGTAGCCGGGCACCACGGTGCCGTCCCGCGCCATCCAGGTGCCGCCGACGCCGACCGACAGGCGGTCGCGGTCCGCTGGCTCCCCGGCCTTGCCCACGGCCATGACGATGCGGCCCCAGTTCGCGTCCTCCCCGGCGATCGCGGTCTTCACCAGCGGCGAGTTCGCCACCGCCATGCCGATCCGCTTGGCGGAGCCGTCATCCACCGCGCCGGTCACGTCGATGCGCACCAGCTTCTGCGCGCCTTCGCCGTCCCGCACCACCTGGATCGCCAGGTCCAGCAGCACCTCGTCCAGCGCGGCGGCGAACCCGTCCAGCCGGCCAGGCTCGTTGCCTGCCACACCGGTGGCGAACAGCAGCACGGTGTCGCTGGTGGATGTGTCGCTGTCCACGGTGGTGCGGTTGAAACTCCTCTCCGTCCCGGCCGACAGCATGGCCTGCAGCTCGTCCGCCGGGATCGCTGCGTCCGTGAAGACGAAACACAGCATGGTCGCCATGTCCGGCGCGATCATCCCGCTGCCCTTGGCCATCCCGGTGATCCGCACCGTGGTGCCGCCGATCTCCGCGGTGCGCGTGGCGGCCTTGGGGAAGGTGTCCGTGGTCATGATGCCGCGCGCCGCCGCCTCCCACCCGTCTGGCGACAGGCCGGCGTGCAACGCGGGCAGCGCGGCGGTGATGCGGTCGTGCGGCAGCACCTCGCCGATGACGCCGGTGCTGGCGAGGAACACCTGGCTGGCCGGGCAGCCGAGCAGGGCGGATGCGGCGTCGGCGGTGGCCTTCACCGTCTCGCGGCCGCGCGCGCCGGTGAACACGTTGGCATTGCCGGCATTCACCACCACCCCGCGCGCCTGGCCGCCCGCCAGCGCCGTGCGGCACCAGTCGACGGGGGCGCCGGGGCATTTGTTGCGGGTGAACACGCCGGCCACGGTGGTGCCGGCCGCCAACTCCACCAAAACCAGGTCGGTGCGGCCCTGGTAGCGGATACCCGCCGCCGCCGCCGCGAGCCGCACCCCGCCCAGCGGCGCCAGGGCCGGGAGCGGGACGGCCAGCGGCGAGCGGGGCAGCACCGCCACCCTATTTCGGAACGGCTGGCGTGATGCCCGGCGTGGGCGGCAGGTCGGTGGTGGGTGTCACCGTCGGGTCCGGCATCGGGGTCGCCGCGGCGGTCATCGGCGTGCCATCCATGTTGAACTTCTGCACCACCAATCCCACGCGGGCCTGGTCCAGCGCCTGGCGCACGCCGGCCTGGATGATCTGCTGGCGCAGCTCGTCCTTGGCCTGGTCGAAGGTCGGCGGCGGCGCGGTCCGCGTCTCGTCCAGCTTGATGACGTGCCAGCCGAACTGCGTCTTCACCGGCGTCTGCGTCACCTGGCCGGGCTTGAGCGCGAAGGCGGCGTCGGCGAACTCCGGCACCATGTCGGCCTTCTTGAAGAAGCCCAGGTCGCCGCCGTTCTGCGCGGCCGGGTCCTTGCTGTTGGCCTTGGCCAGGGTGGCGAAGTCGGCGCCCTTGTTCAGCTGATCGATGATCTTCTTCGCCGCGTCTTCCGAATCGACCAGGATGTGGCGGGCGTGCACCTCTTCCTCGCCGGGCTTGTTGGCGATCTCGGCATCGTACTTGGCATGCAGCGCGGCGTCCGACACGCTGGGGCCGATCGCCTTGGTCAGCAACGCGTTCTGCAGCACCTGGTCGGTGGCCCGGTCGATCGCCCGCTGCACCTGCGGGTCCTTGGCGAAGCCTTCCTTGCGCGCCTGGATCACCAGCGCCTCGCGGTCGACCATCTGGTCCAGCAGCATGGGATACAGCACCTGGGGCGGCATGGACCGCACCTCGTCCGGCAGCGTCTGCGCTGCCTCGGACAGGTCGCTCAGGTGGATTTCGCGGTCGCCGACCTTGGCCACCACGACGTCGGCCGGCGCGGCAGGTTGCGGAGTGGCGGTGGGCGCGGGCACCGTCGCCTGCGCCAGCACGGCGGCAGGCAGGGCGGGGGCGCACAGCAGGGCGGCCGCGACGGCGAGCGACAAGCGCATGGGTGAGTGACCTCGGTCTTGGGTTCGCTCGCTTATGGCCGAAGCGCTGGCATCCGCCAAGTTTCGGCGCGGTAATGTCGCCGCCTCCCGCACGCCCGACGCCTTGCGTTGACCGGGGCGGGTGCTGCTCCTATCTCAGGCGCGCCAGCCCAGCACCGGAAACAGCATGTTCGCCAGCCTCGCCCGCACCCTGTTCGGCAACGCCAACGACCGGTCGCTGAAAGGCTACCAGCGCCGGGTGCCGGAGATCAATGCGCTGGAGCCGGCGATGCAGGCGCTGGACGATGCGGCGCTGCAGGGCAAGACGGCCGAGTTCCGCCAGCGCCTGGCCGAGGGCGCAACGCTGGACGACCTCCTGCCCGAGGCCTTCGCCACCGTGCGGGAGGCCGCGGTCCGCGTGCTGGGCATGCGCCATTTCGACGTGCAGCTGATCGGCGGCATGGTCCTCAACGACGGCAAGATCGCCGAGATGAAGACCGGCGAGGGCAAGACGCTGGTCGCCACCCTGCCCGTCTACCTCAACGCCCTGCCGGGCAAGGGCGTCCACGTCGTGACGGTGAACGACTACCTTGCCCGGCGCGACGCCGAATGGATGGGGCAGCTGTACGAGGCGCTGGGCCTGACCACGGGGATCATCGTCCACGGGCTGAGCGACGAGGAGCGCCGGGCCGCCTACCACGCCGACATCACGTACGGCACGAACAACGAGTTCGGCTTCGACTACCTGCGCGACAACATGAAGTACCGGCTGGAGGACATGTCCCAGCGGGACTTTGCCTACGCCATCGTGGACGAGGTCGACAGCATCCTCATCGACGAGGCGCGCACGCCGCTGATCATCTCCGGCCCGGCGGAGGACAGCTCCGACCTGTATCGCCAGGTCAACGCCGTGGTCCGCGACCTGGTGCAGGACCCGGAGACCTACGAGAAGGAAGAGAAGTTCAAGACGGTCACCCTGACGGAAGCCGGCTCCGAACGCGTCGAGGAGCAGCTGCGCGAGGCCGGCATCCTGAAAGAGGGCAACCTCTACGACATCTTCAACGTCACCGTCGTGCATCACGTGCAGCAGAGCGTGCGCGCCCACACGCTGTTCGCACGCGACGTCGACTACATCGTGCAGGCGGACAAGATCGTCATCATCGACGAGTTCACCGGCCGCAAGATGGAGGGCCGCCGCTACTCGGACGGGTTGCACCAGGCGTTGGAGGCCAAGGAGGGCGTGACCGTCCAGGCGGAGAACCAGACGCTCGCCTCCATCACCTTCCAGAACTACTTCCGCATCTACCCCAAGCTGTCCGGGATGACCGGCACCGCGATGACGGAGGCGGATGAATTCGCCGAGATCTACAAGCTGGAAGTGGTTGAAATCCCTACCAACGTCGCCGTCAAGCGCACCGATGGGGATGACGAGGTGTACCGCACGGCGGCGGAGAAGTACGAGGCGGTCGCCACCCTGATCGCCGAGGCGCGCGGCCGCAACCAGCCGGTGCTGGTGGGCACGACCTCCATCGAGAAGAGCGAGATCATCAGCGAGTTGCTGAAGGGCAAGGGCGTGCCGCACGCCGTGCTGAACGCCCGCTTCCACGAGCAGGAGGCGACCATCGTCTCCCAGGCCGGCGCGCCCGGCGCCATCACCATCGCCACCAACATGGCCGGCCGCGGCACCGACATCAAGCTCGGTGGCAACCTCGACATGCGGCTGAAGCTGGAGCTGGGCGAGGTGCAGGACGGGGCGCGCGCCGCCGAGATCACGGCCGAAGTGGCGGCGGCGCACGAGGTGGTCAAGGCGGCCGGCGGGCTGATGGTGATCGGCACCGAACGGCACGAGAGCCGGCGCATCGACAACCAGCTGCGCGGCCGCTCCGGCCGGCAGGGCGACCCGGGGGCTAGCCGCTTCTTCCTGTCGCTGGAAGACGACCTGATGCGGATCTTCGGGTCCGAGCGGATGGGCGGCATGCTGCAGAAGCTGGGGCTGAAGCCCGGCGAGGCGATCATCCACCCGTGGATCAACCGGGCCCTGGAGAAGGCGCAGAAGAAGGTCGAGGCGCGCAACTTCGACACGCGCAAGAACGTGCTGAAATACGACGACGTGATGAACAGCCAGCGCAAGGAGGTCTACGGCCAGCGCCGCGAGTTCATGATGGCGACCGACGTGTCCGAGACGATCAACGACATGCGGGCCGAGGTGATCGACGCCGCGGTGACCCTGCGCATTCCCGCCAAGGCGTTCAGCGAGCAGTGGGAGGCCCAGGCGCTGGCTGAGGATTGCCGCCGATTGCTCGGTTTGGACCTGCCGATCACCGCCTGGGCCGCCGAAGAGGGCATCGACGAGGAAGCCATCCGCGAGCGCATCGTGACCGCGGCGGACGCCCACGTTGCGGCCAAGAGCGCCGCCTTCGGGGTGGACCTGATGCGGTTCGTCGAAAAGTCGGTGCTGTTGCAGAGCCTGGATGCGGTCTGGAAGGAGCACCTGCTGGTGCTGGACCAGCTGCGCCAGGGCATCCACCTGCGGTCCTACGGGCAACGCGACCCGCTGAACGAGTACAAGAGCGAGGCGTTCGCGCTGTTCAACGCGATGTTGGACGACCTGAAGCAGCGCGTGACCTCCACCGTCGCCGGGCTGCAACTCCAAGCCGAGCCGCCGCAGCCGCCGCCGTTGCCGGCGATGATGTGGGAGAACCATCCGGAAGCGGTGCTGGAGGCCCCCGCCTTCAGCATGGCCGCGTCCGAGCCAGCCGAGGTGATGACGTTGCCGCGCCCCGAAGTGGTGGTGTCGGACGACCCCGCGACCTGGCGCAACACGCCCCGCAATGCGCCCTGCCCCTGCGGTTCCGGCAAGAAGTTCAAGCACTGCCACGGCCGGATGGCGTAAACCTCCTCTCCCGCTCCCTTTTCTTGAGACCCTCTCCGGAAGGAGAGGGGGATTTAGAGAGAGGTTGCGGGAGTTAACCGTTCCTGCACCCGGCATACGCACTCTGCCACCACTTGCAGAGGGCAGACGCGACGATGACCACTTGGCCGATCTCCCGCCGCATGCTGGCGTTTGCCGGTGCGGGCGCCCTGGGGGCGACGTTCGCCGGATGGCGGCGGCCGGCGCAGGCGCTGTCGCTCACGCGCGAGATCACCAACATGACGTGGCTGGAGGTGCGGGACGCCGTGGCGGCGGGCACGCGCACGGCGATCGTGCCGAGTGGCGGGCTGGAGGAGAACGGTCCCCACATGGTAATCGGCAAGCACGACTACATCGCCGCCTGGGCGGCACGCCGCATCGCCGCCGAGCTGGGGGACGCGCTGGTCACCCCCGTCGTGTCCTACGTGCCGGAGGGTGACTACGACCCACCCACCAACAACCTGCTGTTTCCCGGCACGATCGGCGTGCCGCCCGCGGTGTTCATCGCCGTGCTGGAGGGGATCGCGCGCAGCCTCAGGCTCACCGGGTTCGAGACGATCTGCTTCATCGCCGACCACGGGCTGTCGGTCCCGGCGCAGGCCGAGGCGGCGGCGCGGCTGACGGCCGAGTGGGGCGCCAAGGGGCCGAAGGTGCTGGCGATCGACGCCTACTTCGCCGACGCCGCCGAGACGGCCTACCTCCGTTCGCAGGGCGAGCCGGACGACGCGATCGGCCAGCACGCCACCCTGTCCGACACGTCCGAGCTGATGGCCGTGCACCCCGAAGGCGTCGACCTGTCCCGCCTGCCCTCCAGCCCGTCCAGCTATCCACGACTCGGCGTGTTCGGTGACCCCCGCCGCTCCAGCATCGTCCGCGGCGAGGCGATGATGGCGCTGAAGGTCAGCGGCGCGGTGGCGCAAATCCGCGCCGCCACCGGCCGCGCGGCGGGCTGACCTGGCGATGCAGGCCCTCGCCCTGGAGTTCACCGTCGTCACGGTGCAGACGCTGGTGATCGTCGGCATCCTGGCCGCCGTGTTCACGCTGCTCTCCACCCTGGTCGCCGCCTGCAACGACACGCCGCCCTGGTGGCGCAAGCCGGACCTGTCGACCGACCTTTGTTGGACCTTCCTGCCCAAGCTGCTCTATGGCTATGCGCAGACGTTGCTGCTGACGCTGGGGACGGCCGCGTTCTACGGCATCACCGACCCATCCCGCTTCTTCGCGGAGGGCCATGGTCCGCTGGCCGGCCTCGGCGTGTGGTGGCAGGTGGCGCTCTATCTGCTCGGCAACGACTTCGTCATGTATGTCACCCATCGCCTGTTCCACACCGCGCGGCTGTGGCGCTTCCACGCCGTGCATCACTCGTCGGAACAGCTGGAGTGGATTTCCGCCGGGCGGTTCCATCCGGTGGACCAGGTGTTCCACAGCGTCCTGGCGGACGTGACGATGCTGCTGCTGGGCATCCCGCCGGAAACGATCGTCTGGCTGCTGCCGTTCAGTGCCGGCACGTCCGCGCTGGTGCACGCGAACCTGGATTGGAATTTCGGCCCGTTCCGCGCCGTCCTGGCCAGCCCGGTGTTCCATCGCTGGCACCACACCAGCGCGGAGCGCGGCGGCAGCAGCAACTTCGCCGGCACCTTCCCGATCTTCGACGTGTTGTTCGGGACGTTCCACATGCCGGCTGGTGCACGTCCGGACGCGTATGGCGTCGACGACCCGGCCTTCCCGCGTGACTTCGCCGGCCAGCTGCTCCACCCCCTCCGGGCGACCAAGCCGGCTGCGGTGGCCGCCCGCGAACAGCCCTGATCGGCTGGAGCAACTCTGGACATCCGAAGCGACCGCCGACACAATCCACCTTGCGGTCAGGTAACCGCGGCACCTGGGATCACATTGGTGGAGCCGAGACGGTACAAGACGCTGGACGCATTGCGGGGTGTCGCAGCGCTTGCCGTGATGGTGTACCACCTCCAGTCGATCCGGCTTGAACCCCAATTCGTGCCGCATGGCTACCTTGCGGTGGACTTCTTCTTCATCCTCAGTGGGTTCGTGGTGGCCTACGCCTACGAGGCAGCGTTGCAAACCACGCTCGGCTTGCGCGCTTTCGTGATCAAGCGTGTGATCCGCCTCTATCCGCTGGCGGTTCTGGGCTCGGCCATAGGGTTCGCGTTGCTGCTGCTGAAATGGCGGTTCTATCCTGAAAAGGTCGATCCCCTACCTCGCTTGCTCGCCGCAGGGCTGTTCAACAGCCTGATGCTGCCGACCATGTTCGGTGGGCCCACGTCACATTTCGAGACGTTCCCGACCAACGGCCCGCTCTGGACGCTGTTCTTCGAATTCGTGGCCAACGTGCTGTGGGCATGGGCCGGCATCCGGATGCGGATCGCGGGGCTGCTCGCCGTGGCGTCGATCAGTTGGCTGACGATGGCGCTCTACGCCTGCCAGGCCCACACGCTCAACGTCGGATTCGACATCGCGACCTTCCCGGCCGGCCTGGCACGGGTATGCTTCGGCTTTCCCCTCGGCGTCGTCATCTGCCGGCTACGATCTTCGCTGAGCGTGCCGGCATGGCCCGGCGGAGGGTTCATCCTCGCCCTCCTCCTGATGCTCTGCCTGGCCAGCCCGCTGAATGCCGACGAGACCGGCGTGCCATGGTGGGATCTCGGCGCCGTGCTGATCCTGCTGCCGCTGATCGTCGTGCTCGGCACGGCGCAAGAGGCGTCCAGCCGCATCGGCCTGGTCCTGGGGGCGCTGTCATACCCGGTCTACGTCCTGCATTTTCCAATGCTGCTGGTGGCATCCAGCCTCTACCAGACGGTCCTGCGCGGATGGAGCGTCCACCTCGTGGTGGCGGGCGGCCTGGTGGCGACCTGCGTCGTCTCCGCCGCGGCCCTGCTCCTGTATGACGAGCCGGTGCGGCGCGCGCTCTCCCGCGCGGCGAAGCGGCATGACCTGTTCCGCGCGCGACCCGGCACGCTGCCCACGGCCGCGGTCGTCCGGGATGTCTGACGCCACGTCGGGTTGCGGCCGTGCTCCAGGGTGCCCAGGCATGAGTGAGGCCGGGCACCTGCTGCTCGACGTGTCCCCGTCAGGATCGACCAGGATCGGCTATGGCGGCGTGGATGATTTCCCCGGCTGGGCTGCCGCCCCGGCCCTGCTGGACCGGCTGGTGGCCCAGTACAGGCCGAAGACGGTGCTCGAGATCGGCTCGGGCGCAAACCCGACCATGCCCATCGAGGATGTGCGGCGCTGGGGGATCCGATACATCACCTCGGACATCGACCCGGTGGAACTGGAAAAGGCCGACCCGGTCTATGCCACCCGCTGCCTGGATTTCTCCGCGGGCGACATCCCTGGCGACCTGGTCGGCGCGTTCGACCTGGTGTTCAGCCGCATGGTCAACGAGCACGTCAAGGACGGCCGGCTGTATCATTCCAACATCTTCCGCATGCTGGTGCCGGGCGGCGTGGCGGTCCACGCGTTTTCCACCCTGTATTCGTTCCCGTTGCTCGCGAACTACCTCATGCCGGTGCGGCTCAGCGCTGCCTTGCTGGGCTTCTTCTCGCCGCGCGACACGCACCAGCATGCGAAGTTCCCAGCCTATTACAGCTGGAGCCGGGGGCCGACGTCGCGCCAAGTCCGGCGGTTCCGCGACGTCGGCTTCGAGGTGATCTCCTACACCGGCTATTTCGGCCACGAATACTACATGCACCGCTCGCGCCTGCTGCACCGGCTGGAGCAGCTCAAGTCCGACCTGCTGCTGAAGAGGGCGCCCTGGCCCCTGCTCTGCGCCTACGCCGTCGTCATCCTGCGCAAGCCGGGCTGACGGACACCGGGCTCAGCGCGCGGCCGAACGCGTCGCCTTGTCGGCCTTTTCCGAGCGGGCTTTCCACAGCGCCATGTCGGCGTCCTTGCTGAACATCACCCGGACGCCCTTGCCTCCCAGGCTCACCCGGATCTTGCCGCCGTTGCGCGCCTTGTGCTCCTCCATCCAGGCCAGGAACTCCGGGTCCTCGCTGGTCCGTCCGGCGAATTCCAGCACCCCGGCGATCTCCTCCTGCTTGTGACGCTTGACCATCGAACCATGCCTCCAGATCGTTGGGATACGGCAGAGCCGCGTTGACAGGCAAGAATGCCAGCTTGGCCCGAAGTGCAAGGGGCGACGTGGCAGCAGGATCGGCGCCCGTGCGTTTTGTCTTGCCCGGCAAGTGCCGCTAGCATCCCGGCATGGCCCGCCTCGTCCTCGAATCCCCATGTCGCTGAACGACGATCCCACGTTCTGGGCGTCCACCCGCAGGCATTTGACACGCTACGGGTCCAGCTTCGAACCGGTCATCATCGAGCGGGCTGCCGGCAGCTACGTCTACGACGCGGACGGCCGCGCCATCCTGGACTTCACGTCAGGCCAGATGAGCGCCTTGCTCGGCCATACTCATCCTGACATCGTGGCCGCGGTCGAGCGACAGGTCCGCTCGGTCGCGCACCTCTTCAGCGGCATGCTGTCCCGCCCGGTGGTCGAACTGGCAGCACGCCTGGCCGCCCTGGCGCCCGGCCTGGACCGCGTCCAGCTGCTCACCACGGGGGCGGAAGCCAACGAGGCGGCGATCCGGATGGCCAAGCTCGTGACCGGCGGGCACGAGGTCGTGGCCTTCGCGCAGAGCTGGCACGGCATGACCGGGGCGGCGGCCTCGGCGACCTACAGCGCCGGCCGCAGGGGCTATGGCCCGGCGGCGGTCGGCTCGTTCGTAATACCCGCGCCCAATTCATACCGCCCGCGCTTCGCCCATCCCGACGGTTCCAACGACTGGCAGACCGAGCTGGACGACGCCTTCTCCCTGGTCGACCAGCAATCGACCGGCAACCTGGCCGCGTTCATCGCCGAACCGATCCTGTCGAGCGGCGGCATCCTCGAACTCCCACGGGGCTACCTCGCGGCACTGAAGCAGAAATGCCAGCAGCGGGGCATGCTGCTGATCCTCGACGAGGCGCAGACCGGGGTCGGCCGGACCGGGCACATGTTCGCCTTCCAGCGGGACGGCGTGACGCCGGACATCATGACGCTGTCGAAGACCTTGGGAGCCGGCCTGCCGCTGGCTGCCGTCATGACCACCGACGCGGTCGAGCAGACCGCGTTCGAGCGCGGCTTCCTGTTCTACACCACCCACGTCTCCGATCCGCTGCCGGCGGCGGTCGGGTTGACGGTCCTCGACGTGGTTGCGAGGGAGGCGCTGGTCGAACGGGCCGTCAGCCTCGGCGCGCGGCTGCGGACGGGGCTGCTCTCCCTCCAGCAGCGGTTCGAATGCGTGGGGGACGTGCGCGGCCGCGGCCTTCTGCTCGGGCTGGAGATCGTGGCCGACCGGCAGACCAAGGCGCCGGGCTACGAACTCGGCGCCCGCATCACGGAGCAGGCGATGCACCGGGGCCTCAGCATGAACATCGTCAAGCTGCCCGGCATGGGCGGGGTGTTCCGCATCGCCCCGCCGCTGACGGTCTCGGACGCGGAAATCGACCTCGGGCTGCAGATCATGTCCGACGCGATCGAGGCTGCCGCGAACAGGCACTGAGCCGGCGCTAGATCCCGGCCGTGAACTTCAACAGCATCGTCTCGTCGCGGTAGTTCGCGCGCGTGTTGGAGGATGACTGCGTGTGGTCGAACGTGGCGGACAGGCGCTGCGTGTGGTTCAGCAGCCAGGTCGCGCCGACGCCGGCCCCGTAGATGGTCTGCCGGCCGTTGCTGTCCTGGAATTCCGCAAGCTCCACACTGCCATGCGCGTTCAACAGCACGTCGCGCAGGTATTCGTGCTCCAGCTGCAGCCGGGCCGAGGTGTCGGTGTAGCTGGCGACCAGCGGGTCGGTGGAGTTGACGATCTTGCGGTTCGCCGTCGCCTCCACCGTCGTCAACAGCGACGGCGTCCAGATCACGTCGGCCTCCACGATCGGCGCGTTCTGCGACTTGAGCGCGGGGGAGTCGTAGTTGCGAAGCTGGTAGCCCAGCAGCGCGCGGTAGCGGAACAGCCCGTCCGCCACGTAGTCGATGCCGCCCAGCACCGAGACGTCGACGCTGTCCCGCCGCGGCAGCCCGGGCAGGGCATGGCTGAAGCTGCTCTCCGCGCTGCGCACCACCGCCACCAGCCGCCGCAGCGGAGACAGCTCGTACCGCGCGGTCACGCCCTCGGTCACGGTGGTGTTGTCGAGGTAGCTGTTGCTGGTCGAGGCGCCGCCACCCAGCGGCGTCGCCGAGAAGGTGGTCTCGTTCACCAGGGCGAAGGGTTCGAACGACAGGCGGGACAGGTTGAACAGGTAGCTCGCCGTGCCGGCATTCACCTGGTAGGGCACGGCGCGTTCGCTGGACAGGGCGTCGATCCCCGTCGGTTCGACATGCAGGTCCGAATGGGTGGCGGAGAGCAGCAGGTGGTCCGCCTCGCCGACATCGGTGCGGCCGCCCACCGCGACCGTGTCGTCGGTGCGCGACAGGTTCGGCTGCTGCAGGTAGCGCCGGTCGTCCACGCTGACGCTGGCGCCGATGCCATCGCGCGCCCAGTCCGATGCAACTGACACGGCAGCCTGCGTGCTGACGAAGGCGCTGCCCGCCTGCCCCGGCGCGCCGCGCGGATTGGAGTCGAAGCCGAACCCCTCGGCGACGAGCGGCTGAACGACGAAGGAACCCTCGTGCAGGCCCAACGGGTCGTAATCCGGTCGCGGCCGGGTCAGCACGGTCACGTTGGCGGGCGTGCCAAGCACGGGCAGGCTGGCGGGGAGGTAGCCCTCCAACTCCTGCCCGCCGGTGACGGAGCTCACGGTGCAGAGCGAGCCGACCAGGACGATGTTCAGCCAGGGTATGGCGCGGCCCTGCGGCTGCGGCGCCTCGCCGCCCTCCCTCTCCCTCTGGGCAGGGCCATCGCATATGGCGGAGCTCCCTCTCCCGCTGGCGGGAGAGGGTCGGGGTGAGGGTGGCGCCGCCCGGTCGAAAACGAGCCAACTCGGGACGTTTCCTCGCTGCCCGACCACCCTCACCCTGCCCTCTCCCGCCAGCGGGAGAGGATTCCAAAGCGGGGACACGGCCATATGCGATGGCCTTCCCCTATGGGTGAGGGTCGGGCCCGACCCTCTCCGCGCGACCGCCGGGCTGGCCAGCCGCCAGACCAGATCGCTGGCGCAGGCGTGTCCGCCGCAGGCCAGCGTCACCTCGGGCGCCGGCGGAGCGAATGGGGAACGCAGATGCGGTGGGAAACGGCGCAGCGCCCGGCGCGACGGACGCGGCCACAAGGGCGATGGCGACGACCAGCACGCGACGTCCACAGTCGTCAAAACCGCCGCTCGAACACGGTCACCACGTCGCTGGGCTGGATGAGCGCCTGGCGGTCCACCTTGCCTTCGGTCACGTGCCCGTCCACGGACCGCACGATGGAAGCGTAATCCTGCACCGCCCGATACGTGAAGCCGCCCGCCACGCTGACGGCGGACAGCAGGGTCATCCCGGGTTGGTAGGGGTATTGGCCAGGCTTGTTCACCTCGCCCAGGATGAAGATCGGGCGGTAGGCCGTGACCTCCGCGGACACGCTCGGGTCCTTGAAGATCTTCCCCTTCTCGAGTGCGGCGGCGATCTTCGTGGCGACCTGGTCGACCGGCAGCCCGGCCACCGGGATTTGGCCCAGCAGCGGCACGGAGATGGTGCCGCTGTCGCTCACCTTGAACTCCCCGGTCAGCTGGTTCTCGCCGAAGGTGATGATGCGGATGCTGTCGCCGCTGCCGAGCTTGTAGGCGTCGGGGGCCACATGCTGGTCCGGCAACATCGGCAGGTCGCGCCCCGGGGCGCATCCCGCCAAGCCAACCAGCAACGCTAGCGCGCAACGAGGCAGGGCAGGCACACCGCGCTGCATGGGGATCAAACGGGAAAGCGTCACGACCGAGTCCGGGACTATGCACCGGGATCATACCGTCCCTACCAGGTTTGGCACCACCGGATTGCCTGCCGGCAGGGCGGGGAGACGACGCCGGGCCGATCGTGTATGGCCTGCTGCCGCCGTTTGCATTGGATCCTTTGCCGCCATGACCGCCGCCCCGCCCCGCCCTTGTCTCGTCACCCACGGCGGCAAGTTCCATTGCGACGAGGTGTTCGCCCACGCCGTGCTGCGTCTGGCACTCGGCCTGCGCGCACCGGGCGGCGACTACACGCTGCTGCGGACGCGCAAGCCGCCGCTGATCGAGGGCGGTGACATCGTCTGGGACGTGGGCCTGGTGTTCGACCCGGCGACCAGCCGGTTCGACCATCACCAGCGCGGCGCACCGCTGCGAGCCGACGGTACGCCACTCTCCTCCGCCGGCTTGGTGTGGCGGGTCTACGGCGAGCGCGCCGTGTCAGCCCTGCTGCCGCCCGAGGCGGCGCAGTTCACCTCCGCCATTGCCGACACCATCGATGCGACGGTGGTGCGGCGGATCGACGAGCTCGATAACGGCGTGTCCGTCCGCGGGCCCCTGGTGGACGACACGCTCGGCCTGGCTTCGTTGATCGGCGATTGCAACCCGAGCTGGGACGATCCGGCCGGGTCCGGTGAGACGGCTGGCGACGCCGCTTTCGTCGAGGCGACGGCGCTGGCCGAGGGCGTGCTGCGCCGCCGGGTCGACCAGGTCCGTTCCAGGCTCGCGGCGGAGGCGATCGTGGTGGGGGCGCACGCCGCCGGCGAGGACCCGCGCATCCTGGTGCTGGTTCAGGGTATGCCGTGGAAGAACGCGGTGTTCGCGCATGACCTGCCGGTGCTGTTCACCGTTTCCCCAGCCTCCAACGGCAACTGGATGGTGGACGCCATGCCGCCGGAACCCGGCTCCTTCGCGCAACGCCTGCCGCTGCCGGAAGGCTGGGCGGGCTTGCAAGGGGAAGAACTTGCCGCTGCCTCTGGCGTGGCGGACGCGGTGTTCGTGCACCTCCGCCGCTTCGTGGGCGCAGCGCGGTCCCGTGCCGGAGCGGTGGCGATGGCCCAGCGCGCGGTCGAACTCGGCTAGAAGAGCGGCGCCAGGTTGGCGCGGATGCGGTCCAGCACGGGCCGGTCATCCGCAGGCAGGACGAACGTCTGCCCGGTGATCGTTTCGAACGCCTGGATGTAGACGGCGGCGGTGCCGAGCACGAGGTCCTCGGGGATGTCCGGGATGGGACCGACATACGGGTCGCACCGCGCGGCGACCCAGTTGCGGACGAAGTCCTTGTCGAAGCTCTCCGGCGGCTCCCCGGCGGCGTAGCGCGCCGAATAGCTCTCGGCGCGCCAGTAGCGGCTGCTGTCGGGCGTGTGGATCTCGTCGGCTAGCAGGATGCGGCCGGAAGGGTCGGTGCCGAACTCGTATTTGGTGTCCGCCAGGATCAACCCGCGCTGCGCCGCCATCGCCTGGCCGCGGGCGAACAGCGCCAGCGCATGCTCGCACATCTGCGCCCATTGCGCCGCCGGCAACAGGCCGCCCGAGACGATCTCGTCCGCAGTCAGCGGGGCGTCATGGCTGCCGTCGAAAGCCTTGCTGGTGGGGGTGATGATCGGCTGCGGCAGGCGCTGGTTGTCGCGCAGCCCGTCCGGCAGGGTCACGCCATACATCGACCGCTGCCCGGCGCGGTAGAGCGTGAGCACGGAGGTCCCGGTGGTGCCGGCCAGGTAGCCGCGCACCACCACCTCCACCGGCAGCACGTCCAGGCGCTGGCCGATGACGACGTTGGGGTCGGGGTAGTCCAGCACGTGGTTGGGGCAGAGGTCGGCCGTCGCGTCGAACCAGAACCGCGCCGTCTCCGTCAGCACCTGGCCCTTGAACGGCACCGCGCACAGGATGCGGTCGAACGCGCTCAACCGGTCCGTCGCGATCATCACGCGGCGCCCATCCGGCAGGTCGTAATTCTCCCGCACCTTGCCGCGGTAGTGGTTCGGCAGCTCCGGGATGGTCGCGTCCTGGAGCACCCGGTGCGCGTGGGCGCGGAGAGCAGCCGGGTCTATCATCTACACCTCATACACGCTGAGACTGCGCAAGCCACCTGCCGTCTGTCCACCAAAACTCCCGCGACGACGCGTGACCATTGTTGGTATGTGCATGCGTGGCCCGATGCGGACCTGCATGCTTTCACATATAAGCCTACGGGCTTAGCGACGCTGCAGCTCGGCGGCTGTCTCGTCAGCGCGGTGCCCGAACTGCATCATGCCCAGGCGCGCGACAATGATAATCAGGGCGATCGCGAGGAGAACTTGGATGAGCCCCTGGCGCCAGGCTCGCCGTCGGTCCGCTGTCACAGCATCTCCATGGCAAGCGTGCCAAGCAAGCCCGAAGCGAGTGCCGGGTAAATGGCAGAAGCAGCCAGACCACCTTTTGAACGCCAGTTCGGCAGGTATGGTGCGGCCAGCGTCAATGCGACCGCGGCGACCGAACAGTAGGCAGGCAACCTTTCAGACCCACCAAGCACCACGAGTACGAGATCGGTCAGATGCACACACAAGCCCAGGATGGCTAGCCATGATCGAACGCGGGTGCGGCTCTCAAGAGTGACGGTATGGCTCATTGTAGAGATATCCCGCGGCGAGCTGCCTCGGCAGCGAATGCATCCGCCTTCGTTTTGCTTTGTAACGCACCTGACGACAGTATCCAGCCGATGTAGGTAACCAGCAGCGCCGGGCCGCTCACCTTGAATGGCTTGCCCTTATTGAAACCAGCATCGGGAATGCGTATGCTGCGAAAGCTCGGTGAAAGCTGTCGCATGACCCGAGCCTTGAACATTTCCAGCCCTCGGCCGACATTGCGAAGCCAATGGGGAAAGCTGGGGTTTGAACTTACAAAGCGCTTTGCTGTGCCAGGTGAAGCTAGAACGCTGCTAGTGCCGATCCCCGCCCATGTGAAGAAAGTCTCATTGCCTTTATAGGCTCCATAGGCTGCCTTCAGTTCCGCAACGTCCAGGAGCGATGGCAATACTTCAGGTTCCGAGATCGCTTGTCGGGCGCGTGACAACAGCATCGCCGCCATGACCTTTCCTTCGTCACCATATTTCGTGGGTAACTCCGTATAGATGCGATATCCGAGTGCATTTCCGGATCGGGAAGTCCAAGTTCCAGAACTGGATCAATGTCTTGCCAGGCGGCACGTAGCCGATCGGCAGGGAGTCGCGCATAACCTGGGTTCCGACGGCGTCGCGCATCAACTCGTGGGCGCCCTGCTGAAGCTGCCGATCAAGCTCGTCAGGCGATGACAAAGCCGGTTAGCCATTGCTCCGGTTCCTCATGCAAGAGCCAGGTGGCGTCGCCGCTCCCATTCTATCCAGCTAAAGGGAGGACCGCCAGATTGCCATACTCCCGCGCCGCCGCTTCCGGCGACACGTAGCCACCAGCCACGTCCCGGTCCACATCGCGGCGGGCGCGCTGGCGGGGGTCGCCGTAGCCGGAGCCGCCGGCCAGCTGCACCTCCACCACCCGATCCACCGTGTTGAGCGTGACCAGCTCGCCAGTGCCGCAATCCTGCACCACGGCGCCCGCCAGGTCGCGCACCACGCCGCGGACCTCGCCGCCTGGCTGGCCGCCGAACAGGCCGTCCGTGCGGATGCCCACACCCTCCGGATACACGGAGAACAGCGTCGGCAGGCCGTCATCGTGCAGCTTGCGCAACCTTGTGCGTACGCCCAACCCGCCGCGGTGCCGGCCGGCGCCGCCGGAATCCGTCACCAGCACCTTCTCGATCACCAGCACGGGGGCACGCGTCTCCATCAACTCGACCGAGGTGTTGGAGGCGGAGGTCGGATACAGCAACGCCGACTTGCCATCCGAACGGGAGCTGCTGCCTTGCCCGCCGCCCATGAAGAAGTGGTCGGCATACAGCACGCCATTGCGGTCCCGGCCGTAGATGTTCACCGCGTGCGGCAGTCCCGTGGCGGCCTGCACCTGGTTGGGCGCGGCCGCTGCCAGGGCACGGAAGATGTTGGGGGCGAGATACCAGCCGGTGCGGGTGCGCAGGTTCACGCTCGCCGGCTTGTCGCAGTTCAGGATCGAGCCCGGCGGCAGCTTCAGCGTGAATGGACGGTAGCAGCCGGCATTGCTGCGCACGCCCGGGCTGAGGATGCACTTCATCGGGTAGGTCGCATGCGCGGCCGCATATGAGTAGGTGCAGTTCAGCCCGCCCTGCGGCTGCTGCGGCGGCGCACCGGCGAAGTCCAGCTCGATCGCCTGACCCTGCACCGTCACCGTCAGCGGGTAGCGCAGCTTGGTGCCGAGCGGGTTGTTCCAGATCTCCGAGGTGTAGACGCCGTCCGGCAGCCGGCCGATCGCCTCGCGCACCGCCGCCTCGGAGCGGTCCTGCACCACCGCGGCCAACGCCCGCAGGTCGTGCATGCCGTAATCGTCCATGAACGCCAGCAGCCGGTCGGCGCCCAGCTGGTTGGCCGCGACGAAGGAGTGCACGTCGCCCAGCACCTCCTCCGCCTTGCGCACGTTCTCGGCCAATAGGGTGAACAGGTCCTGGTTCGGCTGCCCGGCGCGATACAGGTACATCGGCGGGATCTGGAAGCCCTCGTCGTAGATCTCCCGCGCCCGCAGCGAGTCCTTGGTGCCGCCGATGTCGCCGACATGGCCGACCGTGGCGGTCAGCGCCACCAGCATTTCGCCGCGGAACACCGGTGTCACCACGGCGATGTCGAACAGGTGGCCGGCGCACAGCCACGGATCGTTGGTGATCAGCACGTCGCCGGGCCGCAGCGTGGCCGCCGGGTATCTCCGCAGGATCGCCTTCACCGCGATCGGCACCGTCAGGTTGAACACCGGCATGGCGCGCGGCGAGTGCGCCAGGCTCTCGCCGGCCGGGTCCAGCAGGTCGGTGGCGAAGTCCTGCGCCTCGGACACGATCAGGGAGAAGGCGGTGCGGACGATGGTGTGCCACATCTCCTCCACCACGGTCACCAGCCGCGCCCACATGATCTCCAGCGACACCGGGTCCGCCTCGATCAGCGCCATCGCCGCGGCAACGGGCGTGGCCGGGGTGATGCGGGCGCTGGCAGGTGCGGCGACGGCGATGGCGATGCGCAGCGTGCCGGTGGCGTCGACCGCCACGGTGTCGCCCGGCGCCACGATGGTGGTGGCCTCCCGCTCCTCGATGATGGCCGGCCCGGCGAGGGTGCTGCCGGGCACCAGCGCGTAGCGGTCGTAGACCGGCGTCTCGACGAAGCCCTCGCCGAACCAGGCGGGCCGCATGCCCTTCTGCGCCGCTCCCGCGGCCGGGCGGTCCGCCTGCGCCAACGTCAATCGCGGTATTGGGCCACGGCAGCGCACCCGCAGGGAGATGAGTTGCACGCCCACCCCCGCATAGACCGAGGTGTAGCGGGCGGTGTACGCGGCGGCGAAGGCGGTGCGGATACCCGGCATGGCAGCCTCCGAGATCACGCCCTCCGGCAGCGCGACGCTGATCTCGTGCAATTGGCCCAACAGCCGCATGTCGGCCAGGCGCTCGGTCACGATGTCGGAGGCGGCCACCCCGGCCGCCAGCAGCGGTGCGCGCGTCTCGTCCTCCAGCGCTCGCAACACCCCATCGATCGCCGCGGCGGCGCCGGGCGCGTCGAGGCGGACCGGGTGGCTGCGCACCTGCTCGAACGACAGCGGCGCGGCCAGGAAGCCTAGTGCGGAGGCGGCACCTGAGGCCGGTGGTATCAGCAGCTCGGACACGCCCAGCACCCGCGCCACGCCCGCCGCATGCGCAGGCCCGGCGCCGCCGAAGCCGACCATGGCGTAGCGCCGTGGGTCCCGCCCCTTCTCCACGATGTGGATACGGGCCGCCGCCGCCATGCTTTCGGTCACCACGCGATGGATGCCCCAGGCCGTCTCCACTGCGGACAGGCCGAGCGGCGTGCCCACCGTCTCCAGCGCGCGGATCGCGGCATCGCGGTCCAACGTCATCCGGCCGCCAAGGAAGAACCCCGGATCGTAGTAGCCGAGCACCAGGTTGGCGTCGGTCACCGTCGGCTGCGTGCCGCCGCGGCCGTAGCAGGCCGGTCCCGGGTCGGCGCCGGCGGAGAGCGGTCCCACCCGCAGCAGGCCCACCTCGTCGATGCTGGCGATGGAGCCGCCGCCGGCGCCGATCTCGATCATGTCGATGACGGGCGCCTTGATCGGGAGGCCGGAGCCCTTCTTGAAGCGGTGCACCCGCGCCGCCTCCATCTCGGCGGCGATGGCGGCGCGACCACCCTCGATCAGGCACGCCTTGGCCGTGGTGCCACCCATGTCGAAGCTGATCACGTCGGCCTTGCCCGCTTCCTGGCCGAAGAACGCGGTGGCCAACCCGCCGCCCGCCGGGCCGGACTCCAACAGGCGGATGGGGAAGGCGCGCGCCATCGCCGGCGACACCAGGCCCCCGGCGGAGTGCATCAGGTACAGCGCGCCGCGGAAGCCGCGCTGCCACAGCTCGCGCTCCAGCCGATGGACGTACCGGTCCATCAGCGGCTGGACGAAGGCGTTGGCGCAGGTGGTGACCAGGCGCTGGTACTCCCACAGCTCGGACACCACGTCGGAGGACAGCGACACCGCCATGTCCGGGAACGCCGCGCGGATCGCCGCCCCCGCCGCCTGCTCGTGCGCCGGGTTGCGGTAGGCGTGCAGGAAGCACACCGCGACCGCCTCCGCCCCGTCCGCCGCCAGCCGCCGCGCCGCCTCCATCACCGCCGCGGTGTCGAGGGGGACGACGGTGTTGCCGTCCCGGTCCATCCGCTCCGGCACCTCCAGCCGCCGCGCGCGCGGCACCAGCGGCTCCGGATATTGCAGGAACAGGTCGTAGATGTCGTAACGCTGCTCCGTCCCCATCTCCAGAATATCGCGGAACCCGGCGGTGGTGATCAGCCCCAGCGTGGCGCCCCGCCGCTCGATCAGCGCGTTGGTGACCAGCGTGGTGCCGTGCACGATGTCTCCCACGTCGCCCAGCGTGATGCCGGCGTCGGCCACGATCTGCGCCAGGCCCTCCAGCGCACCCACGGACGGGTCTGCCGGCGTGGTCAGGCATTTGTGCAGGCGGATGTCGTTGCGCGCGGTGTCGAGCAGGATGAAGTCGGTGAACGTGCCGCCGATGTCGAAGCCGATGCGCCAACGGGCCTGGTCGGTCATGGTCGGGTCTCCTGCGTGTATCGGGGCGGAAGGACGGACGCGAGCAGCGCCCGGGTGTAGTCGTGCGACGGCTGGCCCAGCACGGTGGCGGCGGTGCCTTCCTCGACCAGCCTGCCGTCGCGCATCACGGCGACGCGCTCGCACAGCAGCCGGACGACCGCGAGGTTGTGCGAGACGAACAGGTAGGCCAGGCGATGTCGCGCCCGCAGCCGGGCAAGCAACTCGATGACCTGCGCCTGGACCGAGACGTCCAACGCCGAGGTCGGCTCATCCAGCAGCAGCGCCTGCGGCTCCGGGGCGAGCGCGCGGGCGATGCAGACGCGCTGCTTCTGCCCACCGGATAGCTCGTGCGGGTAGCGCCAGAGGAACTCCTCGCCCAGCCCGACGTCGTCGAGCAATCCCGACACCCGCTCCCGGATCGCCCGGCGTGACAGGCCGCCCATCAGCCGCAGCGGTTCGGTGACCGAGGCGGCGATGGTGCAGCGCGGGTCCAGCGCTGCATGCGGGTTCTGGAACACGACCTGCACCCGGCGGCGCAAGGCACGCACCGGGCCGCGGGTGATGTCCTGCCCGTCCAGCAGCACCTGCCCGGCGCTGGCCGGCGCCAACCGCAGCATCATGCGCAGCACCGTCGTCTTGCCCGAGCCGGACTCGCCGACCAAGCCGAGCGCCTCGCCCGGATGCAGCGCCAGGCTGACGCCATCGACCGCACGCTTGGTGCCGAACCGGCAGGTGGCGTCGCGGAGTTCGAGCAGGGGCGTCATGCCCCGCGAACCCAGCCGAACCAATCTCCCTCTGGGAGAGGGCCGGGGTGAGGGTGCCACCATCTGCGCAAGCTGCGGCGATGGCATGCCTGGCCGACCCTCACCCAACCCTCTCCCAGAGCGAGAGGGCTTGTCACGCCGCCACCGCGTGGCAGGCAGTGCGGTGGGCGTCGCCCTGCAAGGTCGGCGCTACTGTGCGGCACACCGGCATCGCCAGCCCGCAGCGCGGATGGAACCGGCAGCCGGAGGGCGGCGCGCGCAGTGACGGGATGCCGCCGGGGATGCTTGCGGGCATGGCGCCCGGCCGCTCCAGGTCCGGCACCGCGGCCAGCAGCCCGCGCGTGTAGGGATGCAGCGGCGCGCGGAACAACGACTCCGCCGGGGCATCCTCCACGATGGCGCCGGAATACATCACCACGACCCGGCGGCAGGTGGCGCCGATCACGCCCAGATCATGGCTGATCAGCACCAGGGTCAATCCCAGCCGCGCCACCAGGTCCTTGATCAGCGCCAGCACCTGGCGCTGCACCGTCACGTCCAGCGCCGTGGTCGGCTCGTCGGCCAGCAGCAGCTTGGGGTTGGCCGCCAGCGCCTGCGCGATCAGCACCCGCTGGCGCATGCCGCCGGACAGTTCGTGCGGGTAGCGGCCAAGCAGCGTCGCGGCTTCGCGGAGCTGCACCGCCTCCAACAACTCGATGCTGCGGGGCCGGATGGCGCGGCGGCGCACGCCGTGCGCACGCAACACGTCGGCCATCTGGCTGCCAACGGTGAACACTGGGTTCAGGTAGGTGGCCGGGTCCTGGAACACCATGCCGATGCCAGCGCCACGCAGCGCCCGCAGCGCCGCCGAGCCCATGGCGAACACGTCCTGCCCGGCGAAATGGATGCTGCCGCCGTCCACCCGGGCTGGCGGCGACGGGTTCAGCCGCAGGATGCTGCGGGCGAGCACGGACTTGCCGCAGCCGGTCTCGCCCACGATCCCGACCGCCTCGCCCGGCTGCACCGCGAGGTCGATGCCGTCCAGCACCTGCGCCGTTCCCTCGTAGCCGGTGAAGGACAAGCGGAAGCCCCGGATGTCCAGCAGGGCGGTCATGGGGTTGATCGGGGGGCTGAGGCCCACCGCTGCCGGTCGAGCGGTCATTCCGGCCCACTCAGCCCCGGGCGCTGCGTGGGTCGAGCATGTCGCGCAGCCCGTCGCCGAACAGGTTGAAGCCCAGCACGGTCAGGAAGATGAACAGCCCGGGGAACAGGCTGTACCACCACCAATCCGGCATGTAGGTCCGCGCGACCGAGACCATCGCACCCCATTCCGGCGCCGGCGGCTTGGCCCCCAGGCCGATGAAGCCCAGCGAGGCCACGGCCAGGATCGCCAACCCCATGTCCATGCTCGCCTTGACGATCAGCGGCGAGACGCAGTTCGGCAGGATGTGGCGCAGCAGGATCCAGCGGTGTCCGGCGCCCATGGTGCGCGCCGCCTCCACATAGGGCTCGCTGCGCAGCGTCAGCGCCTTGGCCTCGATCAGCCGGACGTAGCCCGGCCACCACACCACCGACAGCGCCAGCACCGCGTGCATCACGCCGGGCCCGAGGGCGGCGACGATCGCCAGCGCCAGCACCAGGCCGGGCACGGCGAGGAACACGTCCGTCAGCCGCATGATCACGCTGCGGCTGACCCCGCCCAGGTAGCCGGCGGCGATGCCCAGCGGCACCCCGACCAGGCTGGCCACGCCGGTGATGACCAGGCCGACCCACAGGCTGGTCCGGGTGCCGATGACCACGCGGGAGAGGATGTCGTCGCCCATCTCGTCGGTGCCGAACCAGTGCAGCGCGGAGGGCGGCTGCAGGCGCTGCGCCAGGTGCATCGCACCCACCGCATCGGCCGGGTAAGGCACGATGGAGGGGCCGCACGCGGCCAGCAGCAGGAACGCCACCACCAGCCCCAGGCCGAGCAGGGCCGAGGCGCTGCCGGAGAACGTCCACACCACGAAGCGCAACCGCCGCAGCCGTGCCGCCCGGCGGGGCGTGGCCAAGGCCATCACCAGGCCGCTCATGCCGTGCGGGTCCGCGGGTCGAGCCAGCCATAGGCAAGATCGATCACCAGGTTGGCCAGCATGAAGGTGACGCCGACCGCCAACGTCACGCCCATCACCGGCTTGAAGTCCGAGGCGATGGCGGACGACACGGCGTAGAGCCCGATCCCCGGCCAGTCGAACACCGTCTCTACCAGGAAGGAGCTGCCGAGCGTCCAGCCGAGCCGCAGCCCCACCATCGCCAGCGTGGGCAGCATCGCGTTCTTCAGCGCCAGCCAGCCGATCACCCGCCAGGGCGAGACGCCATGCGCCCGGGCGGCGGTGACGTAGTCGGCGCCCAGCACCTCGATCATCTCGGCCCGGTTCACCCGCACGATCGCCGCCAGCGATGGCAGCGCCAGCACGAAGGCGGGCAGCACGGCGTAACGCAATGCCTCCCAGAACACCGGCCAATCCCGGGCGAGCAGCGCGTCCAGCAGGATCATGCCGGTGAGCGGGGTCGGCGGGGCCGTGGCGACGGAGAGCTGACCGCTGGTGGGCAGCCAGCCGAGATGCACGGCGAACACCAGCTGCAGCAGCAGCGCGGCCCAGAACGCCGGCAGCGCCACGCCCGACACGGCCAACACGCGCGCGGCATGGTCGACCGGGCGGTTGCGCCGCACCGCGGCCAGCACGCCGAGCGGGACGCCGACCACGACGGAGAATGCCATGGAGAGCAGCACCAATTCCATCGTCGCCGGGAAGTAGCGTTGGAGGTCCGCCCCGACCGCATCGCCCGTCTGCACCGAACGTCCGAGGTCGCCGTGCAGGATGTCGCGCACGTAGCGCACGAACTGCGCCGGCAACGGCTGGTCCAGGCCATACTCGTGCCGGATGGTCGCCACCATGTCCCGCGTGGCATCCGGCCCGGCCGCGAGCGCCGCCGGGTCGGACGGCACGACGTTGGCGACAACGAAGGTGATCGCCACCAGGCCGCCCAGCATCAGCGCCAGGAGCGACAGCCGGGCGGCGAGGAAGCGCAACATGGCCGCGTCGGCTCAGGCCTTCGCGGCGTAGAGCGTGTAGAGGTCCGCCTCCCCCGTCAGCCGCACCGGGCAGTATTCGAAGCCGCGGACATACTGGCGCATGGCCCATTTGCGGTCCTCCTGCATGCCGAAGATGCAGGGTTGCAGGTCGACGATGCGTTGCTGGATCGCCGCATACATCGTCATGCGCTTGGCCTGGTCGTTCTCCGCCCGCGCGTCGGCGATCATCTTGTCCAGCTCCGGGTCGGCCAACTGGTGCATGGCCCAGAACTGCCCGGCGGCGGCCGAGGAGTACTGCGCGGCGATCACGTCCGCATCCGGGCTGACCGGCGTGACGTACACCGCCACCAGGTCGGACGCCGTCTCCGGCTTGGCGCCGCGCGCGGTCAGCGTCGGCCAGGGCTGGGCCACGACGTTGACCTTGATGTCCAGCGGCTGCAACGACTCCAGCAGCGCCAGGCCGATCCGGCGCTCCACCTCCAGCCCGGCGACATAGGTGTAGTCCAGCTCCATGCCGCCCTTCGGCCACTTGGTCTTCGCCAGGTAGGAGCGGGCACGGTCCAAGTCCCGGCGCGGCATGTCGGCAACGGGCACGTGGCCGGTCATGGCGTTGGGGAACGGACTGTCCAGCAGCTTGGCCGCGCCGTTCTCGATCTGCAGCAGCGCGTCGTAGTCGAAGGCGTAGGCCAGCGCCTTGCGGAAGTTGACGTCGGCGGTGGGGCCCTTCGCCGTGTTCATCTGGATGGTGAAGGGCGTCATCCCCGTGTCGTCCGTCACGACGATGTTGGCCATCTTGGCCATCTGGTCGTAGTCGTCGGGCGTCATCTCGGTGACCATGTCGACCTCGCCGCGCTGGAGTGCGGCCTTGCGCGGCGCCGGCTCGCGGATGACGCGGTAGATCACGCCGGCCGGGCGCTCGCCCTGCGGCATAGGCCAGCCCTTCCAGTAATCCGCCACCGCATCCAGCGCCATCACCGCCTGGCCGTCCCACCGCTTGATGCGGAACGGGCCGGAGCCGGCATCGCCGTCGGTGAGGAACTTCTGGCCGTAATCGTCACCGGCCACCTGCTTCGGGTTGACGATGAACCAGAGCGGGATGAAGGACATGAACGCGCCGTAGGGCTGCGTCAGGGTGATGCGCACGGTCTGCGGGTCGACCGCGGCGATGCCGGTCGGCTCCAGATGCCCCTTCAGCATCCAGGCCACGCCTTTGTTGAGCTTCAGCGCACGCTCGAACGAAAAGCGGACGGCCTCGGCATCGACCGGGTCGCCATTGTGGAACTTCGCGTTGGCGACGAGGTGGAAGGTCCAGGTCAGCCCGTCCGCACTGGTGTCCCAGCGTTCGGCCAGCCACGGGACCACCTTGGCCGGGTTGCCGACGTATTTGGCCAGGCCGTCATAGATGGCCTGCTGCATCATCCGAGTGGACCAGTCGTAGCGCACATGCGGGTCGAGCACCGGAACCGGCTGTCCGCCGGAGAACACCAGCATCTGGCCGTCGCCGACCCGCTCCAGCGCCCCGGCGCGCAGCCCGGGCAGGCTGGCTCCGAGAACGCCCGCCCCGCCCACGGCGAGGAAATCGCGACGCTTCATGCCCTTGCTCCAACCACGCTGCACTGCGGCGGGATATTGGGGGCAGACGAACGGGAGAGTCCACGGGTGGCTTCGCGTCCTTGCGAAGGAGCGATCCACCGGCCCGGCCCGGCCCGGCCGATCGATCCGGACCCGCCCCGCCTGATCCGAGCTTTGTCGTTCCCCGCTAACGCGCCACTAGACCATCGCCCTGGCGTCCACCACGCGGTCGAACGTCTCCGCGTCGATCGCGCCGGAGGCGAGCGCCGCCTCGCGCAGCGTGGTCCCGTGCACGTGCGCCTCGTGCGCGATCTGCGCGGCCTTGTCGTAGCCGACGGTGGGCGCGAGCGCCGTCACCAGCATCAGGGAGCGGTCGAGCAGCTCGGCGATGCGGGTGCGGTTCAGCGCCGTGCCCTCGATCGTGTAGCGGCGGAACGTGCCGGCGCCGTCGGCCAGGATGCGGGCGCTGTGCAGGAAGTTGTTGATCACGACCGGGCGCATGACGTTCAGCTGCAACTGACCCTGCGCCCCGGCGAAGGCGACCGCGGCATCCTCGCCGATCACCTGCGTGCAGATCATCACCATCGCCTCGCACTGCGTCGGGTTGACCTTGCCGGGCATGATGGAGGAGCCGGGTTCGTTCTCCGGCAGCACCAACTCGCCTAGGCCACAGCGCGGCCCGGAGCCGAGCCAGCGAACGTCGTTGGCCACCTTCAGCAGCACGATCGCCACGCCGCGCAGCGCCGCCATCGCCGCGACCATCGCGTCCAGCCCACCCAGCGCCATGAACTTGTTGGGCGCGGTGACGAACGGGTGCCCGGTCAGCTCCGCAAGCTTGGCGGCGATCGCCTCCGCGAAGCCGGGCGGCGCGTTCAGCCCGGTGCCGACCGCCGTGCCGCCCGCCGCCAGTTCGTATAACGCGGCCCGCGACTGCTCCACCCCGCGGATGGCGAAGGCGAGCTGTGCCGCCCAGCCGCCCCATTCCTGCCCCACCGTCAGCGGCACGGCATCCTGCAGGTGGGTGCGGCCGATCTTCACCACGTCCGCCCACTCCGCGCTCTTGGCCGCGATCGCGTCGTGCAGCGCCCGAAGGGACGGCAGCAGCCGCGCCTCCAGCTCCAGCACCGCGGCCACGTGCATCGCGGTCGGGAAGGTGTCGTTGGAGGACTGGCCCATGTTGAGGTCGTCGTTCGGGTGCACCCGGCCCTTGCCGCCGATCTCCAGCCCCAGCAGCTGCGTCGCCCGGTTGGCCATCACCTCGTTCGCGTTCATGTTCGACTGGGTGCCGCTGCCGGTCTGCCAGACGTAGAGCGGGAACTCCGCATCCAGCTTGCCGGCGACCACCTCGTCCGCGGCGGTGCAGATCGCGTGCGCCCGGTCCGCCGGCATGCGTCCAGCGGCCAGGTTGACCAGCGCCGCCGCCTTCTTCACGGTGCCGTAGGCGTGCGGGATGCCGATCGGCATGATGTCGTCGCCGATGGAGAAGTGCTGCAGGCTCCGCTGCGTCTGCGCGCCCCAGTAATGCTCGGCCGGGACCTCGATGGCGCCCATCGAGTCGCGTTCGGTCCGCATGCCGGTCTGCCCGGTGCCGATCTCAACCATGGCGCGGCAACTCCTGCTCGACCAGCGTCGCCCAGAGCGAGGCGCCGATCGGCAGGATGTCGTCGTTGAAGTCGTACAGCACGGTGTGCACCGGCTTGCTGCCCCGCTCGCCATCCGCCTGGCCGATCCGCACGAAGCAGCCGGGCACCTTCTGCGCCATGTAGGCGAAATCCTCGCCGCCCATGCCGGGCAGCCGCTCGTGGATGACCTTGTCGGCGCCCAGCAGCTTGGCGCCGGCCAGCGCGGCGCGCTCCACCGCCGCCGGGTCGTTGACGACGGAGGGATAGCCGCGCTCGAAGGTGAACTCCGCCTCGGCGCCGTTCGCCGCGGCCGTGCCGACCACGAGTTCGCGCATCAGGCGTTCCATCGTCTCCCGCGTTTCAGGTTTCAGCGTGCGCAGCGTGCCGCTCAGCGTCGCTTCGTCGGGGATGACGTTGGTGGCGCTGCCCGCGTGGAACTGGCAGGTGGACAGCACGGCGCTGTCCAGCGCGTCCACCCGGCGGGCCACCAGGGTCTGCAGCCCCAGCACGATCTGCGCGCCGATCACCACCGGGTCGATGGCGCGGAACGGCCGGGCCGCGTGGCCGCCGCGCCCCTTCACGCGGATGTAGAAATCGTCGGTGTTGGCGCAGACGGCGCCGGGCACCGCGGTCATCTGCCCAATGGGGATGGTGGTGTCGTTATGGGCGCCGAACACCATGTCGCAGGGGAAGCGGTCGAACAGGCCCTCCTTCACCATCACCTCGCCGCCGCCGCCGTTCTCCTCCGCGGGCTGGAAGATGAAATGCACGGTGCCGTCGAAGTTCCGCGTCTCCGCCAGGTAGCGGGCGGCCCCCAGCAGCATGGTGGTGTGGCCGTCATGGCCGCACGCGTGCATCACGTCCGGCGTCTGCGAGCGATGCCCGAACTCGTTGGCTTCCGGCATCGGCAGCGCATCCATGTCCGCGCGGATACCGATCGCACGCGGCGAGGTGCCCTGGCGCAGCGTGCCCACCAGGCCCGTGCCGGCGATGCCGCGCGTCACCTCGATCCCCCAGGCCGCAAGCTTTTCCGCCACCAGCTCGCTGGTCCGGTGCTCGCCGAACGCCAGCTCCGGATGGGCGTGGATGTCGCGCCGCCACTCCGTCATGTCCGCTGCGAAATCGGCGATGCGGTTGTGGACGGGCATGTGGAACTCCTTAATAGGCTGCAACGTCTACCCGGTGATATATCGCTCGGCGACATGGTCCAAATCGCGAGGGACGACCGGTTACGATGGCACAACGCACGATCGACCAATTCTATCCCAGCTATGCCGAAGCCGTGCAGGTTGTCGCCGATCTCACCTCGGCCGGGATTTCACCCGCGAACGTCAGCCTGATCGACAGCGAGTTGGACGCGCGGCTCCCGCAGGAGGTCAGCGGTGACCTGGCGCAGAACCCGGTGACGACCGGTGCGACGCTGGGCGGCACCATCGGCGGCGGCCTGGGCGTGCTGGCCGGGGTCGGCGCCGTCGCCGTTCCGTTCGCCGACCCGTTGGTTGCGACGGGCTGGGTGCTGCCCTGCGTGGTGTTCGCCATCGTCGGAGGGCTGATCGGTGCGGCGATCGGGGCGGTGGTCCGGCTCGGCGTGAAGAACAAGTCGGGCCAGGCCATCGCATCCCGGCTGCAGCGCGGCCAGCAACTGGTCATGGTGCGGGCGGAGGAAGGCGAGGTGCCGCTCGTGCAGAGCATCATGGCCCGCACCCACGTCGTGCCAGCCGCCGCCTTGGCGACGACGGAGCCGTTGTATGACGTGGACGTGCCGGTGCGGGCGCGGACCGTGGAGGACGAGGTGGCTCCCGTCCCGTCACCGGATCGCCGGCCGCCCTCGCTGTATCGGTAAGCCTAGCGCCGGGCGAGGAAGAACTCCCGCAGCAACGCGGCCGACTCCGCCTCACGCACGCCGCCGACGACGTCCGGCCGATGCAGGCATCCGGGGGCATCGAACAGGCGCGGGCCGTGCTCCACCCCGCCCCCCTTCGGATCGTAGGCGCCGAAGACCAGCCGCCCGATGCGGAAATGCACGGCGGCTGCGGCGCACATCGGGCACGGCTCAAGCGTGACGGCCAGGGTGCATCGGAGCAGCCGGCCGGAGCCGAGGCGGGCGGCTGCCCGCATGACGAGCAGTTCGGCGTGCGCGCTGGCGTCGCGCTCCGCCTCCACCTGGTTGCCGCCGCGCGCCAGCAGCGCTCCGCCCGGGGAGAGCAGCACGGCGCCGACCGGCACCTCGCCGCGCGCGGCGGCCAGGCGTGCTTCTTCCAGGGCGATGGCCATGGCGTCCATGCCGCCGTCTTGCCCGGCGAGGGTCGCCGGGTCTAGGGACGGGACATGACCCGCCCCCTGATCGGCGTGACCCTGGATGCCGAGCAGCCCGGCGGCTGGTCGCGGTTCCCCTGGTATGCCCTGCGCGCCAACTACACCGACGCGGTCGCCGCGGCCGGGGGGCTGCCGGTCGCCCTGCCGCATGACACGGAGCTGGCCGCCGCCCTGCTGGACCGGCTGGACGGGCTGGTGGTGACAGGCGGCGCCTTCGACGTGTCGCCCGCGCTGTATGGGGCGGCGGACATCCACCCGACGGTGACGCTGAAGGACCGGCGGACCGCGGCGGAACTGGCGCTGGTGCGGGGCGCGCTGGCCCGGGACATGCCGGTGCTGGGCATCTGCGGGGGCCAGCAGCTGCTGGCCGTGGCGCTGGGCGGCACCCTGTTCCAACACATCCCCGACGCGGTGCCGGACGCGCTGGAGCACGAGCAGCCGAACCCTCGCAACGAACCGGGGCATGGCGTGACGGTCATGCCCGGCACGCTGCTGCACCGCATCGTGGGCGCGGGGAGCATGCAGGTGAACTCCGCCCACCACCAGGCGGTGGCGACGCCCGGCCCGCACGCCACCATCAACGCCGTGGCGCCGGACGGCGTGGTGGAGGGCGTGGAGGATGCGCGCTTCCGGTTCTGCCTGGGGCTGCAATGGCATCCGGAGTTCCTGCTCGACCCGGGCGACGCGCGCATCTTCGCCGCGTTCATCGCAGCCGCGTCGTGAGCGACCCTGCCAGCCCCGACCGCGGCGAGCGGATCGCGAAGTGGCTGGCCCGCGCCGGGGTGGCTAGCCGGCGCGATGCGGAAAAGCTGCTCGGCGAGGGCCGCGTCAAGCTGAACGGCGCCCCCGTCACCCATCCGGCGACCTTCGTCAATCCCGGCGACATCGTGCAGGTGAACAACCGCGTGGTCGACGCACCGGACCGCGCCCGGCTCTGGCGCTACCACAAGCCGGACGGGTTGATGACCACCCATCGCGATCCGGAGGGCCGGCCCACGGTGTTCGACCGGCTGCCGGAGGGGCTGCCCCGCGTCGTCAGCATCGGGCGGCTGGACCTGAACAGCGAGGGGCTTCTGCTGCTGACCAACGATGGCGGCCTCGCCCGCCAGCTGGAACTGCCGTCCAACGGCTGGGCCCGGCGCTACCGCGTGCGCGTGCACGGCGTGGTGCCGGAACGCGCGCTCGCCGGCTTGGCGGATGGCATGACGGTGGAGGGCGTGCGCTACGGCGCCATCGAGGCGGCGGTCGACTCCCGGGCGCTGAGCAACACATGGCTGAGCGTGAGCCTGCGCGAGGGCCGCAACCGCGAAGTCCGTCGGGTGATGACCCATCTCGGGCTGCAGGTGACACGGCTGATCCGGGTGGCATACGGGCCCTTCCAGCTGGGCAACCTGGGGCGCGGCGAGGTGGACGAGGTGACCGGCAAGGTGCTGCGCGAGCAGTTGCCGGACGTGGCCAAACCGACCCGCACCGGAACCGGCCACCCCTGAGGATCATCGCGGGAGCCTGGCGCGGCCGCATGCTGCGCGCGCCGCCGGGCGAGGCGACGCGGCCGACGGCGGAGCGGCTGCGCCAGGCCCTGTTCGACATGCTGCTGCATGCGCCCTGGGGTGGGCGGCTTGATGGCCTGGCGGTGCTGGACGCGTTCGCCGGGACTGGGGCGCTGGGGCTGGAGGCGCTGTCGCGTGGCGCCGGCTCGGCCGTGTTCCTGGAACGCGACCGCGCCGCGCTGGACGTGCTGCGCGCCAACGTCGCCGCGTGCCATCCCGCCGCGGCGCAGGTGATCGCCGCCGACGTGCTGCATCCGCCGCACGGCCGCCCGTGCGACCTGGTCTTCCTGGACCCGCCCTACGGCCTGGGCCTGCTGCCCCGCGCCGTGGCCGCGCTGACCGCGGCGGGCTGGGTCGCCCCCGGCGCCCTGCTGGTGGCGGAAGCAGGGCGGGACGAGAGCGCACCTGCCGATGACATGCTGGCGGAGCGGACGCACGGCGCCGGGCGAGTGCTGATCTGGCGGGCTGCACCCTCCCCCACCCTCCTCCCAGACGGAGAAGGCTTCTATTCTCCTCCCCCTCCTTCGAGGAGAGGGTCTGGGTGAGTGCCGGTTCACGCCGCGTTAACCCGCCTCCCCCACCCTTGCGATCATGACCGACCCGATCGAAGCGCTGCTCCAGGCCATCGCGCATAGCCGCGCCGGGCACCACGCCAAGGCGGAAGCGCTGCTGCACGAGGTCCTTGCTGCCGACCCGGAGCAACCGAACGCCCTATTCCTCCTGGGCGAATCCGCCCTTGCCGCGGACCGGGCCGACGAGGCCGTCGACTACCTGAGCCGCGCCCTGGCTCTGCGGCCGACCCATCGCGACGGCCGGGTGGCGCTGGCCCGGGCCCAGCTCGCAGCAGGGCAACCTTGGGCCGTGCTGGACACGCTGGAGCCGCTGGCCAAGCACACCGCCTTTGCCGCGGCGCAGACCCTGCTCGGCACCGCGCTCAACGCGATGGGGGAACCGGAAGCGGCGGTGGCCGCCTTCACCCACGCGCTGGCAACCAACCCCGACCATGCGGAAACCCACCTCAACCTCGGCAACGCCTATGCCGAGCTGGACCAGGCGGACCTGGCCGAGCAGCATATCCGCCGCGCCATCGCCGCCCAGCCCCGCATGGCGGAGGCGCATGCCAGCCTCGGGCACCTGCTCGCCGGCCTCGGCCGGGTGGCGGAGGCGGTGGCCCGCAACGAGACCGCGATCGCGTTGCAGCCGGATTTCGCGGCCGCGCATTGGAACCAGGGCGTGGCGTTGCTGCTGGGCGGCGACATGGCTGCCGGCTGGGAGAAGTACGAGTGGCGCAAGCGCCGCTTCCCCGACAGCTTCGGCAGCGCACCCGGCCCGCAATGGGAGGGTGGTCCGTTGAACGGCCGGACGATCCTGGTCCTGGCCGAACAGGGCCTGGGGGATACCATCCAATTCGCGCGCTACCTGCCCCTGCTGGCCCAACGCGGCGCGGAGGTGGTGGTGGAGTGCGCCCCGTCCCTGGTCCCGCTGCTGGCGGACATGCCGGGTGTGGCGCAGGCCTGCGCCCGGGGCCGCCGCCCGGCCTACGACCTCTGGGTCGACCAGATGAGCCTGCCGCGGCTGTTCCGCACCACGGTGGCGACCGTCCCCTATCCCGCTGCCTACTTGACCGCAGATCCTGCCCGGGCCGCGCACTGGGATCGGAGGCTGCCCGCCGGGCTGCGCGTCGGCCTGGTCTGGGCGGGCAACCCGCTGCACTCCAATGACGCCCGGCGGTCGATGCCGGTGCAGGCGCTGGCGCCGATCCTTGCCGCCGGCCAGGGTCACCTCATCAGCCTGCAGGTCGGCCAGCCGGCCCAGGACATCGCCCTGATGCCCGGCGTGGCGGACCATGCCGATGCGCTGACCGACTGGCGGGAGACCGCGGCGGCGATCGCTGCCATGGACCTCGTCGTCACGGTAGACACGGCGGTCGCCCACATGGCCGGGGCGCTTGGCACGCCCGTCTGGGTGATGCTGCCGCACGCGCCGGATTGGCGCTGGATGCTCGGCCGCGCCGACTCGCCCTGGTATTCCTGCATGCGCCTGTTTCGCCAAGACAGCCCGGGCGACTGGGACGGGGTGAGCGAGCGGGTTGCGGCTGCCCTGGCGGGGGTGATCCATCCGACCGGCAGTGCCGACTACGGCATCGCCATGCCGCCGTTGACGTGCAGCGTGGCGCCGGTCACCCAGGCCGCCTCGTCCGAGGCGAGGTAGACCACGGCGCCGGCCACGTCCGCCGGCTGGCCCATGCGGCCGAGCGGGATCGCATCGGCCAGGCGCTTCTTCTGTTCGTCGCTCAGCTTGTCGGTCATCGCGGTCTGCACGAAGCCCGGGGCCACGACGTTGGCGGTGATGCCGCGGGAGCCGACCTCCTGTGCCAGCGACTTGGTCATGCCGACCAGGCCGGCCTTCGCCGCCGCGTAGTTCGACTGGCCGGGGTTGCCCGTGCTGCCGACGATGCTCGCGATGGCCACGATGCGCCCGGCGCGGCGCCGCACCATGCCCTTCAACGCGGCACGGGCGAGCCGGAACGGGGCGGTGAGGTCCACGTCCAGCACGGCCTGCCAGTCCTCGTCCTTCATGCGCAACGCCAGCATGTCGCGGGTGAAGCCGGCGTTGTTGACCAGGATGTCCAGCGGCCCGGCCGCCCGTTCGGCAGCGGCCACCAGCGCATCGGGCGCGCCAGGGTCGCGCAGGTCGGCCGGGCAGACGAAGGCACCCTCCCCCAGCTCCGCCGCAAGGGCCGCCAGCGCCTCCGCGCGGGTGCCCGACAAGGCGATGCGGGCGCCCTGGCCGTGCAGCGCACGTGCGATGGCGGCGCCGATGCCGCCGGACGCGCCGGTGACCAGCGCGACCTTGCCGTCCAGACGGAACATCCAGCATCCCCCCAGCGATGACCCGTGCCGCCTAGCCTGCAGGCCGCACGGTGTCCAGCGCGGGACCGCCGGCCGCGGCACCAACGAAGTCTTTACCATCAATTGGCAAGTTGGAGACCGATGACGTCCGGAGGCATGATGCAACGCTTGGCTGTCTTCTCCCGCTTGTCGGTCCGACTCTACGCCCTGACGGCCCTGTTCGGGCTCGGCCTGCTCGCCGTCATGGGCTATGCGTTGCACGCGCAGTGGCAAGGCCTACGGGACCAGCGCGTGGCCGAACTCACCACGTCGAGCGAAGCGCTGGCCAAGCTGGCGGATTTCAACCGCGCGATGGTGGCGGCTGGCAAGATGACGGAGGAGGCGGCGAAAGCCCAATCGGCGGCGCAGATCGCATCGATGGTTCACGGCAAGGGCGACTATTTCTTCGTGCTGGACACGAAAGGCGTCACCGTCGGCCATCCGAACCCGAAGAACGTGGGGGTCGACTTCTCCAAGCAGGTGGATAGCCACGGTTTCGCCTGGATCCCGGACGTGATGCCCCGCGCCATCCGCGATGGCGTGGCGGAGGTCGAGTACTACTATCCTCGCGTGGGCGAGACCACGCCGACCCTGAAGCTCGGCGTCTACCGGTATTACGAGCCGTGGCACTGGATGATCGGCACGGGGATGTATCTCGACGACCTCGATGCGGAGTTCCAGGCGTCCGCCATGCGGCTGGGCGGCGTCGCGCTGGCCGTGCTCGCCCTGCTGATCGGCTGCGCAACGCTCGTCATCCGCTCGATCACTCGCCCAACCCGCGCCCTGTCCGCCTCCATGCGGGACCTGGCGAGCGGCAACATGCAAGCCGTCGTCCCGACGGGGGGGTCCCTGGCGGAGACCCGGGCGATGGCCGAGACGGTCCAGGTGTTCAAGGACGCCGCGGTCGAGAAAGCCCGGCTGGCGCAGGATGCCGACGGGCAGCGCAAGATGGCCGAAGCCCAACATGCCCGCCACGAGGCGGAACGCGACGCGGCGGCGGCCTCGCAGAAATCGGTGGTGGATGCGGTCGCCGGCGGTCTGGCGCAGCTTTCGGCCGGCAACCTCACGGTTCGGCTGCCGACTGCCTTCGCGGCGGAATACGAGCAGCTGCGGGAGGATTTCAACGCGGCGACCACCCAGCTGCAGACGGCCATGGGCGTGATCACCGCCAACACCGCGACCATCCGGTCCGGCACGGCGGAGATCACCCAGGCGGCCGACGACCTGTCCCGCCGCACGGAGCAGCAGGCCGCCAGCCTGGAGCAGACCGCCGCGGCGCTGGACGAGATCACCGCCACGGTGCGCAAGACGGCGGACGGGGCCGAAAAGGCCCGCAGCGTGGTGTCCACCGCCAAGGCCGATGCCGAGCATTCCGGCAAGGTGGTGCGTGATGCCGTGACGGCGATGAGCGCGATCGAGACCTCGGCCCGGCAGATCAGCCAGATCATCGGCGTCATCGACGAGATCGCGTTCCAGACCAATCTCCTGGCATTGAACGCGGGGGTGGAGGCGGCACGGGCCGGGGATGCGGGCCGCGGCTTCGCCGTGGTCGCCAGCGAAGTCCGCGCCCTGGCGCAGCGCAGCGCGGAGTCGGCCCGCGAGATCAAGTCGCTGATCTCGACCTCGTCGCAGCAGGTGGACCGCGGCGTCGAACTGGTGGCCGAGACGGGCCGCTCGCTGGAGCGGATCGTCAGCCAGGTCGGCCAGATCGACGGCGTCGTCACCGAGATCGCCGCGAGCGCCCACGAGCAGGCTGCCGGCCTGGCGGAGGTGAACACGGCCATCAACCAGATGGACCAGGTGACGCAGCAGAACGCGGCCATGGTCGAACAGTCGACGGCGGCGAGCCACTCGCTCGCCCAGGACACCGAAGCGCTGGCCCAACTCACCGGCCGCTTCCAGCTCGGCCAGGCGGCCGAGGCGGCCCCCGCCCGGCCAGCGCCGCAGCGCCGTGCGGAGCGGCCTGCGCCGAGCCGCCCGGCGGCGGTCACGATGAAGACCGGCCGCGGCGGCGCGGCGGTCAAGCGGGTGTCGGACGTGGACCCGGACGGGTGGGAGGAGTTCTAGCCCACCACCCGAGCGCGACGACCCTGCTGTTTACGACGCGGGCGATCCGGCGGAACATCCGCCGGGATCGCCGCGTCATGGGCCGCCCGGTGCCGCCTTGATCGATCGCGACGAGCAAGGAGGGTGCCATGGCCGGCAACACCGCGCATCGGCTGCGTCGACGCTTCCGGGACATCCTGGCCGGGGCAGGCTGCATCCACCCGGCGTCGGTCCACGACGCGGTTTCGGCCCGCATCGCCGCATCGCTTGGGTTCGAGTTGGGGATGTTCGCCGGCTCGGTCGCATCCATGGCGGTGCTCGGCGCCCCCGACATCGTCGTGCTGACGCTGACGGAGTTCGCCGAGCAGGCCCGGCGCATCTGCCGCGCGGCGGAGATCCCGCTGCTGGTGGACGCCGACCACGGCTACGGCAACGCGCTCAACGCGATGCGCACGGTGCAGGAACTGGAGGCCGCGGGCGTGGCGGCGCTGACCATCGAGGACACGGAACTCCCCGCGCCGTTCGGCGCCACCGGGCCTCGCCTGCTGCCGATCGAGGAAGGCGTCGGCAAGGTCGCCGGTGCCCTGGCGGCGCGGGACGACGCCGCGCTCTGCGTGGTGGCACGCACCGCCGCGGTCGGCATCAGCGGGCTGGACGACGCGGTCGCCCGCGCCAAGGCGTATGCCGCGCTGGGGCCGGACGCGCTGTTCTTCACCGGGGTGACCGAGCCCGGGCAGTTGGCTGCGCTGCATGCGGCGAGCGCGCTCCCGATCATCCTCGGCAACGCGCCGGCGGGCCTGGGCGACCGCGATGCCCTGGCGGCGCTGGGCGTGCGGGTCAGCCTGCAGGGGCACCAACCTTTCGCCGCGTCGGTCCGCGCCATCCACGATGCGATGAAGGCCTTGCGGGAGGGCGTGCCGCCGGACGAGGTGGGCAGCCTCGCCAGCCGCGGGTCAATGCGCGAGGTGACCCGGGCGGACGCTTACGAGGCGTGGGCCGCACAATTTCTGATGCCAGGCGCCGCACTGCGTTGAGCGGCGGTTAACCCCGCCGCCGCACACTGCGGGCATGACCCGAACGGCCGCGGTGACGATCGCCCTGTGTCTGACCGGCTTCGCCGCCGCGACGCAGCCGATGCTGCCGCGTTGCACGGCGGCCTTGGACGGTGAGGTGAGCGAAGGCGGCTGCCGGTGCGATTACGACCGCGGCGGGCAGTTGACCGGGCATGCAGCCGGTTGGCGCTGGACGTGCGACCTGCTGCGCGGCCCGGGCCAAGTGGCGCCGGTCCCACCGGCCGGACCGGCGGCGCCGGGCCTGCCGCCCGGCTTCGTCTATGCGCCGCAGAGCCCTTCGGGCAACGGTGCCTCCGCGTCCGGCCGGACCGGCTACTGAAGCCCGGCCGAGGCGGAGGCGGCTCGCACGGCCGGCCTGGTCGATCGGAAGGCGATCCCCCGGGTGAAGAGCGTCACCGCCAGCACGACAGGCGGTGCCGCGGCGAGCAGCAGGAACAGTTCCACGCCCCGCCAAACCCCCATGCCGCCATAGATCCAGGCCGCCATGCAGACCGGGCAGAACAGCACGATCACCGCCAGGACGACGAACACATCAACGCTCGATGATCAGCATGACCAGCGCTGGGATGGCGATCAACAAGCCGATGATCGTCCCGGTCCAGCCGGCGCGCGGCGAGTTGGCGAGTTCGCAGCGCTTCCTGTACTCCTCTTCGGTCTCTTCCCAGATGTTTTGCCGTTGAGAGGTGGTGACACTCATGACAAGCGCTCCCGTATGGCGAGATTGATTTCATTTACGATAGTTAACGAATGATTTGCAAGAGGAAACCGCAGCTTCCTTTGCACGAGATCATCGCCACGCCTATGGCCCGACCGTGACGTTTTGATAGCAGGATGAGAATTAACCGGTTGCATCGTTTCTGGGTCTCAATAACGTTGACGAAGTGTGATACGCGTCCGTAAACGTTACAAATGCAAAATCGAGTTTGCAGCATGACCCAGTGTTATACTCGACCATGATCCAAAGTCGGCAGGTAGAGGCGTTTCGCGCCGTCATGCTCACCGGCGCGATGACCGCCGCAGCCAACGCGATCCATGTCACGCAGCCCGCTGTCAGCCGCTTGATCCGCGACCTCGAACAGGAGCTTGGCCTGGCGCTGTTCCACCGGCGCGGGAACCTGGTCATCCCCACCGCCGAGGCGCAGGCGTTGTTGGCGGAAGTCGAGCGCTCGTTCATCGGGCTGAAGCAAATCCGCGACTTCGCCGATGACCTGCGCATCGGTCGTGGTGGGACCTTGCGGGTCGCAGCCCTTCCGGCGATGGCTGCCTACCTGACGCGGATGGTCGCTGCCTTCTCACGCCAGCGCCCGCAGGTGAAGGTGCTGGTCGACAGCCTGCCTTCCTCCACCATCCGAGCCCGCGTGATCGATGGGCGCTACGACATCGGCCTCGTCGACATGCCGTTCCAGCGCGACGGCTTCACGGTGCACCCCCTGGCAGACCACGCGGTGGTCGCCCTGCCGCAGGGCCACCGCCTGGCCCGGCAGGCGGCCGTGCAGGCGGAGGATCTGCACGACGAGAACCTGATCCTGCTGAAGCGGTTCACGGACGGTCTGCACCCGGTCCAGCTCGCGCTGCAGACGGTGCGCCGCAGGCAGATGATCGACACGCACCTCGCCACGATCGCTTGCGTCCTGGTGGACGAAGGGATGGGCGTGGCCATCGTCGACCCGTTCAGCGCGCACGACTTCATCGGCCGCAACGTGGTGTTGCGCGGCTTCCTCCCCGCGACCAGCATCGGAACCGCGATCGTCCATGCGGCGGACCGCCCGCTTTCGCCCATCGCGCAGGAGTTCCACGCCCGCATCGTCGCGGAGGCGACCGAATTCCTCGACCGGGCGGCGTATCTGACCGCATCTTGAGCCGCCATGGCATGGATGCTGCTTCGGCAGCGCGGGAGGGTGGCATGGCACTGCTGGAGGTTCGCAAGCTCACCCGCGACTTCTACGGCGTGCATGCGCTGAGTGGCGTGGAGATGACCGTGGCGGCGGGGCGGATCACCGGGTTGATCGGGCCGAACGGTGCGGGCAAGACGACGCTGTTCAACTGCGTGTCCGGCGTGGTGCCGCCCAGCACCGGCCGCGTCCTGTTCGACGGCACCGACATCACCGGCTGGCGGCCGGACCGGATCACCCGCGCCGGCCTGGTCCGCACGTTCCAGATCGCCCGCGGCTGCCCGCGGCTGACGGTGCGGGAGAACCTGTTGTTGTATGGCGCGGCCCAGCCGGGCGAAGGCGTGGCCGCCGCCCTGCTCCGCACCCGCGCGATGCGGGCGCGCGAGGCGGTGCTCCAGGCCCGGGCGACGGAGGTCGCCGATCGCCTGCGGCTGGCGCACGTGCTGGACAACCCGGCGGCCGCCCTGTCCGGCGGCCAGAAGAAGCTGCTGGAGATCGGCCGGGCGCTGATGACCGAGCCGAAGCTGATCCTGCTGGACGAGCCCTTGGCCGGGGTCAACCCGACCCTGTCGCGCGAGATCGGCGAGCGGCTGCAGGAGATCGTCGCCGACGGCGTCACGCTGCTGCTGATCGAGCACCAGATGGATATGGTCGCCCGGCTCTGCGACCACGTCATCGTCATGGCGGAGGGGCGCCGGCTGACGGAAGGCAGCTTCGACGCGGTTGCGGCGGATGGCGCGGTGCAGGATGCGTATATGGGCGGCAAGCGTTGGGCCTCCTGACCGTGTCGGGTGTCGTTGCGGGTTATTCCACGGCCGACCACATCCTGAAGGGTGTGGATTTCGGCGTGGCGCCGGGCGAGATCGTCTGCGTCATCGGTCCCAACGGCGCGGGGAAATCCACCCTGCTGAAGGCGGTCGCTGGGCTGCTGGCGCCGTCCGCTGGCTCGATCACCCTGCTGGACCGGCCCGTCGCAGGGCTGCCGCCGCCTGAACTGGCGCGGCGCGGCGTGGCCTATGTTCCGCAGGAGCACAACGTGTTCCCGACCATGACGGTGCGGGAGAACCTGGAGATCGGCGGCTATGTCGATCCGCGGCAGGTGCCCCGACGCATGGAGGAGGCGATGGCGCGCTTCCCCGTGCTGGGGCGCAAGCGCAAGCAGGCGGCCCGCACCCTGTCCGGCGGCGAGCGGCAGCTGCTGGCGATGGGCATGGCGCTGATGGTCGCCCCGGTGCTGCTTCTGCTGGACGAGCCTTCGGCCGGCCTGTCGCCCAAGGCCGCGCAGGAGCTGTTCGCAGAGATAAAGGCGATCAACTCGGGCGGCGTGGCCGTGGCGCTGGTGGAGCAGAACGCGATGGAGGCGCTGGCGATTGCCGATCGCGCCTACGTGCTGGTGGACGGCCGCACCGCAGCCAGCGGGGTGGCCAGCACGTTGGCGGCGGATCCGGAGATCAGGCGGGTTTTCCTGGGAGGATGACCTTGTCTGCGCAAGTCAGGTGTCTCGCTTGATGCGCTTCGCCGGCGCCGTGGCCGCACGCCCTTCCAACACGCCCACTCGACGGGCGATGTCCGCGATCGACGAGGCGCCGGCGATGGCTGCCGCGGATCGTGCGGCACCTTCTGCCTTGGCAACCACGATCTCTTCGCGCGCTTCCAGACGGTCCATTCGGCGCTCGAGTGCCGAAAGCCGGTCGGCGAGTATGGCGAGGCTTCTGTTCTGCCGCTCTTCAAGTTCGAGCAGGCTGTCGATCTTCTTGGCGATCCGCCAGACATCAGCGAGAGACGGCATGGCGCGGACGGTTACTTCCGCGCCAGCGTCCGCTCCGTCTTCGCGACCAGCCGCTCGATCCGCTGCAGCTTGGCGTCCATGCCACGGAAGAGCTTGTTCAGGTCAGCGGCGGTCGCACCCCGCTTCGGCGTATTTGCCCGCTCCAAGCCGCCCAGCATGACTCTTCCGGCAGCAACCCGCTTTTCCATCATGGCATGCATGTTAAAGCCCGACGGAAGATGTTCAAGATCGGACAACTCGAACAGGAGGTCGATGTGACTGTAACCCCAACGCTGCCTGGAGCCACCCGGCGTCGCATACTGGCGGCTGGCGCCGCAGCGCTGGCAGCCCCTGCGCTCCTGCGCGCGCAGGAGGCGCCGCTGGCGCTCGGCGTGTTGACGCCGCTGACCGGGGCGGGCGGTTTCGACGGACCGCGCATGCTCAAGGCCATCCAGGCGGTGGGCGAGCAGATCAACGCCGTGGGCGGGCTGCTGGGCCGCAAGGTCGCCTTCGTGGTCGAGGACGACCAGACCAACCCGGAGGCCGCCGTTCGTGCGGCGCGCAAGCTGGTGGACGTGGACAAGGTTCCGGCGATCATGGGCACCTGGGCCTCCGCCGTCACGACCGCAGTGGCGCCCGTCTGCTGGGAGAGCAAGACCTTCCTGACCACCACGTCGGGTGCGGACAACATCACCAGGCTGCCGCACGGGGGCTACCTGATCCGCACGCAGCCCAACAACTATCTCCAAGGCGCCAAGCACGCCGAGTTCATGGCCGCCACCGGGGCCAAGCGGGTCGCCATCATGTCCATCCAGTCACCCTTCGCGGCACCGACGCAGGACCGGGTGAAGGAGGTGCTGGCGCAACACGGATCGCAGCTCGTCGGCGGGCTGGTCTACGAGCCGAACAAGACCAGCTACCGCTCCGAGGTCGACCAGATCCTGCGCGACAAGCCGGACATGATCTACCTGAACGGCTACACGCCCGACGTGACGGTGCTGCTGCGCGACCTGTTCCGCGCCGGCTATGACGGCCCGCGCTTCACCCAATCCTATGCGCTGACCAGCAAGTCCGTGGAGTCGCTGCCCAAGGAGGTGACGGACGGCACCTACACCGTGCAGCCTTCCGCCGACGTCGACTCCCCGGCCTATGCCGGCGCCATCAAGCTGCTGGGCGTCCAGAACCCGGATTCCTACGAGACCCAGGCGGTCGATTGGATGAGCCTGGTGGGCCTGGCGATCGCCCGGGCCAAGGCCGCCACCGGGACGGCGATCCGCGACACGGTGCGCCGCGTCTCCCAAGGCGACGGCACCAAGGTCTACAGCGCCGTGGACGGGCTGGCGATCCTGGCCAAGGGCGGCGAGGTGAACTACGAGGGCGCCAGCGGCCCCTGCGACTTCACCGACATCGGCGACATCCAGGATTGCAAGTTCCGCTACCTGCTGGCCAAGAACGGGGCGCTGACCTTCCTCAAGGTCGCCTGATTGCTGGCCGAAATCGCCCAGCTGGTTCTCAACGGCTTCATGGCGGGGACCATCCTGGCGGTGCCCGCCATCGGGCTGAGCGCGATCTACGCGGTGCTGCGGTTCCCGAACTTCGCGCTGGCTTCCCACGCCACGGTCGGCGCCTTCGCCGGGTGGATCGGCAACGTGGTGTTCGGTCTGTCGATCGTCCCGTCGTTAGGCCTGGCCTTTCTCGGCGCCGGCCTGGTGGGGGTGGCGACCGACGAGTTCGTGCTGCGACCGTTCCGCGCCGCCGGCTTCGTCACCACGGCCATCGGCTCGATCGCGCTCACGGTGGCGTTGGAGAACCTGCTGCGCATGGTCTTCGGCAACGACCTGCGGGAATACGACCTGCCGATCACCCGGGACTGGCGGTTCGCCGGGCTGCATGTCGGGCCGCAGCAGGTAGAGAACATGGCCATCGCCCTCGTCGTCATGGTGGCGGTGTTCGCGTTCCTGGCGTTCACGCGGGCGGGCAAGGCGATGCGGGCGGTGGCCGACAACCCCTCCCTCGCGCGCATCAAGGGCATCGACGCCGCCCGGGTGGCGCGCGTCGTCTCCTTCACCGGCATGGGCCTGGCCGGGCTGGGCGGCATGCTGATCGGGCTGGACACCACCATCGACCCGCTGACCGGCTTCCGCGTCATCCTGTCGGTGTTCGCCGCCGCCGTGGTGGGCGGGCTGGGCAGCATTCCCGGCGCCGTGCTGGGCGCGCTGACGGTGTCGGTCGGCGAGGAGCTCTGCCTGCTGGTGCTGACGCCGAACTATCGCAGCGTCGTGGGCTTCCTGGCCATCCTGCTGGTGCTGGTGCTGCGGCCATCCGGCCTGCTTGGGCAGAGGGCATATTAGGCAATGGCGAACTACCTGATCGCCCTCGGCGTGACGGCTGGACTGTATGCGCTGATGTCGCTTGGGCTGAACGTGATCTGGGGTATGACCGGCCTGGTGAACCTTGGCCTGGTCGGGTTCTTCGCCGTGGGCGCCTACACCTCCGCCCTGCTGACGACCAAGCTTGGGGTCGCGATCGGCGTCGGCATGGTCGCGGGTTCGCTGGCCGGCGGCGTCGCGGGCGCGCTGGTGGCGCTGATCACGGCGCGGCTGCGCGGCGACTACCTCGCCATCGTCACGCTGGGGTTTGCCGAGTCGTTACGCGTGACGGCGAGCAACGAGACCTGGCTGACCAACGGGACGGACGGCATCTCCGGCATCCCCGGCCCATGGCGTGGCAGCCTGACGCCGTCCGAGTTCAACGTCGCCTACCTGCTGCTGGTGCTGGCCATCGTGCTGGTGACCTACCTCGTGATGCAACGGCTCAGCTACTCGCCGTTCGGCCGCGTACTGCGCGCCATCCGCGACGACGAGCAGGTGGCGGCCGTCGCGGGCAAGCGGGTGCTGGCGTTCAAGGTGCTGGCTTTCGCGATCGGGTGCGCCGTGCTGGGCCTCGCGGGGGCGCTGTATGCCCACTACACCTCATTCGTGGTGCCGGACATCTTCGTCCCGCTGTTGACACTTTACATCAAGATGGCGCTGCTCTCGGGCGGGGTCGGCAACAACCGTGGCGCGGTGTTGGGCGGGCTGCTGATCGTCGTCTTCCTGGAGGGCACGCGGTTCGTCACGCCGCTGATCCCGTGGCTGGGGCCGGTGCAGGGCGCCGCACTGCAGCAGTTCCTGGTCACCGCATCGCTGCTCGTGGTGCTGCGCTTCCGCACCCGCGGCCTGCTGCCGGAGGCCCGGGACCACCCGGTGCTCCGATCCCGTGACCTTTCTCCCTCTCCTTGGGGGAGAGGGCCTTGATCTGCGTAATTAGGAGCAGTCATGACTCACATCACGATCGACGACGTCGCGCACGTCATGCATCTGACGGCGGGGCCGGACCGCGAGGCGGCCTGGACGGCGATCGACGCGCTGGCGACACGGATCTACGACCGGCGGCTGTTCACCGCGCTCAACCACCTCATCGCCACGGCCGAGGTCGAGCGGCTCTACTCCAGCAACACGGAGGCCTACCCGGTCGGCGGCCGCAAGCAAAAGAAGGACACGCACTGGGGCAAGAAGACGATCGACGAGGGCAAGCTCTATATCTGCCACGACGCCGCCGACATCGAGCGCACCTTCTTCGACCACGCGCTGATCTTCAGCCTTGGCGTGGGCGGCATGGTGAACGTCCCGGTCATGTTCGGTGGCCGCTGCATCGCCAGCCTCAGCATCTCCGCGGCGGGAGACCGGTTCAGCGAGGCGGACGCGCCAGAGCTTGGCCTCATCGCCGGGCTGACCCTGCCGCTGATCCTTTCCGCCGGGCGCTAAGGCTGGGGTGATTGGTTGCGAAAACTGGCATGGATCAGCGCCAGCAAGCCTAGCGTGACCAGGCCAGCCACCGCCAACGGGTCCAGGGTCACCACCTGGCTTGGCATGACGGATGCCGGTGCGTCCGAAAGCCATGTCAGCGACGACGGCACCACCCGGTAAAGGAAGAGCGGCAGGCAGAGCAGTGCGGCCGCCAACGTCAGCACCGTGACGATGGTGCGTCGGGTGAACGAGAAGGCCGCGCAAAGCAAGAGGACAAGGCTTCCGCACAAGCACATCCGCACGAGCGGACCCGTGAGGCGTCCTCCGCCCGCTTCGGTGTCGAGGAGGTCCATCGCCAAGGTGGACCCAAGGCTGCCAGCGACGAATGCAACGGCCGCTTCGAGGATCGGCCGCGACCACCGCCTGCGCATGTTGGCCCGTCCCTTACTGGACTGACGGATCAAAGCGGCGAACGCTTCGGGCTGGTCGCCGCAAAGCTGGAGTCGCCCGAAGCTGGCACCGGATCGTCAGCGCGGCAGGCTGTTCGGCGGCTCGAACTCCGAGTTCGACGGCGCGGAGACGAAGGGCGGCCGGTAACTTGGCGGCCGGCCCGGCCGGTTGAAGTCCGTGGCGCTGCACCCGGCCAGGAGCACGATGGCGGCGATGGCGGCAATGCGGATCAAGCAGGATCTCCCAACACGCCAGCCTGTATGCACAGTTGGACAGCGCCGCCGCAAGCCGCTAGCGGATCGGCAGGACCGTTCGGGAGGATAGCACCATGGCAGCGCCAACGCCGCCCAACAGCCGCTGGACCCAGCGGCCGCCCGGCTCCACCTGGGGCGATTGGGGTCCGGACGACGAGCTCGGCCGCCTCAACCTGCTGACCCGCGACAAGGTGCTCCAAGGCATCGCCGAGGTGCGGGAGGGCCGCACCTTCTGCCTGTCCCTGCCGCTCGACTACCCCGGCGGCAGCGTGATCAATCCCCGCCGCACACCCCCGGAACTGCGCCCGACCATGCGCGAGGGCCGGGCCAACATGGCGGTGCCGCTGCGCTGCTACGACCCCACCGCGCTGGACGTGGTCTGCGACGACCAGGTGGTGCTGACGCTGCAGTACTCCACCCAATGGGACACGCTGGCCCATGTCGGCCAGATGTTCGACGTGGATGGCGACGGGAAGCCGGAGGACGTGTTCTACAACGGTTTCCGCGCCGGCAGCGACATCGCCGGGCCGGTGATCTATCGCGACGGGCAGGAAATCCCCTATGGCGGCCCACAGGGCGCGCAACGCCTGGGCGTGGAGAACATGGCGGTGTCCTGCATCCAGGGCCGCGCCGTGATGATCGACCTGGAGGCGCATTTCGGCCGCTCCGGGGAAATCGTCGGCTACGACGCGCTGATGCGCGTGCTGGAGCAGGACCGCGTCGTCGTCGAACCCGGGGACCTCGTCTGCCTCCGCACCGGCTTCGCACAGATGCTGCTGGACATGAAGAAGCAGCCGGATGCGGAACGCCTGCGGCTGACCAACTCCGCGCTCGATGGCCGCGACGACCGGCTGCTGCAATGGGTGACCGATACCGGCCTGGTGGCGCTGATCGCCGACAACTACGCGGTCGAGGCGGCGCCGGCGCGGCCCTGCACGGAGGCGTTCTGCGCCACCCTGCCGCTGCACGCGCATTGCCTGTTCCGGCTCGGCGCCTATCTGGGTGAGATGTGGTTTTTGTCGGAGCTGGCCGACTGGCTGCGCGCCCATGGCCGCAACCGTTTCCTGCTGACCGCCCCGCCGCTGCGCCTGCCCGGCGCCGTCGGCTCGCCCGCGACGCCCGTCGCCACCGTATAGGAGAGCTGCGCATGGATGCCCTGCCCGCTTCGATGACGCATGAAACCCGGCTGGACCTGCTGGGCCAAGTCGCGGTCCATGTCGGGCTCGGCCTCGTGCCGGGCCAGGAGGTGGTGCTGACCGCGCCGCTGGACGCGATGCCCCTGGTCCGTCGCATCACGGAGCACGCCTACAAGGCGGGCGCCAGCCTGGTGACGACGCTGCTGTCCGACGAGCAGACGACGCTTGCCCGCTACCAGCACGCGCCGGACGCGGCGTTCGACTACGCGCCGGCCTGGATGTACGAGGGGATGGCAGCCGCCTACCGCAACGGCGCCGCCCGGCTGGCGATCGGTGGCGACAACCCGGCGCTGCTGTCCGGACAGGACCCGGAGCGGGTGTCGCGCGCCAACCGCGCCCGGTCCGTTGCCTATCGCCCGGCGTTGGAGCTGATCACCAATTTCGACATCAACTGGAGCATCGTCTCCTACGCCACGCCGTCCTGGGCGGCGGCGATGTTCCCGGACCTGCCGCAGGACGCCGCCGTGGCGAAGCTGTGGGATGCGATCTTCGCCGCCTCCCGCATCGACCAGGCCGACCCGGTCGCCGCCTGGGCGGCCCACAACGCCACCTTGCGCGCGCGCACCACGGCGCTGAACGCCAAGCGCTACGACGCGCTGCACTTCCAGGGCCCCGGGACCGATCTGCGTGTCGGGCTGTCTGAAGGCCATCTTTGGCTCGGCGGGTCGGAGCAGGCGAAGAATGGCGTCGTGTGCAACCCGAACATCCCGAGCGAGGAGGTGTTCACCACGCCGCATCTTGCCCATGTCGACGGTCACGTCCGCAGCACCAAGCCGCTCTCCTATGGCGGCACGCTGATCCGGGACATCGCCGTGCGGTTCGAGGCCGGGCGCATCGTGGACGCCACGGCCAGCAGCGGCCAGGCGGTGCTGCAGAAGGTGCTGGACACCGACGACGGCGCCCGGCGGCTGGGCGAGGTGGCGCTGGTGCCGAACTCCTCCCCCATCTCGGCCAGCGGCCTGCTGTTCTACAACACGCTGTATGACGAGAACGCCGCCTCCCACGTCGCCATCGGCCAGGCCTACCGCACCTGCCTGGAGGGCGGCACCACCGCGACCGAGGCGGAGCTGGCGCGGCGCGGCGCCAACACCAGCCTGATCCATATCGACTGGATGATCGGCTCGGGCGAGGTCGACGTGGACGGCATTCGGGCGGATGGCAGCAGCGAGCCGGTGATGCGCCGTGGCGAGTGGGCGAGTGGATAAGATTTGAAGCTTGGTTACCGCCCAGCTACGGCCGCTCCCGACCGCTGAACGGACCTACGTCGCTTGAGCTTCGCTCTTGTCCAATCCCGTGAAGGCGTCCACCCCCCATGCCTTGCCGGTCTTCAGATAGGGATGCGTCACCGCCAGCCAGTCCGAGAGGGGCGTCACTCTGAGGCCACGCGGTTCGGCCCAGCCTTGTGCTTCGGAAACGAGCGCAGCACCGCTGACGGGATCGCGGACGATCTGGACGACGTGAGTGATCCCCCGGTGGCGAGGGTGATTGACGGCCCACGCACCGCCGCCTTGCTGAAGCCCGATCGTGGCGTAGCGCGGCAAGGCATCGAGGCTGATGCGATCGCCTTGCAGGATGGTACCAGACCGCCGTTCGAGGACTTCGATCATGTGGTCCGACCAGGTATGGACGGCGGCGATGTCACCGGCGCTGAACGTTTCGCATCCTGCCGCCGAGTTCGCAGCTTGCATGCCCGTCGCCAGCAGCAGCGCGGTCCAGCCCGAGCAGTCGATGACCGGGGGGATGGCCTGAAGCCCGTCCGCCTTGGCTCCGCCCTTGTAGCCGACGTGTCCGGTGTGGCGTTCGACGAGGCGCCACATCGCAGCACCTGCGGCGGCGAGTGGTGCGGGTCTGCTCATGTCCTCACTCATGCTCGGCAACGGGGTGATGCAGGCCAGAGTCATAGCCCAATCAGCCGGGTTCGACACAAAGCGGACACCTTCATCCAAACTGCCATCGGACCATCTTGTTCAACCATCCAGGTCCAGCTAAGCATCTAGGTACATCAAGAGTTGGGCGGACGCCCAACGCCAACCTGCTCCCCAAGCAAGGTGGCGCTCCCGCAAGGGGGGATGTGGCCAAGCCGGCAACTATACGGGCTAAGCCGCAGAGCGTCTGTTCTCCTCCGGAAAGAGGGCGAACGCATGACTACGGACTTTTCCTTCCTCGACGGCGCAAGCAGCGACGACCTCCCCACGCTTGCTACCCGGGTTCTGCATGCCGACCGGATGGCGGGCGTCGGTCATGGAGCCGTCCACGCTCCCATGCACACGAGCGTGCTTTACGGCTACGGATCAGCGCAGGAGCTCCAGCAAGTGTTCCAGGGCCGCAAGCCCGGGTTCACCTATGCGCGCCAGGGCAACCCCACCGGCGCGGCGCTGGAAGCTAAGCTCGACCTGCTGGAAGGCACGCGCGCCACCGCCTGCTTTGCAACCGGCATGGCGGCGATCTCGGCCATGTTCATCGCCCTTCTGCGCGCCGGCGACCACGTCGTGTGCAGCCGATACGTGTTCGGCAACACCGCCAGCGTGCTCCGGACGCTGGAAAGCTTCGGCGTGGAGGTCAGCTACGTCGATTCGACCGACACCTCCCATGTCGCCGCGGCGCTGCGGCCCGGCACCCGGCTCGTGTTCGTGGAAACGATCGCCAATCCGCGCACTCAGGTGGCGGACCTGGCCGGGATCGGCGCGCTGTGCCGCCAGGCTGGGGTGGTGTTCGCCGTCGATAACACGCTGACCACGCCCGAGCTGTTCAGGCCCCGGGATGTCGGCGCCAGCCTCGTGATCAACTCGCTCACCAAGGGCATCGCCGGCCATGCGGATGCCATGGGAGGGGCTGTAAGCGACACGGGGCTGTTCGACTGGCGCGCATTCCCCAACATCGATCCGCTCTATCGCACGGGCGATGCCGCAGGCTGGGGCATCGTCCAGATCCGGCGCAAGGGATTGCGCGACCTCGGCGGCGCGTTGCGGCCGGAGGACGCCCACCGCATCGCGATCGGCGCGGAGACCCTTCGGCTGCGGATTACCCAGACCAATGCCAACGCTCTCACCCTCGCCCAGTGGCTGCAGGCGCAGCCGCAGGTGGCCAACGTGTATTACCCTGGCCTGGCCTCTCACCCGCAGCACGGGCGCGCCACCGAGTTGTTCGGCGGTCGCTATTGCGCGCTGATCAGTTTCGACCTGACGGACGAAAACGACACATTCAGGGTTCTGGATGCTCTCAGGATCGTCACGCTTTCCACTCACCTCGCCGACAACAGAACGCTGGCGATCCCCGTCGCGACCACGATCTTCCACGAACTGGGCGAGCTAAAACGGGCAGAAATGGGCATAAGCCCGGGCCTTGTACGCCTGTCTGTCGGTATTGAGGACATACGCAACCTGATCACCGACTTCGCACAGGCCTTGGCTGGGTCGGGCGAGCGGTAGCCCCGGTCAAGCGCAGGCCACAACTGCCCTCGACACGAAGGAGACTCTCCGCGGTCGGATTGCACAGCTTCCTCCATGAAGGCAAAGTCACCGCTGAGCCAAGCTAGCGGACCATGATGCCGACCTTGCACTTCATCACCCACCCGGAAGTCGTCATCGACCGTTTTGTGCCGGTGCCAGACTGGCAGCTCTCCCCGGAAGGTATCCGACGGATGGGCCTGGCGTTGGATAAGCCTTGGATGAGCCGATTGGGCACGGTGTTCAGCAGCGCCGAACGCAAGGCCAGGGACGCTGCCCGCATCGTGGCAGACCGCTTCGGTTTTCAGCCGGCCATTGTCGCGGAGCTGGGCGCTCCGCGACAGGCTATCTTCCCAGGGCGGAGTTCGAGGCGACGGCCGACCTCTTCTTCGCGCATCCGGAGAGGAGCGTGCGCGGGTGGGAGCGCGCAATCGATGCTCAGCGCCGGATCGTGGCCGCGCTGGAGCGCGTCATCGCAGAGGCCCCTGGGCTCGGGGACATCGCCGTCATCTCACACGGCGGTGTCGGCGGGCTCTTGCTATGCCGCCTCAAGGGGGTGCCGATTAGCCGGGCCGAGGACCAGCCGGGTGCGGGAGGAGGCTGCGTTTACTCTCTCGATGTTGGCACCCGTGCCCTGATCACCGGCTGGCATTTGATCGAGGAATGAGGGGCAGCTATCGCCGCCCCCGACAGACTGCGGTTATTTTATTTGCCTGTTGCCATGGCTAGGGCAGTTGCCGGAAGCGCTTCCGGGTCTGCAACAAGCCTGTCGGCCTTTGCAGCCTCTAGTTCATCTCGCGTGCCGTAACCCCAAAGCACTCCAAGAGCCTGTATCCCATTCGCGTGGGCTCCAGTGACGTCGTATCGACGATCGCCCACCATGACGCAGCAGCTGTGCAGGAGCGTGTGTTTGCTGACGATGTGAGAGATCAGCTCAGGTTTGTGATCAACTGCCCCGCCAGGTTCTGAACCATAAATACCGGAAAAGAGTGGTTCCAGGTTAAGATGCTCAAGAATGCGCCTGGCAAATACTGTGCGCTTCGAAGTTGCTAGATAAAGATGCGCGCCGGCCAATTTCATCCTATTTAGGGAATCAGCAATGCCGTTATACAGCATACTCTGGAACAAACCGTTCTGACCATAATCGTAAGCGTCCGATGGAGGCCGCGGGATTACTGCTTGACGGTTCCTGCGACTGCATCGGCTGACACCTCGATGTTCCAGGGCAGCAGTTCGGCGACGCTGTTGACCGGATGGTCGGCGATACAGCCGATGACATGGCGCAGGTAGGCTTCGGGGTCGAGGCCGTTCAGCTTGGCGGTCTGGATGAGGCTGTAGATGGCAGCGGCCCGCTCGCCGCCCGCGTCGGATCCGGCGAACAGCCAGTTTTTCCTGCCCAGCGCCACGGGCCTGATCGCGCGCTCGACCGGATTGTTGTCGATCGCGATGGCGCCGTCGTCCACGTAGCGGGTTAGCGCGGTCCAGCGCGATAGCGCGTAGCGGATTGCCCCTGCGACGTCGCTGCGGCCGGGCACCTTGGTCAGGGTCATTTCCAACCAGGAGCGCAGGCCATCCAGCAATGGGGCTGCTTCGGCCTGGCGGGTATGGCGGCGCAGGTCGGGTGGTTTGCCGATGATCGGTGCCTCGACGGCATACAGGGCGGCGATGCGGGTCAGCGCTTCCTGCGCGATCGGCGAGGGACCTGCGGCGTGGATGTCGTGGAACTTGCGGCGCACGTGAGCCCAGCACGCGGCCTCTGCGACACGGCCGGTGTCGTACAGTCCGTTGAACCCGGTATAGCCGTCGGCCTGCAACACGCCGGTGAACCCGGCCAGGTGCGCCCTGGGGTGCTCGCCCCGGCGGTCGGCGGTGTAGCGGTAGCGGACGGCAGGCGCGGCTGTCCCGGCGTACGGCCGCTCGTCGCGCAGGTAGGCCCACAACCGCCCGGTGCTGGTCTTGCCGGTTCCAGGCGCCAGCACCGGCACGGGCGTGTCGTCGGCATGCAGGCGCTCGCCAGCCATGACGTGGCGCTCCAGCGCGTCCACCAGCGGGCGGAGCAGCGCGGCACTTTGTCCGACCCAATCGGCCAGGGTCGAGCGCTCGAGATCGACGCCCTCTCGCGCGTAGATCTCCGACTGGCGGTAGAGCGGCAGGTGGTCGCAGAACTTGGCCACCAGCACGTGCGCCAGCAGGCCGGGTCCCGCGCGGCCGCGGCGGATCGGTAGGCTGGGCGCAGGAGCCTGCGTGATGGTCTCGCACTGGCGGCAGGAGAACTTCGGCCGCACGTGGCGCACCACCCGAAACGAGGCCGGGACGTAGTCCAGCACCTCCGTCACATCCTCGCCCAGGCGCCGCAAAGCGCCGCCACAGGCGGGGCACGCACAGGCGGTGACGTGCTCGATCACATGACGCGGCAGATGATCTGGCAACGGGCGACGCGCTGGCTTGGCATGGCTGGGTGCGGCGGGTGTTCCGGATGGCTCAACGGCCGGGTTGGCGGCCTCCTGCGCGCCTTGCTCCTCCTCCAAATCCTCCAGCGCCAGCTCCAACTGGGTAATCGCCGCGTCCAGCTTCTCCGACGAACGGCCGAACTGCATGCGGCGCAGCCTGGCCAGCTGCGCCCGGAGTTGCTCGATGCGGGCTGCCTGGCCGTCCAGCGCGGCCTGCTGGCGCAGGATCGTCGCCGCCTGCGACGCGATCAGCGCGCGCACCTCGTCGGGCAGAACGGACAAGTCGATGGCCACGCCGCATCATGCCGGGACAAGCCTGGAAAGTACAGGCTGGACGACGTGCTACCCGGCCATCTCCGGCTGCCAACTGCGCACCGGCATGCGCCAGTCGATGCCCTCCAGCAGCATGGACAACTGGGCGGGCGTGAGGGACACCGCGCCGTCCTTGGCCTGCGGCCAGGTGAACCGGCCGCGCTCCAGCCGCTTGGCGTAGAGCACCATGCCCTGGGTGTCCCACCACAGGCATTTCACCAGGTCGCCTCGTCTGCCGCGGAACACGAACAGCTGGCCGCTGAACGGGTCGTGCCCGAGCGCCTGCTGCACCTGCCGCGCCAGCCCGTCGAAGCCGCGACGCATGTCGGTCGTCCCCGCCGCCAGCCAAACCCGCACGCCCGGCGGCAGCGCGATCACCCCCGCAGGGCGCCAAGGATGCGGCGCAACGCCCGGGCATCGACGTGCTGGTCCACCCGGACCACGCTGCCGCCCGGCAGGCTGATCTCCACCGTGCGCGACGAGGCTAGGCTTGATGGTGATGGTGCGGAGATGGGCCGTTCCATCGGCTGGCTCGGGCCATCGAGCAGGCGGACCGGCACGAAGGGCGACATGGCTTCGCCAGGCGCCTGGGCAGTGAGCAGGCCGTCGCGGACCTGTCGGCGCCAGGTAAAGACCAGACTGCGATAGGCACCATGCCGGGCCGCGACATCGCCGACCGTGGCACCCTGCTCGTAGGTCTCGGCAACGATGCGCAGCTTCTCCGACGTGCTCCACCGACGCCGTCGCTCCCTGCCGGTGATGATCTCGATCGCGCCGTCCATGACCTTAAGCCCAGCCTTAAAGTCAGCAGCATACCGACACGCACACCAACGTCAGAAGGCGGGGGTCACCGGACGCTTACCCATAATCCGCTCTGTAAGCGGCTACCGCTTCGGTAATTCGATCATCACCATAGGGTGCTAGTAGAAACCGCATAACATCGTCCATCGGCGGGCCGATGACGGCGGACAAGTCCTGCATCGGCCCTGGCACATGCCCGAGGGCGCGTAGCGCAGTTCGACAGCTCGACAGAATGCCGGGCTGCGAATCAATCAGTGTGCCATCGAGGTCCAGAAGGATTGCAGGAGCGGGAACGTGCATAGCAGATCATAGCGCGATGCTTGATCGGCTACAGCCGCTTTCCACCAAGCCCGGCGCTAGCCGGGACCGGACAGGGTGCCGCGGCTGCCGACCCTAACCGGCCCTTCCACGGACGGAGGTGGAGCGTACCAGGGTCAGTACTCGCCGGGATGCCTGACCAACGGATGGGTACACGTTGCGCAAGGTCGCCATCGCGAAGGGCCGGCGGTGGTAGCCCTGGGAGCGCATGGCCCGCACGCGCTCCCTCTCGGCCGTGGTCAGCATCCTGCCGCCGCGTCCGCGCAACGTCATAGGCATCGGCACGTCCAAGTTCACGACGGCGAATGGCCTGCGGGCTTTCGCGCAAGCGGCCCGTAATCGCAGGAACCCGGTAGCGTCCAGCGGGTAGGCAATGACGAGCCACCGGCAACGCCCGGGGCGGATGACGACGCCAAGCAACGCGACGAGCGCCATTTCCCAACGCGCGGGGTCGGGCATGTGGCGCGGACCGGCCAAGTCATCCCCGTCCAGGAACCTCGAAGACGGAAGGAGGCCAGCAAGCGCCGCGCCGACCGTGCTCTTGCCCGATCCCACTGTGCCGTTCAGCCAAACAACCGACATGGCCCCTCATGACCCGGGTGTGCAGCTAGCCGCTGCTTCAGGTCTGCTGTCCACCACGCCCGGCGCTAGCCGCCGATCAGCGGTGCAAGAAGGACGTGAGCAAAGGCATGATGGCTGCCGGGTGCTCAAGGTTTGGGACGTGTGCAGCACCAGCCACCTCGTGCGCTGACGCGCCTGGGATTTCCGCTGCGATGTGTCGGCATCGATCCTGGATATTCGGGAAATCGAGATTGCCCCAGATCACGAGCGTGGGCACGCATACCTCGTGCAGGCGGCCGAAGGTGGTTGCGGTGTCGAGGTTCGACCCTATCGGGGGTGAGCGGAGGGCGGCGCCGTTCATGTCAAGGAACAGCTGCCGGGCGTGCCCTGCGACCCTGCCCTCGGGCCCGAGAGGGCCATCCAGCCAGAGGCGCGCCTTGATCGCGTTCACCTGGTCCAGATCGCCTGCATCCTCAGCAGCTTTCTGGCGAGCGAGTATTTCCTTGATCTCGGGCGGATACACCGGCTCGGGCGCACCGCCTACGCCCGGTGCAACAAGAACAAGGCCTCTGATGCGGCTCGGGTGCTTAAGGGCAGCATCGAGGGCGATCTTGCCTCCCTGCGAGCACCCGACGAGGATCGCGGGTTGGCCGTCGTCCACGGCATCAATCACGGCCATCAGGTCGGCAACGGACGAGAAGTCCTCCTGCTCGGCGCGGGTCCCGCCGAAGCCTCGGCGATCGTAGGCAACCGCTTTGTTGCCGGTCCGTACGGCATCCATCTGATCGTGCCACATCCGGCTGTCACAGACATTCGCATGCAGGAAGACCACAGGGTGGCCCTGGCCGATCACGTAGGCAGCCAGGGCGGCGCGACCAGAGGTGATCCGGTGCTCGCTATACATATGAGCCTCCCTGGCTGTCATAAGGCGAAGGGACCATAGCCGGGCGGAACGTCTGCTCACCACCCACCACAAGCCGACTTACGGCACCGGTATCAAGCGTCAGATTTCATCCGCGAGTGCTTTACGGCCGTGCCAGGAACGCCGCCACCGTCGCGTTGAATGCTGCCGGCTGCTCCGCGTGCAGCCAGTGGCCGGCGTCCTTGACCGCGACGAAACGGGCGGCGGGGAACAGGCGCAGGATCGCCGGGCGGTCGTCTAGCTTGACGTAGTCCGATCGCGCGCCGGTCACGAACAGCGTTGGCCCGGGATAGCTGCCATCCCCTGCGTCCCACGTCTCGATCCGCGGCAAGGCGGCGACGATGTCCGCCAGGCCGATCCGCCAGCCCTCGCCGGGGCGGAAGTTATGCAGCAGGAAGGATCGGACCGCCGCGTCCGGGACGTCCGGCGCCAGCATCGCGTCCGCCGCCGGGCGGGACAACGCCGGGGGCAGGGCCGCCATCGCCCGCGCGAACCCGCCGAAATGCGAGGGATACGATACGGGCGCGATGTCCGCCACGACCAAGCGGCTCACCCGGTCCGGGGCGGAGAGCGCCAGCCGCATCGCCACCTTGCCGCCCATCGAGTGGCCGAGGACCGCCGCCGCCGCCAACCCGGCCGCGTTCATGGTTTCCGCCACGTCGTCCGCCATCACCTCGTAGTCCATGCCGGGCGCGTGCGGGCTGTCGCCGTGGTTGCGCAAATCTATCGACACCACCCGGTGCGACGCCGCCAAGGCCCGCGCCACGCCACCCAAGTTGCGGGCGGACCCGAACAGGCCGTGCAACAGCACCACCGGACTGCCCTGCCCGGCTTCGCGGACCGCGAGGCGCATCAGACCGTCAGCATGATCTTGCCGACATGCTCGCTGCTCTCCATCAGCCGGTGTGCCGCGGCGACGTCTGCGATCGGGAACACGGCGTGGATGACCGGCGCCACGCTGCCATCCTCCAGCTTGGGCCATACCTTCGACAGCAGCGCCTGCGCGATGGCGCCCTTCTGGGCCGCCGTGCGGGGCCGCATGGTCGACCCGGTGATTGTCAGCCGCTTGGTCATGACCGCCGTGAGGTCGAACTGCTCCACCTTCGGGCCGCCCAGGAAGGCGATGATCACCAGTCGGCCGTCCATCGCCAGGCAGCGCAGGTTCTTCTGCGCGTAGGGGCCGCCCACCATGTCCAGCACGACGTCCACGCCGGCGCCATTGGTGAACTGCTTGATGCCGTCGACGAACTCCGCCGACTTGTAGTTGATCGCCGCGTCGGCTCCGAGCTTCACGCAGGAGTCGCATTTCTCGGCCGAGCCGGCCGTGGCGTAGACGCGGGCGCCGAACGCGCGGGCCAGCTGGATCGCCGTGGTGCCGATGCCGCTGCTGCCGCCATGGATCAGCACGGACTCGCCCGCCGATAACCGGCCGATCTCGAACAGATTGGCCCAGACGGTGAAGAACGTCTCCGGCAAGGCGGCCGCGCGAACGGCGTCGTATCCCTGCGGCCAGGGCAGGCACTGCGTTGCGGGAACCACGCAATACTCGGCGTAGCCACCACCGTTGGCCAGCCCGCACACACGCTCGCCGACCGGCATGGTCACGCCCGAGCCGACCGCCACGACCTCGCCCGCGACCTCTAGCCCCAGATGCGGGCTGGCGCCGGGCGGCGGCGGGTAGGCGCCCTTGCGCTGCTGCACGTCCGGCCGGTTCACGCCGGCGGCGGCCACGCGCACCAGCACCTCGCCCTCGCGCGGCTGCGGCACCGGCCCGGTGGCGAGCACCATCGCGTCAGGGCCGCCCGGCTGCGCCACCTCGATGAAGCGCATGGTCTGCGGCAGGGTCATGGATGGCTTCCTGAGTGGTCTGCGGCACATCTCGGCAGCTTGCACTGTGGCGTCAACCGACCAGCCGCTCGGTCTCCTGCCACAACTGCCGCACCAGCACCGCGTCCAGCGCCTGCCGATTGGGCCGCACCGGGCGGCTGCGCTTCCAGTATTGGCCGGTCTCGCCCTCCACCAGCGGGGACAGCGCCAGATGCAGCGGCGTCACCGCGCCCTGCTCCGGCGTGATCATGAACCGTCGGCCGAGGTTCCACGCCCAGCCGATCGGCCCCGGCACGGAGCCGAGCGTGGTCGACACCACGCCGGGATGCACCACGTTCACCGCCACACCCGTGCCGGCCAGCCGCCGCGCCCGCTCGAACGTCGCCATCATCAGGGCGAGCTTGGACCGGCAATAGGCGGAGTACGGGTTCCACGAGCGGGCACCCTCCAGGTCCATCGCCTGGAGGTTTGCCCGGTCCGACGCGGTGGAGCCGACATTGACCACGCGGGACGGCGCGCCGCCGCGCAGCGCCGGCTCCAGTGCCGACGTCAGCACGAAGGGTGCCAAGTGGTTCACCGCCATGATCATCTCGTGACCCTCCGGCGTGACCTGCCGCCGCGGCGTGATCAGCCCGGCGTTGTTGACCAGCACGTCGAGGCGGGGGTGTGCAGCGGCGATCGCCTCCCCGGCCGCGCGGGTCTGCGCCAGCGAGGACAGGTCCGCCATCACCAGTTCCGTCACCGCGCCGGGTGCACGCTCCGCGATCCAGCGCCGCGTCGCCTCGCCGCGTCCGGCATCCCGCGCGACGAGGATGGTGTGGTAGCCGGCCCGCGTCAGGTCCAACGCCACCCACTGGCCCAGCCCGGCGGTCGCACCGGTGACGACGGCGATTTTCTGCTCGGCCAAGCGCGCGCGCTCCCTCGTTCTCCTGTCACAATGGCCAAGACAACCTCCCAGTTCGTTGCGCCGGCAATATTTCTTGGTTTTTAGCCGCGTTTGGAGGCCGCATGGATTGTGCCGCGCAGCACATGGTTCCATGAAGGGGCCGCTTGCCCGGGCCGGTTCCGGGCCATGGTCTTTTCGAGCAGAAGGAGCGGGCGAGCCCGATGTCCTTGCGGTCTGCGGGTGCGGGGTCCGCCACGATAGAGGCGCCGCCGGTGATGGAGCGGCGGGTGCAGCGCGTGCGCCGCCGCCTGGGCGAGATCGTGCTGCACGCACCGCAGACCTTGCGGGCCCTGGTCCGCGGCGACGAGCTGTGGCTGGTGGTGCTGGCCGCGGGCGTAGGCCTTTCCTCCGGCCTCTGCGTGCACCTGATGTCGGTCGCCACGCAGGACGCCCACGAGTGGCTGTTTGAACTGCAACGCGGCGACCGGCTGTCCGGCTCGGTGAACCTGGACCGGGTGCGCGCCGTCGGCGTGCCGACCGTGGGCGGCCTGCTGGTCGGACTGGCTGGCTGGGCGATCGCGCGCTGGTGGAACCGGCGGACGGTGGACCCGATCGAGGCGAACGCGCTGCATGGCGGCCGCATGTCCCTCAGCGACAGCCTGTTCGTGACGGCGCAGACCGTGCTGTCCAACGGGGTGGGTGCCTCCGTCGGGCTGGAGGCAGGCTACACCCAGATCAGCTCCGCCCTCGCCTCGCGCCTCGGCCGCTCGTTCCGCCTGCGTCGCAGCGACCTGCGGCTGCTGGTGGGCTGCGGTGCGGCCGGTGCCATCGCCGCCGCGTTCCAGGCGCCACTTACCGGGTCGTTCTACGCGTTCGAGCTGGTGATCGGCACCTACTCGCTGGCCACGCTCGCCCCGGTGGTGGTGTCTTCCATCGTGGCGGTGTTCGTCACCCGCGTGTTCAACACGGACACGGCCGGGTTCGACATCCAGGTGCCTTCGGTGCTGGAGCCGGTCGACTACCTCCCCGTGCTCGCGCTGGGCATGGTGTGCGCGCTGGGCGGCATCGCCATCATGCGCGGGGTGACGCTGGTGGAGGAATGGGTCCGCCGCAGCGGCCTGCCCGTCTGGCTGCGCCCGGTGCTGGGTGGCGTGGTGGTCGGCGTGCTGGCGCTGTGGTCGCCGCAGGTGCTGTCCTCCGGGCATGAGGCGCTGCGGCTGGGCTTGGACTCGCCCTACTCGGCCACGCACATCGCCTTGCTGATCCTGGCCAAGTCGGTGGCGTCGGCGGTGTCGATCGGCTCCGGCTTCCGCGGCGGGCTGTTCTTCGCCTCGCTGTTCCTGGGCGCGTTGACGGGCAAGCTGTTCGCCGCCGGGCTGGCGACGATCACCGCCACGCAGGCGATCCCGCCCGTGGTCTGCGCGCTGGTCGGCATGAGCGCCATGGCGGTGGCGGTGGTGGGCGGCCCGCTGACCATGGCGTTCCTGGCGCTGGAGAGCACCGGCAGCCTGCCGATGACGGTGGCGGTGCTCGCCGCCTCCGTGGTGTCGGCCATCACGGTGCGGCGGACCTTCGGCTACTCCTTCGCGACGTGGCGCTTCCACCTGCGCGGGGAGGCGATCCGCTCCGCGGTGGATGTCGGCTGGGTCCGCAACCTGACGGTGGGACGGATGATGCGGCGGGACATGCGCACCATCCGCTCGGACACCACGCTCAGCGGCTTCCGCCGCCAGGTGCCGCTCGGCTCGGCCGACCGCGTCGTGGTGACGGACGAGGCCGGGCGTTACGCCGGGCTGGCGCTGACGCCGGAGGCGCACGGTGCGGACGAGACGGTCACCCGCGTGTCGGAGATCCTGCACCACACGAAGGACGTGCTGCTGCCGCAGATGACGATCAAGGAAGCGGTGCAGATGTTCGAGACCACGGAGTCGGACGCGCTGGTGGTGGTGGACGCGGCGGACACGCGCAAGGTGATCGGCCTGCTGACCGAGCAGTACGCTCTTCGCCGCTACACGGAGGAGCTGGACCGGCTGCGGCGGGATCTGTCGGGGGATGCTTGAACAATCGCTGGACTTGAACTAAACTAAGTTAGTCTAGTTCAGAGCCACAATCATGCTGACCGTCAACATCCATGAAGCAAAGACGCATCTCTCCCGGTTGGTCGACCAAGCCGCGAACGGGGAGGGTTTCATCATCGCCAAAGCCGGCAAGCCCCTCGTCAAAGTGACGAGCCTGGAGACGCCGACGGCACCGACCCGGCTCGGTTTCATGCTCGGCCAAGGTGTCGTGCCCGACGATTTCGACACCATGGGTCAGGAGGAGATCGAGGCGATGTTCTACGGCGATACCGTTTGAGGCTCTTGCTTGATACGCATCTGCTTGTCTGGGCTGCGGTACGCCCCGATCGATTGTCCAGCGAAGCAATCGCGCTGATCTCCGCCCCCGCAAATCAACTGAGTTTCAGCACGATCAGCATCTGGGAGGCGACGATCAAGCACGGGCTTGAGCGAGCGGACTTCACGGTTGATCCACGGCTCCTCCGCCGCGGCCTGCTCGAGAGCGGATATAACGAAATGTTGGTCACCAGCCACCATGCTCTCGCCGTGCTGACTCTGCCAAAGCTCCACAAGGATCCGTTCGATCGGCTCTTGATCGCTCAGGCCACTGTGGAAGCGGTTGTCCTGCTTACCGCAGATGGTGCCGTCGCGGCGTATGGCGGGCTCACGCGCCTGGTATAACCAGCATTAGCAGGTGCCCGTCCGGATCGGGCGTCAGCAGCGCTCGCGTTCCATCCATCAACGTGGCGGCGGTGGCCGGCAAGTCCGTCACCTCAAGCACCAGCCGGGTCGCAGCGATATCGCCGGGTTGGGAGGTGGCAGTCGGGCGGCCCGGTGGAGTGCTGTAGCCGAGAAGTTCGATGTGGGGCGTCGCCTGCTCGGGCGCCAAACCCACCACGTCCACAATCGCCCCGCCCAGACCGTCCAGCCGGTCCTGCTCCACCCCGGTGTTCGTCTGCCGTGTGGCGACCTGCAGGCCCAGCCCGCGATAGAACGCGATGCTCCGCTCCACATCCGCGACGGCGATTGCGGAGTGGTCGATGCCGTCGCCGTGCCGGTCGGGGAACTGGATCAGCTCCAGAGGGTGACCGTCCGGGTCGCGGAACTTGAACGCGACAGCGCCGCCGGACTCCTGCGGCAGTTGCTGCGGGCCGCCATGGCTGATCGGTATGGGCGCGAAAGCAAGCAGCCGGGCATAGGCCGCATCCATGTCCGGCACCGGCAAAGCGAAGTGCTGGAAGACCTGGTCGCACGCCACGGCATCGGCCGGATATCCCTGCCCTTCCGGCTGGAACGCCTGTAGCACCAGGGTTTGGCCGCCACGCCGCATCACCACCTGGCGCACGCGCTCCGCACCCAGCAGCGCCGCCATCGCTGGCGCCACCTCCTCCTGCCGCACCGGCTCGAAGCCGAGCGCCCCGGCGTAGAACCGCTCGGCACGTGCCAGTTCGGCGACGGTGAGTTCGATCCGCAGCAGCCGGCGCACCCTCACGGACGCTGCGCCCCGCGCACGTTGGTGTACACGGCCATCAACCGCTGGGACACGCACAGGAACAGGCGGCTCCGGTTGCGCCCGCCGAACGTCAGGTTGGACACGGTGCCGCCCGTCAGCACCTTGCCGATCAGCGTGCCGTCCGGCTCGATGCAGTGCACGCCGTCCCCGGCGCTGCTCCACACCCGCCCGTCCTCGTCGCAGCGCATCCCGTCCGCGAAGCCCGGCGCGACCGTGTGGAAATGCCGGCCATGCCGCAGCCGCCCCTCGGCCACGTCGAACACGCGGATGCATTGCATCGGCCGGGCATCGAACTGCCCGCCGCTATCCGCCACGTAGAGCAGCCGTTCGTCCGGCGAGAAGCACAGGCCGTTCGGTCCGGCGAAGTCGTCCGCCACCACGGCCAGCGCACCCTCCGGCGCCAGGCGGTAGAGCGTCGGCGGCAGTGCGCAGGCGTGCTTGCCACCCTCGTAGTCCGTGCCGCCGCCGTAATGCGGGTCGCTGAACCAGACGGCGCCGTCGGATGCCACGACCACATCGTTGGGCCCGTTGAGCCGCTTGCCCGCGAACCGGTCTGCCAGTACCGTGACCGAGCCGTCGAGTTCGGTGCGGGTGATGCAGCGTCCGCGATGCGAGCAGCCGACCAGCCGACCCTCCCGGTCCCGGGTGTGGCCGTTGGCGAAGTCGGAGGGCTGGCGGAACACGGAGACGCCGCCTCCGTCGATCCAGCGCAGGATGCGGTCATTGGGCAGGTCGCTGACCAGCAGGTGGTCCGCATCGCCGAACCAGACCGGCCCCTCCAGCCAGGCATACCCTTCCCCCAGCGTCAGCAGCGGGGCGTTCGGCAGCACGCAGTGCTTGAACCGCGGGTCGAGCATCGTCAGCCAAGGCGGCACGGCGCTAGCGCAGGTGACCCGGCCGACGCACCGGCGGCACGTGCAGCTGGACGGTCATCAGCACCGCGGGCACGTCCCCCACCGTGCCGGAGCGATGGCCTTTCCGACCCTGCGCGTCCGCAACGCAGCCCTGGTCCTCACCGAGCGACAACTCGCCGGGCCCCATCTCGACGCGCGTGCCGTCCATCGCCTCCACCCACCAGCGGCCCGACAGCGGGACGATCCATTGCGGCGCCGGGTTCTCGTGCCAGTCGCCGACCCAGCCGACCGGCTGCACCGTGAACACGGTGGTGGCTTCGCTGCGCTGCTGCTGGTCGTTCCACTGCGGGTCCGCCCCACCGATTCCCTTCAGCTCCCACTCGGTCAGCTCGCAGCGCTGCTGATGGCTGGTGCCCGCCGCGTCGGTCCAGAGGTGCCAGTAGCCGATGCGGGGCTTGGTGCCGGGCTCGCTCATCGGATGCCTTCCGTCCGCAAGGAACGCGTCAGACGAGTTCCAGCACCGCTTCGGCTCGGCTGACGTCGAAGTCGCCCGGTGCCTCGATGGCGAGGTGCGTCACCTTCTTGTCCTCGGCCACCAACGCGAAGCGCTGGCTGCGCACGCCGAGCCCCCGTGCGGTCAAATCCAGCTCCAGTCCCATCGCCTTGGTCAGCGTGTGGGAGCCATCGGCCAACATCACCAGCTTGCCGTCGACGCCCTGGTCCTTCGCCCAGGCCGCCATGACGAACGGGTCGTTCACCGACATGCAGACCAGCGTGTCGACGCCCTTGGCCTTGAAGTCGTCGGCATGCTGGACGAAGCCGGGCACGTGCTTGGCGCTGCAGGTCGGCGTGAAGGCACCCGGCGTCGCGAACATCACCACCTTCTTGCCGCCGAACAGGGAGGACGTACTCTCTTCCTTCGGCCCGTCCGGCCCCGCGGTCATCAGCTTCATCTCCGGAAGGAAGTCGCCCACCTTGATCGTCATGGCTCAGGCCTCGCGCTGTTGGCGGGAACGCTACCGGCATGCGGCCCGGCTGTCACCCGTCCGGCCGTTTCCACCCAATGGGACATTGCAGCCTGGAAAATCCGCGCCAAGATGCATGTCATGACCAAGACGTCGAAAGCGCCGGACGACGGCCGGCTGACCGGCCAGCTGCTCATCGCCATGCCCGCGATGGAGGATCCGCGGTTCGCCCACAGCGTCATCTATCTCTGCGCCCATACCGAGGATGGCGCGATGGGCCTGGTGCTCAACCGCCCGCTGGCCAGCCCCACCTTCGAGGACCTGCTGAAGCAGCTGGACGTGGCGCCCACGCCGCCGGCCCGGCAGATCGCGCTGTGCGACGGCGGCCCGGTGGACGGCGCGCGCGGCTTCGTGCTGCACACCGCCGACTGGACGGGCGACGGCAGCCTGCAGGTCGACGACACGGTTGCGCTCACCGCCAGCCTGGACGTGCTGAAGGCGATCGCCGCCGGCGAAGGGCCGCGCGAGGGGCTGCTGGCACTGGGCTACGCCAGCTGGGGCGCCGGGCAGCTGGACGAGGAGATCCAGCAGAACACCTGGCTGTCCGCGCCGCCGTCGCTGGACCTGATGTTCGACGACGACCACCCGACGAAGTGGCGCCGCGCCTTCGCCACGCTGCGGATCGACCCGGCGCTGCTGTCGGGCGTCGCTGGACACGCCTGACGCTACCAAACGAAGCGCGGGACGATCGCCACCGGGCTGAGGCCAGCCGCCTGTGCCTCCGCCACGGCGGCCCCGTGGTTGCCGGCCAGCGCCTCGCCATGGATGCCGCCGAGAACCCAACAGGCGTCCACCCCGGCGGCTGCGGCACCGGCGATGTCGGTGCGTAGCGAGTCGCCGACGGCGAGCGTGCGGTCCTTCGCCGTGCCGAGCATCTCCAGCACCGGGCCGTAGATCGCCGGGTCGGGCTTGCCGAGCGAGCGGACCGCGCCGCCCATCTGCTGGTAGCGCTCCGCCAGCGCGCCGGCGCAGATCACCCGCACGCCGCCGCGGATGACCTCCAAGTCCGGGTTGGCGCAGATCATCGGCAGGCCGTGCCGGGCGCAGTCCTGCAGCACGTCCTCGAACACGGCCACGTCGGTCGGTGCGCGATGGTCGTCCGGGCCGGTGTTGAGCACGAACGTCGCCTCGCCCGGTGTCGCGACCTGCTCCAGGTCCAGCCCCTCGATCACGTTGCGGTCCCGCTCCGGCCCCAGGTGCCAGACGCGGCGGCCGAGTGCGGCGAACCAGGGATCGGTGCGCCGGCCGAGTTCGAGGTGCACCGCCTCGCCGGAGGTCAGTATGCCGGAATACAGCTCCGCCCCCAGCCCCATCTGCCGCAGCATCGCCTCCGCCGCGGAGCTGCGGCGCGGCGCATTGGATAGCAGCACGCAACGCTTGCCGGCGTCGCGCAACCGCGCCAGGCAGTCGGCCGCGCCGGGATACGGGTCGACGCCGTCATGGATGACGCCCCACAGGTCCAGGATGAAGCCGTCGTAGCGTCCTGCCAGCGCCGCCATGCCCTCGTGCGCGATCATCACGCCGCCCCCACTGCTTCGGCCACGCTGCGGAAGCCCTCCCGCCGCAAGGCCGCGGCCAGCTCCGCCTTGATCCGGGGCAGCAAGGCCGGGCCATGCACCGAGAAGGCGGTGTAGAGCTGCACCAGCTGCGCCCCGGCGCGCAGCTTGGCCAGCGCCTCGGCACCGGTGGTCACGCCGCCGCACCCGATCAGCACCAGCCGCCCGGCCGCCAGGCGCCAGGCCTGCGTGAGGATAGCCGTGGACGGCGCCAGCAACGGCGGCCCGGAGAGCCCGCCCGCCTCCGCGGCGTGCCGCCCCGTCAGGCCGGCCGGGCGGGCGACGGTGGTGTTGGACACGATCAGCCCGGCGATGCCGGCCTCCACCGCGACCGCGACGATGTCCTCCAGCGCGCCCGGTGCCAGGTCCGGCGCGACCTTCACGAACACCGGTGGGCAGTTCGGCACCGCGGTGACGGCCGCCAGGATGCCGCGCAGCCTCGCCGGCCCTTGCAGGCCGCGCAGCCCGGGCGTGTTCGGCGAGCTGACGTTCAGCGCCACGTAAGCCACGTGTCGTGCGACGGCCGCAACCAGGGCGGGATAGTCCCGCTCGGGGTCGGCGCCCTCCTTATTGATGCCGACATTGGCGGCCAACAGCGTCCCCGGCAGCGCCGCCACCCGGGCCAGCCGCGGAACGAAGGCCTCGACCCCTCCGTTGTTGAAACCCATCCGGTTGACCACCGCCCCCATGTCCAGGCGGAACAGCCGCGGGCGCGGATTGCCCGCCTGCGGGCGCGGCGTGACGGTCCCGAGTTCGACGGCGCCGAAGCCTAGCCGCAGCAGCGCGGAGGCCGCCACCGCGTCCTTGTCGAAGCCGGCCGCCAGCCCGATCGGGTTCGACAGCGTCCGCCCGAGCAGGGTGGTGGCAAGGATCGGGTCGTCCGCCGCCGAGTCTCGCCCGGCCAGGCCCAGCCGCAAGGCCCCGAGCGCCAGCCGATGGGCCCGTTCCGCGTCGATGCGGCGGAGCAGCGGCAGCACGGCGGAGGCGAGTGCAGGCGTCATGGCCGCCTTATGCCGTACTGCGCCGACGGCCGCACCAACCGGGCTTGCCTGTTGGCCAGCTTTGGCGGATTGCTCCCGCGATGTGGGACGAGCCCTACCTCGAGACCTGTTGCCGCTCCGCCCTGCACCGGCTGCTGCTGGTGGGGGCGGCCGGGCGGCCCGGTGGGCTCAAGGACGGGCCATGCCTGGCCCGCCTCTCGCAGCTCGGTTTCGCCCGGGAACGCCCGGACCACCGGTTCGAGGCGACGGCGACGGGGTTGACCCGGCACGCGGAGGAGATCGCGCCCACTGCCGCGGTCAAGCGGGCCCGCCGCCGTGCCTGATCAGGCCAGCGGTTCCGCGGTCACCGTGCCGCCTTCGGCCGCGACGCACATGACCTGCCCACCCTCCGGCGCCGACACCAGCACGATGTCACCGCCCGCCATCATGTCCACGGCGTCGTCGAAATAGCCCGAGCGCCTGACGGCGGTGAGCGCATCGCCCCCGGTGCGGTAATGCCACAGGGTGAAGCCGTTGGCGTAGGCGAGGACGGAGAGACTGCGGAGGACGAAGCTCATGATTGATCAACCTCTTGTTAGGTATTAGTTCCTATTTGATGACCGGCGTTAGCGAACCACGCCTCGCGCACGAAGGGTCCATTCGAGCTGACCCAGCGTCTGGTGCCACAACCGCCAGTCACCATGCTGCGACAGCCGGGCGGGTCTCGGCGGCCGCTGCCGTTCGCCCCAGATGCGGAGGATGCGGATGTGCAGCAACTCGATGCCACCCTGACGATACAGGGTATCGAGGCAGCGGATCACGTCCTCCGGGTCGCAAGGCCGGGCCGGGCCGTCCGGCCGCCAGCCCAAGCCGGCGCCGTCCCGGCGGGCGAGCAGCACCGCCATGGTCCACAGCCAGGCGTCCTCCGCGCTGCGGAATGGGCGTGCTGCGGGGTCGGCATGGCTGCGGCGAAGGACGTGCATCGGAGTTTCCGGGATGAACAGAACAGGAACATAAACCTACTCACCCCCGGAGTGGCAAGTGAAATCCGGTCTTATTTCCTATCGTCCGACCCGCGTTCCCGGTATCGTGTCTGTCACGCCGAGTCGGCGGGGCATGGAGGGAGGCGGGTGAAGCACGAGGACATCTGGCGCGCGCTGGACACGCTGGCCGCCGAGAACGGGCTGTCCGTGTCGGGCCTCGCCCGCGCCTCCGGCCTCGACCCGACGACGTTCAACCCCTCCAAGCGCGCCATGCCGGACGGCCGCGCCCGCTGGCCCAGCACCGAAAGCCTGGCCAAGGTGCTGCACGCGACCGGCGCGAGCCTGGAGGCGTTCACCGCGCTCGTCTCCGGTGCCCGGGCCCTGTCCTCCACGCCGCGGATGCAGTCGCAACGGCGCATCCCGCTGATCGGCCTGGCACAGGCCGGCTCCGACGGGTTCTTCGACGACGGCGGCTACCCCGTGGGCGGCGGCTGGGACGAGGTGAGCCTGCCCGAAATCGGCGACCTGAACGCCTACGCGCTGGAAATCTCCGGCAGCTCGATGGAGCCGGTGTTCCGCGACGGCGACGTGGTGATCGTATCGCCGGCCGCACCGGTCCGCCGCGGCGACCGCGTCGTGGTCCGCACGGTGGCGGGCGAGGTGATGGCCAAGCAGCTGGCCCGCCGGTCGGCCCGCCGGGTCGAGCTGAAGAGCCTCAACCCGGCGCACAAGGACCACAGCTTCGACCTGAAGGACGTGGCCTGGATGCACCGCATCGTGTGGGCTAGCCATTGACACAGGCCGGGCGCAACGTGCCATGGCCGTGCACGTTTCTACGCAGGTGACAGACTTGAAGGATATCGCTCGATGACCACCACGTCCCGCCGCCTGTTCGGCGGCCTCGTCCTCGCCGCCGGGTTGGCGATCGGCGCCCCGGCTTTCGCCCAACGCGATCCCGGCGCACCGGGGCCGGTCGTCGGCCGCGTCACCATAACGGCGCGCGCCGCGGCGGTCGGCGTAGGATACACCTGGGGCAATGGGACCCTCCGCTACGCCGGCCACAGCTACCGTTTCTCCGTCAAGGGTGTGACGGTCGCCGATGTCGGGTTCAGCCGCATCGTGGGCCACGGCCGCGTCTACAACCTGCACCGGCTGGAGGATTTCAACGGCACCTACGGCGCCGCCACCGGGGAGGTGACGGCGGGCAGCGGCCTCGGCGGCCAGTTCCTCAAGAACGGCCAGGGTGTCGAGTTGCGAATCGACGACGTCACCAGGGGCGCACGGCTGTCCGGCTCGGCCGACGGCATCCAGCTCGAAATCATCCGCTGAATGGGAGCGGCCAGGATGCGGGTGTTCCTCCTGGCCGCCCTCCTCGCCACCGGCACCGCCGCGCGCGCTGCCACGCCTCCGGTCGACGTCGCCCTGGTCCTGGTCACGGACGTGTCCCGCTCGATCGACGACAGCGAATACCAGCTGGAGAAGCAGGGCTACGCCGCGGCGTTCAACGACCCGCGGGTCGTCGCCGCGATCCAGGGCGGCCCACGCGGCCGGATCGCCGTCGCCTATGTCGAGTTCTCCAACCCCGACCAGGTGCAGGCGCTGACCGGCTGGACCGTGATCTCGGACGCGGCCTCCGCCAGCGCCTTCGCCACGAGCCTCACCGCCATCCCGCGTTCCTCCTACGGCCGCACCGCCATCAGCTCTGGCGTCGACGTCGCGGCCCGGATGCTGGCGGAGGGCGGGTTCGGCGACGCCCGCAAGGTGATCGACGTGAGCGGGGACGGCACCAACAACGCCGGTCGCCCCATGGCCGACGCGCGGGACGACGCGCTCAAGGCGGACATCACCATCAACGGCCTTGCCATCATCAACGACCACCCGGTGTCCTACACCTTCGCCCACACGCAGCCGCCCGGCGGGCTGACGAACTGGTATCGGGAGAACGTCACCGGCGGCATGGGCAGCTTCGTCGTCGAGGTGCATGATTTCGCGACCTTCGGCACCGCCATGTCGCGCAAGCTGCTGGACGAGATCGCCTCCCTCCCCACTCATCGCGGCTGAAGGATTGACCATGGACTACCGAACGTTGGGCCGCTCCGGCCTGCACGTCTCCACGATCGGGCTCGGCTGCAACAACTTCGGCGGCCGCATCGACCTGGAGGCGTCCCGGCTGGTGATCCACGCCGCCCTGGATGCGGGGATCACCCTGTTCGACACGGCGGACGTCTACGGCGCGCTCGGCATCGGGACGAGCCACAAAGGCGCGTCGGAGGAGATCCTCGGCGCCGTGCTGGGGCCGCGCCGGCAGGACATCGTGCTCGCCACCAAGTTCGCGATGCCGATGGACGAGGACGGCCGCAAGAAAGGCGCCTCCCGCCGGTACATCGTCCAGGCGGTGGAGGACAGCCTGCGGCGGCTGCGCACCGATTGGATCGACCTCTACCAGCAGCACCGCTTCGACCCGCACACGCCGCTGGAGGAGTCCATGAGCGCGCTGGACGACCTCGTCCGCGCCGGCAAGGTCCGCTACATCGGCTGCTCCAACTTCGCGGCCTGGCAGGTGGCGGACGCGATGTGGACGGCGCGCGACCGCCACCTCACCCCATTCATCTCCTGCCAGGATGAGCTCTCGCTGCTGGTGCGCGATGCGGACAAGGAACTGCTGCCCGCGGCCGAGCGGTTCGGGTTGGGGCTGCTGCCGTACTTCCCGCTGGCGAGCGGCATGCTCACCGGCAAATACCAGCGCAACGCCGTCATGCCGGAGGGTGCCCGGCTGACCAGCACCCAGCGCCTGGCGGACCGCTACCTCACCGACGCGCACTGGCCGAAGGTGGAGAAGCTGGCGGATTTCTGCGCCGCGCGCGGCCACACCATGGTCGAGCTGGCGTTCAGCTGGCTGCTGGCCCGCTCGCCGGTCGCCAGCGTGATCGCCGGGGCGACCAAGGTGGAGCAGGTCACCCAGAACGCCGCGGCGGGTGCCTGGAAGCTTACGGCCGAGGAACTGGCGGAGATCGACGCCATCACCGCCGCCTGACGCCCGATCGTCCCAGGTCGGGAAAGCATCGTTAGCGCCAGCCCACCACTTTCGGCCGAACGACGACACCCGGCCACCCCCGGGAGCTTTGACCGTTCACTATCACGATGATAGTATCCATGAATGCAGCGAACCTCGTTCAGCGACATGCCTTGCCCCATCGCTCGCGCCCTGGAGCATGTGGGCGAGTGGTGGAGCATCCTCATCCTGCGGGAGGCGTTCAACGGGCGGACCCGGTTCGACGAGTTCCGGGACACACTGGGCGTTGCGCCCAACATCCTCACCCGGCGGCTGAAGGCGCTGGTCGCGGCCGGGCTGCTGGAACGCCGCCGCTACTGCGAGCGGCCGCCCCGCGACGAATACGTGCTGACCGAGCGCGGGCGGGACTTCCGGCCGGTCATGCTGAGCCTGATGAACTGGGGCAACCGGCATTTCGCGCCGGAAGGGCCCGCGGTCGAACTGGTCCATGACGCGACCGGGCGCCCGGCCGACCCCGTGCTGGTGGACCGCCTCACCGGTCTGCCGGTTGAGGGCCCGGAGTATCGGATCCGCCGCCATCGGCAAGAGGACCCGGCGGTCGCCTGAGCGGCCGGCCGAATGGAGGACGTCATGACACCTCGTATCCTGGTCGTCGGCGCCGGCGCCATCGGCGGCTATTTCGGCGGCCGCCTGCTGGACGGCGGCGCCGACGTGACCTTCCTGGTGCGGCCCAGGCGCGCAGCGCAGCTGGCCGAGCACGGGCTGGTCATCCACAGCCCCCGCGGCGACCTGACGATCCCGCATCCGCCCACCGTGCAGGCCGGCGCCATCGCCGCCCCGTTCGACGCCGTGGTGCTGAGCTGCAAGGCGTTCGACCTCGCCGACGCCATCGAGTCGTTCGCCCCGGCGGTCGGCGCGCAGACGAAGGTCCTGCCGCTGCTGAACGGCATGGCCCATCTGGATACGCTGACCGCGCGGTTCGGCGAGGCCGCGGTGCTCGGCGGCCAATGCCAGATCTCCACGACGTTGAACGCGGACGGCACGATCCGCCAGTTCGGCGAGATGCAGGCGCTGTCGCTGGGTGAACGCGCCGGCTCGGCCGCCCCGGTCACCCAGGCCCTGGCCACGGCGTTCGCACCGGCCGGCGGGCGGTTGAGCGAGGCGATCCTGCAGGAGATGTGGGAGAAGTGGGTGTTCATCACCACCATCGCCTGCACCACCTGCCTGATGCGGACGACGATCGGCGACGTGGTGGCGGCCGGAGCCAGCGAGGTCCCGCTCGCCATCGCCGACGAATGCATCGCCATCGCCAACCGCGCCGGCTACGCCCCGCGTTCGGCGGCGATCGAGCGGCTCCGCACGACCGTGACGACCGCCGGCTCGCCGCTGACGGCGTCCATGCTGCGGGACGTGGAGCGGGGCGGCGCGGTCGAGGTCGACCACGTGGTCGGCGACCTGCTCCGCCGCGGCGTGGCCGGTGCGTCCCCGATGCTGCGCGTGGCGTACCTGCACCTCAAGGCCTACGAGGCCAGGCGCGCGCGCATCGGCTGACGCCTACCGGTGGGTTCGCCGCCGTGGCACCACGTGCCGCCGCATGCTACCGCGCCGCTGGGTGGCCGCCCGGTTGACCGGCGGCGCAGGCGGGTTGCCGATCTTGTCGAACGTCGCATCCAGCCCCTGGGCGGCGAACGCCTCCGCCTCCTTGGCGCGCGCCACCGCCGCGCCCATGCCGAAGAACTCGTGCGTCGTGCCGCCGTATTCGGTCCGGTCGACGGTCACGCCCTGCGCCTGCAGCTTGTAGGTCAGGAACGTGCCGTCGGACTCCAGCGGGTCGATCTCCGCGGACACGATGGTGGTGGGCGGCAGGTTGTGCAGGTCGGCCTTGCCGATCAGGTCCAGCCGCGGGTCCTGCAGGTCCGCCGGGCTGTTGGTCGTGTTCCTGACGTACCAGAGGATGTCGTCCCGCCCCAGCGGGATCGCCTTCTCGTCGGCGATATAGGACGGCGTCTGCGTGTCCGTGCCGGCGACCGGGTAGATCAGCAGCTGATGCACCGGCGGCTTGATGTGGGCGTCGCGCGCCGCAATGGACACGTTGATCGCCAGGTTGCCGCCAGCCGACTCACCGGCCACCGCGATCCGCCGCGGGTCGGCGCCGAGCTGGCCGGCATGGGCCAGCAGCCAGCGGTAGGACGCGAACGCGTCGTCATGCGCCGCCGGGAAACGGTTCTCCGGCGCCAGGCGGTATGCCACCGACAGCACCATGGCATGCGCCTGGGTGGCCAATGCCCGGTCGGACGCGTCATAGGTGTCGAGGTCGCCGGTCACCCAGCCGCCGCCATGGAAATACAGGATGATCGGCTCGCCCGGATGGCCCGGCGTCGCGTCGTACAGCCGGGCCTGCAACGGCCCGGCCGCGCCGTCCACTTGCACGTCCCGCGTCTGCACGAAGGGCGTGGCCACCGGTGCGCCATTGCTCTGCACCGCCAACACCGCCTTCACCGCGTCGCCGGGCGTGGGCTGCGCGCGCGCCTGGTCCACCGTCAGCAGGTGCACCGGCTTGGCGCCGAGCCGGACATAGGTGTCGATCACCCCCGCCATGTCCGGGTTGGCCCGGCCGTTCGCGTCACGGTAGGGCGTGTAGAGCTGGCAGCCCGCCAGCAGCGCCAACGCGCCCAGGCTTGCGAGTGCCCGGCCGGACGGCCCGGGCAGGCGGCGGGCGGGTTGGACGCGGGACTCGGTCGCTGACATAGGCATCCTCCAGCACGCGAGCCGAACCGGCGGGAGTTGCCGGCGGCGGTCGCGCTTGCTTTGTCCTCCGTGCCATCCTATCCGGCCCGCAACAATACCGCTCGTCGGAGAACCCGTGCCATGGCCGCCATCGCCGACATCGTCGCCCGCGAAATCCTCGACAGCCGCGGCAACCCGGCGCTGGAAGTGGACGTGGTGCTCGACAGCGGGGCGATGGGCCGCGTCGCCATCCCGTCCGGCGCCTCGACCGGCGCGCACGAGGCGGTGGAGCTGCGGGACGGCGACAAGGCACGGTTCGGCGGCAAGGGCGTGCGCCGCGCGGTGGCCAATGTCGAGGGCGAGATCTTCGACATGCTCAGCGGCCTGGACGCCACGGACCAGGTGAAGATCGACGACATGCTGATCGACCTGGACGGTAGCGCGAACAAGTCCCGGCTGGGCGCCAACGCCATCCTGGGCGTGTCGCTGGCCGTGGCCAAGGCGGCGGCGGAGGATTACGGCCTGCCGCTGTACCGCTACGTCGGCGGCGTGTATGCCCGCACCCTGCCGGTGCCGATGATGAACATCATCAATGGCGGCCAGCACGCGGACAACCCGATCGACGTGCAGGAGTTCATGATCCAGCCGGTCGCGGCCGCCACCGTGGCCGAGGGTATCCGCATGGGCTCGGAGATCTTCCACGCGCTGAAGAAGGCGCTGAGTGCGGCCGGGCACGCCACCAACGTCGGCGACGAAGGCGGCTTCGCTCCCAACCTGAACTCCGCCGACGAGGCGCTGGGCTTCATCAGCAAGGCCTGCGAGGCAACCGGCTACCGGCCCGGCGAGGACGTGACTTTCGCGCTGGACTGCGCCGCGACCGAGTTCTACCGCGACGGCAAATACGAGATGGAGGGCGAAGGCAAGTCGCTCGACTCCGCGGCGATGGTCGCCTACCTGGCGGACCTGGTGGGCCGCTTCCCCATCGCCTCCATCGAGGATGGCTGTGCCGAGGACGACTGGGACGGCTGGGCGCACCTGACCGCCGAATTGGGCGACCGCGTCCAGCTGGTGGGCGACGACCTGTTCGTGACCAACCCGGAGCGCCTGCGCCGCGGCATCAAGGCTAAAACCGGCAACGCCGTGCTGATCAAGGTGAACCAGATCGGCACGCTGTCCGAGACGCTCGAGACGATGGAGATCGCCCACCGCGCCGGCATGGCCACGGTGATGAGCCACCGTTCCGGCGAGACGGAGGACAACACGATCGCCGACCTGGCCGTCGCCGCCAATTGCGGGCAGATCAAGACCGGCAGCCTGTCCCGCAGCGACCGGACGGCCAAATACAACCAGCTGATCCGCATCGAGGCCGAGCTGGGCGCCGCCGCCCGCTACGCCGGCCGATCCATCCTGCGGCGCTGAGGCAACACTCCAGCCGCGTTCGGCAGACGATTGTAACATCTCGCATTGCTCACGAGATCGCGAGCGTGTGAGGATGGGCCGCGGACGGAGAATCGGCATGTCGGTCGGGCGTGAGATCAAGCGGCGGGTCAAGTCGGTGGTGCCGACCGTTCTGCTGCTCGCCGTCACCGCGTATTTCGGCTGGAGCGCGACGCAGGGTGACCGCGGTTTGCAGGCCTATGCGCGCCAGCAGGACCAGCTCCGCGTCGCGGAGGCCGAACTGGCCCGGACCAATGCCGACGTGGACATCTGGGAGCGCAAGGTCGCCGCGCTGCGCAGCAACCGCCTCGACCCGGATGCCCTGGACGAACGCGCCCGCGCCATGCTGAACTTGGCCGACCCCACGGAAGTGGTCGTGATGTACGGCCAGGGCAAGAAGCTGTTCTAGGACTGCCTCGCTCGCCGATCTAGGTCGGTGGGCTTCACCCCACCGACCATCCCACACGAGTGCGGCTGCTGGCGTTCGGGCCTGTTCTCCCCTAATTGTCTGCCGTGACAGGAACACTCCCAGAACAGTTCGCCACCTGGTTCGCTGCGCGCGGCTGGTCGCCGCGGCCGCACCAGCTCGCCATGCTGGCGGCGGCCGAGGCTGGGGAGACCGCGCTGCTGATCGCGCCGACGGGCGGCGGCAAGACGCTCGCCGGTTTCCTGCCGTCGCTGGTGGACCTTGCCGCCCGGCCGCGGCCGGGCATCCACACCCTGTATGTCTCGCCGCTGAAGGCGCTGGGCACGGACGTGGCGCGCAACCTGACGGCGCCGGTCAGCGAGATGGGGCTGCCGGTGACGGTGGAGACGCGGTCCGGCGACACCCCGCAGGCGCGCCGGGCACGGCAGAAGGAGCATCCGCCCAACATCCTGCTCACCACCCCGGAAAGCCTGGCGTTGCTGCTCAGCCAGACCGCCGCCCCGGACACGTTCCGCGACCTGCGCTGCGTGGTGGTCGACGAGGTGCACGCCCTCGCCGGCACCAAGCGGGGCGATCAGTTGGCGCTGTGCCTGGCGCGGCTGGCCACGCTGGCACCCGCCGCGCGGCGCACCGGGCTGTCCGCCACCGTGGCCTACAAGGACGCCATCGCCGCCTATGTCGGCTGCGGCGGCCCGGTGCGCCGGGTGGAGGTGGCCGAGGGCGAGCCGCCGGAGTTGGAAATCCGGCTGAGCGAGGACCGGGTGCCCTGGTCCGGCCGCATGGGCCTGGCCTCCGCCGCGGTGATCCTGGACCGCATCCGCGCCGCCGGCATGACCATCGTGTTCGTCAACACCCGCGCGCAGGGCGAGCTGCTGTTCCAGGCGCTGTGGAAGCTGAACGAGGACACGCTGCCGATCGCGCTGCACCACGGCAGCCTCGACATCGCGCAGCGCCGCCGGGTGGAGGCTGCGATGTCCCGCGGGGACCTGCGGGCCGTGGTGGCCACCTCGTCGCTGGATCTCGGCATCGACTGGGGCGGGGTGGACCAGGTGATCCAGGTGGGCGCGCCGAAGGGCGTCTCCCGCCTGCTGCAACGGGTGGGCCGCTCCAACCACCGCATGGACGTGGCCAGCCGCGCCATCCTGGTGCCCGCCAACCGGTTCGAGGTGCTGGAGTGCGAGGCGGCGGTGCAGGGTGTGGCCGCACGCGAGCTGGACGGCGACCCGCCGCGGCCCGGCGGGTTGGACGTGCTGGCGCAGCATGTCCTCCTGGTGGCCGCCGCCGCGCCCTTCCTGCCGGACGAGCTGTTCGCGGAGGTCACCCGCGCTGCGCCCTACGCCGCCCTCACCCGCGACACGTTCGAGGACGTGCTGCGCTTCGTGGAGGATGGCGGCTACGCGCTGTCCGCCTACGAGCGCTACCGCAAGCTGTTCCGCGACGCCGACGGCCGCGTGGAGGTGCGGTCCGAACGGATCGCGCGGCTGGCGCGGATGAACATCGGCACCATCGTGGAGATGCCGGTGCTGAAGGTGCGGATGGTGGGGCAGCGCGGCGGCGCGCTGGGCGAGATCGAGGAGAGCTTCGTCAACATGATGACGCCGGGCGACACCTTCATGTTCGCCGGCCGGCTGCTGCGCTACCTCCGGATCCGCGAGACGACGGTCGAGTGCGTGGATGGCGGCCGCGGCGACCCGATGGTGCCGGCCTATGCCGGCGGCAAATACCCGCTGACCAGCAACCTGGCCGCCCGGGTGCGCGCCATGCTGCACGACCCGTCGCAGTGGAGTGCCTTCCCCGAGCAGGTGCGCGACTGGCTGGCGCTGCAACAGGAACGCTCCACCCTGCCCGGCCCGGACGACCTGCTGGTGGAGGTGTTCCCGCGCAACGGCCGCTGGTACACCGTCGCGTACTGCTTCGAGGGCCGCAACGCGCACCAGACGCTCGGCATGCTGCTGACCCGGCGGATGGAGCGGGCTGGCACCGGGCCGCTCGGCTTCGTCGCCACCGACTACGTCATCGCCGTTTGGTCCGCCAACGAACCGGGTGACGTGGCGGCGCTGTTCCAGGAGGACATGCTGGGCGACGACCTGGAGGTGTGGATGGCGGAAAGCTCGCTGCTGCGCCGCACCTTCCGCAACGTGGCCGTGATCGCCGGGCTGGTGGACCGCTCCCAGCCCGGCGCCGACCGCAACCGGCGCCAGGTGACCGTCAACACGGACCTGATCTACGACGTGCTGCGCCGCCACCAGCCGGACCACATCCTGCTGCGCGCCACCCGTGCGGACGCCGCGCGGGGGCTGACGGATGTGGGCCGCCTGGCGGACATGCTGGCCCGGGTGCAGGGCCAGGTGCGCACCGTGCGGCTGTCCCGCGTGTCCCCGCTGGCGGTCCCGGTGCTGCTGGATATCGGCCGCGAGTTCGTCCGCACCACGGACGACGAGGACGCGCTGCTGGCCGAGACGGAGGCGCTGGTGGCGGAGGCGACCGGCACGGCCGAGCCGTCGGAGGCGCCGATGCGGGTGCACCCGGTGCACCGCGCCAACCTGACCAAGATGGTCCGGCGCGACCGTGCCAAGGCCGCGGCCGGGTGATCGCGGCACCCATCCACCTGGCCGGGCACCGCCTGATGCTGGACCCGGCCGGCGCCCTGTGGTGGCCGGACCGGCGGCTGCTGGCGGTGGCCGACCTGCATCTGGAGAAAGGCTCCGCCTGCGCGGTGCGCGGGCACCTGGTGCCGCCCTGGGACACCCGCGCCACCTTGGACCGGCTGGCGCTGCTGATCCGCCGCTACCACCCGCAGACGGTGCTGGCGCTGGGTGACAGCTTCCATGACAGCGAGGGCGCTGGCCGCCTGATGCCGGCGGACGCGGCGCGGCTGCACGCGATCGCCTCGGCGCACAACTTCATCTGGCTGCTCGGCAACCACGACCCGCTGCCGCCCGAGGGCATGCCGGGCGTCACCGCCGAGTGGTGGGAGGCGGACGGCATCGTGTTCCGCCATCAATCCGGTGGCGGCGGGCCGGAGATTTGCGGCCACCACCATCCGAAGGCGAGCGTGGCCACACGGGCGCAGACCATCACCCGGCCCTGCTTCGTGGCCGGGCCGCAGCGGCTGATGCTGCCGGCGTTCGGCGCCTTCACCGGCGGGCTGGACGTGCGGCACCCCGCCATCGCCAGGCTGTTCCCCCGCGGCGGCCGCGCCTTCCTGTTGGGGCGCGAGCGGTTGTTCGTCTTCGCGCTCGGTCAACCGGCCGCGATGCAGGGGTCCGATCGACCTGGGAACATTGCCCAGGCGGCCCGGACACCACACATTGTGGCAAATGAGAGATAAGCCGCACAGCAGGAGTGCCCAACCCGGCCCGGTGTCCGTCGTCTGGTTCCGCCAGGACCTGCGCCTTGCCGACAACCCGGCCCTCCTCGCCGCTGCCGCCGCCGGGCGGGTGTTGCCGGTCTACGTGCTGGATGACGCGGCGGCTGGCGAGTGGGCGATGGGCGGGGCGCATCGTTGGTGGCTGCACGGCAGCCTGCAGTCGCTGGCGCAGGACCTGGCGCGCGCCGGAGCCGAGCTGGTGCTGCGGCGCGGGGCGGCGGTGGACGTCATCGCCGAACTCGTGCGCGCGAGCGGCGCGGTCGCCGTGCATGCCGGGCGGATGGTGGAGCCGTGGGCGCGCGCGCAGGACCAGGCGGTGGCGGAGGCGTTGCCGGACGGCGTGGCGCTGCAACTGCACCGCGCCGGCACCCTCTTCGAGCCCGGCACCATCCGGACGAAGGCAGGCGGATCGTTCGGCATCTACACGCCGTTTGCCAAGGCCGCCCTCACCCAGCCGGAACCGCCCGCGCCCAAGCCCGCCCCGAAGCGCTTGGACGGCGTGGGCAGCCCGTCCGACCAGCTCGCCGCTTGGAACCTGCTCCCGACCAAGCCCGACTGGGCCGGGGGCATGCGGGACGCCTGGCACCCTGGGGAGCAGGCGGCGCACGCCCGGTTGCAGCGCTTCATGGCCCATGGGCTCCACACCTATCCGACCGGGCGGAACCAACCTGGCGAGGACCTCACCTCCATGCTGTCGCCGCATCTGCACTGGGGCGAGTTGTCGCCGGCGCAGGTCTGGCACGCCGCGGTGGAAGCGGGGTCGGGCGAGCCCCTGCGGGTGTTCTTGGCGGAACTGCTGTGGCACGAGTTCAGCGCCAACCTGCTCCTGCAGAACCCAGCCATGGGGCAGGAGTCGCAGCGGGCGGGGTTCAGCAGGCTGCGGTGGCGGGAGGACCCGGCCGGGCTGCGGGCCTGGCAGCGCGGACGCACCGGCGTGCCGATCGTGGACGCCGGCATGCGTCAGCTGTGGCACATCGGCTGGATGCACAACCGGGTGCGGATGATAACCGGGTCCTTCCTGGTCAAGCACCTGCTGGTGTCCTGGGTCGAGGGCGAGCGCTGGTTCTGGGACACGCTGGTCGACGGCGACCTGGCGGTGAACGCGCAATCCTGGCAGTGGGTGGCCGGCACCGGCACCGACAGCCAGCCGTTCTTCCGCGTGTTCAACCCGGTGACGCAGAGCGGCAAGTTCGACCCGGAGGGCGCGTATATCCGCCGCTGGGTGCCGGAACTGGCAGGCTTGCCCGACCGCTGGATCCACGCCCCCTGGACCGCGCCGCCGGACGTGCTGGCGAAGGCAGGCGTCAAGCTAGGGCAGACCTACCCGCAGCCGATCGTGGCGCTGGATGAAGGCCGGGACCGGGCATTGGCGGCGTTCCGGGCGATGCGGGCGGCATGACCATCCCGCCCGGGCTGCCGATCCGGGTGGTGGGGGATGTGCATGGCGACTCGCGGGCATTCGCGTTCGCCGCGGATACCGACCGCTTCGTGATCCAGCTGGGCGACCTGACGGATAGCGGCCCGGACAGTGCCGGCGCGCTGGAGCTGGCGTTGCGTCTGATGGAGGAACGGCGCGGCCTCTTCCTGCTCGGGAACCACGACCGCAAGCTCGGCCGCGCGTTGGGTGGCCAGCCGGTGCGCGTCGATGCGGCACTGGCGGAGACGCTGTCGCAGCTGTCGCCGGCGCTGCGCCTCCGCGCCCTGGAGGCGATCGGCCAGGCGCCGGCCTGGATCGTCGATGGGGACCGGGTGTTCGTTCATGGCGGCTTCCACACCGCCATGCTGGACACGGCGCCGCCGTCGGGGCTCGGGCGGGTGGATGCCGCGCTGTCCCGGGCGCTGTTCGGCCAGACCACCGGGCGCGTCCAGGCCGATGGCTACCCGGAGCGGGTGCTGCGTTGGGTCGATCGCATTCCGGCGGGGATGACGGTGTATTGCGGCCACGACCGCCGCAGCACGGATGGGCGGCCCTACATCCGCATCGGCAGCGGCGGCGGCCGGGCGATCTTCATGGACACCGGCGCGGGCAAGGGCGGCCACCTGTCGTGGATCGACCTGCCACCCATCAGCTTGGCCGCGACGCCGCTCGCGCTACCCCCTTCGGAGCGGTACGCCGCGGGCTACCGCAACAGCCCGGTCGTGCGGTAGACCGCCACGAGCGGGGTCTCGAAGCCGATGCTCCACAGCGTCAGGGTTGCCTCGCTCCGGAGTAGGACCGGATCAGCCGGCCAGGTCCCGTCGTCGTTGCGACGGAGCAACTCCGCCTCAACCCGAGACGAGCGCAGCAAGAGGATTTCCTGCACGCTCGGGATGGTGGTGTAAGCCCAAACGTTCACCCGGGTATCAGTCTCGTTGGACGGCGACAAGATTTCGACCAGCACGGTGGGTGCATCCAGGAAGCTCGCCGAGTTACGTTCCTCGAACGTCACGGCCAGGTCGGGAATGCGGAAATTGTAGTCTGCCCGCACCCGTGGCACGACCCCGGCAGCCCCAACGACCTGCCCACTGGTATCTTGCCCGGCCAGGTAGTTCGCGATGAGGCGGCCCAACTCGATTTGTAGCGCGCCGTGGAGCCGGCTCGCAGGCGCCATCTCGATTGCCTCACCATCGACCAACTGCCAGCGGCAAGCGCTCGGCGCATCCCACTGGACGAACTCGTCGCGGGTCATGCGGCTGGCGATCGGGCGCGTCATCGCTGTCATGGACGGATCGTAGGACGGGCGGCCTCAACGAGCCAACAGCAAAAGCGCCTGCACATCCACATGCGCCTCCAGGTGCCGCGCCAGGCCGTCGAGCACGGCCTCCACCTCTGCCTCGTGGTTCCGCGGAGCGGCCGCCGCCCCTAGCCGCGCGAGCCAGGCCGCGCGCTGGGCGTCGTGCGCGAACAGCCCGTGGACGTAGCAGCCGGACACCAGGCCGTCCGGCGACACCGCTCCGCCCGGCTGCCCCTCCACGCACAGCAACGGGCGCACCGCCCCCGTCGTCCGGCCGAGATGCATCTCATAGCCGGTGAACGCCACCCCGCCGAGTTCGCCTCGCACGTGGACGAGACGCTTGTCGCCGCCCAGCACGGTGTCCACGGGCAACAGACCGAGGCCGGGGACGGTGCCGGGCGGACCCTCCACGCCCTCCGGGTCGGCCAGCGTGCGGCCCAGCATCTGGTAGCCGCCGCACAGGCCCAGGATACGGCCGCCGCGGCGATGGTGCGCGCGCAGGTCGATGTCCCAGCCCTCGGCGCGCAACGCGGCGAGGTCGGCGATGGTGGCCTTCGAGCCCGGCAGGATCACCAAGTCGCAGACCGGCAGCGGCTCGCCCCGCCGCACCAGGTGCAGGTCGACCGCCGGCTCCGCCGCAAGCGGGTCAAGGTCATCGAAGTTGCTGATCCACGGCAGCACCGGCACGGCGATCCGCAGCTTGGCGCTGGGCCTGCGCGCGAAACCAAGGTCGGCCGCGTCCTCGGCAGGGAGCCGGTGCGCATCCGGGAAGAACGGCACCAGCCCCAGCGCCGGCCAGCCGGTGTGCGCGGCGATCGCCTGCATCCCCTTGGTGAACAGCGAGGCATCCCCGCGCATCCGGTTGACGATGAACCCGGCGACCATCGCGCGGTCCTCCGCCGCCAGCACGGCATGCGTGCCGACCAGGCTGGCGATGACGCCGCCGCGGTCGATGTCGCCCACCACCACCACCGGCACGCCTGCCGCGCGGGCGAAGCCCATGTTGGCGATGTCGCCGGCGCGCAGGTTGATCTCGGAGGCGCTGCCCGCCCCCTCCACCAGCACGATGTCCGCCTCCGCCCGCATGCGCGCGAAGCTGTCCAGCACGTGCGGCAGCAGCCCCGGCTTCATCGCCTGGTAGTCGCGCGCCCGCGCCGTCCCCACCATGCGGCCCTGCACCACCACCTGGCTGCCGACCTCGCTCTGCGGCTTCAGCAGCACCGGGTTCATGTGAACGGACGCCGCCACGCCGGCCGCACGCGCCTGCAACGCCTGGGCGCGCCCGATCTCTCCGCCGTCGGCGGTGACGGCGGCGTTGTTGGACATGTTCTGCGGCTTGAACGGCCGCACGCGTAGGCCCCGCCTATGCAGTGCACGGCACAGCCCGGCCACGAGCAAGGATTTCCCTACGCTGGAGCCGGTGCCCTGGAGCATCAGGGCGCTCAGAACTCGATCCCTTCCTGCGCCTTCACCCCCGCGGCGAAATGGTGCTTCACCACCGTCATCTCGGTCACCAGGTCCGCGGCCGCGACCAGTGCGGGCCGGGCATTGCGACCGGTGACCACGACGTGCAAGCCTGCCGGCCGCGCCGCCAATGCCGCCAGCACGCCGTCCAGCGCCAGGTAGTCGTAGCGCAGTGCGATGTTGAGCTCGTCCAGCACCAGCAATCCCAGACCGGGACGCGCCATCATCGCCACCGCCTGCGCCCAGGCCCGCTCGGCCGCCGCGACGTCCCGCGCGCGGTCCTGCGTCTCCCAGGTGAAGCCCTCGCCCATCGTGTGCCACTCCACCATGGTGCCGAACCGCTCGAACGCCGCGCGCTCGCCCGTGGTCCAGGCGCCTTTGATGAACTGCACCACGCCCACCGGCCGGCCACGCCCGAGCATGCGCAAGGCCAGTCCGAAGGCGGCGGTGGTCTTGCCCTTGCCGGATCCGGTGTGGACCATGAGCAAGCCTTTCTCCGTGACAGTCTTGCCGGCGACCTCGGCATCCTGCGCCGCCTTGCGCCGGGCCATCTTCTCGCGATGGCGCTCCGCCTCTCCGGTCATTTCACCACCACCGGGATGCCGGCCACCATGAGGACCACCCTATCCGCCCGTGCCGCCACCTGCCCGTGCAGCACGCCCGCCAGGTCGCGGAAGCGGCGGGCGAGCGCGTTGTCCGGCACGATGCCGAGCCCCACCTCGTTGGACACCAGCACGGTCGGCGCGACTCGGGCGTCCAGAGCGGCCAGCAGCACCGTCCAGTCCGGCTCCCGCTCGGCGAGCAGCAGGTTGCTCACCCACAACGTCAGGCAATCCACCAGCACCGGCGCCGCGGTATCCAACGCCGCCGAAAGGTCGAGCGGCGCCTCCACCGTCTCCCATCCCGCCTCCCGACGGTCGCGGTGCAGGGCGATACGGGCGCGCATCTCCTCGTCGAACGCCTGCCCGGTGGCGACGTAGCGCCAGGGCGCGGGGTGGGCCCGCACCAGCGCCTCGGCATGGCGGCTCTTGCCGGAGCGGGCGCCGCCGAGGACGAAGGTGATTTGACCTGACACGGCGGCGGTCATACACGGGTGTCGATGGTCCCTCCAACCGAGGGTGAAAAGGGAACGCGGTGCGACACCGCGGCTGCCCCCGCAACTGTAAGCGGAGAGCGGCGACGGCACATGCCACTGGGGTGCGAACCCCGGGAAGGCCGCCGGCGCAGCGTCTGATCCGTGAGCCAGGAGACCTGCCATCGTCGGCGCCGCTTGCGCCGGGACCACCATTGCGACGCCGGGCGGGGTGCACCGGGGTTGGCGGGCTGCGCCGAGCAGCCTGACCGCCGGGGCGCGCTCCGGAGGCGATGGGCACCCGTGCCTGCCCACGGAGACCCGCGCCATGACCCCTGTCCTGCACGTCTGCATCACCTGCCGCGCCGGCCTGCCGCTGGCGGAGGGTGCGACCGCGCCCGGCCGCCACATGCACGACGCCGTCGCCCGCCATCCGGACCGCGACGCCGTGGACCTCCGGGAGGTGTCATGCCTCTCCGTGTGCAGCAATGGATGCGCCGCGGCGATCTCCCTGCCGGGCAAGTGGAGCTACCTGCTGGGCGGGCTCGCCCCGGCGCAGGCGGGTGATTTGCTGGCGTATGCAAGGCTCTACGCCGCGCACCCGACCGGCACCGTGCTGCCGTCCAAGCGGGCGCCGAGCCTGGCGCGGATGGTCATGGGGCGACTGCCGGCATGAAGATCCCCTGCACCGTGATCACCGGCTTCCTCGGCGCCGGCAAGACGACGCTGGTGCGCCACGTGCTGGCCAACGCCCAGGGCCGCCGCATCGCCATCCTGGTGAACGAGTTCGGCTCCCTGGGCATCGACGGCGAGGTCCTGCGCAGCTGCGGCATCCCCGGCTGCGAGGACGCCGACATCGTCGAACTGGCCAATGGCTGCCTGTGCTGCACCGTCGCGGACGAGTTCCTGCCCGCCATGCAAGCGCTGCTGGGCCGGCCGAACCCGCCGGAGCACATCCTGATCGAGACGTCCGGCCTGGCCTTGCCAAAGCCGCTGCTGAAGGCGTTCGGCTGGCCGGACATCCGCTCCCGCGTCACGGTGGACGCGGTCATCGCCGTGGTGGACGGCCCGGCCGTGGCCGCCGGGCGCTTCGCCGAGGACCCGGCGGCGGTGGCGGCACAGCGTGCGGCGGACGCCTCGCTGGACCACGACAACCCGCTGGCCGAGGTGTTCGGCGACCAGGTGGCCGCGGCCGACCTGGTCATCCTGAACAAGGCGGACCTGATGGACGCGGACGCGCTCGCCCGGCTGCGCGCCGAGGTGGCGGCCACCCTGCCGCGGCCAGCGGCGCTGGTGAACGCGGTCGAGGGCAGGGTCGACCTGTCCTTGCTGCTCGGCCTGGACGCCGCGGCGGAGGACGACCTGGCGAGCCGCCCGTCCTGCCACGACGCGGAGGATGGCGCGCACGAGCACGACGATTTCGACAGCTTCGTGGTGCCGATGGACGAGGTCTCGGCGCCGGACGACCTGCTGCGCCACCTGGCCGCGGTCGCCGGCGCGCACGACCTGCTGCGCGTGAAGGGCTTCGTCGCGGTCGCCGGGCGGCCGATGCGGCTGGCGGTGCAGGGCGTGGGCACGCGGTTCCGCCAGCACTACGACCGCGCCTGGTCGCCGGGCGAGCCGCGCACCGGGCACTTGGTCGTCATCGGGCAGACGGGGCTGGACCGCGCGGCGATCACGGCCGCACTCTCGGCCGCCTGATGCACCTGCTGTTCCGCGAGACGCGCTCCCTGGACGAGTCCGCCCCCGCGGTGGACCTCGGCCATGCGCCGGCGGAGCTGGTGGTGCTATCCTTCTCCGACGCGGACCTGGCGGCATTGGCTGCGGCGCATCATGACCCGGTCGCGCTGCGCCTGGCACCGCTGGGCAAGCTGCGGCACCCGCTTTCGGTGGACCTCTATCTGGAACAGACGGTCTCGCACGCGCGCTGCGTGGTGCTGCGGCTGCTGGGCGGCCTGGATTACTGGCGGTACGGCGCGGAGGAGCTGGCGGCGCTCTGCCAGGCGCGGGGCATCGCCCTGGCCGTGCTGCCCGGCGACGGCCGGGACGACCCGCTGCTGGCGGCGCTGTCCACGGTGGCGCCGGCCATCCATGCGCGCCTCGATGCATGCTTCCGCTTCGGCGGCCAGGCGAACATGGCGCGTGCGCTGCGATTGATGGCGCATCTGGCCGGGCTGGCACCGGACGACGCCAGCGAGGCGGAGTTGCTGCCCCAGCATGCGGTGCACACGCTGGACCTGGACGACCGTCCGCTGGTGGCGGTGGTGTTCTACCGCTCGCACCTGTTGTCCGAGGACATCGCGCCCGTCACGGCCCTGACCGCGGCGTTGCGGCAGCGCGGGATGGCGGCGGGCACGGTCTACGTCGGCAGCCTGAAGGCGCCGGAGACGGCGACGTTCGTGGCGCGCACCTTGGCCGCGTGGCGGCCGGCGGTGGTGCTGAACGCGACCGGGTTCTCCGCGCGCACGGCTCTCCCTCTCCCGCTGGCGGGAGAGGGTCGGGGTGAGGGTGGCGTCGCCCGCGGAGATGACGGCACATCGACCCGATCGGACCTGGCGCGCGGCCACCCTCACCCTACCTCCAGCGCCATTCCACCTGCTGCGCAGGCGGAACCTTCAGGCGCTTCCGCCCTTTCCCGCCAATGGGAGAGGGTTCTCGACTGCGAGGACGAGGGCAGCCCGTTGGACGCGGCGGACGCGCCGGTGCTGCAGCTCATTCTTGCGGGCACCGCGCGGTCTGCCTGGCAGGCGAGCACGCGCGGGCTGACGCCGGCGGACCTGGCGATGCAGGTGGTGCTGCCCGAACTGGACGGACGGCTGCTGACAACGGCGATCTCGTTCAAGGCCGAGCGCGACGGCCGCACCGTGCACGCGCCGGACCAGGACGGCATCGCCCTCGCCGCCGACCGCGCCGCCGGCTGGGCACGTCTGGCTGCGACGCCGGCCGCAGCGCGCCGGGTCACCATCGTCCTCAGCGACTACCCGGGGATTGGCGGACAGCGCGGCCACGCCGTCGGGTTGGATGGTTTCGCGAGCCTGGCGGCGATCACCACCGCGCTGGCCGAGGCCGGCTACACCACGAGCGGCACACCCGCCGCCGCCTTCACCGACGCGCTGTGCCACGCGGCGCCCCTGCCAACCCTTGCCCTGGCCGAATACCGCCTCCTGTTCGCCACCCTGCCGCCCCGGCTCCAAGCCGCCGCACTCGCCGCCTGGGGTGATCCGGCGGACGACCCGACCGTGGCTGGGGGCTGTTTCACCGCCCGCATCCTCCGTCTCGGTCACGTCACCGTGCTGGTGCAGCCCGAGCGCGGCGACACCGGTGACCGCCGCGCCAGCTACCACGACCCGGACCTGCCGCCGCGGCACGGCTTCATCGCGTCCTACCTCGCGCTGCGCGGTTTGGCGCACGCGCTGGTGCATCTGGGCACCCACGGCTCACTGGAATGGCTGCCGGGCAAGGCGGCCGCGCTTTCGGCGGAGTGCTGGCCTTGCGCGCTGCTGGGCGGGTTGCCGGTGGTCTACCCTTTCATCGTCAACAATCCCGGCGAGGCGGCAGCGGCCAAGCGGCGGCTGGGCGCGGTGACCATCGGCCACCTCACGCCCCCGCTGCATGCGGCCGGCCTGCACGGCGAGGCGGCTGCGCTCGAGCGGCTGATCGACGAATACGCCGCTGCCGACGGCATGGACCGCCGCCGCACCGCCATGCTGCGGTCCGGCATCCTGGACCGCGCCGCCTCGGCCGGGTTGCTGGGCGAGTGCGGCGTGGCGCCCGGCGCGCCCGAGGACGACGCGCTCGCCAGGCTGGACGCCTATCTCTGCGACGTGAAGGAGCTGCAGATCCGCGACGGGCTGCACGTCTATGGCACGCAGCCGGCGCCGGACCGCCTGGCCTTGCTGCCGCCCGGTGCGGAGCGATGCGCCGCTGCCGAGCGTGCGGCCCTGCTCGCAGCGCTGGACGGGCGGTTCGTGCCGCCCGGGCCGGCCGGCGCACCCTCCGCCGGGCGGGTGGATGTGCTGCCGACCGGGCGCAACCTGGCGGGCATCGATCCGCGGACGCTGCCGACCCGCTCGGCGCTGACCCTTGCGGAACGGGCTGCGGACGACCTGCTGCGCCGGCATCGGCAGGACCACGGGGACTGGCCACGCTCCGTGATGCTGAACGTCTGGGGCAGTTCGGCCATGCGCACCGGCGGCGAAGACATCGCGCTGGCGTTGTTGCTGCTGGGCGTGCGGCCGGTATGGGACGAGGGTTCGGCGCGGGTGAACGGCTTCACCGTCACGCCCCTGGCCGAGCTGGACCGGCCGCGCGTGGACGTGACGCTGCGCATCTCCGGCCTGTTCCGCGACGCGTTCGCCGCGCAGGTGACGCTGTTCGACGCCGCCGCCGCCGCAGTGGCCGCGCGGGACGAGGCGACGGACTGGAACCCGCTGGCCGGCCAGCCCGGGCCGCGCGTGTTCGGCCCGGCGCCGGGGCATTACGGCGCCGGGACGGACTGGTTCGCCGCCTCCCTCGCCCGCTACGGCCAGGACGGGGACGGGATCGCCGACCCGGCCGCGCTGGCGGCGCGCGTGCGCGCGGCGGATGCCTTCCTGCACGTGCAGGACCATGCGGAGACGGACGTGCTGGACGGCCGCGAATACGCCGCCCATCTGGGCGGCTTCGCCGCCGCCGCCGCTCGCCTGGGCGCGAGCCCGGCGCTTTATCACCACGATCAGGCGATGCGCAGCATGGCGGAGCAGGTAGCGCGGGTGGTGCGCGGCCGGGCGGCTAACCCGGTCTGGCTCGCGGGTATGATGCGGCACGGCTATGCCGGGGCGGCCGAGATGGCCCGGGCCGTGGACGCGCTGGCGGCGTTTGCGGCGGCCTTGCCGGACCGGTTCGACCGGCAGTTCGACCTGCTGCACGACGCCACCCTGGGCTCGGCGGAGGTCGATGCCTTCCTGCGGCGGGAGAACCCGGAGGCGCGGGCCGCCATGGCCGCCCGCTTCGCCGCCGCGCAGGCGACCGGCCGGTGGCACCCGCGGCGCAACGCCGTGGCCGCATGATCCGCGGCTGGTGCCCGACGGTGCACGCGCCGATGCCCTCCGGGGACGGGCTGCTGGTGCGGGTGAAGCCGTTCGGCGGCCGCCTGTCCGCCGCGTCGCTGCGGGCGCTGGCGGAGGCGGTGGCGCGGTATGGCAACGGCGTGGTGGAGCTGACCGGGCGCGGCAACCTGCAGGTGCGGGGGGTGCGCGATGCGCCCGCCTTCGCACGGGCGATGGTGGCGGCCGGGCTGGCGGATGCGGACCCCGTGCGGGAAGCACGGCGCAACGTGGTGGCGGTGCCGCCTTGCGACGACGCGGTCGTGGCGGAGGCGGAAGCGCTGCTGGCGGAGACGACGGGGCTGACGCCGAAGTTCTGCGTGGTGGTTTGGCAGGATCGGGTGTTCTTGGATGGGGAGAGCGTCGGCTCGCTCCGTCAGGCCCTCACCCAACCCTCTCCCAGAGGGAGAGGGCTTTTCAAACTCCCTCTCCTCCTGGGCGGAACTGACCAAGGTTCCGCGGGCGTAAGCCCGTGGAACGTCAGTGAAGGGGAGGGTCGGGGTGAGGGCAGCGGTCACCTGCTCTACCCGCCGTTTGGCGCCACGGACGCCGCAGCGCTCGCAGACCTCGCGGACCACGTCACCGAACTCCGCACCACGCCCTGGCGCGCCTTCCTCTCCTCCACACCCCTCTCCGACTGGCCCACCACGCCCAGCCGCATCGCCGCCTGCCCCGGCGCCCCGGCCTGCGCCAGCGGCACCGTGCCCTCCCGCACCGATGCGGCACGACTTGCAGCGGCGGGGTTCGCCGACATCCACGTCTCCGGCTGCGCCAAGGGCTGTGCACACCCGGCCGCCACCACCACCCTGGTCGGCCGTGACGGACGCTACGACCTGATCCGCCACGGCCGCGCGGCGGACGCGCCGCAGCATCGGGCCCTTACGCTCGACCAGGCAATGGCGCTGCTGTGACCCGCGACTACATCCGCGACGGCGCGGCGATCTACGCCCAGTCCTTCGCCACCATCCGCGCCGAGGCGGACCTGTCCGGCCTGTCGCCCGCCGAAGCACTGATCGCCGTGCGCATCGTCCATGCGGCGGGCATGACGGAGGTGGCACCGGCGCTTCGGTTCACACCCGGCTTCGCCGATGCGGCCCGTGCCGCGTTGCGGGCGGGCGCGCCGATCCTCTGCGACGCCAAGATGGTGGCGCACGGCATCACCCGCAGCCGCCTGCCCGCCGCGAACGAGGTGGTGTGCACGCTGGACGATCCCGACACCCCTGCCCTCGCCCGCCGGCTTGGCAACACGCGGTCGGCGGCGGCGCTGGAGCTGTGGGGCGCGCGGCTGGCCGGCGCCGTGGTGGCGATCGGCAACGCGCCCACCGCCCTGTTCCACCTGCTGGAGCTGCTGGACGCCGGCGCGCCGCCGCCCGCCGCGATCATCGGCCTGCCGGTCGGCTTCGTCGGCGCCGCCGAGTCGAAGGCCGCCCTGTGGGCGGATGGGCGCGTGCCCTGCCTGGTGCTGCCGGGGCGGCGCGGCGGCAGCGCGATGGCGGTGGCGGCGGTGAACGCGCTGGCGAGCGACCTGGAATGACGGGGACGCTCTACAGCGTGGGCGTCGGCCCCGGGGACCCCGAACTGCTGACGCTGAAGGCCGTCCGCATCCTGGCCGCGGCCCATGCCCACGCCTACTTCGCCAAGCGGAACCGCCCGAGCCACGCCCATGCCATCGCCGCGACCCACCTGCGGCCGGAGGCCGAGTCCATGCGGTTCGACTATCCGTTCACCACGGAGGTCGCGGTGACGGACCCGAGCTACGCCACCGGCATGACGGCGTTCTACGAGGCGGCCTCCCTCGCCATCGCGGCGCGGCTGGACGCGGGCGTGTCCGTGGCGCTGCTGTGCGAGGGTGATCCGTTCTTCTACGGCTCGGCCATGTACGTGTTCGACCGACTGTCGCCGCGCTACCCGCACGAGGCGGTGCCCGGCGTCACCGGCATGTGCGGCGCGTGGGCGCGCGCCGGCACGCCGATGGCGCATGGCGACGACGTGCTGACGGTACTGCCGGGCACGCTGGACGGGGCCGTGCTGGCCGCCCGGCTGCGCAGCACGGACGCCGCCGTGATCATGAAGGTGGGCCGCAACCTGCCGAAGATCCGCACCGCCCTGGCAGCGGCCGGCCGCGGCGACCAGGCGCTGTATGTCGAGCGCGGCACCATGGCGGACGAGCGCATCCTGCCGCTGGCCGAGCGGGCGGACGACCCGGCGCCGTATTTCTCCCTCATACTCGTGCCGGGCCGGCAGCGGCCCCGATGAGCGGGCGGTTGGTAATCGTCGGCCTCGGTCCGGGTGACCCGGCGCTGACCGCGCCGCGTGCCGCAACGGCGCTGGCGGCGGCGACCGACCTGGTCGGGTATGGCCCCTACCTGGACCGAGTGCCGTCCCGCGACGGCCAGGCCCGGCATGCCTCCGACAATCGGATCGAACTCGACCGAGCCCGGCACGCGCTGGCGCTGGCGGCGGACGGCCGGCATGTGGCCGTGGTCTCCGGCGGTGACCCCGGCGTGTTCGGCATGGCGGCGGCCGTGTTCGAGGCGGTGGAGGCCGAGCCGCACCATGCCGCGCTGGACATCGAGGTGGTGCCCGGCATCTCCGCCCTGCTGGCGGCGGCGGCCCGGCTCGGCGCGCCGCTGGGGCATGATTTCTGCGCCATCTCGCTGTCCGACAACCTGAAGCCGTGGCCCACCGTGCTCACCCGCCTTCGCGCCGCCGCCGCGGCCGGGTTCGTGCTGGCCCTGTACAACCCGGCGTCGCGGGCGCGGCCATGGCAACTCGGGGCAGCGCTGGAGGCGCTGCGGGCGGTGTTGCCGGCGACGACCCCCGTCGCCTTCGCCACCGCGATCAGCCGGCCGGACGAGCGGCTGGAGGTCACCACCCTGGCGCTGGCCGACGCCGGCCGGGCGGACATGCGCACCCTCGTGCTGGTGGGGTCGGCCGCGACCCGGGCGATCCCGCGGCCGGAGGGCGGCGGCTGGCTCTACACGCCGCGCAGTGCGGCCTGAGCGTGCAGCCACCCGATTGCCGCCGCCGCATCCGGCACCGTGGGCCCGTCCGGCGGGGGCGGCCGCGCGACCATGAGCACGGTGACGCCCAAGGCGCGGGCGGCCGCCAGCTTGCCGGCCACTGCGCTGCCGCCGGAGTTCTTGGTCACCAAGGCGTCGATGCCGTGCGCCTGCATCAGCGCGTGGTCATCCGCCTCGGAGAACGGGCCTCGAGCCGTCACCACGACCGCGTCCGCCGGCGCGTCCGCCGGCCGGTCGACCGAGCGCACGAGGTAGCGGTGCGGCGGCCCGAACACGCCCAACTCACCTTGCCCGACCGTGAGGAACACCCGCCGCGGCGCCGGGCCGAGGCAGGCGGCGGCGGCGGCGATGTCGGGCACGTCCATCCAGCGGTCGCCCGGCTGCGCCGTCCAGGGCGGACGCAGCACGCACAGGCGCGGCAGGGCCATGCGTGCCGCGGTCGCCTTCATGCGGGCGGCGAACGGGTGCGTGGCGTCCACCAGCGCGTCGATCCGCTCGCGGTGCAGATAGGCCGCCAGCCCTTCGGCACCGCCGAAGCCGCCGATCCGGGATGGGATGGGCGGCAGCGCCGGCGCGCGCGTGCGCCCGGCGAGGGAGAGGATCGGCGCGAACCGCCCGTCGCCAGCCAACGCACGGGCGATCGCCGAGGCCTCCGTCGTTCCACCCAGGATCAGCACGCGCATGCGCCGGTTGTGGCATGACGGCGCCGTGGCTCGCCATCGTCGGCATCGGCGAGGACGGCCACTTGTCCCCCGCTGCACACGCCGCGGTGGCAGCGGCCGGCCTGGTGGCCGGCGGCCGGCGGCATCTGGCGCTGGCGGAGGCGGCGATCACCGCCGAACGATTGGCCTGGCCCAGCCCGATAGAGGATGCCTACCCGGCGATTCTGGCGCGTCGCGGCAGCCCCACGGCGGTGTTGGCGTCGGGCGACCCGTTCTGCTTCGGCGTCGGCGCGGCGCTGGTGCGGCTGCTGCCGCCCGCGGAAATCGCCTGCTACCCGGCACCGTCCGCCTTCGCGCTGGCGCGGGCGCGGCTCGGCTGGTCGGTGACGGAGGTGGCGGAGCTGTCAGCCTGCGGTCGGCCGTTGCCTGCCATCGTGCCGTTCCTGCAACCTGGTGCGCGGCTGCTGGTGCTGTCGGCGGACGCCGGCACGCCGGCCGCGCTGGCCACGCTGCTGCGGGACCGCGGGTTCGGCGAGTCCGGACTGGTGGTGCTGGAGGCGATGGGGGGACCGGCGGAGCGCATCCGCTCCACCACCGCCGCCGCGTTCGGCCTGGCGGACATCCACCCGCTCAACACGGTGGCAGTCACCGTTTCGGGCCGCGTGCAGCAGCACCTTGCCAGCGGCTTGCCGGACGCGCTGTTCGAGCATGACGGCCAACTCACCCGGCGGGAGGTCCGCGCGGTGACGCTCTCGACCCTGGCGCCGCGCCGGGGCGAGATGCTTTGGGACGTGGGAGGGGGCGCCGGGTCGATCGGGATCGAGTGGATGCTGCGCCACCCGGCCAACCGTGCCGTGGCGATCGAACCGGACGCCGCGCGCACCGCACGCATCGCGCGCAATGCCGAGCGCCTCGGCGTGCCGGGCCTGGCGGTCGTGCACGGCGCCGCCCCGGAGGCGTTGGCCGGGCTGCGGCCGCCGCACGCCGTGTTCCTCGGCGGCGGCGCGCATCGCGGCGGGGTCGTGGACGCCGCCTGGGCCGCCCTGCCGGCAGACGGCCGGATCGTTGCCAATGCGGTCACGCTGGAGACGGAGGCGACGCTGATCGCGGCACAGGCGCGCCTTGGCGGGACCCTGCTGCGGCTGTCGGTGGAACGGCTGGATGCCGTCGGCTCCATGCACGCGTTCCGCCCGGCGATGACGGTGACGCAGTGGTCGGCGACCAAACCGTGATCGTCGCCGGCATCGGCTGCCGCCGCGGCTGCCCGGCGGAGGCGATCGTGGAACTGGTGCGGCAGGCGGGCGGCGCGGAGGTGCTGGCCGCGCCCGCCTGGAAGCGGGCCGAGGCGGGGCTGGTAGAGGCCGCGCGGCTGCTCGGCGTGGCGCTGGAGTGGGTGGAGGATGCCGCCTTGGCCGCCGTGCAGGCGCGCTGCCCGACGCGTTCCGCGACGGTGGCGAGGGTGACGGGACACGCATCGATTGCGGAGGCAGCGGCACTTGCGGGCGGAGGGCGGCTGGTGCTGGTGCGGTTCGGGAACGATTCGGCGACGTGCGCGCTCTCGGAACGACCCTCACCCAACCCCCTCCCAAAGGGAGAGGGCTTTCTGCTCCCTCTGGGAGAGGGTCGGGGTGAGGGCGTGCCGTGACGATCCATTTCATCGGCGCCGGCCCCGGCGCCGCGGACCTCATCACCCTGCGCGGCGCCCGGTTGCTCGCCGCCTGCCCGGTGTGCCTCTACGCCGGGTCGATCGTGCCGCGCGATCTGCTCGGCCATTGCGGCCCGCAGGCCCGGCTGGTGGACACCGCCCCGCTCGACCTCGACGCGATCGAGCGGGAGTTCGTGGCCGCGCATGCCGCCGGGCAGGACGTGGCGCGGCTGCATTCGGGCGACCTCTCGCTCTACAGCGCCGTGGCGGAGCAGCTTCGCCGTTTGGACCGGCGCGCCATCCCCTACACCCTCACGCCCGGCGTGCCGGCCTTCGCCGCCGCCGCCGCCGTGCTGGGGCGCGAACTGACCGTGCCAGGCGTGGCGCAGACCGTGGTGCTCACCCGCCTGCCGGGCCGTGCCTCCGCCATGCCGCCCGGCGAGGCGCTGGCGGCCTACGCGGCGACCGGGGCCACGCTGGCGATCCATCTGGCGGCGGCGCTGCTGGAGCAGGCCCGTACGGTGCTGGTGCCGCATTACGGCGCCGACTGCCCGGCGGCGCTCGTGGTCCGCGCCACCTGGCCGGAGCAACGGGTCATCCGCGCGACGCTGGCGACGCTGGACGCCGCGGGCGTGGAACGGACCGCACTGCTGCTCGTCGGCCGAGCACTCGAGCCGAGGGATTTCGACGACAGCGCGCTCTACAGTCCGGGCTACGTCCGGCGCTACCGCCCGTGATGCCCGACCAGCCGCCCTTCGCGGTCGAACACCGCCAGGTCCAGCGCCACGGGTGCGCCGTCCAGCGCCGCCGCGGCGGTCTGCCACGCCCGCGCTGCCACGGCCTGGCCCAAGGCGGGTGCGACCAGGAACGCCTCTGCGACCGTGTCCACCGCCGCGACCGCGGGCACGTCGGCCAGGCTCGCCAGGTTCGCCATGTCCACCGAACCGCGCTTGCTGTGCAGGTCGAGCCGGCCTTGCGCCAGCTTGGCCATCTTGGCGACACCCCCCGCGATGGTCAGGCGATCCACCGGGTGGCGGCGCAGGTAACGCAGCAGGCCGCCGACGAAGTCCCCCATCTCGATCAGCGCGATCTCCGGCAAGTGGTGCAGCGCCGCCACGGCGGCCTCGCTGGTGCTGCCGGTCGACCCGGCGACGTGCCGCAGCCCCGCCGCCCGGGCCACGTCGACGCCGCGGTGGATGGTGTCGATCCAGGCGGCGCAGGAATACGGCACGACGATCCCCGTGGTGCCCAGGATGGACAGGCCGCCGACGATCCCCAGGCGGCGGTTCAGCGTGCGCTCGGCCAGACGCTCGCCATCCGCCACGCCGATCTCCACCTCCACGTCGGCGGGCCCGACCTCCGCCAGGGCGTCGCGGACCATCTGGCGCGGCACCGGGTTGATCGCGGGTTCGCCGGGCGGGATGGGCAGCCCGGCGCGGCTGACGGTGCCGACGCCCGGGCCGGCGCGGAACGTCACGCCGGGGCCGGCCGGCGTGACGCGGACGCGGATGAGCGCGCCGTGCGTGACGTCCGGGTCGTCGCCGGCGTCCTTGACGATGGCGGCATGGGCGGACTGGCCGTCCAGCCGGGTCTCCGCCAGGGCGAAGGCGGCCCGGCCGCCGCGGGGCAGCGGGATGTCCACCGGGTCCGGGAAGGCGCCGGTGCACAGGGCGGTGAACGCCGCCTTGGCCGCCGCCGCCGCGCAGGCGCCGGTGGTCCAGCCGCGCCGCAGATGGGTGCCGTTCTCCACCGGGGCAGGATAGCATGACGGTGCCCGGCTGGCTGGTCGCCGCGCCGCGCTCGGGCAGCGGCAAGACGACGGTGACCCTGGCGCTGGTGGCGGCGCTGCGCCGGCGCGGCATTCGGGTGCGGACGGCGAAATGCGGCCCGGACTACATCGACCCGGCGTTCCACGCCGCCGCGTCGGGTGCGCCGGGCGTCAACCTCGACAGCTGGGCGATGCCGCCGGCCCTGCTGGACGGGCTGTTCGCCGCAGCGGCCAGCGATGCCGCGTTCCTGGTGGTGGAAAGCGCCATGGGGCTATTCGACGGCGTGGCCGGACCGCCGGGCCGGACTGGAAGCGCCGCCGACCTGGCGGCACGCTACGGCCTGCCGGTGCTGCTGGTGCTGGACGTGTCCGGCCAGGCGCAGACCGCCGCTGCCGTTGCGCAGGGGATGGGCGGGTTCGACCCGGCGGTGCGGGTGGGCGGCGTGGTGCTGAACCGCGTGGGCAGCCCGAAGCACCGTCGCTCCGTCGAGGCGGCGATGCGGCTGCCGGTGTTGGGCAGCGTGGCGCGGGATGCGACGTTGACGCTGCCGGAGCGGCACCTTGGCCTGGTGCAGGCGGAGGAGCATCCGACGCTGGACGCCCAACTGACGCGGTTGGCGGACATGGCGGAGCGTTGCCTGGATATGGAACGGATCCTGGCGGGATTTCAGGAGTGCCTAAGCCCTCTCCCGCTGGCGGGAGAGGGAGGGGTGAGGGTGGCCGACCCGCAGATGACGACCGGTGCGGGCGACGCCACCCTCACGCCGACCCTCTCCCGCCAGCGGGAGGGCGAGGCTTTGTCACCCCTGGGCCAGCGCATCGCCCTCGCGCGCGACGCTGCCTTCTCCTTCACCTACCCGCACGTGCTCGCCGCCTGGCGTGCCGCAGGGGCGGAACTGCTGCCGTTCTCACCGCTGGCGGGCGAAGCGCCGCCCGACGATGCGGATTGCTGCTGGCTGCCGGGCGGCTATCCGGAACTGCACGCCGGCCGGCTTGCCGCGGCTACGCGGTTCCAGTCTGGGCTGCGCCGGTTCGCCGCCACCCGGCCGGTGCATGGCGAGTGCGGCGGCCACATGGTGCTCGGCGCCGGGCTGACCGATGCGGACGGCGCACGGCACGCCATGGCCGGCCTGTTGAGCCACGCCACCAGCTTCGCTCGTAGGGCGCTGCACCTCGGCTACCGCCGTGCGACCCTGCCGGACGGCACCGTGCTGCGCGGGCACGAGTTCCACTACGCCACCGTCACCGAACCCGGGACGGACGCGCCCTACGCCACGATGCAGGACGCAGCTGGAACCATGCTCGGGCCGGCGGGCGGGCGGCGCGGAACGGTCACCGGTTCGTTCTTCCACGCCATGGCGCGCGAGCCGGCATGACAGCCGAAGAACTCCGCGCCGCCCTGGCCGACCTGCCCGCGGGCGACGACGCGTCCGCCGCGATCGTGGCGGCGCGCCAGGACACGTTGACCAAGCCGCTGGGCAGCCTCGGACGGCTGGAGAGCCTGGTGGCGTGGCTGGCCCGCTGGCAGCGCCGTCCCGTGCCGCGCCTCGACCGGGTGGAGGTGGTCGTGTTTGCGGGCAACCACGGCGTGGTCGCGCACGGTGTCTCGCCCTACCCGGCCGAGGTTACGGCGCAGATGGTGGGGAATTTCGCCGCGGGTGGCGCGGCGATCAACCAGTTGGCCCGGATCGCCGGCGCCTCCCTGCGCGTGGTCCCGCTGCAACTCGACACGCCCACGGCGGACATGCTGTACGGACCAGCGATGGACCCGGCCGGCTTCGCGGCGGCGCTGGCAGCCGGGCGGCAGGCGGTGCAGCCCGGCACCGATCTGCTTTGCCTGGGAGAAATGGGGATCGGCAACACCACGGCCGCGGCGGCGCTGTGCACCGCCTTGATCGGCGGCGCCGACTGGACCGGGCTCGGCACCGGCGTGGACGCGGCCGGGTTGGCCCGCAAGCGGCAGGTGGTCCAAGCCGCGGCGACGCGCCACGCCGGGGCGGACCCGATCGAGCTGGCTCGCTGCCTCGGCGGGCGGGAATTGGCGGCGATCGCGGGGGCGGTGGTGGCGGCGCGGCAACACGGCATCCCCGTGCTGCTGGACGGCTTCGTCTGCACCTCGGCGGCGGCGGCGTTGGCGGTGGCGCGGCCCGGCGCGCTGGACCACTGCGTGGCGGCGCATGTCTCGGCCGAGGCCGCGCACCGCCGGCTGCTGGAGGTCCTGTCGATGCCGCCGCTGCTCGACCTCGGCATGCGGTTGGGCGAGGCGTCCGGAGCGGCGCTCGCCGTGCCGCTGCTGCGGGCGGCGCTGGCGTGCCACGCCGGCATGGCGACCTTCGCCGAAGCCAGCGTCGCCGCCCGCGAGGCATGAAGCGCTGGGATGAACTCGTCGCGGCGGCCACCCTGCTCACCCAGTTGCCGATGGGGCGGCTCGCACGATCGCATCCGCCGGCGGCGGACTGTGTCTGGGCCTATCCCCTGGTGGGGCTGGCGGTTGGCGCGAGTGGCGGCGCCCTCCTGGCCGCCCTGTTGGATGCCGGGCTGCCGAGGGCCGTCGCGGCGACATGGGCCGTGCTCGCCACGGTCGCCGTGACCGGCGGGCTGCACGAGGATGGCTTGGCCGACACGGCGGATGGGCTGGGCGGCGCCCGGACGGTGGAACGCAAGCTGGCTATCATGCGGGACAGCCGGATCGGCAGTTACGGCGCCCTCGCACTCTGCGGCAGCGTGCTGTTGCGCGTGCTGTGCGTGGCCGAGGCGCCCCACCCCGTGCTTGCGATGCTCTGGTCCGGGGTGCTTGGGCGGGCCGGTATCCTGCTGCCGCTGCTGCTGCTCCACCCCGCCCGGCCGGACGGCCTCGCCGCCACGTTGCGCGGGGCCTGGCGCCCGGCCGTGATCGGCCTCGGGCTCGCCGTCCTCCTGGTGTTCGTCGTGCCCCGCGCCGTTGTGGCCGCCGGGGTGGCGAGCCTTGCCGTCGCCTGGCTGGCGCACCGGCAGTTGGGCGGCTACACCGGCGACTTGCTCGGCGCCGCCGAACAGGCCAGCGAGTGCGCCAGCCTCACCGCGCTTTGCCTCTGACGGCACGATGGTCTCCCTCGCCTCCTGGGAGAGGGCTTTTAGGGGAGCTTGCGTGATCGTGTCCCGGGTGTCGCGGTCAGCCCTTCTTCACCGGCGGCAGGTCGAGCTTGAGTGACAGCTCCTTCAGCCGGGCGGGCGTGGTGGCGGAAGGGGCGCCCATCATCAGGTCCTGGCCCTGCTGGTTCAGCGGGAACAGGATCACTTCGCGGATGTTCGGCTCGTCGGCCAGCAGCATGACAATGCGGTCGATGCCCGGGGCCGAGCCGCCATGCGGCGGGGCGCCGTAGCGGAACGCGGACAGCATGCCGCCGAACCGCGCCTCCACCTCCGCCGCGTCGTAGCCGGCGATGGCGAAGGCGCGGATCATGATGTCCGGCCGATGATTGCGGATCGCGCCGGAGGACAGCTCCACCCCGTTGCATACGATGTCGTACTGGTAGGCCTTGATGGTGAGCGGGTCCTGGCTGTCCAGCGCCTCCAGCCCGCCCTGCGGCATGGAGAACGGGTTGTGGCTGAAGTCGATCAGCCCCGTCTCCTCCACGCGTTCATACATCGGGAAGTCGGTGATCCAGCACAGGCGGAACGCGTCCTTCTCGTACAGGTCCAGCTCCGTGCCGATGCGGTTGCGCACGGCGCCGCTGAACTTGGCCGCCTCGTCGCGCGGCCCGGCGGCGAAGAACACGGCATCCCCCGCACCCAGCCCGCAGGCGACGCGAATCGCCTCCACCCGCGCCGGCTCCAGGTTCTTGGCGATCGGGCCACGCCCGCCCTCCGCCTCGAACTGGATGTAGCCCAGTCCGCCGGCGCCTTGCTCGCGCGCCCACTCGTTCAGCTTGTCGAAGAAGCCGCGCGGCTTCGGCCCGGCGCCGGGCGCGGGGATGGCCCGCACGACGCCGCCGGACGCGGCGATCTTGGCGAACAGCCCGAAGCCGGAGCCGGCGAAATGCTCCGTCACGTCCGTGATGCGGAGCGGGTTGCGCAGGTCCGGCTTGTCGGAGCCGTAGTCCAGCAGCGCCGTGTCGTAGGGGATGCGCGGGAACGCACCCTCCGTCACCACCCGGCCGCCGCCGAACTCGCGGAACACGCCGGCGATGATCGGCTCCAGCGTGGTGAACACGTCCTCCTGCGTGACGAAGCTCATCTCGAAATCGAGCTGGTAGAACTCGCCCGGCGAACGGTCCGCCCGCCCCGCCTCGTCGCGGAAGCACGGGGCGATCTGGAAGTAGCGGTCGAACCCCGCCACCATCGCCAGCTGCTTGAACTGCTGCGGCGCCTGCGGCAGCGCGTAGAACTGGCCGGGATGGGTGCGCGACGGCACCAGGAAGTCGCGCGCCCCCTCCGGCGAGGAGGCGGTGAGGATCGGCGTCTGGAACTCGGTGAACCCGGACGCGATCATCTGCCGGCGCAGATAGGCGATCACGCCGGCGCGCAGCATCATGTTGCGGTGGATCTTCTCGCGCCGCAGGTCGAGGTAGCGGTAGCGCAGCCGCAGTTCCTCCGACGTGGCCGCCTCGCCGGCGACCGGGAAGGGCAGCACCGCGGCCGCCGACTGCACCGTCAGCGCGTCCGCCCGCAGCTCGACCTCGCCGGTGGGCAGCCGCGGGTTCACCGTGCCGCCTTCGCGCAACACGACGGTCCCGGTGATGGTGACGACGCTTTCCACCCGCAGCGCGTCCGCGTCGGCAAAGGCCGGGCTGCCGTTGGGGAACACCACCTGGGTCAGCCCGTGATGGTCCCGCAGGTCGATGAACAGCAGGCCGCCATGGTCCCGCTTGCTGTGCACCCAGCCGGAAATCCGCGCGGTGGCGCCGGCGTCGCTGGCGCGCAGTTGGTCGCAAGTATGAGTGCGATAGGCGTGCATGGCTGCTGCGTCCGGCGATGGGGCGAAAGCGGGTGTGTTAGCGCCGCCGCGCCCGGTTTGCTAGCCGAGCGGGGGCCGCGGCGCCTGCCCGGCGAGCTGCTCCAGCGGCGTCATATCCGCCAGGTCCCACGCGTCCGGCATCAGCATGATCGAGCGGCCTTTCGGCAGGTACCAGAGCAGGCGGCTGCAATGCACGTCCCACGTCGCGTCGGCCGGCAGCTCGGCCCGCTTGCGCCCCACCACCAGGTTGCGCGTCGGCCGCAGGTTGGGGTCGACCATCAGGCGGACGCGTGGGTCCGGCACCCGCCAGGCGCCGCGCATGTGGTTCAGCAGGGCGCGGGCGCTGTAGGTCGGCAGATACTGCACCGAGGGCGAACCCAGCATGATCTGGTGCGTCTCGCGCAGCGTCACGGTCTGTCCCCAGCCCTCCTCCATGGCGTCGCCCGCTGGCGTGCCGGCCATGTCCTGGTGGTCCAGCGGGTCGCCGCGCCAGGTGTCGAACCGCATCAGGCTGTCCAGCATGCCCACTGGGAAGACGAACTGGGCCGCATCCGGCGGGTCGGCCGCGGCGCTGAACACGGCGATGCCGGTCGCACGCTCCAGGCAGAGCGCGGCGAGGTTGGCGACCGCGGTCGGCTTGAACCGGCCGGGCGGAGGCAGGTTGAGCCTGACATAGGGAAAGCCGTCCCGCCCGGTGATGACGGCCGGGTCGGCCACGACGAGGGAGGCGTTCCAAACCGCGTCGAAGAACCGTTCGGTCCAGGCCGCGTCGCGCCGTCCGCGCGGGAGGTCCAGCAGGTCGGCCAGGATGCGGGTTTTGCCGACGTCGAACAGCGCAAGCCGATCGACGGCAAACCGTTGGCTCGGGAGCGTTTCGGCTGCCCGCGTGCGGCTGAGCCAGCGTGGGAGACGGATCGGGGCCACTGGACTGGCTCGGGTGGTGGGCGCGACAGGGATTGAACCTGTGACCCCTGCCATGTCAAGGCAGTGCTCTACCGCTGAGCTACGCGCCCCCGCCGCGGCTGTCGTAGTGTTTCGGACCATGGAGCGCAACCCTGCCGGCGCGAGAGGAGCCACGCTTGGACGAGGAGCTGATCGTCGGCCGGGAATGCGGGGCATGCCGTGCCTGTTGCGTCGAGTTGGCGATCAACGACCCGGCGTTGCAGAAGCAGACCGGCACTGCCTGCCACCACCTGTCGGCCACTGGCGGCTGCGGCATCTACGACGGCCGGCCGCATACCTGCCGGACGTTCTACTGTGGCTGGCGACGATGGAGCTGGGTCGGCGCCGAGATGCGGCCCGACACATCTCGGGTGCTGATCATGCAGGTGAAGAATCCGGATCGCACCGATGCCTCGCACGAGTTCGCCGTCGCCTTCGTGTTCATCGACCGGGGCGCGTTGGAGGCCAAGGGGGTTCCCGAGGCGATCGCCGCGACGGTCAAGGCGGGGATCGGTGCCCACCTCCTGGTTCCGGGGCGCCCCGGGGATGTGTTCCGGCGCCAGCGCCTGAACGAGCGGCTGGGGGACGCGGTCCGGCAGGGGGACAAGCCTTCGCTGCTCCGCGCGTTGCATGGCGCCTATCGCCACGCCCGGCTCAAGCGCAGCGAACGCCTGGTCCTGCGGCCGTTGGCTTCGGGCCAGGTCCTGGCGCCCGATGAGCGCACGGCGGTGGCTTCGCAGGATGACATGGGCGGGTAGGCGCGCTTCTATACCTGGATGGATCGTGCCGCGCCCCTCCCCCCACCGTTTGCCGACCCACCCTCCCCCTACGTGATCCTGCGCCCGGCGATGCAGTCGGCGCCGCTCGTGCTGGCGTCGCCGCATTCCGGCCGGCTCTACGCGGCGGACTTCATCGAGGCCGCGCGGCTGGGGCCGCTGGACCTGCGGCGCAGCGAGGACAGCTTCGTCGAGGAGCTGTTCGAGTCCGCCGTCAGCCATGGCGCCCCGCTGCTCTGCGCCCAGTTCCCGCGCGCCTATTGCGACCCGAACCGCGAGGCCTGGGAGCTGGATCCGGCCATGTTCGCGGACGCCCTGCCGGACTGGGTGAACACGACCAGCCCGCGCGTCGGCGCAGGGCTCGGCACGATCGCACGGGTGGTGACGTCCGGCGAGGCGATCTATCGCGGCAAGCTGCTGTTCGCGGAGGCGCAGGCGCGGGTGCGGGAATGCTGGCAACCGTACCATGACGCCCTCCGCAGCCTCATCGCCGAGACGCTCCGGACCTTCGATTGCTGCCTGCTGATCGATTGCCACTCCATGCCGGCGGGCGCCGGGCGGTTCGGCGGGCCTGATTTCGTGCTGGGAGACGCGCATGGCACGGCGTGCATGCCGCAGGTGACCGCGCTGGTGGAGGGCGTGTTGCGCGGCTTCGGCTACGACGTGCGGCGCAACGATCCATATGCCGGCGGCTACGTCACCCGGCACTACGGCCGGCCGCGGGATAGCGTGCACGCCCTGCAGATAGAGGTCGCCCGGCGGCTCTACATGGACGAGTCGACGCTGGAGCGTTCCGACGGGTTCGGCCCCTTGCAGGCGCGGCTGGACGCGCTGATGCAGGTGGTGGCATCCGGCTGCGGAGCGCTGCTGCATCCCGGAAAAAAAGAAGGCGGTGCCTTGCGGCACCGCCAAGTTTAGGGAGGAAACGTCCAAGAAGCGACGAGACCAAAGCCTCGCCGCAGTCGTAAGCTAGGAGCGGCGACGGCGGCCTGCAAGCACTTTTTGCAGTGCAGCATTTTCGGCGTAAAGCCTGTGCGGCAACAGTCGGGAAACCATTGGGCGCTATGTCGACCGCATGACGCGACCTCTCCTCCTGGGCTGCGCGCTGCTCGCGACCTGGACCGGGCTCATCCTCCACGCCGCGGCGCGGCCGCAACCCGCGGCCAGCATCCCGGCGCCCTCGGCCCTGTGCCGGGCCGCGATCTTGCAGGCCGAGCGGGCGGGCCACGTGCCGGACCGCCTGCTGGACGCGATCGCGGTGGTGGAGAGCGGCAAGCGGGATCCGGTGAGTGGGGCGGTGTACGCGTGGCCCTGGACCATCAACGCCGAGGGCGTCGGCCACTGGTACGACAGCAAGGCCGAGGCGATCGCAGCCGTGCAGGCCTTGCAGGCCCGCGGCGTGCATTCGATCGACGTGGGGTGCATGCAGGTCAACCTGATGCACCACCCGGACGCGTTCGCCACCCTGGACATCGCCTTCGACCCGGTGGCGAATGCCGCCTACGGCGCGCGCTTCCTCCAGCAGCTGTTCAACCAGACCAATGCCTGGCCGCTGGCCGCCGCCGCCTATCATTCCTTCACGCCGGACCTGGGGGCTGAATACGCCCGCAAGGTGCTGGCGGCCTGGGGCGTGCCGCAACTGCCCGTCGGCAGCCAGACGGTGACGAGCGGCCTGGCGGCATCGGCGGCGGCAAAGCCTGGGATGACCGGCAACGCCGCGTTCGCGTCGAATGCGCCGGTCGCACCGTTCGGCAGCCCGCCGCCTGGTCGGGTGGCCGTGATGCTCCCCAGCGGCGGGGGGGCGATTCGCGCCATGCCGGTCGCCGCGAACAGCCCGGGCGCGGGCGGCCCGCCCCCGATGACGGCGCGCGGCCTGGACGCATACCGGGCCATGCCGATCACCTATGTCGGCCACCTGCCACGGGTTTTTTAAGGTTGTTTCGTAACAGCAGTGGCTTTTTGCACGAAACTGCATCAATGCTTGCCCGTCCGCGTTATGGACAAGTTTCCATGTAACGACAGGTGTTGCGGGCGGCTCAAGCTGTTAGATGCTGCGCCGCGGCATGACTCGCGGGTGGGGGTTGCTGGTGAACGGGCTGAAAACGCTTGCAGGATTGGTTCTGTCTTCCACCGTCGCCCTGCCGGTCACGGCGCAGCAGGGTCCGGCCGTCCCCGTCAGCGCGACGCAGGCCAAGCGGCAGGACGTTGCCATATTCACGCGCGGCCTTGGCACTGTCCAGGCACTGCAATCGGTGCTGGTCCGCGCCCGGGTGGACGGCACGATCGAGCGGATCGCGTTCACCGAGGGCCAGGACGTCAAGCCCGGCGACTTGCTGGCGGTGATCGACCCCCGCCCCTACCAGGCGGCGTATGACCAGGCCACGGCGAAGCGCAGTGCCGACATGGCGCAGTTGGGCAACGCCAAGCGCGACCTCGTGCGTTACTCGGACCTCGCCCGGGCCGAATTCGCCTCCCGCCAAAGCGTGGACACGCAACAGGCCTCCGTCTCGCAGGGCACGGCCACGACGCAGGCCGATGACGCCGCGATCGCGATGGCCAAGCTGAACCTCGACTTCACGCGCATCGTCTCGCCGATCGACGGCCGGGTCGGGCTGCGGCTGGTCGACCCTGGCAACCTCGTGCATGCCAACGACGCCAACGGGATCGTGACGGTCAACCAGATCCATCCGATCTCCATGCTGTTCACCCTGCCGCAGGACGTGTTCCCGACCGTGCAGGACGCCATGCAGGCGTCCAGGGATCCGCTGAAGGTCGTCGCCTACGCCTCCAACGACAAGGAGAAGCTGAGCGAAGGCACGCTGCTGACCATGGACAACGCCATCGATACCAGCACGGGGACGATCAGGCTGAAGGCGCAGTTCACCAACGGCGACAACCGGCTCTGGCCGGGCGAGTTCGTCAACGCGCACCTGCAGCTTGGCGTCGCGCATGATGCCGTGACGGTCCCGTCCAGTGCGGTGCAGCACGGGGTGAACGGCCTCTACGTCTACGTGGTGAAGCCCGGCTCCGTGGTCGGGCTGGTGCCGGTGGAGGCCGGGCAGGATGACGGCGCCGTCGTGATCATCACCAAGGGGCTGAACGGCACCGAGCAGGTGGTGACGGGCGGCCAGTCTCGGCTGACGGACGGCACGAAAGTTGCTCTGACCGCGCCGACAAGCGCACCACCGGCAAAGGCAGGCGGCTGATTCCCTCATGAGCATCTCCTCCCCCTTCATTCGGCGGCCGATTGCAACCTCCCTGCTGATGGCGGCGGTGCTGCTGGTGGGCATCGCGGCCTATCCGCTGCTGCCGGTGGCGCCGCTGCCCCGGGTGGACTTTCCCACCATCGCCGTGTCCGGTTCGCTGCCGGGCGCCAGCCCGGAGACGATGGCGTCTACGGTGGCGCAGCCGCTGGAGCGGCAGTTCGCACAGATTTCCGGCGTCTCGCAGCTGACTTCCGTCAGCGTGCAGGGCAATACGCAGGTCACCGTCCAATTCGACCTGGACCGCAACATCGATGCCGCGGCCGGGGACATCCAGGCGGCGATCAACGCGGCGGGCGGCCAGTTGCCCAAGAACCTGCCGAGCCCGCCGACCTACCGCAAGGTCAACCCGGCCGACAGCCCGATCCTGATCCTGGCGGTGCAGTCCGACACGCTGCCGCTGATCGAGGTCGACGACTGGGCGGACAACATCCTCAGCCAGCAGATCTCGCAGATCTCCGGCGTGTCCCAGGTCTCCATCGGTGGCGAACAGAAGCGGGCGGTGCGCGTGCAGGTGGATCCCGCCCGCCTGGCCGCCATGGGCATGACCCTGGAAGACGTGCGCTCGACCTTGACGAACGTGACGGTGGACACCGCCAAGGGCAGCGTGGACGGGCCGCGGCAGGCCTTCGCCATCTACGACAACGACCAGCTGACCGTCGCCGCCCAGTACGAGAACGTCATCCTGGCCTACCGCAACGGCGCGCCGGTCCGGATCAAGGACATCGGCATCGCGGTGGACGGGCCGGAGAACGCCAAGCTCGCGGGCTGGCAGAACGGCAAGCGCGGCATTCAGCTGCTGATCTTCAAGCAGCCTGGCGCCAACGTCATCGACACCGTCAGCAAGATCCGGGCGGAACTGCCGCAGTTGCAGGCCGCCATCCCGCCCTCCATCCACGTCGACACGGTGATCGACCGGACGCTGACCATCCAGGCCTCGGTGAAGGACGTGCAGTTCACCCTGCTGCTGTCCATTGCGCTGGTGGTGATGGTGATCTTCCTCTTCCTGCGCAATTTCTGGGCAACCGTGATCCCCAGCGTGACGGTGCCGCTGGCGCTGGTGGGCACCTTCGCCGTGATGTTCCTCTTGGGCTACAGCCTGGACAACCTCTCGCTGATGGCGCTGACCATCGCGGTGGGCTTCGTGGTCGACGACGCGATCGTCATGCTGGAGAATATCTACCGCTACGTGGAAGAGGGGATGAACCCGATGGACGCGGCCTTGCGTGGCGCCGGCGAGATCGGGTTCACCATCATTTCCATCAGCGTGTCGCTGATCGCGGTGTTCATCCCGCTGCTGCTGATGGGCGGCATCGTCGGGCGCCTGTTCCGCGAATTCGCCATGACGGTGAGCATCGCGGTGGTGGTGTCGGGGGTGATCTCCCTGACGCTGACGCCCATGATGTGCTCCCGCTTCCTCAAGCACCACAGCGGCGAGCACGGGCGGCTGTACAAGATCGTGGAGGGCCTGTTCGACGGGCTGATCGGTGGCTACAGGCGCACGTTGGACATCGCGCTGCGGTTCCGCTTCGTCACGCTGATGGTGTTCTTCTGCACGCTCGGCATCACCGGCTACCTCTACGTCGCCATCCCCAAGGGCTTCTTCCCGCAGCAGGACACCGGCGTCATCATCGGCATCACCGAAGGGGCGCAGGATATCTCGTTCGCCGAGATGTCCCGCCGTCAGCAGGCATTGGGCGACATCGTCGGCGCCGATCCGGACGTGGAGGCCTACTCCTCGTCGATCGGCGCGGGACTGGGCGGGCAAACGGGGAATAACGGCCGGCTCTACATCGCGCTGAAGCCGTTCGACGAGCGGACCGACAACGCCCAGCAGATCATCGCCCGGCTGCGGCAGAAGACCCGGGTCGTCGAAGGCGCGCAGGCCTTCATGCAGCCGGCGCAGGACATCAACGTCGGTGGCCGCCTGTCGCGCACGCAATACCAGTTCACCCTGCAGGATGCCGATCTGGGTGAGTTGTATCAGTGGGCGCCGAAGGTCCTTGCCAAGCTGCAGACGCTGGGCACGCTACGCGACCTGGCGACGGACCAGCAGATGTCCGGCACCACGGCGACGCTGACGATCGACCGGGATGCCGCATCGCGCTTCGGCATCACGCCGCAGCAGATCGACGACACGCTGTATGATGCGTTCGGCCAGCGCCAGATCACCCAGTACTTCACCCAGATCAACTCGTATCACCTCATCCTGGAAGTCCCGCCGGACATGCAGGGTGAGGTAGACACGCTGGGCAAGCTGTACGTGAAGTCCGCCACCGGGCAGGCCGTGCCGCTGAACACCTTCGTGAAGATCGACACCGCGCCCGTCGTCTCGCTCTCCTTGTCCCACCAGAGCCAGTTTCCGGCGGTCACGCTGTCGTTCAACCTGGCCCCGAACGCGGCCCTGGGCGAGGCGGTCAACGAGATCCAGGGCGCCATGGACGCGCTCGGCACGCCCAGCACGCTGCGCGGGACCTTCCAGGGCACGGCGCAGGCGTTCCAATCTTCCCTGAGCAGCCAGCCCTATCTGATCGCCGCAGCGCTGATCACGGTCTACATCATCCTCGGCATCCTGTACGAGAGCTACATCCTGCCACTCACCATCCTGTCCACCCTGCCCTCCGCCGGCGTGGGGGCGCTGATGATGCTGATGATCGCGCGATACGACCTGTCGATCATCGCGCTCATCGGCGTGATCCTGCTGATCGGGATCGTGAAGAAGAACGGCATCATGATGGTGGACTTCGCCATCTCGGCCGAACGCAGGGATGGTGAGACGCCCCTGAACGCGATCCGCCAGGCCTGCCTGCTGCGGTTCCGCCCCATCCTGATGACGACGATGGCGGCCATGCTCGGCGGGTTGCCGTTGATGCTGGGCAGCGGCGCCGGCTCCGAACTGCGCAAGCCGCTCGGCTTCGCCATGGTGGGAGGGCTGCTGCTCAGCCAGATCCTGACGCTCTACACGACGCCGGTGATCTACCTCTATCTGGACCGCCTGCAACGCTGGCTGGCCCCGCGCCGCCGCAGCCATATGCCGGCCCTGGCCGAGAAGATGGGCGCGGCGGCCGACTGAGCCCCGAAATGCAGAAGGCCCCGGTTTTAACCGGGGCCTTCCCATTGCCGGACGGTCACGCCGTCGGGCCAGAGGCGTCAGGCCAGGCTTTGCACCGAGGCAGACACCCAGGTCACGGCGGCGGACTGAGCGATCGGACAATGAGACACTGGATCACCTCCTTTCAGTAAGTTGCGGGGACCCTATCATGGGTGCAGCCGGTTTCCTCGGCAAGGGGATCGGCGGCGAGCGCCGCGGCGACGCGGACGATTGAACCAGGCGGGACCACCATGCAGTTCGACTTCGCCACCCTCCCGGAGCGCGATCGTTACAAGCTGCTCGTCTCGACCGTCGTGCCGCGCCCGATCGCCTGGGTCGTCACCCAGTCCGCCGCGGGCCTGGTGAACGCCGCGCCCTACTCGTTCTTCAACGCCATCAGCGGCGACCCGCCATTGCTGGCCGTAAGCATCGAGGGACGGGACGGCGTCCGCAAGGACACGGCGATCAACATCCGCAGCACGGGACAGTTCGTCGTCAACCTGGTCAGCGCTGCGACATCGGCTGCCATGGTCGTCACCGCCATCGACTTCGCCCCCAGCGTGAGCGAGGTGGCGGAGGCGCAGCTGGCGACCTGCCCCTCGGTCAAGGTCGCGCCGCCCCGGATCGCCGACAGCCCGGTCGCGTTCGAGTGCGAGGTGTCACAGACCGTGGAGTTGCCCGGTAACCGGGATCTCGTGCTCGGCCGCGTGGTGATGATGCACGTCGCCGACCATGCCGTGCTGGATGCAGCCCGCTGCTATATCGACACGCCCAAGCTGGACCTCGTTGGCCGCATGCATGGCGGCGGCTGGTACGCCCATACCCGGGACGTGTTCGAAGTGCCCCGGATCACCCCGGCGGATTGGAAGCCCGGCGCCGGCTGACAGCGGCGGCTTCAGCAGCCAGCCCCGCTCCAGCAGACGAGTACCGTCTCGCCATCATCGGCGCCATGGTCCAGCAGCCATCGATACAGCTGGTATTCCGACAGGTTGATCTCGCGCGACCACCAGCCCACCCTGTGATCGGTCACCGGGTGGGTCGTGCAGCCGACGCGCACCATGCTGGTGAAGGACGGCGTCTCGTCCGGCCCGCCGTCCAACCCGAAGCAATCACCGATGTCGACGGGCGCGCCGGCAAGGTCAAAGGCCTTCAAGACCGCAAACTGCTGCATCGGGGGTCCTTCATGGGGCCGGTAAGGTCCGGCTCTTCTTCTCACGTCTTCTGCGCGATATCGGATGCCTTGCCGACGCGGGTTGCAACGACAAACCGCAGGTTTCATGGCGGACGTTGCGCTAGCGCCACAGATTCAGCCGGCGTCTCCGCAGGTCGGTTCTCCAGCAGCCGGACCAGCGTCGCCAATTGGTCCGCCTGCGCGGCCGGCTTGTCCATGCGGATGCGCGCCACGCGCGGGAAGCGCAGGGCCACGCCGGATTTGTGCCGGTTCGACAGCTGCGCCGCATCGAAGGCGATTTCCAGCACCAGGCCGCGCTCCACCTCGCGCACCGGCCCGAAGCGGTTGGTGGTGTGGTTGCGCACCCATCGGTCCAGCTGCACCAGTTCGGCATCGGTGAAGCCGCTATAGGCCTTGCCGACGGGGACCAGTTCACCGTCCTCGCGCCACAGCCCGAAGGTGTAGTCGGAGTAGAACGAGCTGCGTTTGCCGTGGCCGCGCTGCGCATACATCATCACCGCATCGATGGTGAGCGGGTCGCGCTTCCACTTCCACCATTGCCCCTTCGGCCTGCCGGGCACGTAGGCGCTGTCCGCGCGCTTCAGCATCAGCCCCTCGATCGAGGCGGCGCGGGTGCCGTCGCGGATGGCGGACAACGCCGCCACGCTGTCGAACGGGATCATCGCCGACAGGTCCATCCGCGCCGGCTGCGTCTCGGCATACCAACGCTCCAGCCGCTGCCGCCGCATGTCGAACGGCAGGCTGCGCAAATCCTCGGCGCCGTCGAACAGCATGTCGTAGAGGCGGACATGGACCGGGAAGTCCCGCAGCATCTTGGCGCCCACGACCTTGCGGCCGAGCCGTTGCTGCAGGTCGGCGAACGGCGCCACCACCCCGTCGCGGATCACCAGCAACTCGCCGTCGAGCACGGCGTGGAACGCCATGGCCTCCAGCACCTCGGGGAACGTGTTGGAGACGTCGTCCGCACCGCGGGAGAACACGCGCCGCCCGCCGGGCAGCGCCACCAGCTGGGCGCGGATGCCGTCCCACTTCCACTCCGCCCGGAACGCCGCGGCGTCCAGGGCCGCCAGGTCCGGCGCCTCCAAGGGCTGGGCGAGCATCATCGGCCGGAAGATCGGCGCGCCCGCCGGGTCGGGCCGCTCCCCCCTGCCCTCCAGCCACGCGAACAGCGGCAAATAGGGGGGGGTGAGGCCGTGCCAGACCTCCTCGATCTCGTCGGCGGCGATGCGGCCGCCGGCCAGTTCGGCCAGGGCGACCTTGGCGAGGCGGGCGGAGGCGCCGACCCGCAGGCTGCCGGTGATCAGCTTCAGCAGGGCGTACCGGCCGGAGGAGTCGGACGCGTCCAGCCAGCCGGCCACGATGTCCGGCAGGTCGGCCTTGGGCGTGGAGATCAGGGTGCGGATCACGTCCGTCATGCGCGGCGGCGGCTGGTTGGTCGGGCGCGCCGGCCACATCAGCGCCACGGCGTCGGCAAGGTCGCCCACGTAGTCGTAGGACCAGGCGAACAGCACCGGGTCGGTCCGCGCCTCCGCCAGGTTGCGGATCAGCATCGGCTTGGCGGCCTGGAACGCGAGTTCACCCGTGAGCGCGGCGAGCGCGAAGCCGCGGTCCGGATCCTCCTCGGTGCTGAAGTAGCGTCGCAGCAGCGCGATCTTGGCCAACCGTCCCGGCGTCAGCACCAGGCGTTCGAGCAGTTCGGCAAAGGCGATCATGCCGCCTCGGCCGGGGGTGCCAGGTCCTCCTCCTCGTCGCCGTAGCCGAGCAGCCGCAACGCCCGCCCGCGCACGCCGCGCTTGGCGACCTCGTGGATCAGCGCTTCCTCACGGCCATGCGTCACCCAGATCTCGGGCGCGCCCACCTCGTCGACGGTTTCGTTCAGCTCGTCCCAGTCGGCATGGTCGCTGATCACCAGCGGCAGCTCCACGCCGCGGGAGCGCGCGCGCTGGCGCACCCGCATCCAGCCGGAGGCGAGGCAGACCACCGGTTCGGCCAGCCGGCGAGCCCAGCGGTCGGCGATGGCGCCCGGCGGGGCGATGACGATGGCGCCCGTCAGTTCCGCCTTGTTGGCCACCGTGGCCGGGCGCAGGTCGCCCAGCGCAATGCCGAGCCGCTCGTAGGCGGCACAGAGCGGGGCCTGCGCGCCGTGCAGGTAGATGGGCCGGTCCCAGCCGGCCTGCCGCAGCAGGGCGATCAGCCGCTGGCACTTGCCAAGGGCGTAGGCGCCGACGACGTGGGTCCGCTCGGGGAACAGGGCGACGCTGTCCAGCAACTTGCGGACCTCGCCGCCGGGCGGCGGGTGGCGGAACACGGGCAGCGCGAAGGTCGCTTCCGTGACGAAGACGTCGCAGGGGATCGGCTCGAACGGGGCGCAGGTCGGGTCGGGCGCGCGCTTGTAGTCACCGGAGACCACCACCCGGCTGCCGCGCCACTCCATGGCGACCTGCGCCGCGCCGAGCACGTGCCCAGCCGGCTGCAGCCACAGTCGGACCTCGCCGATGGTGATCACCTCGCCATACGGCTGGGCCTGCTGGACCGTGCCGGCCCGCTCCTCGCCCATCCGCACCCGCATGATCGCCAGCGTCTCCGGGCTGGCGAGGACGTGGGCGTGGCCCGGGCGGGCGTGGTCGGCATGGGCGTGGGTGATGACGGCGCGGTCGACCGGCCGCATGGGGTCGACGAAGAAGCCGCCTGGTTCACAGAACAAACCGTCGGGTTGAACACGGAGCCATTGCTCAGGATGGTTCGAAGCCCCCATCAAATCACTCATCCGACCAAATAATAAATGAGACGTTGACGTTGAAAATGAGACAGGATGGTGCTACGATCATGGCCTCAGAGGTAGGCTTCATGATGCCCGACGCAATCTCATCCCCCACCGACCCGCGCTTTCCCGACTTGTTCAACCACGATTCCTTCGTGTTCGAGCACGGCCTTCATGCACACCCCCTGTATGACCTGGACAGCTTGATCGGCCTTGCCCGACGGCTGGGGCCGCACAGTGCCTACTGGTCGACCCGGCCGGCGGAGATCGCCGATGGCTGGGAAGGCGCGCAGGCACGCGAGAAGTCGCTGGAAGAGGCCGTGGCAGGCATCCAGCACGCCAACTCGCTCGTCATCCTGAAGGACATCGAACAAGACCCGGTGTTCGGACCGGTGTTCGGCCAGGTCGTGGCCGACCTGGCCGCGCGTGTCGGCCCGTGTTTGCAGAAGGACCTGGTGCATGGCCGGGCAACCCTGCTGATCAGCTCGCCGCGCCGGGTCACGGGCTACCACATCGATGCGGAGGCGAACTTCCTGCTGCAGCTGCGCGGGGAGAAGACGGTGTACGTCATGGACGGCTCGGACCGTGCGGTGGTGCCGGAGGAGGAGTTGGAGGGGTTCTACTCAGGAAACATGAACGCCGCCCGGTTCAAGCAAGACCAGCAGCATGCCGCCCGCACCATCGATTTCCGGCCCGGGCTCGGCGTGCACGTGCCGGTGGAATGGCCGCATTGGGTGAAGAACGGCAACTCCCTCTCGGTATCGATCAGCATCAACTACGACCTGCGCTCCAATGCGCAGCGCGCCCGGGTGTTCCGCGCCAACCACAGGCTGCGCCGGCTGGGGGTGAGGCCGTCGGCGCCCGGAGTGTCCCCCTGGCGCGATACGGGCAAGATCGCCCTGGTCAAGGGGTTGGACCGTCTGATCCATCACCACGCCTAGCTCCAAGCCCGCCCTGGCGCACGCCAGGCGGGCGGGTTAAGCATCGGGACCGCAGCGCCCGGGGGGCAGGCATGGCACGAAGCCGGAAGGTCATCATCACCTGTGCGGTGACGGGAGCGATCCACACGCCCTCCATGTCGCCGCACCTGCCGATCACGCCGGAGGAGATCACCGCCGACGCCGTGGGCGCGGCGGAGGCCGGGGCCGCGATCGTCCACCTGCATGCGCGCGACCCGGTGACCGGCAAGCCCGACCAGAGCCCCGAGGCGTTCGCCCGCTTCCTGCCGCGGATCAAGCAACAGACGAACGCGGTGATCAACATCACCAGCGGCGGCAGCCCGTTCATGACCGTGCAGGAGCGGGTGAAGCCCGCCGCGACCTTCAAGCCCGAGATCGCCAGCCTGAACATGGGCTCGATCAACTTCGGCCTCTACCACCTGCTGGACCGCTACACCGAGTTCAAGCACGACTGGGAACGCCCGGCGCTGGAGGCCACGCGGGACCTGGTGTTCCGCAACAGCTTCGCCGACATCGAATACATCCTGTCGACCTGCAGCGAGAACAGCACGCGGTTCGAGTTCGAGTGCTACGACATCGCCCACCTCTACAACCTCAAGCATTTCCTCGATCGCGGCCTGGTCAAGCCGCCGCTGTTCGTCCAGTCGGTGTTCGGCATCCTGGGCGGCATCGGCACCCATGCGGAGGACATCGCGCACATGCGCCGCACGGCGGACCGGCTGTTCGGCGACCAGTACCGATGGTCGGTGTTGGGCGCCGGGGCCGCGCAGCTCCGGGTGGCGGCGATGGCGGCCGCGATGGGCGGCAACGTCCGCGTCGGGCTGGAGGACAGCCTGTGGGCCGGTCCCGGGCAGCTCGCCACCAGCTCCGCCGTGCAGGTGCGGCTTGCCCGGCAGATCATCGAAGGACTGGGCTTGCAGATCGCTTCGCCGGATGAAGCGCGCGAAATCCTGGCGCTGAAGGGTGGGGAGAAGACGGCGATTTGAGCCGCCGGCCCCGCTCCCCGCAAGAGTAATCCCTTAACCAGGCTTGGGTAGGCTCGACGGCGTCCTTCGTTGCGTGGAGCTGCCTGTGGCCGATGCCCCGATCCTGTCGTCCGGCGTCTCCGACCGAAACCATCGTTTCGCCGCCACGGCGCTCACGTCCCTGATCATCGCGGTCGCACTGGTGGCGATGCCGTTCGGCCGCCTTACCCTGACCGCCAATCCCAGCTTCCTGCCAGCCTTCGCCGCTATGACGCTGGTGTGCGACCTGCTGACCGGCTGCCTGCTGCTCTCCCAGGCGCGGCTGGCGCAGGATCGGGCGCCGCTGCGCCTTGGCATCGCCTATCTGTTTTCTGCCTTCACGCTGGTCCCGCATATGCTCGCCTTCCCCGGCGTGGTCGCCACGGCGCCGGTGATCGGTGGCAGCGCGAGCGCCGTGTGGCTCTGGTGCGCGTGGCATGGCGGCTTTGCCGTGCTGGTGCTGGGCTTCCTGCTCGGGCACGCGCGGCGGCTGCGGCCGGGCGACATACGCCGCGCGGTCGCGGGCTTGGCCGCCGCCGTGGCCGCCATCGTCGGCGTGATGACGATGGGGCTGCCCTGGCTGCCGACGATCCTCGTCGGCGGCAGCTACAGCCGGCTGAACACGCTCGGCATCGGGCCGGCCATCCTCGCCGCGTCGATGCTGGCGATGCTGGTGGTGGTGGCGAAACGGCGCTTCCGGGACCCGCTGTCGCTGTGGCTTTCCGTCTCCTTGCTGGCGGCGACGGTGGACGTGACGCTCACCCTGTTCGGGGCCGGCCGGTTCACGCTCGGCTGGTACGTCGCGCGGGCCTTGAGCCTGGTGACCGGGATCACGGTGCTGATCGCCCTGCTGTCCGAGTTGGTCCGTCAGGCCGGGCGGGTGGCGGGGATCAACGGCCAACTCGAGGAGCTGTTGCGCACGGACGTGCTCACCGGCGTGGCCAACCGCCGGGCGTTCGACGGCGCGATGGCGGCGGAATGGCGGCGGGCCCGCCGAGAACAGACGGCGCTCTCGCTGCTGATGATCGACATCGACCACTTCAAGGGCTTCAACGACCGATATGGCCATCCCGCCGGCGACGTCTGCCTGCGGCAGGTGGCGCAGGCCGTCGCCGGCCAGCTGCAACGGCCGGCCGACTTGGCCGCCCGGCTCGGCGGCGAGGAGTTCGCGCTGTTGCTGCCGAACACGGAGGAGGCCGGCGCCCTGCAGGTGGCGGAACGCGCCCGCGCCAGCGTCGCCGCACTCGGGCTGGCGCATGCCGGCAGCGCGCTTGGCCACGTCACGATCAGCATCGGCGTGGCGACGAACCGGCCGTTCGACCCGGCGGAGGATGCGCAGGCGCTCATGGATGCGGCGGACCGCGCGCTCTACCGGGCGAAGGCGTCCGGCCGCAACTCGGTCTGCTCCGCGACGCCGGCGATGCCGGCCCTGGTCGCAGCGTAGCCGCCTAACGCCACGTAGCGAGGAAGAAACGCGGCATCTCGTCGGCCGAAGGCTTGAAGTTCAGCTGCCGGGAAAAGGCGTAGGTGGTGACGTAGGTGCTGAGCGGCAGCCAGTAGACCTGGTCCGATATCCGCCGCAGCGCCGCGGCATAGTCGCTGCGGCGCTGGTCCGGGTCGGTGGTGGAACTGCCGGCCCGCACCAGCCGCTCCACTTCGGCGTCGCGGCTGTAATCGTTGCCGCCGCCATCGAAGAACACCGGCAGGATGGCCGAGACATCATTGATGGAATAGCTGCCCCAACTGCCGGCATAGATCGGCGCCTCCCCCGCGAGCGAGCGCTGCACGGCCGGGCCCACCTGCAACTGGCTCAACCGCGCGTTGACCCCGACGGCCTTGAGGTAGCCCTCGATCGCGGCGCTGTATTGCGGCAGCACGTAGCTGACCAGGTCGGTCTCGAACCCATCGGGATAGCCTGCCTCGGCCAGCAGCTTCTTGGCCAAGGCTGGATCGTAGTCGTATTTGGTCGCCACGGCCTGGTCGCAGCCGAACTGCGTCGGGTAGCACGCGGCCTCCAGCACCCGGCTGCCGCCTTGCACCAGCTGCCGGGCGATGGCGGCGCGATCGATCGCGTGGGCGATGGCCTGCCGCACCTTCAGCTTGGTCAACGGCGCGTCGGCGCCCGACCGGCCGGCCGCGTCCAGGCTGAGGTAGCCGATGCGCATGCTTTCGGCCCGGATCGCCTGCAGCGTGGGCACCCGGCTGATGTTCTCGAACTGGTCGGGGTTGAACTGCCAGATCCAGTCGGCGCGGCCGGCCAGGATCTCGGTGATCTCGCTCGTCGCGTCCGGCACTTCGTGGATGACGATGCTGGCGATGGCGGGATGGCCTTTGGGCCCGTCGAAATAGGCGTCGTAGCGTTCGAGGTCGATCTCGGACACGCCGTCCACCTTGCCGAAGCGGTAGGGGCCGGTACCCACCGGCGCCTTGCTGAAGCCTTCCGGCCCCACTCGCTCGCGATAGGCTTTGGGCAGGATCGGCAGCGTCATCGCCATGTATTCGAGCGCGGCCGGGAAGATGTGCTTGAGGGTGATCCGCACGTGGAAATCGTCGATCTTCTCGGCGCCGGCCAGGTAGGTGAAGTTGGACGGAACGGCGACCGCCTGGTCCGACAGCACGGTGTCGACCGTGTAGACGACGTCGTCCGCGGTGAAGGGGCTGCCGTCGTGGAAGGTCACTCCCTTGCGGAGTTCGAATTCCAGCGTGGTGTCGCTGGTCTGTTTCCACGACACCGCCAGCAGCGGCTTGAGCTGGAACGTGTCGGGGTCACGATAGACAAGCGTGTCCCAGGCCTGGTGCGCCAGCACGAGGCCAGTGCGGAGCTGGTTGTGGTAAGGGTCGACGTCGACGACGGCGTCGCGCCAGGCGATGCGCAGCGCGTTGGCCGATTTCTGCGCGTGCGCCGCATGAGCTGCCAGGACCAGCGGCAGCAACAAGCCCGCCATGAAGTGCAACGCCCGCATCCACGTCCCCCTCAGGACAGGGCACAGCCTAGGAGCCGCCAACCGCCGCCGCAACGACGTGCTCCCGTTCGCCAGCAAACGACGCGCCAAACCGCACGCGTATCAGCCCAAGTGGATAGCAACCCAAGTCGTCACCGCGAGCCGCCGAGTGGCGGCGTGGCCCACCGGCCTGTCCAGCCGCGCTGCCCTGGAGTGCTTCGTCGCCAGCGCTCCCCGCAAATGACGGGGTGAGCCGCAAGCAACGTCGCCTGCCATTATGTCGCTTCCGCCTGAGCAACAATCCTCACGAGCCGGCGTTACCGGATTGCGGCGGTGGACGCCGAATGGAGTGTCATCGATATGCTGCGCTACGCCCTCATCTTCGCCGTGATATCCTTGATCGCAGGGTTCTTCGGGTTCAGCGGCCTGTCCGCCGCCACGGCCGGCATCGCCAAGATCCTGTTCTTCATCGCGGTCGTCATCTTCCTGATCTTCCTGGTGCTGGCGTTGCTCGGCGTCCAGCTCTTCGCCTAGCTCACGCAAAGCCTGGCGGGGGCACGAACCTCCGCCAGGCCCGTTCCAGCAGTCCGGCGACGGCGATCGTCGTCCTATCGCCGTAGAGCGGGCCGGCGATCTGAACGCCGAAGGGCAAGCCATCCTGCGTCTGTCCAAGCGGGGCGACACTGGCCGGCAGGTGGTAGCCGCCGGTCAACCCCGGCCAGAACAAGAGGTCGTTGTAGGAGATGTCCTGCCCCGCCACCACAAGCCGGCGGCGCCAGACCTCCCCTTCGGTCATATGCGGCCAGGTGGCTGCGCCCAACACCGGGCACAGCAAGACGTCCCACTCGCGGAAGAACGCGCCCCATGCCCGGCGGAACCGATACCGCCGCTCGTTGAGGGCGATCCACTCCGCATGCGTCATATCCACGGCGCTGAACAGCACGGCATTGGCGCTGCGGTCATCCGGGCCGAGCTCGCGTGCATGGGCGCGCGTGCGCTCGCGGTCCTCGGCGGTGGACCGGCCGCTCAGCGCGGCAAACAGCAGTTTCAGGTATAGCTCGTAGGCGGCCACCGGGTCGAAGGCCGGGCGGGCTGCCCGGTCGACCACCGCGCCCTCGCGTTGCAGAAGCCCGGCCAGCGCCAGCAAGGCGGCGGTGATGGCCGGGTCGGTGACTTGCCCCGGCTGGTCCGCCCACACGGCGACTCGCAGGCCCCGCAGGCCCGTCACGCGCGACGGCGGCAGGTCGACGTGCAGGCGTGTCTCCGCCGGGTCGGGCCCGGCCATCACGTCCACCGCCAGCTGCAGGTCCTCGGCCGAGCGGGCCAGCGGCCCGATGACGGAGATGTCGGTTCCGGCCGCGTTCTCGCTCAGCGCGTGGCCGTACATCGGCAGCAGCCCGTGCGTGGGTTTATGGCCGAAGATGCCGCAGGCATGCGCCGGCTGCCGGATGGAGCCGCCGATATCGCTGCCCGCCTCCAGCCCACACAACCCGGCGGCGATCGCGGCCGCCCCGCCCCCGGAGGAGCCGCCGGGCGTCGTGTCCAGGTTCCACGGATTGTTGGTGCGCCCATAATTGGCGTTGAAGCTCTGCCACTCGCCCAGCATGCGCGGCACGTTGGTCTTGCCGAACACCACTGCCCCAGCGTCGAGCAGCCGGTCGACCGGGAGGGCGTTGGAGGTCGCGAGCTTGCCGTGATGCTCCGGCACGCCCCAGCTGGTGGGCAGGCCGGCGACGTTGAAGCTCTCCTTCAGCGTCATGGGCACGCCGTGCAGCGGGCCGGCGATGGGGGCGTTGTCCAACGCCCGGGCACGGTCCCGCGCGCGGTCGAAGTCGCGGACGACGACGGCGTTCAACGCACCATCCAGCCGCTCCACCCGCGCGATGAAGTGGTCCAGCAGCTCCAGGCAGCCGACCTGGCGGGCTCGCACTGCGGCGGCGAGCAAGGACGCGGAGGCGAATGACAGGTCCATCCGGGTCATCCCATCGTCGCGTTGAAGGCACCGCCGTCGAGCAGCAGGTTCTGCCCGACGATGAAACCGGAGGACGCGGCGCACAGGAAGACGCAGGCATCCCCGAACTCCATCGGATCTCCCACCCGCCCGGCCGGGCTCGCTGCGGCGCGCACGGCGATCTCCGCCTCCACGCTGCGCCCGGCCTTCGCGGCCGCGGCCGCGGTGGTGATGCGCAGCCGGTCGGTCAGGAACGGCCCGGGCAGCAGGTTGTTGATCGTGACGTTGTGCCGCGCCACCTGCCGCGCCAACCCGGCGACGAAGCCGGTGAGCCCGGAGCGGGCGCCGTTGCTCATGCCCAGGATCGGGATAGGGGACTTCACGCTGGCGGAGGTGATGTTGACGATGCGGCCGAAGCGCCGGGCGATCATGCCGTCGACGGTCGCCTTGATCAGCGCGATCGGGGTCAGCATGTTGCCGTCCAGGGCGCGGATCCAGTCCTCCCGCTCCCAGTCGCGGAAGTCGCCCGGTGGCGGCCCGCCGGCGTTGGTCACCAGGATGTCCGGACTCGGGCAGGCGGCCAGGGCGGCGGAGCGCCCGTCCGCCGTGGTGATGTCGCCGGCGACGATGGTCACGCTCGCGCCGGTCTGGCTGCGGATGTCCGCCGCCGTCGCCTCCAGCGCCTCGGCGCCGCGCGCGGTGATCGTCACGCTGACGCCCTCGCGCGCCAACGCCACCGCGCAGGCCCGCCCCAGCCCCTTGCTGGCGGCACAGACGAGCGCGGTGCGGCCGTCAAGTCCGGTGTCCATGAGCAGATCCTTCACTCAGGTTGGGGGCGGCGGGAACGGGTCGGGTTGACTTGCAGCATGGGTCGTCGGGGCGGCAAGGCCTCGCGCCTGTGCCTGTGTCGGCGGACGAAGCGATGCCAGCAGTTCAGCCCACCGGTCGCGGACAGGTCTACAGTCCACAAGGACGAGGTCGATCCGATTGAGGGTCCTTTACCATTCATCCTCGAGCTGAAGGAGCCGTGCCCTCCAGGATGGTCTGCCGCATCGCCTCCGGGATCGGCGTCGGGCGCCGCGTTGCGCGGTCCACGTGGACGTGGACGTAGAAGCCCTCGGCAGATGCTTCGTCCGATCCGCCGCGGAACAGGCCCAACTCCCACCGCACCGAGCTGGTGCCGAGCCGGCCGAGCCGGAAGCCCACGGCGACCTCGTCCGGAAAGGCGATCTCGCTGATGTAGCGGCAGCCGGTCTCGGCCGCCATCCACATCGGCCCCTCTCCCGCGCCGAGCAAGCCGCGCGCCAGCAGCCAGCCGGTGAGCGTGCTGTCGAAGAACGAGTAGTACGTCACGTTGTTGACGTGGCCGAACACGTCATTGTCCATCCAGCGCGTGCTCAGCTGGCGGAAGACGCGGTAATCGGCGCGGCGGCTGACCGGGCTGCGACGAGCGTCGCCCGGCGGTGGTTGGGTCGCATCCATGGCGCGATCATGGACAGGGAGCACCCGGCGCGCTAGATGCGCGGCGCCATGACGCCGAAACCGGTCATCTTCCTGGTCGCCGCCTTGCCGGCCCACGCCTGGGCGCATGCGATCCTGGTGGACAGTTCGCCGGCGGTCCACGCCAGCATCCCGGCCGGGCATGCGGCGATGACGCTGCGGTTCAACTCCCGCATCGACCGTGAACGCTCCCGCCTGACGTTGATCGCACCCGACAAGTCGCAGACCCGGCTGCCGATCGGTCCGGACGGGCCAGCGGACGTCATGACGGCGGCTGGCGACCTCACGCCCGGGGACTACACCGTGCGCTGGCAGGTGCTGGCGGTCGACGGCCATATCACCCGCGGCGACGTGCCGTTCACGGTCGTGGCGGCGCCGTAGCGGCGTGTCGCTCCTCGTAGACCTGTTCGGCTACCTTGAGATCATCCTGCATGGGCTGGTGATCCTCAGCCAGTCGATGGCGCTGGGCGGCGTGCTGTTCTTCATCCTGCTGGCCCGTCCGCTGGCCGCCGAGTTGCTGGGCGGCCAGGCGATCGCGCGTCGCACCGCGATCATCGCCGGCTGGGCCGCGCTGGCGCTGGTGCTCTGCGAGGGGCTGACCATCGCGTTGCAGACCGCCGTGCTGGTCGACACGGTGGAGCTGCCCGCGTGGCAGGTGCTGGGGGCGGATTTCGCCATCGCCGGGCTGGTCAAATGCGCGGCGGCGCTGCTGTTGGCGCTGTGCCTGCTGGTGTGGCGGGGCACGCCCGCGGCGCTGCTGCTGGCGATTGGCACGGTGGAGCTCGCGGCCGCCACCCTGTCCACCCACGCCGCCGCCCGCATGCAGGGCAGCACGCCGCTGCTGTTCGTCGAGGCGCTGCACCAGCTGGGCGCGGCGATCTGGGTCGGCGGCATCCCGAGCTTCATGATGGCGCTGGCGCGGGTGCATGACGGGATCGCCTGGCGACGGGTGAGCGTGCGGTTCTCCCGCATGTCCATGGTGGGCGTCGCCTGCATCCTGGTCTCCGGCGCCACCATGAGCCTGGCCTATATCGGCTCCTGGGACGCGGTGTACGGCACGGCCTACGGCGTGATGGTGGTCGCCAAGGTGGCGATGTTCGGGGCGCTGCTGCTGCTGGGCTTCGGCAACTTCCTCACCACGGAGCGGCTGCGCGGCAATCCCGGCGCCTCCGTGCTGCGGATGAAGCGCTTCGCCGAGGTGGAGTTGGGGATCGGCATCTCCATCTTCTTCGCCGCCGCCTCGCTCACATCCGTGCCGCCGGGCGTCGACCTGACGCAGGATCGGGCGAGCTGGGCCGAGGTGGTGGAGCGGAACACCCCCGTCTGGCCGCGGTTGCATTCGCCCGACTACGACTCGCTGGCGTTGCCGCAGCTGCAGGCGCAGCTGGACGTGGAGGCGGCGCGGCAGGCCAAGGCGGCGCCCCCGGCGTCCATCCCCGGCTCCGGCGAGCTGCCGCCGCGCAACGCCGCCGACATCGCCTGGAGCGAGTACAACCATCACTGGGCCGGGCTGTTCGTGCTGCTGATCGGCGGGCTGGCGCTGCTGAACCAGGCGGGCGTGCGCTGGGCCAGGCACTGGCCGCTCGCCCTGTTGGGCCTGGCCGTGTTCCTGGCGATCCGGTCGGACCCGGAAGTCTGGCCGATGGGCTATGTCGGCATCTTCGACTCGCTGCGCGACGTGGAGGTGCTGCAGCACCGCATGTTCGTGCTGCTGATCGTCGTGTTCGCCGTGTTCGAGTGGAGCGTGCGCACCGGGCGGCTGCGGTCGCAGCGGGCGGCGCTGGTGTTCCCGCTGCTGACGGCGGCCGGCGGCGCGCTGCTGCTCACCCACAGCCACGCCATCGCCAACATCAAGGACCAGCTGCTGATCGAGCTGACCCATACGCCGCTGGCGCTGGCCGGGATCGGCGCCGGCTGGGCACGGTGGCTGGAGCTGCGGCTGACCGGGCGGGGCGCCGTCATCGCCGGGTGGGTGTGGCCGGTCTGCTTCCTCGTCTGCGGCGCGGTGCTGCTGATCTACCGCGAGGCCTGACATCTCCGATCGGGCCGCGACTTGGGTGCCCTCCTCGCCTGGGGACTTCGCCGCCAACGGCTCAGCCGCGGCGGAACAGCAGCAAGAGGTTGTTCGTCGGCATCGGCTCGATACGGGGCGGCGAGAACCCGGCGGCGTCCGCCAGCGCCGCAACCGCCTCCACAGAACGCAAGCCCCAGGCCGGATCGCGGCGCCGCAGGTCGGCGTCGAAGGCGGCGTTGCCCGCCTCCGTCGCCTGGCCGGCGCGCAGGAACGGGCCGTAGAGCGCCAGCAGCCCGCCCGCTGGCAGCAGCCGGGCGGCGCCGGCCGCCAGCCCCTGCGGCGGGCCAGGGGGCGATGTGGATCATGTTGATGCACAGCACGGCGTCGGCCCGGTCGACCGGCCAGGTTGGCGCCGTCGCATCCAGGGGCACGGCCGGCCGGACGTTGGGCAAACCCGCGCACCACGCGTCGATGCTGGCACGGCGTTCGGCGTCGGGATCGCTCGGCTGCCACTGGGCACCCGGCAGCGCGGCGGCGAAATGCGCCACGTGCTCGCCCGTGCCGCTGGCGACCTCCAACACGGTGCCGGTCGCCGGCAGATGCGGCCGCAGCGCCTGGAGGATCGCCGCGCGGTTGCGGGCGGCGGATGGGGCGACCATCCGGGCCGCGTCGTCCACGCGGTTAGCCGATGAACCGCACCACACCGCCATCCACCCGCAAGGCGGTGCCCGAAGTGGCGGAGGCCTGGGGCGAGCAGGTGTAGACCACCATGTTCGCCACCTCCTCCACCGTGGCCAGGCGGCCGATCAGCGAGGTGGGGCGGAACTGCTTGACGAAGGCGACCCCGGCGGCATCCGTGTCGCCGCCGCCCAGCATGGCGGCCACGCCGTCGGACGCGGTGGGGCCGGGCAGCACGGCATTCACCGTCACGCCGGTGTTGGCGACGCTCTCCGCCAGGCCGCGGGAGACGGCGAGCTGCGCGGTCTTGGTCATGCCGTAATGCACCATCTCCTTCGGGATGTTCAGCCCCGACTCGCTGGAAATGAACACCACCCTGCCCCAGCCCGCCGCGACCATCGCCGGCAGGTAGGCGCGCGACATGCGCACGCCGCTCATCACGTTGATGTCGAAGAAACGCTGCCAGTCGGCATCCGTGATCTCGGCGAACGGCTTGGGTTCGAAGATGCCCATGTTGTTGACCAGGATGTCGGCGGTCGGGACGGCGGCCACGAAGCGGGCGACGCCGTCCGCCGTGCCGAGGTCCGCCGCGACGCCGGTGACCTTGGCGCCGGGCAAGTCGCCCCCCAGGGACGCCACGGCCGCCTGCACCCGCGCGTCGGTCCGGCCGTTCAGCACCACCGCCGCACCCGACGCGGCAAGCCCCTTGGCGATGGCAAGACCGATGCCGGCGGTCGAGCCGGTGACGATGGCGGTGCGTCCGGAAAGGTCGATGTTCATGGTAGGCGTCCTTGTCAGCCTGTGAGGCAACGTAGCCCGGATGAGCCCTTGCTCGTGCGGGACCGCTTCCGGAGAACCCGCATCCGCTCCGCGGATACGGGCTACGCGGCGGCGCGGATGGCGCTGTTCCTCACCTCCTCGCTGGCGCCGTCCTGGAAGGTGGCGAAATTCTTCTCGAACAGGGCGGCCAGGTGGCGCGCGGTGCGGTCGTAGGCGGCCTTGTCGGCCCAGGCCAGGCGCGGGTTCAGCACTTCGTCCGGCAGCCCGGCCACGCCGGTCGGCATCATCAGGCCGAACACCGGGTCCTTCACGAACTTGGCCTGCGCCAGGCTGCCGTCGAGCACCGCGTTCAGCAACGCGCGGGTGTGCGCGATCGGCATGCGTTGGCCCTCGCCGTAGCCGCCGCCGGACCAGCCGGTGTTCACCAGCCAGCAATCCGAGCCGTAGCGCCCGATCAGCTCGGCCAGCATCTTACCGTACACCTCGGGCCGGCGCGGCAGGAACGGGGCGCCGAAGCAGGTGGAGAAAGTGGCCTGCGGCTCCCCGCCCATCCCCTTCTCGGTGCCTGCGACGCGCGCGGTGTAGCCGGAGAGGAAGTGGTACATCGCCTGCCCGGCCGACAGCTTGGCGATCGGCGGCAGCACGCCGAACGCGTCGCAGGTGAGCATGACGACGTGCTTCGGCTGGGCACCGCGCCCGGTGGCACTGGCATTGGCCACGAACTCGATCGGGTAGCAGGCGCGCGTGTTCTGCGTCGCCCGGCTGTCCGTCAGGTCCAGGTGGCCAGCCTTGTCCGCCTGCACGTTCTCCAGCACCGTGCCGAAGCGGTGCGTCGCGTCCCAGATCATCGGCTCGGCCTTGTGGCTGAGGTCGATCACCTTGGCGTAGCAACCACCCTCGAAGTTGAAGACGCCGTTCTCGCCCCAGCCATGCTCGTCGTCGCCGATCAGCGGCCGCGCCGGGTCGGAGGACAGGGTGGTCTTGCCGGTCCCGGACAGGCCGAAGAACAGCGCCACCTCCTCTTTCTCGTTCATGTTGGCGCTGCAATGCATGGGCAGTACGCCTTCGGCCGGCAGCTTCCAGTTCATGGCGGTGAAGATCGACTTCTTGATCTCGCCCGCATACTCGGTCCCGGCGATCACGATCAGCTTGCGGGCGAAGGATAGGGCGATCGCCGTGGAGGTGCGCACCCCGTCCCGCGCGGGTTCCGCCGGGTAGTGCGGGGCGTGCAGGATGACGTAGTCGGGCTCGAACCCGGCCAGTTCGGACGCGGGCGGGCGGATGAACATGTTGCGCGCGAACAGCGCGTGCCAGGCGGAGGACGTCACCAGCCGCACGCGGATGCGGTGCGCCGGGTCGGCGCCGGCATACAGGTCCTGGGTGAACAGCTCCCCCTGCTCGCCCAGATAGGTAGCGACGTGGCCGCGCAGCCCCTCGAACCGGTCTTGCGGCAGCTTCTGGTTGATCTTGCCCCACCACACGTCGCCGCTGGTCGCCGGCTCGTCGACCACGAACTTGTCCTGCACAGACCGGCCGGTGTGCACGCCCGTCATCGCCATCAGGGCGCCGTCGGCCGACAGTCGGCCCTCGCCACGCCGCATCGACGCGGCGACCAGCGCCGGCGGGGCAAGGTTGGCGTGCACGGCATGGCTGGCGGTCACGCCCGTGCCGGCAAGCGGCTGGTGGGTCGGAAGGCTCACGGGACGAACTCCTCAACGCGGTCTTTTGTGACAGTTCTAGTCGCCGCGTCCGGCACCGTCCATCCTCAACTCGGCTCCGCACCTTGCGGGACCGCCCGGTCGTGCGCCCTTGCGGACCGGGCGACGAGTTCGACGATCGCGCCCGGTTCGGTGAGCGCCATGACCGAGTCGGCGAAGGCCGTGCAGCCGGCGATGTCCGCGCTCCGCACCGCTTGCTTCACGCGCGGGACCGCGGTCGCGTTCACCGAGAGCGACCGCAGGCCCAGGCCGAGCAGCAGGGGGATGTTGCGGGCCGTCGCCGCCATCTCGCCGCAGAGCGACACCGGGATGCCGGCGCGGCCCGCCTCCGCCACGGTCATGCGGATCAGCCGCAGCACGGCCGGGTGGAGCGGGTTGTACAGCTCGGTCGCGTCCGCCTCGCCGCGGTCGGCCGCCAGGGTGTACATCGTCAGGTCGTTGCTGCCGATCGCGAAGAAGTCGGCCACGCCGGCCAAGGCATCGGCGCAGAGTGCCGCGGCTGGCACCTCCACCATCGCGCCCAGCGGCGGCAGGGCATCGGGCAGGCGGACGCCGCGGCCGCGCAGGCGGTCGGCCACGGCGTGGTAGATGGCGCGGGACTGCCGCACCTCCGCCACGTTGGTGACCATGGGCAGCATGACGCGCACCGGGCCGGCCGCGGCGGCGCGCAGGATGGCGGCCAGCTGCGTCTCCAGCAGCTGAGGGTGGCGCAGCAGCAAGCGGATGCCGCGCAGGCCCAAGGCCGGGTTCGGGTCCGCCGAATCGGGGACGACGCCGGCGCCGGACAGCGCCTCGATCTCCTTCTCGCCGCCCCAGTCCAGCACGCGGATGGTGACGGGATCGCCGGCCATGGCCTCGACGGCGGCGGTGTAGATGTCCGCCTGGGCCGCCTCGCCCGGCAGCTCGTCGCGGTTCATGAACAGGAACTCGCTGCGCAGCAGCCCCACGCCGTGCGCGCCGGACTGCGCGATCAGCGGCAGCTCGGCCGGGATTTCGAGGTTGGCCTGCAGTTCGATCTCGGTGCCGCATTGCGTGACCGCCGGCAGGCGGCGCAGCCGGCCCCAGCGCTGCCGCCGCCGCGCGAAGGCGAGCACGTCGCGGCGCGCCTGGATCAGTGTCGGCGGCGCCGGGTCCAGGATGACCACCCCGCTCGAACCGTCCACCACCGCCAGCCCGCCCGACCGCATATGCGCCGTCAGCCCCATGGCGCCGAGCACGGTGGGGATGCCCAGCGCACGCAGCATGATGGCGGTGTGCCCGTCCGCACCGCCCTCCTCCGTCGCCACGCCGGACACGCGCGCCGGGTCGATCAGCGCGGCATCCGCCGGGGTCAGCCATTCGGCGACCAGGATGGCGCCGGCGGGCAGGCCGTCGAACGAGCGGAACGGCGCCCGGGTCAGGTTGCGCACCAACCGGCGGGCGATCTCCCGCACCTCGTCCGCGCGCCGTTGCCCGGCGGGCAGGTCGTCCGCATTGGCCGCCACCAACGCCGCGGCGATCGCCTCCGCCTCATCCGTGACCGCCTGCTCGGCGGACCGCAGGCCTTCGGCAATGCGCGTCCGGGTACCCCGCAGCAGGCGGGAGGAGCCGAGCATCTGCGCGTAGGCGTCCAGCAAGGGCGCGATCTCGCCCTGCGTATCCTCCGGCAGCACGTGCAGCCGGGCCCGCAGCTTGCCCAGTTGCTTGCGGGACAAAGCGACGGCCGCATCGAGCCGCACCCGCTCCGCCTCGATATCGGCGGCGGCGATGCGGTGGCGGGTGATGACGGCGGGCGCCTCGACCGTGCCGAACATGGGCCCGATCGCGATGCCGGGCCCGACCGCTAGCCCGCCGAGCCGCCGTTCAAACCCACGATTGGCTGCGGAGTCGCCCTCAATCCTGCTCATGGAAGCCGGCTTCGACCAGCCCGACGAGTGTGGCCAATGCCTCGGCCGCGTCCGCGCCCGTCGCCCGCAGCTCGACGGTCGATCCCTTGCCCGCCCCCAGCATCATGAGGCCCATGATCGACTGCGCCGACACGGATTGTCCATGCGCCTCCACCTCGATCTCGGCGGTGAACTGCTCGGCGGCGGAAACAAACTTGGCGGCCGCTCGGGCGTGCAGGCCGCGGCGGTTGCAGATGGTCGCGCGGGCCACCTGCGGCGACTCGTCGTCCATCAGCGCCGGGGCCGCATCAGCTGCGTGCGCCGTTCACCCTGCATCCGTGCAGCACGTGCGACGCGGCGGCGATGTACTTGCGCCCGGCCGTCTGGGCGCAGTCCACGCATTCCCCCAGGGGCTGCCGGGCACGGACCTTCGCCAGCTTGACGAGCATGGGCAGGTTCACCCCGGCGATGACCTCGACACCCGGCCGGTCCATCAGCGAGATCGCCAGGTTGGAGGGCGTGCCGCCGAACATGTCGGTCAACAGCACCACCCCGTCGCCCTTGTCGACGCTGCTGATGCTGGCTTGGATGTCGGCCCGCCGCAGCTCCATGTCGTCTTCCGGCCCGATGCAGACGGTGGCGACGTTGTCCTGCGGGCCGACCACGTGCTCCAGCGCGAGCCGAAGCTCCTCCGCCAGACGGCCATGGGATACCAGTACGAGGCCGATCATTTGTGAGGGTCAGGCCTCCTGCGCCTGATAGGACACGGGTACGGTCGAAGTTGCGTGTGCCATCCCCGCCTTCAGCAATTCCCTGTGCGCAACGGTGACCTGCCAGGCGCGCGAGTCAAGGCCGCAGCCTCCCGTGCAGAGGACGCGCAGGTCGGCAGCCAGCCGTTCGACGATCCGGACGGAGCGGTGCCGGCCGCCGGTGCAGCCGATGGCAATGGTCACGTATTTCTTCCCTTCCTGCGCGAACCGCGGCAGGAGCAACCTGAGCATGGCGACGATCTGGCCGTAGAATGCGCCGAAATCCGGGTCCGCCTCCACATAGGCGGCGACGTCGGCGTCCACTCCCGTCTTGTAGCGCAGGTGGGCATCGTAATGCGGGTTCCGCAAGAACCGGGCGTCGAATACCAGGTCTGCTTCGCGGGGCAGCCCGTGCGGGTAGCCAAACGACATCAGCGACACGGTCACGCCCGCGGTGTCAGACCCGAAATGGCTCTCCACCATGCGGCGGAGCTCCGGCAGGGGCGTGGTCGAGGTATCGATCACCAGGTCGGCGGCGTCCCGCAGCGGCGCCGTCAGCAGCATCTCCGCCGCGATCCCGTCAACCACGCGGCTGTCCAGCGCCAGCGGGTGGCGCCGTCGCGTCTCGGTGAAGCGGCGGAGCAGGGCATCCTCCTCCGCATAGGCGAAGACGAGCTCCGGCCGCAGCGCCTGGTTCAGCCGCAGCCGCTCCAGCGTCGACAGCACGGCGGCGGCGTTGAAGCCCCGGCTGCGCGCGTCCAGGCCGATCGCCACGCGGCGCTCGCCCCGGCTGACCAGTTCCTCCGTCAGCGTCAGCGGCGGGTTGTCCACCGCCTCGTACCCCAGATCTTCCAGCACCCGCAGAATGGAGGAGCGACCCGCCCCGGACAGGCCAGTCACCAGGACGACCCGGCGTGGCGTCAACCGAACGCCCCCGCCACCTGGCTGGTGCGGCCGAGCGCACAATCCAGCGCCAGGGCGACGCGCTGCGGTGCGGAGGCGGCGCCCGGGTCGATCCGCACCAGCGGTTGGCCCGACAGGGCGTGGGTGGCGGGCGCGGGCAGCCGCTCGCCCATTCCCATCTCTACCGCCAGCGCCAGCCGGGCGGACGGCAGATGCGGCAGCCGGACCACGCCCAGGCCGCGCACCTCCAGCAACCCGGCCAAGGCTTCCGGCACGGAGGCCACGCCCCCCGAAAGCTCAACCCGATCATCCGCGACGAGGGCGAACCCATGGTCCAGGAGGCGCAAAAGAAGATCCGACTTCCCCGATCCGGAGGGACCTAGCAGCAACACGCCCTGTCCCTCGCGGGCGGCGCAGCTCCCATGGATTTGCATCAACTCCGGTATGTGAGCCGCTGCGCGCAAGAAGGGAAGCGTCTTCTAGGACACAATTTCTGCAGAAAGCAGCCGTGCTGTCACCCGGCGGGCCAGCAAAGTTTTATTAACCTCATGGGGGCAATACTTTGGCGGTCGAATCTATGGCGCTGTCGAAGGTCGAACCACAGGCGCCCGAAGTGGTTGCGGGCCCGTTGCTGGCATCCTTACGTTGGCCTAGGTGTGGCGTCGGTTGCGATTGCGTGTCCTTTCAACGTTCAGGTGTGTCCAATGGCCTCTCCTATCCTTGCCGGTCTAACCATCCTGATGCTCGGCGACAGCCACTTCGCCACGCAGGGCTACCTCGTCACGACCTTGCAGGATGCGCTGATCGGGCAGGGCGCCAAGGTCGTGACCGAGGCCGCGTGCGGTGCTCCGGCCAGCGTCTGGGCCGAGTCCGGCATCGCGCCCTGCGGCTCCGCCGAACGGGTGCAGTCCGGGCCGATCAAGAAGGACAACTCCAACCACGCCCACGTGCCGGCTTTCGAAGACCTGCTGGGCAAGTACCATCCGAACCTGATCGTGATCGGCTCCGGCGACACCATGGCGGGCTACGCGCAGGCGACCCTGCCCGCGCAGTGGATCGGCGACCAGATCAAGAGCATCACCCGGCGCATCCAGGCCGCCAACCTGCCCTGCGTGTGGATCGGCCCGGGCTGGGGCACGGAAGGCGGGCCCTACTTCAAGAACTACGCCCGGGTGCGGGAGGTGAACGCCTACCTCGCCAGCAACGTGGCGCCCTGCCGCTACATCGACAGCACGCGGTTCGCCCAGCCGGGTGAATGGTCGACCTTCGACGGCCAGCATTACAGCCTGCCGGCCTATCAGAAGTGGGGCCTGGCGATCGACCAGGCGATCGTGTCGATCGTCTCGACCAAGTAGCCTCGACCTGCGCGAGGACCCCCCGACCCTCCTGTCCCAGGATCGCCGCCGTGATCTTCGCGTCCTTCGAGTTCCTGTTCCTCTTCCTGCCGATCTTCTTCGTCGCCTACTACCTGACGCCGGTGCGGCTGCGGAACTGGCCGATCCTGATCCTGTCCTGGGCGTTCTACGCCTGGTGGCGGGTGGACTTCCTCCTGCTGCTGGTCTGCGTGACGGTGTTCACCTTCGTCACCTCGCGGCGGATGGTGAGCGCCGGGCTCGGCACGCGGCGGGGCAAGCTGTGGCTGCAGGCCGGGCTGGTCGGCAACCTCCTCGTGCTCGGCTACTTCAAATATGCCAATTTCGGCATCAACTCGCTGAACGGCGTGCTCGCCGTGGCCAATCTCGGTGCCATCCCCTGGGCGGAGATCGTGCTGCCGGCGGGGCTGTCCTTCTACGTGCTGCAATCCATCAGCTACCTCCTGGACGTCTGGCGCGGCACCATTCCGGTCAGCCGCTCGCTGCTGAACTACGCCGCCTACAAGGCGATGTTCTCCCAGCTGATCGCCGGGCCGATCGTGCGCTACGCCCAGATCAAGGACGAGCTGCAGAGTCGCGTGCACAGCCTGGCGCTGTTCGGCCTCGGCGCCCGGCGCTTCATGGTCGGCTTCTGCATGAAGGTGATCATCGCCGACACGCTCAGCCCCCTGGTCGATGCGATCTACAAGCTGCCGGCGCCGACCCTGGCGGATAGCTGGCTTGGCGCCATGGCCTATACGCTGCAGCTGTATTTCGACTTCGCCGGGTACTCGGCGATGGCGATCGGCCTCGCCTTGATGATCGGCTTCCACTTCCCGGAGAACTTCGACTTCCCCTACCTGTCCGGGTCGATCCAGGCGTTCTGGCAACGCTGGCACATGACGTTGTCCTCGTTCCTGCGGGACTACCTCTACATCTCGCTCGGCGGCAACCGGCAGGGCGCGGTGCGCACCTATGTCAACCTGTTCCTCACCATGCTGATCGGCGGCTTCTGGCACGGCGCCAACTGGACCTTCGTCGCCTGGGGGGCTTGGCAGGGCGGCCTGCTGGCGCTGCACCGCTATTATCGCTCGCGCGGCGGCAACATGCCCTATGCCTGCGGCCACATCCTCACCTTCCTGGCGGTGATCGTCGGCTGGGTGGTGTTCCGGGCGGACGATTTCGGCCAGGCGATACGGATGTATACCGGGATGCTCGGGATGCACGGCGCCGCCATCTCGGACGACCTGGCCTGGCAGCTGACGCCGGACCGGCTCTGGATGGTCGTGATCGGGATGGCCGTGGTCTACGTCCCGCTGGTCGAGCGCCCGGTCGCCGCCGCGTTCGGCCGGCGTGGCGGGGCGCTGGCCCTGGCGGGCCCGTTCTGCGGCTTCATGCTGGCGATGGTGCTGCTGTATAGCCGCGCCGCCGTGCCGTTCCTGTATTTCCAGTTCTGAGGGTCCAGCTCCCATGGGAAGCACGGTTCTGATGGCACGGCGGTCTCGGGTTCTCATCGACGGGGCGCGGCTGCAAGGCTGGGCGATGGTCGCCGTGCTGGCGGCCGGCTTCGGCGTGGGCGTGGCGACACTGGTGAAGCCCGGGCCGCAACGCCGCCTGGCGGAGACGATGACCTTGAGCGCGTTCCTGGGTGGGCAGACCGCCGGTGCGGTCAACCACGCCATGGCGCACGACCTGCCGATCGGCGACGCCCTGTCCGCGGCCGGCGGCATCCTGCGCTGGCGCGTGTTCGCCTCTGGCGGCCCGCAGGTGACGGTCGGGTGCGACGACTGGCTGTACCTGACGGAGGAGCTGCGGCCCTGGCCCGGCGGCGACGCCACCATGCGGGCGCGCGCGGAGACGCTGCACCAGGTCGCGAAGGACCTGTCGGCCCAGGGCATCGCGCTCCAGGTCGTGCTGGTGCCGGACAAGGCGCGGGTGGAGCGGGCCCATGCCTGCGGCGTGCCTTACTCGGCGCAGTCCGAGGCGCGGTACGGCCAGTTCGCCAAGCTGCTGGACGGGCTGTCCGTGGTGGACCTGCTGGCGGCGTATGGCGGCGTCCGCAACCAACTGTACTACCGCACGGACACGCATTGGAACGAGGACGGTGCCGCCATCGCCGCCGCGGCCACCGCCGCAGCGACCGACGCCCCCATCGGCCGCGATCGGCCGTTCAGCACCGAGTTCGCGCCGGAGGCGGACCGCGCCGGCGACCTGCTGCGGCTGATGAGCCTGGACCACGTGCCGGACTTGGCCGTCCCGTTGCGCCCCCTGCCCGACCGTGAGCGCCCGGCCACCACCAAGGAGGTCAACCCTCCCGCCGACACCGGCGGCTTGCTGGACGACGCCCCGGTGCCGGAGATCGCCCTGGTGGGCAGCTCCTACTCGGTGAACGCGAACTTCCTGGGCGCGCTGGAGCAGGCGGAGTCCGCCCCGGTCGGCCAGTTCGCACAGGCCGGCGGCGCCTTCTGGGGCTCGGCGCGCGACTATTTCCGCAGCCCGGCGTTCCGGGAGACGCCGCCCAAGCTGGTGATCTGGGAAGTGCCGGAGCGCGTGGTCAACCAGCCGATCAGCGACGAGGAGGCGGCTTTCCTGCGCAACTGGCGAGGGCAATGACGGGGCGCACTGCGGACGAGTTGACGGAGGAGGAAGCCGCCGCCGAGCTGGAGCGGCTGGCCGCCGAGATCGCCCGGCACGACCGGCTCTACAACACCGAGGATGCGCCGGAGATCACCGACGCGGAATACGACGCGCTGCGGCAGCGCAACGCTGCGATCGAGGCGGCCTTCCCGAGCCTGATCCGGCCAGACAGCCCTTCGCAGAAGGTCGGCGCCGCGGCGGCGAGCGGCTTCGGCAAGATCACCCATCGCGTGCCGATGCTAAGCCTGGACAACGCGTTCAGCCGTGCGGACTTCGATGAGTTCTGCGCCCGGGCCCGCCGCTTCCTGGGTCTGAAGGACGCGCCGCTGCAGCTGGTGGCGGAGCCGAAGATCGACGGGCTGTCGATCTCGCTGACCTACGAGAAGGGGCGGCTGGTCCACGGCGCCACGCGCGGCGACGGGTCCGAGGGCGAGGACGTCACCGCCAACCTCCGCACCATGAAGGCTTTGCCGCAGCGACTGAAGGGCAGCGCGCCCGAGCGGATCGAAATCCGCGGCGAGGTCTTCATGACCAAGGCCGACTTCCTGGCGCTGAACGAGGCGCAGGCGGCGGCCGGGCTGCGGACCTACGCCAACCCACGCAACTCGGCGGCCGGCAGCCTTCGCCAGCTCGACCCGAAGGTCACCGCGGCGCGGGCCTTGTCGCTGTTCGCCTACGCGTTCGGGGAGGCAAGCCAGCCGCCTGCGGAGACCCATTGGGCCTACCTCCAGCAGCTCGCCGCCTGGGGCTTCACCGTGAGCCCGTTGAACGAGCAGGTCGACCAGGCGGGGGCGGAAGCGTTCCACACCGCGATGGCGGAGCGCCGGGCCGGCCTGCCGTATGACATCGACGGCGTGGTGTACAAGATCGACGACCTGGCGTTGCAGCGCCGGCTCGGCTTCGTGGGGCGCACGCCGCGCTGGGCCACGGCATGGAAGTTCCCCGCCGAGCGCGCCATCACCCTGCTGGAGGACATCCGCATCCAGGTGGGGCGCACCGGCTCGCTGACCCCCGTGGCGTGGTTGCAGGGCGTGAACGTCGGCGGCGTGCTGGTCACGCGGGCGACGCTGCACAACGAGGACGAGATCGCCCGCAAGGACGTGCGCGTGGGCGACACGGTGCAGCTGCAGCGCGCCGGGGACGTGATCCCGCAGGTGCTCGGCCCGGTGCTGGACAAGCGGCCGGCCGATGCCGTGCCCTTCGTCTTCCCCGGGCACTGCCCCGCCTGCGGCAGCCTGGCCGTGCGGGCGGAGGGCGAGGTGGTGCGGCGCTGCACCGGCGGCCTGGTCTGCCCGGCACAGACCATCGAGCGTCTGGTGCATTTCGTCAGCCGCCCGGCCTTCGACATCGAGCACCTGGGCGAGCAGACGGTGCGGGCTTTCCACGCCGACGGGCTGGTCGACAGCCCGGCCGACATCTTCCGCCTCCACGCGCATGAGGAAGCCATCGCCACGCGGGAGGGATGGGGCGCCACCAGCGCCGCCAACCTCCTGCGCTCGATCGAGGCGCGTCGCAGCATCTCCCTCGCTCGGTTCATCTACGCGCTGGGCATCCGCCGCATCGGCGAGGCCAACGCCAAGCTGCTCGCCCGGCATTACGGCACGCTGGCGCATTGGCGCGAGCAGATGGTGGCCGCCACGGTGACAGGCTCGGAGGAGCGGCAGGCCCTGGGCAGCATCATGCGCGTGGGCGGCGCCATCGCCGACGAGCTGGTCGGCTTCTTCGCCGAACCGCGCAACCTTGCGGTGCTGGACGACCTGGCGCGCGAACTGGACGTGCAGCCGGAGAAGGCAGCCGCGGACGGCCCGCTCTCCGGCAAGTCGATCGTGTTCACCGGCTCGCTGGCCACCATGACGCGACCGGAGGCCAAGGCGCGGGCGGAGGCGCTGGGTGCCAGGGTGACGGACAGCGTGTCGAAGAAGACCGACCTGGTGGTGCTCGGCGCCGACGCCGGGTCCAAGGCGAAGAAAGCGGCCGAGCTCGAGGTGGCGACAGTCGACGAGGCTGGCTGGCGGGAGATCGCCGGACTGGACTAGCGTCTTGGCCGTATGGGAGCGTCGCCGCACGAGCATCTCGGCTTCCATAGCGGCTGACGGGGATGTCTCCGCCGGCTAAAGGGATTCCATGCTCCGACAATTGCCGGTTGCTGCGCGCCTGACCCTGCACGGGACGGCCGAGACCATCCCGATACCGGACGTGTTCGGGCTGAAGCACCACGAAGTCTACGATCGACTACGCCGCCATTGGCTCTCGGCGCACGCGCATGCCGCCGAAGCCCGTCCGTAGCTGCATATCGGGGCGATAAGCCTTTGAGCGAAGTCGAACCACGGCCGCCCTGGGCGATGCATCCGGGTGCACGTTACGAGACGTTCTGGATGGAGCGCTGCGATCCGCACGTCCAATCGACCTGGTTGCCGTTCTGGAACGCGTTGACCGAGGATCAGCGAGCCGCCTACCTCGGCCGGTTTCCACCGCCGCCGGGCTGGCAGGCCTTCCTCGACGACGTCGCCATGCACCAGGAGTTCGACCGGATCGACGCGGAAGACATCGCCTCGGGCGTTCTGCAACCCAATGGGCTGCCTTGGCCGAAGCCAGCGGTGGTCCGCCCGCGCCTGTGGCGCCGCCTGCTCCGGCGGTCCTGACCGGCGTTGCCCGCCACGGTCGGGGCGCAGTCCGGAGGCTGGCTCAGGCAGCCTTCAGGCGGGCGATCAACGCCTGCGCCGCGACCGGCGCGCGGACCTTGTCGCCGCTGATGAAGAACACGAAGCACTCGCGCGCTTGCTTGGTCGCCGCCGGGCTGGCGAGCGGCAAGTCCTCGACGGCCTTGCCATCCGCCCAGTGACGCGCGCGCTGCGCCCAGGTCTCGAGGCTCGGCGAAGCGTACCCCTCCGGCTCAGCCTCCGCATTGCGTTGCAGCCGGGCGTAGACGAAGGGTGCCGTGAGGTCGCCGAGCAGCGGGTGCTTGTCGGAGTCGATGATGGCGGCCGCCACGCCGTGCTGGCGGAGCAACGCGAACCATTCCGGAGCGGCGAAGCTTTCGTGCCGCGCCTCCACGGCATGGCGCAGCTTCACGCCGCCATGCTCCGGCGGCAGCAGCGCCAGGAAGGTCGCGAAGGCGTCCGGATCGAAGCGTCGCGTCGGCGGGAACTGCCACAGGATGGGGCCAAGCGCGTCACCCAGCTCCAGCAGGCCCGAATCCAGGAAGCGCGCGATCGACGGCTCCGACTCGGCCAGCGCGGTGCGGTGCGTCGTCACCCGCGGGGCCTTCAGCGCGAAGACGAAGCCCTCCGGCACCTCGTTCCGCCACTTGGCGAAGCTGGCCGGGCTCTGCGTGCGATAGAACGTGCCGTTGATCTCGATCGCGGTCAGCTTGCTGGCGGCGTAGGCGAGTTCCTTCGCGTGCGGCAGGCCCGCCGGGTAGAACGGGCCGCGCCATGGGGCGAAGGTCCAGCCACCGATGCCGACATGGATCGGCTTGGTCATTCAGCCTGGGCGCTCGCCTCGCTGCGGGTGCCCCCGACGCGGGCGGCCAAGGCGGCGGCCATGAAGTCGTCCAGCGCGCCGTCCAGCACCGCCGCGGGGTTGGACTTTTCCACCCCGGTGCGAAGGTCCTTCACCATCTGGTAGGGTGCCAGCACGTAGGACCGGATCTGGTGGCCCCAGCCGATGTCGGTCTTGGAGGCCTCGGTCGCCGCGCTCGCCGCCTCGCGCTTCTGCAGCTCGGCCTCGTACATCCGGGCGCGCAGCATCTCCATCGCCGTGGCGCGGTTGCGGTGCTGGCTGCGGTCGGTCTGGCAGGCCACGATGATGCCGGTGGGGACATGGGTGATGCGGATCGCCGACTCCGTCTTGTTGACGTGCTGGCCACCGGCGCCGGAGGCGCGGAACGTGTCGACCTTCAGGTCGGACGGGTCGATCTCGATCTGGATGGTGTCGTCGATGACGGGGTAGACGTACACGGACGCGAAGGATGTCTGCCGCCGTGCGGCGCTGTCGAACGGGGAGATGCGGACCAGCCGGTGCACCCCGCCCTCCGTCTTCAACCAGCCATAGGCGTTGGGCCCGGTGACCTGGAAAGTCGCCGATTTGATGCCCGCCTGCTCGCCCTCGCTCTGCTCCATCAGCTGCATCTTGTATCCGCGCGCCTCGGCCCAGCGGGTGTACATGCGGGCCAGCATTTCCGCCCAATCCTGCGCCTCCGTGCCGCCGGCGCCGCTGTTCACCTCCAGGAAGGCGTCGCGGCCATCGGCCTCGCCGGACAGCAGGCTCTCGATCTCGCGCCGCTTGGCCTCGGCCGCCGAGCGGCGCAGCGCCTCGACGCCCTCGGCCACGAGTGCGGCATCGTTGTCGGCCTCGCCCAGCGCGATCAGCTCGAGCGTGTCGGTGACCTCGGCCTCCAGCGCCTGCACGCCCTCGATCTGGTTGGCAAGCTGCGTGCGCTCACGCATCAGCGCCTGCGCCGCCGCGGCATCGTTCCACAGGTCGGGGTCTTCGGCGCGGTGGTTCAGCTCCGCAAGGCGTTCCGTGGCGGCATCCCAGTCAAAGATGCCTCCTCAGCAGCGCCACGGACTGCTTGATCTGCTCGTTGAGGGCGTCGGATTCGGTGGACATGGGGCAGGCTAGTAGAGTCCGCCGACCCCGCTGTCCACACCGGTGCCGGTGCCGCCGCTGCTGGCGGTGACGCCGCCCTCGCTCGGCGCACTCTCGCCGCCGCCGATGGTCTGGCCGCTCTGCCCGGGCACCTGCCCGACCTTGAACGCATCGGTGACGTTGGTGGTCCAGGTGTTCAGCGTCAGCCCGTCCGGCATCTTGAACGGCAGGTTCGGCCGGTCCTTCAGGGCGAACGCCATGAAGTCGTGCCAGATCGGCGCGGCGATCACGCCGCCGGTCTCGTTCTCGCCCAGGCTGCTGGGGTTGTCGAACCCGACCCAGACCGCCGTCACCAGGTCCGGCGAGAAGCCGACGAACCAGGCGTCGTTGAAATCCTGGGTCGTGCCGGTCTTGCCGGCAAGCGCCTGGCGGCCGAGCCCCTTCCCCGCCTCGTAGCCGGTGCCATGCGCGATCACGCCCTGCATCATGGTCACGGTCTGGAACACGCTTTGCGGGTCTGCCAGCTGCTGCCGGGTGTCGCTCAGCAGAGGCGGGCGGTATGGATCGCCGCAGCCGTTGCACGCCGTTCCCGGTGCGCGCCAGACGACGTGGCCATCGCGGTCCTGCACCGAGTCGATCAGGGTCGGCACCACCTCCCGGCCGTTCTCGTCGAGCGAGGCGTAGGCGCCGGCCTGGCGCAGCACCGTCGTGTCCACCGCGCCCAGCGCGTTCGGCAGGTAGTGGGTCATCTGGTCGACCACATGGAATGCGATGGCGTTCGCGGCCACCGCATCCATGCCCACCTTCTGCGCCAGGCGGACGGTGGCCAGGTTCAGCGACTTCTCCAACGCCTGATGGATCGAGATCGGGCCGGCGAAGCTCTTCTCGTAGTTGCCCGGCCGCCACACGCCGGCGGCGCCCTGGTCCAGAACGAACGGCGCGTCCAGCACCCGCTGGCTGGGCGACAGGTTCTGCTGCATGGCCGCCAGGTAGACCATGGGCTTGAACGAGCTGCCGGGCTGCCGCTGTGCCTGGGTGGCCCGGTTGAACTGGCTGCTCTCGAAGTTCCAGCCCCCCGACATCGCCAGCACGCGCCCGGTCGCCGGATCGAGCGAGACCAGGGCGCCCTGGATTTGCGGCACCTGGCGCAACTGCACCCGGTCGCCGCCGGCAAAGGGCGGCCGGGCGCTGACGGAGGGTGGCGCCACCATCACGACGTCGCCCACCTGCACCACGTCGGCCATCCTGCGCGGTGCACCGCCCACGACGCCGTTGTGGTTCGGCCGCGCCCAGCCGGTGTCGCCCAACGCCATGGAGGAGACGTGTTGCGCACCGGCGCTGTCGAGCCAGCCGAGCCGCGCTTCGGCCCCGGTGACCTCCAGCGCCACCGCCAGCTGCCAGTCGGGCAGCATGCCGGGCGGCCGCGGCAGCGCGGCCAGGGAGCGCGGCCAGCCTGTCCGCAGCACGGCGGCGGACGGGTCCAGCCGCGCCACGGGGCCGCGGAACCCGCCATGGGCGCGGTCGTAAGCCATCAGGCCGCGGCGCAGGACCTGGTCCGCCACCGTCTGCAAGGCCGGGTCCAGGCTGGTTCGCACCACCAGGCCGCCTTCCGTCGTGGCGTCGGCGCCGAACCGGTCGACCATCTGGCGCCGCACCTCCTCGCCGAACCATTCGGCGCCCGGCACCACGTCCGGCCGGTGGAACTGGCCGGTCACCACCGGACCGGTCTTGGCCGCAGCGGCCTGCTCGGCGGTGATCACCCGGTCTTCCGCCATGCGGTCTAGCACCCAGTCGCGCCGGGCCCGGGCGGCGTCGGGGAAGCGGAACGGGTTGTAGTTGTTCGGCGCCTTCGGCAGCGAGGCGAGGAACGCGGCTTCCGGCAGGGTGATCTGGTCCAGGGACTTGTTGAAATAGGTCTGCGCCGCGGCGGCCACGCCGTAGGACTGCAGGCCGAAATAGATCTCGTTGAGGTACAGCTCGAGGATGCGTTCCTTGGACAGCGTCTGCTCGACACGGATGGCGAGCACCGCCTCCTTGATCTTGCGCGCCAGCGTGCGCTCGTTGGTGCCCAGCAGCATGTTGCGGGCGACCTGCTGGGTGATGGTGGAGGCGCCGATCGGCCGGCGGTTCTTGCCCAATTGCATCAGGTCGGTGAAGGCGGCGCGCGCCATGGCACCCGGGTCCACGCCCTTGTGCGTCCAGAAGTTCTGGTCCTCGGCGGAGACGAAGGCCTGCTTGACGACGTCCGGGATGGCGGTGAACGGGATGAAGATCCGCCGCTCCTTCGCCAGCTCGGCCACCAGCCGGTCATCCCCGGCGTAGATGCGGCTCATCACCGGCGGCTGGTACTGCAGCAGGCCGTCCACGGTCGGAAGCTCGGCCGTCATCGTCTCGTACCCGCGGTACAGCACGGCAGCCCCGACGATGGCGACGACGGCCACAACCGTGACGGCGATCCCGGCCAGCCGCACCACCCAGCGCAACGGCGAACGGCGGGGCCGGGCGGCGCGCAGGGGCTTGCGAGGCGGCGCAGGCGCCGGTTCGGGTGGCACAAGCCGCTCGCCGGCTCTCAGACTGCTCATACTCGCCCACTATCCTCCAGCACGGCCGCGACGCTAGCCAGCCATGCGAACACCCTGCCCGGCGAAGAACCCGTCCACCGCCCGCTTCATCGCCGCAGCCACCAATGCGCGGTGCTCCGGACGCCGCAGCGCAGCCTCATCCTCCGCGTTCGACATGAACCCCATCTCAACCAGCACGGACGGGATGTCGGACGCCTTCAATACCACGAAGCTCGCGTGCCGTGCGGGGTTTTGCAACATCGGCAGGTCGCGGTCCAGTGCGCCGACCATGCCGCGCTGCATCCGCGTCGACCCGGCGCGGGTCTCCTGCCGCACCAGGCTGGCGAGGATGCGGGCCACATCCGGCGGCTGGTCACGGAAGGACGGCCCGCCGAACCGGTCGGCGCTGTTCTCCCGCACGGCCAACGCCGCAGTCTGCGCGTCCGATGCCGTGTCGGACAGCGTGTAGATGCTGGCGCCGCGCACGCTGTGGTCGCCCACCGCATCGGCATGCATGGACACGAACAAGGCCGCACCCTGCCGCTGCGCCCAGCCGACCCGGTCCTCCAGCGGGATGAACACGTCGCGGCCGCGCGTCACCTCCACCCGCACGCGGCGGTCAGCCAGCAGCTGCCGCTTCAGCTCGGTCGCGGCGGCGAAGGCCACGTGCTTCTCGTAGGTGCCGGTGATGCCGATCGCGCCCGGGTCCTTGCCGCCATGCCCCGGGTCCAGCACGACGAGGGGCAAGGTAGCCCCGTTCGGCGCACCGGGATCGCGCCGCGCGCTGGCCCGCGCCAGCCCAGCCATCAGGGTCAGGACACCCCCACCCAGCAGCGACCGACGGTTGATCATCGCTTCACCCATGATGTCGCAGCCTCAGTGCCTGTCCGCAACGTCGCCGTGGCGGGCCAGAGGCGCGCTTGCGCGTCGGATGACCGCCACGGGAGACTTTCCGGACAGACACTAACACGCGGCCTGAAGGCGATGACATTGCGCCTTGATTATGGACACGTCCTGTTGCAGCCGCGCCACGGCAGGGCTGGTTTGCGCCGGACTTGCGGGCCTTGCTGCTTTGCGTCATGGTCCGGACACTGCGTCGACGCCGCCGAGGAATGCTGCTCCCAAATTGATGGGAGCGCCCCTGAAGCGGGTGGCGTCGCCGCCCGCGCCGCGCGGATCGCGCGCTGGGGCCCGTCCTTGGACAGGCCGGTATCCGACCGACCCGGTTGCGCAGCGCTCGCTCGTGCAGCCGTCTGACAGGACCGTTCACGCCGAATGAGAGACGCCGCAGCGTATCGTCGACCTCCCAGCCGTTCCGCAGCTTGCGGAACGGCCGGGCGTCTCGGCGGCGCGGCCTCCCTCCGGTGCGGGCTGTCATCCCTTCCTCGCCCATTCAGCCGCCGCCGCCCTGCGCCCTTCGCGCCGGGCTGGCAGGCGCACCGGAGAACCACACTCAATGACGAAGCGTATGCTCATCGATGCGACCCACGCGGAAGAAACCCGCGTGGTGGTGCTCGACGGTAACCGGCTTGAAGACTTCGATGTCGAGACCGCCGCCAAGAAGCAGCTCAAGGGCAACATCTACCTTGCCAAGGTCGTCCGCGTAGAACCCAGCCTCCAGGCCGCCTTCGTCGAGTATGGCGGCGGGCGCCATGGCTTCCTCGCCTTCGGGGAAATCCATCCGGACTACTACCAGATTCCCGTGGCTGACCGGCAGCGCCTGCTGGAGATGCAGGAGGCCGAGGCTCGGGCGGAGGAGGAGGCGGAGGACGCCGCCGCCGCCGCCGCGGAGGCAGCCGGCACCGAGATCGAAGCGCAGCTGGAAGCCGGTGCCGTCATCGAGGACGAGCCGCCGCTGCCGTTGGAGGAACCAAGCCAACATGCCACCGCGGCGCAGGCCGTGGCGGAGGATTTCCTCGAAGGGCGGGAAGAGGCGCTTCCCAACGAGGAGCTTGCCCTCGGCAGCCCGTCCGAACCGACGGAAATGGCGTTCGACCTGCCGGACACCGCCGCCGCGGCCGAACCCGCCGCGGCGGCGGAGGACGCCCTCCTCGCATCGGACGCGCCCCACGAGGATGCGTCCGCGGAAGGCGGCGGCCTCGAAGCGCTCCCCCCTCCCCCGCCGCCCGAGCTGCTGGAGAGCGCGCCCGCCGACCACGCGGAAGACGACGAAGCGGACGAGGCGTCCGGCAGCGCCCGGCGCGAAGCCAGGCCGCCGCGCTTCATGCGGTCCTACAAGATCCAGGAGGTGATCCGGCGCCGCCAGATCCTCCTGGTCCAGGTGACCAAGGAGGAGCGCGGCACCAAGGGCGCGGCGCTCACCACGTTCATCTCGCTCGCCGGGCGGTTCTCCGTGCTGATGCCAAACTCGCCACGGGGCGGCGGCATCTCCCGCAAGATCACCTCCGCCGCGGACCGCCGCCGGCTGAAGGAGGTGACGACCGAGCTGCAAATCCCGCGCGGCATGGGCATGATCATCCGCACCGCCGGCGCGTCCCGGCCGAAGGCGGAGATCAAGCGCGACTGCGAATACCTGTTGGAACTGTGGGACAGCATCCGCGAGACCACGCTGGCGTCCATCGCCCCCGCGCTGATCCACGAAGAGGCGAACCTGATCAAGCGGGCGATCCGCGACAACTACTCCCGTGACGTGGAGGAGGTGCTGGTCGACGGCGAAGCCGGCTGGCGGGCGGCGCGCGACTTCATGCGCATGCTGATGCCCGCGCACGCCCGCAAGGTGATCCTGTGGAACGAGCCGCAGCCGCTGTTCGCCCGGCAGAACGTGGAGGCGCATCTCGACTCGATGATGCAGCCGAACGTGCAGCTGCGCTCCGGCGGCTACCTGGTGATCAACCAGACGGAGGCGCTGGTCGCCATCGACGTGAACTCCGGCCGGTCCACGCGGGAGCGCGGGATCGAGGAGACGGCGCTGAAGACCAACCTCGAGGCGGCGGACGAGGTGGCGCGGCAGCTGCGCCTGCGGGACCTGGCCGGGCTGATCGTGATCGACTTCATCGACATGGAAAGCCGGCGCAACAACGCCGCCGTCGAGAAGCGCATGAAGGATGCGCTGAAGGACGACCGTGCCCGCATCCAGATCGGCGCGATCAGCCATTTCGGGCTGATGGAGCTGAGCCGGCAGCGGCTGCGGCCCTCCTTGGCGGAGACCAGCTTCACCGCCTGCCCGCATTGCGGCGGCACCGGGCTGGTCCGGACGACGGAGACCGCGGCGCTGGCCGTGCTGCGCGCGGTGGAGGAGGAGGGCGCCAAGCGCCGGGCCGCGGCGATCCTGGTGCACGTCGCCGGGTCGGTCGCGTTGTACGTGCTGAACCACAAGCGGGTGCGGCTGTCGGAGATCGAGGCGCGGTATGGCATGAGCGTCAGCTTCGCCGCCGACGACACGCTGATGCCGCCACAGACCCGCATCGACCGGCTGCGGCCGCACACCGGTGAGGCACTGCCGGCCCCGACCGCCATCCCGATCAGCCCCTCCACGCCGGAGGAGGACGACCTCGTGGTCGAGGAGGCGGACACGGACGACGAGGAGGCGGAGGACGAGGCCGACACGCAACTGGCGCCAGCGAACGAGACCGCCGAGGAGGGCGAGGCCCGCCGCAGCAAGCGCCGCCGCCGCCGCCGGGGCGGCCGCCGCGAGGAGGGTGCGCCGAAGCCCGCGTCGGACGGCGAGGACCCCGCCCTGGCGGAGCAGCCGCCGGTCGGGCTGGCGCCCGACGCGGAGGCGGAGCCGGTCGACGCGGTGGCAGCGGAGGCCACGGAGGCTGAGGCCGCAGGTGACGAGGACGGCCGGGCGCGCCGCCGGGGTCGCCGCGGGGGCCGCCGCCGCCGCCGGGAGCCGGAAGAGGGCGAGGCCGCAGCCGGCGAGATGGCAGCGGAAGCGCCGGCATCGTTCGACCACGCGCCGGCCTATACCGGCCCCACGCCGGCCGACCCGTTCGGCCAGGTCTACGATATCTTCGACATCATGGACCAGCCGGAGCAGGCCGTGGCACCGTCCGCCATCGCCGCACCGGAACCGATCCCACCGGTCACCCCCGAAGACACGCCTCCTGCTGCGCCCGGGAGGACCGAAGCGATCCTGGCCGCTCCGGCCGAGCCGGTGGCCCCGTCTGAACCGCCCGCAGCGGTCGAGGAGGAGGCGCCGCTCCTGAACGGCCACGCCGAGCCGCTGGAGGTGGCGCCGCCGGAAGAGCCCGTGAGTTCCCCCATCCCGCCGCCGATCCTGGTAGGCGAAGCCACGCCAGCAGCGGACAAGAAGCGCGGCTGGTGGCGACGCTAACTCACCCCTCCAACTCCGCCTAAGAGCCTCTCCCTCAGGGAGAGGGTTGGGTGAGGGTGGTGCCCGCCTGCACGATCCTACATGTCGCCCTCACCCAGAGCCCTTTACGCGGATCGGGGTGAGGGTGCGATGACGTTCAGCCGGGTGCGTCCAATCCGCCGCCGTCGATGAAGGTGCGCAGCCAGCCGGCAGCGCGCCCGCCATCCTCCGGCTGCAGCAGGGAGAGCAGCGCCCGGTCTGCCAAGGCGCCGTAGACGTCCCGCCGTGCCTGGATCAGGGCGGCGGAGAAGGCTGGGGTGAACTCCGGGTGGCCCTGCACCGACACCGTGTCATCGTCGTAGCCGATCGCGGCGAAGGGCGTGAAGTCGCTGCTCGCGAGCACACGCGTCCCGGGGGGCAGTGTCACCACCTGGTCCTGGTGGAAGGCCGGAATGGCGAGCCCCAATGGCTCCACCATGCCCGGCGGCGGCTCGATGAGCTCGTAGCGGTGCATGCCCAGCCCCCACCCTTTCGGTGACTTCTCCACCTCGCCGCCGAACGCCTTCGCCATCGCCTGGTGCCCGAAACAGATCCCGACCAGCTTGGCCCGGCCCCGTGCCGCGCGGATGAAGTCGAGCAGCGGCGCGATCCAGGGCAGGTCGTCATACACGCCGGCGGAGGAGCCGGTGATCACGTAGGCCGTGCACTCGGACGGGTTCGCCGGCAGTTCGCCGGCCTGCACGTCGTAGCTGCGATAGGACCGCTCGGTCCCGAGCATGGTTCGCACCATGTCGACGTAGGTGCCCCACCGCTCCACCAGTTCCGCCGGGGGGCGGCCGGTCTCAAGGATGCCGATTGTCATGCGACGAGCATGTCACGACCGGACGCGCGCGGACAGCCGCCCGCGCGCCGCATCCCGCTAGGCTGCTGGGCGGTGCACCGCGCAGAGCTTGTTGCCGTCGGGATCGCGCAGGTAGGCCAGGTAGACGCTGCCGCGCATGCCGGGCGGATCCTCGATCGCGGTGCCGCCATGGTCCACCCCCGCCTTGTGCCACGCATCGCCTTCCTCCGTGCTGGCCACCGAAAAGCCGATCGTGCCGCCATTCGCGCCGCATGCGGGCTTGCCGTCGATCGGCTCGGAGATCATCAGGCGGCCGCCGCGATGGGCGTAGATCAGCCGGCCTTTCGGATCCTGCACGCCCGGCGATCCCCCCATCGCCCCGATCACGGCGTCGTAGAACGCCTTGCTGCGGGCCATGTCGTTGGTGCCGATCATGATGTGGTTGAACATGCGCTTTCTCCCATCTTGCCGCGGCCAAGGCGGCGACGTCGTCGTGCCATCCAGCCCATAACAGCCTTCGGATGCGGGCGCGACAAGGGTGCGGCAGCAGACTCGATCGCCGCGCTGCGCTCGCAGAAATGGAAGCCGTGGTGGGCGCGACAGGGATTGAACCTGTGACCCTTCGCGTGTGAAGCGAATGCTCTACCGCTGAGCTACGCGCCCGGCCAGGGCGGTGTTCCTAACCGGCCAGCCGGCGACTGTCTAGGCATCGGACCAGGCGGGCGACCGCTTTTGCAGGAAGGCGTCGATGCCCTCGGCAGCATCCCTGGCCTCCATGTTGCGGGCCATCACGCCGGAGGCGAAATCGTAGGCCTCGGCCAAGCCCATCTCCGCCTGGCGGTAGAACGCCTGCTTGCCGATCGCCACCGTCACCCGGCTCTTGGCCGCGATCGCCGCGGCCAGGGCGGCCACCGCCTCGGCGAGGCTCGCCTCCGGCACCACCTGGTTGACCAGGCCCAGCCGCAGCGCTTCCGCGGCGTCGACCATCTCCCCCGTCAGCAACATCGCCATGGCCGCCTTGCGGCCCACCGCACGGGTCAGCGCGACCATGGGGGTGGAACAGAACAGCCCGATATTGACGCCGGGGGTGGCGAAGCGGGCGGTCTGCGCCGCGACCGCCAGGTCGCAGGTCGCCACCAGCTGGCACCCGGCTGCCGTGGCGATCCCGTGCACCTGGGCGATCACCGGGCAGCGCAGGCTGGTGATGCGGAGCATCAGGCGCGAGCAGGCGGAGAACAGGGCCTGGTGCGCGGCGCCCGGCTCCATCGATCGGATCTCCTTCAGGTCGTGCCCGGCGCAGAAGGCGGGGCCGGCGCCTGCCAACACGACCACGCGGGTGGCGCCGTCCGCCTCGATCGCGTCCAGCTCGGCCTGCAATGCCGCCATCAGCGCCAGGCTCAGCGCGTTGCGCGCGGCCGGGCGGTTCAGCGTCAGCGTGGCCACGCCGTTCCCGTCGTGGCGCAGCAGCATGTCGAACGCCATCGTGGATGCTCCCGCTAGAAGAACGCCTCGAACCGTTCGATGACCGCGTCCGGGGCCTCTTCCGCCAGGAAGTGCCCGCTGTCCACGCCCGCGCCGGTGACCTCGGCCGTGCAGTAGTCCCGCCAGATCGCCACCGGGTCATACCAGCCGCCAACCTTGCCCTTCTCGCCCCAGAGCACCAGCAGGGGGCACTGGATCTGCCGCCCCTCGGCCCGGCTCATCCGGTCGTGCACCAGGTCGATCGTGGCGGCGGCGCGGTAATCCTCGCACATGCCGGTGATCGCCGCCGGGTCGTGCACGGCCCGGAGGTAGTCCGCCAGCGCCTCCGGCGCGAAGAAGGGGGGGATGCCGGCGACCCCGCCGGTATGCGCGGCGAACCAGGTATCCGGCGCGCGGTCGATCATGTCCTCCGGGAACGGGTGTGGCTGGGCGAACCAGAACCAGTGATAGTAGCCGAGCGCGAACGCCATGTCCGCACGCTCGAAATGCTCGATGGTCGGGATGATGTCCATCACCGCCAGCTTGGTCACGCGCTCGGGGTAGTCGAGCGCCAGGCGGTGGGCGACGCGGGCGCCGCGGTCATGCGCACCGACCGCGAACGTCTCGTGCCCGAGCTGCGCCATCAGGTCGGCCACGTCGCGCGCCATCTCGGTCTTGGCATAGGGGGCGTGGTCCGGGGTGGCGGGGGGCTTCTCGCTGCCGCCGTAGCCGCGCAGATCCGGGCAGACCACGGTGAACCGCCGCGCCAAGGCGGGGGCCACGTGGTGCCACATCGCATGCGTCTGCGGGTTGCCGTGCAGCAGCAACAGGGCCGGGCCGGTGCCACCGATGCGGTAGCGCACGGTGCCGCCTGGAACGGTCGTGGTCGCGAGAGTGAAGCCGTCGAAGAACATCCACGCTCCTGCATCGGGTTGGCCGCCCGACAGGCCGGGCAGACGCGCCGCTTGTATGCTATGAAGCCTGGCTCATGACCACCAGCACCACAGCGGACGGCGTCCTCGTCATCGGCGCCGGCGTGGCCGGCCTGTCGGCGGCGGCATCCCTCCGGCGGCAGGGCATCGCCGTCACGGTGGTCGAGGCGTCGGGCCGCATCGGCGGACGCGCCCACACCACCACGCCAGCCTTGCTGGAGGCGGCGTTCGACCACGGCGCCTCCTGGCTGCACGCGGCCGAGCGCAACCCGCTGGCGCGCCTGGCAGAGCGGTTCGAGGAGCGGACGATCGACCGGGCCAGCGTGCGGGTGGAGCGCACGCGCTTGCCCGGCCGCTTCGCCACCGCCGCCGAACTGGCAGCCTACCAGGCGGCGGAGGCGGCGTTCCAGCGGCGGACCGCGGAGGCGCTGACCGGGCCGGACACGAGCCTGGCCGACGCCGTGGCGCCGATCGCCGCCATGCCCTGGCTGCCGGCGGTGGTGAACTGGGAGGCGCCGGTGATCGCCGCCGCCGACGCCGGGTCGCTCAGCCTGCGGGACTGGCGCGCCAACCTGCTCGAGGGCGGCAATTGGGAGATCGCGGGCGGGCTCGGCGCCTTCGTGGTCCGCCGGCTTGGGCCGCCCGCCGGGCCGATCCAGCTGGACACGGCGGCAACGCTCGTCCGGTGGGATGGCCCGGGCGTGGTCGTCGAGACTGCGGCCGGGAGCATCCGCGCCGCCGCGTGCATCGTGACCGTGTCGACGGGCGTGCTGGCGTCCGGCACGCTCCGCTTCCTCCCCGCGCTGCCGCCAGCCACGCAGGAGGCGATCGCCGGCTTGCCGATGGGCGTGCTCAACAAGGTCGCGTTGCGCGCGGCCGGCGCCGACCGCCTGGACCTGCCCGCCTCCTGCGGGGTGGATCAGCCTGTCCCCGCCATCGATGCCCCGGCCATGACGGTCGTCGCCTGGCCCCACGGGCAGGACCACGTCATCTGCTTCGCCGGCGGCAGCCACGCCGCGGAGGCGGAGCGGGCCGGCGGGTTGGAGGCGTTCGCCCGGGATCAGCTCCGGGCTCTGTTCGGCGCCAGGGCCGTGAGCGCCTTCCACCCTGGCGCCGTGACGACGGGGTGGGCGGGCGAGCCATGGGCGCTGGGCTCGTACGCCTATGCCCGGCCTGGCTGCGCCGGCGCACGCGAGGTGTTGGGCATGCCGCTGGGCGGCGGCCGGCTGATCCTCGCCGGCGAAGCCACCCGCACGGACGGGTTGGCGGGAACGGTCGGCGGCGCGTTCCTGTCGGGCGAGCACGCCGCAGCGATGGTCACCTCACGCGAGCGATAACCGTTTGCTTCAGTACCCGATTGCTGCCCCGGCGGGTCGACGGTTGTCGTTGACGCCGTAGAGCAGGCCGGGCTGCATCTTCCCGGACAGTGCGGCATCGCTGGGCGGTGCACCCAGCGGACTCCCGGCCGGTATCGCGGGCGCCACCTCGATCAGCTCTGCCGCACCCCACGGCACCTGCTCGGTGATCGTGTAGCCCATCCCCTGCAGCAGCGCCCGCGTGTCCGGCGACAGGGCGTAGGGCTCCGCGTACAGCACGTCCGGCAGCCATTGGTGGTGGATGCGGGGCTCGTCCACCGCGTCCTGCGGTGACATGCCGAGGTCGACCACGTTCAGGATCGTCTGCAAGGTTATGGTGATGATGCGCGAGCCGCCTGGCGAGCCCGTGACCAGCAGCGTCTTGCCGTCCCGCGTCACGATGCTCGGCGCCATGGAAGACAGCGGCCGCTTGCCCGGCGCGACCGCGTTGGCCTGCCCCTGCACCAGCCCATACAGGTTCGGCACGCCCGGCTTGATGGTGAAATCGTCCATTTCGTCGTTCAGCAGGAAGCCGGTGTCGCCGGCGATCACCACGGCGCCGAACGCCCCATTGATCGTGTAGGTGACGGAGACGGCGTTGCCGGCCTTGTCCACCACGGAGTACTGCGTCGTCTCCGGCTTCTCGTGCGGCGACGTGCCCGGGCGCAGCTCCTTCGACGGGGTGGCGCGGTCGGTGATGGTGGCGCGGATCGCGGCGGCGTAGGCGGGTGAGAGCAGCCGGGCGAGCGGGTTCTGCACGAAGGCCGGGTCACCGAGGAAGGTGTTGCGGTCCAGATAGGCGTGGCGCATCGCCTCCGTCATGAGGTGCACGGACTGCGCGCTGTGGAAGCCCAGCGCCGCCATGTCGTAACCGGCAAGGATGGCCAGCGTCTCGCACAGCGTGGCGCCACCGGACGAGGGCGGCGGCGCGGATAGCACGACCACGTCCCTATAGGCGCATCGCAGCGGCTGGGTATCGTCCACATGGTAGGCGGCGAAGTCCGCCTCCGTCAGGATGCCGCCATCGCGCTTGGCCGCGACGGCCACGGCCTGCGGGATGCGGCCGTGGTAGAACGCCGCGGCACCGGCGGCCGCGATGGCGTCGAGGGTCGCCGCCAGGTCGGCCTGCACCAGCCGGTCGCCCGGTTGCCACGGGCTGCCGTCCGGGCGCAGGAACACGCGGGCGACCTCCGGAGCGCGGCGGAACCGGTCCACCTTGCTGTCCAGAATGTCGGTGTCCGCCCGCGTCAGCACGAATCCGTCGCGCGCCAGGCGGATCGCCGGCGCCATCACCACCGCGCGCGACAGGGTTCCGTACCGGGTCAGCGCCGCCTCCATCCCGGCGACGGTGCCGGGCACGCCCGCGGCGCGGGAGCCGAACAGGCTGGCATCCGGGATCGGCATGCCTCCGGCATCGAGATACATGTCCGCCGTCGCCGCGGCGGGCGCCATCTCCCGGAAGTTGAGGAACCGGTCCCGCCCGTCCGCCAGGTGCAGCGTCATGAACCCGCCGCCGCCGATGTTGCCGCAGCACGGGTCGACCACCGCCAGCGCATAGCCGACCGCGACCGCGGCATCCACCGCGTTGCCGCCCTGGCGCAGGATGTCGACCCCCACCTCCGAGGCAAGGCGCTGCGAGGTGACCACCATTCCGTTCGCCGCCTCGACCGCAGGTGCGGAGGCGGCGCCGGCAGCGGAGGCGAACAGCAGCCAGATCGGCAGGACGTAGCCGCAACGCGTCATTCTGTGCTCCTCGTGCAAGCGGCTGCGCAGCCTTGGGCGAGTGCAGCGGCGCATCTCGCCACTGTCGCACGTCATGGCGCGACCTTCATCCGATTTGACAGGGTTCGCCTCGGACGCGATATCGCCGCTTTCCCGCATATCCTGGATGTCCGGAACCATGCCCGTCCACGCCTTCATCTTCCCAGGCCAGGGCAGCCAGTTCGTCGGCATGGGTCGCGACCTCGCCGCTGCCTTCGCCGCCGCCCGGGAAGTGTTCGGGGAGGTGGACGACACGCTGCGGCAGAAGCTGTCCAAGCTGATGTTCGAAGGTCCGGCGGAGGAGCTGACGCTCACCGAGAACGCCCAGCCAGCGCTGATGGCGATCTCCATGGCCGTGCTGCGCGTGCTGCAGACGGAGGGCGGGTTGTCCATGAAGCAGCGCGCCGCCGTGGTCGCCGGTCACTCGCTGGGGGAATACAGCGCCCTGACGGCAGTCGGCAGCCTCGGGCTGGCCGAGTGCGCCCGGCTGCTGCGGCGGCGTGGCGAGGCGATGCAGCACGCCGTCCCTGCCGGCGAAGGGGCGATGGCCGCCTTGCTCGGCACGGATCTGGAGGTGACGCACGCGATCTGCACCGCGGCGGCACAGGGCGAGGTTGTCGAGGCGGCCAACGACAACGGCGGCGGCCAGGTCGTCATCTCGGGGCACAGGACCGCGGTGGGACGCGCGATCGAGGCAGCCAAGGCGCAAGGCATCAAGCGTGCGATGCTGCTGCCGGTGTCGGCGCCATTCCACTGCGCCCTGATGGCGCCGGCGGCCGACATCATGGCGGAGGCGCTGGAGGCGGTGGCGATGGCGCCCCCCGCGGTGCCGCTGATCGCCAACGTCTCTGCCACCAAGGCCACGGACCCGGCCGATATCCGCAGCCTGCTGGTCCGGCAGGTCACGGGCACCGTGCGTTGGCGCGAATGCGTCCTGGCCGCCATCGCATTGGGCGTCGACAGCTTCGTGGAGCTGGGCGCCGGCAAGGTCCTCTCCGGGCTGGTTCGCCGCATCGCTCCGGACGCGCGTGCGATCTCGGCCGGGTCGCCGGCCGAGATCGAGGCCTTGCTGAAGTTGTTCTGACTTGCCCTCCGCTGATGCTAGGCTGCGGACCATGAACGTCGCACTGAGTAAGCCAATGACCCTGGCCGACTTCCTTGAGTGGGAGGAGCGGCAGGAGTTGCGATATGAGTTCGACGGCTTCCAGCCACAGGCTATGACTGGCGGGACGTTCGAACACGATGCCATACAGATAAATCTCGTATCAGCCCTGAAAAACCGTTTGGCAGGCAAACCGTGCCGTGCGCACGGCAGCAACCTCAAGGTTGAGGTCATGGGTCAAATCCGATACCCGGACGCGTATGTCACCTGTGGGCCAGCCCCACGAGGAAGGACGGTCGCCGCCAATCCGGTCGTGATCTTCGAGATACTCAGCAAGAGCACTGCTGCTACGGATCGCGGCGTCAAGAACCGGGCATACGCTGCAACCGGGTCCGTGCGCCGCTACGTGATGCTGGAGCAGGTCGAGGTCGGCGGCACCATGTTTGAGCGCGGCGCCGACGGCTGGGTCGGCCACATCCTGGAGGCGGGCGCGGTCATCCGCATGCCGGAAATCGGCATCGAGCTTGCACTGGCAGAGCTCTACGACGGCCTGGACCTCGCCGACCCGCCGGAGGACGAGATCGTTTGAGGATCGTCAGCGTCGTAGCTTTGCGAGCTTAAGAGGGTAGCCCGTATGAGCCTCGGCTTTTACGGGAACACACCGGAGCTCGCGGATATCGAGCTACGCCCCGACAGCCGACACTTGCATTCGCACACCGCGCGTGCTTCACAGCGCGCCTCCCTGCTGGGGTGCTATGGCGGCGCCTCGGCTATGCCCATGTCCGGGCCGATCCAGCCATAGGGACCATCCATGCCACTCTACGAATGCGTGCTGATCGCGCGCAACGACGTCACGCAGCAACAGGTCGAGACGGTCGCCGACACCATCGCCACCCAACTCGAGGGCGAAGGCGGGGCGGTGAAGAAGCGTGAATACTGGGGCCTGCGTTCCCTCGCCTACCGCATCAAGAAGAACCGCAAGGGGCACTACATGCTCCTCGGCCTCGACGCCAAGCCGGCCTCCATCAACGAGATGGAACGCCAGCTCGGCTTGAACGAGGACGTGCTGCGCTTCATGACCATCCGCGTGGACGAGATCACGGACGAGCCGTCCGCCATCCTGTCGCGCAAGTCCGACGACCGTGAGCGCTCCTTCCGCGGCCCCAAGCCGGCCGGCCGGTTCGAGAGCGGGCGCAAGCGCGGCTTCGACGACCGCGAGGAATTCCGCGCCCGCGACGATTTCAGCCGCGACGACCGCCCGTCCTTCAACGCCGGCGAGGAATAAGCCATGTCCGACACGAACCCCGCCGCCAACGACAGCGACGTCAACCCGGCCGCCCGGCGCTCCGCCGTCGGCGCCCGCCGCCCGTTCTACCGGCGTCGCAAGTCGTGCCCGTTCTCCGGCCCCAGCGCGCCGAAGATCGACTACAAGGATGTCCGCCTGCTGTCCCGCTTCCTGTCCGAGCGGGGCAAGATCGTGCCCTCCCGCATCACCGCGGTGTCGGCCAAGAAGCAACGGGAACTCGCGCAGGCGATCAAGCGCGCCCGCACGCTCGCCCTGCTGCCCTACATCCTGGCCTGAGGAGAGCCCGCCATGGCCGCCGTCGAACTGATCCTGATGCAACGGGTCGAGAAGCTTGGGCAGATGGGCGACGTCGTCCGGGTGAAGCCCGGTTACGCCCGCAACTACCTGCTGCCGCAGAAGATGGCCACCCGCGCCAACAAGGCCAACCGCGAGCTGTTCGAGCAGCAGCGCGTCCAGTTGGAGGCACAGAACCTGCGCCGCCGTGAGGAGGCCGAGCGCGTGGCCGAGCGGATCGGTGCGATGAGCGTGGTGATCATCCGCCAGGCGAGCGACGCCGGCAGCCTGTACGGCTCGGTCAGCGTGCGCGACATCGCCGATGCCTGCATCGCCGGCGGCCTGACGGTGACCCGCCAGCAGGTCATTCTGGACCATCCGATCAAGTCGCTGGGGCTGTCGACGGTCCGCGTCGTGCTGCACCCGGAGGTCACCGTCACCGTCACCGCCAACGTCGCGCGCAGCCCGGAGGAAGCGGAGAAGCAGGCGCGGGGCGAGCGGGTCGGGCAGGCGAACGAGGAGGAGGAGGCCGCGGCCGACCAGGACATTGCCGCGCTGTTCGAGCCTGGAGTGGAGCCCGGCACGCTGCCATCCTGATACGGAGTGATGCGGCGGTGGAATAACACTTAACCCACCCACCTCCGCACTGATGTTTTGACGGACACGGTGTGATCACCCATCTTCGTCGGGCCCTTAACCGGTCGGGAGAGGTGGGATGCGAAGAATCCTCGACGCCATTCTACGGCGCTTCATCACCGAGGGTAGGCTTTCGGTCCGCTACCCCGACGGCAGCCTCGTCACCTACGCTGGCGCCGACGGGCCGGAGGCGGGCGTCGAGATCCGCACGGAAACTGCCATGCGCCGCATGGTGACGGACCCCGCGTTGGCGGTCGGCGAATGTTACATGGAGGGCACGATATCCCCTCTGGGTGGCACGATCTACCAAGTGCTGGACGTGATGTGCCACAACCTCGTGGTCGGCGGCGCGCACCCCGGGCTGAAGCTGCGCGGCGGGCTGCGGGCCACCCTACGCCGCTGGTCCCAGTTCAACCCGGCCAAGCGCGCGCGCCGCAACGTCGCGCAGCATTACGACCTCGGCGATGACCTGTACTCGTTGTTCCTGGACTCGGACTGGCAGTATTCCTGCGCATACTTCCCGACCGGCGCGGAATCGCTGGAGGACGCGCAGCGCGCCAAGAAGCGGCATATCGCGGCCAAATTGATGCTCGACCGGCCTGGCCTCTCCGTGCTCGACATCGGCTGCGGCTGGGGTGGCATGGCCCTGACGCTCGCCCGTGACCATGGGGCCGAGGTCCTGGGCATCACGCTCAGCACCGAACAGCTGGCCCGCGCCCGCCAGCGTGCGGAGGAGGCGGGCCTCAGCCACCGCGTCCGGTTCGAGCTGCTGGATTACCGCGACAAGGCTTTGGCCGGACGGTTCGACCGCATCGTCTCGGTCGGCATGTTCGAGCATGTGGGCATCAACCACTACCATGCGTTCTTCGGGGCGGTGCACCGGCTGCTGACGCCAGGTGGCGTGGCGCTGGTGCACGCGATCGGCCGATCCAGCGGACCCGGGACGACCAACCCGTGGATCGACCGATACATCTTCCCGGGCGGCTACTCCCCTGCCCTGTCGGAGGTCTTCCCGGCCGTGGAGCGCAGCGGGCTGATCGCCACGGACGTGGAAATCCTGCGGCTGCACTACGCGGACACGCTGCGGCACTGGCGGCGCCGGTTCGCCGCCCGCCGGGTGGAGGCGGCCGCCCTGTATGACGAGCGGTTCTGCCGCATGTTCGAGTTCTATCTCGCAGGCAGCGAGCTGGCGTTCCGCCGCCTGGGCTACATGGTGTGGCAGCTCCAGGTCAGCCGCGACCTGCGCGCCGTCCCGTTGACGCGCAACTACATCGCCGCCGCCGAGCAGGTCCGCCAAGTGGCGCGGGAGGACGCCGACTGAGCCGCCCGCTGGGCCGCCCGACGTGAATCCAAGCCGCGTTCGAACCATCCCCCGGTTCCACAGCCATCCACAGGCCGCGCGGGTGCGACGACTCGGCGACTCGACTATGGTCGTGCCGCATGAACGTCATCGACACCCCGCTGCTGGGCCTCTCGCAGCGCCTGCCTCCATCCAACATCCAGGCCGAACAGGCCCTGCTCGGCGCCCTGCTCGCCAACAACCGCGCCTACGAGCGCGTGGCGGAGTTCCTGGCGCCCGAGCATTTCGCCGACCCAATCCACGGACGGATCTTCGCGGCCATCCACCGCCGGGTGAACAACGGCCAGCTGGCAGACGCCATCACCCTGCGCGCCGAGTTCGAGCACAACGGCATGCTGGATGAGGTGGGCGGCACCAGCTACCTGACGCAGCTGCTGACGGCGATGGTCGGCATCATCAATGCCGGGGAGTATGGCCGCGCCATCCACGACGCCTGGTTGCGCCGCCAACTGATCGACGTCGGCGAGGAGGTGGTGAACAACGCCTTCGGCGCCGACCCGGAGATGGACGGCAAGACGCAGGTGGAGGCGGCCGAGCAGAAGCTGTTCGACATCGCCGACAAGGGCGCCACGTCGGGTGGGTTCATCGTCTTCGAACAGGCGCTGACGCTGGCGATCCAGGGTGCGGAGCGGGCCTTTCACCGCCCCGGCCACGTGTCCGGCCTGGCGACCGGCTTGCGCGACCTGGACAAGAAGATGGGCGGCCTGCACCCCTCGGACCTGATGGTGATCGCCGGGCGGCCCGGCATGGGCAAGTCGGCGCTGGCCACCAAGATCGCCTTCGGCGCCGCCCGCGCCCTGCTGGCGGAGGCGCGGAGCGCCGGCCATGGTGACGACGTGCCGAAAGGCAGCGTGGCGCTGTTCACCCTGGAGATGAGTGCGGAGCAGATCGCGCTGCGCCTGCTGGCGGAGGAGGCGCGCGTGTCCGGCGACAAGATCCGCCGCGGCGACATCGCCCAGCGGGATTTCGACCGCTTCGTCCAGGTCAGCCGTGAAGTCGCCGGGCTGCCGCTGCATATCGACGAGACGCCGGGCATCTCCATCTCCGCCCTGCGCACACGCTGCCGCCGGCTCAAGCGGGTGAACGGATTGAGCCTGGTGATCATCGACTACCTGCAGCTGATGCGGCCCTCCGCCGGGACGCGGCCGGAAAGCCGGGTGCTGGAGATCAGCCAGTTCACCCAGGGCCTGAAGGCGATCGCCAAGGAGATGGCGGTCCCGGTGATCGCCCTGTCGCAGCTGTCCCGCGCGGTGGAGCAGCGGGAGGACAAGCGGCCCCAACTGTCGGACCTGCGGGAGTCGGGCACCATCGAGCAGGATGCCGACAGCGTCATCTTCATCTACCGCGACGAATACTACCTGCAGCAGCGCGGACCGAAGCAGGCGCAGTTCGATTCGGACGACAAGTTCAACGCGGCGATGGACAAGTGGCAGCAGGACATGGAGCGGGTGCACAACCGGGCGGAGTTGCTGATCGAGAAACAGCGCCACGGCCCGACCGGCAAGATCGACCTGTTGTTCGAGGGCGAGTTCACCCGCTTCGCTGACCTGGACCTGGTGCATAGCGAACATTGATCGCGCTAGTCTGACGAATAACCGGAGGCGCCCTCGATGTCCGAGATCAACCACCAGATCCTGCTCGCCAGCCGCCCGCAAGGCGCCGTCACGCCTGCGAACTTCCGCCTGGTGGAAACGCCGCTGCCGCCCTTGACGGAGGGGCAGGTCCGGGTGCGCAACCACTTCCTGTCGCTGGACCCCTACATGCGCGGCCGGATGAACGACGCGAAGTCCTACAGCGCGCCGCAGCAGCTGGACGCGGTGATGATCGGCGGCACGGTGGGCGAGGTGGTGGACTCCCGCAACCCGGGCTGGCAGCCCGGCGACAAGGTGGTGGCCGGCTTCGGCTGGCAGGAATACGGCACCTCGGACGGCGCCGGCATGCAGAAGGTGGACGACACGCGGGTCCCGCTCTCCGCCTATCTCGGCAGCGTGGGCATGCCCGGCGTCACCGCCTGGTATGGGCTCAACCGGATCTGCACGCCCAAGCCCGGCGAGACGGTGGTGGTGAGTGCGGCCAGCGGCGCGGTGGGCAGCGTGGTGGGCCAGCTGGCCAAGCGGCAGGGCTGCCGCGTCGTGGGCGTGGCGGGCGGGCCGGACAAATGCCGCTACGTGGCCGGCGAGCTCGGCTTCGACGCCTGCGTGGACTACAAGGCCGGCGCGCTGGAGGCCGAGCTGAAGGCGGCGGCGCCCGGCGGCATCGACGGCTACTTCGACAATGTCGGCGGCGTGGTGCTGGACGCGGTGATGGCGCAGATGAACGCGTTCGGGCGCATCGCCGTGTGCGGCGCGATCGCCGGCTATGACGGCCAGCCGCTCACCATGGCCAACCCGAGGCTGATCCTGATCTCGCGATTGAAGATCGAGGGCTTCATCGTGTCCGAGCACATGGACGTCTGGCCGGCTGCGCTGAAGGAGCTGGGTGGGCTGGTCGCCTCCAAGCAGCTGAAGTTCCGGGAAAGCGTCGCCGAGGGCCTGGCCAGCGCCCCGGAAGCGTTCATCGGGTTGTTGAAGGGGCACAATTTCGGCAAGCAGCTGGTGAAGCTGGTCTAGTGGGGCACACCCTCCTAGAGGGCGAAGCAAACAAGCCCTCCCCCTCCGGGAGAGGGAGGGGTGAGGGCCCGGCGGAAGCCACCTGGCCCACGATACTGGACATCGACCTGGCGGCCATCGTCGCCAACTGGCAATCGCTGCGCCGAGGCCCTACCGCCGCCGTGGTCAAGGCCGACGCATACGGGCTGGGGGCCGGCGCCGTCGTCCCCGCGCTGCATGCCGCCGGCTGCCGGCACTTCTTCACCGCCCACCCATCCGAAGCGTTGGCCATCCGGGCCCTCGTCCCCGGAGCCATGCTCGCCGTGCTGAACGGCCTCTGGCCGGGCCTGGAGGCCGAGTTCGCCGCCCGGGACCTCACCCCGGTCCTCGGCACGCTCGACGAGATCGACCGCTGGAGCGCCCAGGCCCGGACCAACGGCGTGGCGCTGCCGGCCATCCTGCACGTCGACACCGGGATGAACCGGCTGGGGCTCGACGCGCGCGAGTTGGACATCCTCGCCGACGACCACGGCCGCCTGGACGGGCTGACGCTGCGCTACGTCATGACGCATCTCGCCTCCGCCGAGGAGCCGGACGACCCGCTCAACGGCCGCCAGCGCCAGCGCTTCGCCGCCGCCTGTGCCCGGCTGCCGCCTGCCCCGAGGTCGCTGGCCAACTCGTCCGGCCTGTTCCTCGGGTCGGATTTCGCCTCCGACCTGGCCCGGCCCGGCGCCGCGCTGTACGGCCTGAACCCCACGCCAGGCAGGCCAAACCCGCAGCGCACGGTGGTCCGCCTGCATGCCCGTGTCCTGCAAGTCCGCGACGTGGAACCGGGCGACACCGTCGGCTATAACGGGCAGTGGACCGCCGGGCGCCGCAGCCGGATCGCCACGGTCTCGGCCGGCTACGCGGACGGCTTCCCGCGCGCCCTGAGCAACCGCGCCACCGCCTATTTTGACGACCAGCCCGTGCCGCTGGTAGGTCGCGTGTCCATGGACCTCTCCACCTTCGACGTGACGGATGCACCCGCCCTGGACGTGGGAGATTGGCTCGACCTCATCGGCCCGGGCGGGGTCGACGCGCTCGCCGCTGATGCCGGGACGAACGGCTACGAGATCCTGACCTTGCTCGGCCATCGCTACCACCGCCAGTATCGATGATCGTGCTCGACTGGCTGGCGGCGCTCGGCCGCGCGGCATTGGGCGTCTGCCGCACGATCGGGGCGGTGGCGGTGTTCGCCGGGGAAGGCCTGTCGCACGTCGTCCGGCCGCCGCTATACGGGCGCATGTTCGGACGTGCCTTCGTGGAGTTCGGCTATTTCAGCCTGCCCGTGGTGGCTTTGACGGCGATCTTCTCCGGCATGGTGATCGCGCTGCAATCCTTCACCGGCTTCTCCCGGTTCAACGCGGAGAGCGCGGTCGCCTCCATCGTGGTGCTGTCCGTGGTGCGCGAGTTGGGCCCGGTGCTGGCCGGCCTGATGGTGGCCGGGCGCGTCGGCGCGGCGATGGCGGCGGAGATCGGCACCATGCGCGTCACCGACCAGATCGACGCGCTGGGCACGCTGTCCACCAACCCGATGAAATACCTGGTGGCGCCCCGCCTGCTGGCCGGCACGCTCGCCTTGCCGCTGCTGGTGGTGGTGGCGGACATACTGGGCGTGCTCGGCGGCTACATCATCGCCACGGTCAAGTTGGGTCTGAACCCGGTCGGCTACCTCAACAACACGTTCAGCTTCATGACCACCGGAGACGTGGTGAGCGGTTTGGCCAAAGCGGCGGTGTTCGGCTTCCTGATCGCGCTGATGGGCTGCTACCACGGCTACAACAGCCGCGGCGGCGCCGAGGGCGTGGGAGCGGCCACGACCTCCGCCGTGGTGGTCGCCTCCATCCTGATCCTGGCGGGCGACTATGTGCTGACGGAACTGTTCTTTGCCCACTGACCTGCCGAAGATCCGTGTCCGCGGGCTGCGCAAGCGGTTCGGCGGCAAGCAGGTGCTGGACGGGATCGACCTGGACGTGATGCCCGGCACCTCCACCGTGGTGATCGGCGGCTCCGGCACCGGCAAGTCCGTGCTGCTGAAGTCCATCCTCGGCCTGGTGCAGCCGGACGAGGGCAGCATCGAGGTCGACGGCCGCGACATCCTGCGCATGGGCCGGCGCGAGCGCGACGCGGTCAACCGGCAGATCGGCATGCTGTTCCAGGGCGGCGCGCTGTTCGACAGCCTGCCGGTCTGGGAGAACGTGGCGTTCGGCCTGCTGGCGCAGCAGCGCATGGGGCGCGACGCGGCACGGGACCGTGCCGGCGAGGTGCTGGGCCAGGTGGGGCTCGCCCCCAGCGTCGGCGACCTCTCGCCGGCGGAGCTGTCGGGCGGCATGCAGAAGCGGGTGGGCCTGGCCCGCGCCATCGCCGCCCAGCCGGGCATCCTGTTCTTCGACGAACCCACCACCGGGCTCGACCCGATCATGGGGGCGGTGATCGACGGACTGATCGTCGACTGCGTCAAGCGCCTGGGCTGCACCGCGGTGGCGATCACCCACGACATGGCCTCCGCAGTGCGGATCGGCGACCGCGCCGCGATGCTGCACAAGGGACGCATCGTGTGGGAGGGCGCGGCGGCGGGGCTGCTGCAAAGCGGCAACGAGGTGGTCGACCAGTTCACCCACGGCCGCCGCGAAGGGCCGATCCAGATGGAGTTGCGCAAGTAGCCCTCCACACCTCTTTCTTCCCCCTCTCCTTCCGGGAGAGGGTTTTTTAGTTCGGTGGGGGTTGGTAGAGAACGATGGCCAAAACTACCCATCGCTACGTCTGCCAGTCCTGCGGCGCCGTCACTGGCAAGTGGGTCGGCCGCTGCGAATCGTGCGGCGAGTGGAACACCATCGTCGAGGAGCCGGTCGAGGCCGGTCCAGGCGCGCTGAAGCCGGGCAAGGCCGCCCGGCTGGGCTTCGTCGGGCTGCAAGGCACCACCGAACCCCCGGCCCGCGCGCAGACGGGCATCGCGGAGCTCGACCGGGTGCTGGGCGGCGGGCTGGTCCACGCCTCCGCCGTGCTGGTGGGTGGGGATCCGGGCATCGGCAAGTCCACCCTGTTGCTGCAAGCCGCGGCATCGCTGGCCCGGGCCGGACGCCGGGTGCTCTACATCACCGGCGAGGAATCGATCGACCAGGTCCGGCTGCGCGCCCGTCGGCTGGGGCTGGCGGACGCCAAGCTGGACCTCGCGGCCACCATCAACGTGCGCGACATCGGCGCTGCCCTGGAGGGTGCGGCGGACGCGGCCCTGGTGGTGATCGACTCGATCCAGACCATGTGGCTGGACAGCATCGACTCGGCGCCCGGCACCGTCAGCCAGGTGCGCGCCTGCTCCTTCGAGCTGATCCGGCTGGCCAAGTCCCGCGGCTTCGCGCTGGTGCTGGTGGGGCACGTGACGAAGGACGGCGCCCTCGCCGGCCCGCGCGTGCTGGAGCACATGGTGGACGCGGTGCTGTATTTCGAAGGCGACCGCGGCCACCAGTTCCGCATCCTGCGCGGGGTGAAGAACCGCTTCGGCGCGACCGACGAGATCGGCGTGTTCGCCATGACGGAGGCCGGCCTGGCGGAGGTGCCGAACCCCTCCGCCCTGTTCCTGGCCGAGCGGCGGGGCAACATCGCCGGCTCCGCCGTGTTCGCCGGGCTGGAGGGGACGCGCCCGGTGCTGGTGGAGGTGCAGGCCCTGCTCTCCCCCAATGCCGGCGGCTCGCCCCGCCGGGCGGTGATCGGCTGGGACGGCGGGCGGCTGGCGATGATGCTTGCGGTGCTGGACAGCCGCGCCGGGCTGCGCCTGTCCGCCCACGACGTCTACCTCAACGTGGCGGGCGGGCTGCGCGTGGTGGAGCCGGCGGCGGACCTGGCGGTCGCCGCCGCGCTCGCCTCCGCCGCGACGGAGACGCCGACGGACGCCGGCACGGTGTATTTCGGCGAGGTGGGCCTATCGGGGGAAATCCGTCAGGTGGCGCAGGCGGATGCCCGGTTGAAGGAGGCGCAGAAGCTGGGTTTCGCCGCCGCATGCCTTCCGCGCCGGCTGGCCCAAGGCGGCCGGAAGCCAGCGGCACTGCCTGGATTGCGCTTGAACGAGATGGGACACCTGGCGGAACTGGTGGCCGGGTTCACCGGCAAAGGCTGAGCCCCTCAACGAAGCGCCCTCTCCCAGGAGGAGAGGGCTTTGGCCGCTTATGACAATGCCGCCAGGCGCTCCAAGCCTGCCGCACTCCCCAGCACCGCCGCCTTTTGCCGTCGGGTCAGGGCCGCCGCCGCTGCGTCGACCGTGTCGGCCTCGTCCAACTTGGCGAGCCCCAGTGCCAACTCCGCATCCTCCGAACGGCGACGCGTCGGCGGCAGCATGCGGGTATGGGCCGCGCGCAGGGCCGGGTCGCCATGCAGGCTCCGCAGCGCCTCCGGCACCGAGCCCTCGCCTAGCTCGCGAGCCCGCGCGACGGCGGCGGCCAGCACCTCCGGCGGGTGCATCTCCTCCGGGATACGCAGCAGGCCAGCTCGGCGCAGGCCGCGGCCGATGACGCTGCTGCCGGTCAGCCCGGCCAAGGGAATGGCGAGCGCCTGCCCCACCACGACGGGCGACATCCAGGCCAGCAAGTAGGGCGACACCAGGAAGGACGCCACGGCCAGCGCGACGCCGAACGCGGTGTGCCAGGCATACAGCCGGGCCACGACGCGCAGCGGGATGCTGCCGTCGTCCCGGCGCTGCGCGTTCCAGCCCGAGTCCCGACCGGCCAGGATGGCGAACACGTCCAGGGACTGCGTCAGCATCGTCACCGGCGCCAGCAGGCCGGCCACCACCGTCTCCAGCAGCAGCGACAGCATCGCCCGGACCGCCCCGCCACAGCCGCGCCGCAGCGTGCCGTCGAACACCAGCGCCACGTAGGCGAGCAGCTTGGGCGCCAGCAACAGCGCCATGGTGCCGATGAACACCAGCTTGGCGCGCTCGGGGTCGATGATCGGCCAGGTCGGGAACAGGGCCTTGCCGTCCGGGAAGTAGTCCGGCCGGATGAAGCGCGACTGCAGCGAGATCAGGATCCCCACCAGGATGAACAAGAGCCACATCGGCGCCGTGATGTAGGAGCCGATGCCCGTCAGCAGGTGCATCCGGCTCACCCAATGCAGGCCGCGCGTCGGCAGCACGGCGATGTGCTGCAGGTTGCCCTGGCACCAGCGCCGGTCCCGCACCGCCAGGTCGGGCAGCGAGGGCGGGCTCTCCTCGTAGGAGCCGGGCAGCCCGGGCACCATGTGGACGGCCCAGCCACCACGGCGCAGCAACGCCGCCTCGACGAAGTCATGGCTCAGGATATGCCCGCCGAACGGCTTGCGGCCGCGCAGCACCGGCAGCCCAGCCTGCTGTGCGAAGGCGGCGGTTCGGATGATGGCGTTGTGGCCCCAGTAATTGCCCTCGCCGCCATGCCACCAGGCGATGCCGTGCGCGATCACCGGGCCGTACACGCGGCCGGCGAATTGCTGCATGCGGGCGAACAGGCTGTTGCCGTTGGCGATGGTCGGCAACGTCTGGATCAGCCCCACGGCAGGATGCGCGGCCATCGCCGCTGACAGCCGCACCAGCGCGTCCCCCGTCATCACGCTGTCGGCGTCCAGGATGAGGAACTGCGGATAGGCGCCGCCCCAGCGCCGCATCCAGTCGGCGATGTTGCCCGCCTTGCGCTCGGTGTTCAGCGGACGCCGCCGGTAGAACACCCGAACGTCCGGCCCGAGGCGCTCCCGCAGCGCGAGGAACGCCGCCTCCTCCGCGACCCACACGTCGGCGTCCGTGGTGTCGCTGAGGATGAACAGGTCGAACCAGTCTGCCTGCCCGGTGGCTTGCAGCGAGCGCTGGATCGCCTCCAGCCCGGCGATCACGCGGGACGGCTGCTCGTTGTAGGTCGGCATCAGCAGCGCGGTCCGCACGCCGAGGGACGGCAGCGGCCCGGCGGCGGCGATCCCGAGGCGCCGGCCGCCCCGCAGCAGGCAGGACACGAAGCCGGCCACCGAGCTGGTGAAGGACAGCGCGATCCAGGCGAACAGCGCCACGAACAGGACGAGCAGTATGACGATCAGCATCGTCACCCCGCCCGGGTCCAGCACGAGCAGCATCTCGCGCGCGGCCTGCACGGTCATGGCCACCGCCGGCACGATCACCAACAGGCGGCGCAACCAGGCCAGGCGCGGCCCGTCCGCCAGCCGCGCGGCCCGCGGCACGTCCGGCCCGTGCAGCGCCTGCACCGGCATCGCCATGGGTGATTCCGGCGGCAGGGCGGGCCGGAACTCCGCCGTCACGTGGTCCAACGGTATAACCACGTCTCGGTGAGTGGCGTGTCGCCCGCCATCAGCCGGCCGTGCAACTCGACGGCCGTCTCGCGGCCGGGCACCAGCTCGAAGCTGATCCGCCAGCCGGCGTCCGCGGGCAGGGGCGTGGCGGTGATGTCGCGCAGCTGCCCCTTGTCGTTGGTCACGTCCAGCCGTGGCGTGACGCCCGGCTTCAGCGGGCCGACATCCAGCACGAAGGCCCGCGAGCCGTCCGTCCCCGGTCCGCTCATGGTGGTGGTGAACGGCGTCGGCATCCCCTTTAGCGGCGGCGCCGCGCCCCAGTAGAGCTTGTAGGCGTAGGTGTAGGCGAGCTTGGCCTGGAGCTTGGCCGCCGGACGCCAGAAGGCGACGATGTTGTCGTTCACCTCCTTGTCGGACGGGATCTCGACCAGCATCACCGCCCCCTCGCCCCAGTCGCCGACCGGCTCGACCCAGGCGCAGGGGCGGTTGTCGTATCGCGACTCGATGTCTTCGTAGCCGGTGAAGCTACGCTTGCGCTGCTGCAGGCCGAAGCCCTTCGGCGAATGGTCGACGAAGCTGCTCACCTGCAGCCGGGCGGGGTTGTCGAGCTGTCGCCACAGTGTCTCGCCCCGGCCGGTCAGCATCAGCAGGCCGTCCGAGTCGTGCACCGCCGGGCGCCAGTCGTCCACCCGGTTGCGCTCGTTGCCGTCGAACAGGAACATGCTGGTCAACGGGGCGACGCCCACCTGGTCGATGTCGACTCGCGGGAACAGCGTCACGCTGGTGTCGAACACCGTCTGCACGCCGGGCGTGATGACGAACTTGAAAGCGGCGGAAGCGCTTTGGCTGTCCAGCAGGGCGTGCACGACGATTGGCTGCGGCCTGGCGCCGGGTTTCGGACGTTCGATCCAAAAGGTCTTGAAATACGGGAACTCCTCGCCGCCCGGGTCGGCCGTCCGGATGGACAGGCCCCGTGCCGACAGCCCGTAGCCGAGGCCCTTGGCCACGGCCCGAAAATAGCTGGCGCCGAGGAAGGCGCAGACCTCGTCGAAATAGTCCGGCCGGTTCATCGGCGCATGCAGCCGGAAGCCGGCGAAGCCCAGATCCTCGTTGGTTGGCCGCTGCACGCTGCCGAAGCTGAAATCCTCCGGCGAGTAGCGGACCGGCGAGGTGCGGCCGTCCACGACCTCGTTGACGTCGACCCGGCCCTTGTAGATCGAGCCGCGGTGGAAGAACTCGACCTGCCAGGGCAGCTTGGTGTCCCGCCACAGGGCACGCCGCTTGTCGAAGCGCAGCATGCGGTATTGGTCGTAGCCGAGATTGTCCAGGTAGCTCGGCAGCGCGGTTTCCTGTGCCTGGAACGGCTTGGCCGCCAGGTCGTGCGCCGCGTCGCGCACCGTGGAGTCGCTGAACGGGGTGCCGCCCTCGGCGGCAGCCGGAACCAGCCCAGCCGCCAGGATCGCAGGCAAGGCGGCCATCAGCGCTCTACGTTGCAAATACCGAACTCCGTTTCGTCAGCACCACAAGGAGCGCCGGGTAAGAGGGTTGCGTCGTGACGGCTGGACCCGCCACCTGCCAAAGGTTAGGAGGGGCCATCATGACCGACATTCGCATGACAGTCGGACAGTTTAGCTTCGGCGCCCGATTCGAGCCATCTGCCCCCAGAACCGTGGCAAAATTCCGTAGCCTGCTGCCGTATCGCGAGCGCATCATCCACGTGCGCTGGAGCGGTGAGGCGTGCTGGATCCCGCTCGGCGACCTCGACCTCGGGCTGGGCTACGAGAATCCCACCAGCTACCCGGCGCCCGGCCAGATCATCCTGCATCCGGGTGGGGTGAGCGAGACGGAGATCCTGCTCGCCTACGGCAGCGTGCAATTCGCCAGCAAGGTCGGCGTGCTGGCCGGCAACCACTTCCTGACCGTCACCGAAGGCGCCGGGCAGTTGCCGGAGCTTGGCCGCACCGTGCTGTGGGGCGGCGCGCAGGAGATCGTCTTCGAGTTGGCCGGCTGAGCGGCATGCGGGTGCCACCATGAACTGGGTCGACGTCGCCGTCCTCACGGTGGTGGCGTTCTCCGGCATGCTTGGCTTCATGCGCGGCCTGGTGCGCGAGGTGCTGGGGCTGATCGCCTGGGTGGGCGCCGCCTTCGCCGCGACCTGGTTCTTCCCCCGGGTGCAGGGGATCTCCCGCCGGGCGATCGAGAACCCGGACATCGCCGACCCGGTGGCGTTCGGTGCCGTGTTCCTCGTCGTGCTGATCGTGCTGTCGCTCCTGGCCCGGGGGCTCAGCGGTGCGGTCCGGCATTCGGCGCTGGGCGGGCTGGACCGCACGCTCGGCCTGGTCTTCGGCCTGGCGCGCGGCGGGGCGATCATGGTCGCGGCCTACCTGCTCGCCACCGTGATCGAGCCGGTGGACCGTTGGCCGCCGGAGGTGTTGGCAGCGCGCACCCTGCCCTCCATCTATCTTGGCTCTACCTGGGTCGTGCAGCGCCTGCCGGAGCAATATCGGCCGTCCCTGCCCGTCCCGCCCACGGATCGCCCGGCGAGTTCGGCGGATTTGCTGCATGCCAACCCCGTCGGTCGTGCGATCGGCGCTCCGCCCACGCGTCCATAGGAGGCTGCCCCATGCTGCCGGACCGGTTCGACGAGGACAAGCCGCACGAGGAATGCGGGGTTTTTGGCGTCTGGAACGTTCCGGACGCCGCGGCGCTCACCGCGCTCGGCCTCCATGCGCTGCAGCACCGGGGGCAGGAGGCGACGGGCATCGTGGCCTTCGACGGGCAGCGCTTCCACCAGCATCGCGGCCTCGGCCTGGTGGCGGATATCTTCGGCGACGCCCGGGTGATCGCCTCGATGCCGGGTGCCGCGGCGGTCGGGCACAACCGATACGCCACGACCGGCGAGACCATCCTGCGCAACGTGCAGCCGCTCTACGCCGATTTCGAGTTCGGCGGGCTGGCCGTCTCGCACAACGGCAACCTGACCAACGCGATGGCGCTGAAGCGGTCGCTCGTCCGCCGGGGTTGCCTGTTCCAGTCGACGACGGACAGCGAGGTGTTCGTCCACCTGATCGCGATCAGCCTCTACTCCACGGTGGTGGACCGGCTGATCGACGCGCTGAAGCAGGTGGTGGGCGCCTACTCCCTGGTGTGCCTGTCGAACGACGCGCTGATGGGCGTGCGTGATCCGTTGGGCGTGCGGCCGCTGATCCTGGGCCGGGTGGGCGCTGACCTCCGCGGCAGCACCGGCGGCTGGGTCCTGGCTTCGGAGACGTGCGCGCTGGACATCGTGGGCGCCGAGTTCGTGCGTGACGTGGAGCCCGGCGAGATCGTCATCATCAACGACAAGGGCGTCCACAGCGTCAAGCCGTTCAGCCCGGCGGCCAAGCGGTTCTGCGTGTTCGAATACATCTATTTCGCCCGCCCCGACTCGGTGGTGGAAGGCATGCCGGTCTACGAGGCGCGCAAGCGCATCGGCGAGGCATTGGCCCGGGAGTCCGCGGTCCCGGCCGACGTCGTGGTGCCGGTGCCGGACTCGGGCGTGCCCTCGGCCATGGGCTATGCCGAGGCGAGCGGCCTGCCGTTCGAACTGGGCATCATCCGCAACCACTATGTCGGCCGCACCTTCATCGAGCCGACGGACCAGATCCGCAACCTGGGCGTCAAGCTGAAGCACTCGGCCAACCGGGTCGTGCTGAAGGGCCGCCGGGTGATCCTGGTGGACGACTCGATCGTGCGCGGCACCACCAGCCGCAAGATCGTCGAGATGGTGCGCCAGGCCGGCGCCGCCGAGGTTCACATGCGGATCTCCTCGCCGCCGACCACCCACTCCTGCTTCTACGGCATCGACACGCCGGAGCGCGGCAAGCTGCTGGCAGCGCGGCACGACGTGGCGGAGATGGCGCGGCTGATCGGCGCCGACAGCCTGGCCTTCATCAGCCTGGACGGGCTGTATGAGGCGCTCGGCCAGGAAGGCGGTCGCGGCGCCCGCCCGGCCTATTGCGACGCCTGCTTCACCGGCGACTACCCGATCAGCCTGTCGGACGCCGGCAACGAGGCCGAACGCCAGCTCAGCTTCCTGCCCGGGCAGTGAGCGGACGGGTCGCCTTCGTCACCGGGGCGAGCCGCGGGATCGGCGCCGCCACGGCGATCGCCCTTGCCCGCACTGGCACCCACGTGGTGATCACCGGCCGCACCCAGGGTGGGCTGGAGGAGACCGACGACGCGATCCGCCAGGCTGGCGGCGCCGCAACCCTGCTGCCGCTGGACTTGGCGGATGGTGACGTGCTCGACACCGTGGGTCCGAGCCTGCTGCAGCGGTTCGGCCGGTTGGACGCGCTGGTGCATGCCGCCGGCGCCCTCGGCAAGCTCACCCCGGCGCCGCACATCCTGCCGAAGGACTATGCAGCCGCGGCTGCGGTCAACATGGAGGCGGCGTGGCGGCTGATCCGCACCTGCGGTCCGCTGCTGCTGGTCGGGCCGGCCGGGCGGGCCGTGTTCGTGACCGACGCGCTGGTGATGCGCCCGCGTGCCTATTGGGGGCTTTACGGCGCCACCAAGGCGGCGATGCAGCACCTGGCGCTGGCCTGGGCGGAGGAGACGCGCACCACGCGCTGCCGGGTCAACCTGTTCGACCCCGGACCGGTGGCGACACGGCTGCGCAAGGAGGCCATGCCCGGCGAGAACCCGGCCACCCTGCGCCAGCCCGAGGACGTCGCCGACGCCCTCGCGACGATGTGCAGCCCCGACGAGACCCGGCATGGCGCCATCGTCACGCCGGAATCACCCAAGCAGCCAAGCCATCCTGTAGGCGGCTAGGCGCTGATCGCCCGGCGCGCCCGCGCCATCACCTGCATCGCGCGGCCCTTCGCCGCATCGCGGATCGGCGCCTGGCCCGGCGCGCGCGGCTTCAACCCGGCGCTGCGCAGGTAGTGGTTGAAGCCGCGGGCGCGGCTGCGCATCCGCGCGGCACGCGTCTCGAACACGAAGGTGTAGGAGACGGAGCGGGTGCCCTTGGTCTGCACCCAGTGCGGGGCGTTCTGCGGCTGGTGCAGGCCTTTGCCAGGCACCAGGTCGAACACGTAGTCCGTGGCATTGCTGCGCGCTGCCATGTCGACCTGCCCGATATCGACCTTGCCGCCCTGGTAGAACCGCTCCAACTCCGGCTCCGCCAGGCTGTCCGGTGCGTAGACGTGGTAGGTCTTCTCGCCCTCGATCTGGGAAAAGAACCCGACCTCCGGATCGAAGTGGAAGGGCGTGGTCGACGCGGCGGATGTCACGAGGATCGCCGATTCGAGGCGCACGAGATCCGTCCTGGCCAGCCCGCCATGGGCATCGGCGACCTGCGCGAACAGATCGTCCAGCAAGGCACGGAAGCGGGGATCGTAGCGCTCCGGCCGCTTCAGGAGCAGGCGCGTGGGCGCCTGGTCGAGCCGGACGAGCGCCTCGGCCGGCGACGTCTCCACCGTGGGCACGGCATAGAAGGCCATGCCTGGCGATGCCGCGCTGCCGGCCACGAAATAGTCCGCGCGGCAACCCTCATATGCGGTGGCGAGGCGTTGCAGGCTGTCGCGCTGGAACTGCGGCAAACGATGCAGGTCGTGGGAGAAGCCCATCGGCACGGTGTCGAAGGCCGCGCGCAACTCTGTCGGTTCGAGTTCCATCCGAGCCCGGTGAAGCTTGGGATCGCTCATGATAAACACCCTTGGCACTCGACACCGTGCCGAGTGTCTCTTTTTATACCAGTGTCTCAATTATTTTTCAAGGGTGGCCATGGTGGCTTCTTTCGACGTCATCGCTCCCGCAAGCGTTTGCGGAGCTGGCGCCAGGGGCGTTCCACCAGGTCCGATGTCGTGCGGGGTGCCGGGCGGGTGCCGCGTTCGCCCAACTCGTCGATCAACCGACGCGCGATCAGACCACGATGCCCTGCTTCCCAGTGGTCGACCGCGCCCTCGCCCGGCAACCAGCTTGGCACCTGCAGCAGGAGGTATCGAGCCAACCCGTCCAGCAACGGCTCGTACGTGGCACGCAAGGCCGTCAGGGTGGCATTGGTGTCAGGCTCGTCCTTCCAGTCGAGGTTGGCCTCGGCGAACCACACCACCATGCGGGCATATTCCGCCTCCGGCAGGCGGTCGCCGCCATCGTAGCGGGAGGGCGAGATGCCGAAGGACTGGCTCATCTCCACAAGCACCTGCCGGGCCATGGTAAAGGTCATCCTCGCCTGCAGGCGCGACATGCCCGGCAGGCCCACAAGCACCAGCGCACAGGCATCCATCACGCAACCGAGCGCGGACAGCCAGGACTGGTTGTCATGCTGGGACCGGTAGTAGGCCAGCATCGGATAGGACAGGTGGCTCTCCAACAGCTCCGACGCCCACACCTCCCAGTCCCGCAGCAAGACGTTCAACTGCTCCAACCCCGTGCCTTCGGCATGACGGCTGAGCATCGTCGCCGCGGTCGGTGGCGAGCCGGCGCGGCCGTCGAGTTGGATGACATGCGCTTCCCGCCGGGAAAAGAACTGGTACAGCACCGGTAGGTAGCCGATGACGACGGCGATGAAGCCGATGCCAGTCCCCGCCTCCAGCACCGACAGGGCGCGTCCCCAGGCGCTGTGCGGCACCACGTCACCATAGCCGAGCGTGAAGAACGTCACGCCGCTCATGTAGATCTGCTCGGAAAGGGGTGATCCGCCGCCGGGCGTGCCGGCCCCCGGTTGCAACACCCACTCGATCGTTCCGAACGCGGTGATCAGCGCTCCGGCCCATACGGCGAAGAGGCAAAGCATGGAGAGCGGCCCGAACAGGCCGAGCACGTGTTCCCGCCGCGTGGGCGACGCGATCCGGACCGAGATGGCCGACCAAACCGCCCAGGTGGACTGGAAATACACCCGCATGAACCGCAGCTCGCGCCGCACCCGGCGCGGCAGCAGCATGACCTCGAACGCGTCCTGCATGACGACGACCAGCGCCACCAGGGCGAGCAAGCCAGCGACGACCTTCATGTCGCACCGATCGATTGTCCGGCCATCGGCAAGCCTCCAGGCAGATGGCCGGAACGTCGGCAAGAAGCGCTGCGCGACGCTAAGCCGGCTCGGTGGTCAGGAGTTGCGCCGCCATCGCCTGCGTCACCCGACGGCCGGCCGACAGGGCCGCGGCGTCCAAGCCCGCCGCAGCCGCTCGCAGGGCTGCGGGCTCGCGCGGCAGCCGCAAGAGCAGCCAGTCCTGCACGGCGGCCGACACCGTCAGCTGCCGGGATGCGAGCAGGCTCGCGAACAACGCGCGCAACATCGCCTCGCCGGGCAGGCGCATTTCGACGGCGACGACCGCCCGCAGCCGGCTCGCCAGGTCCGGCAGGGTGGTGGGCCAGCGCGCAGGTGGCATGCGCGCGGTCAGCAGCACGGGGAGACCGGCTTCGGCCGCGGCGTTCAGCAGGTGGAGCAAGGCCTCCTCCTGCGCCGCCGCCGCGCCGTCCACCACGATCCCGCCCGACGGCGGGAGTTGAAGCAGGCCGCGCAGCTCGACACCCGGCAGCAAGACCGCCCCGGCGCCAGCCGCCCAGACATGCGCCAGATGCGTCTTACCGCACCCGGGCTCACCCCACACCGCCAGCCGGCCCGACGGCCAGGTCGCCTCCAGCCAGGCCAGCGCGGCCTGGTTGCTCGTGTCCGGCAGGAAGTCCGCAGCGGCGTAGCTCGCCTCGTGCGCGAAAGGGAGCGCCAGTTGGGCCGGGCGCATCACGCCCGGTCGGCCGGCGGGTCCGAGTAGAGCGGGCTGCTCAGGTAGCGACGCAGCCAGAACCGCGCGAGCACGCCGATCATCGCCGCCACAGGGACCGCCAGCAGGACGCCAAGGAAGCCGAACACCGCCCCGCCGGCGAACAGGGCGAAGATGACCCACACCGCATGCAGCTCGACCCGGTCGCCGAGGAAGCGGGGATAGATGACGTAGCCCTCCAGCAACTGCCCGGTGACGAACACGGCCGCCACCTCCGCCACGCCCGCCCAGGTGGGGAACTGCGCCAGCGCCAGCCCGATCGACGTGACGCCCCCGGTGATCGAGCCGACATAGGGGATGAAGGAGAGCAACCCCGCCGTCAGCCCCACGATCAGGCCGAGGTCCAGCCCGACGAGTTGCAGCGCCAGGGCGTAGTAGACCGCCAGCACCACGCAGCACAGCGCCTGCCCGCGCAGCCATGCAGACAAGATGCGGTCCATCTCCATCGCCTGCTGGCGCATGACGCCGGCATAGCGGCGCGGCAGCCAGCCATCCACCCGGTGGACCACGATCGGCCAGTCCCGCAGCAGGTAGAACGCAACCACCGGCGTGACCACCAGCAACGACAGCACGTTGAACAGGGCGAACCCGCCGCCCACGATCCGGCTCAGCGCGCTGGCCAGGAAGCCCAGCATCGCGCCGGCCTGGCCGCTCACCAGGTCGCGCAACTTGCCATCGACATAGTCCTGGCCCAGCCGCTCCTGCAGGTGGACGATCACCTCGCCGGCCCAGACCCGCAGGTCGTTCACGTAGGCCGGGATGCGCGACACGAGGATGCCGATTTGGGCCAGGATAAGCGGATAGAGCAGCAGGGCGAACAGCAGGCCGAGGGCCACCAGCCCCGCCACCAGCACGGTGGCCGCCAGGCCGCGCCCCATGCCCGCCCGGGTGAGCCGCACGGCCAGCGGGTCCAGGAAGTAGGCGATCCCCGCCGCCGCGACGAACGGCAGCAGGATGGAGGCGAACAGCTGCACCGCCGCCAGTGCCGCCAGGCCGAGGCCGCACAGCAGCGCGATGCGCTGCGCCCGCGTGGCATGCCGCGGTTCCGGCGGCGCCGGCGGCGGGGATGGCAGCTCCGGCAGGCGCGGCGCCACGCGGGTGGTCGCTTGGCTCACGCCCGCAGCCGCCGGTCCGCGCTCCGTATGGTTGGGGCTCTCGTCATACGGGCGATAATAGCCTATCCAACCGCGCGGCTACAGCATTCCGCGAGGTTGCCCAGACAATGACGACCTATCGCGACGCCGGAGTGGACATCGCGGCCGGCGATGCGCTGGTCGACCGGATCAAGCCGGTTGCCGCCGCCACCGCACGCCCCGGAGTCATGGGCGGGCTCGGCGGGTTCGGCGCACTGTTCGACCTGAAGGCCGCCGGGTTCCGGGACCCGGTTCTGGTATCCACCACCGACGGCGTTGGCACCAAGCTCAAGATCGCGATCGAGACCGGGCAGCACGACACGGTCGGCATCGACCTGGTGGCGATGTGCGTGAACGACCTCATCGTCCAGGGCGCCGAACCGCTGGTCTTCCTCGACTACTTCGCCACCGGGGCGCTGGACGTGGAGCAGGCCGCCACCGTCGTGACCGGGATCGGCCGTGGCTGCGAACTGGCTGGCTGTGCCCTGGTCGGCGGCGAGACGGCGGAGATGCCGGGGCTGTACAGCAGCGGCGACTACGACCTCGCGGGCTTTGCCATCGGCGCCGCGGAGCGGACGAACCTGTTGCCGGCCGGGGTCGCGCCGGGCCAGACGGTGCTCGGCCTGGCAAGCTCCGGCGTGCACTCCAACGGCTTCTCCCTGGTGCGGCGCATTGTCGCCGGCACTGACTGGAACAGCCCGGCGCCCTTCCTGCCCGGGCGCAGCCTGGCGCAGGCGCTGCTGGAGCCGACACGCATCTACGTGAAATCCGTCCTGGCCCTGCACCGCGCCGGGCTGCTTCGCGGGGCGGCGCATATCACGGGCGGCGGCCTGCCCGGCAACCTGCGGCGCGCCCTGCCGCTGGGTGTGGCGGCCGTGCTGGACGCGGCGTCCTGGCCCAGGCCGCCGGTCATGGAGTGGCTGGCGGAGCAGGGCAGCGTGCCCGAGGACGAGATGCTGCGCGTGTTCAACTGCGGCATCGGCATGGCGCTCCTCGTGGAGGACTCCGTCGCCGCCACTGCCGTGTTGGAGGAGCATGGCGAGACCGTGTTCACCATCGGCCACACGGAAGCCGGTGCGGCTGGCGTGACGATCCGTTGAAACGCGCCCGTGTGGCGGTGCTGGCCAGCGGGCGCGGCAGCAACATGGCGGCGCTCGCCGGTGCCGCGGCGAATCCTGGGTTTCCCGCAACGGTCAGCCTCCTGCTATCGAACCGGACGGACGCCCCCGTCCTGGAGCTGGCACGGCAGCATGGGGTGGCGGCCGTGGCGGTCGATCATCGCGGCTTCGCCGACAGGGCTGCGCACGAGCACGCGATCCACGCCGTCCTCATCGAACACGACATCGGGCTCGTGTGCTTGGCCGGCTACATGCGCCTCCTCACGCCCAGGCTGGTGACCCTGTGGGCGGGGCGCATGCTGAACATCCACCCGTCCCTGCTGCCGGCTTTCCCAGGGCTGCACACCCATGCGCGCGCGTTGCAGGCGGGTTGCCGCCTCCATGGCTGCACCGTGCACCTGGTCACGGAGGTCATGGACGATGGCCCGATCCTGGGGCAGGCGGCAGTGCCGGTGATGCCGGGTGACACACCGGACACGCTGGCCGCCCGGGTGCTCGTGCAGGAACATCGCCTGTATCCCGCGGCGCTGGCGGCGTATCTCGGCGACCACCCGATGGCGGCTCCGGCTGCCGATGCCGCGCTGCTCAACCCCTTGCCAGTGCGGGCGAACCCGCCCTAGAAGCGGGCATCGCCCCCGTCCGAAGGCCACCATGGCAACCATCACCTCGCCGCAGACCACAACGACGATCACGGAGCCTGGGCCGTCCGCAATCGACGCCTTCGTCGCCGACCGGCAGGCGTTCTGGGGCAGCTTCACCAGCTTCGTGACCATGGCCGCCGTCGCCATCGTCGTATTGCTGATCCTGCTGGCGTTCTTCCTCGGCTGAACGCCGCTTGATGCGACGCCTGGCCTCGCGCGGCTAGTGCACCAGCGTCGGGATCATCTCGTGCTCGACGATGGCCGCAAGCGCGAGGGCCCGGTCCTCGGCCACGGCCATGGGTGACCCGTCGGCGGCGTGGATCGCGAACATGGCCGCACCGTTCAACATGACCGGCTTGACGTAGGCTATCTGCGAAATCCCGAGCTGCTGAAGCTGGTCCGGCGTCATGTGCCGCACGTCGATGCGCTGGGTGGTGGCTTCCGTCGTCTCAATCATGATGTGCTCCTCGCACCGGCCTCCGCGATCGGCAGGCCGTCATCGTCACGTTCTGCTGGCCTGGGCCGTCAGCCCTTGTCAGCCTTGCTCTGCACGAACCGCTGCTCGGCATCCACGACGCGCGCGCCGCTGGACCGCGTGATCGGGATCGTCTTGACCCGGGCCTCCGGTTGCGGCCGGGACAGCTCGATATGCAACAACCCGCTATCCAGCCACGCCCCCTTCACGTCGATGCCCTCCGCCATGATGAACGCCCGCTGGAACTGACGCGCGGCGATCCCGCGATGGAGGAAGATCCGCCCTTGCGAGTCATCAGTCTGCCGTCCGCGGATGACCAACTGGTTATCCTCCTGCGTGATCTGCAGGTCTTCCATGGTGAACCCGGCCACGGCCAGGGTGATGCGCAGCGTCGTGCCGCTTACCTGTTCGATGTTGTATGGAGGATACCCGTCCGACGGAGACTTGGATGCACGCTCCAACATCTGCTCGAGCTGGTCGAACCCGACGAAAAGCGGGGACGCGAAGACGCGGGTCGACGACATCGGAGCCTCCTCCATCGAGCGAGACGATGACGAGACCCGACTGCGGCGCCTCGTCGACGCTTCATCTTGGCTCGGGCGGCTTCGGATGCAAGACCACGCGGACGGGCAGGCACACACGTTGAACGGCCGGGCGCAGGCGGCTACATGCGCTCGACCATGGTCGAACCCGCCGACACGCTGCCCATCCTGATCGCGCCGCACGCCGCCCTGCGCACCAAGGCCCGCAAGGTCGGCCCAGGCGACGCCGAGGCGGTGAAGGCGCTGGTGCCCCGCATGTTCGACGCGATGTATAAAGCGCCGGGCATCGGGCTGGCGGCGCCGCAGGTGGGCGTGGGCCTGCGGGTCGTCGTGATAGACCTGATGCCGGACAACGCCCCGCAGCCGGTGACGCTGATCAACCCGCAGATCGTGGCGGCGGCCAAGGAGCTTGCCACCCGGGAGGAAGGCTGCCTGTCCGTGCCGAACCAGTATGCCGACGTGTCCCGCCCGGCGCGCGTGACCGTGCGCTACGAGGATCTGGCGGGAGTCCAGCGGCAGATCGAGGGGGACGGGCTCCTTGCCGCATGCCTGCAGCATGAACTGGACCACCTGGACGGGATCCTGTTCGTCGACCACCTGTCCGCGCTCAAGCGGAACATGCTGATGCGCCGGCTGGCCAAGGAAATGAAGCAGAAGGCGGCGGAGTGATGCGGCTGGCCTTCATGGGCAGCCCGGGCTTCGCCGTCCCCGCGCTGCACGCGCTCCACCAGGCCGGGCACGAGATCGTCGCCGTCTACACCCAACCGCCTCGCCCGGCCGGCCGCGGCCAGTCCGTGGTGCGCTGCCCGGTGCACCAGGCGGCCGAGGCGCTGGGCCTGCCGGTGCGCCATCCCGCCTCGCTCAAACGCGACCTGGCAGCGCAGGCGGCGTTCGCTGGCCTTCGATTGAACGCGGCCGTGGTGGCGGCATACGGGCTGATCCTGCCGCAGGCGATGCTGGACGCGCCGCGACGTGGCTGCCTGAACATCCACGCGAGCCTTCTGCCGCGCTGGCGCGGTGCCGCGCCGATCCAGGCGGCGGTGCTGGCAGGCGATACGGAAACCGGCATCACCATCATGCAGATGGACGCCGGGCTGGACACGGGGGCGATGCTGTTGAAGGCGGCGGTGCCGATCGGCGCGCGCGCAACAGCTGCCTCGTTGCACGACAGCCTGGCGCAGCTCGGGGCCACCTTGGTCTTGCGCGCCTTGGCGGAGGCGCCGGTGGCCGAGCCGCAGCCGGAGGCGGGCGCGACCTACGCCCCGAAGCTGTCGCGCGCGGACAGCGTGTTGGATTGGACCCAGCCGGCAGTGGCGTTGGACCGCCGCGTGCGGGCGCTGACGCCGTGGCCGGGCACGACGTGCCGGCTGGGTGGCGAAGTGCTGAAGGTCTTGGAGGCGGAGCCGGTGGACGGAAGCGGCGCGCCGGGAACGGTGCTGTCCGGGCTGACGATCGCCTGCGGCTCCGGCGCGCTTCGCCTCCTGCGGGTTCAGCGGCCGGGCCGTGCGCCTGCCGCAGCGGACGCCTTCCTACGTGGTCAACCCATTCCGGCGGGCGCCATCCTGGCCACCTAGCGCGAAAAAGCGCGGCGGTTGAAGACGCTGCGCTTTCCACCTACGCCATTGATCTAGACGAATTCCTCCGCCCGTTACGCACCCGCCACCGCACGGCGGGCCATCACGCCGATCAAGTGGGCGCGGTATTCGGCGCTGGCGTGGATGTCGCTGTTCAGCCCGGTCGGCGGGGTCACGATCCCCTTGAGCGCGTCGGCGGACCAGGTGGCGGTCAGGGCCTGCTCCATCGCGGTGTGGCGGAACACGCCGTCCTGTGCCGCACCGGTGATCGCCACCCGCACGCCGGCCGGGCCCTTGGCCACAAACACGCCGACCATGGCGTAGCGCGACGCCGGGTTGCGGAACTTCTCGTAGTTGCTCTTCTCCGGGATCGGGAACTCGACCGCGGTGATCAGCTCCTCCGGCGCCAGGGCGGTGGTGAACATCCCCTGGAAATACTCGTCGATCGGGATGCGCCGCTTGTCGGTGATGACGGTGGCCCCGATCGCCAGCGCGGCCGCGGGGTAGCAGGCGGAGGGGTCGTTGTTGGCCAGCGAACCGCCCATCGTGCCGCGATGCCGCACCTGCGTGTCGCCGATCCACGACGCCATCTTGGCCAGGCCAGGGATGCGCGCCTGGATGTCCGGATCGGACATGATGGCGTTGTGGTTGGTCATGGCGCCGATGGTGATCTTGTCCGGCGCCGCCGTGATGCCCACAAGGCCAAGCCCGTTGAGGTCCACGATCACCGAGGGCTTGTTGAGCCGCTGCTTCAGAACGGGGATGAAGGTCTGGCCGCCCGCCAGCGCCTTTGCCTCCATGTCACTGCCCAGCATCTTCACCGCATCGGCCACGGTGGCCGGCTTCTGGAACGCGAAATCGTACATCGTCTGCCCCTATTCGGCCGCCATGCGCGGCCGGCTGGACTGAATGATCGCCCAAATCTTCTCCGGACTGGCCGGCATGTCCAGATGGCGCACGCCGTAGTCCCGCAGCGCATCCACCACGGCGTTGATCACCGCCGGCGGGCTGCCGATCGCCCCCACCTCGCCGCAGCCCTTCACCCCGAGCGGGTTGTGGGTGCAGAGCGTCACCTCCGTCCCGGTCGTCATGCGCGGGAAGTCATGCGCGCGCGGCATGGTGTAGTCCATGAACGACCCGGTGACCAACTGCCCCTGCCCGTCATACACGGCATTCTCCAGCAGCGCCTGGCCGATCCCCTGCATGACGCCGCCCTGGATCTGCCCCTCGACGATCATGGGGTTGATCACCCGGCCGACATCGTCCACGGCGCAGAAATTGACCACCGCCGTGCTGCCGACATCCGGATCGATCTCGACCTCGCAGACATGGCAACCGCCGGGGAAGGTGAAGTTCGCCGGGTCGTAGAACGCGGTCTCGTCCAGGCCCGGCTCCAACGTCTCGATCGGGTAGTTGTGCGGCACGTAGGCGGCCATGGACACGTCGGTCAGCGTCTTTGAGCGGTCGGTGCCGGCCACGGAGAAGGCGCCGTCCTTGAACTCGATGTCCTCGACGCTCGCCTCCAGCAGGTGGGCGGCGATCTTCTTGCCCTTGGCGATCACCTTGTCCATCGCCTTCACCATGGCCGCGCCCCCGACCGCCAACGAGCGGCTGCCATAGGTGCCCATGCCGAACGGGATCTTGGCCGTGTCGCCATGCACCACGTCGACCTTGTCTGCGGGCACGCCGAGCTGCTCGCTGACCAGTTGCGCGAAGGTCGTCTCATGCCCTTGGCCGTGGCTGTGCGTGCCGGTGAACACCGTGACGCTGCCGGTCGGGTGGACGCGGATTTCGGCGCACTCGTACAGCCCGGCGCGCGCGCCCAGCTGCCCCACCAGCTTGGACGGCGCGATGCCGCAGGCCTCCACGTAGGTGGACATGCCGATGCCGCGCAGCTTGCCCCGCGCCGCCGCCTCCGCCCGGCGGGCCGGGAAGCCGTCCCAATCCGCCGCCTTCATCGCCGCGTCCAGCGTCTTGACGTAATCGCCGCTGTCGTAGTTCAGCGCGACGGGCGTCTGGTACGGGAAGGCGTCGGCAGCGATGAAGTTCTTCCGACGGATCGCCACCCGGTCGATCCCCGTGTCACGGGCGATCACGTCCACCAGCCGCTCGAGCAGGTAGGTGGCCTCCGGCCGCCCGGCGCCGCGATAGGCGTCGACCGGGACGGTGTTGGTGAACACGGCGCGCACCTCCCCGTAGATCGCCGGGGTCGAATACACCCCGGCCAGCAGCGTGCCCGACAGGTAGGTCGGCACGGCCGGCGCGAAGGTGGAGAGGTAGGCGCCCATGTTGCACAGCGTCTTGACCCGCAGCGCCAGGAAGCGGCCGTCCGCAGCCACCGCCATCTCCGCCGTGCTGACATGGTCGCGGCCATGCGCGTCCGACACGAACGCCTCGGACCGGTCGGAGGTCCACTTCACCGGGCGGCCGAGCTTGCCGGCGGCCCAGGTGACGATCGCCTCCTCCGCATAGTGGTAGATCTTGCTGCCGAAGCCGCCGCCCACGTCGGGCGCCACCACCCGCAGCTTGTGCTCGGGCAGGTGCAGCACGAAGGCGCCCATCAGCAGGCGGATGACGTGCGGGTTCTGGCTGGTGGTGTAGAGCGTGTACTCGTCGGTGGTCGGGTCGAACTCGCCGACGGCGCACCGCGTCTCCATCGCGTTGGGCACGAGGCGGTTGTTGGTCAGCTCCAGGCGGACGACGTGCTTGGCCTGCGCGAACCCGGCATCGACCGCCGCCTTGTCGCCGATCTGCCAGTCGAAGCACTGGTTGCCCGGCGCCTCCTCGTGCAGCTGCGCAGCACCGGGCGCCACCGCGTCGCGCACGGAGGCGACGCCGGGCAGGTCTTCATACTGGATGTCCAGCCGTTCGGCGCCGTCGCGGGCCTGCTGCCGGGTCGCGGCGATCACCACGGCCACCGGGTCGCCCACGTGGCGCACCTTGCCCAGCGCCAGCACTGGATGCATCGGCTCCGCCATGGGGGAGCCGTCCTTGCTATGGATCTGCCAGCCGCACGGCACGCCGCCCACGCCCGCCGCTTGCAGGTCGGCCCCGGTGTAGACGGCGTGGACGCCTGGCGCGCCCCGTGCAGCCGCCGTGTCGATGCCGAGCAGGCGGGCGTGCGGGCGGTCGGACCGCCGGATGGCGGCGTAGAGCTGGCCGGGCCGGTTGATGTCGTCCGTGTAGCGGCCGCGCCCCGCCAGGAAGCGCCTGTCTTCCCGCCGCCGCACCGAGGCGCCGATGCCTTCGAAGCCCATGATCCGTTCCCCTGCCCTGCCCGGTCTCTCGCCGGTTCGTGAAGCGATCCCTTGGGTCGTCAGTCGCGGGTCGCCCCGCACGCGGACCTAGTCGGCGGCCATCGCCATGGGATGCATCAGCTTCTGCGCCGCATCGATCGCCTTGACGATGTTGTGGTAGCCGGTGCAGCGGCAGAGATTGCCTTCGAGGCCGTGGCGGATCTCGTCCTCGGTCATGCCCTGCGGGTGCATGTTCACCAGGTCGATCGCGCTCATCACCATGCCCGGCGTGCAGAAGCCGCATTGCAGCGCGTGGTGCTCGCGGAACATCTCCTGCATGGGGTGCAGCGTCCCATCCGCGGCCGCGAGGCCCTCGATCGTGGTCACAGCGCTGCCCTCGGCCTGCAAGGCCAGCATGGTGCAGGCCTTCACGCTGTAGCCGTCGATGTGCACCACGCAGGCGCCGCACTGGCTGGTGTCACAGCCGACATGGGTGCCGGTGAGGCTCAGCTTCTCGCGCAGCAACTCGACGAGAAGGGTTCGACCTTCGACGTCGACGGTGTGCGGCGTGCCGTTAACGGTCAGGCTGACCTGGGGCATGGCGGATCTCCCGAATTTGCAATATTCCTCTCACAGTGTGGCGGCGGCGGACGAGCGGTCAAGTCGTCTTCCCAGGTAGGGCGTGCTGTTCAGGCGACCGCCATCTCCCCGAGATAGGCCTCGCGGATCACCGGGTTCACCCGCAGCTCCGCCGCGGAGCCGGACAGCACCACCTGCCCGGTCTGCAGCACGTAGGCGCGGTGGGCGATCTGCAGCGCCATGTTGGCGTTCTGCTCCACCATGAAGATGGTCATGCCCTGGCGGTTGATCGCCTGGATGGTGGCGAAGGTCTGCTCCACGAACAGCGGGGACAGGCCCATGGACGGCTCGTCCATGCAGATCAGCCGCGGCCGGGCCATCAGCGCGCGGCCGATCGCCACCATCTGCTGCTCGCCGCCCGAGAGCGTGCCGGAGACCTGGCTGCGCCGCTCCTTCACGCGCGGGAACAGGTCATACACGCGCTGGAGGTCCTGCTCGAACTCCGGACCCTTCTTCCTGGTATAGGCGCCCATCTCCAGGTTCTCGAACACGGTCATGCGCGGGAACAGGCGCCGCGCCTCCAAAACCGGCGCCAGGCCGCGGCGCACGCGCTCCGCCGTGGACAGGCGCTCGATCGGCTTGCCGTCGAACTGCACCGTCCCCGTGGTCGGGCGCACGATGCCCATGATGGTCTTCATCGTGGTCGACTTGCCGCAGGCATTGCCGCCGAGCAGGCAGACGATCTCCCCGGCGGCGATGCTGTAGTTCACGTCCTTCAGCACGTGCAGGTCGCCGTAATGGGTGTTGACGTTGCGGAACTCCAGCAGCGGCGGCGCGACACCGGCGGCGTCAAGCAACGGCGACGTCCTTCACCGCGGCATGGGCGCGCCCGAGATAGGCGTCCAGCACGGCCTCGTTGCGGCGGACCTCGTCCGGCAGTCCTTCCGTCAGCTTCTCGCCATGGTCCAGCACGGCGACCGTGTCGGCCAGCCGCGTCACCACGTCCAGCTTGTGCTCGATCACCAAGATGGTCAGGCCCAGCGTGTGCAGCTGCTTGAGTTGCTCGGCCAACTCCATGGTTTCGGCCGGGTTCATCCCGGCGGTCGGCTCGTCCAGCATCAGCAGCCGCGGACCGGACGCCAGCGCCCGGGCGATCTCCACCCGGCGGCGATTGGCGTAGGACAGGTTGGCGACCGCCTGGTCCACCCGCGGCACCAGCCGGTTGCCGAACAGGGCGAGGATCTCCATCACCCGCTCGCGCGCCTGCCGCTCCTCCTGCCGGGTGGGCGGCAGCCGCAGCACGGCACGGACGGGGCCGCTGCGCAGCCGGCTGTGCGCCCCCACCAGCACGTTGTCCATGACCGAGAGGTTGGGGAACAGGCGTATGTTCTGGAACGTGCGCGCCACCCCGGCCTTGAGGATCCGGTGCGAGGGCAGGCCGATGAGTTCGGTGCCGCCGAACCGTATGCTCCCCGCCGCCGCCGGCGTCAGCCCGGTGATGACGTTGAACAGGGTCGACTTGCCGGAGCCGTTGGGCCCGATCACCGCCAGCACGCCTCCCTCGGGCACGGTCAGCGTCATGGCGTTCAGGGCCACCAGGCCGCCGAACCGGACCGTCACGCCGCGGATCTCCAGCAGCGCCCGCCCGCGGTCCGTGGGCGGCGCGATGCCCGGCAGCGCGAAGGCGGACACCCGCTCCACCACCGCGTGCTGCTGCTCGAACGTCAAGGCCGCGGCCTTGCGATGCGCCGGGATCAGCCCGTCCCGCCGGTAGAGCATCATGAGCACCAGGATGATGCCGAAGATCAGCTCGATCGACTGCACCAGGTCGACCTTCTGCAGCGCGTCGTTGCCGATCAGCTCGCCGAACTGGTGCAGCCAGTCCGTCAGGTCCGGCAGGAACCAGGATTGCAGCAGTTGCAGGATCATGGCGCCCAGGACCACGCCCCACACGCTGCCCATGCCGCCCAGCACCACCATGACGAGGATCATCACGGAGACCGGGAAGCCGAACATCTCCGGCGTCGCTGTCTGCAGCTTGGAGACGTAGAACGTCCCGGTCATCCCGGCGAAGGAGGCGCCGATCGCGAAGGCCAGCAGCTTGAAGCGGACCAGGTTCACGCCCATCGCCCCGGCCGCGACCTCGTCCTCGCGGATAGCCATCCAGGCGCGCCCGATGCGGCTGTCGCGCAGGCGGATGCTGACGAAGATCAGCGCCGCCACCATGGCCACGATCACGTAGTAATAAGGCGTGGCGTCCACCCCGAAGCTCACGCCGCCCAGCTTCGGCGGCGCCACGCCGTTCAGGCCGGAAGCGCCGTTGGTCACCGAGTTCCAGTTGCGCGCCACGATCGGCACGATCTCGCCGAAGCCGAGCGTCACGATCGCCAGGTAGTCGCCGCGCAGCCGCAGCGTCGGCGCGCCGAACAGGATGCCGCACAACGCGGCCACCGCGCCTGAGAGTGGGATCGCCAGCCAGAACGACAGCGTCGTGTGCACCACGTCCACGTCGCCGGGGCCGTGCATGCGCGCCACCAGGCCCAGCCAGGCGAACGGCTCCCAGAACGCGGACCATTCCGGCTGCAACTGGAACGACGACAGCGTGCCGTAGAAATACGCGCCGATCGCGAAGAACGCGGCGTAGCCCAGGTCCAGCAGGCCTGCCATGCCGACCACGATGTTCAGCCCCAGCGCCAGCGCCGCGTAGGACAGCGCGTTCGCGACGGAATCGATATCGGCATCGTCGCCGTGGATCAACGGGAAGGCCAGCGCCAGCAGCGCCACCAGGCAGGTGCCGGCGATGCGCAGGCGCTGCGGCGCGATCCCGGCGAACGGCCGGCGGATCATCGTGGTGACCGACATCAGGACTTGTTCGGCGCCACGCGCCCCAGCAGCCCGGCTGGGCGGAACACCAGCACCAGCACCAGCAGCGAGAAGATGATCACGTCCGTCCAGCGCACCGCGACCACCTGGCCGCTGAGCGTCTCGATCAGGCCGATGATCATGCCCCCCAGCATGGCGCCCGGCACGTTGCCGATCCCGCCCAGCACCGCGGCCGTGAACGCACGCAACCCGGCGCTGTAGCCGATGACGAAGCTGGTGAAATTATAGTATAATCCGAAGACCATCCCTCCCGCCCCGGCCAGCGCCGAGCCGATAAAGAACGCGGTCATTATCACCCGGTCGACCTCGACACCCATCATGCGGGCTGCCTCCGGGTCCTGCGCGGTGGCCCGCATCGCCTTGCCCATCTTGCTGCGCCGGGTAAAGACGTAGAGCGCCAGCATCAGCGCCAGGGAGATCAGCCAGATCAGGATCTCGCGCAGCCGCAGCACCGCTCCGCCGATGGCGAAGGTCAACGGCGGCAGGGGGTTGGGGTAGTTCTTGGTGTCCGCCCCCAGGAACAGCAGCACGACGTTGAACAGGATGTAGGACACGCCGATGGTGGTGATCATCGCCGACGGCCCCTTCACGCCCCGCAACGGGCGCAGCGACAGCCGCTCGATCCCCACGCCGAGGACGCCGCAGAACGCCATGGTCACCGCGAGTGCCGCCGCCAGCACGCCGACCAGCGGCCATCCGCTCATCAGCGTCGACTGTCCGGTGATGCCGAACGCCTCCAGCACGTAGAGCGCCACGAACGACCCCACCATGAAGACGTTGAAGTGGGAGAAGTTGATGAGCTCCATGATCCCGTAGACCAGGGTGAAGCCCAGGGCGATGAGCGCGTACATCGCCCCCAGGCTGATCCCGTTGATGATCTGCTGGACGAGGAGGTCGACTGACGTCATGCGCTGGAAATCAGCTCGTGGGCGCCACGCCGATGTAGTGGTACTGCGCGCCGACGTCGTCCAATGGCTGCTTGTCGTCCTTCTTGACCTGGAAGACGCTGACCACCTTGCTGTTCAAGTCGCCATTGGCGTCGAACGAGATGTCACCCTGCAACGTCTTGTACTTGCCCGCCTGGATCGCATCGCGGACCGCCTCGCGCGTCACCGGCTTGCCCGTGGCCGCGACGGTCTTGATCGCGTCGATGATGATGCTGGCCGCATCGTAGGACGTGATCGAGTAGTCTTCCGGGGGAGCGCCATACTTCTTCTTGAACGCCGCCATCCAGGTCGACAGCTTGGTGTCCTCCGTCATGTGCGGCGCGGCGATGGTCGCGTACCACCCCTCGATCGCCGGGAAGCCGGCGCCCTTCAGCAGGTCACCCCCGTAGATGCCGTCGCCGCCGCCCTTCTTGATGTCCGGCAGGATGTCGTAGGACTGCTTGATGAGCTTGACGCCTGCCGTGCCGACGCCGCCGTAGTACAGGCCGTCCGCGTTCATCGACTTGATCTTGGTCAGGATCGCCGAATAATCCGCCGCCTTCGGGTCCAGCTGGTCGCGGCCGAGCACCTTGACGCCCTTGTCCGCGATCCGCTTCTGGAACGCGTCCGCCATGCCGACGCCGTAGGCGCCCTGGTCATCCAGCACGTAGACGGACTTCACGCCGAGCTTCTCGGCGAAGAAGTCGGCCATGTTCGGGCCCTGGAAGGCGTCGGTGGTCACGGTACGGAAGTAGATCGCCTTGCCGGCGGGGCGGTACTGGTCGGCGAATTTCGGGTCGGTCAAATCCGGGTTGGTGGAGGACGGCGTAATGATGGCGAGGCCACCCTGGCTCAGGATCGGCGCCATCGCCTTGCCCGCACCGCTCATCTGCGGACCGACCGCACCGACCACGGTCTTGTCGGACACGAACTTGCGGGCGTTGGTCGCCGCCTGTGCCGGGTCGTATTGGCCAGCCGTCGCCGTGGCGTCATCCAGCACCACCGCCTCGATCTTGTAGCCCTTGACGGTGCCCTTGGTGTTCGCCTCGTCGATCGCCATCAGTGCGCCATCCCGCATGCGCGCGGCGCTCTCGGCGTCGCCGCCGGTCAGGGAGAAGTTCAGCCCGATCCGGATGACCTTATCCGCCGCCTGGGCCGCATTGCCCAGGGTCGAGGCCATGGCCGTGCCGGCCAGCAGGCCGACGGTGGAACGACGGGTGATCATCGTGAAGACACTCCTGAGACATGAGGCTGACGCATGGTCGGTATGCGACAGTGAAACACCTTCGTGGATTTCGCTAGTGGGAAAGTGGTGGGTCACGGTGGCCCTGCGCGGAGGCGGGGCTAGCCGCCCGATAACGGCTGCGTAACTGCTCGTTAACCCCTATGGCGCCTGTATCGACCACGCTCACTTGCTTCCTTGGCCCGGCGCAAGCGCCTAAGCTGCGGACGCCGTCGACCGTCATGTCCCAAGGACCGCATGCCTGCCCGTATCCTGATCGTCGACGATGTCCCGGCCAATACCCGATTGCTGCAGGTCAAGTTGGCTGCCGAGTACTACCACGTCGGCACGGCGCATGACGGGTTCGAGGCCTTGCGCATGGCGACGACGTGGCAGCCGGACCTGATCCTGCTGGACGTCATGATGCCGGGCCTGGACGGCTATCAGACCTGCCGGCGGCTGAAGTCCGACAGCCAGACGATGCACGTTCCCGTGGTGATGATCACCGCGCTGGGTGACGCGGCGGAGCGGCTGCGCGCCCTGGAGTGCGGTGCGGACGACTTCCTGACCAAGCCGGTCGATTACGAGACGCTGCTGGCGCGCGTGCGCGGCCTGGTCCGCCTGAAGCGCCTGCTCGACGAGTGGCGGGTGCGCAGCGAGACCGCGCAGGCGCTGGGGCTCTCCACCGGGCCGCGTGCGGACTTCGCCGTCACCGGCGCCCGGGCGCTGGTGGTGGATGACTGGGACCAGGGTGCGCTCACCACGCAGGATGCGCTGGGACAGGAAGGCATCGCGTTCACCCGCGCGCGCTCGGAGGGCGAAGCCCTGGCGCTTTCGGCCGCAACCGGGTTCGACCTCCTCGTGCTGAGCCTGTCCATGGCCGGCGATGACCCGCTGCGCCTCGCCTCCCGCCTGCTGGCGGAGCGGGCGACGCAGTCGACGCCCCTGCTGCTGATCGCCGAACCCGAGCAGCGGGACCAGCTGCTCCGCGGCTTCGACCTGGGCGCGAACGACTGGGTGATGCGGCCGGTCGACGAGAACGAGCTGCGCGTTCGCGCCCGCAACCAGATCCGCCGCAAGTTCTATCAGGACCAGCTGCGGGTGGACTTGAGCAACGCGCTGGAGCTGGCGTTGCACGACCCGCTCACCGGCTTGCACAACCAGCGCTACCTCATGCAGCACCTGGCCGGGCTGATCGGCGGCCAGCCGACGGCGCTGATCGCCCTGATGATCGACATCGACCACTTCAAGTCCGTCAACGACCGGTGGGGCCACGCGACCGGCGACCGCGTGCTGAAGCAGGTGGCCAACACCCTGCGCACGCGGACCCGGGTGTTCGACAGCCTGGCGCGCTACGGTGGCGAGGAGTTCGTCGTGATCATGTCCGCGACCTCCGCGGGCGAAGCCCTGGGCGCGGCGGAGCGGCTGCGCACGGCGATCCAGAGCATGGACTTCACCCCGGACGACCGGACGCAGCACCGCCTCACCGTCAGCATCGGCGTGTCGCGCAGCACCCGGCCCGGCATCACCTCCGAGCAGCTGCTCGGCGCGGCGGACCGGGCACTCTACCGCGCCAAGAAGCTCGGCCGGAACCGCGTCGAGTTCGAGGCGGCCGACTGAGCCGCCGCGTTACCACGTGCTTAATCCCGCTGCGGTAGGACTGTTACCGCTTTAAGGAGTGGCGTGGTGGCAGGACAGCCAGGGGACGATGTGCAGCTGCGCCGATCGGACAACAGCGAGCGGTTCGTGGCGTTCGCCTTCGCCGCCGCGGACCTGGTGGCGGAAGTTGACGCGAGTGGGCTGATCACCTACGCCGCCGGGGCCTACCGCAGCCGGTTCGGCAGCCTGCCGGACGAGTGGGTCGGCCGTCCGCTCTACGACATGGTCGTTCCCGCAGACCATGATGCGCTGAGCACCGCCCTGATGATGCTGGCCGAGCGCGGCCGGCTGCTGCCCTGGATGGTGCGGCTGGCCAATCGGCAGCGGACCGAAGTGGCCTTGGCCGGGCTGCGTCTGGCGCCGGGCGGCCGCCCGCCGCGCCTGTGCCTGACCTTCGCCCTGCCGCCGAGCCCCCGGGCCGACAGCATGCAGGGCAGTTCGGCGCAGGCTCTCGCCCGGGCGACGGAGGCACGCCTGCGGGCCGGCCTGCCCTGCGAGATGGGGCTGCTGGAGATCGACGGCAGCGGTGCCGAGACCATCGGGCCGGCCCTGGAGGCGCTGGCTCCGGACTCGCTCGCGAGCGAACTCGCTCCCGGACGGTTCGGCCTGCTTGGACCTGGCGCCGATGCCGACGGCCTGGTGAAGATCGCCGCCTCGCTCGAGGCAATGCTGCGAGATCAGGGCGTTGCAGCCACCGTCTCGTCTCGCCAGCTGCCGCTGGACGTGCAGGGGCTGACACAGCGGCAGGCGGCCCGGGCGCTGCGCCAGGCGCTGGACGCGTTCTCCCGCGACGGCATGACGGGGCTGACCGAGGCCGGGTTCGAGCGCGGGCTGGCCGGCTATGTCCAGGGTGCCATGGACCATGCCGGGGCCATGCGGCGGGCGATCGGGGAGCGGCGGTTCGAACTCGCCTACCAGCCGATCGTCAGCCTGGCCACCCGGGACGTCCACCACGTGGAGGCGCTGCTGCGCCCGGCGCCGGTGCCGGGCTGCCCGGCGAACACCCCGCAGGATTTCGTGGTGCTGGCGGAGACGGTCGGGCTGGCCAGCGAACTGGACCTCGCGGTCGCCAGCATGGCGTGCGACGCCGCGGTGCGCGCCTCCGTTCCGGTGGCGTTCAACCTTTCGGGGCAGTCCATGCAGGACCCGGTGTTCCGCGACAGGCTGCTCGCCAAGCTGATCACCCATCCAGCACGGAAGGCCAACAAGCTGGCGGTGGAGATGACCGAGACGGCGCAGCTGGAGAACATCGCGGAAGCGGCGCAGACGGCGACCATGCTGCGCGAACTGGGCATTCCGTTCTGCCTGGACGATTTCGGCGCCGGCGCCGCCGACGTCCGGGTGCTTCGGGCGCTCCCGACCGACATCGTCAAACTCGACGGCTCGTACGTGCCCGGCGTGGTCTCGGACAGCCGCGCCCGCGCCTTCCTGACCGGCATGGTGGAGATCGCCCGCGCCGGCGGCGCCGCCGTGGTCGCCGAGCGGGTCGAGACGGCAGAGGAAGCCGAGGCGCTGCAGGCGATCGGCGTGGATTACGGGCAAGGCTGGCTGTTCGGCCGCCCGGGCGCCCTGCCGCTGCCCGCCATCGTCCCTCCCGTGCGGCGGCGGCAGGGTGTGGGAAAGGAGAGCTGGGGCTAATCGGGGCACCGGCTTTTCTCCCTCTCCCTTTGGGAGAGGGTCTTTCTCCCGCGGTGCCCTGACGAACAGAGACAGTACTTGTCCAACCTATGCCGAAAGCTGCTCCGGCTCGGTGCGGACGCGCTTGACGATCAGCTTGTTCAGCGCGTGCACGTAGGCTCGGGCGGCAGACACGATCGTATCGGTGTCGGCGCCCTGCCCGTCCACCATTTTCCCGCCTTCCTCCAGCCGCACCGTGGTGCGGGCCTGGGCGTCCGAGCCCTCGGTCACGGCGCCGACGGAATACAGTTGCAGCGTGCCTTCGTGCGGGAAGATCGAACGGAGCGCGTTGAACGTCGCGTCGACCGGGCCAAGCCCGGTGGCCGTGGCGGATTGCGCGGCGCCGTCAACCTCCAGCTGCAGTTCCGCGCGGGCTGGCCCGTGCGAGCCGGCCTGGACCGACAGTGACACGAAACGCAGCCGGGCGTGGTCGCGCACCACCTCGTCATCGACCAGCGCGACGATGTCCTCGTCGTAGACGATCTTCTTGCGGTCCGCGAGGTCCTTGAACCGGCGGAACGCTTCGTTCAGGCGGTTCTCCCCCACATCGCCGTAGCCGAGCGCCTGCAGCTTGTCACGGAAGGCGGCGCGGCCGGAGTGCTTGCCCATCACCAGGCTGGACTTGGTCCAGCCGACACTCTCCGGCGTCATAATCTCGTAGGTCGCGGCGTTCTTCAGCACGCCGTCCTGGTGGATGCCGCTTTCGTGCGCGAAGGCGTTGCGGCCGACGATGGCCTTGTTCGGCTGCACGTCGAAGCCGGTCACGGTCGCCAGCATCTTCGACACGCGCAGCAGCCCTTCCGTCCTGATGCCAGTCGCGTAAGGCACGGCGTCGTGGCGGGTGCGGATGGCCATCACCGCCTCCTCCAGCGCGGCGTTCCCGGCCCGCTCGCCGATGCCGTTGATGGTACACTCCACCTGCCGCACGCCGGCCCGGATGGCGGCCAGGGTGTTGGCCACCGCCAGCCCGAGGTCGTTGTGGTTGTGGGTGGACAGGATCACCTGGTCGGCACCCGGCACACGCTCCCGCAACATGCTGAAGATCCGGAACATGTCCTCTGGCAAGGCATAGCCTACGGTGTCCGGGATGTTGATCGTCGTGGCGCCCGCCTTGATGGCCGCCTCCACGCAGCGACAGAGGAAATCCGGCTCGGTGCGGCTGCCGTCTTCCGCCGACCACTCCACGTCGTCGGTGAACTGCCGGGCCAGCGTCACGCTGTCCACCGCCAGCTGGAGCACTGCGTCCGGTTCCATCCGCAGCTTGTACTTCATGTGCAACGGGCTGGTGGAGAGGAAGACGTGGATGCGCGGCCGCTCCGCCCCCCGCACCGCCTCCGCCGCCCGCAGGATGTCGGCGCGCCCGGTGCGGGCGAGCCCGGCGATGACCGGACCGCGCACCTCGTCGGCGATCAGCTTCACGCTGTCGAAATCGCCCGGGGAAGCGATGGGGAAACCAGCCTCGATGACGTCGACGCCGAGGTCTGCCAGCGCTTCGGCCATCCGCAGCTTCTCGTGCAGGTTCATCGAGAAGCCCGGCGACTGCTCGCCGTCGCGCAGGGTGGTGTCGAATATGATGACGCGGTCGTCTGGCAAATTGCCGAAACTTGGATGCGGAATGGCCATGGGGCGGTCCTCTTGGAGCTGTCTTGGTCTGCGATGGCGGCCACAGGTCCCCCTGAACGTGGCCGGCGCAGATCAGCCCGGCGGGACGCTCAGGAGCACAGAAGTCGAATGAGCCGCCCGGCTCGCGTCCGGACGCAAGGCGAGGTCGTCGACAGAGGGGTCGCGTCGGGGTTCATTCCGAGCCGAGCCTAAGGCGCAGCGGAAGGATGTGACAAGCCCGCATCCGGCAGCAGCGATGCGACCAGGGCAAGGCTGGCCTGCGACGCCGGGTCGAGCGCGAGCGCGCCGGCATCGTGGTAGGCGACGATCACCGCGTCCGGAGCGAACCGGTGCAACAGAGGCGTCAGCAGGATCGGCGGCGTCTCCAGCGCGATGTTCATGCGCAGCAGCCAGACCTGTGCGGCATATTCGCTGAAGTCACCCGCCATCTCGTCGCCGAAGCTGTCGGCGATGACGAGGATGCGGCCGGTCCCTGGACGGGCGAACGCGACCAGCGCAGACGGCAGCGGCGGTCGACAGCGGGCGCCGTCGCATTGCGCGACGCCGGCGGTGCGTAGGTCGGGCGTGCCGATCCTGTCGTGCAGGCCCAGGCCTGGGTAGAAGCCGTTGAGGTCGGACGCGCGATTGTCGCTCCGCAACCCGAGCGTCACGGTCCGGTGCAGACCCAGCCCGTCTGCTACCTGCTCCGCCACGCGCAAGGGGCCCTCGCCGGCCCAGTGGAAATGATGACGGGGCAGCACATCGAAATGCGGCTTCATCGCCTGCATGGCGGCGACCGGGTAGATGACGGCCGGGTCGTCCAACGCGGCAACGACCCGGTCGGCCGCCGGGTCGGTGCAGGGCGTGCCGGGCGGCAGGTCCTCCGGGTAGAGGCGCGGCGCGGTGGGCACGACCAGGACGCGGAACGGCAGCCCGGTCGCGCGCCCGGCGGCGAGGATGGCGTGGAGCAGGGTGACGGACCGGTCGATGTCCGCCGGGCCCACGCGGGAGCCGCAGACATCCGCGATGAGGGAGCCCGGCGGGCTGCCGTCGTGGTTGCCGAGGAAGAGGCGGCCGTGTTGCCCGACGACGATCGGCGGTGGAACGAAGCCGGTGAGCCGGTAGTGCAACCACGCCTCCGCCCGCTGCACCGGCGGCGGCGCGACCAATACGGCGGCCACCGCGAGGGCGAGGGCCGCGACGCCGACCCACCGGATCAAGGGATTCAGCGTTCGTCGAGCGGGACGGCGGACACGCTGTTGTACGGACTGCCGCCCTTGCTGAGCGCCTGCGTCGACCAGACGAGGTAGACCAGGACGTTGCGATCATGGTCGACCATCCGGCTGATGCGGATTTCCTTGAACGCCCAGTTCGCCGCCAGCCCGAACACCACCTCGTTGTCCGGCAGCGTTCCCTGCGGCACGGGACGCCCGGTGGCCCGGCAGGCGATGGAGAAGCGGCTTGGATCGGTGGCGAGGCCCAGCGAGCCGGAGATGCCGCCCGTCTCCGCGCGCGAGACGTAGCAGCTGACGTTCTGCACCCGAGGATCGTCGTAGCGGTCCACGACGATCTTGTCGTTGCGCCCGAGCACGCGGAAGGTGGTGCTGACGTCCCCGACTCTAGCGGTCGTCGGGTCGGCGGCGAGCGCGGGGACTGCGAGGAGGAGCAGGCTGGCGACGGAAGCAAGCTTGATCATGGCCCTGCCCCTACGCGGATCACCCAACCCGCGCAACGCTCGCGTTCTGTGTCAAGGCCCGCCCCTCCGTTTGGGGCAGAGCCATCGCATATGGCGGAGTTTCCTCTCCCGCTAGCGGGAGAGGGTTCCAAAGCGGAGATACGGCCATATGCGATGGCCCAGCCCAGAGAGAGAGGGCTTTTATACAGGGGTGTTGGCGTCAGTTTCTCGCCTTGTCGACGAGGGCGTTCTGCTTGATCCAGGGCATCATCCCGCGCAGCGTCTCGCCGACCTGTTCGATCGGGTGTTCCGCCATCCGCCGCCGGGTCGCCTTGAAGCTGGATTGGTTCACCTTGTTCTCCAGCATCCAGTCGCGGGCGAAGCGGCCGGACTGGATATCGGCCAGCACGCGCTTCATCTCCGCCTTGGTTTCGGACGTGATGATGCGCGGGCCGCTGATGTACTCGCCGTACTCCGCCGTGTTGCTGATCGAGTAGTTCATGTTGGCGATGCCGCCCTCGTAGATGAGGTCGACGATCAGCTTGACCTCGTGAAGGCACTCGAAATACGCCATTTCCGGCGCGTAGCCGGCTTCCACCAGCGTCTCGAAGCCACCCTTGATCAGCTCCACCAGCCCGCCGCAGAGCACGACCTGCTCGCCGAACAGGTCGGTCTCGCACTCCTCCTTGAACGTCGTCTCGATGATACCGGCGCGGCCGCCGCCGATGGCGCTGGCATAGGACAAGGCGACCTCCAGCGCGTTACCGGACGGGTCCTGCGACACCGCGACCAGGCAGGGCACGCCGCCGCCGCGCTGGTATTCGGAGCGCACGGTGTGGCCCGGGCCCTTCGGCGCGATCATGAACACGTCGATGTCGGGGCGGGGGTCGAGCAGGTTGAAATGCACGTTGAGGCCGTGGGCGAAGGCCAGCGCGGCGCCGGGCTTCATGTTCGGGCCCAGCTTCTCCCGATACAGGTCGCCCTGGATCTCGTCCGGCGTGAGCACCATCACCACGTCCGCCAGCTTGGCGGCCTCGGCCGGGTCCATCACCGGCAGGCCGACCGCCTCGGCCTTCTTCACGCCCGCCGAGCCGGCGCGCAGCCCGACGATGACGTCCGTCACCCCGGAATCATGCAGGTTCTGGGCGTGGGCATGGCCCTGGCTGCCGAAGCCGATGATCGCAACCTTCTTCCCCTTGATCAGGTTCACGTCGGCATCGCGATCGTAGTAAACGCGCATCGGACTCACTCTCCTTGGGAAACGGACGCCGACAGCGTGCCCGGCCCGCGGGCGATGGCGGCGATGCCGCTGCGCGACACCTCGGCCAGCCCGAGCGGACGCATCAGCGCGAGGAAGGCATCGATCTTCTCGGTGCCTCCCGTCATCTCGAACACGAAACTCGTGACGGTCGCATCCACGACGCGGGCGCGGAACGCCTCGGCGATGCGCAGGCTCTCGCTGCGCTCCTCCCCCGACGACACGACCTTGATCAGGGCCAGCTCGCGGGCGATGTGCGGCCCCTCCCGGGTGAGGTCGGCAACCTTGTAGACCGGCACCAAACGGCCGAGCTGCGCCTTGATCTGCGCGATCACCATCTCCGTGCCGGAGGTCACCACGTTGATCCGGCTGCGGCCGCGCCCGTCATCCACCGGAGCCACGGTCAGGCTGTCGATGTTGTAGCCGCGGCCGCTGAACAGGCCGATCACGCGGGCGAGCACGCCGGCCTCGTTCTCCACCAGCACCGAGATGGTCGCGGTCTGCAAAGGCGCGTCCGAGATGGCCATCAGACCAGCATCAGCCCCTCTTCCGTCAACCCGGCCGCGCGCGCCTCGCCGCCCGGGCCCAGGATCATCTCGTTGTGGGCGGCACCCGAGGGAATCATCGGATAGCAGTTCTCCGTCTCGTCGACGCAGATGTCGGCGATGACCGGGCCCGGCGTGGCCAGCATGCGCTCGATCACGTCGTCCAGCTCCCCGAGCTTGGTCGCACGCAGGCCGGTGGCGTGGAACGCCTCGGCCAGCTTGACGAAGTCCGGCAGGGCGGCGCTGTAGCTTTCGGAGTAGCGGCCGCCATGCAGCAGCTCCTGCCACTGGCGGACCATGCCCATGTACTGATTGTTCAGGATGAACACCTTCACCGGCAGGCGGTATTGCGCCAGCGTCGCCATCTCCTGGATGTTCATCAGGATGGACGCCTCGCCGGCGATGTCGATGCACAGCGCGTCCGGATGGGCCACCTGCACGCCCATGGCAGCCGGCAGCCCATAGCCCATGGTGCCGAGCCCGCCGGACGTCATCCAGCGATTCGGCTGCTCGAAGCCGAAATGCTGGGCGGCCCACATCTGGTGCTGCCCGACCTCCGTCGCGATGAACGTATCGCGGCCGGTGCAGGCGGCGTGCAGGCGGCGGATGGCGTGCTGCGGCTTGATGACCGCGCCGGGCGCCATGTCCTGCTCGTAGCGCAGGCAATCCCCGGCGCGCCACCCGTCGACCTGGCGCCACCAGGCGGTCAGCGCCGCGCGGTCCTGCTGCTGCGGGTCCTCGTGCCAGGCGGCGATCATCGCGCGCAGGATGCGGCCGGCGTCGCCCACCACCGGAACGTCGACGGCCACGTTCTTGTCGATGGAGGATGGGTCGATGTCGCAGTGGATCTTCTGCGCGTGCGGAGCGAACGCGTTCAGCCGGCCGGTCACCCGGTCGTCGAACCGCGCGCCGACGTTCAGCATGACGTCGCAGCCATGCATCGCGAGGTTCGCCTCGACGGTGCCGTGCATCCCCAGCATGCCGAGGAACTGCGGGTCGGACGCCGGATAGGCGCCCAGGCCCATCAGGGTGGAGGTGCAGGGCGCCCCGCTCAGCCGCACCAGGTCGCGCAGCGCCGCAGTCGCGTCCGGCCCGGCGTTGATGACGCCGCCGCCGCTGTACACCACCGGGCGCAGCGCACCCTTCAGCAGGGCCACGGCACGGCGGATCTGCGCCGGGTCGGGGTCGACCTGCGGGCGGTAGGAGCGATGCAGCTGGTCGGAGCGCGGGGTGTAGGGCGCCGGCGCGATCAGCACGTCCTTCGGCAGGTCGATCACCACCGGGCCCGGCCTGCCGCCGGTCGCGATGGCGAACGCCTCGTGCACGACCCGGGCGAGGTCCTCGCCGCGCTTGACGAGGTAGTTGTGCTTGGTCGCCGGCCGGGTGATCCCCGTGGTGTCCGCTTCCTGGAAGGCGTCGTTGCCGATCAGGTGCGTCGGCACCTGCCCGGTCAGGCAGACGACCGGGATGCTGTCCATCAGCGCGTCCACCAGCCCGGTGACGGCGTTGGTGGCACCTGGCCCGCTGGTCACGAGCACCACGCCAACCTTGCCGGTCGACCGGGCGTAGCCCTCGGCGGCGTGCACCGCGGCCTGTTCGTGGCGGACCAGGATGTGGCGGATGGCATTCTGGTTGAAGATCGCGTCGTAGATGGGCAAGACGGCGCCGCCGGGATAGCCGAACACCACCTCCACATCCTGGTCCTTCAGGGCCTGCAGGAGGATTTCAGCGCCGGAGCGGCGGGTGCCGGTCGAATACGTCATCCGCCTCGTCTACGAGCGCGGACTCGACGGGTCAATCGACGCGTTGAAGAAACTGCTGCATGGCTGCCATCCATGTTGCTGAAAGTTGCGCAGGATCAGTGTAGCGCGCATGGATCATGTGCGTGCGCTCTGCCGGCGTGAGCGCCTGGTGGCGGAACCAGGTGCCCTGCCGCCGGACATACTGGGTCGTGGCGGTGATCGTCCGGCGTTCCGCCGCGGCCAGGCTGATCGCGCCGCCGATCGCCGCGGCCAGTTCCTGTACGCCATGGGCACGCATGGCCGGCAGCGCCGTGTCGAGCCCGAGCACCAGCAGCCGCTCGACTTCGGCGATGGCGCCGGCCTCGAGCATGGCTGCGAACCGCTTCCCGATCGCCTCGTGCATGGCTGCGCGCGGCGGATCCAGCAGCACGGTGCGGAAGGCGTATGGGGCCGGGATGCTGGGCGTGCCCAGCCAATCGGCCAGGCCCCTGCCCGTGCCGCGCCGAACCTCCCAGGCGCGCGCCACGCGCTGGCCGTCGCTGGGGCGAAGCGTGGCCGCGGTTTGCGGGTCGAGCGTGGCCAGACGGGCGTGCAGCGCCGCCGATCCCTCCGCGGCCAGCAGCGCGCGGGCCTCCTGGCGGGCGGCGTCGCCCGGGTCCGGGATGTCCGCCAGCCCGATCGTGAGCGAGCGGAGGTACATGCCCGTGCCGCCGCAGAGGATCGGCACCGCCGCCTGCGCCATTGCCACGAGGGCCGCCTGGCGCCACCAGGCGACGCTGCCCGCTTCGGCGGCGGGGCGCACGCCGTAGAGGCGGTGCTGCGCCAGCGCTTCCTCCGCCTCCGTCGGGCGGGCGGTGAGGATGCGGAGCTCGCGGTAGATCTGCATGGAGTCGGCGTTGATCACCGTGCCGCCGAAGCGCCGAGCCAGATGCAGCGCCAGTGCGGACTTCCCGCTGCAGGTCGGCCCGGCCACGATGATGGCCGGCGGCAATGCCGCCTTGTCGGTCCGGTCGCTTGATGCCATGGCGGACCCATCATGCCGCATCTCCTCACGCTGGTCGCCGCCCGCACCGCCACGACCCTGTCGCCCGGCCTGGTGGCGGCGGTGCGCGACGCGGTGGGCGGCGGCACGCCGCAGCCGCTGTCGCCGGGCGAGGCGGTGGACATCCCCTGTCCCGGCGCGCCCGACCTCCCAGCGGTGCGCGCGGTGCTGGACGGGGCCGCGGTCGACGCGCTGGTCGTGCATAGCCGCGGGCGGCGCAAGGGGCTGCTGGTCGCCGACATGGACAGCACCGTCGTCACCGGCGAGACGCTGGACGAGCTGGCCGCCATCGCCGGCGTGGGGGAGCGCGTGGCGGCGATCACCCGGCGTTCCATGGCTGGCGAGATCGACTTCGCCGAAGCGCTGCGCGAACGCGTGGGCCTGCTGCGCGGCGTGGAGCTGGCGGCACTGGAGCGGACCTGGGCCGGAGTGCGGCTTACGCCGGGTGCACGGACCCTGGTCGCAACCATGCGGGCGCACAACGCGACGGCGGCGCTGGTGTCCGGCGGCTTCACCTTCTTCACGGGTCGCGTCGCGGCGCTGTGCGGCTTCGACGTCCACCGCGCCAACACGCTGGAGGATGACGGCCGGGCATTGACCGGCACGGTGGGCGAGCCGGTGCTGGACCGCGGCGCCAAGCTGGCGGTGCTGGAAGAACTGGCCGCCGCGCGAGGCCTGCGCCTGGCCGCCACCCTCGCGGTGGGCGACGGTGCGAACGACCTGGCCATGGTGGGCGCGGCCGGGATGGGCGTGGCGTTCCATGCCAAACCGATCGTCGCCGCCGCCGCACGCCACCGCGTCGACCACGCCGACCTTCGGGCGCTGCTGTTCGCGCAGGGCTACCCGGCTGCCGCCTTCATCGGCGACGAGGCGGCGTAGGGAATGAGGAGACGGCCTGCGCGGCGCGGCCGCTCAGCTTGCCGCTTGGATGTCGTATCGTCCGGACCCTGACTTTGTCGCGTCGGCGCCCAACTCTTCGCGATACCCGCCGCCAGCCGAGCGACGGCATCGATCCCAAGCCGGTCACAGGGTCCGTTCGGCCTCCGAACGCGTTTGCCGCCGCTGCCTCCACAGCGATCAGCCACAGAGATGGCGGTTTGGCTACGCTGCCCTTACTGATCCTTGTGTCCGCAACGGCTGCGCGGCCTCTCAGCCACGACTGGTTGCGACAGCACAGCTGGTCGGGCCGGACGGTTTGGCCGATCGAAACCAAGCCGGCGCAACGGCTTCGTCAGACGCCAACTGAGCGAATGCAGCACGGCAGCGCGGTCCTGCACAGCCCAGTCGCGGACTAGATCGAGCTGTTGGCGGAGCATATCGGCGTCGACAACCGCCTGTTCGAAGTCGGCCTGCAAGCTCTCGCACGCCTGCCTCGCGTGCTGCAGCTCCGTTGCCACGACGTCGTGACGAGCGGCCAGGGTGTCGCGCGCGCTCCGCAACGTGTCCCGCTCGACCATGGCGGCGGAAAGCGCGACGCCGAAGCTATCACGGTCGGCAGCAAGTTTGTCGCGCTCCGCACGCAGTTCGTCCTGTTCGGCGGCCATGGCGCTGAGCGCCGCACGCGAGCCGTCGCGCTCGGCAGCGGTGGCGTCACGCTGCGCCCGCATGGCGTCCCGGTCGGCAAAGGCGGCTGCGTGCTCGGTATGCAACCTGTCGCACTCGGCCGCGACGGCATGGAGGTCCCGTTGCATGGCGTCCCGCTCGGCCACCATGGCGCTGTGTTCCGCACGCGAGCCGTCGCGCTCGGCGGTTGTGGCGTCGCGCTCCGCCCGCATGGCGTCCCGGTCGGCAAGGGCGGCTGCGTGCTCGGCACGCAACCTGTCGCACTCGGCCGCGACGGCATGGAGGTCCCGCCGCATGGCATCCCGCTCGGCTTCCGTGGCGCTGTGTTCCGCACGCGAGCCGTCGCGCTCGGCAGCGGCGGCGTCGCGCTCCGCCCGCATGGCGTCCCGGTCGGCAAGGGCGACTGCGTGCTCGGCACGCAACCTGTCGCACTCGGCCGCAACGGCATCGAGGTCCCGCTGCATGGCGTCTCGCTCGGCCACCATGGCGACCTGCAATCCGTCACGCTCGGCTACAAGGCTGTTGCGATCCGCATGGGCGGCGTCCCATTCGGCCACATCCGAAGCCCGCTGCGTCAGCAATCGATCACGCTCGGCGGCTAAGGCGTCACGCTCGACGCCGAGCTCGTCCCGCGCGACGGTCACGGCGTCCCGGATGGCCTGCGATCTGGCTAGATCATCGGTCAGGCTATCCCGCTCCGAGCGCAGCCTGTCCCGTTCAGCCAGCAGCCCGCCATCCTTGATCAGGACGGAGCGGAGCGATCCGGCGTAGAACTCGTGTCGTCCGTGCTCTTCCAAGAGCTCGTGCACCGCCTTGTGGACGAAGGCTGCTCCGACTTGGTCCGGCGCTTGGTTTGCGATGATGTTACCCACCACCAGGACCTTCTCGTGGAAGGCCCTGCGCGGCTCCGGTGGGAGCAGCGAAAACGCGGCGGTGCTCTTCGCGTCCGCCAAGCTGATCCGCACGTCCTGCCCCGCAACCGCGTGCTCGACCTCCTCGCGATGGGCAAGGTCATGCTCGAGGCGGTCGACGTTCACAACCAGGTCGGCAGCGCCCACGGCGTGCGAATAGATGTAGAGGTGCAGGAAGAGAAACTGGAAGAAATTATCCGGGTCGTGCGGGGACGCTTTTTCGACTGGGAAGAGGCCGTCCAGCTCGGCCAGGACGGGGTCATGCCGCCCGAGATGGACGACTTCGATGGCGCGATCGAGGAAGTAGCTGTTGCCGAGATGCGCCTGCTCCGTAAACGAACACCATTGGTGAAAGAGGTTGCGATAGAGGAGTATGTGTTGGCCAGGGAACTTGGCCTTGATGCCGCGAAGCCGACCGACGCTCCGAGTGGCGGTGAGAACAGGAATTTGGCCGTGCTTCTCGACTGCGTCGATCAGCCGGCTGAGGTAGGCCGTTTGTGCGGGGCTGATAGACCCGCCGCACCCGCCTGCGGGCACGTAATCGCGGTAGCTGAATTCGGGGAGGAAGCCTTCGACGCCGCCGTCGTGTCGAAGCAGCGGAAGAAACTCCAAGAAATAAGGAGCACCATGCGGATGCTTGGATGTCCAGCTTGCGGGAGTCACGCGCCCGATCAGTGGGCTACTGAGTGTAAGAAGACACTCGTTGAAGATCTCGTAGTAAGCGACGACGTTCCGCGCAGTCCGCAAGCGGCTCCAGAAGTAGGTGCTACCCGTCCGGAAGCCTGAATGAACGAAATCACCTCGAACGTCACTCCAACTTACAACGTGGGCGTATGACTTGCCTGCCCATGACCTCGGCCGGTTCCGGGAGCTCGGTCGACGCAGGAGATCAGGGGCAACGAGCCAGGTTCTGAACAAATGCCTGTGCAAGGCCTCGAAGGCTAGGGACGGCATGATCCGGGTGACGCCTGCCCTCGCTTCAAACGCAAGAAGGAGAAGGCCAGGTGCATGACCCATGACGAGGATCGAACTGCGATCTGATCACGCGCATGAGGTGGCTGAGCAACCGGCTAAATAGGTCATTGGACCAACGATCTCTCGGATGACAGCCGATCACAACGGCGACATGGTAAGAGCTGCGTCCACCGTGTAAAGCCCGCCAAGCCGTCGGCTTCGGTGCCCTACGGCGCCTCAGCCGTCGTCCTTGCGAGCCGCGCTTGCGCCGAGGCAACCCAGCGCGACCGCCACATCGGCTCGAATCGGGGCAGCCTGGATCGCCACGCCGCTCAGAGGCGGCTCGCGATGACGGGCGAGTCTACCATCATCAGGGCAGACCGGAATTTTGCCCGGCCTCTTTGATGCCTGGCCGGAGGCGCGGCGCACGTCTGAGTGCAACTCAGCTCAGCCGCTTGACGAACCGTCCGGCCTGCATGATCGCGGGCATGTGGGCGCCCTGCCCTTCCAGCAGGCTCCAGTCGCCGAGCGGGTCGCCATCCACCACCAGCAGGTCGGCATCGGCCCCCGGCTCGATGATGCCGGCGCGCCCGGCCAGGCCGCACAGCTCCGCTGCCTCGGTCGTGGCCGAGCGCAGCACGTCCAGGCCCGGCAGCACCCGCGCGCGCAGGGCGAACTCGCCCGACTGGTGGCGATGCATGGCGCCCAGCAGGTCCGTCCCGTAGGCCATGCGCACTCCGGCTCCGTGCAGGATGGACAGCGACTCCAAGCCCGCCCGCCGCACCGTCTCGATCTTCGCCACGCTGTCCGCCGCCATGCCGAGCGATGCGGCCTCGATCGCCAGCCGGTCGTAGGTGATCAGCGTCGGCACCGCGAACGCCCCCGCCGCCGCTGCCATGCCGGCCGTTTCCGCCTGGATCAGGTTGCAATGCTCCAGCGAGTGGACGCCGCATTCCAACGCCCGGCGGATCGCCGCGTCCGTGTAGAGGTGGGCGGAGACGTAGGTGCCGTAGTTCACCGCCTCCTCCACCGCGGCCTTCAGCTCGTCGCGGCTGAATTGCAGCATGTGGATGGGGTCGGCGGGCGAGGCGATGCCGCCATTGGCCATTACCTTGATGAAGTCGGCGCCGCTGCGCAGCTCCTCCCGCGCCGCCAGCCGCACCGCCTCCACCCCGTCGCACAACCGGCCCATCGCGCCGACCCGGTGTTCGGACGGGGTGCGGTCGTCCGAGCGGATGCGCATGTCGCAATGCCCGCCGGTCTGGCTGAGCGCCTTGCCGGAGATCACCAGGCGCGGCCCGGCCACGATGCCGGCCGCCTGCGCCTCCACCAGGCCACGGTCCGCACCCCCCACGTCCCGCACCGTGGTGAAGCCGCGCATCAGCATCGCGGTCATGATCTGCCCGGCGCGCAACGCCGCCAGCGAGGAGGGCTGCACCGCGTTGGCCGCCAGGTCGGCGAAGGCGGCGATCACGTGCACGTGCGCGTCGATCAGCCCGGGCATCAGCACCCGGCCGGCGAGGTCGAACCGCTCGGCGCCCTCGCTGCGGATCGGCCGGTCGGACACCTCGCGGATGGTGCCGCCCTCCACCAGCACTTCCATCCCGTCCCGCGGGCCGTCGTGGCGCGGGTCCAGGATGCGGCCGTTGACGAACAGGGTCTGGGTCATGCGGAGGCTCCCTCGATGCCGAACGGGTCGTCGACGGAGTGGCAGGGCTGGGTGAACCAGCGGGCGCCCTCCGCCGTCATGAAGATGATGTCCTCCAGCCGGACGCCGAACTCGCCGTAGATGCACATCATCGGCTCGCAGGAGAAGCACATGCCGGGCACCAGCGGCGTCATGTTGCCGCGGACCATGAAGGCGTCCTCGTGCACGTCCATGCCGATGCCGTGGCCGGTGCGGTGCGGCAGGCCGGGCACCTTGTAGCCCGGGCCGAAGCCGGCCGCCTCGATCACGCCGCGCGCCGCGATGTCCACGGCCTGGCAGGGCGCGCCCAGAACGGCAGCGTCAAAGCCGGCCTGCTGCGCCCGCAACTCCAGCTCCCAGATCTCGCGCTGCCGGGGCGTCGGGTTACCGAACACATAAGTGCGGGTGATGTCGGAGCGGTAGCCCTCCACGAAGCAGCCGGTGTCCACCAGGACCATGTCACCGTCCACGAGCGTCTGCGGGTAGGGCACGCCGTGCGGGTAGGCGGTGGCCTCGCCGAACTGCACCGCGCGGGAGGCGGGCTGGCCGCCGAGCTTACGGTGCGCCGCGTCCAGGAAGCCCTGCACCTCCCCCGTGGTGACGCCCGCGCGCATGCAGCGCGCCGCCGCCTTCTGCACCGCCAGCGTGATGTCCATCGCCACCTGCATGAGCGCCACCTCCGCCGGGGACTTCACCTGGCGGCAGGCGGCGGTGATGGAGCTAGCGCTGGCGAAGCTGAACCGGTTGCCGGCGCGGCGCAGCCCGTCGACGGTGAAGAACGGCGTCGCTGGGTCGACGGCGATCGTGCCGCTCTCGTAGCCCTTGCTGCGGACGGTCTCGATCACCAGGGCGGTGGGGTCCTCGTGCTCTTCCCAGCAGCGTATGTCGCCGCCGAAGCGGAGGTATTCACGGGTCTTCGGCTCCTCGAACGCCGGGCTGAGATAGGCGACCTCGCCCTCCGCCGGGATGACGGCGCCGTGCAGCCGCTCCGTGAGGGTGAGCGCCACGCCGGTGAAGTAGCGCAGGTTGGTGGAGGTATCGAGGTACAGGGCATCGACCCCCTGCTCCCGCATCAGCGCCTGCGCCTTGGCAACACGCTGTTTCAGCTCGTCCACCGCGATGGACGTGACGCCGGCGGTCATGGGCGCCATGCGCGCCAGTTCCGCCTCGAAGCTCGATCCGCCGACACCCCGCACCATGCCCGGCCCCTCCTGCGGCCACAGTATCGCCGCCGGGTCGATGCACAAGGCGGCGGAGATGGGCGATAGCGGCGCGGCGGTGCAGCGGCACGATAGCCCCACCGCATCGGCAACGGTCGCGTTGAAACCGTTCTCGCTTTGTTCTAGACTGCCTGGCTCAACCGTGGAACTGGGCATGTGGTTGGAACGAACGACAGTTGGCAATACCAGGGGCGGCAGGAACACGGCTGGTTCGGGCACGGCACGGGTCCGGGCCACGCCCCATCCGATGCGGACGAGCCCCTGTTCGGACCCGGCGGCCCGGCCGAGCGTGCGGAGGCGGTGGCGAACGGCGGCTTCGCCGCGCTTCCGCGGCACCTGCAAGGCCTTGGCGGGACGGTGCACACGTCCGGCGCCGCACGGCGCCTCCCAGACCTGCTGGTCCGCTGGTCCGGCGCGGCGGGCTTGGACGCGCAGGGGTTCGGCGCGCACTTCTTCGGCCGCCGGGGCGACGACGGCGCCGTGCAGGGGTTGCGCATCGCGGCGCTGGGCATCGCAACCGCGCGGGACCACCAGGACCTGCGCCGCGCTTCGGAGGGGGTGGCGGCCGCGATGCAGGCCATCGGCCTCGGGAACTGGAACCGCTTCCTGGCCGACGCGCAGGACCGGGCGGACGATCCGGCGACGCTGGCGGCGGTCGCAGCGTCCCGGGCGCGGCCGGCTGCGCGGGCGCCGCTCGTCCTGGCCGCCGACGCGGAGCCGTACCCGGCGCCCGCTGCCGCGACGGAACCGGCGCACGGCGCGATCTGGTGGTGGCTGCACGGCCTCGGCCTGACGGAGACCTGGCACGAGCAGGCGGCCGGGCTGCGACGCGTCATGGGCTCCGGGGGCGGGTTGGTCTACCTGCGGGACGGCGTGCCGCTCGACGTCGACCGCATGTCGGACGACGAGGTGCTGGCGCTCGACCGGGAAACGCGCGGCCAAGGCCACGGGCCGCCTTTGATCGGCGCCGCGGCGCCGATCATGACGTCGTGGGGCTGGGACAGCACACCCTCTTACAACAAACCCATCGCCGAGCTAAGCCAGCCTGGAACGCACGAAACGCTCAACGGCCGGATACCGACACGGGAGGAGGCGGTGCGTATGATTGAGGAAATCGGCGGCACAGTGGTACGGATCGAGGAAGGGCATCCGCCGGGACGGAGCACGCACAACGATCCGCACATCAACTATTACCTGCCCAGGGGAAAGGGCGATCGTTTAATACGAGCAACAGTGGTCGTGAAGCCATGGAAATGATATCGCAAGACATAGAGACCCTTCGTGAGCTAGCGGCCAAGTTCGAGCCGGGCCGGAATGAGAGCGGTCTCGCCAACGACATGTTCGAGGCTGCGGCTGATTGGCAGAACTTCGGCGAGGAAATCTTGGACAGCCCACCCGAAAGTGGATGGGACGTATCCGAGCGCATGCAGCAGGAAGTGGAACTCTTCGATGATCTGCGGGCGTATTATGGGAAGGCGCTGGACGAGAATGCCGACTATGCCAAGGTCATGGCAGTCGGTGCGCGGCTGATCGCCATCGCCAAGCAGCTCAAGCCGCACCCGGACGGGCCGCTCGGCGTTTTCCGGATCGGCCGCGAAATCTTCGCCTTCCTCCAATCCGAGTTCGGGTTGGTGCCGGGCCAAACAACGAGGACCAAGCTGGACTATTCGTCGGACGGCGTGTGCGTCAAGATCCACTATCCAACGCAGTATGACTCCGCGTGTCGGATCATCGACCTGGCGAACCCGACCCTCCACGAGAACCCCTTCAGCTTGGAAGACCTGCTGTTCATGGACGGCCGGTCGGTTTCACTCAAGCTCCCGCCCGGGCAGGCCATCAAGACCGAGGACGACGTGCGGGCCTGGTTCACCACCGTGGCGGACGTGCTGCGCCAGCATGGCACGGGGGTGCTCGCCGGCCAGCCCGACGCGTTCGCCCGCCTCGCCGCGGCCCACAGGGAGCGTGAGCGGCTCTACATCGAGGAATGCGAGCGCTTGTATGGGTCCGGCATACCGAAAGCATCGGACACGGTTTAAATAGAGGCTCCCGTTCCGGGTGGCCGTGATGCCATCGGAGTCATATCACAGGACATAGAAACCCTTCGTGCGGTCGCGGCCAAGTTCGAGCAGGCCGGAACGAGAATGGTCTCGCCCGAGGCTTCGGCCGTTTGGCGGAGTTTCGGGTAAGTCATCCTTCAATGCCGGCCGGCAAGTGGCTGGGATATCTCCGGGCACATGCAGCAGGGGATCGAGTTATTTGACTGCGTAAATACTACGGTGACGCGCTGCGGCAGGATCCTGACGACGCAAAGGTCATGGAGGCCGGCGCGCCTGATCGCGGGGGCCAGGTAGCCGCTCCGTGAGGTGGAGCGCCACGCCGGTGAAGGAACGCAGGAAGTCTGAAGTGCGCAGGCGAGTGTCCAAGCCGCTCGCTCTTCATTTCCAGTAGCCTGCTTATCTTCTGCATCCGTCGCAAGGGCGACGACCTTCGGGGGCAGGACACTAGAACTCCTCCCAACCGGCATCGGCCTCCGCCGGGGCGAGCGCGCGGGCGGCGCCGCCGCGCAGCACCGCCCGCTTGACGGACCGCACCGGGCGCGCGGCGTGTGGGTGGGGCGCGATGCTCCGCGGGGCAGCCGGCTGGCCAAGCTGGAAACGGCCCGCGAGGGTCGAGAGCTGCTCCGTTTCCTGCGCCAGCGCACGCGCGGCGGCGGTGCTCTGTTCCACCATGGCGGCGTTCTGCTGCGTCACCTGGTCCATCTGGTTGATCGCCGTGTTGACCTGCTGCAGCCCGCTCGCCTGCTCTTCCGCCGAGCTGGCGATCTCGCTCACCGCGGCGCGGATATCCGCGACCTGGGACAGCATGCGGCCCAGCGCCTGCCCGGTATCGCCGACCAGCCGGACACCGGTGCCGACATGCTGCGCGGAGGCCGCGATCAGCCCCTTGATCTCCTTGGCCGCGCCGGCGGAGCGCTGCGCCAGCGCCCGCACCTCGCTGGCCACGACCGCGAAGCCGCGACCGGCGTCCCCGGCCCGCGCCGCCTCGACCCCGGCATTCAGGGCCAGCAGGTTGGTCTGGAACGCGATCTCGTCGATCACGTGGACGATCTGGCCGATCTGGCTGGAGGAGCGTTCGATCTCGCCCATGGCAGCGACCGCCTCCTCCACCACCTTGCCGGAGTGCTCCGCATCCGTGCCGGTCTTGAGCACGGCCTCCCGCGCAAGCGTGGCGCCTTCCGCGGTCTTGCGGACGGTGGCCGTGATCTCGTCCAGCGCGGCCGCCGTCTCCTCCAGGCTCGCGGCCTGCTGCTCGGTCCGGCGGCTCAAATCGTCCGACGCTTGCGAGATCTCCGATGCGCCCGACCGCAAGGCCGCAGTGTTCTCGGCGATCCCGAGCACCATCGCCTGGAGCTGGACCAGCGCACCGTTGAAGTTCGTCCGCAGCCCCTCGTATTGCTGGGGAAACTGCCCGCCGACGCGGTAGGTCAGGTCGCCCGCGGTGAGATGCTCCAGCCCGACGCCCAGCGCCTCGACCATGGCGGTCTGCTGCTGCAGCGTTTCGGCCTGCTGCGCCGACTGCTCCTCGTTCAGGGCCGCGGCGACGCGCCGCTGCTCCGCCTGGGCGGCTTCCAGGTCACGGCGCGCGATGGCGCCGTCACGGAAGACCTCGACGGTGCGCGCCATCGCCCCAACTTCATCGCCACGCGCCGCACCCGTCACCTCGACGCCCGTGTTCCCCGCCGCCAGGTCCTGCATGACGCGGATCAGCGCCTGGACCGGGCCGGTGATGCCGCGGCCGATGAGGTGGATCAGCAACGCCGAGACGGCGAGCAGGACGAGCGTCGCCCCCAGGAGGCGCAGCGCCTCCACCTGCAGGGTCGCATCCACGTCGTCGACGTAGACGCCGGCCTGCACCGCCCACTGCCAGGGCTCGTAGCGCCCGACATAGGCGACCTTCGCCTGCGGCGCGCCGCCGGACGCACGGGGCACGGAATACTCGGAGATCCCGCCACCGGCCTTGCCAAGGGTGATGATGTCGGCAACCAGGTGCTTGCCGCTGGGATCGACCTCATTGATGCGGTTGAGGCCTTCGTTCTTCGGGTTGCCGTGCACCAGCGTGATGCCGTCATACTGGTAGACGCCGTAATAGTCGCCGGCGCCCCACCGCATCGCCCGGATCGCCGCCTTCGCCGCCTGCTGCACCTCGGCGAGCGGCTGGTGGGCCTCGCGGCCCCGCTGGTCGAAGGTGGCGATCAGCGAGACCACGCTCTCGACCATGTCGTGCATCTTCGTTTCCCGTTCGTGCAGCAGGGCGGCCCGCAGGGTCAGCAGGCTCCAGGCCGAAGCTCCGGTCAGCGCCAAGGCGACGATCACCAGGATGACCAGCAGGCGGCGAGCAATGGCGATGCGGTGCACGAATTCTCTCCGGGATGGATCCACTGCGAGCTCTTAACGGGTTAAGATTACCGGCCCGTTTACCCGGCGGCCGCAGCGTTGCCGGGTGTGGCCGTGCATGGCACGTTGATTGCTCCATCGGGCCGTGTCGGATCGGGTGAAGCTGGATGGGAGTATCCATGGGTGAGCCGTGGCGCGAGCGGGCTGGTCGGTGGTTGGTTGGCAGCCTCCTGGTGCTCGGCGCCGGGATCATCTTCGTGCCGCTGGTGCTCACCCTGTATCTCAGCGTGTTCGACGAGACGCTCATCGTATTCCCGCCGCACGGCTACACGCTGCGATGGTATGCGCGCATCCTGCCGGAGTTCGCCGGGCCGCTGCGCACCAGCCTGTTGACGGCGCTGGCGGCCGTCAGCGTCAGCCTGCTCATCGGGGTGCCAGCGGGGATTGGGCTGTCGCGCTACCGCTTCCGCGGCCGCGACGCCGTCGCCACGCTGATGCTGGCGCCGCTGACCATCCCGGGCGTGGCGATCGGGCTGGGCGTCTACGTGCTGGCGGTAATGCTCGAGGAGCGGTCCGACCTGCCCCTCAGCGGGTCGATCCCGCTGATGGTGGCGGCGCATGTCGTCATCACCCTACCCTGGGTGGTGCGGCTGTGCCTGGCCTCGCTGGCCAACCACGACCGCGCAGCGGAGGAGGCTGCGGCCAGCCTGGGCGCGCGGCCGCTGACGGTGATCTGGCGCGTGACGCTGCCAGCGATGCGGGGCGGGATCGTGGCCGGGGCGCTGTTCGCCTTCATCTGGTCGTTCGAGAATTTGGAGATGACGCTGTTCCTCACCGCGCCCGGCGTCACCACGCTGCCGATCGCCGTGCTGCAATACCTGCAGTACCACATCGACCCGCTGGTGGCGGCGATGGCGGTGGCGCAGGTGGTGCTGGTGGGGGGCGTGCTGCTGGTCCTCGACCGCCAGGTGCCCGTGGCGCGGGTCATCGCGTGAGCCGGCTGCAACTCGACCGGCTGGGCAAGACCTACGGCAGCTCCGTCGCCGTGGACAATGTCAGCCTGGACATCGCGCAGGGGGAGATGGTGGTGCTGCTCGGCCCCTCCGGCTGCGGCAAGACCACGACGCTGCGCATGGTGGCGGGCTTCGTCGCCGCCACCGCGGGCGACATCCTGCTGGATGGCAGCAGCATCCTCCGCCTGCCGCCCTACCGCCGCGACCTGGGGCTCGTGTTCCAGAGCTACGCGCTTTTCCCCCATCTGTCGGTCGCCCGCAACATCGCCTTCGGGCTGGAGATGCGGGGCGCCAGCCGCACCGCGCTCGCCGCCCGCGTGGCCGAGATGCTGCGGCTGACCCGGCTGGAGGCACTGGCCGACCGCCTGCCGCGCCAGCTCTCCGGCGGGCAGCAGCAGCGCGTGGCGCTCGCCCGGGCGCTGGCGATCGAACCGCGGGTGCTGCTGCTGGACGAGCCGCTGTCAAACCTGGATGCCGCGCTGCGCGGCGAGGTGGGGCGCGACATCCGCCTGTTGCAGCGCACCAGCGGGCTGACCACCATCATGGTCACGCACGACCAGGACGAAGCCATGGCGATGGCCGACCGCCTGGTGGTGATGAAGGACGGCCGCGTGCAGCAGACCGGCACGCAGGAGGACGTCTACGAGCGCCCGGCCACCCCCTTCGTCGCCGGCTTCATCGGCCGCAGCAACATGCTGGCGGGCACCCAGGCGGACGGTGCGGTGCTGGCGGACGGGGCGCCGGTACGGCTGGCCGGTGCGTACGCCGGCGCCGGCCCCTGCACGCTGGCGCTGCGGCCGGAGCGGCTGTCGCTCGCGCCTGGCACGGATGCGGGCCTGGGCAGCGCGATGGGAACGGTGGAGCTGGTGAGCTATCTCGGCCCGGTGCGCGAGCACCTCGTCCGGCTGGGCCCGGCGCTGCGCGTGCTGGTGCGCGACACCACCGCCCGCGCCGCGCCCATGGTTGCCGCCGGGGACGCCGTGACGATACGCTGGGACGAAGCGGCCGAACGGCTGTTCGACGCCAACGGCACGCCCGTGCCGCGCCTGCCTGCCCGAACCACGCAACCGAGGATCACCCATCATGCCTGACGCGTTCCGCCTTTCGCGCCGAGCCACCCTCGGGGGCGCCGCGGCCCTGCCGTTCCTGGCGCGGACCGCCGCCGCCGAGGAGAGCATGGTCATCGCCACCTGGGGCGGCGACTACGCCAACCTGCTGCGCGACAACGTCGAAGCCCCGATCCTGACCCCGGAGCAGGTCGCGGTGACGCAGGATGTGGGCGACGAGGACCCGCGCGTGGCCAAGCTGTATGCGCAGCGGCGGCTGCCGCGCGGGGCGGACGACGTCATGTGCCTGCAGGCCGTGCGCGGGCACGAGGTGGGCGAGGCCGGGCTGGTGGAGGCGATCGACGCCACCAAGGTGCCGAACCTGGCCAACGTGTTCCCGAACCTCAAGTCGCCATTCTACGCCCCGCATATCTGGAGCCCCCAGGTCATCATCTACAACCCGGACAAGGTGAAGGAACCGCCCAAGACGTTCACCGACCTGCTGGACCCGAAATACAAGGGCCGCGTCGGCGTGGGCGACATCAACTACTTCTACATCATGATGGCGGCGGCGCTGGCCGCCACCGGTGACCTCAACAAGGTCGACTCCGACGAGGCCAAGGCGTTGGCGATGAAGCTGAACGCCAACGGGCTGCGGCTGTACCCCTCGACCGACTCGATCGGCGCCGGCATCAAGTCCGGCGAGATCGACGTGGGCATCATGTGGCTGGCGCGGGTGATCATGTGGCAGAACGCCGGCATACCGGTGAAGGCGCAGTTCCAGACCGAAGGCTCCGTGCTCTACATCTCCGGCATGGTGGTGCCGAAGAACGCGCCCAATAAACCAGCCGCGTTCAAGTACCTCAACGCGATGCTGGAGCCGGCGGCGCAGACCCGGTTCGCCGAACGCATGGGCTACCTGCCGACGGTCGAGAACTGCAAGCTGGTGGGCAAGGTCGGCGAGCAGCTGGCCCTGCCGAACCCGGCGCCCAAGCTGTTCCCGCCCAATTACGACATCACCGGCAAGCTGCAGGGCCCGATGTCGGAGTGGTGGAAGAAGAACGTGCAGGCCTGAGCACGCCGGGCATGGAGGCCGTCGCCACCCGCCTGCCCGCCGCACTGGGCGAGCGCCAGGCCCGGGCGGCGACGGCGTTCCTCGCCCCGGCCCTTCTCGTCGTCACCGCCATGCTGGTGGCGCCGCTGCTGCTGGTGCTTCGGTTCAGCCTGAACCGATACGACGCGACCGAGCTGATGATCGAGGCGGTGACCGGCGCGAACTACCTCCGCTTCGTCTCGGACCCGTTCTATGTCGGCGTGCTGCGCAGCACGCTGGGGGTGGCCTTCGCCACGACGGTGGTGTGCCTCCTGCTCGGCCTGCCCATCGCATACCGGCTGGCGCGGATGACCAGCCGGTGGAAGACGCTGTGCATGCTTGGCATCGTGCTGCCGCTCTTCGTCAGCAGCGTCGTGCGGATGGTGGGCTGGATGATCCTGTTCGCCCATGGCGGCGCCATCGACAACCTGGTGCGATGGCTCACCGGGCATGGGCTGGAGCTGATGTACACGCCGTTCGCCGTGGTCATGGGCATCGTGTCCGTCAACCTGCCCTTCGTGGTGCTGACGATGCAGAGCACGATCGAGACGATCGACCCCCGGGTGGAGGAAGCGGCGCAGAGCCTGGGTGCACCGCCCGGCCGCAGTTTCTGGCGCGTGGTGTGGCCGCTGGCGCTGCCTGGCGTGGCCATCGCCGGAATCCTCTGCTTCATCCTGGCGATGAACGCCTTCGCCACGCCCTACCTGCTGGGCGGTCCGCGATTCCAGATGATGGCGCCGCTGATCTACTGGGAGTTCAGCACCAACAACAACTGGCCGTTCGCCTCCGCCATGGCGCTGGTGCTGATGGCGACCACCCTGGTGCTCACGGCCGGCAGCAACCTGCTGATCCCCCGCCGCTATCGCGGGTGACCGCCACCGTCTGCCAGGCGGTCGTGCGGACGCGGGGCGCCGCGCCCGAGCCGCTGCTGCGCGAGCTGGTCCGCTTCGGCGTCACGGAGTTATTGCTGATCGATGCGGCACCGCCGCTGCCCGTGCTGCCACGGGACGTCCGGATGAGCTGCCTGCCGCTGGACGAGGTTCGTCCGCTGTTGCGGGGTCGTTTCCTGCTCTGCGAGACCGGCGCGGTGCTGGACTTCAACCTTGCCCGGCTGCTGCGGGAGGCGGCGCCCAGCACGGCGGTGCGCGACGGGCTCGGCCTCGGTATACAGCTTCTGGAGCAGCTGGACGCAGGCGCCGCGCGGCCGGTCGAGGTAGGGCAGCTGCCCTGCCCCCACCCGCGACCGGCCTTGTTCCTGGACCGCGACGGCACGATCAACGTCGATGGCGGCTATGTCGGCACGCGCGAGCGGTTCCAGTGGATGCCCGGCGCGCTGGATGCCATCCGCCTGGCGACCGAAGCCGGCTGGCATGTCTTCGTCGTCACCAACCAGTCCGGCGTCGCCCGCGGCTACTTCGACGAAGCGGCGGTGGAGGCATTGCACCGCTGGATGGTGGGGGAAATCCGCATGGCGGGCGGCAACGTGGACGATGTCCGGACCTGTCCGTTCCACGAGCAAGGCACGGTCGCACGCTACCGCCGGGCCAGCGACTGGCGTAAGCCGGCGCCCGGCATGATCCTGGACCTGGTGGCCCGATGGTCGCTGGATCGAGCCTGCTGCGTCCTGGTGGGAGACCAGGTTTCCGATATGGCTGCGGCCGAGGCTGCCGGCATCTCCGGCCATCTGTTCCGCAGCGGCACCCTGACCGATGTGGTCGAACGGGTCGTAAGACAGTAGGGTGGAAAGCGGACGCCCCCTTCCGCCATTGCGCGGCACGGGGTGGCGGAAGGCGCTGCGCTTTCCCGCCCTCCCGCGAAATGGCAGCGCATCACAACGGGCTGGCGGTCTCACCTTCGAGATAGGCGCCGCCGACGATATCGCGCAGCTTGACTGGCCAGTGCAGGCTAACGGTGAATCGTTTCAAATCGCGTGAAGATCACGACGCCCTTGTTCGCACCCCACGGCTGCTTGATCCGCATCGCTATGTGCGACGCGTCGGGAAAACGAAACAGGCCGTAGCCGGTGCAGTGATGGCGGACTTTCGCAAAGCGGTAGGCTGGGGTCACGGTCTGCGGCTCGAAGAACTGGCCGTGTTCAGCGCAGACATCAAAGACACCGCCGCCATGGTTACGGACAACGCAGGATGGTACGTGATAGGCTCACCGTAGACGTAAGGCCTGGCGATGCCTTCGAGGACGGTTGCCAGCGGCACCTTGCTAATCCTGGTGTGGATGCCCACACCCAAGCTCGGGTCGGAGCCGTAAAGCGAAGCGGACACTTGCACGAAGCCAGGCGTGACTTCCAGTTGAGTCCGCGCCAACTCGTCAGTGAGTTTGGCGACGAAGCTGCCGCCGAGGTCGTGCCGTTCGGCCGACTCCACGGTCGACGTTGCCACCCACGTGCCGAGAGCCCACTGCGGAACTGGCGCGGCTACCGCCGCGCGGAAGAATGTTGAAGCGCCTATGACCAGGCCGGCTACAAGCCACTTCATATCGGATCAAGCGTTACGCAGGCACACCTAATTGACGAATTATTTTCGTTGTTAGGTCTGCTCGTGAGGCAACTTTCTTCAAGGTGCAACCTTAGGATGCGGTGGTACTGCAGGACCGCATGAACACGTCCTAGCCATTGCCAAACCACCAAACACATTCATCCGGTGCTACACCACGTCTGGTTGGTTGATCCAGCATGATGCAATCAATCATACTGAGTTGGTCAGCACACGAAAGGTAGCTTGGACGGGGTCGTGAGCCGCCAGAGCGCATCGCAGCCTACGCGCGCCTGTTTGCTACCCAGCGCCGAGCGTGCCCAGCGCCGCCCGGCGGTCGAACAGACGCAGCAGCAGCCGGGCCGCCTGGCCGCGCTCGCTCTCCAGCCTGGGGTCGCGGTCCAGCAGCACGGCGGCGTCCTGGTTCGCCATGCGCAGCATGCCGTCTTGCGCCTCCGGATCGGACAGCCGGAAGCCAGGCAGGCCGGACTGCCGCTTGCCCAGCAGGTCGCCGCCGCCGCGCAGACGGAAATCCTCGTCGGCGATGGCGAAGCCGTCCTCCGTGTCGCGCAGCAGGGTCATGCGACGGCGCCCGGTCTCCGTCAGGCCATCCTCGTGCAGCAGCAGGCAGTAGCTCTGCACCGCACCGCGGCCCACCCGGCCGCGCAGCTGGTGCAGCTGCGCCAGGCCGAAGCGGTCCGCGTGCTCCACCACCATCACGCTGGCGCCGGGCACGTCGACGCCGACCTCGATCACCGTGGTCGCCACCAGCAACCGGGTGCGCCCGGCGGCGAAGGCGGCCAGTGCGGTGTCGCGCACCGCGGCGTCCTGCTGGCCGTGCGCCAGGCCGACCCGCGGGCCGAACCGGCTGCGCAACTCCGCGAACCGGGCCTCCGCCGCGGCCAGGTCGGTGACCAGGCTCTCCGACACCATGGGGCAGACCCAGTACACCTGCTCGCCACGGTCGAGCGCCCGGCCGATGCCTTCGACCACGCTTTCCAGCGTGCCCAGCGAGTGCAGCGTTGTGCGGATCGGCTGGCGCCCGGCCGGCTTCTCGGTCAGGCGGCTCACCTCCATCTCGCCCCATTGCGTCAGCAGCAGCGTGCGGGGGATCGGGGTCGCCGTCATCACCAGCAGGTCCGTACGCTCGCCCTTGCCGCCAAGCAACAGCCGCTGCTCGACGCCGAAGCGGTGCTGCTCGTCGATCACGGCCAGGCCGAGGTCCTTGAACTCCACCGCCTCCTGGAACAGCGCGTGGGTGCCGACCACGATGGGGAGGCGGCCGTTGTTCAGCTGCAGCAGCAGGTTGCGCCGCGCCGCGCCGGTGACGGAGCCGGTGAGCAGGCCGACCGGGCATGGCGCCAGCCGCTCCAGGGTGCGCAGGTGCTGCTTGGCCAGGACTTCCGTCGGCGCCATCAGCGCGGCCTGCGCACCAGCCTCGACTGCGCCCAGCATGGCCAGCAGCGCCACCAGCGTCTTGCCGGAGCCGACGTCGCCTTGCAGCAGCCGCAGCATGCGTCGCGGGGCGGCCATGTCGGCATCGATCTCGGCCAAGGCTTGGGTTTGCGACGGCGTGGGGTCGAAGCCGAAGCGCCGCAGCGCCTCCGCCCGCATGGCGCCGGTCGCACGCAGCGGGCGGCCGGGCCGTCGCTTCTCGCGGGCCTTCATCCAGGCCATGGCGAGCTGGTGGGCCAGCATCTCGTCGTAGCCAAGCCGGGCGCGGTATTGCGGCGTCGGCGGTTCGGCCGGGCATTGCAGGCCGAGCAGCGCCTCCCGGAAGGAGGGCCAGCGCTCCCGCCGCAGCAGCGCCGCGTCATGCCACTCCGGCAGGTCGCCCACCCGGCTGGCGGCGGCGCGCATGGCGACACGGAGTTCGCGCATGGAGAGCCGCGCCGTCATGGGCCAGACCGGGTCGACCGGGGGGATCAGCGCCTCATCCTCTGGCGCCACGGCGTAGGCCGGGTCGCGCATGGACAGGCGGCTGCCGAACGCCTCGACCCGGCCGTTCACCATGTAGGGAGCACCGTCGCGGGCGCGCATCAGGTGCGCCAGGCGGTGCTTGTCCCAGACCGCGACCTCGGCGAAGGCGGTGCCGTCCGTCACCCGAACCCGGTGCGGGTGGGTGGGCTTGGCGGCCGGCTCGTGCCCGGCGACCTCGATCTGCCATGTCACCACCTGCCCCGCCGCGGAGTCGCGGATGGCGGCGCGGTTGCGGCGATCGACGAAGCTGTCGGGCAAGTGGAACAGCAGGTCGCGCACGCGGGTGCCGCCGGTCAACCGCGCCAGCTTCTCCGCCGTGGCCGGGCCGACGCCGCGCAGGTCGGACAAGGGAGCAAGGAGGGGGGCAAGCGGATCGTCCACGTCGGGCTCATAGCCAGTGGCCGGAACCTTGGCCAGGATCGAAGGCTCCGGATCAGGTCATAAGTGTCTGTCCGGAAAGTCTACTGTGACGGTCATCCGACGGCCGTCTGCTGCGCTCCGGTGCTCACGGCCCATTCGGCCGCTCCGCTCCGGTGCTCACAGACCACCGCCGGGCGGCGCGCACGCGCGCCTCTGACTCGCCACAGCGACGTTCCGGACAGACACTAAAGTCTGCTCTGAAGTTGATGGCGTTATAGCCAAGTGACTGCGCAATGTTGGCAAGTGGGCAGTCAGCCGTGATCAAGGTCGAGCCAATCCCGTCAACTTCCACACTGCAAAAGTGGAGTATGGCTGCGTCAGTGACACCCATTTGGTTGAACTCTGCCCGGCCCACTCCTTCAGCGCTTCGGATCGGTATTTCGACCGTCGTGAGAACAAGCCGTCTGAACTGATTCATGATCCTTGTCCGGGCAGGGGCACGGATCTGCCGGCACAGGTTGGAAGCCTCTGCGACTATATGCGGCAGCAGGACGAAATCATCGAAGTCCAGGATCAGTTCGGTGAGTAGCTCATAATGCTCAACCGAGTAGTCTTGCAGCCGACCATGCCGCCGAATGTCGGTTTTGCAAGCAGAACCGACCACCAGGAGAACCAGGAGGTTGGTGTCAAGAAGGACAGCACCCTTCATTCGGCGGCATCGGCCCTCGGGCGGTTCTTCATCGACAGCACGGTCCCGTCCTCCGTTATCGCGATAACTTTGTAAGATCGCTTCAGAGAGGAAATCCCGCCTAGATTTTCCAACACCTCTTGTGCCCGCGTCCGAGGTGTATTCCAAGGTCTCGAGAATGCCAGCGTGACCATCCAGCGTTTGCCGTCCGCGTCGTATTCCACCTCCTCAAGGCCGAGGTTCGTGACCACTTCGTCGGCATACAGATCAATGAGGTAGGCCTTTGCTGCGGCGATCGCTTCCTTCGCTTCCATCACAGGCTCCGTTCTTTCGTTGGTCTGCACGACTACACGATCCGGCATCGGCGCGCCTAGCGACTTGCGAACCGCTGACACCGCCCACGGGCGCCGCTATATGCAGCCGCAATGACCGAGCCTGACGCGCGACGCCGTCGCATCCTGTTCCGTGCCACCCATCGCGGCACCCAAGAGACCGACCGACTTATCGGCGGCTACGTCGCCCCGCGGCTGATGCGCTTCACCGACACCGAGTTGGACGCGGTCGAGGCGCTCATGGACCTGCCGGACCCCGACCTCGCGGACTGGCTGATGGGGCGGCTGCCGATCCCGGCCGGGCCGCACGCACCCTTGCTGCACGCCATGCGCGCCGCCGTGACCGCCCGATGAGCGCGGTGACCATCTACGGCGCCCCGGAAGGCTACGACGCGCTGCTGCTCGCCCGGCGCCGGGCGGAACACCATGGCAGCGTCGTGCACGCCACGCGGGATGACAGCCGCATGGCGCGGCTGCACGAGGCGCTGGCCTTCTTCGCACCCGAGATCGAGGTGCTGCGCTTCCCGGCCTGGGACTGCCTGCCCTACGATCGCGTCTCCCCCAACCCGGCGATCGTGTCCGAGCGGATCGCCTGCCTTGCCCGGCTGCTGGAGCCGGCCGGCCGGCCGCGCATCCTGCTGACCACCGTGAACGCCCTGGTGCAACGCGTCCCGCCCCGCAGCGTGTTCCGCGGCGCCAGCCTCACGGTCCGGACCGGCGGCACCATCACGCCCGCAACGCTGACCGGCTTCCTGGAGGCCAACGGCTACGGCCGGGCCGACACGGTGATGGAGCCCGGCGAATACGCCCTGCGCGGCGGCATCGTCGACATCTTCCCGGCCGGCGAACCGGACCCCGTCCGGCTCGACCTGTTCGGCGAGGAGGTGGAGAGCATCCGCCGCTTCGACGCCACGACCCAACGCTCGACCGAGCGGATGGACCGCCTGGAACTGCGCCCGGTCTCGGAGGTGGCGCTCGACCCAGCGAGCATCACCCGCTTCCGCGAGAGCTGGCGCGAGCTGTTCGGACCGGACGCCGCCAAGGACCCGATCTACCAATCCATCTCCGACGGGCGGCGCCACCCGGGCATGGAACACTGGGCGCCGCTGTTCCATGCCGGGATGGAGAACCTGCTCGACTACCTTCCGGACGCCGCGGTCAGCTTCGACGCCTTGTCCGATGACGTCCTGGCTGCCCGCTTCGAGATGATCGACGACCACTTCGACGCGCGCAAGGCCGTGCCACGCGATGGCGAGGTGCCTTACCGGCCCCTGCCCCCTCGCCGTCTCTATCTGGACCAGGCCGAGTGGGACGAGATGCTTGCCATGGGCCCCCTGTTCCAGTTCAGCCCCTACGGCAAGGCGGAGGGTGCGGTCGGCATCGACGCCGGCGGCCGGCCGGGTGCCCTGTTCACCCAGGCCGGCGCCCACGCCAACAGCGACGTGTTCAAGCAGTTGGCCGACCAATCCGCCACCTGGGCGCGGGACCGCCGCCGCTGCGTGATCGCCGCCTGGACCCGCGGCTCGCGCGAGCGGCTGGCCAATCTGCTGCGCGAGAACGGCATCAAGGCGCACGTGGCCGAGACCTGGCAGAAGGTCCGCGTCGCCCCGCGCGACCATGTCGTGCTCGTCACCCTCGGGCTCGAGCGCGGCTTCGTCGCCGACGACCTCGGCTTGGTGGGCGAGCAGGACCTGCTGGGCGAGCGCATCAGCCGCCCGGCCCGTCGCCGCAAGCGGGCCGACCAGTTCATCGCCGAGGCGACGGAGATCGCGGAGGGCGACCTGGTCGTGCACCAGGACCACGGCATCGGCCGCTACGACGGGCTGGTCACCCTGCAGGTGAGCGGGGCACGGCACGACTGCCTCCGCCTGCTCTATGACGGCGACGACAAGCTGTTCCTCCCGGTCGAGAACATCGAGGTGCTGAGCCGTTTCGGCGCCGAGGGCGGCGCAACGCTGGACAAGCTGGGCGGCGCGTCCTGGCAGAACCGCAAGGCGCGCATGAAGCAGCGCATCCGCGACATGGCGGGCGAGCTGATCCGCACCGCCGCGGCACGCCGGGTGCGGGAGGCCACCAGCCTGCTGCCGCAGGAAGGCAGCTGGGACGAGTTCTGCGCCCGCTTCCCGTTCGCCGAGACGGAGGACCAGGCCCGAGCGATCGGCGACGTGCTGGAGGACCTGGCGGCCGGCCGGCCGATGGACCGGCTGATCTGCGGCGACGTCGGCTTCGGCAAGACCGAGGTCGCCCTGCGCGCCGCCTTCGTCGCCGCGATGAGCGGGGCGCAGGTCGCCGTCGTCGTGCCCACCACGCTGCTGGCCCGGCAGCATTTCCGCACCTTCACCAAGCGGTTCGAAGGGCTGCCAGTGAAGATCGGGCAGTTGAGCCGCATGGTCACCGCCAAGGATGCGGCGGAGACCAAGCGCGGGCTGGCCGATGGCAGCGTAACGGTCGTCGTGGGCACCCACGCCCTGCTGGCCAAGGGGATCGAGTTCTCCGACCTGGGCCTGCTGATCGTGGACGAGGAGCAGCATTTCGGCGTCTCCCACAAGGAGAAGCTGAAGGCGCTGAAGGCCGACGTCCACGTCCTCACCCTGTCGGCCACGCCGATCCCGCGCACCCTGCAGCTGGCGCTGACCGGCGTGCGGGAGATGAGCCTGATCGCCACGCCGCCGGTGGACAGGCTGGCGGTGCGCACCTTCATCATGCCGTTCGACGGCGTTGTGGCGCGCGAGGCGATCCAGCGCGAGCGGTTCCGCGGCGGGCAGATCTTCTGCGTGGTGCCGCGGATCGAGGACCTCGGCCGCATGGCCGACCGGCTGCGCGAGATCGTGCCGGAAGCCCGTATGGTGGAGGCGCATGGCCGCCTGGCGCCCACCGAGCTGGAGCGGGTGATGACCGAGTTCGGCGACGGCAAGTACGACATCCTGCTCTCCACCAACATCGTGGAGAGCGGGCTGGACATGCCGGCGGTCAACACCCTGATCATCTACCGCGCCGACATGTTCGGCCTGGGTCAGCTGTACCAGCTGCGCGGCCGGGTGGGCCGCGGCAAGCAGCGCGGCTACGCCTATCTGACGTGGCCGGCGGCGCACCGGCTGTCCGCCGCGGCCGAGAAGCGCCTCAACGTCATGCAGACGCTGGACCAGCTCGGCGCCGGCTTCACCCTGGCCTCGCACGACCTGGACATCCGCGGCGCGGGCAACCTGCTGGGCGACGAGCAGAGCGGCCATATCCGCGAGGTCGGCATCGAACTGTACCAGCAGATGCTGGAGGACGCCGTCGGCGAGATGCGCGCCGAGCGGGGGCGCCGCAAGCACGACGAGCGGGACTGGACACCCAACATCTCGCTGGGCCTCCCTGTGCTGATCCCCGAGACCTACGTGCGCGACCTGCCCGTCCGCCTCGGGCTGTACCGGCGCATCGGCACGCTGGCCTCGGACGGCGAGAGCGAGGCCATGGCTGCCGAGCTGGTCGACCGCTTCGGCGCCCTGCCCGGCGAGGTCGACAACCTGCTGCAGGTCATGGCGCTGAAGCGCGCCTGCCGCGAGGCCGGGGTGGAAAAGCTCGAGGCCGGTCCGAAGGGCATGGTGCTGCAGTTCCGCGGCAACGCGTTCAGCAACCCTGGCGGCCTGGTCGCCTGGCTCGGCACCCAGAAGGGTGGCATCCGCCTGCGCCCGGACCACAAGCTCGCCATCGTCCGAGAAATGGCGGTGGACGACCGGATCAAGACCGCGCGGGAGACGCTGCGCGGCCTGAACCGGATCGCCAACCAGGCCAAGGCGGCGTAGCGCCCGTGCTGGTCGCCTCCGCCTGGCTGCTGACCGGGGGCGCGCTTATCGGATTGGGGCTGATCGTCCTGTCGCAGGTGGTGCCGCCGCCGCGGCAGCCATGGTGGCCCGGCGCGCTGCACGGGCTGGTCGGGGTCGTGGCATTCTGCCTGCTGCTGCTCGGCTTGCTCGGCCCGGTGCGCGGGGTCCAGCAGGGGGCCGGCTCATTCGGGGTGATCGCCGCATGGCTGGTGGCTGCGGCACTCTGCGGCGGCATCATCCTTACCGTCGCGCGGCTGCGGCGCCGACCACCGGCGATGCTGGTGGTCGGCCTCCATGCGACCTTCGGCGTGGCCGGGCTGGTGCTGCTGGCAGCCTACCTGTCGGCGTAGCGGCTACTTGTTGAAGCCGCCTGCCATCGCCGACAGGTCGACCCCGTTGACGAGGACCTTCATGTTGTCGACGGAGACCTGCCAGACGGATTGGTCGGCCGTCGTGTGGGCGATGCCTTTCAGGAAGATGACGACGGGGACGCCCTGCGCGAGCATCGGGTCCGCCTGCATCTGCGTGATCAGCGCGTCCAACCCCTTGGCGGTGAACTCCGCCTGGCCGGTCACGGTCTGCGGCCCGGTGGCCACGAACTTCCCGGTGCCGGACAGGCTGGTCCCCACGACGGCGAGTTCCAGCTTGTCGAAGCCGACGTTGATGCCGCCATCCGCGAACAGGCTCTGGATGTCCGGCGTCGTGTCCGGGGCAGGCTGACCCGCCGGCGCCGCCGCCGTCGCGTCCATCCCCATCTTCGTCAGCGCGGCCACGCTGATGCCGGAGATGGTCGGATGGATCGCGAAATGCGTCGGCAGGTAGGCGGTGAGGTTGGGCGGCAGCCCGTCGACCTTCAGCCCGTCCAGGATGAAGCCCATGTCGGCACTCAGCACGTCCTTGGGCGCATCGCCGCCGAACGATAGGTCGACCTTTTCGATGGAACCGCCCGTGCCGCCGAAGTTGAACGTCACGCCGTTCATCGACTCGTCCAGCTTGCTGCCCGTCAGCAAGGCATGCGCCTTGGTCAACAGGGTGTTCAGCATCGCCTTCTGCTCGGGGCTCGATGGATCGCTGCCGGGGTTGGCCGCATTGGCCTGCGTCAAGCGGCCCAGGTCGGCCAAGGTCTGGACCACCGGCATGATCTGATCGTGCGCAAGGCCGGACACGGAACCCGTGATGTCGAGGTGCGCCGCCGCAAGGGTGAAGTCGCTGCCATCCGGCATGGTCGTCTTCACCGAGTAGTCCGCCGCAGAGCCGTCGAGCACCACGTTGACGTGCTGCGGGTCGAGCGGCTGGGTGCTCGCCTGGCTGGTGAACCGCCCGACATGGGTGGTGGACGGCGCCATGCCGCCCGTCTTCTTGAGGTCCATCGACGCCACCGTCCCGCCGCTGGTCGTCCCAGTGGCATAGGTCGGATCGAAGGTGCCGTGGACGTCCTGCTCGCCAAGCTCGATGTGGTAGGTCACCGTCTCGGCGTGCTTGCCGTCCGGGCTGGGGTCTTTGGTATCCGGTGAGTCGGGCACCATCTCCGTCGCGGTGAAGGTCAGGTCCGGCGGAAACTCCTGGTCGTCGAGCGCCCAGCGCGTGCCGCCCAGCGGCCGCAGGGAGGTGGTGAAGGCGGCGTCGTCCGGCTGCACTTGGCCGAATATGGAAAGCGGCACGCGTGCGGCGAAGTGGTCGCCGTCCGGAGTGACCTCCACCGGCCGGGGCGGCAGCGGCACCGTGCCACCGGTCACCTGCTTCAGCCACGCACTGATCTGCGCCTCGATCGAACTGGCCTGCTCGGCCGTCGGCGCCGCCTGCGCGAAGGCGGCCCCGCTGAAGGCTGTGACCAGCGCGAGGGTGGGAAGCAAGGCATGGCGCGGCATCGTCGACCTCTTGGTGTTATCTTGGGCCGAACATTGGCAGATTTCGCTCCCGCACGGAACCCGCCAGCGGCGCGTCCGCCCCGGAAACGTTCGTGGCAGAGGTTGCTCCGCGCGCTTCTTGCCACCTAACATGGAGGGGCTGCCCGCATGCCCCAGCCGCTGAGGACACTCGCCATGACGACCAGCTTCACCGCCGCGACGCCGGCGGCTTTCGATGGTGACGTCGCAGACATCAGCGGCGGCGCCGACTCCGCGGCCGACACCGCCTACACGATCGGGTTGGCGAACGCGATCACGACCGACCAGACCGACACGCTGACGCTCCCGAGCGGTTCGTCGCTGGAGCTGGACGGACCGGGCGCGTTGACGGTCACGCCGGGGGAGTCGCTGGACGCCGCGACCGCCAGCGGCACGACGGGCACGCTGACGCTCGACACGGACGTGAGTGGCGATTCCTACGTCGGCGGGCAAGCCCCCGCCGCAACCATCGTGCTGGACGGGGCGGCGTTGGTGAACGGCGCCTCGGCTGCCTCCCATTCGGGCGCCAACCAAGTGCTGAGCGGCAGCGTATTGGGCCAGAGCACGGCCGACTCGGTCGATAACTATGGCCAGGTCGAGGCGTCGTCCGCCACCGCTTCGACGGCTGTCTTCCTGGCCGGCGGCAGCGTCACCAACGAGACGACGGGAACCATCCAGGGTGGCCTGGCAGGCGTCGTGTTCAGCACGGCCGGGACGCTGACCAACTCGGGAACGGTCACGGGCGTCGACAGCGGCTATGGCGTGTATTTCGAAGACGACGGCACCGTGGTGAACGGACCCGGCGGTTTGACCGCGGCGGTAATCCAGGGCGCGGATGCCGGCGTGCTCGTCACCAACGCCGCGACCGTGACGAACGATGCGGCGATCCTATCCACGGGGGCAACGGGCGCTGGCGTGTTGGTCGCGAGCGGGACGGTCAACAACGGATTGAACAGCAGCGCGAGCGCCACGATCGAGGGCGGGCAATTCGGGGTCGAGGTGACAAGCGGCAGCGCCACCGTCACCAACCTCGGCACGATCGAGGCGACCGAAGCCAGCGGCGTGCCTCCCTCCGGCGGCCTGGTCGCTGGCGTGTCGCTGGCAGGTGGCGGTACGCTGTACAACGGCGTCACGGCAGGCTTCGTGGTGAACGGCGCAGCCGTGACGAGCGGCGCGGATTACGGCGTTCTGGTGTCCAACGTGCAGGCGGCCGTCCGCAACAGCGGCACGATCAGCGGCAAGGTCGCCGTCAGCTTCGCTTCGGTGGCCGGGACCGTGGTCGACAACGGCGCGATCACCAGCACGGACGGCGCCAACGGCACGGCGATCCAGTTCGCCGCCGGCCAATCCACCCTGCAGCTCTTCTCCGGCTACACCATCACCGGCAAGGTGGAGGGTGGCACGGCGAACGGGGCGACGAACACGCTGGAGCTGAGCACCGGTGCAGGCTTCTCCGGCCTTTCCGCCGGCAGCGGGACGGTCACCGGCGGGTTCGCGTTCGACCATTTCGACACGATCCAGGTCGATACCGGCCAGGTGGCGAGCTTTGCCGGCGTGAACGCGGCAACCAACCTCGCCCTCGGGGGCGAAGCCGACGTGGCGGCCGGCGGCAGCCTGGAGATCACCGGCGCGGCGACCGGCGCGGGCACGATCAGCCTGGGCGCGGCTTCGGGGCTGGTAATCGACAGCTCGGCCAGTTTCGGCGGCGACACGATCGCCCAGTTCATGACCGGCGACAGCATCGACCTGAAGGACGTCGCCTTCGCCACCCTCTCCGACAGCTTCAGCAACAACCAACTGCAGCTCAGCGACGGCACCCACACGGCCAACCTCACGTTCGCGCCCGGCTTCACCTCGGTGGCGAACTTCAACTTCGCCACCGATGGCGGCACCGGCACGCTGGTGACGGTGGCCTGCTATTGCCCCGGAACGCGCATCGCGACCCCAACGGGCGAAGTCCCGGTCGAGGCTTTGGCGATCGGCGACGCCGTGCTGACGGCGGATGGCCGGGCCGAGCCTGTCCGCTGGATCGGCCGCCGCAGCTACGCCGGGCGCTTCGTGCTGGCCAATCCCAAGGTGCAACCGGTCCGCTTCCGCGCCGGCTCGCTGGGCGGTGGCCTGCCACGGCGGGACCTGCTGGTCTCACCGGAGCACGCGATGCTGCTGAATGGCATGCTGGTCCCGGCGCGCTGCCTGGTGAACGGCGCCAGCATCGTGGCGGAGCGTGGCTGGGCGGACGTGCACTACGTCCACATCGAGCTGGCCAGCCACGAGGCGATCCTGGCCGAAGGTGCCGCTGCCGAGACGTTCATCGACGACGACAGCCGGGCGATGTTCCACAACGCGGCCGAGCATGCCGCGCTCTACCCGGGCGCGCTCGCGGCCGGAGCGTTCTGCGCTCCCCGTGTGGAGGACGGCTACGCCCTGGAGGCCGTGCGCCAGCGGCTTGCCGTCCTGGCCGGACGCTTCGCACAGGCTGCGTAGCCCGCATCTTGATGCGGGAGGCGCCGGTGCAACCCGCATCAAGATGCGGGCGACCACTGCGACCCGGCGCGCCGCAGCTGTGACAAGCCTTCGTGATGAAGCACGCTTGGAACCAACCCATCCCCACTTAGCTATGCTGCACTGCCGCACGGGGGTTCGATGGGGCTTGTCAAAGCTGCGCTGAAGTTCCGCATCACCGTCTATGTCATGTCACTCATGATATTGCTGGGTGGGATCGGCGCGATCCTGGTCATGGCAAAGGACGTCCTGCCCAACGTCGACATCCCCGTCGTATCCGTCATCTGGACCTACACGGGCCTGGACACGCGCGAGATGGAGCAGCGCGTCACCACCTATTCCGAGTTCAGCCTGTCCAACAACGTCAACGGCATCCGCAACATCGAAAGCCAGACGCTGCAGGGGGTGACCATCGAGAAGGTCTACTTCCAGCCGGACGTCTCCATCGACCTGGCCATCTCCCAGATCGTCGCCTCCACCAACTCCATCCGCGCGGTCATGCCGCCCGGCATCCAGCCGCCGATCGTGGTCCGCTACAGCGCATCCGCCGTGCCCGTCATCCAGCTGGCGCTCTCCTCCGACAGCCTGAGCGAACAGCAGTTGTTCGACTACGGCCAATACCGGGTTCGCCAGGCGATCACCTCCACGCCCGGGGCCACGCTGCCGGCGCCGTTCGGCGGCAAGCAGCGGCAGGTGATGGTCGACCTGGACCTGCACGCGCTCCAGGGGCTGGGCCTCGCACCGACGGACGTGGTCAACGCGATCACCGCGCAAAACCTGACGGAGCCGAGTGGCCAGGCCAAGATCGGCGACACCCAGTACACGATGGAACTGAACGCCACGCCTGCGACGATCGACGCGCTGAACCGCATCCCGATCAAGGTCGTCAACGGGGCGCCGGTCCTCGTGGAGGACGTGGCCTTCGTCCGCGACGGCAGCCAGGTGCAGCAGAACATCGTGCGGACCAACGGGCAGCGGGGCGCACTGCTGACGGTCCTGAAGAACGGCAACGCCTCCACCCTGTCGGTCGTCGAGACGGTGAAGTCGTTGCTGCCGGGCATCCGGGCCGCGGCGCCGAAAGGCCTGACCATCACCCCGCTGTTCGACCAGTCGGTGTTCGTCTCCGGCGCCATCGGCGACGTGCTGCGGGAGGGTGCGATCGCGGCGGGACTGACCGGGCTGATGATCCTGATGTTCCTCGGATCATGGCGATCGACCCTCATCGTGCTGGTGTCCATCCCGCTCTCGATCCTCACCTCGCTCGTGGTGCTGGCGGTCCTGGGCAACACGCTCAACATCATGACGCTGGGTGGCTTGGCCTTGGCCGTGGGCATCCTGGTGGACGACGCGACGGTCGCGATCGAGAACACCTATCGCCTGATGGAAGAGGGCGAGGAGTTCCGCACCGCCGTGGTCGAGGGCGCGTCCGGCATCGCCAAGCCCGCGCTGATCTCGACCTTGTCGATCTGCTCCGCCTTCGTGTCCGTCCTGTTCCTGACGGACGCGGCGAAATACCTGTTCACGCCGCAGGCGCTGGCGGTGGTGTTCGCCATGCTCGCCTCGTACGCGCTGTCGCGGACGCTGGTGCCGGTGATGATCGACGTGTTGGTGCGGGCGGAGCACGAGCGCCGGAACGAGAAGACGGACAAGAAGCCCAACGTCTTCGGCCGCATCCACGCTGCCTTCGAGCGCGGCTTCACGCGGTTCCGCGGCGGCTACCGCGCCTTGCTGCACGCCGCGGTGCGGCGCCGCTGGGTGACGCTGTCCGTGGCTGGGGTGACCCTGGCCTTCGGCGGCGTGCTGTTCACCTTCGTCGGGCAGGACTACTTCCCGCAGATCGAAGCCGGGTCGATCACTCTGCACGTCCGCGGCCGGTCCGGCCTGCGCATCGAGGAGACGGAGCGGCTGTTCCAGCAGGTGGAGGACACGATCCGCCAGCAGGTGCCGTCCGTGTCGCTGGTGCTGGACAATATCGGGCTGCCGTCCAACAACTATAACCTGGCGTTCACGGACGGCTCCACCGTCGCCCTGAACGACGGCCAGATCCTGGTGTCGCTGAAGGATGGCCATCCCTCGACCACGGGGATCATGCGCAACCTGCGCGTGGTCCTGCGGGACCGATTCCCCAACACGATCTTCTACTTCCAGCCGTCCGACATCATCACGCAGGTGCTGAACTTCGGCTTGCCGGCACCGATCGACATCCAGGTGTCGGGCAAGGACCGGGAGAAGGACCTGCAGGTCGCGCAGGAGGTGGTGCGCCGGTTGCGCGGCGTGTCGGGTGCGGTGGACGTGCACCTGCAGCAGATCGTCGACGCACCCGAGTTCTTCGTCGACGTCGACCGCATCCGCGCCGCCCAACTCGGCCTGACCGAGCAGCAGGTGGCGCAGAACCTCAACACGTCGCTATCGTCATCCTATCAGGTGTCGCCGAACTTCTGGACCGACCCGGCCAGCGGCATCCCGTATCAGATGGCGGTGCAGACGCCGGAATACCGCACCGACTCCTTGAGCGACGTGGAGAACACGCCGCTGCTCGTCGCCAGCAACGGCGCGAGCGCGCCCAACCTGCTGTCCAACGTCGCGACCCTGAAGCGCCGGGCGCTGCAGCTCGTGGCCAGCCACGAGAACACGCAACCGACCTACGACGTGATGGCCAACGTGCAGGACCGGCCACTCGGAGGCCTGGAAGCCGACATCACGCCGATCGTGCAGGACCTGCAGAAGCAGCTGCCGCCCGGCAACAAGATCACCGTCCGTGGGCAGATCCTTTCCAAGGACCAGGCGTTCGATCGCATCGGGCTGGGCCTGGCCGTGGCGCTGGTCGCGGTCTACATGCTCATGGTGCTGAACTTCCAGAGTTGGGGGGACCCGCTGGTGGTGGTGCTGGCACTGCCGCTGGCCTTCTGCGGGATCTGCGCGAGCCTGTTCATCACCCAGACCACGCTGTCGATCCCGTCGCTGATGGGCGCGATCATGAGCGTGGGCGTGGCGTCCGCCAACTCGATCCTGCTCGTCACCTTCGCGCGCGAGCACCGGGAGAAGACGGGCTGCACCGCAATGGAGGCGGCGATCGAAGCCGGCGAGACCCGGCTGCGCCCCGTGCTGATGACGGCAGGTGCGATGTTCGTCGGCCTGATCCCCATGGCGCTGGGGCTGGGGGACGGCAGCGAGCAGAATGCCGCCTTGGCCCGGGCCGTGCTGGGCGGTGTCGCCGTCGGCACGTGTTCGACCTTGCTCTTCGTGCCGTTCCTCTACGCCGCGCTCCGCGGTGGCGAGGTCAAGCCGTTGGAGGATTACGTATGAGCGTAGATCGGCCTGGTCGGCATCCCGGACGTCGCTCCGCGGCAGCGGCAGCGCTGTCCAGCGTCGTGGCCCTTCTGGGCCTCGGCCTGGTCCGCCGCCGTCGGGAGGCTGCGCCTGCCGAGCCGGCCCCGGCCGCTGCGACAAAGGCAGAGGAAGAACCGGTGGGACCAGTGCCGAAACGGCCGCTGGTCGTGGCCGGCCTGGTCGTCCTGGCGCTGCTCGGGTGGGGGGCATGGGGCCAGTACGACCGCTCGGCCGAGGCGTCGCAGACGCAGCAGCAAACCCGCGACTTCGTGCCCACGGTCCGCGTGGCGACGGCGAAGCGCGAGGATGGGCCGGTACCGTTCACCCTGCCCGGCACCGTCAGCGCCTTCGACCAGGCAACCCTGTATGCCCGTGCCACGGGTTATATCGCCGAACGGCGGGTCGATATCGGCAGCCGCGTCAAGGCCGGCGACCTGCTGGTCCGCATCTCCGCCCCGGACCTGGATCAGCAACTGGCCCAAGCCAACGCGCAGCTGGTGCAGACCCAGGCCGCGCTGGCCCAGGCCAACGCGCAGGTGCAGCAAGCCATCTCGAACACGGACCTGGCGAAGGTGACGAACGGCCGCACCTCCACGCTGGCCAATCTTGGCTGGGAGACACGGCAGAACGCCGACAACACGCGGCTCGGCCTAGTCGGGTCGCAAGCCAGCCTCGGGTCCGCCCAGGCGGCGGTGAAGGTCGCCGAGGCCAACCTGGCGGCCCAATATGCGACGGTGAAGCGGCTGCAGGAACTGACCGGATACGAGCAGGTGACCGCTCCGTTCGACGGCGTGATCACCAGCCGCAGCGTCGACACGGGCGACTTGGTAAGCGACAGCAACGGCAGCGGGAACGTGTTGTTCACCCTGGCGCGCGACAGCGTGGTCCGGGTGCAGATGAGCGTGCCGCAAAGCGGCGCGATCGGCATCCATGACGGCCTGCCGGCAAAGGTGCGCGTCGAGGAACTGCCTGGCCGGGTGTTCACCGGCACCGTGGCCCGCAGCGCCGTGGCATTGGTCCAGGCATCCCGCACGATGCAGGCGGAAGTGGACGTGCCGAACCCGGATGGCACGCTGCGCCCCGGCCTCTATGTAAGCGTCGAGATCGGCATCCCGCGCACGGCGCCGGGCATCACCATCCCGGCCGAGGCGCTGATGTTCAACGGCGACGGTCTTCGCGTCGCCGTCGTCGGGGACGGTGGCGTCGTCCACATGCGGGATGTGTCCGTCTACCGGGACTTCGGCACCAGCATCGAGCTGCGCAGCGGGTTGAACGGCGGCGAGGCGGTCGTGCTCAGCCCGCCCGTGACGCTGGCCGATGGGGGCAAGGTGACGATCCAGAAGGATGAGCAACAGCAGAAGGGCTGATTGGCCGCTGCTTCAACCGGCCATGCCGGCGGCGTCTGCGCTTTCGGTGTCGATGGAAACGGCCGGAGTTGCCGGCTTCTGAACCATCCGACCGCTTAGCTCATCACCGGCGTTGGGCGCCAGTCGCGCGCAGGTTGGCGATGCCGCCAGGGAGACGACCGCGACGACCATGAAGGCGACGCTGTAGTCCTGGAGAAGCGGGCGAGCATGTCCGGTCACCGCGATCGACCCGGCCAGGGCTGCCGCTGCGGTGCAGATCCCGAGCGTCAGCATGAGCTGCTGGAACGTCGTGTAGAAGCTCGTCGCCGAACTCATCCGGCTCTGCCCGATCTCGGCATAGGCGATCGTGTTGTAGGCCGTGAACTGCAGCGACTGGAAGAACCCACCCACCAGGAGCACGGCGTAGATCACCGCCGTCGGCCAGTCCGGCCGGAAGGAGGCGATGGCGGCGAGGAAGATCGTGGAGGTGAGCCCGTTCCAGACCATCACGCTGCGGAAGCCCCAGCGCCGCAGGATCGGCTTGGCCGCGCCCTTCATCAGGATCGACCCGGCACTGCTGGCAAAGGTGATAAGCCCGCTTTGCAGCGCCGACATGCCGAACCCAAGCTGCAACATCATCGGCAGCAGGAACGGCACCGCCCCCGCCGCCACCCGCGTCAGCCCGCCACCGATGACCGAGAGGCCGAAGGTCGGCACCCGCATAAGCGAGAAATCCAGCACCGGCTGGGCGTGCCGGCGACTGTGGCGAACGTAAAGCGCGCCGCTGCACAGCCCAACCCCTACGATCGCCGCCGTCGTCAGCAGGTCTGTCTCACCCCGGCTGGCCAGCTCCAGGCCGAACATGAGGCAGGAGAGCGAGACGCCGGACAGCAGCAGCCCCCACCCGTCGAAATCGACCCGCCCCTCCTCCTTGATGTCGCGGATGTACAGCGTGGCCAGCATGATCCCGAGCACGCCAATCGGGACGTTGATGTAGAAGATCCAGCGCCACGACAACGCCGTCACGAGGAAACCGCCGACGGGCGGCCCCAGCACCGGGCCGATCGTGGCGGGCACCATCAGCCAGGTCATCGCCGAGACCAGCTCGCTGCGCTCGACGGAGCGCAGCAGCACCAGCCGGCCCACCGGCACCATCATGGCGCCGCCGATCCCTTGCAGGATGCGGGCGCCGACGAGCTCCCACAGGCCGTCGGACAGGCCACACAGGATCGACCCCAGCGTGAACAGCCCGATCGCGTAGCGGAAGACCGTGCGCGTCCCGAACCGGTCCGCCACCTTGCCGCTCGCCGGGATGAACACGGCCAGGCTGAGCAGATAGGCGGTGAGCGCCACGTTCATCTGCAACGGGTCGACCCCGAAGGTATGCGCCATCGTCGGCAAGGCAGTGGCCAGGACGGTGCCGTCCAGCTGTTCCATGAACAGCGCGCTGGCGACGATCAGCGCCGTGGTCCGCACGGAGACGTGGGACAGCCGCTCCCGGGAGCGCAGCCGCTTGGTGTAGCGGGCGCGTGCCCGGATACGTCGCCGCGCCTGGGCGTTGACGGCGTCGTTGAAGATCGCGCGTAAAGGCATTGCAGATCATCACCCAATCCGCCCTGATGGAAAACCGCCCATCGCGCATGGCGGACTGCCCAGCGCCGCGCTATGCGGATGGCATGCGGCAGCGGTCCTTCTTGTTGGCGGGATTGGTCGTGGCCATCGCCGCGGGCGGGTTGGCGGCGGGCATGCTCCGCCCCCGGCCGAAGCCGGTGCTGGACCCTGGCCCGCAGCCGGCCTTGCCGGTCCTCATCGCCAACTACCGCCTGGCCGACCGGATCGAACTGGCAAGCGGCGCCCGCGTCCTGTGGCTCGAACGGCGCGGCCAGGTCTGGGGCTTGTCACAGTCCGGCGGCTACCCGGTGCGGCCGGATGCGGCCAACGCGCTGGTGGACGGGCTGCTGGGACTGAAGCTCGGCCATGCCGTGCCAGGCGGGGCGGCGGATGGCACGCTGGTGCGGGTGCTGGCGGTCTCGGGCGAGGTGCTCGGCGCTGTCGTCGTCGGCTCCGACGGTGCCGTGCGGCGGCCCGGCCTTCCCGCCGCCTGGCAAGCCTTGCCGCCCCTTCAGGTGAGCGCGGACGTGAAAGACTGGATCGACGATCGTTTGCCGGTGCCGGACCTGGCGCAGGTGACGATCGCGGGAGGCGACGAGGCGAGCAATGCCGCATTGCGCCGGTCCCTGGCCGTGCTGCGCTTCACCGCGGTGCGGGCCAATCCACAGATCCGCGCAGAGGCGGTCCGATCGGTGCGGCTGGCGCTGCCGAATGGCACGGCGACGCTGACGCTCGGGCAGTTCGACGGCCAGGACTGGCTGCACGTCTCCGGAAGCTCGTCTTGGGCCCGGACGCTCGCGCCCTATGCCTTCGCGGTCCCGGCCGGCGGCGTTGCATGGTGAGCCGGGAATATCCGTCCCATCCGCTGGTGGGGGTCGGCGCGGTCATCCTGCGCCCCGGCGCGGTGCTGCTGGTCCGTCGTGGCAACCCGCCGGCGGCCGGGCAATGGAGCATTCCCGGTGGCGCGCAGGAGCTGGGAGAGACCGCGGAGGCGGCTGCGCGGCGCGAGTTGTCCGAGGAGACGGGCGTCACAGCCGGGCCGCTCACCCTGGTGGCCAACGTCGACAGCATCCATCGGGACACGGACGGCCGCATCCGCTTCCACTACACCATCCTCGACTTCGCCGGTCTATGGTCGGCCGGTGCGCCCATCGCCGGCGGCGACGTGAGCGAAGCCGCCTTCTTCCCGTTCGACACGCTGGCGGAACTCGGGCTGTGGACCGAAGCGCACCGCGTGATCCAGGCAGCGCGACGCCTGCTCGCCCTGTAGCCCATCAGGAGCCAGGCTAGCTCCGGCGGCGCCTGGAATTTGGTGCCTTCTGCGAGTTCGCCATGGTCATGGCGGCGCCTGCCAACAGCACGCCGACCGCCGCCGGCACCATCCAAGGCGGACGCACCAGCAGGGACGTGACCGGGTGCTCCCACAACCAGGCCGAGAGATGGGCGCGGACGTAGGCTTCCACCGCGGCGAAGCGGATGTGGTCGAGGGCGTTGAGCGCCTCACCCAGGGAGATGTCCTGTGGTCCGAGGGTAGCAACGGCCACCGCGCCCACCAGCAGGGTTGCGGCCAACACGGCGAGGATCTTTGGCACCATCAAGTGAACAGCCGTTCGTTCTTCTTGTCAGCATACAGCCCGGCGACCCATTCGCCATAGCCGTTCCAAATCACCGTCGGCACCCGTTCGCCGGTGCCGAGCACCCGCTCGCTGGCCTGGCTCCAGCGCGGATGCGGCACGGCAGGGTTCACGTTGGCCCAGAAGCCGTATTCCTCCGGCTGGATGGCGTGCCACATGGTCTCCGGCTGCTTGTCGGAGAAGGAGATCTTCACGATCGACTTGCCGGACTTGAAGCCGTATTTCCAGGGCAGATGCAGCCTCAGCGGGGCGCCGTCCTGCTTCGGCAACTCCTTGCCGTACATGCCGGTCACCATGAAGGCGAGGTCGTTGGCGGCTTCCTCGATCGTGCAGCCTTCGACGTAGGGCCACGGATACAGGCTGGAGCGGACGCCGGGCATCACGCGCGGCAGGACCGCCGACTCGAAAACGACGTATTTCGCGGCGGAGGTCGGCTGCGCCACCTTCAGCAGGGCGGAGAGCGGGAAACCGGTCCAGGGCACGGTCATCGCCCAGGCCTCCACGCAGCGATGCCGGTAGACGCGGTCCTCAAGTTGGACCTGCTTCAGCAAGTCGGCGAGGTCCATCGTCCGCGGCTTCTGCATCAGCCCGGCAAGCTCGACCTGCCAAGGCGTGACCGGCATCCGCTGGGCTGCCCGCCAGATCGACTTGTCTTCGCCGAACTCATAGAAGTTGTTGTAGGTGGTCGCGTCTTGCTCGGCGGTGATGGGCCGGCCCGCCGGGTATTTCGCGTCCGACCCTGCCCATGCCGGGCGAGCCATGCCGGTCGCCAGCAACCCGGCCGCCGCACCGGCCATGACCGAGCGGCGGCTGGCTACCACGGCTTCCGGGGATGCCTGGTTCTCCGAAATCTCCCAGCCGCGACGCCGACGGATGAACATGGATGAGCCTCGGTCTATCGATTGGCAACATATAGGCGACCAGGCGAGCAGCGACACTGCCCCAGCCCGGCCGCTGCGTAAAGATCGCGTCGGGATAGCAGAGAGCCAGCCGCCAGTGGCTTACGATCAGGTAATCCATGGCGCGCATCCCGGGCTTCGGATAGCCTGCGGCGCCGTAGGAGAACCGTTGCCGTGGTCAAGCCGTTCTGCGCCGCCGCCGTCGCTGCCGTCGCCTGCCTGCTGGGCGGCTGCCAAACCATGTTCGACGCGGTCGGCGTGGCCGTGCCGCTGAGCGCCAGCGAGACACGGGCCTATAACGGCAGCTACCAGGGCGACATCACCCAACTCGCGTCGAACGGGCCCGGATGCCCGTCCGAGCACGGCGAGAGCGTGATCATGGTGGGCGATGGGGTACTCTGGTATGCCTACACCCCAGTGACGCTGTTCGAGTCGCCGGTCAGCTACGACGGCACCATCGACGCGGTGTCCGGCAACTCGCACATGACCGGGCGCGTGATGGGAGATCACCTGGAAGCCTTGGTCAAGTCGCCGACCTGCGAGACGCGGCTGTCGATGGACTACATCTACAACCATTCCTGAGCGTCAACCCGGAACGGTGAGGTCCGTCAGGCGCCGATGCTCCTCGACGGCGGAGCGGTCGGTCATGCCGGCGATGTAGTCCGCAACCGCCAATGCGGCCCGCCGCGGATCGGCCTCCCCTGCCCGTCCGCGCCACTCGTCGGGCAGGGTGGAGACGTCGTCCACCAGCAGGGTGAACAGGTGCTCCGTCAGCCGGCGCGCCTTGGCCGTCATGCGGTTGACGCGCCAGTGGCGGTACATGCGGGCGCGCAGGAACTCCTTGATGGCGTTGTTCGCCTCCGCCAGCGCCGGGCTGAAGCCGACCACCGGATGGCGCGACCGGCGCACCGCGTCGGCATCCTTGGGCGCCAGCTGGGCCAGGCGGCGCGTCGTCTCCGCCGCCAGGTCGGTCGCCAGCTGGTTGATCACGCGCCGGATCGTCTCGTGGCGCAGACGGGAGGGCGGGACGTCCAGGCTGGCGACTCGCGCCTCCCGCAGGGCTTCGCCCACCAGCGGCAGATGGCTGATCTCCTCCGGGCCGAACAGGCCGGCGCGCATGCCGTCGTCCAGGTCGTGGCTGTGATAGGCGATGTCGTCCGCCGCGGCAGCCACCTGCGCCTCCACACCCGGCTGGCTGTGCAGGTCCAGCTTGTGGCGGCTGTCGTAGTCGGCGATGTAGGCGGGGGCCTTGGCGAGCGGGCCGTTATGCTTCGCCAGCCCTTCCAGCGTCTCCCATGTCAGGTTCAGCCCGTCGAAGGCGGCGTAGCGGCTTTCCAACAGGGTGACGACCCGCATGGCCTGGGCGTTGTGGTCGAACCCGCCCCAGGGCTTCATGCCGCGGTTCAGCCCCTCCTCCCCGGCATGGCCGAACGGCGGGTGCCCCAGGTCGTGGGCCAGCGCCAGCGCTTCCGTCAGGTCCTCGTCGATGTGCAGTTCACGGGCGATCGAGCGGGCGATCTGCGCCACCTCGATCGTGTGGGTCAGCCGGGTGCGGAAGAAGTCACCCTCGTGGTTGACGAACACTTGCGTCTTGTACTGCAGCCGGCGGAAGGCGGAGGAGTGGACGATGCGGTCGCGGTCCCGCTGCCAAGGGGACCGGGTCGGCGCCTCCGGCTCCGGATGCAGTCGGCCGCGGGCGGTTTCAGGCCGGACGGCATAGGGTGCGAGCGCCATGCCGCCCGGGGTAGCACCTGTGTCCCGACCCCTTCAATGATGGGCCGGGCTGGCCTATGTTGGCGGGATGGAACAAGCATTCGCCGTCAGCGACCGGGCCGCCGAGCAGATCGCCACCATCGTGGCCGGGCAACCCCGCCCCGCAGCCCTGCGGGTGGCGGTGCTGGCCGGCGGGTGCAGCGGGTTCCAATACAGGTTCGAGCTGGACGAGACGGTGCAGCCGGACGACCTGGTGGTGCAGTCCGGCCCGGCGCGGGTGCTGGTGGACCCGGCAAGCCTGGACCTGCTGGCCGGCGCGCAGCTGGACTACACGGACGAGCTGATGGGCAGCCACTTCACCGTGCGCAACCCGAACGCCATCAGCGCCTGCGGCTGCGGGACCAGCTTCGCGGTCGACTGACGCTGGACGACGCTGAGCAGCAGCTCTGTCGTGAAAATCGCCACCTGGAACGTCAACTCGGTCCGCATCCGCGAGCCGCATGTCTGCCGCTGGCTGGAGCGCGTCGAGCCGGACGTGCTGCTGCTGCAGGAGATCAAGTGCGAGCAGCCCGCCTTCCCCGCCGCTGCGTTCAAGGAGCGGGGTTACGACAGCGTCGTCGCCGGGCAGAAATCCTATAACGGCGTCGCCATCCTCAGCCGGCTGCCGCTGGAGGTCCACCACGTCGCCCTGCCCGGCCTGCCGCCGGACGACGCCCAGGCCCGCTACCTGGAAGTCACCGCCGCCGGGGTGACGATCGGCAACCTCTATCTGCCCAACGGCAACTCGGGCGGCGAGGCGGGCTACGCCTACAAGCTCGCCTGGATGGACCGGCTCGCCGACCGGGCGGATGCGCTGTTGGCGACCGACACGCCCTTCGTCTTGGCCGGCGACTACAACGTGTGCCCGGCGGATGTGGACTATGCCGCCGGCACGCTCCCGTCGAGCGACGCGCTGGTGCGGCCCGAAACCCGGGCGCGGTTCCGCCGCATGCTCTGGGCCGGGCTGACGGATGCGGTGCGCGTCACCACGCCCGCCGGTCCGGTCTACACCTTCTGGGACTACCAGGCCGGCGCCTGGCAGCGGGATCGCGGGCTGCGCATCGACCATGCCCTGCTCTCCCCGGTGATGGCGGACCGCCTGGCCTCCGCCGTGCCGGACCGGAGCGCCCGGGGCGAGGACCAGCCGTCCGACCATGTGCCGGTGCTGGTCACCTTCGACGACTGATGCCGGGTATGACCGTGTGGCGGCTGCGCCTCCTCGCCTGCCTGGCGTTCCTGGCAGGTCCTGCCCTGGCGGCCCCGCTGCCGCCGCTGGCCGGCGCCGCCTGGCTGGCGGACCAGAGCAACCAGTGCACGGCGGCCATCGCCGCGGCGGAGAAGAAATACGACCTGCCGCACGGCCTGCTGGGCAGCATCGCCAAGCTGGAGAGCGGCCGCCCGATCAGCGGCATGGGCGATATCCGGGCCTGGCCGTGGACGATCAACGCCGACGGCCAGGGCCTGTTCCTGGACAGCAAGGCCGCTGCCGTCGCCTGGGTCCGCCAGGCGCAGGACTCGGCGCAGCACCACTTCATCGACGTGGGCTGCATGCAGGTCGACCTGCCGATGCACCCGGGCGCCTTCCGCTCGCTGGACGAGGCATTCGACCCGGCGGCCAACGCCGATTACGCCGCGCGCTACCTGCGCTCCCTGCAAGTGGAGGCGCATGGTGACTGGAACGTCGCCGTCGGGCTCTACCACTCCCACACGCCGGACCTGGCGGCCGAATACCGCAACCGGGTGGCCGAAGTCGGTGCGGGCATCCTGACCGGGATCGGCGGGCCGGAGCCGTTGTACCAGCGTGCGCTGCGGCAGGGCACCTTGCACCTGGCTTTGGCAGGCGGCGGCATGCTGATCATCAACCTGCGCCGGCAGCCGAGGGCCCGGCCGCAAAGGTCCCTCTCGCGGTGCCAGGTAGCGGCCGTGTTGAACCCGCTCCTGGTCAGCCGGGTGCGGGGCTGCAGCGGGCGCGGCTAGGGCTCAAGCGCAGAACTCCGTCACCAGGCGCTCCAGCAGCGGACCGCATGCGTCGAACTGCTCGCGCGACAGCCACTCTTCGGGCTGGTGCGCCTGGACGATGTTGCCGGGCCCGATGATCACCGCGGGCATGCCGGCGCCCTGGAAGATCCCTGCCTCGGACCCGTAGGGCACGGCCACCGCGGCGTTCTGCCCGAACAGGTGCAGCAGCCGCGCCTCCACATCCGGCGCGCTAGCGGCCAAGGCGGGGATGCGCGCCGCCACCTCGAACCGCACGCCGCAGTCCGGGTCCACCGCCTGCATCCCGGGGACGATCTCGCGCGCCACGGTCTGTTCCAGCTCGGCGAGCACGGCGTGGTCGTCGACGCCGGGCAGCACCCGCATCTCGAAGAAGAACCGGCACGAGGCGGCGACGATGTTCAGCGCCTCGCCTCCCTCGATGCGGTTCACCTGCATGGTGCTCCACGGCGGGTCGAACGCCGGGTCCTGCGCGCCCACCCGCATCGCAGCGCGCATCGCGTTCACCCGGGTGATGCACTCCGCGGCCGCCATGACCGCGTTCACGCAGCGCTCCGGCTGCGAGGAATGTCCGGCCCGGCCGGTGACCTGCGCCCGGGCGACCAGGCCACCCTTATGGGCGTTGACGAGCCGGAGCTCGGACGGCTCGCCGATCACCGCCAAGGCGGGGGCGAGTGCCGCCCCGATCCACTCCGCCATCGGGCCGACGCCGGTGCACCCCACTTCCTCGTCGTAGGACAGGGCCAGGTGCACGGGGCGCTGCAACGGCCGCCCCGCCACGCTCGGCGCCAGCGCGAGGCAGCACGCGACGAACCCCTTCATGTCGCAGGCGCCGCGGCCGATGAGGTGCCCGGCCTCCTCACGCAGCCTCCAAGGATCGGCGAGCCAGGCCTGCCCGTCCACCGGCACCACGTCGGTATGGCCGGACAGCACCAGGCCCCCAGGCACGTCAGGCCCGAAGCTGAGCAGCAGGCTGGCCTTGCGCCCGTCCGGGCTGGGAAAGCGGCGCAACCGGGGCGACAGCGGCGCCAGCAACGCCTCCACCCAATCGAGCAAGGCCAGGTTGCTGTCCTGGCTGACGGTGGGGAACGCCACCAGGCCACGCAGTATCTCGATCGCGGTCATCGGCGTGCTATGCGGACAATCGGAAGCCGTCGCAAGGAGGAACCATGCCCCTGTCCCAGGGTGCCGGCTGATGCCGGTCACGCGCGTCGCCGTCATCGGCACCGGCATCATCGGCGCGAGCTGGGCCAGCACCTTCCTGGCGCAAGGCTTGGACGTGACCGCCTATGATCCGGCGCCGGGTGCGGAGCAGGCCTTGCGCCAGGCGGTGGCGGCACAGTGGCCGACCCTGCAGGCCATCGGCCTGGCGCCCGGGGCAGACCGGGGCCGGCTGCGGTTCATGCCGGTGCTGGAGGACGCGCTGGCGGGCGCCGAGTTCGTGCAGGAGAACGGCCCCGAGCGGCTGGAGGCCAAGCAGGCGCTGTTCGCCGCCATGGCCGCGGCGACCCCGGCCGAGACGGTGCTGGCCTCCTCCTCCTCCACGCTGAAGGTCAGCGACGTGCAGGGCGGCTGCCGCCATCCCGAGCGGATCGTGCTGGGTCATCCGTTCAACCCGCCGCACCTGATCCCGCTGGTGGAGGTGGTGGGCGGCACCGCCACCTCCGAGGCGGCGGTCGAGGCGGCGATGGCGTTCTACCGCCAGCTCGGCAAGCGCCCGATCCATCTGAAGAAGGAGATGAAGGGCCACGTCGCCAACCGCCTCCAGGCCGCGCTGTGGCAGGAGGCGTTCCACCTGCTGGCGGAAGGCGTGGCGGACGTGGCCGACATCGACGACGCGATCGCCCACGGCCCCGGCCTGCGCTGGGCGCTGCTCGGCCCGTTCCTGAACCTGTCGCTCTCCGGCGGTCCAGGCGGCATGGCGCACACGCTCGCCCATCTCGGCCCGGCGGTCGAGGCGATGTGGCGCGAACTCGGCCACGTCACGCTGGACGCGGCCACGGTGCAGCGCGTGGAGGCCGCCGTGGCGGCGCGCGTGGCGTCGCTGCCGATGGTGCAGGTGGTGGCGCAGCGGGATGACGTCCTGGTCAAGCTGCTGCAAGCGAAGGCGGCAACGACGCTGCCTTGAACCGGTAGCAGCGTAGCGGGATCACCGGGCAACGGGCGAGTGTCCCGCATGAGAAGGCTCATACCAGCCACGCTGCTGTCGTGGAGCAACCTCAGGAGATCGCCGCAACGTGGAATGTCCGTCTTGGGATCGACAGCCGCCCGCTAGAGCAGGAAGCAATGACGGAGTATGGAAGTAAGCGGACATCGCGACGTATGAATGTCGTAGATCGGCTATTTGCGCCTTCCCTAAAGCGCTCGGCCGAACCAGAATATCAGCGGTCAAAATTCATGAGCATTGGCGTGCGCAACCAACGGATCGATTTGATTCGAGGCGTTTCCATCCTTCTGGTGCTGCTCAACCACTTCAACATTGCATACCGTCTGGACGACACAATGCTGGCGCAATTGCTCGGCTGGGAAGCGGTGAGAGCCGTGGTGCGCAACGGCAACTACGGCGTGACACTGTTCTTTGTCGTCTCCGGCTATCTCATCACCTCGAATGCCGATCGCCGCTGGGCTGGCCTTGCAAACGTGCACGCCCGGACGTTCTACGGATTTCGCGCGGCGCGGATCATTCCTTGCCTGCTCCTGCTGGTGACTGCGGTGAACCTGCTGGGGCTCGGCGGCATGGCTCTGTTTCGAAACCACGCCGAGCACGGTCAGACGCCGCCCTTGTGGCTGGTGGACCTTGCCGCCCTGACGTTCTGGATGAACGTGCTGATCGGGCGCTATGGCTGGGTCAACTACGCCCTTGGGATCCTGTGGTCCCTCTCGGTCGAGGAAGTGTTCTACCTTTCGTTCCCGATCCTCTGCCGCGTTCTGCGAAACGAGCGGCAACTGCTGGCATTCTTGGTCGCGGTCATCGTCGCCGGTCCCCTCTACCGCCTTGCGCACCAGGGGAACGAGGCTGGCTTTCTCTACGCCTATTTTGCATCATTCGACGGTATCGCCATCGGCTGCTGCGCCGCCTTGCTTGCCAAGCGGGTGGACCTGCGCGGGCGCGCAGCATCGGCGATGGTCGCCTGCACCGCCGCTGGTATGGCGGTCCTTTATCTGTCGGGCTCGATCGGGCAGACCAACATCCTGGGGATGACGGCGATGGGTCTCGGCTCGGGATTGCTGCTACTGGCCGCGCACCGTCAGCCGACCAGCACCGTCATCGACCGCAGCCGACTCCTGAAAGGATTAGGTTGGCTCGGCAGGCTCAGCTATGAGCTTTATCTATTCCACCTTGTCGTGCTCGGTGCGATGCGGACGATTGTCCCGTCTCGCAGTGCGGCAGGCGACACGAAGCTGCTGCTGCTGGTGGCGTTCCTCCTGCTGTCGGCCTTGCTCGGCGCGCTTGTCGCCCGCTGGTATGCCGAGCCACTAAATCGTCATATTCGCCAAGTTCTTTCACGGGAACCTATCACGCCTATTCCATGACATAAATGGTGCCGCCGTCCTCCGCTCGGGATCGGAAGCCGCGGCACCCTGTCAGGTCCCGGCTAACGCCGGGCTTGGTGGGAAGCGGTCACTCACCTCTGAGCGACTTATTCGGCACCGATGCCATGTTAGCGTAGCTGGCAGATAAGGTTGAACTTCATCGGATCGCTTCGCCACTCATAGATGTCTATCCCAGACTTCGGTTTTCTGCGCGGGTCTAATGTATCATGCAGAACCGCAATACGGTGACTGTTACCATCTTTGACCAGTGCAATGCGGACTCTATAAGCAATAACCTCTTTTGGAAACTTTTGCGGGCCTATGGGTATGCGGACCACACTATTTTCTAGAAATGATACAAACAAAGGTGGAGAAATGAACGTTGCTTGAGAGCAAAGGCGCATAGAACTGCCGACCCCACAAAAAATATAGAGATCAACCAGATTATACATGCCATGCCCATGTCCCTGGAGTAAGGTAGTCTGCACTAACGTCTCTTTCGCGCCATCGCCATCCAAATCGGCCACGGCCCAAGCCATAGAGTTCGCATCCATCGGCGTTGAGACTTGCCCGTTCATTGCGTGCCAACCGTCTTTGTCACGTTGCACGCCTTCTGGCGCATCGCCTGCATTCCAGTGAGTGTCGGCGGAATTGAATGTATCGACAGACCCATCCAGTAGCCATACAGGCTTCATTTTAGAAATCGAGGACGCCAATCTCTGGCAGCCGAGAGGAACGCGACCTGCCGACACAGGAGAAGCGGCTAGACATACAGTGAAAATAGCAAGCACACGGCTTAGAAACAAATTGTCCTCCCAGCTCCGCTTAGTTCATTTGATTTACTTCGAACCTGCTATTCAAGGTGCCATCGACGTCCCTGTCTATAGTCCGCTATGGGCTCGTAAGCAGCCATAGCTCGGCGCAGACCAAGCGTCATATCTGATCCACTCGTATCGCCAATATCCGCGCAGCGCATGCGGGATCACCGGGCAACGGGCGAGTGTCCCGCATGAGCAAAGGCTCATACGGGCTACGCTGCTCGGACGCCCACCGCCCGCAGCAAATCCGGCAGACCCAGGCGGCGCAGTCCGGACACGGCCACGTCGTCCACCAGGTCCGCGAACAGGGCCTGCTTCTCCGCCAGGATCTCGGCGATGCGCTGTTCGATCGTGTCGGCGACGCTGTAGGTGAAGGTCTGCACCGGGCGGGTCTGGCCGATGCGGTGGGCGCGGTCCTCCGCCTGCGCCTCCACCGCCGGGTTCCACCAGCGGTCGAAATGGAAGACGGCGGTGGCGGCGGTCAGGTTCAGGCCGATCCCGCCCGCCCGCAGCGACAGCACCATCACCGGGCGCTCCCGGTCCCGCGCGAAGGTCGCAAGCGCCGCGTCGCGAGCAGGGGCGGACATGCCGCCGGTCAACAGGATCGGACGCAGCGGCGCCAGATGGCGCGCCAGCATCGCGACGCCGAACGGCTCGGCCACGAATTGGCTGAACACGAGCACCTTCTCGCCAGACGCGGCCAGGGCCGGCATGCGGCGGACCAGATCGTCCCGCTTGGCCGACTCATCGGCCTGCGGACAAGCGTTGCAAATCTGCTTCAGCCGCAGGATCAATTCCAGGACGTGCCAGACCTGCACGTCCTCCCCCAGCGAGTGCAGCCAAACCTGCCCATCCCGCTCCGCCCGGTCGTACGCCCCGCGCTGCACCGGGCCCAGAACGATGGGCAGGCAGGTGCCGGTCTTCGGTGGCAGGTCCGGCAGCACCTCGGCCCGGCGGCGGCGCAGCTGGAGATCGCCCAGCGTCCGGCGCAAGCCCACCATCATCTCCCGCCGGTCGAGCTGGCCGGGCGCCACGAAATCCAGGATCGAGGCCGCGTCCTCCGCCCGGTTCTCCACCGGCGTGCCGGTCAGCGCCCAGGACCGCTGACGGTCCAGCGACTTCACCACCATCGACAGCTCCGTGTCCGCGTTCTTGAAGCGCTGCGCCTCGTCCGCAACGACCAAGTCCCACACCCGGCGCCCCGGCCCGTAGGGCGCGGGCAGCGTGCGGTCGTTGCGCAGGACCTCGTAGCCGACCAAGTAGACATGCGCCTGCGACTGCCAGCGACGGATGCGCTCATCCCGGCTGCCGGTCACGGTGGCCAGCGCGAGTTCCGGCGCCCAAGCGCGGAATTGCCGGCGCCATTGCAGCAGCAGGCCGACCGGCGCCACCACCAGGGCGCAGCGCACCACCCCGCGCTGCACCAGCACGCGCAGCGCCGCGATGGCCTGGATGGTCTTGCCGAGGCCCATTTCGTCCGCCAGCAGCACGGAGTCGGACGCCAGCAACCGCGCCACGCCGGCCCGCTGGAAGCCGTGCAGCGGAGATCGCCAGGCCAGGCCGAACGAGCCGTCCCCGCCAGGCGCGGCGGCGCTCACCCCAGCTCGTCCTGGGGCGCTTCGGCCAGATCCCGCCTCTCGCCGTAATTCGTCGCCACGGTGCCGAGCTCCAGCGCCGTGCTACGCCCCTGCAGCCGCAGCACATCCCATTGCGTGATCCAGCCGCGGATGTGGTGGCGCATGGTACGGTTGGCGCGCCGCTCGCCCACTGCGAGCGCTGGCGCACGCCACTCGTAAGCGGCCGAATAGCTCTTCCGCAGCGTCTCGGCGTAACGCAGCAGGTCGGCCTCATCGGGCGGTTGCAGCACGGGGGCCGCTTCGATGGCGCGGATCGCCAGCAGGGCCAGGTCCGCCTGCGCGACCGCACCCTTCAGCCGCAGGCGTTCCGGCAGCTTCTCGTCATCCTGCCGGCCGTTGATCACCTCGGACGCGAAGTCGTCGGTGATGGCGGCGGCGACATGCAGGCCCGCGACGCGGGGGGCGGCGCCCAGTCCCAGCCAGCGGCCGAGCTCGGCATAGCCGCGCGCCCGCTGCAACGGGGCGTAGCGGCCGATCAGCTCCACCTCGTCGATCAGCACGCACCAGCCGGCGAACCCGGCAGCGCGGAACAGCAGGGGGATGAACTGCTCGCGTTGCAGGCCGAGCGTGGCATCGGTGACGCCGCCCAGGTCGAACATGCCCCGTGCGCCCGCCTGGCCCAACGCCTGGCGCAGGGCGGGGCCGGGCTGCTTGCCCCCGGTCAGGAATGCCTCCATGCGGCGCAGCAGGTCAGGCGCGACCGGGCGCCGCAACAGATGCAGCATGGCGGCGAAGATCGGCAGGAAGCCGGCCGTCGGTGCGCTCACCGCCTGCTCCAGGCCGTCCAGCGCCTCCGGCCGGCCTTGCAACGCCGCCAAGGCCACGGCGACCGGGTCGTCGGTATGGCCCGGCACGACGGTGTTGCGCAACGCCGCACCGAACATGGCCAGCGGCGCCGACAACGGCGTCTCCTTGCTCACAGACACCAGGCTGACGACGAAATTCTGCCGCAGCGCCACCTCGCGCAGGAAGCCCAGCATATGGGACTTGCCCGTGCCGAACCCGCCGCCGAACAGCAGGCCGGGGCGCGGCTTGGCCGCCCACGCATCGGCCAGGCCGGCCTCGAACCGCTCCTCCAGCGCGTCCTCCACGCTGCCGAGCAGCAACACGGCGGCACGGTTCGGAACCCCGGCGCGCAACGCCTCGAACGCGACGCGCAGGGCGAACACGCCGGGTTCGGCGGGGCTCACGCGGTCACCCGCACCAGCGGCGCCAGCGGGTTATCGCCGCCCTGGGGCCGCACGTCGTCCCAGACGCGCATCTGCAGGGCGGTGTACTGGCCGAGCGAGCGACGGGGATCATCGCTGAGGAACGCGTCATCCGCCAACACGGCCACGAACAGGCCGGGGAAATGCTCGGCGTCGTCGATCAGCTGCCGCAGCACCTCGTAGCAGTCCATCACCGCGGCGGGGGTATAGACGAGCCCCTCGACAACGTCCCGGCGCTCCCGGTGCAGTTGCCTGATGTCCAGCAGCAGCAGCGTTCCCGCATCCTCGCACCGTCGCACCCAGTGGCACAGCGACATCAGCACGGCGCGTGCATTCTGCCGCCCGATGCGGCGGCCGATCTGCGCGTGCTTCAGCGGCCCGAGCCCGCGCAGCGTGCCGAGCAGCCACGCCATCACCCCCTGCGTCGCCGCGGCGTCGCCGGCCAGGCGCGCGTCCAGCAGGGCGATCATGGCGTTGCGGAAATCCAGCGTCAGGCGGTTGTCCCGCCAGATCTCCCGCGTGAAGGCCTGCGTCAGGTCACGCCGCAGCAGGTGCGCGGCCACGCCGTTCGCCTCCGCCAGCACGGGCAACGACAGCGCCTGCCCTGGCACGGGCCACTGATAGCCGGCCGCCACCACCAGCGACTCCAGCCGGGTTTGCAGCAGCCGTTCCCATGGCAGGGCCGCCGCCAGGGCGAACACCACGTTCTGCAGCATATGCAGCCGGGTGGAGGCGAGGTCGACCGGCACGAACTCCAGCCCGCTGGACGCCGCGCGGGTGCGCAGGCCCTCGACCAGGGTGTCGAGGACGGACGGGTCGGCCACGGCAAAGCGCACGGCGCCGCCACCCGCAGGGACGAAGTCGCCCAGGTACTCGCGACCCATGACATCGAGCCAAGCGGCAGCTGGGATCGCCATGCCGTGGCTAGCCTGCCTCAGCGGCACCGCGGAATGCGATGCCGACGTAGACGTGCTCCGCCCCGGTTTCGTCGTAGACGGTGAGCCTGGAACGGCCCTTGCTGCCGGTGGAGGCGGGAAGGCTGAAACGATGGCCACGCCGGGTGCGGGTGTCCGGCGCGCGGTCCAACCGGAGGATATCCACCGCGAAGGCCTCACGTGGGTACTCGGCGGCAGCGCCGGGCCGCAGCGTCAGCAGTTCGTAGATGTCCAGCAGCGGGACCACCGCGCCGGCCCGCGGCTCGTCGGCGCGCGCGTCCGCCCGGGCGATGTGGGTTGCTGCCTTGAACAGCATGTCCAGGAAGGCCTCGGCGTTGAAGGCGCTGCTGTCCTGCGCCTTCTTGAGCAGCGTGGTCAGCACCGCAGGCCGCATCTGCCGCTCCAGCTTGCGGCCGACCCGGACCGCGGGGACCCCAGGCTCCAGCTTCAGCAGCAGGGGAAAGGCAGTGATGCGGCCGTCGCGCTCGACGAGGACGAGGCCCTTGGCCTTCGCCGCTTCCTGCAACTCTTCCAAATAGGTGCCGCTCTGCACGGCGGCCTCGATATCGTAGGTGAAGCTGTGGCTCGCCGACGCGAGGGATTCGCTCAACGGCTCAGCCATAGCCGGAAGTTGCTCCAACCGGCGCAGGAGCCCGGCGAGGACCCCCGTCGTCGCCTGCCGCCGCAGTGCCCGGACTGCCGACACCACGGCTTGCGCGTTCTTCTCCGCACCGGATAGCGCCGCATCCAGGCGCGACAGTTCTGCATCAAGGCCGTTCGGCATCTCTCGCACCTCTTCCGCACCCACGGTAGAGGACGCCGGCGAGTCGCCCGAATGCCATCGTGCGATCCAGCGTGGGGCGGAAAAGCGGAGGCTGGGCAAGACCTCGATCTGCCCTGTTGCTGGCGAAGTCCCCGTCATCGCGGGCCGCCTCTTCGCGGCGTGGCGATCCAGGCTGCCCCGGGCCTAGCCTTTGTCGCGGCGGGCTGGATTGCCGCGGCGCAAGCGTGCCAGCCTACTTCTTGCCGGTCTCTGCGCTCCCCGCCCTACGCCCGCTCGCCCCGAAAACAAACGTCTACACGCCCAAATAACGATGGAGCACTTGCGGCTGTGCCTTCAGCTGCGCGGTCGTCTGCTCCTCGACGATGTGGCCGTTGTTGAGGATGTAGGCGCGGTCGGCCAGGCTGAACACGGCGCTGATGTTCTGCTCGATGATGAAGATCGTCTGCCCGGCATCCGCCAGCACCCGGCACACCGCCAGCAGGTCGCGCACGATCACCGGCGCCAGGCCCTCGAACGGCTCGTCCAGCAGGACGATCTTCGGGTCGCGGATCAGCGCCCGGGCGATCGACAGCATCTGCTGCTCGCCACCCGAGAGATCGGTGCCGCGGCTGCGCCGGCGCTGCTTCAGGCGGGGAAAGATCTCCCAGATGCGGTCGATCGGCCAACGCCCCTTCGCCGTCAGCCCGGCCAGCACCAGGTTCTCCTCCACGTTCAGGCTGCCGAACACGCGGCGGTCCTCCGGCACCAGCTGCATGCCGCAGCCGGCGATCACGTGCGGCGACAGGTCCTGCGTCGCCTTGCCGTCCAGCGTGATGCGGCCGCTGTGCGGGCGGATGACACCCATCAGCGTCTTGAACGTGGTGCTCTTGCCGGCGCCGTTGCGGCCGAGCAGGGCCACGACCTCGTTCTTCTCCGCCCGGACGGACACGTTGAACAGGATGTGGCTGTCACCGTAGTAGCTGTTGATGCCCTCGACCTCGAGCAGGCTCATGCCGCGGCCACCCCGCCCAGATAGGCCTCCTGCACGAAGGCGTTGCGCTGGATTTCGGCCGGCGTGCCCTCGGCGAGCAGTTGGCCCTCGTGCAGCACGGTGATGCGCTCGGCCAGTTCGAACAGCGCGTCCATGTCGTGCTCCACGATGACCACCGTGCGCCCGCGCCGGATGGTCTTCAGCAGCTGCACCGTCTCCACCCGCTCCCGCGGGCTCATGCCGGCCAAGGGTTCGTCCAGCAGCAACAGGGTGGGAGAGGACGCCAGCGACAGGCCGATCTCAAGCCGCCGCTTCTCGCCGTAGGACAGGTCGGACACCAGCACGTCCGCCCGCGCCGTCAGCCGCACCAGCGCCATGGTCTGGTCGACCTCGGTCGCCAACCCCGGGACCCGGTGCAACCGGCGCAGCAGGTCCAGCCGGAAGCGCCCGCGCTTATGCGCCAGCACCGCGATCTCCACGTTCTGGCGCACCGTCAGCCGGTTGAACAGCTGGTTGATCTGGTAGCTCTTGGTCAGCCCCAGCTGGCAGACCTCCGACACGTCCAGCCCGGTGATGTCGCGGCCGTGGAAGAAGATTTGCCCGGCCGTCGGATGCACCTCGCAGGTCAGCATCTTGAAGAACGTGCTCTTGCCGGCGCCGTTCGGCCCGATCACGCCGCGCAGTTCGCCCTCCTGCACGGAGAACGAGATGTCCTGGTTGGCCAGCAGCCCGCCATAGCGCTTGGTGATGCCTCGTGTCTCCAGCACCGGGCCGCCATGCGGCTGTCCGGTCACGCGCTGCCGGGCGGAGGGCCCGACGCTGGCGATGACGTTGTCGCTGTCGGCGATGATGGCGTTCTCTTCCGGCGGCTCCTCATGCTTGGCCGAGCGCCGGACCAGGCTGGCCACGCCGCCGAGCAGGCCGCGCCGCAGGAAGCAGACCAGGAGGACGAAGATCACGCCCAGCACCAGCCGCCACGCGCTGCCCAACCCCACCGGGCCTTGCAGGAAGTCGCGCAGGTAGAGCCAAACCGCCGCCCCGAACAGCGGGCCGAACAAGGTGCCGGTGCCGCCGATCACCGTCTGCATGACCAACTGGCCGGAGGTGTCGAAGGTGAATGCCTCGGGCGGCATGTAGCCCTGCAGCACGCCGAGCAGGCCGCCGGCGAACCCGGCATAGGCGCTGGCGACGACGAACGCGGTCAGCTTGTACAGGCTGACGGAATGGCCCAGCGCCTGCACCCGCAGCGGGTTCTCCCGGATCGCCACCAGGATCGCGCCGACGGGGGCGTGCACGATGCGCCGGGCAACGACCAGGCCCGCGAAGAAGCAGACGGCGAGGAAGCCGTACATCGACCAGCCGGTGGTGATCCGCAGCGCGTACGAGCCGATGGCGAACACCGGCGCGGGAACGCCGGGCAGGCCGTTCTCGCCGCCGGTATAGTCCGACAGCGGCGAGTTCTCGAGGAAGAAGAACACCTGGGCGATCGCCACGGTGATCATCGCGAAGTAGATTCCGGTGCGTCGCAGCGCGATCAGCCCCACCGCCAGCCCGGCAACCATCGCGCCCAAGGTCCCGAGCACGAGCGCGCCGAGCACGCTGGACATGAGGTTGTTGGTCAGCAGGTAGGCCGCGACGAAGCCGCCGGTGCCGAAGAACGCCGCCTGGCCGAACGACAGCAGCCCGGTATAGCCGAACAGCAGGTCGAACCCGATGCCGAACAGCCCCCAGACCACGATGCGGTTGACGGTGTCCGGCGAGAAGCCGACGAACGGCAGCACGTACGGCGCGGCCAGCAGCCCGACCAGGCAGGCGAGCTCCGGCCAATACCGGCGCAGCACCGGGTTCATTCCCGCCCCCGCAGACCCAGCAGCCCTTCCGGCCGCAGCATCAGCACCAGCGTCATCACCGCGAACAGCATGACCTGCGAGTAGCTGGGGTCGATCGCCGAGGTCAGGCTGAGGATCTCGCCCGCGATCAACCCGCCGAGCACCGCGCCGGGGAAGGAACCGATGCCGCCGATCACCACCACGACGAAGGTCTGCACCAGGATGGTGTCGCCCACGTCCGGCGTTGGCGCCACCACGGGCGCGTTGATGATGCCGGCGAACCCGGCCGCCATCGCCCCGATGCCGAACACCAGGAGGAAGACCTGGTACACGTTGATGCCGAGCATGTTGACCATGCCGGAATCCTCGATCCCGGCGCGCACGATGATCCCGAGCTTGGTTCGATAGAGCAGCACGTACAGCACCAGCAACGACACCGCGGCGATGCCGAGCACCGCCAGACGGTAGGTCGGGTAGAACAGGAAACCGATCTGCGTGACGCCGAGTGCCCAGGTCGGCGGCGGGACCGAGACCGAGAGGCCGCCGAACGCCAGCCGCACCAGCTCGACCAGCACGATGCCGATGCCGAAGGTGACGAGGATCTGGTCCTCCGGCGGGCGGGGATAGAAGCGGCGGATGACGACGAACTCCATCACCACGCCCACCACGCCGACGAACACCGCCCCGCCGAGGATCGCGAGCAGGAACGAGTTCGTCGCCGCCCACACCACGTAGCCGGCATAGCCGCCGAGCATGAACATCGCCCCGTGGGCGAGGTTCAGCACCCCGAGCGTGCCGTAGATGATGGTCAGCCCCGAGCTGATCAGGGCAAGCAGGGCGCCGAGAGCCAAGCCGTTGAAGAACTGCGAGAGGAGGTTGGGCCAGGTCAGCATCGGTCTCAGGCTCTCGGCGTCAGGTCAGGTATAGCTGCCGAGCTTGCAGCCGAACGCGTCCGGCGCCTGCATCAGCGGGGCGCCGTCCAGCACGTCGACGACGTCCCAGTAATCGTCCCCCGTCTTCATGTCGGCCTTCTTCTTGCCGCGCAGGATGGCGACCGGGCGGACGAGCTGGTGGTCGGCGGCGCGGAAATACACCTCGCCCGTGGTGGAGTCGTTCTTCTGCCCGGCCTCGTAGGCCTTGATGACCTCCGCCGGGTAGAACGTCTTCGCCCGCTCCACCGCATCGGCCCACAGCGCGACCTGCATGTAGGCGGCGTTGGCGCCCCACTCCGGCTTGTAGTTGTACTTCTTCTCGAACGCGGCGACGAATTCCTTCGCCAGCGGGTAGCGGTCCTGCATCGTCCACCAGAACTCGCTCGCGGTGAACACGCCCTGGGTCACGTCGGGGCCGACTTCCTTGGCCAGGAACGGCACGGCGTAGGCCACCACCAGGGTCTGCTTCTGCAGGATGCCGAACTGCTGCGCCTGCTTGATCGACTGCACCGCGTCGTTGCCGAAGTTGATGTTGATGAACACGTCGGCGCCGCTATTGGCGATGTTGAGCAGGTAGGCGCTGTAGTCCGGGGTGCCGAGCGGACAGACCTGGTTGGTGGCCGTCGTCCAGCCGCCCTTCTTGAGGTATTCCTCCATCGACTGCCGCACGGTGTGGCCGTACGTGTAATCGGGCGTGAGGAAGGCGATCTTCTTCTTCTCGCCCAAATTCTTGATCAGCACCGGGCCCAGCGCCGCTGCGGCGGTCTGGCCGTAGAAGCACTCGCGGAACGAGTAGCGGGCGCAGTCCTTGCCCGTGGTGTCGTTGGACCCGCTGATGCCGGGCAGGTAGATGACCTTCTCCCGGTCGGCCAGCTTGTTCAGCGCCACGGCGGTGGCACTGGAGACGGAGCCGGTGAACATCACCGCCTTGTTCTCGCTGATGAAGCGGGAGGCGACCTGCACGGCCGTGTTAGGCTTGGCCTCTTCGTCGGCCACGCCGAACTTGACGTCCTTGCCCAGCACACCCTTGGTGGTGTGCGGCGAGATCTTCTTCATCAGCGCGTCGCCGCTGTTCAGGTGCTCGATCGCCAGGGTGTAGCCCTTCAGCAAATCCTCACCCTGCACCGCATAGGTGCCGGTGCGCGGCACGGCGATGCCCACGAACACGGAACTGCCGGAACTGCCTGCGGGAAAGGTGCCAAGCGCCGGATAGTCCTCGGCCCGGGCCGCCCAGGGCAGCAACAGGCCGCCAAGCAGGCCGGCGCCCGCCTTCAACGTTGTGCGGCGCAGCATGCGCGTTTGGTCAGTCGGTCGGTTCACCACGGCCAGTTCCTCCCCAATCATGCGGCTCGGTCGTCGCCGGATGATCTCCAGCCGTCTTATAATTACGATCGGGCGCGGCTTCGCTTGTATGGGAGCGGGACGTTGCCGCAAAGAGCTATTTTCAAGTTCGCGAGGCAGGCGCATGACCATCCAGGCCGTCGTATTCGACGCCTACGGCACGCTCTATGACGTGCAATCCGTCGAGCGGGCGGCAGAGGCCGCGTTTCCCGGCCGAGGCGTGTTGATCACCCAAGTCTGGCGACTGAAACAGCTCGAATACACCTGGCTACGCTCGATGATGGGACAGTACGAGGATTTCTGGCAGGTGACGCAGGAATCGCTCGCCTACACGCTGGGCGTGCTGGGCCTGCGGGCGGACCCGGGCGTCGTCGCCGACATCGCCGAGGGCTACAACAGGCTGGACCTCTATCCCGATGCCAGGGCCACGCTGGAGGCGCTGTCCGGCTGTCGCCTTGCCATCTTCTCCAATGGCAGCCCCGCCATGCTCGAGGCGTTGGTGCGCAACAGCGCCATGGAGCGGCTGATCCAAACGGTGATCAGCGTCGACGCCGGACGCGCGTTCAAGCCCGACCGGCAGGCCTACGACCTCCTCGGCGACGCTCTCGCGCTGCCGGCGCGGGATGTTCTGTTCGTCTCCTCCAACGGGTTCGACGTGAGCGGCGCCAAGAGCGTGGGGTTCACCGTGGCGCGGATTGAGCGGGTCACCCCGGCGGCGTTGCAGGCCGAACTCGCGCAGGCAGGCGGGATCGGGCCGGCGGCCATGTTCAAGGCGCTGCGCAGCCAGCCGGAACATCTGGGCTTCCAGCCGGACTTCACGCTTGCCAAGCTCGGCGAGCTGCCTGCGCTGGTGAAAGCGTCCAGCCGCTGACGCCCGGCCTTTCCCTGCCGCGCGAGGAGTGCTTTGGTCATGGCAAGGGGAGGAAATCGTCAAATGGCCGGCACGACACGACGGGAGTTGATGGCTGCGACGGCGCTGTTCACCCTCGGCGGCAGCGCGGCGGCCCGGACCGTCACCAAGGCGCTGCCCTGGACACCGAACGAGGCCTACCCTGTCCCTGCGGCGACGCCGGGCCCGTTCCTGTTCCTGACCGCGAACGAGGCGACGGCGATCGACGCCATCGTGGACCGGCTGATCCCCGCCGACGACCTCGGGCCGGGCGCCAGACAGGCGGGCTGCACCGTGTTCATCGATCGGCAGCTGGCGGGGCCATACGGCAACCATGACTGGCTCTACATGCAGGGCCCGTTCCCGGCGAACCCGTTGCCCAGCCAGGGGCTGCAATCCCCGCTCACCCCGCGGGAGCAATACCGGCAGGGGCTCGCCGCACTGTCGAGCTATTGCAAGGCCAATTTCGCCGGCAAGGAGTTCGCGCAGCTGGATGGGGCCGCGCAGGACAAGCTGCTGGCCGGGCTCGAGAAGGGCGAGGTCAAGCTGCCGGGCTTCGACAGCCGCACCCTGTTCTCCGCCGTCTACGCCAACACGATGGAGGGGTTCTTCGCCGACCCGGTGTACGGCGGCAACCGTGACATGGTGGGGTGGAAGCTCGTGGGCTTCCCCGGCGCGCGGTACGACTACACCGACGTCATGCAGAAACCGAACACCGCCTACACCCTGCCGCCGGTCGGCCTGGCCGGGCGGCCCGCCTGGGGGCAACCGGTATGACCCGCCTGCCGCCGAAGGACGTGGCGATCATCGGGCTGGGCTGGACCGGGTCCATCCTGGCCTACGAACTGGCGAAGACCGGGCTGAGCGTGGTCGCCATCGAGCGCGGGCCGTGGCGCGACACGGCCACGGACTTCAACATCGGCACGGCGCCGGACGAGCTGCGCTACGGCATCCGCCACGACCTCTTCCTGCGGCCGAAGCAGGAAAGCATCACCATGCGCAACAACCCGGCGCAGACGGCGCTGCCCATCCGGCGCTGGGGCAGCTTCCTGCCCGGCAACGGCGTCGGCGGCGCCGGCGTGCACTGGAACGGGCAGACCTGGCGCTTCCTGCCGGACGATTTCCGCATCCGCAGCCACTACACCGAGCGCTACGGCGCGGGCTTCCTGCCCGAGGGCAATGACATCCGCGACTGGCCGGTCAGCTACGACGAGCTGGAGCCGTACTACGACCGGTTCGAATACGTCGCCGGCATCTCCGGCAAGGCCGGCAACCTGAACGGCACCATCCAGCCCGGCGGCAACCCGTTCGAGGGCATGCGCCGCCGGGAGTATCCGACGCCGCCGATGGTGCAGGGCTACGCGCAGGACCTGTTCACCCGCGCCGCCGCCGGCCGCGGGCTGCACCCGTTCCCGCGCCCGTCCGCCAACCTGTCCTCCGCCTATACCAACCCGTACGGCTGCAGCATGGCGCCCTGCACCTATTGCGGCTTCTGCGAGCGCTTCGGCTGCGCCAACTACTCCAAGGCCAGCCCGCAGACCTGCGTGCTGCCCGTGCTGGTGCGCGAGCCGACCTTCGAGGCGCGCACGGACAGCGAGGTGACCCGGATCAACCTCTCGCCGGACGGCAAGCACGCGACCGGCGTCACCTATGTCGACCTGCAGGGCAAGGAGTGGGAGCAGCCGGCCGAGCTGGTGCTGCTCTGCGCGTTCGGGCTGTTCAACGTGCGGATGATGCTGATCTCCGGCATAGGCAAGCCCTACGACCCTGCAAGCGGGTCGGGCGTGGTCGGCCGGAACTACGCCTACCAGACCGGCACCGGCTCCACCGGCTATTTCGACGACGCCATCTTCAACCAGTTCGCCGCGGCGGGGTCGCTCGGCGTGGCGGCGGACGACTACAACAGCGACAATTTCGACCACGGGCCGCACGGCTTCGTGGGCGGTGCGTCGCTGACCTGCGCCTACACCAACGCACGCCCGATCCTGAACCATCCGACGCCCCCGGGCACGCCGACCTGGGGCAGCGCCTGGAAGAAGGCGGTGCGCGACACCTACCAGCGCGTCGCCGGGGTGGGCGCGCAGGGCAGCGTGATGAGCTACCGCACCAACTACCTCGACCTGGACCCGACGTACAAGGACCCGCTGGGACGGCCGCTGATGCGCATGACGTTCGACTATCAGGACAACGAGCGGAAGATGGCGAACTGGATGGCCGAGCGGTCCGACGAGATCGTCAAGGCGATGGGCGCCAAGCAGACCCAGGTCAGCCGGCTGACCGGGCCGTGGTCGGTGGTGCCGTATCAGACGACGCACAACACCGGCGGCGCCATCATGGGCAGCGACCCGAGCCTGTCCGCGCTGAACCGCTACCTGCAATCCTGGGACGTGCCGAACGTGTTCGTCATGGGTGCCTCCGCCTTCCCGCAGAACGCCGGCTACAACCCGACGGGGACGGTGGGCGCGCTGACGTATTGGGCGCTGGACGCGATCCAGAACAAATACCTGAAGAACCCCGGCGCGCTGGTGCAGGCATGATGCGGCGTTTGGCCACGCTGGTGGCGGCCGGCCTATTGCTGGCACCCGCCGTGCAGGCCGACCCGGACAACTTCGCCGCCGTGGTCAAGGGCCGCGCCCTGGCCGCCGCCGGCGATTGCGTCGCCTGCCACACCGCACCCGGCGGCGTGCCGTTCGCCGGCGGCCTGGGGCTGGAGACGCCGTTCGGCACCATCATGACTCCGAACATCACGCCCGATGACGGCACCGGGCTCGGCCACTGGTCGGCGGACGACTTCGCCCACGCGATGCATGACGGCGTGCAGCCGGGCGGCGGCCACCTGTATCCGGCCTTCCCCTACACGTACTACACGAGGCTGACGCGGGACGACACGGACGCCATCTTCGCCTTCCTGCGCACCCTGCCGCCGACCGAACACCTGGTCGACCGCGACACGCTGCCGTTCCCGTTCGACATCCGCACGTCGATGCTGGCTTGGAACGCGCTGTTCTTCACGCCGGGCACCTTCGTGCCGGACCCGAACCAGTCCGCCGAGTTCAACCGCGGTGCCTACCTGGTACAGGGCGCGGGCCATTGCGGCGCCTGCCACACGCCGCTCAACATGCTGGGCGCCAACAAGGACAGCCAGTTCCTGCAGGGCAACCAGATCGACAACTGGACCGCGCCCAACATCACGGACGACGCCCATGTCGGGCTCGGCAAGTGGTCGGTGGACGACATCGTCACCTACCTCCACACCGGCCACAACGCGATGAGCATCGCCAGCGGGCCCATGGCGGAGGTCGTGGCGTACTCGACCTCCCACATGCCGGATGCCGACCTGCACGCGATCGCCGTGTACCTGAAGCAGCGCGGAGCGGCCCCCGGGGACGCGGCGCCCACCCCGATATCCGCCGACGACCCGAAGATGAAGGTGGGCGAGGCGGTCTACGTCGACACCTGCTCGGCCTGCCACACCCGCAGCGGAGCGGGCGTGCCGAATATCTTCCCGCGCCTGGCCAACAACCCGGTTGTGCAGCAGGACGACGCCAGCAGCCTGATCCGCGTCGTGCTCACCGGCGCACGCGGGGCGGCGACGGACGCCGCGCCGACCGGGCCAGCCATGCCATCGCTCGGCTACCGCCTGGACGACGCCCAGGTCGCCGCCGTGGTCACGTACATCCGCAACAGCTGGGGCAACGCGGCGAAGCCGGTGGAAGCGGCGGACGTGCGATCCTTGCGCGCGACGGTCGGCGTACCCCGCAACTAGCCGGCCCGACGCGATCCATGTCTATCTCCATCGTCTCCACGTCGGAGCGTCCTGATTTGGTAGAGGTGACCGCACGCTGGCGGTGGGAGGCGTTCTTCCGCAAACACGGCCGCCCGTTCGAGGATGTGCTGGCCGGCGCGCAGCGGACCGCCGCCACCGTGCAGACGATGCCGCAAACCTTCGTGCTGCTCGCGGGGGGTGAACCGATCGGCACCGCCAGCCTCGTCGCGCATGACCTGGACGAACGGCCGAACCTCACGCCGTGGCTGGCCGGCGTGTTCGTCTCACCCGATGCCCGCGGCCATGGCCACGCCGCCCGGCTGATCACCGCGGTGGAGGCGGCAGCGGCGCAGGCGGGGTTCCCGGTGCTGTGGCTGTACACCAACACGGCAGAGCGGGTTTACGCACGCGCGGGCTGGGAGGCAGCCGAGACCGTCCAGCGCAAGGGCAAGCCCTACACGGTGATGCGGCGCATGCTCTCCGCTCCGCCGTCGACCAGCTAGGCGTAGAGCAACGCCGGGGGCGCACCCCGCGGATGGGCGTGGTCGAACACCACCCAGGCGTGATGGTGCTGCGGCTGATTGGTGTCCTCGCCCATGTCGAACCATTGGATCCGCTGCGTCAGCACGATCGTGGCTGCAAACGGGCCGCTGGACAGCATCTCGGCGGCCCGGCGCCCGGCGATCCAGCAGGCGCACCAGTAGCGCGAGCTGGCCTTGCGCGGGCGCCACCAGGTCCAGGCAATGCCGGAGGAACCCGAGCATGGCGAGCGACGACTTGGCCTGGCCCCGGTGCGAACCGGTATCGCCATAGGGTGGGTTGGTGACGATGCTGTGGCAGCCCTCCGGCAGGCGGTCGCAGCTGAGCACGTCGACGCCCGGCGTGCCGAACCCGCGATCGGCGATGTCGGTGGAGGTGACTGTGCAACCATGCGCCAGCATCACCTTCGACATCGCCCCGTCGCCGCAGCACGGCTCCCAGACCCGGTCACGGAAGCAGACATGGCGGAGCAGCGCCTCGGTCACCCAGGCCGGCGTCGCGTAGAAGTCGCGGCCTTGCCGCGCAAAGCCTGACTGATGGATCGGCCGGGTTCCGGCCGGCCGCCGCGGCTGCGCCCGCGCCATCCCCGACGCAGCGGGCGCAGTCGGCAACGCCAGCTCGGCCTGCAGGGTGGTGAGCGACTCGGTCGCCGGGGTCCTGGTCATCGACGGTTCGGATCACACCCCCCGCCGCAAGACAAGGCGCATCCGGCCCCGGGCAGTGTCTCAGTGCGGAATCGGCCGCCACCCTTTTCCGTCATCGCGAGCGAAGCGCGGCGATCCAGGCGACACGCACTGAAGCATGGAGCGTGGACGCCTGGATTGCCGCGGCGCGTGGCACCTCGCGATGACAGCCAAGGATGGATATTCAGACTGAGACACTACCCGGCCCCGACCACGGACCGCACCCGGCGATATCCCCTGGTTGGGCGACGCATGGGCGAACGAAACGCCGCGCGCCCGGGTCAAGGCCCTACCCCTCCGGCAGAGGCTTGGGTGAGGGCTTGCCAGTGTTATGGGAGGCTGGGTTTGTCGCAGTGGGGCAACCCTCACCCTGCCCTCTCCAGAGGGAGAGCGACTTACGTTTCCACATGCGAGTGCCCTCGCTTCTTGGAAAGGGTCGGGATGGCCGCCCGAACAGGAGGCCACTGGCATCCCGTCGCGTGAGGCCCACGCGCCAAGAGCGCATGATTGCCATGCGTCGGGCGCAAATCTATGGTTCGGGCGTGATACGGTTCATCGTCCGATCGGTCGTGCTTGCGGCCTTGGTCTGCCTGACGGTGCTGGTCCTCAGCTTCGCGCTCTCACGCGCCTCCAGCAACGTCGCCATCAGCATCGCCGGGCCGGAAGCCACGGCCGCGGACATCGCCCGGATCAACCACGACCTGGGGCTGGATCGCCCGCTGCCGGTGCAGTTCCTCGACTGGGCCGGCCGTGCCGCGCATGGAGACCTCGGCGAATCGTTCCTGTTCCACGAGACGGTGTCCTCGCTCATCGCGTCCCACCTGCCGGTGACGATCGGCCTGGGGCTGATCGCCATCGTCGTCGCAGTGGTGGTCGCCGTCCCTGCCGGCATCATCGCCGCGCTCTACGAGGGGACGGCGGTGGACGTGGCCGTCGGCTTCGTGGCGCTGGCCGGGCAGGCGATCCCCAGCTTCTGGCTCGGCCTCATGCTCATCCTCTGGTTCGGCGTGGACCTGCAATGGCTGCCGATCGCCGGGCTGGACGATTGGGACGGCTACGTCCTGCCGTCGCTGGTGCTCGCCTTCGTGGCGATCCCCGTCATGATGCGCCTCACCCGCAGCGGCATGGTGGACGCCATGCGCTCGGACTACGTGCGCACCGCCCGCGCCAAAGGCCTGTCGCGCCTGTCGATCGTGGCCAAGCATGCGCTGCGCAATGCGGCGATGCCGGTGGTGGCGGTGTCCGCCGTGCAGCTCGGCTTCATCCTGGGCGGCTCGGTGATCGTGGAGGTCGTGTTCAACGTCCGCGGCGTCGGCTACCTGGCCTGGGAATCGATCGGCAAGGGTGACTTCCCGGTGATCCAGGCCGTGGTGCTGCTGTTCTCGGTGATCTTCGTCGGGCTCACCTTGCTGTCGGACCTGGTGGGCGCCGCACTCGACCCGCGGCTGCGCGGCCGCTGATGCGGGTGCGCCAGATCCCGCTGGCAGTGGGCGCGGTGATCGTGGGCGCGGTCGCGGCCGTGGCGCTGTTCGCCCCGCTCCTCGCCCCGCACGACCCGTTCGCGCAGGACCTGGCGCAACGCTACGTCTCGCCTGCATGGATGGCAGGCGGCTCCCCGGCGCATTGGCTGGGGACGGACGGGCTGGGCCGCGACTACCTGTCCCGCCTCATCCTCGGCGCCCGCATCTCGGTGATGATCGGCCTGGCCACCGTCGTGCTGTCCGGGACGATCGGCACGACCCTCGGCGTGCTCGGCGGCTATTTCGGCGGCACCGTCGATGCGGTCGTGATGTTCATCGTCTCCTGCCGACTGGCTATCCCGTTGATCCTGGTGGCGCTGACGGTGGTGTTCATGGTCGGCAGCTCGCTCACCGTCGTCATGCTCACCATCGGGCTGCTGCTGTGGGAGCGGTTCGCCGTCGTCTCGCGCGCCGTCACCCGGCAGGTCTGCAGCCTGGACTACGTCGCCGCGGCCTGGGCGGCCGGCTGCTCGCGGCTGTGGATCATCACGCGCGAGGTGCTGCCCAACATCGTGCACCACTTGGTGGTGATCGCGACAGTCGACATGGCACTCGCCATCCTGCTCGAGGCGGCGCTGTCCTTCCTCGGCCTGGGCGTGCCGCCGCCGCTGCCGTCCTGGGGGCTGATGATCGCGGAGGGCAAGGACTACATGTTCTTCAAGCCCTGGGTCATCGTGATCCCCGGGATCACCCTCGCCGTGCTCGTGCTCGGCATCAACCTGCTGGGCGACGGCCTGCGCGATGCGCTCGGGGCCAGCACGGAACGATGAGCGCCACGCTGGAGGTGGAGGGCCTGCGGGTCCGCTTCGGCGCGATGGAGGCGGTGCGCGGCATCGACCTGGCGGTGGCGCAGGGGGAGACGCATTGCCTGGTGGGCGAGTCCGGCTGCGGCAAGTCCGCCTCCGCCCTGGCCATCATGGGGCTGCTGCCCGGCGGCGCCCGGCGCAGCGCCCGGCGCATCGGCTTCGCCGGGCAGGAGATCGGCGCCCTGTCGGAGCGGCGCATGGCCGCACTGCGGGGCGACCGCATCGGCATGATCTTCCAGGACCCGATGAGCAGCCTGAACCCCGCCTACACCATCGGCTCGCAGATGGCCGAGGTGCTGCGCCGCCATCGCGGCCTGTCGCGCGATAAGGCGGCGGACCGGGCGGTGGCGATGCTGGACCGCGTCGGCGTGTCGGCGCCGGGCATGCGGCTGGGCCAGTTCCCGCACCAGCTGTCGGGCGGGCTGCGCCAGCGGGTGATGATCGCCATGGCGCTGCTGTGCGAGCCGTCCCTGCTGATCGCCGACGAGCCGACCACGGCGCTGGACGTGACGGTGCAGGCGCAGACCCTTCGCCTGCTGGCCGAACTGCAGCGCGAGCTGGGGCTGGCGGTTCTGCTGATCACCCATGACCTCGGCATCGTGGCGCGGGTCGCGCACCGCGTGTCCGTGATGTACGCGGGCGAGATCGTGGAGCGGGCCAGCACGCAGGCGCTGTTCGCCGCCCCCAGCCATCCCTATACGCGCGGCCTGCTGGAAGCGATCCCGGTGCCCGGCACCCTGCGCCGCGGGGACCGGCTGGGCAGCATCCCCGGCATCGTCCCGCGCCTGGCGGCGGGCTTCGCCGGCTGCGCGTTCCGCGACCGCTGCGCCCATGCCGAGCCTGTCTGCGCCGCCGACATCGCACCCCGGCTGGCCGCGCCGGACCACGCCTACCGCTGCCGCATGGCGCCCGAGTGGTGGCGCGCAGCGGCATGACGGCCGCCATCGAGCTGGTGGGCCTGCGCCGGGTGTTCGACCAGCGCCGCGGGCTGTTCGGGGACGCCGCGCACGTCGTCGCGGTGGACGACATCACCCTGGACGTGCCGGCGGGCCGCGCCCTCGGCATCGTCGGCGAGTCCGGCTGCGGCAAGTCCACCCTGGCCCGCATGCTACTCGGCTTGCTGCCCGCCAGCGGCGGCACCGTGCGGGTGGATGGCCGCAGCCTGGCGGGGATGGACCGGCGGGAACGGGCAAGCCTGATCCAGCCGGTGTTCCAGGACCCGATGAGTTCGCTCAACCCGCGGCGCCGGATCGGCGACATCGTCGCCCTGCCGCTGATGGCGCATGGCACGGCTGCCGCCGAGCGCCGGCGCCGAGTGGCCGCGATGTTGGAGCGCGTGGGCCTGAGCGCGGAGACCGCCTCGCGCTACCCGGCCCAGCTCTCCGGTGGGCAGCGCCAGCGGGTGGCGATCGCCCGCGCGCTGGTGATCGAGCCGCGCATCCTGGTCTGCGACGAGCCGACCTCGGCGCTGGACGTGTCGGTGCAGGCGCAAATCCTCAACCTGCTGGGGGACCTGCGCGCCGAGTTCGACCTGACGCTGGTGTTCATCAGCCACAACCTCGCTGTGGTGGAGCATATCGCCGACGAGGTGGCGGTCATGTATCTGGGCCGCATCGTCGAGCATGGCAGCAACACGGCCGTGTTCGGCAATCCGCGCCATCCCTACACCCGCGCCCTGCTCGCCTCCGTGCTGACGCCGGAGCCCGGTCTGGGCCTGCCTGACGTGCCGCTCGGCGAGGGTTACCCCGACCCGTCCAACATCCCGCCCGGCTGCCGCTTCCATCCGCGCTGCCCGCTCGCCTTCGATCGCTGCCGCACGGAGACGCCGGCCCGGCGCGCCGTAGAATGCCACCTCGCCGCCTGACCATAGGGAGACCACCCGCATGAAGCGCCGCACGTTCCTGGCCACCGCCGCAGCCGCCAGCCTGGCAGAGCCCGCGCTGGCCCAGAAATCCCGCGACACGCTGCGCGTCGTCTGGCGCGACGCGGTGCCGGACGTGGACCCGTATCGCAACAGCCTGCGCACCGGCCTGGTGCTGGCGCATGAGGGCTGGGACACGCTTGTCTACCGCGACCCGCACAGCTTCAAGGTCGTCCCGGCGCTGGCGACGGCCTGGGACTGGAAGGACCCGCTGCAGATCGACTTCACCCTGCGCGACGGCGTGAAGTTCCACAACGGGGACGCCTTCACCGCCGACGACGTGGTCTACACCTTCGAGACCGTCCTGAAGGACCCGGCGGTCGCGGTGCCGAGCAACTTCGCCTTCATGGCCGGGGCGGAAAAGCTCGGCGACATGACCGTGCGCATCAAGCTGAAGAACATCTTCCCCGCGGCGTTGGAATACCTGTCGATGACGCTGCCGATCTATCCGAAGGCCTATCGCGAGAAGGTCGGCCCGGCGGCGTACTCGAAGCAGCCGGTCGGCACCGGGCCCTACAAGATCACCCGGGTGAACGGCACCAGCAACGTGGATTTCGAGCGGTTCGAGGACTACTATAAGGACAGTCCGAAGGGTCGCCCCGCGATCAAGTATCTCAAGATCATCGAGGTGCTGGACGAGGCCGGTGAGCTGACCGCGCTGATCAGCGGCCAGGGCGACTGGATCTGGAACTACAACCCCGACCAGTTCCAGAGCCTGCAAGGCCTGCCGGGCAAGACCGCGGTCCGCGCCGGCTCCATGCGGATGGGCTACCTGGAACTTGACGCGGCCGGCCGGGCTGGCAACGACGCCCCGCTGGCGAACGAGAAGGTGCGCCAGGCGATCTTCCATTCCATCGACCGGCAGGCGATGGCGCACAACCTGGTGCAGGGCGACAGCCACCCGGTCGCCGCACCCTGCTACCCGACACAGTTCGGCTGCGACCAGAAGGCCGCCGTCGACTACGCCTACGACCCTGCCACGGCGAAGCGGCTGCTGGCGGAGGCCGGGTATCCGCAAGGGTTCTCCACCACCCTGGTCAGCTACCTGCTGCCGACGTGGAACGCGGCGTTGCAGAACTACATGAAGGCGGTCGGCATCAGCGCCGACATCCAGCAATTGCAGGTCGGCGCCGTGGTGCAGAAGGTGGCCGCCGGGCAGACGCCGATGAATGCCGGCAGCTGGGGCAGCTATTCGATCAACGACGTGTCCGCGATCATGCCCTACTTCTTCGGCGGCGGCAGCAACGACTACTCGCACGACGCCAAGGTCCAGGACCTGCTGAAGGCCGGCGGTTCCGTCACCGACCCGGCGGAGCGGGCGAAGAACTACTCCGAGGCGATCCACATCGCGACCGAGCAGGCCTATTGGCTGCCGCTGTTCACCTTCGTGACCTACTACGCCTTCGCCGCCGACCTGGAGTTCGAGCCATTCCCCGACGAGTTGCCGCGGTACTACCTCTGCAAGTGGAAATAGCCGCGGCTGCACAGCCGACTGCCTATGAAGAACCCTCCCTCTGGGAGTGGGCAGGGTGAGGGCGGCCGCGAACGCTGGATAAGCTGCGTGGCAGAAATGCTGCTTGCCGGCGCCACCCTCACCCCGACCCTCTCCCAGAGGGAGAGGGCAATCCTTGCCGTGGGCGACGCTACTGGACCAGCTTGCAGCCACCGTCCTTCAGCGGGCGGAACGCGTCGGCGCCGGCGATCGTGGTCAGCAGGGTGTAGTAGTCCCAGCGCGCGTGGCTCTCCGCCGGCGTCTTCACCTGGTAGCGGAACATGTCGTGCACTGCCCGGCCATCGGCGCGAACGGTCGTCGTGCCGAACAGCGGATCATCGATCGGCGCGTGGCGCATCTGGGTGATCACATCCTCGCCCACGATCGTCTTGGCGTCGCGCGCGGCCCGCAGATAGGCCAGCGTGGCGGAATACACTCCCGCCTGGTCCTCCGTCGGCATGCGGCCCCCCATGACGGCGCCAAACCGCTTGCTCCAGGCGCGGGTCGCGTCGGTGCGGTCCCAATAGAACCCGGTCGTCAACTGCAGGCCCTTCGCCACTTGCAAGCCCATCCCATCGACGTCCGACAGCTGCACGAACAGGGCGGCCGGGGTCATCTTCGCGGTCAGCCCGAACTCCTGCGCCTGCTTCAGCGCGTTCTGCGTATCCGTACCGGTATTGGCCAGGGCAAGCACGTTGGCGCCGGAGTTCTGCGCCTGCAGCAGCGGCGTGGCGAAGTCGGTTGTGCCGAGCGGGTCGCGGCTGGACCCGGCGACCTTGCCGCCAGCCGCCTTCAATGCCGTCGTCGCATCGCCCTCGAGCGCCGCACCCAAGGCATAGTTGACAGTTAGGAAGTACCAATCGTTCAATCCCTGCGGCGCCAGGCCGAGCGCGGTGCTCTTCCCCTGCGCCCAGGTGTCGCTCACCCAGACCACCGTCGTGGGCTGGCACGCCTTTCCGGTCACGTCCGAGCTCATCGCGCTGGAGGCGAGACCGACCCGGTGCTTCTCGGCGGCGATGGCGACCACGGCCAGGGCCACGCCGGAGTTCGGCAGGTCCACGATGGCGTCCACGCCCTCCTGGTCGAACCAGCGGCGCGCGATGCCGGAGCCGATATCCGGCTTGTTCTGGTGGTCGGCCGAGACGATCTCCACCTCCAGCCCGCCGCTCTCCGCCGCGAAGTCCTGCGCCGCCAGCTTGGCCGCGGCCAGCGAACCGGGGCCCGTCTGGTCCACGAACGGCCCGCTCATGTCGGTCAGCACGCCGACCTTGACCTTGTTGCCGGGGATCTCGGCATGGGCCAGCGGGGTCAGGAAGCAGGTGGCGAGCAAGGCTGCGGGCAGACGCGTCATGGTGTCGTCCTATGGTCAGAGGAGGTCGAAATACTCGGCATGTTCCCATTCGGTAACGTCGGCGTGGAAGCGGTCGATCTCGGCCTGCTTCAGCCGCGCGAAGTAGTCGACGAAGAACGACCCGAACGCTGCGGCCACGCACCCATCCGCGCGCAATGCGGCCAACGCGTCCGGCAGGCTGCGCGGCAGGAGCGGCGCGTCCCCATCGTAGGGCGCGTCGCTGGGCGCCCCCGGGTCGAGCCCACGGTCGAGGCCGTCCAGCCCGGCGGCGATCTGAACGGCCATGGCCAGGTACGGATTGGCGCCCGGCTCGCCAGCCCGGTTTTCCAGCCGCGTCGCCGCGTCACCCGGGCCACCCAGCACCCGCACCATCGCGCCGCGGTTGTCGGCGGCCCAGCACGCCCGGGTGGGCGCGTTGGTGAACGGGCGATACCGCTTGTAGCCGTTGATCGTCGGCGTGGTGAACGCACAGGCCGCCGCGGCGTGGTCCAGCAGCCCACCGAGATAGGCTCGCCCCAAGGCGCTCAGCGGCGTGCCCGCTGCCGTCGGCACGAACAGGTTGTCGCCGGCCGCGTCCCGCAGCGACTGGTGCAGGTGCCAGCCGCTCGACACCACGTTCGGCAGCCGCGGCCGGCACATGAAGCTGGCGACGGCGCCGTGGCGCTGGCAGGTCTGCTTCACCGCCGAGCGCACCAGGATCAGCTGGTCCGCCGGCAGCAGGCCTTCGGCGGGCCCGAAGGTCAGCTCCACCTGGCTCGGCCCGAACTCCACCTCCAGGGTGCGCAGCGGCAGGTCGAGCGCCTGCAGCGTGGCCCGCAGCTTTTCCAGCAGCGGGTCGAGCGCGTCGTAGCGCAGCTCCGTCAGGTATTGGTAGCCGGGGTTCAGCAGCCCGGGCGTGGCGGGCCGGCCGTCGGCGGACGCCTCGCCGCCCTGCCGCAGAATGTGGCACTCGATCTCCACCCCCGCCACGAAGCGCATGCCGCGCTCCGCCAGCGCCGCCACCTGCCGGGCCATCAGGGCGCGGGTGGACAGCGGCATCACTTGGCCGTCCGGCAGATAGAGGTCGCACAGCAGCCAACCGGTGTGCGGCGCCCAGGGCAGCACGCGGAACGTGGTCGGGTCCGGCAGCATCACCATGTCGGCGGCGCCGCGCAGTGCCGGCAGGCCGAAGCCACCCTCCGCGGCGAAGACGGGGAACGCCGTCTTGCCCGACAGGTCCTTCATCAGCAGCGTGGTGGTGGCGTTGGCACCCTGGCGCAGCACCCGCAGCGCCTCCTCCGCCACCAGCGTCTTGCCGCGCAGCACGCCATGCGCGTCGACGAAGGCCAGGCGGACCACGCCCAGCCCGGCCTCGACGATGCGTGCCTCGACCGCGGCGGCGGCATCCTGCTGCTCGGCCGTCCAGGCGCCGTGCCGGGCTGCGAAGCTGCCGGTCACGCGGCGGCAGGCAGGGCCGCGCTCCAGGGCGCGGCGGCACGGCGCTGGCGGTCCAGCACCTGCCAATGCGCCTCCCACCCCTCCACCGGGCCGATGGCGTCGATCGAGGCCGGACCGTGGATGCGGGAGGCGGCGTCCGCCGGCACCGCCAGCAGCGGCTTGCGCCCCTCCTCGACATCGCGGATCGCGCGCACCAGCAGCCGGCGATAGGCGGCGATCGCCTTGTCGCTGGCGCCCAGGTGCTCGCGCGTGCGGTCCTGGATCGCACCCATCGACTCGACCGCCCACTGGTCATGCACGTTGATGTCGTCGCCCATGCCCGTGTAGGTGCTGTGCGCCTGCTCGTGCGGGTCGAAGCCGTAATCGTTCAGCCGGTTGGTGCGCGGAAGGTAATCCGGCAGCTCGTAGAGCTTCAGCCGCTGCGCCCGCATCTGCGCCTTGTCGACCGGCTGGGTGAAGCTGGTGAAGATGGCGTACCAATAGCAATGCGTGTCGTCGACCGGGACATGCCACTGGGTGATCGTCATCTCCTTGCTCATCGGGATGACGAAGGCGTGCGGGAAGGCCATGTTGGTGACGCGGATGTGCATCTCCGCGTCATTGAGCTGACGCAGTGCGGCGATGCGCAGGCCGTACTCCGTCGTCTCGACCTCGATGCGCGGGCGGCCGAACTCGCGCAGGATCTTGGTCATCGGCATGTCGGCACCCATGGTGGCGCCGCGGAACTGCTTGCCATACGCCTGTCCGGTGTCCTCGTCCTCGAAGAAGCGGTGCAGGTAGGAGGCGTGCGCCGGGTCGATGCCCACCTCCAGCGCCTGCAGCCAGTTGCACTCCATCATGCCCTTGAAGGCGAAGGTGTAGGCGTCGGGGGCGGCGAAGCAGTCGAAGGCCGGGAGGGCCGGTGGCTCGCCCTGCCCCATGAAGGCGAACACGATCCCGCCCGCCACGGTGCAGCGGTAGGCGGGCTGGCGGACGCTGGCGCAGAAGCTGCTGCCCACCGGCTCGGCCGGCTGCTCCAGGCAGGCGCCGGCGGCATCGAACAGCCAGCCATGGAACGGGCAGCGCAGGCCGCCATCCTCCGCCCGGCCATACGACAGATCCGCGCCGCGATGGGCGCAATGCCGGTCCAGCAGGCCGTATCGCCCGGCCGGGTCGCGGAACAGCACCAAATCCTCGCCCAACAGGCGCACCCGGCGCACCGGACGCGGCCCATCGAACTCGTCCACCAGGGCGGCGGGCTGCCAATACTGCCGCATGAAAGCGCCGAGCGGCGTGCCTGGGCCGGACTGCGTGATCAGGGCGTTGCGTTCCGCCGTCAGCATAGGCAGCCTCCTCATTCGACCGCTGGTTCCGCTGCCGAACCGTGACGGCGTCGCAGGGAAACCGCAAGCGAGGAGCCCCACGCTGACCGAGTTCGAACGTGGCTGGAAGGCCGCCCTGTCGGCTGCACAGGCCTGGCACGAGGGCAAGGCCAAGCAAATCCTGGTGCAGGCGAAGCGGACGCGCTTCCCCAAGACGCTGGAGCAGCAGGCCGAAACGCATCGCCATGCTGCCGAGGTGATGCCGACGCTGATGCCGGAGGAGGATTAGTCCGGCGGCCGCATGGCGCCTGGTGGGCTGAAGCGCCACCCTACGACGAGTGTCGGGTGGTAGGGTCGGCTTCAGCCCACCGCAGCCGCCCGTTCCATCTGGAGGATCTCCATGCCAGGCTTGCCCGAAGCAGACGCGGCCACCACGCAGTTCTTCGTCGACTGGCTGGAGAGGTTCGCCGGCTATGTGCGGGAGGTCGACTACGCCTCCGCCAAGCCGCTGTTCCACCCGGACGTGCTGGCGTTCGGCACCCATAACGACGTGATCGTCGGGCTCGCGTCCTGGAACAGGACGCAATGGGACAACGTGTGGCCGAAGACGACGGATTTCCGCTTCGTCATGCCGCAGGTCCACGTGCTGGCCTCGAGGGATGGCAGCATGGCCACGGTGGTCGCGCCGTGGACGAGCACGGGATACCACCCGGACGGCACGCCGTTCGACCGGCCCGGGCGTGCGACGATGGTGTTCAACCGCGTAGCGGATGGATGGCTCTGCACCCACTCCCACATGTCCCTCAACCGCGGCGTGCCGCAGGCAAGCCACGCCAACCGCGCGGTCAAGGCCTGGTGACAGCAGTGCCGTCCCGTCCCTACCCTGCTCCGGGCACCGGCAGCGCGCCGGCAGGTGCGGCCGCGCGGTCGGTGAAGTCGGGGCCGGAGATGTCCGCCGCCGCCAGGCCACGGTCCACATCCAGCCCCGTCAGCCGCCAGTCGTGGACGGGCAGCGGCACAGGGCGCAGCAGCCGTTCATGGAACCGGGTTGGCCAGCGCACCCCGCGCAGGCTGGTGGGCTCCAGCGTGTCCACCTCCGCGACCGCGCCGCGCGTGGAGTCCAGACCGTTCAGGCTGAACCGGACCCGGCGCATCAGCCGGTCGGCGCGGCTGACATACAGCGCCAGATCGTCCTGCGCCGACAGCCCCAGCCCCGGCGTGAGCCGGACCCGGAGCACGTCGCACTCCTCGTCATGCCCGTCCAAGCCCAACCGCTCGCGTCCTGCCAGTGCCATGACCAGGGAGCGATCCTCCATCCACTGTCCGGCGAGCAGCATGGGGCCGAGCAAGAACAGGCCGTAGCCATCCACCACCAGTGCCGCCGCCGCCCGCTTGTCGGCATCTTGCGACGGGATGCCGTTGAACCAGACGCGGACGTCGCCCTCACCACCCTGCCCCATGCGGCGCACGACCTGCTTGCCCCCATCCGGGCCGGCATGCGCCTGACCCACCACCCGTTCGCGCAGCAGCCATCGCTCCTGCGAGCGGCCCCGGAAGCCGGCATCCACCAGGTCCGGCTGCAACGCGCCCACCAGGCCGCGCCACTGCCCGGCGTAGCTGACGCTGATGTCACCCATCGAGAAAAGCGCAGCGGCACCATGGGCCGCCGCGCTCTCGGCGAGCAGCGCCCGGGCATCGGCTTCGGTGGCGTCGCCCGGCAGCGGCGCGAACGGCGCGGCACACCCTTGCAGGGCGGCGGCCAGCGGTGCGGCCAGCAGCGTCCGGCGATGCAGCGTCAGGCGGATGGCGGAGAGTTGCGCCACCGCTCCAACGCGGCATCGAAGTGGCGCGGCTTGGCTGCCTGGATGATGCCGACGAGGCGGTCGACGTTCGACGTGCTTCCCGGGGTGACGGTCAAGGCGACCAGGTTCTCGCGCACGGCCGCGCGGTCCGCACGTTGGCCGTCATCGGGGAGCACGGCCTCCCTGATCTTGCCGATGAGGGTGTCATCGGCCGGCTGGACGGCCGCGGCGTCAGGCTCCGCGATGCTCACCTGGCCGGCGCCCAGGCCATCGGCCACCAGCGCGTCCCGAGCCGCCTCGGCATCCTGGCGCGTGGCGAAGAATGCCTTGATCTGCCGGGCGTCCACCGACGCCGCATCGTCGTGCAGCGGCCCGTTGAATGTGGTCGGTCCTTCAGCCATCGTCGCACTCCTGTGGTTCGCCGGGCCAACGCCGTGCCGCGCGGCAAAGTTCGCCCGGTCACGCACCCGCACCGGTGCCTATAGGTGCCGGCCACGCTCAAGGATTTCGAGCGTATACGCCTGGTAGCTCATCCCGAGCCGCTCGGCCCGCTCCAGCCGCCGCAACGCCACCTCCCGTGGCGCAGACCAGGCACGCCGCCTCGCCCGCTTCCAGCACCACAGCCGCCAGCCCGCCGGGTCATCCTCCTCGACGAGTGGCGGCCCGCCATTATGGCCGCCACCGGGTGGAGGCGTGCTGTCTCGTTGCGTCATCGTCCACCGCCACGCTGCTTCGCCCAGCGCACCATTTCACGCCGGGCGCGACCCGACTAGTGTGGCGTTGCGATGCGGCCGCGAGCCGCCGGAGGATGGCGATGCAGCGAGACGTGCCGCGGTTTGGGCGGAAGCGTCGTGGGGCCCCGCTGTGGCTGGGCATGGCTTGCGTGGGGTGTGCGGTCCTCGGCAGCCTGGTCGCCCGCGCCGCCGACCCGGACGCCCTCTGGAAGATCGTCGACGGCCGGTGCGTGCCGCACGCACGGGGAGGCAACCCCGCGCCCTGCGTCCAGGTCGACGCGGACGATGCCGTGCTGAAGGATATCGAGGGCGCCACGCAGTTCCTGCTGATCCCGACCGCGCGCATCCCGGGGATCGAGAGCGCGGCCTTGCTGGCGCCCGGCGCGCCGAACTTCTTCGCGGCAGCCTGGGACGCCAGGCGTTACGTCGACCAAGTGGTCGGCCATCCCCTGCCGCGCGATGCTTTCGCCCTGGCGATCAACCCGCCGAGCGCCCGGTCGCAGAACCAGTTGCACATCCACATCGACTGCATCCAACCCGCTGTGCGCGCCGCACTCGATACGTTCCCGATCGGGGCGGACTGGGCGATGCTGCCGGCGCCGATCGCGGGCCAGCGCTACGCCGCGATCCGGCTGCCGGGCGAGGCGCTGGGCCGCAACCCGTTCGTCGTGCTTGCGGACGGGATCGCGGGGGCTCGCGAGGCCATGGGCCTCTACACGCTGGTCCTGGTGGGCAACGCGGACCCCGCAGCCGGCGATGGCTTCATCCTGCTCGCCGGCCGGGTGGGCCCGGACGGCGCCGGCCATGGCGAGGACCTGGAGGACCATCGCTGCGCCGTCGCCAGCCCGGGCCAGTAGGGAGCGGGCCTACTCCGCCGGCAAGGCACTGCCGCTCGGCGCCTGCTCCAGGCTCGCGTCGTGGCGCAGGGCCAGCACGATCCCCATCGCGATGAACCCGGCGATGGCCAGCGTCCAAAGGCCGCCGTTGAAGCTGCCGGTCTGGTCCTTGATGTAGCCCATCGCATACGGCCCGAAGAAGCCGGACAGGTTGCCGATCGAGTTCACCACCGCGATGCCGCCGGCCGCAGCCGGGCCGGACAGATAGGCCGTGGGCAGCGTCCAGATCACCGGCAGGCAGGCGAAGATGCCGAAGCCGGCGACGGTGAACGCCACCATCTTCAACGTCGGGTCGGCCAGCCAGGTGGACACGCCGATGCCTGCCGCAGCGATGAACAGCGCGATGGCGGCGTGGCCCTTGCGCTCCTTCTTCTGGTCCGAGTGGCGGCCCCACAGCACCATGCCGACCGTGCCGATGACGTAGGGCAGCGCCACGACGAAGCCGGTTTGCAGGTTGGTGAGGCCGAAATCCTTCACGATGGTCGGCAAGAAGAAGCTGAAGCCGTAATTGCATGCCACCGCGCCGAAATACACGAAGGACACCGCCAGCACCCGGCCGTTGGTCAGGGCCTGGAGGACGCTGTAGTTGCGCGTCGCCTCCCGCTGCTTCCGCTCCGAGTCCAAGCGATCCATCAGCCAAAGCCGCTCGTCCGGCGCCAGCCATGTCGCGTCGGCGGGCGCGTCGGTCAGGTAGAACAACACCACGAAAGCAAGCACCAGCGCCGGCGCCGCCTCCAGGATGTAGAGCCATTGCCACCCGTGCATGCCCATCCATCCCTCCAGGCCGAGCAACGCCCCGGACACCGGCGCGCCGATGACGGAGGAGAGCGGGATGGCAGCCATGAATAGGCCGATGATCCGCGCCCGGTGCTTGGCGGGGAACCACAGCGTCAGGAAGAAGATGATGCCAGGGAAGAAGCCGGCCTCCGCGAAGCCGAGCAGGACGCGCACCACGTAGAAGCTCGTCTCGCCGCCGATGAACGCCATGGCGCCCGAAAGCAGGCCCCAGGTGAACATGATCCGCGCGATCCATCGCCGGGCGCCGAACCGCTCCAGCAGCAGGTTGGATGGCACCTCGAAGATGAAGTAGGCCAGGAAGAAGATGCCGGCGCCGAGCCCGAATGCAGTCTCCGACAGGCCGATATCCTTGCTCATCGTCAGCTTGGCGAAGCCGACGTTCACCCGGTCCAGGTATGCGACGAAGTAGCAGAGCACGAGGAACGGCACGAGCCGCATCGTCACCCGCCGAATGGTCCGACTTTCGATCTCCATGAACGATCCCCAAGACGGGCCGCTTGGCTGCGGCCGTTCTGGGGTGAACTCTGGCGAGAGAATGCGCCGCTGGAAAGGGAAAAACAGGCTCGCCTTGGCGGACGGACGCTCAGGACCGCAGGGCGTGTTCCAGTTCCGCCTTCTTCATCTTCGACCGGCCCTTGATGCCCTTGCTCGCCGCCTGCTTCAGCAGCGCCGCGCGGGTAACCCCGCCCCGCGCATCCGCCGTCTTCCGCGCGATGTCCTTCGGCTGGGCGGAGAACTGCTTCCCCTTGTGGCTGTCCGCGCGCTTCTTTTCCGTGGTGCGGGCGTATTCGCGGTCGGACAACGCCTCGCGGCCCTGCTTCGGCAGGTAGCGCTCGCCGGTCTTGCCGCTCTCCTTGCCCGATTTCGTGCCCCACTCCTCCTTGGTCCATTGGGCGAGGTGGTTGTCTGCCGTCTTCTTGCCCTCGTACTCGCCCCCCTCGGCCTTGTAGTCGTGCACGGCCTTCTGCGCCTTGCGGGCGGACCACTGTCCCGGCTTGCCTCCCTTGTCTTCGGCCACGACCTTCTTCTTGACCTTGTCCCACAGCGCCGGGTCTTTCTTCTTCGCGGTCGTCGCCATCTCGGTTCTCCTTCGCGACCGGGAACGCGGCCGTTTCGGGTTCGGTTCGGCACCGGGGCGGGATCGGGAGTTCACGTTCATGCGGCTGCGACGCAAGAATGCCCGGGTCCTACCCGCGATCATCCTCGGCGTACGGGTTCTTCGTCCCGCGGAACTGCAGCCGGATCGGTGTACCTGGAAGCTCGAAGCTCTCCCGCAGGCCGTTCACCAGGTAGCGGCGGTAATCCTCCGGCGTCTGCTCGGCGCGGGTGCCGAAGATGACGAAGGTGGGGGGGCGCGCCTTCGGCTGGGTCATGTAACGCAGCTTCAGCCGCCTTCCGTCCACCAGCGGCGCGGTGTGACGCTCCAGCGCCGCCTCGAACCATCGGTTCAGCTCGCCCGTGGGCACCCGGGTGTTCCATACAGCGGCGGCGCGGCGCACGGCGGGCAGCAGCTTGTCGACGCCCGCGCCCGTCATCGCCGACAGCGTCACCACGGGAACACCCCGCATCTGGGCCAGGCTGGCCTCCAGCCGTTCGCTCGCCAGCCGTCGGGCGGCGTTGCGGTCGGGCACGGCGTCCCACTTGTTCAGCGCCAGCACGCAGCCGCGGCCCTCCCGCTCGACCAGCCTGGCGATCTGCAGGTCCTGCTCGTGCAGCCCCTCCACCGCGTCGACACAGAGCACCACCACCTCCGCCATCTTCAGCGCCTCGATCGTGGCGGAGGTGCTCATCTTCTCCAGCCCACCCTCGACCCGCGCCTTCTTGCGCAACCCGGCGGTGTCCACCAGCTCCACCGGACCCTCGGCGTCCGCGAACCGCACGGCGACCGCGTCCCGCGTCAGCCCGGGCTCGGGCCCGGTGATCATGCGCTCCTCACCCAGCAACTGGTTCAACAGGGTGGACTTGCCGGCGTTCGGCCGACCGACCACCGCCAGGCGCAAGGGGCGGTCGGCCGCGTCGTCGGGCTGCGGGTCCGGCAGGCGGTCGGCGATCTCGCCCATGAGGTTGGCCAGGCCTTCGCCATGCTCGGCGGAGACGGCCAGCGGCTCGCCCAGCCCAAGGCTGAACGCCTCCAGCGCCGCCTGCGCGCCGCCCCTGCCCTCCGCCTTGTTGGCGACCAGCAGGACCGGGCGGTCCTGGCGGCGCAGCCACGCGGCGAAGTGGCTGTCCGCCGGGGTGATCCCGGCGCGCGCGTCGACCACGAACACCACCAGGTCGGCGGTGGCGACCGCCGCCTCCGAGCTCGCCCGCATGCGGCCGAACAGCGAGTCGGGCGCGCTCTCCTCCAGCCCGGCGGTGTCCACCAGGCGCACGGTCCTGCCCCGCAGCTGCGCCGTGGCGTCCTTGCGGTCCCGCGTGACGCCGGGCGTGTCGGCCACCAGGGCGTACCGGCGCCCGGCGAGGCGGTTGAACAGCGTGCTCTTGCCCACGTTGGGCCGCCCGGCAATGACGACGACGGGCAGCACCCCGCTAGCCGAAGGCAGTCAGGGAGCTATCATCCGTCACGACGAAGAGCTTGCCGCCGGCCGCCACCAGACCCACCGACACGTTGTCCGGCAGGTCCATGACGCCCAGCACCTCACCGGTCATCGGGTTGACCGCGGTCAACTTGTCCGTCGAGCCGGCGAGATAGAGGTAGTTACCGCCCAGCAGCGGGCCGGTCCAGTAGATCGGGTCGCGGGACTTCACGACGTTCTCGTAGCGGGCGAGTTGGGTCATCCACCGGATGCGGCCGTCGTTGCGGTTCAGGCAGGCGAGCTGCTGGTCCAGCGTCAGCACGAACATCCAGTCCCCGGCGATCCATGGCGTGTTCTGCCCGGCGGCATCGCGCTCCCAAAGACGGCGGCCGGAGCGCAGGTCGAGCGCCAGCAGCAGCCCGCCCACGCCGATGGCATAGACTATGTTGTTGACGATGACCGGCATGGCGCGGATGGCCGACAAGTCCGCCAGGCTGTTGCGGCCGCGCGCGGCGGCCAGGCTGTCGCTCCAGGCTAGTGAGCCGGTGTCCGCGCGCAACGCCACCAGGTCGCCGGAACCGAAGCCGGCGACGACCAGCCCGTCGGAATAGGCCGGCGCCGGCTCGCCCAGCACGATCGTGGCGGCGGCGCTGGCCTGGTACGTCCAGATCTGCTTGCCGTCGGCCGTGGACAGCGCGAGCAGGCGCTCGTCGATCGTCGGCACGAACAGCCGGTTGTCGACGATGGTGGGGGCGGAGCGTGCCGGGGCGCCGAGTGGGGCACGCCAGGTGATCTTGCCCGTCGCGGCGTCCATGGCGACCGCCTCCGCCCGGCCGCTGGTGGCGTACAGCACGCCGCCGACAACGGCGATCCCGCCCCCGACATTGGTGCTGCGGTCCTTCTCTCCCTGCGTGTCGGTGTTCCAGCGTCGCGACCCGGTCGCCGCGTCGAACGCGGACACGCTGCCGTCGGAGTCCATGGTGAACACCTGGCCGCCGGCGATGACCGGGGTGGCGGTGATCTTGCGCCGGTAGCCGCCGCCCTCGCCGATCGAGCGGCGCCAGCTCCGCGTCAGGTCGTTCAGCAGGACGTTGCCCATGCTGTGGCTCGGGTTGCCTCCCGCCTCGCTCCACTCCGGGTTGATCGCCGCCTGCGGCAACGTCACGGGGGTGGTGTAGGACGCGTCGACCTGCATGCCGCGGGTGTTGGCCATCACCGCGACGCGGGTGCCGGGGATCGGCGGCTTGTCCGACTCGAACAGGTCGTCGAAGAACGAGCATCCGCCCAGCGCCGCCGCCGGCAACAGCGCCGCACTCCGCAGCAGGGTGCGACGGCGGGTCATCCACGCGCCTCGGCCGGCGCACCCAGGATCGTCAGCAACTCGCCCGCCCGGCGGCGCAGCCCATCGGCGGCCAGCGGGTCCGTCAGCAGCCCGCGCAGCAGGCGGGTCGCCTTGTCCTTGTCGTCCTGCCGCAGCGCCAGCATCGCGTCCACCTCCTGTGCGAGCGGCCGCCACGGGTTGGCCTGCGCCTCCAGCTTGGCAGTCCGTGCCGCGACCGCAGCGGGATCTCCCGCATCGACGGAATGCTGCGCCCATAGCAGGCTGGCGAGATCACGCAGCAGCACGTCGTCGCCGTCGTCACTCAACCGGGCCCACAAGGCGAGCGCCGCCGCGGTGTCGCCCCCGTTCCAGCGCAATGCGGCCTCCTGCAATCGGGCCAGCGTCCGGTAGCCGGCAGGCCCATCCTCGGCGATCTTGGCGAAGGCCTCCGGATCGGTGGGCTGGGCCGACGCTGCCACCGGCGACAGGACGCCGGACGCCGCCAGGTAGGGGCCAGCCAAGGTCTGGGACCGGCTGCGCTGCCACCACTCCCAGCCTTGCCAGCCGCCGACGCCCGCCAGGATCACCACCAGCGCCACGCCTCCCAGCACACCGTATCGCCTGGCCAGGGCGCGGGCGCGCTCGGCCCGCATGTCCTCGTTCAGCTCGTCAAAGATGTCGGCCACGCTTTTCAAACCCTTGAACCCGGCGCCGGACCATAGCGGCCGGCCCCGCTGCGGGAAACCCTCCGTTCATCTCCGCGTGCTCCATTGCACGCATGAGAACCCTGTTCCGCACCCTCGCCGCCACCACCGGGCTCGCCGTCCTGGCCGGCCCCTTGGGCGGCTGCGTGGCCGCGGCTGCGGTAGCCGGGGCGGACGCCGCGACCGTTGCCGTGTTCGGGCGCGACGTGGTCGACATCGGTGTCTCCGCTGCAACCGGGCGCGACTGCTCGGTCGTCCATCTCGACCGGCGGCAGGATTATTGCGCCCCCCGCGAGCACGTGCCGCTGGCCGAACCGTTCTGCACCCGCACCCTGGCCGACGTGCAGTGCTGGTCCGATCCCGAAAGCTTCGGCAGCCTGCCGCGGCAGATCGTGGACACGCCGTCCATCACGCCGGAGCAGCGGCGGCAGATCACCTCCCGCTGGCCCAAGACGTTGAACCTGACGGATTAGCGGAACCGCACCAGCCTGCCGGACGGCTCGCCCAGCACCTCGTCCTCCCGCATCACCACTCGGCCGCGCACCACCGTGGCGAGCGGCCAGCCGGTGACCGACATGCCGGCGAACGGGGTCCAGCCGCACGGGCTGGCGATCCAGTCGTCCTCGATCCGTCGGGTCCGCTTCATGTCCACCAGCGTGAAGTCCGCGTCGTATCCCGCGGCGAGCCGTCCCTTGCCCACGGCGCCGTAGACCCGGGCTGGGCCGGCGCACATCAGGTCGACCAGCCGGGTGAGGCTCAGCCGCCCGGCGTTGACGTGGTCCAGCATGATCGGCACCAGCGTCTGCACCCCGGTCAGGCCCGCCGCCACCTCGGGCCACGGCTTCTGCTTGGCCGCGCGGGAGTGCGGCGCGTGGTCGCTGCCGATCGTGTCGGCGGTGCCGTCGCGGATCGCGGCCCAGGCCGCCTCCCAATGCTCCTTGCCGCGGATCGGCGGGTTCATGACGCCGAAGCCGCCAAGCCGGTCGTACACGTCCGGCGCCCATTGCGTCAGGTGGTTGACCAGCAGCTCCACGGTGGCGACGTCGCGATGGCCGCGCAGCAGCTCCAGCTCGGATGCGGTGGAGACGTGGAGGATGTGCGCCGGCCGGCCGGTCCTCCGGGCAAGCGCCATCAGGCGCCGGGTGCCGAGCAGGGCGCACTCCTCGTCGCGCCAGTCCATGTGGCTGCGATAGGGCATGCCGGAGTGGAACAGGGGCTTGCGCACCTGGAGCCGGTATTCGTCCTCGCTATGATAGGCGACGGGGCGGCGGCCGGACCGCATCACCGCCTCCAGGCTGGCATCGTCCTCCACCAGCAGGTCGCCCGTGGAGCTGCCGGCGAACACCTTCACGGCGCAGATCCCGGGCATTGCCTCGAGCGTGGCGAGCTCCGGCGTGTTGCCCTTGGTGGCGCCGACATAGAGGCCGATGTCGCACCAGCTGGCGGCCTCGACGTAGCCCTGCTTCCAGGCGACACGTTCGGCGTCGGTGATGGCCGGGCTGGTGTTCGGCATGTCGAACACCGTCGTCAGCCCCCCGAGCACGGCGGCCTTGGTGCCGGTGGGGACGGTCTCGATCGCGGGGTCGCCGGGGTCGCGGAGATGGACGTGCGGGTCGATCAACCCGGGCAGCACGTGCAAGCCGGTGGCGTCGATGGTCTCGTCGGCCGTGCCGGCCGCGCCCAGCGCCGCGATGCGCCCGTCGCGCACGCCGACATCGAGCACGGCCTCGCCCCAGGGCAGCACGGCGGTGCCGTTGCGGATCAGCAGGTCGAAATGCGGCATGGACGTCCCCCGAACACGTGGACAAAAAGCCCTCTCCCTCTGGGAAAGGGTTGGGCGGAACTGCCAAAGGTTCCGCGGGCGGCAGCCCGTGGAATGGCAGTGGAGGGAAGGGTCACGCGCACCGACGACCTGGTCGGACCCTCACCCCGGCCCTCTCTCAAGGAGAGGGAGAAGGCATCAGCGTTTCGTGGCGACGAAGAAGATGCGCGGGAACAGCAGCAGGCGCTTGCCATCGGCCTGCACCGGGTAGTTGGCTGCGACGGCTGCCTCGTACCGCTTCAGGAACTCCGGCCGTTCGGCCTCCGAGAGTGGCGTCAGGAACGGCTGCAGGCCAGTGCTCTTCACCCAATCGACAATCGCCCCAGGCGTGTCCATCGGATGGTAGTAGACGGTCCGCCAGACCTCGACCTCGCCGCCCCGCCCCGCCAGGAGGTTGTAATAGGCTGTCGCCGGCAGGACGCCCAGGCGGTCGGCCGCGCCCGCAAGGGCTGACGCCCACGGACCGGCCGCCGCCACCTCCCGCATCAGGCGATGCGACGGTTCCTCCCGGTTGTCCGGCACCTGCACCGCCAGCACGCCGCCCGGCGCCAGCAGGCCGAACAGGCGCGGCACCAGCGTCGCATGGTCGCCGACCCAGTGCAGCGCGGCGTTGGCGTAGATCAGGTCGGGGGCCGATTGCGGCGTCCAATCGGCGATGTCGCCCTGCTGGAACTGCAGCGACGGCAGCCGCTCGCGCGCGCTGGCCAGCATCGCCGCCGACGAGTCGACGCCCAGCACCGTCGCGTCCGGGAACCGCTGGGCCAGCAGTTCGGTGGAGTTGCCCGGTCCGCAGCCGAGGTCGACGACGAAGCGGGGGCGGTCGAGCGGCACCCGCGCCAGCAGGTCCCGCGCCGGCTGGGTGCGCTGCGTCTCGAACCGGCGGTAGAGTTCTGGGTTCCAGGTATCAGGCATGACCCTGCGCCTCCTCCAAACGCGTCCGCACGAGATCGCCGATGGCCAAGGAGGCGGTGAGGCCGGGGCTTTCGATGCCGAACAGGTTCACCAGGCCCGGCACACCGTGCGTCTCCTGCCCGAGCACGGCGAAGTCGGCCGCCGGCTCGTTCGGGCCGCTGATCTTCGGCCGGATGCCGGCATAGCCCGGCACCAGCGCACCGTCCGGCAGGTCCGGCCAGTAGCGGCGGATGGCGGCGTAGAAGCCGTCGGCGCGGCTGAGGTCCACGTCATACTCCTCGCGCTCCACCCACTCCACGTCCGGGCCGAAACGCGCCTGCCCGCCGAGGTCGAGCGTCAGGTGCACGCCCAGCCCGCCCGGCTCCGGCACCGGGTAGATCAGGCGGCCGAACGGCGCGCGGCCTTGCAGCCCGTAGTAGTTGCCCTTGCACAGGTAGCCGCGCGGGATGCTCTGCGACGGGATGCCGGCGATGCGTTGGGCGACCTCGGGCGCGTGCAGCCCCACCGCGTTCACCAGCACCCGGCACTCCAGCTGCATCGGCTGCTCCCCGCCCACGTCCAGGCGGATGCCGTCGTCCAACACCGCGCCGGACAGCAGCGGCGCGTGGAAGGCGACGGTGCCGCCCGCCTCTTCCAGGTCGCCCTGGTAGGCCAGCATCAGCGCGTGGCTGTCGACGATCCCGGTCTCCGGCGAGTGCAGCGCCGCCTCCACGCGCAGCGCCGGCTCCATGGCGCGGGCGGCCGCGCCCCCCAGCAGCGCCAGTGCCACGCCGTTGGCCGCCGCCTGGACCTGGATCGCCTCCAGCCGCAGCGTTTCCGCCGGGTCGCTGGCGACGATCAGCTTGCCGACCTTCTGCACCGGCACGCCGTGCGCGGCGCAGTAGTCGTAGAGCGCGACCCGACCGGCCACGCAAAGCCGGGCCTTGAGGCTGCCGGTGGGATAGTAGATACCGGCGTGCACGACCTCGCTGTTGCGGGAGGAGGTGACGGTGCCGATGCCGCCCGCCGCCTCCAGCACCAGCACGTCCCGGCCGGCCTGGGCCAGTGCGCGGGCGACGGCAAGGCCGACGACGCCAGCCCCCAGAACAACCGAGTCCACCCGTTCGATCATGCCGCCAACATCCTCCACCTCCGCGGCGCTGACCAGTGCGGCCGTGATCGGCGCCGGCCCCGCCGGGCTGATGGCGGCGGAGCGGCTGGCGGCGGGCGGCGTCGCCGTCACGGTGTTCGACCGCATGCCCTCGCCCGGCCGCAAGCTGCTGATGGCCGGCGTGGGCGGGCTGAACCTCACGCATGACGAGCCGCTGGAGGCCATGCTCGGCCGCTACGGCCCGGCGCGCCCGGCGCTGGCCCCAGCCCTCGCCGCCTTCCCGCCGGCCGCCCTGCGCGCCTGGTGCGAGGCGCTGGGTCAGCCGGTGTTCACCGGCAGCAGCGGCCGGGTGTTCCCGCAGGCGATGAAGGCGTCGCCGCTGCTGCGGGCCTGGCTGCACCGGCTGGACGGGCTGGGCGTGCGGTTGCGCCTGCGGCAGCGCTGGCTCGGCTGGGCCGCGGATGGCAGGCTGCGGTTCGAGGCGGCGGACGATGTCGCGGCGGACGCCGTGGTGCTGGCGCTGGGCGGCGCATCCTGGGCGCGGCTCGGATCGGACGGTGCGTGGACCGCCGCGATGCCGCCGGAGTGGCTGGCGCCGTTCCGTCCGGCCAACTGCGGCTTCGTCGCCCCGTGGAGCGCGCACCTGCACCGCCACGCCGGCACGCCGCTGAAGCGCATCACAGTGACCGTCGCCGGCCGGACGGTCCCGGGTGACGCGATGCTGACGGCGCAGGGGGTGGAAGGCGGGCCCTTCTATGCCCTGGCCGCGCCGCTGCGCGACATGATCGCGGCGGAGGGCGTCGCCGTCGCCAGCGTCGACTTGCGGCCGGACCTGGCGCTTGCCGACCTCCATCGCCGACTGGCCGCGCCGCGTCGCGCCATGTCGCTGTCCACCTTCCTGCGCAAGGCTGCCGGCCTGCCGCCGGTGTCCGTGGCGCTGCTGCGGGAATGCGCCGGCACGCCGGGCGACCTGGCCGCAGCGATCAAGGCGCTGCCGGTCCGGCTGACCCGGACGACGGGGCTGGCGCGCGCCATCTCGACGGCCGGCGGCCTGCGGCTGGTCGCGTTGCCGGCCTTGGCCCGACGCGGCGTGTTCGCCGCCGGGGAGATGCTGGACTGGGAGGCGCCGACCGGGGGCTACCTGCTGCAGGCCGCCTTCAGCACCGGCTTCATGGCCGGCGAGACCGCGCTGGCATGGCTGCGCAACCTGGAGGGGATGCCGGCGCCCTGATCCAGGATCAGACCGCCAGGTTCAGCACGACGCGCGTGCCCTTGTGGACCGGATCGACCAGCACGGTCGCCTTCACCGTGCGCGCCATCGCGTTGACGATCATGCTGCCGAGGCCGCTGCCCTTCGGCGGCGCTCCCTCCTGGTAGCCCACGCCGTCATCCTCAACCACCAGCTGCACCAGGTCGTCCGTCCGGCGGAACTCGACGCGGATTTCCCCCCCGCAGCTCGGATAGGCGTATTTCACCGCGTTGGTCACCAGCTCGTTCACGATGAGTCCGATGGAGACCGCCTTGTCCGTCTCCACGTTGATCGGTTCGGCGGCCAGCGTGATCCGGCTCGCCGGCTCCTCGGCGGCCACGGCGCGGCGGAGCTCGTCCACCAGGCCCTCCAGGTAGTGGTCCATGGCGACGTATTCCACGTCGTTGCTGGTGTAGAGCCGGCGGTGCACGAGCATGACCGCCTCCACCCGCTCGGCCGCCCGCTTCAGCGCCTGGCGTGCGTCCGCGTCCGCCACCTTTCGGGCCTGCAGCTCGATCAAGGAGGAGATCAGCTGAAGGCTGTTGGCGATGCGGTGGTTTACCTCCCGCAGCAGCAGGCCCTGTTGCGCCGCCAGCTTCTCCAGACGGTCCCGGCTCTCCTGCAGTTCGAGCAAGGCCGCCTCCCGCTCCCGCCGCAGCCGCCGCTGCTCCTGCGACTGGCGAATGGAGGTGGCCAGGAACTCCATGAACGTGCCCCCCACGTCCTTCACCACGTAGTCGAACGCGCCGGCCTTCAGCGCGGCGACGGCGATCCGTGGCTCCTCCGCGGCGGTGACGAAGATGACGGGCGGAGCCGCGGGCAGCGCCACCAGGTCGGCCAGCACGTCGAGCCCGTCCCGGCCGGGCATGAAGTGGTCCAGAGCCACCGCGTCGAAATCCTGTGCCCGGGCCAGCGCCAGGCCCGCATCGCCATCGCACGCCGTCTGGACGGTGAAGCCATCCCGCGACAGGTATCGCCCGACCAACCGGCACAGCCCGGCGTCGTCGTCGACGTAGAGGACGCGGACCGGCGGGGTCACCATCAGTCGGCTTCGGGCACCTGCATCACCGCGAGGAACAGGCCGAGCTGCCGGATGGCGACGGCGAAACTCTCATACTCGACCGGCTTGGTGATGTAGACGTTGCAGCCGAGGTCGTAGCAGCGCTGGATCTCCTGCTTGTCGTCCGTCGTGGTCAGCACGATGACCGGCGCGCGCCGGACCAGGTCGTCCGCCTTGATCTGAGCCAGGATGTCCGTGCCGCTCATGTCCGGCAAGTTCAGGTCCAGCAACACAAGGATGGGAAGGCGCACGTGGCGTCGTCCGTCCGGTGCCGTGCCGAACAGATGCTCGACGGCGGATGTGCCGTCCGTGAACGGGACGATGGTGTTGTTCACGCCGGCTCGCCGGACGTTCTTCTCGATCAGCCGGGCATGGCCGGGATCGTCCTCGATGAGGAGGATGGTGACCGGGTTGGCGTTCAAGCCGCATACTCCGTGGTATGGTGCGGAACGAGGGGCAGGCGGATGGTGAAGGTGGTTCCCACATCCAAGGTCGACCGACATTCGATCTGGCCGCCCAGGCGGCGCACCAGCGCGCGCACATGCGCCAGGCCGATGCCTTCCCCTGGGACCGACTGGTCTCCCGCGCGCCGGAACAGTTCGAACACCCGCTCGTAGTCTCGCTCGGCGATGCCCCTGCCGTTGTCGGCGATGTCGTAGCGGGCCATCGCCCCCTCGCTCTGGCCGCGGACGGAGATGACGCCGGGCCGGCCTGGTTTGAGATACTTCAGCGCGTTCTCGATGACGTTGCTGAAGATCTGATCCACCGCGAACCGGTCGGCGACGATGTCGGGCAATGCTCCGATCTCGATGGCGGCCTCCTTCTGCGTCATTTGGTGTCGCATGCTCTCGGTCATGGTGGCCAGCAACCCTGCCATGTCCAGGTGCTCCGGCGCCAGGACACGTCGGCCTTCGCGAGACAGCTTGAGGATCGCGTTGATCAGGCGGTCCATCTTGCTGGTGGAGCTCTTGATGAAACGCAGCGCCTCGGGGATGTCGGCCTGCACCGCCTCGCGCACCGCCGCCGGGGCATCGGCCAGCATCGCGTGCTGGCCGAGCGTACCGGCTGCCTGCTCCAACTCGCTGGTGAAGCCCATGATGTTGACCAACGGCGCCCGCAGGTCGTGGGAAACGATGTAGGCGAAGCGCTGGATCTCCTCGTTCGCAGCGCTCAGGTCGGCCGTGCGCAGGCGGACCGTCTCGTCCAGCTGCTCGTTGCTGCGCTCGAGGGTCTCGTTGGCCACGGCCATGAGCCGCTGCGCCCGGCTCAGCGTGGCCAGGTAGCCGCGCAGCCCGAGGGCCACCAGCCCGGTCAGGGCCAGCACCATGACCAGGCCGGCGAGGTCGATGGCGACCAGCAGCCGGCCGCCACGGGTGATGGTGGCGACCTGGGACACCAGCGTCACGTCCAAGGCGCCTTCCAAGCCGTTCACCAGGGCGCGGACGCGCACCATCTCGCTGCGGCCTGCATTGGTCTTCACCACGGCCAGGGCGCCGGCCATGTCGTTGGCCTGCGCGAGCGACACCGTGTGTTGCAACTCGGCAAGCTTGTGGTCGACCGACTGCTTCAACTCGACCAGCACCGGGTCGCCCGGCCGTTGCACGGCCAGCGCGGCGAACAGCCCCGGCAGGACGCTTTGCGCATGTTGGAGCGGCTGGAGGTAGCCGGAGTCGGCGGTGAGCAGGAATCCCCGCTGGGATGTCTCCGCGTCCTCGACCGCCAGCATGACGGCTGCGATGAGGTTGCGCTGAGCGCGTGTTGCCTGGGCCATCGACAAGGCGTCGGCATTGCGGCTGGCCTGCCACGCCGATGCGCCGACGATGGCGACCAGAAGAAGCATGGCTGCCGCGATGAAGCCGATGCCGGACCGGCCCAACGGCCGGGCAGTCGGCTGTGTGGTGTGGGGGTCGTAGAGCACCCTTCGCTTATGCCGTGCCCTTACCGCCGCGCCAGCCATCGTCGCGCCAACCGGCATCACGACATCGTGAAGCCTTCAAACCATCACGAAAATGTCCATAACGAAATGAACCGCAGGGGAGATATGGGCTTACGGTCAAGGCAAGGCTCGGGTTGACCGGAGCTGCGCGGATTGCATGATCAACCTGGGGACGACGAAATGGACCAGCCGGTTTCAATGCAGGCCGCGAGCAACGCTCCTGAGGGCGACATCGATCAGGTTGCGATCAACACCATCCGCACCCTGGCCATGGACGCGGTGCAGAAGGCCAAGTCAGGCCATCCCGGCACGCCGATGGGGATGGCGCCGGTCGGCTACACGCTTTGGCAGCACGCCTTGCGCTACGATCCGGCGGACCCGCATTGGCCCAATCGTGACCGCTTCGTGCTCTCGGTCGGCCACGCCTCCATGCTGCTGTATGCACTCCTGCATCTGGCGCAGGTCGCATCCGACCCGGAGCACGCGGATAAGGGGCCATACGCCGTCACGCTGGACGACATAAAGCAGTTCCGGCAGCTCTCCTCCGTGACGCCGGGGCATCCGGAGTATCGGTTGACGGCTGGCGTGGAGACGACGACGGGGCCGCTGGCGCAGGGTGTGTCCAACAGCGTCGGCATGGCCATCGCCCAGCGCTACCTGGCCCAACGCTACAACAAGCCCGGGTTCGACCTGTTCGACTACCACGTCTACGCTCTGTGCGGCGACGGCTGCATGATGGAGGGCGTGTCCAACGAAGCGGCGTCGCTGGCGGGCCACCTGAAGCTCGGCAACCTGACCTGGGTTTACGACAGCAACCACATCACCATCGAGGGCGCCACGAGCCTGGCCTTCGGGGACGATGTCGGCGGCCGGCTGGGTGCGATGGGTTGGCACGTCATCCACGTGGCCGACGCGAACGACACCGCGGCCGTGGCGAAGGCCCTGGACGACGCCAAGGCGGCCACCAGCGGGCCCACGCTCATCGTCGTGCACAGCGTCATCGGCTATGGCGCGCCCAAGAAGGCCGGCACGCGCGAGGCCCATGGCGAGCCGCTGGGCGACGAGGAGATCAGGGGCGCCAAACGGGCCTATGGCTGGCCGGAGGACGCGCAGTTCCTGGTCCCGTCCGGCGTGCACGAACGGTTCGCGGAGGTGATGGGCGCCCGTGGCGCGGCAGGGCGCAAGGCCTGGATGGACCTGTATGCCCGGTATCGCGAGGCCTACCCGGACCTGGCCCGCGAGATGGAGATGATCGACCGGCACGAATTGCCCGAGGGCTGGGACAGCGACATCCCGGTCTTCCCGGCGGATGCCAAGGGCGTGGCGTCCCGGGACTCCTCGCAGAAGGTGCTGAACGCGATCGCCAAGCGGGTGCCGTGGCTGATCGGCGGCGCGGCAGACCTGGCGCCCTCGACCAAGTCGAACCTTACCTTCGAGGGCGCCGGGTCGTTCGAGCCGGACAACTATGGCGGCCGCAACATGCATTTCGGCATCCGCGAGCACGCGATGGGGTCCGTGGTGAACGGGATGGCCCTGTCTGGCCTGCGCTCCTACGGCAGCGGCTTCCTGATCTTCTCCGACTACATGAAGGCGCCGATCCGCCTGTCCGCGATCATGGAACTGCCGGTCATCTATATCTTCACGCATGACAGCATCGGGGTCGGCGAAGACGGCCCGACGCACCAGCCGATCGAGCAGCTGGTGGCGTTGCGCGCCATCCCGGGCATGGTGGTGTTGCGCCCGGCGGACGCCAACGAAGTGGCCGAGGCGTGGCGCGTGGTGATGCAGCTGCACGACAAGCCCGCCTCGCTGATCCTGAGCCGGCAGGCTATCCCGACGATCGACCGCGGCAAATTCGCCTCCGCCGCCGGCGTGGCCAAGGGCGCCTATACCGTGGCCGATTGCGACGGCACGCCCGAGGTAATCCTGATGGCCACCGGATCGGAACTGGCGCTGTGCATGGGTGCCTACGAAACATTGACGGCCGAGGGAACGAAGGCGCGCGTCGTGTCCATGCCGTCGTGGGAACTGTTCGAGGCGCAGGACCAGGCCTATCGCGACCAGGTGCTGCCGCCCGCCGTCAAGGGCCGCGTCGCCGTGGAGCAGGCGGCGACGATGGGCTGGGACCGTTACGTCGGCTTCGACGGCCGAGTGATCGGCATGCACAGCTTCGGGGCCTCGGCGCCATTGGCGGCATTGCAGACGAAATTCGGCTTCACGCCCGAGGCTGTGCTGGACGAGGCGCGCAAGCAGGCAAAGCGGTCGAGCTAGGAGAACGAGCATGGACATGCAGACCCCCGCGGCCAATCCGCTCAAGTCGCTCGAGGCGCTTGGGCAGTCTCCCTGGCTCGACTTCATCGAGCGCAACTTCCTCTCCGACGGTCTGCAGACGCTGATCGACCGCGACGGCCTGAAGGGCATGACGTCCAACCCGTCGATCTTCGAGAAGGCCATGGGACACGGCACGAACTACGACGCCGGGTTCAAGGAGCTGGCGGCCAAGGGCGACGTGGATGCGCAGACGATCTACGAGACGCTGGCGATCCAGGACATCCAGAAGGCGGCCGACTTGTTGCGGCCGGTATACGAGGCCACCAACAAGGTCGACGGCTACGTGTCGTTGGAGGTTTCTCCCTACCTCGCGCTGCGCACCGATGAGACGGTCGCCGAGGCCCGCCGGCTGTGGAAGATGGTGGCCCGCGACAACCTGATGGTGAAGGTGCCCGGCACCGACCAAGGCACGCCCGCGATCAAGACGCTCATCGCCGAGGGCATGAACATCAACGTGACGCTGCTGTTCAGCCAGCAGGCCTACAAGGACGTGGCGGAGGCCTTCATCGCCGGGTTGGAGGACTACAAGTCGCGCGGTGGCGATGTCAGCCACGTGGCCTCAGTGGCGTCGTTCTTCGTCAGCCGGATCGACGCGGTGATCGACAAGCAGATCGACAAGAACGCCGCCGCTGGCGGGAGCGACGTGGCGGACCTGAAGCGCATCCGCGGCAAGGTCGCCATCGCCAACGCCAAGATGGCCTACCAGCACTACCAGTCGCTGATCGGCAGTGACCGTTGGAAGACGCTGGCGGCCGCCGGGGCGATGCCGCAACGCCTGCTCTGGGCCAGCACCGGGACCAAGGACAAGGCCTATAGCGACGTTCTGTATGTCGAGGAGCTGGTCGGCCGGGACACCGTCAACACGATGCCACCGGCCACGATGGACGCGTTCCGCGACCACGGCCATGCCAAGGAGGCGCTGACCGAAGGCGTGGCCGACGCGAAGGAGATCCTGTCTACGGCCGAGCGGCTGGGCCTGAACCTCGGCAAGGTGACGCACGACCTCGTCGAAGATGGGGTGAAGCTGTTCGCCAAGGCCGCTGACGACCTGCTCGGCGCCGTGGCGGCCAAGCGGAATGCCATGCTGGGCGATACGCTCGTCATGGTCTCTTCGAAGCTGCCGGAAGCCATGGGCAAGGCGGTCGAGGCGAGCCTGGACGGCTGGCGCGAGGCCGGTAAGTTGCGCGACTTGTGGGCACGCGACGCCTCGCTGTGGACGGGACAGGACGAAGGCAAGTGGCTCGCCTGGCTCGACATCGTGGCGGACCGCTTGGCCGACTTGAAGCAGCTTCAAGCCTTCCAGGACGAGGTGAAGGAGGCCGGGTTCACCGACGTGCTGCTGCTGGGCATGGGCGGCTCGAGCCTCGGCCCGGAGGTGCTGGCGGAAACCTTCGGCAAGCGCGGCGGCTTCCCCAAGCTGCACGTGCTGGACAGCACCGACCCGCAGCAGATCGCCAGCTTCGAGAAGAAGGTGACGCTCGCGACCACCTTGGTCATCGTGTCGAGCAAGTCCGGCGGCACGCTGGAGCCCAACATCCTGAAGGCCTATTTCTTCGACGCCATGCAGAAGGCCGTCGGGGCTGGCCAGGCGGGCAGGCATTTCGTCGCCATCACCGATCCGCGTTCCCACATGCAGCAGGTCGCCGAGAAGGACGGCTTCCGCCACATCTTCTATGGCGATCCGGGCATCGGTGGCCGTTATTCCGTCCTCTCCAACTTCGGCATGGTGCCAGCGGCAGCGATGGGGTTGGACCTCGAGCACTACCTGTCATCGGCGGCGCTCATGGTCCGCGCCTGTGCCGCCGGCACGCCGCCGCTGCAGAACCCCGGTGTCCAGCTCGGCACCGTGCTCGGCGTGGGCGCCACCACCGGGCGGGACAAGGTGACGATAACGGCGTCGCCCGGCATCGCCGACGTCGGGGCCTGGCTGGAACAGCTACTCGCGGAGAGCACTGGCAAGCAGGGCCATGGCATCGTCCCGGTCGACAACGAGCCGCTGGCCGACCCGTCGCATTACGGCGACGACCGGGTCTTCGCCTACCTGCGCCTGCGTGACGCGCCAGACGCGGCACAGGAGAAGGCGGTGGCGGCGTTGGAGCAGGCCGGCCAGCCCGTCGTGCGGGTGGAACTGGCGAACACGTTGCAGCTCGGGCAGATGTTCTTCCTGTGGGAGTTCGCGACCGCCGTCGCCGGGTCGATCATCGGGATCGACGCGTTCGACCAGCCGGACGTGGAGGCCAGCAAGGTCGAGACCAAGAAGCTCACCAGCGGCTACAGCGAGAGCGGCTCGCTTCCGGCGGAGACGCCGTTCCTGACCGACGGCGCGATCAAGCTGTTCAGCGACGACACCAATGCGGCGGTGCTGGCCAAGTCGGGTGACACCCTGGATGCCGTGATGAAGGCCCATCTCGGGCGGCTTGGCGCCGGCGACTATGCCGCCCTGCTCGCATACATCGAGCGTACGCCCGAACACATCGCCCTACTGCAGGAGCTTCGGACGCTGGTTCGGGACGCCAAGCACGTGGCGACGGTGGCCGAGTTCGGCCCGCGCTTCCTGCACTCGACCGGGCAGGCCTACAAGGGCGGCCCGAACAGCGGCGTGTTCACGCAGATCACCGCCGACGATATGGCCGACCTGGCGGTGCCAGGCGAACGGTATTCGTTCAGCGTCGTCAAGGCGGCACAGGCACGCGGTGACTTCGACGTGCTGGCGGAGCGTGGCCGCCGTGCGCTGCGGGTCCACATCACCGGCGACCTGCAATCCGGGCTCGATCGACTGGCAGCTTCTATCCGCGCGGCGGTCTGACGAGACGTCCCAGGGCTGCATCCCCTGGGACCGCCCGCTGGCGTCACTCTTTTCCTCTCTGGAGCATTCGCATGAAACTCGGCGTGATCGGCCTTGGTCGGATGGGCGGCAACATCAGCCTGCGGTTGATGAAGCACGGGCACGAATGCGTCGTCTACGACAACAGCGAGAAGGCGGTGGACGGGATCGTAGGCCAGGGGGCAGCGAAGTCATCCGGGCTGGAGGACATGGTCAAGCAGCTGCCGTCCCCCCGCATCGTCTGGGTCATGCTGCCGGCGGGCAAGATCACCGAGGACACCGTGCAGGCGCTCGGCGGGATGATGGAGAAGGGCGACATCATCATCGACGGCGGCAACTCGATGTACAAGGACGATATCCGCCGCGCGAAGGAGTTGCGCGGCAAGGGCATCGTCTATGTCGACGTGGGCACGTCGGGTGGCGTGTGGGGCTTGCAACGCGGCTATTGCATGATGATCGGCGGCGAGGATGCCGCCGTGAAGCATATCGACCCGATCCTGTCCGCGTTGGCACCGGGCGAAGGCACCATCGACAAGACGCCGCATCGCGAGGGCCGCAACCCGACCGCCGAGCAGGGCTATCTCCACTGCGGCCCGGCGGGAAGCGGGCACTTCGTCAAGATGGTGCATAACGGCATCGAATACGGCATGATGCAGGCGTATGCCGAAGGCTTCGACGTCCTGAAGCACAAGGACAGCACCGAACTGCCCGAGGATGAGCGCTACACGCTGAACATGGGCGACATCGCCGAAGTCTGGCGCAGGGGGTCCGTCGTGTCCTCCTGGCTGCTCGACCTGACGGCGCAGGCCCTTGCCTCGGACGAGAAGCTGGAGAAGTTCAGCGGTGACGTGTCCGACAGCGGCGAGGGCCGGTGGACGATCGACGCGGCAGTCGAGGAGGCAGTGCCGGTGCCGGTGCTGGCGGCCTCTTTGTTCGCCCGGTTCCGCTCCCGCCAGCAGCACACCTTTGGCGAAAAGATGCTGTCGGCCATGCGGTTCGGCTTCGGCGGCCACGTCGAGCCGAAGGCTTAGCCTATGAGCGGTTCAGTGCGGCCAGCGGGTGACACCACGGCTTTGGCGCAGACGGCCAAGGCCGCGCCAGCCTGCACGATGGTGATCTTCGGCGCCAACGGCGACCTCACGAAGCGGCTGTTGATGCCGGCATTGTACAACCTCTCGGGTGCGAAGCTGCTGGACGACAAGTTCGGCATCCTCGGCGTCGACCGCGACGCGGGCAGCGACGAGGACTTCCAGGGCCGGCAGCAGTCGATGATGGAGAGCTTCACGCCCGACAAGGGTGGGGAGTTCGCCGAGAAGAGCCTGAACATGGAGTGGTGGGGCTGGCTGAAGCAGCGGCTGCACTACATGGCCGGCGACTTCACCAAGCCCGAGACGTTCAAGGCGCTGGCGGATAGACTGGGGGATGGCAACGCCATCTTCTACCTGGCCGTCGCCGACAGGTTCTTCGGCAGCATCATCGACCAGCTGCACCAAGCCGGCCTGACGACGCAGAAGGAGGGGATCTTCCGCCGCGTCGTGATCGAGAAGCCGTTCGGCCACGATCTCGGCTCCGCGAAGGAGCTGAACGCGCATATCCTATCCGAGCTCGAAGAAAGCCAGATCTACCGCATCGACCATTTCCTGGGCAAGGAGACGGTGCAGAACATCATGGCGCTGCGCTTCAGCAACGGCATCTTCGAGCCGCTCTGGAACCGCGACCACATCGACAGCGTGCAGATCACCGCGTCCGAGACCGTCGGAGTCGAGAAGCGCGGCAAGTTCTACGAAGTGACGGGCGCGTTGCGGGACATGGTGCCGAACCACATGTTCCAACTGCTCGCCATGACCACGATGGAGCCGCCGAACTCCTTCGATGCGGACGCCGTACGGAGCGAGAAGGCCAAGGTGATCGAGGCGATCCATCCGATGACCGCCGCCGACATCGAGAAGAACGTCGTCCGGGGGCAGTATGGCGCCGGGCAGATGACCGGGTTGGGACAGGTTCCCGCCTATGTCGACGAGCCCGACGTGGAGCATGGCTCCACCGTCGAGACCTACGTCGCCATCAAGCTGATGATCGACAACTGGCGGTGGGCCGGCGTGCCGTTCTACCTGCGCACCGGCAAGCGCATGACGGAGCGGAAGACGGAGATCGCCATCCACTTCAAGCAGGCGCCGTTCGCGATGTTCCGCGACACGCCGGTCGACAAGCTCACCCCGAACATCATGGTGCTGCACCTGCAACCGCATGAAGGCATCTCGCTGCATTTCAGCGCCAAGCAGCCGGGGCAGAACGTCGAGCTGAAGCCGGTGCGGATGGACTTCAAATACGAGGACTATTTCGAGCTGAAGCCATCGACCGGGTACGAGACGCTGATCTACGACGTGCTGATCGGCGACCCCACCCTGTTCAACCGCGCCGACAACATCGAGGCTGGTTGGACGGCGGTGCAGCCGATCCTGGACGCGGTGGCCAACGGCGGCGACGCGATCCACACCTATGCCGCCGGCAGCAACGGGCCGGCTGCGGCCGATGCCCTGCTCTCGCTCGACGGGCGATCCTGGCGAAAGCTGGACTGATGCCGATCAGGCTGGTCGTGTCGGATGTCGACGGCACGCTGGTGACGCGTGAGAAGGTGGTGACGCCCGCGACGGTCGGCGCGGTGCGGCGGCTGCGGGAGGCCGGCATCCACTTCGCCCTGGTCAGCAGCCGACCGCCGCGCGGCATGGCGTTCCTGACCATGGAGCTTGGCCTGACCGGACCGATGGGCGGCTTCAACGGCGCGACCATCCTGGCGCCCGATGGTGCGGTGATCGAGGAACGGCTGGTGGCGGAGCATGCGGTGCGGGAGAGCGTCGCCCTGTTCGCGCAACGCGGCGTGGATGCCTGGCTGTTCGCGGACAATGAGTGGCTGATCAAGGATGTCGGTGGCAGTTACGTGCCGCGCGAAAGTCGGACGGTCCGCTTCGACCCGCGCGTCGTCGACGATTTCACGCCGTATGTCGCCCGGTGCGGCAAGGTGGTCGGCGCCTCCAACGACTTCGACGCGCTTGCTGCGTGCGAGGCGGAGCTGCAGGGCATCCTCGGCGCGAGCGCCCGCGCCAGCCGGTCGCAAGCCTACTACCTCGACGTGACGAACCCGACGGTCGACAAGGGCACGGCGGTGCGATCCTTTGCGGCCTGGTATGGCGTGGACTTGGCGGACGTGTGCGTGCTGGGCGACCAGCACAACGACGTGCCGATGTTCCAGGTCGCCGGGCACAGCGTGGCGATGGGCAACGCGCCGCCGGAGGTTGCCGCCCAGGCGACGCTGCACACCGGGTCGAACGAGGAAGACGGCTGGGCCGCGGCGATCGACCGCCACGTCCTGTCCGCGGCCGCTTAGTGCCTCCGGAAGGTCGCCGTGGAGCGGCTGTTCGGGCCGTGAGCACCGGAGCGCAGCAGATCACCGCCGGATGACCGCCACCGCGGACTTTCCGGACAGACACCAAGGAGAACCCGATGGCCCGCTCCCGTCCCGACACGATCAAGCTGCTCCTGGCCGACGTGGACGGCACCCTGGTGACCAAGGACAAGGTGCTCACCGAGCGTGCGCAGCAGGCGGTGCACGCGCTGGACGCCAAGGGGATCAAGTTCGCCTTGACGAGCGGCCGTCCGCCCAAGGGCATGGCCATGCTGATCGGGCCGTTGAAGGTCACCACGCCGATTGCCGGCTTCAACGGCGGGCTGTTCGTCAACGCCGACATGAGCATCATCGAGAGCCACACGCTCGATCCGGCGGTGGCCAAGGAGACGGTCGGACTGATCGAGCAGATGGGCCTGGACGTGTGGGTCTATTCCGGTGACGACTGGCTGCTCCGCGACCTGGACGCGCCCCACCGGGAGCGGGAGGAGCACACCGTCAAGTTCGCGCCGAAGGTGGTGACGGAGTTCACCGAGGAGCATCTGAAGACGGCCGTGAAGATCGTCGGCGTCAGCGACGACGGCGAAAAGGTCGCCGCCTGTGAGAAGGCCGTGCAGGACGCCCTCGGCAAGAATGCGTCCGCCGCGCGGTCCCAGCCCTACTACCTGGACGTCACCCACCCGCAGGCGAACAAGGGAGGCGTGGTCGCCTACTTGGCCAGGACCCTGGGCATCGACGCCGGACAGATCGCCACCATCGGCGACCAGCCCAATGACGTGCTGATGTTCAAGCCGAGCGGGTTTTCCATCGCCATGGGAAATGCCAGCGAGGCCGTGCAGAAGGAGGCGGATGCCGTGACGGATAGCTACGACGACGAAGGCTTCGCCAAAGCCGTCGAAAAGCACCTGCTGGCATGAGCGGCACCGTCGATGTCCGGGCGGATGGGGATGCCGTCGCCCGCCATGCCGCCGAATGGCTGCTGGAGCGTGCGCTGGCTACCTCCGGGCGTTTCGCCTGGTGCCTGTCGGGCGGCTCCACGCCAAAGACGACCTTCGCGATGTTGGCGACCGAGGAGTTCCGCACCCGCTTTCCTTGGGACCGCACCCACCTGTTCTTCGGCGACGAGCGCTTCGTACCGCACGACCATCCGGACAGCAACTACCGCATGGCACGGGAGGCGATGATCGTCCACGTGCCCATCCCCGACGCCCAGGTCCATCCCTGGCAGACGGATGGCGACCCGGAGCACTCCGCCCTGCATTACGCCGACACGCTGAAGCGGTTCTACGGGGCCGACACGCTGGACCCGGCGCGGCCCTTGTTCGATGTGACCTTCCTCGGCCTGGGCGAAGACGGCCACACCGCCTCGCTGTTCCCGGGCGTGGCCGCGTTGGGGGAGCGGACGGCCTGGACCGCCGCCGTCATCGGGGCCAAGCCGGAACCGCGGCTCACCCTCACCTACCCGGTGCTGGACAGCAGCCGCGCGGTCGCCTTCCTGGCCGCCGGCGCAGGCAAGCGGGACATCCTCGCGCGCGTGCTCGCCGGAGACACGGCCCTGCCAGCTGCGGGCGTGCATCCGGTGGGCGAGCTCCACTGGTTCACCGACAAGGCCGCGTCCGGGCAATGACTGCCGACGCCAACGCGGCCCTGAAGCGGGACGCCGCGGAGGCAGCGGCCGCCCTCGTCACGGACGGCATGGCCGTGGGCCTGGGAACGGGATCCACCGCGTTCTTCGCCATCGCCAAGCTGATCGCGCGGATGCGGGACGGGCTGCGCATCACCGCCGTCCCCACCTCGGAGCGCAGCGCGGCGCAGGCGCGGGACGGCGGCATCCCCCTCGTCGAGCTGGACGCCGGCATGACGTTGGACCTGACGATCGACGGTGCCGACGCGGTGGCGCGCGGCTCGCTTGACCTGGTCAAGGGGCTGGGCGGCGCGCTGCTGCGGGAAAAAATCGTGGCCGCCGCCAGTGCCAAGCTGCTGATCGTGGTCGATGGCAGCAAGCTGGTGGACCGGCTGGGGACCAATGCGCCCGTACCGGTCGAGGTCGTGCCGTTCGGGTGGAAGCGCGTCGCCGGGCAACTCGCCGAGCTTGGGGCGCGGCCGGTGCTCCGGGTCGATGCCGCGGGGGCACCGTTCCACACCGACGGCGGCAACCTCATCCTCGACTGCCACATGGATGCCATCGACGACCCGGCCGCGCTGGACGCCCGCTTGCAGGCGATCGTGGGGGTCGTGGAAACCGGGCTGTTCATCGGCCGGACCACCACGGTCTTCGTCGCCGACCCCGGCGGCGTACGGACGCTCCTGCCATGAGCCGCGTGGTCGTGGTCATGGGCGTGTCCGGCTCCGGCAAGACCACCGTGGCCGAACGGGTGGCGGCCGCGCTGGGCTGGATGTTCCAGGAGGGCGACAAGCTGCACCCGGCGGCCAACGTCGCGAAGATGAAGGCCGGCCACCCGTTGGACGACGCGGACCGTGCGCCGTGGCTGGCGATCATCGCGGAGTGGATCGACGCGCGGCTGCACACCGGGCACGACGCCATCATCACCTGCTCCGCGCTGAAGCGGCGGTACCGCGAGCAGATCGGCAACGGCAAGCCCGGCGTGCAGATCGTCTACCTGCGCGGGGACCACGCCACGCTCGAGGCGCACATCAACAACCGCCACCACGAGTTCATGCCCCCGACCCTGCTGGACAGCCAGCTGGCGACGCTGGAGGAGCCGGCGCCGGACGAGCACGCCATCACCGTCGAGGTCGGCACGACGGTGGAGCGCACCGTGGCCGACGTGATCCACGCGCTGCAGCCCTGATCGTCAGGTCAGCTGAAGCAGTTGCGCCTTCAGGTAGGCGCTTTCCGGAAGGTGCGGGTGGACCGGATGGTCCGGCCCGGCGCCGCCGGTGAACAGCACCCGCGCCTCCCGCCGCGCCCGGTGCAGCGCCGCGGCGACCTGGGCGGCGAAGGCATCAAGCGGGGCGTGGTGGCTGCACGAGGCCACGAACAGGAAGCCGCCGGGCGCCACCAGCGGCGCCGCCAGCCGCGTCATCCGGTTGTAGGCGCGCAGCCCCGCCTCCGCGTCCTTGCGGGACTTGGCGAAGGCTGGCGGGTCGCACACCACCACGTCGTAGCGTTCCCCGGCGGCGGCCAGTTCGGCCATGACGTCGAAGGCGTCGCCTCGCCGGGTCGTCACGCGGCTGGCCAGCCCGTTGGCCTCGGCCGCCGCGACAGCCCGCTCCAGGGCCGGAGCGCTGGAATCCACCAGCGTGACCGCGGCCGCGCCCGCCGCCGCGGCGCGCAGGCCGAATGCGCCGGTGTGGCAGAACACGTCCAGCATCCGCGCTCCGCCGGCAAGCGCGGCAACCCGGTCCCGGTTCGGCCGCTGGTCGAAGAAGAACCCGGTCTTCTGCCCGGCCATCGGATCGACGCCGAAGCGCACCCCGCCTTCCACCACAATCGTCCCCGCCGCCTCGCCGTGCAGCAGCGCCACGGTCTGCGGCAGCCCTTCCTGCAGGCGGGCGGCGCTGTCGTTGCGGGCCACCACGGCCCGCAGGGGCAGCGTGCCGAGCAGCGCGGCCGTGACCTCGGGCAGCAGCTGGTCGACGGCAGCGGCGTTCGCCTGCACGACGGCGACGTCGCCGAAGCGGTCCACCACGAGGCCGGGCAACCCGTCCGCCTCGGCATGGACCAGCCGGTGGAACGGGCCGTCGCACACCCGCGCCCGCAACGCCGCGGCGGCAGCCACCCGCGCCTGCACCCAGGCGGCATCGATGGCGGCCGCCGGGTCGCGGTCCAGCAGGCGGGCGGCGATGAGGCTGTGCGGGTTGAACGCCCAGGTGCCGTAGCGCCACCGGTCATCTCCCTCCAACCGGACCGGCGCCCCCGGCGCCCATTGGCGATGGGCCGGCGTGGTGGCGAGTTCGTTGCTGAACGCCCAAGGATGCCCAGCCTTCAGCCGGCGGTCCTGGCGAGGGGCGACACGCAGCAGAGGATGGTCGGTCATCGGACCATCCTATCGGAAGCGGCCGTTTGGCGGCTACAACGCCCCACGGTGGCGCGGGCAGGCGTGCTGGCAAAAGGGGAAGACGACGCGTGAGACGCCCCACTACGCCTGGTACGGGCCGCACGTCCATGGCCTCGAAACAGAGACGATCCTCTCCCACCTGAACGCGTTCGACGAGGGCCCGATTGCACTTGGTCGTCGCTTCGGACCATCCGGAGCCGGCACCGTCCGGCCCTGACGATGGCGGTGTGGATAGAACTCCCTTGTTCGCCGTGAATTCGCTACCAGTTCATTCAGGCACAGAAGTCGAGATGTGACTTTGATGGTCAGACACTTCACAAAAACTTTAGCGGCACTTCTAGTATTGGGTGGGCTGCTCGTCTCAGTCCATGCCAATCCGGCGCGAGCTGCAGCTGTCCAAGTCGATCGCAGCCTTGTGCAAGATGTCCAGTTCTATCGGTCTGGCCGCGGGTTCTACGGGCGCGGCTTTTACGGCCGAGGCTTCTACGGGCCGGGTTATTTCGGCCGCGGCTTCTACGGACCGAGCTTCTACGGCCGTGGTTTCTATGGGCCGGGAGTCTACGGCCGTGGGTTCTATGGCTACCGGGGCTATGGCGGTTTCTATGGACGTGGCTTCTACCGGTAGGCGCCCGCTCTCGTCGTGCAGCGGCACCGACCGGCTGGCAAGCAGGTCTATCATTCGCCGCCCCATCGGCCATGTCGGGCCGGGGCGGCTAACGCTTTTCCACGTTCCAGAAGATGGCAAACCCGTTCAACACTCCCGACAGGGTGTCGCGGTAGGCCGTGGCCTGCAGATACTGGCCGAGCGGCACATACGGAACATCCTCCAAGACCTGACGCTGCAGCGCCTCCGCCGTTGCTTTCTGGGCGGCGGCGTCCGGGTCGTTGAACCATTGCGTGCGCAGCGCCTCGATCTTCGGCGCGGTGGGCCAGCCGAACCAGCCGTCCTGGCCGTTGCCGCGGAGTGAGATGTGGCCGGCCGGCGTCAGCATGTCGGTGCCGGCCCAGGCGGTGAAGAACACGCTCCAACCGCCCTTCTCCACCGGCTCCTTGCTGGTCCGCCGCGTCAGCACCGTGCCCCAGTCCAGCGCCTGGTAGTCCACGTTCATCCCAACCTTGGTCATCATGTCCGCGCCCACGTCGGCCATCGCCTTCAGCACGGGGAAGTCGCTGGCGACCAGCAGCGCCACCTTCTCGCCCTTGTAGCCGGCGGCGGCGAGGTCGGCCTTCACGCGGCCCATGTCCCGCTTGCCCGTCAGCACGCCCAGCCCGGCGTCGCTGGCCAGCGGGGTGCCGGGGCAGAACACGCCCACCCCATCGTGCCACAGCGCGGTGTCCGTCCCGACCACCGCCTGCATGAAGTCGGACTGGTCCACCGCGCCCAGGAGCGCCCTGCGGATCGCCGGGTTGTCGAAGGGCGGCTGCAGCTGGTTCATCCGCATGATGGCGATCTGCCCGGTCGGGTCCTGCACCGAAACCTTCAGCCCGCGGGCGCGGCGCAGCAGCGGCAGCAGGTCCGCGGTGGCATAGTCCCACCAGTCCGCCTCGCCGGATTGCAGCGCCGCCGCCGCCGTCGCCGGGTCGGGCGTGGTGCGCCATTCCACCCGGTCGAGATGCGCCACCTTCGGCCCGGCGGTCCAATCGGGTGTGCCGGTGGCCAGCGGCCTGTATCCCTCGAACCGGCGGTAGACGGCCAGCGCACCCGGCACCCGCTCGCCGGCCACGAAGCGGTAGGGCCCGCTGCCCACCATCTCCTGCACCTGGGTCATCGCGTCGGTCTGCGCCAGCCGCTCCGGCATGATGGCCGGCATGTAGGTGGTGTTCTTGCCCAGCGCGTCCGGCAGCAGCGGGAAGACGTGGTTCAGCCGGAACACGATGACCTTGTCGCCGTCCGCCGACAGCTCGTCCGTCGCCGCCAGCAACGCCTGGCCGAACGCGTCCCGCTTACCCCAGCGCTTGATGCTGGCCACGCAATCCTTCGCCAGCACCGGCGTGCCGTCATGGAACATCAGCCCGTCCCGCAGGGTCAGCCGCCAGAGCTTGCCGTCATTGTCCGTCGCATGCCCGGCGACCATCTGCGGACTGGCCCGATACTGGCCATTGGTGCCGTACAACGTGTCGAACACCATGAAGGCGTGGTTCCGGGTGACGTAGGCGGTGGTCCAATGCGGGTCCAACACCGTCAGGTCGGATTGCGGGATGAACTTCAGCAGCTGCGTGGCGCCCGGCGTGCCCTGCGCCCGCACCAGCGCGGGCATGGCAAGGCTGGCGGCCCCGGTGGTGAGCAGGGTGCGGCGTTTCATGGCGGTTTCCCCGGGCGATCGTTTCTGTTGCCCGCCGCAGACAATCACGAACGCCCGTCCGAGACCAGCCGGCGCATTCACCCGCCGTTAAGCCGAGGCGGGTAGCCTGCGCCGCATGATTTCGCCCAGCAGCCTCGCGGCGTTCACGCCCGCCATCCAGCCGCCGAGCCAGGCCTCGCGCGTCGCTGCGTCCACGGCGGCGCGGGCGGAGACGCCGAACTCGCCGCAGAAGCCGCTGCAGGCTCTTCCCTCTGGGGGGCCGCCGACGCGCGCCACGCCGCGGGGATCGCTGCTCGACCTCTCGGTGTAACCCGCCTGCATCACGCGGCGATTTCACCGAAGGGGGCTTGATCCCGCCGGGTGGCGCCGCCACGGTTGCGCCATGGCTGAGTTCGTTCGCAGCATACCGGCTGGCGACACGGTGGAGCGGGACGTCTGCGCCACCTGCGGCTTCGTGGCCTATCAGAACCCGAAGATCGTGGTCGGCTCCGTCGTCGCCGAGGACGGCCGCGTGCTGCTGTGCCGCCGCGCGATTGAGCCGCGGGAGGGTTTCTGGACCCTGCCCGCCGGTTACCTCGAACTGAATGAGACCACGGCCGAGGGCGCGCGGCGCGAGGCGATGGAGGAAGCCGGGGCGGACATCGCGCTGGACGGCCTGCTCGCACTCTACGATGTCAGCCGGATCGGCCAGGTCCAGGTGATGTATCTCGCCCGCTTCGCCACGCCGGGCATCCAGGCCGGGGTGGAGAGCCTGGAGGTGCGGATGTTCGCATGGGAGGATATCCCGTGGGACAGGATCGCCTTCCCCACCGTGCGTTGGGCACTGCATGCCTGGCGGGACTTGGGCGCGGCGCCGCTGGGGGTGCCGGCAGGCAACCCGGCAGAGGACCGTCGCGGCACGAAGCGGATCGACGCGGTGGCCGCGCTATGAGGCCGGCGGCACTGCTGCCCTTGGTCGGCTTGCTGGCGGTCGCGGCCTCTCCGCCGCCGAACCTGGTGCCGCCCACGGCCCTGCCGTCCTTCACCACGCGGGCTCCTGCCGCAACGCCCCCTGCCGCCCCGCCGCCGGGCTTCACCGCCGCGCCGACGCCTGATGACGACGTTTACGCGCCGGTCACCCGGGCCTCCAAGGACGCCTCCGTCGCTCCGGGCTTCTTCACCCGGCGGGACCAGTATCGCGGGGAGGGCTTGTCCGCCGGTTCATCGGCGCAGACCGAGCAGGACCGCCGGGCCAGGCCGGGTGCGGGCATCAGCCTCAGCATGCCCCTGCAATAAGGGACCGGCGCGGAACGCATCGTGAGCGAGACCCGGCTGTATTCGGCGGTCAAGGCGTTCCTCCAAGCGCAAGGCTTCAGCGCCAAGGGCGAGGTGGGCGGCTGCGACGTGGTGGCAGTGCGCCCGGGCGAGCCGCCAATCCTGGTGATCTGCGAGATGAAGCTCGGCCTGAACCTGGAGCTGGTGCTGCAGGCGGTCGACCGCATGGCCGCGGCGGATGCGGTGTGGCTTGCGGTGCCCCAGACCCGGCGCGGCCGGGACCGCGATCGGCGGGCGGTGAAGCTGTGCCGTCTGATCGGGCTCGGCCTGCTCGCGGTCGGCGCCGATGGCTTGGTCGAGGTGCTGGCCCAGCCCGAGCCCTACCGGCCTCGTGCCAATCCCCAGCGCCGTGCTCGGCTGCTGCGCGAGCATGTCCGCCGCCGCGGTGACCCGACGCCCGGCGGATCCGCCGGGCGAGAGATCATGACCGCCTACCGGCAACGCGCGCTGATCTGCGCCGAGGCACTGCGCGGCGGTGCCGCGAGCACGCGGACGCTGGCAGCCCTGACGCCGGAAGCACCCGCCATCCTGCTGCGCAACGTCTATGGCTGGTTCGAGCGGGTCGGCCGGGGCGAGTACCGCCTCTCCCAGACTGGGCTTGCCGTCCTGCGGACGGGTGACGCCCGGCTGGGCGAGGCAGCCGGAGCAGCCCCGTCCTTGTCCGCGCCGTGATGCTGAAGCGTGCCCGAGTGACCTGTCTCGACATCCTGGACAAGTACAGGTTCATTCAGCCTGAACTCGTGGCGATAAGGGAGCCGAGCCGATGTCCCACCTGTCCGCCCCGCACTTCCACGACGAAGCCGCCGCTTTCACGTTCCTTGAGGACGCACTATGGCCGCATGGTCCGGTGTGCCCGCGCTGCGGCGGCCTGGACCGGATCACGGCGGCTGCGGGGTATTGTGGGCAAGAGGCTGACGTATCGCGCTGGAGTGTCGAACGTCTGATTGCGCTTTGCCACCGTGCAAGCTTGCAAGCGGGCGAATTGCTTTGCTTGATGAGTGGTAGGCGGGCAGGAAAGAGACGGCTCTGGTGGCCAAATCCTTGGGAGGTATCGCTTCGGCGATCCGCGTCGCCAAATGCCTCAGCGAAAGCTGGACGCCCCGGCCTGGAAACCGGGGCGTTTCGCTTTCAAGACGATCGAAGCAGCTTCGGTAGGATCGTCGATAGGCAGCCAGCCGCGTTGGTATCGCGTTCCCGGAAGTAAGTAATCGCTCGCTTCGGCAGCCATTCCTCCCGAAGGTGCTGGCGGAAGTCGGGAAGGTAGATCTCCGGGTAAGCGCGCGGCCGAACTACTCTGCCATCCTCGAAATAGTGGAGGTAGAGAGGCGTTCCCTCCGTGGTGACGCCAAGCTACTCCCGGAGGAAGCGGCTGAACATCTTGCCTTGTGAGATATCGGGCAAGAGATGGTCGGGCAGCGTGTAGCCAGCGTCCTCCATGGGCGCGATGACGGCCAGGATCATCTCGCTGAGAATCGAGAAATGCCCAACCGGCACGTTCCCGCGGTTCGACGTGTAGCGCCGCAGGTGGTAGGGCATGGATTGCCGGGCAGTGCCCGTCATCCAGTCATGGACCCAATTCACCACCTTGACGGCAAACTCCGGCGACAGCCACTGCGCCAGGTGGATCGCCACTTTGGGGTGAATCCAAGTGCCTTGCACTCCGTCACCGCCCTTAACTGACTGAACAAGCTCCGATATCGGAATTCCGATATCGGCTTCCAGGGCCGCCAGAAAGGCATCAGTGCTCTTGTTGAATCGATAGTGGCCAAATAGGCGCCCGGCCGCCGTGCACATCGCCGTAGCGTTGATGTACCCGTCCCGACGCCTGTGCTCCACAAGGCGACCGCCTACGTGGTGAGGAATCAGAGCCAAGCTCTGCTGCTCCCACTTCATGCCGTCGCACTCCGCGGTCCGGCATACTTCTTCAACCGATAGCGCTCACCGTCGTACATCAGTACGCCGTCTGCCTTGAAGCGGCTGAATGTGCTGGAGACGCTGGGTGGCTGTAGGTTCACGCCACGCTTGTCGCGCGCAATCGCGACGCACTCGGCGGTGGAAAGGCCAGCTTCGCCAGCTTCCTCGCACAGGTCCAGAATGATCTCCTTCAAACCCCCGCGGCGTGGTTTAACTTCGCCTGCAAACGAGAACGGCTTGAAAGGCGACTCACCTGACATCTGCTGGATCAAGCTTTCAACCTCTTCAAGTCGCGCCCTGACTGTTTGAAACTCCAGCCTGAGACGATCTCTCCTATCAATAAGAAGTTTCAAGTTGGCTTTGTCCCTGCTCATGACTACCTCTTGCTCTGGTGTAACCGAATGAGCCTGCCGGGATTCGAACCCGGATACCTTGGGAGATAGATGGTTGGAAGCCACCCGCGTCTGCCGTTCCGCCACAGGCCCACGCTCGCCACCTATCAGTACGCAACCGATTCAGTCAACCTGGGATATTGACAGCAATGGCAAACGGCAAACCGATCGGCAATGATGACCAGCGCGCTCGTTTCATCGAAGCGGCCCGCGAGCTGGGCGCCGATGAAGACGAAGCTACGCTCAAGGCCAAGCTGGGCGTGATCGCACGGCAGAAGGTGAGAGACGATGGCGTCCTCGCCTCATCGCCAGACAAGCCAGATCGCAAGTAGCGGAGAAATTCCATGTCTACCGAAGATGTAACTCGCGATCTGTTCGACCGCTGGGAGCGGGTTTGGCACGAGGGCGAGTTCGATCTCATCCCAAGCTGCGTTGCGCCGACTTACATGCGACACGACTACCTTGGAGATCGGCCTGTAACGCCTGAGTCCTACGCGGGCGAACTTGCAAAAGTGCGGGCAGACCGGCCCGGCATTCGCGTGGCGGTCTATGACCATGCCTTCAAAGGCAACCGGGCTTGGTATCGGTTTGAGTTCCGTTGGAACGATCCGCACAGCGGCGAAGCCAAGACACAAGCCGGGATGCAATCTTACCGTATCGAAAACGGCAAGCTTGCGGAAACGTGGATATCGCTGCTGGCGGTCGGATCAGTTTGGCCCGATCCAGTAGCTCAGGAGACATGGACGAGCCCGCCCCCGATGGCAACAGAGGCTTGAAGGACTAAGATCCTATTCCTCTCTGGTGTGTTTGCGAACTACACAATCCCCAAATGTTATCCCGCGAGCGGCAGGTCGATCCGGCAGCGCTCTACACCGCGGCAGATGCCCCCACCAGCCCGCGCGCGAAATCGATCGCAGCGAACGGCCGCAAGTCGCCCGCCTGCTCGCCCACGCCCACGGCGTGCACGGGGATGCCGTAATCCTCCGCCAGCGCCACGACGATCCCGCCGCGGGCGCTGCCGTCCAGCTTGGTGACGATCAAGCCGGTGACGTCCACCATCTCCTTGAATACGCGCACCTGCTCCAGCGCGTTGTGCCCGGTGGTCGCGTCCAGCACCAGCAATACGGAGTGCGGCGCGGTGGCATCCCGCTTGCGCAGCACCCGGATGATCTTCGTCAACTCCTCCATCAAGGCGGACTTGTTGTGCAGCCGGCCGGCCGTGTCGATCAGCAGCACGTCGCAGCCTTCCGCCTGCGCGCGGACCAGCGCGTCGAAGGCGAGCCCGGCCGCATCGGCGTTGTGCGCCCCGGCGATCACCGGCGCGCCGGTCCGGTCACCCCAGATCTGCAACTGCTCGACCGCGGCGGCGCGGAAGGTGTCGCCCGCGACCAGGATCGGCCGCAATCCCTCCTCCCGATACTGCAGCGCCAGCTTGCCGATGGTCGTGGTCTTGCCCGTGCCGTTCACCCCCACCACCAGCACCACGTGCGGCCGGCGCATGCGGTCCAGCACCAGCGGCTTGGCCACCGGCTCCAGAATCGCCGCGATCTCCTCGGCCAGGGCGTCCTTGATCTCCGCGTCGGTGACGCTGCGGCCGAAGCGGCTCCTGCGGAAGTTCTCGACGATGTCGGCCGCCGCGGCGGGCCCGAGGTCGGCGCCGAGCAGCAGTTCCTCCAGCTCCTCCAGCGCGGCGTCGTCCAGGGTGCGCTTGACGAAGGCCGCCGAGATGCCGCTGGTCAGCTTCTCGGTGGAGCGGGTGAGCCCCGCCTTCAGCTTGCTGAAGAAGCCGCCGAGCGCCATCAGGCGGCGTCCGCGCGCAGCCCGTATGCGTCTGCCGCCGTCACCCGCGCCTGCACCAGCGTGCCAGGTGCGGCATGGAGGCGGACAGGGGTGAAATGCTGCGTGTACCCGCGCCCGCCCCGTTCGGCCAGGACGCTGACGGTGCGGCCGAGTTGCGCCCGGTGGAACGCGGCGGCCTGCCCGGCGGCGATCGCCCGCAGCCGCGCCGCCCGCTCCCGCCGCACCGGCATGGGCACCGCCGGCATGCGGGCGGCCGGAGTACCAGGGCGCTCGCTGTAGGGGAAGACGTGCAGGTATGGGATGGCGGCCGCCGCGACGAAACGCTCCGTCTCCTCGGCCAGCGCGTCCGTCTCGGTCGGGAACCCGGCGATCAGGTCGGCCCCGATCGCCAGGCCAGGGCGGAGCTGACGGGCATGCGCGATCGTCTGCAGTGCCGCCGCCCGGCTGTGCCGGCGGCGCATGCGCTTCAGCATCAGGTCCGACCCGGATTGCACCGACAGATGGAGGTGCGGCATCAGCCGAGGCTCCTCGGCGAGGAGGCGCCAAAGGGCTGCGTCGATCGCGGCCGGGTCCAGCGACGACAGGCGCAGGCGCCCCAGTCCCGGCACGTTCCGCAACACGGTGGCCGCCAAGGCGCCGATGCCCATGCCGTGGCTCGCGATATCGACACCCGTCAACACCACCTCCCGCACGCCGCGTTCGACCAAGGCGGATACCTGCGCCACCACCGCGTCCGGCGCCACGCTGCGGTTCGGGCCGCGTCCGAATGGGATGGTGCAGAAGGTGCAGCGATGGTCGCATCCCGCCTGCACCTGCACGAAGCCGCGGGTCCGGTCGGCCGACCCGGCGACCGCAGGCAACGACTCCGCCGCACCCAGTGGACTGACCTGCCCCGGCGCATCCCGCAGCCACGATGCCGGGCGCAGCTTGTCCGCATTGCCCAGCACGCGCGTCACGCCGGGCAGCGCCGCCCATCGCGCCGGATCCAGCTGCACGGCGCAGCCGGTGACGACGACCGGCGCGCCCGGCCGCTCGCGCACGATGCGGCGGATCGCCTGCCGGCCCTGCCGCTCCGCCTCCGCGGTCACGGCGCAGGTGTTGACCACCACCGTTCCGTCCTCCTGCAGCATGCGGCCGATCGCCTCGCCCTCGACCAGGTTCAGGCGGCAGCCGAAGCTGACGACGGCGGGCTGCATCAGGGGCGTCGCACCGGGTTGGTGGCGGTCAGCTGCGTGCCCTGGGCATTGGGCGTGAAGGTCAGCTGGATCGCGTAGTTCACGCCGCAGGAGGATAGCGTCCAGATTTCCCGCCAGGCGCGGTTCTGCCGGCCATCCCGCACGTCGCCGTTCGGCAGCCCGGTGTAGCCGTCGAACTGCGTGTTGGTGAACATCTCCTCCCGGCAGTTCGGCGGGGCGGCGCGCGCGGCGATGGCCTGCGCGTATTGCAGCGCGCTCTTCTGCATCGCGGGGTCGGCCCGGGTATCGCCGGGCATGGTCGGTATCCGGGCAGGTGGGCTGCCGGGTTGCAGCACGGTGAGGATGTTCAGCGTCATGGGCGCACCGCACCCGCTGACGACGACGCGCTCGCTCCAGATGCCCGAGGCCAGGGCCCCGTTCGGATCGAACTGCGGGGGCGTGTAGACGGTGAGTTCGCCCGTGGGCTTGAAGCTGGCGGCGGCGCAGTTCTCAGGCAGTTGCTTGAGCTGGCTGCGCGCCGCGGCGACCACCGCGTCCTGCCAGGCGGATTGCTGCACCAGGGTGCCAAGGCTCGGGGTTCGCGCCGGCTGCGCCTGGAGGTCTGGCGAGACCAGCGGGTCCGGCATCGGCGCCGGCGTCGCCGCCTGCAGGCCCGGCGGGGGTGCGGTCGGCACGGGCGGCGCCGGCAGCGGGGATGCGGGGGGCACAGGCGGCGCCGGCAGCGGCGCAGACGAACCGTTCGTCTGCGCGGCAGCCGGACCGGCGAACAGGGCCAGCAAGGCGAGGGTTCGGCAGCAAACCATTGATCTCCGTCTTCCTCTCAAAGCGATGGTCATGCCGGATCGGCGCCCAGGTCGACATGGCCCTGGAACGCCGTCGCGACAGGTCCGGTCATCTCCACGTGGTCGTCATCCCGCCAGGCGACGTCCAGCACCCCGCCATCGACGATGATGGCGGCCCGGCGACCGACCAGGCCCCGGCGGCTGGCGTTCACCAGGGCGGCGCAGGCGCCGGAGCCGCAGGCCAGCGTCAGCCCCGCCCCGCGCTCCCACACGCGCAGGCGCAGGCGGTCCGGCGCCAGCACCTGGGCGAAGCCGACATTGGTCCGCTCGGGGAATAGGCCGTCATGTTCCACCAGCCGGCCGCGTCGCTCGGCCTGGTCGAGCGGTTCGTCGAAGAAGGTGACGTGCGGGTTGCCCATGGAGGCAGCCGCCGGGTCGCCGGGCAAGGGCAGGTGCAGCGTGTCCGCCGGACGGGCGAGCGGGATGTCCTGCCAGCCCAGCCGTGGCCGACCCATGTCCACGCGGACGCGGCCATCCGGCAGCCGGCGGGACGGAAGGACGCCGGCGGACGTGCGGATCGCCTGGTCATGGCGGCCGGTCTCCTGGAACAGCAGATCGGCCACGCAGCGTGTCGCATTGCCGCAGGCGCCCGCCTCGCCGCCATCGGGGTTGAAGATCCGCATGGCGACGTCGGCGTCCGCGGCAGAGGCCAGCAGGATGAGCTGGTCGCATCCCACGCCCGTGTGCCGGTCCGCCAGGGCCGCCACGTGGCGGGACGTGAGGCCGAGCGGGGCCGCGCGTTCGTCGATCACGACGAAATCGTTCCCGGCGCCATGCATCTTTCGGAAGGGGACGCGCATGCGCCGCCTTATAGCCCGCAGCCGCATGGGAGGTAAGCTCGCCTCCTCGCTTGATCCGGCGTTCGTCCGTGGAGTATAGCACCGCCCCTAGTCTGCGCGCTGGGCCTGGAATGGGCATGCCCGGCCGCGACGCCTGCGCGCTATCCGGCAGGTCTTTCGGTAAGGAGACGCAAATGCCCAAGTTGAAGACCAAGTCGTCGGTCAAGAAGCGGTTCAAGATCACCGCGACCGGGAAGGTGCTCGCCGGCCCGGGCAAGAAGCGCCACAACCTGATGGCGCGCAGCCAGAAGGCCAAGCGCGCCAACCGCGGCAGCCAGACGCTGACCCACGCTGACGGGCTGACCGTCAAGCAGTGGACCCCCTACGGTCTCGTGTAAGGAGCGGCAGGAATGGCACGCGTCAAACGGGGTGTCACCACCCACGCCCGGCACAAGAAGGTCCTGGAGCAGAGCAAGGGCTTCGTCGGCCGCTCCTCCACCAACTACCGCATCGCGCTGGAGCGGCTGGAGAAGTCGCTGCAGTACGCTTACCGCGACCGGCGGGTGAAGAAGCGGGAGTTCCGCGGCCTGTGGATCCAGCGCATCAACGCGGCGGTGCGCGAACACGGGCTGACCTACAGCCGATTTATCGACGGGCTGCACAAGGCCGGGATCGAGATGGACCGCAAGGTGCTGTCCGCCCTCGCCTTCGACGACCCGGCTGCGTTCGCCGCCGTGGTGCAGAAGGTCCAGGCCGCACTGGTCTAGCGTATGGCTGGCTGGTGCGTGACCCGGCGCGGCCTTGCCGCCCTGGCGGTATGCGGGCTGGTGGCCGCGCCAGCTGCCGCGCAGGTGCCGGAGTTGGGCCCGCCGCTCGCGGTCGTCACGCTGCGGATCGCGCCGTCGAACGACAACGGGTTCCTGCACGATCTGGCGGACTACACCAACCGCTATGGCTTCCAGGTGACTGGCACACCAGGCGGCCCGGTCCTGAACGGGCGCCCGGTCTTCCTGGCATGGTTCAAGCGGCAGGATGGCGTCACCATCCTGGTGACGGACATGTCCGCGCCCGAGAAGATGCAGACGTTCTTCTATGGCCGCAAGGACGGCACGGCCGGCGCAGTCGCTGCCGATCTTGCCAAGAGCTACCTGGCAAAGATGGCCAGCTACCCGGCGTTCGGCGCTGGTCCGTGAGCCTTCGCTGCTGCGAATCCTGCTTCGACGGTGACATAGTATGACCGACCTCGAGACCCTCCAAGCCGAGACGGAGGCGGCGCTCGCCGCAACCACCACCGTGCGCGAGTTGGACGCCGTGCGCGTCGGCGTGATGGGCAAGTCCGGGCGGTTGACCGCGATGCTGAAGGAACTCGGCCGCGCCACCCCGGAGGAGCGGCAAGAGCGCGGGGCCGCCCTGAACCGCCTGCGCGACACCATCGCCGGCGCCATCGAACTCCGCCGGGCCGCATTGGAGACGGCTGCGTTGGATGCCCGGCTGGCGGCGGAGCGGATCGATGTCACCCTGCCGCCCCCGCCGGAGCAGCCCGGGCTGATCCACCCGATCAGCCGGACCATGGAGGAGATGGCGGCCATCTTCGGCGCGATGGGCTTCCGCGTCGGCGAAGGCCCGGACGTGGAGACCACCTGGCACAATTTCTCCGCGCTCAACATCCCCGCGCACCATCCCGCGCGCGCCGAGATGGACACGTTCTACCTGCCCGGCACGCGCAACGGCCACCCGCTGGTCCTGCGCACCCACACGTCCAACGTGCAGATCATCTCCATGCTGGGCGGCGAGCCGCCGCTGCGGGTGATCGCGCCCGGCCGCACCTACCGCGCCGACCACGACGCCACCCATTCGCCGATGTTCCACCAGTGCGAGGGCATCGCCATCGACCGCGGCCTCACCCTCGGGCACCTGAAGGGCTGCCTGATCGACTTCCTGCGCGCCTTCTTCGGCATCGCCTCCCTGCCCGTCCGCTTCCGCGCCTCCTACTTCCCGTTCACCGAACCATCGATGGAGGTGGACATCGGCTGGAACCGCCGAACCGGCGAACTCGGCGGCGGCGGGGATTGGCTGGAAATCCTCGGCAGCGGCATGGTGCATCCGCGCGTGCTGGCCAATTGCGGCATCGATCCGCTGGTCTGGCAGGGCTTCGCCTTCGGCATGGGGGTCGAGCGCGTGGCCATGCTGAAATACGGCATGTCCGACCTGCGGCCGTTCTACGAGAGCGACGCGCGCTGGCTGCGGCATTACGGCTTCAGCCCGTCCGCCTCGGCGGCGTTGCACGAGGGGGTGGCGCCGTGAAGTTCACCCTCTCCTGGCTGAAGACGCACCTGGACACGGACGCCCCGCTCGACACCATCACCGACGCCTTGACCCGCATCGGGCTGGAACTGGAAGGCGTCGAGGATCCCGGGGCAGCCCTGGCGCCCTTCCGCGTGGCCGAGGTCACCGCGGCCGTGCAGCACCCGAACGCGGACCGGCTGCGCGTCTGCACCGTGGACGCCGGCGGACCGCCCGTGACCGTGGTGTGCGGCGCGCCGAATGCCCGGGCGGGGATGAGGGCCGTGTTCGCACCGCCGGGCAGTTACATCCCCGGCCTGGGCACGGTGCTGAAGGTGGGCGAAATCCGCGGCGTGCAGTCGGCCGGCATGCTGCTGTCGTTCCGCGAGATGGGGCTGGGCGAGGAGCATGACGGCATCGCCGACCTGCCGCCGGACGCTCCGGTGGGCGTGCCCTACCCCGGCTATGCCGGGCTGGACGACCCGGTGATCGACATCGCCATCACGCCCAACCGGGGTGACGCGCTCGCCGTTCGCGGCGTGGCGCGGGACTTGGCGGCGGCGGGCATCGGCACGCTACGGCAATGGGCGGCACCCTTGGTAGAGAGCCGCTTCCCCTCCCCCATCACCTGGCGGATCGAGTCGCCGGCTTGCCAGTGGGTGGTTGGCCGCACCGTCCGCGGGATACGCAACGGGCCGAGCCCGGACTGGCTGCAGCGACGCCTGCGCTCGATCGGGCTGCGGCCGATCAGTGCCCTGGTCGACATCACCAACTTCTTCACCGTCGATCTCGGCCGCCCGCTGCACGTGTTCGACGCGGACCGGGTGGGAGGCGACGTGCTGACGTTCCGGCCCGGCGCCGGCGAGACGTTCCGCGCCCTGAACGGCCGCGACTACACGCTGACGGCGGAGGACTGTGCCATCGCCGACGCCGCCGGGGTGCAGTCCCTGGCCGGAATCATGGGTGGCGAAGCGACCGGCAGCCAACCGGACACCACCAACGTGTTCATCGAGTGCGCCCTGTTCGACCCCGTCGCCGTCGCGCTGAGCGGCCGCCGGCACGACATCATCTCCGACGCCCGCAGCCGGTTCGAGCGCGGCGTGGACCCGTCCCTGCTGCCGGCCGCGCTGGACGCCGCGACGGCCATGGTCATCGGACTCTGCGGCGGCGAGGCCAGCACCGTCGCCGAGGCCGGGCGCGAGCCTGCCTGGCAGCGTGACGCGACCCTGCGCTTCCGCCGCCTCGAGACCCTGGGCGGCCTCGCCGTCCCGCCGGACGAGGCCGTGGCGTCGCTCGAGCGGCTCGGCTTCACCGTCCGCGCGCGGGACGCCGAGCGGGTGACCGTCGCCGTGCCACCCTGGCGCAACGACGTGGCGCCATCCGGCGTGCTGGAACAGTCGCCGGCCCTGCTGCCGGAGAGGGCGCTCGCGGCCGCCACGGGCCGCGAAGCGGCGGAGCCGGAGGCCGACCTGGTGGAGGAGGTGCTGCGCCTGCGCGGGCTGGACGCGGTGCCGCCCGTATCCATGCCGGCGATGGCGCCGGTGCCCGCCGCCACCTCCACGCCGCGCCAGGTCCGCGCCGCGACCGCCCGGCGCCTGCTGGCGAACCGCGGGATGCTGGAATGCGTCACCTTCTCCTTCGTGGCGCATGACCGTGCGACGCTGTTCGGGGACGCCCCGGCGGCGATGCGGCTGGTGAACCCGATCGCGGCCGACCTGGACCAGATGCGGCCCACTCCGCTGGCGACGCTGGCCCCGGCGGCCGCCCGCAACGTCGCCCGCGGATTGCCAGCCGGGGCGCTGTTCGAGATCGGCCCGGCCTTCGGCGCCGGTACGCAGGAGGTGCTGGCCGCCGGGCTACGCCATGGCTCGGCGACCCGAAGCTGGACGCCTGCGCCGCAGCGCGCGGACGCGATGGGCGTCAAGGCGGACGTGCTGGCGGTCCTGGCCGCGCTGGGCCTAGCCATGGACAGCCTGAGCGTCACCGCCGATGCGCCGCGGCACTACCATCCGGGCCGCTCCGGCACGGTGCGGCAGGGACCGAAGCTGGCCCTGGCGCATTTCGGTGAGCTGCACCCGGGCGTGCTCGCCGCGCTCGACCTGCCGGGGCCGGCGGCAGCCTTCGAGATCCGCCTCGATGCCGTGCCCGAGCCGAAACGCCGGCGCAAGGGGCTGCCCGACTTGCCGTCCTTGCAGCCGCTCCGGCGTGACTTCGCCTTCCTGGTGGACCGATCCGTCCCAGCCGAGACGGTGCTGCGCGCCGCACGCGGCGTCGAACGCAGCCTGGTCGCCGCCGTGTCGCTGTTCGACCTCTACGAAGGCGACGGCGTCCCCGCCGGCCAGAAATCCCTCGCGATCGAGGTGGTGATCCAGCCGCGCGATGCGACGTTGACCGATGCGGCGATCGAGACGGTCTGCACCAAGATCGTCGCCGCCGTGGTCAAGGCCAGCGGCGCCACCCTGCGCAACTAGCCCCGCCACACCTTCAAAAAGCCCTGTCCCACCGGGAGAGGGGGAGTGCCTGTCATCGAACCGTCATCGAACCAGTCGCATAGCTGAAACGCTGGCTGACGAAACAGCGCGCCATGCCGGACGCGCTGGTCGACCTTTCCCAAATGCCGATGCGACCGCGCTCCCGACATCGCACGATCTGGCGGTCCGAAGCCGCAACGGCACTCTGGCTGCTGTTGCCGTCGCTGCTGCTGCTGGTGGCGTTCACCTACTGGCCCATCATCCAGGTCACGCTGCGCTCGCTCGACCAGGCGCGGTTCGGCCAGGCGTCGCAGCTGGGCCTTGGCAACTACGCGCGGATGTTCGCCGACCCGCATTTCACCCAGGCCGCGCTGAACAACGCGCTCTATGCCGTCTTTACCGTCGTCCCCTCCGTGCTGCTGGCGCTGCTGTTCGCGCTGGCGTTGCGGCAGGGCACCCGGTTGGACGCGGTGCTGCGCACGCTGCTGGTGCTGCCGATGCTGATCCCGCTAGTCGCCGCGGGGGCGCTGTTCACCTTCATCCTGCTGCCCGGCGAAGGCCTGGCCGACTACTACCTCGCGCGGCTAGGGTTGGGCGCCACGAACTGGCTGGGCGACCCATCGCTCGCGCTTGGCGCGGTGATCGTGATCACGGTCTGGAAGAACACCGGCTACTACATGCTGTTCTTCCTCGCCGGGCTGGCCGCGGTGCCGGCAGAACTGCTGGACGCGGCGCGGGTGGACGGCGCCGGCGCCTGGAACCGGCTGCGCCACGTCACCCTGCCGTTGCTCGGCCCGACCTTCGGCTTCGTGGTGCCGGTCGCGCTGCTGAACGCGCTGACGCAGGTCGACCACGTGGTGACGATGACGCAGGGCGGGCCGTCCGACTCCACCAACCTGCTGCTCTACTACATCTACCAGCAAGCGGAGCAGAACTTCGATCCCGGCCTGGCCTCCGCCGCAACCGTCGTCAGCGTCGCGGCACTCCTGGCGCTGGCGCTGGTCGCGTTGCGCGTGTCGGACCAGAACGCCCACCATGCGAGCTGAGCGACTGCCGCGCCTGCTGGCACTCCCGGCGGTGCTGCTGTGGGCGGTTCCCTTCGCCTGGATGGCGGTGGCCAGCCTGCGGCCCGGCTATGCGCCCGACATCGCCTCGCTCTGGCCGCAGGGTCCGTTCGGCGCCGGCAACATCATGGAGGCCTGGCAGGACGGCAGCTTCCCGCTCTGGTACCTGAACACCGTGCTGCTCTGCGCCGGCATCCTCCTGGTGCAGTTCGTCACCGTCTCCATGGCCGGGTATGCCTTCGCCCGGCTGCGCTTCCCCGGGCAGCGCATCGTCTTCGCCGCCTTCCTGCTGCAACTGCTGCTGGTGCCGACGCTGCTGATCGTGCCCAACCTCGTCACGCTGTCCGCCGTCGGGCTGTACGACACGCTGACGGGTGTGGCCGCACCGTATCTCGCCTCCGCATTCGGCGTGTTCCTGATGCGGCAGACCTTCCGCGCCATCCCCCGCGACTACGAAGAGGCGGCGATGCTGGACGGGGCGACGCGCCTGCAGGTCATCCTCCGCGTGCTGCTGCCGATGGCGCGGCCGGGCCTGGCCGCCTTCGCCGTCGTCTCCGTCACGTCGCACTGGAACGAGTTCCTGTGGCCGCTGATGGTCGTGTCCTCGCCCAGCCACCAGGTGCTGACGGTGGGCCTCGCGTCCTTCGCATCCGGTTCGGAGGCCGGCGGTGACTGGGGCGTGCTCGCCGCCGGCACGCTGCTGGTCGCCGGGCCGCTGCTGCTGGGCTTCCTCGGCTTCCAGCGGTTCTTCACCGAGTCATTCGTATTCACCGGGATCAAGTAGGAGCTCCCTATGCGCCGTTTCATCCAGACCACCCTCGCCGGCGCCGTCCTGTGCGGCGCCGCCGCGGCGCACGCCGCGACCGAGATCGACTTCTTCTTCCCTGTGCCGGTGCAGGGACGCCTGTCCAATGAGATCCAGCGCCTCGTCAGCGAGTTCAACGCCAAGCATCCGGACATCCACGTGACCCCGTCCTACACCGGCAGCTACGACGACACGAACCTGAAGACGCATGCCGCCATCCAGGCCGGGCACTCCCCGGCGGTGGTGCTGATGAGCGCCAACTTCATCCGCGAATACGTCATCACGGGGGATGCCATCTCGCTGGACCCCTTCATCGCCGCGGACGGGCAGACGGACGCGCAGTATATGGACAAGTTCTTCCCGGCGCTGCGCATCAACGCGATGGAGGCCGGACAGGTCTACGGCGTGCCTTACCAGAACTCGACCCCGGTGATGTATCTCAACGAGGCGGAGTTCCGTGCCGCCGGGCTGGACCCGGACCATCCGCCGCAGACCTGGGCCGAGTGGGAGGACGCGGCCCGCAAGCTGACCAAGCGCGACGGCAATACCATCACGCAGTATGGCCTGATGATGGTGACGTCGTACGACACGCTGGGCTGGCTGTTCTCCGGCCTGACGATGTCGAACGGAGGGCAGTATTACGACCAGGCCTGGGGTGGCGAGGTCTACTACAACCAGCCCTCCGCGCTCGGAGCGCTGCAGTTCCTGGACAACCTGGTGCACCGGGACCACGCCATGCCAGAGGGCGTGACGGACCCGAATGCCGTCGCCTCCGCGTTCTTCTCCGGCCGGGCCGCCATGATCGTGAACTCGACCGGGGCACTCGGCTTCGTGCGCGACAACATGAAGCAGCCTTATCGCGTCGCCTTCATCCCGCGCGCCATGCGCAACGCCGTGCCGATCGGCGGTGGCAGCCTGATCATCCCGAAGGGGAACTCACCCGAACGGCAGAAGGCGGCGTGGACCTTCATCAACGCCATGACGACACCGGAAGTGTCCGGCGGTTGGAGCCGCTTCACCGGCTACTTCGCACCCAACCGCCACGCCTACGACCTGCCGGAGATGACGTCCTACCTGGCCGAGCATCCGGACGCGAAGGTCGCGCTGGACCAGTTGCAGTACGCGCAGCCGTGGTTCGCCACCTACGCCACGGTGGCCGTGCGCAAGGCGATGGAGGACCAGGTGCAGGCGGTGCTCTCGGGCCGCATCAAGCCGGCCGAGGCGGTCGCCAACGCGCAGCACGCGGCAGACGACCTGCTTCGCCCGTATGCGGAACGCACCGCTTTGGACACGCCTAAGTGACGTCGATTGTCCAGATCACCGACCTGCACGTCCGGCCGGAGGGCATGGCCGCCTACCGCGTGTGCGAGAGCAACGCGCTGACGGAACGCGCCCTGCGTGCGGTGGCGCGCCTCAAGCCCGACGCCGTCATCATCACCGGCGACCTGACGGATTGCGGCCTGGCCTCCGAGTACCAGCTGCTGGACGCCATGGTGCGGCGGAACCTGCACATGCCGGTGCACGTGATCCCCGGCAACCACGACCGGCGCGAGGCGCTGCTCGCAGCCCTGCCCGGCGTGCCCTCGACCGACGGGTTCATCCAGTATGCGGTGGAGGCCGGGCCGGTGCGGCTGGTGATGCTGGACACCGTCGTGCCCGGCGCAGGCCATGGCAGCCTGGATGGCGGGCGGCTGGAGTGGCTCGACCACACGCTGGCGGAGCGGCCGGAGCAGCCGACCCTGATCGCCATGCACCACCCGCCCTTCGTCTGCGGCATCGCCCACATGGACAGGATACGCCTGCAGGACGAAGCCGGCTTCACCGCAGTGGTCGCCCGCCATCCACAGGTTCGCCGCGTCGTATGCGGTCATCACCACCGGCCGATCGTCACTCAGGTCGCGCACGCGGTCGCGTCGATCTCGCCCTCGGTGGTCAACGCGGTGGAGTTCGACCTCGATCCGTCGGGCCCGCCCGGCTTCGTGCTCGAGCCGCCGGCCTTCCAACTCCATAGCTGGGCGCCCGCGACGGGCTTCGTGTCGCACACGGTGCTGGTGGAAAGCTTCCCCGGGCCCTACCCATTCACCCTGGACAAGGACTATCCTGGCAAGAGCTGAGCGCGCCCGACCTAAAAGGCCCTCTCCCAGAGGGAGAGGGAGGAGATCTAGACCGGCAGCGGGTGCAGTTCGGGTAGCTCGTCCAGGTGACAGGCCGCCTTCTGACCCGGCGCTTTCTCCAGCAGCAGCGGCTCGTCCACCCGGCAGCGATCGAACACGTAGGGACAGCGCGTGTGGAAGCGGCAGCCCTTTGGCGGGTCGATCGGGCTGGGCACGTCGCCCTTCAGGATGATGCGGTCGCGCCGGGCCGTCGGGTCCGGCACCGGCACCGCGGAGAGCAGGGCGCGCGTGTAGGGGTGGGCAGGGCTGGCGAACAGGCTGCGACGGTCCGCCAGCTCGACGATCTTGCCCAGGTACATCACCGCGACCCGGTGCGTCAGGTGTTCCACGATGGCGAGGTCGTGGCTGATGAACAGCAGCGCCATGCCCAGCTCGTCCTGCAGGTCGCTGAGCAGGTTGATGATCTGCGCCTTGACCGAGACGTCCAGCGCGCTGACCGCCTCGTCGCAGATGATCAGGTCGGCCCCCGGAGCGAGCGCCCGGGCGATGCCGATCCGCTGCCGCTGGCCGCCGCTGAACTCGTGCGGGAAGCGGCGCATGGCGTCCCGCGGCAGGCGCACCTTGTCCATCAACGCGGCCACGCGGTCGTCCACCTCCGAGCCACGCGCCAGGCCGAAATTGGTGATCGGCTCGGCCAGCACGTCGCGCACCCGCATCCGCGGGTTCAGGCTGCTGAACGGGTCCTGGAACACCACCTGGATGCGCCGCCGCACCTGCCGCATCTTGCCGGGCGAGAGCGTGTCGATACGCTGCCCGTCGAGAAACACCTCGCCGTCCGTAGGGTCGGTGAGGCGCAGGATGGTGCGGCCCACCGTGGACTTGCCGCACCCGCTCTCGCCCACGACGGACAGCGTTTCGCCGGCCGAGACGGTGAAGGACACGCCATCCACCGCGTAGACGGTCGCCGTCTGGCCGCCGAACAGGCCGCCGCGGATGGGAAAGTGCTTCTTCAGCGCGTTGACCTCGAGCAGCGCCATCAGAGCGCCGGGTCCACGGGCGCGGTCGAGCCGGACATGGGATCGGTATCCTTGAGGATCCCGTACGGCAGTTGCAGGCCGCTGACGCAGCGGGCCTGCGGCGACGCAGCGTCGTAGCGGTTGGCCAAGCAGGCGTTCGGGGTGCCGCAGGCGGAGAGCAGAAGCGGGAGGGTCAGTGCGCATGCCCTCACCCCGGCCCTCTCCCAGAGGGAGAGGGAGCAGAAAGCCCTGTCCATCTGGGAGAGGGGTGGGTGAGGGTCCCGCCCGCCCATCACGCCGCCTTCGCGTAATGACACGCCACCAGATGCCCCGGCGCCTTCGGTTCCACCGCCGGCGCCACCTCGCGGCAATGCTCCGTCACCATCGGGCACCGCCCGGCGAACGGGCAGCCGACGATGCGCTGGCGCAGGCTCGGCACCAGGCCGGGGATCTCCGCCAGCTTGGACCGCCCGGTCTCGCTCAGCGAGGACCCGAGCTTCGGCACGGCACCCAGCAGCCCGCGCGTGTAGGGATGCAGCGGCCGGGCGAACACCTCCCCAACCGCTGCCTCCTCCACCTTGCGGCCGGCGTACATCACCACCACGCGCTGGGCCATCTCCGCCACCACGCCCAGATCATGCGTGATCAGCATGATGGCGGAGCCGAGCCGGGTCTTCAGGTCGCGCATCAGGTCCAGGATCTGCGCCTGGATCGTCACGTCCAGCGCGGTGGTGGGCTCGTCGGCGATCAGCAGCTTGGGGTTGCAGGCCAGCGCCATCGCGATCATCACCCGCTGCCGCATCCCGCCCGAAAGCTGGTGCGGGAACTCCCTCACCCGGCGGGCCGCGGCCGAGATGCCGACCAGCTCCAGCATCTCCACCGAGCGCTTCGTTGCCTGCCGGGCATCCATGCCCTGGTGCAGCCGCAGCGTCTCGCCAATCTGCCGCCCCACCGTCAGCACCGGGTTCAGGCTGGTCATCGGCTCCTGGAAGATCATGCTGATGTCGTTGCCGCGCAGCTTGCGCATCTCGGCATCCGGCAGGTCCAGCAGGTTGCGGCCCTGGAACTCGATCCGGCCGGCGATCTTGCCGGGCGGCGTGTTGATCAGGCGCAGGATCGACATCGAGGTGACGGACTTGCCGCACCCGCTCTCCCCCACGATGGCCACCGTCTCCCCGGCGTCGATGTGGAAGGACAGGCCCTCCACCGCACGCACCACGCCGTCCGGCGTGCCGAAATGCGTCTGCAGGTTCTGCACGTCAAGCAACGGCATCAGCGGGCGCTCAAAGCCGTTTGGCCAGCCGCGGGTCCAGCATGTCGCGCAACCCGTCGCCCAGCAGGTTCACCGACAGCACGGTAAGCGACAGGAAAACGGCGGGGAAGAACACGATGTACGGCTTGACCTGCCAGAGTGCCCGACCCTCCGCCATGATGTTGCCCCAGGACGGGATGATCGGCGGCGTGCCGGCGCCGATGAAGGACAGGATCGCCTCCGTCACCATGGCCGAGGCGCAGATGAAGGTCGCCTGCACCATGATCGGGGCCATCGTGTTCGGCAGGATATGCTTGAAGATCACCGCCGGCGACCGCGTGCCGGACGCGACCGCCGCCTCGACATAGGGCTGCTCGCGCAGGCTCAGCACCACGCCGCGGACCAGCCGCGTCACGCGTGGGATTTCTGCCACGGTGATGGCGATGATCACGTTCTGCACGCTGCCGCGCGTCAATGCCATCAGGGCGATGGCCAGCAGGATGGAGGGGATGGACATCAGCCCGTCCATCACCCGCATGATGATCGCGTCCACGATGCGGACGTAGCCGGCGCACACGCCGATGACGATGCCGATGACGGAGGACAGCGCCGCCACGCCGAAGCCCACGATCAACGACACGCGCGAGCCATACAGCACGCGGGAATACACGTCGCGCCCCAGCATGTCGGTGCCGAACCAGTAGAGCGCCGATGGGACGCGGGTGCGCCGCGCCGGGGCGATCGCCGTCGGGTCCACGGTGGCCAGGATGGGTGCGGCGATGGCGACGAACACGATCAGGGCCAGCAGCACCCCACCCATGGTGACGGTCGGGTAGCGCCGGATGAACGTCAGGACGCGGCCGCGCTGCCTGACCGGCGGCAGCACGTCGGGCAGCCCGGCCGCGACGCCGCCTGGGCCGGGGAAGGTGATGCTCAATATCGGATCCTCGGGTCGAACAGCGTGTACGTCAGGTCCACGCCCAGATTGACCAGCACGTAGACGAAGGAGAAGATCAGCACGACGCCCTGGATGATCGGGTAGTCCCGCCGCAGGATGGCGTCGACCACCAGGCGACCGACGCCGGGGATGGCGAACACGTTCTCCGTCACCACCGCCCCGCCGATCAGCCCGGCCACGCCCAGCCCGATCACGGTCACGATCGGCACCGCCGCGTTCTTCAGCGCATGCACGAACAGGATGGGGGACTGCCCCACGCCCTTGGCCCGGGCGGTGCGGACGTAATCCTGGCTCAGCACCTCCAGCATCGTCGCCCGGGTGATCCGCGCGATCAACGCCACGAACGCCCCGCCGAGGGTCAGCGTCGGCAGGATCAGGTTGGACAGCCAGGGCCAGACGCCCTCCGACAGCGAGGTGTAGCCCTGCACCGGCAGCCACTCCAGTTGCAGGGCGAAAGCGTACGCCATCAGGTAGCCCACGACGAACACCGGGACCGAGAAGCCGAACACCGCCAGCAGCATCAGGCCGCGGTCGATGGCGGTGCCCTGCTTCCAAGCCGCGATGACGCCCATCGGGATCGCCACGACGATGGAGAACACCAGCGTCAGCACCATGAGCGAGACGGTCGGCTCCACCCGCTGCGCGATCATGTGGCTGACCGGCAGGTTGGTGAAGATGGACGTCCCGAGGTCTCCGTGCAGCACGTGCCACACCCATTCGCCGAACCGGACCAGGAACGGCCGGTCCAGCCCGAGCGACTCGCGGATGCGCTCCACGTCCGCCGGGCTGGCCTGGTCGCCGGCGATGATCGCCGCCGGGTCGCCCGGCGCCAGGTACAGCAGGCTGAACACGAACAGCGCGACCACCGCCATGACAGGGATGGTGGCGACGACCCGCCGGAGGACATAGGCGAGCATCAGGCCTTCTTGACGTCCCAGAACACCGGGAACGGCGCCTTCACGACGCCCGAGAGGTTCTTGCGCCAGGCCTGGTAGCCGAGGAAGAACCCGGTCGGGCCGTAGATCACGTCCTGGAACGCGGCCTTGTTGGTCTTCACCAGCGCGGCCTTTTCGGCGGCAGCGTCGGGTGCGGCATACCACTCGGCGATGCCGGCCTGCACCGCGTCCGATTTCGGCCAGCCGAACCACGCGGTGTCACCCGTGGCCTGCAGGGCGGTGTAGGGCGCCGGGTTGATGCAGTCCGCGCCGGCATGCCAGGTGTGGAAGATGTTCCAGCCGCCCTGCGACACCGGGTCCTTCTTCGCCCGCCGGGCGCCGACGGTGCCCCAGTCCAGCGCCTGGTAGTCCACGTTCATGCCGATCCGCGCCAGCATGTCGGCGGTGACGTCGCCCTCCGCCTTGGTGATGGCGACGTCGGTGGCGACGCACAGCGCGACCTTCTCGCCGTTGTAGCCGGCCTCCTTCAGCAGGGCCTTCGCCGCGTCATACTTGCGCGGCCCTTCCAGGATTTCGCCGCCCTCCGTGGTGTAGGCCGGCGTGCCCGGCGTGAAGTAGGATGGGCACAGCTTCCACAACGCCGTGTCGTCGCCGACCACGGCGCGCATGTAGTCCTCCTGGCTCAGCGCCATCATCACCGCGCGGCGCACCCGCACGTCGTTGAACGGCGGCTGGAGGTGGTTGAACCGCAGCGAGCCGATGTTGCCCAGCGGGTCGGCGATGTCGACGGCGAGGTTGCTGTTCCGCTTGAGCAGCGGCACCAGATCCGGGATCGGGTTCTCCCACCAGTCGACCTCGCCGCGCTGCAGGGCGCTTGCCGCCGTGGCGGGGTCGGTGATGATGTTCCACTCGATGCGGTCGAAATACATCCGCTTGCCGCCGGCCGACCAATCCGCCGGCTCCGGCCGAGGCTGGTAGTCGTCGAACTTGGTGAACACGGCCATGCTGCCGGGGACCCAGCTCGCCTTGTCGAACTTCATCGGCCCGGAGCCGACGAAGTCCGTGATGAGCTTGAACGGGTCGGTCGCGGCGATGCGCTCCGGCATGATCAGCGCCATGGGGGCGTTCGACTTGCCCAGCGCGAACAGCATCTTCGGGAACGGCTTGGTCATCCGGATGCGGAACGTCAGGTCGTCCGGCCCCTCCATGGCCACCAGCTGGGCGGCGATGATCTGGCCCATGGAGTCGCGCACCATCCAGCGCTTCAGGCTGGCGATGATGTCCTTCGGCAGGACCTTGTCGCCGTCGTGGAATTTCAGCCCGGGGCGCAGCTTGAACGTCCAGGTCTTGCCGTCGTCCGACACCTCTGACCCTTCCGCCATCTGCGGCTTCGGCTCCTGCGTGCTGGTCGTGCCGTAAAGCGTGTCCCACACCATCATAGCGGCGTTGCGGACCACGTATTGCGTGCCGGCGACGGCATCCAGGCTCGACAGGTTCGCCTGCGGGATGAAGCGCAGCACCTTGGTATTCTGCGCCAGCGACAGCCGCGGCGCGGCCAGCGACCCTGCGGCAAGGCCGGCGGAGGCCGAGAGGAAGGTGCGGCGCTTCATGGTTCCATCCCGTGCGAAGGTCAGTCGCGTCTGTCGCATGGCTGCCATGACAGTGAGGCAGCCAGCGCGGACCCTAGCGACAGTTTGCGGTGGTGCAAACTGCGAAATAGAGCGGGCTCACCCGTGCCGTCGGGCGCGCGGCTTGGCATCCTGCCGCGGCTTGGCGCGGAACGGCCGCTCCCGCGCCACCATCGGCCCGTCGCCCGCCGGGGTGATGCGCGGCTCGCCGGGCGTGGCGGCTGCCGTCGCCGCGGCGAAGGCGGCGCTGGCGGCGCGGCTGATCTCGAACCGCGTGTCGGTGTCGAACACCCGGATGGCGCCGATCTCGCGCTTGGTGACGCTGCCTAGGCGACAGATCAGCGGCACCAGCCATTTCGGGTCCGCCTTGTCCCGCCGCCCGACGGCGACGCGGAACTGGACGAAATCGCCGGGCTCTGGCGCCGAAGGCGGCGGCGGCGGCGCTTGCACCGCCGCTGGTGTCAGCGTTTCCGGCGGCGGCAGGCGAGCGCGGTGCAGCCGCAGCAGGGCGGCCGCGACTGCCACCGGCTCGTGGCTGGCGAGCAGCGCCTCCGCCTCGGCGCGCTCGGCTCCCTCCGGCGGCGTGAACATCGGGTCGTCGGCCAGCCGCTCCCGGTCGCGGGCGTGGATCTCCTCGGCACTTGGAGCGCCGGACCACGCAGCCCGCACCCGGGCGGCTTGGAGCACCTGCTCGGCGCGGCGGCGCTTGGGATGCGGCACGATCAGGGCGGAGACGCCCTTGCGCCCCGCCCGCCCGGTTCGCCCGCTTCGGTGCAGCAGTGTTTCGGGGTTGGTCGGCAGGTCCGCATGCACCACCAGGTCCAGCTCCGGCAGGTCCAGTCCGCGGGCCGCCACGTCGGTGCACACGCCGACCCGGGCGCGGCCGGCGCGCAAAGAATCGAGTGCGGCGGTGCGGTCGTGCTGGCTCAGCTCGCCGGACAGCATGGCGGCGGCGAACCCCCGCTCCACCAGCGCCATGTGCAGCCGTTTGGTGCCCTCGCGCGTGGCGCAGAACACCAGCGCGCCGGGCGCGTCGTACCAGCGCAGCAGGTTCACCAGGGCGGCGCCGGCCTCGTGCGGCGCCACGGCGATGGCACGGTACTCGATGTCGGCGTGCGGCTGGGCACGGTCGACCGTGTCGATGCGCAGGGCATCGCGCTGGTAGCGCCGGGCCAGGGCAGCGATGTCGTGCGGGATGGTGGCGGAGAACAGCAAGGTGCGGCGCTCGGTGGGGGCGGCGCCCAGGATGAACTCCAACTCCTCCTGGAAGCCGAGGTCGAGCATCTCGTCCGCCTCGTCCAGCACCACCACCTTCAGCGCCGCCAGGTCGAGGTTGCCGCGCCGCAGGTGGTCGCCCAGCCGGCCCGGCGTGCCCACCACGACGTGGCAGCCCGCCGCCAGGGCGCGCGCCTCCCGCCGGATGTCCATGCCACCCACGCAGGCCGCGATGCGCGCCCCGGCATACAGCCAGGACAGCTCGGCCTGGACCTGCAAGGCCAGCTCCCGGGTCGGCGCGATGGCGAGCGCGATGGGCCCGCCCGGCCGCGGCAACTCGCCGTCCGGCATGAGGGTGGGCGCCGCGGCGAGACCGAACGCGACCGTCTTGCCGGACCCGGTGCGGGCGGAGACCAGCAGGTCGCGCCCCGAGGCGGCGGCATCGAGCACGGCGGATTGGACGGCCGTCGGCTCGTCATACCCGCGCGCCGCGAGGGCCGCGTCGAGCACGGGGTGGACTGGGGGGAAAGGCATGGGCGGGACTTAGGGCAAGCAGGGATCGAACGCCAGCGAAGGCAACTTGGCCGCGCGTCGTCTCCGGTGATCGCGCGGACCAGGACATTGGTGTCGGCCGTGATCTTCACCGCCTTCCAGCCCATCCCTCTGCGGCGATGCGCGTTATGTCCTCGATCTCGAGGGATGGGCCGCCAACCCGTTTCAGCATGTCGAACACGTCGCTGATCTGACCAGACGATCCGGCGGCTCTTGTCTCCACCCGGCCGTTGGGCAGCCCGTTTCGGCAAGCCATCTCTGATCACGCGACACCGCGCACCGGGTGTTTTCGGCCACGATCGCTGGTATGTCTCCCGGAACAAGCAGCCGCCGGACGACGACCTTGGGGATGCGGACATGACCGTGGCAAAAACCAGTTTGCATTTCACCGTCAAGCGCTATGGCCGTTCGCGGCTCTACGACACAACCGGCGCCAGATACGTCACGGTCGATGATTTGCGACGCTGGCAGATGCAGCACGTCGCGTTCACCGTGGTCGACGCCGAAACGGGAGAGGACGTGACGCAGGTCCTGCTGGCATGACCTACGGGGCGGCCGCCTTCAGCACCGCGCCCAGTGCTGCGGCCATGTCCGTGGGGATCAGCACCGTGCTGCCGCGTTCCTTGTTCATCTCGTAGAGCAGGTTCATCTGGCGCAGCTGCAGCGCCACCGGGCTCTGCCCGTAGATCGCCGCGGCGCGCAGCACCTGCTCGGCGATCGCCTCCTCCGCCGAGGCCAGCGTCACCCGCGCCTGCTTCTCCCGCTCGGCCTGCGCCTGGCTGCTCATCGCGTCCTGCAGGCCAGACGGGATGGACACGTCCTTGATCTCCACGGAGCGGATGGCCACGCCCCAGCCGCCGGTCTTCTCGCCGATCGTGATCCGGAGCTGCTCGTCCGCCGTCTTGCGGTCGCTCAGCAGGCGGCCAAGCTCGGTCGAGCCGATCATCTCGCGCAGGCTGGTCTGCGCCACCCGCTCGATCGCCTGGCGGTAGTTGGCGATGTTGACCGCCGCCGTGCGGGCGTCCACCACCTGCCAGAACACGATCGCGTCCACGCCGACGGCCACCGTGTCGCGCGTGAGCGCCTGTTCCGCGGTGATGGTCGTCGTCTCCACCCGCATGTCGATCACCATCGCCACCTGGTCCACCAGCGGGATGACGAGCACCACTCCCGGGCCCTTCACGGCATGGAACCGGCCCAGTCGCAGCACCACGGCCCGGTTCCATTCCTGCACCAGCCGCACCGAGCGGACCAGCAACAGCACGACCACCACGACGGGGATCAAAAAGAGATACGACATGACGATCTGAGGAGGCATCGGCGGATCGTAGCACCGCCGATGCCTGGCGTCGCCTTCAACCGTCAGACCCCGGGCAGTCGCCTCATGGAAGACGTTGGGCTGCAGCCCAACGCTGCAAGCCATGACCAGCTGCCTGGAAGGGGTCGTAGCCTGACGTTAAGCGATTGCCGTGCGTCAGACCCGCCCGAGCAACGCCGCCGCCGTCACCGCCAGCCGGTCCGAGACGCCTCGCGGCCGCGCCTGCATCAGCCGGGCCGGCTCGCATCGCAGGTCGCGTCGGGCGAAAGCGGCCGGCAAGGCGGCGGCCAAGCCGGCCCCGAACCCGGCACGCGGGCCGAGCAAGGAGCGGCCCTCCTGCGCCAACACCCGCAGCACCGGGTGCAAGGCAGGAGCATGCGGCGCGGCGATCACCGCCTCGGGCGACAGGCCGTGCGCCGCCAGCAACTCCTCTGGCAACAGGCACAGGCCCAAGCTCGCCTGCGCCGCCACGCTGCGCAGTTGCCCGGCCGCGCCATAGGCCGCCCCTGCGGTGCGCAAGCGCGCATGCTCCACGCCGAGCAGCCGGCCGGCGGCGTGGGCCAGCGCACCGGGACCCGCAAGCAGCCAGGCCCGCCACTCCGCCACGTCCGCGATCGCCGCCGTCTCGCGGGCGTCGAGCATGGAGAGCAGGTCGGCAGCGTCCAACTCGCCCGCCTCCAGCAGGGCGGCAAGCGGCGTGGCGACCTCGTGCGGCTTGCGTGCGCCCTCCACCACCTCCCGCCACCATTGCAGGCGGATCAGGGACATGGTCGGCTCGCGCGCCGCCTCCCGGGCCCGGGCGGTCTCGTGGTTGAAGGCGTAGAGGGTGAACAGCGCCTCGCGCCGCTCGGCCGGGGCGAACAGCACCGTCAGGAAGCGGTCCGGGTCCGCCCGCCGCACGATTGCACCCAGCGGCGACAAGGAAGCGGGCGGGGCCATGCAACGCAGATGGGGGCTGGCGCGCTTGACGGGAGGTATGCCCGGCAGGATGGTCCGCCACCGCCCGTACGCCCCCTATCAGGAGAACGCCCATGGCCTTCGAACTTCCTCCCCTGCCCTACGCCCACTCCGCGCTGGCGGCGGCCGGCATGTGCCAGGAGACGATGGAGCTGCACCATGACAAGCACCACCAGGCCTATGTCACGGCCCTGAACGGCTTCGTCGAGAAGGACCCGGCGCTGCAAGGCAAGTCGCTGGAGGACATCGTCACGATGACCGCCAAGGAAGGCGGCCCGGTGTTCAACAACGCCGGCCAGCACTGGAACCACATCCTGTTCTGGCAGGCGATGAGCCCCACCGAAGGGGGCAAGATCCCGCCCAGGCTCGAAGCCAAGATCACCGAGGATCTGGGCGGCGTGGACAAGTTCAAGGACGCGTTCAAGACCGCCGCCACCACGCAGTTCGGCTCCGGCTGGGCCTGGCTGGTGCTCGGCACGGACGGCAAGCTGAAGGTGACCAAGACGCCGAACGGCTCCAACCCGCTCGCCGCCGGCGAGGGCAAGGCCCTGCTCGGGATCGACGTGTGGGAGCACAGCTACTACCTGGACTTCCGCAACCGCCGCCCCGACTACGTCACCAACTGGCTGGACAAGCTGGCGAACTATGCGTTCGCCGAGAGCCAGATGACCGCCTGACTCCGCGTTGGCCCGTCCCGACCTGGGACGGGCCACTCCCCGGCAACAAGCCCGATCGGACATCCAACCTTGATCCGCTTCATCCTGGCCGTCGCCTCCGCCGCATGCCTGGCCGGCTGCAACACGACCGCGGTCGCGCCGCCGAGCGTGAGCTTCGGCGGGCCACCGCTGGTGTCCGGCCAGACGCCACCCTCCCCACTGGCGCGGAACAGCGAGCCGGAGCCGCCGAACAGCCTGCCCCCCGGAGCGGCGGGTTTGGGCGGCGGGCCGATCGCCCGGGCGCCGGACAACGGGAGCGTCACGGTCAAGCTGCCCTACTGACATCCCGCGCAGTTGGCTTGCCACCGGCCAGCGCGCACGCCAGACAACCGGCATGGCTCCCCCCCTCCTCCTTCTGCAAGACGTCCATGCGACGCTCGGCACCCAGGCGCTGCTGGACGGCGCCTCGATCGGCGTCGGCGCCGGCGAGCGCATCTGCCTGGTCGGCCGCAACGGCTCCGGCAAGTCGACGCTGCTGAAGATCGCCGCCGGCCTCCTGCGCCCGGACGGCGGCAGCCGCTTCGTCCAGCCCGGCGCCACCGTGCGCTACCTGCCGCAGGAGCCGGACCTCTCGGGCTTCGCCACCACCTTGGACTACGTGCAGGCCGGCCTGGGCCCGGGCGACGACGAACATCGCGGCCCGGCCCTGCTCGACCGGCTCGGCCTGACCGGGTACGAGGACCCGGCGCACCTGTCCGGCGGCGAGGCGCGGCGTGCCGCACTGGCCCGCGTGCTGGCCCCGGCGCCGGACCTGCTGCTGCTCGACGAACCGACCAACCACCTTGACCTCCCGGCCATCGAGTGGCTGGAGAAGGAGCTGGCGTCCTCCCGCGCCGGCATCGTGCTGATCAGCCACGACCGCCGCATGCTGCAGACCGTCGGCCGCGCCGTGGTGTGGCTGGAGGGCGGCCTCACCCGGCGCATGGACCGCGGCTTCGAGCACTTCGAGGCCTGGCGCGAGGAAGTGGCCGAGCAGGAGGCGCGTGACCGGCAGAAGCTCAACCGCCAGATCGTGCGGGAGGAGCATTGGATCACCTACGGCGTCACTGCCCGGCGCAAGCGCAACGTCCGCCGCGTGGCCGAACTGGCGACGCTGCGGCAGAAGCGGCGGGAGGCGGGCGGCCCCGGCACCACGCTGAAGCTGGCCGCCGCCGAGGGCGAGATGTCGGGCAAGCAGGTCGTGGTGGCCGAGCATGTCGGCCGCTCCTACGGCACGCGGCCGATCGTGGCCGACCTCTCGCTGCGGGTGCTCCGGGGCGACCGGCTGGGGATCATCGGGCCGAACGGCGCGGGCAAGACCACGCTGCTGCGCCTGCTGACCGGGCTGGACCAGCCGGATGCCGGTTCGGTCGTGCTCGGCACCAACCTGCAGCCCGTCACGCTGGACCAGCAGCGCGCCGCGCTCGACCCGGCCCGCACGCTGCAGGACATGCTGACCGGCGGGGATGGCGACCAGGTGACGGTCGCCGGGCAGAAGCGGCACGTGGTCGGCTACATGAAGGACTTCCTGTTCCGGCCGGAACAGGCCCGCACCCCGGTAGGGATGCTCTCGGGCGGTGAACGCGGCCGGCTGCTGCTCGCCTGCGCCCTGGCGCGGCCGTCCAACCTGCTGATCCTGGACGAACCGACCAACGACCTGGACCTGGAGACGCTCGACCTGTTGCAGGAGCTGTTGGCCGAGTATCCCGGCACGGTGCTGCTGGTCAGCCACGACCGCGACTTCCTGGACCGGGTGGTGACGTCCACCCTCGCCTCCGAGGGCAAGGCGAAGTGGGTGGAATACGCCGGCGGCTACAGCGACATGCTGGCGCAGCGCGGCCCGGCCGAGGCGGAGACGCTGCGGCAGGCCGGCAAGCCCGGCAAGGCACGGTCGGCGCGCGGACCGAAGATGTCGTTCAAGGACCGGCTCGCGCTGGAGTCGCTGCCGGGCGAGATCGCGGCGCTCGAAGCCCGTATCGCCGCGCTGCAAGCGGAACTGGCCGACCCGGACCTGTATCGCCGCCGGGCCACGCGGTTCAAGGAGGCGACGGCCACCCTTGCCACGACGCAGGCGCAATTGGCCGCGGCGGAGGAGCGCTGGTTGGCGCTGGAGGCGATGCGGGAGATGATGGCTGCCGAAACCGGCTAGCCGTCTGCCGGCCCTTCGACGATCATCGCGCAAAGGCCCGAGAGGCCATACCGCCAAGGAGAACGCGTCCATGAGCCGGACTTCGTCGCACGGGCTGCAGATCGCCGCCGTGCTCCATGCGTTCGTCGAACATGAGGCCCTGCCCGGCACCGGCATCGCGCCGGAGGCGTTCTGGTCCGGGCTCGCCGGCATCGTGCACGACATGGCGCCGCGGAACCGGGTCTTGCTGGAGCGGCGCGACGCGCTCCAGGCGCAGGTCGACGCTTGGCACAAGCAGCACAGGCACGCCAAGCCGGACCAGGCGGCCTATGAGGACTTCCTGCGGAGCATCGGCTACCTCCTGCCCGAGCCGGCACCGTTCACGGTCGACACCGCCAACGTGGATGCGGAGATCGCCAGCATCGCCGGGCCACAGCTGGTCGTCCCCGTCAGCAACGCCCGCTACGCGCTGAACGCGGCCAACGCCCGCTGGGGCAGCCTGTATGACGCGCTGTACGGCACCGACGCGGTCGACGACACGGACGGTGCGGAGCGCGGCCGCGGCTTCAACCCACGACGCGGCGCCAGGGTCGTCGCCCGCGCCAAGGCCTTCCTGGACGAGGCAGCGCCGTTGGCCGAGGGCTCGCATGCATCCGTCACCGGCTACGTGGTGGCAGGTGGTGCCTTGTCCGCCCACACTCCCGGCGGCGCCTCCGGCCTGGCGGACCCGGCGCAGTTCGTGGGCTTCTCCGGCGACGCGGCCTCCCCGACCGCCGTCCTGCTGAAGCGCAACGGGCTGCACATCGAGGTGGTGGTCGACCGGGCGCACGCCATCGGCTCCGGCGACGCGGCGGGTGTTGCCGACCTGGTGCTGGAATCGGCCATCAGCACCATCATGGATTGCGAGGACAGCGTCGCCGCGGTGGACGCCGAGGACAAGGTGCTGGTCTACCGCAACTGGCTGGGCCTGATGGACGGCAGCCTGTCCGCCCGCTTCGAGAAGGGCGGCAAGGCGGTGCAGCGCACCTTGGCGGCCGACCGCCGCTTCACCGCGCCCGATGGCGGCACGCTGGTGCTGCCCGGCCGCAGCCTGATGCTGATCCGCAACGTCGGCCACCACATGTTCACGGACGCGGTGCTGGACGCGAATGGCGCCGAAATCCCGGAGGGCATGTTGGATGCCGCCGTGTGCGCTGCGATCGCGATGCATGACCTGGCGGCACGCCGCAACAGCCGCGCCGGGTCGGTCTACGTCGTCAAGCCCAAGATGCACGGCCTGGAAGAGGTCGCCTTCGCCGCCGAGCTGTTCGGGCGGGTGGAGCAGATGCTCGGCCTGCCGCATGCGACGGTGAAGATGGGCATCATGGACGAGGAGCGGCGCACCAGCGCCAACCTGGCCGCGTGCATCGCCGCGGCCAAGGAGCGGGTGGTGTTCATCAACACCGGCTTCCTCGACCGCACCGGGGACGAGATCCATACCTCCATGGAGGCCGGCGCGTTCATCCGCAAGAACGAGATCAAGAACACGCCCTGGATCAAGGCGTACGAGGACCGCAACGTCGACATCGGCCTTGCCGCCGGGCTGCGCGGCAAGGCGCAGATCGGCAAGGGCATGTGGGCCGCGCCAGACCGGATGGCGGACATGCTGGCGCAGAAGATCGGCCACCCGCAGGCAGGCGCCAACACCGCCTGGGTGCCCTCCCCCACGGCGGCAACGCTGCACGCGCTGCACTACCACCAGGTGAGCGTGGCGGACCGGCAGCAGGCCCTGGCGGGGCGTGCGGAGTCAACGCTGTCGCAGCTGCTGACCATCCCGCTGGCGGACCGGCCGAACTGGGCGCCGGCCGACGTGCAGGCGGAGCTGGACAACAACGTGCAGGGCATCCTCGGCTACGTCGTGCGCTGGATCGATGGTGGCGTCGGCTGCTCCAAGGTGCCGGACATCCATGATGTCGGGCTGATGGAGGACCGCGCGACCCTGCGCATCAGCAGCCAGCACATCGCCAACTGGCTGCGCCACGGCGTCGCGACGGAGGAACAGGTGGAGGCGACGCTGCGCCGCATGGCCGCCGTGGTGGACCGGCAGAACGCCGGCGACCCCGCCTACAAGCCGATGGCGCCGGGCTTCGAAGGGCCCGCCTTCGCCGCGGCGCGCGACTTGATCTTCCAGGGCCGGGCACAGCCGAACGGCTACACCGAGTTTATCCTACACGCCCGCCGGCGCGAGGCAAAAGCCGCCGCATGATGCCTCACCGCTCGGTATTGACGCCCTCTCCTTCTGGGAGAGGGTTTCTGCACTGACACGACCCTTCTCAAGGCGGCGGAAGCACGCAGTCCTTAGGCCAGCTGGGGATTATCGAAGCGGGGGTTGCGCCAGCGGTGCAGCGCGTCCTCCAGGGCGCGGGCCAGGCTCTGCTTCTCCGGCTCACCCAGGCTGGCGGCGACCTCGATCCGGTCGCCGCGGGCGAGCAGGTAGAGGCCGGGCACGCGGCCCGGGCGTTCCTCCATCTCCATCCGCAGCCAGGCGGGTGCGACGGCGCGCTCGGTGCGGTTGCCCTTCATGTCCGTGCGGATGATCCGCAGGACGGAGGCGGAAAGCAGGATGACCTCGTTCGCCCGCACCGCCCGCGCGTTGTGGCGCAGCAGCAGCAAGGCGGTGGTGATCTCCACGCCGTTGAAGCCGGCGATCGGCCAGGCGCCCAGCCACCAGAACACCGCGGTCGTGCAGATGCTCAGCGTGCAGATGGCGCCGATCAGCAGCTTCAAGCCGCGCGCCGAAAGGCTGCGGTGCGGCACGATCACGGCTTCGAAGAATGGGGGCTCGGCGTCCATAGGACGGCAGATTGGCATGCTGGCCCCGCTTGTCACCAGCCGGACCGGCACGGCACGGTGCGGCGATGCCGAACGCTGTCAGACCCGCCCGCAAGGCCCGGCTCATGCCCATCGCCAAGATCCGCCCGTTCCTGGAGGCGCTCCAGGCTGCGAACCCGGAGGCCCAGAGCGAACTGGCGTTCACCGACCCGTTCACCTTGCTGGTCGCCGTGGCGCTGTCGGCGCAGACCACGGACGCCGCCGTCAACAAGGCCACGCCCGCCCTGTTCGCCGCCGCCCCCGACCCGGCGGCGATGGCAGCCTTGGGGGCAGAGGGGATCGCCCCGTTCATCCGCTCGATCGGCCTGTGGCAAGGCAAGGCGCGCAACGTCGCCGCGATGGCCCGCATCCTGGTGGAGCAGCATGGCGGCGGCGTGCCGGCCGACCGCGCGGCGCTGGAGGCGCTTCCCGGCGTCGGACGGAAGACCGCCAACGTCGTGCTGAACGTGGCGTTCGGCGAAAGCACCATGGCGGTGGACACGCACGTCTTCCGGCTGGGCAACCGCACCGGATTGGCGCCGGGCAAGACGGTGCGGGTGGTGGAGGACGGGCTGGTCCGCCGCGTGCCGAAGGACATCCTGCGACCGGCGCACCACTGGCTCATCCTGCACGGCCGCTACGTGTGCAAGGCCCGAACCCCCGAGTGCTGGCGCTGCCCCGCCGCCGCGTGGTGCGGATATCCGGAGAAAACCCCGCCGCCCGTCACCAAGCCGCCGCGCAAGGCGAAGGCCGACGCACTGCCCTGACGAAGGCGCTATCCGCCGACTTGCTTGCGCAGCGCGGCCAGCAGCGCGTCCACGTTGCCGCCGTTCTTGGCCATGAAGGAGGCGTAGTCGCTGCGCTGCGTCACCCGCAGGCTCATCCCCTCCGCCAGCACGTCCGCGATGTGCAGGCCGGTGCCAACCCCGGTCACCAGCCAGGTGATGTTGACCGGCTTGTTGCCGCTCCGTTCCACGACCGTGGGCACGTACGTGCCATCCGGCTTCTCGACCGGGGTGTTGACCGTCACCTTCACCGATCCGGCCTGGTAGTCACCCAGCCGGTTCACCACGCCGCGCAGCAGCACCAGGTGGAACAGCCGCAGGTACTCCGCCCGCTGCTCCGGCGTCGCGGCGAGCCAGTAGCGGCCGAGGCAGAACCGCGCCACTCCTTCCTCGTCCACCACGCGTTCGAGGTATGGCTCCAGCCGCGCCTGCTTCTCCGCGGGTGTGCTGGCGCCCGAGACGACGGCAGCCAGGTCCACCCCGGCCTGCCGCACGAAGGTCGCCGCGGCCACCGGGTCCGCCGGAGCTTGCGCCCGCGCCGCAAGCGGCAGCGTCAGCAGCATCGCGAGGGCGAGGCGACGGCGCGGCATCAGCAGTGCGCGGCTGGCATGGTGAAGGTCGCCAGCTTGCCGTCCACGACGAAGTCGGAAAAGTCCATGTTCAGCCCGTCTGCCACGCCGTTGGACCAGTACCGCATGCCAACCTCGTAATCCGGCGACTGAGCGTCCTTCGTGCGGGAGAAGAATGCAACCCGCACCCGTCCGGACGGCAGCTCCGCCAGGTCGGGATAGGGCGCTGCCGACGGGCCGGTCCAGCTGCTGATGAAGACGGAGGTGTTCTGCGCACCGTCCGATCCGGTGCCGTCGAACAGCGGCAGCGTCAGGAATTTCTGACCGGCCTCCGCGGCGGTGATGATCGCCGCGGTGTGGGCCATCGGGAACAACGTACCCTTGGGCAGCACCATCGTCTTGTCGGCCGGCATCGTGTAATGCACCTGGCCCGTGTCGCCCGGCGCCGACACGCTGGCATCGCCCTCCACCTGCTCCGTCACCGCCGTGTCCGTCGTCTGCTTCATGTGGAAGCGCAGCTTCGTGCCGTCCTTGCTTTCCCAGGTAAGATAGTCGGACACCATGTGGACGTCCTGCCCGTCCCGGTTGGACAGCGTCATGTCCAGCCGCTGGCGCACCGCCCAGCCGTCGCAGGCATCCGTCACCTCATAGGCCATAGTGCCGCCCACGGCCGTCACGTCGCCGCCCCGGCTGTCGTTCAGGGTCAGCGCGTAGGTGGCGCGGTGCGCGGCGAGCTGGACGGGTTCGGCTTGCGCCAGGACCGGGGCGAAGAACAGGACAGCCAGGGCGGCCAGCAGACGCATGCGGGGAACTCCGATGAAGCAGCAGACATAGGGCGGTCCAATCACTCCCGCCAGCGCCCGCAAGCGTGCTTATAGTAACAGCCATGTTCAGCACCCTCCTCGGTGGGACGACGCATCGCTTCGCGGACCTGCGGAGCCTGCTTGCGCGGGCCACGCCGCACCGCAGCGGCGACGCGCTGGCGGGGCTGGCGGCCGAGAGCGCGGAGCAGCGGGTGGCCGCGCAGCTCGCCCTGGCCGACCTGCCGCTGCGCCGGCTGCTCGACGACCCAGTCGTGCCGTACGAGACCGACGAGGTCACCCGGCTGATCTGCGACAGCCATGACGCCGCCGCCTTCGCCGCGGTGTCGCACCTGACGGTGGGCGGCCTGCGGGACTGGCTGCTGTCGGACGCGGCGACTCCTGCCTCCCTCGCCGCCCTGGCACCCGGGTTGACGCCGGAGATGGTCGCCGCCGTCAGCAAGCTGTGCCGGGTGCAGGACCTGATGGTGGTGGCCGCCCGGTGCAGCGTGACGACGGCGTTCCGCAACACCATCGGGCTGCCGGGCCGCCTGTCCGTCCGGCTGCAGCCGAACCACCCGACCGACGACCCGGCGGGCATCGCCGCCGCCATCCTGGACGGGCTGCTGCTGGGCGCGGGCGACGCGGTGATCGGCATCAACCCCGCGACCGACAGCCCGGAGCGCACCCACGCCCTGCTCTGCCTGCTGGAGGACGCGCGGACGCGGCTGGCCATCCCCACGCAAAGCTGCGTGCTGGCGCACGTGACCACCACGCTGGAACTGATCCGGCTCGGCTCGCCCGTCGACCTGGTGTTCCAGTCGATCGGCGGCACCGAGGGCACGAACCGCGGCTTCGGCATCGACCTGGCGCTGTTGGCGGAGGCGCAGGAGGCGGCGCTGTCGCTGGGGCGCGGCACGGTGGGCGACCACGTCATGTATTTCGAGACGGGCCAGGGCAGTGCGCTCTCCGCCAACGCCCATGCCGGCGTGGACCAGCAGACGCTGGAGGCGCGGGCCTACGCGGTGGCGCGCCGGTTCCGCCCGCTGCTGGTGAACACCGTGGTGGGCTTCATCGGCCCGGAATACCTGGCGGACGGCAAGCAGATCATCCGCGCCGGGCTGGAGGACCATTTCTGCGGCAAGCTGCTGGGCGTGCCGATGGGGTGCGACGTGTGCCACACCAACCATGCCGAGGCGGATGCCGACGACATGGACGCGCTGCTGGCGATGCTGGTCGCGGCCGGCGTGACCTTCGTGATGGGCGTGCCCGGCGCGGACGACATCATGCTGGGCTATCAGAGCACGTCCTTCCACGACGCGCTGGCGATGCGCGAACTGCTGGGCCGCCGCCCGGCCCCGGAGTTCGAGGCCTGGCTGGAGAACCAGGGTCTGCTTGACCGCGCCGGCCGCGTCCGGCCGCACGGCTTGCCCGCGCCGATGCAGGCGTTGTTGCCGTGACGGTGCCGGTGGACGACCCGTGGCTGCGCCTGCGGCCTCTGACGGCGGCGCGGATCGGGCTGGCGAGCGCCGGGGGCTCCCTGGCCACGGCACCGCTGCTGGCGCTGCGCCTGGCCCATGCCCGCGCCCGGGACGCGGTGCACGCCGCGCTGGACGTGGATGGGCTGGCGGCGGCGGTCGGGCCGCTGCTGATCGTGGACAGCGCGGCGCCGGACCGCGCCACCTTCCTCCTGCGGCCCGACCTCGGCCGGCGGCTTGCGCCGGGCACGGCGCTGCCGGGAGGGGAGCACGACCTGGCGGTGGTGCTGGCGGACGGGCTTTCCGCCCGCGCGGTGCAGGACCACGCGCCCGCCGTGATTGCGGCGTTGCGGCCGCTGCTGGCGGGCTGGCGGGTCGCACCGCTCGTGCTGGCGCGACAGGCGCGGGTGGCGCTGGGCGATGCGGTGGCGGTCGCGATGGGTGCCGCCGCGGTGCTGGTGCTGATCGGGGAACGCCCAGGATTGTCCGCCCCGGACAGCCTGGGAGCCTACCTGACCTGGCAGCCGGGCCAGGGCACCACCGATGCCGGGCGCAACTGCGTGTCCAATATCCGACCAGCCGGGTTCCCGCCCCAGGCTGCCGCGGCGAAGATCGCCTGGCTGCTGGAGGCGATGCGGACGCGCGGCATCTCCGGCGTCGCGCTTAAAGACGACTCATCAAACCCGCTCCCTCTGGAAGAGGACAGGGTGGGGCCCCTCACACCCGTCAAAGCGGAGCCCGCCGCCCCTCACCCCGGCCCTCTCATAGACGGAGAGGGAGAAGGCCGATGACGCTCGACACGGTCGTGCGGAATGCCCGGCTCGTGGACCGGGACGAACCGGTGGACATCGGCATCGCAGCCGGCCGCATCGTCGCCATCGCCGCCTCGATCCCAAGCGACGCCCCGGCCATCGACGCGGAGGGCAGGTTGCTGGTGCCGGGCTTCGTGGAAACCCACCTCCACCTCGACAAGACCTGCATCCTCCACCGCTGCCCGGCCGCCGAGGGATCGGTGGCGGAGGCGGTGCGGCTGACCGCGGCGGCCAAACGCGGTTTCACGCCGGAGGACGTCTACGCCCGCGGCCGGCAGACGCTGGAGCGGGCGATCGGCTGGGGCACCACCCGCATCCGCACCCATGTGGAGGTCGACCCCGGCATCGGCATGCGCGGCTTCGACGGCGTGCAGCAATTGGCCCGTGACTACGCCTGGGCCGCCGAGATCGAACTGTGCGTGTTCCCGCAGGAAGGCCTGCTGAACAACCCCGGCACGGAAGCGCTGCTGGAGGAAGGGCTGCGCCGCGGCGCCCGGGTGATCGGCGCGGTGCCCTACACCGACACCGACCCGCGCGGACAGATCGACCGCATATTCGCCTTGGCGCGCGCCTACGACGTGGACGTCGACATGCACCTGGACATGGGCGAGACGGCGGACGGCATGCAGGCCGAGTATGTCTGCCGCAAGACGGAGGAACATGGCTGGGGCGGCCGGGTCACGGTCGGCCATGTGAGCCAGGCGTCCCTGTTGCCGCCCGCCCGGTTCGCCGCGCTGGCTGCGACCTTGGCCCGGGCCGGGGTCGCGGTGACCGTGCTGCCGGCGACGGACCTGTTCCTCATCGGCCGCTCCCACGACCACGCCGTGCCGCGGGGTGTGCCGCACGCGCCCACGCTGCGGGCGGCCGGCGTGGCCTGCTCGGTGGCCACCAACAACGTGCTAAACCCGTTCACCCCCTATGGCGACGCCAACCTGCTGCGGATGGCCAACCTGTTGGCCAACGTCTGCCAGGTCGCCCGCCCGGCCGAACTGGCCGGCTGCCTGGCGATGGTGACGACGGAGGCCGCCCGGATCATGCGCCTGCCCGATTACGGCATCGGGGTGGGCGGTCCGGCGGACATGGTGCTGCTCGACGCCGGCGACGCCGCCGGTTGCGTGGCGCAGCTGGCGCAGCCGCTCTGGGGCATGAAGGCGGGCCGGACCACCTTCACCCGCCCGCGTCCTCGCCTGCACCCGCCCCCTGGACAGGCCTGGATCAATCCATCTAATCGCTGGCGGAAGGATACAAGGGAAGTCGGATGCGCGCCGTCTACATGCTGACCCTGGTGCTGATCGCGTTTCTCGCCGGCGGGTATGTCGATCACACCTACGACTGGCCATTCGGGCTGCTCGGGACCGGATCGTCCGCCGTGCCGCTGCCCGCGGCTGCCAGCACTGCCCCGCTTCCAAGCTACAGCCGGGCGCAAGGCGCGCAGGACCCGCCGCGCAACGACGTGCCAGCTGGCGGGGGCGTGGACATGCAGCGCTGCATAGACACCATGCTGCAACGGCGCGAGCCGGAGGTGGAGGCCCGTCAGGTCTGCCAGAAGATCATGGCCGGCATCAGCGGCGGCTAGACCGCAATTGCTTCCGTCTCCCTCTCCCTCTGGCGGAGGGCTTCTGGACCAGCACCGGCCGTCCGGCGTCACAGGCCGACGCCGTCTCGCACCTGGTTCGCGATGGAGTGGAGCCGGGCACGATCGCCTTCCGACACCACGCCGTAACCGATCTGGCGGTTGATCCAGGCGTAGCCATCCACCGCGCCGGCATCGACGGAGCGCATCGGTGTCTCCTCCCCCACCCGCATCGGCTGGATATAGACGGTGATGCGATTATGCGCCGCATCCTCGTAGACCAGCATCCCAGCCGGGCCATACATCACCGCCAGCACGCGGCCGCCGACCAGGTGGTAGCCAGCCCGCGAGAGGTCCGGCACGGCGACCGAACGGCCGAGCGTCTGCGTCATCCGGCGTGTCAGCTCGACGGGGTCATCGGGCGGCAGCTCGATGCCATGCGCCGGGTCGTTGGCGAACACCCGGTAGGCCGAAACGGCCTCCAGGCTCAGCCGCGCGATCTCGGAGGGGCGTTGCGGGCCGTGCGCCACCCACCCGGCGGCCGTCCCGACCGCGAGGGCCATGACGATCCCCGCTGCGGACCGCCACCGCGCCGCGCCGCGCACGGTGGCAAGCCGCGCCTCCGCCAGGCTGGACAGGCTCAGCGATGGAGGCACCGGCTCCTGCTGTCGGAAGGCGAGGCCGTCTCGCAGCAGGTCGCGCTGGGCACGCCAGTCCTCGACCCGGCGGCGCAGCACGGCGTCTGCGGCCAGGCGCCGCGCCACCGCATCCCGCCGCTCCGGGTCCAGCCGGTCGTCGACGTAGGCGTGCAGATCCTCCTCGTGCACCGGTCGCGGGACCTCGCTCATTTCACGCGGCGCAACGCCGGCCGTTCGCGCCCTTCCATCAGCGCGCGCAGCGCATCGCGGCCGCGGCTCAGGCGCGACATGACCGTGCCGACCGGCAGGCCGAGCACGGCGGCGGCCTCCCGGTATTCCAGCCCCTCCACGCCAACCAGCAGCAGGACCTGGCGCTGTTCCAACGGCAGCGCTGCCAGGCCGCGCATCAGGTCCCGCATGGCAAGGCTCCAGTGCTGGGTCGCTGGCACCGGCAGGTCGAGCGAGGCGGCGTCGACCGAAGGCCCACGGCGGCGCAGGGCACGCCAACGGCTGACGCTCAGGTGGTGCAGGATGGTGAACAGCCACGGTCGAACGCGGACATCGCTCGCCGTCGCAGGCAGGCGGTCGAGCGCACGGACCAGGCAGTCTTGCACCAGTTCGTCCGCCGCGTCGCCTCGGCCGAGCAACGCCCAGGCGTAGCGCCGGAGGGCCGGGATGGCTTGCTCGATCTCCGCGATGATGGACGTGGCTGGGGGAATGGGCGTGGACCTCTGGCGGAGTGAACGCCGCCGCTGCCGGTTTATTCCCGATTAAGTTTTGCCGACGGTGGAATAAGCCCGGGCAGCGGGCGTTCATGGCTGCGACGGGCGATCGCGACACCGCGGGCGCCGTTCCGGCTGAACATCATCGAGGTCTTTCATGAACAGACGCCTCTCGCTCGCTCTCCTGGGTGGCCTGACCCTCGCCGCAGGCGCCGCCAGCGCGCAGGCGCCGGCGCCCACCCCGGCCCGCATCCGCGGCACCGTGGATGCCGTCAGCACCGACGGGCTGGACCTGACCACCCGCGCCGGGACGAAGATGCATGTCGTGCTGCCGGCGACGTTCCGCGTCGTGTCGGTGATCAAGTCCAAGATCGGCGACGTGCAGGCCGGCAGCTACATCGGCTCGGCCGCCGCGCCGCAGCCGGACGGCACGCTGAAGGCGCTGGAAGTTACCGTGTTCCCGCCGAGCATGAAGGGCGCCGGCCAGGGCAGCTACGCCTGGGACCTCGGGCCCAGCACCAGCATGACCAACGGCTCCGTCGGCAAGCTGGACAGCACCAACGGCCACACGATGCTGGTCGATTACGGCAGCGGGCAGAAGACGATCGTCATCCCGGACGACGTGCCGATTGTCTCGCTCGAACTGGCAGACCGCAACATCATCGTCCCCGGCGCCCACGTGATCGTCAACGGCACCCGCGCGGCCGACGGGACGGTCACGGCCGGGGGCGTGAACGTCGGCAAGGACGGCCTGGTCCCGCCGATGTGAGGCACCAGGAGAATCACGTTTGACCATGAAGCAGGCGAGCCGATGACCTCGCAACCGGGCCGCACGACCATCGTCCATCCGTTGGTCGTGCGCCTGACGCACTGGGTCAATGCGTTCGCCATCGTGTGCATGGTGATGAGCGGCTGGGGCATCTACGACGCCTCGCCGCTCTTCGGCTTCAGCTTCCCGGCCTGGGCGACGTTGGGCGGCTGGCTCGGCGGCTTCATCGCCTGGCACCTGGCGGCGATGTGGCTGCTGGTGTGCAACGGCCTGGTCTACGTCGGCTACGGGCTGGCGAGCCGGCATTTCCGCCACGCGCTGTGGCCGCTGCGCCCGACGGAGATCTGGCGCGACCTCCTCGCGGCGCTGCGGTTCCGGCTGGTGCACCGGATCGGCCGCTACAACGCCGTGCAGCGGCTGCTGTATGTTTTCGTGCTGTTGATGGGCGTGCTGGCGGTCATCTCCGGCCTCGCCCTTTGGAAGCCGATCCAGTTGGAGGCGTTGAGCAATGCCCTGGGTGGATACGAGGTCACCCGGCGCCTGCACTTCGCGGCCATGAGCGGCATCGTCGGTTTCACCGCGATCCACCTGTTGCTGGTGGCACTGGTGCCGCGGACCCTGCCGGCCATGATCACCGGCCGGGCGCGGACCCACGTGGCGGAGGCGCCATGAAGCCCCGGATACGACTGGACGACCACCGCACGGCCGTCCGCGCGGTGGAGCGGCGCCTGCTGTTGCGCGGTGGGCTGTCGTTGGGGGCGGTGACGATGCTGGCCGGGTGCAACCTGCAGGACGGCGACACGGTGGACAAGGTGCTGTGGGCGATGGCGCGGTTCAACGACCGGGTGCAGGCGCTGCTGTTCGACCCGAACCGGCTGGCGCCGACCTACGCGGCCAGCCAAATCACCAAGCCGTTCCCGTTCAACGCCTTCTACCCCGTGGACGATGTGCCAGACATCGACGGCGGCGACTGGGCGCTGGAGGTGTCGGGCCTGGTGGGGGACAAGACGCCCTGGTCGCTCGCCCGCCTGCGCACCCTGCCGCAGGCCAGCCAGATCACCCGGCACATCTGCGTGGAGGGATGGAGTGCGATCGGCCAGTGGAGCGGCGTGCCGTTCCGCACCTTCCTGGAGCGGGTCGGCGCCGACACCCGCGCCCGCTATGTCGGGTTCAAGTGCGCCGACCGCTACTACACCAGCCTGGACATGGCCTCCGCCCTGCACCCGCAAACGATCATCGCACTGGATTACGGCACCGCGCCGCTGCCGCCGGAGTACGGCTTCCCGATCAAGGTCCGCGTGCCGACGAAACTCGGGTTCAAGAACCCGAAATACATCACTTCGCTGTTCGTGACGAACGACTACCCGGGCGGCTACTGGGAAGACCAGGGTTACAACTGGTTCAGCGGGTCGTAGCCGCTCCTGACCTGCTATCCTTCTCCCTCTGGGAGAGGACTTTCTTTGTCGCGTGTTGACGGGTCCCGCTGAACTCGCGAGCATCCCCCGAAAGCAGCGGGGGAAAACGGGTGACCGAGGCGCTCAGCTACGTCCATGGCGCGACGGACGTTCCTTTGCTTGGCGACACGCTCGGCCGCAGCTTCGACCGGACAGTGGCGCGTTGGGGTGATCGGCCGGGGCTGGTCGTGCGCAGCCAAGGCGTGCGCTGGACCTATGCCGAACTGGATGCCCGGGCGGAGGCGTTCGCGGCCGGGCTGCTGGCGATGGGGATCGAGCCGGGGGACCGCGTCGGCATCTGGTCGCTGAACAATGCCGAATGGGTCGTCACCCAGATCGCCACCGCGAAGGCCGGCATCATCCTGGTCAACGTCAACCCGGCCTATCGCGTGGTCGAATTGGAATACGCGCTGAACAAGGTGGGCGTCACCGCGCTGGTCACCGCGACCGCGTTCAAGGCCAGTGACTACATGGGCATGCTGCGGGACGTCATGCCGGAATTGGCAACCAGCCAGCCGGGTGCGCTGCACACCGCCCGCGTGCCAAGCCTGCGCACGGTCGTCCAGATCGGCGGCACCTCCCCGGGCACGATCGGGTTCGAGGCAGTGGCCGAGCGAGGCGGTGCGTCCGACCGGACGCGCCTGGCAGCCTTGCGCGAGACCCTGCAGTTCGACGACCCGATCAACATCCAGTTCACCTCCGGCACCACGGGCAGCCCGAAGGGCACCACGCTCACCCACCACAACGTGCTCAACAACGGCTTCTTCATCGGGGAGGCGATGCGGCTGACCGCGGAGGACCGGCTGTGCATCCCGGTGCCGCTCTACCACTGCTTCGGCATGGTGCTGGGCAACTTGGCGGCCATCACCCACGGCACCTGCATGGTCTATCCCGGCGAGGGCTTCGACCCGCTGGCGGTGCTGGAGACGGTGGCGGAGGAGCGCTGCACCGGGCTGCATGGCGTGCCGACCATGTTCATCGCCGAGATGGAGCACCCGCGCTTCGCCGAGTTCGACCTGTCGTCGCTGCGCACCGGGATCATGGCCGGCTCGCCCTGCCCGATCGAGGTGATGCGCCGGGCCGTGGACCGCATGCACCTGATCGACATCACCATCTGCTACGGCATGACGGAGACGAGCCCCGTCAGCTTCCAGACCACGGCGGACGACCCGCTGGAACGGCGCGTGTCCACCGTCGGGCGCATCCACCCGCACCTGGAGGTGAAGATCGTCGACGCGGACGGGCGGATCGTGCCGCGCGGCACCTCCGGGGAGCTGTGCACCCGCGGCTACAGCGTGATGCTCGGCTACTGGGACGACAAGCCGCGCACCGAGCAGGTGATCGACGCCGCACGTTGGATGCATACGGGCGACCTCGCGGTGGTCGATGCCGAGGGCTATTGCAACATCGTCGGCCGCATCAAGGACGTGGTCATCCGCGGCGGCGAGAACGTGTTCCCGCGCGAGGTGGAGGAGTTCCTCTACACCCATCCCGCCATCCTGGACGTGCAGTGCTTCGGCGTGCCGGACAGCCGCTACGGCGAGGAGCTCTGCGCCTGGGTGAAGCGCCGGCCGGACGCGACGTTGAGCGAGGGGGACGTGCGCGACTACTGCCGCGGCAAGATCGCGCACCAGAAGATCCCGCGCTACGTGAAGTTCGTCGACGAGTTCCCGATGACGGTCACGGGCAAGATGCAGAAGTTCCTCATGCGCGAAGCGATGGAGCGGGAACTCGGCGTGTCGGCGGCGCAGACCGCCTGACGGTCATGCCCGCTGCGGCTCCTCCTCCAGCAGGAAGCCCGCGGTATCGACGGTCTGCTGCCAAGGCACCATCAGAACCGACACGCCCGGCCCGGCATGCCGCAGGACCTGGGTGCGGAGCCGGTGGCTGCGTCGCGTGTGCAGGAACGCTTCCCACCAATGCCCGCCCGTGAACTCGTTGAGCAGCACGACGACAGGCCGCCTCGGACAGCGCGCCTGGATGGTGGCGACCTCCCGGAGCAAGGGCGCCAGCAGGCTGCGGTATGGCGAGGATTGGATGACCAACTGCGGTTCCGGCAGGCCGGCCGCGGCTGCCGGCGTGCCGACGAAGCGGTCCCAGTCCCTGCGCAGGCGGGTCTGATGCTCCTCCGCATCGGGACCTTCCAGGTCCGTCAGGTGCAGGGCCACGACGTCCGGTGACAGGCATGCGGCGGTTTGCACCGCGCGTTCCGCCAGCCGGTCCCAGCGCTCGATCGGGATCAACGCCACCGGAGGAGCATGGCCGGTGAACTCCATGCACTTGCGGCTCCCCACCAGCACCTGGTGCTCCAGCGCGCGATAGTAGCGGTGGACCAGGCGCAGCAGCAGCAGCGTCAGCGGGATCACCAGCATGGTCAGCCAGGCGCCATCGGTGAACTTGGCGACCAGGATGATCGCCAGCGCCAATCCGGTGGCGGCGGCGCCGAGCCCGTTCACCAGCATGCGCGCCCGGTCCCGGTGCCCGGCTCCGGTACGCCACCAATGCATCGCCATACCCGCCTGGCTGAGCGTGAAGGACAGGAAGGCGCCGACGGCGAATAGCGGGATCAGCCGGTCGGTGATGCCGTCGAACAGGGTCAGCAGCGCGCCCGCCCCCAGGGCGAGGAACACGATGCCAGCGGTGTAGACCAGCCGCCGCCCGGGGATGGCGAAGGCCTTGGGCAGGTAGCTGTCCCCGGCCACCTGGCGGCACAGCCGGGGGAAGCCGATGAAGCTGGTGTTGGCGGACAACGCCAGGACTGCGAGGACGCTGGCGATGGTGACGTAGTAGACCCACCCGCGGCCCCAGACGGCCGCCACCAGCTGCGAGATGACGCTCTGGTAGTCGCGGGCGGTCTGGTCCATCGCCATGATCCCGTAGGCGTGGGCCAGATAGGCGATCCCGAACAGCAGCAGGCCCAGCGTCGCCGAGATCGCGGCCAGGGTCCGATGCGCGTATCGCACCGTGGGTGCCTTGAACGCGCTGACCCCGTTGCTCACCGCCTCCACGCCCGTCATCGCGGTGCAGCCCGCCGCAAAAGCGCGGACCAGCAGCCAGACGGACACGGCCGCTGCCGCGTTGGATCGGCTGGGCGGCGGCACGAGCGGGCGGGGATGGCCGCCTGCCGTCCAGGCAGCCCAGGCGCCCGCGGCGAGGATGCAGACCAGGCTGCCGATGAACAGGTATGTCGGCACCGCGAGGACCAGGCCCGACTCCTTCGTGCCGCGCAGGTTGACCAGCGTGATCGCCACCAGCACGCCGAGGCACAACGACAGGGTGTAGGGTTGCAGGCCGGGCGCCGCTGATATCAGCGCGCCGACGCCCGCCGAGATGCCGACCGCCACGTTCAGCATGTAGTCGACCATGAGGGCCGCGGCGGCGAGCAGGCCGGCATTGGCGCCGAGGTTCTGCCGCGCCACGGTGTAGGAGCCGCCGTTGCTGGGATAGGCGTCGATCGTCTGCCAATACGACAGCACCAGGACCAGCAGCAGCGCCAGGATGGCCCATGTCAGCGGCTGCACCGCGCCCAGCCCGGTCGTCCCGGCGACGGCCAGGACGGTCAGCATCGCTTCGGGCCCGTAGGAGGCGGAGCCAAGGCCGTCCAGCCCCATGGCCGGCACGCCCTCGAACGCGCCGATCTTCCGCGCCTCGGCATCCCGGTTGGCCAGCCTGGAGCCGAGCAGAAGGGTCGATACCGACATGGGGCCTCGTTGCAGCAACACTGCTGCTGCAACGCCGCTGCCCGGCTCCGGTCGCCTACCGATCCAACGTGTCGAAGACATCCCCGTCGGTGGGTCGCGCCTCGATATGGGCGCGGTGCCAGAGCGCGTAGAACAGCAGCGACCAGGCGGCGAAGCCCTCGCGCCGGCCGCCGAGGCTGCGGAACAGGCCGATCACCCGCTCCGGCTCGGCGATCTCCGCCACGCCGGGCTGCGCCGCCACCAGCGGGCCGAGCCGTGCGCCCTGCGCGGCAATCCAGGCGCCGACCGGGACGGTGAAGCCCTGTTTCGGCGCGAATGGCTGGGCCTGTGGGAAATGCCTCTCCAGCCAGCGGCGAAGCAGCCATTTGCCGCGGCCGCCCTGCACCTTCAGCGCGTCCGGCAGGCGGAACCCGGCCTCGGCGACAGCAGGGTCGAGGAAGGGCGTGCGGCCCTCCACGGCATGCGCCATCAGGCAGCGATCCAGCTTCAGCAGCAGGTCGTGCGGCAGCCAGTCCGCGATGTCGGTCGCCTGCGCCACCTGCAACCGGCTGCGGCCGCCGGTGCTGGCCTCGGCCTCCGCCGCGGCGATGCCGTCGCGCCAGCCCGGTGGGGCCACGCGCAGCACGCCCAGCCCGTCGAACGTGCCGCGAGTGCGCATGCCGCGCCCGCCACGCCACCACGGGCGCATGGCGCTGCGGTAGCGGCCGTAGCCGCCGAACAGCTCGTCGCCGCCCTCGCCGGACAGCACGACCTTCACGTCCTGCCGGGCGCGCTGCGCCAGGAACCAGGACGGGATGATGGCATAGTCCGCCGCCGGGTCGTCCATCGCCGCCACGATGCGGGGCAGCGCCGACCAGACCATCGCCTCCGTCACCTCGACCGGCTCGTGCCGGGCATTGACCGCCCGGGCCAGCGCCGCCGCCCGGCCGCGTTCGTCCGCCGCACCGGGCACGTCGAAGCCGGCGGTGTAGGCGCGCACCGGCTCGTCGTTCAGCCGCGCCATCATGGAGAGCACGACCGCACTGTCGATGCCGCCGGACAGGAACATCCCGTATGGCACGTCGCTGCGCTGGTGCAGCTCGACCGATTGCGCCAGGGCGGTGTCGAGGCGGGCCAAGGCCGCGTCCTCCCCGATGTCCTCCGGCGCATCCGCCGGCAGGGCGGCCAGTCGGTGGCGGTCGACGACGTGGCCATCGACGGCGCGCAGCGTCTCCCCCGGCAGCACGCGCCGGATGCCGGGGAAGATCGTGTCCGCCCCCGTGGTGAACTGTGTCTGCAACAGCTCGTCCCGCGCTGCCGGGCGGACGCCGCGCGCCACCAGCCCGGCCGCGAGCAGCGCCTGCGGCTCCGACGCGAAGGCCAGCCCGCCCGGGATGTTGGCGGTGTAGAGCGGCTTGATGCCGAAGCGGTCCCGCGTGAGCGTCAGGCTGCGGGTGGCGCGGTCGTGGATGGCGATGGCGTACATGCCGCGCAACGCCCCCGCGTAGGCGCCGCCGCACTGCCGCCACAGGTGCAGCGGCGGCTCGCAGTCGCTGCCGGTGGCCAGCGGCAGGCCGGGCGAGAGTTCGCGGTAGTTGTAGACCTCGCCATTCGCCACCAGCGTCGCCGCGCCGGCGAACAGCGGCTGGTCGCCGGTCTGCAGGTCGATGATCGCCAGCCGGGTCTGCACCAGGGCGGTGCGGCCGACCACGTTGTGCCCTTCCCCGTCAGGCCCGCGATGCGCCAGGGCCGCCGCCAATGCCGCCACCACCGTGGGCGACGGGGGCGGCGCGCCCGGCTCCATGGCGATGCCGGCGATGCCGCACATCAGGCCTTCTCCACGGTGGACAGGAAGGCCCGCCACTGCGCCAGCACCGGCGCCTCCGCGAACTCCGCCAGGTACCGCGCACGCCCGGCCTGCGCCAGGCCGGCCGCGAGGTTCGGGCTGCCCAGCACCACGCCCAGCGAGGTGGCCAGCGCCGCCACGTCGTCCACCGGCACCAGCAGGCCGTCCTCGCCCGGGCGGATCAGTTCGCGCGGGCCGTCCGCGGCGGCGGCGACGACCGGCCGGGCGGCGGCGAACGCCTCCACCACGACGTTGCCCAGCGGCTCGTGCCGGGACGGACAGGCGAGCGCGTCGCAGCCGGCGAGCAAGGCGGCGGTGTCCTGCCGCCAGCCGGGGAAGAGCACGCGGTCGGCCACGCCCGATTGCCGCGCCAGCGCCTGCAGCGCGTCCAGCTCCGGACCCTCGCCCGCGACCACCGCATGCACCCCGGGCAGGCTGGGCAGGGCGCGGATGAGGATGTCGAACGCCTTGTTGCGGTGCAGCCGGCCGAGCGCCAGCACCAGCGGCCGCCGCGGCGGCACGCCCAGCCGCTCGGGCACGGCACCGAGCAGGTCCGGGGCGAAGTTGGGCAGATGATGCGCCCGCGCGGCCGGCCAGCCCTGCTGCACGATCCAGCGCGTGAGCGCCCGGGTGTTGCCGACCAGGTGGTCGCAGCGCCCGTAGTATTTCAGGTCGTAGTAGCCGCCCAGGCGCCCGGCCAGCACCCAGTCGCCGCGGGGCGCGAACTGGGCGGCACGGTTCATCCAGGCCACGGTGACGCGCGGTGCGAAATCCCGCAGCGCGGCGGCCAGGCGCGGCCTGGTCGCGAAGTCCAGTGCGCCGCCGAAGCTCAGCTGCACCGGGTGGAGGGCCGCCAGCCGTTCGGCCCGCTCCGCGTTGCGGCGGATGACCGGCAACACCGCGTCGCCGGCGGCGTGCTGCGCGGATGCGAGGCGCTCGAAGAACAACTCCGCGCCTCCGTGCGGGGCGCCCGCCATGACGTGCGCGACCCTCACAGCATCGCCTGGGCCTGGGCCAGCACCGCGTCCACCGCCAGGGCGTCGATCGGGGTGCGGCCGGCTGGGCCCGGCGCCACGACAGGCGCGGCACGGCGCCCGGCCGGCGCATACTCGCTGGCAAAGGACGGACCGAACAGCCCGAGCGTCGGGGTGCCCGCGGCGGCGGCCAGGTGCATGAGGCCGGAATCGTTGCCCACGAACAGGCGGCAGCGCGCGAGGCAAGCCGCCGCCTCCGCCAGGCTCAGGCGGCCCGCCAGGTCGATGGCGCCGGGCAAGGCAGCGAGGACGGGCGCCGCCATCGCCCGCTCCGCCGCCCCCGGCCCCGCGAACACCGCGGCGCGTGCGCCGGGCAGCAGCGGCTCCAGCGCACGGAACAGGGCCACGAAGCGCTCCGCCGGCCACACCTTGCCGGCCCAGTTCGCGGTGGGCCCGAGTGCGACGACCGGCCCGCCCGGCGGCAGCAGCGTCGCCGCGAGGGCGTGGTCGGGGGGGCCGCACCAGGTCACGGGCTGCGGCGGCGGCGCCAGGCCGAGCGTGCGGGCCAGGTGGGTCAGGCGATGGCCCGGCCGCCGGCCGCCGCGCATGATCGCCCGGCGCCGCGCCGGCAGCAGCAGCGTCAGGGCGGAGCCGCGCAGGTCCACCGCCAGGTCCCACACCGTGGTGGCCGTCTGCGCCCACAGGCCCAGCCAATGCAGGTCGAACCGGCGCTTGTCGACCACCAGCGTGCGGTCGCGATGCGGCATCCGCTCGAACACGCCGGCCGCCGCCGGGCCGCAGGCGATGGTGAACCGCGCGTCCGGATGGACCCGCAGGAGGTGGTCGAGCAGGCCGGTGGACAGCACGGCGTCGCCGATCCGCGTCGCGGTGATGAACAATATCCGCACGGCGGCCGTGTTACAGCCCGGCAGGACGCCGCGAAAGGCCCGGCTTGCCGTGGGGGTCCACGCCGCCTACCTCGCACTCATGCCATACCTCGCCCGCCTGCCGCACCGCGCCGTCTTGTCCGTCTCGGGCGAGGACCGGGTCGCGTACCTCCAGGGGCTGGTGTCCAACGACGTCGCGGTGGTCGCGCCGGGCCGCGCGGTCTGGGCGGCGCTGCTGACGCCACAGGGGAAATGGCTGGCGGACTTCTTCATGTTCGCGGAAGGCGAGCGGCTTCTGCTCGACGTGGAAGCGGCCCAACGCGAGGAGCTCGCCCGGCGGCTGACCCGGTTCCGCCTGCGGGCGAAGGTGGCGGTGGAGGCGGAACCGCTCGACGTCTATGCCGCCTGGGACGGCGCACCGGGGCCGAACGGCCTGGCCGCACCCGATCCGCGGACGCCGGAGGCGGGCTGGCGCATACTGGCAACCGGGATGGCGACCACCGCCGATGCCGCCGCCTACGACCGCCATCGCATCGGCCTGGGCCTGCCGGATGGCAGCCGGGACATGGAGGCGGAGAAGAGCGTGCTGCTGGAGGCGGGCTTCGACGAGCTGCACGGCGTGTCGTGGAGCAAGGGCTGCTACATGGGCCAGGAGTTGACGGCGCGGACCAAATACCGCGGCCTGCTGAAGCGGCGCCTGGTGCCGGTGTCCAGCGCCGACGCATTGCCGGCCGGCGGGACGCCGGTGATGCGGGATGGCCAGGAGGTCGGGAGCCTGCGATCCACGAACGGCACCGTCGGCTTGGCTTTGATCCGGCTGGACGCGCTGGACGCGCGGCTCACTTGCGGCGTGCCGATCGACGTTCACGTTCCGCCTTGGCTCCGGCTCCCGGCACAGGGCGCCAAGGCGACGTAGCTCCGAAGCGGCTGCCAGGTGGCTAAGTGAACTGCACCACCAAGCGTGCGTCGTCGAGGAAGCCGACTGCCAGATCGTCCTCGTGCACCATGACATAGGCGTTGCCGTCGCACACTTCCTGTATGGGGATGAGCCGCGTATCGCCCCAGTACTCGCCGCCCCAGGAAAAGACGTGGCGCCAAGGCGTCTCGCCGGGGCGCTGGATGCGGGATGCCGGGTCGAGCTCTTCCTCCGGGCTGCCCTGGATATTGGCTGGCCAGCCGCCGAGCCTGTCACCGAAGTTGGCCTGGTTGCCGCCGTCCGACGTCTCCGTTGGCCGGTATTGCCCGACCTCCTCCAGCCAAGCCGCGATCGGCCGCTCCGCACGCCAGTGGTCCGGGATGTCGACGGCGGAGAACGGCAGCAATGCCTCCGCCTGGGTCAGCTCGGCCCATGGACCGGTCATGGCCGCGTGCTCGGTATCGTAGTACGCGAGCAGCTCCGCGGGCTGCTCCTGCGGGATGCCTGGCTCGTCGCTCCAGAACAACCGGACGGCCGAGCCATAGGGCGTGGCGTCGGCGAACACGCTCAGCAGCCCGGTGCCCGGCAGATGCGGGTCGAACCCGGCTTGGCCCGCCAGCGTAGCCAGGTCCAACTGGGCCACGAAAGCCAAAGGGAAGGGCCGGTCGAAGCTGCCCGCGACGAAATCGTAGCGGGCGGTCAGCGCATCCAGCTCCGCCGCCTCGATGGTACGCTCGCCGGGCTGCGGTGGGCGGCCCATCCGCTCGGCACGAGTGGCGGCCAGGAGCGCGCGCACCCTGGCGCCGACCGCGCGATGGGCGTCCGCCTTCCGGGCGGCGTGAGGGTGGGCCGGGCGGTGCGGCCACGCGAAGCCGGGCGGCAGGGTCGGCGTACCGCCGATCTTGGACGCAGCCAGCGGCAGGCCGGCGTCCGGCAGTTGATGGCGGCGGAACAGGATGGACGGCCGCACCGTGGCCACGATGCGATCCACCCACGATCCAAGTCCGGCGTCGTGCAGGGCGACCGCCAATGCTTCAGCCGACCGGAAGGATGGCATCGTCTGTTCCCCTGGCGGCTTGGATGGTACGCGAACATCCCGACATCGGCCCCGGAGGTCGGCTTGGCAGCCTGATCCACCGCCTATGCGGCGTTCAGCGTCGCCAACCCCTCGACCGTGGCAAGCAGTGCTTCACGCCGCTTGTCCATGCTGCTCACCGCCTGGGCGATGGCGGCGCCGCCGGACCGTGCCGCCTCGGAGGCTTGCTCCGCCCGGCCGATCGCGTCGGCCACGGTGCCGGTGCCGACCGCGACGCGCTGCACGCTGCTGGCGATCTCCGCCGTGGCGGCGCCCTGCTCCTCCACGGCGCATGCCACCTGTGCCGCCAGCGTGCTGATGTCCTCGATCCGGCCGGAAATGGCGCGGATGGCGACGATGCTGCCCTGGGTCGCGGCCTGCATCGCGGCGATCTGCCCGCCGATCTCCTCCGTGGCGCGGGCGGTCTGCGCCGCCAGGTTCTTCACCTCGCCGGCAACCACGGCAAAGCCGCGCCCGGCATCGCCGGCCCGTGCCGCCTCGATGGTCGCATTCAGCGCCAGCAGGTTGGTCTGCGCCGCGATGTCGCCGATCAGGCGCACCACGTCGCCGATCCGCCCGGCCGCGTTGGCAAGCTCCTCCACGGACTCGTCCGTCCGCTTGCTCTCCGCCGCCGCCTGCCGGGCGCTCTCGGCGCTGCGGGCGACCTGGACGGCGATCTCGCCGATCGAGGCGGAGAGCTGTTCGGACGCACCGGCGACCTCCTGGATGCCCCGCGCCGCCAACTCCGCCGCGCCGCGGACCGCCGCCATCTCGCGCGTGGCGCTCTCCATGCCCTGCACCACACCCGCCGTCGCCGTGTCGACCTGGCCGATCGCGCTGGTGCCCTCGTTGATCTCGACGGTGATGCGTCGTCGCAGGCGGCTCACCTGCTCGCCCTGGTCGGCCTCCCGCGCGGCCGCGTCTGCCAGGGCGGCATCCTTCTCGGCAAGCTGCGCCTCGAGCTTGGCGACGGCGTTGCGCAACCCGACCTCGCGCCAGATCGCGACCCCGACCAGGCCGCCTGGCCGCGCCGACCCGGCCGCACCGGCGCCCAGCGGGGCCAGTCCCCACCAGACCAGCAGGGTGGCGAGACCCGCGGCGACGGCTGCGACCGGCATGCCTGCCAGCCAGCCCTCCAACGGGGCCTGGACGTACCACAGCAAGGCGGCGGCGGCGGCCGTGTGCAGGAGTGCCGAACCGCCCGCGATGAGCAGGCCGGAGGGTGGGCGAGTGGCGTAGGTGTCGGGCAACCGGGGCATCTGATACTCTGCCTTGTTCGGCGACAGGATACCGCCGGGGTGGTTAAACCCCCGTCAACGCTTGGCCGACGCGGCGACCCATCCAGGACGGGTCGCTGACGCCGGAAGGCAGGAGAGCGGCGATGCGCGCCGCTTCGGCATCGCCGAACGGGATGGCACGCCGGGTGAGCAGGTCCACGTGCAGGAACAACACCTCCTGCATTGCCACGTCCCGCCCGTCGGATCGCATCTCGTGCAGCAGGTGGATGCGCTTGCCCGCCGTGGCGGCCAGCCTGGTCCGCACCGACAATGGCTCGCCGAGCGCGACTTCCTGTCGGTAGAGGATGTGGCTCTCGACCGCGAAGACGCTGCGGCCGCGATCGCGGTATTCGGCACCGAGCCCGGCAAGGTCGAGCCAGGCATCGGTGCCGCGGTCGAACACCAGCACGTAATAGGCCAGGTTCATATGGCCGTTCGCGTCCACCCAGTCCGGCTGGACGCGATCCCGGTGCTCAGCCCACACGCAGGCTACAGGCTGTTGTCGTCGAAACCTCCGCTCGTGTCCTGAGAGCTGTTGTCCCAGCCGCCGCCACTATCCTGGCCGCTGTCGGTCCAGCCGGCGTCACCGCCACCCTGGGTGCTGTTGTCCCAACCCGCGGAAGCGCCGCCGCCGCCGGCATCGGGGTAGCCGCCGCCTCCCGCGTCGGGATAGCCGCCGCCTTGGTCGCCATAGTTGTTGACGATCGTGGTCTCGCTCGGCACGCCGCCCATGCCGCCGAAGCCACCCATGCCGCCGCCGAAGCCGCCGCCCATCCCGCCGTGACCCGAGAACATGTCCATCAGCATGTTGCCGGCCACGACGCCGCCGGCCACGCCGGCCGCCGTCTTCAGCGCCGAACCGAGGAAGCCCGATCCAGAGCCGGAGTTCTGGAACATCCCCGGCTGCACGTTCGGCGGATATTGCGGGGCGTAGGCAGCCTGCGGCGCGTATTGCGGCTGGGCGGGGCCGCCTTGGTTCCACGGCGATGGCTGCTGCTGGGCCGCAGGCGAGGAGGCATGCCCGGCGCCGAACAGGCCGCCCAGGAACCCGCGCGACTGCCCCTGCTGCGGGGCCGACTGCTGCATCTGCTGCATCTGCTGCTTGGTGGCGTCCAGCTCGGCCTGCATCCGCTGCATCCGGCTAGCCGCCTCGGCGAGCGCAGCCTCCTGCACCACGGCCATCTGCGTCACGCGGTAGCGCGCCTCCGGGTGGGAGGCGAATTGGTCGGCAATGAAGCGGTCCGCCTCCGGATCGATCGGCGGCAGGGAAGACTGGGTCGACGGCACGCTGCGGGAGAAGCCGCCGACGGGGTTGCCGCCCACGCGGGCGACGAATTGGGAGATCAGGTCGCGTTCCTCGTTGGTCATCGGATCACCTTGAAGGGATGTGAGGGAAAGGCCGGCCTAGTTCCGCGACCGACATGGCCCGGTGCGGCAGGCAGTTCAAGCCGGGGCGCGCACGACCCCCAGGCGTGGGATCTCGATGGCGGGGCAGCGGTCCATGATGACCGCAAGGCCGGCGGCGCGGGCCCGGTCGGCTGCTTCCACGTCGACCACGCCAAGTTGGAGCCAGACGGTACGGGCGCCAAGGCGGATGGCTTCGTCGACCACGGCACTCGCCTGGTCGGACGCACGGAAGATGTCGACCATGTCGAGCGGACCGGCCTCGGCCAGGCTGGAGACCACGGTCTGGCGCATCAATGTCTGCCCGGATAGGCCTGGGTTGACGGGAACCACGTCGTAGCCGCGTGCCAACAGGAAGCGCATCACGCCGTGGGACGGCCGCTCCGCACGGTTCGACGCGCCGACCATCGCGATCCGGCGCGTGTCGCGGAGGATGCGTGCGACCTCCCCGTCGTCGAGCCCGTCCAATGCCATGGCAGCCCAACGCAGTCGGGAGGTTCCGGTTCGTGTCGTGCTTGCCCTGCCCGGCCGGTCCCGTAAGGTGCGCGGCCATGACGTCGAACCCGCCCTCGTTCCAGGACATCATCCTGCGGCTGCATGCCTTCTGGGCCGCGCAAGGCTGCGTCATCCTGCAGCCCTACGACGTGGAGATGGGGGCCGGCACGTTCCACCCGGCCACCACCCTGCGGTCCCTCGGACCCAACCCCTGGCGTGCCGCCTACGTCCAGCCCAGCCGGCGGCCCAGCGACGGGCGCTACGGCGAGAACCCGAACCGGCTGCAGCATTATTACCAATACCAGGTGATCATGAAGCCCGCGCCCGACACGGCGCAGGCCCTGATGCTCGCCTCCTACGCGGCCATCGGGCTCGACCCGGCGCTGCACGACATCCGCTTCGTCGAGGATGACTGGGAGAGCCCGACCCTGGGCGCCTGGGGCCTGGGCTGGGAAGTATGGTGCGACGGCATGGAGGTAGGGCAGTTCACCTACTTCCAGCAGGTCGGCGGCATTCCCGTCGCCGTGCCGTCCTTCGAGATGACGTACGGCCTGGAACGGCTGGCCATGTACATCCAGGACGTGGAGCGGGTGTACGACCTCGACTTCAATGGCGCCGGAGTCCGCTACGGCGACGTCTTCCTGCGGGCGGAGAAGGAATACAGCGCCCACAACTTCGAGCACGCGGACACCGCCATGCTCGCGCGGCACTTCGTGGATGCCGAGCGGGAATGCGCGGCGCTGCTGGCCCGCTCGCTGGCCATGCCCGCCTACGACCAATGCATCAAGGCGAGCCACCTGTTCAACCTGCTGGACGCCCGCGGCGTGATCAGCGTGACGGAACGGGCGGCCTACATCGCCCGGGTGCGGACACTGGCGAAGGGGTGCTGCGAAGCCTGGCTGGCGGGTGAGACGCTTGTTTCTACCATGGTTGCGGAATAATCCACCACAATGGGCATGCAGCTGAACATCAAGGGCGAGGAGGCTTATCGTCTCGCCTCCCGGCTTGCGGAGCTGACCGGGCAATCACTGACCAAAGCGGTCGTCGAGGCGCTGCGCCACCAGGTGGAGGTGCAGGAGAAAGCTCGCGACAAGGAGGCTCTCATGCGGGACATCCTGGCGCTTGCCGCTGAGATCAGGGCCGAGTTGACCAAAGACGGGGAGCCGCTCGATCTCAGCACGGATTTCCTCTACGACGACGAAACGGGCTTGCCTGTTTGATCATCGACAGTTCGGCCCTCATGTCGGTGGTGATGGCCGAGCCTGAAGGCCGCCACATGTTGGAGTTCATGATCGACAGCGATAGCCGACGCATTTCCGCGGGGACGTGGCTGGAGGCTTGCATTGTCGTCAACCAACGTCGGCAACCCAGGGCGTCGGCTATCTTCGAGAGCCTTTTACAAAGGCTGTCGCTTATCATCGTACCCGTCTCGGGTGAGCATGCCATGATCGCCCGGCGTGCCTATGAACGGTTCGGACGTGGGAATCATCCTGCACGGCTGAACTACGGCGACTGCTTCGCCTACGCGCTGGCGAAGGCGACCGGGAGCCGCTGCTGTTCAAGGGCAACGATTTCAACCAGACCGACATCACCCCTGCCTTGAGGGCCTGATGTCCGAGTTGTTGCTTGAGCTGTTCAGCGAGGAAATCCCCGCCCGCATGCAGGCGCGCGGGGCCGAGGAGCTGGCGCGGCTGGTGACGGCGGCGCTGGCGGGCTTGGCACCGGCGGCCGTGCGGAGCTTCCACGGGCCGCGCCGCATCGCCCTGACGGCAACGGTGAACCCTGCCATCGAAGCAGTACGCACAGTGGAGCGCGGCCCCCGCGCCACGGCACCGGAGCAGGCCTTGACGGGCTTCCTGCGCAAGCACGACGCCCGCCGGGACATGCTGGTGCAGGAGGGCGATTACTGGGTGCTGCACAAGCAGGCGGCGGCGCAGGACGCCGCCTCCATGGTCGCCACCGTCATGCCCGCCCTGCTGCGCCGGTTCTCCTGGCCGAAATCGATGCGCTGGGGCGGGTCCGGCAGCCTGTTCACCTGGGTGCGGCCGCTGCGCCGCATCCTCTGCGTGTTGGACGGCGTGACGGTGCCGTTCTCCCTCGCGGACGGCGCGGATGATGGCCACGGGCTGCACGCCGGCAACGAGACGGAGGGCCACCGTTTCATGGCGCCCGCCGCCTTCCCGGTGCGTTCGGTGTCCGAGTGGCAGGCCGGGTTGCTCGCCTGCCGGGTCGTTGTCGATGCGGTCGACCGGCGCCGCCTGGTCGCCGACGGCGTGGCGGCGCTGGCCCGCGTGGAGGGGCTGACCGTCGCCGAAGACCCGGCGCTGCTGGACGAGGTGGCCGGGCTGGTGGAATGGCCGGTGCCGCTGCTGGGCCGGATCGACGCCACCTACATGGACCTGCCGGCCGAGGTCATGCAGGTGTCCATGCGGGTCAACCAGCGCTACTTCGCCCTGCGCACCGCGGCGGGCACCCCTGCCCCGTTCTTCGCCTTCGCCGCCAATATCGAGGCGCCAGACGGCGGCGCGGCCATCGTCGCCGGCAACGAGCGCGTGCTGCGCGCCCGCTTCAGCGACGCCCGGCACTTCTGGGATGCCGACCGCCGCGTGAGGCTGGCAGACCGCGTGGCCGCGCTGGACGCGGTGACCTTCCACGCCAAGCTGGGCAGCCAGGGCGCCCGGGTGCACCGGATCATGCAGCTGGCCGAGCACATCGCCCCGCTGGTCGGCGCCGACCCGGCGCTGGCGGCGCGTGCCGCCTGGCTGGCCAAGGCGGACCTGACCACGGGCATGGTCGGCGAGTTCCCGGAGTTGCAGGGCGTCATGGGCCGCTACTACGCCCTGCATGACGGCGAAGACCCGGCGGCCGCCGACGCCGTGCGCGACCACTACGCGCCGAAGGGACCGGGCGACGCCGTGCCGACCGCCCCCGTCACCGTGGCGGTGGCGCTGGCGGACAAGCTCGACCTGCTCGCGGCCTTCTTCGCCATCGGCGAGGCACCGACCGGGTCTGGCGATCCGTACGCGCTGCGCCGGGCGGCGCTCGGCGTCGTCCGCATCGTGCGCGAGCGCGGCTGCCGGTTGGACCTGCCGCGGCTGATCGGCCTGTGCGCCGCCGCCCTGCCCGCGCCGCCGCCGGCCGCCGCCGTCATGGCCTTCATCGTCGACCGCGCCAAGGTGCAGCTCCGCGCCGAGGGCACGCGGCACGACGTGCTGGACGCGGTGTTCGCGGCAGGGAGCGGCGGCGACCTCGCCACCATGCTGGACCTGTCCAACCAGGTGGGTGCGCTGCTCGACACGCCGGACGGCGCCAGCCTGTTGGCGACGCACAAGCGGGCCGCCAACATCCTGCGGATCGAGAATGCCAAGGATGGGCCGCATGCCGGCGAGCCGGACGCGGCCCTGTTCCGGCACGCCGAGGAGGAGACCCTGGCCGCCGAGTTGGCGACCGTGCAGGGCACCCTCGGCCATCAGCTCGAGAGCAACGACTTCGTGGCGGCGACGCGGAGCCTTGCCTCGTTGCGGCCATCCTTGGATGCGTTCTTCGGCAAGGTGACCGTGAACGATCCCGATCCGGCGCTTCGCCGAAACCGCCTGAATCTGCTACATAGGGTCCGCGCGACCATGGACCGGGTGGCGGACTTCTCCCGTATCGAGGGCTGACATGACCAAGTGGGTGTACAGTTTCGGCGCCGGCCACAACGAGGGGCGCGCCGACATGCGCAACCTGCTCGGCGGCAAGGGCGCCAACCTGGCGGAGATGGCGTCGATCGAGCTGCCGGTGCCGCCCGGCTTCACCATCACCACCGAAGTCTGCACCGCCTTCTACGACAACGGCCGCAAATACCCGGACGACCTCGCCGGCCAGGTGAAGGACGCCCTGGCGCTGGTGGAGCAGGCGGTCGGCCTGCGCTTCGGCGACCGTGAGCACCCGCTGCTCGTCTCCGTCCGCTCCGGCGCGCGCGTGTCCATGCCGGGCATGATGGATACCGTGCTGAACCTGGGCCTGAACGACGACACGGTGGAGGGCCTGGCCAAGGCCAGCGGGGACCCGCGTTTCGCCTGGGACAGCTATCGCCGCTTCATCCAGATGTACGGCTCGGTCGTGCTGGGCGTCGACCACCACCGCTTCGAGGAGATCATCGAGAGCGCCAAGATCGACGCCGGCGTCACCGAAGATACCGGGCTCTCGCCCAAGCACTGGCAGCAGGTTGTGGCCGAATACAAGGACATGGTCCGCACCGACCTGGGCAAGCCGTTCCCGCAGGACCCGTCGGAACAGCTTTGGGGCGCGATCGGCGCGGTCTTCGGTTCCTGGATGAACCCGCGCGCCAACACCTACCGCCGCCTGCACGACATCCCGGCCAACTGGGGCACGGCGGTCAACGTGCAGGCGATGGTGTTCGGCAACATGGGCGAGGACTGCGCCACCGGCGTGTGCTTCACCCGCGACCCGTCCACCGGCGAAGACGTCTTCTACGGCGAGTTCCTGGTCAACGCGCAGGGCGAGGACGTGGTCGCCGGCATCCGCACGCCGCAGCCGCTGTCCAAGCTGCGCGCCAAGCCGGGCGAGGTCTCCATGGAGGAGGCGCTGCCCGCCGTCTACGAGGACCTGGTCCGCGTCCGCACCACGCTCGAGACGCACTACAAGGACATGCAGGACATCGAGTTCACGGTGCAGCAGCAGAAGCTCTACATGCTGCAGACCCGCAGCGCCAAGCGCACGGCCGCCGCCAGCCTGCGCATCGCGGTTGAGATGGCGCAGGCCGGGCTGATCGACCGCAAGGAGGCGGTGCGCCGGGTCAACCCGGCCAGCCTGGACCAGCTGCTGCACCCGACGCTGGACCCGAAGGCGCCGCGCACGCTGATCTCCAAGGGCCTGCCGGCCAGCCCGGGTGCGGCCAGCGGCGTGGTGGTGTTCAATTCCGACGAGGCGGAGATGCGTGCCGCCAAGGGCGAGGCGGTGATCCTCGTTCGGGTGGAGACCAGCCCGGAGGACATCCACGGCATGCATGCCGCCCGCGGCATCGTCACCACCCGCGGCGGCATGACCAGCCACGCCGCCGTGGTGGCGCGCGGCATGGGCCGCCCCTGCGTGTCCGGCGCCGGCGGGATCGCCGTGGACTACGGCGCGCAGACGCTGACCGCCGGGAGCCGGACGGTGCGCGCGGGCGACACCATCACGCTGGACGGCGCCACCGGGGAGGTATTCGCCGGTGCCGTCGCCATGGTGGAGCCGGCGCTGTCCGGTGATTTCGCCACGCTGATGCAGTGGGCGGACGAGCTGCGCCGCATGAAGGTGCGCGCCAACGCGGAGACCCCGCTGGATGCCGAGACCGCGCGCAAGTTCGGCGCCGAGGGGATCGGCCTGTGCCGGACCGAGCACATGTTCTTCGACCCGGCGCGCATCGGCGCGGTACGGCAGATGATCATGGCGCAGGACGAGCGGGGCCGTCGCGCCGCCCTGGCCAAGCTGCTGCCGTTCCAGCGCGACGATTTCCGCGACCTGTTCCGCATCATGGCCGGCCTGCCCTGCACCATCCGCCTGCTGGACCCGCCGCTGCACGAGTTCCTGCCGCACCAGGAGGCGGAGCTGGCGGATGTGGCCACGGCCCTCGGCGAGGATTTGGACGTGATCCGGCGCCGGGCGGACGAGCTGAAGGAAGCCAACCCGATGCTGGGCCATCGCGGCTGCCGCCTCGGCATCTCCTACCCGGAGATCTACGAGATGCAGGCCCGCGCCATCTTCGAGGGCGCCATCGCAGCCACGGGGCAGCACGGCGAGGCGCCGGTGCCGGAGATCATGATCCCGCTGGTGGCCACCAAGCGCGAGCTGGAGATCACCCGCGCGCAAGTGGACCGGATCGCCGCCGAGGTGTTCAAGGAGACCGGCCGGACGATCGAGTATTCGGTCGGCACGATGATCGAGCTGCCGCGCGCTGCGCTGACGGCCGACAAGATCGCCGAGGTGGCGGACTTCTTCTCCTTCGGCACCAACGACCTGACGCAGACCGCGTTCGGCCTGTCCCGCGACGACGCCGGCAAGTTCCTGCCGCACTATGTCGACCAGGGCATCCTGCCGAAGGACCCGTTCGTGTCGATCGACATCGAGGGCGTGGGCGCCCTGGTCCGCATCGCTTCGGAGAAGGGCCGGCGGGTGAAGAACGCGCTCAAGTTGGGCATCTGCGGCGAGCATGGCGGCGACCCGGCCTCCATCGCGTTCTGCGAGGAGGTCGGGTTGGACTACGTGTCGTGTTCGCCCTACCGGGTGCCGGTCGCGCGGCTTGCGGCGGCCCAGGCGGCGCTGGGTGCCAGCGGGGACAAAACGGCCTGACAGGCTGACCTTCAGCGTCGGCCCCTCACCCCGACCCTCTCCCAGAGGGAGAGGGAGCCGTCGGCACACGGGCGAAGCGGTAGCGCAGGGCAAGCCAGAGGATCGGCAGTTGGCTCTTGCGGAGGCGCACGCTCATGCGCCCGGGCTCCTGGACCAGGCGATGCAGCCACTCCAGCCCGGCGCGTTGCATGAAGACGGGCGCCCGCCGCTCCAAACCGGTGGCGAACAGCAGCGAGGCGCCGATGCACAGCCCGGTGCCGACTGCGCCACCGCGTTGCACGATCCGCAGGCCCAGCAGCTCGGATTGCGGGGCGCCACAGGCCAGGAACACGTAGCGCGCCGGGTGGGCCAGCACGAAATCGACGCAACGCGCGACCTCCCCCGGGTCGGCGATGAAGCCGAAAGGCGGGTCGTGCCGCGCCAAGTTGCGCCAGCCGAAGCGCTCGCGCAGACGCTGCTCCATGGCGTCGGTGCCACCGATGATGGTGATCGCGTCGTCCGGGTGGATCGCACCGTTCAGCAGGTCCACCGTCAAATCGCTGCCGAGCGCCAGGTTCAACCGCACCCCGAGCGACGCGGCCGCCAACCGCGCGACCACCCGGCTGTCGCACAGCCGCAGCCAGGCGCCATCGATGCCGGCGCGGAAGCGGGCCTCGCCGCGGTCATAGTTCACCACGTGCACGGCGTTCGGCGTGCAGACGTAGGCGAAGGGCGCGTCCATCGGCCGGGCGGTGATCGCGTCGAGCGCCCCACGCCGATCCAGCGGCGAGAACCGGGTGCCGAACGCCTCGATCTCCTGCATCATTGCGGCGCCTTCTCGAGGTGGTACAGGGGTATCTTGCGCCACCAGAACAGCTTGCCGGCGGCCGATGCGGTCGCGAGCAGGTGGCGCACCAGGCGCTGCCGCCCGGCCCGGCCCGTCAGCGGGCGGAGCAAGCCTGCCACGGCCACGCCAGCCAGGCCGGCCAGCGCCTGCACCGCGCCCCGCGCCATGATGTTGGCGGCGCTGCGGCGCGGGGCGGCGGCGTGGCGGACGAAGGCCGCCGTGTAGACCTGAGCGCCGCTGTAGGCACGCAGCGCCTGGTAGCGCAGCGCCGTTCGGCCGATCGGGATCGTCTCCCACACCCCGGCCTCCGCGCACCAGACGAAGCGGCGGCCGCGCCGCTCCAGCCGCAGGAACAGGTCGAGGTCCTCCCCGCCGCACGCGCCGAAAGCGGGGTCGAACGGCGCCGGGTCGGTGAAGCAGCTCTCCCGCCGCCAGAGCGACGACGCGGTGCTGATGGAGAACGCCCGCAGCCGGCCGGCACTCCCCACGATGAGCGGCGTGCCGGAGGGACTGGACAGAACGCGGGTGAAGCGGCTGCCATCCGGGTCCCAGATCGGGGCCGCGCCGGCGGCGAAGCGGGGGCGCACCGGACCGACGGCGACGTCGGCGCCGCTCTGCGTCAGCGTGTCGAGCAGGTGGTCCAGCCAACCCGGCTCCAGCACCAGGTCGTCATCCATGAAGGCGACCAGCGGCGCCGACGCCGCATGCAGCCCGGCATTGCGCGCGACCGAGATGTTCGGCGGCGAGGCGTGCACCCAGCGCACCGCGTGGCCCTCAGCCGCCAGCCCGGCGGCAAATTCGCGCGCGTGGCCGGTCGGGCTGTTGTCCGCGACCACCACCTCGAACGAGGTGCCGCGCACGGACGCGTCCCGGAGGCAGCTCGCCACCGCCTCCCGCAGCATGGGCAGCCGGTTGTAGGTGCAGATCACCACCGACGCGGTTGGCGCGGTCATGCCAGGCCCTGCTGGCGCAGCCAGGCGACGGATTGGCCTAGCCCTGCGTCGATGCCGATCGCGGGCGTCCACCCCAACGCCGCACGTGCGGCGTCCGTAGGATAGCGTGCCCGCAAGGCGAACAGCGTCCGCTCGCTGGCGGCTGGCGCGCCAAGCAGCCAATCCGCGGCCACGCCCAGCCGCAGCCGTGCGAGCGCCTTGAGCGGGAGGGCGGCAAGGCAGCGCGCCTGCACGGTGGCCGGCGTGATCGTCGGCAGCTTCGGGCCGCCGATCGCGGCCGCCAGTCGCTCGAACCAGGCGTTCCAGGTGATCGCCTCCGGCCCGTTGACGTTGAAGGCGGCACCGGCGGCGGCAGGCGAGCGCAAAGCGGCGGCCACGGCGCTTGCGACGTCGGCCACGTGCACGAGGTTGCAGGTGCCCTCGCCCGCCGTGCCGAACACGCCCCATCGGCCGGCGCGGATGCGGCGCGCCATCTGGGCCACCCACAACGTGCCGCCCGGCCCGTAGACGATGGCCGGGCGCAGCCGCACCGTCTCGACCCGCGGTTCCGCGAGGCAGGCCTGTTCCGCCGCGGCTTTCCACGCGGCATAGCCGCTGCCGTCGGCCGGCACGCGCGCTGCGTCCTCCCGCACCTCGCCGGCGGCAGCGCCGTAGACCGCGACGGAGCTGATGTGGACCACCCGGCGCACGCCCGCTGCCACCGCGGCGCGCAGCAGGGCGGCGGTGCCATCCACCGTCACGGCACGGTCCCCGACGGCGCAATGCACCACGGCCGTCGCGCCTTCCAGCGCCGCCCGCATCCTCGCCGGGTCGCGCAGGTCGAGCCGGCGCGATCCGCCACGCCCGTCGCGGGTCGCCTCTACGACGGAAAGAGTCTCGTCAGACGACAGGCGGCGCAGGACGTGGCTGCCGATGAAGCCGGCCGCGCCTGTGACCAGAACCGTATCCATGGGCCACCGATGGCATTTGCGCCGGCAGGATACCGTGGGGAGGCTACGCGCAGGTAAACAAGTCTTATGGCTTCTGCGCTACTGCGGTCGCATGAACATCGCCATCGTCGGCTGCGGCTACGTCGCAGACATGTACATGCAGACGCTGCCGGGGCTCGACGGGCTCACGCTGGTGGGCGCGTTCGACCGGGATCCGGCGCGGCTCGCCGCCTTCACCGCGTTCCACAAGGTTGCGGCCTATCCCAGCCTGGACGCCTTGCTGGCGGACCAGCGGGTCGGGCTGGTGGTCAACCTCACCAACCCGCGGAGCCACCACGAGGTGAGCCTGCGGGCGCTGGAGGCCGGCCGCCACGTATATTCCGAGAAGCCCTTGGCCATGACCATGGCCGAGGCCGAGGAACTGGTGGCGACCGCGAAGGCCCGCGGGCTTGGCTTGGCCGCGGCACCGTGCAACCACCTCAGCGACGTCGTGCAGGCGCTGGGGCGCGAGTTGCAGGCCGGGCGGCTCGGCCGGGTGATGCTGGCGCAGGCGGAGATGGATGACGGCATGGTCTCGGCGCTGGACTACGCGTCCTGGCGCAGCCTGTCCGGTGCGCCATGGCCAGCCCGCGACGAGTTCGAGGTCGGCTGCACCATGGAGCATGCCGGCTACCAGATCAGCCCGCTGGTCGCCCTGTTCGGCCCGGTGCGACGCGTCACCGCGTTCAACGCCTGCCTCATCCCGGACAAGGGGGCGGAGCTCGGCGCCGTCGTCACCAGCCCCGACCTCTCCGTCGGCATGCTGGAGTTCGACGGCGGCGTGGTCGCCCGGCTGACCAACACCATCATCGCGCCGGCCGACCGGACGCTGCGGGTGATCGGCGAGCGCGGCGTCGCCACCATCCCCGACGTCTGGGAATACCACACGCCCCTGCGCTTCACCGCGACGGGAACAGGCTTCACGGCCCGGCTCTCCCGCAAGCTGGAAAAGAAGGTCTCCGGCGTGGCGCCCAAGATGCTGGTCAGCCGCCGGCTGCCGGTGGCGCATGGCCGCCGGGTCCCGCGCACGCAGGGCGGCCATCGCATGGACTTCAGCCGCGGCATCGCCCAGCTGGCAGCCCAGCTCGAGCACGGCGCCCCCACCCTGGTCGGGCCGGACCTGGCCCTGCACGTGACGGAGGTAACGCTGGCGCTGCAATCCCCCACGGCTGGCGCACGGTCCGAAGTGATGCGGACGGGGCTGCCTGGCAGCCCGGGACGCCTGGGCCTGGCGACGTGTGAACCCGCCTGACGAGCCCGCGCGGCGCTACCGCCTGTTCCGTCTCCACACCTCCTCGTTGAGGACATCGGCGAACGCAACCCAGAGCGCCAGCGGCACTTGTCCGATGCCGACCACGGGGTCGACGCGGGAGGCGCTGGCAACCAAGGCCGCCGCCGCGCCCACCTCCGCCGTCAGCAGCGTCGTGGACGCGACGAGGTCCTTGCGGCCGAACAGCAGGTATGGGTGCGCGGCGATGGCGGCGACGTTGACGCACCAGGCGGCCACGGCCTGGCTGCGCCGGAGGCTGGCCGGTGCACTGAGAAGGCGGAACCCCGCCCAGCCGAGCAACGGGTACAACACGGCCCAGGCTCCGCCGAACACCGGCCCCGGCGGCGTAAACGGCGCTTTCTCCAGAGTAGCATACCAGGCGGCTGTGCGTGGATGGTCCGGACTTGGAGCATAGCGGCGGCCGAGCAATCCGGCTGCTCCCAGCGCAACCGCGGACACCAATACGGCTGAAACCTTGTTCACGCTGGGCCTCCCATACGAGTCGATGAGGCGCTCGCTTGCGCACCAGACGCAGTGGTGCCGGCGCACAGAATTGAACTGTGGACCTACTGATTACGAATCAGTTGCTCTACCCCTGAGCTACGCCGGCAGCGCCCCGGGATATACCGGCCGCGGCCGGGTGCTGCAACGGTCGACGCGGACGCCACGATCGCGTGCGAAGCTCGGCGGGAGCTTCTACCATACGCAGGGCGCATAACACTTAGGTGGCTGCCCGCATTTCTGCCTTGGCTCTGTCGGCGTAAGCACACTCGCGTTCGGGAAGGCCACCAGCTTGGCCGTCCGGGGCAAGGCAGAAGTGGTAGAGACAAGCGATGCAGCGTCAATCAATCGACCAGGCGATGGTCACAGAGCAGATGCTGCGGGCGATCGACAAGCTCCCGATGGGAGACGAGGTGAAGCTCCGCTTCTTCGATTGTGCGGTCATCCTGGGGCAGCTTGCCGCCGCATTGGCCGGGTGCGGCGTCGTGCATTGGATGACGAGCTGACGTCCAATCGGCCCCGTAAGCGGGCGCCGTCGTAGACTTTCCCCAATCGTTGTAAAGCCGTATTCAACCGCAAGGTGCCAGGGAGGGCGTTGCGGAGTATGGCGCGGGGATTATGGCAGCTCCTGGTGATCCAGCTGGCCGTGTCGGGCGCATCCGGGCCGAACGCCCACGCGGCCACGGAACCAGACACCGCGCACCTCGCCCTGGTCATCGGCAATGGCGGCTACAGCGGCATGCCGGCGATACCGGGCTGCGTGGCGTCCGCACATGCCGTCACCGCCGCCCTGCAGCGGGCTGGTTACACGGTGAAGGAGGTGGTCGACGAGTCGAACGGTCGCCTGGGCGCCGCAGTCGGCGATTTCCAGGACACGCTGGCCGCCGCGGCGGATGGCACCGCCGTGCTCTACGCCTGCGGCTACGCGGTGGGCTTCGACGGACGCGTGTTCTTCCTTCCAGTCTCCGCGCGGTTGGAGCGCCCAACGGATGCGCTGACCCAGGGATTGGTCGGCAAGATCCTGGTCGGCGCCGTGGTGCGATCCAAGGTCCGAGCCGGCCTCGTGGTCCTGGACACCATGACGCCGCCCGGCAGTGACCGCAGCCCCCTCGCCAGCCTGGTCGACGAGAAGGCGATGGGCTCGACCGGCTTCGTCGCCACGGCATCGACCACCGCGCCCCCGGAGGGTCCCAGCCCAGTGGCGACCGCAGTTTCGCTGGCCTTCACCCAACCAGACGTCGAGCTGAAAGCCACGGTGCGGGCGTTCCGGAGCACGCTGTCCGGCCCGGCGGCAACAGGCCTGGTCGTGTACGAGCCGGAGCAGCCGGCCTCTCTCGCCGGCCGACTGCCTCCCCCCGCCGTGACGGCGGCGCCGGCTGCAGCGCTGCCGGGCGTGGCGGTATCGGCCGCCCCTGCCGTGTTGAGCCAGGGAGAACGCCGTCGGGTTCAGCTCGCGCTGCAGCGGCTCGGGTATTTTCATGGCCGGGTGAATGGCACGATCGGCGCCGACTCGGCCGCCGCGATCCGGACCTATCAGGCGGAGGCGGGTGTCGCCCCGACCGGGCAGCTGACTGCCGATCAGCTCACCCACCTCCTTGAGGACGGGCGATGACCGGCCACACCATCGGCCTCCGGCTGAAGTTCAACCTGGTGATGCTGGTTGCCTTCGTGGTCGGGCTCGGCCTGGCAGGCGTGCTGTCCTACGGCATGGTCAACGCCAATGCCCGGCAGGAGGTCTTGAACGAGGCTGCGATCATGAGCGGCCAGGCCACTGCCATCAGCAACTACACCGCCAACGAGATCGCTCCCTTGCTGGTCAGCCAGTTCAACCGGCGTTTCCTGCCGCAGTCGGTGCCGGCCTGGTCCGCCCAGACCAACTTCCGCGCGCTGCAGACGCAGTTTCCCGAGTACAGCTATCGGACCGTCATGACCAACCCGACCAACCCGGCGGACCTGCCCGCCGACTGGCAGGCTGACATCATCAAGACGCTGACGCAGGACCCGCACACGACGGAGATCGTCAGCGAGCGCGATACGCCGACCGGGCGCATCCTGTCGGTCGCGCGCCCAATCGTCATCAGCAACCCGGCCTGCCTGCAATGCCACTCCGTTCCTGCCAACGCGCCGGAAACGATGATCGACCTGTATGGGCCGGAGCACGGGTTCGGCTGGACCCTGAACGAGGTGCTGGGCGCGCAGATCGTCTCGGTGCCGATGGCGGTGCCTCTGGCTCGGGCGATGCGCACCTTCACCACCGTCATGACGGGGCTCACGGGCGTGTTCGCCGTGATGGTGGTGCTGCTGAACGTGATGCTGCACTTCGTCATCATCCGCCCGGTGCGGCAGATCGCGGCCGCCGCCACCGCCGTCAGCCTGGGCCAGATGGACGCGCCGGAATACGTGGTGCGCGGCAAGGACGAGATCAGCGCCCTGGCCGAGGCGTTCAACCGCATGCGCCGCAGCCTGGCCAATGCGCTGAAGATGCTGGACGAGTAAGCCCTTGGCGGGCGATCCGAGCCAGATCGGGCGCTACCGGGTCGACGGCGTGCTGGGGCGCGGGGCGATGGGGGTGATCTACCGCGCCCACGACCCGGACATCGACCGTGTGGTCGCAATCAAGCTGATCCAGGCCGACCTGCTGGACGGGGCGGAACGTGCCGGCTACGTCGCCCGCTTCCGGCGGGAGGCGCAGGCCGCCGGGCGTTGCATGCACCCCAACATCGTCACCATCCACGACTTCGCCATGCACGAGGGCAATCCGTTCCTCGCCATGGAGTTCGTGGATGGGGTGACGCTGGCGCAGTCCCTGCAGCACACGCCCCGGTTCGACCCGGCGGATGCGGTGTTCGTGGTGCTGCAGGTGCTGGCCGCGCTGGGCGCCGCGCACGCGATGGGGATCGTACACCGCGACATCAAGCCGGCGAACATCATGCTGGTGCGTGGCAGCCACGTGAAGGTGGCCGATTTCGGCATCTCCCGACTGGAAACGGTCGCCGCCACGCAGGAGGGCGCCATCGTCGGCACGCCCAGCTACATGTCGCCCGAGCAGGCCCGGGGCGAACCGGTGGACTTGCGCAGCGACCTGTTCTCGACCGGCGTGTTGCTTTTCGAACTGCTGAGCGGCGCCAAGCCGTTCCCCGGCAGCAGCTTTGCCGCGGTTTGGAACGCCCTGCTGTGCCCCGATCCGGTGGACCTGTCGGCGATCCCGCCCGCGTTGCAGCCGGTGCTGGCGCGCAGCCTGGCCAAGCCGGCGGAGGCTCGCTTCGGCTCGGCCGACGCCATGGCGGCGGCGCTGCGGCAGGCCGCGGCGGCCGGCGACACGAACCTGTCCGATCGCACCATCGTGATGCCGCCGCAGCGTCCGCCCGATCCGGGCATCCCCACGGGCACCAGCAGCTTCGACCCGGAAACGCTGCAGACGTTGGAGCGCAAGCTGGCGGAGTATGTGGGGCCGATCGCCCGTCGCCTGATGCAGAGCGCGGTCCGGCGCGGCGGCACCATGGACGCGCTCTGCTCCTCGTTGGCCGCCAATATCGAGCAACCGGCCGACCGCGTCGCGTTCGAACGGGCGGCGCGAAGCCATCTCGACCGGCTCGGCACCCTGGTCACGAGCAGCACTCCGGCAGCGGCGGGAACGGCCAAGGCGCAACACGCCCTGCAACTGCCCGCCGCGGAACTCGCCCGCATCCAGGCCGCGCTGACGCTGCATGTCGGCCCGGTGGCACGCGTGCTGGTCAAGCGCGGATTGGCCAGCGCCAGCTCCGCCGACGCGTTATGGCTGGGATTGGCACAGCACATCGAGAACCCTGGTGACCGCGCCGCCTTCTTGAAGCAGCAAAGCCCGCGCTGAGCCCCGCCGCGCGTATCGTGGCCAGGCCCGGGACGCCCGGCAGGCGGGACTAGAACAGCTTGGGCGCCTGCTCCGCCGGGCTACCGCGCGGGAAGCTGGTTTCCCATCCGCCGCCGAGCGACTTGTAGAGCTGCACGAGGTTGGTCGACACGGTAGTGGTACTATCCGCGAACTGCTGCTGGGACTGGAACAGGGTGCGCTGCGCCGTCAGCACGTCCAGGAAGGTGCCAAGCCCCTGGACGTATTGCTGCCGGGCCAGGTCCAACGCGCGACGGCTCTGGTCGACCGCCCGGGCGAGCTGCTCGCGCCGGAGTTGCTCGGCCGAGTAGTTGGTCAGGGCGTTGTCCACGTCGTGGAAGGCTTGCAGCACAACCTGCTGGTATTGCACCGCCGCCTCCTGCTGCTGCGCCTTGCGCAGGTCGAGCGTGTATTTCAGCCGGCCGCCCTCGAAGATGGGGATGCTGACGGAGGGGCCGCCGGAGTATTGTAGGGCGCCGAACGCGCCGAGGTTTCCGACGTTCTTGAACTGCGTGGCCTGTGCGCCGACGCTGCCGGACAACGTCACCTTGGGGAAGAAGTCCGCCTCCGCCGCACCGATATCGGCCGTGGCCGCATGCAGCTGCGCCTCCGCCCGGCGGATGTCGGGGCGCCGCCGCGCCAGATCGGACGGCAGGCCGACCGGCACGGCCGGAGGCACGGGCGGGACAGGCTGCGCCGCGTCGAGCTTGGCCGCCAACGAACCCGGCGTCTGCCCAAGCAGCAGGCTGATCGCGTTCAGCGTCACCGCCGCCTGCGCCCGCAGCTGTGGGATCTGCGCCGCGGTGATATTCACCTGGGCGGCCGCGTTGGCGACGTCCAGCCCGGTGGTCAGGCCGCCGCGCTGCCGCTCCTGCGTGAGGCGCAGGCTCTGCTGGTCGCTGGCAAGCGTGTCCAGCGCGATCTGCAGGTCCCGCTGTTCTCCACGGTATTGCAGGTAGTCCCGGGCGACCTCGGCCAACACCGTCACCATGGAGTCGCGGCGCGACTCGGCGGAGGCGTCGATGCTGGCATCCGCCGATTCGACCTGGCGGCGCACCCGGCCCCAGAAGTCGATCTCCCATGTCGAGTCGAAGCCGGCCTGGAAGAGGTTGAAGCTGGGGACGTGCGTGCCGGGCCCGCCCGAACCGCCCGACGTGACGCTCGTGGGAATGCCGCCCTGCGTCCCGGTGGTGCCGTTCGCCGCAGTCCCGAGATCGCTGCTGCCGGACCCGGAGCCACCCAGCAACCCGATGACGCCGCGGTCGCTGACCTTCTCCCGGTCGTAGGAAGCGTTGCCGTTCACCTGCGGGAACTCGTCCGCTGCCGTGACGCCCCGTTGCAGCCGGCTCTCCTGCAGCCGGACCGTGGCCAGGCGGACATCGAGGTTGGAAAAGGCAACCTGCTTCTCGAGCTCCGTCAGGATCGGGTCGTTGAAGGACTGCCACCAAGCGGCATCGATCGGTTCGGCCACCACCTGGCTGGGCGTCGGCGGCGCAGCCGGGCGGCTGGCGAACCAACTCGTCGGTGCCCACAGGCTAGGCGCCTGGAAATCCGGGCCGAGCGTGCAGCACGGGAGAGCAAGCACGGAGAGGAGGGCGAGTAAGCGGGGCTTCACCGGTGACCACACACCTTCAAGCGAGGGCGGCAAACCACGCCGTCTCGAATTGACCGATCGGTTCGGTCAGTTTTTGACAACAACCGCGGTTCCGGCTGAAGGTCAACCCAGCAGGCGGAGCAGTCGATCAGTCGATGTCGGACACGGACGTCCTTTCCCCGGAGAAGCACCGGCAAATCCTTCGCGGTGCCGCTGCGATCTTCTCCCGGGATGGCTACGAGGGTGCCAGCATGTCGCGCATCGCCGCCTGCGCGGGGGTATCCAAAGGGACGCTGTACAACTACTTCGCCGGCAAGGCGGAGCTGTTTTCCGCCTGGGTGGCGCAGGAGTGCGAAAGCAAGCTCTCCCATGTGTTCGATGCGGTCGATCCGGCCGGCAAGGTGGAAACCGGGCTGCTCATGCTCGGCGAGCGGATGCTGCGGATGATGATTTCGCCCACAGGACTGACGATCTACCGTGTGACCTTGGCAGAGGCATCCAAGTTCCCGGTTCTGGCGCGTGCCTTCTACGACGCTGGGCCGTCCCAGGCGATCGTCTTCACCTCGGCCTGGCTGCAGAGCCAGGTCGCCGCCGGCCAGCTCACGATTGCCGACACCGGGTTTGCTGCCGAGCAGTTCTTCTCTCTGTGCCAAACACGCATCGGCATGCTGCGGCGACTCGGGTTGGTCGAGGAGATCGACGAGGCGATGCTGGCTCAGGTGGTGGACAGAGCCGTCGCCATGTTCCTGAACACCTACGGGGTGAAGCAATGACCGAGGCGTTGGACCGCGTGCTCGAGCACATCGAAGCGGGGCTGGATGGCACCCGCGCCCGATGGTTCGAGCTGCTGCGCATCCCGAGCGTGAGCGCGCAACCGGTGCATGGCGCCGATTGCGCGGCCGCCGCGGAGTGGTTGCGGTCCAACCTGGCCGAGATCGGCTTCGTGGCGAAGGTGCTGCCGACGGCGGGACATCCGGTGGTGATGGCGCATCACCCGGGCACGCAGCCGGGTCCTCGCCTGCTGTACTACGGCCATTACGACGTGCAGCCCGCGGAGCCGCTGGAGCTTTGGACAAGCCCCCCTTTCGAGCCGGTGGTAAGCGAAGGCCCGCACGGCCCGCGCGTATCCGCCCGTGGCGCGGTGGACGACAAGGGTCAGGTGATGATGTGGCTGGAGGCGTTGCGTGGCTGGCACGCAGCGGCCGGCGGCCCGCCCTGCCCCGTGACGGTGCTGATCGAGGGCGAGGAGGAGGTCGGCAGCGCCAACCTCGAGCCGTTCCTTGCCGAACACCGGGCGTCGCTGGCAGCCGATATCGCCGTCATCAGCGACACGGGCATGTGGGACATCGACACCCCCGCCGTGACCACCCGGCTGCGCGGCATGGTGTATGCCGAACTGACGCTGCACGGGGCCGAACGCGACCTGCATTCCGGCCTGTTCGGCGGCTCCGCCCTCAACCCCATCAACGCGTTGACGCGGATCCTTGGCGACTTGCATGACGCCGATGGCCGCATCCAGCTGCCGGGCTTCTACGACGGTATCGCCGAGACGTCACCGGCGCAGGCAGCGGAATGGCAGGCGCTCGGGTTCGACGAAGCGGCGCTCCTGGGCGCCATCGGCCTGTCCGCGCCAGTGGGCGAGCGCGGCCGAACAGCGCTGGACCGGATGTGGGCGCGGCCCACGGCCGACATCAACGGGATTTGGGGCGGCTATACCGGCCCGGGCAGCAAGACGGTGATCGCGGCGCAGGCATCGGCCAAGGTGTCGTTCCGCCTGGTGCCGGGGCAGGATCCCCAAGCCGTGTTCGCCGCCTTCCAACGCTTCGTGGCCGATCGCACCCCGCCTGACGCCCGCGTCAGCTTCGAGCTGTTCTCCACGGCGCCGGGCATCGAAATCCCGACCGACAGCCAATGGGTCCGCGCCGCCCAGGCCGCCCTGGCCGAGGAATACGGCCGCCCGGCCGTGCTGATGGGCAGCGGCGGTTCCATCCCCGTGGTGGAAAGCATGCGCCGGCTGCTCGGCATCGATTCGCTGCTGGTGGGGTTCGGCCTCGCCGACGACCAGGTCCACAGCCCGAACGAAAAGTTCGAATGGCGGTGTTTTCACCACGGCCTTCGCAGCCATGCCCGCCTATTGGCCAAATTGGCCGGGTAGCCGCTACTCTCGCTGGTCAACGCTAATCGTCTAGGCTAACCGGGCTCGAACCGGGAGAGGTTTCCTATGCCAACAGCACTCGTCACCGGCGTCACTGGCCAGGATGGCGCCTATCTTTCCCAACTCCTTCTTGGGAAAGGTTACAAGGTGGTTGGCCTCATGCGCCGTTCCGCCTCCTCCGACGTCATCGGAGAGCGGCTGCGTTGGCTTGGCATATTGAAAGACGTAGAATTGGTGGATGGTAACCTGACGGATCTGTCCAGTCTGATCCGCGTGCTGAGCGTCTACAAGCCGGATGAGGTTTACAACCTGGCAGCCCAATCCTTCGTCGCCGCCTCTTGGCAACAACCGCTGTTGACCGGCAACGTGACTGGCGTGGGCGCCGCGAACATGTTGGAGGCAGTCCGGCTGATCAAGCCTGACGCACGCTTCTACCAGGCAAGCTCGTCGGAGATGTATGGCCTGATCCAGGAGCCAAAGCAAAGCGAGAAGACGCCGTTCTATCCACGCTCGCCCTATGCGGCGGCCAAACTCTACGCTCACTGGATGACGGTCAATTACAGGGAGAGTTTCGGCCTGCACGCCAGCAGCGGCATCCTGTTCAACCATGAAAGCCCGTTGCGGGGTATCGAGTTCGTCACTCGGAAGGTCACCGACGGCGTGGCTCGCATAAAGCTCGGACTGGCGACGGAGCTGCCGCTCGGCAACCTCAATGCGACTCGGGACTGGGGTCATGCCCGCGACTACGTCAAAGCCATGCACCTGATGCTGCAGCAAAGTGTTGCAGACGACTACGTCATCGCCACCGGCCGCACGACGTCGATCCGTGATCTGTGCTCCATCGCGTTCGGTTACGTCGGGTTGAACCCGGACGACCATATCACAACCCGCGCCGACCTGATCCGTCCGGCCGAGGTAGACGTGCTGCTCGGTGACTCGACCAAGGCGCAGACGACGCTCGGCTGGACACCCGAGACATCGCTCGAGGCCATGGTAGCGGAGATGGTGGAGGCCGACCTTGCGCGGCATCGCACCCGCATGGCCTCTTGACCGTGCCGGCGGGGGCGCCTCGCCGTATTATGGTCACGGGTGCCGAAGGCTTCGTCGGTGGCTACTTGCTGCCCATGCTGCGCAAGATAATCCCGACGGCGGAGATATGGGTAGACCGGTTTGATGTGACGCAAGTGACGGCGGTTCTCGAAAGCGTGCGCGCGTTCCGCCCTGACTCGTGCATCCACCTGGCCGCGGTGTCCGCCGTTCCGGCGGCGCAGTCCGACCCGGACGCGGCCTGGCGGATCAATCTAGGCGGCACGCTGACTTTGGCGCGGGTCCTCGCGTCAGAGACACCGGGGTGCACCCTGTTATTCCCCTCCAGCGCCGAGGTGTACGGACGGTCGTTCCTTCGCGAAACGCCGCTCGACGAAACCGCTGCCCTCAATCCTATCAACACGTATGGCGCGACCAAGGCCGCAGCGGACCTGGCGCTTGGCGCCATGGCGCACGATGGTGCGCGCGTCATCCGGGTTCGGCCCTTCAACCATACGGGGCCGGGGCAGACCGACGCCTTCGTCGTGTCCGCCTTCGCGCGACAGGTTGCACGCATCATGGCTGGGGACCAGCCTCCGGTCCTGTCCGTCGGCGCGCTCGACCCGGTGCGCGACTTCCTGGACGTTCGGGACGTCTGTGCCGGCTACGTCAAGTGCCTGCAGCACGCCGAGACGATCCCGACCGGCACCATCATCAACCTGGCATCCGGCCAGCCGCGCAGGATCGGTGACGTGCTCGACGAGCTGCTGGCACTCGCGGGAGTCGACGCCCGCATCGAGTTGGATGCCGCCCGGCTGCGGCCGGTCGAAATCCGCCTCGCTGCCGGCGACGCGACGCGGGCGCGCGCGATGCTTGGCTGGTCGCCGGAAATCCCGTGGCGGCAAACCCTGGCGGACGTGCTCGCCGACTGGCGCAGGCGAATCCAGCACCAGCCGAGTTGAAGCCACCGGTCATCGCAGCGCACCTCACCCACGGCAGAGCGCGGTGAGCGGCAGCCACGTCAGCACCGCGATCGAGTGGATCACCTGCTCGGCTTGCAGCCGGATGCCATGGAACCCAGCCATGACCGCGATGGCTGCGAGGGCGACCGGCCAGCGCCGCAGGGGCGGCTGCGGCCCGGCGAGCGGCAACAGCAAGGCAGCGCCGGCCAGGCCGACGAGACCGCCCAGTACCGCCTCGGCTGGGACATGGGCGTGCAACACCAGGCGGCTCGTCCCGAACAGCACCGCCATGGCGAGCGGCCCGGCGAGGAGCGCGGGCGTCGGGAGCCGGTCGCGCCCGAACAGCAGGAAGATACCGCCATACGTCACGGCCGCTGCCGCCGTGTGGCCGCTTGGCGACTGGATACCCAGCCCCGCCACTGGTCCGGCACACGCGATGAAGGCGATCTTCAGCAATCCCATGACGGCCAGCACGCCGCCGACCGTCAGGGCCCAGGCGAACGCACCGCGCCACCAGCCCAGGACGGCCAGCAGGATGGCCACCACGGCGGACAAAGGCAGGATGACGGCCTCGTCCGCGAAGTCGGTCAGGAATTCCATGGCGCGCCCCTTCGTGTCCGCCGGCGTTCCGTCGGTTGGCCTGGCTGCCGGGCTGAGCTAGACTTGCCATGGACGCGGCAATGCCGTGGCTGCTCGCCACGGCGCGGTGCGGGCGACAAGAACCGGAGCGGGGCTCCGCATGGGAGGGGCGGGATGCGGCTGGGGCGTCGGGCAACCTTGCTGTCGGGGATCGGCGCCCTCGCGTGCCGGGCTGCGCCGGCGCTTGCTGCCGACACGGTTCCGGTCGGCGTGTTGCGCTTCGTCTCCTCCGGCGGCCTGTTCCTCGCACAGGAGATAGGCTTCTTCAAGGATGCAGGCATCACCGCCGACTTCATCTACTTCGATGCGGCGCAACCCGTGGCGGTCGCCCTGGCGTCGCGCGACACCAGCTTCGGCGCGACCGCGATCACCGGCGGCACGCTGAACCTTGCGGCGAAGGGCGTGCTCAAGGTCGTCGCCTCGCAAGGCGCCGAACGCAAGGGCTACAAGGGCAGCGCGCTGCTGGTGTCGGCGGCGGCCTTCGAGCGCGGTGTCACCAGCCTCGGCAAGCTGGCCGGCGCATCCGTGGCGATCACCCAAATCGGCTCCTCCCAGCATTACATGCTCGGCCAGATCGCCGCGGCCGAGCGCTTCGACATCAAATCCGTGACCATCCGGCCGTTGCAATCGGTCGCCAACATGATCGCCTCCGTCCGGTCTGGCCAGGTCGACGCGACGATCCTGCCCCCGCAATTCGCCCGTCCGATGCTGCTCCGCGGCGAGGTGCACCTGCTGGCCTACCTGTCCGACGTCGCGAACTACCAGTACGGTGCCCTGTTCGCCGCCACGGAGGTCGTCTCCCGCTCCCCCGACCTGGCGCGGCGCTTCGTAGGCGCCTACCGCAGGGGCGACGCAGCCTTCGCGGCGGCGCTGCTGCGCCGGGACCCGAACGGGGACCTGGTGATCGACGACCAGGCCCGGGCGGCTGCCCGCCTGCTGGTGCCCTATGTCTACCCGACCGACCACAGCGACGCCGCGGTCGACAACGTGCTCGCCTCCGTCGTGTTCGTGGACCCGGAGGGCAAGGTGGACACCGCCGACATCGACGCACAAATCCGCTGGTTCGAAAGCGAAAAGCTGGTCGTGCCCGGCCTGCACGCCGCCAGCTTCGTCGACGCGTCGTTCGGCTGACGGCGGCGCCTGGGCTTGGACCTCGTCGTCGAGGCGGTCAGCCATGGTTACGGCAAGCTGGCGGTGCTGGACGCCGTCTCGCTGACGGTGCGCAGCGGTGAAGTGATGGCGGTGCTGGGGCCGTCCGGATGCGGCAAATCCACCTTGCTGCGCATCATGGGCGGGCTCGAGCGGCCGGGCAGCGGGCAGGTGTTCACCGCCGGCGCGGTGGCGCCGGGCACGCTCAACCCGCTGACGTACGTGTTCCAGGATTTCGCGCTGGTGCCCTGGCTGTCCGTCTCCGGCAACGTCGCCCTGCCGCTGGAACACCACCCGATGCCGGCGGCACAGCGTCGCGCCCTCGTCACTGCGGCATTGCAGCGGGTCAACCTCGCGGAGTTCGCGGACGCATACCCGAAACAGCTGTCCGGCGGCATGCGCCAGCGCACCGCCATCGCCCGGGCGCTCGCCGTCAGCCCGGCTATCCTGCTGATGGACGAGCCGCTCTCCGCGCTGGACGCACAGACGCGGGAGCTGCTGCTGGACGACCTGACGCGGCTATGGGCCGAGACGCGGTTCACGGCGGTCTACGTCACCCACAACTTGGCCGAGGCCGTGCGGATCGGGCATCGCATCGCGGTGCTGTCCCGCCGCCCTGGCCGGGTCCGGGACATCCTGGACATCACGACGCCCTTGGCCGAACGCCGGGACGACACGCCGGAATGCCTGCGCGTGCGCGAGGCGATCTGGCACATCATCCGGGATGAGGCCCGCGCCGCGGACCGGGAGATCAAGACCGATGCCTGACACGACCCTGCCGCTCGGCGTGACCAGCCTCGCGCGCCAACCCGTGGCCTTCCGCGCCCGCGGCTTCGCGCCCCGGCGGCTGCGTGGCGGCGCACCGCTCAGCTTCGCCGCCGTGTTGCTGCTGTGGTGGGTGTCGACGGCGCTTGGCTGGGTCAGCGACCTTGCCCTGCCCCGCCCGGCAGAGGTGCTGAGCGCGCTGTGGGCGATGCTGGTGGACGGCTCGCTGGCGGTGAACCTCCTCACCTCGTTGCAGCGGCTGCTGCTGGGGTGGCTGCTGGGTGCCGCGGCCGGCACGCTCGTGGGCTTCGCGGTCGGGCTCAGCTCGCTTGCCCGCTCCTCCGCCTTGCCGGTGGTGTCGGCGATCTTCCCCATCCCGAAGATCGCGTTGCTGCCACTGTTCATCCTATGGCTCGGCATCGGCGAGACGTCGAAGGTCGCCACCATCGCCTTCGGCGTGTTCTCCCCCACGGTCATCGCGACGTTCGGCGGGGTGGACGCGGTCGACCGCACCCTGATCCGGATGGCGCAGAGCTTCGGGGTGCCGCGCTGGACCATCGTGCGCCGCATCGTGCTGCCCGGCGCCATGCCTGCGATCCTGTCGGGCATGCGCATCTCCGCCTCCATCGGCATCATCCTTCTTGTCGCGGCGGAGATGATCGGCGCACAGTATGGGATCGGCGCGATGGTGCTGGCATCCGGCAACCTGATGCAGACGGACCAGCTCGTCGCCGGCGTTCTGGTGCTGTCCGGGCTTGGCTTCGCGGTCGCGCAACTCATCGGCTGGGCGGAACGCCGGCTGCTCCGCTGGCGCTGAGTCAGGCGGTTACGCCCTCCGGCAGGAGGCGCTCCGGCTCCTTCTCTCCCCCGGCCGGGAGCAGCCGTCGCAGCGGGGCGATCCATTTGCGCTCCCGCAGCATTTCGGCAGCGGCGAGCGCCACCGGGCCGCGCCAGGTCGGCGCCGGCTGCAACCCTTCGGTGAACGCCACATGGGACGGGCGCCAGCGGGTCTTGGACACGTCGGAGCCGGTCGATAGGTTGACCCGGTGGAGGCCCTGCGCGATCGACCACTTGATCGCCTCGGCCACGACCGTGGTCATGACGCTGTAGCGTCCCCAGGCCGGGTCATACCCGGAGTAGTAGAGGTACAGCTCGTCGGCATAGGTGAAGCCGATGCGCATCGCGACCGGAACGCCGGCGATGCACAGGGCGAACAGCCGCACCCTGCCCTGCCGAGCCATCTCGCCCACGTAGTCGGTGATGAAGGCGCGTGCTGCCGGGGCTGCGAACACGTCGATGTGGTGCACCGTACCGTCCAGCGCCGACCGCATCGCATGCATGTCGAGCAGGCGATGGAACGCCGGGCCGACCGCCTCGGGGTCGGACAGGACCTGCACCTCGTAGGCATGCTTGTCCCGCGCCAGCGAGTTGTAGCACTTGCGCAACGCCTCCTTCATGTTGCGCGGTAGGTTCGATCGCAGCGCCTCCCAGCTGTCCGGCAGCGTGAGGTAGAAATCCTGCAGCTGCCGCGTGATGCGGAAGCCCGAGCCCGGCGGCTGGCTGGTCGCCGGCAAGCCGCGCCACTGGACCCAGTCCCAGCCGGATCGCCCGGCGAAATGGTCGGCCAACGCGGCCACGGCATCCTTGCCCCAGCCTTCGCGGCACACCATGCCGCGGATTTCCGTGACGTTGCTGTCCGCCCCGAGGAACTGCAGTTCCCGCGTGCGGATCGGCAGGTTGCCGGGGCGGTGCGTCAGCATCATCGGCGCGACCGCGACCAACCGCCCGGCCATGTCCCGCATGCTGTAGAGGCGCAACTCGTCCCGGACCTTCGTCCCGGTGCGCTGGAAATGCTTCCACCACAGCCGGTGCCAGGCCGAGGATTGGAACGGCGTGCGCGGAAGCGCGCCCAGTTCCATCGCGTCCCACTCGGCGGCGATCCGGTCGAACGCGTCCGGCTGCGTCTCCATCGCGATGTGCATGCTCATGTCAGCCGCAACCCCCTTGCCAACGCCTTCAATGCCGTGAACTCGAGCAGCCCGTAGCGGGCGCAGTAGCGCGCCTGGGATTGCCGGTAACTCTCCCCCACCATCGCGTCACGGTTCGGCTGCCGCATGAGCGACGGGCCGATCCGGTAACGGAGCGCCGGCCGGTCCAGGAAGTGGACGCCGCCATGGCGGATGGCGCGCATGTAGAAGTCCACGTCCTCCACCAGCGGCATCGCCGTGTCGAAGCCGCCGAGCGCGTCCACGTGCTCCCGCCGCACCATGCCCGCGCTGCAGACCAGAAGGGTGGGGCCGAACAGCATCGCGGCGGTAAACGCCCAGCGATGCCCCAGCTGCGCGCAACGCCGGGCGCGCCGCTGCGCCTGCGCGAAGTAATGGCGCTCTCGCTCGATCTCGGCAGCGTCCTCGCCGAACGGATCGATGGTGCCGAACACCACGCCGACCCCAGGATGCGCCGCGAACGCCCTGCGCGCCGCCGCGTAGTGGCCGGGCGCCACAAGGTCGTCGTCATCGAGGAAATGGACCAGTGAACCGCGGGCCAGCGCCGCGCCCAGGTTGCGCGGAACGGCTGGACGCCCGCCGCTGAAGCTCCAGTTCGTGAGGTAGCGGACGCGGTCGTCATCCAGTGCGGCGATCGCACCAGCCGCGGTGTGATCGGCCGAGTCGTCCACCACGATCACCTCGACCGTGGCCCCTTCTTGCGCCAGGGCGCTGCGAACGGCATCCGCCACGATGTGCGGCCGGCCGCAAGTTGCGACGACGACGGAGATGTCCGGGCGCTGGTAGCGCGGCCTCGGGTCGGCCGCGGCGAGCCGCTCCCGATCCATCGTCACTGCAACTGGCATGTCCGTGAACACTGGTCACCGCCTCTCGTTCCTACGAGGCGAGACTGAACTCAGGAATTAAAACAAAGATTAAGAACGCTCACGATTTACCAAGACATCGCCGTCGCAACGGGTCAGCCGCCCGTCGCACGCTCTTGGCGGCTCTGCATCAGCGGCTGGATATACTGGCCGAACTGTTCCATGCCGATAACGAAGTCGTCAAAGGTCATGAGGATCCCCTTCACGCCCGGCGTTGCGGCCACCTGGTCCAGCATGCGCGCCACTGCGGGGTATGAGCCGATCAACTTCAGCTGCCCGGTCGGGATCGGGTCGGACTTCTGCCGTTCCACCATCTGGCCCACGGTGGAGTCGGTCGAGGCCTTGCTGTCCGCGGTCGCCTGGGTGCGTTGCCAGGCCAGTGCCTCGTGGTCCACGCCAGCCTTGTAGTGCTGCCATTTCGCCATCGCCAACTCGTCCGTGGCGTCGGCGATGATCATCAGCAAGACCAGCGCCCCGATGTCCCGGCCGGTGCCGGCCGCCGCCGCCATCAGCCGCGTGACCACCGGGCCGACATTCTCCGGCTGGTTCAGCCCGCCCGGCCCGCAGAAGCAGTAATCGCCATGCTCGGCCACGAAGCGCATGCCGCGGTCGCTCTGCGCGGCGCCGACGATCTCCACCCGGCGGGACGGCCGGGGCTCCAGCCGGCAGTCCTCCATCTTGAAATACTCGCCCTTGAAGTCGGAGCGTCCGTCCTCCCACAGCTGCTTCATGACGGTGACGTACTCGCCGCAGTACTCGTAGCGCTTGGCGAAATGCGCCTCGCCGGGCCACAGGCCCATCTGCTGGTACTCCGTCGGCTGCCAGCCGGAGACGATGTTCATCCCGAACCGGCCGGGCGCGATGCTGTCGATGGTGACGGCCATGCGGGCGGCGAAGGCGGGCGGCACCGTCAGCACCGCGACGGAGGCGAACAGCTGGATGCGCCGGGTGACAGCGGCGATCCCCGCCATCAGCGTGAACGACTCCAGGTTCTCGTCCCAATAACCGCTCGGGCCGCCGAAGCCGCGCAGCTTGATCATCGATAGCGCGAAGTCCAGGCCGTAATGCTCGGCCTGCTGCACCACGGTGCGGTTCAGGTCGAAGCTGGGCTTCGTCTTCGGCGAGGTCGTGGAGATCAGCCAACCGCGGCTGCCGATCGGGATGAAGACGCCCATCTTGACCATGCTGCGCAAGCCCCTGCCCTGTTCCTCGGCAGTAGACTACGCGGACAGGAACTCCGCAAAGTAATCGTCCACCGCGACCAGCCGCTCCGTCAGGCCCAGCCGGAAGGCCATGCTGGTGAACTGCTCCATCGCCTTGCGGTTCGCGTCCAGCCCATGGGCGTAAGCGCGGTTGCCCAGCGCCGCCTCCGCCGCATCCCGCTCCTGCTCGAACCAGGGGGAGGCGTAGGGGAAGCCGCGGAGGGAGGCGAGATAGGCGTCCTCGCACCGGGTGAACGCGTCGGTGATGCGGCCGGCCAGGCTCCGGTCCGCCTCCCACGCGTCCCGCCGCAGTACGACGAGGTGCTGCGGCGGGAAGATGCCGGTGTCCTTGTAGTATTGCAGTTCAACCGGGCGGTAGTCCGGCAGCAACCGGACGATCGGACCGTCGACCGCGTCGAACTGCAGCGGCCGGGATGGGCTGTAGATCGCGTCCAACTCCCCTGCCACCAGCATCTGCGCCACGGAGTGCCCTGGGGACGGCCGGGTGACGTTGGCCGGCAATGTCGGTTCGACCCGCGCGGCGTAGCCGCCGTCGATGTCGCCGATGCACCATTGCAGCGCCAGCGGGTCCAACCCGGCCCAGGCGAGGAAATGCCGGTACCAGACCGATCCGCTCGCGCTCCAGCTGTACATGCCGAGCCGCTTGCCGGCGAGCTGCGCCACGGTCGTGATGGGCGAGCCCTTTGCCACGTAGAGGTCGCGCGCGGTGAAGTTGCGCAGCACGAACACCGGCAGGGCGACGAACGAACGGTCTCCGCGATCGATGCGGCTCAGATGCACGCCCATGGAAGCCTCTCCGCCCGTCACCGACGGGTCCTGCAAGCTCGCCCGCAGCATCGCGGCCCGGCTGGGCCACGATCCAGGCTCGCTCAGTCGCAGGGCCAGGTCAGCTCCCTCGAGCTGGACGGCGCCGCTGACGAGCGGCATCAGGCGGTTGTAGTCGGCGCAGGCAAGGGTGACGGTCATGCCCGAGCGTAGCGCGCCCGCCGGCGCCGTTGCCATAGCCAACCGAGTAGCCCGCCTAGACCTGCTCCCCCGCGCGCATGGATGCCAGGAACCCCGCGGCCCGCGCACGGATTTGCGCGAGCCGGTCCGGCACCATCCGCTCCATCGTGCGCAGAGGCATCTGCATGCGCATATTCCCGGCGAAGCGTGCAGCGTGGCGGGCGATGAAGTCCCAGTACAGCGCGTTGAACGGACAGGCCCGCGCGCCGACCGCATCCTTCACGTCGTATTCGCAGCCGCTGCAATAGTCGCTCATCCGGTTGATGTAGGCACCGGACGCCGCATAGGGCTTGGACCCCACGACCCCGCCATCCGCGAACAACGCCATGCCACGGGTGTTCGGCATCTCCACCCACTCGTAGGCATCGGCATAGACGATGAGGTACCACTCATCGACCTGCACCGGGTCCAGCCCGGCCAACAAGGCGAAGTTGCCGGTGATCATCAGGCGCTGGATGTGGTGGGCGTAGGCGTTGGCCCGCGTGTCCGCGATGGCGTGGTGCAGGCAGTTCATGCGGGTCGCCGCGTCCCAATAGAACTGCGGCAGCGGCGTTGCTGCCTCCAACGCATTGAGCTTGCTGTAGTCCGGCATGCGGAGCCAGTAGACGCCGCGCACGAACTCGCGCCATCCGAGGACCTGGCGGATGAACCCCTCGACGGCGTTCAGCTTGACCGTGCCGGCGCGGTATGCCGCCTCCGCCGCCGCGACCGCCTGCATCGGCAGCAGCAGCCCGGCGTTCAGGGAGGTCGAGATCAGCGCGTGGAACAGCGTCGCCTCGCCCGTCTTCATCGCGTCCTGCCAGTCGCCGAACTGCGGCAGCCGGGTGGCGATGAAGTCGTCCAGCACGGCCTGGGCGTCCGCCGCCGTCACCGGCAGGCCGAACCCGTCGCAGGTGCCGAAATGGTCGCCGAACCGCGCCCGCACCAGGGCGATGATCTCGGCGGTGATGGCGTCGGGCTGCACATGCGGCGGCGGCGGCACGGCCACGCCCCGCGGCAGGCGCTTGCGGTTCTCGGCGTCGAAGTTCCAGCGGTTGTCGACCGGCGTGCCGTCCGGCTCCATCAACACGGCGTGGCGACGCCGCATCTCGCGGTAGAAGAACTCCATCCGCAGCGTAAGCTTGCCCTGCGCCCAGGCCCGGAACTCCCTGATGCTGCACAGGAATCGGGTATCGGCCCGGATATCGACTTCCAGGTCCACCAGCTCGTGCCACTGCTGCATGTCCTGCGCCAGCCGCCACTCGCCGCATTCGGTCGCCACCACCTGGCTCGGCCGGCAGCGCTGCACCGCGCGTATGACCTCGCCCCGAATCGTCTGCGTGTTCTCCGGGTCGTCCAGCTGGATGTAGTCGACCGCGACGCCCCTGGCGCGCAGGGCGCGGGCGAAATGGCGCATCGCCGAGAGGACCAGGACGATCTTCTTCTGGTGGTGGCGGACATAGGTGCACTCGTCCACCACCTCCGCCATCAGCACGGTGTCCACCGCCGGGTCGAGGTCGGACAGCGCCGACAGGCTGGCGCTGCATTGGTCCCCTAGAACGACTCTCAGCGTGCCCGCCATGCGATCCCCTTCGATGCGGCACATGGTCCGGGCACCGGTGGCGACAAGGCGGACGGGCCGTGCCATCATCCGGCCCGCCCATGCGCCAGCTCCTCCTCCTCCGGCATGCCAAGTCTTCCTGGGACGATCCGCAACTTTCGGATCATGCACGGCCGATCAACCTGCGCGGGCAGCAGGCTGCGGCGGTCATGGCGCGGGAGATCAAGCGCCTCGGGCTCCTGCCCGACACGGTCCTCGTGTCTTCCGCGCGCCGGACTTTGCAGACCCTGGCGGCCCTCGACCCGTGGGACACGCCGCCGCGGATCGAACCGATGGATGCGCTCTACCTCGCCTCGAGGAGCGACCTGCTGGATGTGCTGCGCGGGGTGGCGCCGGGGACACGCTGCGTGCTGCTGGTCGGGCACAATCCAGGGCTGCATGAACTGGCCATGATGCTGGCCGGGGCGCACGCCGCCGTCACGGATAAGCAGGTCCAGCGCCTCGCGGCCGGTTATCCATCCGGCGCGCTGGCGGAGTTCGCGCTCGCCGTACCGTGGGACGAGTTGGGCGAGGCGGGCGCCCGGTTGACGAGGTTCCTGGTGCCGACCGACCTGACGGCGGTGACCGCCTGACGCGGTTCCTGAAGGGCCGGCGTGCTCGTGAAGTGGTCCGCAGTTCGCCCGCGGCCATGGAAAGTGGGCGCGCTAAGCCGTTCGAGCTGCGAGGTTAACCGCTCCGACCGCGCCGCTTGCATGTCACGCGCCCGCCGCGGTAGGCATCAAGCCGGCCGCCCCTTCCGGATGTCCTGCGTGTCCATCGATCGTCCCCGACGCATCTTCCGCTCCTCCAGTCGTGCCGGCCGTCCGCAGGGGTTGTTGCGCACGGTGACTGTCGCGTTGGTGGGGGCCATGGCCGGTGGGTGGCTCGTGCTGCTAGGCGTCTCGGGCAGCTTGTTCGGCCAGATGACGTCGGACGCCCGGGTGATCTCCGCAGCGCCGGAACGCGTGGCAGTGATCGATGGCGACACGTTGCAATTGGACGGCGTCGTGGTCCGGTTGAGCGACTTGCGCGCGCCGGAACGCGGCCGAGGCTGCGCCGCCGGGCAGGATTGCGGCGGGATGGCCACGGCTGTCTTGGCCGACCTGGTGCGGGACCGACGGGTGGACTGCCGGGTGTCCGGCCACGATCGGGCGGGCCGGCCGGCTGGGCGATGCGATGCCGGCGGGGAAGACGTAAACGCCGCCCTGGTCCGCGCTGGCTGGGCCCAGGCCGACGATGCCTCGCTGGACGGGGCCGAACAGGATGCGCGGAGCCACCGGCGCGGCATGTGGCTGGTCAATTAAGCCGATGCTGCAAGCGCGAAGGTTGCTTAAGGCATGCTTCGCCCTTAATTGGACACATTCACCGGAGCGCGCCGGTGCAGTTGGGCGGCGAGTCCCGCCGGCCCGTTACGACAGGAATCCAGCATGAGCGGCACCGCCAACGGGTCTCTCACACTGTCCCTCGGGGACAGCAACAAGTCACTGACGGTGCCGCTGAAATCCGGGACGATCGGTCCGCAAGCAGCTGACATCAGCAAGCTTTACGGCAGCCTTGGCATCTTCACCTACGACGTCGGCTATGGCGCTACGGCGGCGTGCGAAAGCAAGATCACCTATATCGACGGTGACGAAGGCGTGCTGCTGCACCGCGGCTACCCGATCGATCAGCTCGCTGAGAAATCGACCTTCCTAGAAGTGGCCTACCTTCTGCTGAACGGCGAGTTGCCGAACAAGGCCGAGCGGGCTGAGTTCGACAAGGGCGTGATGCACCACACCATGCTGCATGAGCAATTGCGCAGATTCTTCAGTGGGTTCCGTCGCGATGCTCATCCGATGGCAGTGATGTGCGGCGTTGTCGGAGCGCTGAGCGCGTTCTACCACGACAGCCTGGACATCACGAACGATGACCATCGCAGGATCAGCGCCTTCCGTCTCATCGCCAAGCTGCCGACCATCGCGGCCTGGGCTTACAAATACAATATCGGCCAGCCGTTCATGTACCCGCGGAACGACCTAGGGTATGCCGAGAACTTCCTTTACATGATGAACGCGGTCCCCGCCGAGGAATACCACGTCAGCCCGGTGCTGGCGCGGGCGATGGACCGCATCTTCATCCTGCACGCCGATCACGAGCAGAACGCCTCCACCTCGACCGTTCGGCTGGCCGGCTCGACGGGCGCCAACCCGTTCGCCTGCATCGCAGCCGGCATCGCCAGCCTCTGGGGCCCGGCGCATGGCGGTGCCAACGAGGCGGTGCTGAAGATGCTGAACGAGATCGGTAGCCCGGAGCACATCCCGGCCTTCATCGAGAAGGTGAAGGACAAGAACAGCCACGTGCGCCTCATGGGCTTCGGCCACCGGGTCTACAAGAACTACGATCCACGCGCCAAGATCATGCAACAGACCTGCCACGAGGTGCTGAAGGAACTTGGCATCAAGGACGATCCGACCTTGGACATGGCGATGGAGTTGGAGCGGATCGCACTGCATGACGACTACTTCGTCAGCAAGAAGTTGTATCCCAACGTCGACTTCTACTCGGGCATAATCCTGAAGGCGATGGGCATCCCGACCAGCATGTTCACCGTGCTGTTCGCCGTCGCCCGGACGGTCGGCTGGATCAGCCAGTGGAAGGAAATGGTCGAGGACACGACCCAGCGTATCGGCAGGCCGCGGCAGATCTACACGGGCGCCCCGATGCGCGACTTCGTGTCGATCGCCGAGCGCGGCTGACCACGGGCGCGGCACGCACCCGACCGGTCCGGAGGGAAGGGCGGCGGCTCCTCCCTCCAGACGAATGGGCCCGCTGATGCGCCTGTATGTCGACGCCGACGCCTGCCCGGTCCGTGACGAGGTCTACCGCGTGGCTGCGCGGACCGGGCTCGACGTGCTGGTGGTGCATAACGGCTCCCGACCGATACGGCCGCCGCATCAGCCGGGCGTGCAGATGGTGATCGTCCCGGATGGCCCGGACGCAGCGGACGACTGGATCGCGGAGCGGATCGCACCCGGCGATATCTGCATCACCGCGGACATCCCGCTGGCCAAGCGCTGCCTGGACAAGGGCGCGCGTGCCTTGGGTCATACCGGGCGCCCCTGGACAGGCGACAATATCGGCAGCGCCCTTGCCGGCCGGGAGATCGCCCGGCACCTCCGGGAGGTCGGGCTGGGGGGTGGCGGGAATGCCGGACTGACCCAGGCCGACCGGTCCCGCTTCAGCTCTGCGCTGGATGCGGAGGTGGTTCGAGCCCGGCGTGACGCAGCGCGGCACGGGCCACCAGCGGGTCGTCCGTGATGATCCCGTCGACACCCCATCGGGCCAGGCGGACGATGGCGTCGGGGGCGTTGGCGGTCCAGGGCACCACGCGCAGGCCAGCCCGGTGCGCCCGCTCCAGCAGCCGAGGCGTCAGTTCACGGTATTGCGGCGACCATGTTCCACCGCCCTGCTCGACCACGGTGTCGGGCAGACGGGCCTGACCGCCGCGCCAGGCGCGGGTGTTCCGGACGGTCAGCCAGGCGTAGGCCAGCTCTGGCCGCAGGCGCCGCAAGTGCCGCGGCCCCCGCCAGTCGAACGACTGCACGGTGATCCGCTTGGCGGCGCCCGCCTTGTCGGCCGCCTCCGCCACCGCCTCCACGATGCGCTCCGGCGGCAGCGTCAGGGTAGGCCGATTGGGATAGGTCTTCACCTCGACCGTCCATCGCGCCCGGCCGTGCAGGCGGAGCACCTCTTCCAGGGTCGGGATCGTGGCCCCGTCGGCCGGGACCTGGCGCGGGAAGCGCTGCGCCGTGCGGCTGCCAGGCCGCAGGCGCCCCACGTCGAACGCCAGCAGTTCCTCATAGTCGAAGTCCCGCAGCGCGCGCGTGTGGGACCTGATCCAGCGCCCATCCGACCTACGGGTCAGGTCTGGCGAGAGCTTGGCATCATGGCTGAGGACCGCCACGCCGTCGCGTGTCATACCGACGTCGATCTCGAAGCTGCGCACGCCAGCGGCAAGCGCCGACTTGAACCCTGCGACGGTGTTTTCCGGAAACAATGCGCGTGCGCCGCGATGTCCGATCAACTCGACGGTCACGACCGGATCGGACGCTCAGTGGTCTCCACAATCGCAGCCCGGCGTCGGGCCGGTATCGCCACGGACCACATGATGGTCGATCCATTCCGACACCAGCCGACGGGCCTCGTTGAGAGACGCCTCCGGGTGGTGGATGCGGTAGAGCACGGTGCAGGCGCGGAAAGCGTCCATGTCCAAGTTACCCGTCGCCCGCAACTCCCGGTAGGCAGTCACCACCGCCCGCTCGCACCGCCGCCCGATTACCGTCTGGTCGCGTCCCAAAACTCTGCCTCCGATTGCGACTCTCTCGCAATATCCGCTGATGGTAAGCGGACCGGCGTCCACCATCAAGCCCGGCGTGTCGTCAACCGGCGCGCACGGCCTCGGCGATCGCCCGTCCGACGTCCGACGTTCCCGCCTGGCCACCCATGTCGCGGGTGCGCGGCCCGCCGTCCCGCAGCAGCGCCTCGAAGCTGTCGATGATCGCGCGCGCCGCCTCGGCCTCACCCAGATGGTCGAGCATCATGGCCGCCGACCAGATCTGGCCGATCGGGTTGGCGATGCCCTTGCCGGCGATGTCCGGTGCCGAGCCGTGCACGGGCTCGAACATCGACGGGTGCAGCCGCTCCGGATTGATGTTGGCCGAAGGGGCGATGCCGATGCTGCCCGCCACTGCCGGCCCCAGGTCGGACAGGATGTCGCCGAACAGGTTCGACCCGACCACGACGTCGAACCAATCCGGATGCTGCACGAAATGGGCACAGAGGATGTCAATGTGGAACTGCGCCGTCTCCACGTCCGGATAGGCCGCCTTCATCGCCGCGAAACGCTCATCCCAATAGGGCATGCTGATGGTGATGCCGTTCGACTTGGTGGCGGAAGTGACGTGCTTGCGCGGCCGGGTGCGCGCCAGTTCAAAGGCGTAGCGAATGATCCGGTCGGTCCCGCGGCGGCTGAACACGCTTTGCTGGCTGACGAACTCGTGCTCGGTGCCGTCGTACATGCGGCCGCCGATCGCGGAGTACTCGCCCTCGGTATTCTCGCGCACGACGACGAAGTCGATGTCGGCTTCGGTGCGGCCGGCCAGCGGGGTGCGGGCGCCCGGCATCAGCTTGCAAGGACGCACCGAGGCGTATTGGTCGAAGCCGCGCCGGATCGGGATCAGCAGCCCCCAGAGCGAGATGTGGTCGGGCACGCCGGGCCATCCGACCGCCCCCAACAGGACGCTGTCGGACCCGCGCAGCTGGTCCAGCCCGTCCGGCGGCATCATGGCGCCGGTGCGGACATAGGTTTCGCAGGACCAGTCGTAATGCGTCGGCTTCAGCGTGAAGCCGAACCGGGTTGCGGCGGCGTCCAGCACATCGAGTGCCGCGGGGACGACTTCCTGGCCAATCCCATCACCGGGGATGACGGCGATCTTGTACGTGCGCTCCATGGCTGGAGCCTGCGTCGGCAGGTGCGCCGGGTCAATCGACGGCTTGCGGGCCCATCGACATGCGGGCGCGGATTTCCTTCGCCACCCGCCCGGCCTCGTCCAGCGGCGTGCGCGGCCAGCCCGACAGGCTGGTGCCGAGCGGGCGGGCCTGCGTGGCCTGGTAGAGCAGCGTGTGCAGCCGCCGGTTGGACGGCTTGTCGCCCAGGCTGGCGATGAACACCGGCGCCTCCCCGCCGCAGGCCTCGCTGATCATTCCGGGCGAATCTCCCGTCACGATCGTGGCATCGGCCAGGGCGATCATGGCGGCATACGGGTTCTCGCCAGGTTCCCCCCAGCGGTAGAGCACGTGCATGCTGGGCGCCAGGCCGGCGGCCAGCACGTTCGTCGCCTCCTGCCCGGTGCGCCGGCTGGTGGTGGCCAGCACCGAGCCGCCGGCCGCCGCCGCCATGCGGGCCACCTGCCGGGCCAGGGCGTGCGCCGCCGCAGGGCGCATCTCGCCGCCCAGCCCGCCGCCGCCCACCAGCAGCGTGATCAACGGGCGCGGCAAGTGGGACAGGCGACCGGCCCAGGCCACCCGCGCCTGCGACAGCACCAGGGGGGAGAGTCGATGCGGCTCCCCGAGCACCTCCACCACGTTGGGCGCGTCATGCGAGCCGAGGTGACGCGGCGCCACCAGCAGGTCGAACAGCCGCCGCCGCCGCCGGGGCATGCCGCAATGCACCAGCCGGGTGCCGAACCCCTCCCGCAGCCAGAGCGCCACCGCCTCCGACCGTGGGCCGGCGGAAATCGCCACCGCCGGGCCTTGCGGCGCGGAGAACGGCCAGCCCGACGCCAGCAGCCCGCGCAACGAACCGCGGTGCAACAACCCGGCCAACCGGGCATGCCACCGCCACGCCAGCGGGACCCGCAGATGCGGCACGCCCAGCCGCTCCGCCACCCCGATCGCCTGGTCGGAGGCGCGGTCGCCCGGATCGTCCAGCACCCAGACGGGCGCCGTCTCATCCATCGGCGGGCCGCCGGCATTGCGCAGCGCCGCCGGCTCACGCATCGGCGTCTGCCCGGCATGGACGCGCGGGACGCCAGCCGCTATCGAACCCGTACCGCAGGCGGGAGGCCGACATGCCGCAGCAGCACCAGACCGATTGGGATCGCGACGCGGCGCTGACCACGGCGCGCATCCTGCTTGAGATCAAAGCCGTCAATTTTCGCCCCGAGGAACCTTATACCTTCACGTCCGGGTGGAAGTCTCCGGTCTACATCGATTGCCGTCGCATCATCTACTTCCCCCGGGCGCGTGCGAAGATCTGCGCCCTGGGAGTGGAGAAGATAGGGCGCCACATCGGCTACGAAACCATCGAGGCCGTCGCCGGTGGTGAAACCGCGGGCATCCCGTTCGCCGCATGGTTCGCGGACCGCATGATGGCGCCCATGGCGTATGTCCGGAAGCGGCCGAAGGGATTTGGCCGCAATGCCCTGATCGAGGGCGACGTGCCAGAGGGCAAGCAGACCCTGCTGGTGGAGGACCTCACCACGGATGGGCGGAGCAAGATCCAGTTCGCCCAGGCGTTGCGCGATGCGGGCGCCATCGTGAACCATGCCTTCGTCGTGTTCTTCTATGGCGTGTTCCCCGGCAGCTTCGAGACATTGGCCGCGATGGACGTCTCGCTCCACAGCCTTTGCACGTGGTGGGACGTGCTGGAGGCATGTCGAGAGCGACCGTACTTCGCCGAGCCAGCCCTGGCCGAGGTGCGCCGCTTCCTGGAGGACCCGGTCGCCTGGTCCGCGGCGCATGGCGGAGTCGCCAGCGCGGAGGAAGCGGCCGCCCGTCGGGAGGCTGGCCCTTGAGCACCGCTGGCCGGTCGACGAGAAACGGCTGTCATTTGCGATAGGCTAACGACATCACCGTCGATCTAGGGGATCAACTAACCAACTCCGTGGCGCTTCGATACACGCTCTCGCCGCGAGCGCAGGGAGACGTCGAAGATATCTGGGACTATTTCGCTCGGCGGTGGGGCCCTGCGCAGGCGAGAGCTATACGAGGCAGGTCGGTCTAGAGAGCGTCAGCGTCGGTCAGAAGGCGCGTGGTAGCTTCCGTTCAACGGACGAACGCATCCGTCCAGCCGACTTCGCCAGTCGGCTTCAGCTTGACCTGCAGGCGGCCCATGGCAACGCGGCTCACCACCTCCACGCCGCGCTCCTGGTTGAGGAGGCGGCAGCCGGAGAGCGGGTCGCCTGGGTCGGGGATGCCGTCGGCGATCCGGCGGTTGACCTCGCCGCGATGCTGCAAGTCCTGCTCGGTGTTGCAGAGCACGGCCCCCGGCTCCAGGCGCGGGCCAGAGATGCCGCGCACGGGCGCGAGCGTGGACACCTTCGGCGGAACGGAGGGCGGCAGGGTATCCTCCGTGGACCGACCACGGGATTGCGCCATCGCGCCGCAGGCTGCCATCAACCCGCAGGCCACCGCCGCCGCCATCAGCCTCCCACGCATCGTTCCATCCCCGACCGTCCCAGCCCCTCATTCCTAAGCACAGCCGCCGGTCTTGTCACACCTCGGTTCATGGATAATCCGAAAGCTGCCCGGGCAGCCGGCAGCCGCCGCGGAGGGGTTCCCCGCTCGGCATCACGCGCCTAGCATCGCGCCGATCGCCCCAGGAGACCCGCATGCCCGTTCGTCCGAACTCCGCCGCCGCCCGTGACGTGGCGCATACGCTGCACCCCTACACGGACCTGGTGGCGCACGAGGCGGCGGGCCCGATGGTGATCAGCCGCGGCAAGGGCGTGCGGGTGTGGGACGAGGACGGCAAGGAGTACATCGAAAGCGTCGCCGGGCTGTGGTGCGCCTCGCTCGGCTTCGACAACGAGCGGCTGGCCAAGGCGGCCTACGACCAGATGCGCGTGCTGCCGTTCTACCACGCCTTCACCGCCAAGTCGCACGGCCCGCTGATCGAGCTGTCGGAGATGCTGACCGCACGCGCCCCGTTGGAGGATGCGCGGGTGATCTTCTCGAACTCCGGGTCGGAGGCGAACGACACGGCGATCAAGATGGCCTGGTACTACAACAACGCGCTCGGCCGCCCGGCGAAGAAGAAGATCATCGGCCGGCTGAAGGGCTACCACGGCATCACCTTGGCCGCCGCCTCGCTGACCGGGCTGCCCAACAACCATCGCTCGTTCGACCTGCCGCTGCCCGGCTTCATCCACACGATGACGCCGCACCTCTACCATGCTGGGCTGGATGGCGAGGGCGAGGAGGCGTTCGCCACCCGCTGCGCCGACGAGCTGGAGAAGCTGATCCTGGCCGAGGGTGCGGACACCATCGCGGCGATGTTCGCCGAGCCGATCATGGGCGCAGGCGGCGTGATCGTGCCGCCGGCAACGTATTTCGAGAAGGTCGGCGCCGTGCTGCGCCGCCACGACATCCTGCTGGTGGCCGACGAGGTGATCTGCGGCTTCGGCCGCACCGGCAATTACTGGGGGACCGAGACGTTCGGGATGAAGCCCGACATCATCACCTGCGCCAAGGCGCTGTCGGCGGCGTATATGCCGATCTCCGCCACCATCATCGGCCAGCACGTGTTCCGCCCCATCGCGGAGGAAAGCCACCGTATCGGCACCTTCGGCCACGGCTACACCTATTCCGGCCACCCGGTGCCGGCCGCCGTGGCGATCGAGGCGCTGAAGATCTACGACGAGATCGGCATCGTCGACCATGTGCGCGAGGTCGGCCCGCACATGCAGGCCGAGCTGCGCCGCCGCTTCGCCGGGCACGAGCTGGTGGGGGAGGTCCGCGGCATCGGCATGATCGGTGCGGTGGAACTGGTGGCGGACAAGGCGACGAAGCAGAACTTCGACCCGGCGATGAAGGTCGCCGGCCGCTTCGCCAAGCTGGGCGAGCAGCACGGGGTGATCTGCCGCGGCCTGCCGAACGACAGCATCGCGTTCAGCCCGCCGCTGATCATCACCGTGGCGGAGATCGACGAGATGCTGGATCGGGTAAGCCGCGCGCTGGACGAGCTGACGGTGCAGCTGCGGCGCGAGCGGTTGGCAGTGGTCTGAGCTGGCGCCGGCCGACCTCGCCTTGGTCCTCGCACTGGACGGGTCGGCCAGCGTCACCTTCCAGGAGTTCAACGCCATCACGGGCGGCATCGCCGCGGCGCTGCGCGATCCGGAGGTGGCGGCGGCGTTGCAGGGCGGCCCGCATCGGGCCAGCCTGCTGTCCCTTTTGCTGTGGTCCGGGGCCGGCGCGCACCAAGTCATGGTGGGATGGACGCGCGTCGGGTCCGACGGCGACCTGGCCAGCTTCGCCGATGCGGTGACGGACGTGCCACGCATCGTCCCGGCCGGGCAGACCGCGATCGGCGAGGCCTTGGTCGCCGCGGGCGCCTTGCTCGATGCCCTGCCCATCCCCGTCGCCCGGCGGGTGATCGACGTCGCTGGGGACGGACGCAGCAATGCCGGCATCGCCCCGGGCCCGGTGCGTGACCGCTTGGTGGCGGCAGGCGCGACGATCAACGGGCTGTGCGTGCTGCACGAGGAGCCGGATCTGCTGCAAAGCTATACGGCGGAGGTGATCGGCGGGCCTGATGCCTTCGCGATGGTCTGCCAGGACTACGATGCGTTCGCCGATGCCATGCGCCGCAAGCTGGTGCGGGAGCTTTCCTGAGGTGGCGGCGGTGTTGACGTGCCACGGACCGCTCGGCTAACGCCACGGCTGCGCCGGACGGGAGTGTCGGGTCGTTGGTTCGTAGGCATGACCCGGAGTCGGCATGAAGTTCGGTCATGAGGCGTTGTCGGCCATCCGGATGACGGCGTGGTCGCATCCCGCGACGAGGGACGCGGGCGGGTTGCTACCACCTGCCTACCCCGGCCGCAGCGTGGTGAAGCCGCCCGTGTTCGCAACCCCGGCCTTTGCACCGTGGACACCGCATACCCGCTTCGCGCCCCCCGGACCGTCCCGGGCTACGCTGAAGGTGCCCGGCATCAGCCTCATCCCGGCAGACCCGGCGTTCTGGCGAGGTCAGGACGCTCCGACGAAGGTCGACGAGGCGAGCACGGCTCCGCAGCCTCTCCCTATCGTCGACGGACCTACCGCTGACGGGCAGGCGACGGCCGATTGGTTGCAGGTGATCGAGGACGTCGCTCCTTCGGCACCGGGCGCGCCCTCCGAGCCGCTTCCGCTCCATACGCCGTTCTGGCGCAGGGCCGAACCGTCGGCCGCGGACGAGAGCCAGCCATATGCCGAGCCCGAGCTTCCAGAGGCCGAGTCGGAGCAGCCCACGGACAAGGAAGCCGACCGCGAGCCGGCGACGGAGCAGGATGCCGAACCGAAGGCGTGGACCGTCGCCGAGCCCGATCCGGTCGTAACGTCGGCTGCCGAGGCTCCGCCGGCCAAGCAGCCGCTTCCGGAGGAGCCGCTCCCCGTGGAGGAAGCAGCCGCGGCCGAGGCGCCAGCGGCCGCCCGGGCCGCCTATTGGGCCATCCCCCCGGAGCCCGTGGAGGACGCGGATGGCGCCTTGCCTGCGGAGACATCCGGCGCGCCACGGCCGACGCCTGCCATGGCCGGGTTGTGGTCCGTCGAGCCGGCCCCGGGCACCACCCAGGACCTGGGCGCCCTGCCGCGGTCCCAGGTCGTGCGGCCCCGCCGCCGCCGCTTCGCCCAGCTTGCCGCCGGGATCGCCATCCTGCTGGGCCTCTGCGTCGCGGGCGTGCTGGTGCTGCCGCGGCTGCTGACCAGCAGCGGCATCCCCGCCGCGACGTTCAACGCACCGATGATGGTGCTCCGCGCTGCCATCGTCGGGCGGGTCGCGAGCGTTGCGGTCACCAGCGGTCAATCGGTCGAGCCATCCACCCTGCTGCTGACCATCCACACCGATCCACAGCCAGACCCGGCGGCATCCCTGCTGCAGGATCGGCTGGAGGCCGCTCGGGGACGGCTGGCCGCGCTGGACGAGGCGCTGGCGCAGCCGGTTCCGAACACCGATGCCGGACGCTCGCGTCTGGCCGATCTTCGCAGGGAGCGCGCCGCCGCGGCCAACGACGTGGCCCAACTCCAGGACGGGGTCGCCCACTTGCCCGCCAAGCCGCCCGCCGACCAGCCGGTCCGCGCCGGCATCCATGGGGTTGTCCGCTCGCTGGAGGCGCAGGCCGGGACCGCGACGGCGTCGGGTGTGCCGCTGGTCCGCATGCTGGATTGCGACCACGCCTTCCTGACGGTCGGGCCCAACCCGAATTTGCGGCCCGGCGAGGCCGTTCAGGTCAGGCTGCCGAACCTGCCAGCAGTGCCGGCAACGGTCCGCAACTCCTCCGGGGTCGCCGAGCCGCCGAACACCCTGGTCATCGCTCCGGCGCCGGGGGCGTTCGTCTCCGTGCTCAGCGGTTCCTGCCCGGTTGGCGCCACGGCCACCATCACGCCCAGCATGACCGGAAGCTGAGGCCGGCTGCCGACCCAGCCCGCCATCAACTCACTTGCCGCAGGGATAGGTCGCCTTCAGCATCGCCTGCACCAACGCCACGCCCGAGCCCTTGGTCTCGTCCGGTTTGTCCTTGCCGAATTTGGCAAGGGCCTCTCGCAGCGCGCCGAGCTTGGCGTTGGCTGGCGGGCAGACCGCAGCCTTCAGCTCCGCATTCGACACCACCTCATCCAACGCTCCGGCGATGTAGCCGCTGCAGGACCGCTCGTCGGGCACCGCGCGGCTGGCGCAGGCGGCGGCCAGCTGGGACCCGCTGATGAAGAACTGCGCCCGGCTTGGCACGGGCGCCAGGCACCCGGCGATGGCAAGGCACGATGCGGCGGCGATAGCCAGTCGAAGCTGAGGCAAAGGCGGTCACTCCCGGAAACGCGGCCAGCCTACTCCGGCAACTCGTAGGTCGTCACCTCGAAGATGCTGAGCCAGGCCGGGCCGAAGCTGGTGACGAGCGCCACGTCCGTCGCATCCCGCCCGCGCGCCATCAGGACGCGGCCGATGCGGGGAAAATTGTGCCGCGCGTCGAAGGTGTACCAGCGTCCGCCATCCGGACCGTCGAGATAGGCCTCGAACCAGGCGGAGAAATCCATCGGTGCATCGGAAGGCGGCACACCGATGTCGCCCAGGTAGCCGGTGCAATACCGGGCGGGAATGTTCATGCAGCGGCACAGCGTCACCGCCAGGTGGGCATAGTCCCGACACACGCCCTGCCGCTCGTTATAGCCGTCCCAGGCCGATTTGTCGGGCCGTGCGTGATGGTAGCCGAAGGTGATGCGCTCGTGCGCGAAGTCGCAGATCGCCTGGACGCGCGCCCATCCCGGCTCCGTGCCGCCGAACAGCGACCAGGCGATGTTCGACAGCTTGTCCGTCTCGCAGTACCGGCTGCCCAGGAGGTAGACCAGGGCGCCATCCGGCAGGTCCTGGATCTGGAACTGCCTGGCTTGCGGCTCCACCGGGTCGGCCAGGCCGTCATCCGTGATGTCGAACTCCGTCCTCAGCTCCACCCGCCCCTGCGGCGCCAGCACGCGGTGGCAGACGTTGCCGAAATCGTCCGTGTAGCCGCGCACCGCCAAGGCCGGGTTGGTGTGCAACACCGGCCGGGTCAGCAGGTCCTGCTCGCGCGACGGGTGGACGCTCAACGCCAGCAGCATCGGCACGGGCTGGGAGAAGTCATAGGCGATGCGGAAGCCGCAGCGGATGCGCATTGCGGGGGTCTCCTCAGGAGGCGGCTTGGACGGGCGCCAGGGTTTCGGACACGCGGACCGACACGTCCATCCCGAGGCAATCGGCGGCCGCGCCGGTCCAGCTCCCGGAGAGCGGCACGGCCATGCCAGGGTCGCGCACGGCGGCGACGCGCACCAGCCCGCGCGTGCCGATGATCCCGTTGGTCGGGTCGAACTCCACCCAACCCGCGCCGGGAAGGTAGACCTGCAGCCAGGCATGAGTGTTCCCGCCGCCGTGCCGCTCGGCCTCGCCGGGATGGGCGCGGGCTGGCACGTGGAGGTAGCCGGAGACGAACCGCGCCGCCATGCCGAGCGAGCGAACCGCTTCCATCATCAGCACCGCGTAGTCGCGGCAGGTTCCCGTCTCCAACCGGAGCGTGGTACGCGGATCCTGGATACCCGGCTCGTGGCGCGCCTTGTAGGTGAAGCGGTGGCTGATCGCCTTCGTCATGCGCGTCAGCAGGTCCACGGTCTGCGTGGGCCCGTGCTCGTCCAGGAACTGATGCGCCCAGCGGTCGACCACATGTCCAGGATCGTGCATCTGCCGCTCGATCGATCGGAGCAGGTCCGGCATCTCGTCGGCATCGTAGGCGAACGGGAAGCGCCGGGCGTAGTCGGCGATGGCACTCGCCATGGCCGGCGCCTCGGTGTGGTCGACCTCCAACACGCTCTCGAACACCAGCCTATCGTCGCGCCGGGCGAAACGCGCCCACGTCACCGAGTTGCCGAACACGTCGATGGACCATTGCAACGAGGATGGCTGCGGGCTGATGCTCAGCGCGTGCGAGACAAGGCGCTGGTCATGGCTGTCGCGCGGCCGGAACATCATCCGGTGCTCGCCGAACGCCACGGGGTGGCGATAGCGGTAGGTCGTGACGTGTCGAACGGTCAGCAGAGGCAAGTTTCACCACGCGAGGTCTGATCCGCAGCGGAGTTCCGGCCGGCTTGGCCGAGTCCACATAGGTTGAGCCCGGAGTATGCATGACTCGCGCCAGTGATGCGCAAGGCGTTTGCTCTAGGCAGCCAAGTTTCCTACCGAAGTGCAGCCCCAAGCCGTGGGGCGTATTGATCACAGAGATGGGAAGCGGGCACGTGCAACCGAGTTCACCCACCAGGCATTGCTCGGACGAAAGGGGATGCACCATGCGCTCCAGCACACTCGTCCTTGCCGTCGGCTTGTTCACGTCGCCGATGGCCTTCCTCGTCACGCCGGACACTGGCGCCGGCGCAACCGGCTTCCCGACGCTGGCAGCCGCGCAGACCGATGAAACGGTGAACGGCCATGTCCTGACTGACGCCCCGGTCCCGAACATCGCGCCGCCGGGACTGCCGCCGGTCGACCGCGTCGCCGGCGAGGGCAGCCGGACGCTGGACGCCGGCCCGACCAACAGCACGCCGTTCAGCAGCACTCCGAGCGGCACGCTATCGTCCGGCGGGACGCAGGTGAGCAATGCCGACCGGGTGAACGCCCCGGCCGACGGAACGGGCGTGACGCCCAACCTGGGACGGTGAAACTCAGGCCGGGCGATGCAGCGGGGCGGCGGTCCGCTCCTGCAGCCCGGCGAAGTCGAGCCCCGGGACGATATCCCGAACGACGAAGCCGCGCTCCGTCACGTCCAGCACGGCCAGGTTCGTGTAGACCCGCCTGACGGCGCCCAGCGCGGTCAGCGGGTACGAGCATGTGCGCACCAGGCGCGGCTCGCCGGATTTGGTCGTGTGCTCCATGACAGTCCAAAGTCGCTTGGCGCCCGCAGCCAGGTCCATGGCACCGCCGACGGCCGGAGCGAAGTCGTTGTCCGAGCGCGACCAGTTGGCGACGTCGCCATTCTCCGCGACCTCGAACGCACCGAGCACGCACAGATCCAGATGGCCGCCGCGGATGATGCTGAAGCTGTCCGCCTGGTGGACGTAGCTACCCCCCTGCCGCAGGGTGATGTGGGTCTTCCCGGCGTTGATCAACCACGGATCGACCTGATCCGGCGGCGGCGCCGGCCCCATCCCGAGGACACCGTTTTCGGAATGGAAGACGACCTCGCGGTCGAGCGGGACGTGATCGGCCACCAGCACCGGGATGCCGATCCCGAGGTTCACCCACCATCCCTCAGGAATATCCGCCGCAACCCGCGCCGCCATGGCGACACGGTCGCGCACCTCGATGGTCATGGCTGTGCTTCCCTCCGGCCCGGCGGCATCATCCTTGCGGTCCGGCATGCTTCACCTGGACGACGCGGTTCACGTACACACCCGGCGTGACGACGCATTCCGGCGGCAGGCTGCCGAGTTCGACGATGGTCTGCACCTGCGCCACCGTCAGCGTCGCGGCGGCTGCCATGACCGGGTTGAAGTTGCGGCCGCTCTCCCGGTAGGTCAGGTTGCCCCACCGGTCGCCTTCCCAGGCCTCCACCAGCGCCACGTCACCGTGTAGAGCATATTCCAGGACGCAACTGCGCCCGTTGATCTCCGCGGTCGGCTTGCCCTCCGCCAACTTGGTGCCGAACGCGGTCGGCGTATAGAAGGCCGGGATGCCGGCGCCCGCGGCGCGCATGCGCTCGGCCAGTGTTCCCTGCGGCACAAGCTCGAGTTCGATCTTGCCGGCGCGATACAGCTCCTCGAACACGAAAGAGCCGGCGGAGCGTGGGAACGAGCAGACGATCCGCCGAACGCGGCCCATCTTCATCAGCTTGGCCAGGCCGAACTCCGCCACGCCGGAGTTGTTGGCGACGATCACCAAGTCGCTCGCGCCCTGCTCGATCAACCCGTCGATGAGCTGGTTCGGTTGCCCCACCGCGCCGAAGCCGCCGACCAGGACCGTCGCGCCATCTGCGATACCGTCCAGGGCCGCCGCCACGGTGGCGACGCGCTTATCGATCATTCCGCCCGGTTCTTTCTTGTCGACGCGACGAAGCTTGCCTCCTGCGAGCCTCAGGAGGCAAGCGCCAAGGCGCCGTCAGAGCGCCATCTCTTCGATCATGCCCAGCTTGACTGAGGAAGGACCATCGTCGGACGCGCTAGGATTGTGCGTCCGGCGAAAGGACGATGCAGCTCCCATGCCCCCTGAGGCGATCACATGCCTGCGTCGCAGACTCGCGGGATAGGCCGGTCAACCGGGCGCGGAACAGCGTGCCATGCGCCTCGTGGATGCCGGCCACCGCTGGCCTGGCCCCGGAGAGGACTGCACCGGCCTGCTCGCGTGCGGCGCCGACAGCGATATGCGCCAAGCCCTCGTTCCCGAACGCGCCGACCTGTATGGCCCAGCCACCCGGCGCGCCGTGATACACCGGAGCAGGTGCCGCGTAGGCCGGGGCGACCAGGCGGAAGCCCTGCTGCCGCTGCGCCGGCTCCTGGCTCGCGTAACCGTAGGCGGACGCGGTTTGGACCGTGGGGATCGGCGGGGTTGGGAGCCGCGGTTGCGGCAGGGCGGCGAATTGCGCCACATGCGCCGGCGCCGGCTCAGCCGCCTCACGATACGCCGGCCGCGTCGGAGCGGGCGGGACGAACGGCATGGGGGCAGGCTCGGCAGCGGCAACCTGGGTCGCCGCCGCCGGTGGCGGCTCGGCTGGCGGAGGCACGTACGCCGCGACCTCGCCCCGAGACATGTTCTTCGGCGTCCACCCCGGCGGCGGGTCGAATGCCCCATCCGCGTCGGACGGCGGGGCGTATGCCACCTCGACCGGCGGCTGGACGGGTGCCGCGCGCGCAGGCGCCGGTGGGGGCACGTAGGCGGCGGTGGCCGTGTCCGCCGGGGCACTGTAGCGCGGGCCGGCCGGGATGCTCGTCGGCAGCGAGTTCATCGCATACATCTCGGCGGTCGAACGCCGGTTGGGGAACGCATCGGTGATGTAGGGCCCGATCTTGGCGACATAGCGCCGGGTCTCGTCCGGCAGCGGCCGGTTGCGGGTCAGGTAGTCGTCCAGCCGGCCGGGGCCGCCGTTATAGGCGGCCAGGAAGCCCGGCGAGCCGTAGAGGTCATACAGTTCGCGGATGTAGGCGGTGCCGGCAAGGATGCTGTTGTGCGGGTCGTACGGGTCATCGTCCAGGCCGTATCGAGCCTTCAGCTCGTCATAGGTCGCCGGCATCACCTGCATCAGCCCCATGGCGCCGGCACCGGAGGTGATCGGCATCCCGTTCATCTCGGTCCGCCCACCGGATTCGACGCGCATCACCTCGCGTATCCAACGCTCGGGCACGTCGAACTTGCTCGACGCCTCGTGGACATACGGGCCCCATGGATCGTTGCGCGGCCCCGGAGCGACGTAGGAGTGGTGGGCGCGCTGCTCGTACTGGGCTGCCTCCTGCGAGCTGCTGATCTGCTGGCCGCCCGCGCAGGCAGACAGCAGCCCCAGCACGCCCAGGCACCCGACGGCGCGCAAGCCGTTGCGGGCGGTGGTGCGGGATGCTGCATTCGGCGAGGGACAGTGCGGGGCGCCAATCATACGGGGCAGTTCTCCGTTCAGGCTTGGCCCAGTCGGGCCAGGGTTGCGCCACTCGGTGGCAGGCGCTCAGGTCACTCGGTAGGAAGCCCGGCTAAGTCCCTATCGAAGCGGTGCATCACGAACAAGCCGGGTCGGGACCACGCTCAACGGGAGCCTCGCTTTTTCAAGTTTCTGTGTTATTAAGAGCACAGTCGCGTGAACGTCGGAGCAGGTAGATCCACTTCGTGGCGATGTTGCGGCAACCCGTCCGATCAGGTATCGCCGCCGTCGCCATGCCGAGACCTCTCCTCGCCGCATCCCGGCTCACCCGGTCCTCCCCTTGACCGCCGGCATCAACGCGCAGGGGCTGAGCGTCGAGTTCCCCATCTATCATGGCGGCGCCCGCAGCCTGAAGAAGACGGTGTTCGCCGCAGCCTCCGGACGACTGGGTGAGGACAGGCAGCACCGTGTCGTCGTGCAGGCGCTGCGCAACGTGTCCTTCACGCTGCGGCCCGGCGACCGCCTGGGCCTGGTGGGCGGCAACGGCGCCGGCAAGAGCACGCTGCTGCGGACGCTGGCGGGCATCTACGAGCCCGTGGTCGGGCGCGTAGAGGTCACGGGCGTGATCGGCTCCCTGCTGGACGTGAACGCCGGCATGAACCCGGACCTGTCGGGCCGCGAGAACATCATGCTGCGCGGCCTGTACAACCAGATGTCGCAGCCCGAGATCGCCGCCATGGTGGAGGACGTGATGGACTTCGCCGAGTTGGGCGAGTTCATGGAGTTGCCGGTGCGGCTCTACTCGTCGGGCATGGGCGTACGGCTCGCCTTCGGCATGGCCACCGCGATCCGGCCGCAAATCCTCCTGATGGACGAGTGGTTCCTGGCGGGTGACGCCAACTTCCTGGACAAGGCCCGGGCGCGGCTGGAGGCGCTGGTGCGGACGGCGGAGATCCTCGTCCTATCCTCGCACCTCGACTCCATCGTGCGGGAGTGGGCGACGCGGGTGATCTGGCTGGATCACGGCCGCATCCGCGACGATGGCGCGCCCGAAGCCGTGCTGCAGAACTACCTGAGCACCCAGCACGCCGGACCGGCCGGAAGCTGACGCCCGCCAGCAGGCTCGCCCTGCCGGCGCCGCTCCACCCCGAAATCCTGGTATCGGATGTCGGTATCTGTCCGGAGAATGGCTGTGGCGAGTCAGGGGCGCGCTTGCACACCATCCGCCGTCGGGTGAACGCCACGACAGAGTTTTCGGCCAGACATTTACGCCCGGAGGCGGTCGGGGATGGTCATACCCAAACTCATCGGGACATCCCAGACTTCCCGCACGGAACGGATCGGCTTGAACCCGGCCCGGAGATAGGTCGGCATGGCGCGTGGATGGTCGGCGGTGCAGGTGTTGACCGTCACGCCCCGCCCGCTCAGCGCGAAGGCGGCATCCACGGCGGCGCGCAGGAACGCACTGCCGAGCCCACGGCCGACGCAAGCCGGCATGAGCCCGAAATAGCTCAGGTTCACGTCGGGCCTTGACCGTCCGTCGAGCTCGAAGAAGCCGGCCGGCTCCCCGCCGCGATACAGCACGTGGATGCCGACCGCCGGGTCCCCCAGGATGCCGGCCAGCGCGCTGTCGGGCATCGCCCGGCGCAGCCACCACAGATGGGGTGCGCCGACCGTGTCATACAGGAAGCGATAGAAGCTCAGGCTCGGCTGCTGGAGGTGGACGAGGCTGGTGTCCGGCGGCAGATGGAGCGCAGGCGCCGCGCACGATCCATCCGCAGGAACGTGACCGTCACGGCGACACTGGTCGACGGCTGCACCCCTAGTCGTCGAGGAAGGAGCGCAGCTTGCGGCTGCGGCTCGGGTGCTTCAGCTTGCGCAGCGCCTTCGCTTCGATCTGGCGGATGCGCTCGCGGGTGACGTTGAACTGCTGCCCAACCTCCTCCAGCGTGTGGTCGGTGTTCATGCCGATGCCGAACCGCATGCGCAGCACCCGCTCCTCCCGCGGCGTCAGCGAGGACAGCACGCGGGTCGTCGCCTCCCGCAGATTGGCCTGGATCGCGGCGTCCAGCGGGATCACCGCCGCCTTGTCCTCGATGAAGTCGCCGAGATGGCTGTCCTCCTCGTCGCCGATCGGCGTCTCCAGGCTGATCGGCTCCTTGGCGATCTTGAGGACCTTGCGCACCTTCTCCAGCGGCATGCCGAGCTTCTCGGCCAACTCCTCCGGTGCAGGCTCGCGCCCGATCTCGTGCAGCATCTGCCGGCTGGTCCGCACCAGCTTGTTGATCGTCTCGATCATGTGCACGGGGATGCGGATGGTGCGCGCCTGGTCCGCGATCGAGCGGGTGATCGCCTGGCGGATCCACCAGGTGGCGTAGGTGGAGAACTTGTAGCCGCGGCGGTACTCGAACTTGTCGACCGCCTTCATCAGGCCGATGTTGCCCTCCTGGATCAGGTCGAGGAACTGCAGCCCGCGGTTGGTATATTTCTTCGCGATCGAGATCACCAGGCGCAGGTTGGCCTCGATCATCTCCTTCTTGGCGCGGGCGCTGTCCCGTTCGCCACGGCTGACCGTCATGTAGACGCGGCGGAACTCGGGGATAGGCAACCCGCCGTCCTGCGCCACGGCGCCGATCTTCGCCCGCACGTCGGCCGCCATCTCAAAATGCTTGGCGGTGAAGGTCTTCCAGCCGCGGCCGGGCAGATGCGCCACCCGCTCCATCCAGTTCGGGTCCAGCTCGTGCCCGCGATACTCCTTCAGGAACTCGTCGCGGGAGACCTTGCATTGCTCGCCCAGGCGGAGCAGCTGGCCCTCCAGCGTGTTGAGCCGTTGGCTCAGCTGCTTCAGCTGGGTGACCAACTCCTCGATGCGGTTGTTGTGCAGCCGCACCTTCTCGACCAGGGCGACGAGCTCCTCGCGCTGCTTCTCGTAGCTTTTCTCCGACCGGGCGTTCATCTCCTCGCCCAGCGTCATCGTCTCCAGCCGGCGGGACTGGACCTTGTGCAGCTTCTTGTAGAGCGCCTCGATCTCCTCGAAGTTGGCGAGGACTTCCGGCTTCAGCTTTTCCTCCAAGGCGGAAAGCGACATGCCCGGGCCTTCGCCCTCCTCGCTGTCCTCGTCGCTCTCCGGCGCTTCGGCGGCCTCGGTCTCGGCACCCTCGACGATCGCCTCGGGTGGCGGCGCGCCGGCGCCCTGTGTCGCCTCCAGGTCGACGATGTCGCGCAACAGCATGCGCCCGGCCTTCAGCGCCTCGTGCCAGGCGATGATGGCGCGGAAGGTCAGCGGGCTCTCGCACAGGCCGCCGATCATCATGTCGCGCCCGGCCTCGATCCGCTTGGCGATGGCGATCTCGCCCTCGCGCGACAGCAGCTCCACCGAGCCCATCTCGCGCAGATACATGCGCACCGGGTCATCGGTGCGGCCGATATTGGCCTCGTCGACGTTGCCGGCGGTCTCGGTTTCCGCGCCCTCTTCCTCCTCCGCCTTCTCGGCCTTGACCGGCGCGGCCTCGCTGTCCTCCGCCTCCTCGCCCTCGACGACCTGGATGCCCATCTCGCTGAGCATCGCCATCACGTCCTCGATCTGCTCGGAGCTGTTGTGCTCCGGCGGCAGGACGGCGTTGAGCTCGTCGAACGTGATGTAGCCGCGCTCCTTGCCACGCGCGATCAGGCGCTTGACGGCGGCGGCATTGGTGTCGAGCAGGGTGGCGTCGGCATCCTGTTCGGCGGTGGCGGATTCGGCGGTCGCGGCGGGCTTCGTCGCCATAGGGACAGTCTCCAAACTCTAGGGCGGCCGGTCAGGCCTCTGCATCATCGACCTGGGCGTCGTACGCCAGGGCCTCCCGCGCGGCACACAGCGCAACGAGGCGGTTTTGCGCCGCTGCGTCAGGCGAGCGCTGGAACGCGGCGGCGGCGGCGGCGACCTCCTGCTCCAGCCGGGGCCGATTCAGCAGTCCGAAGAAGTGCCACCATCCCGCCTCCGCCTCTGCCGGCATGGCGCCTTCCCCAGCACAGGCTGGGAGGGGCACCGGCCGCGCGGCGAGCACGAGCCGCGCCTGCTCGGCGTGTCCAGACTGTGCGAGGTGGTTCATGAGCCCGACGGTGTCAAGCTCCTCGCCCGATTCATACCAGTGAATCAACGTGTCCCGCAGCTTGGCGCTTGCAGGATCGAGCGGCAGGCTGGACAGCGCTTCGGCCACATCCCCGATCAGGACCGGATGGTTGAGGAGGATGGCGAGCAGCGCCCGGTGCCGCTCCGCCGTGGCTGGGCCCTCCGTCAAGGCGATCCGCGGCGGCGGTTTGGCCAGCCCTGCTCCGGGAGCGCCGCGGCGCCGGGTGGCGGCGAACAGGCGGTCGCGCAGGGCGGAGCGGTATTCGCTCGCCAGGCCCTTGTCGGCGATCCGTGCGGCTGCCGCGTCCAACCGGTTGCGCAGGGCGGCCCGCGCCTCTGGCGTGTCACTCGCGAAACCCTCCCGCAGCAGGTCGAACAAGGCGTCGGCGAGCGGTCGTTTGGTGGCGAGGACGGCAACGAAGCCGGCGGAGCCGCGGCGATGGACCAGAGAGTCCGGATCCTCCCCCGCCGGCAGGGTGGTCAGGCACAGCGTGCGGTCCGGCGCGATCAAGGGCAGCGCCACCTCGGCCGCCCGGGCCGCCGCGCGCGCACCCGCCGCGTCGCCGTCGAAGCACAGCGTGGGCGCGTCGGACATGCGCCAGAGTTCCTCCAGCTGCCCGGCCGTCAGCGCCGTGCCCAACGGCGCCACGGCACCGCCGAACCCGGCCTGGTGCAAGGCGATGACGTCCATGTAGCCCTCGACGACGATCACACCGTGTTCGGAGCGGCGCGCACCCTCGCGCGCCAGGTCCAGCGCGTAGAGGGTGCGGCCCTTCGAGTAGATCGCGGTCTCGGGGCCGTTGATGTATTTCGGCTTGGCATCGCCCAGCGCCCGGCCGCCGAAGCTAACCGTGCGCCCGCGACGGTCCCGGATCGGGAACATCACCCGGTTGTAGAACAGCTCCCGCGTCGAGCCGTCGTCGCGCGATTGCAGCAGCCCCGCCTCCGCCATGCGCGCCGGGTCGACGTCGGCGCGCGCCAGCTCCGCCGCCAGCCCGCCGCGCCCGTCGCCGGACCAGCCAAGGCCGAACCGCGCGATCGTCTGGTCGGTGAGGCCACGGCCGCGCAGGTAGGCCAGCGCCTCCCGCCCCTGCGGCTCGTGCAGGCGCCGGGCGAAGCCGGCGGCGGCAAGGTCGAGCACGCCGGTGAGGTCGAGCCGCTCGCGCTCCGCCTCGGCGGCGGCAGGGGACGGCTTGGGCACCTCCAACCCGGCCTCGCCGGCCAGGCGCTCCACCGCCTCGATGAAGCCGGCGCCTTCCGTGTTCATGACGAAGCCGATGGCGTCCCCATGCGCGCCGCAGCCGAAGCAGTGGTAGCCGTCGTCGTAGACGTAGAACGAGGCGGTCTTCTCGCCGTGGAAGGGGCAGCAACCCTTCCAGGACTTGCCCGAGCGCGCGAGCTTCACCTTGCGGCCGACCAGGGCCGCCATGGGGGTACGCGCCCGCAGCTCGTCCAGGAAGGCGGGCGGGAGCGCCATCAGCCGGCCAGGCGCGCCTTCACCAGCGGGGTGGCGCGCGCCATGTCCAGGGCGGCGGCGTGCCTGGCCTTCAGCGCCGCCATGACCCGGCCCATGTCCTTCGGCCCGGCCGCGCCCGTCTCGGCAATGGCTGCCTGCACGGCGACGGCGACGGCGGCCTCGTCCATTTGCTGCGGCAGGAAGCCCTCGATGACGGCGATCTCCGCCTCCTCCTTCGCTGCCAGCTCTGGCCGCGCGCCCTGGTTGTATAGAGCCACGGATTCCCGGCGGGACTTCACCATGCCGCGCAGCACGGCCGTGACGGCGTCGTCGCCAAGCGGCTCGGCCGGGCGCGCGGCGATGTCGGCGTCCTTTACCTTGGCCAGGATCATCCGCACGGTCGAGGTGCGTGCGGCATCGCCTGCCTTCATGGAGGTCTTGAGCGCGTCGGTAAATCGGGTGCGGAGGGTCATTGGGATCAATCCGAGATGGGACGGCAGGCGATGACGTCGAGGACGCCTTGCGCAGCATAGCCGATGATGCGGCGGTCGCTGGTCACCAGCGGGATGCCGCGATGCTGGGCCTCGGCAATCAAGAACCGGTCGGCAGGGTCGAGATGGATGTCCGCTGGGAGTAACGATGCGGCCATGGCGACCTCGGTGGAAAGCCTGGCCTCCCGCAGGCCTGGACCGGAGCGAAACCTGTTGAACCATGCCGCCGGGTTAGGATCGAAGCGGAGGCGCGGACCGTCCCGCCGGGGACGCCCGAGCACGCCGATTTCCCACGCGGAGACCGGTGAGTAGAACACCTCGCTGGCGTCGACGAACGGACTGAGCGTCGCGACCGTCGTTTCTGGCAAGCGTCCCTCCGCGAACCAGATCACGGCGCAGGTATCGAGCAACACGCCGCTCACCGGTGAAGGATCCCCGATTCCGCATCCCAAGCCTCGTCCGAGGCCGGCTCGGTCAGATCGAAGCCTGCCGGGATGTCAACGCTGCCGCGCATGAAGCCATGCCAGTGTTCGGCCGTAACCAAGCTCGCGTGAGGCGGTAGCAGCCGCGCGACCACGCGGCCGCGCTTGGTCACCTCCAACTCCTCGATCTCTCCCCTTCCTACCTGATCGAGCAGGTCGAGGCACTTTGCCTTGAACTCCGATGCGCTGACAGCTTGCTTCGCCATGCCAGCGTTATGGTCATCTTAGATGACTACTACAACATCTTTGCGTTGGTAAGTTTTTTCCCATATACCGGCAATCGTGCCGAGCATCGACGACATCCTTTCCCAACTGGGAGGTGCGAACGCCGCAGCCCGCCTCACCGGCGTCGGCCATGAGGCCGTTCGCAAATGGCGGCAGGCGCGTGCGATCCCGTCCAAGCACTGGTCCGCCATCGTCGCCGCCACCGGGCTGGCCTTCGCCGACCTGCAACCCTCCGCATCGAGCACCCCCATGCCCCAGACCGAGACCGCTCCGCCCGGCGCCACCGCCGCCCTCGTACTGGCGGATGGCAGCGTGCTCTGGGGCCGCGGGTTCGGCGCGCCCAGCGACGGGCGCGTGGGGGAGCTGTGCTTCAACACCGGGATGACGGGCTACCAGGAGACGCTGACCGATCCGTCCTATGCCGGGCAGATCATCACCTTCACCTTCCCGCATATCGGCAATGTCGGCACCAACCTGGGCGACATGGAAGCCGTCAACCCGGCGGCGCTCGGCCTGGTGGTGAAGCAGGACGTGACGGAGCCGTCCAACTGGCGCTCGACGCAGACGCTGCAGGCGTGGCTGCTGGCGCAGGGCTTGCCGGGCATCGGGGGCGTGGACACGCGGGCGTTGACCCTGCGCATCCGCGATGGCGGGCCGCCGACGGCCGTGATCGCCTTCCCGGCCGACGGCGCGTTCGACATCGCGGCGTTGCGGGCGAAGGCGCAGGCCTGGCCCGGGCTGGAGGGGATGGACCTCGCCAAGCAGGTGTCCTGCACCCAGACATACGAGTGGGACGAGGGCGTCTGGTCGATCGAGCACGGCTTCCAGAGCCAGGTCGCGCCGAAGCACCACGTCGTGGCGGTGGATTACGGCGCCAAGCGCAACATCCTGCGCTCGTTGGCTTCGGCCGGGTGCCGCGTGACGGTGGTGCCGGCGGATGCCACGGCCGAGGACATCCTGCGCCACAAGCCCGACGGCGTGTTCCTGTCCAACGGACCGGGCGATCCGGCAGCCACCGCCGTCTACGCTGTGCCGGCGATCCAGGCCGTGATGGACGCCCAGGTGCCGGTGTTCGGCATCTGCCTCGGCCACCAGCTGCTGGCGCTCGCGCTGGGCGCGCGCACCTACAAGCTGGATCGCGGCCACCGCGGCGCCAACCAGCCGGTGAAGGAACTGGCCACTGGCAGAGTGGAGATCACCAGCCAGAATCACGGCTTTGCCGTCGCCGACGACAGCCTGCCGGAAGGCGTGCGGATCACCCACACCTCGCTGTTCGACGGCAGCAACGAGGGCATCGCCTGCGACGCCCGCCGGGCGTTCAGCGTGCAGTACCATCCGGAGGCGAGCCCCGGCCCCTCCGACAGCGCACATCTGTTCCGCCGCTTTACGGCGATGATGGACCAAAGGCCGACGTGAATGGCCGGGAGAGGCAGTTTCCGGGAAGTCGTCAGGTCAGTGACAGTTTCCTACCCCATTCCATTCCTCCTCGTTTGCTTACTTGCCTTCGCGTTGTCCTGCTTCGGTATAGCGCTGGTCGCCACCGGAACTCTGGTCTGGCTTGTGGGCGGCTTGGGTGCAGTGACAACGCTGACGGCGACCGGCTTGGCCATCTATGCTGTCGCCTTTCGCCCGGAACTACTTAGGTCAGAGCGCTACACGTTCATGCATCGCGCCCTCGACATCATAGGTTCGAATGAGGTCAGCGATGGCACGCGGCGTGAGGTTAGCTCGACGATTACCGGATTGCTTTCCACGTCCGATACACACAAGCCTCAACCCCCTGATGCAAATTCATCTCAAGGATGATCGTGATGGCGGAGCAAACCTTTATCGTTGCGGTAGATGTTGCGGACGATCGCATCGACCACGACGGGCTGAGATCTCTGATCAGAGGAAATCCGGACTTCACCGCTTGGTGGAATCACATCCCAGCCGTCTACCTCATACAGACGCGGCTCACCGTGGATGAACTCAGTGCGCAGGTCGAGCAGCACACCAACAAGGCGCGCTATTTTGTCATGAAGGTTGATCCAAGGTCCTCCCAGGGATGGCTGCCTGACAGCAGTTGGACTTGGTTGGAGCGACGCGTCGCGGCGACGGACCATCCTCAAGATGCCTCACGGTCGAAATAAGACGGACCATGCCGCGCCGCACCGACATCGCGTCCATCCTCATCATCGGCGCCGGCCCGATCGTCATCGGGCAGGCTTGCGAATTCGACTACTCCGGCGCCCAGGCCTGCAAGGCGCTGCGGGCGGAGGGCTACCGGGTGATCCTGGTCAACTCCAATCCCGCCACCATCATGACCGACCCGGACTTGGCGGACGCCACGTATATCGAGCCGATCACGCCCGCGCTGGTGGAAAAGGTCATCATCCGGGAGAAGCCGGACGCCATCCTCCCCACCATGGGCGGGCAGACCGCGCTCAACATCGCCATGGCGCTGGACGCCGCCGGCACGCTGGCCAAGCACGGCGTGGAGCTGATCGGCGCCCGCGCCGAGGTGATCGACCGTGCCGAGGACCGGCTGAAGTTCCGCGACGCCATGGCCGCCATCGGCATCGACAGCCCGCGCTCCGCCATCGCCCACACCATGGCGGAAGCGCGCGAGGCGCTCGCCAGCATCGGCCTGCCGCTGGTGATCCGCCCCTCCTTCACCCTGGGCGGCACCGGCGGCGGCATCGCCTACAACCGGGAGGAGTTCGAGGCGATCGTCGGCTCCGGCCTGGACGCCTCCCCCACCACCGAGGTGCTGATCGAGGAGAGCATCGTCGGCTGGAAGGAGTTCGAGATGGAGGTCGTGCGCGACCGCGCCGACAACTGCATCATCGTCTGCGCGATCGAGAACGTGGACCCGATGGGCGTGCACACCGGCGATAGCGTCACCGTCGCACCGGCCCTGACACTCACCGACCGTGAATACCAGCGCATGCGCGACGGCTCCATCGCCTGCCTGCGGGCGATCGGCGTCGACACCGGCGGCTCCAACGTGCAGTGGGCGATCAACCCGGCGGACGGCCGCATGCTGGTGATCGAGATGAACCCGCGCGTCTCCCGCTCCTCGGCCCTGGCATCCAAGGCGACCGGGTTCCCGATCGCCAAGGTCGCCGCCAAGCTCGCCGTCGGCTACACGCTGGACGAACTGGCCAACGACATCACCCGCACCACCCCGGCCGCGTTCGAGCCGACCATCGACTACGTGGTGGTGAAGATCCCCCGCTTCACGTTCGAGAAGTTCCCCGGCACCCCTGCCCTGCTCTCCACCTCCATGAAATCGGTCGGCGAGGCGATGGCGATCGGCCGCTCCTTCGCCGAGGCCTTGCAGAAGGGCCTGCGCTCGATGGAGACGGGGCTGCACGGGCTGGACCCGGTGGAGCCGCCGGGCGATGGCGGGCGGGACGCCTTCCGTGCCGCCTTGTCGCAGCCGCGGCCGGACCGGCTGCTGATGGCGGCACAGGCGATCCGCGCCGGCCTGTCGATCGAGGACATCCACGCCGCCAGCCGCTTCGACCCGTGGTTCCTGCGTGAACTGGCCCGGCTGGTGCAGGCGGAGCAGGAGGTCGCCGCGAACGGCCTGCCCAAGGACGCCTACGCCTTGCGCCGACTGAAGGCGCTCGGCTTCTCGGACCGCCGGCTTGGGCAGCTGACTGGGCTGAGCGAGGCGGGCGTCACCGCGGCGCGCGAGGCGGCGGGCGTGCACCCGGTCTACAAGCGCATCGACACCTGCGCCGGGGAGTTCGCCTCCGCCACCCCCTACATGTACTCCACCTACGAAGGCGGCTACGGCACGCCAGCCTGCGAGGCGGACCCGACGGACCGGCAGAAGGTCGTCATCCTCGGCGGCGGCCCGAACCGCATCGGCCAGGGCATCGAGTTCGACTATTGCTGCGTCCACGCCGCCTACGCCCTGCGCGAGGCCGGGTTTGAGACCATCATGGTCAACTGCAACCCGGAAACGGTGTCGACCGACTACGATACCTCCGACCGGCTGTATTTCGAGCCGCTCACGTCCGAAGACGTGATCGCGCTGGTCCGCCGTGAGCAGGCGAACGGCACCGTGCTCGGCTGCATCGTGCAGTATGGCGGCCAAACCCCGCTGAAGCTGAGCAAGGCGTTGACGGAGGCCGGCATCCCCATCCTCGGCACCTCGGCGGACGCCATCGACATGGCGGAAGACCGGGAGCGGTTCCAGGTGCTGCTGCAGAAGCTCGACCTGTTGCAGCCGCCCAACGGCATTGCGCGCACGCCCGAGGAGGCGGAGGCGATCGCCGCCACGGTCGGCTACCCCGTCGTGCTCCGCCCCTCCTACGTGCTGGGCGGGCGCGGCATGCAGATCGTGCACGACCGCGCCGGGCTGCAACGCTACATCCGCGAGGCGGTGCAGGTGTCCGGCGACAACCCGGTGCTGGTCGACCACTACCTCAACGACGCCATCGAGGTGGACGTGGACTGCATCGCCGACGGCGAGACGGTGTACGTGGCCGGCGTGATGGAGCACATCGAGGAGGCCGGCATCCATTCCGGCGACAGCGCCTGCTCGCTGCCGCCCTACACCCTGCCGCCCGCCACCATCACCGAACTGAAGGACCAGACGGAGGCGATGGCCAAGGCGCTCGGCGTGGTCGGCCTGATGAACGTGCAGTATGCGATCAAGGAGGGCGACATCTACGTGCTGGAGGTCAACCCCCGCGCCAGCCGCACCGTGCCGTTCGTCGCCAAGGCCACCGGCGTGCCCATTGCCAAGATCGGCGCCCGCGTCATGGCCGGCGCCCGGCTCGCCGGGTTCAAGCTGGACGACGATGCCATCGCCCAGCACGTCGCGGTGAAGGAGGCGGTGTTCCCCTTCGCCCGCTTCCCCAACGTCGACACCATCCTCGGGCCGGAGATGAAGTCCACCGGCGAGGTCATGGGCTTGGACACCTCGTTCGAGCGGGCCTTCGCCAAGTCCCAGCTTGGCGCCGGGGTGAAGCTGCCCTTGGCCGGCACCGTGTTCCTCTCGGTCCGCGACGCCGACAAGCAGAAGCTGGTGGGCATGGCCCGGCGGCTGACGGCAATGGGCTTCGCGATCATCGCCACCTCCGGCACGGCCAAGCGGATCACTGAGGCCGGGCTGCCGGTCAAGCTGGTGAACAAGGTGCTGGAAGGCCGGCCGCACTGCGTCGACGCGATCCGCTCCGGCGACATCCAGCTGGTGATCAACACGGCGGGCGGCGCACAGTCCCTGGCGGACAGTTTCGACATCCGCCGCTCGGCACTGACGCACGGCGTCCCTCACTACACGACCATCGCAGGGGCCCGGGCCGCGGTCCACGCCATAGCAGCCCTGAAAGCCGGGACGCTTGAAGTCGCTCCGCTTCAGTCCTACTTTCGCGGATCGTTCTGAAGCCCGGCAGGCGCGTTCGCTGCCTGCCGTGCGAGCGTGTCTGCCTGTATCCCGGAACGTCCGGACAACCCCAGGAACTGCCTACCTTGCAGAAATTTCCGATGACCGCGTCCGGCCTGGTCCGCCTTGAAGACGAGTTGCGCACGCTGAAGTCGCAGGAGCGTCCGGCGGTGATCCGCGCCATCGCCGAGGCCCGCAGCCACGGCGACCTCAGCGAGAACGCGGAGTATGACGCCGCGCGCGAGCGGCAGTCCTTCATCGAGGGACGCATCCTGGAGTTGGGCGAGATCATCTCGGGTGCGGAGGTGATCGATCCGGCGACCCTGTCGGGCGACACGGTGAAGTTCGGCGCGCATGTGACGCTGGTGGACGAGGAGACGGAGAAGGAAGCGACCTACCAGATCGTCGGCATGCACGAGGCCGACATCAAGCAGTCCCGCCTGTCGATCTCCTCGCCGCTGGCCAAGGCGCTGATCAACAAGAAGGTCGGCTCCACCGTATCCGTGCCGGCGCCGGGTGGCGATCGCACCTACGAGATCCTGGCCGTCGCCTTCGGCTAAGCCCTCGTCGGCGCAGCCATGATCACCCTTGCCGACGTGCAGGCCGCCGCCGACCGCATCGCCGGGCGCGTGACCCGCACCCCGACGCTGTACTCGGATGCGGTCAGCCAAGCGACCGGCTGCCATGTCACGCTGAAGCTCGAGAGCCTGCAGGCGATCGGGTCGTTCAAGGAGCGCGGGGCGGCCAACAAGCTGGCCCAGCTGACGGCCGCGGAGCGGCAGGCCGGGGTGGTGGCGATGTCCGCGGGCAACCACGCGCAAGCGGTTGCGCGGCATGCAGGGTTGGCCGGGATCGCCGCCACCATCGTGATGCCGTTCTTCACCCCGGCGACCAAGGTGGCCCGCACCGCGGCGTGGGGCGCCACCGTCGTCCTGCATGGCGACACCCTGGTCGATGCGGCCGACCACGCGCGGCTGCTTGCCCGGCAGCATGGGCTCGTCTTCGTCCACCCCTATGACGACCCGGCGGTCATCGCCGGCCAAGGCACCCTCGCGTTGGAACTGCTGGAAGATGCCGGGCCCTTGGACGTGCTGCTGGTGCCGGTGGGCGGCGGGGGCATGATCGCCGGCTGCGCGGCCGTGGCCGCCGCCCTCCGGCCAGGGCTGGAGGTGATCGGGGTCGAGGTTGCGGGCTATGCCTCCCTGGGACAGACGCTGGCCGGGCGGCCGCTCCAGGTCGGCGGGCCCACCATCGCCGAGGGCATCGCGGTGCGGGACATCGGGATCGCGCCGTTGGAGGTGATCCGGGCGCATGTCCACGACGTCCTGGCCGTGCCGGAACGGGTGGTGGAAGACGCCATCGCGCTGCTGGCGGAGGGCGCCAAGCTGGTTGCCGAGGGGGCTGGCGCCACCGGCGTCGCCGCGCTGCTGGCCTTCCCCGAGCGGTTCCGCGGGCGCCGGGTCGCCACGGTGGTCTGCGGCGGCAACATCGACTCCCGCATCCTCGCCAACGTCTTGCTGCGCGGCCTGCTGCGGGACGGCCGCCTGCTGCGCCTGCTGCTGGAGATCCCGGACCGGCCCGGCGTGCTGGCCGACATCGCCGGGCGCATCGCGGCCAAGGGCGGCAACGTGATCGAAGTGACGCATAAGCGGCTGTTCGCCGCCCCCTCCGTCCAGACGGCGGAGCTCGAGGTGATCGTGGAGGCGCGCGACCCCGTGCATGCCAACGAGATCTCCGCGGCGCTGGAAGAGCGCTACGTCGTGCGGCGGGCCTGACCGCCCATTGCCTTCAGGCTGCACCCTGCGTCATCCTCCCTGGTAGAGGACCGGCCCATGACGTTCCACGCCACCGTCTGCCCGCATGATTGCCCCTCCTGCTGCGCGCTGGAAGTGGACGTGACGGCCAACCGCATCTCCACCGTGCGGGGCGCGACTGGCAATGACTACACCGCCGGGGTCATCTGCGCCAAGGTCGCGCGCTATGCCGAGCGGCAGCACCACCCGGACCGGCTCACCACCCCGCTGCTGCGGACCGGTGCCAAGGGCGCGGGTGCGTTCCGCCCGATCGGCTGGGACGAGGCGCTGGACCGCATCGCCACCGGCTTTACCGTCCTGGCGCAACGGCACGGCGCGGAAACGGTCTGGCCGTACTACTTCGCCGGGACCATGGGACACGTGCAGCGGGACGGCATCAACCGCCTGCGCCACGTGATGGGCTACTCGCGCCAGAAGATGACGATATGCACCACCGTCATGGAGTCCGGCTGGCGGGCGGGGGTCGGCCGCATCACCGGGCCCGACCCGCGGGAGATGGCAGAGGCCGACCTCATCGTCATGTGGGGCGGCAACCCCGTGGCGACGCAGGTCAACGCCATGACCCACATCACGCGCGCCCGCAAGCGGCGGGGAGCCAAGCTGGTCGTGGTGGATCCCTACCGCACCGGCACGGCCGCCGTCGCGGACACCCACCTGGCGCTCCGCCCGGGCACCGACGGGGCGCTCGCCTGCGCCGTCATGCATTGCGCGTTCCGGGATGGGCATGCGGACCGCGACTATATGGCCCGCTACGCCGACGTGCCGGCGGAATTGGAGGCGCATCTGCGCGGCCGCACGCCGGCCTGGGCCGCCGCCATTACCGGGCTGGACGTGGCCGACATCGAGGCCTTCGCCCGTGCCTACAACGCCACGCCCCGCGCCTATCTCCGCGTCGGCTATGGGTTCAGCCGGGCGCGCAACGGCGCGGCGATGCTGCACGCCGTCACCTGCCTGCCGACCGTCACCGGCAAGTGGCAGCATCCGGGCGGCGGGGCGTTCTGGAACAACCGCGACATCTACGGCTGGGACAAGACGCTGATCGAGGGTCTGGACCGCCGCGACCTCTCGGTGCGGGAACTGGACATGAGCCGGATCGGCGCCGTGCTGACGGACGATCCGGATGATCTCGGGGCCGGTCCGCCCGTGCACGCCCTCCTGATCCAGAACACCAACCCGATGGCGGTGGCGCCCGACAGCAACCGCGTCCGCCGCGGCTTCGCGCGCGCGGACCTGTTCACCGTCGTGCACGAGCAGTTCATGACCGAGACCGCTGCCGTGGCCGACATCGTGCTGCCGGCCACCACCTTCCTCGAACATGACGACATCTACCATGCCGGCGGGCACAGCCACGTGCAGGCCGGGCGCAGGCTGGTGGAGCCGCCGGGCGCGTGCCGTTCCAACCACGACGTGATCTGCACCCTGGCCAAGCGGCTCGGCGCCAGCCATCCCGGCTTCGACATGAGCGCTGCGGAGTTGGCTGACGCGACCCTGAGGGCGTCCGGCTACGAGGGATATGATGCGCTGGTGGCGGGGCGATGGGTCGACCGGCAACCTGGCTTCCGCGCCAGCCACTTCCTGGATGGCTTTCCCCATGCCGATGGCCGCTTCCACTTCGCCCCTGACTGGGCGGCGATCGGCCCGGCGCACGGTACCATGCCGCGGCTACCGGATCATTGGGAGGTCTATGACGCGGCCAGCGCACTTCACCCGTTCCGGTTGGTGACGGCCCCGGCACGGCAGTTCCTCAACACAAGCTTTACGGAGACCGCCAAGTCCCGCGAGCGCGAGGGCCGTCCGACCGCCTTGCTCCATCCCGCCGACGCCGCCCGGCTGGGCGTGGCGCCGGGTGACCTCATGCGGCTCGGCAATGTGCGGGGCGAGGTCATCCTCCACGCGGCGATCGGCGACGGGCAGCGCCCTGGCACGATCGTCGTCGAAAGCGTCTGGCCGCACGCGGCGTTCGAGGGCGGCATCGGCATCAATGCGCTGACGAGCGACGAGCCCGCCTATCCGAATGGCGGCGCCGTCTTCCACGACACCGCGGTATGGGCCCGGGCAGAGGCCGCCGCGGCAGGGATCGCCGCCGAGTAGCAGCCCGGGGGGAACGCGACTCCTTCCCTGGGACTGGCTCGGTTTCTTGCCCCGTTTGACGCGGCAGGGCTGAAGTGCGGCGTTGCCACCGCCGACCGGCCGTACCATTTAGCGGCAGTGCAGAGGAGAACACGCCATGGCAGGTTGGTTTGGAGCGAAGACAGCGGCGCCTGACGCGACGTTCCCGGTCGAGCGGTCGGAGACCGAGTGGAAGGCAACGCTCTCGCCGGAGCAATACCACGTCCTGCGGCAACACGGCACAGAGCGGCCGGGCAGCAGCAAACTCAACTTCGAGAAGCGCACGGGCCTATTCTCCTGCGCTGGCTGCGGGCAAGCGCTGTTCAGCTCGGACACGAAGTACGAGAGCGGCAGCGGCTGGCCGAGCTTCTTCCAGCCGATCGAGGGCGCGGTGGCGACCACGACCGACCGAAGCCTCGGCATGGTCCGCACAGAGGCGCATTGCAGCCAGTGCGGCGGACATCTGGGTCACGTGTTTCCGGACGGCCCGGAGCCGACCGGCGAGCGGTATTGCATGAACGGGCTATCGCTGGCGTTCCAGGCCGACTGAGACGTCACCGCGCAAACTCGTAGCGGATGAAGCGCGGAGTGGCGTGTCGAGCCGCCAGACAGCTGGCGCGCCACCGTGTTGCCCGGCAGCGCGGTCCCGACATCCACGGTGTCCCCGCCCTCGCATGGATTGGCCGACAGCCTCGGTCAATGCCCGGTCGTTCGGTGGATCATCGCAGTTCGACCCCGTCGGCCTTCAGCACCTCGCCAGCGAGGTAGAGGCTGCCGCAGATCAGCACGCGACCGGGCCTGCCGCCGATGGAGCCAAGTGCATCGACGACCGTCGGGCCGGGGCGTGCGATCCCGCCCGAAGCCGCCACGATCGCCTCGACCGGAAGGGCCAGGTGCTGCTCCGGCTCCGCCACAGCCCATAGGCTGGCGGCGTGCGGCAGAAGCGGGCGAAGGAACTCGGCGGTGTCCTTGGCCTGCTTCATGCCGACGATCAGGTGCGTCGGTCCCCAGTTGGACAGATGCGCGGCGAGGGCTTCGCCGGCACCCGGATTGTGGCCGCCGTCGAGCCACAACTCCTGCTCGGGCACCATGGAGGCCAGCCGGCCGTGCAAGCGCTGGAGCCGGGCTGGCCACCTCGCCTGCGCCAAACCGTGGAAGTCCGTGACCCCGATGGCGGCAGCGCGGATCGCTGCGACCGCGATCCCTGCATTGTCGAGCTGGTGGTCGCCCGGGAGCCGGAGCGATGGCAGACGCAGCTCGCCCGCTGCATCGTGGTAGCAAAGGCCGGCCTCATGCGGCTCGATCCACCAGTCGCGATCCCGGGCGCGCAACGGACCTGCCGCCTCCAGCACATCGAGCACACCGGGAAGTTGGCGTCCGGTGACGGCGGGGACGCCGGGCTTCAGGATGCCTGCCTTCTCCGCGGCGATCAGCTCCAGGGTCTCACCCAGCAGCTCGCGGTGGTCCAGTGAGATGGAGGTTATAGCGCTCGCCTTCGGGGTGACGACGTTGGTCGCATCGCCCCGGCCGCCCAGGCCGACCTCCACGACGCACAGATCGGCGGGCGTGCCTGCAAACACGACGAAGGCGGCGGCGGTGATGACCTCGAAGACCGTGATCGGGGCACTGGCGTTGACGCGCTCGATGCGCTCCAGAACGTCCGCCAAAACCTCGTCGGTGACCAGCTCGCCCGCTATGCGGAACCGCTCGTTGAAACGAACCAGGTGGGGCGAGGTGTAGACGTGCACACGGAGCCCTGCCGCTTCGGCGATCGCGCGCAGGAACGCGCACGTGCTGCCTTTGCCGTTCGTCCCCGCCACGTGGATAATCGGTGGGAGGCGTCGTTCAGGGTGGCCGAGGTGTTCGAGCAGGCGTTGCAGGCGTTCAAGGCTTAGGTCGATGAGGCGCGGATGCAGTGAGTGCAGCCGCGCCACGATCGGCTCGATCCGGCCCATGGCGGCCGTGCGGCGTCAGCCCGGTTGCGGAGCGGCGCCCAAACCACCTGCGGGCGGCGCCACCGGCCGGGTCGACGGCACGGACGCCCGGCGCGTCTCCGGTGCCGGCTCGTCCACGATCTTCTTGATCACCGTCTCGCCACGCAGCACCGTGCGGATTTCGTCGCCGGACAGCGTCTCGTGCTCCAGCAGGCCGCGGGCCAGCCGATGCAGTTCCTCAATGTTGTCGGAGAGGATCTGCCGTGCCTTCTCGTAGGCGCGGTCGATGATGCCCTTGATCTCGGCATCGATCTCCCTCGCTGTCACCTCGGACACGTTCTTGTTCTGCGTCACGGAGTGGCCCAGGAACACCTCCTGGCTGTTGTCGCCATACGCGATCATGCCGAGCGACTCGCTCATGCCCCATTCGGTGACCATGTTGCGGGCGATGTTGGTCGCCTGCTTGATGTCGCCGCCGGCACCGGTGGAGACCCGGTCGGCACCGAAGATGATCTCCTCGGCGACGCGTCCACCCATCGCCATCACCAGCCTTGCGACCAGGCGGGCCTTGTTCTCCGACAGGCGGTCGCCCTCCGGCAGGCTCATCACCAGGCCGAGTGCGCGGCCACGCGGGATGATGGTGGCCTTGTGGACCGGGTCGCAATCCGGCTCGTGCATGGCACACAGCGCATGACCCGACTCGTGGTAGGCGGTCATCCGCTTCTCGGCATCGGACATGACCAGCGAACGACGCTCGCTGCCCATCATCACCTTGTCCTTGGCGTGCTCGAACTCGAACATCGCCACAGTCCGCTTGCCCATGCGGGCCGCCAGCAGCGCCGCCTCGTTGACCAGGTTCGCCAAATCCGCGCCGGAGAAGCCGGGCGTGCCGCGCGCGATGGTCTTCGGATCGACGTCGTTGGCCAGCGGAACCTTGCGCATGTGCACGCGGAGAATCTTCTCGCGCCCGCCGACATCCGGGTTCGGCACCACCACCTGGCGGTCGAACCGGCCCGGACGCAGCAGCGCCGGGTCCAGCACGTCGGGGCGGTTGGTCGCCGCGATCAGGATCACGCCCTCATTGCTCTCGAAGCCGTCCATCTCGACCAGCATCTGGTTGAGCGTCTGCTCCCGCTCGTCATTGCCGCCGCCCAGGCCCGCGCCACGATGCCGCCCGACGGCGTCGATCTCGTCGATGAAGATGATACAGGGCGCGTTCTTCTTGCCCTGCTCGAACATGTCGCGGACGCGCGAGGCGCCGACGCCCACGAACATCTCCACGAAGTCGGAGCCGGAGATGGTGAAGAACGGCACGTTGGCCTCGCCGGCGATGGCGCGCGCCAGCAGCGTCTTACCGGTGCCGGGCGGGCCCACGAGCAGCACGCCCTTCGGGATCTTGCCGCCCAGGCGCTGGAACTTCTGCGGGTCCTTCAGGAACTCGACGATCTCCTGCAGCTCGGACTTCGCCTCGTCGATGCCGGCCACGTCCTCGAACGTGACGCGGCCCTGCTTCTCCGTCAGCATGCGGGCGCGGGACTTGCCGAACCCCATCGCCCGGCCGCCGCCCGATTGCATCTGGCGCATGAAGAACACCCAGACGCCGATCAGCAGCAGCATCGGAAACCAGTTGAGCAGGTAGTGGAAGATGTTGTTGCTGCCCTCGTCCTCCGGCTTGGCGACGACGCGCACGCCCTTGTCCGTCAGCTTCTGCACCAGCGTGGGATCGTCCGGCGTATAGGTCTGGAACGTCCGGTTATCCGTCAGCTGCCCGGTGACCACGCGGCCCTGGATCGTCACGTCGTGCACCCGGCCGCTGGCGACGTCACCCAGGAAGTCCGAATAGGCCATCTGCGATGCGGACCGCTGGGTCGAGCCCGGCTGGAACAGGTTGAACAGCACCACCAGCAGCAGGGCGATGATCACCCAGAGTGCGAGGTTGCGGCCGAAATTGCTCATCTAGTTTCCCTGGCCATCCTAATCGTTCCCGGCGCCGTCCAGGGCCAGGCATCCCGCCGACGCACATCCGATCCGGCGTCCGTCATCAACATGGGACCGCCACCGCATGAACAAACCCCCAACCGCATCACGACGGCAAGAAAGCTGCCCCAGCCGCCGGCAGTCCCGCATGGCGCAACAACACCGACCGGCCGCCACCACCATAGGCCAAATCGGGCACATCCGATAGCACAGTGTTGTATCGCAGCGCCGGCAGGGCCTGGAGCACCGCCGCCGGCAGGCTCGACAGGCACCGCAGCCCGGCGGCGGCCGGGCCCACCGCCCCGATCGTGCCACCCATCGGAGCCGCCGCCACACGATATCGGCCGTCCCACACCACGCCGGGCCGCGCGGGGACCGGCTGCGCCAGCGCCGCTGCCTCGCGCACCAGCAACCAGCCGGGGCCGAGCCGGCCGGCCGGGCGCACGTGCATGCCGGCCAGCGTCGCGGGGTGCAGCCCGGCGGCAAGCGCGGCCACCCTCCCCACCGGAAAGCGCCGCCCGGACAGGCCGCGAAGCAGGGCCGCCAGGCTGCGCGGGCCGATCGGTCCGGGCGTCAGCACGGCAAAACCCTCGGGGCGGATGGTCGCCCGCCGGGCCAGCTCCGCGGCGGCTGCGGCTTCCGCCGCCGCACGCGCTTTCCCGGCCATGGCAGCGTCGGCCAGCAATGTCGCGCGGTCCGTCCCGATCTCCTGGCGCAGCCGGGCGCGCGTGGTGCGCATGTCCGCGTTGGTCGGGTCCTCCACCGGGGTCAGCCCGGCTGCCTGGACGATCGCCCGTAGCCCGCCCGGATCGGCCGCCAGCAGGGGACGAAGCAGGCGGACGTCGTCCGTCGCGACCATGGCCGCCATGCCCGCCAGCCCGTCCGGGCCGCTGCGGCGGCGCTGTCGCATCAGCACCGTTTCCGCCTGGTCGCCCGCATGGTGGCCGAGCAGAAGGTCCGCCAGCCCGGCCGCCCGACAGGCCGCGGACAGGGCCGCGTAGCGCGCGGCGCGCGCGCGCGCGGCGATCCCCGGTCCCGGTTCCAGCCCGTCGAGCCGGAGCACGACCACCGGGATTCCGCGTGCGGCCAAGGTCGTGCGGACCCACTCGGCCTCGGCCGCGGCGGCCGGACGCAGCCCATGGTCGACGACGAACGCCGTGGGCGCACCCCAACCCTGCGCCAGGAGCGCCAGCGCCAGGCTGTCGGCCCCGCCGGACACCGCGACGGCGACGCGACGTGCGTCGTCCCATGGCCCGAGCCGGTCCATCGCGGCGGCGAACGCCGCGTCCGCACTCAGTGGCAGGCAGCGCGCTGGCGGGTGGCGGCCTCGGCGTCCCGGATGTCCGGCCGGGGCTGCGGGAACTCCGCCCGCAGCTTGGCCAGCGCGTCGCACGCGGATTGCCGGTCACCCAGGGCCACCAGCGCATTGGCCACGCCCAGCAGGGCGTCCGGCGCGCGTCCGCCGGTGCGGGAGCGGTTGTAGGCGTCGTAGAAGTCCGGTGCGGCCTGCTGGTAGTTGCGCTCGCCCATCTCGGCCTCCGCCAGCAGGAACTGCGCGTCGGCGGCGCGTGGGCCTTTCTTCCCCAGCACCTCCCGTGCGGCTGCCTCGGCCGCCGGGTAGTCGCGGCGCGCCAACGCGGCGTTGCCTTCCTGCATCGCGATCTCCGGCGTGCGCGGTGGCGGCCCCGGCGGCGGCCCGCCCGACCCGGCGGGCAGCGAACCCAGCGAGGAAGGCGGCGGGCTCAGGCTCGGGGCCGGCGTGCGCGGGCTGGCGGCGGGGGCGGTGCCGGCGTTCTGCATGGCGAAGGTCAAATCGCCGATCTGCTTGGCGAAGTCCTCCGACTGGCGCTGCTGCTGGTTGGTCAACTCGTCGATCCGGCCGCGCAACGTCCGCACCTGATCCTCCAGGGTCGACACGCGGTCCAGCAGCTGCGCCGTCAGCCCGCTGCCGTCGGCGCCGGCGCCACGGTCCGGCCGGTACACCGGCGTGGCAGCGCCGCCGCCGCGTTGTTGCATGACCTGCAGCTGCTGCCGCAGTTCCAGGATCTGGTTCTGCAGCGCGATGGCGTCGCGACTGTCCATCTGGGCCAGCGCGGGGCCGCCCGCCAGCAACATCCCCGCCAAAGCCAACCCGGCCACCCTCATCCCAAGCCTCCCGCCATGCCGGGCGGGTTCTACGTCGGCCAACCCTGCCGGCAAACATCAAACAGCCGGCGATCCCTGCGGACCGCCGGCTTACGTGGTGTGACCCCGATCAGCGGACGGACGTGATCGCGTTGCGGTTCTGCTGGTAGGCGCTTTCGTCCGAGCCCAGCGCGGTCGGCCGGTCCTTGCCGTAGCTGATCGTGCTGATGCGCGAGGACGCGACGCCGTGCGCCACCAGGTAGTCGCGCGCTGCGTTCGCCCGGCGGGCACCCAACGCGATGTTGTACTCCTCCGTGCCGCGCTCGTCACAGTTCCCCGCGATCTGCACCGCGTCCTGCGGGTAGCGGCCGAGCCAGGTGGACTGCCGGTCCAGCGTCCCGCGCGCGTCCCCGCTCAGGCTCTGCTGGGCGGTATCGAAGAACACGCGGTCACCGACATTGGCCACCAGGTCCTCCTCGCTTCCCGGCACGGCACCGGACGTGCCGGACGTGACGGCGCCGTTGCCGGCCGTGCCCGTCGTGTCGGCCTGTTTCGCGCAGGCGGACAGCAGGGCGAGTGTGGCCAGCAGGGCCAAGGTCTTCGTGTTCATCGATCTTCATTCCTGGGTTGCAAGTGATCAAGCCAACGTGTCGATGCAGTAACGGTCAAGCATCAAGTTCGTTCCGGTTGTCGCCGACTACGGATGCTGCGGCTTCCCGTCAAGGTCTGGGTCGAACGCAATCAGGCGAGCAGCGGCGACCAGGCCGGGTCCGAAGCATCGCCGGCGGTCGGCACCGCACGCTCGTTGAACCCGGTGATGTCGATCGACACCAGCCGCGAGGAATAGCCCGAGCCGCGATTGTCCCGCGCCGCGCTCTCGCGGAAGAACATCAGCACGCGGCCATTGGGGCAGAAGGTCGGCCCTTCCACGTCGAAGCTTTCGGACAGGATGCGCTCGCCGGAGCCGTCCGGGTGCATGACGCCGATCGCGAAGGAGGAGCCGAGGCGGGTGAAGGCGATCAGGTCGCCGCGCGGCGACCAGACGGGCGTGGCATACTGCCCGCTGCCGAACGAGATGCGCTTCGCCCCGCCGCCGCCCGCGCCCATGACGTAGAGCTGCTGGTCGCCGCCGCGGTCGGAGTTGAACACGATCTGCGAGCCATCCGGGCTGTAGCACGGGCTGGTGTCGATCGCACCGGAGTTGGTCAGCCGCTGGCCGCCGCCGCCATTCAACCCCACCGTGACGATGTCGGACCCGGAGCCCCGCGTGACGGACATGATGACGTGGCTGCCGTCCGGCGCGAACCGCGGCGCGAAGGTGATGCCCTCGAACTCGCCCAACACGCGCTGCGCCCCGCTGCCGAGGTTGAACGAATACACCCGCGGCCGGTTGTTGGCGTAGGACATGAAGACGATCTCGTCGATCGTCGGGTGGAAGCGCGGGGTCAGCACCAGCCACGACCCGTCCGTCAGATAGCGGTTGTTCTCGCTGTCCTGGTCCATGATCGCCAACCGCTTGACCCGGCGGTCGCGCGGGCCGGAGCCGGCGACGTAGACGATGCGGGTGTCGAAATAGCCCTTCTCGCCCAGCAGCCGCTCGTAGATCACGTCGGCGATGATGTGCGCCACGCGGCGCCAGTTGCCGGCGGCGGTGGTGTAGGCGGTGCCCTGGATCTGCTGGCCGACCGGCACGTCCCACAGGCGGAACTCCACCCGGCCGCCACTGGCGTTGCCGGTCACCAGTGCCTGCGCGCCGGTCGCCTTCCACGCCGTGAAGTCCGGCGTGTCGCCGGCCGCCGCCCCGCCGCCGACCGGCTTGAACAGGCCGGAGCGCTGGAGGTCGGCGCTGATCACGTCGGTGATCTGCCCGCCGAGGTCTCCGCCCATGGTGGGGATGCCGATCGGGATCGGGTCGGTGCGGGCGCGGTCCACCGTGATGGCAGCGGTCGGCCCGGTGGCCTGCTGCGCCCAGGCGGGGGCGGCCAGCATCGTCGCGGTGCCGGCGAGCACGCCGCGGCGGCCAAGGATGGGAGTGACGAGGCTCATGGCGTGTCTCCGCTCAGGGCTTGAAGATGAAGTCGAAGCGATGGGTCGCGCCCAGCATGCCGGAGGGCAGCGGCAGCGCGGAGCATTGCGCCGCCAGCACCGCGCGAACGGCGCGCTCGGCAAAGGCGTGCAGCGGGCTGCCGAACGATGATGCCGGGTCGTCGGGGGCGATCTGCGCCTGCCGGGCCACCCCGGCGGCGTCGGTGGTGACGATCAGGTGGACGGAGAACGTCTCCGCATGCAGCGCGCCGGCATCCCGCGTCCAGCAGTCGCGCACCTTCTCGCCGATGGCGCCGCGCTGGACGGCGGAGAGTGACGTGTTGTCCGTGCCGCGCAGGCTGCCGCCCTGCTCGGGCGCGCCGGAGCGCGGCGGGTTGTAGCGGGCGGTCGGCGCCTCCGTCTGCGGCCGCAGGGAGCGCAACCGTTCCAACGTGTTGAGCAGGCTGCGGCTGTCCGGCGCCGGCGTGCGCGTCGGGTTCGGCTGGCTGCTCTGGCTCGGCGGCGTGGGCGGCGGCGGCGGCGTGGGCGGTGGCGGCACCGGCAGAGGCGGCGTGGGCAGGGGCGGTGCCGGCGCGGGCGGCGGCGGCGTGGGCGGCGCCGGCGGTGGCGGAGGCGCCGGTGTGGGTGTCGGGTCTGGCGTGGGCGGCGGAGTCGGGGTGGGCGGCGGCGGGACCGGGTCCGGCGGCGGCGGCGTGGGTGGAGGTGGCGGCGGTGGCGGCGGGGGTGGCGGCGGTGGAGGTGGCGGTGGTTGCGGCGGGGTCGGCTTCGGCGGCTCCGGCGTGGGCGGCTCGGGCGAGGCGACGGGCGCGGGCGTGGCAGCCGGCGTGGGCGCGGACACGGTGGACCGCCGCGCCTCCTGCGTCGGACCCTCCACATCCACGTCGAAGCTCGCCTGCTCCGGCATCTTCTCCGGCGGCTTGGCCGGCAAGGCGAAGAACAGCCCAGCCACCACCGCGTGGAAGACGAAGGAGAATGCGGCGCCGCGACCCAGGCGGTCGTCGTCCTTCATGCCGGCCAGCCCGCAGTGCTCAGCGTCGGCGCGGGCCGGGCAGCGTGGCGGGCGGCAGCGCCGGCACGGCGACCGGCGCCGGCAGCGGCGCCACCGTCGGCGCGGCCATCGCCGGCGTGGCGCTGCCCGGTCCGCCATCCGTCTGCTCCACCAGCAGCGACACCTTGTTGAAGCCGCCCTGCCGGATGGTGACCATCACCTCGATCATGCGGCCATACGGGACGTTCTTGTCTCCCCGCACGAAGATCCGCCGGTCGGCATTCGCCTGGGAGGCGGTCTGCAGCCGGGCCACGACGTCGCCCAGCTCCATGCCGTCATTCCCGAGGTAGACCTTGCCGTCGGACGCGACGCTGACGGTGATCGGGTCCTTCTCCGGCGTGATGGGGGAGGCGCTGGCCTTCGGCAGGTCCACGTTCACGCTGGAGCTGAGCAGCGGCGCGGTGATCATGAAGATCACCAGCAGCACCAGCATGACGTCCACCAGCGGCGTGACGTTGATCTCCGCCATCGGGCGGTAGCGGCCGGCGGGCTTGTTGCCGAACTGCATCGCCATGGCTCAGACCCGCTCCTCGGACTGGCGGGACAGGATGGCGCCGAACTCGGTGCCGAACCCCTCCATGCGGGCGGCGAAGCGGGCCAGGTCGGTGCTGATCTTGTTGTAGGCCAGCACCGCCGGGATGGCGGCGACCAGGCCGATGGCGGTGGCAAACAGCGCCTCCGCGATACCGGGCGCCACCACGGCCAGGCTGGTGTTCTTGCTGGCGGCGATGGCTGAGAAGGAGTGCATGATCCCCCACACCGTGCCGAACAGGCCCACGAACGGGGCCGTGGCGCCGACGGAGGCCAGGAACACCATCCAGCGCTCCATCCGCTCCATCTCGCGGCTGACGGTCACGGTCATGGCGCGGTCCACCCGGTCCCGCACGCCGCCGCGCACCATGTCGGCGCCTGCCACGCGGGAGGAGCGCCGCCACTCGCCCATGGCGGCACCGAACACGGCGGCGATCGGGTGGGCGGGCTTGGCGCCCTCCTGATCATATAGCTCGTCCAGGCTGCCGCCGGACCAAAACCGGTCCTCGAACAGATTGGCCTGCCGGTTGGCGCGGCGGATGGAGGCGACCTTCTCGAAGATGATCGCCCAGACCCAGACGCTGGCCAGCAGCAGCAGCACCATGACGATCTTGACGACGATGTCGGCCTGCAGGAACAGCGTCAGGATCGACAGGTCGCCCCCGGATGGAACCGCCGCCGCATTCGTGTCACCCACTCCGCATCTCCTCAAACGCCGCACGCCAGCGGGTTGGTATCCGCGCGGGCCGGCCATCCGCCCCACGCACGCACGCCAGTTGCACATCCAGCCGCGCCACCGCCCTGTCCGCCACCGTGAACTCCTGCCGCAGCGCGGCCGTGGCAGCACCAAGCGCGGTGGGTTCGGTGGCGACGGTGACGAGGTCGTCAAGCCGCGCGGGGCGCAGATAGTCCATTTCGATGCGACGCACCACGAAGATCATCCCTTCGTTACGCACCAGCGCGTCATGCGGCACGCCGAGCGCGCGCAGGAGCTCCGTCCGCGCCCGCTCCGCGAAGGCGAGGTAGCGCGCATGGTAGACCACCCCGCCGGCGTCGGTATCCTCGTAGTAGACCCGGAGTGCCAGGCGGTGCGGCGTCACGCCTCGGGTTCCAACAGGTCGAGCAGCGGCGCCGCCGCCTTCGGCACCGCCAGGCCGAGGTGGCGCCAACCCGGCTCGCCCAGCATGCGGCCCCGGCTGGTGCGCAGGACCAGCCCCTCCTGGATCAGGTAGGGCTCGACCACGTCCTCCAGCGTGTCGCGCGCCTCGTTCAGCGCCGCGGCCAGGGTTTCGGCGCCGACCGGGCCGCCGCCATGGTGCTCGGCGATGCGGCGGAGATAGCGGCGGTCCATCGCGTCCAGGCCGAGCCGGTCCACCTCCAGCCGGGTCAGCGCCGCGTCCGCCTCGGCGCGGTCCACCGGGCTCTGCCCGGCCACGGCGGCGAAGTCCCGCACCCGGCGCAGCAGCCGCCCGGCGACGCGCGGCGTGCCGCGGGAGCGCCGGGCGATCTCCGCCGCGCCGGCCGCCGTGAGGTCGACGCCCAGCTTCTCGGCGCCGCGGGACACGATCAGCTCCAGCTCCGCAGGGGTGTAGAGCACCAGTCGCAACGGGATGCCGAAGCGGTCGCGCAACGGCGTCGCCAGCAGCCCGGCGCGGGTGGTGGCGCCGACCAGGGTGAAGGGCGACAGGTCGATCCGGACGGAGCGGGCGGCCGGCCCCTCGCCGATGATGAGGTCGAGCTGGAAGTCCTCCATCGCGGGGTAGAGCACTTCCTCGATGGCGGGCTGCAGGCGGTGGATCTCGTCGATGAACAGCACGTCGCGCGGCTGCAGGTTGGTGAGGATGGCGGCCAGGTCCCCGGCGCGCTGGATCACCGGGCCGGAGGTGGCGCGGAACCCCACGCCCAGCTCGCGCGCGACGATCTGCGCCAGCGTGGTCTTGCCCAGCCCTGGCGGCCCATGCAGCAACACGTGGTCCATCGCCTCCGCCCGCCCCTTCGCGGCGTGGATGAACACACGCAGGTTCTCGCGGCTGGCCTGCTGCCCGATGAACTCGGCGAGGACCTGCGGCCGCAGCGACGCCTCGGCCGCGTCCTCCACCGCACGGGCCGGAGAGACCGCACGGTCGCTCATGCCCCAGCTCCGGCCGGTCGTGGACAAGCCTTCTCCCCTTGGAAGAGGGTTGGGTGAGGGGCGTGCGGCACGATGGTCCGAATGTGCGGGATGACCCTCACCCCGGCCCTCTCCCGGAAGGAGAGGGAGAAGAAACCGGACGGAGTCACCGCGCCAGCTCCTTCAGACTGTCGCGGATCACCGCGTCCAGCCTGGCGTCCTCGCCCAGGCGCTCGCGCACGCGGGTGACCACCGGGTGCGCCTCGATGCGGCGGTAGCCGAGGTTGCCCAGCGCGGAGAGCGCGTCCGCCTCCACGCCCGTCGCCGCAGCGATGCCCGGCATGGCGGTGCCGGTGGGCATGGCGCCGGCCTTGGCCGCGAGTTCGGACAGCAGCCGGGCTGCCAGCTTGGCGCCCACGCCGGGCGCGCGGGTCAGGCTGGCGCGGTCCCCGGCGGCGATGGCGGCGACCAGGTCGCGCGGCGCCAGCGCGGACAGCACGCCGAGCGCCACCTTGGCACCCACGCCCTGCACCGTGGTCAGCAGGCGGAACCAGTCCCGCTCCGCCGCGTCGGCAAAGCCATACAAGGTGATGGCGTCCTCCCGCACCTGCGTCTCCACCAGCACGCGTGCGACCGCAGGCGGCGTGGGCAGGGCCGAGAGCGTGCGGGTGGAGGCATGCACCAGGTAGCCGACACCCCCCACCTCGATCACGCAGCGCCCCTCCTCCACGCCGCCCAGCGTGCCGGTGAGTTGGGCGATCACGCGACTGCGCCAGACTCCCTCTCCCGCTGGCGGGAGAGGGTCGGGGTGAGGGTTGGCACGCACACCGTGCAGCACGGAGTCCGTGGCACAGCCACCCTCACCCTGCCCTCTCCCGCCAGCGGGGGAGAGGGTTGTGTCTCGGCAAACGTATCACGCCATCACCCGGCCGCCGCCGACGCGGAGGCGGGTGGCGCGGTGGTGGGCGTGGCAGATCGCGACGGCCAGGGCGTCGGCGGCGTCGGCGCGGCGGAGGGTGGCGCCGGGGAGCAGGCGGCGGACCATCATCTCCACCTGGTCCTTGCTGGCGGCACCGGTGCCGACCACCGACTGCTTCACCGTCATGGCGCCGTATTCCAGCACGGGGATGCCCACCAGCGCCGGCGCCAGCAAGGCCACGCCGCGGGCGTAGCCGAGCTTCAGCGTCGCCGTGCCGTTGCGGTTGACGTAGGTCTCCTCCACTGCCGCCTCGTGCGGGCGGTGCTCGGCAAACAGGGCCGTCAGGCCGTCATGGATCGCCTTCAGCCGGGCGGGCACGCTCGCCTCGCTGTCCGTCGCCACCACGCCGTCGGCGATGTGGCACAGGCGGTTGCCATCGACCGAGATCACGCCCCATCCGGTGAAGCGCAGGCCGGGATCGATGCCCATCAGGCGGACCATCAGGCCGTCAGGCGCTCCATCACGTCGTCCGGGATCTCGGCGTTGGAGGTGACGGTCTGCACGTCGTCGTTGTCCTCCAGCGCGTCCAGCAGCTTGACCAACGCGGCCGCGCGGTCCGGGTCGTCGACCGCGACCGTCACGGTCGGCCGCCAATCCAGCTTGGCACTGTCCGGCGGGCCGAACCGCGCCTCCAGCGCGTCGCGCACCGCGAACAGGTCCTGCGTGGCGCAGGTGACCTCGTGACCCTCCGCGTCGCTGTCCACGTCCTCGGCCCCGGCGTCGATCGCCGCCTCCATCATGGCGTCCGCATTGGCGGCCTTGGCGGGATAGGCGATGGCGCCGACCCGGGAGAACTGGAAGGCCACGGAGTTGGTCTCGCCCATCGTGCCGCCATTCTTGTTGAAGGCGGTCCGCAGGTCGGACGCGGTGCGGTTGCGGTTGTCGGTCAGCGCCTCGACGATGACGGCGACGCCGCCGGGGCCATAGCCCTCGTACCGCACCTCCACGTAATCGTCGCTGCTGCCGGCATCCGTCGCCTTGCGGATGGCGCGGTCGATCGTGTCCTTCGGCATGTTCATGACCCGCGCGGCGGCCACGGCGGCACGCAGGCGCGGGTTGGCCGCCGGGTCAGGCAGGCCCTGCTTGGCGGATACGGTGATCTCGCGGATCAGCTTGGCGAACTGGCGCGCCTTGCGGGCGTCCTGCGCGCCCTTCCGGTGCATGATGTTCTTGGAGTGCGAATGGCCGGCCATGGGCCTGGTGTCTCGTGCTGCTGTTTGCTGGGCCCGCCTTCCTATCAGGCCCGCCGGCCGGTCGCCAGATCAGGCGAGTTCGCGCGTCCGCACTGGGGCACGCCACTGCTCCGTCGGCACCAGGCAGGGCGGCAGGGGACGCGGCTGCGGGGCGGGGTCCCGCCTTGGGTCACGGTCGTCGCCGCCGCGGCCGCGCCGCGTCACCCACAGTTCGCGCAGCAGCACGACCAGCGTCACCCCGAAACTCAGGAGCAAGGAGCACGTCACCTGCACTGCTGGGCTCATCCCCGACCTCCATCGGCTCACGACTCGGTTGGCATCACCTGCGCTAGACGTCCACCAAATCGCACGGGTTCGGCCCGCAACGCCAGCCCCGTCGCGTCGTCCGTCTCGACGAACAGGCCGCAGACGGTGGCCGCCCCCTCCGCCGGCGCCAGCCGCTCGCCCGGCATCTTGCGGACAAATCGGGCGGCGGCACCCTCCTTCGCCATGCCGATCACACTGTCGTAATCGCCGCACATGCCGGCATCCGACTGGAAGGCGGTGCCCCGGGCAAGCACCTGGTGGTCGGCGGTCGGCACATGGGTGTGCGTGCCGACCACCAGCGACACCTGGCCGTCGAAACTATGCGCATAGCCCAGTTTCTCGCTGGTCGCCTCGGCATGGAAGTCGACGACGATGGCATGCACCGACGTGCCGAGACGGTAGCGCGCCAGGATGTCGGCCGTGCCGCGGAACGGGCAGTCCAACGGGTCCATGAACAGGCGGCCCATCGCGTTCATCACCAGCGCCCGCCGGCCGCCCGGCACGTCCACCACCACGGCGCCGGCGCCCGGCGTGCCGGGCGGGAAGTTCAGCGGCCGCAGCAGCCGCGGCTGCTGGGCGATGTAGGGGATGATCTCCTTGCGGTCCCACGCATGGTTGCCCAGCGTGATCACGTCCGCGCCCGCGGCGAACAGGCTGGCTGCCATGTCGGGCGCCAGGCCGAACCCATGGCTGGCATTCTCCGCATTGACGACCGCGAGGTCGATCCGGAGCCGTTCGCGCAGGGTCGGCAGCGCCGCCGCGGCACCCTCGCGCCCGCTGCGGCCGACGGTGTCACCAAGGAAGAGGATGCGCATCGCCGGACCCTGGCAGGACTTCGCCGGGGTGGAAAGGCCAGCCGCGGCCCAGTCAAACGGTGATCATCTCGCGTTCGGTGGCGATCGCCTCAAGAGGCTGGTCGGTCGCGCCGACAGGCAGCTCCGCGACCTCCTGCGCCGCATAGGCGCAGCCTACGGTGCGGATGCCTGGCCGCGCGGCCAAGGTGCGGTCGTAGTAGCCGCCGCCATAGCCGAGCCGGTGCAAGCGGCGGTCGAACGCCAGCATGGGGACCAGCAGAAGGTCGGGCAGCACCGCCGCGCCCGTGGCTGTGCGCGTGCCGAAGCGCTCCTGGGCCAAGGCCTCGTCACTGTCCCAGCGATGGAAGGCGAGCGGTGCACCGCGCGGCGGCGTGCGCGGCAGGGCCACGACGTGGCCGCGCTCCCGAAGGTCACGGAGCAGCGGCGTCATGTCGATCTCGCGGCCCAGCGGCCAGAACCCGGCGACGACCATGCCGGGCTGGATCAGCCGCGCCGCGACGATGCGCTCGCTGGCCTGCCGGCCGAGCACCGGATCGCAGCCCAGCAGCACGGTGCGTGCCGCGGCCCGGGCCGCGCGCTTGCGCTCATGGAGGTCGGAGTGCGGAGCCGCCGAAGCCGTTGGAATTTGTCATCCTCCCGAGCCTGCTTGCGCAGGTGGGCACCAGATACCATGACCAGGGTCATGACAGCGCCAGCTCCCGAGGAGAATGCTTATCGGCCCGAGGGATGAACGACCTGACGAACCCAGCAGCCCCGCACCCCCTATCTAGGGCTGTTCGATGCTCGCCGCAATGTCCTCGGCCTTGCGGGCCAGCTTGGCGATGCGGCTTCGGGTGCGCGCGTCCGGCCGCTCCGCCGCCGGTTCAGGCGCCGCGGCCGGGGCCGTCGTGGATGGCTGGCGCAGGGTGGCCAACTCGATGCCCGTATCGTGCAGTTCGTCCGCCATCAGCAGTGCCGCGAGCAGCAGCAGCCGGCTTTCGCCGCTCTGTCCGCCCAGCGCCTTGATGTTTTCGATGCGCTGCTCGACCTGCCGGGCCATCTCCTGCAGGTGCGCCTCCTGCCCGTCCTCGCAGCCCACGTTGTAGGCGTAGCCGTTGATCTTGACGGTTAGCTGGGCCATCGGCTCAAGCCTCTTCCGCCAAGGCATGACGCAGCTGGCCGATCAGCCGGTCGAGTCGCGATGCCACCAGCACGGTGTCCACCAGCGGCACGGCCCCGGCCAGCGGTGCCGGTCGAGCGTTGTGCCGGGCGATCCGGTCCAATGCAGCCTCCAGCCGGGTTAGCGCGTCTGCCTCGTTCGCGTCCGCGTCGGCCATGCATCCAGTCCCCGAAGCCTCGTTCCGTTTGACCATGAAGCGCCCGGCGGCTTGAAGGTCAAGCATGAAGCGCCCTCCTGCCGTGGTGGTGCATGGCCTGCCGGATTTGCGGGCGGCGGTGGCACCGGGCCTGGCCGTGACCCTGCTGTCGGGCGCGGGAGCGGGGACCTACGCGGGCTGCGGCTGGTGGCGGGCATTGATGGCGCTGGGGGCGGCCGACAACCCGGACATCCTGGATTGCGGCGACGCGCCGGGCCGGGCGTTGGAGGCGCTGGGCGTCGGCTGCCGCCTGCTGGTGTTGGATCCGGCGGTGCCGGCCTGGAGCCTGGTCGCCGCGCGCGCCCAGGCCGCGGGGGCAGAGCTGCTGCAGGCTCGCCCGCCGGCGCTGGACCTGGCCGATCCCCGAGCGGGTCGCCGCCTGCTCGCCTGGCTGAACGGTGACTCGGCGGGCGGCGTCGGCTAAGCCCGCGTCATGCCCGCGCCTTGCCGCCTGTACCTGATCACGCCTCCCGTGCTCGCTCCCGCATCGTTCCGCGACACCCTGGCCGCCGCGCTGGATGCCGGCGACGTGGCCGTCGTCCAGCTGCGGCTGAAGGGCTGGACGGAGGACGACCTGCGGCGCGCCATCGACGTGTTGCGGCCGGTGGCGCAGTCCCGTGACGTGGCCTTCCTGCTGAACGACCGGCCGGAACTGGCGGTGGCCAGCGGGTGCGACGGCGCGCATGTGGGGCAGGAGGATACGCCGGTCGCGCAGGCGCGCACGATTCTGGGCGAGTTGTCGCTGGGCGTCACCTGCCACGGCAGCCGGGACCTGGCGATGACCGCGGGGGAGGCCGGTGCGGACTACGTGGCCTTCGGCGCCTTCTATCCATCGCGCACCAAGGCGCCGCCGGCGATGGCCGATCCAGGCATCCTCCAATGGTGGTCCGAGCTGATGGAGCTGCCCTGCGTCGCCATCGGCGGCATCACGCCGGAGAATTGCGGTCCGCTGATGGCGGCGGGCGCGGATTTCCTCGCCGTCTCCGCCGCGGTCTGGTCGCATCCGGAGGGCCCGGCCGCCGCGGTCCGTGCCTTCGCCGCGCAGCTTGGCGGGTAGGCGCCGGCGCTTTCCGGGCTGCCGAAGATGTGCCAATGAGGCGACGCTCGAGAAAACCCGCCGGACATGCGCCGGCCTCGCGTTGGGTGGTGGAAATGACCGATAGCAAGATGACGGCGCAGATGGCCGACAAGCCCGGCTTCATCGCGGCCCTGGACCAGAGCGGCGGGTCCACCCCGAAGGCGCTGAAGGATTACGGCATCGCGGAGGACGCCTATAGCGGCGAGGCGGAGATGTTCAGGTTGATGCACGAGATGCGCGTGCGGATCATCACCGCGCCCGCCTTCACCGGGGACAAGGTGATCGGCGTCATCCTGTTCGAGCAGACCATGGATGGCGACGCGGAGGGCACGCCGGTCCCCGAGTTCCTGTGGAAGCAGCGCGGCATCGTCCCGTTCCTGAAGGTCGACAAGGGGCTGCAGCCGGAAGCGGACGGCGTCAGCCTGATGAAGCCCATTCCCGGGCTGGACGGCTTGCTGGAGCGGGCGGTGCGGCTCGGCGTCTACGGCACCAAGATGCGGTCGGTGATCAACCTGCCGTCCGAGGCGGGCATCGCCGCCATCGTGGCGCAGCAATTCGACGTCGCCGGGCAGATATCCAAGCTTGGCTTGATGCCGATCATCGAGCCGGAAGTCTCCATCAAGAGCCCGGACAAGCGAGCCGCCGAAACCATCTTGTGCGCGACGATCAAGCGGCACCTGGACGCGTTGGACGGCTCGAAGGTCATGCTGAAACTCACCATCCCGGACGATCCGGACACCTATGCGGAGTTGATTGGCCATCCGCACGTGGAGCGCGTCGTGGCGTTGTCAGGCGGCTATCCCCGGGACGAGGCCTGCCGCCGCCTGACGGCCTGCCACGGCATGATCGCAAGTTTCTCCCGCGCGTTGGTCGAGGGTTTGTCGCGGGGCATGAGCGACGAGGAGTTCGACCACAAGCTCGGCGTGGCGATCGACGAGATATACCGGGCGTCGACCGTCAAGGCCTAGGTCAGGATGTGACCGGACGGTCGAATGACCCGCTCAGTCAAGCCGAGCAGGGTCGAAAAGACCATGCTCGGCTCCCGTACGGGGGCCTTATCGACCGTTCGACCGTGTGCCCGTGACTGGATTGACGTCACCGCCGGATGGCGGCTCGTGCCCAGGAGTCCCCGGTTGCGCTGCGCCGCAAGCGGACAGCGATAGGAGGGCTATGGCGAGCATGATGCGGATCATACCGCACACAACGCCCATCGCGCACTGGCGTTCCTAACCGAGCGCGCGGGCACGCTCCCGCAAGATGAACTTCTGCATCTTGCCCGTCGAGGTCTTGGGGAGCGGGCCGAACACCACCGTGCGGGGTGCCATGTAGTGCGCCATGCGCTCCCGGCAGAACGCGATCAGTTCGGCCTCGCCGGCTGCCGCGTCGGGCTTCAGGGTCACGAAGGCGCACGGTGTCTCGCCCCACTTCGCGTCGGGCCGGGCGACCACCGCCGCCTCCAGCACTGCCGGATGGCGGTAGAGCACGCCCTCGATCTCGATGGTCGAGATGTTCTCGCCGCCGCTGATGATGATGTCCTTGGCGCGGTCGCGGATTTCCGCATAGCCGTCCGGATGCCATACGCCGAGGTCCCCGGTGTGGAACCAGCCGCCGGCGAGCGCCGTCGCGGTGGCGGCCTCGTCCTTCAGGTAACCCTTCATGATGACGTTGCCGCGCATCATCAGCTCCCCCATCGTCGTGCCGTCCCGCGGCACCGGCGCCAGGGTGTTCGGATCCGCCACCATCAGACCCTCCTGCACCACGTAGGGCACCCCCTGCCGCGCCTTCAGGGTCGCGCGCTCTTCGTCGGGTCGCGCGTCCCACTCGGGATGCCACTCGCACACCGTGTTGGGGCCATAGCATTCGGTCAGGCCATAGACATGGGTGACGTCGAAGTTCAGGCGCTCCATGCCTTCGATGATGGCGGCCGGAGGCGACGCGCCGGCCGTCATGATGCGCACCGGTCGCGGCCGAGGCTGAACGCCTGGCGCGTTGAGCAGCATGCCCATGACGATCGGGGCGCAGCAGAGGTGCGTGATGCCGTCACTGTCCAGCGCATGGAGGATGGCGGGTGCCTCCACCCGGCGCAGGCATACATGCGTCCCCGCCTGTGCGGTGATCGCCCACGGGAAGCACCAGCCGTTGCAGTGGAACATCGGCAGCGTCCACAAATAGACCGGGTGGTGCGGCATCGCCCAGGTCAGGATGTTGCCGAGCGCGTTCAGGTAGGCGCCGCGGTGATGGGTGACCACGCCCTTCGGCCGCCCAGTGGTGCCGGAAGTGTAGCTGAGGGCGATCGCGTCCCACTCGTCCTGCGGGAGTGCGAGCGCGAAATCCGGATCGCCGCTGGCGAGGAACGCCTCGTACTCGACCTGGCCCAGCACGTCGCCAGCCGAGGCGAGCGGGTCGTCGATATCGACGACGAAAGGCCGGTCGCGTTCGGGCAGCATCGCCAGCGCGGCGGCGATCGTGGCGCTGAACTCCCGGTCCGTCAGCAGCACGCGGGCGCCGCCATGGCCGAGGATGTAGGCGATGGTGTCCGCATCCAGCCGGACGTTGAGCGCGTTGAGCACGGCACCGAGCGCCGGCACGGCAAAATGCGCCTCCAGCATCGGTGGCGTGTTGGGCGCCATGACCGCCACGACGTCCCCGCGGGCGACGCCTTGCCGGCTGAGCGCCGAAGCCAAACGGCGGCAGCGTTCCGCCGTCTGCCGCCACGTGGTGCGATGCGCACCGTGCACCACCGCCAGCCGGTCCGGATGGACCGCGGCGGCGCGGGCGAGGAAGGAAACCGGGGAGAGCGGGACGTAGTTGGCCGCCGTCTTCGCCAGGTCGAACCCGCTCACTTGGCCCCTCCCCCCATCATCCAGGCCAAATGGCCGCCATCATCGGCCCCGGTTTCCACCGGGACGGCAGACGGTCGTCAAGCCGCCAGCTTGACCGCGTGCTCGAGCTGGTCAAGCACGCTCGCGTAGGTGGTGCGGATCGCCACTTCGACGTCAAACGGGTTGTTGTCGGCGGCGGCGATCTTCGGGTCGGTCCCGAGCACCGAGCGGAAGGCCGCGATCGCCTTCTCCAGCTTGGGCGCCGCCGATTTCAGGCGGTCCCCGCTGCCGTCGCCGGCCTCCATCAAGGCCGACATCAGCGGCACGCGCGTATTCCGCGTCAGCGCGTTGAGCCCGAGCTCCGAGATCTTGTCCAGCTCGGGGTCCATCTCCTGCCGCAGGGCCGCCTGCAGCGCCGTGATCTGGCCATCCACCGTCTCCGTCGCCTTCTGGAAGGCCTGAGTGGCCGCTTTCCAGAGGTCGGACGCGTCGAGCCCAAGGGCGGCCGGACTCAGGTCCACCTCGTCGTCGTCTGCCTCGCCCGGCGCCACCCCCACCCCAAGGACACGTTGCACCCACTCGTCCTGCTGCTGGTTTGCCATCGAACCGTTCCCCTCGATCAGGCCAAGTCGGCCGCGGACAGCGACACCTCACCGCCGAAGCGGTTGTCCATGTCGTCGTTCGGGAACAGGTCCAGGCATAGATCGGTCAACGTATCCAGCTGCGTGAGCCAGGCGTCGCTGAACGTGGCCGTTCCCACTTGCAGGATCGTCTCCAACGTGTCGAAGAACGTGTTGAGTCGTTCGGCCTGCCCGAACGCACTCGCCAGCGCGGCCTTTTCGGGGCCTTTCGGCATGTCCTTGATGATCTTCTCGCAAAGCTTCTTGATCGGCTTGGGGATCTCCTCGCGGGTGGATTTGAGGTCCTTGTCCGGCTCGTCCTTGGAGATGCGCGACTTGACGTAGTTCCCGCCGTGCCGGACCGTCTTGCCGGCGTTGCTCAACTTCAGCGCGGCTTTGGCCCGCAGCCCATCGGGCGGCGGCGGGTCGGGCGGTGCGGTCGGGTCCGTGGCGTGGTTGCCGCCGCCCGTCCCCGGCGCACCCTCGGTCTCCATCTTGATGTAGAGCAGCTTTTCGCCGCTTCTCCCGGTGACCTGCTGGAAGAGCACCGTGTTCATGCCGAACGGCAACATGCCGTCCACGACGGGCGGGTCCTGGTCCAGGGCCGCCGTACCGTTGTAGAAATCCATGCCCCGCGCGCTCTGCCCGCTCTTGGTCTGCTGCTCCTTGAGGTGGGACGATGCGCGGGGATAGGTGGTGGGACATTTGTCCAGGTAGGCCCTGACCTCCTCGCCGTTGGGGATGGTCAGCGCGCCCTTGGCGAAGGCGCCGCCTTTCTCCTGCGCCTTGGACTTCATCGCCCACACCAGGTCGGTGGCCTCCGCTGCGGAGACGTTTGCCGGCAGCGGGTTGCCGGCGGCCAGGCTGTCATAGGCGTCCAACCCGCGGGCCACCTTCTGCGCCAGCGCGTCGGTCACCTTCTTGGCTTGTGCCGGGTCGAGGTCGTCGTAGCCGGGGATGTCGGTCCAGAACACCGGAACGGCCCGGGCGCCCACCTGCGTGGTCACGGGCGTGTTCTTCGCCACCTGGCGGTACGTGTCGATCAGGTCCCGCAGGTCGGGCAGGATGGCGTCGCGGATCTGCGTGCCGACCATGCGAGGGTCCTGGGCGAACATCGCCCGCGCCTGCGTCACGCTCTGGTTCATCTCGTTGTAGTCCGCCCGCGCGTTGGCGGCTTCCGCGCCATGCAGCCCCTCGATCCGCGTCACCCACTTCTGCAACTCGACCATCCCGGCATTCATCCCGGCCAGGACCTTGGCCCAGTCCTTGTCGTCCAGCTTGACGCCGAACTGCTCCTTGAAGAACTTGACCTTCTCTTTCTTCGCCTTGTCCGCCTTCTCGGCTTCCACCTTGCGGGCCTTGTAGGCGCGATACTTCTGTTTGACTCCGCTCAAGCAGGTGTCCTCCGTTTGGCGGTCAGCCGGTTTCGCTTCCGCCTACTATCGTTGGACAATCCAAACATCGCAAGGTTGCCGGACGTCGTTTGGCCGAACTCAGAACCCGAACATGTGGTCCAGCGAGAACCCGCCGTGGTCGTCCATCAGCCCGTGATAGCCGAACAGCCGGCAGGTGCGGTCGTCCACCATGACGTAGCCTCGCGCCCCGGCCTGCCGGAGCAAACCCTCGCCGAAGACTTCATCTGGCCAGACCATCGCCGAGCCGGAGCACGCGATGGCGAGCGGCCGCTCGGCCAACGCCTCACCCTCGGCGTCGTGCAGGATCAGCCGGGTGGTGGACTGCGGATGCCACGCGGCGGAGGCCGGGTAGATCAGATGCGCGAAGGAGCGGTGCGCCCCCTCCCCCAACCGCAGGAACAGCCGGGTGCTCAAGCCCGGGGGCGGCCCGTTATAGGATTGCGGCTCGCCCTTGTAGGTCATCAGCGTGTTGAAGATGTGGGCGCCGAAGCTCGTCTCCGCCGCGTGCCCGCTGCGCCGGTCTTCGTAGCGTGCCAGGCAGTGCAGCCAACCATCCGCGCCGCCGCCGTCGCGGAAGTCGTAGACCAGTTCGGCGTGCCCGCCCTCCGCACCCAGCTCCGCCAGGTCCAACGCCAGATCGTGGTTGCGTGGCAGGCAGCCGAGGAAACGCTCGGCGACCAGGCGGCCGTCGGCGGCGAACACGTCGATGCGGATGGGCAGGTCGGACTGGGTCTCCGCCATCGGCGTCGGCTGCACCACGGTGGAGAACCGCTCCGGCGGCAGCACCGGGAAGGGCAGCAGGTAGCCGCGGCCGAGCAGGTTGGACAGGGCGAGAATGCCCGGGTCCGGCCGCAGATCCGCCCGCTCCACGTTCACGTGGGCGATGCGGGTGCGGCCGTTCTGCACGACCTCGTAGCGCGGGCGCACCATGTGCCGGCCGGAGCGGAACTCCATTTGCGCCGGCCAGCGCAGGCCCGGCAGCAGTGCCGCCACGTCCAGCGCCACGGTGGCGAACGGCGCGATGTCCCGGTCCAGGACCACCGGCCGCTCCGCCCCCATCCGGTCGAGCGACAGGGTCCCGGCGGGGATCGGCGCGGCGTGGCTGTTCTGCACCCACAGCACCACGCGCTCCCCCTCGCGCGGCGCCGGCAGGCCGGCATAGCGGTCGGACGGCCATGCGTTGGCATCGTGCGTGCAGGACAGGCTCGGCTCGGCGCCGGTGCCATAGGTGTCGAGCGCGTATTTCACCACGTCGTGCCCGGCCACGCCGATGGCGTGGATGAACAGCTGGCCGCAGAACTGCGGCAGGCCGAAGCGCGCGCGGACCTCCGCGCTGTCGATCGCCACGCCGCCGACCCGCGGTGGCAAGGCTTGCTCCCACTCCGCGAGCACATCTCCCGCCGCGTCGAACAGGCGCAGCCAGAGCCGGACCGCCTTGGCGCCGTACCCGGCCCAGTAATTGGCGGTGACCAGCCGGGTCGAGAGCCCGTCCGCGTCACGGAAGAAGGCGTAGTTGGTCGCGAAGTTCAGCGTATCGAGGTATCGGCGCGGGTTGGTCAGCATGGCGGCCGGCAGGCGCGCCTCGTCCAACGTGACGATGGCGGTGCCGGGCGGCAGCAGCGGCGCCAGCCGGTCCCGCAGCTTGGCCGCGTCGAAGCTGGCGACGAGCAACGTGCCCGCGCGGGATTGGCGTAGGCCGGTGACAGGCTGCGCGCGGCACCCGGCGCGCACCTGCCCGACCTGCTCGGAGTCGTGCACGAACAGTTCGGCCGGCGCCGGCATCTCCGGATGCAGGGCGAACAGCGCGTCCGCCACACCGTCCGGGTCGTAGACCGCCAACATCCCGTGCAGTCCCGCCGCCAGCCGCGCGATCGCCTCGGCCGCCAGCGGGTGGGCGAAGGCCTTGTAGAGCACGTTGCCGCCCTGCCGCGCGTCGAAGGTCCGGATGTTCAGCATGGTCCTCAGAATCCCAAGCGTTGCCGCAGGATATCGGCCGCCGCCTGCGTGTCGTCCAGCGGCGATGCCGCCCAGTCCTCCAAACGGCCGCGGAAGCGGCGGATGCGGCCCTCCCGCCGCAGGCCGTCCAGGAATGCGCCGATCCGCCGTGACCCGCCGGGCAACTCCGCCACCAGGACAGGGGCCGCCGTCGCCACCGCCTCGGACACCATCGAGACGCTGTCCGCCGTCACCACGATCGCGTCGGCACTGGCGAGCAGGCCGAAATACGGGTTCTCGCCCGTCCCATCCCACACGGTCGCACCCATGGGCACGAGCACGTCGCGCAGCACCTGCTGGACCGCGCCGGCCGTCCGGCGGGATGGGGTGACCGCCAGGCCGACCCGGTCCTGCCGCAGCATCCCGGCCAGGTCGCGGGCCAGCGCCGCACCCTCCGCGGCCTCCAGGCGGAAGCGGCCGTTGCTGCCGCCCACCAGCACCGCCACCAGCGGCCGCGGCAGGTGCGCTAGCCGGCCCAACCACGCGGCGCGGGCCTCCGCCAGCCGGGCGGGTGTGGCGCGGTGCAGCGCGGTGCGGGTCACGATGACGTTGGGGCCGGTGAGGCCGTCGTGCCGGGTCACCACCACCTGGTCGAAGCGACGGACGTCCATGCGGGGGTGCTGGACCTGCACCACGGCCTTGCCGCGCCGGCGCAAGGCGGCCAGCACCGGAGCGGCCTTGCCGCCGCAGCCGATGGCCAGCGGCTCGGCCGGCGTGGCGAGGCGCACCGCCCGCAGCGGCGACGGCCACATCCGGCCCGGCATCCACCACCACGGCAGGCGCGGCCGGAGCGCCACTTCCCGGGGGTGCAGCCCGGCCGCCTCCGCCAGGCCGAGCGCCTGGGACCGCATTCCGGCGAAATCCTCGGCCAAGATGACGCTTTCCACCGCGGGCTTCTCGTCCGGCGGCACGCGCCGCGTCAAGCCACCGAGGGGGGACCGCGTGGCGCCGAACGTGCCGGCCTGCGGCAGCAGCGTAGCCCGTGTGAGCCTTTGCTCATGCGGGATGCTTCCTCGGCATCCCGCATTGGCTGCGCCAATACGGGCTACGTTCGCTCAGGCGTCGCGAACGCCCGCAGGTCCAGCGTGCGCGGCAGCTCCGCCGAGGTGTCGCCCACGGGCGGCGTCATCGGGCCCGGCGTGTGGCCGAACGGGAGGAATCGGGCGCGGCGCCGAGCCTCGGCCTCGTTGGCGTTCACCGGGAACTTGTCGTACGAGCGCCCGCCGGGATGGGCGACGTGGTGGGTCAGCCCACCCAGGGAGCGGCCGTTCCAGCGGTCGTACACGTCGAACACCAGCGGGGTCTGCGCCGGGATCGTCGGGTGCAGCGCGCTATACGGCTGCCACGCCTTGAACCGGACGCCCGCGACGAACTCGCCCGCGACCTCGGTGGGCCGCAGCGGCACCGCGACGCCGTTGCACACCAGCGCGAACCGCTCCGGCTCCCATCCCGTCACCCGTGCCTCCAACCGCTCGACGGAGCTGTCCACGTAGCGCACCGTGCCGCCGCCGCCCGGCGTCTCCCCCATGGCATGCCACGGTTCCAACGCATGGCGCAGCTCCAGCGTCATGCCATGCACCGTGACGCTGCCGATGACGGGGAAGCGGAACGCCCGGTGCGGCTCGAACCAGGCGGGCTCCAGCCGTGCGCCGAACCCGGCGCCGTGCACGCACAACTCCTCCAACGCGTCGCCGAAATCCTGCCAGACGTAGTGCGGCAGCATGAAGTCGTCGTGAACCCGCGTGCCCCAGCGGATCAGCCGGCGCTCGTACGGCACCTGCCAGAACGCGGCGACCGCGGTGCGCATCAGCAGCACCTGGGCGGCGGCCATTTCCGGGTGCGGCGGCATCTCGAAGGCGCGGAACTCCACCAGGCCCAGCCGGCCGGAGGCGCTGTCCGGCGAATACATCTTGTCGATGCAGAACTCGGTCCGGTGGGTGTTGCCCGTCATGTCCACCAGGATGTTGCGGAACAGCCGGTCGGTGATCCAGGGCGGCGGCGGCGCGTCCCGCTTCACCTGGGCGAAGGCGATCTCCAGCTCGCGCACCGCATCCTGCCGCGCCTCGTCGATGCGGGGATGCTGGCTCATCGGGCCGATGAACAGGCCGCTGAACAGGAAGGAGAGGCTCGGATGGTTGTGCCAGAAGCCCAGCAGGGAGCGCAGCAGGTCCGGTCGGCGCAGGAAGGGGCTGTCCTCCGGCGTGGCCGCGCCCATCACCACGTGGTTGCCGCCGCCGGTGCCGACGTGGCGGCCGTCCAGCATGAACTTCTCGGCCCGCAGGCCGCATTGCCGCGCCTGCTCGTAGAGCTGCCCGGTTTTTTCGACGATCTCGTCCCAGGCGGTCGACGGGTGGACGTTGACCTCTATGACGCCCGGGTCGGGCGTGACGGAGAACGCGTCCAACCGGCGGTCGTACGGTGCCTTGTAGCCCTCCAGCACCACGCCCTGCTGCAACGCCGATGCCGTCCGCTCCACGCCCGCCACCAGGGACAGCCAGTCCTCGGCCGAGGGGAGCGGCGGGATGTAGACGAACAGCAGCCCGTCGCGCGCCTGCACCGTCAGCGCCGTGCGCACGCCTTTCGCACCCTCCGCCTGCCCTGGCCCCGGCAAGGCGGCATGCGGCGGGAACGGAGCCGGGGCGGCCATCGGATCGGGCTCCGGCTCCTCCTCCAATTCCTTCGGGTCCACGTAGGGCAGCGCGTTCAGCGGCAGGCGCACGCCCATCGAGCTGTCGCCCTGCACGAGGAAGATCTTGCCCTCGCGCATCTCCCACTGCTCGCTTTGCCATCGGCGGGCGGGCCCGGCGCCGAACCGCCGCAGCGGCAGGACATAGCCCGCGACGGCGTCCAGCCCCTGGCTGAACACCCGGAGCAGGCGGGCGCGCTCCTGCGGGTCCCGGCTCTGGCTGGCCTCGGCCACCACGTTGGCGGGAAGCCGGCCTTCGCGCATGAGGAAATACGGCTGGTCCTCGTAGGCCGGCATGGCGCAGCCCGCCGCGACGCCGAGCGTGTGCGCCAGCGTCCGCGCGAACGTGGCGGCCGTGCCCGCATCGGCCGTGCCGGACGCGGTGTCCGGATCGACGAGCAGCGCCGCCTCCGCCCACACCGGCTCGCCATCGCGCCGCCAGGTGGCGTGCAGCGCCCAGCGCGGGGTCTGCTCGCCCGGGTAGTGCTTGCCGGCGCCGTATTGCAGTGCCGCGCCGGAGGACCACAGCCCCACCAGCCGGCGGATCAGCCGCCCGGCCTCGCGCCGCTTGGTCGGGCCCAGCGCGTCGACCGTCCACTCCGCCCCGTCCGGATCGCGGTCGGACACGAAGGTCGGCTCCCCGCCCATGGTCAGCCGCACGTCGCCGGCCGCCAGCGCCGCGTCCACCCGGCTGCCGGCCTGCCGGATCGCCTCCCATTGCTCGGGCGCGTATGGCTTGGTCACGCGCGGCGTTTCCACCAGTCGGGTCAGCCGCATGTCGAAGCCGAACTCGGTCTGCGCCGGCTCGACCAGGCCGGAGATGGGCGCGGCGGAGAGCGGCTCGGGCGTCGCCGCCAGCGGAATGTGGCCCTCCCCTGTCAGCAGCCCGCTGGTGGCGTCCAGCCCGACCCAGCCGGCGCCGGGCAGGTAGATTTCCGCCCAGGCGTGCAGGTCGGTGAAATCCGTGCTGCTCCCCGCCGGCCCCTCCACGGCCGCGATGTCCGGCTTCAGCTGGATGAGGTAGCCGGAGACGAAGCGGGCCGCGTAGCCGAGGTTGCGGAACGCCTGCACCAGCACCCAGGCGCTGTCGCGGCACGAGCCCTGCGCCTGCTCCAGCGTCTGCTGCGGCGACCAGACGCCCGGCTCCATCCGCACGATGTAGCCGATGCGGTCGCGCACTGCCTGGTTCACCCGCACCAGGAAGTCGATGGTCCGTTCGCCGGCCGGGCGGATCGTCTCCAGCAGGCCGGCGAGCAACGGGCCCAACGGTTGGGGCTGGAGGAACGCGGCAAGCTCGGTCTTCAACAGGGGATCGTACTGGAACGGGACCGTCTCGGCCTCGGCCTCCAGGAAGAAGTCGAACGGGTTGACCGTCGCCATGTCGGCCAGCAGGTCGACCGTGACGGAGAATTCGCGCACCCGCTCCGGGAAGACGACGCGGGCGAGGAAATTGCCCTGCGGGTCCTGCTGCCAGTTGACGAAGTGCCCGGCGGGCTCGATCGCCAGCGAGTAGGACAGGATGGGCGTGCGGCAGTGCGGCGCCGGGCGCAGCCGGATGGTCTGTGGCCCGAGTTGCACCGGCCGGTCGTAGCGGTAGCTGGTCCGGTGCGTGAGAGCCACGTGCAACGCCATCGATGCGAGACTCCCGTGCAGTGTAGGGTGTGCTTCAGCCCACCTCGCCAGCGCGTCAGGTGGGCTGAAGCCCACCCTACCAAGACCTATTCGTTACTTCTACGCGTTGCTGCCGGCGAAGACCTGGCGATACAGCGCCATGATTTCGGGCTTGTCCGGCACGCGCGGGTTGTTGGCCGGGCTGCCGGAGGCGAGCGCCTGGTCCGCCATCGTGTCCATGGCCGCTTCCCAGTCGGCCCAGGCGATGCCGTGGGCCTGCGGCGTCGGCACGCCCAATTCCCGGTTCAACGCCACCAGCCCGTCGCACAGCGCCTGCCCGGCCCAGGCGTCGTCGGCACCGTCCGGGCAGAAGCCGGCGGCCCGGGCCGCGGCGGCGTAGCGCGCGGGAGCCGCGTCCAGGCCGAACCGGGTGACGGCGGGCAGCAGCATCGCGTTGGACAGCCCGTGCGGCACGTGGAACCGGGCGCCGATCGGGCGGGACATGCCGTGCACCAGCGCGACGGAGCTGTTGCAGAACGCCATCCCCGCCTGTGTCGCACCCAGCATCATGCCTTCGCGCGCCTCCGCGTTGTGCGGCTCGGCATAGGCGGTGCGCAAATGCTGCCCGATCAGCGCCATGGCGCCCAGCGCCAGCGAGTCGGACACCGGGTTGGCACGCTTGGAGACGTAAGCCTCCAGGGCGTGGGTGAAGCTGTCCACGCCGGTGTCGGCGGTGGTACGCGGCGGCACGGTGTAGGTCAGCTCGTAATCCACGATCGCGGCGAGCGGCAGGGCGGCCAGCCCGGCGATCAGCATCTTCTCGCCGCGCTCCGTGTCGGTGATGACGGTGAAGCGGGTGCACTCGCTGCCCGTGCCGGCGGTGGTGGGGATGGCGATCACCGGGAGCACGGGCGCGTCGTTCTGCACCGGCACCTTGAACTCGCGCATGGTGGCGCCGGGCCGTTGCGCGAGGATCGCCATCGCCTTCGCCGTGTCGATCGGCGAGCCGCCGCCGAACGCCACCAGGCAGTCATGCTCGCCTGCCGCCAACAACGCCGCCCCCGCCTTGATGACGGTGTCTGCCGGCTCGGGTATGGTGTCGCTGAACACGGCGAACGCCACGCCCGCGGCGCTGAGCGGGTCGGTGCATCGGCGCAGCAGCCCGGTCGACACCATCACCGGGTCGGTCACGATCAGCGGACGGCGCAAGCCGAAGCCCGCGAGCACGGATGCCACGGTCGACACGGTGCCGCCGCCGAAATGGATGGCCCGAGGGGCCACGATGCTGAAGAGGGTCACGGTGGTCCTTGCGTCCGGTCAGGGCAGCCTAGGATATCGCCGAACCGGCCGCCATGCCGTCCGGCGATCCATCCACCTCACGCCTCCGCCACGGCCGGGCGGACGAGGCGTGCGTCCGCGGGAAGCGTGGCCTCGCGCCGGATCTCGAGCTCGATGGCCCGGCTGCCGCGATTGCGGACGCTGTAGCCGGCGGACGCGCCGGGAATGCTGTTGACCACCTCCGTCACCGTGGACACCGGGCGGTCAAGATACACGGCGACCTCGTGCCGGCCCGGACGCAACGGCAGCAGGAAGGCCGCGCCCGGCGGCAACTGCGCCACGCGCTGCCCGTCGACCAGCACGTCCAACCGGTAGCGCCGCATCCACTCCCGCTCGAACCGGACGTGCAGCAGCGTCATGTCCGGCGGTGGGCCTGCCGTGCTGAGGCGTTCGGCCTCCGCCTTGCCGATCCATCGCAGGTCCAAGTCGGGCGGCAAGTGGCGGCGCCACCGCAGGATGCCGGCGCCGACCACGCACCACACCGCGACCGCGAGCGGAGCCTGCAGCGCCGGGCGCCACTCGGGCGTGCCCAGCGCCAGACTGAGGCAGCCGAGTGCCGGGAAGCCGCCGAGCAACAGCACCCACAACCGGGTATCTCGCCGCCGGAACAGCATGCCGGTTCCCCTTCCAAGCGCGACTGGATGTACCGGCCGCCGGTCGCCTAAGCCGTGACCGCCCGGCGTTCGGCGTAGAGCGCCAGGCGGCGGGCGGCGTTCGCGGCCATGGGCCGTGCCACGGCATGCTCGACGGGCGGCAGTTCCTCCGCACGGTGGCAGGCCGATAGGTGCCCGACGCCGACCTCGCGCAGGGGCGGCGGCTCCGTGCGGCAGCGGTCGACCACGAAGGGGCAGCGCGTATGGAAGTGGCAGCCGGACGGCGGGTTCAACGGGCTCGGCACGTCTCCGCCGGGCACCTGGCGCGCCAGCTTCTGCGACGGGTCCGGCCGCGGGATCGCGGACAGCAGCGCCCGCGTGTACGGGTGCAGGGGGCGATCGAACAGGGCGTCGCGCGACGCCGTCTCCACGATGCGGCCCAGATACATGACCGCGATGCGCGTCGCGACGTGCTTCACCACGGCCAGGTCGTGCGCGATGAACAGGTAGGACAGGCCGAGCCGCTGTTGCAGGTCGCCCAGCAGGTTGACCACCTGCGCCTGCACGGACACGTCCAGTGCCGAGACCGGCTCGTCGCACACCACCAAAGCCGGCTCCAGCGCCAACGCCCGGGCGATGCCGATGCGCTGCCGCTGGCCGCCGGAGAACTCATGCGGGTAGCGGCGGACATGCTCCGGCGGCAGGCCGACGAGCTGCAACAGCTCGGCCACGCGGGCATGGCGCTTGGCGGCGTCGCCATAGCCGTGGATCAGCAAGGGCTCGTCCAGCGTGTCGCCGACCGTCATGCGCGGGTTGAGCGAGGCGAACGGGTCCTGGAACACGATCTGCATGCGTCGGCGCAAGCGGCGCAGCGCGCCACCGGGCAGCGCGGTGATGTCCTGCCCCTCGAACTCCACCCGCCCGGCCGTCGGCTCGATCAGGCGCAGCACGAGCCGCGCGGTGGTGGACTTGCCGCAACCGCTCTCCCCCACCAAGGCCAGCGTCTCGCCACGGGCAAGCGTGAAGGAGACACCGTCCACCGCGCGGACCAGGCCGGAGCGGGTGCGGAAGTGCTTGGTGAGGTTGGTGGCGTCGAGCAAGGCGGTCATGGTGCGGGCCGACCCTCACCCCGGCCCTCTCCCAGAAGGAGGGGGAGCAGCGTGACGGGGAGGAAAGCCCTCTCCTTCTGGGAGAGGGTTGGGTGATGGTCTTCCGTCATGCCGCAAGCGCCTCGACAGGTGCGCGGATACAGGCCGCCTCGTGCGCCGGCGCCAGCCCGCGCAACGGCGGTTGCGCCTCCGTGCATTCCGGCGCTCCGAACACGCAGCGTGGATGGAACCGGCAGCCGGGCGGCAAGGCGGCGGCCGACGGCACCGAGCCCTCGATCGCCAACAGCCGCTCGCGGTTTTCCTCCAGCCGCGGCACGCTGCCCAGCAGGCCCAGCGTGTAAGGATGCTGCGGGTCGTCGAACAACGCGGCGGCGGAGGCGCGCTCCACCACGCGGCCGGCGTACATCACCGCGACCTCGTCGGCCATCTCCGCCACGACGCCGAGGTCGTGCGTGATCAGCACGATCGCCATGCCCGTCTGCTGCTGCAGGTCGCGCAGCAGGTCGAGGATCTGCGCCTGCACCGTCACGTCCAGCGCCGTGGTCGGCTCGTCGGCGATCAGCAGGTCCGGCGCGCAGGACAGCGCCATCGCGATCATCACCCGCTGCCGCATGCCGCCCGACATCTGGTGCGGGTATTCGTCCAGCCGGCGGTCCGGCGCCGGGATGCGCACCCGGTCCAGCGCCGCCGCCGCCCGGCGGCGCAGGTTGCGGCCGGCTTTGTCGTGCGCCTTCATCGCCTCCATGATCTGGTCGCCGACGGTGTAGGCCGGGTTCAGGCTGGTCATCGGCTCCTGGAAGATCATCGCGATCCGCCGCCCGCGCAGGCTGCGCATGGCGGCCGGCGGGAGCTGCAGCAGGTTCTGCCCGTCGAACACCACCTGCCCGGCCGCGACCCGGCCCGGCGGCGGCACCAGCCGCATGACCGAGAGCGACAGCATGGACTTGCCGCAGCCACTCTCGCCCACGATACCGAGCGTGCGGCCGCGGGCCACCGCGATGTCCACGCCGTCCACGGCGGCGAACGGGCGGCGGTCCCCGGGGAACTCGGTGCGCAGGCCTTCGATGTGCAGCAGGTCGGTCATGGCAGGAAGCGATGCAACCGCCGTTCCAGCCACGGCCCCGCGACCAGCCCGAAGGCCACCGCGTAGGCCGGGACCAGCATCAGGCTGTAGCGCGGCGTGGCGACCGTGGTGGCCGCGTGCAGCGCCACGATGAACAGCGGCGGCAGCAGGAAGGCCAAGTGCCGCGTGTCGCCCCGCCGCACCGCCCGCCACAGCATGACGGCCAGGAACGGCGCGGCCACCAGGCTGAAATACTTCCGCACCCACAGCGACTTCCACGCCATCACCAGCGTCACCGCGGCAAAGCGCAGCGGATGCGGCCAGACGTAGCGGCGCAAGAGGTAGCCGACCTGGTCGCCCGGGTTCGGCGCGTTCTGCACCAATTCCTGCACCGCCGTGGTGTTGCCGACCATGTAGAACGTGTCCGGCCGCTCCTGCCAGCCGAGTCGGGCGACGGCATCCGGAAAGGCAAGGCGGGCGGCGGCCGGGCCGAAGCCGGGCAGGCTGTAGACCCACTGCGCCGTCCACTCCCCCGGGGTCATCGCCTCGTAGGCCATGCGTTGCGCCAGGATGAACCCGGCATAGCCCGAGGTCGGCGCCGCGGTGCCGAACAACGTCGCGTTGCGGAGCGACCATGGGGCGATCACCACCCCGGCGACCAAGCAGGACGCGGCCATCACGAGGCCGAGCCGACGGCGCCACAGGCTGATCGCCAGCCCCGTCACGCCAATCGCCGCCGCCAGATAGAGGTATTCCGGCCGGGTCAGCGTCAGCAGCCCCAGTGCGGCCCCGAGCGCCGCCGCCAGGCCGAGCCGCGGCCGGCGCACCAGCCACACCAGCAGCAGGCCGGACAGCGCCGCCAGCGGCAGGCTCAGCGCCTCCGTCATCGCGGTGCGTGCGTAGACGGCATACTCGGTCGTGCCCAGCCCGGCGGCGAGCAGCGCGCACCAGGCCGCCCCCCGCGTGCCGCCCACGGCGCGCGCGGATGCCCAGATCAGCGCCAGCGTGCCCGCCAGCAGTGCCACCTGGAGCGGCACCAGCCATCCCAGCGCGCCGCCGCACGCGGCGAGGTCCCGCCACGGCGCCGTGCGGACGCAGGCGGCGGACCTGGCGAGCCTGCCATCCAGGGCCGCCACCCCAGCCACGAAGGCCGGGTAGAGCGGGGCGGTGTAGGCTCCGGGCTTGCCTGCCTCGCCCCAGCGGCCGTTCGTGTAGACGCCGGTCTGCAGCAGGTCGCTGGCGATGCCGAGGTAGAGCGGCTGGTCGTACGACCAGAGGTTCTGCGGCTTGAGCGTCGCCAGTCCGAACAGGATGCAGCCAAGCGATACCGCCAACACCAGCGGGACGTCCCACCGCCGCGCCCGCCTCGCCGGGTTGATCGAAACCGCCCCGGCCGCCAACTGGCCGGCCGGGGCGAAGTCGACTGTCAGCTGCGGTAATCCGTCTTGCCGCCGTCGATCTGCCGCAGCGCCGACTCCCAGGCCCATTCGCAGTGCGCCAGCGTGCCCTCGTGGCTGAACTGGGCGGCCGTGTGCTCGCACACCTCGGTCGGCGGCAGGATCAACTCCCCGTCACCGGCGGCGACCTGCGCCTGGCAGGCACGCTCCAGATAATAAAGGTCGCTCCACGCCTCCGGGATGGTGCGGCCGCCGACCAGCAGGCCGTGGTTGCGCAGGATCATCGCGCGGTTGGCGCCGAGGTCGTGGACCAGGCGGTCCCGCTCGTCGAGGTCCAGCGCGATGCCTTCGTAGCCGTGGTAGGACATGCGGCCGTAGAAGCGCAGCGCGTGCTGGCTCATCGGCAGCAGCCCCCGCTTCTGCGCGGAGATGGCGATGCCGGCGGCGGTGTGGGTGTGCACCACGCACATGATGTCCGGCCGGGCCATGTGGATGGCCGAATGGATGCAGAACCCGGCGGCGTTCACCTTGCGCGCGGACATGCCGGCGTGGTGCGCTTCGTCGATGATGTTGCCGTCCAGGTCGATCTTCACCAGGTCGGAGGCGCGCATCTCATCGAACAGCACGCCGTACTGGTTGATCAGGAAGTGGTGCTCCGGCCCCGGGATGCGGGCGGACAGATGGGTGTAGATCCAGTCCGTCATGCGGTGATGCGCCACCAGGCGGTAGAGTGCAGCCAGGTCGCAGCGGATCTGCCATTCCTCCGCCGACATGCTGCCGAGCGCCGAAGGCGCGGTCTGGACGTTCACGATGCGATCTCCTGCTGCAATGCGGATTTATCCGCCCGCGAGGTCAACCCGGTCAAGCATCGTAGGGCCCCACTAATACCCCCGCTCCGGATCGTACAGGTTCGGCAGCGGCTCGCCGGCCTCGAAGCGCCGAATTGCCTCGGTCACGTAGCGCACCCGGGCGCCGCGTGTCGCCAGGCTGGCGAGGTGGGAGGTCACGGTGATGCGCGGATGCGTCCAGGCCCCGTGGTCCGGCGGCAGCGGTTCCTGCGTGAACACGTCCAACACCGCGCCGCTGAGGTGGCCGCTGTCCAGGGCCGCCACCAGGTCGTCGAACACGAGGTGGGCGCCGCGCGCCGCATTCACCACCGCGGCGCCCGGCGGCAACAGGGCGATCGTCTCGGCCCGGATGGCACCCCGCGTGTCCGGCGTGTCCGGCAGCAGGCACACCAGGATATCGCACTGCCGCAGGAAGGCGTCCCGCTCGTCCGGCCCGGCGAAGCATGCCACGCCCCCCAGCGTCTTCGGCGTGCGCGACCAGCCGGCCACGGCAAACCCCAGCCCCGACAGCATCGCCGCCGCCCGGGTGCCGAGGTTGCCCAGGCCCATGATGCCGACCCGCACGTCCGCGGCGCAGCGCGGGTTCTCGAAATAGTCCCATTGCCGGGTGGCCTGGGCGCGGACGATGCGACGGGCGTCGCGCAGCAGCGCCAGGCAGGCGAGGCAGACATACTCGCCCATGCGCTGCCCGGTCTCCTCGCCGCCCATGCGCACCAGCGGCAGATGTGCGGGCCAGCTCGGGTCGCGGGTGATGTGGTCGACGCCCGCAGCGGTCGACAGCACCATGCGCAGGTTCGGCAGTGCGGCCAGCCGGCCGGCATCCGGCTCCCACACCAGCACGTACTGCACCTGGTGCGGCTGCACCGACGGGTCGTCCCACCAGCGGACCTCGATGTGCGGCGCCGCCTCGGCGAAGTGGCGCTGCCACTCGGGCACCGCTGCTTCGCCGCCAGACTTGACGAGCAGCAGCGTCAATGGATCTCGCCGGAGCGCATCACCGCGGCGCGCAGCTTGGCGGGGGAGAAATCCGGGCTGGCGCAGACGTCCAGGATCACCCTTTCGCGCCGCGTGCAGAGGTCGATCGCGGCCGGCAGCTGCCTGACCGCCTCGGCCGGGATCACCACCGCGCCGTGCGCGTCGGCATGGATGACGTCGTCATGCGCGCAGGCCATGCCGAACACGTTCACCGGGCGGCCGTACTCCACCAGGTGCACGTGCGCGTGGCTCGGCCCCACCATGCCGGCCACGATCTGGAACCCCGGCGCCAGCATCGCCGTGTCCCGGAACGAGCCGTTGGTCACGCAGCCGAGCGCCCCCAGCGCCTTGTGCACGGTCGAATGCACCTCACCCCACCAGGCGCCGTAGCCGGGCGTGTCGTCCAGGTCCTGCAGCACGACGATGGTGGGCAGGCTCGCCGCCGCGACGTAGTCGTACCAGTCCAGCCGGTTGGCGACCGGGCCGCGCGGCGCCTCCTTGGCGCGGATGTAGCCGACGCGGGCGAGGCCGACGATCGGCTTGCCCTCCGGCACCGCGGCGATCATCGGCGCGGTGGTGAAGCCGATGGCGCGGCGCTGCGGCACAACCAGTTCCAGCCCGTTGCAGATCGTCGGCGTATCCCAGACGGCCAGTGCCTCCAAATCCTCGGCGGTGAACGGGTACGACATGGCTTTCCCCCTGTAAGCGGCTGCGGCAGCATCCGCGGGATAGGCGGGAGTGACAAGCGATGGCGGTGATGCGCGGCGGCCAGGCGGTGTATGGCGCCGCCCTGGGCATCCTGATGCTCGACGCACGCTTCGCCCGCGTGCCCGGCGACATGGGCAACGCCACCACCTGGCCGTTTTCGGTGCATTACCGCGTCGTCGCCGGCGCCAGCCCGGAGCGCGTGGTGCTGCACCGGGCGGAGGGACTGCTGCGCCCGTTCCTGGACGCCGCGTTCGAGCTGGTGGCGATGGGTGCCGCCGCCATCACCACCAATTGCGGCTTCCTCTCGCTGTTCCAGCGCGAGTTGGCGGCGCATGTCGGCGTGCCGGTGGCGACCAGCGCGCTGATGCAGGTGCCCTGGGTGCAGGCGACGCTGCCGCCGGGCCGCCGGGTCGGCGTCGTCACCATCTCCAGCGGCAGCCTGTCCGCGGCGCACCTCGCGGCGGTCGGCGCTCCCACGGACACGCCGGTGGTCGGCTGCGAGGGCGGGCGCGAGCTGTTCCCGGTGCTGATCGCCGCCGAGCGCCAGGACCTGGACACCGAGGCGGCCGAGCGGGACGTGCTGGACGCCGCCCGCGCCCTGGTCGCCGGCCACCCGGAGGTCGGCGCCATCGTGCTGGAATGCACCAACATGCCGCCCTACGCCGCCGCGGTGGCGCAGGCCACGGGGCTGCCGGTGTTCGATGCGGTCACCCTCGTGCACTGGCTGCACGGCGCGGTGCGGCCGCATCGGTGGGCGGTCGTGTAGACCGGGCGTCATCGCCCACCCACCCTACCAAGCTGCGGCGCGGGGCGGTAAGGCATAGTGCATGAGCCGAACCGGAGCACTTCGCCTGCTGGCGCCGTTCATCGCGCGATACCGCTGGCAGGCGGCCGGCGCCACGCTGGCGCTGCTGGCCTCGGCCGGGCTGACCCTGCTGCTGGGCCAGGGCGTGCGACACCTGATCGACGGCGGGTTCGCCAGCGGCAGCATGGCCCGGCTGAACGCCACCGCCGCGGCGATGGCCGGCGTGATCGGGCTGCTCGCAGTGGCCACCACGGTGCGCTTCGGCCTGGTGACGTGGCTGGGCGAGCGGATCGGCGCGGATGTGCGCCGCGCCGTGTTCGACCGCGTGATCACCCTCTCGCCGGCCTGGTTCGAGACGGCGCGGGTGGGCGACGTGCTGTCCCGCCTGCAGGCCGACACCGCCGTGCTGCAGGCGTTGACCGGGTCCGCCCTGTCGCAATGGCTGCGCTCCGCCCTGCTGCTGGTGGGCGCCTTCGCCATGCTGGTGGTCACCTCCCCGCTGCTGTCCGGCTTCGTCGCCGCCATCGTGCCGCTGGTGGTGGTGCCGCTGGTCGTGTTCTCCCGCCGGGAACGCAAGCTGTCCCGCGTGGCGCAGGAGCGGCTGGCCGACCTGGGTGCCTTGGCGGAGGAGACGCTGGGCGCCCTCCGCACCGTGCAGGCCTTCACGGAGGAGCCGTTCGCCCGCGCCCGCTTCGCCGCCGCCACGGAACAGTCGGTCGATGCCGCCCGCGCGCGCATCCGGTCCCGCGCCGGGGTGATCTTCGTGGTGATCCTGCTCGGGTTCAGCGCCATCACCTTCGCCCTGTGGGTCGGCGGGCGGGAGGTGATGGAGGGGCGGATGACCGGCGGCGCACTCTCCGCCTTCGTGTTCTACGCCGTGGTGGTCGCGACCTCCGGCGCCGGGCTCAGCGAGCTGTGGGGCGAGTTGCAGCGGGCTGCCGGTGCGGCCGAACGCATCGCCGAGCTGTTAGCCGAGCAGCCTGCCATCGCCGCCCCACCCGATCCGCGCCCGCTGCCGTCGCCGCCCGCGGGCCGGGTGGTGTTCGACCGCGTCGTGTTCCACTACCCGGCGCGCCCCACGCAGGCGGCGTTGGACGGTTTGAGCCTGACCGTGGAGCCGGGGGAGACCGTGGCGCTGGTGGGGCCGTCCGGCGCGGGCAAGACCACCGTCCTGCAATTGCTGCTCCGGTTCTACGACCCGCAGCAGGGCAGCATCAGGCTGGACGGCGTCGACCTGCGCGATGCCGATCCCGCGGCGGTGCGGGGCCGGCTGGGGCTGGTGCCGCAGGACCCGGTGGTGTTCGGCGCCGACGTCTGGACCAACATCCGCTTCGGCCGCCCCGACGCCACCGATGCGGAGGTGCGCGCCGCCGCTGCCGCCGCCCATTGCGACTTCATCGCGGGCTTGCCGCAGGCATGGGACACCTTCCTGGGCGAGAAGGGCGTGCGCCTGTCCGGCGGCCAGCGGCAGCGGCTGGCCATCGCCCGCGCCATCCTGCGCAACCCGGCCGTCCTGCTGCTGGACGAGGCGACGAGCGCGCTGGACGCGGAGAGCGAACAGGCCGTGCAGCAGGCGCTCGCCGAGCTGTCCCGCAACCGCACCACCATCGTGATCGCCCACCGGCTGGCGACGGTACGCCGGGCGGACCGGATCGTGGTGGTGGAGGCCGGGCGCATCGTCGCCAATGGGACGCATGATGCGTTGGTTCAGGATGGTGGGCTGTATGGCCGCCTGGCTTCCCTGCAGTTCGGGGGCGAGACCAGGAGACATGCCGTTCCGACGCCGTCGTGATGACCCGGCCCCCGGCACTTGCCTGGCAGCCGTGGCGAGCGCCACGACCTCCGATACCAATCAACGTCGCTTGTGGCCTGCTCGGCCATCCCGACGAAGAGATTCCAGGGCGGCGCGGCTGGCGCTGCGGGGTGGGTCAGCGCCGCAGCATGGCCCACAGCGCCAGCTGCATCTTGCGGCCGTACGGGGGTGCCAGGAACTCGAAGCCGCTGAACCGGCCCGGCCGGTAGACGCCGCGCGCGTGCGAGAAGCGGCGGAAGCCGTCCCGGCCGTGATAGGCGCCCATGCCGGAAGCACCCACGCCGCCGAATGGCAGGTCCTCCTGCAGGCAGTGCATCATCGCCGTGTTCACCGCCATGCCGCCGGACCGGGTGCCGGCCGACACCGCGGCCAGCTTCGCCGCATCCCGCGTGAACGGATACAGCGCCAGCGGCGACGGCCGTTCCCGCACGAAGCGCAGGGCGTCGTTCAGCTCCCGGTAGCCGACCACCGGCAGGATCGGCCCGAAGATCTCCTCACCCATCAGCGGCCCGTCGAGCGGCGGGTCCAGCACGACCGCGGGGCCCAGCCGCCGCTCGGCGAACGCGTCGTCCGAGCGCAGGACGGTGGCGCCCTGCCCCTCCGCCTCCCGCAGGAGCGCGTGTAGCCGGAGATGGTGGCGGTCGGAGGCGATGGACGTGTAGTCGGGGTTGCCCGCGACGGTCGGATACATCCGCCGCGCCGCGTCGCGCACCGCATCGGCAAAGCGGACGGCATGTTCCTGCGGCACCAGCGCATAGTCCGGCGCGATGCAGGTCTGCCCGGCGTTGAAGAACTTGGCCTGCGCGATGGTCCGCGCCGCCGCGAGGAGGTCGTAGTCCCGGCAGACGATGGCCGGGGACTTGCCGCCCAGCTCCAGCGTGACCGGGGTCAACGTCTCGGCCGCGGCCCGCGCGACTTCGCGGCCCACGGCGGTGGAGCCGGTGAAGAGCAGGTGGTCCAACGGCAGGGCGCTCACGGCCCGCGCGACCTCCACGCCACCGGTGACCACGCTCAGCTGCGCCTGGTCGATGGCGTCGCCGACCAAGCTGGCGAGCAGGGCCGCGAAGCGCGGCGTCATTTCAGATGGTTTGAGGATCACGCGGTTGCCGGCTGCCAGCGCATCCACCAGCGGGCTCACCGACAGCAGCAGCGGATAGTTCCATGGCGCGATGATCGCGACGCAGCCGAGCGGGTGCCACTCCACCCAGGCCTGGCCGGGCCGGAAGCTCACGTCGACGTGCCGCCGCTCCGGCCGCACCCAGCGCGGCAGGCGGCGGCGCGCGGTGCGGATCGCCGCGAGGGCCGGAACCAGCTCGGCGAGGATGGTCTCGTGATGCGAGCGATGGCCGAAATCGGCAGAGATCGCTTCCGCGAGGGCGGCCCGGTTAGCCCGCAACACTGCGTCCAATGACGCCAGGGCGGCCAGGCGCTGCGCGAGCGGCGGCGCGCCATCGCGGCGATCCGCCTGGCGTTGCATGTCCAGCATGCGCGCCGGCTCCCCGGCGTGGACCGGGACGGCCACATCCATCCGGCGCCTCCTTCCTTGCTTTCCCATCCTTGGGGATGAACCCAGCCGCGGCAAGCCTTGGCGATTGCCGTGCCGCCATGGGCTGACTAGCGTGCGGGAAACACAAGCGGGAGCGCCCCAATGATCGAGCTGCACAGCTGGAACACGCCGAACGGGCGCAAGATCAGCGTCGCGCTGGAAGAGATGGCCCTGCCATACCGCGTCCACACCGTCGACATCACCAAGGGGGAGCAGCACCAGCCGGACTTCCTCGCGATCAGCCCGAACAACCGGATCCCCGCCATCGTGGACCCGGACGGGCCCGGCGGTGCGCCGATCAGCGTGTTCGAAAGCGGCGCGATCCTGCTCTACTTGGGAGAGAAGACGGGCCAGTTCCTGCCGGCTGACCTGCGGGCACGCGTTCCGGTGCTGGAGTGGCTGATGTGGCAGATGGGCGGCTTCGGTCCCATGCCGGGCCAGGTGCATCACTTCCTGGGCGTGAAGGATCCAGCAGACCAACGCTATGGCTTGGAACGCTATTCGGCCGAGACCCGCAGGCTCTACGGCGTGCTGGACCGCCGGCTCGCGAAGGTCGAGTTCGTGGCGGGGGCGCTTTCGGTCGCGGATTTCGCAATCCTGGGCTGGGCTTGGCGGCACGAGCGCCACAACGTCGACCTCGCCGCGTATCCCGAGGTCGGTCGCTGGTATGCGACGCTGATGGCGCGGCCGGGCGTGCAACGCGGCTTCGAGGTGAAGCTAGCCTGAACGTCGCTTCAAGGATCAAGTCGTGCCCTCGTCGATCATTCGCCCCCGCTGCATGGCGTCTGTTCTTGGATGGACATGAAGACCCGAAGAGACAGGGCGCCGTTTCGAGCCGATAGCCTTGTCACCTGAAAATGGATATTCACATAAGTTGAGACGATCGCCAGCCGAGTGAACATCATCTACTAAGACAGCATGCGGCATCGTCGCGGCTTTATTGCGCGTGCTTCCGCGGATGCTGTTTCGGCTCCAGAGTTGACCTGATCTGGTCACATCTGTTTGATCCAGCCGTTGCGCCTCCGGTGCATCTGGAGCGCCCATTGCCTCGTAGTGGCGGCAGCAACGGAGCCGAACGATGACAATGCCGAGCCGCCACATCCTGTTTGCCGACGACGACGTCCTGACGCAATGGATCATGACGGACGTGCTGACGCAGGCTGGCTTCGTCGTGACCAGCGCCTGCCGGGGCGTGGAAGCAAGCAGGTTGTTGGACGCCGTATCGGATTTCGACCTGCTGCTGACGGAGGTGGATCTGCCCGACAACGTCAACGGCCACGCGCTCGCCGACCTTTGGCAGACCGTCCGGCCCGGGCACCCGGTGATCTACACGGGCGCCAAGCACGGCAGCGTCGTCCGCATGCTCGACCCGCACGAGCACTTCCTGGAAAAGCCGTTCGACGCCGACAGGTTGCTACGCCTGGTGGACTGGGCGCTGGAGGATGCGAGTTTCCGGCCGTTCATCCCCGGCGGCGCGCGGCGCGGACAGCACGTTCACTGACCCGGGGCGCTCCAGCCGAGGTCGCGGGCGATGCCCGACAGGACGTACTGCATGGACTTGCCGAGCCTGGGCAGCGCGTCCATCCAGGGGAGGCAGGCGAACCGGTCGAACTCGGGCACGGCGTGGCCGTTCCGCGTGAACGTGGATCGGCACACCAGCGACGCTGCCTCGGGCATGGTCGCGCGGTGCCAGGCGTAGAGCATGAGGTCCTTCTTCGGGAGATAGCGGTGCTCGCCCAGGGGCTGCAATGCCGACGCTTCCACGGTCAACCCGGTCTCCTCCAGCAGCTCCCGCCGGGCGGCGACGATGGCCTGTTCGTCCGGATCGGCCTCGCCTTTCGGGATGTCCCAGCGCGGCGTTCCGGTGGCATGGCCGATCAGCAGGCGATGCCCATCCGTGACGATGACGCCGCACGAGACCACCCGTGTCACGACGGTGGCAGCCCCTCCAGCAGCTCGCTTCCCCGCCGCCACTTATGGGTGCTGGAGCCATACGCCAGCACGCGGCCCTCCGCATCGGCGACCTGAACCCTGGTGAAATAGAGCGATCGTCCGCGGCTGACCAGTTCCCCGGTGCCGAACACCTGGCCGGATCGGGCCTGTCCGACGAACCGGCAGTCGAGGTCCACCGTCACGGAGGAGCGCCGGTTGCCCGGCACGCTGCACCAGAGGCCACACAGCGCGCCGGCTTCGTCCAGCATCGTCATCAAGGTGCCGCCGTGCAGGATGCCGTTCCAGTTCAGGTGCATCGCCTGCACATCCAGGGCGATGCGCGCGAAGCCGTCGCGCCACTCCAGCCGCTGTATGCCGAGCAGGGTGTGGAGATTTGTGGTCGTGGTCATGCCCAAGCCGTGGCCGACGGCGAAAACGCCGTCAAGGCCGCATGCGCTACATCTGCACCGCCTGCACGGCCGTCTCCAGTTCGGCGAAGCTCGGCATGTGCTCGTTGGGCGCCATCTTGCGCCCGGTCTCGACGCTCACCTGCGGCGCATTGCCGTGCAGGTGGGTGACGAGCACGGCGCGGATCACCTCGAGGTACTTCGCCTCCTCCTCCACCACGCTCTTCATCCGCGCGGCAACCGGGCCTGCCATGCCGTACGCCATCAGCACGCCGAGGAAGGTGCCGACCAGCGCCCCGCCGATCATGGCGCCAAGCACGGCCGGCGGCTCGTTGATGTGCGACATCGTCTTGATCACGCCCAGCACCGCGGCGACGATCCCCAGCGCCGGCAGCGCATCGGCCATCGCCTGGATCGCGTGGCTGGGATGCAGCTCCTCGTGCAGGGTCTTCTTCAGCTCGCGGCCCATCACGTCCTCGATCTGGTGCGGGTCGTCCGCGTTCATGCCGACCATGCGCAGGTAGTCGCAGATGATCGCGCAGGCGTGGTGGTTGGCGATGATCTTGGGGAATTTTTGGAAGGCCGGGCTCTCCGCCGGCTTCTCGATATGCGCCTCCAGCGCCATGGCGCCCTTGGTGGAGGCGAGCCGGGTGAAGTAGTACAGCAGGCTCAGCAGCTCGACGTAGTCGGCCTTGTGGAAGGCGGCACCCTTGAGCACCTTCTTGAAGCCCGCAAGCGTGTGCTTCACGTCATGCATGCTGTTGGACATGATGAACGTGCCGATCGCGGCACCGCCGATGGTCAGCAGCTCGAACGGCATCGCCTCGATCAGCGGCTCGAAGCTGCCGCCCGACATCATGTAGCTGCCGAACACGCAGGCGAGCAGGAAGCCAAGGCCACCCAGGGTCAACATCGGGACTAAGCTCCGCTTTTGCGGGTGGGCGCCTCGCGCAGGACGACGATGGCGATACGGCGGTTCACGGCGGCCATGGGATCGGCCGGCAGCAGCGGATCCCGGTCGGCCCGGCCGGAGACGGTCTGCACCCGCGCTTCGGGCAGGCCGGCCTCCGCGAGCAGGCGGCGCGTGGCATTGGCGCGCTCGGCCGACAGCTCCCAGTTGGAGCGGTCATTGCCCTTGTAGGGCGTGGCATCGGTGTGTCCGGTGATCGACAGCTTTTCCGGCAGCTTCATCAGCACGGGCGCCACCTTCGTGAGCAGCGCCCGGGCCCGGTCGTTCAACACGGCCGAGCCGCTGGCGAACATCGCCTGCTTGTCCTCGTCCAGGATCTGGATGCGCAGGCCCTCCGGTGTCACGTCCACGGCAAGCTGGCGGCCGAGGTCGGCGAGCGCCGGGTCACTGGCCACCATCTCGCGGATCTGCTTGGCCGCCTGGTCGAACGAGGCGCGTTCCTTCTGCGCCAGTTCGGCCCGCAGTTCCGCTTCCGACTTGTCCACCGGCCCGGCGGCGGACGGTTGCGCAAGCTGGTCGCCGGGCTTGGGCGAGTCCTTGGGGGCCGCTCCGCCGACATGTTCGACGGCGCGGCGGGTGTTGAGGCCGGGTTGGCCCGTCGCGATGGAGGCGGCGCTGGCCGGGGTGTCGCTGTCGTCTTCGTCCACGTCGAAGGACGGCTTCACGTCCTGGTTCATCGCCTGGATCGCGCCGCGGTCCGAGGCAAGCGTGCCGTCGTCATTGGGGGTGTGGCCGCCGAAGATGGCGCCGAAACCGGAATAGCTGCGGGACATCTCGTTCGTCGGGCTGAAGTAGTCTGCCAGGCCGCGGCGCTGTTCGGACGTCGTCGCGTTCAGCAGCCACATCAGCAGGAAGAACGCCATCATCGCGGTGACGAAGTCGGCATAGGCGACTTTCCAGGCGCCGCCGTGATGGCCGCCTTCGACCACCTCCTCGCGCCGGATGACGATCGAACGCTTCTCCTTGCCGCCCTTCTTTTCAGACTTGCCCGCCATCCATCATCCCCGGTGTACGAGGGTGACAGTAGGGTGCAGTGCTTAACCGGGCGCTAAATCGTGACCGCTGCAGCCGGCCTGTCCATCGGTCGACAAGGATGCGCGGGACCGATCCAACACGGAAGTCCCGTGTCGCCGTGGCGAGCGTCGAATGCCGTCACGCCCCCTGCCGATGCGTCGATCAGCCACCCAGCGCGCGGGCGAACACCGCCGGGTCGACGTTCCCGCCGCTGAGCACGATGCCCACGACCTGGCCGCGAGCGTCGAACCGGCCACCCAGCACGGCCGCCAGCGCTACCGCACCACCCGGCTCGACCACCAGCTTGAGATGCGTGAAGGCGAACGCCATCGCCGCCAGGACCTCCTCGTCCGACACCGCGACCGCGCCCGCCAGATGCGCCTGGTTGACCACGAAGGTGAGGACGCCGGGCATGGGCGTCAGCAACGCGTCGCACAGCATCGACCCGCCGGGCGCATTGCCCAGGCGATGCCCCGCCGCGAGGGAGCGGCCCGTGTCGTCCCATCCCTCCGGCTCGACCGCCACGACTTTGGTGCCAGGCGACGCGCCCGACAGCGCCAGCGCGCAACCGCCGATCAACCCGCCGCCCCCGGTGCAGACCAGCAGCGAGTCCAGCGCCAGCCCCGACGCCGCCGCGTCCTCCGCCAGTTCCAACGCCAGCGTTCCCTGCCCGGCGACCACGTCGGAATGGTCGAACGGGGGCACGAGCGAGGCGCCGGTCCGCTCGACGAAGCCGGCTGACAGCGCCTCCCGGTTGTCGTGCACCCGATCGTACTGGATGATCTCCGCCCCCCAGCGCCGCGTGCTCTCCACCTTGATGGCGGGCGCATCGGCCGGCATGAACACCGTCGCGCGGGCGCCGACGCTGGCCGCGGCACAGGCGACGGCCTGGCCGTGGTTGCCGGAGGAATGCGTCACCAGCCCGGCCGCACGCTGCGCGTCCGTCAGCTTCAGCGTGGCGTTGGTGGCGCCGCGGAACTTGAACGACCCGGTGCGCTGCAGCGGCTCGGGCTTGACCAGCACGGTGGCGCCGGTCCGCTCGTCCAACAGGGTGTTGCGCAGCATGGGGGTGCGGACGACCCGCCCAGCCAGGCGGGTGCGGGCAGCGAGGACGTCCTCGTAGGTCGGCAATTGCATCGGCATACTCCTCATCGGCGGGGCAGACGCACCATGTTCCACCGCGCCGTCACGCGGAAGAGGTCGTACTCCTCCGCCACCACGCCGTCACGGCTGCGGGTCACCACGCCTGCCGGGACGAGCGTCTGCCACGGCCCAGGGTCCGGCGCCCCGGTGCGGCGGCGGCTGCGGACCAGCAGCCCGGACTGGCCGGCGAGGTCGGCCGTCGGCAGCGCGAACAGCGACCAGCGCGGCTCCGCGCCCAGGACGGGGCCAGGCAGATCGTGCGCCAACATCGACGCGAGGCCGTAATTGTCGGCGGCGACGAAGCCGGCGTGCTGGTCCGCCACCTGCCGCGCCAGCCCGTCCCAGCCGCCCAGCCGGATCAGCGTCGGGTCGAGTCGACGCGGCAGCGGGATCAGCGCCGTGCTGGCCTGGACGTAGACGAAGGCGCCGAGGACGAACCCCAGCGCCGCCGCCGGGCGCCAGAACCGCGGAGCATACGCGGCGGCCGCGATGCAGGCGGCCGGGAACAGGATGGCGGGCCAGTTCGCCTGCACCCGGTCGCCCACCGCATGTTGCAGGAACACCAGCGCGCCCGGCACGCTCAACGCCGCGAGCAACGCCGCAGCCGGCTCCTGCCGCCAATGGCGGGCCGCCCGCCAGACGCCGAGCGCGCAGAGGGCGGCGACCAGCGGCGTGCCCAGGCCGAGCTGGCTGCCGACCAACTCCCCGAGGTAGCGCAGCGAGTCGGCCGGGCGCCAATCCGCCGTGCGACCACCCTGCTTGGCCAAGCTGGCCCAACCGTGTGCCGCGTTCCACGCCAACACCGGCGCGAAGCACAGCACCGCCAGCACGCCGCCGGCCCATGGCCAGGGCGTGCGAAGCCAGCGCCGCCCCTCGGCCGTGCCTAGCAGCCAAAGCGCGATGCCGATGCCGAGCAGCGCCGCGGTGTACTTGCTGTCCAGCGCCCCGCCGGCCAGCAGCCCCACTGCCAGCCACCAGCCAGGCCGCCCCGTCGCATGCAGGCGGCCGAGCGCCCACAGCGTCGCGGTCCAGAAGAACAGCAGCGGCGTGTCCGGGGTCATCGTCACCGCGCCCGCAGCCAGGAGGAGCGTGGCATTCAGCAACGCCGCCGCCGGCACGCGCAGTCGCCGACCAGGGAACAAGTCTGCAGCCGCCTGGCCCAGCATCAGGGATCCGACGGCGGCGGATATCGGCGCCAGCAGGCGGATGCCGAACGCCCCCTGCCCGGCCAGGATCGTGCCCGCGCGTATCCACAGCGCCACCATCGGCGGATGGTCCAGGTAGCCCGGCGCCAGGGCGCGCGACCACACCCAGTAATAGGCCTCGTCCGGGGAAAGCGGCGTCCAGCCGGCAACCAGCAGACGCAGCGCCGTCAGTCCCGCAAGGAGGATCAGCGCGCGCGCCACACCAGCGTCGCCGAAATCGCGTAGTTCCACACCAGCCCGATCGCGGCGCCGGCCAGGCCGGCCGGTGTCCAGCCGGCGTGGTCGGAATACAGCAGCTGCGCGATGCCGATATTGGCATAGGCGCCCAGGCCGCAGCCGATCAGGAAGACGGGCAGGCCACGCGCCAGGGCGGCGCCGCGCAGCCGGGCATCGCGGTAGGTGACGACGTTGTTGAGCTGGAAGTTCGCCAGCATCGCCACCAGCGTGGCCGCCAATTGCGCCGTCGCGAAGTCGGCGCCCAGCCGGCGTGCGCCGGACAGCACCAGCAGGTGCACCGCCACGCCGACCAACCCCACCATGGCGAAGGAGACGAAGCGCAGCGGCAGCAGGCCGTGGCCGAGCTTGTCCAGCAGCAGGGCGGCGAACTGGATCAGCACCAACACGTCCAGCTTGCTGCGGCCAGCGTTGCGGCTGCGGAACTGGCACGGGATTTCCACCAGCCGCAGCGGCGTCGGCGCCGACAGGACCAGGTCGAGCAGGATCTTGAAGCCCTGGGCGGTGAGGCGCGGCGCCAGCGCCTCGAACAAGGGACGCGAGAGCAGGAAATAGCCGCTCATCGGGTCGTGCAGCGGCACCGGCAAGGCACGTCGGGCCAAGCGCGTGCCGGCGGCGGAGATGCGGTGGCGCCAGGCGCCCGCCAGGCCGGAGGCGTCCCCGCCGGGCACGTGGCGGCTGCCCACGGCGATGTCCGCCCCGGCGCGGACCGCCGCCAGCAGGTCCGGCAGGCGGGTTTCGTCGTGCTGCATGTCCCCGTCGATGACCGCGACGAACGCGGCCGACGAGGACAACGCCCCCTCCACCACGGCCGAGGACAGGCCGCGCCGCCCGATCCGCCGGATGCAGCGCACGCGGGCGTCGGCTGCGGCCAAAGCCCGGACCTCCGCCGCCGTGCCGTCCGGGCTGTCGTCGTCGACGAAGACCGCCTCCCACGCGATGCCGCGGAGTGCCGCTTCGAGGCCGGCCACCAGCGGACGGATATTCGCCCGCTCGTTGTAGCAGGGCACGATGATGGACAGCTCCGGCGGCATGGCGCGGTTGGTCTGCCGCACAGGGGGCGGCGTCAAGGCTGCCGGCGCGTTAGATCGGCACGCCCGCCAGGTCGCGGCTGGTGCGGATCGTCTGCAGCGTCTGCACCCGGCTGACCGAGTCGGCCCCGGTGAGCTTCTGGGTCAATTGGTTCTCATGCGCGGTGTCGCGGGCCACCAAGCGGAGCAGGAAGTCACCGCCGCCTCGGATCATGTGGCAGGCCCGCACCTCCGGCCACTGCGCCACCAGCCGCTCGAACGCGCTCAGCACCGCCTCCTTCTGGCTCTCCAGGCCCACGATGGCGAAGAACTCGATGGGCCAGCCCAGTTTGGCCGGGTTGGTGTCGGCGCGGTAACCGCGGATCACGCCAGCCTCCTCCAGCCGGCGAACCCGCCGCAGGCAAGGCGGTGCGGAGATGTCCGCCCGGCGCGCCAGCTCCACATTGGTCATCCGACCGTCCTCCTGCAGTTCGGCGAGGATGCGGCGATCGATCCCGTCCAACTCCGGGACGTCTGCAGGCGCGTGTCTCATCAGCCTTCGAGGAGCTTCCACTATCGTTCTGGCGCGATCGCACGCAACATTATTCCAATGCCGGCGCCGGGCAAGGGGCTGCTTGCAGAAGGTCTGGCCTGCGCAGATATCGATTGCAGCCGTTGGAGACCGTCCCGCATGCCGCAGACCATCCATTCCCGTGTGCTCATCCTCGGCGGCGGGCCGGCTGGCTACACCGCCGCCATCTACGCCGCGCGGGCAAGCCTGGCGCCCATGTTGGTGCAGGGGATGCAGCCGGGCGGCCAGCTCACCATCACCACGGAGGTCGAGAACTACCCGGGCTTCGCCGAGGCGGTGCAGGGCCCCTGGCTGATGGAGCAGATGGCGGCGCAGGCCCGGCATGTCGGCACGCGGCTGGTGGACGACGTCATCACCGGGCTGGACCTCTCGGCCCGGCCGTTCCGCGCCCAGGGCGACGGGGGCGATAGCTACACCGCCGACACCGTCGTGCTGGCGACCGGAGCGCAGGCGCGTTGGCTGGGCCTGCCGTCCGAGAAGGCGTTCGCCGGCGCGGGCGTGTCCGCCTGCGCCACCTGCGACGGGTTCTTCTTTCGCGGCAAGGCGGTGGCGGTGGTCGGCGGCGGCAACACGGCGGTGGAGGAGGCGCTCTACCTCACCAACCACGCCTCCTCCGTCACGGTGATCCACCGCCGCGACAGCTTCCGTGCCGAGCGCATCCTGCAGGACCGGCTGTTTGCCAACCCGAAGGTGCGGGTGGTGTGGAACAGTGCGGTCGAGGAGATCCTCGGTAGCGCCAGCCCCAAGGCGGTGGAGGCGGTGCGTGTCCGCGACCGCGCCGGCGCGGTCCGGGACATCCCGGTGGAGGGCGTGTTCATCGCCATCGGCCACGACCCGGCGACCAGCCTGGTGCGCGGGCAGCTCGAGCTGGATGGCGACGGCTACGTCCGGATTGCACCCTGGTCGACGGCCACCAACATCCCCGGCGTATTCGCGGCCGGCGACGTGGCGGACCCGCGCTACCGCCAGGCGGTCACGGCCGCGGGCATGGGGTGCATGGCGGCGCTGGAGGCGGAGAAGTTCCTCGCCGAGCACTCACCCAATCCGGCGATCCGGGCGCGGGAGGCCCGAACGGAGCAGATGATCGGCGCCTGGGAGTGAAATAGCCCGGATTCGCGCGAGACTCCGAGGCGCAGACTGTTACTCTGCCCGACATGGCTGCGAATCGGGAAAGAGGACCTTCGATGGACTGGGACAAGCTGCGGGTGTTCCACGCTGTCGCGGAAGCCGGCAGCTTCACCCACGCGGGCGATACGCTGAACCTCAGCCAGTCCGCCGTGAGCCGACAGATCTCGGCGCTAGAGGAGAACCTGCAGGTCTCGCTGTTCCATCGCCACGCCCGCGGCCTGATCCTGACCGAGCAGGGCGAGAGCCTCAACCGCACGGTGCGCGACGTGTTCGCCAAGCTGGCGATGACGGAGGCGCTGCTGACCGAAAGCAAGGAGAAGCCGACCGGGCGGCTGAAGGTGACCACGACGGTCGGGCTCGGGTCGCACTGGTTGGCGTCGCGGGTCGGCGGGTTCCTGTCCGCCTACCCCGACGTGTCGATGACGCTGCTGCTCGACGACTCTGATTTGGACCTGGCGATGCGGGAGGCGGACGTGGCGATCCGCATGCACACGCCGAAGCAGCCGGACCTGGTGCAGCGCCACCTGATGACGCTGCAGTGGAACATCGTCGCATCCAAGGAGTACCTCGCCAAGCGCGGCACCCCGACCCGGGCGGAGGAGCTGGACGACCACGCGCTGATCCTGTTCGGCGACTATCGCCCGCCCTTCACGGAGATCAACTGGCTGGCCCATGCCGGGCGCCGCGCCGGCCAGCCACGACGGCCGGTGATGGAGGTCAACAGCCTGCACGCCATGGCCATGGCGGCGCGCGGCAGCGTCGGTCTTGCCGCCCTGCCCAACTGGATGGGCGAGGAGGTGGACGGCCTGCAAACCGTGCTGGCCGGTCTGAAGCCGCCCAAGGTGGACGTGTATTTTGTCTACCCGGAGGAGTTGCGCAATTCGAAGCGGGTTGCGGTGTTCCGCGACTTCCTATTAAGCGAGCTTCAGGGGCTACAGTAGAGTTGCAGAGGTTGAAGACCGCGTTGCAGTACTGCGGTGCGAGCGGAGGCATCGGCCGAACCGCTCGACTGACCGATTGTCGAAGTTGTCTTCTTCCATAGACCAGTTCGCCTAGTGCGAGAGTCACGCCTCTTTTGCCAAAAAGAACATGGCTGGCCCGTGAACGTGATCAGGGTTGTCAAAACCCATGACAATGTTTGGAAACCCAAGGTCAGAAAGAACGAAAAGGATGTCATCTCGGGTCATCCAATAAGCAAAGGGATCCTGCCCACCAGAAAATATTATTCCCGAAGACGAGTAGCTACGATGGTGAAGGCGTATCTCGCGATCCCCATACGCAATTACTTTGTCTAAAGATGGGTTGAAAGCTCCTAAACCCCCTATCGAGGCGAGTTTAGCCTCGTCGAAGTATTGCGTCCAGATAAATGCGGAGTTTGCAACACGCCGTATGCCTTGTAGAAGCTTGACGGGATCGGTCATATGATATAGCACGCCGCTTGCCCAACAAACATCGAATTTCGTTTTCACACTTTCAAGGTATTTTTGACAATCTCCAAGGAGGAATGAAGCATTCAAGCCAAAGATGTTCTTTACGACAAGGCACTTTAAGAAGTTCACATGACTTGCTTCGATCGAAACTACGCTGGACGCTCCAAAGGACTGGAATTGGTAGGTGTTGTAACCCTCAAACGGTCCTAATTCTAGAATGGAAAGCCCATTCAAGCCACCCATCACTGAGGCAGCCCATGTTACCCGACCATCATCGAAATGCGCCGCTTCTCCGCCTATCAATCCGGAATGTGGTGGAAATTTCGACACCCATGATCCAGGGAAAAGATCGAGAGCATTCTGGTGAGCAGGTAGGCGCTGATCAAAGCCTAACAACGACGCGACATCCGCCATAAGCACTATCCTGTATCTATGTTGAGACGTGGTACTCGGGTGACATACCACAAAGCCGGAAATTCCGATAACCTGGGGCTGGGGCTGTAATGCGGGTTTCAACGGCTTTCGCGACCTGCTGCAGGCTGGCTAAACGATGCTGGTCGCGTCGAACAGATGGTTGGGCAGTTGCTAAGGCGGGCAAACGGGTATGAAGCAGCGTTTGGCATTTAGGTTCTTGGAGCAGTTTGCATGAAGTGGCAGCACAAGCGTACCAAACGTATGGCTATGCGGATTGGTAACCAAGCTCGGGACCTAAGGGATTGGAAGGCTGCTGCAGAAGGCTTTCGATCCGCTCTATGCGCTGATTTATATGACAGTGCTGTTTGGGTTCAGTATGGAAATATGCTGAAGGAGGCTGGCGAAATTGTAGCAGCGGAACATGCATATCGAATTGCGATCGAGGACGCACCTGCAAATGCGGATACCCATGTCCAGCTAGGGCATGCCCTCAAACTTCTTGGTCGCACTGAGGAAATGGAACACGCCTATCGTCAAGCGCTGGTGATTGATCCGTCTATTAATTCTGCGAAAGAAGAGCTGGACCGGCTTGGTGTCAGCCGGACTTTCCCGACCGCAGTCGAGTCGCCCCGCTCACACAAGCAGCTCTTTGCCTCTACTCGTTTGAGACGTAACAATCTAACTTCAGGTGATAGGGCTATGTTCCTTCGCTCCTGGGAACAAGCGCTGATGCATTACCAAGTTGTCCTTAACCGGAAACCGGCGCTTGCGTCGATTTTGGTCCAATATGGGCATGCGTTGAAGGAGCTTGGACGATTGAACGAGGCAGCATCTGCTTACGCACGTGCCGTTGCTGCCGACCCTCAGGATGGAGATGCAAATCTGCACTTGAGTCGAGCCCTTGTCCAACTTTCTGCTCCTAAAAAAATCGAAACAAGTGCCATTGCTCTCTCAGCGCCATCCCTCATGACCCAGGTTACCGAAGTAGGGTTTGCCGAATTCAGTAATGCGGAGGCAAAGAAAGAGCCGCTTTCGTTGATGGAGAACAATATCCACGGTGAAACCGGTGTAGGACCGGACGCAAGAATACGCGATGGAGGGTCAGACAGGTTTGATCCAGACTGGTATGTCGTACGCTATCCTGATGTTGCCGATGCCAGAATTGATCCGCTTCTCCACTTTCTAAAGCATGGGAAGTCGGAAGGTCGCGCCCCCAACAAGGAGGCTTGCGAAGCGACGAAGGCGGAAACCACGCGCTTCGATGCCGGTTGGTATCTCACCCACTATCCCGACATCGCAACCGCCCAAGTCGATCCTCTGAAGCACTTCCTGGAGCATGGCCGACTGGAAGGCCGAGCCTCCAACAGGGACGATTACGAAGCGCGGGTAGCAAATGCAACGCGCTTCGACGCTCAATGGTACCTCACCCATTATCCCGACGTCGCGACCGCCCAGGTTGATCCCCTGAAGCACTTCCTGGAGCACGGAGAATTAGAAGGTCGAGCCCCTAATAACGACGCTTACAAAGCCGCGGAGGCAGACGCTATTGGCTTCGACGCTGATTGGTACCTCTCCTACTATTCTGACGTTGCGACCGCGCAAGTCGATCCTCTGAAGCACTTCTTAGAGGAGGGCCGGCATGAAGGTCGAGCCCCCAATAAGCGCGAGTTTGAAGCCGCGGACGCCGCGGGCTTTGATGCCAGCTGGTATCGCGCTCACTACACAGACGTAGCCTTAATGGGCCTTGATCCCCTTACACACTTCCTCAGTTACGGCAGGCTAGAAGGGCGAGCGCCAAGCGAGAAGCATTACTGGCAAAGCCTTTCGGAGGATCTCGATATTGCCTGGTATTTGGAACGCAACCAGGATGTCGGCCGGAGCGAAGAAGATGCATTGTTCCACTACTTGAATTATGGAGTCCATGAAAGAAGACGCCCGAATGCAAACGCGCCGCTTCTGGGAGTTCCAGTCACCGATGCTCGTCTTGAGTGTCTAAAAGAGCCAGAACGACAGCCGGGAGAGGTAGCATTAGTTGTTACTCACTCTCTAACAGGCCACCTTAAACCGCACGTCCGGCATTATCTTGAAAGCCTCAAGCATCAAGCTATAGCGGCTATTCTCATAGTTATGACTGATAAGCCATTTGTAGAGCTAAACTCCTCGCTTTTGAAACAAGTCGCCGGTCTATTCGTTCGCGAAAATTACGGATACGACTTTGCTGCTTGGGCTCACATACTGCGGATCTACCCACATTTATTTGACAGCTCTATTCTCTACCTCACCAATGACAGTGTTTTTGGCCCTCTTAATAAGACCAGCTTCGAGCAAATGTTGTTTAAACTCCGCGGCAACACTGCCGAATTTATTGGCTTGACGGAGGACATACAGAGAACCAGGCATCTTCAAAGCTATTTCCTTGCCTGTAAGGCAGGCGTTCTATCCCATACAGTCTTTCGCGATTTCTTTTACAGTGTAGTTGCATTTCAGCACAAAGATGACGTTGTAAACGAGTATGAGACACAACTTACCAACATCTTGAAGTTGGCGCGTGTCCGATGCGATGCCCTATTTCCCTTCTACAATGCGGAGAATCCAACGCTACATCAGTGGCGGGAGCTTGTGGATCAGGGCTTTCCGTTCGTGAAGGTTAGCACGTTGCGTGGATCGAACCCCGGCGTCTCGAAATCCGGCTGGCGGACGATCCTGAGTGCCCGGGGCTACGATGTTACTCTCGCTGATAGCACGCTCTCTGAACTAGCCGCGGGAACGTCTTATCCAGCTAGGACCTTGCAGGATGCAAAAAAGAATTTCAGGCAGCAGGCTCTCGCCGAACTACATGCGTTCTTTGCCGGGAAGGGGACATTAAAACTTCCATTGTATAAGAACCCAGTACTGAGTATTCTCATCGTAGTTTACAATGAAGCCGAGCTTACGCTCCGCTGCCTTAAGTCAATCGTTGAAACAGTTGATGTGCCTGCCGAGGTAATTATCGTTGATAACGCATCATCCGACGACACCGCCGACTTGTTTGACAGACTAGAGGGAGCACGCATTTACCGGAACCTGGAAGACTTGCACTTCTTACGGGCTGCCAATCAAGGAGCCGCACGAGCTAACGGCAGGACTCTACTGCTGATTAATAATGATGCTTGCCTGACTCCTGGCGCAATCAAATTCGGACTAGAGACGCTTGATAGCGCCGACGATATCGGTGCTGTCGGAGCGAAGCTAATTCTCCCAAATGGAACACTTCAAGAGGCTGGCAGTATAATTTGGACCGACGCGGCGACGCTGGGATACGGCCGAGGGTGCGATCCGAACAATGCCTCCTTTCAGTTTCGCCGTGAGGTAGACTATTGTTCCGGAGCCTATATGTTGCTTCGTCGAGACGTATTTGAGCTGCTCGGACGTTTTGACCCTGTTTTTGCGCCTGCATATTACGAGGAGACTGACCTTTGTATGAGAATCCGAGATGCCGGTTACCGGATCATGTACGATCCTCGCATCAAGGTGATCCACTACGAATTCGCGAGCGCCGCATTCTCGAATGAAGCGTATGCTCTTATGACGCGTAACCGCGGATTGTTCACCCAGCGCAATGCAGCTTCCCTGGCGAAACGCCATCTTGGGTCTGATACACCCTTGATCGTCGCGCGATTGGCCGACCGGTGGCGTCCTCGGATATTGATGATAGAGAACATGATTCCCTTCACCCATATTGGAGCTGGTTTCCCGCGCGCAGACCGCATTCTGCGGTCTCTTGTCGAGGCCGGTTACTTCGTCACGTATTATCCAAGCCACCAGAATGAGGCCGACTGGACGGAGATACATGAAAACTTCCCAGTCGACGTCGAGTTTGTCATTGGTGCAGATCGACTCTCACTTGAAGCATTCCTGGCGGAGCGGGTAGATTATTATGCGGCAATGGTTGTATGCCGTCCAAATAACATGGAATTCATAGGAAGAGACGTTATCCAACATCCCGAGAGGTATCGGGAGGTAGCCATCATCTATGATGCTGAGGCCCTCGTCACGCCGCGAGAGATAATGCGCTTGGAACTCGCTGGGACACCGATGATAGAGTCGGCAAAAAAGATCGCGCAACAGGTAGAGCTTGATCTCACACGCACTGCCGACGCCGTCATTGCCGTCAACAACCACGAAGCAGGTGTCTTCCAGTTAGCCGGTCACCAGAACGTCCACATACTTGGCCACGCCATTGAGGCACAACCAACTGACCCAGAAGTGCATAGCCGCCGTGATTTCCTCCTTGTAGGGGCATTACATCATGACGTGATGCCAAATGTTGATGCACTATTGTGGTTTGTCGAACAGGTCATGCCGAAGTTAGATCAGCTTATCGGCCCGAGATATCGGTTGTATGTTGCCGGAACTCTCGGTTCAGAGCGTCTCAAAAAGCCCCTTTCATCAAGACTTATACTTCTGGGCCGGGTAGACGACCTAACAGATTTCTACCAGCGTGCACGTGTATTCGTAGCTCCTACGCGCTACGCAGCTGGTATTCCGCTTAAGATATTGGAAGCTGCATCTCGTGGACTGCCAACGGTAGCGACATCCCTGCTCGCGGATCAACTGGGTTGGACCGCAGGTAGGGAGCTTTTGACTGGAGACACGCCGGACACGTTCGCCGCTGAATGCGCCCGCCTGTACCTTAACGACGATGTTTGGCTGCAAGTTCGCCAGCAATCTTTAAGTCGAGTATCGTTAGATTGTGACCCCGGCCGCTTTACCCGCGGGATGATTGAGGTCATGCGAAGTGTCCGGGTCTTTCCAGTGGATGGCAGACTTCAGGGCCGGTTGTCGACTGGAGTGCTCCTTGCGCGGAACTCCGAGCGATTGAAGTCAGTGGCCGATACATCCGTGCTCAATCCAGTAGTTACATTGCCTGAAATCAATCATGGTGTGTTGACCGTCGACGTTGATGACAGTTCGGCAGATAATCGATCATCTTCCAACAGTGCGGTACTACTGCAGGCCAGACGAGCGCTCAATCTTAACATCGTAAAATCCGGATGTGCCATTGTCTACTTGGCCTACGGTGCAGATGAGTCGTGCTTTTCTTCATTTGAGCGCTTTATATCGTCATACCAGACGTTCGCCGCTGGAATTCCCCACGCATTATATGTGGCAATGAAGTGCTTTCGCTCTCCCGAAGATTTAATGAAGGCTGAGGCGCTCTTTGCATCTGTGGGCGGCAAGGTCATCCACATGGATAATGATGGCTTGGATCTCGGCGCCTACATCCTTGCTGCACAGAAAGTCACTGAAAAGCACATTTGTTTCATGAACCATTACTCAGAAGTCCTTGCAGAAGGATGGCTGGAGAAGATGGATGTGCATTTGCGCCGTCCAGAGGTAGGCTTAGTAGGTGCGACCGGATCGTTCGAGCGGCTGGCTCACCCATCAATAGCCTTCCCGCAGTTTCCGAATCCACACCTTCGGACAAATGGATTCATGATGGACAATGATCTCTTCCAAACTCTAATGGCTGACGTGCCTCTTGAAACAAAAGAGGACACCTATCTCGTGGAGAGCGGTCCCGACAGCCTGACCCGAAGGGTAATAGCCTGCGGTCTCGATGTGCTGGTTGTGGGCCGAAATGGACGGGCATATCCACAACGGTGGTGGCCTTGCAGTGACACGTTCCGGCAAGGTAATCAGAGTAATCTTTTGATCGGCGATAACCGCACTCGAGATTTTCAAATTGCGCAGGGAGAAGAAAAATTGACCTTATTACAATTCGCTTGGGGAACTTACCTGGACTCGGCTGACGTTCTTACATCAAGTGGCGGAGCTACGGGAGATATGGCTGCGTAGAGCTATGAACGTCTAGGAACGACTCTTATCACAACAGGCTATGTGGTCGTCGCTCCTCTACCGACGCGAGATAATCTAGAGCAGAATCCGATCAGTCTGGCTCATATCCCGCGGCGGTGAAGTAGTTGGCGCACTCTGTGGGCGTGAACGTCGGCAGCGCCTCGCCGATGGCGGCCCAGAGATCGTCGATGGTTCGTGCGGCGGCCTTGCGCAGGATCGCCTTGAGCTTAGCGAAGGCGTTCTCGATCGGGTTGAAATCCGGCGAGTAGGGCGGGAGGTAGCGCAGCCGGGCTCCCGTGAGCTCAATGGCCGGCCGGACGCCGGCGCAGCGATGCGCCGGCAGGTTGTCCATCACGACGACGTCGCCAGGCGCAAGCGTCGGCGCGAGCACCTGTTAGACGTAGGCCAGGAAGGCCTCGCCGTTCATTGGGCCGTCCAGCACCATCGGCGCGGTCAGCCCTGCTAGGCGCAGCGCGCCGGTGAACGTGGTCGTCTTCCAATGGCCGTGCGGCACGGGGGCGCGGCATCGCTGGCAGCGCTGGCCGCGCGGCGCCCGGCCGCGCAGACGCGCAGACACGCAGACGCGCAGACGCGCAGACGCGCAGACGCGCCATTTTGGTCGATGCGCCGGTCTCGTCGATGAAGACGAGGCGCTCCGGATCGAGGTGTAAGCGTCCGATGGACACCGCGGGATTACTGCTTGACGGTTTCTGCGGCTGTATCGGGTAAGACGTCGATGTTCCAGGGCAGGAGCTCAGCAACGCGGTTGACTGGGTGGTCGGCGATGCAGCCGATGACGTGCCGCAGGTAGGCTTCGGGGTCGAGGCCGTTCAGCTTGGCGGTCTGGATGAGGCTGTAGATGGCGGCGGCCCGCTCGCCGCCCGCGTCCGATCCGGCGAACAGCCAGTTCTTCCTGCCCAACGCCACGGGCCTAATCGCGCGCTCGACGGGGTTGTTGTCGATCGCGATGGTGCCGTCGTCCACGTAGCGGGTTAGCGCTGTCCAGCGCGACAGCGCATAGCGGATTGCCCCTGCGACGTCGCTGCGGCCGGGCACCTTGGTTAGGGTCGTTTCGAGCCAGGAGCGCAGGCCATCCAGCAATGGGGCTGCTTCGGCCTGGCGGGTATAGCGGCGCAGGTCGGGTGGTTTGCCGTTGATCGGCGCCTCGACGCCATACAGGGCGGCAATGCGGGTCAGCGCTTCCTGCGCGATCGGCGAGTTACCTGCCGCGTGGATGTCGTGGAACTTACGGCGCACGTGGGCCCAGCACGCCGCCTCTGCGACACGGCCAGTGTCGTACAGCCCGTTGAACCCGGCATAGCCGTCGGCCTGCAGAACGCCGTTGAACTCGGCCAGATGCGCCCTGGGGTGCTCGCCCCGACGGTCGGCGGTGTAGCGGTAGCGCACGGCAGGCGCGGCCGCCCCAGCATAGGGCCGCTCGTCGCGCAGGAAGGCCCACAGCCGCCCTGTTCTGGTCTTGCCGGTTCCCGGGGCTAACACTGGCACCGGCGTGTCATCGGCATGCAGGCGGTCGCCAGCCATGACGTGGCGTTCCAGCGCGTCCACCAGCGAGCGGAGCAACGCCGCACTCTGCCCGACCCAGTCGGCCAAGGTGGAGCGCTCCAAATCAACACCCTCACGGGCGTAGATCTCCGACTGGCGGTAGAGCGGCAGGTGGTCGCAGAACTTGGCCACCAGCACGTGCGCCAGCAGACCGGGTCCCGCGCGGCCGCGGCGGATCGGCAGGCTCGGCCCCGGGGCCTGCGTGATGGTCTCGCACTGACGGCAGGAGAACTTCGGTCGCACGTGGCGCACCACCCGAAAGGAGGCCGGGACGTAATCCAGCACCTCCGTCACGTCCTCGCCCAGGCGCCGCAGGGTGCCGCCACAGGCCGGGCACTCACAAGCGGTGACGTGCTCGACCACATGGCGCGGCAGATGATCGGGCAAGGAACGACGCGCTGGTCTGGCGTGGCCGGGTGCGTCGGGTGGTTCAGCGGCCGGGGTGGCAGCTTCCTGCGCGCCTTGCTCCTCCTCCAGATCCTCCAGCGCCAATTCCAATTGGGTGATCGCCGCGTCCAGCTTCTCCGACGAGCGGCCAAACTGCTGGCGGCGCAATTTGGCCAGCTGCGCCCGGAGCTGCTCGATACGGGCCGCCTGGCCGTCCAGCGCGGCCTGCTGACGCAGGATCGTCGCCGCCTGCGACGCGATCAGCGCGCGCACCTCGTCGGGCAGGACGGACAGGTCGATGGCCACGCCGCATCATGCCGGGACAAGCTTGGAAAGTACAGGCTGGGCGACGTGCTACCCGGCCATCTCCGGCTGCCAACTGCGCACCGGCATGCGCCAGTCGATGCCTTCCAGCAGCATGGACAGCTGGGCAGGCGTCAGCGACACCGCACCGTCCTTGGCCTGCGGCCAGGTGAACCGGCCGCGCTCCAGTCGTTTGGCATAGAGCACCATCCCCTGGGTGTCCCACCACAGACACTTCACCAGATCGCCCCGCCTGCCGCGGAATACGAACAGCTGCCCGCTGAACGGGTCGTGCCCGAGTGCCTGCTGCACCTGCCGCGCCAGCCCGTCGAAGCCGCGACGCATGTCAGTCGTCCCCGCCGCCAGCCACACCCGCACGCCCGGCGGCAACGCGATCACCCCCGCAGGGCACCAAGGATGCGGCGTAACGCCCGAGCATCGACGTGCTGGTCCACACGGACCACGCTGCCGCCCGGCAGGCTGATCTCCACCGTGCGCGACGGAGCTGGGCTTGATGGTGACGGTGCGAAGATGGGCCGTTCCATCGGCTGGCTCGGGCTACCGAGCAGGCGGACCGGCACGAACGGCGAGATAGCCTCGCCCGGAACATCGGCGGTGAGCAGGCCGTCGCGGGCCTGGCGACGCCAGGTGAAGACCAGACTGCGATAGGCACCATGCCGGGCCGCGACATCGCCGACCGTGGCACCTTGTTCGTAAGTCTCGGCCACGATGCGCAGCTTCTCCGACGTGCTCCAGCGACGCCGCCGCTCGCGGCCGGTGATGATCTCGATCGTACCGTCCATGACCTTAAGCCCAGCCCTAAAGTCAGCAGCATACCGACACGCTATCCACGTCAGAAGGCGGGGATCACCGGACGCTTACATCGAGGTCAGGCTGCAGCGCGAACCAGGCGCATCGCCGCGCGGCGACGTCGGGCCTGTCCTGCTCGCTGGCGTGCGCGGTTTTTTTTGAGAGTGATCGCGTGCCGGTCGAGGAAGCGCCAGACGGTGCTGGGGGCGAAGCGTGCGCCGTGGTCGCGGGCGAGCATCTCGGCCAGCTCGATCAGCGCGATGTCCTTCTGCGCCTCGATCGCGGCCAGGATCGCGTCGCGGAAGGCTTCAATGCGGTGCGAGCGCGTGTCGCCGCCCTGCGGCTTGGCGGCGAAGGCGCCGGTCATGTTGAAGACGTGGACCCAGCGCACCGCCGTGGAGGCGGCGACGCCGAACCGCTCCGCCGCGGCGCGGCGGGACATTCCGCCGGCCACGGCGGCGATCAGTCTGGAACGCAGGTCGTCGGAAAGCGGCTTGCCCATGCATGCTGGCCTCCTGCCCAGCAAGCATGGTGAATCACATGCAGACCGTGTCGGGAAATCCCCAACGATTCACACCGGTCAGGTTCTGCTCTAATTTGACGAAGGCGCTGAGGCCGACGCCGCATGCCAATCGCGTTGGCAGCTGAGCAGGCTGCTGCCCAGCTGGGTAGGCTACCTGGCGCCTGCCAGATCAGCCGCTGGCTGGCTAGTAGTACGATCTATGACGTGGCAATGCGGACCAATGGGCTCGGCAAGGTTCGGCGAGACGATTGTGGCAAAATCTTTGAGCAGTGTTTGCGGAAGGGGCATCGTAGCCAATGGCAGTCGCACGCGGTAAGGCCTATCCTACTGCCACAATGCAGGGCGTGGTATAATTGCCTCGCGGTGCGGTCTGTAGCAGTTTATGTCGAGTTCAAGCTGGCAACGTTAGGCGGAGGCTAAACTACCGTAAGCTGCGGCCTGACCACGCGATGACCTGAAATCAAGATTAAGAATGGTTGCATCCAGCGCGCGCGTTCCTCCGCACGGCGATAAGCGCACTCGACTGGACCACTTCTGCAACTAGCCCGTCGTCGGCTACTTCGGCCACCAACCGTTCGATTCCTGCCTGCAGCACCGCAACGCCAGCCTCTCCTAACCGTGCCCGGCTTGTGCCCGACATGGAAAGCGCGCGGTCGATCAAGGCCGCGCCCGGCGTGCGGCGGCGTTCGACCACGCCCACGCGGTGCAGATCGCATAGCGGCGAGTCCAGCAGCACCGCCTCGTGCTTCACCCAACCGGGCTGCCGCCACGCGGCGCGGCGGCCGCCGACCGCGGCACCCTCCAGCACGCGCTCGAACTCGGCGCGCCAGGCATTGTCCGGGGCGTCGATGTGGGAGGTGGAGAACAGCACCAGCGCGCCGCCCGGCTCCAGCATGGCATCCAGCCGCCGCGCCGTCTCCGCACGGTCCATCCAGTGGAAGGCCCGGCCGATCGTCACCAACCGGAACCGTCCGAGCGCCGGCGTCAGATCCTGGGAGCTGCCCGGGCAGAAGCGGATATCGACCTCCGCCTCCGTCGCCAGCCGGGTGGCTAGCGCAAGCATCTCGGGCTCCGGGTCCATGCCCACGGCCTCCGCCACATAGGGGCGGAATGCGGTGGCGAGTTGGCCGGGGCCGCAGCCGAGGTCCAGCAGCCGCCCGGTCCCATCCAGCCCGCACAGCTTGGCCACGTCGCCAAACAGCGCGGGCGCGTAGGCGGGACGGCCCTGCAGGTAATGCGCCGCCGCCGAGCGGAACCGGGCGGGGTCGAACGGGATCGGCTCGATCATCTCGCCTCCTGCAGGATGCGGAGCACCGCCGCACCATACCGTTCCAGCTTCGACGTGCCGAAGCCTTTGATCAGCCCGAGGTCATCCAGCGTGCGCGGCTGGATCGCCGCCACGTCGCGCAGCACGGCGTCATGGAAGATGACGTAGGGCGGCACGGATTGCAGCTTGGCCTCGGCCAGGCGCCAGGCACGCAGCGCCTCGAACGGGCCGGACGGAGCGTCGTCGGCGACCGCCGGCTTGGCCCCGCGCGGCCGGTCCCGCCGGCGGCCGGCGAGCGGGTCGGGCGTCTCCTCCCGCAGCATCACCGTGGTCTCGCCGCGCAGGATGGGCCGGGCCCGTTCCGTCACCAGCGCCAGGCCTGCCCGCTCCCCCTCGCCGCGGCGCAGCGCGCCGATCGCCACCAGCTGGCGGATCACGCCGCGCCAGAACCCGTCGGTCTCGTCCTTGCCGGCGCCCCAGGTGGACAGCCGGTCATGCGCGTGTTTCTCCACCATCGGCGTGCGCTCGCCGCGCAGCACGGCGGTGATGTGCAGCGCGCCGAACATCTGCCCGGTGCGGTAGATCGCCGACAGCACCTTCTGCGCCGCCACCGTGCCGTCGAACAGGCGCGCGGGGTTGGCACAGGTGTCGCAGTGGCCGCACGGCTCCTCCAGCGTCTCGCCGAAGCAGGCGAGCAGGGAGCGGGTGCGGCATTGCGGCGTCTCGGTCAGGCCGATCATCGCCTCCAGCCGGGCGGCGCGCACCCGGCGCTCGGCCTCCGGCGCGGTCGACTGCTCCAGCCAATGCCGGGCGCGCACGATGTCCTCGCCGCCATACAGCAGCAGGGTGTCCGCACGGTCGCCGTCGCGGCCGGCGCGGCCGATCTGCTGGTAGTAGGCCTCCGGGCTGTCGGGCATGTCGAGGTGCACGACGTAGCGCACGTCCGGCCGGTCGATGCCCATGCCGAACGCGATGGTCGCCACCATCACCATCGGCTCGCCGGAGCGAAAGCGCGCCAGGCCCACCCGCTTCTCCATCGCCGACAGCCCGGCGTGGAACGGGATGGCGGGTTGGCCGGCGGCGCGCAGGCTCTGCGCCACCCGCTCCGTCTTGGCACGGCTGCCGCAGTAGACGATCCCGGCCTGGCCCTCCCGCTTGCGCAGGAAGGCGGTGAGCTGCGCCATCTCCCCTGTCTTGGGCAGGGCGGCGATGTGCAGGTTCTGCCGGTGGAAGGAGGCGGCGAACACCGCCGCGTCCGCCATGTCCAGCGCGTGGAGGATGTCGGCGCGGGTGCGGGGGTCCGCGGTCGCCGTCAGCGCAATGCGGGGGACGCCGGGGAAATCCTGCCGCAGGCGCCGCAGCATCCGGTATTCCGGCCGGAACTCATGTCCCCAGGCGGAGACGCAATGCGCCTCGTCCACCGCGACCAGCGCCACCTCCTGTCGCCAGAGCCGTTCCAGCGTGCCGGGCATCATCAGCCGCTCGGGGGAGACGTAGAGCAGGTCGAGCGTGCCGTCGTTCAGGGCGCGGGAGGTCCGGGCGGCATCGTCGGCCTCCACCTCCGAATGCAGCGCCCCCGCCGACACGCCTAGCTGGCGCAACGCGGCCACCTGGTCATCCATCAGCGCGATCAGCGGCGATACTACGACGGCCACGCCGTGCCGGACCAAGGCCGGCACCTGGTAGCACACGCTCTTGCCACCGCCCGTGGGCATGAGGACCAGGGCGTCACCACCCCGCACCACCTGGGCGACGGCCTCCTCCTGCAGGCCGCGGAAGGCGGGGAAGCCGAAGACGCGGTGCAGGATGTCGCGCGGGCTTTCCTGTCCGGCCAGTCCTTGGCCGTCTAGCATGCCCTATGGCGCGTCGATGTCGATCACGACCCGGCGGCGCTCCACACCCGGCTGGCTGTTGGGCGGCGTGCCCACCGCGCTGCGCTGGATGCGGCTCGCGGCGACGCCATCCTGCTGCAACAGGGCTGCGACCGCGTCAGCACGCGCCTGGGACAGGGAGATGTCCGCCGCGGGCGACCCGGCGTTGTCGGCGTAGCCCATGACCTTGACCGGAAGCGTCGGGTATTGCTGCGCGATGGCGGCGGCGTTGGACACCACCACCATCGCAGTCGGGTCCAGATTGGCGGAAAAGTCATTGAAGAACACCGGGTAGACCCGGTCGGGCGGCCCCTGCATCGCGCAGGCGGACAAAGCGAGCAGACCCAGGCCGATTGCGAGGCGACGCATGAAGGAGACTCCGTATTCCTGCCCGGCAACCTGCCCGTTGCGATGAACGGAGGTCAACCGACCGCGCCAACAATCACGCGGCAGCCGCAACCGCATGTCCGCCGGAGAGCCGCCAAATCCGGTCCAGCCGCTCCACCCCGGTCAGGCGATGGGTGATCAACAAGGAGGTACGGCCAGGCGACAGGTCGTTCAGGGTTTGCAGGAATGCTCTCTCCGTCTGCGCGTCCAGTCCGGCGCAGGGTTCGTCCAGTATCAGGATAGGGGCGTCCGACAGCAGCGTGCGGGCCAGCGCGATGCGGCGCCCCTGCCCGCCGGACACGCGCGCGCCGCCCTCGCCGAGCCAGGTGTCCAGCCCGTCCGGCAGGCTGCGCACGAACTCGCCGACGGCTGCCTCGTCCAGCGCCCGCCATAGCGCCGGGTCCTCCGCGTCGGGCCGGCCGATCAGCAGGTTGGCCCGGATCGTGTCGTCGAACAGATGGGTCGCCTGGGACAGCCAGCCGAAGCGGCGGCGCATGTCGGCCGCGGCCAGGCTGGCCAGGTCGACGCCTCCGAGCAGGATGCGTCCGTCCTGCGGCGCGGCCACCTTCAACAACAGCGCCGCAAGCGTCGACTTGCCGCACCCGGACGGACCCAGGATCGCGACCCGGCCGCCCTGGGCGATCTCCAGCGTCAGACCGTCGAACAGGTCCGCCCGGTCCGGCGCCCAGCGGAACCGCACCGCCTCGAACCGCAGCGATGTGCCGCCGGGCAGCGAGGCCGGGACTTCAGGGTCCGTCACGGTCGCGCCCGGCCGGGCTGCCTCCAGCACGCGCCGGGCTGCAGCGGTGGCGTGGCCGGCCAGGGCGCCGGCCCGGGGCAGGCCAGCCGCGGCCTCGAACGCCGCCACCAGCAGGAACACGGCACCCGTAGCGAAAACCGGTCGGCTGGCCGCGCCCAGCAGCAGCAGCAAGATGGCCAGTTGGCCGCAGAGGAACGCGGCGGACTGCGCACGCGCTGCCTGGCCCGCGACCCGTGCCTGCGCTTCCCCGACGGAGACGTCGCGGCTGGTGATCGCTTCGGCCATACGGGCTTCCGCACCGAACATGCGGACTTCGCGCAGGCCCGACAGGGCGTCCAGCACGGCGACCCGCAGGGCACCGGCCGAGGCTGCCACCGCGGTGCCGTTCATGCCGGCGGTGCGGGCGGCGAGGACAGGCAACACGAAGGCGGACATGGCGAACAAGGCGCATGCCGCCAGGCCGAGCGGCCACAGCGCCGCACCCATGGCCACCAGCACGGCCAGCAGGACCAGCAGCAAGACGGCGGCACCGGCCAATGGCGTCATGATCCGGAGATAGAGCCCGTCGAGCGCCTCCACATCCGCCACCAGGCGTGAGACGAGGTCGCCGGACCGCTGCATGCCGAGGCCGCCGGCGGACCGGGCAGCCTGGCGGGCAAAGAACCAGACCCGAAGATCCGCCAAGGCGCGGAAGGTCGCGCCGTGCGTCGCCAACCGCTCGACATAGCGCAGCAGCACTCGGGCCGGGCCGAGCACCGCCAGCAACGCCCCTGCCGCCGCGGTGCCCAGCAACAGGACCGCCACGTGGACACCCGCCAGCGCCAGCAACGCCGCACCCGCGGCAACCGACGCGACGGAGATGACCAGGCCCACGCCCAGCCAGGCCCATTGCCGCCGCCACAGCCCGAGGATCTGCAGCAGCGGCCTCACGCAGCGCCCCGCGCCGTGGCGAGGCGGCCGTCACGCAAATCCAGCCGCCGCGTGCCGAAGCTGAGCACCGCCGCGGCGTGGCTCGCCACCACCACGGTGCGGCCCACCGCGAGGCGGCGCAGGCTGTCCATCACGTCGCCCTCGGTGACCGGGTCCAGATGCGCGGTCGGCTCGTCCAGCAGCAGCAGCGGGGCGTTCTTCAGGAAGGCGCGGGCAATGGCGACGCGCTGCGCCTGCCCGCCGGACAGGCCATGGCCAACCTCGCCCACGACCGTGTCCAACCCCGCGGGCAAGGCGTCCGCGAAGTCCAGGACGCGAGCCCGGCGGGCAGCCGCCTCGATCTCCTCGGCCGTCGCATCCGGCCGGCCGAACGCGATGTTCTCCCGCAGCGTGCCGGCGAACACCACCGGGCGCTGCCCGATCGCGGCCGTCATGCGCGCGAGGGCGTCCGGCACGATGGTGGCCAGGTCGGCGCCGTTGACCAGGACCCGGCCGGTCTGCGGCTGCACGAAGCCGAGCAGGATCTCGATGATGGTGGACTTGCCGGCGCCGGAGGGACCCGCAAGCACCAGAGTCTCTCCGGCGGGCACGCGGAAGCTGACGTCATCCAGGGCCGGTCCCCGGGCCGGGTCCCAGGTGAAGCCGACATGCTCGAAGGCGAGGCTGACCCCGTGGGCGGACACGGTGCGCACCGGCACGGCAGCAGGCGGGGGCAGCTGCGGCGGGACGGTGGCGATTGCCTCCGCCGCGGCGGTCGCCTGCGCCCGGTCCTGGTATGCCACGGCAAAGGCCCGCAGCGGCGCGAAGAACTCCGGCACCACGAGCAGGACGAACAGCGCCGGCGCAGGGGTCAGGCGGTGCGCCAGGGCGGCCTGGCCGTAGCGGAGCGCGAGCACCACCAACGCCAGTGCCATGGCACAGTCGAGTGCCGCCGAGGCCAGGAACGCCATGCGCAGCACGCGCATCGTGCGGCGGCGCAGCTCGTCGGCCGCCTTGGCCAACGCGCGGGCCTCGTCGGCAGCCCGCCCGGCCAACACGATCGTGGCGATGCCGCGCATCCGGTCCAGGAAGCGCGCCTGCAACCGGCTGAGCGCCAGGAACTGGCTGCGCGACGCTGCGGCGGCGCCGATGCCGGAGACCGCCTGGGCGACCGGCACCATCAGGCCGCAGCCCGCGACGATCAACGCGCCACGCCAATCCGCCAGGGCTACGACGGCCAAAACCAGCAGCGGAGCGGCGACCGCAAGGCTGCTCGCGGGCAGCCAGCGAGCGAAGAACCCGTCCAGCGCATCGATCCGGTCGACGGCGGTGGTGGCCAAGGCGGAGGAATGCTCCCGCCGCAGCATCGCGGGCCCGGCCGCCAGCAACCGGGCGATCACCTCCCGCCGCAGGGTTTGCCGCGCCACGATGCCGTTCCGCGTCGCCAGCCGATCGGTCAGCAGACCCAGGCCGGCGCGGAGCATGGCAGCCAGGCAGAACATGGCAATCGCCCACCAGGGCGCGGCCGCCTGGCCCACCAGCGCCGTGCCCAGTATCGTGGCGGCACAGCCGGCCTGCGCCACGGCCAGCAACGTCGCCACCAGGCCGATCGCCACCACGGGCCGTGCCGCGCGCCGCCCGGAGGTGGTTTGGGCGCGCAGCCAGTCGCGGCCGCCCTGGCTCGGTGACTTCATTCCTGCCATGTAGCGCTGCCCGCCCGGCCTGCCCAGCCGGCAACGGTTAAACCTGCGTCAGGCGGCCAAGGCGGTCTTCGCCACGTCCGCCAGGAAGCGGGCAGCCGCCGGCAGGATGGCGTCGTTGAAGTCGTAATGCGGGTTGTGCAACTCGCGCCCGCCGTCGCTCGGCCCGTTGCCGATCCAGACGAAGGCGCCGGGCCTCTGCTGCAGGTAGGCGCCGAAATCCTCGCTCGCCATCGACGGCAGGAGGTCACGGTGGACCGGCAGCGCCGCCCGCGTCGCGGCTTGTGCTGCAAGCTCGGCCTCCGCCCTGCTGTTGGCGACGCCGGACACCCCGGTGGTGACCTCGACCGTCCCCGCCATCCCGAAGGTGGCCGCGACGCCGTCCACGATGCGGCGGATCGCCTCCTCCACTTGCGCGTGGACCGCCGGGCGCAGCGTGCGGAAGGTGCCGCGCATGGTGGCCTGGTGCGGGATCTGGTTGGTCGCCTGCCCACCCTCCAGCGTGCAGATCGACAGCACCGCGGTGTCCAGCGGGTCGACCGTGCGCGACACGACCGATTGCAGCGCCACCAAAGCGTGCGCGGAGGCGAGCACCGGATCGCGCGTCAGGTGCGGCAGGGCGGCGTGGCCGGCGTGGCCCTGCATGACGATGGCGACGCGCGCACCCTGCGCCATCACCGCCCCGGCGTGCACGGCCACCTCCCCGGCAGCCAGGCCCGGCCAGTTGTGGTAGCCGAAGATGCGCTCCATCGGGAACCGCTCCAGCAGCCCGGCAGCGAGCATGGCGCGGGCGCCGCCGAACCCCTCCTCCGCCGGCTGGAACACGAGCTGGACGGTGCCAGACCAGTCCGTCTCCCGACGCAGCAGGGCTGCGGCGCCGAGCAGGCTGGTGGTGTGGCCATCATGCCCGCAGGCGTGCATCACGCCGGCGCGCGTCGAGGCATAGGCGACGCCGGTCTGCTCCTCGATCGGCAGGGCATCCATGTCGGCGCGCAGGCCGACGCTGCGGTTGGACGGGCCGCGCGTGAGCGTGGCGACGATGCCGTTGCCGCCGACCCCCGCCTCGAACGGGACGCCCATCTCCGTCAGCCGGGCGGCGACGAAGGCCGCCGTCCCCGTCTCGTGCAGCGACAGCTCCGGATGGGCGTGCAGGTGGCGGCGCCATTGCGTGAGGGATGCGGTCAGCGCGGGGTCCAGGTCGGAAGATACTGAGCTCATGCGACGTTCTCCTGGTCCATGGCGGCAGCGCCCTCGGCAGCTCGCTTCGGCAGCGCCTCCCGCGTCAACCGAACGGCATATCGGGTGCCGCCATGCTCTTCCACCGTCAAAGTCGCACCCAGTTGGCGGCTGAAGCCGCGGATCAGCTGCAACCCGATGCCGTCGCGCGTGCCGGCCTCGGTCTCGGCCTTGCCGGCGGGGATCCCCACGCCGTCGTCGCTGATCATGAGGTCCAACTCGCCCCCGTGATCCCTCAACGAGACGGAAATCCGGCCGGACCGCCCGCCGGGAAAGGCGTAGCGCACCGAGTTGGTCACGGCTTCCGTGACGATCAGGGCCAGCGGGACGGCCTGGTCGCTGGACATCCGCAACTCCGGCGCTTCGATCTGCATCTGGATCCGGGCGCCCTCCTTCTCACCCATGGCGTGGAAAAGCTGCCCGCACAGCTCCATCAGGAAGGACCGCATGTTGATCGTGTGCAGCTCCCCATCCGCGTACAAATGGCGGTGCAGCGTCGCCAGGGCGCGCACCCGGTCCCGCGCCGCCTGGAACTCCGCCCGCGCCTCGGGCACGCGGATGCGGCTGGCCTGGAGATTGAGCAGGCTGGCGATGACCTGGAGGTTGTTCTTCACCCGATGATGCACCTCCAGGACGAGCAAGTCCTGACGCTCCTTCGCCTGCGTCAGCTCCGACTCACGCTGCCGCAGGTCCTCCGTGGCCTCGCGGAAGGACTGGGCGAGCTGCAAGACCTCATCCGGCGCGCCCGTCAGGTCGCCAGCGTCGAACCGGCCGCCACCCTGCCAGCGACGCACGGCGGCAATGAGGCGGCGCAGCGGATGGCCGAACGCGACGTCGGCGCCGAGCACCACCGCGGCAAGGCCCGCCATCAGCAAGGCGGCCAGTTCGCCCAGCCGCAGCATAAGCTCCCGGACCGCCTTCTCGTGCTCGCGCCGGGCGGACGTGGCGGCGATCAGCCGCCAGTGCCCGGGGAGCAAGGTGGTCGCGTAGGCGTAGCGCAGGCCACGGGCGGAGGAGGCCTGCACGGCGGTTTGCGCAGCGCCGATCAACGTGCCCATCGTCGCCAGCACAGGCAGAGCGTCCACGACCGCGCCGCGCGAGGCGAGCACCGCGCCCCCCTCGTCGAGCAGCCACACCGCATCGCCATCGTCGAGCCGATCGGACAGGGCACGCCTGTTCAGCCACGCCGATGGCAGCACCGCGACGGCAACTTCACTGCCCAGTGCGCGGATGCCGACGGCGGCATTGCCGGCGGCGTCGAACCTGGTGATCGCCTCCGGCGCGCCACCCCGCACCTGCTCGAACCAGGGGTAAGGCCGCGGCGGCAGAGGAAGTGCGGGGCCGATCTGGCAGACGACCTTGCCGTCGAAGTCGAGCGTGAGGATGGAAAGGCGGGGCACACTCATGTCGGCCGCAACGGCGGGGTCGCATCCACCGGCCGAGATGCGCGGCAGGAAGGCCCGCAAGCTGCTGGTCAGCGACGAGAACGCCGCGTGATAGTTGGACAATTCCTGCCCGTCGAGCAGCGTGGCGCGCTCCTGTGCGGTGCGCGCGACGGCCTGGTAATCCTGCCACCCGATCGTCACCGCCATGACGCCGATCGGGATGGCGGCGATGGCAGCCAGGCCGATCAGGCGACCGCGCATGTGGCCGATCCTGGACCACCAGATCGGCCGCCGCCCGCTCACTTCTGGCGATCTTCCTCGATGAGCTTGAGCAGGTCTTCTGGAATGGGTTCGTTGGCCACGTCATCGTAGATGCGATGCAGCCCCCGCTTCAGCCAAAGGTCGAACGCTTCGGGCTTGGTGGCGTCCGGCTTCGTGCCTGGACCTGACCTTCTCGGCTTGGGATCATTCATGTCCGGATGCTTCACGCCGCCACACTCCGGAAATGGAAACCGGCCGTGAACCGGCCGGTTTCCCTCTATACGAGACGATGATGGCGTTATGCGGAAGCCTGGCCCGACGATTTCACGAGCCGCGCCTGCGCCAGGTCCGCGGCCAACCGCTGGGCCGGGCGGGCGGTGTCCTTCGTCTCGCCCATCAGCCACACTTCGAGCTGCCGGCGCGCACGGAACACCCGGCTCTTGGCCGTTCCCACCGCACAGCCGGTCGCCTGCGCCAAGGCCTCGTAGCTCATGCCATGGATCACCACCATGACCAGCGCCTCCCGCTGGTCGGCGGGCAGGCGGTTCATCGCGGCGCCGAGTTCCTTCAGGGCCAGGCGATCCTCGTGCGGGGCATCGGTGGCGAAGACGGACTGCGGGACGTCATCGATGTCCGTCGTGTCGCGGCGCTTGCGCAGGTTGGAGATGAAGCGGTTTCGCAGGATGCGATGCATCCAGGCTGGGAAGTTGGTGCCTGGAATGAACGTCGCTTGCGCCGACAGCGCGTTGCACACCGCATCTTGCACCAGGTCCTCAGCGGCGGCCCGATTCCTGGTCAGCGCCAGGGCCTGGACCCGCAGTTTCGGCAGGATAGCAATCACTTGGTCATGGAAGACGGTCATCTCATTCTCCGCATCTAATCATGAAATGACGACCCGGATTCCTTGGTTGCATCCACCAGGTCACGAACACGCGAGTGCTTGGCTGGACATCAAACTGTCCGTTGTCCCGTCCGCCGCGGTCGCTAGGTTGCGGCATGCCGATCCCGGTCCCTCCACGCTTAGCTGCCCCGTGTCGCCAGGATCTGCGTCAGCTGGACCCGGGCGCGCGACACCCGCGCCTTCATCGTGCCGACCGGGACACCGCAGATCGCCGCTGCCTCGTGATAGGGGAGCTCCTGCGCCCCCACCAAAACGAGCGCCTCGCGCAACAACGGCGGCAGGCTCCACAGCAGGCGGTGCAGGTCGCGGATCTCGGAGGCGTGGCTCTGCTCCGGCCGGACCGCTTCTTCCGGCAGCACCTGCGCGGTCAACGCCGCCGCCTCGCGCCGGCGGCGTCGGGCCTGCTCGAAGAACAGGTTGCGCAGGATGGTGAAGAGCCAGGCCTTCAGGTTCGTCCCCGACTGGAACTGCGGCAAGGCACCCAGCGCCCGCACCACCGTGTCCTGGACCAGGTCGTCGGCCGCCGCCCGGTCGCGCACCAGGAAACGGGCGAAGGCCCGCAGGTCAGGCAGGATCGCCAGCATCTGCCGCCTCGTCTCGGCCAGCGCCGCGGCATCGGGCTCGACGGGCGCCGGGTCGCATCCGTCGGATCGGGCGGGCTGGCTCAGTTTCGGCTCCGTGGGCAGCGCGTCGCGGCGTGGTATGTTCGTCGCGCCCCCATCGGGCAAGTAGAGGTTTCGTCATGACGGCTTTCCGACGCGAGGATCTGGTCCGCGCGCTGCCCTACGCCCGGCGCTATGCGCGCGCCCTGTGCGGAGGGCAGGAGCGCGGCGACGCGCTGGTCGGCGACGCCGTTCGCGCGCTTCTGGCGGCCGAGCGGTCGCCCGATCCCGAGGCGCGCCAGGCGCTCTACCGGGAGATCACCGCCAGGACCGGGGAGACCACGCCCAGCGCTGCCAGCTTCGGCCTGGAGGGGGCGCTGTCGCAAACGCAACGCCGCCTGCTGCTGCTGACCTCCCTGGAAGAAGTGCCGCTTGCCGCTGCCGCCGACCTGCTCGGCTTGGGTCCCTTGGAAGCGGACCGCCTGCTTGGGTCGGCCCGGGACCAGCTGCGCAGTGCCGCGGCGACGGACGTGCTCATCATCGAGGATGAGCCGATCATCGCGATGGACATCGAGGAACTGGTCGAAAGCTGCGGCCACCGGGTGGTCGGCGTGGCGGCCACCGAGGCCGATGCGGTCGCGATCGCGGAACGCAGCCGGCCGGGATTGATCCTGGCCGACATCAACCTGGGTCACGGCGGCGACGGCACCTCCGCCGTGTCGCGGATCATGCGCAGCCATTATGCCCCGGTCATCTTCGTCACCGCCTATCCCGAGCGCCTGCTGACCGGCGAGGCCTTGGAGCCAGCCTTCGTCATCACCAAGCCGTTCGAGCCGCTGACCCTGGCAATCGCCACCTACCAGGCGGTGACCGGCGGCATCCACCTGGAGTAGCCACGGCTTGCCGGGCGGACGCTCGCCGGGCGGCGGGACGATCATCCGGGAACCACCTCCATGCCGGGGCGTCTTTGCCTCGGCCATCCGTACTGCTGCACGAGGCACGAGCCCATGAATGCCATCGACCGAACCGCCGCCGTGGCGGGTGCCGTGCGCGCGGGGTCCCACCTCCGGATCCGCTACATCGATCCGCTTGCCCTCGGCGACGGCGGCACGCTCGCGCAGTCGCTGGGACGGGCCGCCGCCCTCGGCTTCAACGCCGTCCTCCTGCCGCCACCCTGGGCGCCGGGCGCTGGCGGCGACCGCTTCGTTCCTGCATCGCTGGACCGGCTGCACCCCAGACTGGGAGCAGGAAGTGCGGCCGGTTACGTCGACGAGCTGGTCCAAGCGTGCCGGCAACATGGGTTGCAGGCGTTGTTGGACCTGCCGCTCGGCGGTGTGGACGCCGCGTTCGAGGGCGATTCCGGCCCGTTCACGCCCCTGACGGAGGCAAGCCTGCTCGACCCGCGGCACGGGGCGACAAGCCGCGTCCGCACCGCGGCTGACCCTGCGGCATTGGGCGCGTGGTGGGCGGGTCACCTGACCAAATGGATGGCCGCCGGGCTGGCGGGCGTGCGCGTACTCGGGTTGGACAAGTCGCCCGGGGCGTTGGCCGCACTCCGGCAGGCCGCGGCAAACGCCGTCCTGATCGCGTGGACACCGGGGATGGAGCGCGCGGACTTGGCTCGTCTTCAGGGCGCCAGCTATGTCGTCCCCTCCCTCCCCTGGTGGGACTTCCAGGCCGACTGGTTCTGGGACGAGCTGGCGGTGCTTCGCCGGATCGCGCCGGTGCTCGCATGCCCGGAGGCACCGTTCGGAGCGCGGGCGCCCGCGGGGTTGCACGATCCCGCAATGGTGCCGGCGACGCTGCGGCGCGCGGCCGGCATGTGCTGCGCCATCGGCGATGGCTGGCTGGTGCCCGAAGGGTTCGAGGCCGGGGCACGCCGCACCATGGATGTGAGGGGCGAGCTGGCGAGCTCCCGCGACCGCTCGGTGGACCGCAGCATCGACCTGGCCCAGTTCAACCGCCGGCTGGGCACGCCGGCCCGCGGGACGCAGGTGCTCTCGGGCGGCGGCGCACCGGTCCTGGCATTGCTGCGGACCGACGCCGCGGATGCGCGGTTCGCGACGGAAGCGGAACTCGTGCTGCTGAACACCCAGCTTGGGCGCGCCGCCGCGATCGACCCGGCCACGGTCCTGCCGTTGATCGACGGATCCTTCTCCCCGTTCATCTTGGCGGATAGCCAGACGCCGGTGAGCCAGGGCGTCGCCTTGTCGCTGGCGCCAGGCGAGGTATTGGTCGCCGCGGCGAAGGCCGTGGGCCATTCGACCGCGACAGGCAAGCTGGACGCCGACGCCGCCCGCCGCATGGCCAACAGCCCGCGCGTCGCCATCGAGGCAGTCACCCCGGCCGTGGACGACGGTCACCTTCCCGTCAAACGCCTGGCCGGCGAGGTCGTCACCGTGGAGGCGGACGTGATCTGCGACGGCCACGACAAGCTTGGCGTGGTGATGCAGTGGCGCGGACCGGGCAGTGCGTTGCGGCACGAGGTGCGGATGCGCCCGCTCGGCAATGACCGCTACCGCGCGGAGTTCCCGTTGGCTGCGATCGGCGCCTACGACTACACGATCCAGGCATGGCGCGACGGCTTCGCCACCTACCGGGACGAGATCGCCAAGAAAAGCGCCGCAGGGATCGAGATCGCGCTGGAGCTGCGCGAGGGGTTGGCGCTGCTGGCGCGGACTGTCGAACGGGCGCAGGGCGGCACCCGGACCGCGTTGCAGGCGTTGCAGGCCCGGCTGAAGGACGCGGATGACCCCACCCGCCTGTCCAGCTTCCTGTCGCCGGACGTGGCCGAGCTGATGGCGCAGGCCGATGACCGGCCGCGGGCGGCAAGCCTGCCCCACGCGATCCGCCTCGATGCGGAGCGGAGCGGGGCCGCCTTCGCCGCCTGGTATGAGGTGTTCCCCCGCTCGATGAGCGACGACGCCAACCGGCACGGGACGTTCCGCGACGTCGAACGGCACCTGCCGCGGGTGCGGGACATGGGGTTCGACGTGCTCTATTTCCCGCCCATCCATCCGATCGGGCGGACCAACCGCAAAGGCCCGAACAACACGCTGACCCCGGCGGAAGGCGACCCCGGAAGCCCCTACGCCATCGGGTCGAGCGATGGCGGGCACGACGCCCTGCATCCGGAACTCGGCACGCTGGAGGATTTCCGCCACCTCATCGCCGCGGCGGCGGAGCACGGGCTGGAGATCGCGATCGACTTCGCCATCCAGTGTTCCCCGGACCATCCTTGGCTGAGACAACATCGCGGCTGGTTCGACTGGCGACCCGACGGCTCGATCAAATACGCGGAGAACCCGCCGAAGAAATACCAGGACATCGTCAACGTCGATTTCTATGCCGCGGACGCGATCCCGGGCCTGTGGGTGGCGCTGGCCGAGACCGTGATGTTCTGGATGGCGCAAGGCATCCGGCTGATCCGCGTCGACAACCCGCACACCAAGCCGCTGCCGTTCTGGCAATGGATGATCGCGGCGGTGCGCGAGCACTACCCGGACGCCGTGTTCCTGGCCGAGGCGTTCACGCGGCCGAAGGTGATGTACAGGCTGGCGAAGGTGGGGTTCGGCCAGTCCTACACCTATTTCACCTGGCGCGAGACCAAGCGCGAGATGGAGCAATACCTGACCGAATTGGCGGAGCCGGGGCCGCGCGACTTCTTCCGGCCGCACTTCTTCGTCAACACGCCCGACATCAACCCCGTCTACCTGCAGAACGCCGGCCGGTCGGCCTACCTGATCCGGGCGGCCCTCGCCGCGACGTTGTCGGGGCTGTGGGGCGTCTACAACGGCTTCGAGCTGTGCGAGGGGACACCGCTTCCCGGCCGTGAAGAATATATGGACAGCGAGAAGTATCAGATCCGGGTCTGGGACTGGGACCGACCCGGCAACATCGTGCCGGAGGTCACGGCGCTGAACCGCATCCGGCGGGCCAACCCGGCGCTGCGGTCCCACCTGACCACGCAGTTCCTTCCCGCCGGCAACGATGCGGTCAGCGTGTTCCTGAAGGCAACGGCAGACCGCAGCAACGTGCTGGTCGTCGCCATCTCGTTCGACCCCGACCAGCCGCAGGACACCGGATGGGAGTTCCCGTTCTGGCTATGGCAGGCGGACGAGCAAGCCGCGTTCGAAGCCGAGGACCTGCTGGATGGCGGCTTGCAAACCTGGCGCGGAAAGGCGCAGTTCCTCCGTATCGAGCCAGGTCGCCCGTATGCCATATGGCGCGTCCGCGCGCTGGTCTGACCCATTTCAGTCATCGAGGTTCTGTTGCCCGACACCGCCCTGCCTTTAGCGACCGCCACGCTGCAGCCCGCGACCGAGGACCCGAGTTGGTTCAAGGACGCGATCATCTACCAACTGCATCTCAAGAGCTTCTTCGACGGCAACAACGATGGCGTGGGCGACTTCCGCGGCCTGCTGGAGAAGCTGGACTACATCGCCGAACTGGGCGTGACGGCGATCTGGCTGCTTCCGTTCTACCCATCGCCACGGCGGGACGACGGCTACGACATCGCCGATTACCGCGGCGTCCATCCCGATTACGGAGCGCTGTCCGACGCGCACGCTTTCGTGCAGGCGGCGCATGAGCGTGGGTTGAAGGTCATCACCGAGCTCGTCATCAACCACACGTCGGACCAGCATCCCTGGTTCCAACGGGCCCGCCTGGCGCCGAAGGGCAGCCCGGAGCGGGAGTTCTACGTCTGGTCCGACAGCGACGAGAAATACGCCGGCACCCGGATCATCTTCACCGACACCGAGAAGAGCAACTGGAGCTGGGATGACACCGCGGGCCAGTACTACTGGCACCGCTTCTTCTCGCATCAGCCGGACCTGAACTTCGACAACCCCGCCGTGATGGACGAAGTGCTCTCCGTCATGCGGTTCTGGCTGGACATCGGCATCGATGGACTCCGGCTGGACGCGGTGCCGTACCTCGTGGAGCGGGAGGGGACGAACAACGAGAACCTTCCGGAGACGCACGCCATCCTCAAGAAGATCCGGGCCGAGCTGGACATCCATGCGCCGGGCCGGATGCTGCTGGCGGAGGCCAACCAATGGCCGGAGGACGCCCAGGTCTATTTCGGCGAGGGCGACGAATGCCACATGTCGTTCCACTTCCCGCTGATGCCGCGGATGTACATGGCCATCGCCCGGGAGGACCGCTTCCCGATCACCGACATCATGCGGCAGACCCCGGCGATCCCGCCCAACTGCCAATGGGCGGTGTTCCTGCGCAACCATGACGAGCTGACGCTGGAAATGGTCACGTCCGGCGAACGGGACTACCTGTGGGAGACCTATGCGGCGGACCGCCGGGCGCGGCTGAACCTCGGCATCCGGCGCCGCCTGGCACCGCTGCTGCAGCGTGACCGCCGCCGCATCGAACTGATGAACGGCTTGCTGCTGTCCATGCCGGGCACGCCGGTGATCTACTATGGCGACGAGATCGGCATGGGAGACAACATCTTCATCGGCGACCGCGACGGCGTCCGCACGCCGATGCAGTGGTCGGTCGACCGCAACGGCGGCTTTTCCCGGGCGGACCCGGCCAAGCTGGTGCTGCCGCCGATCATGGACCCGATCTACGGCTTCCAGGCCGTGAACGTGGAGGCGCAGGCGAGCGACCCGCATTCGCTGCTGAACTGGATGCGGCGCATGCTGGCCGTCCGCGCCCGGCACAAGGCGTTCGGCCGCGGCGGCCAGCGCTTCCTGTATCCCGGCAACCGCAAGGTGCTGGCTTACTTGCGCGAATACACCGCGGAAAACGCCGAGGATGAGACGCTGCTCTGCGTCTACAACCTTTCACGCTCCGCCCAGGCGGTCGAACTGGACCTGTCCGCGCTGGCAGGCCGCCTGCCGATCGACATCGTCGGCGGCTCGGTCTTCCCGCCCATCGGCCAGCTATCGTACCTGCTGACCTTGCCACCCTACGCGTTCTACTGGTTCCAACTGGCGACGGACACGCAAATGCCGGCCTGGCACACACCGCAGCCGGAAGCGCTGCCGGAGTTCTCCACCATCGTGCTGCGCAACTCGATCGAGGAGGTCCGGCCGGGCTATGGCCGCACGTTGCTCGAGACCGAGGCGTTGCCGGTCTACCTGCCGAAGCGGCGCTGGTTCGCCTCCAAGACCGAGGCGCTCAGCAAGGTCCGCATCGCCTACTACGCCATGATCAACCCGGTCCCCGACCCGATCTTCATGACGGAGGTGGAGGCCCATTTCGGATCGCGCAGCGAGCGCTATGCCTTGCCGATGGGTGTGGTCTGGGATGACGAGGCGGTCGGCAACCTGCCCTCGCAGCTGGCGATGGCCCGCGTGCGGCTGGGGCCACGCGTCGGCTACCTGACGGACGCGTTCGCGATCGACAGCTTCACCCGCGCCGTACTGCGCAACCTGCGCACCGGCGGCACCATCCCTCTGGAGGGTGGCGGCACGCTCGAATTCCGCCCCACCTCGCTCATGGCGGAACTGGAGCTTGCCGAGGACGCGGACATCCGGCGGCTTTCGGCGGAGCAGTCCAACTCGTCGCTCATCGTTGGCGATACGCTCGTGATGAAGGTCGTGCGCCGCGTGAGTTCCGGCGTGCATCCGGAGGGCGAGATCACCCGCTACCTCACCGAGCGCGGCTTCGGCAACACCGCGCCGCTCTATGGCGAGGTGCTTCGCGTGGACGGAGACGGCACCCCGAACACCATCGGCCTGGTGCAGGGCTTCGTCCGCAACCAGGGCGACGGCTGGGGCTGGAGCCTGGAGTTCCTAGAGCGCACGGTCGACGAACTCTCGACCACGGATGGGACGGCCGAGACGGAGGAGGATGCGTTCGCGTCCTACAACGTGTTCGCCGCGGCGGTGGGCCAGCGCCTGGGGGAGCTGCACGCGGTCTTCTCTGCGCCGAGCGACGACCCGGCGTTCAAGCCGGAACCAGCCACGGACGCGATCCTGGCGGAATGGGCGGACGGCGCGATCGAGCAGATCGACCTGGCGTTCGGGATGCTCGAGAAGGTGTCCGAGTGGCCGAACCCGGCGGCGGAGGCACGCGCGCGGATGCTCCTCGGCCACGCCGACGCGCTTCGCCAGGCCGCGCGGTCGCTGGCGGCGAAGGGCAACGGCGCGCTGCGGACGCGGGTGCATGGCGACTTCCACCTGGGGCAGGTGCTGGTCGTGCAGTCGGACGCCTACCTGATCGACTTCGAGGGTGAGCCAGCCCGCACCATGGAGCAGCGCCGGGCGAAATCCTCGCCGATCCGCGACGTGGCCGGTCTGCTGCGCTCGTTCGACTACGCCGCTGCGGCTGCCTTGCCCGGCCGGGTGGCCACGGCGCCGGCCGCCACAGCCCGCCGGGCGGAGATCCTGCAGCGCTTCCGCGAGGGGGCGGAGCAGGCGTTCCTCGATGCCTACCGCGCGGCCTTGGCGGCAGCCCCGGACAAATGGGTCACCCCGGCAGCGGAGGCGGCCATGCTCGACCTGTTCCTGCTGGAGAAGGCCGCCTACGAGATCCGCTACGAGGCGGCGAACCGGCCCACCTGGATCGGCATCCCGCTGCAGGGCCTCTACGTCATCGCCGCCCGCCTGCTGAACCTGCCGCCGGAGGGCGCCGATGCTTGATGCCATCACCGATTTAGGGCTTCACCCCGGCGCGATCGACGCGATCGTCAATGCCCGGCACGGCGACCCGTTCGCCGTGCTTGGCCCGCACGACGGAACGGTCCGCACGTTCATGCCTGGCGCGGAAGCCGTCTCGGTGGTGGACAGGGCCACCGACATGGTACTGGGCGAACTCTCGCTGATCGACCCGGCCGGGTTCTTTGCCGGGCCGGTGGGCTCGCACGAACCCTACCGCCTGCGGATCAAGCGCGGTGCGTCGACGTGGGAGACGGAGGACCCTTATTCGTTCCCGCCGCTGCTCGGCGACATGGACACCTACCTGCTGGCCGAGGGCCGCCACCGGGATTTCGGGCGCTGCCTGGGCGCGCACCCGACGGAGCTGGACGGCGTGCCCGGCGTACGCTTCGCCGTCTGGGCGCCGAATGCGCAGCGCGTGTCCGTCGTCGGCGACTTCAACGCCTGGGACGGGCGGCGACACCCGATGCGCAAGCGCCACGGGCCGGGCGTATGGGAGTTGTTCATCCCCCGCATCGGGGCGGGCACGCTCTATAAATACGAGATGCTCGGGCCCTGGGGCGAGTTGCTGCCCTTGAAGGCGGACCCGGTCGCCTGGGCGGCCCAACTGCCACCGCAGACCGCGTCCATCGTGGCGGACGACGTGGCCTATCCATGGACGGACGCGGAGTGGATCGCGGCGCGCGGCGCCAACCAGTCCGAAGGCGCGCCGATTGCGATCTACGAGGTGCATGCCGGGTCTTGGTCGCCGGCCGCCCAGATGGGCATGGACGGGTGGGACCGCCTGGCCGACCAGCTGGTGCCCTATGCCGCCGGGATGGGGTTCACCCACCTCGAATTGCTTCCGATCATGGAGCACCCGTTCGGCGGCTCCTGGGGTTACCAGCCGCTCGGGCAGTTCGCACCCTCCTCCCGGCTCGGCCCGCCGGAGGCGTTCGCCCGCTTCGTCGACCGCTGCCATGCCGCCAAGCTGGGCGTGATCCTCGACTGGGTCCCGGCGCATTTCCCGACCGATGCGCATGGCTTGGCCAAGTTCGACGGCACGGCGCTGTATGAACACCAGGATCCGCGCGAGGGCTTCCATCGCGACTGGAACACGCTGATCTACAATCTCGGCCGCAACGAGGTCCGTGCGTTCCTGATCGGCAGCGCCCTGTTCTGGCTGGAGCATTACCACGCCGACGGCATCCGCGTGGACGCCGTCGCCTCCATGCTCTACCGCGACTACAGCCGCGAGCCGGGCGAATGGGTGCCGAACCAATATGGCGGGCGGGAGAACCTGGAGTCCGTGGCCTTCCTGCAGGAGCTGAGCCGTGCCGTGGCGGAGCGCGTGCCCGGCGCCGTGCTGATCGCCGAGGAGAGCACCGCCTGGCCCGGCGTCACCCGCCCGGCCGACGAAGGGGGCTTAGGCTTTACCTACAAGTGGAACATGGGGTGGATGCACGACACGCTGCATTACGTCGAGGAGCAGCCGGTCTACCGCCGCTATCATCATGGGGAGATGACGTTCGGCCTGGTCTACGCGTTCAGCGAGAAGTTCGTGCTTCCCGTCAGCCATGACGAGGTGGTGTATGGCAAGGGCTCGCTGTTCGGTAAGATGCCGGGTGATACCTGGCAGAAATTCGCCAACCTGCGTGCCTATCTCGGCTTCATGTGGACCCATCCCGGCAAGAAGCTGCTGTTCATGGGGCAGGAGATCGCCCAACTCCGGGAATGGAACCATGACCACGGCCTAGACTGGGACTTGCTCGACGCAGGCGAGAACCGGGGCGTCCAGGCCTTGGTACGCGACTTGAACCTGCTCTATCGCGGCCAGCCCGCCTTGCACCGGAAGGATTGCAGCGCCGAGGGGTTCCGCTGGGTCGTCATGGACGATGCGGATCAGAGCGTGTTCGCCTTCCTGCGTCTGAGCGATGATGCGCCGCCAGTCCTCGTGGTGTGCAACTTCACGCCCGTGCCGCGTTACGGCTACCGCCTGGGCGTGCCCGATGCCGGTGCGTGGACGGAGATTTTGAACACGGATGCAGCGGTGTACTGCGGTGGCAATGTCGGCAACGGCGGAAGCGTCCAGGCCGACCAGACACCGTCGCACGAATGGCCGGCTTCCCTCTGCCTGACCCTTCCGCCGCTCGCGACAATCGTGCTTGTCGCAGGGTGAACTGCGACCAGCCGAGTTGGAGCGAGAGATGACCGAACGGTTTGCCCATGCCCTGCCGTTCGGAGCCGAACTGGAAGGGAGCGAGGCTCGCTTCCGCATCTGGGCCCCGTCCGCCGAGCAGTTGACGCTGGAAGTCGACGGGACGGCGCATGCGATGCTGGCGGAGGCTGGGGGCTGGCATGCCGCGACCGCACCCGCTGCGGCCGGGTCGGCCTATCGCTACCGGATGGCGGATGGTCTTGCCTTTCCGGACCCCGCCGCCCGCGGACAGGCCGGCGACGTGCACGACCCGAGCCTCGTTGTCGACCCGCGCGCCTTCGTGTGGCAGCACGGGGGCTGGATGGGGCGGCCGTGGCATGAGGCGGTCGTCTATGAGCTGCATCCGGGTGCGTTCGGCGGGTTCGACGGCATCCGGGCGGCGTTGCCGCGGCTGGCCGCACTCGGCGTGACCGTCGTGGAACTGATGCCGATCGCCGATTTTCCGGGGGCGCACAACTGGGGCTACGACGGGGTGCTGCCGTATGCGCCGGACACCGCCTACGGCACGCCCGAGCAGCTGAAGTCGCTGGTCGATGCCGCGCATGGCTTGGGCCTCATGGTCATGCTGGACGTGGTGTACAATCATTTCGGCCCGGATGGCGCCTACATTCACGCCTTCGCCAAATCCTTCTTCCGGGACGACGTGAAGACGCCGTGGGGTGCCTCCATCGACTTCCGCCGCCCGGAAGTCCGGCAGTATTTCGAACAGAACGCGCTCTACTGGTTGATGGAGTACCGCTTCGACGGCCTGCGCTTCGACGCGGTGCACGCCATCAATGACGGGGGGTTCCTGGACGAGATGGCGGCGATGCTCCGCCGTTCGGTCGAGCCGGGACGACACATCCACCTGGTGCTGGAGCATGAGGGCAACGCGGCCCGGCACCTTCGCGCCATGCCCGGTGGCCCAGGCTACGACGCGCAGTGGACGGATGACGTGCACCACTGCCTGCATGTCCTGCTGACCGGGGAGTCGGAAGGCTACTACGAGGATTTCGACGACCCGATCCGGCGGCTGGCGCGCACCATGGCGGAAGGCTTCGCCTATCAGGGCGAGGTGTCCAAGCACTCCGGCCAGCCGCGTGGCGAACCCTCTGCGCATTTGCCGACCACGTCGTTCGTGATCTGCCTGCAGAACCACGACCAGATCGGCAACCGGGCGATGGGCGACCGGCTGACCCAGCTGGCTGACCCACAGGCGTTGCAAGCTGCCACCGTGCTGCTGCTCCTCTCGCCGTTCATACCGCTGATCTTCATGGGCGAGGAAGTGGCGAGCACGACGCCGTTCCTGTTCTTCACCAGCCACAACGAAGACTTGGCCAAGCTGGTGCGCGAAGGTCGCCGGGCGGAGTTCAAGCACTTCACGGCCTTCCAGGACCCGGAGCGGCGGGAGAAGATCCCCGACCCCAATGCGCCGTCCACCTTCCAGGCCTCCATCCCGGATTTCACGGGCGACAGCGCCTTCATGCGCGAGCTGCTGGCGATTCGGCGCGACCGCGTGGTGCCGGGGATCCCGGACTGCCGCAGCATCGGCGTGGACGTGCTCGGCAAGTCTGCCCTGGTCGCGCGGTGGCGGCTCGGGACCGGCGCCATCCTCGCCATCGGGATCAATCTCGGCACCGACAAGCCGATCATGCCCAGCCCACCTGCGGGCGACACCATCTTCGAGGCGCCGGTCGGCGCCTGGGACGCGCTGATGTATGGCTTCCTGCTCGAGCGTTCGGCCGTGGCCTGGATCGAGCCGGCACAGTGAGCCTGCACGCCCTGGCCGAAGCCGGCGGCCTGGCGTTGCGTTGGAAGGACGTGCACGGCCAGTGGCACGACGTTGGGGACGACACGCTCCGCAGCGTGCTCGGCGCGCTCAGCCTGCCAGCCGGAACCGACGCCGAGGTCGCCGACAGCTTGCAGTCTCTCGAGAACCCGAACCATCTGCCGCCGCTGGTGACTGGGGAGGCAGGTGGGACGCTGGTGCTTCCCGTCGCAGCCGCTGCCTACGAGTTTCAGCTGGAAAGTGGTGCGTCCACGTCCGGACACGCCGCCGACCAGGGTGGCGCCGCCCTCAAGCTGCCGGATGAGCCCGGCTATCACCGGCTGCGGATCGGTGCGACGGAGACGGTCGTGGCCGTGGCGCCGGCGCGATGCTGGACCGTGGCGGACGCCGGGCGCGGCCGGGCGTGGGGGATCGCGGCGCAGATCTATTCGCTGCGGCAGCCGGGCGACGGCGGGCTGGGGGATTTCGGCGGCCTCGCCTCGTTCGTGCGCAACGCTGCCGCCCACGGTGCCGCCGCTGTCGCGATCAGCCCCGTGCACGCGCAGTTCGGCGCCACGCCGGATCGGTTCAGCCCCTACTCGCCGTCCAGCCGTACCTTGCTGAACGTGCTGCATGCCGCGGCCGATCTGCCGGAGGCCGCACATCTCGAACCCGCGTCGTTCGTCGATTGGCCAGCCGCGTCGGCCTTGCGGTCTGCCGAGCTGGACCGGCAGTATCGTGCCGCCACTCAGGGTGGCGATGTCTGGCAGGAATTCGAGCGCTTCCGCGCCCAGGAAGGTGTCGCGCTCGAAGGTCACGCACGGTTCGAAGCCCTGCATGCCGCGATCACCGCGGCCGGTGGCCCATGGCACTGGCGCGACTGGACGGACGGCCTTGCCGACGCGAGCAGCGCCGCGGTCGCGGCGTTCGCGAAGGACCACGCGGCGGAGGTGACGCGCCACGCCTTCTACCAGTTCCTTGCGGACCGCAGTCTGGGCGCCGCGCAGGCCGCGGCCCGCGACGCGGGGATGCCGATCGGGCTGATCTCCGACCTTGCCGTGGGCGTGGATTCGGGCGGCAGCCAGTGCTGGGCCCGGCCGGACCAGACCTTGCTGGGCCTCACCATCGGCGCGCCACCCGACCTCCTGAACAGGCAAGGGCAGAGCTGGGGGTTGGCCGCCTTCTCCCCGCGGGGCATGCAGCTGCACGGCTTCGGCGTGTTCATCGACATGCTGCGCGCCGCCATGCGCCATGCCGGCGGCGTGCGCATCGACCATGCGATGGGGTTGGCCCGGCTGTGGATGGTGCCGGACGGCGCGAGTGCGGCGGATGGCGTCTACCTGCACTTCCCGGTCGACGACATGCTGCGGCTGGTGCGGCTGGAATCGCACCGCCAGCGGGCGATCGTCCTGGGCGAGGATCTCGGCACCCTTCCGGATGGGTTCCAGGAACGCATCAGTTCCGCCGGCGTGCTGGGCATGCGGGTGTTGTGGTTCGAGCGTGCGCAGGACCTCGGCTTCACCGCGCCCTCCGGTTGGACGCGCGGTGCGGCGTCGATGACCAGCACGCATGACCTACCCACGGTGGCGGGCTGGTGGAGCGGCCGGGACATCGAGTGGCGGCGGGACCTGGGCAAGTTGGACGGTGGCGCCGAGGAGAGCGAGCAGGCCGAGCGGTCGCGCGACCGGGAGTTGCTCTGGTCTGCCATGCAGGCCAGCGGTGCCGCGCACGGGGCGCCGCCCCCGCCTGAACACCCCGATACGGTGGTCGACGCAGCGGTCCGCCATACCGGGATGGCGGCGTGCGACCTGGCGATCATCCCGCTCGAAGACGTGCTTGGCCTTCGGGAGCAGCCGAACCTTCCCGGCACGCTGGACGAGCATCCGAACTGGCGGCGCCGCATGCCTGGCCCCGCCGCGACATTGCTGGACGCGCCGGCCGCGAGTGCCCGGCTCCGAGACCTAGACGCCATCAGGAAACGATGATGAAGCCATTCACCGCCACCGCCCGCCTCCAGTTCCACAAGGACTTCACCCTGGATGCGGCGGCGGCGCTGGTGCCGTATTTCGCCAGCCTCGGCATATCCCACCTGTATGCCTCGCCGCTGCTGAAGTCCCGTCCCGGGTCCACCCACGGCTACGACATCGTCGACCACAACCAGATCGACCCCGAACTCGGCAGCGAGGAGGCACTCCACCGCCTGGTGGCCGAGCTGCGCCGGCACGACATGGGGCTGGTGCTCGACATCGTGCCCAACCACATGGGCGTGGGCGGAGCGGACAACGAGTGGTGGCTGGACGTGCTGGAGTGGGGCCGCGCCAGCGCCTACGCCGAGTATTTCGACATCGACTGGGATCCGCCCAACGCATCCCTGCGCGGCCGCATGCTGGCGCCGTTCTTAGGTTCTCCCTACGGAGACTGCCTCGCCAACAAGGAGCTGACGCTCCAGTTCGATGCCGGGGATGGCCGCTTCTTCGTGGGCTACTACACGCACCGTTTCCCGATCAATCCGCGCGACTACCCGTCCATCCTGCTGACGGGCGGCGGCCCGTTGGAGGAGCCGGCGCGCAAGTTCGGCGAGCTGTCCACCACCAACCGCGACGCGACGCGCAGCGAGGCCGCAGCCGCCCGGGCAAGCCTGCGCTCGGCCGACCTGGCGCAGCCCATCGCGGAATGCCTGCGTGACTACGACCCGGCGGTCGAGGCCGGGCGCGACCGGCTGCACCGCCTGCTGGAGCGGCAGAACTACCGCCTGTCCTGGTGGCGCGCCGCGACGGACGAGATCAACTGGCGGCGGTTCTTCGACGTGAACGGTCTGGCCGGCGTGCGCGCCGAAGTGCCGGACGTGTTCGACGACACGCACCGGACCATCCTGCGGCTCTACACCGAAGGCCTGATCGACGCCGTGCGGATCGACCACGTGGACGGGCTGGCGGACCCGCGTGGCTATTGCCGCAAGCTGCGGCGCCAGCTGGACGCCGCGCAGGAGCACCGTCCGCCGGAGCTCCGGAACGAGCGCGCCGGCCTCTGGATCGAGAAGATCCTGGCCCCGCAGGAGGCGCTGACCACCGAGTGGCTGACGGACGGGACCACCGGCTACGACTACATGAACGACGTATCCGCCGTGCTGCACGATCCGGCGGGCGAGGCTCCGCTCACCGCGCTTTGGACCAGCCTTACCGGCCGGCCGGCCGAGTTCGAGGTCGAAGCCATGGCCGCCCGGCGGCAAATCCTGCGTGAGAGCCTGTCGAGCGAGCTGTTCGCGACCGCCACGGCGATCCACCGCATCGCCCGGCGGGACCTGTCCACCCGAGACTACACGCTGACCGCGATCCGCCGCACGCTGGTCGAAATCCTGGTGCACTTCCACGTCTACCGCATCTACGCCGGGCTGGGCGGCCTGTCGGAGACGGATAAGCGGGAGATGGACTGGGCGATAGCCGGCGCGCGCCGCACCGTGCGGCCCACCGACCGCGAGTTGCTGGAACTGATCTGCGGCTGGCTGTCCGGCGATGGCATCCGTCAGGTGCCGGCAGGCAGCCGGCGGCAGGAACGGCTGCGCGCGATGGTGAAGTTCCAGCAGCTCTCCGCTCCGACGGCGGCCAAGTCGGTGGAGGACACGACCTTCTACCGGTATGGCCGGCTGATCTCCCGCAACGAGGTCGGCACGGAGCCGTCGCAGTTCGCCATCTCGCCCGCCGCCTTCCATGCCGCCATGCGAACGCGCCGCAAGACGTTTCCTCGCGCCCTGCTGGCGACCGCCACCCACGACCACAAGCGCGGCGAGGATACCCGCGCCCGGCTGGCGGTGATCAGCCAGCTGCCGTCCGAGTGGGAGGCCGCGCTGGGCCGGTGGACCCGGCTGAATGCCCCCCTGAAGAAGGACCTTGGCGGGCCGGCCCCCGACGCCTGCGACGAGGTCATGCTGTACGAGAGCATGGTCGGCGCCTGGCCGCTCGGCCTGTCGGCCGATGACCAGGCCGGCGTCGCGGCGTTGGAGGAGCGGCTCGCCGCCTGGCAGGAGAAGGCGTTGCGGGAGGGCAAGCGCCACACCGGCTGGGCCGTGCCGAACACGGAGTACGAAGCGGCCTGCCGCGATTTCCTGCACCAGGTCATGGACCCTGGCCGGCTCGCCCACGTCCTGCACGAGGTCGCCGCCTTCGTCGAACGGATCGCGGCCGCGGGAGCGATCAACGCTCTGTCGCAAGCGCTGTTGCGGATCACGTCGCCGGGCGTGCCGGACCTGTACCAAGGCACGGAGTACTGGGATTTCAGCCTGGTCGACCCGGACAATCGCCGCCCGGTCGACTTTGCAGCACGGCAGCAATCCCTGGGAGCCGGTGAAGCCCCCGCTGCACTGCTGCCGCATTGGAAGGATGGGCGGGTGAAGCAGGCCGTGATCGCACGCGCACTCCGCCTTCGGCTCGAGTCGGGTGGGTTGTTCACCGAGGGCAGCTACGTGCCGCTGCGTGTCGAAGGGCCGCGCGCGGACAACGTCGTTGCCTTTGCCAGGGTGTTCGAGGGACGGGCGGCGATCACCGTCGTCACCCGGCTCCCCGCCTACCTGGCCGGAGCCGAGACCCAGCCGCTGCCCAGTCCCGTCGTATGGGACGGAACCTTCATTGTTGCGCCACGTAACTTTATCGCGCGCCGCACTGTTGACGTATTGGCGGCGGACAAAGCGACAGGCAAGGAGATGACGGGACGCTTGCCGCTGTCTGACATACTGGCCACTTTCCCGGTGGCGCTGCTGGAGGTTCGATGAACCGTCTCGTCGTCGTCTCTAACCGCGTGCCGACCCCGGGCGGCGGCGCACAGGCCGGAGGCCTCGCGGTGGCCCTGGCCGGGCTGATGGGCCAACGCGGCGGCGTGTGGTTCGGCTGGAGCGGCAACGTATCCGACGACCATACCGTCCACTCGACAAAGGATAGTGGGGTCCAATACGCCACGATCGACCTGTCGAGGGATGAGCACGACCGGTATTACAATCAGTTCTCGAACAGCACGCTGTGGCCGTTGCTGCACTCTATGCCTGAGCTGATGAGCTTTGACCGACGCAACGCGCAGGTGTACCGCGCGGTGAACGAGCGGATGGCGGCCAGCCTGGCCCCCTTGCTGCGGCCCAACGATATCCTGTGGGTCCACGACTACCACCTCATGGCGATGCCCGCGATGCTCCGCGCGCGCGGCGTGGACGCGCCGATCGGCTTCTTCCTGCACATCCCCTTCCCCTCGGCTGACATGCTGGCCAGCGTGCCGGAGGCCGGGGCGCTGATCCGCGACCTCATCTGCGCCGACCTGATCGGGTTCCAGACGCAGAACGACGTGGAGAACTTCGCCGAGGCCGCCCATCGCCTGGCAGGCGCCACGCGCTTGACCGGCGGTTGGTTGCACGTGGCCGGGCGGCGGGTTCGGCTGGGCGCCTTCCCGGTGGAGATCGAAGCCCGGGAGTTCGCCGGGATTTCCGAGCAGGCGTGGCGGGCGCAGCCGACCGAGCGGCTTCGTCGAAGCCTGGAGGGACAGAAACTCGTCCTGGGTGTCGACCGGCTGGACCCAACCAAGGGATTGCTCCAGCGCTTGATGGGCTACCGCCGCCTGTTGGAGACGCGGCCGGACTGGCGGCGCCGCGTGACGATGTTGCAGATCGCCGCGCAAAGCCGGCAGGACGTGCAGGCCTACCGCTCCCTGCGCGAGGGGGTGGACCGTGAGGCGGGTGCCATCAACAGCGAGTGGAGCGAGCCGGACTGGACGCCGCTGCGGATCGTCGCCCGTGCCGGCGCCCGGGCAACGATGGGCGGCTACATGCGGGAGGCTCGGGTCGGGTTGGTCACGCCGTTGCGGGACGGCATGAACCTCGTGGCCAAGGAATACATCGCGGCACAGGACCCGCAGGATCCCGGCGTGCTGATCCTGTCACGCTTCGCCGGGGCCGCGCGCCAATTGGGTGCCGCGCTGATCGTCAACCCGCATGACGCCGATGAACTCGCGGACGCTCTGGACACGGCCCTGCGCATGGGACTGCCCGAACGTCAGGAGCGTTGGCAGACCTGTTGGCGAGCGATCGACGGTGCAACACCGGCGATCTGGGGCCGCACGTTCCTCGCCACCCTGCTGCGCGTCGGCAGCGGTGCCCCGGCGAACACGGTGTTCAGCCCCAAGGCGGTGCAGGAGACCGTGCGCCAGCTGAACGCCGAGGTAGGCTGAGGCACGGCTCTCAAGCTCGTCAGTCCGCCTGCAGGACGACCCGGCCGGTCACCTTTCCGTCCTTGAGCCGCATCAACGCGGCGTTGGCTTGCGACATTGGCATGGTGCTGTAGGGCAGCGGCTGCAACGTGCCTGCCTGCGCCAGCGCCACCAGTTCGCGCAGCTCCTTCGGGTTGCCCACATAGCTGCCGCCGACAGTCAGCTCGCGCATCGCCATCACCGGCAGCATCACCGTCATGTCGCCCCCGAACAGTCCCACTTGCACCAGCCGGCCACCCTTGGTCAGGGCGGCAAAAGCGAAGCGCGCGGTGGCGGTGCCGTTCACCAGGTCGATCACCGCGCGCACCGGGCCGCCGGCCGCCGCCATGATCCGTTCCGCAACGCCGTCGCCGGACCCGTCAACCGTGGCGGTCGCGCCGGCCTGCGTCGCCGCGGCGCGCTTCTCCTCGCTCACGTCGACGGAGATGATGACGCGGTGCCCCATCGCCTTCAGCACCGCGATCGCGTTCAGCCCAAGCCCGCCGGCACCGACCAACACGACAGGCGCGTCAGGTGGCAGCGGCATGATCTTCTTGATGGCGGAATACACGGTGATGCCGCTGCAGGCATAGGTCGCTGCCAGCGCCGGGTCGACCGTGCCGGGATCGACGAGGTGGCGCGGCTCCATCGCGAGCACGTGGGTGGCATAGCCGCCGTTCTGGAACACGCCCAGCGCCCTGCCCTCGAGGCACATGTTGTCCTCCTCGGCCAGGCAGCGGTCGCAATGGCCGCATCCCACCCAGGGAAAGACGATGCGCAGGTCGCCGACCGCGACCCCATGCGCGTCGGGCCCGAGCTTGATGACGCGGCCGACGATCTCGTGCCCCATGGCCAGCGGCAGGGTGACGCCGCGGTCCTTCAGCGACATGCGCTTGCCGCTGCCGATGTCATAGTACCCCTCCCAGATATGCAGGTCGGAGTGGCAGACGCCGCAATGGGTGACTTCGAGCAGGACCTGCTTGCCGGTCGGTTCCGGCGTGGGCAGCTCGATCTGCTTCAGCTCGGCCCCATTCTCGACCACCGCCCATGCCTGCATGGTGTCCTCCCGTTCTTCCGCGCGATGACACACCCGGCAAAGCACCCGGTCAACGGGCAGCGTCCAGCGCCGCCGGGCGAGCGCTATTAGCGCCGCCGGGCGAGCGCCATTAGCGCCGCCGGGCGAGCGCCATTAGCGCCGCCGGGGATCGAGTGCGTCGCGGAGCCCGTCGCCGACCAGGTTGAAGGCCAGCACCGTGAGGAAGATCGCCGCGCCGGGGAAGATGGCGAGCCAGGGCGCCTGCGTGAGGAACCGCTGGGCGGCGTTGAGCATGGAGCCCCAGGATGGCTGCGGTGGCTGCTGCCCCAGCCCCAGGAAGGAGAGGCTCGCCTCCGCGATGATGGCCATGGCGATGGCGAGCGTCGCCTGCACCAGCACCGGCGGCACGATGTTCGGCAGCACGTGGCGCACCGCGACCCGCCAAGGCGGGTTGCCCAGTGCCCGCGCCGCCTCGACATAGTCGTTGGCCGCCGCATCGATGGTCGCCGCCCGGGCGACGCGGACGAACACCGGCGCGGCCGTGACGCCGATCGCGATCATGGCGTTGGTGAGGGACGGCCCCAGGAATGCCGCCAGCGCAATGGCCAGGATGAGGAAGGGGCAGGCGAGCATGGCGTCCACCACCCGCCCGATGACCGCGTCCACCCAGCCGCCGGCGAACCCGGCCAACAAGCCCACCGGCACGCCCACGCCGGACGCGATGCCGACCGACACCAGCCCGGCCAGCATGGTCGCGCGCGCGCCCATCATCACGCGCGACAGCACGTCCCGCCCGTTCTCGTCCGTGCCGAACCAGTGCAGGCCGGACGGCGCCTTCCGGATGACGCTGTAGGATTGCCGCACCGGGTCGTAGGGGGTGATCCACGGCGCGGCGATGGCCACCGCGACGAAGATCACGATCACCACCAGCCCGGCCACAGCCGCCGGCCGCCCGGCGAACCGCCGCAGCCCAAGCTCAAGCGGGCTGCGCGCCCGAGCTCCCCTGCCCTGCCGTCCGCTCCACGCCAAAGATCCTCCTCCGTCTGGGAGAGGGTTGGGTGAGGGTAGCGCCGGCAGCTGCTCCGAGGGCGTTTGCGTGCCGGTATCCCCCTCCTCTCCGCTGGGATTCCCCGGGCTTCCGCCCGCGGAACCTTGGCCAGCTCCGTCCTGCGCGCTCCCAGAGGGAGAGGGTTTGATCTCGGTTGGGAATGGGGCGGAACTGCTCACGCGACGCGCAGCCGGGGATTGACCAGCACGTAGAGCACGTCCGCCAACAGGTTCAGCAGGATGTAGAGCGTCGCCGTCACCATCACGACGCCCTGCACCACCGGGTAGTCGCGGTTGAACACGGCGTCCACCACCAGCTTGCCGAAGCCGGGGATGCTGAACACCTGCTCCGTCAGCACCGCGCCGGAGAACAGGGTGCCGAGCTCCAGCGCGCCGAGCGTCACCACCGGCACCAACGCGTTGCGCAGCGCGTGGCGGATCACCACCCGGTTCTCGCGCAAGCCCTTGGCGCGGGCGGTGCGCACGTAGTCCTGGTCGAGCGCCGTCAGCATCGCGCTGCGCACGTGCCGCATCAGCACGGCCGCCGTGGCGTTGCCCAGCACGAAGGCCGGCATGATGGTGGTGGCGATCGACTGCCAGAAATCCTCCGTCAGCGGCACGTAGCCCGACGGCGGCAGCCAGCCGAGATCGACCGAAACCAGCAGGATCAGCATGATGCCCAGCCAGAAGTTCGGCGTCGACAGCCCGCCCAGCCCGATCAGGTTGGCCGCATGGTCCCACCAGGTGCCCCGCTTCACCGCGGAGACGACGCCCGCCGGGATGCCGATCAACAGCGCGAAGGCGAACGCCATCACGCCGAGCTGCAGCGTCACCGGCAGCTTCTCGCGCACCAGGCTGGCCACCGGCTGGCGGATGCGCCAGGAGTAGCCGAGGTCGCCGTGCAGCAGGCCGCCGAGCCAGTGCACGTACTGCACCGGCAGCGGCCGGTCGAGCCACAGCTCCGCCCGTATCTGCGCCAGCACCTGCGGGTTGGCGCCCTCCTCTCCCGCCAGCACCAGCGCCGGGTCGCCCGGCATCAGTTGTTGCAGGCCGAACACCAGCACGCTGACCAGCAGCAGGGTCGGGATGAGCTGGAGCAGCCGACCGCGCAACCGGTTCATGGCGCCAGGCTGATGCCCTGGAGGCGGATCAGCCCGTCCGCCACGGGTTTGAACCCCGAGACCTTCGCCGACAGCCCGTTGAAGTAGCGCGTCGTGTAGATGTAGGAGATCGGGAGGTCCTTCTGCGTCAGCACGGCGATCTGGCCGTAGAGCGCCTTGCGTTTCTGCACCTCCGTCTCCCGCCGGGCGGCATCCAGCAGCCGGTCCATCTCCGGATTGGCATACTTGCCGTAGTTCTGCGGACCGGCCTCGCTGCTGAGGAAGCTGTACAGGTTGCCGTCCGGGTCGATCCGGCCGGACCAGGCGAGCAGGTAGGTCTGGAAGCCGCCGGCCTGGGCATTGTCCAGCGAGGAGGCGAACTCCATGGCCGTGATCTTCACGTCGAAACCGGCCTCGGCGGTCATGGACTGGATCACCTCCGCCATCTGCCGTATGTCCGGGTTGTTGGGTGCGATTAGTTCCACCGTCACCGGCAACGACACCCCGGCCTGCTTCAGCAGCGCCTTCGCCTTGTCCACGTCCCGCGTCACCGGCTTGACCGCCGGGTCGTAGAACGGGCTTTCCGGCGGCACCGCCTGCGCGGCCGGCGGGAACATGCCGTTGTAGACCACCTGCATCAGGGCATCGCGGTCGATCGACATGTCGAAGGCCTGGCGCACCAGCGCGCTCTTGCCGATGGGCGTGTCCGCCTTCGGCCCGTTCCCGACGTTATAGGTGATGCCCTCGTAACCCAGCCCGTCATACGTGACCAGGCGCAGCTTCGGGTTGCGCTTCACCGTGTCCGTGTCGGTCGGCACGACGTACTCGACGATGTCCACGCTGCCGGCCTGCAGGTTGGCCAGCCGGACGGAGCTGTCGGGGATCGGCTGGTAGACCACGCGGTCGACGTGGATCGCGTCCTTGTTCCAGTAATCGGCGAAGCGCTCCAGCACGATGCGGTCCTGCGCCACCCGCTCGACGAACTTCATCGGGCCGGCGCAGACCGGGTGCAGCGCGAAGTCCTTGCCCTCGGCCTCCGCGGCCTTGGGGGAGACGATCATGCCGGCGCGGTCCGTCAGTTGGGACAGGAAGGGAGCCGACGGCTCCTTCAACACCAGGCGGACGGTGTGCGGGTCCACCACGTCGACATGGTCCATCACGTTGATCTCGGCCCGCCGCGCGCTCCCGGCCATGGTGAGGTGGCGGTCCAGGCTATACTTCACTGCGGCGGCGTCCATCGCCGTGCCGTCCTGGAACAGCACGCCCGGGCGCAGGTGGATCACCAGCGTCTTCGGGTCCGCCCACTCGTAGCCGGTGGCGAGTTGCGGCACGATCTGCAGCTTGTCGTCGATGTCGAACAGCTTGTCGCACAGCCCGGCGAACACGATGCGGCCGACGTAGGAGCGCGCCAGGGTCGGGTCGAGCATGTCCGCATCCTCCCGCATGGCGATCCGCAGCGTCACCGGGGCCGTCTGCGCCAGGGCCATGACCGGAAGTGCCGCGAGCAGACAGGCGAGCAGCGGACGGATCATTGGCGGTCACTCCCGGTGGACGACGCGACCTTGCAAGCCGCGCGCCGGATGTTAGACCGAACGCCCGTCCGGAGCACACATCATGCGTGAACACCGCATCGCCGCGATCCCCGCCGACGGCATCGGGCCGGAGGTCATCGGCGCGGGGCTGGAGGTGCTGGACGCGCTGGCCACCCGCGACGGCGGCTTCACGCTGGCGGTCGACCACTACGACTGGGGCAGCGAACGCTACCGCCGCACCGGCGCGCTGATGCCGGCGGACGGGCTGGACCAGCTGCGCAGTGCGGACGCGATCTATTTCGGTGCCGTCGGCGCGCCGGATATCCCCGACCACGTGACGCTCTGGGGCCTGCGCCTGCCCATCTGCCAGGGCTTCGACCAGTACGCCAACGTCCGCCCGACCCGTATCCTGCCCGGCGTGACCTCGCCGCTGCGGCACGCCGGCCCGGGGGACCTGGACTGGCTGATCGTGCGGGAGAACAGCGAGGGCGAGTATGCCGGGCATGGCGGCCGGGCGCATCGCGGCCTGCCGGAGGAGGTGGCGACCGAGGTGGCCATCTTCACCCGCGTGGGCGTGGAGCGGATCATGCGCTTCGCCTTCCAGTCCGCCCGGGCGCGCCCACGCAAGCACCTGACCGTGGTCACCAAGTCCAACGCGCAGCGCCACGGCATGGTGTTCTGGGACGAGGTCGCCGCCCTGGTGGCCGGCGACTTCCCGGACGTCACCTGGGACAAGGAACTGGTGGACGCCATGACCATGCGCATGGTGAACCGGCCGCGCAGCATCGACACCGTGGTCGCCACCAACCTGCATGCCGATATCTTGAGCGACCTGGCCGCGGCACTTGCCGGCTCGCTGGGCATCGCGCCCACCGGCAACGTGGACCCGCAGCGCCGCTTCCCCTCCATGTTCGAGCCGATCCACGGCTCCGCCTTCGACATCACCGGCAAGGGCATCGCCAACCCGGTCGGCAGCTTCTGGACCGCGGCGATGATGCTGGACCACCTGGGCGAGGCGGCGGGCGCGGCGCGGCTGATGGCCGCGGTGGAGCAGGTGTGCGCCACCGGGCTGCTGACGCCGGACCTCGGCGGCAAGGCCACGACCGCGGAGGTGACCCGCGCCGTCTGCGAGGCGATCCGGGCCAGCAACGCGTGATGCGCCAGGCAACCGCCGCCGACGAGCCGCTGGTCACGGCGATCAGCCAGGCGGCGTACAAGGGCTACGTGCCGCTCATCGGCATGCTGCCGATCCCGGCGGAGGAGGACTATGCGCCCCGCATCGCGGCGGGCGAGGTGTGGCTGGTGGGCGAGGACGCCGTGCTGGTGATCGAGCGGCATACGGACCACGCCATGATCTACAGCGTCGCCGTGCGTCCGGACCGGCACGGCGCCGGGTTGGGCCGCACCCTACTGGACGCGGCGGAGCGAATGACGGCGTCCTGGGGCCTGCCGGAAGTCCGGCTCTACACCAACGCGCTGATGACGCGGAACATCGCCATCTACGCCAAGCGTGGCTTCGTCGAGACCGGGCGGCGGCCGCATCCACGCCGCGCCGGCTTCAGCGTCGTCGACATGGCCAAGCCTATCGTGCCGGCGGAAGCCGAACTGCGGCGCCTGCTGGACGTGATGGCCCGGCTGCGTGCGCCGGATGGCTGCCCCTGGGACCGCGCGCAGGATTTCGACAGCATCGCGCCGTATACGGTCGAGGAAGCCTACGAGGTCGCCGACGCCATCGCCCGGCGTGACTGGACCGCCCTGCCGGATGAGTTGGGCGACCTGCTGTTCCAAGTCGTCTACCATGCCCGGATGGCGGAGGAGGCCGGCCGCTTCGCCTTCGCCGACGTGGCACGCGGCATCACCGACAAGATGATCCGTCGCCACCCGCACGTGTTCGCCGGCGCTGCCGTCACCGCCGATTCCTGGGAGGCCGGCAAGTCGGCGGAGCGCGCCGCGCGCAGGCAGGCTGGCGCCCTGGCCGGCGTGGCGGTGGCGCTGCCCGCCCTCACCCGCGCCGCCAAGCTGACCGCGCGGGCCGCCCGGGTCGGGTTCGACTGGCCGGACGCGGCGGGCGTGCTGGACAAGCTGGCGGAGGAGACGGCGGAACTGCGCGTCGAACTGCCCGGCGCCGACCCGGCCCGGCTGGCGGACGAAGTGGGCGACATGCTGTTCGTGCTGGCCAACCTGGCCCGCAAGCTCGACCTCGATCCGGAGACCTGCCTCCACGCCGCCAACGCCAAGTTCACCCGGCGGTTCGCGGCCGTGGAAGCCCGGCTGGCAGCGGCAGGATCGACCCCGCAGGAGGCCGGGCTGGAAGCGATGGAGGCGATGTGGCAAGCCGTGAAGGCGGATGAACGAGCCTAGAGGACCCTCTCCTGCTGGGAGAAAGCAGGGTGAGGGTCGGCACGCTGTGGGACAGCCTCGGGCAAAGCACCCTCACCCCGGCCCTCCCCCAGAAGGAGAGGGAGAACAACGCCCAACCCGTCAGTGCGTCCAGTTCTCGGCGCGGCCGAAACGGAAGTTGTCGGCATAGACCTTCGGCTTGTGCTTGACGGGGGCTGGCGGGATTTCCACGTCATAGGCGAAGCCATTGGCCACGGCATAGGCGACCGCCTGCTCGCGCGAGTCGAACCGCAACTTGACCTGGCCGCGCGTGTCGCCACGGCCCCACCAGCCCATCAGCGGATCGTTCACCTCCGGCCGGCTCGTCGCGAACTCCAGCACCCAGTTCTCCGTGCCGGCGACGCCGGACTGCATCGCGGTCTTGGGACGCTGGAAGATCCGCACGCGCATGGCACACTCCTCGGGCTGGGCGCGGTTTACGGCGCCGGACCGGTGGTGGCAAGTTGAATGCCCATCGAAGGGTGCCCTCATGCCCCGCCTGCGCGTCATCCAGAAAGCCGCCGACATCGAGGCACTCGACCTGCCGCTGGAGGCGTTCGCGCCTGGCGCCGCGCCGCCGGGCACCGTCGTGGTGGCGGTGCACGCCGCCGGCGTCAACCCGTCGGACGTGAAGGCGGCGCTGGGTGCGATGCCGCATGCCGTGTGGCCGCGCACGCCGGGGCGCGACTGGGCCGGCGTGGTGGTGGACGGCCCGGCGGAGCTGCTGGGTCGGGAGGTCTGGGGTTCCAGCGGCGACCTCGGGATCGGCAGGGACGGAACACATGCCAGCCACATCGTCGTGCCGCGCAGCTACGTGCGGGTGAAGCCCGCCGCGCTGTCGCTGGAAGAGGCGGGCGCGGTCGGCGTGCCCTTCGTCACCGCCTATGAAGGGCTGCGCCGCGTGGGGCTGCCACGGTCGGGCGAGGTCGTGCTCGTGATGGGTGCGAACGGCAAGGTCGGGCAAGCCGCGATCCAGATCGCCAGCATGCGTGGCGCCCGGGTGTTCGGCGCCGTGCGCCGGGCCGAGCCGTATGCCGGCCACGCCTGCCAGCCGGTCCGCATCATCGACGCAAGCCAGGATGAGCCGGCGGCGGTGATGCGCGAGGCGACCGGCGGCTGCGGCGCCGATATCGTCTTCAACACGGTGGGCAGCCCGTATTTCGCCGCGGCGAACGACGCGCTGGCGGTGCGCGGCCGGCAGGTCTTCATCGCCACCATCGACCGGGCAGTGCCATTCGACATCTTCCGCTTCTATCGCGGCCAACACAGCTTCCACGGCATCGACACGCTGAGCCTGGACGGCGCCGCCTGCGCCACCATCCTGGACGAGCTGACGCCTGGCTTCGAGAGCGGCGCCCTGCGGCCCTTCCCGGTCGGCCAGACGTTCACGCTGGCCCAGGCGAAGGAGGCCTACCGGGCCGTGCTGGCCGGCGCGCGGGACCGGGTCGTGCTCCGGTGCTGAGCCGACCTCTCTTCTATCCTGCTCCCTCTCCTTCTCGGAGAGGGCTTCCTACGGTCCGGCGCTACCCGGCCGGAAAAGTCGGAGGGCTGACCTGGCCGACGCTGCGGCCCGCCCAGTCCCGTTCCCGCACGCCGAGCACCATGCGCTGCTGCGCCTCGTGCAACGCTTCCGCTGCGGCTGGATAGTCGATCGTCAGCACGCGGCCACCGTCCACGACCTTCAAGCCATCGACATAGACCGCCTGGATCGCCCGATCCGCCGCGGCGTAGATCAGCGAGCGGAGTGGGTCATAGGCCGGGCGCATCGCCGGGTGGGTCACGTCCACCAGCACCAGGTCCGCCCGGCATCCCACCGCCAGCCGACCGAGATCGGGGCGCCGCAGGATGTCCGCAGCGCCAGCCGTCGCCATGGTGAACAGCTCGCCGCCCGAGAGCGTGCGCGGGTTCACCGCCTGGGTCCGCGCCAGGTACATCGCCAGCCGCATCTCATCGAGCATGTTGTGCGGGAAGGTGTCGGTGCCGAGGCCGACCTTCACCCCGGCCCGGCGATACCGCCCCACGTCGCGCAGGGTGATGCCGCGCCGGGCGAACACTGTCGGGCAATGCGCCACCGCCGTGCCCCTCTCCGCCAGCAGCGCCAGGTCCGCGTCGGTGTGCCAGGGGGTCGAGGCATGGTCGTCCAGGAAGATCGCATGCCCGATGATCGCGCGGTCCGACAGCACGCCCAGATGGTGCAGCCAGCCGACCGGGCTGAAGCCGTGGCGGCGGGTGATCTCGTGGAATTCGCTGACGGACTGCGCGGCGTGGGTCTGCCAGGTCAGGCCGCGCCGGGCTGCCTCGGCATGGCTGTCGCGCAGCAGGCCCTCCGTGCAGGTGTCGATCTGCGCCGGCACCACCATGCCGCTCAGCCGGCCGGAGGGGTGCTGCGCCGCCCGGTCCAGCAGGCGGAACGCGTCCTGCATCGCGCGCTCGCCGGCGGGCGCATCCCACTCGTACTCGACCACGTGGCCGTTGCGGGTGAACCACCGGGCGGAGCGGAACATCGGCCCCATGACCACCCGCAGCCCGCTCTCGCCCGCCACGTCCAGCCAGGAGTCGTAGGGCATGGACAGGTCGACCAGCGTGGTGACGCCGGAGAGCAGCAGCTCGCTGAACGCCACCCGCGCGCAGTCCGCGGCCGCGTCCGGCGGCGGACGGAAGATCGGGAGGTACTCGTAGAGCGAGGAGTTGTAGAGGCCGGGCGTGCCGACCTCGTCCGTCAGCCCCTTCAGCATCGGCTCGGAGGAGGGATGGCTGTGGATGTTCACCAGGCCGGGCATCACCATCAGGCGGCTGCCGTCGATCTCGACGTCGGCGTCGCCGGCATAGGCTGGGCCGACATGGGTGAGGGTGCCGTCCTCCCAGGCGACATCCGCGCCGGAGAGGGTGACGTGCTGCGTGCCGTCCCAGGCGACCGTGGTGTGGACGCCGCGGATGACGGTGGTCGTCATGAGAGCCTCCGCTTGAAGGCCCTCTCCCGCCGGCGGGAGAGGGAGAAGAAAGGGAGCGTATGGCCTACGGCGTCAGCGTGATGTCCAGCCCCTTGTAGATGCCGATGCCGTAGATCCCATGTGCCCGCACCCCGTGCGCGCGGCGGCCGGAGGTGACCCACAGCTGCTCGCGCACCAGCGGGATCCACACGCTGGCCTCCGTCAGCTGCTCCTGCACGTGGTCCAGCGCGGCGCGCTTGGCGCCGTCATCCGTGGCGGTGCGCGCCTCCTTCAGCCAGGCGTCGGTCTCCGGGTTCTTCCAGTTCATGCGGTTGGGCGTCGGCGTGCCGGAGGAGTTGAAGTACAGGTTCAACGCCTCGCTCGCCGACACGTAGGGGTAGGACATGATGAACGCCCCGAACTCCTGCGTCGCCAGCTTGCCCCACGCCACCGTGGCGTCCCACATCTGCACCTTCATCTCGACGCCGACCCGCTTCAGGTCCGCCTGGATCGCCTCCACCGCGCGGTTGTTCAGCGTGTCGCTGATCCCGTAGAGGATGAACGACGCCCGCTCGCCATTCTTGGCGCGGATGCCGTCCGACCCTACGGCCCAGCCGTTGTCGTCCAGCAGCTTGCGCGCCGCGGCGGGATCGAACGCGGGGAAGTCCGCCTTAGATTTCGGGTCGTAGTCCAGCACCGCGGGGTTGAGGTAGCTGTCCGCCGGCGTCGCCGCACCGAACCACACCGCGCGGGCGATGGCGTCGCGGTTCACCGCCATCACCATCGCCCGGCGCAGCACCGGGTCGTTCACCGCGGGCTTGTCGACCTTGAAGCCGAGGAAATAGTCCCAGAAGTAGTTCGGCTGGTTCGACAGCGTGATGCCTGGCGTGTTGCGCAGCGAGGGCAGCGCGATCGGCGGCACGTACTGCGTCGCATCCCCCTGCCCCGACTGGATCGCCGCCAGGATGGTGTTGGAGTCGGGGATCACCCGCCAGATCACCCGGTCCACCTGCGGCGCAGGGTTCTTGAAGATCGGCGGCCCCCAGTCGTACCCGTCGTGCTTCTTCAGCACCATTTCCTGCCGCGGCGTCCAGGACACCCAGCAGAACGGCCCGGTGCCGTTGAAGCCCTGCACGCCGAAATTGGCCCCCAGCGTCTCCACCGAGTGCTGGTCCACGATCGACAGGAAGAACAGGCTGAGCTGCAGCGGCAGCTCGTTGAACGGGTCGGTCAGCTCGTACTCGACCGTGAGAGGGTCCACCGCGCGGACGTCTTTCACCGGGCCGGCCCGCCAGCGCACCGGGCTGCGCGTCGCCGGGTCGACGAAGCGCTTGATGGTGTAGACGACGTCGTCCGCCGTCATCTTGCGGCCGTCGCAGAACGTCACGTCGTCGCGCAGGTGGAAGGTGTAGAGCTTGCCGTCCGGGCTCACGTCCCAGCTCTTCGCCAGGCCCGGCCGCACCGTCTTCATGTCCCAATCCAACGAGGTCAGCGTGTCGGCCAGGAAATACAGCGCCTCCCCGGCGGAACGGGCGGTGGAGCGGGCCGGGTCGTAGTTGTCGCTGTCGATGGTGCGCAGCAGCACCAGGGTGTTGGGCGGTGCGGTCTGCGCGGTGGCGGTGCCGGCCAGGCCGATCATGGCCGCGGCGGCTGCCGACAAGAGCTGCTTCATGTCCGTCCCTCCAAGCTGCGTGGATCCAGCGCGTCCCGCAAGGCGTCACCTAGCAGGTTGCATGCCAGCACCAGCACCACGATCGCCAGGCAGGGCACCACCGCGATGTGCGGCGCGAAGAACAGGAAGTTGCGCCCTTGGGACGCCATGGCCCCCAACTCGGCCGTCGGCGGCTGCGCCCCCAGGCCCAGGAAGGACAGCGCCGCCCCCAGCAGGATCACCTGGCCGAACCGCAGCGTGGAGAACACCAGCAGCGCGGAGGCGCAGTTCGGCAGCAGGTGCCGGCGGATCAGCCGCGCGTCCGACACGCCGGTGGCCCGCGCCGCCTCAATATAGTCGCGCGCCATCTCCACGCTGGCCGCGGCGCGGGCGATGCGCGCCGTCAGCGGCACGGTGCCGATCGACAGCGCCAGCACCACCGCCGGCACGCCCGGCCCCAGGATCGCGGCGATGGCCAGGCCGAACAGGATGGCCGGAAACGACAGCAGCACGTCCATGCAGCGCATGATCGGCCCGTCCGCCCGGCGGTAGAACGCCGCCAGCAGCCCGAGCCCAGCCCCCAGCGTGCCGCCCAGCCCCACCGCGGCGACGCCGATCACCAACGTCAGCCGCAGGCCGAACAGCACCCGGGTGACCAGGTCGCGCCCCTGGTCGTCCGCCCCCAGCCACAACCCGGCACCGGGCGGCGCCATGGCGAGCGAGAGGTCGTTGTCCGCCGGGTCGGTCGGCGCCAGCCAGGGCGCCAGCACGGCCAGCGCCACCAGCACCACCATCACCGCCAATGCCGCCATGCCGACCCTGTCCCGCAGCAGCCGCCTCACGTGCGCACGCGCGGGTCCAGCCAGGTGCTGAGCAGGTCGACGCCGAGGTTGACGCCGATGAACCCGGCGGCCAGGACCAGGATCGTGCCCTGCGCCATGGGGAAATCCGACGACAGGATCGCGCCCACCGCCAGCCGCCCGACGCCGGGCCAGGAGAAGATCGTCTCCGTCACCACCGCACCGCCGAGCAGGAAGCCGATCTGCAGGCCGATCAGCGTCACCACCGGGATCAGCGCGTTGCGCAGCGCATGCCGCAGCACGACCGCCCGCTCCGCCAGCCCCTTGGCCCGCGCGGTGCGCACGTGGTCCAGGCCCAGCGTGTCCCCCACGGAGGAACGGGTCATCCGCGCCACCGGGCCCACGAACACGGCACCCAGCGTGATCGCCGGCAGCGCCACGGATCGCAGCCCCTCCAGCGTCCAGAGCGGCCCGGCGCGCCCGGTGAACGGCAGCAACTGCCACTGGAAGCCGACGAACCAGATCAGCACGAGGCCCACGAAGAAGACCGGGACCGACACGCCGGCCACGCCCAGCGCCATGACCGCGCGGTCCGGCCAGCGCCCGCGCTCCACCGCCGCCACGGTGCCGAGCCCGATACCCAGCGGCACCGCCCAGACCAGGCTGGCCAGCATCAGCTCGACCGTCGGGCCCACGGTGTTGCCGAGCTCGGTCACCACCGGCTCGTTGTTGATGATGGAGACGCCGAGGTCGCCATGCAGCAGCCGCAGCAGGTAGCGGCCGAACTGCACGGGGATCGGCTGGTCCAGCCCCAGATCGGTGCGGATGGCCGCCACCACGTCCGCCGTCGCCATCGGGCCGGCGCGGACCGCGGCCGGGTCGGTGGGCACCACCTGCATCAGCAGGAAGCCGATCAGCAGCACGCCCACCAGCACCGGGATCGCCAGCAGCAGGCGCTGCCCGGCGTGGCGCCACATCAGGCCAGTTCGCCTACGACAGGCTGCCCGCCGCGCAGCACCAACTCCGCCTTTGTGTCTCGGATTTGGCTGACATCGCCCGCGAAGATGTCCTGCGACAGCACGGTCACGTCCGCCAGCATGCCCGGCAGCAGCCGGCCACGCGCCGCCTCGGCGAACTGGGTGTAGGCGCCGCAGTAGGTGAGGCAGTGCACCGCCTCCGCGACGGAAATCGCCTCGTCCGGACCCAGCACGGTGCCCTTGTTCGTGCGGCGGGTGACCATGGTGTAGATGTTCTGGAACGGGTCGGTCGAGGAGACGGGCGCGTCCGAGCTGGCGGCTGGGTGCTGCCCGTCCCGCAGCCAGCTCGCCATCGGGTAGGCCGCAGCGGCGCGGGCCTCGCCCAGGTTGGTGACGTAGGTGTCGCCGAACTCGTACATGAAGATCGGCTGCGGCACCGGCTCGATCCCGCGCGCCGCCATGCGGGCGCGCTGGCCGGGGCTGAGGAAGCCACAATGCTCGATCCGGTGGCGTCGCCCGGCGGCGGGCTGCGTTGCCGTGTCCGCCGCCTCCATGCCGGACAGCACCTGCTCGATCGCGGCGTCGCCGATGGCGTGGATCGCCAGCTGCCAGCCCTGGGCGTGGTAGCGTGCCAGCAGCCCGTGCATCGTCGCCTCCGGGAAGCAGAACACGCCGGTGCCACCTTGCCGGTATGGTTCGGACATCGCCGCCGTCAGCCCGCCGGCCGAGCCGTCCGCGAACACCTTCATGGCGCCGAAGCGCAGCATCGCATCCCCGTCCATCGGCCGCACCCCGGCGTGCCAGGCGGCCTCGGCGATGCCCTCCGGGTTGCCGGCCAGGCAGATCCAGGTGCGCACCGGCAGGCGCCCGGCGGCATGGGCGGCGCGATACGCCTCGACCTCGCGGAAGCCGGCGACCATGCCGACGTTGGCGTCCATCACGGCGGTGAAGCCCAGCCGGTTCATGTGGGTGCCGGCGCGCTCGATCGCGTCCACCAGCGCCGCGTCCGACGGCTCCGGCAGGCGGTCGCGCACCAGGCGCATCGCCCGCTCCTGCAACAGCCCGGTCAGCCCGCCGGCGCGGCGCCCGATGACCCCGCCCTCCGGGTCCGGCGTGTTGTGCCCCACCTCGGCCACCGCAAGCGCGGCGGCGTTGGCCACGCCCATGTGGCCGCAGGTGCGCACGATGAACACCGGGTGGTCCGGGGCGGCGGCCGTCAGCTCGTCGGCGGTCGGGTGGCGGCCGACATCCAGCTCGGCATGGTCGTAGCCGCGGCCTTGCACCCACTGCCCTTTCGGCGTGCGGGCCGCCGCCTCCCGGATCGCCGCCAGCAGCCCGTCCAGCGTGCGCACCCGCTCCGGCCGCAGGTTGACCTGGGACATGCTGAGGCCGAGCGGCAACAGGTGCTGGTGCGCATCGTTGAACGCGGGGATGGCGACCCGGCCGTCCAGCCGCACCCGCCGCGTGCCCGGTCCGGCGAACGGCGCCACCGCGTCCCGGCTGCCGCAGGCCACGACGCGGTCGCCGGCGATCGCCAAGGCCTCGGCGAACCCCTCATGCAGGCCGCGGAAGATGCGTCCTTCGATCAGCGTGTCGGCATAGCCCGTCATCGTCCCATCCTCCTTGCCGCCCGCAACCCATTCAACGGCCGTGCCACGGCATGAACCACTCGGGGAAAAGGTCGGGCGGCGTCGGCAGCGAGGCGTGGGCCGCGGCTGCCCGGGCCTTCGCAGCGGCATGCACCGGCAGCGTCCACGCGCCCGCGCCCAGGCCAGCGCCGTAGCTCAGCCGCTCGATGCCGGCGCGCTGCGCCACTTGCGCGGCGATCGCGGCCGCACGCGCCGGGATCGCCGCCGAGGTGTCAGGATGCGGGGCGCAGATCACATCCAGGTCGCGCATCCAGCTGAGGAAGCCGACGGCATCGACGATCTGCTCGAAGAACGCGCCGCCCGCCGGCACGGCGCTGTCCCGTACGCCGAGCGCCAGCAACCGGCCTGGCGGCAGGCCCAAAAACTGCACCGCCGCCCGCGTCTCGCGCTCATGCGCGACGGCCCGGGCGTCCGGCGACAGCCCGGCAACGCCAAGGGACGCTCCATCCGAGAGAATGGCGACCAAGGGTGGCCGGCCGCGGGCACAAGCCTCGGCGATCAGGCTCCCGCAGGCCAGGGTCTCGTCACCCGGGCTGGCCGCCAGGACCAGCATGGTGCGGTCGCCCGTCAGGTCCTGCAGGCTGGCGGCCATCCTCCCCTCCTCACCCGGGCGCTGACTCGCCGGGGTTATTGACCAGGCGGCCGGAATGAGGCCTGTAAGCGAACCGTCACAATCCGTGACGTTCCGAGAGGAAGAACACGCTTGCCCGGTGCCGTCCAGACCGAAGCCCTCATCCTCGCGGCTGGAATCGGGCGCAGGCTGAGCGACGCGCCCGAGCACCGCGGCAGGCCCAAGGCCCTGTTGGACTTCGCCGGGACCAGCCTGATCGCCCGCCACCTGGCCGCCCTGCGACGAGCCGGGCTGACGGCGATCACCGTGGTGACGGGCTTCGCGGCCGACTCGCTTGCGGCGGTGCTGGACGACGAGCCGGGTGTCCGCGTGGTGGTGAACCCCGACTTCCGCGAGGGCAGCGTCGTCTCGCTTTGGGCCGGGCGGGACGTGCTGCGGCGTGGCGGCCCGGTGCTGCTGATGGATGCCGACGTGCTGTACGACGACCGGCTCATGACGCGGCTGGTCACCAGCGACCATCCCGACTGCCTGCTGCTCGACCGCGACATCGAGCCGGGCGACGAGCCGGTGAAGCTGTGCATCCGCGATGGACGGATCGTGGACTTCCACAAGCGGCCCAGCGTGCCGCATCAGTGGCATGGCGAGTCGGTCGGCTTCTTCCGCTTCTCGGCAGCGACCGCGGCCGAACTGGCGGATCGGGCGGGGGACTACGTCCGCACCGGGCGCCGCGCGATGGAATACGAGGAGCCGGTCCGCGACATGATCCTCGACCATCCCGGGCGCTTCGGCTTCGAGGACATCAGCGGCTTGCCTTGGACCGAAATCGACTTCCCCGAGGATGTCGCCAAGGCGACCCGCCTCCTTCCGGAGCTGACATCGTGAGCACGACCCTGGACCGCCCCGCCTGCCACCGCCCCGCCACGGCGGAGGAGCACGCGGCCATGCAGCGGGACGGATACCTGGTGGTGCCGAACTTCTTCGACGCCGCGGTGACCGCCGACCTGCTGCGCTGGACGGAGGCGCTGGAGGCCGCACCGGAGGCGCCGGGCCAGCACTGGGTGTACCACGAGGACAGCCTGACCACCCCCGGCCAGACGGTGATCCAGCGGATCGAGAACTTCTGCCCGGTGCATGCCGGCTTCGACCAGGTTGTCCGGCACGGCGCGCTTTCCCGGTGGACGGCGGAGTTGATGGGCGGCCCGGTGGTGCTGTTCAAGGAGAAGATCAACTTCAAGATGCCCGGCGCCCCGGGCTTCAAGGCGCACCAGGACCAGCAGGCGGGTTGGACCCGCTACGCCCCGCTCTTCGTCACCGCGCTGGTGACGATCGATCCCTCGACGCTGGAGAATGGCTGCCTGGAAATGGTGCCGGGCCGGCACCGCGAGGGGCTGATCGGCGAGGAGTGGAACCCGCTGGAGGAGACCGGGCTGGCGCTGCACCCGGTGCCCACGCAACCGGGCGACGTGATCTTCTTCGACAGCTTCGCCCCGCACGCGTCCAAGCCGAACTTCACCGACCGGCCGCGGCGCATCCTGTACTTGACGTATAACCTCGCCGCCGAAGGGGACCACAGGGCACAATACTATCGCGAGAAGCACGCCGCCTTCCCGCCCGACATCGAGCGGGACGGTAACACGAACTACGTCTTCCGGGTTTGACGCAGGGTCGCTTCAAGGACCCTCTCCCGCGCGCGGTAGGCAGGTGACTCCCGATCCAGACGCCATCGTCGCCGTCTACCGTGAGCTTGGCCGGCTTGGCCTGAACACCGGCAGCAGCGGCAACGTCAGCCAGCGCAGCGGCGCCGGGCTGCTGATCACGCAGACCGGCGTCACGGCCGGCACGGTCAGCCCCGGCGGGCTCGTGCAGCTGGCGCTGGACGGCACCGTGCACGGGAGCGGCGCGCCGTCCAGCGAGTGGGAGATGCACGCGGGCATATACGCCGCGTATCCGGAGGCCGGCGCGGTGGTGCACACCCATGCCGATGCCTGCACGGCGCTGGCCTGCCTGGGCGAGGACCTGCCCCCGTTCCATTACATGGTGGTGGCCTTCGGCGGCGGGGACGTGCGCTGCGCTCCCTACGCCACCTTCGGCACGCCGGCCCTGGCGGCATCGGCGGTGGCCGCGCTGCACGCTCGCTCGGCCTGCCTGCTCGGCAACCACGGCACGATCTGCCATGGGAGTGACCCCGCAGCCGCGTTGGCCACGGCGCTGGCGCTGGAGACGCTGGCCCGGCAATACCTCCTCGCCCGCAGCGCCGGGACGCCCAGGCTGCTAAGCCCGGACGAACTCGCCGCCGCACGCGACCGCTACCGCAGCTACGGCGCGGCGACCAGCCGGGCGTCCTCGCCATAGGCGCACCGGAGGCTTGCATCGCCTGGTGGCGCTGGGCATAGACATCCGCCTGTTGGAGTGACCCGGCCGCATGCTGTATTTTGGCCGCGCCAAGACCGCGCTGATCGTCGGCGTGTGCCTTCTGGGCGCCCTGCTCTGCGTACCGAACCTCGTGGCACAGCCGGCGGCTTGGGTCCCGTGGCGCACCGTCCATCTCGGGCTGGACCTCCGGGGCGGCTCCTACCTGCTGTTGCAGGTCGACGTGGCGGCGCTCGGCAAGGAGCGGCTGGACACGGTCACGGACCGCACCCGCCAGGCGCTCGCCGGCAAGTACCGCAGCCTGGCGGAGCCGCCGGGGGAGAACCGGGTCGCCGTGGTGCTGCGCGATCCGGCCCAGGCACAGGCCGCCATCGACGTGCTGCGCACCGTAGCCGCCAACCCGGACGGCACGCAGGATTTCGATGCCGCAACGCGTCCGGACGGCTCGTTGTCGTTGACGCTGAACGATGCCGCGATGCGGGCCCGGGCCGCGGGCGCGGTCCAGCAATCCATCGAGATCGTCCGCCGCCGGATCGATGCCACGGGCGTGCTGGATCCGCAGATCACGCAGCAGGGTGACAACCGCATCGTCGTCCAGCTCCCCGGCGTGGACGACCCCGACCGCATCAAGCAGCTGCTCGGCACGACCGCCAAGATGACGTTCCACCTGCTGGACGAGGGCGCGGACCCGAACCGCCCCGCCGCGCCGGGCGACGAAATCCTGCCGATGGAGAACGACCCCAACCGCAAGCTGGTGGTCCGCCGCCGGGCGGAGGTGGACGGCGCCAGCCTGACGGATGCGAGCCCGGCACGGTCCAACCTCAACGGGGAATGGGTGGTCAACTTCGTGTTCGACAGCGCCGGCGCCCGGCGCTTCGGCGAGGTGACCACCGCCAACGTCAACCACCCGTTCGCCATCGTGCTGGACGACAAGATACTGACCGCGCCCAACATCAACGAGCCGATCACCGGCGGGCGTGGCCAGATCAGCGGCCAGTTCACCGCCCAGTCCGCGACCGACCTGGCCGTGCTGCTGCGCGCCGGCGCGTTGCCCGCGCCGCTGACCGTGGTGCAGGAGCGGACCGTGGGGCCGGAACTCGGCGCCGACAGCATCCGCGCCGGCGCGATCGCACTGGGCGTGGGCTTCCTGCTGGTGGTCGGCTTCATGGGGACGTTCTACGGGCTGTTCGGCTGGTTCGCGAACGTGGCCCTGGTCATCAACCTGCTGATGATGCTGGCGATCCTCTCCTTGCTGGAGGCGACGCTGACGCTGCCGGGCATGGCGGGCATCCTGCTGACGCTGGGCATGGCGGTGGACGCCAACATCCTGATCAACGAACGGATCCGGGAGGAGACCAAGCTGGACCGCAAGCCGGTCGCCGCGCTGGAGGCAGGGTTCCGGCGGGCCTACAGCACCATCATCGACAGCAACGCCACCGCCTTCCTGGCACATGTGATGCTGTTCGTGTTCGGGTCCGGCCCGGTGCGGGGCTTTGCCGTCACCATCACCGTCGGCATCGTCACCACCCTGTTCACCGCCACCGTCGTCGCCCGGCTGATGATGGTGCGGTGGTACAGCGCCCGGCGTCCGGCGCTGCTGCCGGTATAAGGATCCCGCATGTTCTTCCGCCCGCTCTTCCGCATGGTGCCCGACGGCACGCGCATCCGTTTCATGCGCGGCCGCTTCATCGGCCTGGGCACGTCCGCGGTGCTGTCGATCTTCTCGTTGGTCGTCGCCTTCTACCCCGGCCTGAACCTGGGCATCGACTTCAAGGGCGGGATCGCAATGGAAATCCGCACGCCCGACAGCGCGGATTTCGCCAGGATCCGAGCGGCGTTCGCCTCCCACCAGGTGTCGGCGGCCGGTTTGCAGCGCTTCGGCGACCCGCGCGACGTGCTGGTCAGCCTGGACCGGCAGCCCACCGAGGCCGGGACGGAGCAGATGGTGGAACGCGTGCGGAGCGCGCTGCAGGAGGCGCAACCCGGCGCCGTCGTCCAAAGCACCTACGCCGTCACCGCTTCGGTGTCGGACGAGTTGTTCCGCAATGGCCTGTTGGCTCTCGGCATCAGCCTGCTGATGATCCTGGTCTATATCTGGTTCCGCTTCGAGTGGCAGTTCGCCGTCGGCGCGGTGGTGACGCTGCTGCTGGACGTGACGAAGGTGATCGGCTTCCTCGTGGTCACCCGGATCGAGTTCGACCTCGTGATGGTCGCGGCGATCCTGACGGTGATCGGCTACTCCACCAACGACAAGGTCGTGGTCTACGACCGCGTGCGGGAGAACCTGCGCAAGTACAAGACGATGAAGCTGCGCGAACTCATCGACTTCTCGATCAACGAGACGCTGAACCGGACACTTGGGACATCGATGACGGTGTTCCTGGCAAGCCTGCCCCTGGCGCTGTTCGGCGGGTCGTCGCTCTCCGGCTTCGCCGCGGTGATGCTGTTCGGCATCGTGGTGGGAACATCGTCCTCCATCTTCATCGCGGCACCCATCCTCTTGCTCCTGGGCGAGAACCGGCTGCGGCGAGATGCGCAGGCGCCCGGCACCGCCAAGCGGGCGATCGGACCAGCCCGTCGAGGCTGAGGAAATCTGGTTGTTACTGTTCGCAACCTATCGACGGAGCGGAGAGGCGGTGGCAAGTTTAGGAAAGCGTCTCTCGGCAGCGTCCTAGGATCAATCTTTGCCAGGCTCCAGCACGACATTGCATCCAGCCCGGCAAGTCCTGCTCCTTTCGAGCGACCCGGCTTGGCTCGCCGCCGCCCGCCTCGCGATCGACCGCAACGCCGGCGAGTCTCTACAACTTGCCGAGTCGCCGACGGACGCGCTCAACCGCCTGGTCACCCCCAACCATTGCTTTTCACACCTGTTGCTGGAACCGGCCGCCGCTGGCCCCTATGCCCGCGACCTGCTGGGCGTCACCTCCGGCGAGATCGGGTCCCAGGTCGAGCTGATCCTCCTGGGCGAAGCGGGCGGTCTTGCCGAGCGCCGTTCCGTGTCGCACGCCAACACCCCGGCCGACCTGGCGGACAAGCTGCATCCGCAAGCGGCCCTGGATGTCGCCGGCAGCGAGGCCCTCACGACGTCGGACATCGCGCTCGCCTTCAGCGCCGGCGATGTGGAATGCCGTTTCCAGCCGATCGTACGGCTGTCGGATCGGCAAGCCGTCGGCATGGAAGCCTTGGCGCGGCTGCGCCATGCGGATCGCGGGGTGATCAGTCCGGACCTGTTCATCCCGCAGATCGAGAAGGCTGGCCTGTCGTTGCGGCTGACGGAAGCGGTGGCGCAGGCGGCCATGGGCGCGATCGATCCCGCATTCCTCGAACAGCACGGCCTGTTCGTCACCATCAACCTGCCGCTCGACGTGCTGCTGTTCCCGGAGGCGCTCACCAGGATCGACGCGCACCGGGCGCATCACCGGATCCCCGTCGAACGCCTGCTGATCGAATTGACCGAGAGCCGGCCCGTGAGCGACCTTGGCGGGCTGGCCATGGCGCTGGAGCTTTGGCGGGCCGCTGGCTACCGCGTCGCGATCGACGACATGGGTCCGGACATGATGAACCAGCTCAATTTGTTCGACCTGCCGTTCAACGTGGTGAAGCTGGACAAACAGGTGGTGCTGAAGTCGCAGACGGACGGCTTGGCGCAGAGCTACCTGCAACGGACGGTGGACAACGCCCATCGGCGCTCGTTGAGCATCATTGCCGAGGGGATCGAGAACGAAGCGATGTGGAACCGGATGCGCGACCTGGGCGTGGAGTACGCGCAGGGTTTCCTGATCGCCCGCGCATTGCCGGCATCTGCCCTGCCGGGCTGGTTGGAGGCATGGTCCGCGCAATCCGCCCTCCCCCCGGATCGCCGGCCGACCTAGGGCATGGTCGCTTCTCAGGAGACGCGCAGCTAGGTTTCCAAGCCGCGCACCGTCATCTCTCGCACGCGGTCGACCGTGGACTGCAAGTCGTATGGCTTGGGCAGGAAATGGCAGCCCGGCGGCAGGTCCGCCTGGCCGAGCCTGGCCTTGCCGGAGGCGACCAGAAGCCGGATGTCCGGCCAGTGCGCGTGGACGTGGTGGACCAAGGCAAGTCCGTCCATCGTTCCCGGCATGTGGATGTCGGTGAACAGCAGGCTGACGGCTGCCGGCCCAGCCTGGACGATCGCCAGTGCCTCGCCGGCATGCGCGGCCTCCCGCACCTCGAACCCGGCATCGGTCAGGACGTCCGCCATCAAGGCGCGAACCAGGAACTCGTCCTCCACGAGAACGACCACGCGTGGCAGGATCAGGCGGTGGTGGTCGGCGCGTTTCATCAAATGCGAAGTCTGCCTGGGCCGAATGGTTCCGTCGGAACGGTTTACCGCCCACACTGACGCGACAGTGGCCAGGAGGTGCAAAGATGCTGAGCCCAGAGGGTCGCGTCGTCATGATGTCCGGCGCGACGCGCGGCATCGGCCGGGCGGTGCTGGACCGCTTGCTGACGGCCGGGTGCATGGTCTGCGCTGGCGCGCGCCAGCCGGCGGCGCTCCCGGACCGGCCGGGATTGTCCGTGTTCCGCTACGACGCCGCCCAACCGGCCGACGCGGCGGCGTTCGTGGCTGCCACGGTGCAGCGGCACGGCCGGGTCGACGCGCTGGTGAATGCCGCCGGCATCAATCCCCGCGGAACGCTGCTCGACGACGCGGACGAGGCGTTTGCATCGAGTTGGGCGGTGAACGCGATGGGTCCGATGCGGCTGATCCGGGCGGCCTGGCCCCATCTGGTGAGCAGCGGAACCGGCCGCGTGGTCACCGTCGCGTCCTTGTCCGGCAAGCGGGTCCGCAACGACAACCTGTCCTATGCCATGAGCAAGTTTGCGGCGATGGCGCTGACGCAGGAGGTGCGGCGGCTCGGCTGGGAGCACGGCATCCGCGCCACGGCGGTCTGCCCGGGCTTCGTCGACACCGACATGACGGCCCATGTCACACGGGTGGCGCGGGATCAGATGAGCCAGCCGAACGACGTGGCCGCCCTGATCGAGATGGCGCTGCACCTGCCCGGCACCGCGAACGTCGCCGAACTGCTGGTCAACTGGCGCCACGAGGACCTGTTCTGAGGCGCGGTGGTTGTAGATCGAAGGTCTGCTTCTCCCTCACCGAGTGGGAGGGGTCCTCAAGCTCGGGCTTTGGCTGACGCCTCCCGCTCCAACAGCGCGCGCTTGCGTGGGACGCCCCAGCGGTAGCCGGACATCCTGCCGCCAGACGATACCACCCGGTGGCAGGGGATCGCCACCGCCAGCCGGTTCGCGGCGCAGGCCCCTGCCACCGCCCGCACGGCATTCGGCGTGCCCAGCCGCTCCGCCACCTCGGCATAGCTGAGCGTCTCGCCGGCAGGGATGGCCCGCAACACCGCCCACACGCGGCGTTGGAAGGCGGTGCCGCGGATATCCAGTGGCAGCTCGAACGCCGCGCGCGGCGCGTCGACATGGGCCACCACCTGGGCCACCCAGGCATCGAACGCGGCGTCCGCCGCCTCGTGCCTGGCGTGCGGGAAGCGGGCGTGCAGGTCCAGTACCAAGGCCGCGGCGTCGTCCCCGAGCAGGATGGCGCACACCCCCTGGATGGTTGCGGCGACCAGCACTGGCCCGAGCGTGCTCTGGCCGACGGCGCTGCGGATCACCTCACCGGGCGCGCCGGCGCGGTAGCTCGAGGGCGACATCCCCAGCAAGCCCGCCGCCGCCTCGTAGAACCGGCCGGAGGAGTTGAACCCGGCGTCGTACATCGCCTCCGTCACGGTGCCGGCCAGACGCAGGCCGGATTGCACCCGCTGCGCCCGCCGCGCGCTGGCATAGGCCTTGGGCGTGACGCCGACGATGCGACGGAACAGGCGGTGGAAGTGGAACGGGCTGAGCCCCGCGGCGGCAGCCAGCTGCTCCAACGTCGGCGGCTCCTCCGCCGCCTCGATCCTCCGGCAGGCCTCGGCCATCAAGGCGGCATCGCGCTCCGCACGGGGCGGCTGGTCCGGCTTGCACCGCTTGCAGGCTCGGAAACCGGCGGCCTCGGCACTGCGGCGGTCGGTATGGAAGCTGACGTTTTCCGGCCGCGCCGGGCGTGCCGCGCACGAGGGATGGCAGTAGACGCCCGTGGTGGCGACCGCATAGAGGAAGCGCCCGTCGGCGGCAGGGTCGCGGCTGCGGATGGCGGCCCATCGGGCTGGCTCCGTGTCAAAGGATGGCATCATGGCGTGCTCCTGGTCTGGCACCACACCGTGCCGTGCGCCAGCCCCTGCCGCACTCCGCCGCTTGCGCCGCAATCCGGCGCAGAACGGTTCAGCTGGACGCCAGGCCCAGCCGGCTGTCCGTGACCGGCGGCACCGCGGCGCGGGCGCCGTAGCGGCGCGCAAGGGTCGCGCAGAGCATCAGCTGCAACTGGTGGAACAGCATCAGCGGCAGCACGATTAATCCGACCTGTGATCCGGCGAACAGCACGCTCGCCATCGGCAGTCCGCTCGCCAGGCTCTTCTTGGAGCCGCAGAACACCACCACGATCTCATCCTCGACCGGGAAGCGCAGCACGTAGCGGCTGACCGCCGTGGTGATCGTCAACACCAGCAGCAACAACACGGTCGACATCCCGATCAGCACGCCCAGGTCGGCGAGGTCCAATTGGCGCCACACCCCGCTGACCACGCCCTCGCTGAACGCAGTGTAGATCACCAACAGGATGGAGCCGCGGTCGACGAAGCTGAGCGGGGCCTTGTGCCGGGTGAGCCAACCGTTGATCCATGGCCGCAGCGCCTGCCCGGCCAGGAACGGCAGCAGCAGCTGCGTGATGATGTCGAGCAGCACCCCGAACGAGAAGCCGCCGCTCTGCGTGTGCATGAGGAACGCCGCCAGCAGCGGCGTGGCGAAGATGCCGATGAGGTTCGAGGCCGAGGCGCTGCACAACGCCGCCGCCACGTTGCCGCGGGCGATGGAGGTGAAGGCGATGGAGGACTGCACGGTGGACGGCAGCACGCAGAGGAACAGCAGGCCGTTGTAGAGTTGGCGCGGCAGGATGCGCTCCGGCAGGAAGCCCATCGAGAGGCCGATCAAGGGGAAGAGGACGAAGGTGCAGCCCAGCACCACGCCGTGCAGCCGCCAATGCGTCAGCCCCGTCAGGGCGGCCTGCGGCGACAGCTTGGCGCCATACATGAAGAACAGGATGCCGATCGCCAGCGTCGCCGCCCAGTTGGCGACCACCGCGCCGAGACCCACGGCGGGAAGAACGGACGCGAGCGCGACCGTCGCGACCATCAGGAGGATATAGGGATCGACCGGGGACCGGAACCTGCGCACCATCATGTCATCCCTTCTTCACGCCTCCTCTTACAGCCGGAGCGATGATCGGGCGAGGGCGCCGTGCGGTCCTGCTATTTGGGTTGCACCGGCTGCGGGCCTGTGGTCGTGTCCGGCGGGCGGATGACGGGCGTGCGTCCGGGGACGGGCGGCGGGACCACCGGCATGGTGCCCCCGGTCGGCGGCGGCGTGATGACCCCGTTGCGAGCACTTCCACCCGGGACGTCCGCGGTGCCGCCCGGCGCTGGAGCCGGCACCGCCGTCTGCGGCCCCGAACTGTCGGGCGTGGACTGCGCCTGGGCCGCGCCGCCTGCCAGCAATGCGCCTAGAAGGACCCATCCGAAGGTCGAAGCCCGCTCCCGCTGGCGCGCCGGCTTCAGCTCACCGCGCTCGAAGGTCTGAAGTTGGGCGGCCATGATGCCTCCTGCTGGATGCCGTGCGCTGACTCAACGCCCCCGCATTGGCGGCGTTGCAGCTTTGACTCCGCGCGCCGGACGGGCAATCACCGGCGGCATGATCCTGCGCAGCGACGAGACCGCCGACGTGGCCGTGGATGGGGCGGCCAACCCGATGCGGCTGCACCTGTTCCGCCCTGCGTTGGACGGCCGCTTCCCGGGCGTGCTGGTGTTGTCCGAGATCTACCAGGTCACCGACCCGATCCGCCGCCTCGCCGCCATGCTCGCGGGCCAGGGCTACGTCGTGGCCGTGCCGGAGGTCTACCACGAGTACGAGCCGCCGGGGACGGTGCTGCGCTACGACCAGGCTGGCACCGACCGCGGCAATGCACTGAAAACCACCAAGCCCGTCGCCGCCTTCGATGCCGACGCCCGGGCCGGGCTCGCCTTCCTGCGGCGGCACCCGGCCTGCACTGGGCGACTGGCGACGATGGGCGTCTGCCTCGGCGGCCACCTGGCCTATCGCGCGGCGCTGGAGCCGTCCGTCTCCGCCGCCGCCTGCTTCTACGCGACCGACATCCATTCCGGCACGCTCGGCGCGGGCAAGGCGGATGACAGCCTGGTCCGGATGGGTGAGCTGAAGGCCGAGGCGCTGTTCGTCTGGGGCCGGCAGGATCCGCACGTCCCGTTCGCCGGGCGGCAGGCGATCCGCGAACGGCTGGAGGCAGTGTCCGCCCGCTACGAGTGGCACGAGGTGAACGGCGCCCACGCCTTCCTGCGCGACGAGGGGCCGCGCTACGATCCGGCGTTGTTCCTGCAGTGCATGGCCTGGACGCTGGCCCTGTTCCAACGCTCGCTGTCCGGAGGCACGGCATGACCTGGTCGATCGTGGCGCACGACAAGCAGACCGGCGCCTTCGCCGTGGCGGTGACCACCTGCGCCTTCGCCGTCGGGGCGAGCTGCCCGTTCGTGCAGCAGGGCGTGGGCGCCGTGTCGACGCAATCCATCACCAACCGCTATCTCGGCCCTGCCGTGCTGGCCGGGCTGGCGCGCGGCCTGGCGCCCGACGCCGCCATCGAGGGGGCGCTGGCCGGGGATGACGGCAGGCACCTGCGCCAGGTGCACACCGTGGACCGGCATGGCCGCACCGCCACGTGGACCGGGCGCCACTGCGTCAGCTGGTGCGGCAGCGAGGCTGGCCCGGCGGTCAGCGTGGCCGGCAACATGCTGGCCGGCGCCGCGGTGGTGGGTGACACCCTGGCCAGCTACCTCGCCCACGGCGCCGCGGACCTGCCGGAGCGGCTGATGGACGCGCTGGACGCCGGACAGCGTGCCGGCGGCGACCGCCGGGGCCGCCAATCCGCCGCGATGGTGCTGACCACGACCGAGGACTTCCCCGACCTGAACCTGCGCGTCGACGACCACGCCGATCCGCTGGGGGAGCTGCGCCGGCTGCTCGGCCTGTGGCGGACGGAGGCGCTGCCGCGGCTGAAGACCGCGCCTTCCCGCGGCGCCCCCTCCGGCCTGACCGATCTGGATGCGATCGAGGCGGGGTGGCGTGCCCGCGGCCTGGGCCTGTCGTTCAACCGGTAGCTGGGATGATGCGACGGGGTGGCGGATGGCGCTGCGCTTACCCGCACTACGTCTTGGGCGCGATGCTTCTGGTGACGCGGGCGGGGGCAGAGGAGTACGGCAAGCACCTGCCGGTGCGGCTGCCGTCGTCGGCGGAAACGGAGGCAGCACGGCGCACGGCGGTGGATTGCGAGACCCCGATCCTGGCGGCCGAGCGGCGTTACGCCATCCCGACCGGGCTGCTGCTCGCCATCGCCGTGGTGGAGACCGGGCGCCCGGATGCGCGGCCCGGGCAGCGGCATGCCTGGCCGTGGACGGTGAATGCCGGGGGCGACGGGCTGTTCTTTCCGGACCGGGCGTCCGCCGTGGCCTGGGTGCTGAAGGCGCAGGCTGCCGGCACCGCCTCCATCGACGTCGGCTGCCTCCAGGTCAACCTGGCGGCGCATCCGACGGCGTTCCGCAGCGTCGCCGACGGGTTCGACCCGGCGCTGAATGCCGACTACGCCGCGCGCTTCCTCCTCAGCCTGTTCCAGGAGTCCGGCGATTGGCAGGCAGCGGTGGGCAATTACCACTCCCGCACGCTGGCCCTGGCGATGCCGTACCGCGACCAGGTGGGGCGGCAATACGCCCGTGCCGACCTGTCCGAGCGGCTTTTCGTGCAATCCGTCGTGGCGCAACGGGCGGCGCTGCTGCAGCAGCTGCAGCTCGCCTGGTCCGCCACGCTGCCGCAGCCCGCGACGACGGCGGCGGAGGACCCGCCCGCCCGCCGCAGCTTCCCGTAGCCGGCGTCAGATCCCCTTCGGCAGGGTGCGCTCCACCATGCGGGCGTACAGCCCGGCGCCGAACGGGATGGCGGCATCGTTGAAGTTGTAGCGGGGGTGGTGGGGCGACGCGCCCTCGCCGTTGCCGACCAGGATGTAGGCACCCGGCACCTTCTCCATCATGAAGGCGAAGTCCTCCGAACCCATGGTCGGGCCCTTGTTGCGGTCGACCGCGGCCTCGCCCACCAGCTCCGCCGCGGCGTCCGCATAGGCCAGGGTCTGCGCCGGGTCGTTGTCGAGCGGAGCGAAGATGGTGCGGAAATCGAGCGTCGCGGTGGCGCCGAAGCCCGCGGCGATGCCGTCCACCAGGGCGCGCATCCGCTCCTCGATCCGGGCCATCACCTCCTTCTTGAAGGCACGGGCGGTGCCGGCGAGCTTGGCGGATTGCGGCACCACGTTGTAGGCGTCCCCGCTGGTGATCTTGGTCACGCTGACCACCGCCGTGTCGGTCGGGGCGATGTTGCGCGACACCACGGATTGCAGCGCCGCGCCGATGTGGCAGGCGGTCAGCACCGGGTCGACGCTCTGCTCCGGATGGGCGCCGTGCGAGCCTTTGCCCTCGACATGGATGTCGAAGAACGCGCCGCCCGCCATCGCCGGCCCGGGGCAGATCGCGTACTGGCCCACCGCCATGCCCGGGCGGTTGTGCATGCCGAACACGGCGTCGCAGGGGAACCGCTCGAACAGCTTGTCGTCCAGCATGGCCAGGGCGCCGCCGATCCCCTCCTCGCCCGGCTGGAAGATGAAGTGGACGGTGCCGTTGAAGTCCTTCGTCTCGGCGAGGTAGCGGGCGGCGCCCAGCAGCATGGTGGTGTGGCCGTCATGCCCGCAGGCATGCATCACGCCGGGCGTGCCGCTGCGATAGGGCAGGTCGTTCGCCTCGACGATGGGCAGTGCGTCCATGTCCGCCCGCAGGCCGATGCGGGCCTGCCCGTTGCCGGCCCGCAGCACGCCCACCACGCCGGTCTTCCCCACGCCGCGATGCACCTCGATCCCCCAGGACTCGAGCTTGGCCGCCACCAGCTCCGCCGTGCGATGCTCCTCCAGCCCGAGCTCCGGATGGGCGTGCAGGTCCTGCCGGAACGCCGCGAGTTCGTCATGGTAGGCGCGGATCTGATCGATGGCGGACATCGGCGGGTCTCCTCACGGTGCGTGGCCGGGATGTTACAGCACGGTCGCGGCAGGGCCAGCCCCGTTGACCCGGTGCGCCCCGGAAGCTACCCCCGCCGCCTTGCATGGAGGCGGACGGACGATGGCGACGGCAGAGAAGGTGGAAGACGACACCCAAGTTGGGGGCATCGCGGCCGACCGCCTGCGCAGCATCATCGAACGGATCGAGCGGCTGGAGGAGGAGAAGAAGGCGCTCTCCTCCGACATCAAGGACATCTACTCGGAATCCAAGTCCGCCGGGTTCGACGTCAAGGTCATCCGGCAGATCATCAGCATCCGCAAGCAGGAGCCGGCCGACGTGGAGGAGCAGGAGACGCTGCTCGACCTGTATCGCCGCGCGCTCGGGATGTAGCCGGAGCGCTTCTCCCTCTCCTTCCGGGAGAGGGCTTATCATGGGTTCAAGCGCTGGGGTCGTAGGCGTGGCGTGCGGTGCGGCGACGCTGCCACCTGAGCTGCAGGCGCGCGATCAGCAGGTAGATAACCGGCGTGGAGTACAGCGTCAGCAGCTGGGAGGCGGCCAGGCCGCCGACGTTGGCGATGCCGAGCGGCTGGCGCAGTTCGTGCCCCGGCCCGGTGCCGAGCGCCATCGGCAGCGCGCTGAGGATCGCCACCAGCGTCGTCATGACGATCGGGCGCGCCCGCTGCAACGCGGCCTGGCGCACGGCGTCGCGTGGCGTCAGGCTGCGGCCGCGCTGCAGCTCAAGCGCGAAATCCACCATCATGATGGCATTCTTCATCACCATGCCCACCAGCAGCACGCAGGCTATCGACGCGATCAGCGTGAACTGGAAATGCGTTACCTCCAGCGCCAGCAGCGCACCGAACAGCGCCGAGGGCAGCGTGGACAGGATGGTGAACGGATGGGCGAAGCTCTCGTACAGGATGCCCAAGACGATGTAGACCGCGACGATCGCGCCGGCGAACTGCGCCAGCTGCTTGCCGCCGGACTTGCTGGCCTCCAGCGCCTCGCCGCGGAAGCCGGCCTGGATCTCGTCCGGCATCCGCAACTCGCGCTCGGCCGCGTGGATGGCCGCGATGGCGTCGCCGATCGAGACGCCAGGCGCCGTGTCGAACGAGATGGTGGCGGAGGGGAACTGGTCCGCATGCACCACCCACATCGCCGCATGGCTGCGGAACGGCTGCACCAGCGAGGCCATCGGCACCTGCGCCGCCGTGCCGGGCACGTAGATGTTGGCGAAGGCCGCCGGGTCGGTCCCGGTGTCCGGATCGACCTCCAGGATCACGCGGGAGTAGTTCGACGGCAAGTACAGCGTGCGGATCTGGCGCTGGCCGAACGCGTCGTACAGGGTCTGGTCGATCGCGGTGGGGGTGATGCCCATCGTCGCCGCGCGCGTCCGGTTGATGGCCAGGCCGGCTTCCAGCCCGGCGGTCTCCAGGTTGGTGATGACGTCGGTCACCTCCCCCATGCGGTTCATCCGCCTCCGCAGCGCCTCCTCCCAGCGGAACACCTCCTCCGGGCTCGGCCCGGTCAGCGTGTACTGGTAGCGCGCGGAGGAGCTCTGCGCCCCGAGGTTGAGGTCCTGCAGCGGGATGAAGAAGGTCCGGATGCCGCTGACCTGCGCCAGCGTGGTGCGCAGCCGGGCAACCACCTGCTCGATCGTCTCGCGCCGCTGGCCGAGCGGCTTGAGGCTGGCGATGATGTTGCCGCTGCTGAGCGTGGTGCCGTTGTCGGCGCCGATATACGAGGTCAGCCCGTCGACCGCCGGGTCGGCCAGGATCGCCCGCGCGACCGTGCGCTGCAGCGTCTCCATCGCCGCGAAGGAGACGTTGGAGATGGTGACGGTGCGGACCCGGAGGATGCCGGTGTCCTGCGTCGGCATGAACCCCTTCGGCAGCATCCCATACAGGCCGGCCGAGGCCGCGACCGTGGCCGCCATGGCCAGCAGCACGACAACCGGGTGGCGCAACGACCAGTCCAGGCTGCGCGCGTAGGCCACCGCAGCCAGGGACCGTTTGGCCGCATGCGCCCGGGCGCGCACCAGCAGGCGGCTGCACAGCATGGGCGTGAGCGTCAGCGAGACCAGGGCGGAAAACGCGATGGTCACGGCCAGGGTGACGCCGAACTCGCGCATGTAGCGGCCCACCACGTCCGGCATGAACAGCACCGGCGTCAGCGCGGCCACCAGGGCGGCCGAGATCGCCAGGATGGTGAACCCCATCTGCCGCGCACTGGCCAGCGATGCCGCGACCGCCGTCTCGCCTTCGTCCATGCGGCGGATGACGTTCTCGACCACGATCACCGCGTCATCCACGACGAAGCCGATCGCCACCGCCATCGCCATCAGCGAGAGGTTGTCGAGCGTGTAGCCGAGCAGGCGCATCGCCACCGCCGTGGCCGCCAGCACCACCGGGATGGCGAGCGCCGGGATGACGGTGGCCCAGACCCGGCGTAGGAACAGCAGGACGACGAGCACCACCAGCCCGACCGCGATCGCGATCGTGACCTGCACGTCGGCGACCGAGGCGCGGATCAGCGTGGTGCGGTCATAGACCGGGACCATGCGGATGGACGGCGGCAGCCAGCGCGCCAGTCCGGGCAAGGCCGCCTTCACCGCGTCCACCGTCTCGACCACGTTGGCGTCCGGCTGCTTGTAGACGTTGACCACCACGCCGCGATGCTCGCCATACCAGCCGGCGAGCTTGCTGTTGATGACGCTGTCGGTGACGTCGGCCACGTCCTGCAGGTGCACCGCCGCGCCGTTGCGCCAGGCCACGACGAGGCTGCGGTACTCCGCCGCCTTCAGCAGCTGGTCGTTGGCCTCCAGCGTCCATTCCTGGTCACCTTCGGCCACCGTGCCCTTCGGCAGGTTCAGCGAGGCCGCCTGCACCGTCTGCCGGATTTGCTCCAGCGACACGCCGAGGTTGGCCATCAGCCGCGGCGAGGCTCGGATGCGGACGGCGGCGCGTTCGGCGCCGGAGATGTTCACCCGCGCCACGCCCGGGATTTGCGACAGGCGCTCGCCCACCACGCTGTCCGCCGCCTCGTATACCTCGGACGGATCCAGCACGTCCGACACCATCGCCAGGACGATCACCGGGGCGCCGGAGGGGTTGGCCTTCCAATAGCCCGGCGGCAAGGGCAGGTCCTTCGGCAGGTTCGGCCCGGCGGCGTTGATCGCCGATTGCACCGCGGTCGCCGCCGCATCGATGTCCTTGTCGAGGTCGAACTGAATGTCGATCTCGCAGCCGCCTGCGCCGCTCCAGGAGAACATCTCGACGATGCCCGGGATGGTGCCCAACTGGCGCTCCAGCGGCTGCGACAGCGAGGAGGCGACGGTGTCCGCACTGGCGCCGGGCAAGTAGCCCCACACGCTGATCGTCGGCCGGTCCACGTTCGGCAAGGCGGCGATCGGCAGATGCAGGTAGGCGACGGCGCCCAGCAGCAGGATGCCGATCGCCACCAGCAGGGTGGCCACCGGGCGGCGGATGAAGGGTGCCGAGAGGATCACACCCGAAGCCTCGCGTGTGCCTCTCCCTCTGGGAGAGGGTCGGGGTGAGGGTGGTTCGCACTGGACAAAGATGTCGGGTTTGGACGACCCCCACCCTGCCCTCTCCCAGAGGGAGAGGGTTTGGCACCGTGGCGGCGCCGGGTGAGGCGACGTTGCAGGGCGTCGAAGCCGAGGTAGATGACGGGCGTGGTGTAGAGCGTCAGCACCTGGCTGAGCAGCAGGCCGCCGACGATGGCCACGCCCAGCGGGCGGCGCAGCTCGGACCCGGTGCCGGTGCCGAGCGCCAGTGGCAGCGCGCCCAGCAGGGCCGCCATGGTCGTCATCATGATCGGGCGGAAGCGCAGCACGCAGGCCTCGCGGATGGCGGCAAGCGGGGTCATCCCCTGCGTCCGCTCCGCCTCCAGGGCGAAGTCCACCATCATGATGGCGTTCTTCTTGACGATGCCGATCAGCAGCACGAGGCCGATCAGCGAGATCAGGTCCAGCTCCATGCCCGCCAGCATCAGCGCCGCGAACGCCCCCACGCCGGCCGAGGGCAGGGTCGACAGGATGGTGACCGGGTGGATGAAGCTCTCGTACAGCACGCCCAGCACGATGTAGACGGTGACGATCGCCGCCACGACCAGCCCGACCTCGCTGGACAGGGAGGACGCGAACTCCGCCGCCGCGCCCACCAGGCCGGTCTGCACCGTGTCCGGCAGGCCGATCCGCGCCTCCGCCCGGTGCAGCGCCGCCACCCCCTGGCCGAGCGAGGCGCCTTCCGCCAGGTTGAACGAGATCGTGGTCGCCGGGAACAGGCCCTGATGGGTGATCGCCAGCGGCGCCAGCCGCCGCTCCACCCGGGCGAAGGCGGCCAGCGGGATGGCCGGCGAGGATTGGTGGAACCCGCCGCCGATGCCGCTGGAGGCGTCGCTGCCGAACGAGGCGAGCGAACTGCCGGACGTGACGTAGATCTTGTTCAGCACCGCCGGGTCGTCGCGGTAGCGCGGATCGACCTCCAGGATGACGTGGTATTGCGTGAGCGGCGAGTAGACGGTGGCGATCTGGCGCTGACCGAACGCGTCGTACAGCGTCTGGTCGATGTCGCTCATCGTGACGCCCATGCGCGCGGCGGCCTGGCGGTCCACTGTCAGCGTCATGCGCAGCCCGTCATCCTGCTGGTCGCTGGCTACGTCGGCCAGCGCGGGGTCGGTCCGCAAGGCCGCCTCCAGCCGGCCGCTCCACAGCCGCAACTCCTCCGGGTCCAGGTCCTGCAATTGATATTGGTATTGCGTGCGGGAGGCGCGCGTCTCGATCGCGAAGTCCTGCGCCGGCTGCAGGTGCAGCGTGATGCCCGCGACCGTCTCCGCCGCCCGGCGCAGCCGCTCCATGACCACGCGGGCAGGCGGGCGGTGGTCCGGCGAGCCGATGTCGATGTAGATGCGCCCGCTGTTCAGCGTCGGGTTGGTGGTGCCGGCGCCGACGAAGCTGTCGACGGTGACGACGTCCGGGTCCCGCGCCACCACGTCCGCCACCGCCTGCTGCAAGCGGGACATCGCGGCGAAGGAGGTATCCTGCGGCGCGTCCGTGGTGCCGATCAGCAGCCCGGTGTCCTGCACGGGCAGGAAGCCCTTGTCGATCGCCACCGCCAGCCATCCCGTCGCCAGCAGCGTCAGCAGGAAGCCCCCCATCGTCAGCCGCCGATGGCGCAGCACCCAGTCCAGCCCGCGCACATAGCCGCCGCACAGCGCGTCGAACCCGCGCTCGCTGAGCCGGAACAGTAGGCTCGGGCGATGGTCCGGGTCGTGCGCGCCCAGCAGCCGCGCGCACATCATGGGCGTCAGCGTCAGCGAGACGAAGCCCGAGACGACCACCGCCAGCGACAGGGTGATGGCGAACTCGCGGAACAGCCGCCCGACGATCCCGCCCATCAGCAGCAGCGGGATGAACACCGCCACCAGCGACACCGTCAGCGACACCACGGTGAAGCCGATCTGCCGCGCGCCCTTCAGCGCCGCCGGCAGCGGTGCCTCCCCGGCCTCGACGTAGCGGACGATGTTCTCGATCATCACGATCGCGTCGTCCACGACGAAGCCGGAGGCGACCGTCAGCGCCATCAGCGACAGGTTGTCCAGGCTGAACCCGCACAGCGCCATGGCGCCGAAGGTGGCGATCAGCGACACCGGCAGCGTCACGCTGGGGATCACCGTGGCCCAAAGCTTGCGCAGGAACAGAAAGATCACCAGCACCACCAGCGCGATGGTCAGCAGCAGGGTGAACTGCACGTCGGCGATGGCCGCGCGGATGGTGACGGTGCGGTCGGTCGCCACCACCACCTTCAGGCCCGGCGGCAGGGCGGCGCGCAGCTTCGGCAGCAGGGCGCGGGCGGCGTCGACCACGGCGATGGTATTGGCGCCGGGCTGGCGCTGGATGTCCAGGATGACGGCCGGGCGGCCGTTGAACCAGCCGGCGAGCTCGGCATTCTCCGCCCCGTCCACCGCCTGGCCGATGTCGCGCAGCAGCACCGGCGCGTTGTTGCGGTAGGCGACCACCACGTCCTGATACGCCGCCGCGCCGAACAGCTGGTCGTTGGCGCCGATCTGGAACGCCTGCATCGGGCCGTCCAGGCTGCCCTTCGGGTTGTCCGTGGTGGCCGCCGCCACCGCCCGGCGCACATCCTCCATAGACAGGCCCAGCCCGGCGAGCTGCGCCGGGTTGGCCTGCAATCGCACCGCACGGGTCTGCCCACCTTCGATCGTCACCGCGCCGACGCCGGGCACCTGGGACAGCTTCTGCACGATGGCGGTCTCGGCGTAGTCGTCCACCTCCTGCAGGGGCAGCGTGTCCGAGGTCAGCGCCAGGATGATCACCGGCGTGTCGGCCGGGTTGACCTCGCGGTAGGTGGGCGGCCCGGGCAGCAGCGCGATGGGGATCCAGCCCGCCGCCCCGTTGATCTGCGCCTGCACGTCCTGCGCCGCCGCGTCGATCGGGCGCGACAGGTCGAACTGCAGCGTGATCTGGCTGGTGCCGTAGCTGCTGATCGATCCCATGGAGGTAAGGCCGGAGATCTGTCCGAAGTAATGCTCCAGCGGCGCGGTGATGGACGTCTCCACCACCTCCGGGGAGGCACCCGGGAAGGTCGTCGTCACCTGGATCGTCGGGAAGTCCACGCTGGGCAGTGCCGCCACCGGCAGCAGGCGGTAGCCGAGGGCGCCCAGCAGCAGGATGGCGACGATCATCAGCGTGGTCGCGATCGGCCGCAGGATGAACGGCGCGGACATGGTCTCAGCCGGGCTTGGGTGGCCTGGTCGCCGCAGCCGGGCGCGGCGCGCTCTCGTCGCGGGCGATCTCCACCTTGGTGTTCTCGTCCAGGCGGAAATGCCCCTCGGTGACGACGCGGGCGCCCCGCTCCAGCCCCCGTTCGACCAGCACGCGGCCGCCGTCGACCTGGCCGGCCGTCACCCCCTTGCTCACCACCGTGTCGTCCGGGCGGACGATCCAGACGAAATCGCCGCGCGGCCCATGGCGCAGGGCGGAGGCTGGGACGGTGACCGCGTCATGCCGCGTCTCCACCACGAGCTTGCCGTTGACGAAGTTGCCCGGCCACAAATGGATCGCCTCGTTCGGGAAGCTTGCCTTCAGCTTGATGGTGCCCGTGCTGGCGTCGACGGTGTTGTCCACCAGCTCCACCGTGCCGCGGTCCAGCAGGGTCGCGTCGTCCGCCGCGTAGGCCGCCACGGGGATCTTCACCTCGCCCGGCGTCAGGTGCGCCTGTGCCACCGCACCCGCGGGCAAGGTGAACACCACGGAGATCGGCCGCAGCTGCGTCACCGTCACCAGCGCGCCGGTGTCGCTGGCGTGTATGAAGTTGCCCACGTCCACCTGCCGGATGCCGACGCGCCCCGGGATCGGCGAGCGGATGGTGGTGAAGCCGAGCTGGGTCTGCGCGTAGGAAATCTGCGCCTCGTCGTTGGCGATCTGCGCCCGGGTCGCGTCGACCGTGGCCCGCTGCTGGTCCACCTGCTGGCGGCTGGCGAAATCCTTCTGCGCCAGGTTGGCATAGCGCGTCTGGTCCAGCAGCGCGCCGTCGAGCGTGGCCTGGTCCTTGACGCGCATCGCCTGCGCCTGCGCCAGCAGCGCCTGGTAGGGCCGCGGATCGATCTGCACCAGGGCGTCGCCCACCTGCACGTCCTGCCCCTCGGTGAACAGGACCTGCTTGATCTCGCCGTCGACCCGGCTCTTTACCGCGACGGTGTTGTAGGCCTGCACCGTGCCGATGCCGGACAGGTAGATCGGCACCTCCCCGGCCTGCGCGGCGGCGACGGTGACGGGCACCGGCGCCACCGCCGCGTGGACGGGCGGCGGCGGGGCCACGATCGACAGGGCGGCGGCGCGCCAGGCAGGCACGTCGATCGGCACGGCGCCCCACCAGATGGCCGCGCCGATCCCCAAGGCCAGAACCAGCGTGACGCTCAGCGCGGCGCGCATGGACGTTCGCTCTCCCCTTACGACGCCCCATCCTAGGGGAGCCGCGGTGTGGCTGTCGATCAGCCCGGCGGCGCGTCTTGCCGTTGGTTGCAAAGGCTGCGCGATGTGGCGTACCAAGCGTGCGAACCCGGCCCGCCCCGCACCTCGCACAGGGCACCTCACTGCGGTCCGCAGCCACGCCCCCAAAGAAGACAAGGACCGCATGTCTCCTGCACCTCCCCGCCCCGGGCTCGCCAAGGCGCCGACCGGCATCGTCGGGTTCGACGACCTCACCTTGGGGGGCCTGCCGGCTGGGCGGCCAACGCTGATCTGCGGCGCGGCGGGCAGCGGCAAGACGCTGTTCGCGGCGACCTTCCTGATCAACGGCGCCACGCAATTCGGCGAACCCGGCGTGTTCATGAGCTTCGAGGAGCGGGCGGAAGACCTGGCCGAGAACGTCGCATCCCTCGGCCATGACCTCGACGAGCTGGTCGCACAAGGCAAGCTCGCCATTGACCATGTGCGCGTGGAACGCAGCGAGATCGAGGAGTCGGGCGAGTACGACCTGGAGGGCCTGTTCGTCCGCCTCGGCTTCGCGGTGGACTCGATCGGCGCCAAACGGGTCGTGCTCGACACGATCGAGACGCTGTTCTCCGGCCTGAGCGACACCGCCGTGCTGCGGGCCGAACTGCGGCGGCTGTTCGGCTGGATCAAGGAGCGCGGGCTGACCGCGGTGATCACCGGCGAGCGCGGCGACGGGCAGTTCACCCGGCAGGGGCTGGAGGAATACGTTTCGGACTGCGTCATCCTGCTGGACAACCGGGTGCAGGACCAGGTGAGCACGCGGCGCCTGCGCGTGGTCAAGTATCGCGGCTCGTCGCACGGGACCAACGAATACCCCTTCCTGATCGACGACGATGGCATCAGCGTCCTGCCGATCACCTCGGCCGGGCTGCTGCACGGCGTGTCCGAAGCCACCGTATCCAGTGGCGTGGCCGGGCTGGACGCGATGTTCGGCCGCGGCGGCTACTACCGGGGCAGCACGATCCTCATCTCCGGCGTGGCCGGCACGGGGAAGACGACGATCAGCGGCTTCTTCGCCGATGCGACCTGCCGGCGCGGCGAGCGCTGCCTGTTCTTCGTGTTCGAGGAGAGCGCCCAGCAGATTTGCCGCAACGCCCGCTCGACGGGCCTGGACCTGCAGCGGCACTGCGACGACGGCCTGCTGCGGTTCGAGGCGGCGCGTCCCACGTTGTATGGCCTGGAGATGCACCTGGCGCGCATGCACCGCGACATCGCCAGCTTCAAGCCGGACGTGGTCGTCATCGACCCGATATCCTCGTTCCGCGGCCCGGCGTCGGAGGTGTATTCGACCTTGCTGCGCATGATCGACCTGCTGAAGAGCCAAGGCATCACGGCCGTCTTCACCAGCCTGCGAACGGATGGCGAGGCGCTGGAGGGCGGCGACATGGGTCTTTCCTCGCTCATGGACACGTGGGTGAAGCTGGTCGCGGTGGAGGGGAACGGCGAGATGAACCGCACGCTCTACGTCATCAAGGCGCGGGGCATGAGCCATTCGAACCAGGTCCGGGAATACGAGATGAGGGAAACCGGCATCCACGTCATCGACGCCTACATAGGCGCCCAAGGCGTGCTGACGGGCTCGGCCCGGGTCGCGCAGACGGCACGGGAGCAAGCGGAGGAGCGGCGGCAGGCGGACGCGGTCGCCCGGCGGAGGCGCGAACTGGGCCGCAAGCGCCACTCCCTCATGCGCCAGATCGAGGAGTTGCAGGCCATCCTCGCGGCGGAGGAGGAGGAGGTCGGCGTGCTCGCGGCAGAGGAGGACCGCACTTCGGCCCTCGCCGACGAAGGCCGTGCGACGATGGCCGTGCGGCGGGGCGCGGCGGGATGAGCGGCGAGGACGACAAGGCCGACCCCGATCCGGGGCACTACCACCTGCGGCTCTACGTGGCGGGGCAGACCACGAAGTCCCTGGCGGCGATGGCCAACCTCAAGCGCGTCTGCGAGGAGCACCTGGCCGGCCGCTACGAGATCGAGGTGATCGACTTGCTGCAGCAGCCCAAGCTCGCGGCGGGCGACCAGATCCTCGCCATTCCCACCCTGGTCCGGCGGCTGCCCGCGCCGTTGAAGCGCATCATCGGTGACCTTTCGAACACGGAGAAGGTCCTGGTCGGGCTGGATATCCGCCCGAAGGCGGTCAGCGCGTGACAGGACGGGAGGCCGACGATGCCCCGGCCTCGCTCCGCTACCGGCTGCGGCTGTTCGTGGCCGGCACGACCCCGCGCTCGCTGCGCACCATCGCCCGGCTGCGACAGCTCGTCGAGCATCACCTCCGCGGCAATGCGGATGTCGAGATCGTCGACATCTACCAGCAGCCGGACCTTGCCGAGCGCGACCAGGTCGTCGCCGCACCGATGCTGGTGAAGCTGCACCCGCTGCCGGTCCGCCGCATCATCGGAGACCTGTCCGACGAGAACCGGGTGCTGCGCGGCCTGGCGGCTGCGCCGGAGGCCGATGGCACGTGACCGCGCCGGACGCACGACTCGAGCAGGCGCTCCGCCGGATCCAGGAACTGGAAGCGGCGCTGGAGGAGAGCGAGGAGACGCTGAGCGCCATCCGGCGCGGGGACATCGACGCCGTGGTCATCAGCGGCGAGGCGGCCGAGCACCGCGTCTACACGCTGGAGAACGCCGACCACCCCTACCGCGTGCTGATCGAGCAGATCCAGGAGGGCGCCGTCACCATCGACGGGATGGGTACGGTGTTCTACGGCAACCGCAGGCTCGCGAGCTTGCTCGGCATCCCGCAGGAGCGGATCGTCGGGCAGAACCTGCAATGGTTCATCCTGCCGGACGACCAGTCGACCTTCGAAGCGCTGCTGGCCGGGGCGGATCGGGGCGGCACGCGCGGGGAGCTGACGCTGGTGGGCGCGGACGGCATCCACACACCCGTCTACCTCTCGCTTAACCTGTTGCAGAGCCAGGGGGCCATCCGGCTGCTCTGCGGCGTGATGACGGACTTGACCGAGCAGAAGCTGCATGTGCGCGCGCTGTCGGACGCCAATGCCAAGCTGATGATGGAGAGCGGGCAACGCATGGCGATCGAGGAGGCGCTGCGGCAGAGCCAGAAGATGGAGGCGGTCGGCCAGCTGACGGGCGGGCTGGCGCATGACTTCAACAACCTGCTTACGGGGATCGCGGGCAGCCTGGAACTGCTCCGCAGCCGCATCGCGCAGGAGCGGTATGCGGAACTGCCCCGCTACATCACTGCCGCGGAAGGGGCCTGCAAGCGCGCGGCCGCGCTTACCCACCGGCTGCTCGCCTTCTCGCGCCGCCAGACGCTCGACCCGAAGCCGACCGACGTGAACCGCCTCGTCGCCGACATGGTGGAGATGGTCCGACACAGCGTGGGCACGGGCGTGAAGGTGAGTGTCTCTCCGCAGGCGGACCTGTGGAGCACGCTGGTCGACCCGAACCAGCTCGAGAACGCCTTGCTCAACCTGTGCATCAACGCGCGCGACGCCATGCCGAACGGCGGCCACCTGACCATCCAGACCGCCAACCGGACCCTGGATGGGGCGGCAGCGCAGGAGGTGCCGCCGGGGGACTACGTCTCGCTCTGCGTCAGCGACACGGGGACCGGGATGACGCCGGAGGTGATCGCCCGCGCGTTCGACCCCTTCTTCACCACCAAGCCCGTTGGCAAGGGCACCGGGCTGGGGCTTTCGATGATTTACGGCTTCGCTCGGCAATCGGGCGGCCAGGCCAGGATCACCTCCGAACTGGGGCGCGGGTCCAGCATCTGCCTCTATCTGCCGCGCCATTCCGGCGATGCCGGAGCGCTCTCCCGGCACGAGCCGGCGGTGCTGGCGAGCGGTACCCGGCGCGGCGAAACCGTGCTGATCGTCGACGACGAGCCGACCGTCCGGATGCTGGTGACCGACGTGCTGACGGAGCTGGGCTACCAGACGATCGAGGCGTTGGACGGCGCAGCCGGCCTCCGGGTCGTGCAGTCGCCGGCACGCATCGACCTGCTGATCACCGATGTCGGGTTGCCCGGCGCGCTGAACGGCCGCCAGGTGGCCGATGCGGCCCGGTCCACGCGGCCCGGGCTGACGGTGCTGTTCATCACCGGCTATGCGGAGAATGCCAGCCTCAGCGGCGGCGACCTGGAGCCCGGCATGCACGTCCTGACCAAGCCGTTCGCCATCGAGGTGCTGACGCAGCGCGTGCAGGAGCTGATCGCGCCGGCGACGTAGGCGCGTCCTTATCGGGGCAACGCCGGTCCTTCCACGACCTCGGAGTAATCGTCCGGGTGCACCCAGGTGGCGAAGGCGTGCTGGATCTGTGCCGCCGTGATGTCGCGGTAGTGCTCGGCCGCGATCGCCTCGCTGTCCAAGGGCAGGCCGAGGCCGACCAGGCGAAGGTAGAGCGAGGCGATCGAGGGGACGCTGGCCCGCTGCATCGGCAGTTGGCGGAGCATCTGCGCCTTGGCGCGGTTCAGCTCGGCCTCGCTCACCGGGGCTTCCCCCATAGCCTTGACGTCCCGTATCGCCAGACCGCTGGCCCGGGCCACGTTGGCGGCGTCGGCGCCGAACGACACGCTCTGCCACGCGCGCGTGCGGTCCCAGTGGAAGGTGCTGCTGGCGCTGTAGACGTAGCCCGTCTTCACCCGCAGGTCCTGCAGCAGGCGTGAGGAGAAGCCGCTGCCGAGGACCAGATTGCCCAGCTCCAGGCTGTAGCGTTCCGGATCGGTCACGGGCAGGTCGACGGTCGCGGAAAGGCTCACCCGGTCCTGCAGGCTGCCCGGGTCCTGGATACGGGTAGCCTGCGGCTGGTTCGGGCGCACGGCGGGCAGGTCCAGCGCCGGCGCGGTCCCGTGCGCCTGCCAGTCGCCGAAGCTGGCCTCGACCACGCGGCGCGCCTCCGCCACCGTCACGTCGCCGACCACCATGATGGTGGCGAGGTCCGGGCGCATGGTGGCGTCGTAGTATGCACGGAGGTCGGCCGGCTGCAGCGCTGCCACGGTCTGCGGCGTGGCCTGCCGCAGCAAGGGATCCCCCGCTGGAACCAGGGAGCTGATGACGGCGCGTGAGAACAGATAGTTCGGCGACCGGAGCATGCCCGCCAGGTTCTGCGACAGCTGACGTTGGGCGATGGTGAAACCGTCGGCCGGGAAAGCGGGATGCAGCTCGTTTTCGGCCAGCAGTCGCATGCCAGCCTCGAACTGCGGCGCCAGCACCTTCAGGGAGAAGCTGGTGCCGCCGCTTTCCACCGCGCCGATGTCGTCGACCGCCTTGCGGAACGCCAGCCGATCCCGCGCCGTCGTCCCGTCGTTGAACAGGCGCGCCATCAGCGTGGCGATCCCGTCCTGCCCTGGCGGCTGCTGCAGGGCCGACTCCGTCCGCACCGTGCCGTAGACCGACACGGTGTGGCTGACATGCTCGGGCAGCACCAGCAGGCGCAGGCCGTTCGGCAGCACGCTCACCTCCGGCAGGACGACCGGCGAAGGCGCCGGCAATGCCGCCAGGGCGGTCGCGGCCCAGTCCGGCAAGGTCACGGGGTGGTCGGGTGGGGCGCTGAACGTCTCGGCTCCGCCGAAGCCGCCGGTGGTGACGGGACGGCCCGTGCTGCTGGGCGACAGGATGGCGGTGATCGCGTGCGCCGGGTCCAGCAGCTGCCTTGCCAGCCGGTCGACGTCGGCGACCGTCACCGCGGCGTAGGCCTGGGCCACGTCGCCGGGGGAGTTCACTCCCGACGACGCCAGCGCACGCGACCAGCTCCGCGCGAGGCCGGCGATGCTGTCGGCCTGAAAGGCGAGTTGGGCCAGTTCCTGTCGCTTGGCAGCCTCGACCAAGTCCGGTGACACGCCGTTGGCCGCAGCGTCGGCAAGCACGCGCCGCATGTCGGCCAACAGCGGCGCAGGGTCCTCGCCGGCGGGGAAGCCGGCGATGGCCACGCCGAAACCCACATCCGGCTTGGCCTGGTAGTCGAACTGCGCCAGCAGGGCCCGCCCGGTCGGGACCAGGCCGTAGAGCGCCGCCCGCTGACTGCCCAACACGTCACCCAGCACGTCGGCCGCGGCGAAGTCGGCCGCCTTCAGCCCCGGCATGCGATAGGCCAACGCCACAAGCCCGAATGGGAAATTGGTGGAGAGTGTCAGGGTCTGCGCGGGCACCGGCGCGAGGCTGAACTCCGGGTGCGACGGCACGTCCCGCCGCGGGATGTCGGCGAAGGTCGCCGTCGCCTGCGCCAGCGCCGCCGCCGGCTCCACGTCGCCGGCAATGACCAGGATGGCGTTGTTGGGCGCATACCAGCGATCGTAGAACTGCCGCAGCAGGGCGGTGTCGGTCCGGTCGAAGGAGGGTCGGGTGCCGAGCGCGTCATGCTCGTAGGGCGTTCCGGCGAACAGCACCGCCTGCACCTGGGAGCCGTAGTTGTAGAACGGGCTGGAGAGGTCGCGGGACACCTCCTGCTCGATGGCGCCGCGCTCGTTGGCCCAGTCCGCCTCGGCAAGCGTCAATCCCCGCATGCGCAGGGCCTCGCTGCGCAGCGCCAGGCCCAGGTCGCTGGCAGCCACGGTGTAGGTGTACTGCGTCACGGTCTCGCTGGTGCTCGCGTTGTAGGCGCCGCCGAGCAGCGCGCCCAACTCGGCCAGCTGGTCGCGGTCCAGGCCCGCGCTGCCGCGGAACATCATGTGCTCCAACGCGTGCGCCGTGCCCGGGAAGCCTGCTGGCGCGTCGTTCGACCCGGCGAGGTAGTTCAGCGCCGTGGACACCACGGGGGCGAGGTGGTCCGGCACCACCACCACGCGCAACCCGTTCGGCAGCGTCGCGCGGACCACATTGTCCGGCTCCGCCGCCAGGCCGGGCGCCGCGGCCAGGCAGAAGGCCGCCATCCAGGACCGGAACGCCCGCTTCACCATGCTGGATTCCTCGGTCGACGATCGCGCGCGTGGCGCCGTGGCTTGAACCCGGCGGTCACGTGATCCATGTCCCACCCATGGCATACGACCCGCGCCGGCAGATCGACATGACACCGGATGGCCGCTTCACCGCGCCGCCACGCGCGCCGATCGCACCGCGGATCATCGCGGGCGCGGTGCTGGTGGCCGTCGTCGCCGGCGGGCTGGCGGTTGCCGCCTTCGCTTTGTGGGTGGCCCTGCTGCTGGTCCCCGTGGCCATCGGGGCAGTGCTGGTCGCCGTGCTGACGATCCGGTTCAAGATGTGGCAGGCCCGGCGCCGGGCGGGGTCATTCGGCGGCGATCGCTACGTTGTCCGCCGGCCGTAGCCGCGCCGCCTCCGCCAACAGCGTGTAGGACCGGCGGCGGGCTTCCTTGTCGGCGACGGTCGTGATCACCGCCACTTCGCTGGCCCCGGCCCGGTCGGCCAGCGCCTCCAAGCGCCGCAGGACGTCGTGCCCGGTGCCGCACAGGGCGCGCGACCGCACCTGGTCGATCCGGGCAAGCTCCCGCTCCGTGTAGGCATAGGCGGCAGCCTCCTCCAACGTCGGCAGGGCCGAGTATACGCCCCTGTCGCGGCCGAGCCGCCACAACGCGCGGGAGGAGAACAACCGGTTCGCCTCAGCCGTCGTGTCCGCCGCCAGCGCCCAGACCGCAAGGGCCGCATGCGGCGCCGGGTTGCGGGCGCTCGGCCGGTAGCTGTCGCGGTAGAGGTCCAGAGCCTCCTCGGCACCCTCCCCGTCCGTGATGAAGTGTGCGAAGCAGTATGGCAGGCCGAAATGCGCCGCGACCTGCGCGCCATAGTTCGAGGAGCCGAGGATCCAGACCTCGGGGGTCGTGGGGCCGGTCGGCTGCGCCACCACGTCGCGGAACGGGTGCCCCTCCGCCAGCTTCTCCCCACCGACCCAGGCGAGCAGGTCGCGCAGCTGGGCCGGGAACTGGTCCGCCGCCTGCGCCGCCTGGGGGTTCAGGGCATAGGCGGTTCGCCCGTCGCTACCCGGCGCGCGACCGAGCCCGAGGTCGATCCGGCCGGGCGCCACCGCATCCAGCACGCGGAACTGCTCGGCGACCTTCAGGCTGGCGTAGTGCGGCAGCATCACCCCGGCGCTGCCGACGCGAATGCGCCGCGTCGTCGCGGCGATGGCGGCGATGAGGATTTCCGGCGCGGTGCCGGCCTGGCTGGCGGAAGCATGGTGTTCGGCCAGCCAGTAGCGGTCATACCCCAGCGCCTCGCAGTGCTGGGCCAACGCCATGCTCTCACCGATCGCGTCCGCCGGGCTGCGGCCCGAGACAATGGTGGACTGGTCCAGGACCGAAAGCCGCATGGTGACCTCCCTCGCTGCCGCCAATGTGGGCTGCGGCTAGAAACTCACCACCCCGAACACCGCCTTCAACACGGCATACAGCGCGCCACCCACCAGGAAGCCCACCACCGTCCCGTTGACGCGGACATATTGCAAGTCCTTGCCGACCCGCAGCTCGATCCGGTCCACCAGCGTCGCCGTATCCCAACCGGCCACGACGTCGGCGATGAACGACGACAGGGAGGCTTGGGCGGAGGGCAGCACGCTGACGATGATGACCTCCGCGGCGCCTTGCAGCCGGGCGCGCACCGCCGGGTCGGAGTCGAGCAGGCGGCCCAGGTTGCCGAGCGCACCCTCGATGAACGCCACGGTGTGGCCCGTTGGCTGCGCCGCGTCCGCCTCCAGTGCCAGGCGCAGCCGGGACCAGACATCCCACAGCCAAGCCTGCACCGTCTCGTGCGCCACGACCTGGCGGATGGCGCGGCCGACCTCGGCGGCACGCTCCGGGTCATCCTCCATGCGCTTGATCTCGGCCCGCATCCAGGTGTCGAACGCGTCGCGCAGCTCGGACCCGTCGGGCCCGATCTTGTCCAACTCGCTGTTGAGCGTGGTCAGCACCCGGCGCGCCACCTGCGCGCCCAGCGCCCAGCCGACGATGCGGCCGCCCTGTTCGCGCACCCGTTCGGCGATGACGACGCGGAGCTGCTCCTCCTTGGCCGCGAGCAGGGCGCGGAACTGCACCAGGATGAAGGACAGCACGTCCTGGTGCCGCCCGCCGTCCAGCAGGCCGTGCAGCGCGCGGGCGACGACGGCGCTGGCGCCGCGGCCGCCCAGGATGCGGGGCACCAGCCGGGCGATCAGCCGGCGCGCCCGGCCGTCCTCCACGGTGGCCAGCAGGCGCGGCAGCATGCCGGCCAGCGCCTCCGCCGCCGGGCGGGACGCGTGCGGGTCGGCGAAGAAGCGGTGCAGGATGCCCGCCATGTCGATCCGCGCCAGGGTGCGGCGCAGCTCCGCCTCGGTGAACACGTGGGTCGCGACGAAGCGGCCGAGCGCCCGGCCCAGCCGCTCCTTCTGCGCGGGGATGATGGCGGTGTGCGGGATGGGCAGGCCGAGCGGGTGGCGGAACAGGGCCGTGATGGCGAACCAATCCGCCACGCCGCCCACGAACCCCGCCTTCGCCGCCGCCTGCAACAGGTCGGCGCCCCAACCCGATGGGAGGGCGTAGCTGCCCAAGGTGAGCGCAGCCATGAGCACCAGCAGCCCGGTCGCGAACGCGCGATGCCGGGCCAGGGAAAGGCGAGCGAGCCGATCGGGGTCGACGGAGGACATGCGGGGTGGTTAGCACAGCTTGCCACGCACTGCCGCTGCACCGCATCATCGGCCATGCCCGAAAGTCACGTGGACCCAGACGAGCCCGGCCAGGTCGTCAGCCGCCTCCTGGCCGTGGTGCAAGCCGCCCGAGAGCGCAGCGGCACCGATCCGTTCGGCAACCCCGTCCTGGCGGTGGCGCTTGCCATCACGCGGCAGATGGATGCCGGCACGCTCACCCCTGACACGCTCGACGCCGTGGTCCGCAGCCTGCGGGACGCCGCGTTCGACGCGCGCGCCGCCCGGCTGCGGGACTATGTCGGCGGGTTGGAGGGATCGGCGGGGGCCATGCAGGCGGTGGCAGCCCGGTTGGTGCGGCCGGACCCGGTGGACAGCCCGGTGCCGTTCGGCACGTTCCGCACCGCGGTCGAGCGCACCCGCTTCGCCGCCGTGTTCACCGCGCACCCCACCTTCTCGCTGCCGCCCGAGCAGTCCGCCGCCCTGGCCCGTGCCGCCAGCGGCGAGGCGGCGCCTCGCTTCGCCTCCCACCGTCCCAGTCGGCCGACGCTGGCGGAGGAGTTCGACCAGGCCGCCGCAGCGATCCACCGCGGGCGCGACGCGATCGATCGGCTCACCAGCGCCCTGCTGCAGACCGCGGCCCAGACCTGGCCGGACCGCTGGCGCAGCCTGTCGCCCAAGCCGGTGATCCTGGCCACCTGGGTCGGCTACGACACAGACGGGCGGACCGACATCGGCTGGTGGGACACGCTGCGGCTGCGGCTGGTGATGAAGCGCCTGCAGCTCCAGCGCGTCCGCGACCAGGTGGACGTGCCGGCCGTCACTGCCCGGCTGGACGAGGCGCTTGCCGCGGTGGAGTCGCAGGTCGCTGCCTGCCCCACCGCGCCCGAGCCCGACGCCGTGGCCGCCTTCGCCACCGCGCTGGTGCATGGGCGGGACGCGGCCTTCGTCACGCCCGAGCCGCTGCTGCGCCTGCTGGACGAGGCGGTCGCCGCGGCGACGGATCCGCTGCCCCTGCTCGTTTCCCGCGCCGGGCTTGCCAGCCACGGGTTGGCCTTGGCGCACACGCATATGCGGCTGAACTCCGCCCAGCTGCACAACGCCGCCCGCGTCCGCCTGGGCCTGGCCGACCCGCCGGCCGATGCCAGCCGGCGCCGGGTGCTGCTGGCGGCGATCGGCGAGGCGCTGGATGCCGTCAAAGCCGAGCCGGTGGATTTCGGCGCCATGCTGGCCGAGCAATCCTCCGCCGCCCGGCTGATGATGACGGTGGCGCAGATCGCCAAGCACGTCGACGCCAGCGCCCCCGTCCGCTTCCTGATCGCGGAGACGGAGAGCGGCTACACCCTGCTGACCGCGCTGTGGCTGGCCCGGCTGTTCGGGGTGGAGCGCCATGTCGAGATCAGCCCGCTGTTCGAGACCGCGGACGCGCTGGAGCAGGGTGCGCGTGTCGTGGCGGAGGCGCTCCGCTCACCGCACTGGTGCGCCTACCTGCGGCTGCAGGGGCGGATGTGCCTGCAGTTCGGCTACTCCGACAGCGGCCGCTACATCGGGCAGCTCGCGGCCTCCTACCAGATCGAGCGGCTGCGGCTGAAGGTGGCGGAGTTGCTGGTCAAGCACGGCCTGGCCGACATTGAGGTCGTGCTGTTCGACACCCACGGCGAGAGCATCGGCCGCGGCGGCCATCCCGGCTCCTTGGCGGACCGGCTGAAATACGTCTCCCCCACCCGCAGCCGCATGGCGTTCATCCGCGCCGGCATCGCCGTGCGGGAGGAAAGCGCCTTCCAGGGCGGCGACGGCTACTTGCTGTTCGGCACGCCGGCGCTGGCCGAGGCGACCGTCGCCCGCATCGCCGAGCACTGCTACGCCACCATGGTCGGCGGGCAGGACCCGATCTACGAGGAGCCGGACTTCGCCGCGGACTTCTTCGCCACCATCGGCAGCGGCATGCGCGAGTTGGTGGAGGATCCGGGCTACGCCGCCCTGCTCGGCACGTTCGGACCGGCGTTGCTGGACCCCACCGGCTCCCGCCCATCGGCGCGGCAGTCCGATAGCGGTGGCCCGGCGATGATCCGCCATCCGCGCGAACTGCGGGCGATCCCGAACAACGCGATCCTGCAACAGCTCGGCTGGTGCGCCAACACGCTGCACGGGCTCGGCGCCGCCGCGTCCCGGCACCGTGAGGAGTTCGCGCCGCTGCTGGAGGGTAGCCCGCGCTTCCGCCGGGCGATGGACTTCGCGGCGCATGCGCTGGCGCACTCGGACCTGGATGTGCTGCGCGCCGTGGTGGGGCTGGTCGATCCCGGTGCCTGGCTGGACCGGGTGCCGCATGCCAGCCAAGCCGGTCGTACCACGGCGCTGATGAGCGTGGCCCGCGCGCTGGACCGCCTCGCGCTATGGCAGCCGGTGACGGTCATGAGCCGACGCATCCAGCTGGACTACCTGGCGCTGATCGACACCTGGCCGGATGCACCCCGCATGGCCACCGCATCGGTGTTGCTGCATTCGTTGCGCATCGCGCTGATCCAGCGCATCTGGCTGCTGGGCACCGAGATCCCGGAGTTCTCGCCGCGCCATGGAGTGACCCGGCAGGGGCTGGAAGACCGGCTGATCCGACTGGACGTGCCGGCCTGCCTGGCGCTGCTGGCGGAGATTTTCCCCACGTCGCCCGACCCGGCGGCGGCGCGGGATTATGCCGAGCCAGCCGGGCCGCGCAACGCCGTCTCCTACGAGCGTGAGCACGCCACGGTGTTCGAGCCAATCCGCCGCCTCTTCGCAACCGTGCGGGAGATCGGCGCCGCGATCACCCACGATGTGGGTGCGTTCGGATAGGCCTACTTGATCTTGGCTTCCTTGAACGGCACGTGCTTGCGCGCCACCGGGTCGTACTTGTTCAGCTCGAGTTTGCCGGTGGCGGAGCGGGCGTTCTTCTTCGTGACGTAGAAGTAGCCGGTGTCCGCCGTGGACACGAGGCGGATCTGAACGGTGTTGGACTTGGCCATCGGACTTCTCTGCTATAGGGCGGTATGCCGTCAGCGCGGAAAATGCGCATGGCGACCGGCGCGGTCAAGGGCGAGCGCATCGTCCCTTGTAGGGCGCATAAGCGCCGCCTTCGCATCTCCTTAACGCCTGGCTGCCTATCGTGCCCCGATCGTTTCAGCAGGAGGCTGAACTGGGGACCCGAAACGGGGCTGCCGCCCACCAGCGCCGCAGCCAAGCGGCCAATCCGGCCCTCTTGCGCACCCTGTACCGCAACGGCTGCGCGCAGCAGGCGCAGGGGCTGCACCAGCAGGCGGCACGCTCCTTCTCCGCTGCGGTCGCAGCGGCGCCAGACTTCGCGGACGCGGTGCAGAACCTGGGTTTCTCGCTGTTCGCCCTCGGCCAGTTCACGGAGGCCGCGAAAGCCTGTGCGAAACTGGTCTGCTTGCGGCCGAACGACGCCGGGTCGCACTTCAACCTCGGCATGACCCTGCTATCCGACGGCCGCGCCGCGGAGGCGGTCGACCCGTTGCAGGCGGCGGTGCGCCTGGACAGCCGCCAGGCCAAGCACCACGGGGCGCTCGGCCGCGCCCTGGCCGCCACGCAGCGCCGGGCGGAGGCGGTCGTCGCCCTGATGAAGGCGGCCGAGCTGGACCCGGGGGACGTCGGGCTGCTGGTCGGCGTGTCCGGCCTGCTGGTGGATCTGGGCGAGTTGAACGCCGCAGCCGGCGCCGCGCTGCTGTCCGTGCAACGGCAGCCGGACAACGCCCACGCGCAAGGCAACCTGGCCCGTGCGCTGCAAGGCCTGGGCGACAGCCGGGCAGCGTTGGCTCCAGCCCGGGCCGCCGCACGGCTGGCGCCATTGGACGCGGGGGCGGCCGCGACGCTGGGCGCGGTGCTCTACACGCTGGGGCAGCATGCCGAGGCGCTCGAGCGCTGCCGCCACGCGGCGATGCTCGCCCCGGCTCTGTACCAAGCCCGGATGAACGAGGCCCTCTCGCTCGAAGCGTTGGGCCGGCTGGAGGAGGCGGAGGCAGCGGCCCGGGCCGCCCTGCTGCTCGCCCCCGAGGCGGCCGACGTGCGGCACAACCTGGCCGCCATGCTGCTCGCCTCCGGACGCTTGGACGCGGAAAGCTGGGAGCTCTACGACGCCCGGCTGGCCTTGCACGCGGCTTCGCGCTGGCTGGTGGGCCGGCCGCGATGGCAGGGGGAGGACGTCGCCGGCAAGACGGTGCTGCTGCATTGCGAGCAAGGCTTCGGCGACACGATCCAGTTCATGCGCTACGCGGCGCTGGTGCGCGCACGCGGCGCCCGGGTGGCGCTGGCGGTGCAGCCGGAGCTGCTGCGGCTGCTGGAGGGCCACCCTGGCGCGGACGCCGTGGTCGCAGCCGGCGGACCGCTGCCCGAGCATGATAGCTTCTGCCCGCTGCTGAGCCTACCGCGCGCGTTCGGCACAACGCTGGCCACGATCCCGGCGGATGGGCCTTACCTCGCAGCCGACGCAGCGCTGGTCCGGCAATGGGCAACGCCGGCTTCGCCTGACCTGAAGGTCGGTCTGGTGTGGGCCGGCAGCGCCGCGTTCGTGCACGACCGGGCGCGGTCCATCCCGGCCGAGGCGCTGGCGCCGCTCGCCGCCCTGCCCGGCGTCACCTTCCACTCCCTGCAGAAGCCGGTGGTGGCCGTCCCCTTCCCGATGGTCGACCGCATGGCGCAGGCCGCGGATTTTGCCGACACCGCAGCCATCATCGCCGGGCTCGACCTGGTGGTCTCGGTCGACTCCGCCGTGGCGCATCTGGCCGCCGCGATGGGCAAGGAGGTGTGGCTGCTCTCCCGCTACGTCGGCTGCTGGCGCTGGCTGCGCAACCGCGCCGACAGCCCCTGGTATCCCACGATGCGGGTGTTCGGGCAGGCCGCGCCCGGCGACTGGCCCGGCGTCATCGACCGGGTCGCTGCCGCTTTGGCGTTGCGCGCAGCCGACCCCGCGATCGCTGCAGAACTCCCTCTCCCTCGGGGAGAGGACCGCGCCACCGCGGTTCCCGTCGCACGTCCCCGCTCCGTCCCCGACCGCCCGAGCGCACTGGATGGCCTGGCCCTTCCCGCCGACGCGCCGCGCACCGTGCTGGCGCTGGTGGGGGAAAACGAGAACGGCATCCTGCGCAGCGTCTCGCAGGACTTCATGGAGCTGCTCCGGCCGCACGGGCTGGAGCCGCACGTGGTGAGCCTCAGTGGAGCGGACTGGCTCCCCGACCTCATGCGCCGGTTGGAGCGAGGAGTGCTGTTCGCCTGGGGGCCGGCGGGTGTCGGGGCGCGGCTCGCGCATCCGGACGGGCCGTTGTGGGACGTCATCCGCACACCCTTCATCTCCGTGCTGGCGGACTCGCCGGCCTGGATGCCGCCCAACCACCACGTGCCGTCGCGATACGTCGCCAACGGCTACATGTACCGTGACTGGCTGGATATGCAGCGCAGCCTGATCCGCTCGCCCCAGCTCGCCGGGCTGCTGCCGCACGGCGTCGCCGCGAACCCGGCGCGGGATGCGGTGCGCTGGTCCCGGCGGCAGCACCGCATGGTCTTCGTCAAGACCGGCTGCGACCCGGCGCGGCATCGCGCCACCTGGGCCCACCTGCCACCGCGCTTCCGCACTGTGGTGGAGGAGACGTCCGCCGCGGCGCTGCAACGCGGGGTGGGCGACATCAGCGGCCTGCTGCTGGACTGCCTGGCGCAGCACGACCTGTTCGTCGAGACGCGGCCGGACATCCTGTTCGGGCTGATGTCCGCCGTGGACGTCTACGTCCGGGACGTCCGGTCCACCGCGCTGGTGCGCGCGGTGCTCGACCTGCCGGTTGACATCATCGGCCGCGGCTGGGAGCACCTGGCGGGCGACACCACCCACGCCCGCTTCCACAGCCCGGTCGACGCCGCCACCCTGCCCGGCCTGTATGCCGACACGCAGTTCCTGCTGAACACGATGCCGAACTTCTCCAGTGGCACGCATGAGCGGGTGCTGAGCGGGTTTGCGGCGAAATGCTGCGTGGTGACCAACGAGAACCCCGACATGGCCGCCCGCTTCCGCCGCTTGCCCAGCTATGTTGGCATCGACACCGCCGCCCGTCATCTGCCGGACCAGATGGCGACGTTGTTGGCGGACACCCGGTTGGACGACGACGCCGTGACGGCCGCAGCCGACATGGTCGCAGTGGAGCATGGTGCCGATGCCTTCATGCGCGGGCTCGTCGACCTCGCCCTGGAGGTCCGCAGCGCGGCGGCCTTTTCCGGGTATGCCTATTGAGGGCGTACGACCCTGCCGATCGGCAAAGATCACCTCCGCGTCGGGAGAGTCACCCGATGATCCGCCATGGAGACCAGACATTATCGCTGATCCTGCGTATCTTGCTCAGATCAGACGTATCGCTGTGAGCGATCTGATACCCATATCTCGGGTTCTCTGGTCGCCTGTGCGTCACCCAATGCCAGCCTTGCAGGCCCTCGGGCCCGATCACGGCGTCCCCGTGAGACGCGCCGTTCGGCGCCTCGTCCGGATCGCCGCATACCGGGTTGAAGTCACTCACCCTAGCCAGCATTCCCTTCAGCTCCTTGATCTCCCTTAGCAGGCTCGCGATGCGGAGCTCGGCTATGCTGGTGTGGCTGTCTTGGTCCCGGCCAGGTGGCGCGTAGGAGGTGCGGACTTCTTCAAGTTCACTTTCGACCCTCACCTCATTTTCGCTCAACACGGTGCGGAAGGTGGAAGTGAACAGGGCATAGGTGACGTCCGGGAGGAGCTTCTGCAGGCGATCCCAGGCGTAATCGACGTCGTGCACGTATTTAGGGAAACTGAGAAACGTGAACGGGATCGCACGCGCCTCGAGCGCTTCGATCAAGAGATGGAGGGACCGTCCGAGGATCCTCTGCTGATCGATTGCTTCGAACGAGCTCAGGATGCCTCCCGGCGTCGTCCCGTATTCCGTCCACGGGGTACGGTATCCCAGCAGGTCGGGTTCCCGGGCATTCTGCGCCACCATCTCGGTCACGATGCGGCTTCCCGCCGCATGCGCCAAGCGTCGCAGCGGGATGACGACATGGTCGAGGATGATCGACCGGTCGTCCAAAAGATCATCGATATACTGGTAGGCCCAAGGCGATTTGATCACGTAGGGCAGCTCTGCCTCGCGCAGGACCAGGCTTTCCGCACCGGCATTGGCCGTGGTCGACCAACGCTCCTTGCCTCCGTGCACGACGGTCTCCAGCCCACAAGCGCTGAGCAGTCGCACAAGGGCTGATGTGCCGGCGCGCCCGGTCCCGGCGATTAACAAATGATGGCGTGGTGATAGTGACGGCGTCTCGGAGTCGTTCATGCAGGAAGCAGCACCCTAGGCTTGACCGATGTCGCCCCAGCTGCGGCGGTCGGGGGATCGCAAAGACCTTGAAGAACCGCATCGGGCTGCAGGCGCCTGCGCGGCTCGGTTGTATGTGGGCTACCACAATCGACCATCTCGGTCATACTCCGAACATGCGGTGCTTGGTGAAGGCCAAGTCGATGCTCTCCGCGTAGGGGAAGGGATCGAAGGCCGTCACCCCCTTGAGAACCGATGCGAGGTAAGCCGCCTCCTCGTCGGCGACGGGTGCAACGATGTCGAGGACGCGCTGGATGGACGCGGCATAGCTGGCCAGGTTCGCCACGAACAACGACCCGATCTGCCGGCGATGATCGGTGTCCCACGGCCATGTTCCTGTGGCCAGGGAACGGATCGACCCGAGCTTGGGGCCGTGGAAGTGCAGGATCGATGCCGCCGCGTTGAAGCCCCAATACGGCTTCCAGTTATGGACAAGGTCCAGCCGCTCCCATTTGCCGCGATACAGCTCGTTGTAGACGATCTGGTCGTTCAGATACCTGTCGCCAGCGAAGAAGATCTTCTTCAACGCGCATTCCGAGAAGCGAAAGTAATCCTCCCTCAGCGCGGCCTTGTTCATCACCATGACGCCGGTGTTCACGTAGCTCCAGTTATCGGGGTCGAACTCAGGCGCGCACGCGAAAACGTCCGGCCGGACGGCGTCGAGCGCGGGCTTCTGCAGGAAGACCGTGTCGCAATCGACATACGTCGCGAACGCGTCCCCGCCCGACATGAAGCACACCTCGCTGCGCAGCCAGTGGCCGAGCATGTCGAGGGAATAGAGGCCGCGTCGGGATGCCTCCCGCAGGGAGGACGTGATCCGCGGCTGCGTGAAGAACACGGAGATACCCTGACGCTCCATCCACTCCGTGAAGGCGCAGGCCTGTCCTGCATACAGCAGGGATAGCGCATCGACGCCGACGCGCTTGGCCGTCTGCACGAGGATGCGGGCGTGCATGCCGAGATGCGGCACGCCGCCCTCGTTGATGCCGAAGAAGTACTCCATCCCGGCATCCTCCCGGCCGCGGCGGCTTGCGTCACGGCCGGATCCCCGATGCTCAGGCCATCGCTGCCTTCAGGTTGTCGTCGATCTTGGACAGGAAGTCCTGGGTGTTGAGGTGCGCCTGCTGCTTGCCCACCAGCAACGCCAGATCCTTGGTCATGAACCCGCTTTCCACCGTCTGCACGCACACGCGCTCCAGCGTGTCGGCAAAGGTGGTCACGTCCGGCGTGCCGTCGAAGCGGCCGCGATAGGCCAGGCCGCGCGTCCAGGCGAAGATCGAGGCGATCGGGTTGGTGCTGGTCTCCCGCCCCTTCTGGTGCTCGCGGTAGTGCCGGGTGACGGTGCCGTGCGCCGCCTCGCTCTCGATCGTCTTGCCGTCCGGGCTCATCAGCACGCTGGTCATCAGGCCCAGGCTGCCGAAGCCCTGCGCCACGATGTCGCTCTGCACGTCGCCGTCATAGTTCTTGCACGCCCACACGTAGCCGCCGTTCCACTTCAGCGCGGACGCCACCATGTCGTCGATCAGCCGGTGCTCGTAGGTCAGCTTGCGGCGGTCGAACTCGGCCTTGAACTCGGCGTCGAACACCGCCTGGAAGATGTCCTTGAACGAGCCGTCATAGGCCTTGAGGATGGTGTTCTTGGTCGACAGGTAGACCGGGTAGTTGCGCGCCAGGCCGTAGTTGAAGGAAGCGCGGGCGAAGCCCTCGATGGACTTGTTGGTGTTGTGCATGCCCATGGTCACGCCCGGGCCCTTGAAGTCGAACACCTCCATCTCGACCGGCTTGCCGCCCTCCGGATGGTACACCAGCGTCACCTTGCCCGGCCCGGGGATCTTGGTCTCCGTCGCGCGGTAGATGTCGCCATAGGCGTGGCGGCCGATCACGATCGGCTCGGACCAGTGCGGCACCAGGCGCGGCACATTCGAGCAGATGATCGGCTCGCGGAAGATGGTGCCGTCCAGGATGTTGCGGATCGTCCCGTTCGGGCTGCGCCACATCTTCTTGAGCTTGAACTCCTCCACCCGCGCCTCGTCCGGGGTGATGGTGGCGCATTTCACCCCCACGCCGAACTCCTTGGTCGCGTTGGCGGCGTCCACCGTCACCTGGTCGTCCGTCTGGTCGCGGTATTCCATGCCCAGGTCGAAGTAGCGCAGGTCGATATCCAGGTATGGCAGGATCAGCTTGTCCTTGATGAAGCCCCAGATGATCCGGGTCATCTCGTCGCCATCCATCTCGACGACGGGGGTTTTCACCTTGATCTTGGCCATGTCTCATCCTCGGCAGCTTGCAATGTCGGCCCGTGGGCGTAGGCCGCGGACCATCGCACCGGCGTCCTGCCGCGGCAAGACGGGGCTGCCGGCCTTACCGCTCGCCTCGGCGGCCGTTTGCGGGTTAGCTGTGGTCCGAATGGAAGCGCGAGGGCAGCCATAGGACGCTTGCGGACCCTGCGGATGGCCACGCTCCGGTCGCTCATCGTCGGCTTCGCCATCGTCCTCGCGGTCGCCGCCTGGATCGTGGCGCTGGTGGTGACGGACGCCGACCAGGACCAGCAAACCCGGCAGGCGGAAGCGCAGGCGAGCAACCAGGCGCTGGTGTTCGAGGAGCGGGTCTACCGGCAGATCCTGCAGATCGACCAGAGCCTGCGCGTCATCCGGCTCGACTGGGAGCGCAACCCCGGCGGCTTCGACTATGCCGCGTTCGCCCGCCGCACGCTGCTGGTGTCGGACCTGGTCTCGCAGCTGACCATGCTGGATGCGCGCGGCCACGTCGTCGCCACGACCCGGCGCGACCTGCTGAACGCCGACCTGTCCGGCCGCCCGTACTACCAGCTGCACCGCGCCGGCGCCGACGCGGGGCCGCTGATCACCGGGCCGTTTCAATCCAACGGCGCGTGGCTGCTGGACGTCTCCCGCCGGCTGAACCTCGACCATGGCGGGTTTGGCGGGGTGGTGGCGGCCGACTACGACCTGGACAGCCTCACGCGGGATATGGCTGCGGCCGATCTCGGGCCCCGCGGCATGATCATGCTGCTCGGTCGGGACGGCATGGTACGCGCCGCCTCGCTCAACGGGCGGATGGAACCAGGCGGCGACATCAAGGGATCACCGTTGTATCGCGCCGTGTTCGAGGGCCACGACCAGGTCTGGAGCGGGCCTTCCGGGCCGGACCGCGACATCCGCATCCATGCCTGGCGCCCGATCCCGGGCCAGGACCTCGTCCTGGTGGTCGGGCTGCAGCGGGCGGCGGCGCTGGGAGGGGCCGAGCTGCGGCGGCGCGAGGCGCTGCTGGGCACGGCGGTGCTCACCCTGCTCGTCATGATCATGGTCGGCGGCGTGGCCGCCACCATCTCCTCCGCGGCGTCGCGCGAGCAGCGGCTCGCCCAGGACCGGGAGGTGTTGGAGGCGGCGAATTTGTGGCTGGCCGAAGCGCGGGAGCGCGCGGACGAGAAGAGCATGCAGCTCGGCATGACCTTGGCGGGCATGTCGGACGGCCTGTCGATGTTCGACGCGGACCTGCGGCTGGTGCAATGGAACGACCGCTTCGCCGACCTCTGCGGCCTACCGCGCGATGCGCTGCGCCGGGGGTTGTCGATGGAGGACATCCTGCGGCTGCAGGCCCGGGCCGGCGAGTTCGGGCCGGTCGATGTCGAGCCTGAAGTCGCGCGGCGCATCGCCATCATGCAGGGTCTGACCGAACCCCAGGTCACCGTGCGAGGGCGGCCGAACGGCGTCGTGCTGGAGCTGCGGCGCAAGCGGCAGCCGGATGGCGGGCTGGTCACGCTGTACAGCGACATCACCACGCGCAAGCAGGTCGAGGATGCGCAGAGCCGGGCGCGGGAGCAGGCGGAGGTCGCCGCGCAGGAGAAATCCCGCTTCGTCGCCATCGTCAGCCACGAGATCCGTTCGCCGCTGAACGTGGCGCTGAACTCGCTTGCGCTGCTGGACCAGTCGGACCTGGCGGCGCCGCAACGCCAGCTGGTCAGCACCGGCCTGCTGGCCGGCGAGTCGCTGATGAGCCTGCTGAACGACATCCTCGACCTGTCGCGCATGCAGGTGGGGCGCATGCAGATGCGCCCGGCGCCGTTCACCCTGCGGCCGGTCCTGGACGGCATCGTGGAGCTGTTCCGCCTCCAGGCGGAGGAGCGCGGCGTGGTGCTATCCGTCGTCGTGGCGCCGGGCGTGCCGGACCGGCTGATGACGGATTGCGGTCGCCTGCGCCAGGCGATGATGAACCTCGTCAACAACGCCGCGAAGTTCGCCGAGCCCGGCCCGGCCTCCATCCGCGTCGGATTGGCGACGCTGGCGGGCGAACCCGTGCTCCGCTTCGCCGTGCGCGACGGCGGACCGGACATTCCGGATTTGGACCGCGCCGGCCTGTTCCGCCCGTTCTCGCAGCTGCAGCAGCCCGGCAGCGCCGGCACCGGGCTGGGCCTGGCGATCTGCCAGCTGCTGGCCAACCTGCTCGGCGGGCAGATCGGCTGCGACAACCTGCCGCGCGGCAAGGAGTTCTGGCTCACCCTGCCGGCGGACGTGATGGACGTTCCGAACGAGCCGCAGCCGCGGTCCGAGCCGATCCCGGACTGGCTGCCGCGCACGCGCATCCTGCTGGTGGAGGACGTGCCGGCCAACCAGCTGGTGGTGGCCACCGGGCTGCGGCGGCACGGGCACATGGTCGACGTGGCCGGCGGGGGCATGGAGGCGCTGGAGAAGGTCGCCCGCGGCTTCTACGACGTCGTCTTCCTGGACATCTTCATGCCGGGCATGGACGGGCTGGAAACCGCCCGCCGCCTGCGCGCGATGCCGGGCCCGTCCCACGGCGTGCCGATCCTGGCGTTGACCGCCAACGCGTCGGCCGAGGACCGGGCGGCCTACCTGGCGGCGGGCATGAACGACGTGGTGGCCAAGCCGGTGGACGCGGCCACGCTGCTGCGCGCGCTCGCCCGGCACGTCTGGGCCGGCCGCAAGCTGCACGAGATGCCCCCGCCATCGCCGCCGCCCGCTGCGGCGGCCCATCCCGCCCCGTCCCGCCCGGCGATCGATGCGGCGCGGGTGCGATCATGGCGCAGCGGCCTGCCGCCGCCGGTGTCGGAGGCGCTGTTCGCCGAATGCGTGCGGCAGCTCCGGGACATGGTTGCCGGCGTCCAGGCCGCATTGGAACGGCGCGACGCGACCGCGCTCAGGCAGGCCACCCATGCCATGGTCGGGGTGGCCGGCAATTACGGGCTCTGCGGCCTGGCCGCGGCGGTCCAAGCCGTCGGCAACGCGCCCGAGGCGGCGGCGCCCAGCCTCCTGGCGAACCGGCTCAGGGCGGAGATCGAGTGCGCGGAGGCTGCGGTCGCCGCCCTCTCGACGCCCGAACGCGTTTGATGCCGGTCGTCTATCTCGCCGGCCCCGACGTGTTCCTGCCTAACCCGGTCACCCGTGCCGAGGCCATGCGCCGCATCTGCCGGCGCCACGGGCTGGAAGCGATCTCGCCGCTCGATCCCGTCCCCGGCCAGCGGTCGGACCCGGCCATCGCCGGCGATCCGCACGCCCTCGCCGCCCGCAACGAGGTCCATATCCGCCGTTGCGACGCCATCCTGGCCAACCTCACGCCGTTCCGCGGGCCGGGCGCCGACCCGGGAACCGCCTACGAGATCGGCTTCGGCCGAGCCCTCGGCCGGCCGGTGTTCGGCTACGCGACGGTCGCCGGCGACCACGCCAGCCGGGTGCGCGCGCTGCCCGGCAGCTCGTCCACGCGCGACGCCAGCGGGCTGGCCATCGAGGATTTCGGCCTGTTCGAGAACCTGATGATCAGCTGTGCGATCGCCAGCACCGGCGGCTTCGTCCTGGCGGAGGAGGTGGCGGATCGCTGGCAGGACCTGACGGTGTTCGAGCGTTGCGTGCGCCGCGCCGCGCCCTGCCTGCTCAACCCGGCGCCGGCGCCGGACGCGCGGCTCGCCCCGTGGCGACGAGGGCCAGCATGATCAGCATCGCCGGCACGGCGGCGAAGATGGCCAGCCCGTAGAACGGCACCCAGCCCAGCGACTGCGCCAGCCAGCCGGACAGGCCGCCCATCGTCCGCAGCGGCAGGGTCGCAAGCGAGGACAGCAGGGCGTACTGCGTGGCGCTGTAGCCGGGCGCGCACAGGCTGGACAGGAAGGTGATGAACGCCGCATCCGCCATGGCCTCGGCAAACCCCTCCCCCAGCACCTTCAGCACCAGGATCACGGTGTTGCCGCCGGACACCGCCAGGGCGAAATACAGCGCCATTGACGCCATCTGCACGAAGCCGGTGAGGATCAGCGCACGGTTGGCGCCGAGCCGGGCCACCAGCAGGCCGCCCACTGCGGCGCCCGCCAGGCTGGCCGCCAGCGACGGCAGGCCGATGGCCTGGGCGACCTGGACCCGGTCGTAGCCGAGCGCGCGGTAGAATGGCGGCGCCATGGTGCCGGCCATGGCCTCGCCCAGCTTGAACAGCAGCACGAAGGCCAGGGTCACCACGGCGCCGCGGCGGGACAGGAACTCGGTCAGCGGGCGCAGGACCGCCACGCGCAGGTTCGCCCACAGCCCGGCGGCGCCGCGCTGGACGACGACGGTAGGCGGCGGCGGGGCGACCAGCGTGAACACCGGGCCGAGCGCCACCAGCGCCGCCACCCCCAGCAGGGCGCCGTGCCAGCCGAGCCGCCCGGCCAGGCCGATCGCCGCGGCGCCCGCCACCAGCAAGGCGGCGCGGTAGCCCCAGATGTAGGCGGCCAGCGCGGCGCCCTGCGACCGCTCGGGGAACACCTCGATCCGCCACGCGTCGACCGCGATGTCCTGGCTTGCGGACAGGAAGGCAACCATCGCTGCGGCGGCCACCAGGGGCAGCGGATGGGACGGATCGCAGAGGGCGAGGCTGGCGCAGGCGAGGATCAGCAGCGGCTGGATCATCATCAGCCAGCCGCGGCGCTGCCCCAGGCTGCGCAGGCCGGCCAGTACGGGGACTCGATCGAGCGCGGGCGCCCAGAGGAACTTCAGGCTGTAGGAGATCCCGATGCTGGCGGTCCAACCGATGGCGGGCAACGAACTGCCACTCTCGGTGAACCACTGGCGCAAGGTGAAGCCAGACAGGGGCAGCGGCAGCCCGGCCACGAAGCCCAGCCCGGCCATCGCGATGAACGCGCGGCGGTTTGCGTTACGATGCAATGGAAGGCTTGAGCGCGAGCTAAACGCTTCTCCCTCTCCCTCTGGGAGAGGGCGGAAGCGCCTGAAGGTTCCGCCTGCGCAGCAGGTGGAAAGGCGCTGGAGGGCGGGGTGAGGGCACTTCGCCACGAGCGGTCACGATGCGCGGGGAGACCCTCGCCCTACCCTCTCCCAGAGGGAGAGGGCTTTCGGCGGATAGAAGTGGCAGTTCTCTTACGCCGCGGCGGAGTCCGACTGGCGGCCGGCCTTCTTGCGCTCGTGCGGGTCCAGGTGGCGCTTGCGCAGCCGGATCGCCGCGGGTGTCACCTCGACCAACTCGTCGTCCTCGATGTAGGAAATCGCCTGCTCGAGCGACATCTTGCGCGGCGGGATCAGCAGCATGGCGTCGTCCTTGCCGGCAGCGCGGATGTTGGTGAGCTTCTTCTCCTTGATCGGGTTGACGTCGAGGTCCGAGTCGCGGGAGTGCTCGCCCAGGATCAGCCCTTCGTAGACCTTGTCGCCCGGGCTGACGAACAGCGTGCCCCGCTCCTGCAAGTACCACAGCGCGTAATGGATCGCCTCGCCACCCTCCGTCGAGATCAGCGACCCGTTGCGCCGCCCCTCCATCGCTCCGGCCCATGGCTCGTAGCCCGCGAACAGCCGGTTCATGACGCCGCTGCCGCGCGTGTCGGTCAGGAACTCGCCGTGGTAGCCGATCAGGCCGCGCGACGGGATGCGGAAGGTCAGACGAACCTTGCCGCCGCCGGACGGACGCATGTCCTGCATGACGCCCTTGCGCCGGCTCATCTTCTCCACCACCACGCCCGAATACGGCTCGTCGACGTCGATCAGCACCTCCTCGAAGGGCTCCTCGCGCTCGCCCGTCTCCTCGTTCTTGCGGGTCAACACGCGCGGGCGGCCGATGGTCAGCTCGAAGCCCTCGCGCCGCATGGTCTCGATCAGCACGCCGAGCTGCAACTCGCCGCGCCCGGCGACCTCGAACGCCTCGCTCTCGTTGCTTTCGGTGATCTTGATGGCGACGTTGCCCTCGGCCTCGCGCAGCAGCCGGTCGCGGATCTGGCGCGAAGTCACCTTCTTGCCCTCGCGGCCCCCCAGCGGCCCGTCGTTCACGCGGAACGTCATGGCCAGCGTCGGCGGGTCGATCGGCGTGGCGTGCAGCGGCGCGGCCAGGTCGGGCGAGCCCACCGTGTCCGGCACCGTCGCGTCCGTCAGCCCGGCCACCGCGATGATGTCGCCGGCGACCACCTCGTCCACCGCCACGCGCTCCAGGCCGCGGAAGCTCATCAGCTTGGTCAAGCGCCCGGTCTCGACGACGGACCCGTCCGCGCGCAGCACCTTCAGCGGCATGTTGAGCCGGGCGGTCCCCTGCTCCACCCGTCCGGTCAGCACGCGGCCCAAGAAGTTGTCGTAGTCCAGGATGGAGGCGACCATGCCGAACGGGGCGCTCGCGTCCAGCGCCGGCGCCGGCACGTGGCGCAGCACCAGGTCGAACATCGGGGCGAGGTCCTTGCGCGCGCCCTCCAGCACCTCGTCCGCCCAGCCCTGCCGGCCGGAGGCGAACAGCATCGGGAAGTCCAGCTGCTCGTCCGTCGCACCCAGGGCGGCGAACAGGTCGAACACCTCCGTATGCACCTCGTCCGGCCGGGCGTCCTGCCGGTCGACCTTGTTGACTACGACGATCGGCTTGATGCCCTGGGCCAGGGCCTTGCCCACGACGAACTTGGTCTGCGGCAGCACGCCCTCGGCCGCGTCGACCAGGACGATCGCGCCGTCCACCATGTTGAGGATGCGCTCCACCTCGCCGCCGAAATCGGCGTGGCCGGGCGTGTCGACGATGTTGATGCGCGTGCCCCGCCATTCCACGCTGGCGACCTTGGCCAGGATGGTGATCCCGCGCTCCTTCTCCAGGTCGTTGCGGTCGAGCGCCCGCTCGGCGACCTGCTGGTGTTCGCGGAAGGCGCCGGACTGCCGCAGCAATTGGTCGACCAGCGTCGTCTTGCCATGGTCGACGTGGGCGATGATGGCGATGTTCCTGATGTCCATATGCGTCTGATCGGGCGCACCCGGTGGGCCGCCTCGCCTGTCTTATGTTGCAGGCGCACACATAGTCGGCGGCGCCTCGGAATACGAGCCAAAAAGCCGGGTTTGCCGCAACCTCTGCCGCGGCCAGCCAGCCGGTTCCGTCAGCGGCCGGAGGCCAGGGCCGCCTGGATCGCCTGCTTGGCCGCCGGGATGTCCTGGCGCGCCAGGGCGTCCCGCGCCAGCTTCACCTGCGTCACGTCCGGCGCCTGGTTGACGACGTTGGCCTGGTCCGCGGGCACGGAGCGCTGCAGCATGGCCGTCTCGGCCCGCTCGAGCGCCTCCTGGGCTAGGCCGCTCTGCCCCTGATCGAGCGCCCGCTGCGCGTCGAGGAGGAAGCCGCCGGCCGAACCGTCCGGGCCACCGGGCGGCGTGGGCAGCCGCGGCGCGATCACGGAGCGGGTGTCGCCGGGGGTGATGTTGCTCGCGGCGCCGGACGCCGGATACGAATCGCCCACGCCCGGGACGTGGCCGGGGCGTATGTCCGGGGTCGTAGAGGGCGTCTGCGCCTGGGCCACTCCAACCAGGCTCAGCAACGCCACGGACGTCAGAACCACCTTGCGCATCGGCCACCTCCTTTTGCACACAGTCCCGGGCAGGCCTGTGAGGGTGGAACGGCCTGCCCTTGCCACGAGTTGCGCGGTCCTGATGATCAATCCGTCACGGCAGCGGCGAGCGCCTTCAGGTCCGCCACGGGACGCGCGCCGTAGTGGCTGATGACTTCCGCGGCGGCGATGCTGCCGAGCCGGCCGCAAGCGGCCAAGGAGCGGCCGGCGGTGTAGCCCGCCAGGAAGCCGGCTGCGTAGGCGTCCCCCGCCCCGGTGGTGTCCACCACCTGCGTCGGCTCGGCCGGCACGACCACGCGCTCGCCGCCCCGCAGGATCAGGCTGCCCTGTTCGCTGCGGGTGAGCGCCGCCAGCCGCACTTCCGCGCCGACGGCCTCCACCGCCTCCTCGAACGTGTTGACCTCGTAGAGGCTGCACACCTCGGCCTCGTTGGCGAACAGGATGTCGACGTCCTGCGCCACCAGGGTGCGGAAGGCGGCGCGATGGCGGTCGACGCAGAAGGCGTCCGACAGCGACAGCGCGACCTGCCGTCCGGCGGCATGCGCGGCGGCCGCGGCCCGCCGGAACGCGGCCTGGGCGGCCGGTGGGTCGAACAGGTAGCCCTCGAGGTAGAGCACGGCGGAGTCCGCCACCACCGCCTCGTCCACGTCGGCCTCGCCAAAGGCGACGCAAGCGCCGAGGAAGGTGTTCATCGTGCGCTGGCCGTCCGGCGTCACCAGGATCAGGCACCGCGCCGTTGCCGCCCCGCCTTGCAGGGCAGCCGTGGGGAACTCCACGCCGGCGGCCGCGATGTCGCGCCGGAAGGTGGCGCCCAGGCCATCCTCCGCCACCTTGCCGAAATACGCCACGCGGGCACCCAGCGCGGCGGCGACGGCGCAGGTGTTCGCCGCCGAACCGCCGCTGCTCTCGGCGCCCGGCGGCATGGCGGCATACAGCGCGTCCGCCGCGGCCGAGTCGATCAGCGCCATCCCGCCCTTGCGCATGTCGTGCTTGGACAGGAACTGGTCTTCCGCTGGCGAGACCACGTCGACGATGGCGTTCCCGATCCCAAGGATGTCGAACCGCGCGGAGGTGGCGCTCATGCTGTGTTGCCGATCAGGAAAATGGCTGCGATGGCTGCGCGCCTATCATCCACACGCCCGGGGGGCAATGACGTGACGGCGCTGCTGCTGGCGATCGGCCAGTTGGACGATCCGGCCTGCCTCCGCGTGCTGGTCCGCAGCGTGGGGCTGGCGCTGTTGGCCGGGCTGGCCTTGCTCGCCGGCAGCATGGGGGCGGTGCACGCCCTGCTGGGGCTGGCGCACTGGCCGGGATGGCTGGCGGCGCTGCTGGGCACCGTCGGCGCGGCCTTCCTGTCATACTGGCTGTTCCTGCCCGCCGTGGTGCTGATCGCCACGTTGTACCTGGACCGCGTCGCCGCGGCGGTGGACCGGCGCCACTACCCGTTCCTGCCGCGTCCCACGCCGGCAAGCCTCCCGGTGCAGCTTTGGGACGGGGTGGTGCTGGCCGTTCAGGTGCTGCTGCTGAATGCGGCCGCCTTGCTGCTGGCCTTGCTGCCCGTCCCGGGGCTTGGGCTCGTGCTCGCGCTGCTGGTGAGCGGCTGGACGATCGGGCGCGGGCTGTTCGTGGCGGTGGCGATGCGGCGGATGGGGCGGGCGCAGGCGCAGGCGCTGTACCGCAGCCGGCGGGTCGCCGTCCTGCTGCCGGGCACGCTGCTGGCCCTGGCCGCCGGCGTGCCAGGCTTGAACCTGCTGGTGCCGTTGGTCGGCACGGCGGCCATGGTGCACGTGCTCAACCGTCGCCCCGGCTGAGCACGGCAGCGTGAGCATTCCCCATTGTTCGGTCCCGTCGGCGATGTTAGGGCATGCCGTTCCCTACGCCGGACCAGCCGGCAGATCGCGCAGGAAGGGGCTTCCCCTTGTTCAAACGCCGCACCACAACCGGCCCAGATACCGAGACGCTTTCCGCCGAACCCGCCGCCGCTGCCGAGCCGCCCACCGAGGCCGAACAGCCGGAACCTGTGCCGTCGCCGCAACCCAGGCCCGATAACGGGCTGGGTGTTCCCCCCTACCGTCCAGCTTCGCCAAAGGAGGCGCCTGCCATGGGTCGCTCGCCGTTTCTCAGCCCGAACCAAACCCCGTCCGGCACGCCTCCGGGGCCGCCGCCGCCGCCACCCCCGCCTGGGCCGCCGGCCGGAATGGCAACCGGCCCCCGCCCGATGCCCGGCCCTGGCCGTGCGCCCGGCCGTGACAGTGCCGAGCGGCGGACGCTGGTCGTCGGCCGCGGCATCAGCGTGCAGGGCACCGTCCAGGACGCCGAGCGCCTCGTCGTGGAGGGCACGGTGGAGGCCAGCATGATCCACGCCACCGAACTGTCGATCTCGCCCGGCGGGATGTTCAAGGGCGAGGTGGAGGTCGAGGACGCCGAGGTGGCTGGCACCATCGATGGAACGCTGACCGCCCGCGGCAACCTGATCGTGCGGGCCAGCGGCAGGGTGCTCGGCACCGCGCGCTGCCGTCGGTTGCAAGTGGAGGACGGCGGCCACATCACCGGCCGCATGGAGATGCTGGCTGACGCGCCGAAAGTCGCCGAACCCGCGGCCTAGTGCTCTGACTCAATCAAAAGGTTCAGCATGCGTCAGAGCACCAGCTTGATTTGGTGGGCCGATTCAGCTGCCGGGCTGAAGCGCCCGTCAGCATCGGACCACTAGGTCCTCGGCGCGATCGGCTCCCTCTCCTTCTGGGAGAGGGTGGGGGTGAGGGCCAGCACGACGGCTGTATCGCACGGTGCGGCTGGCCCTCACCCGGCCCTCGCGCCGAGGAACAGGGTGTGAGCGACTAGGGGATCACGTGCCCGTATGCGGTCGGACCGTAGCCATCCGGCGGCGGACAGGCGCATTCGAAGCCGATCGGCTTTGGCCGGCCCATCGGACAGACGACACGGCGCGGCCCGTATGGGGTGCGCAGGAATGCGCTGCACTGGCCGCCGGGCGGCGGGGGCGGCCGATAGCCGTAGCCATAGCCGGGCGGCGGCGGCCCAGGCGGATAGTATTGCGCTTGCGCCTGCCCGGCCACCAAGCCGACCAGCACGGCGCCCAACCCGAGTATCCGAAGCGTCACGACCAACCCTCCCGCGATCGACCCTGTCCCTATCGGGGATGATTAAGGCCGCACTTGGGCAGGCGGTTGCAGGCAAGCGGCCGTGAACGCCGCGAAGGCACGGGCGCGGTGGCTGCCGGCATGCTTGGCCTGCGGGTCCATCTCGCCATAGCTCTGGCGGCTGCCCGCGGGGATGAACATCGGGTCGTAGCCGAAGCCCAGGCTTCCCCGCGGCGGCCAGCATGCCTCGCCATCCACCCGGCCCAGGAACGTCGCCGTGGCGCCGCCGGGCCACGCGAGGGACAGGGCGCAGACGAACCAAGCCCGCCCCGCGCCACCGCCCTGCTGCTGCACGCGCCCCATCGCAGCGGCGAAATCCTTGTCCGGCCCAGCCCAGCGGGCCGACAGCACGCCGGGCGCGCCATCCAGCGCCGCGACGCAGAAGCCGGAATCGTCGGCAAGGGCCGGCAGGTCCGCCGTCCCCGCGGCGGCGCGGGCCTTCAGCCGGGCATTCCCGGCGAAGTCGGGCTCGGTCTCCTCCGGCTCCGCCAGGCCAAGCGCCCCTGCCGATACCACGGCGATGCCGAACGGCTGCATCAGCGCCTCCAGCTCCCGCAGCTTGCCCCCGTTATGGCTGGCCAGCACCAGCCGGTCGCCGGCCGCCAGGCGCCGCATCATCCCAGCGCCGCCCGCTGCATGGCATGGAGCTGCCCGGTGCCGAGCCGGGCCAGCCGCATCAGCGCGGCGAACTCCGCATCGCTGAACGGCGCCCGCTCCGCCGTGCCCTGGATCTCGACGATGCCGCCTTCGGTGAGCACGAAGTTGGCGTCGACGTCCGCCGCCCCATCCTCGGCATAGTCCAGGTCCAGCACGGCCGCGCCGCCCACCAGCCCGCAGGACACCGCCGCCACCTGCCCCAACAAAGGCGAGCGGGCGATCACCCTGCCGGCCTCCAGCTTGCGCAGGGCGAGCGCCAGCGCGACCCAGGCGCCGGTGATGGCGGCGCAGCGCGTGCCGCCATCGGCGTTCAGCACGTCGCAATCCAGCGTCACCGTCATCTCGCCCAAGGCCTTGCGGTCCACCACGGCGCGCAGCGAGCGGCCGATCAGGCGCTGGATCTCCTGCGTCCGGCCGGACTGCTTGCCCCGCGCCGCCTCCCGCTCGCCCCGGCTGTGGGTGGCGCGGGGCAGCATGCCGTATTCGGCCGTGACCCAGCCCTCGCCCTTGCCGCGCAGGAACGACGGCACCCGGCCCTCCACGCTGGCGGCGCACAGCACCTCCGTGCCGCCCATGCGGATGAGGCATGAGCCCTCCGCATGCCGCGCGAACCCCACGGTGAACGAGACGTCGCGCAACGCCTCGGGGGCACGGCCGGATGGGCGCATGGCAAACTCCTCGCTGGAGCGGCCCGCTTTAGGAGAGCCGGCTGGCATGCACCAGCCCCGCGTTTGACCCCGCACCCTCCGCTACCTACCTTTGGTTATGATGGATTGGTCCTATGTCCCGCCACGGGCGCACCTGCCGCCCGACCTGGACCCGCGCAGTGCGGCGGTCCTGCGGGAGATCGTCGAGCAGTTCGTGCAGACCGGCGAACCGGTCGGCAGCCGCACCTTGTCACGCCGCCTGCCGATGCCGCTCTCCCCCGCGACGATCCGCAGCGTGATGGCGGACCTGACCGAGGCCGGGCTGCTGTTCGCGCCGCACACCTCGGCCGGCCGGCTCCCCACGGATCGCGGCCTGCGGCTGTTCGTGGACGGGCTGCTGCAGTTCGGCGAGTTGGGCGAGGAGGAGCGCGAGCAGATCGGCCGTGCCCTGGAGGCACGCGGCCGCTCGTTGCAGGAGACGCTGACGGAGACCTCCTCCATGCTGTCCGGCCTGTCGGCGGCGGCCGGGCTGGTGCTGGCGCCCAAGAGCGAGGGCGCCGTCCGCCATATCGAGTTCGTGCCGCTGGGGCTCGGGCGGGCGCTGGTGGTGCTGGTGGGGGCGGACGGCCAGGTGGAGAACCGCGTCATCGAGACGCCGCCGGGCCTGCCGCCCTCCTCCCTCACGCACGCCGCGAACTACCTGAATGCAAGGCTGTCCGGACGGTCGCTGGCGGAGTTGCGGACCATCGTGGGCGCGGAGATGCTGGCCAACCGCACCCAGCTCGACGAGCTGTCGGCGCTGGTGGTGGAGGCGGGGCTGGCGACCTGGGCCGCGGCACCCGGCGGCGGCCTGGGCGGCAACCTGATCATCCGCGGCCAGGGCAGGCTGCTCGCCGACGTGACGCAGATCGAGCGGATCAGCGCCATCCAGGTGCTGTTCGACCGGCTGGAGACGCAGGAGACCATGCTGCGCCTGCTGGAACTGGCGGAGCAGTCCGACGGCGTGCGGATCTATATCGGCGCGGAAAGCGGGCTGTTCGGCGCCGCCGGCGTGTCGATGGTGGTGGCGCCGGCGCGCAACGAGGCGGACCGCATCGTCGGCGCGATCGGCGTGATCGGGCCGACGCGGATCAACTACGGCCGGGTCATTCCGGTCGTGGACTATACGGCGCGCGTCATCGGCCGCCTGTTGGGCTGAACGACGCCTTGTTCCCCATCTTCCGCCGTCCTAATTCTGCGGCCATGAGCACCACCGAAACCCAGCCGCCTGAAGAGGCGGAGCACGAGCCGGCGCCCGCCGCCGATACCCCCGACCAACTGATGGCGGCCGCCACCGCGCGGATCGCCGAACTGGAGGCCGAAGCCCAGGAATTCCGCGACAAGTGGCTGCGGTCGGAGGCCGAGATGGCCAACGTCCGCGCCCGCGCCAAGCGGGACGCCGACGACGCCCGGCAGTTCGCGGTCCAGAAGTTCGCCAAGGACGTGGTGGAGGCCGCGGACAATCTGCGCCGCGGGCTGGACCAGCTGCCCGCCGCCTCGCCGGGGGAGCCCGAGATCGTCGGCAAGCTGCGCGACGGGTTCGAGGGGGTGGAGCGGTCCTTCCTGTCCCTGCTGGAGCGCAACGGCATCGCAAGGGTGGACGCGACCGGCAAGCCGTTCGACGCCAACCTGCATCAGGCAATGGCGGAGCAGCCGTCGTCGGAGGAGCATCCACCCGGCACGGTGATCCAAGCCTGGACCGCCGGTTGGACGCTCCACGGCCGTCTGCTGCGCCCTGCCATGGTCGTGGTGGCCAAGGCGGCCGAGAGCTAGCCGGACCTCGGGCGAGCCATGGCAGCATACCCCCGCGGTCGCGCAGCCTGGCCATGGTCAACCCGCACTTCGACGTCCGGTCGCCGATGCCATACATCTGGAACGCCGCACTGGGCTTGAGGAAGCCAGCACCGTTGCCTGCGAACCCCAGCGTCAGGGATGCGGACTATATACTACCATCGACAGGTCTTGGACGGCTTTGTCCGAGACCTTCGCGCAGCCGGAGCGGTCATCGTCACGGAAGTGGACCTGATCGCGGTGAATGACCTGACCGCCCGTGCCGACTTCATGGGTATGTTGCCTGCGTTCGGCGGCATCGTGATGACCGAGGTCAAGACCAGCCTGGCGCTGGACGACTACGACGAGTTTCCGACATTGCCTCGGTTCCAGGCAAACGTTTATCGACTGGTCCCGTTGGGCGGGCATGTCACTTCGCCAAACAACAAGATCGTTCCGCTAGGCCTTAAGCCGATGAAGGCGTTCCCGCCTATGCGGTTCGACTATATAAAAGCCATACCAGGCCAAATATTTGAAATTGAGAGCTATGCGCCTGGCTTCATCAGGCCATCAGACCGGCTGTGAAATCAGCCATCTTCACGCTTGTTGGAATGCTTCTTGCCAGCGGGATGCCGGTGATGGCACATCAAGATGAAAACGCGCTTCGAGACATGATGCGCGCCATGGTCGGCCCATGGGAAGAACAGCGGCAAATTAACTCTGCCGCTGACGCGGAGGCCTACGCTGAACGCCTCTGCACTGGGATTTACTCGGCGCAGCACGAAACCGAACGCCAGCTGCCGTTCCATGCCGCAGACGAGGGTGCCACTTGGCGGGTCACCGGATCACGCCCCTATGGTTGGCCCAACGAGATCGGCGGTCCGCTGACGGTCGTGATCGAGAAGGCGACCGGACGCGTGAGGAAGATCTTCTTCACGGGCGCTCCCGCGGGCTGGGATGCGGACATCCTCCGCAAGCTCGGCCGCAACCCTGACGGGACACCTGGCCGATAACCGACGGCTGTGCGCCGCACCTGATCAGCCATGAGCGGTCAGCCCTGTCGCCGCCAGGGATGCTGCGGACCGAAAAAGCCGTCGTCCCACTTGCCTACGGCGCCGCGGCTCAATACATGCCCGCTACGATAAAAACCCTGAGGGTCTCGCGCGGTGCTTCGGGCCGCACCGGACCGCTGAAATGGAGTCACGAATGAGCAAGGTCATCGGCATCGACCTCGGCACCACCAATTCCTGCGTTGCGATCATGGAGGGCAAGGATGTCCGCGTGATCGAGAACAGCGAGGGCGCCCGCACCACTCCGTCCATGGTCGCGTTCAGCGACAGCGGCGAGCGGCTGGTGGGGCAGAGCGCCAAACGCCAGGCCGTCACCAACCCCACCAACACGCTGTTCGCGGTCAAGCGCCTGATCGGCCGCCGCTTCGACGATCCGCTGGTGTCCAAGGACAAGGGCCTGGTGCCCTATACCATCGTCAAGGGCGACAACGGGGACGCCTGGGTCGAGGCACGCGGCGAGAAATATGCGCCGGGCCAGATCAGCGCCTTCATCCTCGGCAAGATGAAGGAGACGGCGGAGAGCTACCTCGGCGAGAAGGTCGAGCAGGCCGTCATCACCGTGCCGGCCTACTTCAACGACGCCCAGCGCCAGGCCACCAAGGATGCCGGCCGCATCGCCGGGCTGGACGTGCTGCGCATCATCAACGAGCCGACGGCGGCGGCGCTCGCCTACGGCATGGACAAGAAGAACCACGGCACCATCGTGGTCTACGACCTCGGCGGCGGCACGTTCGACATTTCCGTGCTGGAGATCGGCGACGGCGTGTTCGAGGTGAAGTCCACCAACGGCGACACCTTCCTCGGCGGCGAGGACTTCGACGTCCGCGTCATCGACTACCTGGCCGACGAGTTCAAGCGCGACCAGGGCATCAACCTGCGCAGCGACAAGCTGGCCCTGCAGCGACTGAAGGAAGCCGCGGAGAAGGCGAAGATCGAGCTGTCCTCCTCCAAGGAGACGGAGATCAACCTGCCGTTCATCACCGCGGACGCCTCCGGGCCGAAGCACCTGGTGATGAAGCTCACTCGCGCCAAGCTTGAGAGCCTGGTGGACGACCTGATCCAGCGCACGCTCGGCCCGTGCAAGGCGGCGTTGAAGGACGCCGGCGTCAGCGCCGCCGACATCGACGACGTGATCCTGGTCGGCGGCATGACCCGCATGCCCAAGGTGATCGACGCGGTGAAGCAGTTCTTCGGCAAGGAGCCGGCCCGCAACGTCAACCCGGACGAGGTCGTCGCCATCGGCGCCGCCGTCCAGGGCGCGGTGCTGAAGGGCGACGTGAAGGACGTGCTGCTGCTGGACGTGACGCCGCTGTCGCTCGGCATCGAGACGCTGGGCGGCGTGTTCACCCGGCTGATCGACCGCAACACCACCATCCCGACCAAGAAGAGCCAGACCTTCTCCACCGCCGACGACAACCAGCGTGCAGTGACCATCAAGGTCAGCCAGGGCGAGCGGGAGATGGCGGCCGACAACAAGCTGCTGGGCCAGTTCGATCTGGCCGAGATCCCGCCCGCGCCACGCGGCGTGCCGCAGATCGAGGTTACGTTCGACATCGACGCCAACGGCATCGTCTCCGTCCAGGCCAAGGACAAGGCGACCGGCAAGGAGCAGCAGATCCGCATCCAGGCCAGCGGCGGGCTGTCCGAGGCGGACATCCAGCAGATGGTGCGCGAGGCCGAGGCCAACGCGGACGCCGACAAGGCCCGGCGCGAGCAGGTGGAGACGCGCAACCAGCTCGAATCGACCGTGCACTCTGTCGAGAAGAACCTGGCGGAGCACGGCGGCAAGTTGCCGCCGCAGGACAAGGGCGAGGCGGAGTCCGCGGTTGCCGCGGCGAAGTCGGCCCTGGAGGGGACGGATACCGCGGCACTCAAGGCGGCGTCGGAGCGGCTGACGCAGGCGGCGATGAAGATCGGCGAGGCCGTCTACAAGGCCCAGTCCGAGGCACCGATGCCCGGCGGCCCAGACGCGCAGTCGGGCAAGCCGGATGAGAACGTCGTGGACGCCGAGTTCGAGGAAGTCGACGACCGCACGAAGAAGTCGGCCTGACACCAAGCCGGGGGCGGTCCGTGGCCGCTCCCGGTTCCTCGTTTAGATCGATCTGACAAGGGGGTTCGGGGCCATCGGGTCCCGGCGGGGTCGGGGTGAAAGCCCAATCGCCGTCCATCCTGGGGGCTGAATTGGCAAAGCAAGACTACTACGCTCTGTTGGAGTCCACCCGGGAGGCGTCGGCCGAGGACCTGAAGCGCGCCTATCGCAAGCAGGCGATGAAGTACCATCCGGACCGCAATCCCGGGGACAAGACGGCCGAGGCGAAGTTCAAGGAAGTCAACGAAGCCTACGACGTGTTGCGGGACGACCAGAAACGCGCGGCCTACGACAGGTATGGCCACGCCGCCTTCGAGAATGGCGGCCCCGGCGGCGGAGGCGGCTTCGGGTTCCAGGAAGGCGGGCTGGGCGACATCTTCGACCAGATGTTCGGAGAGTTCATGGGCGGTCGCCGCGGCCCGGGCGGCAGCCGAACCCGCGCCGGCTCCGACCTGCGGGCACAGGTCGAGGTCGGGCTGGCCGAGGCCTATACCGGCACCAAGGTCGACCTGCGCATCCCCACCCGCGTGGCCTGCGACGCCTGTGCCGGCACCGGCTCAGCCAGCAAGCAGGCCGAGCGCGACAACTGCTCCACCTGCGGCGGCTCCGGCAAGGTGCGCGCGCAGCAGGGCTTCTTCCTGGTGGAGCGGAGCTGCCCGACCTGCGGCGGCATGGGCCGCGTGGTGCGCAACCCGTGCCGTGTCTGCAGCGGCGCGGGCACCGTGCCGCGGGACCGTACGTTGTCCGTCTCCATTCCGGCGGGCGTCGAGGACGGCGTGCGGATCAGGCTTGCAGGCGAGGGCGAGGCAGGTGGCGCCGGTGCGCCCGCGGGCGACCTCTACGTCCACGTGGCGATCAAGCCGCACGACATCTTCCAGCGCGACGGCGCCAACATCTACTGCCGGGTGCCGCTGCGGATGACCCAGGCCGCCCTCGGTGGCGACGTGGAGGTGCCGGTGATCGACGGCAGCCGGGCCAAGGTGAAGATCACCCCCGGCACGCAGTCCGGTGACCAGTTCCGCTTGCGGGGCAAAGGATTCTCCGTGCTGCGCAGCGCGGCGCGAGGCGACATGTATGTGCAGGTCGCGGTGGAGACGCCGCTGCAACTGACCAAGCGCCAGCGCGAACTGCTGGAAGAGTTCGAGGCGGAGGCGACCAAGCACAACAAGAACGGCAGCCCGGAGAGCGAGGGTTTCTTCGCGAAGGTGGCCGCCTTCTTCGAAGGACGGACCTAAGCCTTCGGCCGTGACGGTCCGGGTCGTCATCGCCGGGATCACCGGACGGATGGGCTGCCTCCTGCAGGAGGAGGTCGCCGCGGCGGGGCTCGAACTCGCTGGTGGGTCATCGCGCACGGTGCCTCTCGCCGGCGTCATCGCCGGCTCGGACGTGGTCATCGACTTCACCGCCGCATCGGCGGTCAAGCAGCATGCGACGATCATCGCCGAGGCCGGCAAGGCCTGGGTCCTGGGGACGTCCGGGCTGTCAGCCGACGACGAAGCTGCCGTCGCGCTCGCTGCGCGGGTCAGCCCCGTGGTCTATGCGCCGAACTTCGCTCCGGGGGTGAACCTCGTCCTGGCGCTGGCGGAGCGGATGGCGGCAGCCTTGCCGGCGGAGCGCTACGATGCGGAGATCGTCGAGATGCATCACCGGCAGAAGGTGGACGCGCCGTCCGGCACCGCCATCGGCTTGGGGCAGGCGGTGGCACGCGGCCGCGGAGTCGACCTGGCGGCCGTGGCGCAGGGCGGTCGACAAGGCCATACCGGGCCACGCAAGTCCGGTGACATCGGCTTCGCGTCCCTGCGCGGCGGCCAAGTGGTCGGCGAGCACACGGTGCTGTTCGCGGCCGGCGACGAGCACATCGCGCTGACCCACCGCGCCTTCGACCGGCGCGCGTTCGCGGTCGGCGCTATCCAGGCCGCGCGCTGGGTCACGGGGCGGGCGCCCGGCCTCTACGACATGCGGGACGTGCTGGGCGTCTGACGCGCTCCTCAAAGCCCTCTCCCAGGAGGAGAGGGAGAAGAAAAAACGAGCATGATCCGCATGTGCTCACGCGGCGGGACTTATCAGCGCGCCCGTGGGAGGAGGCGATGACCGATCGGTTACCTCGCATGGGAGCAACCACACGTTCGACACCGGGTCGTGCGTCATCCCGCACGGTCGGCCGAACCTCAATCCAGGAAAGGCGGGAGCCTGGATGTCGAGCCGAGGCCTTTGCAGTTGCAACGCCCCTTCGTGTCGGATGGCGGCGCGCTCACCATCCCGCAGGTGATCGGCGCGGGGTCGCCCGGAGACACTCCGATGCCGAGGGAGTGCACGTCGACAAGCTGGGTCAGGGTGTCGGCGGACGCGACCAGCGTGCCGTCGCAGGCCACCATGCACAGGTGGCCGGCAGCGGAGCGTATGATGTGCGGCGTGTTCTCCCAGCTCGACTGCGCGGTCCGGCGTCGGTTTTCCTCGTTGCGCGTGCCAAAGGCCGGTAGGAACCGACTGGGGGTAGAGCGCGCGGGCCCGTGGTCGGCCGAGCCACCGGCCCTCCTTGTCAATGTAGCACGATCGGCAGATGGCGCATGTGCGTGACGGCCGTCCGGGCGGGGCTCGGCAGGGCATGGATCGAAGTACGGTCGCCGGCGACCATCCACTTCAGCATACCAAGCAGGCAGTCGCCACTCAGGCCAAGCGACTGCGGGTCTGAGGCAAATGTCGGGAACACGCGCATGCGACCGTCCTCGAAATGGAGGCCGGCCATGGCCCAGTCGGCGAACGCCGGCTCCGCAATCGACCTTTCGGTTTCCAGGAGCACGATACCCGTGTGCCTCTGGTCGCGTCGGATGGAAGCCATGACGTGCCGCACGGCTGGCTCGGAGCCCTCGAGGACTTGCGCGAAGCGGCCATCCCCGTAGAGCAGAGCGCCAGTCAAACCGGCCTGCAGATTTCGGTTCCGTGCTTGGCGGAGCAGCAGCTCCATGCCCTCCCGGCTGGTATCGGCTCGGGAGGTGGCGCGGCTGTGATAGATGATCTGAACAAGCTCTGACACGGAACCCTCGCACTGGCCGGGGAAGGTTACCCGAAGATTGCTGAAGAAAACGTTGCGGAAACGACCAGCAACCTCTGGTTAATCGATCGCAGCCTATGCCGCATCGTGGTCGTCTAGGCCGTCAGGAAGCGGACGGTCCGGCCTTCCAGCACGGCGCACGTCAACGCGCCGCCCGTCACGGCGCCGGTGTCCAGCCCGATCCGCTGGCCCGCGATCTCGGGCGATGGTCGCGGCGTGTGGCCGTGCACCACCGCCATCCGCGGTGCCTCCGGAAGGATCGGACCCCTCCTGTCCAGGAACTCCTCCCGGATCCACAACATGTCCTCGCCGGACTGCGCCGCCATGCGGATGCCGGGGCGCAAGCCGGCATGGACGAACACGTAGCCGTCGAGTTCGTGGAACAGCGCCAGCCCGTGCAGGAAGGGCAGCTCCGGCGCCATCGCCGTCCGCCATGCAGCGATGGACTGGCCCGTCCGCAACCCCCAGCTCCGCAGCGTCTCGCCGGCACCGTTGCCCAGCCAGTGCTCGACGCTCGCCGCGTCGCCGGTCAGCGCATCCAGCATCATCTGCTCGTGGTTGCCTCGCAGGCAGACGGTCGGCACGCCCGGCAGCACCGGCCCCGCCGCCAGCCGCCGCACCACCGCGGCGGAGGCTGGACCGCGGTCCACGTAGTCCCCCACATGCAGCAGCAACGGCGATGCGACCGGGTCGCGCCGCAAGTCCAGCGCGACCTGCCCGTGCAGCTGCGCCAGCCGGTCGGCACAGCCATGGACGTCGCCGATCGCGTAGACGCGCGTGCCCGGCGAGAGCCAGCCGGGCGCCGGGTGACTTAACGATGCGGAAACCATCACCCTTCCAGTGTAGCGCGCGAGGGTTGGGGCGACGACTGGCAATGCGCGAGCTTGGGGACGGACGGTTTCAGACCAGTGGCGGGCGGGTGATCCTCGCCGCCAGCAACCCCGCCGCCAGCCCGTTGCAGCAGGCGGTGGACCTGGGTCTTGACCGCGCCGGACGGGCCAAGCGCCCGGTTTCCATCCTCATCCTGCATTTGTCCCGGCTGCACGCCCCGGGCCCGCGGCCCCATCACCGGCGCATCGCCACCGCCCTGCTGGAGGGCGCGGTGCAGACCCATGGCGGCCAGGTGTTCCTGTGCGGCAACGGCGACTTCGTGCTGCTGACCGACCCGGCGACCAGCGCCGCCCTGGTGCCCACCCTGTCGCACCTGTTCCGGCCGGAGGCGCCCGGCATCGACCGCCTGCTCACCCTCTGGTCGCTTCCGGACGACGAGGATATCGCCCGCGCCGCCCTGGCCAACGCGGCGACCTACGGCACCATGCCGGAGGACGCCCCCGTTCCGCTCGGCGCGTTGGCCGCGGCGGAGGCGGTGCTCGCCTCCGCACCGGTGGACGAGCTGGTGCGCCGGCAGACCGCCGTGCGCGTCACCGGGCAGCGCCTGCAAACCCTGTATCAGGAGCTGAGCGTCTCGCTCGCGGCGCTGGAGGCGCGGAACGGCGCGCCACTGCCCGTGGTCACCGATCCATTCCTGTTCCGCCACCTGGCCGCGCGCCTGGACGAGCGCGTGCTGCATGCCGCCGGCACCCGACAGCTGGCCGGCCTGCCGATGCTCCACCTCAACCTCACCGTGAGCAGCGTCCTGTCGGAGGAGTTCGCGCGGTTCGCCGCGACGCGCAGCCATGGGTTGGAGCTCGGCGTCGAGATCCAGTTCATGGAGGCGGTGAGCGACATCGCCCGCTTCCACGCCGCCCGCCAGCGGCTGCGCAGCACCGGGTGCCGCCTGGTGTTGGATGGCGTCGACCACGCCGTGATGTCGCTGGCCCACCCGGCCGCCTGGCAGCCGGACCTGCTGAAGCTGGACTGGTCCCCCCGCATGGCCACCCTGCCCGGCCGCGAGCGCCGGCTGCTCTCCGCCGCCATCGTCGCATTCGGCCCGGAGCGGATCGTGCTGCACCGTGCGGAGACCGAGGCGGCGCTGGCGTGGGGCCGCAGCCACGCCATCCGCTGCTTCCAGGGCCGCCATGTGGACGCGATGCTGGCGGCGGAGCGGATCACCGTCTGCCACCATGCCGCCGCCTGCACGCTGCGCCAGTGCATCGACCGGGCGTCCGCGACGGGAAGCGCCGGCCGCGTCGGCTGCCGGGACACGGAACTGCTGGACGCCGTGCGACAGCGCCGGGCTGCCATCCCGCTGCCCGCGTGAAGCAGTCCGCGTCCGAGCGGGTCGCGGCGCTGGTGGCGGAATGCGCCGCCGCCGGGGTGGCGCGCCAGGCGCTGCTGCTGCGCATCGACCACCTGCCACCGGCCTTGTCCCGCCCACACCACCACCGCCTGGCCGAAGCGGCGCTCACGCCGTTGCTGCGGGCATCGCGGGCCGAGCTGTTCCACGTGCCGGGTCCGCGGCTAGTCGTGGTCTGGCGTGGCGACGCCGAAGCCGCGCTGCTGGACGTGGTGGACGCGCTGGACCACCTGCTGGCGGACGCCGCCGTGCCGGCGCCGTCGCTGCACGAGCTGGTCTTCCTGTATGACCTGCCCGAGGGCGGCGACCTTCTCCTTCGGGCGCTGGCGGCCACCATGCCGCAGGAGGCTCCACCGGGCAGCGACCCGCCACTGGACCCGGCGTCGCTGTTCCTGATCGAGTCCGCGCTGGCCCAGGCCAACCTGGCCCGCTTCGCCCGGCGGGAGGCGGTGTGGCACGTGAACGATGCCACCACCACGCTCGCCTGGGAACGCCGCACGCTCTCCCTGGCCGAGCTCTCGGCCGAGTTGCTGCCTGAACGGGACCTGGCGGGCGATCCCTGGCTCTACCGCCGGCTCACCCGCACGCTGGACCGGCGAATGCTGGCCTTGCTGGCCGGCCCGGACGAGCTGCGTGGCGCCGGCCCGTTCGCGCTGGACCTGAACGTCGTCAGCGTGCTCGGGCCGGAGTTCCTCAAGCTCGACGCCAGCTTGCCGCCGGCCCTGCGCGGCCGGGTGGTGCTGGCGCTGCACCCGGCCGACGTGGTGGCGGACGCCGCCGCCTTCGCCTTCGCCCGCGGTTTCGCGCGGGCACGCGACTACCGGCTCATGCTGCGCGACGCGACGCCGGACCTGCTCGCGGTGCTGTCGGCCGCCGCACTCGACCTCGACTACCTGGTGTTGCCCTGGTCGCTCGACCTGCCGCAGCAGGCCGGGCCCCTGTTGGACGCCTGCCCCGCCGCCGCCCTGGTGCTGGAATGCGGCGAGGACCCGGCCGCGATGGCGTGGGGCGTGTCGGTCGGGATCCACCTGTTCACCGGTCCGGCGGCGGACCGGGCAACCCTTGGCGAACGGGCGGCAGCGGCCTAATCCCTCGGCCATGGATGCAATCCGGGTCGAGGGGCTGACGAAGCGCTACGGCGACGTCACGGCAGTGGACGCGCTGTCCTTCCGTGTCGGCCGGGGGGAGACGCTGGGCCTGCTGGGCGGCAACGGCGCGGGCAAGACCACGACCATCGCCATGCTGCTCGGCCTGCTGATCCCCTCCGGCGGGACCATCAGCGTGCTGGGCCGCGACATGGCGCGGGACCGGTTCGCGGCGCTGGCCCGGATGAACTTCTCCTCGCCCTACGTGGCGCTGCCGGCACGCCTGTCGGTGGCGGAGAACCTGCGCGTGTACGGCCACCTGTACGGCGTGCCCAAGCTGGAGCGGCGGATCGCCGAGCTGGCGGCGGAGCTGGAGCTCGTACCCTTCCTGCACCGCCCGGCCGGCCAACTCTCGGCCGGGCAGAAGACGCGGGTGGCGCTGGCCAAGTCCCTGATCAACCGCCCGGACGTCCTGCTGCTGGACGAGCCGACCGCCAGCCTGGACCCCGATACCGGCGACTGGGTGCGCAGCTGGCTGGAGCGCTACCGGGCGGCGAGCGGCTGCTCCATCCTGCTGGCCAGCCACAACATGGCGGAGGTGGAGCGGCTGTGCTCGGACGTGCTGATGCTGAAGCAGGGGCGCGTGGTGGACCGCGGCACCCCGGCGGAGCTGCTGACTCGCTACGGCCGGGACGACCTGGAGGCGGTGTTCCTGGACATCGCCCGCGACCGGCGGCGGGCGGCGTGATGGCGGCGCGGCGCATCTGGGGCCTGGTCTATCGCCATCTGGCACTCTACCGCCGCTCGTGGCCGCGGTTGCTGGAGCTGGCGTATTGGCCGACGCTGCAGATGCTGATCTGGGGCTTCACCGCATCCTTCATCGCCGGCCGCACCAACGCGCCGGTGGCGGTCGCGGCGGGGACGCTGCTGGGCGGCGTGCTGCTGTGGGAGGTGGCGTTGCGCAGCCAGATGGGCATCGCGCTGTCCTTCCTGGAGGAGGTTTGGTCGCGCAACCTGGCCCACGTCTTCGTCAGCCCGCTGCGGCCGTGGGAGATGCTGGCGGCGATGGTCGCCGTCTCGGTGCTGCGGGTGCTGGTGGGCGTGCTGCCGGCGGTGCTGCTGGCCTGGGTGCTGTATGCGTTCGACCTCTTCGCCATGGGACCCGTCGTGGTGCTGTTCTTCCTCAACCTCCTGGTCATGGGCTGGTGGGTCTCGCTGGGCGTGCTGTCGCTGATCCTGCGGCATGGCGCCGGGGCGGAGGCGCTGGCCTGGTCGGTGCTGTTCGGGCTGACGCCGTTCTCCGCCGTGTTCTACCCGGTGGCGGTGCTGCCGGCCGCGATCCAGCCGGTGGCACTCGCCCTGCCCTCCGCCCACGTGTTCGAGGGCATGCGCGCGGCGCTGGCGGACGGCGTGGTGCGATGGGACCATCTGGCCTGGGCCGCCGGGCTCAACGTGGCGTGGATGGTGGCGGCGATGGGGGTGTTCGCCGGGCAGTTCCGGCACGCGCGGCAGGGCGGCGCGCTGTTGAACATCGGGGAATAGATGGCGGAGACTCGGTTCTGGCTGATCCGCCACGCGCTGGTGGAGGAGAACGCGCGGGCGATGCTGTATGGCACCATGGACGTGCCGCTCTGCCCCGATACGCTGGTAGCGCAGGCGGAGGCGTATCGCTGCCTGGCGCGCCGCCTGCCCCGCCCGGCCAGCTGGGTCGCCACGCCGCTGTCGCGCACGGTGCTGACGGCCGAGGCCTTGTTCCGCGCCGGCTACCCGGTCCAGGCGCTGGCGATCGAGCCGGACCTGATCGAGCAGCACCTCGGCGAGTGGCAGGGGCTGGCGCACGCCCATCTCCCGGCCAGGCTGAGCCTGCCGGCACATACCTTCTGGCCGCTCGGCGGCGAGGAGGTGCCGCCCGGCGGCGAGAGCATGGCGCAGGTGATCACGCGCGTCGGTGCCGCGATGGAGCGGCTGGCTGCGACGCATGACGGGGCGGACGTGGTTGTCGTCAGCCATGGCGGCGCCATCCGCGCGGCGGTGGCCCACGCGCTCGGCATCCCCGCCGACACGGCGCTGCACCTGGCGGTGCAGAACATCTCCCTCACCCGGCTGGAGCGCCATCCCGCCGCGTGGCGTGTCGTCTGCGTGAACGAGGTCTGCGGACCGACTGACGACACACACCGCAAGCCCTCTCCCTCTGGGGGAGGGTTGGGTGAGGGTCCCGCACTGGGCATCGCCAAGCCTGTCCACGAACACCGACGCCGTGTGTACTATCGCCCATGAGATAAGGAGGAACCATGCGCGGTCTGGTGGGTTGGCTGGCATTGCTTCTCCTGGCATGGGCGTGCAGCGAGGATCGGCGGCATATTCCCTGGCGCATCGTCGCCGGTGGCCTGGTGCTGCAGGTCGCGCTGGCCGTGCTGCTGATCGACGTGGCGCCGGCCCGGGCGGCGGTGCTGCTGCTGAACCACGCGGCGGACGCCTTGCAGCGCGCGACGGACGAAGGCACGTCCTTCCTGTTCGGCTATCTCGGCGGGAGCGCCCTGCCCTTCGCGGAGGTGCGGCCCGGCGCCAGCCTGATCCTGGCGTTCAAGATCCTGCCGCTGGTGCTGGTGATCAGCGCGCTCGGCTCGCTGCTGTTCCATTGGGGCGTGCTGCAACGGATCACCGGCGCGTTCGCCTTCGTGCTGCGCCGGGCGCTGGGCATCGACGGATCGCTGGCGCTGGCCGCCGCCATCCACATCTTCGTCGGCAACATCGAGGCGCCGTTGCTGATCCGGCCCTATTTGGCGGGCATGCAGCGGGGCGAGCTGTTCGCGGTGATGAGCGTCGGCATGGCCGGGATCGCCGGCACGGTGATGGTGATCTACGGCACCATCCTGGGCCCGGTGATCCCGAACGCGCTGGGCACGATCATCGTCGCCTCCGTCATCAGCACCCCGGCGGCGCTGGCGGCGTCCGCGCTGATGGTGCCGTTCCGCCCCGCCACCGTGGCCGCCGTGGCAAAGGTGTCGCGCGGCGAATCATCGGGCAGCCTGGACGCGCTGGTGCGCGGCACGGCGGACGGGGTTGGGCCACTGGTGGGGATCACCACCACGCTGCTGGTGGCGGTGGCGCTGGTGAGCCTGCTGAACCAGGCGCTGGGCCTGCTGCCCGGCGGCTGGACGCTGGAGGCGCTGTTCGCCCAGCCGTTCCGCCCGGTGCTGTGGCTGATCGGCGTGCCCTGGGCGGAAACGGGCACGGCCGGGCTGCTGATGGGCACGAAAACGGTGCTGAACGAGTTCGTCGCCTACCTGCGCCTGGCCGCCCTGCCGCCCGACGGGTTGAGCGCACAATCAAGGATCATCCTAACCTACGCGCTGTGCGGCTTCGCGAATTTCGGTTCGCTGGGCATCGTCATCGGCGGCATGGGCGCCATGGTGCCGGAACGGCGCGCAGAGATCACGGCCTTGGGGTTGCGCTCGCTGGTGTCAGGGACGATCGGGACATGCATGAGCGGGGCGTTGGCTGGGGTGCTGACGTGATCAGCGAAGGGGCGGACCGACACTCATCAGTCCTCGGTGAGAGGCCGGCGCTGTTTCGAAGTCACCGACTTTGCTACCCATATGAGCAAGGAGGGCGTGCCCTCCGACGATGAGACTGTCGTGATTTGTAGGGACACACCCGGTGTTCAGTTCGGCAGCTAACCCACTCGGAATGGCTGGCTCCTCGCCCTCTTCACCGGCCTTATCTGTGTTCTTTGAACGGTTTGCCGACATGCTGGGCGGCATACTCATCCTCGTTACGAAGAGCTTCTTCCACCACCTGTTCTGGCGTCAGATCACGACCGCTCCAGAATATAAGGTCATATATTTGTGAATGAGATAGTGCTTGGTCTAATCTGTGCAGCATAGCAGTTGCAGTTTCATTGTTGTTCCTTCCGGAAAAATAGACTCAACAACAGATATTATTTCTTTTTCTGTCATCTGATTTTTCCCTCTCTCGTAAGGCGATCATGCTGCAGAGGGGTTACGATCCGAATAGTGCTTAGGTCGTTCACAGGTCCGCCAGACCCAAGAGAGGGACCATAATGCAACTCCTAGGGCCGTCTGCTTAACTCCCCAGCTATAGAAACTGTAACTTGCTCTCGTCTGGGTGGGTATGGTGCGTTACCCTTGCTTATCGGTGCAATATTGGATTTATCAAGAGCCTTGTAAGTTCGGGCGTCTGTCCGACAAGCAGCCAAAACGCCGTGTCGGAACTCGTCGAAACTGGCAGAGCGACGGCCCACCAGCTTTTTTGCAATTCGGCCGGGAATAGCTGCGCCAGCTTCGTTCTTCATTCCATCAGCCAACCGTCCTTCCCTGCCGGAGGCAAGGGGTTGGTCATGACGACCTCGCCAGGCGCAACGAAAGGTTGACATTACAAGTGCGCAGCGACGTAGGGTGCGGGTAGCGTCCGCAAGGATGTCGACCGCACTCAAACTCAACGTTTTGTCGTAAGAAGGCGTGCTGTTCACGTCTCATTGCTAGATCGACAAAGTTCGGCAATGACCACCCAACTATACGCAGTCTCATGTGGGATCCTCATACGGCTCCCCACCGTGCCGCGCAGCGTACTCCTTCTCTCTTCTAAGGGCCACTTCGACTACCTCTTCTGGGGTCAAGTCAGGATCATTCCAAAAGATGAGATCACTGATTTCCGCATGCGGCAAAGCTCGACTTAAGGTTGTCAGAGTGGAGCTTATCTCTTCGTCGCTGTTATTGGTGCTGAATATAGATTTCACCGTAAAAATTAACTCGCCCTTGGTCATCTTGACATTTCCTCCTTTGGAACGCGGTCATGCTGTTTTGGCGTCACAACTCGAATATTGTTGAGGTTGTAAACAGGTCCGCGCGCGTGATCAAAGGCTGCTAAGGTAGCTTTCACCTAATTAGGCCGGTACTACGCTTGGTGGCCAGTGTTGCCGTATACCCTTGACGGGCTTCTCGCGGACAACGCAGAAAGCATACGGCGTCAGCGATCACCGCTCTGCAGGCGCAAGGGAAATAGGCTGCCATCACGTCCGCAGGCTTCGTCCGGTCAAGACCGCCGAACGTGTCTCCGGCCTGCTGCAGCTCGGCCCAACTCCGCACGGCACGCAGCAGCTCGGCCGTGGTCCAGAGAACGCCGAGGGATCGGCCCAGCGGCCCGACCCATGACGACCGGGGAGCAACATCTGGCCTCTCCGTCGGCGGGCGGACTGGCTGCAGGTCGCGCACCAGCGTCACCTGGGCCGCCTGCCCCAGCGCGTCGGTCGCGGCTCGCAGGTCGGCATTGTCCCCGCCATGGCCCAGCAGGGCGGCTGCCCTGATAATGCTGGCGATGCCAGGCGTGTTCGCGCCCGTGCCAAACACCCGCCGCGCAATGACTGCCAGGCCGAGCGGCAAAGCCCGTATGGCCGCCGTCAACAGGCGGGACAGCCTCGCGTGGTCTTCGGGGCCAAGCCGGGCGACATCATGCATCGATGAACACCGCGACTTAGTTCATGATATGTTCCTTCATTTGACCGGGTAGTTTCCGCCCGCAGCTGAGCAGCTTGGAAGTGATTACGCGCCGCTATCCTTGGTGGCTGGCGAGACGCTCGCCGGCAGGCTAGTGCAATGCTCTGAGAGCATTGCACCCGGCATAACCGACCAGCCGAAGGCTCAGGCGAAGGGCATACCGGAGTCGATCGGCAGCGCTGGGTCGCGGCTCCACTCGTTCCAGGAGCCGAAATACATGCGCACGTCCTTGATGCCGGCCTCGTGCAGCGCCACCAGGGAGTTGGAGGCGCGCGCCCCCTTGAAGCAGTAGAGGTAGACCGGCGTCTCCGGCTTCACGCCCACCGTGTGCAGCTCCGCCAGCAGCTCGTCCTTGGACTTGAACATCGGGCCGGCGGCGGTCGGCTTCATCAGGCGATACCATTCCAGCCACTTGGCGCCGGGGATGCGCCCCTTGCGCGGCGCGAAGTCCGGGCCGTAGGGGGAGGAGGAGGTGCCGATCCACTCGTCCACGTCGCGCACGTCCAGCTTGATGATCGCGTCGTCACCCAGCGCCTGCAGCATGTCGTCCTTGTCGAGCATCATGTGCTCGCCCGCCGTCGATTGCGGGAAGGTCTTCGCCACCGGGGACGGCACCTCCGTCGTCACCGGCATGCCCGCCGCCTGCCACGCCGCCAGCCCGCCATGCAGGATGTGCGCCTTCGGGTAGCCGAGGAAGCTCAGCAGGTAGTAGCCGCGGCAGGACATGCCGAAGCCCGAGTTCATCGAACCCTCGTAGAACACGACCGTCTCGTCCCCGCCGATGCCGGCGGCGCCGAATGCGGTGGTGAACTTCTCCTTCAGCTCGGCCATGCCCTCCTTGGTGGACATCGCCAGGTAAGTGAAGATGTCGAACATGTTCACCGCGCCGGCGATGTGCCCGGCGGCATAGTTCTCCGGGGAGCGGGTGTCGATCACCACCGTGCTGCCGGCCGCCATGAGCGCAGAGAGTTCGGCGGGCGAGATCAGGATCTTGTCGGGCACGGCTTGCACTCCTGCTGTGATGGGACTCAGTGGGCGGCCAACCGGCTCAGCTCCTGCGAGAGATGCCGGGTGGAAGGAGTGATCATCGCGACGAAATAGCCCTCGCGCAGGCGCCGCTGCACGGCCGCGCCGGCGATAAAGGCGCGCGCGCCGGTGTGCAGCATGGCCGCCTGCGTCGCCTCCAGCGTCAGCTCCCCCGTGCGCAGCCGCGACTCCAGCACCTGCCGGACGTAGTCGGCCGAACCATCCCGCGGCGTCTTGGCCAGCCGCATCAGCGTGGCGCGCAGTCCGTCCAGTGCGGCCTCGAAATACGGGGGCCGCTTCGGCAGGAACTGGTTGGTCGCAGCCTGGGTCACGTCCGCTTGCATCATGGCGTCGATGCTGGCGCGGATCACGCCCAAGCCCATCCCCGTCTGCAACAGCACGAAGCCCGGGCGGATGCGCGCCACCATGTCGCCCAACGGGTCCGCCAGCATCATATCGTCGGCGATGAAGGCGCGGCGGAACCGGACGGAGTAGGTGCCGGTGCCCTCCAGCGTGGAGAAGCGTACGTTCTGCCGGATCTCGACGCCGGGCTGGCCACATTGGACCATGGCCATCATGCGGTGCGCCGGATCGGCCGCATCCTCGAACACCGTGCCGAACCAGTGGCCTTCGCCGAGGTTGCTCACCCAGGGCAGCACCCCGGTGACGACGTAGCCGCCCGCCGCCCGGGTGGCGCGCAGGGCGAAACCCTCGATCCCGCTGAGCGCCTTGATCGGGTTCGACAGCCCGGTGCCCCCGAGCAGCGAACCGTCGGCGATGCCGGGTTGCAGGCGGTCGCGCAGCGCGACGTTGTCGGTGTTCTCCAAGTACCAGCCGCACGCGTCCTGGCACCAGGTGCAGAACGCGGTCGACATGCACACGGCGGCGACTTCCGCCATGGCCGCGATCGCCGCGCCCAGATCCCGTTCGCCGCACACGGCGAGGTGGCGGTTGAACGCCCCCGCCTGCCCCAACCGCCGCATCGCCTCGCCGGGGTAAAGCCCCTCGTCGATCTGCGACACCAGGGGAGCCAGCTCCGCCTCTAGCACCGCCGGCAAGGCCGGCGCGCCGGTGGCCGCAGGCCGGCCGGGGGCAAGCGAGTGGCTCATGCGGTTGCTCCCCGGCCGGTCAGGTCAGACCATCGCGCAGTCGACGGGAACCGGCTTGGCGAAGGTGTTGGCCACCGGCGACCAGGTCCGTGCATGGGCGACCAGCGCGTCCAACTCGGCCTTCGGTGCGTCCGCATCCAGGTGCACCTTCACCCGCACCGCGTCGAAACCGACCGGCTTCGGGCTGGTGTCACCGGTGCCCCAGACGGCGGTGATGTTGATGTCCGCCTCCAGCTCCAGCTCCAGCGTGCGGATGGTGATGCCCCGGGCCACAGCGTTGGCATGGATGCCCACGGCCAGGCAGGACCCCAGGGCGGCCAACGACGCCTCCGACGGGTTGGGCGCGGTGTCGTCGCCCAGCAGGCCCGGCGGCTCGTCCACGATGTAGGGCGGCAGGTCGCGGATCATGTTCAGGTGTCGGAAGCGACCCTCCGCGATGGTCTTGCACTTGAGCGTCTTGATAGCCTGTGGGTTGGCACGGCCCTTGGCGATCAGCTCGTCCAAGCCGCCCTTGTCAATCGGAGCAAGGCACCCGGTGACGGCGCCGGGTCCGGCGGAGGGTGGCTTGGTCGCAGTGGCGCTCATGAGTTTCGTCCTTCTACCTGTCACGTCGGCGGATGCCGGAACAGGCACTGCATGCGTCATACAGACAGGTCTGTCTATCTCACGTGAATGCATGCAAACTGCGTGCCAGTAAGGTGGCTTGCAGATCGCCGCGTCGGCTGCGAGGATTCGCCCCGTGAACGATCTCGCCGTGACCACACCCCGGCCGCTCCCCGCGCATGAGCGCATCGTGGCGGCTGCGCGTGACCTGTTTTGCCGCCAGGGTATCCACGCCACTGGCATCGACAGCATCCTGGCCGCGGCCGGTGCGTCGAAGATGACGCTGTATGGCAGGTTCGGGTCGAAAGATGCCCTGCTGCGCGAAGTTGGCGCGGGAAGGGGCAGACTGGCGGGAGGCATTCTTCGGCGCGGTAAACGCGACGGCGGCGACGCCCATGGCGCGTCTGGCCGGCATCGCGGATGCGCTGGCGCAGTGGTATCGCAGCGGCCGGTTCTACGGCTGCGCCTTCATGAACGCCATCGCCGAGCACGACAAGTCTGAGCAGTGGCTGCGCCAGATCGCAGCCGAGCACCACCGGGTGGTGCTCGGCTTCCTCGGCAGCTTGGCAGCCGAGGCTGGGTTTGCCGAGCCGGCGATCGTGGCGCGGCAAATCCTGTTGCTCATCGATGGGGCAACTGCCGCCCTGATGGTCACCGCAGATGCGGCGGTGCTGCCGATCATGCGACGCAACCTGGATGCGGTGCTGGGGACGGCGAAGCGGGTTGGCGGCTAGACGGCTGCCTTACGGCGCGGGAGAGGCCGCGATCAGGCGCTCGATGGGGTCCCAGGCGTAGGCGAGTTGCGGCACCGACACCCCGGCCACGCGGGTGTCCGACTCCGCCACGGCCCGGCCGCCCAGCCGCTGGTAGAACCACCGGCTTGGGTTGTTGCGCAGCACCCAGAGGAAGGCCGCGCGGCTGCCCGCCGCGGCCAGATGCGCGGCGCCGGTGCGGATCAGGCGCCGGCCGACACCGCGGTCGCGCCAGTCGTCCAGCACGTACAGCGTCTCGATCTCGCCATCCGCGACGATGCCGCCTGGCGGCGAAGTGCCGCTGCGGCCGACCGTGGTGTAACCGACCAGGCGTGGCCCGGCGCCGCGCACCACGTCCTGGCCTGAGGCGATGGCGACGTAGACTCCCGCCCCGGCGCGGATTTGGCGGTCGTAGAACGCGGCCTGCCGGGTGACCGACAGGCCGGCCAGGTAATCCTCCGGCAGGATCCCAGGGTAGGCGCTGCGCCATGCTGCGACGTGGACCGCCCCGATCAGCGGCGCGTCGGATGGCCGGGCGCGGCGCACCGCGATCATGTCGGCTCCGCTCCGCTCCGCTCCAGCACCGCGGCGAAGAAGCCGTCCGTGCCGTGCTGCCGCGGAGTCAAGGACAGGTATGGGCCCGGACACGGCGCCACCTCCCCCAGCGGCCAGGCCTGGGCAAGCGGGACCACCGCGAACTCCGGATGCCGGGTGAGGAATGCGTCCACTTGTGCTTCGTTCTCCTCCAGCAGCAACGAGCAGGTGGCGAAGACCAGCCGGCCGCCGGCGCGCACCACCCGGGCGGCATCGTCCAGGATCGCGGCCTGTTTGGGAAGCAACTCTTGCAGGTCGAGCGGACGCAGCCGTGCGCGCGCATCCGGGTTGCGCCGCCAGGTGCCGGTGCCGGTGCAGGGTGCGTCCACCAGCACGCGGTCGAACGTGCCGGCCCGCCGCTTGGCCCATTTGTCGCCCGCGGCCAGCAGATGGCGCTCCACGTTGTGCACGCCGGCCCGGCGCAGGCGACGGACCGCGCCTTCCAGCCGCTTGTCGTGCACGTCGCAGGCGACGATGTGGCCGCGGTTCTGCATCGTCATGGCGATCGCCAGCGTCTTGCCGCCCGCCCCGGCGCACCAATCCGCCACCCGCATCTGCGGCCCGGCGCCGACCAGGGCGGCCACCAGTTGGCTGCCCTCGTCCTGGATCTCCACCAGGCCGGACTGGAACGCCGCCCCCGTCGTCACCGCCCGACGGCCGGCGATGCGCAACCCCCAGGGCGAGATTGGCGTCGGCTCCGTGGCGATCCCCTCCGCCGCCAGGGCCGCAGCGGCCTGCTCCCGGGTGCCGCGCAGCAGGTTGGCTCGGAGGTCGAGCGGTGCCTCCGCCTCCATCGCCTGCAGTTCTGGCCCCAGGGCTTCCCCGAACCGCGCCGCGACGTGGGGCAGGAGCCAGTCGGGCAATTCCAGCCGCACCGCGTCCGGCATGGCCGGATGGTCCAGCGTGTGGCCGGCCAGCTGTGCCGCGGCCACAGCCTCCTGCGCCAGCATCGGCGCCGGGCCGTATTGGCCGCCGGAATAGGATTGCTGCACGCCGGCGACGGTCCAGCCCTCCAGCAGCAGGGAGGCGGCGATCAGCATCCGCGGCGTGGGCGCGGTGCCCGCCCGGTCCAGCCACCAGGCAAGCCGTCGCCGGCTGCGCAGCACGCGCCACCCGCGCTCGGACACCGCCCGGCGGTCGCCGGAGCCGATGAAGCGGCGGGCGCGGAAGAAGTCGTTGGCGACGGCGTCAGCGGGTCGGCGGGGGAACGCGTCCACTTCCGTCAGCAGGTCAATGGCGGCGGCCAGCCGGGCGGCGGGGGTCACGCCTCCTGGCGGTAGTTCGGCGCCTCGCGGGTGATCGCCACGTCGTGCACGTGGCTCTCCCGCAGGCCGGCGCCGGTGATGCGGCGGAACCGGGTGTTGGCCTGCAGGTCGGCCACCGTGGCGCTGCCGGTATAGCCCATGCCGGCCCGCAGCCCGCCGACCAGCTGGTGCACCACGGCGGAGACCGGCCCCTTGTAGCCGACCCGGCCCTCGATGCCCTCGGGCACCAGCTTCAGCGTATCCTTGATCTCCTGCTGGAAATAGCGGTCGGCCGAGCCGCGTGCCATGGCGCCGATGCTGCCCATGCCGCGGTAGGATTTGTAGCTGCGGCCCTGGTAGAGGAACACCTCGCCCGGCGCCTCGTCCGTGCCGGCGAGCAGGCTGCCCACCATCACCGCGTCCGCCCCGGCGCCGATCGCCTTGACGATGTCGCCGCTGGTGCGCACCCCGCCATCGGCGATGGCCGGCGTGTCGCGTTCCCGGCAGGCGGCCGCCGTCTCCAGCACGGCGGTGAACTGCGGCACGCCCACGCCGGCCACCACGCGGGTGGTGCAGATGCTGCCCGGGCCGATCCCGATCTTCACCGAGTCTGCCCCGGCCTCTATCAGGGCCAGCGCGCCCTCGGGCGTGGCGACGTTGCCGGCCACGACCTGGACGGCATTGGACAGCCGCTTGATCTTCTCGACGGTGGCCATCACCCCGGCGGAGTGGCCGTGCGCGGTGTCCACCACCAGCACGTCGATCTCGGCATCGATCAGCGCACGGGCGCGCACCATCCCGTCCTCGCCCACGCCGATGGCGGCCGCCACCCGCAGGCGGCCGAGTTCGTCCTTGTTGGACACCGGGTGGGCCTGCGCCTTTTCCATGTCCTTCACGGTGATCAGCCCGACGCAGCGATAGTCGTCATCCACCACCAGCAGCTTCTCCAGGCGGTGCTTGTGCAGCAGCCGCTTGGCCTCCACCGCCGGCACGCCGTTCTGCACGGTGACCAGGTCCTCGCGCGTCATCAGCTCGAACACCTTGACGGCCGGGTCGGTGGCGAAGCGCACGTCACGGTTGGTGAGGATGCCGACCAGCCGGCCGGTGCCGCGCTCCACCACGGGCACGCCGCTGATGTGATGCAGGTCCATCAGCGCCCGGGCGTCCGCAAGCGTCTGGTCCGGGTGGATGGTCAGCGGGTTCACCACCATCCCCGACTCGAACTTCTTGACCATGCGGACCTGCGCCGCCTGCTCCTTTGGGTCGAGGTTCTTGTGAATCACCCCGATACCGCCGAGCTGGGCCATGGCGATCGCCATCGCCCCCTCCGTCACCGTGTCCATCGCGGAGGAGACCAGCGGCACGTTCAGCGCGATGGTCCGGGTGAACCGGGTGCGGGTGTCCGCCGTGTTGGGCAGGATTTCGGAGTAGCCCGGGACGACCAGTACGTCGTCGAAGGTCAGCGCTTCCCGGATGGCCATGTCGCCGCGGAAGGCGGGAAGCGCGGACGTGTTGGTATCGGGGGCCATGGCTGCGTGTCTCCGGCGGGAGGTTGGCTCCCGCGCCTTGGCGATCCGACATAGGGCGCGGACGCGCCCGGCGCAAGTTACAGGCCGGCGACGCTGTATCCTGGGAAGACGGCGCGATGGAACTGCTGGCTTGAGCCGATGCGAGTAAGCCTGCTCGAAGCGTGCGTGTTTTCGACAAGAAATCGAGTGGCACGCATGCCGGTTGACCGCGGCTTCGGCGAGAGCGGTCATGATTTTCTCGCCAGCGAAGACACGGCTTAACCGCTGTCAGTTGAGAAGTGCGGCGACAGTAGAGTTGCCGAAGTCGGAGATACGTAGGCCATCACGCTCGTATTCGGCGAGTCCGCGGTGTATGAAGCTGGATGGTTGATCCCGGTGCGAGATCAGGTTGCGAACCTTCTGGGAAAAGTAGGTGTCGTGTCGGCCATCAAGTATCTCAGCATCTTGACCTAGAGGCTTGAAGAGCGCGGTTAAGCGAGAGATCAGCTCGCTAGTCGCCAGCCAGCCTCGATCCCCTTGACCCAGTAGTCGCAGAGTCGGCAGGACCAGCTCCCGCTCTGATACTCGGGCGTTCTCCAACCGAACGTAGCGAGGTCGCGGGGTCAACTCCCTCATCAACTCGAACGCCTCAAGCTTTTGACGCGATAACCCAGAAAGGGAAGTAACAGTAGCCTCTAGAAAATACTCCCATTTCTGAACATCGACCTCAAGACCAAGCAGGAATCGAAAGGTCTCGACCGCGCTTAGCTCCAGTGGGTATGACAGTGCCCCATATTTATCCTCCGGTGGAACACGGGCGACCTTCAACGCCAACGTATCGAGAAACAACGGTATCGGCAGTTCCACTCCAAGGTCTGCCGTCATGGGGTCATAGGCTAGGATACTATGCCTGACGTCGGCGACACGCTGCTGCGGCTGCACTTTCAAAACAACGTTCATGGATCGACTTTCCGAGTAGCGTTGGGCAAACTCAACCGTTGACCACTCTCATAATCAAACTCGCCAAGATGCTCTCCCTTATGGTTGTAACGCTCGATGCGGCCGTGTCGGGCGTCCCACTCAAGGATGTCACCGGTTGCAAAATCTCGCCAACGCGCTCGCAGACCTCCTGAGAAACCTGTCTTTGGTTTGACGCGCCGGGCGTCCGGAAATCCAGGTAGGTTACGGGGTGCCATCATGGGCTCATGCGCTGGAGAGCGGCCCATACCTCGTGCTTACTGCCGTTCGGTAGACGCCGAGCTGCATGGCGGCTGGAGTCGGAAGCCTTTCGCCACCACATACATCTCGCTGGACTCCTTGCGGCTGGCCGGCGGCTTGGCGTGGCGCACGCTGGCAAAGGCGCGCTTCATCGGCTCCAGCAGTCGGCGTTCAGAGCCGCCCTGCAGAACCTTGGCGACGAACCCGCCGCCGGGTGCCAGCGTCTGGAGGGCGAACTCCAGGGCCATCTCCGCCAGGGCGACGATGCGGATGTGGTCGGTCGCGGTGTGCCCGGTGGTGTTGGGCGCCATGTCCGACAGCACCAGGTCGGCCGCACCGCCCAGTTCCGCCCGCAGGCGTGCCGGCATATCGGGGTCCATGAAGTCACCCTCGATGAACCGGGCGCCCGTGACCGGCTGGACCGGAAGCAGGTCCACCCCGACGATGGCGCCGCAGCCGCGCTTGACCGCAACCTGGCTCCAACCGCCGGGGGCCGCGCCCAAGTCGAGGATGCGCGCGCCGCGATGGATCAGGCTGTAGCGGTCGTCCAGCTCCATCAGCTTGAACGCGGCGCGCGACCGCCAGCCCTGCGCCTGTGCCGCGCGGACATACGGGTCGTTCAACTGCCGTTGCAGCCAACCTTGCTGCGTGGTCGTACGGCCGCGTGCCGTGCGCAGCCGAACCTCCAAGCCGCGCGGCGCCGCGGGCGTCTTGCCGCCCTGGCCCTTCGTCGTCTTGCTCACCGTGCTGCCGTCAGGACCGGGTGGCGCGGTGCCGGGCGTGGCGGATCAGGCGCAGCAGCATGCCCTCGCGCAGACCGCGATCGGCCACCGTGACCTCCGGCGCCGCCCATAGGGTGTGGATGGCGGTGTAGATGGCGCAGCCCGCCAACACGAACTCGGCACGCTCCGGCCCCACGCAAGGATGCGCCGCCAGCCGCGCCCGGCCCATGCGGCGCAGCGCGGCCACGGCACCGGCGGCCGAGCCGCGGGATAGCACCTGCCCGTCGACATGGGTGCGGCGGTAGCGCTGCAACGCCAGCACCTCGCCCGCAAGCGTCGTGACCGTCCCGCTGGTGCCCAGCAGGCGAACGCCACCCTGCCTCAGCTCCTGCGTAATGCGGTGAACCCGCTCGAACGCGCCGAGCCGCTCCGTCACCTCCGCCACCATGGCGGCGAACCCGGCGTCGGTGAAGGCGTCGGCGCCATACTGTTCCGACAGGCCGACGACGCCCACCGGCATGGACAGCGTCCCGATCAGTTCCGGCCGCTGGTCCTGTGCCAACCGGACCCAGACAAGCTCCGTCGATCCGCCGCCGATGTCGAACAGCAAGGCGCGGCGCCCATCGCCCGCCAGCAACGGGGCGCAGCTTTCCAGCGCGAGCGTCGCCTCCTCCCGGCTGGAGATCACGTCGAGTTGCAGGCCGGTCTGCCGTGCGACCCGGGCGACGAACTCCTCCGTGTTGGCGGCACGGCGGCACGCCTCCGTCGCGATGGCCCGCACGCCGTTCATGCGGCGGCGTGCCAGGCGGTCGGCGCAGGTCTGCAAGGCCTCGACGGCGCGATCCATCGCCTCGGGGCTGAGGCGGCCGGATTGCTGCAGCCCCTCGCCCAGCCGCACCACGCGGCTGAAGCTCTCCAGCACGCGGAAACCACTGGCGACCGGGGTCCCGACGAGCAGGCGGCAGTTGTTGGTGCCGAGGTCCAGCGCCGCGTAGGTCATGGACCCGGAAGACCGGGCCGAGGGAGCATCCGCCAGTTGCATGTCGCAGCGAGTGTCAACCTGTCCGCGCCGAATGGGAAGCGGTTTGATCGGTCGCGGTAGGCGGAGCTGTGGGTTGGGGCGGGAGGGATCGAACCTCCGAATGGCGGAATCAAAATCCGCTGCCTTACCGCTTGGCGACGCCCCATTCGTCCGCGCCCGTCAATAGGGCTGCGGCGTCGGGTTCGTAAAGGGGGCCGGCGGCACGCCACCACCCCGCCGGCAGCATGTCCGCGCCAGCCTGGGCTGCCACCGCGTCGGGGAACAATGCGAAGCAGGTGGCGCCGGAACCGCTCATGCGCGCCAACAGGCAGGATGGCTGGCGACGCAGCGCCGCCAGCACGTCGCCGATCGCGGGTGCGACCGCCATCGCCGGCGCCTCGAGGTCGTTGCCGAGCCCGGCGAGCGTCTCCGCCAAGGCTGCGGCATCCTGCCAGTGGGAGGGTAGTTCGGCAGGAGCGGAGAAGCCCGCGGCACGGGTTCGGAACACGTCCGCGGTGGCCACTGCCACGCCGGGGTTGACCAGCAGCAGCCCGCATGGCGGCAGCCTCGGCAGCGGCGACAGCCGCTCACCCACGCCTTGCATCCGCACCGGCGTGCACCCCAGGCAAACCGGGACGTCGGCACCGAGCGCGAGGGCAAGGCGGGCCAAGGCCGCGGCATCGGGGTGCACGTCCCACAGCCGGCACAGCAGCCGGAGCGCGGCGGCGGCGTCGGCGGAACCGCCGCCGATGCCAGAGGCCACCGGCAGGTTCTTCTCCAGCACCAGTTCGGCCCCGGCTTGGCGGCCGGCCCATGCGGCGAGCGCGCGTCCGGCGCGAAGCACCAGGTTGTCCGCCTCCGCGGCCAGCCCGGCGGCGAAGGCACCCTGGATCCGCAGCGACAGCGCGGGCGCCGGCCGGGCGTGCAAACGGTCCGCCGCCGGACCGAACACCACCAGGCTGTCCAGCAGGTGGTAGCCGTCCGGGCGGCGCCCGGTCACCAGGAGGCTGAGGTTGACCTTGGCCGGCGCCGCCTCCGTCAGCCAGGCGGTCACTCCACCCGGTGCTCCGCCGTGCCCGTCGCTGGGGCCGTCGGCGCGCCGGCCAGCTTGGCCTGCAGCGCGGGGACATCCTGCGGGTCCGGATTGAGGATCAGCGCCCGGCGCCACTGCACCTCCGCCTCGCGGCGACGCCCGGCCGCCATGTAGGCGTCGCCGAGATGGCCGTTGACGGTCGAGTCCTCCGGCTGCAGCTCCACCGCCCGCTCCAGGAACCGGATCGCGCCGGCCTTGTCCCCCTGGCGCAGCAGGATCCAGCCTAGGCTGTCGACGATGGACCCATCATTCGGCCGTTCCTCCACGGCATGCTCCACCATCTGGCGGGCGCGTGCCAGGTTGCGGCCCTGCTCGGCCCAGGCGTAGCCGAGATAGTTCAGGACGTAGGGCTGGTCCGGCGCCAGGTCGAGCGCCTTCAGCATGTCGGCCTCGGCATGCGGCCAGTCATGCGCACGGTCATAGGCCATGCCGCGCTCGTAGAACAAAGCCCAGTCGGCCGGCCCGGGCTGGTGCAGCCGGGCGATGGCTCGGGTGTAGGTGTCCGTCGCCTCGCTGAAATGGTCGCCCGCGCGCTGCATCTCCGCCAGGATCGCCAGCGGCTCGGGCCGCTGCTTGTACTGGTCGGCCAGCTGCTCCAGTTGCTGCTGCGCCTCGGCCAGATGGCCCTCGCGCTCCGCATACTGCGCTTCCCGCAGCTGCACGACGGCGATCAGCGGGTCGCTGGGCGCGACCGCGGCCAGGGTCTCGGACGCGGCAGCGACCTGATGGCCCGCCGCCTGGATGTCCGCCATCAGCAGGCGTGCCGACGTGAAGTCCGGCCGCAGGTCCAGCGCCATGCGCAGCAGCAGCAGCGCGAAGTCGCCGGCATCCTGGCGCTGCAACGTGGCGGCCAGTGCCAGGTAGGTCTCGGCGACGCCGTCTTGCGCGGAGGTCACCTGCGGGGCTGCGACCGCCTGCTGCAATGCCGGCTCGGCGATCGACAGGTCGGGGCTGGCCTGCACCGTCGCGCGGATCGTCGCCCGGGCCTCGCCTTCCTGTCCGCTGCGCGCCTGCCAGCTTGCCACCACCGTGCCGAGCCGCAGGTTCAACGCGCCATACTCGACCAAGGCCAGGCGATACAGCCGGGCGGCGTCCGCGCTGCGGCCCGCCTGGTCGTTGATCATGGCGGCGTGCAAGGCGAAGATCCCGCGGTAGCGCGTGCCCTCGATGAACGGTCGCAGCGTGTTCAGAGCCTCGTCGGTCCCACCGGCACCCTGTTGCGCCCAGGCCCGCAGCAGCGGCTGCAGGATCTGGTTGGCGCCTTGCGACGGCAGGGTGGCGAACGAGGCCTCTGCCGCCCGCCAGTTGCCGGCCTTCACTTCCGCATTGGCCAGCACCAGGGCGGACACCGGACTGTCCGGCTGGCCGTGCGCCAGGCTCACCGCTTCCGGCCGGCCGGCCAGCACGGCGGCGGCAAAGGCCTGCTGCTGCAAGTCCGGGTTCTGCGGATCGGACTTCAACGCGTCGATGAAATTCTGCGCCGCGGTGCCGGCATCCGTCTGCGCCATGGCAAACCCGCCGACCAGCACGTCGCCGGAGATTCCGGCAATCGGGCGGGACTCCGGGCCCGGCACGTCCGCCGGGTCTGCCGCGGCGCAGGCCGACAGCAGGCACAGGGTGAGCAGCGCGGCGCGGGAACGGTGCAACATGGCGTCAGGTGTATCGCCCGGCCGCCGCCATTCCAAGGGTCGCCTACATCCCGCCCGGGTAGTTCGGGCCGCCGCCGCCCTCCGGCACGGACCAGTCGATGTTCTGCATCGGATCCTTGATGTCGCACGTCTTGCAGTGAACGCAGTTCTGCGCGTTGATCTGCAGGCGCGCTGCACCCGTTTCGACACCGACGGCCTCGTAGACGCCGGCGGGGCAGTAGCGGCTTTCCGGGCTGCGATACTCGGCCCAGTTCACGCCCTCCCACACCGCCGGGTCGCGCAGTTGCAGATGCACCGGCTGGTTCTCCTCGTGGTTGGTGTTGCTGATGAACACGGAGGAGAGCTTGTCGAAGGTGAGCTTGCCGTCCGGCTTGGGGTAGGCGATAGGCTGCGCCTTCGTCGCCTTGCCCAGCGTCTCGTTGTCCGCATGGGCGTGGTGCATGGTCCATGGCGCGCGGCCGCGCAGCACGTAGGTGTCGAGCGCGGCATACGCGATGCCGCCGTACAGCCCGAACTTGCTGAAGGCCGGACGGATGTTGCGCGCCGCACGGAGCTCGTCCCACACCCAGCTGGCCTGTATCCTGTCGGCGAAGCCGGACGGTTCCGCAGGCTTGTCGCCGGCGAGCGCCTCCGCCACCGCTTCGGCCGCCACCATGCCGGACTTCATCGCCGTGTGCGTGCCCTTGATCTTCGGCACGTTGAGGAAGCCGGCGGTGTCGCCGATCAGCAGGCCGCCGGGGAAGGTGAGCTTCGGCATCGATTGCAGGCCGCCTTCGCTCAGCGCACGGGCACCGTAGCTGATGCGGCGACCGCCCTCGAAATGCGCGCGCATCGCCGGGTGCGCCTTCAGCCGCTGCATCTCGTCGAATGGGGAAAGCCAGGTGTTCCTGTAATCCAACCCGACGACGAACCCGTAGGACACCATGCGGTCGCCCCAGTGATACAGCCAGGACCCGCCATACGTTCCGGCATCGAGCGGCCAGCCGACGCTGTGCTCGATAAGGCCCGGCCTATGCCGCTCCGCCGGGACTTCCCAGAGTTCCTTAATGCCGAGTGCGTAGGTCGGCGGGTCGCGCCCATCCCGCAGCTTGAAGCGCTGCATCAGCTTCTTCGTCAGCGAACCGCGGCAGCCTTCGGCGAACATCGTGTAGGTGGCGCGCAATTCCATGCCCGGCTGGTAGTTGGCGCCGTGCCCGCCATCCTTCTCCACGCCCATGTCGCCGGTGGCCACGCCGACGATGCGGCCCTCCTCCTCCAGCAGTTCGGCGGCGGCGAAACCGGGATAGATCTCGACCCCTGCCGCCTCCGCCTGCTCGCCCAGCCAGCGGCAGACATTGCCGAGCGAGACGATGTAGTTGCCGCCGTTGTGCATCTGCGGCGGCGTCGGCAGCCGGATGGCGCGCGTGGCGGTCAGGAGCAGGAAGCGGTCCTCGCCGGCCGGCGTGGTCAGCGGGGCGCCCCGCTCCTGCCAGTCCGGCAACAGCTCGGCCAGGGCACGCGGCTCGATCACGGCGCCGGACAGGATGTGGGCGCCGACCTCGCCGCCCTTCTCCACGACGCAGACGGAGGCTTCGGGTGCCACCTGTTTCAGGCGGATGGCGGCGGCCAGGCCAGCCGGCCCCGCACCCACGATCACCACGTCGAACTCCATCGCCTCGCGCTCGGACATCGATTTCCCCTCTATCACGCTTTAACTAGGGATGAGACCCGCAACGCGCCACCCGGAGGGAGGGCCATGGATGATCTTGCATGGCTGCGGCTTCAGCTCGAATGGGGCGCCGACGAGGCGTTGGAGGACCGGCCGGTCGACCGCCTGGCGGTACGCGAGGCCCGGCCTGTCCCGGTCGCACTGGCGCCCCGCGGACCCGCCGGGCCGGCGGGCGTCGAACAGGCGCAGGCGCTGGCGGACGCTGCCCGGTCGATCCCCGAACTGCAGGCGGCCCTGGCTGCCTTCGAGGGCTGTGCCCTGCGCGCGACGGCCACCAGCCTGGTCTTTGCCGACGGCGACCCAGCTTCCCGCCTGGTGCTGGTCGCCGACGTGCCGGGGGCGGCCGAGGACCGGGCGGGGCGACCGTTCGCCGGCCCGGCGGGGCTGTTCCTCGACCGGATGTTTCGGTCTGCGGGGCTTGACCGGGCCGGCTGGCGGTCGGTGAGCCTGCTGCCGTGGCGGCCACCAGGGGACCGCAAGCCGACCGAACGGGAGATCCAGCTCTGTCTTCCATTCCTCTGGCGCCACCTCACGCTGCTGCGGCCGCGTCGGGCCGTGCTGATGGGCGGCCTGGTCGCGCGCACTCTGTTGCCCGGTGGCGGCCGTCGCATCCGCGGGGTGTGGCATGACATGCCGGTGCCAGGGCTGCCCGAAGCACTCCCCGCACTCGCCTTGCCTGCGCCGGCGCACATCCAGGCGACACCTGCGGCCAAACGGGACGCCTGGGCCGACCTGCTGCGGGTCCGCCGCCTCTTGGACACCGGGATTAATCTTCACGATTAGTTTACCGTCAGGTTAAGTGTCGAGTTTTACGGCTTAATCGCCGCGGCGGATTTCGATGGTATGACATCGCAGGCGTTGCAAGCCGCGGCGGTTGCGTGTAGCCGGCCCGCCATGCGAGGAGTCGTCCATACGCTCTCCCGCCTTCCCGCCGCCCGGGCTTTCATCGCCGGGGCCGCGATCTTGTCGGGCGCGATCCCCGGAGGCGCCCTCCATGCGGCGGCGGTGAGCGAGGATACTGCGTTCGCCAACCCCAGGGTCGGACCGGCGGTGCCGGGCGGTGGCCTGGATGGGGCCGGCTTGCCGCAGCCGTTGACGCCGAGCGACGCCGCGCGCCTACGGCATGTCTTCGCGCTCCAGGCCTCAGGCAGGTTCGAGGCAGCGGCCGCGGAGATGGATGCCGTGCTGGACCCGCTGCTGAACGGCCATGTGCTGGCGCAGCGCTTCCTGGACCGGCGGAGCAAGCCCGGTTCGGCCCAGCTCGCGACGTGGCTGGCGCGCTACCCGGACCATCCGGACAGTACCGCAGTCCACGCCCTGCTACTCGCCCGGCTGGCGCTCGGCGCCCCGCGGCCGCCCGCGCCCACAGTGGCGATGCTCCTGCCGGACCCGCCTGCCGCGGCTGCGCCCGAGGAGGACGAGCCGGCTGGACGGCGGCTGGCGCGCAACCCGCTGCTCGACCAGACGATCCATGAGCAAGCCCATGCGGGCAACGCGGACGGCGCGCTGCACCTGCTCGCCCGCACCAAGGGCCTGGACGTGGTGTATGGCAGCCAGCTGCGGGCCGAGATCGCACAGACCCTGTTCACGAAGAGCCGCGACGAACAGGCCTTACACCTGGCACGCCGGGCGCTCCGCGACTCTGCGGACGCGGTCGGACTCGCCGGTTACGTCGCCGGGCTGGCGGCATGGCGGCTGGGACGCACGGCGGAAGCGCAGCCGCTGTTCGAGGCGGCGGCGCAGGCGGAAGTCGCATCCCCCAGCCTGCGCGCCGCCGCAGCGTTCTGGGCCGGGCGGGCGCACCTGCGCAACCACGACCCTGCCGGGTACCGGCCGTGGATGCGGCAGGCTGCGACTGCGAACCATACGTTCTATGGCCTGCTCGCCCGGCGGATCCTGGGCCTGGGCACGACGGTCCAGGCCAGCCGCGACACGCTTTCCGCCGCCGACACGGACGCGCTGCTCGCCAACCCGCATGGCCGGCGTGCCCTGGCGCTGCTGCAGGTTGGGCAGGCCAGGCGGGCGGAGGCGGAGCTGCGCTGCCTGTGGCCCGGTGTGTCGTCCGATCCAGGCCTCGGCGGAGCGGTGCTGCGCGTGGCGGAAGCAGCGGGACTGCTGGACCTTTCCGCACAGCTGGCCGGACTGATCGAGACGGCGGAGGGCCGCCCGCACGATGCCGCGCGCTTCCCGCTCCCGAACCTTCGCCCGACCGGCGGGTTCCGCATGGACCCGGCGATCGTGTATGCGCTGGCCCGGCTCGAATCGAACTTCGACCCGACCGCCGTGTCCAGCGTCGGCGCGCGCGGGTTGATGCAGGTCATGCCGCTGACCGCCAGCTACGTGACCGGCAACGGCGACACCGCCAGCGACGACTACACCCGGCGCCTGCACGACCCGGCGACGAACCTGGCGGTCGGGCAAAGCTATGTGCTGTATCTCGCCGGGATGGACAGCGTCCATGGCGACCTCGTCCGACTCTTCGCGAGCTACAATGCCGGCCCGACCAGCTTCGCCCGCATGGCCGGGGCGATCCCGCAATCGGACGACCCATTGCTCTTCATCGAGAGCATCCCCAATGACGAGACGCGCGGCTTCGTTCCGCGCGCGTTGACCTACACCTGGATCTACGCGGCCCGCCTGAACCTGCCGGCGCCGAGCCTGGACGAACTGGCCGCCGGCGCCTGGCCCAGCTTCCACGCGCAGCCGACCCGGCGGGAGGCGGTCGCCCGCCTGCACTGAGGGAGGTTTGCTTGGCCATTGACCAGTCCCGTCGCTTCGTCCCGGTCGCCATCGCCGTTCTGACCGTGTCCGATACCCGCACCGCCGGGAATGACATGTCGGGCGACACGCTCGCAGCCCGGGTGCAGGCGGCCGGGCACACGTTGTGCGACCGAGCGATCGAGCGCGACGAGGTCGACGCGATCGAACGCCGGTTGCGCGGCTGGATCGCCGACCCTGCGGTCGACGTGGTGATTACCACCGGGGGCACCGGCATCACCGGGCGCGACGTGACGCCGGAAGCGTTCGACCGGGTGCTGGAGAAGCGGATCGAGGGGTTTGGCGAGCTGTTCCGGCTGATCAGCTTCGGCAAGATCGGCACTTCTACCATGCAGTCGCGTGCGCTCGGCGGGGTCGCAGGCGGCACCTACCTGTTTGCCTTGCCCGGCAGCACGGGGGCGGTGAAGGATGGCTGGGACGACATCCTGGCCTCGCAGCTGGACAGCCGCTTTCGGCCCTGCAACTTGGTCGAGCTGATGCCCCGCTTGCAGGAACACCTGACCGCAGCGGATTAGGCCGCTCGCCGTCCGCCCGGGCCGCGTTCTCAATCCGTTCTTGACGGCTCAATTCGGCTACGGCAATGTTCACCCGAACAGACGGGGAACATGGACATGCACGCGGAATCCCTGCCGATCGGCTTCGATCCACCCCCGGTCGAGCGGATCGCGATGCCGTCTCTCGCGCGGCATGGCCGCGGCGCGACGACGAACCCGGCGGCACGCTACGACCACACTCGCGGCGAGGCGTTCGACGACGGCTGGAGCACGTTGGCGGAGACGTTCGCCGAGCTGCCGCCGCTGCCGACCACGCTGATCCGCGACGCCAGCCGATCCGTCATCAGTTGGAACACCAGCCCCGATGTCGGGTTCGACCGGGCGGTCAACCCATACCGCGGTTGCGAGCATGGATGCATCTACTGCTACGCCCGGCCGAGCCATGCCTATCTCGGCTACTCGCCGGGGCTGGATTTCGAGACCAAGCTGGTCTTCAAGCCCGACGTGGCTGAGCAGCTCGAGCGTGAGCTGCGCAAGCCGGGCTACGTGGCGCGCCCGATCGCCCTCGGCTCCAACACCGACCCGTATCAGCCCGTGGAGCGGACGATGAAGCTCACGCGCGCGGTGCTGGAGGTGCTGGAGCGGTTCGGACACCCGCTGTCGATCGTGACGAAGTCCGCCGGGGTGTTGCGGGACTTGGACGTCCTGCAACGGCTGGCCAAGCGCGGCCTGGTGCGGGTGTGGCTGTCCGTCACCACGCTGGACGTCGCCCTTGCCCGCAAGATGGAGCCGCGGGCCGCGACCCCGCCGCGCCGCCTGGCGGCCGTGGCGGCGTTGGCGGCAGCCGGCGTGCCGGTCGGCGTGCTCGCCGCGCCCATGATCCCGGGCCTGAACGACGCCGAACTCGAGCGGATCGTCGCCGCGGCCAAGCAAGCCGGCGCAGGCAGCGCGAGCTACGTGCTGCTTCGCCTGCCGCTGGAACTGCGGCAGATGTTCGAGGCATGGCTGACGCAGCACTTCCCGGACCGCGCGCGGCACGTGCTGAACCTGGTGCGGGAGACACGCGGCGGTGCGCTGAACGACGCCAAGTTCCACAGCCGGTTCGCCGGTACTGGGGTCTATGCCGAGCTGCTGGCCCGCCGCTTCACCCGCGCGGCCCGGCAGCATGGCTTGCAGGAACGGGTCGAACTGGACTGCTCGCAATTCGCGCCGCCGCCTGGGGCGAGCGGGTCGGCGCAGGCCCAGATGTCGCTGTTCTAGCCATGCCGTCTTCCCTGCGACTCCGGGTGGCTGCTATGGCGACGACCATGCCGGATTACATGATCGAGAGCGGGTACGAGGGAAGGGTAGCAGGCGTGGACGAAGTCGGGCGCGGCCCGCTTGCAGGCCCGGTCGTCGCCGCCGCGGTGGTATTCCCGGGTGGCATCACGCCTGCCCTGGCCCACCTGCTGGATGATTCGAAGAAGCTGACGGCGGAGCAGCGCAATACGGCTTACCTCGCCTTGCTGGCCTCCGGCCTGGCCGAGATCGGGGTGGGCGCCGCTTCCGTCGCGGAGATCTCGCGCATCAACATCTTGCGGGCGGCACTGCTTGCAATGCGGCGCGCCGTGTGCCGCTTGCCCGTGCTGCCGAGCGTGGCGCTGGTGGATGGCAACCAGCCGCCCGCCCTGCCCTGTCCGGTGCGATGCATCGTGGACGGCGACGCGACGTGCCTTTCGATCGCCGCGGCGTCCATCGTCGCCAAGGTCGTGCGGGATAGGGCGATGACGCGGTTGGCAGCTCGGCTGCCCTACTATGGCTGGCAGTCCAATGTCGGGTACGGCACAGCCGCGCACCGCGCCGCCATCACGGCGCATGGCCCCTCTCGCCACCACCGCCCCACCTTCGGTGCCGTCAGGCTGCACCTGGAAATCGCCGAACTGGCGCTCGGCGGAGGCACTTCCCTGAACACCGCCGAACTCGCGCAGGGCGCATAAGCGAAGCGCCATGCGCCGCCGAACTCCTACAGCCGGCGACTGATTGACGCGGCTTCGGCCGCTTCGCCACATTCATCTTGCACGTCCAGAGGTCCCGAGCGCTTGGAAGTTGTCCGCGAACTGCCGCTGGACCAGATTTTGCTGGGTGATTGCGTGCGCATGATGGGCATGCTGCCGCCGGCCTCCGTGCACTGCATCTTCGCCGACCCGCCCTACAACCTGCAGCTCCGCGGCGAGCTGCGCCGCCCGGACGACAGCGTGGTCGACGGCGTGGACGACGACTGGGACCAGTTCACCGACTTCGCAGCCTACGATGCCTTCACCCGGAGCTGGCTGGAGGAGTGCCGCCGCCTGCTGCGCAAGGACGGCACGATCTGGGTGATCGGCGCCTACCACAACATCTTCCGAGTGGGCGCCATCCTGCAGGACCTTGGCTTCTGGATCCTGAACGACGTCGTTTGGCGGAAATCCAACCCGATGCCGAACTTCCGCGGCCGCCGGTTCACCAACGCGCACGAGACCATGATCTGGGCGGCTCGGGGCCGGGACAGCCGATACAAATTCAACTACCACGCCATGAAGTCGTTGAACGACGACCTACAGATGCGGAGCGACTGGCTGCTGCCGCTCTGCACCGGGCCGGAACGCCTGCGCAACCAGCATGGGCTGAAGCTACACCCGACGCAGAAGCCGGAGGCGCTGCTGCACCGCGTGCTGCTGGCCTCCACCGCGCCGGACGACATCGTGCTGGACCCGTTCATCGGCACCGGCACGACCGCCGCGGTGGCCAAGCGGCTGGGCCGCCACTTCATCGGCATCGAACGGCACCCGGCCTATGTCGAGGCCGCGATCGGGCGCGTCCGCCGGGAGAAGAAGCTGCCGGCGGGCGGTCTCGCCACCAGCCCCTCCCGCCGGGATGCGCCGCGTATCCCGTTCGGCAGCTTCGTGGAGTCGGGCGCGCTGCCGCCCGGGACGGAGCTGCGCGACCGCATGCGCAAGGTCCGCGCCATCGTGTCGGCGGATGGGTCGATCGCCAGCGGCGCATACCAGGGGTCCATCCACAAGGTCGGCGCCGCCGTGCAGAACGCGCCGTCCTGCAATGGCTGGACGTTCTGGTATTTCGAGCGCGATGGCGCCTGGCTGCCGCTCGATGTGCTGCGGACGCCGGGCGGCTAGGCCATCATGGCATCAAGATCCGCCGGCCGCTTCACCTCGATCTCCACGAAGGCGATCGGATGCGGCGAGCCGTTCATCACGTCGTGCTTGATGCCGGCCGGGCGGACATAGGACTGGCCTTTGGCAAGCGGCACGTCCGTGACCTCGGTGCCGTTGTGGATGCGCAGCGTTCCGGCCTCCAGCATGACGACGAAATAGGGCCAGCCATGCTCGTGCCAACCGGTAACGGCGCCAGGCTCGAACTCCCACTTGGTGATGCGCACCGTGGCGTCGTCCAACTGCGTCGTCGGCACCGCGGGGATCGTGCATTCGAACGCCATCGGGAGTCTCCTTTGTAGGGGTGGCACCCTCACCCAAGCCTCTCCCAGAGGAAAAGGGCTTCTGGGGGAGGGTCGCGCGCGTTTACTGGTCGGGGTAGCTGTGCGTCTCCGCGGCACCACCCGGGTTGGTCACCGCGCCGAGATGCGCCGGGCCCACCAGTTGTGCGAACTTCCAGATCGCGCCGCTGTTGTAGTCGGTCTCCCGCGGTGTCCACCCCGCCCGGCGCTCCGCCAGGTCCGCCTCGCTCAGCAACACATCCATCGTGCCCGCCACCGCGTCCAGCACGATCCTGTCGCCGTCGCGCAGCAGGGCGATCGGGCCGCCGAGGGCAGCCTCCGGCCCGACATGGCCCACGCAGAAGCCGCGGGTGCCGCCGGAGAAGCGGCCATCGGTGATCAGGGCCACCGACTCGCCCATGCCCTGGCCATAGATCGCGCTGGTGGTGGACAGCATCTCCCGCATGCCGGGTCCGCCGCGTGGCCCCTCGTAGCGGATGACGATCACGTCGCCGGCCTTGTAGGCACGCGCCTGCACGGCGGCGAAAGCGTCCTCCTCGCAGTCGAAGCAGAGCGCCGTGCCTTCGAAGCGCTGCCGCGCCATGCCCGCCACCTTCACGATGGCCCCGTCCGGCGCCAGGTTGCCGCGCAGCCCGACCACGCCGCCGGTCGGCGAGAGCGGGCGGGAGACGGGGTAGACCACGTCCTGGTCCTCCGGGAACACGACATCCTTCAGGTTCTCCGCCAAGGTGCGGCCAGTGACGGTGATGCAGTCGCCGTTCAGCAAGCCGCCATCCAGCAGCGCCTTCAGGATGACGGGGATGCCGCCGATCTTGTGCACGTCGAAGGCCACGTATTTGCCGCCGGGCTTCAGGTCCGCGATGTACGGTGTGCGGCGGAAAATCTCCACCACGTCGTCCATGGTGAAGCGGATGCCCGCCTCGTGCGCCATCGCCGGCAAATGCAGCCCGGCATTGGTGCTGCCGCCGGTCGCCGCCACCACCACGGCGGCATTCACGAACGCCTCCCGCGTGCAGATGTCGCGCGGGCGCAACCCACTCTCGACCAGCGCCATCACGGCCCGGCCGCTCTCCACCGCCCAGCGGTCCCGGTCCTCGTACGGCGCGGGCGCGCCGGCCGAGCCCGGCAGCGCCAGGCCGATCGCCTCGCTGACGGTGGCCATGGTGTTGGCGGTGAACTGCCCACCGCAGGCACCGGCCGAAGGGCAAGCGACGCATTCCAGCTCGTGCAGGTCCTCGTCCGACATGGTTCCGGCGGCGTGGCGGCCCACGGCTTCGAACACGTCGACCACCGTCACGTCCTTGCCGCGGAAGTTGCCCGGCAGGATCGACCCGCCGTACATGAACACGGACGGCACGTTCAGCCGCAGCATGGCCATCATCATGCCCGGCAGGGATTTGTCGCACCCGGCCAGCCCCACCAGCGCATCGTAGCAATGGCCGCGCACCGTCAGCTCCACCGAGTCGGCGATGCATTCGCGCGACACCAGGGACGATTTCATGCCCTGGTGCCCCATGGCGATCCCGTCCGTCACGGTGATGGTGGTGAACTCGCGCGGCGTGCCGCCCGCCTCGATCACACCCTTCTTCACCGACTGCGCCTGCCGCGACAGCGCGATGTTGCACGGCGCGGCCTCGTTCCAGCAGGTCGCCACGCCGACGAAGGGCTGGTTGATCGCGTCCTCGTCCAGCCCCATGGCGTAGTAGTACGAGCGGTGCGGTGCACGCCCCGGGCCGACGGTCACGTGGCGGGATGGCAGGCGGGACTTGTCCCAGCGTCTTGTCAGCACGGCGGTCTCCCTCTTCGTCGGCCGGAGCCTACGGGCCCGCCAATCGGATGGCAAAGCCGGGTCATGCCCGGCGATGGCGGTTGTCGTCCTCCCGGTCGCTGGTGATCGGGATGCTGCGGATCAGCGCCGGGTGCAGCACGTAGGCGTGCAGCCGGTCCGCTCGCTGCACCACGTGGCGCAACGTATCGAGCACGCCCCAGGCATGGCTGTGGCGCGGCAGCGCGTCGCACTCGGACGGGTGCAGGCCGTATGCCAGCAGCCGCCAGTCCACGTCATGGGCGAACCCGTCCTGCTCCACCCACGCCAGCAGCTTGCGGGCGCCGGCGGCGCTGAGCAGGTACCCGTCGGCGCCGGGGGCGTTGTCCTCCGGCGGGAAGCTGGCGAACGCCTCCGCCAGGGGCAGCACCTGCCAGCGGTCGGCCTGCCCGGGCGGGAAGCGTGGTTGCAGCCGGTCGTTGACGAAGCAGAGGTCATACTCCGCCGGCAGGCCGAAGCCGCCCAAGCCGGCGGGCAGCGGCAGCAGGGGCACGACATCGTCCTCGATCACCAGGCAGTGCGCGAGGTTGCGGGCCAGCATCGTCTCCCACGCCGACACATGGCTGAGCAGGCAGCCGAGCGTGCCCCGCATCGTCACCGCCGCCGCATCGCCCAGCCGGCGCACGGCCGGTTCGGGCAGCAGCCGCCCTTCGACGCCCGCCACGCGGAACAGCGGCGCCCGGCTGTGCCGGAAGTCGTGGGTGACGTCGCGGCGCCGCGTGGTGTTGCGGTCGAGGTTGATCAGGGCGACCTGGTAGGGTGGCGACGGCTCGGGCGGCTTTTGTGCGAGCGCGCGATACAGCCGCGCCAGCGCGCACTTGGCCGTGGTGTCCGCAGAAGGCGTCGCCCGCGCCAAGTGGTGCTCCGCCGAAGCCCAGCGGCGGCGCTGGAACAGCACCTTGCCGAGGAGGAGGTGGACCGTCGCATCATCGCGCTGCCGCAACAGCATGCGTGCCCGGGCCGCCAGCCATCCGAGATCGGAGGGGTGGTAGGTGAATAGCCCGGCATAGTGCGCGAACCATTCAGCGTCGGGCATCGCCCGCGCGGCGCGGCGGAAGGCGGGGTCGGCTTCGGAGTAGCGCGACTGGCGCGTGAGGTCGGCCTTCAACTCGAGGCCGGTACGCCAGTCGTCGGGTGAGGTCCTGAGGATTTTGTGCCAGAGCGCGACGGCCTCGTCCAAGCGGCCTTCGGCGCGGGCTTGCAAGGCGCGCTGCCTCACCGGCGGCGGCCTCTCGCGTCTCCCTCTCCTCCTGGGAGAGGGCCGGGATGAGGGTCACTTGGCTGGAATGCGTAGTGTTCACGCTCCCCTCCAGTGCCATCCCACGGGCTTTCGCCCATGGAACCTTTGGCAGCTCCGCCCTGCCCTCTCCCAAAGGGCAGGGCTATCGCATATGCCCGGATCCTCGCTTCGGAACCCTCTCCCGCTGGCGGGAGAGGGAGCTCCGCCATATGCGATGGCCCTGCCCTTTGGGAGAGGTTTTGCGGTGGCGAGGGAGCTTCGATGCCGTCACCCGATGCGCTTGAGGGCGGCTTCGAGGCGGGCGAGTTCGGCGGTGAAGGCGGCGAGGCGTTCGCGGTTCTCCTCCACCACTTCTGGCTTCGCCCGGGCGATGAAGTCCGGCTGGGCCAGCTTGGCTTCGACCTTCTTCAACTCGTTCCGAGTCTTGCAGTGCTCCCGCATCAGCCGGGCGCGTTCCGCGGCCAGGTCGATCAGGCCCTCCAGTGGCAGCACGATCGTCGCCTCGTCCAGGCCCATCTGGGCGCTGTGGCGCGGCGGCGCGCCGGAGAGCGGCAGGACTTCGCTCGCCCGCGCCATGCGGCCGATCACCTCGGCCCAGCGCCCGGCGCGCGCCATGGTCTGCGCCGAAGCGTCCCGCAGCAGCAGCGGCGCCAGCACGGAGGGCGGGACGTTCATCTCGGACCGCACGGTGCGGACCTCCCCCACCAGCCGGACGAGCCAGTCGAGTTCGGCCCGCGCCGCGGCTGCACCAGGAACCCCGGTCGGCTCGGGCCAGGGCGCGCGGATCAGGTCGGTCGCCTCGCCGAAGCCGAACTCGGCCCACAGCGTCGCGGAGACGAAGGGCATCACCGGGTGCAACAGACGCAACAGCACGCCCAATACGTGGGCGGTTGCGCCGCGCAGCTCCGCATCGGTGGCGAAGGAAGGCTTGGCGAACTCCAGAAACCAGTCGCAGAAGGTGTTCCAGGTGAAGCGGTAGCAGGCAGCGGCATACTCGTCGAAGCGGTAGGCTTCCAGCGCCGCAGTGGCCTCCGCGACGGCCGTGTCGGCGGCGTCCAGGACCCAACGGGCCAGCGTCCCCTGCACCCCGGCCGGATCGAAGGCGTCTTCCGCGCGCACCCCATTCAGCTGGCACAGGCGGGCGGCATTCCACAGCTTGGTGACGAAGCGGCGGTATTCCTCCACCCGCGCCGGGCCGAGCTTCACGTCCCGCCCCGGCCCGGTCAGCGCACAGATGGTGAAGCGCAGCGCGTCGGCGCCGAACTGGTCCACCATGGCCAGCGGGTCGATGACGTTGCCCTTCGACTTGCTCATCTTCTGGCCGCGCTCGTCGCGCACCAGGCCGTGGATGTAGACGGTGCGGAACGGCACCTCGCCCATGAAGTGCAGCCCCATCATCATCATGCGGGCCACCCAGAAGAAGATGATGTCGAAGCCGGTGACCAGCACGTCACCGGGGTAGTAGCGCGCCAGGTCCGCCGTCTTCTCCGGCCAGCCGAGGGTGGAGAACGGCCACAGGGCGGAGGAGAACCAGGTGTCCAGCACGTCCTCGTCCTGGACCAGCGCCTCGTCGCGGCCGTAATGCGTCGCCGCCTCGGCCCTCACGTCTGCCTCTGTATGGCCGACGAAGACATGGCCGTCCGGGCCATACCAGGCGGGGATGCGGTGGCCCCACCAGAGCTGGCGGCTGATGCACCAGGGCTGGATGTCGCGCATCCAGGCGAAGAACGTGTTCTCCCACTGCTTCGGCACGAAGGCCGTCGCGCCCTGCTCCACCGCGGCGATCGCCGGTGCGGCCAGCGTCTTGGCGTCGGCATACCACTGGACCGTCAACAGCGGCTCGATCGGCACCTCGGAGCGGTCGCCGTGCGGCACCTGGTGGGTGTGCGGCTCCGTGTGGACCAGCAGTTTCAGCCGCTCCAGTTCCGCCACGATCGCCGCGCGCGCCGCCACCCGGTCGAGCCCGGCGAGCCTGCGCGTCCACTCGGGGTGGGCCAGGCCTGGCACCGCCGCCAGCTCGACCTCCGCCAGGGTGATGCAGGCCTGGCGGTCCAGCACGGACGGCATCGGCAGGCCGTGGCGGCGGCCTACCTCGAAGTCGTTGAAGTCGTGCGCCGGGGTGATCTTGACCGCGCCCGTGCCCTTCTCCGGGTCGGAGTAGCTGTCGGCGACGATCGGGATGCGGCGCCCGGTCAGCGGCACGACCGCATGGTGGCCCACCAGCGCGGCATAGCGGGCGTCCTCCGGGTGCACGGCGATGGCGGTGTCGCCCAGCATGGTCTCCGGCCGGGTGGTGGCGACGGTGATCCATGCCGCCGCGCCTTCCACCGGGTAGCGGATGTGCCAGAGGCTGCCCTTCACCTCGCGGCTCTCGACCTCGAGGTCGGAGATGGCGCTCCCGAACTTCGGGTCCCAGTTCACCAGCCGGCGGTCGCGGTAGATCAGCCCCTGCCGATACAGGGTGACGAACACCTCCCGCACCGCGTCCGACAGCCCGGCATCCATGGTGAAGCGCTCGCGCGCCCAATCCAGCGAGGAGCCGAGCCGCCGCAGCTGCCCGGTGATGGCGCCGCCGGACTGCGCCTTCCAGTCCCACACGCGGTCGACGAAGGCGTCGCGGCCGACCTGCTGGCGGGTGACGCCCTGGGCGGCGAGTTGGCGCTCCACCACCATCTGCGCGGCGATGCCGGCATGGTCGGTGCCGGGCTGCCACAGCGCGTCGCGGCCCTGCATGCGGCGCCAGCGGATCAGCACGTCCTGGACCGTGTTGGTCAGGGCGTGGCCGACATGCAGGCTGCCGGTGACGTTGGGCGGCGGGATCATGATGGTGAAGGGCTGCGCGTTGCTGCCCGGCTTGGCGGCGAATGCGCCCTCCCGCTCCCAGGCTTCGTAGAGCGGGGTCTCGGCGTCGGCAGGCGAGAAAGACTTGTCCAGCATGGAACCGTTCTAGCGGGTGCGGACCCACTGACAACCGTCTAACGGTGCATGGCCCGGCTACAGGGCGGCGCGGCCGGCGACGCGCTCGATCTCCTGGCGCACCAGGCGCTCCACCAGCGGCGGCAGGTGGTTGTCCAACCAGTCCTTCAGCAGTGGCCGCACCTCCTCGCGCACCAGGTCCTCGATGGTCGGGCCGCCCCGATACACCTGGGTGGTGCGTTCGTTCGACAGCGTGCGCAGCAGCGAGCCGACCGAAGCCGCGGCGGCGGCCGTGCTTTCCGGCGCCATCAGGCCATCGCCGGGCATGCGGCTGGCCGCCGGTGCCGCCTCGACCGGCTTCTCCAGCGGGACGGCCACCACCTCGACAGGCACTGCCTCGTGGGCGGGTTGGGGCTCGTGGATCAGCATCGCCTCGTCCAGCACGAGCACCCCGTCATCGTCGGCAGGAGGCAGAGGCGCGGCGGCTGGGACGGGGGAGTCGGTCAACGCAGCCGGTTCGGCACCACCCGGCGGCGCCTCGTCCTCGTTCAGGATGCGGCGGATGGAGGCGAGGATGTCCTCCATCGAAGGGTCGGCACCGCCCTCCCCTGGCGATGCGGGCGGGGTCGTGCCGCTCACGCCGTCACCGGCCGGGTTGGCTGAGTTCGTAGTCGCCGGTGCCGAACAACCGGTCGTGCACCGCCTTGTAGTAGGCGGTCTCGTCATACAGCGGCACGTTGAGGTTCAGGTCGCGCGCCGTCAGACGCCCGATGGCCGCAGCCACGGCATAGGAGGACGTGACGAGGCTGGCGAGGTTCTGCACCAGCGTCACGCGCGATTGCAGCAAGGCCTGCTCCGCGTTCAGCACGTCCAGCGTGGTCCGGCTGCCGACGATCGCCTCGCGTTGCGTGCCCTCCAGCGCGATCTCGTTGGCGCGGATGGCGGCGCGCGTGCTGTCGATGCTGTATCGTGCCGCCGACAACGTCTCCCACGACGACAGCGCCGACTGGATGACCTGCCGGCGCGTGTCGTCCACCGTGCGGCGGGATTGCTGCTCCGTCTGCCGGGCGGCGCGGACGGAGGCATATTCGGCGCCACCCTGGTAGATCGGGATGGAGACGTTCAGCAGCGCCTGCGCGCCGAGCGTGCGGGAGTCGTTGAACGTGGTGTTGTCCTGCCGGAACGCGGAGGTCTGCACGCTGAGCGTCGGCAGGATGGCGGAGAAGGCGACGTCGACGGCGTCCTTTGAGGCCGCCGCGTCGAACATGGTGTAGATCAGCGTCGGATTGTTGGCGCCGGCGATGCGGGATGCGTCCGCGGCGCTCTTGATCGGCAGCGCGAGCGGTTGCGGCACGACCAGGTTGTTGGGGAGGAAGCCCACGTCGCGCTGGTAGGCGGCGCGTGCGGTCTGGACCGAGCCCTCGGCCGTCTGCCGGGTCGACCGGGCGACAGCCAGGGCCGCCTCCGCCTGGGCCACGTCCGTCCGGGTGATCTCGCCCACGCGGAAGCGGTCGTTGGTGGCCTGGAGCTGCCGGTTCAGCACCTGCTCGTTGTTGACGTCGAGCTGCAGCAGCTGTTCGGTCTGGATGACGTTGACGTAGTCGGTGATGACGTTGGTGAAGACGAGCTGTTCGGTCGCGATCAGGCGGCCGCGCTGGCTCAGCACGCGGTTCTCCGCCTGGTGCGTCTGCGCCTCGGTCCGGCCGCCGGTGTAGATGGGCTGGGTCAGCGTGGCGGTGCCGGACAGCGGCTGGCGCGCGATCTGCACGGTGGGAGAGGTGCCGGTGGACTTGTCCGTGCCGACGCCCTCGCCGTACGAGCCGGTGATGACGATCGTCGGCCGCCAGCCGGCGAGGGCCTGCGGCACCGTCTCGTCCACCGCGCGCAGGGCGGCACGGGCGGCCAGCAGCGTCGGGTTGGAACTGTAGGCGGCGGCCAAGGCCTCCTGCAGGGTATGCGGCTGCGTCTGCGCTCCGGCTGCCGTCGCGAAGCACGCCAAGCCCAGTCCAAACGCCGTCGCCAACCGCTTTTGCATCCGCAGCATCCTCTGCTCCTCACGGCAATCTGACATAGTGCGCCACCCCGCGCCAACATGTCCCGCCTCGTCGGCCGCGATGCCTGCCGGCATGTTGCCGGTTCGCCCGTCAGAACACGAAGGCGGGGTCCGGACGCAGGCCGGGGAGCAACGGCGTGGCGCAGTCGAACATCTCCCGCGACCGGAGGCGGTGGCCGTCGGCGACACGTTCGGCCAGCACCGCCCGGCCACCCACCGGGTTGGCGGCGACCACCGTCACCAGGCGGCCAGCCGGGCTCAGCTGCTTGGCGAACGTCTCGGGGATCGCGGTCACCGCGCCCTCGATGACGATCACGTCCCATGGTTCGGGTGCGGGCAGCCCGGCCGACAGCCTTCCGTCCACCAGGCGCACCGTGGGTGCCACGCGCGGCAGCACGCGCAAGGCGATGGCGATCAGCGCGTCGTCCTCCTCCAGCGCGGTCACCTGCCCGCCACAGGCGGCGGCGATGGCGGCCCCGTAGCCGGCGCCGGCCGCCACCATCAGGACCCGCTCGCCCGACCGTATCCGCGCCATCTGCACCAGCCGGGCGGTCACCAGCGGCTCCATGAGGACGCGGCCGGAACCCAGCGGCAGGTCCTCGTCGACATAGGCCAGGGCAGCCAGGGCCGGTGGCAGGAACTGTTCGCGCGGCAGGGTGCGCATGGCGTCCAGCACACGGGGGTCCGTGACCCGGTTGGGACGGATCTGGCAGTCCACCATGTTGTTGCGTGCGGCCGTGAAATCGGTCTGGGGCTGGTCCATGGGCGGTCCAAGAGGCAGGGCGGCCTGTATAGGGTGGCGTCCCCTGCCCCGGCAACCGCAGGCGCTACGGCCGGCTCGCGATGCGGGCCACCATCGCAGCCAGGAGCCGGGCCTCCGCCGCGGCGGAGAATGTCTCCGTCAGCCGGTCGATGCCAGGGCGCAGCACGGCGCTGCCGAAGTCGCCAGCATCCATCTGGGCCGCGACGGCGCGCGCTGCGGCCACGAAGCCGAGGACATCCCCCTGCTCGACTGGCACGAAGTTGGGCTGCAGCCAGTTCTCGCGGCCGCCCCGGCCCGTGTAGCCGACGACGACGTTGCCGGCGACCGCTGCCTCGAGCGGTGGGAGGGCCATCCCTTCCAGCTCGGAGAAGGCGAGGAAGAGCCGCGACGCCCTCAGCAAGGCGGCACACTCCGCCTCGCCCACGCCGTCGACCGGCTGCAGGCGCCAACATGGCGGCAGGTGGTTGCGCAGCGCGTGGGTGACCAGGCGGGCATGCACCGCCAGCTTGCGCGGCATGAACGTGATCGTTCCCCCGGGCGAACCGGGAGCGGCGGCGTCCACGCTGCCGACGAAGTGCGGCGGGATGGAGTATCGCACCCGCATCAGGCGCGCGGGATCGATCTCGGGCACGGTCAGTCGGACCAGCTGGTCGGTGTCCGCCGAGATCGACAGCAGCAGCTCCGCCTGGGCGATGACCGATCGGAGTGGTGCCGTGGCGGCATCGTCCTTCGGGAACAGCCTGTAGCCGTTTTGCACGAACACGGCGTAGCGGACCCCGGCTGCGAGGCAGCGCAGCCCATAGTCCAGCGACCAGACGTCCGGGATGACCACGAAGTCGCGCGTGGCGTTCAACGTCGCGCCGTCCAGGAAGCGGGCATCGTGCGAGAACCAGTCGCAGCGGAACCGCGGGTCGGCCGGGTGCAGCACGTAGGCCGGCGCACCCAGCCGGTTCAGCGCCTCCACGTGGCGGTAGATCACCTTGATCCCGCCAACCGGCAGGTTCGACTCGGGGCAGAGATAGACGATGCGCCGCATGAGCATCCCGTGATGGAGTCGCGGCGCATGGTTGTCGCGCCACCCAAGCGGCAGTATGCAGGCGCGGCGAGGTCCGATGTCAGAGCGGTTATGTAAGGGACTGCAAATCCCTCTAGCCCGGTTCGACTCCGGGTCGGACCTCCAGCAGCGCCCGGTCAGCGGATCGCGAGCAACTCCACGTCGAAGATCAGCGTGGCGCCGGGCGGGATGACGCCACCGGCGCCGCGGCTGCCATAGCCCTGGTCCGGCGGGATGATCAGCGTGCGCTTGCCGCCGACATGCATGGTGGCCACGCCCTGGTCCCATCCGGCGATGACCTGCCCGGCACCCAGCTTGAAGGAAAACGGCTGTCCGCGGTCCCGCGAACTGTCGAACTTGCGGCCGGGCTTGCCGCCGTCGTCCAGCCAGCCCGTGTAGTGCACCGACACCGTCTGCATGGCCGTGGGCTGCGGGCCGGTGCCCACCACCTCGTCACGGTACTGCACCCCGGATGGCAGGGTCGTCAGGTCGGCGGCGGGGGCGGCATTGGTCATGGCGAACAACATGGCTCCGACGAGGGGCGCGAAGGCCCGGGACAGGATGGAACGGGACAAGGCTGCTCCCTTTCGCACGGTCCGGATGACCGCATCGGGGTTCTAGTGCGTCGGCACCGCCGTGGATACCTCCGCCCGACCTCAGGGGACGTCCGATGCGCCGGTTCCAGGGGTGCAGGCCATGCGCATCCGCGCCAGCAGCTCCCTCGCGCGGAACGGCTTGCGCACGATCTGGTCGAGCGACAGGGCTTCGCCGGTAAGGTCGGGGTAGTCCGCGTATCCGGTGGCCAGCAGCACGGCCAGGCCGGGGCGGCGGCGGCGGACCGCATCCAGCAACTGCGCGCCGGTCATGCCCGGCATGGCGTGATCCGTCACCACGAGGGCGATCCGGTCGCCTTCGCGCTCCAGCAGGTCCAGCGCGGCCGGTCCGTCCGCCGCGGTCACGACGGTGTAGCCATTTTCGGCCAGCATCGCGGCGGTGACCTCCCGCACCGGCCGATCGTCGTCGACGAGCAGGACGAGCTGCTCGGCCGCCAGGGCCGGCAGGCCAGCATCGGCAAGGCCGCCATGGTCCGGCCCGGCCGCGACCATGCTGCGGGGCAGCAGCATGGTGACCGCCGTGCCGCCACCGGGCCGGCTGTCGATCGTCACCGTGCCGCCGGACTGGCGCACCATGCCGTGCACCTGCGACAGGCCGAGGCCGGAGCCGCTGCCCGGCGCCTTGGTGGTGAAGAAAGGCTCGAAGGCGCGGGACACCGTCTCGGCCGACATGCCGGTGCCCGAGTCAGCGACGGCGACCCGGACGTAGTCGCCGGGCGGGACATCGGCCGCCTCCGTCACCACGACGTTGGCGGCGGACACGCTCATGCGGCCGCCCTGCGGCATCGCGGCACTGGCGTTGAGCGCCAGGTTGACGATCGCGGCCTCGAACTGGTTGGGGTCCAGCATGACGGGCCACAATCCACCCTCGAGCTTCATCTGCAGGCGGACCGCCGGACCGAGCGTGCGGGCCAACAGCTCGGCCATGCCGCCGATCACCTCCGACACGTCGACGCTCACCGCCAGCAACGGCTGCTTGCGGGAGAACGCCAGGATGCGCGCGGTGAGCCTCGACCCCCGCTCCACGGACGTGGTGGCATCGTCGATCAGCCGCGCCGCACCGGCCTCGCCGCCGCCCGCGATCCGCTTGCGCAGCAGTTCCAGGCTGCCGAGGATGACGGTCAGGACGTTGTTGAAATCATGGGCGATCCCGCCGGCGAGCTGCCCGACCGCTTGCAGCTTCTGCGCCTGGCGCAGGTTGGCCTCGGTCAGTTCCCGCTCCGCGATCTCGACCTGCAGCCGGTTGTTGCTCTCCAGCAGCGCCCGCGTCCGCTCGGCGACGCGGAGCTCCAGCGCCTCGTTCAAGGTCTGCAGTTCGGTGCGTTGGCGCTGCAGCGTCGCGGCCATGTCGTTGAAGGCATGGCCCAGCGCGGTGAACGCCGTGGCAGCACCTGGCGGCATGGCGGCGCGCGCGGCCAGGTCGCCGCCGCCCAACCGGCGCGCGGTGCTCAGCAGCACCGCGGCGGGCGCGCGCAGATACCAGTTGCCGAACAGGAGGGCGAACAGGAGCGAACACCCGGCGGCGACGGCGATCAGCCCATAGCCGCGCCTCGTCGCACGGTCGATGCCGCTGTTGAGGTCGTCGACGTCGAAGCCGGCGCTGACGAACAGTCCCTCGGGCGCGAGGGCAACCGGAACGTAACCCAGCACGCGCTCGCGCCCTGCCTTGTCGTGGAACACCCTGGCACCGGAGGCCGCCTTGCCCATCATCGGCCGGTCCGGCCCGTCGGACGTCTCACCGACGACGCCTGCGCTGTCGGGCTTGCGGGCCAGGACGATGCCGTCCCGGTCTCGGATGATGGTGGTGCCGCCCTGGCGTTGCGGCGTATCGGCGAGGAGCGCGTCCAGCCGCGCCAGGTCCAGGCCGGCAACCAAGATCCCGCCGGGCGCGGCATCGGCAGCATCGAACGGCAAGGCGAAGGTCAGTATCCGGCGCCCGGCATCGCCCAGCCGGGCGTAACGCCCGACGGTGAACCGCTGGACGTGCCGGAACGGTTCGCCCATTCGCTCGACCGCGCCGTCCGGCAGGGGATCAGCCGAAGCGCTGCACAGCTCCGTGCCGTCGGGTCGGACCGCGGCCAGCAGCGCATAGTCCGGCAATGCCACGCGGATGCGCGCCAGGGTCCTGTCGCAGGCCGGCTCGGCGCGACGCAGCGCTCCCTGGCTGCTCATCGCCACCATCAGCTCGCGCGTGGCCTCGGCCAGGTTGGCCATGGTCGCGTTGATCAGCTCGACTTGCTGGAATGCGATCACCTTGGCCTGTGCCTCGCGCTCCCGCCCGAGGTTGGACTGGAAGTCCACCAGTATGGCGAAGGCAGGCCCCGCGACGAGGAGAACGAGCAGGACCACCCCGAGCAGCAGGCTGCCGCCGATCCGGCGCAGTCCGCGCGGCCAGAGTCTTGCAGCGGCGCGATGCCGAACGGGCGGAGGGACCATGGCCCCAGCCTGCCCTAAATGCCTGCGCTTGATCTATCCTCTGACATGCCCGACCGCGCCGGAGATGCCGAACGTTCGCATCTGTCGTTGGTGCGGGTGGTCGGGGTCGAACCGACACTCCTTGCGGAACCGGATTTTGAGTCCGGCGCGTCTACCAATTCCACCACACCCGCGCGAGACAGTTGATGCCACAACTGGCGCGATACCGTCCAGGGCGCTCAAGCGTGGCGGGCGGCGGCGATGGCCTGCCAGACGCGCTCCGGCGTCAGCGGCATGTCCAGATGAGTCACTCCCAGCGGCGCCAGGGCGTCCAGCACCGCCGCGACGGCTGCCTGTGGCGCGGCGATGGCGCCGGCCTGCCCCGCGCCTTTGACGCCCAGCGGGTTGGCGCCGGTCGGCACGCCGTGCAGGTGGATGTCCAGGTCCGGCAGGTCCGCCGCGCGTGGGACGGCGTAATCCATGTAAGAGCCGCTGAGCAGTTGCCCGGTCGCCGGGTCGTAGACGGTCCGTTCCATCAGCGCCTGGCCGAGGCCTTGGGCCACGCCGCCCTGGACCTGGCCGACCAGCAGCATCGGGTTGACCGCAGTGCCGAAATCGTCCGCGGCGGTGTAGCGCAGCAACCGGAGGGTCCCTGTTTCCGGATCCACCTCGACCTCGGCGACGTGGCACCCATTCGGGAAGGTGATGCGGTCCAGCAGGGTCCAGTGATAGCTGTCGAGCGACCCGCCGCCCAGCTCCGCAGCCGCCCGCGCGACCTCCAGCAGCGGCACGCTGCGCCCGCCGGCGTCGAACCGGCCATCGGCGAACCGGACGTCGTCCATCGACGCCTGCAACAGCCGCGCCGCAACCGGGCGCGCCTTGGCCAGCACCAGCCCGATCGCATCCACCAGGGCGGAGCCGCCCATGTGCAGGGACCGGGCGCCGCCATGTCCGTTGCCGTCGCGAACCAGCCTCGTGTCGGCCTGGACGAAGGCGAACGTCTCGGGCGGCAGGCCCAGCCGGTCGGCGGCGATCTGCGGGAACGTGGTCTCGTGCCCTTGGCCGTTCGACTGGGTGCCGAGATGCAACGATACCAGGCCGTCGGCGCGGAAGCGGATCTCCGCCCCCTCGTTCGGGGCGCCGCGGGCGGTCTCCAGGAAGCAGGTGATCCCGAGACCGCGCAACCGCCCTGTCCGGGCGCTGGCCTGCCGGCGCGCCGCAAAGCCGGTGGCGTCCGCCGCCGCCAGCGCCGGGTCGATGTTTTCGGCGAACCGGCCGCAATCGATCGTGGTCGCCATGGCGGTGCGGTGCGGGAAGCTGCGCACCAGGTTGCGGCGGCGCAGCGCCACGCGGTCGATGCCCAACTGCCGCGCCGCCTCGTCCACCAGCCGCTCGATCAGGTAGTTCGCCTCGGGCTTGCCGGCCCCGCGGTAGGCGTCCAGCGGCACGGTGTTGGTGAAGGCGCCACGCACGGACATGAACACGACCGGGATGTCGTAGCCGGCGCCCATCGCGTTGCCGGGCGCGTTGGTGGAGCTGCCGGGGCCGCCGGTGGACAGGCCGGCGCCGAGATTGGCCACCGTGTCGACGTCGAGCGCCAGGAAGCGGCCGGACGCATCCAGCCCCAGCCGCGCGCGGGTGACGTTGTCGCGGCCATGCGCGGTGGTGAGGAAATCCTCGCCGTGGCCGCAAGCCCACCGCACCGGCCGGCCCAACTGCCGAGCGGCCCAGAGCAGGGCGACATATTCGGGGTAGACCGGGTTCTTCACGCCGAAGCCGCCGCCGACATCCGGGCTCGCCACCTGCACCCGGTCAAGCGGCACGCCGAACACTGCCTCGGCCAGGTCGCGCCGGATGCCGTGCACGCCCTGCCCGCTCAGCGTCAGGCTCCACACGTCCGACGCGGCCGCGTAGACCGCCAGCGCCGCCCGGTGTTCCATCGGTGCCACGATGACGCGGTTGTTGACGAGTTCGAGTTCGACCGTGTGCACCGCCGCAGCCATGGCGTCCGCCACCGCCGCCCGATCGCCCTTGCGGAACCGGAAGCTGAGGTTGCCGGGCACGTCGTCCCAGACCAGGGGCGCGCCCGGCTGCAAGGCGGCCACGGCCTCCACGACGCAGGGTAGCGGCTGGTAGCTGACGTCCACAGCCTCCGCCGCGTCCTGCGCCACCGCGGCGCTGGTCGCCACGGTGAAGGCGACCGGCTCCCCGACGTAACGCACGCGGTCGGCGGCGAGCGCATACCGGCGCGGGACATGCATCGGCCCCTCCGTCGCCACCACCGTCGAGCAGGGGATCGGTCCCAGCCCCGCAAGATCAGCCGCGGTGAACACGCCGACCACGCCGGGCCGGGTGCAGGCGGCACCCGAGTCGATCCCGCCGATGCGGGCATGGGCGTGCGGGGAACGGACCATGTGCAGGAACAACGCACCCGGCAGCACGATGTCGGCCATGTAGCGCCCGCGGCCCAGGAGGAAGCGCTCGTCCTCCCGGCGGCGGAGCGGCTGGCCGACCAGCCCGGTCAACGGCGATCCGCAGGATGCATGGTCTGTACTCCCGTCTCGCACCCTCTTCGGCGTTCAAGGACGACCGCACGCATGGCTGAGACTCGTTCGTGAGTAGGTAACGCAGCCGGCCTTGGACTAGAAGGAGCACCGGAGACGAAGGCGTATGTCACCAGCCGTGAGAGTGCCAGGATGGATGAGGCCGCAGTGCGGGTTGGCGACGGAGATGCCGGCACGACCGTCCCGCCCGACCCGCGCCCGATGACGGAGGAGCTATTCCGCAGCGGGGACTTGCTGGTCCGCAAGGTCGCCCCGCATGGCGGCACCTGCTGCGTGGTCACCTTCGACTCGTTCACCGACCACCGCACGCTGGACCGGCCGGGATTCGGCGAGCACTTCTTCCAGGCGAACAAGGTCGACGCGGTCCACGTCATCCCACGGGAGAACCGCTGGTACCACTACCCGGACATGGCCGCGGCCATGGCGGCAGTCCGAGCGGCGACGCGCGGCTACGACCGCGTGGTGACGTATGGCTCCAGCATGGGCGCCTACGCCGCGATCCGGTTCGCCGGGCTGGTCGGGGCACACGCCATCCTTGCCATGTCGCCGCAGTTCTCCATCGACCCCGCCATCGTGCCGTGGGAGCGGCGGTGGGCTGCCCACGGGTTGCAGTACGACTCCCATTGGGAGCGCGACCTGCCTCCGCCGGCTGTGGAGGATGCCTGCGTGGTCTACGACCCGACCGACCCCGACGCCAGGCACGCCGCCGAGTTCGCCCGCTTCTTCCGGTTCCAAGCGTTCGAGATGCCGAATGCCGGCCATCCCGTCACGGGCTGCCTGTCGGAGATCGGCCTCCTGGCGCGGCTGGTGCTGGGCATGTGCCGGGGCGACCTGGACCGCGCGGAGTTCTGGGCGACCGCGCTTGAGCGGCTGCCGAGCTCCTCGCAGCATTTCAGGAGCCTGGCCAAGCGCATGCCCGCGTGGCGGCAGGGGCGCCGGGTGGCGCTGCTGCAGCGGGCGGTGACGGCGGCGCCGGAGGATCCCGCCGTCTACCAGGCTTTCGCGGTGGAGCTGCGGAAGGCCAAGCGGTTCGGCGAAGCGCTGGAGATGCACCGGCAGTCGCTGGCGCTGCTGCCGGGGCACCCGAACCTGATGCTGGCCTACAGCTTCACCCTGGAGGCGAGTGGCGACATCCCGGGTGCCATCGCCGTCGTGGAGGACATCCATGGCCGCGCGGGGGGGCAGCCGATCTACCAGTATCACCTGGACGGCATGCGGATGCGGTTGGGCCTGCGATCCAGCCCGCCGCTGCGCCGGATGGCCACGCGGCTCCGCTGGTTCCTGCTGGGGCCGCCGCGGCGCACCTTCGGGCCCTTCAACTGAGGGGTCATGGCGGCACGACGCTGCCGTCCCATGCCAGCACGGCGCCGCTGTCGCCCGGCGTCAGGCCGTCCAGGACGGAGAGCAGGCAGGCGGCCGAGTGGGCGGGGGTGAACAGCCCCGCAGCGGCCACGTTGCGCTGGAACGGCGCGCTGAGCCCGGTATCGACCGTGCCTGGATGCAGGCCCACGCACAGCGTGTCCGGCCGGCGCCGCGACGTCTCGATCGCCAGGTTGCGGATGATCATGTTCAGGGCCGCCTTCGCGGCCCGGTAGGCGTGCCAGCCGCCGGACCGGTTGTCCCCGATGCTGCCCACGCGCGCCGACAGGGCCGCGAACACGCTGCGGCCCTCCGGCGCGAGCAGCGGCAGCATGTGCCGGGCCACGAGCGCCGGGCCCACCGCGTTGACCCGGTAGCTCTCGAGCAGCGCGGCGGCGTCCAGCGCGCGGTAGGACTTCTCGGGCGCCAGGATGGCGGAATGCAGGACCCCGGTGGCGACGATGACCAGCCGCAGCGGGCCGCGCAAGTCCTGGGCGGCGCGCGCGATGCTGGCCTCGTCCGTCACGTCCATCGGCCGCCGCCGCAGCTTTCCAGCGTCCGCGACGGCAAACCCGCGCGCCAAGGCGTAGACGGTGGCGAAGCCGGTATCCTCCAGCAGCGCCGAAACCAGGGCCGCGCCGATCCCGCCGGACGCCCCGATGACAACTGCGGTGCCGCCGGGCGGCAAACTCATCATGGTCATCGGCGCCTTTCCCCTACGGCGGGGCGAGGGAGTGGCACGCTGGCCGGGATGTCAAATTGCCGGGACGCCTGATAAACTTCACCGACAGGCGTGCGCCCCCGCCGTATGCAATGGTGGCGGCCCCCGCCGCCGGCACGAGGCAGACAATGACGATGCAAGACAGCTTCCTCCGCAACGCCGCCAGCACGGCGCGGGCCGCCGTGATGGCGCCGGTGTGGGCGGCGCAGGTGCTGACGACGGCGAAGTCGTTCGTGGACAACCCGATCCTGGGCAACCCGGCGCTGAACGAGCGCGGACTGCACGCCGCCCGCCTGGCCTGGGCGCACCGGCTGGCGCAGTCCCGCCGGCGGCGCCTGGCGCACCTGCTGCCAGCGGCGGACCGCGCTGCGTTCGACCGGGACGGCTTCGTCGTGAAGCGCGATTTCCTGCCCGCGGATGGGTTCGCAGTCCTGCGCGCGCAGGTGGAGCGGTTCCGCGGCGGCATGCGGGAGACCGTGCAAGGCAACGCGGTGACGCGGCGCACGGCGCTGAGCCCGGGGGTGCTCGCGCAGCTACCGGCGGTGGCCCAGGTGCTGAAGATGCCGGAATGGCGTGGCCCGGTCCGCTACGCCGCCAGCTACGATGCGGAGCCCATCACCTACATCCAGACGATCCTGACCCATGCCACGGTGGGCCCGGACGACCCGCAATGCCACCTGCACGCCGACACCTTCCACCCGACGGTCAAGGCCTGGCTGTTCCTGACCGACGTGGACGAGGAGGAGGGACCGTTCACCTACGTGGCGGGGTCGCACCGCCTCACCCCGGAGCGGGAGGCGTGGGAGCGGCGGACGAGCCTGGGCATCGCGCAAAGCGACCGGCTGACGCAGCGCGGCTCGTTCCGCGTCCGCCCGGACGAGTTGGAGGGGCTCCGGCTGCCGCAGGCGACCAAGTTCACGGTGCCTGCGAACACGCTGGTGGTGGCGGACACCCACGGTTTCCACGCCCGCGGCGTGAGCGCCCGGCCGTCCCGCCGGGTGGAGCTGTGGGCGTCCGGCCGCCGCAACCCGTTCCTGCCGTGGACCGGGCTGGACATCTGGACCATCGCCGCCCTGGGGCAGCGTCGCATGCCGCTGTTCTGGAAGTACCGCGACACCATGGCGGCGCTGAAAGGCCGGCAGACGATGTGGCGCGAACGCAAGGACGTGGCGCCGTTCGACCTGGCGTGAGGGGACGATATTCCGTTCAAGCGTGGATCAGATGATGAACGTGCCAGGTTGTTCCAGGCTTAAGAAGTAGTCCATGTAGCCGAGGAAATCCTTGTCATAGCGATAGGGCCACCAAAACAGTTCGCGCCGGCCACCTATCTCCTGCAATCCTAACGTTGCGAGCTTGTTGAAACGGATTTGCACGCTTCCACCCAACAGTTCACGACTTGTGACCGGCTCATGTCTCTCCAACCGCTGCCGCAACACCGGATCGATCAGAACGAGTTGTGTTTCTGAGTCGATGACGCGGCCGAGGCTTGCGACCTCTGGATACTGCCTTGCCCTCTCCGCACGGCAGAGTGCGTCGAGTTCCGGGCCGCGCGCGTCATCAGAAATCTCCAACCGCATCGCTTCCGTCACCAACTCGGCTGGATCGAACGCCTCATTGAACCGACCGGCTTTGAATAGATCGCGCAACACACGGGCAGACCGGGTGGCACCAGGATGATGGGTAAGTTCACCATCCGAGTCGAAGAAGAAGTCATACACGATCGCTGTCGATTTAAACTCGCCATGTCGGTTCACGCGACCACCGACCTGGATCATCGACGAGGCTGAGAATCGCTCCCGGAAGGCAGAGGCAAACGACAGCTCAACTCCTGCCTGAATCAAGCTTGTGGCGACAAGCGTCCAGTCATTGTCCTTTTTGTCCTCAAGGCGGGCGGTGATCCGGCTCAGCAAAGCGGTGCGGTCCTCGGGTGTCAGAGCGGTCGAGATATGCATGACATCATCGCCTGCCTGCCTCATCTTACTCGCCAAGACGGCAGCGCTGTGAACCGTGTTGAGTATAAGAAGCCTTGGGCCGGCACCGGACCGCACCGCACTTGCGATCGCACCAGCACCGTCAAGCCGGCCGAGGCTCTTGAAGATCACGCGCGTCACCTCAGCGGTCTTCAACCCGGCGGCGAGCGATGTCGACGCGAGCTCGGGCAGCCGGCGATGTTCGGCCTCGCCCACAATGTCAGCATTCTCCCAGAAGCGAACTTGGGAACCGCTGGCAAACACCACCGAGCATCCCCATTCCTCGACCAGCGTCTTCATCCACTGCCAGTTCTGCGGCCATAGCTTCGCAGGGATGGCCGCATGCGCTTCATCGATGAAGATCACTGAGCCAGGCAGCGCATGCAACTTCCGGAGCGCAGCTGGCAGGTTGGAAGCCAGTGTTTCGAAGAACTGCACGGCCGTGGTAAGCACGACAGGTGCGCGCCAAAGGACTGCCAGGTCGCGCGATGTGACGTGCTGAAACTCGGCTCGGTGATGGTGCTCGGCCACGATGGTGTCAGCCGCCTCATCGGGCAGGACAAGGGCCTCTCGCAGCCTCCGCGCCGTTTGCGACAGGATGGTGGTAAACGGCGCGACGACTATCAGCCGGCGGGCGTTTGTCGCAATCGCACGCCGCAGCAGGTATGCCGACACCGCCGTGGTCTTGCCGATCCCGACCGGACCTTCACAAGCTGCCATCGGCAGGTCCGGTTCTCGATCCCGGCAGGCGCGGTAGAATGCCAGCCGGTCCGCCTCGCGCTTGCCGCCACGGCCGGCCAGCGCGTCCACGTAGCGATCCAAGGCCGCTAAGCGCTCCTCCCATCTCGGTGGAGGCGTCGAAAGATTGGAGTGACCATACTCGTAACTTGCGGTGTCCGTATGATCGGCATCAACCAGGCACGATAAGGCAAGACGCAACGGCAATCCATGAAGTGCCGGGCCGCTACGCGCCACGGTTACACCGATTTCGCTCGCGTGCATCCGCAAGAGTGAGTCAAGCGCCGCATCCGTGCGCCGGATTTGTTCCTGGTGGCGCTCAAGTGCTTCGTCGTCGTTCCTGCGGCCACGGAGGCGGCGCACCTGGTCCGCGTTACGGAACTTGGCCGCGAAATGCTGAACCGCATCCGGCAGTCCCGGAGCGTGGTGCGCCCGCACCAACCAGGCTGCCGTGTCGGCACCAGCGCGAAGAAGCGAGGCGACACCCGCGTCTACATGGTCCCACGGCAGTTTCTTACGTCCGTCCGCGCGCAAGGCTCGTTGGTTGTCCTCATCCAACTTGCCGAGGTCGTGTTCGGCAGCAGCATCCTCTACCGCGCACACTATGTTGGACATGACGGCGCGGTCGCGGGCATGGACAACCATCGTCCGGACGTTCTCCGACGCAAGCCGGCGAACAGCTCCGACGTGAGCAGCATAAGGGTGCGGTTCGCGATCGGGGGTCGGCGCGGAGTGCGCCAGCGGCACACCCACTCTCAAGCCCCAGGTGTTTGCCAGTCTTTCAGGCAAAGGTCCTCGAACGACGCCAGTCGCGCGCGAAGATCGTCTGGCAGCGTGGTCGGAACGTCGTATTCGTCCAAGGAGAGAGACGGCTTGTCAGCGTCTTCCCGCTTCCGCGGCGTCATGGCGCTGGTCAGCCGATAATCCGGACAGGAGCCAAGCGGAGTCTTGTGCTCGGCATACCAGGCATGAACGATGCTCACCTGGGGCCTGATGCCGGACGCGGTGTGGGTATAGGCATGCGGGATCAGGAACTTCAGCAATTCGATGTCGGTCGGATCGCAGCCGCTCTTAGCAGCCGCGCTTGGATTGACGAAGAAGGGCAGTGCGTAGACGGCGTGCCGAACCACGCGGAAGGCAAGCGGCGCCATGCCACGATCCTTGCCTTCTTGCACACCGGACTTATTGGTCAGCGTCAAGCGTACGACTTCAAGCGGCGCCACGCTCACACCCGGTCCAAACTGCGCGACACCCGTGGCGATGAACTTGCCCTTATCCCCTTCCTCGACGAACGTGTTCCCGAAGACCCGAGCGTCCCAGTATTTGGCACGGAAATCCGGAATGGTCAGGGCGCTGATGGCCTTGCGTTCGCGCCCACGGCTTTCGAGGATGTCGCAGGTCTGTGCAGGCTGCGCTGCCAGCATCGCCGCGTTGTAGACATCTGACTTGGCCTCCATCAGATCGCGCAGCTTGCGCTTGTATGAGACAGGAGAAATCAGTCCTCGTCCGTCGTCGAACGCACGAGGTTCGCTCTCCGCATCAGGGTCACCGTTCGGGTTGGAGTTGACGACGTTGATGATCAGCAGCCCGGTGCCGCGGTTCATAGCCGATGTCATGCGCCTGCCTCCTCGTTCGACGAACTGGTTGTCTCCGGTACCGCCTTCCTCTCGGGTTTGATCCCCGCCAAATATCCCAGCAACAGTTCGGCGCGGTGCCGCTCATCAACGACGACGCTTGCCAGCCCTGCCCTCAACTGCTCGCTCAGTATCCCGGCAAGCCGTGCCTGCGACCGTCCACGTCGGATCTGTATGACAAGCTGGTCTTCCCTTGCCTTGGTCGGGCGATTTCCCTTCGCCCAGCCGTCATAGGGTTTCCACCGTCCTTGCAACACTTCCAAGGCGCGCTTTGGATCGCGCCCGGCCGTGGCGAACACAGAGTTGCCGAGCAGGGTTGGCGGAATGTCGCCCCCGCGCATGTCGGCGCAGTAGCCAATATGCACGGCGTCCATTGCCGAGAGCAGCTGGCCGAGCTTGAAGGAGAAGTCCTCCATGTAAACCTCCCTTGGATAGCCTAGCATGCAAAGCAAGGCCCCGAGCCACGCGACCGATTGGAGTGCCTGCCGCCGGAGCTCCGTTCGTGGATCAAAGGACCTGAGATAGGTGCTGCCCATGGCCTGCAATCGGCGTAGGTTGAGGCATAGGCCCTGCTGACGTTGCAGCAGTAGGCGCAGCACCCGCGTGGCCCGGCCATGCAGGCCGCCATCCCGCAGGAATAACGCCAATGCCTCGCTCGCCGGCTCGCCGGTCGGTTGGTTCACCCTGCGGCCGCCGTTCACGAACATCTGCCGCGACAGGCGCACCAGCGAGAGTGGCGCCAGGGCTGGCGCCGTTCTCAAGACCGCACCACGCGTCTTCGAAAGCACGATGAAGCTTATGTCGTCCGGCGTGTTGTGCATCGCCTTCCACCAGCGGACCGCGGCGTCGTGCAGCGTGCTCGCCGTGATGCGCCGGGTGAAGACCGCCTTGCGGTTGGCGGGGTCCACGGTCCGCAACAACAACACTTGCATTTCTGCCTGCGGGCTGGCCGAGCCGGGGCGGCCCTGCCAAAGGCTGGTGACGCCCTCGGCCGCCATCTCAACAAAGGGCCAGCCTTCCTCGTCATTACCTGTGCCTGCGATCGCGTCGGCGCTCGGCGCCTCGGGGTCGGCAGGCAGGCTTGCCAGGAACAGGTCAGACCTATCCCCAGCCTCGGCGGGGATCAGCCGCCACGTCCTACCAAGCCGAGACGGGTCGGCGAGCGCCGAGACCGCACTGTTCAAGCGCCCGGCTAGTTCGGCATCCACCGGCATGGAAGCTGGCCCCGACCGGGCATAGCGCGCCATGGCAGGGATATCGCGGTTCCTGGCGAATATGTAGGTCTGCCCAATACCCGGCAGGTTGGGCTGTGGGAAATTGCCCCCGAGTAGGTGGGCTGACGGGCCGCTCAATGCGCAGTCCGCCGCCGACGGTTGCGAGACCTGAGTGGCACTGGCGCGCAGGGCGACGCTGACTGGACCGATCTGCCGCACGTCGGACACCCCGCGGGTGAAGCCAGCACCGAGCACGACGTCGATGAACAGCACCGTCGGCCCGGTGAAGGCTGCCCAGGCGGGGGGCAGCCAGGCTTCGTCTCCATCGCTAACCTCTTCCGTCAACGCTTCTGTGAGCGCCACAAGGAAACTGGTGTTGCGCTGCAAGGCGCGAAGGAAGTAGGCGAATGCGGCTGGCACAGCGGCGGTGTGCGGATCATCGCTCAGTCCGTTGAGTTGCTCGAACCGCTCGGCGATCCGGTTCTTGTGCCCGGGCTTCGGCCAACTCGCAACGATGCGTGGCCGGCACGCTGCCAGCAGCGCGAGCAGCGTATGCCGCTTACCCGCGGATTGCCGCGCCGCCCGCCAAGCAGGCTCATACTGGGTTAGTACCTCCGGTGGGATTTCCAACAGCCCGGCGGGGGTCTTCAACCCTGGAAAGCCATTCTGTTGGCCGTCCCGCAAAGTCCAGAGCGCGCCGCCGTCGCCGGGCAATACGAGTTCAATCCGCCCGATCGCGCCGGCCTCCGTGAGGCGGACGCGGATGACATCGACCTTGCCAAGCTCCTTCAGGTCGGGGTGCCGCGCCCCGGCGGAAACGCCGGCGTCAGCAAGCCCGCGCTGCAACGCAAGCAATTCATTCAACATAGGTCAGCACGCCACGATCGATCCGTACGTCACGTTGGAAGCGAGATAAGTAAGCGCCCGCCACCGGCCTATCCCACATCGCCGACAGCATGGAGGGAACTTCAAGGTCCAGCGCATCGTCGACCTCGTACTCGTCCCGGAATGCTCCCCAGTAATCGCAGGTGAACTCATGCCATCCGAGCGCCGGGGTCCGGAAACACTGGCCGGCACCGACCCGGCGCTGGAACAGCTCCTGCAAGTGGTGTCGCGGATTGCGACCGGGCGTGCGACGCGCGCTGCGCACCTCGGCATGGATGCGGTAGCAAGCCTCGGTTATTACCGTGGCAAAAAGCTGAAAGGACGTACCACTCCTGACATTGAGATCCTTTCGCAGCGGGCCGCCATAGTTAGTTGTGTAACGCTGGTATCGCACCTGACCGCTCGGCTTCCCGAGCCGGCGGCAGATTTCCACGCGCAGCGGATGGAGCCACGCATCGCCGCTTGACAAGAAGCCGATCGACTCCAGCACACCCTTGGCGGCAGACCAAGTCGGCGCCGGGTAGCTGGTCGGCGAACCACCCGTATCAGGGCGCGCCCACATGGCAATCGGGCCGGAGACTTCCAGTTCGACGGGGTAGCTCGACATCGGAACGCTCCCGGATCAATGCCCTCAGAATGCACGTCTTGATTCCCACTGCAAGAGAAATCAAGAATCGTCTCCTTATATATCCCTTTTTTCTTACGCTCCTACACACCAAACCCTGCCGCTGTGGTTTGCTGCCGGCACGCCGCTGCCATCAAGCTCCCTCTTTCGTGTAGCGAGGAAGGAGGTTACCTGTGTCCGGATCTGATCGCCTCGTTGTGACAGTGACACTTGCGGCAGCTAATCGTTCCGCCACCTGTCGGAACGCGGATCGAAATGGTGTCGTAGGTGTGCTTAGTACAAAGGGCTGTCCTACATCCACCGACCAGCTCGCAGCTGGTTGTAGGAGCCGATGCCCGCGAACACAGCTATAGCAGTCCAATCATGCTCGTGAGTGACGCCGACCTCATCCCCCTGTCCGCCCTCCAGCACTACCTGTTCTGCCCCCGCCAATGCGCCCTGATCCACACCGAGCAGCTGTGGACCGAGAATGCCGACACCGCAGACGGGCGCGTCGGGCACGAGCGGGTGCACGCCACGCAGACGGAGGTCCGGCGCGGCGTGCGCACCGTCACCAGCATGCCGCTGCGGTCCCGCCGCCTGGGTGTGTCCGGGATCGCCGACGTGGTAGAACTGCATCCCGCCCCGGCCGGCGCCTGGCATCCCGTGCCGGTGGAGCACAAACGCGGCCGGCCGAAATCCCATCGCGCGGATGAGGTGCAGCTCTGCGCCCAGGCCTTCGCGTTGGAGGAGATGTTCGGCGTCGACATCCCGGAGGGCGCGCTGTTCTACGGCCAACCGCGCCGCCGCACCGCGGTCGCCTTCGACGCCGCGCTGCGCAGCCTGACGGAGCGCGTGGCGGCGGACACGCGCGGCCTGCTCGACGCCGGGCGCACGCCGCGCATGGCTTATGACAAGAAACGCTGCGACCGCTGCTCCCTGATCGAGACCTGCCGGCCTCGCACCACCGGGGCGCCTCGGTCCGCCGCGGCCTGGCTGGCGGCACAGCTCGACCAGCCCGATGCGTAAGCTGCTCAACACGCTGTATGTGCAGACGGAGGGCGCCTACCTGCACCGCGACGGCTTGAACGTGGTGGTCGAGGTGGACCGGGTGGAAAAGCTGCGCGTGCCGTTCCACGTGTTGGGCGGGGTCGTGGTGTTCGGCCAGGTGTCGCTGTCCCCGGCGCTGATGGGCGGCCTGGCCGAGGCCGGCGTGGCGACGGCGTTCTACGGCATGAACGGCCGCTTCCTGGCGCGGGTGGAGGGCCCGGTGTCCGGCAACGTGCTGCTGCGGCGCGAGCAGTACCGCACCATGGACGACCCGGTTGGCTGCACCCGCATCGCCCGCGGCATCGTGGCGGCCAAGGCGCTGAACCAGCGCGGGCTGCTGCAGCGGGCCGTGCGGGACCACGGCCCCAGCCTGCCCGACCCGGCGCGCGAGGCCCTGGCCGCCGCCATCGACCGCATGCAGCACGTCGCCCGCCGGGCCCTGCACGAGTTGGAGCTGGACCGCCTGCGCGGGCACGAGGGCGAGGCGGCCGCGCTGTATTTCGGCGTGTTCGGCCATGCCGTGCGGGCGAAGGACGAGGCGCTGGCGTTCCGCGGCCGCAGCCGGCGCCCGCCGATGGATGCGGTGAACGCCCTGCTGTCCTTCGTCTACACCCTGCTGGTGCATGATTGCCGCGGCGCGCTTGAGGGCGTGGGGCTCGACCCGGCGGCTGGCTTCCTCCACCGGATGCGCCCCGGCCGCCCCAGCCTGGCGCTGGACCTGATGGAGGAGCTGCGGGCCCCGCTGGCCGACCGGCTGGCGCTGTCGCTGCTGAACCGGGGCGAGCTGGGGCGCGACGACTTCCGCACCGTGGAGAATGGCGCCGTGTTGCTGACGGATGACGGCCGCAAGACGGTGCTGACCGCCTGGCAGACCCGCAAGCGCGAGGAGGTGGAGCATGCCTTCCTGAAGGAGCGCGCGCCCCTGGGCTTGTTCCCGCATTTGCAGGCCAGCCTGTTGGCGCGGACGTTGCGCGGCGACCTGGATGCCTACCCGGCACTGGTGTGGCGTTAGGCGGTGCTGGTGCTCGTCAGCTACGATGTAGAGGTGACGTCGCCGGGTGGCGCGCGCCGGCTGCGGCGGATCGCTCGGGCATGCCAGGATTACGGGCAGCGGGTGCAGTTCTCGGTATTCGAGATCGACGTGGCGGCGGACCAGTGGGTGCTGCTGCGGGCACGATTGCTGAAGGAGATGGACCCGGCGCGCGACAGCCTTCGGTTCTACATGCTGGGTGCGGCCGACCGGGCACGGATCGAGCATGTCGGCGCAAAGCCGGCGGTGGACTTCGGCGGTGCGCTGATCGTGTGACCTGTGGTGCATGGATGCCTGGGTATTTCGGGTTGCCCATGCTGGTATGATGGGGTGTCGTTGCGTGCCCCGGCAGAGGGGGTACTCTGCCGATCGGCTGTGGCCACCGGGTCCCACAACGCGTGCTCGGGCAAGCAGGCGGCACAGCCATCGATGCGTGTGCTGGCGTGCTTGCCGCGCGATTGTGACACGGCGGGATGGCCTGGCCTGGCGGAGGCGACGGGGCCTCGTGACAGGGGAGTGCGTCGTGGTTGTATCATGGTTTCGCGCGAACCAGGATCGTCCGACCCATGCCGCAGCGTTTCGCGGCCGCTTTTTGTCATTGTGAATCTGTGCGGTGCGGGGAGAAGAAATAAACCTTTGCCCCCACCATCCCCGCCAGACTGGCCGGTTCGCGCAAACGGCCTCGAAATGGTGTATTATACAACCCCATCGCCACTAAGCGGTCGCTCCTCGCACGGGAGCGCGGATCGAAACGGACTCGCGGCCACACCGCCGGCAAGCAAACCGCGTCGCTCCTCGCACGGGAGCGCGGATCGAAACCGCCCCATCCACCTGCCCCGCGTGCAGCCTGCGGGGTCGCTCCTCGCACGGGAGCGCGGATCGAAACATGCTTGACGGCAAGCGCCACGGCACATGGCGTAGTCGCTCCTCGCACGGGAGCGCGGATCGAAACATGCGCGACCTGGGGATCAACTGTGTCGCTTGCTGTCGCTCCTCGCACGGGAGCGCGGATCGAAACGCCAAAGTCTACATGGACAAATCCAATCCGGGCCGTCGCTCCTCGCACGGGAGCGCGGATCGAAACGTGGTCCCGCGCGGCACGACGCAAAGCATCAGCGGTCGCTCCTCGCACGGGAGCGCGGATCGAAACATGCGCAAGACCGAGCCGTTTGTTTTGGCTGTCTGTCGCTCCTCGCACGGGAGCGCGGATCGAAACCGGCATCCCGACATGGACGGAGGATCATATCACCGTCGCTCCTCGCACGGGAGCGCGGATCGAAACTACTCCGTGTCCTCGATGCCGTCGGCGTCCGGCCAGTCGCTCCTCGCACGGGAGCGCGGATCGAAACAACCTGGTCTACGACCATACCGAGGCGTACAACTGTCGCTCCTCGCACGGGAGCGCGGATCGAAACCTTTAACGCAGCTAGCGCGCCTTGACTACGAGGCGTCGCTCCTCGCACGGGAGCGCGGATCGAAACGCCAACAGCCCGACGTATCAGTTCGCGCAGCAGCAGTCGCTCCTCGCACGGGAGCGCGGATCGAAACGCCTTGATATGCGAGGGCACATCAATGGAACCCCGTCGCTCCTCGCACGGGAGCGCGGATCGAAACTCGGATGCACCACACCACTCCTCGGCCGCGTTAGTCGCTCCTCGCACGGGAGCGCGGATCGAAACCACTCGCCGCGGCTCTCGCGGCCTCTGTCGGCGAGTCGCTCCTCGCACGGGAGCGCGGATCGAAACCGGCTACTAACAGCCGAACGAGGCAATCCACCCGCGTCGCTCCTCGCACGGGAGCGCGGATCGAAACGGCTACCAGATCAAGCGCGGGCAGTTCGGCTGCCGTCGCTCCTCGCACGGGAGCGCGGATCGAAACTTGACGCTCACCTCCGTCTACACCGGCTCGGCCGTCGCTCCTCGCACGGGAGCGCGGATCGAAACGTAGCCTTCAGATGGGCGTCAACCTTGGCCCGAAGGTCGCTCCTCGCACGGGAGCGCGGATCGAAACCCGCTTTGCTGGGTTGACTGTGCCTTTGGTGGCCGGTCGCTCCTCGCACGGGAGCGCGGATCGAAACGCGTTCACCCAGGAATCGGCGTCGCGATCTTCCGGTCGCTCCTCGCACGGGAGCGCGGATCGAAACTCAATTGGGATTTCCGGGATTGAAAATCCCTACCAAGTCGCTCCTCGCACGGGAGCGCGGATCGAAACTACGAAATCAGTCAGGAGACAGAGTGATGCAGGAAGTCGCTCCTCGCACGGGAGCGCGGATCGAAACGACGAGGTGTCCACGCCGATTGCAGTCGATAATGTCGCTCCTCGCACGGGAGCGCGGATCGAAACGTTCCAGCGCTGCGGTGCAGCCAGTGCGGCGCCCGGTCGCTCCTCGCACGGGAGCGCGGATCGAAACGTCTGACGCCTTTGATCGCCTGTTAGGGCGTAAGTCGCTCCTCGCACGGGAGCGCGGATCGAAACACCAGCGGCACTGATGGACTCCATCTGCATGGAGGTCGCTCCTCGCACGGGAGCGCGGATCGAAACTTCTCGGCCACGATGCGGTCTGCGCGCCAGCGGTGTCGCTCCTCGCACGGGAGCGCGGATCGAAACATCAACAGATCATGCGGTTGGAGCGACTGGCAGTGTCGCTCCTCGCACGGGAGCGCGGATCGAAACACATTCTGACGACTGCCCAGGGTCGCCCGTGGGTGTCGCTCCTCGCACGGGAGCGCGGATCGAAACAGCCGTGGCGGGCTTCGCCGGCCGGGCGCTGAACAGTCGCTCCTCGCACGGGAGCGCGGATCGAAACACGGGTGGTACGCTTCGATTTGGTGCTCATAGTGGTCGCTCCTCGCACGGGAGCGCGGATCGAAACTATCGGGAAAATGATCCCTACAAGATCGACGCGAGGTCGCTCCTCGCACGGGAGCGCGGATCGAAACTTCCCCTTGCCTCAACGGCAAACCTCCTGCCTGGTCGCTCCTCGCACGGGAGCGCGGATCGAAACTATTCACTCGCCTCGGATGGCACGGTCAATCGTTGTCGCTCCTCGCACGGGAGCGCGGATCGAAACTGTGAACTCGTGGTTTTATGATGCGCAGCTCGGGTCGCTCCTCGCACGGGAGCGCGGATCGAAACTCCTTGAGCTTGCGGACGCCGATGGCAGGGTTGGTCGCTCCTCGCACGGGAGCGCGGATCGAAACTTGTTCCGTTCTTCATGGGAGACCGATAATGCCGTCGCTCCTCGCACGGGAGCGCGGATCGAAACTGGTGCGGAGACTTCTGGCGCGGGTTGGACATCGTCGCTCCTCGCACGGGAGCGCGGATCGAAACGTACTGGCATGCGATGCTGAGGCGCACAGGGCGGGTCGCTCCTCGCACGGGAGCGCGGATCGAAACAACGACACACCAGGCCGCATCGCTGCCGCGCTTGGTCGCTCCTCGCACGGGAGCGCGGATCGAAACAGTTATCGCGCCTGGTATCAGGCCGTTCGCCGGTGTCGCTCCTCGCACGGGAGCGCGGATCGAAACAGCGACCAACTGGTTGCGCTGCACCGTGACGCCGGTCGCTCCTCGCACGGGAGCGCGGATCGAAACGACATCGCGACCGGTCTCTGGCACGAGCGGGAATGTCGCTCCTCGCACGGGAGCGCGGATCGAAACATCAACGGGTCGGTGGCGAAGTATGGTAATTCGCGTCGCTCCTCGCACGGGAGCGCGGATCGAAACGCGACCAACTGGTTGCGCTGCACCGTGACGCCGGTCGCTCCTCGCACGGGAGCGCGGATCGAAACATCCCTTCTCGCACCATGCCGCGCACCAAGCCGATGTCGCTCCTCGCACGGGAGCGCGGATCGAAACCTGGGTCAAGGCGGGGGCGGTTCTGGGGGCGGCTGTCGCTCCTCGCACGGGAGCGCGGATCGAAACAACCGGGCGTTCAACGCAGCCTACCCAATCGGGGGTCGCTCCTCGCACGGGAGCGCGGATCGAAACATTGAGCCCCCTCTATGCCTTCCGGCGTCGGCCGGTCGCTCCTCGCACGGGAGCGCGGATCGAAACCCTGCCTGTCGTGGCCGAACAAGCGGCACCAGCCGGTCGCTCCTCGCACGGGAGCGCGGATCGAAACAGCGGCTGTGTGACCGGCCCCGCGGCGTTGCGGCAGTCGCTCCTCGCACGGGAGCGCGGATCGAAACTCCCGCGTCAGCACGGAATGGGACTTGGCCAGCGTCGCTCCTCGCACGGGAGCGCGGATCGAAACACCCGCACCTCGCTGAACTACGCGCAGGCAGACGGTCGCTCCTCGCACGGGAGCGCGGATCGAAACTGGGGTGCCGTTTGGTGGGCTCTCTGATGGCCGTGTCGCTCCTCGCACGGGAGCGCGGATCGAAACCGTAATAGTAGCTCTGCGAAAGCGTGAAGCTCTCGTCGCTCCTCGCACGGGAGCGCGGATCGAAACCCTGCCTGTCGTGGCCGAACAAGCGGCACCAGCCGGTCGCTCCTCGCACGGGAGCGCGGATCGAAACTGCTGGGTCCAACGGCCCTGTCCCGGCGGACAGCGTCGCTCCTCGCACGGGAGCGCGGATCGAAACTCTTTTCGGGTGCCCCACCCCCATCTGGCCCGGCGTCGCTCCTCGCACGGGAGCGCGGATCGAAACGACGCTTCCAGCGGGTCGTGGGGAGAGATTCCCGTCGCTCCTCGCACGGGAGCGCGGATCGAAACATCGCAGGCCAAGTTTACGCGGCCACTCCCAGCCGTCGCTCCTCGCACGGGAGCGCGGATCGAAACAGCCTGGAGGGATCAACCAGACCTTGTCTGCCACGGTCGCTCCTCGCACGGGAGCGCGGATCGAAACCGGGGTCATGCCCTTTGCGGGTACACCACCCTGCGTCGCTCCTCGCACGGGAGCGCGGATCGAAACATACTCGTGATCGCGCGTATCCGGCCGGCTTTGGTCGCTCCTCGCACGGGAGCGCGGATCGAAACCTGAATCCGGTGCAGCAGCACGGTAAAATGCCGGGTCGCTCCTCGCACGGGAGCGCGGATCGAAACTACTCCGTGTCCTCGATGCCGTCGGCGTCCGGCCGTCGCTCCTCGCACGGGAGCGCGGATCGAAACGGCATTCGGGATGTAGACCAGGATTGCCACGTTGTCGCTCCTCGCACGGGAGCGCGGATCGAAACACTTACCGGCAGCGTGCCAACCCCATTGCAGCGCGTCGCTCCTCGCACGGGAGCGCGGATCGAAACGGCATCAGCCGTCACATCGACCGCACCACGGGCAAGTCGCTCCTCGCACGGGAGCGCGGATCGAAACCGTTTCCGGCGTGGGTGGCGATTCCGGAGGCGGGTCGCTCCTCGCACGGGAGCGCGGATCGAAACATCGCGGCCGTGACGGCGGCAGTCCAGGCTGTCGTCGCTCCTCGCACGGGAGCGCGGATCGGAACGCTACCCCGCCGGCATCCCCGTCCCGGTGACGGTGTCGCTCCTCGCACGGGAGCGCGGATCGAAACTTTCCAATCAAACGGTGTTTGGCCCCGTCATCTCGTCGCTCCTCGCACGGGAGCGCGGATCGAAACTCTTGGATCAAGGTGCCCTGCCAGCGGTGCGGCGGTCGCTCCTCGCACGGGAGCGCGGATCGAAACTGTAATGACCCACGCCGATTGGATCGCCATCCTCGTCGCTCCTCGCACGGGAGCGCGGATCGAAACTCCATAATGCAGTGCCACGCCGTATAGGCGTAACCGTCGCTCCTCGCACGGGAGCGCGGATCGAAACTGCAGCAGACCGACGCACTCACAAATCTGCCGCAGTCGCTCCTCGCACGGGAGCGCGGATCGAAACGGCTCAAGCACTACAGACCCGAACTCATGCGGCGTCGCTCCTCGCACGGGAGCGCGGATCGAAACTTGCTGTGTCATGTCAGCAGCCTTGCGCAGCTCTTGTCGCTCCTCGCACGGGAGCGCGGATCGAAACTAGTCTTGTTCTCTATGGGAGTTTGTCATGTCGCGTGGTCGCTCCTCGCACGGGAGCGCGGATCGAAACGTCTACGATAAGACTTAGTGGTTTCTGCTCTGCGAGTCGCTCCTCGCACGGGAGCGCGGATCGAAACGCCACCTCGGCTGCCGCTTGGCGGGTGATCGTCGGGTCGCTCCTCGCACGGGAGCGCGGATCGAAACTGGGATTGGGTAGCATCGTGGGCGCGCTGCGCGGTCGCTCCTCGCACGGGAGCGCGGATCGAAACCCGATCGGCACACCCCGCACGCCGCAGTTTCGCATGTCGCTCCTCGCACGGGAGCGCGGATCGAAACACCAATGACTCTGACCGAACACACCGAGGATGTCGTCGCTCCTCGCACGGGAGCGCGGATCGAAACAAACTTCATGCGCATAGCCTTTGTGCAGCGCAGCGTCGCTCCTCGCACGGGAGCGCGGATCGAAACGATCGGACCACCACGCTGCCGGGCGACTATCTCGTCGCTCCTCGCACGGGAGCGCGGATCGAAACTTTAAGGGTGTCGTGACAGGACAAGACGCGGTGGTCGCTCCTCGCACGGGAGCGCGGATCGAAACCAGAACGGAATCGACGTGATCTCCAACCCGCAGCCGTCGCTCCTCGCACGGGAGCGCGGATCGAAACCTCCCACGCCTTGCGGTCGGTCGGATCGAGCTCGCGTCGCTCCTCGCACGGGAGCGCGGATCGAAACACTCTACAGGCGCGCCTGCTACCGTCGGACCCATGTCGCTCCTGTAAGCGTCCGATGGACACCGCGGGATTACTGCTTGACGGTTTCTGCGGCTGTATCGGGTAAGACGTCGATGTTCCAGGGCAGGAGCTCAGCAACGCGGTTGACTGGGTGGTCGGCGATGCAGCCGATGACGTGCCGCAGGTAGGCTTCGGGGTCGAGGCCGTTCAGCTTGGCGGTCTGGATGAGGCTGTAGATGGCGGCGGCCCGCTCGCCGCCCGCGTCCGATCCGGCGAACAGCCAGTTCTTCCTGCCCAACGCCACGGGCCTAATCGCGCGCTCGACGGGGTTGTTGTCGATCGCGATGGTGCCGTCGTCCACGTAGCGGGTTAGCGCTGTCCAGCGCGACAGCGCATAGCGGATTGCCCCTGCGACGTCGCTGCGGCCGGGCACCTTGGTTAGGGTCGTTTCGAGCCAGGAGCGCAGGCCATCCAGCAATGGGGCTGCTTCGGCCTGGCGGGTATAGCGGCGCAGGTCGGGTGGTTTGCCGTTGATCGGCGCCTCGACGCCATACAGGGCGGCAATGCGGGTCAGCGCTTCCTGCGCGATCGGCGAGTTACCTGCCGCGTGGATGTCGTGGAACTTACGGCGCACGTGGGCCCAGCACGCCGCCTCTGCGACACGGCCAGTGTCGTACAGCCCGTTGAACCCGGCATAGCCGTCGGCCTGCAGAACGCCGTTGAACTCGGCCAGATGCGCCCTGGGGTGCTCGCCCCGACGGTCGGCGGTGTAGCGGTAGCGCACGGCAGGCGCGGCCGCCCCAGCATAGGGCCGCTCGTCGCGCAGGAAGGCCCACAGCCGCCCTGTTCTGGTCTTGCCGGTTCCCGGGGCTAACACTGGCACCGGCGTGTCATCGGCATGCAGGCGGTCGCCAGCCATGACGTGGCGTTCCAGCGCGTCCACCAGCGAGCGGAGCAACGCCGCACTCTGCCCGACCCAGTCGGCCAAGGTGGAGCGCTCCAAATCAACACCCTCACGGGCGTAGATCTCCGACTGGCGGTAGAGCGGCAGGTGGTCGCAGAACTTGGCCACCAGCACGTGCGCCAGCAGACCGGGTCCCGCGCGGCCGCGGCGGATCGGCAGGCTCGGCCCCGGGGCCTGCGTGATGGTCTCGCACTGACGGCAGGAGAACTTCGGTCGCACGTGGCGCACCACCCGAAAGGAGGCCGGGACGTAATCCAGCACCTCCGTCACGTCCTCGCCCAGGCGCCGCAGGGTGCCGCCACAGGCCGGGCACTCACAAGCGGTGACGTGCTCGACCACATGGCGCGGCAGATGATCGGGCAAGGAACGACGCGCTGGTCTGGCGTGGCCGGGTGCGTCGGGTGGTTCAGCGGCCGGGGTGGCAGCTTCCTGCGCGCCTTGCTCCTCCTCCAGATCCTCCAGCGCCAATTCCAATTGGGTGATCGCCGCGTCCAGCTTCTCCGACGAGCGGCCAAACTGCTGGCGGCGCAATTTGGCCAGCTGCGCCCGGAGCTGCTCGATACGGGCCGCCTGGCCGTCCAGCGCGGCCTGCTGACGCAGGATCGTCGCCGCCTGCGACGCGATCAGCGCGCGCACCTCGTCGGGCAGGACGGACAGGTCGATGGCCACGCCGCATCATGCCGGGACAAGCTTGGAAAGTACAGGCTGGGCGACGTGCTACCCGGCCATCTCCGGCTGCCAACTGCGCACCGGCATGCGCCAGTCGATGCCTTCCAGCAGCATGGACAGCTGGGCAGGCGTCAGCGACACCGCACCGTCCTTGGCCTGCGGCCAGGTGAACCGGCCGCGCTCCAGTCGTTTGGCATAGAGCACCATCCCCTGGGTGTCCCACCACAGACACTTCACCAGATCGCCCCGCCTGCCGCGGAATACGAACAGCTGCCCGCTGAACGGGTCGTGCCCGAGTGCCTGCTGCACCTGCCGCGCCAGCCCGTCGAAGCCGCGACGCATGTCAGTCGTCCCCGCCGCCAGCCACACCCGCACGCCCGGCGGCAACGCGATCACCCCCGCAGGGCACCAAGGATGCGGCGTAACGCCCGAGCATCGACGTGCTGGTCCACACGGACCACGCTGCCGCCCGGCAGGCTGATCTCCACCGTGCGCGACGGAGCTGGGCTTGATGGTGACGGTGCGAAGATGGGCCGTTCCATCGGCTGGCTCGGGCTACCGAGCAGGCGGACCGGCACGAACGGCGAGATAGCCTCGCCCGGAACATCGGCGGTGAGCAGGCCGTCGCGGGCCTGGCGACGCCAGGTGAAGACCAGACTGCGATAGGCACCATGCCGGGCCGCGACATCGCCGACCGTGGCACCTTGTTCGTAAGTCTCGGCCACGATGCGCAGCTTCTCCGACGTGCTCCAGCGACGCCGCCGCTCGCGGCCGGTGATGATCTCGATCGTACCGTCCATGACCTTAAGCCCAGCCCTAAAGTCAGCAGCATACCGACACGCTATCCACGTCAGAAGGCGGGGATCACCGGACGCTTACTCGCTCCTCGCACGGGAGCGCGGATCGAAACAAGTTCATCCACTCGGAGCGCAACCAACTGGACGGGTCGCTCCTCGCACGGGAGCGCGGATCGAAACTCCTTGGCTGATCAGAGACTTGTTGCATCTCAGGTCGCTCCTCGCACGGGAGCGCGGATCGAAACAAGGTGCTCGACGAGGAGCCGTTGGGTATCCTGGTCGCTCCTCGCACGGGAGCGCGGATCGAAACAGCCCCTCGAAACTCATCCCCGTCGTGCCTGCCAACGTCGCTCCTCGCACGGGAGCGCGGATCGAAACAAGGTGCTCGACGAGGAGCCGTTGGGTATCCTGGTCGCTCCTCGCACGGGAGCGCGGATCGAAACAGTCCCTCGAAACTCATCCCCGTCGTGCCTGCCAACGTCGCTCCTCGCACGGGAGCGCGGATCGAAACAGCAATCGCAGCCGTTCGCACTCCGCCTGCAACGTCGCTCCTCGCACGGGAGCGCGGATCGAAACGGTTCCAGAGGTGGCGCGGCGCCGGCCACCCTCGTCGCTCCTCGCACGGGAGCGCGGATCGAAACGCTCATCGACGTGGCATCGCCAGCCGTTCGGATGGTCGCTCCTCGCACGGGAGCGCGGATCGAAACAACGATTTGGTGGCCTCGACCTTCTGTCCGTTACGTCGCTCCTCGCACGGGAGCGCGGATCGAAACTTCCTTCCCTTCGCCGCCCGCAGTCTCCAGGCGGGTCGCTCCTCGCACGGGAGCGCGGATCGAAACGATAAAGGTCCAAAATGTCGCAGTGAAAGTTTGTGTCGCTCCTCGCACGGGAGCGCGGATCGAAACAACATGGACCCGCTTTTGCCGCAGGCCGTGGCTGCCGTCGCTCCTCGCACGGGAGCGCGGATCGAATCCGGCAGCTCGGCTTGGCTCGCGACCGCCTCTTACAGGTCCGGCACCGCCTCCACACATGGCAGCCGGCGTCATCCAGCGCCAGCACACATAGGCTTTCCGCCGCTCGCTCCAGGACCGCGCCGCGCAGCCGCTCGGCGCCAGCCTCCAGCGCGCTTGCACCGGGCGCCTCGCCAGGCCGGCGGGCGATCGCCGCGGCGGCATGGCGGGCAGCGTCGCGTCGGCCTTGCCCCTCGCCTTCCCAGGCTCCGCGTCGGAAGATGCGTCTCGGCCCGGGCCGCGTCGCCTTGGCTTCCATGCCGGAACCGGGTTGGATGGGCCGACCCAGCGGGAGACCATCATGGACTTGCACCGCCTGTCATTCGATTGCGAGGCGATGCTCGCCGGCTTGCGGCCGTGGGTCGAGTGCGAAAGCCCCACCTGGGACACCGCAGCGGTCAACCGGATGCTGGATCTAGCCGGTGGCGAGTTGGCTGCGATGGGGGCCCGGGTGGAGGTGCTCCCACACGCGAGGGGGTTGGCCCACTGCGTACGCGCCCGCTTCGGCCGCGAGGATGCACCCGGCCTGCTGGTACTGGCCCACCTGGATACGGTCCATCCGGTAGGCACGCTCGCCCACCTCCCCTTCCGCCGCGAGGGGGCACGGTGCTACGGGCCCGGCATCTGCGACATGAAAGGCGGCACCTACGCCGCGTTCGAGGCCATCCGCCAGTTGCTGGCCATCGGTGCCCTGCCCACCCCTCTCACCGTGCTGCTGACGCCGGACGAGGAGATCGGCAGCCCGTCCAGCCGCGCCCTGATCGAGGCGGAGGCAGCCCGCGCGCACCATGTGCTGGTGCCGGAGCCGGCGCGGGCAGACGGCGGCGTGGTCAGCGGCCGCTACGCCATCGCGCGGTTCAACCTGACTGCAACGGGCACGCCCAGCCATGCCGGCGCACGCCTGGCCGAAGGGCGTTCCGCAATCGCCGAAATGGCGCGCCAGGTGCTGGCGATCGAGGCGATGACGACGGAGGACTGCACCTTCAGCGTCGGCGTGGTCCATGGCGGCCAATGGGTGAACTGCGTCGCCAGCACCTGCACGGGCGAGGCGCTGTCGATGGCCAAGCGCCAGGCGGACTTGGACCGCGGCGTGGCGGCGATGCTCGCGTTGGAGGGCAGGCCGGGCGGCGCCCGCTTCGCCGTCACCCGCGGCGTGACCCGGCCGGTGTGGGAGCCGAGCGACGCGACCTTGGCAATGGTCGAGCACGCGCGCCGCGTGGCCGCCAGTCTGGGCGTCATGCTGACGCACCAGAGCGCCGGTGGCGGCTCGGACGGGAACTTCAGCGGCGCGATGGGCATCCCGACGCTGGACGGGCTTGGCGTGCGCGGCGGCGGCGTCCATACCCTGGGCGAGTACATCATCGTCGACAGCCTGCCCGAACGGGCGCGTCTGTTCGCCGGGCTGCTCGACGCACTGCGCTAGCGCATCGATGCAGCGGGTCGTGGTGATGGGTCCGCCGGGCAGCGGCAAGTCGACGCTGGCGCGGCGTATCGGGGCACGGCACGGCCTGCCGGTGTTCCACCTTGACCAGGCATATTGGCAGCCGGGCTGGATCGAAACGCCGGCCGCGCAGTTCAAGGCCGAAGTCGCTCGCCTGGCGGCTCTGCCGGCCTGGGTGATCGACGGCAACTACACCGACGCGATCGGCCCGCGCCTCGGCTCGGCTGACACGGTGATCTACCTGGACGTTCCGTCGTGGCTGTCCGTTCTGCGGGTGGCGGTGCGGACCCTGCTTGCCTACGGCCGGGTTCGCAGGGACTCTGCCCGGGGCTGTCCGGAGCGGCTTGATGCCGGCTTCCTACAGTTCGCCTGGTCCTGGAACCGAATACGCCGCGCGCGCAACCTGGCTTTGGTCGAAGGGTTCGCCGGGCGGCAGGTCATCCTCCGTTCGGCCGCGGCACAGCGCCGCTGGGTTCGGGACGAGCTTCGCTAGGTCCGAGGTCGCGGGACCGTCCGCTCTCGCAGCACGCGGAGGCCGCTGCGGTCAGGCAGGTGCCGACGGCCGCGATCTTGGCGCCCTCCCGCCAGGTTTGTCACTGATTACTTGACGGTATTCCCCCCCTTCCTCCGTCGGCTGCGGCACCACGCCGCGCACCGCCAGGCCCGGGCCGCGAGCCAAGCTCCACTCTCTGATCAAGCGGCCTTGCGGCTCTTCTTGGCAGGCGGTGGTGGTGGCGGTGGCGGTGCAGCCGAGACGGTCGTCTCCAAGGCAGGCTTGCGACCGAGCCCGATCTTCTTGGCAAGCTCCGACCGGTGCTCGGCATAGCGGGGCGCCACCATGGGGTAATCATGCGGCAGGCTCCAGCGCTCACGATACTGCTCTGGCGTCATGTTGTAGGATGTTTGCAGGTGTCGCTTCAGCATTTTCAGCTTCTTGCCGTCTTCGAGGCAAATGATGTAGTCCGGAAACACGGACTTCTTGATCGGAACCGCAGGTTGCAGCCGCTCCGGCTCCGCCTGCTCGGTCCCAGCGGTGATCAGGGTGGTAAAGACCCGTTGGATCAGTTCCGGAAGGGCATCGCGTGACACCACGTTATTGGACACATGCGCAGACACGATCTGCGCCGTCAGCCCCAGCACAGCTTGCGTTGAACTCGTGTCTGCCATCGCAACTCGACTCCCGGGTATGTGTGCGACTCTGTCTGTCAGCTACATTGCACTCTACTGCGCTTTTCACAAGGGAAGCGGCAATCCATGCCGATCATTTATCGGCTTGGAGGGCCGTGAACTTGCTCTTTGTGGCTCAGACGAGGTCCATACATGAACGGCTGTTCAGCATTACGCCTTGCATCATCGCTTGAGCCGATCGTTTCGCGACCCGGCAGCCGTATCAAGCCGCCATCCGCCTGCCACTGGAGCGTCACAGGGGATGGCCCTACCCGCCAAGGGACCACGCCACGCGCGTTGGCACTCGATGTCGGCTAGTGCCAAGAACGCGCTTGACGCCCTTCGGACCCGCGCGTAGATCGCTGGCAGTCCGACGGTGGGAGTGCCAAGGCTCCCGCTCTGGATCGAAACCACCGTGTGCAAAGCACTGAGGAGTGCCTCAATGAAGTTCCGTCCCTTGCATGACCGCGTCGTGGTCAAGCGACTCGAAGCCGAGGAAAAGACCGTCGGCGGCATCATCATACCCGACACCGCCAAGGAAAAGCCGATGCAGGGCGAGATCATCGCGGCCGGTCCCGGCGCCCGCAACGAACAGGGCCAGATCGTCGCCCTGGATGTGAAGGCCGGCGACAAGATCCTGTTCGGCAAGTGGTCCGGCACCGAAGTGAAGATCGACGGTGAAGACCTGCTGATCATGAAAGAGTCCGACATCATGGGCATCATCGCGGCCTGAACGGTCCTTGCGGTAATCCCCACAGCGAAAAGGTAGAATTACATGGCAGCCAAGGACGTACGGTTCGGCGGTGACGCCCGGCAGCGGATGCTGCGCGGCGTGGATATCCTCGCGGACGCGGTGAAGGTCACGCTCGGCCCCAAGGGTCGCAACGTGGTCATCGACAAGAGCTTCGGCGCCCCTCGCATCACCAAGGACGGCGTCACCGTCGCCAAGGAGATCGAGCTGGCCGACAAGTTCGAGAACATGGGCGCGCAGATGCTGCGCGAGGTCGCCAGCAAGACCAACGACCTGGCCGGCGACGGCACCACCACGGCGACCGTGCTGGCCCAGTCCATCGTGCGCGAGGGCTCCAAGGCGGTGGCCGCCGGCATGAACCCGATGGACCTCAAGCGCGGCATCGACATGGCGGTGAGCTCGGTCGTCGAAGAGCTGAAGAGCCGCACGCGCAAGATCTCCACCGAGGCCGAGACGGCGCAGGTCGGCACCATCTCCGCCAATGGCGAGGCCGATATCGGCCGCATGATCGCCGAGGCCATGCAGAAGGTCGGCAACGAGGGTGTCATCACCGTCGAAGAGGCCAAGGGCATCGACACCGAGCTCGACGTGGTCGAGGGCATGCAGTTCGACCGCGGCTACCTGTCTCCGTATTTCATCACCAACGCGGAGAAGATGATCGCCGAGCTGGACCAGCCCTACATCCTGATCCACGAGAAGAAGCTGTCCGGGCTGCAGCCGATGCTGCCGTTGCTGGAGACGGTCGTGCAGTCGGGCCGTCCGCTGCTGATCATCGCCGAGGACGTGGAGGGCGAGGCGTTGGCCACGCTCGTGGTCAACAAGCTGCGCGGTGGGCTGAAGGTCGCGGCCGTGAAGGCGCCGGGCTTCGGCGACCGCCGCAAGGCCATGCTGGAAGACATCGCGATCCTGACCGGCGGCCAGGTGATCAGCGAGGACCTCGGCATCAAGCTCGAGACCGTCACGCTGGACATGCTGGGCAAGGCCAAGCGGGTCATCATGGAGAAGGAGAACACGACGATCGTCGAGGGCTCCGGCAACACCGATGACATCAAGGGCCGCTGCAACCAGATTCGGGCGCAGGTGGAGGAGACGACCTCCGACTACGACCGGGAGAAGCTGCAGGAGCGTCTGGCCAAGTTGGCGGGCGGCGTCGCGGTGATCCGCGTCGGCGGCGCCACCGAGGTCGAGGTGAAGGAGCGCAAGGACCGCGTGGACGACGCGCTGCACGCCACCCGCGCGGCGGTCGAGGAAGGCATCGTGCCCGGCGGCGGCGTCGCCCTGGCCCGCGCCAGCCTGATCCTGGCGCAGCTGAAGCCGGCCAACGAGGACCAGAAGCTCGGGATCGAGATCGTCCGCAAGGCGGTGCAGACGCCGCTGCGGCAGATCGCCGAGAACGCGGGCGAGGATGGTGCGGTGATCGCCGGCAAGGTCATCGAGAACGGCGACTACAACTACGGCTTCGATGCGCAGACGGCCGAGTTCAAGGACATGGTGAGCGCCGGCATCATCGACCCGACCAAGGTCGTGCGGACGGCCCTGCAGGACGCAGCCTCGATTGCGGCCCTGTTGATCACCACCGAGGCGATGATCGCCGAGCGTCCGGAGCGCAAGGCGCCGGCAGGCGGGCCGGGCGGCGGCGGGATGGGCGGAATGGGCGGCATGGGCGACATGGACTTCTGATCGACGGAGTCCACGCCGGCTTGAAGAACGGATGGGGTGGATCGCAAGGTCCGCCCCTTCTGCTTTCTAGAATGCTGCAGTTGCGAGCAGTGGATGGTGGCAAAGCTGGCAATTGACTTGTGCGACCGATACTGCGATTGAAGGCGACTACAATCGCTTCGGCCACCGCCTTGTTGCGCCTTCACCCAGTTCGGGTGCTGTCCGTCAAGTCGTCCAGGGTCCGGTTGTTACAATACGTCGTGCATCCGCACGGCGCTCTGACGGAGTTTGACGCAGCTATGGCTATGGGTACTGTCAAGTGGTTCAACACTACAAAGGGTTTCGGCTTCATCATGCCCCAGGATGGCGGCAAGGATGTGTTCGTTCACATCACAGCAGTCCAAGCGGCTGGCCTGCGCGGCCTCGATGAGAATCAGAAGGTCAGCTACGACGTGGTGATGGAGCGGGGCAAGGCCGCCGCTAGCAACCTCAAGCTTGCCTGACACGGGACGGCCGGCCTTCCGGGCTGGCTGTCTGTCGAGAGTAATGCTGCAACGCGTATTCAGGCGTTGCAGCATCTTCTCTTGATAATGGCGACAGTGGGTTAGTAGGGTCGCTATCCGCTGCTGCATGGTCTCGTTGCGGCAGGTGCTACCCTCTAGGCCCACCCTAAGAGACGTTGTCCGGCAGCCGCCGGCCTAGAACTCAGCCGGTCCAACCGGCTGAGTTGATCCCCACATCCGTCGCAGCCGCGCGAGTCACGGCAGCGACGTTGGTGGCCCCAGCCGCCTGCATGATACGTTCGGCGTCCGCCTGCCGAGCCGCCGTCGTGACATGGACCGCCAAGACCAGCTGGCCGGCTTTGGCAACGGCCTCGTGCTCCTCAGCTTGCGACGTCTTGGCAGCCGTTCCCACGGCATTGGCTGCCAACGCCGACCCGACTCCGACAGCCGCGGCTGCGGCGATCGCCACGCCGGCCACCCCACCGGTCGCGATCGTGGCACCCGCCGCAGCGAACGCGCCGATCGTACCAGCCATGCCGGTTCCCATGTTCCGCACCTGCCGGAGATCGGTATCGGTGAGCGGGGTAGCCGCACCCTGCTCCGGCGTGGCGGCGCCATGTGCCGGGTTTGTCACGGGCAGGCTGAAATCCGCACGATCGAAGCCCGCCAGCGTCAGCTTGGCCATGGCATCTTCCATGGCTGCGTCGCTCGCGAAGATGCCTTGCACTTCGTCGACGCTGCCCGCCATCACCGGACCAGCCTTGCTGGTTTCGTCACTCATGAGACACCTCCACGCGATGCGGCTTCCAACGCGGCTTCACCACGGTGTGTTCCCTGGCAGCCCTAATCCATCACCCGGCGATACCGGGCGCGCGTTCCGCGCTCGATAGCGCTTGCGACCAGCGGGTCGAGATGCAGTTCGTTCAGCACGAACTCGAGCATCTGCAACGTGGGTTGCGCGGCGAAGCCGTCACCCGCGATGACCTCGCAGGCCAGTGCGTACGCCGTCTCCCGCAGCCGCATCGGCAACGCCTCCCGGATCAACCGCGCGGCATGCGCCAGGCCATCATCCTCTCGCAGCAAGTTGATCGCGGCCTCGGTGGCGGCGTCCAGCTGCTCGCTGGAGAAGCCGTTGAAGGCCGGCAATGTCTGCACCAACCCGGACATCACGCCAATCTCCCGGTCCGTGATCCCGCCGTCGGTGGCGGCGACCAGAACCATCGTGCAGACCAGCGCCTCCTGCGGGTCCAGCCCCAGCCTTGCAAGCATCTTCATTCCCCGCTTCCGGTCTCGAGCTTTGGGCGGACCCTGGGCGAAACCGACGGGGCGAGCAAGAGCCCGGCCGGGCCGTCCAGGAAGGAGCGTGTCTGGTCCGCCACCTCCGCCAGGCCAAGCCGCTGCACGTCTACCCCCGTCGGCAGCGCCTGCAGCAAGCGGCCCGGCGCCCGGCGGTCCAGCAGCACGAACACCCCGCGGTCGCCGGCCGCGCGGATGAGCCGGCCGAAGGCCTGGCGCAGCTTCAGCCGGGCGACCGCGTCGTCGTAGGCCCGCGGTGCGCCGGCGGACAGGTGGATGCGGCGCTCCCGGTGCAGGATGTCCGGCCGCGGCCAGGGCACCCGCTCGAACACCACGAGGCGAAGCGCGCGGCCCGGCACGTCGACGCCATCCCGCATCGCATCCGTTCCGAGCAGGCAGGAGTCGATCTCGGTGCGGAACACGTCCACGAGCGTGGAGTTGTCCATGGCGTCCACGTGCTGGGCGAGCAGCGGGATGCCCGCCTGCTCCAGCGCCGGTGCGATGCGGCCATGGATGGCCTGCAGCCGGCTGATCGCCGTGAACAGGCCGAGCCCCCCGCCCCCGGCCGCGAGGAACAAGGTGCGGAACGCTGCTGCCAGGGATGGGATGTCAGGCGCCACGTCCGTCACCACGAACGCGCGGGTCTGCCGGGCGTAGTCGAACGGGCTGGCGACGGCGGCGCGGATCGCCGGTGACGGCAGATGCGGCGCCCCCACTCGCGCCTCGGCGGCCAACCAGGCAGCCTCCGGCTCGACCTCGGCGCCATCCCGCAGCGTGGCGCTGGTGATCAGCAGCCCGTGCGCCGAAGCGGCGAGCGTTGCGGCGAACGGGACCGTCGGGTCCAGCCAGTGGCGGTGGATGCCAGCGTCGCGGTCCCCGGCTTCACGCCGGTCGAGCTGCAGATAGGTGACGTAGGTCGGCCGCTGGCCTGGCTCGGCCGGTCTGTGGGCGACCTCGCCCAGCATCGCCTGCCACGCACTCACCCGATCGACCGCCCGATGCTTCACCACGCGGGCCGCGGCCTCGATCCGGGCCCGGGTGGCGGCGTCCAGTTCGTCCGCCTCCACGTCCAGGCGTTCGCGGAGTCGGCCGACCAGGGTGCGCAACGGCTCCGCAATGCGCGCCAACGCCCGCTCCAGCCGCGCCGCCGCCTCGGCGAACCCGTCGGCCAACGGGTGCAGGTCGCAATCCATCAGTGCGCGGCGCCCTTCCACCGGCCCGGCGCCGGGCGTGCGGGCCAGCACCTGGTGCCGCACCAGGCGCAGCAGGGCTTCGGACACGTTGGCCTGCCCGGCTTCGAGGCCGCCCAGCTCCGGCGCCGCATCCACCAGGCGCATCGACCAGCCCGGTGCCGGCAGCGCCCGGGCGGCCTGCAAGGCAGCCTCCAGCGGCGCCTCCAGTTCCGGCCGGCCGCCGACCAGCTCGTCCAGCCGGCGGCGCAGGCCCCGCGCGCGGGAGGCGCCGCCCTCCGCGCCCAGCAGCCAGCGCCGAAGCTCCGCCCCTTCGATCCCGCTGAACACGGCGGCAAACGCGCTGTCCGCCGCGTCGAACAGATGATGCCCCTCGTCGAACACGTAGCGCGTGGGCACCGCGCCCCCATCCAGGCCGCCCTGGCCGGCGCCGTCGGTGAAGCCGTGCGCCGCCTGGATCATCACCAGCGCATGGTTCGCCACCACCAGCTCGGCCGTCCGCGCCCGGCGGATGGTGTGCTCCACGAAGCAGCGGCGATAGTGCGGACAGGCGCCGTGGATGCACTCGCCGCGGCGGTCCGCCAGGCCCAGCAGCGCGGCCGGACCGAACAGTTCGGCGAACCAGCCAGGCAGGTCGCCACCTGCGATGTCGCCGTCCGCGGTGGCCAGCGCCCACCGGGCGATCAACCCCAACGGGATGACGCCGGCGGAGCCGTGCGCGCCGGCCAGGCTGTTCACGCGGTCCTCGAGGTTCAGCAGGCAGAGGTAGTTCTCCCGCCCCTTGCGCACCACCACGCGGCGGCGGCGCTGCGCCGCCTCGGGATACAGCCGGGCCAGCTCGCCCTCCACCTGGCGCTGCAGATGCCTGGTGTAGGTGCTGATCCAGACGGGCGCGCCGTTGCGTTCCGCCCACAGGGTGGCCGGCGCGACGTAGCCGAGCGTCTTGCCCGTGCCGGTGCCGGCCTCCGCCAGCACGGTGGCCGGGTCACCCCGGGTCTGCCTGGGGTCGAAGGCTGCGGCCGCGGCGGAGGCATAATCTCCCTGGCCGGGCCGCTGCTCCGCATCGGGGCCGAGCATGGCGGCCAGCCGGCGGCGCGCTTCGGCCGGCGCCACGGGATGGGCGGAGGGCGGCGGCAGCGGCGCTTCCTCCTCCCACTCGGGCAAGCGCCGCCACACCCGGAGCGCGTCGACGGCCGGACCGCTCGGGTGCCCGGTCGCAGCGGCCACGAACGGGGCCCAGGCCCAGCCGGCATGTCCCATGCGGCTGGCCAGCGACGCCGCGTCACGGTTGGCCGGAGTGTCCCGCCCGGCTGCCAGGCGGGCCAGCAACGCCTCCGCGATCGTCGGGAGCAGGGCGGCCGCTGCCTCCATGTCCGCGGGCGGGTCCAGCTCCAGCGCCAGCGCCAGGCCGCGCACCGTCGGCGCGGCGGCGCAGGCCGGGCGCACGAAGGCCCATAGTTCCAGCAGGTCGTAGCAGGCCCGCGGCCGCAACCCCAGGCGGCGCAGCGTCACCGGCGCATGCACCAGCAGCGGCATGGCATCGCCCAGCAAGGCGGTGACCTCCGCCGGCGTCCCGGTCGCCAGTTCGCCGTCCTCCGTCAGGATACTGGCACGGCCATGCCCGGCAACGAGCGCTGCGGCCTGTGGGACAACCAGCTGGGCGGACGGCATGCGCGAGTATACAAGCGTGACGCCCGCGCTGGCGAGCGCCGAGGGCGTGGACGCTACGGCGTGTGCAGCGCCGCCAGCCCCGCCATCGCCAGCGGCATCTGCGCCGCCGTCAGGTCCGGCTTCAGCAGCGTCTCCGCCCCGGCGGAGTCGCCGGCCAGCGCCAGCGCGGTCGCGAGGTCATGCCGGACGCGACGCGGTGCGGTCGGGCTGGCGGCGAGCGGACGCAGCACCTCCACGCCCTCCGGCGCGCTGCCGGCCAGGGCCAGCGACAGGCCCAGGTTCACCCGCGCGGCATCCAGCTCGGGCGCGACGGACAGCGCCTGCTTGTAGGCCTGCTGCGCCTCCGCATGGTGCTCCTGCATGTCGCGGGCAATGCCCAGGTCGGTCAGGGCCCGCGCATCGTCCGGCTGCATCACCAGCGCCGCCTTGAACGCCGCCTCCGCCTCCGACGCGCGGCCGGAGATCAGCAGGATGCGCCCGAGGCCGAACTGCGCCCCGGCCGAGGAAGGCGCCACCCGCGTGGCGCGGCGGAAGCTGGCCTCCGCCTGCGCCATCTCCCCCATCTGGGTCAGGGCCTGGCCCTCGATCAGCAGGGCGCCGAGGTCGTCGCGGTTGTTGGCGAGCTGGCGCCGGGCGACCGACAGCGCGGCCTCGGGCGCCCCGCCTTCGAGCGCGGCGGCACCCACCTGCAGGCTCGGCGGCTTGTTGCTGAACTGCTGCTGGCCCATCAGCCCGCAGCCATCGAGGAGGAACACCTGCGGCAACAGCAGGGCGAGCAAGCGAAGGGAACGCATTTTTTGCGAAACTCCGTTGAAGTCAGTGGTGGTGCATCGACGCCATCACCTTGAGCGCAGCTGGGCCCCCCACCACGGCGAACACCGTGGGAAGGATGAACACGATCATCGGCACGGTGAGCAGCACCGGAAGCCGTGCGGCTTTCTCCTCGAAACGGGTTAACATTTCGGTACGCATCTCGGCCGAAAGCGTCCGCAGGGCCTGGGACAGCGGCGTGCCGTACTGCAGGGTCTGCACCAGCGTCGAACCCAGCCGCTTGAGGCTGTCCAGGCCGGTCCGGGTGCCCATGTTGTGCAGGGCGACGCGGCGGTCGGCCATGATGCGCAGCTCGCTCGCCGTCTGCCGCAACTCCTCGGCCACGGCCGGGTGGGCATGCCCGATCTCCGCCGCCACGCGGGTGATCGCCGGCTCCAGCCCCAGGCCGGCCTCCGAACAGATCACCATCATGTCCAGCGCGTCCGGCAGGCCGCGGTCCAAGCGCTTGAGGAACCGGCTGCGCATGGACTTCACGATGTAGTCCGGCGCCAGCAGGCCAAGGATGGCGGCGACGCCGGTCACGCCGTTATGCACCATGGTCGAGACGCCCATCGCGCCCACGCCGAGCCAGGCCAGCGCCGGCAGGCCGAACAGCATCAGCATCTTGCTGCCGACGAACAGCCCCAGCCCGTTGCCGCCGCGGAACCCGGCGGCGGCCAGCGTCTGCTCCAGTTCCGTGATCGTCTTGTCGGACAGCAATCCGCTGCGCGCCATCGCCAGCCCGACGACGGAGATGATACGGAACGGGCCGGCGCTGATGCGCCCCCGCACCGGCCGCTGGATGCCCGCCGAACGGTGCACCGAGGCGATGCGGGCGGCCATCTTCTCCTGCGCCTCTACGGCGCGCATCAGCAGCAGCGCGCCGACCGAGCACAGCAGCGACACGCCGCCGGCCGCGATGAGGACGGGGCTCATGCCAGGCTCTTCTTGATCATCCAGCGCATCACGATCATGCCCGTGCCGAGCCAGAGCACGGAGCACCCGAACACGGTCTGCCCGGTGCCCTCATGCATCAGTTCGGCGATATAGTCCGGGCTCATCACCGCCAGGGCGGCGGCGGCGAACACGGGCAGCACCGTCAGCACGCCGGCGCTGGTGCGCGCCTCCGCCGCGAGCGCATAGCCGCGCGCCTTCAGCGCCACACGCTTGCGCACGACGTCCGCCAGGTTCTCCAGCGTTTCGGTCAGGCCGCCGCCGGTCTGGCTCTGCAAGGCTAGCGCGGTGGCGAAGAAGCGGTATTCCGGCAGCCTGTTGCGGGACGCCATCTCGCGCAGCGCGTCCTCGATCGGGGTGCCGATGCTGACCTGGTCATACAGCCGCCCGAACTCGATCGAGGTCGGCATCTCGGAATCCTGCGCCACCGCCCGCAGCGCCTCGCTGACGGGGATGCCGACGCGCACGCCGCGGACGATCGTCGCCAGCGCGTCCGGGAACTGCCGGTACAGTACCGCCGTCCGCTTGGCGTCGCTGCCGGTGTAGACGGAGCGGATGACGAACCACGACGCGACCGGCAGGAACGCCCAGGACAGCTTGCCCAGCAATCCATGCAGCAGCCACTCCATCGCCCAGCCGGGGAGCAGGGACAGCGGCACCACCAGGATCGGCTTCAGCGGATAGGGGTCGCGGCGGTCGGGGTCCATGCCGATGAAGAGCTTCAACCGGCGCGCCAGCACCGCCGTGGGCAGGGCTACGGAAAGCCGGGCGATACCCGCGGCCGGCGCTTCGCTGCGTTGGTAGGGCGTCACGACCCGGGTGCGGCGGTCCCGGACGCGCCGGGCGCGCTGGTCCGCGTACAGGACCAGGATACCCGCGGCCGAGAAGCCGATGAGCACCACGCTCGCGATCATCAGCAGGCTGGTGAGGGTCACGGCGCCCACTCCGGGAGCGTGGCGCCGCTCACCGGTCGGCCTCTTCCAGCGCGCTGGCCCACACCTTGTCCAATCCGAAATAGGACAGGCGGTCGATGAAGGACGGCCTGGCGCGGCTCACCTTGTATATCCCCTGCAGCCGGCCGTCCGGGCCCTCGCCCGTCATCTCGTAGGCGAAGATGTCGTTCAGGATCACGACCTCGCCCTCCAGGCCGCACACCTCGGTCACCTGGATCAGCCGGCGTCCGCCGTCCCGCTGGCGCTCCACCTGGATGATGAGGTCGACGGCGCCCACGATCTGCTGCCGGATGGCCTTCGACGGCAGGCCGAAATTGCCCATCTGCACCATGTTCTCGACGCGGGTGATGGCGTCGCGGGACGTGTTGGCGTGGATGGTGGACATGCTGCCGTCATGGCCTGTGTTCATGGCCTGCAACATGTCGAACGCCTCGCCGGCGCGCACCTCGCCCACGATGATGCGGTCCGGGCGCATGCGCAGTGCGTTGCGGACCAGGTCGCGCTGGGTGATCTCCCCTCGTCCTTCCAGCGAGGGCGGCCGCGTCTCCAGGCGCACCACGTGCGGCTGCTGCAACTGCAGTTCCGCCGCGTCCTCGACGGTGACGATGCGCTCCGACGTATCGATCAACTGGCTGACCGCGTTCAGCAGCGTCGTCTTGCCGCTGCCGGTGCCGCCGCTGATGATGATGTTCAGGCGGCAGCGCCCGGCGATCTCCAGGATGCGGGCGACGGGCGCACTCATCGAGCCGTATTCGACCAGCTTGGCGAAGTCGATGCGCTTCTTGCTGAACTTCCGGATCGAGATGTAAGGGCCGTCCAGCGCCAAGGGCGGGAAGACGATGTTGACGCGGCTGCCGTCCTTCAGCCGGGCGTCCGCCATCGGGCTGCTCTCGTCCACCCGGCGGCCGACATCGGCGGCGATGCGTTGGCAGATGTTGGCCACGTGCGCCGCGTCGCGGAACTTCACGTTCGAGAGGTAGACGCGCCCGGCCCGTTCGACGAACACCTTGTCCGGCCCGTTGACCATGATGTCGGCCACGGTCTCGTCCTCGAGCAACGGCTCCAGCGGGCCCAGCCCCAGCATGTCGTTCACCAGCTCGCCCGCCAGCTGGCGCTGTTCGCGGCCGTTCAGCTGGATCCGCTTGTCGGTGGCGATGTCGGCGAGCAGCCGCTCGACCTCGATGGCCAGCCGGTCGGACGGCATGCCGGCGATCGACACCGGGTCAAGCCGGGTGAGGCAGAGTTGTCGCAGCTCCGCCAAGGGAGCGGCGGCGCGCGTGCCGCTGGGCTGCGGTTCGACGGGCACGGGGACGGACACGGGCACCGGCGCAGGCTCGTTCGGGGCCCGCCGTCCGAAGGCGCTCACCGGCGCGACCACGGCAGGCGCCGCGCCTTGGCCGAGGTGTGCGATGCCGCGAACGCCACTTCCTTGGCCAGGTCGAAGATGCCGGTGCGGAAGCCGCCGCGCTGCTTGGCCGCCGGTTCGCCCAGGCTTTCGGCGGCGCCGAGCACGCGGGGCAAATCCGGAATGGTCACATCCACGGCCATGCGCAGCGCCTCCTCCACCTGTCGTTTCGTCAGTCCACCGGGCATGCCGGCGCGGTTCAGCACCAGCACCGCGCGCCGCGCCTGCGCCGTGCCGGAGGGCAGCGCGATCATGCGCAGTGCATCGCGGATGCTGGGCAGGGTCGGGACCATGACCAGCACGCGCTGCTGCGTCAGGTCGAGCAGGTCGCGCGACAGCAGCGCGTTGCCGAACGGCACGTCGGCGACCACGAAGTTGAACCGCCGGCGCATCAGCGCGGCCAGGCGCTCGGCTGCGCCCGGCGCGCATCCCGGCTGCTCGGACAACGCTTCCTCGCTGGCCATGACGTGCAGCCGGTCGCCGAGCGGGATGGCGGCGCGTTCCACGAACAGCTCGTCGACGCGGTTCGGCTGTTCCAGTGCGGAGCGCAGGCCGGGGCCGGTCTGCGCACCCAGCAGCATCGCCGCGGTACCGGTCTGCAAGTCCGCGTCCAGCAGGGCGGTGTGGCGGCGGCCGATCTCTGCCAAGTGCCACGCAAGGTTGGCCGCGATCGTGCTGGCGCCCACGCCGCCGCGCGTTCCCGTCACCGTCACCATGCGTCCGCCGAGCGCCGCGCTGGACGGCGCCTGGTGCGTCACCTGGGCGCCGAAATGGCGCGCCACCATCTCCGACACCAGCGGCTTGTAGAGGTACTCGGTCGCGCCGAGCGTGCGGGTCACCTGGCGATAGAACGCCACGTCCTGCCGTTCGCCCACGATCATGACCTGCACGTCGGGTTCCAGCACGTGGCTCAGATCCGCCAGGATGCCGAGCGGCTGCGACTCGCCGGTGATGTCGATCACCAGGGCGCGCGGCGTCGACATCTGCGCCAGAACCGACAGCGCCGTGCGCACGTTGCCCCGGCGGATCTCGAAGCCGCCCGGCAGCGCCTCGGCCAGCCCCTCCCGCAGCACGTTCTCGCTGTCGCTGTCGGCGATGAAGGCGAGGAAGGGCAGACGGTCGGACCGTGTGGCAGCCTCCTGCCCGGCCGGCGCGATGTTGGTTCCACCATCCATTATTGCGTGCTCGTCGAGGCCGAGGCCGCGCTGCCGGTGCCGGCGATCGGCGCGACCTTGGAGATGGAGGCGTCCGGCAGGTCCTTGACCTTGCCGGCGCGGTAGCGGGCGACGGCGGCGGCGACCACTTGGCCATCCGCCTGCCGATCGGCGACGCCGGTCACCAGGTCGTCCGGGTCGGCGATCATGGCGCGCAGGTTGGCGTCGTTTGCGCCCACCGGGCGCCAGTTGCCCGGCCGCTCATAGATGTCGAACGGGCCGACGCAGGCGGTGACGGGCAGCAGCACCGCCACGCATAGGAGGCGCCTCATTGCACGATGAACCCGGCATCGCCCGGCACGCTCTGCCGGATCGCGACGTTGGTCGTCTCGCCGCGCGCCTTCTGACGCAGCAGCAGGATACGCTCGAGGTCGTTCGGCGGGTGCCATCCCTGGTCCGGCGTCGCGAGCGCGGCCGGGCTGCTCGCGGGCTGCACCAGGTAGGGCGTGACCAGGATCACCAGTTCGGTCTCGTTGCGCTGGAAGTTGTCGGAGCGGAACAGCGCCCCAAGGATGGGAACGTCACCCAGGAACGGCACGCCATTGGCCGTCAGGCTGGTCGAGTCCTGCATCAGCCCAGCGATGGCGAAGCTCTGGCCACTGCCGAGTTCCACCGTCGTGTCGGCGCGGCGGACCTGCAGCGCCGGGACGGAGACGACGTTGTTGCCGCTGCCGAGCTGGATGGCGCCCTGGTTGGTCAGCTGGCTCACCTCCGGCCGTACATGCAGGCTGATGCGGCCGCTGCTCAGCACCGTCGGCACGAAGGCCAAGCTGACGCCGTACTGCTTGAAGTCGATCGAGATGGTGTCGCCGAACTGCGCCACCGGGATCGGGAACTCGCCGCCCACCAGGAAGCTGGCCGTCTCGCCGCTCATCGCCGTGATGTTCGGCTCGGCCAGCACGTGGACCAGCTGGTCCTGCGCCAAGGCGTCGATCACGTTGTTGATGTCGAGCATCTTGCCCGGCGTGTTGAAGTTGTAGCCGCTCGACAACATGGAATTCGCCGCGGTGACGAGGGCGGGTGCCGACGAGAAGCCGAGCGTGCCATAGCGGCCGCCGATGCTGGCCAGGCTCTGCCAGTTGACGCCCAGTTCGCGCGTGACGTTGCGCGACATCTCCACCACGCGGACGCGCAGGTTGACCTGGACGGAGCTGGCGACCGTGGTGCGGTTGTCCAGCTTCTGCGTGTCCGAAAGGCCGGCGCGGCCGATCGTCGCCGCGCGGTCCGCCTCCATCGGGCTGCGGGCCAGGCCGTTGATGACCAGGCCGTTCGGGCGCACGCCCGCCATCATGCTGCTGCCCGGCAAGGACGCGCCGAGCTGCGCGTTCGCGGCGCCGGCGACGTAGCCGTTCGGCCCCACCGTCACCTCGAACTGGGCGATCGGCTGCCCGCTGGCGGACATCGCCGCGACGGTGGTGTGCCCGACGGCGACACCGAACAGGAACAGGCTGGTCGGGCTGGCCGGCCGCACCTCCACGACCTTGGGGTCGGCCGCGAACACGCTGGCGGCGGGTGCCGTCAGCGTGACGACGCGGCCGGACCCGGCCTCGATCGACATCGACTCACCAGGGCCGGACGGCGGCCGCCGGGCCGCCGTGCAGGCCAGCAGCAGGCAGAGCAGGAGGATCGTGCGCTTGAACATCAGAACCGGAATTCCTTTCCTTCGGCAGCGCCCTGGTAGAGGCGCACCAGTGTTCCGCCATCTTTTGGGGCGGCAGGCGTAGGCTTGCCCAAAGCGGGCGACACGTCGCCGCCCCAGGTCGTCTGCACGACGGCCGCCTCCGCGGCGGGCGCAGGCTCCGTGCTGTCCGCCGAGCGGACGGCGAGGGAGAGCTTGCCGAGCCGGGTGGCGACCGCGATCCGCTCGGCCTGGGAGGTCGTCACCTCCAGGGTGACGGTGCGGCCGGATGTCGCGGTGTCGTTGCTGGGTGCCACGCCGCGCGCGAGCAACTGGTCGATCGCGATGACGCGGACGTCGGCGAGGATGGTCTCGGCGGCGACGCGGCGGGCGGCCGGCAGCGTGCTGTCCAAGGACTGGGTGAGGATCAGGTCGACCTGGTCGCCCGGCCAGATCAGCCCTGCGCTGCCGCTGACCGCGTCGACCGCGACGGTGGCGGCCCGCATGTTGGGGCCGAGCACGGCGGCCAGGAAGCCATGGTCGCCCGGGCGCATCACGTCCGGTGCGAGCAAGGCATCGCCTGGGCCGAGGCTGCGCTTGAGCATCGCCCCGACCAGCCCGGTCCGCATGGCCGGCGTGTCGTCCTGCGCACCGACCGGCGGGGCCGGCAGGTCGAGCGGGACCAGGTCCTCCGGCTTGAGCAGGGTGCCGGCACGCAGCGCCGCCCCGGCCGCGAGCACGACATGGTGCACCGGCAAGGCGGGGGCGTCGGCGGTCGCGGTGACTTCCGCGGGTGGCGGCGGCGGCCGGGTCGACAGCCAGGCGACCGTGCCGAAGCCGCAGAGGCCCAGGGCGAGCAACCCGAAAACGGCGATACGCAGCAGCATCGGCTACACCCCGAGGACGACGATGATGGCGCCCGCGGCGATGGCCGTGGCGTAGGGCAGCGGTCCGCGTCGCTGCAGCCGGCGCTGCTCGACCCTTAGGTAGCGCCGAAGCCGGGAGAGCGGTCGGACGGAGGCCGGCGGCGGCGCGAACCGTGCCAGCGTGGCATACAGGATCGCCAGCACGCCGCCCGCCAGGCAGGACACGAGAACGAAGCCCGAGGCGGCACCCGGCGGGACCAGCAGCGCGCCGGCGCCGAACAGCTTGACGTCCGCACCGCCCAGCCAGCCGCGCCGCCAACAGAACGCGGCGACGGCGAACACGACGGAGGCTGCGAGCAGGCCGGATAGGACCGTCCCGTCGGTAATGCGCAGGGCGAGGCCGAGGACCGCGATGGCGGCGGGGACGCGGTTGGGGACCAGGCGCATCGCCCAGTCCTGCATGCATGCGACGCCGAACAACGCCAGGCCGGACGAGAGCAGGATCGTCTGCGCCGGGCTCAGCAGCTCCGCCATGTATGCGCTCCCGAGAAGAGACGGCCGCCGGTGCGTCATCCGCACCGGCGGCCAAGTCGTGGCTTACTTGTTGGCCGTGGCCAGCTTCGTGCTGATGGTGGTGAAGGTCGTCGTCAGGTCCTTGCCGACCGTGGTCACGGCCGTGACGATCACGACGGCGATGAGGGCGGCGATCAGGCCGTACTCCAGGGCGGTCACGGCGCGACGGTCGGTCTTCAGTTCCAGCCAGGCCTTGATGTACTCGAACATGTCTGCATCCTTCGTTTCTTGGCGCAGCTCCGATGAGCTGGAGCGCCCTAACTCTCATGTCCCAGCGTTTTGCCGGTGGAGGCTGCGCCACCGATCGGGCCGCCATGGCAAGGATTTAACCATCCAAACTTCACCGAACCGTTAAAGGCGTGAAGACGTCGGCACGATCACGACCGGAAGGCGCATCCCTCCGATGGCGGCCGGGCGCACCACCCGCGGCATCGCGCTCGGCCCGGCGACGGCGAAGGCCTGCGGGACGATGACGCGGACCAGGGCGGCAACCTGCGACACCGGTGCCGACGCCATCATCGCACCGCCATGCCAGGACGCCAGGACCTGGCGCATATAGGGGACGCCTAAGGACGGGTCATTGGAGTGGTAGCGTCCCACCGCATCCTCCCAACCCTGCGCGACGCCGCGCAGCTGATGCAGGAATGCTGCGGCGGCGCGGGCGTTGGCGGAGGGATCGAAGCCTTCTTCCAGGCTGCCGAAAGCGTCAGGATGGAACAGGAGGTTGACCTGGAAGCAGCCGACATCGATCGAGTGGATGCCGCGATCCTGCAGGGACCGGACGAGGGTGACCGCTTCCGCCAGCGAGTTCAGGTAATAGCCCTGCCCGGCCGCGTTAACGGACCACGGCCACGGCGCCACGCGCCCATCCGACCCGCGTCGCCCGCTTTCCACGCGACCGATCGCGGTCAGCAGGTCCGCCGGAACCCCCTCCGCCTGCTCGGCCGCACTGGCAGCGGCCTCGCATTCGTTGCCGAGCGCCGGAGCAGCCAGCAGCATCAGGCCGAGGAGGATGACGCATGCCCGTTTCACTCAGGCAGGATGGTCACCAGCCGTTAGGAAACCTTCAACGGACCGGAAAGCTTTGCGAGACCGATTGGCACCCGCCGCCACGAGAGGCCCTCTCCCTCTGGCAGAGGGTTGGGTGAGGGCCACGTCGCACGATCTCGCGCATCGCCCTTCAGCCCGTCGATCTCTGACAGGCCGAGGATCTACGTCAACATGGCCGCGATCTCGGCTGGATCCACGGACTCGATGTCGGGCGCCGACCATTTCGGCTGCCGGTCCTTGTCCACCACCATGGCACGGACGCCCTCGGCGAAGTCCGGGTGCCGGGTGACGTGCCGTGTGAGGGCAAGCTCCGCTGCCAGGCATTGCGGCAAGGTCCGGCCATAGCCGGCGCGCACGATCTGGAAAGTCCAAAGCACGGCACTCGGTGACATGCTGCGCAGCGTCGTCAACGCCTGTCGGGACCAGTCGGTACCCTCCGAGGCAAGCCGGTCGACGATACCCATGACGCTATCCGCTCCGAAACAGCGATCAATCGCTGCCATATGGGTCGCAAGCGGCGGCTCGAACGGCCGCGTCGCCAGGGCCAAGGCGGCGAGACCGGCTTCCTCCAACGCGGCCGGCAAGGCTGCCAGCGTCTCTCGGGCGGTGAAGTGGGTGGCCAGCCCGACATAGGTCGCATCCGCCCCGTGCAACCGGGCACCCGTCAGCGCCATGTACATCCCGGCGCTACCCCGTAGCCGCGGCAGGATGTAAGTCGCTCCGATGTCGGGGAACAGGGCGATACCGGTCTCCGGCATCGCGAACATGGCAGCCTCCGTTGCCACACGGGCTTGGCCGTGCACGGAGACGCCGATCCCGCCGCCCATGCAGATGCCGTCGACCAGGGCAACGAACGGCTTGGGATAGTCCGCGATGGCTTGGTTGAGCGCGTATTCCGCCGCGAAGAACGCCTCGACCTCATCATGGCGGCCAGCCAGGCTGGCGTCGCGGATCGCGCGAATATCGCCTCCGGCACAGAACGCCCGGCCACCCGCTCCCTGGATCGCGACAACGTGGACCGATGGGTCGTCATGCCACCGGGCCAGGGTGTCGGAGAGGCTGTCCACCATGGCGCGGTTCAAGGCGTTCAGCGCCTTCGGCCGGTTGAGCAGAAGGTGACCGACCCGGCCGATCCGCCGGGTCAGCACCATCGGCTCGTCGCTCACGTCCGCCGGTTGGACATGACCGAGGCCGCCAACGCGGCAAGCATCATGCCCCAAGCGCTCTTGCCGCCACGGCTCCGGAGGATGAGCCTCGTCACCGGGCTGAGCAGGGTCGAGATCGCGACGCTTTGTCGCATGCCGACCAACGCCTCGTCCCGGATGACCTTCGCCTCCGCCTCGACACGGTCCGGCGCACCACCCTTGGCCATGAGGCCGAAGATCGCCAGCAGGACGAGGTCGAGAACGAGGACGGCAACGGCGCCAAGCAGCGGGCTGAGCAGGGCGGGCACGATCGCCATGTAGATGACGATGTGGACCATGACGAGCACGGCAATCAGGAACACGGCGGCCACCGCGCCCCAGATCGCCCGCTTGGCCTGCCGACGCACCAGGCGCTTGAGGCGGACGAGTTCTGCCTGGGCGGCGGTCCGCCCGAGATCAACCGTGCGCATCGGGCTAGCGGATGAAGCGGCCGAGCACGTAGCCGATGGCACCCGCGAGGGCGATCGCCACCAACGGGCTGCCGCGCACCTGGTCAGCCACCACGGCCGCCTGCTGCCGGGTGTAGTCCGACGCCTGGTTCACGGCCTGGCTCGCGCGGCTGGTGGCATCGTTGAAAGCCGGGGTCAGCCGGTCTTCCATCAGCTGGTTGACCTGCTTGCGCAGTGCGGCGATCTGCGCCTGGGCGTCGTCGGCACTGTAGGACATGGCCATCGGGGAAGGCTCCTGATGTTGCAATCGGGGGGTGGCGGCTGAACGCGCTTCCGTGATCACGGTTCCGCACCAGCCTGGTATTTCGCGGCCGCAACCGGGTCCGCGGGATTGCTAGAACCAGTTGGCGGACGGTAGGTTCGCCCACTGCTTCCAAGCCGGGACCGACTGCCTGATGACGCCTCGCACTCTGCTGGCAGCCACGCTCTGCGGGGTCATCCTTGGGTTGCCTGCGTTCGGACGGGACCTGACGGTCACGAGCCGGGACGGCGCGCTGCAACAGGCGCAGGACACAGCCTACTTCAAGCCCTTCGTCCGGGAGACCCGCCAACCCCTGGACACACGGCGGTGGTCGGGCGGTATCGGGACGTTGCGGAGCCGCATCGAGGGCGGATCGAACGACTGGGACGTCGTGCTTGTCTCCGCGGACGAGTTGCTGGCGGGGTGCGAGGACGGCCTGTTCGAAAGGCTGAACTGGGCGGCGCTCGGCGGCCGGGACCGTTTCCTGCCCCAGGCGGCCACCGATTGCGGCGTCGGCACCGGGGTTCGTGACCTGGTGCTCGCCTGGGACCGCGATAAATTCCCGGGCACACCCAGCTGGTCGGACTTCTGGGACGTGGCGCGCTACCCGGGCAAGCGCGGCCTGCGCCGCGGCGCCCGCAGCAACCTCGAGATCGCACTCCTGGCGGACGGCGTGGCACCCGGCGACGTCTACCGCGTGCTGCGGACCGACGAAGGCGTGGACCGCGCGTTCCGCAAGCTGGATCAGATCAAGCCATACCTGGTCTGGTGGACGCCGGACGCGCCGAGTGGCCAGGTGCTCGGCACTGGCGAGGTCCTGCTGTCGAGCGCCGACAGCGTCTCCGTCGCGCTGGCCAACCGTGACGCCGGGCGCCATCTAGGGGTGCAATGGACGGGCAGCCTCTACACGGTGGACTCGTGGGTCGTGATGAAGGGCAGCCCGAACCTGGCCGACGGCATGAAGCTGATGGTGTTCATGAGCGACCCGATCCGCCAGGCCTTGTGCGCCGCCAGCTATCCCGCCGGGCCGGTGGTCCAGGGGGCGAACGACCTGCTGCCACCGGACCTGCTCGCAGCCTCCCCATCCGCACCGGCGAACCTCGCGCCGGCGTTGCAGATGGACGAGCAGTTCTGGCGGGAGAACGGCGACAAGCTCGGGCAAAGGTTCGACGCCTGGCTGGCGCGTTAGCCAAGCCGCCGCCGGCCGCCGCCACGCTGACGCAGCGTCCTGGCGTGCTGGCCCTGCAGGGGCGGCTGGACCATGGCGGCGCAGCGTTGCTCTGGCGCCGCGCCATGCAGGCGGCCCAGTCCGGCCGCGGCCAGCACCTCGACGTGGACCTCCACGACGTGACGACGATGGACACGGCCGGGGCCGCGCTCGTGGCTGCGGTCCTCCGGCGCCATGGCGATGCCACGCTGACGGGCGCCGCGGAGCAATCCGCCATCCTGGTGCAGCAAGTCAGCGGGACAGCGCAGCCCATCGCCGCGCCGCCCCGGACTTGGACCTTCGGCGGGTTCGGGCGGAGGAGTGTGCAGGCGGCGGCGGACGGCGTGGCGTTCTTCGGCGAGAGCCTCGTCGCGGTGGCGGCGCTGCCGACGCGGCGGCGCCAGTTCCGCGTCCCCGACCTGGCGCGGCTGGCCGACGAGGCCGGATGGCAGGCGCTGCCGCTGGTGCTGCTGCTCGGCTACCTCATGGGGCTGATCCTGGCGTTCCAATCCTCCGTGCCACTGCGGCGCTTCGGGGCGGACCTGTTCGTGGTCAACCTGGTCGGCCTGTCGCTGCTGCGCGAGCTGGGCCCGCTGCTGGCGGCGGTGATCCTGTCGGGCCGCACCGGCTCGGCCTTCGCCGCCGAACTCGGCACCATGAAGGTGAACGAGGAGCTGGCGGCGCTGGAGACGATGGGCATCTCGACCATGACCATGCTGGTGTTGCCCCGCCTGGCGGCGGCGGTGCTGGTGATGCCGGTGCTCACCCTGTTCCTGGAACTGGCCGGGCTGTGCGGCATGCTCACGGTGATGCTGGCGTTCGGCTTCTCCCCGGCCGCCGTTTCGGGTCAGCTGCTGCGGGCGGTGCATGGCCGGGACCTATGGGGCGGCCTGTTCAAGGCGGTCTGCTTCGGCGCCGCCGTGGCAGGCATCGGCTGCCGCGCCGGGTTGGGCGCCGGCATGGGGCCGCGGGCGGTGGGCCAGGCCGCGACGGCCGCCGTCGTCGGCGGGATCGTGGTGACCATCCTGCTGGATGGCGTGTTCGCGGTGGCGTTCTACCGGCTCGGCACCTGATGGCTCAGCTCGGCGGGTCCGCGGCATGCGCGGCCAGCACCGAGTCGTCCGCCACGTCCACTTCCACCAGCTTGACCTCGTAGCCCCACAGCACGGCCAGTTGCCGCAGCGTCGCCTCGGCATCCTTCTTCGCAAGCAACTGACCGGGCCGAGTGCGGTGCTCCAGGCGAAGCTGACGGTCGCCGGACAGGTCCACGTCGACCACCTGGATGTCGGCGTCGTTCAGGCCCGGGTCGTACGACCGCGCCAGGCTGCGGCGGATGCTGCGGTAGCCCTCGTCGTCGTGGATCGCATTCACCAGCAGGGTCGGGTCGGCGCTGTCATCCAGCAGCCGGAACATGCGGAAGTCCCGGATGACCTTGGGCGAGAGGAACTGCAGGATGAAGCTCTCGTCGCGGTAGTTCGCCCAGCCATGCCGCAGCGTGCCGATCGCGTCGCCGTTGCCGGCGATGTCGGGGAACCAGGCGCGGTCCTCCGCCGTCGGCTGGTCGCAGATCCGGGCGATGTCGGTCATCATGGCGTAGCCGAGCGCGTAGGGGTTGAAGCCCGGGCCACCGGCAGGATGGTCGAAGCCGGGCTGCATGATCACGTTGCTGGTGGAGTGCAGCACCTCCAGGAAGGCCGCGTCGTCGATCTGCCCGGTCTCGTGCAGCCGGGTCATGATGCGCTGGTGCACCCAGGTGGCGCAGCCCTCGTTCATCACCTTGGCCTGCGGCTGCGGGTAGAAATACTGCGCGATCAGCCGGACGATGCGGATGACCTCCCGCTCCCAGGAGTGCAGCCGGGGGGAGGACTTCTCCAGGAAGTACAGCAGGTTCTCTTCGGGCAGGCCCAGGCGGCGGCGCCGGTCGGCCAGCTTGTCGGTGCCCGGTGCAGGCTTGGCATCCGGCAGGGTGCGCCAAAGGTCGTCGAAGACCTTCTCGTCGTATTCCTGCCGCTCCCGCTCACGCTGCTCCTCCGTCTTGAGGTTCATCGGGCGGCTGCCGCCATGGCGGTGCACGCCGTGCCGCGACAGCGCGTGGGCCGCGTCCAGCACCCGCTCCACCGCTGCGACGCCGTAGCGGTCCTCGCACCCGGCGACGTAGCTGCGCGCGAACTCCAGGTAGTCGAGGATGGCCGACGGCTCGGTCCATTGCCGGAACAGGTGGTTGTTGCGGAAGAAATGGTTGTGGCCGAATGCGGCGTGCGCGATCACCAGCGCCTGCATCGTCGCCGTGTTCTCCTCCATCAGGTAGGAAATGCAGGGGTTGGAGTTGATCACCACCTCGTAAGCCAGGCTGGTGTAGCCCTGGCGGTAGCTGTTCTCGTGCTGCAGGAATCGCTTGCCGTAGGACCAGTGGCGATAGGTCAGCGGCATGCCATGGGCGGTGTAGACGTCCAGCATCTGCTCGGAGGTGATGACCTCGATCCGGTTGGGATAGAGCTCCAGGCCCAGCTCCTCCGTCGCGATGCGCTCGATCGCGTCGTAGGAGCGCCCCAAGGTCGCGTAATCCCAGTCCGTGCCGCTGTAGAGCAGGGGACGCTCCATCAGCAGCTAACCAACCGGGCACGCCAGAACTCCCTCTCCCCTTGGGAGAGGGTCGGGGTGAGGGCGGCGTCGCCCGCTTGAAGCGCTGGATTCTCCCACGCGCCACCGTCGGATCGGCAACCCTCGCCCTGCCCTCTCCCAGAGGGAGAGGGTTTGAAAGCATCGGGCGGAGTCGGGCTGGTCGCCATCAAACGGCTGCGGCCTTGCGCCCGAACAGGTCCCGGAAGACGGGGAAGATGTCCCGCCGCTCCGCCACGCGACGCATCGCGAGCTTGGGCGCGCGCTCCGCCAGGGGAGCGTAGCCGCGCCACAGATCCGTCTCGCCGCGGATGATCGCCGCCGAGATCGAGACCTCGATATAGGCGAAATGCTGCACGACCGGCAGGATGTCCGTCTCCAGCATGGCCACCGCCCGGTGTGTGTCGCTGCCCGAGTTGTCGCCGTCCGACGCCTGCGCGGCGTAGATGTTCCAGCTGGCGGCAGGATAACGCTCGCGCTGGATGCGCGTCAGTTCCGCCAACGCGGTGGAGACGATGGTGCCGCCGGTGCGCGGGTCGGTGAAGAAGACCTCCTCCGCGACCTCCTCGGCCACTTCGGTATGGCGGATGAACACCAGGTCGACCCGCTTGTAGCGACGTTCCAGGAACACGTGCAACAGCAGGAAGAAGCGCTTGGCCAGGTCCTTCATGCTCTCGGACATCGAACCGGACACATCCATCAGGCAGAACATGACGGCGCGGGCAGTCGGCTTGGGCACCGGGGTGTAGCGGCGGAACCGCATGTCGATCGGGTCGACCCATGGCACGCGGGAGAGGCGGCGCAACGCCAGCTCCAACTCGCCACGCAAGGCGTGCAGACGGTCGGGGTCGTCGCCCGTCGCGGTGAGCCGGGCGACCTCCTCCTCCATCGCCTTCACCTCGGGCGGCTTCGGGCGGCGCAGGCCGATGCGGCGTGCCATGGACTGGCGCATGGTGCGCGACATGTCCACCTGCGAGGGCGAGCCATCCACGCTGATCCCGGCCCGCGCCGGCGACATGGTGTCGGTGGCGACGACCTGGCTCTTCACCAGGTCGGGCAGTTCCAGATCCTCGAAGAACAGGTCGAGGAACTCGTCGCGGCTCAGCACGAAGCGGAAGCCATCCTGCGCCTCGCCCTGCCCCTGGCCGCTGCCGCCACCCCGCCCGCTTCCGCCGGGCGGCCGGTCGATGCGGTCGCCGGTCGAGAACTCCTTGTTGCCGGACAGCACGAACTCGCGCGTGCCGCCGCTGAACACGGTGTGGAAGGAGGGTTCGTGCAGCACGTCCGCCGGGATCGTCACGGTCTCGCCCTGCCCGGTCTCCCGCAGGGTGCCCTGGTCGATGGCGGCACGCGCCGCACGCGCGATGGCACCCCGGGCCCGCGCCAGCACGCGCTGGCGGTTTTCCAGGTTCTTGCCGTGCGGGTTCGGACGACGGTCGATGATGTCCAAATGCGCGCGCTCAGGCCGACTGCTTCACCCGCATGTACCATTCGACCAACCGGCGCACCTGGCGTTCGGTGTAGCCGCGCGACACCATGCGTTCGACGAAATCGTTGTGCTTCTTCTCCGTCTCGCCGTCCTTCTTGGAACCGAAGCTGATGACCGGCAGCAAATCCTCCACCTGGGAGAACATCCGCTTCTCGATCACGTCGCGTATCTTCTCGTAGGACGTCCAGGAGGGGTTGCGCCCACCGTTCGACGCCCGGTTGCGCAGGGCGAACTTCACGACCTCGTTGCGGAAGTCCTTCGGGTTGGCGATGCCGGCTGGCTTCTCGATCTTGGTCAGCTCGGCATTCAGCAATTCGCGGTTCATCATCTGCCCGGTGTCCGGGTCCTTGAAGTCCTGGTCCTCGATCCACGCATCGGCATAGTCGAGGTATCGGTCGAACAGGTTCTGCCCGTAATCGCCGTAGCTTTCCAGGTATGCCTTCTGGATCTCGTTGCCGATGAACTCGGCATACCGGGCGGCCAGCTCCGACTTGATCGTCGCGAGGTAGGTCGCCTCCGTCTCCGGCGGGAACTGCTCACGGCGGATCGCCTGCTCCAGCACATACATCAGGTGGACCGGGTCGGCGGCAACCTCGCTGGACGAGTGGTTGAAGGTCGCCGACAGCACCTTGTAGGCGAAGCGCGTGGAGATGCCGTCCATGCCTTCGTCCACCCCGGCGGTGTCGCGATACTCCTGCATGGTGCGGACCTTCGGATCGGTCTCGCGGATGTTCTCGCCGTCATACACCCGCATCTTGGCGAACGGGCGGGAGTTGGCATGCGGCTTCAGCCGGGACAGCACGGCGAAGCGCGCCAGCATTTCCAGCGTGTGCGGCGCACAGGGCGCCTCCGCGAGAGCCGAACCGCTGATCAGCTTCTCGTAGATCCGGCTCTCCTCGGTGACGCGCAGGCAATACGGCACCTTGACCACGGACACCCGGTCCAGGAACGCCTCGTTGGTGCGGTTGTTGCGGAAGCTCTGCCACTCCGCCTCGTTGGAGTGGGCGAGCAGGATGCCCTGGAACGGGATCGCGCCGATGTTCTCCGTGCCGAGGTAGTTGCCCTCCTGCGTCGCGGTCAGCAGCGGGTGCAGCATCTTGATAGGCGCCTTGAACATCTCGACGAACTCGAGGATGCCCTGGTTCGCGCGGTTCAATCCGCCGGAGAAGCCATAGGCATCCGGGTCGTTCTGGCTGAACATCTCCAGCTTTCGGATGTCGACCTTGCCGACCAGCGCGGAGATGTCCTGGTTGTTGTCGTCGCCGGGCTCGGTCTTGGCGACGGCCACCTGCTTGCGGCGGGACGGGTAGAGCTTGACCACCCGGAACCGCTCGAGCTCGCCGCCCCATTCGTCCAAGCGCTTCAGCGCCCAAGGGCTGGCGATGCCGGTCAGCACGCGGCGGGGAATGCCGTAGCGGCCGTGCAACGGCTCCGCCATGGTCTCGGGATCGAACAGGCCGAGCGGGCTTTCGAACACCGGGCTGAGCTCGGTGCCGGCCTTGAGCACGTAGATCGGCTCCTGCTCCATCAACGCCTTCAGCCGCTCGCCAAGCGAAGACTTGCCGCCGCCGACCGGCCCCAGCAGATAAAGGACCTGCTTGCGCTCCTCCAGCCCCTGCGCGGCATGTCGGAAGAACCCGACGATCCGCTCGATCGTCTCCTCCATGCCGTGGAACTCCGCAAAGGCAGGATAGATGCGGATCGTCCGATTGAGGAAGAGGCGCGCCATCCGAGGGTCGCGGGAGGTGTCGACCAATTCAGGCTCACCGATGGCGCGCAGCATCCGCTCGGCTGGGGTTGCGTAGCAGCCCGGATCGTCGCGGCAAGCGTCCAGGTAGTCCGAAAGGCTCATCTCGACCTCGCGACGCTGGTCGCGAAGCGAGGCGTGCAGGGCAAATACGCTGTCGGTCAGAACCATCAGGAAACTCCCAAGGTGCCATGGCGTGCGAGCGCCAGCCGCGTCCGCCGGTCACCAACACATGCTGCCGGGCGGCAACTCAGCGCGATGCTCCTCGACTCGTCATGATGCGCGTCCCCCAGACTCGTCGTGGAGGCTAGCTGGCTTGCCCATCCGAACGCACGAAGACTCTGTGCACGAACCACCGATTGACGAGCTGACAGTGGCTAAAAAACGACAAGGTGATCGGTTTTTCACTTTGGCACTCGGCCCAGCCGCGAATACTCACCGCCCGAGCCGGGGACCTTACATAGTCGACAAGGCCGGTCGCAAGAGTGTTGTCGGCTCGGAGAGAAGCCGCGTCGTTCACGACGGCCTTCGCTGCAGCCGATCCAGACTAGACGGGCCGCCGCCGGTGGAGCAGCGGCAGCCCTGTCCCGGTGGACCCGCTGTCAGGCGGCAGCCGCCATTCCGGACATCGTCAACTCCCGCTGTGCCACGGCAGCGTCGTACAGCGCCTGCTCGTCCTGCTTGTGCTTGGCGGAGAAGCGGATCGCCGCCGCTGCACACGCACACACCACGGCCGCGATGCCCAGTACCAGGAAGCACAGCGCCGGCTTGCCGGTGCCGCGCAGCAACAGCCCGGCAGCCACGCCGCCGATGTTGCCTCCAGCGCCGATGATGCCGCACACCCCGCCGAGCGCCTTGCGGTCGATGAACGGAACCAAGGCGTAGAGCGACCCGCACGCCATGTGCGTGAACAGGCCGAATACCAGCATGGAGGACACTGCCAGCATCACCGTATCGGCCTGGGAGAAGGCGATGAGGAACACGCCCTCGCCGATCATCAGGCCGAACAGCAGCAAAGTGCGCCCGTCCAGGCCGCGGGTGCGGGCGACACGATCGGAAAGCAGCCCACCGACCGCACGCGCGAACAGCGCCAGCAGACCGAACGCGCCCACGGCAAACCCGGCATTCTCGACCGTCATGCCGTAGCGGTTGAAGTAGTAGGTCACGGCGATCGAGTGGACGAACAGTTCCACGCCGAAGGAGGCGCCGTAGCAAGCCGCAAGCACCCAGACGCGATAGTTCTTGCCGGCCTCCCTCATCACGGCCAGGCCGCCCTTCTTGCCGACGTCCGTGGACACGCCCATGCGGCGCATGTCGGCGAAGTTCCCTTCCGGCGTGTCCTGGGTGTACCTCCAGTACAGGACGGCGACCACCAGCATCAGCACCGCCGGGACGATCTGGGCGTAGCGCCAAGCCATACCCATGCTCAGGCCCCACGCTGCCACGCCGGCCAGGATGAGCGGCATCACGCTCTGCGTCACGCCGCCGCCCGCATTCCCCCACCCGCCGACCGTGGCGTTGGCCGTGCCGACCACGTTGGGCGCGAACATCACGGAGGTGTGGAACTGGGTGATGACGAAGCTCGCCCCGATGATCCCGATCAGCAGGCGGAACACCAGGAAGGAGGTGTAGTCCCAGGCGAAGGCGACGCCGATGACCGGGATCGCGCCGAGCGACAGCAGCAGCGTGTAGGTCAACCGCGGGCCATACTTGTCGCAGAGCGGCCCGATGGCGAAGCGGGCCAGGACGGTCGCGAACACGCCGGCGATGCCGATCGAATAAACCTCGTCATTGCTCAGCTTCAGGTCGCCCTTGATGATCGGCATCAGCGGCGCCGTCGCAAACCACGCGAAGAAGCAGACGAAGAACGCGATCCACGTTAGGTGAAAGGCCCGCATCTGCGGGGTTCGCAGGCTGAATAGTTCGATCCTGGTGGCTTTGGCGGAGATCATGGGAAATCCTGAGTGAAAGGTTGATCCAGTTACTCGACCTTGATTGCCTTCGGCGCTCACCGCGTGCTGTTCGGCATCGGGAGCGGCCGGTTACGACGTGGGCCACGGCGTCGTGGTCACGGGCGCACTGGCGCAGCAACGAGCCAGCAGCACGTCGTTGTGCTGCAAGGCACAAAGCAGGTTCCGTGCCAACAAGAGGTGCAATGGCAGGAAGCTTTGCGACCTCCGCTGTGACGATCGGCGATCCAATCGCCTAAGTTTCGTGCACTCGTCAGGAAAGCGGCATGGTAAACGTCATCAGGTGACGAGTTCGATACCGGCCTCGGGCAATCGGTGGCTATAGTTCGGTCACATGAGGAAAGTGCCCGACCGAAGCCCACGCATCGCCATCGTCGATGAGAGCGCCGTGCGCAGCGTGCTCATCGAGGAGGGGCTGCGCGAGGCCGGCTACAGCGACATCGTCCGCATCGAGGAGATGCAGGGTCTGCTGGCGGCCCTAGTCGGCGCGGACCCGGACGTGATCATCGTCGACCTCGAGAACTCCAGCCGGGACGTGCTCGAGCAGATGTTCGTCGTCAGCCGGGCCGTGCGCCGGCCGGTCGCCATGTTCGTCGACCCGGCGGATGCGGACATGATGCGCGTCGCGGTCGACGCCGGCGTGTCGGCCTACGTGGTGGACGGGTTCGACAAGCGTCGTATCCGCCCGATCCTCGACATGTGCGTCACGCTGTTCAACGCCTTCCTGCACCTGCAGCGGGAGTTGGAGGAGGCGAAGTCGCGGCTGGCCGAGAAGGCGGTCGTGGACCGGGCCAAGCTCATCATCATGAAGGTCCGCGGCATCCCGGAGGACGAGGCCTATGCCATGCTGCGGTCCAAGGCCATGAACGAGAAGAAGCGCATCGCCGAAGTCGCCCGTGCCGTGATCACCTCGGCGGACCTGCTGGGATGAGCACCGTCCTGCGCGTGGGCTTCATCCCGCTGATCGACGCCAGCCTGCTGGTCGCGGCGCGCAACCAGGGGTTTGCCGCGGCGGAGGGGCTGGACCTGGTCCTGGTGCGCGACGTCACCTGGGCGAACCTGCGCGACCGGCTGGCGACCGAGCGGCTGGACGCGGCCCACATGCTGGCGCCGGCCGCGATCGCCGCCACGCTCGGGCTCGGCCAGTTCCCCGTGGCCATGGCCGCCCCCGTGTGCCTCAACCGCAACGGCAATGCGATCACCCTGTCACCCGCGCTGTGCGAGCAGGTGATGCAGCGCCGCGCCGGGGACGCTGCCGACCCGGCCGTGACGGCCCGCGCGCTCGCCGAGGTCATCCGCGCCCGGCGCGACGCCGGCCTGCCGGAGCTGGTGTTCGCGACCGTCTACCCGTTCTCCATGCACTCCATCCTGCTGAACCGCTGGTTCGGTCTGGCGGGGATCGACCCGCAGGAGGATCTGCAGATGACGGTGCTGCCGCCGCAGTTCATGGTGACCGGGATCGAGCGCGGGCTGATCGATGGGTTCTGCGCCGGGGCGCCGTGGAACACGCTGGCCATGGCCGGCGGCAGCGGCACCATCGTCCATCCCGGCACCGACATCATCGGCGATGCGCCCGAGAAGGTGCTGGTCTGGCGGGCCGCGGATATCGAGCCGCGCTCCGACCAGGTCGCGGCACTCAACCGCGCCATCCGGGCCGCCTCCCACTGGTGTGCCGATCCGGTAAACTGGCCCCGAATGGCCGAGGACCTGTCCCAGCCGGGGGTCCTTGGGGCGCCGGCCGGCGTCATCCGCGACCTCCTGGCCGGGCGCTTCGGTGCTGCGGTGGCCGCCGCACCCGGCGACGCCGCCGCGTTCATGCGGCTCGACCCGACGGTGCTCCGACCGCGCAAGGAAGATGCGGACTTCCTCTACGGCTGCATGCAGCAGGCGGGCATGGTGCCGCGTGGCCTGGACGGCCTGGCTGCCGCCCGGTCCATCTTCCGCGACGACGTCTACGACCGGAGCTGACTACCACTCCCCCCAGCCAACTGACTTGCACCATGATACCTTCTTCCGCTAAGATCGCCGCGGCGGGCGCGGCGGTCGTGCTCGCACGCGGAGTACAGCGGATGACCGTCGCCGCCCCTGGCCTGACCTTGGAAGCCGCCCTGGCCTCCCCCGCCGCGGCCGCGGGCTTGAACCCGCGGACGTGGCGCATGCTGCACGGCCACATCGTCCCGACGCTGATCCTGCTGGCGTGGCCGAACATCCTGGTCATGATGGCGCAGGCCTCCACGGGCCTGATCGAGACCTGGTGGGTCTCCCATCTCGGGACCGACGCGCTGACCGGCATGGCGCTGGTCTTCCCCGGGTTCATGATGATGACCATGCTGTCGGCCGGCGCGGTCGGCGGCGGCATTTCGTCCGCCATCGCCCGCGCGTTGGGTGGCGGCCGCCGCCAGGACGCCGATGCGCTGGTGCTGCACGCCCTGCTGATAAACCTGGCGCTGGGCGTGGCCAGTTCGGCGATCTTCCTGCTGCTTGGTCGGCACATCTATGCGGCAATGGGCGGCGAAGGGGCGTCGCTGGATGCGGCCCTCGCCTACTCGGACGTCGTCTTCGCCGGCAGCGTGCTGGTGTGGCTGATGAACGCCTTGGCCAGCGTGATCCGCGGCACCGGAAACATGCTGGTGCCATCGCTGGCCATCTGCATCGGCGTCGCGCTGCTCATCCCGCTCTCCCCGATGCTCATCTTCGGGTTCGGCCCGTTGCCCGCGCTCGGCATCGCCGGCGGTGGCGCGGCGGTCCTGGTCACCACGTCGGCGATGACGGCCGTGCTCGCCTGGTACATCCTGACCGGGCGCTGCGTCGTGCGGCTGCGCGCGGCGAGGCTGCAAGGGCCCATGTTCGCCGACATCCTGCGGGTCGGCGGCGTGGCCACGATGAGCACGCTGCAGACCACGCTGACCGTGGCGCTGACGACGGCGCTGGTGGGCTCGGCCGCCGGGCCTGACGCAGTGGCCGGCTACGGCACGGGGGCGCGGCTGGAATATCTGCTGATCCCGCTGGTGTTCGGCCTGGGGGCGCCGATGGTGGCCATGGTCGGCACCAATATCGGCGCCGGGCAGCGGCAGCGCGCGTTGCGGATCGCGCTCACCGGGGGTGGGCTCGCCTTCCTGCTGACGGAGGCGGTCGGCGTCGCCGCCGCCATCTGGCCCGTGGAGTGGCTCCAACTGTTCGGCAGCAACCCGCGGATGCTCGGCACCGGCGTGGACTACCTGCATTCCGTCGGCCCGGCCTACGGCTTCTTCGGCCTGGGCCTCTCGCTGTACTTCGCCTCGCAGGGCGCCGGCCGCCTCCTCTGGCCGCTGCTGGGCGGATCGCTGCGGATGCTGGTGGCCGTGGGTGGTGGCTGGGCGGTGCTGGCGGCGACCGGGTCGCTGCGGTGGACGTTCGCGGTCCTGGGACTGGCGCTGGTGCTCTACGGGGTCACGGTGGTGACGGCGGTCGCCTCCGGCGTATGGTTCCGCGGCGAGCGTCAGACGCCCGCCTAACTCGCCGTAACCAGAAGCCCTCTCCCTTTGGGAGAGGGTTGGGTGAGGGTGCCCTCGCCCCGACCGATGCGCGTCGGGCCCTCACCCCGGCCCTCTCCCAGAGGAAGAGGGAGAAGGCGATGCGGCGGCCACTGCGGCTTCCACGGCGGCCATCAGCCGGGCGACCGCGGCGCGGCCGGAGGCGGCGATCTGTGGCGGCGCCGTTCCCTCCAGCGGTGCCTCCGCCGTCTCGTCGGCCTGCACCAGCACGCGGGCGGGCGACGGCGCCAGGTCGATCAGCACCAGGCCGAGGGCGGCCCGGCTGCTGCCCTGGGCCGGCGTCGCCAGTAGCGATTGCAACTCGCCCTCCAGCGCCCAATCCGCGCGAAGGCGGCTGCCCGGCGCCAGCACGGCGGAGAACAGCCCGCTTGCGGCCAGCCACCGGCGCAGGCTGTCCTCGACGGCATCAGCCGGCGGCACGGCCCATTCCTCGTAGAAATCGGTGTGGATGCTTCCGTCCCGCTCCACCACCTCCAGCCCGCGCGCTTCCAGGCCGGGCGCGGCGCGCAGGGTGCGGACCAAGAGCACCTTGCCGCCCGGCCGCGGCGGCAACGCCACGGGGCGACGGACGTCGAGCGGCCAAGACCGCTTCTCCAGATAGGGGCGGGCGGGCAGGATGCTGCAGGCGCCTAGTGCCGCCGGGCTCGCCAGCAGCCACCGCCGCCTCACCGATCCTGGCTCCGCGATGGCGCGGCGCCGAGCACCACCTGCCCCGGGTCGCGCCGCAGGGCCTCGCTGGTTTGCCGCAGCGCCGCCACCGTGGTGCGCGCGTCCCGCAGCAGCGGCACCAGCCCGGCCTCCAAATCCGCCGAGCCGCTGTCGGCCCGGCGCGCCACCGCGTCCAGCGCCGCCATCAGCTGCGGCAGGCGGCCGATCGCCCCGTTCAACCGCTCGGTCGCGGCATTGGCGGAGCGGAGCAGTTGCTGGGTCTGCGGCCCCTGCGCCAGCGCCCGGGCGGAAGCGAGGGTGTCCCGCAGCTGCGCGGACAGGGCCGGCACGTCGGCGTCGGACAGGGCCGCTTGCAACGTGCGCAGCGTCGCCGTCGCCTGCACGATCAGGGCGTGCGCATCCCCATCGCGCAGGGTACCGCGCAGCTCCGTCACCAGGTCGAGCACGCCGCTCGCCAGCCCGTTGATGTCGACCTGCTGGATCTTGGCCAGCAGCACGGTCGCCGCATCCTGCACCTGGCTCAGCGTCGACGGCATGGACGGGATGTAGTCGTACCGGGGGGTCCATGGCAGGTCGAGCGCGGGGAACTGTGCCGGGTTGGTGAAGTCCAGCTCCACGTAGCTCAACCCGGTCAGCCCCTGCGGCGCGATGCGGGCACGCAGGCCCCGGTCGATGCTATCCTGGTTCGGCGCCTGGCCGATGCGCGAGACATCGAGCTCGAACCGCACGAAGACGGTGCGGAAAGTGGTGCGGCGGATGGCGTCCGGTTCGTCCTGTCCATAGGCGGCGCTCGCCAGCCCGATCTCGGTGACCGCACCGATCGTCACGCCGCGGTACTTCACCGGCGCGCCGACATCCAGCCCCTGCACGCTGTCGCGGAAATACGTCTCGTACGGCTTGGCATGGCGGATTTGGCTGCCGCTGAGGAACAGCACCATGCCCACCAGCAGCACCCCGCCGGCGATCACCAGGAGACCCACGCGAAGATAAGTGCCACGCATCACGCTGCCTCCCGCCGGAAGAACGCGCGGACGGCGGGTTCGGTGCTGTCGCGCGCCAACAAACGCGGATCGCCCTCTGCGAGCACGCCGCGGCGATCCCGCCCCAGCATGAGGCAACGGTCGGCGATCGCCAGCACGGACGCCAACTCGTGCGTCACCACCACGAAGGTCGCGCCCAGCGTGTCGCGCAGCCGCAGGATGAGCTGGTCCAGCCCGGCCGAGGTGACCGGATCCAATCCCGCCGATGGCTCGTCCAGGAACAGCAGCGGCGGGTCGAGCGCCAGCGCCCGCGCGATCCCGGCGCGCTTGGCCATGCCGCCGGAGATTTCCGCCGGGCGAAGCGACACCGCATCCGCAAGGCCGACCTGCGCGAGCTTCAGCCGGGCGATGGCAGCACAGGCCTCGGGCGGCAACGCGGTGAGGGTGCGCAGGGGCAGGACGACGTTCTCCAACAGGGTCAGGGAGCCGAACAGCGCGCCGGACTGGAACATCACGCCGATCTGGCGCCGGACCGCATCGGGCTCGGCCGCCACGTCATGCCCCATGACCCGCGCGTGCCCGGCCGCGACCGGCAGCAGCCCGACGAGCTGGCGCATCAGCGTGGACTTGCCGCTGCCGGAGCCGCCGAGGATGGCGAACACCTGCCCCTGCGGCACGGTGAAGCTGACACCCTGGAAGACCGTGCGGTCACCGAAGCTTTGCGCCAGGTCCACCGCCTCCACCGCAAACTCCGGCGTCAAAGCCCCCTCCTTCCGGGAGAGGGTGGAGTGAGGGTGGCGCGTCGCGGGGGAGAGCGGCGTCGGTGGGCCCTCACCCCGCCCTCTCCCGCATGGTGGGCGGCTCCTAACCAGCCTCCGCAAGTAAAGCTGCCAAAGAAAGGATGTCGGGGTTCCGGTCGACGAGGTCAGATAGTCGGTAAGGACACGTCGCCCACCACGCGGGCTGGACGGCCGCGTCCGCCAACGCCGCACCAGCCTGCCGCCCCGCATCGTCGTACAGCGCCTGGAGATCGATCCGATGCTCCATCGACGGCACGTATCGCCGCCGTGCGCCCGCGAGGAACGCAAGCAATTCGACCCGCCACTGCGTGGCCGACGGATGACCCGGCGCAGCGTGCAGCTTCAGCAGGTGGACCATCGCCTGCTCCAGCAGGCTCTCGCAGGCGTGCAGTTCGGAGCGGCCCAGGTCCAGAACCTCCTCGATGACGTTGGGCCAGTCGATCGATGCGTTCAGGCACTCGCCATCCGCCAGGCGGCGCAGGAGGTCGGCCTGCTGTTCGGACCAAAGCAGGACGTCGCGCTGGTATAGACCATCGGGCATGGCGGCAGGCTACTCCGCAGCCCGGGCTGGATGCCACTCCGGCGGCGCCACCGCGCCCACCTGGCCGGTGATGCGGCCATACGCCTCAGGGCGGCGGTGCTTGTCGAAGGCGAAGATCGTGGTGCGGCCGAGCGTGCACTGGTCCAGGTCGCAATCGGCGGTGATCAACTCGTCGCCCCAGCTGGTCGCCTCCGCCATGATCTCGCCCTGCGGGTTGACGATGACCGAATTGCCGAACAGCTCGCAGCCGTCCTCTACCCCGGCCTTCGCCGTCGCCACCGCGAAGGTCGCGTTCTGGTAGGCGCCGGCCTGGATGGTGAGGTGGCTGTGCAGCACGCGCAGGTGATGCGCCTCGAACCCACGGGCATCCTGGTTCAGGCTCGGCGTGTTGTAGCCGAGCATCACCAGCTCGACCGATTGCAGCCCCAGCACCCGCCACGCCTCCGGCCAACGCCGGTCGTTGCAGATCAGCAGCCCGGCATTGACGGACTGGCCGCCCAGCGGCGCCCGCACCACGGGGAAGCCGAGGTCGCCGACCTCGAAATACCGCTTCTCCAGGTGCTGCACCTTGCGCGTCGGGTCGTGCTCCGTATGGCCGGGCAGATGGACCTTGCGGTATTTCAGCATCACCTCGCCCGCCGGGTTGACCAGGATCGCGGTGTTGAAGTGCCGGCCCTCCGGCGTGCGCTCGGCATAGCCGAGGTGGAAGGAGATGCCGGTGCGCCGCGCGGCCTCGAACAAGGGCGCCGTCTCGTTCGAGGGCATCGCCGTCTCGAACCAGCCATCCGCCTCGGCCCGGTCCTCGTGGTAGTGCCGCGGGAAGAAGGTGGTGAGCGCCAGTTCCGGGAACACCACCACCTCCACGCCGCGGGCATGCGCGCGCTCCATCAGGCGGACCATGCGACCGACCGCGGCAGCGCGAGGTTCGGCCTTCTGGATCGGGCCGAGCTGGGCGGCGGCAACGGTGACGATGCGGGGCATTATGCGGCGGCCTCACTCAGCGGCTGGGGTGGCGTGGCGCCGGCCTGTGCCGTGATCGCGGCATACTGGTCCGGGCGGCGATGGGCGGCGAAGTCGAACATCTTCTCCTTGCCCTGGCGGCAGGCGTCCAGGTCGCACGACGCCACGACCACCTCGTCCGCCAGGGTGGCTGTCTCTGCGACGATCAGGCCATTCGGGTCGACGATGCAGGAACCGCCAATCAGCCCGGCGCCGTCCTCCACCCCTGCCTTGGCAACCGCTACCGCCCAGGTCGCGTTCATGTAGGCGTTGGCCTGCACCACAAGCTTGGAGTGGTAGGTGCGCAGGGCAGCATCCTCCGCGCCGCCGCCGTTCGGGTCGTACGCGGCGGAGTTGTAGCCCAGGCACACCAGTTCGACGCCCCGAAGCCCGAGCATGCGCCACGATTCCGGCCAGCGCCGGTCGTTGCAGATCATCATCCCCAGCACGCCGCCCGCCAAGGACGCCGGGCCGCGCCAGACCGGGAAGCCCTTGTCGCCATAGGCGAAGTAGCGCTTCTCCAGCTGTTGGTGACGCTCGCCTGCGCGTGGTTCCACTGTCCCGGGCAGGTGGACCTTGCGGTAGGTGCCCAGCGTGCGTCCCTCCGGGGAAACCAGGATGGCGGCGTTGAACAGCCGGTCGCCGGCCCGTTCGGCGTAGCCGATGCTGAACCCGACGCCGAGCTCGCGGGCACGGTCGAACAAGGGCTGCACCGCCGGGTTGGGCATCGCCGGTTCCGCGAAGCCCTGCACCGCCTCGCGCGACATCAGCCAACGCGGGAAGAAGGTGGTGAAGGCGAGTTCCGGGAACACCACCAGACGGGCGCCCTGCCCTGCCGCCCGCTCCAGCAGGCCGACGATGCGGTCCAGCGTCTGTTCCCGGCTGTCGGCCCGCTGGGTCGGCCCCATCTGCGCAGCGGCGACCGTCAGCGGGCGCGCCATGTCAGGCCTCGCCCCGCCTGACGAAGCGGCCTGCGCCGGGTGCCGACAGGACGCTCACCCCGTCCCAGACGATTTCGCCGCGCAGCAGCGTGGCGGCGACGCGGGCCTGCATCGCCCGGCCTTGATACGGCGACCACCGCAGCTCCGGCCGGTCCTGGATCGCCGCTTGGTCGAAGGTGAACGCGCCCGGCTCCAGCACCAGCAGGTCGGCGTCCTTGCCCGGTGCGATCGCGCCCTTGCGGGCCAGCCCGTGATGCTGCGCCGGCCGCTCGGCGCAATACCGGGCCATCAGCGTCGGCGACAGGCCGCGCTGCGCCAGCAGCGTGTACATCAGCGGGGCGAAGCTCTGCAGGCCGGTGAGGCCGGCACCGCAGGCGAAGATGTCGGCGAAGTCCTTGCGGTCCGCCGGCCACGGAGCGTGGTCGGTCGACACGTAGGCGATCTGGCCCGCCTGCAACGCGCCCCACATGCGCTCCACCTCGGCGGCGGTGCGGAAGGGCGGGTTGCATTTGCCGCGGCCGCCCAGGCGGACGATGTCCTCCTCCGTCATGCACAGATACTGGATGCAGGCCTCGCCGCTTGCCTGGCCACCCGCGGCGCGGAAAGCCTCGGCGATGGCGAAGCCGCGCGCGACGGAGGAATGGGCGATGTGGACGTGCGCGCCGGTCGCCAGCCCGATCTCGAAGATCTCGTTGTCCGCCATCGTCTCCGCCAGCGGCGGCCGGGTGCGGCAATGCATGATGGCGTGCGTCTCCCCCGCGGCCAGCGCATCCGCGGTCAGCCGCGCCACCAGCTCCTGGTCCTCGTTGTGGACGGAGACCGGCAGGCCGGTGCGGGCGATCGCGGCGAAGGCGGCGACCATGGTGGGATGGTCGATGCGCGGGAAGCGGACGGCATCATACTCGTAGGTCGACAGCTTGAACGAGCACACGCCGCCGGCGGCCAGCCCGGCGATGGCATCCACGCCGCCGTGCTTGGCGATCGTGCCGTACAGCGCCACGTCGACATGGGCGGTGCGGTTCACCCAGCCGATCTTCTCCGCCAGCACGTCCGCGTGGGTCACGGCCTGCGGCACGTCGTACGGCATGTCCACGCAGGTGGTGACGCCGCCGGCCGCGGCTGAACGCGTGGCGCCCTCGATGCCGGGCCAGCCGATCGCCGAACTGGTGTGCATGTGCCCGTCCACCAGGCCGGGCAGCACCAAGCAGCCGCGATAGTCCAGCACCCGCCCGGCACTCGGCAGATCGCCGGCGCCGAACGCGTCGATGCGTCCGCCGGACATCGCAACCCATCCATCCGGCATGATCCCCGCCGACGTGACGATCGTGCCGCGTACCAGGCTGTCGTGCATGCAATCTCCTTCGTGCGGCATGCTAAGCCGCTGACAAAACCGGAGCAACGATTGGTGCCCGATTGACCCAGCGGGTCGCAATTCCTAGCCTGCGCCCGATGGCCGATACAGTTCGCAACAACGAAGCTGCGCTCCCGAAGGCATGGCCGTTCGAGGAAGCCGCCAAGGTTGCGTCCCGCCTGGCTGCCTCCGGCAAGGCGGAGGCGCTGTTCGAGACCGGCTATGGCCCGTCCGGCCTGCCCCATATCGGCACCTTCGGCGAAGTCGCGCGCACCACCTGGGTGCGGCAGGCCTTCACCGCGCTGACGGGCAAGCCGTCCCGCCTGCTGGCGTTCAGCGACGACATGGACGGCCTGCGCAAGGTGCCGGACAACGTGCCGAACGGCGCGATGCTGCGGGACCATTTGGGCCAGCCGCTCACCCGCGTGCCGGACCCGTTCGGCACGCATGAAAGCTTCGGTGCGCACAACAACGCCCGGCTGCGCGCCTTCCTGGACGGCTTCGGCTTCCAATACGAGTTCGCCTCGGCCACCGACTACTACCTGTCCGGCCGGTTCGACGCCGCGCTGCTGCGCGTGCTGTCCCTGCACGAAGAGATCCGCCAGGTCATCCTGCCGACGCTGGGGCCGGATCGCCGGGCGACCTATTCCCCGATCCTGCCCCTGCACCCGCGTACCGGCCAGGTCATGCAGGTCGTGATCGAACGGACCGACCCGGCCGCCGGCACCGTCACCTGGACGGACGCGAACGGCGAGCAGTTCACCACCCTCGTGACCGGCGGCGGCTGCAAGCTGCAGTGGAAGGCCGACTGGGCCATGCGGTGGCACGCGCTCGCCGTGGACTACGAGATGAGCGGCAAGGACCTGATCGACAGCGTGCGGCTGTCGGGCCGCATCTGCACCGTGCTCGGCTCGCCGCCGCCGGTCGGCTACACCTACGAGCTGTTCCTGGATGAACATTCGCAGAAGATCAGCAAGAGCAAGGGCAACGGCCTGTCGGTGGAGGAGTGGCTGCGCTACGCTCCGCCGGAAAGCCTGGGCGAGTTCATGTATCATCAGCCGCAGCGTGCCAAGCGGCTGTTCTTCGACGTCATCCCCCGGGCGGTCGACGACTACATCGCCCATGTGGGCAAGGGTGGCGACGACCCGGCCAACCCGGCCTGGCACATCGGCGGCGGGCGCATCCCGAACGACGCCGGCAGCCCGATCCCGTTCACCATGCTGCTGAACCTGGCCAGCGTGGTGAACGCCGACCGGGCGGACATGCTCTGGGGCTTCATCCGCCGCTACCACCCGGGCGCCGGGCCGGAGGCGACGCCGTTCCTGGCCCGCCTGGTCGACTACGCCGTCGCCTACTACCGCGACTTCGTCCGCCCGGCGAAGCGGTTCCGCACCGCCACCGCCGTCGAGGCAGCGGCGCTGGGCGACCTGGCGGACACGCTGGCGGCCATGCCGGCGGACAGCCCCGCCGAGGCGATCCAGGACGAGGTCTACGCCGTCGGCAAGCGCCATCCCTTCCCGGCGCTGAAGAACTGGTTCGAGTGCCTCTACCAGGTCCTGCTCGGCCAGCAGGAGGGCCCGCGCTTCGGCGGCTTCGTGGCGCTGTATGGCGTGGCGGAGACGGTCGGGCTGATCCGCGCCGCGCTCGGTCGCCCGGCGGAAGCCGCTTGAAGCGCTACCTCCGCCACGTCCCCGCGCTGATCGGGGTGATGCTGCTGGTGGGGGCCATCTATGTGGTGCAGCGCGAGTTCCGGCACCTCAAGATCGGGGACATCAAGGCGTCGCTCGCCGCCATCCCGGCCAGCGCGCTGGCGATCTCCTTCGCTTGGACGGTGCTGTCGTATGGCGTGCTGACCTTCTACGACCGCCTGGGCACCATGTATGCCGGACACAAGGTACGGTATCGCCGGGTCGCCTTCGCCTCGTTCTGCGCCTACGCGCTGTCGCACAATTTGGGCTTCGCCGCGGTGTCGGGTGCGGCGGTGCGCTACCGCCTCTACTCCCATTGGGGGCTGACGGCGGTGCAGATCGCCAAGGTGGTGGGCTTCTGCTCGCTGACCTTCGGGCTGGGCGGCCTGGTGCTCGGCGGCTGCATCCTGTTCTTCGAGCCGCTTTCCGTGCCGTTCTTCGGCAGCGTGCTGCCGCTCTGGGCCTTCTACGCGATCGGCGGCGCCATGTGGGCGGTGGTGGGCGCCTACGTGGTCGTATCCAGGCTGGCCGGCACGCTGCGCATCCGCGGGCACGAGTTCAACCTGCCGAACTGGCGCATGGCGGTCATCCAGGTGGCACTGGCCTCCGTCGACGTGGCGGTGACCGCCGCGATCTTCTACGCGCTGATCCCGGCCACGCCGGGGCTGACCTACCTGCGGTTCCTGGCCTGCTACCTGGCTTCCTACAGCGCCGGGCTGATCGCCAACCTGCCCGGCGGGCTCGGCGTGTTCGACACCGCGATGCTGCTGGGGCTGGAGCCATACCTGCCGCCGCCGGTGGTGCTGGGCGCCATCCTGGTGTTCCGGCTGTACTACTACGTGATCCCGCTGTTCATGGCCGGGACCATGTTCGCCGGCAACGAGCTGCTGCTCCGCGGTGGCGCCCTGCTCAAGAGCGGCGCGCTCGCCCGCGGGGCGCAGGGGCTTGCGCGGATGAGCGAACCGGATTTCGCCGTAGGAGCGGCAACGGGCACGGTGGCGATGTGTGGCGCGCTGCTGCTGTCGTTGGGCGTGTTGGATGACCGGCCGGATTTCTCCTGGATCGACCCGGACTTCGCCGACATGGCGGCCAGCGCGGGGACGTTCGTGCCGTCCCTAATCGGCGCCGCGCTGATGGTGCTGGCGATCGGCCTGTCCCAGCGCGTCACCCTGGCCTGGGGTGGCACCGTGGCGCTGCTGCTGATGGCGGCGGGCTACACGGCGGCGCAGGGCGACCAGCTGTGGATTTCGGCCGTGCTGGTGTTGTCGGCCATCCTGGTGGCGCCGTTCCGCGACGCCTTCTACCGCGACGCCCGCCTGCTCACGAGCACGCTGCGGGCCGAGGTGATGATCCCGCTGATCGCCCTGGCGGTGTGCGTGACCGCGCTCGCCGCCTTCGAGCCGCAGGTCCGCCGCCTGTCGGAGAACTCCTGGTGGGAGATCGTGCTGTCGCCCGACCTGCCGAACAGCCTGCGCCTGGTGATGGCGCTGGCCGTGCTGATGGCGCTGTTGGCGCTGTGGCGCCTGCTGCGGCCAGGGCATGTCAGCTGGCTGCCCTGGGCCGGCGAAGGCCGCGTGCGGTATCTCTCGCTCGGCGCCACCCCGCCGCCCTGGGCGGACGGCGTCGTCCTGGGGGAGGCTGGACGGTCCGGCATCCCCTTCGTCCGGCTGGGCCAGGTCATGCTCGGGATCGGCGACCCGGTGGGCTCGCCCACGGACCGCATCTCCGCCATCTGGCGGCTGCGCGACCTGGCCGCGCAGGAGGGGTTGGACCCCGCGGTGTGGCGCGCCGGGCCGACCCTGCTGAAGGTCTACGGCGACCTCGGGCTGACGGCACTGCCGCTCGGCCCGGACGGCTTGCTGCTGCACGACGGGGGCGACGAAGCGCCCGATGCCATGGAATACCTCTGCTGCGTGGCGGAGCGGGACCTCGTGACGCTGGAAACCCAGCTGCAGCTGCTGGCGGACCGCGAACTCGACCACGCGGCGGAGTAGCCTTCGCTACACCACGGCATCGCTGCGCAGGATGATCATCGTGCCCGTCATCTCCTGCACCGGCTGGTCGTGCTGGTTGCGGGTGACGGTGCGGATGACGACCACGCCGCGGTCCGGCTTGGAGCGGGACGCCCGGACGTCCATGATCTCGCTGACGGCATACAACTCGTCACCGGGATGAACGGGGGAGGACCAACCGATGTCGTCGATCCGCGCGCCCATGCCGCGGCCGCTCACCCCGGCCAGCACGCTGTCCAGCATCAGCCGCATGGTCAACGCGCTGGTGTGCCAGCCGCTGGCGACGAGGCTGCCGAACAACGTCTGCTTGGCCAGGGCGTCGTCGACATGCTGCGGCTGACAGTCGAACTGGTCGCCGAACGCCTTGATGGCGGCCGCGTCTACCCGCCGGGGCTCCGAGGTGAAGACCTGCCCCACTGCGAACTGCTCGAACCCGGCGACCACCATGCGATTGCTCCCACCCGCGCCGCCCGCTCGCGGCCCTGCGATGCCGCCTATCGCGCTTGCCGGACATCCGTGCAACTGAGTCGCCTTGCCGGCCATCGAGGGAGACCGTCGCTTTGCCCATCGCCGTGATCAAGGACCGCATCAGCGAGGGCCGTCCGCATCCGCTCGGCGCAACCTGGGATGGGCTCGGGGTGAACTTCGCCCTGTTCTCCGCCCATGCGGAGAAGGTCGAGCTTTGCCTGTTCGACGAGTGGGGCATGACCGAGCTCGAACGCATCGAGCTGCCCGAATACACGGACGAGGTGTTCCACGGCTACCTGAGCGATGCACGGCCGGGCACGGTCTACGGCTACCGCGTGCACGGCCCATACGCGCCGAAGGAGGGCCATCGGTTCAACCACCACAAGCTGCTGCTGGACCCGTACGCCAAGGCCCATGTCGGCGCGTTGAGTTGGAACCCGGCCTGTTACGGCTACACCGTGGGCGCGAAGACGGGCGACCTGTCGTTCGACACCAGGGACAGTGCCGCCTTCGTGCCGAAATGCCGCGTCATCGACCCGGCCTTCACCTGGGGCCGCGACCACCCGCCTATGGTGCCGTGGGAGCGGACGATCCTGTACGAGGCGCATGTCCGCGGCTTCACCAAGCAGCATCCCCTGGTGCCGGACGCCCTGCGCGGCACCTTCGCGGGCTTCGCACGCCCGGAGGTGCTGAACTACATCCGCTCGCTGGGTGTCACCGCGGTGGAGCTGCTGCCGGTGCACACCTTCGCCAACGACGAGATCCTGCTGCGCAAGGGGTTGACCAACTACTGGGGCTACAACTCGATTGGGTTCTTCGCGCCGGACCCGCGCTACGCCTTCAGCCCGGAGTTCGCCTTCTCCGAGTTCAAGCAGATGGTCGCCCGGTTCCATGAAGCCGGGCTCGAGGTCATCCTGGACGTGGTCTACAACCACACCGCGGAGGGCAACGAGCAGGGCGCCACGCTGTCGTTCCGCGGCATCGACAACCGCAGCTACTACCGGCTGCTGCCGGCCGACCGGCGGCTCTACATCAACGACACCGGCACCGGGAACACCGTCAACATCAGCCATCCCCGGGTGCTGCAGATGGTGACCGACAGCCTGCGCTACTGGGTGACGGAGATGCATGTCGACGGCTTCCGCTTCGACCTGGCCACCATCCTGGCCCGCGAGGACCACGGCTTCGACGAGGGCGGCGGCTTCCTGGATGCCTGCCGGCAGGACCCGGTGCTGTCGGGCGTCAAGCTGATCGCGGAGCCATGGGATATCGGCCCCGGCGGCTACCAGGTCGGGCAGTTCCCGCCCGGCTGGGCGGAGTGGAACGACAAGTTCCGCGACACCGCGCGGGCGTTCTGGAAGGCAGAGGCCTCGCCCGCCGCCATGGCCGCCCGGCTGTCCGCCTCCGCGGGGGAGTTCAACCGGCGCGGGCGCCGCCCCTGGTCATCGGTCAACTTCGTCACCGCGCATGACGGGTTCACGCTCGACGACGTCGTCTCGTACAACCAGAAGCACAACGAGGCGAACGGCGAGGAGAACCGCGACGGCAGCAGCCACAACATCAGCTGGAACTGCGGCGTCGAAGGCCCGACCGCGGACGCGGCCATCAACGCCCTGCGCGAGCGGCAAATCCGCAACCTGCTCGCCACCCTGCTGCTGAGCCAGGGAACGCCGATGCTGCTGGCCGGCGACGAGTTCGGCCGCAGCCAGGGCGGCAACAACAACGCCTACAACCAGGACAACCCGACCAGCTGGCTGGACTGGGACAGCGGCGAACACGGCGAGCAACGCATACGCTTCGTGCAGGAGCTGACGGCGCTGCGCCACCGCTACCCGATCCTGCGCCGCGGACGCTACCTGACCGGGGAACTGGATGCGGAGTCCGGCGTACGCGACGTCACCTGGCTGAACGCCGGCGGCGTGGAGATGAAGGGCACGGACTGGCACGACGGCAATCTCCGCTGCTTCGGCATGCTGCTGGACGGCCGGGCCCGCGCCACGGGAGTGCGCCGGGTGTCCAGCGACAGCTCGATGCTCATCATACTGAACGCGCATCACGAAGGCGTCGGCTTCACGCTGCCCGCCATAGCCGGCGGCACGATCTGGCGGCTGGTGTTCGACACCAATGCGCCGAACCACGAGGAGGAGGTGGGTGTCGGCAAGGAGTACGTGGTGACCGGCCGCTCCGTGCTGCTGTTCGAGCGCGTGGTCCTCACCCCCGACCCCGAGCGCCGCCGCCGCCATCCCCGTCGACGGACGGCGGATGAACATCCCGTGGTAGAGTGACTCCAAAGACCGCGAACAGCTCGACGGCAGCGTTACATCTTCAGCTCGACCCCGACGGACACCACCTGTTCCGGCGGCAGCTGGAAATACTCGATCGGGTTCAGTCCGGTGCTGCCGAGAAAAAGGTAGCAACGCCGCCAGAAGCCGCCCCACCAGGTCGGCGCCGGCTTGACGACCACCCGGGGCAGGAAGAACACGGCACCCTCCCGGTCGAACGGCAACTCCGGGGTCGACAGCGCCCCGGCGATGTCCGGCGGGTGCATGAAGCCGAACCGCGCGACGCCGCGATAGATGCCGTCGCCAACCTCCTCGATGCTCAGCCGCTCGGCCGGATCGACATGCGGCCGCTTCGTCGTCTCGATCCGCAGCAACAGGACGGTCTCACGCCGCACGTGGCCGCGCAGCCAGGCGTGCCGGCCGATGATCGGCACCTTGTCCAGGTTCTCCGTGAGGAACACGGCGCAACCTTCCTCCCGGTCCTCCCAGCGCTGCGCCATCTGCCGGAACTCCGCCAGCGGCATCGACCAGGCCGCGATCGCCTGGCGGAAGCGGGACCGGCCGACCGTCCAGATCACCAGCACCGCGAACACCAGGCCACCGATCAGCAACGGCACCCAGGCGCCGGACAGGAGCTTGGCCAGGTTGGCGACCAGGAAGCCGCCATCCACCAGCAGGAAGGCGGCCAGCAGCGGCATCGCCCGCGCCCTGGACCAACCCCAGACCTGCCGGGTGACCACATAGAACGTGATGGAGGTGATGGTCATGGTCCCGATCACCGCCAGCCCGTAGGCCGCGCCTAACGCCGCCGAGGAGCGGAAGCCGAGCACGAGCGCCACGCAGCCGATCATCAGCGCATAGTTGATGACGGGCATGTAGATCTGGCCCTTCTCCTCCTCCGAGGTGTGGACGACCGCGTAGCGCGGGGCGAACCCCATGTTGATCGCCTGCTGCGTCAACGAGAACGCGCCGGAGATCAGCGCCTGCGAGGCGATGACCGTGGCTGCGGTGGCCAGGACCACGGCAGGGTAGAGTGCCCAGTGCGGGACGATGGCGAAGAACGGGTTGTCCGCCCCGGCCGGATCGCGCAGCAGTTCCGCGCCCTGACCCATGTAGTTCAGCACCAAGGCCGGTAGTGCGAGCACGTACCAGGCGAGGATGATCGGCCGCCGCCCGAAATGGCCGAGGTCGGCAAACAGTGCCTCCGTCCCGGAGAAGCACAGCACCACCGCGCCCAGCACCGCGTAGCCGGCCCAGCCATGACCCACCAGCAAGCGAAGCCCGGCCAACGGGTTGAAGGCGGCCAGCACTGCAGGGTGTTGCACGACGCTGCCCAGCCCCAACACCGCGATGGCTACGAACCACAGCAGCATGACCGGCCCGAAGAAGCGGCCCACCCGCTCCGTCCCGAAATGCTGCAGCAGGAACAAGGCGAGCAGGATGCCGACGGAAAGCGGCACCACGACGGCGCCGAAGCCCGGACTGGCAAGCTTCAGGCCCTCCACCGCCGACAGCACGGAGATGGCAGGCGTCACCACTCCATCGCCGTACAGCAGCGCCGAGCCGAACAGGACCAGCAGGGTGAGCGCGCCCGGCCGGGCGAACGGCAGCGGCGGCAGCTTGCTGCGGATCAGCCCCAGCAAGGCCAGGGTGCCGCCCTCGCCGTCATGGTCCGCGCGCAGGATGAACCCGGTGTACTTGACGCAGACGACCAGGATCACGGACCAGAGGATCAACGACAGGATGCCGATGATCGCCGCCGGATCGTGGGCGAATGACGGTTCATCCTGGAAGCATTGCTGGACGGCATACAGCGGGCTGGTTCCGATGTCGCCGAACACGACGCCCAGCGCGCCGAGCGCCATGAGCGGGAGTGGCTTCTGTTCTGAGCTTGCGGACGCGGTCACGCGATCAAGACGCCTCGGCTCCCATCGCGTTCCCCAACAATCGTTACGCTCCACCGGGTGTGGCCGGCGAGGCAGCGGCGCACCGGAGGACGCGCATCGACCGGCAGCGGGAGACACGCCGTGAGGCCACCCCAATGGCGAGGCAGCTCACGGCTTCTGGTGCTTGACGCCGTCCAGGACGCGACGTGCCTGCTCCGCCTCCAGGGCGTCGCGCGCCCGTTCGGCCGCGGTGCGTCCATGCCGCACACGGTTCTCGGCGGCCGACGCCGTTGCATCGATGCGGGCCTTCGCCTTGCGCACCTTGCGGAGGTTGACGATCTCACCCATGGCTCCACTCTGACACGAAACCGAGGAGTTGCGGAATGGGACGCATGATCGAACTCACGGCCGGCGATGGCCATAGGCTGGGTGCCTACCAGGCCGGGCCGGAGGACGCGGCAGGCGGGCTTGTCATCGTGCAGGAAATCTTCGGCGTGAACCGCCACATGCGCAACGTCTGCGACCAGTTCGCCGCCGAGGGTTTCGCCGTGGTGGCGCCTGCCCTGTTCGACCGGGTCGAGCGTGGCGTCGAACTGGGATACGGCGACGAGGACCGCAAGCGAGGCATGGCGTTGCGCGCCGGCGTGTCTGCCGACGCCAGCATGGCGGACGTCGCGGCGGCGGCGGCGGCGCTTGGCCAGCGCAGGCTGGGCATCGTGGGGTATTGCTGGGGCGGAACGATCGCCTGGTGGGGTGCGACCCGCAGCAGCAGCTTCGAAGCCGCGGTCGGCTGGTACGGCGGCGGCATCGCCGCGACGCGGGAGCAGACGCCGTCCTGCGGCGTGCAACTGCATTTCGGCGCCGAGGACCACGGTATCCCGCTCAGCGACGTGGAGGCGATCCGGGCATCGCAGCCGGGTGTGGAGCTCTACATCTATCCAGGCGCCGGGCACGGCTTCGGCTGCGACGAACGGGCGAGCTTCGACCAGGCGGCTTCGGACTTGGCGCGGGGCCGGACGTTGGACTTCCTGCGCCGCCATCTCCCCGGATGATTAACCTAGCATAATGAAAATGCACGGGGTTGTGAGAACCCCGGTCGCTTGACCGCGTTCACAGCCGGCAAGCAACACCGGAAGGGGTGTCACCTATGGGTACGATCCTCGTTATCATCCTGATCATCCTGCTGCTCGGCGGCGGCGGCTATGGATACAGTGCCGGCTGGGGCTATGGCCCGACGGGGGGCATCGGCCTGATCGTCCTGATCCTGATCGTGCTGCTGGTGCTCGGCCGCATCTAGTCAGGGCATAGATGACTGTTCAGGCCCACTGTCGCGGTGGGCCTGAACAGCAGGCGGTCGACTTTGCTAGCGCAGCACCCGGCCGGCCACTGCATCCAGCTTCGCGATCAGCACAGGATCGCGCGCGTCGGGCGGCGTGGTGATCGAGGCATCCAGCACCCGGTCGCACCCGGCCGGACATGGGCCACGCGGCGCCCCAAGCGTCGGGATGACCGCGCGGACCAACGCGCGCGCCTTGTCTGCATTGCTGTTCATGACGGCGACGATCTGACCGACCGTGACATGTCCGTGATCCGGGTGCCAACAGTCGAAATCGGTGACCATCGCCACCGTCGCGTAGCACAGCTCCGCCTCGCGGGCGAGCTTGGCTTCCGGCATGTTGGTCATCCCGATGACGCTGCAGCCCCAGCTCCGGTAGAGCTGACTCTCCGCCTTGGTGGAGAATTGCGGCCCTTCCATCACTAGATAGGTCCCGCCGCGCGTAACGGGGAGGTCCAGGCCGCGCGCTGACGCCTCCACGGCATCGCCCAGCCGCGGGCAAACGGGGTCGGCCACGCTGACATGGGCAACGCAACCGTCGCCGAAGAAGCTCTTCTCCCGTGCGAAGCTGCGATCGATGAACTGATCGACGATCACGAAATGCCCGGGTGGGAGGTCTTCCTTCAGGCTGCCGACGGCAGACAGGGACAGCACGTCCGTCACGCCCGACCGCTTCAGCGCGTCGATGTTGGCGCGATAGTTCAGATGCGTGGGCGACAGGCGGTGACCGCGGCCGTGGCGCGGCAGGAACACGCATCGGATGCCGTCCAACCGACCGAACAGCAGCGCGTCCGACGGCTCGCCCCAAGGCGTGGCGACGGGCCGCCACTCCTTATCCTCGAGGCCGTCGATATCGTAGAGCCCCGAGCCGCCGATGATCCCGATGACCGGCTGGATGGTGTCCATGGAGCTAGTGCAGGTCCGACCACACCTTCCGCTTCACCGCGTAGGTCACCACCGTCATGCCGGCAAGGAACAGCACGATGCGCACGCCGATGCGCTTGCGCTGCTCCATCTCCGGGTTCGCCATGTAGGTGAGGAACGTGGTCACGTCGCGCGACATCTGCTCCACCGTCGCGGGGGTGCCATCGGCGTAGGTCACCTGACCGTCGTGCAGCGGCTGCACCATGGCGATCTGTCGACCGGGAAAGTAGACGTTGTAGTTCATCCCGTCGCCCATCTTCATGCCGGCCGGCGGGTCCCGGTAACCTTGCAGCAGCGCGTCGACGTAGTTCGGGCCGTCCTCCCGCGCCTTGACGATCAACGAATGGTCCGGCGGCAAGGCGCCGTTATTGGCCGCACGTGCCGCCTTGTCGTTGGCGAAGGGCGAGCGGAAATGGTCGGACGGCAACGCCGGCCGGTCCACCGGCTGGCCGGAATCATCCGTGCCGCCGGGCACGGTGATCGCCGCGGCAAACGCCTTGACCTGGTCGGCGCTGAGGCCGATCCCGGTGAGGTTGCGGTAGTACGCCTCCTTCATGGAGTGGCAGTTGGAGCAGACCTCCTGCCAGACCTGTAGGCCGCGTTGCTCGGCCGCCCGGTCGAACGTCCCGAGCGGACCGTTGAAGCTCCATGGGATGCTGGGCGGCGTCTCCGGCTCTGTGGTCTGCGCGGCAGCGATGCCCGGCAAGGCCAACGCCGCGCCGAGTGCGAGGACGGCGAGCCGCATCACATCTTCTCCATGGGCTTGGCCGCCGCACCCTGCGGCAGCGGGCCTCCGCCGCCGGGCCCGCCCGGGCTACGGCTGCGGAGGACCGGGTTGCTGATGCTTTCCGGCAGCGGCAGCGGCCTCTCCACCTTGCCGAGCAAGGGCAGCAGGACCAAGAAGTGCAGGAAGTAGTACGCGGTCGCCACGCGGCCGAGCACGACCCAGATCCCCTCCGGCCGATGCGCGCCCACTTCGCCGAGGACGAACATCGTCACGACGAGCACCCACACCAACTGCCGGTAGATCGGCCGGAACCGCGCGGACCGGATGGGCGACGTGTCGAGCCACGGCAGCAGGAACAGCACCGCGATCGACCCGAACATCAGGCTGACACCGCCGAGCTTGGACGGGACCGAACGCAGGATGGCATAGAACGGCAGGAAGTACCACTCCGGAACGATCTCCGCCGGGGTGGCGAGCGGGTTGGCAGGGATGTAGTTGTCCGGGTGGCCCAAGTAGTTCGGCGCGAAGAACACCACGCAGGCGAATATCAACAGGAACAGGCAGATGCCCACGCTGTCCTTGATCGTGTAGTATGGGTGGAACGGGATGGTGTCCTGCGGCGTCTTCACGTCGATCCCGAGCGGGTTGTTGGACCCGGTGATGTGCAGCGCCACGATGTGCAGGAAGACCACGCCCACGATCATGAACGGCATGAGGTAGTGCAACGCGAAGAAGCGGTTCAGCGTGGGGTTGTCGACCGAGAAGCCGCCCCAGAGCCACGTCACGATGCTGTCGCCCACCAGCGGAATGGCGGAGAACAGGTTGGTGATGACCGTGGCGCCCCAATAGCTCATCTGGCCCCAGGGCAGCACGTAGCCCATGAAGGCGGTGGCCATCATCAGCAGCAGGATCACCACGCCCAGCATGAACAGCAGCTCGCGCGGCGCCTTGTAGGACCCGTAGTAGATGTTACGGAAAATGTGGATGTAGACGACGATGAAGAACATGGAGGCGCCGTTGGCATGCACGTAGCGGAGCAGCCAGCCATAGTTCACGTCCCGCATGATCCGCTCGACGCTGTCGAAGGCCAGCGTCGTATTGGGCGTGTAGTTCATCGCCAGGAAGATGCCGGTGGCGATCATGATCGCCAGCGTGACCATGGCCAACGCGCCGAAGTTCCAGAAGTAGTTGAAGTTCTTCGGCGTCGGGAACGTCCCATACTCCTTCTGCATCATCGTGAAGATGGGCATGCGGGAGTCGATCCAGTTCACGACTGGATTCTTGATGTCGCTCTTGTGCAGTCCGGCCATGATGTTCTTTCCTCAGCCGATCTTGATCTTGGTGTCAGACTCGAACGCATAGGGGGGCACGTAGAGGTTGGCCGGGGCCGGGCCATGCCGCACCCGGCCGGAGACGTCGTACTGGCTGCCGTGGCACGGACAGAACCAGCCGCCCCACTCGCCGCGCGGGTCGGTCGGCTTGTTGCCCAGCGGGATGCATCCCAGGTGGGTGCAGATGCCGATCAGGATGATCCATTGGGAATGGCCGTCCTTGATGCGGGACTGGTCGCTCGCCGGCTCAATCAGCTGGTTCAGCGGCACCGCCTCCACCGTCTTCACCTCGTCCTCCGTGCGGTGGCGCACGAAGATCGGCTTGCCGCGCCACACGGTGGTGATCCCCATGCCGACCGTGATGGGCGCCAGGTCGACCTCCACGGAGGACAGCGCCAGCACGTCGCCGGCCGGGTTCATGCTGTCGACCAGCGGCCACACGATAGCGCCCGCCCCGACCGCGGCCCCGGCGATGGCGACCAGCTTGAGGAAATCCCGCTTGGTGGTCGCGGCCTCCATGCCATGACCGAGATCGGGATGTATCGCGGGAGACGTGGTCGACATGCAACGGCTACCTTCTCAAGCGCGGCCACGATGTTCTAGGGGACGCTCTTCGCCCCTGCAACATGGGGCAGGCTCCGTTGCCCCGCTGTGCAGATTGGAAGGTTTTGAAATGTCGCAAGCACCCGCCCATGCCGCGCTGCGCCCGTTGGCCGAGGCCTGGTTCGCCTCCTTGCGCGACCAGCTCTGCGCCGCCTTCGAGGCGATCGAGGACGAAGGCGGCGTGCTGCTGGACCGCGCGCCGGGCCGCTTCACCCGCTCGCCTTGGACGAGGGCTGGGTTGGAGGGCGGCGGAGTGATCGGGCTGATGCATGGCCGGGTGTTCGAGAAAGTCGGGGTCAACGTGTCCGTCGTGGCGGGAGAGTTCAGTCCGGAGTTCCGCGGCTCCATCCCGGGCGCGGCGGAGGACCCGCGCTTCTGGGCCGGCGGCATCAGCGTGGTGGCCCATCCGCAGAGCCCGCACGTGCCGGCGGCGCACATGAACACGCGCATGATCGTCACCACGCGGGGCTGGTTCGGCGGCGGCGGCGACATCACGCCGATGCGTCCCGACTCGGCGGCGGCGCGGGAGGACGCCGCCAGCTTCCACGCCGCCTTCCAGGCCGCATGCGACGCGCACGACCCCGCCTACTATCCCGAGTTCAAGGCGTGGTGCGACCGCTACTTCTACCTGCCGCATCGCGACGAGCCGCGGGGCCTGGGCGGCATCTTCTACGACCATCTGGAACGGCAGGGGGCGGAGGCGGACTTCGCCTTCACGCGGGACGTGGGGCTGGCCTTCGTGGCGGCCTACCCGGCCATCGTCCGCAGACGCATGGCGCAGCCCTGGACCGCCGCCGACCGCGACCACCAGCTGGTCCGCCGCGGACGCTACGTGGAGTTCAACCTCCTGCACGACCGCGGCACGCTGTTCGGGCTGAAGACCGGCGGCAACGTGGAGGCCATCCTGATGAGCCTGCCGCCAGAAGTCCGCTGGCCTTGAGCGGGTTTTTGGTGTCTCGTCCGCGCAACGGAAGGACAAGAGACATGATGGTTCGCCTCGCCGTGTTGCTGGCCTGGATCCTCGCCCTCCCCGGCCTGGGTCTTGCGCAAACGCCCGCATCCCACCCGTCCACCCGGCAGTCGGCGCCTGTGCGGCCCGGCACCGCCGCGGCCGCGATGCCCGCCGGCCCGACGCTGATCGACGTGAACTCCGCCGACGAGAAGACGCTGGACGCGCTGCCCGGCGTAGGCCCGGCGCGGGCCAAGGCGATCATCGCCAACCGCCCCTACACCGAGAAGCAGCAGATCCTCGACAAGAAGGCCGTGCCGGCCAACGTCTTCTCCGCCATCCAGGACAAGATCGCGCTGGTGAACGTGAACAAGACGACCGCCGCCGACATGGCGAAGATCCTGCCCAATGTCGGCCCGGTCCGCGCCCAGCAGATCGTCGACAAGCGCCCCTACGCCACGTTGGGGGATGTCGTCGCCAAGGGCGCACTGACCCAAGGCGTGTTCGATGGCCTGAAGGGGCTGATCACCACGGGGCCGTAGGCGCCAGTTGGGCATCGCAGCGCTAGTGCCCTCCCCCTCCTCCCTTCGCCTTCACGCTGGAGAACAGGAAAGCGAAGGGCACGACGCAGAACGCGCCGATGGCGCAGAACGCGAACACGTCCGAATACGCAAGCACCTGCGCCTGGATGCGCAGCATCTGGTAGACCTGCCCGGTGGCGGTCGACAGCGTGGTCCCGGCGGCATGGCCCGTGGACAGCAGGTTCTGCTGGATGCTCTGGATGGTCTGGTTGTAGCCCTGGTCGAACGTGTTGAGGTGGTCGATCAGGTAGGCGCTGCGGATTTGCGTCCGTTCGGTGATCTCCGCCGTGGCCAGGCTTATGCCGATCGAGCCTGAAACGTTGCGGAACATGGTGTACAGCGCCGCCGCGTCGCCGTTCAGCTCCTTCGGCAGCGTCACGTAGGAGATCGTGCTTATCGGCACGAAGAGCAGCGCGATCCCGGCTGACTGCGCGATCCGCATGATGGTCAGCGTGTCGTAGTCGATCAGCGGGAACAGCCGGGTCGAGTAGACGAGCCCGCTGCCGATGGCCATGAAGCCGACCGCGATGATGATCTTGGTCGGCACGACCTTCATCGCCTGCTGCACCATCGGGATGATGAAGATCACCGCGACCGCGCCGGGGGCCAGCAGCAGCCCCGCCAGGGTGGAGTTGTAGTTCAGCACCTCCTGGGACAGCTGCGGCAGCAGCACGGCGGAGGAGTAGACGATGAAGAACAGCGCGAAGGTGCAGAAGCAGCCGAGCGCGAAGTTGCGGTCCTGCATCACCCGCAGGCTGACGATCGGCTTCTTGGCGGTGAGCAACCAGCCGATGGCGCCCAGCAGGCCGGCCGCCGCCAGGATCGCCATGCCGAGGATGAAGTTGGACCCGAACCAGTCATCGTCCTCGCCGCGGTCCATCACGACTTGCAGGGACCCCAAGCCCAACGCGATCAGGGCCAGCCCGATCGTGTCGATCTGCCGCTTCGGCTGGTTGGCCACCCAGGGCGGGTCCTCCACCAGGGCGGCCACGGCGAAGAACGTCAGCGCCGCCACGGGGATGTTGATGAAGAAGATCCATCGCCAGGAAAAGTTGTCGGTGATGTATCCGCCGAGCACCGGCCCCAGCACCGGCGCCACGATGGTGGCGATGGCGGTGATGGAGAACGCGGCGCCCCGCTTCTCCGGCGGGAAGGTGTCCAGGATGATGGCCTGCTGGTTCGGCTGCAACCCGCCGCCGAAGAAGCCCTGCGCCAGCCGGAACAGGATGAGCTGGGGCAGGCTTTCCGCCACGCCGCACAGGAAGGAGAACACGCCGAACATCGCGATGCAGATCAGGAAGTAGCGCTTGCGCCCCAGCCGGTTGCCGAAGAAGCCCGAGATCGGCAGCACGATCCCGTTCGCCACCAGGTAGGAGGTCAGCGTCCACGTCGCCTCGTCGTTGGAGGAGGACAGCGCCCCGGCGATGTGCGGCAGCGCCACGTTGACGATGGTGGTGTCGAGGATCTCCATGAACGCGGCGAGCGTGACGACGATGGCGATGAGCCAAGGGTTCGATTTCGGCTTCCAGTCGCTCCCGCTCATCGCTAGTGCCCGCCACCGCCGCCGCCGCGGGTGGTCCGCGCGTCGAACAGGAAGGTCAGCGGGACGATGCAGAAGGCGGCGATGGCGCAGTAGGCGAACACGTCCCGATACGCCAGGACGGCGGCCTGCTGGTTCAGCGTCTGCAACGCCATGCCCATGGCCTGGCTGGCCGCCTGGCCCGCCGTGCGGCCCATGGCCACCAGGCTCTGCTCGGTCTGCGCCAGGTAGTCGTTGAAGGCCGGGTTGAAGGAGGTCAGGTTCTCGGCGAGGTAGGATTGGCGGACTTGCGTCCGCTCGGTGATGCCGGCCGTCGCCAGTGAGATGCCGATCGAGCCGGCCACGTTGCGCAGCATCACGTACAGCGAGCTGGCATCCGCGTTCAGCTCCCGCGGCATGGTGGAGTAGGTGATGGCGCTGGTCGGCACGAACAGGAACGCCAGGCCGATCGTCTGCGTCGCCCGCATCAGCGCCAGGGTGAAGAAGGTGGCGTCCGGCGTCACCCCGTGGGCGTAGCCATAGGCGCAGCCCAGGGTGAAGAAGCCGAAGCCGATGATGTAGCGGGTCTGGATATAGGGCAGCACCCGCCCGACGATGGGGATCAGCACCAGGATCAGCACCGCGCCGGGCGACAGCACCAGCCCGGCCAGGGTCGCGGTGTAGCCCAGCCGCTGCTGTGCCAGCTGCGGCAGCAGCACCGCGCCCGAATAGAGGATCGCGCCGATGCCGAAGATCATCACCGAACCCACGGCGAAGTTGCGGTTGGCGAAGGCGCGCAGGTTGACGATCGGCTTCTTCGCCGTCAGCAGCCACCACACCGCCCCGACGATGCCCAACACGGCGAAGAAGGCGGCCGTGACGATCAGTGGCGAGCCGAACCAGTCGTCATCCTCGCCGCGGTCCAGCATGATCTGCAGGCTGCCGAGACCCAGCGCGATCAGCCCGAGCCCGATGTAGTCGAAATCCCGCACGCTGGACCGCATGCGCAGCACCCAGGGCGGGTCCTCCACCAATGCCGTGACGGCGAAGAAGGCGAAGATGCCGACCGGGATGTTGATGAAGAAGATCCAGCGCCAGGAGTAGTTGTCGGTGATCCAGCCGCCCAGCGTCGGCCCGATGACGGGCGCGAAGATCACCGCGATCGCCACCACGCCGAACGCCTTGCCGCGCTGCGCCGGCTCGAACGTGTCCAGGATGATGGATTGCTGGTTGGGCTGCAGCCCGCCGCCGAAGAAGCCCTGCATCAGGCGGAAGATGATCAGCTCGCCCAGGCTGGTGCTCGTCCCGCACAGGAAGGAGGAGACGGTGAACATGGCGATGCAGATCAGGAAATAGCGCTTGCGGCCGATCAGCCGGCCGAGGAAGCCCGAGATCGGCAGCACGATCCCGTTCGCCACCAGGTAGGAGGTCAGCGCCCAGGTCGCGTCGTCGTAGGATGCCGAGACGGAGCCGGCGATGTGCGGCAGGCTCACGTTGACGATCGTGGTGTCCAGGATCTCCATGAACGCGGCCGTCGTGACGACGACCGCGATGAGCCACGGGTTCGCCTTCGGCTTCCACGCCGCATCGGACTTGGCGTTGCTGTCGCTCACGAGGCGCGGGCACTCCGCACCGCGCGGCCCTTCCCGCACCGGCCAAGAGCCCTCTCCTCCTGGGAGAGGGCCTTCTGAGGCTGGGGCGGCGCGGGCGTCATTGCACGGTGACCGTCGGCACCACCGAGAGGCCGAGCGGCAGCGGGGTGGTCGGGTCCATGCCGCGGTCGATGATCAGCTTGACCGGCACGCGCTGCACGATCTTGACGAAGTTGCCGGTGGCGTTCTCCGGCGGGAAGGCGGTGAAGCGCGAGCCCGAGCCGAGCTGCACGCTGTCGACGTGGCCGTCGAGCTTCAGCCCCGGATAGGCGTCGACCTCGAAGCTGACCCGCTGCCCCGGGCGCATCCGGTTCAGCTGGCTCTCCTTGAAGTTGGCGGTCACCCAGACCTCCGGCGTCACGATCGAGAAGATGGTGGCGCCCACTTGCAGGTAGTTGCCGACCTCGATGTTGCGCTTGGTGATCCAGCCGTCCTGCGGCGCCTTGATGGTGGCGTAGCTGAGGTTCAGTTCCGCCTGGTCCAGCTGCGCCTGGGCCTGCTTCAGCTGCCCCTCGATCTGGCTGACCTGCTGGTCCGCCGTGCCGATGTTCTGCTGCACCGGTTCAGCCTGCTGCACGGCGGCCTGCGCGGCCGTCACCTGCCCCTGCGCCAATTGCAGCTGCGCGGTGGACTGGTCGACGCTCTGCTGGGTGGTGGCCTCGCGCGACACCGCGTGCTGCCGCTTGTAGTCCGTCTGCGCCTGGAACAGCTGGCCCTGCGCCTGCTGCAGCTGGCCTTGCGCCTGCAGCAGCCGCGCCGGGAAGTTCTTGCGCGCGATCTCCGCGTTGAGTTCGGCCGATTGCTGCTGCGCCTGCGCGACGATGAGGTTGGCGCGGGCCTGGTCGCGGGCGACGAGATAGTCGCGCGGGTCGATGCGCGCCAGAACGTCGCCGGCCTTCACGCGCTGGTTGTCGTTCACCAGCAGCTCGATCACGTAGCCGGACACCTTCGGCGAGATCGTCAGCGCGCGCCCGTCCGTGTACGCGTCATCCGTGGATTCGAGGTTGCGGTTGGCCAGATAGTAGTAGATGCCGGCGGCGATGGCGATCAATACGACGACCAGGCCGATGACCTTGATCCAGGGCGAGCTCTTCTTCGCGGCCTCGTCCTGTTTCTTGTCCTGCTTGCCGCCCCCGCCGCCGTCATCCTTGCCGGACGACTTGTTCTCGTCCTTGCCATCGGGCTTGGTGCGGTCTGGAGACTGCTCCTCCGCAACAGGTTCGTCGTCGTGGTGGGTACCCTGCTCGTCGAGGCTCAACGGTGCAACTCCGGTGGTGGCAGGCGGCTGACCGATCGGTCATCGCACATCCACCCTCACCCCGCAAAGGCCTGCGTGCGCACCAGCCGGGCATACAGCCCGTCGCGGCCCATCAGTTCCCCGTGCGTCCCCTGCTCCGCCACCACGCCCTCGGCCATGGCGACCACGAGGTCGGCGTCCCGGACGGTGGACAGCCGGTGGGCCACGACGATCGTCGTCCGCCCCTGCCGCAGCCGGGCGAGCGCCTGCTGCACCGCCGCCTCGCTCTCCGCGTCCAGGGCCGACGTCGCCTCGTCCAGCAGCAGGATGCGCGGGTCGCGCAGCAGCGCGCGGGCCAGCGCCACGCGCTGCCGCTGCCCACCCGACAGCCGGCCCCCGCCGGTGCCCACCGGCATGGCGAACCCCTCGGGCAGCGCCGCGATGAAGCCGGCGGCCGCCGCATCCGCCGCGGCGCTGATCGCCGCGCCGTCCGCGCCGGGGCGGCCCATGGCGATGTTGGCGCCCACCGTGTCGTCGAACAGCATGGTGTCCTGGCCGACATAGGCGATGGCGTCGCGCAGGCTGCCCAGCGTCACCTCCCGCACGTCGGCGCCGTCCACGGTGATGCGGCCGCCGGTCGCGTCGTGCAGGCGGGGGATCAGCGCCAGGGCGGTCGACTTGCCGGCCCCGGACGCGCCCACCAGCGCCACCGTCATGCCGGGCTCGGCGGCGAAGGACAGGCCGCGCAGCCCTTGCCGCCCGTCCGGGTAGGCGAACCGGACGCCCTCGAACACCACCCGGCCGTTGCCCGCGGGCAGCGCCACCGCCCCCGGCCGCTCGACGATGCCGGGTGGCTCGTCGATGACGGAGAACACGCGCGCCAGCCCGGCCAGCCCTTCCTGCACCGCCGCGTTCAGCGAGCCGAGCGCGCGCATGGGTTGGGAGGCGATCAGCAGGGCGGCGACGAAGCCGGTGAAGTTGCCCACCGTGCTGGTCCCCACCGCCGCGCGCCACCCGGCGAACCCCATCACCGCCGCCACCGCCGCGCCGCCCAGCACCTCCAGCATCGGGTCGACGGCGGAGCGCGTGCGCGTCATGCGCATCAGCGCCCGGTTCAGCGAGCGGAACACGCCGTCCGCCCGCGCCGTCTCGATCGCCTCCAGCCGGTAGGCCCGCACGGTGCGCGCCTGGCTGAAGCTCTCCGTCAGCATCGTCGCCGTCTCGCCCATCCGCTCCTGCATGCCGCCCGAGGCGCGGCGGACCCGCTTGCCCAGGCGCTGGATCGGCAGCGCCGCCAGCGGGTAGAGCGCCGCGGCGATCAGGCTCAGCACCCAGTCGAGCCAGAGCATGGAGGCGATCAACCCCACCACCGTGATAGCGTTGGCGATGCCGCCGATGGCACGGGTCAGCGCCTCGCGGATGATCGCGGCGTCCGTGGTGAAGCGGGCGGCCAGCTGGGCCGGCGCCTCCCGCTCCACCCGGGCCAGGTCGGCCGTGGTCAGGTGGGCGAACATGCGCGCCTGCAACTCGCGGATCACGCGCAGGACCAGTCCCTGGGTCAGCACCGTCTGGGCGTAGGTGCTGCCGGCCTTGGCGGCCGTGATGACCACCACCAGCGCCGGCACCTGGTAGAGGATGCGGCGGTCGCGCGCGGCGAACATGGAGAAGGCGCGGTCGATGACCACGGGGTAGAGCCCGGTCAGCCCGGCCATCACGGCGGTCAGCACGAGGATGACGACCACACGCCCGCCATGCTGCGCGAGGTGTTCACGCCAGAGGCGGTGGAGCAGCGTCCTCGAGCGGGGCTCCTGCAGCAGCGAGCCAGGGGTGGTTGCGTCCATGCCGCCCCTTATCAGCCTGCCGACAGCCTCGCCAGTTCGGCCCGGCATGCCGCCGCATCCGCCAGGCACCCGCCCGCGAGCCACCATGCCCGGACCTGGCGCAGCAGCTCGCCCACGGCCGGCCCCGGCGGCACGCCCGACGCCACCACGTCGCGGCCCTCCAGCGGGAACACCGGGCGGCGGATGGCACGCAGCCGCTCCCGCATCGCCTCCGGCTGGCGCGCCAGGAGCGAGCGGCCGAGCAGGATGTCCGGCGCCGTGTCGGCCAGCAGCCGCCGCAACGCGGCGTCGTCACCCTCCGGCGGCGGTCCGGCCAAGGCGTGCAGGCGCTCGGCTTCCGCCGCCGACAGCTTCAATCGCGCGGCGAAGGCGGCGCGGTCACCCGTCAGCAGCGCGGCCGTGCGCAGCAGGGGGTCGGCGGGCAAGCCGACGACGCCGCCGGGGTCGGCACCCTCCGGAATGGTCGCGGCGAGCACGCCGGTCCGCGCCATCAGCGCGAGCGACCCGGCGGGGTCTGGCGCCTGGAGGATGCGCTTGAGCTCGGACCAGACCCGCTCGACCGACAGCCGGGCCAGCCCCGGTATGCCGCGCTGGATCGCGTCGACCGCCGCCGCATCGGGAGGGCCGGCGCCATACCGCGCATGGAAGCGGAAGAACCGGAGGATGCGGAGGTAATCCTCCGCCACGCGGGTGCTGGCGTCACCGACGAAACGCACCCGTCCAGCGCGCAGGTCGTCGGCACCGCCGAAATAGTCGTGCAGCACCCCGTCCTGCGACAGCGACATGGCATTGACCGTGAAGTCCCGCCGCGCCGCGTCCTCGCGCCAGTCGTCCGTCCAGGCGACCTCGGCATGGCGGCCGTCGGTGACGAGATCCCGGCGCAAGGTTGTGATCTCGAACGGGCGGCCGTCCAGCAATGCGGTGACCGTGCCGTGGGAGAGCCCGGTCGGGATGGTCCGGATGCCGCCGCGGGACAACGCCTCGGCGACCGCATCGGGATGCATGGGCGTGGCCAGGTCGATGTCGGTGCCGGGCAGCCCGGCCAGTGCATCGCGCACGCAACCCCCCACCAGCCGCGCGGTCGGCAGGATGGAGAAAATCCGGCCGATCGCGGGATCGGCCAGGCAGGTCCACACGGGACCGCTACCCGCCATGCCCTCCGACCACCGCACCCTCGTGCATCTGCGCCGGGACGTATCGCTCATGCGGGCGCAGGCCTTCCGCGGTGCCCTGCCAGATCAGCAGGACGGCCAGCACCAGTTCCGCCAGCGTGATCAGCGCCACGGTGCGGCGACTGGGCAGCCGCCGATACACCACGCCGTACAGCAGCGCTGCGGCGAAGAGCGGAGCCAACGCCAGGAACGCCTCGCCCGCCCGCAGCATCAGGCGGCCGCCGCGCGCAGGCGGTGGGCGAGGTGCACCAGGATGGCCGCCGTCGCTCCCCAGATGTAGTGCCGGGCATGCGGCCAGACCCAGAACTCCCGGTCCCGCCCCTTCCAGCGGGCCCGCCGCCGCTCCGGCGCCGACGGGTCGAGCAGGACGGCGAGCGGCAGCTCGAACACCTCCTCCACCTCCGCCGCAGCCGGGACCGGCATGAAGCCGGGCGCCAGCAAGCCCACCACCGGGCTGATGCGGAAGCCGCTTCCGGTCAGGTAATCCGGCAGACGGCCGGTCACCTCCACCAGGTCCGCCGTCAGCCCGACCTCCTCCCGCGCCTCGCGCAGGGCGGCCTCGACGACGGACTCACCCTCATCGATGCGCCCGCCCGGAAAGGCGACTTGTCCAGCGTGGGACGACAGGGTCGACGTCCGCTTGGTCAGCAGGATCCCCGGGGCCGGCCCGTGCACGATCGGCACCAGGACCGCCGCGGCCACCAGCGGGCGGTCGGCCAACCCGGCGACGTCGTCGCTGGTGGCCGGCGCCGCCAGGGCATCACCCGGAAGCTCCGGCACCGTGCCGTCCCGCTCCGCCAGGCGGGCGCGTAGCTCGGCCGCGTCCAAGCGCTATCCCTCGCAGGCGGGCAGGTCGCCCAGCGAGAAGAACGCGCCGCAGCTCCACACCCCCAGCACCTTGCGCCCCCGCACCAAGCCGGGCACGGCGAGGGCGACCAGTTCGTAATAGACGCTGCGGTTGATCCGCGCCTCCACCGGCGGTGCGCCGGCGCCTCCCCGCACGTGCAGATAGGGGGTGGGCTCGCAGGTCAGGACGTCGTGGGCCACGCGGATCGGGTGGTGCGGACCAGCGGTGATCATCTGGTCGACGTTGGTCCGGAAACTCAGCACCTGGTCACGCTCGTCCCCGGTCCAGCCCAGCTCGACGGCGACGAAAGGCGCGTCCTCGACTTGGATGCGGCCGCGCTCCGCCGGGGTTTCGAGCCAGAAGGAGCCGTCGGCCTCGCGCTTCAGCACGCCGGAGAACAGGCACACCATCTCCTTGCGGTTGATCGGCGTGCCCCGGTACAGCCAGGTGCCGTCGCGACGGATCAGGAAGGGGAGGTCGCCGCATTCGATGCGGGTCCGGGCAGGCCGCGCGCCCTTGCACGGCAGCAATGCCCGTAAACCGCCCAGTCGGTCGGTTGCTGGGCGATTCGTGTGCAGCTCTGGGTCAGCATCGTTCACAACGCGTTTCCATTCCCGTCGATGCTTCCGTTCTGCCGGGATATAGGTAGCATCACCCTGACGATCAAAGCCCTCCCACCACATGGACGGGAAGGCTGGGGTGGTCACGAAGGGGCGCATGCGGCATGTCGGTGACGGTGGGTGACGGCTTGGTCGCGGACGTCGAGGCGCTCGGGGTGCGTGCCGCCGCCGCCCGTGCCGAGGTCGGTCGGATCATCTTCGGCCAGGACGAGGTGGTGGAGCAGGTGCTGATCTGCCTGCTCTCCGGTGGCCACGTGCTGCTGGTGGGCGTGCCCGGCCTGGGCAAGACCCTGCTGGTGGAGACGCTGGGCACCGTGCTGGGGCTGTCGCCCAAGCGGGTGCAGTTCACGCCGGACCTGATGCCGGCGGACATCACCGGGTCCGAGGTGCTGGACGAGGACGCCGCGGGCCGACGCTCCTTCCGCTTCGTGCCGGGGCCGGTGTTCTGCCAGCTGCTGATGGCCGACGAGATCAACCGCGCCAGCCCGCGCACGCAGTCCGCCCTGTTGCAGGCGATGGCGGAGGGCAAGGTCGCGGTGGCCGGGGCAGACCATGCCCTGCCGCGCCCGTTCCACGTGCTGGCCACGCAGAACCCGATCGAGCAGGAAGGGACCTATCCGCTGCCGGAAGCCCAGCTGGACCGCTTCCTGCTCCAGGTGGACGTGTCGTACCCGGACTTCGCCAACGAGCGCGCGATGCTGCTGGCCACCACGGGCGCGCAGGCCGCCCGGGCGAAGCCGGTGCTGAGCGGCGAGGACCTGCTGGCCGCGCAGGCGCTGATCCGCCGGGTGCCGGTGGGGGAGAGCGTGGTGGATGCGATCCTGGCCCTGGTGCGCGGTGCCCGCCCGGACACGGCGGCCAACGACACCATCCGCCACCACGTCGCCTGGGGCCCTGGACCGCGGGCGGCCCAGGCGCTGATGCTGGCCACCCGGGCGCGCGCCCTGCTGGACGGGCGGCTGTCGCCGTCGCTGGACGACGTGGCTGCCCTGGCCCACCCCGTGCTGCGACACCGCATGGCGCTGAACTTCTCGGCGCGGGCGGAGGGTATCGAGTTGCGCGAGGTCATCGCCGGCCTGGTCCAGCGCCTTTGAAACTGACGCCGGTCCGCTCCGGCCAGGCTGTCCTGCGGGCGGAGGCGCTCGGCGCCACCTTGCCCCCGCTGCTGGTGGCGGCGGAACGCGTGGCGGCGACGGTGGCGCAGGGCGTGCACGGCCGCCGCCGCGTCGGCCAGGGCGACAGCTTCTGGCAGTTCCGCCCCTACCAGGCCGGCGACGCGCCCGGCCGCATCGATTGGCGGCAATCCGCCAAATCCGCCCGGACCTATGTGCGGGAGACGGAGTGGGAGGCGGCGCAGACGGTGCATGTCTGGCGGGACGGCTCCGCCTCCATGCACTGGCGCTCCGGCGCCGCGATGCCGACGAAGGTGGAGCGGGCGGAGCTGCTGCTGCTGGCCACCGCCGCCCTGCTGCTGCGCGGTGGCGAGCGGGTGCGGCTGCTGGGCCGGCGCACCGGCGGCTCGCTTGCCGCCATGGCCGCGGCGCTCGCGGCGGAGGGCGCCGGCACCGGCCTGCCGCCCGAGGCGGCGCTGCCGGCGCATGGCCGGGTGGTGCTGATCGGGGATTTCCTGCAGCCGTTGGAGGACATCCAGCGCACGGTCGCCCGGCTTGCGGCCATCCCGGTGCGCGGGCACCTGTTGCAAATCCTCGACCCGGCGGAGGCGCTGCTGCCGTATAGCGGCCGGGTGCGGTTCCGCGGCGTGGAGGCGGACGGCGACATGCTGGTGCCGCAGGTGGAGGGCATCCGGGACGCCTATGCCTCCGCCCTGGCGTCGCAGCAGGCGGGGCTTGGCGCGCTGTGCCGGGCGGCCAACTGGGGCTTTGCCACCCACCGCACCGACGCGCCGCCGGCGACGGCCCTGCTCGGGCTGTATTCGGCGCTGGCGGGCATCCAGTGATCTTCGCAGCACCCTGGGTGCTGTTCGCGCTGGTGGCGCTGCCGGCGCTGTGGTGGCTGCTGCGCGTCACCCCGCCGGCGCCGCGCGTGCAGGATTTCCCGGCCATCCGCCTGCTGGTGGGGCTGCGGCCGCGGGAGGAGACGGCGGCCCGCACGCCGCTCTGGCTGCTGCTGCTGCGCGTGCTGGCCGCGGCGCTGCTGATCGTGGGGTTGGCCGGGCCGGTGCTGGATGCCGCGGGGGCGCTGGTCGGGTCGGGTCCGCTGCTGCTGGTGGTGGATGACGGCTGGGCCGCCGCACCCGGCTGGGCCGCCCGCATGGCCGCCGCGGGGGCGGCGCTGGACCGCGCCGAGCGGGCCGGCCGCTCGGCCGCCCTGCTGACGACCGCGCGCTCCGGCCAGGATGCGGCGCCGACCCTGACCCCGGCCAGCCCGGTGGCCGAGCTGCGGCCCCGCCTGGCCGCGCTGCACCCCCTGCCCTGGCCGCCCGACCACGCCGCCGCCGCCCAGGCCCTGCGCGGCGCGTCCGGCACGGTGGTCTACATCGCCGACGGCGTGGCCGCACCGGGCGACGACGCATTCCACGCCGCCCTCGCTGCCGCCGGGCCCGTCACGGAGGTCGCCCCCGCCGCACCGACGGCGCCCATGCTGCTGCCGCCGCGGGCGGAGGCGGACCGGCTGGTCGCCCGCGTCGCCATGCTGCCGGAGCCGGTCGCCACGGACCTCGCCGTCCTGGCGCAGAGCGGCGATGGCCGGACCTTGGCCCGCGCCACCGCCCACGTGTCGGAGGGCGCCACGGAGGCCGAGCTGCCCGTCGTGCTGCCGCCGGAGCTGCGCAACCGGCTGACCCGGCTGGAGCTGGAGGGTCCGGCCTCGGCCGGCGCCACGCTGCTGCTGGACGAAGGCTTTCGCCGCCGTCCGGTCGGGCTGGTGACGGCCGAGGCGGGGGCCGACACGCCGCTGGTGGGGTCGCTGTACTACCTCGACCGGGCGCTGGCGCCGTTCACCGAGCTGCGCCGCGGCGACCTGCACACGCTGCTGCAGCGGGAGATCGCCGTGATCGTGCTGGCGGACCGTCCCCTCGCACCCGGGGAAATCCCGGAGCTGCAGAACTGGGTGCGCAACGGCGGGTTGCTGCTGCGCTTCGCCGGCCCGCGCAGCGCCGACACCACCGACGAGCTGGGGCAGCCCGCCGCGCCCGACCCGCTGATGCCCGAGCGCCTGCTGGCGGAAGACCGGCAACTGGGCGGCGCGCTGTCCTGGAGCCAGCCTGCCAAGCTCGCGGACTTCCCGGTCAACTCGCCGTTCGCCGGGTTGGCGGTGCCGGACGAGGTGGTGGTGAACCGCCAGGTGCTGGCGGAGCCGTCGGCCCAGCTCGGCGACCACACCTGGGCCCGGCTGCGCGACGGGACGCCGCTGGTGACGGAGGCGTCCCGCGGCGGCGGCCGTGTCGTGCTGTTCCACGTGACCGCCAATGCGGACTGGTCGACCCTGCCGCTCTCCGGCCTGTTCCCGGACATGCTGCGGCGGCTGGTGGCACTCTCCGCCGGGGTGAGCGCCGCCCCGGACGCCGCGCCCCTGAGCCCGGCCGAAACACTCGACGGGTTCGGCGTGCTGGGTGCGCCACCCCCGGCCGCGACCGGGTTGGCGGCGGGCGATTTCGGCAAGACGGCAGTGTCGCCGCAGCACCCGCCGGGACTGTATGGTCCGGAGGCGGGGCGCCGGGCGCTGAACCTGTCCTCGGCGACGGGCAGGCTGGTCGTGGCGGCCACGGTCCCGGGTGCGGCGCGGCAGGACCTGGCCGGGGGCGTGCGCGAGCGGGCGGTCGGGCCGTGGCTGGTGGCGGCCGGCCTGGCCTTGCTGGCGATCGACCTGCTGATCGGGCTGCGGCTGCGCGGCCTGCTGCGGCCGGCCTTGGCGGCGACGCTGCTGGTCCTGGCCGGGCCGGCGCGGGCGCAGTTGCCCTCCCCGCCCTGGCAAGCGGCGTTGGAGACCCGGCTGGCCTTCATCGAGTCGGGTGACCCGGCGGTGGACGCCACCGCCCGCGCCGGGCTCGCCGGGCTGTCCACCTACGTCAACGCGCGCACCGCGGCCCATCTGGCGGACCCGTCCGGCGTGCGCCCCGGCACGGACGACCTCAGCTTCTATCCGCTGCTGTATTGGCCGATCACCGCCGGCCAGGCGCCCTCCGGCGCCGCCACCACCGCGTTGAACGACTTCATGCGGGACGGCGGCATCATCGTGATCGACAGCCGGGGCGACCAGGCGGCGCTGCGGGTGGCGGCGGCCGGGCTGGCGATCCCGCCGTTGACGCCGCTGACGACGGAGCACGTGCTGTCCCGCGCGTTCTACCTGCTCAGCCAATATCCGGGCCGCACGGACGGCGACACCGTGTGGGTGCAGCGCCAGGGTGACCGCAGCAACGACGACGTGAGCCCCGTCGTGATCGGCTCGCACGACTGGGCCTCCGCCTGGGCGGTGGACGAGGCCGGCCGCAACACCGTCGCGGTCGATGGCGGACCGCGGCAACGCACGCTGGCCTACCGTTTCGGCGTCAATCTCGTGATGTACGCGCTGACCGGCAACTATAAGGGTGACCAGGTGCACGTGCCGCATATCCTCGAACGCCTGGGGCAATAGCGTGCAAGCCATCGCCTCCTTGCGCTTCGACCCGACCGTGCCGCTGTGGCTGATCGGCGGGCTGGTCGGGCTATGCGTGCTGGCTGCAATGCCGGCGCTGTGGCGCCGGGCGCGTGGGGCGGTGCTGCGGCTGCTCTGCTTCGCCGTCGTGCTGCTGTGGCTGGCCGGGCCGCGGCTGGTGCAGGAGACGCAGGAGGGGCTGAACGACATCGCGGTGATGGTGGTGGACCGCAGCGGCTCGATGGGCGTGGGCGACCGTGCCGCGCTGGTGGATGCGGCGGCGGCCAAGCTGCAGGCCGAGGCGGCGCAGATCCCGGGGCTGGAGGTGCGGACGGTGACCGTGCCGGAGACCGGGCATGACGGCACCCGCCTGTTCACCGCGCTGGACCGCACCCTGGCCGACATCCCGCGTTCCCGCCTGGCGGGCGTGATGATGCTGACCGACGGGGTGCTGCACGACATCCCGAAAGCCGCGCCGACCGTGCCGCTGCACGTGCTGATCCCCGCCGCGGGCGAGCAGACGGACCGGCGCATCCGCATCGTGGAGGCGCCCGCCTACGGCATCGTCGGCAAGTCGGTAATCTTGCGCGTGGCCGTGGACGATCTGGGCGTCGACCATTCCGGACAGATGGCCCCGCTCACCATCCGCCGCGACGGCGAGCCACCACGGGTGCTGCAGATCCCGGTCGGCGAGGTGCAGCCGATCGAAATCCCGATCACCCGCGCCGGACCGACGGTGGTGGAGCTGGCCGCCTCGCCCATGGAGGGCGAGGTCAGCGACCTCAACAACCACGCCGTCGTCTCCATCAACGGGGTGCGGGACCGGCTGCGCGTGCTGCTGGTGAGCGGGGAGCCGCATGCCGGGGAGCGCACGTGGCGACGGCTGCTGAAGGCCGACCCGGCCGTCGACCTGGTGCACTTCACCATCCTGCGCCCGCCCGAGAAGGACGACATGACGCCGCTGAACGAGCTGGCGCTGATCGCCTTCCCGGTGCGCGAGCTGTTCCAGGTGAAGATCAACGAGTTCGACCTGATCATCCTCGACCGTTTCTCCAACCGGGGGATCCTGCCGCCGCCCTACCTGCGCAACATCGCCGACTACGTCCGGCAGGGCGGGGCGCTTCTGCTGTCGGTCGGGTCGGAGTTCGGCGGGCCGGCCTCGCTGGCCTACAGCCCGCTGGCGCCGGTGCTGCCGGCCGAGCCGCTCAGCGGCAGTGCGAGCACGGTGGAGGGGCCGTTCCGCCCGCTGGTGACCGCGCTGGGCGAACGCCACCCGGTGACGGCCGGGCTGCCCGGCGACAAGCCCGGCGCGACGCCCGGCTGGGGCGAATGGTACCGCCGCCTCACTCCGAGCTCGTCGCGCGGGCAGACGGTGATGAGCGGCCCGGACGGAACGCCGCTGCTGGTGCTGGACCATGTCGGCACCGGGCGGACGGCGCTGCTGCTGTCCGACCAGATCTGGCTCTGGTCGCGGGACCACGAGGGCGGCGGGCCACAGGCCGAGCTGCTCCGCCGGGTCGCGCACTGGTTGATGAAGGAGCCGGCGCTGGAGGAGGAGGCCCTGGTGGCGTCCGTGGACGGCGAAACGCTGTCGGTGGAGCGCCGCACCACCTCGGACGCGCCGCCGCCGCCCGTCACGGCGACCTCGCCGTCCGGGCAGCGGACGATCTTGGCGTTGAAGCCGGTGGCGCCAGGCCGGGCATCGGCATCGCTCGCGGCACCTGAGCCCGGCGTGTGGCAGGTGAGCGACGGCACGCGGAGCGCCTTCGCCGCGGCGGGCACCGCCAACCCGCTGGAGATCGCCGACCTCCGCGCCACCGCCAGCTACATCGGCGAGCTCGCCCGCGCCTCGGGCGGCGGCGTGCACTGGCTGGAGCCGGCGGGTGCACCGGAGTTGCGGTCGGTCGAGCCGGACCGGGTGGCGTCGGGCGCCAGCTGGATCGGGCTGCGGCGCAACCACGACCATCTCGTGACGGGCGTGGACGCCATCCCGCTGCTGCCGGCCTGGGCGGCGCTGCCGTTGCTGCTGGGCCTGGCGTTCGCGGCGTGGCGGCGGGAAAGCGTCGGCTGAGCTTGGAATCGGCGGCGCCGATGGGTTAGAAGGGTGCCATGCGCAGCACCCTCTGGCTTTCCGTCGCGTTCCTCGGTGGCGTCCTCGCTCTGCCGGCGATGGCGCAACCGAAGCTGGACGAATCCAACATCCGCTCGGGCGCACCGAAGCCCGCCCGGCCGACCCAGTCCGAACCACCGCCGGCAGCGATCCCGGGTGCGCAGGCCCGACCCGACTCCGTCGCCCCGGCGGAGCGGTCTGCCGCCGACCTGCCGCCGACAGAGGCGCTGTTCGACGCGATCAACCGCGGCGACATCGTGACCGCGCGGGACGCCATCTCGCGCGGGGCCGACCTGGACGGCACCAACCTGCTGGGCCTCACCCCGCTGGAACTGTCCGTCGACCTCGGGCGGAACGACTTGTCGTTCTTGCTGCTGTCCCTGCGAGGCGGCAGCACCAGCGCTCAGCGCAACGGACCGCCGGTGCAGGACGCCGCCGCTGCGCCCAGCGCGGCCGATCGACGCAAGGCCGCCAGCGACGCACGCGCCCAGGCTCGCAGCCAGGCCGCCGCATCCAGGCCGCCGGCGCCGGCGCCCAGGCAAGCGCCTGCGTTGTTCGCCGGCAACGGCGGCGCCGCGATCCCTGCCGCTGGCTTCCTCGGCTTCGACCCGCGTAAATAGCGCTTAAAGGACTCTCCCTTCCCTCGGCAAGCGGGCTCCTCTCCCGCTGGCAAGAGAGGGTTCCGAAGCGGGGATACGCCACGTGCGATGGCCCTGCCCGCCAGTGGGAGAGGGTGGCAAACGACTGACCAAGCGGCGCGGGCAGCCGCAGGTCGCGACGACGCATCTTGCCGCCCCGCCGCAACCGGCCGATGTTGACGCGGTGAGTGCCGGGAGCGGAACAGCCACTGCAACAGTCGCGCCGGCCGGCATGATCGTGCCCCTGATCGTCGGGTGCGCACTCTTCATGCAGATGCTGGACTCGACCATCATCGCGACGGCCCTGCCCGCCATGGCGCAATCGATGGGGCAGGAGCCGACACGGCTCAATCTCGCCATCACCTCCTACCTGCTCAGCCTGGCCGTGTTCATCCCGGTCAGCGGCTGGGTGGCGGACCGGTATGGCGCGCGCACCGTGTTCGCGGCGGCGATCGCCATCTTCACCGTGAGCTCCCTTCTCTGCGGGGCGGCGCCCTCGCTCGGCTTCCTCGTCGTCGCGCGGATGCTGCAGGGCGTGGGTGGCGCCATGATGGTGCCGGTCGGTCGGCTCGTGATGCTGAAGACCGTGCCGAAGGCCGAGCTGATGCGGGCCATGTCCTTCCTCACCGCGCCGGCGGTGTTCGGCTCCATCCTCGGCGCACCGGTCGGCGGTTTCATCGTCACCTTCTCGTCCTGGCGCTGGATCTTCTTCATCAACCTGCCGGTGGGCGTGCTCGGGATCGTCCTGGTGCTGATGCTGATCCCCAACGTGCGGGAGGCCGCCGTCGCGGCGCTGGACTGGCGCGGGTTCCTCTTGTCGGGGACCGGCCTCGCCGCGCTGGTTTTCGGGTTCGAAACGGTGGGTCGCGATACCATGCCGGGCTGGTTGGTTGCCGCGACCATTTGCGGCGCCGGGCTGTGCTGGGGCCTCTACGTGCTCCATGCCCGGGTCACGGCGCACCCCATCCTCGACCTTCGGCTGTTCCGGTTGCAAACCTTCGCGGCCGCCACGTTCGGGGGTGGGCTTTGCCGGCTCGGGTTCGGCGCCATCCCGTTCCTGCTGGCGATGCTGCTGCAGGTCGGCTTCGGCCTGACGCCGCTGGCGGCCGGGCTGCTCAGCTTCGCAGGCGCCGCCGGGGCGCTGCTGAACAAGCCGGCCATCCGGCCGATCGTGCGCCTGTTCGGCTTCCGCTCCGTGCTGATCGGCACGGCGGTGTTCAACGGGCTGTTCCTCTGCGGCTACGCGCTGTTCCGCCCGGCCACCCCCCACGCCGTGATCCTGGTCATGTTGCTGATCGGCGGCTTCTTCCGCTCCCTGCTGTTCACCAGCCTCAACACCCTGGGGTATGCGGACGTGCAGCCGGCCCAGATGGGGCGGGCCACGAGCCTGGCGAGCACGGCGCAGCAGGTCAGCCTCAGCCTGGGTGTGGGCTTCGCCGCGCTGTTGCTGCACCTCAGCCTGGTGATTCGAGGCGGCGCATCCCTCGCCGCACGGGACGTCTCGCCGGCCTTCCTGGTGGTGGGGCTGGTCTCGCTCGCTTCGGTGCCGTGGTTCCTGAGGCTCAACCGCATGGCCGGTGCGGAGGTGAGCGGCATGGTCCGGTCCTGATCAGCCCGGCATGGTCGCGGCGATGCACGGGCGCTCCAGCATCGCCGCGTACCAGGCCGCAAGGGCTGGGCGGGTATCGCGCCAGGCCATGCCTGGAAACCGCAGGTCGAGGTAGCCCAGGGCACAGGCGACCGCGATGCTGCCGATGTCCAGGTGTTTGGCAGGTATGTCCGCCTCCAGCACGTCCAGCGACCGGGCGATCTTCCCGGTTTGCACGGCCATGACCGCGTCCCGTGCCGCCTCGGCCGGTCGGCCCTGCTCGCCGCGGCACAGCACGGCAGCATCGCAGATGCCGTCGCCCAGCGCCTGGAAGCGGAGGGCGCGCATCCGCAGCCCATGGCCCGGGAACAGCGGGATCACGTCGCCGACGCCATCGAGGAACTCGCAGATCACCCGGCTGTCGAACAAGGGGAGGTCGTCGTCGGTCACCAGGCATGGGATCTTCCCGAGCGGATTGGCCGCGACGACCGCGGCGCCTTCACCCTGGGCGGGCACGATCGTTATCTGGTCCTCGATCCCGCGCGCGATGGCGCAGGCCATCACCTTGCGGGCGAACGGGCTGTTGGGTGCATGGAACAACCTCAACGAAAGATGTCCTTGCGCGCCCGGACAGCACCGAGGCTGGCGACGTCGGGCGCGTGGAGGAACGGGTTCTGCGCAAGCTCCGCGGCGAGGCGGGTCGGCACCGTCGGCTGGCGCGCCGCACGGAGGCGATCGACCTCGGCCAGCCGGGTGGCAAGGGCCTGGTTGTCCGGCTCCTCGGTGATGGCGAACCTGGCATTGCTCTGGGTGTATTCGTGGCCGCAGCAGATCAGGCTGTCGCCCGGCAAGGCCGCCAGCTTGCGCAGGCTCGCGAACATGTCCGCCGCAGTGCCCTCCAGCAGCTTGCCGCATCCCAGGCTGAACAGCGTGTCGCCGCACAGCAACACGTCGCCCGGCGTGATGAAGTAGGAGACGTGGCCGACGGTGTGACCCGGCGTGTCGATCACGTGCGCCACCGCCGCACCCAACTGAACGGTGTCGCCCTCCGCGACAGCCTGATCCAGCGGCGGAAGGCGATGGGCATCTGCTGCGGCGCCGATCACCGTGGCACCGTAGCGGCTGCGGATGGGCTCGACGGCGGCGATGTGGTCGTCGTGATGATGGGTGAGGACGATGGCGTCCAGTCGGCCGCCAGCCTGGCCGATGGCGCGGATGACCGGGCCTTCCTCCGCCGGGTCGACGATGGCGGTGTAGCCCGTCTCGCCATCACGCAGCAGCCAGGCATAGTTGTCCGACAAGATGGGGATGGGCGTGGCCGTGACGGTCATGACGCAATCTCCATTCGACGGGAATGGTGTAGCACCACCCCCGTCGAGCGCAACGCGCCAGGCTACCCCATGGCTGGTCGGGCTTGTCGTTCCCGCCGTCAGATCCCTGCGCGGGTGGAGACGCGTAGGCGCTCCGCTTGCAGCTCCTCCTCCGTCAACCCGCCGCGCGTGTCATCGAACCGGCTCCAATCACCGGTCGAGCGGTAATCCGCACTGCGCTGGGCCACGTCCACCGGACCGTGGCGGGACATGATCGCCTCGGCCTCCGTCACCCGGGCGTCGTCCGCCCGCACAGTGACCAACGTGCTGCCGCGCCGGACGCCTTCGGCATAGACATGGGCGTTCTCGTCGGACACGCCCGCGCCCGTCAGCGAACCGAGCAGGCCACCAGCGGCGGCCCCGGCCCCGGCGCCGGTCAGCGCAGCGACGAGCCAGCCTGCCGCGATAACAGGCCCGACGCCGGGAATGGCGAGCGCGCCGACGCCGGCGAGCAGGCCTGCACCGCCGCCCAGGATGGTGCCGATGGAAGCGCCGGTGCCTGCGCCGGTGCTGGCTGCGGTCGCGGTGTCGGTGCCCGCCGAGGTCGGGGCGGTCGTCGTGCTCGTGGCCGCCTGGTTGGCGACCAGGCTCACGTCATCATGGGAGAACCCTGCCCGTTCCAACTCGGTGACCACGCCTTGGGCGGTGTCGTAGCTGTCGTAGAGATGTGCGATCGTGCGCATGGCGTTGATCCTTGTGGCTGTTCGGCTGCTGCTATTGACCGGTGACGTTGCCCTGGTAGTCCAGCGACACGGAAACCGGGTTGCCGTCCTTCTGGGCCTGGCCGCGCCAGATGCCCTGGTTGTCCTTCTTCAGGCCGGAGACCTTGGTGAACCCCGCTGCGGTGATCCGTCGCGTCGCCTGGCTCATCGTGAAGCTGTTGCGGCCCGGGACGGGAGCGGCCGCGGTCCGGTTGGTCGTGTTGCGCGTCTGCACCGCACTCGGGCTGGGCGACGTGGTCTGCGGCGTGGTGTTCATCGCAGCCGCCGGCGTCTGGGCGCCGGCTGGGGCGGGTGCCGTATTCGCCGGCGCAGGCGCGGGGCTGGGCGTAACCGGCGGCATCGGGCCGGGTGCGCTCGACGGCGTGTTGGCGGCCTGGGCCATCACGGCGACCGGGGTCAGTGCGGTGCCGCTGACGAGCAGCAGGGCCGCCGCAACGAGGGACAATCTCATTTCCAAGTCCTTTTGTATCGTGTGGGCGTCACCCCAGAACGGCGTTCCGGCCCGAGCGTTCCCTCGCGCTCCCGATCTGCTACGTGTTCGCCCCACAGTGCTGCGGAGCGTGCCATGGCCTTGCCGTTGAAGGTTGCGGTTCAGATGGACCCGATCGAGACCATCAACATCGACGGGGATTCGACGTTCGCGTTGATGCTGGAGGCACAGCGGCGCGGCCATTCGCTGTGGCACTACGAAGTGCGGCACATGAGCCTGCGGGAAGGCAAGCCGTCCCCCGGCGCGGCTGGGGTCGAGCGGTTGACCGCAACCGCCCGCCCGGTGACGGTCGAACGCAGGCGCGGGGCGCATTACCGCTTCGGGGATGCAGGCCGGGTCGACCTTGGCAGCATGGACGTGGTGCTGATGCGACAGGACCCGCCGTTCGACATGGCCTACATCACCGCAACGCACATGCTGGAGCACATCCATCCCCGCACGCTGGTGGTGAACGACCCGGCAAGCGTCCGCGACGCCCCGGAGAAGCTTCTGGTCACGCACTTCCCGGAGCTGATGCCGCCGACGCTGATCACCTGGGACAGCGAGGCGATCCGCAGCTTCCGCGCCGAGCACCGCGACATCATCGTCAAGCCGCTGTTCGGCAACGGTGGGGCCGGAGTCTTCCGCATCCGGCAGGATGACGAGAACCTCGCTTCGCTGCTGGAGATGCACTGGGGCCGCTCCCGCGAGCCGCTGATGGTCCAGCGTTACGAACCCGCCGTCCGGCTGGGCGACAAGCGGGTGATCCTGGTCGATGGCGAGCCGCTGGGCGCCATCAACCGGGTGCCGGCGGAAGGGGAGGCCCGGTCCAACATGCATGTCGGCGGCCGGCCGGAGGCCGTGGCGTTGACCGCGCGCGACCGGGAGATCTGCGCGCGGATCGGCCCGATGCTGCGCGACCGCGGACTGCTGTTCGTGGGCATCGACGTGATCGGCGACTGGCTGACCGAGATCAACGTCACCTCCCCCACTGGGCTGCAGGAAATCGTCCGCTTCGGCGGGCCCGACCTGTCGGGCGTGATCTGGGACAAGATCGAGGCCAAGCGGGCTGGCGCGGCTAGTCCTCCGCTGGCCCCATCGATTTGATCAGGTCCAGCATCCGCCTGCGGACGTTCGGGTCGGTGATGCGGTAGTAGGCGCGGACGAGTTCCAGCGTCTCCCGCTTGGCCATCGTCTCGCCGGCGCCGAACCCGTCCTGCTGCTCGGCGAAGCCCGGCGATGAGCGTTGCGGCTGCGGAACAACCCCGGCCATGGAAACAGGCATGTTGTCGTAAAAGAAGCTGATCGGCACGTCCAGGATGCGCGACAGGTCGAACAGGCGTGACGCGCCCACGCGGTTGGCTCCCCGCTCATACTTCTGCACCTGTTGGAAGGTGAGGCCGAGAGCATCGCCGAGACGCTCTTGCGACATGCCCAGCAGCGTCCGGCGCAGCCGGATGCGTGCGCCCACATGCACGTCGACCGGGCTGGCGCGGTTGTCGGCCGGATCCGCCATGACGCTGCTCGCCCCTTTCGCGCCCGGGCCGACCGGGTGGCGGCAAGTACCAGACGTGTGAGGATACGGTTAAGGTCACAACCGCGAATTGTCAACAAACCCAGAAAGAAGTTTGGACACCGACGGCATCTTAGTGGCTTCGACGGGAAAAGTGAGCCTGGTCTCGTTTTTTTGTCACGCCAAGCCCGGCACTGCAGGCGGCAAGCGCCAAAATGATCGGAATACCCAGTCCAAGCCGAGAAAACGGGGTCGGGTCGACTTGGGCCGGCAGCGGCACCACGACCTCGTTTGCAACCCTGGGTTGCAGACGTTGGAGTTCATGACCATACGCGTCGAACGCGCCGGTGATCCCCGTGTTGGCAGCGCGCATGATCGGCAGCCCTTCTTCCACGGCCCGCAGGCGCACCGCCTCGAAATGCTGGCGAGGGCCGGTGGAGTTCCCGAACCACGCGTCGTTGGTGATGTTGACGAGCCAGTCCGGTCTGTCCTTCTCGTCGACCAGCTCCCCCGGATAGATCGCCTCGTAGCAGATCAGGCCACCGAACGGAGGCAGGTCTGGCACGTGCAGGGTCTTCGGGCCGCTGCCGAAGGCAAGATGACCTGGCACGATCTGCACCGCGAACGGCACCCAGCTCGGCGGGTATTCGCCGAACGGCACCAGGTGCCACTTGTCGTAGGTTCCGGCGACCGCATCGGGACCGTCCAGCACGAACATGGTGTTGTAGGGTTCTCCCGCGGCATCGATCCGGATGCTGCCGGCGAGCACGGCGGTGGCGGGGCTTGCCGCCTGCCAAATGGCCTCGCGCGCGCCATCGTCACGGCCGAGCAGGTATGGGCTGGCGGTTTCCGGCCATACCACGACGACCGGGTGGCCGGGAAAGCGCTGTCGCGCCTCGGCCACGCCGCGCCGGCTCAGCTCCAGGTAGCGGTCGAACACGGTCGCCGCGATCGTGCGATCCCACTTGTCGTCTTGGGGCACGTTGCCCTGCACCAGCACGACGCTCACCCCCGGCGCGGCGGGCGCGGGCCGGTCCAGCCTGTACACCCCGAAGGACACCCAGCCGACCATGACGACGCCCGCACCTGCCAACCAGCGCCATCCGAGGGCGGGCGTCGCTGCCAGCAGGACCGTGGCCAGGGTCATGCCCGGCGTGCCGAGCCACGCCGCGGGCTGGATCAGCACGTCGCCGACCGGTCCGGGGATGGTCCAGATGCTGCCCCATGGGTTCCAGGGGAAGCCGGTGCCGATGAATTGCCGGGCAAGGTCCGCCAGGGTCCACAGCCCGCCGAACAGCATGACGCGGTGCCATCCCGCCGGCGCCATCCGGCACCCGGCGCAGGCGGCGGCGATGAACAGCGCCAGCAAGGCAGACAGCGCCGGCACCGCCAGCGGCACCAGCCACCAGTAGCGGGCGGACTCGATCAGGATCGCCTCGGTGATCCAGTAGAGGCCGAGGATGTGATGGCAGAGGCCGAAGAAGAAGCCGCGGCGCAGGGCGCCGGCCCAGCCCCGCGCACCCCCGATCAACGCCAGCAGGCCGGGGACGGAGATCAGCAGCACCGGAATGGCGTAGACCGGCGGCAGCGCGGCGGCGGACAACGCGCCCAGGCCGGCGGCGGCCAGGTCCGCCCGCCAGCCGCCCAGGCTGGCCAGACGCGAGTAGAACTGGTCCGACAGGCGGCGCATCAGGGTCGCACGGTTCGCCCGGGCGGGATCGGCGCGCCGGTCAGCACGGCGGCGATGCACTCGGCTGCCATGACGCCCATCGCCACCAGCGAGCGCGGCGTCGTCCCCGCCATATGCGGCGTGACAAGCGTGCGGGGGTGGTGGCGGAGCGGATGGTCGGGCGGTGGCGGCTCGGCCTCGAACACGTCGAGCGCCGCCCCGGCGATATGGCCCTGCTCGAGCGCTGCGAGCAGGGCGGCCTCGTCGACCAGCCCGCCGCGGGCAGTGTTGACCACGAACGAGCCGGCCGGCATGGCCGCGAGTGCGGCGCGCCCGATGATGTGGCGGGTCGCGGGCGTATAGGGGCAATGCAGGGAGACGACGTCGGACCGGGGCAGCAACTCGGCCAGGCTCGGTCCGCCGCCACCCTGCTGGCCGCATGCCGTCACCTCCATGCCGAAGGCACTCGCCAGCCGGGCGACGGCCTGGCCGATCGCGCCGTTGCCGACGATGGCGAGTCGCATCCCGGCCACGTCGCGCATCGCCGGGGCCTCCTCCCGCCAGGCACCTGCCGCCAGCACGGCGCCAACGGGCCGCAGTTGCTTGGCGAGAGCCAGGATCATGGCCATCGTGTGCTCCGCAACCGCCGCCGTGTTCGAACCGGGCGCCCGGGTCACCAGGATGCCGCGCGCCGCCGCTGCCGCCACGTCCACGTCATCCACGCCCACGCCATGCCGGGCGACGATGCGCAACCGGGGGGAGGCGTCCATCGCCGCCGCCGTCACCGGCCCCTGGCGGGACAACACCGCATCCGCCACGGCGCCGCGCACGCGGTCCGCCACCGCGTCCGCGCCGGGAAAGGCCGGCATGTAGTGGATCGCGCACCCGGCCGCCTCGAGCACGGCGACCGCCGCCTCCGCCAGCCGGGGCGCTGTCATGACGACGTTGAAACGCGGCATGGTCAGGTCGTGCGCTTGTAGTGGTCGATGTATTTTCCGGTGACCAAGTCGGTCTTCACCACGATGGCGATGTCCGTGGTGTTGAACTGGTCGTCGATCACGGCGCCGTCGCCCACCATGCCGCCGAGCCGCAGGTAGCCCTTCACCAAAGGCGGCAGGCTGGTCAGCACCCGCCGTGCGTCCACCTGGTCCGGCGCGAGCCGCCGCATGTCGATGTAGCGGCTGGTCACCGCACGGGGCCGCAGCGCCGGCGGCGCGAGGTGGTTGTGGTATAGATAGGTGAGCTCGGCCGCGATCGCGTCCGGATCGGTGCCGCCGAGGCTGGCGCAGCCGAACATCAGGTCGACTTCGTTGGCGAAGATGTAGGCGGCGATCCCGCGCCAAAGCATCTGCATCACGGCACGGCCCCGATACCGCACGTCCACGCAGGAGCGGCCGAGCTCGAGCACGCGGCCGGGGAAGCTCAGCAGCGGCGCGATGTCGTACTCCGATGCGGAATAGAACCGGCCGAGGATGGCCGCCCCCTCGCGCTGCATCATGCGGTACGTGCCGACGATGCCCTCCGGCCCGTCCCCCACGCCATGGTCGATGACGATCAGGTGGTCGGCCACCGCGTCGAAGTCATCGACGTCGCGGCGGGAGGAAGCGGTGGCCGCATCCGGCTCCGCGCCCATCTCGTCATAGAACACGCGGAAGCGAAGCGCCTGCAAGGCATCCACCTCGTCCGGCGTGGTCGCGATGCGCAGGCCCAGGTTGCCGGCGCGAAGCTCTCCAAAGCTCGAACGGTCCGATGTCAGATGCCCCGGCATCTGCGTGACGATCGGCCGTTCCACCCTCACCGGTCGACCCGAGGCTCGACCGGCGCGGGGCCGCCTGGTTCGGGGGCCTTGCGCGTGCTGCCCCGCGCCTCGGCCGCCTGCTCCCGCTTGGTCGCGCGCTTGCTGCCAAACAGCTCCAACCGGTGCGACACGAGGTCGAAGCCCAGGCGCGCGGCGATGGTCTGCATCAGCCTTTCGTGCTCCTGGTCTTCGAACTCGATCACCTTGCCGGTGTCGACGTCGATCAGGTGATAGTGGCGGCCATGCGCCGTCGGCTCATACCGGGCACGGTTGCCGCCGAAGTCGCGCCGGGCGAGGATGCCCTTCTCCTCCAGCAGGCGCACGGTGCGGTACACCGTGGCGATCGAAATCCGCTCGTCCAGCGCCGCGGCCCGGCGATAGAGCTCCTCGACGTCGGGATGGTCTTCGGCGTCCGACAGCACGCGGGCGATGACCCGGCGCTGCCCGGTCATCTTCAGCCCCCGTTCGACGCACAAGCGCTCGATGCGCGATTCCATCGTTTCCCTGGCCACGACCATTGGAACGGCGTAGCCGATCCCGTGGCGGCCTGTCCAATCCTGCGGGCCAGCTCAGGGATCTCCGCCGGGCGCTACGGCGCGGCGCGGCTGCCGGTGCCGAGGCCGATCTTCTTCGCCAGCGAGGACCGGTGCAGCGCGTAGTTCGGCGCAACCATCGGGTAGTCCGCGCCCAGTCCCCACCGCTCCCGATACTGTTCGGGGGTCATGTTGTAGGAGCTCATCAGATGGCGTTTCAGCATCTTGAGCTTCTTGCCGTCCTCCAGGCAGATGATGAAGTCCGGAAAGACCGACTTCTTGATGGGGACGGCCGGCTGTGGGCGCTCCGACGTCACGGACGGTGCCGCGCCCAGCCCGGACACGGCACGGTGGACATCCCGGATGAGGTCCGGCAAGGCATCGGCGGCGACTGAATTCGCTTTGACATGCGCTGAAACGATCTGAGCGGTCAGTGCCAACACGTCCAGCGCTGGTGTATCGTCCGCCATATACCCACTCCAAAAACCGAAAGTCGAGCCATATACATTGGTGCGGGCCGGTCTTGCAACGGCGATGCTTGGAGTCGGGGATGAACGTGGCGGATAATTCAGGTGACTGAACTCGACATCACTCGCGAGGTTTGCCCGATGACGTATGTCCGCACCCGGCTGGCGCTGGATCGCCTTTCGTCCGGAGACGTGCTGCGGGTCATGCTGCGTGGCGAGGAGCCGCTCCGCAACGTGCCGAGGACGGCGGCGGAGCAAGGTCACACCATCCTCTCCGTCGAGGCCGGGCCGGACGGCACCATGGTCGTGGCGATCCGGCGCGCCTGAGCGGCGCTGCCACGCCGAAGCCTCGGCTCCGTCCGAGCGGCCGGATCACGAGCCCGGCTGCATCCGCGCACCGGTCGGCCTCGATTGTTGCCGGAGAATCACGGCGTCCCGGCCGGCGCCGTAGTAGTTCCGCCTGTGGCCGCATGGGACGAAGCCGGCGGACGCGTATAGCCCCCGTGCCGCCATGTTGTCGGCAGCGACCTCCAGGAACACCGGCAGCCCATCCGTCACCGCCAGCACCGCGTCGAGCAGCGCCCGACCGACGCCGCGGCGCTGGAGTACCGGGCTGACGGCGACCGTCAGGATTTCTGCTTCGCCGGCCACGGCGCGGGCCAGAACGCAGCCGCCGCGCTCATCGACGAACCCGAACACGCCCGGCGATGCCAGCAGGCCCGCCATCGCAGCCTCGCCCCAGCGCTCGCCGGGCGGGAAGGTCGCGGCGTGGATGGCGGCGAGCACCGCGGCATGCGCCGGGTCGAGCGCGATCAAGCCGGGGCGGGCCGCAGCGGCGCAGCCTGGCGCGCCTGCGGCGGTTCGACATAGAGCGGCTGGGCGTCGCAGGGGCCGAGCGCGCCGGCCAAGCGCCGTGCCCCCACCCGGCCCACGGCAACCACATCCACACCGCAGCCGCCGATGCCGACCGCGTCGCCCCCCGCCTCGCGCAACGCCGCCACGGCGAGGCTCGCAGCGTCGCCATAGAGTGCGACGGGACCGGCCGGGACGGGCAACGCAGACAAGGATGCGGCCACGATGCCATCGCCGGTCGCCAAGAATATCCGGCCGGCGCGGCGGCTGTCGAGCGCCACCCACGCGATCCGGTCCGTCGGCGGGCCGGCAGCCAGGAAGGCCTCCGCAACGGTGACACCCACGACCGGGACGCCAGCCCCCAAGGCCAGGCCCCTGGCGAGGGAGATGGCACCGCGCAACCCGGTGAAGCTGCCGGGGCCGACGGTCACCGCCACGGCATCGAACCGGGTGCCATGCTGTGCCAGCAAATCTTGCACGAGAGCCGGGAGGCTGGCCGTCGCGGCGCGGCTGTCCTGGCCGAGCCGTATGCCGAGGCAAACATCGTCTGCCAGCAAGGCGACCGAGCAAGCGCCCAGCGCCGCGTCCAGCGCCAAAAGCCGCATCAGAGCAGGACGCACGCCTCGTCGAATGTCAGCCGCGGCGAGCGGGGGAACACGCCGATGCCGTCGCCGTGCCCGAGGTTGACGAGGAAGTTGGCCTTCCACCCGCTAGCCACGAAGAACGCTTCGTCCACCCGAGCCTTGTCGAACCCGCTCATCGGACCGGCATCCAACCCCACCGCACGGGCTGCCATGATGAGGTATGCGCCTTGCAGCGTCCCGTTGCGGAAGGCGGTTTCGGTCGCCAGCGCCTCGTTGCCGGCGAACCAGGCCCGGGCATCGGCATGCGGGAACAGCCTCGGCAACTGCTCGTAGAACCGCGGGTCGTGCGCCACCACGGCCACGACCGGCGCCGACAGGGTCTTGTCGAGGTTCCCAGCCGACAGGGCCGGCCGCAACCGTTCCTTCGCGTCAGGCGTGCGCAGGAACAGGAAGCGGGCCGGCGAACAGTTGGCGGAGGTCGGGCCCATCCGCAACAGGGCATACACCTCGTGCAACAGGTCGTCCGAAACGGGCTCGTCCCGCCAGTGGTACTGCGTGCGGGCGTCGGTGAAGAGTGCGGCCCGGGCGCCCTCGTCGAGCGCCATCGCGGCTATAGCTCGACCTGCTGGACTGCCACCACCTCCGGCACGTAGTGACGCAGCATGTTCTCGATGCCGTGCTTCAGCGTGGCGGAGGAGGACGGGCAGCCGGAGCAGGCCCCCTGCATGTGCAGCAGCACCACGCCCTCGCGATAGCCGCGGAACACGATGTCGCCGCCATCGCTGGCGACCGCCGGGCGGACGCGCGTGTCCAACAGCTCCTTGATCTGCTCGACGATCTCCCGATCCTCGGGCGCCACGTCCTCGTCCATGGCGTCATGCGCGCCTTCCATCACCGGGCGCCCGGCCACGAAGTGTTCCATGATCACGCCGAGCACCTCTGGCCGCAGCGTCTGCCAATCGGCGAGATCGGACTTGGTGATGGTGATGAAATCGCCGCCGAGGAAGACGCGCGCCACGCCAGGCAGCTGGAACAAGGCCTGGGCGAGCGGCGAGCGCTCGGCGGCGGACGCGGTGGCGAAGTCCGCCGTCTCGGCGCCCATCACGTCGCGGCCGGGCAGGAACTTGAGCGTGGCCGGGTTGGGTGTGCCCTCGGTCTCGATGAACATGTGCGAACCTTCCGATTTGGACCACGCGGTCCGATCATCCTAAATTGGCGTGCGGGGCGAGTGAAGCAAGGACAAGGGAGCCTCACTCCGCCGCATCGGCGACGGGGACCGCGGTGGGAAGGCGGGCGCGGAGGCGGCGGATGCGCCGCGGGTCGGCGTCCAGCACGCGGAACTCCATGCCGGAGGGATGGGTCACCACCTCCCCGCGGGACGGCACCCGCCCGGCCAGCGTGAAGATCAGCCCGCCCACCGTGTCGATGTCGGCGGAACGTTCCTCGTCGGTCAGCACCGTGCCCACCCTGGTCTCGAAATCGTCGACCGGAAGGCGGGCATCCAGGTCCAGCGTGCCGTCCGGGCGCTCGGTGACGAGGGGTTTGTCCTCCTCGTCGTGTTCGTCGGCGATGTCGCCGGTGATGGTCTCGACCAGGTCCTCGATGGTCACCAGGCCATCGATGCCGCCGTACTCGTCCACCACGAGCGCCAGATGGATGCGGGCCTGTCGCATCTGCAGCAGCAGGTCCAGCACCGGCACCTGCGGCGCCACCATCAGCGGCAGCCGCACGATGCTCTCCAACTGGAAGGCATCGGCGCGGCCGACATAGGCGAACACATCCTTGATGTGGACCATGCCGACGATGTCGTCCAGCTGCTCCCGGAACACCGGCAGGCGGGAATGGCCCTCCCGCCGTATCTGCTCCAGCGCCTGGTCGAGCGTCACGTCCACCGGCATCGCGACGATGTCGGCGCGTGGGATCATCACGTCGTCCGCCGTGGTGCCGCGCATGCGCAGCACGTTGGCGATCAGCGCACGCTCCTGCCGGTCCAGCTCCGGCAGTACGCCCGGCTCCTGCGGCGCGTCGGCGGCCTCCTGCACCAGCTCGGCGATGCTCTCGCGCAGGCTGTGCTCGTTGCGTTGGGAGAACAGCTGTCGCACGCGACGCAGGAAGGACCGGCCGGTCGCCTCGCTCATGCACGCCGCCATGGGTTGGGGACCCGCAGGCCGTGCAGGATACGGGTCTCGCGCAGCTCCATGCGGCGCGCCTCGCCGGCGCCGCCGTGGTCGTGGCCGCGCAGGTGCAGTGCGCCGTGCACCACCAGGTGGGCCAGCACATGCGCCGCAGGGCGGCCGGCGTGCCTGGCCTCACGCCGGACCACGCCGGCCGCGAGCACCACGTCGCCGGACTCGAACGTCAGCACGTTGGTGGGCTTGTTGCGGCCGCGGTGCCGCGCGTTCAGCTGCTTGACGAGCCGGTCGGAGGCCAGAACCACGGTGCCCACGCCGCCTGCCGCGGCCGCCGCGCGCGCGGCAAGACGGGTCGCGCCGGGCACCATCCGGCGCCAGGCAGGGTCTGCCACGATGACAGCGGAAGCCTGGCCGACGGAGACCAGGCTTCGACTACTTGGCGGCTCCATCGCTCTCCCGCTTGGCGCGGCCCCGCGTGTCCCGCTCGGCCACCGCCCGCTGCTCATAAGCGTCGACTATACGCGCAACCAGCGGGTGACGCACCACGTCTCGTACGTTGAAGCGGTTGACGCCGATGCCCTGCACGCCCTCCAGCGTGTCCAGCGCCTCCCGCAGGCCGGACCGCGTGCCCGGCGGGAGGTCCACCTGGCTGAGGTCGCCGGTGATGACCATGCGCGTGCCCTCCCCCATGCGGGTCAGGAACATCTTCATCTGCGCGGGCGTGGTGTTCTGCGCCTCGTCCAGGATGACGAAGGCGTGGCTGAGCGTGCGCCCCCGCATGAAGGCGAGCGGCGCCACCTCGATCTCGCAGGTGCCGATCCGCCGCGCCACCTGGTCGCCCGGCATCATGTCGCCCAGCGCGTCATAAAGCGGGCGGAGGTAGGGGTCGACCTTCTCCTTCATGTCGCCGGGCAGGAAGCCGAGCCGCTCGCCCGCCTCCACCGCCGGGCGCGACAGCACGATGCGCTCGACCCGCCCGGCGGCCAGCATGGCCACGGCCTGCGCCACCGCCAGGTAGGTCTTGCCGGTGCCGGCCGGGCCGATGCCGAACACCATCTCGTAGCGGCCCAGCATCTCCATGTAGGAGGACTGTCCTGGTGAGCGCGGGCCGACCGAGCCGCGACGCGTCCGGATCGCCGGCAGGTCCGTGAAGGGGAGCCGCGGGTCCTGCTCCACCGTGCGGGCATGGGTCATGCGGATGGCCGCATCCACATCGGCGCTGGCAACCCCCTGCCCCGCTTGCAAGCGCTGCCACAAGCCGCCGAGGGCAGCCTGCGCCGCCTCCACCCGTTGCGGGTCTCCGCTGATCGACACACGGTTGCCCCGGCAGGCCAGGCGCACGCTCAGTCCCTGTTCCAACCGCGCCAGGTGGCGGTCGTGGTCCCCCAACAGCAACGGGAGCAGGGCGTTGTCCCCGAACTGCATCGTCACGGCGCGGACGGGCAGGCCGGCGGGAAGGGTCGCGGCAACGTCCGGGGTGGTTTGTGTCAAGCGCGGGCAAGCTCCTCTACCAGAAGGCCAGTCAGGGATGTGGGGGTCGTCGCGGTGATCCGCACCGGGACTTCGCTGCCGATCAGCGTTGCGGGGCCGGTAAAATGCACCGGCTGCAACGCCGGGGTGCGGCCGCCGAGCTGGCCCGGGCGCCGGCCCAAATGGGTGACGAGGACCGGCACGGCCTGCCCGGCGCTCGCCGCGTTGAAGGCGGCTTGGCTGTCCCGCAGCGCCGCCTGCAATTCCTGCAACCGCGCGTCCTTCACCGCCTCCGCCACCTGGCCGGGTGCGCCGGCGGCCGGGGTGCCGGGGCGCGGCGAGTATTTGAAGGAGTAGGCCTGCGCGAACCTCACCTCCCGCACCAGCGCCATCGTGGCCGCGTGGTCCGCGTCCGTCTCGCCGGGATGGCCGGTGATGAAGTCGGATGACAGGGCCAGGTCGGGGCGGGCGCGCCGGAGCCGGTCCACCAGGCGGCAATAGTCGTCCGCCGTGTGGCGCCGGTTCATCGCCGCAAGCATCCGGTCCGATCCGGACTGCACCGGCAAATGCAGGAACGGCATCAGCGCCGGGACGTCGCGATGCGCGGCGATCAGGGCGTCGGTCATGTCGCGCGGGTGGCTGGTCGTGTAGCGGATGCGCAGCAGACCCGGGAGCGCGGCGAGCGCCCGCACCAGCTCCGCCAAGCCCCATCGGGCGCCATCCGTGCCCGGTGCGGCCCAGGCGTTCACGTTCTGCCCGAGCAGCGTGATCTCCCGCGTGCCGCCCGCCACCATGCGGCGCGCCTCCGCCAGCACCGCCATGGCCGGGCGGCTCACCTCCGCACCGCGCGTGTAGGGGACGACGCAGAACGAGCAGAACTTGTCGCAGCCTTCCTGGATGGTGAGGAAGGCGGTCAGCCCCTGGCTCGCCGCCTGCTCCGGTAGCGCGTCGAACTTCTCCACCGTGGTGAAGTCGGTCTCGGTCACCGTGCCGCCGGCCCGCGCCGCCCGGGCGACCATTTCCGGCAGGCGATGGTAGGTCTGCGGGCCGAGCACGATGTCGACGAACGGTGCACGCCGGAGCAGCGCGTCGCCCTCTGCCTGCGCCACGCAGCCGGCCACTGCCAGCACGGTGCGCTGCCCGGCGTCGGCCCGCGCCTGCTTGATCCGGCGCAGCTTGCCGAGTTCGGAGAACACCTTTTCCGCCGCCCGATCGCGGATGTGGCAGGTGTTGAGGATGACCATGTCCGCGTCCTCGGCGGTGGCGGTCGGCCGGTAGCCGAGCGGCGCCAGGACATCCGCCATGCGGGCGCTGTCGTACACGTTCATCTGGCAGCCCCACGTGATGACGTGCAGGCGCTTGGGCTCTGTCATGCGGCGGGTCGGCTCCAGCAACCGCCGCCGGGGCTGCCCGGTGGCGTGACGGCAGCACTTATCCCCACGCGAGCGCCGGTCAAGGTCCGCAGCCGATTCTGGCCTCCGGTCTGGTCCGCGATACTGCCAGACTTTGCCCCGGCGCTGTCAAGGACCGTTACGCTGCCGGTGCCAAGGCGTGCGATGCGACAAGTGCCACCGCGCGCTCCTCGCGGTTCTGCCGCATGGCAGCGGCGCCTTTGGCCACGGCATCCCAGGCGATCTGCGCCAGCACCTTGCGGTTGGGGAAATCCCTGGGATCGATCGGCGGATGGACCAGGACCGTGACCCGCAGGCCGCGCCACTGCGCCAGGCGCCAGAAATGGCTGCTCAGTTCCATGTCCCCATACCAGGCGAACACGGCGCGGGTGCTGCGCCGGGTGGGCAACCCGCCCAGCCGGTCATACACGACCGAGATCGGTTGGATCAGCGGCGGGTCGTCGCCCTCGGCGATCGAGAAGAACGCGGACCGGAACGGCAGCACCCGGCTGCCGTCCGAGCTGGTGCCCTCGGGGAACAGCAGCAGGTTGTCGCCCGCCGCCAACCGCGCCCGCATGTCGTCGCGCTCCCGCCCCGTGGCGCCGCGGGTGCGGCTGACGAACACGGTCCGTCCCAGCCGGGCGACCAGGCTGACCCCAGGCCAGCTCGCGACGGCGTCCTTGGAGACGAAGCATGCCTCCAACCTTCCGCCCAGCACCGGGATGTCCAGCCAGGAGCTGTGGTTGGCGGCATAGATCACCCGGCGCTCCCGATTGCGCACCACTGGCGCGCCGATGGTGCGGACCTGAAGGCCGATCAGACTGCTGAACACGGCCCAGTACAGCCGGGCGAACACCACCTTGCCGCGGCCGGGCAGCACCAGCAGCGCCGCCTGCACCCCGCAACACGCCAGCGTCCAGCCGAGCGCCACCGCGCCGCGCCAGGCCGCGCGGGCGCCGCGCAGGACGCGCCGCGCCGGAGAGATCGTGTCCGGCCATACGGTGCCGTCGACCACGATGGGCGGCCGCGTGTCACGCCGGGCGATCAGCCGGCGGCTGCTGGGTTGGGGCGGCATCGGCTGGGAGATAACCCGCTGCCAGGACGAAGGACAACCACGAAGCACGTCTCGTGCAACGCGACGTTCGCCTGTATAGCGGGACGGCATGCCTCGTCGCCGTATCCTTCGACGCCTGGCGCTGTTCGCAGCCGTGGGCACCACCGTGCAGCCCCCCGCGCATGCGGCCGACCCGCAGCCGTATGACGTGACGGTCGCACCCACCGGCGACAGCGCGATCGACGGCGCGCTGCACGACAGCTCCACCCTCATCTCGCTGCGGACCAGCGCACCCGTCGGGCCGTTCGCCCTCGTCACCCGCGCCCAGGGCGACGTGGCGCGGCTGGAGACCGCGTTGCACAGCTTCGGCTACTATGACGGACACGCGACGATCCGCATCGACGGGCACGCGGTGGACGACCCCACTTTGCCGGACGCGCTGTCCGCCAAGCCGGCCGGCGCCAACGCCGCCATCACCGTTTCGGTGGACCGCGGGCCGCTGTTCCACCTGCGCCGGGTGACGGTGGATGGCGCGGTCTCGGACGCCGACCGGGCCAGGCTGGGCATCGCACCCGGTGACCCGGCGGTCGCCGCCAAGGTGCTCGCCGCGCAGGACAACTTGCTGGCGGCCCTGCGCGACACCGGCCACGCCCTGGCCAAGGTCAGCACGCCGGACGCGGTGGAGACGCCGGCGGACAAGGTGCTGGACATCACCTTCCACGTCGATCCCGGCCCTCGGGTGGATATCGGCGCCATCGACGTGGACGGGCTCAAGGTTACCAACGACAGCTACGTCCGCCGCCGCCTGCTGGTGCATCGCGGCGAGCCGTATAACCCGGGCGAGATCGAGAAGGCGCGGCAGGACCTGTCGGCCAGCGGCGTGTTCTCCTCGGTCGACGCCCGCATCCCCGACCATCTGGCGCCTGACGGCACCATCCCGCTGACCTTCACCGTCACGGAGCGGCCGCGTCACGCGGTGGCGTTCAACGTCGCCTACTCGACGGACACGGGGCCCACCGCGGGCGCCACCTTCACCTACCGCAACGTGTTCGGCAACGCGGAGACGCTGACCCTCGGCGCCGCCATCACGGAGGCGGAGACCGGGGCGGAGATCAAGGGTCCAGGCTACAACTTCAACGCGACCTTCACCCAGCCGGACTGGCTGCGGCGGGACCAGTCGCTCAGCTACAACGCGGCCTACCTGAAGGAGAACCTGTATGCCTATAGCCGCGACGCGGAGCTTGCCGGCGTGTCGCTCAGCCGCAAGCTGACCGACGAGTGGAGCGCGTCCGCCGGGCTGTCCGGCGTGCAGGAGCGGGTGACGCAGGAGGGGCTCACCGACTCCTACACGCTGTTGGGCGTGCCGCTGGGCGTCACCTATGACAGCACCGGGCCGGACGGGCTGTTCAACCCGACGCACGGCATCAAGGCCAAGCTGACCGTCACCCCAACGGAGCCGTTCGGCGGCAACACCTCCTTCTTCACGCTGATCCAGCTCAGCGGCTCGACCTACATCAACCTGGCGGACACCGAGGGGCGCAGCGTGGTCGCCCTGCGCGGGCTGGTCGGGACGGCGCAGGGCGCGACCACGTTCGAGATCCCGCCGGACCAGCGCTTCTACGCCGGCGGCAGCGCCACCGTGCGCGGCTACCGCTACCAGTCCGTCGGGCCGCTCTTCCCCAGCCAGCGGCCGGTCGGTGGCACGTCCGTGACCGCGGCGACGGTGGAATACCGGCAGCGCTTCGGGGAGAGCTTCGGCGCCGTGGCCTTCATCGACGCCGGCCAGTGGGGCAGACCTCCGCCCCGTTCACCGGCACCGTGTTCAGCGGCGTCGGCGTGGGCGCGCGCTACTACACCTCGCTCGGCCCGATCCGTCTGGACATCGCGGTGCCGCTGAACAAGCGGCGCAAGGACGAGATCGCGGAAGCCTATGTCGGGCTGGGGCAGGCGTTCTGATGCGGCCATCGCGCCAACCTCGTAGGGTTGGGTGCGCTTTGGCACCCCACCACAAGCGGCGCGATGGTGCGTTGCCAAGTCGCCACGCACCCTCCAGGCGGAGCACGTACACGTAGATGCGCACGCTTCTCCGCATCGTGGCCTGGACCGTCGGCGTGCTGGTGCTGGTGCCGGTCTTTGCCGTGCTCGCGGCTGTGCTGTTGCTGAACGTGGACCCGGGCCGCCGATTGGCCGAGCGACTGGCCGGGCAGCTCACCGGCGGACAGGTGCGGATCGGCGGCCTGGCCGGTCGGTTCCCGGATGCGCTGCGCCTGGCCCATGCGGAAATCCACGACGCGCAAGGAGCCTGGCTGACGCTGGACGACGTCGCGCTGGACTGGTCGCCGCTCGCGCTGCTGCACCGCGAGGCGCAAGTGGACCTGCTCAGCGCCGGGCGCGTCCAGGTGCTGCGGCTGCCGGTGGCCAGCCCGGCGCCGGCCAAGCCGGAACCCGCGAACAGCGCTCCGTTCACCCTGCCGGTCCGCGTCTCGGTCGCGGCGCTGCACGTCCATCGGGCCGAGATCGGCGCCCCGGTGGCGGGCGTGGCTGCCGCGTTGGCGCTGGACGGATCCGCCCGGTTGGCGTCGCTGCAGGACGGCCAAGCCGATGTGACGGTCGACCGGCTGGACTACGGCGGCAGCTACCAGGTGCAGGGCCATCTCGACCCGAGCCACCTAACCGCAAAGCTCAAGGTGACGGAGCCGCCCCGCGGGTTGATCGCCGCGATCGCCAAGCTGCCGGACATCGGCGCCATCGACCTGGCTGCCAGCGTCGACGGCCCGCGCTCCGCGGAAGTGCTGGCGCTGACCTTGGCGGCCGGGCCGCTGCGCGCCACCGCCAAGGGCACGGTCGACTTGGTCGGGCAGGCGGCCGACCTCGACATCGCCGCCGACGCCCCGGCCATGACGCCGGCGCCCGGCGTCGCCTGGCAGTCCGTGGCGCTGGACGCGCACGTGCACGGCCCGTTCACCAAGCCGGACGCGACGGGAACGCTGCGCCTGGCCAACCTGGCGGCCGGCGGCGCGCAGGTCGCCTCGCTGGCGGCGGACCTCTCCGGCAACGCCGGCGCCGCCGCGCTCCGCGCTACCGTCGGCGGGCTGCGCATCCCGGGGCCGAAGCCAGACCTGTTCGCGGCCGCGCCCGTCACCCTGCAGGCGCAGGTCCGGCTGGATGACCCGGCCCGGCCGGTGACGTTCAGCCTGGTCCACCCCTTGGTGCAGGCGAACGGCACGGCCAGGACCGGCGGGGACATCGCCGCCCATGTCGACCTCACGGCGCCCGACTTGCAGCCGTTGGCGGCCGCGGGAGGCGTGGACATCCAAGGTCGCACGCAGCTCGCGGTGGACGCGGCGATGGCAGGCGGCACCACCACCGTTAAAGTGGACGGCACGCTGGGGATCACCGGCGGGATGGCGCCCGTGCCGGGGCTGGTCGGCGACAGCGCGAAGCTGGGCGTGACGGTCGCGCTGGCCGGCAGCGACATCACGATCAGCCGGGCGGAGGTGGACGGGCGCACGCTCACCCTCGCGGCCAGCGGCACCGACAAGGCGGGCGCGCTGGACGTACAGTATAGAGTGGGCCTGACGGACTTGGCGGTATTGGCCTCCAGCGTGGAGGGCGCCGCCTCCCTCGCAGGAACGGCGAAGGGAGGGACGGACAACCTGACGGTCGCCGCGAAGCTCGACGGGACCATCGGCACCAGGGGCGTGCCCCGCGGGCCGGTGACCGTCTCGCTGGATGCGAGCGGCCTGCCTGGCAAACCCGCGGGCAGCCTGGTCGCGGAGGGCACGCTGGAGGCCGCGCCGCTGACGCTCTCGCTGCATGCCGACCGCGCTGCCGACGGCACGCTGCACGCCACCATCGACAGGGCGGATTGGAAGAGCCTGCATGCCGAGGGTGGCGTGACCATGCCGCCCGGCGCCACCCTGCCGCAGGGCAAGCTCGGCCTGCGCATGACCCGGCTGGAAGACTTGCGTCCGCTGATCGGCCAGGCGGTCAGCGGCGGCGTGTCGGCCGAGGCGGAGTTGCAGGCGGGTGGCGCGGCCAAGCTCGACCTCGACGCCCGGGACGCGGGCATCCCGGGCAGCCGGGTGGGCCGCGCCGTGCTGTCGGCCCGGGTGACGGACCCCACCACCCACCCCGTGGTGGCAGCCACGCTGGACGTCACCGGCATCGAAGCGAGCGGGATCGGCGGCTCCGCCAAGCTGGCGGTGAACGGACCGCAGGACGCGCTCGGCCTCCGCTTGTCGGCCGGCCTGACCAACCTGGCCGGCGCCAACGCGACGGTGACCAGCACCGCGACGCTCAACCTGGTGGCCAAGGCGGTGCAGCTCGCAGCCCTCGACGCGGAGTGGAAAGGCCAGACCGTCCGGCTGCTGGCGCCGGCCCGCGTGAGCTTCGGCGACGGGGTGGCGGTCGACCGCCTGCGGGTCGGCCTGCAACAGGCGGTGCTGGACCTTGCCGGCCGCGTGACGCCGGCGCTGAACCTGACGGCCTCGCTGCGCGGCGTAACGCCCGACCTGGCGAAGCCCTTCGCGCCCAGCGTGGACGCGAGCGGGGAGATCAGCGCCGATGCCAAGCTGACCGGCTCGACCGCGGCGCCGTCCGCCACCGTGCGGTTGACCGCGACCGGTCTGCACATGCGCACCGGCCAGGCGCGTGCGCTGCCGCCAGCCAACCTCACGGCGACGGCGCAACTCGCGGGCAAGAGTGCCACGGTCGACGCACGGTTGGGCGTCGGGCGGTCGAACCTGGCCGTGGCTGGCCGCGTGCCGCTCGGCGCTGGTGCGCTGGCGGTGCGGGCGACGGGCGCAGTGGACTTGGCGGTGCTGGACCCGGTGTTGGCGCCGGACGGACGGCGCGCCCGCGGGCAGGTGTCGCTGGATGTGGGCGTGAACGGGACCGCGGCGGCGCCCTCCGCGGACGGCACGCTGACGCTGGCCAACGGCGAGGTGCAGGATTTCGGCCAAGGCGTGCGGATCACCGCGCTGGCGGCGACCATCCGGGCCAGCGGGGACACCGTCCGCATCGCCAGCCTGACGGGGCAGGCCGGGCCCGGGACACTGTCGGCGAGCGGCAGCGTGGGGCTGCGCGGCGCGATGCCGGTGGACGTGGCGCTGACGCTGCGCAATGCCCGGCCGCTGGCCAGCGAACGCCTGACCGCCGACCTGGATGCCGACCTCCTCGTGCGCGGTGACGTCGCGGGCACGCTGGCGGCGTCCGGAAAGGTCGCCATCCGTCAGGCCACCATCAACATCCCCGAGCATCTGCCCGTCTCCGTCGCAGTGCTGCCGGTGCGGATCGCCGGCGCGCCGCCGCCGCCGCCCGCCAAGTCCGGCGCCACCGTGCGGCTGGACCTGCAGCTGGATACGCCGGGCCAGATCTTCGTACGCGGACGCGGGGTGGACGCAGTGCTGGGTGGCAGCCTGCATGTCGGCGGCTCGACCACGGCGCCCCAGGTCAGCGGGGCGTTCAACATGCGGCGCGGCACGTTCAGCCTGGCCGGCACCACGCTGACCTTCGCGCGCGGCAAGGTGGGGTTCGATGGCGCCGGGGTGACGAACAAGATCGACCCCTCGCTCGATTTCGAGGCGGACAGCCCCACGGCGGCGGGCACCGCGATGCTGATCGTCAGCGGCTTCGCCAGCATGCCGAAGATCACCCTGTCCGCGTCACCGCCGCTGCCGCAGGACGAGGTGCTCGCCCAGCTGCTGTTCGGCCGCAGCGCCAAGGAACTGGGGCCGTTCCAATACGCCGAGATCGCCGCTGCGCTGGCCGACCTGTCCGGGACGACGAGCGGTGCGTCCAACCCGCTGGAGAGCGTGCGCAAGGGGCTCGGGCTGGACCGGCTGTCGGTCGGCGGCGGCCAGAGCGGCGGCAGCGGCGGCAGCAGCGCGGCGACGATCGAGGCCGGGAAGTACGTGGCCAACGGCGTGTATGTGGGCGCCAAGCAAGGCACGACGGGGGCCAACACCCAGGCCACCGTGCAGATCGACATCTATAAGGGGCTGAAGGCGGAGACCGACGTCGGCGCCGGCTCCGGCGGCAACAGCGTCGGATTAACCTACCAGTTCGAGTACTGAGCAACCGCTCCCATCCCTCTGCCTTTCTTCTCACTCTCCTTCTGGGCAGGGCCATCGCATGTGGCGGAGCTCCCTCTTCCGCCAGCGGGCGAGGGCTTTTTTTTACCGCGCAGTCCGAGGTTCACGTCCAGCCGATCGCCTGGCGGAGGAACGTGATGCCGAGGGCGGAGAAGGCGGCGACTTCGGCGTTGTCCTTGCCGTAGCCGTGGCCGCCGGCGGCCGGCTCGTAGAAATGCGCGTCGTAGCCCATCGCCTGCAGCTTGACCGCCATCTTGCGGGCATGGCCTGGATGCACCCGGTCATCCCGCCGCGCCGTCGCCAGCAGGATCGGCGGATAGGGCCGTCCTGGTTCGGCGGCGTGGTAGGCGGAGATGGGGCCGAGGAACGCCCAGTCCTCCGGGATCGCCGGGTCGCCGTATTCCGCGATCCAACTCGCCCCCGCCAGCAATCGCGCATAGCGGCGCATGTCGATCAGCGGGATGGTGCAGAACAGCGCGCCGAACCGCTCGGGGTAGCGGGTGAGCATGTTGGCGATCAGCAGCCCGCCGTTGGAGCCACCCTCCGCCGCGATGCGCCCCGGCCGGGTGACGCCGCGCCGCACCAGGTCCGCCGCGACCGCCGCGAAGTCGTCGTGCGACAGGCGCTTGCCTTCCCGGCGCCCGGCCTCGTGCCACCGCGTGCCGAACTCCCGCCCGCCGCGGATGTTGGCGAGTACCGTCGTGCCGCCCCGCTCCAGCCAGAGCTTGCCCGTGCGGATGGCGTAGGCCGGGTTGGAACTCGCGCCGAACCCGCCATAGCCGGTCATGTGCACCGGCGCCTCGCCGGTTTCGCCCGGCGGCCCCGCTTGCACGTAGGGAATACGCTCGCCGTCGCTGGAGATCGCCTCATGCCGCGTCACCACCAAGCCCGCCGAATCGAACGCGGCCGGGCTGCGCTTGAGGATGATGGGCGCGGCAGGACCTGGCGGGACCATCATCAACGTGGGCGGGGTGAGCGGGTCCTGCACGCTGGCGAGGAGCGTGCCATCGGACTCGGTCTCCTCCACGTCCAGGGCCCAAGCGCCCGCCGTGCCGACCGGCGGCATGTCGTCCAGCACGTGCGTGGTCCAGCTGCCGGGCTGGATCAATCGGATGACAGGCCGCAGCTCGTCCAGGATGCCGACCAACAGCATGCCGCCGACCCAACCGAAGTTCTGCAGGGCCACGCGGGGCGACGGCTCGAACAGGACTTTGAACACGCGGTCACCGGCCAGGAAGGCATCGCGGTCGATCACGAGCAGCGTGTCTGCGGCGTAGTGCCTGTGACCGACGGTCCACGGCGTCCGCAGCTTGATCGCCAACCATCGGCGCTCCCACACGAAGCCCGCATCGGACGGCAGCTCGACGCGGCGCTTGGGCCCGGTCAGGTCGCCGATGAAGAAGTTGAAGTTGAAGAAGTCCTTCGCCTCGCCAAAAACCAGCCATCCGGTCGCCGTGTCGTAGTCACCCCAGGCGGACATGTTCGCCGGCCCGGTTTCGAACAGCGGCGGACCGGGCGGCTGTCCGCGTCGCCACAGCCGGGCCGTGCTGGCGTAGCCGGACTGCGTCGCCCCGAAGGCCGCGGAGGATAGCAGCAGCGTGTCGCGGTCGATCCAGGCCACGCCGCCTTTCGCCTCGGCCAGGTTGAAGCCGTCGGCGAGGAAGCCGCGAGCCTGCATGTCGAACTCCCGCAGCACGACGGCATCGCTGCCGCCGCGGGAGAGGCGGATGATGGCGCGGTCATGCATCGGCAAAAGCGTGGCAGCGCCCTGCCAGACCCAGTCTTCCCCTTCGGCGGCCGCCACCGCGTCGAGGTCGACCAGGACGTCCCAATCGGGCGCGTCGGTGCGATAGGACTCCAGCGTGGTCCGGCGCCAGGCGCCGCGCGGATGGCTGGCGTCGCGCCAGAAGTTATAGAGCAGGCCACCGCGTCGCCCGGGCACGGGCAGGTTGTCCGGCCGATCCAGCAGGGAGCGGAGCGCGTCGCGATCGGCCAGGTAGGCCGGGCCGCCGAACTTGCCGAGCGTGGCTGCGGTCTGGGCATCGGCCCAGGCGGTGGCGCGTTGGCCCTCCACCTCCTCCAGCCACAGCCAAGGATCATCATCGGGTGCAAGGAGGTTCGGCGCAGCTTGGGTCATGCCACACCCAATCGCCCCGGCGCAGATAAATCAAGCGCCGCGCGTATTCGAACACCATGCGGAGATGCCGCCTCACGTTGCATGGCGGAGGTGGGTGGGAGCCGGCCGTCCGCCCGCCGTGCGGCTAACACCGTCGGCTATTAGGCCTGCCCTTTTCATGGATCGATCGATAAATACCGCGTCTCGTCAAAGGGACATGCCAATGCGGCAACTATGGACCGGCCTAAGCCCTGAACTCGTGCACGGCCGTGTTGCACTTGTTTACAAATGGATCGCCACTTGAACCTGCCTGCGACCAAACTTCAGGAGCGGCGGCGGCCTGGCTTGGGTCTGCACAAGCGGCTTGTCGTGTCGGAATGATCGCTGCGCGATTGCACTCGGGGCGATGCTGGCCTAAATGCCAGCCCCGCGTGCTTGGCCCGAACAAAAGTCAAGCGAATTAGGTTTTTCGTTTCGCAACATCGACTATATGTGCGGTACGATCATCACGATCGCATTTGGAGTCGCCCACCATGCTGAAAGCAGAGACCACATCCAACCGCGCGCCGCGCGGCACGAAGCCGGTCAGCCAGGCCTTCTTCACCGCGCTGGATGCCGTGCCGGAAGCATCCCGCGCAGCCGTCGCCAAGGCCGCGCAAGCCATGATCCGCGACGAGCTGAAGGGCCGCAAAGAAAAGCTGAAGGTCACGGCTGCGAAGGAAAAGGCGCGCAAGCCGGCCGCCCCGGCCAAGCCGAAGGCCGCCGCCCCGGTGAAGCCGCCGGCCAAGGCCGTTGCCGCGAAGAAACCCGCGAAGATGGTTGAGACCGCGAAGGCGAACGGCGCCGACCCGGTGGAGGCACCTGCCAAGCGCCGCCCGCGCAAGAGCGCCGAAGCCCCGACGGAGATCTAGCCGGCGGAACGGTGCCGAGTGGCTGACGGCTCGGCACCGTCCACTTCAGATCGCGCCCTTCAGTTCCTTGGCCGCACGGAACGCGATCTTTCGGCTGGCCTTGATCTCGATTGCGGCGCCTGTCGCCGGATTGCGCCCCATGCGGGCGGGGCGGTTCTTCACCTCGATGATGCCGAGCCCACCGATGCGGACCCGGTCTCCCGCTTTCAGATGTTCCACGACAGTGCTGAACACATCGGTCAGCATGCCGTCCGCTTCGCGCTTGGGCATGTTGTGCCGCTCGGCAAACGCCGCGGCCATGTGCTTGACCGTCACGGTCACGGCAGGAGCGGGCTTGGCCACTGCCTTGGCGCCCTTTGCCGGAGCCTTCGCTGGGGTCTTCGCGGCCGCTTTGGCAGCGGGCTTCGCCACGGCCTTCGCCGGCGGGGGCGGTGGTGCCTTCTTCGCCGTCGTCTTCGTCGTCACGCTCTTCGCCATCCTTGAAGACTCCTCATTGCTCGCGCGTCACAGCATCACGCGGATGCGAGACATACAAGCCGGTAACCGCCGGGTGCTACATCGGGATGCATGCCGGATGCGGCCTTTTTGCATGCCGCGATGCCGAATGGCGGCCGGCGGCTCTATTCCGCCGCGCGCGCCGCCTGCGGAACGACCGTGACCTTCGGCTTGGCTTTGCGCCGCAATTCCTCAAGCTCACGGCGCGCCTGCTCCTCCGTGCGGAACAGCTGTTGCTTGCCGGGCTGGTATTGCGGCGGGCATGGCAGCATCGTGACGCCATACTGCGCCGCCGCGTGCAAGGTGAAGTAGGGGTTGGCCAGATGCGGCCGCCCAAGCGCCACCAGGTCGGCCCGGCCGGCGGCGAGGATCGTGTTCACCTGGTCAGCCGCCGTGATGTTGCCGACGCACATCGTCGCCAGCCCGGCCTCGTTGCGGATCGCATCGCTGAACGGCACCTGGAACATTCGGCCATACACCGCCCGCGAGTCGTGCACGGTCTGGCCGGACGACACGTCGATCAGGTCGCAGCCATGGTCGGCGAAGGCCTGGCAGATCGCCATCACCTCCGCCGTGGTGATGCCTCCTTCGGCCCAGTCGCTGGCGGAGATGCGCATGGACATCGGCTTGGTGCCGGGCCACGCGGCGCGGACGGCGTCCCACACCTCCAGCGGGAAGCGCAGGCGGCTGGCCAGATTGCCGCCATAGGCGTCGGTGCGGCGGTTGGTCAACGGCGAGAGAAAGGTCGCCAGCAGGTAGCCGTGGGCGCAATGCAGCTCCAGCATGTCGAAGCCGGCGCGTTCCGCCCGGACCGCCGCCTGGCCGAAATCGGCCACCACCCGGTCCATGTCGGCGCGCGTCATCTCCCGCGGCACCGCGCTGTCGGGGTAGTACGGCAGCGGCGACGGGGCGACGATGTCCCACCCGCCCACTGGCAACGGCCGGTCCATCCCCTCCCACATCAGCCGGGTGGCACCCTTGCGCCCGGCATGGCCGAGTTGCAGGCACATCTTGGCCTGCGAGCGGGCGTGCACGAAGGCGGTGATGCGCGCCCAGGCCGTCTCCTGCTCGTCCGTGTAGATCCCCGTGCAGCCCGGCGTTATGCGCGCTTCGGCCGACACGTCCGTCATCTCGGTGAACAGCAGCCCGGCACCGCCGATCGCGCGGCTGCCGTAATGCACCATGTGCCAGTCGTTCGGCACGCCGTCCTGCGCCGAGTACATGCACATGGGGGAGACGACGACGCGGTTGGCCAGCACGGTGCCGCGCAACGCCATGGGCTGGAACATCGGCGGCAGCGGCTTTGCCACGTCCACGTCGAACCCCTGCGCCGCCACCAAGCGGGCGAACATCCGGTCCGTCTCGGCGACGAACTCCGGGGCGCGCAGGCGGAGGTTGTCGTAGGTGATGGACTTCGACCGCGTCATGACGCCGAACGCGAACTGCACCGGGTCCATGCCCCAGAAGCGACGCACCTGCTCGAACCACACCAGCGACACGTCCGCGGCGTGCTGCGTCTTCTCCACCTCCTCGCGCCGGGTCGCCTCGAAATGCGCCAGCGCCTCCGGCACGGCGGGCTGGGCGCGCAGGCTCTCGAACAGCGCGATGGCATCCTCCATCGCCAGCTTGGTGCCGGAGCCGATGGAGAAATGCGCCGTCGCCTTGGCGTCGCCCAGCAGCACCACCTTGCCCATGACGTAGCTGCCGCTGCGGATCATCGGGAAGGATCGCCAGAGCGAACGGTTGGTGATCAGCCCGTGCCCGTCCAGGTCGGCGGCGAAGACACCTTCCATGAACCGGGCGGAGGCGGCCTCGTCCATTTGGTCGAGCCCGGCGCGGCGCCAGGTCGCCTCGTCGGTCTCCAGCACCCAGGTCGAACGGCCGGCCTCGTATTGGTAGGCATGGGCGATGAACACGCCCCACTCGGTTTCGCGGAACGAGAACAGGAAGGCGTCGAGCGGCTTGGTCGAGCCCATCCAGGTGAACTTGTTCGGCCGCATGTCGACTGCCGGGCGGAAATGCGCGGCATGGCGCTCCCGCACGGCGGAGTTGATGCCGTCGGCGGCGACGACCAGGTCGGCATCCGCCACCTCCTCCAGCCCGGCGACCTCGTGGCGGAACTCCATCCGCACGCCCAGGAAGCGGGCGCGGGCCTGCAGCAGCATCAGCAGGGTGCGTCGGGCGCAGCCGCAGAAGCCGTTGCCGCCGATGCGGTGCACCGTACCCTTGTGGCGGATCTCGATGTCCTGCCAGTAGGCGAACTCGCGCGTGATCGCCTCGAAGCTCGGCCGGTCGTAACGCTCGAACGTCTCCAGCGTCTGGTCGCTGAACACGACGCCGAAGCCGAACGTGTCATCCGCCCGGTTGCGTTCGTAGACGGTGATGTCGTGTGCCGGGTCGGCGTGCTTCATCAGGATGGCAAAATAGAGGCCCGCCGGGCCGCCACCGAGAATGGCTATCCGCATCGCAAACCTCCTGTCGCCGTCGAAATTGCTTTAGGCTTGAACCATTGCCGCTGCAATCTCGCTCTGATATCTCCGACGCCCGGAAAAGGTGCGGCGATTTGACCGACGACACGATCATCCTGGACGCGGAAACCCGCGCGGTGGAGCACCCGGCGCACCACAAGGACGAGTTGCGGCTTTGGCTGCGCCTGCTCACCTGCACCACGATGATGGAGACGATGATCCGCGGCCGGCTGCGCGAGCGCTTCGACGTGACGCTGCCGCGCTTCGACCTGCTCGCCCAGCTCGACCGTGCGCCGGACGGCATGACGCTGGGCGACATCTCCCGCCGGATGATGGTGTCCAACGGCAACGTCACCGGGCTGATCGAACGGCTGGTGGCGGACGGCCTGGTCACCCGTATGCCGCGGCCGAATGACCGCCGCACCGTCACCGTCAGCCTGACCGCGGACGGCCGGCGGGAGTTCGCGGCCATGGCGGCCGAGCACGAGGGCTGGGTCGCCGAGGCGTTCGCCGAACTCTCGGGCGCCGACATCGACGGGCTGATGCGGCTGCTGGCAGGCCTGAAGCGGTCGGTCCGGGCGGCTGACGCGCCGGGGTATCAGGCGCCCACGACGTAGGCGCGCAGGCTGTCGACCTCGTTGGCCTGCTCGTCGAGCCTCGCCTTCACCACGTCGCCGATGCTGATCAGCCCGGTCATGCGGCCGTCCACCAGCACGGGCATGTGGCGGAACCGCCCGGCCGTCATCGCCGCCATCGCCTCGACCACGGTCGTCTCCGGTTGGACGGTCTGCACCGCCCGCGTCATCGCCTGCGCCGCCGTGAGGTCCAGCGCGTGCGCGCCGTGCCGGGCCAGGCAGTGCACCAGGTCGCGCTCGCTGAGGATGCCGGCGAGCTCGTCGCCCTCCATCACGGGAACGGCGCCGATGCGATGCCGGGACAGCAGGGTCGCCACGTCGACCAGCAGGGTCTCAGGCGCGATGGTGATCGTCTCGGCGCTCTTGTGCCGCAGGATGGCTGCAACGGTCATAGCTCGGCTCCTCGGTTCTTACGCTGGGAGTCTGTCGCCCCAGTCGGCCCACCATGCGCGCGCCCGGCCGATCATTGCAAAAAACAGGCGTGCGGTGCAGCAAAGCGCGCTGGCAGCGTCACGCAGGGCGGCGCCGGCGGAACCGCCCCACGACCTCGCGCGCGTCGAACGCCCCCAGTGCCAGGCCGGCAATGCCGTAGACCGCACAGCCGCCGCCCACCAGGGCAGCCAAGGCGACCCAGCGCACCCCGCGGGACATGGCCGCCGGGTCGAACAGGTCCCGCTGCACCAGCCACAGCGTCGCCGCCATCGCCACCGCCGCCAGGCCGATCCGCGGCAGCCGCTGCCGCAGCCTGGCATCGGCGACCAGGAACCGCCGCCGGTACAGCATCAGCGTCAACGCGCCCACGTTGAAGATCGCGGCCAGGCTGGTGGCCAAGGCGGGGCCGACATGCTGCAGCGGGATCATCAGCGCCAGGTTCAACGCGAAGTTCAGCACCAGCGTGACCATGCCGATCCGCACGGGCGTGGCCGTATCCCCGCGGGCGAAGAACGCCGGCGCCAGGACCTTCACCAGCACGAAGAACGGCAGCCCCAGCGCGTAGGCCGCCAGCGACTGGGCGGACAGCCGCGCCGCATCCAGAGTGAAGGCGCCGCGCTCGAACAGCACCGCCAGGATGGGGTAGCCCGACACGATCAGCGCCAGCGCCGCCGGGACCGTCAGCACCAGAGCGAACTCGAGCGCGCGGTTGAGCGTGCCGACCGCCGCCTGCGGGTCCGGCCCGCGGACCTGGCGCGACAGCAGCGGCAGCAGCGCCGTGCCGACCGCAGCGCCGATCGTGCCGAGCGGCAACTGGTTCACCCGGTCCGCATAGTAAAGGAGGGAGATCGCGCCCGGCGGCAGCAGGCTGCCCACGATCACGTCGACCACCTGGTTGAGCTGCATGGCCGAGGCGCCGATCAGGCCCGGCCCCATGCGGCGCAGCAGGATGCGCATCGCCGGCGTCAGGCGCGGCCGCGGGATGGTCATCGGCATGCCGGCGCGCCGGGTGGCCCAGACCAGCAGCGCCAACTGCGCCACGCCCGCGACGGACACGCCCCAGGCCAGGGCATGGCCCACCGTCGGCACGAAACGCGTCAGCAGCAGCATCGCCGCGATCGAACACAGGTTGTACAGCATCGGCGCCGCGGCGGCGGCGGCGAAGCGGTCCAGCCCATTCAGCACGCCCGAGAGCAGGGCGGACAGGCAGATCAGGACAAGGTAGGGGAAGGTGATGCGCGCCAGGTCGACGGCGAGCTGGAACTTGCCCGGCTCCTCCGTGAAGCCCGGCGCCAGCACGTGCATGATCGCGGGCATGAAGGCTTCGCCCAGCACCGTCAGCCCCAGCAGCCAGAACGCCAGCACGCTGATCGCCTGCTGCGCGAAACTCTTGGCCGCCAGGTGCCCTTCGGTCGCGAGCAAGCCGGTGAACTCCGGCACGAAGGCCGCGTTGAATGCGCCCTCCCCAAACAAGCGGCGGAACATGTTCGGCAATTTGTTCGCGACGAAGAATGCGTCCGCGATCCCGCCAGTGCCCGCCAGGGCCGCGATCAGCATATCGCGCGCGAAGCCGAGCAGGCGGGACGCCATGGTCCAGCCGCCGACGGTGAGGATGCCGCGGAGCATGCGCGAGGACTTAGCGCGGTTCGGTCAGAATTGGGAACTGGCCTTGAGGCTCCGCTCCGCTAGGATAGCGGCGTGACAAACCCGACCGGCTTCCCGCTTCTTCTCGCCATCCCGGCTCTCGGAACCGCGCTCGGTGCGTCGGCCGCGCCGCTGCCGGTATGCCCGGTGTCGAACGGGCAGACCGTGAGCTACGACATCCTGCGCGGCGGTGACGTGATCGGGCACCAGACCGTGCATTACGCCGTGGCAGGACAGGACCTGACGGTGACCATCGACGTCGCCGTGGGGCTGCACATGCTGGGCATCCGCGTGTTCCGCTACCAGCACCATGGCGAGGAATCTTGGCATGACGGGCAGATGGTGCGGCTGACGACCACGACCGACGATGACGGGACGCCGCGACACGTCGATGCCAGTCGCGACCCGCAAACAGGCATTTGGCGCGGCATCGTCGGACCGCAACCTGGGTCCGCGCCGCTGATGTCGACGAGCTTCTGGAACATCCAGACCGTGCTGCAGACGCGCCTGCTGGACCGCGAGAAGGGCAACGTCGTTTCCGTGCGGGCCGACGTGCCAACGGCACAGACCCTGCAGCTCGGCGCACGCTCCCTCGCCACCAGCAAATACGACCTCACCGGGCCGGTGAAAGGCAGCGTGTGGTATGATGGCAGCGGCTGCTGGGTCCAGGCAGTCTACCACACCGCGCTCGACGGTTCGCTGATCGAGGTCCACGTGCACTGACGGTCAGCCTCGGCCGGGTACCTCGTCCAGCAACCGGTGCATGGCGTCCACTGTCACAGGGGGCAGCTGGCGGATCCTCTGCGCCAGCCGGTTCGCCAACGCCATCTGCTGCGGCGACAGGCCGGCGGTGTTGACGATGACGCGCGGGTTCGACAGCCGCGCCAGGCGGGCGAGCTCGTCGGCCTCCTCCCAGATCAAGCCCAGAGCCTCGCACACCTGGTGCAGCAGCCCGGTGCTGGGGACGCCGCGGCGGCCATGCTCCAGGGCCGACACATAGGCGCTGGACAGCTGCAACGCCGCGGCGAACTGCTTCAGCGTCATGCCGCGGGCCGAGCGCAGCGCGCGCAGGTGCTCGCCGAACGGCGTCATCGCGGCTTGCGCAGCAACAGCCGGACCGCGCCCGTATTGGCCGCGTTGGGATGGGTTACCGCCAGCACCATCGGGCGCAGCGGGGGCAGGTTGAGCCAAAGCGGCAGCTCCCGACGGATCACGCCGCCGCCCTCGCCGCTGCCGCGGCCGGTGATCACCTCGACGCAACGCACGCGATCGGCATGCGCGCGGAGCAGGAAGGCCTGCAAGGCATGGAACGCGTGCTGCGCCGTCCGGCCGTGCAGGTCCAACGTCCGCCCGGGCGGCAGCTTGCCGGTGCGCAGGCGGGACCACGTGCTGTTGTCGACGCCGCCGGGCTGCTCGCCCACGGTCACGTAGGATGGTGCGGCTCCGCGCGTCTGCCGCATCATGGCGGGCGCCGGGGGCGGCGGTGTCACCGCGAGCACCGGCGGCTCCGGCGTCAAGGCGGGCGTGGACCGGCCAGGAAGGGCGGCGACGTGGCGCGCGTACGCTGCCCATGCCTCCCGGTCTCCATCGCTGAGCCCACGGCCCATCGTTTATTCGATCGTTTGGATGGCGCTGACCTTATTCGCCCGGCTGCCCTGCTTCCATCATGCCGCGTCCGGCTGGGCGATGGCCGCCGGGTCATCCTCGATCAGCAGCACGTGCAGCCGACGCGGCCCGTGGGCGCCGAGTTCCAGCGTCTGTTCGATGTCGGCCGAGCGCGACGGCCCGGTCACCAGCATGACGTTGCGCGGCATCGGCCCGGCGGCCCGCAGCAGGTCCCACGCCTCCTCGTAGGCACCGACCACCCGGCTTGCCCGCAGCACCACCACGGCGGTATCGGCCAGCAGGTTCAACGTGGTCGGACGCTCGGGGGCGGAGGGCAGCATCAGCGTCCCCGTCTCGGCCACGGCGGCGAAGGCGTGCTGCACGCTCACTTGGTCGCTCGCCTGCGCCCGTCCTTCCCGCAGGACCAGCAGCGGCCGTGACGACCAGGGGATCATCTGCAGCTCCGGATGCGGGGCGATCGCGGCCTGGGAGGGCAGGTTGTGCGACGCCAGGTAGGCGCCGAGCGCGCCCGGCACGGCGTCCGTGTCCGGCAGGCGGTCCACCGTGCCGAACTCCCGCTCGATATAGTGGACCAGCAGGCTCACCTGCTCCGCCCGGCTCACCCGCGTGCGGGCCGGGACGAGGTGGCGCGGGTGGCGGTCCAGCCGGTCGTGCAACATCGCCGCCTGGTCCGCCGGGAGTGGCCCGCGCTTCAGGCCGCGGCGGATGGCGCCGAGGATCGCCTCCCGGCTCATCGCGCGGCCCGTTGCTGGCGGGCGTAGCGGGCGAAGAACGTGTCGCCCTCCGGTGCCGGCAGGTCACGGCCGGCCGTCCAGCCGCCGGCGAACGGCAGCGCGGCGAAGCGCCCGCGCCGGCGGCCCATCAGGCCCAGCATCCACGCCGCCACGCGCGTTGCCTTGCGGTAGAGCGCCGGCCGGCGTGCCACCCAGGCCCAGAGTGCGAGGTTGGTGCGGACGCCGGTGGGCGTCAGGTGCCGCTCGAACTCCCGCTCGCGCCAATGCCGCATCATCTTGGGCAGCGGGATCTTGACCGGACACACGCTCTCGCACTTGCCGCAGAAGGTGCTGGCATTCGGCAGGTGGCCGGCCTTGTCCACCCCCACCAGGGACGGCGTCAGCACGCTGCCCATCGGCCCGGGATAGACCCAACCGTAGGCGTGGCCGCCCACCGCGCCATACACCGGGCAGTGGTTCATGCAGGCGGCGCAGCGGATGCAGCGCAGCATCTCGCCGAACTCGGTCCCGAGCATCGCGGACCGGCCGCCATCCAGCAACACGACGTGGTATTCCTCTGGCCCGTCCAGGTCACCCGGACGCCGCACCCCCGTCGAGAACGTGGTGTAGACGGAGAAGTCCTGCCCGGTCGCCGAGCGCGCCAGCAGCCGCAGCAGGCTGGTCGCGTCCTCCAGCGTCGGCACGCATTTCTCGATGGAGGCGAGCACGACGTGTACCCGCGGCAGCGTCTGCGTCAGGTCGCCGTTGCCCTCGTTGGTGACGATGACGCTGCTGCCGGTTTCCGCGATCAGGAAGTTCGCCCCGGTGATGCCGACATCGGCGGACAGGAACCGCTCCCGCAGCTTGGTGCGCGCCTCCGTCAAAATGTCGCGCCGCTCGTGGAACACGCGGGCCGGGTCGAGGTCCGTGTGGCACTTGCGGAAGCTTTCCTCCCAGTCCTCGCGGTTGAGGTGGAAGGCCGGGGCGATGATGTGGCTCGGGTGCTCGCGCCGGAGCTGGATGATGTATTCGCCGAGGTCGGTCTCGACCGGGGTGATGCCGAACTGCTCGAGGTGGTCGTTGATCCCGAGCTCTTCCGAGATCATCGACTTGCCCTTGGTCACCGTCCGCGCGCCGGCCTTCTGGCAGATCGCCAGCACGGCGGCCCGTGCCTCGTCCGCGGTTGAGCACCAATGCACCTGGCCGCCGGCCTGCTCCACGCGCGTGGCGTAGGCCTCCAGGTAGAAGTCGAGGTTGGCCAGCGCGTGGTTCTTGATGTCGCGGCCGATGTCGCGCAGCTGCTCGAACTCCGGCAGCGCCTCCACCGCGCGGGTGCGGCGGGCCATGAACTGCGGCTTGCTGAACGCCAGCGCCTTCTGCAGCCCGGCGTCGCCCAAGGCCTGGCGTGCATTCTGCTTGAAGACGGGCGAGGTGATGGTGACCATGCGTAAACCCCCAAGGCGGCAACTATAGCGCGGGCATGCCCGTCGGCGCCATGGAACCACGCCGGCCGTTCAGCGGGTTGTGAGCCTAGCTGTCATCCGAGCTGCCTCGTACCGGCGCAACCCAGCGAGGCGGATGGGCAGGCGGCAGGCCGGGTTCCATCGCGTCCAGCCACGTCACCACATGGGTCAGGATATCGTTTGCGACCTCGCCATGCGGTGCGGGCGCGATGGCGGCCCGGCTCCGTTCCAGCCGCTGCGCCAGCGGCTCTGGCGCCAGCATGCCCTGCTCCACCAACTCGGCCACCAAGCCCTGGAACATCGCCAGCAGCATCGCATGCGTCTCGTTGTGCCGATGGTCGCGCGTTTCCAGCACGGCGCGGACCACATCGCGGGAGACGTTCTTCGGCGCTGCCTGTTGCATGGCGTGTAGTTTGGGGCCGCGTCCCGAACCCTGCAAGCGACGGCCTGCGGCGGCTTGGCGAAGCCGGATCGCCGCCCCACACTGGAGGCTCAGAAAGGGTCCGCCATGCCAGACACGCACTCCCCTGCCCCACCGCGCCCGGTGCCGGTCGTGGACGATCCGATCCAGCTGTTCCAGGACTGGATGGCGGAGGCGACGGCCACCGAGCCGAACGACCCCAACGCGGTGGCGCTGGCCACCAGCACGCCGGACGGCCGCCCTTCCCTGCGGATGGTGCTGCTGAAGGGTGTCGATGCCGCGGGGTTCGTGTTCTACACCAACTGGCAAAGCCGCAAGGGCGGCGAACTGGCGGCCAACCCGCACGTGGCCCTGCTGTTCCACTGGAAGACGCTGCGCCGCCAGGTGCGCGTGGAAGGGCCAGTCTCGCCGGTGACGGAGGCGGAGGCGGATGCGTATTTCGCCAGCCGCGCCCGCATCTCCCGCCTGGGCGCCATCGCGTCCGACCAATCCCGCCCGCTTGCCAGCCGGGCGGAACTGGAGCGGCGGGTGGCGGAGTATGACAGCCGCTACCCGGGCGACACGGTGCCACGGCCGCCGCACTGGTCCGGCTACCGCGTGCGCCCGGACGCGATGGAGTTCTGGCAGGACATGCCGTTCCGCCTGCACGACCGCCGGGTGTATTCCCGCCAGGGTGAGCGCTGGGGGTCGGAAGCGCTGTATCCGTAGCGATGGACGGCCAGGCGGAGACCCGTGCCTTCCTGCAGGCGCTGACCGGGGCGGAGCCGACCGAGACGCAGATTTCCGCCGTGTTCGTCGGCGCGGACACGGCGTTCAAGCTGAAGCGCGCCGTGCAGCTGAGTTTCCTCGATTTCCGCACGCTGGAGGCAAGGCGGCATTTCCTCCAGCGGGAATTGAGCCTGAACGCCCCAGCCGCGCCCGGCCTGTATCGTGACGTCGTCCCGGTCACACGCGGTTCGGCTGGGCTGGAACTGGACGGCGACGGTCCACCCGTCGAGTACGTGCTGCGGATGGCGCCGATCCCGCCGGCGGATTTCCTGCTGGACCGGGTGATGGGCGGCCTGCCGGACGACCTGCTCGATAGGCTCGGCGACATGGTGACGGCCGATCATGCACGACGCGCGCCGGCCCGCGGGCATGACCCGGCGCATGCCGGCCGCAACGCACGCGGGAATGCGGAGGCGGCTCTGGCGGTTGGGCTGCCTGCCGATCGGGTCGCCTTCTGGCTGGCCCAGGTCGAGGCTGCCCTCCACGCGAACGCGGAGTTGCTCGCGGTCCGCGCGGGAGCCGGGCTGGTGCGTCGCGCGCATGGCGACCTGCATCTGGGCAACATCTGCCTGTGGCAGGGCCAGCCGGTGCCGTTCGATGCGCTGGAGTTCGACGAGGCGATGGCCACCGTCGACCTGGCCTACGACCTGGCTTTCCTGCTGATGGACCTGGACCGCCGCGCCGGCCGGCCTGCCGCCAACCGGGTGCTGAACCGCTACGTCGCGCGCACCGGGGACGCGGCGCTGGTGCGGTTGCTGCCCCCGTTCCTGTCCCGCCGCGCCATGGTGCGCGCGCACGTGACCGGAGACATCGGCTACCTGGACGCCGCGTTGGACTACCTGCGGCCCGCGCCAATCCGTCTCGTGGCGGTCGGCGGGCTGCCCGGCACCGGCAAGTCAACCCTGGCACGCGCCCTGGCCCCGACGATGGGTGCGGCGCCCGGCGCGCTGGTGCTGCGCAGCGACGAGACGCGCAAGCGCCTCTTCGGGGTGGCGCCGGAGCAGCGGCTTGGACCGGACGGCTACGACGCGGCCGCCAACGCGCGGGTGGAGGCGGCCCTGCTCGACCAACTGCGCGACGCCGCCGGGCACAGCGTCATCCTGGACGCCAGCTTCCTTTCGCCCGGCTTCCGCCAGGCCGTGGAGAAGGCCCGGCAGCCCTTCACCGGAATCTGGCTGGAGGCGCCGCTATCCGAGTTGGAGCGTCGCATTGCGGCGCGTACGGGTGACGCCTCTGACGCCACGGGCGCCGTGTTGCGCAGACTGGCGGCGAGCGATCCTGGCCCGATCACGTGGCACCGTGTGACGGCGGATGAGGCGGCGGTGGATCGCTGCCGGGCCATTTTGGGCGCCTGATCCCTTTCTATGCCCTCTCCCAGAGGGAGAAGGTTAGCGGCGGGTCGGCGCTGGTGGTCGCCCCTTCTGCCGCGGCGCAACATGGGGTTACACTACCGGCCCATGAGCTCCGCGCGCCTGGCCGTCGATATCGGCGGCACCTTCACCGACCTGGCCCTCGAACGCGACGGGCGCCGCTTCACCGCCAAGACGCTGACCACCTCGGACGCACCGGAACAGGGCGTGCTGACGGGCGTGGCGGCCATCCTGCGGGACGCCGCGCTGGCGCCGGACAACGTCTCGATCCTGGTGCATGGCACCACACTGGCGACCAATGCGGTGATCGAACGCAAGGGCGCGGTGACCGCGCTGGTGACGACGCAGGGCTTCCGCGACGTGCTGGCGATGGGCAACGAGAGCCGCTACGACCAATACGACCTACACATCCGCCTGCCCGAGCCGCTGGTGCCGCGCCACCTGCGCCTGGCGGTGCCGGAGCGGGTGGACGCCACCGGCCGCGTGCTGCTGCCGCTGGACGAGGCCGCCGTGCGGGCGCTGGTGCCGACCCTGCATGAAGCCGGGGTTCAATCGGTCGCGGTAGGCTTCCTCCACTCCTTCACCAATGGCGCGCACGAGCGGCGTGCGCGCGACATCCTGGTCGCCGCGGGCTTCCCCGTGACGCTGTCGTGCGAGGTATCGCCGGAGATGCGGGAGTGGGAGCGCTTCTCCACCGCGGCGGCCAATGCCTATGTGCAGCCGCTGATGCAGGGTTACCTCCGCCGGCTGCAGACCGGGCTGGCCGAGATGGGGCTCATCGCGCCCGTGTTCCTGATGTTGTCCGGCGGCGGGCTGACGACGGTGGACACAGCCTGCCGCTTCCCGATCCGGCTGGTGGAGAGCGGCCCGGCGGGCGGCGCCATCTTCTCCGCCGCGATCGCCCGGGCGGCCGGGCTGGACCGGGTGCTGTCCTTCGACATGGGCGGCACCACGGCCAAGATCTGCCTGATCGACGACGGCGCGCCGCAGACCGCCCGCACCTTCGAGGTCGCGCGCATCGGCCGGTTCAAGAAAGGCTCGGGCCTGCCGCTGCGAATCCCCGTGATCGAGATGGTGGAGATCGGCGCCGGCGGCGGCAGCCTGGCGCATGTGGACGCGCTGGGCCGCATCGCCGTCGGGCCGGAATCGGCCGGCGCCATGCCCGGCCCCGCCTGCTACGGCCGCGGCGGGACGCAGCCGGCGGTGACGGACGCCAACCTGGTGCTCGGCCGTTACGATCCGGCGCGGTTCGCCGGCGGCACGATGGCGCTGAACGCTGCGGCCTCGCGCGCGGCGCTGAACGGCGCCGTCGGCACCCGGCTGGGCGTCGACGCGGGCACGGCGGCGGCGGGCGTGATCGAGATGGTGGACGAGACCATGGCCAACGCCGCCCGCATCCACGCGATCGAGAGCGGCAAGGCGTTCGCCGACCGCACGGTGATCGCATTCGGCGGCGGCGGCCCGGTGCATGCCTGCCGCGTGGCGGAGAAGATCGGCGCCCGGCGCATCATGGTGCCGCCGGGCGCCGGCGTGGGCAGCGCCATCGGCTTCCTGCGCGCGCCGGTCGGCTACGAGGTGGTGCGCAGCCTGTATCAGCGGCTCGGCAGCTTCGACGCGGCGGGGGTGAACGAGCTGCTGGACGACATGACGCGGGAGGCCATGGTCGTGGTGGATGCCGGCCGCTTCGGCGCCCCGGTGCACACCGTGCGGACCGCGTTCATGCGCTATGTCGGCCAGGGCCACGAGATCCCGGTGCGGCTGTCCGACCGTGCGATCGAGGCAGGCGACGCTTCCGCCATCCGCGCCAGCTTCGACGCCGAATATGCCCGGTTCTACGACCGCCCGGTGCCAGGGTCGGACGTGGAGGTGATGAGTTTCGCCGTCTCCGTCGCGACTGCGACGCTGGCGCATGCCGAGCCTGCGCCACCCACGCGCCCGGCTGGGCCGCCGCGCAGCCAGGCCGTGCGCGACCCGGTGAGCGGCGAAGTGGCGGACTGGCCGGTGCATGACCGCGCCGCCCTGCCGCCGGGCAGCCGCGTGCACGGGCCGGCGATCATCGCGGAGGACGAGACATCCACCCTGGTGGGCGCGGATTGGACCGCGGAGATCGACCATCACGGCATCATCGTCCTGACACGGGAGCTCGCGGCATGATCTCGGCGCTCGCCTACGGCATCATGTGGAACCGGCTGATCGCGGTGGTGGAGGAGCAGGCGCAGACCATGATCCGCACCGCGTTCTCCACCACGGTGCGGGAGTCGGGCGACCTCTCGGCCGGCATCTTCGACCTGCAGGGCCGCATGCTGGCGCAGGCCGTCACCGGCACGCCGGGCCACGTCAACTCCATGATGGAGAGCGTGGGCCACTTCCTCCGACGCTTCCCGGCGGCGACGATGAAGCCGGGCGACCACTACATCACCAACGACCCGTGGCTCGGCACCGGGCACCTGCACGACCTGACGGTGGTGTCGCCGGCCTTCCATGCGGGCCGCATGGTGGGGCTGTTCGCCAACACCGCGCACGTGATCGACATCGGCGGCCTCGGCATGGGGCCGGAAGCGCGCAGCGTGTTCGAGGAGGGGATGTACATCCCCATCGTCAGATGCTTCGCCGCGGGCGTGGCGAACGAGACGTTCTTCGACATCCTGCGCGCCGGCACCCGCCTGCCGGTGGAGCTGGAGGGGGACGTCTACTCGCTGTGCGCCTGCAACGACGCCGGCATCCGCCGCCTGGTGGAGATGATGGCGGAGTTCGGCATGGACGGGCTGGACGACCTGGCGGCGCACATCTTCGACGCCAGCCGCCGCGCCACCGTGGCTGCCATCGCCGCCCTGCCACCCGGCACCTATCGCGCGGAGATCGGCAGCGACGGCTACGAGGCACCCGTGACGCTGCAGGCCGCGATGACGGTCGGCGCCGACACGATCACGGTCGATTTCGACGGCACCTCCGGCCTGTCGACGCGCGGGATCAACGTGCCGGCCGCCTACACTCGGGCTTACACGGCGTTCGGCATCAAGGTGGTGGTGGCACCGGATATCCCGAACAACACCGCCTCGTTGGAGCCGTTTCGCTGCGTCATCCCGGCCGACTGCATCCTGAACGCGCCGCGGCCTTATGCGGTGGCCGTGCGGCATGTGATCGGCCACCTGCTACCGGACCTGATGATGGGCTGCCTGCACCAGGCGGTGCCGGACCGGGTGGCGGCGGAGGGTGCGTCCTGCCTGTGGAACCCGCCCTTGCGCGGCGGCGGCGCGGTGTCCGGGCAGGGCACCCCGAACCGGCCAGTGCTGCCGGATTTCGAGGTCATCACCTTCAACAGCGGCGGCACCGGCGCGCGGCCGGAGCAGGACGGGCTGGACGCCACCGCCTTTCCCTCCGGCGTGCGCACCATGCCGGTGGAGGCGACGGAGGCAGTGGCGCCCATCGTCATCTGGCGCAAGGAACTGCGCCCCGGCAGCGGCGGCGCCGGCCGCACCCGCGGCGGCCTGGGCCAGGTCATGGAGATCGCCGGGCGCGACGAGCTGGAGTTCGCCTGCAACGCGATCTTCGACCGCGTGGCCAACGCCCCGAAGGGGCGCGAGGGCGGCGCCCCGGGGGCAGGCGGGCGCGTGCTGCTGAAGTCTGGCGCGACGCTGCGGCCCAAGGGCTTCCAGATCATCCCCGACGGCGAACGCCTGGTGCTGGAACTGCCCGGCGGCGGCGGCATGGGCGACCCACGGACACGCGACCGCGCCCTGGTTGCGGGGGACCTGCGGGATGGCTTGATCACCGAGGAACAGGCGCGCGACGTGTATGGTTACGGCGACACATCACCATAGCCGGCTCTTTCTCATTCTGGACAGGGCAACCACATATTGCCGTATCGTTGCGTCTGAACCCTCCCCGGCTGGCGGATGGGGGTTCGTAACGGCAGATCGACGGACCGTTCACGGTTGGCAAGGAGAGACCGCAGAGTGGCGTGGCGAGTGGGCGTGGACTCCGGCGGCACCTTCACCGATGTCTGCATGTTCGACGAAGCGAGCGGGCGGATCGCGGTGTGGAAGGTTTCCTCCACGCCGGACGATCCCTCCCGCGGGATCGGCGACGGGGTCGCGCAGGGCATGGCGCAGGCCGGGGACTCGCCCGGCGCGATCGGCTTCTTCGGCCACGGCACCACCGTGGGCACCAACGCGCTGATCCAGCATCGCGGCGCCCGCACCGGGCTGATCACCACGGACGGCTTCCGCGACCTGCTGGAGATCGGCCGCCAGAAACGCCCCGACCTCTACGACCTACAAGCCGACAAGGCCGCCGTGCTGGTGCCGCGCGACCTGCGGCTGGAGGTGCCGGAGCGGGTGCGCCACGACGGCACGGTGGAGACCGCGCTGGACGAACAGGCGGTTCGCGAGGCCGCCCGGGCCTTGCGCGAGGCCGGCGTCGAGGCGGTCGCCATCTGCTTCCTCTACGGGTTCGTGCGGCCGGAGCACGAGGCCGCGGCGCTGCGCATCGTCGCGGAGGAACTGCCCGATGCGTTCGCCTGCACCGGGCACGAGGTGGCGCCGGAGTTCCGTGAATACGAACGCATGAGCACGGCGGTCGTGAACGCCTATCTCGGCCCGGTCATGCACGGCTATATCGAGCGGCTAGGCGAGCGTCTGGCCGCGCTGGGCCTGCGCACCGCGCCCTATCTGACGCAGTCCAATGGCGGCGTCATCGGCTTCTCCCAGGCGGCGCGGCTGCCGGTGCGGACCATCCTGTCCGGCCCCAGCACGGGTGTCATGGCAGCCCAGGCGGTGGGCCGCGCCGCCGGCCTGCCGGACCTGATCACCTTCGACATGGGCGGCACCAGCACGGACGTGGCGCTGTTGCAGGGCGGCGTCTGCGGGCTGACCAACGAGGCCACCGTGCACGGCTACCCGATCAAGGCGCCGATGCTGGACATCCACACCGTGGGCGCCGGCGGCGGGTCGATCGCGTTCGTCGACAGCGGCGGCCTGCTGAAGGTCGGCCCCCGCTCGGCCGGCGCCTTTCCCGGCCCGGTCTGCTACGACAAGGGCAATGCGGAGGCGACCGTCACCGACGCCAACGTCGTGCTGCAGACGCTGAACCCGACGCACCTGCTGGGCGGCCGCATGGCGGTGCGGCAGGATCTGGCCCGCGCGGCGGTGGGGCACCTGGCGGAGCAGCTGGGCCTTGGTGTGATGGAGACGGCGCAGGGCATCCTGGCGGTGGTGACGGCCAACATGGCGCGGGCGATCCGCGTCGTCAGCGTGCAGCGCGGGCACGATCCGCGCGACTACACCCTGGCGGCGTTCGGCGGTGCCGGGCCGCTGCATGCCGCGCGCCTGGCAATGGACCTGGAGATCGGCCGCATCCTGGTGCCGCGCAATCCCGGCATCCTCTGCGCCATGGGCCTGCTGCTGACCGACCTGCGCGCCGACTTCGCCATCACCCGGCTGCAAACCCTGGCGCCGGCGGCCATCCCGGCGATGCAGGAGGGCTTCGCCACGCTGCAGGCCCAAGCGGAGCGCTGGTTCGCCGCCAGCGACATCGCCCCCGCGGTGCGCCGGGCGACCCGCACGGTGGACATGCGGTATGCCGGGCAGAACTACGAGCTGCCGGTCGCCGTGCCCGAAGGCGAGGTCTCGGCGGCGACGCTGGACGCGCTGGCGGCCGGGTTCGCCGCCGCGCACCAGCGGATGTACGGCTTCGTCGCCGAGGGCGAGGCGGTGCAGCTGGTGACGTTCCGGCTGGAGGCGGCGGGGCTGGTGCAGAAGGCCGGGCTGCCGGCACACCCCGATGCCGGGCCAGATGCCACGGCGGCGATCACCGGCACGCGCGAGGTCTGGCTACCGGAGGCCGGCGGGTTCACCGCCTGCCCGGTCTACGACCGCGAGCGGTTGCGCTCCGGCAACCGGTTCGGCGGACCCGCCATCATCGAGCAGATGGACGCCACGACCGTCGTGCTGCCCGGCATGACCGCGCATGTCGAGCCGACCCTGAACCTGATCCTGGAGTTCACCTGATGGACGCCACGCCACCCGTCGCCGTCGACCCGATCACCGTCGAGGTCATCGGCAGCGCCCTGTCCTCCATCACGGAGGAGATGGGCGAGGCGCTGGTGCGGGCCAGCTACTCCACCAACATCAAGGAACGGCGGGACTGCTCCACCGCTCTGTTCAACACCCGGGGGGACACGCTGTGCCAGGCCGAGCACATCCCGATGCATCTCGGCTCCTTCATCGGCATCATCCCGCACATCCTCAAGCGCCATTCCACGGCGGAGATGCAGCCCGGCGACGTGTTCGTCGGCAACGACGCCTACGAGGGCGGCGGCACCCATTTGCCGGACATCGTGCTGGCGGAGCCGGTGTTCGTGGACGGCACCATGGTGGCCTGGGCCGTCAACACCGCGCACCATGCCGACTTCGCCGACCGCGGCCACGCGCATATCTACCAGGAGGGCCTGCGCATCCCGCCCATCCGCCTGTATCGCGCCGGCGTGCTGCAGGCCGACGTGCAGGAGCTGATCCTGCTCAACTGCCAGGTGCCGCGCGAGCGTCTGTCGGACCTGCGGGCGCAGATGGCGGCAAACCGGCTGGGCGTGGAACGGTTGGGCGCGCTGTGCCGCAAGTACGGCCGCGACACCGTGCTGGCGGCCGGGGACGCGCTGCTGGACTATGCCGAGCGCAAGATGCGCGCCGGGATCGCCGCCATCCCGGACGGCACCTACGCCTTCGCGGACGTGTTCGACGAGGCGGAGGTGCCGTTCGAGATCGCCATGCGGTGCGAAATCCGCGTCGCCGGGGAGGACATGCACCTGCATTTCGACGCGCAGGACCAGGTGCGGGCCGGGCTGAACATGGTGCACACCGCCCTGCTCTCCACCGTCTACTACGCGGTCAAGACGGTGGTGGACCCGACCGTGCTGCCCAATGCCGGCCTGGCGCGCCCGCTGCACGTGACGGCACGCGCCGGGTCCGTGGTCAGCTGCGTGCACCCGGCGGCGGTGAACGGGCGCATCACCACCTGCCAGCGGGTGGTGGACCTGATCCACGGCGCGCTGGCGCAGGCGGTGCCGGGCCGGGTGTCGGCGGCCCATAACGGCTCCTGCGCGGTGGCCAGCTTCATCGGCAACCAGGCGGACGGCAGCACCTGGATCTACCTGGAGACGATCGGCGGCGGGTTCGGCGCCCGCGCGGGCAAGGATGGGCTGGACGGCGTGCACGTCCACATGACCAACACCAGCAACCTGCCGGTGGAGGCGCTGGAGATCGAATACCCGCTGACCGTGCTGCGCTACGAGCTGGTGGAGGGCTCCGGCGGCGCCGGGCGGCAGCGCGGCGGCATGGGGCTGCGCCGCATCTACCGGGCCGAGCTGCCGTCCCGCCTGCGGCTCGCCGGATCGCGCACGCGTTCGGCACCCTGGGGGTTGGAGGGCGGGAAGCCCGGCGGCATGGGCAGCTTCGGCTACGGCCCGGGCGTCGCCGCGTTCGAGCATGGAGCCGGCCTGCTGCAGGCCGGCGAGACGGTGGAGATCGTGACGCCCGGCGCCGGCGGCTACGGACCACCGCAGCAGCGTGACGCCGAGGCGGTGCGGCGCGACATCGCCGAGCGCCGCATCACGGCCGAGGATGCCCATACCGTCTACCCGCAACTCGTCGTTTAGGAGGCGCCTATGGATCTCCGCCGCCGCAGCCTGCTCGCCGCCGGCCTGTCAGCCACCGCCCTGCCCTTCCTGCGAGGGCCAGCCCGCGCCGCGGACCCGGGCCGGAAGCTGCGGTTCGGCCTGTCCAGCTACCCGCCCTCCTTCCAGCCCTGGGCGCAGGCCGGCACGGCCGCCGGCACCATCACGCTGATGACGCATCGCGGCCTGATGTCGTACGACGCCCACGGCCAGTTGCGCGGCGAGCTGGCCGAGCACTGGGAGCGTGACGGCGACGCGGGATGGCTGTTCCACCTGCGCGACGCCAGCTTCCACAACGGCAACCCCGTAACGTCGGACGACGTGAAGTGGACGCTCGAGCAGGTGGCCGACGACAAGTCCACCGCCTACATGCGCGGCCAGTTCAAGGGCGTCGACCGGATCGAGACGCCGGACGCCACCACCGTGCGCATCATCATGAAGCAGCCGACGGTGACGGTGCCGATCTGGCTGGCCGCTTACGAGATGCCGATCGTCGCCAAGGGCACGCTGGACCGCAACGGCACCGGGGTCGGCTGCGGCCCGTTCGTGCTGCAGTCGCAGGAGCGCGGCGTGTCGCTGACGCTGGCGGCGTTCGACAAGTTCTACCGCCCGGGCCTGCCGCGGCTCCAGGCCGTCGACGTCATCGTCTATGCCGACGAGACGGCGCGGGTGGCGGCACTGCAATCGGGCGACGTGGACCTGATCGAATACGTGCCCTGGCAGTCCATGGCGTCGATCGAAGCTGACGCCAAGCTGAAGCTGGAGAACACCGACGGGCCGTTCATGTACGTCACGTTCAACGGCGCGCACGGCCCATTCACCGACCCGCGGGTCCGCCTGGCGGTGGCGCACGCGGTCAACCGGGAGGAGATCGTGAAGTCGGTCTTCTTCGGCCGGGGCAGCCCGCTGGAGGGCCTGCCGATCATCGCCGAGAGCCCGTTCTACGACGACACGCTCGCCCACGCCTGGAACTACGACCCGGCCAAGGCCAAGCAGCTGCTGGCGGCGGCAGGCCAGCCCAACGGCTTCAGCTGCACGCTGCTGTCCACCGCGCAGTATGGCATGCACAAGGACACGGCGGTGCTGATGCAGCAGCACCTCGCCGCGGTCGGCATCCAGGTGGAGCTGGCGCTGCCGGACTGGGCCACCCGCGTGGCGCTCGGCAACCGCGGGCAGTACGAGTTCGCGGTCGGCGGCACGACATCCGACGGCAACGACCCGGACGGGCTGGCCGGGCTGATCGACTCCTCGCTCGGCGCCAGCGCGTCCCGCAGCTACGATCTGCGCCTGCCGAAGCTGGAGCAGATGTTCGTCGCCGGACGGTCCGAGTTCGACGCGGCCAAGCGGCGGGCAATCTACCTCGACCTGCAACGAGAGGCGGTGGAGCAGGTGCCGGCGGTGTTCCTGGCATGGCGTTCGCAGGGCTACGCCATGGCGCGGTCGGTGCAGGGCTTCGCGAACATGCCGGGGGCGCTGACCTTCCTGTCCGGCACCACTTTGGAGGAAGCCAACTTCGCCTGACGCTGCCCACTCCGCCGACGCCAACGCAAACCCTCTCCTGCTGGCGGCAGAGGGCAGGGTGAGGGTGGCCAGCACGACGGGATTCAGGCGATAGCATTGACCTCCATGCGGGCGAAACCACCCTCACCCCGACCCTCTCCCGCCAGCGGGAGAGGGAACTCCTATCGTCGGAGGAGTCGATGGCCTGGCTGCTGAAACGGGTCGCATCCGCGCTGCTGCTGGTGTGGGTGGTGGCCAGCATCGTGTTCCTGGCCATCCACCTGGTGCCGGGTGACCCGGCGGAACTGCTGCTGTCCCAAGGCGGCTCGGCACCCGACCCGGCGGCGGTCGAGCAGGTGCGGGAGCAGCTCGGCCTGGATCGGCCGCTGCTGACGCAATACCTGGCCAGCCTGGGCCAGGCGCTCCGCGGCGACCTGGGCGAGAGCCTGCAGGATGGCGCGCCGGTCGGGCCGGAAATCGCCCGGCGGCTGCCCCGCACCCTGGAACTGATCGGCGCCGGCGCGGTGCTGGCACTCGGGGCCGGCCTGCCGCTGGGCATGGCGGCGGCGCTGCGCCGGGGCCGCGTGGTGGACCGGGTCGCCTCGCTGCTCAGCGCCGTCGGGCTGGCCGTGCCGGTGTTCGTGCTGGGCACGCTGCTGGTGCTGCTGTTCGCGCAGACGCTGCATTGGGCCTCCGCCGGCGGCTACGTGCCGCTGGCGCAGGCGCCGGGCCGCCACCTCGCGCTGCTGGCGATGCCCGCGGTGACCATCGCCGCCGGGCTGTTCGCCACCGTGTTCCGCATGACGCGGACGGCCGTGCTGGACGTGTCCTGGCGGGACTACGTCCGCACCGCGCGGGCCAAGGGCCTGGCCCGGCGCCAGGTGCTCGCCCGGCACGTGCTGCGCAACGCGCTGATGCCGGTGGTGACGGTGGTGGGGTTGCATCTCGGCTCCCTGCTGGGCGGCACCGTGCTGGTTGAGTACGTGTTCAACTATCCCGGCCTGTCCGGCCTGCTGGTCGATGCGGTGAACGCGCGCGACTATCCGGAGGTGCAGGGCATCGTGCTGGTCATCTCCGTTCTGTTCGTCACGCTGAACCTCCTGATCGAACTGCTCTACGGCGCGCTCGACCCGCGGGTGCGGCAGGCATGACGCGGTGGTGGCCGTTCGCCGCCCTGGCGCTCATCGCCATGCTGGCGTTGCTGACGCCGGTGCTGCCGCTGCCTTCGGTGCTGGGCATGGACGTGGCGCACCGGCTGGCGCCGCCCAGCGCCGCGCACTGGCTCGGGCAGGACGAGTATGGCCGCGACGTGCTGACCCGGCTGCTCTGGGGCGCGCGGGTGTCGCTGGCGGTCGCCGCCGCCTCCACCGCGGTCGCCTGCGTGGCGGGCACGCTGCTGGGCATGGCCGCCGGGATGGGCGGCGCGGTGGCGGAGGCGCTGGCGGTGCGCAGCATGGACGTGGTGCTATGCTTCCCGCCGCTGCTGCTGGCCTTGCTGGTCGTGACCCTGCTGGGGCCGGGTGCGCTGACGCTGATACCCGTGCTGGCGCTGGTCTACCTGCCGGGCTTCGTCCGCCTCGCCTATGCCGGCGTGCTGGCCGTGCGCCGGCAGGAGTATGTGGAGGCGGTGCGGGTGCTGGGCGCGGGGCCGTTGCGCATCCTGGCCCGCACCGTGCTGCCGAACATCGCCGGGCCGCTGCTGGTGCAGGTGAGCCTCGCCGCGGCCTCCGCCGTGGTGCTGGAGAGCGGGTTGTCCTTCCTCGGGCTGGGCGTGGTGCCGCCGGCGGCATCCTGGGGCCTGATGATATCGGCGGCGCGCACCACAATGGCCCAGGCGCCGTGGCTGCTGCTGTGGCCGTGCCTGGCGCTGTCACTGACCATCCTGACGCTGAACGCCGTGTGCGACGCCTTGCGCGACGCGGCCGACCCGCAGCGCGCCGTGCCGCGCCGCAACCGCCTGCTGGACGCGCTGGCGCCGGGCCTGGTGGCGCCGGGCGGCCCGGTACTCGCCATCCGCGGGCTGACCGTGGCCATCGAAACGCCCGCCGGGCCGATCCGCCCGGTGCGCGACGTCTCGCTGACGCTGCAACGCGGCGAGACGCTGGCGGTGGTGGGCGAGAGCGGATCGGGCAAGTCCATGCTGGGCCTGTCCGTCATCGGCCTGCTGCCCGCCGCCGCACGTCCCGAAGGCGGCGCTGTCTGGGTGGGCGGCACGGAGGTGCTGCGGGCGTCGGAGGCCAGGATGCGGCGGCTGCGCGGCGCCGCCGTCGCCATGGTGTTCCAGGACCCGATGAGCAGCCTCAACCCCGTCCACCGCATCGGCAGCCAGATCGCCGAGGCGTTGCGCGCGCACCGGCCGCTCTCCGCCCGGGCGGCGGCGGCGCGGGCGGTGGCGCTGCTGGGGCATGTCGGCATCCCCGACCCGGCGCGACGCGCGCACGCCTTCCCGCACGAGCTGTCCGGCGGCATGCGGCAGCGGGCGATGATTGCGGTGGCGGTGGCCAACGACCCGCCTCTGCTGATCGCCGATGAGCCGACCACCGCGCTGGACGTGACGGTCCAGGCGCAGGTGCTGGATCTGCTCGCCACCCTGAAGCGCGAGGGGCGGATGGGAATGGTGTTCATCACCCACAGCCTGCCCGTGGTGGCGCAGATCGCCGACCGCGTCGCCGTGATGTATGCCGGCGAGATCGTGGAGCAGGGCGAGGCCGCCGCCGTGCTGGCCGCGCCGCTCCATCCCTACACCGCCGCCCTGCTGCGCAGCGCGCCCTCGGAGGATGGCGCGCTGCCGGAGGGCGTGCCCGGCATCGTCCCGCCGCTGCACGCGCTGCCGCCCGGCTGCCTGTTCGCCCCGCGTTGCCTCCACAGCCGCCCGGCCTGCGAGGCCGCCCACCCTGCCCTGCTGCCGGCCGGCCCATCGCACCACACCCGCTGCATCCGCTGGGAGGAACTGGCCGACGACCGTGTGGCCCAGCACGCGGGCGCCCCCGCGTGACGCCGCTGGTCGTCGCGGAAGGGTTGACCCGGCGGTTCGCCGCGCGCCGGCTGTTCCGCGCCGCCCGGCCGGTGCAGGCGGTGTCGGACGTGTCGCTCGCGGTCGGGCGCGGCGAGGCGGTCGGGCTGGTGGGCGAGAGCGGCTCCGGCAAGAGCACGGTCGGGCGGCTCATGCTCGGCGCGCTGCGGCCCAGTGCGGGGCGGGTGCTGCTGGACGGGCTGGACATCGCGCAGGCCAGCCGCAAGCGCCGGCAGATGGTGTTCCAGGACCCATATTCCTCGCTTGACCCGCGTCGCCGGGTGGGCGCGCAGATCGCCGACGGGTTGGCGATCCACCGCATCGTCCCCGCGGCCGAACGCGGCGCCCGGGTGGCGGCGCTGCTGTCCCAGGTCGGCCTGCCGCCGGCCCATGCCGACCGCTTCCCGCACGAGTTCAGCGGCGGCCAGCGGCAGCGCGTGGCGATCGCCCGGGCGCTGGCGACGGAGCCGGACTTCCTGGTCGCCGACGAGGCGGTGTCCGCGCTGGACGTCTCGGTCCAGGCGCAGATCATCCGGCTGTTCGCCGACCTGCGCAGCCGGCTGGGCATCGGCCTGCTGTTCATCAGCCACGACCTCCAGGTGGTGCGTGCGCTGTGCGACCGGGTGGTGGTGCTCTACCTCGGCCGCGTGATGGAGGAAGGCCCGGCGGCAGCGGTGCTGGAGGCGCCGCGGCACCCATACACGCAGGCGCTGCTCTCGGCCTGCCCCAGCCTGGAGCCGGCGCGGCGGCGCACCCGCATCCTGCTCGACGGCGAGCCACCCAGCCCGTCCGACCCACCCTCCGGCTGCGTGTTCCGCACCCGCTGCCCGGCCGCGGTCCCCGCCTGCGCCGCCGACCGCCCGCCTTTGGCCGCCGTCGGTCCCGCGCACCACGCGGCCTGCATCCGCCTGGCCGAGCTTGCCCAGGCGTAGAGTCATAGGGCGGACAAGCGCAGAGGCCCGGCGAGATCTAGGCTCGTTCTCGCCCTTGGCAGGCGGAAATCCCAAGCGCCTCAACCGTCGTCATTGCGAGGCGCGCCTGCGCCGCGGCAAACCAGCCTCACCCCCACATCGGCTCAACGTGGGGCAGCCTGGATCGCCATGCCGCGAAGGGGCGGCTCGCGATGACGAGTATCCTACCATCGTCAGGGCAGATCGAAATCGTGCTCGGGCTCGCGCCGCCGTTGCCACGTGGGGCGGCGATGGCCACCACCGCCCGGTGGAGGCGCGGCGCAGCCAGGCCGAGCGACGCCCCGCGCAAGCGGCGGGTCAGAAGTGGATGGCGCGGCCGTAGGCGTCCAGCACCGCCTCGTGCATCGTCTCGCTGACGGTCGGGTGCGGGAAGACGGTGTGCATCAGGTCCGTCTCCGTCGTCTCCAGCGTGCGCGCGATGGCGTAGCCCTGGATCATCTCCGTCACCTCGGCGCCGCACAGATGGGCGCCCAGCAACTCGCCGCTGCTTGCATCGAACACCACCTTGGCCATGCCCTCGGGCTCCCCCATGGCGATGGCCTTGCCGTTGCCGATGAAGGGGAAGCGGCCGACGCGGACCTCGTGCCCGGCCTCCTTCGCCCGCGCCTCCGTCAGCCCGACGCTGGCGACCTGCGGGCGGCAGTAGGTGCAGCCGGGGATGTTGGACCAGTCGATCGGGTGCACGTCCTTTACCCCGGCGATCTTCTCCACGCAGACCACGCCCTCATGGCTGGCCTTGTGCGCCAGCCAGGGGGCGCCGGCGACGTCGCCGATGGCGTAGACGCCGGGCTCGCCGGTACGGCAGAACTCGTCGATCACCACGTGGCTGCGCTCGACCGCGACCTTCGTGCCCTCCAGCCCGAGATCCTCCACGTTGCCGACGATCCCGGCGGCGGAGATGATGCGGTCGACGGTGATCTCCTGCGTCCGGCCTGCGGTCTCCACCGTGGCGGTGATGCTGTCGGCACCTTTGGTGGCGCCGGTGACCTTGGCGCCGGTGATGATCTTCATGCCCTGCTTCTCGAACGCCTTGCGGGCGAAGGCGCTGATCTCCGCATCCTCCACCGGAAGCACGCGGTCCAGCACCTCCACGACGGTGACGGCGGCGCCCATGTTGCGGAAGAAGGACGCGAACTCGATGCCGATGGCGCCGGAGCCGACCACCAGCAGGGAATTCGGCATGGACGGCGGCACCATCGCCTCGCGATAGGACCAGATCAGCCTGCCGTCCACCTCCAGCCCGGGAAGCTGCCGGGCCCGCGCGCCGGTGGCCAGGATGATGTGCGGCGCGGTCAGCGTCTTGTCGCCGACCGCGACCGTATCCTTGCCGGCGAGCTTGCCGGCGCCCATCACCACCGTCACCTTGTTCTTCTTCAGCAGATGGCCCACGCCGGAGGCCAGTTGCTTGGCCACGCCGCGGGAGCGCTTGACCACCGCCGGGAGGTCGAAGCGGATGTTGTCGGCGGCGAAGCCGAACTCGCCGAGGTTGTGCAGCAGGTGGTTGATCTCGCTGGAGCGCAGCAGCGCCTTGGTGGGGATGCAGCCCCAGTTGAGGCAGATGCCGCCGAGATGCTCGCGCTCCACCACGGCGGTCTTCATGCCGAGCTGCGCCGCGCGGATCGCGGCGACGTAGCCGCCCGGGCCGCCGCCGATGACGATCAGGTCGAATTGGTCGGGCATGGTGGGGATCTCCTTGGGTGCGCCACCCTCACCCCGGCCCTCTCCCAGTGGGAGAGGGAGCAGAAGCCCCTCCCTCTGGGAGAGGGTTAGGTGAGGGTGCGCCTAAAGCATCAGGCTGAGCGGGTCCTGCACGATGGCCTTGAACGCGGCCATCCACTCGGCGGCGACCGCGCCGTCCACCACGCGGTGGTCGACGGAGAGCGTGCAGCTCATCACCGTGGCGATGGCCAGCGCCCCGTCCTTCACCACGGCCCGCGGCTCGCCGGCACCGACCGCCAGGATGCCGCCCTGGGGTGGGTTGATGATCGCGGAGAACGACTTCACGCCGTACATGCCGAGGTTGGAGATGGAGAAGCCGCCGCCCTGGAACTCCTCGGGCTTCAGCTTGCCGGCACGGGCGCGGGCGGCCAGGTCCTTCATCTCGTTGCTGATGGTGGCGACGCCCTTCTGGTCCGCCCGGCGGACGATCGGCGTGATCAGGCCGCCATCGGTCGCCACCGCGACGCTGATGTCGATATCCTCGTATATCGCCACGCCCTCGTCCGTCCAACTCGCATTGGCGGCCGGCACCCGGCGCAACGCCACGGCAGCGGCCTTGATCACCAGGTCGTTGACCGACAGCTTGAAGGCCGTAGGACCGTCCTTCGGTGACTTCGCGTTCAACTCGGCCCGCAGCTTCATCAGCGCGTCGATCTCGATGTCGGCGGTGACGTAGAAATGCGGGACGGTCTGCTTCGATTCGCTTAGCCGGCGAGCGATCACCTTGCGCATATTGGTGTGCGGGATGAGCTTGTGCGCCCCGGCGATGGCGACCGGGCGCGGTGCCGCCGGCGTTGGCTGCGGCGCTGGTGCCGGTGCCGGTGCCGGTGCGGAGGCGGGTTTGGGGGCGGCGGCCTCGCCCTTCGCTGCCGTTGCGCCCGCAGCCTGCGCTGCCTCCACATCGGCCTTGATGATCCGGCCGTTCGGGCCACTGCCCGTGATCGCCGCCAAGGCCAAGCCAACCTGCTGCGCCATGCGCCGCGCCAGAGGGGAGGCGAACACGCGCGCGCCCTTGTCGTGACCGTTCGACACCGGCGCCGCGGCGGCCGGCGGCTTCGGCGCGCTGTCGGCCGTCTGCGGAGCCGGGTTCGCCGCGGTGACCGGGCCGGGCTGGGCGGCAGTCGGAGCGGACTCACCCTCCTGCACCAGGATCGCGATCGGCGCGTTCACCTGCACGCCGGCCGTCCCCTCTGCCACCAGGATCTTGCCCAACACGCCCTCGTCGACCGCCTCCACCTCCATGGTGGCCTTGTCGGTCTCGATCTCGGCGATCACGTCTCCGGCGACGACGCTCTCCCCTTCCTTCTTCAGCCAACGCGCGAGCGTGCCCTCCGTCATGGTGGGGGACAGCGCCGGCATCAGGATGTTGGTCGGCATCAGACGATCTTCTTCACGGCGTCGACCACCCACTCGGGCTGCGGCAGCGCCAGCTTCTCGAGGTTGGCGGCGTAGGGCAGCGGCACATCCAGGCCGTTCACCCGCACCGGCGGCGCGTCCAGCCAGTCGAAGCAATGCTCCGTCACCTGCATGGCGATCTCGGCGCCGATGCCGGCGAAGGGCCAGCCTTCCTCCACGCTGACCACGCGGTTGGTCTTCTTGACGCTCTCGACGATGGTCGCCGTGTCCAGCGGCCGCAGCGAGCGCAGGTTGATGACCTCCGCATCGATGCCCTGCTCGGCCAGCGCCTCGGCCGCCTTCAGCGCCACGCCGACCATGATGGAGAAGGCGACGATGGTGACGTCCTTGCCCGGCCGCTCGATCTTCGCCTTGCCGATCGGAACGGTGAAGTCCTTGTCGGTCGGGCAATCGAAGCTCTGGCCGTAGAGGATCTCGTTCTCCAGCACGACCACCGGGTTGGGGTCGCGGATGGCGGAGCGCAGCAGGCCCTTGGCGTCCGCGCTGCTCCACGGTGCTACCACCTTCAGGCCGGGCACGTGGGCGTACCAGCTGGCGTAGCACTGGCTGTGCTGCGCGGCGACCCGGCTGGCGGCGCCGTTCGGGCCGCGGAACACGATGGGGCAGCCCATCTGCCCGCCGGACATGTAGAGCGTTTTGGCGGCCGAGTTGATGATCTGGTCGATCGCCTGCATGGCGAAGTTGAAGGTCATGAACTCGACGATCGGCCGCAGCCCGGTCATCGCCGCGCCCACCGCCATGCCGGTGAAGCCGTGCTCGGTGATGGGCGTGTCGATGATGCGGCGCGGCCCGAACTCGTCCAGCAGGCCCTGGCTGATCTTGTAGGCGCCCTGGTACTGCGCGACCTCCTCACCGAGCAGGAAGACGTCCTTGTCGCGACGCATCTCCATTGCCATGGCATCACGCAGCGCCTCGCGCACGGTGATGCTGCTGGTGGCACCCCAGTCCTTCTCCGGCGCGGCCGGGGCGGTGGCGGGCGTCGCTGCCGTCGTCTCGGCCGGGCGCTTGGGCTCCAATTTCTGCGGCGCTTCGGCGGTGGGCGGCGTCGCGGCGGCGGCATCGCCCTCGCCGAGAACCGCGATGGGGGTGTTCACCGCGACACCCTCGGTGCCTTCCTCCACCAGGATCTGGGACAGCGTGCCCTCGTCGACCGCCTCCACCTCCATGGTGGCCTTGTCGGTCTCGATCTCCGCGATCACGTCGCCGGCGCGCACGTCCTCACCCACCTTCTTCAGCCAGCGGGCGAGCTTGCCTTCCGTCATCGTGGGCGACAGGGCCGGCATCAGGACCTGGGTCGACACGCCGCTCAGCCCTCCACCAGGATGTCGGTCCACAGCTCGCGCGCATCGGGCTCCGGGCTCGACTGCGCGAACTCGGCCGCTTCGTTGACGCGCGCCTTCACGTCGGTGTCGATCTGCTTCAGCGCGTCTTCGCCGACGCCCATCTCCAGCAGGATGTGGCGAGCCTGCTCGATGCAGTCGCGCTCGCCGCGCATCTTCTGGATCTCCTCGCGGGTGCGGTACTTTCCCGGGTCCGACATGGAGTGGCCGCGGTAGCGATAGGTCTTCATCTCCAGCAGGTATGGCCCGTTGCCTGCCCGGCAGTGCGCCACCGCCGCCTCCGCCGCCTGGCGCACGGCCGCCACGTCCATGCCGTCCACCGCCGCGCTTGCCATCGCCCAGGGCGAACCGTTCTTCGAAAGGTCGCGCGAGGCGGTCGCCCGCTCCACGCTGGTTCCCATGCCGTACTTGTTGTTCTCGATGACGTAGATGCAGGGCAGCTTCATCAGCGCCGCCAGGTTGAAGCTCTCGAACACCTGGCCTTGGTTCGCTGCGCCGTCGCCGAAATACGTGACGCAGACATGGTCCGACCCGCGATACCAGTCGGAGAACGCGAGCCCGGTGCCGAGGCTGACCTGGGCGCCGACGATGCCGTGGCCGCCGTAGAACTGCTTCTCCTTGCTGAACATGTGCATGGAGCCGCCTTTGCCCTTGGAGTAGCCGCCGGAGCGCCCGGTCAGCTCCGCCATGACGCCCCGCGGCTCCATCCCGGTGGCCAGCATGTGCCCGTGGTCGCGGTAGGAGGTGATGACCTGGTCGCCCGGCTTCAGCGCGCCCTGCACGCCGACGACCACGGCCTCCTGCCCGATATACAGGTGGCAGAAGCCGCCGATCAGCCCCATGCCGTAGAGCTGCCCCGCCTTCTCCTCGAAGCGGCGGATCAGCATCATGGCGCCGTAGGCGTCCAGCAGCGCCTCGCGCGAGAGCTCGGGACTGTTCGACAGTTTGCCGCGCTTCGTCTTCTCGCCTGCCAGCGCCATTGTCCGCCCCCGCCTTTTCTCCTGTCCCACCTAGTCCCAGCCAAGCGTTCCGACAAGGTGGCAGCGAAAAATCGTGGTTGTGCAATGCAATAGCAACATTAACCGTCAGGCGGTTAATTAGATCGTCAGGGGCCGACCCTCTCCCGCCAGCGGGAGAGGGAGCCCTGTGACAGGCTGGGGCAGGTTGCTACACCGAGTAGTACATCTCGAACTCGACCGGGTGCGGCGTATGCTCGAACCGGTAGACCTCGCTCCATTTCAGCTCGATGTAGCTCTCGATCTGGTCGACGGAGAACACGTCTCCGGCGAGCAGGAACTCGTGGTCCGCGGCCAGGGCGCCCAGTGCCTCGCGCAACGAGCCGCAGACGGTCGGGATGCCCTTCAGCTCCTCCGGCGGCAGGTCGTAGAGGTCCTTGTCCATCGGGTCGCCCGGGTGGATCTTGTTGCGGATGCCGTCCAGCCCGGCCATCAGCAGCGCGGAATAGGCCAGGTATGGGTTGGCCGACGGGTCGGGAAACCGCACCTCCACCCGCTTGGCCTTGGGGCTGGTGGTGTAGGGGATGCGGCAGGACGCCGAGCGGTTGCGGGCGGAATAGGCCAGCAGCACCGGCGCCTCGAACCCGGGGATCAGCCGCTTGTAGCTGTTGGTGCTGGGGTTGGTGAAGGCGTTCAGCGCCTTGGCGTGCTTGATGATCCCGCCGATGTAATAGAGGCACATCTCCGACAGGTCGGCATAGCCGTTGCCGGCGAACAGCGGCTGGCCGTCCTTCCAGATCGACTGGTGGGTATGCATGCCGGTGCCGTTGTCGCCGTAGATCGGCTTCGGCATGAAGGTCGCCGTCTTGCCATAGCTGTGGGCGACGTTGTGGACGCAGTATTTGTAGATCTGCATCTCGTCGGCCATCTTGGTCAGCGTCGCGAAACGCGTGCCCAGCTCGTGCTGGGACTGTGCCACCTCGTGGTGGTGCTTCTCGATCACCAGGCCCATCTCGCCCATGGTGGACAGCATCTCGGCCCGCAGGTCGCTCTCGCTGTCGACCGGGGGCACCGGGAAGTAACCGCCCTTGACCACCGGGCGATGGCCCATGTTGCCCTCCGGGTAGTCCTTCAGGTTGGAGCCCGGGCCCTCGATGCTCTCGATCGCGTACTGGCCGAAATTGCCGCCGGTGCCGAAGCGGACGCTGTCGAAGATGAAGAACTCGGCCTCCGCGCCCGTGACGATGGTGTCGCCGATCCCGGTCGACTTCAGGTAGGCCTCGGCCAGCTTGGCGGTGGCACGCGGGTCGCGCGAGTAGTACTGCCCGGTGCTCGGCTCGATGATGTCGCAGAACAGGATCAGCGAGGGCTTGGCGGCGAACGGGTCCAGCACCGCGGTGTCGCAGTCCGGCAGCAGGATCATGTCGCTCTCGTTGATCGCCTTCCAGCCGGCGATGGAGGAGCCGTCGAACATGAAGCCGTTGGTCAGGCTGTCCTCGTCCACGGTGGAGATATGCTGGGCGGTGTGCTGCCACTTGCCGCGCGGATCGGTGAACCGCAGGTCGACGTATTCGACCGAGTGTTCCTGGATCATGCCCAGGACCTTGGACGTCACGCTCGCCACCGGCGCCACCGGTGCCGATACTCTCTTTGCCATTCCGCCTACTCTCCTTTGTAACGATCGGCCACCCGCTGCGGCCGACTAGATCGCCTCGTTGCCACGCTCGCCCGTGCGGATCCGCACCACTTCCTCGACCGTGCTGATGAAGATCTTGCCGTCCCCGATCCGGCCGGTCCGCGCGGCGGCCACGATCGCCTCCACCGCACGCTCCACGACGGAGTCCTCGCAGACGATCTCGATCTTCACCTTGGGCAGGAAGTCCACGACGTACTCCGCGCCGCGATACAGTTCGGTGTGACCTTTCTGACGACCGAACCCCTTTGCCTCCACCACCGTGATACCCTGGAGCCCGACTTCGTGCAGCGCGTCCTTCACCTCGTCCAGCTTGAACGGCTTGATGACCGCCTCGATCTTCTTCACCTCGTCTCCCCCGAACTGAGGCCGCCGCAATCGCGGTGCGGTGACCCGGCAAAGTTGCATGCGGCGTGCCAGCCGGCAATCCGTGCGGCCGGCGATTGAACGCCCGTCCGCCCGGCGGCATAGTGGCCGGATGGTCGCGACGAGGAGTGCCGCCGAGTGAAGCCTGCCAACGAGCTGCTGTCCGGGATCGGCACCACCATCTTCACCGTCATGTCGGCCCTGGCAGCCCAGCATGGGGCCATCAACCTCGGCCAGGGCTTCCCCGACAGCGACGGGCCGCCGGACGTGTTGGAGGCCGCCGCGGCGGCCCTGCGGGATGGCCGCAACCAGTATCCGCCGCTGACCGGTGTTGCCGAGCTGCGGCAAGCGGTGGCCGCCGCCAACGCCCGGTTCTACGGCATGGAGGTCGATCCGGCGACGGAGGTGGTGGTCACCTCCGGCGCCACGGAGGCGATCACCGCCAGCCTGATGGCGCTGCTGAACCCCGGCGACGAGGTCGTGCTGATCGAGCCGCTGTACGACACCTACCTGCCGATCGTGCGCATGCTGGGGGCGGTGCCGCGGCTGGTCCGGTTGCAGCCCCCGCGATGGGAGCTGCCGCGCGCCGAACTGGCCGCCGCGTTCGGGCCGAAGACCAAGGCGATCCTGCTGAACACGCCGATGAACCCCACCTCCAAGGTGTTCACCGGGGCGGAACTGGCGTTCATCGCCGACCTGCTGGTCAAGCACGATGCCTATGCCGTGTGCGACGAGGTCTACGAGCACCTGACCTATGACGGCTGGCGCCACATCCCGCTGATGACGCTGCCGGGCCTGCGGGACCGCTGCCTGCGCATCGGCAGCGCCGGCAAGACGTTCAGCCTGACGGGATGGAAGGTCGGCTACATCACCGCCCCGGCGCCGCTGGCGCTGCTGGCGGCGCGGGCGCACCAGAACCTCACCTTCACCACGCCGCCCAACCTGCAACGCGCGGTGGCGGTCGGGCTGGCGAAGGACGACGCCTATTTCGCAGGCCTGTCGAGCGCGCTGGGAGGCAAGCGGGACCGGCTGGCCGCCGGGTTGGCCGGGCTGGGCATGGCGGTGCTGCCGAGCCAAGGCAGCTACTTCGTGTCGGTCGACTACAGCCCGCTGGGCTTCGCGGGGGATGACGTCGCGTTCTGCCGCCACATCACCGAGCAGGCGCGGGTGACGGCGATCCCGCTGAGCGCGTTCTACGACGCGGCCGGTGGGGCGCCGCCGGGGCACTACGCCCGGTTCGCGTTCTGCAAGGCCGATGCGATCCTGGACGAGGCGGTCGACCGGTTGCGGCAGCATTTCGCCCGGCGGCAAGGGGCGCGGTTGACGGCAACGGGTTGAGCGAAGTACATCCGCGGCCCTGGCGGCGGACGTAGCTCAGTTGGTAGAGCGCCGGTTTGTGGTACCGGTTGTCGCGGGTTCGATCCCCGTCGTTCGCCCCAGTTTCCCATGCTGCCGCTACCCTCACCCAACCCTCTTCCGGAGGGAGAGGGCTTTCGATGAGGCCAGCGGGTCTCCCTCTCCTTCTGGGCAGGGCTATCGCAGGTGGCTGATCTCCCTTTCCCGCTGCGGGAGAGGGTCGGGGTGAGGGTGGCGCCGCCCGGTCGAAAACGATCTAAACCCGGCCATCTCGTCGCTGCCCGACCACCCTCGCCCTGCCCTCTCCCGCCGGGGGGAGAGGATTCTGAAGCGAGGCTCCGGGCACATGCGATAGCCCTGCCTTCTGGGAGAGGGCGGAAGCGCCTCAAGGTTCCGCCTGCGCAGCAGGTGGAATGGCGCTGGGGGGCGGGGTGAGGGCCGCCCACACTGTCGCCGCCCTCATCCTGGCTGGCGGCAACGCCACCCGCATGGGCGGCGGCGACAAACCGCTCCTACCGCTCGCTGGCGTTCCGATGCTAGACCGCATCACCGCCACGCTGTTGCCCGACCACCCGCACCTTGCCATCAGCGCCAATGGCGACCCCGCGCGGTTCGGCCATCGCTTTCCCGCTCTCCCCGACCCGTTCCCCAACCAAGGCCCGCTCGGCGGGGTGTTGGCCGGGTTGGAATGGGCCGCCTCGCTGGGCGCAACGTCCCTTCTCACCATCCCCGGGGACACGCCGCTGATCCCTCTGGGACTGGCAACCGCGCTTGCCCCCGCCCCGGCCGTGGCGGAAAGCGGCGGACGGCGGCACCATCTGGTGGCGCTCTGGCCGGTCTCCGCCGGGCCGGCCCTGCGCGCCTGGCTGGCGGCGCCGGGCCCGCGCAGCGTGCGGGCCTTCGCCGCCACCCTGGCGATGCGGCCCGTCCGCTTCGCCGGCGACCCGTTCGCCAACGTCAACACGCCGGGCGACCTCGCCGCGCTGGAGGCCCGCGTGCAAGCTGGCACGTGACGTGCTTTCCTCCGGCACGAATCAGCAGGAACCACGCCGATGAAGCGTCTCTGGGCCGCAACGGCCGTCTTCGCCGCCGGACTCTCCACCGCCCATGCCGAGGATATCCTCATCGGTGCGATCTATCCGCTCAGCGGCAATGCCTCCCAGATCGGCGTGGACGCGCAGGCGGCCGTCGCCACCATCAGCGACATCATCAACGGCGAGCACGCGCCCATTCCCATGCTGCTCGGCAAGGGCGGCGGGCTGCCGCACATGCATGGCGACCACATCAAGGTCATCTTCGCCGACCACCAGAACGATCCGCAAAAGGCCCGCGCCGAAGCGGAGCGGCTGATCACCCAGGACCATGTCGTGGCGCTGATCGGCAGCTACACCAGCGCCACCGGCGCCACCATCAGCCAGGTGGCCGAGCGCTACGAAGTCCCATACATGTCGATGGACAACTCCTCCCCCTCGCTGAACCAGCGCGGGCTGAAATGGTTCTTCCGCACCAGCCCGCACGACGAGATGTTCACCGCCGCGATGTTCGACTTCTACAAGGCGATGGGCGAGAAGACCGGCCACCCCGTCAAGTCAGTGGCGTTGTTCTACGAGGACAGCATCTTCGGCAGCGACAGCTCCACCGTGCAGAAGAAGCTCGCGGCGGCGGCCGGCATCACCGTGGCGGCGGACATCAAGTACCGCGCGAACTCGCCGTCGCTCTCCGCGGAGGCGCAGCGGCTGAAATCGGCCAATGCGGACGTGGTGATGCCGTCCTCCTACACCTCGGACGCGATCCTGCTGATGCGGTCGGACAACGAGATCGGCTACCACCCGGCGATCCTGGCGCAGTCCGCGGGCTTCGCCGAACAGTCCTTCCTCACTGCGGTCGGCCCGCTGGCGGATGGGGTGATGAGCCGCTCCTCCTTCGCATTGGACGCGGTGAAGTCCCGCCCGGCGATCCCGGCGGTCAACGCGATGTTCAAGGCGCGGGCCAACAAGGACCTGAACGACAACACCTCCCGCCAGATCGTCGCGGTGCAGACCCTGGCGGACGCGATCGACCGCGCCGGCTCCTCCAAGCCCGAGGACATCCGCGCCGCGCTGACCAAGACGGACATCCCGGGTGACCAGACGATCATGCCGTGGCAGGGCGTCAAGTTCGACAGCACCGGGCAGAACACGGAGGCGACGCCCGTCATCCAACAGATCAGCGACGGTGCCTACCACACGATCTACCCGTTCGACGTGGCCGTGCAGGCGCCGGTCTGGAACGTCGGGAAGTAGGTTGCCGTCGCCGCGCCGGCGCTCGCCGTGATCGTTCAGACCATCCTGCAGGTCGCGCTGAGCGGCCTGCTGATGGGCCTGATCTACGCGCTGGTGGCCGCCGGGCTGAGCCTGATCTTCGGCCTGATGGACATCGTGAACTTCGCCCATGGCGAGCTGCTGATGCTCGCGATGTATGCGGCCGTGCTGCTGAACGCGGCGACCGGGCTCGACCCGTTGATCCAGCTGCCGGTGGTGGCGGTGGGGATGTTCGTGCTGGGCGTGCTGATCTACCGCGGGCTCATCGGGCGGGCGCTGGGCGTGCAGTTCAACCGCGGCATGGTGCAGATCTTCGTCACCTTCGGCCTCGCGATCTTCATCCGCGGGGCGGCGCAGTTCGCTTTCGGCGGGGATTTCCGCAGCATCGGCACGTCCTGGCTGGCCAACCGCACGGTGCAGCTCGGCGGCGTGTACGTCCCGCTGCCGCAGCTGGCGTCGAGTTTGGTGTGCCTGGTGGCATTCGCCGCTTTGCTGGGCATCAGCCGCACCGAGTTCGGCCGCGCGCTGGAGGCGACGCGCGAGGACCGGGACGCGGTGGCGCTGATCGGGATCGACCGCGACCGCATCTTCGCGCTCGGTTGGGGGCTGGGTGCGGCCACGGTCGGCATTGCCGGCACGATGCTGGCGACGTTCTACTACGTCTCGCCCACGGTGGGGACGAACTTCGCGCTGATCGCCTACGTGACGGTGGCGCTGGGCGGCTTCGGCAGCATGACCGGCGCGCTGATCGCGGGCGTGCTGATCGGCGAGGTGGAAGCGGTAACCGCGCAGGTGCTGGAGCCGTCGCTCAAGCAGGTGGGGATGTTCGCGATCTACCTGCTGGTGCTGATGGTCCGGCCGCGCGGCTTGTTCGGGAAGATTTGAGCATGCCGGGCAATCGCTCGTGCAAACCCCCTCCCGCTGGCGGGAGAGGGCAGGGTGAGGGTGACGCCACCCTGGCAACGGGACGATGTGCGCCCTGCCGGGTCAGCCACCCTCACCCCGACCCTCTCCCGCCAGCGGGAGAGGGAGCTAGTCCGGCGGGTGAGGGTGCCGCGCACCCATGAACAGCATCATCCGCCGCCGCCGCACCGAGCTGGTCGTGGGCGTGGTCGTCCTGGCCATCCTTGCCGTGCTGCCGTTGCCGATCCGGGACGTCTACACGCAGAACCTCATCATCCTGACGGTGCTCTACGCCGGGCTGTCGCAGGCCTGGAACATCCTGGGCGGCTATTGCGGGCAGATCTCGCTGGGGCACGGGCTGTATTTCGGCATCGGCGCCTACGTCTCCACCCTGCTGTTCGTCAACGCCGGCATCCCGCCCACGGTCGGCATGTTCGCCGCCGGATTGGTGGGGGCGGCCGTGTCGTTGCTGGTGGGCTGGCCCTGCTTCCGCCTGTCCGGCCACTACTACGCCATCGCCACCGTCGTGGTGGGGGAGATCGGCTACCTGCTGTTCCTCAACTGGGACTGGGTCGGTGCCGCGACCGGCGTCTACGTCCCGGTGGCCCACACCGACAGCTGGGTCGCCCTGCAGTTCCGCACCTCCAAGCTGCCGTTCCACTACGTGGCCCTCGCCTTCGCGGCGCTCACCTGGGTCGCGGCCTGGGTGATCGAGGGGTCGCGCTGGGGCTATTCCTGGCGCGCCGTGCGGGACGACGTGACGGCGGCGCGGTCCCTGGCGGTGCGGGTGTTCCCGTCCAAGATGGCGGCGGCCGGGATCAGCGGGTTCTTCACCGGCATGGGCGGCGCGATCTACGCCCAGTACGTCGGCTACATCGACCCGGACAGCGTGCTGGCGTCCTCGTTCTCCATCCTCATCGCGCTGCCGGCGGTGCTGGGCGGGGTCGGCACGTTGTGGGGGCCGCTGGTCGGCGCCGTCGTGCTGATCCCGACCAGCGAGCTGACCCGGTCCTACATGGGCGGCGCCGGCGGCGTGGACCTGATGATCTATGGCGGCCTCATCGTCGTGGTGGCGCTGGCGCGGCCGACCGGGCTGGTCAGCCTGCTCGGCATCCGCAGGCAGGCAGGGGGTGCGGATGCCTCCCCTTCTTGAGGTCCGCAACGTCAGCAAGTCCTTCGGCGGCGTGGCGGCCAACGTTGACATCAGCTTCGACGTGGCGCCGGGCGAAATCCTCGGCCTGATCGGGCCCAACGGCGCGGGCAAGACCAGCCTGTTCAACTCGATCTCCGGCGAGGTGTCGCCCGACCGCGGCGAAATCCTGCTGGAGGGGCGCCGCATCTCCGGCGCCGGGCCGCTCGCCTGTGCCCGGGCGGGGATCGCCCGGACCTTCCAGGTCGTCCGCTCCTTCGACAGCATGACGGTGCGGGAGAACGTGATGGTGGGCGCGTTCAGCCGCACCGGCCGCGCCCGCGACGCGATGGCGGAGGCGGACCGCGTGCTCGCCGTGGCCGGGCTGGCGGCCCGCGCCGACCACCCGGCGCACGCGCTGACCCCACCGGAGAAGCGCCGGCTGGAGATCGCGCGGGCGCTGGCCACCCGCCCGCGCATCCTGCTGCTGGACGAGATGCTGACCGGACTGACGCCCACGGAGGCGCAGTCCGGCGTGCAGTTGATCCGCGACGTGCGCGACGGGGGCGTAACGGTGATCATGGTCGAGCACGTGATGGAGATCCTGCTGCCGCTGATCGACCGCGCCGTGGTGCTGAACCTGGGCCGCGTGCTGACGCAGGGCCTCCCGAAGGACCTGGTGCGCGACCCGGCGGTGATCCGCGCCTATCTCGGCGACAAATATGCCGGCTGACGCGATCCTGCGGCTGGAGGACGTGTCCGCCGCCTATAAAGGGCTCAAGGCGCTGCAGGGCGTGTCGCTGGAGGTCGGCCGTGGCGAGATCGTGGCCGTGGTGGGCGCCAACGGCGCGGGCAAGAGCACGCTGCTGCGCGCGGTGTCCGGGCAGGTGAGCACCGCGGGCACCATCACCTTCGACGGGCACCCCCTCACCCGCGTGCCGCCGCATCGCATCACCCGCATGGGCGTGGGCCTGGTGCCGGAAGGGCGGCGGCTGTTCCCTCGGCTGAGCGTGGAGGACAATCTGCGCCTCGGCGCCTACGCACGACGGGGCGAGGCGGACCGGTTCAAGCCGCTCGACACGGTGTTCACGCTGTTCCCCCGCCTGAAGGAGCGGCTCTCGCAACGGGCGGAGACGCTGTCCGGCGGTGAGCAGCAGATGCTCGCGATCGGCCGCGCGCTGATGACGCAGCCGCGGCTGCTGATGTTGGACGAGCCGAGCCAGGGCATCGCGCCCCGCCTGGTGGACGACATCCTGGCCGCCGTCGCCCGCATCCGCACCGAACTCGGCCTGACGGTGCTGCTGGTGGAGCAGCGGCTGGGCGAGGCACTGGCCCTGGCCGACCGCGCCTACGTGCTCCAGACTGGCCGCGTGGTGATGTCCGGTATCGCCGGCGAGATTGCGGCGGATGATGGCGTGCGCCGGGCGTATCTTGGGCTCTGAGACGGGGCCCTGCCCCGAACCCCGCAAGAGGACGGTCGTCCTCTTGAGACCTGTTGGAGGGAGACACTGCTTATGAATCGCCTTACCCGTCGCGGCCTGGCTGCCGCAACCGGATTGATCCCGGCCGCCGCGCTGGTCGGCGAGGCGCGGGCGCAGGGCATCGAAAGCACGCTCGACCGCGTGCAGCGCACGAAGACGTTGCGCATCTCGGCCCTGCCGGGGGCGGCGCCCTACTTCGCCAAGGACCTCGCGAGCGGCAGCTGGAAGGGCGCCTGCGTCGAGATGGCGATCGACATCGCCAAGGTGTTCGACGCGCAGGTGGAGTATGTGGAGGGCACCTATGCCTCCTCCGTGCTGGACCTGCAGGCCAACAAGGTGGACCTCGCCTTCGCCCTGAACCCGACGCCCGCGCGGGCGCTGGCGATCAACTTCACCCACCCCTTCGTCATCCACCCGTTCGGCTGCATCGCCAAGGCGGGGTTCAGCCCCGCGACCTGGGACGACCTGAACAAGCCGGACATCCGCATCGCCTGCGACCTCGGCTCGCTGCACGAGGTCGCCGCCCGGCGCTACTGCCCGAAGGCGCAGATCACCGCGCTGAAGAGCCCGGACGAGGCGACGCTGTTCTTCCAGTCCGGCCGGGCCGACGCCATCGTGCTGGCGGCGATGATCGGCCTGTCGGTGTTGGCGAAGAACCCGTCGCTCGGCAGCTACCAGCTGCTCAGCGGCCCGGTCGTGGCGCTGCCGAGCAATTTCGGCGTGCGGCGGGAGCCCGACACGCGGTTCGTGGAGGTCATGAACGCGTGGATCGACTTCAACCGCGGCACCGGCCAGGTCCGCGAATACCTGCTGGACGGCCTGGCGCTCAGCGGCGTCAAGCGCGAGAGCCTGCCGGCCGGCCTGGCGTTCTGACCTTGGCGACCTGATGGGTTACCAATGGGGCTTCGGTTTCCTGCTGCGCTACACCCACCTCTTCGTCGTGGGGGTGGAGGTGACCGTCGCCTACACGGTGGGCACCGTGCTGCTCGGCCTCGTGCTCGGGCTGCTGATCGGGCTGGGCCGGCTGTCGCGGTCACGCCTAATCAACATCCCGCTGGTCGCCCTGATCGAGGTGTTCCGCTGCACGCCGCTGCTGGTGCAGATCATCTGGTTCTACTACGCGCTGCCCGTCATCGTGAACATCCAGATCCCGGCCGTCGCGGCGGCCACGCTGGTGCTTTCGCTCTACACGGCGGCGTTCTACGCGGAGATCTTCCGCGGCGGCATCGCCTCCATCGAGCGGGGCCAGTGGGATGCGGCGCGGGCCATGGGGCTGCGGCCCTGGCACGTCATGCGCCTCGTCGTGCTGCCGCAGGCGGTCCGCCGCATGGTGCCGCCTTTCCTCAACCAATCCATCATCCAGTTGAAGAACACCTCGCTGGTGTCGACCATCGCCGTGCCGGACTTGCTGTACCAGGGCACGCTGATCACGGCCGACACGTTCCGGCCGCTGGAGGTCTACACGGTCGTGGCGGTGATCTACTTTGCCCTGCTGTTCCCGACGACGCGGCTGGTGCAATGGTACGAGGGGCGGCTGGCCCGCGGGCGGTAGGGCAGAGAGGCTGCACCTAAGCCGGCCACAGCAAAGGGTCGTTCAAATCCACGGCGCCAGGCTCGGTGTGCGGCCCTCATGGGCCAGCAGCCAGCGTTTGCGCTCGATGCCGCCGCCAAACCCGGTCAGCGCGCCGTTGGCCCCGATCACGCGATGGCATGGCACGACGATCGGGATCGGGTTGGCCCCGTTCGCCAGGCCCACCGCGCGCACCGCGGACGGACGGCCGATGCGGACCGCCAACGCGCCGTAGCTGAGCGTGCCCCCGGCGGGGATGGTGCGCAAGGCGTCCCATACCAGCCGTTGGAACTCCGACCCGTTGGTCGCGGTCGGCACGGCATCGATGGCGCGGGTGTCGCCGGCGAAGTAGGCTTGCAGCGCTTGGCTCGCCGCCGACTGGCGCGGGGCTGGCTGCAACCGGACCGCGCCGGCGCCGTAATACCGCGCCATCAATCGCTGCAGCCGGTCCGCGTGGTCTTGCCACTCCACCGCCCGAAGCCGGGCCGCCTCGTCGGTGACCACCTGGATTTCGCCGGTGGGCGTTTGCAGCGCCTCGACGAAGAAGGTCTGCCCGGGCCTCGTCAGGGCGGCGGCGCGAACGGTGCGCCCTCTCGCATGACCAGGTGGTAGACGCGGCCCTTGAACATCGGCATGACGGCGGCGATCGTCTCGCGCACCTGGTGCCGCACCGGGCTGGCCAGGGCCGCGTGCATGGCGGCCAGGTCGTCGAAATACAGGTCGAACTGCACGTAGATGGCGGGCGCCCCGGCCTCCGCTTCCGCCGGCTTGCGCAGGCGGACCTCGCGCAGCCCGGGATAGGTTGCGATCGCCTGCAACACGGTGACCTCCATCTGCCGGTCGAAGGCGGGGCGGTCGGGCTCGGCCACGTCGCCCTCCAGCATCGCACTGCGGATGATCATGCGTCGGCTCCCCTCCCTTCGTCGTCCAGCAGCGCGGCCACGCCCCGCTCGGTCGCCAGCAGATGCGCGTCCATCAGCGCCGCCGCCCGGCCGGCGTCGCGGGCGAGGACGGCCTTGACGATGGCAGCATGCTCCGCGTTGGCGTCGCGCACCAACGCCTTGGTCTCGCGGTGGTTGAGCAGCCGGACCCTGCGGTAGCGTTCCGACTGGTCGGCCAGCGTGGTCCAGAACCGCTTGAGCCAGACGGAGGGGCAGGCTGCCACGAGCGCCGCGTGCAGCCGCCTGTGTTGCGCCTCCCATCGCTGGGCGGTGGCGCGGTCGCCGGGGGAGGTCGGCAGCTCCGTGCGGGACAGCAGATGCAGGGCGGACACGATCTCGGCCTCCCACGCCGCGTCGCCGTGGGCGATCGCCTGGGCCAGGCACAGCCGCTCGATATCGCGCCTTGTGGCCATCAGGTCCGCCAGCTCGGCCCGCGACAAATCCATCACGCGGGAGCCGCGATGGGTCTCGGCCTCGACCAGCCCCTCGACCGACAGGCGCATCAGCGCCTCGCGGATCGGCGTCAGGCCCAAGTCGAACCGCTCGCGCAAGTCGGCCACGCGCAACCGCTCCCCGGGCATCAGCGTGCCGTGCAGGATCTCAGCACGGAGCCGGTCGTAGGCGCGGTCCGTCTGGGATGGCGTCTGCGGCCGGGTGCGGGCGTCGAATGCGGAGTCCATCGCCCATTTGCTGTTGACCGAAGGATTTTATAAATTCATCGTGGCTCTATAGCAAGCCTGCGAAAGGCTGAAGGGGTCCCATGACCGCGCCGACCTGGTCACTCGCCACCATCGCCACCGGGCAGCCGACCGCCTGCCTGGAAGTGGACGGCACGCTGTATCGCCTGCAGCCCAGCCTGGCCCGAGCGGGCTTGCCCGGCATCGCGACCGTGATGGACCTGTTTGCCGACTGGGACCGTTCGCGCGCCGCGATCGAGGCGAGCCTGGCACAGCTCGACCCTGCGGACCGGGTGGCGGCGGGGCCGCGCCTGCCGCCGCTGCTGTATCCGGGCAAGGTGCTGTGCGCCGGCGCCAACTACTTCGACCACCTGGCCGAGATGGGTATGCCCGGCGCCAAGAAAGAGGAGCAGCGGCTGTTCTTCTTCATGAAGCCGCCGCGCAACGCCGTGGTCGGCGAGGGCGACACCGTGCACATGCCGATCGGCACGGCGGCCTTCGACTGGGAGGTCGAGCTGGCCGCGGTGATCGGCCGCCGCGCCCGCAACGTGCCGGTCGAAACGGCGCTGGAGCACGTCGCCGGCTACACCGTGGCGATCGACTTCTCCGCCCGCGACCACAACCGCGCGCCCGAGACGTTCTACAAGCTCGACTGGGTGGCGGGCAAAGCCAACGACACGTGCTGCCCGCTCGGCCCGCGCTTCGTGCCGGCCGACCTGCACCCGGACTGGCAGGATGTCGGCCTGCAGCTCAGCGTCAACGGCACGCCGAAGCAGGACGGGCGCACCAGCCAGATGATCTTCTCCATCGCCGAGCAGATCGCGGTCGCCTCCCGCATCATGACGCTCGACCCCGGCGACGTGCTGCTGACCGGCACGCCCGCCGGCGTCGGCGTGCCGAAGGGCACCTTCCTGGCGGTGGGCGACCAGGTGGAGGCGTCGGTGGACGGAATCGGCAGCCTCACCGTCCGCATCCAGGCGCCGAACGGTTGACCCGTCCCACGTCGAAGGAGGCTGCCTTGATCACCCGACGCGCCACGCTCGCTACCCTGGCTGCCGCCTCCGTCACCGGGGCCGCGAAAGCGCAGCCGGCCCCGGTGCGCATCCGCGTCTCCACCGCGGCGCCGCCCAGCGACTTCCTGTCCAAGGCGCTGGAGCAGATGAAGGCCGAACTCGACGCGGCCAAGGTCGGGCTGGCGATGGAGACCTACCCGGCCGGCACCCTGTTCAAGCAGGGCACCGAAGTGCCGGCGATGCAGCGCGGCACGCTGGAGATGAGCACGATGACCACCTTCGAGGTGGCGCAGCAAATCCCGGAATACGGCTTCTTCAACCGCGGCTACCTGTTCCGCGACTACGACCATCTGCGCCACGTGTTCGACGGGCCGATCGGGGAGGCCTACCGCCGCGACGTGTCGGACAAGATGGGCATCGAGATCCTCGCGGTGACCTATCTCGGCACGCGCCAGGTCAACCTGCGCAAGCGCCGCCCGGCGAAGACGCCGGCGGACCTGGCCGGCGTCAAGATGCGCATGACGGCCGGCCCGGAATGGCTGCTGCTGGGCCGCTCGCTGGGGGTCAACGCCGTGCCGATGGGCATGCCCGAGGTATACCTCGCGCTGAAGACCGGGACGATCGACGGGCAGGAGAACCCGCTCTCCATCTTCAACGCCGCCAAGCTCTACGAGGTGACGGAGCAGATCGTGCTGACCAGCCACCTGGTGCAGCCGGTGTTCATCAACATCGCCACGCCCGCGTGGAACAAGCTCTCGCCGGAGCAGAAGGCGGCGCTGCGGGCGGCGGCCAAGCGCGCCGGCGCATCCAACGACGAGGGCCGGCTGGCCGACGAGAAGACCATCACCGCCGGGCTGGCCGCGCGCGGGCTGAGCGTGGACACGCCGGACCTCGCCGCCTTCCGCGCCAATGCCGACACGGTCTACGCGGGTGCCGAGGCGGCGAAGGCCTGGAACACCGCGCTGATGCAGCAGGTGCAGGCGACGGCGTAATGCAGCCCCCGGCCAGGGCCTGGGCGCGGGGCCTGGGCTACGCCCAGCTGGCCGCCAACCTGGTCGCGGCAGGGATGTTCGCGGCGGTGTTCGTGATCTTCTGCGCCAAGATCATCGCCCGCTATGGCGAGCATGCCGAGATGGCCTGGGCGGACGAAGTCTGCATCATCCTGTTCATCTGGATCATCTTCTGGGCCAACGCCTTCATCATGGGCGAGCGCGACCACGTCCGCTTCGACCTGGTGACGCATGCCGTGCCACCCGGTGCGCGACGGGCGATGGGCATCCTGCGCGGCCTGCTGTTCACGGGGCTGTTCCTCTACGTGACGCCGGACACGATCGGCTACATCCTGTTCCTGTGGCGCGAACGCACGCCGGTGCTCGGCCTGCGGTTGGACTACGTCTACCTCTGCTTCGGCGTGTTCATCGCCACCGTCCCGCTCCGCGCCGCCTGGTCGGTGATGCGGCTCTGCGGCCCGAACTGGCGCGCGCAGGTCTGACGGCGGGATGACGTGGGGGCTTTGGGTGCTGCTGGGGAGTTTCGGCGTGTTCGCCGTGCTGGGCGCGCCGCTCGGCCTGTCCATGCTGGGCGCAGGATTCGCCTATCTGATGGCGAGCCACCAGGACCTCGGCCTGGTGACGGACCAGACAATGAACGGGCTGTACAACAGCTACCTGCTGATCGCGATCCCGCTGTTCATCTTCGTGGCCAACGTCATGAACGCCAGCGGCGTGATCGAGCGGCTGCTGGGCTGCGGTTCCGCCCTGGTGGGTCACCTGCCCGGCGGGCTCGCCCAGGTGAACGTCGTCTCCAACCTGATCTTCTCCGGCATGAGCGGCAGCGCCGTGGCGGACGCATCCGGCCCCGGGCTGATCGTGGCGCGGATGATGGCCAAGGATGGGCGCTACCCGCGCGGCTTCGCGGCCGCCACCTCCGTCGCCTCCGCCACGCTCGGGCCGCTGATGCCGACGTCGATCCCGATGATCTTCTACGCGCTGATCGCCAACGCCTCGGTCGGCGCCATGCTGCTGGGCGGGCTGGTGCCGGCCGCGCTGCTGGCGGCCGCGCTGATGGCGGCGGTCGGCATCGTCGCACGGCGGCGCGACTTCCCGCGCGAGGCGCGGACGCCGTGGCGCGCGCTGCCCGGCATCTTCGTGCGCGCCATCCCACCCTTGCTGCTGCCCGTCATCCTGCTCGGGCTGATCTATTCGGGCGTGACCACGCCGACCGAGGCCGCCGCCATCGCCGCCGCCTACGCGCTCGCCCTGGCGCTGCTGGTGTATCGCACGCTGCGGGTGCGGCACTTGTTCGCGGTGGTGTTCGCCACGGTGAAGGCCACGACGATGATCGCCACCATCATGGCCGGCGCCTTCGTGTTCAACTACGCCGTCGCCAACGAGAACGTGCCGCAGCTGATCGGGGGCACCCTGCTGTCCTGGCACCTGACGCCGACCGAGTTCCTGCTCTGCGTCAACCTGCTGATGCTGGTCCTGGCGATCTTCCTGGACGAGGTGACGATCCTGCTGGTGATCGTGCCGCTGCTGATCCCGATCGCGCAGCAGCTGGGCATCGACCTGATCCATTTCGGCATCGTCGTCGTGCTCAACATGATGGTGGGGCTGACGCTGCCGCCGCACGGCCTGCTGCTGTTCGTGATGAGCGGGCTGACCGGCACGCCGCTGTCGGAAATCTTCCGCGAGATCCCGCCCTTCATCGTGGCCATGCTCGCGGTCGTGCTCGCGGTCACCTTCCTGCCGCAGCTGGCGCTGTGGCTGCCTGGCTACGCCGGCCTGCTGACGCTATGACCGTTTTGTGTGGGAGATGATCATGGGACTGCGTCTTGCCCTGGTGCTGGCCGGCTGCTGCGTGGTGCACCTGGCCGCGGCGCAGGAGATCACGGTCGGGATCTCCGCCACCCTCACCGGGCCGAACGCGGCCAACGGCATCCCGTACCGCAACGCGGCGGACATCTACCCGAAGACGCTGGGCGGGGTGCCGGTGCACTACACCCTGCTGGATGACGGCACCGACGCCACGACCGCGGCCAAGAACGCCCGCAGCTTCGTGGACGCGAAGGTGGATGCCATCCTCGGCTCCACCTCCTCCATCACCGCCGCCGCCATGATGGACATCGCGGTGGCGGCGCAGACGCCGCAGATCGCGCTCAGCCCGGTGGTGATCTCCGACGTGCATCGCCCCTTCGTTTTCAGCCTGCCGCAGCCGGTGCCGATCATGGTGTCGGCGGTCATCGCGGACGCGAAGAAGCGTGGCGTGAAGACCATCGCCTTCCTCGGCTACAACGACGGCTGGGGGGACCTGAACTGGGATGCGCTGAACCAGGCCGCCAAGCCAGCCGGCATCACGGTGGCGACGGGCGAGCGGTTCGGCCGCACCGACACGTCGGTGACCGCCCAGGCGCTCAAGGTCATCGCCGCCAGTCCGGACGCGGTGTTCGTCGGCGCGTCCGGCACGTCCGGCGCGTTGCCGGAGACGACGCTGCGGGACCAGGGCTATGACGGGTTCATCTACCAGACCCATGGCTCGGTGATGAAGCCGTTCATCGACGCGCTGGGCGCGGCCGGGGATGGCACCATGCTGCCCTCCGGCCCGATCGTGGTGGCGCAGGACCTGCCGGACAGCAACCCGATCAAGGCGGTCTCGCTGGACTTCATCGCGAAGTTCGACGCCAAATGGGGCAAGGGAGCGGCAAGCCCGATCTCCGGCTATGCCTGGGACGGCATGTTGGTGCTGGACGCCGCGGTGGCGCGGGCGGTGAAGCTGGCCAAGCCCGGCACGCCCGAGTTCCGCATCGCCCTGCGCGACGCCTTGCAGGAGGGGCACGACGTGGTCGGCACCAACGCGGTGTATCACTTCACCCCGCAGGACCATTACGGCGTGGACGACCGTTCCCGCGTGATCGTCGTGGTCAAGGACGGGGCATTCCACCTGGTGCCGTGACGCCGCGGTGACGGCCAACGTCGCGCTGCTGCTGGTGCAGGACGGGCTGACCAGCGGGTTCATCTACGCCCTGCTCACGCTGAGCATCCTGCTGGTGTTCCTGGTCACCCGCATCCTATGGATCCCGGCGGGGGACTTCCTGGTCATGGGCGCGGTCAGCCTGGCGATGCTGCGGCAGGGCTTGGCGCCCGGCACCGTGTGGATCGCGCTGGGCGTGGGCGTGCTGGCGGCGGGTGCGGAGCTGCTGCGCGGCCGGCGGTGGCGCGCGGCACTGGGCTGCCTCCTGCCGCCGCTACTGGTGGCACCGCTGATCCTCTGGCTCGCGCCGCTGCGCCCGTCGGCGATCGTGCAGATCCTGCTGGTGCTGGCACTGGTCGGGCCGATGGGCTTCGCCGTCTACCGCCTGGCATTCCGGCCGCTGGCAGACCGGTCCATGCTGATGCTGCTGTTCATGGCGGTGGCGGTGCATTTCTCCCTGCTCGGCTTCGGCCAGATGGCCTACGGGTCGGAGAGCTTCCGCACCCCCGCCTTCCTGCCCGGCCGGCTGGACGTGCAGGTCACCCGGCTGTCCTACCAGTTCCTGCTGATCGTCGCGGTGTCGCTGTCGCTGATGACCGGGCTGTGGCTGTTCACGCAGTATACGCTGTGGGGCAAGGCGCTGCGGGCGACGGCGATCAACCGGTTCGGCGCCCGGCTGATGGGCGTGCGGACGGAGGCAGCGGGGGCGCTCGCCTTCACCCTGGCCAGCAGCATCGGCGCCCTGTCCGGTGTGCTGATCGGGCCGGTCACGGCGCTGTATTACGATTCCGGCTTCGGCATCGGGTTGAAGGGCTTCATCGGCACGGTCATCGGCGGCATGGCCAGCTTCCCGCTGTCGCTGCTGGGGGCGCTGCTGGTCGGCGTGGCGGAGACCTTCGTCTCCTTCTACGCCTCCGCCTTCAAGGACGTGCTGGTCTACGCGCTGCTGATCCCATTCCTGCTATGGCGCTCCGCCATCACCCGCATCGTGGAGGATCCGGAGGCGTGATGGCGTATCGCGCCATGTTGCTGGCCGTGGCGCTGGCCGTCGCCGCGGTTCCGGTGCTGGCGCCTGCGGGGCTGGTGACGTCGTTCACCTATATCGGCATCGACTGCCTGGTCGCCATCGGGCTGGTGCTGCTGACGGGCGTGGCCGGGCTGACCTCGTTCGGCCAGGCGGCGTTCTGCGGCATCGGCGCCTACGCCACTGCGAAGCTGACCACGGGCTATGGCTGGTCCGCACTGGAGAGCCTGCCCGTCAGCCTGGCGGCCGTGGCGGTGGCCGCGCTGGTGCTGGGTGCGGTGACGGTGCGGCTGGCCGGGCACTACCTGGTGCTGGGCACGCTGGCCTGGGGGACGGGCATCGTCACCCTGCTCGGCAACATGCCGGGGTTCGGCGGCTTCAACGGCATGATCGGGCTGCCGCCGATCCGGCTGGGACCGGTGGATTTCGCCGCGCCCCGGATCATCGACGCGCTGGTTTGGGCCATCGCCGGGCTGGCGTTCCTCGCGGCGGCCAACCTGCTGGACAGCCGCATCGGCCGCGCCATCCGCAGCCTGCCGGCACGCACCATGGCGGAAAGCCTGGGCGTGCCCACCGCGGGGCTGAAGCTGGCGGTGTTCGTGATCGCGGCGCTGCTGGCCGGCGTCGCCGGGTGGTTGCAGGCGCATCAGGTCCGCGTGGTCAACCCGGGGCCGTTCAACGTCGCCGCCTCGCTGGATGACCTGTTCATGGTGGTGATCGGCGGCGTCGGCAGCCTGGGCGGCGCGCTGGTGGGGCCGATCGTCTTCGAGACGGTGCAGAACTGGCTGCGGGAGTTCCTGCCATGGCTGCTCGGCCGCAGCGGCAGCTTCGAGATGGCGGCGTTCGGCCTGCTGGTGATGCTGCTGCTGCAAACCGCTTCGTCCGGGCTGATGCCGCTGCTGGCGCGCGTGCTGCCGGCCCGGCCGTCGCGCACGGCGCCTGCGGACGCACCGGCGCTGGCGTGCCGCACGCAACCGGCGGCGGGCGGCCTGCTGCTCGCGGTGGAGGCGGCGGTGAAGCGGTTCGGCGGCCTGGTCGCGGTCAACGGGGTCAGCCTCGCCCTGCATGCCGGGGAGATCCTCGCGGTGATCGGGCCGAACGGCGCCGGCAAGTCGACCCTGTTCAACCTGCTGACCGGCGTGCTGTCTACGGATAGCGGGCGGATCACCCTGTCCGGGCAGCGGATCGAGGGCCTGCCGTCTCGCCGGATCGCAGCGCTGGGCGTGGCGCGGACGTTCCAGCACGTGCTGCTGCGGCCCGGCATGTCGGTGCTGGAGAACGCGGCGCTGGGGGCGCACCGCCGCGGGCGCCGCGGCGTGCTGGCCGCGGTCACCCGGCTGGACCGCGCGGAAGAGGCCAGCCTGCTGCGGGAGGCGCAGCGACAGCTCGACCGCGTCGGCATCGGCCACCTGGCAGCGCGGCCGGCCGCCAGCCTCGCGCTCGGGCAGCAGCGGCTGCTGGAGATCGCCCGCGCCCTGGCCGCCGACCCGGCCCTGCTGCTGCTGGATGAGCCAGCCGCCGGGCTGCGGCACGGGGAGAAGCAGGCGCTGTCAGCGCTGCTCGCGACGTTGCGCGGACAGGGCCTGTCGATCCTGCTGGTCGAGCATGACATGGGCTTCGTGATGGGCCTGGTGGACCGCATCATGGTGATGGATTTCGGCGCCAAGATCGCCGACGGGCCGCCTGAGGCGATCCGCCGCGACCCGGCCGTGCTGGACGCCTACCTGGGCGGGGCGCCATGACCCCGTTGCTGGCGGTGCGTGGCTTGGGCGTCTCCTACGGCAAGGCGGAGGCGGTGCGGCAGGTGGACCTGAGTGTCGCCCCCGGCCAGATCGTCACCGTCATCGGGCCGAACGGGGCCGGCAAGTCCACCCTCGTGCTGGCCCTCATGGGCGCGCTGCCGGCCCGTGGCGACATCCGCTTCGCCGGCCGTGCCGTGGGCGCGGACGCGATGGAGGATCGGGTGGACGCCGGGCTGGCGCTGGTGCCGGAGAGCCGGGCGCTGTTCGGTGCCATGTCGGTGCGGGACAACCTGCTGCTTGGCGGGTTCGGCCGGCGGCGGGACTCCCGGGCAAGTCGGCTTGCCGCGCTCGACGCAGTGTATGCACAGTTCCCGCGCCTGCGGGAGCGGTCCGGCCAATTGGCGGAGACGCTGTCGGGCGGGGAGCGGCAGATGCTGGCGCTGGCGCGCGCCCTGCTCGGCCGCCCGCGGCTGCTGATGCTGGACGAGCCGTCGCTCGGCCTGGCGCCGCGCATCGTGGCCGAGATCCTGCGGATCGTGGTCGACCTGCGTGCAAGCGGCGTGTCCATCCTGCTGGTGGAGCAGAATGCGCGCGCGGCGCTGCAGATCGCCGATTACGGCTACGTGCTGGAACACGGGGCGGTGGTGGCCGAGGGCGACGCGGCAAAGTTGCGCGCCGACCCGCGCGTGGTCGAGTTCTACCTGGGGGTTGCTGGTTAGGGCACGCCTATGTCGGACTATTTTCCCTCTCGCTTTGGGAGAGGGTCGGGGTGAGGGTCTTCGGGAAAGGCCGGTGGCCGACCCTCACCCTGCCCTCTCCCAGGGGGAGAGGGTTTTTGGTCGTGGACGTTTCCCAACACGGCGCCGCCATCCATGCGCAGCGTCACCGCCTGCCCCGGCTTGGCCGGCTGGTCCAGGCGAACCAGGAGCACGACGCCGGCCGTGCGGACCGAGGCCAAGCAGCACGGCCCGGCGGCGCTTTGCGCATCCGTCTGGTACAGCACGGCGGTCGCCTCCTCCACCACGCCGCACGCCGCTGGCACACCCGTCCAGTCGGCGCTGCCGCAGCGGTGGCAAAGCTGGCGGGCCGGGAAGCAGACGTGCCCGCAAGCCGTGCAGGCGAGCAGGGTCACACTCACCGGCCGGCCGCTTCCAGGACCGCGGCGTTGGCGCACATCCCGTAGCGGTATTCCACCATGCCGTAGCCGGACACCACCGCGCGCCGAGCCCCCGCCACCTGCCGCGCCCCGGCCTCGCCGCGCAGCTGCACCACCGCCTCCACCAGGCCGTGCAGCCCGGCCGCCGCACCCGCCTGCCCGGCGGAGAGTTGGCCGCCCGATGTGTTCACCGGCAGCGCGTGCGAGGCGAGCCGGTCGTGGATGAAGCGGCGCACGTCGCCCTCCGGGATGAAGCCGAGATCGGCCAGTTGCGCCAACACCATCACCGGGTAGTCGTCATACACCAGCGCCAAATCCATCTCCTGCGGCGCCGATCCGGCGGCCTGCCACAGCGCTGCGGCCACGCTGGCCAAGCCGGTGCGCAGGCCGTCGCCCTCCTGGTGGTCCGGGTTGTGCCGGGCCGCCAGGGCGCGGATGCCAACCGCACCCGCCTGCCCGGCCGACGCCGTGAGCACCAGTGCGTCGGCGCCGGACACGACGGGGACGCAGTCATAGCGGCACAGCGGGTCGGCGACGAAGGGAGCAGCCAGGTATTCCTCCAGCGTCAGCGCCGAGCGATACACCGCGTGGGGGTTGCGCCGGGCCCAGTCCCGTTGCGCGATGCAAAGGGCGGCGTAGTCGGCGCGGGCCAGCCCGTGCGCGCGGGCGTGGCGCTGCGTCACCAGCGCGAACGGCGCGTTCGGCCCGCCGAAGCCGAGCGGCGCCAGGTGGTCGCGCGTGGTGGCGTTGTAGGTCTCGACCAACTCCCTGAAATCTCCGGGTTGGAAGTGGTCGCCGGCCAGGATGACGATCGTCTCCGCGTCGCCGGCCTGGATCGCCCGGGCCGCGTGCTGCAGCATGTTGATGCCGCTGGCGCCGCCATGGCTGTCCTCCATGCACCAGCGCGGGCTCAGCCCCAGTTGCCAGGCGAGGTCGATCGCGTGGTCCGGCCGCAGCGTGAACGAGGCGACGGCGATCCCGTCCACGGCGCGATGCCCGATCCCGGCATGGCCGATCGCCTGCAGGAACGCCGCCTTCAGCAGCCCCAGCGTGGTCACGTCCGCGGCGCGGCGGCGATACGGGACCTCCGCCGCGCCGATGATCGCGACGCCGTCGTATCCCGTCACCGCACCAGCCTGTAGCCGGCGGCCTCGCGGTCCCAGGTGCCGGGCGTGACCCCCCGTTCCCGCAGCTTGAACTTCTGGATCTTGCCGTTGGCCGTGGCGGGCAGCTCGTCGACGAAATCCACGTAGCGAGGCACGGCGAAATAGGCCATGCGCGGCTGGCAGAACGCCATCAGCTCCACCGGCGTCAGGCTGCTGCCCTCCCGCAGGACGATGGCCACCATCACGTCGTCCTCCGCCAGTTCGGAGCGCACGGGAAAGGCCGCGGCGGTGGCGATGGCGGGGTGGCTCAGCAGCACCTGCTCCACCTCGAAGGAGGAGATGTTCTCGCCCCGGCGGCGGATCGCGTCCTTCAGCCGGTCGACGAACCGGAAATAGCCGTCCGCCTCCTGGATCACCCGGTCCCCGGTGTGGAACCAGAGGTTGCGCCAGGCCTCGACCGTCTTCTCCGGCATGCCGAAATAGCCGGTGGCGAAGGCATACGGCTCGTCCGCCCGCAGGATCAGCTCCCCCGCCTCGCCCCGCGACACCTCGTTGTCGTCGGCGTCGACGACCCGGGCCTGGAAGCCGGGGTGCAGCGGCCCCATCCATCCCGGTTTCTGCCGGTCCAGCCCGGCGCCGATGGTGAAGTTGGTCTCGGTCGAGCCAAAGCCGTCGATCAGCCCGATGCCGAACCGTTCGGTGAACGGCGCCTGCAGGTGGCCCGGCACGCCCGGCGCCAGCGCCACGCGCACGGCGTGCGCACGGTCCGCTACGGAGGGCGGCTTCGACATCAGGATCGGCACCATCGCGCCCAGCACGTAGGTGACGGTGGCCCGGTGCTCCGCCAGGGCCGGCCAGAAGTTGCTGGCGGAGAAGCGTGGCTCCACCACCAGCTGCGCGCCGACCAGCAGCGCCTGGTAGAAGGCGTTCAGCGCATTGGTGTGGAACAGCGGCAGGGTGGTGAGCAGCACGTCCCCTTCGCGCAGGCCGAGGATGTCGGCCGTGTTGACGCCCCACCAGAAATACTGCGCCTGCGGGCAGCACACGCCCTTGGCCGGCCCCGTCGTGCCGGAGGTGTAGAGAATGGCGACCGTGTCGCCGGGGCCGACCGAGCCGGGCGCGACCGGCTCCGCCAGTGGCGGCATGGAGCCGCCGATGGTCCAGATGCGCTCGATCGGCAGCTGACCCAGGTCGATCGCTTCCAGGTTGGCCGCGAACGCCGCCTCGACCGCCAGCAGCCGGGCGCCGGAGTTGGCCAGCATATGGAACAGCTGCGGCCCCTTGGCGGCGACGTTGAGCGGCACGGCGACCGCGCCCAGCCAGGCGCAGCCCAGATACAGCTGCATGAATTCCGGGCGGTTGCCGCAGATGATGGCGACGCGGTCGCCCGGCTCGATCCCTGCCGCGGCCAGCCGGCCGGCCCCGCGCGCCGCCACGTCGCGGCACTCCCCCACCGTCCAGGCCGCGTCGCCCGTCTTGAACAACGGCCGCTCGGCGTGGCGGCTTGCCTGCTGCTGCAGGATGGCCGGCAGCGTGCGGTCCGCAGGGGAAAACAGGCGAGGCAGCGAGAGGGTCACCAGGCAGGTCCGATCATGGCGAGGCGCAAAACTCCTGGCACAACCTTTGCCCCTGCGGCAATCACGCCTAGGCTGGCGTGATAGGACCGAGGATCGACGTTCACCGATGATCGCCTACTTCCTCTCCTTCACTCTGGCCGGTGCGCGCCTGACCCAGGCGGACCGTGACCGGCTGGTCCGGCGGCTGCAACGCATGCCGGGCTTGGCCAAGGCGCTGGTGTTCACGCCGGACGTGGCGCACGATCCCTATCTGGATGACGGCCCTTGTCCGGCCCTGATGCTGGAATGCAGCTTCCCGGACATCGGATCGCTGGAGACAGTGCTCGCCCCTGCCGGGCATTTCGCCACGCTGCCATCGCTGATGCCCAGCCTGGCTGGAGCGGAGGTGACGCAGCAGGCCATGCTGGCCCGCCAGTTCCCCGTGCCGGACCCGGTGTTCCGTACCCCGCCAGACCTGCCGCCCTGCACCTACGTGGTGGCCTACGAAGGCGAGGCGGATGACCTCAACGCATGGCTGTCGCACTACATCGCGCACCACCCGCCGATCATGGCCCGCTTCCCCGGCATCCGCGCCATCGAAGTCTGCACCCGGATCGACTGGTGCAGTGCCGTGCCCTGGACCCGCGTGCACCACATGCAGCGCAACAGCGTCGCGTTCGACGACGCGGCGGCGCTGGATGCGGCACTCCACTCCCCGGTGCGGGACGAGATGCGGGCGGACTTCCACACCTTCCCGCCGTTCAGCGGCCGGACCAGCCACTACCCGATGGCGACGCAGACCGTCATCCCCAGCCAGGAGAACCCACCGCGATGACCGAGCCCTCCATCCTGAGCCGGCGCAGCCTGGGCGGCCTCAGCCTCGCAGCCCTGCTGGGGGTTACGGCAGGGCCGGCTGGCGCGGCGGAGACGGACAGCCTCACCATCGCCTACCCGTTCGACGTGCCGAGCTGGGACCCGACGGCCTCCACCTTCACCGGCGCGCAATCGCTGTTCAAGGCGGTGTTTGACTCGCCGCTGCAATACTCGCCCGACCTCCAGCTGATGCCACGCCTGGTGACCGCATGGGGCTTCCAGGACGCAGAGAAGAAGCGGCTGGAGATCACCCTGCGGGAAGGCGTGCTGTTCCATGACGGCACCCCGCTGACGACGGAGGACGTCAAGTACTCCATCGTCGACCGCCCGGCGAAAGACCCGACGCTGCTGATCCGCCGCATCCTGCCGCCGCTGCAGACGGTCGAGATCGTGTCGCCCACCAAGGCCGTCATCGTGTTCACCAACCCGTCCCCCGCGGCGCCGATCTACCTGGCCTTCCTCGCCGGATATTTCGTGCCGAAGACGTATATCGAGAAGGTGGGCGAGGACGGGTTCAAGCAGCGCCCGGTCGGCGCCGGCCCCTACAAGCTCACGCAATACGATCGCGGCGCACGCATCGTGCTGGAGGCGTTCGACAGATACTGGGGCGGTGAGCCGAAGATCAAACACGTGGTGTTCCAGATCATCACCGACCCCTCCGCCCGCGTGGCAGCGGTGGAAGCCGGCCGCGCCGACATGGCCATCGAAGTGCCGATCCGCGAGATGACGCGGCTGGGTGCGGAACCCGGCCTCACCGCGTCCGCCAACCCGTTCGCCCAGGTCGTGCTGCTGATGATGCCGAGCTACGTGCCGGCGTTCCAGAACGAGGCCGTCCGCCTGGCCATGCAGATGTCGATCGATAAGGCGGCACTGTCCAAGGCGTTCTACGGCGGCGTGGCCGTGCCGCTCAGCGTGCTGGCGACGCCGGGCACGCCGGGCTTCATCCCGGGGTTCACCACGCCGTTCGACAAGACGAAGGCCGCGGCCTTGCTCAAGACGGCCGGGTTCGGCCCGGACAACCCGCTGAAGTTCCCGTTCGTCACCACCAACGGCGCCTTCCCGAACGATTACGACGTGGCCCGGGCGATCGCCGCGATGTGGCGCGGCATCGGCATCCAGGTGGACATCCAGGAGGTGTCGCTCGCCAAATACGTCGACCTCAACCATTCCAGCACGCTGCCTGGCCCCGCGCTGTACAGCTGGGCCAACCCGACCGGCGACCCGGAGGATTACACGGGCCGCATCCTGGATGCCTCGCTGCCCTTCGCGGCGTGGAAGGAACCCGAGGTGGGGGCGCGGGTGCGGGCGGCCATGGTCGAGCCGGACGACGCCAAGAGGAACGCGGCCTGGCGCGACCTGAACAAGGACGCGACAGAGCATGCCTGGGCGATCCCGCTGTACCAATCGGTCAACACCCTGGTGCACAAGAAGGCGTTGAACGTCGTGATCTACCAGGGCGGCTACATCATGCCGGCGGACTACAGCTGGACGCAGACCTGACGCACCCATGCTGCGCCACGTCCTCGGGATCCTCGCGCAGCGCCTGCTGATCGCCGTGCCCATGCTGGTGCTGGTGTCGATGGTGGTGTTCGTGATCCTGCGGGCCATCCCAGCCGACCCGGTCGCCATGCTGCTGCCGCCCGGCGGGACGGCGGCGGACGCGGCGGCGCTGCGGGCGCATTTCGGCCTCGACCTGCCACTGCCCGCGCAATACTGGGTGTGGCTGCGGCAGGCGGCGACGGGTGACCTGGGCGAGTCCATCTTCTTCCGCGTGCCGGTGCGCCAGCTGCTGGAACACGCCTTCCCGGCCACGGCGGAGCTGTCGCTGGTGAGCCTCCTGATGGCGCTGGTGCTGAGCGTGCCCGGCGGGCTGCTGTGCTACGCCCAGCGCGGCGTGGTAGGCCGCACCCTGGCCGATTTCGGCATCGTGACGGCGCTGTCCGTACCGTCCTTCCTCTGGGCGATCTTCTTCATCCTGCTGGTCGGCGTGGCGCTGCCCATCCTGCCGTTCTCCGGCCGCATCAGCGGCGACACCGCGCTGCCGGACATCACCGGGTTCCTGCTGGTCGACCTGCTCCTCACCGGACGGCTGGGCGACTGGTTGGACGCCGCCCTGCACCTGCTGCTGCCGGCGGCGGCGCTGGCGCTCAGCTTCGCGCCCTCCGTCATCCGCGTGCTGCGCTCAGGGCTGATCGACGCGGCGAACGACGACTACGTCACCTTCGGGCGGCAGCGCGGCCTGTCGGAGCGGCGGGTTCTGGTGAACCATATGCTGCGCAACGCCGCCCTGCCGGCCGTCACGCTGATCGGGGTGCAGTTCGGCTTCCTGTTCGGCGGCACGCTGCTGGTGGAGCTGATCTTCTCGTTCCCCGGGCTCGGCAACCTGACGGTGCAGGCCGTGCGCAACCACGACCTGCCGCTGATCCAGGGGGCCGCGCTGGTGTACTGCGCGGCGGTGCTGGTGATCAACGCGGTCATCGACGCGCTCACCATCGTGCTGAACCCGCGTTTGGCGCAGCGCGCATGACCGCGGTGCTGCGCAGCGGCAAGGTCCAGGTCGGGCTGGTGCTGCTGGCGATCCTGGTGGTGGCCGCGCTGTTCGCGCCGCTGCTGGCGCCGCATGACCCGGAGCAGCAGGACATCCTCAACAGCCTGGTGCCGCCAGCCTGGGCTGCGGATGGCAGCTGGAGCTTCCCCCTCGGCACCGACAGCCTGGGCCGCTGCATCCTGTCGCAGGTGATCTACGGCGCCCGCACCGCGCTGACCGTCGCCGCGGCGGCCGCCACCGGCAGCATGCTGGTGGGCTGCCTACTCGCCCTGTTCGCCGGCTATGTCGGCGGCCGGGTGGACTGGGCGGTCACCCGGCTGGTCGACCTGTGGATGTCGTTCCCGCCAGTGGTGCTGTCGCTGCTGCTGATGGTGGGGCTGGGCACCGGCACCCGCAACGTGGTGTTGGCCATCGTGCTGGTGGATTGGACGCGGTTCTGCCGGGTGGTGCGGGCCGAGGTGATCGTCACCCGGCGCCGGGACTACGTGACGGCGGCGCGGCTGCTCGGCTTCTCCCATCTCCGGACGGTCGCGCTGGAGATCCTGCCGGCCGCGCTGCCGCTGATCATCACCATGTTCAGCCTGGAGATGGGCGTGGCCGTCATCGTGGAGGCGACGCTGAGCTTCGTCGGGCTGAGCGTCGGGGCCGACGTGCCGGCCTGGGGCGTGATGATCGCGGACGGCCGCACCTACGTCCACCAGGCGCCGTGGGGCATGGTCGCGCCGATGGCGGCGATCTTCATGGCCATCGCCGCCTTCAACTTCCTGGGTGACGGGCTGCGCAGCGCGCTGGACCCGCGCCTGCGCCTCTCGCGCGGCTGACATGGACGATCCCGTGTTGGAACTGGACGGCATCACGCTGCGATCCAGCGGCACGGCGCTGCTGCGCGACGTCAGCCTGCGTGTCGGGCGCGGGCGGACACTGGGCCTGGTGGGCGAGTCCGGCGCGGGCAAGAGCATGGTGGGGCGCGTGGTCTCCGGCCTGCTGCCGCCCGGCTTCGGCGTGACAAGCGGCCGGCTGCGGTTCAAGGGCGCCGACCTCACGGCGCAACCGGTGGCAGAACGTCGGGCGCTGCTCGGACGGCAGATCGCCTTCATCCCGCAGGAGCCGCTCTCCGCGCTCAACCCGCTGCTGCGGGTCGGGCGGCAGTTCGGCGAGCACCTGGCCCGGCTCGGCATCCCGCGCGGCAAGCGGACGCGCCGGGCGGCGCATTGGCTGGAGGCGGTGCACCTGCCCAACCCGGCGGCGCTGCTGCGGCGCTACCCGCATGAACTGTCGGGCGGGCAGTGCCAACGGGTGCTGATCGCGATGGCGTTCAGCAGCGAACCGGCCCTGATCGTGGCCGACGAGCCGACGACGGCCCTGGACGTGATCACGCAGTCCCGCATCATGCAGCTGCTGAAGGAGCAGCAGGCGCGGCACGGCGCGGCCGTGCTGCTGATCACGCACGACCTGCATCTGGCCGCCGCCGTCTGCGACGAAGTGGGCGTGATGTACGCGGGCGACATGGTGGAGTTCGGACCGGCCGCCGCCGTGCTGCGGAGCCCGGCGCACCCCTACACCCGGACGTTGCGCAACAGCGTGCCGGCCCTGCACGGGGCGCTCCGTCTGCTGCCGTCCTTGCCGGACCAGATGCCCGGTGCTGCGGCCGTCGCCCGCTTGCCCGGCTGCCGCTTCGCCCCGCGCTGCCCCACCCGTGACGCCGCCTGCGCCGCAAGCCTGCCGCCATGGCGGGAGGTGGCGCCAGGCCACCGCGTGCGGTGCGCGGGCGGTTGCCTGGACGCCGAGGCTTTGGCCGTAGCGGCGGAACCCTCCCGATCGGCACCCCGCGCGGCGGAGGCGCCGCCGGTGCTCGAACTGGACGGCGTGTCGCTGCGCTACCACGCGCCGCGGGGACTGTTCGGGAGACGCGCCGCGGTCGTGGATGCGGTGCGCGGCGTCTCGTTGCAGGTGGCGCCGGGCGAGTTCGTCGGCCTGGTCGGGGAAAGCGGCAGCGGCAAGAGCTCGGTGGCGCGGTTGGTCATGGGCCTGGCGCAGCCGACCTCCGGCCAGGTCCGACTGAACGGCGACACGCTGCGTGAGCAAGTCCAGTTCGTGTTCCAAGACCCGCAATCCGCGCTCAACCCACGACGCAATGTGCTGAGCCTGGTCACCCAGGTGCTGGAGGTCGCCGACCATCGCACTGGGCAAGCCGAGCGACGTCGCCGGGCGGAGGCGCTGCTGCGCGACACCGGCCTGCCACCCGATTGCCTGCTGCGCGTGCCGTCGCAGCTGTCCGGCGGCCAGAAGCAGCGGGTGAACATCGCCCGCGCCCTGTGCGTGACGCCGCGGCTGCTGGTGGCGGACGAGATCGTCTCCGGGTTGGACGTCTCGGTCCAGGCGCAGATCCTCAACCTGCTGCTCGGCTTGGGACGCGATTTGGGGATCAGCCTGCTGTTCATCTCCCACGACCTGGCGACCGTCCGGTACCTGTGCAGCAAGGTCGCGGTCATGCACCGGGGTGAGATCGTGGAAAGCGGAGAGACGGACGCGGTGTTCGCCCGCCCCGAGCACAGCTACACGCGGCAGTTGCTCGACGCCGTGCCGTCGTCCTGGACGCGGTAGACGCCGTGCCGTCGTCCTGGACGCGGTAAGTGCTGAGGTGCATGAGCCATGGTGACCTTGGAGGATGCGATGGCTGATCCTGAACGCTTCGAAATCGATCTCCCGGCGGAGCTGGCGCAATTCGTCCATTCGCAGGTGGGGCATAACGCGCTTGCGTCAGACAGCGACGTGTTGCGCGAGGCCGTGCGCCAGGCGGCGCAGCGTGAAGCCTTGAAGGAGGCAACCCGGCAACAAATCGCCGCCGGTATCGCGTCGCTTCGTGCAGGCGCGGGCGTGAATGGCGAAGTATTCATGGCCGCGCTCGATGCCGACTTGGCCAAGCAGGAACGGCAAGGGCGCTAGTGCCGCGCGCCTACATCCTCTCCCCTGAGGCGCAGCAGGACGTCACTGAAATACAGGCCTTCTACCTCAAGGAGGCGGATGCGCGGGCGGCGCGCTACGTACTCGCGGAAATCACTCGCGCATTCCGCTTTCTCGCCAGGACACCAGGAGCAGGGCACACCCGCAGTGACCTCACCGACCAGCCCGTGAAGTTCTGGCCCGTGTTCTCCTTTCTGGTGGTCTACGACCCGGCCATGCAGCCGCTTGGCATCGCCCGCGTGCTGCATGGAAGCCGTAACTTGGCGGCGCTGTTCGTGCGCGAGCCGCCACGCGCTTGAGACATGCCATTGTCTAAAACGCAGTAGCGTTATAGCCCATCGTGACGGCGAACAAGTGGGCCTCAACGCCGGTTGCGCAGGGCGGGATCCGGTCCTGGGTCGGCGGCATGCGCGGCGCGGCGGATCAGCCACATCAGGTGGCCGAACTCGCGGCGCCGCACCTCGCCATCCGCCGTCTGGTGCACCACCACCATGTCGTCTGCCGGGTCCACGACGACGAACTGGCCTTTCGCTCCATCCGCCCAGAACGCGCCGGGCGGCAGGCCCATGATTGGCACGCCCTGTCCGTCCCACCCCGTCCACCAGAGGTCGGCATAGCCGGAGCCGACGCGGGTGACGGAGCGTGGCGTCGTGCTTTCCGTCACCCAGGCGGCGGGCACCACCTCCCGGTCGCCCCAGCGTCCGCCGTGCAAGTACAGCAGGCCGAACCGGGCCAGGTCGCGGGCACTCATGTGCAGCGGGTAGGCGGGGATGGACGACTCCGGCCCGGTGACGTAGCGGCCATCCGCCGGGCGATAGTCCTGCATGCCCAATGGTTGCGCGATCTGGGTCTGGAAGGCGGTGAAGATCGACTGGCCGGCGGCATGCTCGTAGATCGTGCCGAGGGCATTGAAGTCCCAGTTGTTGTAATACCAGAACGTGCCGTGCGGATGGCTGCCGCGTGGTGGCCGGCCGCGTTGCTCCCCCTCCGTCTCGTACAGCGCCACGTGGTAGACGCCGGAGCGGGACGCCAGCAGGTCCTGCACCGTCGCCTGCTTCTCCTCAGGGGTGAGCGATGGCGGCACGTCGTCGATGCCGAGCTGGGCCAGCGTGGCGTGGAGGTCGATGCGCCGCGCCGCCACCGCGATGCCGATCAGCGCGGACAGCAGGCTCTTGCGGACGGAGTGCAGCTCCAGGCGCCGGTCGACGTCACCCAGGCTGTCGACCACGCGCCCATGCTGGACCACGAGCAGGCTCGCGGTGTCGATGCTCTGCGCGTAGGCTCGCGCTTCCGCCATCGTGTCCACCGACCAACCCGCGGCCGCGGGCGACGTCCGGGGCCATTCGGCGCCAGGCACCGGCTGCGCGCGCGCCTGGACCGCCAGCGACAGGAGGAGGGCGATCGTCCAAATGCGGGTCATCCGCCACCCTCCTGCCGCACCAAGGCACGCCAGAGCGCCACCAGCTCGGCGTCGCCCGGTTGGCGGGTTGCGGGCACGCGGACCGCGGTGTGGACCAGCACCAGCCTTGCGGCCGGGTCGACGAAGATGCGCTGCCCGTGGATGCCCATCAGCGCGAAATCATGCCGCGCGCCCGGCATCAGCCAGGTCTGGTAGCCATAGCCCCAGCGCCGCCCATCCGCGCTCGGCGCCAGGAAGCTGTCGGGCGCGGCCGAAGTCGCATCCTGCACCCATTGGCGCGGGATCAGCTGGCGTTCCCCCGCCATGCCGCCGTCGGCCAGCAGTAATCCGAAGCGTGCCCAATCCCGCAGAGTCGCGGACAGGCAGCAATACGCGATCTGATGGCCCGTGCGGTCGTGCGTCCAGGTCGCCGCGGCCTCCGCCCCCATGGGTTGCCAGACGCGGCGCTCCAGCATCGTGGCCAGCGACATGCCCGTGGCGTGCGAGACGACCAGGCCCAGCGTCTCGGTATCGCGTCCGGCGTAGTGGAACACCGTGTCGGGCGGCGACACCCGGGTGTCGAACTGCGCCACCGCCGCGGCCGGCCCAGGACCCGTGCTGGCAAACAGCAGGCGCCCGAGGGCGGTGTTGTCGTCCGTCCCGTCATACGTCTCGGTGAACGCGAGGCCGGACGCCATGTGCAGCAGCGCGCGGATAGGGGTCCGGCCCAGTTCCGTGCCGGCCAACTCGGTCACGTAGGCCTGCACCGGGTCGTCGATGGACCGGATCGCGCCGTCGGCCACGGCGATGCCGGCCAGCATGCCCGTGACGGTCTTCGCCATCGACTGCGAGAGGAAGCGGTCGTGCTCCGTGCGGCCATACTGATAGTGCTCGAACAGGATGCTGTCGCCATGCGCGATCAGCAGGCCGGTGGCCGGGTTGCGGGCGAGGTAATCCGCCAGCGTATGGGACTGGCCGCCGAAGCTGTACTCGACCTCGACCTCGCGGGGGGAGCGGCGCAGGATGGACGGCTGGGCGGCGGCCGCGATGGCCTGGGCGGGGTAGACGGCGTCATAGTGGCTGTAGCTGCCGACCATCACCGGTTGCGCGTTGACAGACCGGCGGAATGCGGCGGCTGGGTAGCCGGCAGCCTCGCCATAGGCCTGCGCGTCCGGGCCACCGGCAACGGTCACGGGCAGGGCCTGCGCGCCCGCGCTCCCTGCCCAACAGATGGCGAGACAGCATGCGAGCAGCCAAACGGAACGAACGATGCGCAACATGATGCTTCCCGCGACCCATCCGGCGCCGAGCTTACCCCGCGGGCGCGTTCCCGCCAGTCCAGGAACGCTCCGCGGGAGCAGCCTGCGCGGCCAGACGGAAGGGCGCGTTGGCGGCGCCGAACCCGGCATAGCCGCGGCGCTCCACGAGTTCGAAGAACAGGCCGCCCTCGAACAGCGCGGTGTAGGCCTGCCGTAGCTCCCCGCCCTCGTCGCGGTCGTACAGCAGGTTCAGCCGCCGCATCGCCGCCAGCCCCGCATCGTCCAAATCCCACCGGGCGAGCAGATCATCGTAGTAGTTGGGCGGGATGCGCAGCATCGGCACGCGGCCCCGCAGCCCATCCACGACGGCGACGATGTCCGCCGTGGCGAAGGCGATGTGCTGCACCCCCGCGCCGGAGGCGGTCGACACGAAGCGGCTGGTCAGCGTGTCGCGGCTGTCGGAGGCGTTGAGCGCCAATCGGAACGCCCCGCCCTCGCTGACCAGCGCCTGGCTCTGCACCAGGCCGTGCGGATCGGTCAGGTCCACCGGCGCCGCGGCGCGCAGGCCGAACACCGCACGCCAGAACAAGATGGCGCTGTGCATGCCGCTGGCCGGCAGCGCCTGCGCCAGGTGGTCGACCGCCTCCAGCCCCGACCCTGCCTGATCGGGCAGCACGTCGAAATCGTCTTCCCAGATCGTCCGCCCGGTGGCATCCGGCTGCACCAGGTGCACCAGCATGCCGTCCGGGGCGCGGACGGCCGGGATGACGCGTTCGCCGGCCGCCCGGCGCGCCTGCCATTGCGGGCAGTGCATCGCCTCCGCCCGGGCGATGGCGGCCGCCGCGTCGTCCACCCGCAGCGCGAAGGCACAGACGGACGTGCCATGCATCTGGAAGTGCTCGGACGCGGCACTGTCCTGCTCCTGGTTCAGCACCAGGTTGATCCCACCCTGCCGATAGACATCCACGTCCTTGGACCGGTGCCGCCCGGCGTGCCGGAAGCCGAGCGACAGCAGACGCTGGGCCAGCACCTGGCTCGCCGGGCCGTCGACGGCGAACTCCACGAACTCGACCCCTTCGATGTGCGGCGGCGGCGGCAATGGGGCAATCCCCGCCTCCGCCTCCACCAGCGCCAGCGAGCGCAGGCCGTCGCGGGCGATCATGCGCGCTGGAGCGGAGCGGAACTCGTCGTTGAACACCTCCAGCGACAGCGGCCCCCCATAGCCGCTGGCGAGGACCGCGCGGACGAACCCCGCCACGTCCAGCTCGCCCTGGCCGGGGAAGCTGCGGTAGTGCCGGCTTAGCGAGAGCACGTCCATGGGCAGGCGCGGGGCGTCGGCCAGCTGGACGAAGAAGATCCGCTCGCCCGGTAGCCCGGCCAGGCCAGCAGGGTCGTCACCCACCGCCAGCGTGTGGAAGCTGTCGACGATCAGGCCCAGCGCGGGATGGTCGGCCTGCTGCACGATGCGCCAGGCTTGCGCCCAGCGGTTGACGTGCCGGCCCCATGCCAACGCCTCGTAGCCGACGCGCAGGCCACGGCGCGCCGCCCGCTCCGCCATGGCGTGCAAGTCCGCGGCAGCGCGGGACGGGTCGTCGATGGTGCCGGGCTGCACGTTGCTGCACACCAGCACCAGGTCGGTCCCGAGCTGCCCCATCACGTCGAACTTGCGCTCCGCCCGATCCAGGTTGCGGGCGCGTTGGGCGTCCGGCATGGCCTCAAAGTCGCGGAACGGCTGGAACAGGGGGATGGCGAGGCCGAGATCGTCCGCCATGGTGCGGATGTCGGCCGGCGACCCGTCGAAGGTCAGCAGGTCGTTCTCGAAGATCTCCACCCCGTCGAAGCCGATCCGGGCGGCGGTGTCCAGCTTGTCGGCCAGCCCGCCACTCAGGCAGACCGTCGCGATGCACCGCATCGGGCGGCCCGGCGTCATGCCCCCAGGCTCAACCCCAGCATGGTGCGGGCCTGGACGGGGGTTGCGACGGCGCGGCCATGCCGCTGCAAGGCCGCGACCGCCATGCCCACCAGCTCGGCATTGCTGGCGGCCAGGCGGTCCTTGCTGGCGCGTACGTTGTCCTCCAGCCCGGTGCGCACGCCGTTGGCGCCGCGGGCCAGCGCCCACTCCATCACCACGGACTGGTTGCGGCCGATGCCCGCAGCGGTCCAGGTGGCACGCGGCAGCAGCCGGCGCAGTTCGTTCAACTGGATGTCCAGCAGATGCTCCTCCGCCGGCATGGCGTTCTTCACGCCCATGACGAACTGGACGTGCGGCCGTTCGCCCATCAGCCCGGCCTCCACCAGGCGCTTGGCGCCGTGCAGGTGCGACAGGTCGAACACCTCGATCTCCGGCAGAACGCCATGCGCCTGCATCTTCGTCGCCAGGTCCGCCACCAGCTGCGGCGCGTTCTCGTACACGATGGTCGGGAAGTTGACCGAGCCGGTGGACAGCGACGCCATGTCCGGCCGCAGCTCGAGCGCGTTGCCACGGGCGGCCTGGTCCCGGCCCCGGCCGCCGGTGGAGAACTGGACGATCATGCCGGGACAATGCGCCCGGATGCCCTCCTGCACGCGGCCGAACCGCTCGGGGTCGGAGGACGGGCTCTCGTCGTCGTTGCGGACGTGGATGTGCACCAGCGCCGCCCCGGCCTCGAACGCGGCGTGGGTGCTTTCGACCTGTTCGGCTACGGTGACCGGCACCGCCGGGTTGTCCTTCTTGCGCGGGACGGAGCCGGTGATGGCGACGGCGATGACGCAGGGGTCGGCTTCAGGCATGGCGGTCAGACCTCCAGGAACACGGTTTCGTCGGCGCCCTGCAGCCGGATGTCCAGCCGCCAGGCCGGCACGCCGTCCCGCTCGCCGACCGGGCGCGCCACCAGGGTAGCCCGGCGCGCCGGCTCCAGCGAGGCGAGCAGCGGGTCGGTGTCGTTCAGCGCCTCCCCCTCGAAATAGGCGCGGGTCTGCAGGTGGATCAGCAGGCCGCGGGCGAACAGCGTCAGCGCCACGTGCGGCGCCTGGGCGACGTTGGCGCCCGGCGGGCCGGGAACGGGGCCGGGGCGAAGCGTGATGAAGCGGTAGTTGCCCTCGACGTCGGTCGCCGCGCGGCCGAAGCCGTCCCAGTCGGGTCCGGCCTCGGGGCTGGGCTGCCACAGCTCCACGCAGGCGTCGCTCACCGGCAGGCCGTCGCCGTCGCTGACTGTGCCCAGCAGCACGATCCGCTCGCCTTCCGCGCCGAACCGGGTGAGGTCGGCCCAGGACGTGTCCTCCAGCAGGTGCCAATACGGGCCGATCGTCTGGCTGGCAGTGGCGGCGGTCATGGGGCGTGGTCCGCGTGGTTGTCCGCGTCCTCGAACGGGGTCTGCCCGCGGCCGCGCAGCACGAAGTCGAAGCGGTAGCCGAGTGCCCATTCCGGCTGCGTGACATCCAGGTCGAACGCGGCCACCAGCCGGGCGCGCGCCGCGGGCTCGGGTGTCGCGTTGAAGATGGGGTCGAGCGGCAGCAGCGGGTCACCCGGGAAATACATCTGGGTGATCAGCCGCTGCGCGAAGCCGGCGCCGAACAGGCTGTAATGGATGTGGTTCGGCCGCCAGGCGTTGTGGTGGTTGCGCCACGGGTAGGCGCCCGGCTTGATGCTGGTGAAGCGGTAGCGCCCCTCGCCATCCGCGAAGATGCGGCCGGTGCCGTGGAACGCCGGGTCCAACGGCGCGTCGTGCTGGTCCCGCGCGTGGTCGTAGCGCCCAGCGGCGTTGGCCTGCCAGATCTCGATCATCACGTCCGGCACCGGGCGGCCATCTTCGTCCAGCACCCGACCCTCGACGATGATGCGCTCGCCCTGGGCCTGGCCGCCCCCCGCCACCGACAGGTCGGTCGTCACCGGATAGCGGCTGGGGCTGAAGCGCGGTGCGGTGCGCTCCGTTGCAGTGTGTCCGGTCGGCAGGCGGATGAGGGCAGCGTTGGGATGGCGCTTGGCCGTGCTGGCATAGCCGGGCGCGTCCAGAGGCGGCTGCGTGCCCGGCGCATAGGGGCGGAAAGGCATATCGTTCATGGCGCGTCTCCCATCGCTGCTCTGCTGGCCGGCCAGGCGGCGCCGCAGAATCCTCGTTGACTTGGTTTAACCAGTTAGTCCATAGCTGGGTCAATCACGAGACGTGCACGGCCAAGGCGCTGCTGCGACGCAATCGGGAAGGACGCTCGATTTGTCACGACTGGCATTTGTGCTGAACGGCCCCAACCTCAACCTCCTGGGCAAGCGCGAGCCGGCGATCTACGGCCACGAGACGCTCGCCGATGTGGAGGCGGCGTGCCGCACCGGGGGCCACACATTGGGCCTGGATGTCCGGTTCCACCAGTCCAATCGCGAATATGAACTGATCGACTGGATCCACGAGGCGCGCGAGATCGCCGCCGGGATCGTGATCAACCCCGCCGCCTTCACCCACACCTCCGTGGCGATCCACGACGCGCTGGCCGCCTGCGAGTGCCCGGTCCTGGAGGTCCATATCTCCAATATCCACAGGCGCGAGGCGTTCCGCCACCACTCCTACGTGTCCTCCGTCGCCAGCGGGGTGATCGCCGGGTTCGGCGTCCAAGGTTACGTCCTGGCGCTGCACCGGCTGGCCACCCTGGTGGGCGCCAAGGCGTGAACGCCGACCGCCGCGCGGTGCTGCTGGGGCTGATCGGCTCGGGCATCGCCGCATCGCTCACCCCGGCCATGCACGAGCGCGAGGGCGACGAGCAGGGGCTGCGGCTGCAATACAAGCGCATCGACCTGACGCGCCTGGGCCTTGAAGCCGGCGCCCTGCCGGAGCTGCTGCTCGCGGCGGAGCGGATGGGCTTCGACGGCCTCAACATCACCCACCCATGCAAGCAGGCGGTCATCCCGCTGCTGGACGAGCTTTCGGACGACGCGCGCTTCCTGGGCGCGGTGAACACCGTGGTTCTGCGCGACGGGCGCCGGGTGGGGCACAACACGGATTGGTGGGGATTTGCGGAGAACGTGCGCCGGGGCATGGCAGGCGTGCCGCTCGGCCACGTGGTGCAGGTCGGCGCCGGCGGTGCGGGCGCGGCCGTCGCCTATGCCGCAACGACGCTGGGGGCGGAGCGGCTGACGCTGGTGGACGTCGATCCCGCCAAGGCACAGGCCGTGGCGGACTCGCTATGCGCGCGGTTCGGCGCCGGCCGCGCGGTGGTGGCGGTGGACGCCGCCGAGGCCCTGGCCCAGGCGGACGGGCTGATCAACGCCACGCCGATCGGCATGGACAAATACCCCGGCATGCCGATCGGGGAGGCCGCCCTTCGTCCGGCACTTTGGGTGGCGGAGATCATCTACTTCCCGCTCGAGACGGCCTTGCTGCGTGCCGCCCGCGCGCTCGGCTGCCGCACGCTGGACGGCGGCGGCATGGCGGTGTTCCAGGCGGTGCAGGCCTTCCGCCTGTTCACCGGGCTGGAGCCGGATGCGGGGCGCATGGCGCGACATTTCGCGGCGATGACGGCCGCCGCATGACCTGACCGAAACCCACCAACAAGAAGAGGGAGTTCAAGCAATGTCGACGACCATGACCCCCGGCGGGATCAACCTGCCGGCCGCGATCCGCACGCCGAAGAAGGCCGCGTTGGCCAGCTGGATCGGCAGCGCGGTGGAATACTATGACTTCTTCATCTACGGCACCGCCGCCGCGCTGGTGTTCGGGCGCGTGTTCTTCCCCGCCAACGACCCGGCCACGGCCACGCTGCTGGCCTTCGCCAGCTTCGGGCTGGCCTACGTCGCCCGCCCGGTCGGCGCCGTCATCCTGGGCCATGTCGGAGACACGTTCGGCCGCAAGCGCGTGCTGACCTTCACGCTGCTGCTGATGGGCGTGTCGACCTTCCTGGTCGGCGTGCTGCCGACCTACGGCCAGGTGGGCGTGGCCGCGCCGATCATGCTCGTGGTGCTGCGCCTGCTGCAGGGCCTGTCCGCCGCGGGCGAGCAGGCGGGTGCCAACTCCATGACGCTGGAGCACGCGCCGGCAGACCGCCGGGCGTTCTTCACCTCCTTCACGCTCAGCGGCACCCAAGGCGGGCTGATCCTGGCCACGCTGGTGTTCCTGCCGCTGGCGCAGCTGTCCGACGCCGACATGGTGGCCTGGGGCTGGCGTATCCCGTTCCTGCTGAGCGCCGTCGTGGTCGCCGTCGGGTTCTGGGTGCGCCGCAGCCTGCCGGAGACGCCGGCCTTCAAGGAGGAGGAAGCCGCCCACGTCACGCCGAAGCTGCCGGTCGCCATCCTGTTCCGCGACAGCGGACCGGATGTCCTGCGGGTGGTCTTCGGCGCGCTGATCTCGGTGGTCAGCACCATCTTCACCGTCTTCACCCTGTCCTATGCCGTGGGCACGGCCCACATCTCACGCTCCCTCATGCTGACGGTCTTGGTGCTGGCCAACGTCGTGGCGCTCGCCGCCATCCCGCTGCTGGCCACCTTGGCGGACCGGATCGGCCGCCGCCCGGTGTTCATCGCGGGGGCACTCGGCTGCGCGGTGCTGGTCTGGCCCTACATCTGGGCGATCCAGGAGGGTGACGTCGCGCTGGTGTTCGTCCTCGGCATCCTGCTGTCCGGCGTGGTGTACAGCGCGTCCAACGGTGTATGGCCGGCGCTGTATGGCGAGATGTTCGACACGCGGGTGCGGCTGTCGGGCATGGCGATCGGCACGCAGATCGGCTTCGCGCTCGGCGGCTTCGCCCCGGCGATCAGCGCCGCGATCATGGGGACCGGACCGTATGGCTGGGTGCCCGTGGCCGCCTTCACCTCCGTGACGGCCGTCATCTCCGCCCTGTCCATCTTCACCGCACGGGAGACGTTCCGCACCCCGCTGCATGCGCTGGGGCGCAAGGCGGCGTTGGCCGCACGATAGGCCGCTGCCGTGCGATGCCGAAGCGGCATTGCACGGTACGACGGTGCGGGCGCGGTCGTGTAGGATGCAACCCACTTGGGGGATCGCACCACAGCCCAGCATTACGGCGGGTCGCGTGCCAGCGCCCGCAACACCGTGTCGACGAAGAGGGCGCGGTGGCGCCCCAGCACCGCCGGGTCGCCTAGGTCGCAGCCGAACAGCGTGCCGAAGGTGTGGCGGTTGGAGACGCGGAAGAACACCAGCGCGCTGATCGTCATATGGACATCCAGCGGATCGAGGTCGGTGCGGAACGAGCCGTCGGCCGCGCCGCGCTCCAGGATGCGGCGCAGCGCATCGAGCACGCTGATGTTGATGGCCCGGATCGTCTCGGACCCGGCGATGAAGCGGCCCTGGTGGATGTTCTCGATGCTGACCAGGCGGACGAAGTCCGGGTTCGCGGTCTGGTAGTCGAAGGTGAACTCGACCATCCGGCGGATCGCCTCGGGCGGCGGCAGCTGCTCCAGCTCCAGCCCGGCCTCGGCCTGCCGGATGGCCGCGTAGGCACGTTCCAGAACGGCGCGGTACAGCCCCTCCTTGCTGCCGAAATAGTAGTAGATCATCCGCTTGACGGTGTTGGTGCGGGCGGCGATGGCGTCCATGCGCGCGCCGCTCAGGCCATGGAGGGCGAACTCGTCATGCGCCGCGGCAAGGATCGCGCTGCGGGTCCGTTCCGGATCCAGCTTGCGCCGTTCGACCCCCTTGCCCGCCGTTCCGTCTGCCACGCGTGTGTCCCTGCCGCGGCGAGCCCTATGCCCCACGCGGCGCGGGAAATCGAGTGGGTGCAGCAGGGCAGCGTCCCTGGTCCGCCCGGCGGACGGGCGCTATAGGTCGATGGCGTGTAGCTTCCGGACGACGCCATGACACCGCCGTCGCATGTATGAGCCGCCGCTGATCCGCGCCAGCCGCGCACGGGTCCGCCCCAGCCTGTCGCTGACCGTCCGGCACATCGTCTACGCCTTGCGCGGCGGGTTCCTGATCCGCCCGATGGTCATCGCGCTGACCCTGGGCGTCGTCGGGACGGCGCTGTCCTCCCTGGAAGAGGCGTATCCGCTGCTGGCCGCCTGGGTCCCGGGCGCGCTGTTCCCGAGCCGGGCCGACCCGCAGGTGTCGCAGATCATCCTGGCCGGCATCGCCGCCTCCATCATGACGGTGGTGTCGATCGTGTTCGCGATGCTGCTGATGACGCTGACGCTCGCCTCCACCCAGTTCTCGCCGCGCATCCTGGTCAGCTTCGTGCGCGACCGTGCGACGCAATGGACGCTCGGGCTGTTCCTGGGCACGTTCACCTACTGCATGGGCGCGCTGCCGGCCGCACGCACCCTGCCCCACCCGTTCGCACCGGTCGCGACCACCGCCGGCGCCATGCTGCTGGCGCTGCTCTGCGTCGGCTGGCTGATCTTCTTCATCCAGCACATCAGCCAGGCGATCAGCGTCAACCACATCGTCGAGCGTATCGCCGGCGAGACGGAGGACATCATCGACGAGTCGATGCCGCATATCCGCACCAGCTTCCACCAGCTCAGCCGCCCGGTGTTCGAATGGAACGGCGGCGAAACGCCGGTCATGAACGTGGTGTCCGGCTACATCCGCTTCGTCGACCTGGCCAAGCTGGTGTCCACCGCCAAGGCGGCGCGCCTGCAACTGCGCGTGCTGCGGCGGGTGGGCCACTTCGTGCCCTCCGGCGTGCCGCTGCTGATGGCCAGCCGAGGCGACCGCCTGCAGGACGCGGTCGTGACGTCGCTGCTCGCCGCGTTCGACATCGGGCCGTCCCGCACGCTGCAGCAGGACGTGGAGTTCGGCGTGCTGCAGATCGTCGACATCGCGTTGAAGGCCATCTCGCCCGCGGTGAACGACCCGAGCACCGCCATCACCTGCATCGACCAGCTGAGCCGGATCCTGATCCGCTGGATCTCCCGCTACGCGCCCGACACCCTCCTTTCGGACCCGCCACATGTCGTGCGCGTCGTGATGCCGGGCATCGAGCTGGACGGGCTGCTGGACACCGCCTTTGAGCAGATCCGCCACTACGCCGTGGCCGATATCGCGGTGAGCGCCCGGTTGCTGCGCGCGCTGGGCGACATCGCCAGCAGCACGGAGGATCCCGGGATGCACGCCCAGCTGGTGGCCAGGGGCCGCCGCATCTACGAGGGTTGCCGGGCCCGCCTAGGCGAGGCGGACATCGCGATCCTGCGAAACCGCCTGGACGGACTGCAGGACCGCCTCGCAGCGTCCGAAGCCCGGCAACCGTCGCCGTCCCTCTTGGCCAGCCACCAAGAGCCCTCTCCTTCCGGGAGAGGGTTGGGTGAGGGTCTTCCCGCGCGTTGACGACTGCATAGCAATGCTGGGCGGCACCCTCACCCTGACCTCCCCAGAGGGAGAGGATTTAGGAAATCCCTACCCGAGCTTGGCGTCGAACAGGCGGAAGACGGCGTCGGGGTATTGCGTCCAGCGCAGCTTGGCGGCGGAGGCCTGGAGGATCGCGTCGAAATGCAGGAACAGCATCGGCGCCGCGGCCATGATCCTGTCTTGCGCCGTGTGGTACAGCGCCGCCCGCTTGCCCTGGTCCGCCTCGGTGCGGGCCTGTTGCAGCAGGCCGGTCACCTCGTCGTCCTGCCAGCCGGCGAAGTTGTTGGCACCGTCCTTGGCGAAGTAGTTGAACGTGTTGCCGTCCGGGTCGTAGCGCCCGCTCCACGGCGCCATGCACAGGTCGAAATCGCGCTGCCGCAGCACCGTGATCAGGCTGCTGGGGTCGATCTGCCGTACCTCCACCTTGAACCCGGCCGCGCCCGCCTGCGCCTGCAGGACCTGCGCGATGCGCACCAGCTGCGGTGAGTTCGTGACGGTGATCGCCACCGGGACCGGCGTGGCGATGCCGGCCGCGGCCAGCAGGCTCTTGGCATGCTCGGCATCCAGCTTGATCCCGGTGGCGGCCGCGTCGAACGCCCAGCCCACCGCGGGCGACAGCGGCCCATGCGAGACGCGGCCCGTGTTGAAGTAGACGACGCGCTGGATGACCGCCGGATCGACGGCGGCGGTGAAGGCCTGGCGCACACGGGCATCGTTGAACGGCGGCCGGGTGCAGTTGAAGGCGAAGGCGTTGAATCCCAGGCCGGGCATCTGCGAGACGGCGACCGATGCCTCCCGCGCCAGCGTCGCCACCGCCTGCGGCGGCACGCCGTCGATCAGCTGCAAGGTGCCGCTGCGCAGGTTGGCCAGGCGCACCGTCTCGTCCGGCAGCGGACGGTAGACCAGGCGGTCGAAGGGCTGCCCGGCGCCCTGCCAATAGCCGGGGAACTTCTCCAGCACCAACTCGGCGTTCTTGGTCCAGCTCGCCAGCTTCCATGGTCCGGCGCCCACGGCCTGGGACGCGAAGTCCGCACCCAGGCGCTGCACCGCGGCGGGCGACACCATCATCCCGGCGCGGTTGGTCAGCACCAGCGGCAGCGGCGCGTAGGGGCTGGTCAGCGCGATCTCGAAGGTCAGCTTGCCGGTCACCGTCACGCCCTTGAACGGCCCGAAGTCGGACCGGCGGATCGAGCCAGTGGCCGGGTCGGTGTAGCGCAGGATGTTGGCCCGGCATGCCTCCGCGTCGAGCACGGTGCCGTCATGGAAGGTCAGCCCGTCGCGCAGGGTGAAGCCGTAGGTGAGCGGGTCCGTCATCGCATACTGCGCCAGCCCGGGCACGACGGAGCCGTCGGGGCGGGCCACCAGCAGCGTCTCGTGCAGGTTGTACAGCACCTGCGTCTCGAAGAACGAGGCGGAGAAGGCCGGGTCAAGCGTCACCGGGTCCGACACCACGCCGATCGCGAGCGTGGTGGTCTGCGCCCGTGCCCCGGTGCTGGACAGGAGCGGCGTGGCCAGGGCGGTGCCGACCAGGCTGCGGCGGGACAGGGTTGGCAGGGACATGGGGTTCTCCTCAGGATGTCAGTCGCGGGGGTCGAGGTGGTCGCGCAGCGCATCGCCCACGAGGTTGAAGCCCAGCACCGTGGCGAAGATCGCGATGCCGGGGAACCAGGCGAGCCAGACGGCCTGGTCGAGGAAGCCGATCGCGTCGTGCAGCATGTTGCCCCAGCTCGGCGTCGGCGGCTGCACGCCAAGGCCGAGGAAGGACAGGTAGGCCTCCGTGATGATGGAGGAGGCGAGCAGCACGGACGCCTGCACCAGCAGCGGCGACAGGGCGTTGGGCAGGATGCAGCGGCGCAGGATGGTCCACTCGCCGAAGCCCAGCGCCCGCTCCGCACTCACGTAGTCCAGCCCGCGCAGCGCCAGCGCCTGCCCGCGGGCGACGCGGGCCAGCACCGGCAGGTTGACGATGGCGATGGCCAGCACCGTGTTCGCCAGGGAGGAGCCGAGGGCCGCGGTGATCGCCAGCGCCAGCAGGATGCCGGGGAAGGCGAGCAGCACGTCCATGCAGCGCATCAGCACGCTGTCGGTCCAGCCGCCGACGAAGCCGGCGAGCAGCCCCAGCGGCATCCCCACCAGCACGGCGCCGGCCACGCTGGCCACCCCGACCGAAAGCGATACCCGGGCGCCGAACAGGATGCGGGCCAGCACGTCCCGCCCCAGGTCGTCGGTGCCCAGCAGGTGGGCGGCCGAGGGCGGCGCCAGCGTGGCGAGGAAGTCCGGCGCGTCCGGCGTATAGCGGCTCAGCAGCGGGCCGGCCGTCGCCATCAGCAGCACGGCCACCAGCAACGCGCCGCCGAGCAGGCTGCGCGGCTGTCGCAGGGCGCTCACCGCCGCACCCGCAGGCGCGGGTCGAGCACGGTGTAGAGCAGGTCGGTGGCCAGGTTGATCAGCACGAACAGCGTGGCGGTGGCCAGGATGGCGCCCTGCACCACCGGGTAGTCGCGGGCGAAGATCGCATCCACCGTCAGCTTGCCGATGCCGGGCCAGGAGAACACGCTCTCGGTGATGACGACGCCGCCCAGCAGCTGCCCGAGTTGCAGGCCGATCAGCGTGATGACGGGCAGCATCGCGTTGCGCAGCGCGTGCCGCCACACCACCCGGCGCGGCGGCGCGCCCTTGGCCCGCGCCGTGCGGATGTAGTCGGCGGACAGCACGTCGATCATGGCGGCGCGCGTCATCCGCATGGTGGCCGCCGCCATGGCCGAGCCGAGGGTCAGCGCCGGCAGGACCAGGTGGGCGAAGGCGGCCCGTGGCTCACCGAGGAACGGCGCGTAGCCGGAGGATGGCAGCAGCGGCACGGCGACCGACAGGCCGAGGATGAGCAGGATGGCCAGCCAGAAGCTCGGCAGCGACAGGCCGCACAGCGCCAGGACCGAGACGGCGAGGTCGGCCGCGCCGTTGCGGCGGGAGGCGGCGACGATGCCGGCGGGGATGGCGATCACCAGCGAGAGCACCATCGCCGCCAGCCCGAGCTGCAGGGTCGGCACCAGCGCCGCGCCGACCATGGCGGTGACGGGCCGCCCGGTCTGGATCGAGCGGCCGAGATCCCCCGTCAGCAGGTGCCCGAACCAGGCGGCGAAGCGGATCACCAGCGGCTGGTCCAGCGCGTATTTCGCCCGCAGCGTGGCGATGGCCGCCGGGTCCGCCTCCAACCCCAACATGGCGGTCACCGGGTCACCGGGCACCAGCGCCAGCAAGGTGAAGGACAGCACGCACATGCCGAACAGCACCGGCAGCAAGGCGAGGAGGCGGCCCACCACCATCCTCACGCGGCACGGTCCCGGGCCCGGCGGTACGCCGCGATGCGGACGTCCAGCACGGATGGCGCTGCCGCGGCCCGGGCAGGCCACGGCGGCAGGTCGGCGGCGAACAGACAGGCGGAGGCGTGGCCCTCGCCCACCGCGCGCAACGGCGGATGGAGGCCGGCGCGGCAGGCATCCTGCACCACCGGGCAACGGCCGGCGAAGCGGCAGCCCGGCGGCACGGCAGTGGGGTCGGGCGGCTCGCCGGAGACGGGGGCGTGGGCGCGCCGGCCCAGCTCCGGCCGGGGTGCCGCGGCCAGGAGCGCGCGGGTGTAGGGGTGTGCGGGCTGCCCGAACAACGCAGCGGCTGGCGCCTGCTCCACGACGCGGCCGGCATACATCACCGCCACCTCGTGCGCGAGCTGCCGCACCACGGCCAGGTCGTGGGAGATGAACAGCAGCGCCAGCCCGCGCTCGCGCTGCAAGTCCCCCAACAGGTTCACCACCTGGGCCTGGACGGAGACGTCCAGGGCGGAGACAGGCTCGTCGCAGACGATGAGGTCCGGCTGCACCGACAGGGCGCGGGCGATGGCGATGCGCTGCCGCTGCCCGCCGCTGAACGCGTGCGGCAGGCGGTCCAACTGGCTGGGCGACAGCCCGACACGCTCCATCAGCGCCGCGGCCTGTTGCGCCGCCTGCCGGCGGTCCGCCAGGCCGTGCAGGCGCATGGGCCGGGTGAGCACGTCGCGCACGCTCTGCCGCGGGTCCAGGGAGGCGAACGGGTCCTGGAACACCACCTGCACCCGACGGCGGAACGCAAGCAGCGCCCGGCCGCGCAGCCCGCGCATGTCGACGCCGTCCAGCAGGATGTCCCCGGCATCCGCCTCCTGCAGCCGCAGCAGCAGGCGGCCCAGCGTGCTCTTGCCGCAGCCGGACTCGCCGACCACGGCCAGCGTGCGGCCGCGCTCCAGCCGCAAATCCACGCCGTCCACCGCCACCAGGCTGCGGCCGCCGGGCAAGGCGAAGCGCTTGCGCAGCCCGGTGGCCGCCAGCAGCGTCACGCCAGCGCCTCCACCGGGGCGCGCCAGCAGGCCACGTGGTGGTCCGAACCCATCGGGCGCAGCGGCGGCGGCTCGTTGCACATCGCGGCGGCGAAGGGGCAGCGCGGCGCGAACCGGCAGCCCGGCGGCATGGCGCCCGGCAGGGGCATGCGGCCGGGGATCGGCTCCAGCCGCGCCGCAGGTCCGGAGAGCGACGGCATCGCGGCCAGCAGCGCCAGCGTGTACGGATGCTGCGCCCCGGCGAACAACGCGGCCGCGGGCGCCCGCTCCACCACGCGGCCGGCGTACATGACGGCGACCTCGTCGGCGATCTCCGCAACGACGCCGAGGTTGTGGGTGATGAACAGGACCGCCGTGCCGGTGCGCGCCCGCAGCGCCGCCATCAATGCCAGGATCTGCGCCTCCATCGTCACGTCCAGCGCGGTGGTCGGCTCGTCGGCGACCAGCAGGGCCGGGTCGCAGGCCAGCGCCATGGCGATCATCACGCGCTGCCGCAGGCCGCCTGACAGCTCGTGCGGATAGGAATCCAGCCGGCGTTCCGCGGCGGGCATCTGCACGGCTTCGAGCGCCTCCAGCGCCCGTGCGCGGGCGGCGCCGCGGCCCAGGCCGCGATGCAGTCGCAGCACCTCGCCGATCTGGTCGCCCACGGTGAACACCGGGTTCAGGCTGGTCATCGGCTCCTGGAACACCATCGCCATGCGATCGCCGCGCAGCCGGGCAAGGGCGCTGTCGCCGAGCGTGCGCAGGTCCCTGCCCTCGAACGCCATCGCCGCCGCGGTGACGGCGAAGCGCCCGGGCGGCAGCAGGCGCATGAGGGCTAGCGCCGAGACGCTCTTGCCGGAGCCTGACTCGCCGACGAGGCACAAGACCCGGCCGGGATCGATGCGCAGCGAGACTTCGTCCACCACGGTCGTGCGGCGGCCCGGCGGCCCGAGCGCGACGGACATGCGGTCGATGTCCAGCACGGGGGTCACGCCCCCTGCCGCAATTCGGACGCCAGCGGCAGGGCGGCGAAGGCGCCATGCCGCTGCACGGTCAGCGCCGCCGCATCCTGCGCCGCGGCAATGGCCGGCCGCATCGCCCGGTCCGCGGCGAGCATGGCGGCGAGGACGCCGCAGAACGTGTCGCCCGCGCCGGTGGTGTCCACCGCGTGCACATCCGGGGCCGGGAAATGGCGCAGCCCCGACGGCGAGGCGACGAAGCAGCCGCCGGCACCCACCGTGACGACCGCCGTCTTGGCGCCGGCGTAACGCAAGGCCGGGGCAGCCGCCTGGCCCGACAGGCCGGTCAGCATCCGCGCTTCGCCCTCGTTGGCGACCAGCACGGTGCAGAGCGGCAGCATGGACCGCGCATCCCAATGCAGCGGGGCGGGGTTCATCATCACCCGTGCGCCGGCCGCCCGTGCAGCCTCCGCAGCGGACAGCGTCGTCTCCGCGGTCAAGTTGCCCTGCAGGAGCAGCCAGTCTCCGGCCGAGAGGGACGCGGCAGCGTGGGCGGCGTCCGCCGGCTGCAACGCGGCGGCGCAGGCGCCCGAGGTGACGATGCTGTTCTCGCCGTCCGGCAGCACCAACAGCACGGAGCAGTCCGTGCCGACCGCCAGGCGCGGCAGGTCGAGCGCGGCAAAACCCTCCCGCCGCAGCGCCGCCTCCACGATGGCGGCGTCGTCGTCCTGGCCCAGTGGGGCGAAGAACCCGACCTCGACCAAGCCGGTCCGCTGCGCCACCACCGCCTGGTTCAGCCCCTTGCCGCCCGGCGCCGTGGCGCGTGCGCCGCCCACCAGCGTCTCACCGGGCAAAGGCAGGCGCGGCACGGGCAGGCTGATGTCCAGCCCGGCATTGCCGATGACGAGGAGGCGGCTCATGCCCGGGCGCGGTTCGCCTCGGCCATGAAGTGGCGCAGCCGCTCCGGGTCCACCGGGTTCCACCACACGCCGTCCCGCTTGAGGTAGCTCGCCACGATGACGCCGTCCGCGACGGTGAAGATGTCGCCGACATTGGCCGGGTTCACGCCGGAGCCGACCACGACGGGGAGCGAGGTGCCGTGGGCGATGGTGGTCAGCTCCTCCATGGTGGCGGAGTCACCGGTGCGCTGCCCGGTGGCGATCGCCACGTCGGCATCGAAGAACTCCACGTCGCGCGCCAGCTCCGGGATGGAGCGGTCCGCAGTGACGGCGTGGGCGCCGTGCTTGACGTGCACGTCGGCGAACACCCGGATTTCCCGGCCGTGCAGGATGGCGCGGTAGCGAGTGGCGAGCGCCGCCGGGCCCTCGATGAAGCCCTCGTTGGCGACGTAGGCGTTGGCCCACTGGTTCACCCGGACGAAGCACGCGCCCGCCGCCTTGGCCACCGCCAGCGCCTGCACCGCACCGTTGGCCAGCACGTTGACCCCCGTCGGCAGCCCGGCGGCGCGGCGCACCGCGTCCGTCATGACCGCCATGCAGGCCGCCGTCTCGGGGCCGAGATGCTCGGGCTTGCTGAACGGGATATCGCCGTGGTTCTCCACGATCAGCCCGTCGACGCCGCCATCCTTGTAGCGCCCGGCCTCGGCGACCGCGAAGTCCACGATCATGTCCATAGGCTGGCCCTCATAGGCCGGGCTGCCCGGCAGGGCCAGCGAGTGGATGACGCCGATTACCGCCTTGCGGCGGCCGAACAACGCCCCGATCGCGTGCGGCTTGGGGCGGAAGACGGGCTGTGCCGGCATCATGCCTGCCCCGTCGCCCAGGCGAGCGCGTTGCGCCACAGCCGCGCGTAGCCGGGCCAGCGCACGAAATCCTCCGGCAGCCAGTGCGGGCCGATATCCGAGGTCCAGGCCAGGGTGCGCCCCTCCCCGTGCCGCCCGGTGACGAGCAGGGGGTGGCCGCCCTGCTCCGGCGGCAGCCGCGCCAGGACCTCCACGTCCGCCCGGTCGCGCAGCACCACTTCGTTGGCGCCGAGCAGGATCGGCCAGTCCGTGCCCAGCCCCTGGAGGATCGGATGGGATGCATCGCCGGTGACGTGGGGGTGGAAGCCCTCCGGCACCTCCAGCCGGTCGTCATGGGGCAGACAGGACACGGGCAGGCAATCCTCCACCGGGGTGCGGCGCCAGCGGCCGCGGCCATCGATGCCCTGGAACGTCATGTAGCCGCCGATCATCAGCAGGCCGCCGCCCTCCGCCGTCCAGTCGCGGATCAGCTTCAGCCGGTTCGGGCTGGGCTTGCCGTGCAGCCAAACGGATTGCGGCAGCAGCAGCGTGTTGGCGCCGATGTCGGACAGGATGACGGCGCGGTACTTGCGCAACTCTTCCAGTGTCGAGGGGAAGCCCTCCGCCGCCTCGTGCGCCGTCATGTAGGTCAGCGCGAACGGGCTGTCCTGCAACGCGGCCACCAGCGGCTCCGCCCCCTTGTGGAAGGTCACGCTGCTGAAGCTGTCGAACCCCTTGTAGTGCGTGGCCGCGCTGACCCAGCTTTCGCCGACCAGCAGCACCTCGGTGCGTTCCATTCCCGTTCCTCCGTCCGCGCAGGCAGCGTGCCTGCTTATGGCCTGTGGCGGCGAGGTCAAGCCGCCATCATACTGCCGGGAGGCAGCCCGACCCCGGCTGCATCGACCAAGAACGGACTCACAGCATGGCATGGCCGACCGAGGAGCAGCCGGACACCAGGGGGTTCGACCCGGCCCGCCTGCAAGCAGCCATCGCGTTCCACCAGACGCACGAGACAGCCTGGCCGGCCTCCATGTACAGGCCGGATGGCCAGTATGTCGGCACCGCCGCCATCGGCGACCGCCCGGAGTTCGCGGCGGTGATCGGGCCGGTTCGGCCGCGCGGCGCACCCAACGGGCTGATCCTGCGCCAGGGCCGTCTGGTCGCCGAATGGGGCGACACGCGGCGTGCCGACATGACGTTCTCGGTCACCAAGAGCTATCTTGGCCTGCTGGCGGGACTGGCCTGGGATGACGGGCTGATCGCCGACCTGGACGCGCCCGTGGCGGGCGACGTGCCGGTGCCGTGGTTCGCCTCGGCGCACAACGCACGCATCACCTGGCGCCACCTGCTGCAACAGACGAGCGAGTGGCAGGGCACGCTGTGGGGCAAGCCGGATGTTGCGGACCACAACCGCGTGGTCGGCGGGAAGGCGGAGGACAAGGCCGGCAAGGGGGAGGCACGCACCCTGGCGGCGCCCGGCGAGCATTTCGAATACAACGACGTGCGGGTGAACCTGCTGGCAGCATGCCTGACGCACCGCTTCGGCCGGCCGTTGCCGGACGTGCTGAGGGAGCGGGTGATGGACCCGATCGGCGCCTCCACCGAGTGGGAATGGCACGGCTACCGCGACGCGGTGCTGGAGCCGGAGGGACGGGCGCTGCGCTGCGTGTCCGGCGGCGGCCACTGGGGCGGCGGCATGTTCATCGGCAGCCGCGACCACGCTGCCTGTTGGCGCTGCACGACGGTGTTTGGAGCGACCGGCGGATCGTGTCGGCCAAGTGGATGCGGACGATGCTCGCGCCGTCGCCGCGCAACCCGCAATACGGGCTGCTTTGGTGGCTGAACGGTGGCGACCGCCCGCTCTACCCGGCCGCGCCGGCGGACAGCGTGTTCGCGCTCGGCGCCGGGCAAAGCTTCGTTTGGATCGCACCGAGCCTGGACCTCGTGGTCGTGGCCCGCTGGATCAACCGCGACAGCACGAACGGCTTCCTGGCCGCTGTAAGGGCGGCGATGGCGTGATCCGTCTGACCGATGCTTCAGTGTCTGCTGTCGACCCTAAGCAGATTCCCTCACCGCGCCAGGTCGACGCTGGAAGCGAACGTGGCCGTTAAGCTTCGGAAAGGGGCTGCACGCCTGTCTGCGAGAGGTGCCATACCACATTCTGAGGGACGGGCAGGCACAGCATGTCCTTGGTTGGCAGGCCGAGCCAAGCACCTCGGACCAAACGCCCGAACAGACCGTGGGAAACGGCCACTACGGGTCCCTCCAGGTCACGCAACCACGACTGAATGCGGTGTAGTGCCTCGTCCAGCGTCTCCCCGTCAGGCGATCGGAAATACCAGTCATAGTGGTCCGCCCCGGCAAGTGCGCCGGGCCAGCCCGCCTCGATCTCCTCTTGCGTAAGACCGTCCCAGGATCCGGTTGAGACTTCCTGCAACCGCGGTTCAATAACGACTTTATATGGAAGGTCGACGTAGCGGCCGGCGATAGTAGCGGTGTCCTGCGTCCGACCCAGCGGACTGACGTGAAAAGGAGGCACGCGCCCGCCAGCGAAGGTACGTGCGAGGACCCGGCCGAGATGTGCGGCCTGCTCGCGCCCTCTGGTAGTCAGAGGAGAGTTGAGTTGGCCTTGGAAGCGTCCTTCAGCGTTCCACTCGGTCTCGCCATGCCGCAGCAGGAAAATGTCGGTCATACACAGCATCAAAGCCCATCCTCGCTGACCGGGCCAGAGTTCACTCGCCACCCATCGCTCAACCGTCGCGTCGGACAGCAGCCCCGCGTGCCGCAGGCAGCGTCGGCCATGGAACGCGGGTCGCATCACCGGCGCCAAGCGCGCGCTCAAGCCGCAGCAGGTCTGGGCCATACGGTTTTGGCTCGACCGGGGGCACCGCATCCGCGATCGCGCGCTGTTCGACTTTGCGATCGACAGCAAGCTGCGCGACTGCAACGTCCTCAAAATCCGTATCGGCGAGCTTGTGAGTGGAGGCCGGGTGAGGACGCGCGCAACCGTGACCCAGCAGAAAACGTGCCGGCCAGTCCGATTTGAGTTGCTCGAAGCTGCCCGGTCCAGTCTTCAGACATGGCTGGAGCGCCGGGGCGGCACGATTGAGGACTATGCTTTCCCGAGACGCACTGACCACGCGCGCCACATCGGCACTCGACAGTATGCCAGGCTGGTGGACGAATGGGTGATGGCAATCGGGTTGCGGTGCGAAGACTACGGCACGCACTCGCTCCGACGGACGAAGCCGTCGATCATCTACAAGGCGACCGGGAATCTACGTGCGGTTCAGCTGCTCCTAGGACATACCAAGATTGAGAGCACGGTCCGGTTCCTCGGCGTGGATGTGGAGGATGCACTTAACATTGCCGAACACATCGAGGTTTGAGGCTGGGCGGCCTGCGGATGCTGGTTCGCAGGCCGCATCCGACCCCTAAGCGGTCATATAAGCAAAACTGGAACAGACCAGGGCGCGGCGTTAACGCTGCATCGGCGTTTTGTCTGTCGGAGCCTTCTGTGCGCTTCCTTTTCAGCTTTGCGGGGGGATCTGGTCACTTCTTCCCCTTGTTGCCCCCGGCTCGGGGCTTGACCGCCGATGGTCACACCGTCGCTTTTGCTAGTCAGAGCGCGATGCTCTCCACGGTCGAGCAGGCGGGCTTCGAGGCATTCGACGCCGGGGGAGCGACGGTGCGCGACGGGGCAGTCAGGGCACCTCTCCTGAAGCTCGATCTGGAGCGGGAGTACCGAGCGGTGCGGGATGGCTACGCCAGTAGGGTCGCACGACAGCGCGCCGCTACCCTCATCGAACTAGCCCGGTCGTTGAAACCCGACCTGATGGTCTGCGACGAGATGGATTTCGGCTGTCCGATCGCCGCCGAGCGGCTCTCGATCCCTTACGCCACGGTGCTGGTCATCGCATCCGGTATGCTGGCGAGGCGGGACTTGATTGCCGAGCCGTTGAATCGGCTGCGAGCCGAGCATGGTCTACCTCCAGACCCGGAGATGGCGATGTTGAACCGGCATCTCGTCCTTTCCCCGTTTCCGGCCAGCCTGCGTGATCCGTCCTGCCCGCTGCCGAGCACAGCATACGCTTTCCGGCCTGCATTGCCCGCCTCCACGGCGCAACTTCCTCGGCCATCCGAAGCTCCCGGTAGGCCGCTCGTCTACGTGACCCTGGGAACCGTGTTCAACGCCGAATCCGGCGATCTCCTCGCACGGCTTGTGGAGGGCGTGCGAGACATGCCGGTGGACGTGATCGCGACAGTGGGTCCTCAGCTGGACTCGGCCGAGCTCGGTCCTCAGCCCGGTAACGTTCGGATCGAGCGGTTCGTGGATCAATGGTCGTTGCTACCACGATGTAGCTTGGTCGTATCGCACGCTGGGTCGGGGACGGTGTACGGGGCCCTCGCGCACGGCTTACCTATGCTGCTGCTGCCGATGGGCGCCGACCAACCGTTCAACGCCATGCGATGCGAGGGGCTGGGCGCGGCCTGGATTTTAGAACCTACAGAGCAAACCCCCACCACGATCCGCGACGCGGCCACCCGCGTGCTGAGCGATGAGAGTTTCGGGAAGGCCGCGCAGCGGGTCGCTGCGGAAATCTCTGCCCTACCCGGGCAGGACCACGCACTCGCGCTGTTGACTGATCTGGCACATAAGCTGGCAGTCTAGCTTGGTCACGAAGGTCCGCTTCCCACCCCAAGAGCGACATTCTCGAATTTTCTAGAAACAGCCTCAAGGCTCCTCCTTCACCACTACGGTATCCAACGTGGCGAGGTGTTCGTGCGCCGTCATCGAGGCGGCGCGTTCAAGCGCTCGGTATTCCTGGACCAGCGTCCGCCCAGCCTGCGTCAACCGCGCGCCGCCGCCGCCCGGGCCGCCCGCCGATGCCTGAACCACCGGGCTGCCGAGCGTGCGGTTCAGGTCCTCAACCAGTTGCCAGGCTCGACGATAGGACATCTTCATCGCCCGCCCGGCGGCGGAGATGGAGCCAGACCGTCCGATCTCCTCCAGCAGCGCCACCTTGCCAGGCCCGATCCGCCCGCCATCGGCAAGGTCGATGCGGATGCTGAGCGAGTACCGGCCGGTCATAAGGCGACATCCCTGCTGGCAGGCCAAACCTGGATGGAAGCCGGGTCGATGGCGATCCGGCATGGGCCCGGCGTCGCCAGCAGGCCGGCATCCGCCGTCACGGGCAACACCGCATCGCCCAACTGCACGACGAGCCGCCGCTGGCCGGCTTGCGCCTGGCTGACTTGCAGAAGGGTCGCCGGCACGCTGTGCTCGCTCCCGACGCGGATGCTTCGCCGCCGCACAGCCCACCCGACCGGGCCGAGCGGGAGCGGCGGCCCGGCCACAGGGAGACAGACGCCGCCCACATCGATGCGGTCGGATGCCACCGCCACGCCGGCGGAGACCGCCTCGGCGCCCAGCAGTCGCGCGGCGGCCGCGCTGGCCGGGCGGCGGAACACGGCGTCGATCGGACCCGCCTGCAGCACGTGGCCATCCTCCAGCAACAGCACCTCGTCGGCCAGCAGGAAAGCCTCGGCCGGGTCGTGCGTGACGAGGATGGTGGTCGCCTCGATCTCCCCCTGCAAGGCCAGCAACTCGTCGACCAGCCGCGCGCGCAAGGGTGCGTCGAGCGCGGAGAACGGCTCGTCCAGCAGCAGCAGCTCGGCCGGGCGGGACAAGGCACGGGCGAGCGCCACGCGCTGCTGCTGCCCCATCGACAGGTCCGCCGGGCGGCGATGCTCCAGGCCGGCCAGGCCCAGGCGGCCGGTCCAATGCCGGGCACGGGCGGGGTCGCAGCCGACGCCGAAGCGGATCTGCCGCGCGACCGGCAGGTGCGGCAGCAGACCGTAGCTCTGCGGCACGTAGGCGACGGCGCGCGCGTCGGGCGGCAGCCGGCTCAGGTCTCGCCCGTTCAGGGTGACGGCCGCTCGTTCCGCCGGGTCCAATCCGGCGACCAGCCGCAGCGTCGCCGACTTGCCCGAGCCCGACGCGCCGAGGATGCAGAGCCGCCGCGCCTGCGTCTGCCAGGCCACGTCCAGGGTGAAGCCGGGCCGGCGGCGGTGCAGCGCCAGGGTGAGCGGCCGGGTGGACGAAACCGTCCGGACAGGCGCCCCCACATGCAGGGGATCCGGGTCTGCGACCGGACGCCGGGCGGGCGACGGCTGCCCACCGCGCAGGCTGAGCGCCATGACGGCGGCGGCGATGGCGACCGTCGGCAGCACCACGGGCAGCATGGCGGGCAGGCCTTGGCTGCCGAAGGCGACGTAGGTGTACACCGGCAGCGTGGTGGGATGGTAGGCGACCATGACGGTGGCGCCGAACTCGCCAAAGGCGCGCAGCCAGGTCAGCAGCACCCCCGCCCAAATCCCGCGCGATGCCAGCGGGAGGCTGACTTGGCGGAACACCGCGCGCGGGCTGTGGCCCAGCGTGGCGGCCACATCCTCCAGCACCGGGTCGACGCCCGCGAAGGCGGAGCGGGCGGCGATGATCAGGAAGGGTGCGGCGACGAACGCCTCCGCCAGCACGATGCCGGCGAAGGAGTCGGTCAGCGCGCCGCCGGTCAGCCGGCCGAGCGGGGTGGCGTAGCCGAGCAGGAACAGCAGCAGCACGCCGCTCGCCAGCGGCGGCAAGGCCAGCGGCAGCTGCACGGCGAAGCCCAGCAGGGCGGTGGCCCGGCCCGGCATCCGCGCCAGCAGGTAGCCGAGCGGGATGCCGCCGAGCACGACCAGGGCCGTGGCCAGGGTGGCGCTGGCGACCGACACCCCGCCGGCCTGCACCAAGGCCGGCAGGTCGGCGCCGGCCCAGTCCGCCCGGCCGAGCTGGGCGATGCCGGTGAGGAATGGCGCCGCCAGATACGCCGCCAGCAATGCGGCCAGCAGCAGCACGACGCCGGGCCGCCGCATCGCCACGGCGCTGCCGCTCAGCGCAGGTGGATGGCGGACGGCACCTTCGCCGCATCCCCGGTGACGGTGGGGGTGACGACGTCCAGCCCATGCTGCTTCATCACCGCCTGGCCGGGCGCGCTCAGCAGGAAGTCGACGAAGCTGGCGGCGGCGGCCGGGTCGGCGGCGTCCCGCAGCACGGTGACGGTGTAGACCGCGCTCAGCGCCACCTCCGGCGGCAGCGGGATGGCAGGGATCTGGAGGTCGGAGGTCTCGGTCGAATAGAAGAACCCGACATCGACCTGGCCGGATTGCAGCCGGCCGACGAGGTTTTCCTCCGGACGCACCTGCTCCGGGTTGTCCGGCGCGCCGAGCACGGCCTGTGCCAGCCCGGGCTGATGATAGACCTGCTCCGCCTTGTCCAACAGCTGCACGGTCAACGCGCCCTTCGGGTCCAGCTTGGCGTCGGTGCGGCCGATCCGGATGCCCGGCTCCCGCAGCACCTCATACCAGGGCTTGGTCTTCAGCTCGGCGGCGAAGCGGCTGGCCGGGTTGTAGCCGATCACCAGCGGGGACTGCGCGAAGGTGATGTACCAGTCCACCCAGTCCCCGTTGGCGGCGGTCATCAGCGTGTCGTTGACCTTCGGGGTGGCGCTGATGAACACGTCTCCGCGCCGCAGCTTGCCCTTGATCTGGTTGGCCAGGCCGTTGGAGCCGCCGCCGAAGCCGCGGAAGGTATCGCCCGACGCCGTGTCGAAAGCGGGTGCCACGCCGTGCTCCATCAGGTTCACGAGCGAGCCGGCATAGAGTACGTTCACGTCGGCGGCCGAAGCCGCAACCGGCAGGGCGAGCAAGGACGCGGCGAGGAAGAGCGCGGCTGGTCGGATCACGGGGCGGCTCCTTGCGATCGGCCGATGTGGCGTTGCATCCGCCCGGCTATAGCGCGGGGCCGGCCGCGAGGCCATGCGGCGAACGCAGTGGGAGGGCGTGCATGAGCGAGACCACGAAAGCAGCAGTCCGGTTGAGCCGAGCTGCCTTGTCCACCCTGCCCGCTTCGGTGGGCACCCCCGGCTTCGACGTGGCGGCCGTCCGCAGCGGGATCGTGCATCTGGGCTTGGGCGGGTTCCACCGCGCGCACATGGCCCGCTACACGCACCAGCTGATGCAACAGGATCCCCAGGCGCTGCAATGGGGCATCGTCGGCGCCGGGCTGCTGCCGGGTGACCGCCGCATGGCCGAGAGCCTGGCGCCGCAGGACAACCTCTACACGCTGGTCGAACGCAGCGGCACGGCGGAAACCGCCACGGTGATCGGATCGCTGGCCAGGACGATCTATGCCGGGGACGACACTGCGGCGCTGCTGGACGCGATCGACCAGCCCCCCATCCGCATCGTCAGCCTGACGGTGACCGAGAACGGCTATTGCCTGAACCGCGCCACCAAGCGCCTTGACCTGGACAACGCGCTGGTCCGCGCCGACCTGGCGCAGCCCGCGCGGCCACGCAGCGCCGTCGGTGTGATCGTCGAGGCCTGCCGCCGGCGGCGGGACGCGGGGGCGGCGCCCTTCACCGCGCTCAGCTGCGACAACATCCAGCACAACGGGACGGTCTTGCGCGAGGCCGTGCTGGCGCTGGCGGCGCAGCGGGACGGGGCACTGGCCGCGTGGATCGCGGAGAGGGTCAGCTTCCCCAGCACCATGGTCGACCGCATCACCCCGGTGACCACGGCCGCCGACGTGCAGGCCTTGGCCGAGCGGCACGGGATTGCCGATGGCTGGCCGGTGGTCTGCGAGACCTTCACCCAGTGGGTGATCGAGGACCGGTTCGTCGCCGGCCGCCCGGATTGGGAGGCGGTCGGGACGCAGTTCGTCGAGGACGTGGCGCCGTATGAGTTCATGAAGCTGCGACTGCTGAATGCGAGCCACCTGGCGGTCTCGGGCCTCGGGCGCCTGGCAGGGTATGTCACGGTCGACCAGGCGATGGCCGACCCGTTGATGACCCGTTACATGGCGGCGCTGATGGATCGGGAGACCGGCCCGACGCTGCCGCCGGTGCCGGGCATCGACCTGCCTGCCTACAAGTCAACGCTGATCCAGCGCTTCTGCAACACGGCGATCAAGGACACGGTGGAACGGGTCAACACCGATGCGCCGCTGAACGTCCTGGTGGACCCGATCCGCGACCGGCTGCGTGCGGGCCAGCCACTGGACCTGCTGGCATTGGCGCTGGCGGCATGGCTGCGCCGGGTGCGGGGCGAGGACGAAGCCGGGCAGCCGATCGACGTGCGCCATCCGATGGCGGAGCTGCTGCGCGAGCGAGCGATCGAGGGTGGGGAGGACCCGGCGCCGCTGTTGGGCATCGCGACGTTGTTCGGAGAGGCCGGAACCGACCCGCGCCTTGTGGCGCCCGTCGGCCGGTGGCTGGCCGCTTTGTATCGGGATGGCAGCCGGGCGACCCTGACCCGCGCCGCTGCGGCACTGGCGTTCTGAAGCGACCTCAAAGCTTCAAGGCAGCCCGCAGCACGCCGGTGACCTCCTGGATGATCGACCCTGAGTCACCCGAGCGCATCGCGTAGTCGACGCCGGCATCCAGGTGGCTGGTCAGGATCAGCAATGCGACCTCGCGCATCGCCGCGGTGATGGCGTTGGCTTGCTGCACCTCGTCGAGGCAGTAGCGGTCGGCCTCGAGCATCGAGGTGAGGCCGCGGACTTGACCCTCGATGCGGCGGAGACGGTTGACGATCGGCTCACGCTCCTCCGGAGATCGTGACACGAACAGCTTGCCGTCCCGGAACTCGTACTCCATCGCGCCGTAAACCCCCTGGCAGTATCTTGGATGCTGTCGCCCACATGGAGTTGCTGACATGTTCATGAGGATCGACAGGCTGCAAGCCGAACTGCCGGAACCGAAGAAGCCAAACCCCAATGCCGCTGCCGCCCTGCAGGAGTTGCTCGGGGGGAAATATGGTGAGATGTCCACGCTCGGGAACTACATGTTCCAGAGCTTCAACTTCCGAAACAAGTCGAAGCTGCGGCCGTTCTACAGCCTCGTATCGGCGATCTTCGCCGAAGAACTCGGCCATGTCGAGCTGGTGAGCAGCGGCATCGCCATGCTGAACAATGGACCCGGGGATCCGACGCCCGACGTCGACCTGTCCAAGGCCCCGTTCAACGCGATGGAGAACACGGCGTTGCCCGGCGCGTTCCTGTCGAACGGCGGCGGGGCCACGCCGGTGAACAGCAACGGATTGTCGTGGAACGTCGACATGGTCACGACCACGGGCAACGTGATCATCGACCTGCTGCACAACTTCCACCTGGAATGCGGCGCCCGCATCCACAAGCTGCGCGTGTACGAGACGATGAAGGAGCCGACCGGTCGCGAAGTCTGCGGCTACCTGCTGGTCCGCGGCTCGGTGCACGCCCACGCCTACGCCCTGGCGCTGAAGAAGCTGACGGGCGTCGAGATCGAGAAGATGCTGCCGACGCCCAACATCAACCTCGACAAGATCCCCGAATGTCAGAAATACCTCAACGAGGGCAGCCATCGCCGGCTATATCGCTTCAGCCCGCGTGATTACGAGGAAGCCGCCGGTATCTGGGGCAATGGCGAAGTGGCACTGCCGGGCGACCCGCCGGGTGAGCTGGAAGTGGTCGACGGGCACCCGGAGGGCGGGCACATGCCTGAGCTGCTGGGGAACTACGGTGCGTTCGCGCCCAACTACGCGCCCGAGGAGATGTTCGAGATCGCGAGCAAGCTCTACAAGAAGTCCCGCTGACGCGGCACGTTCCATCCCTGATAACGTATGAAACACCGCCTCTCCGCGACGTGGCTGGGCAAGATTGCGCATGGGCGACATCTTGAGAGGAACTTGTTCTACACCGACGGGAAAATTGGCGGCAGCGTGGTGGTGGGCCTTCGCCCACCCTACGCTATCGACCTTCTTGACGGTGGAACGACACGCGATTCTTGCCCAGCCTCAGCGCTCCTCCCTACTCGGCACTCGCGGTGGGTCGTGGCGGCGGGGCGGTCGCGGCCGCGTTTTCGCAGCGGAACTGCAAGATGTCCTGTGACGCGGCGCCACCGTAGCCGCGGCGGTTGACGATGCCGACGTCCTGGCCCTTTTCGGCGCAGAATGCGGCCGCGATCCGGTCGTTCTTCGCCCTCATGTCGTCAGCGCCGCCCAACGTGCCGATGGCGTGACTGGTCACCTCGAACTCATTCCGGTCGAGCCGCTTCACGGCGAGCACGCCCGACCGGGTCGTGGCACAGGCCGCAAGCAGCAGGACCGGCCCGACCAGCGCAAGCCACTTCGCCGCCGTCATCGAAGCGTCTGCAGCAGCCAATCGAAGGCTGCGACCTGCAGCTTGCCGACGTCCTGGGCGCTGACGCCCTGGAAGCCATGGCCGCCATCGAAAGCGACGAAGACGTGTGGCACGTGGTGATCCTGAAGGGACTGGTCCAACCGTTCGGACTGCGCGAACGGGACGACCTGATCGACATGGCCATGCAGGATGTAGGTCGGAGCCGTGTCCCCGGTAATGTAGCCGAGGGGGGAGGCACTGTCCGCCACCGTCCGCGACGGCGTCGCCGTTCCGAACAGCGCCTTCATGTTCTCGACCGCGCCGGGGCCCATGCCGGGGATGTCGGTCGGCCCGAACTCGTCGATGACGGCCGATACGTCCGGGCGCTGGTCCGGGTAGAGCGCCTGGGCATCCCCCGGGACGATCACGTGCAATGCACCCAGCATCATGGCGAGTTGGCCGCCCGACGAGTCTCCCATGGCGCCGATCCGGCCGGGATCGATGTCGAACTCCTTGGCATGGGCGCGCAGGTAGCGGACGGCAAGCTGGGCGTCCGCGAGCTGCGCGGGCCACCGCGTGGAAGGCTGGTCGGCCTTGGCCAGGCGGTAGTCGATGTTGAAAACCGCAATACCACCCCCGGCGAGCACTTCCGCGAGCTTGCCCACGACGCCGCGGCTGCTCGACACCCAGCCGCCGCCGTGGATCATGACGACGACCGGCCTGGGTCCGGCGACCTCCCCGGGACTGTAGAGGTCGCCGACCTGCTCACCCAACATCCCGTAGGCGACATTCCAGCGGGTGGTGACCGGGTAGGACCGGGCCGCAGCCGGTTGGGCCAGCCAGCCGAGCGCGAGGCAGGCCCCGCAGAAGCGGCGGACGAAGCGGAGGGCCAATCAGCGACCGCGTGACGGGCGGAACAGCATCGCCGCCGACTGCACGACTCGGCTCTGATACTCCTCGTTCAGGTTGGCAGTGTGGGAGTGATAGTCCCCAACGGCCAGCATCAGGTCGTTGCGGGTCTCGTCCAGGTAGCGGCGCAGGATGTAGCCCGCAGCCGCCACGTTGAAGCAGGGCCGTGACAAGAGGTTCTCCCGCACGCTCGCCTGCGGCAGTTTGCTGTAGCGCGCGAGGGCCGGCAGCCAGCGCGTGTTGACCTGCATGTAGCCGAGGTCCTGCGAGCCGTCGGAGTTGACGTGCACCGTCTCGGTCCGGCCGCCCTCGACGACGTGAATGGACGGAAGGACACGCGGCGGCAGGTTGTAGAGCGAGGCAACAAGCGCCATGCAGGCGAGCAGGGGAACGGCCATGTCGCCTCTCTACCGTGTTGCCCGCCACCACGTCATCGGGATTATCGCCATGCCGACTAGAGCCGACCCACCCGACCGCGAGGCGGGGTTCACCTTGCTCGAAATCCTGGTGGTCATCGCGATCCTGGGCCTGCTGATCGGGCTGGTGGCGCCGGCCGTGCTGCGGCAGCTTGGCGGCGCCCGGACCTCGATCGCCCGCCAGTCCATCGAGCGGATGGGCAGCGTGCTGGACCTCTATAAGCTGGACATCGGCAGCTACCCGTCCACGGAGCAGGGCTTGCAAGCCTTGAGCACCCGGCCGGCCGGGGTGACGAACTGGAACGGGCCCTATCTGCAAGGCAGCGCCTCGCCGCTCGATGCCTGGGGCCACCCCTACACCTACCGCAACCCGGCGCAGCGGAGCGGCCACGACTACGATCTGTGCTCCGCTGGCCCAGGTACCGCCGCTGCGGATGAGATCTGCAACCCTTGAGATCATCCCTCAACCCGGTGGTGTCTGCCAGGCCACGATGCGGAACGGGCGGCCGGCGCGGTCGGCGCCGAGCGAGACCACGGCCTGCCGCGTGAAGCGGGCGCCGGTGTCGGCCACGGCCGCGGCCACGACCGTCACCACCCGGGCGGGCGGCAGCGGCCCGGTGGGCGGCGCGGTGCCGGCAAGCGCCAACGCGCGCGCCACGACAGGGTCGGCTCGACGCGCATCCGGATCGGTGTCGGTGTACAGCGTGAGGTGCGGCGACAGGCGGGCGAGCAACTCGGGCGTGATCCCCAGCACCAGGCCCACTTCCCCGATCGACTGGAAACTGGCGTTCGGCGGGGCGTAGTCCTTGCCGGCCGCACGATAGCGCTGCGCCTTGGCCCCGCTGGCCGCGTCATCCGCAGTGGGGTAGCGCCACTGCACGATGTTGGCGGCCAACTCGTCGGACTGGTCCGCCCCCTCCCCCACCGCCCGCAGCAGGGCCGACAGCACGGCCGGGGTGGCCAGGCTCGGGTTGATCTTGCCGAACTCGTCGGTGATGCGGATCGCCACCGTACCGTCCGCCAGCCGGGTCCGGTGCGTCGAGCCGTCCGCCGTCCAGCCGGAGGCCGGGTCCAGCAGGTTGAAGATGGCGAGGTTCACCGCGCCATCCGTCTCGGCGCGCAGCGCCGCCGCCCGACGCAGGTTGACGGTCAGCAGCGCCTCGCTCCGGCCGGCGGCGGTCACCTGCGTGACGATCAGCGTGATCAGCACCAGCGACCATAGCACGATCAGCAGGGCGAACCCGCTCTCCCGCGCCGGAGCGGCATGCCTCATTGCTGGAGGCCCAGCCGCCGCCGCAGCGGCTCCCCGGGGTCGGCCGAGCCGGAAGCGGGCAAGGACTGCAACGTCTGCGGCACGGCGGCGGCGTTGATCAGCTGGTCGCGCAAATCCTCCGTCAGCGCGCGCGCGTCGCGCTGGTCGTGGACGACGTGGGGCGTGATCAGGACCAGCAGTTCCGTCCGGGCGCGGACGTTGGACTGCTGCCCGGCCAGCAGGCCCAGCAGCGGGATGTCCTTCAACCAAGGGATGCCCTGGTTCGTGTGCGAGTCGTTGTCCTGGATCAGCCCGGCCAGCCCGACCGTCTGGCCGTCCTGCACCACGACGCGGGAGGTGACGCTGCGCTCGTTGAAGGTGGGGGAGTTGACGCCGGGCGTGGTGACGTTGGCGGCGACGTCGCTCACCTCCTGGGTGATGTCCAGGGTGACGAGGCCGCCGCTGTTCACCCGCGGCGTCACCTGCATGATCACGCCGGTTTGCTGGTAGTTGATGTTGCTGACGATCGGCGCGTCGCTGGTGACGGTGCTCTGCGCCGTCTGGCTCAGGTAGGGGACCAGCGCGCCCACCTGCAGGCGGGCCGGCTGGTTGTCGACCACCATCAGCTGCGGCGAGGACAGCACGTTGACCTTGGTGATGGCCTGCAGGGCGGACAACGCGGCACTCGTCTCGTTCGGGCCGCTCAGCACGAAGCCCGGGAAGCCGGAGGCGAAGCCGGCCGCGGTGGCGCCGAAGCTCAGAGCCCCCTGCAACCCGGCGCGGAAGAAGAACTGCGTGCCGTATTGCAGCGAGTCGTTGAGCGTCACCTCCGCGATCGTGGCGTCGATGCGCACCTGCAGCGGCAGGATGTCCAGCTTGCGCAGCATCGTCTCGACCGTGTTGTCCTCCGCCGTGGTGGCGTAGATCAGCAGCGCGTTGTTCTGCGTGTTCGGGATGATGCGCATCGCGTCCGCCGTGGCGGCATTGCCGCCGCTCTCGGACGGGTCGAGGCCGCCCAGCAGCGGGTTGGCCGAAGGCGCCGCCGCCGGAGCGGATGGCGCAGCGGACGTCGCCGTGGCAGCCCCGCCCAAGCCGGCGCCACCGAGGGAGGTCGAGCCCAGGCTGCTGCCGCCGTTCGAGCCGAGGGTGCCGCCGCTCGGCAGCCCGCCGCGGTTGGCGATCTGCTGCGCCGCGGTGCCGGCGTTGGCGCCCGATTGCGGCGTGGGCTGAGCGGTGACGTTGCCCGGCGTGAAGGCCTGTTGCAGCACGTAGGCGATGTCGTTGCTGCGGCTGTTCTGCAGGTAATAGACGTGCCAGCTGCGTGCCGAATTGGACTTCGAACGCTCGACCAGCCGCAGCACCCGGCGCACGTCCTCGATGTAACGCGGTTGGCCCGACACCACGAGCACGGCGTTGAGGCGGGCCATCGGCACCACCCGCACCACGTTGGACAGCGCGCCGCCCTGGCCGCGGATGGCGTCCTGCAGCGAGGCCGCGAAGTCCTTGGCGTCGCCCGTCCCCACCGGGAACAGCGCGTAGGACTGGCCGGCCAGCACGTCCACGTCGAAGGCGGCGACCAGGTCGGCCAGGGTCTGCCGGGTGCCGGCGTCGCCGGTGACGACCAGGGCATTGCGGCCGGCGTCGGCGATGATGCGGCCGCCGTTCTGCACGTACGGCGCCAGCGTCTTGGCCAGGTCGTCGGCCGCGGCGTAGCGCAGCGGGATGACCAGGCTGCTGCCGCCGCCGCTTGCCAGGCCAGGGGTGCTGGCCGCGGCGGCCGCGGGCAGCACGCGGTAGATGCCGCCGGCCTGCACCAGCGCGGCGCCGTTCTGCGCCAGCAGCGTCTGCAGGATGGGCAGCAGGTCGTCCCGGCCGACGGGCCGGGTGGTGCGCAAGGTGGCGGTGCCACGGACGGACGGGTCGATCGTGTAGTTCTCGCCCAGCTGCCCGCCGAGGATCTGCGCCACGACGTCGCGGATGTCGGTGTCGGCGAAGTTGAACGAGATGTCGCCGCCGCCGCTGGTCCGGCCGGGCGAGGCCACCGTCACGTTGGGCGCCGGCGCAAGGCTGACCTGCGCGGTGGCCGGCGAGGACGCACCGCCGACGACGCCGTCCACCCGGGTCGCAGCCGCGCCGGCATTCGGAGCCACAGGCGGCAAGGCGCTGAGGATGGGGCGCCCGCGGTTCTCGCAGGCCAGCAGGCCGAGCAGCGGCAACAAGGCGAGGGTGCGGCGAAGGGTCATCGGAGGCTTCCTGCTCCCGGGGCGGCCGGCGCGCCACCGTTTTGCGGCAGCGTTGCCAGCCCCGCCACCGGAGGCACCGGGATGGGCGGGAGCGCAGGGAGGGTTGCCGCGAGCGGGCTCGGCGGCGGCGCGGTGGAAAAGGTCGGGCGGACGACGTGCGGCCCGTCTACCCCCGCGAGGGTCACGTCCGCCGCGCTGATGTCCTGCACGCGATAGGCGCCGACCTGGTCACCCTGCCCCACCACCGCGCCGCGGCCGCCGTCGCGCCCGGAGAAGATGGCCTTGCGCTCCTGGCTCGTCACCAGGATGCCGGTCAGGTGGGGCAGCCGCGGGTCGTCCGCACCGTCCACCGCGTCGGGCCGGCGGCTGGGCGAGAAAGGCGGACGGGCGAGCAGCACCGCCACCTGCTGCGGCGCCGGGTCGGCCGGCTTCGCGGCGGGCGGGCCGGCCGCCCCGGCCGCGGCCTGCCGCACGGCGGAGGACGGCAAGGCGCCGGTCGCGAGTTCGACGGCAACCAGGCCGGCGAGCACGGCAGCCACCAGGCTCAGGGCGGGCAGCAACGCCCCGTTCATCTCGGCCCGTCCGCGCCGGCATACAGGGCCACGACGGTGAACGAGGCGTCGAGCGGTTTGACCGGGCTGGTCGTCACGGAGCGTGATTGCCCGATCTGCATCTCGCTGACCAGCATGTGCGGCGTCGCCCCATCGATGGCGGAGAACAGGCTCACCAGCCGACCCCACGGCCCGGACACCGCGACGTGCACCCGTATGCGGCGGAACGCGCCGCTCTGCTCGGCCGCCAGCACCTCGGCACTGGTCATGCGGACGGCCGCGCGCTCCGACAGTTCCTGCAGGCGCTGCTGCAATTCGGCGCCGGCGATCGCCTCCGTCGTTCCGGTGAGCAGGGCCGGGCGGGTGTCGCCCGTGCCGGCCTCCATCTGGCGCTGCAAGGCCGGGGCAGTCGCCGCCACCGCGGCCATATGGGCCGCCAGGGTCTGCCGCTGCTCCAGACGGTCCTGCCGTTCGGCGTACCAGCCGAGCAAGGGCGAGGCCAGGCCGGCCCAAGCGAGGGCCAGCGTGACGACTGTCAGCCCCACCGCGAGCAGCTGGCCGCGCCGCCCGGTCGGCAGGTTGGTGGCCAGCGGCGTCACGGCGCGAGGTCGGCGCTGATGGTGAACTGGTCGCCATGGTCGCCGATGGTGCGGAAAACCGGCGCGGCGAAGGCCGGGTTAACCAGCGCCGGCTCCGACGCCAGCACCCCGATCAGCCGCACCGCGGCCTCCGAGCGCCCGCCCAGCGTGAGCTTGCGGCCCTGCAGCGTGAACTCGGTGAGGTAGGTGTCGTCCGGCAGGGCACGGGTGACGGCCGCGAGCGCCAGGACGGCGTTGCCGCTGCGCGCGCTCTCGGCGGCGAACAGGTCCGCCGCGTTGGAGGAGGCGGCCAGCCGGCGCCGCAGCCCCTCGGCCAGGGCGACGCGCGGTTGCAAGGCATCGATCTGGCTCTCCACGGTGGCGAACGCCCATTGCTGCTGCACGAGCGGGATGACGACGGCCGCCACCGCCAGGGCAGCGCACGCCCCGGCGGCGGCACGCACGGCGCGCGATTGGCGGCTGCCCGCGACGCCGGGCGGCAGCAGGCCCAGGCGACGAAGCCCGCCATCCGGCGCCGGCAGCTCCAGGGTCGTCGGGGCCAGCCCGGCCTGCGCCAGCCCCTGCACCAAGGGGGCCACGGCGGCCTTCAGCACGACCGACAGGCGAACCAGAAGCCGGCCATTCACCGTGTCCCGTCCGGCGACGGCCCAGGACCAGAACACATCGGCGGCCCGGAACGGCGTCAGACGGTCCATTTCGTGCGTCAGCACCTCTCCCAGGGCCGCCTCGGCCGCAAGCGGCAGGCTCGCCTGCTGCTCCAGCAGCAGGGATGCCGGCAGCTCCAGCACGACGCGCCCAGCCGAACGGTGGCGCCCGGCAAAGGCTCGCAGCTGCGACAGCCCGCCCTCGTCCAGCCTGGCGGCGCCGAGCGGCTGGCGGACGCCGTGGCGGCGCAGGCTGAGCTCGACCGCAAGGTCGCCACGGGCGCGCACGACCACGGCGTCGGCCGCCGATCGGGCGTGACCGGACGGCAGCAGGCTGGCCATCTGCTGCCACCACCAGCGCAGGACATCACGCAGCACGACGGCGCTTCCACCTTTCACGGCTCGGGCGGTTGGCCCAAGCGGCCACGCCCTGCCCTCGTTGTAACCGGCATCGCCGGACGCCGGATGCGATCGATCCGCCTGCGTCATCCATTCAGCCGCATCCGCATCGGCGCCACGACCAAAGGCGGCCAAACGCGGCGCCCCGGAGGTGGAAACGTGAGTTGGATACGGATCAGCGACGGCAAAGTCCGCTCCGTCCAGGCGGCCAGCCATTGCCCGCCGGCGTCGCAGCAATAGCCGAACTGCACCCGCGCCACGCCGGGCAGCAGGGTGGTCTCCGTGGCGACAGGCGCGGCGGCGAGGCGGGTGGCATGTAGATGCGGTGTCCAGCGCAGCACCAGCCGCCCGTCCGGTGTCAGGCCCAGGCCGATGTCGGCCTCGCCCACGCCCAGGCTTGGCGCCACGGCCGACAGGTCGGAGGTGAAGGCGAGGCTGGTCGAAGCGGCAACCAGCAGCGGCGCGCTCGTCAGGCTGCCCGGGTCCATCTGCCCGACCAGCCCGCGAAGCACCCGCTCGGTCGCGTCCAGGTCGGCCGAGGCGGCGATGGTGGCCGATTGCCGATCCGCCACGCGCAGGCCAAACCGGGTGCCCTGCACCAACCCGCCCAGCACCAGGCCAAGCACGACCAGGGCGACCAGCACCTCCAACAGGGTGAAGCCGGCTTCGGCGTCCTTCATGGCGGAGGCGGCGGCGCCGTGCCCACGCGCTCGGTCTGCAAGGTGAGGCTGCGCGTGCGCAGGCCGTCGGGCCAGGCCATGCCGACCGAGATGGCGTAGAGCGCGGGCACCGCCTTCGTGCGGTCGACCGCCGCGGCCTGGGCGAGCAGCTGGATGCGAAGGCGCCAATGGTAGCCGGTGCCCTCGTCTCCCTGGCGGTCCTGCGCCTGGAAGTCCGGGCCGACGCTCGCCAGGGCCAGGTGCGACTGCGCCCGGCTCAGCGCCTCGTCGTAGCGCGCGGCGGCGTTGGCCGTGGTCACTCCGCCGATCCCGCCTTGGAACAGGACGCCCAGGGCGAGCGCCGCGATGACGAACGCGACCAGCACCTCCAGCAGGGTGAAGCCGGCGTCCCGCCCGGCCGCACCCTCCCGCCATGTCGCCCTCTCCCCCTGGGAGAGGGCCGGGGCGAGGGGTGGCACGGCGAAGCGGGCGATTGCCGAGCCGCTGGCCCTCACCCTGCACTCTCCCGGGGGGAGAGGGTTTGAACGCTGACGCGGCCGGTCAGCCAGTCCACGCCGACCACGGCGCGGACCGTTCCGCTGGCCAGGGCGATGGTGCCGCCGCTGGAACCGCCCTCGGGCGTGAACACGATGGCCTGCCGCGGCGCCGCGATGGCCAGGAGGCCGGGAAGTGCGGTCGGCAGACTGTCGCCGACCTGCCAGCGATGCGTCACCGGGTCCAGCGCGAAGGCGACGGGCCGGTCCGTCGCGATGGCCTGGCTGCGGGCGAGGCGGAGCGCGCCGAACAGGATGGTCGTGGCGGCGCGCATATCCTGCCGGGCGCTGCGGGCCGGGCCGCGGCTGAGCACGATCGTGCCGACGATGCCCAGGATGGCGACGACCACCAGCATCTCCAGCAGGGTGAAGCCGTCCTCCCGCCGCGCCATCGCCTACTGCGCCAGGTCGTTCAGGCTGAGCATGGCCATGAGCAGCGAGACCACGATCCCGGCGATGGCGGCACCCATCACGACCGTGATGACCGGCACCAGCAGGCTGACCAGCCGCTGCACGCCCAGCCGGGTCCGCTCCTCGTGGATCTCGGCCGCGCTGAGCGCCATCGGGCCGAGCTGCGCCGTCTCCTCGCCCAGGCGGAGCAGGTGGATGGTCCGCCGCGGCATCACGCCGTGCTCGGCCAGGGGCCGGGACAGGCCGCCGCCGCCGCGTGCGCGGGTGATGGTCGCATCGATGGCGGTGGCAGCGGCCGTGTTGCCGACGGCGTCCCGCACGATGCCGAGCGCGGCGATCAGCGGCACGCCGTTGACCAGCAGCGTGCCGAGCGTGCGGGTGAAGCGGGCGGCCACAACCTCCCGAAGCAGGCTGCCCAGGACCGGGAGGCGCAGGACCAAACGGTCGGCCTTGACCCGCATGTTGGGCCGCCGCAGCGCGGCACGCGCCAGCAGCAGCAGGCCGGCGGCGCCGACGAGGCCATATATCCCGTAGGCGGACATGGCCGCGCCCGCGTCGATCATCAACTGGGTCGACCAGGGCAGCGCCACGCCGTTCTGCTGGAACAGCGGCACGAACTGCGGCAGCACCTGCGTCAGCAGCAGCACGATGGAGCCGACCGCCGCCACCACCAGCAGGGCCGGGTAGATCATGGCGGAACGGACGGTGCTGGCGAGGCTGCGCTGCCGCTCCAGCAGCAGCGCCAAGCGGTCCAGGGTGGGCGCCAGCGTGCCGCCTGCCTCCCCGGCCCGAACCATGCCGACCAGCAGGCGCGGGAAGCTGCGTGGCTGCCGCCCCAGGGCCGCGGCCAGCGGGCTGCCGTCGCGCACCGCGTCCCGCACCCGCTCCAGCACGGTGACCACGCGGGCGTTGGGCGCCATCTCCACCAGGAAGCGCAGGGCGCGGTCGAGGTCCTGCCCGGCGCCGAGCATGATGGAGAGTTCGCGCACGGTGTTGGTCAATTCGCCACGGCGCAAGGCGGCGCCGCGGCCCAAATCCCGCTGCAGCACGTCCAGCCAGCGGACGCCGCCCGCCGGGTCGGCACGGACGGGGATGCTGCCCCCGTGCTGGATGCGGGCGATGGCGGCGGCCTGGTCCGGCGCTTCCATCTCGCCCCGGGTGATGGCGCCCGCCGGGTCGATGGCGGTGTAGCGGAAGGCGGGCATCAGGCCTCGGCGCGGATGCTGCGGACGACTTCCTCGACCGTGGTCTGGCCCGCCAGCGCGGCGGCCATGCCGGCATCGAACATGGTCACCATGCCGCCGGCCACCGCCTCCCGCTCGATCTCCGCGCCGTCCGCCCGGCTGAAGATCAGCCGCTCGATCACCGGGGTGGGCTGCAGGAACTCCACGATCGCCTGGCGCCCGCGGAAACCGGTGCCGCGGCAGGCCGGGCAGCCCACAGGGTGCCACAGCGTGGGCGCGGCCGAGCCGGACCGCCGGTCAAGGCCGAAGCGGCGCACCATCGCTTCGGGAGCGGGCGCGGGCGTGCGGCACTCCGGGCAGAGGCAGCGCACCAGCCGCTGCGCCAGCACGCCGCGCAGCACGGCCGTCAGCAGGTAGTCCTCCAGCCCCATGTCGCGCAGCCGGGTGATCGTCTCGGCGGCGGAGTTGGTGTGCAGGGTGGACAGCACCAGGTGCCCGGTCAGCGCCGCCTGCACGGCGATCTGCGCCGTCTCCAGGTCGCGGATCTCGCCCACCATGATGACGTCGGGGTCCTGCCGCAGGATGGAGCGCAGCAACGTGGCGAAGCTCAGCCCGATCTGCGGCTTGACCTGGATCTGGTTGATGCCGGCGAGCTGGTACTCGATCGGGTCCTCCACCGTGACGACCTTGCGCGTGACCGCGTTCAGGTGCGTCAGCCCGGTGTAGAGCGTGGTGGTCTTGCCGCTGCCGGTGGGGCCGGTGACCAGCACGATGCCGTTCGGCAGGGCGAACGCCTCCTCCAGCCGCTGCACCACGCCGGGCGGCAGGCCGAGCCGCGCGTAGTCGAACACGACGGCGCTGCGGTCCAGCACGCGCAGCACCACCGTCTCCCCATGCAAGGACGGGATGGTGGAGACGCGGAAATCCACCTCGTGCCCGCGGACCGCCAGCTTGATGCGGCCGTCCTGCGGCAGGCGCCGCTCGGCGATGTCCAGCCGGGCCATGATCTTCAGGCGGGACACGATGGCGGGCGTCATATGGGCCGGCGGGCTCTCCGCCTCGCGCAGGGCGCCGTCGTTGCGGTAGCGCACGCGCAGGCGGTCCTCGAACGGTTCGATATGGATGTCGGAGGCCTCCGTCTCCACCGCGCGGGCGATCATCTGGTTGACCAGCCGGATCACCGGCGCCTCGCTGGCCAGGTCCTTCAGGCGATCGGCGTCGTCCTCGCTCGCCTCGACCGCGTCGTCCTGCACCACGCTTTCGGCCGCAGCCGTCCCCTCGGGGTAGAGGCGGGCGAAGGCGGCCTCCAACTCGATCGGCACGGCCACTTCGATCCGGACCGGCCGCCCGATCGCCGCGGCGATGGCAGCCGGGGTGAAGCCATCCAGCGGGTCCGCCATGGCGACCACGACCGCTTCGGCAGCTGCCTCGACCGGGATCGCCTTGGCGTGGCGCAGGAAGCGGGCGGTCAGCCGCTCGGCGAACAGCGCCTCCGCCGGGTAGCGCTCCGGGCGCACGACGTCGCAGCCCAGCAGTTCGGCGTAGGACGCCGCAAGCTCCCGCTCGCTGACCAGGCCGAGCTGGATGAGCACGCGGTCCAACCGCTGCCCGGTCTCCGCGGCTACCCGGCGGCCGCGTTCCAGCGTGCGGGCGTCGCAGCGGCCCGCCGCCTGCAACAGCCCGGCGACGGCGTCCGCGCCGATGGCCGGGCTGGCGGCGATGTCTCGATGGGGCATCGGGATATCCATGCCGCCTATCTTGTGCTTCCGACCACCGCCTGCCAATGCGGCCCCATGGGATTTCACCATGTGGCGGGCTGGATCTGGCCCGTGGTGGCCGGACCGTTCGTGGGCAGCCTGCTAGGCGTGCTGGTGCGCCGGCTGCCGACGGGGCGCCCGGTCGTGATCGCCCGCTCCGCCTGCGAGAGCTGCGGGCGGGTGCTTGGCCCATCGGACATGGTGCCGATCCTCAGCTACCTCTGGTTGCGCGGGCGCTGTGCCAGCTGCGGCGCCCGCATCGCCCCGCAACATCTCGCGATCGAGCTTGCCGCCACCGGATTGGCGGTCTGGGCGGCCGTGACGGGGGTGCAGGACGCCGCGCTGTGGGCGGACTGCCTGTTCGGCTGGATCCTGCTGGCGCTGGGATGGATCGACTGGGAGTGGTTCCGCCTGCCGGACGCTTTGACGCTTCCGCTGCTGCTGGCCGGGCTGGCGGCGACCGCGTGGCAGGACCCGGCGGGGCTGACGGAGCATGCCGGCGCTGCCGCCGGTTCCTACCTGCTGTTCCGCCTGGTGGCCTTCGGGTATCGCGCTGCTCGGGGACGAGCGGGGCTTGGCGAGGGGGATGCCAAAATGGTCGCCGCCATCGCGGCCTGGGTCGGCATCCAGGGCGCCTCCTCCACCCTGCTGATCGGCGCATTGCTTGGCCTCGCGTTCGGCGCTGCACGGCTGGCAACGCCAGGTGGCAGCCTTGCTGCCAAGATCCCCTTCGGTCCCTTCTTGGCCGCAGGAGCGTGGGTCACGCAGCTCTATCTCAGCTGACCGACGACGCCTTTAACCACCTGGTCACTTATCTTTTGACGACAGGTGCCGCATCCGCCTGGCTTCTCAAAAAGTAGGGCAGTGGACAGGGAAAGGACGCCACCCGGCGGACGCACCTGTCGTGTGTACACCGGGAGACCCACGTGAAAAACAGCGGCAGCGACACCAGAACGGAACCGGCGGATGGGACCAGCCGACGGAGCCTGCTTTCCAAGACAGGGATCGGCGCCGCGGCCACCGCATTCCTGAGCACGATGGGGCCAATTGGCGAAATCCTGATCGGCAAGCGGGCGCATGCCCAGACCGCCATCACCGACGTGGACATCCTCAACTTCGCGCTCAACCTCGAGTATCTGGAGGCCGAGTATTACATCCGCGGCGTCACGGGTGTGGGGCTCGCCAACAACCTGGCCAACGGCACGGGGACGTTGGGCGGCGTCAATGGCGGGACACTGGTGCCGTTCAACAGTACGGTCTTCGCGCAGATCGCCACCAAGATCGCGATCGATGAACAGTCCCACGTCGCGTTCCTGAAATCCGCCCTTGGTTCCGCCGCCGTGGCGCGGCCGCTGATCGATCTTGCGGGCGGTTTCCAGGGTGCCGCCGTGGCCGCGGGGATCGCCTCGGCCAGCGCGCCTTTCAACCCGTTCGCCAACGAGGTCAACTTCATGATCGGCGCCATGGCGTTGGAGGAAGTCGGCGTCACGGCCTATGCCGGTGCGGCGGCCTTGATCGTGAACCCCGCCTATCTGAGCGCCGCAGCCAGCATCCTGGCAGTCGAGTCGTATCACTCGGGGGCGATCCGTGGCCTGTTGACGCAGACGGCGGCCGGCGTTGGCACGGCGGCGGACATAGCGATGGGTTCGACCCTGCCTTTCGTCACCCAGGCGATCGCCAACCTGCAAAGCGTGGCGAGCGGCGCGTTGACGTCGATCGGCATCGTCAATCCAGCGACCGGCACCTTCCAGATCTCCACCCGGGACGGCAACGCGCTGGCCTACCGCCGCACCACGACGCAGGTGATCAACATCGTCGAGAACGGGTCGGGCGCGACCCACAAGGGCGGCTTCTTCCCCAACGGGCTGAACGGCAACATCGCTTAAGCCCGCCGCTCCATCGCAAAGGATCCCCAAAATGGACCATGTCCAAGCAGTCAACGAGACGACCCCTTCCGAAGCCACCATCGACCGCTCGCAGGCGCTCCCCCCGGCGGGACGGTCGCGTCGCGGCAGCTTCAGCAAGGCTGGCGTCGCCTTCCTCGCCGCTCTCGGCCCAGTGGGCGCGGCCATCGTCAGCAGCAGCCCGGCCAAGGCGCAGTCGGTCACCGACGTCGACATCCTCAACTTCGCGCTGAACCTGGAATACGTGGAGGCGGAGTTCTACCTGCGCGCCACGACCGGCATCGGGCTGTCGAACGCCGACATCACCGGCACGGGCACCCTCGGCGGCGTGAACGGCGGCTCGCAGGTGCCGTTCACCAGTTCGCTCTACGCCCAGTATGCGCAGAACATCGCAGTGGACGAACTCTCACACGTGCGGTTCCTTCGCTCGGCACTGGGTTCTGCCGCTGTGGCGCGCCCGCTGATCGACCTGGCCGGCGGGTTCCAGGCGGCGGCGGTGGCAGCGGGCGTCACCACCTCCACCGTGCAGTTCAACCCCTTCGCCGACCAGATCAGCTTCTTCCAGGGCGCGTTCATCTTCGAGGATGTCGGCGTGACAGCCTATGCCGGCGCTGCGGCGCTGATCAAGAACAAGACCTATCTCGCGGCAGCGGCCAGCATCCTGGCGATCGAGGGTTTCCATGGCGGGCTGATCCGCACGGTGCTCGGCCAGGTTGGCGGCGCAGTGCCGTTCAACACGCAGGCGATCGCCAACCTGCGGAGCACGGCGTCCAAGGCCGTGACCGATGTCGGCGTGCTGGACCCCGCGACGGGGTTCATCGACATCGCACCGGTCGATGGCAACGCGCTCGCCTACCGGCGCACGACCGCCCAGGTCGTCAACATCGTGACCGTGGGCGGCCAGGGCAAAGGCGGATTCCTGCCGAACGGCTTCAACGGAAACATCACCAGCGGCGTGGTCTGACACGCGGGGGCGGGTATGTGGCGGCCCGGCCACATACCCGCCCCAAGTATGTGGAGAGGGGACACGTTGGTTTGATCTTTAACAAATGGTCAAGCCGGCCGTAATCTCCCGAAGGAGAAGGGCCCTACGAGACGGACTGGCTGGGCATTGGGCCTGGCGTCCTTCTCCCCTTTCGGGAGCGTCCGGGTGACAACAGAACCGAATACGAGCGATGCCACGCCGACCAAGGGCATCGACCGCCGCAACCTGATCAGCAAGGTCGGCATCAGCGCGGCCGCGACCGCCTTCCTCGGCATGATGGGGCCGGTCGGAGAGGTCCTCATCGGCAAGAAGGCCTACGCCCAGGCGGCGATCACCGACTTGGACATCCTGAACTTCGCGCTCAACCTCGAATACCTCGAGGGCGAGTACTACACGCGCGGCGTCACAGGGGTGGGCCTGCCGAACAACCTCGTCACCGGAACAGGCAACCTGGGCGGGGTGAATGGCGGCACGCTGGTCCCGTTCCAGAACCCGGTGTTCTTCGAGGTCGGCGCCAAGATCGCCGTGGATGAGCAAGGGCACATCAACTTCATCCGCAGCCAACTCGGCTCGGCCGCCGTGGCCCGGCCGTTGATCGACCTTGCGGGCGCCTTCCAGGTGGCGGCGTTGGCATCCGGCGCCATCGCGCCCGGCACGGCGTTCAACCCGTTCGCGGACGAAGTCAGCTTCTTCCTCGGCGCGTTCACCCTCACCGAGGTCGGCGTCACCGCCTACACCGGCTCGGCCGCCCTGATCAGCAGCCCTGCCGTGCTGAGCGCTGCCGCCAGCATCCTTGCGGTGGAGGCCTATCACGCCGGCGCCATCCGCACCGTGCTGACCCAGGCGGCCAGCGGCGTGGGCCTGACCGCCGACACCAACCGGGCGTCGTTGGTGCCGTTCCAGTCCCAGGCGATCGCCAACGCGCAGAGCGTGGAGAGCGGCGCGTTCACCGCGATCGGCATCTTGAACCCGCAGAACGGCTTCGCGCAGATCTCCGCGCGCGACGGCAACGCGCTCGCGTTCCAGCGCACGGCGGCGCAGGTGATCAACGTCGTGGAGAACGGCAACGGGGCCAACCACCAAGGTGGCTTCTTCCCCAACGGCCTGAACGGCCGGATCGCCTAAGCGCTCCGACAGAACGTCAACATCAGGGTGCCGGGCGATGGCCGGGGCACCCAATCGTTTGGAGATTTACGTGGACGATATCCTCTTGGCTGAAGCTCCCTCCCCAGACACATCGACGGAGCAACTTGTTGCCGAGCCGGCCCGGCGCGCCGGGATCAGCAAGGTCGCTGCCGCCTTCCTGCTCGGCATGGGCCCGGTCGGTGCGGCGATCGTCAGCGGCCCCGCGAAGGCGCAGACCGTGACGGACGTCGACATCCTCAACTTCGCCCTCAACCTCGAGTATATCGAGGCGGAGTTCTACCTGCGGGCGGTGACGGGCGTGGGCCTGTCCAACACCGACATCACCGGGACGGGCAGCCTCGGCGGCGTGAACGGGGGCTCGCCCGTGCCGTTCACTACGGCGCTGTATGCCCAGTATGCCGCCAACCTCGCGGTGGACGAACAGACGCACGTGCGCTTCCTCCGCTCGGCACTCGGTTCGTCCGCGGTGGCGCGTCCGCTGATCGACCTGGCTGGCGGCTTCCAGGGTGCGGCGGTGGCGGCTGGCGTCACCACACCGGCCGTGCAGTTCAACCCGTTCGCCGACCAGGTCAGCTTCTTCCAGGGCGCGTTCATCTTCGAGGATGTCGGCGTGACCGCCTATGCCGGCGCCGCGGCGTTGATCCAGAACAAGACCTACCTCTCGGCGGCCGCAAGCATCCTGGCGGTCGAGGGTTACCACGGCGGCATGATCCGCACCGTGCTCGGGCAGCTTGGCGGGTCGGTGCCGTTCAACACCCAGGCGATCGCCAACTTGCGCAGCGTGGCGTCCAACGCGGTGGATGACGTGGGGGTGCTGATCCCGGGCAACGGGTCGCTCAACATCGCCCCGACCGACGGCAACGGGTTGGCCTTCCGCCGCACCACGGCGCAGGTGATCAACATCGTGACCAACGGCGGTAAGGGCAAAGGCGGTTTCCTGCCGAACGGCTTCAACGGCAACATCACGAGCGGCGTCGTGATGTAGGCAGCCCGGACGGGCGGCGCGGACTGGTGCTACCAGCCCGCGCCGCCTGCCAGGTGTTTACGCGGCTGAGCCCGGTCGCTACACGCTGCCCTGCGTGGTGGACCGGGTCGAACCTTTGCCGGGCTTCGTGAGCGAACGGGTATCAGTGCTGCACTGATGCTGTTCTACGAGCCGCTTTTCCTTTTCCTGTTTTTTCCCATCGTCTTCACCGCCGTGCTGCTCGTGCAGCGCCGGGCCGGCCTGCGCGCCGCCGTGCTGCTCGCCGCAAGCATCTTCTTCTACGTGTGGAGCGAGCCGCTCTTCGTGCCCGTCGTGCTGGCGACCAGCTGGGCCGAGTACGGGCTGTCCAAGCGGATCAGCACCGGGAAGCACGGCCGGCTCTGGCTCACCCTCGGCGTGATGATCAATGCCGGGGTGTTGGTCTACTACAAATACACCGGCTTCGCGGTCGACAACCTGGACGTGCTGCTGGTCCGGGCCGGGTTGCGGCCGTGGCACATCGGTCAGATCGCGTTGCCGATCGGCGTCTCGTTCATCGTGTTCGAGAAGATCACCTACCTCGTCGACATCCATCGCGGGCGCAGCGCCCCGGCGCCGAGCTTCGCGCGCTACCTGCTCTACGTCTTCCTGTTCCCCAAGCTACTGGCCGGGCCGATCATCAAATACCACGAGCTGGAGGCGCAGATCGCCACCTCCGGCAGGATCAGGCCCGGCGACCTCGGCATCGGCTTCCGCCGGTTCATGTTGGGTGTGGTGAAGAAGACGCTCCTGGCGGACGCGCTGGCCAGCGGCGCCGATGCGACCTTCTCCGCCAACATGGCGACGCTGACCTTCGCCGACGCCTGGTGGGGCGTGATCTTCTTCACCTTCCAGATCTACATCGACTTCAGCGCCTACTCCGACATGGCGATCGGGCTGGCGCGCATGTTCGGCTTCCGGCTGAACGAGAACTTCAACAAGCCCTACATCTCCTGCAGCGTCACCGAATTCTGGCGGCGGTGGCACATCTCCCTCTCCACCTGGATCCGGGAGTACCTCTACATCCCGCTGGGCGGCAACCGCGTGGCGCCCTGGCGGCGCTACGCCAATCTGTGGGTCTGCTTCCTCGCCAGCGGGCTGTGGCACGGGGCGGCGTGGACCTATGTCGTATGGGGTGCCTATAACGGGCTGTTCCTGGTCGCCGAGCGGCTGTTCCTGGCCCGCGCGCTGGAGCGTATGCCACGCTTGGCGGCGAACGGGCTGACGTTCCTTGTCACGGTGGTGGGATGGACGGTCTTCCGTGCAGCGAGCCTTGCACAGGCTGGCGAGTTCTTCGCGGTCATGACCCGCTTCGGGTCCTATGCCGCGCCGCCGACGGTGTGGCGGACCATGCCCATGCTGGTGGCAGCCGGCGCCGCGGCACTTATCTCGTTCCTCCCCCGGGTGTCGGGCTTTGACCGCAGCGCGCTGTGGGTCATGACGACGCCGCCGGGCCGCTTCGTGGTGGAGCTGGGGCTGTCGCTGCTGTTCGTCTTCGCCTTGGCCAAGGCGCTGGCCGAACCGTTCAAGCCCTTCCTCTACTTCAGGTTCTGACGGTGCGCCGGGTCACACGAGGGTTGCAGGCGATACCGACGCTGTTGGGCGCGGCAACGCTCGGTCTCTGCGGCGCGATGCTGATCTTCAACATGGCTGCGGGCACGGTCCTGCACATGAACGGCATCCGGTTCTGGAGCTACCCGCTGTTCGCCGCGCTGAAGGGCGTGACCGTGAAGCCGGAAAAGCAGCGCCTGACAGTCCGGAGCTTCCTCGACGGCAGGTTCCAGGCCGACTATGCGCGGCAGGTGGGGCCGCGGGTGCCGATCTTCGAGTTCGCGGTCCGGCTGCGCAACCAGGTCGACTACTCCGCGCTGGCCGTGTCCGCCATCCCGGCGATCCTCGTCGGCGCGCATGACGAGCTGATCGAGCACGTCTACACCGACGATTATTGCAGCCGGTCGCTTGCCGGCTTCCTGCCCGGCGCGCGCGTGTGGGCGACGCGGGTGCGCGAGATGCAGGACGCGGTCGAGCGGCGGGGGCAAACCTTCCTCTACGTCGTGACGCCGTCCAAGGTCGGGCAATATCCCGCATTCATGCCGCCGGGGATGCCCTGCCCGGCCTCACCCGGCGATCGGGTGGGGTTGGTGCCCGCCTGGATGGCGCTGCTGCGGGCGGCCGGCGTCCACGCCGTCGACACGACGGCGGCCGTGGGGGCGGCGCATGGCCGGTATCCCTTCGACCTGTGGCCGCAGAACGGGACGCACTGGAACGCCGTGGGCGGCGTGATCGCCGGGCAGGTGGTCGCGGCCGAGCTGAGCCGGCTGCGCGCCGACCCGGCTTTGGCCCCCTTGGCGTTCCAGTGGCACTACACCGACGACCCGTCGGGCGCGGACATCGACCTCGCCGTGCTGATGAACCTGCTGTGGCTGCCGGCGCAGGACCCGACCCCCGATGTCGACGTGGACACGGCGCCACCGACGATCGGCTGCGCCACGCTGAAGGTGGTTATGGTCGGCGGCAGCTTCGCGCACGCGATCGGCGACGCGCTCAGCCGGCAGCGCTGCTTCCCCGACGTGATGGAGTACGAGTACTGGCACAACTTCGTCCTCACCTGGGAGGATGGCGACATGGAAGAGCGGCCGTTCGACGCGGCGCAGCGGGCGCGCGACCTGGGCGATGCCGATGTCATCCTCTACGAAGACAACGAGCAGATGCTTGGCCGGTCCGAGCACGGCCGCGCGTTGTACGAGTATCTGATGGGCCGCGAACCCTGAGTGTCTGTCCGGACACCGAGCCGCTGAAGGGTCTGGTCGGGGCGCCCGGACTCGAACCGGGGGCCTCCTGTACCCAAAACAGGCGCGCTACCAGGCTGCGCCACGCCCCGACCGCGGTGGTGCGAGGCCTTACGGGTATTTGCCGGACCGGTCAACGGCAACGTGGAAGGGCAAGTAATACTGGCCAGGTTCGTCGGCGTAGGGTGCAAACCACTCGAGGGCTTGCATCAAGTCCCATCGAGGCACCTGCAGTGGGTGGTGCAATGCTTTGAACAGCATTGCACCCTACAGGTGAGCTGAGGGCCGAGACACGACGCCGTCGGTATCTACTGCTGACTTGTGAAGGCTGTTGCTGTCAAATTAGTTACCCTTCATCCACTCCTTCACGGCGATTTCAGCCGGGCGAGCGATGCTGCGGCGGATGACGTCATATCAAGCGCAAGCGAGGCCATCGATCATGCCGGACCGGCATCGGCGGCGGCAGACGCGACCCCTCCGGCAGGCGGCAGGCTGCGGTCGCCAGGAACAGGGCGCCGATGCCAATTAGGTCGGCCTTGCTCCTCTCCTGCCTGAGCATGGCCTTGCTCACGGGCATGCTCGGGCTGTTCGACCGCTGGACCGAGCAGCGCATCGGGCAATTGGCAGCCACGATGTTCGACGAGGCCTTCCTGTCGATGAGCTACCTTCGTTCGGCACAGACCGGCTTCGTCCATGCCGCGGATGGCTGCCTCGGCACGGCGCGGGCCCCCTGCCAGGTGGAGCAACGCCAGCTTCCGGACATCCTCGCCGACCTCAAGATCGCGGAGGACCGGGCGCCGTCGCCGCAGGGGCGCGCCGCCGCCGCCGCGCTGGCGAAGGACCTGCGCCGGCTCGGCGACCGCGTGCCCATCGCCGAGACGGAGCAGATCACGGCGGAGGTGGCGCGCCTCAGCACCGCCTTCGACGACGCGGTCGAGATCCTGGCCGGGGACGGCTACCACACGCGGCGGATGGTGGCCGAGATCATCGTCCAGGCGGATCGGAACAACCTGCTCGCCATCCTGGTCGCGGCCGGCCTCGCCGTGGCCATCACCGCCGTGTTGAGCGCGTACATCGTCCCCCCGTTGCGCCGCGCGGTGCGGATCGCCGAAGCCGTGGCCGCCGGCGTGCTGGATCCGCCGCCCCCCGCGCGCGGCCGCAGCGAGACCGCCGTGCTGCTCCGTTCGCTGGCCCGGCTTTGCGTCGACCTGGCCGCGTTGCGGGCGCGCGAGGTGGAGGCCGCGCAGGCGGAGCACGCGGTCATCACGATGAACGCCGCCAAGCAAGCCCATGCGGTCCTGGCAGCCCGCTACGAGGACACGGTCGGCACGGCCACCGCCGGGCTGATCCGCACGGCGCGGGAGCAGAGCCGCAGCATGGCGGTCATCCGTGACCAGGCCATCGGCGCGGCCCAGGGCTGGTCCGCCATTGCCGGCGCCACACGATGCATGACGATGGAGGCGAAAGGCGTTTCCCACGCCGCCGAGAGCCTGGTCGAGACCATTTCCGACATCGACGGCCAGGTGCAGCTGGGTGCCGCGATGGCCAAGGATGCCGCCGCCGTCGTGCGCACGACCGATTGCACCGTGCAGGGCCTCGCGGCCAACACCGCGCGGATCGGGGAGGTGGTGCGGCTGATCCTCGCCGTCGCCACGCGCACGCATCTGCTCGCGCTGAATGCGGGGATCGAGGCGGCGCGTGCCGGCCCGGCCGGGCGCGGCTTCGCCGTGGTCGCCGCCGAGATCAAGCAACTCGCCCGGCAGACCGCGCAGGCGACGACGGAGATCACGCAGCAGATCGCCGGCGTGGAGGAGACGACGCAGGCCGCCGTCGCGGCGATCGGCCTTGTGGACGGCACGATCGACCGGCTGGCCCACGTGGTCGGCGAGATTGCCGCCGCCGTGTCGCACCAGGGGCGGGCCACGCGGGATATCATCTCCAGCATCGTCCGCGTGGCCGCAGAGGCGGAGCGGGTCGACGTGGAGCTGGGTCATCTGGGCGCGGGACAGGCGGCGTTGAACGCGACGCTGGCGGAGCTCGGCACGATCATCCACGAGACCACGTCGCGCGGCCACCTGATCCAGGCGGAAAGCGTGCAACTGCTCGAGGGGCTGAAGGCCGCGTGACGGCGGCTACCGCCTGACTCCACGCACCGCGGCGGCGAGGTCGCGGACCTGGTCCAGCACCCGGCGCGCGCTGTCCGCCGCCGGACGGCCCTGCGCGTCCAGGCTGGCGGCAAGCGTGTCAATCAGGGCGGAGGCGACCACCACTGCGTCGGCCGCACGCACGGCCTCCGCCGCCTGGGCGGGGGTGCGGATGCCGAAGCCGATGGCGACCGGCAGCGTCGTGGCGCGGCGCACCCGCGGGATCGCTTCGGCCAGGTGTTCGGCCGACGCCGTGCGGGTGCCGGTGATGCCGGCGATGCTGACGTAGTAGACGAAGCCGGAACTGCCGTTCAGCACGTGCGCCAGGCGTGCCGCCTCGGTGGTGGGGGCTACCAGCCGGATGATGTCGAGACCGTTGTCAGCCGCGGCGCCGGCCAGCCAGTCGGCCTCCTCGCTGGGCAGGTCCACCACGATCAGGCCGTCCACGCCGGCCTTCGCGGCGTCGGCGCAGAAGCGGTCGGGGCCGTAGGACAGGATCGGGTTGAGGTAGCCCATCAGGATCACCGGCGTATCCGCATCCGCAGCGCGGAAGCCCGCCACCAGGGCCAGGGTCTTGCCCATGGTCGCCCCGGCGGCCAGCCCGCGCAACGCGGCGGCCTGGATGGTCGGGCCGTCCGCCATCGGGTCGGTGAACGGCATGCCGATCTCGATCAGGTCGGCCCCGGCGCCGGGCATGCCGTGCAGGATGGCGGCGCTGGTCGCCTCGTCCGGGTCGTAGGCCTCCAGGAACGGGATGAGCGCCCCCCTGCCCTCCGCCTTCAGCGCGGCGAAGCGGGCGGCGATGCGGCTCACAGCTTGACGCCCAGGTGCTCGGCCACGGCGAAGATGTCCTTGTCGCCCCGGCCGCACAGATTCATCAGCACGATGTCGTCCTTGGGCATCGCCGGCGCCAGCTTCGTCACCTGCGCCAGGGCGTGCGCCGGCTCCAGCGCGGGGATGATGCCCTCCGTGCGGCAGCAGAGCTGGAAGGCGTCCAGCGCCTCCCGGTCGGTGGCGGCGACATACTCCACCCGGCCGATCTCGTGCAGCCAGGAATGCTCCGGCCCGATTCCGGGATAGTCGAGCCCGGCGCTGATGCTGTGCGCCTCCGTGATCTGGCCGTCCGCGTCCTGCAGCAGGTAGGTGCGGTTGCCATGCAGCACGCCGGGGCGGCCGCGCGACAGGCTGGCGGCGTGCTCGCCCGTGTCGAGCCCGCGCCCGGCGGCCTCCACGCCCACCAGCCGCACGTCCGGATCGTCCAGGAAGGGATGGAACAGCCCCATGGCGTTGGAGCCGCCGCCGATGGCCGCGACCACCGCGTTGGGCAGCCGGCCCTCGGCCGCCAGCATCTGCGCCCGCGCCTCCGTGCCTATGACGGACTGGAAGTCCCGCACCATCGCCGGGTAGGGATGCGGACCGGCCACGGTGCCGATCAGGTAGTAGGTGTCGGCGACGTTGGCGACCCAGTCGCGCATCGCGTCGTTCATCGCGTCCTTCAGCGTGCCGGCGCCGGAGCTGACGGGCACGACCTCGGCGCCCAGCAGCCGCATGCGGAACACGTTGGGCTTCTGCCGCTCCACGTCCGTGGTGCCCATGTAGACGGTGCAGGGCAGGCCGAACAGCGCGCACACCGTCGCCGTCGCCACGCCATGCTGCCCGGCGCCCGTCTCCGCGATGATGCGCGTCTTACCCATGCGGCTGGCCAGCAGGATCTGCCCCATGCAGTTGTTGATCTTGTGCGAGCCGGTGTGGTTCAGCTCGTCGCGTTTGAAGTACACCTTGGCGCCGCCGAGCTCCCTGGTCAGGCGTTCGGCGAACCACAGCGGGCTGGGGCGGCCGACATAGTCGCGCAGGTAACGGTCAAGCTCCGCCTGGAAGGCCCCGTCGCGCTTGGCGGCCTCGTAGGCGGCCTCCACCGCCAGGACCAGCGGCATCAGCGTCTCGGCCACGAAGCGTCCGCCGAACGTGCCGAAGCGGCCGCGCTCGTCCGGGCCGGCGCGCAGGGTGTTGGGGCGGTCTGTCGTGGTGAGGGTCAAGGCGGGCACTCCGTTCGTGCGGGGACATAGCGCAGGTGCGGAGGCCGGCCAAACCCCCGGGTTGTCGCGGCTGCGCCGGCCCCCGTAAGCTCCGGCCGGGTTCCGGGAGGCCGCGCCACGATGCTGTACGCCAATGACGGCACGTCGCCGCGCCACACGCTGGAGTCCGCCGCGTGGGCTGGCGGCGACGGTGTCTGGATCGACATGATCGATCCCACCGAAGCGGAGCGGGGCACGGCCGAACGGATCAGCGGGCTGCGCGTGCCCTCGCGGGAGGACGTGGCCGAGATCCAGAGCTCCAGCCGGCTCTACACCGAGGGGGAGGTGCTCTACCTCAGCATGCCCTACAGCTACCTGGGGGCGGATGGCCGGTCGCACATCACACCGGTCGGCTTCGTGCTGTCGGACAAGCACCTCCTGACGCTGCGATACGAGGCGCTGCCGGCGTTCGACGCCTATGCCGAGCGTTTCTGCCACGGCGGCGCCAAGGCGAGCATGGAGGCGTTCATCGGCCTGACGGAGGCGATCGTCGACCGGTTGGCCGACGTGCTGGAGCGGGTCGCGGCCCAGCTGGATGGCCTGTCCAAGACCACGTTCCAAAGCGAGGACGGGCATACCAAGCGCAGCGTGCGCCGGGCCGACCGGGAGTTGCGGCTGACGCTGACGGAGGTGGGCCGGTGCGGCGACACGCTGGGCAACCTGCGCGACAGCGTGCTGGGCATCGGCCGGATCGTGGCCTACGCGCAGCAGGCCTGCAACGATGCCGCGCCCGCCGAGTGGAAGACGCGCCTGGCGACGCTGCGGCAGGACGTGGCGTCGCTGAACGACTACGACCAGCAGCTGAACGGCAAGGTCGGCTTCCTGCTGGACGCGGTGCTCGGCTTCATCAACATCGAGCAGAACAACGGCGTGAAGGTGCTCACGGTCGTCTCCGTCGTCGGCATCCCGCCCACCTTCGTGGTGGGATTATACGGCATGAACTTCAAGAACATGCCCGAATACGACTGGGCGTATGGCTACCAATATGGCTGGGCGTTGATCCTGCTCAGCGTGATCGTGCCGATCATCTGGTTCCGCGTGAAAGGCTGGATTTAGGTCACTGCCGCGCGGTCCCGGGACGCAGGATGGTCCATCCGGCCGCCTACATGACCTGGCGCAGATGGCTGACGCGATCCCAAACATCGGCATAGCCGCCTTACAGCGCCCCCACGCAGAGGATAACCTCGCTGGCCTGCGCCCATCACGACGCAGCTCTCGCGGGTCAGGCGCATCTGCATGCGTCACCGGGTCTGCATCCGACACGCCTTGAGCCGACGCCGGGCTAGCGCGGTTCCGCCAGCGCTTGCTCCAGCAGGCCGGGGACGTCGTCCTCTGCCGCCTCGCATGCCCGATTCCGGCCTCGCGACTTGGCCTCGTAGAGTGCGGCGTCGGCGCGTTGCAGCAAAGCGAGCCCGCCGTCTCCACCGCCGGTCGGCCGCTCGACGGCAATGCCGATGCTGACCGTCGCGACGGAGCCGGCACTGCCCGGATTGCCGGCATGGGTGATGAACAGGCGTTGGACAGCGCCGCGTATCCGCTCCGCCATCGTCATGGCGCCGGCCTGGTCGGTATTTGGCAGCAGCACGGCGAACTCCTCCCCGCCATACCGCGCCAGGAAGTCACCAGGCCGCCGCAACTCCCGCGTGATTGCCTCCGCGACCGCTCGCAGGCATTGGTCTCCGGCTGGATGGCCATACCGGTCGTTGTAAGACTTGAAATGGTCGACATCGATCATCAGCAGGCCGAGCGGGGTATGATCGCGGCCGGCCCGCCGGGACTCCTTCGGCACGGTCAAGTCGAAGCATCGCCGGTTCGCGACGCCGGTCATGCCATCCAGCATGACCTGCCGCTGCAAGTGGTTGTTGGCCTCGTGCAGCAGCTCCTCGACCCGCTTGCGGGACGATATATCGCGCAAGGCCACGACGAACCCGGGCTCGCCATCCAGCTTCTGGCCCTGGGTCTCGATCCAGACGTAGACTCCGTCCTTGCGGCGAACGCGATAGCTGAACGGCGGGGCACGCCCGGTGCTGAGGATCGTCTCGATGTTGGCGGCAAGCCTGGGCCAGTCCTCCGGATGCGCGGTGTCGCGGGGATGGCCGTCGATCAGTTCCCGAGGTTGATAGCCGAGCAGGCGTTCGCAAGCCGGAGACACGTATCTGTGTCGGCTATCCGGCGCGAGTTGCACGATGACGTCGGTGCTGTGATCGGCCAGCATGCGATAGCGCCGCTCGCTCTGGCGCAAGGCGAATTCCTTGCGGTCGCGCAAGCGGAACAGGGAGACGAGCCGCCAGCCAAGCACGCCCAGCAGCGCGGAAATGGCCAAGGCGACGGCGGTGGAGAGGATCGCGTCGTTCCGCCAGCCGCCGAGGATATCGCCCTCCGCGACGGAGACGAAGACGGCGAGCGGGTAATCCCCCACCTTCCGGTAGCTGCTGAGCCGCGTCACGCCGTCGAGGGGCGAGACAATCCGCATGGTGCCGTTCGTGCCGTGCTCGCGATAGGCGAGGATCGCGGGAGATCGATCGAAATTCCTCCCGATGGTATTCGGGATCGGCGGCTGGCGGACGAGCAGCGTGGCATCGTCGTCGACCAGCCAGATGGAGCCGTGCGAGCCGACATCGAACTTGAGGTAGAACTCCATGAACCAATCGCAGTCGAGGAGCGCCACCACGACGCCGCCGAACGACCCATCCGGATTGTCGAGGCGCCTGGACACCGTGAACACCCAGCGCCCATCCGCCCGGTTGCGCAGCGGACCGCCGACCAACGGCATCGCGCCCGGATGCTCACGGTGGAAGGCGAAGTAGGGCCGGTCGGCCACATTCGTCCTCGGCATCGGCTCCAGCGAGGTCACCAGCCCGTCGCCAGCGGCCGAGAACGCCACGAGGTCGCGTATTCCCGGTGAGTTGGCGATGAACCTCACCACCAGCCGGTGCAGGCGAGCGAGTGACGCGTCCGATCGATCGTCGTTCTGCAGCCGCTCCGCGATGCCGGAGATGATGGTGGTCGCGCCATGCACCGTCGCGTGGGCATGGTCGGCGAGCGAACGGGCGAGATTTTCGGTCGTGACCCGGCTGGCCAGCATCTGTGCGTCATAGGCGCGCTGGAGCCGCCACGACGTGAGGCCGAGCACCGAGGCGCAGACGAGCACGACGAACAGCCATGCCTGTGTTTCGGGTGAGGTAAGGCGCGGAACCATACGGAACGGCCGGCGAACCAATCCAGGCTTCATCCGGCGGCCCCGATCGTGAGCGGCAGTGCGGCGTCCTGCTCGTGCGCGCGCCTCGCGCGTGACTCGGCGATGGCGTCGCGCAGCGCGTCCAACAGGTCTACCGGCCGGATCGGTTTATGCAGGACACGGACGGGTGTGCTGAAGAGGGTGGCGCCGCCTGCCCGGCGTCGATGCCGCTGATCATCAGCATCGGCACATCTGGCGCCTGCAGTGAGGCCTGGGCCAGGAAGTCGGCGCCCGCCATGTCGGAGATCGCGTCATCGCTCAGCACTGCGTCGTATGGGTCTCGATCCCTGAGCCGCGCCAGGCCATTGCGTCCGTTCGTCACGGCAACCACCTCGAAGCCGCCGGTCACCAGGATCGCCGCGAGCGGAACGGGCCCGTCGTGCTCGTCCTCGACCAGGAGGATCCGGCCGGTCGGACGGCCGAGACTAGCCAGGTTGACGCTTATTTCGTCGCCCGTCGCACCGAGGCCGGCCGCACTCGGCAACCAGAGCTCCACGCGCGTACCAACGGCCCCGCCGCTCAGGATGCGTATCTCGCCGCCGGACTGGTGGCAGAACCCCTGCACCATCGACAGGCCGAGGCCGGCGCCCTTGCCGAAGGCCTTGGTGGTGAAGAACGGGTCGAAGGCCATGGCGCGTGTCGCTTCGTCCATCCCGCTACCGGAATCGTGGACGGCGATGATCACGATGTCTTCCGGGACCAGCGTCCCGCACATGCCGTCGTCCGGCCGGGCGTTGCGCGCGTGCAGAACGAGCGTGCCGCCCGCCGGCATCGCGTCGCGGGCATTGAAGAGCAGGTTCAGGATCGAGCTCTCGGCCTGCACCGGGTCGACCTGGACGTCGTCGGTGAAGGGCTCGACGGCGATCTTCATCTGGATGTCCGCCCCGAAGCCGGACGAGCCGAGCAGCTTGCGCGTGTCGATAAGCAGCTTGGTGACGCTGACCCGGCGTGGGCGCAGCACCTGTTGACGGGAAAACGCCAGGAGCCGGTGAGTTAGTTTGGCGCCGCTTTCCGCCGCCTTGTGGGCCAGTTGCGCATACTCCACGGCCTCGGGCTCCGTCAGGTGATCGTCGATGAGGACCTCAAGGCTGCCAGTGATGGTCTGGAGGTAGTTGTTGAAATCATGCGCCACCCCGGCGGTGAGGCGCCCGACTGCCTCCATCTTGCCGGCTTGGCGTTGCGCGGCCTGCCGCTGGTTTTCCTCCGTCATGTCGCGGGCGTTTCCGACGATGCAGATGACGGCGCCGTCCGGACCACGGATAGGGCACAGGATCGCGTGCCAATCCCGCCGGCCGGCGGGAAGCAGGCGCGTCTCCTCGTAGACGGAGGTTTGCCCCGACGCGATGCAAGCGCGGTATCGCCGTTCGATCGATGCCGCGGCATCGGCGCTGAAGATCGCCGCCGGCTCCCTGCCCAGGACCGTAGCGGCCGCCAGCCCCGTCAACGACTCACAGGACGGGTTGACGCTTTGATAGGTCAACCGGCCATCCGGCGCGACGGCAACCACGAACAGCGCGTCCGGCGAGTGGTCGAAATAGGCGCGAAGGATCTGGGCGCTGCGGACCGCCGCGTGCTCCGCGCGGAGGCGCCGGGCGTTCTGTGAGCGGGCCGAAAGCACCAGCAGGAAGCCCAAGGCTGCCAGGACGACGGACACCACGCCCACGATCGCGGCTTTGGCATACCAATCCGCGTAGATCGTGCTGGTCGCCATGCTGACGGACAGGACCAACGGCAGGCTGCCCACGATGCCGAAGGCGAAGAGCTTGGATTGACCGTCCAGCAGGGCGACGCTTTCGAACGGTGCGGTCCGCCCGGCCGCGATCTCCTTGAACAAGGGCGCCGCACTGAAATCCTGCCCCACTTGGCTGGCCACGAAAGGCTCCCGGTAGATCGCCGTGCCATCCAGGTTGAACAGGGTGATAGAACCGCCAGGGCCCAGATTGAGCTTGGAGAACAACTCGGCGAAGTAGGAGAAGCGGATCGAGCCGACCACGACGCCGTTGAAGTCGCCGTGGGCGTCGTTCACCCGTCGACTGAGCGCGATGGACCATTCGTTCGCCAGACGGCTCTTGTATGGCTTGCTGAAGTAAAGCCCCACGTCGCTGCGATCACGATGGACGGTGAAATAGTCGCGGTCGGCGAAGGATCCGGATCGCGGCAGCGACTGGGCAGAGTCGTCGGCGATGTGGCCGGCGCGGTCCATGATGAACACCGAACCCATGTGCTTGGCCTCGGTCGCACCGTCGAACAGCAATTCCTGGCGTGTCGTGGGGCTGAGCAGACCGAGCTCCGGCGCCTGCAGGCCGCGCAAGGCGGCCTTCAGCGACAGGTCATAGGTCTCGACCGTTCGCTCGATATCCCGCTGGATGGCCATGGCCAGGTTCGACGAGATATCGGCGCCGTGGGTCCGGGCGATCACGTATTAATCGTACAGCACGTAGCCCACCACGGACATCAGCAACACGCCGACCGCGAGTAGGCCGACGAGGGTGCCTCGATAGACCCCCGCACCCGCCTTGCGGACCGGGTCATGGCTGACGGCCGCCAGCCCGGTCACAGGCTGCGACCCGCCCGAGGTCGGCGGTCTTCGTTCGGCATCCTGGCTTGGTTCCAAAAGTGTCGTCGCTCGACCGCCCCACATTATCGGGAGAGTGGTTAAGGAAGCTTAGTGCCCGGACGGCCTGGCTTGACGGACGCAACGATCTTTACGAATTGCACCTTGCATGGTCATAAGTCTATGATACTGCATGCATTCCTTCGTTGAGTTCGCGTTTGGTCGAGCAACGCTGCCGGTGACCTGTCGCAGCCAGGCGACACGTGGCGCGGATCCGGGACTGCGCTGAATGCCGGACGGCATCCTGGGGGCGGAGCGGCGGGGCGGCTACATCGATACGATCGACGACACCATCATTGCGGGCTGGGCGGTCGACTTGACGCGGCCGTCAAACTCGGCGGCCTTGCTCCTGCTGGTAGACGACGAGATCGTCGGGTCGTTCAGCTGCACGACGGCCCGGCCTGATCTGAACGCGCTGGGGATACCCGGCTCCCGCCTCGGGTTCCGGTTCGAGTTGCCGGGGATCGCGCTGGATGGCGAGCCGCACCGCATCCGCATTCGGTTCCGGTCGGGGGAAGTGCTGGCGCATCATCGCGACGGTGCCAAGTGGGACGAGGTCCCCGTGCAGTACCGGGCAGCGCAGGTGCGCGGCCGGGTGGACGGTTTGGTCGGCGCGATCATCCGCGGCTGGGCGTTCCGCGACGACCGGTCCAGCGGCAAGCGGACCGGCAGGCTGGTGCTGGAGGCCAAGGCGAACGGGATCGCCCTTGGCCTGCTCCGGGCGGACATGGACCGCCCGGACGTCGCCGAGGCGCATGGCTGCGAGCCGCATTGCGGGTTTGCCTACACGGTGCCGTCGCGCTTCCGGGACGGACGGCCGTTCGAGATCGAGTTCCGCGCCGTGCCCGAGGACGTGGAGCTCGAGGGCAGCCCATGCCGCGGGGCGGTCGCCATCCAGAGCAGCGTCGACCGGCTGTTCGAGCTGTATGCCAAGGTCGAGGCGCTGTGCACGCAGGCCTACGCGCTCAAGGACGAGCTGCGCCAGCTGGTCAGCACCGACGAGCATACGCTATCGACCTATCACGGCTGGGCGGTGACCTACTACGAGGCGTTGCGGGGGCGGCTGGCGGCGGAGCGGCGGTCGGCCCGCTACGGCGAGTTGCTGCGGGCCGTGCGGCCGAAAGTGTCGGTGGTGTGTGCCGTCTACCAACCGGACCTGGCCGATTTCGCCGCCGCCGTGGAGAGCGTGCGGCGCCAGAGCTGGACGGAATGGGAGCTGATCCTGGTCGATGACGGCAGCCGATCGGCTGCCCTGACACAGCTGATCGACGAGCTGTGCGCGGCCGACCCCCGCATCCGGGCCGTGCCGCACGCGGAGAACCGGGGCATCAGCGCTGCCACCAACTCGGCGGTCGCCGCCGCGACCGGCGAGTGGATCGCCCTGTTCGACCATGACGACCTGCTGGTGGACGTGGCGCTGGAAGTCATGCTGCTGGCGGCGCGCAACACGGGCGCCCGCCTGCTGTATTCCGACGAGGACAAGGTCGATCCATCCGGGTATTTCTGCGAGCCGCACTTCAAGACGGACTGGAACTACCGCCTCCTCCTGACGAACAACTACGTCTGCCACCTGTTGATGGTGGAGGCTGCGACCCTGCGCGCCGCCGGACCGCTGGACCCGCGCTATGACGGGGCGCAGGACCACGACCTCGTGCTCCGCCTGTCGGAGCTGCTTGACGCGGCAGCCATCCACCACGTCCCCGAGTTCCTCTATCACTGGCGCAAGACCGCCGGCTCGACCGCGAGCGCCGCCGCGGCCAAGCCCTATGCCGTCGCCGCCGGACGGCAGGCCGTCTGTGACCATCTCGAGCGGCGGGGCTTGCCGGCAATGGTGGAGGCCGTGCATGGCTCGACCATCTACGACGTCCGGTGGCGCTTCCGCGCCGAGCCGTCGGTGGCGATCCTGGTGCCGTTCAAGGACCAGCTCGAGCTGACGCGGGAGTGCGTCCGCCGCGTCCTGGCGATGACGGCCTATGCGGCCTACCAGGTCGTGTTGATCGACAACTGGTCCATCGAGGCGGACACGTTGGCTTGGCTGTCCGAGATCGCGGCCGAGGCCCGCGTCCGGGTCGTCCGGCGGGAGGAGGCCTTCAACTTCTCCGCCCTGAACAACCGCGTGGCCGAGCAGGTCGACTGCGATTTCCTGCTGTTCCTCAACAACGACGTGCACGTCCAGCAGGCGGAGTGGTTGCGCCACCTGGTCAACGAGGCGCTGGCGGACCCGCATGTCGGCATCGTCGGCGCCAAGCTGCTGTACCCGAACCAGACCGTGCAGCACGGTGGCGTGGTGCTTGGGGTCGGCGGCATCGCGAACCACGCCTTCCGCGGGCTGCCGAAGGACGAGCCGGGCTATGCCGGGCGGGCGGTGTGCGCGCAGGACATGTCCGCGGTGACGGCAGCCTGCATGCTGTGCCGGGCGGACGCCTTCCGTGCGGTGGGCATGTTCGACGAGACGCACCTGGCTATCGCCTTCAACGACGTGGACCTATGCCTTCGGATCGGGCGCGCCGGCTACCGAATCGTCATGGCTCCCGCCGCCGTCGCCATCCACCACGAGAGCGTCAGCCGCGGCAGCGACTTCGCCGCGCACCACCTGCCGCGTTTCTACGGGGAGAACCAGCTCATGTCGGACCGGTGGGGAGCGCTGATCCGCAACGACCCCTACTACAACCCGCATTTCTCGCGTGAGACCGGCATGTTCGACAGCCTGTCGACGGCCTCGCTCCGCGTCGCACATGCGCCGTCGTTGCTGGCGGTGCCCGTGGCGCGGACCCGTTTGCCACCGGGCCAGCTGTTTGCGGAGCCGCCGCCGGCGCCCGCGGTCAAGCCCGGCCGGGTCGCGCGGTCACAGGGTGCCGCCCCGGCGACCCACCGCCGCGCCAAGCCGCAGACGAAGCGCCTGTAGCTTGATGAAGCCCTGCGCATCCACCTGGTCGTAGGCGCCGCCGTCGTCCTCGAAGGTCACGACGCGGGCGGAGTAGAGGCTATGGGGGCTCTGGCGCCCGACCACGCTGACGTTGCCCTTGTACAGCTTCAACCGTACGGTGCCGCTGACGCTCTTCTGGCTCTCGTCGATGGCGGCCTGCAGCATGCGCCGTTCCGGGCTGAACCAGAAGCCGTTGTAGATCAGCTCGGCATAGCGCGGCATCAGGCTGTCCTTGAGGTGCGCCGCCTCCCGGTCGAGCGTGATGCTCTCGATGCCGCGATGTGCCTGCAGCAGGATGGTGCCGCCCGGCGTCTCGTACACCCCGCGCGACTTCATGCCGACGAAGCGGTTCTCCACCAGGTCCAGCCGGCCGATGCCGTTGGCACGCCCCAACTCGTTCAGGCGAGTCAGCAGCGTGGCTGGAGACAGGCGCACCCCGTCGATGCCGACGGCGTCGCCGCGCTCGAACTCCACGCTGACGACCGTCGCCTGGTCCGGTGCGTCCTCCGGCCGGATGGTGCGCTGGTAGACGAGCTCGGGTGCTTCCTCCGCCGGGTCCTCCAGCACCTTGCCCTCGCTGCTGCTGTGCAGGAGGTTGGCGTCGACGGAGAACGGCGCGTCGCCGCGCTTGTCCCGTGCGATGGGGATCTGGTTCAGCTCGGCGAACTCCAGCAACTTGGTCCGGCTGGTCAGCTCCCACTCGCGCCAGGGCGCGATCACGGTCACGTCGGGCTTCAGCGCGTAGTAGGCGACCTCGAAGCGGACCTGGTCGTTGCCCTTGCCGGTGGCGCCGTGCGCGACGGCGTCGGCGCCCACCTCCTCGGCGATCTGGATCTGGCGCTGCGCGATCAGTGGCCGGGCGATGGAGGTGCCGAGCAGGTATTGACCCTCGTATAGGGCATTGGCGCGGAACATGGGGAAGACGAAGTCGCGCACGAACTCCTCGCGCAGGTCGTCGACGAAGATCTGCTTTACGCCGAACATCTCGGCCTTGCGCCGCGCCGGCTCCAGCTCCTCGCCCTGGCCCAGGTCGGCGGTGAAGGTGACGACCTCGCAGCCATAGGTGGTTTGCAACCAACGGAGGATGACGCTGGTGTCCAGGCCACCGGAATAGGCGAGCACAACCTTCTTCACATGGCGCGCGGGCATGGCTAGACCTCCGGGATACCTGGGGTCGCGCATAGCCCCGATGCGGAGGGGCGGCAAGCGGATGCGGTTTGTCTGGGTGCTCGGCTTGCTGCTGCTCTCGGCCGCGGCACAGGGCCAGCCTTTGCTTGATCCGGCGGCCGTCCCGGGCTTGAACGCGGCCGGGCAGGCGCTGTATGCGGACTTCCTGCTGAGCAACACGCCGCGGGTGGCCGCCATCGGCAGCAACGGGCGGATCGGCTGGTATTCCGGCGGCCAGTCCCTGGAGGCGGCCCGCAGCCGCGCCGTGGCACTCTGCACGGAGCATGGCGGGACCGATTGCCGCCCCTACGCGGAGAACCTGGCCATCGTCTGGCCCGGCCGCACGTGGCAACCGCCGGCGCCGCCGGAGCCGTTCGTCGACACCATCAACTACGGCTTCGTGCCGGATGAGCGGTTCCTCTGGCATGGCCCGTCCGTGGCCCGCGGCGTGGTTGTGTGGTCGCATGGCAGCAACTCGGCGGTGGACTCGCGCGGCCTGCAACCGCCCCCGTTCCTGCGCCTGTTCAACAACTCCGGCTTCGACATCGTGCGGTTCGACCGTGCGCCGCTGGTGGACAACCCGGTCCGGGCCGCCGGCTGGCTGCGGGACGGCCTGGCGATGATGCGGCATGCGGGATACCGGCTGATCGTGGCGGGAGGAGAGTCCCGGGGCGGCTGGACGTCGTTGCAGATCCTGGACACGGCCGGGCTGGCCGACGTGGTGATCGCCACTTCCCCGGCGGCGCACGGCTCCGGGGCCAGCCCGAACCTGACCGCGCAGGATGACGACCTGCGCGCCATGGTGGCGGAGGCTCAACCCGCCCGCACCCGCGTCGCCGTCGCCCAGTTCACCGCCGACCCGTTCATGTCGGACGGCGACACCCGAGTGAGGCTGATGGAGCGGTTGCGGCCAAAGATGGGCGCGCTGCTGCTGATCGACCGCCCGACCGGCTTGAGCGGGCATTTCGGCGCCGCCGGCGAGGCATTCAGCCGCCGCTTCGCAACATGCCTGCTGCACTTCGCGACCGACCCGACCCCGCCGGGAAGCTGCCCGATCGCGCCCTGATTAACAATGCCGTGCCGGGTAGACCGGGCGCTTGGCTGGCGGGACGGGATCATGACTTCAAGGGCCCGCAATCCACGCCGACCGATCTGCGGTCTTCCATAGAGCCTCGGCACAGGGCAAGCGGGATTGGCGGCAAGGATAGGGGCACGAAGGCGCGCACGGCTTCCCGCCGAGGGGTGTCTCGACGGAGCGGCCGAGTTAGAGGTGAGGAGCGAGGGCCTGTCGCAGTTGTGGAGGTCACGATGGTCGCGCCTGTCGAGTTGGACCTGATCAAGCATTTGGAGGAACGACTGCATGATCCAGCTATTCGCAATGCACCGGATGTCGTCGCTTCGCTCCTGGCGGAGGATTTCCTCGAATTCGGAAGATCCGGCGAGACTTACAAGAAAGTAGACGTCGTCCAAAGCTTGGCAGCGGAACGAGACAGAGAGTTATCAAGGCTGACTGCTTACGAGTACGAACTGAAAGTTCTATCTGCCGACGTGGTGCTGTTAACGTACCGAACTGCCCGCAAGAGACGAGGTACTTCAGAACTCCACACTTTGCGAAGTTCAATTTGGAAGCTGACGGATGGTCGATGGCAGATGGTATTCCACCAAGGGACACCGACTATTCGACAAGGCTGATGTCTGCTGCTACCCCTTACTAGACCCAAGCTTAGGCGGGGCCTGTCAGCCGAGGCACGGTCATCCTCCGCTCCTGCCACCTTGGCCGCCCCTGCCCGGACGGGCTCCGCTGCCGGAGCCGCCGTTGCCTCCGGCGCCGGCGTTGCCTGGACGACCGCCGGGTGCGGGTGGGCCGCCCGGGCCTCCGGCACCGCCGCCGCAACCAGGCAGCCCGTCTCCCCCGTCGCCGCCCCGACCACCGTTCCCGTTGTTGACGCCCGGGATGCCGGGACCGCCGCTGCCGCCGCGGCCACCCGGGCAGCCAATGCCGCCCTTGCCACCGGGTTGACCGGGAGAGCCATCCAGGCCCGGCGCTCCGGGACCGGGGGCGCCGGGTGTCTGGGCCGAGGCCGACGCCAAGCAGGCGAGGATGGCAAACAGTGGAAGCGCGCCCCGCCACACCACACCGTGCCTGTTTGGCTTGGTCACGAGATCATCCGGCGCAGGGCGACGCAGGCCGCCTACTCGCCCGGATCGCCGCTTGCCACCCAACCTCGCCATCCCGTCACCACATCCGGCGCCATCCGTGCTAGGCCGCCGGCCGCACCCGTTCGCTGTCCGTCCGTAGCTGGCCGCAGGCGGCCAGGATGTCGCGGCCGCGCGGCGTTCGCACCGGGCTGGAGAAGCCGGCGGCCATGACGATGGCGGCGAAGCGGTCCAGCTGCTCCCGCGTGCTGGGCAGGAAGGCGCTGCCCGGCCAGGGATTGAACGGGATCAGGTTCACCTTGGCCGGAATGCCGGCGATCAGCCGCACCAGCTCGCGCGCATCCGCCTCACTGTCGTTCACGCCACGCAGCATGACGTATTCGAAGGTGATCCGGCGGGAGTTGGAGGCGCCGGGATAGCGGCGGCAGGCGGCCAGCAACTCGGCAAGCGGGTATTTCCGGTTCAGCGGCACCAGTTCGTCGCGCAGCTCGTCCCGCACCGCGTGCAGTGACACGGCCAGGTTGACGCCCAGCTCCTCGCCGCACCGGTCCATGACGGGGACCACGCCGGAGGTCGACAGGGTGATGCGGCGGCGGGACAGGCCGATGCCCTCGCCATCCATCACGATCTGCATCGCGCGGGCGACGTTCTCGTAGTTGTACAGCGGCTCGCCCATGCCCATCAGCACGATCGTGGACAGCAGCCGAGGCGTCTCACCGCGCGGCGAGGGCCACTCACCGTAGGCATCCCGCGCCGCCATGAACTGGCCCACGATCTCGGCCACACCCAGGTTGCGCACCAGGCGCTGCGTGCCGGTGTGGCAGAAACGGCAGGACAGCGTGCATCCAACCTGGGAGGAGATGCACACCGCGCCGCGGTCCTCCTGACGGTCCGGGATGTAGACCGTCTCCGCCTCCTGCCCGTCGCGGAAGCGGAACAGCCACTTGCGGGTGCCGTCCGTGCTGGTCTGCTCCGTGGCGATGCCGGGCCGGCCGATGACGAACCGCTCCGCCAGCTTGGCCTGCAAGGGCCGGGCAATCGACGACATGGCGGCGAAGTCCGTCACGCCCTGGTGGTAGATCCAATGCCAGAGCTGCTTGGCGCGGAACGGCTTCTCGCCGATGGCGCCCAGCTCCTCGATCAGCTGCGGCCGCGACAGGCCGACCAGCTCGCGCCTGCCATCCGGCAGGGCTATGGGCGGCGGGGAGAACAGCGCGGACTTCGCCAGGACGCGGTCGCGCTCCGTCTCGGTCAGCGTGGCCGACATCAGCTTTTGCCGGAGCAGGCTTTGTTGATCGCGGCGTAGGCGGGCGAGAAGCCGCGCAGGTTGAACGTGTCGGTGACGGGGGTGTTGCGCGGCCCCGGTGACTTGGCCACGGCGGTACGGCCACGTTCGAACGCGCCCACCACCGCATGCCCATCCCGCGCGAAGGCGGAGCGTTGGCTGGTGTAGAATGGGAGCGCCGCCGTTTCCACCTGCAACGTCACCTCGGCATTGGCCAGGTAGGCGAAGCCGGCGCTGATCGCCACGGCGTCCCTTGCGCTGCCGGGCCGTTGAGTCACGGTCAGTACCACGTCCCCCCGGCCCGGCAGTGGCGGCGTGGACGCGGAGGCGCGGGTGAAGGCGTAGCAGACGGTCTGGCCGCCCTCCTGATGCGTCGCGGCCGTCCAGTCATCGAACTTGCCGATCGCCCGCGGCGCGGCAGGCGCCGGGTGAGTGGCGGGATGCGCCGCCGGATGGGCTGGCCGCGGCTGCGCCAGGACAGGCGCGGCCACCAGCAACACGGGAAGGCAGGACAGGATGGGTCGCATGGCGCACAGATACGGCGATGGCGGGTCTGGAACAAGCGGCGCGCGCCGCCACCCGGGCGATCTGGCGAGCGTCAGGCGCGCGGGATAGGTGTACCGGCATGAGCGACGCAACCGACTCGCGGCTGGCCGCACAGTACGAGGCGTACCCATACCCGGCGCGCGACCCGGCGGATGAGGCGCGGCGGCTGGTCATCGGCAGCCCCAGCCACCTGCGGGAGATCGACCACTGGGTGTTCGGCGCCGCACGGCCGGCTTCCCAGCCGCTGCGCGCCCTGGTGGCGGGGGGTGGCACGGGCGACGGCGCGGTCATGCTCGCCCAGCAGCTGGCGACGCTCGGCCGTCCGGGCCGCGTCACCTACCTGGACCGGTCTGCCGCGGCCATGCGCGTCGCCCAGGCCCGGGCGGCGGCGCGTGGGCTGGACCTGGCATGGCACGCGGGCTCCTTGCTCGACCTGCCGGGCTTGGGCCTGGGGCCGTTCGACTACATCGACTGCTGCGGCGTGCTGCACCATCTGCCGGACCCGGCGGCGGGGCTGCAGGCACTGCTCTCGGTGCTGGCGCCGGGCGGGGGGCTGGGGCTGATGGTGTATGCCCCGCACGGCCGCACCGGGGTCTACATGGTGCAGGAGGCGCTGCGCCTGCTGGCGCCTGAGGCGGAGCCGCCTGCCGCCCGGCTGGACACCGCCCGCCGGGTGATGCGGCATCTGCCCGCCTCCGCCTGGTTGCACCGCAACACCCTGTTCTCGGACCACCTGACCGGGGGCGACGCCGGGTTGTACGACCTCCTGCTCAACCCGCGAGACCGGGCCTACGACGTGCCGGCGTTGCACGCCCTGTTGGCTTCGGCGGGCCTGCACGTCACCTGCTGGATGGAGCCGTTGCGCTACGACCCGGCCATCTACCTGCCGGACGCGCGGCTGCGGGCACGGGCGGCGGCGCTTGGCCCGGTTGAACGTGCCACGCTGGCGGAGGCGCTGTGCGGCAACATCAGCACCCACGTGGTCTACGCCGTCCGCGCCGTCGACGCGCCTGGCATTCCCGATGGCACCGACCCGGCCGCCATTCCGGTGATGCGGGAAATGGCGGGCGCCGAACTGGGCAAACACATCCGGCCGGACGGCACGCTGCCCTTCCTGTTCGACGGGCTGCGGGTGCCGATCCCGCTGCCGCCGCTGGCCGGCGCCATCCTGCGGTTGGTCGACGGCCAGCGCAGCGTCGGCGGCATCGGCGCGGAACTGGCCGGCCGGGTCTCGCCGGACGCCTTCGCCCGCGCCTGGCGGCACGTCTACACGCCGCTTTCGGCGCTGAACCGGCTTCTGCTGAGGCCGCCGCCATGACGATCGTGATCTTCGGCGCGGCCGTGCGGCCCGGCGGCCAGCCCAGCCGGACGATGCAGGCGCGCGTGCAGGCCGCCTTCGACTGCGGTGGCATCGACGCGCATTACCTGCCGACCGGCGCCATCGGCCGCCACGGCCCGTCGGAGGCCAGCGTCATGGCGGCGATGCTGCGGGAGCTGGGTGTCGCGGCGGACCACATCCTGCTGGAGGAGACTGGCACGGACACGCTGTCGTCGGCGGTGGCGTGCGCAGGGCTGCTGGCCAGACGACCAGGGCCGGTCCGCGTTGCCAGCAGCGGGTATCACCTGCCGCGCTGCGTGATGCTCATGCGGATGGCCGGGATCCGCGCCACGCGCTGCCCGCCGCCGCTGCCCGGCCGATTCGTGTGGTATTGGCGACTGCGGGAGTGCGCCGCCCTGCCCTACGACGCGGTCGCCATGGGGATGCGGCAATGGAGCATCCGGACATCTCGATCCGGGCGCCGGAAGTAGGGTGCGTTTCTAGACCGAGTTATGCACTTCGGGCTGCACCCTACTCGGCGTCGAGTTCCGGGTAGGCGCGGAAGACACCTTCTTCGCTGAAGGGTAGGCGGCGGTCCGAGCTCAGATAGGCGGCGACCCGGTCTTGGCCGGCCACGGCGGCGTGGACCTGGCTCAGTTGTGGGTAGTCGTGCGCGAACCGGTTCATCGCATTGGGAAAGGCGTAGCGCAGGCCTTCGACCAGTTGGAAGACCGAGAGGTCCGCCGTGCTCAGCGCGTCGCCGACCAGATGCGCCGTCCCACTCGGATTGCGCAACACGATGCGCTCCAGCCAGCGGAAGTATTTCGGCATGCGCTCCAGGACGAAGCCGCGGGAGCGGCGCAGCGCCTCCGGCTTCTGGTCCTCGTAGAACAGGCCGGAGCCGAGCGGATGGTGCGTGTCATGCACCTCGGCCACGAAATCGGTGATGGTAAGCTGGATCTGGTGGCACCAGCGCTGGCCGGCCTGGTCGGCCGGCATCAAACCCAGTCTCGGGCCGAGATACTCCAGGATTGCCGCCACCTGGCCCACGACGACCGGCCCATCCACCAGGAAGGGCGGGGCGAAGGCGGGGGTTGGGCCCTCGCCCATCCGCTTCAGCATGGCCGGGACGCCCTTCTGCCGCGCGACATCCAGGTATGGGGTTGCGGTGGCTTCCAGGGCGAGGCGAACGAACTCGCCTCGTCCCTGGATGTTCGGCCAGTAGTAGAGCTCGTAGCCCAACGGCTAGATGTAATGCTCGGCCAACGGCGCGAAGCCGTTGAAGCGCTGGCTGGCGTAGGTGGTCACGTAGGCTCCGGCGGACATCAGGTTCACCGTCTCTCCCATGCCGAGCGAGAGCGGCAGGTGATAGTTGCTGCGCTCGTAGAGGATGTCGGCGCCATCACAGGTCGGGCCGGCGATGCAAACCGGGCCGGTCGGATCCCCATCATGCCCGGTCTCGATCCGGTATTTGATCGACTCGCCCTCCGTCTCCGCCAACCCGCCGAAGCGCCCGATATCGAGGTAGACCCAGCGAGTCGGGTCGCCAGGGACGCGGCGGCTGACCAGCACGACTTCCGCGTGCACCACGCCCGCGTCGCCGACCATGGACCGTCCCGGCTCGATCAGGATCTCCGGCAGGTCGTTGCCGAAATGCCCGGTCATGGCGTGCATGATGGCGGTGGCGAACTTGTCCACCGTCGGCACCTCCTCGCGATACCGGACGGGAAAGCCGCCTCCGAGGTTGACCATGCGCAGGTTGACCCCGGCGTCACGCAGGTCGGTGAACAGCATTCCGACCTGGCCGATGGCCACCTCGTAGGCAGCGGTGTCCATCTGCTGGCTGCCGACATGGAAGGACAGGCCATAGGGGTCCAGACCCAGCGCGCCGGCCCGGATCATCAGGTCCCGCGCGCTTGCCACGGTGGTCCCGAACTTGCGGGAGAGCGGCCAGTCCGCGCCCTTGTTCTCCACCAGCAGGCGGCAATAGACGCGGCTGCCCGGGGCGTGCCGGGCGAGCTTCTCCAACTCTTCGACGGAGTCGAAGGCGAACATGCTCACGCCCGCGGCGAAGGCGCCTTGGATGGCGGACACCTTCTTGATGGTGTTGCCGAAGGAGATCGCGGCCGGCGGGGCGCCCGCCTGTAGGCACATGCTCACCTCCTCGAAGGAGGCCGCGTCGAAGGCGCTGCCGAGCCCAACCAGCCTCTGCAGGATGGGGAGAGCCGGATTGGCCTTCACGGCGTAGTAGATGCGGGCCAGCGGCAGAGCCCGATGGATGGCGCGGAAGTTCTCTTCCACCCGATCCACGTCGAACACGAGGCATGGCGTGGCCGGGCGGGAGTCGGCCAGAAACTGCGCGACCTTGGATGTCATCGCACGGTATCCTTCCAGGTAAGGACGCCCCCCTTCTAAAGGCGGTGGGCGAGAGTTGACGAAACGGTCGAACGAACCAGCGAAAGATAAGTCGATTGCCAGAACGCTTGACGTCGTTGCGTAACCCTAGGGCCAGAGGCACGTGCGTTGCTGCGTGGAGCGGGGACATAAGGCCGTCGAGTTGGCGGTGCAAGCGGTAATTTCGCCTGCCTCGAAGAAAATCCCCAAGGCCGTTAACAGCCTGTAAGTTCAAGCTGTTGCCACATTTCAGCGAGGCTCCGCAGCTCCATGTCCGATCCGGCCACACCGAGGGCAGAACCCGACTCGCCGGTCCCTCCGCCGCCGGGCCGCGGCGACGTGATCGATGCCGCCCGCGCCGTGGCGGCGCCCGAGGCGGAGGCGCTCGGACGCCTGGCGGACAGCCCGGTCGAGATCCCTTGGCTCGGCTGGAAGCGCGTGATGCGCCGCACGTGGGACGAGATCATCTCCGACCGGGTGGCGCTGGTGGCGGCCGGCTGCGCGTTCTACGGCACGCTGGCGCTGTTCCCGGCCATCTCGATGCTCGTCTCGCTCTACGGTCTGGTGTTCGACCCGATCACGGTCGAGCCGCAGCTCGCGACCTTGCAGGACCTGCTGCCACCTGCCGCATTCCAGCTCATCTCCGAGCGCGTCCATATGCTGGTGAGCAAGCCGCAGGGCGCACTGACGACGGGCCTGCTGGTGAGCACGGCGGTGGCGCTGTGGTCCTCGGCCACGGGGACCAAGTCGATCATCTCCGCGCTGAACCTGGCCTACGAGGAGAGGGAGCGGCGATCGTTCCTGCGCTTCCAGGTCACGGCCTTCGTCATGACGATGCTGGCCTTGGTCGGCGCGGTGCTCGGACTGGGTTTGCTGGTGGCGCTGCCGCCGTTCCTCGGCTTCCTGGGCTTCGGCCGGCACGTGGCAGTGCTGGTTCGGGCGGCCAGCGCGCTGCTGCTGGTACTGTTCGTGCTGGGATCGCTCTCGCTGCTGTATCGCTTCGGCCCCTGCCGGGAGGCGGCGCGCTGGCGCTGGATCACGCCCGGTTCGGTCCTGGCGACCGGTTTGTGGGTGTTGGCGTCAGTGCTGTTCAGCTTCTACGTCGGGCACCTCGCCAGCTACGACGCGACCTATGGCCCGCTCGGTGCAGTGGTGGGCGTGATGATGTGGTTCTTCGTCACAGTGTACGTCGTGTTGCTTGGTGCTGAACTGAATGCCGAGCTAGAGTTACAAACGGCACGTGACAGCACCGACGGTCCGCCACGACCGATCGGCCGCCGCGGCGCCTATGTCGCCGACCACGTGGCGCGTCACTAGCCGTCACGTCCGCCGCCTCGTCCTCGGTCGCCTCGGCGACTTCGAGCGGGGCGTCCGAGGCGTTGGCGATGGATACGGCGCCCCGGCCGCGCCCAAGCAGACCGATCTCGCGTGCCGCCCCCTTCGAAAGGTCGAGGATGGAGCTGCGACCGCCCATGCGGTCGTTGACCGTGACGACGACCGACTGCCCGGTCTCCTGGGACGTGACCCGAATGCGCGATCCCAGGGGGATGCTACGGCTCGCCGCAGTCAGCCCGTCCTGGTCGAAGATCTCGCCGCTGCTGGTGCGCCGCCCGTCATGCTTGCCGCCATACCAGGAGGCCATGCCGACCGTCTGCGCCATCCCGGCGGCGGGGAGGAGCGCGGACAGCGCCATCGCCGAGATCAGCAGCCGCTGAGATGACATCTTGCCGGTTCTCCCTCGTCGCCGGAATAGGCAACGGCGGGGATAGTCTCTCAACCGACACGGCGCGGGCAAGCGGTAACTAAACCGCGAGGAGCCGGAACGATCCGGGCTGCTACTCGACACTGTGTTGCCTACATCACACAACAGCCGTTCTGCCTGAATCTTTATGGTTTGTTTATGCCATGATCTGCATCGGAATTACTTCGCGATACTGCGTGTGTTAAGTTCCCGCAAGGTTGGGATTGATGTCGAACGTCTTGCCGAGCGTCGATGGTAAGACAAGCGCCGGATGGGAGCAGCCGTCTCTCCCCGGCAACACAGTGTGTGGCCCACCAGCAATCCTCACGAAAAAGTTGATCACGGAGCCGTGTCGACCCGGCGGATCCAAAGCCGCCTGACGCTCTCGTTGCCGCGTCGTTGGACGCGACGGGTCACACGTGGTAGGGCCGCGCGCCATGTGGCCGATCACCGCCTGGATTGCCGGAGAGGCACCATGAGCCGCTTGCCCATCGATACCGCGGAAATCCGCGCCCTGGCGGAGATCCTGGCAGACACCGGCCTGACGGAGATCGAGGTGTCGGACGGTGACAGCCGCGTCCGCGTGGCGCGGGCCCCGGCGGCGGCGGCGCTCGCGCCTCCGATCATGATGGTGCCCCCGCCATCCGGTGCGCCGCCGCTTCAGACGGTCGCCGTTGCCGATGCGGACCATCCCGGCGCGGTCACCAGCCCGATGGTGGGCGTGGCCTATTTGTCTGCGGAACCCGGTACGGCGCCGTTCGTGACGGCAGGCCAGGCTGTCGCCGCCGGGCAGACGCTGTTGCTGATCGAGGCGATGAAGACGTTCAACCAGATCAAGGCGCCGCGTGCCGGCACCATCACGCGCATCCTCGTCGCCTCCAGCCAACCCGTCGAGTATGGCGAGGTGCTGATGGTGCTCGAGTGATGTTCAGCAAGGTCCTGATCGCCAATCGCGGGGAGATCGCGCTGCGCATCCAGCGCGCTTGCCGCGAACTGGGCATACCGACCGTCGCCGTCCACTCCACCGCCGACGCCCAGGCCATGCATGTGCGGCTTGCGGACGAGAGCGTGTGCATCGGGCCACCCTCCGCGCGGGACAGCTACCTCAACGTCGCAGCCATCCTGACCGCTGCCAGCGTGACCGGCGCCGATGCGATCCACCCCGGCTACGGCTTCCTGTCGGAGAATGCCGGGTTTGCCGACATGGTGGACGCGCACGGGATCACCTTCATCGGCCCCGGCGCGGACCACATCCGGATGATGGGCGACAAGATCACCGCCAAGGCCGCCATGGCATCGCTTGGGGTCCCGCTGGTGCCCGGCAGCGACGGTGCCGTGGGAGACCTGGCGCAGGCAGCGGCAGTGGCCGAGGCCATCGGCTATCCCGTGCTGATCAAGGCGGCTGCGGGCGGCGGCGGGCGCGGCATGAAGGTCGCGCACGCCGCGGACGAACTGGCCGAGGCCTGGCGCATCGCCCGGGCGGAAGCGCGCGCCGCGTTCGGCAACGACGCGGTCTACCTCGAGAAGTATCTCGACAAGCCGCGCCACATCGAACTCCAAGTGCTGGCGGACGCACATGGCACGGTGGTTCACCTTGGCGAACGCGATTGCTCACTGCAGCGGCGCCACCAGAAGCTGCTGGAGGAGGCGGGATCGCCGGCGCTGGATGCCGAAGCCCGCGACGCGCTTGGCGCCACCGTGACTGCGGCGCTGGCCAAGCTCGGCTACCGCAATGCGGGGACGCTGGAGTTCCTCTACCAGGACGGGCAGTTCGCGTTCATCGAGATGAACACGCGGCTGCAGGTCGAGCATCCAGTGACGGAGATGATCACCGGCATCGACATCGTGCGGGAGCAGATCCGGATCGCGGCCGGCCAGACGCTCGGCTATGGGCAGGCCGACATCCGCTTTTCCGGGCACGCGATCGAGGTGCGGGTGACAGCGGAGGACCCCGAGACGTTCACGCCCTCACCCGGGCTGGTCGAAGTGTTCCACGCGCCGGGCGGCCTGGGGGTGCGCGTCGACTCCGCCCTGTATGCCGGGTATCGCGTGCCGCCGCACTACGACAGCATGATCGCCAAGCTGATCGTCCACGCGCCGGATCGGCCGACCGCCTTGGCCCGGCTTCGCCGCGCCTTGGCCGAGTTCGTCGTCGGCGGGATCAAGACGACGTTGCCGCTGCATCAACGCATCGTGGAGGACGCGGGGTTCCTTTCGGGCGAGTACGACATCCACTGGCTGGAGCGCTTCGTTGCCGGGCACTAGCCGACCGGAGGCACGCCCTGCGGGTCCAGGCGATACCCGCCACCCTCGGTCACCAGCAGGCGCGAGTTGCTCGGGTCGGGTTCGATCTTCTGGCGCAGGCGGTAGATATGGGTCTCCAACGTATGCGTCGTGACGGCCGCGTTGTACCCCCAAACCTCGTTCAAGAGGATTTGGCGCGCCACCGGCTTGGTGCCGGCGCGGTAGAGGAACTTCAGGATCGCCGCCTCTTTCTCCGTCAGCCGGATGCGCCGGTTCTTCACCGGCTCCTGCAGCAGCTTGGCCGAGGGGCGGAAGGTATATGGGCCGATCGTAAAGACGGCGTCCTCGCTGTTCTCGAAGATGCGGAGCTGGGCGCGCAAGCGAGCCAGCAGCTCCGCCAGTCGGAACGGCTTGGCGATGTAGTCGTTGGCACCGGAGTCGAGCCCGCGCACGACATCGGCCTCGTCGTCCGAACCGGTCAGCATGATGATCGGCATGCGCATGCCCTGCCGGCGCAGGCTCGCGCACAAGTCTCGGCCGTCCCCGTCCGGCAGCCCCACGTCCAGGATCACGGCGTCGAAGCGGGAGTCACGCGCCGTCACCTTGTTCTCCGCTTCCCCGATCGACCCGGCCTCTTCGGCGGTGAACTCCCCATCCAGCTGAAGCTGTTCGACCAAGGTCTCCCGAAGCGACAGATCGTCATCGACGATCAGGATAGGGCGCTCACCCGCCATCAGCGACTTCCTTCATTCGATCTATCCTACGCCGATCACGGCGAAGGCGGTGGAACGATCGCCACGCTGCGTGACGCCGGCGCAATCGAGAGGGCCCGGCGGCTCGTGACACGTGGACGTTCGGGCTCACAACGCGGCGAGGTGCCGGAGAGGCCGGGCGATGCCGATCAGACGAGCACACATTCCCGTGATCTTGCCCGCTCCACGACAGCGCGTCGACCCATATCTCGAAAGCACCTGGTCTTGCGCGGCAGCGACGCGCCGGGATGCACCTCGCCTCTCCACCGTTCTGGAATCCGACGTCCCCATCATGCCTGATCACGCGTTGCCCTCGGCCAACCTCCTCCTGCGGGTGCAGGCGGTCGAAGCGGCCATCGAAACGCTTCGTCGCGGGATGCCAGCCATCGTCATGGGACAGGCTGCGCTGGCCGTCCTCCCGGTCGAGACCGCCGACGCAGCAGGCATGGCGGCTTGGTCCCGCCTGACCGGTGCCGATCCGGTCCTGTTGCTGACGGGTGCCAGGGCGGGTGCCCTGTTGGGAGCAGATCAAGTGACCGAGGCGGCGATCGGGTTCGATGCCGCCGGAGTTGGTCTGACCGAATTACGGTCACTCGCGGACCCGACGCAGCCACCGCCGCGCCGCTGCCCGCCCCTGACCCGCGTGCCGGACGATGCCGCGGCAGTCCTGGCGCTGGCCGTGCTGTCGCGGCTGCTGCCTGCCTTGCTGGTGGCGCCGGCGCCCGGCTGCACGGGAGTGGCGGCCGCCGATATCCTGGAGCATGCGACGCTCAGCGCGGGCTGCCTCGTCCGGGTGAGTGAAGCCACGGTGCCGCTGGAGGACGTGGCCGATGCCAGGGTGGTGGCGTTCCGGACCCCCGGGTCCGGGCTGGAGCAATACGCCGTGCTCGTGGGCCGGCCGGAGGCCTCGGCGGCCCCGCTGATCCGCGTCCATTCCGAATGCTTTACCGGGGACCTGTTGGGGAGCCTGCGCTGCGATTGCGGCGACCAGCTGCGTGGCGCCGTGCGTCGCATGGCGGCCGAGGGCGCCGGCGCCCTCCTGTACATGGCGCAGGAGGGTCGCGGCATCGGCCTGCCGAACAAGCTGCGCGCCTACACCTTGCAGGACCGTGGACTGGACACGTTGGATGCCAATCGTGCCCTGGGGTTCGCCGCCGACGAGCGCACCTTCACCACGGCGGCGGCGATGCTGCACCAACTGGGCCTGCGGCGCGTGCGCGTGCTGACCAACAACCCGGGAAAGCTGGAAGCGTTGGCGGCGCATGGGATCGAGGTGGTGGGCCGCGAAAGCCTGCTGTTCGCGACGAATGGCGTGAACGACCGCTACATCCAGACCAAGGCGACGCGGTTCGGCCATCTGCGCGACTGATCCCGCGGCACGGCGCTTGCTGCTGCGGACGTGCCACAAGCCGGCCCAACCAAGGCGCTGACCATGACCGATGCCGCCGCCTTCGCCACCACCGCACCGATCTCGCCGCCGCGCCTGACGGTGTTCGACACTGGTTCGGAGACTTGCCCGCAAGGCGGGTTGCCCGGCGCCGCGGTGTTCTCCGTCGAGGAGGCAAAACATGCCCTCAACCCCCTGCAACATCTGCCGGTCATCGGCATGCTCTACCGCCAGGCGACGGGCGAGACGCTGCCGCCGCCGCTCTCCATCCTGGGGTCGGTCGTCACGGGGGCGATGTTCGGCGGCCCGCTGGGCGTCATGGGAGCGGTGGCACTCAACTTCGCCACCGAGCTGTTCAGCCTGAAGCCAGACACCTCCCGTCCGGCCGTGCCGGAGGGCATGGAAGCCGCAGGCGCCGAGGCGGGGATACGGACGGTGTCACCGGGCAGCATGACCCAGCCCGGCGGCTACACGACGCTCGCCACCGTCCTGCCCGATTTCCTGGGCGGCGGAGCGGACACGCAGTTGGCCGGGCCAGACGCGCCCCCGCCGGCGGTGCGCGTCGCCCTGGATGCCTATGCCGGGACGATGACCGGGTTCGGCTGATGCAAGCGCAGGTGAGCGGCGACGGCTTCTTGCAGATGGCTGGCGGCCGATGGCGCTGCTGCCACGGACGCGGCGGGCTGCAGCGCCACAAGCAGGAGGGCGACGGCGCCAGCCCGATCGGGCTGCTGCCGCTGCGCCGGGTGCTGTTCCGAGCCGATCGCGGGCCGGCGCCCCGCACGGTGGTTCCGCTCGAACCGATTGGCCCGGCAGACGGGTGGTGTGACGACCCCATGGACGACCGCTACAACCATGCGGTGAGCCTGCCGTGTGCCGCGCGGCACGAGGCGCTGTGGCGTGGTGACGGCCTGTACGACATCGTCGGCGTGCTGGGATGGAACGACCAGCCGGTGGTGCGCGGGGCGGGTTCGGCGATCTTCCTACATGTGGCCCGGCCGGATTACGCGCCGACCGAGGGCTGCGTGGCGTTGGCGGTGCAGGACCTGCGCGACATCTTGGGCGGTGGGCTCACCGCGGTCCGGATCGGGCCGGCCGAGGCTCGCGGCTGAGGCCCTTCACGGCCAGGGCGGCAAGGTAGGCCTGCCATCGCGCCTGCTGCTCCTCGCCGAGCTGGAGGAGGTAACCCCAGGTGTAGATGCCGGTGTCGTGCCCGTCGTCGAAGCGGATCCGGACGGCGTAGTGGCCGATCGGGTCGACCGAGGCGATGCCGACATCCTGCTTGCCCGCGACCACCCTCTTTTCGGCTGGGCTATGCCCCTGCACCTCGGCACTGGGGCTCTCGACCCGCAGGTATTCAGCGGGATAGCTGAAGCGACGGTCGCCCGCGAAGGTGACCTCCAGCCGTCGTGTCGCCCGTCGGACGCGGATTTCGACGGGCGCCGCGGTCATGTGAGCGGGCGGGCTTCGTCCGGCAGCATGATGGGGATGCCGTCGCGCACCGGGTAGGCCAGCCCAGCCGACCGGCTGATCAGCTCGGCTGCGGCGCGATCATAGACCAGGGGGCCCTTGGTGACGGGGCAGACGAGGATTTCCAACAGCTTCGGGTCTATTTCGCTCTGCGTTTGTGGGGGTTCGGACACGGTGGCACCTCCTGCGGGATCAGCTCAGCCGACGACCGTTTTCGTCATCGCCCCGGCCATGCGCGCCCATCTGAAGCAGCGTCACGAGCGTGTCGGCCCGGCTGGCAGGGTCGGCAGCCTCCAGCAAGGCCTGCTTTTCCAAGACGTCGAAGGGACATACCATGCAGAGGGTGACGACGAGCTCCTCGTCCTCCATCCCCTCGATGGCGTCCCAGTTCGCGTCGAACCCGTTGTTGGTGAAGTAGCTGCGCAGGGCCTGCAACAACGCGGTCCGCTGTGGCAGCGAGGTCGGTGGCGGCTCCAGATCGCCGCGGAAGCGAGACAGGTCGGCGGCCACCCGGCGGTAGCCGCGGCGTTCCGCCAGCTCGGCCCGCACGTCGAAGCGGACGACGCCGCTGAGCGCTACGAGGTAGCGGCCATCCCCCGTCTCACTGAACGAGGTCAGCCTGCCGAGGCAGCCGACCTTGAACAGGCGCGGGCCATGCTCGAGCTCCGGTAACGACAGGTCCGGCTGGATCATGCCGAACAGCCGCTGGTCGGCCAAGGCGTCCTCGACCATGGCCTTGTAGCGCGGCTCGAAGATGTTCAGCGGCAGCTTGCCGTGCGGCAATAGCAACGCGCCTCCGAGCGGGAACACCGGGAACTCGTCCGGCAGTTCCGTTATCGAGTTGGGCCACCCATCCACGGTCAGCTGAACAGCAAGGCCGAGAGCTTTCGGCGGGCTGCCGGCGTTGCCGGATCCGCGTTGCCCCATGCCTCGAAGAACTTGAGGAGCTGCAGCCGGGCGGCGCCCTCGTTCCAGGTGCGGTCCTGGCGCAGGATGTCAAGCAAGGCGGCGGCAGCCTGGTCGCGCTCGCCCACGGCGTTCAGCGCGGTCGCCAGTTCGTAGCGCGCGGCGTGGTCGGCCGGGTTGGAGGCAACCTGCCGCTGCAGCTTGGCCAAGCCAGCGGCAGCTTGGGCGCCCTCCCGCGCCAGTGCCACTGCGCTGCGCGCCCCGTTGACGGCGACGTGGTCGGCGATCTTCGGTGGCACCTGCCCCAGCAATTCCGCCGCCTGCTCCGGCTGGTTGAGCGCCAGGAACGCCCGCACCATTCCGCCCCAGGCCTCCGGGTTCTCGGCCTCCTCCGCCAATACGGCGCTGAACAGCTCGGCTGCCTCCTCCGCGCGGCCATCCGCCAGGGCCGCCTGTGCCTCTGCCAGCATCTCCGCCGCCGGCATTGCGCCGCCGGCAAGCTTCAACAGCTGCTCGACGAACTTCTTCACTTCGCTCTCGGGCAGCGCGCCCTGGAACAGATCGGCGATCTGGCCCTGCCAGAACGCGGCGACGGTGGGGATGGACTGCATGGGTAGCCCCATGCGGGCAAGCTGCTCGACCAGCGCGCGGTTCTTGTCGACATCCACCTTGACGAGCTTCACCCGCCCACCGGCCGCGCCGACCACCCGCTCGAGCGTGGGCGTGAGCTGCTTGCATGGCCCGCACCAGGTCGCCCAGAAGTCGACCAGGACCGGCAGGGTGCGGGATGCCTCGATCACCTCGCGCACGAACGTTGTCTGGTCCGCATCGACGATGCTGGCATTCGCGGCGCCCTTGGTCCGCTGGGGCTGCTGGCCGATGATGGTGTCCATGGATGCCTATCCTCTGCGCGTCGTGTCCGTGTCCGCGCACATGTTTAGATGTAGTCGCGCCCTGGCACCACAACCCGGCGGCAACCAGCCGCTTGCGCCGCGCCCGGACTTGGCTGGGCGAGCGGGTGTGTGGCTGGCGAGGGGGGCGGGGTTTCAGGGGAAGCGCTTGGGAGCGCCCTGGTGGATGCATCAGGAGTTCCTGCGCCATTTGCTGCGCTACAAGGCTGACACCCTCAACGATGTCGTCAACGTCATTGGCGGCGCGCTCTTTGCCGAGTGCTTCATCCCCTGGGTCGAAGGCCTGCGCGAGCCGGCCCCGGCCTTGACCACGAGCCCCGAGGTCATCGCCATCGAGGGCAAGATCTTGCGCCGAACCCACAGCCGCAACCGCGACCGCGGACCGCCCCATCTGCTGTCCGCCTGGGCCAGTAGCAAGCGCTTCGTTCTCGGCCAGCAGGCGTGCCAAGCCAAGTTCAACGAGATCACGGCCTTCCCCCCCCTCCTGCTCGACGCCTGGCACTCACCGGCGCGCTGGTCCCCATCGGCGCCATGGGATGCCAGACCAAGATCGCCCAAGCCATTCTCCACCGGAGGCGACTATTTGCTGGCCGTCAAAGACAACGAGGCCTGTGTGCACGACGAGATCAGGCGCTATCTCGATGACCTCAGCCGCCTCCGAAGCGGGGCCGGGCCACAGAACGCCAAAGGACAAGCATTGCCTTAAGGTTAAGGCGGATTTCAGCTGCGTGGTGTATCGCCAACCTCAACCAATTGCTTCGTCAATCAGCGTGATCGCCGTTCAAGTGGTTCCTTGGAGGAGGGGAGAGCAGGGCAATCGCTTGAAGGCGTCGGGGATTCCGGCGCGCTCTGATATCTGATTCATAGGAGACCTCTTGGTGAGGAGGTTTTCCGATGGCTGGCGCATCGCTGATCGAGCACTTCGCTGCGCTGAAGGACCCTCGGCAGTCTTGGAAGGTGCTGTTTCCGTTATCTGAGGTCCTTTTGCTGGTCCTGTGCGGCACGCTGGCCGGGGCCGAGGATTTTGTGGAGATCAGGCGGTGGGGGCAGATGCATCAAGAATTCCTGCGCCGCTTGCTGCCCTACAAGGCGGGCGTCCCCAGCCACGACACTCTCAACGACGTCATCAACGCCATCGATGGCGCGCTCTTCGCCGAGTGCTTCACTGCCTGGGTCGAGAGCCTGCGCGAGGCAGTTCCAGCCTCCACCGCCCCCGAAATCGTCGCCATTGATGGCAAGACCTCGCGGCGCACCCACGACCGCAGCCGAGACCGCGGTCCGCTCCACATGGTGTCCGCCTGGGCCAGCAGTCGGCGCCTCGTGCTCGGCCAGCAGGCGTGCCAAGCCAAATCCAACGAGATCACCGCCATCCCGCTCCTGCTCGAACGCCTGGCGCTCACCGGCGCCCTCGTCACCATCGACGCCATGGGGTGCCAGACCAAGATCGCGCAGGCCATCCTCGACCGTGGTGGCGACTACCTGCTCGCGGTCAAGGACAACCAGGCCAGCCTGCACGACGAGATCAGGCACTACCTCGATGACCCAGCCGCCACCGTTCACAGCCGCGTCCAGACCACCGACGGCGACCACGGCCGCATCGCCGTGCGCCGCCACTTGGTCAGTCACGAGGTGGGATGGCTCACCACCACCCGGCGCCATCCAGGCGAGCCGCGGTTCCCGGGCCTGCGCGCCATTGCCATGGTCGAAGCCGAGGTCGAGCGCGACGGCGTTACAAGCCGGGAACGGCGCTACTACCTGTCGTCATTCCCACTCGACGCCAAGCTGTTCGCCCACGCCGTGCGTTGTCATTGGCATGTCGAGAACAGGCTGCACTGGGTGCTGTACGTGGTCTTCCACGAAGACCTCAGCCGACTGCGAACTGGTGCAGGGCCGCAGAACATGGCCACCGTCAGGCACATGGCCATGAACCTCCTGCGCACGCCCAAAGACAAGCACAGCCTCAAGGTGCGGCGGAAATCAGCCGCTTGGGATACCGCTTACCTCGAACAACTCCTGCGACAATCAGCTTGACCGCCGTTCAAGCGATTCTCCTAGAGGGGAGAGTCGGCAGCTTGCAATCGGGCTGAAACCCGCCTACACGGCCGATGGTAGCGCGGGCGTAGCTCAGGGGTAGAGCACAACCTTGCCAAGGTTGGGGTCGAGGGTTCGAATCCCTTCGCCCGCTCCAGATATTTGTTGCCAAAACAACGGCCTACCAGCTTTCCGACAAAACGGACAAGATTGGATAGGGTAGCGGAAGGGTGGATCCAAGCGCAATCTATGCTCCTGGCGCGGATTGCCGGACACCAGCGTGTAGAGGTGGCGGCTAGTCGAGCACCTTAACCATTGCTGACCAACACGGCACCTTTGCCGCATGGTGGTGGATGATCGAGCGAGGCGATGGCGGACACGGAGGCTGACACGTGCCGGCGGCGCATCGTGCCCCTGCTGTGGACAGCGGCTGGGATGACGATCCCCACTCCATTGCCAAGCAGCGAGCAATGACAGACGACCGCCTAGCATTCTGACGTGATGGCGCCCATCGATCCAAACTCAGGCCGCCCACCGTCCCGAAAATGTCGCCAACCCTGTCTGAGTAGCGGGCATCCGGGAAGGGGATTGTCTCGCGGGTCAGCAATGACCTGGCTTCCAGTGGCGCCATCGCAATCGATGGAGAGGCAGGACGCCGATACAGAGGCTACCCATGCGGTAATCAAGCAGTTGCTGACGATGTTCTTCGGCGCTGGGGCGAGCACTCGGGAGATCGCGCGCGAGTTGGGCGTGGCGCCGAGCACGGTGCGCGAGTACCCGCCGGGCGGCCGCAGCGGGGATTGGCTCGCCGCTGGCGGCGGACGTCACCGACGAGAGTCTGATGGCGTGGCTATCCGTCAACTTAGGCGTGCGCGCCGGGGCTCGGTGTCACGCCAAGCCTGACAGGTCGGCGGATGGTGCGCGAGCTTGAACGGCCAGGCGTCGATCTGCTTGCGCTTTGGGAGGAGCACCGAGTGGTCTACCGGGTGACAGCCGGTTCTGCCAGCTGTTCCACGAGTTCGAGCGGTGGCCGTCGCAACCATACGCCAGCAGCGCGAGGCCGGACACAAGGCGTTCGTCGACTATTCCGGCAAGCTGACGCCGATCACCGATCCGGTCGCGGACGCGGTGAGCACGGCGGAGATCTTCGCCGCCGTGCTGGTTGCGTCCAGCCTGACCTATGCGAGGCGACCTGGACGCAGAAGCTGCCGAACTTGATTGGCGCCCACGTGCGCATGTTTCGGTTTTGGGGTGCGCCGCCACGGCTGCTGGTGCCTGACAACCTCAAGAGCGCGATCCACAAGGCATCGTTCTACGACCCCGAGGTGAACTGCAGCTGCGGCGCGATGGCGACGCATTACGGCATGGGGATCCTCCCAGCCCGGCCGAAACGCCGCGCGATAAGGTCGCCGTTGAGGCGGGCGTACGTGTCGCGCCGTCCTACATATCCTCGGCCGGCTGCGCAATGTGACGTTCTTCTCCTTGGCCGAGTGCAGCACCGACATCGCTGCTTCGGTGAAACAGATAAACAGCCGCGAGATGCGCCAGCCCCGGATGAGCCGCCGCCAACGGTTCAAGCGATCGGATACCACGTAGACCTCCCGGCGTCTTCGCCGCGTCCTCACCCCGCCGCATGGGGTTAGACACCCGAGGAGCCGTTCGTCCGCTGCCTGTCCGCGGGCAGACCCGGGTCGTCGGCGATGGGGGCGATCACCAGGGTCTCCACCAGGCGCCCGTACCTCTCCCGGTCGTTGGGCGACAATCCCTCGTCGGTTATCACGCGCCTTATCCGCTCGATGGGGACGACGTCGTAAAGGGCCCTGCTGCCGAACTTGCTGCTGTCGATGAGGAGCGTCGTCTCCGCCGCGGCCCGGATCATCTCCCTCTGCAGGTGCACCAGATCCAGCGACGTGTCCGAGGGACCGGCATGGTCGAGCGCATGGGTGCAGAGGAATAGATGGTCGCAGTTGAGATCGCGCACAAACCGTGTCCCGGTCTCTCCCAGCAACACGTAGGCCCCGTGCCGGCAGGTGCCCCCGGGGACGATCAAGGTGACGTGGTTCTTGTTCGCGAGAACGCCCGCCACGTGCACGTCGTTCGTCACGACTGTGAGCGGGATCGTCATCTCCGCCACCACGTACGCGAACTGGTGCGAGGTTGACTTGGAGTCGATGATGATGCTCTGACCAGCCCTCAGGATGCTGCCTGCCGCTCTGGCGATGGCTCGCTTCTCCTCCACCGACGTCACCCTGGCCTCCTCGCTCCGCTGCTCGTAAGTGGTATTCTGCCTAACCCTCACGGCTCCTCCGTGAGTCCGCTTGACGAGGCCGTCGGAAGCCAGGCTGTCGAGATCCCTTCGGATCGTCGAGATGGAGGCGTTCAGCCTCCGCGCCATGTCCTGGGTCGATGCGACCTGGTTCTCCGAGAACCAGTCCATGATCTTCGCCCGCCGCTCGGCGGGAAGGAGGTCCTCGGCGCCGTCCCTGGACTCGTCGGACGGGTGAGCTCTCGTCGTATCCATCCCATGCTCCTTCGTGACCGCTGCAGTCGCCGCGGCGATGCCGGACCGGGGCAGCCGGAGCTGGCCAAGCCGTGGTTGCAGCAAGTCGGCAGGACGGCATGGATAAACGCGCGAGGCCGGAGGCACCATCCCGCCACAAACCGCCTGCAATCTGGAGCGGGCCACCCGCCTGGACTCCGTCGGCTTTGCCTGCACCCTGCGGCGTCATGCCGCCGAGACCGATAAACGGACCCTCGGCCAGGTCGACGGCAGGACGGGGCGACACACGTCGCTCACTGTCGCGGCAGCGGGAGGGGCCGGGCGCGTGCGCCAGTCGGAACGCCCGCAGCGGCACGACGAACGGGATCCTGATGTCACGGGACGCCGGCCCCACAGCAGCCTGGCCGGCGTCGGTCCGGTGCGCAGGCCGGACGGGATCCGGCCCGCGCTCGCCGTCAGAGGCTGACCTTGACGTAGCTGGCCCCGGAATCCCCGGCACCTTTGTAGGCCGTGACCTCGATCTCGACCTTGAAATCGGGATTGCCAAGCGGCGAGCATGTCACGGTGCTGCAGGGATCGATGCCCCTGTACTTCTCGCCGACCAGGGCCATCACCGCCGCGGCGTCGTCCACGTTCGGCACTATGACCCGAGAGCGGATCACGTCCGCGAGCGAAGCCCCCACGGACGCGAGCGCGCCTTCGACGTTCCTGAAGCACTGCCGCGCCTGCTCGACGGCATCCGTGGACATCTCGCGCGTCCGGTAGTTCCTCCCGGCCGTGTTGGACACGAACACCCAGTTGTCCACCACGACGGCTCGCGAGTAGCTCTCCTTCTCCTCGAACAGGCTTCCAGACTTGACCTTGGTGACCTCTACCATCCTACGGCTCCACTTGGGTTGTTCGAGGCGCCTTCCCGGCTTCGGTGAGGGACGCCCTTTGTACTCCGACAAGGACACCCGCCCCTGTCGGGATGCATCGACGCCGGCAGCGCGGACAAGCCGCCGTTCTATGCCGCCGCCGTCCTTTTGAAGCGGTCGAAACGGAACGGGGACGCGTCGACGCTCGTCGTGGCCCCCGTGACGAGTTCGGCCACCAGCTGGCCGGCACCGGGTCCGATCCCGAAGCCGTGCCCGGAGAAGCCGCTGGCGATGAAGAACCCCGGAATCGAGGGGACCGGCCCGATCACGGGCACGGCGTCCGGTGTCACGTCGATCAGCCCAGCCCAGCTCTGGGCTATCCTGGCCTCCGCGAACGCCGGGAACGCCTTCACGAGGTGCGCCAGTCCTTCCCGGTTCAGGCGGTCGACGGGGACGGGATCCAGGATCCGGACCTTCTCGAACGGCGAGATCTGGTCGGGGGACCACCTCCTCGGGGTCCTCCATTCCTCAACGAACCTGCCGCCCACGCGCAGCTTCAGCTCGCGCCAGCTGCTGACGAGGTTCGGGACGAAGTCAGGGAAAAGGCGGAAGCTGTCCGGCACGACCGGAGCGACGTTCACGTTCCGCATGGTGATCGAGAAGCCGCCGTCGAGCCTCCGCCGGAACGCGAAGTTGTCCGCGCCGACTGGCATGTCCGGCACTCCGTCGACCGGCGTCGAGCGGGCCACCGTGGCGAGGATTTTCAATTGCGGGAAGTCGAGACCCAGGTTCCCGGCGAAGAGTCTGGACCACGCCCCTCCGGCCAGGACCACGCTCGAGCAGGCGATGCGCCCGTGTTCGGTGACCACCCCGCTAACCCGTCCCGAGGAGCGCTCCACGGTGCGCACGGCGCATCCCGGCAGGACGTGGGCGCCCGAGCGGGCGGCGGCCCTGGCTATCGCCGGGGCGGCCTTGAGGGGTTCCGCGCGGCCGTCAGTCGAGGTGTGTAGCGCCGCGGTGAACCCCCCGGCCAGTCCCGGTAGGTGCTGGCCGAATTCCTCCCGGCGGAGCATCCTCGTGTCGAGGCTGTGAGTGCGGGCATGGACCAGCCAGGACTCGTATTCGGCCTCCTGCCGGCGGTCGCGGCAGAGGTACGATATGCCGGCTGCCGGAAGCCGGTGTCCTCGCCGGTCCGCTCGTTCATGCCCTTCCACCGGGACAGGCTCAGCATCGACAGCGGGAGCTCGGCGGGGTCGCGCCCCATCTGGCGCACCCATCCCCAGTTCCGGCCCGACTGCTCCCCGCCGATCAGCCCCTTCTCACACAGTGCGACTGCTACACCGCGCTCGGCAAGCGTCAGCGCGGCGCAGGCACCGACGATCCCGCCACCGACGATCACCACGTCGACCCTCGCGGGGAGCGCCGCGCCGGATGGAACTGCGTCTGGTATGATGCGCGTCATCAATCTTCCTATCGCCGGATAAAGCGCCCGGGTCCCGTCGCCTGGGCGACCCGGCCAGGGCCCCGGACGGCACGTGGCGTTGTTCAAGGCCAGGCTGTAAAGCCGACCGTCCACTCTGGGCGATCAGCCAGCGGGGTCCTCTCCCGGGGAGCCGCCGGAGCGAGCGGCACCTGTGGCAGACCCCGCCCGGCGGCTCACTTCGTGAAGTGGGTTGCTTCGGTCACCATCGGTCCGAGCGACATCGACCCCTTGAAGTCGTAGCCCCACTCGAGCGTACCCTTCCTGGCCCACACTAGGCGGATCTCGGCCAGGGGTATGGCGCAGACGTCCGCCAGGATCTTCTTCTGGGCCGACACCCATTCGGCCGTCTGCCTCGCCGCGTCGGTCTCGGACTTCGCCGCGGCTATCTCGGCGTCGGCCACGTCGCAGTGCGAGAAGTTCGTGACCTGCGCCGGCCCCCCGATCTGGCTCGGGCCGTAGAAAAACTGAGTCAGGTAGACGTCGGCGACCGGGAAGCGGGCTGCCGAGTAGATGACCAGCGGACTTGCGTCGGCGCGGATCATCTTGTGGTAGGCCGCGTGCTCCACGGGCTGGATCTCGACCCTAACGCCGACCTCGCCGAGCTGCGCCTGGACTAGTTGCCCGAGGTTCGCGAGTCCCGTCAGCTGGCTGTTCACCATGGGGATGGCGAAGCCCTTCGGATAGCCCGCCTCGGCCAGCAGCGCCTTGGCCTCGACGGGATCGTAGCGCAGCATGCCGTTGTCGGCCGTAAAGCCGAGATTGTTCGAGGGCACCACCGACGTCGCCGCCTGGGTGAAGTCCTTCCCCTGGAACGCGGCGAATTGGGACTGGTCGATGGCGGAGGCGAGGGCCTGCCTCACCTTGAGGTTGTTCAGCGGCGGCCTCGAAACGTTGAGGTAGAGCTCCGCCTCCTCGGCAGGGGAGAAGACGTCGACGGCGACGCCGTCCTGCGCCTTGGTCCGCTGCAGCCAGTTCTTGTCCTGCAGCCCAGCTTCCGCGTCGAGCTCGCCCGCAGCGAACGCGAGGTCCCTCGACGAGCTTTCCGGCAGGAAGCGCAGCGTCACCGACGACAGCTGCGGCTTGCCGCGGAAATAGCCCTCGTTCGCGGTCAGCCTGATGCCCTGTCAATCGGCGTCCAAAAAGGGTTCTGACGCAGTTTTGGTGATGGTCACCGGCCTGCGGCGATGACGCGGGCCTGAAGCAAATCGAGGTTTCCTCGGCCATACATCTGGCGTTTAACAACCTTGAGCTTGTTGATCTGCCCTTCGGCCTGCGCGTTGGACCAAGCGGTGGAGATGGCGGCGCGGACGGCAAGATGGTCCCGCGCCAACCCACGCGCAAACGGCGCCAAGAGGCTGACAGAGGCCATGTCGAGCCAGCTGTCCAACGCCGCCTCCTGCTTGCGGCGGATCAGGGTGTGGAAGGCTTCGACGATCTCCCGAGCCTGCACCAGTGTGGGGACCGCTGCTTCGATGGTGGCCACCGTCACCGTCTGCGTTTTCGATAGGCTGTCGCGCGCCGTGGTCATCAGGCGCGCAACGGTGCGCGCCGACGGGACACGGCTCAGCCCCTCGATGTTGACCTGCTCCGCCCGGCGGCGGCGGGTAGCCCACTCAGCGACGACGCGCAGCGAGCCGCGGAAGCCCAAGTCGCGCAACTCTCGCCATAGCGCCGCACCGTTGCGGGCTCCGGCGGCCCAACGTGCATCCAACCACGGGAGATGTGCCTCAAGTGAGCTCTCCCGCGTACGAAATACCTCAGCGCGCTGGCCGCGCAGGATGCGCCGTACCGTCCCGCGGCTGTGGCCGGTGCATCGGACGATCTCCTTGATCGCCTTGCCCGCCTTGTGCAGTGCGAGCACGGCGGCGTTGGCGTCCTCGCGCCGGAGATAGCCCTCGTACTGGAGGTTCTCCGCCGCCGTCAGCAACCGGGGGTCGACCGTAGCGGCGCCGATTGCCGCGCGGACCTGGCGCATGCAGGCACGGGTCGCGGCCAGGAAGGCCTGGCTGGCGTTCTCCATCAGGTGCCAGCGGTCTGCCACCTGTGTCGCCCCGGGCAGCGCCCGCGCTGCTGCCAGGGCATAGGCGCCACCACGGTCGCGGGTCACGATCTCGATCTGCGGCTGGCCGGACAGCCAGGCCTGCGCCGTCGCGGGCTCGCGGTCCGGCAAGAGGGCGATGGTACGTCGCCGTTCCAGGTCGCAGATCAGCGTGCCGTAGCGGTGATTGCGCTTCCAGGCCCAGTCGTCGATGCCGACCGCCTGCGGGGGCGTGAACGCCGGACTTCCGCGGCGCCGAACAACCCGCAGCAGAGTATCGTTGCTGACCGGCAGCCGGAGCCGCTGGGCGAAGCTCGCCGCGGGGCGGCCGCCTAGCGCCAGGCCGAGATGGTGCACGATCTCGTCCAGCCGAGCCGTGCGCCGGGCCCACGGTGCTGCAGCCGCAAGTCGCTCGGAGTAGATGCGGCGCGTGCACGAGGCGCGATCACAGCGGAAGCGCCGGACGAGCAGTTTCAGCTGGACGGGGCGGCCACTCAGCGGGAGATCTGCCATGGACCGCGTGTAGCGGCTATGAACGCGATGGTTGATGCCGCCGCAGCCGGGACAAGCCATCCCGTTTGCCGACGAGCGCACCGTCAGCACCACCGCCGTGCCGGTATCGTCCACGCTCTCCATGACGACCCCGGGCGGGATCAAAGCCGTCGGGTTGAACCCTCGCGCCATGGTGCCGATTCCCTTGCTGACTCGGCAATCCAGCGCGCGAACTTCAGCAAAATTGAGTCAGAACCCAATCGGGACCCCCTTTCGGCGTAGTTTGACCGAGGCTGTGGCCTCTCCCGGAGCCGTTAGGCGGAGGGGCAGGCCACAGCCTCGATTAGCCCTTTTCAGACCCTGTTTTTGAACCGCCAGCTCTCGTTGCCCGTCTCGACGATGTCGCAGTGATGCGTGAGCCGGTCGAGCAGCGCCGTCGTCATCTTCGCGTCGCCGAATACACTGGGCCACTCGCCAAACGCCAGGTTGGTAGTGACGATCACCGAGGTCTGCTCGTAGAGGCGGCTGATTAAATGGAACAGCAGCTGTCCGCTGGACTGGGCAAACGGCAGGTAGCCCAGCTCGTCGAGCACCACGAAATCCATCCGACAGAGATAGTCTGCCATTCGACCCTGTTTGCCCGTGCGCACCTCCGCCTCAAGCCGGTTCACCAGATCCACGACGTTGAAGTAGCGCCCGCGCACACTGCCGCGGATGCAGGAGCGGGCAATTGCGATGGCTAGGTGGGTCTTGCCCGTACCAGTGCCGCCGACCAGCACGACGTTGCGCTGGTGGGCGACGAAGTTCCCGCTGGCCAGGTCGCGCACCAGGGTCTCGTTGATCGGCGTGCCGTCAAAGGCGAAGTCCTCGACGTCCTTGGCCAGCGGTAGTTTGGCAATCGCGATCTGGTAACGGATCGAGCGCGCCTGCTTCTCCGAGATCTCTGCCGTCAGCAGGTCGCCCACGATGCGTGTCGGCTCGTGTTGGCGTTTGACCGCCGTGCCAATGACCTCGTCGTAGGCGGCCTTCATGCCATAGAGCTTCAGCTCCGCCATGGCGGTCAGGATCTCGGAACGCTCCATCACACAGGTCTCCTCAGGGTGTCGTATCGGGCACAATCCGCCGTAGGCGCATGGGTCAAGCGCAGCGCATCGGGCGTCAGGATAGTAAGCGGCGGTGGGGGCTCGCGCTGCCGGGCCAGGATGTTGAGGATGACGTCGGCGGAGTGGACGCCCTCGCGCAGCGCCTCGAGGCAGGCAGCTTCCACGGCGCACAGCCCGTCGCTCAGCACCATCGTCAGGATCGACACCATCTGCCGATCGCCGTCGGCTGACCCCGCCAGCTTGCGGCGGATCCGTTCCAACCCCGCAGGCAGCAGCCAGTCTTTGAATGGCGCGCCGTTGCGTAGCGCGCCGGGCTTACGGGCCAGCACCGGGACGTAGTGCCAGGGGTCAAACACCGTCTGGTCCCGGCCGAAACACCTGGGGTGGTCGCCGACAGGCAGCCCGGCCTGGCGCAACTCGATCCGCTCGGCGTAGGCCCGGATCTCCACCGGCCGCCCGACCGCGTGTGCCGACACAGAGTAGCGGTTGTTGTCGAACCGCACGAGGCAGGTCTTGGACACCGACGCCGACACGGCATGGAACCCGTCGAACCGACCGACATAGGGCACTAAGCTTGGTCGCTCGGCCTCGAACATCTCCCAGACCGTCTTGTCGCGGACGTCCGGATGCCGGTGCGCTCTGGCGTAGGCGACGCATTGATCCAGCAACCAGGCGTTCAGCTCGTCGTAGCTCTTGACCCGCACCCGCGGGGTAAAGAACCGCTCGCGCACCAAGCCGACCTGGTTCTCGACCTGACCCTTCTCCCAGCCCGACGAGGGCGTGCAGGCGACGGGATCAACCAGGTAGTGGCTGCACATCTGGAGGAACCGGCGATTATAGGCCCGCTCGCGACCGACGAAGATCGTGTCGACTGCGGTCTTCATGTTGTCGTAGATGCCGCGCGTGCAGGCGCCCTTGAAGAACGCAAAGCCCTTGTCGTGGGCGTCGAACACCATCTCCTGCGTCTCGCGTGTGCACGGCGGTGACAAACCAGGCCGATGGAGCGTTGGCGTTGCGCTGATGCGGGCGGAGTAAAATCCCGCCATTGGTTAGGCTGGTCCCTTTTGGGGGCGGCTGGGGATGTTTGCCGTGGAGGTGTATGCCGCCGTTCGACGTTTTGTATTCCTGGAGGGTCGCAGCCGTCGTGAGGCTGCGCGGGTATTCGGTCTGAGCCGGGAGACCGTGCAGAAGATGTGCCGATTTTCGCTGCCGCCCGGCTACACGCGGACGATGCCGATCTCGAAGCCGAAGCTGGGCGCTCTTTTGCCGGTGATCGATGCGATCCTCGAGGCGGACCGGACTGCTCCGGTCAAGCAGCGGCATACGGCCAAGCGGATCTTTGAGCGGCTGCGCGACGAGCAGGGCTTTGCTGGCGGCTACACGGTGGTCAAGGATTACGTGCGGATCGGCCGGGCGCGAGGGCGGGAGACTTTCGTGCCGCTGTCGCATCCGCCGGGGCATGCGCAGGTGGATTTCGGCGAGGCTGTCGGTGTGATCGGCGGTGTACGGCAGAAGCTCCACTTTTTCTGCATGGACCTGCCGCAGTCGGACGCGTGTTTCGTCAAGGCTTATCCGTGCGAGACGACCGAGGCGTTCCTGGACGGCCACGTAGCGTCGTTTGCGTTCTTCGGGGGTGTGCCGCTCTCGATCCTGTATGACAACCTCAAGATCGCAGTGGCCAAGATCTGCGGCGACGGCAAGCGCGAGCGGACGCGGGCGTTTACCGAACTGGTCAGCCACTATCTGTTTGCCGACCGCTTCGGCCGCCCCGGGAAAGGCAACGACAAGGGCAAGGTCGAAGGGCTGGTCAAATACGCCCGGGCCAACTTCATGACCCCGGTGCCGGAGGCGGCGAGCTTGGACGCGCTCAACGCCACGCTGGCCGAGTGCTGCCGTGCCCGGCAAAGCGATTGTGCCGGCCGGCATGCCGAGACCATCGGCGAGCGCCTGGCGGCCGATTGTGCGGTGCTGCGCGAGTTGCCCGCGGTGCCTCTGGAGCCGTGCGAGAAGCGCGCAGGCCGGGTTTCATCGACATCGTTGGTCCGCTATCGCGGCAATGACTACTCGGTGCCGACCCTCTACGGGTTTCGGGACGTGGTGGTGAAAGGCTTTGTCGACCAGGTGGTGATCCTGTGCGGCGGCGCGGTCGTGGCACGGCACAAGCGGGCCTATGGCGAGGGCGAATTCGTCGCCGACCCGCTGCATTACCTGGCGCTGATCGAGCAGAAGCCGAATGCGCTGGACCAGGCGGCGGCGCTGCAGGGCTGGGATCTGCCGGAGGTGTTCCAGCACCTGCGCCATCTACTCGAGGCGCGCATGGGGAACCGCGGCAAGCGCGAGTTCATCCAGGTGTTGCGGCTGATGGAGGCGATGCCCCAGGCGATCGTGACGGCCGCGGTCACCGAGGCGATCCGGCTGGGCGCGATCGGGTTCGACGCGGTCAAGCTGATCGCACTGGCGCGGCTGGAACGGCGGCCCGCCCGCCTCGATCTGGCGGCCTACCCGCATCTGCCCCGGCCGGCGGTGAGGACGACCTCCGCGGCCGATTATGCGACCCTGGTGCCACGGGTGGCCGCATGACTGGCCCGGACCCGCGGCCGGCGGGCACGACGGGCGGCACGCCACAGGTGCTTCTCGCCCATCATCTCAAGCAGCTGAAGCTGCCGACGGTGCTGCGCGAGTATGACAAGGTCGCTCGCGAATGCGCCCGCGACGGTGTCGATCATCCGCGCTATCTGCTGCGGCTGATTGAACTCGAGCTGCTCGACCGCGAGCGGCGGACGGTGGAACGGCGGATCCGCGCGGCCCGGTTCCCGGCGACCAAGAGCTTCGACACGTTCGACTTCACCGCCATCCCCGGGTTGAACAAGATGCTGGTGCTGGAGCTGGCGCGCTGCGAGTACATCCTGCGGCGGGAGAACATCATCGCGCTGGGCAACAGCGGCACCGGCAAGACGCACGTGGCGTTGGCGCTGGGCCTTGCAGCTTGCCAGAAGGGGTTCTCTGTTGCGTTCACTACGGCAGCCTCGCTGGTCAACCAGATGATGGAGGCACGCGACGAGCGGCGCCTGCTCAAGCTGCAGCGCGACCTACAGGCGGTGAGGCTGCTGATCGTCGACGAACTCGGGTATGTGCCCTTGTCGCCGACCGGGGCCGAACTGCTGTTCGAGGCATTCTCGCAACGCTACGAGCGCGGCTCGACAATCGTTACCTCGAACCTGCCGTTCGAGGACTGGACCTCGGTGCTGGGTTCGGAGCGGCTCACTGGGGCGCTGCTGGATCGGCTGACGCATCACGTCAGCATCCTGACCATGAACGGAGAAAGCTATCGGCTGCGCCAATCAACCAGCCGCCACCCTGCCAATAAGGCCCCGGCGGAGCAAAACCAGTCCACCGACGAGAGCATCGATCCCGAGACCGGCGAGATCGCCACCGGCTGATCTGGAATGATGCCGCTGCTGTGCAAAGGGCCCCGATCGGGGCCCTTTGCACAGCAGCGCACCACGACGGCACTGGCCTGCTTTTACTCCGCCACGCTGGCCTGGAATTCGACCGCCGTTGACAGGTCGGGACCGTGTCCGGCGTTCTCCGTGGTATCGACCTCGGCCGCTTGTCGAGCCAGCTCGCGACCTCTGCCGCCAATTCGTCTTCGGCCTTGACCATGCGTTCGTAGCTCATCGCTTTATGCTTGGAAGCATTGGCGCGCAGCTTGGTGCCATCCACCGCGACATGGCCGAGGCCGACCAGGCCTGCCTTTTGGCAGAGTGCCAGCACCTGAACGAACAACTCGCCCAGCGCCGCCAGGTGACGGCGGCGCAACTCGCTGATGGTGCGGAAGTCCGGCCGGTTCAGCGCCGTGACCGCCTGGAAGTCCAACCGCTCTTTGCAGCCACGCCCGATCCGGCGGGACGAGTAAACGCCCTGGCTATAAGCATAAAGCAGCAAAGCCACCATCATGCCAGGGTGATACGGCGGCAAGCCGCGTGCCTCGGTGTAGGCCGAGAGGATGGCGCTGAGATCCAACTCCTCCCGCACAATGTCGCGCACCAGATGCGCCGGGTGCCCTGCCGGCACAAAGTCCTGAACCGATGGTGGCAGCAACCACGTCTCATCGACACGCCATGGGCGAAAGCTCTTCGTCATAAAAACAGCGAATCAATTCGCGGCCGCTTTGTCGAGCGATCTCAGCCGTTACCGGGGGACTTGAACGATCTTCAGGTGTTCGAGCGCGTGGCGGCGCTGCATGGCTTCTCCGAGGCGGCGCGCGCGCTGGGCTTGCCCAAGTCGAACGTCAGCCGCAGCGTCGCGCGGCTTGAAGGCGCCCTGGGCACACGCTTGTTTCACCGCTCCACGCGCGATGTGACGCTGACCGCCGCAGGCATCGCCCTCAGAGACCGTGCGCGCGACATCATCGAACGGGCGGGCGAGGCGCTCGACTACGTCGGCAGCGTGGCGGATGGGCCCCCCGGGTCCATCAAGGTCAACTTGGGCATCGGCTTCGGCCTGAACGTCCTCGGCTACGAACTTACGGCGTTCCTTCAGCGATATCCCAATGTGGATGTCACCCTCGACCTGGAGAGTCGCTCGGCCGATCTGGTCCGTGACCCTGAGCTGATACAGCAGCGTCGAACGCTTGACTGGATGATCCGCGCGATCGGAGGCCGCCGTGGGCGAGCACTGGCCGTAGAAGCCGCCGCGGGTCGGCGCCAGCACCACCCGCTTGTCCTTCACCAGGCCTTCGGGACCGCTCGCGCCGTAGCGGAAGGTGACGCCCGTCACTAGGATCCAGTCGATCCAGGCCTTCAGCTGGTTCGGGATGGTGAAGTTGTACACGGGCGCGCCGATCACCGCGGTGTCGGCGTCCAGGAACTCCTGCAACGCCTGGTCGCTGTCGCGCCGGCCCTTGGAGGGGGCCGTGGCGCCGCGTCGGCCTGGGGGTGGCGGCTCGGCAGGTTGGCAAGGTCGAGGTGGGGCAGCGGAGCGGCCGCCAGGTCGCGATGGACGACGTCCACGCTCCCGCCGGCGCCTTCAGGCGCCCGACAATGCGCCGGGAGACCTGCCGGCTGGCCGAATGCTCGCCGGGAATGCTGGGATCAATGTGGAGTAGCTCCTCTTCGCAGCTCGCACGGGCCTCGGCGTCACGCTCCTGCCCGAGCGGAACTGCTAGGAGGACCTCGCGTCCGGCGCCCTGACCCGCGTGATGGACGACTGGAGCGGCGAGGATGGGATCGTGCACCTCGTCGTCACCTCGCCGGGGTATGCTGCCCGGGGTGCGCGCGGTCATCGAGTTCGTGGTCGAGGCCGTCCAGGCCTGCGAGCGCTGAGTCCCCGGGCTTTCCTCCACCAAACCCTCAGGCGGCGTCCACCAGGACGATTTCGGCGTCCTCCTCCGCCTGGATCTCCAGCTGGGGATCCGCGACCGCGGCGAGGCCATCGCCCGGGACGAGCCGGCAGCCGTTGACCCGCACGACGCCCCTGGACGGCGCGAGATAGGCCATGCGTCCGGGATCAAGCCCGTAGGAGGTCGCTTCGCCGGACCGCAGCGTCGCCCGCCCCGAGCACTCGGGCGTCGGCGCGTATGCTGAGGCGTCCCCGTCGCCCGGGCGCCCGCTGGCCAGCGCCACCAGCCGACCCGCGCGGTCCCCGTCCAGGAACCGGCGACTGGCCCAACGCGGCGGGCCCCCGCGCTCGCGCGGGAGAAGCCAGATCTGGAAGATTCTGAGCGGGACATCGCCGTCACTGCGCTCGGCGTGGCGGATGCCGGTCCCGGCGCTCATCACCTGGACGTCGCCGGCGCGGATGTGGCCGACGCCGCCGGTGCTGTCGCGATGGCTGACGCTTCCCTCGCGCACGAAGGTGATGATCTCCATGTCGCGTGCGGATGCAGGCCGAAGCCCGTGCCCGGCTCGACCTCGTCGTCGTTCCAGACCACAAGGGCTCCGAGCGGTCCGTGCGCGGGGGATCGCCGTCCTGCGTCACCCGGAAGTGGTGGCGCGCCTTGAGCCATCCGAAGTCGCGGCAGGAGAGGGTATGAGCTGCACGATGTTGGATCATGGACGCGGGCTTCCGACGGGTGGGGTCGACGTCTGCTCGCTAGATCTGGCCGGCGCCACCGTCGGCGTGGAGCTCACTTGCGTTGACGAAGCTGCTCTCGTCTGAGGCCAGGAATAGGGCGGCGGCTGCGATCTCGGAAGGGTCGGCCATGCGCCCGAGCGGTGTCGCGGCCTCTGAGAAGGCCACGAAGGCCTTGTGCTGCTCCTCGCTCTGGCTGAGCCCGCTCCACCCTGGCGTCAGGGTCGCGCCGGGCACGAGCACGTTCACCCGGATGCGTCGGGGACCGAGCTCCGCCGCCCAGCCGCGCGCAAAGCTGCGGATGGCCGCCTTGGTGGCGGCGTATACGCTGAACGCGGGCATGCCCTTGTTGGCTGCGGACGAGCCAGTCAGGATGATCGAGGCGCCGTCCTGCAGCAGCGGCAGGGCCTTCTGGACCGTGAACACCGTGCCTTTGACGTTGATGTCGAAGGTCCGATCGAAGTGGTCCTCTGTCATCTCGGCCAGCGGCATGAAGTCGCCGCCGCCGGCGTTGGCGAACAGCACGTCGATGGTGCCCGCCTCCTCGCGCACCACGCCATAGAGCCGGTCGAGGTCGGCGAGGTTGGCGATGTCGCCCGGAACGCCGCGGGCGCCCCCTCCGACCTGGGACACGGCGCGGTCGAGCTCAGGCTGGCGCCGGCCGGTCATAAAGACCCGCGCGCCTTCCCCCGCGAAGCGCTTCGCGGCGGCCAGGCCGATGCCGCTGTTCGCACCGGTGATGACCGCCACCTTGCCGTCGAGCTTACCCATCGTCTGTTCCCGTCCAGTGTTCACCACGATATGGAATGGAGCTATGGAATTGGACAGAACCTACCTGAAGGTAAGTATGGGGCGATGACGATGGATCCCGATCCACCCTGCGGCCTGGACGTCGCGCTCGCCGTGATGGGTGGCAAGTGGAAGCCGCTCATCCTCTATCACTTGAACTCGGGTCCCAGGCGCTTTGGCGACCTCAAGCGGCTGGTATCGGGCGTAAGCGAGAAGGTGCTGATCCAGCAGCTGCGGGAGCTGGCGGCGGCTGACGTGCTCACGCGCCACGACTACCAGCGCGTTCCTCCGATGGTGGACTATACGCTGACCGCGTTCGGACAGACCCTCGTCGTCGCCCTGATGCCGCTCTGCATATGGGGGACGGAACATCGCGCTAGGATCAGCGCGATCGCCGCTGAACGCCTCACGGCTTGAGTCTCGACTCGTAGTTGGCTGGTCCAGACACACGCCCGTTCACCTCGGCGAAACCGCCCGCGGCCGGGATCGGCGAGGGACCGACCCATCGGAGCGCGATCATGAGATAGCCGGGTCGATCAATTCGCCTTGACCGCGGCGGTCGTCACGCGCACGAGCCGCTCCACGTGGGCGAGGTCGGATCGGCCTCCTATGACCACGAGCCGCCAGTAGATCGGCCCGGCAAGCAGGTCGAGGATCATCTCCCGATCCGCGTTCTCGTCCACTTCTCCTCGTGCGATGGCGCGCTCGATCAGCTGCTGGGCCCGGGCGCGGCGCGCCTGTTGAAACGGGCGGATCGCCTCCTCAAGCGACGGATCGCGAGCGACCTCGGCGTTCAGGTCGGCGACGATGCGCTTGATCATCGGGTGACGCAGGACGCGCCGGAACGCGAGCAGCAGCGCCCGAAGGTCCGCCTCCAACGACCCCATGTCGCGGGTGTCGGTGAGCTTCAGGCCGACCTGAGACAGTTGGTCGCTCGCCATTTCGACCTTGGATGACCACCGCCGATAGAGCGCGGCTTTGCCTACTCCGGCTGTCTTGGCCACGTGCTCGAGGCTGAGCGCCGCATAGCCGACCCGCGCCCATTCGACGAAGAAGGCACGGGACAGCGCGGCCGTCACCTCGTCGCGCATCACGGCCGCTCCGCTTGGCCGGCGTGCCGAAGAATCTGCGGCGGAACGGTTGCGTTCCATCCAATGCACTCCTAGTTGGACGAGACGGCGGCGTTCCGTCCGTCACAGGATTACCGCATCAGGAGACATCGATGAAGGTCGCTTTCGAGGACAACTCGTTCGCCTTCGAGTTCATCCGCAATCTGGGCTTTACCTACTACGGAGGGGCCGACATCGGCGAGATGATGGCCGTCGCCGGACGCATAAAGGAAGGCGATTTCGAGAGCTGGTTCACGGAGTGGGACGAGCTGGCGCACCGCGTCCGGTCGCGAGCCGACGCAAGCCTGAGTGCGGGACACCGCGTAAGCGCACGCGAGAGCTACCTGCGTGCGTCGACCTACTTCCGGACGGCCGAGTTCTACTTGCACGGTGACCCGGCGGACCCGCGGATACTCTCGACGTCCAGGGCGTCGCAAAAGGCCTACGCCGAGGCGGCGAAGCTCAGCGGCCCGACCTGGGAGCCGATCAAAATCCCTTACGAGGGAACGACCCTGCCGGGCTACTTCTACAAGGTGGATGACTCTGGCGCGCCGCGTCCGACGATCATCTATCACGGCGGCTACGACTCCAGCGTCGAGGAGATGTATTTCTTCTTCGCGGCGGCCGCGGTCCGGCGCGGCTACAATTGCCTCACCTTCGACGGTCCCGGGCAGGGTGCGCCCATGCGGGAGCAGAAGCTCGTCTTCCGCCACGACTGGGAAAAGGTCGTGACCCCGGTCGTGGACTATGCCCTGACCAGGCCGGATGTCGCCGGAGACCAGCTCACCTTGCTCGGCATGAGCCTTGGCGGGCTTTGGGCCGCCCGCGCGGCGGCGTTCGAGCATCGGTTCCGCGCCGCCATCTTCTTCGACGGGGTGTACGACCTGCATTCCGCCCTGCAGAGCTTGCTTCCGGCGGAGGCCGTCGCCGCCCTGCAATCCGGCGACGTCGCCAAGGGCGAGACGATCATCCGCGAAGCCATGAAGGCGAACACGGCGCTCCGCTGGGCTGTTACACAAGGCCTGTGGTCATTCGGCGTCTCGAGCATCGCCGAGTTCGTGGAGCAAACGAAGCAGCACACAGTGAAGGATACCGTCGGCCAGATCGAGTGTCCCTGCCTCGTCTTGGAGGCTGAGGGCGACATGTTCTTCGCCGGCCAGCCGCAGCAGGTCTACGATGCCTTGCAAGCGCCGAAGACGCTGTTCCCGTTCACGAGCGAGGACGGTGCGGAAAACCACTGCCAGTCAGGCGCCTTGGCCTATCTGCACGAGGTTGTCTTCAATTGGCTGGACGAGATGCTGCATCTTCGCGACGGTCGGAGGGCGTAATCTGGATCGCCGTGCCGGGCGTCTGGAGCTCCGCGACAGCCACCAGAAGGGAAGGTCAATTGCCGTGTCCCCTTCCATCAGAGCGCCTCGCTGAGCGAGCCGGTCAAGGCGCTCGACGGCTGGGTCGAACGGAACATCGCCGCATCGGCGCGGGCAGCGCCGGTTCGACGACCGGGCGCTCGGCCAGGGCTAAGCCAGCATTTCCTGCGCGGGCGCCAGCAGCGGCAGCAGGGTGCGCGCCATATCCTCCACGGGGATGCGGCTGGCGTGGACCGCGACGTTGAGCGCGGCCACGACCACACCGTTGCTGTTGCGGATCGGGACGGCGATGGTCCGCAATCCCAGCTCGACCTCTTCATCGACGATGGCGTAGCCGTTGTTCCGGACGGCGATGAGTTCCCGCTCCAGCGCCTTGCGGGTGAACAAGGACTTCGCCGTGCGCGCTTCCAGCCGGGCCTTCTGCCAGTAACGCTCCAAGTGCGCGGCGGGCGCGTAGGCCAGTAACACCCGGCCAAGCGCGGTGCTGTAGGCCGGCAGGCGGCTGCCGACGCTGAGGCTGGTGAACACCATGCGAGGCGGTGCGGCCTGCGCGATGCAGACGACCTCCGTCTCGTCGAGCACGGCCGCCATGCAGGGGTCGCCCGCTTCCCTGGCGATGCGGTCAACGGAGGGCTGCAACAGCTTGGGGAGCGGAGTGGCTGCGAGATAGGCATGGCCGAGCCGCAGGACGCGCGGCGTCAGCGAGAAGAACTTGCCGTCGAACTCGGCATAGCCGAGGTGGACCAGGCTGAGCAGGTAGCGGCGTGCGGCGGCGCGCGTCAGCCCGGTGAGGCCGGCGGCTTCACTGATCGCCATGCGACGCCTGGTTTCGTTGAAAAATTCGATGATCGCCAGGCCCTTGCCCAGTCCGGCAACGAGGTCGCGCGACAGGATTTCGGAAGGCGGGTCATCGGGCATGTGGGCGCATATCGCACAAGCATGGCCCGCTGCCCAGGCTTTCCGGGCTGCTTCCGGTCCGCGCGTTTCCGCTTGACAGGCGCGACCAGCGGGCTTCCTAATGTGCGTAATAAGAACAAAGGGCGATATACGCACATATCGCCTGGTGAAGGAGAGTCCTATGCCGAGCCAGCGTGTCACCGCTCTCGTCACCCAGGTGGTTGGAGCCATGAAGCCAGGCGCTCCGGGGGCTGACCCGGCGCTTCAGGCGCGGATGGCCGTCGTCCTTCGCCATCTGCTCGAAGCGGCCGAACAGGTCCGGCTGACGGAGGCCGAACTGGGCGGGCTCTGCGCGTTCCTGGACCGCGTCGCCGCGACGAAGGAATGGCGGTTCCTGACCCATGTCTTCGGCCTCGATACCCTTGTCACCGAGACGACGCATGGTGGCGATGAGCGCCGGACCGTCGATAACGTGGAAGGACCGCTATATCGCGCCGGGGCGCCGGCTGTACGAAGCCCGGCAGGCATCATGCGGCCCGAGGAGCCCGGGGAGCGCCTGTTCCTGTCCGGTCGGGTCGTCGAGGCCGGAACCGGCAGGCCGCTCCCGCATGCGGAACTGGATGTGTGGCAGGCCAATGCCGCCGGCGCCTATGCCGAGGACGATCCGAGCCAGCCGGAGTGGAATTTCCGCCGCCGGGTGATCGCTGATGCGGCCGGGCACTACGAGATCGAGACGGTCGTGCCCGGCTGCTATGAGATCGGCGACCTTTCCGGGATGGCGTGCGGCGACATGATGCGCCGCCTTGGCCGCCACGGCATGCGGCCCGGCCACGTCCACCTGAAGCTTGCGGCGTCCGGCATGCAGCCGATGACGACGCTGCTCTACTTCCGGGGCGACCCGTGGATCGACGACGACTCCATCTTCAGCGTGCGCGACGACGTGACGCTCACCCTGGTGCAGCACCATGACGCGGAAGACCTGGCATCGCGTGGCATGGGCAAGCCGTTCCACACCGGCACGTTCGACTTCGCGCTGGAGCCGATCGGCAGCCTGGCGTTCCAGCATGCGTGAGGCAACCTCCCCACGCTGGACGCGCCGGCCGCCCGGGTCCAATTGGGGCGACTGGGGCCCGGACGACCAGCGTGGACGGCTGAACCTGCTGACGCCGGCCAAGGTGTTGCAGGGCATCGCGGAAGTGCGCGAGGGGCGTAGCTTCTGCCTCAGCCTTCCGCTCGACCTGCCCGGCGGCAACCGGCTCAACGAGCGGCGTCACCCTCCCGTGCTACGCCCGACGATCCGCAACGGCCGAGCCAACGTCAACTACCAGCTTGGGCAAGACAACCCTGCGCTGACGGACGTCATGAGCGATGATGCCGTGCTGCTGCACACGCAGTATTCGACGCAGTGGGACGGCCTTGCCCATGTCGGGCAACTGTTCGACGCGGATGGGGACGGGATCCCCGAGCCGCGCTACTACAACGGTTACCGTGCCGGGACGGACGTGACCGGACCCACTGGCGCCGTCGCCTCCGGGCAACAGCCCGAGCCGTCCGCCGCGCGCGCGCTCGGCATCGAGCATATGGCGGAGACGTGCGTGCAGGGCCGCGGCGTGATGATCGACCTGCATGCGCATTTCGGCCGCGAGCACCGCCATGTCGGTTACGAGGACCTGCGCCGGGTCATGGATGCGGACGGCGTCAGCGTCGAGCCCGGCGACATGGTGTGTCTGCACACCGGGTTCGCACAGATGCTGGTGGAGATGGACGGCCGGCCGGACGCCCACGCGCTGGAGCATTCCTGCGCCGTGCTGGACGGACGCGACCAGCGTTTGCTGGATTGGGTCGCGTCGTCCGATGTGAGCGTCCTGATCGCCGACAACTACGCGGTGGAGGCGCACCCGGCGGGCGGCTGCGACGCTCCGACCCATTCGGCGGTGCCGCTGCACGAGCTATGCCTGTTCAAGCTTGGCATCCACCTCGCCGAGCTATGGCACCTCACGCCCCTGGCCGCCTGGCTGCGTGCGCAGGGCCGGTCCCGCTTCCTGCTGACGGCGCCGCCGCTGCGCCTGCGTGGCGCAATCGGCTCCCCGGTTACGCCGGTCGCGACCGTTTGATGATGCCGGCCCGCATCGCAACCCTGTCCACCACGCGTCTGGACATCAGGCTGCGCCAACCGATTGCGATGTCGTTCGGCACGGTGAGCGTGCAGAACGTGATCCTGGTCCGGATGCGTGACGCCGACGGTGTGGAAGGCCTGGGAGAGGCGTCGGTCCTGGGTGGCCCTTATTGGGGCGAAGAAAGCGCCGAGAGCGTGCAGGCCGTCATCGAAAAATATCTTGCGCCTGTTCTCGTCGGCACCGAGATCACCGGTGTGGAGGCGGTTGCCGCCAGTGTCACAGGGCTGGTGCGCGGCAATGCCGCGGCGCGGGGCGCAGTCGAGATGGCGGCTGTCGACCTGCTCGGCAAACGGCTTGGCGTGCCTGCGGTGCACCTGCTGGGTGGGCCATGCCAACAAGGCATCCCGGTCGCCTGGACCCTGTCGACGGGCAGCGCCGGCGGCGATGTCGAGGAGGGCGAGCGTGCCCTGGCTGAACGCGGGCATCGCCGGTTCAAGCTGAAGCTTGGCCGGGCGACGGCCGCCGCCGACGTCGCGCGTGCCGCAGCGATCGTGGAGGCTTTCCATGGGCGGGCGTCGGTGATCGCGGACGTGAACGGGGCCTGGGACTGCGTGATGGCGGCCCGCTTCTTGCCCGCACTGGCGCAGGCCGGGCTGGAGGCGATCGAGCAGCCGCTGCCGGCCGGCGACGTTGACGGCATCGCGCGGCTGCGGACCGGGTTGGGGATGGAGGTGATCGCGGACGAGGCGGTCACCAGCTTGCAGGCCGCGTTCCGGGTCGCGGCAGGGGGCGGCGCGTCCGTGCTCTCGCTCAAGCCGAACCGTGATGGCGGCTTGACGGGCAGCCGTCGGGTCGCCGCCGTTGCGGCCGCGTCCGGCATGGGCGTCTACGGCGGCACGATGCTGGAAACATCCCTCGGGACCGCAGCCAGCCTGGCCTTGTTCGCGACCCTGCCGGACCTGCGCCTGGGCAGCGAGCTGTTCGGCCCCTTGCGCCTGGCGGACGACATCGTGACAGCCTCCCTAACGCCGCGGGACGGGACGCTGCTGATCCCGGCAGGCCCTGGCCTCGGCGTGACGCTCGACGAGGACCGCGTGGCGTTCCTCGCCCGCCAGCGCGAGCCCGGCGCCCGCCATTTGGGAGCGGTCGCATGATCCCGTTCATCTATGATGCGCTGCCGGCGCGTATCGTGTTCGGCAGCGGCAGGGTCGGCCAAATCCCGCCAGGACTGCAGCGGCTCGGCTGCAACCGGACGATCGTCGTGTCCACGCCGGAGCAGGCACCTGACTCGGGCTGGTCGGCATGTCGCTGCACCATGAGCTGTGCCACGTGCTCGGAGGCAGCTTCGGACTGCCGCATCCCCGACACACGCCGTCATCCTGCCGCACGCGGTTGCCTACAATGAAGCTGCCGCGCCCGATGCTATGCGGCGCATCGCACACGCGCTGGGATCGGCTGGCGCGGCTGCCGGGCTGTTCAGCCTCGCAACCACGCTTCGCGCGCCGTCGTCGCTCGCCGAGTTGGGCATGAACCGTGACGACGTCCCGCGTGCGGCCGTGATCACGGCGGCGAGTCCTTATCCAACCCCAGCGCCACTGGCGCGCGAGGGTCTGCAAACCCTGCTTGAGGCCGCTTTCGACGGTCGCGAGCCTAGCGGGACAAACTCATTCTTGGAGGGCTGACATGGGCACCTACATCACTGAGGTTTATGGCGAGGAGATAACGCCCGGGCGCAAGCAAGGCACCCGCCCGGCGCTGGGCACGGTCACCGAACCGGAGAGGCAGGTGCCGATCCTGCACGACGTGGATGTCCTGGTGGTCGGCGGCGGCCCGGCGGGCACCACGGCTGCCATCGCGGCGGCCCGCCTCGGCGCCCGGGTCATGCTGACGGAACGGTATAACCACCTCGGCGGCCTCTCGACCGGCGGCCTGGTGATCTGGATCGACCGGATGACGGATTGGGATGGCAAGCTCGTCATCAAGGGCCTGGGTGACGAGCTGCTCGACCGCCTTCCCGCGGACGCCATCCACGGGCCGAACCCATCGTCTTGGGGATCGCGGGAGGTGGACGCCGTGGCCAAATGGAAGCCCCGGTTCTCGGCGCACCACGACACGGTGACGTGGGCGCCGATGATCGACCCGGAGCAGTTGAAAGCGGTGTCTCTCGCCGCGGTGCGGGAGGCCGGAGTGGAACTGCTGTTCCACGTCTGGGCTTCCAGCGCCATCGTGGCGGACGGACGCCTGCGCGGCGTGGTGTTCGAGAGCAAGGGCGGCCGCTTCGCCATCACCGCCCGCGTGGTGGTGGACACCACGGGCGATGGCGACATATTCGCCAGCGCCGGAGAGGCGTCGGCGAACGATGTCGAGGCGTCGTCCATCCAGCAATGCATCAATACGTCATGGCTTTGGGGTGGCGTGGATTGCGAACGCTGGCTCGGCTTCCGCCGCTCGGCCGGGTATGAGGCGTTCGCTGCCGAAGCCCGCAAGCAGATGGGCCTGTTCGAGTGGCCGATCGCGTCCTGGCGGAACGACGTCGCGGTGTTCATGGGTCCGCGCTGGGCGGGGTATGACGGCCTGGACGCCCACGACCTGACCGAGGTCGAGTTGCGGTCCCGTGACAAGATGATGGAACTGCTCGCCTACTATCGCGCCCACGCACCCGGCTTTGCCAGCGCCTGGATCATGCTGACCGCCTCCCAGGTGGGTGTCCGCCTGACCCGGCGGCTGCTCGGCGCGCAGAGCCTGCTGCGCGATGACTGGTCGGCCGGACGGATCCATGACACGGAGGTCGGCGTCAGTCCCAGCCTGGCGCCCAAATGGGACAGCGTGTCGGTGCCATACGGCAGCTTGCTGCCCCGCGCGACGCCGGGGCTGATCGTGGCAGGGCGGCACCTGTCATGCGATGCATCATCGCAGACATTCATGCGCGAGATCCCGCAATGCTGGCTGACCGGCCATGCGGCCGGGGCAGCGGCGGCGCTTGCCGCCGATGGCGGGGTCGACCCGGACCAGGTCGCCATAGGGATACTGCAGGAAACATTGCTCCGGCAGGGCGCCCACATCCGCACCGCAGTCGGGCGCCAACTCCCGTCGCCCGCGGAGATGCCAACCGCAGTCTAGTCATTCCGGCCAACAACGAACAACGAACAACGAGGAACAGGCCATGCCAAGGAGTTACACCGTCTCCGAGATCGTGGAGCGGCAAGGGTTCAGCGGGCCGGTGCTGCAGATCATCGGGCTGTGCTTCCTGCTCCTGGTCTGCGACTCCTACGACGTGGCAGCCCTGTCGTTCGCCGCACCCGTCCTGATCAGGAGTTGGGCCTTGTCGCCGCAATCGATGGGTCTGGTCTTCAGCGTCGGGTTGTTCGGTCTCCTCGTCGGGTCGATCGTACTCGGCCGTATCGGGGACCGGATCGGGCGCAAGCGCGCGATCGTCGCGGGTGCGCTCGCTTTCGGCGTGCTGACTGTGGCGACCGGCTTTGCTGAAGGGTACGACCAGTTGCTGGCCCTGCGCTTCTTGGCCGCGCTGGGCCTGGGTGGCGCCGTGCCGAATGCTGTGGCGCTGGTCGCGGAGGTGTCGCCGAAATCGCTGCGCATCACCTCGGTCGGCATCATCTTCGCCGGTTACTCCGTAGGCGGCATCCTGGCGGGCTTCTCGGCTGCGGTCATCATCGCCGGCTACGGCTGGCCGATGATGTTCTTCGTGGGTGGCGCCATTTCGCTGACAGCCGCGCTCGCGTTCGTGGCGGCACTCCCGGAATCGTTGCGCCACCTGGCAGAAATCCCGTCCAGGCAGGCGGCCGCGGCGAAGATCGCCGGCGTCTTGCGCCCGGACCTCGGCATCACGCCGCAGACGCGCATCGTGCCGGATGCCATGACCAGCAACACAACCACTGGAGGGTTTGCAGACCTCTTCCGGGGCGTGCTCCGCATCGCCACCCCGCTGCTATGGCTGATGTACATCGCAAATTCGATGACGGTGTTCTCCCTCTCGAGCTGGATGCCGGTGGCGGTGGAGTCGGTTGGTCTGTCACGCGGCGCCGCAGCGATCGCGACCGCGCTGTTGTTCACCGGGAGCGCCGTCGGCGGCGTGGTCGGCGGGTGGTTTGCCGACCGGTTCGGCCTATCAGCCGTGGTTGTCTTGGCCACGGTGGCAGTTCCGGTCGTGGCGGTGCTTGGCATGCTTGGCGGCGCGTCCAGTCTCCTTCTGCCGATGTGCTTCCTGGCGGGATGCTTCGCATTCGGTACACAAACGTGCCTTCATGGCGTCTCGGGCTCGCTTTACCCAACTTCTATGCGCGCGAACGGTGTCGGCTGGGCCATCGGCATCGCGAAGATCGGGTCCATCGCCGGGCCGTTCATCGGCGGGACGTTGCTGCCTCAGTTGACAAGCCAAGGCTTGTTCTTCGCGGCGGCCAGTCCCCTGATCGTCGTTGCATGCCTGGCCGTCCTCCTAAGGATGGTCTTATCGGCGACTCATTCGGGTTTGGATAGGCTCGCGGCGAACCAGGTCTGACTCTGCCGAACTTTTTCATTGGTCGAGGACATATGCGCAACTTCGATGAGACCAACCTGACCGAAGCTGTGCTGGAGCGGGTCGGCCAGGCCGCCTCACCCGCCTCAACCTCGGCTAAGATCACGACGGCAAATGGCTCGATCTTGTGCGAGCGCGTGTTCCCGCCCTGCGGCTTGGCACGGCACGAACCGTGGTGGTCACGGCTTGCACCCAGCGGATCGCGATGGCCGCAGACACGCCGAAGCGCTCGGCTGCCGCCCGGCGCGACAAGCTGCCCGATACGGCAGCAACGACACGGGTGCGCAAATCGTGGGAAAGCGGCTGACCCATACATGCTGGCCTTCTGCCCAGCCTGTATGGTGAATCACATCAGGCCCGCGTCGGGGAAGACCTACCATCCGCAACGAACGCAAGTTGCTCTAGTTGCGCTTAGCGCGCGACCACGATGACCGGCGGACTGAGTGCAGCCCGGTGTAATCCCGCCTGGCCACCAGCATTCGAGCGCACGGCCGCGGGCACGGCGGAAAGCTCCCCTCGCGGTCGCCGACGCTGGCCCGCGCATCGGACAGGTCGTGGAAGCGGTGCGCGACGACGTGCACTGCCTCGCCCTCGCACTGGACGCGCCGTACACCCGCAGCATGCCGGCGGTGAGGATCACGCGGTTCCCTTGCATCGCCCTCCCTAGGCCGCCGAGCGACTTCACTCGTTCACCCAGATTCGTGGGCGATCCGCCGGAGCAGTTCGTCCAGCAGGTGGCGCTCGCCCGGTGTCAGATTCGAGAGGTCGGCAAGGCGGGCGCGCAGGCCCGTCGCCATGGCGGCGACGGCGCCCGTCTCGGGTCGGGGCTCGTCCAAAATGGCGGCCATCACCGCTTCCCGGGCGGCGACCGCGAGATCATTCCGAACCTCTGGCGCCTTGGCGATCAGCGATAACACTGTTCCCGTGCCGCAGGCATGGATCAGATCCACCGCGTGTTCCTCCGTGACCCGCAGGCGGCCGGCCCGCGCGACGCGATGGACGCGCCGGGCAAGGACCGTGAGTCCCGCAGCGGTCGCCGACGATACGGGGCGGCTGGGGCTGTTGATCAGTGCGAAGACGGCTGGGTGGCTCAAACCGAACCCGATGTAATCGTCCCAGCCCTGCCGAAGCTCGACCACCGGGTCGTCCTCGGCCGCAGTCTGGTCCTTGGTGGCGACGTAATCGGCCAACACTTGTTCGGCTACAGCCGCAAGCAGGCCGTCCTTATCGCCGAACAACCGGTAAATCGTCGGCACCTGCACGCCCGCGGCGGCCGCGACGGCGCGGGTGGTCGTCGCCTCGCTTCCCCCCGCCGCCAGCAGAGCCGCCGCCGCCGCGAGGATGCGCTCGCGAGCGTTGGCGGGCTCTTCGAGGATCGGCTGCGTCGCCATCCGCTCACGTTAGCGCTGGTTCGGTACATTGAATAGCGTGGATTGCATCGGCTTGTTATCTCTGTTACATCTAATTAGCTATCAATGGAACGGGCCGCAAATGATCGTCGTAACCGGAGCCACAGGTCAGCTTGGCCGGGATGTCGTCGGCGCGCTGCTCGCGCGGCTCCCCGCCAGCGACATCGCTGTCAGCGTCCGCGACCCTGCCAAGGCGGCCGACATTGCAGGACGCGGCGTCCAGGTCCGGAAGGGAGACTTCGCCGACCCTCCCAGTCTTGGTGCCGCCTTCGAGGGCGCAGACCAGGTGCTCCTGATCTCCGCGGACAAGCTCGGCGAGGAGGCGCTCCGCCTGCACCACGCCGCGATCGCCGCAGCGCGGGAAGCCGGAGTAAGCCGGATCCTCTACACGAGCCACATGGGCGCGCGGCAGGGGTCGCCCTTCGCGCCCGCCGACCAGCATGCCCGCACGGAGGAGGATCTCGCCGCGAGCGGCCTGCCCTTCACCGCGCTCCGCCACGGCTTCTACGCCGAAAGCTGCCTGCAACTGATCGGGGACGGCCTGAAGGCCGGCGAGCTTCGCGTGCCTGAGGACGGCCCGGTGAGTTGGACGGCGCGGGCCGATCTGGCGGAGGCCGACGCGATCATCCTCGTCGAGAACGGCCGGACAGCCGGGATCACGCCGCCGCTCACAGCGACCGACTCAGTGACCATGGCGGACGTGGCCGCAATCGCGTCCGAGGTGAGCGGGCGGGAAATCCAGCACGTCATCGTCACCGATGACGCGTGGCGCGACGCACGCGTGGCGGCGGGCATCCCCCTGTTCTACGCCGAGATGCTGCTCGGCACGTTCCGCGCCGCCCGCCGGGGCGACTTCGCCGCGGTCGATCCCATGCTGGGCGAGCTTCTCGGCCGTCCGCCGCGCAGCCTGCGCGACGTCCTCACCGCCTTCCTCTGAGGCCGCTGCATCAGCACGCGGGCTCAGATCAATCATCCGGAGAACCACCATGCCGAAGACCGTACTGATCACCGGCGCCAACAAGGGCATCGGCTACGAAACCGCGCGCCGGCTTGGCGGCCTCGGGTACCGGGTCTGGCTTGGCGCCCGCGACGCTCAGCGGGGCGAAGCCGCCGCGCACACCCTGCGAGATCTTGGCCATGATGTGCGGGCCATCGACATCCCCGTGGATGACGACGCGCGGGTCAAGGCAGCCGCCGCCCGGGTGACGGCGGAAGACGGCAAGCTCGACGCCCTCATTGCCAATGCCGGCATCCCCGGCAGCTATGCCCACCCGACGGAGCAGAGCATCGACGAAATCCGCCAAGTCTATGAGGTCAACGTGTTCGGCGCTATCCGCCTGATCCAGGCCTTCACGCCGCTCCTGAAGGCTGCGGGTTCGGCGTCAATCGTCAACGTCAGCAGCGAGCTGGGGTCGCTCGGCTCGCTGAGTGATCCGCAAGGCGAGTTCTACGGTGTCAACATCCTGGGCTACAACAGTTCGAAGACGGCGCTGAACGCGGTGACCGTGTCGTTCGCGAAGGCGCTCGCCCCATTCAACATCCGGGTGAACAGCGCCGACCCCGGCTACACGGCCACCGACTTCAACGGCCACACCGGCTACCGCACGGTCGAGCAGGCCGCGGAGATCATCGTCCAACTTGCCAAATCGGACGATGCCGGACAAACGGGCAAGTTCCTCAACGACCGACGGGCGCTCCCCTGGTGACGTACATCTCCGGCCCGATGAAGTTGGCCTATGTTGGCGTTACGGACATCGTCGACCAGAACGCATCAGGCCGGCGGCTGCAAGCGAGGGGTGATAGGTGGTGAAAGTGGTAGCGATTACTGGCGCGAGCAGTGGCATCGGTGCAACGACCGCTGCGTTCCTGGCAGCTCGTGGGCACAAGGTTGTTCTTGGCGCGCGAGGTTCGGATCGTCTTTCAGAGGTGACGAACCGAATTAACTTAGCTGGTGGCGAGGCGGCGCAGGCGGCGATCGACGTGACCAAACGCGCTGACCTCGAGAAGCTAGTGGCGTTGGCGCGCGAGCGCTTTGGGCGGCTCGATGTGCTGATTAGCAACGCTGGTGCGATGCCCATCGGCCAGCTGGATGACTTGGCGGTCGATGATTGGGAACAGATGATAGACGTAAATATCAAGGGCGTTTTGTACGGGATTGCTGCTGCGCTTCCAGTCTTCCGAAAGCAGGCGGCGGGCCACTTCATCAACATCGCCTCGACATCTGCCCGCAAGACCGTCCCGGGACAATCTGTTTACTCCTGTACTAAAGCAGCGGTGGTCGCGCTGTCCGATGGCCTGCGTCAGGAGCTTGCCAGCAGTCTTCGCGTCACGGTCATCTCGCCAGGTTTTACCGACACTAACTTCGCTGATCACATCAAGGACGAAGCGCTTCGATCGCAGCTTGAGCAAGCAGGGGCGAAGTTCGCGATGCCGCCAGAGGCGATCGCGCAGGCAATCATTTACGCGATCGACCAGCCCGACAGCTTGAATATCGGCGAAATCATCGTGCGCTCTACCGATCAGCCGTAACCTGAGAGGATAAACATGGCCGGTTGAGCGATCGGGGAGCGCTATCTCATGTCAGCCGGCAAGTGCCGGCTGCGACTCCTCCTCGACCCCTTGTCGGAAGCGTGTTGGAACGGGCAGATCGAGGGTCAGATCACGAAGCCGAAGCCCGTCGAACGCCAGATGTATGGCGGCGCTCGGCTGGACCTGCTCCGGGCACGTCTCATCACCCCAAGCTCAGCATAAGCGCGACCTGCACCGAGATTGAGTCAGAGCCAATTCTCCACGCTGTTCCACATTCCAGTTGGAAGCAGGTCCGCGGGGCGGTCTAATCCGTCGCCGATCAGATCGCCAGCAGCACGATGGCGAAGACGGCGACGACCTGGCACTAGCAAATCTTCTTCGCAGGCACGGATTTTTCTCCTCTCGCCAGAGAGGTTGGCGCTGATTTTAGTGGAATTTACCTCCTTACAGAGGTGTTCGCAGTTCTTCGTAAGGCGCGAAAAGACTCGAAGGCGCATAAGCGCGGATCACGGACGGCCTGATGGGGGAGCGTTGCCCAGGCAGTGGTAGCGACAGAGCGTGCTGCGATCATTCTAGCAGGCGATGCGCAGTTTACCTTTACAGTCTACCTGTCAATCATATAATTATCGCACCATGAACGCTCAACCAGGCGATCAGGGGCCTACGCGGACAGCGGTCCTGGCGCAGGATCTTCGCGCCTTTATGGGCAAGCTGAAGCGGCGCTTGCGCGATCAGGCGCATGCCGGAGACCTCACGCCATCCCAGGTGTCGGTCCTACTTCGCCTGGAGAGGGACGGCCCCGCCACGGCGTCGAGCCTCGCCCGGGCCGAGGGGATGCGGCCGCAATCGATGGCGCCGCTGCTCAACGCGCTGGAAGGCGTTGGCCTCGTGAGCGGAGCGTCGGACCCGGCGGACGGAAGGCAGACCCTTTTCTCGCTCACGGAGGCCTTTCGGAAGTCGGTCGAGGAGGGCCGCGCGGCGCGCCAGGACTGGCTAACGCGCACGCTCCAGGCGCGGCTTTCGCCGCAGGAGCAGGACGAGGTCGTAAGGGCCGTCGAACTGCTGAAACGACTCGTCGATGACTGAAGCCGTTTCGCCTCGGTCGCCGCCAAACCCATCGTGAACTCCAAGAGGACATTTCCATGGCGCTGACGATGCTCGACCCAGACACCGCCCTGATCATTGTCGACCTTCAGAAAGGCATCGTCGGCCTGCCGCTCATCCACCCCATCGATGGCGTCATCGAACGGACGCGTGCACTGGCCGACGTCTTCCGTGAGCGCGGCCGGCCGGTCGTGCTGGTCAACGTCGCCGGTGGGGCGCCAGGACGAACGGAGCAGCCGCGTCAGACGGGCCCCCGTCCGGACGGATGGACCGACCTCATCCCGGAATTGAACCGGCAAGCGGCCGACGTCGTGGTGACGAAGCGGAGTTGGGGTGCGTTCGCGACGACCGATCTCCAAGCGCAGTTGAAAGCGCGGGGCGTCACGCACGTGGTGATCGCGGGCGTGGCGACCGGAACCGGTGTGGAGGCGACGGCGCGTCAAGCCTACGAGGCGGGCTTCAACGTCACCCTCGCGCTCGACGCCATGACCGACCTGCGTCCCGAGGCGCACGACCACAGCATCAAGAACATCTTCCCCCGGCTGGGCGAGACCGGCACGAGCCAGGAGATCATAGATCTCCTGGCGGCAAGGGGCGGCTGAGATGCCATGGCCTGCAATCACCTCCTACTTCTTCGGCGGCGCCTTCCTGGCGAACGCGATCCCTCATGCCGTCAGCGGCATGATGGGCAGGCCGTTTCAAAGCCCGTTCGCCAAACCGTCCGGGCAAGGGCTCTCGTCGTCGACCGTCAACGTGCTCTGGGGGTTCTTCAACCTCGTCGTCGGCTATGTGCTGGTCTGTCGCGTGGGGGATTTCGATCTGAAGGATACGGCAGACGTCTTCGCCTTGGGGGTCGGCGCATTCCTGATCGCGCTGTTTTCGGCACGGCATTTCGGCCGCTTTCATGGCGGGAACGCGCCTGAGCATCCATGAAGGCCCCCGCGTGGGGCACCTTCCGATCGCTGCGAAGCTTCAATTATCGGGTCTGGGTCGGCGGCGCCTTCGTGTCCAACATCGGCACCTGGGTTCAGCGCACCGCCCAGGACTGGCTGGTATTCACCCAACTGACCCATCATGACGCCTCGGCGGTCGGCTGGGTCATGGCATTGCAGTTCGGGCCGCAGGTCATCCTGCTGCCATGGACCGGCTTCGCCGCCGATCATTTCAACCAGCGCAAGCTTCTCATCGCCACGCAGGCGACCATGGGCGCGCTTGCTCTTGCGCTTGGGGCGCTCACCGTCACCGGCGTTGTCCGGCTCTGGCACGTCTATGTCTTCGCCTTCCTGTTCGGCAGCGCCGCGGCCTTCGACGCCCCGGTGCGCCAAACCTTCGTCGCAGAGCTGGTCGGGGACGAGGACCTGCACAATGCGGTGGCGCTCAACTCCACCTCCTTCAACGTCGCACGGATAGTCGGTCCGGCCGTCTCCGGCGTGGTGATCGCCGCGATCGGAACCGGCTGGGCCTTTTCGATAAACGGAGCCTCCTTCGCCGCCGTGCTGGCCTCGCTGGCATCCTGCGCACGGCCGAGCTTCGTCCAAACGCCAGGGCCCGCCGTGGGCCGGGAAGTTTCAGCGAAGGGCTTCGCTACGTGCGGGGACGCCGCGATCTGAAAGCGATCCTAGTCATGCTGTTCCTGATCGGGACTTTCGGCCTGAACTTCCCGATCTTCGTCTCGACCATGGCGGTCAGCATCTTCCACACGGATGCCCGTGGATATGGATTGTTGTCGTCGATCATGGCGATCGGCACGATGTCCGGTGCGCTTCTGGGTGCGGGTCGCAAAATGCCCCGGTTCCGGTTGCTGCTGGTCGGCGCTGCGATCTTCGGACTTGGCTGCACGCTCGCCGCCTTCGCACCGAATTATTGGTTCTTTGCCGGAGCGCTCGTCGTCATCGGCGCGGCGGCGCTGACCTTCACCAACACCACGAACAGCCTGATGCAGCTCTCGACGGAGCCCGCCATGCGCGGGCGGGTGATGGCGCTGCGCGTCGGCATCGCGCTGGGAGGCACGCCGATCGGCGCCCCGATCGTCGGATGGGTGGCCAGTCATTACGGGCCGCGCTGGGCGCTCGGCATCGGTGCCGCTTCTGGCTTCGCCGCCGCCATCGTGGCGCTGGTCGCCGTGGGTCGCCCGCCGCCAAACCGACTGGCTTGATGCTCGACGTTCCGGCGCCCGGTTCTCACCGGGGATGATCACATGCCTAAGCGTCTTATGCCAGCATGGACCTCCAAACTCTGAAATAACGGCTGGCGGGTGGAGACGTTCTCCATCGCCGAGCACGTGGCGGACATATTTGCGAAGGTGCCGCTTCGAAAAGTCTGATTGGAAGCAGAGAAGAAGGAACCTCTACCCAGCGATGGCTGCAGATGAATGGCGGGGTCAGTCGGACCGAAGGTTGGCACCAGCCGCCGTGCAGGTATGGTCAAGCGACCACCAGCAAGACCTGAGCCGCCAGGTTTGCGCAGTAGAATCGAACCTGGGAAGCCTGGACAACCGTGACGCCTGAGGCGACCGTCCCGCACGGCGGGGAGAACCCGCTGCAGTGGATCTCCTTGAGAGGAAAGCGATGTCTCGGATCTCTGAGCTGGAGAAGAGCACGTTGCTTGACGAGTCTCAGGACTCCGACGGCTTGCGACTGCTGGACGAGCCGACCGTCTGCTGGCTTGGTGGCTTGAGAACGCAGTTGCCAGACCGGTTCTGGATCCACTCCGATGCGCAGGCCGGTGATGTCGCCCGCAGGATGGGTGTTGCTGGCTTCACGATGGGCAACCATGTCGTCCTTGGCCATCTCGGATCAGCACAAAAGGACGCTGTTCTGCGCCATGAACTCGTCCACCTCGTCCAGATAGAACGAGTACGGCGAGGTTGGCCGATCAGCCCCGATTGCATAGTAGAGCAGGAGGCCGTCACCCTCGCTAGCCTTCCTCAGGCTACGACGGCTTGCGCCGGTGCTGATCCTGAGCGCCTCCACTCCTTTCTCTTTATTTTTGTAGCGGTCGGTGTCGGCCTTTACGTACTGCTCAGGCCGACGCCAGCCAACGCGCCCGGTCCGCAAGATGCGGTGCAGCCGCCTGTGCCGACCGGCAGGATCGTCGCGGAAGCCCTGGCGTTCTTTGTCGTGCCGGGAGGAGCGCTGAGCCTGGGCAGCCGGATCAGTCTCGGCTTCTTCGGGAGTTCCGCCCTTGCTGGTGCTGCCAGCGGTGTTGCGGATCGGACCATCGGTGACGTCTCCGCAGGGCGGGCCTCGGCTCCTTTGCTCTACGTCAAGGATGCCGCGACGGGTGCCCTCATCGGCTTCATCGTGCCAGGTGGGTTCAAGCTGCTTGGCAAGGCTGTCACCTACCCGCTTGACCACCTTGCAACCTACGGCTTGAGTTCAGCGCAGATCCGGATCGCTCAGGTTTTGGCAGACCGGGCTGCAGTCGCCCCACTTAACGCCGCGCAGGCACAAGAGGAGCTCGCCCGGCAAGGCCTGCTTGCGAACGTCTCAAGGTGGTACCTGGATCGTCGCGGCCTGATATTGCTCTACAGCGGGCAAGAACTCGACACGGGAGAAATCCTCAGTCCTCTGGCACGCGAGAAAGGCGTCGCGGCCTCCGTCGAGCTCTATGAGCAGCTGCTCTGGAAAGGTTCCACGCGCGAGGACATAGCCTCCTTTTCCGCCCGCTACTCGGATCAGGTATTCGACAGCCCTAGACTCAGGGCGGCCCGCTGTATGGCCTTGCCCCGGGAGCGGTCGGGATTGCGGCCTCCAAGCTGCCAAGTGTCGCCGCTGGATTCGCCGGAAAGGATGGCGTCGTCTACCTGCTCAGAATACCCAAGACCGAAGTCCAGGCTCCTGTCCCGTGGCCTTTCCTGACCGCAGAAGACGAGATGACGATTTTCCACAAGGTTCCGGAGAGCACACAGGTCAAGGTCCTATCGCCGACGGACATCGGTCCGCTCTTCGTCAATAACGACAACCTGCTTTCCTCGGGCTTTAAAGTGAAATGAGCATCGTCAGGCGTGGCGACGATTTCCTGCCTCTTGGCATCAACCGTTTCCGGATTCTCGATTGCATGGGGGGCAACGACAATCACTCGCCCGACTTCTTTCAGGCTGCGCCTGGGCAGGACATCGTCGAAGCTTTCGAGGACCATTTCAGAAGGCTTTGCCGGAAGGAGGGCTATCTTTCCCACCGCGGAACGCGACTTCTCCTGACTGCCGCGAGGCTGCTGAGCGGGGACATGACGGCTGCCGACGTCATCATTGACGAGCTACCCGTGGAGCGTATCCGTCTCGACCACGGGTCCGGCTACTGCAAGACCGCCCACTTGGTCGCCTTGGCGGCTGCCGTGCCGCTGCCGAAAGAACTTCAGGACACGAACGCCTGGCTGGCTGGATCGGCGGAGCAGGAAGCCTTGCGTTCATGGTTGGCAGCAAACATTGGGGCGCTGCGGTGGAATCGAGCAAAGGCGGCATACGTTCGGGACGCTGACGGTTAGGCGGAGCACTTCATCCAAAAGGCTTCTCGGCCACGAATAGTACCGTCTTCCCGTCGACGACGGCCGAGGCGATAACGTTGGAGATGGTCTGCGACTTGCCGGTGCCGGGCGGACCCTGGATAACCAGGTCGCGCCCGTGCCGCACGTCGTGCACCGCCAGGGTCTGCGAGCTGTCGCAATCGACAATGTGGAGCATGTCGGCAGTCGAGCTGTGCCGGTCGATGGCCGCATTCTCCCCCAGCATCCCGTCCGGCGGGGCGAACCCGTCCGACAGTAGGGAACGGATCATGGGTCGGTCGGCGATGGTCGCGTCCGACGGCCAGTTGGCCGTGTCCAGGTCGCGGTACATCAGGAACTTGACCAAGGAGAAGAAGCCCAGGACCCGGCCGGAGGAGCACATGCTGAGGGCTGTCATCCCTGGACCCCGGCGACGAGTTTGACCCAGGGGCTAACCATCACGGAACACGGCGGCAGCGGCGACTGTGATGGCGGTCGCCTAGCCAACTACGATCCGAGACTCAAGCCGTGAGGCGTTCAGCGGCGATTGCGCTGATCCTAGCGCGATGTTCCGTCCCCCACATGCAGAGCGGCATCAGGGCGACGACGAGGGTCTGTCCGAACGCGGTCAGCGTATAGTCCACCATCGGAGGGACGCGCTGGTAGTCGTGGCGCGTGAGCACGTCAGCCGCCGCCAGCTCCCGCAGCTGCTGGATCAGCACCTTCTCGCTTACGCCCGATACCAGCCGCTTGAGGTCGCCAAAGCGCTTGGGACCCGAGTTCAAGTGATAGAGGATGAGCGGCTTCCACTTGCCACCCATCACGGCGAGCGCGACGTCCAGGCCGCAGGGTGGATCGGGATCCATCGTCATCGCCCCATACTTACCTTCAGGTAGGTTCTGTCCAATTCCATAGCTCCATTCCATATCGTGGTGAACACTGGACGGAGACAGACGATGGGTAAGCTCGACGGCAAGGTGGCGGTCATCACCGGTGCGAACAGCGGCATCGGCCTGGCCGCCGCGAAACGCTTCGCGGGGGAAGGCGCGCGGGTCTTTATGACCGGCCGGCGCCAGCCTGAGCTCGACCGCGCCGTGTCCGAGGTCGGAGGGGGCGCCCGCGGCGTTCCGGGCGACATCGCCAACCTTGCCGACCTCGACCGGCTCTATGGCGTGGTGCGCGAGGAGGCGGGCCCCATCGACGTGCTGTTCGCCAACGCCGGCGGCGGCGACTTCATGCCGCTGGCCGAGATGACCGAGGACCACTTCGATCGGACCTTTGACATCAACGTCAAAGGCACGGTGTTCACGGTCCAGAAGGCCCTGCCGCTGCTGCAGGACGGCGCCTCGATCATCCTGACTGGCTCGTCCGCAGCCAACAAGGGCACGCCCGCGTTCAGCGTATACGCCGCCACCAAGGCGGCCATCCGCAGCTTTGCGCGCGGCTGGGCGGCGGAGCTCGGTCCCCGGCGCATCCGGGTGAACGTGCTCGTGCCCGGCGCGACCCTGACGCCAGGGTGGAGCGGGCTCAGCCAGAGCGAGGAGCAGCACAAGGCCTTCGTGGCCTTCTCAGAGGCCGCGACACCGCTCGGGCGCATGGCCGACCCTTCCGAGATCGCAGCCGCCGCCCTGTTCCTGGCCTCAGACGAGAGCAGCTTCGTCAACGCAAGTGAGCTCCACGCCGACGGTGGTGCCGGCCAGATCTAGGCAGGCCCATCTGGCCCGGCTTGGCATCGGGTCGCGCCCGCCGGGCGATGGCACCATAGTGCAAGCCATCCAGGATCCGGTGCGGCTGGCCACCGAGGGGGCGCTATGGGGCAGCGTCAAGGCGCACGGGTTCCTGCCCCGGACCGTAATTGTCAGCGATGGTGCGGGCCAGTTCGACGTCGGCCGCCATGCCTTGTGCTGGGTTCATGCCGAACGCCTGGTGCACAAGCTGGACACATTCACCGACCTGCACCGCAGAGCGCAGGATCACATCCGCGGGCTGATCTGGTGGTTCTACAGCGACTTGACGGCCTACCGTGCCGACCCGACACCCCGCCGCCGGAGCGAACTGCGCGCGCGCTTCGATCGTATCTTCGACCGCCGGACCGGCTTCATCACCCTGGACCGGCTGCTCGAGCGTCTGCACGCCAACAAAGCCGCCCTGCTGATGGGGCTCGACCGGCCGGACCTGCCGCTGCACACCAACGGTTTCGAGAACGACATCCGCTGCCAAGTCACTAAGCGCAAGATCAGCAGCGGAACCCGCAGCGATGTCGGACGCGACTGCCGCGACGCGTTCCTCGACCTGGCAAAGACCTGCAGCAAGCTGCGCATCGCCTTCTGGGACTATCTCGGCGACAGGCTGGCAATAACCAGGAGGCCCGCCAATCCCCCACCTGCCAGGCCTCGTCAGCCTCCAGTGCAAAACCGCATAGCCGCCCGGACTCTTGCCCCTCTTACAAACGGCTTGTGGGTCCAACCCCCTCCACCATCTTAACGTGCTGAACACATTCCTTGTACATCCGCTACGCCGAGATGGCGCACCGTAGATCTGATCGTAGCTCGCGTACGCACTGCGCGCGCTAGAACGGTTTGCGGCACCGCGAACATAGTGCAAATGCAGGGGCGCTCCCGTCCCCTTGCCTCGGTGATCATACGATGCTGGCGTCATTCAACTCTGCTCGGGCATATCGGCGGGGCGAGCATCCGACGACGCGACGAAAGGCCGTGCTGAAGGCGTTCTCGGACTCGTAGCCGAGCGTGTTGGCGATCCTGGCAAGCGGCTCCCGGCCGTCCGCCAGGCTGTCCCTCGCCAGCGTCATACGCCATGTCGTGAGATAGCCGATCGGGGTCTCGCCCACCTGGTTCCGGAAGCGCTGCGCGAAAATCGATCGGGACAGTCCAGCCTCCATCGCCAGTTCGGCAAGCGTCCAGCGGCGCGCCGGGTCCGCGTGCAACGCCCCGATCGCCTTGCCGAGGTGCCGGTCCGCCAGTGCGTAGAGCAGGCCCACCCGGCCGCCGGCCTGCCGCGACAGGTGGAGCCGGAATGCCTGCAGCAGCATCAAGTGCGCCAAGTGCCGGGCGGCGAGGGCGGCGCCCGGCCGGGCCGCGCGAAGTTCGGTCATCAGCTGCGCCAGGCACCAATGCATGGCGTCGCGGTCGGCGGGCTCGTGCAGGTGGATCAGAGGTGGCAACGCCCCGAGCAGCGTCCCTGCGTTGCGGAGGTCCACCTCGAAGCGGGTGCCCGCGAATGCGAAGTCTCCGCCGCCATTGTGCAGGATCACCTCACCTGGCCGGGTATGCGCGAGCACGTCCCGCGCGCTGATTGGGACCAGGTCCGGGTTGGTGGCGAGCGTGAAGGAATGGCCGCTCGGCACGATGATGCAATCCCCTGCCGTAAGCCGCACGGGCGCTTCGGTGCCGTCCACGACCAGCCAGCAGGCGCCCGCCGTCACCGCATGGCACTTGATCGTGCCAGGCTGGTTGCCGAACCGGATGGCCGATCCGCCTCCGACATCGATCCTGGCGGTGAGATGGCTCTCGGGCTTGAGGATGGCGAGGATGTCAGACAGCGGGTCCATGACGGTTCCGGACGATGGCGAAGGAAAACGCGATGACCGAGGATAGAGCGTGCACGGAGCCGGTGTCACTTTGGCAACCACCAACGGAGCCCGTCCATGATCGTCGTCACCACCCCGACCGGCAACATAGGCCGTCACGTCGTCCGCCACCTGCTCGATGCCGGGAAGGCGCTGCGCCTGATCGTCCGTGACCCTTCCAAGCTGCCCTCGGACGTGCGCGAGCGGGTGGAGGTGGTCGAAGGCTCGCACGGCGACGACGCCGTGGTGGATCGGGCATTCAGGGGAGCGGACGCGGTGTTCTGGCTGTGCCCGCCGGTCCGCACCGCCACGCCCGCCGCGCAGACGGTCGACTTCACCCGCCCTGCCGCCGACGCGATCCGACGCCACCGGGTCCCCCGCGTCGTTGCGGTGACCACGCTCGGCCGTGGCACGGCTTGGCAGGACAGGGCCGGCATGGCGACCGCATCGATCCGCATGGTCGACCTGCTGCACGGGACGGGCGCCGCCGTCCGCGGCCTAGCCCTGCCCGGGTTCATGGACAACGCGCTGTATCAGGCGGCGACGATCCGGGACGGGGTGATGTATGGCGCGCTCAGTCCGGACATCAAGCAGCCCCACACCGCCACGCGCGACACGGGCGCGGCTGCGGCGCGGTTGCTGGAAGACGCAAGCTGGGACGGGCAAGAGGACGTGCCGGTGCTCGGACCGGAAGAGCTGTCGTACAGTGAACTCGCCACCATCGTCTCGGACGTCGTCGGCTGGCGCGTGCGCTACCAGCAGGTGCCGTTTGAGGACTGGGCGGCGCAGCTGCGGGAGCGCGGCCAGGACGCGGTGTTCGTGCAAGCCTACATCGACATGCTGCGCGCCAAAGACGAGGGGATGGACAAGGTAGCCGCGCGGGCCACCGCGATCATTGGGCCGACCAGCTTTCGGCAATGGGCGGAAGAGGAGCTAAAACCTGCCATGGCCGGCTGGCGGTCCCACTGATACCCCCTTAACCTTTGCTGACGATCGGAAATGCCCGGCCCTGTCCATCAACTGCGTTTTCCAAAAAAGCTTGACGCCCTAAGCTACTAGGCGTAGCCGCTGGGCTATGGCTATTAGCTACATCGATATCGCTGGGGGCAGACTTGCGGTGGAGGTTGAGGGGGAAGGGCCCCTCATCATCTGCTCACCAAGTTTGGGTGACACTCGGGACGCGTTCGCGCCACTCGCTGCGCACCTTGTCGCCGGAGGCTATCGCGTAGCCCGTGTCGATCTCCGTGGGCACGGCGACAGCACGGCGCGCTTTGATCGCTACGGTGACGAAGCCGTGGCAGAAGACTTTCTGATGCTGATCGAGGCGCTTGGCGGCGGCCCAGCCGTCCTCGCAGGCGCATCGTTGTCGGCTGCGGCGGCAGTCATTGCAGCAGGCCAACGCCCCGCACAAGTGGCCGGCCTGATCCTTCTGGCGCCCTTCCTGCGCAACGGCGCTGGTGAGGTCATGCGCTCGATCTTGCAGGTCGCCTTCGCCCGCCCGTGGGGACCTGCTCTGTGGCGCATCTACGCTGCCAAGCTTTGGCCCGGCCTCGGTGACAAGGCCCGCGAGCGCGCGGCGAGCACGACCGCGTTGCTGCAACGCCCGAGTCGTTGGCCCGCGTTCCGCGCCACACTCGCGGGCGCTGACCATCGTGTCGCTGAGCCGTGGATCGGTCGCGTGCAGGCGCCGGTTCTTGTGGTTATGGGCGAAGCCGATCCGGATTGGAAAGTGCCGATGAACGAAGCCGCATGGGTGGCGTCCAATTTCAAGGATGCCGAGACGATTGCGGTGCAAGGCGCGGGGCACGCCCCGATGCTCGAGCGTCCGCAGACGGTAAACCCAGCGATCGATACGTTCCTGCAGAAGTTGAGCAGGAGCGGGGCTTTCAAGATCGGCAATGCCTAGAGAAGGCCTCAGTCCCGAAGTCATCACGGAAGCCGCAGCGGCCATCGTGGATGCTCACGGTCTCGCCGCCTTGACGCTCGCACGACTGGCGGCTCGTCTCGGCGTAGCGCCGCCCAGCCTCTATAAACATATCGGCGGGCAGGACGATCTGATCCTGCGCGTCTCCACCTTGTCGCTCCGGCGCCTGAAGGAAGAGCTGACGACGGCCGCCATGGCACGCTCCGGCCGTGACGCCCTCTTGTCGATAGCGCACGCTTATCGTCGCTTCGCGATCGAACATGCCGGCCTTTACAATTTGACCCAAGGGGCGCTCAGGCCCGACTCGGAGGCGCAACAAACCGAGGCACGGCGTGTGCTCAAGGTGTTCGACGCTGTGATCACCAGCTACGGAGTACCCGATGACTTATCAGTGCATGCCACCCGCGTAGTCAGGGCTACCCTACATGGTTTCGTAGACATCGAGGCGCGCGGGGGCTTTCATCTGCCTCAGTCTGTCGATGACAGCTTTGAACTTATCGTAGAGGCAGCGAATACCTGGTTGAAGAGTCTCTGCGAGCGCAATCATGCGGAGCCCCGACACCTTTAGCAAAAGTCCGCTTAGAGTCGGAAGCGTCGTCTACGGCCGCCAGCCTGCTGAACTGCACTTTCCGCTCCGCTGCTACTGGACCCCCCACCTCGGGGGTCCGGCAGGGAGCCCACCGGAGCGGCCGTCATGCTGATGTCGGTCTAGGTTCTGCATTCGGAGTGAGGAAGAAGCTTATGAGCGCGGGCGATATCCGGCCAGGCTGGCCGCCCTTGTCAACGTTCCAAGGTCCAGAATGATCCAGGTCTGGTAGGACGACTTGGCGAACGTCGGGTAGACAGGCCGTAAGTCTACCCGCTGCAGCCTGGAGGTAGCGCGGGCTACGTGTCCCGTTCAGGACCAGAATGGGCTTGTGAAGGCTCGACAACGACGCGACCACGTCTTGCATGTCCGCGACCACATCGAAGTCGTAGCGCATGGCCGGCACGAGTTGTTTCAGCGGCAGGTAGGCGTCGTTGCGGCGTTTTGCGTCCCGGCGCAGGAGCAGGGCCGTGAGCCGGCGTGCCACTCGCTTCGGAAGCAAGCGAAGCGGAAGCGGCGCCAGTCCGACGATCCGTCCGGCCGTCACCACGGCCGAGCCGAGATCTCCCCGGTCCACCTCGACTTTGAATTGAGCTATCCTCTGCCGGTCGATATCTCGTGGATAGAAGGGTGGCTCGTAGAGAGCTGCTTTCTCGATGGAGGAAAGGCGCCGGGCCGACTGCAGGGCGATCATCGCGCCCGAACTCAGTCCGAAGACGAAGCGTGCACCCGAGGCGTCCCGCACGGCCCCGACATCCTCCACATCCTGATCAACGCTATGCCTGCGCTGGTAGCAATGAGGACTCATGCCTCGCCCGCGTCGATCGGGCATCAGAACCGTGAAGGAGCATGCAAGAGCCTCCGCCAGTTCGGAATAATTGGCGGCGGAGCCCATGGCACCCTGGACCAAAATTAAGCCGGGGCCGCTCCCGAGCCTCGTGTAACCGATCTTCGTACCATCCTTCGAAACGGCCAACGCCCGTTTCACTGGGACGGAACAGGCACGGTCGCGTTGGCGGATTTCCGACCGAGCTTCGCCATCTGCGTGAACATAAAACCCGGAGCAATCCGACTCATGGTTGCAAGCAAGTTGCTGACGCCGGGCCGGATCTCGACTTGGCCTGCCTCGATGGCGGTGAGAGCACGCCGGGCAAGCTCACCCGGCGGCATCGCCTTTTCCCCTTTCATTTCCTCGGCGAATTCACCGCGAAACAGCGGCGTCTCCACCGGAGGAGGCGCCAGCTCCACCACTGTGATCCCGGTTCCGCGAAGCTGCTCGCGCAGGCATTTCGTGTAGCTGTGCATCGCCGCCTTGGTGGCGCTGTAAACCGGGGAAATCGGCAGAGGCACAAAGGCCAGACCGGACGAGACGTTGATGATAAGCGCATTCTTCTGGGCGGACAGCGCAGGCAGGAATTGCTGCACCATTCGGATCGGACCGCTCAGGTTGACGTCGATCTCATGCGTAATGTCCGAAAGGTCGCGAGCCGCACCAAGGCGCAGATTCCGCATGATGCCGGCGTTGTTGATCAGCGTGTCCAACTGCGGATGACGCGCCATGACCTGCTCGTGCAGGCGGGCGACGTGCAGGGGGTCACTGACATCGCTCTGATAGGTTTCTACGCCAGGAAGCTCGCGCGTCACGGCCTTGAGCCTGGCCGGATCGCGCCCGGTGATCAGCACCGTGTTGCCGCGCGCGAGCAGCAGGCGGGCCAGCTCGAGCCCGATCCCGCTGCTTCCTCCTGTGATGAGTATGGTTCGCCCGGACAATCGCATTGCCTTCGCTCCCTCGACGGCCCAGCATGTGCCTACTGGAAATAATGGTGTCAATGGAAACATAAGCGCATGGCTATAAATGCCCCGGTCAGTTCAGCGATTGGTGCTCGGCGCCGTCCCTACCATCATGGCAACCTGCGCGAAGCCTTGCTCGATGCGGCTGACGCCATGATCGAGAGCGCGGGTGTCCACGCGATCTCGCTTCGTGAACTCGGCCGGGCGGTCGGCGTCAGCCACACGTCGACGCAGCGTCATTTTGCCGACAGGCGCGATCTGCTGGAGGCATTGGCACAGCGAGGATTCGATCGGCTCGGCGCCGCCCTGGCTGAGCCCGTCGACAGTCGCGCCCTGTCTTTCGATGAGCGTCTGATCCGGCTGGCCCGGGCTCATGTTGCATTTGCCAAGCGCCATCCAGCGCTGTTCCGGTGGATGTCCGAAACCATGAGCCTGCCCGATGCCTCGGCGTCGCTCTCGCAGGCTAGGGACAGAGCCTTCGCTCCAGCGTCCGCGATCTTCGCGGACGGTCAAGTGGCGGGAGCGGCAATACCCGGCGATCCCGAACATCTCGGACTCGCCAGCTTCGCAGCCGTTCAGGGGTTGATCGCCATGTCGCCGGCAGGGGACTTCAAAGGCGTCCCTTTGGAAACGCTCATAGGCGACGTCATCGAGCGGATCATCCTCGGGCTTCGGCCTCGGACATGACGAGCCGAGACTAGCTAGAGACGATGGAGCGGCCGGCGCTCCCGCCCATGCCGGCTGGCGGGAGCGGGGCCGCGACCGACCCATGCGGGCGCCGAAGCGTGGCGTGGATACGATCCTCCCTTCGCCACCAGCCGGGCGTCCGTAAGGCGGGGTGAGTATAGTGCCCGCTCCGGGCGAGCGCGGTGACCGCGTCTGCCAGAAGCGTCTTCTGCGGCGGGTTCCGTCGCGCGTCGAACGTGCTGGCCTCGTAGTGGTTCCGGCGTTCGCGCAGCATGGTGCTCCAGTCCACCAGCCCCATCAGCGCCCAGGCCGTCACCGCGCGCACATCGGCGCCCTGCCCTCGCAACCTGTCCGCGGCATGCCAGGCCTCCATGAACCAGCGGAGCTGCTCGCAGGGATCGTCGCAGCCGAGATGGGCCTCGGCGACGACCAGCGGGCGGCGGTATCGGTCCCACGCTTCTTGCAGCCGCGGGGCCCAACCGGTCGAAGCCGTGGGCAGGTCGACGCGCACGGCTTCGGTATCGGCATAGGCGATGCGGCCGTTGCCGCCGTGCAGGTTCGGCGGATAAAGCTCCGTGCGGTGATCCAGGAAGCGGTCGCTCGTCACGTAGTGGTTGATGCCGATCAGGTCGGGCGCGGCCTCCCCGGTCGCCAACTCGTCCAGGTGCCGGGCGGCCACGCCATTCGCCTCCAGGTGGCCGCGCCAGGGATGAGAGCGGTCCAACCGGCCGCAAAGCATGTCGAGGCTGAGCCAGCGGCGGCCGTTCTCGTACTCCGCCTGCTCGCGCAGGGGCGGGGTCGAGAAGACGCGGCCAAGATCCTCCGTGTGCAGGAACCGTGCGGTTCGGGAATGGACCCGTATCGCCCGCATGGCGAGAAGGACGGCCCGGCACTGGGCCGAGACGGCGCGCAGGAAAGCACCCTCATCGTGCAGATGAGGGTGCCAGTAGCCGTAGAGGCAGGCGAAGCGAGCGGTGGACAGCGGCTCGTTCACGGGTGTCCACCATTCGACGAACGGGTAACGCGCCGCTGCCTGCCCTGCATGCGCCGCAAGGCCCTCGGCGAAGTCCGGCTCCAGCAAGCCCGTACCGCGCGGGCCCATGCCATGGTGCAGGAGCCCGGCGATCGGGGAGAGGCCCAGACGCTGGAGCATTCCCAGCCGTCGGTCGTGCCAGCCCCAGCCACAGGCACCGGGCTGGCCAGCTTGGCAGCGCTCCCACAGCACGGGGTAGCGCAGGGTGCGGATCCCGAGCTCGGCGATGAGGGCCAGGTCACCCTCCCTGTCGTGGTGCCCGGTGTCGCGGGTTTGGTCGCGCCAAGCCTCGCCAATCCGGACCACGCTGCATTCCAGCCCGCCCCAGACCTCCAACGGCCGCATCGCTTAAGCCGCGGCCGCTGGGGAAGGCCTGGATCGCCTGACCGCGATCGGACGGGCAGCCTGCGCCGACAACCCATGCGGGCGAGCACCGTCGGCATTGGACAAAGAAGCCATCCTTCGCAGGATAGACGACCGCGCAAACCCGTCCATAGCGGCGGGCGTCGCCCGGTCAGCCTTCTTCATGGAAATACCATGCGACGGTGCCATCCATTGCGCGCCAACCCTCGCTACGAAGGAGTTCCCCCGCAAGGCTTGCCGCAGTCAAATCGACTGAACGAAGTGACGAGCGCGCCGTCTCGGTCTTGCAGGCCGCCACGGCAACACACGCACGCGCTTACCCGTCACGGACGTGCTAGCCTGCCCGTCGTTACCGAGCGTTGCTGCTGCGGCTTGCAGCGGTCCAAGCCTCCGGCTGCCGGGCCATCCAGGCTTGGGGCCCGTAGAACGATCACTTGGGAGATGCCCGATGAAGCGCAGAGCCATCCTACTTGCTGCAGCTGCCGCAAGCGCTTTCCCCCTGCGCCGCAGCCGCGCTGCCGACGCGCCGTTGCGTATCGGCGTGCTCAACGACATGAGCGGCGTGTTTGCCGATTACCAAGGGCCTGGATCGCTTCTGGCGACCCAGCTGGCGGTGGAAGATGCCGGCAAGCATGCTGGCTCCCGCCCGATCGAGGTCGTGTCCGGAGACCATCAGAACAAGCCGGATGTCGGGATGACCATCGTGCGGCGCTGGCTGGATCAGGACGGCGTGGACGTGGTCATGGACGTCCCCAACTCCGCCATCGCGCTCGCGGTGCAGCAGTTCGCCACGGAGCGGAACAAGCTCTTCATCGGCGTGGGCGCCGGCACGGCCGACCTCACCGGGTCCCGCTGCACGGCGAACACGCTGCACTGGGATTACGACACGTGGGAGACCAGCCAGGCACTCGGCCGCGCCGTGACCGAGCGCGGCGGCAAGACCTGGTTCACGCTGGCCGCAGATTACGTGTTCGGCGCCGATCTGGATCGCAACCTGACCGCCGCCGTGATCGCAGCCGGTGGCAAGGTCGTGGGCGGCGTGAAGGCGCCATTCCCCACCTCCGATTTCAGTTCGTTCCTGCTCCAGGCCCAGACGTCAGGTGCGCAAGTGCTCGCGTTGAACAACTCCGGGGACGATGCGACGATCTCGCTGAAGCAGGCGGCGGAGTTCGGGCTGACGCGTTCGATGCAGGTCTGCGGCCCCGTATACAACATCAACATGACGAAAGGCGTCGGGCTCTCCGTGGCGCAGGGCGTCTTCGGCGTCACGCCGTTCTACTGGGACACGAACGATGCCACCCGCACCTTCTCCCGCCGTTACGCCGAACGATCCAAGAACAAGGCGATGCCGAACGATATGCAGGCCGGCATGTACTCGGCCACGGTGCACCTGATCAAGGCGGTCGCCCAAGGCGCCAATCCCATGGATGGCCGTGCTTTGGCGGCTGCGATGAAGGCGATGCCGACCGACGATCCGATTACGGCCCCGGGACGATACGGGCCGACGGCCGCAAGCTGCACCCCGTGTATCTGTTCCAGACGAAAACGCCGGCCGAGAGCACGGGCGACTGGGATATGTACAAGATCCTCGCGGCCATACCCGCCGACAGAGCCTTCCGGCCGTTGGACGAGGCCCGCTGCTCGTTCGATCAGATCTGACCTGGCTGCCCGAGCTCATCGGAACCTTGGCCGCATCCGGCGTCGCCTCCGACAGGCCGGCCGTGCCTTGCCTGCCGAAGCTGCCGCCATCGCGAACACGTCACTGCCGAAGCTCCAAGCTAGCCAAGCCGCTTGATCGCGGCTTGGATCGGCGGGCTGAAGCTTACCCTGTCAACCACTTCTACCCAGCAGGGTCCGGGCTTCAGCGCACCATCTTCGCTCGAGCGATTGCCCTGGGGAGCGCGCAGGCGATTTGATCGTCGCCAGGTTTTAGTGCATACGTTCCAAAACAAGGGGTCGGTGGCGACCAGGGCTGCCGCTTTGGCCCTCGTGATCCTGGCCCGTCGTCCGCCGCAACGTAGGAGCCGAGCTGAGGGCATGTGTTCACCGCGATGGGCGAGACTGCGGCCATGACCGCCCCGACAGACGCAGCGCCAACCCCTTCCGCGACGCGGCGGCGGCCTGCCCGACGGATGCATCCGCTGCCGATCAGGGTCATGCACTGGATCAATGCCGCCGTCATGCTCGTGATGATCACGTCGGGGTGGGGCATCTACGACGACGACGTGGTCATCTACGGGCTCCACTTCAGCCACGTCTTCCGGCTCGGTGACTGGGCGGCCTGGAGCCTGAATTGGCACTTCGCCGGGATGTGGTTCCTGGTTCTCAACGGCTTGGGCTACCTGGCCTATGGCTTGGCGACCGGGCGCCTGCGCGAGAAGCTGCTGCCGATCCGGCTGGCGGACTTGGTGCACACGGTCGTCGACACCCTGCACTTCAAGTTCGCGCACGAGGACATCACCGTCTACAATGCGGTGCAGAAGCTGCTCTACATCGTGGTCATCCTGGCTGGCATCTCCCAAGTCGTGACCGGGCTAGCCATCTGGAAGCCGGTGCAGTTTTCGGCCCTGGTCTGGCTGCTCGGCGGCTTCCAGGCTGCCCGGGTGCTGCATTTTGCCGGGATGGCGGTGATCGTGGGCTTCCTGGCCGTGCACGTGGCACTCGCATTGCTCGTTCCCAAGACCCTGTGGGCGATGGTCACCGGCGGTCCGCGCCTCGGCAAGCTGGCCGCCAGCCCTGCAGTCGCGGCCACGGTGCCGGGCGGGCTGGGGACACGGCCATGAGGTCGCCGTTCCGCCCAGGTGAGGTCCCGGACCGCGCGGTGCTGGATGACCACCGTCCCCTACTGCGCTCCCTCGAACGTCGTGGCCTGATCCGCAACGGGCTGTCCTTGGGCGCGTTGACGATGCTGACGGGCTGCGACGTGACGCGGCCCAAAGCGGTCGAGGCGGCGCTGCTCGCCATCTCCCACCTGAACGATGGCGTCCAGGAACTGATCTTCGACCCGGCCAAGCTCGCGCCCACCTACCCGGCTTCGATGGTGCTCAAGCCGCCGAAGTTCAACGCCTACTACGACGTCATGGACGTCAAGCCCGTGAACGGGGCCGACTGGCGCCTCGAGCTATCGGGCAACATCGCCGACAAGCGGCCGTGGACCCTGGCGGACATCAACGCGCTGCCGCAGCGCGAGATGATCATCAGGCACGTCTGCGTCGAAGGATGGGACTACATCGGGGAATGGTCCGGCGTGCCGCTGCGCAGCTTCCTCGAACGGGTCGGCGCCGACCTGCGCGCCAAGTACGTCGCCTTCAAGACCGCCGACGATTACCCGAGCAGCATCGACATGGCGACGGCGCTCCATCCCCAGACGCTGCTCGCCACCCGCTACGGCGACGAGACGCTGGGTGACCCGTTCGGATTTCCGCTCCGGCTGCGCATGTCGACGAAGCTCGGCTACAAGAACCCGAAATGGATCACGGCTTTGGAAGTGACCAACACCTATTCCGGCGGCTACTGGGAAAAGCTCGGATTTCCCTGGTTCGCCGGCATCTGAACGATGAAACCTGGGTTCGCCGTCCTGTCCATGGTGCTGGTGGGGACCGCCGCGCTCGGCCAGAGCCAGACGCCCGGCGGCATGCCGCCACCGTCGGGCATGGGCCTGGCGGCCTCCGCCGCGATGCGCTTCCCGCAACCCGTACGAGTGGGCAGCCTCCTGCACCAGGATGTGCTGGAGCCGGTGGAAAGCCAGCATTTCCTCGGCACGGTGGAGGCGGTCGTCCGCGACGGCGACGGCACGCTGGAAGTGGTGATCGACTACGGCGGCTTCCTGGGGCTGGGCACCCGGCGCATCGCCGTGCCGGTGGACGCCATGGTCCTGGTGGGACAGGTGATGGAGGTCGTCGCCTACTCGCCGCGGCAGCTGCGGGACTTCCCGACTTTCTCGCCGGGCACCGCGAGCCCACTCGGCCCCGAGGACGTGATCAAGGTCGGCCTCGCCAAGCCGTCGCATTGACGCCGCCGACGACGGCAGGTTCGTGGTCTTGAAGGGGGCGGGACGGCAGGATGGCCAGACCAAGGGAGTTCGATGAAGCGGCCGTGCTGGACGCGGCCGTCCAGTGTTTCTGGGCACGTGGCTACGAGGCGACCTCCATCAGGGACCTGGCGGAGCGGACCGGCCTCACAGCCGCAAGCCTCTACAATGCCTTCGGCGACAAGCGGGCCATGTTCCGGACCGCCCTCCACCATTACACCGAGAGCAGCATCGGCGCCCGCATCCGGCGGTGCGAGGCGCTGCCGCCCCGCGACGCCATACGGACGTTCTTCGAGGACATCGTGCAGCGCTCGGTCCATGACCGCGACCGCAAGGGCTGCCTCGTCGTGAACTCGGCCCTGGAGCTCGCGCCGCACGATGCGGAGTTCCAGGGCCGAATCGCCGAGACGCTCAAGCGGATCGAGGCATTCTTCCTGGCGTGCGTGCAACGAGGCCAGGCTGACGGCAGCGTCACGTCGTCGCAGCCGGCGGCCGGCTTGGCGCAGCATCTGCTCAGCGTGCTGATGGGCGTGCGCGTCCTCGCCCGGGTCCGTCCGGAACGCGCCCTGCTCGATGGCGCGATCGGCACGGCCCTTCGCTGCCTCGACGGCGTCTGACGGGCCTCCCGGCCTGTCGGCAAGCCAACAGCGAGCGGCGACTGAAGGTGCCGGTGCGGCATCGAAGAGGGTGTCGAGCGGCCGCGCGGCCGACATCCCTGCATCCCGGAAGCGACGAGATGAGCTTGGCTTGAACCACGGTCTCGGACGGACGGTCCCGCAGGTCGCCCCATCATGGACGAGCCCGTCAGTGGGCGCCTGCGCCGGAGGCAGCACCCTTCTTGAGCAGGGCGACGAGCCCGGCCGCCACCAGCAGCACGACGCCCAGCAGTGCGAAACAGTCGGCGTATCCCATGATCGTCGCCTGCGCACGGATCGTGTCGCCGACGTCGATGACGGCGCGGTGCATCGCACTCGCCGGGTCGGGCACCCCGTGCGACATGAAGTATTGCTGCAAACCGGCAAGCCGCGCGCGGGTGGCTGGCTCCAGCAGGGAGACGTGCGGGGTGATGATGGCCGAGTGGAACTGCTCGCGCTTGGTGAAGAAGGTGCCGACTGCGGCGGTGCCGATGGCGCCGCCCAGGTTGCGCATCATGTTGAACAGGCCCGACGCGCCGCCCGCCTCCCCCGGCGTGATCCCCAGCATGGCGATGGCCGAAAGCGGGGTCATCACCATCGCCTGGCCGACCGCGCGCACGATGTTCGGCCAGAACAGCTGCGGCCCGGCGTAGTCCTGGTCCATGGCGGTGTTCATGAAGCAGCTGACGGCGAAGACGACGAGCCCGAACCCGACCAGGAGGCGGGCATCGATGCGCTTCATCAGCAGCGGCACCAGCGGGATCAACAGCAGCTGCGGCAGCCCGACCCAGGCCATGACCTCGCCGATCTGCTCCGAATCGAAATGCTGCGTCGCCGTCAGGTATTCCGGCAACAGGTAGACCGAGCCGTAGAGGGCGAAGCCGAGCATGAAATTGCCCGCGGTGCCCAGTCCGAAGTTACGCCGGCCGAGCAGGCGCAAATTGACCAGCGGAGCGGCGATGATCAGCTCGAGCACGATGAAGAGGCCGAGCGCCGCCGCCGCCACCAGGCTGAGCTCGACGATGAGGGACGAGCCGAACCAGTCGAACACGTTGCCGTCGTCGAGCACCGCCTGCAGCGCGGCCAGCCCGATCGCCATCAGCGCGATGCCCCGCCAATCCCCGCGGCGCAGCAGCCCGAGCTGCATCGGCGCCTTGGGCAGACCATACCACAGCGCCGCCAACATCACGGCGCCAGGAACCAGGTTGATGTAGAAGATGGTGGGCCAGCCATAATTGTCCGTGAAGAAGCCGCCGATCGTCGGGCCGATCGCCGGCGCGAAGGTCGCGGTCACCGCGAAGCCGGCCAGCCCGATCGAGTGTTTCGAGCGCGGTAGCAGCGTCATCACGACCGTGAAGGCCAGCGGGATCATCACTCCGCCGGTGAAGCCCTGCAACGCGCGGAAAACGATCATCTCGCCCAGGCTATGCGCCTGTCCGCACAGGGCGGAGAACACCAGGAAGAGCGCGACGTTGACGAGCAGATAGCGCCGCAGCGAGAAGACCTGGCTCAGGAAGCTGGTCAGCGGGATGACGATGATCTCGCCGATCAAGTAGGCCGTGGAGATCCACGTCCCGTAGACCCCGCCGGTGCCGATGCCGCCCTCGATATACGGGAGCGACGAGTTGGCGATCATGATGTCGAGCACGGCCATGAAGGCGCCCAGCAGCGAGCCGCCGACGGCGATCCAGGTCCGTAGGGAGACGGGCGCCTCGCCGGTGCCGCCGGTCACGGCGTGCTCCCCGGACCCTGGTTCGGGTCGCCCGGCTTCGTGTCGATGACGGGCTCGACCGACATGCCCGGGCGCAGCAGGTTGGCCAGCGGGTCGTTCGCGTCGACGATGATCTTGACGGGAATGCGCTGGACGATCTTGGTGAAGTTGCCGGTCGCGTTGTCGGGTGGCAGCAGCGCGAACTCCTGCCCGCTCGCCGGGGCCAGGCTGTCGACGTGGCCGGTGACCTTGGCGCCCGGGAACGTGTCCACCGCGATGGTGACCGGCTGGCCGGCCCGCACATGGGTCAGCTGCGTCTCCTTGTAGTTCGCCACGACATAGACCGCCTGCAGCGGCACCACCGCCATCAGCTGCGTGCCCGCCTGCACGTACTGGCCCACCCGCAAGCTGCGAACGCCAAGGGTGCCATCGACCGGCGACGTGATGGTGGTGTAGCCGAGGTTGAGCTCGGCCTGGCGTTGCATGGCCTGCTGTTGCGCGAGCATGGCGGCGGCTTGCGCGACCTGTGCCTTGAAGACGCCGACCTGCCGCTCGGCGGCGGCAACGACCGCGAGATCGTGCCGCAGCCCGGCATCCTTCTCGCTGATGTCCGCCTGCGCCTGCTGCGACCGCTGCACGGTGCCGAAACCGTCCTTCGCCAACCGGGTGTAGCGCTGGAAATCCTGCTGCGCGAAGAGCAGCGCACCCTGGTCCGACGCCACCTGGTGGCGCCCCTGCTCGACCACCAGCTTCTGCTGGTCGATCTGCTCGGCAAGCGTGTCGATCGCCGCCTGCGCGGCAGCGACGTTGGCGCGCGCCTGGTCGACCGCGGTCTGGTAATCGCGCGGGTCGATCCGGGCGACCACCTCCCCCGCCTTCAGCGGCTGGTTGTCGTCGACCGGAGCCTCGGAGATGTAACCCGACACTTTCGGGCTGATCAGGACCGAGTGCGCCTCGACATAGGCATCATCGGTGGAGACCAGGAACCGGCCGGTCCGCCAATAGTAGCTGCCGTACCCCGCGGCCGCCCCGATCGCCAGCAGGGCCCCGGCAGCGCCCAGCATCTGCTTGAGCGACCGGCGGCCATGCACGGCGCCCGATGGGACGCGATCGACCGGGCCGGCATAGCCCAGCAGCTTGCCGCCCATGGTTGCAGATTTGCTCATGTCCATCATCGCCCCTCCAGCAGCCCGAACCAGGTCTGGTCCGGGACATGGAAGCTGCGATGTCGTTTGATAATGCGGCTTCTGCTGCATAGACTGTGCAGCATGGCTTCACAGTCAGAGGGCAGATGGATCGTTTCGAGAGCATGCGGGCGTTCGCCAAGATCGCGGAGACCGGCAACTTCGCCGCCGCCGCCGCGCGGCTGGACATATCGCCGAGCATGGCCAGCCAGCACGTCAAGGTCCTGGAGGAGACGCTTGGCGTGCGCCTCCTCAATCGCACCACGCGCAAGGTGAGCCTGACCGAGATCGGCCGCGAGTATTACGAACGCTGCACGCAAATCCTGTCCGAGCTCGACGAAGCCGACCGGATCGCAGGTGCCTTGCAGCTGACGCCGCGAGGCCGGTTGCGGATCTTCAGCGACACCAACATCGGCCGCTTCATCGCGCCCGTGGTGGCGCAGTTCCTCGACCGGTTTCCCGAGGCGGCGGTCGACCTGCGGTCGGGCGACCGGATGACCGACCTCGTGGAAGAGGGCTTCGACCTTGCAATCCGGGCCGTGGTGCCGCCGGACTCGAGTTTGATCGTGCGCCACTTGGCCGAGTGGCGCCACGTCTTGTGCTGCACGCCGGGCTACCTCGAAACCCACCCGCCCCCGACCGACCTGGCCGCCCTCGCCAACCATAACTGCCTGCGATATGCCTACTACCCGTTCGGGGACGAATGGCGCTTCACCGGCCCGGACGGCAAGCCGGCCACCGTGCGCGTCTCCGGAAACCTGGTGACCAGCAGTGCGGAGGTGCTGCGCGCGGTGCTGCTGAGTGGGACCGGGATCGCTCTCGCAGCCCCCTTCATCGTGGAACGGGAGTTGCGGGCCGGCACGCTGGTCCCGCTCCTGCCCGACTACCGCTGCCTGGACTTCGCGATCAACGCGATCTACCCGCACCGGCGCCACCTTGCGGCAACCGTCCGCACCTTCATCGACATGGCGGTCGAACGCTTCGCCGAGCATCGGCTGTGGATGGACCCGCCCGGCGCGAGCCGAGCGTCCGCACCGCGAAGGTGATCGTCCGCCGTGCCAACGAACAGGGCGCGACAGCTGGCCAGGCTGTCGCGCCCACGATGGTGCGCCGGAGTCAGGCGGCGGCCGGGTAGTCCACGTAGCCTTCCGGTCCCTGGCTGTACCAAGTCGCCGCCACGTCCTTGGCGAGCGGCACACCGCCGGCAATCCGCCGTGGCAGGTCGGGGTTGGAGATGAACGGGCGGCCGAACGCGATCGCATCCGCCTTGCCCTCCGCCAACGCCGCGGCAGCGCCGGCCGGGTCATAGTCCGAGTTCAGGATCATCGGCCCGGTGAAAACGCGACGCATCGCAGGGGCGATGGCGGGATGGTCGGGCCGTCCGAACGTGCCGCCCTCGCCGGGCTCGCGCATCTCCAGATAGGCGACTTTCGCCTCCTGCAGCACCCGGGCCGCCGCGACGAACAGGCGCTCGGGGTCGCTGTCGTTGCAACCCTGGATCGCGCCGTTCGGCGACAGCCGCACACCGGTCCGCTCGGCGCCCACCGTCTCCGCCACCGCCTGCACGACCTCGCGCAGCAGGCGGACCCGGTTCTCCGGGGCGCCGCCATAGGCGTCCGTCCGGTGATTGGTGCCGTCGCGCAGGAATTCGTCGAGCAGGTAGCCGTTGGCCGCATGGATCTGCACGCCGTCGAAGCCGGCGTCGAGCGCGTTGCGAGCCGCGCGGCGGTAGTCGTCGAGCAGATCCGGGATTTCATCCAGCCGCAACGCCCGCGCCTGGCCATACGGCTTCTTGCCCTCATAGGTGTGGGCCGCGTCCGGGGCCGTGCTGGCGGACGGAGCCACCGGGGGTTCGCCGCCCAGGAAGTCCGGATGCACCAGCCGGCCCATATGCCACAGCTGCGCCGCGATGCGCCCGCCGGCCTGGTGGACAGCCGCGGTGACCGGCTTCCACGCCGCGGTCTGCTCTGCGGTCCACAGCCCCGGTGCGTAGGGCCAGCCCATGCCCTGCCGGCTGACGCCGGTGGCCTCCGTGATGATCAAGCCCGCTCCGGCGCGTTGCGCGTAGTACTCGGCCATCAGCGCCGTGGGGACATGGTCCCGCGTGGCCCGCCCCCGGGTCAGCGGCGCCATGATGATCCGGTTTGGCGCCGCGATGGCGCCAAGTTGGATGGGGTCGAACAGACTGGGCATCGAGGGGTGTTCCGTCGCAGGTTGGTTGCAACTGCCCAAGTTGCCTCGGTCGCCCTGGCGTTCAAGCCCTCCGGGGCGTTTGCCCTATCCGGGGCGAAGGCCGCGGCAGACCATCGCGGTGGCGGTGAAGGCACGCGGCCCGTCCGGTTCGCCAAGCTCGTAGGCGGCCTGCAGGTGGCGCCGCAACTCCGCGCGCTGATCGTCTTCCATCGCGGTGACGTAGCGGCCGAGCGTGCCCTCGCCCGCGGCGATCGGGTCCCAGTAGTCGGCGAAGTCGGCGTGTTCCATCCAGATCGTCACGGTGTCCTCGACCACGTCACGCAGGCCGAGCCCCTGCCACATGGCGGCGAGCTCGCCACGCCGGGTCAGCGGCCGGGTGAAGGTGTGGGCGCGCAGTGCCACCGCCGCCGGATCCAGCTGCGCCGCGGTGTCGAGGAACATGCGTTGCAGCACCATGCCACCGCCGCTGGCCCAAACCGCCGCCGCGACGGTCCCGCCGGGCCGGACCACGCGCACCATCTCGGCCACGGCGCGGCGGGCGTCGGGGATGAACTGCAGCACCAGCTGCGATAGGGCACGGTCGAACGATCCGTCCGCGAAGCGCAGCGCGGTGGCGTCACCCTCCTCCACCACGATCGGGCGGCCGCCGGCGCGCTGTGCGGCAGCCGCGACGTAGATGGTGGACGCGTCGATGCCGGTCAGCCTCGGGCGTTCGGGCGCATCGGCCAGGTGGAACAGCAGGCTGCCGGTGCCGCAGCCGACATCCAGCACCCGCTCGCCCGGTGCCAACCCGGCAAAGGCGGCGAACCCGGTGGCAAGCCTGCGGCTCCACCGGCCCATGGTCCGCTCGTAATTGCCGGCGTCGCGAGCGTTGAAGCTGGAGGCGACAGCCATCGTCAGCGCCGCTTGTCAGGCATGCTTGGGGTCCCCCGCTGCCGGCGGGTCGCGGCGCAGCACGTCGTTCAGCCGGTCGCGGTCCACCTCGACGCGGACGCCCGCCCGCTCGTTGGGCAACAGCGCCACGGCCCGCGAGTCGCGCTCGCCCCAACCCTTCCCGATCGCCTCGTCCAGCTCCGACAGTGTCCGGCTGGCGAAGGACGTGGGCACGTCCAGCCCCTGTGCCAAGTCAACCATCAGCCCGACATCCTTGCGCGCGAGGCGGAGCGCGAAGGCGGCCGGCTCGAATACGCCTGGTAATACCTGGTCGATCATACCGTCGAACGTGCGGCGGCGGCCGAGCGCCCCGGTCCGCACCGCCTCCCACAGGGCGAGCGGCTCCATGCCCGCCTTCACGCCGACGGCGAACGTCTCCGCCAGGGCGCAGGTGATGATGTAGGTGGAGCAGTTGTTCACCAGCTTGGCGATCGACCCGGCGCCGACCGGGCCCAGGTAGCGCGGCTGGTCGGCCATCGCGCGGAGCACCGGTTCGTAGCGCGGATAGGCGTCGGCGTCGCCGCCGACCCAGATCGCCATCTTGCCGCTGGCCGCCCCACGCGGGCCGCCGCTGACCGGGGCGTCGAAGAACTGGGCGCCCCGCTCGGCGAACCGCGCGTGCAGGCGGCGGACCATGTCCGGCGCGTTCGTCGTCAGGTCGAACAACGCCGCGCCGGGCTGCATCCCCGCCAGCACGCCGTCGGCGCCGGAGACCACCTGTTCCACTTCGGGCGGTCCCGGCAGGCAGACGAACACCACGTCGCTCGCCGCTGCCAACTCCCGCGGGGTGGCGGCCCAGGCCGCGCCGGCCGCCAGGAACGGCTCCGCCGCGGCCCGGCGCCTGGCGTGCACGCTCAGCGCATAGCCGGCACGCTGGAGGTTGCCGGCCATGCCCGTGCCCATCGTGCCCAGGCCGATGAAGCCGACCTTCACGCCTGCACCGCCGGCATGGGCAGCGCGCCCAGGATGCGGGCCAGCACGCCCATGTCCGACAAGGTGAACGCGGTCTGCAGCGTGTCGAACACCCGCTCCGCCGCTTCCCTGCCCACCGCGGCATCGGCCAGCGAGAAGAACTTGGCGCGCAGCGCCACCGAGTCCATCGGGTTTTCCGGCATGCCCCGGGAATAGTCCACACGCTTGCTGAGTCGCCGGCCGTCGCGCAAGACCACATGGACGATGCCGGCGTAGCGCCCGGGATAGATCGCATCCATCTCCGCATCGACGACCACATCCACGCGGGATGCCAGGTCGCACACCACCGGGTCGACGATGCGGGTGGGGGTGAACTGCTCGATCAGGGCGGTGCCGTCGGTGAACGCCACGGCGACGTTGTACCGCAGGCTCATCTGCGCGTTCAGCACGGTGTTGGGGCGGTAGACGAACCCGGTCTGGCGCTCCACCACGCGGCTGATCCCCACCGTCACGCGCTCGATGTCGGCGCTGGTGAAGCTGTGCTCCGCCATCAGGAACACCGCGGCGTCGACGCTGGCATGGTTGCTGCCGCAGCAGGAGTACGGCTTGAAGCACACCGCCTCCGATCGCCAGGCCGCGCCTAGCTCACGCGTCGCCTCCGCCAGGCGGACGTCGTCGGATGTGGCGGCCAGGAAGCCGCCATCCGCCGTCTCCAGGATCATGCGGGGGCCGTGGAACCCGCGCTGCGCCAGCTCCGCGGCCACGATGCCGCTCTGCGCGGCACGGCCAGGATGCAGCCGCTTGCTCATCGCGCCGTCGGCATTGAACGCCCAAAGCCCGGCCGATTGCGTGCCGGCTAGCCCCAGCGCGCTCGCAGTCGTCTCGGTGTCCAGCCCCAGGATCACGCTGGCCGCGGCGGCGGCGGCGAACGTGCCGGTGGTGCCGGTCAGGTGCCAGCCCCGCATGCGGGAGGAGTTGGGGTTTGCCGCCAGGCTGACGCGCACCATCGTCTCGTATCCGGCGGCCAGCGCCTGGAGGAAGGTCGCGCCATCCGCATGGTGCTTCTCCGCCAGGGCGAGCGCGGCGGGGATGACGGCGGCGCCGGGATGGATCTTGGACCGGTGGTGGTCGTCGAAGTCGAAGCCGTGTATCGCGGTCCCGGCTGCCAGTGCCGCATTGCCCGCGGAGACCATGGTGCCGGCGCCACACCATAGGGAGGCGACCGGCGGCCCCGCCTGCTCCGCCGCGTAGTCCTGCACGATGGCGCAGGCCGGCGTGGTCAGCCCGAACAACCCGCATCCCACCGCGTCGGTGAGCGCATCCTGCAGGACGTGCTGCAGCCTGTCCGGGACAGGGGTCCCGCGCATCCCCGCGACGAACTCCGCGAGCACCATGGTTGCGCCTTGCGCCACCACTCCATCCTGGACCGCTGCATCGAGCATGAGGCTCTCCCTAAGCCAAGGCGTGACTCGGAACGAGCAGGCTGGTGAGCTGGCCGATCGAGGCCAGCGTCTCCACCGTGCGCGTCGCTTCGATCAGTCGGTCGACGCCGGCCGCACCCAACACCGGGTCAGCGAGCATGTGGACCTTGAAGTCCATCTCGTCCGGCGTCATCGGATTGGCGATCGACCCGCGCGGATGGTCCACCTGGGAGGTCAGCGTGGCACCGCCCTGTGTCTCCACCGTCAGGAAGCAGGACACGCCACGCGGCAGGCTCCCGTCGGTCTCGATCCGCAGCATGTCGGACAGGCGCAGGATTTCCGGATCGTGCAGCTTGTCGTCCTGGTACTGCGGCAGCAGCGCGGCGCCCTCGATCAGGGCCACGGCCACGGAATACGGCAGGCTCACCTGCGCCTCGTGATAGGTCTTCGGCGTCTTGTTCAGGTGGTAGTGGGCCCAGTCCGGATGGCGGCGCATGGTCATGGACTTGATGGCGGCGGTCGGCTCGGTCAGCTCCCGGCGGACGGCCAGGGCGCAGTCGATCGCGTTGTGGATCGGGCGGGCGCAGGAGTAGGCCTTGTACTCGATGTAGATCGGGAACTCGGTGCCGAGCCCGGCGGTCAGCTTGGCGAAGTCATACTCGTCGCTGAACGCCCGGCAGAACCCCCGCTCGCCGTCCAGGATGGTGGCCGCCCCGGTGAAGCCGAGCTGCGCCATCACCGCGGCGGTGACGCCGTTGCGCGCGGCCGGGCCGGGATTGAAGCGCTTCTGCATGGAGGGGCCATACATCTCCATCAACCCGGAGGCCTGCGCGCCGGCCATGCCGAGGGCGGAGACGGTCTGCTCCTCGTCCAGGCCGAACAGATGCGCCGCCGCGACCGTGGCGCCGAACACCCCCGTCGTGGGTGTGGTGTGGTATGCGCGGTTGCGCAGGGACGGGTTGGTCGCATCGCTCACCCGCGCCATCATCTCGCACCCGGCGACGCAGGCGGTCAGTAACGCCTCCCCGCTGGCGCCAACCCGCTCCGCCGCGGCCAGGGCGGCGGAGATCACCGGCGGGCTGAAGTGGAACAGCGCCAGGATGTCCACGTCGTCCAGCTCGATGCTGTGGGAGGCGATGGCGTTGGCGAAGGCGGCGTTCACGGCCGGGACTTTGCCTCCCCGGCGGCCGATCAGCGTGGCCTCCGCCGTGCCGCCGGTCTGCTCGGCGAACTTGGCGGCGATCTGCCCGCTATCGGTCCGGCTGCCGCCCAGCGCCACGCCAAGGTAGTCGCGGATCAGCACCTTCACGTCCGCCTGGATAGACTGCGGGATCGCCGGGAGGCGGAGCGAGGTGAAGTGGGCGGCAAGCTGTTCGGCGGCGGTCATGGCCATGCAAGGGCACTCCTCAGTACGCGGAAGACTCAGTGGTGGGCGGTCGGGGTAGGCGGCACGTCGGCCGGCGCCTCGTCCAGGCGGACGGCGACGCCCTCCAGCTCCGGTCGCGGCGGCTTGTAGCGGCGCATCACCTCCGGGTCGTGGCCCGGCACGATATGCGCCGGGGTCGGGGCGGCGGCACGCAGCGCATCGAACCCTTCCAGCATCTGCCCGATGTGGAAGGCGGTCGGGAACGGCCGCCCTTGTTCCATGTTGGCGTAGAAATGCGTGACGTCGGAGGCGAGCACCACCCAACCGCGCCGGGTGTGCACCCGCACGAACTGCAGCCCGGCGGAGTGGCCACCCACCGGATGCAGGGTGATCCCAGGCGTCAGCTCCGCCGGGCCGTTGTACAGCCGCACCCGCCGCTTGTAGTTCAGGCGCACGATCCCGACGACGTCCTCCACCTCGAACGAGTGGGACAGCTTCGGGTAGCGCATGTAGCGCCCGGTGGCATAGGCCAGCTCCGGCTCCTGCAGGTGGAACTCCGCCGCCGGGAAGCGGTCGAAGTTGCCGACATGGTCGTAATGCAGGTGGGTGAGGATCACGTCCTTCACCGTGGCGGCATCGACACCCAGCAGACCCAGCGCGTCCACCGGGTCGCGCAGGAACTCCCGGCCGCGCCGGGCGGAGACTGCCGCGGTGAACCCGGCGTCGATCACCACCGTCCGTTCGGCGCCCTTGGCCAGCCATAGGAAGTAGTCCATCGGCATCGGCCCATCATGCGGGTCGCCGCCGATGAAGTGGTCGCGGATTTGCGCATCCCGCCGGGCGTAGCGGATGGCGAACAGCTCGAACTCGGGCACCGCCACCGTCAATGTCCCATCCCCAGATAGGCCTGGTGCAGCTCGGGCGAGGCGCGCACCACGTCGGCCATCCCCGAGAGCACGAGCGTGCCGCGGGTCAGCACATAGGCGCGGGTGCCGAAGCCGAGGGCGGCCTCCACGTTCTGCTCCACCAGGATGCCGCCCACACCCAGCTCGGTGCTGATGCGGCGGATGGTCTGCAGCACCATGTCGACGATGATCGGCGCGAGCCCCAGCGAGGGCTCGTCGAACAGGATGAAGCTCGGCTTGGCCATCAGCGCGCGGCCGATCGCCAGCATCTGCTGCTCCCCGCCCGACAGCGTCCCCGCCAGCTGCTCCGACCGCTCGCGCAGGCGGGGGAACATGACGTAGACCTCCTCCAGCACCTGCGTGTTCTCGGCGCGGGACCGGGTGACGCCGCCGACGTCCAGGTTCTCCCGCACCGTCATGCGCTTGAAGATGCGGCGGCCCTCCGGCACCAGGGCGATGCCGTTGCGCGCCGCCATGTGCACCGCGCGGCCGGCAAGGTCCTGCCCGTCCAGGTGGATCGACCCGGCACTGAGTTTGACCATTCCCATGATCGCCTTCAGCGCCGTGGTCTTGCCCGCGCCGTTGGCGCCCAGCAACGCCACCACCTCCCCTTGCGCCACCGACATGGACAGGTTCTTCAGCCCGGGGATCTCGCCGTAGCGGACGGCCACGTCCTTCAGCTCAAGCAGCCTGGCCATCCACCGCCTCCGTGACGAACTGGCCGGAGCCGAGATAGGCGCGGATCACCGCCGGGTCGCGCTGCGCCGCCGCCGTGGTGCCGTGGAAGATGCGGCGGCCGTACTCGATGACGGTGACGCAGTCGCAAAGCCGGCCCACCAGTGCCAGGTCGTGCTCGACCAAGATGACCAGCGCGCCCTCCGCCGCGACCTGCCGCACCAGGGTGCTCAGCCGCTCGCGTTCGGCGTCGGTCAAGCCCGTGGCCGGTTCGTCCAACAGGATGACCGACGGCCGGGACACCAGCGCGCGGGCGAGCTCGACGAAATGACGGCGGCCGTACGGCAGCGAGGCGACCGGGAGGTGCGCGATGTCTTGCAGCCCGGTGAGCTCGAGCGCCGCGTCCACCGGGTCGGAGATCGCCGGCGCGGCCAGCGAGGCGAGCGAGCGGAACCAGCCCGTCCCCGTGGCGAAGCGCGGCGCGGCGAGCCCGACCGACACGTTCTCGAACACCGAGAGGTCCTGCGCCAGGCGGATCTTCTGGAACGTGCGGGCCACGCCCAGGCGGGCCCGGCGATACAGCGGCAGGCCCTCGATGCGGCGGCCATCCAGGCGGATTTCGCCGCGGTCGATCGGGTTCACGCCGGTGATGCAGCCGATCAGCGTGGACTTGCCGGCGCCGTTCGGGCCGATCAGCCCATGCACCTGGCCGGCCTTCCCCACCAGGTCGACATCCTCCAACGCCTGCACGCCGCCGAAGCGCTTGCAGATGCCCTGCAACACCAGGCGCTGCCCGCTCATGGCGTGCTGGCCATGGCCGGGGTCGCGCGCGACGTACCGCGGATGCGGGGTTGACGGGCCCGGGTGAACAGGCTGCCGATCCCGCCGGGCACGAACCACAGCACGCTCAGCACCATCACGCCGTAGACCAGCAGCCGCACGTTGCCCTCGCCCAGGGCGCGCAGCCCCTCCGGCAGCAGCGTCAGCAACAAGGCCGCGATCCAGCCGCCGCCCGCACTGCCGATGCCGCCCACGACCGCCATCAGCAGGTAGCGGAACGACTCGTCGGTGAGGAACAAGTCCGGCGTGAGGAAGCGGAGATACGCCGCCAACAGCACGCCACAGAGCCCGGCGAGGAAGGCCGAGGCCGAGAAGGCCAGCAGCTTGACCCCGAACGCGCCCACCCCGCTGGCCGAGGCGGAAATCTCGTCGTGCTTGATGGATTTCAGCATCACGCCCAGGAAGGTGCGGGTCTCCACCAGGTGCAGCAGCCCGACCAGCACGAGGGAGAGCGCCAGCATGCCGTAATACCATGCCGTCCGGTCCGTCGTGATCATCGGGTGGATGCCCAGCAGCCCCATCGGCCCGCGGGTCACGCTGACCATGTTGTTGAGCACCTGCCCGATCAGCACGCCGAAACCGAGCGTGCCGATGGCGAGGTAGTGCCCCTTCAGCCGCGCCGCCGGCAAAGCCAGCAGCAGCCCGAGCAGCGCCGGGACGACCATGCCTGCGACGGCACACACGGCAGCCGGCCAATGGCCGACGGACAGGACGCCGTAGGTATAGGCGCCCACGCCCACGAACCCCGCCTGCCCGAAGGAGAGCAGCCCGACATAGCCGGTCAGCACGGTGATGCTGGACACGGCGATGCTGTAGATCAGCGCCAGCACCAGCATGTTCAGCCAGAACTGGGTGGCGACCAACGGCACGGCCAGCATCGCGACCAGGAGCACGATGCCGAGGATCGGGGCTGCCCTAGACATTCTCTTCCAACCTCTCGGCGATCAGTCCCCGCGGGAAGAAGATCAGTGTCACGATCAGCAACACGAAGGCGATCGACTGCGAATAGGCGTTGGACACGTAGACGGAGGCGACGCTCTGCACCATGCCGATCAGGATCGCTCCCAGGATCGTGCCGTTCACGTTGCCGAACCCGCCGAGGATGATCGCGGCGAAGGCGCTGAGCATCTCCGGCTGGCCGAGGTCGGTCGACACCAGGTTCACCGGGCCCGAGAGCGCACCCGCAGCACCAGCCAGGGCGGAGCCGAGCACCACGCTCGCCTGCGCGATGCGGTTGGTGTTGATCCCCATCGCCGACGCGATCTCCGGGTCCTCCGACACGGCGCGGAACTGGCGGCCGAGCGAGGAGTAGTGGATCAGCCACCACAGCGCTGACAGCAGCCCGAGGCTGGTCGCGATCACCAGGATGCGCTGGCCGCTGACCCCGACGGTGCCGATCGCCACCGTCATGTTGCTCAGCGCCGTGTCGAACGGCTGCGGCTCGCTGCCCCAGATCAGCTCCGCCGCGTTGATCAGGATGATCGAGACGCCCATGGACGCGATCAGCCCGTTCAGCGGCGTGGCGCGGAACGGCCGGAACGCGCCGCGCTCCAGCAACACGCCGAGGCCGGCATTGACGACCATCGCCACCACGATCGCCGGGACGTAGCCGACATAGTGCGACGCGCTCAGCGCCACGAAGGCGCCGATCATCATCGACTGTCCGCTGGCGAAGTTGATCATCCGCATGACGCCGAACACCAGCGTCAGCCCCACGGCCACCAGGCCGTAATTGCCCGCGAGCATCAGGCCGTTGATGACGATCTGGCCGATCATGGCGCGCCGCCCGGCCGGCCTAATCGAGCACGGTCAGGTCGCCTGACGGTGTGTCTTTGATGAACAGGAACTTGAAGCCGGCCGGCTTGGCGTCACGGTTGGCGTCGAACGCGTAATGCGCCAGCACCCCTCGGTAGTCCGTCGCCGCCAGCGCCTTGGCGATGTCGTCCGGGTTGGCGCTGCCCGAGCGCTTCAGCGCGTCGGCCAGCACCATGACGGCGTCATAGGTCGCGACATCCCAATGGTCCGTGTGGTGCGCGCCCAGCTTGGCTTTGACATAGGGCTCGAACGTGTCGACGAACGTCTTCTGCGCCGCCGTTTCGCCTGGATGGCTGAGGAAGAACGTGCCGCGCACCAGCCCGATCTTGCCGGCCTGCGCGCCCACCTGCTCCTCGAACGTGTAGGGCGGCGGCGTGTAGTCGGAGAACAGCGGGATGGTGAGGTTGCTCTCCGCGTATTGCTTGACGAACACCGCAGCCTGGGATGCCGCGATGGACGTCACGACGATGTCCGGCTTGCTGCCCTGCAGCCGGGTGATCACCGGATACCAGTTCGAGTCGCTGCGATCCTGTGCGACGTCGAGCAGGATCTTGATGCCCGCCTTGCCGAAGATGGCACGGAAATTCTTGGCGAAGCTCAGGCCGAAATCGTCGTTCTCCACCACGATGGCCGCGGTCTTGAACTGGAACTTCTGCAGCAGGAGGTTGGCCTCCTGGTCCTGGATCTCGGTGTTGGCCATGATGGTGCGGAAGATGTACTTCCCCGCGTTCTTCGGGATGTCGTCCGCCGTCGAGGACTGGATGATCATCGGCACCTGCGCGTCGTTCGCCACCTGGGCCGCCGCGATGGTGGCGCTGGAGCACCACTCGCCGATGATGGCCTGGGTGCCGTTGCTCACCAGGTTCTGGGCCGCGGCGTAGGTGGTGCGCGGGTCGCAGGCGCCGTCCACCGCGGTCAGCTGGATCTGGAACTTGCCCGCCAGGTGCTGCGCGTTCACCTGCTCCACGGCCATCTGCGCCGCCGCGGTCGCCGGCTTGCCGCCCCACGCCGTGTTGCCCGTCAGCGGCATGATCAGCCCGAGCTTGAAATCGTCCGCCCGGGCCGCCGATGCGACCGTGCAGAGAGCGCCAAGCGCGATAGCAGGAAGACACCACTTCGACACGTCGTTTTCTCCCGGATTATGATTGGCCTTGCGGCGCAGGCAGTCAGTCGGCGTGGGCGAGCACCCTTTGCGCCGGCACACGCATCTGGATCGCCACCGCGACCATCGATGCATCGCGGATCGCGGTCATGAAGTCGCCGGGCTTGCTGCAATCCCCCACCAGCACGTGCGGCACGCCGGACGCCTCGACCTCGGGCATCACCGCCAGGTCGGGCACGGGGCCGACGGCGAGGATCACCACGTCGCCGACCGGCACGGTGTGGACGCGGTCCCCGGTGCGCAGGACGAACTCCCCCTCGCGGCACGATTCGATCATGGTGTTGGTCAGGATGGTGGCGCCGCTCGCCTCCACCCGGGCCACCACGTCGAAGCGGTTGTTGCGCGCCATCTCCTTGGCGACCACGCCCTGCATCTCGATCACCGTCACCCGGCAGCCGCGCTCGCCCAGCGTGTCGGCGGTCTCGATCCCGACCATCCCGCCGCCGACGACGGTGACGCGGGCGTTGTCCTGCACCAGCGCCGGGTGGAGCAGCACGTCCCAGGATTGCAGCACCGGCACCGTCACGCCCGGCATCGGGATGCTGCGCGGGCGTGCGCCGGTGGCCACCACCACCAGGTCCGGCGCGTGCTCGCGGATGGCGGCGGCCGTCGTCTCCTGCCCGGTGCGGATGGTCACGCCCAGCGCCGCCAGTTCGGCCACGCGGTAGCTCCAGACTCCCGCCACATCCGCCTTGTCAGGCGACGCCAGTGCCAGCGGCACCTGCCCGCCGGCAACCGCGGCACGCTCCCATACCTCCACCTGGTGCCCCAACGAGGCGGCGGACCGCGCGGCCTCTGCCCCGGCCACACCGCCGCCGATCACCAGGACGCGGCGGCGCTCGGACGCGTGAACCGGTGGGGCCAGTTGCGGCTCCAACATGTCGAGCGTCTCGAACTCGGTGCCGACCAACGGGTTCTGCACGCAGGCGACGTCGCGCTCCAGCGTCAGCCGCTCGAAGCAGACGTTGCAGGAGATGCAGGGGCGGATCGGCGCCTGCACCTCGCCGAACGCCTTCAGGCACCAGTGCGGATCGGCGATCAGCGCGCGGCCGAGCGAGACGAAGTCCGCGCTGTCAGCCGCCAGGACGCCTTCGGCATCCTCCGCGGTGATGATCCGCCCGGCGATGATCACCGGGATGCGCAACGCCGCCTTGAGCGGGCGGGCATACGGCTCCAGGCACCGGCGCGGGAAGGACGGCGGCTGGATGCAATAGCGCGACAGCAGCGGGTTCTCGTTGGAGCCGCCGGACAGATCGATCGCGATCACGCCCTCCGCTTCCAGCGCCTGGGCTAGGGCAATGGCCTCCGCCTCGGTGTAGCCGCCTTCGACGTACTCGGTGGCGCTGATGCGGACCAGCAGCGGAAAGTCCGGCAGTTCGTCCCGGATCAGCCGAACCGTGTCCAACAGGAAGCGCATGCGGTTCGGCAAGCAGCCGCCATAGGCATCGGTGCGGGTGTTGAATCGCTGGGTGAAGAACTGTTGGAACAGGTAGCCGTTGGCCGCATGCAGCTCGAGCGCGTCGTAGCCAGCCCGCCATAGGCGCCGTGCGGAGTCCAGGAAGGCGCGGGAGATCGCCTTGATCTCGTCCACCCGCAACGCCCGCACCGGTTCACCGGTCGCAGGATGCTTGCCTGCCACGGGGCCCACCGGTTCCGTGCCGGCCACGGTCCGCCGGAGCAGCTGCCCGCGATGGTTCAACTGTGCCACCGCCAGCGAAGCGTTGTCCTTGATGGCACGGACCACCGCGTGCAGCCCGGGGATGAAGCGGTCGTGGTACACGCAGAGCGAGTTGTTGTGGTTGCGGGCCTCGGCCGAGATGTTCATCGCCTCCGTGACGATCATCGCCACGCCGCCCTTGGCCCGCTCGGCGTAGTACCGCTTGTCGCGGTCGCTGGAGAAGCCGTCGCTGGTGCCGTAATTGGTGCCCATCGGGCCCATGATGATCCGGTTCTTCAACCGGAACGGACCCATGGTGCCCGGCTGGGCGATAAGCATCGGACGGCCAGGCGGCAGGGAGCCGTCCATCATGCGGCACTCCGCACGGACGCGTCGTCGGTGAAGACGTAGCCCTCCATGATGCGACGGGCCGTCCGCCCAAGTGTGGCGCGATGCACGGTGTAGCCGTTCTCGGTCTGGCGCACGTCCGACTCGGTTTCGATCACGCCCGCCGGATGGCCGATGCGGACCTCGTTGCTGTTGCGCCTTGGCGCGGCATCCTGCGGCCGCAGCGCCTCGTTGACGATGGTCCCCGCGATGCGGCTGGCCACACCGGTGCAGACGGTGCTGGTCCCGGCGTAGGTCTTGTGCATCTGCTGCATGAACATCAGGCGGCTGACGAGGTCGACCTCCTCCGCCTCGACCGTCCGCTTGTTCAGCGCGTCGTGGTAGTCGGCAGGTGGGCTGATCATGCCGATCAGCGGGGTGGCCGGGCTCTCCCCACGCGCCTTGGCAGCGCTGGACACCATGCCCATCCGGGCGGCGCCCGTGCCGCGGATGCGCTCCAGCAAGTCCCGCAACTCGGGCTTGGCGTCGATCTCCGCCGCGGTCTCCGTGCCCTTCAGCCCCAGATCGGCCGCGCGGATGAACACGTGGGCATTGCCGATGTCGACCAGCGACATGTCGATCGGGCCGAAACCCTCCACCTCCAGCCGGTCGACAGGGTGGCCGGTGGGCAGCAGCGAGCCGGTGGCGCCACCGGCCGTGTCCGCGAAGTCGATCAGGATGCGGGCGCCCGTGCCGGGGACGCCGGGCACGGTGTAGTTCCCGGCCTCGACCGGGCGGTTGCCTTCCACCGGCACCTCGATGGTCAGGACGCGGTTGAGGTTGGTGTTGAAGGCGCGCACGGACGTGACCGGCGACTGCGGCTGCACCAGGCCTTCGTAGATGGCGAAGGCGCCGACCGAGGCGCTGATATTGCCGCACAGGCTGTGGTAGTCGACGTCGGGATGGTCGATCTCGACCTGGGCGAACGTGTAGGTCAGCTGCGTTCCGGCCGCAGCGCGGTCGGAGCGCGGCGGGCCGATGATCGCCAGCTTGCTGGTGAGCGGATCGGCGCCGCCCAACCCGTCGATCTGGCGTTTGTCGGGCGAGCCGAAGATGCGGAGGATCAGGTCGCGACGGGCCGCTTCGTCCTGCGGGATGTCGGCTTCCTTGAGGAATACGGCCTTGCTGGTACCACCCCGCATGACCACGCAGCGCGTCGCTGTCGCCATGACCTCGACCTCCCCTTCCCTCGGACGGCGCGTTTCCCGCAGCCATTCTCGACAGACACGACATTGGTCCCGCGCCTAAGTCGGTGCAATCTCGCAAGCAGGAAAGCATCTTTGACCCAGGCGCAAAGATGACGTGTAGGAGACGATCGTCATTTTCGCTTCCAGCGGAGCTAGGCGGCGGCTGGACGGCTCCGCCAATTGCGCCGCTCGCGAAACAAGGCCACCAAGAACTCCAGGAAAAGGCGGACTTTCACCGACCGGTGACGTGACAGTTGGGTGACGACGTAGATGCCGTTGTCGAAGCCGATCGGGCTGGCTTCGTAGTCCATCAGCAAAGGCTGTAGCCGCCCCTCCGCCAGGTCCATGCCGATCAGCCACTCCGGCAGCATGGCGATGCCCACGCCGGCAAGGGCGCCCACGCGGACCACCTCCGCGTTGTCCGCCTGCAACGTCCCGGACACGCGCACTTCCTCCAGCTCCTGCTCGCGCAGGAAACGCCAGATCGGCGGGCCGAGCGCCGAGCGGAATGCGAGGCAATTATGCCGTGCCAGGTCTTTCGGCTGCTGCGGCGCGGCGTTCCGGGCGAGGTAGTCCGAACTGGCGCAGACGATGCGCGGGCTGCTGGCAAGCTTGCGCACCGACAGGGACGAATCCTCCAGCTTGCCGACGATGATGGCGACGTCGATGTTCTCCTGCACCAGGTCGGCCGTCCGGTCCGCCAGCTGCAGGTCGATCCGCAGTTCGGGGAAGCGCGCCAGGAAGCCGGGCAGCGCCGGCGCCAGGTGCTGCGCGCCGAGGGAGACGCGGCAATGCACCCGCAAGGTGCCGCGCGGCACGAGTTGCAGCTGGGTGACCTCGGCATGGGTCTCCTGGATATCGGCCAGGATGTGCTCGACCCGGCGTGCGTAAAGCTCCCCCGCCTCCGTCATCGACAGCTTGCGGCTCGTGCGGTTCAGCAGCCGCGTGCCGAGCATGTCCTCCAGTGCGTTGATGTGGCGGAACACGGACGCCGGGGAAAGCCCGACCTGACGACCCGCGGCCGAGAAGCTGCCGGCCTGGACGACGCGGACGTAGAGCTGCATTCCCTGCAATACGTCCATCGCACCCTCCGGCTTTTCTTATTGGCATCCCATGATCGGGGGGAGAAGATCAGTGTCAAGCGACGTCGATCCGAGCAGCGGTGTCCGCCGGGACTGCATCCGTGTATAAGCGCGGGACAACGACCAAGGCGTCCCGTATGCACCGTATCCTCTTGCCCGCCGCTGTCCTCCTCCTGGCCGGACCTGCGTTCGCGCAGACCGATCCCATGCAGATGGCACAGGTGGCGGGCGCCAACCAGGTCGGCGTCATGGAGTATTGCCAAGGCAAGGGCTGGGCCGACCAGGCGGCGGTCGACGCGCAGAAAGCCAGCCTGGCCGGCCTGCCGACCCCCTCCGACCAGAACGGCGTTGCCGCGGCAGAGGCGACGGGCAAGTCTGGCAGCTTGCTGAACAATGGGCGAGCCATGTCGCTCGCGTCGATGGCGAGCCAGACGTCGACCACCGAGCAAGCCCTGTGCGGCAGGTTGGCCGATTCGGCGAAATCGACGGCGGCGCAGCTCTCGTCGATGTCCAAGGGCTTCCCAACCATGCCAGGAGGGATGCCGGCGATGCCGAACGGCATGACGATGCCGGGGATGCCTGGGATGCCCACCCCGCGTTGAACCGCTCGCGCCGCTGGCAGCTCCGGGCAGGACGGTGGTGCTGCCGGCGGTGATCATGACCGGCCGAGCGGTAGGGCGTTCGGCGCTGCGGCGGGCAGGTTCGGAGGCCTGCCGTTCAACTCGGCCACGGCGCTGCGCAGCGTCCCGTGCTTGAAGCGGAAGCCGGCGGCAAGCAGCTGACGCGGCGTGGCATCCTGGCCGCCAAGCAGGATCGTCGCCGCCTCCCCGGCGGTGGCGGTGATGACGGCGGCCGGCACGCGCAGGCAGATCGCGGTGCCGCCGCGCGTCGCGACCGCGCGGGCGAACGCGGCCTGTGACACCGAGTGCGGCGCGACCGCGTTGACGGCGCCCTCCAGCGACGGATGGCTGATGGCGTAGCGGAGTGCGGCCACCGCATCGTCGACGTGGATCCACGGCATGCTCTGCTGCCCGGTGCCGAGGATCACGCCGATGCCGATCCGGCCGGCCACGGCCAAGGGCGGATACAGGCCGCCGTCGCGGCCCAGCACGCCGCCGAACCGCATCCGCACGACGCGCACGCCGAGCGGGCGCATCGTGTTGGCTTCCCGCTCCCATGCGGCGCAGAGGTCGGATTGGAACTGGCCAGGCTGTGCCGGCGCCGTCTCGTCCAGTTCGGCACCATCAAACCGCGCGCCGTAGAAGCCCACTGCCGACGCGCTCACGAGGACGGACGGCCTCGTCTCCAGCCGTTCGACAAGGCTGCGGACCTGCCTGGTCGTCCCGACACGGCTGCCCAGCAGCACCGCCTTGCGCCGCGGCGTCCATCGCCCGCCGATGATGCTGGCACCCGCGAGGTTGACGATCGCTGCCACCGGCGTCTCCGCCGCGAGCGCATCCAGGTCCTCCACCGCGGCGACGCGCGGGCCGAAGGTGGCCTGGGCGCGCCGGGCGTCGCGGGTGAGGACGATGACGCGCCGGCCGTCGTCGAGCAGGCTGCGCACGAGGGCGCGGCCGATGAACCCGGTCCCGCCGGTGACCAGCACGGCCGGACCGTGCGGTGGCGACACCCTGGCATCCGGCAGCGCTGAATGCGCCACGTGGTGCAGCCGCGCGACCGCGATCCAGTTGCGCAGGCTCCATGCAAACACGCCGGCGGCATAGGCCGTGAACAGCCACGACACCCAGCCGTGATCGACCAGCGGCAGCCCGGTCGGCGCCAACGCCCACACCAGCATCTCGGGCGCGAGCGCGGCCACGAAGCCGCCGTAACTCACCGCCAGGACGGTGTGCAGGACGCGTTCCAGCTTGGGCAGGCGCCGGGTGAGGTCCTCCTCGATGAAGTCGGCCAGGGTGATGACGATCTCGACCGCGAGCAGCCCGGCAAGCACCCAGGCCCAGATGCCGTCCCACCGCACCCAGGCGAGCCCGAGGAACAGCACGCCGTAGATCGCCTCCCGCGCCGCATGCAGCGTCAGCTCGTAGCGGGCCGAGATGCGCTGCGGCAGCTTGGCCTCCAGCTCGTGGTGCCAGAGATTGTCGAACGCGCCGACCAGCGCCTGGACGGTCAGGATGGCGAACACCGCGTTCATGGCAGCACCTCTTCCGTGGTGAAGACGCCGCTCTGGCGGAACGTCGTCCCCCAAAGCGGATGCGTCATCGTCAGGGTGAAGCGGAACCGCTCGGCGTCGACCGCGCGGTGCTCGACCCGGCAGCGCCCAGGCGTGAGCAGCGACGGGATCGGCACCCGCCAGCGTCCGACCGCGAAGAAGAAGGCGCGGCTGGTGAAGACCAGCGCTGCGTCCTCGACCCCGACGTCGAGCACCATGCCAAGCCCGCCATCGGTCCGTTCGAGCACGGTGCCGGCGGGCCCGGCCGATTTGACGGAGCGGACGACGGCCAGGCCGAGCCGTCGCGACCAGGCGACGCCGGCGCCGACCGGACGCACGTCCACCTCGACCGGCACCGCGGCGGCGCGAAACGTCGGCAGTGGGCCGCCCACCATCTTGGCGAGCCAGGCGAAGGCGAGGCCAACGGCCGAGCGCTCGAACCGCATGGCGCCGCAGTAGCGCGCCGGTGCATGCCCGGCGGCAAACCGGTGCCGCAAAGTTTCAGGAAGTCGCGCCCAATCGGCAGCGTGCACCAAGCTGGCGATGTCAAGCGCCGCCGGCGGGCGCGGTACCGCATCTTGATACGCGACGCGGGTCAGCGCGAGGGCTGGTGTCATCGGTGGTCTCCCAACATGGTCATACCCCGCTGGATCGCATCGGACGTGCCAACGCGCGGCAGACGCATACACCCCTGATTTCGCTGGATCTGGCCTAGAGCCGCGATAGACAGATCGCATACCTCGTATACAGGTTTGCGGCGTCGTTGTAGCTTCGGTATACGCATGGCCATCCACGTCGCCCTATCGCTGGCGCTGATCGGCAGCCTCGTCCTGGCGGCCGTCCTGTGGCGCTGGGCCGACCGCGGGCCCGGCTTGCGCCAACTGACGCTGTTCCTGCTGGGCGTGGCGGTCTGGATCGTCGGCAACGAGCTGCCAAGCTGGTTCGGACCCGGCGTCGAGCGGATCGGGCTGAGCCTGCTGGCGACCGCCGCGCTCACCTCGGCGCTGTTCTTCCATTTCGCCGCCGCGTTCACCCGCGTCGCGGCCCGGCCTTGGATCGCGGGCGCCTATATGCTCGGCACAGGGGCCACGCTGCTGTCCGTCGTGCTGCCGCCGGGCCGCTACGCCCCTTTCGCCGGGCTGCACTACGTTGCCGTGCCCAATGCGGTCGGCTGGTGCACGAGCCTGGCCTGGGGCGTGCTGGCCGGCGCCGGCCAGGTGCTGTTGCTGCGCGCGCTGCTGGCCTGGACCGGACTGGCCCGGCGCCAGCTCGCCGCCGTTACCGTCTCCAGCGCCTGGGGCCTGCTGTGCATGTCCGGCTACGCCATCGTCGCGCTGGACCTGCCGATGCCCCCCTGGCCCCTGCTGGGGCTGCCGCTTTACCCGGTGCTGCTGGTCTACGGCATCCTGCGCTACCAGTTGCTGCTGGCCAACGCCTGGGCGCGGCGGGCGCTGGGCTGGACCCTCCTGGTCGGCGCGGCCGGTCTGATCGTGGCGGCGCTGCCGCTGCTGCCGTTCGGCACCGTGCTCGAAAGCCGCTTTGCCACCGCATTGGAGGTCGGCGTCGCCTTCCTGCTGCTGAGCGGCCCCGCCCGCCGCCTGGCGGAACGCATCGTCTATCCCGGTGGCAACGTCACGCCGGAGGACCTCGCCGCGTGGCGCTCTGCGCTCGGCCAGGCCGTCGACCGCGCCGAGTTGGCCAGCCGCGCGGCCTTCCTGCTGACGCGGCGCCTGTCGCTCACCGTGGAGGTGCGGGTCGGCGATGCCGGCGGCGCGGGCACGGCGCCGCTGCTGCTGTGCCGCCAGACCGATGCCGGATGGCGGTCGGCCCTGGAGCAGGGGTGGGATGCAGCGCCGCCAGGCCCGCGCCGAGTGGCCGAACTGCTCGGTCTGGTGCTCGCCGAGGAGGCGGCGCGCCTGGACCGGGCGCAGCTCCTGGCCGGCCAGGAGCGCGAACGCCAGGTCCAGGCGCGGCTGGCGGAGCTGGGTGCGCTTGCCACGACGGTCGCGCACGATGTCCGCAACCCGCTGAACGTGATCGGGATGGCGGTTGCCACCACGGCGCCGGAGGTCCGGCAGGAGGTCGGCGATCAGGTGCGCCGCATCACCCGGTTGGCGGACGACCTGCTGGACTACGCCAAGCCGTGGTCGGTCGTGCCGGCGCCGACGGACCTCGCGGCGCTGGTGCGCGGGCTGGCCGCACGCCGGGCCAGCCCGGTCCAGCTCCACCTGCCGGACACGCTGACGGCGCTGGCCGACCCGGGCCGCATGGAACAGGCGATGGGCAACCTGCTCGACAATGCATGCGCGGTGGCCGGCCGGGTCGCGGTCGAGGCGGACTGGGACGCGGCGGAGGTGCGGCTGCATGTCTGCGACGACGGGCCGGGTGTTCCGGCCGAGCTGCGGGAGCGGGTCTTCGAGCCCTTCGTCTCGCGCAGCCCGGGTGGCACCGGGCTCGGGCTGGCGATCGTGGCGCGCATCGCAGCCGCCAGCGGCGGCAGCATCGCGCTGACGGAACGGCCTGGATGGTCGACCTGCTTCACCCTCAGCCTGCCGCGCGCGCCGTGAGCCCGCCCGGCCGTATCCTGCTGGTCGATGACGAGCCGGCGTTCCAACGGCTGGGCGGGGCGTGGCTGCGCGGGCTCGGCCACAGCGTCGCCGTTGCCGGTTCGGCGGAACAGGCGCAGGCCCGCTATGCGGAGACGCAGCCCGACCTGGTCCTGCTCGACCTGTCGATGCCGCCGCGCATGGACCCGCTCGCCGGCATCGAGCTGATCGCCGGCTTCCTGCCGACCCCCGTCGTGGTGCTGACCGGGCACGCCGCGCACGAATTCGCGCTCAAGGCCACGGAGGCCGGTGCGTGGGACTTCATCGCCAAGCCGGTCGACCCCGACATGCTGCGCTTCGTCGTCGACCGGGCGCTGCGCAAGGCCGCGCTGGATCGGGAGTTGCGCGCCCTGCGGGACCAGGTCGCCGCCGACGACCTCGGCCTGATCGGGCGTTCCGACGCGGTCGTGCGGCTGCGCGCGATGATACGGCGGCTGGGGCCGAGCACCATCAGCGTGCTGGTCCTGGGCCCGACCGGCACGGGCAAGGAGCTGGTGGCGCGGGCGCTGCATGGCTGCAGCCCGCGCGCCGGCGGTCCGTTCATCCCGCTGCATTGCGGGGCGTTGCCGGCCACCCTGCTGGAGAGCGAGCTGTTCGGGCACCTGAAGGGCAGCTTCACCGGCGCCACGCGCGACCAGCCCGGCCTGGTCGAGACAGCGCACCGGGGCACGCTCCTGCTCGACGAAGTGGGGGAGATGCCGGCCGCCATGCAGGTCAAGCTCCTGCGGTTCCTGCAGGAGGGCACCTTCCTGCCGGTCGGCGGGCGGGTGGCCAAGCATGCCGACGTGCGGGTCGTCGCGGCGACGCACCGCGACCTGGACGCCATGGTCGCCGACGGCAGCTTCCGCGAGGACCTGTTTTACCGCCTCAAGGGCATGGTGGTACGCACCCCGGCGCTTGCCGAACGGCCGGAGGACATCGCATTGCTGGCCAGCGTGTTCTCGCGGCGGGCCGCTGCCGGCGCGGTGCTCGCCGCGGACGCGCTCGGCTGGCTGAGCCGCCGGAACTGGCCGGGCAACGTGCGCGAATTGCGGGCGGTGATCGAAGCCGCCGTCGCCCTCGCAGGACCGGGCGGCGAGCCCGTGGACGCAGCGTTGCTGCGCTTCGTGGCAGGCGAGGTGGACGAACCCGCGCCCGCGCGCGGCCGCCCGTCCACGCTGCCGCAGGCCATCGAGGAAGTCGAACGCCGCATGCTGTCCGACGCGCTCGCCGCGTCCGGCGGCAACCAGTCCGAGGCCGCGCGCTCGCTTGGCCTGTCGCGCGTCGGGTTGATCAAGAAGCTGTCCCGGCTCGGGCTGCGCTGAACCGAAATTGCGGGGACGGGCGGCTGCCGACGGTCCCGGCAACGACGCCCGACGGCTGGACACCGGCGAGGCTCGATGGGAGACAACGGGCATGCCGACCCTGATCCAAGCTATCTTCGACGAGCGCTCGAACAGCCTGCGCAGACGGCTCCTCGGCCTCTACGGCGTGCTGATCCTGGTGAACCTGGCGGTATGGGGATGGGCGCTGCTCCTGTTCCACCAGCAGCCCATCTTCCTCGGCACGGCGCTGCTGGCCTACGGGTTCGGCCTGCGTCACGCGGTCGACGCCGACCATATCGCCGCCATCGACAACGTCACGCGCAAGCTGATGCAGGAGGGCAAGCGGCCGGTCAGCGTCGGCTTCTTCTTCGCGCTCGGCCACTCCACCGTCGTCATCCTGGCGGCGGCGGGCGTGGCGGCGACCGCCACGGTGCTGAGCACCCACTTCGACCAGTTCAGGAGCGTGGGCGGGGTGATCGGCACCCTCGTCTCGGCGCTTTTCCTGTTCGCCATCGCCGCGGCCAACCTGATCATCCTGCGCTCGGTCTGGCGCACCTATCGCCACGTGCGCCGTGGCGGCTGCTTCGTGGAAGAGGATTTCGACATCCTGCTCAACAGCCGCGGCCTGCTGGCACGCCTGTTCCGCCCGCTGTTCCGGCTGGTCACCACGGGTTGGCACATGTTCCCGCTCGGCTTCCTGTTCGGCCTCGGCTTCGACACGGCGACGGAGGTGGCGCTGCTCGGCCTCTCGGCCACGGAGGCGGCGCAGGGCGTCTCCATCTGGTCCATCATGGTGTTCCCCGCCTTGTTCGCGGCGGGGATGTCGCTGATCGACACGACGGATGGCGTGCTGATGCTCGGCGCCTACGACTGGGCTTTCGTGAAGCCGATCCGCAAGCTGTACTACAACCTCACGATCACCTTCGTCTCCGTCGTGGTGGCCTTGCTGGTCGGCGGGATCGAGGCTTTGGGGCTGGTCGCCGACCAGCTCGGCTTGTCCGGCTTCTTCTGGGACGGCATCGGGTCGCTGAACGACAACTTCAACAGCCTGGGCTTCCTGATCATCGGCGTCTTCATCGCCGCCTGGGTCGGCTCGATCATCATCTACCGCTACAAGGGGCTGGACGACGTCGAGGTACCGCGCGCGCCGTCATGAGAAGTGCCGGGCGATGTCGTTGGCCATCTCCGATCCGCTCTCGTCAGCGCGGATCGGCGCCACGTACCGGCCGTCCGGCCCGATCAGGTACAGGACGGAGCTGTGGTCGACCATGTAGCCCATCGTCTCCGCCGCCCCCTGATGGACGACGCTGCTGACGCGATAGCTCTGCTGCATCTGCCGGAGCTGCGCCTGCGTGCCCGTCAGCCCCAGCAGGCGTGGCGTGAACAGGGCGGTGAAGCGGCGGAGCACATCCGGCGTGTCGCGCCGCGGATCGACCGTGACGAAGACCGGCTGCACCCGGGCGCCGGCCGGTCCGAGCACGTCCAGCGCGTCGGCGACGGCGGCGAGCGTCGTGGGACAGACATCCTGGCAGTTCGTGTAGCCGAAATACACCAGCACGTAGCGGCCGCGGAAGCTGGCGTCGGTGACCGTCTCGCCGTCGGTCGCCGTCAGGGTGAACGGGCCACCGATGGCGGCGTGCCGCGGCGGTGACGTGCCACCCAACATCCACAGGTACAGGGCGGTCAGCAGCAACAGCGCGCTGCCGCCGGCCAGCATGCTCAGCAGGGCCTTGCGCTCACGCCTCCGAGGCGCGTGCCGTCCTACGCCGGGTCTTGTCTTGGGCACCGCGTCCCTCCCCTCTGGCTACATCTGCATGCCAGCATGGCTGGCTCCGGGGCTGGCAGCGATCGGATGGGCGGCGAGTTGCTTCATGTCGGCCGCAAGTGCCTCCGGGTCGCTCCAGCCCGGGTGCGCCATCGGGCGCTGCACCGCGCGCAACCAGCCGTCGCCATCGATCAGGAACTCCACGCCAGGCAGTTCGGCCAGCCCTAGGCCGGAGACGATCGCGTAGGCCTGGGGCAAACCCGCATCGCCCGCGATGCAGGTTCCAGTCGTGGCGCGGGCGGCCGGGTCGCCGGTCGCCAGGATGGTGGTGACGCCCGGCGCGGTCGTGGGCGGTGCCGTGCCGACCACCAGGCGCACGAAGCGGCCCCGGAGGTCGGCGAGCGAGACGATCCGGTCATCCGCGCACCGGGCCTGCAGTTCGGGTGCCCGGACCGGCGGCGACCAGGCGGCGTCGTGCTGGAACGCCAGGCCGGCATTGTGCGCCCGGATGTAGTCGATCAGGTCCCAGCGGTCATCGTCCGACAGGATGGCGCCGAAGCCTGGCATCGCCATCCCACCCTCCGGCGCCTCGATCCCGTGGGTCAGCCACCAGAAGAGCTCCCCATCGCTATGCATCCACAAATGGCCGGCGGTCAGGTCGGCCGGCGGCACCGGCAGCCCCCGTGCCGCCGGGCCGTCGCCGCGGCCGTCCGCACCGTGGCACGCGGCGCAATGGCCGGGGAACAGGGCGGCGCCGCCCACGATGGCAGTCGCGGCAAAACCGGTCGGCGAACGGTAGAAGCTGGTGGGATAGGCCGGCACGAACAGCAGGTCCAGATGCGGCACGGCGAACCACGCGATCGCCGCCGCCGCCGCCACAGCAGCCCAGCGGATACGGCGGCGGACGAGCGCGGCGATGACCAGCAGCCCGGCCGACCCGGAGAGGGCGAGGATTGCGCCCAGCACCTCGTTGCGGAACGCCACATCCTCGCTCACCGTGTCCAGCGTGAACAGGTCGGCGAACGGCCATACCGGCTGCTCGTGCATCGAAGGCGGCAGGCTGCTCAGCACCGCGGCGGCGGCTACCACGGCGAGGCCGAAGCCGGTCTGCACCGCGATGCTCCGGACCAGCCTGCGCTTGGCGGCCGCCGGGTCATCGCGCAACAGGGCGGGTGCGAGGCGATAGCGGTTGGCCAAGGCGAAGCCGAACAGCACGCCGAACAGGACGAGCTTGACCAGCACCATCCAGCCATAGGCGGTGCCGACGAGGCCGGGGATGCTGTCGACCAGCACCCATCCCTGGAACAGTGCCGAGGCGGCCAGCGCTACCAGGCAGAGCTTGCCCAATGGCGAGAACCAGCGCGCCGCCAGCGCCCCTGCCTGGGCTGGCGCGTCGCGGATGACGAACAGCAGCGGCAGCAGCCCGCCGAGCCAGGCGCCTGCACCGAGCAGATGCACGATGTCGGCCAGAAGGAGGAAGCTGAAGCCCGGATACATCGAGGCAGCATGGCTATGCCCCGCCTGCACTCCCAACGCCACGGTCGCGACCCCGAGCGCGGCCCAGTGCCGCCAACGCTCGTCCCGCCACCCCAAGACGGCCGCCACGGCGCTGGCGAGGATCTGCAGCGCGAGGAGGTGACCGAACGCGGTGGTCCGCAGCACCGTCGGCACCGCGGTCGCCGCCTGCGCCAGCGAGGCCGCACCGGCCATGTCGGCCGATTGCGCGACAAGCCAGGCGAGCAGCCCGAGCCCGACGGCGACAAGGCTCGCTTGGGTGAGCCGCAGGAGGCGGTGCCTGACGGAGCCGAGCACATCCTCCGGCATGCCCGCCAACGCACGGGGGGCGACGAAGACGCGGAACACCAGCGTGCCGAAGACGGAAAGCAGGGCGGCGACCGTTGCGCCACGAGCCGACGCCAGCAGGATCCCGCCGTCGATGTCCCATGCCGGCAGCACCGCCCCGCTCCCGCTACTGCCGGACCGTGAAGGTGAAGCTGCCCTCGGTCTTGTGCGTGTCGACCGCCGTGGCGTGCCACACCACCTTGTAGCTTCCCACCCCCAGCGGCTTCAGCCCGACCGCGAGATGCGTGTTGCCGCCCACGAGCCGGACACCCCCCGCCTCGACCTCGGCGCCCGCGGCGTCCTGCACCGTGATCGTGCTGAAGTTGGGTTCGACGCCCTCGGTGAACTCGATCACCACCTGCGTCGGCGGCTGCTGCACCGTGCTGCCCACGGCGGGCGTCGCCGTCTTGAGGAAGGCGTGGGCCGAGGCCGCACCGGCACAGACTGCGAGGCCGGCAACCGCGGCGAGGAGGCGAAGAGGCTTCATGGCATGACGTCCTTGTCTGTTGGAGAAGCAGGCTGACCGGAAGGCCCCGCCGCGCCGATCGATTGCACCTGGGCCTGGATGTCCGCCGGCGGCGCCCGCTGGAACACGAGGTGCACCGGCACCGTCGCACCCTGCCGCAGCGGCGCCTTCAGCCCCTCCAGCATGATGTGGGTGCCTGCAGGCGTGAGCCTGACCTCCCGGCCGGGCGGGAGGTCGAGGCCATCCGGCAACGGCCGCATCCGCATGATCGACCCGTCCATCTGCATCTCGTGCACGTCGGCGCTGGCCGAAGCCGGACTCGAGGCCCCCACCAGACGGTCGCCCGCCGGGCTGGTCAGGGTGACGTAGACTCCGCCGGTCGAGACGCCCGGCGTCGTCGCCCGCGCCCATGCGTCCTGCACGGTGACGGGCACCGCCTGCTGCGCGACGCCCGGGACCGGAAGCAGCAAGGCAGCCAGCACGCTCGCAAACGGCCTCATTCGAAGACCGGCTTTCCGATCGAGGTCGGAAAGAGGTCATCGAAGAACAGGTGCACCAGCACCGCAGCCCCGACATTGGTGCCGGCCGCCTTGTTGGCGGGGATCAGCGCCTCCACGCCGACTTCGCCCCATTGCGCCAGGTAGATCACCCCCGGCGCGACCGTCCACGTGGTGCCCTGGGTGCTGGGAGACCCGGCGGGCGAGGACCACGTCACCTCGACGACCGGGACCAGGTTCCCGATGAAGCCGGGCAGCCCGTAATCCTTCACCTGGGACTGCAGGTAGGGGATGCTGTATTGCAACGAGAAGCCGCCGTTCCAGGCATTGTTGTTGCCGTTGGTGAACTGGGCGGAGATCAACCCGCTATCCGGGTCCGTCACCTGTGTGGTCTTCACCTTCTTATCCGCGACCGTGTAGCTGAACTCCCCGGTGATCGCGAGCGGCCGGAACACGCCGATCGGCAAGTCGCCGAAGCCCTTGCCGAAATAGGCGGTGGGCGTGGTGGAGCCATACCGGTCCCCACCGATATGCGTGGTGCCGGTGCCGCCGATCTCCCGCTGGATGCCAAGGGAGGCCACGAACTCATGCTCGGCGTTCGTGTAGGCCTGCCACTTGCCGGTCACGACGAGGTTCTCGAACCCGGTTTGGGTCTTGGAGCCGTTTGTCTGGTCGATGTCGTAGCTGCCGTTGAGGATCAGCGCCGTCGTCGGCGTGATCGTCTTGTCGTATTCGAAGCCCAGGTTCACCGAGTGCGTCGGCCCGGTGCCGCCGTTGGCCCCGCCGCGCTGGTAGGTCAGCGCGGGCAAGGATGCCTCGTCGGAGACACCGGGGTCGTCGAACGTCAGCGTGACGGGGAAGACCCGGGCGCCTGCGATGACGTGTGCGCGGGATGGTGCGGGTAGGAGTGCGGGTAGGGCCGTCGCCGCCAGCACACTGGCGGACCGAACGAAGTGCATGGAACCATTCCTTGGCGAAAATGCAGCAGAGCCGGCGATCAGGCGATCGCCGGTGCGAAAACATTCTCAGCCGAGGACGGGGGGACCTCGCGAAGGCGGGGTGTGGCGTGGCTGGGCCGGGGGTCCGCGGGCCGGAGGCGGCAGCGCGGCCCCATCCGCCAAGCGGCTCGACGGCGGCGGCAGCGCCGGCTCCGAGGTCAGGACCACCGCGGGCAGGGCCAACGCCACGGAGAGCGGGCAGAGGGCGCAGTCAGGATGGTGCTGGTGCCGCGGCGGCTGACCGGGCGACGCCGGGCCCGCCGCGTCGCACAGGATGGTCAGCGCATCGAGCGTGGCAACCGACTGGTCCCGCGCCGCCGCCTCGTCCGGCAGCACGACCGAGCCCAAGGCGAGTTGACTGGCCAGCGCCACCACGGCGACCAGCAGGCCTGGTAGACCGGCCGGGAGCCAACGAGGGCGATGCCGCGAGGACATGCCCGCTCCTACCACTTCCGGCGGAAACGACAAGCGCCGTGCGGGTGATCCGAAGCCTTGCAGATGCGAAGCATTTGCACAGATGGATACGAGGCGCTATGAGCGCCAACCCAAGTCAACGCTAGGGGCTAGGCCATGCTGGTGTCGTTCCTGATCATGCTGCGCGAAGGGATGGAGGCCGCGCTGATCGTGGGGATCGTCGCAAGCTACCTTCAGCAGACCGGGCGGGCGCGGTGGCTGCCGGCGGTCTGGATGGGCGTGGTTTCGGCGAGCGTGATCTGCCTGGCCCTGGGCGTCGGCCTCAACGCCGTCAGCGCCGAGTTCCCGCAGCGGGAGCAGGAACTTTTCGAGGGCGTGGTCGGGCTGATCGCCGTGGCCATCCTCACCTCCATGGTGCTGTGGATGCACAAGGCGGCCCGCAGCCTCGGCGCGCAGCTGCGCCAATCCGTGGACGCGGCGCTGCGGCCGGAGCGTGGCTCCGGGTGGCCGCTCGTCGGCATGGTGTTCCTGGCGGTCGGCCGGGAGGGTCTGGAGTCGGTGTTCTTCCTGCTGGCCACGTTCCAGCAGGACGTTGGGCCGGGCGTTCCGGCCGGCGCCATCGGGGGCGTGCTGGTCGCGGTCTTGCTCGGCTATGGCCTGTATCGCGGCGGCATCAAGCTCGACCTGCGGCGCTTCTTCGCCTGGACTGGGCTGCTGATCATCTTCGTCGCCGCCGGCCTGCTCGCCGGCGCGGTCAAGGCGCTGCACGAGGCCGGCGTTTGGAACGGCTTGCAAGCCATCGCTTTCGACGTGAGTGCCGAGCTGCCGTCCGACGGTCCGCTCGGCACCGTGCTGGCCGGGCTGTTCGGCTACGACGACACGCCCACCGTCAGCGAGGTGGCGGTCTACCTGCTCTATCTCCTCCCCGCACTCGGCCTGTTCATGGCAGGGCGCCGGCGTTCGCCCCAGGTCGCGCGGGCGACCTGATGCAGGCCCTCGGAAGGATCTCGCCTGTGCATAGGACCATCGCCCACCGCTGCCTGGGCCTATCGGCCCTGTTCGGTGCGACGCTCGCCTGCTCTGCGCCCCCCGCGCGGGCGGCGGATGCCGCGCCGGTGCCGCTATCCGTCACCGACAAGGCTTGCGAGCCGAATGCCCTCAGCGTCCCGGCCGGCATGTCCGTCTTCAAGGTGAAGAACGCGAGCCGCCGGGCGATGGAGTGGGAAATCCTCAAAGGCGTCGAGGTGGTGGAGGAGCGCGAGAACATCGTGCCGGGCTTCGTCATCACGGTCACGGCGACGCTGCAGCCGGGTTCGTACCAGATGACGTGCGGCCTGCTCAGCAACGCCAAGGGCACACTGACCGTGACCGCGCCGGAGGTCGCCGCAGCGCCGCCGCCGCCTTCGCCGATGGACCTGGTCGGCCCGTTGGCGGAGTACAAGGTCTATGTGACGCAGGAGGTCGCGGCGATGGTCGCGGCCACCCAGGAGTTCGTGGACGCGGTCAAGGCAGGCCAGCTCGACCAGGCGCAGCGGCTCTACGCCCCGGCGCACCTGCACTACGAACGCATCGAGCCGATTGCCGAGCTGTTCAACGACCTCGACACCAGCATGGATTCCCGCGCCGACGACTTCGAGAAGAAGGAGGCGGACCCGACCTGGGTCGGCTTCCATCGGCTGGAAAAAGGGCTGTTCGCCGACAAGACCACCACCGGGCTCGCGCCGGCCGCGGACAAGCTGTTGGCCGACGCCAAGGACCTGCAAGCCCGCCTCGCCCAGCTGGCGATCAGCCCGAAGGCCATGGTCGGAGGCGCCGCCGACCTCCTGGAAGAGGTCGCCTCCAAGAAGATCAGCGGCGAGGAAGACCGCTACAGCCGCACGGACCTGTATGACTTCCAGGCCAACCTCGACGGCGCGCAGAAGATCGTTGCGCTGCTCCACCCGCTCGTTCAGCCGCGCGACCCGGCGCTGTCGGACCGGATCGACGGCAACTTCGCCAAGGTGGATGCGGTGCTGGCCCGATACCGCGCGGGCGATGGCTTCCAGAGCTACGAGGCGCTGTCCGATCGCGACCGGACCGCCTTGAAGGGGCCGGTGGCCTTGCTGGCGGAGGATTTGTCGCGGCTGCGCGGCACGTTGGGAGTCGACTGACCATGGGGCGTCCGACCTGCCCGTTTCCCCATGCCGGCGGCCCTGGCCGGCGAGGCTTGCTGCTCGGGCTTGGGCTTGCCGGCGCCGCCGCCGTGACGGCGCGCGGGGGAGAAACGCTCCCGGATGACCGCGTGCGCGACGAGGATGACGGCACGCTCGACCGCGTGCCGTTCCGCGGCGTCCACCAGGCTGGCGTGACGACGCCGCAGCCGGCCGCCGTGCTCTACGCGGCGTTCGACGCGTTGGCATCCGACCGAAGCGACCTGGTCCGCCTGTTCCGTACATTGACCGATCGGATCGCTTTCCTGACCGCCGGCGGCGCGCCTCCTGCGGTCGACGCGCGGATGCCACCGCCCGACTCCGGCGTGCTCGGGCCCGTCGTGTCCCCGGATGGGCTGTCCGTGACGGTGGCGGTGGGTGCGTCCCTGTTCGACGACCGGTTCGGTCTTGCGGCGCAGCGGCCGCGCCACCTCGTCCGTATGGAGCAGTTCCCCAACGACGCACTCGATGCCTCGCTCTGCCACGGCGACCTGCTGCTGTCGTTCTGCGCCAACACCGCCGAGACCAACATCCACGCGTTGCGCGACATCCTGAAGAACCTGCCCGATTTGGTGGCGATGCGGTGGAAGGCCGAGGGCTTCCTGCCGCCGCATACCGTCAAGCAGCAGGGGCGCGACACGGTGCGCAACCTGATGGGGTTCAAGGACGGCACGGCGAACCTGGACATCGCGGACGCAGGATTGATGGACCGTCAGGTCTGGATCCAGCCCGGCGCGGACGAGCCCGGCTGGGCGGTGGGCGGCAGCTACCAGGTGGTGCGGATGATCCGCATGCTGGTGGAGCGATGGGACCGCACGCCCCTGCAGGAGCAGCAAACCATCTTCGGCCGCGACAAATCCGAGGGCGCCCCACTCGGCCTGGCCCACGAGCACGACGTGCCCGATTACGCGGCCGGCCCCGCCGCGGAGCACGTGCCGGCGACCGCACACATCCGCCTGGCCAACCCGCGCACCGCCGAGACCGACGGCAGCCTGATCCTGCGCCGGGCCTACAACTACTCCCGAGGTCTGACGAATGCGGGCCAGTTGGACATGGGGCTGTTGTTCGGCTGCTTCCAATCCGACCTTTCCGCCGGCTTCCTGGCCGTGCAGGCACGGCTGAACGGCGAACCGCTCGAGGAATACATCAAGCCGATCGGCGGCGGATACTTCTTCGTGCTCCCGGGCGTGCCCGGCCCGACTGATACCCTCGGCGGGGCGATGCTGCTGTAGCGCCTGATGTGGGGTGCAATCCGCTTGGGGGATTGCACCACGACGGGTGGATGGGACGCGCTCGTGGTGCAATGCTTCTAAGGCATTGCACCCTACAAGTCCGAGCGGCGGGACTTGCCAATCAGGCGGCGGTGATCCTGAATTGGTCGGAGTCATGGTTTATCCCGTCACACCGGACGGACGCTACTTCGTGGTGCGCGGCCGCCTGTGGCGCTGCACGAACCCTTCCCTCGATCCCCAGCTGAAGGAGCAGTTGACCCGCGAGCTGATGTCGGCACGCTGGGCGAAGCGGGCGGCCATGGCGGCAGGCGATGCCGACGCCCGCGAGGCCTGCCGCCAGAGGATCGATGCCGCCAAGACCGCGCTGGGAGAACGGGGGCCGGTCTGGTGGGCCGACTGCGCGCCGGACTACAACCGGTATCTGGCGAAGACCACGCCGTATGCGGAGTGGTTCGCCGACTTGGGCGCGCGTGCCGGGTAAAGTTGGAGGCGAACTACGGCGGCACCGCAGCCCGCCGGGCTGGCACGCAGGGCTTGGCCACCAGCTTGGCAGCCTGCTCGTCCCAGCCGAAACAGCGCTGCGGCCCGCGCAAGAGCGCGTCGTCGTAGGCGCGCAGCGTTTCGTGGATGCCTTGGCGCTCGATGGCGATCAAGGCTCCTTCGACGTTGCCCAGCATGCTGGCCTGACCGTCGCGCCCCGCCGCATACAGCTCCACGCGAGTGTAGGCGGCGCCGAACTGGTATTGCAGGAGCAGCACAGTACGACCGTTCAGTTGCCACAGAGTCGGCCGAAGCACCGCCCCGTAGCCATCCGGCCGCTGCACGCCCCAGGTGATCGCGTCGCCTTCTGCGCTGTGGCGGACCAGCACCAGCCGGGTCACCCAGCGATCGGGCGTGCCCTCGGTCCAGCTCGCCCAGGTGAGCTGTTGGTCGTCGGACCCCTCGCCCGTCGTGCTGATGTCCATGGCGCCGGCATGCAAGGCTGCGACGATCGAGGCGCCGGCGGCGCCTTCTCGCTCCGGCGCGGCAGCGGCACTGAACAGGGCGATGCCGATCAGCAGGGTGGCCCACGTCACCCGGATCGCCTGGGGGAAGGACCGGGGCAGGCGCTTCGTCATGGCAAGATGAAACACGAGGCCTCCGCGACCTGCTGCACGAGCGCGACGAGGCGCTGGCTCACCCACGCATCCAGGCCGGTGAGCCTACCGGAGGAATTCGGAGTCGACATAGCGGGACAGGCTCACCGCGTGCTCGGTGGACGGGTTGGCGCCGACCGCACGGTCGATCTTGACGATGTTCTCCAGACTTTCGAGCGACACGTCCATGGTCTGGCTCAGCGCGTGCTGCTGCAGGATGAGGAACTCGTAGGCGTCCACGCACACCGCCGGGTCGGTGTTGGTGTAACGGGCGAGGATGTCGATGGCGGCCTGGCGGTTCTCCGGCGCGTAGATCCAGGCCGCCGCGTCGCGCAGCGCATGGACCAGCTTGCCCGCCGCAGCAGGCGAGCGCTTCGCCCAGTCCGTGTTTACCAGCAGCGGCGTCAGCAGGTATGGCTCCTTGTAGACGCCCAGGACCGCCATCCCCTTCTCGACCGCCATGCGGTCGAACGGCGCCGTCAGCAGCGCGGCCTTCACCTGGCCGTTGCTCAACGCGACGAGGCGGTCCGTCGAGGCGCCGATGGAGACCATCTTTACTCCACGCGGATCGACGCCGGCCTGCAGCAGCTGGTATCGGAGCTGGTTGGCCGTGCCGCCCTCCACCGCGCCGGCGGTCACCGGCTGGCCCTGCAGCTGGGTGAACGAGATGATGCCCGGCCCACCGACCAGGCGCAGCGTCGTGTGGTCCATGATCGCGCCGGCGATGGTGACGGGCGCTCCCAGGTCGATGGCGCGGATGGCGAGGTCGCCGAGCGACACGCCGGCTTCGGCGCTGCCGGTGGACACGGCCTGCAGCAGCGACGGGCTGCTGGCGGTGCGCAGCTCGGCCACGACGATGCCGTTCCGCGCGTAGAAGCCCTGTGCCACGGCGACCGCATGGCTCCAAAGCAGCGCGTTGGGCGCCAGCATCGCCACCCGCACCCGCTGCTGTGCCGCGGCCAAGCCGGGCGCCAGCAGTGCGAAGACCACCAGCAGGATGCGGAACCGGCTCATGGCACCTCGCCAAGTTGCAGGGGGAACAGGTCGTCAGCAACGAGCGGGCGGGAGAGCAGGCCGTCCTGCATCAGGTGGCGCAACGTCGTCGCAAGGACGGCCTGATTGGGCGCCAGGCCGTATGGCCACACATCGCCGCCCATCACCCGGCGTGTCTCCTCGTACTGCGCGACGACCCAGGGCAAAGTGACTTTCGGCGCCTGCATGTTCGTCAGTTCATCGAGCGCGATGGCTTTCGCCGCCTCGAACGCCTGCATGACCGCGCCCGCGAGCCATGGATGAGCGGCCACCAATGAAGACCGGATGCCCAGGAGGTGCATGATCGGGAACAACCCCGTTTGGGCAAAATACGCCTGCTCCGCCGCTTGCCAGTCCGGGAACAGGCGGCGCACCAGCGGCGAGCCGGCGCGGAAGCCCGGCGGCGGGACGAGGCCGACCAAGCCGTCCAGTTCACCGTCCAACAGCGCCGCGTCCAGCGTGCGGCCGGGCGGGAGGGCGGCGGTGCGGATCGGGCGGTGCAGGACCGGCGGGGCGATGGCGTTGCGCACCGGTGTATCCAGATCGCCCACCACCCACGTCACATCGCCGTCACCGAGGCCATACTGGTCCCGCAACAGCCCGCGCACCACGACGGCTGCCGTATCGTCGTAGTTGTGCACGCCGATGCGACAGCCGCGCAAATCCGCCGGACCGCCCACTCGATCTGTCCGCACATAGATCGAGCCGTGGCGGAAACTGCGGGAGGGAAACACCGGGACCGCGGTGTACTGGCTGGTGCCGTTCGCCACCGCCTGGGCATAGCGGCTCAGCGACAGCTCGCTGACGTCGAACTCCGTCCGGCCGAAAGCGCGGGGGAACAAGTCCTGCGGGCGCAGGAGCGTGCAGTCGACCGAACAGCCGGCAACCGGCACGCGGCCGTCCGCGACCGGCATCGTCCGGTCGTAGTTCCAGAACGCAGCGCTCAGTGCCAGCGTCACGTGCTGACGACCGTGCCCACCGGCAGCTCGAACAGGCCGCCGGGCAGCGCCGCCACGTAGTCGAGCACTTCCGCGCTGCTGACCACGTCGGCGTATTTGGCGTTGAGGTCGAACAGGTTGACGGCATGCGACGCCTCCGACCGGTCGAAGCAGCCATCCTCGATCAGCCCCACGCGGAAATTGTTGCTGAACGCGTCCGTCACCGTCGCCCGCACGCAGCCGCTGGTGGACACGCCGCACACCAGCAGCGTGTCGACCTTGAGGTAGATCAGGTAGCTCAGCAGCGGCGTGCCGAAGAAGCCGCTGGGCTTGGCCTTCACCACCACGATGTCCTTTGGCTCGGGCGCGACCTCCGCGACGATCCGGTTGCCGGCGGCCTCGCGTTCGTAGTCTTCGAGCGCGCGATGGTTCTTCCAGGTGCGGCTGGTGGCGTCCCACCCATCCGGGCGGCGGCCGTTGGTGGTGTAGAACACCGGCAGGCCGGCGCCGCGGCAGGCGCGCAGCACGCGGGCGATCACGTCGACGGCGTCCCATGCCTCCGTGCCGCAGGCGTTGCGCCAGGTCCCAAGCTGGGCCGTGATCTCCTGCGCACGGTCTCCGGTGAAGTTGTAGTTCACGTCCACGACCAGCATCGCCGGCCGCGATCCCAGGCCGCCGCGACGGCCGTAGCCGGACGTGGCGGCCACCTGCTTGTCGCGTTCGGTCAGGAAGCGGTCCCAGGCACGCGGCGGCGCATCGGTTGGATGGTCCATGGGGCCTCACTCGTTATTGGCAGCGGCGCGTTGCACCTCGTGCTCGATGAGGCGCCAGATGCGGTCCACCAGCGCGGCGAACCCGGCCGTGCGTTTGACGTCGAGCAGGCGTGGTCGCGGCAGGTCGATCGCGATCTCCTCGCGCACCGTGCCGGGCCGGGCGCTGAACACGACCACCCGGTCGGACAGGTAGATCGCCTCGTCGATCTGGTGCGTGATCAGCAGCACGGTGGTGCCGCTCTGCTGCCAGATGCGCAGCAACTCGGCCTGCATGACCTCGCGGGTCTGCGCGTCCAGCGCGGCGAAGGGTTCGTCCAGCAGCAGGATGCGCGGGTTGACGGCGAGCGCGCGGGCCACGTTCACCCGCTGCCGCATCCCGCCGGAGAGCTGATGCGGATAATGCGCCTCGAACCCGTGCAGCCCGGCCATCTCGATGAAGCGCTGCGCCGTTGCGGCCGCCTCGCGACGCCGGACGCCGCTGAGGCGCAGGCCGTAGGCGACGTTATCCGTCACGGTGCGCCACGGCAGCAGCCCGTCCTGCTGGAACACCATGGCGCGATCCCGCCCCGGTCGTGTCACTGCGGTGCCGCCCACGCGCACGATCCCTGCGGAGGCCGGCAAAAGGCCGTCGATGATGCGCAGCAGGGTGGACTTGCCGCTGCCGCTGGCGCCGACGATCGAGACGAAATCGCCCTCCGCCACCGAGAGCGAGATGTCCCGCAGCGCCTCGATCGGCGGCTGGCGCGGACGCTGGAAGGTCTTGCTGATCCCCGCCACGGCAAGCGCCGGGCTGCGGGCGGACGCGCCGCTCACTGGTGCCGCCATGGGGCGAGGCGCCGTTCGAGCCATTCGAAAAACAGGCTGCCGAACAGGCCGAGCAAGCCCAGCAGGATGACGTAGGCCAGCAGCACGGCGGTGGCGAAGGTCTGCTCCGCCGCCAGGATGGCAAAACCGAAGCCGGCGAACGAGCCGAAGAACTCCGCCACGATGATGCCGACCAGCGCCCGCGCCCAGGCCACGCGCACGCCGCTGACGATGAAGGGCAGCGCGAACGGCAGGGTCACCGTGGTGAAGACCTGCCAGCCGGAGGCGTTGTACGACCGCGCCACCTCGATCAGCTGGCGCTCGGTCGAGCGCAGGCCCACCTCCGTCGTCACCAGGATCGGGAATACGGCGACCAGCGTGACGATGACGAACTTGGACGCGAAGCCCAGCCCGAGCCAGGCGATGAACAGCGGCGCCAGCGCCACCACCGGCACGGAGTACATCGCCGTCAGCACCGGGCCGAGCGTAAGCGAGACGAGCCGGCTGGACGAGAGCACGAGCCCCAGCGCGACGCCGATGACCATCGCGATCGGGAACGACGCGCCGACCGCCGTGATCGTCGCCACGGCGTTGGTCCACAGGTCGCCCGACCGCGCCTCCCGCAGCAAGGCGACCGCGACGTCCCCGGGCGGGACCAGCAACAGACGGTTGGTGACCACTTCAGTCGCCAGGACCTGCCAGAGCACCAGCACCACCAGGATCGACAGCGAGATGCGGGTGGCCGCGGCGGCCCGCGTACTGCTTTCCAGGAACGACCGCACGGGGCGCTACGCCGCGGCGGCCGCGCTCGTGTCCTGGCGCGACAGGGCCTGGGCGGCCAGACCGCGCTGGGCCGTCACCATCCCGTCCAGGTAGACGGTGCGGCCGCGCAGGATGGTCCGCATCGGCTTGCCATGCAGCACGCGCCCGGCATACGGGCTCCAACCGACCAGGCTCAGCACGTCCTGGTTGCGGATTTCGTAGGACAGATCGCGGTCCACCAGCACGAGGTCGGCGTCCAGCCCCGGTTCGATGGCGCCCTTCCGGGCCAGGCGGAACAGCCGGGCCGGGCGCGTGCTGCACGCCTCGACGATACGCTCCAGGCTGATCTTGCCCTCGCGCGCGGCGTTGAGGAACATGCTGAGGTAGAACTGGGTCGACGGCGTGCCGGTATGCGCCTTCCAGCCGTCCTGCCAGCCGACCTCCTTCTCGTCGCGCGTGTGGGGGGCATGGTCGGTGGCGACGATGTCGATCGTGCCGTCGTTCAGGCCTTCCCAGAGGCTGGGGACGTTCTTTTCCGGCACCCAGTAGGACAGCGCGTAGGATCCCAGCCGCTCGATCGCGGCCCAGTCGCAGCCGAGGAACAGCGCCCACGGGTTGATCTCGCAGGTCACCCGCTGCCCGGCGTTCTTGGCCTGGCGGATCAGGTCCACGCTGCCGGAGGTCTGCGTGTGCAGGATGTGGAGGTGGCACCCGGCGGCGCGTTGCAGGCGCAGCAGGGTGGCGATGGCGGTTTCCCAGATCACGCCGTCATGCGCGGCATAGGCCTTGGCGTAGGCAAGCGCGTCGCGTTCCCCGCGGTCCCAATACTCCTTCTCGATCACGTCCATGAGCGCCTGGTCGTGCGGGTGGACCATCAGCGGGATGTCCAGCGCGGCGCATTTCTGCATGATCGACAGCAGGCGGCCGTGGTCGTGCACGCCGATGCCGGGCATGTGCGGGTAGTTGCGCCCGGTGTCCACCACCATGAAGATCTTGAACGCCGCGATGCCCGTCGCGACCATCTTGCCCATCTCGTCGGGGATGGTCGGGGCCGGGTTGAAGTTCCAGTCCACCAGCGCGTTCTCGCGATACAGGGCGTATTGGCGCTCCAGCAGTTCCAGCGAGTTCGGCGGCGGGTTGACGTTCGGCATGCCCACGCTGGTGGTCACCCCGCCCGCGGCGCACTGCATGGTGGCGGTGTAGATCGTGTCCTTGTATTCGAAGCCGGCCTCCGATCCCTGCCGATGATGGGAGTGCATGTCGACGATGCCCGGCATGATCGTCATGCCCGCCGCGTCGATCACCGTGGCGGCGGCAGGCTCGGCGCCCGGCTCGAAGATGCCGGCGATCGTCTCCCCCTTGATGCCGATCGAGCCATGATAGCGACGCGATGCGGTGACGATCAGGCCGTTCTTGATGATGGTGTCCATGGTCTGCTCTCCGGAAACCGCTCAGGCGGCGGGGCGGCGGGTACTGATGATGCGGAAGACTTCGGCGGTGTAGTCGCGCGCCAGGTTGCGGGCGATGAACACGATGCGGGACCGCCGCAGCCCATCGGGCCAGGCGTCGAGCTCCGCCGGCGGGCTGAACAGGCGTTGCACCGCCTGCACCACGATGGGCCGGTCCCGCCCGGCGATATCCAGGATGCCCTTCACCCGCAGCAGGTCCGGCCCATGGGCGCTGACCAGGGCGTCAAGCCAGGTGGCGACATGTTCCCAGTGCAGTGGCTCCTCGAAGGTCAGCGCGAACGAGCCGATCTCCGCGTCGTGGCGGCCATGGTCATGTGCGTGGTGGTGGGGGTTGGACTCGGTGGCCAGCCAGTCCCGCACCTGCTCCGGCCGCAACGCCGGGTCGTACAGGTCGTCACCGGCCAACAGGGCCGCCGACGCCGGCGCCACGTCGCTGGACCGGTGCTGCGCAGCGCCCGGGTTCAGGGCGGCCAGCCGCGCGCTGAGCGCGTCCAGCGTGTGGCTGAACAGGTCTGTCTTGGACAGGATGATCGCGTCGGCGACGGCCGCTTGCTTCACCGCCTCGGCATGCCGGTCCAGCGTGGCCATGCCTTGCACCGAGTCGACCAGCGTCACCACCCGGTTCAGCCGGTAGGCGCGCGCGACGGGAAAGGTCATGACGGCCTGGATCACGGGCGCTGGATCGACCAGTCCCGTCGTCTCGAGCAGGATGCGGTCGAACGCCCGGATGTCGCCGCGCGACCGCCGTTCGGACAGGTCGCGCAACGTCTCGACCAGGTCGCCCTGCACGGTGCAGCAGAGGCAGCCGGTGCTCAGTTCGATCGTGTTGTCGTTGCTGGTTGCGATCAGCGCGTCGTCGATGCCGATCTCGCCGAACTCGTTGACGATGACGGCGGCGTTCGCCATCGCGGGGTCGCGCAACCACGCGTTCAGGACCGTCGTCTTGCCGCTGCCCAGGAAGCCGGTCAGCACCGCCACGGGGATGCGCGCATCGGCCTCCACGGCGGCTATTTCCCCTCGACGAAGCTCGGGTCGTAATAGCTCTGCAGCTTGAATGGCAGCGGCGTCTCGGTCGATCCGTTGACCGCCGCGTCGATGGTGACGATGTCCTCCAGCCCGGCCTGCGTCACCGCAAGGTCAGGGGGCACGGCCTTCAGGTCCTTGATGATGAAGTCGTACGACGCCTCGCACACGTCGTGGGAGGCGTTGGTCGCCTTGGCCAGGATGTCCACCGTCGCTTCGCGGTTCGCCGGGTCGTTCATCCAGGCCGCCGCGCGCTTCATGGCCTGCGTCAGCGCCACCGCCGCGGCATGGTTCTTCGCCGCCCAGGCCCGGTTGAAGATCAGCGGCGTCTCGACATAGGGCTCGCGGTAGGTGGCCAGCGCGTGGAAGCCGCCCTGTTCGGCCAGGGTGTCGAACGGGGCCAGCAGCAAAGCCGCTTCGATCTGCTTGTTCTGCAAGGCCAGGATTCGGTCGCGGGAGTTCGCGATGGACACGAGCTTGAGGCTCCCCGGATCGCCGCCGCCCTGCTTGACCATGTAGCGCAGCAGATCCGCCGTGCCGCCGCGCACGGCGCCCGCGGTCACGGCCTTGCCGTCGAGGCCACCCAAGCCGGTGACCGCGGACGGCGCATAGAGCCGCAGCACGGCCTTGTCCAAAACCGCGCCAGCCACCACGATCGGCGCGCCGCGGTCGATCGCGCGGATGACGAGGTCACCCAGCGACAGCCCGGCCGCCACGCTGCCGCTGGACACCGCCTGGAGCAGCGCCGGGCTGTCCGCGACCCGCAGTTCGCGCACCGTGAGGCCAGCCTGCGTGTAGTAGCCCTGCTTCGCCGCGACGAGGTGCACCCAAAGCAGCGCACCCGGCGCGAGCATGGCGACGCCCACTTCCTGCGGCGGAGTCTGCGCGCGGCCGGCCGAGCCCGAGGCTTGCAGGAGGCCGAGCACGATCATCGGGACGGACAGGATGCGGATCATGCGGCAACTCCACGCGCGATGCCGCCGACGATAGGGTTGAACCCGCGAGGGCAGCAAGCAATTTTCGCAGTATTTGCGATTTCGGCGCAAAGCGTCTAGACGCTCGGGCGTTCATGGCCGAGATCACCAGCCGCGTCCTCCGCCTGCTCCAGCTGTTCAGCCCGGCACGGCCGCTTTGGACCGTCGAGCAGGTTGCCGCCGCGTTGGACGTGTCGACGAGTTCGGCCTACCGCTACGTCCAGGACCTGCTCGCGACCGGGTTCCTCGACCAGGTGCAGGGCGGCTACATGCTCGGACCCGCGTTGATCGAGCTGGACTACCTCATCCGGCAGCATGACCCGCTGATCCAGGCTGCCGCCCCACGGATGCGCGCCCTGTTGGAGCAGACCACCCAGCAGGGGGTGGTCATCCTATGCCGCCGCTTCCGCGACCGCGTCATGTGCATCCACCAGGAACCCGGCGCTGAACCGCACCCGACCGTTGGCTACGAGCGTGGCGTCGGCATGCCGCTGTTCGTGGGCGCGACCTCCCGCGTGATCCTGGCCAACGAAGCGCCCCGTATCCAGCGCCGCATCTACCTGGAAAACGAGGAGAACATCCGCGCCAGGGGCATGGTGCCGGACTGGAAGGCGTTCCTCGCGCAAGCCGCGACCATCCGGCGTCAAGGTTATACGGAATCCGAGTCCGAGGTCACCCCGAACCTGCGGGGCATCGCGGCCCCCATTTTCCAGGGCATCAGGCTCGCTTGCGCCATAAGCCTCGTCGTCGACGTCGCCGTCCGGCCGGCGGAGGTGGCGCAATGGCGCGACCGCGTGGTCGCCGCGGCGCAAGACCTGTCGCGCGCCCTGGCGCAGGCGGCACTGCCCATCGCCCGATAGCGGCTTGGCCTGCCACGCGGCCGCCAGCCGGGCTTCAGCGGAACCCGATCTCCACCTCCGCCGCTCCGCCCGCCCGGAACCATTGCTGCCAGACCTGCGCCACCCGTTGCCGCTGGTCCTGCGGCAGCGCCGGGCGGCCGGGCGCGTCGTCGCGGCCGAACCCGAACACGCGCACCGCCGCCCCCGCCACGCGCGGGGCGAGACCCGCCTGGTCCAGCCGTTGCAGGGTCCGGCCGGGCGGCAGCCGGCGCAGCTCGCGCTCCGGCAGCAGGTTGGAGTTCTCCAGCAGGTCCGAGAACAGGATGACGGTGCGGATCGGCCGAGCGGCCTCGGCCGCCGTCGCGTAGGCGCGCGTCACCTCCGCCACGGTGCGGAACAGATCGGATTGCGGCGTCTGCTCCCCGTCGCGCAGCATGGTGGCGAGGTCGGCCGCCAGCGCGACGGTGAAGCCGCGCAGCTGGGCGCGGGCCACGACCGGGGAGCAGCTCGACACCAGCCCGGCGAAGAACCCCTCGTCCGGACAGCCGGGCTTGCACTGCTCGAACAGCTTGCGGCTCTCGGTGTAGGCACCGGTCATGGTGTAGGCCGCGAGCCGGTCGCCGGGCCCGAGTTGGGCGACCAGCCCGGCCGTGGCGTCAAGGAACACGGAGCGATCGGTGTCGTCGAACTGGGTGGTGCGGTCCACCAGGAGGATGGCGGTGGCATGGCCGTAGCCGCAGTAATCCTCCGCCGCATGGGCTGAGAGGGAGACGGCCATCAGCGCCGCTGCGATCGGCAAGCGCCTCATGCCGGGCCGTCCTTTCCGCTCAGCAGGGCCTGCCGGATCGCGGTCTCTCCCGCGGCCTGGATGTCGGCGATCGAGCCGCCCGTGGCGCCTTCCGGCAGCGCGGCCAGCGCGCCCTCCACGAAGGCCAGCGAGCGGCTGCGCACCCCGTTGGCGATCCGCGCCACCGTGTCGGCGAAGAACGGCTCGATCGCCGCCGCCTGCGCCGCCAACTGGTCGTGCTTGGCTTCCGTCTCCCGCAGCAGGTCGTCCAGGGCATGCACCCGCGCGTCGTGGTCCTTCTGCACCGCGTCCAGCCGCGCCTCGAACCGGGCCCGCGTGCGCGTCAGGCGTGCCCGGCCGCGCCGTTCCGCGCGCCACGCCGCCTCGTAGTCCGGATGCGGGTCGTGCCGCAGGAACGAGGCGGCCGCGCCCACCACGAACAGGGTGACGTTCAGCGCCATCAGCGTGTAGCCGGCCACGCCGAGTTGGGTGGATGCCACCTGCTGCACCGCCGCGGCGGCGTTGCCGCGCAGGATGGTCTCGACCTGCTGCTGGAGCGAGCCGCCCTCGTTCTGCAGCAGCTGGATATACAGCTGGCGCATGGTCGCCAGCGCGTACACCAGCATCCCGGTGACCAGCAGCACCAGCACGATGCCGCCGACATGTCGCACTTGGCGCCAGCGGGGTGGCTGCGGCTCCCGGCGCAGCAGCAGCCCGGTGAGATGGGCGAGGAACATCAGCGCGACACCCACGGCCGCGGCCAGGATCAAGGAGAGCAGCGGCTGCTCCTGGAAGAACAGTTCGAACGCCAGGCGGTTGATCGGCACCTCCGCCACCGCCAGCATGAGCAGGACCGGCCCGTAGCTGCCGACCAGCTGGCGGCGCAGCAGCCGTCCGCCAACCGCGGCGCGGACGCTGCGGTGGTCGCGTTCGGCCTGCTCCAGCACCCGGGCCTGGGCGCTGAAACGGGCCGAAGAGGGGCCGCGCCGGGCCTCCAGCGCGTTCAGCACGCGTTGCCGCTCCTCCCGGCTCTCTCGCAGCTTCTGCCCGATATGGTCGTCCCGTTCCCGCGCCAAGTCGTCGACCTGCCGGTTGAGGTCCGTGGCCAACGCCGTCAGGTCGCTGCGCAACGCGAGGGTCGCGGCCTTGGCTCGGCCAAGCAGGCCGTCCTCGAAATCGCTGTGCCGGCGGGCGACGAGGGCCAGGTCCTTGCTTGCGGCACGGCGGCCGTTGGCGCGGTCCGCCCGGATGTCGCCGTCGCGGGTGTCCAGCCAAGGGCCAGCCGTCCTTTGCGCGATGGCGAGCAGGGTTTTCTGGTCCATGGACGGCCAACTGCACCACCTGGCCGTCCGGAGCAATCTCGCCCCCGGTCAAGTTCGGCCGCCGACAGGGCAACACGATCTCCGCCAGGTTGCGCCTGGCCCTTGGAGAAGCCCGCGCCGGGCGCGATGATGCCGTCCGACCGACGGAGCGGACCCATGTACATCCCCACCTTGTTCCGCATGGAGCACCTGCCGGACATCCACGCCGCCATGCGCGCGACACGGCTCGCCTCGCTGGTGACGACGGGTGCCGACGGGCTGATGGCGACGCCGCTGCCGATGATGCTGGACCCGGCGGACGGCACGTTCGGGACGCTGTACGCCCATGTGGCCAAGGCCAACCCGCAATGGCGTGCCGGCAGCGCCGGAGAGGCGCTGGTGATCTTCTCCGGCCCCGACGCCTACGTGTCGCCGTCGCTCTATCCGGGCAAGCAGCGGGACGGGAAGGTCGTGCCGACCTGGAACTACGTCGCGGTCCATGCCTACGGCGTCCCCGAGTTCTTCGAGGATGCGGCGCCGCTGCTGGATGTGGTGCGGCGGCTGACCGAGCGGCACGAGGCCGAGCGGGCGCAGCCCTGGGCGGTGTCGGACGCGCCCGAACCGTTCATCCAGTCGCAGCTCAAGGGCATCGTCGGCGTCCGGCTGCGCATCACCCGGCTGGAGGGCAAGCGGAAGGCCAGCCAGAACCGGCAGCCGGAGGACCGGGCCAGCGTGAAGGCGGCGCTTGGTGCGAGCGAGAGCCTGGACGACCAGGCGATCGCTTCCTTGATCCCAGGCTGACGTCGCCGGTGTTTGGTTGCCCGCCGGGCCTTTGTGGGGGTTGAGCTGGATCGCCGCGGCGCAATGACGACGGCTGAGGCGCCGACGAATGTCCATGGACCAAGCGCGAGGCCAGCCTAACTCTTGCCCAGCCTGGCAGCGCCTTCCGCCCTACTCTGCCTGCCGCCGCATGGCGCCTGTTCTTGGACGACACTTACCGAATGGCGGCGCGACATCATCTCGCGGTATTCCCCATCAGGGAGGCCCGCTTGACCGATACCGCACGCTTGCTGATCGTCTTCTACTCCCGCTTCGGATCGGTCGAAAGGCTGGCGGAGGCAGCCGCCGACGGGGCGCGGCAAGCTGGCGCCGTGGTCCGCCTGCGCCGGGCTCGGGAAGTGGCCGACGCGGAGACCATGGCCAAGTCGAAGGGCTGGCTGGAGAGCGCGCAGCGGCAGAACGCCCGCTATGAGGCACCGAGCCTCCAAGACGCGGAATGGGCCGACGCCATCCTGTTCGGGACGCCTTGCTATTTCGGGGTGATGGCGACCGAGCTGAAGAACTACCTGGACCAGCTGGGTCCGCAGTGGAAGCGCGGTGCCCTCGCCGGCAAGGTCGGCGGCGCCTTTGCCACCGCGTCCTGGCCGCATGGCGGCTCGGAGGTGGTGACCCTGTCGCTCTACGCCCCCATGGCCCATCTCGGCATGGTCATCCTCCCGACCGGCTACACGGACGAAGCCATGCTGGAGGCCGGCTCGCCCTATGGCGCCTCCAGCATCGTCGGCGCGGAAAACCATCCGCCCGGACCCGAGGACCTGCGGGCTGCCGAGCACCAAGGCCGGCGCATGGTCGCCATCGCGCAGGCGCTGGTCGCGGCGGACGAGATGCCCAGCCGCACCAAGGCGGATCATCCCTGAAGCGGGAACCAGTTCCCGTGGAACCCGGGTGGGATGCGATGGGGCAGCCGGATGCTCGCCACCGGCGGCGCCTCGAAATCCTCGGCGTCGAGGACCACGAGGTCGGTCGTCTCGTCCGCCGCATGGATGACGAAGCCGAGCAGCCAACCGCCATCTTCCGCCGCATCGGCGCTTCGGGGCACGAACACGAACTCGCCCGGCAGGTGGGTGTCGCCGAACTCGTGCACGAGGCGGGCGCCTGTCTCGAGGTCATGCTTGAACAGCCGCGTGGCGCCCACCAGCTGCGGGTTGCCGTCGGGCGGGACGGCCACCGTATAGGCGTAGCGATAATCCTGCCCGAAGCGGCGCTCGTCCATGCGCGGGAACTCCTGCGGCGTGGCATCGACCACGCGGCGCTCGACCTGCCGCGTCACCGGGTCCACGGTCCAGCGCTCGAATCGGCCCAGCGCGTCCAGGCCGCTCGCGGTCGAGGCGAACATCGTGGCGTAGGCGATCACGTCCAGGGTGACGCGCCCATCGACGCCGTCGAAGGCGTTCGCCACATGAAAGACGAAGCAGGGATCGAGGTCGCACCAGATGATGTCGGCTGGGCCTCCGCGTCGCGGCAGCAAGCCCAGCCGCGCCGGGTGCGCCGGGTTCCAGCGGAACGGGAACAGGTGGCCGGCCAGCACCGCCCGCATCGAAAAGGTGACGGGAAGGTCGAACACCACGACGAAGCGGGCGGTGATGGCGCAATCGTGGATGCATGGGCCATGCTGCACGGGGACCGGCAGGTCGCGGACCACCTTGCCGGCCGGCGACACGACGACGTGGCGGACCGCATCCCAGACGCGGCCGTCATACGCGACGGCGTGATGTTCGCCCGTGAGCGGGTCCCGGTGCGGGTGGCCGGAAAACGCGCCGCCGAGCGTGCCGTCGAACGGGTTGTAGCGTTGCTCATCCAGCGTCTCGGACAGCTCGACCGGAAAGCTGCCCGCCTCCACCACCGCGAAGGCGCGGCCGCCTAGATCGACCACGTTCGTGTTGACGGTGTCGTTGCGCCCTCTGCGCGGACCAGGCGCCGGGGCCCGGCTGAGCGCCTCCGCTGCCAGGCGCGAACCGATCCACCGGTTGCGGTACCATCGGGCCCGACCGTCCCGGATGGCGAGGCCGTGCACCATGCCGTCACCGAGGAACCAGTGGTGCCCGGCGAGGTCCGCGCAGGCCGGGTTCGCGCCCATCTTGAGGTAGCGGCCGTTCAGCCCGGCTGGGATCGTGCCGGTAACGGGCAAGTCCTCCAACGTCAGCTCAGCCGGCATCGGCGTGTGGATCCCGGCCAGGTAGGTGGCCGCATCCTGGGGCAGCCGCCGGCGGTTCCAGCGCGCGACCAGGTCGACCGCACGTTCGGCGACGGCGCGAACGGCCTTTTGGACGGTGTTCGGCATGGTGAGGGCTCTTCCTTCGGCTGATCCGCCCTCCATCACATCTCCTGCCGGACTTGCGCATGGGCAAGGAGGGCGAACAGCCCGGTTCCGCCGATGACGTTGCCGACCAACGCAGGCAGTATGATGGAGCCGACAGCATGACCCAGCCCCGTCCGCCCGGCGAACACCAGGAGGAAGGCCTCCGCGCTGCCGGCCACCACGTGGCGGAACTCGCCGAGCGAGATGGCATAGGTGAGCACGAAGATGACCCAAAAGCCAGATCCGGCGACGCCCGCACGGATCCAGGCGACGGAGGCGATCAGGAAACCCGCAGGGATGCCCTGCAGCAGCACGTCCCCCGGGGCGAGCGGCAGCAACGTGCCCGAGACGTCGAGCATCGCGGCCGTCACGTCACGATCCACGATGTGACCATAGACGGTGATCAACGCCGCCAGACCGGTGCCGAGCATGTTGGCGAAGAACACCAGCGTCCAGAGCCGCGCCGTCACGCCCAGCTTGCGCCAGCCCGGCTCGGCCATGTTGGGCAGCACGGTGATGATGGTCTGCTCGGTGAACAGCTGCATGCGGCCGAGGATCACCATGAGGAAGCCGAGCGTATAGCCGAGGTCGCAGATGACCTGCCGCATCGGCACGTCGGCCGCGATCTTGCTGCGGAACGCCCCCTCGAGGATGACGGACGTCATGATGGTGATGCCCGCCGCCAGACCCGACCAGAACAGCGAGCCGAGCGGGCGGCGCAGTTCCTCGTCACCTTGCCGCTTGACGACTTCATAGATGACGCGGGCGCGGGGACCGGACAGGTCATCCACGTCCGTCCGCTCGGCCTCCGTTATGCCTTCCTGGCCAGAATCGGACATGTCACCTCCGTTCAAACAGAGCCGCCGGTCTTGCACGGCTGAAACCGGTAGGCCTTACCCAGGCTCGTGAACGGCAAAGACGTCTTCTTTCCCGCAACGCCGTGCCATACTTCCACCGGCTCGCGCACACTGGACGACCCGCATGACTCGGCACCCTACCCACGTTCCCCCGGTCCGCCGGTTCGCGCCTCCTCCCGTCATCATCTGCGTCCTGATCCTGACCCTGGGCGGGATCTTCGCCTACTCGCACGGCAGGGCGCCCGATGGCCCGCCGCCCGGACCGCCGCTGCAATCAGCCGACCTGGTGATGCAGGATCACGACGACGGCAGCATCGCGGTGTTCAATGCGGCGGATCGCCGGCTGGTGGACGTCGTGCCACCGGCCACGAACGGCTTCCTCCGCGTCGTGCTGGCCGGGCTGGTGCGGGAGCGGCGGCGGGAGGGCGAGGGATCGCCCGGCATTGCCTTCCATCTCGCCCGCTGGCCGAATGGACGCCTGACGCTGGACGACCTGGCCACGCACCAACTGATCTTCCTCGACGCGTTCGGCCCGGCGAATGCCGGCGCATTCGGACATTTGCTGGACCGCAGCGTCACCGCCGCTCAGCCATGCGCCGGCACGGCCGCACCCGCCTGCACGGCGCCCGCTGGGCCGACGGTCACCGCGGAGTAGCGCCGTCCCGCGTTGACCGCGGCGACCGCCTGGCTCAGGAGCAGGCCAACCCGGGCCGCCTCCGGTATGGCGCGCAGCATCGGCGCCGGGTGGGACAGGTGCCACGGCCGGACATGCGGCCACAGCTTGACGTAGCCGACGCGCCTGCCGGGCCGGAGCTGCATCGGCAAGTCCCCCGTGCCGTCAGGCCGCTCGGCAATGGCGACACTGGCGACCTGGCGCAGCGGCAGGGAGAGTGTCGCCGTCAACGCCAGCCCGTAATGCAGGATGCAGCGCTGGTTGGTCAGCGTGTAGCGCGTCGTGCGCGCCAAACCCCAGGCGAAGGCGAGACACCCGCCCACGACCAGCAGCGACACCAACGCGAGCGGCGTCCCGGCGGCCAGGGTCTCCGTCGGCGAAAGGCCGCTGAGCCGGTTGGAGGCCGCAAGCCAAATCCACACCGCGGCAAGATACAGGGCAACCGGGCGCACATGCACCACGTCGCGGGCCAGGGCGGTCCAGCGCGGCCGTCCTTGCCACAGGAGGTACTCCCCGGGGCTGAACCGGTCCAACGCTGCGCTCATCGTGCGACTCCTGCGAATTTCTTGCTCTCGGGCATGTCGCGGTAGAACCGGCCGGCGGCGAAATACGCGTTGAGCCGATCCTCCTCGCGCGCCGTGATGCGGTCCGGCGAAGCGCCCATGGGTACTCCGTCGAACTCGTGGTCGGACAATGCCGTGACCCGGATTTCCCGCGCCCGTTCGTCGATCAGGGTATGGTAGATCGGCACCAGCACGCGCTTGCCGCCGAGCGGTTCGGAGAGCTGGACTTCCAGGTACCGGATGATCCGGATGCCGCGGTCGATCCAGACGTCGGCGACGATGCCGACGGGCCGCCACCGCACGTCGAACACGGCCATGCCGCGGGGGTTCGACTCGCCCTTGCCGATCGCCCAGCCTTCGCACGCGCGCAGCGGTTGCAGCAGCAACTCGCCCACCTCGTTCAGCATAGGCTCGTCCTTGCGCATGACCCACGCACCCGGGCCGAGCGGCGTATGCAGCAGGTCGGCCGCGGGACGGAAGGGCGTGCCGTCAAAACGGTAGAGCGGCAGCACTGACGCCGGGGGTGCCGGGTAGTCGTGCGGCGTGGACGTCGTTCCGCCCTCGTTCAACACGTAGGTGACGGGGTCCGCGGCGAGGGGCGCACCGGCGATCAGTTCACCGGTGAACGGGGACGCCCGCAACGGGTATCCTTCACGCTTGTCGTTCTTGCGGAGGAAGTAGCAGATCGCCACGAAGGCAAGGAAGAACAGCCAGAAGGCGATCTGCGGCAGGTCGATATACTGCGTCATGTTGCGGAACATCGCGGCACCCCTAGTTGCTGGCCGGCGGTGGCGCGTCGATCGCCTGCGCCACCACGGGCCCGCCCAGCCCTGGATAGTCGTTGACCATGTTCACGCCCCCCAGCGGCTTCAGCACGCCTTGGTGGCAGGTCTTGCAGACCACCATGCCGTTGCCGTCCTGGACTCCGGTCTCGCGCGCCGGGATCGCCGGGATGCGGTTCGGGTCGACCTGTTCGCGGGTCTGCGGCATGGCGACGCTGACCGGCAGCAGGAAGTTGCGGTTGAGGTCGCGTACCAGGCGGATCGCCCAGTAGTTGTTCCAGCGATACGGGCTGCTCTGGCTCCAATCGGCGAAGGCGCGCGAGTTGTGGCACAGGCCGCAATTGGCCCCGATCCCGTCCGACATCTGCATCATCATCTCGTAGATGCGCTTGGTCTCGTCGAAGGAATGCACGGTGTTGCTCGGCTCGGCGGTGACGGACTGCACGGCGATCGGCTGGTCCTGCAGGAAGTATTCGGCGAAGCCGGCGTCCGGGAAGAAGTGGCGCACCGTGTCGGCGTTCTCGCGCCATGCGTCCTGCTTGCCGATGAACGGCTTGGAGGGCCCGGGCGGCGCGGGGAACCAGGCATCCGCAGGGACGGGCTGGCCGCGGTGGCAGGTGTAACAGGTGACGCCGGCGCCCGAGACGTGGTTGCTCCAATCCGTGTTCACGTGCCGGGTCATGAGCAGCATCACCCGCGCCGTGATCTTGGTGAGCTTGGCGTCGGAGGCATAGTCCGTCCCGGTGTGGCAGAACTCGCAGCCTTGCTGCGGCGCCACCCAGGCCGTGATCGCCGTCTGCAGGCGCATGAACTCCGCGGCGCTGACGTCGGTAAGGACCTGGACGTTCTTGTAGGTCTGCGTCGCCGAAGGCCCGCCGGTCTGCGCAGGGGCAAGTGGCGCGGGCGCCTGGTTGGAGGCGGCGGTCTCGTTGATCTTGTCGGAGAAGTTGATCTCCTGCGGGATGCCGACCTCCACTCCTGTGGGGACCGGCGTCCAGCTCGGCACGAAGACGACGAAGGCGGCACCCGCAACGACGGCGACGGCTGCGATCTTGGTGATCGTCTTCATCGCACGACCCCGATCTGCGGCGCCTTGCTGCGCATCGCACCCGGCGGCGGTGCGTCCGGCGTGGACAGCACCTGGCTATATTCCGGCACGATGTCGTGCTTGAGGCCCCACAGATACCAGTTGTCCACCACCGTCCCGGTCATCAGGATGCCGATGCCGCCGCAGATCGGGCAAAGGATGGCGAAGGTGTAGATCCAGCGATGGATCGACTCGAAGTTCGCGTTGAAGCCCATCGTCCAGCGCCAGAACAGCGACCCCCGTTCGTTGGCGCTGCCAGGGTCGACGATCTCGCGCGTTTCCCGCTCCCCCCCGAACGGCGTGGTGGCCAGGATGGTGCCGCCATGCATGGTGAACAGCATCGTCGACCCGTAGAGGAAGACGATGGAGAGCATGTGGAACGGGTTGTAGAACAGGTTGCCGTAGCGGACGGAGAAGGTGGCCGTCCAGTTCAGGTGGGCGATGATGCCGAACGGCACCGCCTCCGACCAGCTGCCCATCAGGATCGGGCGGAAGAAGCCGAGCACCAGGTAGAGCCAGATCGCCGCGGCGAAACCCCAGGGCACGTGGGTGCCGAGCCCCATCGCGCGGGCACGGCGATACATGCGCACCCACCACAGCAGGATCGATGCCGTCAGGAAGAAGCCGGCCATCAGCCACCAGCCCCCGTCGTCCAGCGGCGGGAACAGCGACAGGCCCTGTTTCGCCGAAGGCGGCTCGAGGGAAAGGAACGGCAGCAGCTTGATGAACCGGATGACGTTCCAGTCCACGGAGGCCCACATGTTCAGGCCGATGATCTCGAAGGCGACGAACCCGCAGATGAGCGAGGCGATGCCAGTGGCGCCCAAGTAGGTCGGGCCTAACTGGGTCTCCCCGAAGCGGCCGAGCAGGCTGGAGTGACGGGGCGGGATGATCCGCGGGAAAGACCCGCGGGACAGGGGCTTGCCATACTCCATCGGGCTGTCGAGCTCGATGGAGGTGAACAGGGTGTGGTACCGCGCCATGGCCGGTCCTTCTCGATATGCGCCGATTGGGGGCTAGTGGAACCCGGACGGTCCCCAGACGGGGATGTTCATGTACCAGTCGTACCAATACGGCCAGCCGCGGGACCAGAACGGTCCGGAGATCAGGATGCAGATGGCGCTCCACACCCCCGCGTTGATGGCGATGAAGTAGCCGATACGATGGATCCCGAGCGAGCCGATCGAGTAGACGATCGTGTCCCGGAAATAGTCGCTCTCCGTCTCCTCGTACTTCACGGAGACGCCCTTGACCGGATGGGCGATCGACAGGACTTCGCCGCCATGCAGCGCCAGGATGAGCGTCGTGGTGAAGAAGCAGGTGACGGCGATCATGTGCGCCGGGTTGTAGTGGAAGTGCAGGTATTGATACCCGGTGTTCGACACCCAGTCCAAATGGCTCATGATGCCGTAGGGAAATCCATAGCCCCAGGCGCCCATCATCACCGGACGGAAGACGACCAGGCTGACATAGGCGAAGATGGCGGCCGAAAAGCCGATCGGCACGTGGTAGCCGATGCCCAGCTTGCGGCAGATCTCGACCTGGCGAAGCGCCCAGGAGCAGAAGGCGACGATGGCGCAGATCGTGATGATCTGCCACAGCCCGCCATCGCGCAGCGGCGCCCAGCCGAGCCCGCGGCTGATCGGTGGCGGGTTGATGCTGATCTTGAACAGCGCCCAGGTCGGCCCGATCGCCGCGCCATAGACCATGAGCAACGTGCCGAGGAGCGATGAGACAGCCGCCGTCACGCCGAAGAAGCCCACGTAGAACGGGCCGACCCAGAAGTCGAACGTGTCACCCCCGAGCAGCGTACCGCCGCGGACGCGGTATTTCGGCTCATACGATAACATCGCCATACGGCCTGCTACTCCTCGGCTCCGCAGGCCCCGACTTGACTCGAAAGCCGCGCGAGTGTCAACTCACATTGACACTTCGACTGTCTCTAAACCAAACACCGGGAGGCGCAGGTGCAGTATTGGCGACGCGGCGGTCTGGCGGTTGCAGCCGCTGCCTTGGCCGCAGGTCCGGCGATGGCGACGCCCCAGCAGATCGCCTGGCCCACCTTCTTCCGGGCGGCGCCTTCCCATGATGGGGCGGAGCTGCAGGAACTGGACCGTGGCGAGACGGTGGACGTCCTGGACTGCAATGGCGACCAATGCCGGGTGGAGTATGGCCGCGTGATCGGCTACGTGGACAAGGCGATGCTTGCGCCCCCGAACACGCCACCTGCGGCGCTCATGCCGCCCAACGTCGCTGGACCGCCGCCAAGCTCCACCAAGACCTGCGTGCCTGCCAAGCAAGCAGGCTTCGACGGCGGCCTGACATACAATTACTGCCATGGCTAGCGCCGCGGCACATGCACTGCCTCAGCCCTTCGACCGGGCCCGCCCAGGCTCTTGGCCGATGCCAGTTGGACCCGCGCCGGCATACCCGCTAGCTGAACGGTTGGGTGCCAAGCGGCTCACGCCAGGCTCCTCCCGGCGAAAAGACCGAGCCCTATGACAAGGCGGGTTGGACGGGCCTGTAGCAAGCTGGACTGACAGGCGGACTTGCACTCTCCAAGGCAAAAGAGACAGGATCAACGAGTTGCTCGAAGCGGCTTGCGGGTCCAACCCTCCCCACCACAGCGGGTTGAGCTACCAGCTACGGCAGTTTCATGACAAAAACCAAGCGTCGGGTTCGACGGTAGGTTCGATGTCAAACTGATCCTTCCGCAAGGATGGATGGTAGGCGGGATCCTCCGCGAGCCAATGGCTCCATCGCGCCAGGAACAGCGCAATATCGCCGCCGGGTGGGGGGGTTTCACCACGGGAGGCCTTCTCCGTGTGACGGAACTCCGCGTGGGGGGTGTAGATGATCCGGTATCCCAAGGCACGCAGCCTCAGGCACAGATCGACGTCATTGAACTCGACCGTGAAACGCTCTTCGAAACCGTTCACCTGCTGCAACAGGGTTCGCCGGGTCGCGAACACCGCGCCGGTCACTGCGGACCATTCGCGGTGCACCAGCGGCCAGTCGCCATAGGCCCTGCTGTTCTTCACCGGCAGACCGAACCACGCGTGGGCCACCGTTCCAAATAACGGCGCGATCCCGGCATGCTGGATGCGGCCGTTGTCCAACAACAACCGCGCGCCGACGCCGCCAACGTGCTCTTCCATGGCGAAGGTCATGAGCGCCTTCAGCCAGCCGGCATCCGTCGGGACGACGTCGTCGTTCATCATCACCACGTGCTCCGTGGAGGCCGTTCGCCACAACACGTTCATCTTGGCCGCGTAGTTGAAGCGCTCGCCCGCTCTGCGCGGCGTCTCCCGCCGGATCAACGTGAAAGGCCATGCACGCGCTTCCCAGTCGGGTTGCCCGGCGACGTCGTCGCCTATCAGGACAGTCAACCGTGCCATCGGCCAATCCGTCGCGGCAAGCGCGTCGAGCAGCCGGGCAACGTAGGGCACCTCACCCCCCGTCGGCGTGCTGCGGCAGGTGGGGATGATGACCGTCGTGCAGGGGACGTCATCGTCGGTAAGTCGGCGGCGGAGCTGCAGCGTGTCGGGACGGAGCCCGTCGACGATGTCATGGTGCCCTGCCAACGCCGGCACTCCCTGGACGACGGCCCGCCTTGCCTCGCGCGACACGCCGGGTCGCTTTCCCTTCCAGGCCAACAACACCACCGGGATCCGCTCGATCGCCATACCGAGCGCGTCTGCACGGAAAAGGAGGTCGTACAGGACGGCCGCGCCCGCGGCTTCATGGAGCCCGCCCAGGCGGTCGAGCGCTGACGCGCGCACGACGAGCGGAGCCGTGACATAGTCTTTCGCTACGAGAAGGGTCGTGTCGAACGCGGGCTTGAGGTGGACCTGGTCGCGGAAACGCTCTTCTCCCAGGGCCACGTCGTCCGCATAGAAGACGTCGACGTCCGGTCGGGCGAGGCAACACGCCTGCACGACCTGTTCGAACGTAGGCGCGAGGCAGGCATCCTCCGGCGCGAACACGATCCAGTGGTCCCGGTCGCGGGGGAGGCCAGCGGGCCACTGGCGCGGAGCACCGAGGTCGGGTCGTAGCGCGACGAGGACCAGGCTGGTGCCCAACTTGGCGCCGGAGACGGACATGCCGCTAGAAAGGGTGGAACTGATCCGGCTCGACGGCCGGCTGATGGGCATGGTGTTGGAAAGGATCGCCTCGAAACTGGCTCGGATCGCAGCGGCGACCGCGTCGTAGGACAGTCGCGTGGCCACGCGGTGCCGCGCCGCCTCCGGGATGGTCCCATCGCCGTGCTCGATGGCTGCTGCAGCGGCAAGCAGGGCCTGGGCAAGCGCCGCTTCGTCCACCCGTGCCCACACACCATCCTTGGTGTAGTGCCCGAAATCGGCCTCCAACTTCCATGGGTGTGCGAGGACCGGGTAACCACAGCTGGTGTCGACGAACTCGGTGCTGCCGCCGAAATCCGTGACGACGACGGGCTTGGCTGCGGCCATGGCCTCGGCGATGGTGAGGCCGAAACCCTCCGAGCAATGGGGCGACGCATACACGTCGCAGGAGGCGATCAGGCTGGTGACCTCGCTTTGCGGGAGGGATGCATTGACCAGGACGACGCCCTCGCTCCTGCCGGCGAGCGCCTCCAACTCGCGGCCTTCGGCCGGACGGTCGAACAGGTGCTTCGTTTTGAGCACGAGGCTCCAGCCCCGCTTCCCGAGCCCCGATGCCACGAAGGCGCGGACGAGTGCGGCCGGGTTCTTCCTGACCAGGTAGCTGGAGCCGTCGAACACGTAGAGGACCACGCGATGGCTTGGTTGGATGCCGAGCTTGCCGAGCAACGCCGCCCGGCCGTCGGGAGAGACCTGAGTTTCGATCAACGGCACGGGATAGGGCACCACGTCGACCGGTGCCTCGCCTTCGGCTGAGAATATGTCCGCGCAGTAGCCACTCGGCGCCCAGATGCGATCGACGGAGGAGAAATCATGCCGCCATGCCGGGGCTATGTGGCCCATCTCCCAGACCCAGTGGCCAACGCGCTTGCGCGCGTGCCTGATTGTGTCGCGTTGGAGGTCCGTCAGCAGGTGCCATGAGTCGGAGTTCAGATGGACGATGGCGATGTCCGCCGGGCCGGCGAAGTCGGTGATGTCGACGGCAGGCGCCACAGCCTTGTGGATGTGGAACGGTTTCTTCACCGGATGGAGGTTGAGCTGGACGCCGCAGCGCCGGATGGCTGCGACCAGGCTGCGGGAAGCCGCCCCGAGGCCGTTGTCGTAGTTCCACGGGCCGAAGAAGGCGACTTTCAGCGGTTGCCTAGGGCTGTCATCGGGTGTGCTTGGGCGGGCGAGGAGCCGAGGGTTCTTTGCTGGCTCCCACCACTCTTTCGCGACAGCAAGCGTGGCCTCCACGTTGGCGACGTCAAACCCACGGCGTGCCAGCAACGGACGCCAGTTGCCTGCGTCCGCGGCCGGGAAACTGCCGCGGAGCAGGAGGACCTTGACGAAGGGGAAGCCGGCCTCCAACAAGCCTTGCCAGCCGAACACCGTCGGGTCGCGAACGGCGGGGCTGCGGAAAAGGACGTCGACACTGCAACCGGCATTCTCCAGGAGGGATGCCAGACGGCACTCGTAGGTCCGGATGATCGCATCTTTCGAGCGCAGGATCTGGAGGGTGTCGAAGAAGAAATGCAGTGCCCAGCTCGAGAGCGCATTGGGCTTCAGGGCGAGGAAGTAGCTTTGAACGTGCCACTGGTGCTGGTACGACTCCGTCAACCCCACCACGTCGGCGGCGCTCCGCCGCACGCGCTCCAGCATGGCCGTGAAGCAGTTCGAGTGAGTGGCTGCGACGACGCTGTCGTTCAACAAATACAAGATGGCGGCTGAATAGACCTGCGGGTACAGGCGGGTGGCATGCGCCCAGCAAGCGAAGTCGTAGCCGCGATTCTCTCGCACGACGGCTCCGGCGACGAGGTCGAGGACCTCTGGCTCGACAAAGGCAGGGTTGTCAGCGACCACGATGAGCAGCACGGAGACGCCGGCGCTGTGGAGCGCCTGAAGATACGGCGGCACGTGCGGTTTGAGCGCACCGGAGCCGGAGTGGGTGACGAAGAGGGCGATTTCGCCGTCTAGCTCGGGGGGGAATGGCTTGACGATCTCGAAGCGAGCGTCCGTGGCTAGCACGATTGGAGTCCGGCTTGGGTGGCGATCGATCATCACCGGTGAGTTGTCCAACTTCTCGCCGGTCGATGCGAGATGCGCCGTCAGCCAGAGGTCGCCACTGATACCCGTGAGGTCAAGCTGAGCGCGAAAGCCGAAACCGCCATGCTGAACCAGATCTTCGCGGGGAATGTCGGCCAACGATCGGCCGACGACGTGGTCGCGGATGCGGAACTCGACTTCCACCGCTTCATCTGGCCGCGCGGGATCGATGGCCCACCCCATCACGACGTCACCATCCGTGACATCAATGGTCCCGACACGGCGCCCAGGTTCGGCGGCACCAACGGGCTGGCCAGCGCGGGCCTCACCAGCCCGTGCGTGTTGCTGCACTGCGATCAGGTCACGTGCAGCATCCGGGTTCCCATCGATCGCTACGCTTCGCGCCAACTTCCACGCTGCCGCGGTGTATTGGCCTCGGCGCAGGTCTAGATTGCCATACCACCGCAAGAGGTCGCTATTCTGAGGATCAAGGCGGTATGCAGTCTCGTAGGCGAGGCCCGCACCGTCGAGGTCGCCTGCTTCCTTTAGCATGTGGCCGAGCTGGACGTGGATCGCGGTTCGGTTCGGTTCGATCTTCAGCACACGACGGTAAGCCTTGGCTGCCGCAGCCCAGTCGCGGCGGTCGCGCGCGGCGTCGGCCGCTTTACGAGCCGCCCTCAGTGAGCGACGGGTCAGGACTGGGATCGCCCATGGCATTCCGTTGTGTTACTCCGCCTCGTGCCGTGAGGCTGATCGCCGCCAGCGGATGATCCATCGCGGCGGGAGGCCGGCATCAGGACGGGCCTCTACGGCATTCGAGCGACGTGGTCTACGTCCGAAAGGTCGCCGGAAGGTGAAATTACGTCTGGATGTCGTGCAGGCCCGCCGGAGAGGTATTTGACGGAAACTCGGTTTGCATCGCGCTGTGCTTGTGCTCCCAAGCCCAGGGCGGTATGGGTCTGACCATTCGAAAATGCTTGCGTGTTAGCCGAGCTGGCTTGGCTTAGCTCATGGCACGGTTTGTGGCAGGTAATAAGGTGCTCCAAGAACGCGGCCTAGCTGATCTCTTCAAGATCCAGATGAGAGTGATCTGGGCGCTTATTATTCGAGAGATGCATACCCGATATGGACGTGAAAACATTGGCTTCCTTTGGTTTATCGGAGAGCCGATACTATTCTGTGGAGGCGTGACTATAGCTTGGTCAGCTATAAGACCTAGTCATGAGCATGGACTTGCAGTTCCGGCCTTCGTGGTCACTGGATATGTGCCGCTCACCATGTGGCGACATTGTGTCGGACGAGCGGTGAAGGCCTTCGAATCGAACGGTGCTTTGCTCTTCCATCGGCGGATATCACCGCTCGACATCATTGTGTCCCGATCGATCCTCGAAATTTTTGGGACGATCGGGGCGGCGTTGATTGTCATGACGGGTACCATCATCTTGGGCTATATGAATCCGCCGGTCGATTATGGGTTGTTTTACCTCGGCATGGTTTACCACATGGTGTTCTGCCTCTCGTGCGGTCTGATCATAGCGGCTTTAAGCGAACGGTCCGAAGTTGTGGAAAAGGCACTTTCCATCGTCATGTATCTGTCCATTCCTCTATCCGGTGCTTTTACCATGGTTTCATGGCTTCCGGAGAGATTCCAACGTGTGATCCTGTGGTCTCCCAGCGTACAAAATCTGGAGATGATAAGGGGCGGGCAGTTCGGTCCTGATTCCCATCCGGTATATCAACTCGGGTACGATACAACGGTAACGGCGATGATGCTATTGCTTGGTGTCTCGCTCACGCTTCGGGTCCGCAAACACTTGGTGATACAGTAGAGCGATCGTCTTATAGCTCAACCACGAATTGAACGTGTCGTGTCATAAGGGACTCGCCGTTGGAAGCGCCATCGTAAAAATAGTCGACGAAACAGGGTTCGAGGATGTTGGTCGCTCTTCTCAACTGTAGTGACATAACTGAACGCTCCGGTTTCAAGCTAGGCCGAATGGACAGACCACGAGCTGCGAACAGTAACGTTGCGTCCGGCCATTTGCTTTTCCAATGTGGGACATGTATTGGAACAGGTAACGTGAACATGGCCGAGGATGACAAAGAGTGATGAAGGCTGTCATCCTGGCAGGTGGCTTGGGGACCAGACTGTCAGAAGAGACGGACTCGAAACCCAAACCGATGGTTGAGGTGGGCGGTCAGCCTATATTATGGCATATCATGAAAATATTTTCCAAGCATGACGTGCGCGATTTTGTGATCTGTTTGGGATATAAGGGCTACCTTATCAAGGAATACTTCTTAAACTATCGTCTTCATCTTAGCGATGTGACGGTGAACACCGCCACCGGCATGGTAGATTTTCATCGTAGCGGCGCGGAAGACTGGCGCGTGTCGCTCATCGAAACTGGGCTTACGACGATGACCGGGGGCCGTTTGAAGCGGGTTCGCGACTATCTCGGCGATGGCGACTTTTTCCTCACGTATGGGGACGGGGTGGCGGACATTGATCTGACAGCGTTGGCTGCGGCCCATCGAATGCACGGACGATTGGCGACGGTGACTTCGGTAATCCCGCCCGGACGGTTTGGCGCTCTCGAGGTTGATGGACATGAGGTCAGAGGGTTCAGGGAGAAACCAGCCGGTGACGGCGCCAGCATCAATGGTGGCTTCTTCGTCCTTTCGCCAAAGGTGCTCGACTATGTCGAGGGCGATGAGACGGTTTGGGAGCGCGAGCCTCTAGAAGGCTTGGCGCGTGACGGGGAACTGATGGCGTATCCGCATCAGGGCTTCTGGCAGCCCATGGACACGTTGCGTGACAAACATCGTCTGGAGGCGTTGTGGGCGCAGGGCCAAGCGCCTTGGAAGACGTGGTGAACCCTGACCCTGGAATTTGGATGGATTGTCCGGTTCTGATCACCGGACACTCCGGGTTCAAGGGCTCCTGGTTGACGACGTGGTTGGGAGGTTTGGGGGCGGTCGTTTCGGGCTTTTCCCTTTTGCCCGAGGTGGAGACAAGCCTCTCCCGCCTGGCTACGGGCGGGAATTGTAGGAACTTCTTCGGGGATATCCGTGACGCGGTGGCACTCCACGCGTGCCTGGCGTCTGTGCGCCCTCGGATCGTGTTCCACTTGGCTGCGCAGTCGCTTGTACGCCCATCGTATCAGGATCCCGTCGGGACATATGCCACCAACGTCATGGGCACGGTGAACCTGTTGGAAGCAGTACGGGCCACGCCATCTGTGCAGGCCGTAGTCGTGGTCACGAGCGACAAGTGCTATGAGAACCGCGAGTGGCTTTGGGCCTATCGCGAGAACGAGGCACTCGGAGGTCACGACCCTTACAGCAGTTCCAAAGGCTGTGCCGAGTTGGTGACTGCGGCATACCGCGCCTCCTTCTTCAACTCGCCGAGCAGCGCCTGCCGCATATCGACCGCACGGGCTGGGAACGTCATAGGTGGCGGCGACTGGGCCATCGACCGCCTCGTTCCCGATGTGGTGCGGGCTTTCGTGCGGGAAGCATCGGTCGAAATCCGCAGCCCACTTTCGACCCGGCCTTGGCAACATGTGCTCGAGCCGCTCGCCGGCTATATTCGTCTGGCCGAGTGCCTCTTAGCTCGAGATGGCGGGAGCTATGCTGAGAGTTGGAACTTTGGTCCCGCGGAGTCGGACTGCCGCCCCGTGTCGTATGTCGTCGACCGACTGGCCACGGGTTGGGGAGGGAAGGCTGGTTGGCACCTCTCGAACGAAGTCCATCCCCACGAGGCCTCCTTTCTAAAGGTGGACGCCTCCAAAGCTCGAGAACGACTTCGCTGGGAGCGGCGGCTGCAACTCGACGATGCGCTTGATTGGACCGTCGACTGGTACCGTCAGGAACGAGATGGCCGAAGTGCAGAGAGCATGACCTCCGAACAAATTCAGCGCTATCAGAGCCTCGGGAGTTCAGCATCGTGAGCCATGGAACTTGCCGGATCTGTGGCGACGTGCTGACTCGGAGCTTCGTCGATCTTGGGCTGTCGCCGCTGGCCAATTCATACATCTCACCAAAGAAAGCCAGAGAGGGCGAGCGTTTCTTTCCACTGCACGCATACGTTTGTGGGACGTGCTTCCTAGTACAGTTGGAAGAGTTCGAGTCTCCAGAGAACATTTTTTCCGATTACGCATATTTCTCGGGTTTCTCAAGCAGTTGGCTACGTCACGCGGAAGCCTATGCCGCGGCAATGCAGCAGAGGTTCGGCCTAGGCCCTGACCAGAAGGTTGTCGAAGTCGCAAGCAACGACGGCTACTTGCTCCAATACTTCGTCGCTCGCGGCATCCCGGTATTGGGTGTGGAGCCAGCGCAAAACGTCGCCCAAGTCGCAATCGAGCGTGGCGTGCCCACCGAGGCCGTGTTCTTTGGCACGAAAACGGCAGAGGCTCTTCGAGACGCAGGGCATTCGGCCGATCTGATGGCTGCGAACAACGTCTTGGCTCATGTCCCCGACATCCTGGACTTCGTAGGCGGCTTCCGCGTGCTGCTGAAGCCATCTGGAGTGGGCACATTCGAGTTCCCGCATTTGCTGAGGATGATCGAACAGAAGCAGTTTGACACGATATATCACGAACATTTCTCCTATCTTTCGCTTCAGATCGTGGAGGAGGTGCTCCGTCGGAACGGCTTGGTTGTGTTCGATGTGGAAGAGTTGGTGACCCACGGGGGCTCACTGCGAGTGTTTTTTTGCCATGATGGCGCGCCACAACCCGCCACTGCCTCGGTTCAGCGGATACGTGACGCAGAACTCGCCGGCGGACTGCACGCCCTGTCGGGCTATGAGGGGTTCGCCGCCGATGTCGTGGCGATCAAATGCCAGGCTCTCGAATTTCTGGTAAAGGCAAAGCGGGAGGGCAAGATCGTCTCTGCTTACGGTGCGGCAGCAAAGGGCAATACCTTCCTAAACTATTGCGGCGTCGGCCCGGAGTTCGTTCGCGTCGTCGCAGACCGCTCACCGCACAAGCAGGGCAACTTGCTTCCCGGCAGTCGTATTCCCGTGGTCTCTCCAGAGGCCATGTTGGCGGAGAAGCCAGATTACGTGCTGATCCTGCCTTGGAACCTGAAAGACGAATTGGCCGAGCAGCTCCGCGAGGTGCGTGCTTGGGGCGGTCGGTTCGTCACTCTCATCCCTGATCTCGACATCTTTTAAGCCGACACATGTTTTTCCACGATAGTGCCATAGCCGGCGTCGTAGTTCTCGAGCCTGAACGTCGGAGCGACGAACGGGGCTTCTTCGCGCGGACGTTCTGCGAAGAAGAGCTTGGCTCCCGTGGTCTCGTTCGCCGCTTCCAGCAATCCAGTCTCTCGTTCAACGCCCGCCGCGGAACGGTGCGTGGCATGCATTTCTCCTTGGCACCGCACGAGGAGACCAAGATCGTGCGGTGCACGTCCGGTGCTGTCCACGACGTTCTGATCGATCTCCGGCGCGGCTCGTCGACCTATCGCAAGTGCGTAGGCTTCGCCTTGACTGCAGAGAACCGACACGCCCTCTATGTACCACCTGGCGTCGCGCACGGCTTCCAGGCACTGGCCGACGGAGCTGAGCTGCTCTACATGATCGATTTGCCATATGACGCGGGTGCGGCCAGCGGCGTGCGGTGGAACGATCCGGCGTTCCACGTCGCCTGGCCTGAGCCAATTTCTGTCATCTCCGCGCGCGACCTAGACTTTGACGATTGGGCGATATGACGCGTGTGCTTCTGACAGGTGCGACGGGCTTCATTGGCAAGCGTATCACGGCGCCGCTTCAGGCGCGAGGCTTCGAGGTGCATACGCTAGGCCGGGCTGCGCCGACTGACGCATCCTGTGTGCACCACCAGGCCGATTTGCTTGATCCATGTGCCACCCGAGTGGCAGTGGCGGCTGCCCAGGCAAGCCACCTCGTACACCTGGCCTGGTATGTCGAACCTGGTATGTTCTGGCGCTCGGCCCGGAATATCGACTGGGTCGCGGCGAGCCTCAACCTGATCCGTTGCTTCGCAGACGAGGGCGGCAGTCGCTTCGTCGCCGCGGGTAGCTGTTCCGAATACTCGTGGGGGTCCGAGCGGCTTTGTGAAGATACATCACCCTGCGAACCAGCCAGCCTTTATGGCTCCTGCAAAGACGCCCTGCGCCGGATACTTACGGCGTTTGCACGGACCTTGTCGTTGTCTTGTGCATGGGGTCGAGTTTTCTTCTTGTATGGGCCGGGTGAAGCACCCGGTAAGCTGGTCGGCGACGCAACACGGTCCCTCCTGCTGGGCCAGGCGTTCGAAACGACGCATGGGCGACAACGGCGAGACTTTGTCCATGTGGACGATGCCGCCGGGGCGTTCGCAGCGCTTGCTGCCGCCGACGTGGAGGGGGCCGTGAACATCGCGTCCGGCACTGCCGTGGCAGTTCGCGACTTGCTTGTAGCGGTGGCGCGCGAGACTGGTCGAGCTGACTTGCTGAAGTTCGGTGCCCGTCCTCTCGCAGCTAGCGAGCCCTCGGTCATCGAGGGCTGCGTGCGACGGTTGCACGATGAGGTTGGCTATCAGCCTCGTTACGATATCAGGAGTGGCATCACGAGCAGTGTGGCCTGGTGGCGAGCCCAAGATATCCAACCGACTGGTGGCTGAGGCTGCGCATCCGTGAGGACCAACGGCATCCGCTCGACGCTGCAGGCCTTGGCTTGGCCCAAGATCTTGGCGTGATCCAGGCTACGAGTCGCCACATACACGACGAGCAAGTTCGCCAGCACTCGTTCAGCGCCGCATAACGAACACGGGTTGTGCATATCGCCGCAGAAATATGGATCGACGGTTGAAAGCCCAAGCCATCTCCGACCGGATCGGCCTCGACGGTTACAACTTGGCGATACCACGCGGTACCGGGGTGGCCACCTACGCACGGTCTCTCAGCGTCTGTCTCCGCCAGCTTGGGCACCCGGTCGATGTGCTGTACGGCATGGACATCGACCCGGCGAGTGAACCGGCGCTGCGGCAGGTCGCCTTCTTCGAACAGCTGCAGACGGAGCGGGGTTACCGGCGTGCGCCCTACCCCTCGATCAAGTGGGCGCGGGCCATGCTGCGAGCCTGGCGCGGGGCGGAGGCGATCGAGATCCCGGTCGACGGCCGGGTCGAGGCGCGGCCGATGGGCGAGCGTTTGCCGCAGTTCGACCGGATCCTCAATGTCGCCGGGCTGTTCGGGTTGTCCGCGCAGTTCTTCCGCACGTTCAAGCGCCTGATGCCGGTCCGGATAGCCAATCCGCCGGCGATCATGCACTGGACCTATCCGGTTCCAGTCATCCTCGAAGGCGCGCGCAACATCTACACCGTGCATGACCTAGTGCCGCTGCGAATGCCCTATGCGACGCTGGACCATAAGCCCACGCATGCCCGCCTGCTTGCAGAATGCCTCCGCCGAGGCGACCAGATATGCACGGTCTCGGAGCGGAGCCGGGATGATTTGCTGGGTTTCTTCCCAGGCACGCCGGCCGATCGGGTCACCAACACCTACCAAGCCGTGCTGCCTGCCGCCGACCTGCTTCCGGCCGATCAGGCGGCGCGGCTGTTACGGGACGGCTTCCAGCTGGCGTTCGGGCAGTATCTCCTGTTCTACGGCTCCGTCGAGCCCAAGAAGAACGTCGGGCGGCTGCTGCAGGCCTATCTCGCGTCCGATATCACGATCCCCCTGGTGATCGTCACGGCGCGGGGGTGGCAGGCCGACGCGGAGACCGAGTTGCTGCGCAACCGCGACGCGACGGACGGGCGCATCCGCCAGATCGAGTACGTCTCCGCAGCCCTGCTCACGACGCTGGTGCGGGGCGCCCGTGCCGTCACCTTCCCCTCGCTTTACGAGGGGTTCGGCCTGCCTGTGCTGGAAGCCATGCAGCTCGGGACGCCGGTGCTGACGACCCGGGAGGGGTCGCTTGCCGAAATCGCCGGCGATGCTGCCTTGTTCGTCGATGCCTATGACGTCGGTAGCATCGCGACCGGGTTGCAACGCTTGGCGACGGACGATGCCCTCTGTGCGGATCTGCGACAGCGCGGCCTGATACAGGCGCAGCGCTTCACCATGGCGTGCTACCAGGATCGCGTGCGTGCGATGTATGACGCGGTGCTGGCCCGGCCCCCTCGCCACTGACGGTCACGCAAGGCAGGCGACGTGTTTTCCATTAAGTCCAAGCGGTCGGGCGGGGTTCGCGTCACGGCAGCCGTGCACCGCATCCTGGTTCAAGGCAACGCGGCCCGCGACCGTCGAGACTGGGCCGCGGCCGCCGCTGCGTTCCGTCAGGCGGTGAAGGCCGCTCCGGAACTCGCCCATATCTGGGTGCAACTCGGCAACGCGGCGAAGGAGCAAGGACTGACGGACGAGGCGGAGGCCGCCTACCATCGCGCCGTGCAGCTTCGGCCAACGGATGGAGAGCCACTCCTGCAGCTCGGGCATCTGTTCAACCTGCAGAAGAACCACGTGATGTCCGGGCGCTACTACCTCAAGGCGTTCCAAGCCAATCCCCGGCTGGTCGACGCAGCCACGGCGGTGCATCGGCTGCTGGCACGCGCGCGGGGCCGCCACCGCGACGAACTGGTGGAAGCGTTGAGGGCGGCAATGGCGGACGTGCCGGGGGAGGTCGACCCTGGAGCACCGGAGGCCGGGCCATCCGTCCCAGGACCGGACGCTACAGGCGAGCCATCCCCCTTGGTGTTCGACGTGTCCGACCTCATCGGCTACTTCGCACACGGGCGCCTGCCGACGGGAATCCAGCGGGTCCAGATCCAGGTCATCGTCCATGCCTTGGTCGGCCCCCATGCCAAGCCGGGCATCTGCTGCTTCATCGAAGGGCGGGACGAGTGGCTGGAGGTACCCGCGGATACGTTCCGCGGCATCGTCGCACTGAGCCTGAAAAGCGGCGACCGCAGTGATCCCGAGTGGATCACCGCGTTGCACCGCCTCCATCTCCGGCTGGCGCTATCCGATCCGCTCGTTTTCCGGAGGGGCGCCACCTTGGTCAATCTCGGGTCATCGTGGCAGCTGCATAACTATTTCCTGTTCGTGCGGGATGCGAAACTCCGATACGGCATCCGTTACGTGCCGTTCGTCCATGACCTCATCCCGATCGTCGCACCCGAGCACTTCACGAAAAGCGCCCGCCGTGAAGTGATTCCTTGGGTTGCCGGCATCTTCGCCCATGCGGACCATTTCCTGGTGAACTCCGAAGCGACGCGGAGGGATCTGATGCAGGCGGCCGCCGTCGTTGGCAGGACGCTGGACGCCGGCGACGCCGCGGTCATCCGATTGGACGCGGATGGGCGAGCCTCGCCGGATGGCGCGCTCGAGCAATCCTGGCCGGAGACGACCCTCGCCCGGTGGCAGATCGAGGCGGGATCGTTCGTCCTGCTGGTCTCGACGGTCGAGAGCCGAAAAGGCCATACCATCGCGTTGGAGGCTTGGGCGGAACTGATCAGCCGCCGCGGACTTGCGAACGTCCCGAAGCTCGTGTGCGCCGGGAAGCGGGGCTGGCTGAGCGACGCGGTGTATCAGCGGCTCGAGGCCGAGCCAGCGCTCGCCTCGCGCGTCATCATGGTGTCCGCGGTGTCGGACTCCGAACTGTCCCTCTTGTACCGGAGTTGTCTCTTCACCATATATCCTAGCCTGTATGAGGGCTGGGGCCTGCCGATCACGGAGTCACTCTGCCACGGCAAGCCAGTGATCGCGGCCAACACATCTTCCCTGCCGGAGGCAGGGGGCGACTTCGCCGTGTATGTGAAGCCAGGATCCTCCCTGGCGCTGGCTGCGGCAGTCGAGCGAATGGCCTACGACACCGGTTATCGGGAGGCGCTGGCCGCGCGCATCCAGACCGGCTTCCGACCCCGATCGTGGAGCGAGGTGGCGGACGAAATCCGCGTCAAACTGACAGGGATGGCAACTCGGCGGGGCGCTTCTGCGGTGGCGACACCGATCACGCGGACGGGGAGCTATTACCCGATGGGGCGCAGCCATGCGCTCCGGCTGCGGCCTGGTGTCGGAAGAGGAGAGATGTTCCGTTGCGGGAAAGGCTGGCGCGCGCCCGAGGCGGCTGGCAGCTGGACGCATCCGGGTGGCGGCACGTTGCAGGTCAGCCTACCGCCGCGTGTCGAACCCATACGCGTCGGGCTGCTGCTGCTTGGTGCCGACGACTGCGATGTGGAATGGCAGGTCTGGGTGAAGCACGGAGTCAGTCTTCGTGGATCACTCTCCCAGCGCGCAACCACGTGGGTCGCCTTCGCCTATCCCGCAATCGCCGACGGTGGGGTGCTTCGGATACGGCTGCAGTCCAGGCCGATCGGTCGAGATGGCGACCTGCGCGGCGGGGGGGCGGAGCAGACCATCGGCCTCGGAGGTCTCTTTGCTCATGACCTAGGCGACGTGAAAGCCGCCGGCGCCGTGTTGGAGGCAATGGTGCTTGAAGACGGGGAAGATGAAGACACCGACGTCGAGCCGGGGCCGACCCCGGTCTGGCAGGATGAGTGGGGCTGATCCGCACCGCGGAGCGGTCGCCGTCCCCGGTTGGGGACGGCTTACGTGCGTTACCGCGTGGCTGGTGCCTGGGCCTGGCCCGGAGTGGCGGGGACAACTGTCGTCACTCCGATGCTTGCGCCCGTTGCGGACGGATATCCGGCCGAGTTCGAGTTCGGCCCCTCGGTCCCCTCGGTCGTCGCGTTGTTCGCCGGAACCGCAGCGGGTCTGCTCTGGGCAAAAGCGGGCGCGATCGTAGCGGACGCCAAAGCCAGGCCCAGCGTCACTGTCACAATTCTCACGGAAGTTCTCCAATGCGGACGGCTCGCCTTGGATTAGGCGTTGCGCGTCACGCCCAATAAATGGCCGATGTCCGGACAAGTTCCAGGTGCCGCGACGGGGGTTCGTCTTCACGACCTGAAGAGTTTACGGCAAGTCCATCTCCGGTTACGCTGCAGATACATTCCATGCGCGCGCCATGACACGCCATCAACCTGGCGGCGGATCGTAGGCCTGGATGGGCGGCAGGTTGCCGGTGAACCGCTCGACCTGGATCGTGGTGAGTTGTCCGGTGCAGCCCTGGGCCAGCGCGGACGTGCCGATGTCGCGGGTCAGCACGTTGGGGTTGCCGTGGACGCACAAGGCCCGGTCGTCCTCCGGGTCGGCCGGGTCGAACCAGGCGCCGGTCGGAAGCTGGACGACGCCCGATCGAACGGCATCCGTCAGGCGGACGGCGGCCAGGCAGGCACCGCGCTCGTTGAACAGGCGGATGATCGCACCGTCATCGATGCCTCGTAGCGCCGCATCGTCGGGGTGCATCCGCGCGACCTCCCTGCCCCGGTGCTTCGCCTCGGCGCTGTGGCCGCCGAAGTCGAGTTGGCTGTGCAGGCGGGTGGCGGGCTGGTTGGCGACAAGGTGCAAGGGGGCATGCGAGTCCGGCGCATGCGACGGTGCGAGCCAGGTCGGGTGGCCGGGGCAATCGGCGTCGCCGAAGCTGGCGATCGTCGCCGAGAAAAGCTCCAGCTTGCCGCTGGGCGTGGGGAGAGGCCGGCCAGCCGGGTCGTTGCGGAACCGGCGCAGGTTCCCACCGTCATCCGGCAGCTGCGGCAGGCGTAGGCTGCCGGTTCGCCAAAACGCCTCGAAATCAGGCGCGGGCAGGCCAGCCGCGAGCAAGCCGAGCCGGGTCGGCTCGTAGAGATGGGCCAGCCATTGGCGGACGGTCCGGCCCTCGGTGAAGGCGTGTTCGGCGCCGAGGCGGCGGGCCAGGCCGCTGAAGATCGCATAATCGTCCAGGGCCTGGCCAAACGGGCTGGCGACGGGGTGCATGGCGACGAGCAGCGGGTCGTTGCCGTTGCCGCCGATGTCTTCCCGCTCGAGCGACATCGTGCAGGGCAGCACGATGTCGGCGTGGCGGGCGGTCGCGGTCCAGCCGAGCTCGTGCACGACGAGCGTGTCGAGCCGGGCGAAGGCGCGGCGCAGGCGGTTAAGGTCCTGATGGTGGTGGAACGGGTTGCCGCCAGCCCAGTAGACCAGCTTGACGTCGGGGTAGGCGCGGGTCTTGCCGTTGTAGCGATAGGGTGTGCCGGGGTGCAGCAGCATGTCCGCGATGCGCGCGACCGGGATGAACTCGGCGACCTTGTTGCGGCCCTGCGGCAGGGTCGGCAGCGGCACGGCGTTGTTGCGGCGGCCGTAATAGGCGATGGCACCGAGGCCGTAGCCATAGCCACCGCCGGGCAAGCCGACCTGGCCGAGGACGGCCGCCAGGACGGCGCCCATCCACACCGGTTGCTCGCCATGTTCCGCGCGCTGCAACGAGTGCGCGACGGTGACGAGGGTGCGACGGCCGTGCAGGCTGCGCGCCAGGCTGCGAAGGCTGCCTGCCTGGACGCCGGTGAGCGGGGCGGCCCACTCGGCGTCCTTCGGCTGCCCGTCGGAGGCGCCGAGGAGGTAGCGTTCGAACTCCGGCCAGCCTGCGGTATAGCGGGCGAGGAAAGCCTGGTCGTGCAGGCCCTCCGCGACCAGGGTGTGGACCAGCGCCAGCATGAGTGCGGTGTCCGTGCCGGGCACGATGCTGATCCATTCGGCGCCGGCCTCCGCAGGCAGGTCGTCGCGCAGCGGACCGACCAGCACGAAGCGGCAGCCGCGGGCACGGGCGCGGGCCATCATGCCACGCTCGACATGCTGGCTGATGCTGCCGCCGGCCACCATGCTGTTCTTCAGCGCCAGGCCACCGAAGGCGATGACGGTGTCGGTATGCTCGGCGATCTGGTCCCACGTGACGTTGCGCTTCGTCAGGTCCTCGTAGTCGCCGATGACGTGCGGGACGAGGACGGCGGAGGCGCCGGAGCTGTAGGTGTTGACCGACCGCGTGTAGCCGCCGAGAGCGGTGTTGAGGAAGCGATGCACCTGGCTTTGGGCATGATGGAAACGCCCGGCGCTGGACCAACCATAGGACCCGCCGAAGATGGCCTGCGGACCGGCGGTGGACTGCACGCGGCGCAGTTCCTCCGCCAGCAGGTCGAGCACGGCGTCCCACTCCATCGGCACGAAGCTGTCACGGCCACGCCGGTCGTCGGCGCCGGGGCCGCGGTCCAGCCAGCCGCGGCGGACCATCGGCCGGGCGACGCGGGCGCGATGGCGCAGGGCTGCGGGAAAGTTGCCGATGATGCCGTTCGGGTCCGGGTCACCGGGAAAGGGGCGGACGTCCAGCACGTCGTTGCGCCACCGGGCGGAGAAGACGCCCCAGTGCGAGGTGTGCGGCAAGAAGCCATCGATGCCCGGTGTCAGGGCTGCTGTCGCGGCTTCGTCACTGTCAACCGGGAGGTCCATGGCGCTACTCCCTGCTCTTCGGCCGCGGTAGCCGTCAAGCCGCGCGGGGCTGTCGGCTTGTCCCGTGCTCCCAACGTGGTGACAACGCTCGCCTGCAGTGGCAGCGTAGGGCATGGAAAGACGATCATCACGCCTCTGGCCAGGGGTGCTCTGCCTGGGGGCAGCTCTGTGCGCCCTGGTCTTCGCAAGTGGAGCGGAGGCCAGGCCGGCACAGTGCAGCACGACGGATGACGGCAACTATCGCTGTGATTTCAGGCTGACGGACAAGGACGGCAGCTTCCAGGTCACCGCACCTGGGAAACCGTTCTACATCCTCGTCATGGAGAGCCCGGGGGTGGCATCCGCGTTCGTCAATCTCGGCAATCGGAACATCAGCCTTGCGGGCCGGTACATCCGCAGCACGACGGATCCGGCCTGCTGGGCGAGCGAGGCTGTGAAGGCGCAAATCTGCGTCCGCTGATGGTGTCGGGCTCCTGCAGGAGGCTCAGGCTGCGCGGGCGTCCTGCACGAACGATGCGGAGGCTTTGAGCAGGGCGTTGGTCTGTTCCGTCAGCCCGGCGGTGACCATGGCCAGGTGGTTGGCGACGGTCACGGCGGCCGAGTTGTCACCCTGGATCGTCGCAGTCAGGGCGGTCACCTCATTGTTGCGGGTGGTCGCGCGATCCAGCTCGCCCGCGATCTCCCGCGTGGTCTCGCCCTGGTGGATGATCGCCTCCTCGATGAGGCTGGAGACTTCGCTCAGCTGGCCGATCGCCTGGTAGATCTCGGCGATCGCGGTGACCGTCTCGTTGGTTGCGAGCTGGAGCTGGCCGATCTGCTGGCCGACATCCTGGGTCGCGCGGGCTGTCTGCTTGGCAAGGTTCTTCACCTCGGACGCCACGACGGCGAAGCCCCGACCCGCCTCTCCCGCCCGAGCCGCCTCGATCGTGGCATTGAGCGCCAGGAGGTCCGTCTGCGCGGCGATGTCGCTGATCAGCTTGACGACCTCGCCGATCTTCTGCGCACAGTCCGCGAGCGTCTTGACGACGCCGTCGGTGCGCTGCGCCGTCTGGACCGCGCGCGTCGCAAGGGCCGTCGACTGGGAGACGCGGTTCGACACCTCCGCCACGCTGGTCGACAGACGCGCGGCGCCGGTGGCGACCTTTAACACGGTGTCGCTTGCCTCGGCAGCCACGCCAGCGATCCTCCCCGAGTTCTCGAGCGACCGGGATGTCGCGAGGGACAGCGAGTGGGCCGCGGCGTCGAGTTCGGAAGACCCGCCTGCCATGGCGTCCAATGCGTGGCCGATCTGGCTGCTGTAGCTCTGTTCGATGGTCTGCAGCGCCTGCCGCTTCTCTGCCGCCTGCGCCGCATCGTGGCCCTGCAGGATCAAGCTCAATCCCAGCCACGTGATCTTGCTGAGGGCACTGCGATAGGCGCTCTGCCGGCTGAAGGCGCCGCGGGATTGCGACCGTCGCCAGCGCGGTCGGCGGCTGGGCTGCGCTTCGGCGAGTTTGACGGCTTCCATGATCGCCAGCATCGTCGTCGACTGTCCGGTGGTCAGCTGCTGGCTCGGGACGCCAAGCCTGCCGTAGGCTCCACCCAACGCGAGGCCGATCGTCATCAGATCACCCGATGCTCCTCCGGTGGCGACCGCCTCCCAATAGGAAAGCCGAAGCCCGCGCACGGCCGGAGTCTGGACGGCCGCCGTCAGGCGTGATCCGGAATCCGCCTTCCGGTGCATCTCGTCGAGCACACCGGGCAGCACGTCGGCGATGACCTCCTTCCCGCTTTCCAATATCCTGACTTCAGCCTGGGAGATGTTGAAGAGCGCGAGCAACTCCGCCCAGGGGAGCGAGGTCATCGAGCGCCTCTTCGGGACAAGGCTGTTTGCTCATGCATCTGCATGCGGCAAGGATGTCACCGTCTCGTCTACAGATCGTTAAGGCCCGAGCAAACTGACGGGCTGCACGTCCTTGCGACGGGGAGAAGGCGCGTGCTAGCCGGAGCATCCGCAGCGAGCCGAGCACCGCGCCGTGCGCCGCCGCACCGGCCAGCCAATAGCGCGAGCAGCTTGCCTGCGGTCTAGCATCGATCAGGACAGGGAGACGAGTTCTTGCAGGACAAGTCGGACATCGGGCCAGTCTTACTGCGGGGCGAGCGCGCGAACCGGTTGCTGCTGGCGCTGGGTCAGCGGGAGCGTGGGACCTTGGGTGCGCTGCTAGCCTCCGGCCGGATCGGCAGCGCCGAGTTGCTTGCCGCCAACCGTTGGTACCAGGCCTTTGCCATGGCGGAGCATGGCGCCTTCGATACCGACCGCGCCGGCCGTAGCAGTGACACCAAGCTGTTCGCACAAGAGCGCCAGCTCGCAGCGACGACGAGCTACCGGCTGGCTTTGAAGGCGCTGGGCAAGGCGGGCGACGACAGGATGAGGGACATCCTGAGTTCTGGCCTCTCCATAGCCGCGCTCGCCGGAAGGATGAAACAGGACAGGCGGGTGATGGCCGGGATGGTGGTGGCGGACCTGATGCGCCTGGTGGACCACTACACCGACGCCGACCGGGCGCGCACAGGGAGAGCTTCATGAGGCCAGTCCTAATTTCCTGTTGCGACGGTGGGCCAACCTCCCTATAAGGTTTCTCATCATCGCGAGACGTGGGCCGGACGGCCGACACATCGAACCCCGGACCGCTCGGTTCCGGGGTTTTCTATTTCGGCACCCCGAGGAGCGAGGCCGCCCAGTCCCTATCGATCATCGTTGGAGTGCCATCAAGCCATGCCCGATGCCTCCGCCCGCAAGCCCGGCGGACGTCCGAGACGTAGTCCGGCCAAGGTCGTCGAGAACACTGCGGCCATGGAAGCCGCGATCAAGGGCGTGCTCGACGACCTGACCCATGAACAGCTTGCCGAGATCGGCCCGCGGGAAGGGCTGTTGCGCGTGATGCGCTGGGCGCTGCGGTCCGGGGCGCTGCCCCTGTTCATCGATCTTGCGACGGCGCTGATGCCGTACATGCACGCGAAGAAGGCGCCGGTGGGCGAACGCCGGTTGAGCATGCCCACGGTGGAAGAGATCGCGGCGGACACCGACCCGACAATCGCGGATTAGCCGCTCGGCTCCCATCTTCAGGAGATATCCATGCGCTTCCCATCGCTGCGTGCGGCGACGCTGGCCGCAGCCTTGCCCCTTGCCGCGCTGGCGGCGGTGCCGCCGTCCCAGGAGCGTTACTCCGTCAACCTTGGCATACCGCCGGCCGTGCCGGGCTTCGTGGTCGGCCACATGCCCTTCTGGATCGACACCAGCGACACGAGCGTCAACCCGTTCGGCTTGCCGCGGCCGGTGTCGGACCAGTCGCGGTTCCCGGTATCCACGCTCCCCGCGAGCGGTGCACCGGGGAGCGGCGCGGCGACACCATCCTACGTGCTGGACGCCAACTCGGCGGCCTTCCAGGGCGTGGTCGCCATCACGCCGGGCGTGCCGACCGCGGCACAACGTTCGCTGGGCTTCGTCTGCACGGCGGCGGGTCCGGCCACCCTGACGTTGGCCGACGGATCCGCCTTGACGCTGAGCCTCGCCGCCAGCCCGTCGTTCCAGTCGCTGCCCTTCGCGGTGACCAACGTCGCGCTGGGGTCCGGGACGGCGGGCAGCTTCTGGGGGCTCAAGTAGCTGCAACCGAGGGCATGCGCGCCAGGCTGACGCAACCGCAGGCGCAGATATACAGCGCGGGCTGGACGCTCGAGGCGCGGTTCCGTACGGCGCCATGCGGACGGCGGTTCGGCAAGACCTTCCTAGGCGTGGAGGAGGTCCGCCGGGCGGCGCGCGAGGCCGTGCGGCAGAACGTGCATCCGGACAACGAGATCTGGTACGGGGCGCCAACCTTCAAGCAGGGCAAGCGCGTGTTCTGGCGCCGGTTGAAGCGGGCCATCCCCGCGCGCTGGCTCGCCGGGCGGGCGAACGAGACGGAGTGCGCCCTCACGCTGCTTTCGGGCCACGTGATCCGCATCGTCGGCTTGGACAACCACGACAACCTGCGCGGGTCCGGGCTTTGGTTCTTCCTCGGCGACGAGTGGGCGGACGCCAAGCCCGAGGCCTGGGGCGAGACGATCCGGCCCATGCTGTCCACCGCGCAGGGCCACGCGTTGTTCCTTGGCACACCCAAAGGCACCAACGACTTCTACCGGAAGTTCACCCTTGGACTGCCCGGCGCCCTCCATAAGGACGGGACGCCGGTGCAGGGCTGGAAGTCGTGGACGTTCACGACGCGGCAGGGTGGCAACGTCCCACCCGAGGAGATCGCCGAAGCGATGCGGAGCATGGGCCCGCGCGAGTTCCGCCAGGAGTACGAGGCCGGGTTCGAGGACCATGCGGGCCGGGTGATCTACGCGTTCAGCCGGGCGGAGAACATACGGCCCTGCCCCTGCTCGGCCGATGAAGAGCTGCATGTCGGGATGGACTTCAACGTCAACCCGATGACGGCGACGGTCTGGCAGCACCGGCAGGACACCGACCACCAGGTCGGCGAGATCATGCTGCCGGGCAGCAACACGGACGAGATGTGCGACGAGCTGCAGCGGCGCTACGGCCGGGGCGGACGCGTGAGCCACGTGACGGTGTATCCAGACCCTGCCGGCGTGCAGCGGCGGACGAGCGCAATGGGGCGGACCGATATCGGCATCCTGCGCACGCGCGGCTTCGGCGTGCGCGCGATGTCGGGGCACCCGCAGGTGCGGGACCGCTACAACCTGACCAACGCGCGGTTCTGCGCGGCGGACGGCACGCGCCGGGCCTTTGTCGACCCGGCCTGCGCCAAGTCGATCGAGGCATACGAACGGCTGACCTATCGCGAAGGCAGCAGCGAGGCCGACAAGGACGGCGGCTACGACCATGCCGTGGACGCCACCGGCTACTACCTGTTCGGCCGCTACGCGGCGCAGCCCGCCCGCACCGTGGTGACGTCGCTCATCGGACGGTGAGCGCATCGCCGGAGCATTCATTGGACCAGGATCGGGCGGTCGCCCGCGGAGGTGCGCGTGGATTGGAACGCATTGCAGGACAGCATGCAGATCGCGGACGGCGACTACCCGCCGCGCCGGGCACGGATCGTGGCGCTGGGGCGCGTGCTGGCTGGCGAGCAGTATGACCATATCGAGACGCCGTTCAGCGTGGAACGGACGCCCGGTGGCGAATACATCCCGCTCGACAGGCGTCGCCCCACCGTGCGGACGGGGTGGTGCCGGACGGTGGTGGACGACAGCGTCTCGATGCTGTTCGGGCAGGGACGCTGGCCCTGCCCCAGCGGGCCAAGCAACGGGGGCAAGGAGAACCCTACGGTCGTGGCGCTGAAGGCGCTGGTCGACGCGACGCAGCTTGCCAGCACGATGGCGGAGGCCGCGACCGTCGGCAGCGTGGGCTCGGTGGCCATCCTGTTCCGGGTGTTGGCGAACCAGCCCTATTTCGACGTCTTCCCCACGGCCTATCTCAGCCCGGAATGGGACCCGGCCTCGCCGCGGGCGCTGCTGCGGGTGACCGAGCGGCGGAAGGTGCGGCGGGCCGACCTGGTGGCGTCCGGCTACGGGCGGCTTGCCGAGGATGTCGGCACGTTCTGGTTCCAGCGGCAGTGGGATGCGCAGGAGGAGACCTGGTTCGCGCCCTGGCCGAGCACGGAGCCCGACCACGTGCCGCAACGCGACGCCGGCCGCAGCGTCGAGCATGGGCTGGGCGTGGTGCCGATGGTGTGGATCAGGAACCTGCCCGGCGGCGACGGCGTCGACGGCGCGTGCACCTTCCTGGGTGGGCTGAACACGGAGATCGAAGCCGACTACCAGCTTTCGCAGGGGGGGCGCGGGCTGAAATACAGCAGCGACCCCACCCTGCTGATCAAGGAACCGGCCGGGCCGATGGAGGCACCGACCCGGATCGGCGGCGCGGCATCCGCCCTGGTGGTGGCGGTCGACGGCGATGCGAAGCTGCTGGAGATCAGCGGTTCGGCGGCGGATGCGGTGACCAACTACGTCACGCACCTGCATAAATACGCTATGGGCGCCATGCACGGCGATGCCAGCGACCGCGACAAGCTGGCCAGCGCGCAGTCCGGCCGGGCGATGGAGCTGATGAAGCAGCCGCTGATCTGGCTGACCGCCCGCCTGCGGATGAGCTACGGCGATGCCGGGGTGATGCCGCTGCTGCGCCTGGTCTGCCTCGCCTCCGCCAAGATCAAGGGCGGCGTGTTCTGCGGCGAGCGGCAGCAGACCGCGCTGGACCCGGCCGGGCTGACGCTGGTGTGGCCGCCGTTCTTCCATCCGACCTATGGCGACAAGCAGGCGGAGGCCACCGCCATCACCACGCTGGTGGGCGGGGGCGTGATGTCGCGGCGCAAGGCGGTGCAGACGATCGGCGAAAGCTACGACCTGGTCGACCTCGATGGCGAACTCGCCGCGATCGCGCAGGACGAGGCGGAAACGGCGTTGTTTGAAGGAGCCAAGCATGAGTGAGACACAGCCGGACGGCAGTGCTGCGCGCCAGCCGGGGCAGCGCGTGGAACCCCGCTTGGACTGGGCAGGCGAGGCGGCGGCGTACTACCGCGGCCGGGCGCAGGACACCGAGACGGCGTTAGGCGCGGCCAATGCCGCCAGGCTGGAGGCCGAGCGCAAGCTGGAAGCCGCCGAGGCGGCGGCCTGCAAGGGCAGCGAGCGGCTGATGCGGGCCGGGCTGAAGGCCCATGCCGCCTCCGCCGGGATCGTCGATCCGGATGTGCTGAAGCTGCTCGACCTCAAGCAGGCAGGGGTGCGGCTGGACGAGGAGGGCGAGGTCCTCGGCGCCAAGGAGGCGATCGAGGCGCTGAAGGCGGCCAAGCCGTGGGCGTTCAAGCAGACGGCCGCGGACAAGGGCAGCTCGTCCAGCACGGCGTCGCCGCCGGGTGCCCCGCCGGCCACGGGAAAGCGGGCGCTGGACATGACGGAGGCGGAGTGGCGCGCCGAACGGGCTCGGCTGATCCGGTTCTGACGGTCCTTCGGCCGTAGTGACGAAGACACGCAATTTCATCTGAAGGACCATCATGGGCATCCAGAACTTCCCGACCGCCTTGCAGACCATCATCCAGCAAGGTTTCCTGGAACGCGAATTCCAACAGGCGCTCGCCTCCCGACTGGGCTACCGCATGATCGCCGACCGGGAGCAGTTCGCGATCGGCATCGGCGAGACGCTGACGCGCACGCGCGCCGGGCTGAAGCCGTCGGTGACGACGCCGCTGGCGCCGAGCAGCAACACCAACCTCGACAACGGGCTGACGCCGGGCAATTGGGGTGTCGAGCAGTACACGATCTCGATCAACCACTATGCCTCCACCATGGACCTGAACATGGTGACGGCGCGGGTGGGGATCGCGTCGCAGTTCCTGCAGAACGCCTACTCCAACGGCGAGCAGGCGGCGCGATCGCTCGACGAACTGGCCCGCAACGCGCTGTTCGCCCCGTATTTTGGCGGCAACACGCGCGTCCGCACCTCCCTGGGTTCGGCGGGGCCGGCGGTCGCGGTGGACGACGTGCGCGGCTTCCAGACGGTGTTCGTCAACGGCGTGATGACGCCGGTGGGGACGAACGGGGCGACGCTGACCGTGACCGTGGGGGCGGACGCGTATGTCTGTAGCGCCGTCACGGTGGACGGCAGCAACGTCAGCACGACGCCGGGCGGAATCTCGGGCTTGCTGACCTTCGGCAGCAACGTCAGCGTGTCGGACGCGACGGCGGGCAACACCGTGCAGGCGTCCAACGCCTCCATCATCAAGCGGCCGAACGCGCGTACCAACACGTCCCAGATCGTCGCCACGGACACGCTGACCATGTCGTCGCTGCTGGATGCGGTGGCGTCGCTGCGGGTGAACGCGGTGCCGGAGATCGACGGCGTGTTCAACTGCTACCTGGACCCGATCAGTGCCCGGCAGCTGTTCGCGGACAACGATTTCCGCCAGCTGTTCCAGGGTGCCACTTCGGCCAACCAGGTGTTCAAGTCGGGGATGATCAACGACTTCCTCGGGCTGCGCTTCATGCCGACGACCGAAGCCTACGTGCAGGCGCACCCCACCATCGCGGGCCTGAACGTGCGCAGACCGATCATCTGCGGCAAGGGCGCGCTGGTGGAAGGCGACTTCGCGGGCATGGCAGCATCCGACGTGGCGCCGAAGGATGCGATCATCAGCATGGTCGACGGCGTCGCCATGGTGACGCGCGAGCCGCTGGACCGGCTGCAGCAGATCATCGCGCAGTCCTGGTACTGGATCGGCGGGTTCTGCTGCCCGTCCGACACGACGACGAACGCGAGCACGATCCCGACCGCGACCAACGCGAGCTACAAGCGCGCGGTGATGATCGAGCACGCTGGCTGACGCGGCGGAGGGGCGAGCATGAGCGATGTGACCAGCACGCCCACCGGGCCGGGCGCCGACAGCGAGACGCCCGGCAGCTTCAGCGAGGCCGACAAGGTGGATGTGCGGCGGTTCTGCTGGTACCCGGCCTACGGCGCCGGGGCCAGCGGGTTCCAGGGCTGGCGGTTCTTCCAGGCGTACGGCCTGCTGGAATACCGGCTGAACAACCTTTCGCCGGCGGAGGTGGCGGTGGTGCAAGCCACCTATCTCGCCAGCCTGCGCACGCTGGAGACGGCGGTGGTAGCCGCGGCGGGAAACCTCGCCACGCAGGCGGCGGGGCCGTGGACGCACAACCAGGCGGAAGTGGCCGACCGCGTCGCGCTGTTCGACGCATGGCGGCTGCGGCTGTGCGGCTTCGTCGGCGTGCCGCCGGGGCCGGAGCGGGGCGAGCAGCACGCCATCATCATCTGAGAGGTCCCCCATGTCGGCATCGACGATCACGGCCGCGATCTGGTCCGGCATGGCGGATGCGGCGGCCATCATCGGGTTCCTCTACCAACAGTTCCGGCCCGTGGGTCCGGACAATCCGCTGGCCGGCACGCCGCTGAACCCCGCCCTGCCCGTTGCGGCCACCGCGCAGTACGGCCGCTTCAACGCGGCACCGGATTGGCAGAAGCCGGAGCGTTTCCTGTTCGTGGACGGGGCGCAGACGGCCGTCGGCGATTACCTGGTGGGTGGACCACTGGGCACGCTGGCGATCGTCTCGCAAGACCCGATGCTGCCGATCGTGGGCATCGTGTGCAACCATTTGCTGACGTTCAAGCGGCCCGGAGCGACGACAAGCTTCGGCGGGCAGAGCGGCTACGGGGGTGACGTGGCCGCGGCGGAGACCGCGCTGCTCACGGCGTGGCCGGCCTATCTCGGCACCGCGGGCCAGGGCGGACGCAGCCCGGCGAACCTGCCCGGCGACGTGGAGCAGCCTCGGCTGGACGTCCGGCTGCCGATGTGGCCGGGCGTGATCCTGCTGAACGGCGACGTGATCTTCGACGAGCAGGGCCGCCGCTACAAGACGGTCTCGGCCGAGGCGACGACGCTCGGCTGGCGCATCGGCGCCGTCCTGTCGATGACGTGAGAAGGAGGGCGGCATGGCGGATGAGAGCGACGTGGAGGTGGCACTGGTCGCCGCCGCGGCGGGTGCGGTGTACCCCGGCGGGCCGACGGGGACGCCCACGGGCGGCTTTGCCTGCCGCATCGTCCGCGGGGAGCCGAACGCGGAGGCGCTCAATGCCGACCTGGCGGCCGGCGTGGTCAACGTCAGCGTCATGCTGTTGGAGCGGATGTCGCGCAACACCACGCGGTATGCGGCCGCGTGGCAGACGGCTGCCGCGCAGGCCGCCCCGTCGCTTGCGGTGGGCATGGCAGGCAGCGTCGCCACGTTTTCCGGCGCGGGCGGCGCGGGTGCCATCGTCGGCGTGCGGGCGCTCGGGCAGGCGATGACCTACGTCACGGTGGCGACGGACACGCCAGCCAGCATCGCGGCGGCGTTGGCGCAGCGGATCGCCGGGGCGTCGGCCAACGGTGCCGCGCTGACGTTGCCGGGCGTCGGGGGCACGCCGCTGGCGGTCGTCTACGGCTTTGCCGCGACGATCAACGAAACCCGGCGACAGGAGCAAGGCTTCGCCGTCACCGTATTGGCGCCCACGCCGGATGCGCGCTCCGCCGTGGGTTCGGTGATCGACCAGGCGTTCGCGGGCATCGACTTCCTGACCCTGTCCGACGGCTCCGCCGGGCGGCTGCGGTATCGCGGCACTCAGGTGGACGACGTGCCGAGCCGGGCGAACCTGTGGCGGCGCGAGCTGCTCTACACCGTGGAGTACGGCACCACCATGCTCGCGAACGTGCCGGACATGGTGGTGGGCGTGCTGGGGCTGAACGCCGCCCCGGCCGGGACCATCACGCAATAACCCAACCCTCGAGGACAGGCCATGAGCTTCCACCTGATCGTACGCCATCCGTTCGGCACGTACAACCGCGGCGACCGCATCACCGACCCCGACGACGTGGCGCGGCTGGCGACGGATGCCGCGGACCACGTCGCCCGGGTCGCCGTGCCGGAGCCCGAAGCGGACGACGCGCCCGATCGCGGCTGAGACGACCAGACCAGACCAATCCCGGGGGCGCCGTTCGGCGCCCTTCTCGTTTGCAAGGAGCCGCAATGCCGATCTCGCAATACGGCGTGCTGAACACGACCGCGCTGACGGTCCCGGATCTGTACGTGCAGATCGTTCCGCCGCAGATCATCTCCCTCAACGGCGTGCCCAGCAACGTGGTCGGCATCGTCGGCACCGCGACCTGGGGTGCCGTCAACAACGCCGTCATCGCGGGATCGTACGGGCAATATGCCGCCCTGTTCGGGCCGATCCAGACGCGGCGCTACGACATCGGCACGGTGCTGACGATCGCACAGCAGCAGGGTGCGGCCAATTTCCGCTGCGTCCGGGTCACGGACGGGACGGACACGGCGGCGTCGCTGACCATCACCGGCGGGATCACGCTGTCGGCGTTCTACACCGGGTCGTTGGGCAACGCGATCATGGTGACCTTCGGAACGGCAAGCGGCGGCACGGGATCGCGCGTCACAATCGCCTGCCCGGGCCTGGTGACGGAGGTGTTCGACAACGTCGTGCCGGGTGCCGCTTCGGCCTGGACCGCGATCGCGAACGCCATCAACAACGGGCTGCCGAACGGCACGCCGGCATCGAAGATCCTCATCGCGTCGGGTGCCGCGGCAACCGGGGCGCCGATGCCGCAAAGCTACTCCCTGGCGGCCGGCGGGAGCGGAACCACCAGCACCCCCGGGTCGGACGGCGCGGCGGGCGTCAGCGCGACCACGCTGGTCGGCGTGGACGGCGCCGGCACCGCGCGGACCGGGATGTACTCGCTGCGCGGCCAGGGATGCGGCGCGATCGGGCTGGCGGACTGCGCCACGAGCGCGGCCTGGTCGTCCGAGGCGGCGTTCGGAATTTCCGAAGGCGCCTACATGGTGGACACCGGGCCGTCCGGCGATACGATCGCCAACGCCATCACCACGCTGGCGGGCTCGGGCGCGCGCAGCTCGTGGCTGAAGATGATGTTCGGCGACTGGCTGTGGTGGACCGACCCGGTGAACGGCGTGGTGCGCCTGGTCTCCCCGCTGGGGTTCGTGCTGGGCCAGCTCGGCGCCAGCGCGCCCAACCAGGCGACGCTGAACAAGCAGCTGTTCGGCATCGTCGCCTCCCAACGCAGCGGCCTGAACAGCGGGGCGTCGACGGGGACGTACAGCGCGGCGGAACTCGCCTCGCTGGTGGGCGGCGGCTGGGACGTGATCACCAACCCGGGGGCGGCGGCGGTGCCGATCTGGACCTGCCGAACCGGGCACAACAGCAACGCCACGATCGGCTCGGCGCAGTCCGACAGCTACACGCGGATGAACAACTACATCGCCGCGACGCTGCTGGCCGGGATGGGCGTCTATGTCGGGCAGCCGATCACGCCGACGCTGTTCGGCAACATCCGGGCGACGCAGATCGGCTTCCTGCAGACGCTGCTGAACGCCGGCTACCTCTGCCTGAACGGCGATGGCTCCCTGCCCTTCTCCGTCAAGTGCGACGCGTCCAACAACCCGCAGGCGCGGACCTCGCTCGGCTACGTGCAGTCGGACGACGCGGTGACGATCGAGGGCATCAACGAGAAGTTCCTGGTCAACCTGCAGGCGGCGGCCAGCGTCGTCACGTCGCAATCCGCCGTGGCGCAGGCGTCCGGCCTGACCACCCCATCGTCCTTCTGAAAGGGGCCCACCGATGTCTGCAACCGGCATTTTCACCGTCGGCCGCGACGGCAACATGGTCATCTCCGTGGCAGGGTTCGGCAACGTCACCCCGCCGCTGGGCACGCTGTTCCGTGCGGCGGCGCTGTACAAGAAGGCGCGGTCGGAGCCGCTGAACAGCGCGCCCATCGAGGCCGAACTGCCCGATGGCTGGAACTGGGAGATCGGCTGCGACCGCAGCAACCGGCAGATCGACGACCTCGCCTCCGCGATCGAGGCGTCGTTCTGGAACGGCGGCACGCTGCCGGCCTGCTCCATCACCCAATACGTGCGGGAGAATGACGGCAGCACCTCCACCTACGCGTTCGCGGCGGGGAGCGTGAAGGTGGACACCGGCACCTTCAGCGGCGACCAGGCGGTGAAGCAGAAGCTGACCGGATTCTCCCCGACCCGTCGGAAGGTGTCCTGATGGCGGAGGAGATCACCGATGCCGCCGGGCGGCGGATCAAGCTGCGCGTGGTGGACCCGAGCTTCGCGCTGATGCTGGCGGAGGCGGCGGGCGATGCCTCCGCCAATGTCGGCTTCATGCGGCTGGCGGGGTTGTACCTCCTGGTGGACGAGATCGACGGCACGCCGGTGCCGTTCCCGCAGGACAAGGACCAGCTGTATGCGGTGGCGCGGCAGCTGGGCAATGACGGGGTGGCGGCGCTGAGCGCCTACATGGCCGGGCAGGCACCGGCGCGGGAGCTGGAACAGGCAAAAAACTGAGCCGGCACCCTGCGCTGCGCGACACGCTGTTCCTGGCGCAGAACGGGGTGCCGTTCGAGACGGCGCTGCGGCTGCCGTTGTGGAAGGTGCGGGCCTATTGCGTGGCGATCCGCGAGATGCGCGGCGAACGTCACGACTGGGAGTACAACCGCTGGGAGGGCCCGGATGCCGAGCTTTGAAGGACTGGGCGCCTTCATCGCCTTCCTGCCCGAATTGGCGGCGAAGATCGAGGCGGCGCAGCAGCAGGGGCGTGCGGCGGCGGCGGAGCGGGTGCGCCAGGAGGTCGTCGCGACCTTCGGCGAGACAGGGAGCGGCGAGACCGGGCCGTTTCCGGAGCGGCCCGCGCTCAAGGACGCGACGCAGCGGGCGCGCCAGCTTCACGGCTTCGCCGCGGACGAGCCGGAACTGGCGACGGGCGCGCTGCGCGACAGCATCAGCGCCACGGTCGCGGCGGATGGCCGCACCGTCGTGGGCGTCGCGGACGCGACCGTCGGCAGCGGCCAGCCGAGCGACGCCCACCGCGACATCGGCGAGGTCGCGGTGGCGCAGGAGGAAGGCACCGGCCGGTTGCCGCAACGTTCCTTCCTCGGCGTCGGCGCGTTCCGCGCGGCGAAGGGCGCGGCGGCAGCGTTCGTGACGCCCGTCATCGCCGCCATGGCAGGGACGCCGCTCGAGGAGACGACCGATGGCGATGATTGAAGCCTACCGGATCGGCGTCGAACTGGTCCTGGGTGGCGACCTGGCGGCAGGAATCGAGGCGTTGATCCCCGGCCTGTCCCGCCTGGATAGCGGCCTGGTGCAGGCCAATGCCAGTGCGAAGGCGCTGGCGGCGGCGCTCGGCAGCGTGGCGGCGACGGCGCCGGGGATCGGCCAGGCGGCCGCGGCGCTGGAACGGCTCACCGCCGCGATGGCGTCGATGAACCAGGCGGGAGCGGTTCGGCAGCCTGCCGCGCCGCTCCCGCAGGACCGCGACGGCGCTGCGGTAGCTCGCGCCGTCAGGGAGCCCGGTGCGGTGAAGAGGAAGCCCGGCGATCCCGTGGCGAACACTGCCGGAGTGCTGGACGCTGCCGCCAGCGGGGGGACGAGCTCGGCTCTTCCCGCATCTCCGGCAGCCCAGCGGCCCGCACTGGTGCGTGCTCTGGTGCAGGCGGTGCAGCCGGTCGCGCCGGCTCCGTCGCCGGGCGGCGTGCCGGAATCAGGCGCGCCACCTGCCCCGGCGAAGGGTCCAATGGATCGGCCGGTGGTTGCGCCGCTTTCGGCGGCAGCACCGCAGCGGAACAGCGCCGTACGATCGGGAGATGGCGGCAGCCCGTCGGCAGCGGTGAGCAGACCGCGTCCGGCACCAATCGTTACGGCAGCGCCGCCGGTCGGGTTGGAGCCGACACTGCCAGTGGTGGCGATAGACACGCCGGGCGCGGGAATACCTGCCGTCCGGCGCGAGGCGGTGGCCGGGATTGCTGCCAGCGTGACCGCGGCCAGGCAGGTCCGCGATGTCGTGCTGCCGCGCGCGGGCATCCGGACCGTCGTGGAACCGCCCGCCACGGGCCAACCGGATGCCGGGCCGCAGGCGATGATGGCGCCTGCTGCAATCCCGACGGTGATCGTTCCTCCGGCGGTGCCGACGCGCGCTCCGCTCCCTGAAGGCGCGCGAGCCAACCCTCGCGCGGGGGAAATCCGGATGGCGCCGACCCCCAAGCGGGCGTGGCCGATCTTCACCGCCGCCCTCGATCGCGCCAGGACGGCTCCGGCGACGCAGGCGGTGGGCAGCCCGCAGGAAGCGAAGGTGGCTCCACCACCGGCAGCCATCCCGGCCTTGCTGCACGATCGGAGGCCGGCCCTGGCGAGCCTGCCACGCGCCGGCGTGACGCCGCCCCCAAGAGCGGGGCGGCCAGCCACGCCAAGCGCTTCGCCGACCCCGATGCCGGTCAACGCCTTGCTGCCGACCGCGCCGGCGTACCATCCGCAGGCAAGCCAGGCCGGCCCGGTGATCCAGCACGTGACGGTCGTGCAGCTGGACGAGCGGACGATCGCGCGGGCGGTGACGCGGCAGCAGCTGCGCATGATGGGTGGCCAGGTGTCCGGCACGCTGCGGCCGGACCCATCCGTCGCACCGCAATACGGAGCCCATTTGTTGGAGCAGTAGGCGATGGTGGATTTCACGAGCGTGCTGGGGGCGCTGGGCACGCTGGCCACGGGCGGGTCGGTGACGCTTGGGCCGATCAGCTTCACCGGGTTCGAAGTGCCCTCGCGCATCACTTTTGGCGGCACGCAGCAGCTCGTCGTGCATAAGTTTCCGGGCGGCGCGCGGGTGATCGACAGCCTCGGCGACGACCCGGCGCGGCCGGAGTGGAAGGGCTGCTTCACCGGCCCGTTCGCCGCGGCGCGGGCGCGGCAGGTCAACGCCCTGCGATTGGCGGCGCAGCCGGTGGCGCTGGGCTTCGGGCCGTTCACCGCGCAGGTGATGATCAAGCGGTTCGCGGCAAGCTACGAACGCAACGGCTACTGGATTCCCTACAGCATCGTCTGCGAGGTGCTGCCGCCGCAAACCGATGGCGGCGATGGCGGCGACACGGCGCTGGCAGGACTGATCGGCGTGGACGCGGCGAGTGCCGGGTCCGCGATGGCCGAGGCATCGGCGCAATTGGCCGGCGTGGCGACGGTTGCCGCAGCGCAGGCATCCACGGGCCTGGCGGCGCTGACGCCGCAGCCGAACGCGGCCAAGCTCAACCTGGACGGCGTGGCGGCGGCGCTGACCACCGGCGCCGGCATCGTCGCGGGGGCGGCGAGCTTCGCGCAATCGCCGGGGATCGCGGCGCAGGCGGTGGCGCAGTTCCGCGCCGCCGCCGCGGGTATCGGCAGCGCGCTTGCCGCGGTGGGCTCCGGACTCGGCGCCTTGGCGGGCGGCACCGACCCGGTGTCGAGCGTGAACGACCTCGCGAACGCTGCGGTGCTGGCCGGGGCCGCCGCAAACCTTGCGCAGGCGGGGGGCACGACGGCGCGGGCGGCGAGCAACGCGGCGACGGTGACCACGCCGGGGAGCGTCGCGGCATGACGGTCGCCACCGTGTCGAACACGAACCTGTTCGCCGTCGCCGCCGCCAGCCTGGGCGATGCGACGCAATGGGTGCGGATCGCGCAGCTGAACGGCCTGGCGGACAGCACCGTGTCCGGCACCGCCACGCTGGCGCTGCCGCCGGTCGACCCGGGTGCAACGGGTGGGATCGTGACGGTCGGCCAGCTCGCCGCCCTCCCGGCGCTGCCGATCGACATCTACGCGCCGCGTGCCGGCGCGGCCACTGGCCCGGTGACCGCGGTCTGGGACGGCTTCAACTGGGATGACGGGAGTGTGTGGGGATGACGATCCAGACCGGGCAGAAGGCCACGGCGGCCGACGTGCTCGCGGCCGTGGCCGCGCCGCAGCAGATCGCGTCCAGCGGCCATTTCTACGCCGATGCGGGCGCCACCGTGGTGCGGTACGGCGACCGGCTGCTGGTGGGTGCCGCCACGGACAGCCAGGCGAAGGCCAACCGCGCGCTGTCCGCCGACTGGCTGAGCGTCGTGATGGCCAGCACCAGCATCGGCGCCTACGCGGTGTGGGGCGCGACTACCGCGTCCATCGCGCGCTACGGCACGATGGGGCTGCTGGCCGCCTCCCGCACGTCGGACGCGGCGGGCAATGCCGGCATGCTGGGCTACACGCCGTCGACCATCGGCATCGCCTCCTGGGCGATCGACGACGACGTGGCGGCGCCGCGCAGCACCACAGGATACGCCTATTACGGTGAGGCCTGGCGCATGCCCGGCGTCACCTACCAGCCGAGCTTCGGCATGGAGCTGGAGGGGGTGGAGTTCGGCACGGCCCACCTCGGCATCGCCAACCCCTACCACCCGAATGTCGGCGGCGGCGTGAGCGTGGTGCAGCTCGGCTCCGGTGGCGGGCAGACCGCGTCTGCGGTGGTGGACGTCGCCTCGTTCATGAGCTGGGTCAGCAACCCGGCGCGGGCACAGGTCGGCCTGGTGATCGGGGCCACGTCGCTGACGGGGACCAACGGCTCGGCGGGCGACACGGGCTATGGCAGCGCCATCGCCATGGCGCGCAACCAGGGCATCGAATGGCACACGCCGGAGACGCCGGCCGGCGGGGTGGGCTCGGCGATCGGGCTGTTCATCCGCAGCACGGTGGCGGCGGCGGCGAACGGCACGCGGATCGAGGCGCAGGATGCCGGCGTGGTGATCAGCAACGCCGCCGGGCAGTTGCTGTTCGCCATCCAGACGGCCGCGGCGCCGGCGTCGACGCTGTCGGTGCAGGCGGGCGCGGGCGCGGGCGCGCCGGGCGTCTACGTCGCGCAGGCGAGCGGCGGCAGCGCCAATCTCGGGCTGTTCCCGGCGGCCGGCGGGGAGCTGCAGATCCAGTCGCCGGTGGGCAACGCCGGCGGCGCGCTGCCGGGCACGGCGGCCGGTGGGTTCCTGCACATCAACGTCAACGGGGCCGACCTGCGGATCCCGCTGCTGACGCCCGCGCAGGCGGGCACGTGAGCGGCAGCGCCCGGCAGCCGCGGCTGCGCCTGCTGGTGAACGGCGTCGCCTTCCCGCTGATCGCGGCGGAGCTGACGCAGACGGGCTATTACGGGGCAAGCCGGTTCAGTGCCACGCTGGCCGCGTTCGGCGACGCCGCCTACGGGCCGGCGTTCTGGACTGGTTCGGACACCTACGACGTGGAGCTGCAGGGCGGGCTGCTGCCCGGCGGCGCGGACGAGGGTTCGGTGCCGTGGCAGTCCCTGTTCATGGGCCAGGCGGACGAGGAGCTGGAGGTGGCGCTGGACCGCGGCACCGTGCAACTGCAGGGTCGAGACTATTCCGGCAGGCTGATCGACGCGAAGACGGCCGAGACGTTCAGCAACCAGACGCTGGCGCAGATCGCGACGGCGCTGGCCGGCCGCGTCGGGCTGCAAGCCAACGCGGCCAGCACGTCGCAACTGGCCGGGCAGTTCTACGAGATCGACCATGCGCGCACGAGCCACGACACGTTCAGCCGCTCCTCCTCGTATTGGGAGCTGATCACCTACCTGGCGCAGCAGCAGGGCTATGACGTGTGGGTCGACGGCAAGACGCTGAACGTGCAGCCGAAGGATCAGAACGCGTCCCAGCCCGCGCTGACGGTGCAGAGCGGGCAACCCGGCTTGTCCGGCGGGGCGGCGTTCGGCCGTGTGTCGACCGTGCAGAACCTCCTGCTGCTGCGGCGGCCAGCCTTGGCGAAGGACGTGCAGGTGACGGTCCGGTCATGGGGCGGCAAGCGCAAGGCGGCCGTCTCGGGGAAGGACGGTCCTTCCAGCGCGACGCAGACCGTGGTGCGGACCTTTCCCAACCTGACGCAGGCGCAATGCGCAGCCATGGCCCGCGCGATCCGCGCCGAGCTGGGCCGCCACGAGCGCACCGTGTCGTTCGGCATGCCCGGGGAGTTCGCGTTGCGGCCACGCACGGCGGTCGCGGTGCAGGGCACGGGGACGGCGTTCGACGCGACGTTCTTCATCGCGGAGATCGAGCGGCAGTTCAGCCTCGCCCACGGCTTCTGGCAGACGGTCCGTGCCCGCAACTTGCCGCCCGAGGCGGACGGGGGGCGACCATGATCGAACGGTGGCGCGAGGCGCAGCGGCTGCATGCCGCCAGCATGGACGGCCAGCGCGGCGAGCCCCGCTACGGCATCGTCACCAGTGCCGACCTGGTGCGCTGGACCATCCGGGTCGCCTACCAGCCGAGCGGCGCCTTGTCCGGCTGGTTGCAGGTGGTGACGCCCTGGGCCGGCCCCGGCTGGGGCCTGCTGGCGATGCCGCCGGTGGGCGCGCAGGTGGCGCTGCTGCCCGTCGAGGGGGATGCGGAGCAGTGCATCGTGCTGGGTGCCACGTTCAACGACCAGGACGCCGCACCTTCGGACTACCCTATGGGCGAGTTCTGGCTGGTGCACCAATCCGGCAGCTTCCTGAAGTTGCAGAACGACGGGACGGTGCAGGTGAAGGGCGACCTGCACGTGGACGGCGACGTGTTCGACCGGCACGGCTCCCTGGACCGTCTGCGCGGCCACTACAACGGCCACGTGCATCCGCTGGTCCAGCCGGGCAACGCGAACACGCCGGTGACCACGCAACAAGACCCGGAGTAGGGCATGGCGGACATATCGCATATCTGGGGCAGCGACGTCGCGCTGGGCCCCGCGGGCGACCTCGCCCTTGCCACGGGCCTTGAGGAAGGGCGGCAGCGCGTGCTGCGGCGGCTGCTGACGACGCTGCGCAACTACATCTGGCACCTGGAGTACGGCGGCAGCCTGCCGACCATGGTCGGGCAACCGGCGGACGCCTACGCGATTGAGGGCGTCGTTCGATTGCAGATGTCGCTGGAGGCCTGCGTCGCCGCCGTGCCCGAACCTGGCGTGTCGGTCTCCACCGACGGCCGGGGGGGCACCTTCCTGCAGATCACCTACACCGACGCGGGGACCGGCCAGCAGGTCTCGCTCGGGCCGGGCAACGGACTGAACTTCGGGGCATCCTAATGCTGTTGACCTTGCAGAACATGGCCACGCTGCTGTCCAACATGGCGGCTGCGGCGCAGGGGGCGGTCCCCGGCGCGATCCTGAACTTCACCACCGGCAGCGTGCTCACCGCGATCAACGAGGCAGTCGCCTCCGTCATGCTGTGGCTGCAGTGGCAGCTGGTGTTGCTATGGTTGAAGATCCGTGCGGCCACGGCGGCCGGGACCGACCTCGACAGCTGGATGGCGGATTTCGGCGTCGCACGGGAGCCCGCGATGGCGGCGACGGGCAGCGTGACGTTCAGCCGCTTCACCTTCTCGGCGTCCGCCGTGGTGCCGGTGGGCGCCACCGTGCTGACGGGAGACTTGTCGCAGAGCTTTGTCGTCACGGCGGACCCGACCAATCCAGCGTGGGCGGCAGCCAGCGGCGGCTACCTGATCCCGGCGGGGATGCAGAGCGCCACCCTTCCCGTCCAGGCGGTGGCAGCCGGCACCGCGGGCAACGTGTCGGCGGGGGCGATCTCGCTGGCGGGCACGGCGCTGTCCGGCGTTGACACGGTGACGAATCCGGCGGCGTTCACCGACGGCGCGGCGGCGGAGACAGACGCGGCCCTGCGGGCGCGCTTCGTCATCTTCGTCAACACGCGGTCGCTGGCGACGCCTGCCGCCATCGCTGCCGCAATCATCGGCGTGCAGTCCAACCTCATCTACGCCCTGTTCGAGAACGTCAGCAGCGACGGCGCTCCGCAACCTGGCAACTTCGTCGTGGTGCTGGACGACGGCAGCGGCACGCCCTCCGCCGCGCTGCTGAGCTCGGTCTCGACCGCGATCGCCGGCGTGCGCCCGGTCGGCTCCACCTGGGCGGTGGCCGGCCCGGTGGTAACGGCAGCCAGCGTCGCGGTGACGGTCACGCCTCCCGCCGGGACACCCGCCTCGTCCTTTGCCGCGGCGATCGAGAGCGCGGTCGCCGGCTATGTCGACGCGCTGCCGATCAACAATCCCGCCAGCGGCACGACGGCGGCGGGGACGCTGTTCCCCGCGCAGGTCTCGGCGGTGGTGGCGGCCGCGAGCCCGGCCGGGACGACCGTCACGGGCGTGACGGTGAATGGGGCCACGGCGAACGTCGTGCCGGCGGCGATGGGCGTCGTACGATGCACCGGCGTGTCCGTGGCATGAGCACGGGCAGCCTCGCCGACATGCTGTCGCGGATCAAATCCGTCCTGCCCGGCGGCTGGTTCCCGGTGACCGGGCAGGACAGCGCCAGCACGGCCACGCCGGTGCTGGACGCGGCGCTGACGGGGCCGGCCTGGGCGCTCGCGTGGTTCTGGGGGTTCCTGGCCTACGTGACGCGGCAGACGCGGATCGCGACGGCGACGGGCGTCAACCTCGACATGGTCGCGGCCGATTTCTTCGGCTCCGGCCTGGTCCGCGGCGGCGGCGAGGCGGACGGCGCGCTGCGGGCCCGCATCCTCGCGGCGTTGTTCCCGAAGCGCAGCACGCGGCAGGCGGTGATCGAGGCCGCGACGGCCGCCGCCGGCCCGGCGGTCGTGATCTTCGAGCCCGGCTACGCGCTGGACGCGGGCGGCTGGGATGTCGGCACGTCCGGCTTCGACAGCGCCGGCGCGGCGGGCTGGGGGACGCGCACCATGCCGTTCCAGGCCTTCCTGACCGCACCGCCGGGCAACCGGACGGCGGTGTACGCCGCCATCGAGCAGGCGCGGCCGGTCGCAACCATCATCTGGACAGAGGCATGACATGGATCGCGTCATTGCGTATCCGGGCCAAGTGCCCGCGGTCGAAGATTTCCTGCAGGCGCAGAAGAACCAAGTCGTCGGCCTTGGACGGCTGATCGACGCCATCATGGGTGCGTCCTCGGTGGTGGCGGCCGGGTTCGCCGCCAGCATCGACGGGTCGGGCAACCTGTCGATCGGGCCCGGGTCGCTGTCGGCATCGCAGACGCTGGACGCGGTGGCGTATGGCGTGCTGGGTGCCGACGGCACGAGCCTGTCCAAGCAGGGCATCACCAACACGACGACGGTGCTGCCGCTCGGCGGCTACGCGCCGGGGACGGCCGGGCAGGCGGTCAACATCCTGATCGAGGCCAGCCTGGGCGACGCGGACGCCGACGCGATCGTGCTGGCCTATTACAACACGAATGCACCCGCGACGCCCTATAACGGCCCGGCCGGCGCCGGCACGTCGCAGCCGACCCGGCGGCTGACCGTGCCGAGCTTCGCGGCAGTGGCTGGCACGGCGGCATCGGCGGGAACGCAGGCGACACCCGCGGCCGCGCCCGGCACCGTTCCGCTCTACATCGTGACGCTCGGCTATGGCAGCGCGCCTGCCGTAGCGGTGCATCCGCTGGCGCCGTTCCTCCCCTTCACCCTGCCGCAACTGACACCTGGCTTCTCACGGCGGCAGTACTTCACCGCGTCGGCCGTATGGACGGTCCCACCCGGAGTCCAGTTGCTCAGCGTGCGTGGCCTGTGGGCCGGTGGCGGCGGTGGCGGCGGCGCCAGCGGGAGCGGCTCGGTCGGCTCCGGCGGCGGCGGCGGCGGCTATGCCGAGGGCGTGTTCGCCGTGGTGCCGGGAACGCCGGTCAGCCTCACGGTCGGGGCGGCCGGCGCCGGCGGGACACCGGGCAGTGACGGCGTGCCAGGCGGCAACAGCAGCTTCGGCGCCGCACTGACGGCCACGGGCGGGGGAGCCGGGCGCGCCGGGGCCGGCGGCATCGCCACCGCCGCGGGCGCGGGCGGCAGCGCGTTCATCGCCGGCAGCATCACCGGCCGCACGCGGCCGGGCGGTGGGGGCGCCACCGGGTTCCAGGGCGGCAGCACCTACGTCAGCGGCGTCGGCGGCGACTCGCACGAGTCCGGGACATCGGGCCCGACCACCTCCAACAGTACGACGCCGCAGACCGGCGCAAGCGCCATCGGCAGTGGCCAGGGCGGCGGTGGCGGCGTGGCGGGCGGCAATGGCGGCAACGGGGCCGCCGGCCTCATCATCGTGGAGTTCTAGCCATGAGCCTTCCTCCACCGCCCGGCGCCCTGGCGCTGGCCGCAGCCTCCATCGACCATGACGAGGGCTTTCCCACCCACGGCGACGGCCTGGCCCACCCGTACTGGGATGCCATCGGCAAGGTCTGGACCATCGGCACCGGGCTGACGCGGCTGCACGGCCAGCCGGTGACGCAGCACACCGCCCCGATCAGCCGGGCCGAGAACGACGCCGCCGTGGAGGCGGAGCTGGCGGCGACCACCCGGCTGATCGCCGGCATCGTGACGGTGGCGCTGGCGCCCTGCGAATGGGCGGCGCTGGCGAACTGGATGTTCAACGTGGGTGGCCACGCGGCGGCCGGCTCCACGCTGGTCCGCCGGCTGAACGCGGGGGACAAGCCCGGCGCCTGCCGCCAATTCATCGTCTGGGTGGTGGCCGACGGCCGGGTGATCGCCGGCTTGCGCAATCGCCGGCTGCGCACCGCCGCGCTGTTTTCCGGCCAGGCCGTGCCGGGCGTGACCGACCGGCCGGGCATGCCCACGGCCGCAAGCCGCCGCACCGTGCCTGGCCACCCGGCCTGACACTCAACCGAAAGGAACAAGCATGGACTACCTGCAATTCGCTTCCGAAGCGCTGGTGAGCGGCGTCGGGCTCGCCGGCCTGGTGCTGTCCGCGTTCCACGTGAAGAACGCCAACACCATCGCCAGCGACACCGTCGCCACGCTGGGCGACGTGATCACGGCCATGCACGGCAACCTGTCCGGCGTGCTGGCCAAGCTGGCGGCAGCCTCCCCCGGGCTGATGGCGGACGGCGTGAGGCTCGTGGGCGACGTGACGACACCGCCGCCTGGCACCCGGATCCAAGCGGTGGCGGGGGGCGTCGCCCCAGCCGCCACCGCCGGCGGCATGGCCGGCGCGCCCAACTAGGCGTAAGAGGCCGGGCGGCCGAGTTCGGCATCCCGTAGACGGTGGCAAGCGCGCAGTGAACGACGAAACCATGCGGCCCATCGTCGCCGCGCCTGCCATCCTGCCCGTGGGCTCGCTGCAGGAGGACGCGCCGGACCCGCGGCGGTGGGTGGCGCTGACCGTGCTGCTCACCGGTGCCTTCCTGCCGGCGTTCGACTTCTTCGTGGTCAACGTGGCCCTGCCGGCCATCCACACGGAGCTGGGCGCCCGGCCGGCCGACCTGGAGCTGGTGGTCGCCGGCTACGGCATCGCCTTCGCCATCCTGCTGGTGACGGGCGGCCGCCTCGGGGACCTGTATGGCCGCAAGCGGATGTTCATCGCGGGCATGGTCGGCTTCACGGCCGCCTCGGCGCTGTGCGGGCTGGCGGCCACGCCGGGGATGCTGATCGCCGCCCGCCTGCTGCAGGGCCTGACTGCCGCCGTGATGAACCCGCAGGTGCTGGCGATGATCCGCGTGATCTTCCCGGCCAACGAACGGGCGCGGGCGATCGGCTATTTCGGCACCACGCTGGGCCTGGCCTCCATCCTGGCGCAGCTGATCGGCGGCGCGCTGATCCAGGCCGACATCGCCGGGCTGGGCTGGCGGCCGATCTTCCTGGTGAACGTCCCCGTGGGTGCGGTGGCGCTGCTGGTCGCCTACCGCACGCTCGCGGAGTCGCGGGCGGCGGGGCGGCCCACGCTGGACGCCGGCGGCATCGTGCTGGCGACGCTGAGCCTGGTGCTTCTGGTCTACCCGTTGGTCGAGGGTCGCGAGCTCGGCTGGCCGGTTTGGAGCCTGGCCATGCTGCTGGCTGCGGCACCGGCCATGGTGGGTTTCGTCGTCTATGAATGGATGGTGCAAAGCCGCGGCCGGGCGCCGCTGGTCAGCCTGCGGCTGTTCCGCGATCCGGGGTTCTCGCTCGGGCTGGTCATGGCCATGACCTATTTCTCGGGCCTGGCGGCGTTCTTCATGGGGTTGACCATCTACCTGCAACAGGGGTTCGGCTACAGTCCCTTGGCGACGGGGCTGATGTTCGTGGCGTTCGGCCTCGGCTTCGTTGGCGCCTCGCTGTGCTCGTCCCAGGTGGCACGCCGGCTGGGGCCACGAACCATCAGCCTCGGCACGGCGATGCAGGCGAGCGGGCTGCTGGCGATGGTGGGGCTCGCCTGGTTCGCCCATGGCGCTCCGATCAACCTTCCCGTGCTGTGGACGGTGCTGGTCTATTACGGGCTTGGACAAGGCTTCGCCCTGCCGACGCTGGTCGCCTCCGTGGTCGGCAGCAGCCGGATCCCGCCGCAGGAGGCGGGTGCCGCGTCCGGCGTGTTCAGCATGGTGCAGCAGGTGAGCTTCGCGCTAGGCGTGGCGCTGATCATGGGGCTGTTCTTCAGCATCCTCGGAGCCGGCACCGCCGGGCTGGACTACCAGCGTGCGCTCGGCGCCTCGCTCAGCTGCAATGCCGGCCTGATGGTCGTCACCTGCGCACTGGCGTTCCTGCTGCCGCGGCGCCCGCCGGTGGCCGGGGTCGTCGTGCACGTGGAGTAGAACCCGCACACCAGGGCAACACCTCCACACCGGAATGTTACCCAGGCGATGTCATGGCTTCAATGGTGGGTGCGGCAGGGCTAAGGTGCGTCGCCCCTACCAGGACCGACCCTCGTCCACCATGCCGCGCCCCGTCGTAAGCCGTTTGGATCGCTACGTGTTCCGCCAGTTGCTGACGGCCCTGATCGCTGCCACCAGTGCGTTGGTGGCGTTGATCTGGCTGACGCAATCGCTCCGGTTCGTGGAGCTGGTGGTCAATCGCGGTCTGTCGCTGTGGGTTTTCCTGCAACTCACCGGGCTGCTGATCCCGAACTTCGTCGCGGTGATCCTGCCCATCACCACCTTCGTGGTGGTGCTGTTCGTATACGGCCGGTTGTCCGGGGACCGCGAGCTCACCGTCATGCGGGCGGCCGGCATGTCCCCGCTGGCGCTCTCCAGGCCGGCGCTGGGCCTCACGGTCGTGTCCGTGCTGGCATGCTACGGGCTGAACCTGTTCGTCGTGCCCGGCAGCTACGCCGCGTTCCGCGAATACCAGTTCGAAATCCGCAACCGCATCGCCGCCTTCCTGCTGCAGGAGGGTGTGTTCACGTCGGTTTCCGACGACATGACGGTCTATGTCCGCTCGCGCGACGTGGATGGCACGCTGCGGGGCATCCTGGTGGAGGATGCCCGGCAGAAGAACAGCCGCGCCACGATCCTGGCCGAGCGCGGACGCCTGATCGAAGGGCCGAACGGGCCGGCGGTGCTGTTGGAAAACGGCTCCCGCGAAGAAGTCGACAAGCAGACCGGGCGGCTCAACGTGCTGACGTTCCAGCAGAATTCGGTCGACCTGACGCAGAACGCCAAGGGTGACGACGTTCGCTACCGCGACGTCAACGAGATGTCGATGACCGAATTGCTGCATCCCGAGACCAGCGCGCTGAATGCCCGCGACGCCGGCAAGTTCCTCGTCGAGGCAGCCCGGCGGCTGTCGGCGCCGCTGACCGCGGCCTCCTTCGCGATGGTGGCGCTGCTGTCCGTGCTGACGGGGACGTTCCGGCGCCACGGCAACGTGATGCGGCCGCTGACCGCCGTGATGACCGTCGTCACGCTGCTGGCCTTGCAGCTGGCCGTGGCGAACCTGGCGGCGCGGTCGACCGCGCTGATGCCGCTGGTGTGGATCGTCGCCGCCGGCCCCGGCCTGGTGTGCGCCTGGGTGCTGTACTGGCCGCAGCTTGGCGAGATGGCGGCAGGATACCGGGCCGTTCGCGCCGGATGACGATCGCCGCGACCCTCTCATTGTACGTGGCCCGGCAGTTCACGGCGGCCGTGCTGGCCATGCTGGCGGCGCTGTCCGGGCTGGTGTCGCTGTTCGACTTCATCGAGCTGCTGCGCCGTTCGGCCACCAAGCCGGACGCCACCTTCGCCCTCGTGCTGCAGATCGCGGCGTTGCGCCTGCCGTTCATCACCATGCAGATCCTGGCCTTCGCGGTGCTGCTGGGCGGCATCGTCGCCTTCTGGCGGCTGACACGGTCGTCCGAACTGGTGGTGGCCCGTGCCGCTGGCGTGTCCGCGTGGCAGTTCCTGGCCGCGCCGGTGGCGTGCGCCCTGCTGATCGGCAGCATCGCCACCGCGGCGATCAGCCCGCTCTCCTCCGTCATGCTCGCGCGGGCGGAGTCGCTGGACAACCTCTACCTGCGCACCAGCGGCGGCCCCCTGGCGCTGTCCGGCGGCCAGCTCTGGCTGCGCCAGGCCGACCACGGGCTGGCACCCGCCGGCGTCGCCATCCTGCACGCCTACGGTGTCTCCATGTTCAATGGCGAGCTGAACGCCCAGGACGTGAGCGTCTTCCGCCTGAGCGCCGATGACCGCGAGCTGTCGCGGGTGGAGGCGACCAGCGCGCTGCTGAGCAAGGGAGCCTGGCTGCTGACCGGGGCCCGGACCATGACGCCCGGCCACCTGCCGGAGGAGATCGGCACCATGCGGCTGCCGACGGACCTGACGGTGGAGCGGGTGCAGGAGAGCTTCGCCTCGCCCGACACGCTGTCCGTCTGGGCACTGCCGGACTTCATCACCCTGCTGGAGCGCTCGGGCTTCTCCGCGATCCGCCACCGGCTGCATTTCCAGACCTTGCTGGCCTTGCCGTTGCTGGCCGCGACCATGACGCTGGTCTCCGCCGGGTTCTCCATGCGGCCCACCCGGCGCGGCGGCGTGGCGCAGATGATCGGCAGCGGCGTGGCCGCCGGGTTCATGCTGTTCGTCGTGTCGAAGGTGACGGAGGAGTTCGGCCAGTCCGGCACCCTGCCCGCCATGCTGGCCGCCTGGGCACCGGCGCTGGCGGGGATGATGCTCGCCGTCGCCCTGCTGCTGCACCTCGAGGACGGCTGATGCGGCGCAGACGGGCGGGCGCCGCCTGGTCGAACCCACGGCTTGCGGTGGTGGCGGTGCTGGGGACGGTGGCGGCAGCCATGCCGTACCGGGCGGACGCGCAGATCAGCTCCGTCGTCGGGGGCGGCAGCAAGCAGACGACGCCGCTGGACCGCAACCAGCCGGTGGCGTTCACCGCCGACAATTTCGAATACGACCGCGACGCCGGCATCGTCACTGCGTCCGGCCATGTGGAGGCGTGGCAGAACGACCACGTGCTGCGGGCCGACAAAATCACCTTCGACCGCAACACCAACGTGGCGGCCGCCAGCGGCAACGTCGTCATGGTGGAGCCGGACGGCCAGGTGCTGTTCGCCGACTATGCCGAGCTCACGCAGGGCATGCGCGAGGGCGTGCTGAAGGACATGCGGGCGCTGCTGGCGGAAAACGGCAAGCTGGCGGCCAACGGCGCCCGGCGCACCGACGGCAAGCTCAACGAGCTGACCCATGCCGTCTACACCACCTGCAACCTGTGCAAGACGGACCCGACCAAGCCGCCGCTGTGGCAAATCCGCGCCTTCGCCGCCACGCAGGACCTCGAGAACCACCGCATCGAATACCAGGACGCGACGGTCGACCTGTATGGCGTCCCGGTCGCATACTTCCCGTATCTGTCGCACCCCGATCCCTCCGTGCGCCGGGCAAGCGGCTTCCTGGTGCCGTCCTTCGGCCAGAGCAGCCATATCGGGGCGTTCCTGGCGACCCCCTATTTCTGGGCGATCGACCCGAACCAGGACCTGACGCTGACGCCGGCGATCACCACCGGCTCGGGCGAGGAGATCGCGGCGGAATACCGGCGCCGCTTCAACAACGGCACGCTGCACATCGAGGGCGCCACCGCGATCGACCAGGGCAAGCCGGAGGGCTACGTCTTCGCCAAGGGCACCTTCGCCTACGACGACACCTGGCGCTACGGCTTCAACATCAACCGTGCCAGTTCGACCGACTACCTGCGCGACTTCCGGGTGCAGAACTACAGCTCCGTCCTGAGCAGCACCGGCTTCATCGAGGGGTTCGGCGTTGGCGCCTACACCAAGCTGGACGCGATCGCCTACCAGGGGCTGGCCACCAGCATCACGCAGGCCAAGCTGCCCTACGTGCTGCCCCGCTACGAATACAGCTTCTTCTCGGAGGAGGACCCGCTCGGCGGCCGCTTCCGCTTCGACACCACCGACTTCAACGTCGTCCGCGAGCAGGGCACCAACACCCAGCGCGCCGGGGCCAGCCTGGATTGGCAGCGTCCCTTCGCCGGCAACCTGGGCGAACAGTACAAGGTCACGATCCACACCGACCTTGCCGCCTACGAGGCGACCAGCCTGAACCAGCAGCCGACCTACGGGACCGACGGCAGCACCACGGCCGTGCGCGCCCAGCCGACGGTCGCGACCGAGATGCGCTGGCCGTTCATGCGGGACGGCGGCAGCAGCGGGACGCAGATCGTCGAACCGATCGTGCAGCTGATCGGGGCGCCGAACGCGGGCTCCTTCCTCAACCGGAACATCCCCAACGAGGACAGCCTCGATTTCGAGTTCACCGACGCGAACCTGTTCGCGCTCAACCGCTTTCCCGGCATCGACCGGTTCGAAGGCGGGCTGCGCGCCAATGTCGGGCTGCACGCGTCCTGGACGGTCGGCAGCACCAACATCGACACGCTGGTGGGCCAATCGTATCGCGAGCACCTGGACAAGAGCCTGCCGCCGCTATCCGGCCTGGATCACCACGTGTCCGACGTGGTGGCACGCGCCACCATCACGCCGGCCAGCTGGTTCGACCTGACCGGCCGCACCCGCGTCGACCCGCGCAGCGGCGACATCCGGTTCGTCGACGTGGTCGCCTCGGCCGGCACGCCGCTGTTCCGCCCAAACCTCGGCTACCTGTATTCGGCGACCAACCCCTATTTCCTGTTCGACCAGTCGCCGACCAGCCTGGCGCCGACCGAATACCCGGCGAGCTACTTCGTGCCGCGCGACGAGGTCACGCTCGGCGCGTCCAGCCAATACGGCGCCTACAAGGTCAGCGGCTATGTCCGACGCGACCTGACGCTGAACAAGTTCGTCGCCGTCGGCGGGCATGCCACGTATGAGGACGAGTGCTTCATCTTCGACGTGAACTTCTTCCGGCGCTACACGTCCATCAACAACGACCACGGCGGCACCACGCTGTTGTTCCAGATCACGCTGAAGACCGTGGGACAGTTCGGTTTCCACGGATGAGGCGGGTTCGTGGCTGGCGCGACCGACGGGTTCGTGGCACGGAGGCACCCGAGCGGGTCCGCCTTGCCCGGTGTTCAAGCGTGCAGCCCGTGAGCGGCCTGCCAGCAACGGAACCATCGCCATGCGCCTCCACCTTCCAGCTCGTCTGATCTCGGCAGCGCTTTGCTTCGGCGGCTCGGCGCAAGCCGCGACTGCAACCCGCCCCACCCCACCGGCAAGCCCGCCCACCCCGGCCAGTACCCCCGGCCAGGCACCCGCCGATACGGTCGGCGGGACCGAGCGCATCATCGCCACGGTCAACGGCGACGTGGTCAGCCAAGGCGACGTCGCGGCGCGCGGGCGCCTGTTCGCCCTGTCGACCGGCCTGCCGATGACGCCGGATGTCCTGTCGCGGCTGCGTCCGCAGGTGCTGCAACAGCTCATCGACGAGCGGCTGCGCCTGCAGGAGGAGCAGAAGCGCAAGATCATCGTCTCCGACAAGGAGATCGCCGAGGCGATCGCCGGGATCGAGCAGCGCAACGGCATGCAGTCCGGCGCCCTCCGGTCCAAGCTGGGCGCCGAAGGCGTGGCGCTGCGCACGTTGATCGACCAGACGCGGGTGCAGCTCGGCTGGACGCGGGTGTTGCGTGACGAGCTCGGACCGCGCACCGAAGTCAGCGATGCCGACATTGCCGCCCAGCAGGCGTTGCAGAAGGCCGAGACCGGGCAGACGGAATACCGCGTGGGCGAGATCTTCCTGCCGATCAACGACCCGACCAAGGCAGCCGACATCTCCCGCTTCGCCGACACGGTGATCAGCGAGTTGCATGCCGGCGCGCAGTTCTCGGTCGTCGCTGCGCAGTTCAGCCAGAGCCAGACTGCCTTGCAAGGCGGTGATCTCGGCTGGATCCACCTCGACCAACTCGACCCACAGGTCGTCGCAGTCCTGAAGGACATGCCTGCCGGCGCGGTCAGCAACCCGATCAAGGTCCCGGGCGGCATCTCCATCGTCACGCTGCGCGCCAAGCGCGAGGTCGGGCATGACATGGCGACGATGATGTCGGTGCGGGAGGTTTTCCTGCCCTTCAGCACCACGCTGGACCCGCAGAGCCCGACCGACCAGCAGAAGAAGCAGCTGATGACGGCCCAGAGCCTCGCCAAGACGGTGCATGACTGCCCCGGCATGGAGGCGGCCAACAAGGCCGCGGGCAGCGCACGGCCGGCCGATCCGGGCGAGGTGCGGCTGGAGGGGCTGAGCGGCCCGATGCGGACGCTGCTGACCGGCCTGTCGCCCAACCAGGTGAGCAAGCCGCTGGTCTCCACGGACGGTGTCGGACTGGTGATGCTCTGCTCCAGCACGCAGAAGAACATGGCCGAGGGCAACAAGACGGAGATCGGCAGCCGGCTGCTGAACGAGCGGGTCGAGCTGGTGTCCCGCCAGCTGATGCGCGACCTGCGACGCCGGGCGATCATCGACATCCGGGGGTGACGCCGTCGGCGCCGGGCGCGTTGCGGGATGTGATCGCCCGGCACGGCCTGGACGCACGCCGGTCGCTGGGGCAGCACTTCCTGCTCGACCTGCATCTCACGGCGCGGATCGCGGCCTTGGCGGGCGACCTTGCCGGCCGCCATGTCGTGGAGGTCGGCCCCGGCCCGGGCGGCCTCACCCGCGCCTTGTTGGACAGCCCGGCGGCCGACGTGACCGCGGTGGAGGTCGACGCCCGCGCCGTCGCCGCGATGGGGGAACTCGCGGCCGGGCATCCACGCCTGCACGTGGTGGCGGCCGACGCGGTGGGGCTGGACCTCGCGGCGCTCGTGCCGGCGCCGCGCGTGGTGGTGGCGAACCTGCCCTACAACGTGGCCACGCCCCTGCTGGTCGGCTGGCTTCGGCAGGCCTCGTGTTGGGAGCGGTTGACGCTGATGTTCCAACTGGAGGTGGCGGAGCGGATTTGCGCGCCGCCGGGCAGCCCGGCCTATGGCAGGCTGGCCGTGCTGGCGCAATGGACCGGGACCGCCGCGGTGCTGACCCGCATCCCGGCCGCCGCGTTCTGGCCGCCGCCGAAGGTCGTGTCCGCCGTCGTGGGGTTCCGCCCGCATGCGCAGCAGCCCTCCGCCGTGCTGTTCGCCACCATGGAGCGGCTGACCGCGGCGGCGTTCGGCCAGCGGCGCAAGATGCTGCGCGGTTCGCTGCGCACCCTCGGGGGCGAGGCGCTGCTGGCAAGGGCCGGCATCGCGCCGGACCGCCGCGCGGAGACGCTGGAGGTGGCGGAGTTCGACCGGCTGGCCCGGCTGCTACTGGCAGATGAACTCCAAGCTTCGTGAGACCTTAGCCGGTTGGGACAAGGGCCCTCTCCCCTGGGAGAGGGTTGGGTGAGGGCATCTCCCCACCATGTCTGTCGAACGCGTTGCCTCTCACCTCGATTCTCTCCCAGAGGGAGAGGGAGAGAAAAGGCAGAGAGAAGGGGAGCGTCCATGTCGTCATTCGCATCCATGGTCGGCCGTGCCATCCGGCCTTTGCGGCCCGGCATTACGGCGGTCGCGTCCGCTCGCTGGGGCAAACCGACCCTCGGGCTTACTTCCGCCGCGTTCGAGGATGACGGCCTCATCCCGCTCCGTTTCACCGCCGACGGCGCCGGGCTGTCGCTGCCGTTGCAGTGGGCGGAACTGCCAGCCGGTACGGCGTCGCTTGCCTTGCTGGTGGAGGACGCCGACGCACCGTTCCCTCGCCCCCTGGTCCATCTGTTGCTGCACGCGATCCCGCCCACCTTGCACGGCTTGGCGGAGGGCGCCGTGCCACACGCGATGGCGCAAAGCCGCATGTTCTCAGCCGGACGCAACTCTCTCGGTCGTCGCGGATGGTTGCCGCCCAGCCCGATCCCCGGCCATGGGCCGCACCGCTATGTCTTCCAGCTTCTGGCGTTATCCGTGCCGTTCGCGCCGCGTCGCGTGCCCGGGCGCGGCCTGTTGTCGGTCACGGCGCGCCGCAACCTGCTCGGCCACGGCCTGCTGGTCGGGACCTACGAGCGCTTCTAGGCCGCCGCTAGAACACCACCACGCTGCGGATGCTCTCGCCGGAGGCCATCAGGTCGAATCCGTCGTTGATGCGGTCGAGCGGCAGGATGTGGGTGATCAGATCGTCGATGTTGATCTTGCCCTCCATGTACCAATCCACGATGCGGGGCACGTCCGTCCGGCCCCGCGCGCCGCCGAACGCACTGCCCTGCCAGACGCGGCCCGTGACCAGCTGGAACGGCCGGGTGCTGATCTCCTGCCCGGCGCCGGCCACGCCGATGATGGTCGACTTGCCCCATCCCTTGTGCGCGCACTCAAGCGCCTGCCGCATCAGCGTGGTGTTGCCCACGCACTCGAAGCTATGGTCCGCCCCGCCGTGCGTCAGCTCCACCAGGTGCGGCACCAGGTCACCCCCGACCTGCGCCGGATTGACGAAATGGGTCAGCCCGAACTTGCGCGCCAGCTCCTCGCGCGCCGGATTGAGGTCCACGCCGACGATCATGTCGGCCCCGGCCAGCCGCGCGCCCTGAACCACGTTCAGCCCGATGCCGCCCAGGCCGAACACCACCACGTTGTCGCCCGGCTGGACCTTGGCGGTGAAGATGACGGCGCCGATGCCCGTGGTCACGCCGCAGCCGATGTAGCAGACCTTGTCGAACGGCGCGTCGGCCCGGATCTTCGCCAGTGCGATCTCCGGCACCACGGTGTAGTTCGCGAAGGTCGACGTACCCATGTAGTGCAGCAGTGGCTTGCCCCCGAAGGAGAACCGGCTGGTGCCGTCCGGCATCAGCCCGCGGCCCTGCGTCACCCGTATCTTCTGGCAGAGGTTGGTCTTGCGGCTGAGGCAGTACTCGCACTCGCGGCATTCCGGCGTGTAGAGCGGGATGACGTGGTCGCCCTTGGCCAGGCTGCGCACGCCCGGCCCCACATCCACCACGATCCCGGCACCCTCGTGGCCCAATATAGCGGGGAACAGCCCTTCGGGGTCAGCGCCGGACAGGGTGTATTTGTCGGTGTGGCAGATGCCGGTGGCCTTGATCTCGACCAGCACCTCGCCCTCGCGCGGGCCCTCGAGTTGCACGGTCTCGACCCTGAGCTTCTCCCCAGCCTCGAACGCCACTGCTGCACGCACGTCCATGCCAAATCCTCCTGCCGCGATGGCGAATACAGTGCTGCGATATCTCCATGCAAATGCATCGATTGCAGACGGCTTGATCGTGTGTGCCGTTCTTGTAAATACACGCCTGATGCCGCCGCGAAGATCGCGATGTCGCCCCCCTCGTGGGGGCGCGGATGGGCAGCACAGTGAGTCGCTCCCTAGTGGAGCGTGGAGTAGACATGTGTAGTAGATCGGGTTTAGGGAAACATGATTTTAGAGTGGGACGAGGAGAAAGAACAACATAACATTAGAAAACACGGGCTTGATTTCTCATTTGCCAAGCTTGTGTTTGCCTCCGACTTCTCGATTGAGGTCTATGACAGGTACGAGAACGGAGAAGATCGCTATCACACTTTTGGGGTCGTGGGTCAAATCGTTCTGCTTGTTGTACATTCGTATCCGGACGAAGACGAGGATGGTTATCATTCGGTGATACGAGTCATCGGTCTTCGCCAAGCAGAGCCGGCCGAGGTCAGGAACTATGAAAAAGAGAGAGCAAGACTTTTCTGGCGATAAACACACGCTGACAGCCGATCAGTCGGCTCAGATTCGCGCCTTGGAGGGACGAGATCCAGATATCCAAGACATTCCTCCTGCCCCGGCGCACAATTGGCAGCATGCCAGACAATACTATCGCCCGCGGAAGGAAGCGATCTCCATCCGTCTGGATGCCGACCTGCTGGACTGGCTTCGTCGTAAGTCCGACAAATACCAGGTTGAGATCAATCGTATCCTTCGCGCCTCGATGGAGGCAGATCAGGCGCGGTGACAGGTTGGAGGACTTCCTTCGCTGAAAAGATCGGCCGCATCATGAGCATGATCTCGACCACTGCGGCAGCTGCAAGCGCCGCGAGCGCGGTCGCGAACAACGCGGTGTAGCCGTCGGCCGCACCGTACAGCCAGGCCATCCCGTAGCCGCCGGCGGCTTGGCCGAGCGCCCAGGCGACCGTTGCCTGCGTCCATCCCCGCTGGCGGGTCAGGGGGTGACCGTCCGCCATCCGGCCCACCCGCTCCAACATCACGGCGCTGATGGCCGGCCCCAGCATTCCCGCGAACACGCTGGAAACGGCGACCGCCAACGGATCGCGCGACAGCAGCAGGACGGCCAGCACCACCCCCTGCACGCCGATGATCGTGCGCATGGTAGCCGCCGCGCCGATCCCGTCCGCCAAGCGCCCGGCGACCACCGCGCCAGACAACGCGCCGAGGCCATACAGCACCCAGGTGAACGCACCCGCGTCGATGCCGCGGCCCAGCCCGCGGGCGACGAAATCCGCCAGGAAGACCATGTGCGGGACCATCGACACGGCGCAAAGCCCGTAGCTGGTGGAAACGATGCCGAACCGCGCCCGGTCGGGACTGGCCGATGCCGCCGCGGCCGGCGGCGCGGCGGGCCAGGCGCGCCACGAGGCGAGCGTCAGGGCCAGGGCGACCGCGGCCAGGCCGAGCCACGCCTCCGGCAACCCCCACCGCAACAACACCGGCACCAGCGTGCCGGACGCGGCGATGCCGAGCCCGACCCCGGTGATCATCAGCCCGCTGGCCAGCCCGCGCCGTCCGTGCGGGACATGCGCCATGACGCAGGACGGCGCCAGGATCATCAGCAGACCGCCGGCGATGCCCGACACCAGGCGCCAGGCGAAGAACCACAGGAACGGAAGCGGCATGCAGCAGGCGGCAAGCGACAGCGCGGCCGCAAGCATCGCCCCACGCACGATCCCCGGCGTCGGCAGCCGGGCCGCGGCGTGGCGGGCGGCCAGCGCACCCGCAAGGTAGCCGAGCAGGTTCGCCGCCCCGAGATAGGCCGCTGCCGCCGGCGCGAACCATCCGTGCGAGATCAGCACCGGGAGCAACGGCGCATAGGCGAACCGGGCGAAGCCGATCCCGACCAGCACCGCCGACATCGCGGCCAAGACTTGCCGCGTCGGCATGCGATCGCTAGCCATCACGGCCCACCTTCAGCCCCTTAGCTCGACAAACCCTCTCCCTCTGGGAGAGGGCAGGGTGAGGGCGGCAGGCACGAGCTTGCGCCTTGATCGGTGCAGCCCGACCCTCACCCCGCCCCTCTCCCAGAGGGAGAGGCAGAAGGAAGGTGGGTGAAAGCGGCCTGCTGGTCCGGCGTGGCGACGCGCTGGTGCTTGGCCTGCCACTCCTTGTAGGGCATGCCGTAGACGATCTCCCGCGCTTCCGGATCGGACAGGATCACGTCGCGGGACTCGGCCGCTTCGCGGTACCAGCGGCTCAGGCAGTTCCGGCAGAAGCCGGCCAGGTTCATCAGGTCGATGTTCTGCACGTCCGTGCGTTCGCGCAGATGCGCGACCAGACGGCGGAACGCCGCCGCTTCGAGTTCGGTACGGGTCGCAGGCTCGATCGGGGTCATCGCGGGTCCTCCTCCGGGCACAGGTGGCGGCCCGGTATGGCCTGGGCCATAGTGGCGGCCATGGGATGGAACGACAACTCGGCGCGCCGCGTCCTGCGCGGATTGTTCGACGCTGCCGTGCGTGCGGCCGACCCCGCGGCGGTGCTGGCCGCGCACCTGCCGCCGAAGCCTGCCGGCCGCTGCGTGGTGGTGGGGGTTGGGAAATCCGCCGCCACCATGGCCGCAGCGCTGGAGGCAGCCTGGCCGGACGTGCCGCTGGAGGGCGTCGTCGTCACGCGCTACGGCCATGCGGTGCCCACGCGGCGCATCGCTGTTCTGGAGGCCGCGCACCCCGTGCCCGATGCCGCCAGCGAGGCGGGCGGCCGGGCGCTGCTGGGGGCGGTTTCGGGGCTGGGACCGGACGACCTGGTGCTGGCGCTGGTCTCCGGCGGCGGGTCCGCGCTGGCCGCGTTGCCCGGGCCGGGCCTCACCCTGGCGGACAAGCAGGCGGTCAATGCGGCGCTGCTCGCCTCCGGCGCGCCGATCGGGGTGATGAACGCGGTGCGCAAGCACCTGTCGGCCATCAAGGCCGGGCGGCTGGCCGCAGCCGCCGCACCCGCCCGGGTCGTGACGCTGGTGATCTCGGACGTGCCGGGGGACGACCCGGCCGTCATCGCCAGCGGCCCCACCGTGGCCGGTGCGCCCAGCCGCGCGGCCGTCCGGGCAATGGTCGCGCAGTATGGCGTGGCCCTGCCCCCGGCGGCGGCGGCGCTGCTCGCCGGCGAGGCGAACCTCCCCCCTCCCGCTGCCCCTGCCGACATCCGCATGATCGCCACGCCGGCCATGGCGCTGCACGCCGCCGCGACGTTCGCCCGGCAGGCTGGCGCCACGCCCATGATCCTGGGCGACGCGCTGGAGGGCGAGGGGCGCGAGCTCGGCATCGTCATGGCCGGCATCGCCCGCAGCGTGCGCGCCCACGGCCATCCGCTCCCGCCGCCCTGCGTGTTGCTGTCGGGCGGCGAGGCCACCGTCACCCTCCGCGGCGGCGCGGCCGGGCGTGGCGGCCGCAACACCGAGTTCCTGCTCAGCCTGGCCGTGGCGCTGGACGGCGCACCCGGCATCTGGGCCGTCGCCGGCGACACGGACGGCATCGACGGCACGGAGGACGCGGCAGGCGCCGTCACCACCCCCACCACCCTGCAGCGCGCCCTGGGGGCCGGGATCGACCCGGCCACCTGCCTGCAGGCGCATGACAGCTACACCCTGTTCGACGCGGTGGGGGACCTGGTCCGCACGGGCCCGACCTTGACCAACGTGAACGACCTGCGCGCGATCCTGGTCGCCTGACGGAGCAAACCCATGGCCCCAACCAAGCTGCGCCGCCGCCGGCGGACGAAGATCGTCGCCACGCTGGGACCGGCGAGTTCGTCGCCGGACATGATGGGCCGCCTGTTCCGCGGCGGGGTGGACGTGTTCCGCCTCAACTTCAGCCACGGCAGCCACGAGGGCCACGCCGCCAACATCGCCAGCATCCGCGCGCTGGAGGCGGAGACCGGCCGGCCCATCGGCATCCTGGCCGACGTGCAGGGGCCGAAGCTGCGCGTGGGCAGGTTCCAGGCCGGCCGCGTGACGCTGCAGACCGGGCAGGGTTTCCGCCTGGACCTGTCGCCCGTGCCCGGCGACGCACGCCGGGTGCAGCTGCCCCACCCGGAGATCATGGCCGCCGCCGGCATCGGCACCACCCTGCTGCTGGACGACGGCAAGCTGCGGCTGCGCATCGCCCGCAAGCGCGACGACCACCTCGAGTGCGAGATCGTCACCGGCGGCACGCTGTCCGACCGCAAGGGCGTGAACGTGCCGGACGTGGTGCTGCCGATCCCCGCCCTGACCAAGAAGGACCACGAGGATCTGCGCTTCGCCCTCGAGCACGGGGTGGACTATATCGGCCTGTCCTTCGTCCAGCGGCCGGAGGACGTGGCGGAGGCCCGCGCCATCGCCAACGGCCGCGCCTGGATCATGACCAAGCTGGAGAAGCCGCAGGCGCTGGACAACCTGGACGGCATCCTCCAGCTGTCGGACGCCGTGATGGTCGCGCGCGGCGACCTGGGAGTGGAACTGCCGCCGGAGGAGGTGCCGCTGGCGCAGAAGCGGATCGTCCGCGCCGCCCGGCAGGCCGGCCTGCCCGTGGTGGTGGCGACGCAGATGCTGGAGAGCATGATCAGCGCCCCCTCCCCCACCCGGGCCGAGGCCTCCGACGTGGCGACCGCGGTGTTCGACGGCGCGGACGCGGTGATGCTGAGCGCCGAGACGGCGGCCGGGCAGTATCCCTACGAGGCGGTGAACATGATGGACCGCATCATCGACCGGGTGGAGCAGGACGCTGGCTGGCGCAGCCTGTCCGAAAGCGGCCGCCCGGCGCCCGAGAATACGGTCGCCGACGCCATCGCCGATGCCGCGCGGCAGATCGCCAAGACGATCGGCGCCAAGGCCATCGCCACCTATACCATGTCCGGCTCGACCGCGCTGCGGGTGGCGCGGATGCGGCCGGACTGCCCGGTGCTGGGCCTCACCACGGCGCAGCAGACCGCGCGGCGGCTGGCGGTGGTGTGGGGCGTCCACGCAGTGCTGTCGCCGGAGACCCACACTATGACGGAGACGGTCAGCCGTGCCACGCGGATCGCCCGCAGCGAGGGCTTCGCGGCGCATGGCGACACCGTCGTGGTCGCCGCAGGCGTGCCGTTCGGCCAGCCTGGCACCACCAACGCGCTGCGGGTGGCGTCCGTCAAATAAGGCTTCTCCCGTTGGATGCGGCGGTGCAACATCTCGGCATGAACCGACGCCACTTCCTCGCCGCCTCGGCTGCCGCTCTCGCCGCGCCCCGCATCGGGCGCGGCGCCACGCAGAACGTGCTGCGCTTCGTGCCGCAGACCGACGTGGCCGTGCTCGACCCGGTGTGGACCACCACCTACCCCACGCGCGACCACGCCTACCTGGTGTTCGACACGCTGTATGGCATGGACAGCAGCTACGCCGTGACGCCGCAGATGGCCGCCGGCGCGGTGGGGGAGGGTGGCGGCAAGACCTGGCGCATCACCCTGCGCGAGGGCCTGCGCTTCCACGACGGCACGCCCGTGCTGGCGCGGGACTGCGCGGCGAGCATCAAGCGCTGGGGCGCCAGGGATCCATTCGGCCAGGCCCTGATGGCCGCGGCGGATGAGATCACCGCCGCGGATGACAAGACCATCCAGATCCGCCTCAAGGCGCCGTTCCCCCTGCTGCCGGACGCGCTGGGCAAGGCCCCGCCCTCAATGTGCGCCATCATGCCGGAGCGGCTGGCGCTGACCGACCCGTTCAAGCAGGTGACGGAGATGGTCGGCAGCGGCCCTTTCCGCTTCAAGGCGGACGAGCGGGTGCCGGGCTCGCTGCTGGCCTACGAGAAGTTCGCCGGCTACGTGCCGCGTCCGGCCGGCAAGCCGGACTGGACGGCGGGGCCGAAGGTCGCCCACCTGGACCGTGTCGAGTGGCACATCATCCCCGACTCCAGCACCGTGCTGTCCGCGATCGGGCGCAACGAGGTAGATTGGTGGTGGGTTCCCGACGCGGACCTGCTGCCGGCCCTGGCCAAGAGCCCTGGCGTGGTGGTGCGGAAGAACGACCCGACGGGCCTGATCGGCACCCTGCGGATGAACCACCTGCAACCGCCGTTCGACAACCCGGCGCTGCGCCGGGTTGTGCTGGGCGCGGTGGTGCAGGCCGATTTCATGCAGGCCGTGGCCGGGGACGACCCGTCCAACTGGCATGACGGCGTGGGCGTGTTCTGCCCCGGCACCCCGCTCGCCACCGACGCCGGCATGGCCGTGCTGACGGCGCCGCGCGACATGGCGAAGATCCGCGCCGCCGTCGCCGCTTCCGGCTACAAGGGGGAGCGGGTGGTCGTGCTGGGGGCGAGCGACATCGCCTCCTCCAAGGCGCTGTCCGATGTGGGGCAGGACCTGCTCAAGCGCATGGGGCTGAACGTCGACTACCAGGTGAGCGACTGGGGCACGATCGTGCAGCGCCGGGCGAAGATGGACCCGGTGGAGGCGGGCGGCTGGAGCGTCTACCACACGTTCTGGAGCGGGCTGGACCAGTTCACCCCCGCCGGCCACGCCTTCCTGCGCGGCAACGGCAAGTCCGCCGGCCCCGGCTGGCCCAGCAGCCCGGCGCTGGAGGAGTTGCGCACCCAGTGGTTCACCGCCCCCGACCTCGCGGCGCAGAAGGTCATCGCGGCCAAGATGCAGCTCCAGGTGTTCCAGGACGTGCCGTACGTCCCCCTGGGCCAAACGCTGCCATCGACCGCGTTCCGCAAGACCCTCGGCGGCGTGCTGTTCGGACAGCCGGTGTTCTGGAACATCCAACTCGGCTGAACGTCCAGGCACACCTCGCGTATCGCGAAACCCGCTTCGTGTCGGGTGCAACGGGCAAGCATAGTGGCACCGTCACAAACCGGAGGGACCGCGATGCGCAAGATCGGACGAGCTTGTCTCATCACGCTCGCCTTTGCTGTCGCCATGCCGTGGTCCCCCTCGGCCATGGCGCAATCCTACGTCCGGGAAGAGCTGCGCGTTCCCGCTCCGGGCGCCGGCCCCGGCGGCCTTGAGGCTTTGCTGGTGAAACCGGCAGGAACCGGGCGGAACCCGCTCGCGCTGGTCACCAACGGCTCGCCCCGCAACGACGATGAGCGTCCCGGGATGACGGCACGCCAAATCTATCCGCAGGCGCTCGAGTTCGCCCGGCGGGGCTTCACGACGGTTGTTGTGTTGCGGCGGGGCTACGGCAGTTCCGGCGGCGGCTGGGCCGAGGGTTACGGCCGTTGCCGCCCGGACGCCGACTACACCTCCGCAGGCCGGGCCGGAGCAACCGACCTGAAAGCCGCCGTCGTAGCCCTCTCGACGCGGACAGACGTCGATCCGTCTCGCGTCGTTGTGGTTGGGGTCTCGGCGGGCGGCTTCGCGACTGTCGCGCTGACGGAAGATCCTCCGCCTGGTCTGGTCGCCGCAATCAGCTTCGCGGGTGGCCGTGGTTCCGAAGCGAGCGATGTCGTCTGTGCACCGGACAGGCTGGTTTCGGCGTTCGCCACCTATGGCCAGACGTCGCGAGTGCCGATGTTGTGGGTCTACGCCGCAAACGACCACTTCTTCAATCCAGGGTTGGCAGCCCAGTTGCACGCAGCATTCATCGCTGCGGGGGGCACGGTCGCGTTCGTCCAGCCGGGACCGTTTGGCAGGGAGGGGCATTTCCTGTTTTCCGCCGCGGGAGCCGCGATCTGGACCCCGATCGTGGACCAGTTCCTGGCCACCCACGGCTTGAAACTTCGTGCGTCCTTGCTGCCTCCGCCGCCGCTTCCTGACGTGCCGCCGCCTGCCGACCTGTCACTCACGCGTCGGGACGCGTTCCAGGCCTATCTGGCAGCCTTGCCCGAGAAGGCGTTTGCAGTCTCCTCGGACGGCCATCTGGGCTGGAGCACGGCACGGCGAGACGCACAGGAGGCGGCCCGTGACGCGCTGGAGAACTGCGCCCGCCCGAACTGCCGCCTCGTCATGCGCAATGACACGGCTTATCCGTAAGGCTGAACTCACCTCCCTTCACGCCAAGCACGCAAACGCCGAGCCCCGGCCTAGCGCGAGGGCTGAGCGCCCCGAACAGCCGGACGGCGGCACACAGACCGAGGGCGATGAGTGTGACGGCCCGAATCCGCTCACCGATTTTCTGGACGAGCCGCCAGCGCTCTGGCGCCGGCGCGCTCGTGTCCCGTCCTCGATCGGCTACGGCGTGACGGCTTTCGCGTGTTCGTCGTAGAGGCGCAGGGCCAGCAGCCCATGCGCCGCGGCAGCACCGGCACGCAGCGCCGCTGCGATGAACGTAGCCTCGGCGATCTCCTCGCGCGTGGCGCCAGCGGCCTGCGCACGACGCGTGTGGACATCCAGGCAGTAGCCGCACTGCGTCGTGAGCGCGACGGCGATGGACATCAGCTCGCGGTATTTCGGCGGGATGAGCCCGTTGGTGCGCTCGGCGGCGTCGCTCAGCGCCAGATAGCCCTCCGCTTCCGCTGGTGCGAGGGCGACGAGGTCCTTGATCAGCCGCATGTCGGCGCGGTCGGCGTAGCTCATGGTCTTGAAACTCCGGCGTTGATGGACGGAAGGGATCGGGCACCTGTCCGCGGCATGACCGTCCCCATCAGGGCCGACGCACCCAGGCCACGCAGCAGGTGCCAAGCCAGGGCGGTCACAGGTCATGTCCGGACAGGTAGCCGCCGGCCATGAGCGTCTCCCGCACCTCCGCCCGGGCGCGGTGCAGGCGGCTCTTCAGCGCTTCCGGCGTGATGCCGAGCACTGCGGCCGCTTCCGGCGCGGTCAGCTCCTCCACGTCGCGGAGAATCAGCACCGCCCGGTACGGCTCGGCCAACGCTTCGATCGCGCGCGCGAGGTCGTGCCGGAGCGCGGCGGGAACGGGGGCTGCTGCCAGGTCGTCCAGGGAAACCGGTGCCGCGGGCGGGCCTCTCAACCCGAGGAGCCTCCGGCACTCGCGCGTCACCACCCGGAACAGCCAGGCCGCGAGGGCGGACGCGGTACGCAGCGCACCGATCCGGCGCTGCAAGGCCCATAGCGCATGCTGGACCGCGTCCTCTGCATCCTCCGGGCCGCGGCAGGCTCGCCGCGCGATGCGGCGCAGGTCCGGCCGGGCCTGGTAGAGCAATCGCTCGACCGCGCCCGGATCGCCACGCCGGGCTGCCTCGACCAGTTCGCCACCTGTCCACGTCGCCATAGGTCGACCCTCCGAAACCATAGAGGCGGCGAGGCATGGAAAGGGTTCAGGCCATCAGCATAATCGCGCGGCATGGCAACGTCCGGAGTCGCCTCAATACCGACATGTCGGACGGTAGAGCTGCGCGTCGCCGTCCGTCTGGATCCCGGCGTGTGCTAAACGCGCGTGACCACGACCCACACCACGCATCCCGCCACCAGCACCAGCAGCAGCGCCAAGAGCGGGGACGCCATGCGGGGTGGGCGCGTGGCTCCCGGCAGGCGTTTGCGGCCGGTGATCATCGGCCGCAGCAGGTTCTGTCGCTTGACCACGGCGTAGGCCGTCACCGCCAGCACGTGCAGCGCGATCAGCGCGAGGATGACGTTGAAGTTGGCGGCATGCACCGAGGTGAGCCAATAGGCCGTCGCTTCGCTCACCGTCCCGCCGAGCGGGCCCTCGGGCACGTCGTCGAAGGTAAACAGGCCGGTGACCGCCTGCACACCCAGCGTGACGAGCAGGACCAGCACCATCCAGCCGCCTGCGGCGTTGTGGCCCACCTGGTCGTCCGGCTCGCGCCGGGCGAAATGCCGCAGGTGCCGCAGCCCGTCCAGCGGGTTGCGCAGGAACTGGCCGAAGCGGGATGTCTCGCTGCCGACGAAGCCCCAGGCCAGGCGGAACAGCAGCAGCGTCAGCATCGCGTAGCCCGACAGCTTGTGCAGGTTGGTCAGGAGCTCGACGTGGGCGCCGGACGCGTATTTGATCGTGAAGTAGCTGAATGCGACCAATAGCACAATCGCCCAGTGGAACAGCCGGGTCGGCGCATCCCACACCCGCATCGACAGTCGCAGTGCCGTTTGCCGCGCGCGGGTGGGGTTCAGACGCATGGTTGCCATCCTACACGATCGGCATGGGCAGCGGCCACGCCAAGTGCGCTCACAGCTCGAGCACGCGGGTCGGCTTCATCCGGCCGAGGACCAGTTCCCACAGCGCGATCGCGTTGCCGTGCAGCCGGCCCAGGCGGTCGATGTCGGGCTCCGGTCGCCACGCCTTGGCGCCGTTCGCCAGCAGGTTGCGGCCGGCGGACGCGGTCGCCCGGCGCCACGAGATCGTGCCGTTGCGGGCCAGGTAGACCGGGTTGCTGACCTGCGAGTAGCCGAGCCGCTTGCCCGAGCCGCGGCCGGACTTCACGCCGAGGTGCACCCCGCGCGCCGCCTCCACCTTCACCACGCGGCCGTGGGCGCCCAGGCGCCGGGTGAAGTCGACGTCCTCCAGCCAGCCATACAACGGCAACTGCACGTCGAACCGCAGGCCGTGCGCCCGCACCGGCGCCAGCCGGATGGCCATGTTGCAGCCATACCCGTTCTCGACCGGGATGACCGCCGTGGCGCCCGCCTGGTCGCGGGCGAGGATGGCGCGGCCCTCGGCCACGGTGAGGCCGGGGCCCATGATGCCGTCGGCAAGCACCGCACCGGTGGTGACGACGACGTCCCCGTGGCGCTGGAACGCCGCGGCCGTCTGCGCCAGGTAGTCGGGCATCGGCAGGAAGTCGTCGTCGAAGAACACGACGGCGTCCTCCTCCGCCAGGCGGTCCAAGATGGCGTTGCGCTGGTTGCACAGCCCGGCCTGGACGCAGGCGAGTTCGAGGCCGTCCGTTGGGGGCAGCCCGGCCACGTCCGCGGCCTCGGCGTGGCAGACGATGATGCGGGTCGGCTGCTGCACTTGTCGTTGCAGTTCCGCAATGGCCTCCTTGAGCACGGCGGCCCGTCCCTTGGTGGCGATGCCAACCGCGATGCGAAAGGCCAAGGACCCATCCTACGTGATCGATGCCCAGGGATGATCATAAAACCGCCCTTGCATCAAGCCGACCGCAGCTAGCGGTCGAGTCGCATGCGGATCGACAGGAAACAAATCCATCGTTCTGACTCGATACAGCTTTCTGCCGACTGATCCGGTAGCAGAATGGGATTGTCTTCCCAATGCCGATGGTGTTCTCTATACGTTCTGAGAGGCAGAAAGCGAGGAGCTCCGGACATCCCCACCACCGCCACGCTCGACACGTTGCGCACCCGTATCGCCCGGCTGGAACGGCGCTCGGCCGCGCGGGCCGGCACGTTGCGCTTCGGCGTCCCGGCGATCGACCGGCATCTGCCCGGTGGCGGCCTGCCCGCGGGCGCGCTGCACGAGGTGGCGGGCGACGGACCCGACCTGGAACATGGGGCGGCCGCGGCGTTGCTGCTGGCAGGGCTGCTGGCCCAGCGCCGCGGCCCAGTGCTGTGGGCGGTGATGCGGCACGACCTGTTCGCCCCCGCCCTGGCCGCCGCCGGGCTGCACCCGGACCGCGTGGTGTTCGCCGAGGCCGGGCGCGCCGGGCTGCTGGTGATGGAGGAGGCGCTGCGCCATCCCGGCCTGGCCGGCGTGGTAGGCGAGGTCGGCCAGCTGGGGCTGACCGCCTCGCGCAGGCTGCAACTGGCGGCGGAGGCGTCGGGCGTCACCGCCTTCGCCCTGCGCCGGTTCCGCCAGGCCGCCGACCCGGCGCTGGCCGCGCCGAACGCGGCCGTGACGCGCTGGCGGGTCGCCGCCCTGCCTTCGCCGCCGCCCCTGCCGCACGCACCCGAGACACCGGGGCTGGGCCGGGCACGCTGGCGGCTCGACTTGGTGCGCTGCCGCGGCGGTGCGCCCGCAACCTGGATCGTGGAGGCATGTGATGCGCAGGGTCGTCTCGCTCTGGTTACCGACCTTCCCCACCGATCGGCTGCGGCGGGCGAACGCCGCGCTGCCGGCTGACGCACCGCTGATTACCCGGCTGCATGACGGCAGGCGTATGGTCATCGCGGCGGCGGACGCGGTGGCGGCCGGGCTGGGGCTGCGGCCCGGCATGGCGCTGGCCCATGCGCAGGCAATGGTGCCCGGGCTGCACGTGGTCGATGCCGACATGGATGGGGACAGGGCGGCGGTGGCCCGGCTGGCGGCCTGGTGCCTGCGCCTCTCCCCGCTGACCGCGCCGGACGGCGACGGCGTCTGGATCGACGCCACCGGCTGCACCCATTTGCAGGGCGGCGAGGCGGCCATGCTGGCGGCGCTGCTGGCCCGGCTGGAAGCGGACGGCGTCACCGCCCGGGCAGCGGTCGCGGACACGCCGGGCGCCGCGCACGCCCTGGCCCGCCATGCGGCGGAGCCGGTGACGATCATCCCACCCGGCGGCACGGTGGCGGCCGTCGCGGACCTGCCGGTCGCCGCCCTGCGCCTGGAGGGGGACGCGCTGGCAACGCTACGGCGGCTGGGGCTGGACCGCATCGCCGACCTGGCCGCCCTGCCCCGCGCCCCGTTCGCCCGGCGGTTCGGCGCGGCGGTGCTGCGGCGGCTGGACCAGGCGCTGGGCCGGGTGGCCGAGCCGATCACCCCCGTGGTGCCGCCAGACGTGCCGCAGACCCGGCTCGCCTTCCCCGAACCGCTGCTGACGGCAGAAAGCTTCGTGGCCGTCATCGCCCGGCTGGTCCGCCAGCTCTGCACGCGGCTGGAGCAGGCCGGGCTCGGCGCCCGACAGCTGGACCTGCTGTTCGAGCGGGTGGACGGCACCGTGGCCGCCATCCGCATCGGCACGGCCCGCCCTTCCCGTAACCCGGGCCATCTGGGCCGGCTGTTGGAGGAGCGGGTGGAGACGGTCGATCCCGGCCTGGGCGTGGACGCCATGCAGCTGGTCGTGCCGCTGGCCGAACCGCTTGCCTACACCCAGCTGGCGCAGCTGGCCGACGAGGCGGAAGCGGATGTGGCGACGCTGGTGGACCGGCTGTCCAACCGGCTGGGCGCCGACCGGGTCTGGCGCACCGCCCCCACGGAGAGCGACGTTCCGGAGCGCTCGGTGCGCCACGTATCGGCGGTGGCGCCGCCGGGCCGTGCAGACTGGCCGCACTGGCCGCGGCCCACCCGGCTGATGCACCCGCCGCAACCGGTGCAGATGACCTCCGTGCTGCCGGACCAGCCTCCGCTCGCCTTCACCTGGCGCCGCCACCAGCACCGGGTGCGCCGCGCCGATGGGCCGGAGCGGGTGGCCGGCGAGTGGTGGCGCCGCGACGCGGAAGCCGGCGCGGTGCGGGATTACTGGCGCGTGGAAGACGAGTCCGGCCGCCGCTTCTGGCTGTACCGCCGCGGCGACGGCCAGGACTGCGCCACGGGCGACCTGCAGTGGTTCGTGCACGGGGTGTTTTAGGGATGGCGCATGCATCGGTGGCATCTTCGCGGAGCCGTGTTCCTGCACAGGGTGTTTTGAGGATCTACCTAATCCTCGCCCAACCCTGTCCCAGAGGGAGAGGGCTTCGTTCTTCTCCCTCTCCTTCTGGGAGAGGGCCGGGGTGAGGGCCAGTTCGATGGAGACCAACTCCGGAAAAATCCTCTCTTTCCGTCCACGCTCTACACCTGAAGAAAAAGCGCCTTCTCCAGCGCCCGCCCGCTACGCCGAGTTGCAGGTCACCTCGAACTACTCCTTCCTGCGGGGCGCGAGCCATCCGGAGGAGTTGCTGCTCCAGGCTAAGGCTTTCGGCATCGAGGCGATCGCGATCACCGACCGGAACACGCTCGCCGGGATCCTACGGACGCATGGGCGTGCGAAGGACCCGAAAGTGGACATGCGCCTGGTGATCGGCTGCCGGCTGGACCTGCAGGACGGCACGTCCCTGCTCGCCTATCCAACAGACCGCGCGGCCTATGCGCGGCTGTGCCAGATGCTGAGCGCGGGCAAGCGGCGGGCCGGCAAAGGCGCCTGCTCCCTGACCTGGGACGACGTGGCGGCGCACGCGGAGGGGCAATTCGCCATCTTGCTGCCCGACGAGGCCGATGCGGCGACGGAGGCGAACCTGCGCCGGCTGCACCGGGCCTTCGGCGAGCGTGCTTCCCTGGCGCTCACCCTGCGGCGACGGTCCGGCGATGCGGTGCGGCTGCGGCGGCTGAGCGACATGGCGCAGGCGGCGGGTGTGGCGACCGTCGTGACCGGGGACGTGCTGTACCACGAGCCAGGGCGCCGGGTGTTGCAGGACGTGATGACCTGCATCCGCGAAGGCTGCACCATCGACGCCGCCGGCCACCGGCTGGAACGCTTCGCCGACCGCCACCTGCGCGCGCCGCAGGAAATGGCGCGGCTGTTCGCCGACTACCCGGAAGCCCTCGCCCGCACGATCGAGATCACCGGGCGCTGCACCTTCTCCCTGTCCGACCTGCAATACCAGTATCCCGACGAGTCCGAACGGCCCGGCGAGACCGCGCAGCAGGCGCTGGAGCGCCATGTGTGGGCCAGCGTGCCGGACCGCTACGGGGACGGCCTGCCGGAAAAGGTCCACCAGCAACTGCTGCACGAACTGGCCCTGATCGCCGAGATGAGATACGCGCCGTACTTCCTCACCGTGAACACCATCGTGCGGGAGGCGGTGCGACAGGGGATCCTGTGCCAGGGCCGCGGGTCCGCCGCCAACTCGGCCGTCTGCTACGTGCTCGGCATCACCGCCATCGACCCGGTGGCGGCCGGCCTGCTGTTCGAGCGTTTCGTGTCCGCCAACCGCAACGAGCCGCCGGACATCGACGTGGATTTCGAGCACGAACGGCGCGAGGACATCATCCAGTGGATCTACCGGCATTACGGCCGCGACCGCGCCGCCCTCTGCGCCACCATCGTGCGGTACCGCGCGCGCGGGGCGGTGCGCGAGGTCGGCAAGGTCATGGGCCTGACGGAGGACGTGACCGCGGCCTTGGCATCCCAGGTCTGGGGCTGGTCGGAAGACGGGGTGGAGCCCAAGCATGCCGAGCAGCTCAACCTCAACCTGGCCGACCGTAGGCTGCGCCTTACGCTGGACATCGCGCGCCAGCTGATCGGCCACCCTCGCCATATGTCGCAGCACCCGGGCGGCTTCGTGCTGACGCGGGACAAGCTGGCCGACCTGGTCCCGATCGAGCCGGCGTCCATGGTCGACCGCCAGGTGATCGAGTGGGACAAGGACGACATCGACATCCTGAAGTTCATGAAGGTCGACATCCTCGGCCTGGGCATGCTCGGCTGCCTGCGCCGCGCCTTCGACCTGATCGAGCGGCATCGCGGCGGCCCGCGCTACGACATCGCCAGCATCCCGCAGGACGACAAGCCCACCTACGAGATGATCCAGCAGGCGGACACGCTCGGCACGTTCCAGATCGAGAGCCGGGCGCAGATGTCGATGCTGCCCCGGCACAGGCCGGCCGACCTCTATGACCTCACCATCCAGGTGGCGATCGTCCGGCCAGGCCCGATCCAGGGCGACATGGTGCACCCGTACCTGCGGCGTCGGCTGGGGCTGGAAAAGCCCGACTACGTCAAGCCGGAGTTGGAAGCGGTGCTGAAGAAGACCCTGGGCGTGCCCCTGTTCCAGGAACAGGCGATGCGGGTCGCCATCGTCGGGGCCGGCTTCACGCCGGACGATGCCGACCAACTGCGCCGATCCATGGCGACGTTCAAGCAGACCGGCGGCGTTGGAGAGTTCCGTGACCGCATGATCAACGGGATGGTCGCCAACGGATATCCGCTGGAATTCGCCGAACGCACCTTCAAGCAGATCGAGGGCTTCGGCTCGTACGGCTTCCCGGAAAGCCACGCCGCCTCCTTCGCGCTGATCGCCTATGCCAGTTCCTGGGTGAAGCGCCACCATCCGGACGCGTTCTGCGCCGCCCTGCTGAACGCGCAGCCGATGGGCTTCTACGCCCCGGCACAGATCGTGCGGGATGCCCGGCGGCACGTGACCGTGCGGCCGGTCTGCGTGAACGCCAGCGCGTGGGATTGCACGCTGGAGCCCGACACGGGGCAGCACCTGGCGGTGCGGCTGGGCCTGCGGATGGTGAAGGGGCTGGCGCAACCGCTGGCCGAGGCGATCCTTGCGCGCCGCGGCGAGGGCTACGCGTCGGTCGAGGATATGTGGCGCCGTGCCGCCGTGCCGGTGGCGGCGCTGGAACGCTTGGCGGAAGCGGACGCGTTCGCCGGATTGAGCGTGGACCGGCGGCAGGCGCTGTGGGCGATCCGTGGCTTGGGGGAGCCCCCGCCGCCGCTGTTGTTGCTAGACCCTCACCCCGACCCTCTCCCAGAGGAAGAGGGAGAGGGTTGGGCGAGGGCCGCGCCCGCCCGCACGGAACCCACCGTCCAGCTCCGCCCCATGACCGAGGGGCACGAGGTGGTGGAGGACTACCAGACCACCGGGCTGACACTGCGCCAGCATCCCGTCTACTTCCTGCGGTCCGCTTTGCGACAGCGCGGCATGGTCACCTGCGAGTCGCTGGCTGCCATGCCGGAGCGCAAGCGCGTGGTGGTGCCCGGCATCGTGCTGGTGCGGCAGAAGCCCGGCAGCGCCAAGGGCGTCATGTTCATCACCATCGAGGACGAAACCGGGATCGCCAACCTGGTGCTGTGGCCGGACCTGTTCGAGAAGCAGCGTAGGCTGGTCCTATCCGCCGGCATGATCGCCTGCCGCGGCCGGGTGCAGCGCGATGGCGAGGTGATCCACGTGGTCGTGGAACACCTGACCGACCTGTCGCGCGAGCTCCGCTCCGTCGGGCGCCAGGAACTGCCCTTCCCCATCCAATACGGCCGCGGCGATGGCGCCACCCACCCGGCCAGTGCCGATTCCCGCGAGCAGGTGGCGGCCGCGAGCTGGCGCACGCGGGACATCTACGTCGCCGACCGCACCGCCGAGAACAGCCACATCAAGGTGCCGACGCGGGACTTCCGCTAGCTTCACCGCTCCAATTCGAAGCCCTGAAGCGCGCCGATGGCCAGCCGCTCGGTCAGCGCTTCGGTCGAACGCTCCAGCCGGTCCAGCGCATCCTGCACCGGGCCGAAGGGTGGGACGCCCCGCGCCGCCGGCAGTACCGGACCTGGGCGCTCGCCCGCGGCCAAGGTGGCCAGGCGACGCCCGATCGCCTCGGCCTGCGCCGCCGCCGCCGGGTCCGGCGCCGTGGCGCAGACGGCGAGCAGCCGTGTCCAATGCACGCAGTCCAGCAAGGCCGGTACCGGCCGTTCCACCGCTATCCGGCGCAGCATGAACCGCCCGGCGAGCAACGGCAGCAGCGCCAGGCGCAAATCCGCCACCTGGCGGTCCACCGCGCGCATCGCCGGCACCGGGTTGGCGCCCGGCTTGCCAGCCAGCACGTCGCGGCAGGCGCCGACCGCCTGGGCAAGGGCGTTCAACACGCCGGCACCGGAGCGCTGCACCTGGTCCCGCGTGCGGGCGGGCAGCACGCACACCGCCACCAGCATGGCCGCGGCGGCACCGACCGCCGTCTCCTCCAGCCGGAGCACCAGCAGCGGCTCCAGCGAGGCGCCCAGCAGGCTGTACAGCAGCCCCAGGAACACCGTCACGCAGAAGATGCCCACGGTGTAGGACACCAGGAAGAAGTAGTACATCCCGAACACGGCGCCCAGCAGCACCACCGTCATCAGGATCGCGTGCCCCGCCAGCATCGACGCCAGGCTGAGGCCGCCCACCAGCCCCAGCACCGTACCGCCAAGCCGTTGCACGCCCTTGTAGATCGTGTCCCCACGCGACCGGGCGTTCAGGAACACGACGTAGACGGTGATGACGGCCCAGAACCAGCGCTGCGGCGACACCGCCATCCCGCCCGCCATGGCAATGCCGGAGGCAAGCGTCACGCGCAGGGCGATCCGCCAGGCGAACGGACCAGGCGGCGGCTTGGCAGCCACGGCAGCCGGCGCCGGCGGCACCACCGCGGCCAGCCCCAGTGCCGAGGCCGCCTGCATGAGGTCCGCCAGCGCCGCCGCCACCGCACTGCGCGGCGAGTGGGTGTTCGGCCCGCGCAGGTGGTGGCGCGACCACCGGCCACGGCGCAGCCGCCGCTCGTTGGCCTGCAACCGCGCTGCCTGGCGACGGCTGGCCTGGCCGACCACGGCCTCCAGCGGCGCGAGCGCCAGGCGCGCGGCGGCAAGCTCCAGGTCCATCAGCCGCAGCCGCAGCGGCGTGCTGCCGGCCGGGTCCAGCACGGCCAACTGGTCATCCGCCGCCAGGGCGGCCTCGTTCAGCCGGGCCAGGCTGCGCCGCAGCCGCTGCACGGGGGCGGGCTGCCCGGCCGCCAACCCGCCGGCGTCCCGCAGCACCCGGGCCGCCCGGCCTTGCACCGCCTGCACCGTCCGGCGCAGCGTGGTGGCCGGACGCAGCGGCAGCACCACGAAGCAGGCGACCCAGGTCACCGGCACGGCCAGCAGCACGGACAGCATCTGCAACGGCAGGGTCGCCGGCGGCAGTTCGAGGTAGAGCCCCACGTAGCTCACCACGACCGCCACCAGGCCGAGCGCGATCCCCAGCGGGTTGCGCGCCTGCAACAGGAAGCACAGGAACACCAGCACCAGGAAGAAGCTGTCGCCCAGCACGCCGCGGCCGTGCAGCAGGGTGGTCGCGACCTCCGCCGCCGCGGCGGGCAGCGTCAGCCACAGCAAGGTGCGCTCCCGCTGGCGCCGCGTCGGCTCCCGCATCAGGAACGGCGCCATAAGGCTGAGCGTGACGCCGGCGGCGAACTCCACCGGGGAGGCGCGGAACACCCGCCCCAGCAGGATGGCCGTGAGCGTCATGAGGAACACCGCGGACGTACCCCGCAGCGCCATGCCCAGGCGGAGCAGGCCCGGGTCGGAGGCGACCATGCGGTCCCATACGGCGGCCAAGGCCTCGACCGGGACGGCCAAGGTCCGACCCAGCCGGTCTCTTCGCATGTGCAGCATGACCGCACCATAGGACCGTTCGGCCGCCTGGGTCATCCTCCGATCACCCGAGGGCGGCGTGCAGCCGGGTCCAGTCCACCTCCGTGCCCGGCAGGCCGAAACGCAGGCGCGTGGGCGCCTCGGCAAACCGGCGGACCAGGATGCCGGCACGTCCCAGCCGGTCCGCGAGGGCCGGCCCGTCCGCATGGTCGGCCAGCCGGAACAGCCGGGTGCCGCCGACCACCCGGCATCCGGCGCAGGCCAGGATACCATCCAGCCGGGCGGCATCCGCCGCCAGCCGGGTGGCGGCGGATGCAGCCCAACCACCGTCTGCCAGCGCGGGCAGCCCGGCCCAGATGGCGGGCCCGCTCACCGCCCATGGGCCAAGCGCCTGACGCAGCGTGCCTGCCAGGTCCGGGGAGGCGAGGGCGAAGCCCAGCCGCAACCCGGCCAGCCCATACGCCTTGCCGAAGGAACGCAGGATCAGCAGACCCGGTCGCAGGGACGGCGCCAGGCTGCATCCCTCGAAATCCGCGAACGCCTCATCCACCACCAGGAGGCCGGCCTGCGCCGCCAGCCGGTCGGCGAGAGACAGCAACGCCGGGGCCGGCAGGACGCAGCCATCCGGGTTGTTGGGCCGCACCACGACCACCACGGCGGCCGCCTGCGGGTCCGATACGTCCGCGACGGCGTGGCCGGCAAGCTCCCAGGCGGCACGGTGCTCGGCATAGGTGGGGGACACCACCGCCACCGTGCCCGGCGGGCGCAACCGCGGCAGCAGGTGGATCAGCGCCTGCGTGCCAGGGGCTGCGACGACGGCTGCCGCGTCGTGGACGCCATAGGCGTGCGCAGCGGCCGCCTCAAGCGCGGCTACCTGCTCCGGTTCCGGCAGGCGGGCCATCCGGTCGGCGGGGACGGGCGGCAGGGGGTAGGCGACCGGGTTGATCCCAGTGGATAGGTCCAGCCAAGGCTGCGGCGCGTCCGGGAACTGCCGCTGCGCCGCGATCAGCCCGCCCCCATGCGCGACCGATGCCCCCATGCTAACCCCCTGCCCGTGCTGACACCCGATACCCTGCTGGTCACCCTCGGCGCGTTGCTGATCGAGGCGACTTTCGGCTACCCGGGCGGGGCGTTGCGCCGCATCGGCCACCCCGTGATGTGGGCCGGCGCAGCCATCGCATGGCTCGACCGCACGCTCAACCATCCCGCCGCTGGCAGCAAACCCTCTTCCTCTGGGAGAGGGCAGGGTGAGGGCGGCGCCCGCAACGCTGGGGTCCTGGTCGATGGCGGCGCCCTCACCCCGGCCCTCTCCCAGAAGGAGAGGGAGAAGAACGGGCGGCTACGGGGCATCCTGGCACTAGTGGCCCTGCTGGCCCTCGTCGGGTGTCCCGCCTGGATCATCCAGGCGGCGGCGCTGCATTGGTTGCCCCAACCCTGGGCCGTTGCCCTGCTGGCCGTCATCGCGTCCAGCCTCCTCGCCCAACGCAGCCTTTGGCAGCATGTCGCAGCAGTGGCGGACGGGCTGGACCGTGGCCTGCCGGAAGGCCGTTTCGCGGTGTCCCACATCGTGGGACGGAACCCGGACACCCTGGATGCCGCCGGCGTCGCCCGCGCCGCGATCGAGAGCCTGGCGGAGAACTTCTCCGACGGCATCGTGGCGCCGGCGCTGTGGTGCGCCCTGTTCGGCCTGCCCGGCGTCGCGCTCTACAAGGCGGTGAATACCGCCGACAGCATGATCGGCCACCGCACCCCGCGCCACGCGGCGTTCGGCTGGGCGGCGGCCCGGCTGGACGACGTCGTCAATCTTCCCGCCTCCCGCCTGGCCGCATTGCTGCTGGCGATGGCCGGCGGGCGCGGAGTCCGCGCGGCGCTCCGGGCCGTGTGGCGGGATGCCCGGCACCACCGCTCGCCAAATGCCGGCTGGCCCGAGGCCGCGATGGCCGGTGCGCTCGGTCTCCGGCTGGCCGGGCCGCGGGTCTATGGCGACGTGCGCGTGGAGGACCACTGGATGGGCGATGGCAGGCCAGACGCGGGCCCTGCGGACATCCGTCGCAGCCTGGCACTCTATCGCCGGGCCTGTGCGCTGCTGTGGGCCTGCGCCGCGGCACTGCTCGCCTAGCTGGGCAACAGGAGGCGGCGCAACCCGGCGGCGAGAGGGACGGGCTCGCCCAGCCGCAGCGCAGCCCGGGCACGGACCGGATCCCCGACGGAATGACGGATTTCACCTACGCGCGGTGGCCCTTTGGCGATCGCCGGCGTCACCCTGTGCAAGGCCCCGATGGCGGCGGCCAAGTCCACGACGGAGATCGCCTGGCCGGTGCAGACGTTGAACACCGGCGCGCCGGGCAGGCGGCGCTGCATGGCCTGCAGCAGCGCCGCCACCACGTCGGACACATGCACCAGGTCCCGCGTTTGCCCGCCATCGCCGAAGACGGTCACGCCCAGCCCACGGGCGATCCGGTCCGCGAAGATGGACACCACGCCGGAATAGGGCGAGTCCGGCCGCTGCCGCGGACCATACACGTTGAAGAACCGCAGCCCCGTGCTGGGGATGCCCCGCGTGGCGGTTGCGACGGCCGCATGCAGCTCGCCGGCGTATTTGTCGGCGCCATAGGCGGATTGCGGCTGCTTGGGCGCGTCCTCGCCGATCGGCGACACCGGGCAGTCGCCGTACACCGCGGCGGAGGAGGCATAGACGAACGGCACCTGCCCACCCTGCCGGGCAAGCGCGTCCAGCAGCGTGAGCGTTCCGCCGAGGTTGGTCCGGTGGGTGCCAAGCAGGTCATCCTCCGATCGCTGCACGGAGGCGATCGCCGCCAGATGGAAGCACCCATCGATGCCATCCACCGCGGCCCGCACGGAGGCCGCATCCGCCACCGAGCCCTGCAGCAGGTCCGCAGCCGCCGGCAGGTTCTCCGCCATTCCGGTCGACAGGTCGTCCAGCACCCGCACGCCATGTCCGGCGGCCACCAGGGCATCCGCCAGGTGCGACCCGATGAAGCCGCATCCGCCCGTGACCAGGTAGACCGCCACTGCCTACACGCCGTGATACTGGCGGAACCACGCCACGAAGCGCGGGATCCCGGCATCCAGCGGCGTGGTGGGCGCATAGCCGGCGAGTGCGGCGATGCGGTCGACCGAGGCCCACGTCTCCACCACGTCGGCAGCCGGCCGCGGCACCTCCCGCACGATGGCGGTGCGGCCGAGCGACTGCTCCAGCAGCGCCACCAGCCGGGTGACCGGCTCGGCCCGGTTGTTGCCGATGTTGAGGATGCGCGGCGGCCCGGGCGGCGGCGGGCGGTCCAGCACGCCGACCACCCCGGCGACGATGTCGTCGATGTAGGTGAAGTCCCGCTTCAGCCGCCCGCCTTCATACAGCGTGATCGGCTGCCCAGCAGCGATCGCCTGCGCGAACCCGTAATACGCCATGTCCGGCCGGCCCCACGGCCCATAGACGGTGAAGAACCGCAGCCCGGTCTGCGGCAGCGCGTAGAGATGCGCGTAGGCGTGGCTGATCAGCTCGTCCGCCCGCTTGGTCGCGGCGTAGACCGAGGTGGGGCGGTCCACCTCCCCCGCCTCGTCCAACGGGAACGTCTCGCCCAACCCGTAGACCGAGGACGAGCTTGCATACACCAGGTGGCGCAGCCGCGGCAGCGCCCGCGCCGCCTCCAGCATGACGAGGTGGCCCATCACGTTGGAATGCACGTAGGCATACGGGTTCGTCATCGAGTATCGGACCCCGGCCTGCGCGGCCAGGTGGACCACGTGGGTGATGCCGGGCAAGGCCGCGACGACCGCCTCCATCGCCGCCCGGTCCGCCACATCCGCCCGATGCAGGGTGAAGCCGGGACCGGCCAGCCGGGCGACCCGCGCCTCCTTCAGCGCCACGTCGTAGTAGTCGTTGAACACGTCGATGCCGATCACCGCCACGCCGTCGGCAAGCAACCTTTCGGCCACGTGGAAGCCGATGAAGCCCGCGACACCGGTGAGGAGCACGATCACGGTGGCCTACATGCTGGGGCGGCGCGGGGGATGCAAGCATCGGGTGCGCTGCCGCCGGAGACCGGACGCGGCTGGCCGCGAGAGGCAGAGCACCATTGGAACAGACCCTCTACCACCGTCACCGCGAGCCGCCTCTTCGGGCGGGGCTACCAGGCTGCCCTGGGGCCGAGCCTTCGTGGAAGGGGGCTGGGTTGCCGCGGCGCACGGAGATTTTCAGGCCATGCAGGCCTCGAACACGCGGGCGTAGTTGCCGCCCAGCAGCTTGCGGGTGTCGTCCGCGCCGAAGCCGGCCGCCAGCAACGCCGAGGTCAGGCCCGGCAGGTCGGCGTAGCTGTCGAACGTCGCCGGGCCGACCAGCCCCATCGTGTCCGTGCCGAGCCCGACATGGTCGATGCCCGCCACCGCCGCCATGTGGGCCATGCCGCGCGCCAGGGCTGCCATGTCCGGGAAGATCGAGGCGACCGGCCAGATGCCGATCACCCCGCCCGTCCCGGCGATCAGCTGGGCGTGCTCCGGCGTGATCAGCCGGGTGAACGGCCGCGGCCGCCGCGTCAGCGAGGTGTGTGACAGCACCAGCGGCTTGGTGGTCACGGCGGCGGCGCGGCGCACCAGGTCTAGCGTGCCGTGCGCGACGTCCACCACCACCCCGCGGGCGTTGCAGCGCCGGATCACCGCGGCGCCGGCCTCGGTCAGCCCGCCATGCACCGGCGCCTCGGTCTGGATGTCGCCCAGCTCGTTCACCCGGTAATGCGTGAGCTGCAGGTGACGCAGCTGCCAGCGCTCGTAGGCCTCGTCCACCCGGTCCGGCTGCCCCTCCAGGAAGTCGCCGCCCTCGGCCGCCACCACCACGCTCGCCCGGTCCGCCCGCGCGGCGTGCAGACCGGCGGCGTCGGTGACGATGGGGAGCGACTGCTCCTGCGCCAGCCGGTGCAGGCGGGCGAAGGCGCGCTGGGCGTAGGTGTACAGCTCGCCCGGCGCCGGGTCGCGATACGGGTGGATGCGGTGGTCCGCCATGACCCTGTGCGTCGGCGAGTCGGACACGATGGCGAGGCAGGTGACCGCCAGCCCACCCTGCCGCATCGGCCCCGCGACGGGCGTGAACGGCTCGTCGTTGCGCACGCGCAGCAGGCGCCCGGCGTGGGAGTGCAGGTCGACCGTGGCGGCGCCGTCCATGACCGCACGCGGATCGTCGGCCGGCGCCGCGGCGGCGAGGCACAGCAGCGGAGCGGCGCCCAACAGCCGGCGGCGGCCGAACCCCGCGCCGACCGCGCGCGCATCGCGCAGCCCCCAGCCGCCAGCCGCATGGTGCAGCGTGCCTTCCAGCACCGCGGCGCCGGTGGCCAGCGGGCATGCCGCAGCGACCAGCAGGCGCCCGGCCGCCACGGCAGGGACGCAGCCGGCACAACAGGGTGGCTCGGCAACCAACAGGCGGCGCCCCGCCAGGTCCGGCTGGGTGAGCCAGCCCTGCACGCGGACCGTCCGACCGAGGTGGGCAGCCGCGCGTCCGCTGACGAAATCGTCCCACTCGATCTTCATGGTGGCCGCCTCCCAGATGCCACCTTAATGGATGCAGGGAGGCAGCGGAACGGACGTCGTTCGCGTCACGCCAAGCCACGGCTCGGCCTGGTCCTCATGCGCTCGCCCTTGCACGAAACCCGCGTCGGTTCATCTTGCGTCCAACCAGACCATTGGGAGCCGCGCGCATGAAGGCCAACAGCGTCCTCGACACCATCGGCCACACCCCGCACATCCGCTTCGCCCGGCTGTTCCCCGGTGCCGAGGTCTGGATCAAGTCCGAACGCGGCAACCCCGGCGGATCCATCAAGGACCGCATCGCGCTGTCCATGGTGGAGGCGGCGGAGGCGAGCGGCCAGCTCCAGCCCGGCGGCACCATCATCGAGCCGACTTCCGGCAACACCGGCATCGGCCTGGCCATGGTCGCGGCGGTGAAGGGCTACAAGCTGGTCCTCGTGATGCCGGAGTCCATGTCCGTCGAGCGCCGCCGCCTGATGCAGGCCTATGGCGCCAGCTTCGACCTGACGCCGCGGGAGAAGGGCATGAACGGCGCCATCGCCCGCGCCAAGGAACTCGCGGCCGAGCATCCAGGCGCCTGGATCCCGCAGCAGTTCGAGAACCCGGCCAACATCGACGTCCACGTCCGCACCACCGCGGAAGAGATCGCCGCCGACTTCCCGGACGGCGTCGACGCCCTGGTCACCGGCGTCGGCACCGGCGGTCACATCACCGGCTGCGCCCAGGTGCTGAAGCAGCGCTGGCCCGGCCTGAAGGTGTTCGCCGTGGAGCCTGCGCAATCCCCGGTGATCTCCGGCGGCGCCCCCTCCCCGCACCCGATCCAGGGCATCGGCGCCGGCTTCGTCCCCGCCAACCTGCACACCGCCCTGCTGGACGGCGTGATCCAGGTGGAGGCGGAGGAAGCCCGCGAGTTCGGCCGCCGCTCCGCCGCGGTGGAGGGCGTGCTGGTCGGCATCTCCTCCGGCGCCACGCTTGCCGCCATCGCCAAGAAGCTGCCGGAGCTGCCGAAGGGCGCAGTGGTGCTCGGCTTCAACTACGACACCGGCGAGCGCTACCTCTCCGTCCCCGACTACCTGCCCGCGTGAACAAGGCAGCCCTCTCCCTCTGGGAGAGGGTTGGGTGAGCGTCGCGCGACCCGGTTGCATGACATATGTGAACGCCTCTGCGGAACCGCCCTCACCCTACCCTCTCCCAGAGGAGAGGGTTCTTGATGGTGATCATGGAAGGAGCCTCCGATGCCCCAACCCGCCCACGTCATGGACCTGCACGAACCCTCCGAGGACTCGCTGCCGGAAGACCTGCAGCCCTATTTCGCCAAGTGCCGCGACAAGCTCGGCTTCGTGCCCAACGTGCTGCGCGCCTGGCTGCTGCGCCCGGCCAAGCTGCGCAACTTCATCCGCGCCTATGACGAGCTGATGCTCGCCCCCTCCGGCCTGTCCAAGCTGGAGCGGGAGATGATCGCCGTCGCCGTCTCCGCGGCGAACCGCTGCTACTACTGCCTGGTCGCGCACGGTGCCGCGGTGCGCAAGCTGTCGGGCGACCCGCAGCTGGGCGAGATGCTGGCCTTCAACTACCGGGTCGCCGAGCTGTCGGACCGGCAGCGCGCCATGCTGGACTTCGCCGTGCTGCTGACGGAGGCGGCGCATGAGGTCACCGCCGAGGACCGCCACGACTTGCGGGAGGTGGGGTTCTCCGACGAGGATATCTTCGACATCGCGGAGACCGCCGCGTTCTTCAACTACACCAACAGGGTGGCGCACGCCGTGGACATGATGCCCAACGCCGAATACCACGACATGGCGCGGGGGCGTGGCTGATGGGCTCGCGCGACGCCGCGGTCGCCCGCGCCCTGGCCGGCTTCGACGATGGCGGGTTCAAGCGCCTGCTGGCCGGGCTGGTCGCCATCCCCTCCACCTCGCAGGACCCAGGGCACGAGGCCGACCTCCAGCGCTATCTGGAGCAGGCGATCAGCCCCTGGCTGGAGCGGCTGGGCTTCACCGCGCACATCCACCCCAACCCGCGCGACGGCTTCGGCCCGATCCTCGTCGCGGAACGGATCGAGGGTGCCGGCCCGACCGTGTTCACCTATGGCCACGGCGACACGGTGCGCGGCCTGGCGGACCAGTGGCGCGCCGGGCTCGACCCCTGGGTGCTGACGGAGGAGGACGGGCGCTGGTACGGCCGCGGCTCCGCCGACAACAAGGGGCAGCACGCGATCAACCTCCATGCGCTGGAGGCGGTGTTGGCCGAGCGCGGCGGCAAGCTCGGCTTCAACGTCAAGATGGTGCTGGAGACGTCGGAGGAACGCGGCTCGGTCGGCCTGCGGGAGTTCGTGGCGGCCCATGCGGAGGCGCTGAAGGCGGATGTGCTGATCGCCTCGGACGGGCCGCGCGTCGCCTCCGACACCCTGACCATCTCCACCGGCACGCGCGGCACGTTCCATTTCGACCTGGTGGTGGATACGCGGCCGGGCGGCGTGCATTCCGGCAACTGGGGCGGCATGACCACGGACCCGGCGATCGTGCTGGCCCACGCCCTGGCCGCCATCGCCGACCGGCACGGCCGCATCCTGGTGCAGGGTTTCCTGCCGCCCGGTGGCATGCCCGCCTCCGTCCGCGACGCGCTGGCCGGGCTGGAGCTACGGGCGGAAGGCGAGGCGGCGACGATCGACCCGGAATGGGGCGAGCCGGGGTTCTCGGCGGCGGAGAAGATCTACGGCTGGACCAGCTTCATCGTGCTGTCGATGCTCTCCGGCCGGCCGGAGAACCCGGTGAACGCCGTCGCCCCCAACGCACGCGCCCATTGCCAGCTGCGCTACACGGTGGATTGCGACATCGCCGCGTTCGAGCCTGCCCTGCGCGCCCACCTGGACGCCGCCGGCTTCCCAGAGGTGGCGATCCAGCACGCAGGCAGCCGCATGCCCGCCAGCCGCACCGACCCGACCAACCCCTGGGTGCAACGCGTCGCCGCCAGCTTCGAACGCACGATCGGACACAAGCCCCAACTCATCCCCAACAGCGGCGGCGGCCTTCCCGGCGACGTGTTCATCGACCATCTCGGCGTGCCGCTGGTATGGGTCCCGCACAGCTACAACGGCTGCAAGCAGCACGGCCCGAACGAACACCTGCTGATGGCTCCCGCGCGGGAGGGCATCGCCGCCTTCGCCGGCCTCTGGTGGGACTTAGGGGAGACCTAACCAACGATGTGAGGGTGAACCCTCTCCCTTCGGGAGAGGGAGTGATCCCACCCTCACGCAAGCGCCTGCGCCATCCGGTCCAACGCCTCGCCCAGCTGCCCGGCGTCGCGGCAGACGCACATGCGCAACCACCCGCCTCCGGCCGCGCCGAACAGTTCACCGGGCGCCAGGCCGACCCGCGCGCGCTCCAGCATCCGGAGGCAGGCAGCGCGGGCGTCCGGCATGCCGTCGATCTGGAAGAAGGCATACATCCCGCCGCGGGGCGGCTGCGTCAGTCGGATGCGCGGCGTCTCCCCGAGACGCGCATGCGCCAGCGCCACGCCGCTGCGGCAGCGCTCGCGCATGTCGGCGACGAAGCGCTCTCCCTGCGTGATCGCCGCGGCCCCGGCCTCCTGGATGAAGTCCGCGGTGCCGCTGTTCAGGTATTGGGTCATCGCGCCCAGCTGATCCGCCACCGCCGCCGGATGGGTCAGCCAGCCGAGGCGGAACCCGGTCATCGCCCACGCCTTGCTGAAGCTGTTGACGCACATCACCAGGTCGTCCGGCTCCGCGACCTGCAGCATGGAGGGCGCGACGTCGCCGTCGAAACACAGCCGGCCATACACCTCGTCCGCGATGATCCAGATGCCGCGCTCCCGGCTCAAGGCCAGCAGGGCACGCAGGTCGTCCGGCGTAGCGGTCCAACCGGTCGGGTTCGCCGGGGACGAGAACACGACCGCCCGCGTCCGCGCGTCGCACGACGCGGCCACGTCGTCGACGTCCAGCGTCCAGCGATTGTCGCGCAGCCGCAGCGGGCACGGACGCGGCTCGCCCCCTGCGACGTGGATGGCGTTGTGGATGTTCGGCCATTGCGGCGTGACGTAGACGGCGTTGGTCCCCGCCTCCACGACCAGGTCCAGCGCCACCGCCACCGCCTGCATCCCGCCGGGTGTCACGGTGCTGCGCTCGGGCCCGATCGGGCGGCCATGCAGCCGTGTCTGGTAGGCGGACAGCGCCGCGGTCAGTGCGGGATTGCCCCGCATGTTGGGCACGTAGAAGGTGCGGCCGTCATCCAGCGCCCGTTTGGCCGCGTCGCGGATGAAGCCGGGGGTCACCAGGTCGCCCTCGCCGAACCACAGCGGGATCACCCCCTCGAGGTGCCGCGCCTTGTCGGCCAGCACGGCGATGTTGTCCGTCACCATGTCCTGGATCTGCGGACGGATGCGGGTCTGCGGCTCGCCGGGCGGTGCGTTGCGGATCATGGGCCGGCTCCTGCTGCCGCGTGATCCTAATACGCGGGCATTGCGGGGCAACCCGCCCGGCGGCATGACGGGGCGGCATGAGGGACCGGATCTCCGCCGCCACCGCGCGGCGCATCGGGCTGGCCGCCACCGGCCTGGCGGACCCGCGGCCGGACGTGGTCGACCGCGGGCACCTGCGCCGCACCGTGGCCCGGCTGAACCTGCTGCAGATCGACTCGGTGACGGTGCTGGCCCGGGCGCATTACCTGCCGCTGTTCTCACGGCTCGGCCCCTACCCGCGCACCATGCTGGACGACGCGGCGTGGGGGCCGAAGCCGTCGCTGTTCGAATACTGGGCGCACGAGGCTTCGCTCTTGCCGCTATCGCTGCACCCCCTGCTGCGCTGGCGGATGGCGCGGGCGGACCGGCTGGAGGGCATCTATGGCGAGCTGGGCCGCTTCGCCGCCGAGCGCCGCCCCTACATCGACGCCGTGCTGGCCCGGTTGCGCGAGGAAGGCGCGATGGCGGCCTCGGCACTCGAAGGCCCGCGCGGCGCCGGCGGCTGGTGGGGCTGGAGCGACGCCAAGCGGGCGCTGGAATGGCTGTTCTGGGCCGGCCACGTCACCACCGCCACGCGCCGCGGGTTCGAGCGGGTGTACGACCTGCCGGACCGGGTGCTTCCCGCCGCCCTCCTCGCCACGCCGACGCCCGAGCCGGCGGACGCGCACCGGGCGCTGCTGCTGCTGGGCGCGCGGGCGCTTGGCGTGGCCACCGCGAGCGACCTGCGCGACTACTTCCGCCTCTCCCCCGCCGACGCCAACCCGCGCCTGGCCGAACTCGTCGACATGGGCGAGCTCGTCCCCGTGGCGGTCGAGGGCTGGCGGCAACCGGCCTATGTGCACCGTGCCGCCCGCTGGCCGCGCCGGGTGGAGGGATGCGCCCTGCTCTGCCCGTTCGACCCGGCGGTGTGGGAGCGCACCCGCACCGAGCGGCTGTTCGACTTCCGCTACCGTCTGGAGATCTACACCCCGGCCCACAAGCGCCAGCACGGCTACTACGTGTTGCCGTTCCTGCTCGGGGACCGGCTGGTCGCCCGGGTGGACCTGAAATCCTCCCGCGCCGACGCAACCTTGCAGGTGCTGGCGGCGCACGCCGAACCGCATGCACCGCCCGAAACGGCGGAGCGGTTGCTTGGCGAGTTGCGGCGGATGGCGCAGTGGCTCGGGCTGGAGCGGGTGGCGATCACGCCTGCTGGAGATTTCGGTCCGACGCTCGCCGCCGCCTCCGGCAACCTCCGCCCCGCTGCGGCGCTTTCCTCCCAGGAGGACCATAGCATGAGCGACGACGACCTGCCCGAGCCCAAGACCAACGGCGCCGAACTGCACCCGGCGGAAAACGCGAAGAACGATGCGGAGGTGGCCGCGATGAGCCGCACGATCCGACCGAAGAGCGATGCCAAGACTCGCAGCGGCATCACCGGCAGCGGCAGCGGCGCGGACAGCCAAAAGGGCTGACGCGCCAGGTAGCAATGGCGAGGTTGGCCGAAGCCCACCTACAGCAACCGCAGCGTTTTGTAGGGTGGGCTTCAGCCCACCAGCAAGCCACGGCCAGGCTGAAAGTGTATCGCAAAGGCCCTCTCCCTGCGGGAGATGGAGAAGACCCGAAGCCTTAAAAACTCGCGATGGCGCAGCCGCCGCCCTTGGCCTTCACCTGCGTGCAGAAGGCGGTGGCCTGGGCGGTGTCTGCGAACCCCCCCGTCCGCAGCCGGTAGAACGTCTTGCCGTCCCGCTCGGCCTTCACCACGGTGGGGCGGTGCGACGCCAGCAGGTCCGGCATACGCTTGGACAGATGCTGCCATTCGGTCACCGCGGCCTGTTCGCTCTCGACGGCGGCCAGCTGCACCTCCATCCCCCCGGCTGAAGCTGCCGGACGTGTTGGCGTACCGGCTGGCGGCACAGCGGCCCGCGGCTGCGGCAGCGCTGCAGCGATCACCGGCGGCGCTGCGGCGACGATCGGCGGTGGTGCGGCTGGTGCGGCCGGTTGCACGGTCGGCACCGGGGCAGGCGGCGCGGGCGGCCGGGCGGCTTGGATCTGCGCGCGCAGCACCTGCGGCTCGGGCACCTCGGGCGCGGGGGCCATGGCGTCGGCCTGGCTCGTGGTGCCGGTGCCGCCCATGATCTGCTCTTCCGCACCCACCACCTGCATGCCGCCCGGGTTGTCCGGCTTCACCCGCAACGGGCGGCTGTCCGCCTCGATCACCGGAACGCCATGGGGGCGATGCGCCAGCATGGAGTAGCCGCCGAAGCCAAGCCCAGCCACCACGACGGCCCCGCCGGCAATCAGCGCCATGCGGCGAATTTGCGGATCGATCAGCCCGGCGCGCCGCTGCGGCCGCCAGCTATCCGTGGTCACGCTCAGCCGGTCAGCCACTCAGCGCATCTCCTCGACGGGCGTCACCCCCATGACCTGGAGGCCGGAGCGGATCACCGTCGCCACCGCCGCCACCAGCGACACGCGCGCCCTGGTCTCCACGGGGCGGTCCGGCTGCAGGAAGCGGAGGGTCGCGGCATCCCGCCCTCGGTTCCACAGCATATGAAAGTCCGCCGCCAAGTCATAGAGAAAAAACGCGATTCGATGCGGCTCCCGCGCTTGCGCCGCCGCGTCCACGGTGCGCGGCCACGCCATCATGCGCCGCACCACCGCAAGCTCCGCCTCGTCCTGCAGGCTGTCCAGCGGCCCCGCGGGTTCCAACCCCATCTCCGCCGCCGCCCGCAGCACGGACCGGCAGCGGGCATGGGCATACTGCACGTAGAACACCGGGTTCTCCCGCGTCTGCGCCACGGCGGCGTCGATGTCGAAATCCATCTGCGCGTCCGACTTGCGCGTCAGCATGGTGAAGCGCACGGCATCCCGCCCGACGAACTCCAGCAGGTCCGCCAGGGTGATGAAGGTGCCGGCCCGCTTGCTCATGCGCACCGGCTCGCCACCCTTCATCACCCGCACGATCTGGCACAGCACGACCTCCAGCGTGACCGCGCCCCCGGTGATCGCCGCCGTCGCCGCCTTCATGCGGGAGACGTAGCCGCCATGGTCGGCGCCCAAGACGTCGATCAGCAGGTCCGAGCGGGCGGCCTTGGCGTCGTGGTAGGCGATGTCGTTGGCGAAATAGGTGTTGCTGCCGTCGGACTTGCGCAGCGGCCGGTCCACGTCGTCGCCGAACTGGGTGGACCGGAACAGCAGCTGCTCCCGCGGCTCCCAGTCCTCGGGCAGCTTGCCCTTCGGCGGCTCGAGGATGCCCTGGTACAGCAGGCCGTCCGCCTGCAGCTTGGCGATCGCGGCGTCAGGCGCCCCGGACTCCAGCAGCTCCCGCTCCGAACTGAACCGATCGAACCGCACGCCGAGCGCTGCCAGGTCCTCCCGGATGGAGGCGAGCATGGCATCGACGGCGAAGGTCCGCACCGTGTCCAGCCAGAGCGCCGGATCGGCCACGGTCAGGCCCGGCCCCGCCAGACTGTCGCGGAAGTCCGCGGCCAGCGCAGTGCCGATCGGCAGCAGATAGTCGCCGCGATATTGCAGCCCGCCCGGCACGGCGGCCGCGAACGCGTCCTCCGTCAGCGTCGTGTCGAGCGCCTGGAGGTAGCGCCAGTATGCCGCCCAGGCGAGTGCCGCGACCTGGTTGCCGGCATCGTTGACGTAGAACTCCTTGGTGACCGCATAGCCTGCCTTGGCCAGCAGGTTGGCCAGCGCATCGCCGACCACCGCGCCGCGGCAATGGCCCACGTGCATCGGCCCTGTGGGATTGGCGGACACGTACTCCACGTTCACCCGCCGCCCCTGCCCGGTCGCGCTGGCGCCGAAGGCCTCCCCCGCGTCCAGCACGGCGGGGATGGTCGCCAAGATCGCCGCGGGGTGCAGGCGCAGGTTCACGAAGCCCGGGCCGGCCGGCTCGGCGCCCGCGATCTCCGGCGCCTGCGCCAGCGCGGCCGCCAGCGCCGCGGCAATGCGGGCGGGCGGCTGCCGGGCGGGCTTGGCCGCGATCAGCGCGGCGTTGGTCGCCATGTCGCCGTGCGCCGGGTCACGCGTGGGCGTCACCTCCACGCGGGCCGCCATCTCCGGCGGCAGGTCGGGGATCACCGAGGCCAATGCCTCGAGCACGCGGGCGCGGATGACGGTGTAGATGTTGTCGGTCATGGTCGGCCGCTTCTAGGGTGGTCGCCTCGACTAGACCAGGATGTCAGCCCCATGGCCACCGGCGCGCTCTCCCGCTTCCGCATCGTCGACCTCACCCGCGTGCGCGCGGGGCCGACCTGCGTGCGCCAGTTCGCCGATTTCGGAGCGCAGGTGATCAAGGTGGAGGCGGCCACGGGCGATGGCGGCATGGGCGGCGACCGGCTCGGCCCAGACTTCCAGAACCTGCACCGCAACAAGCGCTGCATCACCCTGGACCTCAAGGCGCCCGAGGGCTTGGAAATCCTGCGCAAGCTGGTGGCCCAATCGGACGTGCTGGTGGAGAACTTCCGCCCCGACGTGAAGGACCGGCTGGGCATCGGCTACGAGGCGATGCGGGCGATCAACCCGCGCCTGGTCTATGCCAGCATCTCCGGCTTCGGGGAGGATGGCCCGTATCGCATGCGCCCCGGCTTCGACCAGATCGCGCAGGGCATGGGCGGGCTGATGTCGGTCACCGGGCTGCCCGGCCATGGCCCGGTGCGCGCCGGCATCCCGGTGGCCGACCTCACCGCCGGGCTGTTCGCCGCCCAGGGCATCATGACCGCGCTGCTGGAGCGGGAGGTTTCGGGCGAGGGCCAGTGGGTGCAGAGCAGCCTGCTCGGTTCGATGATCGCGATGATGGACTTCCAGGCCGCCCGCTACCTCATGGAGCGGGACGTGCCGCAACAGGCCGGCAACGACCACCCGACCAGCATCCCCACCGGCGTGTTCCCGACCGCGGACGGCCACATCAACATCGCCGCCGCGGGTGACGTGATCTTCGCCCGGCTCTGCCGCGCCCTCGGCTTTCCGGAGTTGACCGAGGACCCGCACTACAAGACCGGGGAGGCGCGTTCCGCCAACCGCGGCACGCTGAACGAGCGGATCGCCGCCGTCACCCGCATCGAAAGCTCAGCCACCTGGGTGGCGCGGCTCGAGGCGGCGGAGGTGCCATGCGGCCCGATCTACGCGATGGACGAGGTGTTCGCCGACCCCCAGGTCCGACACCTGGACATGGCACAGCCGGTGCAACACTCGATACTGGGCCGGATCGAGATCGTCGGCCAGGCGGTCAAGCTGAGCCGCACGCCCGCCAAGCTGGAAACCGCCACCGCGGGCTTGGGGGAACACACCGACGCGGTGCTGGCCGAACTGGGCTACGATACCGCAACCATCACAAGGCTACGGGCCAGCAACGTCATCTAACGCCTCGCAAAAAGCCCTTTCCCTCTGGGAGAGGGTTGGGTGAGGGCCACATCTGGTCGGACCAAGCTCGTCGGCGCACCCTCACCCCGACCCTCCCCTACGCTGGCATTCCACGGGCTTGCGCCCGCGGGACCTTGACCAGCTCCGCCCAGAAGGAGAGGGAGAAGAACTGACAGGAAGCAGTGTCTCGCCCGAAGGTCATACCGTCCATCGTCTCGCCAACGCCTTCACCGCGGAGTTCGTCGGCCAGGCCATCCATGCCAGCAGCCCGCAGGGCCGCTTCGCCGAGGGCGCGGCGACGCTGGACGGGCTGGCGCTCGAGCATGCCGAAGCCTGGGGCAAGCAGATGTTCCTCCGCTTCGCCGGCCCGGTCTGGCTGCGGGTGCATCTCGGCCTCTACGGCAACTGGCGCTTCAGCGGCACCGGGTTGACCGGCATCGGGCGTCGCAGCCGCCGCGCCGAGCCCGACGAGGATGGTCCCCCCGCCCCGCGCGGCGCCGTCCGGCTGCGCCTGGTGGCCGGGCAGCGCGTCGCCGACCTCAGCGGTCCGACAGCCTGCGAGCTGCTGTCCCCGGAGGGCAAGCTGGCAGCCACCGACAAGCTCGGCCCCGATCCGCTGCGGCCGGACGGACGGCCGTCCAAGGCCTGGGACATCATTCATGCCTCGCGCATGGCGATCGGCCTGTTGCTGATGCGGCAGGAGGTGATCGCCGGCATCGGCAACATCTACCGTGCGGAGCTGCTGTTCCGCGCCCGCATCGACCCGCACAAGCCGGGCCGCGACCTCACCCGGGCGCAATGGGACGGGCTGTGGCGCGACACCCGCGCGCTGCTGCGGGATGGCGTGCGGGACGGCGCCATCATTACCACGCGACCGAAGGACCGGCCGGCCGGTACGCCCGTGGTCGGCCGGCGCATGCGTCGCGACGCCCGCAGCTACGTGGCGCACCGGGCTGGCGAGGACTGCCGCATTTGCGGCAACCCGGTGCAGGCGGAGGAGATGGGTGGACGGCGGCTGTACTGGTGCCCCGTGTGCCAGGTGCGATGAGCCGGAACGGTTGATCGGACGCCGTGCGCGCACCATTTTGGGAGGCATGAGCCGCGGACCCGCATGACCGATCCATACCAGACCCTAGGCGTCGCCAAGGACGCGTCGGCGGACGACATCCGCCGCGCCTACCGCAAGCTGGCGAAGAAGCATCACCCCGACCTCAACCCCGGCAGCAAGGCCGCCGAGGACACGTTCAAGGCGGTATCCGCGGCGAACGACCTGCTGTCCGACCCGGACAAGCGGGCACGGTTCGACCGTGGCGAGATCGACGCGGCCGGCGACCCGCGGCCGGAGCGCGCCAGCTACCGCTCCTATGCCGACTCGGGTGCCGGCGCCCGTTACGGCGGCGGGCACGAGGCTGGCATGGGCGACATCTTCGCCGACCTGTTCTCCCAGTCCTTCGAGCGGGGCAACCGCCCGGCGCGCGGCCGCGACGCCAGCTACACCCTCGCCGTGGACTTCGTGGATGCGGTGGCCGGCACGCAGCAGCGGCTGAGCCTGCCGGACGGTCGCACGCTGGACGTGCGCGTGCCGCCGGGCATGGAAGACGGGCAGACCCTGCGCCTGCGCGGCCAGGGCGGCGAAGGCGGCACTGGCGGCCCAGCAGGCGATGCGCTGATCACCGTGACCATCCGGCCGCACCCCTTCTTCCGCCGTGAGGGCAACGACATCCTGCTCGACCTGCCGGTGACGCTGAAGGAGGCCGTGCTCGGCGGCCGCGTCACCATCCCGACGATCAGCGGCTCCGTGGCGATGACGATCCCGGGCCGGTCCGACACGGGCCGCGTCCTGCGGCTGCGCGGCCGTGGCGTGCCGGCGCAGGGCAGCCGCCCGGCGGGCGACCAGCTGGTGACGTTGAAGGTGGTGGTGCCGGACGCCGACGCCGCACTGGAGGAGTTCCTGCGCGGCTGGAAGCCGGCGAACGAAGCCGATCCCCGGCGAGGCATGACGGAGGCGTCGTGATACCGATCGAGATGCTGCCGCAGCGCGTGGCCGGGCTGCGGGTGGAGGATGTGAGCCGCTGGGTGGAGCTGGCCTGGGTGCGGCCGGAACGCCGCGATGGCGGCTGGCTGTTCCACGACATCGACGTGGCGAGGGTGCAGCTGATCGTCGAGCTGCGCGACGAGCTGAGCCTCGGCGAGGAAGCGATGCCGACGGTGCTGTCCCTGCTGGACCAGCTGTATGCCGCCCGGCGCCAGATGCGGGCGATCCGCCACGCCTTGGCCACCATTCCGGCCGACGCGCGGGACGCGGTGCTGCGGGAGTTGCCGGAGTGACCGCCGCGCCTGGACCAAGCCTGAGCAAGCGCGGCGAGGCGGAACTTGCCGCGCGCAAGGAGCGGGAGGCCGCCGCCCTGCGTGCCAACCTGCACCGCCGGAAGGCTCAGCAGCGGGCCGATATGCCGCAAAAAGGACCGGAGGACGAGCCGCCCGAAGTCTAGCGGTCAGTCGGTCGTCGTGCTGCGTGTCTGACGCGAAGGATACGAACGACATCGCCCACAACACGATAGCGGATGATGTATGGATAACCGACTACGACGAGTTCGCGCATATCGGTTCCCGTTACCCTGCGGCCACGATCCGGGCTGCGTTCCAAGCTGCTACCGGCTTCGGTGAGACGAGTTGCCAGGTCGCTTGAGGCATCAGGGTTAAACTGCGCGATGTAGGCGCGTATGAGCGCGAGTTGCTTGAGTGCGGATGCCGACCAGACAACCGTGCTCAATGCGGGTCCGGCTTGGGGCAGCACGTTTCATCAGGCTTGCCCCAAGATTGAAGCCAGTCGGCGACCCTTTGGTGGGATACGAACTGGCCGGCGTCGATTTCACGATCGGCCTCGAGGTCCAAGCGAGCGTCGTCGCCACTCACCTGGCTTGCTTCGTCGTCCACCTTGACCTTAGACATGACCTTCGCTCCGAACCGAACGGCTAGTTCCGGGGACCGCCCCCATCCTTCATGCCCCGCATCTCACCCGATTGCACGCTGCGGATGGCGTTGGACAGGATCTGCACCACCGCCTCGTCCGACAGCGAACGCGTCAGCAGCCCCAGCGAGCCGCCGAGCAGGGCGGAAGCGATGGACAACGAACTGATGTTCTGCCCGATCATGTACTCGATCGCCTTGTCCACGATCGCGCCGGCGTGGCTGAGGTCGGCAGGCGCGCCGTCATCGGGGGCGAGGGTCATGCAGCTCTCCTTTCGGCCCCAGATGGCAGCCGGCCGCACGAGTTTAAACCCGCACGGCGCGTCCCATCGGTGAAAGCGGGTCCGCGAAGCCGAGCCCGCTCTCCAGCTCAACCTCCGCTTCGGCCGCCTGCAGCTGCCACATCCCCGCATACAGCCCATCCGCGGCGAGCAGCCCGGCATGGGTGCCGCGCTCGGCAACCTGGCCGTCCGAAAGCACGATGATCTCGTCCGCATCCACCACGGTCGACAGCCGGTGCGCGATCACGACCGTGGTGCGGTTCGCCGCCGCGTTGCGCAGGGCCGCGCCGATCTCGACCTCGGTCCGCGTGTCCAAGGCGCTGGTCGCCTCGTCCAGGATCAGGATGCGCGGGTCCTTCAGGATCGTCCGGGCGATCGCCACGCGCTGCTTCTCGCCGCCGGACAGCTTCAGCCCGCGCTCGCCCACCACCGTGTCGTAGCCGTCCGGCAGGCGCAGCACGAAGTCGTGCACCTGCGCCTGCCGGGCGGCGCGCTCCACCTCCGCCTGAGTGGCGCCCACGCGGCCATAGGCGATGTTGTAGCGGATGGTGTCGTTGAACAGCACCGTGTCCTGCGGCACCACGCCGATCGCGGCGCGCAGGCTCTCCTGCGTCACGCTCCGGACGTCCTTGCCGTCGACCAGCACCCGGCCGCCGCCCACGTCGTAGAAGCGGAACAGCAGCCGGCTGATCGTGCTCTTGCCCGCGCCCGTCGGCCCCACGATGGCGAGCTTGCCGCCCGGCGGCACCCGGAAGCTCACCCCGTGCAGGATTTCGCGGTCCGGACGGTAGCCGAACCGCACGTCCTCGAACGCCAGCGCGCCCACCGGCGTCAGGTGCGTGGCGCCGGGCGTGTCCGCGACCTCCCGGTCGACGGAGAGCAGCTGGAACATCTGCTCCATGTCCACCACGCCCTGCTTGATGGAGGCGTAGACGAAGCCGAGGAAGTTCAGCGGCTGGTACAGCTGCATCAGGTAGGTGTTCACCAGCACGAACTTGCCCACCGTCATGGTGCCCGCCGCCACGCCATCCGCCGCCATCAGCATGATCAGCGCCAGCCCGCCGGCAATGATCACCGCCTGGCCGATGTTGAGCATGTTCAGCGTAACCTGCGTGCGCACCGCCGCCGTCTCGTAGCGGGCCAGGGCGTTGTCGTAGCGCCCGGCCTCATGCGCCTCGTTGCCGAAATACTTGACCGTCTCGTAGTTCAGCAGGCTGTCGAGCGCCTTGGTGTTCGCCTCGCTGTCCACCGCGTTCATCTGCCGGCGGTACTTCACCCGCCAGCTGGTGAACCCGACGGTGAAGGCGATATAGCTCGCCACCGCGCCGAAGGTGACCAGGGCGTAGCGCCAGTCGAACAGGTACCAGATCGTCCCGGTGACCAGTATCACCTCGAACAGGGTCGGCAGCAGGTTGAACACCGCCAGGCGCAGCACCTGCTGGATGCCGCCGACCCCGCGCTCGATGGCGCGCGACACGCCGCCGGTCTGCCGGTCCAGATGGAAGCGCAGCGACAGGCCGTGCATGTGGCGGAACGTGTCCAGCGCCACCCGCCGGGTTGTGCGCTGCTGCACCGCCGCGAACACCGCGTCGCGCAGCTCGCCGAACGAGGCGGACGCGACCCGCAGCAGGCCATAGCCGAGGATCAGCGCCAGCGGCACGGTCGCCGGGTGGTGCGCCGGCGATAGCGCGTCCACTGCCCGGCTGTAGACCAGCGGGATGTAAACGGTCGCCACCTTGGCCAGCACCAGGCAGACCGCCGCCAGCAGCACCCGCCCATGGGCGCCGCGGTCGCCACGAGGCCAGAGGTAGGGCAGCAGGGATCGCACGGTGGCGATGGTCGATCGCGGCCGGGCTGGCCTGGTGGGGGAGCGGGGAGGCATACGGACCATTTGGCAGCGGCGGGACGAACTGCAAAGGCGAGCGGGGTGGCGTCTCGTCTGCGGCCCGGTTGACTCCGATGCGGAAAGTCGAAACGAAGGCTACCAGCAGCCGAGTGACCGCCGCCGCCGTGTAAGCTAGACCCAGCCATGCCTCTTCCTCCACAATTCCAGCGCCACATCCTCGCCTGCAACAACACGGCCCTGCCCGGCGCACGCGTCCCGTTCCATGTCGCAGGCCAGCAGGTCGGGTGGGTGCTGCCGGAGGCGGCGGCGCTGGTGGGAACGGACGCCACGGCCGACTCCCTGCCGCAGGTCAGCGCCGCCCTGGTCGGGGCCGGGCTGTGCCGCACGCGTGGCGAGCTATTCGACGTTCGGGCTCATCCCGATGGTCCGGTGCTGGGCACCGTCGATCGCGGCAGCCTGCCGCCTCTCGGCATCGAGGCGGTGGGCGTGCACCTGAACGGCCTGGTCGAACGGCCGGACGGGCTGCACATGTGGGTCGGACGCCGCGCGCCGGACAAGAAGCTGGACCCGGGCAAGCTGGACCACATCGTCGCCGGCGGCGTCCCCGCCGGGCTCGGCCCGGACGAGACGCTGGTCAAGGAAGCGGGCGAGGAGGCCGGCCTGCCACCCGCCCTGGTCGCGCAGGCGGTGCACCGCCGGGTGATCAGCTACAGCATGGAGCGCCCGGAGGGGCTGCGCCGCGACCGGCTGCACTGCTACGACCTCCTGCTGCCCGGCGATTTCGTGCCCCACCCGGTCGACGGCGAGGTGACCGGGTTCGAGCTGTGGCCCGTCGCCCGCGCAGTGGAGGCGGTGCGCGACACCGACGACTTCAAGTTCAACGTCAACCTGGTGCTGATCGACCTGTTCGAGCGCCTCGGCCTGCTGGGGTGACAGGGCCGTCGCGGCGGGACTAGCCTGGTCCGTCAACGGGAGCGGCGCGATGCAGAACAGCGAAGACATCTGGAACCGGGTCGAGGCCAAGCAGGACACCTATATCGGCCTCAGCGACCGCATCTGGGACATGCCGGAGCTGAACTTCCAGGAACACCGCTCGGCCGCCGAACACGTCGCCGCGCTGGAGGCGGAGGGCTTCCGCGTCACCAAGGGTGTTGCCGGCATCCCCACCGCGATCATGGGCGAGGCCGGCGAGGGCGGCCCGGTGATCGCCATCCTCGGCGAGTTCGACGCCCTGCCGGAACTGAGCCAGGAGGCTGGGGTAGCCGAGCACCGCCCGCTGCCGGGCAACGGCCCCGGGCACGCCTGCGGGCACAACCTGCTGGGCTCGGGCGCGATGCTGGCGGCGGCCGCGGTGAAGGACTGGCTGGCGGCGCAGGGCATCCCGGGCCGCGTCCGCTACTACGGCTGCCCGGCCGAGGAGGGCGGCGCGGCCAAGACCTTCATGGTGCGGGACGGCGCCTTCGCCGACGTGGACGCCGCGATCTCCTGGCATCCGGCGGCGTTCTCGGGCGTGACCGTCGCCGAATCGCTCGCGATCCAACTGATGGACTTCTCGTTCACCGGCCGCGCCTCGCACGCCGCCGCGGCGCCGCATCTCGGCCGCTCCGCGCTCGACGCGGTCGAGCTGATGAACGTCGGCGTCAACTACATGCGCGAACACATGCCGAGCGACGCGCGCATCCACTACGCCCATCTCGACAGCGGCGGCATCGCCCCGAACGTGGTGCAGGCCAAGGCGAAGGTGCGCTACCTGGTCCGCGCGGCCGAGCTGCCGGCGCTGTGGACCCTGGTGGAGCGGGTGAAGAAAATAGCCGACGGCGCCGCGCTGATGACGGAGACCAGCGTCAGCTCCGCCGTGGTCAGCGCCATGTCCAACCTGCTGCCGAACTCGCCGCTGGAGCAGGCGATGTTCCGCAACTTCGACCGGCTCGGCCCGCCCGAATTCGATGCGGAGGACCGCGCCTTCGCCGCAAGGATCCAGGCGACGGTGACGCAGGACGACATCGTCTCCGCACATCGCCGCAACGGCATTCCCGTGACGGACGCGCCGCTCTGCGACCTGATCGTGCCGCTGGAGGCGCGGGGGGTGAAGATGGTCGGCTCGACGGATGTGGGGGACGTGTCCTGGGCGGTGCCGACGGTGCAGGCCCGCGGCGCCACCTATGCGATCGGCACGCCGGGGCATTCCTGGCAGCTGACCGCGCAGGGCAAGACGCCGGCCGCGCATAAGGGGATGGTCCACGTGGCCAAGGTGATGGCCGGGACCGCCGCCGACATCCTGCGCGACCCGGCGCTGCTGGCCCAGGCGAAGTCGGACCACCAGGCACGGCTCGCCAAGACGCCGTATGTCTGCCCGCTGCCGGAGGGATTGGAGGCGTCGCTGACCATGTAAGGCGGCCCCTTTCGCCGGATGCGGCAAGTAAATCGGTGAAAGCGTGGCCATCGGTGGGCTGAAGCCCACCCTACCACGGCATGTAGGGTGGGCTTCAGCCCACCGCAGCCGCACTGGGCAGGACATCGTTTTCCCTACCCGCTCCAGGGGAATATCCGCCCAGCCGCTGGACGTGGATCGGCAGCCCGGCCGCCACGTCCAGCAGATGCGGGTGGTGCGTCAGCACGACGACCTGCACGTGATGGCTCAGCCCGACCAGCGCCTGCATGGCGGCATGGGCGCGGGCGTCGTCGAAGGTCTGCAGGATGTCGTCGGCGATGAAGGGCAGCGGCGGCGCGGACGCGACGTGCCGCTCGATGGCGACCAGGCGCAAGGCCAGGTAGAGCTGGTCGCGCGTGCCCTCGGACAGCTGGTCGATCTGCTTGGCCGGCTCGTTCATGCCGCATTCCAGCGCCAGCAGCACCAGCTCGCCCTTGGCGTTCTCGCTGGCCCGGATCGACCACGCGCCGTGCGTGATCGCCTCGAACGCGGCGGCGATGCGCTGCACCGCCGTCGGGCCGGCATGCTCCTCCACCCGATCCAGCGCGTGGCCGAGCATGCCGGCGGCAAGTCGCAACAGCAGGTATTCGTCCAGCAGCCGGCCGGCCTCGGCGGCGGTCGCGGCCTCCGCCTCGGCCGCCTCGCTGGCGCCGGTGGCGGCCGCGTCGGCGGCAAACTGGCGCTCCAGTTCCGCCAGGCGCACGGCGGCTTCCTGCTCATGCTGCCGCGCCTGCGTCAGGGCGGCATCGGCGGCTTGCCGGGCGGCCTCGAACGCCTCCTGCGGCAACGAAGCCGCCGCAGCCGCGAGGCTGTCCAGCGAGGCGGAGCCGCCGACCTCGCGCAGCCGCGCTTCCGCCCCGTCGCGCAACCGCTCCTGCCGGGTCCGTTCGCGTGCAGCGGCGATCTGCCGCTCGGCGGCTTCGGCGTCCGCCGCGCCGCAGGATGCGACCGTCGCCCTCAGGACGGCGACGGCGTCGCCGTGCTGCTGCGCCGCCTCCTGCGTCCGCTTGATGGCGGCGTCGCGCCCGATGCCGGCTTCGGTGGCGATGTCCCGCAGGCTCTTGGCGCGGTCCCGCCGGGCGATCAGCACTTCGGCGGTGGTGAACGGATCGGAGCCCGGCGGCATCCCCAACCGCGCCGCCAACCCCGCGACCACCGCCGCGAAAGCGCCGATATCCGCCTGCATGCCGTCGATGCGGGCTTGCAGCCCGGCTGCGGCGTGGTGGTGGCGATCCAGCGCGCCGAGCGCCGCCAGCACCTTCTCGGTCACCGCCGGCGTCTCACCCTCCGGCCGGGCCAGGGAGCGCAGCGTGTCCTGCCAGCCTGCCTTCCAGCGGGCCAATGCGCCCTCGGCCGCGGTGAGGGCGGCCGAGGCGGCATGCACCTCGCCGTTCGCCTGCGCCCGGCGCGTCTCGCGTGCGACCTGCTCCGTCGCGGCGCGGTTGCCCGCCTGCAGCCGGGCCTCCGCCATCGGCAGCAACACCGCCAGATCACCCGGGTCTTCGCCCAGCAGCCTCGCCAGTCGGCTGGCCCAGGCCGCATGCGCCGCGGCAAGGCTGGCCCGGGCGCCGCGGGCAAGCTCGGCCTGTTGCCGGGCGTCGATGGCTGCCTCCCGTGCGGTCAGCAAGGCCGACACGTCGCGCAGGGCGCTGTCCGGCGGGAGCCGCAACCGCTGGCACGCCTCCGCCCAGCGGGCAACTGCCACGGCCTGACGTTCCGCGGCGCGCGCAACGGCCGCCTGCGCCGCAGCCCAGGCCGGCTCCGACGCGCCGAGGTCGGCGACCAGGCGGGATGCCTGCTCCACCCGGGCCAATTCCTTGATCCAGGCATCGGCGACGGCGTCGGCGGCCCGCATGTGGCGTTCGAACGCGATCGGCAGCGCATCCCCCGCGCCATACGCGCGCTCCCCCGCCTCGTCCGGTGCCCCGGCGAAGGCGCGGGCGTAGACCAGCTGCCAGCCGCCATCCCGTTTCGCCCTGGCCGTGGCCAGGGCCGCTGCGTCGGGCAGCGCCTGCTGCCGCAGCGTGGCCAGCGACAGCTCCCACTGGCTGCGTTGCGCTTGCAGGCGATCCTGCTCGGCCACCGCCTGGACCAGCTTCGTTCCGGCCCCGGCCGCCATCTCGGCCAAGCGGGCATAGGTCGCGTCGGTGGCCGGCGTCAGCGCGACCAACTCGGCCACCGTGCCGGTCCATCCCGGCAGGCGCGCCAGGCAGGCGAGTTCGGCCGCCCCGGCGACCCGGGTCGCCTCCGCCAACTCGGCGGCGTGGGCGAGCGGATCGCGGGTGCGGCGGATTTCGCCGACCAGCAGGTCCAGCCCCTCGGGCGGCACGACCGGCGCCGCCACCGCATCGGCCTCCAGCAAGGCCGCGGCAGCCCGAGCCTCTACCAACCGCGTGCGCGCGAGGTCGAGCGTCGTGGTCACCACCGTATGCTGGCTGATCTTCTCCCGCGCCGCTTCCATCTCGGGCAGGGTCCGCAAGAGCGTGCCGGCCTGCTCCGGCGCGACGGCGCTGCCGATCTCGCGCAGCGCCGCAGCCACCTGGGCCAGCGCCGCGGCCCGCTCCGCAGCGCGGGCCAGGCTGTCGCGCCGCTTGGTGGCGGCGTCTCCGAGCGCGCCCGGCAGCCGGTCCAACTCCACCGCCACGGCGTCGGCCGCCTCGTCCCGCGCGATCGTGCCGGTGCGGGCGTCCGCCTCCGCCAACTGGGCCCGTGCCGCGTCCAACCGGGTCGCGGCCAGGCTGGCCGCGTGCCGGGCCTGCGACAGCGCCTCGCCCAGCCCGTCGGGCAGCACCGGCGCATCGCCATGCGCCGCCAGCCAAGCCGCGGCCTCCGCCAAGGCGGTCAGCGGCGCCCGCGTCAACTCGATGCGGTTGAGCCGGCCGAGTTCCGCCTGCGCCGCCGCGGCGTCGGCGCCGGCCTGCTGCCTGCGGGCGCGTGTGGCCTCCAGCTCCGCCTGCAACGCGCCGAGCGAGCGTGGCGTCTGCACGGAATCGCGCCGCTGCTTGGCCGCCGCCGCCAGGCGGGACAGGGCCTTGTTCAACGGAAGCGAGCTCTTGCCCCTGGTCCAAATCCCGGCCCGACGCTCGTCCAGGCTGCGCCGCAGGGCCCGCACCGGGGCGAGTTCGCCGGTGCCGGAAAGCAGCGCACTCCCGAGCGTGCTATCGCCCGCGGCCAGGTCACGGCCGCCGCTGCGCAGCCGCTCGGTGTCCAACGCCCACAGCATCTCCACCTGGCGGGGCGTGACGGCAGCCAGCAGTTCGGCCAGCCAGCGCGACGCCGCCGGGTCGGCCGCCGCGTCCGGGAAGATGCGGCCGGTGCGGCGCTGCCAGCCGAAGCTGTACTGTGCCCCATCGATCGACACGGCGTCCGCGAGCAAGTGCATGCCCGGATAGTCGAAGCGGAACTTCATGTCCGATTGCAGCGGGATGCCGAACAGGAGGTCGTGGAACGCGCGCCGCAGCACGGACTTCCCGGCCCCATTCGGGGCCAGCACGAGGTTGAGGCAGCCGGGCGCCGGGTCGAACGACAGCTCGGTGCGGTCGAAATTGCCGTATTTCTCGATCAGCAACGTGCGCAGGCGCATGGCTAGTCCCGCAGCAACTCGGCCCGCAATAACGCCTGCGCCCGCGCGACCATCGACTCCGGCACCTGGCCGGCTGCCAGGGCGCGGAACGGATGGTCCTCGTCGAGCAGGTCGGTGTCGATCCGCTTGCCCATGTCGGCCAGGAAGGCGGTGAACTCGGCGTCAAGCGCCGGCGGCTCGGCCAAGGCGTCCACCAACGTGCCGATCACGCCCGGTTGGGTGCGCAGGCTGGACGGCTCCGGCCCGGACGTGGTGCGGACGCGGACGTCCTCGATCCACAGCGCGTCCCGCCCGGCGAGCTCGCTGGCGGCCGCGCGCAACGTGGCGAGGGTGCGTTGCGGGTTGCCGGCCAGTTCGCCATGCGCGGCGGACGCACCCTCCAGCACGAGGCGGACGATCAGCAGGCGGCCCTCCGCCTCCGCCAGCGCCGTGTCGAGCGGGAGGGCGATGCGGCCCTGCACGGCAGGCAGATCGGCGGCACCGCTCACATCCACGACCAGGCGGCGCCAACGCAGCACGTCCAGCGCGTGGTGCGTGACGGCGGCGACCCGGCCGGCCACGACGCGCACCAGGCTGGCGCCCTTGCTGCCTTCCTCGCGGATGTGGCGGCCCTGCAGGTTGCCGGGGAACACGATCGGCGGCTCCCGCGACAGCACCGCCCGCTGGTGCACGTGGCCGAGCGCCCAGTAGTCGTAGCCCTTGGCCTGCAACTCGGCCGGGGTGCAGGGCGCATAGTTGTCGTGCTCGCTCGAGCCGCAGGCGGTGTGCAGCAGGCCGATGTTGAAATGCTCGTCGAGCGGCCGGGGATAGGACAGCGCCAAGGGCTCGCGCACGGCGCGGGTGGCGAAGCTCTGGCCATGCACGGCCACACCCGGGATCGGGAAGGCGGTCCCGGGCTGCCGCGACGGCAGCATGTTGCCCGGGAAGGGCAGCCCCGCCGTGAGCACCGCCTCCGCATCGTGGTTGCCGCTGATGGCGACCACCGGGATGCCGGCGCGCTTCAGCTCGGCGAGTTGGGACACCAGGAAATGGCCGGTGCGCCAATCCTTCCAATCCCCATCGTAGAGGTCGCCGGCGAGCAGGACGAAGCCGACCTGCTCATCCTTGGCGAGCTGGACCAGGTTGACCAGCGCCTGCCGCGTGGCGCCCCGGATGCGGTCCGCCGGCGCATCCGGATCCAGGCCACGCAGCGGCGAATCCAGATGCAGGTCGGCGGCGTGGAGGAAGGTGAAGTCCATCAGGCGAACCAGGCCCGGACCGCGTCCCGCAGGAACGCCAGGTCGACCGGATTGGCGGACGGGTTGCCGGCGCGGTGCCCCCAGATGCTGGGGATCGGCCTCAGTTCCGCATCCGCCAGGTGCGCCATCTCCGCGGCGTTGTCCGCCACCCGGAAGTAGAGGTCGGTCTCGCATGGCAGCAGCAGCAGCCGCGCCCGGATCGCCCGCAGCGCCCCCGGCAGGTCGCCGCCGTAGAGCGGGTTGGCGCTGATGTCGCCCGCATCCCAGGTGCGGAGCTGCGCGTGCAGGTCGGCGGCGGAGCGTTGGGCGAAGCGCTCCTCCCAGTTCACGCGCAGGAACGTTGGGAGGTCGGGCGCGCCAAGCGCCGTCAGGTGCAGGCCGGCACGGTAGAAATCCTGGCTCAACCCCCAGCCGGCGTAGATGCGGCCGAACGCGCGCAGAGCAGCCAGCGGCTCGGCATGGAAGCGGCCGTGGCCGGCATGCTCGGGCGCCGCCTCCAGCACCGCCAGCAGCCCGGCGAGGAACACCCGGTTGTGCACCGCCGTGCGCGCGCTGCCGCAGACCACGACGGCCCGAGCCACGGCATCGGGGAAGCAGGCGGCCCAGTGATAGGCCTGGATCGCCCCCATGGAGAAGCCGTAGACGCCGTGCAGCCGCTCGATCCCCCATTGCTCCCGCAGCAGGCGGCGCTGCGCCTGCACGTTGTCCCACGGCGTCACCCGCCCCGGGCCAGTCGGGCGTGGTGGACGGGCTGGAGGACAGGCCGTTGCCGAACATGTCCGGGATCACGATGAACCAGCGGCCCGGGTCCAGCACGCCCTCGGGCCCGATCAGCCATTCGAGGTCGGGGTGCTGGGCGGAGTAGCTGGTGGGGTAGAGCACCACGTTGTCCCGCGCCGGGGAGAGCGTGCCGTGCGTCTTCCAGCTGAGGGCGGCGCCGGGCAGCGTGGCGCCGCTTTGGAGCGCCAGGTCACCGAGCTGGAACCGGCCGGACGCGGTTGGCCAATCCGCCTCACCCATGTCCCGGCACCCCCGTCGGACCTGCCCGAGAGCCTGCGCGGCCGTGCACGAGGCTGACGCACTTGCGCATCACGGTCGGGAGCGCCTCCTCGTCGAGCGCGTCGGCCGGGCGCAGGAACCCCTCCGCATCGATCGCCGGGACGGATGCGGCGTAGACGTCGATCAGCAACTCGAAATGGGTCAGCCCATGGCGAGCCTGGCCCATCGGCGCCCAGGCCGCGGGAGCCGGCGCCGAAGCCTGGGCCTCTGCCGCCGTCCAGGGCGTCGCGCGCCACGGCGTGCCCGGCAACTCCGTCATCCCGCCCAGCAGGCCGCGCGGCGGCCGCCGGCGCAGCAACACCTGGCCGGACGCGTCCGTCAGCCAGAAATGCGCGCCGTAGCGCATCGGCCGTGGTTTCTTCGCCGCCTTGCGCGGCAGTTCGGCGGCCAGCCCGGCGGCCCGGCCGAGGCAGGCGCGCGACAGCGGACACAGGATGCAGGCCGGATTGGCAGGCGTGCAGACGGTGGCGCCGAGGTCGAACAGCGCCTGGGCGAAGTCGGATGGCCGGGCACGCGCCGCCGCATCGTCGCCCAGTGCCGCGGCCGCGCTGGCGATCGGCGCACGCGCCCCCGGCAGCGGCAGGGTGATGGCGGCCAGCCGGGCGACCACGCGCTCCACGTTCCCATCGATGGGGACGACCGGGACGCCGAACGCGATCGCGGCGATCGCAGCCGAGGTGTAGGCGCCGATGCCGGGCAGCCCCCGCAACGCGGCGACGTCCTGCGGGAACGCACCCCACTCGGCGACCTGCCTGGCGCAGGCGTGCAGGTTGCGCGCCCGGGCGTAGTAGCCCAGGCCGGCCCAGGCCGCCATCACCTCCGCCTCCCCGGCCGCTGCCAAGGCCGCCACGGTGGGAAAGCGTGACACGAAACGCTCGAAATACGGTATCACCGCCGCGACGGTGGTCTGCTGCAGCATGATCTCCGACAGCCACACGCGGTAAGGGTCGGCGGCCTCGCCGGGTTCGGCCCGCCACGGCATGCGGCGCCGGTGCCGGTCGTACCAGGCGAGCAGGCCAGCGGCCTGCGTGGTCGGGTCAGGGAGCACGGCAGCGGTATGGCGACGAACGATCCTGGCGACAAGCGGCACGTGTGGGGTCCCCGCCCGGTCGGCGGGCTGGTCGCCGCGCTGACCCGGCCTGCATTCCGCCGCCGCTCCCCGGCGACGGCGCAGATCCTGGCGGACTGGACGGCCATCGTCGGTCCTGCGCTGGCCGCGGTGACGGTGCCCAAGCGCCTGTCGGGAACGACCCTGACCCTGGCCTGTGCCGGCCCGGTCGCGATGGAGCTGCAGCATATGTCCGGCGAGTTGCTGGCCAGGGTGAACGGCCATCTCGGCCGGATCGCCGTCGAGCGTGTCCGCTTCGTCCAGGACGCTCCGGCCGCGCCGCTTCCGGCCGCGCCCGAGCCGCCTGGCAGCGACGTGGCGCTGCCCGTCACGGGGCTCCCGGACGGCGCCCTGCGCGATGCGTTGGTCGCCCTTGGCCGGTCGGTGCGACGCTCGGGCCGGTGATGACCTGATGTCGAGAGGCATCACCCGATGTGGCTAAATAACAACGGGTGTTACAAACCTGCTCCATGCAACCTCCCGATCATCGCCCTCTCCGCCGGGAAATGGCATGATGACCCGGTCAATGCAGGCCGCAACAAGGGGCAGGTGGCTTATGTCCTTCAAGACGTGCGGTGCCCTGGCATTCCTGGCGGCGGCGGCTCTGTGTTGCGGCACTGCATGTGCGCCGCTCCTGGTGGTGCACGGCCTGGCGCCGGCCGCAGCCGCGGCGAAAGGGCCGGACGTGGTGAAGGACGCGGCGGTCGTGCCCGCCGCCGCGCTGCAGGAGACCATATCGGACACGCCGCGGCACGTGGAGCAAGCGGCACCCGAACCACCGCCGACCACCCTGGCGATGAACGCGACGGTCCTGCCGCCGGCGCCGCCGAGCCCGGCGCCCCCACCCAAGGCCGCACACACCGATGTCGACGCGCTGATCGGTGACATGCACGAGTCGCTTGGGGGCACCCTGCTGCCGGACGCGCCACCTCTTACCCACGCCGCGCTGGCCGCGGCGCAGGCGATGCTGGACCGCGCGCATGCCAAGCCCGACTCGCTGCAGGTCATCGTCGTGGTGGATCGGTCCCCCAAAGTGCAACGCCTCTGGGTGACGGTGGCCACGCCGGGCGCCGCGGCCCTGGAGAGCCTTGGCTCGGTGCATGTCAGCACCGGCAAGCCTGGCCGCAAGGAGCATTTCCGGACGCCAGTGGGCGTGTTCACCAATGACGCGTCCATCCTCGGCTACCGGGCGCAAGGGACGTACAACGAGAACCACATCCGCGGCATCGGCCTGCGCGGCATGCGCGTGTGGGATTTCGGCTGGCAAACCACGGATGACTGGCGCACCCCGCGGGCACTGATGGCGGTCCGCATGGAGATGCACGCCACCGACCCCTCGGTGCTGGAGCCGCGGCTGGGACGCTGGGATTCGGAGGGCTGCATCCGCATCCCGACCCGGTTCAACAGCTTTCTCGACCGCACGGGCCTGATCGACGCCAAGGACTGGGAGGCCGCACGGGAGGACCGCCGCTTCGCCGCCCTGCTGCCGAAGCACGTCGTGCCGAGCCGGCTGGCGGGGCAGACGGTGGTGGTGGTCGACACGTCCGAGCCAGGCGCGGCGCCGTCCGACCCGGTCAAGGCGAACACGATCGCCCACCCGAACACCGGCGGGCCGGAGCACGACGACGCCAGCTGACCGGCCCCGCTAGCCAGACCCAGCCAGCACCGCATCGTAGACCGCCGCCAGCCGGGCAGCGTAGGCGGCCGCCGAGAACGCGCGGGCCCGCTTGCGGCCACGTTCCGCCAGGCTGCCGCGCAAACCGGGGTCGCGGTCCAGCGCGGCCAGGGCATCGGCGAGCTGGCGCACATCCCGCGGAGCGACCAGCAACGCACCGTCGCCCGCGACTTCCGCACAGGCGCCCATGTCGCTGGTAAGCGCGGGCGTGCCGAGCGCCATCGCTTCCACGGCCGGCAGACCGAAGCCCTCCGCCAAGGAGGGCGCCAGCAGCGCGGCGGCGCCCTGGAGGAGCCCGAGCAGCGCCGTCCGCTCCATCCAGTCGGCGCGTATCACCCGCGCCCGGCCCGCCGCCTGCCGGGCCGCCGGGCCTGCGGACACGAGCAAGTCCGCCGCCCCGGCCATCTCCGCCGCCGCCTGCCATCCATCCGGCCCGGCGAGCACGAGCGCACGACGCGACCCGCTCTGGCGGTAGGCCTCGATCAGCCGCCCGATGTTCTTGCGGCGCTCCACGGTGCCGACGTGGAGGAAGTAGTCGCCTTCGGCCACGCCGACCGACTCGGTGGCCAGCGCGCGGGCAGCAGCCGCCTCCGCGGCAGTCCAGGACGGTGGCTCGACCGCGAGGGAGGTGTTGGTCACTTGGTCTGCGGGCCAGCCGAGCGTGGCGATGATCTCCCGCCGGGAGGTCTCGGAAATGGTGACGAGGTGGGCCGCCTCGTGCCGCAGACGTCGCAGCATGCGCCGGGCACGGGCCTGCCGGATCGGCGTGAGCTCGGGCTGCAGCAGTGGGATGAGGTCCAGGACGGAGTAGACGTTCGGCACCCCGGCCAGGCGCAGCGGCAGGGGATAGCTCCAATGCATCAGGCTCGGCAGGACTGCCGCATGCAGCCGCAGGTAGCGTCCGTAAACGTCGAAATGCACCTGCGCCCGGCGGAACACGTCGGCAGCGACCAGGCCACCCCGCTGCGGCGCGGCGCGGACGCGCCACGGTGCCAGCGCCGCTGCCCAGAGGCGTGTCCGGCCGGCTGGCACCGGGGCAGCACCGGCCGCGTCGGTCAGCTCCAGGAGGGAGCGGCCGGAGCGGCACACAGCCCGGCGCACCCCGTCCGCATAGGTCGAGGCGCCGGTTCCGTTGCCTGCGCGTACCAGCCGCCGGTCGACGCCGATGGTGGGTGCCGCCGCACCTTGCGCGCGGCGCGCCGGTTCCATAAAGCCTGCGCTTGGCCCTCGATCGAGCGGTGACGATGACATACGGGGCGAGCCTCTAGCACCTATGACCTATTCCGCCACACGGCTTGCCTGCCGATTGGTTTTCTCCGTGGCCTTGATCGTCTCCGGCTGCAGCGCGCTGCCGACCTCCGGCCCGAGCAACGGCCAGGTGCTGGACGGCACGGCGTCGCCGAACAACCCGCTCGGGATCAAGCTGGTGGACCTGACGCCCGCCGTGGTGACGGAGCTGCACAACCGTCCGGAGGAGTCGTTGAGCGTGGTCGACAGGCTGCGCTCCAACGTGGCGGTGGACCGGCTGGGGCCGGGCGACGTGCTGGCGGTGTCGATCTACGAGGCGGGGGGCACCGGGCTGTTCACCCCGCGTCGCCCGACCGACACGGATGCCGCGCCGACCGGATCGACCGCCGAGAACCTGCCCCGCCTGCAGATCGACCGCAACGGCATGATCATGGTGCCCTATGCGGGCGAGCTGCACGTGGCCGGCCTGACCACCACCCAGGTGCAGCGCCTGGTGGAGGGGCGGCTGGCGGAGAAGGCCTCCCAGGCGCAGGTCCTGGTCAGCCTTGTCAACAACGGCAGCAACATCGTCTACATCTCCGGCGACGTCCGCAACCCCGGGCGCTACCCGCTGTCGCTGGCGCATGAGAACCTGCTGGACATGATCTCCCTCGCAGGCGGTCCGACGCACAGCCCGCAGGACACCCTGGTGAAGGTGAACCGCCACGGGCAGGACGCGACGACGTCGCTCACCCGCATCCAGACCACGCCGTCCGAGAACATCCCGGTCGAGCCGCTCGACCGTATCCAGGTCGACTACTTGCCGCGGTCGTTCTTGTCGTTCGGCGCGACCGGCCGGGTGGCGCAGATCCCGTTCGACGCAGCGACGGTCTCACTCGCGGAGGCGGTGGCCCGGGTCGGCGGCCTGGACGATAACCGCGCCAACCCGGAAGCGGTGTTCCTCTTCCGCTACGAGCGGCCGGGCAACCTGCAGACGCTCGGCCTGGCCCCGCCCGGGCTGCGGCCCGTGAGTGCGCCCGTCGTTCCCGGCGCACTGCCGGCGGGCACCCCGGTGGTCTACCGGGTCAACATGCGTCAGCCGCAGACCTTCTTCGCCATCCAGCAATTCACCATGCAGGACAAGGACGTGATCTACATCGCCAACGCGCCGACGGTGCAGCTCTACAAGTTCCTGCAGCTGATCTATACCTTCGCGACGCCGGGGATCGAGGCGAAGTCGGTGATCAACTGATCCGCGCCCGCGGGCGGCCGGCGCTACAGCGCCTGGTAGAACTCGATCGCCTCGGGCACGCTTCCGCACATGGTCAACACGCTGTCATGGATGACCGCGGCGGTGTCGCACACGTCCCGGATGAAGCTCATGTCATGCGAGACGAGCACCATCGCCCTGTCGTTGCGTTTCGAAAACAGCTCCGCCTTGCAGCGCTCGAAGAACCGGGCGTCGCCGACCATGATGACCTCGTCGATGAGGTAGCATTCGAACTCGATGGCGATCGACAGGGCGAAGGCGAGCCGCGCCCGCATGCCGGACGAGTAGGTCTTCACCGGCTCGCGCATCTGGTTGCCCAGTTCGGCGAAGTCGTCGACGAAGCGCCGTGTCTCCAGGTAGTCCAGACCGTAGATGCGGCAGATGAAGCGCAGGTTGTCGATGCCGCTCAGGCTGCCTTGGAAGGCGCCGCTGAACGCCAGCGGCCAGGACACGGACATCTGTCGTTCGATCCGGCCGGCCGTCGGGGTCTCCACCCCGCCGATGATCTTGATGAGCGTCGACTTCCCGGCGCCGTTGCGCCCCAGGATGCCCAGCTTCTGTCCGGGCTGAACATCGAAGTTGATGTGGTTCAGCACGCGGCGGTAGCCTTTGTGGACGTGGTAGTCCTTGACGATGTCGATGCAGCGGAGCACCGGCGCGTTCCTTCCAGCGGGCCCGCTAGGTGATCCGGTGCTCCCGCGCGCCGGAGATGATCAGGACCGCCATGATGTAAAGGCCCATGATGCTGGCGAACACGATGGCGATCGAGGCGAGCCGCTTCGGGTAGGTCGCATAGTCGGACAGGTTCGGCTGCACGATCGTCTCGAGGTAGAGCTGCTGGCGTTCCGCCTCCAGCCGTGCCGCCTCCAGCGAGGTGATCGCGGAGCCGAGCTGCTTCTCCGCGAACACGCGCTGCAGTTCGAGCGTATCGAACGCCGTGATCTTCGGAACCAGCGACGCGTCGCTGCCCGTGATCTTCGACCGCGCGTCGTTGATCTGGCCCTGCAGCGCAGCGGCCCGGCGCCGCAAGTCCGGGATCAGCGGGCTCTGCGGCGCCGACGTGACCAGCTGGGATATCTGCAGGTTGGTGCGCGACAGCATGGTCTGGAGATCGTTGATCGCCGTCAGCATCGGCACGGCCTGTTTCGTCGGGTCCAGCAATGCCTCCCGGTTGCGGAACTCGGCGATGTCCTTCGCCACCGACTGCACCCGGGCTTCGGCCGTCGCCACGTCCTGGCGGGCGATACCCATCGCATTCTCCCGCTGCCGGTCGTTCAGCCGGTTGACCAAGGCCTCGGACGCGAGGAGCAGGGCATGGGCGACGCGCTGGGAATCCTCGGGACGGAACGTCTTGACCGTAAGGGTCGACACGTTGGTGGTCGAGTCCAGCAGGACGTCGACATGGTTCTGGTAGTAGTCGTAGAAATGCTCGAACGTCGCGTGCCAGGAAAACCGCGGGAAGCGGGAGAAGAAGTCTGCCTCCGGCCGGTTGAACACGGCCTTGATGTCCTGGTTCTTCACCAGTTCAGACAACGCATCGCGGGACATGATGTAGTCCTGCACCGCGTAGGTGTCTTCCTCGGCATGGCTCATGCCGGTGCTTTGCAGCAGCGTTGACAACGCGCCCTGCGACTGCACCGTCGCCCCGCGCACGATGAACTTCGCCTCCGACACGTACTGGTCGGAAGCAAATCCGAAGAAATAAACTGTCACGACCGCCGTCGGTGCGACGACGCATAGAAGGAAGGAGACCAGTTTCAGCCGCCGCCGCAGCCATGAGGGCCGCTTGTTGCGCGGCACCTCGACCCTGTACCGGGACGCGCGGGTGGCGGGATCGGGCGAGGTAAGGTCTATACCGTCCATGGCTGACGATTGCCCCAAGATGCGGTAGAACGCAAATTCAATCGTGGTTCGGGCGGATGGCCGCACCGCTCCGTGAGCGAAGTGCGGCAGTCGGGCATGGTTCCTGCTTAGAGCCTGGTCGCAAGACACGGCATTTGGGAACGGAAGCCTGATGCCACCGGATGGCCCGATGAACGACGCCGAGGGTAGCTACGCGGCCGTCCGCAGCCGCAAGCTGCGGTTGCTCATCCCGCTCGTCGTTGCCTTCGCCTTCCTGATGGAACAGCTGGACGCCACCATCGTGACCACGGCGATCCCCGACATCGCCCGCAGCCTGCGGGTGGCGCCGCTGCAGCTGAACCTCGCCATCACCGCCTACGTCCTCAGCCTTGCGGTCTTCATGCCGGTCAGCGGCTGGATCGCCGACCGCTATGGGACGCGCCGGGTGTTCGCGGCCGCGCTGGTGATCTTCACCGCTGCCTCCGCGCTGTGCGGCCTATCCCAATCGCTGGCCGGGATGGTCGTGACGCGCGTGCTGCAAGGCTTCGGCGGCGCGATGATGACGCCCGTGGGCCGCCTGGTGCTGATCCGCGCCTTCCCGCGCAGCCAACTCGTCACCGCGATGACCTACATGACCGTTCCGGCCGTCATCGGCCCGGCCCTGGGTCCGATCCTGGGTGGCTTCCTGACCACCTACGCGAACTGGCGATGGGTGTTCTTTGTGAACATTCCCGTGGGGATCCTCGGCGTGCTGCTGGCTTGGCGGTTCGTGGAGGACGGGCGGGTCGAGTACGTCCCCAGGTTCGACGTCCTGGGCTTCCTGCTGTGCGGCAGCGGCATCGGGCTGTTGCAATTCGGCCTGGAGAATGCCGGCCACCCCCTGCTGCCCGTTCCGGCCGTCCTCGCCCTCACGGCACTGGGCGTCCTCATGCTGGCAGCCTACGTTCCCCATGCCCGGCGTCGCGCCGACGCCGCCCTCGACCTGACCCTGTTCCGGATCCGCAGCTTCCGGGTCAGCACGGTGGCTGGCGGGCTGAGCCGGATCGGCGTCAACACCGTGCCGTTCATGCTCCCGCTGCTGTTCCAGATCGGGTTCGGCCTCACCCCCGTGCAATCCGGCTCGCTCACCTTCGTCTCCAGCCTCGGCACGCTGATGGTACGCCTGCTGTCGTCCCGCTTGCTGCGCCAGGTCGGCTACCGCGGGCTGCTGGCGGGCAACGGAGTGGTCTGTGCCGCGCTCATCGGCAGCTTCGCCCTGGTCCAGCCGCACACGCCGCACTGGATGGTCTTCCTGTTGGTGCTGGTGTTCGGCATGGCGCGCAGCACCCAGTTCATGACCTCGAACACGCTCACCTACGCCGACACCCCGGCCAACAAGCTCAGCCGCAGCACCAGCCTCGGCGGGGTCATCCAGCAGCTGACGGTCTCCTTCGGGGTGTCCATCGCGGCCGCGCTGCTCGGGCTGATCGCCGGGCCCGGCAAGCTGCCGACGGTGCACGACTTCCACCTTGCGTTCATCAGCGTCGCCTTCATCACCCTGGCGTCGGTGCCCGGCTTCCTGCTGCTCCGGCCGGAGGACGGCGCGGCCGTGAGCGGGTACAGGTCCAAGCGGAGAGGCTAGTCGAACAGGTCGAACAGGCGCCGGGTGAACCCCGGGGTGAGGGCTGAGAGGGGGTTGACCGTGATGGCCGGGTCGGTCAGCGAGCCTCGCAGCGCATAGTTGGCGGCGAACAGGCCGCTGCCCTTCTCCGGGCTGAACAGGCGGCCGAGCAGCGGCACCCGGCCCGGCAAGGCATTGAAGAAGTATGCCGGCACGATGGTGCCCTTCAGGTCGATCCGCGACCGGCCGAAATCCAGCCGGCCGGACGCGGTCACGCCGAGGGAGGCGCTGTAGGCGCGTGCCTCCCCGATCTCGAGCATGGATCCGTCGAGGCGGAAGGACGAGGCGAGGTGGTCGAAGACCAGTCCGGGGCCGGACAGAGCATCCACCAAGCCATAGAGCGTCACCCCCTGCAGCACCTTGCCCACAACCGGGGCTTCGCGGACCCGGAAGCTGCGCAGGTCGATCGTGCCGTTGAACGGGCTGCCCGCCTGCCGATCGTCGAAACTGCCGTCCAGGATCAGCGTGCCGCCGGTGATCTCGGTCGCCAGGCCGGTGGTGCGCAGCAGTACGCCGAGGTCCGCCGCCGTCGCCCAGACCTTCCGCTCGGCCCCGGCAGAGACGAGATCGGCCTGCAGCTTCTCGGGCCCGCCGGTCGCGAGCCGCGCCGACAGAAGGCGCCGTCCGTCGCCGGTCGCCACCAGGGTCATGGGGCCGAGTGTGCGGCCCTGGCCGAAGACGACCTGCTGGAAACGCAGGTCCACGGCATACGGCGTCCCGCCCCGCTCCGGCGGGGTCGCGCGGCTGGCCGGCGCCGCGGCATCTGCCTCGTGCAGCGGGCCTTCAAGGTCCAGCCGCGGTCCGGACAGTGACACGCGGATGGGCTCGCCCGGGCGCCGCGGCAGGGTCACGGTGCCGACCGCGCTGCTGCGGCCGACCTCTCCCCGCTGGATGTGGACGATGGCGGGGACGCCGCCCACCAGGTCGCTGCGTGCCTCGACCGACAGGCCGGGCGCCTCCGCGCGCAAATCCTCCAGCCCGACCAGCTTGCCCTGCGCGAGCACCGCCTCCCCGGTGAGCCGCCCCGGCGTGCCCACCGCCTTGGTCCAGCCCAGCGGCGTCTTGAAGCCCGCCTCACGCAAGTCACCGCTCACGCGCAGGGTGGCGCCGCCGTCCCGCCGCTCGGCATAGTCCAGGCTGGCAAGCATGGTGCCGGCCTCCAGCCCGATCGCGCCCAGCCCCGCCGCGCGCGCATCCCGCTCCGTCACGCGCAGCGTCACGGCCGCATGCTGCACCACCTGGCCGGGCGGGCCGGCACGGAAATCCATGTCGACCGCGAGCTTGCCCGGCATGTGGTCGAGCTGACCGGTCCCGTTCACCTTCACCCCGTCATTGGTGACGTCGAACGCCAGCTGCCCGCCATCGAGGTCGCGCCCGGCGGCCACCGCGCCCAGATGCGTGTTGGCCACCTGGCCGCTGGCGTGGATCGCCACCTGGTCGACCGACACCTTGGCCTCCAGCGGCAGCTGCACCGTCAGATGCGCCGCCACCGTACCGCTCGGCGCGGTGATGGGCACCGGATGCTTGCTCAACAGGCCCAGGCGCGGCTGGGCCAGCAGGGTGAACACGTCGCCTAGCGGCCCTGCGACGTCGGCGTTGATCGCAGCGACCTGGTCACGCCCGTTCAGCCCGGTGATGCGGACGGTGCCGGCATTGGCCGCCAGGGCGCCCTGCCGCGCCCCGGACACCGCGATCTGCACCGTGTCGGCGTTCTGCCAGGTGACCACGGCGTGCCCGTGCTCCAGCGGCGGGACCGGACGCAGCCACCAGGCAGTCACGTCGTCCCCGGTGATCGAGCCGCCGCCCTCGGTCAGGTCGACGTCGCCCGCCTCGGACCCGGCCAGGGTGAAGGTGACGTGACCATCATGGGCCGTCCCGGCGGTGAGGTTGCCCGTGAGCCACGCCCGCGCGTTGCCGCCGACGCGCGGCGGCCAGAGCGCCGGCAGGTCGGCGAAGGCGGCATGGTCCAGGTCAACGGCGAGGTGTGCCTGGAACCGGCCGTTGGCGCGCTCCGCCGTGCCTGACAGCACCAGCGTCGAGGATGGCGCGGCGGAGGGTGACGGCAGCACCAGCCGCAACGCCCGCAGCGTCGCATGGTCCGGCGATGCGTCGGCGTCCAGCACCAGCGAGTCGAACCTGGCCGGGCTGGCGCCGCCATCCGGCGTCGGGATTTGCGCGACGCCGGGCCCGGCTTCGGCGTGGAGCGTGGCGTGCAGCAGGGCCGTTGCCGGGCCGAATGTCACGTCCGCCTGCACGGCGACCGCCGCGTCCAGCGCCCGCAAAGCCGCCCAGGACGGCACCGCACGGGCCAATGCAGCCGGCGACACCGGGGACAGCGTCCCGTGGAGCCGAACCTCCGCGTCCGTGGCGCGGACCGTGGCCGTCACCTCCGCCGCGACGTCCGCGATCGTCGCCGTTCCCGTGACCGTGCCGGCAAGGCTGCCATCCCCCTGCCGATCCAGCGTCGCTGCCGTGGCTGCAACCTGCCAGCTGCGCCTCAATGTGCCGTCGGCGACCACGACCTGCATGTCCGACAGGGCGACGTGGGTCAGCCGGGCGGCGAGGCCGGTCGGGTCGCCCCCTGGCCTGCCCGGCGCCGCCCGACGCACGTGCAGTCGCACCCGGTCGGCGACGACCTCCACCGGCACGAGCCGCCCCAACAGGAGGGATGGCAGGGCCAGCGCGACGGTCGCGCTGCCGACGGTGTCCGCCGGGCGGCCTCCCGCTGCGGCCCGCATCCCATCGGTCACCCCGATGCGCAAGGCGCGCTCGCCGGCCGACCGGTCCAACGCCAGCGTGACCTGCCCGGCCGTGACGTCGGGGTCGACGAGGGGCAGGACGCGCCGGGCTACGGCCGTCACGTCCATCGGCCCCTGGCTCAGCCGCCAGGCCAACCCGCCGGCGGCGCCCAGTGCCAGGACGACGATGCCGACAGCAGCCGCCAACAGGAACCGGACCGGGCGGGATGCCGCCCGCGCCAAGCTCAGCACCGGTTGACCGAGGGTGGTCCACAGGTCGAGTCTGCGGCATGGATGCGTTCAGCCCGCAGGCCGGCGCCTGGCCCGGCCCCGCCGACCCCGAGGCCGCGGACCGCCTGCTGGAGCGGTTCGCGGCCATCGGCGCGGCCGAGGCGCGGCTGCTGCGCCAGCCGGATGCTTCCGCGATGCTGCGGGCGCTGGGCGGCAACAGCCCGTTCCTGTCCGACCTTGCGGTGCGCGAGTCGGCCACGGTGCGCCGGCTGTTCCGCGAGGGGCCGGACGCTCCGGTGGCGGCAGCCTTGCGCGAGGTGGCGCGCAGCCCGGCCGGGGCGGACCGGGCCACGCTGGCGGCGACGCTGCGCCGGGCGAAGCGCCGGCTGGGCCTGGCCAGCGCCATCGCCGACATCGGCGGCTGGTGGCCGCTGGAACGCGTCACCGCCGCCCTGTCCACCCTGGCGGAGGTTGCGCTGGACGCGGCGGTGGCCTTCGCCCTGCACGCCGCCCAGGCCCGTGGGGCGCTGCGCCTGCCGCCGGGCCGCCGCCTGCTCGCGGAGAGCGGCTTCACCGTGCTCGGCATGGGCAAGCTCGGTGCGCGGGAACTGAACTACTCGAGCGATATCGACCTCGTCCTGATCTACGACCCCGCGCGCCACCCCGGCCGGGATGGGCTCGGCGCTGTCTTCACCCGGGTGGCGCGGGATTTTTGCACCCTTATGGAGGCACGCGACGCGGACGGCTACGTCTTCCGCACCGACCTGCGGCTGCGGCCCGACCCGGGGGCTACGCCGCCCGCCATGGCCCTGCCCGCCGCCCTCGCCTACTACGAGAGTATGGGCGAGAACTGGGAGCGTGCCGCCATGATCAAGGCGCGGCCGGTCGCCGGGGATCGTGCCCTGGGCGAGCACTTCCTGCGCGAGATCCGCCCCTTTGTCTGGCGCCGGCACCTGGATTTCGCCGCCGTGGCCGATATCCGCGCCATGAAGCGCCGGTTCGACGACCATCATGCCACCGCGCTCGGCGACGCGGCCGACCCGGTGGCGCGCCTGGCCGGGCATGACGTCAAGCTTGGCCAGGGGGGCATCCGCGGGGTGGAGTTCGCGGTGCAGACCATGCAGCTCGTCTGGGGCGGTCGGAACCCGGCGCTGCGCACGCCCACCACCGCGGGCGCGATCGACGCCCTGGTCGCGGCGGGCCACCTGGAGCGCACGGCGGCGGAGCTGCTGGGGGGCGCCTACCGCTTCCTGCGCACCGTGGAGCACCGGCTGCAGATGGTGGCCGATCGGCAGACGCACAGCCTGCCGGCAGACCTGGCGGGCATGGAGCGGTTCGCGCGCTTCATGGGCTACGAGACCGGCCTCGCCTTCGCCACCGCCTTGCTGGCCCAGCTGGAGCTCGTCCGCCGCCAGGATGCGGCCCTGTTCGACAGCCCAGGCCGGGGAGCGCCCGCCAAGGTGTCGCAGGACAGCCTGCGGGCCTTGGGCTTTGCCGAGCCCGACCGGGTGGCGGCGACGCTCGCGGCATGGCGCGCCGGCGGCCCGCGTGCGTTCCGCTCCGAGCGCGCCCGGCACCTGCTGGAGGCGATGCTGCCGGACCTGCTGCACGCGTTGGGCGCGCAACGCCAGCCGGAAGCCGCGCTCATGCGCGCCGACAGCCTGTTCGGCCGGGTGAATGGCGGGGTGCACCTGCTGTCCCTGCTGCATCGCCAGCCGCCGCTGCTGGCCCGCATCGCCTCCGTGCTCGGCGCAGCACCGTCCCTGGCGGATCACCTGGCGCAGGTGCCGGCCGCGTTGGAGGGATTGCTGTCGCCCGAGGACGGACCCGCCGACCCTGTCGCGCTCATGCAGGCCCAGCTGGGAGACGCACGCGCGCTGGACGACGCCGTGGCGATCGTGCGCCGCACCGTACGCGGCGAGGAGTTCCGCGTGTCGGTGGCGCAGATGGAGGGACGGCTGGATGCCGACGCGGCCGGCCTGCAGCGCACGGCGCTCGCGGACGCGGCGCTGACGGTGCTGCTGCCGCGGGTGCTGGCCCACCATGCCGAGCGTTACGGCACCATCGCCGGAGGCGGGCTGGCCGTCATGCTGCTGGGCAAGGCCGGCGGGCGGGAAATGATGGCCGGGTCGGACCTGGACCTGATGCTGGTCTACGACCACCTGCCGGACGCATCCGAAAGCGACGGTCCGCGCCGATTGCCGCCGAGCCAGTACTATATCCGCGCGGCCCATGCCGTCGTCGCCGCGCTGACCGCGCCCGGCGCGGACGGTGCCCTGTATGCCGTGGACATGCGGCTGCGCCCGTCCGGCAACAAAGGCCCGGTGGCGGTCAGCCTGCCCGCCTTCCGCCGCTACCACGCCGCGGACGCCTGGACCTGGGAGCGCATGGCGCTCACCCGCGCCCGGGTGGTGGCCGGGCCGCCGTCGCTCTGCCGCTCCCTGCAGGACGCCATCGCCGACGCCATGGCCGTGGCGGACCCGGCGCGGGTGTGCAGCGATGCCGCGGCCATGCGCACCCGCATGCTGCGCGACCTCCCGGCGCACGGGCCCTGGGACGTCAAGCTCCTGCCCGGCGGCCAGGTCGAGGTCGAGTTCATCGTGCAGACCGCGCTGCTGCTGACCCCCGCCGCGCGCCCGGCACCGACGATCCACGTGGCCATCGACCGCCTCGCCGCCGCGGGCGCGCTCGACCCGGCGCAGATGGCCACCCTGCGCGAGGCGGACCGGCTTTGGCGCACGGTGCAGGGCATGCTGCGGATCACCGTCGGTCCGCGCCCGCCGGACACCTTGCCCGACGCGGCGGCCGAGGCGCTCTACCGCGCCACTGGAGACGTTGACGCGGACGCGTTCCGTGCCAGGGTACGACGCATGGCCGCCGCGGTTCGCGCGGTGTTCGAGGCACGAGTGGGAGTGATCGGATGAGCGTGGCAGAAGGCGACGAGGCGCCGGACTTCACCATGGCGGCGACCGGCGGGCGGACCGTGAGCCTGGCAGCGATGAAGGGCCGGCCGTTCGTGCTGTATTTCTACCCGAAGGCGGACACGCCGGGCTGCACCAAGGAGGCCTGCGCCTTCCAGGAGGCACTGCCGGCCCTGGGCAAGATCGGCATCGAGGTGATCGGCGTGTCGAAGGACGCGATGAAGCCGATCGAGAAATTCGCCGAGAAGTTCTCGCTGACTTTCCCGCTCGCCTCCGACGCGTCCGGCGTCGCGGAGGCCTATGGCTCGTGGGGCGAGAAGTCGATGTATGGCAAGACCTACATGGGCATCGACCGCTCCACCTTCCTCGTCGACAAGGCCGGAAAGGTCGCGCGCATCTGGCGAAAGGTGAAGGTGCCGGGCCACGCCGCGGAAGTGATGGAGGCGGCCAAGGCGCTCGGTTGACGCCGCTGACCGCCTGCTAACCTCCTGTTCATCCAGACGGCACACCCTCGGCAACGGCTTAGGCGAACGGGCCGGCCTCGGGGAGGCCTGCACCATGACATTGCCGTCGGCGAGAGCGTTGCGGGTCCGGCAAATCCAGCTGACGGCGGCCTGCATGAGACGGCTCGCCGGCCCGCGCGTGCTGCGGCTGACGCGGCCGCTGAGGGACTTTCGCATCGCCAAGCCGCTGCACCGGGCGCTGATGGGCTACCAGCGCCCCTTCGCCTCGTTGGGCGAGGCCTGTGCGGCGGTCGCATCCTATGCCAACCAGGGGCACATCAACGGGGATAACGCGGACACCTTGCTCGAAACGACGGAGGCGGCGCGGCCGAGCGACTACGCCGCGATGTTCCACCTGCGGCCTTTGCTGCCGGCCATCCGCCGCGTGTTCGACCTCGGCGGCAACGTAGGCAACCTTTTCTACTGCTTCCAGCGCTACCTCGACTTCCCGCCGGACCTGGTCTGGACGGTGCAGGACCTGCCGCCCCACCTGGTCGATGGCGCCGCACTCGCCCTTAGGCGCCGGGCCGCCCAGCTCCGCTTCACCGGCGATTGGGCCGACGCGGCCGGGTGCGACATGCTGATCGCCTCCGGCTCGCTGCACTATTTCGAGGAGCCCCTGCCCCGCATGGTGGAGCGGCTGGCGCGCCGCCCGGCCCACATCCTGATCAACCGCACGCCGCTCACCGACGGGAGTCCGGTGGCCACGATCCAGGACGCACGGACGTTCCGCGTGGCCTGCATGCTGTACAACCGGCGCGACCTGGTCGAAGGCTTCGACCGCGTCGGGTACGACCTCGTGGATACGTGGCAGGCGGCCGAGCTGTCGCTCTATGTGCCGGGCTTCCCGGAGCACAGCGTGCCGGAATACTCCGGGATGTTCCTCCGCAAGCGAGACCACTCCCTGTAGGGCATTCCGCGGCACCTGGCTCGAGTCGCTTCAGCCAACGGCCCGCTGCGCGCCGAGACGCTCGATCGCCTCGGCAAGGGGACGCTCGGAGTCGCAATACTCCGCCCAGGCCTTCGTCGTCTTCAGCAGGCCCGGCACGCTGCGCACCGTGTAGCGCTGCGGGTCCAGGCCGGACTTCACCTGCGCCCAGGTCACCGGCATCGATACCGTGGCGCCCGGCCGGCCCCGCGGAGAAAACGGCGCCACCGCCGTCGCCATGCGGTCGTTGCGCAGATAGTCCAGGAAGATGCGCCCCGTGCGCAGCTTCTTGGCCATGTTGATGACGTAGCGGTCAGGCGCGTCGTTGGCCATCGCCTGGCATACCGCCTGGGCGAACCGCTTCGTCGCCGCCCAGTCCGGGCTGTCATCGGCCCGGGCGAGCGGTGTCACCACGTGCAGCCCCTTGCCACCCGTGGTCTTGCAGAAGCTGACCAGCCCCAGCGCTGCCAGACGGTCGCGGACCTCCTTGGCGGCCTCGATGACGGTCGTGAAGGCGACCTCCGGCCCGGGATCGAGGTCGAACACCAGCCGGCCCGGCTTGTCGGGCTGGAACGGCTGGCAGTTCCACGGATGCAGCTCCAACGCCCCGGTCTGCGCGACGGCCGCCAGGCCCTCCACCCGATCGATCTCCAGGTAGGGTTTGTGGTCGCCGCTGACCTTGACCAGCTCCAGCAGGTTGGACGAGCCGGGCATGGCGTGGCGCTGGAAGAAGGTCTCGCCGCCGACACCGTCCGGCGCCCGGATGATCGAGCACGGGCGGCCCTTCAGGTGGCGCAGCAGCCAGGGCCCGACCGCCTCGTAATAGGCGGCCAAGTCGGCTTTGGTGACGGGCTGCCCGTCCTGGCCCGCCTGCGGCCACAGCGCCTTGTCGGGGTTGGAGATCGTCACCCCCATCACCACCCGCGTCCCCGCCTTGGCGGCCGGGCGCTTGGGCGACGGCTCCGGCGTGGTGGTGGACGCCGCCGGCGCGGGGCTCTCCGCAACCACTTCGGCGGCCGGCTTGTCCTCGCGCAGCCCCTTGAACGAGGCCTGGCGCACCTGCCCGTCCGCAGTCCAGCCGGCGAACTCGACCTCCGCCACCAGTTCCGGCCGCAGCCAGTGGATGTTGGACGCGGCGCGCGGCGCACCCGGCCCGGTGAAGGGACTTTTGCTGGCCGCCGCCGCCTGCAGCCTCGGCATCAGCTTGGCGACCTTGGACCCGCCGAAACCGGTGCCGACGCGGCCGACATGGATGAAGTGGCTGCCGCGGTTCACCCCCACGATCAGCGAACGCAACTTGCCGCCAGTGTCGGTCCAGGCGCCGATGACCATCTCGTGCCCGGCGCGGCACTTCGCCTTGGTCCAGCCCTCGCTGCGGCCGGACCGATAGGGCGCGGCGTCCTGCTTGGAGACGATGCCCTCCAGGGACAGGCGGCAGGCCGAATGCAGGATGGCGTCGCCGCCGGTGTCGAAATGCTCGACATAGCGGATGAGCTTGGCCGGCTTCTCCGGCAGGGCCGCCACCAGCGCCTGCAACCGCGTCTTGCGCTCGCGCAACGGCAGCGCCCGGATGTCCTCTCCGCCCGCGTGCAGCAGGTCGAAGACGAAGCAGACGAGCTGGTCGGTCCGTTCCTCCGCCAGCGCCGCCTGCAGCGCCGCGAAATCCGGCGCCCCGGCATGGTCGAGCGCCACCACCTCCGCGTCGACGATGCAGTCCGGCAGGCTGCCGGCGGCCCGGGCGACGGCGCCGAACCGGGCGGTCCAGTCCAGCCCCTTGCGCGTCCGGATCACTGCCTTGCCACCCTCGACGCGCAGCTGCACGCGGTAGCCGTCGAACTTGATCTCGTGCAGCCATCCCTCGCCGGAGGGCGGCCGCTCGACCGAGTGGCAGAGCTGCGGCTCGATGAAGTCGGGCATCGCGGCCGGTGCCGCGGCCTTGCGGGCCGGCGGCTTGCGCGTCGTCTTGCCCTCCGCCCGCAGGCTCGGCGCCAGGCCGACCGCCGAGTCCCAGACGGCGTCCTTGGCGACCGGCGCCGCTGCCGCCATGAACGGCTTCGGCGCGCGGCCCTTCCCGGCCGCGATCTCCGCCATGGCCCGGCCCGACGCGACGGACCGGTCGTCCGCAAGCAACGCGTCGGCGTCGCCCTCGCGGGCGTGTTCGTCGCGGTGCTTGATCAGCAGCCAGTTCACCCGCTTGCCAGACCAGCCCTTCATCCGGACCAGCACCCAGCTGCCGTGCAGGTGCTCCCCTTCCAGGGTGAACTTCAGGTCCCCCGCGGCGAGCCCGGCCTCGGCCGTCATGCCCTGGGGCGCCCAGGTGCCGCGATCCCACAGCTGGACCGTGCCGCCGCCATACTGCCCCTTCGGGATCGTGCCCTCGAAGTCGCCGTAATCCAGCGGATGGTCCTCCACCTCGACCGCCAGGCGCTTGTCGTGCGGGTCGAGCGAGGGGCCGCGGGTGATCGCCCAGGACTTGAACACGCCATCGAGCTCCAGCCGCAGGTCGTAATGCAGCCGGGTGGCATCGTGCTTCTGGATCACGAAGCGGAGGCGTTCGGACGCGGAAGCACCGGCCGCCCCCTGCGGCTCGGCAGTGCGCGTGAAGTCGCGCTTGGACTGGTAGAGTGAGAGCTTGTCCGCCATCGCCATCTCCGCCCGGGTGTGCCCGGCCACTGGGTCGTTCTTCTTCGCGAACCAAGCTGGTCCCAGGCGTTAAGTTGCAGGCATCCCGGGTCGTCGACCCTTCTCGCTGAAAGGCACACCATGTTCCACCGCAAGGCCACGTTGTTCGCGGCCGCCGCCATCCTCGCCATGCCGGCGCTGTGCATGCCGGCCCGGGCAGACAACCAGATGGGCTATCAGCTGCTGTCCCAGCAGGCGGCCGCGACGTTGCCGCGCGCGGGCGGCTCGCTCGGCCTGGACATCGAGCGGGCGCAGCAGATCACCGATGGCGGGATGACGTTCGACATCATCCGCGTGAAGCAGGTGCGGCGGGGATCGGCCGGGGCGCAGGCGGGCCTGGCCGCGGGCGACCAGCTCATCGCGGTGGACGGCCGGGTGTTCGCCAGCCTGGCGGCGTTCGCGGGCTATGTCGGCTCGGTCCCGCCGGGCAGCGTGGTCAAAGTCGACTACATCCCGGCCAATGGCGGGCCGGCGCAGGCGCAACGCGTCGCCGTCACCCTCGGCGGCGCCGGTGCGCAGGGGCATGCCGCGCCTCCGCCACCCGACCAGGCCGGCCTGTCCACGGGCACGAAGATCGCCATCGGCGTCGGCGCTGCGGCGTTGCTCGGCTGCTACGAGATGGGCTGCTTCTCCCACAAATCCCCGCCGCCGAACGTCGCCCCGACGCGATGACGCGGCTGGTCCGCCGCTGCGGGCTGGTAGCCGTGGTCCTCGGCCTGCTGGCGCTGCCGCCAACGGCCCGCGCAGGAGAGGCGGCGCCGCCCGGGTGGGAGCCCGCATGGGGCTTCCTCGTCGAGAGCGTCTGCGCCGACGCGCAGGACCGTCCGCTCATCGGGGTCAGCCCGCTGGACGGGCCGGCGCGATGTGCCCGGCAGCGCAAGCTCGGCATCGGCGAGCCCCTGCCCTACCGCCGGCGGGACTGGGCCGACCTCGCCGACCGCGGCCGCTATCCCGACGGCTACCAACAGAGCGACTCGGTGCCCGTCCGCACCGCATTCGGGCTGGCGGTGGTGCAGGCCACCGATTTCGGCGACCCGCCACGCCGCTTCGGCCAATTCGAAGCCGGCGACGGCGGGCAGGTGGTGTTCTTCACGCCCCAGTCCGCCTCCATCGGGCTGACCGAGGATGGCGGGGCCGGGCTGCAGTTCTTCCTCGGGCCGCAATGCACTCCGCTGGATGGCTGGGTGGTGGTCGACCGCAGCTTCGCCACCCAGACCGCCGGCCAGACGGTCGCCCGGATCACCCGCCGGGCGGGCGCTTGCCCCGACCGCTTGGGCTACGCCTTCACGCGCTGGACGGTGCAGCCCGTCACCTTCCGCGACAAGGTCGGCGGCCGGGTCGGGCGGGTTACGCTGACGGCACTGGTGAGCGACCATTTCGGCGGCCGCAGCGTCGATGCCGCGGGCAATTTGGAGCGCATGTACTTCACCCGCGAACTCGGCTACACACGGTGGGAGCGCTGGCAGAACCTGTCCCGGCAGGACCGGCCCGGCGACCGGCGAGAGGCCGCGGCGATGGTGGCCAACGAGCGATGCGAACCGCTGGTCGGCCCGCCCGCGACGGAGACGAGCTGGGCCATGGTGGATTGCCGGGAATGGACGCAGATGGTGCCGCCTTCCACCCCGGGTGGCGACCGCCCGGATTTCTGGCTGGACCGCCTGCGCGGCTACGCGGAGACACGCGCGACCTTTCCACGGTAGGATCTAACGCTTCAGTTTGCCTTGTCGAAGTCCTCTTCACCTGAGCTATCGAGTTTCTGCATCATTGGCGTGGTGGATTTAGGTCTGACAATTGCGCGACGCCACCTCCCTGGTCAGCGCGCAATGCCGCATCATCTCACGCTATGCTGTATACAGGACTCGTTGCTGCCGGACCTGAGGCCACACCCTTTGCACAACGCGCTGCTTCTCATCTCTTGGACGCTCTCGGACGACGCTCAGACACTCGCCACGGCATCTAACCTGTGGGGCCTGCCAGGATAGCTAATATCCAGATCTCGTTTGCACTCTATCCTTTTGCTTACGGGCAATCGCAACCGCGGTTCATCCTAGTCGACGATCTCCCGCCGGTCTCCGCTGCCCGCATCGCCAAAGTTCGATATGAGCTCGACTAGATCGTACGCACGACGCTGGCAGCCAATGCGGAAATGGGGTAGTGTCTCAGTTTGAATTTGGGCTCGCATAGCCGCCCCGCTCGCATCCATCCCGCACTTCCTGTATGCTTAGCGGAAAGCATGCGGTGATGGTGATGAAGATACAGCGCGATGGTAAGGGCCAGCCATATATTGAGTGGGCGCAGGTTGAAGGTTGCTTCAAGCGAGCCTGGATACAGCGGAAGGATGCTGAGGACAAAGACTGGGCAAAAACCGGTCGCTACCTAAATGTAGTGCGCTGCAATGCACCCGGTCGCCCGGGCGGGAACCCTACAGACTTTCCAATTTTCAACAGCCCGCTGTCGGATGAGCAGCTTTTGCGCGCATTCGTTCATTCCGTGTCAGCCATGACTGGCTGCGTGATCGAGGGGGAAGGCTAATGCCCCGCGGCCCCCGCGGCGAGAAGCGCCCCGCCGACGTAATCGGCAACGCCGTGAAGGTGATGCGGATTGCGACCGGCGAAGAGGAAGAGCAGCGCGAGCCAATCGCCAGCGCGGCGGCGCAGCTCGGGAAGCTAGGTGGAACTGCCCGAGCTGCTGGGATGACGCCGGAGCGGAGGGCGGAGATCGCTAAAAAGGCGGCGGCGGGCCGGTGGCAGAAGGGTAAGTAGCCCACGGTTATAAAACTAGTTATAATTTCGTTGACAGAATTTCCAGGCACGATAGGCTCTGGCCTGTCTCTTGGAAGCTGGAAATGCCCCGTCCCGACTTAGACCTCGCCGCCAATATGGCGGTTTTGCAGCCTTACCTGTCAGTGCTGACGGCGAGTGTTCGGCGGGCGTTTACCACCTACCAAGATCTGTATCCTGATCGTGTGAAGGCCGCCCACGACAACACCGCCGCGGCAAAGAACGTCCACCGGCACGTGCTGGAGGAGGTTGAGCTCGCCATCATTGATCTCAGTGGCTTGGCAATGGTGGACGCCCGTGGACTGATGGTCCTCAACATCCATGACCGTCTTATCATCCGCTTCAAGAAAATGGACGAGGAGGGCCGGAGCGCCAGTTACCCGACCCAACAGCAACGCGACTTCGACCGGCAGTTGCCCTTGCCTGGACTGCCGATGGCGGCAACCCGACTCACTTTCGGCTACGAGCCCGATCTAGCCTTTTCCGCCATTGTACGCGTTCTCGCGGCCTGTCCTCTCGGCCCCCGGACGCATTGGTGTGTCCAGGTGAATGAGGAGGAGCCCGGCGTGGCATCTTGGGTGGACATCACCCCGCGCCGGCTTCCGGGAACAGAAGGCTTCCGGCCGTACGGCACAGGCGATGTCTGACACGTTCAACGCCGATATGTTGGACCTGGCGCGTGGCGCGCGCGGCTTGACTCAGGCGGAGGTAGCAAAGGCTGCGAGCGTATCACAGGCTATGTTGTCCAAGGTGGAGAACCGGCTTCTTGCGCCCACCCCGGAGCTTGTGGAACGGCTTGCTCAGGCGCTCGGATTTCCTGTGGCGTTTTTCCTGCAGATCGAACGCGCGCACGGTTTTCCTCACTACCACCATCGTAAGCGAGCCGCGCTTGGAGCGAAAGCCTTGGCCCGCGTCCATTCGATCATCAATATCCGTCGACAGCATATCGCTCGGCTTCTGAAATCGTTTGAGGCTGTTCCCGAGAAGCCCATTCCATCCATTGATTTGGACGAGAAAGGCATAGGCGCAGCCGAAGCAGCGCGGATGGTTCGAGAGTACTGGTTGCTACCTCGGGGGCCAGTGGAGAACGTCACGGCTGCGGTAGAGCAGGCTGGCGGGGTCGTTGTCATTACTGATTTCGGCACGCCCCTACTTGATGGTTTGTCGTTTCGCGCGGTAGGCCTTCCACCGATCTTTGTCATGAATAGCGAAGTACCTGGTGATCGTTTCAGGTTCTCTCTCGCGCACGAACTTGGCCACATGGTCATGCATGCGGTTCCTGGTGATGATGACGAGACAATGGAGAGACAGGCTGACGAATTTGCGGCCGCTTTCCTAATGCCGCCAGCCGAAATCCGTCCGCACCTCATGCCTCCATCGATTGAGAAATTCGCGAGGGCAAAAGGATATTGGCGAGTGTCAATTAAGGCCATGATCCGCCGCGCCCGCGACCTAAGGCTTATTTCTCCCGACGATTACAGGAGGTTGAGCATCAGCTACAGCAAAGCCGGATACAGCAAAGGAGAGCCGTTCCCGCTGGAGCGGGAAAACCCCTCGCTGTTGCCCAGAATGATTGAGTTTCACCTTCACGAACTTGGTTATTCGGTGGCCGAACTCGCCAAGCTCCTGCTCATCCACGAGGACGATCTGCGGCGGGCTTACATCCCACGCCGCCGTCTGGAATTGGTTGTTTCGAGATGAACTATTATGCTTGCCGGTATGCATAGGTTGTTGTATCATGCCCAGCATGAACAAGCTCACGTCCGCCAAGCGAGCCCACATCCTCACGCTGCTCTGTGAAGGCTCCTCCATGCGGTCGATCTCCCGCATTGCGGACGTGTCCATTAACACGGTGACGAAGCTGCTGGAGGATGCCGGCGAGGCTTGCGCTAAGCACCATGACGAGACGGTGCGGAACGTCCGCAGCAAGCGCGTCCAGTGCGACGAGATCTGGTCGTTCAATTACGCCAAGCAGAAGAACGTGGCGACCGCCAAGGCCGCCCCGGAGGACGCTGGCGACCTGTGGACCTGGACCGCCTTGGACGCCGACAGCAAGCTGATCGTGTCCTACCTGATCGGCGGCCGGGACGCGGGCTACGCGCACGAGTTTATGCAGGACGTGGCGGATCGGCTCGCCGACCGGGTGCAGCTCACCACAGACGGCCACAAGGCCTACCTGGAGGCCGTGGATGGGGCATTCGGCGTCGATGTGGACTATGCTCAGCTCGTGAAGATTTACGGCTCCTCCCCCGAGAGTATGAAGGGCCGCTACAGCCCGGCCGACTGCACCGGCATCCGCAAGGAGCGGATCACCGGCAGCCCCGACAAAGCGCACGTTTCTACCTCCTACGTGGAGCGCCAGAACCTCACGATGCGGATGCACATGCGCCGGTTCACACGGTTGACGAACGGGTTTTCCAAGAAGGCCGAGAACCACGCCCACATGGTTGCCCTCTACACCACCTGGTATAACTTCGCTCGGCAGCACAAGACGCTGCGGTGCAGCCCGGCGATGGCGGCAGGCCTGTCCAAGACGCTTTGGAGCATGGATGACGTGGTGGCCCTGATTGATGCCCAGGCCGAGCCGGCGAAGAAGCGCGGGCCGTATAAGCCGCGAGCGGCGAAGGCGGCGTAACAGGTCATATGCCGCAAAGGCTAAAAGTATCGCTGAAAAAAATACCAGCGATAACTGTGAATCGAATCGCGATTGGCGACTTAAAGCTTGTCTATGTAGCTTGTGCAAACAAACAAATAAAATATCCGAATGGCAGTTCTCCCGTTGTCTATATTGGGACGACAAAAAATGGGATCAGCCGCGTGGCGTCGAGCGTGGCATATCGGTCCGAGCACATCTTGAATGAGCATGGCATTGTCTCTTTTGACGTGCGCATAATTACTTGCGGCGTGCGCCAGCGGGTGAAAACCTGGCACAAACTTGAGCGGGCGCTACTTATCGCATTCCGCGCATACTACGGCGCAGTGCCGCTTTGCAATACGCATGGTAAGAACTTCATTGAGGGGTCTGAGTTCGAGTTTTTCTCGCAGAAGCGGATTATAGCCATTCTGTCGTCACTGGAAAAAACGGGAGCGCCGCGAGGGCGCCCAATTTCAAACTGAGACACTACCGGAAATGGACAAGTCAGGCTCTGCGGCGGCATTTGGATCAAGGCTACACAAGATTTTCGCCGATGCCGTTCGCGCCGCCAGGGCGACTACCTTGCCAAACGTCGAGGTGGAGCAATCCTTCTTCGACGGGAACGTCGTGACCTATGGCGATCTATCCTCGAAGCGAACAGATGTCCTCCTTCGGCAAAACGGTCACGTCGTTGCCGTTTGGGATTTCAAGCCCGGCCTTACACCAACTATGACGGAAGCGCGGAAGAAGAACATCCGCGACGCGATCAACTCGGAATACCCAAGCATCCTCGTCGATGTAATTTACGTGGGCTACCATTATCGAATGTCCATTTGGGGCAGTGATGGCTAACAAAGCCAGGATCGCAAAGCTGGTCCGCTACCGCGGCAAGCTGCCCTTGCACTTGAATAAGGCCATTGCGTACAGCCCCGGCTTTTCGACCGTCGTGTCCGGCATCCTGCTCGAAGGCACGCCCTACAAGGATACCGTGTACCTCCACCACTACATCCAACCCTTCTTCCTGCCGCAGGACCGGATCATCCTGTCCTACAGCCGCCGGCTCCAGCCAGCCTCAGGCAACACCGAGTTCTTCGAGGGCTCGGACGAGAAGATCGCCGATCAATGCCTGCAGTGCCTGGAGCGATCCGGCCTGTGCGGACAGCTCGCCCGCCCGACCCACGCGGATGGCTTCATCCGGCTCGTCGAAGGCGGTCAGGTCCTGGGCCGGGACTGGCGGACCGAGGCGAACCTCGCCGCAGCCCACGCCACGCTGGGTGACGGGAACGCGGCCACGATCCGGCTCGGCAAGGCAAGGCAGGACCTTCACGCCTCGATGGCCCGGCGTGGCCCTTTCCCCGCCGATGCCGCAGCTCGCGCCAGCCTGGACGCTCTCGGCGCGATGCTGGCCGCGCCCGCCGATCCCGCCGCCACCATTCGGCAGCAGGCCCTGCATCACGCGGCAGCCCTCGGCTTTATGCCTGCCTCGCCAGCGCCTTCCCAGGTCACCTGAAGCGCGCCGGCTGTGACAGCATGACGCCCTTGGCCGGTCAGCGCGGACGCGGCCGAGCCTACGCGGCAGCGGCGGCGAACCAAGTCACGGAGCTACCATGCGCGTGGGCGCTGGCCAGACCATGCGACTGGCCGCCGGGCCACAGGGTCAAGGTGAGCGCAGGTCGCATGTCCGCCCGCTCCGGCTCGAACCGCAGCCACGCCAGCGGCGCCGCGGCCGTGGCCGCCCCACCGGCTTGCAGGATTTGGTGCTGGATCGCAGCGCGCGTCGCCTCCGGCATGTACTGCCACATGATCGAGTGGTACAGCACGGTGACCTGGCCCTCACCCGGCTCCCGCAGGCGGGCGGCGGTCCATTCCGCCGCATCCGCTTGCTCGACGCGCTCCGCGCAACGGGCGGCGATGGCGATCGCCTGGTCCAGCCGGGCAAGCCGCTCCGTCTGGTCGGCCCAGACATAGGCGCGCAGGCGCAGGCGCTGGGCCGCGTCCTGCAGGTCGATCGGCGCCACGTCGCAGCCACGTCGCTCCGCCACGCGGATGGGGGCGGAGGGCGGCGGCGGCCCGTCCCAGGCGGGCGCCAGCCGCAGCGGGCTCGCGGGGTCACCCCATTCGAAGCCACCCAGATCGTAGCGGTAGCGGTCCCAGAACAGGTTGAGCCCGGCACTGGCGCCGATCTCCAGCAGCCGCAGGGGCAGGCCGGTGGCGGCGGCGACCTGCAGGAAGCCGCCGAGCAGGACACCGGACCGGCCAACCTCGTTGGTTTGCGGCGGCGAGGCGATGAACGCCGCGACGAACCGATGGTGCTCGGCCATCGCGCTCCGCACCGCGCCGTCCAGGCCGGCAGCGTCGGCGGGTGGGTAGCAGGCGGCCAGGCCCGGACAGGCGCCATTCAGCACCAGCGCGTGCAGCGCACCGGCCAGGCGGAGCGGCAGTGCATCCGCCACAGGGTCGCCCGTCCACGCGGCCATCGCCGCCGTCATCGCGCCCCCGGCCGCGAGATCATCCGCCAGCACCGTCAACACCGCGGCCGTGAAGGGCGAACCGAGGTTCTGGCACCAGCCGATCTGCTTGCGCACGGCGGCGAGCACGGCCTGCCGCCCGCCGCCCACGATGTCCGCCATGGCATGCTCCCCTGCTTGACACCGGGACGAAACGGACCGCAGCAGGCGGCGTCAATCTTGATCGTGACGATCGACATGAGCCATGCCGTCCGAGACACTCTACAGCTACGTCAGTCGCGGGTTCTTCCCGGCGCTGCCCAACCCGGACGATTCGCGACGCAGCCCGTATGACGACGGCCCGAAGCGCTGCAGCGAGCAATCGCCGCCGCCGCCGGGTTGACGCGCCAGGGATCGGCCGGATCACCAGGAGCGCGCCTAAGCGGACGTGGGATACGCCTTGGCCATCCAGGCGGCAGTCTGCCGCAGGCCATCCATCCAGTCCGTCCGCGGCTGCCAGCCCAGGGCCTGCCGGATGCAGGTGATGTCCAGCACGTTGGCCGGAACGTCGGCGCGCCGGGCGGGGCGGTGGATGACCGACACCGGACGGCGCTGCAGCGCTTGGCATACGGCGTCCAACACCTCCAGCACAGACCGGCCCACGCCCGAGCCGACGTTCAGCACGGGCTCTGGCCCTTCGTACAGGCTGGCGGCGAGCATCGCCTCCGCCAGGTCGCCGACATAGAGGTAGTCCCGCACCACCTGGCCATCGCCCCATATCTCCACCGGACGCCCCGCCAACACCGTCTCGGTCAGCGCGGCGATCAGGCCCTGGCGCCGGTGTGGGCTTTGATACGGACCGTATGGATTGGCCACCCGCAAGGTGACGGCGCGCGAACCGCCAAGGCGGGCGTAGAGCTGGAGGTATTTTTCGACCATCAGCTTGTTGATGCCGTAGGCCGAAATGGGATCGGTCGCGGCGGCCTCGCCGATCGGGGTTGCGGCCGGTATGCCGTAGACCGTCCCGCCAGACGACGCAAACACGATCTTGCGCACGCCAGCCGCCCGGCACAGCTCCAGCAGCTGGACGGAGGCGACGGTGTTGACCTGCAAGTCCGCGATCGGGTCCTTGTTCGACACCTCGGGATTGGTGCCGCCCAAAAGGTGGAACACGATCTCCGCCCCGTCCACGGCCAGGGCGAGCGCCGCACGGTCGGTGAACTCACCGACGGTGAAGCGGATGGGCGGCAGCGCGTCGGCGAAAAGCGGACGGCGGCCGAACCCGTGCACCCGGGCGCCGGCCCCTGCCAGGACGCGGCAGAGATGGCTGCCGATGAAGCCGCCGGCGCCCAGCACCAGGCACGATACGCCGACGAGCGGCCCGCTCACCGCGGGGCCGCCAGGAACGCCGCCATCTCGCCCACCATCCGCTCGAAGGTGAAGCGGCTGGCGGAGCGTCGTCCGCCCTTGGCCAGGCGGGCGCGCAAGGTCCCGTCCTGCGCCAGGCGGCGCACGGCGGACGCCAAATCCGCTGCGTCCCCCTTGGCGAACAGCAGCCCGCTGTGACCGTCCTCGACGATCTCCGGATTGCCGCCGACGCGGGAAGCGATGGTGGGGATGCCCGACGCCAGCGCGTGGATGAGGGTGAGCGAGAAGGGTTCGTAGAGCGACGGAAACAGATAGATGTCGTGCCCGTCGAACAAGGCCGGCAACTCGCTCTCCGGCACCGTGGGTTGCAGCACGATGTTGGCCGCCTGCCCGCCCTCGGTGATCGCCGCGTCCATCTGCTTGGCGTAGGCGGCATCCTGCGCGTCGCCCAGCAGGGTCAGCTGCACGCGCTCAACACCCAGCACCGCCGGGTCGAGCAGGGACATGGCGGCAATGGCCGTATGCGCCCCCTTCAGGTCCACGAAGCGCCCGGCGAACAGCAGCCGCAGCGTGCCGGGCTGCACCAGCCGCGTCCGGTCGAGCCCGGCCGTCGTGGCGGGCCGGGATTGCCGCACGCCGTTATGGATGACGACGCTGCGGCGGAACGTGCTGCCACCGGCGGCGTAGAAATCCCGCACGAAGGCGGCGCCGAAGATCGCCTCCAACCCGCGGGCCGGGCGGCTTAGGCGGGTCCTGGCACGCTGCCACAGGCTCGGCGGCGGTGGTGGTTGGAAGGGCTTGTTGCCGTGCACGACCTCAACGAAGTAGTCACGCACGAAGATCGGGTTGCGCATGACCAGCAACCAGTTATCCGTCAGCATCACCACGGTGCGGACCGTGCCCTGCTCCAGCGCCTGCAGGATGCTGCCGTCCAGGAAGAACAGGTTCCATGCGAACACCACGTCCGGCCGCACCTCCGCCAGCACGCGGTGCAGCGTGGAGAGGTTCGACTCGTTGGTGGCGGCGCGCTCCTCCGCGGTGCCGGGATAGGGGGAGTAGATGTCGGCGCCGGCCAGCAGGTCCCAATCGCGCAGGATCCGCTGCGGCGGGTAGTCCGCGACCTGGCCGCCGTAGCGCGACGTCAGCACCACCATCTCGTGCCCCAGCGCGGCCAGCCCGGCGGTGACCTCGAAGCAGAGCCGCTCGTAGCCACCGACGACGTTGGGCGGGTAGAGGTTGCTGAGCACGAGGATGCGCATCACACCCAGCCCTGGACCAGCGCTTTGAACGCCGTGTCCGCCAAAAGCGGGTTGCGGTCCAGCGAGGTTGCGCCGTGGCGGCGGAGATAGGCCATGCAGGGCGGCACGGCCCGGTCGAGCTGGTGTTCGCGGAACACGGCCTGCGCCGCGGCGGCATCGTCCCAGGCGATCGGCGGCGCGCCGGCACGGTCCCACAGCACCGTCAGGTAGGCGGCCGCCACGATCGCCCACTCCGCGCGGACCGCCGCATGGTCCTCGCTGATCGTGTTGCTCCCATGGATGCGATAGCGCAGCAGCGGCCGGTCCACCCGGCTGATGCGTCGGCCGAGCGCCAGCGCCCGCAACAGCCAATCGAGGTCGTGGGCGTAGCGCAGGGCGGCGAACGGCCCGACCGCGTCCAGGGCCGCACGGTGGAACAGCAGGTTCGACGTGGTCATGACGAAGTTGGCGTTCAGCAAGGCTACGCCTAATCCAGCCCCGGCGCGGTGGAACGCCACGGCCCCGTCGTACCACGCGTTGCCGATGGCGGCGCCCTCGCCGTCCATGAAGGCCAGGCCGGAGACGGCGACGTCCGCCGCATCGTCGGACTGCAGTGCCGCCAGCAGGGCGGTCAGCCGCCCCGGCATGTAGGCATCGTCCGAGTTCAGGATCGCCAGGTAATCGCCGGTGCAGAGCGACAGCGCAGTGTTGATCGCGGCATGTGCGCCCCCGTTCGCCTGACGCTCGAAGCGGATGCGGCCGTCCTGCCGGACCAGCCCGCCCATCACGTCGGCCGAGGCGTCGGTGGAGCCATCGTCGAGCACGACGATCTCCTTCACGACGCTGCCCTGCGCCAGGATGCTCCGCACCGCTTCCCCGATATAGGCGGCGTGGTTGTACAGCGGGACCACCACTGACACGCGGGCCGCCTCCGGCCGCCGCCACCAGGACTTGGCCACGCTACAGGGTCCGCGCGGCGAGGCGCGTGGCCAGCCCCGGGGCAGTCCGCGTCATCATCGGCGCCGGGTCGTCGCGCGTGGGGATCGGGGCCGGCCCGCTGAGCATCACCCCGTGCCCGGCCACGAAATGGCTCAATGCCGCGGGGCTGGTGATCTCGGCGACCGTGCCCGTCTCGAACATCAGCGCCGGCTGCGCCACCTTCACCCAGCTATGGCCGCTGCGCTCGCAACTGTAGAAGTACAGGCGCTCGATGGCGTGGGCGGGGGTATGGTCGACCTGCTCGCCCTCCTCCGGAAAGTCCTCGAACGTGAGGTGGAGGTCCAGCAAGGGGCGCAACGCCGCCGGGCGCGCCCAGAACATCGAGCCGGACGGGAAGTCCAGCGCACGGCGCGGCGACAGGGGCATGCCCATGCGCGACGCCAGCGACTTCGCCCCTTCGAAGTTGCCGTTCCAGCCGAGCCAGCGGCGCACCGGCTCGAAATGCTGCGGCGCGACCATGCCCAGGTCCGGCAGGCGGGCGAAGGCGTCCAGCACGCTGCGCACGATCTCGGGCGAGCCGAGCAGCGTCTCGAACAGGTATGACCGCCACGGCGCGAGGAAGGCCGCGTGGTTCGACATCTTCGAGTGCAGGTGCAGCACCAACTCGTAGCGCTCGTAAGCGTCGGCGTAACCCACGAGCTTCGGCGCGATGTCGCGTCCGCGGTTGGGGGTGACCCGCACCTCCACCCTGCCCCGGTCCCAGGATGCGAAGGCGGCCTGCAACGTGGCCTGCTTCTCCGCGGTGTCCGTGGACAGCAGCAGGTCGGCCGCTTGCAGGCTGCGGCAGTAGAACAGCACCTCGGGCGCGACCGCGGGATGGAACAGGTGGCAGATCACCGCCAGGCGCGGCTGGGTGGCTTGCGGCAGATAGCCGAACGGCACCGCCATGCTCCAATCCTGCGCGGCCGGGCGGCTGGTCTGCGGCTCGGCGGGCGGCGCGGGCGGGTCCTCGGCCAGGAAGTCCTTCGCATCCGGCTCCGGCTCCGGCACGCGGTGCACGCGCTTGAGGCCGGAGAGGATCTCCCGGACCTTGGCCGCGAACTGTTCCGGCGACACGTCGCGCCTGGCCCGCGCGAGGGCGTTCTGTCGCACCGCCTCCCACAACGCGCGGTCCGTATAGAGCCGGGCGCAGGCGGTGGCGAAGGCGACCGGGTCGTCGGCGACGAGCAGGTCGGTCCCGTCTTCCCAGCCCAGCTGTCCGGCGATCAGGCTGGTGACGACCATCGGGATGCCGAGCATCGCCGCCTGGTGCACCTTGTGCGGGATGCCCGCGGCCAGGCGGCTCGGCACCACCATCACCCGGGCCCGCGCCAAGGCAGGCGGCAGCTCGTCCACCATGCCCACCAGGTCGAGCGTGTCGCCGTCCATCGCCTTGACCGTCGCGGCCCGGTTCAGGCCGACTACCGTGAGCCTGAAGTCGGCCCGGTCCAGCGCCTTGCGCACATGCGGCATGATGGCGCTGGCGAACCACCGCACGGCCTCGGCATTCGGGGCATCCTCCTGCTGGATGGCGCCCAGGAAGACGATCTGGTCACGGTCGTCGAACCCGGTCGGGATCGGCTGGTCGTCGACCGAGTGGCCAAGCAGGTGGACGTGCCTGGCGCCGTAATCCTCCAGCGTGGCCTGCTCGGCCGGGGAGACGGAGATGACCGCGTCGGCCATGCGGGTGAGCGACACCTCCGCCGCGATCAGGCGGTGGCGCTCCGTATCGGATGCGGGCGAGGCCTCCGCCGCCCGGCGCTGCAAGGTGCGCGTCACGAACAGCGCCTCGGCATCGTAGAGCAGCGCGGCGCCGCCCAGCAGGCCACGCTCGGGCCCGATCGCCTGGAGGAATGCCTCCATGTTCTGCGGCCGGCAGACCAGGATGGCGTCGAACTGCCGCGGGCGGGCGACCAGGTAGTCGTGCAGCTCGGACGCCTCGGCGCTGATCAGCACCTCGATGCGCTTGTCCAGGGCCTTGCGCACGCCATGCCAGTCTTCCCGGTGGCGGAACATGGGGAAGAACGTGACCTGTGCCCCCGCCTGCACCAGTTCGTGCAGGAGGCAGTTCGCGCGAGGGTAGCCGGTGCCCAGTTCGACCTTCGGCACGCGGTCTTCCAGCACCAGCACGCGCAGGGACTTGGAGCGGGCGACCCGGGCATCGAACACGTTCAGCGGACTGGCCGGGAACTGCCAGGCTAGCCAGTCCCGGTGCTGCGCCACGAACATCGCGAGGTTCGCGGCCTGCAGGCGCAGGGCGTCGCCGCTTTGGGTCGAGCTGCCGAACTCGTAGTGGATGATCGCCGCATCGGGGTCGAACACCACCCGGCGCCCGCTTTCCCACAGCCGGACGCAGTAATCGACCTCCTCGTAATAGGCGGGGGCGAAGCGCTCGTCCAAGCCGCCCATGTCATGGAACAACGCCGCGGGGGTGAGCAGGAAGGCGCCGGAGCAGAAATCGACATCGCGTTGGAACATCACGTCCGGCGTGTCCGGGCTTTGCCCGCGCGCGTAGCCGGAGCAGGTGCCATCCCGCCAGATGATCGAACCCGCTTCCTGCAGGGTGCCGTCCGGCAGGATAATGCGGCCGCCCACGGCCCCGATCGCCGCGTCCGCGTCCAGCGTGCGCAGCGCCGAGGCGAGCGCGCCGGGCAGCAGTTGCGCGTCGTTGTTCAGCAGCAGGATGGTGCGGCCGCGGACCGACTTGGCGGCCAGGTTCACCGCTTTGAGGAAGTGCAGGTTCGCCGTGCTGCGCAGGACCGTCGCGCCATCGAGCCGGTCCAGCAGCGCCGCCGTGTCGTCGCCGGAGGCGTTGTCGGCGATCACGACCTCGACCCCGAACGGGGCGGCGGCCAGCGTCTCCACGATGGATTGGAGGCAGGCGAAGGTCAGCTCCGCCTGGTTGTACAGCACCAGGATGATGCTGACATCCGGCCGCTCCGCATGCGGCAGGCGCAGGCGATCCGGGCCGCTCAGGAACGCGCGCAGCTTGGCCTGCGCCGTCGCCCGCACCGCCTGCTTCAGCGGCGTGACCGCGGTGACGTCGGCGGGTGCTGCGTCGGGTGGTGCAACGGGTTCAGGTTGCGGTGGCGGGACCAGCACAGGGGGTGGCGGCGGAGCAGGAAACTCCGCCGCCGACGGGGCCGGGCCGCGGCCCCGCAGCAAGCGCACCGCCACGCGGAACGGCCGCGTCAGCTTCCAGGAGGTCGAGGCGACGTAGGCCTGCGCCACCGCCCTGGCCTGGTCCGCCCCGTCCCGCCGCGCCTGGTCGACCGCCTGGAGCAGGGTCTGGCGGACCGACTCGCGATCGGCATTGACCCTGCCGATGGCCTCCTCGTAGCCCTGCTGCATCTCGCCGCGCACGCGGCGCTCCTCCCGCACCAGGAACTGCTGGTGTTGCAGGTCCCGCATCAGCTGTGCCGCCAGGGCGTCGCGCGCCTCGACTACCCGGTCCCGCTCGCCAAGGGAGTACGACCGCGCCTCGACCATGTCGCTCAGGGCGACCACACGGGCTTCCTTCGCGGCGATCGTCTCGCGCTGGCTGTTCAGCAATGCCTCGCGCCAGGCTTGCTCGGCCCGGTGTTGCGCGGCTTCGGCCGCAACCTGGCTTCCCTGCGCGCTCGCAGCCTGCGCCTGCACGTGCATCCGGGTCTGCAGGTCCTGCAATTGGCTGCGCAACTCCAGGATCTGGACCTGGCGCTGGAACGCCTCCCCCCGCGCGGCGAGCCGGCGGCGGAAGCTCACGGCTGCCACCGGGTCGCCGGACAACGCGAACAGCGCCTGCATCATCGGCGGCTGGTCCGCGCCGACACCCAGGACGCCGAGCCCATTGGAATGGTCGAACTCGAACGCGGGGAACCGCTCGGCCAGCTCGCGCCAGAGCCGCCAGACGCCGAATTCCCGCTCGCGCACGTTGGTATCGTGGAACACGACGACGGCACGCGGCGACAGCGTTGATTGCCACGTCTCGAAATCGTGCCGCACCGCGTCGTAGCTGTGCATGCCGTCGATGTGCAGCAGATCCACCGATCCGTCCGGGAAGTAGCCGCGTGCATCGTCGAAGCTGGAGCGGAGCAGGGTGGAGAACTGGCGAAAATGCTCGGTATTGAAGTCCGTCACCCCGGCGAACACGCTCTCGTCGTAGCGGCCGGCATGCTCGTCGCCGACCCAGGTGTCGACGGCGAAGGCGCGGCCGGCCGGCGTGAAGGCGGCCATGGCCTGGCACAACGCGAAATAGGAGTTTCCGGAATGCGTCCCGAGCTCCACCAGCGTCGCCGGCCGCACCGCCTTGACCAGCCAGAACGCGAACGGCAGGTGCCCGGTCCATGGATCGGGAGGGACGATGCGCATCGGCTCCCAGGCCTGCTCCTCGCCAAGCGCGAGGCCAGCAAGCGCGTCGGCGGCCGGGAAGGTTCCGTCAGCCATGGGGGGGCCGACCTTCCTCTCGCCCCATGTCGAGCCAGTGGTCGTAGCCCGACAGCCACATGCCGGACGTCACCGCAGCCTGCACGTCCGGGAACGTGCGGAGGTACCACGCCTCGTCGAAGGCGCTGTGCACGGGCACGGGCGTCCGTCGGCATGGGCCGGGGTAGGCTCGGCGCCCTTCCCTGAGGCCTTTGGTGCGATAGTGGTCGAAGGCCGACGGGCTTTCTCCCCGGGCGATCGCGGCCGCCACGTCCGGGTACTCCGCCAGGTAGAACGCCGTGTCAAACCGGACCATGCGTCCGTCGTAATCCGCAACCTGTTGCCGCGCCCGCACGACCGCCTCCGCGTCCTGCCGCCCGGCATCGGCGGAGTGCCCCGGGCCCGAGCGCCGCAGGACCAGGATGTCCTGGTGGCCGTCCCAGGCGCGTTCCTCGTACGACACGAGCGTGAAGCCGAGCTCCGCCGCAGCGCGCCGCCACCAATGCCGGTCCGTCAGCGAGATGCCGTAGCCGTCCGACTGGCCGTAGCCACGGTGGCCGTATCCCTCCGCCGCATACTGGTCCAGGATCGCCGCCGCCGATTGCGGCTCCAGGCCATACAGCCACTGCTTCAACCCGTCGGCGATCGTGGCACCATGGGAGCTGACCACAAGGCTCGCATCCGGCGCCATCGCGCGGTGCACGGCCTGCAGGAAGGCGCGCGTCTGCCGTTCGCTTAGATGGGTGACCAGTGATCCGACCCAGATGAGGTCGAAGGTCTCACCTAACTCGAGCGCTGTCAGATCGGCGACGGAATAGACGGCGCGTGCGCCGAATCGCGCCGCGGCGAAGTCGACGCCGCCCCGGTCCAGGTCGCTGACCGTGATCTGCGCTGAAGGGTATCGCGCCCGCAGCATGCGGGTGACGCGCCCGAAGCCGCAGGGCAGGTCAAGGATACGGCGGGGCGCTTGCTCCCCCATCGCCGAGCCGATGCATCGCAGCGCGGACAGGCCGACCGCGAGGTAGTGGTCGTCCCGCCCGTCATGCATGGTGTCACCGGGTGCCAGGTCGCAGACCATCCCGGGCAACGGAAAACCCGCGGGGAGCTGGAGCTGTCCCATCAGTCAGCCCGGCGCCGTGTTGCGGAAGCACGCTTCATTGCGGGCAGGATCTCCACTCAAGGGACTGCGTCGTCGCGTTTGGCGACGGTGATCGCGGCGAAGTCGCTCCCGACCGCGCCGCTGCGCATCGCAGCATCCTCCGCAGCAAAGAAATCCTCCAGCACGGCGCGATCGTCCGGCAAGTCCGCGTCGAAATTCTGCGCGATATCGGCCAGGCCCAAATGCAGCAGGGCGCCCCCCAGTTCCCGCACCTCGAGTATGTCGAAGTAGCGTCCGAGCACGGTGATGATCTCGGCGGAGCGGATGGCCTCGCTCGGGTCGGCGGCGATCATCGCGGCGATGGTCGGCCGGGCCTGCAGCGGGCGCGGCAGGCCGGAGGGAAGCGCCCGCAGCCTTGGCGGCAGCCGCTCCACGAAATGGTTGATCCCGTCCATCTGCGCGTCCGTCCACTGGAACCGCGTCGGTCCCACGAACTCGTACAGGTGGAACAGGCCGCCTGGCTTCAGCATGGTGCTGACGGACGCGAACAGCGCTTCCAGCCGCTCCACGTGATGGACGGACGAATGGGCGAACACAACGTCCACCGCACCGGCCTCGATCGGTTCGTGCTCCAAATCGGCCACGTGATACCGCAGGCCGGTGAGCCCCGCCTCCGCCGCAAGCCGGCTGGCCTCGGCGATCGCGCCGGGCGCGATGTCGTAGGCGTCGATCTCGGCGATGATGCCCCGCGCGGCCAGGTCGCGCTCCAGCCCGCCGAAGCCGCAGCCGAGCGACACGGCGCGTCCGACGGGCAAGGCGACGCCGCGGCGGCGCAGCAGGTTGGCCAGATGGCCGTAGACGTCGACGGCCGGGTCGCCGGAGGCAAGCCGGTTGAGCCGGGTCCGCACCATCGGATGCGCCATCCAATACCACCCGGGCGCCTGCTCGGGATTGACCGACCAGACCGCGCCCACCCGCTCCCGGCGTTGCTCGTCGGTCAGCGAATCGAGCCCGCGACCTTCCCGCTGATCCTCCTGCGCGCCGCGGGAGCCGAACCGCCCTTCCCCCCGGCCATGCCGGAGGTAGTGGTCCTGCCCGGAGGTGAACACGCCTGCGCGGACGGCCGCGTCCACATCGGGGTAGGTCTGCCGGTACCAGCTTTCCTCGAACGGGTGGGGTTCGGCCGATCCTGCCTGCATGTCGCCGCACGAAACCATTGCCTGCTGCATCATTGCTTGATTCGATTGCTGCGACGACGAGTCGCCGGTTCATCCGCCCCTATAGCGGATGCATGCTTGCGACACGACCCCACACCGCCCCGGAATCGAACCCGGCCCGTCGAACGCGCCGTTCAGCCTGCGGGTTTCCCGACTGCGGTCGGAGCGCCGGGCGCCATGTCGGACCGCGTCAGGTCCTGCGACCAGCGGGGCGTATGGACGCCGAGCCAGCGGCGGAACAGCCGGCGCCCGGGCACTTCTATCCAATAGTAGGCCGCGACGGAGACCAACACCGCGAGCGGCAGTATGATCCCCATGATGCGGCCCGTGGACACGACGGATGGGAAGGCGAACTGGACGATGTTGTAGAGCGGCAGATGCAACAGATACAGGGAATAGGAGATCAGCCCGAGGAAGTGCAGCGGCCGGGTGGCCAGGATGCGCGCCGTGACCGACCGCTCGTTCAGCAAGCCCAGGATCAGCAGCGGGAACAGCAGCACGATGACCTGGTTGTTCACCTTGCCCAGGAAGCCCGCCGCCATGAGGCCGACGGTCGCCAAGGTCAAGGCATCCACGGCGACGAAAGCCGCCTGGGCGACGGCGTCGCGGCGGAGGTGACACAGGTAGGCCAGCCAACCGGCCGAGAACATGGTGACGCCGCGAACGATGCCGACCCAGTATGGCCAAGGCGAGGTCGAGGCGGGGACGGTCCAGGCGAAGATAGCCGGGTCGAAATACTCCACGTAGAAGAAGAAGCTGAGCAAGCACGCGAGGACCATGAGAGCGCTGCGCCAGCCGGGAGAAAGCTGTGCTGCATCGCGCGAAGCTCGGAAGGCCAGCGGGAACACGGCGACGTAGCAGAACGCCTCGATGGAGACCGACCACCCGGGCAAATCCCACGTCACCCCGGTGCCGGCGATCGGCCAGGCATTGATCAGCAAGATCTGGCCGATGCCGTCCCGCAGCAGATGGTGCGGCGGATACCCGGCGTAATCGCCCGTGGCCCAGCGCATGACGGTGACCGCCATGAGAAGCAGCGAGACGAGGTAGAGCGGGTAGATCCGGGCGAAACGCGCTGCGCCGTAGTTGCGCAGGTCGAGCCTGGACTGAACCCCAGCACGATACACAAGGCATAAGGTGAAGCTGCTCAGGGTGAAGAACAGGTCGACGGCGGCATTGTGGACCGCGAAGAAGTTGAGGGAAGGCGTGCCATGGATGTTGTAGTGGCTCACGACCACGTCCAGCGCCGCCACGCCCCGCAATCCCGTGAAGGCGCGGATCTCGGTGGACGCGCCCGGAAGCGCCTCTTGGCCGCCGGCATGCAGGGCCTCGGCCGTCACGGCCGCGGTCCTGAGGTGACGTTGCCTTGCTGCACGCTGCTCAGGCCAGCGCGCCGGCCGCCGCAGGGCCCATCTGCCGGAACAGCTCGACGACCGGCTTGTCCGGCGGGAACCAGCGGGGGCGCCACACCACGGGCAACCACGCGCGACCGGGCGGGGCTGCGGGCGGCAGGGGCGGCGGCGCATGCTTGGCGGCGGTGATCACGGCGAAGTCGCTCGACAACGTGCCGTCGCGCAAGCCGGCGTCCTCCGCCGCGAACAGGGCTTCCAGGATGGCGCGGTCCTCTGCCGAGCCGGGGTCGAAGTTCTGCGCGATCCCGGAGAGGGCCGGATGGAGCAGACAGCCGCCGAGCCAGCGGACCTCCACCCCATCGAACCGACGCTCCAGCAGGCTCACGATCTCGGAGGACCGAGCCGCCTGAGCGGCGCTCCCGGCCGGGCGGGCCAGCAGCGGGCGCCGCTGGCCCGATGGGAGGCAGCGCAGGCGCGGCGGCAGACCCGCCAGGAACTGGTTGACCGCGACGACCTGCGCGTCCGACCACTGCAAGCCGCCGGGACTGACGAACTCGAACAGGTGGAACACGCCGCCAGGCCGCAACGCCGCCTCCACCGAGCCGAACAGCGCCTCCAGGCGATCAAGGTGATGGACGGACAGATGGGCGAACACCACGTCGGCCGCACGCGCCGCGAGCGGCGGATGATCGAGATCGGCCACATGGTAGCGCAGCCCGGCGAACCCGCCCGCTTCCGCCAGCCGCTCGGCCTCGGCGACCGCTTCCGGTGCAGGATCATAGGCGTCGATCGCCCGGACGATCCCGCGGGCGGCCAGGCCGCGCTCGAACCCGCCGCTGCCACACCCGAGCGAAACCGCCGCCTCGAGCGGCAACGGAACGCCACGCTGCCGCAGCAGGCCGGCAAGCCGGTCGTAGGCATCGACCATCGGGTCCCCGGAGGCGAGCGCGTTCATGCGCTCCCGAACCATGGGATGGTCGAGCCAGTCCCAGTCCAGCACGAACTCGGCATCGGTCGGCCCCTCGTGGGCTGCCGATGGAGGCGCAGGAGCCTCGACGGCAAGGTCGTGGGCCGCCCCGGTGCCTGGATGGGCCACCCGGCCCTCCGCGCGGCCGTACTCGTCGTAATGCTGGCGCGCCGAGGCGAACCATCCGGACTTCACGGCGGCATCCACGTCCGGATGCGCTTGCAGGTAGAAAGCCTCGTCGAATAGGTCGGGGTCGTCTGTCGTCTGCATGTCTTCGCCTGCTGCCATGTCCCGCTCCCGGTGGAGCATTCCATAGCGCGCGGCCGGGGCCGCGACGACCCGCAATCCGATGTTAAAGGCCGATCCGACGCAGGGTGGCGTCCAGACGCTCCTGCCAGGCAGCGGGGGAAAGTTTCTGTGCCACGTAATCCCGGCCGCTGCGGGACAGCCGCTCCCAGCGGTCCGCATCCGTGTAGATGGCCACCACCGCCTGCGCGAACGCGTCCGGAGCGTCCGCGACGGCGATGCCGGGCTCGCCGGTGAGCGACATGCCCTCGCTCGCCACCGAGCTGACGACGCACGGCACACCGGCCGCCAGGCTGGTTGCGACTTTGCCCTTCGCGCCGGCGCCGAAGCGCAGGGGCGCCACCGTGAGGCGCAGCGAGTCGAACCACGGCCCCACATCCGGCACGTGGCCGAGGATGCGGACCCGCTCGTCACGGCACGCCAGCAGGTCCGCCGGCGCCTCCGCCCCCACCACGGTCAGCTCGCAACCCGGCAGGTCGCGGCGGACCAGCGGCCAGATCTCCGCCAGGAAGTGGCGGATCGCGTCGAGGTTCGGGCCATGCGCGAAGCTGCCGATGAAGCCGATGCCCCGCCGCGCCGCGAACGGCGGCGGCGAGGCCTGCACGGCGCGGAGAGCGGCATCTCGACCACCAGGCAGTCGGGCATGGTGTCCGCCAGCAACGCCCGCTCCGCCTCCGAGACGACCAGCGTGGCATCGCAGCTGCGGATCACGTGCTGCTCCCGCTGCCGCAAAGCGGGCAGCATCGCCAACAGCTCGGCATCGCCGGTGAGCTGGGCGCGCCGCTCCTCCCGCAGGAAGTTCAGGTCGATGGCGTCGAACACCAGCCGGGCCCGGCCGCAACGGCGCTGCGCCAGCTCCAGGAACTGACCGCCGCAGAACACCCGGCACAGCACGCAGAGGTCGACGCCGCCGCCCCGGCGCTCGATGAAGTCCTCGACCGAGGCGGCGTCGTCAGGCCGAAGGCAGCGCAGGCCCTGTGCGACGAGCCGGTCGCGCGCCGGCTGCGCCCCGTCATGCTGCTTGGCCGCGGCCAGGATGGTATCGAAGCCCAGGCGCCGCAGCGCCACGGCCAGGTTGACGATCTCGACCGAGCCGGCGTCGCGGTCCGGCTGGGGCCAGGCATCGTCGATCACCAGCGCCAGTCCGCGCCCGGGGGCAGCCGGCGCGGCGGCTGGCAGCCCGCCGGGCTGCGGACGCCGCACCGCGTGCGCCAGGCGCCGCAGCGGCGCCAGGGCCAGCCGGGACGGGCTGCGCTCCAGCTCCTCCACGCGATGCCGCAACGCGGCGATCTCGGCATTCGCCGCGGCGAGCTTGGCGCGGTCCCGATAGGCCAGCGCCGCGGCAGCGGCATCGACGGCGGGCGGGCTCACGAGGCTCGGGACAGGCTGGGCTGGCTGTCCACCAGGCGAAGGTTCGGGTTCATGAACGGGTCCAGCAAGACGAGGCTGCCCCAATCGCGCGTCAGGCGGTCCAGTTCCTCCTGCGCCTGTGCCCGGCGCCCCGCCGTGTGGTCCGGCGGGCGCGTCGCCATCTCCCGGTGCTCCATCACCGACCAGGGCGTCCAGATGATGCGGTAGCCGCCGGCGGTCAGGCGCAGACACAGGTCGACGTCGTTGTAGGCGACGGGCAGCGCCTCGTTCAGGCCGCCGACGGCGGCGAAGACCTCGCGCCGGATCGCCATGCAGGCGCCGGTCACCCCCCAGACCTCCCGCGCGGCGGCGAGCAGGCCGAACTCGCCCGGGCCGTCCGCCGGCGCATACCGGAACAGGTGTCGCGGGACGCCCGAGGCGTCCGTGGTCAGCCCGGCATGCTGGACCCGGCCGTCCGGATACAGCAGCTTGGCGCCCACCGCGCCGACGCCGGGTTGGATGGCGTGGGACACCAGGACGGTCAGCCAGTCCGGCCGCAATGCGGCGATGTCGTTGTTCAGCAGGACCAGGATGTCGCCCTCAGCCTCGGCCGCGGCGGCGTTGTTGAGGGCGGACCAGTTGAACGCACCGGGCCTCCGCAGCACCGTCACCCGGGGATCGAGGGCCAACTCGTCCAGCAGGGCAAGCGCCTCCGGTTCGGCGGTGCCGTTGTCGACGAGCGTCAAGTGAAGACGGTGGTATGCCGTTTGCACCAGCACCGCGTCGGCGCAGACCCGCAGCAGGTCGGGGCGGTCGCGGGTCGGCACGATGACGCAAACCAGCGGCTCCGGCTGGGGCAGCTCGTACACCACCCGTTGCTCGCACGGGCGGTCCGGCACCGGCAGCACCTCCGCCGCGATGCCCTGCCGCCGCAGCTGCGCCGCCATCGCCGACCGCATGGCGGGGGCGTGGCGCGGCGGCGGTGCCACGCGGTGGCACAGCACGGCGGGCATGTGGCGGATGCGGTCCGGCCAGGTGGCCGCCGCGACCTGGTTGGCCAGGTCGTAACGCCAGGCCGGCCCGGCCGCCAGCGTCGCCCGGCGCACCAGCCCGGCGCGAAAGAAGGCGAAGGGGCCCACCAGGTCGCGCCCGCGCTGCAGTTCCGCGTTCCAGCCGGGCTTGAAGAACGGCCGCACCCGCCGGCCCGCGCCGTCGAGCCAGTCTTCGTCGGCGAACAGCAGGTCGGTCTGCGGGTATTGCGCCACCAGGCTGGCGACCAGGGACACTGCGCCCGGCGCCAAGCGATCCTGCGCATCCACGAAGGCGATCAGGTCCACGTCCAGCTGGTCCAACGCGCGGGTCACGAGGCGTTGCGGATCGTCTTGGACCTCGACGGCCAGGGTTTGGCAGTCCAGCCCTTCGATTCCCGGCGGGACCGCCGTGCCGAGCACGACCAGGCCCAGTCGCGGTGCGCACGTCGCGCGGTGACCGCGCCCCGTCCCCGCCAGCGCGGCCAGGCGGGCCGGCTCCTCGTCCTGGATCCATGCATCGTAGGACAGGACCGGAGGGTCGGTCGCTGGCGGCGGCGGCGGCTCGACCGGCACGGGGGGTTGGGTACGTTCGGCACCTGCGACTTCGATCAACCAGCGCAGGGGCCGCGTCAGGCGCCAGATGCGGGCCCTTTCGAACAGGGCCAGCCGGTGCCGCGCCACGGCCGTCTCGGCGCGGGCGGCCGCAAGCTCGGCTTCCAGGGCGCGTATCCGTTCCCCCACTGCGCCTGGAGGCGTGTCAGCAGAGTCGAAACGCACCCTGTTGGCCTCGACACATCGCAGAGCGGCCGTGTTCAGGTGGGGCAAAGCCGCGCTTTCGGCCGCTGTCGGAACTGCATCGGGGCTCCATACACGGTCGATCCGGAGGCGTCACGCCAGGTGACCCACCGCCTAGCCCATCGTCTCCATCCCGGTCGCACGCACGGCCGCGGCGGCTTGCGGCGAGGCCAGGTAGGCGAGCAGCGCCCGCGACTCCGCCTGGTGCTGCGACTCGCGGGCGATGCCGCCGGAATAGATCGTGACGCTCTGCACCTCGGCCGGGATCGGGCCGACGATGTCGATGCCGGGGATCGGCTTCAGCTCGCTGATCTGCTGGAAGCCCAATTCGGCATCACCGTGCGCCACCACGCCGCCCACCGGGTCACCCGGGATCATGCGCGCGGTCTGCTTCATCTGCGCCGCGATGCCGAGGCGGGGGAACAGCTGCTGCTCCAGGTAGACGCCGCTGGCGCTGTCCGAGTAGGCGATCGACTTGGCATCGAGCAGGGTCTGCCGCAGCGCCGCCACGGTGCCGATGTCCGGCCGCGGCGCGCCGGCCCGCACCGCCATGCCGATGCTGGAACGGGCGAGGTCGATCCGGCTGCCCTGCACCGCCCGGCCATCGGCCAGCAGCGTGGCCAGCGCCGCGCCCACCATCAGCAGCACGTCCGCCGGCTCGCCCCGCGCCAGCCGGTTCGGGATCGCCGTCGCCGTCGCGCCCATCGACGCGCCCAGCACCAACCGCGTCGTGTTGCCGGTCATCGCGGTGTAGCCCGGCGCCAGGGCGCGGAAGGCGGGGGTGAAGCCGCCCGAGCTCAGCACCACGAGCTCGATCCCGGTCGGGGTGGCGGCGCGGGAAGCGGGGGCAAGACCCGCGGCGGCGGCGGCCAGGAACGTGCGGCGATGAAGCGCAACCATGACCGGCCACCTCCTTGCTTGGACAGACCCGGCGCGTCTTAGCAGGGTGGATCGGGCCGCGTCAGTGGCGGTCCAGCATGCTCTCGTGCACCCAGCCGAAGGGCGCGGCGTCACCCACCTGGTACCAGCCGCCGGGGGCCTGGCCGAACACGCGCAGCGACGTGCCCTGAGGGATCACCCGGACGGCGGCGCCGTGCGGGTCGGTGCGCAGGTTGCCGTTCTGCCGCATGGTCACGGTGCCGGACGCGGCCGTCGGGGTCGTGGCGGATGCCGCAGCCGGCACGGCCGGGCCGTCGCGGGGCGGGGCTGCGCCGTGTTCGGGCTCCGGCACCGTGCCCGGCAGCGGCGGGGTCGCCGCGACGCTGCGGCCGGGCGCGGGCGAAGGGCCGCCATCCTCGTAGCAATAGGCCACGATGGCGGCATAGACGCGGCTCGCCTCGTCCGTCGTGGTGCCGAGCCGCTGGTCGAACTGGTACTCCGTCCAGTCGCCGTGCTTCTGGCCCGTGACGACGGACACGAAGGGAACGAAGATGTTGGCGTCGTCGGCGAACGGATTGACCTGGCCGCACACGGCGTAGCGGTCCGCCGCGGCCTGCCGGTAGACCTGCACGCCTCGGAACCGGACGCTCGCGGGCGCGGTGGCCTTCGCCTGGATGTTCTGCTCGGCCGCATCGCGGACCCGCTGGATGGCCGGGTCCGGTGCGGTCGCGGACGCGCCACCCTTCTCCTGCTTGCAGCCAGCCAGCCCCAGCGTGACGACCCCGACGAGGACAAGCCGCAATGACATCGGAGCCTTCTGGTGGATGGCAGGACGCGGGGGTTGAACTACGGACCGGGTCGCTGGTCTTGCGACGCCGGATCGTCCGGCGTCAATCGCTTTTCCATGAAGACCGAGAGAGGGTCCGGGCCATACGGCCCCCATGGCCCGCGCGGCGCGTAGCCGAACCGTCGGTAGAGCCCGATCGCCTCGACGGATTTCACCCCGGTTTCCAGCCGCATGACGCACACGCCTTGCCGCCGGGCCGCCTGCTCGAGGGTATGAAGGACCAGGCGGCCGACCCCGGCGCCCCGCGCGGCCTCGTCGACGAAGATCCGTTTCAGCTCCGCAGCCCCGTCCCCGTCGAGGACGAAACCGCCGCACCCGACGGCCCGGCCGTCCAGGCGTGCGACGTAGAACGAGGCTTGCTGCGTCAGCAGGGTTGCCACGGCATCGCCGAAGCGGCTCTCGCCGGGATACAGCGCCGCGGAGCGCCGGTCGGCCGCTTGCAACAGACGCTCCACCTCCGGCTGCAACGGTGTCTCCGGCGCGATCGTCGTGCGGGTCAACTTTTCCTCCAACCGTGTTTACCTTTGGTCAAGCCGCGCCGGATACCGTTTGGGAGGGCGATTTCGGGGCAAGCATGCAGGCAGCGAAACGCGCGCATTCCCCTGCGCCGCTCGGCCGCCGGGGCAAGGCTCAGGCCCAGTTCCGGCAGGCGACCGGCCTGCAACGCCAAGGCAGCCTGGCACAGGCGGTGGCGGCATACGACCTCGCCCTCGCGCTCGACCCCAGCCACCAAGCGGCGCACCGGGCGCGGGCGGCCACGCTGACGGCGATGGGCCGGCACGAGGAGGCGCTGGCCGCCTGGACCGCCATCCGCACGAACCACCCCGACAGTGCGGAGGTCGCTGCGGAGGTCGGCCTCGCGATGTCCCATGCAGGGCGGCACGAGGCGGCCTTCGCGTCCCTGGGCGCCGCCGCCAGGCAGCATCCGCACGACCCGGCCCTGCTCACGGCGATCGGCACCGTGCTGCTGCGGCTCGACCGGCCTCGGCAGGCGGTCGGCGCGCTGTTGCTGGCGGTGCAGGCACGCCCGGACGGTGCCCAGGCGCTGTCCGCGCTCGGCATCGCCTTCCTGAAGTGCGGCGACCTCGACCAGGCGCGGCGGCATGCGGCGGCCGCGTTCCAGATCGCGCCGGACCACGACGCCGCGATCAATTACGGCCGCGTGCTGCTGGATGCCGGCGATTTCGCACAGGCCTTGCTCGTCAGCCAGCAGGCCGTCCAGCTCCGCGGCTCGCTCCAGGCGCGCAACAACCATGCCCTGGCGCTGGAAGGGCTCGGCCGGCACGAGGACGCCGTGCAGGCCTGGCGGGCCGCCGTGGCCGTGGCGCCGGACGATGCCGACACCTGCCACAAGCTCGCCACCCTGCTGCTCGGCCTCGGCCGGCTGAGCCCGGAGACGTGGGCGCTGTACGAGCGGCGGCTGGACGGCAGGGCCGCGACCGGCGCGGTCCGGCGGTGGCGCGGGGAGGATGTCACCGGCCAGACCGTGCTGCTGCACGCCGAGCAAGGCCTGGGTGATACCCTGCAGTTCGTGCGCTACGCCCCCATGGTCGCCGCGCGCGGGGCCCGCGTGGTGCTGGCGGTGCAGCCCAGCCTCGTCCGCTTGCTGGGGTCGGTCCCAGGGGTCGACCAGGTCGTGGCCGTCGGCGGGGCATTGCCGCATTTCGACCTGTTCTGCCCGCTGCTGAGCCTGCCCGCGATCTTCCAGACCACGCTGGACACCATCCCGCCGCCGCTGGCGTATGACCTGCCCGTGCATGCGCCGGAGCCGGGCGACCTGCGGGTCGGTCTGGTCTGGGCGGGCAACCCGGGCTTCGTCAACGATGCGCGACGGTCCGTGGCGCCGGAGCTGCTGGCGCCGCTGACCCATCTCGCCGGCGCGCGCTTCGTCAGCCTGCAGTTCGGCGGCGGGGCCAGGCCGCCGGGCCTGCGCGTCACCGACGCCATGGCCGGCGTCGCGGACTTCGCCGACACCGCTCGGCGCATCGCCGAGCTGGACCTGGTCATCGCGGTGGACACGGCGGTCGCCCATCTCGCCGCCACGATGGGCAAGCCGGTTTGGCTGCTCTCTCGCTTCCTGGGGTGTTGGCGCTGGTTGTTCGACCGCAGCGACAGCCCGTGGTATCCCACGATGCGCATCTACCGCCAGGCGCAGCCGAACGACTGGCTGGACGTGATCGGGCGCGTGCAGGACGACCTGCGGCGCCTGCTCTCCTCCCGCGCGGAGGGCAAGCCGCTGCCGCAATTACCGGTTGCAAGTCCTCCATCGCCTCGACACAGTACGCGGGACCCCCAGGCAGCTTGACGTCGCCCTCCCATGGGCCCTGTGGCCGAGACCGGCCTGCGTGCTGGAGTGAAACGTCTTGTCACCTTTGCTGTACCCGCTGTCAGGATTGTTCATCGGGTTCCTGGTCGGCTTGACCGGCGTCGGCGGAGGCTCGTTGATGACGCCTCTGCTCGTCCTGGTGTTCGGCGTGCACCCGACCACCGCCGTCGGCAGCGACCTGCTGTATGCCTCGGTCACGAAGATGGTCGGCACCGGGGTGCATGGCACGCACGGCACGGTGGACTGGCGGATCGTCGGGCGGCTGGCAACCGGCAGCGTGCCGGCCACGGCACTGGCCCTCGGCGTGACGGCGATCTGGCCCCATAGCGGCGGCAACGGCCGCGCGGTGGCCGTGGCGTTGGGGCTGGTGCTGCTGCTGACGGCCGTGCTGCTGATCTTCCGCGGGACGATCGTGCGGTTCTTTGCCGACCGGGTGGGGGACATGTCGCCCCGGCGCGTGCGGGTGGCGACGATCGTGACCGGGGCGGTCCTGGGCTTCCTCGTCACCTTCACCTCCGTCGGGGCCGGCGCCATTGGCGTGACCGCGCTCCTGGTGCTGTATCCCACCGTGGCGGCCGGGCGGCTCGTCGGGTCGGACATCGCCCACGCCGTCCCGCTGACCCTGCTGGCGGGTTTCGGGCACTGGGTGCTCGGCGACGTGAACCTGGGCCTGGTCGGCTCGCTGCTGATCGGCTCCGTGCCCGGCGTCGTCGCGGGCAGCTTCCTCTCGTTCCGCCTGCCGGAGCGGCGGCTCCGGGTGGCACTCGCCCTGGTGCTCACCGCGACATCGCTGCAACTCTTGCGCTAGAAGCCGGAGCTCCGCCGGCGTCCGGCGGGATGAACGGATTGGGTGAACCGAACGATGCAGCCGATCGACGCTGCCGCTTCGTCTGGACAGCGGACGGCACGCTCCCTTGCGCGGTCGCCGGGGACGGGCAGCCGCTCCCTCAAGCGGCTCGAGGACGAGAGCATCCACATCTTCCGCGAGGTGGTGGCGGAATGCCGCGCGCCGGTGATGCTGTACTCGATCGGCAAGGACTCCTCCGTGCTGCTGCACCTGGCGATCAAGGCCTTCGCCCCTTCGCCGGTGCCCTTCCCGCTGCTGCACGTCGATACCAAGTGGAAGTTCCGCGAGATGATCGCGCACCGCGACACCGTGGTCCGCCGGTTCGGCCTGCGGCTCATCGTCCACACCAACGAGGACGCCCGGCGGCGCGGCATCAACCCGTTCGACCATGGCGGCTTCTACACGCACGAGATGAAGACGGTGGCGCTGAAGCAGGCGCTGGCCGCGGGTGGCTGGGACGCCGCGTTCGGGGGCGCCCGGCGCGACGAGGAGAAGTCCCGCGCCAAGGAGCGCATCTTCTCCTTCCGCGACGCGGCGCAGGCCTGGGACCCGAAGAACCAGCGGCCGGAGTTCTGGCGCCTCTATAACGGCCGCCTCAACCCGGGCGAGTCGATCCGCGTGTTCCCGCTGTCCAACTGGACCGAACTCGACGTCTGGCGCTACATCGCGCAGGAGGACATCCCCGTCGTCCCGCTTTACTTCGCGCAGGAGATGCCCGTCGTGGAACGCGACGGGCTGCTGATTGCCGTGCATGACGCGCGCATGCGGCTGGCGCCGGGCGAGACGCCCACGATGCGCCGGGTCCGCTTCCGCTCGCTCGGCTGCTACCCGCTGACCGCCGCCGTCGAGTCGGACGCCACCACGCTGGAGGAAGTGGTGGAGGAGACGCTCCGGGCCAAGACGTCCGAGCGCGGCGGCCGGCTGATCGACCGCGACGAGAACGACTCGATGGAGCGGAAGAAGCGCGAGGGCTATTTCTGAGATGGACACCAGCCCGGCCCGCGATCCGGACGATGGCGGAGGCCTGTTGCGGTTCATCGCGTGCGGCAGCGTGGATGACGGCAAGTCCACGCTGATCGGACGCCTGCTGCACGAGACCCGTTCCATCCCCGACGACCAGATGGCCGCGCTGGCGCGGGACAGCCGCCGCCACGGCACCACCGGCGGCGGTGTCGACTTCGCCCTGCTGGTCGACGGGCTGGAGGCGGAGCGGGAGCAGGCGATCACCATCGACGTGGCCTACCGCTTCTTCTCCAGCGGCGGCCGGCGCTTCATCGTGGCCGACACGCCCGGCCACGAGCAGTACACCCGCAACATGGCGACCGGCGCGTCCACGGCGGACCTGGCCATCGTGCTGGTGGACGCGAGCAAGGGGCTGCTGACGCAAACGCGGCGGCACTCGCTGATCGCCAGCCTGATGGGCATCCGCCACGTCGTCCTGGCGGTGAACAAGATCGACCTGGTCGACTTCGACCAGGCCCGGTTCGATGCCATCCGCGGGCAATACGAGCGCGCGGTGTCCGGCTTCGGCTTCACCACGCTGGTGGCCATCCCGCTCGCGGCGCGGCACGGCGACAACCTGATCGCCCACAGCCCGCGCACGCCCTGGTATACCGGGCCGACCCTGCTGCGGCACCTGGAGACGGTGCAGCTGGACGCAGCCGTGGCACGGCCGTTCCGCATGCCGGTGCAGTGGGTGAACCGGCCGGACGCCAGCTTCCGCGGCTATGCCGGCACCGTCGCCAGCGGCCGGCTGCGGCCCGGCGACGCCATCGCGGTGGCTGGGTCCGGCCGGCAGACCCGGGTGGCGCGCATCGTCACCGCGGACGGCGACCTCCCGCAGGCGCAGCCCGGCGCGGCGGTGACGCTGGTGCTGGCCGACGAGCTCGACATCTCCCGCGGGGACGTGCTCGCCGCCGCGGCGGCGCCGGTCGCCACCGCCGACCAGTTCCAGGCACGCCTGCTCTGGCTCGATCCGGCCGCCTTGCATGGAGGCCGCTCCTATCTGTTCAAGCTCGGCACCCGCACCACGGGCGGCAGCGTCACGCGGATCCGCCACCGCATCGACCTGAACACGCAGGAGCAGCTGAGCGCCACCGACCTGAAGCTGAACGAGGTCGGGGTGGTGAACGTCAGCCTCAACACCGCCGTCGGGTTCGAGAGCTACGCCGACAGCCGGGAGTTGGGCGGCTTCATCGTGATCGACCGCCAGAGCAACGCCACAGTCGGGGTGGGCATGATCGACTTCGCGCTGCGCCGCTCGGCCAACATCAGCTGGCACGAGCTGAGCGTGGACCGGGATGCCCGCGCGGCGATGAAGGGGCAGCGCCCGACCGTGCTGTGGTTCACCGGCCTATCCGGCTCGGGCAAGTCCACCATCGCCAACCTGGTGGAGCGCAAGCTGCATGCCGCCGGGCGCCACACGATCATGCTGGACGGCGACAACCTGCGCCACGGGCTGAACCGCGACCTGGGCTTCACCGAGGCGGACCGGGTGGAGAACATCCGCCGGGTGGCCGAGGTGGCGGCGCTGATGGCGGAGGCCGGGCTGATCGTGCTCGTGAGCTTCATCTCCCCCTACCGCGCCGAACGCCGGATGGCGCGCGAGCTGCTGCCGGCGGGCGAGTTCCTGGAGGTGTTCGTCGACACGCCCATCGAGGAATGCCGCCGCCGCGACCCGAAGGGGCTGTATGCGAAGGTGGCTGCCGGGCTCATCAAGAACTTCACCGGCGTGGACGCGCCCTACGAGCCCCCGGAGACGCCGGACATCCACATCCGGACGACGGAGGCATCGGCCGAGGAGCTCGCCAGCGGCATCGCCGCCAGGCTGCTGTAGCAGCTACATTGTCGCGTTGGGGAAGGCATGGCCGACTGTGCAAACGTCTCTATGGCCGTGCGCAGGTGAAGCGGGTCGACACTGAAATCCGTGAGGTTGTCGACCCGCTGGGTCGTGGTCGCAGGTCCCCGTACATCGATCATCGTGCCGGCCCGGTCGAGCACGAGAGGGTAGAAGAACCGGCGTGACTGCCCGCATGGCCTCCATCTCCCCGTCGGTATCGAGCGCAGGCTGCGGCCTCGTGAGCAGGAGCCCCGCGGCGTCAGTCCCGGGCGGGAAAGAGCGTCTCGAAGAAAGCGGCGTCATCGGAGGCGAGCCGGTCTGCCGAATACCTTGGCTTCAGGCCCCACAGGTTCCGGATGCCGAAGTCTTGCAAGGTAAGCGGCTCGTATTCCCGCACGACCGGCGCGAGGACGGCGAACGGAGGCCGGGTGACGTTCGGGTCGAACCCCGTCACCGCCACCAGGCCCGTCGGCCCGCAGTCGATGAAGGTCATCTTCAAGTCGGGGCGATACTTGTCGAGGATGGCCACGACCTTCCACACGTCCCCCGTCCAGAACTCACGGATGCCCTCCGGCTCATCGTCCAGGCCGTTGCGGCGCTGCCGCTCGGCCATCCGCGTGTTGAGCGGCAGGCAATCGTGCATGAGTATCATGCCGTCCTGGTTCATATAGGCTTCGGTGTTCACGAAGTCCTGCAGCAAGGCTTCATACAGGTGCAGGCCGTCCAGGAACGCCAGGTCAACCTTGGTGGGAAGCACCCGCTCCGCCAGGCCGGGCTCGGCGAAGAAGTCGTCCGACGTGCCCTGATAGAAGTAGGCGCTCTTACGGCTGTTCAGCACGTTGGAGTCGATGACGAACTGCGGATCGATGCAGACCGCGTCACAGCTGATGCTCTTGAGCGAGTCGCCGGCATGCGTCCCGACCTCCAGGTAGGTCCTTGGCTGCAGGACCCGGTCAACCTCCTTCAGCCAGTCAAGATAGTATAGGCCTTTGTGCACCAGGTCTTGACCGAGTTCCATTGGCTGCAACTGCGTTCTCTCCCGCTTCAGATGTGGAAAAACGTCTTCGAACCACGGCATCCACCAGAAGTAGCTTCCGTAATCCGACGCGACGGGGGGCACCGCTTGCATGCACCAGTCCACCCACCGGGGAACGCGGTTGACCTCACGCTCGCCATACCGGTCGCCTTCGACCCCGCGCTCGATGAAGGTGAACGGCAACGTCTCCTCGATCACCCGGCCGGAGAAGCGCTCGATGGGCTTCTTGGCCCAGCTGCCGTACAGAGCCAGGCCTGACCCGGCGATCACCTGGATGCCGCTCTCCGGCCGGTTGAAGCGCGGGCACCACATCGCCCCCCATCCATCCGTGCATCGGTTGATGGTGTCGACCGCCCTGTCGCTGATCAGGAAGGCATCCGCCTCCAGATGCACGATCTTGTCGAACCCGTTCGCCTCGGCATACCTGCTCATGAAGAAGAACGAACGCACCCAGCCGGGAAAGTCCGAGATCGCGTTCCGCCCAAGCCTGTTCCTAAAGTGGTACAGGACGGCTGGTTCCTCGCAGGAAAGATCGTCGCCTTCCTGCAGGATGCGGATGTCCTGCCAATCCGGCAACGTCGCGGACCCGTCATCGACCAGGACAAGCTGATCGAACTTCAGCTTGGACCGCCGCACTGCCTCGAGCCAGATGCGATATCGAACGCTCCAGCTATAGTATGGGTCCGTATCCCGGTAGACGAAGGCGGTGCAGAAAACCACGGTGCGGAGCCTGCTCGCGTCGAGCACGTCTATGTCCATAACCACGCCTCCGCCGGGTGAGGAGTATTCGTTACAAGCTTGCCAGGGCGCGAGCCAGGCCCCAAGCGCGGGTTTCCAACCGCGCGGCGGGGGCCGGGGAAGGCGACGGCGCCCGAGCCGTCAAGGCGGGGCCGGGCGGGGTGCGGAGCTCTGCGCCCTCGCTTCCGCCAGTTGCCGGGGAGGTCGGCGAGCCTTGCTTCCGCTGCGTCGGCCCTCGCCTTCTGCAGGGCGAGCTGTACCCGGAGCACGGCGTTCTCGGCGCCGATCTGGGCGATCACCTCCCCCGCCGGGTCCGGCGGGGGACCCGCCGGCTGGGCCCGCGCCGCCGCCGCGAGCAATCAGAGGAGGGCGGTCAACGTCCGCGTCACAGCGCCCCCGCGGCCAGGACCGAGTGATACCAGCCGACGCCGGGTATGTAGCAGTTGAGCGCTTTGCTCGTGATGTTGACCGCACAGCTCGGGTTCGTGGCATCGGCCGGCGTGGCGGTCGGCGCCGCGGCGCTGAAGGGCAGGCCGAGGAACCCGGACGTGGCCGTGGCGCTCAAGGCAGCCGGGACGCCGACAACCACGTCACCCCCACTTGTGGGATTGAGCGATAGTCGATTGGATGGGGTCATCATGAAGTTGACTTGTGCACCGTTACCAGGTCCCCCACTGAGACTCACAGGATTGGAGACCGATCCAGTCGGCGGAACTAGAACTGTGACGGGCGCGGTAAGCGCACCGCTACCATTGACACTCCCCACCTAGACTTGGGCATAGCTAAGGGGATCAACTAGGATGGTGCCAGAACTATAACCAGAAACTCAATGCTCAAACTTTGCGATTGCTGCTTGCAGGAAATGCCCGTCGACACTGAAGTTTGAGGTGTTGTCGATTGGTCGGTGCTTGACCGCAGGCCCGCGTATGTCGATCATGCTGCCCGTTCTGTCGAGTACGAGGGCGTAGAAAAATCGGTCGCCGAACTGGTCGGGGGCAGCCGAAATCACCTTCACGCCGCCAGGCGAAAACAAAATGTTGGTCAAGTCAGAGCCCAGCACGCCGAAAACGGTCTCACCGCCTTTGAACAGGCTCACCTGCTCCACGAACGACTTACTTCCTGCCTGTTGCAAGCTGAACCCCGCCGCGTCGAGCATTCCGTATATCTCAGATGCGTTTACGATGGACCGCCCGTACCGCGCATCCCTAATCACGGCCAACTTCCTGTCGGCGCTAGGTGGGATAGAGGCCACGGCCCTCCGCAAGCTTGAACTCGCCGCCGGATGCATAACATGGTCGGAAAAGACGGAGGTGAGTGCAAAGAGCTGGCTGAAACGATAGTTATTTCCAGCCTGTGCCGGAAAGATCCTATCCCGATCGACGCCGCAAGCCGCGATGGATTGCTGGATCGTCAACCATGCACGGTGGCGGCGTCATCGACGACGTCATCCGGCAAAACGAACTTGAACCTACCGGGAAACGCATCCTCTACAAGCGTAATTTTGGGAAGGAGTTCGCCGAGCCAGTGACCCCATGTTAGCATACCGTAACGGCCGATCAGCAGGTGCTCTCCTGCGACATCGACCATCGGCCGGGCCGGGTGCTGTGATGGCAGCCAGGCTTGGAACCACAGTCCCGATATAGGGAGGGAACTGTTCAAGGATCAGCCGGCCCCCGGCGGTGGTCACGAAGTGACCGCCGCCGTAGACGACCGTATTGCTCGGCAACCCCACTAGTATCAACGGGCTTAATTCAGCGGTCCGGGCCAAATAGACCGCATTGCGCATGTGTGCGGCGAACACGGGATCGCCTTTATCGTGGTTGGTCATGACCAAGGCACAAGGCAGAGGGCGGTGGAGTGCCTCCGCGACGATGGTCTGCGACACTGCGAGGTCGCCGAGTGCGACCGGATGAGCGCTGATCCCGACCTCAGGATCATCCTGATCCAGGCATAGGACGATTAGCGGGTTGCCCGTGTAGGGCCCACGAAGCCGCAGGCGCCTGCCGTCCTCCCTCGCCTGAAACGCGACCGTGCGGCCGCCCTGCTCATCGTAGAAGCACAGGACGCCGTCTACGATATTCCAACTGACCTCATTGGGATGCTGGTATCGTTCTATCTTCCCATTGGGAGACAGACTGAGCGTGTTGGCGTCCGAAGGATTATACTCATGGTAATACTGCCATAAGCACGAGGTCACCTCCGCCGCCGTTACAGCCCGCATAGCCGACATCTCCCTTTCGCGTAGTCAAGCACAGGAATGGAGCAGCTATCAGGAGCAAGCTCGACCGCGGGCCTCTGTCTCCAAGTTCGGTCGGCTTAGTCTCGCGCGTCAGAGTGTCGCGAAGAAAATAATAATCCGGTTCAAGCCAGTCTGCTATATTCCTGCTTTCAACTACCACAAGCTTCGAACCGCTCAAGTGCAAGGGTAGATTCCCGCACGACCGCCTCGACGCCAGCCAAGATCGGCACTGCCACGCTCAGCGCCGCCCTCATGCCGGCATCTCGAACGCCCGGGTCCGGTCGAGCATGGCGCGGGCCTGCCGCAGGTGCGGCACGTCCAGCATCCTGCCGTCCAAGCTGACCGTCCCCGCATCACCCACAGCAGCAAACGCCTCCAGCACGCGGCGCGCGTGTGCGACGTCCTCCGTCGACGGGAGGAAGGCCTGGTTGATCGCCGCAACCTGGTTGGGGTGGATAGCCAGGCGCCCGGTGAAGCCCTCGCGGGCGGCTTCCTGGCTGCTGACGAGCAGGCCCGGCTCATCGCGGAAGTCGACGTACAAGGTCTCGATCGCCTCCACGCCGGCCGCCTTGGCGGCGAGCAGCGTCATCGAGCGGACCATGCGGAAGGTCAAGGCCCACTCCCCGGAAGGGGCCAGGTTGGTGGCGGCGCCGAGCGCGGTCGCCAAATCCTCGGCACCCCAGGTGAGCCCGGCCAAACGCGCCAGGCGCCGGTCCGCGAAGCCGGCGAGGCCGAAGGGCGCCGCCGCCGTCTCCGTGGCGACCGGCAGGATCCGGATCGACCCGGCGGGCAGCCCCTCCCGCGCCTCCAGCGTGTCGAGCCCGTGCGACAGCCGCAGCACGTCGCGGGGCCCGTCGATCTTGGGCAGCATGATGCCATCCGGCGCCCCGCCGACCACGGCGGCCAAGTCCAGCAGCGCGGCATCGTCGAGGGGATTGACCCGCACCCACAGCGCCGCGGTGCGCCGGGCCGGCGGGCGGGCGTCGAGGAAGGCGCGCACCTTTTCGCGGGCCGCCGCCTTGCTGGGCGCGGCCACGGCATCTTCCAGGTCCAGGATCAGCGCGTCGGCGCCGGACCCGTCGGCCTTGGCCAGTTTGCGGTCGCTGTCACCGGGGATGAACAGCCAGGAACGCGGGGTCATCACTCATCTCCTGCACGGCGCCTCGACCCTCCCTCGCACCTGGCGGGCGATGGATCAATCCAGCGTCGGATCGAGGCGGTCCCGCAGCCAGTCCCCCACGATGCCGATGCAGAGCGTGGTGAGCACGATCGTCGCCCCGGGCGCCAGCAGGATCCAGGGGGCGCGTTGCAGATACTCGCGCGCATAGCCCACCATGTTGCCGAGCGAGGTGGACGGCGGCTGCACGCCCAGCCCCAGGAACGACAGCCCGCTCTCCAGCAGGATGATCTCCGGAAAGGCGAGCGTGGCGGAGACGATGAGGGTGGAGGCGATGTTCGGCAGGACGTGCAGGCCATACACCCGCAGCGCCCCGGCCCCGAGGTTGCGCACGCTGGCCGCATAGCCCTGGCCGCCTGCCGCGATGGCCAGGCCGCGGGCGATGCGGGCATGGCGCTCCCAGCCGTAGAAGCCCATCAGGCAGACGAACAGCGTCAGCGCGTTGCCGAAGAACGCCAGCACGGCCAGGGCCAGGATCAGGAACGGCAGGGCCGCCTGGAAGTCGATCAGCATCAGCACGACCTGCTCGACCCAGCCGCGGAAATGGGCGGCCAGGAACCCGAGCGTGGTCCCCATCACGGTGCCGATCGCGGTCGCCCCGAACGCGATCAGCAGCGATACCCGGATGGAGACGAGGAGGCGGGACAGCACGTCCCGCCCCAGCTCGTCCGTCCCCAGCGCGTGGGACCACACGCCGCCGAACCCGACCGGCGGCGACAGCCGGTTGCGCAGGTCCAGCGCCGTGATGCTGTACGGCCGCAGCGCATCCGCGAACAACGCCACCAGCAGCATCGCCGCCAACCAGCCGACCGCCAGCGCCACCGGGCCGGCCTGCAAGGAGCGGCGCATGGCCGTGGCGGACATCACGCCGCCCGGGCGGGCGCGCGCAGCCGCGGGTCCAGCACGCCGTAGAGCAGGTCCACCACCAGGTTGGCGGCCACCATGGTGCTGGCCACCAGCAGGAGGATGCACTGCACCACGCCCAGGTCGCGGTTGGACACGGCCACCACCAGCAGCCGGCCGACGCCGGGCCAGCTGAACACGCTCTCCACCACCACGGCGCCCGCCATCAGGCTGCCCACCATGAAGCCAACGATCGTCACGGTCGGGATGGCGGCGTTCGGCAGCGCGTGGCGGCGGACGACGGCGCCCCACGGCACCCCGCGGGCGCTGGCGGTGCGGATATACGGCTGCCCCAGCACCTCCAGCATCGCCGAGCGGGTGAACCGCGCCAGCACCGCCGCCCCGCCCAGGCCGAGCGTGATCACCGGCAGCACGGCGCTGCTCCAGCCCTCCTGTCCGCCGGAGGGCAGCCAGCGCAGCTGCACGGCGAACACCAGCACGAGGACGAGGCCCAGCACGAAGGACGGCACGGTGAACCCCGCCGTCGCCAGCGCCATCACGCCGCGATCGATGGCGGTGTTGCGGTGCAGGGCGGCGTATATGCCGGCGGGGACGCCCAGGCAGACCTTCAACGCCAGCGCCGGCAGGGTGAGCGCCAGCGTCGCGGGGATGCGCTCGGCCACCAGCTCGATGGCCGGGCGGCCGTCCCGCATGGACTGGCCGAGGTCGCCGTGCGCGATCGCGCCGAAATATCGGACGTATTGCACCCAGATCGGCTGGTCCAAGCCCCAGGCATGCCGGAACGCGTCGATCGCGGCGGCCGGCGCGTCCGGCGACATGATCAGCAGCGCCGGGTCGCCGGACAGGCGCAGAACGACGAAGGCGAAGGTGACGACCAGCAGGATGGTCAACAGCGCCCGGGCCAGGCGCAGGGCGAGGAACCGCGCCACGTCAGCCCGGCAGCCCACGCGGCGACAGGTCCACGTAGAACGAGGCCGTGCCCTGCCAGGGCAGGGTCTTGCGCACCGCCGTGAAGTTCGCGTTCTGGTACAGCACGATGTAGGCCGGGTCATCCCGCTCGCAGATCTGCAGCATGCGGGCGAACATGCCCCGGCGCGCCGGGATGTCCGTGCTCGCCGCCATGGCGCCGGACAGCCGGTTCATCTCCGCATTGCTCCACTCGCCGATGAGCTGCTGTGCGCCATCGGGCCCCTCCTGGTTGACGATGGACGACACCGGGTCATCGAAGACGGCGCTGTTGGACCAGTCACGCAGCCCGCGCTGCGGCGTCTTGTCCAGCACCTGGGACCAGTTCTCCTTGATGGCGATCTCCACGTTCAGCCCGACATCCTGCCACATGGCGGCCAGCACCTGGGCGGTCGCGGTTTCGGCGACGTAGTAGTCCTTGCGGATCCGGTATGGGATAGGATCGCCCTTGTAGCCGGCGGCCTTCAGCAGGGCGCGCGCGGAGGCAGGGTCCGCGGGCGGCACGGTCCAGCCGGGCACCAGCATCGGGCCGTAGAACGCGAACTGCAGGCCCGGCGGCACGACGGTGCGGCCCGCCCACAGGCTGTCCACGATGGCCCGGCCGTCGATCGCCTGTGCCATCGCCAGCCGGACCCGCGGGTCCGCCAGCGCCGGGTGGTGCCTGTCGAAATTGACGATGCGGTGGTTCGGCACCGGCCCGCCGCGCACGGCGAAGCGGCCCGTCGCCTCGACCGCGGCGATCTGGTCGGGCAGGATGTCGCAGGCCAGGTCATACTCGCCGGACAGCAGTCCGTTCACCCGCGCCGCCGCCTCCGGCACCTCCAGGAAGCGGATGGAGCGGCAGGGCGGGCGCCCGCCCCAGTAATCGTCATGGGCATCCAGCACCAGCGAGACGTCCGGCTGGAGAATCCGCAGCTTGTACGGGCCGGTGCCCGCCGGCGCGCGCGCGTAGTCGATCCACGGCGTCTTGAAGCTGCGCGGGCTGACGATCTCGCTGCCGCCGGCGGACAACCGTCCTTCCATCGTGATGTCGGGTGTGGCGTTGACGAACCGCACGGTCAGCGGCCCGGTCGCCTCCACCCGGTCCAAAGCGGGCCAGTGCCGCCGGGCCACGGCGGGGATGTCCGTCGGCAGGGCGTACCCGAACATGCGCTCCGGCCCGAAGTTCCACGCCACATCCTGCGCCGTCATCACGCTGCCGTCGTGGAAGCGCACCCCAGGGCGCAGGTCCAGCTCGACTGTCCGCTCGTCGATCCGCCGCCAGGCGGTGGCGAGCCCCGGCACACGGGCCAGGCTGGCCTGCTGGTCGCGGGCGACCGGCGTCTCCAGCAGCGCGCCCAAGTAATGTTCGGCCGCGTTGGAGGACTGCTCCCGCAGCGGCTCCAGCGTGCCGGTGTTGGCGATCTTCTGCACGGCGATCGTCAGGGCCGGACGGATATCGGCCTGCGCCAGCGCAGCCCGGGGCAGCGCCGTCGTGGCCGCAACCGCGATCAGCGACCGGCGGTGCATCATGCCGCGAGGCCCAGCTCCGCCTCGCCCTGGGCCACGTGGCAGGCGACGAGTCGGCCGTCGCCCGGTCGCGACTTCAGCACCGGCACCTCCGCCCGGCATCGCGCCACCGCCGCCGGGCAGCGCGGATGGAAGGCGCAACCGCTCGGGCGGTCGGCCGGGTTGGGCGGATCGCCCTGCAACACGACGCGCTTGCGGCCCTTGCCCCCGGGGATCGAGGCGACCAGGGCGCGGGCATAGGGATGCGCCGGGTCGCCGAATACGGCATCCGCATCGCCGCGTTCGATCACCCGGCCGAGATACATCACCGCCACTTCATGGCTGATCTGCCGCACAACGCGCAGGTCGTGGCTGATGAACATCAGCGCCAGCTTCCGCTCCGCTTGCAGGTCGGCCAGCAGGTTGACGATCTGCGCCTGGATCGACACGTCCAGCGCCGAGACCGGCTCGTCGCACACGAGGAGCGCCGGCGAGGTGGCCAACGCCCGCGCCAGCACCGCGCGCTGGCGCTGCCCGCCGGACAGGGCGTGCGGATAGCGGGCCGCCTGATCGGGCCGCAAGCCGACGTCGCGCAGCAAGGCGGCGACCCGGTCCGCCCGCTCCGCCGCATCGCCGATGCCGTGGATGAGCAACGGCTCGGCGATCTGCCGCACCGTGCTGAGCCGGCGGTCCAGCGCGCCCAGCGGATCCTGCGGCACCAGTTGCAGCCGCGCCCGCAGCCGGCGCCACGCGACGCTGTCCGGCGGCGGCATCGGCGCATCGGCGAAGCGGACGGTCCCGGCATCGGGCGCCTCCAGCCCCAGGGCCAACCGCCCCGTGGTGGACTTGCCGCAGCCCGATTCGCCCACGACGCCGAGCGTGCGGCCAGCCTCGACCGACAGGCTCACCGCGTCCACCGCCTGGACCGCCGCGGCCCGCCCGAGCCAGCCGCGGCGCATGCCGTAGCGACGCGACACGCCCTCCAGCGCCAGCAGGCTCACGCGTGCGCCGCGCGGATGCAGGCGGCGCGATGGCCCGGCGCCACGGCGCGCAGGGTTGGCAACGCAGCCTCGCAGGCATCGATCCGGCGTTCGCAGCGCGGCGCGAAGGCACAGCCCGGCGGCATCGCCCAAGGCTCCGGCACGCGGCCCGGGATGGCCAGCAGCCGACGCCGCGGCCCGGTGAGCGGCGGCAAAGCGCCGAGCAGGCCGGCCGCGTAGGGGTGCGCCGGCTGACGGAACAATGACGGGGCATCGCTCTCTTCCACGATCCGTCCGGCATACATGACGCAGACGCGCTCGCACACATCCGCCACCACGCCCAAATCGTGGCTGATCAGCACCAGCGCCATCCCGGTCTCCTCCCGCAGCTGCTGCAACAGCTCCAGGATTTGCGCCTGGATGGTCACGTCGAGCGCCGTCGTCGGCTCGTCGGCGATCAGCAACTCCGGTCGGCCCGCCAGCGCGGCGGCGATCATCACGCGCTGGTTCTGGCCACCCGACATCTCGTGCGGATAGGCGTCCATGCGGGCGCGGGCGCCGGGGATGCCGACCTGGTCCAGCAGCCGCAGGGCCTCCGCCCGGGCCGCCGCGCCCGACAGGCCGCGATGCAGGCGGACGGCTTCCGCAATTTGGCGGCCAATGCGGTGGACCGGGTTCAGGGCGCTCGCCGGGTCCTGGAAGATCATGGCGATGCGCCCGCCGCGGACTTGGTCCAGCCGCGATGCGGGTGCGCCGAGCAGTTCCTTCCCGTCCAGGGTCACGCTCCCTCCCACGGTGGCGGAGTCGGGCAACAGCCCCAGCGCGGCAAGCCAGGTGACAGACTTGCCACAGCCGGATTCACCCACCAGGCCCAGGCTCTCCCCCGCATCCACGTGCAGGTCGACCCCGTGCAGCGCAACCGTGCCACGGAACGCCACGGTGAGGTTGCGGATGGTGACGATGGGGGCAGCCCTCACCCCGGCCCTCTCCCGCCGGCGGGAGAGGGCCGGGGTGAGGGTGGCGCTACCCGGCCGGCAACGGACCACACCCGAGCGTTCCTTCGCTGCCCGACCACCCTCACCCTGCCCTCTCCCGCCGGCGGGAGAGGGTTCCATGCAGGGCGGTCAGGCCCAATTGGCGGCCCGGAAGTCCATGGCGAACGAGGGAGCCGCCTTCCAGCGGATCGACTTCGGCTTGGCCGTGAACACCGCGTTCTGGTGCAGCACGGTGTAGGCCGGGTCTTCCCGTTCGCAGATTTGCAGCATGCGGGCGAAGATGGCGTGGCGGCGCGGCCGGTCCGTGCTGGTCTCCAGCTCGTAGGACAGCGTGTTCATCTCGGCATTGGTCCATTCGCCGTACTGCTGCTGCTCGCCGTTCGGCCCGTGCTGGCTGACGATGGAGGAGACCGGGTCGTTGAACGGCGCCGAGTTCGACCAGTCGCGGATCGCCCGCGTCGGGCTGCGCTCCAGCACCTGGGTCCAGTTCTCCTTCATGCCGATCTCCACGTTCAGCCCGGCCTGCTGCCACATCTCCACCAGGACCTGCCCGTTGGCGACCTGGTTGGTGTAGTAGTTGTTGAGCAGGCGGTACGGGATCGGGTCGCCTTTGTAGTTCGCCTGCTTCAGCAGGTCGCGCGCCTTCGCCGGATCATATTCGGGCACCGTCCAGCCCTGCACGAACATCTGGTCGTAGAACGGCCACTGCAGACCCGCCGGGATGACCGTGCGGCCGTCCCACAGGCTCTCGACGATCGACTTGCGGTCGATCGCGTGGGCCATCGCCAGGCGTATGCGCGGATCGTGCAATGCCGGATGGTTCTTATCGAACACGGTCATCCGGATGTTCGGGATCGTGCCACCCTGGACCTCGAACCCCGGATGGCCCTCGATGGCGGAAATCTGGTCCGGCGGGATGTCGGCGGCGAACTGGTATTCGCCCGTCAGCAGCCCGTTGATGCGGGCGCTCACCTCCGGCACTTCGACGAGGCGGAGCGTCTTGATCGGCGGCCGGCCGCCCCAGTAGGCGTCGTGCGCGTCCATCGTCAGCGATATGTCCGGGCGGAACTCCCGCACCTTGTAGGGGCCTGTGCCAATTGGCGCGCGCGCGTAGTCCAGCCAGCTCGCCGCCTCCTCGAACGCGCGGCGGCTGATGATGCCGCTGCCCCGGCAGGAGATGCGGCCCTCCATCGTGACGTCCGGCGTCGCGTTGACGAAGCGGACCGTGTACTTATCGACGGCTTCGACGCGGTCGAGCGCGGGCCACAGCCGACGGCCCACCGGCGGCACCTCGCTCGGCAGGTCCTTCGTCCGGCTGGTGGTGACGATGGCGCCGGAGAGCGGCAGCGTCTTTGCCTGGGCGCTCGGATGGGTGTCGCCGAACATGCGGCCGGGACTGAAGCTGGCGACCACGTCCTCCGCCGTGAACTCGTCCCCGTTGTGCATCCGGACGCCCCGGCGCAGCGCCAGCTCGACCGTCTTGTCGTCGATCCGGCGCCAGCTCGTCGCCAGGCCGGGCGTCATCTCCAGTTGGCCCTGGTAGTTCAGGTCGATCAGGCGCTCGACGAAGAACACCGACAGCCGCGTGCCCACGTTGGACTGCTCGCGCAGGTCGTCCAGCGTGTTGCTGTTGCTGATCTTCTGCACGGCGATCGTGATCGTCGGCCGCGTCTCGGCCTGGGCGATGGCGAAGCGGGGGAAGGCAGCCGCCCCGGACAGCCCGGCCATGACCGAACGGCGTGGGAGATGCAACATCACGACACCCTCTTGCGTGTTTCGAGCCCGGCCGGCGTGGCGCGGTAATGCGTCAGCGTGCGGTCGGCGTGGCGCAGCCGCCAGGACAGCGCACGCTGCGCGTAGTCCCGCACCAGCGCGGCATGCGCCGGGTCCTCCGCCAGGTTGCGGAACTGGTGCGGGTCGGCCTGCAGGTCGAAGAACAGCGGCGGCAACGCGGCGAAGTGGACGTATTTGTAGTGCCTGTCCTGCACGACGCAGAGGCTGGCATCCTCCATCCCGAGCCCGAGCGCGGTCTCCGCCCGGGAGTAGTGGATGTCGCGGAAATCGTATTCGTAGTGCAGCTCCGTCCGCCAATCCCCCGGCGTCTCGCCGCGCACGAACGGCATCAGGCTGCGGCCGTCCACCGCGTTCGGGATCGGGGCGCCCAGCCAGTGCAGCATGGTCGGCATCAGGTCGATGCTCTCGGTCGGCGCATCGACGATCGCACCGCCGGGCTGATGCGGCGCCTTGATGACCAGCGGGATGCGGAAGCTCTCGTCGAAGTAGCCGACCTTGCCGAGCAGGTGGTGGTCGCCGAGCTGCTCGCCATGGTCGGAGGTGAAGACGACGAGCGTTTCGTCCCACTGCCCCGTCTCGTCGAGCCAGGCCATGACCCGGCCGAGCTGGTCGTCGATCTCGGTCATCATCCCGCAATAGGTCGCGCGCATCTGCCGGATCGCCTGCTCGTCGAGGTCGGCGACCATGCCCTCCGCACCCTGGAAGAAGCCCCGGTTCAACGAGTTCTGCAGGTAGAACCGCAGCAGCGGATGCTGCTCGGCCTCGGCCAACGCGCTGCTGGCCCGGACGGGGGGCGCCATGTCCTCGGGCCGATACATCGCATGGTACGGCGCGCTGGCGACGAAAGGCGGGTGCGGGCGGTAGTAGCCGAGATGCAGGAAGAACGGCAGGCCGTCGCGGCCTTTGAGGTAGGTGAGCGCGCGTTCGGTGAAGTACGCCGAGTCCGACAGCGCGGCGGGCACGCGGGACGGCCGGTCGGTGGCGCCCGGCACCGCGTCCTCGCCCTCCGGCAGCCAGATGTCGTCCCGGTTCGGCGGCAGCGCGAAGCCCTGCTGCGCCAGCCAGCCGAAATAGGCATCGTGCGCCGGGCCGAACTCGCCCACCGGGCGCCAGCCATCCATCACGTCGCCCAGCACGGTGAAGCGCGGGTCGGCCGGCCCGGTGGTGCGGGGGTCCGGCCCCGTCGTCGTGTAGCCGACCAAAGCGGGCTCGTAGCCGGCGCGGCGCAGCGCCCGCGGCAGCGTGTCATGCCGGCCGTCCAGCGGGATGGTGTTCTGGCAGGCCCGGTGGTTCATCTGGTACAGCCCGGTCAGCAGGCTCGCGCGCGCGGGGCCGCATGGCACGGTGGTGGTGACGTGGTTGCGGAACGTCGTCCCCTCCGCGCACAGCCGGTCGAGGTTCGGCGTGCGCAGCACCGGCTGCCGGCCGTCCGCGCGCTGGACGTGGGGAACATGGTCGCCGCGCCATTGGTCGACGACGACGAGGAGGACGTTCTGCCTGTGCATGCGCGGCGACGTAGCACTCGCCTCCGGAAGCAACCGCGTCGGCGGGAAGTCAGTTCGATGACAAATATGTTGCAGCCGTCATCGGATGCCGGCGCGCATGAAGCTCTGCACGAACTGGCGCTGGAAGATCAGGAACGCGACCAGCAGCGGCGCCGCCGTCATCAGCGTCGCCGCGCTGATCACCGACCAGTCCACGCCCTGGTCGGTGGAGGCGAACACGGCCAGGCCCACCGTCAGCGGGCGGGTGGTGACGGAGTCCGCCACCACCAGCGGCCAGAGGAAGTTGTTCCAGTGGTAGCTGACCAGCACCAGGCCGTAGGCCACGTAGGTCGGCCGCGCCAGCGGGACGTAGACGCGCCAGAGCCGGGCCAGCAGGCCGGACCCTTCCAGCCGGGCGGCGTCGTCCAGTTCCTGCGGCACCTGGCGGAAGGTCTGGCGCAGCAGGAAGATGCCGAAGGCGGAGCCGAGATACGGCAGGGCGATGCCGGGGATGGTGTCGACCAGGCCCAGATGGGCGACGGTCGTGTAGTTGGCCACCAGCAGCATGTCCGGTGCCACCATCAGCTGCATCAGCACGAGCGCGAACACCGCCTCCCGCCCGCGGAAGCGCATCCGGGCGAAGGCGTAGGCTGCGGGCGTGCACAGGACGAATTGGGCCACCAGGATGAAGCCGACCAGCAGCATCGTGTTGAGGAAGTAGCGCGGGAAGGGTGCCGCCACCCAGGCGGTGGCGAAGTTGTCCATCGTCAGCGGCGCGAAGGGCACCAGCCGAGTGGCGTAGGCGGCCGGGTGGATCGCCGCCCACGTCGCGTAGAGCAGCGGCAGCAGCCAGAGCAGCCCCAGCAACCAGGCCCCCAGGGTGACCAGCGGCCCGGCGCTGCGGCTCACCGGTAATGCACGCGGCGGCCCAGCAGGCCGAACTGGAGGCCCGCCAGCGCGCCAAGGATCAGCAGCAGCACGACTGTCAGCGTGGCGGCCGTGGCGGTGTCGGAGAAGCGGAAGCCGGTCTCGTAGATGTAGTACAGCAGCAGCGTGGTGGCGTTGGCCGGGCCGCCATGCGTCATGACGATCACGTGGTCCACCAGCCGAAAGGCGTTCACCACCGCATTGACCAGCACGAACAGCGTCGTCGGCATCAGCAGCGGCAGCGTCACCCGGCGGAAGAAATACCACCGGCCCGCCCCCTCCAGCGCGCCGGCATCCCGCAGCACGGGCGGCATCGTCTGCAGGGCGGCGAGATAGAAGATCATGAAGAACCCCGCCTCCTTCCACACCGCCACCGCGATCAGCGACGGCAGGGCGAGCGCGGGGTCGCCGAGCCAGTTGTGCCGGCCGAGGCCGAGCGGACCCAGCACCTGGTCCAGCAGGCCGTAATCGGGCGTGTAGAAGAACAGCCAGATGTTCGCGACGGCGATCATCGGCAGCACGGTCGGCAGGAAATAGGCCATCCGCAGCAGGCTGCGCCCGGGGATCGCGCTGTCGACCGCCAACGCCATGCTCAGCGACAGCACGATCGACGCCGGAATGGTGGTGACCGCGTAGATGGCGTTGTTGCGGATCGCCTGCCAGAACACCGGGTCGTCCCACAACCCGGCGTAGTTGTCCGCGCCCACGAAATGCGCCGGCCTGGCGCCGCGCGGGGTGGAGAAGACGCTGTCCACCGCCGTCAGCACCGCCGGCCAGTGCGTGAACGCCGCGAGCAGCACCAGCGCCGGCAACAGCATCAGCCAGGCCTGGACAGCCTCCCGCCGCATCTACAGAAAAGTCGCGTCGGGTGGGGTTCGCTTTGGAACCGCACCACAGCCCGCACTGTGGTGCGTTGCCAAAGCGCAACGCACCCTACAGAGGTCCTGCACTAGAGAAAGGGATGCAGGATGCGGCCGCTATCCGCCTGCGCCTCCTTCATCGCGGCCGCAGGCTGCTTGCCGCCGTTGAGCACGCCTTGGATCTGGTCGGTCAGAACCTTCTGGATGCGCTGGTTCTCGAAGGTGGACAGCTCCCCCGTCGCCACCGGCAGGAAGTTCCGCGCGACCGCGGCGGCCGGGAACTTCGCGACGTAGTCCTTCAGCAGCGCCGTGTCGTAGGCCGCCGGGCTGCTGGCGATGTAGCCGGTCTTGATCGACCAGTCCGCCGCCCGCTCCGGCGCGGTGACCCAGCGGGCGAAGCGCAGGCTGGCCTGACGTTCGGCGGGGCTGGCGTGCTTGAAGAAATACAGGTTGCCGCCGCCCACCACCGTGTGCGGGCTCGCCTGCCCCGGCACGCCGGCGACGCCGAACGGGAACGGGGCCTTGTCGCGCAGGTTCGTCAGGTTGCCCGTGGTGTGCCAGATGATCGCCGTGTTGCCCTCCAGGAAGTCGGGCGACAGGGTGGGCCAGGCGGAGATGCCGGGCGGCGTCGCGCCGTGGACCGCGGCCAGGTCGCGCCAGTAGGTCAGCGCCTCCACCGTCTTCGGCGCATCGAAATAGGTGACGTTGCCTGCCTCGTTCATCAGCGTCTGGCCGATCTGGTTGGCCAGCGCGCCGAACGTCCATTGCGCGTTGCCGAGGTCGCCGGCGATCTTGATGCCCCAGCGCGTCACCCGGCCGTTCTCGGCCTTGGTCAGCTTCTTCGCGGTGTCCGCGAGGTCCGCCCAGGTCTTCGGGAACGCAGCCGGGTCAAGGCCCGCCTGCTCGAAGGCCTGCTTGTTGTAGTAGGCGATCATCGTCGAGCGCTGGAACGGAACCGACCACGTCTTGCCGTCGACATGGCTGTTGGCCATGAACGCCGGGTAGAAGCCGTCGGTCCACTCCTTCAGCCCGTCGCCGCCGATCTCGTCCAGGCTGACCAGGATGTCGGCATCCTGCAGGCTGTGCATCTCGGCCGCCAGCAGGACGGCGAATTGCGGCCCCTGCCCGGCACGGATCGCCGTGGTGGCCTTGGTCAGCGCCTCGCCGTAGGTGCCGGCGTAGACGGGGTTCACCGTGACGCCCGTCTCCTTCCTGTAGTCGGCGCAGTAGCCGTCGATGATCGTCTGCAACGGGCCGCCGACCGCGATCGGGTAGTAGAAGGTCAGCGACTGCACGGCTTGGGCGCGCAGGATGGACGGCGCGGCCAGCGCGGCGGCGCCGGTCGCGAGCAGGGTGCGGCGATGCATCACTTGTACCCCTTCAACAAACGGGTGCCGGTGGCCTGGGCGTCTGCCAGGGCGCGATCGGGGTCGCTCTTGCCGGTCAGCGCGGCTTGCAGCGCGACGTTCAGCGCCTCCGTCACGCGCTGGTTGTCATGGGTGGAGAGCTCCGGCACCGCATATTGCAGCTGGTCGCGCGCCACCGCGGCGGCCGGGAAGCCCCCGAGGTAGGCCTGCATCGCCGGCGTGTCCCAGGCATCCGGCCGGGTGGCGACGTAGCCGGTGTCGATGCCCCACTGCGCCGCGCGCGCCGGGCTGGTGATCCATTGCAGGAAGGTGAGCGCCGCGGCCTGCTGCTCCGGGCTGGCTGCCTTGAACAGGTAGAAATTGCCGCCGCCGGTCGGGCTGCCGCGGCGCTGGTCGGCCGGCAGCATCGCCACGCCAAAGGGGAATTTGGCGTTCGCGCGGATGTTGGACAGGTTCCCGGTGGTGGTCCACACCATGGCGGAGCGCGCCTCCAGGAAGTCGCGCGGCGTCGTGCCCCATTCCACCAGGCCCGGCGGCGTGGCGCCGCTCTTCTGCAGGTCCAGCCAGTAGCCGAGGGCGCGCCGGGCGGCCGGCGTGTCGTAGCTGACGGCCGTGCCGTCGGCATCGGCCAGCTCGCCGCCGGCCTGGGCCACCAGCGCCTGGAACAGCCAGTAGGTGAAGCCGGTTGCGGGGATCTCGGTGCCCCAGCGCGTGTCCTTCTTCGACAGCTTGGCCGCGACCTCGGCATTCTCGGCCCAACTCGCCGGCGGGTGGTCCGGGTCGACGCCGACTTCCTTGAACAGGCCCTTGTTGTAGAACATCACGATGGTGGAGCGCTGGAACGGCACGCCCCAGCTATGGCCGGCGATCTGCGTGTTGCGCAGGAAGGCCGGGTAGAACGCGTCCAGCCAGGCACCGCCACCCGGCAGCGTGTCGAACGGGACGATGCGGTCGTCGTCGATCAGCGTGTAGGCGTCGGTGGACAGCAACACCGCCATGGTCGGCTTCTCGCCCGCCTTCAGCGCCGTCTGCGCCTTGGTCAGCGTGTCCACGTAGCTGCCGGCATAGACCGGCCGCACGGTGATGCCGGGGTGCTCGCGCTGGAAATCCTGCGCGTAGCCGTCGATGATCCTGGTGATCGGGCCGCCGACCGCGACCGGGAACAGGAAGTCGATGGTCGCCGCCGCCTGCGCCCGCAGGATGGCCGGCCTGGCCAGGACGGACGTGGCGAGCGCGCTGCCGAGCAGCAGCCGGCGGGGCAGTGTCATGTGAGTTCCTCCTGCGGTTGCAGCCGCTGTCCGGCCGTGTCGAAGAAGTGCAGGTCGTCCGGCGCGAACCCGATCGCCACCGTGTCCCCGGATTGGAGCGACACGGGTCCGGGCAGCCGGGCGATCAGCCGATGCTCGTCCACGGTCAGGCTGACGTTGGTGTCGGCGCCGAGATACTCGACATGCTCGACCGCGGCGGGGATGCCGCCCCGCTCCAGGCGCACGGCCTCGGGGCGGATGCCCACCGTTTCGGCGCCGGCTGCCGCGTGGCCCAGCGCCCCGGCGGGAAGCAGGTTCATCGGTGGCGTGCCCACGAAACCGGCGGCGAAGCGCGTCGCCGGCCGGGCATACAGCTCCGCCGGCGGGGCATCCTGCTCGACCCGGCCGCCTCGCAGCAGCACGACCTGGTCGGCCATCGCCATCGCCTCGGTCTGGTCGTGCGTGACGTAGAGCATGGTCATGCCCAGCCGGCGCTGCAGCGCCAGGATTTCGCGCCGCATGTCGGAGCGCAGCTGGGCATCAAGGTTGGAGAGTGGCTCGTCCATCAGGCACACCCGTGCCTCCGCGACCACGGCGCGTCCCAGCGCCACGCGCTGCTGCTGGCCGCCGGACAGCTGCGCCGGCTTGCGGTCCAGCAATGCGGTCAACCCCAGCATGCCGGCGGCGTCGGCCAGCCGGCGGGTCCGCTCGGGCCGAGGGACGCGGCGGGCGCGCAGGCCGAACACGATGTTCTCCGCCACGCTCAGATGCGGGAACAAGGCGTAGGATTGGAACACCATGGCAATCCCGCGGGCGGCGGGCGGCAGCCGCGTCACGTCGCGGCCGTCGATCTCGACCCGGCCGGCATCCGGCGACTCCAGCCCCGCGGCGACGCGCAGGCAGGTCGACTTGCCGCAGCCGGATGGCCCCAGCAGCATGGCGAACTGCCCGGCCGGGACGAACAGGCTGACACCGTCCAGCGCCCGCCCACCCGGCCAGGCCTTGACCAGCCCGTCCAGCCGAAGGGCGGCTCCCGTCATCGATGGAGGGAGGCGAGGAATAGGGGCGACACGAGCGGCTGTCTAACGGCCGACGAAACGACTGCCCAATGGCAAATTTATGACAGGCCGAGCCGCCGCATCCACCGCGGCGAGGGCGTAGGGTGCAATCCGCTTTGGGATTGCGCCACCACCGGCATGGCCGCGGGGCGCGTGGTGCAATGCTCCAAGCGCATTGCACCCTACGATGGAACGGGATCGACGCGGGGGATCGAGTGGCCATCTTCTTCATCGCGGACACGCATTTCGGGCATGGCGGTGCGCTGGGACTCTACCGGCGGCCCTTCGCGTCCGTGGCGGCGATGGACGCGGCCATGGTGGCGGCTTGGCAGGACACCGTCCGCGAAGACGACGATGTGTGGCATCTCGGTGATTTCGCGGTCGGCCGCCGCGTGGATACGGCCGGGCTGCTCGCCGCGCTGCCCGGCCGCAAGCACCTCGTCACCGGCAACAACGATCCCGCGGCGGTCACCGCATTGCCGGTCTGGTCCAGCGTGCAGAGCTACGCGGAGATCACCGGCGACGGCATCCGGCTCGTGCTGTGCCACTACGCCTTCCGCACCTGGCGCGACATGGGGCGCGGCGCCTGGAACCTGCACGGCCACAGCCATGGCAGGTTGAAACCGCTGCCGCGCCAGGCCGATGTCGGCGTGGACGCCTGGGACTTCCGGCCGGTCACCCTGGCCGCCATCCGCAACGCCAGGGCCTAGCGGCTTGTCTGCCGGGCGGTGATCGGCCAGGGTGCGCGCCGTGACAACGCCCGCCATTTCCGTCCAAGGCGTCACGAAGACGTACGCCTCCGGCTTTCAGGCCCTCCAACGCATCGACCTCGATATCCGCCCGGGTGAGATCTTCGCCTTGCTCGGCCCGAACGGCGCCGGGAAGACGACGCTCATCAGCATCATCTGCGGCATCGTCAACCCGAGCAGCGGGCGCATCCTGGCGAACGGGCACGACGTGCGGGCGGAGTATCGCGCCGCCCGCCGCAGCATCGGGCTGGTGCCGCAGGAACTGTCCACCGACGCGTTCGAGACGGTGCTGGCGACGGTGTCGTTCAGCCGCGGCCTGTTCGGCAAGCCCGCGAACCCCGCTTACGTCGAGACGGTGCTGCGCGACCTCTCGTTGTGGGACAAGCGCCACTCGAAGATCATCACCCTCTCCGGCGGGATGAAGCGGCGGGTGATGATCGCCAAGGCGCTGTCGCACGAACCCCGCATCCTGTTCCTGGACGAGCCGACGGCGGGCGTCGACGTGGAGCTGCGGCGCGACATGTGGGACGTGGTGCGTGCGCTGCGCCAATCCGGCGTCACCATCTTCCTGACCACCCACTACATCGAGGAGGCGGAGCAGATGGCCGACCGCATCGGGGTGATCTCCGGCGGCCGCATCCTGGTCGTCGAGGAAAAGACCACGTTGATGAACAAGCTCGGCACCGCACGGTTGACGCTGACCCTGCGGCATCCGCTGCCCACGGTGCCCGGCGCTCTCGACTCCTACAAGCTGGTCGCCGCCGCGGACGGCACGGAGCTGGCCTACAGCTACGACGCGCAGGCCGACGACAACGGCATCGCCGCGCTGATGCGTGACCTGGACCGGCTGGGCATCGCAGTGAAGACCGTCCAGACGCATCGCAGCTCGCTCGAGGAGATCTTCGTCGGGCTCGTGCACGCGCAGCCATGAACCTGCACGCCATCCGCGCCATCTACGTGTTCGAGATGAACCGGACATGGCGCACGTTGCTGCAGAGCATCGTGTCGCCGGTGATTTCCACCTCGCTCTATTTCGTCGTGTTCGGCGCGGCCATCGGCTCGCGCATGGCATCGGTGGACGGGGTGAGCTATGGCGCCTTCATCATCCCCGGGCTGACCATGCTGTCGCTGCTGACGCAGAGCATCGCCAATGCGTCGTTCGCGATCTATTTCCCCAAATTCGTCGGCACCATCTACGAGCTGCTGTCCGCCCCGGTGTCGTCGATCGAGATCGTCCTCGGCTATGTCGGCGCGGCCGCCAGCAAGTCGCTGCTGCTCGGAGTGATCATCCTGGCGACCGCGCGGCTGTTCGTGCCCTACGGGATCGCTCACCCGGCGTGGATGGTGGTGTTCCTGGTGCTGACGGCGGTGACGTTCAGCCTGTTCGGCTTCATCATCGGCATCTGGGCCGACAGTTTCGAGAAGCTGAACCTGGTGCCGCTGCTGATCGTGACGCCGCTGACCTTCCTGGGCGGCAGCTTCTACTCGGTCAGCATGCTGCCGCCATTCTGGCAGACGGTCACCTTGTTCAATCCCGTGGTCTACCTGGTCAGCGGCTTCCGTTGGAGCTTCTTCGGCCGCGCCGACATCGGCGTCGGCGTGAGCCTGGGCATGACCCTGGTGTTCATGGCGGCCTGCCTCCTCGCGATCGGCTGGATCTTCAAGACGGGCTACCGGTTGAAACGCTGAGCAGCCAGGAGGTCCATGTCGGCACTGCCTAGGAGCGCGTCCCGGTAACGGCTTGCTGGCTTTGCATATGGGTAATGGTTTACGCGGACGTGCCAGAGGCACCTTCTCATGCGGTGAGCTTTGCGAGATTGTAGGCGGTGCAGATCAACGCCCATTCGCAGGTGACCTTCTCGACGCCGCGTAGGAGGAGTTGTCGAAAGCCCCGGGCGCCTTGATCTGCTGTAGTCAACGGGAAGGCCGGACACCACTCGTCCTCTATTCGGCCGGCACCACTGACAAAACCCCGAACTTACTGTTCGGGCAAGAAACAATATCAGATTGCAGAAGGACCATGGGTGCCCCGTACGGGATTCGAACCCGTGTTACAGCCTTGAAAGGGCGACGCGAACACCATACGGGCCTGGGCATACGGGTTCAACACGCTGAAATCGTTGTCGCACGACGTCACACGCCGTCACCTACCATGGCAGGTCGTCACGCGCTGATTGGCCCGCGATTGGCCCAGGTCGATGGCCTAGCGCTCGTGGTGTCCCGACGCCCGCACATCTCCGGCTAGGATGTCGCCTGCAACGTTCCGCCCGTGGTGTCAATATACCGCGTTGACGTCCGTGCGCCGCGCCGGCTAGACCGCCGTCACCAACCCCGGGGTAACCGGGGGCGGCGGGGCCCACCGCCGAACCGCGCCGACGTCGCCGAGGGGGTCTGGCGTCCGACTGGTCCCGCACACCGTGCCGACCTCCATCCAGATGGTCACCGCCCCGGCGGTGATGAACTACGCCCAGGCCGCAGCCTACCTCGGCCTGCCGACCGCGGGTGCCCTGCGCACGATGGTCTACCGCCGACGCGGTCCCCCGAGCGTGAGCTACGGGATCCGCGACCGGCGGTTCCGCGTGGTCGACCTCGACCGATGGCTGGCCGGGAAAGCGGCGGCCGCGGTCCCGGCCGAACCGCCGCCGCGGCGCAGGCCGGGCAGGCCGACGAAGGCCGAGGCCGCCGCCAGGGCCGCGCGGTGAGCGGGCTTGCCGCCGCCCGGGGCTGCCCGTACGGTCCGGCCATGGCACCGGACCTCCTTCGCTTCGACGCGATCGTGGACGTGACGGACGCCTTCCTGCCGCGCGGAATGCGTGCGGAGGATGCCGTCGCCCGTGTCAGGGAGGCCATCGCCGCGATGCCGGGCGCCGGGTGGGTGGACGTCGCCGCCTGCGCCGGGGCGCCCGCCCGCCTGCCATGGCTGACGCTCTACAGGCCGGGATCCTCGCACCCGGCGGAGGGCGACGCCTGGTCCGGGGTCGCCGCCGCCGTGGAGGCCGCCGTCAGGAGGGCGCTCTCCTAGGGTCTGTCCCCATTGCACCGGTCACGGCGGCTCTGATTCGCTTGGTTTGGAGGTGAATTATGGCGGATCAGTTCTGGCTGAACGACGTGCAGTGGGCGGTGATTGAGCCACTGCTGCCGCAGTTGGGTGGCAAGCCGAGGGTTGACGATCGCCGAGTGATCAGCGGCATTCTGCACCGGTATCGGGAAGGACTGCGTTGGCGCGCTGTCCCGGCCGAATACGGTCCTCGGACCACACTGTTCAACCGTTTCGATCGCTGGAGCGAGAAGGGCATCTGGCAAGGATTACTGGCTGCGCTCGTGGCCTGCGAGGAGCCGCCGGACTTTGCCATGGTCGACAGTTCAGCCGTGCGCGCGCACCGCTCGGCCGCGGGTGCAAAAGGGGGCAGCAGAACCAGGCAAACGGCCGCTCGCGCGGCGGACCCACGACCAAAATCCACGCGCTCGCCGACGGAGCCGGCCGCCTCTATGCCTTGATGCTTACAGCCGGCCAGGTCCACGACATTCACGGCGGCCGGGCGCTGTTGGCCAGCGTGCCACCCATGCGCCGGCTTGTCGCCGACAAGGCCTACGACGCCAACGACCTGCGTGACTTCCTCGCCAACCAGGGCACCGAACCTGTCATCTCGCCAAACCCACGCCGTCTCGTTCGGCCAGCCTTCGACGCGATCGCATATCGGGCCCGAAACCTGATCGAGCGCGCCTTCTGCCGCCTCAAGGATTGGCGCGCCATCGCAACCCGCTACGACAAAACCGCCCGAAACTTCCTCGCCGGCGTCTGTCTCGCCGTCCTCGTCACAGATTGGCTGAAATGAGTCCACGCCCTAGTCACCGGGATCCTTCAGTCCGGGAACCCCGCTTTGATACCCTTGGGCGAGCCACCCAAGGGAGCGTCCGCCATGTCCGCCATCACCATTGACGCGGGCTGCCCGCGCCGTCGCGGCGCCCGTCGCCGCACCGGGTTCAGCCTGGTCGAGATCTCGATGGTGCTCGCCATCGTCGCCCTCCTGGTCGCCGGCATCATGCTGTTCTTCTCGAACGCCTCGGACGCCCGGCAGAGCGAGGAGGCCGTCACCGAGGCGGTCGCCGTCGAGCAGGCGGTCTACTCCCTGTACGAGGGGCAGGCCGACTACTCCGGCCTGGACACGGCCACGGTCGCCGACAGCGGCCTGCTGCCGCGGAAGTGGGCGTCCGACGGCGCGATGTCGAACCCCTACCACGGCCGGGTCGTCGTCTATGCGGATCAGGTCAACTACGGCTTCGACATCGTGTTCTACGGCCTGTCGCAGAAGGGCTGCTCGGACATGGCCCTCGCCGGGGCGCAGATGGGGTCCAACCTGGTGCAGATGGTGATCAACACCGACCCGGGTAACCCGTCCAACGGCGGTGCCGGCAGCTACCAGGTTCCCGGCCAGGCGTGGATGGCCATGGTCGCGGCGAACTGCCGCAATGGGTCGAACATCCGCTTCTCGATGGCCGGCTGAGGGAGGACGCCATGCGCCACGCACCCGGCCTCGACGCGGTCCGTGCCGCCGCGGTCCTACTCGTCGTCGCCTCGCACGCCTGCGGATACGGGTGGTCCGTATACGGCCTGCCCGCGCCGGGATGGACGGGGTTCATGGGCGGCCTCGGCGTCCAGCTATTCTTCGCGCTCTCCGGCCTGCTGATCGGCCGCATCCTCCTGGGGGTAGCCGACCGCCCGACGCCGGACGCCTGGCTCCGCTTCATGTGCCGTCGCTGGGGTAGGACGCTGCCCCTGTTCTGGACCGTCCTCGCCCTGATGGCGGTCCTGTCGCCCCCGGCGGCGGCGGTCGGCTCCCATGTCCTCCGCTGGGGCCTGATGCTGCTCAACCTCGGCCACGATCCCGAGGACGAGTGGTTCGCCGTCGCCTGGTCGCTGGCCGTGGAGGAGTGGTTCTATCTCCTGGCGGCGACCGCGCTGCTCGCCGGGTGCGCCCGCTGGGGCCGGGCCGCGGTGTGGCCGGTGGTCGGCGCCTTCCTGCTCGTCCCCCTGGCGGCGCGGGAGGCCATCCCCGGCTACGGCTACCACGACGGCCTGCTCTCCCTGGACTGCATTGCGTACGGCGTGGCGCTGGCCGCCCTGGAGCGCCGAGGCTGCCCCGGCCTGTTCGGACGTCCCCGCGCCGCGGCCGCCGTCGGGTGCCTGCTGATCCTGGTGGCGTGGTGGACCTACCTTGTCCCGGGCCTCCACGGCGCGTGGCTGCCGACGTCGCCCTGCCTGGCGGAGGCCGGGTGCTGCGGCCTCCTCGTCGGCGCGCTCGCCGTGCGCCGGATGCCCGCCGTCCTGGCACGGCCGTCCGCCGCGGTGGCCCTGCACTCGTACTCCGCCTACCTCGTGCACCTGCCCGTCCTGGCGCTGGCGGCCGGGGCGGCGAAGGCGGGGGTTCCCCTCGCGGCCGCGTTCGCCCTGGGGCTCGCCGGGGCGGCGGCGGCGGCCCATGCCGGGCACGCGCTGGTCGAGGCGCCGGGGATGCGGCTGCGGCCCGCCCAGGCGCCCCGGACGGCTGCCGCCTAGGTCAGCGGCAGTGGAAGTCGTGCGTCATGCCCGGGTTCTCGCATCTCCGTAGGTTCCCCGCGACGGGGATCTCCACCGTAGCGGTGGAGCGCATGTAGCCGCAGACGATCCGCACGTTCCGGCTGGAGGCCGTCCACGTCCACGAGGCGTCGTCCGGGTTAAGGGGCTTGAGCTCCAGGTCGCCGCGGCTGTCAGCCATCTTCCAGTTCAGCACCCGTGCGCCGCCGTTCGTCGCCGGGCAGCTGTAGTCGGTCGCCCCCTGCCGCCAGGGGAACCATAGCCAGCACGCCAGCCAGAACCAGTCCACGCATACCGCCCCTCCTTCCCGCCGCCAGGCGCGGACGGCTACCAGCCCCGTTTGCGGACGCGCAAGGAGAGCCGCTCCGTCGTGTTCACGACTTGTTCCGGACGGCGGCATGGGGTTAGTTTCCGCGCGTATGGCGCACAACCGGTCCCCGTCGAAGCTCCGGTCGGACATCCTGGCCGCCCCGCTGGAGGTGTACCGGGCCTGGATGCTGGAGGTCGAGTGCGGCGACGCCTCCTGCCCCAGGGGACGAAGCCACCGGATCGAGGCATTTGGCGCGGCACTACCCGGGCGCGACTGTCGGCGGCGTCCTGCGCAGACTCAGGTGCGTGGCCTGCGGCAAGGGACTCAAGGACGTCGTGCTGGTGGAAGCGTTCCATCGGAGGCGGGTGCCACTGCGAGGGGCGGAGGTGAGCTACTGACTAAGTGACCAGACCTTCGCTAGTCCGTTCATCCCGACAAGCATGATCGCGCCGCGGCCCGAGAGCGTCTTGAGCATCAGGCTGATGCTTCTCGGATCCTTAACGTGCGGGGCGACTACCCGTTGGAGCGCCGGGGTCGGCAACGGACCCGAGGCGAGCGCCTCCAGTATTGCCGCCTGGCCGGGGCTGGCGGCCGGGCCTGAAACTCCGACCTTCCCGATGGCTGCCTCCCGCAGGATCTGCGACTTTCTCTCGCGGTAGGCGGCACTCCTCCTTAGCACGTCATCCCTGTCGGGCGGCGTCCTGTGCCGAGCCACCATCGCAGCCCCAAACCGTCCCGCCTCGGTCAGGCGATAGAGCGGGTGCCTACCCGGCTCGCCGGGGACGGCCTCTGCGAAGTCGCTCCTGGTTAGAGCCGCGATCTGCTGCCCGGACATGAGGCCCACGCCTGGGCGATCCAGACCGGCCAGGGCTCCGGTGATGTCGATGGTGCGGGCCTCCCCCAGGACGGACAATGTTTCCAAGAACGCGATGCGCTTGCGCCCGAACGCCCGGGACATGTCCGCGACCGCGGCCCGGGACGAGGCCGCCCTCGCCGGGTGTTCCAACCCTCGCGGAGTGACACCGACGTATCGCTTCTGGCCGAGCCTGAAGCTGACTGCCAGGCCCCGGGCCTCCAGCTCCACGACTTGGTTGCGGACCGCCATGACCACCTGGCCCGCAGTATCGGCGACGTCGCCTATCCAATGGACGGCGTCGGGAGCCAGCGCGTTCAGGACTCGGATCCGGCCGTCGGGCAGGCTGGGAGCATGGCCGCGCAGGGCGGACCTCACGTTGATCTCCGCCCTCATCCAGAGCCACCGGCCCTGTGTCCCGGGTTCGGGCACCCGGACCACCTTGCCGTCGGACAGCAGCGCCTTGAGGATCTGGTCTACCCTCTGCCGCGTGACACCCAGCTCCTCGACCAGGGTGTTAGAGGATGTCGGCGCGTCCAGGCGTGCCAGCACCTTCCGCCCGGTCGGACCGCCGACCCTTTCCGTCCTCAGGGGCGGTATCTCAGCGGCCGACGGCTCCGGCATCCCGGCGAGCAGCCATACCCCGGATCTCGGCTTGGTGATGCGACCCTCGTCCCACAGCACGTCGAGTTTGTGTCTCACCGTGGCAGGCTTCCGGCCATCGGCGACCCGCTCGACGAGGTGCTTCGACCTCCACGGCTTTCCGTCCGCAAGGACATCCATGATCCTCGTGCCGAGCCGCGACAGGCGGCCGAAGGCAGGCTCGCCATCGTCGCGCAGGCTCACCGTCGTCCGCAGCCTGACCGACGTCGCGCCGAAGGCAGCCGCCAGGAGCGAGCCGAGGCGCTCAGTGTCCATCGGGGGCGCCACGACCTCGACGACGTGCCGGGCCAGGGCCACCTTCCTGCCGATGCTCATGCGTCTACCCCCGGCCACACCGCTGAGCCTGGCTGGTTGCGTTCAGGTCAAGCCGAGGTGGCGGAAGAACGCCTCGTTCCTGACGCGGGCGTCGTTCAGCACCTTGGCATATGGCATGACCTCGACCGAGGCGTTGTGACCGGCGGAAACGCCGAAGAACCCCTGGCCGTCCGCCGTGGGGTTGTTAGCCGGGGAGGTTCGGACGACCTTGAGCAGGCTGTCGGTAAAGTCGGCCACGATGAAGCAGATGAATCGCGTGGCCGGGTTGATGGGCTTGATGATGGCGCCGTCTTTGCCCTTGACGGCCTTGCCATCTCGGAAGACGTCTACGTACTCCAGCACCTGCGTGACCGGGTTCGAGTTGCCCGTGTAGTCGTCCCTCCCCGGGCGCTTGAACTCCACGATGACGATGGGCTCGTCCTGGCCCTCGCGCTGGAATGCAAGCGACCGCTCGAACACGGCCGCTATGTCCGGCTCCCTGCCGCTCTCGGCGCCCTCCACGAAGGTGCTGAACGGCTTGTCCGACCGGAAGAAGGCGTAGAAGGCCAGGCGGTCGTCGAGGATCCAGAGATTGTGGTCCTCGTAGTCGAGGTCCTCCGAAGAGGTGCGAAGGGGTACGATGAGGCCGTGGACAACCTCCTCCTTGAAGTAGCGCGGATCGTCGGAGTCCCTGTAGGCCAGGGACGATCCGAGCAGGTCCAGGATGGCCTTCCGCCTGACGACGTACTCGGCCAGCGACCCCTTCTTCTCGTCGTTGAGGGCCTTGGTGATGTTGCCGACGGACTCGGCCAGTCCGGCGGCGCCGACGCCATCCCGTATGGAGCGGATCTGGCCGTCCAACCGCCGCTTGTCCCGCAGGCGTCGGCGGGACAGCTCGAGGAAGATCTCCTCCTCGTCCTGCTTGTTCAAACCAAGGTTGGAGGACACGAAATCATCCAGGCGTTCCCGGAATGGGAGGAACTGGGGATTCTCCCGGATCACCTTGTCCGTGGTGACCATCTGGGCGGCCCTGATGCGCTCGATGTATTCCGATAGGAACGTCTTCGCGGAGGCGACGGCCTTGTCGTGGATCGCCTGTGCGGTCTCGGACCCGAACGTGAAGCTGGTACGCTCCTGGTTGACGTGCGCATCCAGGAACGGTCCCGCGACAAGGCCCACGTAGACGCAGTCGCCGTCGTCGCCGACGTACTTGAGGCCGAGCTGCCCGTCGATGTTCGCTTCCCGCGCTACCCGCTCGTTACCTGCGTAGAACATCCAGTGCAGGCCGTTTTCCAGGAACTTCAGGTTCTTCCTGAGCAGCACGTGGTAGACGTGGAATTCCTGGTCCTCCGCCTGGGCGCCGGCCTTCAGCTCTAGGACGTCCACCGAGTTTCGCCTCTGGTTCTGGCCGTAGAAGTCGCCAAGCTCGACATATTGCCCGTCCGCGTCCTCAAGGAGGACCTTCGGCAGTTTGCCGATCACAAGATATGGCAGGAAGTGACCGACAAGCTTGGCAGCGATGGTCGTCATCTTCTTAGGGCAATGGACCTCGAAGTGTGTAGCGTAGGGTTCCAGCCGGACCTCCGTGCCGGAAGCGACCGTTCCAGCAAGCAGGTCCAGCGAGTGTCCCTGTATGGGGTTATCGGTGCCGAGGGAGAACCGGAACTCCCTCCGGTGGGTGATGTCGTTCTCGTCGAAGTGGCTGACCACGTGGCATCCACCGAATGCCTTCAGCCATGACAGGCGCCCGACACCTTTGCCTCCCCGGGATATCTTGAAGGACGAGTCGGATGTCCTGAACGACTTCCAGTTTGCCTCGGTGAGGCCCACGCCGTTGTCGGACACACGGAAGCCGACGACGTTGGACTCGGCCTCGTCGTCCCGGCGGATCATCGACACCTTCACCTTGCCAAGTTCGGTCGCCTTGTCCCCCCATCTCGTGTCGACCGCGTGCAGCGCGTTGCTCACCGCCTCGAACAGGGGAATCAGGGCGTTCACGGCCGATGCCGGCAGGCTCAGGTTCCGCACCCGCCCGGCCAGGTCGAAGGAGAAGGCGGCCTCCTCCTGACCGACGTTGGCGTCCATGCTGTTTCCCGGTCGATGCGCCGAGGATGATGCCTACCTGGACCGGGACAGGCAACACCGAGCGGGATAGGCAAGGCGCCGGGGAACCATCAACTCCCTTGCGACCGGGCATCGCCGCCGCGTATTGTGTCACACGGGACGCAATACGGAGGGTGGCGATGGCGGACGGGAATGCCTTCACGGCGGCAGACGTCGTGCTGTCTAAGGCCCCGGGCCGGAAGGGCACCTGGGTCAGCTTCCCGTTCGCCGCGGGCTGCCCCGAAATCATGCGCTCCCTGGGCGGCAAGTGGGACCAGGTGGCCAAGGCGTGGGCGGTGCCGGACTCCCGCATGGAGGACCTGCGCTCCCGGCTGAACCAGCTGGCGGAGCTCGTCCGCGTCCAAGAAGCCATCGACCTCGCGTATGGCAGGGCGCCGGGCAAGGCGAAGGAGCCGGCGATGCGGTCGGCCGCCCCGCTGACGCGCGTCACCGTCGTGGGCGATGGCTGGAGCCCCGTTCCCGGCGTGACCTTCGGCCGCGAGTCGCTGGCGCTGGCCGACCTCGGCTGCGCGTCCCGGGGAACCGACTGGTTCGCTCCCGACCAGGCAACCGCGGACGAGGCGCTCGCCACCCTGGCGCGGGTGCGGGAGGCCGTGGCGCAGGCCAAGGCCGACAAGGAGCGGGCGGCGGCCGAGGCGCAGGCGCTCAAGGGCATCGAGCTTGCCAGGGTTGCGGAACTGAAAAAGCTGGTGGACCCGGTATTCGGCAACCACGCGCGCACCGCGGCGGAACTGGAACGCCTGGTGCCGCTGGTCCCCTACTGGAAACAGGCGCGCTGGACCTGGAAGGCGTACAGCAAGCTGCTGGACGGCCAGGGTCAGGAGCCCCGCGCCTGGGTCGCCCTGCCGGGCGGCCGCAAGGTCGAAGTGACCGCGTTTTGCCCGGAGACCAGGCAGAAGCTGAGCCGTCGCGTCGACCTCGTGGAGATCGCGATGCCGGAGTTCCCGAAGGCGTCCGGCATCGTCACGAGCTTCGTTAGGGGCGAGAACGGGAAGCGTTACGAGAGCGAACTCGAAGGCTACGAGCCGGAACCCGCGCCCGAGCCGCCGCCCGTCCGGGAACCGGTCGCCGCCCCGGAGCCGGTCAAGGCCGCCACGCCAGCCGTGGCGGCCTCCGACCCCCCGCTCACGAAGGCGAACCTGCGCGCCATCCGCGAGTGCATGAGGACGGTGGGGAAGTCGGACGCCATCGCCACGGAGGATTCGAGGTTCGCCCGGGCCGCGTCGCTGCTGGTACTCGACAGGCCGGACGTCGCCGCATCGTGCCGCCCGCTCATCGTCCGCCACCGTACCCTGCTGCGGCCCGAGGCCGTCGAGGATGCGCTGGCCGGGTGGTCGCAGACCCCCGAGCCGGCCCCCCCGTCGCGGAAGCCCGGCGCCGGACGCAAGCCCAAGGGGGAGCGCGCGATGACGAAGGCGGAGCGCACCGCCGCGTGGCGTGCCGGGAAGAAGCTGGTGACCGTGGAGGTCCCGGCCGACGTCGCCGCCCGGCTGCGGCAGGTCCGCGACGCTCTGGGCGGCACCCTGGGCGAGGCGATGGCGGCGGCCCTGGACGCCCTGGCGAAGGCCGCCTAGTCGCCTGCCGGTTCCCGGGGCTCCGGGAAGTCGTCTTCCGGCACGGTGATCCGCGGCGTGGTCCTGGCGGTCACCGTGTCGGTCGCCTCGGCCTGGAGGGCGAGCTCCAGGCCACGTAGGCGGTTCCTCAGCCCGGAGATCTCCGCCTGGAGGATGGTCCGCAACGCCGGGCCGACCCAGTCCGGGATGTCGCGCTCGCGGGCGAGCCACCGACGGACGAGGCGGTCGTCGATGTACTCGCGGGCGCCCGACGGATGGTGGGGACCGAGCTCGCGCGCCATGGCACGGTGCCAGGTCCCGGCCTCCTCGCCGCCCAGCAACTGCCGCCCGATCTGCTCGAATACGTCGCGGTCCAAGATTTCTCCGCAAGACCCTTGTAGCTGGCGTGGGCGTATACCACGATTAGCGTGCCTGGAGAGAGGTCCATGACCTTTCGGGCAGCACACGTAGGGGATTACCCGTGTCCGACACAATCCACGCCACGGATCCGAGAAGCTCGTCCGCCGACCGGGGCGACGGCCGTCCTCCCGCCGTGCGTCCGGCGGAGACGCCCCGTTACGAGACCGAGGCTGTCGTGTCGGTGGGCCATTTCGGGGACGCCCTCTCCGTGGCCTTTCCGGTCAAGGACGAGGCATTCCGCCAATGGATGAGGTCCACTGGCTTCCGGTGGTCGGGAACCGAATGGCACCTGACGCGGGACCAGCGCGCCCCGGACGTCGAGGGTTTCGCCGCGGCGCTGGCGCATCGCCTGATCGGGGACCGCTTCATCGTCCGGCTGACCTCCGTAAAGGCCCACGCCCGCCTCCTCGCCGGGGAGTTCGACGAGATCGGGCGCCGCTGGGTGTTGCGCTCGGTCAGGCGCGGCTACGTCGGCTGGTTCTGGCTAAGCTGGATCTATGAGGACAACCAGTTCGAGTCGGCGCGCACCTTGCCCGGCGCGAGGTGGGAGGAGGACGGCATGTACGTTCCCCGCGGCAGTGCCGACGCGGTGCTGGACTACGCCGAGCGGCGCGGCTTCTACGTCAGCGCCGACGCGGCCCGGCTCGTCGAGGAGCACCGGGCGGCGCTGACGCAGACGCTGGTCCTAGACGTCCGCCCGCGCCGCAAGCCGGACAGGCCCGCCCCCACGCCCGCCGGGGAGATCGACGCCAGCCTGCGCGATGAGTGAGGCCCTGGCGGTCGCGGAGGACAGGGACGAGGGTCCCGTCCCCCGCTTCTGCGCCACGACGTCGCTGATGCCTCATCAGGAAGCGGCCGTCGCCAAGCTGTTGCCGTCCCGGGCGAACGCACTGTTCATGGAAATGGGCACCGGGAAATCGAGGACCCTCATCGAACTCGCCAGGATCCGGCAGTCGAAGTGGGACCGGCTGTTTTGGTTCTGCCCGGTGTCGTTGAAGGAGACCGTGCGCCAGGAGCTCATGCGGCACACCGACCTGCCACCGGACGCCGTTTGCGTCTTCAACCTCCGGACGACCGAGGCCAATGTGAGCCGGGCGGCGACGGTCTACGTCGTCGGGATCGAGAGCATGGCGGCGGGTAGCCGGGTCGTGCTCGCCGTCAACGGCTTGGTCACCGACCGCAGCTTCGTCGCCGTCGACGAGTCGTCCTACATCAAGGGCCACAAGGCCCTCCGGACGCAGCGGATCACCCGCATCGCGGAGCGCGCCAGGTATAGGACCATCCTTACCGGGACGCCCTTCACCCAAGGGGTCGTCGACCTGTTCGGGCAGATGAACTTCCTGAGCCCTCGCATCCTGGGCTACCGGAGTTTTCACGCGTTCGCGGCCAACCACCTCGTCTACGAGACGCGGACGAACCGGACGACCGGACAGGTGATCCAGACGGACCGCATCGTCTACACCCTGGGGCACGACGTCCTGGCCGAGCGCATGGCCCCCTACGTCTACCAAGTCCGCAAGGGCGAGTGCCTGACGCTGCCGGACAAGCTGCACGAGGCCATGGCGTGCGAGATGACGCCGGGGCAGAGGAAGCTCCACGAGCAGGCGAAGGAGGACTTCCTCCTGCGGCGCGAGCCGGACGACTGGTCGCCCGTCGAACTGTTCCGCTTATTCACGGCGCTCCAGACCATCGCCTGCGGCTGGTGGCGGCGCACGTATCCCGATACCGGGGAGTCGGAGGTCCTCCGTGCCCCCCACGGCCGCCTCGACCTGCTGGACGCCGCGATCGGGGAGATCGCGCCGGACGAAAAGGTCGTCGTCTGGACCAAGTATCGAGACGCCCTGTCCGACATTGTGGCCCGGCTCACGACGGCTCACGGCCCGGGCCAGGTCGCCCGCTACGACGGCGGCCTTACGGAGAGCCAGAGGAACGCCGAACTGGTCCGGTGGCGCACCGGGGCCCGCTTCCTCGTGGCAACTCAGGCAGCCGGCGGACACGGCCTCACGCTCAACGAGGCCGCCCACGCGGTCTTCTACGCTGACGGCTACAAATACAGCGAACGCATCCAGGCCGAGGATCGCCAGCACCGGATCGGGCAGACCCGCAGCCCGACCTACGTCACGCTCCGGTGCTCGGGGTCCATCGACGACCGCATACAGGACGCCCTGGCCCGCAAGGGGAATGCCCTGCGGTCGTTCATGCGCGAGGTGGACCAGGTCAGGGCAACCGGTACCCGGGACAAGGTGCTGGAGCTAGTCCGCAGGCTCTGACTTGCTTCCGTCAGCGAGGTCTGCCGATCAACAATGACCGACCGATGCGGGGCCCTGTCCCGCCGGTGACCGAGAGGGGGAACCCCATGGCAGCGGAAATACCGGGCGGCTACGACGTCGCGCTGCACCACCACGACGACGACATCCTGTGGACGCGCATAGGGCGCGCCTTCGCCGACTCGGCCATCCGGCGCGAACTCGGCGCGCCGATGGCGTCCGACGCCAACCACCACTGGCTCGTCGTCGGCCACGGCACGGGCATCGCCGCGTTCGGGGGCGCCAAGGTCAGGGGGAACGTGGCTGCGTTGAGGCACGCCTACGTCTACCCGGCGCACCGCGGCCGCGGCGTGTTCGCGGCGATGCTGGAACGCGGCCTGGACCTGCTGGACGCCCACGGCGTCACGCGGATCACCACCTGCTGCACCCCGGCCAGCTTGCATGCCCACCTGTCGGCGGGCTTCGTGGAGACGGGGATCCGGGGCCAGTACCACCTGCTGGGCTACGACCGCGCCCTGGCGAAGGCCATCGTCGCCCGGCCGTCCGAGTGGCCGGTCGACGCTCTTCAGTACGGCCACGCGGCGTAGTATATCTCGGAGAGGTCACCTTGGCCCTTGGCCTCGGGACCCGAACATGCAGGGGTTCACCCATGTCACTCGCCACCGTCTCCCTTCCGCGCGCCTTCTTCTCGAAGTCCGCCGCCGTCCGCGCCGGGTACGTCGCTGCGATCCGCGCGGCCGCACGAGGCAAGGTCATCCACCTCCGCCCGAAGAACGCGGCCGACCCCGGCATCGAGGGCGTGTCGTCGTACACGTACGAGGACCTGGAAGACCATTGGTTGGCAATCAACGACGGGGCCACGAACGCCACCCTGGTTCTGGAGAACGCCTCGCGCTACCCGCGCGTGGCCGGGACGAAGTTCAAGAGGATGCAGTCGCTGGCGAAGCGGGTGCGCGACGTCGCCGTGGTGGACGTCGTGCCGTTCACGCTGGAGCCGCGCTTCCTCTACACGACGTTCTCCTACCTGGGCACGGACGTCCTCGGCATCAGCAAGTACGCCGCGCTGCACGAGGAGTACGAGGAACTGCAGGAAGACGGCCGCGTGGTCCGGGTGGGCAGCGATCCTGTGGAGCTCGCCCGACGCATCGCCCCCGTGTCCGCCATCGACTACGACCAGTTCCGGGTTGACCGGAAGACGGTCGAGGTCCGTTGCAACTTCGGCGAGTTCGAGCGCTACGGCGAGATGCGCGACGAGTTGTTCGCGTCCGAGCTGGAGCCCGCGCCGATCGTGACGAAGCTCGCGGACCTGACGCACGCCTTCCCGAGCCGGGGCGAGGCCCTGCTCGGGCTGCTGCGCGACGTGGACGAGCCTGCGGTCGTCTACGTCAACCTGACGAGCTACGCGAACCGCATCAACCGCGCCGCCCGGGCCGCCGGGCTGTCCCGGCACCGGGCGGTGAGCTACCAGATGGGCTGCCAGGACGAAACGCAGGTCGCCGTCTACATGGAGGCGCCCATCGTCAACTCGCACTTCCTGCTGGACGCAGAGAGCCGGATCGTGGAGGGCGGCCGCGCCTACGAGGTCCGGTCCGATGCCAAGGTCGACCTGTACCTTTGGGGCAGGATCGACGCGGAGCTCGCCAGCATCGACGCCCTGGCCGGGGAGCTCTCCCGATGCGCCCGGTAGTCCCCGAGGAGGCGAACGCCGAAGACGCCGGAGCGCCCGGCGAGGGCGGCCGCAAGATCTTCGTCGGCCTGGACGTGCTTGAGGCCGCCCGCCGGCGGGTCGCTTGGACGTTCGAGCACTACGAGCGCGTCGTCGTCAGCGTGTCCGGCGGCAAGGACTCCACCGTGCTGTTCGAGCTCGCCCACGCCGAGGCTGTCCGCCGCGACCGCCAGGTGTTCCTGTTCTTCCTCGACCAGGAAGCCGAGTATCAGGCAAGCATCGACGTCGTGACGGGAATGATGGCCCGGCCGAACGTGGTGCCGATGTGGTTCCAGGTTCCGCTTCGGATGACGAACGCCACCAGCTACGTGGACGAGTTCTTCTATGCCTGGGATCCGGCGGCGGAGGACCGCTGGATGCGGCGGCCCGTACCGATCGCCGTCCGCGAGGCACCCGGTGCGCCCGACCGCTTCTACCCGTTCATCGGGTGGGTGGAGGCGCGGTTCGGCGAGGGCACCGCGTTCCTCGTCGGACTCCGAGCGGACGAGGCCCTGAACCGCTTCCGGGCGGTGACTCGCCACCCGGCCGTGCCCGGGGTTCCCTGGACGTCGAAGGCCGCCGGCGGCGCCGTGTCGGTCTACCCCATCTACGACTGGGCGTTCGACGACGTGTGGACGTTCCTGGGCAGGTTCGGGGTGGCCTACAACAGGGTCTACGACTGGATGTATGCCCGCGAGTTCGGGATCAACGAGATGCGGGTCAGCTTCCTGCTCCACGAGCACTCGTTCAACTCGATGACCACGCTCCAGGAGTTCGAGCCGGAGACCTACGGCCGCCTGGTCGCCCGGGTCGGTGGGGCCCACATGGCTGCGATCTATGCGGGCGAGGCCCAGGTCCTGGCGGCCGACAAGCTGCCGAAGGCGTTCGCCTCGTGGAAGACCTACCGGGACTTCCTGCTGGGCGAGGTGCCCGAGCATCGCCGGTCGCGCTTCGAGGAGCGGTTCGCCGGGCAGCGCGACGCGGACCGCATCCACCGCCAACAGGTGCGGCAGCTGCTCATCAACGACTTCGAGAACAACGTGCCCGTCGTCAACGTGACGGACAGCGTGGACACACGGTCCAAGTGGATGGAGATCCTCTGATGGCGAAGCCGAAGCAGATCACCTTCCCGGTGATGCAGGTCCGTATGGTCCCGGCCGCCAAGGTCGTGGCGAACGATTACAACCCGAACAAGGTCGCGAAGGCTGAGATGGCCCTGCTGATCCACTCTATCGAGCAGGACGGCTTCACGCAGCCGGTGGTGACCTTCTTCGACGCGGAAGCCGACACCTACGTGGTCGTGGACGGCTTCCACCGGGCGACCGTGCTGAAGGACCACTTCAAGTGCCCGGAGATCCCCGTGGTGGTCATCGACCGCCCCATCGAGGATCGCATGGCGGCGACCGTCAGGCACAACCGGGCGCGAGGCAAGCACCAGGTCGAACTCATGGGAACCATGGTGGAGAAGCTGCTCGGGTTGGGCTGGGACAATACCCGGATCGCGCGGCACCTGGGTATGGAGGCCGAAGAGGTGCTGCGGCTGTGCCACCAGAAGGGCATCGCGTCGCAGTATGCCCGGTCGACGTTCGGCAAGGCGTGGGTGACCGATACCGACGATATCGTGGCGCGGGGTGCGCGATGACGGAAACGGCGCAGGACGTCCCCGCGCCTAGGGCGACATGGTGCTGGCCTGCCGTGGCCGGCGCGGTCCTCGCGTTGTCCGGCAGCGACGCGCAGGGCGAGGTCGCCCGGGTCCTGGGACCGCACCACCCCGGCGGGGCGCGCAACCGGGTGGATCCCCGCCTGGTCAGGCGGTGGTCGTCCGGCACGCGCGCCGTGCCCCGCTGGGTGCCCGACGTCCTGCGCGACCTGTTGCGCAGGCAGGCCGAGGAACTGGCCGCCGCCGCGCGTGCGCTGGAGCAAGCGTCGGCCGACACAACCCATTGATTGCGTCCCGTGTGACGGAATGCTTGATCCCTTGCCCGACGATCCGCCACCTTGGGTGAGCGGACCAAAAGGCGGGACGACATGACAACCGCAGTCGAGACCATCATCCAGGATCGCCTGCGCGGCGCGGGCCGCATCGTGGGGCGTCACATCACGCCGGGGACGGCGAACCAGCTCGGCGAACTGATGGTTGCCTCCGGCAAGGGCACCGCCCGTGCCTTCGGGGCCCGGTCGGGCACGCTGGCCCGTTCGTTCGCGGCCGCCGCCGTCAAGGACGTCAGGACCGGCGGGGCCTCCGCCGCCGAGGCGGACGCGGTGTCGTCGGCGTTCGCCGCGATGGGCCAGCGGACGACGGGCGACGACCTCGCCCTGTTCGCCGGCGCGGTGAAGGAGACCGCCAGGGCGCGCCGGGCAGAGTTCGCCGCGGCTGCCGAGGCGGAGAGGCCGATCCGGGCGTAGCGTGGCCCGCCCGTCGTCATGCGGACGTATGGAACATCTCGTCCGCCGTCCACGCGACCGACTTTTCGAGGTCTCCCAGGAACAGCATGGACGACGGGTCCACGACGGACATGATCCCCGGCGCCATGTAGACGGCCAGCCAGGGCGTGGCCGGCGGCCTGCTTGAGGCGTCCCGCAGGCCGAAGACGGAGAGGGCGGTCCAGTCGGCCCGGTATCGTCCGGCGATCGTCGCCCAGGTCGCCGCCGCGGCGGCGTCGGACCAGCACGACGCGCACCGCACCACGGGCTGCCCGCCTCCGAACATCGGCCGAGAGACATCGAACAGAGTGCCGCCCCCGTCCGGCGTCCTCTCGAAGGTCATCGCCCACTGGGGGAAACCGGGCACCCCGCCGCCACCCGCCTCCAGGATGGGGCGCAGCACCGCGAGTGCGGCGTAGTCCGGCCCCGGGTGCGCCTGCATGGCGACGTTGCCGGTGTTAAGCGTGATGTGGTGGTAACTGCGCATTGCCTGTCCTTCCAAGGGGTCGTCGTTCCTGTGCGATCCGCGCCGGGGTCCGTCGTCGCCGCGGGGATCGCGTCGGGCGGGGATCTCCCGCCCGACGCGATCCGTCACCTGGCCGCCCGCGCCATGCGTCCGAACTCGCCGTCGGGCACCTCCACCGGGTCCGGCGCCGCGTCGGTCGCGAGGAGGGCCTGTCCGGCACGCCCCGACATCATGGTCATGTGGTCCATGGCGTCCTGCTCGGTCGCGAAGGCGTCCCACCCGTACCTATCCCGGGCGTAGCCCTCGCCCGGTGCCGCCCGGGGAAGGCAGGCGACCACGATGGACGGCCATCCCGGCTGGGCGGGCGCGTACATGACGACGGAGTAGATGCCGTCGAACGGCAACTCGCTCCTGCGGTGGTTCGGCTTGCCGATGCCGCCGTCGAAGTCGAGCGTCCCGTCGCGCCGCCGGCCGACGGGACGGGCCATGGCCTTCGCGACGTAGGCCAGGTCGCCCGCAGTCTCGACGAAGATCACGAAGTAGCGGTCGTTCACCACCGGGTGTTCCGTCGCATGGGCCATCCGCACGAGCGGGTGGTAGCGGAACACCAGCAGGTCGGGCGTGCCGGGCCTGCGGGCGGGGTACCAGAGCGCGGGCGACAGGTCCTGCAACGGGAGGTCCCACATCGCCGAGATGCTGGCCAGGGCCCGTTCGGGCGAACCGAACAGCGCGACGTCGAGGTCCTGCCCGGTCGCCATGGCCTCCCGGATGATCTCGGGAACGGCGCAGGCCGTCGCGCCGCCGGGCAGCCCCCGTGCGGCGCAGACGCAGTCGTTAGGGAAGGCGCAGTCCTGCCGGAACGGCGGGACGGGACGGTTCTCCGACATCACGCGCCTCCCTTGCAGGTGGCGATCGCCGCCTTGAAGGCAGCCTGGGGCGTGGGGTATCGGGCGTTGAACGCCGCGATCTCCGCGTTCCAGGCTGGAAGCGACACCTGACCGACCGCCAACGCCCGGGCGTTCAGGGCCGCCAGCGTGCGGGTGACGTGCGGCGACAGGCTGACCATCTTGATCGCGCGCACCGTGCCCTGGCCGTCGAGCACGATCAGGGTGACGGCGATGCGGCTCTGGTCGGTCTTCAGGTCGTCCACCCATGCCGGGCGGCATCCCGGCTCGGCCAGGACCGGGCTGTAGGGCGCGTCCAGCGCCGCGACGGCCGTCCAGAGCAGCCAGGCGTAACCGCCCCGCATCGGGCATAGCCCGATCCGGAGGCCGTCGCGCTGGATGCTCGCGACCTCCTCTTGCGGGCACGGGTCGAGGCAGACGAGCAGCACGGGGTAACCGGACGGATCGGCCACGGCCTTCATGCTGTCCGGCGCGAGCGCGAGGTCGCGCCACATCGGGTGGCGGCGCCCGACGGCGATCGCCGTCCGGCCCGCGAACTCTTCGGGGAGGACGTCCATCACGCGGCCGCCTTCGCAAGCTGGAAGACGCGCTCGGCGCCCATGAGCCGCAGGGTCTCGGTGAAACTCGCGACCTCGTCGAACCAGGTGTCGAAGTCCATGGGCCAGGCACGCACGGCCTCGGCGTGGGCGTGCAGGAAGGCGTCGGTCGCCCGCTCGTCCAACCTGACCTTCTTCGCGAACAGCACCTTCCCGCGCCGATCCTCGAACTGGACCGTCACGCCCGGCCGGGAGCCCGTCACGAGCTCGCGGATCCAGGGCAGTACGGGCAGGTCGCCGAGCACGGAGACGGGCTGGAACGCGACGCCGGCGCCGAGGGGGCAAACCAGAACCCAGGCGTAGCCGCCCGTCAGCGGGACGACCTGGATGCCCATCCGCGACGAGCGCAGGCTGCGAATGACGGTCTCACCGCAGTCGGGCAGGCAGATCCGCACGAACAGGTTGCCGATCGCGTCGATGAACGCGCGGCAGCTCTCCTCCTTCAAAGGCCGGTCCTGGGAGTCCGCGTCGTGCTGGTCGAGATATTCGCGGAGTTGGTCTTCGGTGGTCGACATGGCGTGGCCCTTCATTGAGTGGGGCGGCGCCTCTACCACGACGTCCGAGACGGTCGGGTGGACGATATTTTTTGGGTATCTGAGAGCAGTCGCTCCGGGATTTATTTTCCTTGCTCTCGCGATTACTGGGAAAGGAGTCTGGTTTCATTTTCCTTGGAGCGATTCTAGGCTGAAAGAACACGGTTTTGTGATAAACCCTCTAAGTGTTTGATTCGGATCAGAGTCAAGAGGGCCTTGCGTGATAGCGTGTCTGGTGGCCGTCATCGCACGTGTCGCCATGAGGGGTTCCGACCCGACCGCAAGGCGGCGACGTCAGCCCCCGGTCACGGGATGAGGTTAGACGCCGCACCCGCCGTCGCAGGACCGGGAGTCGTCCCAGTCAAGCGTGCCCTGATTGCGAGCCACCCTGCCGATCTCCGCGTACGACCGGCCATGGACGAACGTCTTGCCCCGGCACCCCGCCTCGGCCGCCGTCCACCAGTCCATGTGCTCCGGGTCTGACCGGAATAGCCTGCCCAGCGCTTCCGACGACTTGAGGAAGCACCCAACGCAGTTCCCGTGATCGCGCGATGGAAGGCGGAGGTCGAAGGGCTGCTCGCGCCAGAACCTGGCGACGTCCATCTCCTGGATGCCCGCCGCGGCCAAGGGGAACACGGATCGCCAAGGCTCCCTGAACTTGGGGTTCGCCTCCGCCTTCGCCCTGCGTTCCAGCCTCACGCTCTCGTCCGCCCGCAGGCCGACGACGTTCGTCCACCGGCGCCATTCAAGGCTCTTCAGGTGTCGTTTCAGCGTCGCGACCTTGAGTTCGCCGGTGCAGAAGCGACGCGTCGGATCCGGCACGATGCGCTTCGCCCTCAGTAGCGCGTCGAATGGCTCCCCGGCCCGGGATGCCGTCGCATGGTCGACCACGGCGAAGTATGGCCTGCCCGGCTCGTGGCGGTATTCGAGCCACGCGATCGGGACGCCCCATCGCTCCCCGATCTCCCTCACGAAGTCCAACGTGCCGTCGGCCTCTCGGCCGGTGTTGCAGAAGCACGCCACCACGTCCGGCGGCAGGCTCCCGCCGTGCGCGTCCAGGATCCGGCGGAGGAGGTAGGCCGACGTCCTGCCGCCCGAGACGCTGACGACGGCCGGGCCGTGGACGTGGAAAGGCGATGGCGAGCCGAGGGCATGGCCCTCCGGTCGCGACTGCGCTGGCGGTGCCACGAGGGCCTCCGGCGTGCGGGTCGGTAACCGGAGGCGGCGCCCTCATCGGGCGGTGGGCCTCGAACGTACGGGCCGGGCAACGGCCCGACGACGGATGTTACCACGCGCTTAGGGCAGACCTTCGCGCGACGTCGGGCCGTAGACGCAGAAAGGGCCGGACCCCGTTTCCGGGATCCGGCCCTGGTCGATGTGTCGTCCTCTGGGCCTAGGCGGCCCGTAGCCGCGCGATGGTGGCCCTGGTCTCCTCGACGGACAGCGCGCCCCCGGCGGCGTCCGGCCCCGACGGCATGACGTCGCCGTTCCTGGTGTACTCCCACACCCGCCGCCCGGCCTCCGACGCGGCCACGATCTCCTTGGCGACCCCGGCGCCGACGCTCTCATCCGGGAAGCGGGAGAACGCCAGGGCGTCGCAGCCGGCGGCGAGCTCCTGGAAGTAGCCCATCCTCTGCGAGGCGTAGGCCGCGGCGTGGTCGGGCCCGTTCGGGTTGACGACCTCGCCGAAGCGGTCGGCCAGCGTCTCGACGGCGCCTGCCTCGAACTCCGTCCCGTAGTCGGTCACGGGGTGCGCATAGTAGACGGCCATCCTGTCCTCCCCCTGCCGGCCCGTTCGCCCGACAGGTCAGCATATCACGGAGGACCTCCGATCCGGGCGACGTCGGAGGCCGTAGACGGGGCAAGGGCCGGGCCCCGGGTTCCCCCGAAGCCCGGCCCCATGGCCGTCCCGACGTGACGGGCGGCCTTACGTCGCGGGGACGGCGCGCACGATCGCGCAGACCTCGCCGACCGAGGCGCCCTCGCGTGCGGCGACCCGTGGATCGACCGCGACCACGGTGCCGTTCAGCAAGCAGGCTGTCCTGGCGCCGGACGCCGCGGTGGAGACGTCGCTCGCTGCGGTGGCCCGCTCCGCAGGGGTGCAGGCCCCGACCATGAGCATGAGTGCCAGCGCGGGAACGGCGACCCTGGCCACGGTGGCGGCGACCGCCAGCGCGGTGGCGCCCTCCTCGGTGGGCGGCGTGACCGGCAGGGACATGGCGACCGTCACGACCGGGGCGAGGTCCGAGGCGACCTGCACGGCGTCGCCCAAGGCCACGGCGACGGCCGCCGGGTTGCGGGAGGCGGCCGCGGCCAGGACGTCCGCCGTGAGGCGCCCGCCGTCGGAGGCGGCCTTGGGCATCTCGGGGACCGCGAGGGCGATCAGCCCGCCCACGAGCAGGGGAGCCGCGACGGGCCAGGTCATGTCCCCGGCGGCCACGGCCGTCAGGGTGCCCGCCATCGCGGAGATGCCCGCGATGCTGGTGGGCTGGCGCAGCCAGGCGACGGCCGCGGCGAGATTTGCGTTCATGGGTGTCCTCCGGTGATGCACAGGCGCGACAGGGGCGGCGTGAGGTCGGGGCAGCCCGCGGGCACGGGTGCGGGCGGCGGGAAGCGCGGCGCGTCGTGGACCGCCAGCAGGGCGACGCCGACGCTGGCGGCCAGCACCAGGGCGCACATGACCCCCGCGGCCGCCTCGTCCCGGTTCACGCCGGGGTCGCCAGGGCGATGGCGAGGCGCGTCTCGTTGCGGCGGGTCCAACCGTTGCCGAAGAGATTGAAGGATCCGAGGGACCGGTAGTACGCCTCGTGACGCCCCCCGAGTGCCCTGATGAGCGCGATCCTGTCGAAGCCGCGGATCGCCGCCATGGACTCCGGTCCGAGGTCGCCGTCCGCCTCGACGCCGACGACCTCCTGCAGGACCCTGACGGAGGTGCCGGGACCGGAGCCGTAGCCGAAGTCGTAGACGAGGAGGTCGGCCCCGGGCGGCAGCGACGGCCCGCTCACGGCCAGCCAGTACCTGGCGCGGATCATCTCCGCGAGCTGCGGCTTCGTCGCCCGGCCCAGGTCCTGCGCGGTGGTGGGTCGAACCCCGTGGTCGGCCTGCCACGACGCCCAGGCGGCCAGCGTCACCCCGAACGACGTCCAGCCGCCGGAGTCCCCGGGCGTGTCGTGCAGCGCCTGGCCGTCCATGTCGGGGCGCCACGTGAACGTCAGGCAGGCGTCGAAGCGGACGTCCGACGTGTAGGCGACGGGCGCCGGCGCAGGCGTCGCGGCGACGGGCGCGGATGGCCTGGCGGGCGGCTTCCTGAACGGTGACAGCATGGGTGCTACTCCTGCGTGGGGACGTCGATCGGGAAGGAGGTCCGCGGTCCGGACGCGTCGGCGGCCGCGGCCAGGATCTCCCCGGCGAGCGCGATCGCGTCCGGGGGATCGAACTCCATGACCGAGCCGCCCAGGCGCGACCCGACGCGGAGTCGGACGGTGCCCGGCTCGGACTCGACGGCTATGCGGGCCATGGCGGCCTCCCGGCTGTTGGTGTCAGGCGCGCCCGAACAGGCGGCGCAGCAGGCCGCGGCGGCGGACGGGCGGAGGGGCGACGGACGCCTCCCGCGCGCGCAGGAAGTCGGCGTAGTGGACGGACCCGCGCTCGGCCGCGTCGCGGACCACGTCCGCGAGGACGAGCGCCTCGGCCACGGTGCAGTCGAGCAGGACCATGCCGTCCGGCGTGTCGACGCGGAGGACCACGCCCTCGGCCACCGGCCACGCGAGGATTGCGGATGCCGGTGCCATGGTCGTCCTCCTTCGACGGGACGTCAGCCCCGGCGCACGCGTTCCAGCACGGCCTCGGCGGCCTCCAGGCGGTGGCGCGCCTCGCACGGGGCACCGGGGGCGCAGCCGTGGGCGCGGCGCAGGACCTCCTCGGCCAGGCGGAGAAGGTCGGCCGTCTTTGCGGGTGTCATGCCGCCGCGGCCGACGGCGCCGCGACGGTGGCCGCCTTCACGCGAATGCGTGGCTTGGGAAGCGGCTGCCCCCGCCACCGCGTGCCGCGCATGGTTACGACGGCGCGCTTCGCGTTGGGGTAGGTCACGACGTGGCTGTGGCTCCACGACGAGGGACCCCTGTTGTAGTCCATGTCGAGGTCGCCCGTGACGCCCGCCGAGAACTGCCCGCCCCATATCCCGGCGGTGTGCGTGTGTCCGGTGATCGTCCTGACGCCGAGGACACGATAGCCCTTCGTCGAGCCCCTGGAGCCGTTGGGCCCGCGGTGGCCGTGCATGCCGCACTCGACGCCGCCGTGCTCCGGGCAGAGAACGTAGCTGTCGTCCTCGCGGAGGAAGCGGACCCGTTCGAGGCCGGGCGCCTTCTCCCGGACGGCCGCCTCAAAGGGGAATACCTCCTCGCCCCGCTCGATCCCCTCGAACACGCGGGCGTTCCACTGGTGCCAGTAGCGGGCGTTGTCCGGATCGCGGTGGCCGTCCGCCTCCTCCAGCCAGCGGGCGAACGCCTCGTCGTGGTTGCTCTCCACCACGACGACCTCGCACCACGGGCGCGACGCCCGGCGCAGGAAGTCCGCGCACTCGGCCATCTCGTCCTCGACGCTGTCCTGGCGGCGCGTGCGCTGCCGGGCCAGGAACCAGGCGGACCTGATGTTGTGGTGGTTGCGCGGCGAGAAGTCGGTGAGGTCGTTGACGAGCTGCGCCCCTGGACGGAGGACGTCCACCATGCCGCCGTCGCCCCATATCGCGTCGGCGATGCCCGCCTCGGTCATCTTCCTGCGGTGGATGTCGCCCGGCGTCAGCCCCGCGGTCACCGACGGGACGGAGCCGTCCACCGTCCAGAGGCGGTCTAGGTCGTGGAAGCTGCCGTCCGCCGAGGCGTTGACCTGCCTGACGAACCAGGCGTCGTCCTCGTCCACCTCGACGATCAGGCCGCCGTAGACGTGATGGTGCTCGGCCTTCTGCCCCGCCTTCCGCGGGATGTAGTTCGCCAGGGTGCAGGCCCCGGTCGTGTAGAGCATCCGCGCCGGGACGCCCTTCATCGAGGCCATCGACCGCATCTCGTGCTTCGTGTGCGGGAAGATGCCGGACGACGACCTGGTGTAGCTCTCCAGGCCAGAGAGCGGGTCCACGGCGGACGGGCTTATGTTCATGCCAACCGTGAACAGGAGGTCGTCGGCCAGGCGCATCGGCGCGCGCACGATCAGGTCGGCCAGTTCGGGGGCGTACCACTGGCCGCCGTCTTCGGGGTCGCCGTCTCCCTCCTCGACCACGACTTCGTGGGGCTGGCCGTACGCTGCGGCGTTGTAGCTAATGCGGGCGACCAGCACCTCCCCCTGGTTCTCCGCAGCCCATCGCTGGGCGACCGCCAGGACCGGGTGTACGTGCGAGTTGTTCTGCGCCGTCGTCAGGAAGAATCGCCTTCCGACCGCGCGGACCTCCTTCATCTCCGGCGCCTCGATGGTCCCGCCGACCAGGGGCTTCTCGGGCTTGGCCGACTTCGCGGGCGTGGAAGGCTTCTCGTCGGCGTCGCACTTCGCTTTACTCACCCGGGACGGTTCGCCGCGCGCGAGCAGCCTCTCGAACAGCTTCCCCTGCGCGGCCTGGGCATCTGCGAGGGATGCGATTGCTGACGCGAGGCCGGATCCCCCGTCCGCGACGGCCTTCGCCGACTTAGGTTTAGCCTTGGAGGAAACGGGTGCGGAGGCGCGCTCGGCCTGCAGGCGGCGGTGGAACACGGACCTCGACAGGCCCATGGCCCTCGCCGCCGGGGTGACCTCTCCCTGCGCTGCGTAGACGTCCCCGTAAGGCGTCGCGGACACTCGGGCCCTGCGGGCCTTCCTGGCTGTCCCGGGTTCCGCGCCGCTCGACATGTCCGCCTCTTGTCTTGGGTGGCTCACCCAAAGGTTGCGGGAGCGGCATCTCGGAATTCAAGCAACCCGCTTCGGGAAAGTTGTTGACCCATAGTACGTTGACGGCTGCAGCAGCGGCGTCGGTCAGGGATCTACGGCGGGGGCAGGCGCTAGGCTGGCCGGGGTCGTGTTGATCGTGGTGACGACCTGCGTGGTCAGGACGTCGAGCTGTATCTCCAGGGGCCAGATCCGGCGGACGAAGGCTGCGAGGCCACCATCGCGCGGAGGGTCGATGGTGACGGATCTCCGGATTTGATAGGCGCCAGGCAGGGCATCGAGAGGGAAGCGGAACGAACCGAGCCTCGGACCGCAACGATGCATCTCCGGCGATACCGGGCTATCGCGGTGGTCGATCATCTCCTCCGGTGTGTCGTTCTGCCGATTACGTACAAGCTGGGCGTGGCCCGTCACGGAAACGCCCGGCTCAAGGCACAGGTTGGTCGTCCAGTAGGCTGTCTCGCCCGCGTGGAACACGGAGCGGGATACTCCCACGGGGGACGGAGCCTGGGGCGGAAGTGCGCCGTCCGGCAAGGCGAACGGACCCGTCGTCCCGTTGTAGGCCAGGTAGTCCCTAGGGTCGGCGAGCGCAAGCCGGGCGTAGTGGTAGACGCTGATCAGGTTGGTCGCGATCAGGAACGCGATCGCGAAGCCGTAGCCATCCTTCGTGGCGCGACGCCTCATCCTCTGCTTCGGGGTGGCGTTCGGAGGCAGCGTGTTCACTTCAGCCCTCCCAGCAGGTGACCCCACTGCGTGACCAGCCAGGTCCCGAGCAGGCCCAGCACAGCCCTCGTCCCCCACTTCACCGCGCCGCCGAAGACCTCCTCGCGGGCCTTCTTGAGGGCGGCGAGCGCGAGCTTGTTGGCGATGGCTCCGACCTCGTCCTCGAAGTGTCGCAGGGTGTCCGCGGGCAAGGTCGCCAGGACCTTGCCCTGGGCCTCCGTGATAGCGCGGTGCGCCGCGAGGTCCGCCCGGACGGCCTCGACGGAGGCGTGCAGCTCCGAGAGGTCGGCCGCGGACAGCCGAGGCTCTGCCGGCGGGCGAGCGAAGAGCGGCATGGCATCAGGCTCCGGTGGGGCGCGCGATCGTCGCGGCCGGGGTCGGCAGGGCGGCCTCTGGGGCGTCGGGCGGCGACCAATGCCACACCTCGGCATCGATCCCCGGCCCCGGGTCCAGCGCCCACGTGCAGTGGTCCACGTCCGCACCGAACGCCCGCCACACGGACGTCAGCACGGCACAGAAGATGGCGGCCGCACGCGACCCTGTTGCCCGGGCGCGGGCGGTCCGGTGCGACAGGGTCTCCTTGGGGCTCCCGCCGAGCGCGCCGTTCAGGGAGAGGTCCAGCCACACGGCGGCGTTCAGCACGTACTGGCGCGCCGCGGCGCAGGGACCGCAGCTAGACATTCGAGGGCCATCCGGTGGACGTGTCGGTCGTCACGTCGGCGGTCACCGCGGGGATCAGGCGCCCGTAGTTCCCGGTGCACGCTGCGACATACGCGGCCACCTTCGGGGCCAACGAGAGGATGTCCGCCTTCGCCATGGGTACGGAAATCCCGCCCACTCCGATCCACGGCGTCCCGTCGATCCAGAGGCCCGCCTGCGCCATGGTGAACGCCGACACGAGCTTGAGCTGCCCGTTGTTGTCGCTGGGGAACACCGACGGAGCGGAGGCTCCCGATGCCTGGAACGACACCCCGAGCCGCTCCTTCGCCGCGTAGACCGCGGACAGGGCGGCGAGCGCCTGCGCCACCGTCGGCACCGGGATAGCGGCGACCGGGTTCCCGTTCGCGTCCGGGGAGATGACCTTTCCCTGCGCCTGCGCCGCCATGAGTGCGACGTGCTCGACATCGGTCACGGCGACTGCATCGGCGGGCAGCTTCGGGAAGAGGCAGTCGTCGTAGAAGCTCTTCGAGGTGGCGGAATAGAAGACAGGCATCTCAGCACCCCGCCGCGATGAAGAAGAACGTAGAGCCAGGTGCCGTCGCTATCCCGTCGGGATTCATCTTGAGGCTCAGGATCGTGATGCTGCCCTGCGAGACGCCGACGGTGCCGTGGAATGTCGGAACGAGCTGGTTGTTCAGCAGCCATCCGCCTGCCGCCGACTCGGTTGCCAGCGCGCCGAAGCATACGTTCGGAAAAGTGGTCGGCAGCGCGACCGCGATCTCGCCCTGCGTGCTGCTGACCCCCCATTGGATGATCAGGCCCGATGGCAGACGGCACCAACCGTTGCCGACGAGCGACTGCTGGAACGCGGCGACGATGGTCGGTGGGATGCTCTGGCTGACGGCCGCGTCCCCGGCGGCGCGGGCCTGTGCCTCTGCCTGGTCGGCGTTGTTCCGGGCAGTGGCCTCCGCGGCATCCGCGTTGTTCCTGCTCGTCGCCTCGTTGCCGATGGCCGTGTTCAGGTTGGCCACGTCCGTATTGAGAGCGGCCGACAGGTTCGCGACATCGGTGTTGAGCGCGTTGGCGAGGTTCGCCTCCGCAGCCTCGGCCCTGCTCGCCTCGTTTCCGATCGCCGTGTTGAGGTTCGCCTCCACGCCCTCCGCGCGGACCGTCTCGTTCCCGATGCCCTGGTTCAGTCCGGCCTCTGCGGCCTGGGCGCGCGCGACCTCCGCGGCGAGCCCGGTGGACGCGGCACCCACTGCGCCCTGGAGCGCGGCCACGGCCGCGTCCAGGCCGGGGATCTTCAGGCCGATGAACGGAGCACCCGGGGCGACGGCGATGTTCGCCGCGGTCAGCCCAGTCGTGCCCGCGGGCACGGACACCACGTAGAGCGGAACCCAGCCCGCGTCGGAGCCCGGCGCGACCTGGCTGCCGCTGACCGCGGGCGCGCCCGCCTTGACCTGCAAGGCCACCGCCTGCTGCCGCACGGTTGCCTGCGCCCCGCCGGCGCCGCCCGGGCCCGCGTAGGGCTGCGCCGGGTTGGCAGCGTTGTAGTAGTCCAGCACCAGGGGTATGGCGTCGACCTCCTCCATCGCGGCCTGGATCAGGTAGTCCACGGTGGTGCCTGCCCCCGCGGGGGCCACGAAGTTCAGCGGGGTGTAGCTGGACGCGATCCCCATCCTGACGAGCGGGTTCGCCGAGGCCGCCAACGTGGAGAACGGGTTGGCATCGACCACGCCGAAGGACGTCAGCGAGCCCGGACCGACCTCCAGGGTCAGGGAGGGGGGCGATACCGGCCCGCACGCCAGCCCGTCTGCGGCGACCCCGGTGCCGAGGGTGGCCTGTATCAGGTAGCCGAGACCCGACATGACGCTGCGCTGGACGGTGAGGAGGTCCTCAGTCATCGGAAGCGCGGACGGGTAGATGATGACGCGATCCATGAGGGCCTCGTGGCTGCGCGCGCGTCCCGGCGGCCGTCCGGCCGGGGTCCGCCGCTATGCGTCCGGGTGTGCGGGCGAGGTTCTTTGAACCCCTGTCTTCAGGGCGCGAAGATTGAGATGCAGACCGTCTCCAGGTCGGCGAACTGGAGCGTGTTGGCCGTCTCGAAGGTGGTCGTGATCACCAGGCGCGAGGTGGTCCGCGTCGGGTCCTTGCCGTTTCCTCGCGGCTCGGAGATCAGGGCCATCGTGGAGTCCACGCCACCGCCCCCCGCGTTGATCCCGCTGTCGTCTCCAAAGCGGCCGCTCGCCGTCCAGCAGAAATCCGCCGTGGAGAGGGGGGTGGAGAAGTAGACGTAGTAGAGCCCCACCTGGGGATGCTCGATGTGGTCGATATTGAAGCCCGAACGGACCGTGGGGTTGGTGCCGTAAGTCGTCAGCCCTCCGAAATTCACCCACGCCTTGGCCACGCCCGCCCCTCCTGCCGACGATGCCGCCGCCACTGCGGCCGTCGCCGCTGCGGTCGCCGCCTGTGCCGCGGCGAGTGCCGCGTTGGCTGTGGTGAGCGCGTTCGCCGCCGCAGCGCTCGCCGCAGCAGCAGCCGAGGCGGCGGAGGTGGCTTCCGTGCCGTCGTTGGCCGCGGCGGCCGAGGCTGCGGCCGCGACGGTCTGGGCGGCCGCGGCGGCCGAGGATGCCGCGGCGATGGCGGCGGTGAGCGATGTGGGGACCTCCGACGCGGCGAGTGCCCCCGTGCTATCGAGGTCCGCCTTCGATGCCTCCTCCGCATTGATCTCCGCGGCAGTGAGCACCTGGCCAGGCACGAATACCGTCATCCGAGGGTGCTCCGGTCGAGGATGAAGTCCACGTCGAGGCGGTCGCCCGGCGGGACCACCGGATCCGCGATGCGGGTCCAGATGACCGTCGCGGCAGGCTGGGTGGACGCGATCGCCGCCAGGATGTCGGCATCCTGCACGCCCGGCCGCATCGCCAGGCTGGCATACTCGGACGCGCCGACGTCCGCGCCGGGGGTCGCCCGCGTGCCGTATCCCGCCGCCGCGGTGCCGTAGCCCGCGACGAGCGGGATGCCCGGGTTGAGGGGTCGGACCACGGTCAGGAACGCCTGGTAGGGCAGCAGCCTGCTGCCGTAGGCGCCGACCCTGCCGTAGGCGAGGCCGCCCCCGCCCCCGCCCGCGACGGAGCGGGAGCCATAGCCGCCGCAGTCCGTGGCGTTGGTCGGCTCGACGATGGTGGGCACGTTGCCCGTGACGGCGAGGACCTCGGCGACGAGGGCGGCCCTGGTGCCCTTGGGGCGCAGGATCTCCCGCCGGATGCGCGCCCTGAACGCGTCGTCCGTCTCGCCCGGCCGGCGCGGCAGCGACACGCCCAGAAAGTCGCCGGACAGCATGTCCAGGAACTCGCCCGTGGCCGTCGCGAGCCGGAGCTGCGCCGCGGCGAACCGCACCCAGGCCCACCCGCTCGCATGCAGGAACGCCAGGCCACCGAGAACGCCGTCGAGGAACGGCGTCGAGCCGGGGTCGGCGAACCAGCCGCGGGGTAGCAGGGCCCGCAGGCGGGACGCGAAGGAGGACTGGTCGCCCGTGGCCATGGCAGGCTCCCTAGGAGACGGTGACCGCCGTAGCCTTCGCCACCGTGTGCGCTGCGGTTGCGAGGTCGGACGTCGTGTAGGTCGGCGTGCCGCCGGACACGACGGAGATCGAGATGCCCGAGACGTTCGCGATCGACGGGTCGACCGCGTAGGCGGCGGCCGCGATACGGGTGACGGACAGGATCCCGCCCGCCGGCAGGCCGTCCACGTAGGCCGTCACCGCGGTGCCGACGGGCCCGATCAGGTTAGCCTTCACGCCGCCCGGCCCGACCGTGATCGTGAGGGCGACGGACACCGACAGCACAGTCGGCGGTTGGACTGAGAACGTGCTGCCGACCGGACGCACGAGATCCACCGCGGCGTAGATGGACGAGAGCAGCGCCGACGGGGGATGCCCGGACCCGTCGTCGGCGGTGACGACGAAGTGGCCCGGCCTCCAGTTGCCTTGCTCGTCCACGTTCTCGGCAAGCGTGGCGGACAGGCCGTCCTGGACCGTGGTGACCGCGTAGAGGCAGGCGGCCACGGTCGCCTTCGCGAGCGAGGCGATGTAGCCGACGAACCGGATCTTGTAGGCGGCGTCCGTCTCGCCATCCAGGCCGTCCACCAGCGCCGCGGCGTTGTTCACCGTGTCGATGCCGGGCAGGTCCTGCCCGGCCAGGCTGATGGCCCCTGCGATGGCGTTGCCCGCCGTCCCCGGCGTCAGCGCCGTCAAGGGCACGTCCACGGAGGCCGTCCCGGCCGGGAGCACGTAGCCGCCGGAGGGGACGACGGCCGCCGACCACAGGGGATTCGTCGGGTCCGCAGTGACCGAGTAGGTCTGCGAGCCGTCCCCGGTCCGCACTGTCGCGCCCACGGGCACGGTGGCGGGCGACGTCGGCGAGAACCGCGCCAGGGTGACGACCCCGTTGGCGGAGACCGAGGGATCGCGCGCCGGGCCGTTGAGGTCCGCGATGAACGAGTCGACGTCCGCCCCGGTGGAGGTCGCCAGGCGGCTGACCTTGAGGAGGCGGTAGACGTTGGCCTGCTGCACCGACCACAGGCCGGAGGAGGCGTTCAGGGCCGCCCTGGCCGGGCTGCCCACCGAGAGGTCCAGGAGCTGCGCGCAGGCGGCCTGCGCGGCCGCCGCGGCCTGCGACAGCATCTGCTGCACCGACTGGAGGATGAGCAGCATGGACGGCCCTCCTCAGGAGACGGGCAGCACGAGGATCTGCGTCGTGCCCGGGGCGGAGGCGTTGACGTAGGCCAGGGTTACCGAGAACGAGGAGATGCCGACGTCGCCGACGGTGACCGACACCACCGAGACCACCGTCTCCTCCAGCAGGGCCTGCGCGCGGACCAGGCCCGCGATGGCCTGGGCCGCCATCGGCTTTCCGATGAACCGCGGGAGCCCGGCGCCGTAGCCCGGATCCCAGATGTCGTCGCCGGGGTTGGTCAGCATCCGCCGGATCAGCCGCTGGCGGGTCAGCGCCGCTCCGGACACGGTCTCTACGCCGCCCGTGGGCGACAGGGAGAGGTCCGCCTGCCACTCCAGCGAGAAGTCCGGCATGGCGGGCTCCTTACTGTTGCACTACCGCACCGAACCGCGCAGCTTCGCGTCACGGAAGTCGTTGGAGGTCTGAGGCCATGGAAGGTCGGGTGGTTGTTCCCTGCATGCTTGCGCTGCTGCTGTCCGCCTGCGGCAGGGGCGACAGGGTGCCGCTCCCGGTGGCCCTGAACGCGCTGAACCGGGACATCATCGCCTCGGACATCGTGAGCCCGGACGACGTGGAGAGCGCGGAGGGCGTCAGGCGCCTGGAGAACAACATGCGCGCGACGCAGCGTCAGTTCTGCCTATCGAACCCGAGCGTGATGCTCCTGCTCCAGGACTTCTCCCTCGAACTGGAGGGCAGCTTCGGCACGTCCACCACGGCGGGCGTGTCCAACATCGGTCCGGCGCCTTCCGGCTCCGTCTCGTTCGGCGTGACCACGGGACGGACGCAGACGCTGAAGCTGCCCGTGACCGTCACGTCGCTGTCCAACATGCCCAGCGTCTACCAGCAGTATCTGTTCGGGAAGCTAAAGGACGTCCCCGCGCCGGCCGCGGACAAGGCGGCGATCCTCAAGGAGGTCTCCGACCTGCGGGCGCTCGTGTCCCGGGTCATCGCGTCCTTCAAGCCGGACGTGGCGAGCCAGCCGTGCAAGGACCTAGACGTCCGCAAGGGCGATCCGAACCAGGCACACCCCTACAACGAGGTGCTGTAGCCCGGCGCTACTGCGGCGTGGACGTCAGGTTGCCGCCGCTCTTCACGCCGCCATGGAGGTGCCTGAGCAGGCTGATGGCCATGGCGAGCACGTCCGTCAGCGACTTGATGATCCCCGAGACCGTGAGGGTCCCGGTGATGGTCATGTTGCCCGTTACGTCCACGTCCCCGGTGAAGACCAGCTTCGTGGCCTGCGCGTAGATGACGCCGCCCGACATGTGCAGCCACGCGCCGTCAGTGAACACGCCGAACTCGCCGGACTGCACCGGCTTGCCCGTGGCCTGCGACACCGGCGGCATGTCCACCGTGCTGAACAGGCGGCCGACGATGACCGGGTTGTCGGCGTCGCCGTTGGCGTGGACGACCTTCACCTGGTCGCCGACCGATAGGGGGAACACCATGCCGTAGCCGCCGCCAGTTGCGAACGCCGACGCGTCTGGCACCCAGCCAGTCAGCACGCCTTCCGGCTGGAGCGTGAGGCGGACGGAATGTGTCGAGGCGTCGACCGACTCCACGGTCGCGAAGCGCGGCTGGGCGACGGAGCCGACCATGGCGGCCGTGTCGCGCCGGATGGCGTTGCGGAAGGCGTCCATCGCCAGCGTCTCCCTCTATAGCACGTCCGGGCTCGGGACGCCCGTGCCGCGTGCGGTCAGGACACCTCGGCGCCGGACTGGACCGAGTGGTTCTTCAGGCTGATGGTCGTCCTGACGGCGTTGCCGGGCATGAAGCTGTGGGTCATCTCGTCCACGGCATACCGGGTGTTGTAGGTCGTCCCCGGCAGGCCGGAGACCTCGATCACCGAGCGCGGCGTCAGCGACAGGGATCCCGGAAGCTCGACGGTCACCTCCCGCTCGTGGCGGATGATGTCGGCGTACATGGCCTGCGCGAACGTCAGCGCGTCCTTGGGCGACATGTTCGGCCTGACGAAGACGTACTCCTGCGCGTCCTTGGAGGACGAGCCCGGGAACGTGACGGCCGTCGCCTTCTTGGCCTTCGCGCCCCAGGTCTTCACGACGACCTTGATCCCCTTGGCGAGGGTCAGGGAACGCTTCAGGTGGATGTCCACCAGGGGGGCGACGGCGTAGCCGGTCCCCGCGGCGGGGGGTGTCCAGGCCAGCGGCACCGCCTGCGCGGATGCCAGGTCGACGGCCACCTTGTAGTGCAGCGTGCGGCCCTCGACCCACAGGTCGCGGTCGTCGTAGCGCGCCAGGAAGCAGAGCAGGTCCCAGTAGGTCGTGCTCTTCGACAGGGAGTCCTGGGTGAGCTTGTCGTGCTCCAGCTGGTAGTAGGCGCCCGCCGGGGTGTCGGTGGCGTCCACGTCGGCGGAGAGCCCGAAGCGGGCGGCCACGGTGGCGGCGATCTCGGAGCCCTTCTGGTTCCGGAAGGTCTCCCTGGTCTTCGCGTCGATGAGGCGGCCCGCCAGGTCCCGGCCCCCGACGTCCACGGTGCCCCGGACGGGGTCGATGCTGATCTCGCTCGCGTCGCCCACGAAGACGGACGTCCAGGCGACCTGGCCGCCCGTCGCCCGGATGGACGCCTGGACCTCCAGGCCCACCGGGGGGTCGGCGTCCGCCCACGTCGCCAGGGCGGACGGGTCCGCCTTGAGGGCGAAGGTCGCGTGGATCGTGGAAGCCTTGCGGTGGTTGGTGGAGTGGACATCCACCGTCTCGCATCCCGCCAGGGGCGTGCCGTTGAGCAGGATGCGCCAGCGGACCTGGCGGGTGCCGGGAGTGACCGGCCACGTGAGGTCGGCCATGGTGACGCTCCATCGCAAGGGGACGCCGACGTGTTCGAGGGCCTGATCACCGAGCGTGTGCCAACCGAGAAGCGGACCAAGGGCCTGGACGGCACCGTAGAACGCAGGCTCTCGGAAGGTGCGGTGATCCTCGCATACGGGATGCACCTGCTTCGGACGGAGCCGGGCGTGGACAGGGTGGAACTCCATCCCGATGGCGAGCACGGCAAGCGGTTCGACATGCGCGCCTGGCTGGAGGCCCAGGGCTTCCGCCTGGTGAAGGCAACCGGGAAGACGGCCTACGGGGGCGAGTACAGGTCGGAGGCCGGGCAGGTGGTCGTCCTGCACCCTGCCCCGGGCCTCGGAGACGTCGTGGCGCACGGGACGGCGGGAACGGTCATCGCCGAGTGCAAGGGCGGCGCGGTGAACACCCGGCACAGCGGACAGACGTCGAAGCTCTCGCAGGGCTTCCGCGAGACGATCGGACAGCTGATGGCGAAGGAGATCACACCGGGTGGACGGCAGGTCGCCGTCGTGCCGAGGACGGCGGTCACCGAGAAGCTCGCGAAGCGCACCGCACCCCGTGCGAGGCTGGCGGGCATCTGCATCGCCCTGGTGGACGAGGTCGGGAACGTGTTCGACGTCGAGGGCTGACCGTCAGTCCAGCGGCACGCCGCCCGAGAAGGACGGGTCCCAGTCCGGCACGGTGATGGTGACCGGACCCCCGGACAGGAACGGGTCCTGGATGCCGTTGGCGTCCGCCAGCGCGAGCCACGCGGTGGCGTCCCCCCAAACGCGGGCGGCGACGTTGAACAGGCTGACGTCGGCGGCGGAGACGGATATCTGGTAGGCCATGTCAGCCTCCCAGGTTCCGCAGCGCGCGGCCGACGAAGGCGCCCGCCTGCGACGCCGCGGCGGAGATGTCCTGCGCGGCCGACGCCAGGTTCAGGCCCGCCGCTCCGCCGAACGTGGTTCCCGAGGGGGCCGCTGCCGCGACGGACGCCAGCTGCGTCCCGGCGAGCGAGGATGCCGCCCCAACGGCCGTTCCCGCGGTGCCCACGGCCCCGGACAGGGCGACGAACGCCTTCGAGCCGCCGGTCAGCACGGCACCGAGCGGCAGGGCGGCCTGCGCCGTCGCGATGGCCGACTGCGCCGCCGGGAGGATCGTGGAAAGCCCGAGTGCCGACGAGAGGTCGGAGCCCAGCCTGGACAGCAGCCCGGGCGAGGCGGAGGACGCCCCCTTTGACACGACGACGCAGGCGATCCGGTAGGGCACGACCGCGCCGGAGTTCCGGTATTCGGGCCGGAACGACCTCACGACGACCTGGCGGGAGAAGTCCCCCCAGGTCAGCGTGACCTCGTTGCCCGCGATCCTGATGGCGTCGATGGCCCGCGCGCGCGCCACGGCGCCCGGCCCGGTGAAGGTCCCCGACCACTCGGCGTCGGCCTCGGTGGGACCCATGACGTCCACGGTGCGGCCGCCGCCCACCATCTCGTGGACCTGGATACGCTGGTCGCCTCCGAACGGCATCGACGCCGGGACCTCCAGGGAGGTCAGCCCGACGCCGCCGATGGTGACGGCCGCCCCGGCCAGGAGGTCCTCGACCGCTCCCAGGGCACCGAGCGCGGACGCGACGGAGAGCGCCATGTCAGGTGTTCCCCGCCGAGGACGGCATCGAGACGCGGTGGTCGTAGCCGGTGCCGCCCGTGTCCGGCAGCGCGGCCGTGCGGGCGTTGGCCCGGTTGACCACGCTGGCCATCTGGCGGCCGTCCACGACCAGGTTGCTGGTGAACGACACGGGAGCCACGCCAGGCGGCGGCACGAAGACGCTGCCTACGCGTGCCGCGTCGGGCGGCGGCGCCAGGTGGGACGCCCCGCCGGGGGATGCGGACGCGCCACCGAAGCCCAGGGCGTTCCTGGCGCCGTCGATGGCTCCTCTCGCAGCGTTGCCCACGCCGGACGCCAGGCCGCCGATCAGCCCGGTGATCTTTCCCGGTAGGTCGGCGATGGACGAGACGAAGTTCACGATGGAGGCCGTCAGGTTCGCCAGGATCTCGCCACCCCTGAGGGCCGCGGCCAGCCCCTTGGCCGCGAACTCGGCGATGGAGAGCGACAGGTCGAGCAGGAACCCGGCGACCTTCACGACGGCCGGTCCGAGGGCGCCCAGGACCTTCTCCAGCATCCCGCCCTCTCCGCCACCGAAGTGCGACAGGATCGAGGACACGCTCTCGCCCATGCCCGCGAACACCGGGCGCATGCGTTCCCAGAACGCCTGGACGTGCGTCGACAGCCCGAGCAGGCCGCCCCCGACCTGCTCCACGAAGGGGCGGACCCGGATCGCGACGTCGCGGACCCAGCCCACGATTCCCATCAGCGCCGACCCGAACGCGACCGCGTACGGACGCAGGCCGACCGCGGTCGCGCGCACCCGGCTGCCCAGGTCGCGGAGGCACTGGCCGATCTCCTCCAACCCGGCGGTGCCGAGCATCCTGAACGCCGCGTAGGCCAGCCCCGCGCCGATGGCCAGCGGTGCCAGCACGGGCGCCAGCGCGGTGAACGCCATCGACACCACGGTCAGTCCGCCGGCCACCACGAGGAAGGCCGAGACCGCGGCGGTGACCTTGAGGATGGTGGCGATCGCCGCCTGGTTGTCGGGCGCCTTCACCCAGGCGATGGCGTCGCGGATGCCGCCCACCACCGTGTGCAGGGCCTCGTTGAAGACGCCCGCCGCGACGTGGACGGTCTCGGGGTCTCCGTAGGAGTCCCGGTCCCGGCGTCCGTCCGACTTCGTCGCGTCATGCGCCGGATCCCACAGGGACTTGCCGACGGCGACCTCCATGTCCTCGATCGCGGAGTGGAACTGCGCCTTGAGGTTCGCGGGGTCGTTCTTGCGGGCCTCGGCGGCGGTCGCCTCGATCCCCATCGCCTGCCGCTGCTTCTCGTAGGCGTTCTGCAGTTCGCCCAGGTTGGCCTGGACGTCGGAGCCGAGACGCTGCGTGGTGGCACGGCCGAGGATCTTGTAGGCGGCCTGCTGCTCCGACAGGTGGTGCCCCGCCGCGTAGGAGTGGATCTCCTTGCTGAGCCACTGGAACGGGTTCTCGGTCATCCCCTTGGCGTCGTCGAGCGCCTTGTTGGGGTCGAAGTTCGCGTGGCCGCCCTTGGCGAAGGTCACCGTGCCCTTCTTCAGGATGTCGGCGTCGAGCAGGTTCTGCGCGACCCACTTCGGCATCGTGCCGCCCTGGAACTGCTGGAACAGGGACGACAGCGCGGTGCCCGCCTTGGACGCGCCCAACGTGTTGGCGACCTCCGCCCCGAAACCATAGAACGCCTCGGCCGACATGCCCCGTGCGGCGGGACCCGCCTGCGAGGCCATCTGGCGAAAGGACGCGGGATTTTGCTGGCCGTTGGTGAACCGCGTGGCCCGGCCCATCCAGTCCAGCTCGTTGCGGATGCCCTCCTCGTCGAGGTCGCGCGTGCCCGGATGGTAGAGGCGCCCGCGCATGGACAGGGTCTTGATGGCGTCCTGCAGCATCCCGTGCGTGTCCGCCCCGGGGTGGCCCATGCGGATATCGGTCAGGAAGTCCGCCGAGAGCGGGGCGAGCTTGAGGACCTCCGCCGTGTCCGGCAGGGCGTTCCTCATCTCGGCCATCATCTCCAGGTAATTCGTGGAGGACTCGTCGCGCTTGGTTTGCGCGAGCTCCCACGCCTTGGCGGTCATTTGCTCGATCTCGGCGCGCTTCATCCCGGCGGTAAGCAGCCTCTCCTCGATGGTGACCTGCTTCGCCCCGGCCTCCCCGATCTTCCACATCGCCCCTAGGACGCCGCCGCCCGCCAGGACACCCGTCAGGCCCAGGGCGGCCACCCGCAGGCGGCCGAAGCCACCTTCCAGGTCGGTGAGGTGGCCCCTCATGCCGAGCAGGTCGCGCTGGATGACGCCGAGGACGCCGCTCACGCCGTTCTGCATCGTCAGGCTGACGCCGATCTCGAAGAGCTCGATCATCGCAGCGGCCCTCCTACGGACGGGTGAACACCTTCGAGACCATCTCGCGGCCCATGACTCTGGCGACCTCCTCCGCCTTGCGGTGGGCCGCGCTTCCCAGGAACGACCGCGCCGGGACGTGGTCGGTTCCCTGCTCCTGCCAGACGGCGACCTCGGACGTGCTGCCGACTACCGCCTTCCGGCCCTCGACGGCGTGACCGATGCTGGCGCGCAGCTCGCCCTCGACCAGCAGAGGCTCGTTGGCCGGGTATCCCGCCTTCGTGCGGGCGGCCTGCGTGTCGTCCGCCAGCTGGAGCCAGCCCGCGTCGTAGGTGCCGATGAGCGCCTTCGCCTCGGTCTCCACGATGGTGGCGGCCCGTTCCAGGGCGGAGTGCCGCGCCGCCTCCTGCGCGGCGGCCATGGCGGCCAGGCGGCCGACCGCCTCCAGGATGGACAACGCCATGGCGACCTCCCGTCCGTTCCCGGTCAGGCGCCCCGCGCCCAGTTCCCGGCTTCCCAGTCGAACACGTTGCCCTCGAACATCCCGATCCGGATGCACATCGCCGCCCGCAGTTCCGGTTCCGCCGAGAAGGCGACGTCGAACGGCACGCCGTTCCTGACGAGGTAGAGCGCCTCGGAGAGGGTGGCGTCCTCGACTAGGCGGCGGATGCCCCCAAAGGGTCGGGGGCGGTCCCCCCGGTGGCGGCGTCGGCGGCGGCGCTGGCCTCGGCCTTCGCGCGGCGCATGTATCCCGAGATGGCGGCGATGCCCTCGTCTCCCAGGCTGCCCAGGATGGCGTCGATCTGCGCCTCGTTGGTCGGCCGCTTCTCGGGCACGCCGTCGATGGACAGGACGGAGCACGCGACCGTCACGATCTCCACGTAGGGCTGGTTGGTGCTCTGGTCGGGGCCGATCGCCCGGAGCAGGCGGACCTGTTCCAGGAAGGTCGGCAGCTTCCAGGCGATGCGGCGCCCGCGGCTGTCGGTGATGGTGTGGACGACGCTCGTCGGCGACTGCGCGACGATGGACTGCGAGGGGGTCTGGACGGTCTCGGACATGGCTTACAGGGCCCTCTTGTAGCGGGCGAAGCCCTTGAGCTCGGCGGCCACCGGGGAGCCCGACTTCCACGACCCGGGCTTGTACGCGAGGTCGAGCTCGGTGTACTCGAACCGGCTGGTGCTGCCGTCGCGCTCGGTGACGTAGGTGTAGAGCGTGAACAGCGGGATCCATCCGTTGGCCGCCCAGTAGGCCGCCTCGATGGCGGACTGGAAGGCATCGACCGCGCCGTCCTGCCTGTCGAACTTGAGGCTGACGTTGTGGCCGTCCGGCAGGGAGAACTGCCGCGTGGGGCCGTTCAGGACCTTGCTCTTGAGCGTCTCGTACACGGGCTCGTCGTCGAACCCGGTCAGCGGCGGGAGGTCGATGGCCCCCGTCGGGCCGACCAGCACGGCGGCGACGTCCTTGCCGGTGCTGATCCCGTTGGTGATGGTACCCGACATGATGGGGGCCCTCGTGGCTGGGGACCGCCCGGAGGCGGCCCGGTTGGGTGGACGGCGGGGGATCAGGGGCCGACGGTGACCGTGGAGCCGCCCTGGAGGTTGAGCAGCAGCTTCTCGGTCACGCCCTGGTAGGTGATCCGGATGTCGGCCTGCGTGTACCCGAGGCCGCGGCGGGCCTGCGGGTTGTTGCTCTCGTCACAGGTGACCGAGTACGGCTTGTCGGCGGTGTCGTCGCCGATGAGGTCCACGGACTCGGCCGCGGCGCACAGGGCCGACAGGGTCGCCTCGACCTGGCGCAGCTTGGACAGGCTGTTCGGCTTGCCGACGTAGACGCCCATCCCCGAGTTGAAGCTCTTGGCGAAGAAGTTGGTCATCGCCGTGTAGGTGTCGGACTGCCGCTCGGCGCCCGAGGACGAGTTGTGGCCCACGAGGTCGGACCAGTAGGCGCCGCCGGGGGACGGGTTGCCGACGACGCAGATGCCCGCGAGCACCAGGGCCTCGATCTCACCGGCCGAGTAGGGCACCAGCGCGCCGGAGCCGACCTGGCCCGCGTGCTGCGAGCCGAGCACGCCGTAGAGCGCCGCGTTCAGCGTGGAGTAGTTCGGCGCCAGGGCGACGCGCTTGGCAGCGGCAAACACCGCGGGGGACACCAGGCGCACGACGTCGTTCGCCTCGTCGTTCCAGTAGAGCCAGTCACCCAGGTAGACGGACATGCTGTAGTCGTCCACGCCGGCGCCCGCCTTGTCCGAGGCGGCCGACGCGATGGTCTCGCCCTGGGGGCCCGCCACGTACATGGCGACCCCCTCGGACTGGCCGAACGGGATCTGGGCCGACCAGGCGGCCGGGCTGTCGCAGTCCATCAGGACGGCCGCGGCGCACCCGTTCCCGCGCAGGGCATACATGCCCGTCCTGGGGGATGCGTCGGACCCGAGCATGGACAGCGCGGTCACGCCCGTGTCGCCGTCGGTGCCGCCCGCCAGCGCGTGCGACGCGGCCAGCGGCGTCCCGCCCGCCAGGTTGTCGAACACCTCGGCGTTGAATCCCGGGACCTGCACGGTGAGCCGGAAGGTGCTGACCTTGCTGCCCTGGGAGACGGTCGCGGTGACGGTGTTGCCGACGATGCCCGTGTAGAGCGCGGTGAAGGTGCCGGTGGCCGCGGCGAACCGGACGTAGGCGCTGGCCCCGCGGGGAACGCCGGAGCCCAGGTTCACCGCCGCGGCGACGGCCGTCCAGAAGCCCGGGGCGGCGGCCAGGTCGGCCCCCGTGACGGTTGCCGTCGCGGCGACGTCCGTGCCGTCCGTGACGCGCACGCACCGGAAGGACGAGGCCCCCTGGAGGGAGGCGGCCGTGACGGCGGTGGACAGGTCGTGCTTGCGGACGACGGGCAGTCCGAAGGACGCCTGCGCGCCCGCCGGGTCGCCCAGGGCGACGGGGAGGTTGGCCGGTCCCCAGGACGCGACGCCGACGATGCCGAGGACGTCGGTGGGCGCGCCCTGGAGGGTGACGGGCGGGGGGACGACGACGACGTAGACGCCAGCGACCAGGGTGGCCGCCGGGTTGATCGAGCCTGCCTGGATGATGGCCATGGGTAGGTCCTTGCGCGGTTACGGGGCGGATACGAGCTGGAGGCGGGGGAGCGGGTCGCCCGGGGACAGCGGCGCGAACACGGTGAGCCCGGCCTGCGGGAACAGGATCGGCGGCGACTTCTGGACCGCGACCGTGGGGTACTCGACGGTGTAGCGGAGCGTCCGCTTCCAGAGCTCCGCCTTCGAGGGGACGTCGTCCTCGGTGGTGCCGCCGTAGCGCAGGATGCCGCCCGTGCCGTCCGCCAGGGCGACGTAGGAGCCGTCCAGCGCCGCGAAGGCCGCGTCGATTGTGTTTCGGCGTGGAAAAGGGGTTCTGACGCAGTTTTGGTGATGGTCACCGGCCTGCGGCGATGACGCGGGCCTGAAGCAAATCGAGGTTTCCTCGGCCATACATCTGGCGTTTAACAACCTTGAGCTTGTTGATCTGCCCTTCGGCCTGCGCGTTGGACCAAGCGGTGGAGATGGCGGCGCGGACGGCAAGATGGTCCCGCGCCAACCCACGCGCAAACGGCGCCAAGAGGCTGACAGAGGCCATGTCGAGCCAGCTGTCCAACGCCGCCTCCTGCTTGCGGCGGATCAGGGTGTGGAAGGCTTCGACGATCTCCCGAGCCTGCACCAGTGTGGGGACCGCTGCTTCGATGGTGGCCACCGTCACCGTCTGCGTTTTCGATAGGCTGTCGCGCGCCGTGGTCATCAGGCGCGCAACGGTGCGCGCCGACGGGACACGGCTCAGCCCCTCGATGTTGACCTGCTCCGCCCGGCGGCGGCGGGTAGCCCACTCAGCGACGACGCGCAGCGAGCCGCGGAAGCCCAAGTCGCGCAACTCTCGCCATAGCGCCGCACCGTTGCGGGCTCCGGCGGCCCAACGTGCATCCAACCACGGGAGATGTGCCTCAAGTGAGCTCTCCCGCGTACGAAATACCTCAGCGCGCTGGCCGCGCAGGATGCGCCGTACCGTCCCGCGGCTGTGGCCGGTGCATCGGACGATCTCCTTGATCGCCTTGCCCGCCTTGTGCAGTGCGAGCACGGCGGCGTTGGCGTCCTCGCGCCGGAGATAGCCCTCGTACTGGAGGTTCTCCGCCGCCGTCAGCAACCGGGGGTCGACCGTAGCGGCGCCGATTGCCGCGCGGACCTGGCGCATGCAGGCACGGGTCGCGGCCAGGAAGGCCTGGCTGGCGTTCTCCATCAGGTGCCAGCGGTCTGCCACCTGTGTCGCCCCGGGCAGCGCCCGCGCTGCTGCCAGGGCATAGGCGCCACCACGGTCGCGGGTCACGATCTCGATCTGCGGCTGGCCGGACAGCCAGGCCTGCGCCGTCGCGGGCTCGCGGTCCGGCAAGAGGGCGATGGTACGTCGCCGTTCCAGGTCGCAGATCAGCGTGCCGTAGCGGTGATTGCGCTTCCAGGCCCAGTCGTCGATGCCGACCGCCTGCGGGGGCGTGAACGCCGGACTTCCGCGGCGCCGAACAACCCGCAGCAGAGTATCGTTGCTGACCGGCAGCCGGAGCCGCTGGGCGAAGCTCGCCGCGGGGCGGCCGCCTAGCGCCAGGCCGAGATGGTGCACGATCTCGTCCAGCCGAGCCGTGCGCCGGGCCCACGGTGCTGCAGCCGCAAGTCGCTCGGAGTAGATGCGGCGCGTGCACGAGGCGCGATCACAGCGGAAGCGCCGGACGAGCAGTTTCAGCTGGACGGGGCGGCCACTCAGCGGGAGATCTGCCATGGACCGCGTGTAGCGGCTATGAACGCGATGGTTGATGCCGCCGCAGCCGGGACAAGCCATCCCGTTTGCCGACGAGCGCACCGTCAGCACCACCGCCGTGCCGGTATCGTCCACGCTCTCCATGACGACCCCGGGCGGGATCAAAGCCGTCGGGTTGAACCCTCGCGCCATGGTGCCGATTCCCTTGCTGACTCGGCAATCCAGCGCGCGAACTTCAGCAAAATTGAGTCAGAACCCTTTTTGGACGCCGATTGACAGGCCAGCCACCGGGCCGCGTGCCCGAACGGGTCTCCGTCCCAGTGGCCGGCATCCCTGTCCATGAAGTGGGGCACCTCCTCCGGACGGAGGCCCAGGAGGTTCGCGTAGGACGTCCGCCAGCAGTCGCCGAACACGCCGCAGCCCTCGTCGTGCAGGTTGACCTGCTTGCGGAAGGCCAGGCCGCCGACGGCCGTCGTGGCAACCGCGAGCGGTGCGTCTCCCGCGCGCGTTACGGCGACGTCGCTCATACGATGGCTCCGCGCAGCACCCACGCCGCCGTGCCGAGGTCCCGGGCGAGGCCGTCCGGCAGGCCGTCCGCCTCCGCCTCCAGGGCCGCCGCGAACGGGCGGCGCGCGGCGCCCGGCACGCGGAACCAGGCGTAACTTTCGTGGCGCTTCCAGCGGACCGCCGTCAGGGCGCGGTAGTCCTCGCCGTAGCCGTAGCATCGGCTGCGCGGGGTGGCATTGGCCACGGCGGCGAGGAGCGCGCGTTCCATGGCCTTGCAGGTCGCGGTCGGCGAATGGAACTCGGTGTCCGGGAGCGGTCCGCGCGGCAGGCTGCGTCTCGCCATGGTGCCCTCCCGGAGCGGCCGACCGCCGATGGTAGCAGGCAGCCTCCGCGGGAGCCTACGGAGACGGCACCCGACGCTTGGAGAGGATCGCGGCGAAGGCGTAGAGGTCGCCGGCCTGCCTGCGCGACGGGAACCGCGCGCCCTCCCGGTCGTCCGCGTCGCGGCCGTCCAAGAGGAAGCGGACCATGTCCTCCTGAACCCCAAGCCGGGCCAGCGTCCTGACGTGCCCTGCGACGTAGGGCTGGAGCCACGGCGGGCAGCGCAGGAAGCCCGCGTCGGGATCGTAGCCCCGGGCCACGGGACGCAGGTCGCCGAGCAGCGTACGCGCGAGCGCGGCCGCCTCCGGACCGCGCTCCACCTCCGGGCCCAGCCCGGCCCGGAGTTCCAGCGCCTCCACCGCCAGCCCGAGCGCCTGCCCGACCTTGGCCCGGACGCCTGCGGGGACGGGCACGTCCCATCCCTCGTAGGCGCGCCGCAGCGCCTCCCGGATCGCCTCGACGATGGGAGGCTGCGGCGGCCCCGGGGAGACGTTCGACAGCATCATGCCGCTTCGCCTCCCATCCCGGCGCGGAGCTCCCGCCGGGCGAGATCGAACGTCGTCTGGCCCGTTGCGTCGGAGAGGTCCGCGGTGACCACGGGCGGCGAAGCTACCTCGGCGGTCCCCGACCCCCCGTCCTCGTCCACCATCGGGACGTCGAACCATCCCATGCCCGCGCCGGACCACTCGTACTGGAGCAGCGCGCGGCCGTCGCGCCGGACGAAGCGCAGGCGGCCCGTCGGCAGGGCGGACGGCCCGAGCGCCGCCTCCGCCCGGCTGTCCGGGCTGCCAGCGAGCACGCACATGCGTATCCAGCCGATGTCGCCTCCGTCGATCATGCCCGCCTCCCCACGTGTCGGTATCCAAGCCCGCGCAGCGCCCTGGCGTGGTCGGCGCACCGCCACGTGGAGCCGGGCAGCGGCGTGAGCGTCTCCAGCAGTCCGTCCCTCGCGGGGAGCACCACGGTGTCGCCAGGCGACTGGTCGTCGTCGGTCGGCCGGACGTGGACGATGACCTGGTCGCAGGTCTTTCGCGCGTTGAAGCTGGGTGCCGGACGAGACAGCGCATAGAGCCGCGCGTCGCCGACGGCGAAGCCCCTGGCCGGGCCCAGGTAGGTCGCGGTGGGCAGGTCGTCGTTCATGCGAGGTCCCCCATCGTTGCGTTCGCTTCCGTCAGGCACTCGTCCGTGTCGGCGCACGATCCGCCACGGGCAGCCGGGTCGCCCTCGCAGTGGTTCCGTGAACCCAGGAGCCGGTATGCCTCCCACTCCCAGCACCGCGCCTCGCGGTCCTCCCGGAAGACCACGCCGAAGTCACGTCCCCCTGTCCGGCCGAGCGCGTCCGGCAGGAGGCCGTAAGCCAGCTTGTCCACCGGCCTGGACGTGCCGCCCGCCTCTTCATGCCTCGGCGGAGCCGGATCGCCCGTGCGGAGCACGCCGTTGCGATCCGCCACCCCTTCGAGGACCGCGACGGCCATGCAGCATAGCTGCAGGTGGCAGGGGTCCAGTGCCACGGCCGCCGCGTAGGGCATCACGGCCGCCCGTGCCAGGAAGACCGCCTGCTTAACGGTCTTGAAACTCGGGTTGTCGCTCTCCTCAAGAAGGGCCGCCACCTGCTCGCCGATGCCCGCCATGCCGACGTCCTCCGCCCAGATCCGATGCTACCACCCCAGTCGCGCGGAACCCCGGGTCGCGTGCGTCCCGTGTGACGCAATCAACGGGAGGCGAGCGCGTGGCAGGCGGCGGCCAACGCGCGGTGCTCCTCCGTGCCGCACAGGTCCAGCATGTCCGGCCGGACATGGAACACGTGCACCATCCCGGCCAGCGCGGCCCGCAGGTCAGGCGCCGAGGTCGCCATGGGTCGAGCCGGGAAGGCGGATCCGGTTGCCCGCTCCCGGTCGCACCTCTCGCAATGGCCGCAGGCGTTTCTCAGGGCGAAGCAACCCTTGCACGTCGGCCCTGTGAACGTCTCGACCGGCACCCTGTCGGTCATGGCGCCACGCTCCCCGCCTCGGTGAACTGCTCGACGTCGTTCTCGGCGTCGTCCAGGCACGCGGCCAGGGTGCGGAACCGCAGGTGCGGCTCCCGGCTGACGATCTCGACACCCTCGCGCGACGTCACGTGCTCCCAGGCCCACTCGCCGCCCTCCAAGCGGGTCGTGACGAGGTAGGGCACGCCCGAGCGCGTACGCCCGTGGAACCTGCCGGCGGACATGTCCGGGGTCACGGCCCGACTTCCGGGAACTCGGCAGGGAAGCGTATCCCCATGAGGGTGAGCGGCCCGCCGTGGCGGCGCCATCCGCTGGCCGCGACCATGGCGCGCAGGTCGCCGAGTGCCATGAGCTTCGACAGCCCGATCGGGCTTGCCGAGAGGTCGTAGCAGCCGTCTCGGCGCGATTGGCCGGATTCCACCATGCGGGCGAGCGCCGTGAGCAGGCCCGTGAGGCTCGCCTCGTGGACGTGCTCCGCTCCGCCTTCGGCGGCGACCAAGTAGAGACCGGACGACACGGAGACGGGTTCCCTGACACGGGAGAAGGCCCACGTCATCCGGACGCTGCCGTCCGCGTCCGGAGGCGTGCGGAAGACGGCGACGCCGTCCGCCGTGAACCACCTGTCGTCCGGGTTCAGCCGGAGCCAACCCACCTGCTCGTGGGTAGGCTCGGCGTAGTCGAACCGGCCACCGCCGTCCTGCGCCAGTTGGCCCAGCGTCTGCGCCGCCTGCATCCCCAGCATGTTCGCCGAGTCCAGCGCCTGCCGGGCGTCAGCTCCTACGGGCACAGGCACGCCATCCTCGAAGACGGCGTTCGTGAGTCCGCCCGGCACATGGATCGCGCCTTCCGAGTGCCTGACCAGGGGAACCGGGATCCCGGCCGCCGCGGCCGCCTCCGCCACTCCCGCCTCTGGCCTGCGCACGCCGCGCAGGCCGCGCAGGAACGCCGCCACAAACTCCTCCCGGCTCACCGGGAAGTATTCCTTGTCGTTCATGCATGCCTCCACTGGCCGTCCACCCTCGTCGCGGCGGGCGCCGTGACCGTCGGTCCCTGCGCCGCCAGCCGCGATCTCCGGGCGGCGTCGCGCCGGGCGCGGTCCACCTCCCCGTAGTGCGCCGCCAGCGCTTCCAGCGCCGCCTTGAGCTCGCCGGTGATCCGCCTCCGGTTCGCCAGCTCGCCCCGGGGCTTCCGGCCGACGGAGCCCGCCGCCTCCCAGTCGGCCGCCTCCATGACGGCCACCTTCGCGGCGACCGACCGGATGCTGAGCTGCCGGGACACGAACGCCTCCAGGGTCCGCACCCCGGCGACGCCGACCGCGCGGCATGCCTCGCGGTGCCGGGTCTCGCCGTCCACGCGGCTGACCATCCAGGCGTCCGGCCCGCTCCCTGACCCGGAGACCCGCACCTCGGGGTTCGACGGACCCTCGCAGGCGGGCTCGGCGTCGCGCTGCCATCGCAAGGCGGCGGCGTACTCGGCGTCGGAGATCGTTCCCGCGGCCCGCATCTGCGTCAGCCCGGAGCCCACGCGCTGGATGTGCTTCCCCCCGCGCTCCACGGGCGCGGTGTCCGGCTCGCAGCCGCGCTGCCAGCGGAACTTGGAAGCCTTCTCGATGCGGTCCTCTGGCCTGGACTCCGGACGCGGCGACGCACCCGCCTTCACCTTCGGTGTCTTGCGGGACATGCGGCTCTCACGGTTGCGGAACGACGCGAACGTCACGATACCGTGGAGGCCGCGCCACGCGCAACGAAGTCAAGGCACTCGTGCGCACAGATACCTCACTGTGCGGCGTGCGTCTCCGGAGAATGTCCCGGAAAGGGAACTGCGTGCGTCACCGGACGGGCGGCCGTGGCGGCCAGCGGGAGCGGTCCGCGGCTCCCCGACGACCTGGGAAGGCGGCCGTAGTAGCGCAGGGTGCCCGTGCCCGCGTGGCCCATCCAGGCGGCCACCGACGCCAGGTCGTCCCCGAACGCGGCGCGGGCGTCCGACGCCCTCTGGTGGCGGACGTCGTAGGCGGACAGCCTCCGGCCGGGCAGGCACCCCGCCGCCAGGGCCGCGATCCCCATGGACAGGGCGGCCGGGGTGCAGGCAGGCCGCACCAGGGCGCGTCCCCCGGCCGCGTCGGCCAGCCCGCCCAGGCGCCCCGTCGCCCCGCCGCCGTCCGCCACGGTCAGCAGTCGCCATGGCTGCCCGGCGTCCTCCCGGACCTTGGCGCCGCGGACGACGCACTGGACGCCGCCCTCGACACGGCGCACGCCCACGCCGCGGCACGCCTCGGCCGGGCGGCACCCGGTCGCCACGAGGAGCGCCAGGCCGTCCAGGTGCCCGAAGCGCTCGGCGAGCGCCTCCTCCCACAGGACGTCCAGCCAGTCGTGCGGCAGGCTACGGATGCCGGTCCGCTTCGACGTCGGCTGCGGCGGGGCCGAGGGCGCCCGGCCCCGGGACAGGCCCGACAGGTCGCGGGGCGGCGACGGCGGGAACGCCTCGGCTTCGGGCACCCACCGGAGCAGGCGCCCCGTCGCGCCGACGGCGGCGGTCCCTCCCGCTATGGCGTCCCGCAGCGCCGCGGCGACCTCCCGGTGGGCTCGCCTGGTCCAGGCCGCCCGGCGCACGGCCGCGGTGCGTGGGGATACGTCCTCGGCGCACGCACCGCCCCAGGCGTCGTCCTCCCGGTCCCACGCGGCTACCAGCCTGTCGGACACGGCCAGGTACTCCCGCGCCGTGGCTGGAGAAAGTTGACCGAAGCGGGCGGCCTCCAGCACGGCGGCCGCCCGGCGCACGATCGCGGAGTTCCCGTCCATGGTGCCCCTCTTTTGTCGGTCAACTCGATGATGGGACGACACGAGGCAAGGGATTGCAGCCAAGGCGGGAAACGCGGATCCGGGTGCCGTGAAACGCGGTGTAGGGACCGTTCCCTGCCGGGAGTTTACGGTATTTTCCGGGTGGACTGCCGGGTTCCTGCCGTGTCCGTGCCGTGCGGGTGCCGTAAGGTGCGGTGCAACCCCGGCATGATGCCCGTGCCGGGCCGGCGGAGGGTGCCGGAAGCGCGATGCACGGGGCCGGGATATGTGATCCACGGATCGCGCCGGCGCTGCAAAAATAGGGAGCCGGGGGCTCCCGCACTACGGAATCCGCCATGCCCTGCGGACACCCCCTCCGGAGGTGGACGTCCGGGATACGAAGGGCGGCCACGCCCCCGGGGCGTCCTTCCTTGCCGACCGGAAGCCCGCGCCCGACGGGTGCCGGTCTCGGCGGGAACCCGCCCCGTCCACCTCAGCCCGTCGGGCCGTGGTCAGCCACGATGCGGTCGTAGAGGTCCCGGATGGCGGCGATCTCGCGCTGGCGGGCCGCCGCGGCGTCGGCGAGGACGTAGGGAAGCGCGGACGCCACCCACCGAGGAACGGGGGCGCTCCCCGACAGCCAGCGCCGCAGGAAACGGGAGTCGTAGCCCGGGCGAGGGCCCGAAGGATGGCGGCGGCCCAGGTCGCGCGCGGTGGCCCTCTGCCACTCCTCGCCGTGCAGCAGGCGGCCGACCTCCGCCAGCGCGGCCAGCACCGACCCGGTTCCCTGCGCGTCCTGCTCCCGCGTTGACGCGGTTGACACGGTCCGGGTCACCGCAGCGTCGCCCGGGCGGCGACCGCCTCCAGCACGCGGGCGACGTGGCGGGCGGCGACGTCGCCCGCCTCCAGGCGGTGATAGGTCAGCACGCGCTCGTAGCCGCCCAGCGCCAGGTAGTCGCCCGTGACGGCAATCAGGGCGCCGCCCTCGTCCTCCATGTAGATGTCCCAGCCCCTGATCGGGGACAGCCACCGTCCCGGCGCGCGCTTCTCCTCGAAAGGCACGCCGTGCCGGAAGACGTCATCCACGGCGACGCGGAGGGCCGCCTCCAGGGTCTCGTCGGCGTCCCGGCGCGCCTTGATGCGCGCGGACTCCGCGTCGTCCACCGCCTTCCGCACGTCGTAGGCGGCCCGCTCGTGCGGCAGCATCTCCCGCACCCGGCACAGCGCGGGCACGTACATGCGCGTGCGGGGATCGACATCCTTGTGCCTCTCGACGCGCACCTGCACGACCGACCGCACCACGCGTCCGCCCTCGACGAGGAACGCGGTCTCGCCCGGCGACACGGGGTCCTGGCTCTCGATCGTCCGGGTCCGGACGCCCTCCCTGACCGAGGCGGCCCAGGCATGGACGTCCTCCGCCGGGGCGTCGACCCGGTAGCATCCGCGCTCCTGGAACCACTTTATCTTCCGGGCGAAGCGGCTCTCGAAGAGCGCGCGGGCGAGCTGGCCGGTACAGCGCACGAACGGCACCCCGGCCGCGTTCGTGCGGCACTCGACCTCGCCGACTGTCATGTCGCGCATCCAGGCGTCTGGATCCGGCTTCCCGGTCACCGGGGCACGCCTCGCGCCGTAGCCCGCCACCTGCCGATGCATCCCGGCCTCCCAGCCCTCGAACACCCTCATGGTGAGGGTCGCCGTTGGCTGGAGTCCAGCATGTCGGAAGGTCGGTGGCGGGATCGTCGGACGCCGTCCCTGGCTACGCGGAGGCGGTCCCGCGCATTCGCCTGCGCGCCATGGCGCCTCGGACCTCGTAGTCCAGCCAGCCCGACGCGCGCGCAGCGTCGCTGGACGTCATGCCCCCGTCGAGGAGCGCGAGCATCCGCTCCTCGGACCACGGTTCGACGTACGCCCTCGGCGGCCTGGAGCCGTATGCCTCCTGGCTGAGCGTGCCGCCGGCGGAGCGCGCCGCGGTCAGGGCACACCTGGCGGCGCGGGCCTCCGCCAGGTGTGCGCGGACCTCGCATAGGGGGATACGCAGGACGCGGCCGATGTCCTCCTCCGGGACGCCCCGGCCGTGGACGGCCTCCTCGATGGCGGCCGTCCGCTCGGGCAACCCGTGCAGCGCGATGGCGAGCGCCGCGATCGCGGCCTCGTCGCGGCGGCCCGGGACCGCGTTCACGCCGACCCGTGGAGGGCGGCGAGCTCGTCGGCCAGGGCGGCCTGCCGCTGCCGCAGGTAGCCCGCGTAGGCGACGCGGAGATCGCCCAGCTCGCGCGCCGTCACCGCGCGGACCTCGTAGCACCAGTGCGCCCGCGTCCGCCGCGCCCCAAGCAGCAGGACGTCCGACGCCGCCGCGAGCGCCGGGGCCACGCCGTCCGCGAGGTGGTCGGCGACCACCCGGCGGACCATGCGCCCGGCCTCCTCGACCGCCCCCGCTTGACAGGCGGCACGCGCGTGCTTCCCGTGCTCCGTCATGACGCGCTCCTTGCCCTGTTTGGGTGTCCCACCCACGACAATACGCCCACATACGGCGGAATCCAACGCACGCGTGCCTCACGGTCGAGGCATGTCATGACCCGCAAGCCGCGCGCCCCGGTTCCCCCGCCAGCCGCGGCGACATCCCGGCGCGTGTTCGCCGTCGGGCCGCTGGCGGAGCCCCTCAAGCGGCTGATGGCCGAGCGGAGGACCTCCGCCAGATCGCTGTCCATCGCCGCCGGGCTGCCGTCCGGGACGATCCGCAACATCCTCACGGGGCGGTCCACGCACCCGAAGGCGGAGATCGCGCAGGCTCTGGCGGACGCCCTGGGCGTGCACGTGGAGGTCCTGCACGGACGCGATCCGCCGCCAGAGGCCCCCTCCGGGTCGGTGGAGGTCCGGGAGGTGGAGATACGCCCGACGGGGGCGGTCCCATGCCGGGCGGCCGACCTGACGCACGACGTCCGCTCGACGTGGACGATGCCGGCGGAGATGGCGGCGACCCTGACGGCGACCGGGGAAGGCGTCGTCCTCGTCGCGGCGCCCGAAGACGGCGAGGGCTTCCGGCGCGGCGACCGCCTGCTGCTGGACTCCGGCGACACGACGGCCGCCGCCGCTGGCACACACCTGCTGTGGGACGGCCACGGGCTGGGGGCGGCGACCTGCCTGGCGGAGCGTCGCCCGGGCGGCGACATCCTGCGGATCAGGAGGCAGGGCGGGTGGGAGCGCGAGGCCCGGCTTGGCGAGGAGGTCGAGGTGCTGGGTCGGATCGTGGGGGCGTGGCGGAAGCTGTGACGCCTCCGCCCGATGGCGGTCAGACCCGAGCGGCGAGTTCCGCGTCGCCGTTCATCCGCCCCGCCGCCTCCATGGCCACGTCGGACGACCTTGCGTTTGCCTCGGCCATGAGCTGGCCTTGCAGTTCTGTCAGGCGGTCCTCGATGTAGGCCAGGAAGACCGCGAACTCGGCATGCGTCACGGTGCGGTCGGCGTCGGGCGTATGGGTGTCGTGCGCCATGGCGGCCCCCTGTAGAGTGGGTCTCCCACTCTACACGGCCTGCCTGCCGAGGCGTGAGGGTGTTCGGCCTATTCCCAGCCGATCGGCAGCATGCGCGGCCGTGTAGAGGCAACATTGAAGGCCGGACTGACGCGAGCTAATTTCGCGTATCCAAACAATCGAGGGCTAAATGTTGCGTATCACACTGACACTATTCGCCATCGTGGCGACCGTTCCTTCAGCGTTGGCCAGCCCCTGCGACGACTACCAGACGCCTTACCAAGTCCTGGCCGGTCTAAAGAGCACCGATGCAGTCACTCGACTCGTCGCAAGAGACTGCGGCGTGAACAGTGAGAGCCACGCGATGAGGGGGGTCGTGCTGCAGAACATCATCGGCGGCATCGCGATCATGAGCTTCGATGTTTCGGTAGCGCAGGGCGATGCGGAGGGCGCCAAACAGCTTGACCGGATACCAGCCCTTGGCGCGACTGGAATAAAGTGGAGCGACGACGGTCGTACTTTCGAGGGGCCAGGCAATAGTGGCAGCTCGACCAAGGTTTCTGGCCATCTTCTAGGTGAGAGCTTGGGCGTTAACTTTTATCAGGTGTTCATCCGGCCCGAAAAGCCGGGAACAAATCAAAATCCCACGGATTGCTCGGCGACTCTTGCGCTTCCGAAAGGCGGTGGACAACTCACCGGCACGCTTCGTTGCGGTGGTATCCCGGCCCGCTTCGTCATCACTATGGGTATGTGACCCCATTCACGGTCGCACCAGACTTTCAAGTATCCCGTCGATGGCTTTCTCGCACGACAGCCGAGGCAACGGTCCAAGCGGTTCACCCTGAACTGCGGTGGCAAGGCCGTCGAAGACGTTCTGCGGGACGAGTGTGTGGCCGTTCCTGACTATGCTTGCCTCAATCCTGCATGCAACGACGCCCCGAGCACGTTCTGAAAGGGACGGCCGATCGGCGAACACGATCCGGACATCCGTCTGGTTTCGCCAACCCGGCTTGAGCGCCAGCGCCTGCTGGAAATACGCTTCAAGGTCGGGGACAGCGGGAGCCCGTGTGGACGATGGCACCTCGTCGGCGACGGGCGGCAGGACAGGCGCGAGCGGCGCGGGTGAAGGTGCAGGAAGGATCTGCTGAGAGGCCGAGGACACAGGGGCGGCGGATGACAGAGGGTCGGGTGGGAAAGGCGAGTTCTTGAGACCAGTGACAACGCTCGATGATGGTGGCGGCAACACTGCGGCAGATGGAACGGGCGAAGTAGTCGTTGCATCGGCTCGCGGCGGGTCGCTGCGCGGCTTCTTTTCTGATGCCAGCTGGACCAGAACGACCGCTGCCACAATCGCTGCAACGGCGGCGAGGCTCCCAAGGGCTGGGACGAGTTTCTTCCTATGTGGATGCGTCGCGAGCCACGTGCTGGCGAGGCCGCCGACTACCAACGCTAGCGTCGCGAGGGCTACTACGGCCTGGATTACACCCGAGTAGAGCGAAGACATCTCGTTGCTCAAACTCGACTTGCCTCACGCACGCGCGCACCCTTCGATTCAGTTCTGAATGGCCAGCCCTGACAATCGCGTAGTAACGCCGAAACCAACTTCCTCCTACAGGAGATGTCCCTCTTACCTCGGGACGAGGACCGACGGCGTGCCTACCGTCGAGCGGCACATGCCCACGGCGAGCTTGTCCGCAAGCATGGTGAACATGGCATCGCCGACGAACCGGACGGACATCCCCGAGACAAGGTCGTCTCCGAACCGATTCTCCTCGTTCTATGTCGGCTACAGCCGCCGACCCGAACGGAGACGTCGTTTGGGCCGAGGGGCAACGCCCTTGCGCTTGGGTGACACACCCAAGCATCCTTCTCCCCACCGGGGCCGGCTGCCCGCGGGGACCGTGCCGTGGAGACCGTCATCATCGGCGATGCCACCCTCCGCCGCGGGGATGCGCCCGAGGTCCCGCCGCCCATCCGAGCCGACGCCGTGCAAGTCGACCCGGTGTGGCCCAACTGGGCTCCGACACCGACATCCATCTTGGTGGGCGATGCCCTGACCCGGCTGGCGGACATCCACGACGGCGTGGTCCAGACCTGCGTCACCAGCCCGCCGTATTTCGGGCTCCGCGATTACGGGAACGGGGACCAGATCGGTCGGGAGGACACCCCCGATGCCTACGTCGACCGCCTGGTCGGGGTGTTCCGCGAGGTTCGGCGCACGCTGCGCGCCGAGGGCACGCTGTGGCTCAACGTGGGCGACAGCTACGCCGGGCCCGGCGGAGGCGGCGGATGCTCGGGCATGCTGGCCGACCGCGCCGCGTCGGTCACGGATGCCAGGCGGACACCCGGGAAGCGCGGACCCGGGCTCAAGCGCAAGGACCTGATCGGCGCGCCCTGGATGCTGGCCTTCGCCTTGCGCGCCGACGGCTGGTGGCTGCGGGATGCCGTGGTCTGGCAGAAGCCGACCGCAACGCCGGAGAGCGTGCGCGACCGCTGCACCGCATCCTACGAACACGTATTCCTTCTGGCGAAGCGCCCCAACTACTTCTTCGACGCGGACGCCATCGCGGAGCCCGCGGTCACGGCGAACCGGGTCCGTCGCGACGCGGTGGGCGGCCGCAAGGGCCAGGCTACCCGGCACGGAGGCGGACGGGACTTCCAGGGTGGCGACACAAGGAACTGCCGCAACGTGTGGACCCTGCCGACCCAACCGTTCCACGGCGCCCACTTCGCCACGATGCCGCCCGCCCTGGCGGACAGGTGCCTGCGGGCGACGTCGCGGCCGGGGGACCTGGTGCTGGACCCCTTCCTGGGGGCGGGCACCACCGCGCTGGCCGCGAACCGGCTCGGCAGGGTGGCGGTCGGGTGCGAGCTGTCCGCCGAGTACGTGGGGATCGCCCGGGCCAGGCTGGCCGCAGCGGGTTTCTCCAGCGAGATCTATTGAGGCGGGGTCGCGGCCCGTGCCGTCGCAGACGGGATTACGCGCGTCATTCCGGGACATCTCCCGCCTTCGCGAGCTCCGTGAGGTCCGGCTGGTAGTAGCGGTCCAAGGACGCCAGCTTCCGGTGCCCGGTCACCCGCTTGAGATCCAGGGCGTTCTTGTAGCGCTTGGCCAGCCGTGTCGTCGCGTCGTGCCGCATGTCGTGCAGCCGGAGGTTCTCCAGTCCGGCCTTGCGCGTGAGGCGCCCGAACCGCACGGAGAAGGCGCTTCCGCTGCCGACGAGGAAGACCATCGCTTCGGGCTCGGGCTCTCCCTCCTGCGGCAACATGCCGCGCAGCACCCTGACCGCGTCCTGCATCAGCGGCCGGACCTCGGGGCCCTCCTCCTCCCGCGTATCGGCCATCTTCGTGCCCAGGCCGTGACGGCCGTGCAGCGTCAGCAGGCGACGCTCGAAGTCGACGTCGCGCCAACGCAGGCCGAGTTGCTCGCCCCGGCGCGTTCCCTGGGCGAGGGCGAAGAGGACGAAGGGCAGGTCGTGAGCGCACGGGGACTCGGCCAGCGCGGCCGTCAGCCGTTCCAGTTCCGACTTCGGCGGCTCGCCACCGGCCGGCACGGTCGCCTTTAGGACGGGGGCAGGCTCCAGCTTGCGGGTCCGCTTCCTGTCGGCTCCCTTCGGCCGCGGGACGGCCGAGGCCGATGCCGGGTTCAGCGGCATGGGGTAGTCCCACTCGTTGATGGCGTGGGACAGGATGCCGCTGAGCAGGTTCAACCGCTTCACCACGGTTCCGCCCGCGTAGTCGGCAGCCACCATCCGATCGCGGTAGCCGCGGACGGCGGCGGGGGTAAGCCTCGACAGGGGAAGGCGGTGGATTTCGTCGCCCTGGATCGACGGTATGTGGGAGGCCCGGTCCTCGGCCGCCCCGCGCCGGGGGCCGCCGTCGAACAGGACTTCCTCCAGGAAGCGCTCCACGACCGCCTTGAGGGTCGTCCGTGCCAACGGGCCGCGGTCCACGAACTCGCCCGCACGGGCAGAGGCCGAGGCCGCCTCCAGCCACTCGCGGGCCAGGCGTGCGGTCTCGAAGGTGCGGTTGACCCGCTTGCCGTCGACCAGCTTGCGCGCCCGATACTGGCGCGGCCCACGGCACGTCACGCCCGGGGGGAGCGGCCTTCCTGTGGCGGGGTCCCGGTCGTTCCCGTCAGCCTTCGTCCGCGCCATTGGCCCGCCCTCCGTCCTCGTGGAGCGGATTGGCCCGGAATTGGCCCGAAAATCAACTGAAACCTCTGTTTAATGGTGCCCCGTACGGGATTCGAACCCGTGTTACAGCCTTGAAAGGGCCGTGTCCTAGGCCTCTAGACGAACGGGACGCGCAGGCAGCGTCATGTGCCCGCGTCGGCGTCGGTGGTCAAGCCACGGCCGCGTCGCTCACTACGAAGCAGGCTGCCACGCTCCCGTTCCACGCCTCCGCCCGCAAATAGCCGGCCAAGTGCAACGGTGTGCCCGGCGTGGCGAGCGCCTGGCCCAGCGGCGTGTCAGCGGCACGGAATGCCATCGCCTTCAACCGGCCGCCGCCTTCCCCCTCCACGAAGGTGCGGAGCGTGGCGCCGTCCTGCCCGACCCAGTCGGCGCGGACCACCCGGGCCTGCTGCAAGGCGACCACCGGCTCCTCGTTGCCGGGCCCGAACGGCGCCAGCCGCGCCACCTGCTCCGCCAGTGTCACGGTGGCACCAGCCACGCCGACCACCGCCTCCACCGCCAAGTCGGGCACCCGTGGGTAGGTGGCGGCGTGGGCGAGCCGGTCCTCCAGGAACGCGTGGAACGCGTCCACCCGCTCGATCGGCAGACTGAACCCGGCCGCCATCGCGTGCCCACCGCCCGTGGCGAGCAGGCCTTCCCGCCGGGCCTCCAGCACCGCGGCGCCCAAATCCACGCCCTCGACCGACCGGCCGGACCCCTTGATCAGCCCATCCGCCAGCGCGCCGGCGAGGGCGGGGCGGTTCTGCCGCTGCTTGATCCGGCCGGCGATGATGCCCACCACGCCGGGATGCCAGCCGGCGCCGTGCACCAGCAGCACCGGGCGCCCGGCATCGGCCTGCGCATGGGCGGCCTCGTGCGCAGCGTCCATCACCGCCGCCTCCAGCTCCTGCCGGTCGCGGTTCACCTGGTCCAGCCGGGTGGCCAGCGCACGAGCCTCGACCGGGTCCTCCGTCAGCAGCAGGCGCAAGCCCAGCCCAGCGTCGTCGATGCGCCCGGCGGCGTTGATGCGCGGGCCGAGCGCCCAGCCCAGCGTGCCGGCGTTGGGCTGGTCCTTGGCGGCGGCGACCTCCAGCAGCGCGGCGATGCCGGGCCGCTCGCGCCGCGCCATCAAGCGCAGGCCCTGGGCCACGAAGGCGCGGTTGACGCCGACCAGCGGCATGACGTCGCACACGGTCGCCAGCGCCACCAGGTCCAGCAGGCCGCGCAAATCCGGCTCCGGCCGCGCGGCGAACCAGCCCATCCGGCGCAGCGCGCGCAGGGTGGCGACCGCCGCCAGGAAAGCGACACCCGCGGCGCACAGGCCGCGCAGGCCAGAGTGGTCGTCCAGCCGGTTGGGGTTCACCGTGGCCAGGACGGGCGGCGGCGGCCCCTCCGCCTTGTGGTGGTCCAACACCAGCACGTCGGCCACGCCCGCCAGCGCGGCGAGCGGCCCGGCCGCCGCGGTGCCGCAGTCCACGCACACCACCAGCGTGGCACCCTGTGCCGCCAGGGCCCGCAAGGCCGGCGCGTTCGGGCCGTAGCCTTCCAGCAGGCGGTCCGGCACGTGGGTCAGCACCGTGCACCCCAGGCCGCGCAGCAGCAGCGTCACGATGGCGGCGGAGCACGCGCCATCCACGTCGTAGTCGCCGAACACGCCCACGGTCTCGCCCGTCCGGATGGCGTGCGCCAGGCGGTGCGCCGCCACCTCCATGTCCGCCAGGACGGCCGGGTCCGGCAACAGCGCGCGCAAGGTGGGGGTGAGGAAGTCGGCCACGGCATCGACCGGGACGCCGCGCGCTGCCAACAGGCTGCCGACGATTTCCGGCACCTCGGCGCGCTGGGCCACCAGCAGGCCAGCCCGTTCGCTGCCCCCCCGCCAGGTCCATCGCCGCCCGGTGACCGACCTGGCCACGCCCAGCACGGGCGGGGCGGGTAGGATCGCGTTCATGGCCAGTCGGGTCGCGTCAGTTGGGCTGCCAGGTCTTGGTGGCGAAGTTATGCTGCGCCTCGACGTAGCGCACCGTGCCGGACTTCGAGCGCATCACCAGCGAGTGCGTGACCGCGCCGGTGCCGAACCGGCGCACGCCGCGCAGCATCGGGCCGGTGGTGACGCCGGTGGCGGCGAACATCACGTCCCCCTTGGCCATGTCCGTCAGCGCGTATTTCTTCTTCGGGTCGGCCACGCCCATCTCGCGCGCCCGCGCCACCTGGGCGTCATCCTCGAACAGCAGCCGGCCCTGCATCTGCCCGCCCAGGCAACGCAGCGCCGCAGCCGCCAGAACGCCCTCCGGCGCGCCGCCGGAGCCGACGAAGATGTCGACACCGCTTTCCGCCTGCGCCGCCATGATCACACCCGAGACGTCGCCGTCGCCGATCAGCATGATGCGTGCGCCGGCCTCGCGTGCCTTGGCGATCATCTCCGCGTGGCGGTCGCGGTCCAGCGTGCACAGCACCAGCTCGCCGATGTCGATCTTCCTGGCGGCCGCCAGGTTGCGCAGGTTCTCGCCGACCGGGGCATCCAGGTCCACCACGCCGGGCGGCAGGCCGGGGCCCACCGCGATCTTGTCCATGTAGACGTCGGGCGCATGCAGGAAGTTGCCTCGCTCGGCCAGCGCCACCGTGGCCATCGCGTTCGGGCCGCCCTTGGCGGTGATCGTGGTTCCCTCCAGCGGGTCCACCGCGATGTCCATCGCCGGGCCGCCGCAGCCGACCTTCTCGCCGATATACAGCATCGGCGCCTCGTCCATCTCGCCCTCGCCGATCACCACCGTGCCGTCGATGGCCACGCTGTCGAACGCCCGGCGCATCGCCTCCACCGCGGCACCGTCCGCCTCGTTCTTCTTGCCGCGGCCCATCCAGCGGCTGGCGGCCAGGGCGCCGGCCTCGCTGACGCGGACGAGTTCGAGCGCCAGGTTGCGGTCGTAGGTCACGTCGGGAGGCCGGTTCATGCTGTGTCCTTCTCAGCCAAGCTCGATTCGGATCAAGGCTGGCGGTTCCAGCACCGCGTCCAGCCCGGCGATGCGGTGGAGCGCGGCGCGCATCGCATGCTCCCGCACTTCATGCGTCACCAGCACGACGGCGACCGAGGCCGCGGGGCTGCGGCCGTGCTGCAACATGGACTCCAGCGACACGCCGTGGTCGCGCAGGATCGCCGCCACGTCCGCGATCACGCCCGGCCGGTCCACCACCATCAGGCGCAGGTAGTAGGCGCCGAGGTGCTCGCCCATCGGCACCACCGGCTCGTCGGTCGGCGCGTCCTGCCCCCAGAGCGGCGTCAGGCGGTTGCGCGCGAGGTCGATCAGGTCGGCGACCACGGCGGAGGCGGTCGGACCGGCGCCGGCACCCCGCCCCTCCAGCATGATGCGGCCCACGGCGTCCCCCTCGGCCACCACCGCGTTGAACACGCCATCCACCCGGGCGATCGGCGCGTCCGCCCGCACCATGCACGGATGCACCCGCGCCTCCACCCCGCCAGGGACGCGGCGGGCGATGCCCAGCAGCTTGATGCGGTAGCCGAGTTCCTCCGCGAAGCCAATGTCGAGCGCGCTGACCCGGCGGATGCCTTCGACGTACACGGCGTCGAACCGGACCGGGTGGCCGAACGCCAGCGCCGCCAGGATGGCGAGCTTGTGCGCGGCGTCCACGCCGTCGACGTCGGTGGCGGGGTCCGCCTCCGCGTAGCCCATCGCCTGCGCCTCCGCGAGCACGTCGGCGAAGTCCCGCTTCTGCTCGCGCATGGCGGTCAGGATGTAGTTGCAGGTGCCGTTCAGGATGCCGGCGACGCGGGTGATGCGGTTGGCGGACAGGCCCTCGCGCAGGGCCTTGATGACGGGGATGCCGCCGGCCACCGCCGCCTCGAACGCGAGCGGCGCGGTGCGCGGCAGGGTGGCGCCGTGCAGGGCGATCAGCGCCTTGTTGGCGGTGACCACCGGGCGGCCATGGCGCAGCGCCGCCGCCACGAGGTCATGGGCGGGCCCGTCGGCACCGCCGATGAGCTCGACCACGACGTCGATACCCGGGTGGGTGGCGAGGTCGAGCGGGTTGTCCGCCCAGTGCACGCCATCGAGCGGGGCGCCCCGGTCACGCAAGCGGTCCCGGGCGGACACGGCGGCGACGGTGATCGGCTGCCCGGCGCGGGCCGCGATCAGCTCCGCATTGCGGTGCAGCAGATGGAGCACGCCGGCACCCACGGTGCCAAGGCCGGCAAGGGCTACGCGCATACGCGGCCACCCTCACCCCGACCCTCTCCCGCCGGCGGGAGAGGGAGACTCGCAAAGCCCTCTCCCGCCGGCGGGAGAGGGTTGGGTGAGGGTGGCGTTGGCCGTACCATGACGCCATGACCGTTAGCCGCCGGACCAATCGCCATGCTGCGCAGCTGCGTCAGGACATGACCATGGCGGAACGCGCCCTCTGGTTCGCCATCCGCGACCGCCGGCTGGGCGGCTTCGAAAGCCGCCGCCAGGTCTCCGTTGGTCCCTTTGTCGACGCCGGGCGGACGGCGGCGATCGGAGCAGCCGGTTATGAAGTGATGCGCTTCTGGAACAACGACATCCTCGGCAATTTGGATGGCGTGCTGACGGTCCTGCTGGAAACGTTGCGGGCACGCACCCTCACCCTGTCCTCTCCCAGAGGGAGAGGGTTCTAGGAGGCGACCTCTCACCCCACCACCTCTTCCACGACCGGCGCGTTCGTGCCCGCCGTCAGGAAGCCGCGGATGCTCCGCACCGCCTGGCGCAGACGCTGCGTGTTCTCCACCAACGCGATGCGTACGTGGCCATCGCCCTGTTCGCCGAAGCCGATGCCGGGCGCGACTGCCACCTTGGCCCGGGCCAGCAGCAGCTTGGAAAACTCCACGCTGCCCAGATGCGCGTATGCCGCGGGTATCGGCGCCCAGGCGAACATGGACGCGTCCGGACTGGGCACCGCCCAGCCAGCGGCGTTCAGCCCGCGGACCAGTACGTCCCGCCGCTCCCGGTAAAGCGCCCGCATCTCGGCCACGCAGTCCTGCGGGCCGTTCAGCGCCGCCGTCGCCGCCACCTGGATCGGCGTGAAGGCGCCGTAGTCCAGGTAGGACTTCATCCGCGCCAGCGCCGCGATCAGCCGGGCATTGCCGGCGGCGAACCCCATCCGCCAGCCGGGCATGGAATAGGTCTTGGACAGCGACGTGAACTCCACCGTGATGTCCCGTGCGCCGGGCACCTGCAGCATGGAGGGCGGCACCTCGGCGCCGAAATAGATCTCGGCATAGGCGAGGTCCGACAGGATCCAGATCTCGTGCTTGCGGCAGAACGCCACCACCTCGCGGTAGAACTCCAACGACGCGACGTAGGCCGTGGGGTTGGACGGGAAGTTCACGATCAGCGCCGTCGGCTTGGGCACCGAATGGCGCACCGCCTGGTCCAGCGCGCGCAGCATCGTCTCGTCCGGCACTGCCGGGATCGACCGCACCGATGCCCCGGCGATGATGAAGCCGAACTGGTGGATCGGGTAGGACGGATTGGGCACCAGGATGGTGTCGCCCGGGCTGGTGATGGCGGCGGCGAGGTTGGCCAGGCCCTCCTTGCTGCCGAGCGTGGCCACCACCTCCGTCTCCGGGTCGAGCCGGACCTCGAACCGCCGGGCGTAGTACGCCGCCAGGGCACGACGCAGGCCGGGGATGCCCTTGCTGGTGCTGTAGCGATGCGTCCGCGGGTCCTGCACCGCCTCCACCAGCTTGGCCACGATGTGCGGCGGGGTGGCGCCGTCCGGGTTGCCCATGCCCAGGTCGATGATGTCCTCGCCGGCGGCCCGGGCACGCGCCTTCGCCTCGTTGACGGCGGCGAACACGTAGGGCGGCAGGCGGCGGATGCGGTGGAACTCGGTCGACATGGCGTCCTCTTACAGGCTGGCGGTGCCACCCTGGCCGGCGGCCTGGGCGCGGAGATGGAGGTTGGAGGCCGCGACCCCGGCGCTGGCCAGCGCCGCGGCGATCGCCTGCGCCCGCCGCAGCCCCAGGTCCAGCGCCCGGGCCTGCGCATCGGGGTTTGGCAGCACCGCCTCGCCCATGCCGACGATGGTCACGGCCGCCCCCTTATGCGCCAGCGCGAAGCGCCGCAGGTTCAGCGGCGCGGATGGCGGCAGCGTCGCCGAGCCCGGCGTGAACGCGACCGCCACCGCGCCACCGGGCGCCGGCTGGGCCGGCGGTGGCGCGGCCGCGACGGTCGGCGCAGCAGGTCCGAGCACGACGCCCAGCCCCACCGCGGGCGAAGGCGGCGCGGCCGCCAGGGTCGGCAGCGGCCCGGACGCCACGCTGGCGGGAACCGGCGGGACGGCATCGATGCCAGCCGCCGCCGGCGCCAAGGCGGGCGGCGTCGGCTGTGCTGGCGGGGGCGGGGCGGCGGCCGCATCCACGACCACCCGGTTGGCGTTCGGGTCCGGTGCCGTCGGCGGCTTCGGCGGTGGCGGCGGCGCTGCGCGGGGCACGAGCGGGCTGTTGTTGGCAGCCGTCGTCGCCGCGTCGCGCTGGCTTGCCAGCTGGTCGGCAATGCGCTGCTGCGCCGGCACGTCCGGCGCGCCAGGACGCGCCGGGATGGTGCTGAGGTTCGGGTACGGCGCGTCGGCACCCGGCGGCGGCGGGCGCTGCTCCGCGATCGCGCCACCCTGCAGGTCGTGGTAGAGGTCGACCCCCGCGTCGATCGGCGAGCGCCCGGCACACCCGCCCAACCCTGCCGCGACCACCGGGCAGGCCACCAAGGCCGCCGCTTGCCGCAACAGTGCCGCACGCCTATCTCTGCGCCAAGAAACCTCAAGCATAAGTCGGTGACCAGCCCCAGCCTCCGCACTGTCTAGCGGGGCGCGAACCCGACGGGAAGGACGCCATGCCGGACAACGGCACCCGGACACCTGACGCTCCCCTGGCCGGCCGCGTCGCCGACCCGATGCAGCTGGGCCGTTCCATGGCCGACATCGCCGAGCGGTCGCAGCGAATCGTCGGCGACTGGCTGAAGCGGCAGAGCGAGGACGCGCCGACCGCGGACCCGCTCAACATCGGTACCGCGTTCATGGAGATGACGGCCAAGCTGATGGCCAACCCGACGCGGCTGATGCAGGCGCAGATCGGCTTCTGGCAGGACTACATGACGCTGTGGCAGAACACCGCCCGCCGCATGATCGGCACCGGGGACGCTCCGGCGGCCGCGCCGGTGATCCAGGCCGACCCGAAGGACCGGCGGTTCAAGGACGATGCCTGGAAGGAGAACGAGGTGTTCGACTTCATCAAGCAGTCCTACCTGCTGTCGGCCCGGTTCGTGCAGGATGTGGTGGGCCAGGCGGAGGGCCTGGACCGCAAGACGGCGCAGAAGGTCGACTTCTACTCCCGCCAGTTCATCGACGCGATGAGCCCGTCCAACTTCCTGCTCACCAACCCCGAAGTCCTGCGCAAGACGGCGGAGACCGGCGGCGAGAACCTGCTGCGTGGGCTGAACAACCTGCTGGGCGACCTGGAGCGCGGCCGCGGCAAGCTCGCCATCAAGATGACCGACATGGACGCCTTCAAGCTGGGCGAGAACATCGGCGTGTCGCCGGGCAAGGTGGTCTTCCAGAACGCGCTGATGCAGCTGATCCAGTATGCGCCCAGCACCGAGCAGGTCTTGAAGCGCCCGCTGCTGATCCTGCCGCCGTGGATCAACAAGTTCTACATCCTCGACCTGCGGCCCAAGAACAGCCTGGTGCGCTGGGCGGTCGGACAGGGGCACACCGTGTTCATGGTCAGCTGGGTCAACCCGGACGAGCACATGGCCGAGAAGGGGTTCGAGGACTACATGACCGAAGGCGTGTTCGCCGCCCTCGGCGCCATCGAACAGGCGACGGGCGAACGCGAGGTCAACGCGATCGGCTACTGCCTGGGCGGCACGCTGCTGGCCTGCACGCTCGCCTGGATGAAGGTGCGGGGCGACGACCGCATCCGCAGCGCCACCTTCTTCGTGACCATGACGGACTTCGCCGAGGCCGGCGAGTTGAGCGTGTTCATCGACGAGGAGCAGCTGGCCCAGCTGGAAGCCAAGATGGAGCGGCAGGGCGTGCTGCAGGGCGCCGACATGGCGACGACGTTCAACATGCTGCGCGCGAACGACCTGATCTGGTCGTTCGTGGTCAACAACTACCTTCTCGGCAACGAACCGTTCCAGTTCGACCTGCTGTACTGGAACAGCGACGCCACCCGCATGCCGGCGAAGATGCACAGCTACTACCTGCGCAACATGTACCACGCCAACAAACTGGCCAAGGGCGAGCTGGAGCTGGCGGGCCAGCGCATCGATTTGGGCGAGGTCGACATCCCGAGCTACTTCATTTCGACGCGTGAGGACCACATCGCGCCGTGGCGCAGCACCTACCGCGGCACGCAGCTGCTTGGCGGGCCGAAGCGGTTCGTGCTGGCGGCGAGCGGCCACATCGCCGGGGTGGTGAACCCGCCGGAGAGCGGCAAGTACAGCCACTGGGTGAACGCAGCGCTGCCCGCGACCGCGGACGAATGGTTCGCCGGCGCGCAGGAGATGGCGGGCTCGTGGTGGCCGGATTGGCAACGCTGGGTGGGTGCGTTGGCTGCCGACATGGTCCCTGCCCGCACGCCCGGCGCAGGCGCCCTCGTGCCGATCGAGGACGCTCCTGGCAGTTACGTCAAGGTCAAGGCGTAGCGTAACTGCCTCGATGGTGTGCGACCCTCAGCCTGCCCTCTCCCAGAGGGAGAGGGTTTGACTGGTAGGTGTGGGATCTGCCTAATACATGTGCTGGCCGCCGTTGATCGATAGGGTGGAGCCGGTGATGAAGTCGCCGTCGTCGCTGGTCAGGAACACCACGCCGCGGGCGATGTCGCTGGCATGGCCCAGCCGCCCCATCGGGATGCGCGCGACGATCTTGGTCAGCACGTCCGGGGGCACGGCCCGCACCATCTCCGTGTCCACGTAGCCCGGCGCGATCGCGTTCACGGTGATGCCGTAGCGTGCACCCTCCTGCGCCAGCGCCTTGGTGAAGCCGTGGATGCCGGACTTGGCGGCGGCGTAGTTCACCTGGCCATATTGGCCCGCCTGCCCGTTGATGGAGCCGATATTCACCACCCGGCCGAACTTGGCCTGCCGCATCCCATCGAAGGTGAGCTTGCAGAGGTTGAAGCAGGACCCAAGATTGGTATCCATCACCGCATCCCACATGTCCCGCGTCATGCGCGACATCGTGCCATCCCGGGTGATCCCGGCGTTGTTGACCAGGATTTCCACCGGCCCGTGCTGGTCGCTGATCTGCTTGACCGCCACCTCGCAGGAGGCGAAGTCGCCCGCGTCGAACTTTACGACCGTGATGCCGGTCGCCTCGCTGAAGCTCTTGGCGGCGTGTTCGTTGCCGACATAGCTCGCCACGACCGTGCGGCCGGCCGCGTGCAGCGCCATGCTGATCGCCTCGCCGATGCCGCGCGTCCCGCCGGTGACCAAAGCTACCCGTGCCATCACGATCCTCCCTGCTGCGGCTGTCCGCCCGGTTCAACCCGAGCGCCACCGAGCAATATCCTTGCCCGCCTTCACCCGGAGCGCAACGGGTCCACCTTCTCCCGGCTGTCCTAGAAGCCCTCTCTTTATGGGGCAGGGTTGGGTGAGGGGCACACCCGCACGATGGTGCGCGCCAGCCCTCTCCCCGACCCTTTCCCAAAAGAAGATGGAGAAGAGTGAGACGGACGCCCTATCGTTCCAGGCACATGGCCACGCCCATGCCCCCGCCGATGCAGAGCGTCGCCAACCCCTTGTGGGCGTCGCGCTTGGCCATCTCGTGCAGCAGCGTCACCAGCACCCGCGCGCCCGAGGCGCCGATCGGGTGGCCGATGGCGATGGCGCCGCCGTTCACGTTCACGCGCTCGGTGTCCCAGGCCAGGTCCTTGTTGACGGCACAGGCCTGCGCGGCGAACGCCTCGTTGGCCTCGATCAGGTCCAAGTCGTCCGTCTTCCAACCGGCGCGGTTCAACGCCTTGCGGCTGGCGGGGATCGGGCCGGTGCCCATCACCGCCGGGTCCACGCCGGCCGTGGCGAATGCGGCGATGCGCGCCAGCGGGGTCAGTCCGCGCCGGGCCGCCTCCGCCGCGCTCATCACCACCAGGGCTGCGGCGCCGTCATTGATGCCGCTGGCGTTGCCCGCGGTCACGCTGCCGTCCTTGGAAAAGGCCGGGCGCAGCTTGGCCATGCCCTCCGGCGAGGAGTCGTGACGGATATACTCGTCCTCGCTGACCACCGTGTCGCCCTTGCGGCCCTTCACCGTCACGGGGACGATCTCGTCCTTGAAGCGGCCCGCCTTCTGCGCGGCCGACGCCTTCTGCTGTGACCGGGCGGCGAAGGCATCCTGCTGCTCGCGGGTGATCTGGTAGTGCTTGGCCACGTTCTCCGCCGTGGTGCCCATGTGATAGCCCTGGAAGGCGTCGATCAGCCCGTCCTTCAGCATGGTGTCGACCATCGCCAGGTCACCCATCTTCTGCCCGGCCCGCAGGTAGGCGGCATGCGGCGCCATGCTCATGCTTTCCTGCCCGCCGGCCAGCACCACGGTGCTCTCGCCGGTGCGGATCTGCTGCGCCGCCAGCGCCACCGAGCGCAGGCCGGAGCCGCAGACCTGGTTGATCACGAACGCGGTCTTGCTGTCCGGGATGCCGGCGGCCATCGCCGCCTGACGTGCCGGGTTCTGACCGGCCCCGGCCGTCAGCACGTGGCCCAGGATGACCTCGTCCACGTCACCCGCCTCCAGCTTGGCGCGCGCCATGGCAGCCGACAGGGCAGCCGTGCCCAGGACATGGGCAGGCACGCTGCCGAACGCGCCGTTGAAGCTGCCGACCGGAGTACGGGCGGCGGCGACGATGACGATGTCTTCGTGGGCGGAGGCGGACATGGCGGCAGGCTCCCTGATTTTGCCGATACAGATAAGCGGTCAGGAGCGCCGCAACCAGTCCATCGCCGGCTGCCACAGTTCGGTGCGGGCCCGCTCGCCCGCGATCATCCCGACATGGCCGCCGTTCGGGTGAAGCACGGCCGCCCCGGGGATGAGCCCGGCCAGCGGCGCCGCGCTGGCGAGCGGCACGATCCGGTCCCGCGCCGGCAGTGCCACCAACGTGGGCACACGCAGCGCTGCCGGGTCGACGGTTGCGCCGTCGATGCGCCACTCGCAGGTGGCTGGCGTGTTCTCGCCATACCAGCCGGCGATGCATTCCGCCGCCACCGGCCCCGCGAGCGGGACGCCGTCCGACAGCCAATCCTCCAGGGCCACGAACATCCGGGCGCGCTCGCTCCCCGGGTCCAGGGCGGGGAAGCCGCGGTAGCGCGCCGCGACGCCCTCGGCACCCTGCATGGCGAACAGGCCCTGCAGCGCGTCGACCGGCAAGGTGCCGGCCGCCAGGGCGGGCGCCAGCTGCAGCGCAGCCATCGACGCCGCCTGCCCGGCCTCCAGTGCCGCGGCATGGAAATCCCACGGCGTGGCCAGCAGCACCAGCCCGCCCACCTGGTGCGGGAGGCGCAGCGCCGCGGCCAGGGCCAGCAACCCGCCCATGCAGTAGCCCACCAGCGTCACCGGGCCGGGAAGGGCGGCCATCGCACGCGCGAGCCGGCCGGCCACGTAGTCCGTCAGGGTGTAGCGCCGCTCCTCGGCGCCGGGCCAGCCCCAGTCCAGCAGCACCGGGTGCAGGCCGTTGGCGGCCCAGAACCGCAGCATGGAGCGCTCGGCCGCCAGGTCCAGGATGTAGGCCCGGTTGATCAGGCTGGGCACCACCAGCAGCAGCCTGCCCTCGCCGCCATAGTCCAGCAGCCGGCTGCCGCCTTCGGCCCACAATACGGGCGGGTCCGTCAGGCTACGGTGGTAGGGATGGCGGCGGTAGGCGGCGATGCCGCGGATCAGCGCGGCGTCAACGGCTCCGGTCGGGATCGGCGGCACGCTCGAGTTCGGCGATGCGGCGCCGAAGCCGGTCGATCTCATCGCCAGGCCCAGGTGCAGCGCCAGCGGCCGCGGTCCCCGGCGGCGCATCGGCGCCGGCGCGTCCGGCCGGTCCGTCATCCCGCTCATGGCTCAGCGCCGTCCAGGCCTGTGACAGGGCGGCCAGGCCCTCGTGCGCCTCGCGGTCCACCGCCAGCGCGGCCAATTCGCTCTGCCATAGGGTGATCCAGTCCTGCGGGTCGACTGCGCCCGTGTCCATCCCCACATACTCCGTTCGCCGGCGTGGCCAGTCGTCCGTTCCTCGAACCACGTGCTATGGTGCGCTGCATGGAGGGTTCAATGTCAGTGTCCGAGTCCAGCCCGTCATCGGAGGGGAAGGCCGCGCAGTCGGTGGTCGTGGTGAAGAAATACGCCAACCGACGCCTCTACAACACCGAGAGTTCCAGTTACATCACGCTGGACAACCTGGCCGGGATGATACGGGTCGGGCGCGACTTCGTCGTGTACGACGCCAAGACCGGGGAAGACATCACCCGCGGCGTGCTGACGCAGATCATCGTCGAGGAGGAGAGCAAGGGCCGTGCCATGCTGCCGACGGCGTTCCTGCGGCAGATCATCGGCTTCTACGGCGACAGTCTCCAGCAATTCGTGCCGCCCTACCTGGAGCAGGCGATGTCGTCCTTCGCCACCCAGCAGGAGACGATGCGGTCCACCATGCAGGCCACCATGGGCAACCTGTTCCCCGGCATGCAGGAGGTCGGGCGGCAGAACATGGAGATCATGGAGCGGGCGATGAGCCTGTTCACGCCGTTCTACCGCGGCGCCGGGCAGCCCCCGGGCGCCGATCCTGCGACGCCGGCCGAGCCGAAGGCGCCGACCGGCGACGTTGCCGCGATGCAAAGCGAAATCGACATGCTGCGCCTGCAACTGGCTGCCGCCCGCGCCGAAGCCGTCGCCCACGACAAGCCCCGCTCCGGCAGGAAGTCCGCCGACGCGGTGAAGGCAGCAGACGTCATCCCGCAAGGCGAAGCTGCCGGGGAAGTCTAGTACACCGTCTCCCTCTGGCTGCGGTACCGGACTGTGGCGCTAGTACCGCCGCGGTGCGACTGGCGGTAGAGGCAAGGGCTGACGCTGCACCGGCGTCACGCTCGCCGGCCTGGCGACCGCCCGCGGTGCCGGATCGGTCGAGGCAAGCGGCTGCGCGCTGGCGACCTTCATCTCGCCCGGCGCCGCGGCCGTCACGCTGGCCCCATATTTCCCCAGCACCTCCCGCAGCGGCGATGCGCCGGGGTTGTTCGCATCCATGGAGATGACGATCTGCTGCGCCGCCTCCTCCTTGCCGTAATACGCCTGGTTCCACGCGCTCTTGGTCGTCATCACGCTGCCCGAGAGCGAAATCCCGGCGTAGAGGCCGCGTGACCGCGTGTAGCCGACGATGTCGGCGCCCACCGCCGCCGTGGTCGCGCCCTCGATCCCGCCGCCCCACTTCACCAGCACGCCGCCGGCATCGGCGCCGATCTTGAACTGGTCGTCCATGACGGCCCGCAAACCCTTCTCGGTCAGGATCATCATCATGACCTCGCTGTCCTGCAGCCCCGCCTGGAAACCGAACGAGCCGGAGCCGAGGCCGTAGAACGCCGGGGAGGACCAGGAGCCGTTGCCGTCGCGCGCAGCCAGCACGCAGTCCCCGCCCTGGCCGCCGAACAGGAAGCCGGCGCGGAAGACCTGCGGGCAAATCATCACCGCGCGGGCCTTGCGCAACATGGTTTGCGCCTCCGTCCCGTCCTTGTCGTTCAGCATGTCCTGCGCCGCCAGGGTCGACCGGTCGACCAGCGATTGCTGCTCCGCCTGGGCATGCGCCGCGAGGGGTGCGGCTGCGATCGCGGCGGCCAATCCCATTGCGACGGCAAAACGGTCCATCCGAACGCTCCTGATACTGCTTGGCCAATAGCGCTTCGCTATAGTGGGTTACAAAGGAAACTTCATCTCCCGTGACATTTTGCCGTTCCACGATGCCGCAACAGCACAGGGGATGCCGGCAAGGCCGAACCGTGGTGATATCTTCCCGGACGCAGGAGGGGTGCGATGACGCTGTGGCTGTTCTTGAAGGGCATGGGCTTCGGGCTGGCGGTCGCGGCGCCGGTGGGGCCGATGAGCCTGTTGTGCATGCGCCGCACCCTGTCGCAGGGTTGGCGGCCCGGGCTGGCGACGGGCTGCGGCATCGCGATGGGGGACGCCGCCTATGGCTGCGTCGCCGTGCTCGGACTGGCCGGCCTGTCGCGGTTCATGCTGGCGCACGAGCGCCCGCTGCACCTCGCGGCCGGGCTGTTCCTGCTGTATCTCGGCCTCCGCACGGTGTTCGCCCGGCGTCCCGAGGGTGCGACCGCGGCGCCTCAAGTCGGGGCGGTGCGCGCCTTCGCCAGCGCCCTCCTGCTCACGCTGACGAACCCGCCGACCATCGTGATGTTCGCCGCCATCTTCGCCAGCATGGCGCCGCCGGACGGTTTTGCGCCGGGTAGCGCGGCCGCCACGGTCGGCGGGGTCCTGGCCGGGTCGATGCTGTGGTGGTGCGGCATCGTCGGCGGGGTCAGTGCCGTCCGCCACGCCATCGGCCAGCGCGCCCGGCGCTGGATCGACCGGATTGCCGGCGCGGCGCTGGCCGCCTTCGGCGCGGTCGAGATCAGGCGTTCGGCTTAGCACCGCTCGTCTCAACCCGGACAGCGTTCATGGCGCGTGCTCCGCGGCTGCGGGACCAAAGCACACGCCATAGCGGCGCTGGAAGATAATGCTTCACTCCTAAACCATCCTGATCCACTCTCCGCGCGCCAGGTCCGGGGGTTCGTGTATGGCCGACGTGCTGTCCTCGTTGGTGGGTGCGCTCGCCTCCGGCGCCGTCCGCGTGGTGGACCTGTCGCAGCAGCTTTCGGCCGACACCCCGGTGATCGGCTTGCCGCCGCCCTTCGCGCAGTCCTCGCCGTTCCGCCTGACCACCATCTCCAGCTACGATGCCGCCGGCCCGGCCTGGTATTGGAACGACATCAGCCTCGGTGAGCATACCGGCACGCATTTCGACGCGCCGGTGCACTGGATCACCGGGCGCGAACGCCCGGACAACACCACGGACACCATCCCGCCGGACCGGCTCGTCGCGCCGGCCTGCGTGGTGGACGTGGAGGCCGAGTGTGCCGCTGACGCCGGCTTCCTGCTGACCCGGAGCCACATGGAGCGGTGGGAGGCAGCGCACGGCCGGGTGCCGGCCGGGGCGTGGCTGCTGCTGCGGTCTGGCTGGTCGAAGCGGACGGGTGACGCCTTCCTCAACATCGGTGCCACCGGGCCGCAGACGCCCGGCCCGGACGCGGACTGCGTGCGCTTCCTGGCGCTCGAACGGGACGTGGCGGGGTTCGGCACCGAGTGCGTCGGCACCGACGCCGGGGCGGCGCACGGGTTCGACCCGGCGTTCCCCTGCCACACCATCATGCACGGCGCGGGCAAGTTCGGCTTGGCCAGCCTGGCCAACCTCGACCAGCTGCCACCGACCGGGGCGGTGCTGGTCACGCCGCCGCTGAAGATCGCCGGCGGCTCGGGCAGCCCGTGCCGCGTGCTGGCGATGGTCCCAACTTAGTGTCTGTCCGGAAAGTCTACTGTGGCGGTCATCCGACGGCGATCCGCTGTGCTCCGGTGCTCACGGCCCACATGGCCGCTCCGCTCCGCTGCTCGCAGATCACCGTCGGGCGGCGCGCAAGCGCGCCTCTGACTCGCCACAGCGACGTTCCGGACAGACACTGAGCAGACCGACACCAAATCAGAGGGTATGGCCATGGCAATGACACGAAGCGTGATCACCGCGCTGGACAACCGGGGCGTCGACCTGCTCGGCACCAAGAACGTCGCGATGAAGTTGATGGACGACCAGAACATCGTATCCGGGTCGTTGCTGACGGTGGAGAGCAACCATTTCTGCGTCGTGAAAAGCCGCGGGGCGATCCTGCAGGTCTACGAGACCGGACAGTATCCCCTCGTCACGCCGGACAAGCCCCTGTTCGGATCGATCTCGCAAGGCTTCTTCGGCGGCTCCTCCCCTTGGGTCTACGAGGTCATCTACATCAACCGCTCCAAGCTGCTGGTGAAGAGCGTCGGCACGGCGACGACGGCGGAGATGGCCGAGGTGTCGTGGCAGGCGGACTACTACATCCACGTCGACACCAAGCAGGAGGCGCTCGACCTCATCCAGCACCTGCCGTTCAACGGCTCGGTGATCAACACGGACGAGATTTCCGCCTATGCCGGGCCGGCGATCGAGCAGGCGATCAACCAGGTCATCCAGGTCACGCCGCTGGAGTCGATCAACGAACGCATCGGCGAGCTGCGGGACACCGTGAAGGGACACCTGACCGACTTCCTGAAGGTCTACGGCATCATGCTGAACGACCTGAAGATCCTGGTCCTGCCGAAGGACGAGCGCATGCGGCAGCTGATCTCGCTCAAGGCGTTCGGGCTGACGCCGCAGGAGGCGGTGCGCTATTACCTGGCGATGATCATGGCGCAGGCCGGGCTGGTCTCGGCCCCGAACGCGGCGGTGGGGGAGAGCTTCAACATCGGCGGGCAACCCTTGGGCACGATCCCGATGGGCCGGACGGCCGGGCTGGAACATCCGAAATAGATGTCCCAGTCCGAGTTCTACGACGCGGACCCGGTGTCCCAGGTCGCGGTCAACCTGTTCTACGGCTGGGGCTACAACTTCTACCGCGTGGAGAACCAGCTCCGCGCGGACGACCTGCTGGTGCGCCACCAGGTCGCCGGGCTGCTCGGGGACGCCCGGGTCGCGATCGGCAACGCCGAAAGCGCCTACCGCGAGGCCCGGCTGCCGCCCCTGTCGCGGGAGCATCCACGGCCGGACCCGCAGGCGCTGAAGGACGCGCACGTCCTGGAGGGTTTGGTGGCGCAGGTGGGCGCCATCGCCAGCCGCATCCGCTCGCTGCCCGTGCCGGAGAACGACCGGATCGCGCAGCGGCACCGGCTGGAGGCGGATACGCTTGCCAGGCTGTTGCAGGCGGACATGGCGCTGTCCGGCCATGCGGACATGCTCCGCCGCGCCTTGCAGGACCAGCCGCCTGACTGGATCGTGCAGCATGCCGATGACGTCCGGGCGCGCGTCGCGGCCATCGCGGCAGCGTTGCAGGAGCGGCAGGCGATCCTCGGCCTATAAGCCCGCTACTCCTCCGGCTCGGTCGTGAACAGCAGCGGGTAACCTTTCTTGCGCCCGGCGTCGGTCGCGTTGGTCGCCTTGGTCTCCGCCACGTCCTTGGTGAACACGCCCACGACGCAGACGCCGCGCCGGTGCGCCGTGTTCATCACCCGGCTCGCCTGCTCCTCGCCCAGGCGGAACTCGGCCCGCAGCACCGTCACGACGAACTCGCGCGGGGTGAAGTCGTCGTTGACGAGGATGACCTTGTAGAGCTTCGGCCGCTCGACCTTGAGTTCGACTTGCCCGCGCGGCGTCGTGAGGGTGTCGTTGTCCTTCATGCCGCACGTCTACGCGGCTTTCGTGGCCTCCGCCATCATCCGTGCGGCCGGGCCGGTCACAACCGCTTCACGAACACCCAGAACGTGTCATCCGCCACCGCGCTCTTCATGTGCACCTTCACGCGGGTGGGGTTCATCTTGTAGTCGAAGACGTAGTCGATGATGGCGTTCAGCTTGCCTGCCTTGACACCCGCCTCGAACACGCCGCGGAAGGCCGGCTTGTTGCAGCAGGGGGCGACCTCCAGGAAGAAGTTGCGGCCGATCACGGCCTCCTTCCGGCGTCCGGTGATGCTGCTCTCCGTCGCGTTGAAGGTCAGGATCTTCCCCGTCCGGTCCAACTGGATGGCGCCGAAGGCGAGGTTGTCGATGTCCCTGTCCGACAGGTTGGCCAACACGTTGTCGAGGTCAGCCTGGCCGAATTCCACCCGCGTCATCACGTCCATTTTGTCACCCGATGAATTGTGCCAAACGACGATAAGAGAGCTGTATTAACAAGCGGTAAATATCGTCGAATCACGGCTCAGCATTGCCTCACTTGCCGTAAAGAAGTGGTGCAGCGGCCCAGCGCCCGATCAGCCTCCCGCCGCAGTCGCGGGCGCACGCCAGGCCCGCTCGAACGGCAGGCGCCAGGCATGCGGCGCCACCAGCTGGTGGATGGATTTCGGCCCCCATGAACCGGCAGGATACAGCCGCACCGGCGGCGGCGCCTCCAGCAAAGGGGTCGAGACCTGCCACAGCCGCTCGATCCCTTCGGCCGTGGTGAACAGCGTGCTGTCCCCCCGCATCGCGTCCAGGATCAGCCGCTCGTATGCCTCCAGTACGTCGCCGATCCGCCCGGTGTCGTTCATGGCGAACTGCAGGCTCAGCTTGTCCAGCCGCATGCCCGGGCCGGGGCGCTTGCCGTAGAACGACAAGGACATCTTCGACGCGTCCGCCAGGTCGAAGGTCAGGTGGTCCGGGCCCTGCGCGCCCACGCCGGAGCCGACCGGGAACATGCTCTTCGGCGGCTCGCGGAACGCGATGGAGATGATGCGTTGCCCCTCGGCCAGCCGCTTCCCGGTGCGCAGGAAGAACGGGACGCCGGCCCAGCGCCAGTTATCGATGTGGCATTTCAGCGCGATGAACGTCTCGGTGTCCGATTCAGGGTCCACTCCCTCCTCGTCGCGGTAGCCGGCATACTGGCCGCGCACCACGTCCTTCGGCTCGATCGGCACCATGCTGCGGAAGACCTTGTTCTTCTCCTCGCTGATCGAGACCGGCTCCAGCGCGGTCGGCGGCTCCATCGCCATGAAGGCAAGCACTTGGAACAGGTGCGTCACCACCATGTCGCGGAACGCGCCGGTCGATTCGTAGAACGCGGTGCGCTTGCCCAGGCCCAGCGTCTCCGGCACGTCGATCTGCACGTGGTCGATGAAGTTGCGGTTCCAGATCGGCTCGAACAGGCCGTTGGCGAAGCGGAACGCCAGGATGTTCTGCGCCGGCTCCTTGCCCAGGAAATGGTCGATGCGGAAGATCTGCTCCTCGGAGAACACCTCGTGCAGCCGGGCGTTCAGCGAGACCGCGCTCGCCAGGTCGGTCCCGAACGGCTTCTCCATGATCACGCGGGAGCGCTCCACCAGCCCGGCCTCGCCCAGCAGCCGCACGGCGGACAGCGCGGCGCTGGGCGGCACGCTGAGGTAGTGGATGCGCCGCGTGTCGCCGCCCAGGATGCGCTCGGCCGTTTCGACCGCGGCCCGCAAGCTCTGCGCCCCGGCGGCCAGCGGCACGTAGTCCAGCGTCTGCGCGAAGGCGGCCCAGTCGTCCTCGTTCATCTTGCGGGTGGAGAACTGGTTCAGCGCCTCCCGCGCCAGGGTGCGGAAGCCGTCGGCGTCGATGTTGTCCAGCGACACGCCGATGATCCGGCAGCCCGGGATGAAGCCGCCGCGGGACAGGTGGAACAGGCCCGGCAACAGCTTGCGCTGGGACAGGTCCCCGGTCGCGCCCACCAGCACGAGGACTTGCGAGTTCTTCGGGCCAACCCCTGGAGAAACCTTGCTCACGCCACCACCCCGCCCACCATGATGCGCGACAGGCTAGCCCATCTCACGCTGGGCCGTTGCCTCATTCGCATGACACCGGGGCGGGCGTCCGCTCCATCAGTTCGGCCAGGCTGTCCTCCAGGGCGCGGCCCGTGTTGTCCAGCACGAGGTCCGCCCGGGCGTACAGCGCCTCCCGGCTGGCGAGGATCGCGCGTAGGTCCGCCATCGCGTTGCGGTTGTCGCGCATCGGGCGGTCGTCGCCCTGCGTCACCACCCGCTGCATGTGCTCCTCCGGCGTGGTGCGGACCCAGACCGTCAGGCAATGCGCCAGCAGCAGGTCCAGCGTTGCGGCCTCGGCCACGATGCCGCCGCCGGCGGCCAGCACCATCGCGCCGCCGCGTGCGAGCACCGACTCGAGCACCTGGCGTTCCAGGCGGCGGAAGCCCTCCTGGCCGTGCATCTCGAAGATGTCGCGGAGGTCCATGCCGCTCTGCCGCTCCACCTCGCGGTCCAGCTCGACGAAGGGTATGCCGCGCCGGGCTGCCAGCGCCTCCCCCAGCGAGGACTTGCCGGCGCCGCGCAGCCCGACCAGTGCCACGCGGGAGGAGCGTCGCGGGTCCGCGGCTTGGCCAAGCCATTCCGCCAGCAGGCGACGCGCGCCTGGCAGCTTGGCGGGGTCCGCCCGCGCCAACAGGCCGTGCAGGGCCGCCAACTCCGCCGGCGGCTCTGCCTGGTCCGCCAGCAGCTCCGCGATCGGCACGCCGAGCGCCTTGCCGACCCGGTGCAGCACCAGCACGGACACATTGCCGCTGCCGGACTCGAATTGCGCGATGTAGCGTTCCGACACGCCGGAGCGGAGCGACAGCGCCCGTTGCGTCATGCCGCGGCGGGCGCGCATGGTCCGCATGCGTGCACCCAATGCTTGCAGCAGTAGGGTTTCGTCGGGCGCATCGTGCATCGCACCGCTCTTACCATGGTGCGGGCGTCGGTGCGCCAGGGATGTGGTTTACTGCACGTGTTCGGGGCGCGCTGCTTGCATTATAGTTCAGAATCCAGTTAGCTCGATTCCGGAACGGTCAGCGTCACAAAGGACCGCAGGGGAAAGCCGGACGATGGTCGACAACGCCGCCGATTGGTTCCTGGACCGGCATGTGCGCGAAGGGCGCGGCGATGCACCGGCCTTCGTCGACGAGCATCGCACCCTGACCTATGGCGGACTCGTTGCCGAGAGCGCCCGCTTCGCCGCCGGGCTGCAGCGCGCCGGCCTCCGGCGCGAGACGCGCGTGGCGCTGCTCCTGCACGACACGGTGGAGTTCCCCGTCGCCTTCTGGGGTGCCGTCCGGGCCGGGTTGGTGCCGGTCCCAGTCAACACGCTGCTGCCGCCGGAGCAGGTGGCCTACATCCTGCGCGATTGCCGGGCGGCCCTGGTGGTGTTGTCCGCTCCGCTGTTGGAGCCCCTGTCGCCATGGCTGGCCGCCCTGCCGGACCTGCGCGCGGTCGTCGCCGTCGGCGAGGGTGGGGAGGGCGCCATCCCGTTCGCCGCCTTCCTGGCCGACGGCCATGCCGACCCCGTCGCGGCAAGTGCCGACGAGACGGCGTTCTGGCTATACTCCTCCGGGTCGACCGCGGCGCCGAAGGGCGTGCGTCACGTCCACGGCAGCCTACGCGCGACCTACGACACCTATGGGCGGCAGGTTCTCGGCATCCAGCCGGACGACCTGGTGTATTCCGTGGCCAAGCTGTTCTTCGCCTACGGGCTCGGAAACGCGATGACGTTCCCGATGGCGGTCGGCGCCTGCAGCGTGCTGTTCCCGCACCGGCCGACGCCGGACGCGGTGCTGGCGCTGATGCGGCAGCACCATCCGACGGTGCTGTGCGGCGTGCCGACGCTGTATGCCAACCTGGTGGCGCATCCCGGCTTGGGCGCGGGCGCCGGGTCGGACCGGCTGCGCCGCTGCATCTCGGCCGGGGAGGCGCTGCCCGAGCATGTCGGCACCCAATGGTCCCGCGTCGTAGGGGTCGACATCCTGGACGGCATCGGATCCACCGAGATGCTGCACATCTTCCTGTCCAACCAGCCCGGCGACGTGTGCTACGGCACCTCCGGCCGCGCCGTGCCGGGCTACGAGCTGCGCATCGTCGATCCGGCGGGTGCGGACCTGCCGGACGGCGAGGTGGGCGAGCTGGTGGTGCGCGGCCCCAGCGCCGGCGACGGCTACTGGAACCAGCGTGAGAAGTCCCGCCGCACCTTCCAGGGCGAGTGGACCTGGACCGGCGACAAATACATCCGGGAGCCCAGCGGGCACTATCGCTACTGCGGCCGGTCGGACGACATGTTCAAGGTCAGCGGCATCTGGGTCAGCCCGTTCGAGGTGGAGGGCGCGCTGGCCGCCCACCCGGCGGTGCTGGAGGCCGCGGTGGTAGGGCACGAGGACGAGCAGGGGCTGACCAAGCCCCGCGCCTTCGTGGTGCTGAAGCAAGGCGCGGAGGTGTCGGTGGAGGCGTTGCAGGCGCACGTGAAGGCGGCCGCCGGGCCGTGGAAATACCCGCGCTGGGTGGAGATGGTGGACGACCTGCCGAAGACCGCCACCGGCAAGATCCAGCGCTTCAAGCTGCGGGCGCTGCCATGACCGGCCGCCCCATGCCGCTCCAGGTGGCTGGCCTGCGGCTGGAAGCCGCCTGGTGGGGGCCGCCGCCGGGCGAGGCGCCGACCCTGGTGCTGCTGCACGAGGGGCTCGGCTGCGTCGCCCTCTGGCGTGACCTGCCGGAGCGGCTGGTGGAAGCGACCGGCTGTGGCGTGTTCGCATGGTCCCGCGCCGGCTACGGCCAGTCCGACCCGGTGACGCTGCCGCGACCGCTGACCTACATGGAGGACGAGGCACGCGACATGCTGCCGGCCGTGCTGGACGCCGCGGCCATCCGTCGCGCCGTGCTGGTGGGCCATTCGGACGGTGCCTCCATCGCGCTGCTGCATGCCGGCGGCACGCAGGATTTCCGCGTCGCCGGGCTGGTGCTGATCGCGCCGCACGTCATGGTGGAGGACGTCACGGTCGCCAGCATCGCCAAGGCACGCGACGCCTACGAGGCGACGGGCCTGCGAACCCGGCTCGCCCGCTACCACCGCGACGTGGACAACGCGTTCTGGGGCTGGAACCGCGCCTGGCTGGACCCGGCGTTCCGCGCCTGGCGCATCGACGACCGCGTGGCCTTCGTCCGCGTCCCGATGCTGCTGATCCAGGGCGAGGCCGACGAATACGGCACGCCCGCCCAACTGCGCCAGATCGAGCAGGAGGCATACTGCCCGGTGCAGACGCTGCTGGTGCCCGGTGCCGCCCATGCGCCGCAGGTCAGCCACTCGGCCATCGTGGTCGAGGCGGTGGCCGGCTTCGTGGCGCGCGTCCAGGCGCTGGAACGGCTGGACCCGCCTGCCAACCTGACTGCCGCCGGAGTGCCAGCATTATAGTGCTTGTTCTCCCGCAAGCGTCGCATTATCCTTCGGCAACAGCGAAGAGCGTCCAGCCATGAACGCCACGATCGACTTCCGCACCGAGCCGGCTCGCTACCGCCACTGGCGGATCGAGGTCGACGGCGCCGTGGCATCGCTGGTCATGGACGTGGACCCGGCCGGCGGGCTGTTCGACGGCTACGAGTTGAAGCTGAATTCCTACGACCTGGGCGTCGATATCGAGCTGAACGACGCCGTGCAGCGCCTGCGCTTCGAGCATCCGGCCGTCGGCGCGGTGGTGATCCGCTCCGGCAAGCCCGGCGTGTTCTGCGCCGGCGCCAACATCCGCATGCTCAGCAAGGCCACGCATGGGCACAAGGTGAACTTCTGCAAGTTCACCAACGAGACGCGCATGGCGATCGAGGACGCGACGGAGAACGGGGGCCAGACCTACATCGCCGCGGTCAGCGGCACCGCGGCCGGGGGCGGCTACGAGCTGGCGGTGACCGCCGAGCACATCATGCTGATCGACGACCGACGCTCGACCGTGTCGCTGCCGGAACTGCCGCTGCTGGCGGTGCTGCCGGGCACCGGCGGGCTGACGCGCGTGACGGACAAGCGGCGGGTGCGACGCGACCGGGCGGACGTGTTCTGCTCCACCGAGGAGGGCGTGCGCGGCCGCCGGGCCGTGGACTGGCGCCTGGTGGACGAGGTCGTGGCGCCCTCGCAGTGGGACGCGGCCGTCAAGGCACGTGCCGCGGCGTTCGCGGCGCGCAGCGACCGGCCGGGCGATGCGCAAGGCGTGGCGCTGCTGCCGCTGGATCGCCAGCTCGCAGGCCAGCTGATCACCTACCCGCATCTGCGCGTGGAGCTGGACCGCGGCCGCGGCACGGCCACGGTCGTGGTGCTCGGCCCGGACGGCGCACTCCCGGCCGACGCTGCGGCGGCGCAGGCGCAAGGCTGCGCCTTCTGGCCACTGGCGATGGCGCGCGCGCTGGACGATGCCATCCTGCACCTGCGCACCAACGAGCCCGAGCTCGGCGTCTGGGTTCTGCGCACCGAGGGCGACGCGGCTGCCGTGCTCGCCTTCGACGCGCTGCTGGATGCGAACCAGGACCATTGGCTGATGCGCGAAATCCGCCACTTCCTCAAGCGCACGCTGAAGCGGCTGGACGTCACGTCCCGCAGCCTGGTGGCGCTGATCGAGCCGGGAAGCTGCTTCGCCGGCACCCTGGCCGAGCTGGCCTTCGCCGCCGACCGTTCGGCCATCTTCGTCGGCGGCCGGGCAGGGGACAATCGGCCGGCCGCCATCACGCTCGGCGCGGCCAATTTCGGCCCGCTGCCGATGGCCAACGGCCTGACCCGGCTGCAGACCCGCTTCCTGGGCGAGGCGGACACCCTGGCGGCGGCGGAGCAGACCGCAGGCCGACCGTTGGACGGCGAGGCGGCGGAGGCGGCGGGCCTGGTCACCTACGCCTATGACGAGACCGACTGGGACGACGAGATCCGCATCATGCTGGAGGAGCGTGCCAGCTTCTCGCCCGACAGCCTCACCGGGCTGGAGGCCAACCTCCGCTTCGCCGGGCCGGAGACGATGGAGACGCGCATCTTCGGCCGGCTGACCGCCTGGCAGAACTGGATCTTCCAGCGCCCGAACGCCGTGGGCCAGGATGGCGCCCTGCAACGCTACGGCACCGGCCAACGCGCCGTGTTCGACCGCAACCGAGTCTGAGGAGCACCCGATGCCCGATGGTATGACCCCGATCGCCGTGGACTATGACGGCCTGATCCCGAACAACGTCTCCCTCAACGAGGACATGCGCGTCCGCAAGGCGCTGGAGAGCTGGCACCCCGGCTACATCGACTGGTGGAAGGACGCCGGCCCCGACGGCTTCCAGGAGAGCATGGTCTACCTGCGCACGGCGATCGGCGTGGACCCGAAGGGCTGGGCCAAGTTCGACTACGTGAAGATGCCGGAATACAAGTGGGGCGTGCTGCTGGCCCCGGCCGTGGAAGGCCGCACCATCCCGTTCGGCAAGCACAAGGGCGAGCCCGCCTGGCAGGAGGTGCCCGGCGAGTACCGCGCCCTGCTGCGCCGCCTGATCACCATCCAGGGCGACACGGAGCCCGCCTCCGTCGAGCAGCAGCGTCATCTCGGCAAGACCGCGCCGTCGCTGTACGACCTGCGCAACCTGTTCCAGGTGAACGTGGAGGAGGGCCGGCATCTCTGGGCCATGGTCTACCTGCTGCAGAAATACTTCGGCAAGGAAGGCCGCGAGGAGGCCGACGACCTGCTGCGCCGCCGCTCCGGCAACGTCGACACGCCGCGCATGCTGGGCGCGTTCAACGAGGCGACGCCCGACTGGCTGAGCTTCTTCATGTTCACCTACTTCACCGACCGCGACGGCAAGATGCAGCTGGAGGCGCTGGCGCAGTCCGGCTTCGACCCGCTGTCGCGCACCTGCCGCTTCATGCTGACGGAGGAGGCGCACCACATGTTCGTGGGCGACAGCGGCGTGCAGCGGGTGGTGGAGCGGACCTGCCAGGCGATGAGGGGGGCCGGCATCACCGACCCGGCGGATATCGCGGCGGTGCGGGCGCTGGGCGTGATCGACCTGCCGACCATCCAGAAGAAGATGAACCTGCATTTCTCGCTGACGCTGGACCTGTTCGGCAACGAGATCAGCACCAACGCCGCCAACGCCTTCGACAGCGGCATCAAGGGCCGCTACCGCGAGGACAAGCTGGAGGACGACCACCTGCTGCGCGACGCCACCTACCCGGTGCTGCGCTGCCGCGACGGCGTGGTCGTGGAGGAGGCAGTGCCGGCGCTCTCCGCCCTCAACGTGCGGCTGCGCGACGACTACGTGAAGGACTGCCAGTCCGGCGTCACCCGTTGGAACCGCGTCATCGAGAAGGCTGGCATCGCCTTCCAGTTCAAGCTGCCGCACGTGGCCTTCAACCGCGGCATCGGCGAGTTCCGCGAGGTGCATGCCGACGAGGCCGGCCGCATCCTGTCCGCGGCCGAGTGGGCGGCGCTGAAGCCCGCCGTGCTGCCGGACGATACGGATGCGGCGTTCATCACCAGCCTGATGGTCGCCGAGGCCGAGCCCGGCCGCTTCGCCGGCTGGATCGCCCCGCCGCGCGTCGGCATCGACAACAAGTCCGGCGACTTCGAATACGTCCAGATCGTCGCGTGACGCTGACGCTGCTCTCGCGGCCGCAAAGGACGCAAAGTCCTCTCCCTTTGGGAGAGGGGCGGGGTAAGGGTGGCTGGCGCACGTACGCCCGCCTGTGCGAAGGCCCTCACCCAGCCCTCTCCCGGCGGGAGAGGGCTCTCGAGAGTGGCTGCGGATGGGCCGCATGAGCGCCACCACCGACACCCGCAAGCAGCACCTCATCGATCCCGAGGTCTGCATCCGCTGCAACACGTGCGAGGCGACCTGCCCGATCGAGGCGATCACGCATGACGACAACAACTATGTCGTCGATCCCGCCAAGTGCAATTTCTGCATGGATTGCGTGTCGCCTTGCCCCACCGGATCGATCGATCACTGGTTCGCCGTCCAGCAGCCGTTCTCGCTGGACGAGCAGTTCGGCTGGCTGGAACTGCCGCCGGAGCCGGCGGCGGCGGTCGACGCGCTGGAGGATGAGGCCGCCGCGCTGCTGGACGATGCCCATCGCGGCGCCGGCGGCCGGGCCCGTGCGCCCGCCACGGCCAGCAAGCCGCGGGTCAACCTGTTCAACCGCGCCGCCCCGGCGACCGCCACGCTGACGGGAAACCTGCGCATCACCGCGCCCGGCGCATCCTCCGACGTGCGGCACATCATCCTCGACTTCGGCGCCGTGCCCTTCCCGGTGTTGGAAGGGCAGAGCATCGGCCTGGTGCCACCGGGCACGGACGCGGCCGGGCGGCCGCACGCCATGCGGCTCTATTCCATCGCCAGCCCCAGGGACGGCGAGCGCCCAAACACCAACAACCTGGCGCTGACCGTCAAGCGCGTCGTGGAAAGCCGACCGGAGGGTGAGTTCCGCGGCATCGCCTCCAACTGGCTGTGTGACCTGCCGCTCGGGTCCGCCGTGCCGGTGATCGGCCCGTTCGGCTCGACCTTCCTGATGCCGGACGATCCGGATGCAGACATCCTGATGATCTGCACCGGCACTGGCGCCGCTCCGTTCCGCAGCTTCACCGAGCGCCGCCGCCGGTCCAGCCCGAACGGCCGCGGCCGGCTGCATTTGTATTTCGGCGCCCGCTCGCCGGACGAGCTGCCGTATTTCGGTCCGTTGAAGAAGGTGCCGGCGCCCCTGTTGCGCCAGGAGTTGGTGTATTCCCGCCTGCCCGGCGCCCCGCGCGAGTATGTGCAGGACCGCATGCGCGCCCAGCCGGAGGAGCTGTGGGCCCTGCTCGCCCGCCCGAACCTGCACGTCTACATCTGCGGCCTGCGCGGGTTGGAAGACGGCGTGGAGGCGGCATTGAGCCAGATCGCCCGCACGCATGGTGGCGACTGGCTGAGCCAGCGCGACGTCATGCGGGAAGAAGGGCGGTTCCACTCGGAGACCTACTGACCCATCCGGTGACATCGTGGTCGAGGCTGCCGGCCGCTCCGCCAGCTTGACTTGGACCGCCCCACTCGGCATAGCGGCGCCATACGGCGGGGCTGTAGCTCAGTTGGTAGAGCGCCTCGTTCGCAATGAGGAGGTCAGGGGTTCGATTCCCCTCAGCTCCACCACCGCCGTATGGCAGCGGCCTTGACAGCACTCATGTTCCCGCCGTGCATGGTTCATGGTTCGCATGCAATATCCCGAAGTGGGAGCTTCGTCAGGCGCCATGCGCCGGCGCTCAACCTCACCCCTCCGCAACAGCAGGTGCTGTTCGACCTGGTGTTGCCAGCACGCGGCACGGGCTGCCTGAGCCGCCGGCGATCTTCAGCGGCGGCGTGACTGGCGCGGGGAGAGTGGATCAGGATGGTTTAGGAGTGAAGCATTATCTTCCAGGGCCACTGCGGTGTGTGCTTTAGTCCCGCAGCCTCGGAGCACGCGCCATGAACGAGATGTCGTCCCTGCATATTCCCGCTGGTCACCGCTGGAGCGACGCGGAGTGGGCGCTGCGGGTCCAGCTGGCGGATTGCTACCATGCGATCGACTATCTCGGCTGGTCGGAGATGATGATCTTCAACCACATCTCGGTGCGGCTGCCGGGCGAGGACACCCACTACCTGGTCAATCCCTTCGGGCTGACCTACGACGAGGTGACGCCGAAGAACCTGCTCAAGGTCGACCTCTCCGGCAACCTGGTGGAAACCTCTGAGTACGCGCCGAACCCGGCTGGCTTCGCCCTGCACAGCGCCATCCACGGCGCCCGGCATGACGCGCATTGCGTGATCCACACCCACACCAACGCCGTCTCCGCCATTGCGCTGAAGCAGGGCGGGCTGGGGCATGACGACTTCTACGGCGCACAGCTGTTCGGCCGTGTCGGCTACCACCCGTTCGAGGGCATCACGCTATGGGCCGAAGAAAAGCTGCGGATGCTCGAAAGCCTGGGCGACAAGGATGTGCTGGTGCTGCGCAACCACGGCGTGGCGGTGTGCGGGGCGGACATCCCGAAGGCGTTCATGCTGCTGTGGACGGTGCAGCGCGCGGCCGAGATCCAGTGCCACGCAGGCATGCTGCCAGGCCCCAACACGGAAATCTCCGACACCGTCCGCCAGCACTGCGCCGACACCGCCGCCCGGCTGGTGGCAGCCGACGCGTTCGCAACCAAGGTGTTCGACGCCACGGTGCGCAAGATGCGCGCGGCACGAGGGTAATCTCCCTCTCCCAGAGTGCAGGTCCATCGCATAGGGCGGAGCTCCCTCCCCCGCCAGCGGGAGAGGGCTTTTGGAGCCGGCAACGATGGATGTTACGTCGCGAACTCCGGCTCCTCCTTCATCAGCACGCGCTTGATGCTTTCCAGGTGCAGCCGGGCGCTTTCACCGTCGCCCTCGCGCATCTGGCGGGCGGTGGCCGCTGCGACGGCCGGGGTGACGGGCTTCAGCGTGCGGCCGCTGCTCTCGGCCAGCCACTGCGCCTGGGCCGCGCGCTCCAGGTAATACAGGTCGTCCCAAGCCGCGGCGATCGACGGGCCGGTGACCAGCACGCCGTGGTTGCGCATGAAGGCGATGTCGGCGTCGCCCATCGCGGCGGCGATCCGGTCGCCTTCGGCCCCGTCCAGCGCCAGGCCGTTATAGCCCTCGTCGACCACGGTGCGGCCGTAGAACTTCAGCGCGGTCTGCCCGGCCCAGACCAAAGGCGGCCCCTCCAGCATCGCCAGCGCCGTGGCGTATGGCATGTGGGTGTGGAACGCGGCGGCCGCGCGGGGATTGCGCAGGTGCAGCCGGGCGTGGATGAAGAACGCCGTTGCCTCCGGCACGCCGTCGCCCGCCACCACCCCGCCCTCGAAATCGCAGATCAGCAGGCGGGAGGCCGTGACCTCCCCGAACGCCCAGCCATACGGGTTGACCAGGAACAGGTCCGGACGGCCCGGCACCACGGCGGAGAAGTGGTTGCAGATACCCTCCTGCAGGCCGAGCCGAGCCGCCATGCGGAAGCAGGCGGCCAGGTCCACCCGCGCCTGCTGCACCGCCGGGTCGTCCAGCGTGCTGTTGCGACGGATGGTGGGGAACGCGTGGGCCATGGATGATCTCGATCCGCTTGCTCCGCGGCACGGCGCGTGCTCGGGACAGGGGACATCCTGCCATCGTTGGGGACCCCGATGCCAACCCTGTTCGTGACCTCGCCGCTTGAGCCCGAACACACCCTACGAATGGCCGGGTTGGACCCGCGGCTGACGGTGGTGCACGAGCCAGAGCTGCTGCCGGTGCCGCGTTTCCCCGGGGACCATGACGGCGCCCCGTTCACCCGCGACGCGGCGCAACAGGCACGCTGGCGAGCGCGGCTGGCCGAGGCGGACATCCTGTGGGGCGTCCCCTCGCCCGAGGACGCGGCGCACGCCACCCGGCTGCGTTGGATCCAGGGCACCAGCACCGGCGTCGGTCCGGCGGTGGCCCGGCTTGCCCGGCCGGACGTGCTGGTCACCACCGCACGCGGCGTGCACGCGCGGCCGCTCGCGGAGTTCGTCTTCATGGCGTTGCTGGCACACGTGCGCGGCCTTGCGCAGTTGCAGGCGGACCAGGCGGCGCATCGCTGGACCCGCGGCTGCGCGGAGGAGATCGCGGGCAAGACGCTGGTCACCCTGGGCGCCGGCGATCTGGCACGCGGCTGCGCCCGCATCGCCCGCGCGCTGGACATGCGGGTGGTGGCCGTCACGCGGGAGCCGGCGCGCGAGCGGGGCCATGCCGCCCTGTTCGACGCCGTGCTGCCCGCCAGCAACCTGCACGCCGCGTTGCGACAGGCCGATGCCTTCGTCATCACCGTGCCGCACACCCCGCTCACCGACCGGATGGTGGACGCCGCGGCGCTCGCCTGCCTGCCCCGCGGCGCCGCGCTGGTGAACATCGGCCGCGGGCTGGTGGTGGACGAAGCCGCATTGATCGCGGCGCTGCGCTCCGGCCAGGTGGGCTACGCGGCGCTGGACGTGACTGCCGTGGAGCCGCTGCCGGCGGACAGCCCGCTTTGGGACATGCCGAACGTGCTGATCAGCCCGCACTCCGCCAGCACCGTCGCTGGGGAGAACGGGCGGATCGTGGACATCTTCGCGTATAATCTCGCCTACTGGCTGGACGGGCGGCTCGGCGACATGCGCAACGTGCTGGACGTGGCCAAGCTATACTAAGCCAGTCCGGCCTGCATGGGCGCGTGCCTATGCGGGTCCGTCAATCACCGACCCTGCCCGAACCCCGCACGCGTCCGATGGGGTCCGAGCAGCCTTGATCGAACCGGGCTGGTCCCGCATGTGCTGCGCAAACACGGGCTACCCTTGTTTGAGGCTGCCTCGTCCGGTGATGTAGGCGCTGCAGCGATCGACCAGCTCCGCAGGTGTTAGCGTCGACGTGTCGAGATGAAGATGGTCGTCGTCGCGCGCTTCGAACTCGTGCTGGATGACGCTCTCCCAAGTCGGCAAAACATGGCTTGGGATGTCGGCAATGCGGCCTTCCACACGGCGCCTATGCTCGGCTGCATCAAGGCAAACCAGATGGATGTTGATCAGTTCGGCTGATGCCTGGGCTGCCACCTTGGTCCAACCGATCCGGCTGGCGCGGACAGGATTGACGCAGTCAGCGACGACAGAACGGCCCAGCAGCAGGTTGGCCTCGGCCAAGGCATTGGCGACGGCATATCCGGCCGGTCCCACACGGTCCACCCCCGCAGCCTTCATGGCTTGCTCGATCGTGTCGATGCGGAGAAAGACCGCTGCCATCCTGGCCGCGAGTGCGCTCGCAAGCGTCGTCTTACCGGTGCCTGGGAGGCCGCTGAACACAACCAGGAACGGGCGCGGTTCTCGTGTCATCCACGCCGTTCGCGCGGGCGGGTGTAGTCCATCGCGCAATAGCCGCCGCCCTGGTGAAGTTCCACCACAGGGTCGTCCGTGACCTTGCCGGCTACCGCGTCGGCGAAGATGTCGGCCGTATCCTGCGGCACCCAGTCCAGCTCGGCGCGGGCGTCATCCCGCCACCAGCTCCGTGCGTTGGCGGAGTTGCCCCAGACGATGCAGCAGCCGGTCCGCTCCGCCTCGATGCAGCGGACCATCAGCCGGGCGAGGTCGGCGTAGGACAGCCAGGTGGCCAGCATCCGCTCGTCCACCGGGGCCGGGAAGGAGGAGCCGATCCGCACGGAGACGCTCTCCACCGCATGCTTCTCCCAATACAAGCCACCCATCAGCTCGCCATAAGCCTTCGACAGACCGTAGAAGCCGTCGGGGCGGAGCGCACAGTCCGCGTCGAGCGGGGTGGTGCGCGGGTGGAAGCCGATCGCGTGGTTGGAGGAGGCGAACACCACCCGCGCCTTCGCCTGGCGCGCTGCCTCGTAGATGGTGTGCAGGCCGACGATATTCGGCCCGAGCACGGTGTGGAACGGCTGCTCCACGGACACGCCGCCGAAGTGCAGGATGGTGCTGCAGCCCGCAGCCAACGCCGCGACCGCCGCGGCATCCACCAGGTCCGCCGCCGTGAAGGCTGCGCCCGGCGGCAGCGTGTCCGGGAACGGGGCGATGTCGGTCAGGCGCAGGGTGTAGCCCGCCTCGGCCAAGTGGCGGGCGAGTTGGCGGCCCAGCGCGCCGGATGCGCCGGTGAGCAGGATCGGTGCGGTCATGGTGCCTCCCAAGTCATTGGTCGTCGCGTCGCCGCGTCTTGAGCACGGCCCAGTAGTCCAGCCGCTTGCGGATGTCGCGTTCGAAGCCGCGCTCGTTCGGCTGGTAGAACTCCGTCTCCTCCCGGTCGCGCAGCGCCTCGGGGAAGAACTGCTGCCCGGCATAGGCATCGGGCTCGTCGTGGTCATAGCGGTAGCCGGCATGATAGCCGAGCTCGCGCATCAACGCCGTCGGCGCGTTGAGGATGTTGAGCGGCGGTGCCAGCTCGTGCGTGCGCTCCGCCGCCGCCAGGGCCCGGGTGAACGCCAGGTGGGCGGCGTTGCTCTTCGGCGCGGTGGCGACATAGGCGATCGCCTGCGCCATGAACAGCTTGGCCTCGGGCCAGCCGACCCGCTCATAGGCATCCCACGCCATCAGCACCTGCACCATGGCCTGCGGATCGGCCATGCCGACATCCTCGGAGGCGGCGCAGACCATGCGGCGGAACACCGTCTCCGGCGCCTCGCCCGCGACCATCATGCGGGCGGCGTAATACATCGCCGCGTTCACGTCGGAGCCACGCAGCGACTTGTGGAAGGCGCTGAGCAGGTCGTAATGCCCGTCCCCAGCCTTGTCGTGCGCCGCCATGCGCCGCTGCAGCACCCGCGCCAGCCCGGCCACGTCCAACGGCGCGGGAGGTGCCATCGACGCAACCTGTTCGGCCATGTTGAGCAGATAGCGGCCATCGCCCCCCGCCATCGCCACCATGGCCAGCCGGGCATCCGGGCCCAGCGGCAGCGCGTGGCCCAGATGCGCCTCCGCCCGCTGCAGCAGGTGCTCCAGCGCGGCCTCGTCCAGCCGGCGCAGCACCAGGACCTGGCAGCGGGACAGCAGGGCACCGTTCAGCTCGAAAGACGGGTTCTCCGTCGTGGCGCCCACCAGCGTGATGGTGCCGTCCTCCACCACCGGGAGGAAGCTGTCCTGCTGGCCGCGGTTGAAGCGATGGATCTCGTCGCAGAACAGCAGCGTGCCGCCGCCAGCCTCGCGACGACGCCGCGCGGCCTCCCACAGCTTGCGCAAGTCGGCCACGCCGCTCTGGAGGGCGCTGATCGCCTCGAAATGCAGGTCGGTCTGCCGGGCGAGCAGGCGTGCGATGGTGGTCTTGCCGGTGCCCGGCGGCCCCCACAGGATCATGGAGGAGAGTGCGCGGGCCGCGATCATGCGGCCGAGCGGGGCGTCCGCGGCGAGGAGGTGGTCCTGCCCGACGATGTCGGCCACGTCGTTCGGACGCAATCGGTCAGCCAGGGGCCGGGCGCCCGAGCCGGCGAACAGGTTGGACGCCGCCACGGCGCGGGCTTACGAGATGGCGGCGGTGCAGGCGGGTCCCTGTTGGACCGTGCCCGTGCCATGCCCCGCCTCATCCTCGAGCGTGAAGAGCACGTCGCCGAGCGTCAGCGCCGCGAGCGTGGCCCCCTCGTAGCCTTCCAGCACGCCGCCATTGTCGATCGGGTGGGTGGACAGGCTGCCGTTCGCCTCCCGCTTCAGCAGCTTGCCGCACAGGGTGAAACCCAGTTGCGGCTGCGACGGGACCGTCGCTGTGAAGCTGTCGTCGGGGTGGTTGCTGTCGACGTGCAGGGTTCCGGTGAGCACGCCCGCGAAATACACGGCGATCGTCTCTTCCTGCTGGGACGAACCCAAATGGTCGATCACGGTGACGGTGGTCCGTCGCAGGTTCGGCCCGCCCTGTGCGGCGACGGGCCCGGCCAGGAGCGACCCGGCCGCGGCGACGAGCGCTGCGCGACCGGCCCGCCCCATGGCGTCAGGCTGCCTCGTCGACCGCCATGTCCGGACGCGGGCCGCTGTCTTGGCCCTTGGCCGCCGGGTCACGCTCGACCAGTTCGATCACCGCCATGTCCGCGGCGTCGCCGTAGCGCATGCCGGCCTTCAGGACGCGGGTGTAGCCGCCCGGGCGGGCCTTGTAGCGGGTGGCCAACGCGTCGAACAGCTTGGCCACGATCTTCTCGTCGCGCAACTGCGCGTAGGCCTGCCGCCTTGCGTGCAGCCCGCCGCGCTTGCCGAGAGTGATCAGCTTCTCCGCCACCGGACGAAGCTCCTTCGCCTTCGGCAGCGTGGTGGTGATCTGCTCGTGCTTCAGCAGCGCCACCGCCATGTTGCGGAACATGGCGAAGCGGTGGCTGGTCGTGACGCTGAGCTTGCGGCCGCTCACACCGTGACGCATTTCCGTGGTTCCTTAAAAAGGCTCGTCCAGCCGCTTGGCCAGGTCCTCGATATTCTCCGGGGGCCAACCGGGAACGGTGATGCCGAGCGTGAGGCCCATGTTGGTCAGGACCTCCTTGATTTCGTTCAACGACTTGCGGCCGAAGTTCGGCGTGCGCAGCATCTCCTGCTCGGATTTCTGCACCAGGTCGCCGATATAGACGATGTTGTCGTTCTTCAGGCAGTTGGCCGACCGCACCGAGAGCTCCAACTCGTCCACCTTGCGCAGCAGGTTGCGGTTGAATGGCAGGTCGTCGTGGTGCTCCTCGGCACGGAGCTGCTGCGGCTCGTCGAAGTTGATGAACAGCTGCAACTGGTCCTGCAGGATGCGCGCCGCCAACGCGACCGCGTCCTCCGGCGACACCGCGCCGTTCGTCTCCACCGACAGCAGCAGCTTGTCGAAGTTGGTGAGGTTGCCGACGCGGGTCGGCTCCACGCGGTAGGACACGCGGCGCACCGGGGAGTAGATGCTGTCCACCGGGATCAGCCCGATCGGCGCATCCTCCGGGCGGTTGCTGCTGGCGGGCTCGTAGCCCTTGCCCAGGTTCACGGTGAACTCCATGCCCAGCTTCACGCCGTCATCCAGGGTGCAGAGCACGAGGTCCGGGTTCATGATCTCGATGTCATGCCCGGCCTGGATCTGGCCCGCCTTCACCTCGCCAGGGCCGGTCGCCGTCAGCACCATGCGCTTCGGCCCGTCGCCGTGCATGCGCAGCGCCAGTTGCTTCACGTTGAGCACGATGTCGGTCACGTCTTCCCGCACGCCGGGGATCGTGCTGAACTCGTGCAACACGCCGTCGATCTGCACCGCGGTCACCGCGGCGCCTTGTAGCGAGGACAGCAGGATGCGGCGGATGGCGTTGCCCAGCGTCATCCCGAAGCCGCGCTCCAGCGGCTCGGCGACCACCATGGCGGTGCGGGACGGGTCGGACCCCGGCTCAAATTCGAGCTTCTCCGGCTTGATCAGCGACTGCCAATTGCGCTGCATGACCAAAGTATCGTTTCTCATGTCAATTCGGGCCCGCGCCGTCGGTGCGAGACCCGCCTTTCATCAATGCAGTCCGGACTTTAGACGCGGCGACGCTTGCGCGGGCGACATCCGTTATGCGGGATCGGCGTCAGGTCGCGGATTTGCGTGATGGAGAACCCCACCGTCTGCAGTGCGCGCAGGGCGCTTTCGCGGCCTGAACCAGGCCCGTTCACCTCGATCTCCAGCGTCTCCATGCCGTGCTCGCGGGCCTTGCGGCCGGCATCCTCGGCCGCGACCTGGGCCGCATACGGCGTGGACTTGCGGCTGCCCTTGAACCCGCCCATGCCGGCCGACGACCAGGCAATGGTGTTTCCCTGCGCGTCGGTGATGGTGACCATCGTGTTGTTGAAAGTCGCATTCACGTGGGCAACGCCGGAGATGATGTTCTTGCGCTCCTTGCGACGGGGACGCGCGGGGGCTTTCGCCATAGGTGATCCTGCCTTCGTACGAGTGTTCGGCGCGGGCCGACTGCTACTTGGTGACTTTCTTCTTGCCGGCGATCGCCACCGCCTTGCCCTTGCGAGTGCGGGCGTTGGTGTGCGTGCGCTGGCCACGGACCGGCAGGCCACGGCGATGGCGCAACCCGCGATAGCAGCCGAGATCCATCAGCCGCTTGATGTTCATCGCCACTTCGCGACGCAGGTCGCCCTCGACACGGAACTCGCGGTCGATCAGCTCGCGTATCTTCAGCACCTCGTCATCGGACAGCTGGTTGACCCGGCGATCATCGGGGATGCCGAGCTTGCCGCAGATGCTGGCGGCCTTGGTCGGGCCGATCCCGTAAATGTATCGAAGGCTGATCGTCACCCGCTTGTTCGTCGGGATGTTCACACCGGCAATACGTGCCACGCTCGTCTCCTGCTCGGGCCCGGCCTGCGCACCATCGCAGCATGCCGCCGGGCTTGGTCGTCAAGCAGCCTGTTCGCTCTCGCGCAGGGCCGCTAGCAATGATATAGGGGCGCCAACGTTGCCGTCGCGCCAGAGTGCGTGGTTATAGGGCGGTGCTCCGCAGAGTCAACGCACTTCGGTCATATTTGGGTGAACGTGCTCGCTCGGCAGGGTTTGCAGCACCGCCTCGATCCCCGCCGCCACAGCGTCCATCGACGCCATCCCGTCCAGCGTGTGCAGTCGCCCGGCGGCCTGGTAGTGCGGCAGGATCGGCATGGTCTGCCGGTTGTACACGTCGAGCCGCTCGCGCACCGTCTCGCGTTTGTCGTCCGGGCGGCGGATGAACTCCGTGGATCCGCAGACGTCGCAGACGCCTGCCTCCGCCGTCGGTCTGAAGGTATCGTGGTAGCTGGTGCCGCACCTGGCGCAGCTATACCGGCCGGCGATGCGCTCGACCAACGCCGCGTCGTCGACCTTCAGCTCGATGACGGCGTCGAGGGCGAGGCCGAGCTCGGCCAGCATGTGGTCCAGCGCTTCCGCTTGGGCCACCGTGCGCGGAAAGCCGTCCAGGATGAAGCCTGCCGCGCAGTCCGGCTGCCGCACCCGGTTGGCCAGCATGTCGATGATGATGTCGTCGGAGACCAGCGCGCCAGAGGCCATGACTGCGGCAGCGCGCTTGCCGACGTCGCTGCCGGCGGCGACCTCGCTGCGCAGCATGTCGCCGGTCGAAATCTGCGCGATGCCGTGCGCCTGCTGCAACCGCTTCGCCTGGGTCCCCTTTCCTGCGCCGGGCGGCCCCAGCAGGATCAGCTTCACCGGGCCCGTCCCTTCACGCGGGACTTGCGGATCAGCCCTTCGTATTGATGCGCCAGAAGGTGGGACTGCACCTGGGTCACCGTGTCCATGGTGACGGAGACGATGATCATCAGGCTGGTGCCGCCGAAGTAGAACGGCACGTTGTAGTTGGCGATCAGGATTTCCGGCAGCAGGCAGACCACGCAGAGATAGAGCGCGCCGATCGTGGTCAGCCGCGTCAGGATCCGGTCGAAGTAGTCGGCCGTGTTGCTCCCGGGCCGGATGCCGGGGATGAAGCCGCCATACTTCTTCAGGTTGTCGGCCGTCTCCTGCGGGTTGAACACCACAGCCGTGTAGAAATACGAGAAGAAGATGATCATCGCCGCATACAGCGCGAGGTAGAGCGGCTGGCCATGCGCCAACTGCGTCGACAGCCAGCCGAGCACCGAGTTCGGGTTGCTTTGGCCGAAACCGGCGATCGTCGCGGGAATCAGCAGGATGGAGGAGGCGAAGATCGGCGGTATCACCCCCGCCGTGTTCACCTTCAGCGGCATGTGCGTGGAGTCGCCGCCGAACATGCGCTGCCCGACCTGGCGCTTGGGATACTGCACCACGATGCGCCGCTGCGCCCGCTCCATGAACACGATGAACGCGATCACCGCGACCGCGATCACCACGAAGGCGAGGATGAACACGGGGGACAAGGCGCCGGTCCGCCCGAGGTCCAGCAGCGTCACCAGCGCATGCGGCAGGTTGGCGACGATGCCGGCGAAGATGATGAGGCTGGTGCCGTTGCCGACGCCCCGGGCGGTGATCTGCTCGCCCAGCCACATCAGGAACATGGTGCCGCCCGTGAGGGTGACCACGCATGACAGGCGAAAGAACCAGCCCGGATCCAGCACCGCGCCCAGGCCGGCCCGGTCGTGGAACGCCTCGAGCCCGACGGCGATGCCGTAGGACTGGAACACCGCGATCAGCACGGTGAGGTAACGGGTGTACTGGTTCAGCTTCTTCCGCCCGCTCTCCCCCTCTTTCTTCAGCGTCTCGAGCGTGGGGATGGCGGCGGACATCAGCTGGATGATAATGGAGGCGCTGATATACGGCATGATGGTCAGCGCGAACACGGTCATGCGGCTGAGATTGCCGCCGCTGAACATGTCGAACATGCCAAGCACGCCGCCGCCCTGTTCGGACATCGCGTGGCTCATCACGCTGGCGTCGATGCCGGGCACCGGCACGTAGCTGCCCAGGCGATAGACCACGAGTGCGCCGAGGGTGAACCAGATGCGGTTCTTGAGCTCGGTCGCCTTGCTGAAGGCTCCGAGGTTCATGCTGCCAGCCATCTGCTCGGCGGCGGACGCCATATTCTTATTCCCCTGAGTGGCCGCGGCCGACAGTCTGCCGCGCCGACGGTTCGACGCGCAAGCCTCCCGGTCGAGGCGCCGTGCGACCCGCCGAAGCGCCGTTCCCTTGAAAGCCCCCTCCCTATGGGAGAGGGTTGGGTGAGGGCACTTCGCGCGATCCGCCGTGTCGGCCCCTCACCCCGCCCTCTCCATAAGGAGAGGGAGACCGAGCCGTCCTAAGCTGCCGGTTCGGCCTTGACGACGGTGGCGGTGACGGAACCACCCGCTGCCTCGACAGCGGCCTTGGCGGATGCCGACACGCCGGACACGGTGACCGTCACCGCCTGGCTGATCGTGCCGCGCCCGAGCAGCCGCACGCCGGCGACCTTCGCCAGGCGAACCAGCCCGGCCTTTTCCAACGACGCCTCGTCGATCGCCATGGCGTCCAGACGCCCGGCGGCCACCGCCTTCTCGATCGAACCAAGGTTCACCGGGGCATAGGCCTTGCGGAAGATATTCTTGAAGCCGCGCTTCGGCAGCCGGCGGTAGATGGGCAGCTGACCACCCTCGAAGCCGTTCAGCGCCACGCCTTCGCGCGCCTTCTGGCCTTTCACGCCCTTGCCGGAGGTCTTGCCCTTGCCGGAGCCGATGCCGCGGCCGAGCCGCTTGAACTTGAGCCGCGCGCCGGGATTGTCCCGGAGTTCGTTGAGCTTCACGACAGCTCCTCCACTTGCACGAGGTGATGCACCTTGCGGATCATGCCGCGCACCGCGGGGGTATCCTCCAGCGTGCTGACCTTGCGCATCTTGTTCAGCCCCAGCCCGATCAGCGTCTCGATCTGCCCGGGCTTACGCCCCAGGCCAGAGGCGATCTGCACCACCCGGACCTGCTTCTTCACCGCCGTCTCAGACATCGGCCGTGACCTCCGCCTCGGGCGCGTCGCGCTTGCCCAAGATGTCCGTCACCTTCTTGCCACGGCGGCTGGCGACGGAGCGTGGGCTGGCACACCGGGCGAGCCCGGCGAACGTCGCCTTCACCATGTTGTGCGGGTTGCGGCTGCCGAGTGACTTGGCCACCACGTCGCCGATGCCGAGCGCCTCGAACACGGCGCGCATCGGGCCGCCCGCGATGATCCCGGTGCCCGCCTCTGCCGCCCGCAACACGACCATGCCGGCCCCATACTCGCCGTGGACATCGTGGTGGAGGGTCCGGCCTTCCTTCATCGGAACACGGATCATGGTCTTCTTCGCGCGCTCGGTCGCCTTGCGGATCGCCTCCGGCACCTCGCGGGCCTTGCCGGCGCCGTAGCCGACCCGGCCCTTCTGGTCCCCGACCACCACCAAGGCGGCGAACGCGAACCGGCGCCCGCCTTTCACCACCTTGGCCACGCGGTTGATGGTGACCAGCTTATCGATCAGGTCGTCGCCGCCGTCGCGGTCGCGCTCGCGACCGCCGCGGTTCCCGTCCCGGGATTCCCGTGCCATTGCCTTCAGCCCCTCAGAACGCCAGCCCGCCTTCGCGGGCGGCATCGGCCAGCGCCTTGACGCGGCCGTGATACAGATACATGCCGCGGTCGAACACCACGGCCGTCACCCCCGCCGCCACGGCCCGCTCCGCCACCAGCTTGCCCACCGCCGCGGCGGCGGACTTGTCGGCGCCGGTCTTGAGCTCCGTCCGCAGACCCGCGTCCAGGCTTCCCGCTGCGGCCAAGGTGCGACCCTGTTTGTCGTCGATGACTTGCGCGTAGATGTGCCGCCCCGAGCGAAACACCGACAGCCGCGGGCGCCCGGCGGATTTCTGCTTGAGCTGGTAGCGCAGCCGCTCGCGGCGACGCTCCCGAAGATCGCGTGGGCCGCTCATTTCTTCTTGCCTTCCTTCCGGCGGATCGTCTCCGTCTCGTAGCGGACGCCCTTGCCCTTGTAGGGTTCCGGCGGGCGATAGGCCCGGATCTCCGCAGCGACCTGGCCGACCAACCGCTTGTCCACACCCTCGACGGTGATGGCGGTCGGGCGAGGCGTGGTGATCTTGATGCCCGGCGGTACCGGATACACCACGTCGTGGCTGAAGCCCAGGTTGATGACCAGGTTCGGCCCGGTCACCGCGGCGCGGAAGCCGGTGCCCTGGATCTCCATCGTCTTGGCGTAGCCGGTGGACACGCCCTTGACCATATTGGCGACCAGCGCGCGCGTGGTGCCCCACATCATGCGGGCCGTGCGCTCGCCCCCATTCGGCGCGACCGAGAGCTTGTTGTCCTCGATCTTGACCGTGACGTTGTCGCGCACCTCCAGCGACAGCTCGCCCAGCTTGCCCTTCGCCGTTAGGGTGCGGCCGGCCATCGCGAGCTGCACGCCGGCCGGGATGTCGACCGGATATTTGCCTACGCGTGACATGCCAGCCTCCTCAGAACACGCGGCACAGGACTTCGCCGCCGACATTGGCAGCGCGCGCCTCCGCATCGCTCAGCACGCCACGGGGCGTGGAGAGGATGGAGACGCCCAGCCCCGCATACACGCGCGGCAACTCCTTGATCTTCGAATACACGCGCCGCCCGGGCTTCGACACGCGGGTGATCTCCTTGATCACGGGTTCACCCTCGTTGTACTTGAGCTCGATGCGCAGCTGGCCGACACCCGGGCGCAATTCCTCGGCCGAGAAGCCGCGGATGAAGCCCTCGCGCTTCAGCGCGTCCAACACGTTCGCCCGCAGCTTGGACGCGGGCGCCACGCAGCCGGAATGCCGGGCACGCTGCGCATTGCGGATACGGGTGAGCATGTCACCCAAGGGGTCCGACATCGACATGGCAGCGCTCCCTACCAGCTCGCCTTGACCATGCCGGGGATCTGCCCGGCACTGGCGAGGTCACGCAACGCGATGCGGCACAACTTGAACTTGCGGTAGTTCGCACGCGCCCGCCCGGTCAGCGCACAGCGCAGCCGCACCCGCACTGCCGCACCGTTGCGCGGGAGCTGGGCCAGCTTCATCGATGCGTCGAAGCGCTCCTCGACGGGCGCCTCGCGATCCATCAGCACCGATTTCAACGCAGCCCGCTTGCTCTTGTCGCGGGCCGCCATGCGCTCGCGCTTGGCGTTGCGGTTGACCTGGGAGATCTTCGCCATTGTCTACTCACTCCTTGGAACCTGCCGGACCGGGTCCAGCGGTTTTCCTCAAACTGTTGCGCCCAGCGCGCGTCAGGCGGCCTTGGCTTGCTGGCCCATCTCACCGGCAAACGGTATGTCGAACAGCTTCAGCAGCGCCTTGGCCTCCGCATCCGTCTTGGCCGTCGTCACGAAGATGATGTCCATGCCGCGCACGGCGTCGATCTTGTCGTAGGCGATTTCCGGGAAGATGATCTGCTCCTTGACGCCCATGGCGAAGTTGCCGTTGCCGTCAAACCCCTTGTTGCCGGGAATGCCACGGAAGTCGCGCACCCGCGGCAGGGCGATCGTCGTCAAGCGATCCAGGAACTCGTACATCCGTTGCTTGCGCAGCGTGACCTTGCAGCCGATCGCCAGACCCTCGCGGATCTTGAAGCCCGCGATGGCCTTCTTCGCCAGCGTCTTCACCGGCTTCTGGCCGCTGATCAGCATCATCTCCGCCACCGCGGTGTCGAGCTTCTTCTGGTCGCCGGCGGCCTCGCCCACTCCCATGTTCAGCACGATCTTCTCCAACCGAGGGACCTGCATCGGGTTCTTGTAGCCGAACTGCTCCTGCAGGGCGGCACGGCCGCTCTCGAGGTAGCGGCGCTGCAACCGCGCCATGGGCATGCTCTCGCTCATATCAGCTCTCGATCACTTCGCCGGTGGCCTTGGCGACACGGACCTTGCGGCCACCCTCCAGCACGCGGAAGCCGACCTTGGTTGGCTTGTCGCTCTTCGGGTCGACCAGCATCAAGTTGGACAGATGGATCGGCCCTTCCTTCTCGATGATGCCGCTGGGCGCGCCCATGCCCGTCGCCTTGGTGTGGCGCTTGACGATGCGGATGCCGCGCACCACCGCGCGCTCGTCCTTCGGCATCACCTGCAACACCTCGCCCCGGCGCCCCTTGTCCGCTCCGGTGATCACGACGACCTGGTCGCCTTTCTTGATGCGAGCCGCCATGGTCAGAGCACCTCCGGCGCCAGGGAGATGATCTTCATGAACTTGCGGCCGCGCAGCTCGCGCACCACCGGGCCGAAGATACGGGTGCCGATCGGCTCCTGCTGCTTGTTGATCAGCACGGCCGCGTTGCGGTCGAAGCGGATCGCGCTGCCATCGTTGCGGCGCACCGGGAAGGCGGTGCGGACGATCACGGCCTGGTGCACGTCCCCCTTCTTCACCTTGCCGCGCGGGATCGCCTCCTTGATCGACACGACGATGACGTCGCCGACCGAGGCGGTCTTCCGCTTGGAGCCGCCCAGCACCTTGATGCACTGCACCCGGCGCGCACCGGAATTGTCCGCGACGTCGAGGTTGGATTCGACCTGGATCATCTACCCGCTCCTAGACCTGCACGGGCGCGTCGTGATGCGCCTCGGCCACGGTCGCCACGTCCGGCGGCAGCTCACCCACGACCGTGCCGTTCCGCTCCAGCAGCAGCCACGTCTTGCGCTTGCTGATCGGCGGACACTCGATGATCCGGACCGTATCGCCCTCGACGCACAGGTTGGTCTCGTCATGCGCGGCGTATTTCTTCGAACGCCGGATGAACTTCTTGTACAGCGGGTGCATGACGCGACGGTTGACCAGGACCGTGATGGTCTTGTCCATCTTGTCGCTGGTCACCCGCCCGGTTAGGACGCGCCTTGGCATCGCCCGCCTCCTCTACTTCGCTACGGCGGAACGCTTGCGCTCCGCCTCGATGGAGCGCTTCTGCTCCGACATGATGGTCTTCACGCGCGCGATGTCGCGGCGCAGCTTGCGGACCTGTCCCACGCCCTCGGTCTGGCCCGTGGCCGCCTGGAAGCGCAGGTTGAACTGCTCCTTGCGCAAGTCCAGCAGCATGGTGCCAAGCTCGTCCGTCGTCTTGGCGCGGATGTCGGCGGCCTTGGCCATGCTCAGCCCTCCCCGAGGCGGGTGATGAACTTGGTCTTGATCGGCAGCTTGGCGGCTCCCAAGGCAAGCGAAGCCTTGGCCAGGTCGTTGGACACGCCGTCGATCTCGAACATGATGCGGCCCGGCTTCACCCGGCACACCCAGAATTCGGGGCTGCCCTTGCCGGAGCCCATGCGGACCTCGGCCGGCTTCTGCGACACGGGCACGTCCGGGAAAATGCGGATCCAGACGCGGCCAGCCCGCTTCATCGACCGGGTGATCGCCCGGCGCGCGGCCTCGATCTGGCGCGCGGTCACGCGGTCCGGCTCCAGCGCCTTCAGGCCGAACGCGCCGAAATTCAGCGTCGTGCCGCCTTTGGCCAGCCCGTGGATGCGGCCCTTATGGGCCTTGCGGTACTTGGTCCGCTTGGGGGAAAGCATGCTCGTCCGTCCTTAACGCTGCGGCGCCTGCTCGGCGGCCCGGCGGTCCTGCGCCGCCGGGTCATGCGCCAGGATCTCGCCCTTGAAGATCCAGACCTTCACGCCGCACGTGCCATACGTGGTCTTCGCCGTCGCCGTGCCGAAGTCGATGTCGGCGCGCAGCGTGTGCAGCGGCACCCGGCCCTCGCGATACCACTCCGTGCGCGCGATCTCCGCACCGCCGAGCCGGCCGCCGCAGTTGATCCGGATGCCCTGCGCACCCAGCCGCATGGCCGACTGCACCGCGCGCTTCATCGCCCGGCGGAAGGCAACCCGCCGCTCCAGCTGCTGGGCGATGTTCTCGGCGACCAACACGGCGTCGACTTCCGGCTTGCGTATCTCCACCAGGTTGAGGTTGACCTCCACCTTGGTCATCTTCTGCAGCTCCTTGCGGAGCACCTCGATGTCTTGGCCCTTCTTGCCGATAACCACGCCCGGCCGGGCGGCGTAGATCGTCACGCGCGGCTTCTTGGCCGGGCGCTCTATCACCACGCGGGACACGCCGGCGCCGGCCAAGCGCTTGCGCAGATGGGTGCGCAGCTTCAGGTCATCGTGCAGCAGCCGGGCATAGTCGGTGCCGGCATACCAGCGGCTGTCCCACGTGCGGTTGATGCCCAGGCGCAGGCCGATCGGGTTGACCTTGTGACCCATTACGCAGCTTCCTTCTCGGGTGCGGGCGCTTGGCGCTCGGCGACCACGATCTTCAGGTGGCTGAAGAACTTCTCGATGCGCGAGGACTTGCCCCGGCCGCGCGCCATGAACCGCTTCATCACGATCGACTTGCCGACCTCGGCGCGTGTGACGACCAGCTGGTCGACGTCGAGCTGATGGTTGTTCTCCGCGTTGGCGATGGCGCTCTGCAGCGTCTTCTTCACCTGCTGGGCGACACGACGCTTGCTGAACGTCAGCGTCGCCACCGCCTGCCCGGCGGGCAGGTTGCGGATCATCCCCGCGACGAGGTTCAGCTTGCGCGGGCTGATGCGGATGTTGCTCAGGATCGCCTGGGCCTCCGTCTCGGCCAGCGTGCGTGGGTGCTTCGGCTTGCTCATCCCCGCTTCGCCTTCTTGTCCGCCGAGTGGCTGCTGAAGGTGCGCGTCGGCGAGAACTCACCGAACTTGTGGCCCACCATGTTCTCGTTCACCTGGACGGGCAGGAACTTGTGGCCGTTGTAGACCCCGAACACCAGGCCCACGAATTGCGGCAGGATGGTCGAGCGGCGCGACCAGATCTTGATGATCTCGTTGCGGCCCGACGCACGCGACGCCTCGGCCTTGCTCAGCAGGTAGCCGTCGACGAACGGCCCCTTCCAGACGGAGCGTGCCATGTCAGTGCTTCCCCTTCGGACGGCGCCGGATGATCAGCTTGTCCGTCCGCTTGTTCTCGCGTGTCTTGTAGCCCTTGGTCGGCTTGCCCCACGGCGTGACGGGATGGCCGCCGCCGGACGTACGACCCTCGCCGCCGCCATGCGGATGGTCGATCGGGTTCATCGTGACGCCGCGGTTATGCGGACGGCGTCCCAGCCAGCGATTGCGGCCGGCCTTGCCCAGCGACTGGTTCTGGTTGTCCGGGTTGGACACCGCCCCTACCGTCGCCATGCACTCGGCGCGCACGATGCGCAGTTCACCGGACGTCAGCTTGATCTGAGCATACCCCGCATCCTTGCCGACGAGCTGGGCGAAGGTGCCGGCCGCGCGGGCCATCTTGCCGCCGGCGCCCTGCTTCATCTCGATGTTGTGGATGATCGTGCCGACGGGGATGGCACCCATCGGCATGGCGTTGCCGGGCTTGATGTCGACCTTGGGGCCGGACACGACGCTGTCCCCGACCTTCAGCCGCTGCGGCGCCAGGATGTAGGCAAGCTCGTTGTCGGCGTAGCGGACCAGCGCGATGAAGGCCGAGCGGTTCGGGTCATATTCCAGCCGCTCCACAGCGCCGACGACGCCGAACTTGCGGCGCTTGAAGTCGACGTGGCGATAGGACTGCTTGTGGCCGCCGCCACGGAAGAAGCTGGTGGTGCGGCCATGGTTGTTGCGCCCGCCGGTCTTGGTCTTGCCCTCGGTCAGCGTCTTGACCGGCTTGCCCTTCCACAGCTCCGTGCGGTCGATCAGCACGGTGCCCCGCAGGCTCGCGGTGACGGGGTTGTAGTTCTTCAATGCCATCGCCTAGCGCCTCACGCGATCCTGGCGGAGAAGTCGATCGACTGCCCCGGCGTCAACTGCACGACCGCCTTCTTGACGTCGGACCGCACGCCGGGACGGCCGCGGAACCGCTTCGTCTTGCCCTTCTGCACCAGCGTATTGATGCCGAGCACGGTCACGCCGAACAGCGCCTCGACCGCGGCCTTGATCTCCGGCTTGGTCGCCTCCAACGCGACGCGGAAAACCACCTGGTTCTTGTCCCCCAGCATCGTGGCCTTCTCGGTGATCACCGGCGCGCGGATGATCGTGTACATCGTCTCTTTCGACATGGTGGCCGCCTTCTTGCGGGCCGCCATCACCTGCGACGCGCTCATGCCGCGACCTCCCCAGCCGACGCCTTGCTTGCCGACAGACGCTGCGTCAGCGCCGCGACGCCCGCCGTGGTGATCGCCAGCACGTCATGGCCGAGGATGTCGTAGACGTTGGCGCCGGCCGTCGGCATCACGTCGATCCGGTGCAGGTTTGCCGCCGCGCGCAGGAACACCGCGTCCACGGTGGCGTCCACCACCAGGACGGAGGTCCAGCCGAGCACGCCCAGTCTCGCCTTCAGCGACTTGGTCTTGCCATCCCCGCCCGTGGCGGCGTCCAGGACGACGAGCTTGCCCTCCGCCTGCTTCTGCGACAGGGCGCTGATCAGGCCCAGGCGGCGGACCTTCTTCGGCAGGTCGTAACCATGGTCGCGCACGACCGGGCCGTGCACGCGTCCACCGGTGCGGAACTGGGGGGACCGCAGGCTGCCCTGGCGTGCGTTGCCGGTACCCTTCTGCTTGTAGGGCTTCTTCGTCGTGCCGGACACCTCGCCCATGCCCTTGGTGCTGTGCGTCCCGGCGCGGCGCTTGGCCAGCTGCCAATGCACCACGCGGGCCATGATGTCCGCCCGGGGCGTCTGCGCGAAGATCGCGTCCGGCAGTTCATGCTGCCCCGCGCTCCCGCCGTCCAGCGTCTTGACGTCAACTTGCATCGGTCGTCTCCGCGGGGACCGGCTCGGCGGCCGGGGTCGCCTGCTGCATCAAACCAGCCGGGAACGGCGCATCGGCATGGCGCGCCTTCTTGATCGCATCCCGCACGGTGACGAACTCACCCTTGCTGCCCGGGATGGCGCCGCGCACGAGCAGCAATCCCTTCTCCGCGTCGACCCCAGCGACCCGCAGGTTCAAGGTCGTCACCCGCTCGACACCCAGATGGCCAGCCATCTTCTTGTTCTTGAACGTCTTGCCAGGGTCTTGGCGGTTGCCGGTCGAGCCGTGCGAACGGTGGCTGACGGACACGCCGTGGCTTGCCTCCAAGCCGCGGAAGTTCCACCGCTTCATGCCGCCGGCGAAGCCCTTGCCCTTGGTGATGCCGCAGACGTCGATCATCTGCCCCACGACGAAGTGCGCGGCCGACAGCGTATCCCCCGTTTGCAGCACCGCGTCGGCGTCGACGCGGAACTCGCGCAGGCGCTGCTTCGGCTCGACCTTCAGCCGGGCATAGTGGCCCTTGTTCGGCTGGGTGACGTTCTTCACCTTGGCGCGGCCCCAGCCGAGCTGCACGGCGGTGTAGCCGTCCCGCTCCTGTGTGCGCACGTCCACGACCTGCACCTGGTCCAGGTGCAGCACGGTAACGGGCACGTGGGTGCCATCCTCTTGGAAAAGCCGGGTCATGCCCAGCTTCTTGGCGATAAGGCCGGTTCGCATCTGCCCGGTCCCTACAGCTTGATCTCGACGTCCACGCCGCTGGCGAGGTCGAGCTTCATCAGCGCGTCCACCGTCTGCGGCGTGGGCTCCACGATGTCCAACAGCCGGCGATGCGTCCGGATCTCGAACTGCTCGCGGCTCTTCTTATCCACGTGGGGGGAGCGGTTCACGGTGAACCGCTCGATATGCGTCGGCAACGGAATCGGACCGCGAACGCGGGCACCCGTGCGCTTCGCCGTGTTCACGATCTCCCGCGTGCTGTTGTCCAGCACGCGGTGATCGTACGCCTTCAGGCGAATGCGGATGTTCTGGCTGTCCATGACTTCTTCTCGGTTCGCGACCCGGGCCGGGTCTTACTTCTGGATGCTGGCGACGACGCCGGCGCCCACCGTCCGGCCACCCTCGCGGATGGCGAAGCGCAGCCCGTCATCCATGGCGATCGGCGCGATCAGCTCCACGTCCATGGACACGTTGTCCCCGGGCATCACCATCTCCGTGCCCTCGGGAAGCTTCACCACCCCCGTCACGTCCGTGGTGCGGAAGTAGAATTGCGGACGGTAGTTGGTGAAGAACGGCGTATGGCGGCCGCCCTCCTCCTTCGTCAGGATGTATGCCTCGGCCTTGAACTGCGTGTGCGGCGTGATGGAGCCGGGTTTGGCCAGTACCTGGCCGCGCTCGACGTCCTCGCGCTTGGTGCCGCGCAGCAGGGCGCCGATGTTGTCGCCCGCCTGACCGCGGTCCAGCAGCTTGCGGAACATCTCCACGCCGGTGACAATGGTCTTCACCGTGTTCTTCAGCCCGACGATCTCGACCTCGTCGCCCACGTTCACCACGCCGCGTTCGACGCGCCCGGTGACCACCGTGCCGCGGCCGGAGATGGAGAACACGTCTTCGACCGGCATCAGGAACGGGCGGTCCATCGCGCGCTCAGGCTGCGGGATGTAGGCGTCGACCGCCGCCATCAGCTCCAGCACGGCGTTCTCGCCCTGCTCCGGGTTCTTGTCGTTCAGCGCCATGACGGCAGAGCCCTTGACGATGGGGATGTCGTCGCCGGGGAACTGGTAGGAGGACAGCAGCTCGCGCACCTCCATCTCCACCAGCTCGATCAGCTCGGGGTCGTCCACCAGGTCGACCTTGTTCATGAACACCACCAGCGCGGGGACGCCGACCTGGCGGGCCAGCAGGATGTGCTCGCGGGTCTGCGGCATCGGGCCGTCGGCGGCGGACACCACCAGGATCGCGCCGTCCATCTGCGCGGCGCCGGTGATCATGTTCTTCACGTAGTCGGCATGGCCGGGGCAGTCGACGTGAGCGTAGTGGCGGTTGGCGGTCTCGTACTCGACATGCGCGGTCGAGATGGTGATGCCGCGCGCGCGCTCCTCCGGGGCCTTGTCGATCTGGTCGTAGGCCGTGAAGGTCGCGCCGCCGGTCTTCGCCAACACCTTGGTGATGGCCGCGGTCAGCGACGTCTTGCCATGGTCCACATGGCCGATCGTGCCGATGTTGCAGTGCGGCTTGGTCCGCTCGAATTTCGCCTTGGCCATCGTCTTGCTCCGTCGCCCCGCCCGAAGATCGAACTCGATGAAGGGGTGGGTTCAGTTGGGGTGGTTGGGGTGTCTACCAGCGATAGTGGCTGAAGGCCTTGTTCGCCTCCGCCATGCGATGCGTGTCCTCACGCTTCTTCACCGCGGCGCCGCGGTTGTTCACGGCGTCGTTCAGCTCGTTGGAGAGCCGCTCCTCCATCGTGTGCTCGCCGCGCTTGCGGGCACTGTCGATCAGCCAGCGGATCGCCAGGGCCTGCCGGCGCTCGGTCCGCACCTCGACCGGGACCTGGTATGTCGCGCCGCCGACCCGGCGGGAGCGTACCTCCACGGCCGGCTTCACGTTGTCCAGTGCGGAGTGGAACATCTGCACCGGGTCGGCCGCCGGGCCGCCGCGCCGCTTGAGCACGTCCAGCGCGCCGTAGACGATGCCCTCGGCATTCGACTTCTTGCCGTCATACATGAGCGCGTTCATGAAACGCGTGATCACGGTGTCGCCGAACTTGGCGTCCGGCAGGATGTCGCGCTTGACCGCGCGGCGGCGTCTGCTCATTGCCCCGCCCTCACTTCGGCCGCTTGGCGCCGTACAGCGACCGGCGCTGCCGGCGCTTGGCGATGCCCTGCGTGTCGAGCACGCCGCGCAGGATGTGGTAGCGCACGCCGGGCAGGTCCTTCACGCGGCCGCCGCGGATCAGCACGACGCTGTGCTCCTGCAGGTTGTGGCCTTCGCCGGGGATGTAGCTCACCACCTCGAACCCGTTGGTCAGGCGCACCTTGGCAACCTTGCGCAGGGCCGAGTTCGGCTTCTTCGGCGTGGTCGTGTAGACGCGCGTGCACACCCCGCGCTTCTGCGGGCAGGACTGCAGCGCCGGGACCTTGTTGCGCTTCGGCGCCGGCTCACGCCCGTGCGCGATCAGCTGGTTGATGGTCGGCATACGGCCTCTCGTTCCTCATCCAGCGGCGGGCCCAGGCCCACCGTCAAACCAAAATCCGCACGACATGGGGCGAGCCCATCCGTGCGGCGTCCATCCTTCGTGCGGCCTGGGCTAGTGGGCGAGGCGGTGCTCGCTGACCAGCGGCACCACACGCTTTGATGCCTGTAACCTTCGGCCAATCTCAACCGGCCGAGGGGCGCGTTCTACGAGGGGCCTGGGGACGAGTCAAGCGAGCCGGCGACATCGCCATGCCTGTCAGTGGCGGCCCACCAAATGACATAGGTCGGTGGGTAGTTGCTCCAGGTACAGTGCGGCAAACCGATGCGCGGGTGACAAGCCCACCGCCACGCCGTCTGCCGGAGCAAGCCAGCAGACCGGATCAGGGCCGAATGCAATGCACAAGGACCGTGTCTCTCCGTCGAAGACACCGGACGTCCCGCTCTCGATCGCCGCCCTGCCATTTTCATCCCAATCGACGGCAACGTGGAGGCTCGCAGGGCGTGCGGCGGGGTTGTTGACCTCGCCCCTGCGAAGCGCGGCTGGCCCGGCCCGCCACTCGAATCGCGCCAGCCGGTCTGGTTCGGCGACGGTGAAGAGCACGTCTCCGACCGTGAGCAACCCGGGTTGGCGACGCACACCCAGCAGATCAGCATACAATGCAGCCGTGTCACGGACCGGCGCCGGGTAATCGATCTCGACCCAGGCACATGTGACGAGGAAGCTGTCCGGGTCAACCTCGACAGTGGCGATGGCGCGGCCGGTCCGCTCCGTGGCCGCGATGCCGATCATCGGCTCATGCCTGCTCTATATAGGACATGAACAACAGTCTTCTCCCTCTCGCGCAGCAAGACCTCAAGGAGCGTCATCGAAGATGGGTCGGGCACGAGCGGGGATGTGGGCGGACCTGACGCCGAACGCATCGGACACACTCGTCATGGGCCAGCTTGATGCCGGGGCGCCCGCTCGCTCACGAGAGTTGGTGAGGCCATCGGTCAACTGATCAGCTCAGGCGGCAGTAAGCTGGAAGATAGCGAGGGAGCCGAAGCTCCCCCGCCATCGCCTCATTCTGCCGCCTGGCGCCCGGTGATCTGGGGCGTCTCGGCCGCCGCCACGCCCCGGTTGGTCTGGTCGCGGTTCATCGCCACCTGGCGCAGCCGGTTCATCACGCTGCCGGTGCCCGCCGGGATCAGCCGCCCGACGATCACGTTCTCCTTCAGCCCGTTCAGCGTGTCGACCTTGCCCGCGGTGGCGGCCTCCGTCAGCACCCGCGTCGTCTCCTGGAAGGAGGCGGCGCTGATGAAGCTGTGGGTCTGCAGGCTGGCCTTGGTGATGCCCTGCAGCACCGGCGTGGCCACCGCCGGACGGTCGTCCTTCTGCAGCTTGCCGTTTTCCGCGTCGAACTCGACCCGGTCCACCTGCTCGCCGCTGAGGAACGTCGTGTCGCCCGGGTCGGTGATCTCCACCTTCTGCAGCATCTGCCGGACGATCACCTCGATGTGCTTGTCGTTGATCTTCACGCCCTGCAGCCGGTACACGTCCTGGATCTCGTTGACCAGGTAGTCGGACAGCGCCTCCACCCCCAGCACCTTCAGGATGTCGTGCGGCACGCGCGGGCCGTCGACCAACGGGTCGCCCCGGCGGACGAAGTCGCCCTCCTGCACCGAGACGTGCTTCCCCTTGGTGATCAGGTACTCGGTCTCCTCGCCGGTCTCGTCGTTCTTCACGATGATCCGGCGCTTGGCCTTGTAGTCCTTGCCGAACTCCACTCGGCCGTCCGTCTCCGCGATGACGGCGTTGTCCTTCGGCCGCCGGGCCTCGAACAGCTCCGCCACCCGCGGCAGGCCGCCGGTGATGTCGCGCGTCTTGCTGCCCTCGCGCGGGATGCGCGCCAGCACGTCCCCGGCATGCACCACGGCGCCGTTATCCACCGAGAGGATCGAGTCGGGGTTGAGGAAGTAGCGCGCCTCCGCGCCATTCGGCAGCTTCAGCACTTCCCCCTTCTCGTCCTTCAGCTGCAGCCGGGGGCGCAGGTCGACGCCCTTGGTCATCTGCTTGTAGTCGACCACCACCCGGCTGGTCAGCCCGGTGACCTCGTCCACCTTCTCGATCAGCGTCACGCCATCCAACAGGTCGAGGTATTCGACCGTGCCGGCGCGCTCCGTGATGATCGGCAGGGTGTAGGGGTCCCACTCCGCCAGCTTCTGCCCACGCGTCACCGCCTGCCCGTCATCCGACAGCAGCCGGGCGCCATACGGCACGCGGAAGCGGGCGCGTTCCCGCCCCTTGTCGTCCGCCAGCACGATCTCGCAGTTCCGCGACATGACCACCTGGATCTTGGCGCTGTTCTCCACCACCACGCGGTTCTTCACCACGATGGTGCCGTCATGGCTGGCCTCCACGTTGGAGACCTCGGCACCACGTTGCGCCGCGCCGCCGATGTGGAAGGTGCGCATGGTCAGCTGCGTTCCCGGCTCGCCGATCGACTGCGCGGCGATGACGCCCACCGCCTCGCCGATGTTCACCGGGGTGCCACGGGCCAGGTCGCGACCGTAGCAATGCGCGCAGACGCCGACCGCCGCCTCGCAGGTCAGCACGGAGCGGATCTTCACCTGCTCCACGCCGGCCTTTTCGATCAGCTCGGCCTGCGTCTCCTCGATCAGCGTGTTGTTCGGCACCAGCACGGCGGACGACAACGGGTCCACCACGTCCTCGGCCGTGGTGCGGCCCAGCGTGCGCTCCGACAGGCTGGCGACGACCTCGCCGCCATCCATCACGGGCTTGACCGTCAGGCCGCGCTCGGTGCCGCAATCCTCCTCGTGGATGATGCAGTCCTGCGCCACGTCCACCAACCGCCGGGTGAGGTAACCGGAGTTGGCGGTCTTCAGCGCGGTGTCGGCCAGGCCCTTGCGGGCGCCGTGGGTGGAGTTGAAATACTCCAGCACGGTCAGGCCTTCCTTGAAGTTGGCGATGATCGGCTGCTCGATGATCTCGCCGGACGGCTTGGCCATCAGGCCGCGCATCCCGGCGAGCTGACGCATCTGCGCCGGCGAGCCACGGGCGCCGGAATGCGACATCATCCACACGCTGTTGGTGGGCTTGCCCACCTCCTGCTTGCTGATCTCCTTCATCATGGCACCCGCCACCTCGTCCGTGCAGCGGGACCAGCTATCCACCACCTTGTTGTAGCGCTCGCCGGCGGTGATCAACCCGTCCTGGTATTGCTGCTCGAACTCCTTGACCTCGTCCTTGGTCTTGCCGATCAGCTCCCACTTGTTGTCCGGAATGATCAGGTCGTCCTTGCCGAAGGACAGGCCGGCCTTCGCCGCCTGGCCGAAGCCCAGCCCCATCAGCCGGTCGGCGAAGATCACGCATTCCTTCTGGCCGCAGTGGCGGTACACCGCGTCGATCACGTCGGACACGTTCTTCTTCGTCAGCTGCCGGTTGATCAGCGAGAACGGCACGTTCGGGTGCTTCGGCAGGATCTGCGCGATCAGCATGCGCCCCGGCGTGGTGACGACGATGCTGCGGGAGCGGACGCCCTCGGCATCCACGGTCTCGTAGCGGGCACGGATCTTGTCGTGCAGGTGCACCGCCTTCGCGGCCAGCGCGAACTCGATCTCGCCGATCGTGCCGTAGGCCGTCGCCTCCTGGTCCTTGGCCTCGCGGAACGCCGCCGTCTCCAGGCTGAGATAGTACAGCCCCAGCACGATGTCCTGGCTCGGAACGATGATCGGCTTGCCGTTGGCCGGGCTGAGAATGTTGTTGGTCGACATCATCAGCACGCGCGCCTCCAGCTGCGCCTCCAGGCTCAGCGGCACGTGGACCGCCATCTGGTCGCCGTCGAAATCCGCGTTGAACGCGGTGCAGACCAGCGGGTGCAGCTGGATCGCCTTGCCCTCGATCAGCACCGGCTCGAACGCCTGGATGCCGAGGCGGTGCAGCGTCGGCGCGCGGTTCAGCATCACCGGGTGTTCGCGGATCACCTCTTCCAGGATGTCCCAGACCTCGGGGCGCTCCTTCTCCACCATCCGCTTGGCGGCCTTGATGGTGGTGGCGTGGCCGTACTTCTCCAGCTTGGAGTAGATGAACGGCTTGAATAGCTCGAGCGCCATCTTCTTCGGCAGGCCGCACTGGTGCAGCTTCAGCTCCGGCCCCACCACGATGACCGAACGGCCGGAGTAGTCGACGCGCTTGCCCAGCAGGTTCTGGCGGAACCGGCCCTGCTTGCCCTTCAGCATGTCGGACAGCGACTTCAGCGGACGCTTGTTGGCGCCCGTGATCGCCCGGCCGCGACGGCCGTTGTCGAACAGCGCGTCCACCGACTCCTGCAGCATGCGCTTCTCGTTGCGCACGATGATATCCGGCGCGCGCAGCTCGATCAGGCGCTTCAGGCGGTTGTTGCGGTTGATCACCCGGCGGTACAGGTCGTTCAGGTCGGAGGTCGCGAACCGACCGCCATCCAGCGGCACCAACGGACGCAGCTCAGGCGGGATCACCGGCACCACGTCCAGGATCATCCAAGCTGGTTGCGCACCGCTCTCGCCAAACGCTTCGATCAGCTTCAGGCGCTTGACCAGCTTCTTGCGTTTCGCCTCGCTCGTCGTCTCCTTCAACTCGGCCCGCAAGCGGACCTTGTCGGCCTGGATGTCGATGCCGAGCAGGATCTGCTTGATGGCTTCCGCGCCGATGCCGTAACGGAAATCATCGCCATACTCGTCCTGCTTGGCCTCCAGCATGTCCTCGGACAGCAACTGGTGCAGCTTGAGGTCGGTGGCACCCGGGTCGAGCACGACGTAGCTCTCGAAATACAGGATCTTCTCGAGCTCCTTCAGCGTCAGGTCGACCATCAGGCCGATCCGGCTGGGCAGGCTCTTGAGGAACCAGATATGCGCCACGGGCGAGGCCAACTCGATGTGGCCCATACGCTCGCGCCGTACCTTCTGCAGCGTGACCTCCACGCCGCACTTCTCGCAGATGATGCCGCGGAACTTCATCCGCTTGTACTTGCCGCACAGGCACTCGTAATCCTTGATCGGGCCGAAGATGCGGGCGCAGAACAGCCCGTCCCTCTCCGGCTTGAAGGTGCGGTAGTTGATGGTTTCCGGCTTCTTGATCTCGCCATACGACCAGGATCGGATCTGCTCCGGGGAGGCCATCTGGATCTTGATCTGGTCGAAGGTCGCGGCCGTGCCGCCCTGACCCAGGATCTTCATCAGCTCGTTCATACCGACCTCCTAGAAGAGGAAAACCAAGAATCCAGGGCGCCGCCCTGGACCCGCCAAAGGACGGTCGTCCTTTGGAAACCTTATTGCAGGTGTCCAGAGGACGACCGTCCTCTGGTGGGGTCGAGGGGCAAAGCCCCCGCCTTACCCAACCGTATCCAAATCCACGTTCAGCCCAAGGCTCTTCAATTCCTTGACCAGCACGTTGAAGCTTTCCGGAATGCCGGCCTCGAAGTTGTCCTGCTCGCGCACGATCGCTTCGTAGACCTTGGTGCGGCCGGACACGTCGTCCGACTTCACCGTCAGCATCTCTTGCAGGGTGTAGGCCGCGCCATAGGCCTCCAGCGCCCACACCTCCATCTCGCCGAACCGCTGGCCGCCGAACTGCGCCTTGCCACCCAACGGCTGCTGGGTGACGAGCGAATAAGGCCCGATGGACCGCGCGTGGATCTTGTCGTCCACCAGGTGGTGCAGCTTCAGCATGTAGATGTAGCCGACCGTGACCTTGCGCTCGAAGATTTCTCCGCTGCGGCCGTCGGTCAGATACACCTGGCCGGAAGTGTTGAGCCCCGCCATGGTCAACATGCGCTCGATGTCGGTCTGCCGCGCGCCGTCGAACACCGGCGTCGCGATCGGAATGCCCTTCTTCAGGTTGTCGCATAGCTCGAGCAGTTGGTCGTTGTTCATCGGCTCGATCTGCTCGGCGAACTCCTCCGGACCGTAGATGTCCTTCAGGCGATCCAACAAAGCCTGACGTTGCTGCCCGGTGCGGCGATATTCCTCCACCAACTCGCCGACCTGGCGGCCGAGGTTGGCGCAGGCCCAGCCCAGATGGGTCTCCAGGATCTGCCCCACGTTCATCCGGCTCGGCACGCCAAGCGGGTTGAGCACGAGGTCGACCGGAGTGCCATCCTCCAGGAACGGCATGTCCTCCAGCGGCGTCACGCGGGAGACGACGCCCTTGTTGCCGTGGCGGCCGGCCATCTTGTCGCCGGGTTGCAGCTTGCGCTTCACCGCGACGAACACCTTGACCATCTTCATCACGCCGGGCGGCAATTCGTCGCCTCGCTGCAGCTTCTCGACCTTGCCGTCGAACCGGGTCGTGATCTTGCCCACCGCGACGTCGAACTCGCGACGCAGCGTCTCGATCTCGGCCATGACCGCATCGTCCTGCACGGCGATGTTCCGCCAAGACCCGCGCGAATGTTCCGACAGGATTTCCGTCGTCAGCTCGGTGCCGGCCTTGATGCCCTTGAAACCGCCGGACGCCTTGTGGCCGACCAGCTTCTCCTGGAGCCGGTTCAGGAAGGAGCGTTCCTGGATAGCCCGCTCGTCGTCGCGGTCCTTGGCCAGGCGCTCGATCTCCGAACGCTCGATCGCCATCGCGCGCTCGTCCTTGTCGACGCCGCGGCGGCTGAACACGCGCACGTCCACGATCGTGCCCGTGACACCCGGCGGCAGCTTCAAGGAGGTGTCGCGCACGTCGGACGCCTTTTCGCCGAAGATCGCGCGGAGGAGCTTCTCCTCCGGGGTCATCGGGCTCTCGCCCTTGGGCGTGACCTTGCCGACCAGGATGTCGCCCGGGTTCACCTCGGCGCCGACGTAGACGATGCCCGCCTCGTCCAGGTTCTTCAGCGACTCCTCGCCGACGTTCGGGATGTCGCGGGTGATCTCCTCCTGGCCCAGCTTGGTGTCGCGGGCCATGACCTCGAACTCCTCGATATGGATCGAGGTGAAGACGTCGTCGCGCGCGATGCGCTCGCTGATGAGGATGGAGTCCTCGAAGTTGTAGCCGTTCCAAGGCATGAACGCGACCAGCACGTTGCGGCCGAGGGCCAATTCACCCAGTTCCGTGCTCGGCCCGTCGGCGATGATGTCGCCGTTGGCCACCCGGTCGCCCACGCGGACCAGCGGGCGCTGGTTGATGCAGGTGGACTGGTTGGAGCGCATGTACTTGCGCAGCCGGTAGATGTCGACGCCGGAGGTGGAGCCGTCCTCGCCCGACGCACGCACCACGATGCGGGCGCCGTCGATCTGGTCCACCACGCCGGCCCGCTTGGCCACGATGGTGGCGCCGGAGTCGCGCGCCACCGCCGCCTCCATGCCCGTGCCCACCAGCGGCGCGTCGGCGCGGATCAGCGGCACCGCCTGGCGCTGCATGTTGGAGCCCATCAGCGCGCGGTTGGCGTCGTCGTTCTCCAGGAACGGGATCAACGCCGCCGCCACCGACACCAGCTGGCGCGGCGAGACGTCCACCGCCGTCACTTCCTCCGGCTTCACCAGGCGGAAGTCGCCCCGGTTGCGCACGGAGACGAGCTCCTGGCTGAAATGGCCGTCCTGATCGGTCGGCGCATCGGCTTGCGCCACGACCAGCCGCTCCTCCTCCATGGCGGACAGGTATTTCCAGCCGTCCTGCACCGTGCCTTCCTTCACCAGGCGGTACGGCGTCTCGATGAAGCCGTACTTGTTCACCTTGGCGTAGGTCGCCAGCGAGTTGATCAGGCCGATGTTCGGCCCTTCCGGCGTCTCGATCGGGCAGATGCGGCCGTAATGCGTGGGATGCACGTCGCGCACCTCGAACCCGGCGCGCTCCCGCGTCAGCCCGCCTGGGCCAAGCGCGGACAGGCGTCGCTTATGCGTCACTTCGGATAGCGGGTTGGTCTGGTCCATGAACTGGCTGAGCTGGGAGGAGCCGAAGAACTCCCGCACCGCCGCCGCCGCCGGCTTGGCATTGATCAGGTCGTGCGGCATCACCGTGTCGATGTCGACCGAGCCCATGCGCTCGCGGATGGCGCGCTCCATGCGGAGCAGGCCGACGCGATACTGGTTCTCCATCAGCTCGCCCACCGAGCGCACCCGGCGGTTGCCCAGGTTGTCGATGTCGTCGATCGTGCCACGGCCGTCCTTCAGCTCGCACATGATCTTCACCGTGCGCAGGATGTCCTCCTTGCGCAGGGTGCGGACGGTGTCGGCCACGTCCTCGCCCAGCCGCATGTTCATCTTCACCCGGCCGACGGCGGACAGGTCGTAGCGGCTCTCGTCGAAGAACAGTCCGCGGAACAGCGCCTCGGCCGTTTCCGGCGTCGGCGGCTCGCCGGGGCGGATCACGCGGTAGATGTCGGTGAGCGCGTCCTCGCGGCCGGCATTCTTGTCCACCGCCAGGGTGTTGCGGACCCACGGGCCGTTCGACTGGTCGATGGCGAGCGTCGGCAGGGTGGTGATCCCCGCCTCCTCGATCGAGGCCAGCCGGGCCTCGGCCAATTCCTCGCCGGCATCGGCGAAGATCTCGCCCGTCTCCTCGTTGACCAGGTCGACGGCGACGTAGCGGCCGAGCAGGTCGGCGCGCCCCACCAGCACGGTCTTGGTCTTCTCGGCGATCTTGCGGGCGGTGCGCTGCGTCAGCTTGGCGCCGGCAGCCGCCACTTCCTCGCCCGTATCGGCGTCGGTCAGTGCCTCGGCCAGGGTGATGCCGCGATAGGCCTCCGGGTCGAACGGGCGTGCCCACCCCTTGGCGGTGCGCGTGAAGGGGACCTGGCCGTAGAACACGCCGAGCATCTCCTCGGCATCCATGCCGCGGATTTCCGGGATGTCGATCGTCTCGCCCTTCGCCAGCCGCGCCTCGCGCAGCTCCGCGGTCGCGGCGCTGTCCAGCGCGTAGAGCAGCGTCGTAACCGGCAGCTTCCGCTTGCGGTCGATCCGGACGTAGACCAGGTCCTTGCTGTCGAATTCGAAGTCCAGCCAGCTGCCGCGATAGGGGATGACGCGCGCGGTGAACAGGAACTTGCCGCTGCTGTGCGTCTTGCCCTTGTCGTGGTCGAAGAACACGCCGGGCGAGCGATGCATCTGGCTGACGATGACGCGCTCGGTCCCGTTGATGATGAAGGTGCCGTTATCCGTCATCAACGGCATGTCGCCCATATAGACGGGCTGTTCCTTGATGTCGCGGATGGACTTGGCGCCGGTATCCTCGTCCAGGTCCCAGACGATCAGGCGCAGCGTCACCTTCAGCGGTGCGGCGAAGGTCATGCCGCGCTGGATGCACTCCTCGACATCGTATTTCGGCTCTTCCAACTCGTAATCGACGAACTCCAACCGGCCGCGGCCGGCGAAATCGTCGATCGGGAACACGGACTTGAAGACTTCCTGCAGCCCGGTGTTGGTGCGGCTGTCCGGCAGGACGTTCATCTGCAGGAACGCCTCGTAGGAGGAGCGCTGCACGTCGATGAGGTTCGGCATCGGCGCCACTTCGGGGATGCGGCCGAAGCTCTTGCGGACACGCTTCTGGCTGGTGAAGGACTTCGAGATCGCGTTCATGCCAATCCTTGCCTCTGGCCGGACAGCGCCCGGCGTGCCATCGTCACCGGGCGTTCGCACCGGCCGTCGTCCTGCGGCCCACACCGTGGCCGGAAACGGAGGATGGGCGGGAACCCCATCGGATTCCCGCCCGCCCCAGACCATGCGCCGGGCACAAGCCCGGCAAGCGGAAGACGTGCGCTATTTGACGTCGACGCTCGCCCCCTGGTCCTCAAGCTGCTTCTTCAGCTTCGCGGCCTCGTCCTTGGACACGCCTTCCTTCACGGTCTTCGGCGCGCCTTCGACGAGGTCCTTGGCTTCCTTCAGGCCGAGCGCGGTGATCGCCCGGACTTCCTTGATCACGTTGATCTTCTTCTCACCGGCCTTGGTGAGGATCACGGTGAACTCGGTCTGTTCCTCGACCGGAGCGGCTGCGACGCCACCGCCGCCGGCGGCAGGTGCAGCCGCCGCGACCGGCGCGGCTGCGGATACGCCCCACTTCTCCTCGAGCAGCTTGCTCAGCTCGGCGGCCTCGAGCACGGTCAGGCTCGAGAGCTCGTCGACGATCTTGGTCAGGTCAGCCATTATGTCAGTCCCCTAGATGATGGTTTGGTCGGTTCCATGCAAGCCCGCAAGTATTGTCATGAGCTTGCCGTGTGCTGGTGACAGGCGTCAGGCTGCCTCCGCGCCCTCGGACGGCTCGTCGCCGTCCTTCTTGGCATAGGCCCCAAGGACCCTTGCGAGCTGCCCGGCCGGTGCCTGCAACACGCCCGCGATCCGGGTCGCCGGGGCGGCAAGCAGCCCCAGGATCTTCCCGCGCAGCGCATCCAGGCTCGGCAACTCGGCCAGCGACTTGATTCCATCCGCATTCAGCGTCTGGGTGCCAAGTGCACCGCCGATGATAACGAGCTTCTCGTTGGTCCTGGCGAACTCGACAGCCACCTTCGCCACCGCCACCGGGTCGGCCGCCCACGCAAGCGCGGTCGGTCCCTTCAGCATGGGCTTGATGCTCTCGAATCGGGTCCCATCCAAGGCGAGGGTGGCCAGCCGGTTCTTCGCGACCTTGAAGGTCGCCCCCGCCGCCCGCATCCGCGTCCGCAAGACCGTCACTTCGGCGACCGTCATCCCCTTGTTCTGGGTGACGACGACCATCGACGTCTTGGCGAACACATCGGCGAGGGAGGAGACGAACTCCCGCTTCTCCGTACGGTCCAATACCGCTCTCCGTCGGTGGCCCCGCGCGTTTGGACCGCGTGGGACCAGGTTTCCCTCTGGGGAAGGCTACTGCCCTCCCCGGTTCGCCTGTCCATCCAGCCGGAACCGCCAGGCATCATCCGATCATTCCATCGGTGTCTGGCATTCCCGTCTCCTGCGCGCGGGCCGAAGCCCCTTGGACCCAAGCGGGTACGAGCAATCTCGGACAGGTTCGGCAGGGCCGCAGCCCCGCCTGCCCGCCAGCCTCCCGTTGGGAAGGCCGGCGTATCTCGCTAAGCTGCCAGGCTCGCCACGTCGATCCGGATCCCCGGACCCATGGTCGAGGACAGCGCCGCCTTCTGCAGGTACGTGCCCTTGGCGCCGGTCGGCTTGGCCTTCTGCACGGCGTCGACCAGGGCGCGGATGTTCTGCACCAGCTTGTCGTCGTCGAAGCTCGCCTTGCCGACGCCGGCATGGATGATGCCCGCCTTCTCCGCCCGGAATTCGACCTGGCCGGACTTGGCCGCCAGCACCGCATCCTTCACGTTCATGGTCACGGTGCCGAGCTTCGGGTTCGGCATCAGCCCGCGCGGGCCGAGGATCTTACCCAGCCGGCCCACCAGCGCCATCATGTCCGGTGTCGCGATGCAGCGGTCGAACTGGATGTCGCCGGCCTGCACCTTCTCGGCCAGGTCATCCGCGCCTACCACGTCCGCACCCGCCTCCAACGCCTCCGCCGCCTTGGCCGGGCGGGCGAACACGCCGACGCGCAGCACCTTGCCGGTGCCGTTCGGCAGCGAGACCATGCCGCGGACCATCTGGTCGGCATGCCGCGGGTCGATCCCGAGGTTCATCGAAAACTCGACCGTCTCGTCGAACTTGGCCTTGGCGTTGGACCGGATGATCGCCACCGCTTCCGGCAGCGTATACAGCTTGGCACGGTTGATGGTGGCACGCGCGGCGGTCAGGCGCTTGTCATGTGCCATCGGGTCAGCCCTCCACCACGCTGAGGCCCATGGAGCGGGCCGAGCCGGTCAGCATCCGCACGGCCGCGTCGACGTCGTTGGCGTTCATGTCCTTCATCTTGGTTTCGGCGATCTCGCGCAATTGGGTCATCGTCACCCGGCCGACCGTCGCACCCTTGCCCGGCGTCGTCGTGCCCTTGGTGATACCCGCCGCCTTCTTCAGGAAGTAGGTGTTGGGCGGAGTCTTGGTGACGAAGGTGAAGGTACGGTCGCCGAACGCCGTGATGACGACGGGGATCGGCATGCCCGGCTCCATCGTCTGGGTCAGGGCGTTGAACTCTTTGCAGAACGCCATGATGTTCAGGCCGCGCTGACCGAGCGCCGGGCCGACCGGCGGCGACGGGTTCGCCTTCCCCGCCGGGATCTGCAACTTTATGTAGCCGACGACCTTCTTTGCCATACCCTGGCTCCTCTGAACGCCCAGGGACCGCGGTGCAAACGGCTACGGGGGCGCAACGATGCGCCCAGAGCCTCCCGCGTTCCGGATCGAAGCGGCGTTCTAGGACCGGGATCGGGCGGTGTCCAGCGCGATTATTCGGAGGCCAGGCTTCGGCAGGCTGTTATTTCGTGGGCAGGCCGCCGGCCTTCCAGCGGTCCAGGACGGTCCGGGTGATCTGCTGCGTGTAGGCGCAGTTCCGCTTCAGTCCCATGACCCACTCGCACGTTGCGGCCGTGAGCACCTCGCCTGCACCGCGGCGCATGTGTACCATCATGCCCGAGCCGTGGTACGACTTGGCCAATGCCTCCTGGTCGGTCCGGCCATAGACCATGTCGGCCTTCTCGTACCAGTCATGCGCGCCGACATAGGCGCGCAGCGTGTAGCTCTCCAGCGGCGCCTCCCCCATGACGGCGGGAGCCATCGCGAGGATTTCGACTGAGTCGGGCGTGCCATCATCGCCGGTCGGGAACGGTAGGCCGCCGCGGAAGGTGTAATCGACGCCATCGACCTCGTATCCGAAGATCCGCGCTTCTGCGCCGAAGACGTCGCCGTAGCTCAAATCCGTTCCGGCGAAGGCCCAGTGCTCCGGCCGGTAGACGGTGAAGCCCCGGCTCCCACGCGGGGTGAAGCGGCCCCAATTCGCATACGTCCCGCCCAACCCGTTCACGCCGACGGTCGTGGCGCCGGGCCAGCGGACATGACGATCCTCCCAGGCGGTCGTAAGCTGGGTCAGCGCCCCGGTTTCCCGGACCGGGTCGGCGCGGTGTGCATTGCTCTTGTAGCACACCTGGCGCCGCCCCTCGTCTTCCAGGCGGATTTGCCAGGTGAAGTTCGCGCCGAACCGCGCCAGCCGGCCACCGCGGTCCACGTAGCTCTCGACCGCCAGACGCATCTCGCGCGTCCAGTACTCGTCGTGGCCGACGATCACCACGCCGGAATACCCGTCCAGGAGTTCCGGCTGCAGATGCAGGTCGGCTTGGGTGATCGTGTCGAGCAAGTAGCCCTCCCGCTCAGCCCAGACGACGAAATGGCGATCGTACTGCGCCCAGCCGGTTGCAGCATAGTAGTAGCTGAACCCGTTGGCGTAGGACCATTCCTTGAAGTCGTAGCGCAGCGGCATCATCGGTTCGGGCAGCGTGGCGCAAATCCGCGGGGCGTTGTCAGGCAGCTTCACCAGGCCACGGGTCCAGGGCCGCCGCAGGCTCAGCCGCGGTGACATCTCGTTGCCCGTCGGGCCATGGCTTCCGCCGTAATGGTTCGCACCGCCCCAATCGTTGTAGGCCGTGTAGGTACAGGTTGGCAGCACATGCAGCAGCCGGCCCGGATGCGGCGCCAGCGATGGGCGGACGACGAAGAAATGATGCTGCACGAAGCGACCGCCCTGCCGCCGCGGCACGCTGGACTCGACCAGGTAGAAGCCGGACGGCAGGTCGTCCGGCAACGTCCAGCGATGGAGCACGGGCCAGTCACACCCGGCTTCGTAGGCATTGGCCGGCATGGGGGTCGCCCGGCCGGGCAAATCCTGCACCTGGTGGACGACCGCCGGGCTCAGCCCGTCGCGCGTGACCAGGACCGCCCATGCCGGGGCATTGGTGCTGCCATGGAAACACACGGTGTCCCCGGGTGCGTAGGACATGGCGTCCGTGTAGACATGGACCTCGTGCCACGCCGGGTCACCGCGCGGTGCCTCGAAGGGGCGCATCTCCTGCCAATGATGGTCCCCTGCCGTGGGATACACGAAGCGAGGCCCGACATTGACGGTGCTGTCCGGCCGGGCAGTGGGATCGTCGTACAGCGGCATTGGGCGTTCGTCTCGCTGGTCTGGGCCGAACCGGATTAGGATTTCTGCAGATTATAGAACAGCGGGAAACCCTCGATCACCCCCGTGACGTTGCTGCGGAACGCGGTGGGCGGGTTGTAGGCGCCGGTCGGCAAATAGGGGATGTCCTGGAAGGCTTGGAGCTGGATCTGCTCCGTCAGGTGCTTCTGGTCTTCGAAGGTGTTGGCGGCGAGGAACTGGTCCCGCAGCGCCTCGATCTTCGGGAGGTCGGGCCAGCCGGACGTCCCGGCCTTGCCGGGTCCTCGCACATAGGACTGGGTCGCCGGGTTCAGCGCGATGATACCGGGGATGTAGTTGCACCAGGCACTCCAGCCGCCCTTGTCCAGCCCGTCCCGGTTGGTCATCACCCGGGTCGCGGCCGAGCCCCAGTCGGTCGCCTGGTAATCCAGCTCGATGCCGCACCGGCGGAACATGTCACCTGCGATCTCGCTCATGGCGTTCAGTGCGGAGAGGTCCGTCGGCACCACCAGCACCACCTTCTCGCCCTTGTAGCCGGCCGCCTGGAGGTTGCGCTTGACCTTGTCGTAGTCCGGTGCGCCGGCCATCGTCTCCAGCCCAGCCTCGGTCGCGAGCGGACTGCCCGGCAGGAAGAAGCCGCAGCGGTCGTTCCAGAGCGAGCGGTCGTCGCCCATCACTGCCGTCATGTAGTCGGTCTGGTTGATGGCCGGCAGGAAGGCACGGCGGATGGCCGGGTTGTCGAACGGCGGTTGCAGGTGGTTGAGGCGGATCATGCCCATCAACCCCGCCTTGTCCTTCACCTGCACCGACACGTTGCGGGCCTTTCTCAACAAGGGCAGCAGATCGGCCGTCGGCTGCTCCCACCAATCCACCTCGCCCTGCTGCAGGGCGGCCGCCGCTGTGGCGGCATCGGGGATGGTGTGCCACTCGACCCGGTCGACCCGGGCGACCTTGCCACCTGCCAGGAAGCTCACGGGCTCGTTGCGCGGGGTATAGCCGGCGAACCGCTCATAGACGGCAAGCGAGCCGACCATGCGTTCGCCCGGCACCCACCGAAAGGGCCCGCTGCCGACGATGTCCGTCACCTGGAACGACGGTGGGTTCTTGGCCAGACGCTCCGGCATGACCGGGCAATAGGACGATGGTTTGGCAAGCGCGGTGGCGAAAAGCGGAAACGGCCTCTTCAGCTTGACGAGGAAGACGCGATCGGAGACCGGAACCATCTCATCGGTGATGGCGCGGATGTTCTGGCCAAGCACGTCGGCCTTGGTCCAGCGGTCGATGCTGGCGATCGCGTCCCGGGCCAAGATCGGCGTGCCGTCGTGGAAGGTCGGGCCATCGCGCAGGGTGATGCGCCAGGTGTGCCCGTCATCCTCGACCACGTGCCCGGCCACGAGTTGTGGCTGGGCGGTGTAGCTGCTGTCCAACCCGTACAGCTGGTCGTAGACCATCATGCCGTGGTTGCGGGTCACGAGTGCCGTGTTGAACACCGGGTCGAGCAAGGTCAGGTCCGACTGCGGCACGAATTTCAGCACGGATGGCGCACCCGCTTGACCCTGCGCCCGTGCCACGTTCGGCCGCGCGAGGGCCGAGGATGAGGCAGCTGCCGCGAAGGTGATGAATTGACGACGCTTCACGGCGCGAGCCTCCACGGTGCAGCGCAGGTTCGCGCCAGATTTCGTGGTTGGCAACCTCCATGCGGCGTCGGCGCCGATGCTAGGCCACGCGGCTCACGACCCCACCGGGTTGCGTGGAACGCCGCCGGCAGTAGCCGCACCAGCCCCTGCCCCGGCCAGTCCGGCGATCCTGCCGCATCGGGGCTGTGCGGTCAGGCTCTGCGGACGGAGTGCCGAGCGTGACATCGAACCATGTCAGCCCATGCCGTTCGACGAAGGCGCTCGCCAGCAACGCCGCTGCGGCTCTCTCGCCTTCGAATGGGGAGGCCAAGCGACCGAGGATGTTCGACAGCCGCAAGCGTTCCAGATGGGTGAGACTTGAGGAAGAACGCACCAAGGCTGCCATTCGACACCCAATGAACCAGAAGCTGGTATCAAAATAGAGACTAATTGCGTTTGTTGCAACAGGCTTTTAGGTCATCAACTCGATCAGGAATGGCCCGCTGCGCCGGTTCGCGGCATCGAGCAGGTCGCCGAACTCGTCGATCGTCTCGGCCCGGGCGGCCTCCACACCCAAGCCCCGGCCGATCTGCCGCCAGTCCAGGTCCGGGTTGCCGATGTCCAGCATGTCCAGCGCCGTGCGCCCCGGGTTGGCACCGACGCCGGCCAGTTCGCCCAGCAGGATGGCGTATTTGCGGTTCGACAGGATCACCGTCGTCACGTCCAGCTTTTCGCGCGCCTGCGTCCACAGCGCCTGCACCGTGTACATCGCCGACCCATCCGCCTGCAGCGTGATCACCCGGCGGCCTGGCGCCCCGACGGCTGCCCCCGTGGAGAGCGGCAGCCCGTCGCCGATCGCGCCGCCAGTCAGTTGCAGCCAGTCATGCGGTGGCGCGCGCCGGGTCAGCGGGAACAGCCCGCGGCCGAAGGTCACGCTCTCGTCCACCACGATAGCGCCCTCCGGCATGAGCGCGCACAAGGTCTGCGCCATGGCCTCCGACGTGACGGCGCCGCTGGCCCGCCCGGAGCGTTCGACAGCCGGCGCCGACGCACGGGTCGCACCGAGCGCCTCGGCCAGCGCGGTCAGGGCCGCCGGGCCGTCCTGGTCCGGGCGCGCCAGCACGTGGACGGTGCAGTCTTCCGGATACATGCGCCCCGGCTTGCCCGGATAGGCGAAGAAGCCGACCGGCGCCACCGCACCCACCAGCACGATGTGCTTCAGCCCGGCGAGCGCCTTGACGGCGAGGTCCACCGGGTAGGGCACGCGCTCGATCGAGACACGCCCGGCGCCGCGCTCCATGCGGGTGTTGGAGGTCTGCGCCAGCATCCGGGCGCCCGTGGCCGCGCAGATGCCGCCTGCGATGGCGAGCGGATCCGCCCGCAACGCCCGGCCGGACATGATCAGCATCGTCGGCTCGCCGGAGCGCAGCACCCGCGCCACCGCGTCGATCCCACCCGCATCCGGCAGGGCGGCCGCCGGCGCGGGCAACCGGGCCGCGATCACGCCGCCCTCGTCCCAGCTGGTGTCGGATGGCAGGATGAGCGTGGCGATCTGGCCCGGCGGCGTCAGCGCCGCCTGCACCGCCTGCGCCGCGTCCGCGCCGACGCTCGCCGCGTGGCTGGCGGTGCGCGTCCAGCCGGAGACCGGGCGGGCCCAGCCCTCGGTATCTGCGGTGAGCGGCGCGTCCAACGGCCGGTGGAAGGTCGCCTGGTCGCCCACGATGTTGACCATCGGCACCCTGGCGCGGCGGGCGTTGTGCAGGTTGGCCAGGCCGTTCGCCAGGCCGGGGCCGCAATGCAGCAGCGTGGCGGCCGGCTTGTCGGCCATGCGGGCATAGCCATCGGCCGCCCCGGTCACCACGCCTTCAAACAGGCCGAGCACGCAGCGCATGCCGGGGATGCGGTCCAGCGCGGCGACGAAGTGCATCTCGGACGTGCCCGGGTTGGCGAACACCGTATCCACACCGCAGTCCAGCAGGGTTTGCACCAGACTTTCCGCACCGTTCATCGTGGCGTTCTCCCGTCCTTTGGCGCCAGCCTGCCTCCCCGGGCCGGGTTGCGCCAGCCCCGCCCGGTGCGCAGGATCGCCCCAGCAGGCGAGAGGCGAGGCAAATGGTGACGACGGTGCTCTACCCCGAGCGGATGTATCCCGACGACGCGGAGGAGCGCCGCATCTTCGGGCCGGGCACCACCGTGGTGATGGGCGATGCGGGATCGCTGGCGGACCTGACGGACGAGGAGTGCCAGACGGCGGACGGGCTGATGATCTTCCGCTTCTGGATGGGTGCCGCCGATTTCGCCCGCTTCCCTCGTTTGCGGGCAGTGGTGCGGATGGGCGTGGGCTACGACCGGCTGGACCGCGCAGCCGCCGCCCGGCACGGCGTCACCATCTGCAACGTGCCGGATTACGGCACGACGGAGGTCGCCGACCACGCCATCGCGCTGGCGGTGACACTGTGCCGCGGGCTTATCCACCACCACGAACGGCAGCGCAGCGGGGCGGCCGACTGGTCCGTGATCCGCGACCCGGCGATCCGCCGCTACAGCAACCAGGTGTTCGGCGTCCTCGGGCTGGGCCGCATCGGCACGGCGGTGGCGTTGCGGGCCAAGGCGCTGGGCTTCCGCGTGGTGTTCTACGACCCCAAGCTGCCCAACGGCAGCGAGCTTGCCTTGGGCGTGGGGCGCGCCCCGACGCTGGAGGCGCTGCTGGCGCAGTCCAACATCCTGTCGGTCCACGTGCCGCTGACCCGCAGCACCGCCGGCATGCTGGGCGCCGCGCAATTCGCGATGCTGCCGCCCGGTGCGGTGGTGGTGAACACCGCACGGGGGCCGACGATGGACTTCGATGCGCTGGAGGCGGCGCTGCGCTCCGGCCACCTCGCGGCCGCCGGGCTGGACGTGATGCCGGTGGAGCCGCCGGTTGAGCCGGTGCCCTCCCTGCTGCGCGCCTATCGCGATCGCGACCCGGCGCTCGACGGACGCCTGATCGTGACCCCGCATTCCGCCTTCTGGACGCCGGAGGCCGAGTGGGACATCCGCGTCAAATCGGCCGAGACCATGGCGGCGGCGCTCGGCAACGCCCCGCAGAACGTGGTCCGGCCGGAGGATGACTGACCTTCCATCGCCGATTGGCCTCCGAACGCTCGCAGCCGGGCGCGACCGGCGCTAGGATGCCGCCATGAGCGAGATCGCAGCCCGGCGCATGACGGTCGATGCCTTCCTGGACTGGCAAGCCGTCCAGGATATCCGTTGCGAGTTGGTCGACGGTCGCCCGATGGCGATGACGGGCGCAAGCTTTGCCCATGATCTCGTCGTCGGGAACCTGGCCTTCGCGCTGCGGCGCCAACTCCACGCACGGTCAAGCAAATGCAAGGTGTTCAGCGCCGACATCGGGTTTGTGACCGGTCCGGCGACGCTGCGCCGACCGGACCTGGCGGTCTACTGCCCTCCGTTCGACCGGGCTGCAAGCAAGTCGGACCAGCCGAAGCTGGTTGTGGAGGTCCTGTCGCGTTCTACGGAGCACGTCGACCAATTCATGAAGTTAGACGAGTATCGGGCAGTCCCCAGCCTCGACACCATCATGATACTCGAGCCGGAACGGATCGACGTCGGGGTGTGGCAGCGCGGCGGTGACGGGAGTTGGCAGCACGTCCGCCACAAGGGTGACCTGGACGTGACCCTTACTGTGCCTGGGCTTGGGTGTACCATCGCATTGCGCGACGTCTACGATGACGTCGTGCTGCGCCCCCTGGCCAGCCCACGCCTTGTCTGGCCCGAGGAACCGCCGGAGCGTTGACACCCTGCCGACCGGCGCACAGGGTCGCGGCAAGGGAATGCGAGGGAGCGTTGTGATGGGCCAGTCCGATGGGCACGCAAACGGGGCCGCCCGCCGCCTGCGCAGCCGCCGCTGGTTCGATGACCCGCATGATCCCGGCATGACCGCGCTCTACATCGAGCGCTACATGAACTACGGCATCACCCGGGAGGAGCTGCAAGGCGGCAAGCCGATCATCGGCATCGCGCAGACCGGCAACGACCTGTCCCCTTGCAACCGCCACCACATCGAGCTGGCCAAGCGCACGCGCGACGGCATCCGTGACGCCGGGGGCATCCCGATGGAATTCCCGATGCACCCGATCCAGGAGACGGGGAAGCGCCCCACCGCGGCGTTGGACCGCAACCTGGCCTATCTGGGCCTGGTGGAGGTCCTGCACGGCTACCCGCTGGACGGGGTGGTGCTGACCACCGGGTGCGACAAGACCACGCCGGCCTGCCTGATGGGCGCCGCCACCGTGAACATCCCTGCCATCGTGCTGTCCGGCGGGCCCATGCTGGATGGCTGGTGGAAGGGCCGGCTCTCCGGCTCCGGCACCATCGTGTGGGAGGCACGCCGCCTGCTGGCCGAGGGCGAGATCGACTACGCCCAGTTCATGGACATGGTGGCGAGCTCGGCCCCCTCCCCCGGCCACTGCAACACCATGGGCACTGCCACCAGCATGAACAGCCTGGCCGAGGCGCTGGGCATGTCGCTGCCCGGCTGCGCCGCCATCCCTGCGCCTTATCGTGAGCGGTCGTGGATGGCGTATGAGACCGGGCGGCGGATCGTGGCCATGGTGGGCGAGAACCTGCGCCCCTCCGACATCATGACGCGGCAGGCGTTCGAGAACGTCGTGGTAGCGGCCGCCGCACTCGGCGCCAGCAGCAACTGCCCCATCCACATGGTCGCCATCGCCCGGCACATGGGCGTGGAGCACTCGCTGGACGACTGGCAGCGCCTGGGCGCGGCGATCCCGCTGCTGGTGGACTGCCAGCCCGCCGGGCGCTTCCTCGGCGAGGGCTTCCACCGGGCGGGCGGCGTGCCGGGCGTGCTGCGCGAGCTGCTGGCGGCCGGCAAGCTGCACGGCGACGCACGCACGGTGACCGGCCGCACCCTGGCGGAGGACCTGGCGGCGGTGGCAGCGCCGGACCGCGAGGTGATCCGCGGCTACGACGCGCCGCTGAAGCCTGCGGCGGGCTACGTGGTGATGAGCGGCAACCTGTTCGATTCTGCCGTGATGAAGACCAGCGTCATCGACCCGGCGTTCCGCCAGCGCTTCCTGTCCGACCCGGCGCATCCCAACGTGTTCGAAGGCAAGGCGGTGGTGTTCGAGGGCCCGGAGGACTACCACGCCCGCATCGAGGACCCGGCGCTCGGCGTGGACGAGCACACGCTGCTGGTGATCCGCAACTGCGGCCCGATCGGCTATCCCGGCGGGGCGGAGGTGGTGAACATGCAGCCGCCGGCCGCCCTGCTGAAGCGCGGCATCGATGCGCTGCCCACCATGGGGGACGGCCGCCAGTCCGGCACCAGCGGCAGCCCGTCCATCCTCAACGTCTCGCCGGAGGCCGCGGTCGGCGGCGGGCTGGCGCTGTTGCGGACTGGCGACCCGATCCGCATCGACCTCAACACCCGCAAGGTGGACGTGCTGATCCCGGAAGCGGAACTCGCCGCCCGCCGCGCCGCCTGGACGCCGCCCACGCTGGACAACCAGACACCGTGGGAGGAGATCTATCGCTCGATGGTGGGCCAGCAGGGCACCGGCGCGTGCCTGGAGCCGGCGACGCTCTACCTCGACATCGTTGAGACACGCGGGGAGTCGCGGCACAACCATTGAGCAACGTCCGCCGGCGGTCCTACATGACGCCGACGGAGCTGTGCGGAGGCGTCGCGGTGCCAAGGAAAAGCAAGGACGAGTTCAAGGCCGCCTTCAAGGTCATCAAGAAGCCGGGCCGGCCGAAGGGCTTCACCAGCAAGGACAAGGCTGCGCTGGAAACTGCAATGGACAAGAAGGGTGCCGGCCCGGACGAGTTCAAGCGGCTTGCAGCGGAGCTGTATGCGGAGGAGCCTGACTACCTCGTCGACCTGATCGCCTATAAGTTCGTCAAGCATTTCGACGACACCGGAGACAAGCGCCCCAGCTGGGTCGGGCTGGTGCCACCCGCGGCCTACGAGAAGGCGCTCGCCAAAGTCGTCCCGGGTGACGCGTCCGAGCGGCTGACCCAGGTCACCTTGGAGAAGTCGATCGTCGGCGGTGCGAAGGAGCGGATCACGGGCAACCTGATCTACGAGCGCGACCCGGACGGCACGACGGCGTTCGCGCTCGACAAGTGGACCGAGGCGAACGGCAACGGCGACAAGGCAAAGGCCGACAAATGGGTGGAGTTCTTCCCCGCGGGATCGAGCCGGCAGGCCCCCAATCCGGTCGGGGTCGAGCGGAACAAGAAGCTCGTCAACGCCATCATGGAGTCGGGCAATGCCGCGGCGGCGGCCACGTTCGCCGAGCGGATGAGCGAGTTCGTGACGATCACTGATGCGGACATGCAGGAAGGCGGGCGCGGCACCGTCAAGGGCGAAATCAAGCCCTTTCCGCTGGACCATGCGGCAGTGCTGAAGACGGTGACCAAGAACCCCAGGCTGTTCGCCGCAACCATTCTCCCGAATATGCGCGGCAAGAACGAGTTCACCGAGATCGTGACCAACCCTGCGATCCAAGCGCTGCTCAAGGCCCAAGCGCCAGAAGAATGGGCCAAGCTCGTCGAAACGACGCCGGTGCTCCGCGTCCTCGACAACGTCGACAAGCGGGTGAAGAGCAAGAAGCTCACCAAGCAGGCCGACGTCGTCGGCACGCTGTTCGATTCCATCCTCGCGAACGATGGGATGCCGGTGGCCTACTACACGAACACGTTCACGCCCAACAGCGTGATCCTCTCGGGCGGGTCCGCCAAGGACAACTCGATAATCGCAGACCAGAAGAAGATGATGGGAGAGGAAGCCCCGGACCTCCCCTGCACGCAGTGCCACCAGTTGCTGCACCTGACGACGCAGCTGATGCATGCCTCCTCGTCGATGCCGGCCAAGCCGGTCATCGTGCAGGACACGTGCACGAACATGCTGTTGACCGTCAGCCTGGGCTCGCTGCCAGGCAAGCGCGGCCTGCTCGACCGTTCGTTCTCCGGAAACGTGTTCGACGATGACGACACTGGGACGGGCAAGATCCTGTTCACCGGCAATAACGGGGCCGATTCCCACACCTGGCTGGTGATCGACAAGGTTCCGTTCGATCCGGTCCTCGGCACCCGCGGCGACGAGGTCGCAGCGTCGATCGAGGAACGCTTCGATTGGGTCATCCCGGAGCGCCTCGCGCGGGGTTCGAAGGGCAGCTACATCGTCAAGGGGCCGGGGAAGAACGGCCGGGCGGCGCCGAAGCCGGACGCGAACAAGATGGGCTTCATTTCCGCATACCGGCTGACCAGCAAGCCCGAGGATTATCTCGAAGACGACGAGCTGGTGAAGGCCGGCCTGAAGTCCGCGCCTCAGCCCTCCAAGACGGCCGAGCGGGGGATGGCGACGTGATCGGGCACCGGGCGTGAGAACATGGTGGAGGACGGGCGAGGATGGCTGAACCGGTCAAGGATGCCTGGGTCGAGCGGGTGCTAGGCATGTCGCTCGGGTCGACTGGGGCCGCAGCAGGCGTTTCGCTGAAGGATGCCGTCGTGGGATGGCGAACGGCCAGCGAGGCAGTCGACAAGCAGATCGCCGCATTGCAGCGGGCCCTGAAGGCCACCGACGATGATGAACTGCACGAGATCGCCGAGTATGGATTGAACGCGGTGACCGGCAACTTCAGGGTTCCCCTGATGGCCGCGCTTGCGGGTGCCGAGCGGGGCGACCAGCGTGATCTCGCCAAGCTCGCCGCCCTCATCCCGGGGTTCCGGGCGCATCTGCAAAGCGATCTGCGCATCGAGGTTTGCGACGAGAACGACTTCAACACGCCCGTCAGCATCCGGGCCACGCTGTTGCCGGCGCTCGACCAACTCGCCCGCGCCGCAAAGGCCTGATGCCGTGGGGTGCCACACCGGGGACTGCGCAGGAGATTGCTCATGGGCCGCCTGACCGGCAAGACCGCGTTCGTCACCGCCGCCGCGCAGGGCATCGGCCGCGCCACGGCCTTGGCCTTCGCGGCGGAAGGGGCCAGCGTGGTCGCCACCGACCTCAACGAGGCCAAGCTGGCGGAGATCGCGGACGAGCGCATCCAGACCATGCGGATGGACGCCACGGAGGCCGCCGGCATCGCCGCCGTCGCCCGGGAGGTCGGCCGGGTGGACGTGCTGTTCAACTGCGCCGGGTTCGTGCACCAGGGCTCCATCCTGGACGCGACGGAGCAGGAGTGGGACTTCGCCTTCGCGCTCAACGTGCGGTCGATGTTCCGCACCATCCGCGCCTTCCTGCCGGGCATGCTGACGGAGGGCGGCGGGTCGATCATCAACATCTCGTCCGGCGCCTCCTCGATCAAAGGCGCGCCCAACCGCTTCATCTACGGCACCACCAAGGCCGCGGTGATCGGGCTGACCAAGTCGGTCGCCGCCGACACCGTGGCGCGCGGTGTCCGCTGCAACGCCATCTGTCCGGGCACGGTGCAGACCCCCAGCCTGGACGACCGGATCGCCGCCAACGCGGCCGCCGCGGGCGGGATGGAGCAGGCGCGAACCGCCTTCGTCGCGCGCCAGGCCATGGGTCGGCTCGGCACGCCCGAGGAGATCGCAGCCCTGGCCGTCTACCTGGCCAGCGACGAGTCCCGTTTCGTCACCGGCCAGGCCATGGTCATCGACGGTGGTTGGACGCTATGACAGACCCCGAAGCAAGAGAGACACTACCATGAAGCTGCTCCGAGTCGGCGCGCCCGGCGCCGAAAAGCCTGCCATCCTGGCCGCCGACGGGACGATCCGGGACGTGTCGGCCCATGTCGGCGACATCGACGGGGCGGCGTTGTCACCGGCTGGGCTGGCCAAGCTCGCGGCCCTCGACCCGGCGAGCCTGCCGACCGTGCCGGGCAATCCGCGGATCGGACCCTGCGTCGTCCGGCCGCTGAACTTCGTCTGCATCGGCCTGAACTATGCCGACCATGCGGCCGAGACCGGCGCCACGATCCCGAAGGAGCCGATCGTGTTCCTCAAGTCGCTCGGCGCGTTCAGCGGGCCGAACGACGACGTGCGCATCCCCCGCAACTCGCAGAAGACCGATTGGGAGGTCGAGCTGGGGATCGTGATCGGTACCAAGGCCGCCTACGTCCCGGAGGAGCAGGCGATGGAGCACGTCGCCGGCTATTGCGTGGTCAACGACGTGAGCGAGCGGGAATTCCAGGCCGAGCGCGGCGGCACCTGGGACAAGGGCAAGGGCTGCGACACGTTTGGACCGACCGGCCCGTGGATGGTGACGAAGGACGAGGTGGCGGACCCGCAGAACCTGGCGCTGTGGTGCGAGGTCGACGGCAAGCGCATGCAGAACGGCAGCACCAAGACGATGATCTTCGGCGTGCGCCACCTGGTCAGCTACGTCAGCCACTTCATGACACTGCATCCCGGCGACATCATCGCCACCGGCACCCCGCCCGGCGTCGGGCTCGGCGTCAAGCCGGAGCCGGTGTTCCTGAAGGCCGGCCAGGTCATGCGGCTGGGGGTGGAAGGGCTCGGCGAGCAGGAGCAGCGCCTGGTCGCCGCATAGCAGCAAAAATTCACGCAGCCCCTATGGGACAGGAGTGGTTGACCGGCTAATCAGCCCGAATGGCGGATTTCTGGCTGACCTTCCACCTCATCCGAGCGGATGTCACCTTCCCGCTCGGCCTCGCCCTCGCAGCAGGCATCAGCTGGCACGTCCTGCTCCGCAAGCGCGAGGTGCCGTCCGCCGTCGGCTGGATCGGGCTGGCCTGGTTCGCACCGTTCACCGGTGCGGTCGTCTACCTCCTCTTCGGCGTCAACCGCGTCCAACGCCGCGCCCGTCGCTTGCGCGCGCAGGTGAGCCGGCGCACCGGCACCCGATCCGGCGCGTCGCAGCCCGGCGACGACGGCCATCTCGACCCGCTGGAACGCGGGGTCGGGCAGATCACGGGCCGGCCCAGCCTGCCGGGAAACACGATCCAAATCTTCCACGATGGGGACGAGGCCTATCCGCCGATGCTGGAGGCGATCGCTTCCGCGCAGCACAGCGTCGGCTTGTCCTCCTACATCTTCCGCGACGACCAATGGGGCAGACGCTTCATCGACGCCTTGGCCGAGGCGCAGGCGCGCGGGGTCACCGTCCGCGTGCTGATCGACGGGATTGGCGGCGGATGGGTGCGCTCCCCCGCCTACCATGACCTGCGCCGGCACGGCGTGACGGCGGCGCGCTTCCTGCACTCGCCGCTGCCCTGGCGGATGCCCTTCCTGAACCTGCGCTCGCACAAGAAGATTCTCGTGGTGGATGGCCGCATCGGCTTCACCGGCGGCATGAACATCGCCGACGAGAACGTCATGGCGACCAAGCCCAGGGCGCCGGTGCAGGACACGCATTTCCGGCTGGACGGCCCGGTGGTGGCGCAGCTCGTCGAGGCTTTCCTGCAGGACTGGTCCTTCGCCACGGAAGAGGACCTGGATGGCGAGGCCTGGTATCCGACCATCGAGGAGGCGGGCGACGCCGTGGCACGCGTGATCGATGCCGGCCCGGACGAGGACGTGGAGAAGATCGAGTTCGCGATCCTCCAGGCCATGGCCTGCGCCCGGGAACGCATCGACATCATGACCCCTTACTTCCTGCCGGACGACCGCCTGACCACCGCGCTCGCCTTGGCGTCCATCCGCGCGGTCCAGGTCAACATCGTCATCCCGGAGCACAGCGACCACCGCTTCGTGGACTGGGCGACCTATGCCAATATCGGCCCGCTGCTCGCCGATGGCGGCCGCATCTGGCGCAGCCCGCCGCCGTTCCGCCATTCGAAGATCGTCGTCGTCGACGGCGAATGGTGCCTCGTGGGCAGCAGCAACTGGGACATGCGGTCCTTCCGCCTCAACTTCGAGCTGTGCCTGGAGATCTACAGCCGGCCGCTGGCGGCCACGCTGACCAAGCTGATGGCGGAGAGCCGCGGCACGCCGCTAACCCAGGAGGAGCTGGACGCCCGGTCGCTGCCCGTCCGGCTACGGGATGCGGCGGTGCGGCTGATGCTTCCGTACCTCTGACGCTTCGGCGACGCGCAGCCGGATGGTGATGGGCCGGTGGTCCGACGCGCCGCGCGGCAGCACCGCCGCCTCCTCGCCGTGCAGCCCCCGCACCACGCAACGGTCAAGCCGCAGCGGCAGCACGTCGCTCATCCGGTGGGTCGGGCGCCGCGGCCCGACGTCGCGGAAGCCCGGCAGGAGCACGGGGCCGACCAGGTTGTAGTCGCCGACCACGGCGGCGTGGTGCGGCAGCCGTGCCGCGATGCGCCGAAGCTGCCGGCGGTTCAGCAATTGCCCGTGCGACAGGTGGACGTTGGCGACGGTGAACGCGCCGAGGTCGAGGATTTGCGCCACGCGGTGGACCATCGTCCCGGATGGCAGCGGCATGACCAGCGGACGGGCGGGAAGTGCGCCGGGCATCCAAACGGCAAGGCCGTGTACCCGGCCGGGCAGCGGCACCCGGGCATAGCCGCCACCGATCCGCTGCGGCAGCGGATCGATGTCGTGCGTGGCTTCCTGCATCAGCAGGATGTCCGGCTGCTCGCGCTCGATCAGGTCCACCACCTCGCCGAGGCTTGCCCCGGTGAGGCGGAGGAGGTTCCAGCTGATCAGCTTCACGGCGGCCGGTTCCGAGGCCTCTACCGCCGGTCGTCACGCCGGATGAAAGGCGGCGGGCGATGAAAGACGGGCCGGTGATAATGGCGGCGTGGTGGAGGCCGATGGTCGTCATGCCGGTAAGGCTGGGCCTGCGCCCCGAGAGAGACCGACCCCATCGCAATGGCGACGGCAGCGAGCCTGGAGAGCCACTTCATTCGATGCATCCTGTTCGCTTGCGGCTACTAGACGCCCGGCGGGGATGTTGGTTCATCCCCCGCTCCGATGATGGCTTCATGGTCGCAAGCTGCACTGCCGGCGATCGGCTTGACCATGTCCACGAAGGTGGGCCCGGTGTAGCCCGGATGGGCATGCGACACCGTCTCGACGAAGCCGAAATGGGCGAACAACCGGCGGTTGGCCGTCAGGGCGAGCCGGGTCGACAGCCAAATCGACGCCAGCCGCCGCCGCTCCGCCTCCGCCTGTGCCCCGGCAAGCAGGCGCGTGGCGAGCCCCTGACGCCGGCAGCTTGGGTCGACTGCGATCCGGCCGACGTGGAGGCTGCGATTGCCTTCGTCCCAGAGCAGGCCGGCCACCATGCCGTCTGCCTCCGCGACGAGGCCACCGCCTCCGCCACCCAGATGCGTCCGGACGTCATCGCCGGACAGGCGCCCGGCAGAAGGCGGCGGGTTGAGCGGCAAGGCGAGGAAGACGCGGCGGACCAGGGCGGCGAAGGTGTCGGCGTCGGACCGCAGGATTGGCCGGACCCGTATCACATCGTGGCGCCGATCACCCATGGCGCGAACTCGGCACCCCCCGCATCGAACCCTTCGCTTTTCGAGCGTTCGCCGCTGGCCACGCGCAGCATGGTGTCGAAGATGCGGGCGCCGCACTCCTGCACGGTCTCCTCGCCGTCCAGGATCGTGCCGCAGTTGATGTCCATGTCGTCGACCATGCGGGCATACATCGGGGTGTTGGTCGCCAGCTTGATCGACGGCGACGGCTTGCAGCCGAACACGCTGCCGCGGCCGGTGGTGAAGCACACCAGGTTGGCGCCGCCCGCGACCTGGCCCGTGGCGGCCACCGGGTCGTAGCCTGGCGTGTCCATGAACACGAACCCCTTGGCGGTCACCGGCTCGGCATAGCGGTAGACCTCGACCAGGTCGGTGCTCCCGGCCTTCGCCATGGCGCCCAGCGACTTCTCCAGGATGGTGGTCAACCCGCCGGCCTTGTTGCCGGGCGACGGGTTGGCGTTCATCTCGGCGCCTTCGCGCGCGGTGTAGTCCTCCCACCAGCGCATCAGGCCGACGAGCTTCTCCCCCACCTCGCGGGAGCGGGCGCGCCGGGTCAGCAGGTGCTCGGCGCCGTACGTTTCCGGCGTCTCGGACAGGATCACCGTGCCGCCCTGCGCCACCAGCAAGTCGCTGGCGATGCCGAGCGCCGGGTTGGCGGACACGCCCGAATAGCCGTCGCTGCCGCCGCATTGCAGCGCGACCGTCAACTCGCTGGCCGGGCAGGGCTCGCGCCGCACCGCATTGGCCTCCGCCAGCACCTCCCGCACGAAGGCCACCGCGGCCTCCACCGTCTTGCGGGTGCCGCCCATGGTTTGGATGTCCATGTTGCGCACGCGGTCCGCGAGGCCGATCTCGCCGAGCATGCCGCCGAGCTGGTTGACCTCGCAGCCGAGGCCCAGCACCACGACGTGGCTGAAGTTCACGTGCCTGGCGTAGCCACCCAGCGTGCGGCGCAGCAGGCGCAGCGGTTCGCCATCCGTCATGCCGCAGCCCGTCTTGTGGGTGAGCGCCACGACGCCGTCGACGTTGGGGAACTCGGCCAGCGGATCGGCCCCGGTGAACGGGTTGCGGCGGAACTGCTCCGCCACCAGCCCGGCCACGTGGGCGGAGCAGTTCACGCTGGTCAGGATGCCGATGTAGTTGCGCGTGGCCACCCGGCCGTCCGCCCGGCGGATGCCGAGGAAGCCCTGCTCGCGGTTGGCGTGCGGCGTGGGCTTGCTGTCGACGCCCCAGGCGTAGTCGTGGTCGTAGTCGCCCATGCCGAGGTTGTGGGTGTGCACATGGGTGCCGGCCGCGATCGGCAGCGTCGCCAGGCCGATCACCTGGCCGTAGCGCCGCACCGGCTCGCCGGGGACATGCGCGCGCACCGCCACCTTGTGCCCGGCCGGGATGCGCTCGGCGACGTGCACGCCGGGCGCCACCTCCGTGCCGGGCATCAGCGTGGTGCGGGCGATCACCACGCCGTCTCCCGCGTGCAGGCGGATGAAGGCGCTCAACCGCCGCGGGCCTCGGCCACCGCCCGCCGCGCCGCCGTCACCAGCAGGCCGCTGTCGTTGCTGATGGTCACGAGCTTGAACCCCATGCCGATCGCCCGCTTGGCGTAGGCCGCGGTGCCGCAATGCACGCAGGCGGCGATGCCGCGCTTGCCCGTCTCGCTGATGATCTTCTCGTAGATTTGGAGGATTTCCGGCTCCTCCCGGTCGAGGATCGGGATCAAGCCCATGGAGAAGCCCAGGTCGGACGGCCCGATATAGACCCCGTCGATGCCCGGCACGTCCAGGATGGCCTCCAGGTTCGCCACGGCCTGCGCCGTCTCGATCATCGGGATGCAGAGCACCTCCTCGTTGGCGGTCTTCTGATAGCCGGTCCCCACGCCGTAGATGCCGGCGCGGATCGGCCCGTTGGAGCGCGCGCCCGCCGGGGGGTAGCGGCAATAGGACACGAAGGCCTTCGCCTCCTCGACCGAGTTCACCATGGGGCAGATGACGCCGTAGGCGCCTGCGTCGAGCACCTTGCCGACGATCCCGGGCTCGTTCCACGGCACCCGCACCATGGGGAGCACGGGATGCGCCTGCATGGCCTGGAAGCATTGGACCATCGACATGTAGTCCTGCACGCCGTGCTGCAGGTCCACCGTCACGCTGTCCCACCCGGCCTGTGCCATCGTCTCCGCGGCGAACCCGCTGGGAATGGCCAGCCAGCCGTTCACCGCAGCACCCCCGGATTGCCAGAGTTGCTTGATCTTGTTGTTGGCCATCGGCTTGGAGCTCCCGCGTGTTGGCGGAACGCTAGGCGCGCGGCCAAAGCCGGTCAAACCGAAGGAAGCGTCCAAACTAGCCGAACCACCCTCCCTCGGGGTATGGTCCCGCTGGGGAGATCAAGATGGCCAGACCAATCGATGCGGTGATGACGCTCGCGAAGGATTTCCTCGGTGATCGGCTGACGACCAACGCCGCCCTGCGCGAGCAGCACAGCCATGGCGAGGACACCAACCCGCCCGTACTGCCCGACGGCGTGGCGTTCATCGAGACGACGGAGGAGGCGTCCCGGCTGCTCACCCTCTGCCATGCGCACCGCGTCCCCGTGGTGCCGTTCGGCGCCGGCACCTCGCTGGAGGGCCACGTCACCCCGGTGCGCGGCGGCATCAGCCTGGATCTGAGCCGGATGACCGCCGTGCTGGCGGTAAACGGGCCGGACATGGACTGCCGGGTGCAGGCGGGGGTGACGCGCCAGCAGCTCAACGCCCACCTGCGCGACCAGGGCCTGTTCTTCCCCGTCGACCCCGGCAGCGAATGCACGATCGGCGGCATGTGCGCCACCCGCGCCAGCGGCACCAACGCCGTGCGCTACGGCACCATCCGCGACAACGTGCTGGGGCTCACCGTCGTGCTGCCGGACGGCCGCGTGGTGAAGACGGGCGGCCGGGTGCGCAAGGCCGCGACCGGCTACGACCTCACCCGGCTGTTCATCGGCTCCGAAGGCACGCTCGGCGTCATGACGGAGGTCCAGCTCCGCCTGCACGGCATCCCCGAGGCGCAGTCCGCCGCGATCTGCCAGTTCGACACGCTGGCAGGCGCGGTCGACACCGTGATGACGATCCTGGCCAGCGGCATCCCCGTGGCGCGCATGGAGCTGCTGGACGACGTGCAGATGGCGGCCTGCATCGCCTACTCCAAGCTCGAGGGCCTATCCTCCGTGCCGACCTTGTTCTTCGAGTTCGACGGCACGGCCGCCGGCGTGAAGGAGCAGGCGGAGCAGGCGCAGGAGATCGCCAACGACAACGGCGCCACCGGCTTCCGCTGGGCGACGGATGCAGGCGCGCGCAGCAGGCTCTGGCAGGCCCGGCACGACGCCTACTGGGCGGCGCTCGCCTCCCGGCCCGGGTGCAAGGGCGTCACCACGGACGCCATCGTCCCGGTCAGCCGCCTGGCCGACCTGATCCTGGGCGCCAAGGCGGACATCGAGGCGTCCGGCCTGTCCGCGCCGATCGTGGGCCATGTCGGCGACGGCAACTTCCACACCGTCATCCTCGTCCCACCGGAAGACGGCGGCCTGGAGCGCGCCTGGGCGCTGGACCGCAAGATCGTCGCCCGTGCGCTGTCGCTGGAGGGCAGCTGCAGCGGCGAACACGGCGTGGGCATCGGCAAGCGCGAGTTCCTGGAGCAGGAGATCGGCCCGGAGGTCCTGGCCGTGATGCAGTCGGTGAAGCACGCCCTGGACCCGCACGGCATCATGAACCCCGGCAAGATCTTCCTGAACTGATGCAGGACCCGTCGACCGCCACCAAGAACCTCGGCGTCGAGCCCGACATCCACCGCACCGCCAGCGTCCGGGACAGCCGGTTCGGCATCTACTGCGAGGTCGGCGCCCGCACCAAGGTCGCGGAATGCACCTTCGGGGACTTCTCCTACGTCGTGAACGACAGCGACATCATCTACACCGATGTCGGCAAGTTCTGCTCCATCGCCGCCCACACCCGCATCAACCCGGGCAACCACCCGGTCGAGCGGGTGGCGATGAACCACTTCACCTACCGCAGCAGCGCCTATGGCCTGGGCGAGGACGACCCGGCCTTCTTCGATTGGCGCCGGTCGTTCCGCTGCCGGCTCGGGCACGACGTGTGGATCGGGCACGGCGCGATCGTGCTGCCCGGCGTCAGCATGGGGAACGGCGCGGTCGCCGGGGCCGGCGCCGTCGTCACCAAGGACGTGCCCGCCTGGTCGATCGTCGTCGGCAACCCGGCGCGCGTCCTGCGCATGCGGTTCGCCGACCGCGTCGTGCAGGCGATCGAGCGCATCGCCTGGTGGGATTGGGACCACGGCCGGCTGCGCGCCGCCATGGCGGATATCCGCGGCCTGTCGGCGGAGGCGTTCGTGGCCAAATACGACACGCCGTGCAGCAAAGCCGCGGACTGAGCGGGGGCGGCACACCGCGTTTACGGCCGCTTAAGGGCTGGGCGTCAAGTTGGGAGCCTCACCGAGGCGAGTTGTATGTCCGCCCATCTTGCCGACAAGACCGTAAAACCGGGTCCGAGCCAGAAAGACCGCTTCCTCGCCTTCGCATTCGCGGCGGCGGACCTGCTGGTCGAGGCGACGGCGGACGGCACGATCTGCTTCGCGGCCGGTGCGTTCAAGGCGCGGTTCGGCCTGGCGCCGGAGCAGTTCTCCGGCCGCTCCATCCATCGCCTGTTCGCCGCGGCCGACCGGGCGGCGCTGGACCTGGCGCTGTCGACCACGGCGCTGCGTGGGCGGCTGCCGCCGTTGGTGCTGCGGTTGGCCGATGCCGCGGGGACGCCGATGGTGGTGTCCGGCCTCGCCATGCCCTCCGAGACCGGGCGGCTGTGCTTCACCATCGGCCGCCTGCCGGGGCTGCCTGCCCCTGCCTGCACCACTCCGGATGACCCGCTCTCGTTCAAGCGCCTCGCCGAGGAACGGCTGCGCAGCGAGGATGCCGGCGCGGTGAGCCTGCTTGAAGTGCAGGGCTGGTCCGACGCGCGGGAGAACTTGCCCGCCGACGCGCAACGCGCCTTGCAATCGGAGATCGTGGACGTGCTAGGTCGATTGGGCGGCCCTGGAAGCATCGCAGGGGAGATTTCGTCCGGGCGCTACGGCCTGCTGGCCGAGAACGCGCCGGACCTGTCTGCCGTCGCGGCAGAACTGGAAACGCTGCTGCGCGCCCACCCGGCCACGGCCCGCACCAAGGTCAACGGGACCGATCTCGGCCTCGACCGCGGCGGATTGACCGGGCCGCAAGCCGCCCGGGCGCTCCGCTTCGCGCTGGCCCGTTTCGCCGACGGCGGCACCAAGGCGACCGCGGATGCGGGCTTCGCCAACGGCCTGGCCGAGTTCATCGCCAGTGCCCAGCTGCGCGCCCGCACCGTCCGCACGGCACTGGCCGAGAACCGCTTCCGCCTGGCCTTCCAGCCGGTGGTGCATCTCGGCAACCGCAGCGTGCATCATTACGAGGCCCTGCTGCGGCCCATCTTCACGCCGGGGCACAGCATCCAGACGACGCAGGATTTCGTCACCTTCGCCGAAGCCGTCGGCCTGTCGGAGGAGCTGGACTGGGCCGTGATGCAACAGGGCATCGCCGCCCAAGGCGGCTCGCCCGCCACCTCCATCGCCGTCAACGTGTCCGGCCTGTCGATGCAGAGCCCGGGCTTCCGCGAGCGCGTGATGGACGCCCTCCGCACGAAGGTGGACCCCGGCAAGATCCTGATCGAGCTGACCGAGACGGCCGACATCGAGGACATCGCCAGCGCGTCCGCCTTCATCAACGACCTGCGCTCGATCGGCACGCCGGTCTGCATCGACGATTTCGGCGCCGGCTCGGCCGCGTTCCGCTACCTGAAGGAGTTCCGGGTCGACTACGTCAAGCTGGACGGCGCCTATGTCCGCGGGGCGCTGCAGAATGCCCGGGAACACGGCTTCCTGCTGTCGATGATCGAGCTCGCCAACTTCGTCGGCGCCAAGGTCATCGCCGAGACGATCGAGCAGGACGGCGAGGCGAAGATGATGAACGACCTGGGCGTGGAGTACGGCCAGGGATGGCTGTTCGGCAAGCCGGGGCAGCTGCCGGGCACCGCAAGCCACTTCTGACGCCTATTTCGTCAGCAACGGCTGGAGGATCTCGGTCACCCCGGTGATCAGGATCTGCACGCCGATGCACAGTTGGAAGAAGGCCGAGAGCCGGGTGATCGCGCGGCTGGCGACCTGCCCGAGCAGGCTGGAGAGCCGGTCGGAGGCGCTGTAGAGCGCCCAGACCAGAACCGCAACGGCCAGGGCCGCCACCGACATGCCGACGAAGAACGGCACCAGCGCCAGCCCCGTCGCCGGGTGCGCGGAGCCAAGGGCCACGGCAACCGAGATGGTCCCCGGCCCGGTCGTGAACGGCAGGGTCAGCGGATAGAACGCCACGTCGTCCAGCCCGGCCGCCGCATCCACCTGCTCCGCCTTGCGCGCCTCCCGCCGTTCGGGGGCGTTCAGCGACCCCCAGGCATACAGCGCCAGCACCACGCCGCCGGCGCAGCGCAGCGCCGGCAGGGTGATGCCGAAGAACGCCAGCACGTAGGATCCGGCCCAGAGCGCCACCAGCATCACCAGCGCCGCGTAGATCGCGACCCGCCGCGCCAGCCGCACCCGCTCCGCATGCGGCCGCTCCACCGTGCGCGTCCGGAAGATGAACGCACCGCTGACCGGGTTGACGATGGAGAACAGCGCGGGAAACCCGAGCAGGAAGGCGGCGAGAGCGGCGGTCAAGCTCGGCACTCAGCCACCGGGACGGACTCCCTCTCTCCGGGAGAGGGCTTTTGCCTCACCGTTCGGCAAAGGCCTTTTCGATCACGAAGTCGCCGGGGTGGCTGTTGTTGCCTTCGGCGAAGCCGCGCTGCAGCAGCATCGCCTTCAAGTCGTCCAGCATATGCTGGCTGCCGCAGATCATGACCCGGTCCTGCGCGGGGTCGAGCGGTGGCAGGCCGGTATCGGTGAACAGCTTGCCGGACTGGATCAGGTCGGTGATCCGGCCCTGGTGGCGGAACGGCTCCCGCGTCACGGTCGGGTAGTAGATCAGCTTGGCGCGCACGTCCTCGCCCAGGAACTCATGGTTCGGCAGGTGCTCCGTCAGGTGCTCGGCATAGGCGAGTTCGCCGGCCCGGCGGCAGGTATGGGTCAGCACCACGTGCTCGAACCGGCCATACAGCTCCGGATCGGCCACCAGGCTGAGGAAAGGCGCCAGCCCGGTGCCCGTCGCCACCATGTACAGCGCGCGGCCGGGACGCAGGTTGTCCAGCAGCAGCGTGCCGGTCGGCTTGCGGCCCACCAGCACCTTGTCGCCGACCTTCACGTGCTGCAGGCGGGAGGTCAGCGGCCCGTCCGGCACCTTGATGCTGAGGAACTCCAGCGTTTCGGCATGGTTCGGGCTGGCCATGCTGTAGGCGCGCAGCATCGGCTTGCCGTCGACCAGGAGGCCGATCATGGCGAACTGGCCGTTCTCGAAGCGGAAGCCGGGATCGCGCGTCAGCGTCAGGCTGAACAGCCGATCGGTCCAGTGGTGCACGGAGAGGACGGTCTGCTCCGACAGGTTGCCAGGCACCTTGGCGGCCTGGGGCGCGATCATCCCCGGTTGCTCCTGCATCGTCGTTCCCGTCTCCATGGCCGGCGTTCCTATCGCGGGTGCCGGCCTGCGGCAATCGCCGGGCAGCCTACCCGCGCAGAACCTCGCAATAGCGCTCGGCGGACGCGTCCCACCCCAACTCGGCGGCCATGCCGGCGCGCTGCGCCTGCGCCCAGGCCGGCTGGTCGCGCCAAAGCTCCAGCGTGCGGGCGATCCCGCGGTTCAGCCCTGCGGCGGATGCGTCCACGACCACGCCGGTGGCGACGCCGGCCCGCAAGGCGGCCTCGTTGGCGTCCACCACCGTATCCGCCAGGCCGCCCACCCGGCTGACCACCGGCAGGGCGCCGTAGCGCATCGCCATCATCTGGGTCAGGCCGCACGGCTCGAACCGGCTCGGCACCAGCAATGCGTTCACCCCGGCGATCAGCGCGTGGGACAGAGCCTCGTCATAGCCGAGATGGGCTGCGACCTGCCCCGGGTAGGCGGCGGCGGCGGCGCGGAAGCCCTCCTCCAGCGCCGGCTCTCCCGTGCCGAGGATGGCCAATTGGCCACCACCAGCCAACAGCGTCGGCACGGCGTCGAGCACCAGGTCCATGCCCTTCTGCCCGGTCAGCCGGCTGACCACGCCGAAGAGCGGCGCCGCCGCCTCGGGCGCCAGACCCAGGCGGGATTGCACCGCCGCCTTGCACTTCGCCTTGCCGCGCAGATGCCCCTTGCGGAACCGCGCGGGCAGGGCGGCGTCGGACCAGGGGTCCCACACGGTCTCGTCCAAGCCGTTGAGGATGCCGTGCAGCACGTCCCGCCGTGCGCGCAGCAGGCCGTCATAGCCGCAGCCGAACGCCGCCGTCTGGATCTCGTCGGCATAGGTGGGGCTGACGGTGGTGATCGCGTCGGCGAAGTACAGCCCGGCCTTCATGAAGCCGATCGCCCCGTAGAACTCCACCCCGTCCGTCCCCAGCGCCTGGGGCGGCAACCCCAGTTCGCGCCAGAGCGCCATCGGCACCTGGCCGGTGAAGGCGAGGTTGTGGATGGTCATCACCGTACGCGGCCGGGCACCGCCGGCGAGGGCGAGATAGGCGGGGGCCAGGCCGGTCTGCCAGTCGTGGCAATGCACCGTGCCGGGGACCCAGCCGGGCACGGCGCCCAGTCCGATATCGGCGGCGACCCGGGCCAAGGCGGCAAAACGCTGGGCGTTGTCCGGCCAGTCCGCACCGTCCGGCCCGACATAGGGGTTGCCCGGGCGGTCGAACAGATGCGGCGCATCCAGCACGAACAGGTCCAACCCGGCGCCCTTGGCCGCGAGCACGCGGGCGGCGCCGCCGTGCAAGGAGGCCATCGCGTGCACCGGCTCCGCCTCCACCAGCGCCGCCAGCACCGCCGGGTAGCCGGGGACCAGGGTCCGCACCTCCACCCCCCGCTTGCCCAGCGCCCGCGGCAACGCGCCCATGACGTCGGCCAGGCCACCCGTCTTCACCAGCGGGAACACCTCGCTGGCCGCGGCGAGGACCTTCATGCAGTCATGGAACCCATCAGCCGATCGATCATCGGCTGCGTGATCAGGCAGACGCCCTTGGCCGTGCGGCGGAAGCGCGCGGCATCCAGCGCCGGGTCCTCCCCGACGACGAGGCCCTCCGGGATGCGAACGCCGCGGTCGACCACGACGTCGCGCAGCTGCGCCCCGCGGCCGACATCCACGTAGGGCATCAGCACGGTGTTCTCCAGGTTGCCGAAGCTGTGCACGTGCACCCCGGTGCAGAGCAGGGAGCGGCAGATCTTGCTGCCCGAGACGATGCAGCCCCCGGACACCATCGAGTCGACGGCGGTGCCCCGCCGCCCGTCGTCGTTGTGGACGAACTTGGCCGGCGGCGTGATCTCGCCATAGGTCCAGATCGGCCAGTCGTTGTCGTAGAGGTCGAGCGCGGGGACCACGTCCGTGAGGTCGATGTTGGCGGCCCAATAGGCGTCGACCGTGCCGACATCGCGCCAATACGTCTCCGACTCGTAGGTCGACCGCACGCAGGAGCGGGAGAACCGGTGCGCCACCGCCGTGCCGTGCTCCACGATGTAGGGGATGATGTCGCGCCCGAAATCGCGTGCCGAATGCGGGTCGGCCGCGTCCCGGCGAAGCTGTTCGAACAGGAAACCGGTCTCGAACACGTAGATGCCCATGGAGGCGAGCGACAGGTCCGGCTTGTCGGGCATGCCCGGCGGATCGGCCGGCTTCTCCAGGAAGGCGAGGAGCCGGTCCTCCGCGTCGACATGCATGACGCCGAAGCCGGTGGCGTCCATCCGCGGCACCTCGATGCAGCCTATGGTCACGTCCGCGCCGGACTGCACGTGCTGCTGCAGCATCGGCTCGTAATCCATCTTGTAGACGTGGTCCCCCGCCAGCAGCACGATATGCTGCGGGGCGTAGCTCTCGATGATGTCGATGTTCTGGTACACGGCGTCCGCGGTGCCGGCATACCAGGCCGTCTCGCTGATGCGCTGGCTGGCCGGCAGGATGTCGAAGCTCTCGTTGCGTTCCGGACGGAAGAAATTCCATCCGCGTTGTAAGTGCCGGATCAACGAATGTGCCTTGTATTGGGTGGCGACGCCGATGCGGCGGATACCGGAGTTCAAGGCATTGGACAGCGCGAAATCGATGATGCGGGACTTGCCGCCGAAATACACCGCCGGCTTGGCCCTGGCGTCCGTCAGCTCGTGCAGCCGCGAGCCACGGCCGCCGGCGAGCACATATGCCATGGCGTGGCGCGACAGGGGCGCGTTGGAGGTGGCGATGGCCGGCATTGTCGCTCTCTTCTGCGCGCTGCCCCGATGCCGCACCGGGGTGATTGGTGAACAGAGTATGGCACAGCCGGCCGGTGGGCAATGGGCACGCCATGCGGCCGTGCTCGCGGTCGGGCTGCCGCTGACGCACCTCGCGCCGGCCGTCGTGCCAGTGAGCTGGGAATGCGGCCCAGGCTACCACAAGCCCTTGTTCGGCCGATGCGTGCCTGACCCGGGCATCCCGCTGTACCAGCGCAGCCGCTATGCCTCTGGCCATGGCGAGCGGCGCGCCCACGCTCGCCTGCCTGCGCCGATCCGGTCGATGGCGCCGTGGGGGCCGAGCGTGCGCGGCTGAGAGATTTTGTTTCGTTCGGGCCTTCATCCCGCCGCGTTCCCGTGGTCAACTAAAGACGACGAATGAAGCTGGAGGAGTAGTGTGATGAGAAAGTTGAGTTTGCTTGCAGCCGTGGGGCTGTCCGTGCTCGGGTTCGCCACGGCGGGCGAGGCCATGCCGGCGCTGCAGATGCCCGCGGCGTCCAACGGGATCATCCAAGTGGAGGGCGGTTGCGGCCCCGGTGGCCACCGCACGCCGTATGGCCGCTGCGTGCCGAACTATCGCCCCGTCTATCGCGGCTGCCCGCCCGGCCTGCATTTCGACCGCTTCGGCCGGTGCCGCCCGAACTTCTAGAAGAGGCCGTGCACGATTTCGATCTGCCCTGATGATGGTAGAAGCCCCGTCATCGCGAGCCGCCTCTTCGCGGCGTGGCGATCCAGGCTGCCCCGAGTCGAGCCGATGTTGGTGTGGGGCTGGATCGCCGCGGCGCAACCGCGCCTCGCAATGACGGCGGCTGAGGCGCGGTAGGAGGTTCGTCTACCAGCGCGAAAACGAACCGACCTCCCAGCGCCATCCACCGCCCGCAAGCTGTGACGGCGACGGATCGCACTCCGAGACGGCAGGGCCAAACCTTAACGGCTCGGTAACGACAGTCTTGCACAACCTGAAGTTGTGCAGTAGAATTCGTTCATCGTTGGTAAGCTGATCGTGGGGAGCGAAGCACGTTGGACCCTCTCAGCGCGGCTTTGCCGGCGGTCTATGAAAGCCAGGCCTTCAAGACCGCGCTCATCGCCGGCACGTTGTTGATCCTGCTGCTGGCGGGAGGCTTGCTGCTTCGGGCGATGGGCCGGCAACGGCAGCGGCTGCGCGGGGCCGAGCGGCGTGAGCTGGAGATGTCCGAGCATCTCCGCCGCGAGGCGGAGCGGCACCATGCGGCGAAGATGGAGGCGGTGGCGCGGCTGACAGCCGGGGTGGCGCACGACTTCAACAACTACCTGCAGACCATCACCTCCAGCCTGGAGATCATGACCGCGGACTATCTGGCGGAGGAGCCCGAGGGGCGGGAGATCGCGCAGATTGCGCACAAGGCCGCCACCAACGGCGCGAAGCTGACGCACCGCCTGCTGACCTTCTCGCGTCAGCAGGTGCTCCAGCCGCGCCGGGTCAACGTCGCTTTCCTGCTGAACGACCTGCGCAAGCTGATCGCCGATGCCCGGTTCTTCGAGACGCCGATCCGCTGCAAGATCGCCGTCGAACCGTTCATCGACGATCTCTACGTGGACGCGGAGCAGGTGGAGACATGCCTGCTCAACCTGCTGCTGAACGCACGCGACGCCATGCCGCAGGGCGGCACGCTGCATCTGGAAGCGCGGAACGCCGAACCGCAGGATCGCCTTTTCGGCAGCCTGACCCCCCGGCGGCGCGTCATCATCACGGTGCGCGACAGCGGGCGCGGCATGGACGAGGCGACGCGGGTGCGGGCCTTCGACCCGTTCTTCACGACGAAGCCGTTCGGCAGCGGGTCAGGCCTCGGCCTGGCGATGGCGCAGGGCTTCTGTCATCAATCCGGCGGCGACATCCGCCTGCTCGGCAATCGCGACCAACCTGGCACGACGGTAGAACTGTGGCTGCCGGGCATGGCCCCGGAAACCTCGGCAGACGAGGAGGTCGACGTGAACTATGCCACCATCGGCCAACGGACCGGGCGCGTCCTCCTGGTGGAGGACGAGCACGACGTCCTGGTGGCGCTGTCCGCCATCCTGATAAGCGGTGGGTTCGAGGTCGTCGGCGTCAACAACGGCGGCGAGGGGTTGATGCGCCTGCACGACCGGATGCCATACGATGCGGTGCTGACCGACCAATCCATGCCGGACATGGCAGGTGCGGAGTTCCTCAGGCGCGTGGCGGCCGAAATGCCCGGCCTGCCGATGCTGATCCTGACGGGCGGAGAGGTGAGCGAGGCGGCGATGACGACCCTGCCGCCCGCCGTCCGGCTGCTCCGCAAGCCGATCCGCCGCATGGGCCTGCTGAATGCCGTCCGCGAAGCGATCGGCGAAAACAACCGGCTGGTGGTGCACTGAGGCAAGCGCCTGTCGCAAGGAGACGCCGTGGCTGGTCCTGACCCCGAGCAGCTGGGCTTCTCACCCTCCGACGATCAGCCCGTCCCTTACATCCTGCGCACGCGGTCCTACTACCAGGCGCTCGGCTACGCGACGGCCTATCGCTGGGCTTCCTTCGCCGACGTGCCGTTCGCTCCGTTGCGGCGGTCGCTGGCAGAATCCTGCGTCGCGCTGGTCACGACGGCAGCCCGGTTCGACCCCGCGAAAGGGGACCAGGGGCCCGGCGCGCCCTACAATGGCGGCGCCAAGTTCTACACCGTCTACTCCCTGCCGACCGCCACCGAACCGGACCTGCGCATCTCCCACGTCGCCTACGACCGGCAGCACACCCGGGCGGACGACCAGCGCAGCTATACTCCGCTGGCCGCCCTGCGGCAGGCCGCTCTCACCGGGCGGATCGGCCGCCTGGCGCCGCGGCTGCATGGGGCGCCGACCAACCGCAGCCATCGCGTCACCCTCGCCACCGACGCGCCCGACATCCTGCGCCGCTGTCGGGAGGACGGGGTGGACGCGGCCGTGATCGTGCCGAACTGCCCGGTCTGCCACCAGACCGCGAGCCTGGTCGCCCGACAGCTGGAGGCGGGTGGCATCTCCACCGTCGTCATGGGGTGCGCCAAGGACATCGTGGAGCATTGCGGCGTGCCGCGCTTCTGCTTCAGCGATTTCCCGCTCGGGAACGGCGCCGGCAAGCCGCACGACCGGGCTTCCCAGGCAGCGACGCTCGACCTGGCGCTGCGGCTGCTGGAGGCGGCGCCGGGCCCACGCACCACGGTGCAATCGCCGCAGCGCTGGGCCGCGGACGCGGCCTGGAAGCTCGATTACTGCAACGTCGACCGCATCGCGCCGGCGGAGTTGGAGCGGCTGCGACGGGAGTTCGCACGGGAGAAGCAGGTCGCCAAGCAGGTCCGGCAAGCCGAGCCGACCCTCGCCGGCGGCGGTGCGCCTCCCCCATCTCTCGAGAGAAAACCGGAGCGGGGTTGACCGTCTCGCTCAGGCGCCTGCCATGGTCATGCCCTCGATGCGCACGGTGGGTGCATCGACGGCACGGCGCAGGCGAAGGTCGTTCGCCGGCGTCATGTGGAGGAACATGTCCTTGAGGTTGGAGGCGATGGTGATCTCCGCCACCGGCTCCGCCAGGGTGCCGTTGCGGATCATGAAGCCCGCCGCGCCGCGGCTGTAATCGCCGGTCAGGCCGTTCACGCCCATGCCCATCAACTCGGTCACGTAGAGGCCTTCCCCGATATCGGCCATCAGCTCGGCCGGGCTCGGCTTACCAGGGGCGAGGTATGCGTTGCTCAGCCCGGGCGAGCCCTTCGGCTTCAGCCCGAGCTGGCGGGCGGCGCGGCTGTCCAGCAGCCAGGTGGTGAGCACGCCATCCTCGACCAGCACCGAATTGGCCGTGGGCACGCCTTCCCCGTCGAACGGGCGGGAGCGGGGGCCGCGCAGGCGGCGGGGTTCGTCGCAGATTTGGAGGCCGGCCGCGAACACCCGCTGGCCCAGGCTGTCCTTCAGGAAGGACGTACCCCGCGCCACCGCGCTGCCGCTGATGGCGCCGGCGAGATGGCCGATCAGGCTGCCCGCCACCCGCGGGTCGAACACTACCGGCAGCTTGGCCGTGGCCGGGCGCGTGGGGTTGAGCCGCGCGAGAGCCCGGTGCGCGGCGCTGCGGCCGATGGTGGCTGGCTCATCCAGGTCGGCCAGGAAGGTGGCGGAGTGGTAGTCGTAGTCCCGCTGCATCGCCGTTCCTTCCCCGGCCAGCGCGGTGGCGCTGACGGAGTGGCTGGTGCGGGCGTAGCCGCCGCTGAACCCGGCGGTCGTGGCGAGCAGGAACTCGTAGCGGCCATATCCAGCCTCCCCACCCTCGGAGTTGGTGATGCCCGGCACGGCGCGCGCGGCGTCCTCCGCAGCGGCGGCGCGGACCGTCAAGGCCTCGACCGAGGGTTCCACCAGGTCGGCCAGTTCCAGCGGTGCGGCATCGACGAAGCGCGCCTCCTCCGCCAGCCCGCCATACGGGTCCTCCGGCACGACCTTCGCCATCGCCACGGCCCGCTCGGCAAGCGCCGCAAAGCCGGAGGCTGCCAGTTCCGTCGAGGAGACGGAGGCGCTGCGCTTGCCCACGAACACCGTCAGTTCCAGGCCGCGGCGCTCGGACCGCTCCAGATGCTCGGTCTGCCCGAGGCGACGGGAGACGGACAGTGAGGTGGAGCCCGACACCGCGGCTTCGGCGGCATCCGCGCCTGCGGCACGGGCACGGTCGAGCAGGGCGGTGAGCAGGTCGAGTTGGGTCATGCGTCAGCCCGCGTTTCAAGTATTCGGCTCCCTCTCTCGCCGGCGGGAGAGGGTCGGGGTGAGGGTGGCGCTACCCGCAGGGGCTCAGCGGAACGCATTGGTTCACGAGCGTCGTCTCGTCGGCGCGCCACCCTCACCCTGCCCGCTCCCGCCAGCGGGAGAGGGTTTTGGCCGGTAGGCAGCAGCGACAAGCCAGCGCCGCTCAAGCGGCCAGCCGGTCGGCGATGTCGACCAGATGCGGCACGTGGTCGGTGGGGCCGAGCGCGGCCAGGGTGGGGCGGCCGCGGAAGATACGGGCGGCGGCGCGGCGGATGTCGGCAAGCGTCACCGCCTCGATCTTCGCCACCGTCTCCGCCACGGGGATGATGCGGCCGAACACCTGCATCTGCCGGGCAAGCTGCTCGCACCGGCTGCCGGTGGATTCCAGCGACATCAGCAGCCCGGCCTTCACCTGCGCGCGGGCGCGGCGCAACTCGTCCTCGTTCGCGTCCCCCTGCACCCGGCGCAGTTCCTCCAGCGTGACGGGCACCAGCTCCTTCGCCTCCTCCTCGCCGGTGCCGGCGTAGATGCCGAACAGGCCGCCATCCAGCGCGGGCGCGGTGAAGGAATAGATCGAATAGACCAGGCCGCGCCGCTCCCGGATCTCCTGGAACAGGCGGGACGACATGCCGCCGCCCAGCAGGGTGGAGAGCAGCATCGACGGATAGAAGTCGGGGTCGCCATACGCCATCGCCGGGAAGCCCAGCACGATGTGGACCTGGTCCAGCTCGCGACCCTCGCGGAACTCGCCGCCGCCATACAGGCCGGGCGAGGCCTTCGGCGGCACTGCCTGGGGCAGGTCGGCGAAATGCTCCGCCGCCAGCGTCAACACGCGGTCGTGGTCCAGCGCGCCCGCCGCGGCCACCACCGTGTTGGCCGTCGTGTAATGCCGCCGCATGTAGCCGGTGAGCATCTCGCGCGCCATGCCGCGGATACCGTCCTCCCGGCCCAGCGTCGGACGGCCCATCGGCTGGTCCGGGTAGGCGGTCTCCTGGAAATGGTCGAACACGATGTCGTCCGGCGTGTCGTTGGCCTGGCCGATCTCCTGCAGGATCACCCCGCGTTCCCGCTCGAGTTCCTCGGGGGCGAAGGTGCTATGGGTCAGGATGTCGCCGATGATGTCGGCGCCCAGGGCCAGGTCCTCCTTCAGCAGCTTGACGTAGTAGGCGGTCTGCTCCCGCGCGGTGTAGGCGTTGATGTGGCCGCCGACATCCTCCACCGCCTCGGCGATCGCGCTGGCGGAACGGCGCTCGGTGCCCTTGAACGCCATGTGCTCCAGGAAGTGGCTGGCGCCGTTCTCCGCCTCCGTCTCGTTGCGCGTGCCCGCCGCGACGTAGGCGCCGAGCGAAACCGTCTCGACCCGGTCCATCTGTTCCGTGACCACGGTCAGTCCGGACGGCAGGCGGGAGACTCGGATGGTCATGCGGCGTTCCTGTAAGCGAAGGCCCGGACCTGCGCCTGGATGGCGGCGAGGTCGTTCGGGGCGGCGGTTAAGCGTTCCAGCCTGTCATATAGGTCGGCAAGGTGGTTTGGCAGCGGTGGGCGGCGGCCGGTCGCACGCTCCATCGCGTCGGGGAACTTCGCCGGGTGGGCCGTGGCGGCGGCCACCGTCGGCAGGTGGTGCGCGCAGGGCAGCGCCCGGGCCGCGGCGATGCCGATGGCGCTGTGCGGGTCGGCCAGGTAGCCGCATTCGGCGTCCAGGCGGCGGATTTCGGCCAGCGTGCCTTCGTCATGGAGGCGGAAGCCGTGCAGGACCGTCGTCGCCCGCTCCCACACCGCATGCGGCACGTCCATCCGGCCGGTGCTGCGGAACCGCGCCACCGTCGCCGCGGTGGCTGCCCCGTCGCGGTCCAGCAGCTCGAACAGCAGGCGCTCGAAGTTGGAGCTGACCTGGATGTCCATGGAGGGGGACAGGCTGGGCTCCACCGGGGCGATGCGCATGTCGTTGCCGGCCAGGAAGCGGGCCAGGATGTCGTTGCGGTTGCTGGCCACCACCAGCCGCGCGACCGGCAGGCCCATGCGCCGGGCGGCCCAGGCGGCCAGCACGTTGCCGAAATTGCCGGTGGGCACGCTGAACGCGACCTCCCGCTCCGGCGCACCCAGCGCCAGCGCGGCGGCGACGTAGTAGGGGATCTGCGCGGCGATCCGCGCCCAGTTGATCGAGTTGACCGCGGACAGGTGCAAGTCCCGCCGGAACGGCGCGTCCGCGAACATCGCCTTCACCAGGTCCTGGCAGTCGTCGAACGTGCCGTCCACGGCGATGGTGACGACGTTGGCCGCGCGGACGGTGGTCATCTGCCGCCGCTGCACCTCGCTGGTGCGGCCCTGCGGGAACAGGATGGCGACGTCCACCCGGCTGCGGTCGCGGCACGCCTCGATGGCGGCCGAGCCGGTATCCCCGCTGGTGGCGCCGACGATGGTGACGCGCTCGCCCCGCGCCGCGAGCACGTGGTCGAACAGGCGGCCCAACACCTGCATCGCCATGTCCTTGAAGGCGAGCGTGGGGCCGTGGAACAGCTCCAGCGACCAGAGATTGGTGTCGAGCTGGACCAGCGGCGCCACCGCCGGGTGGGCGAACGCGGCATAGGCGTCGCGACAGATCGCCTGCAACCCGGCGAACGGCACCGCGTCGCCCACGAAGGGCTGCATGACCCGTGCGGCGAGCTCCGCATACGGCAGGCCGCGCAAGGCCCGCAGGTCGGCATGCGACCAGGTCGGCCAGGTTTCCGGCACGAACAGGCCACCATCCTCGGCCAAGCCGGCCAGTAGCACGCCGGCGAAGTCGCGCGCCGGCGCCTGCCCGCGGGTGGAGATGTAACGCATGCGTCGCACAATAGGCTCAGACCGCCGCCGGTGCGAGGGTGCTTGGCCCGCATCACCCATGCTATAGGCTCGGCAACGTCGCAGGACCTGCCCATGACCCGATTTCCCGTCCTTCTGGCTGCCGGACTGCTCGCGACCGGGGCGCAGGCGGCCGAACCCGTCCGCATCGGCATCACCACCATCCTGTCCGGCCCGACCGCCGACCGGGGCCAGTCCGAGCAGTACGGCGCGCAGCTCGCCCTGGACCAGGTGAACGAGGCCGGCGGCGTGCTCGGCCGCCCGGTCGAGGCGTTCTATGCCGACAATGCCTGCAAGCCGGATGTGGGCGTGCCTGCGACGGAGCGCCTGCTGGAGCAGGAGCACGTGCCCGTGCTGATCGGCGCGCTGTGCACCCCCGTCACCCACGCGATCATGCCGGTGGTGCAGGCGGCCAAGGTGCCGCTGCTGATCGCGACCTCCGCCGGGCAGGATTTCGTCGACGCGTCCGGCGCCGGCGGCAACCCCTACGCCTGGAAGACCATCCCGTCCGAGGTCGACATCGCCCGCGGCCTGCTGACCTACCTGAAGGCGCAGGGGGTGGGCAGCTTGGCCATCGTCGCCGACCAGGGCGGCTTCACCGGGCCGAGCGCGGTGGCGTTTGACAGGCTCGCCGGCGAGATGGGCCTGAAGGTGACCGCCAGCACGACCGTGCCGCGCGGCACGACGGATCTGGCGCCGATCGTCGCGCAGCTGAAGGCGGGCTCGCCGGACCGCGTGCTCGCGGTGCTCGGCCCCTCGGCCGCGCCGTTCCTGCGGGCCTATGCGGCCGCGGGCTGGGACGCCCCGATCACTGGACGGTTGGATTTGGCCGCGGCGCTGGCGATCGTGCCCGCGGACCGCCTGGCCAAGGCCACGAGCGTGGCCGTCTACACGCCGCTCTCGCCCCTGCCCGGTGTGCAACATTTCGTCGCCGCCTACCGCGCACACACCGGTCTGGTGCCGACCCAACGCTCCTTCTTCGTCTACGAAGCGGTCCTGCTCGCCGTCGACGCGATCCGCCGCGCCGGGACCGACACGCCGGACGCGATCGAGGCGGCGTTGAAGACCACGACCATGCCGTCCCTGCTGGGCGGCAGCTACGTGCCGGACGACCACAACCACCCGCACACGCCGCTGAGCATCATCGGCCTGCAGGACGGCAAGCCGGCGGTGATCGCTACTGAGTGAAGTGGCCGGAGGTCTGTATGACGGCGGCCAGCATCGTCTGCAGCTGTGCGTCGATCTGCGCCGAATTGCTGGCCACGTAGGACAGGCTCGGCGTCGACGCGCAGGCCGACATCGCCTGCTGGATGTCGTCGGGTGCGCCCATCGATTGATAGGGCCAGACGTTACTTACGTAGAACGGGTTGTTCATGATCGGCAGATAGGGCGTGTAGAGCGTCAGCACCGTCACGCCCTTGGCCTTCAGCGCCGCGCAGTCGCTGGGGCTGATCGGCGCGATCAGTTGGCCGTTGTTCCGCTGATCGACCAGCCCGTCGGTCACGATGAAAAGGTATTTCTGGGACGTCGCCTGCGTCGCGCCGGTGCCGGACGCGGGCGTGACGGCGTTGAGGCTGCTCATCGCGTTGGAGAAGAACGTTTCTCCGCAACTCTCCCCGCACGTGTCCGGCGCGATCTGGTTCAGCGCCGCGGTGGCGCCGGCGATGTTGCTGCTGGTGGGGTAGACCTGGCTGAAGCTCGCGTTGAAGGTCGACAGGCCGAGGCGGAACGAGGCCTGCTTGTTGAGCGAGGCGACGTTGGTGATGAGGTTGCTGACCGCGGAGCGGAGCACATCCAGCCGAAGCGTGATCCCGGCCGCTTTGGCCATGCTTAGGAAATCGGGGCCACTGCTGTTCCAGTGGCAGGCGAAGGCACAGGAACCTGCCACGTTACCGGGGTCACCGGGTTTCGGCACATAGCTGCTGCTGAGCGCCTCCATGGCGGTGATGTCGGCCGGGGTCGCCGCGATCAGCATGGAGGCCGACACGTCCATCAGCACCTGGATGTCGACGTAGGGGTTGACCGACAGGCTGGAGGCGGACACGCCGCGCAGCGTGATGGTGTCGATGCCGACCACGGAGGCCAGGGCCGTCTGGTAGCCGGCGGTGTAGGTCACGGTCGAGGCGAACTGGGCCCCGCTCTGCGTCACGCCGACGCTGACGGTCCCCAGCGTCACGCTGTCGATCGACCCGGCCTGCGCGCTGAAGCGTTGTCCGGCGGCCGTCTTCGCCGCGGCCGTGGGGTTCGCCATGCCGGCCAGGTACTGGTTGGAGGCGACGGTGGTGGCCAGCAGCGCGGCCGAGTCGGCCGCCGCATCCAGGCTGGCCCGCGCCGACACCGCGTTGCCGACGTCGATCGCCAAGGCGGCCATGCCGGTCAACGGTATCATCAGCAGCGCGGTGATGATCGCCACGTTGCCGCGGCGGTCCCGCCGCCAGCCGGCCAGCCGGTGTCGGACCGCCTCCATCAGCCCGCCGCCGGGCATATGACGGAGGAGCCGACGAAGCCGGGCAACAGCGTCACGGCGTTGTTCACGCGCGGCGAGACATAGGCCGTTCGCTGCATGGTGAAATTCCCCAGGAAGACGGAGGTGAACAGCGGCTGGAAGACCTGCGAGACGTCGGCCACGAACAGCGAGGTCGCACCGAACGCCCCCGCCGGCAGCGTCGTGAGCGTGGCCGCCGTGCTGTTTGCGACCGAGCCGAGCTTGCCGCATTTCCGCAGCAGCGGCTGGCCCGAAGGGTTGGCCACGCTCCAGCCGACCGTCGCGGCGTAGGTGCAGGTGGTGGTGCAGTTCTTGGGGCTGGCGGCGAAGTTCACCTCCGACAGCGTGATCGCGAAGGTGTTGTTCACGCTGGCCTGCGTAGGCAGCCAGTCCGGGAAGATGGCGAACGGCGCCGTGGTGGCGGCGTAGGCCTGCTTCGCGCTCAGGATGTTCAGGCTGCTGGCTTGCACCGCCTCGGTCGAGGCGATGGTCGCCGTCTCCTCGGCGGCGACGGTCAGGCGCCGCCCGACGATGATCGCGCGCGACAGATCGGCCAGGCTCAGCAGGATCAGCACCAGGAACGGCGCCACGATCGCGAACTCGAGGCCCGCCAGGCCGCGGCGGCTGCGCAGCAGGCTCAGCATCCGGGCAGCGTCACAGCCGTGACCCCGGACGGGTTCTCGTTGGCGAAGGCCGCGGCGGACACGATCGACTGTCCGGAGGAGACCGGGCTGGGCGGCAGCGAGAAGGCCATGAAACTGGCCCACACCGGCGCCTGGTACGCCGCCCGGGCGAACATCAGCGTGCCGGGCTGGCCGGTGCAGAACGCGCTCGGCTGCGAGGCGCTGGTGATGGCGGCGTAGCTGGACCAGTAATCGGTGACCGGCTGCACCGAGACCTGCAGCCCGTCGCAGGACGCGAACTGCGAGAAGATCGGGCACATCACGCTGGTCACGAAGGTGGCGGAGGACGTGCTGCCTGCGACGTTGCCGATCTGGATTTGCCGCACCGCCTGTTGCAGGGAGAAATCCAGCGCGAATTGCAGGAAGGACATGTAGCCGAAGGACAGGATGCCGATCACGAACATCACGAACGGCAGCCCGACCAGCGCGAACTCCACTGCCGTGGCGCCCTGCCGCGCGTGACGCAGGCATCGCAGCGACGCCAGGAGCGGGCGCAGGGGGGCCGCGGTGCAAAGGTGAAGCAGACGTGGCATGGCGGTTACCACCATGCTGCAAAGCGGTTAACGCTCCGTTGCGCGATCCACCTTCACTTCACAAGCCCTCTCCCAGAGGAAGCGGGAGAAGTAGACGGCCTCACCCGCGCCCGAGGATGGTCCGCAGGTAACCCGCGTGCCAGCGCGCATAGCCGTCCTGCACGACACCAAGCCGCTCGCGCACCGCGACGTGGGCGAGCGGCAGGCGATGGAACGGCACGGAGGGGTAGAGGTGGTGCTCCGCGTGGTAACTCATGTTCCACATCAGCAACCGCACCAGCCGCGTTGTCAGCGTTGTCCGGGTGTTGACCAAGCCGTTCGGCGTCTCCTCGCACCCGGTATGCTCGGTGAGGAGGTAGAGCCGCAGGAACACCTGGCCCACCATCTGCGGCAGGAGCCAGAACACCACCGGGACCCACCAGCCCCACAACACGCCCGACAGGATGGCAAGGCTGGCGACGAAGGCCGTCATGCAGCGCACGCTGGCGATCACCCGGCGTTGCGAAGCCGCCGGCACATACGAGTAGGCCGACAGGTCGCCTCGCCAGCAATCCACCAGCACCTTGGCGCGCGCCCGCCAGTAATTCACCCCCAGCACGCGCAGCAGATAGCCGTCGAGCGCGGCAGGGGGCGATGGGTTCAGTTCCGGGTCCCGCTCCGGGTCTTGCGTGAAGCGGTGATGCGCGAGGTGGAACACGGTGTAGAAATGCCAATTCAGCAGCGACGGACAGGCGGCCAGCCAGCCCACGACCGCGTTCGCCAGGCGGCTGCGGAACGCCGTCAGGTGCATCGTCTCGTGCACCGGTGCGAACAGCGCCGACTGCGCCACCCCAAGCAGCACGATCGCGGGCACCACCGTCCAGGGACCCGACAGCGCAACCAGCCAGGCCGCAACCGCGATCAAGGCCACGTGCAGGGCGATCTGGATGCCGCCCGACCAGTCCGACCGGGTCGACAATGCGCGGACCTCTGCACCCGATAAAACTCGTGGCGTCGCCGTGTTCATGCCGAAACCTCCTGGTCGTGGGCGTTCGTCACCCCATCGCGCACTCGTCTTCCGGCGCTGCCCAGCGGGAGAAGCATCGCGTCAGGCGAGATAACGGGCCGTCAGGTGGGCCTCGAAATCGGCCGGGTCGAGCGGCTTGCCGGTGGCGGCGCGCAGCAGGTCGTTGAAGCCGAGGCGGCTGCCCTGGGCGTGGACGCTGGTGCGCAGCCAGGCCAGCAGCGGCGCGTGCTCGCCGCGGGCCAGTGCTGCGTCGACGTCCGGCACGGCACGCCGGGCCGCCGCCATCAGTTGGGCCGCGGCCATGGCGCCCAGCGTGTAGGATGGGAAGTAGCCGAAACCGCCATCATACCAGTGGATGTCCTGCAGGCAGCCTTTCGCGTCATCCGGCGGCACGATGCCGAGCAGCCCATGCATGCCCTCGTTCCACGCGCCCGGCAGGTCGGCCACGGTCAATGCACCCGAGACCAGCGCCTGCTCCAGGCGGAAGCGGAGGATCACGTGGGCGGGGTAGGTCATCTCGTCCGCATCCACGCGGATGCAGCCGCACTTCACCCGGCGCCACAGGCGGGCGAGGTTCTCCGGCCGATACGGCGCGGGGTCGCCGCCAAAGCTCGCGTGCAGCTCCGGGCCAAGCCAGGCGAGATAGGCGTCCGAGCGGCAGGCCTGCATCTCGACGATCAGCGACTGGCTCTCATGCACCCCCATCCCCGCTGCCTCGCCCACCGGTTGGCGCGCATGGTCGGTGGGCAGCCCGCGCTCGTAGAGGGCATGGCCGGTCTCGTGCAGCACGCCCATGACCGCCTGCGCCGGATCCGCCTCGTCGTACCGCGTCGTGATCCGGATGTCGGTCGGCGTGCCGCCGCAGAACGGATGGGCCGAGCGGTCCAGCCGGGCATGGGTGAAATCCAGGCCGGCCCGTTGCGACAGGCGGCGGCACAGCGCCTCCTGCGTCGCGGCGGGAAAGCGGCCGGGCAGCGGCAACGGCGCGGGTGACCGGGCCTGCCGCTCCAGCGCCCGCGGCAGCGCGTCGCGGAGGAAGGCCTCGTATCGGCTGAAGATCGGCGCCACATCCGCTGCGGCGATGCCGGGCTGGTAGCCGTCCATCAGCGCATCATAGGGGGACAGGCGCAGCACCGGCGCCAACGCGTCGGCCTGGTGCCGGGTCAGCCGCACCACCTCGGCCAGGTAGGGCGCCACCAGGGCAAAGTCGGCGCTGCGCCGGGCCTGGCGCCACACCGTCTCGCAGGCGGCGTTGGCGCGGGCACTGGCTTCGACCAGGTCGGCTGGGATGGCGGTCGCCCGGGTGTGGGCATGCCGCATCAGCCGGATGTTTGCGTCCTGCCAATCGTCGCCGGGCGCCTCCGCCTCGGCCAGGTCGTCGGCGATGGCGGGGGCGGTCAGTTGCCCGTGTGCAAGGCCGGCCAGGACCGCCAGCTGGTCGCCGCGCGCAGCCGCCCCGCCCTGCGGCATCATCGCGGCTGCGTCCCACCCGAGCATGGCGGCCGCTTCGTTCAGCGTGGCCAGTCGGTCGAAGCGATCGCGCAGGCGTGCGTAGGCCGGGCCAGCGGCGGCGTTCATGCGCGGAGCGTCTTGCGGACGTAGGCGCCGAACACTGCCAGCAGAGACAGCGCCAGCCCGAACCACGTCAGCGCATAGTTCAGGTGATCGTTCGGCGGCCGCGGCAGGGCGCTGGCAGGCTCGGGCATGCCGCCATCCCCCATCGCGATCAAGGTGAACGGGGCCACCTGCGGCAGCCCCAGCGCCGCCCCGATCTTCGCCGGATCGAGCGTGTAGAAGTGCCGGCCCACCACGTCGTCATCGGGGCTGAAGGCGCCTGGTGTCGCCGGGTCACGGACGTAGCCCACGACGGTCACGTCGCCGCCGGGGATGCCGGTCTGCCCCTCCCGTATCCAGCCGCGATCGACCAGCAGCGGCTCCTGCCCCGGGCGCTCCAGCGGCTGGATCAGTTGGGCGCCGATCGCGGTGCCGCCGGGCACGTCGTGCACGTCCACCCCGTAGAGCGCCGACAGGTCGGTCCGCAGATGCCCGGTGACGCTGACCTTGGTGAACGGCAGCGGGTGGGCCGGCAACGGCACGGGGGCCGAAGCCTCCGCCCGGTCGATCTCCGCAAGCAGGCCGAGCTTCCACTGCAGGCGGTGCAGTTGCCAGACGCCGAGCGCCACCAGCATGGCCAGCATCACCGCCGTCATCAGGCCGGGAACAACGAGCCCGCGCAGCCGGGAGTGCCGGACCGGGATGGACGCCGCGGTCATTCCGCCCCCATCTCGTCGGCACGGTTGCGGTATTGCTGGGCCACGAGGAATGCCTTGAGCGGGCGCATCATCAGGATGGTGATGGGGATGGCCAGGGCAGGCCACAAGACGGCGTGCACCCAGAGCGGCGGGTTGAAGCGGAACTCCACCCAGAACGCCAGCGCCACCAGGGCCGCGCCTTCGATCAGGATGATGAACGCCGCGGCGCCATCCCCGGTGTCGGCCTCCGCGAGGTTCAGGTCGCAGACCGGGCACCGGTCCCGCACCGTCAGCACGCCGGTGAAGATCCCCGCCTCCCCGCAGCGGGGACAGCGGCAGAGCAGCGAGGTGCGCAGCAGGCCAGGCTGGAGGGTGTCGGCCACGCTACTCCGCGACCGTGACGCCGGCGCCCCACCAATACACGGCGACGAACAGGAACAGCCAGACCACGTCGACGAAGTGCCAATACCAGGCCGCCGCCTCGAACCCGAAATGGCGCTGCGGCGTGAACTGCCCGTCGCGCGAGCGGAACCAGCAGACGATCAGGAAACACGTGCCGACGATGACGTGGAAGCCGTGAAAGCCGGTGGCGAGAAAGAACACCGCCGGGTAGACGCCACCGCCGCTAAACTTGAACGGCGCGTCCGAGTACTCCAGCGCCTGGAAGCAGGTGAAGGACAGCCCCAGCAGAACAGTCAATCCCAACGCCATGATCAGGTGCCGCCGGTCGTTCTCGATCAGCGCGTGATGCGCCCATGTCACGGTGCAGCCGGACAGCAGCAGGATCATCGTGTTGAGGAACGGCAGGTTGAACGGGTTGAACGTCTCGATCCCCGCAGGCGGCCAGACGGCCGGGCCGGTCACGTCCAGCACGTGCTCCGGGAACAGGGCGAAGTGGAAGAACGCCCAGAAGAACCCGACGAAGAACATCACCTCGCTGGTGATGAACAGCGTCATGCCGTAGCGCAGGCCAAGCCGCACCACGGCGGTGTGCAGCCCGGGCGTGCGGCTCTCGGCCAGGACGTCGCGCCACCACATCGCCATCGTCGCGAGCACGACGACCAGCCCCAGGCTCAGCCACAGATAACTGCCGAAATGCGCGGCATGGATGATGCCGATCACCGTCAGCCCGGCGCCGAGCGCGCCGACCAATGGCCACGGGCTGGGATTGACCAGGTGATAGGGCTGCTTCAACCCGGACGAGATGGTCGGTGCGACGGGGGCGTGGGTGTCCATGTCAAAGACCTATCGAGTTGGGCGGCGGGGCCGGCGGAGGATAGAGCGTGCGGCGCGGCGCGTCATCCCCCGGCCGCACCCTGCTCCAGGATGCGCGGCTGCCCGGCATTGCCGGTATGCGGACCAGCCTTGGCCAAGGCGCCGACGCGTGCAGCCTCCTCCAGCGAGGGGAAGAAGGTGTAGGACAGCGTGATCGTATGGACGTCCCGCGTCTCGGGGTCCTGCAGGATGGCCGGGTCCACCCAGAAGGTCACGGGGAACTGGACCTTCTCCCCGGCGGCCAGCGTCTGCGAGGTGAAGCAGAAGCATTCCGTCTTGTGGAAGTAGCGGCCCACCACGTCCGGCGTGACGTTGTACAGCGCGTGCCCGGTGATGGTGTGGTCCGACAGGTTCTTGCCGTCGTAGAACGCCAGCTGCTCCTCGCCCAGCGCCATCGTCACGCTTCGCCGCTCCGGCGCGAAGGACCAGGGCAGCTGCGGGCTGGTGTCGGCGTTCATGGCGATGGTGATGGCGCGCGCCACCTCGGCCTGGGGCGCCTCCGGCCCGATCTGCGGCGTGCCGCCGTATCCGGTGACCGAGCAGAACAGGCGGTAGAGCGGCACGGAGGCGAAGGAAAGCCCGACCATCCCGACCGCGACCACGACGAGACCGCCACCGAACAGGCTGTTGCGCTTCATGATCCGCCGCTCAGCTTGACGATGGAGATGGCGTAGAACAGCACGACCACGGCCACGAGCACGACGAGCAGCGCGATGTTGCGCCCGCGCTGGCGCCGCCGCAGTTCGGCAGCCTGCGCCGGAGGCAGCGGCGGCGGGAACTCATCAACCAACGAAATGGTCGACCGCGACCGCCGCGAACAGGATCGCCAGATAGGCCAGCGAGAACCGGAACGCGGCCCGCGCGGGCGCGTCCTTGGTCAGGCTGACGCCGGCCTCGTCCTGCCGGTCCCGCCAGACCAGGATCGCGCTGAGCACGAAGCCGAGCCCGAGCGCCGCGGCGGTCAGCCCGTACACCGCACCCGCGTAGCCGAGCATCCACGGCAGCAGGGAAACCGGCACCAACACCAGGGTGTAAAGCAGGATTTGCAGCCTGGTGTGGCGGGCGCCCGCCACCACGGGAAGCATCGGCACGCCGGCACGCCCGTAATCCTTGCATGCATACAGCGCCAGCGACCAGAAATGCGGCGGCGTCCACAGGAAGACGATGGCGAACAGCAGCAGCGGCATGGCGCTGACGTCGCCACTAACGGCAACCCAGCCGATGATCGGCGGGAACGCACCCGCAGCCCCGCCGATGACGATGTTCTGGGGCGTACGGCGCTTCAGCCACATGGTATAGACGAAGACATAGAACGCGATGGACACCGCCAGCCATGCCGCGGCCGCCACGTTGGTCGCCAGCGCCATGAGCAGGACGGAGGCGACGGCGAGGACGACGCCGAACGCCAGCGCCTCGCCCGGCGCGATCCGGCCCGCGGGGATGGGCCGCTGGCTGGTGCGGCCCATGATAGCGTCGATGTCGCGGTCGTACCACATGTTGATGGCACCCGCGGCCCCGGCCGCCACGGCGATGCACAGCACCGTGGTGAACGCGAGCACGGGATGCAGGTGCCCCGGCGCCACCAGCATGCCGACCATTCCCGTCAGCACCACGAGCGTGACGACGCGGGGCTTCAGCAGGGCAAGCCAATCCCGCCACTCCGCCCCCGCCGCGAAGGGTACGGCGGCGCTCAGAGTGGCGTCGCTCATCGGACCCGTGGCAGCTCTTCGAAGGTGTGGAACGGCGGCGGCGAGGCGACGCTCCATTCCAGGGTCGTCGCACCCTCGCCCCAGTAGTTCTCCGCCAGCCTCTCCTTCGAGGTGAACGTCCGGAACACGACGTAGAGGAAGATCAGCACCGACAGGCCGCCAATATAGGACCCGATGGACGCGATGTGGTTCCAGCCCGCGAAGGCGTTGGGGTAATCGGGGTAGCGGCGCGGCATGCCGTTCAGCCCCAGGAAGTGCATCGGGAAGAACGTCAGGTTCACGCCGATGAACGTCACCCAGAAATGCACCTTGCCCCAGAACTCCGGGTACTGGTGGCCGCTCATCTTGCCGATCCAGTAGTAGAACCCGGCGAAGATCGAGAACACTGCGCCCAGCGACAGCACATAGTGGAAGTGCGCCACCACGTAGTAGCTGTTGTGCAGGATCTGGTCGATACCGGCATTGGACAGCACCACGCCGGTCACGCCGCCGACCGTGAACAGGAAGATGAAGCCGACTGCCCACAGCATCGGCGTGTTCATCTCGATCGAGCCGCCCCACATGGTCGCGATCCAGGAGAAGATCTTGATCCCGGTCGGCACGGCGATGATCATCGTCGCCGCCATAAAGTAGGCCCGCGTGTCCACGCTGATGCCGGACACGAACATGTGGTGCGCCCATACGACGAAGCCCACCACGCCGATCGCCACCATGGCGTAGGCCATGCCCAGGTAGCCGAACACCGGCTTCTTGGAGAAAGTCGACACGATGTGGCTGATCATGCCGAAGCCCGGCAGGATCATGATGTACACCTCTGGATGGCCGAAGAACCAGAACAGGTGCTGGAACAGCAGCGGGTCGCCGCCGCCCTTCGGGTCGAAGAACGAGGTGCCGAAGTTACGGTCCGTGATCAGCATGGTGATCGCGCCGGCCAGCACGGGGATCGCCAGCAGCAGCAGGAACGCCGTCACCAGCATGGACCACACGAACAACGGCATCTTGTGCAGCGTCATGCCGGGCGTGCGCATGTTGAAGATCGTCGTGATGAAGTTGATCGCGCCGAGCAGCGAGGAGATGCCCGCCAAGTGCAGCGCGAACAGCGTGTAGTCCATGGAGATGTCCTGCTGCGCCGACAGCGGCGTGTACAGGGTCCAGCCGGAGCCGGCGCCCTGCCCCGTCAGCAGCCCGGCCATCACCAGGAAGAAAGCCGGCACCAGAAGCCAGAAGGAGATGTTGTTCAGCCGCGGGAACGCCATGTCCGGCGCGCCGATCATCAGCGGGACGAACCAGTTGCCGAAACCGCCGATCATCGCCGGCATGACCGTGAAGAAGATCATGATCAGGCCATGCGCCGTCACCAGCGTGTTCCAGTTTTGGCCGGTGGAGACGATGTGGTTGCCTGGCGCGGCGAGCTGCGCGCGCATGATCAGCGACAGGATGCCGCCCACGATCCCCGCGCACACGGCGAAGATCAGGTACAGCGTGCCGATGTCCTTGTGGTTGGTCGAGAACAGCCAGCGGTGCACGAAACCCGGCGCATGGCCGTGGTGGTCGTCATGCGCGTGGTCGTGGGTGGTAGCCGACATCGTCCGGTGTCTCCTGCGCAGGCGAGATTACTGTGGGGTGAGGGCCGCGTAGTGCGAGGTCCCCGGACCCGCGTCGCTGGCGAACTTGGTCTTCGCCTGGTCCAGCCACGTCTTGTAGTCGGCGTCCGTCACCGCCTGCACGTGGATCGGCATGGCGCTATGGTTGGTGCCACAGATCTGGTTGCACTCGCCATAGTAGTCGCCCGGCTTGTCGACCTTCATCCAGGTCTCGATCGTGCGGCCGGGGATCGCGTAGCGCTGCACGCCAAGCGAGGGGATGAAGAAGCTGTGGATCACGTCGGCACCGGTGGTCAGGATGCGGATGTTCTTGCCGGCCGGCACGACGAGGGGGTTGTCCACCGACAGGCGGCGGATTTGCCCGGGCTTGATGTCCTCGTCGGCCACCATGTAGCTGTCGAAATGGATGTTGGCGCTGTCCGGGTAGCCGTATTCCCAATACCACTGGTGGCCCGTCACCTTAATCGTCAGGTCCGCGTCGCGGACCCGGTCCTCGAAATACACCAGCTTGAACGACGGGATGGCGATCACCACCAGGATCAGCACGGGCAGCACAGTCCAGGCGACTTCGAGGATGGTGTTGTGGCTGGTGCGGCTTGCGACCGGATGGCGCTTGCTGTTGAACTTCCAGATGACGTAGCCGAGCAGCGCCGCCACGAAGATCACCACCCCGATCATCAGCACGTTGACCAGGGTGTGCAGGCTCTGGATGCCGCTCTCGACCGGGCTGTGCGAGGTCTGCATGCCGATGGCCCACGGGCTCGGCGTCTGTGCATGGGCGGTCGTCGCGCCAACCAGGGTCAGCGCAGCCAAGGCGGGCAGCATGGACAACCGCCGGATTTGCTTCATCTGCCCCAAAATCCCCATACGCGCGTCACTGCACCGGACCTATCCGACCGCTTGCCGCAGATCAAGGTCGGGGCGGCAACGACGCTCTAGTTGGGGAGTTGGATCAGGGTGAAAAGGCCTAGCGGCGGCACCGAACTGCTGACGGCGCGGGTTAAATCGTCCGGCGGCAACAACGCCTCGGTCTTGAAGTCCGGATGCCAGCCCAGCGCACGACCGGCCGGAGCCATCGCCCGCTCGACCGCGAGCCGCGGCCCGCTTGTGGCAGCGAAGTGGTTGACGAACAGCAGGGTGCCACCCGGCTTGACCACCCGGCGCATCTCCGCCAGCAGCCGCCGCGGGTTCGGCACGACGGACGCAACGAACATGGCGACGGCGATGTCGAACTGGCCCTCCGCGAAGCCGGTCGCTTCGGCATCCTGCTCCTGGAGCGCCACCACGTTGCCCAGCACCTCCCGCTCCACTCGGGCGCGGGCGCGGGCCAGCATGTCCGACGACAGGTCGATGCCGGTCACTCGCTTCTGCGCGCCATAATGCGGCAGTGCCAGCCCGGTGCCGACGCCGACCTCCAGCACGTCACGGCCCGGCAGGGCGTTGACCGCGGCGACCGCGCGGCGGCGCCCCGGCGCGGAAACGCCGCCAAACAGCATGTCGTACACCGAAGCCCATCTTCGGTAGGCGGAGCGGACCGCATCGGCATCGAGGGCCGCAGCCGCACGACGCGGCGCTGCCAGGGTGGGGTTGAGACGGATGGTCATCCTGCCTAGCTACAAGGCAGTCGATGTCGGTTCAAGAGCCGCCACTACTCCGCGGCGACGAGATCGACCGCGGCCGCCCGGCCGTTCTGCTGCTGCTCCACCTCGAACTTGATCTTCTGACCCTCGTTCAAGTTGCGCAGGCCCGCCCGCTGGACGGCGCTGATATGGACAAACACGTCCTTGCCGCCGGTGTCGGGTGCGATGAACCCGTAGCCCTTGGTCGGATTGAACCACTTGACGACGCCAACAGTCATGCCCGCCTTCCCTGCCTGACAAGGAACAGGCCGATCCGGCGCCCGCCCAGAACAACCGCTCCGGGTGGACGCCCCGTCCTGTCACCCGTTCGATACGCTACGGTGACATGTCGCAATACGCAACGAAATCATGAGGGCGCGCAGGCGTTCGCGGTCAGGCCGCCTCCTCCCTCCGGTCCCGCACCTTCACATAGGCCAGCGCGGCATGGGTCACGCAATACGGTTTGCCGGGCAACGACTCCGCATCGCAGAAGCGGAACGTCCGCGTGCCCGGCTCCCCGATCGGCCAGCAGCACGCCACCAACCGGCCGCCCGGGGCGCGCTTGACGGCGCGCAGCACGGGCGCCGGCGCGGGGGCTGCAGGCGCCGGGGCGGGGGCCGGCCGCTCCCGCTCGGCCGCCGCCGCCGGGGCCATGGCCGGCAAAGTGGGGCCGACCGACCGCCGGATCGCCGGGCGCTTCGGCGCCGCGACGGGTGGGCCGCGCCGGATGGGTGACGGCCGGGCTTCCAACAGCAGGCGATGCGCTTTTCCGACGACGGCATTCTTGGACACGCCAAGCCGGCGGCCGATCTCCGCGGTGGACACCCCCTGTGCCCAAAGAGCCTTCAGGCGCCCGATGACCTCGTCTGTCCAGTCCATCCGTTGTGCCCTTCCCCGTTCCGACCGCAACATACGGTAGCGGGCAGGAGCACGCGGCACCAGCGGACAAGCACAGAAAGTTGTGGGTAACTCGACAAAGACACACAAGCCGTAGCGTGGCGCCCGGCTAGAACAGCAAACCCTTGCGCAGCATGCCGTGCACGCCCTTCTCGCCGTTGACCGTCTGCGTCACGCGGAAATCGACCGCCAGCGAGCAGAAGGCGTAGGCCTGCTCCCGCGACAGGTTGGTCCGCCCGCAGATGAAGGCGATCATCTGGCGCAGTGCCTGCTTCATCGCGAGGTCGAGGTCCTCGTTCATGCCCATGCTGATGTAGTGGGTGGCGGTCTCGCCCCGGGGATAGGCCAGCCCATCCTTCTTGTGCAGCACGAAGGTGAAGGTGCCGGTCAGGCAGGTCTCCAGCGCGTTGATGCAGACCTCGCCGTCGCCCTGCACGCCGTGGCCGTCGCCGGCGGAGAAGTTTGCGCCGGGCACCCATACCGGCAGGAACAGCGTCGCGCCGGCGCCCAGCTCCTTGTTGTCGAGGTTGCCGCCGTGCTCCCGCGGCTCCTTGGTGGAGATGGCACCGTAGTTCGGCGGCGGCGCCACGCCCATGACGCCGAAGAAGGGTGCCAGCGCCAGTTCGGTGCCCCAGGGCAGCGTGCCTACCCGGCGGGCCTGGTCGACGGCGATGTGGCTGACGAACCGCTCGGGGAAATCCTCCGGCAGGGTCCCCGCCAGGGGGCGGAAGCCGCAATACCCCCAATCCGCCCCGAGCTCGATCGCGTCGATCCGGACCTCCAGCGTGTCGCCGGGCTCGGCGCCGGCGATGGCCACCGGGCCGGTGAGGATGTGCCCGGCCATGCGCGGCGGATTGGCGGCATGGATGGCCCGCAGCGCCGGCGGGACGGTGCGGCCCAGGCTGGCGGGCGGCAACATCTCCGGCGTGCCCGACACGCATTCCAGCACGACCGTGTCGCCCGACTGGACGGTCAGCAGCGGAGGAAAGCCGGCGTCGAAGATCCCCCAACGGACGGTCTCGGGCGTGGCGGGGATGCGGTGCGTGGCCAATGGGGGTTCCTCCGGAGCAGACCGGACGATCCTCCCCCTTCGGCCAGGCTGGTCAAGGCCAGGCGCTACACCACCAGGCCGCGGGCGGAATAGGCCAGCGCGTCCAGGCTCGTGCCCGAGCTGCTCGCACTGCTGCTGGCGGCGCTGCCCGCCGCGATCAGGTATTGGGTGGTGAAGGACTCGACGAATTTGGGATCCTGGAACCGCGTGATGTCCAGCTTGGAGCTGATCGCCTGCTCCTGCGCCCCGATGTCCTGGAACGCGATCTGCTCCGGGATGCCCAGCGCCGTGGTCACCACGGTGCGCAAGGTGGCGTCGCCCAGGATCTGGTCGACCGACTTGATGCCCGAGGCCTCGTCCTTGAAGGTGAGTGCCTCCGAGAGGCCCGGCGTGGTCGCATCCAGGGAATTGCGCCACGTCACCTCGGCATAGCCGTTGGCGATGGTGTTCAGGACTTGGGGGTTCTGGATGACCGACAGGCCCTTGTTGGCGAAGTCGTAGGTCGACGCGACCGACTTCCAGGTCGTGTCGGACAGCGTGTCGGCGAGCGAGTTGCTGTCCGTGGTGTCCGACAGCAGCGCCTTCTGCGCCAGCGCGGGGTACTGCGCCTGGTCGCCCAGCCCGTTCGCCGTCAGCAGCACCTGCAGCACGGTCGGGTCCTGCAGCAGCTGCGCCGGGCTGGTGGCCGAAGCCACCTTGGAGCGGAAGGTCGCGATGTCGCGGGCGACCGTCGGGTCGGCCGCGGTCTGTGCGATGTCCGCCGTGCTGTTGGCCTCCGCAGTCTGCAAGGCCGTCACGGGGTTGACGTTGCTGACCGTGCTGCCGCCGCCGTTGATCGTGGACAGCAGCCCGGACACGCCGGAACCGCTGTCGTCCGTGTTGAACAGCGAGAGCACGAGGCTTCCGATGCTGGCGATGGAACCGCTCATGGCTAGCGGGTCGACAATCCTGCCGAGACGTTCTCGTTGACCGAGATCAGGAAATCGAGGTCGGGCGAGGACGCGTCCATCTCGCGCTGGACGGAACGCCCGATGGATGTGAGCGACGCGCGGACCGGGACGGGCAACTGGTTGTGCGGGTCCTGCACCAGGCCCAGCACCGTCAGCCACAGCCGGCGGTTGTCGGCGACGGCGCGCACGCGGTCGATCTCCGTGCCGTTCAGCGCCGTCCGCATGGCGCCGTTGGCACGACGGAAGATGTCGGCCTCCTGCGCACGCAGGCTGCGGCTCTCCGACGATGTCTGGTAGGCTCGGCTGGCCTGCATGTAGGCAGACATAGGCTACTCCTTACTCGGCGGCTTGCATGGCGACCGGGGCATCCACCCTGTCGCGGCCCAGCACGGTGTCTTCGTGGCGAATGATGCGGCGGGCCAGCTTGAGCGCGCCGTAGCAATCGTCCGCCTCGGCGGCGGCCATCGCCCGGTCGAGGATTTCGCGCGCCAGCGCCGAGGATGTGGCGCCCTTGAACGCCGCGATCAGCGCACGGGCCGCTTCCAGTCCTCGCGGGCGCTCCTCGTCGACGCCGATATAGGCGGATTGCAGGGCGAAATAGATGCGGCGCGCCGGGCTGTCCGCCTGGTCCGGCTGCATGATCTGCTTGCCGAACAGGAACCGGGCATGCGCGGTCAGTTCCAAGCGGGACTTCGTGCGGAAGCGGATCGGCGCCCCGTTCACGATCATCACCTCGCCTGGACGCAATTCGAGAACTAGGTTGGACATCGGGCATCCTGCGAAGAGACTTGCGGGGCAGACACCGGAGGCGGCGGTGACGCCGCCTCCGGGTTGGGCCGGTTACTTGAACAGGCTCAGCAGGCTCTGCGGTGCCTGGTTGGCGATCGAAAGCGCCTGGGTGCCCAATTGCTGCTTGATCTGCAGCGACTGCAGCACCGCCGACTCCTTCGACAGGTCGGCGTCCACCAGCGCACCGAGGCCCGAGTTCAGGCTGTCGATCTTGTTGCTGTTGAACGTGATCTGGCTGTTCAGGTAGTTCGAGTCCGCACCAGCCTGGTTCAGCTGGTTGGCCACCGCCGTCTGCGCGGTGTCGAACCCGGCGCCGGTGACCAGCGCGGCAGCGGCCGCGGTCTGGGCGTCGGACGCGCTGGTGAAGCCGACGCCGCTGAACGTGTCGACGCCAGCCGCGCTGCGCGAGAACGTGCCGCCGATCAACGCCGCGAGTGCACCGGCAGTGCCGCTGTTATCCTCGGAGCTGATCGTGCTGACGGCACCGGACTCGTTGCTGATGACCGTCTTCGACGTGCCGGCGACCGCGCCGGACGCAGCACCCAGCAAGGTCTGCCCGTTATAGGTCGACCCGTCGACGTCGTCCGCCACGCTGGAGACCAGCGACTTGAACGAGGTGATGTACTGGTTGCGCTGGTCGTCCGAGATGCTGTCGTCGGCGATCTTCACCAGCAGCGCCTTGGCGTCGGTAAACGAGTTGGAGATGCTGGTGAGCGAGGAGACCGTCGTCGTGACCAGGCCCTGGGCATTGCCCAGCTGCTGGTTGACGCTGGTCAGCGCGCTGACGTCCGAGCGGACCTTCTGCGCCACGGCGAAGGCGCCGCCATCGTCCGTCGCGTCGTTGACGCGATAGCCGGTGGAAATTTCCTTCTGCGCCGTCTGCAAGGCGGAGCTGGTCTGGTTCAGGGACTGGAGGGCCACGTAGGCGGCGGTGTTCGTGTTGATGGAGGACATGGTGTCTTACCTTGTTGGCTCTGACGTTAAACATGCCCCACGCTTTTCGTGGGCTCCGGCACAGTATGGGTGCGGCGCCTTAAGCGGAGGTGAATCGCTCACAAATAATCGACCAGCGACAGCTTGCTGATCTCCGAGATCAGCTTGTAGCTGGCGCTGAGCTGGGTCTGGACCTGGGACAGGCTGGTGATCGCCTGGGCCACGTTCACGTCCTCGACCGAGGAGACCTGCGCGGTGAGCGCGGTGCCCGTGTCGCTGTCCTGCGACTGCACCGACTTCAGCGAGGTCTGGATGTCGCCCAGCGCACCCGCCTCGCCGCCGATGGCGGTGATCGCGCCGGATAGGCTGGTCCGCGTGTCCTGCACCAGCGCGGTGAAGCCCGGGTCGTTGGCATTGGCGCTGGACAGGTTGGCCAGGGTGGCAAGCCCGCGCATGATGTCGCGCATGTACGACCCGGTCGTGGAGCTGCCGGTCGACACCGCCAGCGTGTTCTGGTTGGCCAGCACGCCCACCTGCACCGCAGCGCCCGTGCCCAGCTGCAAGGTCTGCACCTGGCCGGGCGGGCCCGAGAACGGCGTCGTCCCCGCGGCATCGGACGAGGCGATGGCCAGCGTGCTGGCGGCCGTCGCCGCGGCGCCGTTGGTGGACAGGCCGGACACGGCCGACGCGATCTGCGTATAGAAGCCGGAGGTCAGGATCTGGCTCGGGTCCGGCACGGGCGGGTTGGCGGTGTCCGTCCCGGCGAACACGTAGTTGCCGCCCTCCGTGGTGTCGAGCAGGGTGGCGACCTGCTGCAATGCCGAGCGCGCGTCCACCGCCACGCTGTCGATCTGGGTCGGCGTGACGTTGTTCAGGTTGGCAAGCTGCGCATTGAAGCTGCTGGCGATGCTGGTGATCTGCGTCAGCGCCGTCTGGCTGACGTTCAGCTGCCCGGACACCGCGTCGATCGCAGCCGATTGCGCGGCCAGATGGTTGATCTGCGGCCGCAGGCTGAGCGAGGTTTCGGCCTTGGCGCCGAGCCCGGCATAGCTGCTCGACACCAGGCCGCTCGAGATCTGCCCGCTCAGCGTGTCCAGCTGCGTCTTGATCGTGGTGCTGGCATACAGCGCCTGCCCGACCGCACCCGAGACGGCGCCGCTCACGGCGTCACCGCCGTCAGCAGGCTGGTCCACATCGACTGCGCCGCGGTGATGATCTTGGCATTGGCGCCGTAGGCGTTCTGCAGCGTGACCAGGTTCGACAGCTCCGTGTCGACCGAAACGCCCGTCTCGCTCTGCAGCTTGGTCTGCAGCGTCGACTGCAGGGCGCTCGCATTCGTCAGGTCGTCCTTGGCCGCTCCGGCCGTCTGGGCCTGGGCGCTCACCAGGTTCGTGGCGAAGCTGGCCAGCGTGCTGCCGGTCGAATAGGAAAGTGCGAGCGTGCCGTCGGCGCCCAGCCCGGTGGTGTTCGGGGCAGGCTGGTCGGTGCCGGCCTGCGCCTGCGCGCCGAACCCGTAGAGCAGGACGCGGTTGATCAGCGTCGTGCTGCCGGCTGGCCCACCCGCCGGGTTGACGGTGAACGCGCTGGCGCCGTTGGTGCCGGCCGCGACGTTCTGGGTGCCGTCACGCAACAGGCTCGGCGTGGCGGCAACCGCCGGGTTCACCTGCACGTCCGTGCTGAATCCGACGTAGCCCGCCTGCACCGGCGTGCCGCCCGTGGCGGGCGGGTTGCCGGCCGGGTCGGTGAACAGGTTGAGGCCCTGGCTGTTCAGCCGCGTCGCCAGCGTCTGCGCGAACTCGTCCAGGCCCGCCTGCGCCAGCGGCAGCGTCTTGTCGCGCAACGTCAGCCGGGCGCCGATGCTGCCGCCGGTGAGCGCGCCGGTGACGTCCGTGCCCGATAGCAGCAGCGGCGGCGCCGCCGTCCCGGCGCCGAGCGCGGCGGCGGCGACGCTGAACGGCCCGGTGGCCGCGCGGGTGTTGACCACCAGGCCGCCCGCGACCGCCGTGACGTCCCCGTTGCCGTTGGGCAGGAAGCGCAAGCCGCCGAGTTGTGCGGCCGTCTGCTCCTGCGCGTCCCGCTGCGCCTCGAGGTCCGCGGTGCTCTCCCCGCGGGACTGCGCCGCGATGATCTGGTCCGACAGCGCGCCGACCGCGGTCACGGCGGTGTTCAGCGCCGCCACGTCCGTCGCCAGACCGTCCTGCGCGCTTTGCCGGGCCGCGGTGTAGGCCGTGGCCTGGTCGCGGATGCCGCCGGCCAGCGTCTGCGCGGCCGTTACGACGGCGGCCTGCTGCGCCTGGTTTGCCGGGTCGGTGCCGAGCGTGGTGAACGCATCCGCCAGCGCACCCAGCCGGCTCGACAGGTCGTTGCCGGCACCCGTGGTGCCCTGCGCCGCGTCGACGGAGGCGAGCGCGTCGGACTGCACCTGCAACCCGGACACGCTGGCATTCTGCTGGTCGAGCGCGTCCTCCAGCGCAGCGTCCGTCTCCCGCGTCGCCACGCCGGTGCGCACGCCGAACCCGACGCCGCCCGCGGTGAGCGCGGTGTCGGCCACGACCTCCCTCGAGTAGCCGGGCGTCGATGCGTTGGCGACGTTCTGCGACACCACCGCCAGCTGGCGGTTGATGTTCGTCAGCCCGCTCGATGCGGCTGCGAGGCCGAGGTCCAGGCTCATCGGTCTGGCCTAACCTTCTACTGCTTCATGTCGATCGTCGTCTGCAACAGCTGGTTGGCCGTCGTCACCACCTTTGTGTTGGCGGAGTAGGCCTGCTGCGCGACGATCAGCTTGGTGAATTCCGTGGCGATGTCGGTGTTCGATCCCTCCAGCGACTGGGTGACGAGCGAGCCGGCGCCGCCGCTGTTGGCCGCCTTGGTCTGCGCCACCCCGGACTGCGCCGTGACGGAATAGGCCTGGCCATCCTCCTTCTGCAGGCTATCGGCGTTGGCGAAGGTGGTGATCGGCACTTGCGCGATCGTCACGGACTTGCCGTTGTCGTAGTTGGCGACGATGTTTCCGTTCGCCTGCGTCGTGACGCCGCTGAAGGAGCCGGGCGCGATCCCGTCCTGGGTGACGGAGTTCAGCGTGTAGCTGGTGCCCGCGAACTGCGTCAGCCCCGTGCTGCCGCCGTAGTTGCCGAGGTTGAGCGAGACGTTCTGCGGTCCCTCGCCGAAATCCAGCGACAGGCTCATCGATGCCGGCCCGTTCGCCGTGTAGGTCGAGCCCGTGACGTTGCCGGTGGTGTTGTCGACGCTGCCCACGGTGCCCGAAGACACCGCGTTGCCGGACGTGGCGCCGAACTTGACCTCCGCGGAGCCGACGTTGGGCGTGGCGGCGTCCGGCGCGGTCACCGCGACCGTCCAGTCATCCGTGCTGTTCTGCGTCCAGGAGAGGTTCACCGTGTGCAGGGTGCCCTTCGAGTCATACACGTTCACCTGCGAGGAGATCGGCGTCGTGGCACTGGGCGTCGCCGGCAGGTTGGCCGACAGGTCCACGTTGGAAGTCGGCGTGGGCGGCAGCGCCCCGGTGTCGACCTTGATCGGCTGCACCGTGGTCTGGTTGACGATCCCGGTGGTCGGGTCGGCAAGCCAGCCGTTCAGCGCATCGCCGTTGTCGTTCACCAGGTAGCCGTTCTTGTCGACCGAGAAGTTGCCGTCGCGGGTGTATTGCAGGTTGCTGCCCAGCGTCTCGACGTTGCTGGTATCGGTCGACGCATGCGTCACCTGGAAGAACCCGGCGCCCGAGATGGCCAGGGCGGTGACGTTGTCGGAGGACGCGATGGTGCCCTGCACGTCGTTGCGGTAGGCCGCGGTCGCGGACACGAAGCCCGAATCGTTGGTCGTCTGGGTGCTCGTCGTCAGGTAGTCGGAGAAGTTCGTGTCGGTTCTCTTGTAACCGGTCGTCTGGCTGTTGGCCACGTTGTCGCTGATGTTTCCGAACGAGGACGATTGTGCGTTGAGGCCGCTGACTGCGGTCGCCAAGGCGCCGAACAGGGATGACATGGATCGATCTCCACCTTATGCCCAATCGGGCGGGACTTCAGATGCCACCACCGTCCGCACGAACCGTGCCACACCATCGGAGCACACGATCGCTGGCAAATCGTAGGGAAAACCCATGCCATGCCGGCGACGCGTTGCACCCACCCGGCAGCTTGCGCCCGGCAACATGTGCCGGTTCACCGGCGTCCGCACAGCCTTTTGCCGGGTTTTCGGCGTGGCACGCGGTTTGCGCTTGTCGTCGCGATGACCAGCCCCCTTGCAGCCTCGAGCTTTCACCAAACCCGCGCGGCGCAGGCCGATGGGACAGCAGCCGCGCCTGGACAAGCCGGCAGCGATGGAAGCGGCTTCGGCAGCGTCCTCGATGCGGTGGCGCCGGCGCCGGCCCGGCCGGGTGCGCCGGTCCAGTCGGTCGCGGGGACTTCCCCCGCCGCGATCCCCTCCGGCCTGACGATGGTAGCGCCTGGCGATGGCAAGGCACCGCCGGCACCGACGATGGCGCCGCCTAAGTTGGTCCTGCAATCGCCACCGTCCCTTGCCGCACCCCTGGCGCCGGAGAGCGGCAGCGCGAAGCCCGTCCAAGACGCGGCGGCTTCCGCCATCGTCGCGCCGGCGATCGCCGCCCCGGCGGCGACGGTCGCACCGGCTGGCAGCCAAGCTGTCGCACCGCCGACGGATGCGGCGTCGGCTGCCGACCTTCCAGTGGCCGCCTCGGCACCACACGGCATCGGACCGCAACCCCGGACGAACGGCCGCGTGGCATCGCCGAAGCGCCCGGTCGACGGAAACACCGTGGCGACGGTGCCGGGCGCGGCGATCCAAGCCATGCCGGCCAGTGGCATCCCCCAAGCGCCCGCGGCGCCAGGGCCAGCCGACGCAGGGTCGGGCGGAGGAGCCTCGCAGGCAGCCTCGCCCGGCGCGGCCGTGGCGGCATCCCAGGCAACGGGCTCCGGGAACGCCGCTCCGGCGCCCGCGGCGCTTGCTTCGGCCGATCCGGAGCCTGCCGCCGCCCCGGAGGCGTCCATGCCGGGCGCAGCGGCGCCGACGCTCGACGCGAGCCAGGCGGTCAGCCCCGGCGACACTCCGCAAGCGTTGGCTGCGCTTCCGCTCGCCGCAGCCGTGCCGTCGGCAAAGGCTGGCGCGCCGGCTGCAGCGCCCGCAAAGACGATGGCTGCGACCAGCCTGCCCGCGACTGCGCGCAACATGCCCGCCGTGCCCGCAGGCACGCCCCCGCAGGCCACCCTGCCCACTCCGCAAGGCGGGGCGACGGCGGCAGCGCCCGCCGCAGACGCAGCGACCGCGGCGACCCAGCTGCTGCTCGGGAACGCCCGCCTTCCGCTGGCTACGGCCCTCCCCGCCAGCGCGGCGCCACCCCCGCAACCTGCTGCGGCGGCCGCTGCCGCCGCGAGCCTGGAGCCCGCACCCGCCACGCCCGGCCAGCCCACCGCGTCCCCTGCGGTGCCGCCCGGCTTGGTGCAACCCCCATCCCAGCCCGACCTGGCGGTCACCGCCGCCGCGCCTCCCGCCGCCCCGGCGCCGGCACGCCAGGTCGCCGCAGCCGTGATCCACCTGTCCCAAGCGGCTGCGGGCAGCTCGGTCACGCTGCACCTCAGCCGGGGGAGCTGGGCAACGTGCAGGTGCGGATCGACCGCGATGCGGACGGCGCCGCCACCGTTCACGTGGCGGCCGAGCGGGCCGACACCTTGCGCCTGCTGGTCGCCGATCAGGACACGCTGCATCGCACCCTGGACAGCGCCGGCCTGCCGCAAGAGAGCCGCACGCTGAACTTCTCCCTGTCCGACCCGGCCACGGGCGGCAGGACCGCCTCCGACAGCGGCGGCGGCAGCGGGTTTGCGGGCACTGGCGGGTTCGCCGGGCAGGGCGGCAGCCAGCAGGGCGGCAGCAGCCGCCAGGATCGCAGCGCATACCCCGTTCCCGCCGCGCTTGCAGCGGCATCATCTGGCTGGCTCCGCGCCGGCGTCGACATCACCGCCTGAAGGAGACCCCCATGTCCGGATCGATCAGCACCACCACCCCCACCAGCACGGCCGCCGCCGCCACGGCCGCCACGTCCAGCACCAGCACGGCGGCGCCGAACGCGCTCACCTCGCTGACCAACAACTTCACCGACTTCCTCAACCTGCTGTTGACGCAGTTGAAGAACCAGGACCCATCGACCCCGATGGACAGCAACACCTTCACCTCCGAACTCGTCCAGTTCAGCGGCGTGGAACAGCAGATCACCACCAACTCCAGCCTCACCAGCCTGATCCAGGCGACCCAGGGCAGCGAGGTGATCCAGGCCACCGGCGTGGTCGGCAAGTCGGTCACGGTCGCCAGCACGCAGGTGGCGCTGCAGAACGGCACGGGGCAGCTGAACTACACCACCGCCTCGGCCGAGCCCGTGGACATCTCCATCACCAACAGCGCGGGGGTGAAGGTGCGGGAGATCGACGCGACGTCGAACGCCGGGTCGAACACCTTCACCTGGGACGGCAAGGACGATTCCGGCACCCAGCTGGCGGACGGCGCCTACACGGTGGCGATCAACGGCACCAACGCGGGCGGCACGACGACGGCGGTGCCGTTCACGGTGACCGGCACGGCCACCGGCGTGACCAACAGCAACGGCGCGGTGACGCTGCAGGTCGGCGCCCTGTCCGTAGACTTCAGCAAGGTGCAGTCCGTGGCCTCGGGAAGCTAGGCAAGAAGCCCACCCGGCAGAATCTGCCGGCCGTTAAGACGGCGGTAAGGGCCGCCGGGGCAAGGTCCGCGCACGGCAAAAACGCCGTCGGGACAGGTGGCTCGGTCGCATGGCAGCGTTGCTGGAAGGGTTCAAGGCACTCGGCGTCGGACGCCTGATCGCGATGGCCGCAGTGGCCGGGGCGATGCTGCTGATCCTGGCCTTCCTGGCCCTGCGGGGCGCCGGCACGGACCACATGGCGCTGCTCTACGCCGACATGGACCTGCGCGAGGCGGCCCAGGTCGCCGACCAGCTGGACAAGGCCCACATCTCGCACGAGGTCGGGCCCGACGGCACCCGCATCTCCGTCCCGGCCGCGGACGTGCCCCGCGCCAGGCTGCTGCTGGCTAAGGAGGGCCTGCCCTCCGGTGGCTCCATCGGCTACGAGATCTTCGACCGCGGCGACAGCCTGACGGCGAGCCAGTTCCAGCAGGCGATCAGCCAGACGCGGGCGCTGGAAGGCGAGCTGACACGGTCGATCCGCATGATCTCCGGCGTGCGCGGCGCCCGCGTCCACCTGGTGATGCCGAAGCGCGAGCCGTTCGCCCGCGACCGGCAGGAGGCGCAGGCCAGCGTCGTGCTGACCATGGCCGGAACGTCCCGCCTGGACCGCGAGGGCGTGCAGGCCGTGCTGAGCCTGGTCTCCTCCGCGGTGCCGGGCCTGCGGCCGCAGAACATCGGCATCATCGACAGCCGCGGCAACCTGCTGGCCCGGGCCGGCGACGCGATGACGGGCTCCATGGGCGGCTTCGCGACCGAGCTGCGGGTTTCGACCGAACAGCGCCTGTCCCGCGCGGTCGAGGACATGCTGGAGCGCAGCCTGGGCCCGGGCCGGGTCCGGGTGGAGACGGCGGTCGAGATGAACTACGACCAGGTCCACGAGACGCAGGAGAAGTTCGACCCGGACGGCAAGGTCGAGCGGTCGACGCAGAACAACACGTCCACCAACAAGACGACCGAGACGACGCCCGGCAACGTCAGCGTCGCCAACAACCTGCCCAACGCCGACGCCGGCGCCAACCCGGCCGGCAGCCAGGAGCAGCGTTCGGAGGAGACCACCAACTTCGAGATCGGCAAGACGACCCGCACCGTCGTGCGCGACCAGCCGCTGGTCAGCCGGGTGAGCCTGGCGGTGATGGTGGACCAGGTGCAGGTCAAGGGCGCCGACGGGAACACCACCTGGCAGGACCGCACCCCGGACGAGCTGAGCCGCATCGCCGCCCTCGCCCGCAGCGCCGTCGGCTTCGACGAGAAGCGCGGCGACAAGGTGGAGGTGGTCAGCCTGCGCTTCGCCGAGGCCGATGCCCCGGCGGAGGCGACCAAGCCGAGCCTGTTCGGCCTGCCGGTCGACAAGTCCGACCTCATGAAGCTCGGACAGACGGCGGTGTTGGCCGTGGTCGCCCTGCTGGCGCTGCTTTTCGTGCTGCGCCCGATGGTCATCCGGCTGACCGCCAACACCCCGGCGCTGGGCGAGGCCGCCGCCGCCGCCGCCGCGGGCGGCCTGATGCTCACCGGGCCCGATGGCCAGCCCGTGCCCGTCCCGCCCGGCGCCTTGGCCCTGGCTGGGCCCGGCGGGATGAAGAGCATCGCCGGGCCCGGCGGCAGCACGGATGAAAGCATGGTCACCCTCGGCAACGTCGAGGGCGCGCTGCGCGCGTCCTCGCTGCGCAACGTCGCCGACCTGGTCGAGAAGCATCCGGAAGAGAGCCTGGCCGTGATGCGCGGCTGGATGGTGAAGGAGGCGACCTGAGCATGCCATTGCCAGGCGAGGACAGCGGCTTCACCGGCGCGCAGAAGGCGGCCGTGCTGATGCTGGCATTGGGCGAGGAGCAGTCCGCCCGGCTGTTCGGCATGATGCACGAGGACGAGATCAAGGAGGTGTCCGCCGCCATGTCCCAACTCGGCAGCGTGCGCGCCGAGATGGTCGAGCGCCTCTGCGTCGAGTTCGGCGAGAGCATGGGCGGCATGGGCCACCTGGTCGGCAGCTACGAAAGCACCGAGCGCCTGCTGCAACGCGCCCTGCCGCGCGACCGCGCCGCGCAGATCATGGACGAAATCCGCGGCCCCGCCGGCCGCACCATGTGGGACAAGCTGGGCAACGTGCACGAGGCCGTGCTCGCGAACTACCTGAAGAACGAATACCCGCAGACCGTGGCCGTGGTCCTGTCCAAGGTCCGGCCGGACCATGCCGCCCGCGTGCTGACGCTGCTGCCCGACAGCTTCTCCATCGAGGTGGTGATGCGGATGCTGCGGATGGAAAGCGTGCAGAAGGACGTGCTGGCCGGCGTGGAACGCACCCTGCGCGCCGAGTTCATGTCCAACCTGGCCCGCTCCACCCGCCGCGACGCGCACGAGATGATGGCGGAGATCTTCAACAACCTGGACCGCGCGAGCGAGACCCGGTTCGTCGCCGCGCTGGAGGAGCGCAACCGCGAATCGGCCGACCGGATCAAGGCGCTGATGTTCACCTTCGACGACCTCGGCCGCCTGTCCGCGGTGGCCGTGCAGGGCCTGCTGCGTGCGGTGGAGAAGGACAAGCTGCCGCTGGCGCTGAAGGGCGCGTCCGAAGGCCTGCGCGAGCTGTTCTTCAAGAACCTGTCCGAGCGCGCGGCCAAAATGCTGCGCGACGACATCGAGAGCCTGGGCCCGGTGAAGCTGCGCGACGTGGACGACGCGCAGGCCGCCATCGTCGTGCTGGCGAAGGAGCTGGCCGCGGCGGGCACGATCGAGATCGGCGAAGGCAAGGACGAGGAGCTGGTGTACTAGCATGATGGCGACTGATTTCCGCCCCCACCGGCCCGGCGTCCTCGGCGTGCTGTATGCCGAGGATTTCGACGACGACGGCACCGCTCCGCAGCTGCCCGAGACGCCGCAAGCCGAGCCCGAGGTGATCGAGCCGACCTTCACGGCGTCCGAGCTGGAGGCCGCGCGGGCCGAGGGTCGCGCCACCGGCCGGGCCGAGGCGGAGCGCGGTGTCGCGGCCTCCCGCGCCCACATGCTGGGGCTGCTGGCGGCAGGCATCGCGGATGGCCGCGCCGGCGCGCACCAGGCTGCCATGCAGGCGGCGGAGAGCGTCGCGAAATGCATGCTGAGCGTGCTGGCGACCTGCCTGCCCGCGCTGTGCGAGCGTCACGGCGCGGCGGAGCTGACCGCGTTGTCCCGCGCCGTGCTGCCGGGGCTGGTGGACGAACCGAAGGTCGTCGTGCGCATCCATCCGCACATGCTCCCGACCATGCAGGCGGAGCTCGCCACGCTGGACTTCGAACTGTCCGAGCGCATCCAGGTACTGCCGACCGAGGCCGTGGCCCCGGGCGACCTGCGGATCAGCTGGGCGGACGGCTCGGTTACCCGCGACGCCGGGCGCGCTCGGCACCTGATCGAAAACGCGCTGGCCGCATTGGGCCTGCTGCAACCGGAGAATGCCGATGCCTGACTCGATGGACCTGATGGAACTGGGCGACACGGCCACCGGCGCCGCCCCGACGCGGGCGATCCGCGACCTGGAGGCGGTGTACGACATCCCTGTCACGGTCAGCGCCGTGCTGGGCAAGGCCACCATGCAGGTAAGCCAGCTGCTGAAGCTGGGCCGCGGCGCGGTGGTCGAATTGGACCGCAAGCTGGGCGAGGCGATCGACATCTACGTCAACAACCGCCTGGTGGCGCGCGGCGAGGTGGTGATGGTGGACGACAACCGCCTGGGCGTGACGATGACAGAGATCGTGAAGGCGGACCGTTCGTGAGGATGCAGCATGAGTAGCGGTGGCATGAGGGTCCTCCTGATCGGGGCACTGACCGGCGAGCTGGCCAAGGCCGCGCGCATGGCCATCGCCCGTGGCGCCAAGCTGGAGCAGGTGGACGGGCTGGACCCCGCCCTCGCCCGGCTGCGGCAGGACGCGCGGGTGGACCTGGTGCTGTGCGAGATCAGCCACGACGTGGGCGCCCTGGTCCGCGCCCTGTCGGCGGAGCGGATGGCGGTGCCGGTGGTGGCGTGCGGCCTGGACTCGGACGCGCCGGCCGCGGTGCGCGCCATCCGCGACGGCGCGCGGGAGTTCCTGCCGCTGCCGCCCGACCCGGAGCTGATCGCCGCGATCCTGCAGGCGGCCAGCGGCGACAGCCACACGCTGATCGCCCGCGACCCGACCATGCTGGCCTGCCTGCGCCGGGCCGAGCAGGTGGCCGGCGCCGAAGCCTCCGTGCTGATCACCGGGGAGAGCGGGACCGGCAAGGAGGTGCTCGCCCGGCACATCCACCGCAAGTCCCGCCGGGCGAACGGCCCGTTCGTGGCACTCAACTGCGCCGCCATTCCGGAGAACCTGCTCGAGTCGGAGATGTTCGGCCACGAGCGCGGCGCCTTCAGCGGCGCCGCCGCCCGGCGCATCGGCAAGTTCGAGGCCGCGGATGGCGGCACGCTGCTGCTGGACGAGATCAGCGAGATGGACGTGCGCCTCCAGGCCAAGCTGTTGCGCGCGATCCAGGAGCGGGAGATCGACCGCGTGGGCGGCGCCGGGCCGGTGAAGGTCAACGTCCGCATCCTGGCCACCAGCAACCGCGACATGCTCGCCGACTGCGCCGCCGGCCGCTTCCGCGAGGACCTGTATTTCCGCCTCAACGTCGTCAACCTGCGGATCCCGGCATTGCGCGAACGCGTCGGCGACATCGCGCCGCTGGCCGACCACTACGCCCGGCACTATGCCGAGGTGAACGGGCTGGGGTTCCGGCCGATCTCCTCGCTGGCCCATGCGCGGCTGGCCGGGCATGGCTGGCGCGGCAACGTGCGGGAGCTGGAGAACACCATCCATCGCGCCGTGCTGCTGTCCACCGGCGACGAAGTGGATGCGGTGGAACTGGCCGGCACGTCCGCCGCGCCCGCCAGCCCCGCCGCGACATCCGGCGGCGTGGCCGGGCTGGTGGGTCGCACGATGGACGACGTCGAGCGCGACCTGATCCTGCAGACGCTGACCCACACGCTGGGCAACCGCACCCACGCGGCGACCATCCTCGGCATCTCCATCCGCGCGTTGCGCAACAAGCTGCGCGACTACTCGGCCGCCGGGATGGACGTCACCCCGCCGGGCATGGCGGCGTGACGAACGCTCTGCCTCTTCTCCCTCTCCCAGAGGGAGAGGGTTCTACGGCCAAGAATGTTGGGCCAACCCGATGCTAGCCCAACTCCAGGCCTTCTCGAAGAAGTACTCCCCCGGCACCGACGTAGGCCTGGCCTTCGGAATGGTCATGCTGCTGGCCGTGCTGGTGATCCCGCTGCCGACCGTGCTGCTGGACATGGGGCTGGCGATCTCCATCACCGCCTCCGTGCTGGTGCTGATGGTGGCACTGTTCCTCAAGCGGCCGCTGGACTTCACCTCCTTCCCCACGCTGCTGCTGCTGACCACGCTGCTGCGCCTGTCGCTGAACGTGGCGACGACGCGGCTGATCCTCAGCCATGGCAGCGAGGGCTCGCTCGCCGCCGGGCACGTGGTGGCGGCGTTCGGCGGCTTCCTGATGGGCGGCGACGTCGTCATCGGCGTCATCCTGTTCGCCATCCTGCTGGTGGTGAACTTCATGGTCATCACCAAGGGCTCCGGCCGCATCGCCGAAGTCGCCGCGCGGTTCAGCCTGGACGCGATGCCCGGCAAGCAGATGGCGATCGACGCCGACCTGTCCTCCGGGCTGATCAACGAAGCCAAGGCGCGCACCCGGCGACGCGAGCTGGAGGAGGAGAGCGGCTTCTACGGCGCCATGGACGGTGCGGCGAAGTTCGTGCGCGGGGACGCGATCGCCGGCCTGCTGATCACCAGCATCAACGTGTTCGGCGGCTTCGCCATCGGGCTGGTCCGCCACGGCATGCCCTTCGCGGACGCCGCCGCGACCTTCACCACCCTGTCGGTCGGCGACGGGCTGGTGTCGCAGATCCCGGCGCTGCTGGTGTCGACGGCGGCCGGCATCGTGGTCACCAAGGGCGGCATGGAGGGGGCGGCCGACATCGTCCTGATGCGCCAGCTCGGCGGCAGCCCGAAGCCGCTGGCCATGGCAGCCGCCGCCGCCGCCGTGCTGGGCCTGATGCCGGGCCTGCCGATGCTGCCGTTCCTGATGTTGTCCGGCCTGGCCGGCGGCGGCGCCTGGCTGCGGTGGAAGCATCCGCCCGCCAAGCCCGCGGACGATGCGGCGCCGACCCCGGCCATCGCCTCCGGCGAACCGCCGATCGCCGACGCGTTGCGCATGGACATGATCCGGCTGGAGCTCGGCTACGGCCTGCTTTCCCTGGCCGGCGGCGACACGCCGCGGCTGACGGAGCAGATCAAGGGCCTGCGCCGGGCGATCGCGGCGGAGATGGGCTTCGTGCTGCCGCCCGTCCGCATCCAGGACAACGTGCAGCTGGGTGCGGACGTCTACTCGATCCGCATCAAGGAGATCGAGGCCGGGCGCGGCGAGCTGCGCCCGACCCAGGTCCTGGTCATGGACCCGAACGGCGGCACGCCGCCCTTCCCCGGCGAGCGCACCACCGAACCCACCTTCGGCCTGCCGGCCATGTGGATCGAGCCGGCGCGGCGCGACGAGGCGATGGCGCGCGGCTGCACCGTGGTGGACCCGCCCTCCGTGCTCACCACCCACATCACGGAGGTCGTGCGCGACAGCATGGCCGAACTGCTGTCCTATGCCGAGACGCAGAAGCTGCTGGACGAACTGCCGCGCGAGCAGCAGAAGCTGGTGTCCGACCTGGTGCCCTCGCAGATCAGCGTCGGCGGCGTGCAGCGGGTGCTGCAGGCGCTGCTGGCCGAGCGCGTGTCCATCCGCGACCTGCCGACGGTGCTGGAAGGGATCGCCGAGGCGTGCGGCGGCCACTCCCGGCCGGCCGGGATGATCGTGGCGCATGTCCGCGGCCGCCTGGCGCGGCAGATCAGCGACAGCCACACCGGCCCGGCCGGCTACATCCCGCTGGTGACGCTGTCGCCGGAATGGGAGCTCGCCTTCGCGGAAAGCCTGGTCGGCCCGGCGGAGGACCGGCAGCTGGCGATGGCACCGTCCAAGCTCGGGGAGTTCATGGGGCGGCTGCGCGCGGCGTTCGATGCGGCGCAGGCGATCGGCGAGATGCCGGTGCTGCTCTCCTCCGGCGGCATCCGCGCCCATCTCCGCGCGGTGGTGGAGCGGATCCGGCCCTCCACGCCCGTGCTGGCCCAGGCGGAGATCTTCCCGCGCGCGCGCATCCGGACCGTCGGAACCATCTAGCTAATTCAGTAGGGCGGATAAGCGCAGCGCCATCCGCCGCCGAGAGCACCGGGTGGCGGATGGCGCTGCGCTTATCCGCCCTACGGGCTACGGACCGCTTGATTGATCCAGCTTGAAACTGCATGCCCTGACGTAGGAATATCCTACGTTCATGACAATCCTCCTTCCAGCGGAATCCAGACGGCACGCCGGCGGCCGCACTTCATCGGAGCCAACCATGCGCCTATTTCGTTCCCTCGCGCTGCACGCCTGCCTGGCCGCCCTGCTGCTATGCGGCCGGGCGGGTGCCGTGCCGCCCACGGTGGCGGCCCCTGCCGTGCTGCAATCTTCGCTCGGCCAGCCTGGCGGGCCGCCGCAGCTGGGCAGCAACGGCCGCCTCCCCCCAGGCGCGCAGCCGGCGCAGACGCTGGCGCTCGGCCTGGCGCCGGCCGCACCCGTGACGGTGCCCACGCCGTGGCCGGCCAGCGCCGTCACCGCCACGCTGACCAAGACGACCACCAGCAGCATCACCGGCGCCACTGCCGTACCCGCCACGTGCACGTGCATCCGCTATTTCGGGCCGCCCGTCACGCTCAACGCGAGCACCACCTATTACGGCGTCTTCTCCATGGCCGCCAATGCCGGCGGCCCCTACAAGATGTCGTTCTGGTCCGATGCGGCCAGGTTGGACCTGCGGCTGGCCGGCAGCAACACGCAGGTCGAGATGCGGGTCAACGGCCAACCCGTCCAGGTGGCCGGATCATCGCTCGTCAGCACCGACACGTCGGGCCAGCCTTACCTGCTCGACGTCGACTGGACGGTCGGCGGCACCGTCACCGCCGGCACCCAGACGCCGCGGAAATATGAGATTGAGGGACTTAATTTCAGCCAAAAGGGCCTTTATGTCGGCGCCGCCTCCGCCACCAGCACCGATAGCGTGTGGTATCCGGTTGAGGACGACCTGCGGGCGCCGTTGCTTGCCAACGGCGACAGCTATACGAACGGCACCGGCTCAAGCACCTACTGGCAGACGGCGGCTGCCACCATGGCCAACCTGCTCGGCTATGAATACTGGGCGGACGGGTATGGCGGCTCCGGCTATTGCTCGACCGCCGTTGGTCAGACGGTCGCGTCCCGCCTGCCACTGGGGATCGAGGCGGTGCGCACCGCGGATGGTGCGGGCAACGTCAAGGCACGGCCCACGCCCGTTGTAGCCGTGCTACTCGGCTACAACGATAGCAGCTGCGCGACCGCGACCCTCAACGCGGGGTGGACCACGTTCTACTCAGGCGTCCGTAGCACGCTCGGGCCTCTGGTGCCGATAATCACCTACGGCCCCTGGACTCCCCTCGGCCCGACGGCGGCGCTGACGGCGGTGGAGACGGCGCTGCAGGGCGACGTGGCGGGCGCGCAGGCTGCGGGCGACAAGCTGCTGGCCTTCGTTTCGCTCGATAACATCATCGCCCCAGCCAACGACGCCCGCTATGGCTTTGGCGACAACACGCATCCGAACCCGGCGGGCCACCTGTTCATCGGTGCCCAGGCTGCCCAGCGCACCCGGGCAGCTGGGTTTTAACTTGGCAATGCGCAGCGCCTGTCCAGCCTCTCGCAACCGAACGATAGCACTAGATCCTTTTCTATTGAGCGCTATTCCCGTATCTACAGTGCGATGTCTGCAATTTACCGGTTGCAGGACTTCGGAAAAGGTAGAAACAAAATGGACTGGAACGCCTCGTATTGAAGGTCTGATATGCGACACAATCCTGCCAATAAAAAACCGCTCTACCATCGAGTACAGCGGAAAAGTGCTCGTTAGTCGGATAGCCAGGATTGTCTCTAGTGAGATACCGTTCGTACGGGTATTTTTGTGCAGGGAAAATAACAGTCTCATTGGCAAAGCTGATGGTTTTACACAAATCCCGGACCGGGATTTGGATAGAGTTATAGGTTTCTGGTCCTGGCGAAAGATAACGTATGCCGAAATCGGGTTGGTTGAAAATTGGGTTAATAGCCGGCTCCTTGCCAACATTCTCCGTGACAGCTGCTATCTTGATTGGTTCTCCGAACGAAGACATGTTGAGGTTGAAATCTTCAATTTCAAGCCAGGCACGATTAGCTTCTATCGTAGCTCGATCAGCGTGGATTATTCCAAGATAAACAAAAAAGAGACCCAGCAGCCCAGCAGCAGAGGCCATACCAGTAAGCCATGTCTGCCATTTGGAAATCTGAATTTGCCTTTCCCAATAATGCCGCTCAGCGGCTTCATGTTGATTGTTGCTGGCTTCAAGGCCGATACCCGGAGTTTGGGTGACACCTGTCCGGCTTTCATAGTCGCTTGTTTTGCCACGATCACGGGAGTGAAGCTGCTTATTCTTTGGTACGTTCTGTGGACCGCTTTGTCGTCTGGTAGACATGTTTTCTCACTAGGTTTGAACTCATGAACGGAAGCGTTGCACTGCTCGAACCGGCACGCAACCGCATGCCCGCCGGAGCGGAGGTGGGGGATGGCTGACGGGAGCGAGGCCGAGCGCCAGCGCCGCCACGAGGAACGAGCGCGGGCGCAGGAGGATTACGCGCGCCTCAAGCAACTGGCCGACGAGGCCGCCGAGCGCGCCGTCACCAAGATGTTCCGCGCGCTCGGCTACGACGTGACGGCCATGGACGACGTGAACGACCTGCGGGACGACCTGCGCTTCCTGCGCAGGCAACGGCAGGCCGGCGACATGCGGAAGGCCGAAACCAGCAAGACCGCGATCACCGCAATAGGAGGCATCATCGTGGGAGCCATCGGCAGCCTGCTGACCTGGCTGGCCAGCGGAGGGCACCGGCCATGACGTGGCGGCAGATGGTCGGCTGGGGCATCCGGCACTGGATCGCCGGCCTCACCGGGCTGGTCTGCGGCGCATTGGGCGGCTTGTCGATCCTGTACTACGTCAGCACGCAGCCACCGGTGATCGTCGACGCGGTGGAGACGTCGGACGCCCTGGTGCAGCACGGCAGCGACGACACGATCAGCTTCGTCGTCAGGCTCGACCGGGTCAGGAGCTGTCCGGTCCAGGTCAGCCGCTTCCTGTGGCGCTGGGTCGACTATGAGGGGCAGCGGATCATGGACTTCCGCGGCATCGACAACCCGCCGCTCTCGCCCATGCCCGGCAAGGGCGTGCAGGACTACATGATCACGCTGCGCGTGCCGGGCGACCTGCCGGCCGGGCAATGGTTCGAGCGGACGGTGACGATCACGCAATGCCCGCTGCTGGGGCCGCTCTTCGCGGAGCCGCCGCACGTCTCGCCCGACCGGCCGATCACCATCCGGGACGGGCGGTCGTGACAGGCGCCGCCTCGGCGGCATAGAGATGGTGGCGATCGGGAGGAGGCCGCGATGCTGGAAGTCGAGACGCCGGCGGACCTGGACGCCCATGTCGGCGCCGTGCTGGGCGAAAGCGAATGGATCACCGTGACGCAAGCGATGATCGACACCTTCGCCGAGGCCACGGGCGACCACCAGTGGATCCACGTGGACGTCGAACGGGCGCGGGCGGAGATGCCGGGCGGCAAGACCATCGCGCACGGCTTCCTGACCCTGTCGCTCCTGCCGAGGCTCAGCCAGAGCATCCTCCACATCCGGCGCCGGTCGCGCAGCCTGAACTACGGGTCCAACAAGGTGCGCTTCACCCATCCGGTGCCCGAAGGCTCCCGCTTGCGCGCGCGGCAGGTGCTCCAGGCGTCCGAGGCGATCGCGGGCGGGCGGCGCCTGATCATCGAGACGACGATGGAGATCGAAGGCCAGTCCCGCCCGGCGCTCGTCGCGGAGACGATCCAGCTCAGCTACGACTGAGAGGCGTCACTTTTTTTATACCTCCGGAGACGACGCCCGATCGGCGCGGACCTCGTAAGGGGTACACCGATATTCTTCTGCGCCGTTTCTTGTTAGACCGCCTCCGACACGAACGTCACGACCTGGAACGGGCGCAGCAGGAAGGGCGGCAGGTAGGCAGGCGCGTTCGACAGCGGCAGCACTTCGGGCGCCAGGGTGATCCCGAGCGCGTCCTGCATGAACCGCCTCCGCGCCTGCGTTCGCGCATACATGGCCGGGAACTTCGCGGCCAGTTCGTCGCGCAGCGCCGAATCAGCCAGGCAGTAACCATCCTCGATGTTCGTCGACTGGTAGTCGCTGCCCGTCGCCGGGATGATGTCCAGCTGCAGCGCCATGCCGGACATGAGCGCGATGTCGGACCCGGCATAGACCGGCGAGTTCAGCCACTCGTCCAGGTGCACCTGGTGCCCGGGGTTGAGCTGCACGCCGAAGAACGGATCGCCGACATGGCGGTGCACGGCGGCATACAGCTCCCCGCCCGTGACGCCGATGCGCAGCGCCTCCAGCCACGCCGCGGCGGCACGGAAATACGGCGCCACCAGCTTGTCGGCATAATCGCGGATCCCGTCCGGCAGCTCGGCCGCGTCCGCCACCACGAAGCCGCATCGGCTGCTGAGCGTGCCCCAGAGGCCGAGCGCCGCGGTGAGGAAGTCCCCGCGCCCGATCGCCCGGTCGCTCGGGCTGGCATGGCCCACCGACGCGCGGGGGCCCGCGGTCAGCATGGGGTGGCAGTTGGTCGGGAAGCCGTTCAGCCGCATCAGCTCCATCGCCTGATGCTCCGTCTGGCCGATCCTGAACCCGGTCAGCACGTCGCGCACCGCGGTGGAGGCGAGCACGCTGGCGTATTCGAACGCGGCGAGCTGCTCCGCCTCGTTGCGGGTCCGCAGCCCGTCGCGTGCGTTCATGAACAGGTCGGTGACGTTCTCGACCAGCGCCGCGTCACCCGCCATCGCCCGCAGCGTGTCGACCAGGTAGGCCGGCGCTTCGATCCAGGAGCGGCGGACGACCTCCCGGCCATCCTCCTTGTACTTCCAGCCGGCGATGCCGATGCGGCTGCCCTTCGCCACGCCCGCGGCGGCCAGCAGGTCCTCCAGCGCGGGGCTGTCACCGCGCGGCTGGCCCAGTAGGCTGAGCTCCTGGAACAGGATGCGCTCGTGCGGCAAGGGGCTGAGCGTCGCATAGGCCCAGCCTTCGTTGCCGACGCAGAGGCGGGGCGCCTGCCCGGGCTTCAGGATCAGCATCGCCTCCTCGAACCGCGGATCGAGCGCGCAGAGATAGGCGATGTTGCCGCAATGCTCCCGGTCACCCCACACGAGGAGCACGTCCAGCCCATGCGCGGCCGCACGGCGCTCGGCCGCGGCGACGCGGGCGGCGTAGACGGATGCGGGGACGACCGGTTCGCTCTCCGGCTGTCCGAAATCGGGCAGCTCGACGTGGCGGAGGTGGACGGGACGCGGGGACATCGGCGGACCTCTCGATCAGGGGGCAAGCAGGTGGCAGGCGGCGAAGCCGTCGCCCACGGGGTAGCGGGGCGGCGGCGTCTGGCAGACCGGCATGGCCTTGGGGCAGCGGGGATGGAACGGGCAGCCGGTCGGCGGCGCCAACGGGTTCGGCAAGGCCGCCCCCAGGGCAATGTCCGGCAGCCCGAGCGATGGGTCCGGCGTCAGCACGGAGGCGAGCAGCGCCTGCGTGTAGGGATGCGCCGCCGCCTGGAACAGCCCAGCCGTGTCGCGGTGCTCGACGATCTGGCCCAGATACATCACCGCCGTCCGGCTGGCCATGTGCTGCACCACGGCGACGTTGTGGGTGATCAGCAGGTAGGCCAGGCCCAGCTCGTCCTGCTGGTCCAGCAGCAGGTTCAGGATTTGCGACTGGACGGACACGTCCAGCGCGCTGGTCGGCTCGTCCAGGATGACGACCTCCGGCCGCATCACCAGGGCTCGGGCGATGGCCACGCGCTGCCGCTGCCCGCCCGAAAGCTGGCGGGGATAGGACGCGGCGGCGGCGGGCGGCAGCCCCACCCGGCGCAGCATCTCCGCCACCACGCCGTCCCGCCCGGCACGCGGCCCGATCCGATGCACGTCCAGCGGCAGGCGGATGATGGCGCCCACGCGGTGCCGCGGGTTCAGCGAGGCGAACGGGTCCTGGAACACCACCTGCACCCGGCGCGCGATGCCCCGCCGGCGGCGCGGCAGCGGCAGGCCCCGGCTCAGCAGCGTGCCGGCGGTCGGTGGGAGCAGCCCCAGCAGCATCTGGCCCAGCGTGGACTTGCCGCTGCCGGACTCGCCCACCAGGGCCAGCGTCTCGCCCGCATGCAGCACCAGGTCGACGCCGTTGACGGCATGCACGATGCGCCGCCGCCCCAGCAGCCCGCCGCGCACGACGAAGCTGCGGTGCAGGCCGCGCGCCTCCAGCACCGGCGGGCTCATGCGCGGACGCAGCGCACGGCGTGGCCCGCGCCGCGCAGCGCCACCGGGCCGGCCAGGCACGGCTCCGCCACGTCACCGCACCGGCCGGCGAACCGGCAGGACTCGATCGACCATACCGGCGGCGGCACCATGCCGGGGATCGTCGGCAGCCGCTCCCGCGGGCGCAGCCGCCCCGGCACGGCCAGCGCGCCCAGCAGGCCGCGCGTGTAGGGATGGCGCGGCGCCGCGAACAACGCCGCGGCGGTCGCCGTCTCGACGATCTGCCCGGCGTACATCACCGCCACCCGGTCGGCCACGCGCGAGACGAGCCCCAGGTCATGCGTGATCAGGACCATCCCGGCGCCGAGCTCGCGGCCCATGCGCATGAGCACGTGCAGGGTCTGCGCCTGGATCGTCACGTCCAGTGCGGTGGTCGGCTCGTCCGCGATCAGCACCGCCGGCTCGCACATCAGCGCCATGGCGATGCCGACGCGCTGGCGCAGGCCGCCGGAGAGCTGGTGCGGGAACTGCCGCAGCCGCGCCTCCGCCCCGGCGACGCCCACCGCGTCCAGCAGGGCCACGGCCCGGCGGCGGGCGCCGCCGCGGGCCCGATGACGGTCCCAGACCTCCGTCAGCTGCTCGCCGATGGTCAGCACCGGGTTCAGCGCGGTGGTCGCATCCTGGAACACCATGGCGATGCGGGCGCCGCGCAGCGCCTCCTGCCGGGCGGGCGACGCGGCCAGCAAGTCCTCCCCGGCCAGGCGCAGCGTGGCGGCCTGCCGCGTCATGCCCGGCGGCAGCAGGCCCATCAGCGCCAGGGCGGTCAGCGACTTGCCGCAGCCGGACTCGCCGACCAAGCACAGCGTCTCGCCGGCCGCCAGGGACAGGTCGATGGATTGCACCGGTCGCACGGGCCTGGCGCCGGACAGGGTGACGGACAGGCCCTGCACTTCCAGCAGCGGCGGGCTCACCGGCTGGCCTCGGCCGCCAGGTCGCGGATGCCGTCGCCCAGCAGGTTGATGGCGAGCACGGTGGCGAACAGCAGCAGGCCGGGCTGGAGGATCATCCAGGCGTTGAAGAAGATGTCCTCCTTGCCCTCCGCCAGCATCAGCCCCCAGGCGGGCAGCGGCGGCGGCACGCCGAGGCCCAGGAAGGACAACGCCGCCTCGAACAGGATGGCGTTGGCCATCTCCAGCGTCGCCACCACGATCAGCGGGCCGGCCAGGTTCGGCAGGATCTCGCGCACCAGCACGTGCAGGGTGGAGCAGCCGATCGCCCGCGCCGCGGTCACGAACTCCCGCTGCGCCGCCTGCATCGTCAACCCGCGGGACACCACGGCGAACCGGTCCCACGCCAGCAGGCCGATGGTGCAGACCAGGATCGGCAGCGAGTTGCCGTAGACGGACACCACCACCAGCGCCACCAGCACGACGGGCATGCTCAACCGCGTGGTGATGGCGAAGGTCACCGCCAGGTCGACCCAGCCGCGCAGGTAGCCGGCCAGCAGGCCCAGCGTGGTGCCGATGACGCCGGAGACGGCGGCCGCGGAGACGCCGATCAGCAGCGAGATGCGGGCGCCGAACAGCAGGCGGCTGAGATAGTCCCGCCCGGTCTTGTCCGTGCCGAGCGGGTGCGACCAGACGGCGCGGTGGCCGCCGAACAGCCAGTCATGCCAGAGCGGCGGCAGGCGGCGGTGCAGCAGGTCCTGCGCCGCCGGGTCGTGCGGCGCCAGCACCGGTGCCGCGATCGCGGCGAGCACGACGATGCCGAGGACGAGGCCGCCCGCGACGAACCCGCCATGGCGGACCGCGCGCGGCCAGGGGCGGTAGGCGCGCGCCAGCGCCTCAGCCAAGGCGTATCCGCGGGTCCAGTGCGGCCGCGCCGAGGTCGGCCAGGAAGGTCAGCACCACGTATCCCGCGGACACCAGCAACACGATGGCCTGCAGCACCGGCAGGTCCCCGCGCCCGATCGACTGCCAGGCGAGGAAGCCGATGCCGTGCAGGGCGAACACCGTCTCCACCACCACCGACCCGCCCAGCAGGAAGCCGAACTGCACCGCCACCAGCGCGGTGACGGGCACCAGCGCGTTCTGCAACGCGTGGCGGAACAGGATGCGGCGGACCCGCAGCCCCTTGGCCCGGGCGGTGCGGATGTAGTCCGCCTCCAGCACGTCGATCATGGCGCTGCGGATCAGCCGCATCAGCGCGGGCGCGGCGAAATACGCCAAGGCGACGGTCGGCAGCACGAAGCCGCGCCAGCTGTCGGTGCCGGAGGTCGGCAGCCAGCGCAGGTCCACCCCGAACACGACGATCAGCAGCAGGGCGAACCAGAAGGACGGCATCGCCTGGCCGGACACCGCGACCGCCAGCGCCAGGCGATCGGTCCACGAATTGGGCTTCAGGGCCGCCAGCACCCCCAGCGGCACCGCGAGCAGCAGCGCGAGCAGCAGGGCCAGGGTGGCGAGGATGGTGGTGACGGGCAGCGAGTCGGCGATGAGCCCGATCACCGTCTGGTCCCGCAGGGCGTAGGAATGCCCGAAGTCGCCATGCGCCGCCCCGGCGAGCCAGGACAGGAACTGCACCGGCAGCGGCCGGTCGAAGCCGTAGGCGTGGCGGATGTTGGCCACGTCCGCCGGCAAAGCGTCCGCCCCGGCGAGCGCGCGGGCCGGGTCCATCGCGCGGCTGGTGACGGCGAACACGATGGCCGACACCGTGAGCATCACCAGCACGGCCAGCACCAGCCGCTTGGCCGCATAGGCGACCAAGCAGGCTAGTTCCAGCGATACAGGTAGAAGCGGGGGATCTCGTCCCGGTAGCCCTTGAAGTTGAGCTCCTTGATCGCGGCGTAGTTGATGTTGAAGCTGTTGAGCGGCAGCACGAAGGCCTGGTCCGACACGCGGTGGATGGCCTTGGCGTAATCCGTCTTTCGCAGCGCCTCGTCGGCCGAGGTGTCGGCCGTCTTCAGCAGCGCCTCCGCCTCCGGGTCACGCGCGATGTCGTCCGCCGAGCCGCGGAAGAACACGCTCATGAAGGCGGAGGTGTCGTTGATGCGAAAGCCGCCCCAGTCGTTGAAGAAGATAGGCAGGCCCTCCCGCTCCAACTTCTCGTTGACGGCCTGTGGCGGCATGCGCACCACGTTGACGTTGACGCCGACGGCACGCCAGTTCTGCTGGATCGCCTCGGACCATTCGAGCGGCCGGGCGTTGGAGGTGTAGAGCGTGCTGGTGAAACCGTTCGGGTAGCCCGCCGCCGCCAGCAGTTGTTTCGCCTTCGCCGGGTCATACGGGTAGGTCACGGCGGCGGAGGCGTCGCAGCCGAACACCGCAGGGTTGCACAGCGTGTTCACCACCTTGGACTCGCCGCCGATCAGGTCGTTGACCAGCCCGTCGCGGTCCATCGCGTAGTAGAGCGCCCGGCGCACGTCCAGCTTCGTCAGGGGGTTGTCGGCGCCGGTGCGCCCGGCCGCGTCGAACAGGATAAAGGCCACGCGCAGCACCGCCGAACCGAAGGCCTGCAGGTTCGGCTGGGTCTTCAACTGGTCCACCTGGTCGGTGGTGATCTGGGACAGCCAGTCCGCCCGGCCAGCCAGCAGTTCCGCCATCTCCGTCGCCACGTCGGGCACGACGCGGATGGACAGCTTGGCGATGGCCGGGCGCGGCTTGAACCCGCCCTCGTACCGGCCCTCGAATCGTTCGAGCGTGAGCCCGCGGGTGCCGTCCACGGCAGTGATCCGGTATGGCCCGGTGCCGACCGGATGGCGTGTCAGGTCCTCCGGGCCCTTGTAGCTGCGGGGATAGATCGCCAGCGGCATGGCGACGTAGTCCAGCGCCTGCGGGAATGGCTGCTTGAGGTGGATGCGCACGGAGAACGGACCGAGCTTCTCGGCGCTCGCCATCCAGCTGATGTTGCTCTGGTACATCACCTTGTTGGCGGGGTCGATCATCCAGTTGAAGGTGTGGACCACGTCCTCCGCGTCGAAGTCGCTGCCGTCCTGGAACTTCACGCCGTGGCGAAGGTCGAAATCCAGCGTCACCGGGTCGACCCAGCGCCAGGCCGTGGCCAGGCTGGGCTTGTATTCGAACGTGTCCGGGTCACGCTCCACCAGCCGATCCCACACCTGGTGCGAGACGTTGATCGCCTCCGGCACGGTGGAAAAGTAGACGTCGAGCAACGGCGCCTCGTTCTGCCAGACGACGCGCAGCTCGTCATGCGCCTTGTCGGCGTAGGCGGGGCTCGCAGCCACCATGGCCGCGCCCATCGCCAGCCCAAGCATCACCCTAGCCGCCATGCCGACGATCCACTTGCTAATAATTTCGCAGGGTGTTTATCACCGGGATCACCGCGCACGAGCAAGCGATTCTTCACGCGCGGCCGGAGACGCATGAGCGCCACGCCCGATACACGCCGCCGCCCGGTCATGATGGATGTGGCCAAGGCGGCCGGCGTGTCGCAGACAACCGTCTCGCTCGTGCTGAACCAGGTCCCCGGCATCCGCATCTCGGTGGACGCGCGGCGGCGCGTGGCGGCGGCGGCGGCCCAGCTCGGCTATCGCATCGGTCCGCGCGGGGCCGGCCGGCAGCGCGTGCTCGGCTTCCTCGCCGACGAGCTGTCCACCAGTCCCTTCGCCGTGCTGTCGGTGGATGCCGCGCGGGACGCCGCGGCGGAGGGCGGCGCCATCCTCATCATCGCCGCCTGCCGCGGCGACCCGGCGCTCGAAGCGGCCGTGCTGGACCTGTGGCAGGCGCAGGGCGTCGCCGGCGTGGTCTACGCCCGCATCTTCACCTGCCGGGTGGAGCCGCCGCAGCAGCTCCGCCAGCATCGCAGCGTGCTGCTGAACTGCCACGGTCGGGACGGCGCATTCGCCGCCGTGATCCCCGCGGAGCAGCGCGGCGGCATGGCGGCGACCCGCCACCTGCTCCAGCAGGGCCACTGCCGCATCGGCCTGCTGAATGGCGAACCCTGGATGCAGGCTGCGCACGAACGTGCGGCCGGGTACCGCCGCGCCTTGCGCGCGGCCGGGGTCGCGTTGGACCCGGCGCTGGTGCACGAAGGCGACTGGACGGCCGAGTCCGGTCGTGAGAACACCCTGGCGCTGATGGCGCTGCCGCGGCCGCCGACCGCGATCTTCTGCGCCAACGACCCCATGGCAGCCGGCTGCTACGACGCCCTGGCGCGCCTGAAGCTGCGCGTGCCGGAAGATGTGTCAGTCGTCGGCTACGACAACCAGCCGCTGTCGCGCCGGCTGGACCCGCCGCTCACCACGCTCGACCTGCCGCATGCGGAGATGGGGCGCCAAGCGGCCGAATGGCTGCTGGGCGCCAACCTGCCGCCGCCGCGGACATCACGGCTGGAGTGCAGCCTGGTCGAGCGCCGGTCCGTGGCACCGCCGCGCTGACTGCCGCCGGTCAGGCCAGCGACCGTCGCACGTCCTCGATCAACGCGTCCATCTCGGTCAGCGCCCCGGCGTCCAGGTCCACGAGCGCCCGTGACAGTTTACCGGCGCTTTCCGCGAACCCGTCTGCGGACTCGCTCAGCGCTGCCAAGGCGAGCTCGAGGCCACGGCGGACCTCCGAGGCATCCATGGCCAACACGCCGCGATGGGCGCGGTCGAGCTCGGACCGGGCGGTCTCCAGGGCGGCCTCGCGATGGTGCTCTTCACTCGACATGGTTGTCTCCGAACGTCAGATGTGCAGCGCCCGGCCCTCGACCGCCAACGCCGCTTCCTTCACGGCCTCGTTCAGGCTGGGGTGGGCGTGGCAGGTGCGGGCAACGTCCTCGCTGCTGGCGCCGAACTCCATGGCGGTGGCGATCTCGGCGATCAGCGTGCCCGCGTCCGGCCCGATGATGTGGGCGCCGAGGATCTCGTCCGTCGCCTTGTCCGCCAGGATCTTGACGAAGCCGTCCGTGCTGCCCATCGCCCGCGCCCGGCCGTTGGCGGTGAAGGGGAACTTGCCGACCTTGTAGGCGCGGCCCTCCGCCTTCAGCATCTCTTCCGTCGCGCCGATGGAAGCGACTTCCGGCCAGGTGTAGACCACGCCGGGGATCACGGCGTAGTTCACGTGCCCCGCCTGCCCGGCCAGCCGCTCGGCCAGGGCGACGCCCTCCTCCTCCGCCTTGTGCGCCAGCATCGGCCCGGCGATCACGTCGCCGATGGCGTAGATGCCGGGCACGTTGGTGGCGTAATGCGCGTCCACCTTCACCCGCTTGCGGTCGTCCAGCGCCACGCCGGCCGCCTCCAGGCCAAGCCCCTCGTAGAACGGGCGCCGCCCGATCGCGACCAGCACCACATCGGCGTCCAGCGCCTCGGCAGCGCCTCCGGCCGCAGGCTCCAGCGTCAGCTTCACCCCGGTTGCGGTCTTCTCCGCCCCGGTCACCTTGGTCTTCAGGCGGAACTTGACGCCCTGCTTGCCCAGCACACGCTCGAACGTCTTGCCGACTTCGGTGTCCATGCCGGGCACCAGGCGGTCCAGGAACTCCACCACCGTGACTTCGGCGCCGAGCCGGCGCCACACGCTGCCGAGCTCCAGCCCGATATAGCCGCCGCCGATCACCACCAGGTGGCCGGGCACCCGGTCCAGCTCCAGGCCGCCGGTCGAGGTGACGACCGTCTTCTCGTCCACTTCGACACCGGGCAGCGGGATGCTCTCGCTGCCGCTGGCGATCACGATGGACTTGGTTTCGTACTCCGCGCCATCCACCGTCACTTTGCCCGGGCCGGCGATGCGGCCCTCGCCCTTCAGCCACGTCACCTTGTTCTTCTTGAACAGGAACTCCACGCCCTTGACGTTCGCGCTCACCACCTCGCCCTTGCGGGCCTGCATGCGCGCGAGGTCGAGCTTCACGCTTTCCACGATCACGCCGTGGTCCTTGAAGCCGTGCGACGCCTCCTCGAAATTCTCGGAGGATTGCAGCAGCGCCTTGGACGGGATGCAGCCGATGTTGAGGCAGGTGCCGCCGAGCGTGGCCCGCTTCTCGACGCAGCCGACCTTCAGCCCCAGTTGCGCGGCCCGCAAGGCACAGACATAGCCGCCTGGACCCGCGCCGATGATGATGACGTCGAAGGACTCGCTCATGGTGTCTCCTGCAACCCTGCGGGACCTTCGCCCCTCCCTCTGGGAGAGGGCCGGGGTGAGGGTCGCTCGGACTGTGTGGTAGGTCAGGGAGATGGGTGCTCGGCACCCTCACCCAACCCTCTCCCGGAGGGAGAGGGCTTTTCAGGCAGTCGCGGCGGCTACAGGCCGAGCAGCAGGCGGCGCGGGTCTTCCACGCCCTCCTTGACGCGGACAAGGAAGCTCACCGCCTCCTTCCCGTCGACGATGCGGTGGTCGTAGCTGAGCGCCAGGTACATCATCGGGCGGATTTCCACCTTGCCGCCGATCGCCATCGGGCGTTCCTGGATCTTGTGCATGCCCAGGATCGCCGACTGCGGCGGGTTCAGGATGGGCGTGCTCATCAGCGAGCCGTACACGCCACCATTGGTGATGGAGAAGCTGCCGCCGGTCAGCTCGTCCAGCTTCAGCGCGCCGTCGCGGGCCCGGCGGCCGAAATCGCCGATCGCACGCTCCACCTGCGCCACGCTCATCTGGTCGGCGTCGCGCACCACCGGCACCACCAGGCCGTTCGCGCCGCCCACGGCGATGCCCATGTGGACGTAGTTCTTGTAGACGATCTCGTCGCCGTCGATCTCGGCGTTGACCGCCGGGAACTCCTTCAGCGCCGCCACGCAGGCGCGCACGAACAGCCCCATGAAGCCGAGCCGGGTGCCGCCGTGCTTTTTCTCGAACGCCTCGCGATACTCCGTCCGCAGCGCCATCGCGGCCGACATGTCCACCTCGTTGAAGGTGGTGAGCATGGCGGCGGTGTTCTGCGCCTCCTTCAGCCGTGCTGCGATGGTGCGCCGCAGCCGGGTCATCTTCACCCGTTCCTCGCGCGCCGCCTCCGCACCTGGCCCGCGGGCGACCGGCGCCGCAGCGGGTGCGGCGACGGGGCGGCTCATGAACGCGAGCACGTCACCCTTGGTGATGCGGCCGTCCTTCCCGGTGCCGGCGCCCAGCTGCACGGCGGACAGGCCGTTCTCCTCCATGCGCTTGGCCGCGGCCGGCATCGGCGCATGGGCAGCGATGTCGGCGGGCGGCGTCGCCGGGCGCGCGACGGGCCCGGTCGGCGGTGCCGGCGGCGTGACCCCCGGAGGCGGAGGCTTGGCCGGGGACGAAGCGGAAGCCGGCGTGCTCTGCGGCTTGGCTGGCGCGCCGGCGGCACCCTGCTCGATGGTGCCGAGCAGCGCACCGACCTCGACCTCCGCCCCTTCCTCCGCCACCAGCGCCCCGAGCGTGCCGGCAGACGGCGCGTTCACCTCGACGGTGACCTTGTCGGTCTCGAGCTCGACCAGGGCTTCGTCAGCCGCGACCTGTTCTCCGGCCTTCTTCAGCCAGCGCGCCACCGTGGCAGTGGTGACGCTTTCGCCCAGCGTGGGCACCTTGATGTCGGCGGCCATAACGATTCCTGGTCCTCTCGTCTCAATCCAATGCGAGCGCGCGGGCCACCAGCGCGGCCTGCTGTGCCGCATGCACCTTCGCCAGGCCGGTGGCCGGGCTGGCGGCGGCGTTCCGCCCGACATAGCGCGGCCGGGTGCAGCCATGCCCCATCCCGACCAGCGTCTGCTCGATCTTGCGGTCGACGAAGCTCCAGGCGCCCATGTTCTCAGGCTCCTCCTGGCACCAGACGACCTCCGCCTTCGGGTAGGCCGACAGCACGATGGCCAGCGACTTGGTCGGGAACGGGTAGATCTGCTCCAGCCGCACCAGCGCCACGTCCCCCACGCCCTTGTCGCGCCGCTCCGCCAGCAGGTCGTAATACACCTTGCCCGAGCAGATGACGACGCGCTTGACTGCCTCCGACGGCCCGATCCCGTCGATTTCCGGGATGACGTGCTGGAAGTGGCTGTCGCCGGTGAAGTCGGCCAGGCTGGATACCGCCAGCTTGTGCCGCAACAGGCTCTTCGGCGTCATGATCACCAGCGGCTTGCGGAAGTTCCGCTTCAGCTGGCGGCGCAGCGCGTGGAAGTAGTTCGCGGGCGTGGTCAGGTTCGCCACCGTCATGTTCCGCTCGGCGCAGAGCTGCAGGTAGCGTTCCAGCCGGGCGGAGGAATGCTCCGGCCCCTGCCCCTCGTAGCCATGCGGCAGCAGCAGCGTCAGGCCGGACATGCGCAGCCACTTCGTCTCGCCGCTGGCGAGGAACTGGTCGATGATGACCTGCGCGCCGTTGGCGAAGTCGCCGAACTGAGCCTCCCACAGCACCAGGACCGTGGGGTCCGCCAGGGTGTAGCCGTATTCGAAGCCCAGCACGCCCTGCTCGGACAGCAGGGAGTTGAAGATGTCGATCTTCGCCTGACCCTCGGCGATGTTGTTGAGCGGCACGTACTCGTTGGCGTTGGTCTGGTCCACCAGCACCGCATGGCGCTGGCTGAAGGTGCCACGCTGGCAGTCCTCGCCCGACAGGCGGACGCGGTTGCCGTCCAGCAGCAGCCCGCCGAACGCCATCGCCTCGCCGGTGGCCCAGTCGATGCCTTCACCCTTGTCGAACGCCGCCCGCTTGGCTTCGAGCTGGCGGACGATCTTCGGATTGGCGTCGAAGCCGTCCGGCACGCTGCTCAGCGCCTTGCCGATCTGCGCCGCGGCCGCGTCGGTCAGCGCCGTCGCGTCCTCCGACTGCTCGTCCTCCTGGTCCGCCTGCTTCAGCCCGCTCCAGCGGCCTTCCAGCCAGTCCGCCTTGTTCGGCTTATAGCTCTGCGCCGCCTTGTAGCTGTCCTCCAACGTGGCGGCGAACTCCTCCCACATCGCCTTGGCCTCGGCCTCGGGGACGAGGCCCTCGCGTGCCAGCTTCTCGGCATACAAGGTGCGGGTCGTCTTCATGTCGCGGATCGCGCGGTACATGATCGGCTGGGTGAAGGCCGGCTCGTCCGTCTCGTTGTGGCCGTGGCGGCGATAGCAGACGATGTCCAGCACGAAATCGGTCGCGAACTGATCCCGGAACTCCGCCGCCAGGCGGGAGCAGAACAGCACCGCCTCCGGGTTGTCGCCGTTCACGTGCAGGATCGGCGCCTGCACGGACTTCGCGACGTCGGTGCAATACAGGCCGGAATAGGCGTGGGCGGGCACGGTGGTGAAGCCGATCTGGTTGTTCACCACCAGGTGGATGGTGCCGCCGGTGCGGTAGCCGATCAGCTTGCTCATCGCCAGCGTCTCGTACACCAGCCCTTGCCCGGCAAACGCCGCGTCCCCGTGCATCAGGATACCCATCACGCTGCGGCGGGCCTTGGTGTCGCCCGCCGCATCCTGCCGCGCCCGCACCTTGCCGACGACGACCGGGTCGACGGCTTCGAGGTGGGAGGGGTTCGGCTGCAGGGAGATGTGGACGGAGTGGCCCGCCGCCTCGATGTCCGTGCTGGTGCCCAGGTGGTACTTCACGTCGCCCGAGCCCTGCACGTCGTCCGGCTTGGGGCTGGCGCCGCCGAACTCGCTGAACAGGGCGGTGAACGGCTTGCGCACCACGTTGACCAGCGTGTTGAGCCGGCCGCGATGCGGCATGCCAATTGCCACCTCGTGGACGCCGGCCTTGGCCGCGGTCTCGATCATGGCGTGCAGCGCCGGGATGGTGACCTCGCCACCCTCCAGCCCGAAGCGCTTGGTGCCGACGTAGCGCTTCTGGCAGAACGCTTCGAAGCCCTCGGCCTCGGTCAGCTGGCGCAGCAGCGTCTTCTTGGCGTCGGCGTCGATGAGGGTCGACCACGGCGCACCCTCGATGCGCTTCTGCAGCCAGTCCTTCTGCTCCGGGTCCTGGATGTGCATGTACTCGACGCCGATCGGGCCGCAATACGTCTCGCGCAGCACGGCGAGGATCTCGCGCGGCGTGGCCGTCTCCCGGCCCAGCACGTTGTCGATGAAGATCGGACGGTCCATGTCCGCCGCGGCGAAGCCGTAGGTCGCCGGGTCCAGTTCCGGATGCGGCTTGGGCACCGTCAGGCCCAGCGGGTCCAGCTTGGCCTCCAGATGGCCGCGCACCCGGTAGACGCGGATCATCATCAGCGCTCGCAGGCTGTCGAGCGTCGCCGCACGGACCTGGTCGGCGGACAGTCCTGGCGCGGCCGGCGCCTTCGCGTCCGCCTTGCCGGGCTTGGCGGCCGGCTTGGCCGGCTCGGGCTCGTCGATCTGGAACCGTCGCGGCGCCCAGGACGCCCCGGTCGCATCGGTCAGCACCGACCGCGCCTCGTCGTTCAGCGCGGCGAACAGCTCGGCGAAGCTCGGGTCGACGCTATCCGGCCGTTCGACCCACCGGGCGTAGAGGTCCGCGATGAAGGCCGCGTTGGCGCCGTTGAACGCCGTTGCGAAGATGTCGACGCCTGCCACTTTACGTTCGTCCTTCCACAGTCGGCTGCGCTTCTAGATGGGCCATCTGCCTGTCATGCGACACCTCGCGCATGGCAGGCCTGCGATGCTACTGGCTTCGTCCAATCAGGTAGCCAAGCGCCCCGCTCACGGTGCCGACCACGGCTGCGACCGCGATCGCCCATCCGATCAGCACCCGTTGTGGATCCAGGCGCCAATCCTGCTTGCTCTTCAGGGCATGGGCTTGCTTGAGGTCGATGTCTGCCTTCATCTGCGCCACCCGCAATTCGAACTCCAGGGCTTCCTGATCGGACGTCAGCGGCATCATCGCACCTTCGGGGTGAAATCGTCAGCCCCCGAGTGCCTTCACCATCGTGCTGCCCAGCGCGGATGGGCTGTCCGAGATGTGGATCCCGGCCATCCGCATCGCCTCGAACTTCGCGGCCGCCGTGTCGCGCCCGCCGCTGATCACGGCGCCGGCATGGCCCATGCGCCGCCCGGGCGGCGCGGTCGAGCCGGCGATGAAGCCGACCACCGGCTTGCCGCTCTTCTCGCGCGCCAGGAACTCGGCCGCGTCGATCTCGCTGGCGCCGCCGATCTCGCCGATCATGATGATGCTCTCGGTCTCCGGGTCGGCCAGGAACATCTCCAGCACCTCGATGAAGTCGGTTCCCTTCACCGGGTCGCCGCCGATGCCCACGCAGCTGCTCTGCCCCAACCCGGCGGCGGTGGTCTGCGCCACCGCCTCGTACGTCAACGTGCCGGACCGGCTGACGATGCCGACCTTGCCGCGGCGATGGATGTGGCCCGGCATGATGCCGATCTTGCAGGCCTCCGGCGTGATCACGCCCGGGCAGTTCGGCCCGATCAGCCGGCTGCGCGATGCGGACAACGCCCGCTTCACCCGGATCATGTCCTGCACCGGGATGCCCTCGGTGATGCACACGATCAGCGGGATTTCCGCGTCGATCGCCTCCAGGATCGCGTCGGCCGCGAACGGGGGCGGCACGTAGATCGCGGTGGCGGTGGCCCCGGTCTTCTCCACCGCCTCGTACACCGTGTCGAACACCGGCAGGTCCAGGTGCAGGGTGCCGCCCTTGCCCGGCGTCACCCCGCCCATGACCTTGGTGCCGTAGGCGATCGCCTGTTCCGAGTGGAACGTGCCCTGGGCGCCGGTGAACCCCTGGGTGATGACCTTGGTGTCGGCGTCGACCAGGACGGCCATTATGCGGCTTCCTTCACGGCCTGCACCACCTTGGCCGCGGCATCGGCCAGGTTGTCGGCGGAGATGATCGGCAGGCCGGACTTGGCCATGATCTCCTTGCCGAGCGCCACGTTCGTGCCCTCCAGGCGGACCACCAGCGGTACGCCGAGCGAGACCTCCCGCGCCGCGGCCACCACCCCCTCCGCGATCACGTCGCAGCGCATGATGCCGCCGAAGATGTTGACCAGGATGCCCTCGACGTTGGGGTCGGACAGGATGATCTTGAATGCCGCGGTCACCCGGTCCTTGGTGGCGCCGCCGCCCACGTCCAGGAAGTTCGCCGGGGAGGAGCCATACAGCTTGATGATGTCCATGGTGGCCATCGCCAGCCCGGCGCCGTTCACCATGCAGCCGATCACCCCGTCCAGCGCCACGTAGTTGAGGCTGTGCTTGGCGGCCTCCAGCTCCTTCGGGTCCTCCTCCGCCTCGTCGCGCAGCCTCTCCAGCTCCGGATGGCGGAACAGGGCGTTGTCGTCGAAGCTGACCTTGGCATCCAGCGCCACGATGTCGCCCGTGCCGGTCACCACCAGCGGGTTGATCTCCACCGTCTCGCAGTCCAGCGCGGTGAAGGCCTTGTACATGGCCACCACGAACTTGCCGAAGGTGCCGACCTGCTTGCCCTCCAGCCCCAGACTGAAGGCGAGCCGCCGAGTGTGGAAGCCGGAGATGCCGGAGGCCGGGTCGATCGCGACGCGCAGGATCTTCTCCGGGTGGTGCTCAGCGACCTCCTCGATCTCCATGCCGCCCTCCGTGGACGCCATGACGGTGATGCGGGAGGTGGCGCGGTCCACCAGCAGGGAGAGGTATAGCTCCCGCTTGATGTCGCAGCCGGCCTCCACGTAGACGCGGCGCACCTTGCGGCCGGCCGGGCCGGTCTGCTTGGTGATCAGCGTGTGGCCCAGCATCGCCGCGGCCGACTCCTTCGCCTCCGCCGGGGATTTCGCCAGCCGGACGCCGCCCTTGCCTTCCGGCGCGCCCTCGAACTTGCCGGCGCCGCGGCCACCGGCATGGATCTGGCTCTTCACCACGTAGACCGGGCCGGGCAGCTTGGCGGCGGCGGCCTCTGCCTCCTCCGGCGTCCAGGCGACGTGGCCCTCCAGCACGGCCACGCCATAGCCCTTGAGCAGTTCCTTGCCCTGATATTCATGGATGTTCATGGGATCAGCCCACGAGCTTCTGCGACGCGTCGATCAGTTCGCGCACCGCAGCGCAGCTCTTCTCGAAGGCGGCCTGCTCGGCGGCATCCAGGGCGATCTCCACGATCCGCTCCACCCCGCCGGCGCCGATCACCACGGGAACGCCCACGTAGAGGTCGCTCACCCCATACTGGCCCGTCAGCATCGCGGCGCACGGCAGCACGCGCTTCTTGTCCTTCAGGTAGCTTTCCGCCATGGCGATGGCCGAGGCGGCCGGCGCGTAGAAGGCGCTGCCCTTCTCCAGCAGCTTGACGATCTCGCCGCCGCCATTGGCCGTGCGCGCCACGATCGCGTCGATCTTGTCCTGCGTGGTCCAGCCCATCTTCACCAGGTCCGGCACCGGGATGCCCGCCACCGTGGAATAGCGGATCAGCGGCACCATGGTGTCGCCGTGGCCGCCCAGCACGAAGGCGGTGACGTCCTCGACCGAGACGTCGAACTCGTGGGCCAGGAACAGGCGGAAGCGGGAGCTGTCGAGCACGCCCGCCATGCCCACCACCTTGTTGGCAGGCAGGCCGGATTTCTGCTGCATCACCCAGACCATGGCGTCCAGCGGGTTGGTGATGACGATCACGAAAGCGTCCGGGCAGTGGGCCTTGATCCCCTCCGCCACCTGGGCGATCACGCCCGCGTTCTTCGCCACCAGGTCGTCGCGGGACATGCCGGGCTGCCGCGGGAAACCGGCGGTGACGATCACTACGTCCGACCCGGCGATGGCGCTGTAGTCGCTGCTGCCGACCATGTGGCTGTCGAAGCCGTCGACCGGGGCGGACTGCATGATGTCCAGCGCCTTGCCGGCCGCCACGCCGCCGAACACGTCGAACAGGGCCACGTCGCCCAATTCCTTCAGCCCGACGAGGTGGGCCAGCGTGCCGCCGATGTTGCCAGCGCCGATCAGCGCGATCTTGTTCCGAGCCATGGGCATCCTTCCGGGAGAGCACGTTGGACCACCCGCCAGGGCGGCCGGCCGTCCGGAAGGCAGCCGTGCCTACCCCATCCATCCCGGAGGGGCAAGCCGCGCCATCAGGTCAGATGGGGCAGTGCGATCCAACCTTCGGACTGCATCTCCTCCAGGCGGGAGGCCGTGCGTTCGAAGGCCTTGGCGCCCTCGCCCCGTTCATACAGCTGGTCCGGCATCGCGTCGGCGGAGGCGACCAGCTTCACCCGGTGCTCATACAAGGCATCCACCAGGGTGATGAACCGCCGCGCCTGGTCATAGTTCTCCGGCCCCAGGCGCGGGATGGCGTCGACCACCAGCGCCGGGAAGTGGGTCGCGAGCGCCAAGTAGTCGCCCGGCCCCAATGGCTGGCCGCACAGCGCCGCGAAGTCGAACCGCGCCACACCGTCCGCCGCCAACGGGACCCGCAACGTCCGCCCCAGCACCGTCAGCCGCTGCGCCTTCGGCGTGGCGCCGTTCGCCAGCGCAGCGAAGGCACGGTCCAACGCCGCGTCCGCCCGGCTGTCGGCCGGGACGTGCCAGGTCGGCATGCCCTGCAAGCGCTGCCGCCGGAAGTCGCGGCCGCCATCCAGCACCAGCACGTCGAGATGCGACTTGATCAAGCCGATGAACGGCAAGAACGCATCGCGCCCCGGCTTGCCGCGGAACAGGTCGTCCGGGAGGGTGTTGGAGGTCGCGACCACCACCACCGCACGCGCGAACAATGCCGCGAACAGCCGCCCGAGGATCATGGCGTCGGCGATGTCGTTGACCTGGAATTCGTCGAAGCACAGCAGTGCGGCACCGCGGGCGATATCGTCCGCCAGCGGCGGGACCGGATCGGCGCCGCCGGGGTTGGCCTGCTTCCAGGCGAACACGCGCGCATGCACGTCCTGCATGAACGAATGGAAGTGGGTCCGCCTCTTGCGCGCCACCTGGGCCTCGGCAAAGAACAGGTCCATCAGCATCGACTTGCCGCGGCCCACCTCGCCCACGAGGTAGAGGCCGTTCAGCCAGGACGGCGCCTCGTCCACGGCACGGCGCCGGCGCAGGCGGCTGATGAAGCCGCTGCGGTCCGGCTGCGGCGGCGGATCGTAGTTCCGTAGCTTGGCCCAGAGGTCCTGCAGCCGCTCCGCGGCCACAGCCTGGGCTGGATCGGTGGTCAAGGCGCCGCTGGCGAGCCGGCTGCGGTAGGCCGGCAACGGCCCGGCAGAGGGTGAGATGGCGTCCATGGTGGGAGCGCGATTAACCCGGCCGCAGGCCGAGTTCAATCAATCGCGAGGACATCAACCTTTCGAGGGACTTAGGCATTGTTGTTCGTGTAGGCTCCCAGCCAGAGGTACTAAGCTATGCGTTTGACCCTTGTTGCCGCCATCTTCGCCCTCGCGGCCGTCTCGGCTGGGGCTTCACCTGCGCCGGGCCAGAGCTGCATCGCCGTCGGCGACGGCATGTCCCGTGTCGCCGCCGTCGTGGCCAACCCGGCCGATTGCTGCACCGGGCGCTTGCAGTGCGCGCAGTTCCTTTCCACCACCACCGTCGTTCGCCCGGCGCACGCACAGCGCACCTGACCGTCGATCCTCGCGCTTGAAGCGACCTGGCCTGCCGATCTAGACAAGGCGGCATGGACGCCATGCCGCTGACCGAGGCTTCGCTCGACTACGCTGCATTCCGAGCAGCAGCCGTAGCGCGCGACCCCTTCGCCCATGTGGTGGTTCCGAATTTCGTCCCGCCGGGCTTCCTGCAGCAAATCCAGTGTGATCTGCCTGCCATGGCCAATGGCGGCTCCTACCCGCCCAGCGCTCTCCGGCTCGGCCCGGCGGCCGCCTCGCTCGTGCGGCAGATGGAAGGCGCAGAGTTCCGCGACGCGGTCGCCGAGAAGTTCGGCCTCGACCTGCACGACGCCCCCGTCATGCTGACGATGCGCGGACGCACGCGGGAGAAGGACGGTCGCATCCACACCGATTCGACGGCCAAGCGTGTGACGGTCCTGCTCTACCTCAACCCGCAGACGGACGCCTGGGCGAAGCAGGAGGGCTGCCTGCGCCTGCTGCGCAGCCCGACCGACCTGGAGGATTACGCCGTCGAGGTGCCGCCCGTGAACGGCACGCTGCTGGTGTTCCCGAACGGCCCGACCACTTGGCATGGCCACCGCACCTTCGTCGGCCAGCGGCATGCGATCCAGCTGAACTACATGACCAATGACGGCCGCGCCCGCAGCGAACTGCGCCGCCACCGCCTCTCCGCCTTCATGAAGCGCTTCGGCACGTGACGCGATGACGCTGGCGAATTGGCTGCTCGGGCTGGCCGCGGTGGTCCTGTGGGGTGGCGTCGGGTGCTGGTATTTCTGGGGGGACTTCCAGCGCATGTGGCGCACCCGCAACGACAAGTGGTTCGGCGGCTGAGTGTCTGTTCGCAAGCCGCGGTGGCGAGCCGGAGCTGCGCTTGCGCGCCGCCCGGCGGTGATCTGCGCCTGACGGCGCAGTTGTTTCGGTCCGGGTCATAACGTAGGGAGGTTGAGGGCCGAGGCAGGGAGGGGTTCGTCGTGACGTTGCGTGTCGGCATCCACCCAAACAACCTCCATCTCTCCATGGCCGAGCCGTTCGGCGCGTTCGACGAACTGGATGCAGCTCTGGTCCCGTACGCGGAGGGGCGCGACAGCGCCAAGCTCCTGGCTGAGGGGCGCATCGACGTATGCGGCACCGGCTCCACCCCGCCGATCCTGGCCCAAGCCGCTGGCCTGGGCGTCACCTACCTGGCGGCATCCGCGCCGCGGCCGGCCAATGGCGGGCTCGTCGTGCCCCCGGCCTCCGCCGCGACCACGATCGCGGACCTGCAAGGCGCGCGGGTGGCGTTGTTGGACGGCTCGTTCCACACCTATCTCCTGGCGCGGGCGCTCGAGCAGGTGGGTTTGCGGCTCGGTGACGTGCGCCGGGTGGAATTGTCGCCAGCCGCCTCGCTGCGGGCGCTGGAGGCGGGCGAGGTCGGTGGCTGGGTGGCGATGGCGCCGCTGCTGGATCAATCCATCGCCGCCGGCCGCGTGCGCCTGCTGGCACGCTGCGGCGACACGATCCCCAACCGGTCCGTGTTCTGGACACTCCGCGACCGCGGACTGACGGACGGGCAGACGCAGGCCTTCGTCGCCTGTTTGGAACGGCTGGGCGGCACGATCGCCGCCGACCCGCTGCGCGCCGCCCGCGTGCTCGCCGAAACCGACGCGGCCGAGGCGGACGTCGCCGCCTGGCGCCAGGTCGTCGCGTCCCGCGACTGGACGATCGTGCCGGCAGGGCCGGCGATCCTCGCGGAGCAGCAGGAGGAGGCCGACACCTTGTATCGACACGGCAGCCTGGCGCGACCGGTCGGCATACGCCCGGCCGTCCCCGCATGAACCTCCTCTGGTACATGTGCGCCCCGGACGGCGCCTATCCGTGGAACCCGGCTGGTTCGCGCCGGGTCGATTACGGCTATTTCCGCCAGCTCGCCATCGCTTACGACCAGCTTGGCTACACCGGCGCGCTGTTCGCCACCGGGTCGCATGACGTGTGGGTGCTGGCGGCGTCCCTGTTGCCGCTGACCGAGCGGCTGAAGTTCCTGGTCGCCATCCATCCGGGCCTGGTGCCGGTGACGCTGCTGGGCAAGATGGCGGCGACCTTGCAGGAGTTCTCGGGCAACCGAGTCATGATCAACGTCGTCTCCGGCGACGCCAAGATGCTGGGCGCCTACGGCATGACCCTGCCGCATGACGAGCGCTACGCCATGGCGGACGAATACCTGACCGTCTGGCACCGGCTAATGGCCGGGGAGAGCGTCACCTACGCGGGCAAGCACGTCTCGGTCACGGGCGCCAAGCTGGCGCTGCCTGCCGGCACTGCCATCCCGCCGCCGCCGCTGTGGTTCGGCGGCTCCTCCGACGCCGCGATCGACATCGCCGCCCGGCACGTCGACACGTATCTGTCCTGGGGCGAGACGCCGGAGCAGATGCGGCAGAAGGTGGACCAGGTAAAGGCAGCCGCCGCGCGGCTGGGGCGCGAGCTGTCCTACGGCGTGCGGCTGTACGTCGTGGTGCGGGAGACGGATGCGGAGGCCTGGGCAGCCGTGCAGTGGCTGTACGACCGCATGGACGACGGCGCCATCGCCGCCAACCAGCGCTTCGTCGGGGGCACCGACTCCGTGGGACAGCAACGCATGTCCGCGATGCATGGCGGGATCAAGCCGCCAGACCCGCGCGCGCTGGAAGTGGCGCCCAACATCTGGTCCGGCATCGGCCTGGTGCGGCCCGGACCCGGCACCGCCATCGTCGGCTCCCCCGACACCGTCATCCGCACGCTGGAGGCGTATCAGGCCGCCGGGGTGGAGACGTTCATCCTGTCCGGCATGCCATTGCTGGAGGAAGCCTATCGGTTCGGCGAACTCGTGCTGCCGCGCCTGCCGGTCGAGCGGGAGGTCAAGGACGTGAAGCAGTTCACCTGGTCGACCCTGTTCGACCGCGACCTGTCCGGCCAGAAGGCGCCCGCATGATCCTCGACGAGCGGACCTATGCCATCTACCCGGCGCACGTGAAGGAATACCTCGACCTCTACGTCGCCGAGGGCATGGCGCTGCAGGTCAGCCATCTGGGCGACCTGGTCGGCTGGTTCACCACCGATGCCGGCGTGGTCAACGAGGTCGTGCATATGTGGCGCTACGCCGACATGGGCGACCGGGAGCGGCGCCGGGCGGCGATGGACGCCGACCCGCGATGGCAGGTGTTCCGTGCCCGCACCTCCGGCTTCGTGCAGTCCATGCGGAGCCGCATCCTTCGGCCCACCGCCTTCTCGCCCATGCGCTAGCCCCAGCCAGGAGACCGAAGGCATGCCCCTCCCCCGATTGACGCTGCTTGCGGCTGCGTTGCTGGCCGCCCCCGCCGCGTGGGCAGCGGCCACGCCGGACATCCCCGTGCTGGTACCGGTCACCGGGTTCCTGGCTGCCGAGGGCGGCAGCCAGCGCAACGGCGCCTTGCTGGCCTTGCGCAACCCGCCAGGGGGCGTGCAACCGCATTTCGCGGTGACGGACACCGGCACCTCGCCCGAGGGCGCGGTCAACGCGCTGGAGCGCGCCACCGCGGACGGCAGCACCACCGCAGTGGTGGCCTCCATGCTGGGCACGCAGATGCTGGCGATGCTGCCGCTGGCGCTGGAACAGAAGGTGCCGCTGGTGACGATCTCCGGCACGGCCGACATCACGCGGAAGGGCAATCCCTACGTGTTCCGGTTCTTCCCCGCCGACAGCGTGGTGAAGGGAGCGCAGGTGCTCTACGCGATCGACACCTACCACATCAAGAAGCCGGCGGTGATCGCGCAGACCACCGCCTACGGTCAGAGCGGGCAGGCCGAGATCCTGAAGGGGCTGGCGGCGGCCGGCATCACCCCGGTCTACCAGGATGCGCTGGATGTGTCGGTGAAAGACATGCAGCCCGTGCTGGCGAAGGCACGCGCGGCGGGGGCGGATTCGCTGCTGCTGCACCTGCATGCCGGCCCGACGGCGCTGCTGCTGAAGGCGGCGGCGGCGATGAACATCGGCCTGCCGATCGTCGCTGGCTCCGGCCTGGCGCAGCCGGCGACGACGGCGTTGCTGGAGCCTGCGGAGATGAAAGGTGTCTGCGCCGAAACCGGCTCCTCCCCCGTATCGGCGGAAACGCCGGACATGCGGGCCTTCCTGGACCGCTACCGCGCCGCGTTCGGCACGGACCCGGATGGGTTCGCACTGGGGCAATACGACGCCACGATGATGGTGCTGACTGCCGTGGCGCACGGCGCCGGCGATGCCGCTGCGGTCACGAAGGCCTTGTCGAGCGAGAGCTACCCGGGCCTGGCGATGACCTACAAATCCGACGGCCACGGCGACATGGCGCACTCCGCCGTCATTGTCTGCTTCGACGGCACGTCGCGGGTGCCGAGCGTGGCCAAGCATTACGACTTCCCGGTTGAGTGACACGGACGGCGACCCGCCGAGACCCTCGCCCGCTGGCGGGAGAGGGCAGGGTAAGGGCGGCCCGACCAACGACGGTGACGGTGCGGTGCTCCTTCTCCACCCTGGCGGCGGCGCCCTCACCCCGACCCTCTCCCGCCGGCGGGAGAGGGAGATTGTCCGAGCGCGATAGCCGGCCATGGCCACGCTCCAACTGCTGGTGCAAGTCCTCGCCTTGGGCGCGGCCTACTCGCTCGTGGCGTTGGGGTTCGTGCTGGTGCTGAACGCGACCGGCGCGGTCAACTTCGCGCAGGGCGACCTGGTCATGGCCGGTGGCTTCGTCGCCGTGCTGCTGGCGCACTACCTGCCGGTGCCCGGCGTGGTGCTGCTGCCGCTGCTCGTCCTGGTCATGGGCGGGATCGGCATCGTCGTGGCGCTCACGGCCTACATGCCGCTGCGGCGCCGGCCGCCGGAAGCCGTGTTCATCAGCACGATCGCCGTCGGCATCATCCTGCAGCAGGGCGCCAACCGCCTGTTCGGGGCCGAGCCGGTGGCAGCGCCCCCGCTGCTCGGCGCCGGACGCATCCGGGTGGCGGGCGTGGAGGCGAGCGTGCAGTCGCTAGCCATCATCGCGGTGGCGGCCGTGCTGATCATCGGCTTGCACGTCCTGTTCACCCGCACCCAGTTCGGCCGCCGCCTGCGGGCGACCGCGCAGGATCGGGAGGTCGCCATGGCGGTCGGCATCCCCGTCGACGCCATGGTCGTCGGCACCTTCGCCGTGGCGGCGGGTCTGGCGGGAGCGGCCGGGCTGCTGCTGTCCAACGCCTTCTTCGTCACGCCGACCGCCGGCTCCGACTACATCCTGAAGGCCTATATCGCCGTGGTCATCGGCGGCTGGGGCAGCATCGCGGGGTCGGTCGCCGGCGCCCTGCTGATCGCGGCGTTCGAGGTGCTGTACCCCAGCCTGCCGCTGCTGATTGCCCCCTTGAACAGCCTGCCGGACAGCTTGTTCTCGCAGACCGTTTCCACCGCGGCGCTGGACATCGTCGTGCTGCTGATCCTCGTGGTGCGGCCGCAGGGCCTGTTCGGCGAAGCTGTGGGCCAGCGCCCGTGACCCTGCGGCACCGCGCGAGCGTGTCCTTGCTGCTGGCCATGACGGCGCTGGCCTACTCCGCGCTCGTCCTGCCGCATGCGTCCGGCTATGCCATCCGGGTGCTGTCCGTCGCCGGCATCTACGCCCTGCTGGCGACGGGCTACGGCTTCATCTTCGGCCAGGCGGGCGCGCTGTCCCTGGCGCAGGGCACGTTCATGGGCCTGGGCGCCTACGTCTCCGGCGTGCTCGCCACGCGCTATGGCGTCCCGTTCGACGCAGCGCTCCCGGCCAGCGTCGGGGTGCCGGTGCTGGCCGCGCTGCTGGTCGCGGTGCCGGTGCTGCGGCTGCAAACGCACTACTTCGCGCTGGCCACCCTGCTGATCGGCCAGATCGCCTCCCTGGCGGCAACGCAATGGCAGGGCGTCACTGGCGGCGCCAACGGCATCGGCGGGGTGCCGCCCTTGTCCGTGCTGGGCCACTCCCTCGCCGGCCGGCTGCCGACGCTGCTGCTGGTTTGGTCGCTGGCCGCCGCGGGCGCGGCACTGGCGTGGCAGGCGACGCGCGGCCGCCTCGGCGCCGCCTTTGCCGTGCTGCGCGCCCATCCGGTGGCGGCACGGGCGATCGGGCTGGACACAGGGAAGCTGCGGCTGACCGCGTTCCTGCTCAGCGCCGGCTATGCCGGACTGGCCGGCTCGCTCTACGTCCATGCGTTGGGCGTGCTTTCGCCCGACGTGCTCGGCTTCCCCGTGATGGTCACCTGCCTGACGATCGCCGTCGTGGGCAGCCGCCTGCGGATCGCCGGCGCCCTCGCCGGCGCCGTGCTGATCACCGAATTGCCGGAATGGGCGCGTTTCCTGCGCGACGACTACCTGCTCGCCTTCGGCTGCGTCCTGCTGCTGGTGGTGGTCGCGGTGCCCGGCGGCTTGGTCGAGGCGGCGGAGCGGGTGCTGGGCTGGGTGTGGACGGCGCCGCCCGCGCCCGCGCCCGCCGCGATGCCGGTGGACATCAGTGTGCCCGCCTGTCCCGGGGTGCTGCTGCGGCTGAGCGGGCTGCGGCGCAGCTTCGGCGGCGTGCGTGCGCTGGATGACGTCTCGCTCGACCTGCAGCCGGGCGAGGTGCTGGGGCTGATCGGACCCAACGGGTCCGGCAAGACGACCTTGCTCAACGCCATCACCAGCGTCTTCCCGCCCGATGCAGGCAGCGTGCAACTGGCCGGAGTGACGATCACCGGCCGCGCGCCGCACGCCATCGCCCGGCTGGGGGTCGCGCGCACGTTCCAGACGGCGGCGCTGGTGCCGGAGCTGTCGGCGCTGGACAACGTCGCCGTGGCCCGGGACGCCGCCGGGATCGGGCTTGGCCGCGCCCTTCGTGCCGGTCCGCACGCGGCTGAGCCAGCCCGGGCGGCGGCGCTGGCGCTGCTGGACCGGATGGGCGCCTCCGCCTGCGCCATGATGCCGGCCGGCGCCCTGCCGCCCGGCCTGGCGCGCCGGGTGGAGATCGCCCGCGCCCTGGCCACCGCGCCCCGCCTGCTGCTGCTGGACGAACCCGCCGCCGGGCTGAACGAGACGGAGCAGGCGGACCTCAGGGTGCGGCTGCGCCAGGTCGCGGCAGCAGGCGTGGCGGTGCTGGTGATCGAGCACAACATGCCCTTCCTGGCGCCGCTGGCCGACCGGATGATCTGCCTCGACCAGGGCAGGCTGATCGCCGCCGGCACGCCGCAGGCGGTACAGGCCGACCCGCGGGTGATCGAGGCCTATCTCGGCACGGCCGCATGACCGCGCCGCTCCTGGTCGTGGACGGGCTGGAAGTGGGCTACGGCGCCGTCCCTGCGCTGCGCGGCCTGGGGCTGCACGTGGCGGCGAACGAGGCGGTGGCGCTGCTGGGCGCCAACGGCGCGGGCAAATCCACCCTGATGAAGTCCGTCATCGGTCTGCTCCGCCCGGCCGCCGGACGCATCCTGTTTGATGGCCAGCCGCTGGAAGGGGTGCGGACGGACCGCCGGGCCAGGTTCGGCATCGGCTACTGCCCGGAGGGGCGGCGCACCTTCCCCGGCTTGAGCGTGCAGGAGAACCTATCCGTCGCCTGCTGGGCCGGCGCCCGCATCCGGACCCAGCGGATCGCCGCCATGTTCGCGCTGTTCCCGGCCCTGGCGGACCGGCGGGCGACGCTGGCGTGGCAACTCTCCGGCGGCCAGCAGCAGATGCTGGCGATCGGCCGCTCGCTGATGGATGCGCCCCGGCTGCTGCTGCTGGACGAACCCTCGCTGGGCCTCTCGCCCCGCCTGGTGGACGAGGTGCTGGACCGCATCCCCGCCATCGTCGCCGGCGGCACCGCCATCCTGTTGGCCGAGCAGAATGCCGCCAAAGCCCTGCGCGTCTGCACGCGGGCCGTGGTGCTGAAGCTCGGCCGGGTGACCGCGGAGGGACCTGCGGCGGCGCTTGCCACCAGCGACGAGGTTCGGGCCGCGTTCCTGGGCGGCTAGAGCACGCTCAAGCCGTCAGCGATCCATGCGGAAATCCGGCAGCATGAACCATTGCTCGAGATGCGCCAGCACCGGCCCGGTCACCGCCGCATCCAGCGACGCGGCGTTCACGCCAATGTCGGCGGCCCGGTCCGCGGTCCGCCGCAAGGGCAGCGGCGGCAGGAAGGACACGCGAAACCGGGCGCCGCCCACCCGTTCCACGTAGGCCGGGACGATATCGGCGTCGGCCATGCGCGCCAGCCGGACGACGCGGGCAAGGTTGCCGTCGGTGCGGATCGGCCGGCCAAACGCGGGCGCTTGCACGCGGCCGCCCACGTGCTCATCGACGTAGATCATCAGGACGTGACCCGCTTGCAGGGCCCGAAGCAGTTCGGCACCGACCGTCCGGGACGGCGGCACCAGGTACACGGCGCATTGCGGGACGGCGCTCGTCATCCGCTGGATCGTCCGCAGCCGGGTGCGCATGGCAATGCCGTCCTCGAACCGGTTGCGCTGCGGCTGGTAGACGTCGGTAATCCTGTGGCCCAGATACCCGAGGGTAATCGGCAGCAACTCCCAATTGCCGAGGTGAACGCCAGCGACGATGAGCGGGCGTTCACCGGCCGCGCGCGGCACGACGTGGCCTTCCCCGCGCACCTCCACACGGCCCTCCGGCCAAAGCCGGTCTTCGGCCGAGAACTCCGCGTAGACGCGACCCAGCGCGTCCCACATGTGCGATAGGGCGATGGCCATCGCAGCGGCGTCCGACGCCAGGTCCGGGCGCAGCGCAGCCAGGGTTGCCCGCGCGCGCCGTTCGGCCGCACTGTGCAGTCGCGGGCCGGCGACCCGGCCCAACCTGCCCCCCAGCGCGGAGACCGCATCCGTCGGCAGGGCCCGCATGAGCTGGTGCATCGCCAGCAGGCGCGCCCCCACCAGCGGGTCGCGCAGCCAATGCCGATACAGCCGCCGCCACTCCGGGGTGGGTGATGGCATCAGGCGAGCGGCAGGCCGCGCGGTTCTAGCACCATCGGCAGGGCCTCGCCCGGCCGCAGCGACAGGCGGCAGACCGGCTGGATTTCGGCGCCAGGCGCCAGGCGCAGGCGGAATCCGCCGGCCAGCGTGGCCAGGCACAACACTGCCTCCGTCAGCCCGAACGCTGCCCCGGTGCAGACCCGTGGGCCGATGCTGAACGGCACGTAGGCATAGCGGGAGGGTGCGCCGCTGCCGCCGGGCAGCCACCGCTCTGGCTCGAACGCGTCCGGTCGCGGCCATAGCCGCTGGTGCCGGTGCAGCAGCCACGGCACCAGGATCACCAGCGCCCCGGCCGGGATGGGGCGGTTGCGGATGCGGTCCGCCTGCGAAGCCTCGCGCGCCTGCAACGGGACCGGCGGGTAGAGGCGCAGCGTCTCCTCGATGACCGCGCGCGTGTAGCGCAGGCGGGGCAGGTCCTCGTATGTCGCGGCACGGCCGTCCAGCGCGTCCGCCTCCGCCTGGACTGCCGCCTCCGCCCAAGGGGCCTGCGACAGCAGGAACCACGCCCAAGCCAGCGTGTTCGCCGTGGTCTCGTGGCCTGCCATGAACAGCACCGCCGCCTCGCTGCGGAAGGCACCGCGGGTCATCTTCTTCCCGGTGCTGGACGACACCGCATCTGCCATGGACCGGATGAGCGACGGTTCCGCCTCGCCGGGCGTGGACAGGATGTCGGCGATCAGGCCATCCAGCTCGGCCTGGATGCGGCCGGCGGCGTCCCGCACGCGCCGCCCCTGGAAGCGGGGCACCATGTCCGGCAGGCCGAGCAGGGACGTGATGTCCATCTGCCCCACGACGGCCTGGTATGCGCTGAAGCCGTCGACCACCGCGCGCGCGGACGAGCCGGCCAAGTGGCGGCCGAAGATGGTCCGGCAGATGATCTCGGCGGTGAGTTGCGCCATCTCCGCCAACACGTCGATCGTGGAACCCGGTTGCAGCCCGCGCCATTGCGCCCGCCGCCCTTCCGCCGCCTCGCTCATCACCGGCGCCAGGCTCGCCAGCCGCGAGACGTGGGTGACCGGGGCCACGACCCGGCGGCGGTCCCGCCAGGTGGCGCCGTCGCTGATGAACAGCCCGTCGCCGATCAGCGGTTTCAGCGCGTGCCGCTGCTGCGGGCTCTTGCGCTCGTAGTTCGCCGCACGGTCCACGAACACCGCCTGCACCGTGTCGGGGCTGTTGGCGATGAAGACGTGCCGCAACAGCATCCGCCCGCCGAAGAACTCCCAATCGAACGCCTTCTCGGGCCAGATGGTCAGCAGGTTGTTGCGGGCGCCACGCAACAGGGAGAGTGGCGAGAGGTCCGACTTGGGCCGGTGGGGGAATGGCGGGATGTAGCTGACGCGGGCGGGAGGTTCAGACGATACGACGGCCATGCCGTGCACAGTCACGGGGTCGCGACCGCTTGTCCACTCACCGCATGCGCCGGCTTGGCGCTAACGCCGACGGCGGACCGCCGTGTGCCTGACGGGCGTGCTCCGCACGGCTGGGCGCGGCGCAGCGATCGAGGCGGGCGTGCTCCGCGCGATTGGGGCTTCGGCCGCCTGGCACACGTCGTCGTCCCCGGTACCGAACTGGATCGTCGGCAGGATGGCGGCTGGCGGGAACAGGATGCCCAGTCCGACAGCGGCGCCCGCCCGCGCCGCAAGCGGCCCGACCTCCGGCCGGATGCTGGGGCTTTTCAGCCGCCCGGTGATGTCGATCGGCGTCTGCAGCGAGCCGACGGAGAAGTGCTTCGACTTGGTGTCCAGCTTGTAGTCGATGGTCTCGGCGCCGAGGTTCACGTCCCCGGTGCCTTGGACCCGGGCCTCGCTGGTGTCCAAGATGAGCGTCTTGGTGTTCATCACGCCGCGGGTCAGCCCGAAATCGGCGGCGAAGCATTGCAGGTTGGCACGCTGCGGGATGCCGAGCGCGGAAAGCAGTGCGTTACCGAACTCCAGCCCCGCGATGTCCACCAGCAGCGCGCTGAGGTTGCCGCCCGACATCCCCAGCCTCAGCCCGCCATCGCCATGGCCCAGCAGCGACGCCATCGAGTTGCCGGTGGAGTCGAGCCGGGCGCTGCCGCTCATCGTCCCTGCGCCCTGCACCAGATGCGTGGCAGACAGCAGCCGGGCCAGGTCGACCCGCTTGAAGGAGATCGTGGCATTGGCCCGCACGTCCTTGCCGACGGGTGTCAGGTCGGTCGTGAGGGCGATCTGGCCGGTCCCGACACCGAACGACAGCGGGTTGAGCACCAGCCGCCCGTCCGTGATCGTGAGGTCGGCGACGATGTTGTCCAGCGGGACCGATCGCCCCTCGATGTGGGCGCCCTTGTACTGCAGCCGGACATCCGCCATGTTCAGCTTGGGCAGGTTGATCGGCGTGTCAGGCAGGATACGGTCGCTCGCCTCGGTGCGGGCGAGTTCGGCCTTCTGCTGCGCGCTCTGGCTGGCCTCGCCCTTGCGGCCGGGCGTCTCCCCGATGAAGCCGCCGAGGTCGGCCAGCTCGACCCGGCGGGAGAACAGGTTCGCCTCGACGAACGGCCGCTCGCGCGTGGGGTCGACGAGGATGTCGCCGTTCAGGTCGCTGTTGCCGAGCCGGCCGGTGAAGCCGGTGAAGCGGACCTTCTTGTCCGCGTAGTCCAGCTTGCCGGCAATGGAGTAGGCAGGCGTCTCCGGGATCGGGATGCCGGTCAGCGGCGTCAGCTGGGCCATGTCCGGGCCGGTGAACTCCAGCTTCAGGTCGGCGCCGGCGAAGTTCAGCGGGTTTTGCACGGTCCCGGTCAGCGCCACACGCGTCGGCCCGTTGGCGACGTGCAGGTCGATCGGGTAGGGCTGGGCCGTGTCGCGCAGGGACAGCAGCGCGCCGCCGATCAGTTCGCCGGTGATCGGCTGCGCGGCGTAGGTGCCCTTGGCGCCGACCACGATCTGCCCGGCGTTCGACCCCCTGTCTCCGGCCGCGGGACCGGGCCGGGTCGCAACGTCCAGGTTGAAGTCGGCCTTCAGCTTGGCCAGCACGACGTGGGCATGTCCGTCGTTGATGACCAGTTGGCCGATCTTCGGCCCGGCATTCGGGTCGGCCGGGCCGCTGGAGGACGAGCTTGCGGGGGCGGGCCAGTTGGCGGTGCCCTGCGCCGTCTGCTCCGCGTCCACCATCGGCTGGTCGACGGTGATCTGCGGGATGACGATCTGCCGGTCGTGGATGTAGGCCATCACGTCGGCAGTCACCGCCAGCTTGGCGATGGTGGCGAACGGCTTGTCGGCGGGGAACCCGTCGGCGCTCGCCACCTGGATCCCGTCCAGCGTCACCACGGTGGTGCGGCCGAGCTGGACGTGCAGATGCTGCGCCGTCACCTTGCGGCCGAGCGCGGCACTCGCCCGTGCGTCGACGATGGGCAGGAACCAGTCCCAATCCCACAGCGCCACCACGGCGATGGCGGCGACGACCAACGTGCCGAGCACGTACGCCCAAATGTGGCGGCGGCGCCGCGGCGGCTTGGGTGCGTCCTCTGGCATGCGAGGCGAACGCCGCGCGACCGGCACGGTTGCAGCGCCCTCCACTGCCGCGCATGGTGCGGCACCTCGATGGAGACGCAGCTTGATCTATGAAATGCGCGTGTACCACTGCGTGCCCGGCCGCCTGCCCGCGCTGCTGAAGCGGTTCGAGACGGTCACGCTGGCGATCTGGCAGCGCCACGGCATCCGCCAGGCGGGCTTCTGGACCACGCTGGTCGGCAACTCCAACCAGTCGCTGACCTACATGCTCGCCTGGGAGAGCCTGGCGGAGCGGGAGCAGAAATGGACGGCGTTCCAGTCCGATCCGGAATGGATCGCCAAGCGCGCCGAGACGGAGAAGGACGGCGCCATCGTCGGCCACATCGTCAACGAGATGCTGGTGCCGACGAAATTCTCCAGCGTGCTCTGACGCCGGGGCCTGAGGCACTACAGCTGGACTAAGCCCGCGTGGAACTGTTCCAGCTGATCCTGGTGCTGCTGCTGACCGGCGCGGCGCTGACCGTGGTGGCGCAGCGGATCGGCGCGCCCTACCCGGCGCTGCTGGCCGTCGCCGGGGCGACGCTGGCCTTCGTCCCGTCCGGCGTCGACGCCACGCTGGATCCGGAGCTGGCGCTGGCGCTGTTCGTGGCCCCCACGCTGATGGACGCCGCGTTCGACGCCTCGCCTCGTGACCTCAAGGCGAACTGGCTGCCGGTCGGCAGCCTGGTGCTGGTCGCGGTGGCGGTCACCGTGGTCGCGGTGGCCTTCGTCGCGCGGTGGCTGGTGCCGGGCATGCCGTGGGCGGTCGCGGTCGTGCTGGGCGCCATCGTCGCCCCGCCGGATGCCGCGGCGGCGACCGCGGTGCTGCGCTCGCTGTCGCCGCCGCACCGGGTGATGGTGATCCTGGAGGGGGAGAGCCTGCTGAACGATGCCAGCGCGCTGCTGATCTACCGCGTGGCGCTCGGCGCCGTGGCGGGTGGCGCGTTCTCCGTCTGGTCGGCCGGCTGGCTGCTGGTGCTCAGCTGCGCCGGCGGCGCGGCGGTGGGGTTCGCGGCGGCCCGGCTCTACATGCTGGTCGTCCGCCCGGCGCACGACATCGCCGTCTCCGTGGTGACGCAGTTCGTCGGCACCTTCTCCGTGTGGCTGCTGGCGGTGCGGCTGGGTGTTTCGCCCGTGATCACCACCGTCGCCTACGCGGCCACGATCGCGCGAATGGTCCCTATCCGGCTGGGGGCGGAGCATCGCCGCGCCTCCTATGCGGTGTGGGAGGTGGCCGTGTTCGTGCTCAACGCGCTCGCCTTCATCCTGATCGGCCTGCAACTGCGCGGCGTCCTGGACCGGCTGGACGGACATGCGGCGCTTACCGCGGTATTCGCCGCAGCCGTGTTCCTGACCGTGGTTGGGGCACGCATGGCCTGGGTGCTGGGCTTCAGCAGCCTGCTGCGCCGGTTGGCCCCGGCAGACACCTTCCGTCCGCCGTTCAAAGGCTCGCTCGTCGTATCCTGGTGCGGCATGCGCGGCATCGTGACGCTCGCCACGGCCCTGGCGCTGCCGGCGGGGCAAGGCGGGGTACCGCCCTTCCCCTACCGCGACCTCGTCATCGCCGCGGCCTTCGCCGTGGTCCTGGGCACCCTGGTGATCCAGGGCATCACCCTTGCCCCGCTCATGCGCCTGCTCGACTTCGGCGATGATGGCGCCGTGCAGCGCGAACTGGCGCTGGCCCGCGAGGAGGCGGCGGAGGCGGCGCTGGACCTCCTGCGCGCCACGCCGGGCGCCCCGGCTTCGGCCCTGGTGGCGGAGCACGAGGCGGCGGGGCTGCAGGCAGACCGGCACAGCCTGACGCTGCAGGTGATCGCCGCCAAACGGGCGCGCCTGCTGGAACTGCGGCGTGGCTTCGTGATCGGCGACCACACCTTCCACCAGTTGGAGGAGGAGCTGGATTGGGCGGAGGGCCACACGCTGCGTCGCCTGCGCTCGGTGGGATGACGCGCCGGGCTGCCAGGCGGTAGGCTCGCCTCCATGTTCACCCATTTCGTGCTCTCGCTGCGCCAGGCCGGCGTCCCTGCCTCCATCATGGAATACCTGGCGCTGTTGGGCGCGATGCAGACGGGCGTGGCCGATTACAGCGTCGAGGATTTCTACTTCCTCAGCCGCGCCGCCTTGGTGAAGGACGAGCGGCACCTGGACCGCTTCGACCGGGTGTTCGCCACCTGCTTCAAGGGCCTGGAAGGCACTGCCGCCTCGAGCGCCGAGGGTGTCGCGGCCGATATCCCGGAGGAGTGGCTGCGGCGCCTGGCGGAGAAGCTGCTGACGAAGGAGGAGCAGGCGCAGATCGCGGCGATCGGCGGCTTCGACAAGCTGATGGAGACGCTGCGTCAGCGCCTGGCCGAGCAGAAGGGCCGGCACCAAGGCGGCTCCAAATGGGTCGGCACCGCCGGGACCTCGCCCTTCGGCGCCTATGGCTACAACCCCGAGGGCGTACGCATCGGCCAGGACGGCAGCCGCCATCGCCGGGCGGTGAAGGTGTGGGACAAGCGCGAATTCCGCGACCTGGACGACACGCTGGAGCTTGGCACCCGCAACATGAAGGTGGCGCTGCGCCGGCTGCGCCGCTTCGCCCGAACCGGCACGCCAACGGAGCTGGACCTGCCCGGCACCATCCACGCCACCGCGTCAAACGCCGGCTCGCTGGACCTGCGCATGCAGGCGGAGCGGCGCAACACCGTGCGGGTGCTGCTGTTCCTGGACGTCGGCGGCAGCATGGACGACCACGTCCAGGTGTCGGCCGAACTGTTCTCCGCCGCTCGCAGCGAGTTCAAGCACCTGTCGTTCTTCTACTTCCACAATTGCCCCTACGAGCGAGTGTGGACGGACAATCGCCGTCGCGCCGACACCTCCGTGCCGACGGCGGAGTTGCTGCGCACCTACGGCGCCGACTACCGCGCGATCTTCGTGGGCGACGCGACGATGAGCCCGTACGAGATCGCCATGAAGGGCGGCAGCGTGGAGCATTGGAACGAGGAGGCGGGCAGCACCTGGCTCACCCGGATGACGTCCCACTGGCGCCGCGCCGCCTGGCTGAACCCGTCACCCGTGGCGGATTGGCGGTACACCCAGTCGATCGGGATGGTGCGGGAGCTGATGGAGAAGCGGATGTATCCGCTCACCGTCGCCGGCTTGGACGAGATGGCGCGGGAGCTGACACGATAGCTATACTTGCCCTAGCGCGATGTAGTTTCGATCGCGCAGGAACATAGAGGGAGGACATGATGCGCGGCGTCGTGGAGAAGTGGGGCAACAGTGCCGCCGTCAGGATTCCGTCATCGGTCCTGAAGGCTGCGAATATCCGCCCGGAGCAGCCGGTTGAAGTCCGGGCGGAGGCAGGCCGTATCGTAATCGAACCTCTGCAGCTGGCGAAGTATGACATTCAGAGTCTGGTCGCTGGCATCACGGACGACAACCTTCATGCCCCGATCGACATGGACCGCGCTTAGGGCCTCAACCGCAGTCCTTGCAGCCGGAACAGGCTGTCCGGCACCGGCTTCAGCCCGTCCAGCCGCTCGGTCATCCCGGTGATCAGGACGGAGTGGTAGAGGTAGATGTAAGGCAGGTCGGCCAGGTAGATCGCGGCGGCGTCCGTGTAGTCGGCCATGCGGCGCGCCATGTCCGTGGTGCCGCGCGCCGCGTCCAGCGCCGCGTCAAGCTTCGGGTTGCAGTAGCGGCCGCCGTTCAGCGCCATGCCGCAGGCGTTGAAGTTGTAGAGGTTGGCGTCCACGTCCGTCCGGCCGCTCCACTGGATCAGCAGGCTCTCGAAGTCACCGCTGGTCCATTGCGCCAGCAGCGTCGCCGTCTCCGTGGTCTGCAGCGTCACGTCGATCCCGGCCTCGGCCGCCATGGACTGGATCACCTCGCCCGCCTGAAGGTAGTCCGTCGAGTTCGGCAGGGAGAGCTGCACCGCCACGCGGTCCAGCCCGGCGCGTTGCAGCGCGGCACGGGCGCCGGGCAGGTCACGCTCGGGCACCGGGAACTTGGCGACGTAGAACGGGCTGCCGGGCGGGACGGACTGGTTGCCCGGCACGTACAGCCCGTCGAACACGACGTCGACCAGCGCCTTGCGGTCGATCGCCTTGCTCAATGCCTCCCGCACCGCGGCGGACTGGCCGATCCTGCTGTTGGCGCGCGGCCCGTTGGCCACGTTCACCGCGATATAGAACGACGCCAGGCTCGGCCCCGTCACCACCCGTATCCCACGCGCCGCCCGCAACACGGAGATGTCCGAAGGCTGCACCGTCTCGATCAGGTCCAGCTGCCCGCTGCGCAGGTTGACGCCGCGGATGGTGGCATCCGGGATCGGGACGTAGGTAACGTGGTCGAAATGGATCGATCCCGCATCCCAGTAGGCGGGGAAGCGCTCCAACTCGATCCGGTCCAGGGCGACCCGCCGCACGAAGCGGAACGGCCCGGCGCAGACCGGCGCCTGGGCGAACTCGTTGGCGGACAGCGCGGCGGCCTGCTTGGACATGACCATGCCCGCGCGGTCCGCCAAGGCGGCGACCAGCGGCGCGAAGGGCTTGGACAGATGGATGCGAGCCTCCAGCGGCCCGCTCGCTTCCACGGACTCGACCGGCCCCATCTCGGCCTTGCGGGTGGAGCCCGGCAGAGCGAGGTGCCGGCGTAGCGATGCCGCGACGGCCTCCCCATCCATGACCGACCCGTCATGGAAATGCACGCCGGCCCGCAGGCTCAGCACCAGCGTCTTGTCGCCATCCTCCCAATGCCAGGCCGTGGCCAGTTGCGGCACGAGGTTGAGCGAGGCGTCGATGTCGACCAGCTTGTCGCACATCGCCGCGAAGACCTGGCGGCCGGAGACGGTGCGGGAGACTGTCGGGTCCAGCGCGTCCGGGTCGCTGTTCAACCCGATGCGCAGGGTTTGCGCCCCGGCATGCGTGCACAGCAGCAGGGCGGCGACGGCGAGCAGGATACGGCGCATGGCGGCTCCTCCGGCCTGCGCGATGCAAGCCGCGGGCCGGTTGGCTCACCGTAGCGCGCAGCACCATGTCACGTGGACACCGCCCTTGAACCGAGCACGAGCAGTCGTCCGAGAGCATGGACATCGTTCGCTTCCCGTATTAAGTCTCGCGCGTTCATCTGGAGTTCCGTATGCCACGCAATATTGTGCTGCTTCTATCAATGACACTTCTGGCCTCTTGCACTGGCACTTCCGGAAACGTTGCTACAAACGGCCACAGAGCTTCAATCTGTGAGGTCGGGCGTTATTCGTTCTCGAATGGCGTGAGGGTCGGGCAAGCAGACATGAAAGTCAGCAATGATGGTTATTGCCAGCTGAACTTCTTCCAAAGTCAGGGAGCCGCCTCGGCGGACCTAGTTAAATCTCCGCAGCATGGCACTTTGACTATCTTGGATAGCCCAAGTCAAAATCCAAAATGGCGCTATCAGGCTAACCCTGGTTACCTTGGCGACGATAGTTTTGATGTCGTAACCGGAAGTGGTTTATCAAACGATGTTCCCACGTCGGTGACTGTTGTAGCTCCCTCGGGCTCTGCAACTTCACGGTGAGCGCAGCCGCGCAGTCTGCGATTTGCCCTGTCAGCATAAATGAGTGGTTATGACCATCCCGCCTCAGTCGGGCGTCTTCGGCTCGTCTCCCCAGATCGCCGACGCCGGAACATTGGGGCCGGGAGAAGCAGCGCGGCTCGACGTGACGAACGTCCCGCCCAAGCTGGCGGCGTCGGTCGAACGATGCACCAGTCGGTCACCGACGATGGTTCCGACGTAGTGCCCGTTCGCGCCGTGGACCCGGTCCCCGTGGATCCGCCCGATGACGAGGCCCGCCCGGCTGTAGACCATCTCGCCCACAACCTGCAGCGGCCGCCCGTTCTTGGTGTAGAGGCTCATGCGCCGCGCCGCTGCCGCTACACCACGCCCTGCGCCCGCAGCGCCTCGACCTCCGCCGCAGACAGTCCCAGCCGCTCCGTCAGCACTGCCTGCGTATGCTCGCCCAGCAGCGGCGGCGGCAGGCGGTAGGAGACGGGGGTCTCGCTCAGCCGGACCGGGTTGGCAATCACCTTGACCCCGTCCGGCGTGGCGGCGTGCGGCATCTGCACCACCACGCCGCGCGCCTGCACCTGCGGGTCGGCGAACACCTCCGCCAGCGTGTTGATCGGACCGCAGCCGACTTTCAGCGCCTCCAGCCGGTCCACCCACCAGCCGGTCGGGTGCTGCTGCATGACGGGCGTCAGCGTCTCCGTCACCAGGGTGCGGTTGGCCACCCGGGCGGCGTTGGTGGCGAAGCGCGTGTCCTCCAGCAGGTGCGACAGGCCGAACGCGTCGCAGAACCGCTTGAAGGTCGGGTCGTTGCCGACCGACAGCACCATGAAGCCGTCCTGCGTCGGGAACACCTGGTAGGGCACGATGTTGGGATGCTGGTTGCCCAGCCGCGCCGGGTTCTCGCCCGTCGCCAGGTAGTTCATGCCCTGGTTGGCGAGCCAGGCGGCATGAGTGTCCAGCATGCCGATATCCACCTGCTGCCCCTGCCCGGTCGCGTCCCGGTGCCGCAGCGCCGCCATGACCCCGATGCAGCCGTATAGCCCGGCGAACAGGTCCGCCACCGGCACGCCCACCTTCTGCGGCAGCCCCTCCGGCTCTCCCGTCAGGCTCATCACCCCGCCCATCGCCTGCACCAGGCTGTCGTAGCCGGGCCGCGGCGCGTACGGCCCGGTCTGCCCGAACCCGGTGATCGAGCAGTACACCAGGCGCGGGAACCGAGCGTGCAGCTGTTCGTACCCCAACCCATACTTCGCCAGTGCGCCGACCTTGAAGTTCTCCACCAGGATGTCGCACTGCTCGATCAGCCGCAGCGCCAGCGCCTGGCCGTCCGGCGTGGCGATGTCGAGGGTGACGGACCGCTTGTTGCGGTTCACGCCCACGAAGTAGGCGCTTTCCTGCGTGCCCGGCATCACCGGCGGGGCGAAGCCGCGGGTGTCGTCGCCGCTGCCGGGCTTCTCCACCTTGATCACATCGGCGCCGAGGTCGCCCAGCATCTGAACGCAGGTCGGCCCGGCCAGCACCCGCGTCAGGTCGAACACCGTCACCCCGTGCAGAGGCCCCGCCGCCTGGTCCATCCCCGCGCCCTCCCGCTTGCCCGGCCGCTGTGCCAGGGCCATTGTCCTGTCCCGGATTACAAGCAGACCGCCCTGGGAGGCAAACCGATGCTGGACCGTCCGCAACCCGCCGCCGAGGGCCCGACGCTGGATGAGCGCGCCCTCGCCCGCACCCTGTCCGGCCACCACCTGATCGGCGGCCGCTTCGTGCCGGCCCGCAGCGGCAAGACCTTCGCCGTGGTGAACCCCGCCACCGGCGAGGAGGTCGGCCGGGCCGCCGAGGGCGACGCGGCGGACGTGGCCGAGGCGGTGGAGGTGGCCGACGCGGCGCAAAAGGCCTGGGCCACCATGGCGTCCCGCAAGCGCGGCGCCCTGGTCGGCCAATGCGCCGCCCTGCTGCGCGAGCACGTGGAGGAACTGGCCCGGCTGATCGCGCTGGAGACGGGCAAGGCGCTGCGCACCGAAAGCCGGGTCGAAGCCAACACCATCGCCGATATCTTCGAGTTCTTCGGCGGCCTGGGCGGGGAGCTGAAGGGTGAGACGGTGCCCTTCGCCCCCAACGTGCTGTCCGTGACGGTGCGGGAGCCGCTGGGCGTGGTGGGCGCCATCATCCCCTGGAACGTGCCCATGCTGCTGATGGCGCTGAAGGTCGCCCCGGCGCTGGTGGCCGGCAACACGGTGGTGGTGAAGTCGGCCGAGGAAGCGCCGCTGACCGTGCTGCGCGTGTGCGAGCTGGTGAACCACATCCTGCCCCCCGGCTGCTACAACATGCTGTCCGGCTACGGCCCGGAATGCGGCGGCCCGCTGGTGGCCCATCCCAAGGTGCGCAAGGTGACGTTCACCGGCAGCGTGGAGGTGGGACGCATCGTCTCCAAGGCCGCTGCGGAGAAGCTGATCCCGGTGACGCTGGAGCTGGGCGGCAAGTCCCCCATGCTGGTGTTCGCCGATTGCGACTTCGACAAGACCGTGGCCGGGGCGCTCACCTCCATGCGGTTCACCCGCCAGGGGCAGAGCTGCACCGCCGCCAGCCGCATCTACGTGGAACGGCCGATCTTCCGGCGCTTCGTCGACGCGATGGCCGAAAAGGTGGACGCCATGGTGATGGGCGACCCGCTGGACGAGAAGACCGACATCGGCACCATCATCAGCCCCGAGCAGTTCGGCAAGGTGCAGAAGTACATCGAGCAGGGGAAGGCGACCGCCGGCGCCGAAGGCCGCGCCTGCTCCGCCATGCCCGGCGACCCGGCGCTGAAGAAGGGCCTGTTCATCCAGCCGCACATCTTCACCAACCTGCCGGATGACAGCCCTCTGGTGCAGGAGGAGATCTTCGGCCCCGTCACCTGCATCTTCCCGTTCGACGCGCCGGAGGAGGTGCTGGCCAAGGCGAATGGAACCGAATACGGCCTCGCCGCGTCAGTCTGGACGAACAACCTTAAGGTTGGGCTGGAGCTGGCGCACCGGCTGGAGGCCGGGCTGGTGCAGATCAACCAGAACCTGGTGGTGCAGGCCAACCTGTCCTACGGCGGGGTGAAGAGCAGCGGGCTCGGCAAGGAAGCCAGCCTGGAGGCGATGCTGGAGCATTTCATGCATAAGAAGACGATCATGGTGAATTACGGCTGACATGGCCAAAGAGTGGGACATCCCGTCCGAGCTGCAGCCCGACCCGGCTGATTACAGCTTCGACCTTGACGCCGTGCTGAGCGCCGTGGTGGGCATCCGCGCCACAGCGCCTTCCGACGCCTTCACCGCCGCCGCCCTCGGCACCGACCGGGAGGGTTCGGGCGTGGTGATCGGCGATGACGGGCTGCTGCTGACCATGGGCTACCTGATCACGGAGGCGGAGACGGTGTGGATCACCTCCGCCGACGGCCGCGCCACGCCGGGCCACGCGCTGGCGTTCGACGGCGAGACCGGCTTCGGGCTGGTGCAGCCGCTGGGCAAGCTCAACCTGCCGAAGCTGGAACTGGGCGAGAGCGCCACCGTCAAGCTGGGGGATGCGGTGCTGTTCGCCTCCTCCGGCGGCCGGCGCCGGGCGATCGAGACCAAGGTCGTGGGCCGGCAGGAGTTTGCCGGCTATTGGGAGTATCTGCTGGACGAGGCGATCTTCACCGCCCCGGCGCATCCGTTCTGGGGCGGCGGCGCTTTGATCGGCAAGGACGGCAAGCTGCTGGGCGTGGGCTCGCTGATCCTCCAGCAAGGGGACGGCAAGGGGCGCCGCCACGACATGAACATGATCGTGCCGATCGACATGCTGCCCCCTGTGTTGAACGACATGCGGCGCTATGGCCAGGTGAACCGCCCGCCGCGGCCCTGGCTCGGCGTATACGCCATGGAGGATGACGAGACGGTGGTGATCGGCGGCCTGGCCGATGGCGGCCCGGCGGACCGCGCCGGGCTGCGCACCGGGGACCACGTGATATCGGTGGAGGACGAGGAAGTCACCGACCTGGCCGGGCTCTGGCGTGGCGTATGGGCCTGCGGCCCGGCCGGCGCCAAGGTGACCCTGATGGTGCGCCGCGACGAACGCCAACTCCCCGTCAGCATCGCCACGGTCGACCGCCGCAGCCTGCTGAAATCCCCCCGCATGCATTGACGAGAAGCCCTCTCCTTCTGGGAGAGGGTTGGGTGAGGGGCCCGCGCGCAGGGTTCGGCGCAATGGGCAGCACCCTCACGCCCGCCCTCTCCCCGAAGGAGAGGGAGACCCGACCGAAGGGATCCCTCCATGACCAAGATCGCCGTGTTGGACGACTACCAGGGCGTGGCGCTGGGCTATGCCGACTGGTCGGCAGTGCAAGCGCGGGCCGACGTCACGGTGTTCCGGGACAACCTAGCCGAGCCGGACGCCCTGGTGCGGCGCCTGCTGCCGTTCGATGCCGTCTGTGTCATGCGGGAGCGCACGCCGCTGCCCGCCGCGATCCTGCAGCGCCTGCCGAACCTGCGCTTCATAAGCTCGACCGGCGCGCGCAACGCCTCCATCGACCTGGCGGCGGCCAAGGCGCAGGGCATCGCGGTCAGCAGCACCGGCTACACGTCGCACGGCGCCATGGAGCTGACTTGGGCGCTGCTGCACGCCGCCGCGCGGCACATCCCGGCGGAGACGACGTCGTTCCGCCACGGTGGCTGGCAGGTCGGCGTCGGGGGTGACCTGAAGGGCAGCACGCTCGGCATCATGGGCCTTGGCAAGATCGGCCGGGCGATGGCGCGCGTGGCCGTGGCGTTCGAGATGGAGGTGATCGCCTGGAGCCAGAACCTCACCGCGGAGGTGGCGCAGCAGGCGGGGGCGCGGCTGGTCGACAAGGCCACCCTGTTGCAGGTGTCCGACTACCTCACGCTGCACCTCGTGCTGTCGCAGCGCAGCCGGGGTATCCTGGGCGCCGCCGACCTGGCGCAGATGAAGCCCACGGCGTGGCTGGTGAACACGTCCCGCGGTCCGCTGGTCGACGAGGCGGCGCTGGTGGACGTGCTGGAGCGCCGGGCGATCGCCGGCGCGGCGCTCGACGTGTTCGATGTCGAACCGTTGCCGTCTGGCCACAAGCTGCGCACGCTGCCGAATGTCGTCGCCTCGCCGCATATCGGCTTCGTTACGACAAGGACTTATGCGATATTCTTCACTGACACGGTGGAGAACCTGCTCGCTTGGATGGATGGCGCGCCGATCCGGGTTCTGTAGCGCCGCCCCGGGCCCGCCCCGGGGCGCGGGGGCGGGTCGCTGCCCTGCCGCTGGCGCTGGCGCTGATGGGCGCGGCGCAGAACTCCCCCGCGCAACTCCAGGCCCTGGACCAGCGGCGGGCGACCGAGCTGGCCGCCGTGCGAACGGCGGCGGCCCGCCAGGCCCTGGCGGAAGCGGAGGCGCGGCGGCTGGCGCAGGCCCGCGTTGCCACGGCGGCCTCGTTGCGGACGCTGGAGCAGGCGACCGCGGACGCCGCCACCACGATGAACGACCTGGCGCGACGGCGTGCCGAGGCGGAGGCCAGGTTGCAGGCCCGGGCGGCCGAGCTCGGCCCGCTGCTGCCGCTGATCGAGCGCCTGTCGCTCTACCCGGCGGAAACGCTGCTGGCGGTGCCGGGCGGCCCGGAGGCGTCGCTCACCGGGCTGCTGGTGCTGAAGGGCATGGCCCGGCAGCTGGAGACCGATGCCGAGGCGGTGCGGGCGGAGCAGGCGGAGGTCGCCCGGCTGACCGAGGCAATGGCCAGCCAGGGACGGCACCTGTCGGATGCGCAATCCGCGCAGGCCGTGCAGGCGGCTGCGCTGGACCAGCAGATCGCCGATGCCCAGGCCCGCGGCCGGGAGGCGGAGGATGCCGCCGCTGCCGCCGCGCAACGGGCCGCCGAACAGGCCGGACAGGCGCAGACGCTGCGGGCCGCACTGACCCAGCTGGACGTCACCCGGCGGCAGGACGAGGCGCGCGCCCGCGCGGATGCCGCCCAGGCGGAGCGACAGCGGCAGGACGCTGCCGCGGCCGAGGCGCGGCGCCGCCAGGCCGCCCTGGCGCAACCGGCCGGCCCGGGCCTGGACGGCAGCCACGGCCAGCTCGGCACTCCGGTGGCCGGCAGCGTGATCAAGGCGTTTGGCGAGCCGGGCGATGCGGGAGCCACCACCGGCATCTCCTACGCCGTGCCGCCGGCCGCACGGGTGTCGGCGCCCTGCGGCGGCAAGGTGGTGTTCGCCGGTCCGTTCCGCTCCTTCGGCCAGCTGATGATCGTCGATTGCGGCGGCGGCTACCACTTCGTGCTGGCCGGGCTCGACCGGCTGGACGTGGCCGTGGGCCACCCCGTGCAGCTCGGCGAGCCGCTGGGCGTGATGCCGGCGTGGGACCCGCGGAACCCCGGCAACCGGCCGCTGCTGTACCTGGAGCTGCGGCAGCAGGGTCTGCCGATTAATCCTGCGCCATATTTGCGCGGCCGCTCGTGACGGTGGCAGGAAGCGCAACTATGTGCCACGCTGCTGGAGACGTTGCGCACCGTGCGGGCGCCGAGGGGATGAAGGCATGAAGTTCCGGTCCGGGCTGTTCGTAGGCGCTGCGTTCCTCGCGGGCGTGGCGGTGGGCCCGGCGTCCGGCCTGTTCACCAGCGCGTCCCCCTGGGCGATCGGCGCGGCCAACGCGCAGGTGCAGGATCCAAACAAGGCGGACACCTACAAGCTGCTGCGGCTGTTCGGGGACGTGTTCGACCGCATCCGCGCCGAATATGTCGAACCGGTGAGCGACCGCGACCTGGTGGAGAACGCGATCAACGGCATGCTGACGGGGCTCGATCCCCACAGCTCCTACATGAACGCCAAGGCGTTCCGCGACATGCAGGTGCAGACGCACGGTGAGTTCGGCGGGCTCGGGCTGGAAGTGACGCAGGAGAACGGCATCATCAAGGTCGTCTCCCCGATCGACGACACGCCGGCGGCCCGGGCCGGCATCAAGTCCGGCGACCTGATCACCACCATCGACAAGACCACGGTGCAGGGACTGTCGCTCAACGAGGCGGTGGACAAGATGCGCGGGCCGCCCAACAGCCCGATCCACCTGGTCATCAAGCGCGAGAACATCGACAACCCGATCGAGCTGACGCTCAACCGCGAGGTCATCCACATCCAGGTGGTCAAGAGCCATCTGGAGGGCGATATCGGCTACGTCCGGCTGACGCAGTTCAACGAGCAGACCGATAGCGGGCTGCGCACCGCGGTCGCCAAGTTCCGCCAGCAGCTCGGCGACAAGCTGAAGGGCGTCGTGCTGGACCTGCGCAACAACCCGGGCGGGCTGCTGGACCAGGCGGTGAGCGTGTCGGACGACTTCCTCGAGCAGGGCGAGATCGTCTCCACCCGCGCCCGCCATCCGGAGGACAGCCAGCGCTGGAACGCCAAGCCGGGCGACATCACGGGTGGCCTGCCGGTCGTGATCTTGACCAACGGCGGCAGCGCCTCGGCCAGCGAGATCGTGGCCGGCGCGTTGCAGGACCACCAGCGTGCGGTCGTCCTGGGGGGCCGCACCTTCGGCAAGGGCTCCGTGCAGACCGTGATCCCGCTGCCCGGCAACGGTGCGATGCGGCTGACCACGGCGCGCTACTACACGCCGTCCGGCCGCTCCATCCAGGGCCTGGGGATCACGCCGGACGTCCCCGTCGCGGAAAGCCGCACGGAGACGCCGCATTTCGGGCCGGAGCGCGAGGCCGACCTCAACCACGTGCTGACCAACCAAGGCGGCACGCCGCCGACCGCGCCGCAGGCCCCGCGCACCGACCTGCCGCCGATCGCCAGTTCCATCCCGAAGGCGCCGCCCGATAGCTGGCCGGCCTTCGACGCGGCCAAGCCGGAGACGGACTTCCAGTTGCAGCAGGGCCTGGTCGTGGTCCGCGCCATGGCGACACAGCAGCAGCGGCACGCCGACCGGTAATTCCCGGCGCGTCCCATGGCCCGCGGCGGGGCAGCGAAGGCGGGAGCGTCCGGCTGGCGCAACCTCGCGGTGTTCTGGGGCGCAACCGTGGTGGCGGTCGGCGCGGGGGCTGGGACGCTACAATACCTCGGCGCACCCGGTACCCGACCCGCTGCCGAACCTCCGCCCGCCGGGCACGCCGAAGGGCCGCGCCCGCCGCCGCCGGCCGCCACGCCGCCTCACGTGCCGGACCTGGTGGCGCGAGCGCCCGATCCCCGGCCGAGTGCCGCTCCCGGGACGATCCCGGCGCCTGACCCTGCCCTGCTGGAACCAGCGCCGGACTTCCACGATGCCAAGCTGCCGCGCATCGCGCCGGATGGGCGGACGTCGATGCACGTCTACGCCCGCCCGTTCGACGCCGCCGACAAGCGACCCCGGCTGGCGATGCTCGTCACCGGCTTCGGCCTGTCGGACGCGGACAGCCGCGCGGCGATCGACAGCCTGCCGCCTGCCGTGTCGATCGGGGTCTCGCCCTACAGCCACGAGCCGGAACCGTTGCTGGCGGCGGCGCGGGCGCGCGGCCACGAGTATTTTGTCACCGTGCCGATGGAGAGCCAGGGCTACCCGCTGAACAATTCCGGCGTGCATGCGCTGATGACCGGCGTGGATCCGGCCGACAACGACCGGAACCTGGAGTGGATCCTGTCGCGCATGCAGGGCGAGGTGGGGCTGACCGGCGCCTCGGACGGGCTGCGCGGCGAGCGCTTCGCGGCCGCACCGGGCGCCATCGGCCCCGTGCTGAAGGAGTTGACCGAACGCGGGCTGATGTATGTCGACCCGCGACCCGGCGCCTCCGCGGTGCTGACGGGCCCGGTGGTGACCGTGACCCTGGCAGTCGACGACATCCAGGACCCGGCGGCGATCGACGCCCGGCTGCAGGACCTGGAGAAACGCGCGCGGGATGGCGACGGCGTCGTGGGCCTGGCCGGCCGGGTGCGGCCCGTCACCGTCGACCGCATCGCCACCTGGGCCCGTGGGCTGGAGGCACGCGGCGTGGTGCTGGTGCCGGTCAGCGCCTTCCTGCCGAGGAGTGCCGCCAAGTGAGTGACCTGCCGTATCGCCCCAACGTGGGGGCGGCGCTGTTCGACCGGCACGGGCGGCTGTTCGTCGCACGCCGGGCGAACCTGCCGAATGCCGAAGGCGCCGCGGGCGGCTGGCAGTTGCCGCAGGGGGGGATCGACGCGGACGAGGAGCCGCGCACCGCGGTGTTGCGCGAGCTGGCTGAGGAGATCGGCACGGCCAACGCCAGCATCATCGGCGAGCATCCGGAGTGGCTGACCTACGAGCTGCCGCCCCACCTGCTCGGCCGCTCGTTCGGCGGGCGCTACGGCGGGCAGCGGCAGCGCTGGTTCGCGCTGCGGTTCCACGGCGAGGATGCTGACATCCGGCTCGACCTCGACCCGCATCCGGAGTTCGACGCCTGGCGCTGGGCCGCGCTGTCCGAGCTGCCCAGCCTGGCCGTCCCGTTCAAGCGGGACATCTACGAGACGCTCGCCGTCTCCTTCGCCGGCTTCGCCGTGCCAGGCTGATCGTCTGGGGACAGCGGCCGTTGACGCTCGACGCGATCAAGGTCCAGGTGTTGTTCGGCACGAACGGGCGAGTTGGGGGAGCATCGGTTTGGATCGTTTCAGGAGCACCGAGAGCTACATCGCCTCCCGTGACCTGGAGGTCGCGGTCAACGCCGCGGTGGCGTTGCAGCGGCCGCTGCTGATCAAGGGCGAGCCCGGCACCGGCAAGACCGTGCTGGCGCACGAGGTGGCCCGGGCGTTCGGCCGCGACCTGATCGAGTGGCACGTCAAGTCAACCACCAAGGCACAGCAGGGCCTCTACGAATACGACGCCGTCTCCCGCCTGCGGGACAGCCAGCTGGGCGACGCGCGGGTGGCCGACATCGGCAACTACATCGTGCGCGGCAAGCTGTGGGACGCGTTCGAGGCGGACGAGCCGGCCGTCGTGCTGATCGACGAGATCGACAAGGCCGACATCGAGTTCCCCAACGACCTGCTGCTCGAACTCGACCGCATGCAGTTCCACGTCTACGAGACGCAGCGGACGGTGTCCGCCCGGCACCGCCCGGTGGTGATCATCACCTCCAACAACGAGAAGGAGCTGCCGGACGCATTCCTGCGCCGCTGCTTCTTCCACTACATCCGCTTCCCGGACCGCGAGACGATGGACCGGATCGTGGAGGCGCATTATCCCGGGCTGAAGCAGGATCTGGCGCGCGAGGCGCTGAACGTGTTCTTCCAAATCCGCGACGTGCCCGGCCTGAAGAAGAAGCCGGCGACGAGCGAGCTGCTGGATTGGCTGAAGCTGCTGATGATCGAGGACATGCCAGCGGAAGCGCTCCGCTCGCGCGACGCCCAGCTGGTGATCCCGCCGCTGCACGGCGCACTGCTGAAGAACGAACAGGACGTGCACCTGTTCGAGCGGCTGGCCTTCCTCAATCGCCGGGGTGGATAGCTCTCCTGGCTTCAATCTGCTCCTGGCCGAGTGGAACGTCGCCTATGGGTGGAGCCCGTGTGGAAACGAGCATCCGGTCAGTCTGCGCATGATCGCGGCGGTTCACCGACGGTTAGCGGGGGGTGGTGTTAGGCTTGGATGGCTTGGGCCTGAGTGGACATCTGGCATCCAGACATCATGATGTCCCGCCAGCAATAGGGAGCCATGATGACGGCCTACCTGATCTCCGACGTCACCGTGCGCGATCCAGGAGCTTTCGAGACATATCGCACCCGTGCTGCCGCCTCGATCAAGGCTTTCGGCGGCCGTTACCTCGTGAGGGGTGGTCAGATCAGTGTCTTGGAGGGCCAGCGGCACCCCTCAGCCATGGTGGTGGTGGAATTTCCAGACATCGCGACGATCCAGCGTTGGTATGCCTCGCCTGAGTATGCCTCGGCGCTCGAAGTCCGCGACCAGGCGCTCCTCCGGAGTTTGATCATGGTCGACGGTGTGGCGGTAGGCTGACACACATACCACCACGAAACCCTGCCCCTTCCACACAGCCTTGGTCGGAAGCACATCGCAACGGAGTTTCGCAACACCTGAGTCTCTGGTGCAGCTGAGGACGCGCAGCGTTGCGAGTCCTGATTCCCAGCACGCCCAGCACTGGGAGAGCGGCGAACCGCTGCAAAGACGTTCCCCAGCGTCCGCTCCAACCCGGGAGGCGACCACGATCGGATGCCCGCGCCCCCTTTGTGTCAGGTCAGGCGGCGACCTGCAGGACGAGTTTGCCGCGGGTTCGACCGCGCTCGGAAAGCGCAAGCGCCTGCTTTACCGCGGCGAGCGGCAGCACGGTGTCAACGTGCGGTTTGACCTTACCCGCGTCGACGAGGTCCCTGATGGCCATCAGGTATTCCGCGTTCGGTGAGGTGAAGGACCGTTTCACCTGAACGCCGTAGCGTTCCGCCTCGCCGTCGGGGAACGCCACCACCGTGACCATGAAGCCTCCTTTCCTCATGGTTTGGAAGGCTCGCTGGAACGTGTCGCCGCCGACGGTGTCAAACACGACCTCCATGTCGTGGGCGGCCTGTTCGAAGGGTTGGCTGGTGTAGTCGATGAACTCGTCGGCACCCAGGTTGCGGACGAACTCCTCGTTGCGACCGGAGGCCACGGCGGTGACGTGCGCACCCTTGGCCTTGGCGAACTGCACCGCGAGCGAGCCGACGCCGCCCGAGCTATTGGTGATGAGCAGGCGCTGCCCGGCGCTGAGCTTGGCCTCGCCGAAGATTGCCTGCCATGCCGTGGAGCCCGCCAGCGGCAGGGAGGCAGCCTGGACGGCGTCCAGGTTGGATGGTGCGCGCACCAGGTTCGCCGCCTTGGCGACCGCGTACTCGGCGAAGGCGCCGGTATGGACCATGCCGAACACCGACCCGCCTGCCTCGAAGCCGGCGACCTCGGTGCCGAGCCGCTCGATCGTGCCGACGAGCTCGCTGCCCAACTGGATGGGCAGGGTCATGCCCAGGCGCTGGCCTGCGCCGCTCCGGATCTTCCAGTCCACCGGGTTGACGCCGGCCGCTTGGACTTTCACCAGCACTTCGCCGGGTCCGGGCTGCGGGCGATCGACGTCGATGATCTGCACCACGTCGTTGTCGCCGTATTCGTTGATCACGACTGCTTTCATCAACTTGCTCCTTCTTTTACGCGGCTCGCCGTAAGCCGCTCCGCGCGATGGCTGCGACCACGACGAAGCTCAGGCTGGCCGCCGTGCCACCGGCGAGGAACACGGCGCCATAGCCGAGGCGGTCGGCGAGCGCGCCCGTGACCGGGCCGGTCGCGCCGAGCGCCAGGTCCTGGAACATGGCGAGGCCGCCGGCCGCGGTGCCGCGCAAATGGGCCGGCACGCGCCGCACGACCTCGATGCCCATGGCCGGGAACATGAGGGAGCAGCCGAGGCCGGTCAGGACAGCACCCACGAGCGCTGCCGCCGGGTTGGGCGCTTGCCACAGGAGGAACTGGCCGGCCGCTTCCACGGCCATGGACACCAGGGCGACCGGGATGCTGCCGATCCGGTCCGGGAGATGCCCGGCCAGGATGCGCACCAGCACGAAGGCGCCGCCGAAGCAGGTCAGGCCCAGCCCTGCGTGAGGCCAGCCGCGGCTCAGGAACATCAGGGTCACGAAAGCGCCGATCGCGGCGGAACCGACGCCCTGAAGCGTGAGCGCCAGGCCCGGGTCCCAGATGCGGCCGATGATGCGCCAGAAGGACACGCGCGCGCCGGGCACGACGGGAACGGCCGGGATCGGCAGCACCATGAGCAGCGCGAGGAGCGGGGCGAGCGAGCAGGCCGCCATAGCGCCGCTGAAGCCGGCCCAATCGAACAGTGCCACGCCCACTGGGCTACCGACGGCGAGCGCCGCATACAGGGCCATTCCGACCATCGCGAAAACCAGGCCCGAGCGGTGCGGTCCCGTCACGCCGAAACACCAGGCGATCAGTCCGACAACTGCCAAGCTTTCACCGAGCCCGAGCAGTAGGCGGCCGGCCAAGAGGACTCCGTAGGCGGCCAAGGTTGGGAGGCCCGGCGCGCTCGCGGCGCCGCACACCAGCCCGGCGGCGGCGTAGGTCAGCAGGCCGAGCACCATGCAGCGGCGGCTGCCGCGCGTGTCCGCGATCCGGCCGGCCACCCCCCGCGTCAGGATGGTGGAGGCGAACGCGATCCCGACCGCGAGGCCGGCAAGGCCGTTGCCGTAACCGAGCTCGTTCGTGACGAAAACCGGGACGACCGGCAGCGCCGCGGCGATGCAGAGGTAGGCGACGAACAGCGCCAGCGCGAGCCAGTAGAACACGGCCAAGCTGTGGTCGGTGCGGCGATCCGGCTGGGCCGGTTCGGCAAGGTGAGACGACATCGGGCTGCAGACCATCTTGGGTTCGGATGTGCCGGCGGTTGCGCCCTTCATGACGCTCGACCGGCGATGGCGGCCGTGATAGCCCAGCGTGTTCACGATGTGCCGCCATTCGGCATCGCGTAGACGCCAACACTTCGGGCCCTTCAGTGCGGCAGCAGCCATTTACCGTTTTCCGCGGCACCAAGCCTCGCAGCAGGAGCCGGCCCACGCATGCCCACGGAGAGGCGCAGCTGACCTTCGCCGAGTCGGGCATGGTGCAAGTCCACACGGGGGATGGCCGCTGGCTGGTGCCGCCGCAGCTTGCCGTTTGGGTCCCGGCGGAGGTTCCGCACTGTGTGGAGGTGCTGACCGAGGCCGAGCTCTGGATGGTGCATCTGCAGGCGTCGGCGATGCAGGCGTGGGCGCCGCCGACGCTGCTGGGCCGGGCGTTCGCATTGCGGGTCACCCCGCTGCTGCGCGCCTTGCTCGCGGCGGCGGTCGCGGCCGATGCCGGGCCGGAGAAGGCCGAGCTGGCTGTCAGGCTTATGCTGCACGAGCTCACTGAGACGGCCGATGCGCCCACGTTCCTGCCGTTGCCCACGAGCCCGGCTGCGCGGCGCGTGGCCGCCCTCGCCTTCGACGATCACCAGAACCGGCTCGACATGGGCGAACTGGCTTCGCGCGCCGCGACGTCCGTCCGCACCGTGAGCCGGCTGTTTCCGGCGGAAACCGGACTGACCTTCAAGGCGTGGCGACAGCGGGCGCGGATCGTGCAGGCGGTGGATCGGCTGGCCAGAGGGACTGCGATCGCTCGGGTGTCCGCAGAGGCCGGCTTCGCCAGCACGGCCGCGTTCTCGTGCGCCTTCCGGCAGGTTACGGCCATGACGCCGACGGCGTTCCTCGGCCGGCGGGATGGGTAGCTCTCCTGGCTTCAATCTGCTCCTGGCCGAGTGGAACGTCGCCTATGGGGTCGAAAGCCAGCAGTCCGGCGCTTCTAAGCCCATTGGTGCGCCAACCTCCAGGCCGCCTCCGCCAGAGCGCGGAACTTCGTGCCGATGGTCAGGGCCCGGGCGTCCGCCGCGTTGCCGTCCAGGGCGCGGCGGTAGACGCCGGCGGCGATCGCGGCCCAGCGGAACAGGGAGAACACGATGAAGAAATCCAGCTCCGGCACGCCAGAGCGGCCGGTTCGGCTGCAGTAGGCGGCGACGTACTCCGCCTCCGTCGGGATGCCGGGGGCGTCCGCGCCGACCAAGCCCTCCATCGCCACGGGCAGGCGCCAGGGGATGCAGTTGTAGGCGAGGTCCGCCAGGGGATGGCCGATCGTCGAGAGCTCCCAGTCCAGCACCGCGACGACGCGCGGCTGCGTGGGATGGAAGATCAAATTGCCCAGGCGGAAATCGCCGTGGGCGATGGCGGTCTCGTCCGCCGCCGGGATGTGGGCAGGCAGCCAGGCCATCAGCCGGTCCATCTCCGGCACGTCGCCGGCGGCGGAGGCGACATACTGGCGGCTCCAGCGATCGATCTGCCGGGCGACGTAGGCTTGCGGACGGCCGAAGCCGGACAGGCCGGCCGCCTGCCAGTCCACGCCGTGCAGGGCGGCCATCACCCGGTTCATGTCGTCGTACATGCGGGCGCGGTCCGCCGGGGGAACGCCTGCCAGGGTGCGGTCGGCGAACACGCGGCCCGGCAGGTGGTCCATGACATAGAACATCGTGCCGATCACGCCCTCGTCCCGGCACAGCAGCCGCATCGGCGCCACGGGCACGGCACTGCCGGCCAGGGCCGACTGCACCGCATATTCCCGGTCCACCGCGTGGGCGGAGGGCAAGAGCGTGCCCGGCGGCTTCTTGCGCAGCACGTAGTCGGCGCCGGGCGTGTGCAGGTGGAAGGTCGGGTTGGACTGGCCACCCTGGAACTGCCGCACCGTCATGGGGCCCGCGAAGCCCGGCAGCTCGGTGGCCAGGTAGGCGGCCAGCCGCGCCTCGTCGAACCGGTGGTTGGCCAGCGGCGGCACCAGCATCGCCGCCCCCGCCGCTGCAGTCGTAGAGCCCTCTCCCTCTGGGAGAGGGAAGGGTGAGGGTGCGGCGGTCACCGCGACCGACTGACCTTGTGGGCGACACCCTCACCCCGCCCCTCTCCCAGAAGGAGAGGGAGTAGAAGAAATACGGCGGGGCGGGTCATTCCAGCGCGGCGCCGCCGATGGTGACGCCGCCGTCGATGACGAAGGTCTGCCCGGTGGTGAAGCTGCCGGCGGCGCTGGCCAAGAAGATGGCAGCGCCGGCGATCTCGTCCGGCTCGCCGATGCGCGGCAGCGGGCTGTCCTTCACCCGCTTGGCCAGCACCGCCGGATCCTCCCACAGCGCGCGGGCGAAGTCGGTCTTCACCAGGCCGGGCGCGATGCAGTTGGCGCGGATGTTCCGGCGGCCCCATTCCACCGCCAGGTTGCGCACCAGCGCCGTGTCCGCCGCCTTGGAGATGCCGTAGGCGCCCAGCGTCGGCGTGCCGCGGATGCCGGCGATGGAGGAGATCACGATGATGGCGCCGCCGCCCCGCGCCGCCATCTGCCGCAGCACCATGTTGCACAGCCAGAAGTTGGACCGCACGTTCGAGCCCATGATCCGGTCGAACGCCTCGTCCGGGCAGTCGATGGACGGGCCGAAATACGGGTTCACCGCCGCGTTGCACACCAGGATGTCGATGCCGCCCCAGTGCGCGACGGTATCGTCCACCAGCGTCTGCAGCTGGTCCTTGTGGCCGATATTGGCCGGCAGCACGAGCGCCTCGCCACCCCGGGCGCGGATGCCGGCGGCGACCTCCTCGCACGCCGCCGCCTTGCGGCTGGAGACGACGACCTTGGCGCCGTGTTCCGCCATCCGCTCGGCGATGGCGCGGCCGATGCCCTTGGAGCTTCCGGTGATGAGCGCGACCTTCCCCGTCAGGTCGAACAGGTTGCTCATTCCGCAGCCAGGTTCGGCCGGGCTGGCTTGTACTTCGCCAGTTCCAGCCGGGCGAGCTGGTGGCGGTGCACCTCGTCCGGGCCGTCCACGATGCGCATGGTGCGGGCGTTGGCATACATCTTCGCCAGGCCGAAATCGTTCGACACGCCGCCGGCGCCGTGCATCTGAATCGCCCAGTCCAGCACCTGGCAGGCCATGTTGGGGATGGACACCTTGATCTCGGCGATCTCCCGCCGGGCCGCCTTGTTGCCCACCGTGTCCATCTTCCACGCGGCGTGCAGCACCAGCAGGCGGCACTGGTCGATCATGATGCGGCTGTTGGCGATCCGCTCCATGGTCACGCCCTGGTCTGCCAGCGGCTTGCCGAACGGGTGCCGTGCCAGTGAGCGAGCGCACATCATCTCCAGCGCCCGCTCCGCCAGGCCGATGGTGCGCATGCAGTGGTGGATGCGGCCCGGGCCAAGGCGCCCCTGCGCGATCTCGAACCCGCGGCCCTCGCCCAGCAGGATGTTGGCCGCCGGCACCCGCACGTCCTCGAACGTGATCTCCGCATGGCCGTGCGGGGCGTCGTCGAAGCCGAACACCGGCAGCATCCGGTGCACGGTGACGCCGGGCGTGGTCCGCGGCACCAGGATCATGGATTGCTGGCGGTGCTTGTCCATGTTGTGGGGGTCGCTCTTGCCCATCACGATGAACACGGCGCAGCGCGGATCCCCGGCGCCGGAGGACCACCACTTGCGGCCGTTGATGACGTAGTCGTCGCCTTGCCGCTCGATCCGCATCTCGATGTTGGTCGCGTCGGAGGAGGCGACGGCCGGCTCCGTCATGCAGAAGGCGGAGCGGATCTCGCCCTCCAGCAGCGGCTGGAGCCAGCGGGCCTTCTGCTCCTCCGTGCCATACAGCTCGAACGTCTCCATGTTGCCGGTGTCGGGGGCGGAGCAGTTGAACACCTCGCTGGCCCATTGCACCCGGCCCATGATCTCCGACAGCGGGGCGTATTCGAGGTTGCTGAGCCCGAAGCCGCGCTTGCTGTGGGCGAGGAACATGTTCCACAGCCCCTCGGCCTTGGCCACGCGCTTCAGCTCCTCGACGACCGGCACTGGCTGCCATCGGTCCGCCGCACCGGCCAGCTGGGCGCTGTAGGTCTTCTCGTTGGGGTAGACATGCTCGTCCATGAAGGCCTGCAGGCGCGAGCGGAGGGCCTGCACCTTCTCGGAAAATTCAAACTCCATGCGGGCGCTCCTGGACGGATCGTTGTTTAGCCGCGATACCGCCACGAAGATGGGCGGCTGGCAAGCAAGCGAACCGCCACGCGAGGACTCGCGTTGCCGACGGTGGCCCGCCGGCGACCCGGCCGAGGAGTGTGATCCTGCCGAACATCCTGCCCGCTTGGCTGAGCCTGCACGGGCAGGCCCCCCTGCTGCAAGGCCTGCTCATCCTCCTGGGCACCTTCGTGCTGGAGGATGCGGCGACGATCCTGGCAGCCATGGACGTGCAGGTCGGCAAGGTCCCGCTGGCGGTGGCGCTGGTGTCGCTCTATCTGGGCATCGTGCTGGGTGACCTTGGATTGTACGGGCTTGGCCGGCTGGCCTCCTCCACGCCTTGGGCGCGGCGCTGGGCACCGCCCGACCGGTTCGCCCGCAGCCGGGACTGGCTCCAGGGCCACGTGTTCACGGCGGTCTTCGTCAGCCGCTTCCTGCCCGGTGCGCGGCTGCCCACCTACACCGCCTGCGGTTACTTCCAGGCTGACTTCAAGTATTTCACGTTGGCCGCGGTCGGCGCCACGCTGATCTGGACCACGCTGCTGTTCGGCGTGTCGCTGCGGCTGGGGCACTACATGGTCGAATACCTGGGCGCCTGGCGCTGGGCGGGCATGGCCGGGTTCGCGCTGACGGTGGTGTTGGCCGGGCGGCTGGTCGCCCGCTTGCAGGGAGCCGAGCCATGACGGAGACGACGCTTTCCGTCGGCCGCACCGCGCCCGCCCCCGACCGCGTCGTCTCGCCGTTCGAGTTCTGGCCCGGTTGGCTGTTCTACGCGCCGGTGGTCCTGCAATGGATTTGGCTGGGGCTGCGCTACGGGGACATGAGCCTGCCGACCGCCGCCAACCCCACCATCGAGACCGGCGGGCTCTGCGGGGAAAGCAAGTCGGCCATCCTGGACATGGCCGGCCCGCAGGCGCGGACCTGGATCGCGCCCTACGTGATGCTGCGGGCCGGGTCGGACGACGCCGTCCGGGTGGCGAAGGACAGCGGCTTCGCATGGCCCATGGTCATCAAGCCGGATGTCGGCTGCAACGGCACCGGCGTGCGGCTGGTGGAAGGCCCGGCGGCGCTCACGTCGGCGGTGGCGGCCTTCCCCGCCGGGACATGCCTGATGCTGCAACGCTACGTTCCCGCACCAGGCGAGGCTGGGCTGTTCTACATCCGCCACCCGGGCGAGGTGCAGGGGCGCATCACCTCCGTGACCATCAAGCACCAACCCGTCGTGGTCGGCGACGGCCGGTCCAGCCTGGAAGACCTCGTCCGCGCCGATGCCAGGGCGGGCCTCGTCCCGCACGTGTACCTGCCGCGTTTGGCCGACCGGCTCGGGACCGTCCCCTCCGCGGGCGAGGCCGTGCCGCTGGTCTTCGCGGGCAACCACTGCAAGGGCTCGGTCTTCCTCGATGGTGCCGACCGCATCACCCCGGCCCTGTCGGAGCGGGTGGACGCGATCGCGCGTGACATCCCTGGCTTCCACTTCGGCCGGATCGACGTGCGCTACGGGTCGGAGGCGGCGTTGCGCCAGGGCAAGGACTTCACCGTCATCGAGGTGAACGGCGTCGGCTCGGAGGCGACGCATATCTGGGACGCGCGGTGCACGTTGCTGGACGCATATCGGTCGCAGTTCGCCCATTATCGCGCCGCATGGGAGATCGGCCGCACCAACCGCGCCGCCGGGCATCGTCCCAGTGGCTTGCTGGCGCTGTATCGGGCCTGGCGCAACCAGAGCCGCCTGATGGCGTCCTACCCGACCAACGATTAGGCGTGGTCATCCTGAGCGATGTTTAGGAGCCTCTCCCTCCGGGAGAGGGAGAAGCAGCGGTCTACACGACAACGGTCTAGCGTCGCGCCCGCCGTAGTGGTGGCGGCGCTGGGTCAGGCAAGGCGACGGGGCCGACCTGGTGCAGGATGGACGCAACCGTGTCGGCCAGCTGCCCGAGCGCCTGGCTCATGGCGGCGACCACGTCCGGGGTCTTGCCGCTCGCCGGCGTCACCGTCAGCCGGAGCGAGCGGGTGAACGCCGGGTCATGGCTGCGCCCCTGCTCCACCGCCACCTGCACCAGCAGGATGACGGCGCCCGACTGGTCCAGGTCGAACCGCTGGATGTCCAACTCGACCGTGGCGGACGGGTCGACCGAGATGGTGCCGGCCTCGGTGAACACGCTGGTGCCGGGCAGGCGCTGCGTCAGGTCCAGCGCCAGCACGCGCCCCACCATGTCGCCCAGCGGCTCGCCCCAGCGCTCCCCGCTGTTCAGCGTCAGCCGGGAGACCGAGCTGTCGCGCACGATCTCCGGCCGGTCCAGGTAGCCGGCGAGCCCTGGCCTGGCGATCTTCACCGCCATGGGGCCACCGCCCGGCACGGCGCCTGGAACCGCCCGCAGCGTGTAGATCGCCGGGTCAGGCGAGGCGCAGCGGGCCAGGCCCAGCACCACCGGCGCCAGCAGCAGCACGCGGCGCCTCACCGTTCGGCTCCCGTGTTGGCGCGGCCGCGGATCAGCGCCTCCGGATGGCGGTCCAGGAAGTCCGCCAGCAGCCGGATCGACCGCACGCCGTCATTCAGCTGGGCCATCAGCCGTTCCAGGTCGCGAGAGAACTGGGAGTTGGCGCCATACCCGGTGTCGACGGAGCCGACGAGCTGGTTGGCATGCTGCAGGGTCTGCGCCAAGTCGCTGCTGACTTCCGGCAGGCGGCGCATCAAGGGCGTGAGGCCGGCATCGGTCCGCCGGACCAGCCCCTGCACGTCCGTCAGGGTGGCCGACAGGGCGTTGACCGCGTTCTTCAGTTCCGGCCCGCCGATCAGACCGTTCAGCGCCGCCAGCGCGCCGCTGGCGTTCGCCCCGATGGTCGCGAACGGGATTTGCCCGATCTTGTTCAGCGTGTCCGTCAAGGCCATGGTGATGCCGCCGAGCCCGCCGGCCTGCGTCGGCAGGACGATCGCGTCGCCTTCGCGCGAGATCTTCAGCGCCGGCTGGCCCTGGGTGAAGTCGAACGACACCGCCAGCGAGCCCGTGATGTAGCTGATGGTCGACAACCCGGCGCGCAGGCCACGGTCGACCAGGCGCTGGGCGACCACCGCCGGGTCCTCGTTGGGGTCGCCGCCGATCGATTTCAGCCGCTCGGCCTGCACCTCGATGGCGACGCGGACGCGGGCGGAGGCCTTCACCGGGTCGAACTCCAGCCGGACGTCCGTGACGTTGCCGATCGGGATGCCGTAGAACTGCACCGGTGAGCCCACCCCGAGGCCGGCCGTCGAGCTCTGGAAGTAGAGCACGAACGGGATCCGCTGCCTGTAGCCGGCAGCGTCCGCCGCCTGCTCGTCCTCGAACAGGTCGAAGGTCGAGTCCGCCTTGGCGCTCGGGGAATCGCGGCTTTCCTCGGGCGTGCTGAACGCCACGCCGCCGGATAGGATGGCCTGGACCGACTCGAGTTCGACATGCACCCCGGTGCCGCCGAGCTCCACGCGCAGCCCGGACGCGTTCCAGAACCGGGTCGCATCGCGGACCCATTTGTCGTACGGGGCGCGGACGAAGACGTTCACCGTGATCGGGCCGTTGCCCTCCGGCAGGTGGTAGCCGAGCACCTCGCCCACCACGATGTCGCGGTAGAACACCGGCGACCCGCTGCCCAGCGAGCCGATCCGGCCGGTCCGCATCGAGAATGTTGTCCCCGGCTCGTCCGAGCGGACGCCCGGCGGGTTCTCCAGCCCGGTGAACTCGCTCTGGGAGTTGCCGCCCTTTTCGGTGCCCGGGTCCATCTCGATGTAGCCGCCTGAAATCAGCGTCTCCAGGCCGGAGATGTTGCTGGCCGACAGCCGCGGCCGGACGACCCAGAACCGGGCGTGCTCGGTCAGGTAGGGGTCCGCCTCGCTGGCCATCCGAACCCGCACGGTGACGTGGCTCATGTCGCTTGCCAGCCGGATGCTGGTGACGGTACCCAGGTCGACGGCCTTGTGCCGGACCTTGGTCTGTCCGGCGGTCAACCCGTCGGCGGTTTGGAACGATATCACGATCTCCCGCCCACGCTGCGACAGGGTCGTGAACACGAGGTAGGCGCCGATCACGGCGGCGATGATCGGCAGGACCCAGACGAGGGAGAACCCCGACTTCCGCCGGACATTGGCTTGGGGAGGCGTGTAGGGCTGGGCGGGGTTCGTGGCGGCAGGTTCGGGCGGGTCTTGGTCGCTCATACGGCTCTCGGCTCGGCCGGCACGCGCACCGGGCGTCTTGGTCGGGGCGGCGGAGCGGGCATCGTGCGCGCCGCCTGGTCGCGGGCCGCGGCGGCATCCCACATGATGCGCGGGTCGAAGCACGAGACGGCGATCATCGTCAAGACCACGACCGTGCCGAAGCAGATGGCGCCGACCCCCGGCACGATCGTGGCGAGGGAGCCCGCCTGGACCAGCCCGGCCAAGGTGGCGAGCATGAAGATGTCGATCATCGACCAGCGCCCGATGAAATCGACCAGCCGGTACAGCGTGGTGCGGTCGTGCAAGCGCCAGGCGGAGCCGCGCTGGGTGGTGACCAACATCACCACGAGGCTGACCAGCTTCAGCAGGGGCACCATGATGCTGGCGACGAACACAAGCAGCGCCAGCGGCCACATGCCGGCCTGCAGCAGTTCCTCCGCACCGCCGAGGATGGTGGATGGCTGGCCCGCGCCCAGCCGCGTGAGCGTGAGCACCGGGTAGACGTTGGCGGGGATGTACAGCAGCACGGAGGCCGCCACGAAGGCCCAGGTGTTGGCGACGCTGTTCCGCTTGCGGAAACGCACCGCGCTGTGGCAGCAGGTGCAGCGGTCCCCCTCCTGGCCGAACATCACCCGGCCGCACACGTCGCAGCCGAGGCGGACGCCAGTGCCGGCCTGCGCCGGCGGCACCAGCCCGCGCCGCTCCATCGTCTCCCACATCTCTTCCGGGTCGAGGAAGTAGTCGGCCGAGACCATCGCCATCATCAAGGCCGCCACCGCGTAGAGTGCGACGCCGATCTGGACCGTCGCGATCGCGCCGAGGCGGGTGAAGGCCACGAAGACGCCGAGCAGGAAGACCTCCACCATCGCCCAAGGTCCGACACGGCGATACCATTTGAAGATGAAGGGGAGGCTGCGTGGCGGGTTGGCGGTCCGCAGGCCCAGCAACACCGTCAGCATGACCAGGATCTTCACCAGGGGCGCGATGATGGCGGTGAAGCTGACGATGATCGCCAGCTCCCAGGCGCCGTTCTCCCAGAAGGCGCGGGGCAGCGACAACATGGTCGTCTGGCGCTGGTTGCCGAAGATGTCGACGGAGAGGAACGGCGCGAATATCGCCACGAGGTAGAGGATGAGCGCGCTCACCGTCAGCGCCAGCGCCCGGGTGAACGAGTTCGGTCGGGTCCGCCGCAGCGTGGCGTCGCAGCGCAGGCAGTTCGCCTCGCCATTCGCAGGCAGGGTGGGAAGATGCTGGAACAGCCCGCAATCCGGGCACTCGCGCAAAGGGATCGCTCGGTTTTGGGGGTGGGTCATCCGGCCGCTCAATGAACAAGGCTGGCGCATTGTGCCAGCGGCTTCACGCGCGGTCGCGAGGAGTTGTGCACGATCGCACTCCCTCCACGACGGTGCCAGTCATTGTGCAGCGCAGCATCTGGTGTCATGAAAGCGTCATGTCTTCGTCCGCCTCGCCCGCCATGACGGCGGCAGAAGCCCGGTTCGGGAGCATCCGCTTCCTCCTGATCCTCAGCGCCCTGATGGCGTTCGCCTCCATCTCGACCGACATGTATCTGCCCGCCCTGCCCGCGCTCGGCCGCGCGTTCCGCACCGATCCCGCCCACGTGCAGATGACGCTGTCCGGCTTCCTCGTCGGGTTCAGCCTGGGTCAGCTGCTATGGGGGCCGATCGGCGACCGCTATGGCCGTCGTGGCCCGATCGCCGTCGGCGTGGCGCTTTTCGTCATCGGGTCGGCTGGTTGCGCCCTGTCGGGCACGATCTGGCAGATGATGGGGTGGCGCGTGGTGCAGGCCGTCGGCGCCTGCGCCGGCCCGGTGCTGGCACGCGCCATGGTACGGGACCTGTATGCGCGAGAGCGGTCGGCGCAGATGCTGTCCACCCTGATGCTGGTCATGGGCGTGGCGCCGCTCCTGGGGCCGATACTGGGCGGACAAGTCCTGGGCGTCTGGTCTTGGCGGGGGATCTTCTGGGTGTTGGCCGCCACTGGCCTCCTGGCGCTGGCTGGCCTGCTGGCATTGCCCGAGACCTTGCCGAAGCAACGCCGCACGTCTCAGCGCCTGGGCGAGGCCCTGGTCGGGTATGTCGTGCTCGCCCGGCACCGCCGGCTACTCGGCTACGCGGTGGCCGGCGGCTTCTTCTACGGCGGGATCTACGCATACCTGGCAGGGACGCCTTTCGCCTATATCGGCTACTACCATGTCCCGCCGCAGGCCTATGGCCTGCTGTTCGGGGTCAACATCGCGGGCATGATGCTGGCCAACCTGGTGAACTCCCGGCTGGTGATGCGGCTTGGGCCAGACCGGCTGTTCCGCATCGGCAGCACGGTGGCGGCCCTGGCCGGAATGACGCTCGCGCTGGATGCCAAGCTCGGCTGGGGCGGCCTGGCAGGGCTGGTGGTGCCGCTGTTCTGCTACGTCTCGATGCTGGGCTTCATCGTGGCCAACTCCGTGGCCGGCGCACTCACCGCCTTCCCGCACAAGGCCGGCGCCGCCTCCGCCCTGGTCGGCGCGACGCATTACGGCAGCGGCATCTTTACCGCCGCGATGGTCGGCTGGTTCGCCGACGGCACGCCCTGGACGATGGGCTGGATCATCGCCCTGTGCGGGATCGGCACGTTGCTGGGCGGCGCCTTGCTGGTGCGGCCGGCGCGCGAAGCCTCGTCGCAAGGCAGTACTTAGCTCACCACAGCTTGATTTCCAGCCGGAAATCGACCGTTACAACGCCGGAAAGCTGCGCCTACCTTATGACGCAGCAACGACATCGCGTTGCAAAGTCCATCCTCGAAGGGAGACGAACGGCCGATGAACACCAAGACAGCGATGCTTTGGCTCACCCTGCCAATCGCGGCGGCGGGCTGCACCACGATGGATGCGCAGATCAAGTCGAGCGGGACGATGGGCCAGCCCGACGCCGATTACGCCAGGACGGCCTATGAACTCGTGCAGCTGGACAACCAAGCGGGCAAGCTTGCCGTGACCAAGGCCAGCGACCCCCGCGTGTCGACCCTCGCCAGTTCGCTGACGAGCCAGGCGGACGCCTTCACGCCCGGGCTGCAATCCGCGCTCTCCGCACAGGGCATCGCCCCGCCGCGCGCGCTTCCCCAAGGCGAGGTGGCCGAGATCGACAAGCTGAAGAACCTCAATGGCTCGGCCTTCGATCATGAATACGTGGCCGACGAGCTCGCCATCCACAAGCGTGCGGTGTCCGTGCTGCAGAAGGAGGACGCTGCGACCCAGGATGGCGCCCTGCGCACGCAGGTCGAGACGGAACTGCCCGCGGTGCAGACCAACCTCAGCACGCTGCAGGGCCTGTCGGACGAGTATAGCGGCAAAACCCAGGGCTGACACCGCCGGGCGGCCCGGGCGATGATCCGGGCCGCCCGGCCACGCACGAGCCAGCCGGCTCGTGTTCGGGCCGGCTCCGCCGCGGGTCCGATGGGCTAGCCTCCCGGGGCTGGTTTTGCCAGAACACCCACCGAGGGTTGTTCTGCCGGATCGAGAGCGAGAGATGGATGGCGTTCGGGTGCGCTCGACAGAGCCGGTGGGGCGCCTGGAACAGCGCGCGACCCGCATCGCTTTCTTCATCGCAGGTTTCGCCGTGGGCGCCTGGGCGCCGCTGGTCCCCTTCGTCAAGGCCCGGGCTGGCCTGACGGACGGGGCGCTCGGCCTGCTGCTGCTCTGCATGGGCGGGGGTTCGATCATCGCCATGCCCTCGGCCGGCGCGCTGGCGATCCGGTTCGGGTGCCGCCGGGTCTTGCTGGCAGCGTGCGGAGTGGTCTGCCTGGCATTGCCGTCGCTGGCACTCGGCGACAGCCTGCCCTTGCTCGCAGCCACCTTGTTGGCGTTCGGCGCCGGCGTGGGCGCGGTCGACTGCGTGATGAACATCCAGGCCGTTATCGTCGAGCGTGCCAGCGGACGGTCGATGATGTCGGGCTTCCACGGGCATTTCAGCCTGGGCGGCATCGCGGGCGCCGGCGCCGTCAGCGCCATGCTGAGCGCCGGGCTGTCACCGCTGGCGGCGAGCGCCGGCGCGGTGGCCTGCCTGCTGGCAGCCGCGCTTGCCGCACGCCCGGGTTTGCTGCCCTACGCGGCCGCCGCCGAGGGCCACGTCTTTGCGTGGCCCCGCGGCATCGTGCTGTTCATCGGTGCACTGTGTTTCGTGCTGTTCCTGGTGGAGGGCTCCGTCCTGGACTGGGGCGCGGTGTTCCTGGCCACGCAGCGCGGCGCCGGGCCGGCCTATGCCGGGCTCGGCTACGCGGCCTTCGCCCTGGCGATGACGGCCGGGCGTTTGGGCGGCGACCGCGTGGTCCGGCGGCTCGGCGCCCTGCAGGTGGTCGTGTCCGGCAGCCTGTGCGCCGCGTTCGGCCTGGCTGCCGCCGTGCTCGCGCCGGCTTGGTGGGCGGGCGTCGCGGGATATGGCCTGGTCGGCGTCGGCTGCGCCAACATCGTGCCCGTGTTGTACACCGCCGTGGGTCGTCAGCGATCGATGCCGGAGCACCTGGCGGTCCCGACGGTCACCTCGCTGGGCTATGCCGGCGTGCTCGCCGGGCCGGCGGCGATCGGCTTCGTCGCCCGCGCAAGCAGCCTCTCCGCCGCGTTGCTGCTGCTGACGCTCCTGCTGCTGGGGGTGGCGGCGAGCGTGCGGGTCCTGAAGCGGCTGTTCAGCCCGCCTCCTCCTCGACAGCCGTTTGGGTGACCTGCGTCGCGCGCCCATTCAAGTGGGACGCCGCGACGTAGCCGAGCGCCACCGACGCGAGGCACAGCAGGACCGAGGCGGCGATGTTCGCCAGCGCCCGGCCAATCGCACCGCCGCGCAGCAGATCCAGCGTCTGCAGGCTGAACGACGAGAACGTGGTGAACCCGCCGCAGACACCCACCATGAAGAACAGCCGCGCCGCGTCCGGCAACGGGTAGCGGCCGGAGCCGAGCGTCAGCGTCCCGAAGAGGCTGATGGCGAACGAGCCTACCACGTTGACGAGGATGGTGCCCCACGGCAGGCCGCGGCCGAGCGGGAGTGCCCAGAGGCCGATCCAGTATCGCGCCACGCTGCCCAATGCACCGCCCAGCGCGATCAGCAGCGTCTCGACCATGCAGCGCCCCGGTGTCGTGGAGCAGTAGCGTGCCGTCCCGGCTGGACACGGTCAATTGCATGCGCCTTGTCCGAAGGGGCAAGGGTCGCCTGCGGTCCCGTTGCCGCGGCGGGGGCGCAAGGCTAGGGTCTCGCGCCGCGTCAGGGGGGTTTCGTCGCTTGGTCACCATCGTCTTCGAACTGATCGACCAGGTCCTGGGACTGTACTGGTGGGCCGTGATCCTCGCCGCGGTCATGAGCAACCTCATCGCGTTCGGCGTCGTCGATACCCGCAACCGGCTGGTCTGGACGATCTCCGACTTCCTGTACCGCATCACGGAACCGGCCTTGCGCCGCATCCGCACCGTGATCCCCAGCTTCGGCGGCATCGATCTTAGCCCGCTGGTGCTGCTGCTGATCATCTGGCTGCTGCGCAACGTGCTTGCGCGCGTGTACCAGGCCGTGGTGGTCGGCGGCCTGCAGCCCCTGTTCTACTAGCGCGGCGCCGTTGCCCGCACGGCCGATCGACGGCAAGGCGGCTGCCGCCAGCTTGCGGGACCGGGTCGCCGCCCGGGTGGCGGCGCTGCCGTTCCAGCCGGGCCTGGCTGTCGTATTGGTCGGCGAAGACCCGGCCAGCGCCGTCTACGTGCGCAACAAGGACAAGGCGGCCCAAGCGGCTGGCCTGGCGGTGCAGACGATCCGCCTTCCGGCCAGCAGCACGCCGGGCGAGGTGCTGGCCGTGGTGGCGGCGCTCAACGCCGACCCGGCGGTGGACGGCATCCTGGTCCAACTGCCGCTGCCGTCCCATCTCGACCCCGCACCGGTGATCGCGGCACTCGACCCGGCCAAGGACGTCGACGGCCTGACCGCGGCCAATGCCGGGCGGCTGGCGTCGGGCGCCCCGGTCATGTCGCTGGACCGGCCGGATGGCACCGCCCTGGCCCCGTGCACGCCGCGCGGCGTGATGCTGCTGCTGGCGGCGGCGCTGCCGACCCTGGCGGGCGCCCGCGCCGTGGTGCTCGGCCGCTCGGCGCTCGTCGGACGCCCGGTGGCACTGATGCTGACGGCGGCGGACGCCACGGTGACGGTGGCGCACTCCCGCACGCGCGACCTGCCGGGCGAGTGCCGGCGTGCGGACGTCGTCGTCGCCGCGGTGGGCCGGCCGGAGCTGGTGCAGGGGGATTGGCTGGCGCCCGGCGCGGTGGTGATCGACGTGGGCATCAACCGCCTGCCGGACGGGCGCCTGGTCGGCGACGCCGCCTATGCGGACTGCGCGGCGGTGGCCGCCGCGATCACCCCGGTGCCGGGCGGGGTCGGGCCGATGACGATCGCCTGCCTGCTGGAGAACACCGTCGCCGCCGCGATCGCCCGCCGCGCGGGCGCCTGATGGCGCACTCCGTGGTCCTGCCGAGCGGTCACGTCATCAGCGACGACCGCCCGCGCCTCGACATGGAGTTCGTCCACGCGTCGCTGGCCCGCACCCACTGGGCGGCCAACCGCCCGCGGCACCTGACGGAGCGGAGCTGGGCCAACTGCCTGTGCTTCGGCGTCTACGCGCCGGACGCCACGCAGCTTGGCTTCGCCCGGTTGCTGACGGACTACACGCTGCGCGCCCATCTCGGCGACGTGTTCATCGACCCTGCTGCACGCGGCCTTGGCCTCGGGAAGGCTCTGGTCGGGACCATCCTGCAGCATCCCGAGCTAGCCACGGTCGAGCATTGGACGTTGACCACGTCGGACGCGCACGCGCTCTACCGCCGCTATGGCTTCCGCCTTGGGGAGGGCGATGGACGGTGGATGACCCTGGACCGATCGCCGGCCGGCCACTGACACCTCCTATGGCATCACCCGGGACCCGTCAGCGCGAACCGCGCTTGCGGCGTGGCGATCCAGGCGGCACACCTGCGGTCCGACTGGATTGCGGCGCCTAACTCGCAATGACGGTTGGCTGGGATAGATCGCCATCGTGGAGTCAATCTACTCGGCGGGGTCAGAAATCCGTGCAGCGGCCCTTCTGCTCCCAATCGCCGTAGCGCGTGGGTTCCGGACCGGCGGGTCCGCCATATTCCTTCTCGGCCGGCGGCTTCGGCGGGGCGGGGGCGGGCTTGGGGTCGGGTGCGTCGTCCATGCGACTCAGTTGGGGGTCGCCGGCGCGTTTGGCAACGCCGCCAGCTGCTGTTCCACCTCGGCGCGCCAGGGAGCGTTGGCAGGGGCGGCTGCCAGAGCCTGACGGAACAGAGCGGCCGAGGCTGGGCTGATCCGTCCCTCCGCCCGGCTGTTCGCGTCCGCCACCATCACCGCCAGCGTCGGGTCGAAGCGTTGCGACAGCGCCTTGTTCCACGCCTCCGCCGCTTCCGCGAAGCGTCCCCGGCTGGCCTCCACCTTGCCAAGCAGCAAGTCCGCTTCCAGCGCTTCGCGTGAGGTCGGCGGCAGCGTGGCCAGGGCAGCGCGCAGCTCCGTCGCCGCGGCGTCGGCCAGCACCGTCTGCCGGTCCGCCGCGGCCAGCCGGGCGCCGAGCGGCTGCGCCGGCAAGTCCGGCCGCCCACCCACCAGGTAGAGCCCGAACGCCAGCATCGGCACCAGCGCCAGGCCCAGCAGCAATGGCGCCCGATCCAGCACGTCGTGCGCCCGCTCGGTCCCGTTCGCCGCGGCCAGCAGGCGGCGCTGCAGCTCCAGCATGGCCGTCGCGTGCTCGGCGGGCGCGATGCGGCGCTCGGCCAGGTCACGATCCAGCTCGGTGATCTGCGCGCGATACAGGGCGATGTCGGCCTCGGTGCGCCCGCGCACTTGCACCACCCGGCGCAGCGCCCAACCGGCCGGCGCCAGCGCACACAGCGCCAGCACCGCGGCGGCCAGCCAGATCACGGGCGGGTCAGCTCCGCCAGGCGAAGGCGTTCGGCCTCGGACAGCGGGGCGGCCGGCGCAGACCGCGCCCGGCGGCCCAGCAGCGCCAGGACCAGCCCGGCGGCGACCGCCAGCACCGGGGACAGCCACAGCAGCGCCGTCACCGCGTTGAAGGGCGGGCGCAGGCGGACGAAATCGCCGTACCGCGCGACCATCCAGGCCGTGACCTGCGCGTCCGTGTCGCCCGCCGAAACGCGCTGCCGCACGATGGCGCGCAGGTCCCGCGCCAGGTCCGCGCCCGAGTCCTCGATGCTCTCGTTCTGGCACACCAGGCAGCGGAGTTGCTTTCCGATCTGCTCGGCGCGCGTCTCCTGGCCGGCATTGGGCAGCATCTCCGCGGGGTCGCTGATGGCGTGGGCCGGCGCGGCGAACAGCAGCACGGCCAGCAGCGCCAGGCTCAGCCGAGCGCGCGCCACGCCGGCTGCAACCTGTTCTGCACCACGTCGGCATCCAGCGGCCCCGGCCAGTGCCAGCGGATGACCCCGGCGCCATCCACCAGGAAGCTCTCCGGCACGCCCGACAGGCCGAAATCGATCGCCACCCGGCCCGGAGCGTCGCGGGCGATGCGCTGGTAGGGGTCTCCGTGGCGCTGCAGGAACTGGGCCGCCTTGTCCGCCGGGTCCTTGTAGGCGATGGCCCAGATCGGCAGCCCGGCGCGGGACAGCGCCATCAACGCCGGCACCTCCTGCACGCAGGGCACGCACCAGGAGGCGAAGAAGTTCAGCAGCACCGGCTTGCCGCCTGCCAAATCCGCACTGCCGAACCCCTGGCCAGGCGCCTGGGCCGGCAGGTCGAAGGCGGGGACGGGCTTGCCGGTGACCGGGCTCGGCACGCCGCGGGGGTCGAACGTGCCGGCCTGCATGCCGCGCAGCATCGCCCAGAACGCGGCTCCCCCGAGCACGGACACGCCCAAGGGCGCCGCGAGCAGGAGTTGCCGGCGGTCCATCAGGCGGACACGCCGGCGGGCACGGCCTTGCGCGCCGGGGCACCCACGCGCAGCCGGCGATCCGCGAGCGACAGGCCGCCGCCGATTGCCATCACCAGCCCGCCCAGCCAGATCTCCGGCGCGAGCGGGTTGTAGTGCAGGCGCATGACCGCCGCACCGTCCCGCTCCTCACCCAGCACGGCGTAGATGTCGGCGAAGCCGGTGGTGTGGATCGCAGCCTCGGTGGTGGTGATGCCCTGCACCGGGAAGGTCCGACGGGAGGGATGCATCGCCAGGTCCGGCCGGCCGCGGCGGATCACCCGCAGGTTGGCCACCCGCTCGCTGTAGTTGGAGCCCTCGGCATCGGTCAGCGAGTCGAGCACCCAGTCCATGCCGGCGGCCTGCACCTGCTCGCCGGGATGCACCAGCACCACCCGCTCGCTCGCCAGCGACATCCCCGCGATCCCGGCGACCGTCACCCCCATCCCGGCATGGGCGAGGGCGGCGCCGAACGCCGCGGTCGGTAGGCCGCGCAGGCGGGCCAGGCTGTCGCGCAAGGGCAGGCGGAACAGGCGGGTGCGCTCGACGATGTCCGCCGCCGACCCCAGCACCAGCCAGGCCGCGCCGCCGAACGCCAGCGCGGGCAGCACCGGCAGCCGCGTCAGCACGAGCAGGCCGATGACGACCGCGGCCGCAGCCGCCCACCAAACCCGCAGCAGCGCGGGGACGAGGGCGGCGCGCTTCCACGGCATGACCGTCCCGATCCCCATGGCGACGAAGACCGGCACGGCCAGCGGCAGCACCGTCGCGTTGAAGAACGGGGCGCCGACGCTGAGCTTGTCGTGCAGGATGAGGTCGCTGAACAGCGGATACATCGTGCCCGTGATCACCACGGCCGCGATCGAGCACAGCAGCACGTTGTTGAGCACCAGCGCACCCTCCCGCGACACGGGCGCGAACATCCCGCCCGCCGCCAGCGCCGGTGCCCGCAAGGCGAACAGCAGCAGGCTGCCGCCGATCACCAGGCCGAGCAGCCCCAGGATGAACACGCCGCGTGCCGGGTCGTTGGCGAAGGCGTGCACCGAGTTTAGGATGCCGGAGCGGACCAGGAAGGTGCCGGACAGGCTGAGCGAGAAGGTGCCGATCGCCAGCAGCACGGTCCAGATCTTCAACGCCTCGCGCTTCTCCACCACGATGGCGGAGTGCAACAGGGCGGTCCCGGTCAGCCACGGCAGGAGGGAGGCGTTCTCCACCGGGTCCCAGAACCAGTAGCCGCCCCAGCCGAGCTCGTAATACGCCCACCAGGAGCCGAGCGAGATGCCGCCGGTCAGCAGGCACCAGGAGGCGAGCGTCCACGGGCGCACCCAGCGGCCCCAGGATGCATCCACCCGCCCCTCGAGCAGGGCCGCGATGGCGAAGGCGAACGGCACGGCGAACCCGACATAGCCGGCGTAGAGCATGGGGGGGTGGAAGGCGAGGCCCGGGTCCTGCAGCAGCGGGTTCATGTCCCGCCCGTCGAACGGGGCGGGCGACAGCCGCACGAACGGGTTGGACGTCAGCAGCGAGAACAGCAGGAAGCCGACGGAGGTGATGCCCAGCACGCCGATCACCCGCGCCCGCAGCGCGCCGGGCAGGTTGCGCCCGAAGCCCGCGACCGCGCCTCCGCACAGCGCCAGGATCAGCGCCCACAGGATGATGGAGCCCTCGTGGTTTCCCCAGCTGCCGGTGATCTTATACAGGAGCGGCTTGAGGGTGTTGCTGTTCTCCGCCACGTTCAGCACGGAGAAATCGTCGGTCACGTTGGACCACACCAGGCAGAAGGCCGACGTCGCCAGCGCCAGCAACTGCCCGCAGGCCAGGCCGGGCGCCGCGGCGATCAGGCGAGGGTCACGGCGCTGGGCGCCCCAGATCGGCAGGATGGCCTGCGCGAAGGCCAGGGCGCAGGCGAGCGCCAGGGCGAAATGGCCGAGCTCGGGGATCATTGTGCCATGCCCTCGCCCGACCCTCTCCCAGGAGGAGGGGGCTTCCTACTCCCTCGCCCAATGGGAGAGGGTCGGGGTGAGGGTCCAGCCCGCATCATCCCGTCGTCCTGCTCGCCAAGGTGTTCCAGGTCGCCGCGGGTGGCGGCGGGCCCTTGGTCGGGTCCCACATGCCGGCTTTCTTCAACGCGTCCGCCACGTCCTTGGGCATGTAGGTCTCGTCATGCTTGGCCAGCACCTCACTGGCGCGGAAGGTCCCGTCCGGTCGCATCGTCCCCAGCGTCACCACCCCCTGACCCTCCCGGAACAGGTCCGGCAAGATCCCGGCATAGGCCACCTCCACGCTGGCGCGCCCGTCCGTCACGCGGAAATGCGCCACCGGCTCGCCCGCTTCGGACACGCGCGTGACGGAGCCTGCCTCGACCAGCCCGCCGAGCCGCAGGGAGCGGCCGGGCGCACCCTTCTCCGCCAGGTCGGACGGTGCCACGAAGAACACCATGTCGTTGCTGAACGCGGTGACCGACAGGGCGGTCGCGGAGCCCAAACCGAGCCCGCAGGCCAGCAGGATCGCCAACCGGCGGCGCTTGCGGGTCATGGCTGGCGCCCCGTCTCCGCCACGGTGCGAGCCGAACGCGTCATGCCGCCTCGCTGCGGGCCAGCAGCAGGCTGCGCACACGCCGCTCCATGACCGCAGCCCGGGTGCGCGCCACGACCAGTGCCGCAAACGCCAGGGTGTAACCCACGGCGCACACCAGCAGCGGCCACAGCATGGTCAGCGCCATGGTCGGCGCGCCCGTCAGCGTGATGCTGTCCGGCTGGTGCAGCGTGTTCCACCAGTCCACGGAGAACTTGATGATCGGCAGGTTGACCACGCCCACCAGCGCCAGGATCGCCCCGGCGCGGTAGCCGCGCTGCGGGTCGTCGAAGGCGCGCACCAGCGTGATATGGCCGAGATAGAGGAAGAACAGCACCAGCACCGAGGTCAGCCGCGCGTCCCACACCCACCATGCGCCCCACATCGGCTTGCCCCACAGGCTGCCCGTGGCCAGGCACAGCGCGGTGAAGGCGGCGCCGACCGGCCCGATCTCCGCCGCGGCCAAGTCCGCCAAGGGATGGCGCCAGATGATGGACGCGACGGAGCACAGCGCCAGCCCGACATAGCCGAGCGAGGCCAGCCAGGCGAACGGCACGTGCACGTACATGATCCGCACCGCATCGCCCTGCTGCCAATCCGCCGGCGCCACGAACAGGCCCCAATACAACCCGGCTGCGGTGACCAGCAGCGCGCTCGCAGTCAGCCACGGCTGGACGGCGCCGGCCAATCGCAAGAAACGGCCAGGATTGGCAAACCGGTGCAGGCCCCGGCCGTTGCGCGGGGCAATGATGGTGGTTGCGTCCACGGGCACTGCATAGCACGAGGGCGCGGACAGAGAGAAGCCGTGCGGTTCCCCAAACGTCCTGCATGACATAAGCTTCAGGTTCGCCGCCGCGCCGGAGCCTCCCCATGCCGCTCGCCATCGCCTGCCTCGACAAGCCGGCCAGCCCGGCCCTGCGCGCCACCGCCCGGTCAGGCGGCGCGGCCGTCTGATGGCCTACTGGTTGGTCAAGTCCGAGCCCAACTCCTTCGGCTGGGACCAGCAGGTCGCCAACGGGGTCGAGCCTTGGACCGGCGTGCGCAGCCACCAGGCCAAGAAGAACCTGGCCGCCATGCGCAAGGGCGACCACGCGTTCTTCTATCACTCCAACATCGGCAAGGAGATCGTGGGCGTGGTCGAGGTCGTCCGCGAGGGCTACCCGGACCCGACCGACGACAAATGGGTCTGCGTCGACATGAAGGCGGTGGGGCCGTTCACCAAGCCGGTGACGCTCGCCGCCATCAAGGCCGATCCGGCATTGGCCGAGATGGCGCTGGTCCGCTACTCCCGCCTGTCCGTCGGCCCGGTCACCGCGGCGGAGTGGAGCCACATCTGCAAGCTGGGGGGCTTCAAGCGCTAGGGCGTCGCCTGTAGCGTGGGCGCAAGGGGGGAAGAACCACCATGTCCGAGCCGCCGCTGTTCCACGTCAAGCCCGCCGCCGCCGCCTCCGCCCACGTCAACGGCGAGAAGTACCGGCTGATGGTGAACCACGCCGCGCGCGACCCGGAGCATTTCTGGGCGGCGGAGGCGGAGCGCATCGCCTGGATCCGCAAGCCCTCCATCATCAAGAACACCAGCTTCGAGGGCGACGTCGCGATCAAGTGGTTCGAGGACGGGCGGCTGAACGCCTCCGCCGTGTGCCTGGACGCGCACCTCCAGGCGCGGGGCGACCAGGTGGCGATCATCTGGGAGGGCGACGACCCGGGCAGCAGCAGGACGGTCACCTACCGCGCGCTGCACGAGCAGGTCTGCCGGCTGGCCAACGTGCTGCGGGAGCGGGGGGTCAGGCGCGGCGACCGGGTGACGATCTACCTGCCCATGGTGGTGGAGGCCGCGGTCGCCATGCTCGCCTGTGCCCGGGTGGGGGCGATCCACACCGTGGTGTTCGCCGGCTTCTCCCCGGACAGCCTGGCCAACCGGATCACGGATTGCGGCTCCACCCTGGTGATCACCGCCGACGAGGGGCGACGCGGCGGCCGCCGGGTCGCGCTGAAGGCCAACGTGGACGAGGCGCTGAAGGCCTGCCCAGCGGTCGAGGACGTGCTGGTGGTGGCCGTCACCGGCGCCGAGGTGGCGATGCAGGCCGGGCGGGACCACGACTACGCCGCCCTGCTGGCCGCGGCCGAGCCGACCTGCGAGCCGGAGCCGATGGGCGCCGAGGACCCGCTGTTCATCCTCTACACCTCCGGCAGCACGGGAAAGCCCAAGGGCGTGCTGCACACCACCGGCGGCTACATGGTCTGGGCCAGCTTCACGCACGAGCTGGTGTTCGACTACCGGCCGGGCGAGGTCTACTGGTGCACCGCCGATGTCGGCTGGGTCACCGGGCACAGCTACATCGTGTATGGCCCGCTGGCGAACGGCGCCACCACGCTGATGTTCGAGGGCATCCCCAACTACCCGGACAGCTCGCGCTTCTGGCAGGTGGTGGACAAGCACCAAGTTAACATCTTCTACACCGCGCCCACCGCGATCCGCGCCCTGATGCGCGAGGGCGACGGCCCGGTGAAGGCGACCAGCCGCGCCAGCCTGCGCATCCTGGGCAGCGTGGGCGAACCGATCAACCCGGAGGCCTGGCTCTGGTACCACCGCGTGGTGGGGGACGATCGCTGCCCGATCGTGGACACCTGGTGGCAGACGGAGACGGGCGGCATCCTGATCAGCCCCCTGCCCGGCGCCACCGCGCTGAAGCCCGGCTCCGCCACGCTGCCGCTGCCCGGCGTGCAGCCGGTGCTGGTGGACGCGGAGGGCGCGACGCTGGAGGGCGCCGTCGAAGGCAATCTTTGCATCGCCGATAGCTGGCCCGGGCAGATGCGCACCGTCTACGGCGACCACGAACGCTTCGTGCAGACGTATTTCAGCACCTTCCCGGGCAAGTACTTCACCGGCGACGGCGCGCGGCGGGATGCGGACGGGTATTGGTGGATCACCGGCCGGGTGGACGACGTGATCAACGTGTCCGGCCATCGCATGGGCACGGCTGAAGTGGAGTCCGCCCTGGTGTCCCACGCGAAGGTCGCCGAGGCCGCGGTGGTCGGCTTCCCGCACGACATCAAGGGCCAGGGCATCTACGCCTACGTCACGTTGAAGACCGGGGTGGAGCCGACGGAGGCGCTGCGCAAGGAGCTGGTCGCCTGGGTACGGCGGCAGATCGGGCCGATCGCCTCGCCGGACGCGATCCAATGGGCGCCGGGCCTGCCGAAGACGCGCTCCGGCAAGATCATGCGCCGCATCCTGCGCAAGATCGCCGCCAACGAGACGGAGGGGCTTGGCGACACCTCGACCCTCGCCGACCCGGCCGTCGTGGGCGAGCTGATCGAGAACCGCAGCGCGTGATGTTGGAGATGTACGGCTTCTGGCGCTCGGCGGCGACCTACCGGGTCCGCGTGGCGCTGAACCTCAAGGGCGTCGCCGTGCACGAGATCCCCGTCGACCTCGATGCCGGGGCGCAGGATGCGGCCGGCTTCCGGGCGGTCAACCCGCAAGGCGCGGTGCCGGCGCTGGCCGAAGACGGGCAGCCGACGCTGACGCAATCGCTGGCGATCCTGGAGTATCTGGAGGAGGTGCATCCCACCCCGGCCCTGCTGCCGGGCGACCCGCGCGGCCGGGCGCGGGTGCGCTCGCTGGCGGCGGCGATCGCCTGCGACAGCCACCCGCTGATCGTGCCACGCGTGCGCAGCTACCTGATGAGCACCGAGGGGTTCGACGCCGCGCGGTGGCGCGCCTGGCAGACGCAGTGGTTCGGCGAGGGGCTTCGCACCGTGGAAGCTCGGCTGGCGGGTGAGGCAGGGACGGGCGAGTTCTGCCATGGCGACAGCCCGACCTTCGCAGACCTATGCCTGATGAGCTGCGTGGCCGGCGTGCGGACCTTCAAGCTGGATGTCGGTCCAATGCCGACAGTGGACCGGATTGCTGCCCGATGCCTCAAGCTCGATGCCTTCGCGCGGGCAAGCGGGCATCTGCAGCCCGGCGCGCCCGCCGCGTGATGTTGCAACCGAGCCTGTTCCACAACGTTCTCCGAGCTGTCACGAAAGGAACGTAACCATGGTCAATCGCCAACCAACTTCTTCGAGCGCGGCCACCCGCCAGGGTCGCAACCGCACGCTCAGCCTGCTTGGCCTGGCCGCCGTCATGGCGACCGGCCTCGCACTCAGCGGCTGCAACACGGCGGCCGGGGCAGGACGGGACGTGTCTGCCACCGGCGCTGCGGTGACCCGGGGTGCCAACGACGTCAAGAGCGGCCTGTAAACTCGACGGGGTGGGGTGCAGTCCTCTCGGGGCTGCACCGCGCTGGATATCCGGACGACCTGGCTCGTGGGTGGTGCAGTGCCCGAGGAGCACTGCACCACTCGGGGCTTGCGTTCTGTGACAACTGCTTACAAGGGACAGCTGCCACGTTGCAGCCGGCATTTGTCGGCGTGCTAGAAGGCAGTCGCCGACTCGGCATATCCTTGTAAGAGGTTCCGATGCCCCTCTCCCGCCGACGCCTGATCCTCGCTTCCGCCGCATTGGCCGCAACGCCGGTGCTCGCCCGCGCCGACGACGCCGATGCCCGCATGGCCGACCGGATCCTGGGCGACCCGAAGGCGCCGGTCACCTTTCAGGAATGGTTCTCGCTGACCTGCACGCATTGTGCGGCCTGGAACCGGGAGGTGTTCCCAGAGGTCAAGGCCAAGCTGATCGACACCGGCAAGATCCGCTACATCTACCGCGACTTCCCGCTCGACCAGGTGGCGCTGACCGCCGCCATGGTTGCCCGCGCGCTGCCGCCCGCCCGGTACGAGGCCTTCGTGTCCACGCTGCTGGCCAGCCAGGACCGCTGGGCCTTCGCCAGGGACGTGAACACGAACGAGGAACTGTTCAAGCGGGCGGCGCTGGCCGGCATGCCGCGGGCCCTGTTCGACAGCACGGTCGCCGACACCGCCCTGCGCACCGCCATCCTGAACGAGCAGCAGGGCGCAGTGGACAAGTATCAGGTCGACAGCACGCCGACCTTCATCGTCAACGAGAAGCCCCACGCGGGCGAGCAGCCGTACGACGCCATCGCCAAGTTCGTCTCCGCCGCGAGCTGATCTTTGCCCATTGCCTTCAGCCGGCTGCGCATCGCCGGCTTCAAGAGCTTCGCCGAGCCGCAGACGGTGGAGATCATGCCCGGGCTGACGGGCGTGGTCGGGCCGAATGGCTGCGGCAAGTCCAACGTGGTGGAGGCGCTGCGCTGGGCGATGGGAGAGACCAGCGCCCGGTCCTTGCGCGGCGGCGAGATGGACGACGTGATCTTCGCCGGCACGGCCGGGCGGCCCAGCCGCAACCTGGCCGAGGTGGTGCTGACGCTGGACGAGGCCGTCGGCGCGGCGCCGCCACCGTTCCACGAGGCGGCGGAACTGCAGATCAGCCGCAAGATCGAACGCGGCGCCGGCAGCGCCTTCCGCGTCAACGGGCGCGAGGTGCGGGCGCGGGACGTGCAGACGCTGTTCGCCGACCTGGCGAGCGGCGCCCGCTCCTCCGCGATGGTCAGCCAAGGCCGCGTCGGCACCATCATCAACGCCCGGCCGGACGAGCGACGCGCCGTGCTGGAGGAGGCCGCCGGGATCACCGGGCTGCATGCCCGGCGGCACGAGGCGGAGCTGAAGCTGCGGGCCGCCGAGGCCAACCTGGCGCGTGCGGAAGACCTGCGCACGCAGCTGGATGCGCAGTTGGCCAGCCTGCAGAAGCAGGTGCGGCAAGCCAATCGCTGGCGGACCCTGTCCGCCACTGTGAAGGAGGCCGAGGCCGAGCTGCTGGCGTTGGGGAAAGCTCGCGTGGAGGCCGCCCGCACCGTGGCCGCCGAGTCTCTGGCCGCTGCGCAGGACGCCGTGACGGCCGCTGCCGAAGCGGTTGCGGCCGCATCCCGCCAAGCCGCCGCAGCAGCGGAGGCGGTGCCGCCGCTGCGCAGCGCGGAGGCGGAGGCCCGCACCGCGCTGGAGCGCCAGCGCATCGTCCGCGAGCAGGTGGCGGCGGAAATCGCCCGAGCCCGTGAGGCGCTGGAGACCGCCACTGCGCGCCACGCCCAGGTGAGCCGCGACCTGGACCATGCGGAGCGGGTGAAGGCGGACGGGGATGCGGCCACGGCGCGGCTGACGGCCGAGGATGCGGCGCTGCGGGCTGCGGATGACGGCGCGGCCGGGCGGATGGCTGCCGCCGCGGCCGACCTCGCCGCCGCGCGCGCGACGGTGGGCGAGGCCGAGGCGGCGGCCAACGCGGCGACGGAACGGGCGGCGCAGCTGAGCGCCACCAGCCAGGCCCTGGCCCAATCCCTCGCGCAGGCGGAGGCCCGGGCCAGGCGGCTGTCCGGGCAGGTGGCGCAGCTCCGCGGCGAGCGGGACCGCGCGGCTGCGGCCCGGGTCGATCCTGGGCGCGTGGCGGAGGCCGCAGCCCTCGCCGCCCGGTCCGAGGCCGAAGCCAGGCGAGCCCGGGACGCGCAAGACGAGGCCGAGCGGGCGCGCGTGGCCGCCGGGCAGGCCGCCGCGCAGGCACGCCAGATGGATGCGGCCGCGGCTGCGGGCCTGGCGAAGCTGTCGGCGGAGACGACCGCATTGGCCGAAGTGCTGGGCGTCAAGGATGGGGAGCGCTGGCCGCCGATGGTGGACGCGCTGACGGTCCCGCCGGGGTTGGAGGCCGCCCTGGGCGCCGTCCTGGGCGAGGAGCTGGGTGGCTCCGCCGACCCGTCGGCCGCGCGGCATTGGCGCGAACTGCCCGGCCTTGCCGCAAGCGCCCTGCCGGCGGAGCCGCTGGCCGGCCTGGTGGCCGGCCCGGCCGCGCTCACCCGGGCCCTGTCCGGGATCGGGCTGGTCGAGGACGATGCGGCGGGGGATGCCGGGCAGCCGCAGCTGGCGGCCGGGCAGACGCTGGTGTCCCGCACCGGGGCGGTCTGGCGTTGGGACGGCTACACCGTCCGCAGCGGCACGCCGACGTCGGCGACGGTTCGCCTGCAGCAGCGCAACCGTCTGAAGGGCCTGCGCACCCGGCTGGCGGACGCCGAGCGCGAGTCGGCCGGCGCTGCCGCAGCCCGTCACCAGGCCGATGCCGCCGACAAGGCTGCCGCCACGGCGGAGGCGGCGACGCGCCTGGCCCGGCGTGACGCGGACCAGCGATGGGAGCGGGCCAGGACCGACAGCGCCCGGCTCACCGCCCAGGCCGATGCCGCGCTGGCGAGGCACGCCGCCTTGGAACGTCAGCTGGAGGCTGTGACACCCGAGGCCGCCGAGGCGGAGGCGGCGCTGGCCGCGGTGCAAGCCGAACGGGCGACGCTGCCGGACCTCACCGTGCTGCGCCATGCGGTCGACCGCGCCCGCGCGGCACTGGCAGCCGCCCGCAGCGCGGAGGCCGCCGCCGAGGCAGCGTTGCGTGACCACACCCGCGACGCCGCGACGCGTGCGGCCCGGTTGAAGGCCATCGCGGCGGAAGCCGCGGACTGGAGCCTGCGCGCCAGTGGAGCGGAGAGCCGCGTGGTGGATTTGCGCGCCCGCGCCGCGGAGGCTGCGACGGAGCGGGTCCGGCTGGAAGGCGGCCCAGCCGCCGTTGCCGGCCGCGCGGCGGAGGCGGCGGAAGCCCAGCTGGCGGCGGAGGCGGCGCATCGCCGCGCGGCCGCGGCCTTGCACGAGGCGACGGCGGCAGATGTGAGGGCAACCGCTCTCGTCCGGACGACGGAGGCGGCACAGGCCGCCGCGCGCGAGGATTCGGTGCGGAGCGAAGCCGCCGCGGCGCAGGCCGACCACGTCTGGGGCGCGATGGCGGAGCGTATCGTGGAACGGCTCGGCGCCAATGCCACGCTGCCGCCTGCCCCGGCCGACCTGTCACCCGAAGCGGAGGAGCGGGCGCGCCGTCGCCTCGACCGTCTCGCCCGCGAGCGGGAGGAGATGGGGCCCGTCAACCTGCGCGCCGCGATCGAGGCGGGAGAGATGGAGGGCCGCATTGCCGGGATCACCGGCGAGAAGGACGAGCTGGCGACCGCCATCGCCAAGCTCCGCGGCTCCATCGGCCACATCAACCGCGAGGGACGCGAGCGGCTGGGCCAGGTGTTCGCCGAGGTGGACCGGCATTTCCAGACGCTGTTCGCCCGGATGTTCGGCGGCGGCCGGGCGCACCTGGCGCTGGTCGGCTCGGACGACCCGTTGCAGGCGGGCCTGGAGATCTATGCCCAGCCGCCGGGCAAGAAACTGGCCACGCTGTCCCTGCTGTCGGGCGGCGAGCAGGCGCTGACGGCACTGTCGCTCATCTTCGCCGTGTTCCGCTGCAATCCGGCGCCGGTCTGCGTGCTGGACGAAGTGGACGCACCGCTGGACGACGCCAACGTGGAACGGTTCTGCAGCCTGTTGGCCGAGATGGTGCGGGAAACGGGGACGCGCTTCCTGGTCGTCACGCACCACCACCTGACCATGGCGCGGATGGACCGGCTCTACGGCGTGACGATGCAGGAACGTGGCGTGTCCCGCCTGCTATCGGTGGATTTGGCGAAGGCTGCGGCGATGGTGGAGCAACGGGTGGCTGCAGAGTAGGCTTGGTTTGCGTCGCGACGTGGATCATCACCTGTCGCAGACGGTTTTGGCCGCTCGGCAGGGTTACGCGTAAGGTTGGCACGCGATTGTTCATCGTCGGCCTCCTTTCCAAATCGTCGTCGACCTGTTGTACATCAGTCCGCGGTTTGCATGTGAGACATGCGCGACGTGGTTACGACGGTGCGTCGGCCGCCTGCGGCCGGACGCGCCAGGTGCCTGTCGCGTACTCCCCGATCGTCCGGTCGGAGCTGAACCAGCCCATGTTGGCGGTGTTCAGCACGGCGGAGCGCCACCAGGCGTCTGGGTTGCGCCATTTCTCGTCGACCGCGTCCTGGGCCTGGTCGTAGGCGTTGAAGTCGGCGCAGACGAAGAACGGGTCGGCGTGGACCAGGCGGTCCGCCAGGGCGGCGTAGCGGCCCGGTTCCTCCGGGCTGAACACGCCGCTGCGCAACGCCTCCACCACGTCGCGCAGCGCCGGGCAGGCGGTGATGGTGCCGCTGGCGTCCAGCCCGGTGGTGGAGCGCCTTGCCTCCACCTCCTCCGTCGTCATGCCGAAGATGAACAGGTTGTCGGCCCCGACGCGCTCGCGGATCTCCACGTTGGCGCCGTCCAATGTACCGACCGTCAACGCGCCGTTCAGCGCCAGCTTCATGTTGCCGGTGCCGCTGGCCTCCATGCCGGCGGTGCTAATCTGCTCGGACAGGTCGGCCGCCGGGATCAGCAGCTCGGCCAGGCTTACGTTGTAGTTCGGCATGAACACGACCTGCAGCAGGCCGCGCACCGTGGGGTCGCCGTTCACCACGCGGGCCACGTCGTGCGCCAGGCGGATGATCTGTTTGGCCAGGGTGTAGGACGGCGCGGCCTTGCCGGCGAAGAACTTCACCCGCGGGCGCCATTGCCGGGTGGGCTGGGCGCGGATGGCGTTGTACTGGCTGATGGCGTGCAGCACGTTCAGCAGCTGCCGCTTGTATTCGTGGATGCGCTTGATCTGCACGTCGAACAGCGCCTCCGGATCGACGATCACCCCCAGCTGTGCGGCTGCAAGCCGCGCCACCGCCTGCTTGCGCGGCGCCCGCTGCTTGCGGAACGCGTCGCGGAACCCGGCGTCGTCGGCATACGGGACCAGGTCGGTCAACGCTTCCGGATCGCGCAGCACGCGCTCGCCGATCGTGTCGACCAGCAGGCGGGTCAACCCGGGGTTGGTCTGGTGCAGCCAGCGGCGGAAGGTGATGCCGTTGGTCCGGTTGACGATGCGGCCACCCACCGCGGCGTCCAGGTCACGGAAAATGGTCTTGCGCATCAGCTCCGTGTGCAGCGCCGACACGCCGTTGACCGAATGGCTGCCGAGGAAGGCGAGGTGGCCCATGCGCACCCGGCGCCCGCTGCCTTCGTCGATCAGGCTCAGCGCTGCCAGCAGCCGGTCATCCGCGCCCGCCGCGCGCTGAGTGTCCAGGTGGCGGGCGTTCAGCAGGTAGATGATCTGCATGTGCCGCGGCAGCAGCCGCTCCAGCAGCAGCACCGGCCACATCTCCAGTGCCTCCGGCAGCAGGGTGTGGTTGGTGTAGCTGATGCAGCCCTGGGTGATGGCCCAGGCCTGGTCCCACTCCAGCCCGTGCACGTCCAGCAGCAGGCGCATCAGTTCCGCGATGCCGATGGCCGGATGGGTGTCGTTCAGCTGGATGGCGACGTAGTCGTCCAGGTTGGTGACCGTGTCATGCTCGACCAGGTGGCGGCGCAACATGTCCTGCAGGCTGGCCGAGGCGAAGAAGTACTCCTGCCGCAGCCGCAACTCCTGCCCGGCCGGGCTGTCGTCGCCCGGATACAGCACGCGGCTGACCGCCTCCGCGCGAACCCGGTCGGTCAGCGCACCCACATGGTCGCCCCGGTTGAACGCGTCCAGCGCCAGGGGGTCCGCGGCGCGGGCGGACCAGAGCCGCAGCGTGTTGGCGTGCGCGCCGCCGTAGCCGACCATCGGCGTGTCGAACGCGACGGCGAACAGGGTTTCGCCAGGGTTCCAGGTGAAGGTGGTGCGGCCGGCCTCCACCGCGCCGGTCACGCTGCCGCCGAAGCCGATGCGGTAGGACAGCTCCGGCCGCTGGAACTCCCACGGGTTGCCGGAGCTGAGCCAATCCTCCGGCAGTTCCTGCTGCCAGCCGTCGGTGATGCTCTGCCGGAACAGGCCATGGTCGTAGCGGATGCCATAGCCGAAGGCGGGGATCGCCAGGGTCGCCATGCTCTCCATGAAGCAGGCGGCCAGACGCCCAAGCCCGCCATTGCCGAGGGCGGCGTCCGGCTCCAGCGTGCGCAGGTGGTCGAGGTCGACCCCCTCCAGGGCCAGCGCCGCACGCAGGCTGTCGAGGAGGCCCAGATTGCCGGCCGCATCGAACAGCAGCCGCCCGATGAGGAACTCCAGCGAGAAATACGCCACCCGCTTGGCGCCCCGCGCCCGCGCGTTGTGGGCTGAAGCGGTCCAGGTGTCGACGATGCGGTCGCGCACCGCCAGCGCCGTGGCGGCGTACCAGTCCCGCTGGCTGCCCCGGTTGGGCGTCTTGCCGATGTTGTAGCGCAACCGGGCAACGATCGCGTCACGCAACGCTTCCGCAGACCGGTCGGTGGCGGCGGCTTCGACAGGGACGTCCATCAGGCTGCTCCAGGCAGGTGCCGCGGCATCATGCCATAAAAACCGGGCAGCCGCGTAAAGCCTGATGGCGGTCGGGTGACTCCTTTTATAACGGGAGCCGCACTATATTGGCGGCTGCCATCGGAGTTCATCCCATGCCCCGCCTTCGGCTTCCCGTCGCAGCCGCTCTCGCTCTTGCCCTCGCCTTGGCCCCGGGTCTGGCGCTTGCCCGCGTCGGCGGCGGGGCGTCGATGGGCAGCCGAGGCGGCTTCACCTTTTCCACGCCGCCGTCGACCGGCACGGCCAACTCGATCGCACCCATGCAGCGCAGCTACACGCCGCGGATGGAGCCGTCGATCGGCTCGCCGAGCCCCGGCTACACCCCAGGATTTGGCGGCCGCAGTGCGTTCACCTCCGGCCTGCTGGGCGGGCTGGTCGGTGCCGGCATCGGCGGCATGCTGTTCGGCCACGGCATGTTCGGCGGCATCGACGGCGGCGGCAGCATCATCGGCTTGCTGATCCAGCTGGCGCTGATCTTCTTCATCGGCCGCTGGCTGCTGCGCATGGTCTTCGCCCGCCAGCCGCTGTTCGCCGGCTTCGGCGGCAGCGGGGCCGGCGTGGGCCCGCGCTTCGGCATGGGCGGCAGCCGCGGCCGCGCCACGCCGCCGCACATCACCATTGCCCCGGCCGACTACCAGGCGTTCGAACAGCTGCTGAAGGGCATGCAGGCGGCGTGGAGCGCCGAGGACCTGAACGCCCTGCGTTCCGTCGCCACGCCCGAGATGACGAGCTACTTCGGCGAACAACTCGCCGAACTGCGCAGCCGCGGCCTGCGCAACACGGTGACGGACGTGCGACTGGAGAAGGGTGACCTCGCGCAGGCCTGGTCGGAGGGTTCGCGCGAATATGCGACCGTCGCGATGCGGTTCTCCATGCTGGACGTGACGCGGGACGGCCAGGGCCACGTCGTCGACGGCAGCCCGACCGAACGCCAGGTGGTGACCGAGGTGTGGACCTTCGTGCGCAGCCCGGGCGGACGCTGGATCCTGTCCGCAATCCAGCAGGCGCGGTAGCCGCCGCTTGTTTCTCCGTGACGGCGCGGGAGGCGATGAACCGGCTGCGACGGGAAGGGTGGTCCGAAAGGGCCGGCAAAGGTGCTCACGTCGTGTTCAAGCGAGGTGACAAACGCGTTGGGCGGAGGTTCAGACGTGTCTCGTAAGGGTCGACATCAGCCTGGACGCGCAACTGCTCGCGCGCATGGACGCGATTGCAGCACGGACGGGCACCAGCCGGTCTGCGTTGCTGGCAAAAGGCGCCCGGCTGGCGATCGAGGCAGAGGCGGCTTGAGGATGGGCGATCGAGTGCGGGAGGCTCAGGCCCCGATGTCGCGACGGCAGAAACCGCCGTCCCACTGCACCCGGTCCACCGCCGCGTAGGCCGCAGCGCGGGCGCTCCCGGCATCGGGTCCGGTGCCGCAGAGCGTCAGCACACGGCCGCCGGCGGCGACAACCTGCTCGCCGTGCAGCGCGGTGCCGGCGTGGAAAACCAGCGCGCCGGGAACGGCAGCCGCGTGGTCCAAGCCGCCGATCACGCTGCCGGCTTCTGGCGCATCGGGGTAGCCCCGCGCCGCCATCACCACGGCGCAGGCCGCATCCGCCCGGAAGCGCAGCGCGAAATCGCCGAGTTCGCCCTGGCAGGCCGCCAGCAGCGCCGGCAGCAGGTCGCTTTGCAGCCGTGCCATCAGCACCTGGCATTCCGGGTCTCCGAAGCGGACGTTGAACTCGATCAGCGACGCGCCCGCCTCCGTCAGCATCAGCCCTGCGTAGAGCACCCCGCGGAACGGTATGCCGCGGCGCGCCATCTCGGCCAGCGCGGGACGGATGATTCGGTCCATGGCTGGCGCCGGGTCAAAGCCCGGCGCGGGCGAAAGCGCACCCATGCCCCCGGTGTTCGGCCCGGTGTCGCCGTCTCCCACGCGCTTGTGGTCGCGGGCGGTGCCCAGGAAGACGGCGTCGGTGCCGTCGCACAGCGCGAACAGGCTCACCTCAGGCCCGGACAGGCACTCCTCGATCACCACCGGGCCATGCGCGATCAAGCGGTCGATGGCGGCGTCCGCCTCGGCCTCGCTCTGCGCCACCACCACGCCCTTGCCGCCGGCCAGGCCGTCCGCCTTCACCACGATGGGGGCACCGCGGCGGCTGGCGAAGTCGCGCGCCTCGGCCGCGTCGACGAACCGCTCCCAGCGCGCGGTCGGGATATCGGCTGCGTCCGCAACCTCCTTGGCGAACGCCTTGCTGCCCTCCAGCCGGGCGGCGGCGGCGGTCGGGCCGCAGCAGGCGATGCCGGCGGCCGCCATCGCGTCGGTGATCCCGGCGACCAGCGGCGCTTCCGGCCCGGGAAAGACCAGGTCGACTGCATTGTCCTGCGCGAACCGCACGAGGCCTGCGATGTCCGCCATCCCGACCGGCACCAGCTCCGCCAGCGCCGCGATGCCGGGGTTGCCCGGCGCCACGTACAGCTTCGTCAGCAGGGGCGACGCGGCCAGCGCCCAGGCCAGCGCATGCTCCCGCCCCCCCGACCCGATCAGCAGCACGCGCATGTCCGGAGCCTCCTTGGTCCTGGCCGGTGCCTAGCATAGGTTCGCGGCATGGACACAGAGACGCCCAGCAACGTCCCGGAATACTCCGTCAGCGAGATCGCCGGGGCGGTGAAGCGCACGCTGGAAGGCGCGTTCGGCCGGGTGCGGGTGCGGGGCGAGCTGGCGGAGGTCAAGCGCTACAGCTCCGGCCACACCTATCTTTGCCTGAAGGACGAGGGCGGCGTGCTGCGCGGCATCGTCTGGAAGACGGCGGCGCGCACCGTCGGGTTGAAGCCCGAGGACGGGGTGGAGGTGATCGCGACCGGACGCATCTCCGCCTGGGGGGACAAGAGCCAATACCAGCTGATCATCGAGCGCCTGGAGTATGCCGGCGCCGGCGCGATGCTGGCCCGCATCGAGGCGCTGCGGACCAGGCTTGCGGCGGAGGGGCTGTTCGAGCGCAAGCGGCCCCTGCCCTATTTGCCGGCTTTGGTCGGGGTGGTGACCTCCGCCCAGGGCGCGGTGCTGCACGACATCCAGACCACGATCGCCCGCCGCTTCGCCCGCCCGATCCTGCTGTGGCCAGTGCCGGTGCAGGGCGAGGGCGCCGCGGAGAAGATCGCAGCCGCCATCGCCGGTTTCTGCGCCCTGCCGCAGGACGGGGTGGCCCGGCCGGACGTGCTGATCGTCGCGCGTGGCGGCGGCAGCCTGGAAGACCTCCTGGCGTTCAACGACGAGGCCGTGGTGCGGGCCGCCGCCGCCTGCAGCATCCCGCTGATCGCGGCGGTGGGGCACGAGACGGACCACACGCTGATCGACCTCGCCGCCGACCGCCGCGCCCCCACGCCGACCGCGGCGGCGGAGATGGCGGTGCCCGTGCGGCTGGAGTTGCTGGCCGACGTGCAGCACCGCGCCGCGCGGATGGTCGCCGCGGTGGCGCGCATGGGTGGCGAACGGCGGATGATGGTGGCTGCGATGGCGGCCCGCCTGCCGGACATCGCGTCCTTGGCCGGCTCGGCCCGGCAGCGGCTGGACGACCGCGGCCACCGGCTGGGCCTGGCGTTGCCGACCCGCTTGCGCGCGGGGGCGCAGTCCGTGGCGGAGAAGGGCGCCCGCCTGCGGTTCGCCCTGCCCGCGCTGATGTCTGCCCGGCGCAGCGCGCTCGTCACGGCGGAACGCCACATGCCGGCGCCGGGCGGCGTCCTGGCGTCTGCCCGGCACCGCCAGGAGGTGGCGGCTGCGGGGCTGCCGGTCGGGCTGCGCCATGCGGTGCAGCGGCATCGGATCGCCGCCGGGCAGACCCTGGTGCGGCTGAACGAAGCCCCGGTGCGCGGCCGGTTGCGCGAGGCCGCCGTGCGTCTGGAAGGGCTGGGCGCCCGGTTGGGCGCGGCCGACCCTCGCGCCGTGCTCGGGCGCGGCTATGCCCTGGTGACCGACATGGCGGGCCGCCCCGTGACCAGCGCCGCCGCCGTGCGCCCGGCGGCGCGGCTGACGCTCGAGTTCGGCGACGGTGCCATCCCGGTGCAGCGCGTGCCGGAACCCGCCAGCAAGCGGCAGCGGGAGCTGAGTTTCTAGGGCATGATCGTTTCAGTTCGACTGGGAATGGTGCTCCCTCTCCACCTGGGCAGGGCCAGCGCATATGGCGGAGCTCCCTCTCTCGCTGGCGGGAGAGGGAACTCCGCCAGATGCGCTGGCCCTGCCTTCTGGGAGAGGGCTTTTTGGAACGATGGAACCCTAGCGCTTGGTCGACTGGTGTCAGGCGGCTTTGCCGGGCGGAGAGGCAAGGAACGGCACGGCCGATCGCGGCGCACCGCGTTTCGCCTCGTAGCCTGCGATCAGCGTCGGTAGGTCGACGGAATTGGCCGGTTCGCGCACGAAGAAGCGCTCCACCTGGATGAACAGGAACAAATCCGGCGCCAGGCGATCGATGAAGTCGAAGTCGCAGTTCGCATGGTGGATGAAGACCGTCTCCGCGAACAGCTCGCGCAGAACCAGATGGAGCCAGTTGCCGGTGCTGTCGTGCTGCACCAGCGCCCGCTTCCGCACGGGCGCCTCCCGGTTGGTGCAGAAGCGCACATGCCCGTCATTGTCGACGCCGTTGTCCAGCACCGTCACGGCGTGCGGGAACGCCGGACTGCAATACAGGATCGGCTCGTCCGCCGCGGCGATCTTCACCCCGAGGTCGCCGCGTTGCACGTCCGGCTTGCTGGCCATCGGCAACGCGTCCAGCGCGCGCAGTTCGTTCCGCAGGTGGGTGCGGCGGAAACACTCCCGAAGGTAGGCATGGGCGCCGAAATGCGTCCAATGCGTATCGAGCCGCGCATAGGCCGCTTGCTCCTCGTGCTTTCGTCGCAGGTGGTGCGGGCGGAAAATCGATTTGTAGCCGAGTGCGAGCCCCAAATCGTCATACCGGTTGAACGGCGTCAGGCCATGGCGCTGGAACCCATATGGCTGAGGCAGCAAGTGCATCAGCACGGTTTCCTTGTTCGGGACCAGCATGTGGACGTAGTCCCCGCCCCGCGCCGCCATCAGCCCCGCGCGCTCGGCGTGCCGTCTCGAGATCGTCTGCAACACGCCGTCCTCCAGCGGGTAACGGCCTTCGAACTGCTCGGTCGTGCGGTTGGTGTCGTTGCCGAGGAAGAGGTAGCCGTCGAGGCCCTGGATGACGTCAGCCATCGGGGCAGTGTGCCATGCCGTTTGACGGGCCGGCAACGATCCGCCAGATGCGGGTGCCCCCGCAGGACGACAGCGATGACGCCAAGCCCCGTGACACTGTGCCTCATGGTCAGGGATGAAAAGGACTACGTGTGCGAGTGGCTGGCCTATCACCGCTCCATCGGCTTCGACACCATCATCGTGATCGACAACGAGAGCACGGACGGCACGCAGGACATCCTGCAGAAGCTCGCCCGCGCCGGGTTGATCGAGTTGATGGCGTGGCGCACCAGGTCGGACGGCTACAACCAGATGATGGCCTACAAGGCCGCGAGCAGCCGGGTCGAGACCGAATGGCTGATGTTCCTCGACACCGACGAGTTCCTGGTGCTGCACGAGGACCACGAGATCGGCCGCTTCCTCCACCGCTTCGGCCCCGATGTGTCCCTGGTCGGGCTGAACTGGCGGATATTCGGCACGTCGGGGCAGGCCACGTACTATCCGGACCCGGTGTTCCTGCGGTTCTTCCTCGCCTCGCCCATCGGGTTCGACGCCAACCGCCACCTGAAATACATCGTGCGCACCAGCCGCCTGATCGACCCCTACGTGCATTGCGCGAAGGTCTCCGGCGGTCGGATCGTCAACGACCGGGGCGAGGACCTCGCCATCACGAGCCACACCTGGTCCGAGGGCGTGTCCCACTCGCGGGCCCAGGTGAACCATTACCTGCTGCGCTCGCGCGCGGAGTTCGCAGCCAAGGCGGCTCGGCCGCGGGTCTCGCTCGCGCACCAGGCCAACCCGGTGCTGCCGGACGCCATGCAGGCAGGCCACTTCAGCTTCCACGACAGGAACGACGAAGAGGACCTGTCCATCCTGCGCCACCTCGGCGGCTACCCGGCGCAGCGGCGACTGATCAACCAGGTGCTGGCAGCGGAGTAGCCCGGCGCGCCACCAGGAGCACGTTGGCGAACGGCGTGCCGCGCCAGCATGGGGCGGTGGTGACGGTGAACCCAGCCTGCTCCAGCGAAGCCGCCACCGTGGCGGGTGAGACAGGGTCCACCCGTCGGCCGGCGTTCGGCAGGAGGGGGCGCCACCAACGCTCCAGCGTCACGGTCAAGCGGCCGCGCCAGCCGAGCGCCGGGTCATGCGTGCGAACCAGCACCAGGGTGGATGCGGAGGCAGCGGCGGCGGCCAGCAGGGCCAGCGCCGCAGGCCGTCCGAGCTGATAGAGCACGTCGATCAGCAGCACCGTGTCGCAAGGCGGCACCGTCTGGTCGGTCGCGAAATCCTGCTCCCGCGCGATGAAGGCCAGCCCGGCAGCGGCGCGGCGGGCTTGGGCCAGCGCCGACCTGGCATAGTCGCAGCCCACCACGGCAGACGCGCAGCCCGCCACCAGCAACGCCAAGGCCAGCTGGCCGCGACCGCAGCCCATATCCGCCACCTGGCCGAACGGCGTCGCGGCGCCGAGCGCCAGCAGGTCGGCATGGACCGGGTCACGACGCAGCTTGGACCGCACGTAGAACCACGTGTAACGGTCGCCAGTCCGATAGCGGGCCGCCGTGCGAACGAAGACCGCCTCCGCTGCCTTCGAAGTATCGTCGCCTGCGCGTGCCATGATGATGGAGATACGATCCGCAACTTGAGCTTCGGTGACTTAGCGCACTGCCGCGCAATGCGGAACGACCGTGCGACAATGCGCCCGCAGGAGGGTGTGTGACCTAGGCGCGGCGGCCACACCGTCGAAAAACATGCACGCTCTCCGCTCCGGCGATTGCCATTGCACCCTGTCCATGTGCATGTTGCACCCGCGAACGGGATGGCAAATCGGCCTCGTGTCCGTGCGGCCGTCTGTTGGGAAACCATGACCCAGAGCGAGATGCCCAGCCTCGGCCTTGTGCTTGCAGACGTGCTGACGGCATCGGCCTCTTCCGGGCATGCGGTGGCGGTGCACTCGGTTCGCCGGCAGCGGCAGCTGCAGCCGTTCTGGCCGGAGTTCCGGTTCTTCGCGGGCACGCCGCGCGCATCCCTGATGGCGAGCGGCCTGGCCTGGCAGCGCCGGACCGGACTGTCCTTCGGGCCCGGGCTGCTCCGCGCCCCAGCCGAACGACCGGCAAGCTCGACGATCGTCGCGACCTATCGCCGTGGCGCGGCCGCCGGGTCGCTCGGGGCTCGCCTCCTGGACCATCCCGCGTCCGGCGCCGACGGGGAGCGCGGCGCACGACTGGCCCGGGAGATCGTGGCCCGGCGTCTCGGCGGCAGCCCCGCGCGGAGGCAGACGATGCCGGCCGGCACGCGGCTGCTCGTCGCGAGCGGCGGCGAAGCGCAGGACCGGCGGGCCTTGCAGCGGCTGCTTCAGGCAGGCTCGGCTGCTGCGGTCGTCCTGGTGGGGGGCTCCGCCAAGCTCCGGCGCGACACCCTGGCGGCGGGAGGCAGCACGGTCACCGAGGCCGACCCATGGCCGCTTATCGAGGCCGCGACGACGATCGACGCCCCTCCGGAGTCCGAGATCGGCCTGCTCGCACGGCTTGCCGGGTGCTTCCTCACGCATGACGGCCAAGCCCAGCCGGCGACGGAGCCCGGGCGGCTCGCCGCCGCCTACCTCCTGCACGGCACACGCTACCTGGACCCGGCGGATGGCCGGCTGATCGCACCGGAGGGGTTCCTCGACCGCCTGGTCGAGTGGCGACGGCTGCGGCAACGGTTGCCGAACATCGCCTGCGTGGCTGGCATCTCCTTCTGGAAGAAGCGGCGGATCGCCGACTTCCTGGGCGCGGAGCCGGTCTATGCGCGCGATGCCGCGACGGCGGTGAGCGCCGCACGGCGGCTCGGCGGCGGCATCGCCGTCTGGCCGTCACGGGCGCCGAAGGGGTTGGACGCCGCTGCGGCTGCGGCCGACGTCCCGGTGTTCCGCATCGAGGACGGGTTCATCCGCTCGCGTGGCCTGGGCGCGGACTTCATCCCGCCCGCCTCCGTCATCATCGACGGCCGGGGCGTCTACTATGACACGCGTTCGCCCAGCGACCTTGAACACCTGTTGCAGACCGCCGAGTTCCCGGCGGACTTGCTGGCGCGGGCGCACCGGCTGCAACACGAACTGGTCCGGCGCGGGATCACGAAATACAATGTCGGCGCTGCCATGGCAGCCCTGCCTTGCCCGCCAGGCCGCCGCCGCATCCTGGTCCCCGGCCAGGTGGCGAACGACAAGTCCGTGTTGGCGGGGGGCGGCGGGCTGTCGCCAGGGCTGCCGTTGCTGGAGCGCGTGCGTGCCGGCAACCCGGACGCCTTCATCGTCTACAAGCCGCATCCGGACGTGGAGGCCGGCCATCGCCCCGGCGCACTGGCCGATGGGCAGGCCCTGCGCTTCGCCGACCTGGTGCTGCGTGACGCGCCGATGGGCAGCCTGATCGAGGCGGTGGACGAGATCCACACGCTCACCTCGCTCGCCGGCTTCGAGGGCCTGCTGCGTGGCCGTCGCGTCGTCACCTACGGCGCGCCATTCTACGCTGGGTGGGGCCTGACGACCGACCTCAATCCGCCCGGCCGTCCTCGCCGGCCGCTCAACCTCGACGCGCTCGTGGCCGCGACGCTGATCCTGTATCCGTTCTATCTCGACCCGGTCAGCAAGCTGCCGTGCGAGCCGGAAGACCTGATCCAGCGGCTGGACGGCGAGACTGCCCGCAACCACGGATTGCTGGTGATGGCACGCCGGTTGCAGGGTGCCATGCGCCGCAAGATGGCCCGCCCGGCCTCGGAGATCGCGTGAACACAATGGCCTACCCGCAAACCGGCCGCCGCAGCTTCCTCTTCCTGCAGGGCATGGCAAGCCGGTTCTTCAGCTCCCTCGGCGCGGCGTTGGCCGAGCGGGGGCACGCCGTTCACCGGGTCAACTTCAATGCAGGCGACCGGGTGTTCTGGCCGTTGCCAGGCGCCATCGACTTCCGCGGCCGGGCCGACCAATGGCCGGACCGGTTCGCCGAGATCCTGGTCGCCCAGCGCGTCACCGACGTCATCCTGTTCGGCGACTGCCGGCCGCTGCACCAGGCCGCGATCGGCGTGGCGCGGGCGATGCAGGTGCCGGTGCATGTCTGCGAGGAGGGCTACATCCGGCCGCATTGGGTGACCTTCGAGCGGGAGGGCGTGAACGGCCATTCCACCCTGCCGCGCAACCCGGACTACTATCTGGAGGAGGCGGCCAAGGCGCCGCCGCTGGGGGACATCCCCCACGTGGAGGCGAGCTTCCGCCGCCGGGCGATGGAGGACCTGCTCTACAACTTCTCGTCCATGCTGCTCTGGCCGCTTTATCCGCACTACCGGACGCACCGGCCGCACCATGCGCTGGTCGAATATGGCGGCTGGTTGTGGAAGATGGCGCGCGGACTGCGCTCGCGCCGGCGGTCCGCCAAGACGGTGGCCAAGCTGGCCGCCGATGCCGACTTCTACCTGCTGCCCCTGCAGTTGAACTGCGACTGGCAAATCCGCACGCATTCCAAGTTCGGCAGCATGACCCCGGTCATCGAGATGGTGCTGGCCTCGTTCAAGGCGCACGCACCCGCCCACAGCGTGCTGGTGATAAAGCAGCACCCGCTCGATGACGGGCTGATCAGCTGGCGCCGGCTCGTCGCCCGGCTGGCGGCGGCAAGCGGGTTGTCGGACCGGGTGATCTACCTCGAGGTGGGCGACCTGCACGACCTGATCGCGCGGACCCGCGGCGTGGTCACCGTCAACAGCACCTCGGGCACGTTGGCCTTGGCGATCGGCGCGCCTGTCGTCGTGCTCGGCACCGCCATCTACGACATGGCGGGGTTGACCCACCAGGCGGGGCTGGACAGCTTCTGGACCGACGCCGCGCCGCCGGACCAGGTCCTGTTCGGCGCATTCCGCCAGGTGATCGCGGCGCGCTGCATGCTGGTGGGCGGGTTCTTCAGCGAGCAGGGCATCACCCAGCTCGTCGCCAACGCCGTGACGCGGCTGGAGGGCCAGGTCGCCGCACACCCGGTCCACATGCCGCAGGCCCGGCCCATGCGCGACGACTCGCCGGTGTCGGCGACGTACGGGTGATCGCGGCCGGATAGCTTGATCTGTCCCGCAGACCGTGGCTTCGGTAGCGGGCGATGAAAGCCCCCCTGCTCCTGGACGTCTCACGCCTGCTGGCGCGGGCGCAACGCGGCGCCCCCACCGGGATCGACCGGGTCGAGTTCGCCTATGCCGAGCAGCTGCTCCGCCTGGCGCCCGACCGGCTGCAGTTCGTCGCGATCGACAAGCTGGACCGGCTGCGCATCCTGCCGTTGGAGCAGACCCGCCGCTTCATCGCCGCCATGGGCGCGGTGTGGCGCGGCGGCGGCCCGGCGGACATCGGCGCCGCCGCCCGCATGATCTGGGTGCAGGCGATCCTGCGGCCGAGCTCCTGGGCGCCGCGACACCAGGCGGTGCAGCCGGTCTACCTGCTCACCTCGCACCGGCATCTGCACCGGCGCGAGCGGGTCGCGCGCGCGCTGGCGACCAGCGGCGCCCGGTTGGTCACGTTCGTGCACGACCTGATCCCGATGCAATATCCGGAATATGCCCGGCCGCAGCATGCCGAGATCCACCTCCGGCGCATCCAATCGGTGTCCGCCTTGTCGGATGCGGTGATCGTGAACTCCGCGGCCACCGCGGCGGCGCTGCAACCTTACCTCCAGCAGGCGGGCCGATCGCCGCCGGTGCTGGTGGCGCCGCTGGGCGTCCAGCCGAGGCCGGTGGGCGAGGACGGCCCAGCGGTCGAGCCACCCTACTTCGTCTATCTCAGCACCATCGAGCCACGGAAGAACCACCTGCTGCTGCTGCACATCTGGCGCCGACTGGCGGAGACGCTGGGCTCAGCGGCGCCCCGGCTGGTGCTGGTGGGCCGGCGCGGCTGGGAGAACGAGATGGTCGTCGACATGCTGGAGCGGTCCGACGCCATCCGCCCCTTCGTCTCGGAACTGTCCGAGGTCACCGACGCCCGCATCGGCGCCTTGCTGCAGGGCTGCCGGGCCTTGCTGTTCCCGAGTTTCGCCGAGGGATTCGGGCTGCCGCTGGCCGAGGCGCTGATGGGTGGCGTGCCGGCGGTGTGCAGCGACCTGCCCGCCTTGCGGGAGGTCGGCGGCGACGTGCCCGACTACCTGGACCCGCTCGATGGCCTCGGCTGGCTGCAGGCGGTGACGGATTACTGCCGCGAGCCTTCGGCGCGCCGGTCGGCGCAGCTCGGGCGGATGCCGGGCTGGCGGGCGGCGACCTGGCCGGACCACGTGGAGACCGCACTCCGCTTCGTCGATGCCCTGCCGCAGGAGCGTGCCGCCGCGTAGACGGGTGGCGGCGCGCGCACCATGGACCATGTGTTTCCAAGCGCCGGTTCTGAAGGTATCGCTATGCGCATGTCGCCCGACCCAAAATCCCTTGTCCGGGCGGCTTCGGCCTCGGCACTGCTCGCAACCCTCCTCCTGAGCGCCTGCGCCAGGCCGGCGCCGCCAGTCCCGCCGGCGCCGCCCGTCGCAACGATTGCTCCGGTGGAGCGCCCCATCGTCTCGCCGAAACCGGTGCCGCCGCCGCGCCCGGTGGACTTGCGCTGGGCATTCACCACCGGTGCGGATCTATGTACCGCCATCGCCAGCGGTCCGGGCGGGTCGCTGCAGGTGCAGACCGGTGCTTCGCGGCAGATCGTGTTGGTGGCAAGGTTCACCGCCGCCGGACGGCCCGCGCAGCGAGCCAGGCCGGCCAAGCTTAGCTTCAGCGGGGCTGCGGGCAACTGGAGCGTTCCCGGCACTTGGCAGGATGCCTCGTTCACCAGCACCAGGCCGCTGGACGAGCGGGGCGTGGCCAGCGTGCTGGGCCTCCTGGGCGGGGGCAACGCGTCCGTCACCGCCGGGCCGCTCCGCGTCGGGTCCGCGCGGCTGCCGCCGGCGGGCAATGACGGCAACGCCTGGGTGCAATGCCCCAAGCAGATGATGGCGCCGTAGCAGGCTCGGCGGCTGCTTACGAGCACTCCGAAACGTGTAGTTCATTTAGCAATTCGTTAACTGATTTTGCCCACCGTCGGGGCCTGATTGTAACGGCGACCTCAAAATGAGCAGCTCTCCCGTGGCGACCCGCCGGATCCGAGCCTTGAGCATGCGGCGGCTTAGCTTTGTTGCGATCGCCGCCGCCGGTATCGCGATCTTCGCGACCTATGTCCGGTTCGAGGCCGAAGCCCGCTGGCAGCGCGCCTCCGAATCGATCGGAGTCGAGACGGGGGAGCGCGCTGCGCGGCTGCAGGAATGGCTGCTGCGGGCCGACCGCACGTTGAGCTGGTTCCGTGCGGTGGACATTTCCACGACCGACCGCATCGCGGTGACGATCCGCATGCTGCACAACGAGCGCTTCGTGGCGCCCGCCAAGACGCTGTTCCTGGTGTCGGCCACCGGCCGGCTGGTCGCGGGGACCCTGCCGCTGCCTGACGGCACGGCGGACGTGTCGTCGCAGCCCTGGTTCAAGTCGATCGTGGGGCAGCCGCCCAGCCTGGGCCTGCAGATGACGGCCTGCATCCGCAACCCGCTCGGCAGCGAGAACGGGGTGGTGCTCTACCACGCCGTTCTCGACCGCGACGCCGTCGCCGGGTATGCAGGCACCTTCGTGCCGCAGTCGGCCATCAACGAGTTGACGCGGGACAGCGACCCGAGCAACGGCACCATCGCGATTTCGCTGCGCTCGCCCACGGGAGAGGTGTTCGGCTGCGGCCATGTCGAGGCGGGATCCCCGGTCACGCAGCCGGGCTACTTCCGCCCGGCCCTCGCGGGCTTGGTGCGCGCTTTGCCGAGCGTCAGCCAACGGACCGTCGTGAGCGACGACCGGACGGTCTTCCCCGGCGGCCTGCATCTCCTCGCGACCTCCGACGCGCTGGACACCATGTCCGACGAGGAATGGGCTGCCCTGTCCTACAGGGCCGGTTACGTCGCCGTCAGCCTGGGCCTGATCATGGCATTGGCGGCCAGCCTGCTGAACCGGCTCAGCCGCCGGGTCCGGCCGGGACTGCTGCAGAACGGCTCCGACACCGCGGCGGCAGGGGCGGACTGGATGTGGGAGCTGGACGACCTGGGCAACCTGGTCGGCCTTGCGGGGAATGCGCCGGACCATCTGCTGCCCCCGAGCGGGCGGCCGCTGGCCGAGGTCGCCGGGCCAGTCGGCAGCAGCGACATGCGGTGGGACAAGCTGACCGCGGCGATCTGCGCCAAGCACTCCTTCGAAGGGCTCCAGGTCCCGTTCCAAATCCCCGGCCGGACGGGCCTGCTGACGATCTTCGAGTTTTCCGGCCAGCCCGTGGTGTCCTCCGGCGGATTTTGGGGAACGGCCTCGCTGGTGTCGGAGGAGAGCATCGCCCAGCCGGCCACGTCGCCTGTGGCGAAGATCCAGCTCTCGGTCGCATAGGCGGCCACTCGGAGGCGCCGGGCCCCTCTCCTTCTCTCGTGGGAGAGGGTGGAGGGCTGAGTGTCTGTCCGGAACGTCGCTGTGGCGCCGGATGACCGCCACAATGGACTTTCCGGGCGGACACTGACGCACATTACCGTGCATAGGCCCTCGCCCAAACCCTCTCCCAGAAGGAGAGGGCTTTTATCACCTGAGGCTCGGCTCTTTTCCCGAATCGCGATTGGCCTGCAAGGTGCCAGCCTTGACGGACGCCTGGCGGGGTGCCCGCCGGTTGCGTCTTGCCCGTCCTTGGCCGGGATGGCGGCGCTTTGGTTTGGATCGAGGATAGACCCATGGACATGCATATCGCTTCGGTGGCGGAGCACATCGCGCCGATCTCGAACCAGATCTGGGACGCGAAATACCGGCTGAAGACCGCCGAGGGCGAGCCCGTCGACCTGACGATCGAGGATAGCTGGCGCCGGGTGGCGCGCGCGCTCGCCGCGGCGGAGCGGCAGCCGGAGCTGTGGGAGCAGCCGTTCTACGAGGCGCTGCAGGATTTCCGCTTCCTGCCGGCCGGCCGCATCCTGTCCGGTGCCGGGACGGACCGCCGGGTGACGCTGTTCAACTGCTTCGTCATGGGCGACATCGGCGACGACCTGGGCAGCATCTTCACCCACCTGCGCGAGGCCGCGCTGACCATGCAGCAGGGCGGGGGGATCGGCTACGATTTCTCCTCGCTGCGGCCCAAGGGGGCGCCGGTGCGCGGGGTGGGGGCCGATGCGTCCGGCCCGCTTTCCTTCATGGACGTATGGGACGCGATGTGCCGCACCATCATGTCCGCCGGCGCCCGGCGCGGCGCCATGATGGCCACCTTGCGCTGCGACCACCCGGACATCGAGGACTTCATCGCCGCCAAGCGGCAGCCCGGCCGGTTGCGCAACTTCAACCTCTCGGTGCTGGCGACCGACCCGTTCATGGCCGCGGTGGAGGCCGATGCCGACTGGGCGCTGACGTTCGGCGGCCGCACCTACAAGACGGTGCGCGCCCGCGCCCTGTTCGACGAGATCACCCGTGCGACCTACGACTACGCCGAGCCCGGCGTGCTGTTCATCGACCGCATCAACGCCCGCAACAACCTGCAGTATTGCGAGACGATCCGGTCCACCAACCCGTGCGCCGAGCAGCCGCTGCCGCCCTACGGCGCCTGCCTGCTCGGCTCGATCAACCTGGCACGGCTGGTGCAGCACCCCTTCACCCCGCAGGCCCGGCTGGACGAGGCGCAGCTCGACGGCCTGGTGGCGGTCGCCGTCCGCATGATGGACAACACCATCGACGTGTCCGGCTTCCCGCTGGAGGAGCAGCGGCAGGAGGCGGTGGCCAAGCGCCGCATCGGCCTGGGGATGACCGGCCTGGCCGACGCCCTGATGATGGTCGGCATCCGCTACGGCAGCTGCGAGGCGGCCGAGCTGGCCGGCAAGTGGGCGCACCGCATCAACCGCGCCGCCTACCGCACCTCCGCCCTGCTGGCGGCGGAGAAGGGCGCCTTCCCGCTGTTCGACCGTGAACCCTATCTGGCCGGCCAGACCGTGCTGGAACTGGACGGAGACGTGCGCGAGCTGATCGGCGAGCACGGCATCCGCAACGCCCTGCTGACCTCGGTCGCGCCGACCGGGACCATCTCGCTGGTGGCCGACAACGTCTCCAGCGGGATCGAGCCGGTGTTCGCTCTGGCCTACACCCGCAAGGTGCTGCAGCCGGACGGCACCCGCACGGAGGAGGAGGTGTCCGACTACGCGCTGCGGCGGTTCCGCGCCCAGTTCGGGGACGCTGCGCCGCTGCCCCCCACCTTCGTCACCGCGCAGGACCTGACGCCGGCCGAGCACGTCCGCATGCAGGCGGCGGTGCAGCGCCACGTGGACAGCGCCATCTCCAAGACGGTGAACGTGCCGGAAAGCATCGGCTTCGAGGCGTTCCAGGAGGTCTACCTCGACGCCTACCGCTCCGGCTGCAAGGGGTGCACGACCTACCGGCCGAACGCGATCACCGGCTCGGTGCTGGAGGTCAAGCCGGCCGAGCCGCCCAAGTCCACGGCGCAGACCGTGATCGAACTGGCGCAGCGGGCGGAGAAGCTGAGCGGGGCGACCTACAAGCTGCGCTGGCCGGACAGCGAGCACGCGATCTACGTCACGATCAACGACGTGGAGATCGGCGGCCGGCACACGCCGTTCGAGATCTTCGTCAACTCCAAGAACCTGGAACACTATGCCTGGGTGGTTGCGCTGACCCGGATGATCAGCGCGGTGTTCCGCCGCGGCGGCGAGGTGGCGTTCGTGGCGGAGGAGCTGAAGCAGGTGTTCGACCCGCGCGGCGGCCAGTGGAGCAACGGCCAATACGTGCCATCCCTGGTGGCCGCGATCGGCGACATCATCGAGCGGCATATGATGGAGACCGGGTTCATGGCGCCCAAGGAGAAGCCGGCGGGCAAGCTGGAGGTTGCGGCGACCGCCGCCGCCTCACCGCTCGGCCCGCTCTGCCCGAAATGCAGCCAGCCCGGGCTGTTGAAGGAGGCCGGCTGCCTGACCTGCCTGCATTGCGGCTGGTCAAAGTGTAGCTGAGGCGGCTACGTCCTGCTGGATGCCTGCCTGGTTCCCTAATAAAGGCAGGTCATCATGGCGATCCAAAGCCCACCCGGCAGGTTCAGCCACGCTGCCCCGGACTGCTTCGGCGCAAGCGCTTCGGCAGTCCCCGACTGACAGGCGCGGCTGAACCGCCTAGGTTGCGGGCAATGCTGACCGACCTGCCCAACCTGCTGACCCTGTCGCGCATCCTGGCCATCCCGGTGCTGGTCGGCTGCGTCGCCCTGCACAGCCCGGTGGGCGACCTGTTCGCGACCCTGCTGTTCGCGGCGGCCGGGTTGACGGATTGGCTGGACGGCCACCTGGCCCGTCGGCGGCGGCAGCAATCCGACATCGGCCGCATGCTGGACCCGATCGCCGACAAGCTGCTGGTGGGCGCCACGCTGATCCTGCTGGCCGGCCAGGGGCGGTTCCCGGACGGCGCGCTCTACCCGGCGATCGTCATCCTGCTGCGGGAAATCCTGGTCAGCGGCCTGCGGGAGTACCTGGCCGGGCTGCGCATCGGCCTGCCGGTGACGCGGCTGGCCAAATGGAAGACCGGCTTCCAGATGGGCGCGCTCGGCACGCTTCTGGCAGGCGATGACGTCGGCGCGCTGGTGCACCTGCCGCTTCCCGTCGCCGGCATCGGTGAGCTGATGCTATGGGTCGCCGCGCTGCTCACCTTGGTGACGGGGTGGGATTACCTGCGGGCCAGCCTGCGGCACGCGCAAGTCGGCCCCGAGCGGGGCGTGGTGGGTGAGAACGGACCGTGACCGGGCCGCACCGGGCGGTGCTGGGCATCGCCGGCTGGTCGGGCGCGGGCAAGACGACGTTGATCGAGGCGGTGCTGCCCAGGCTGGTCGCGGCCGGGCTGCGCGTCTCCACCGTCAAGCACGCCCATCACGGCGCCGAACTGGACCGGCCGGGCAAGGATAGCTGGCGGCACCGCAAGGCCGGCGCGCACGAGGTGCTCGTGGCCAACCCAGCCGGATGGGCGCTGCTGCACGAGGAGTCGGCCGCCGAAGTCGATCTGACGGCGTTGCTCGCCCGCCTGGATCCGACCGACCTGGTGCTCGTCGAGGGGTTCCGGCGCGACCCGATCGCCAAGCTGGAAGTGCACCGGCCGGCTTTGGGCAAGCCCCCGCTCTGGCCCGACTGGCCGGACATCGCGGCTGTGGCCAGCCCTGTCCGGCTGCCCGGTTGCGACCGGGTGCAACTGGCGCTCGACGATTCCGGAGCGATCGCCGCGTGGGTCGTGGCGTTTGTGCAGAGCATCATCGCGAAACCTTGAGCAGAGCGGCGGTAGCGGGCAATGTCTCGCCCGACCCGGCCGACCGGCCGTCTGAGGAGCCTTCCCTCCATGCGGCGTTGCGCCCTGCCAAGCCTCCTTACCCTGCTCGCAGGGCTCCTCAGCGGCTGTACCGGAACCGGAGTCTTCCTGGACCACACGACGCAACAGTTCGGCGCCATCCCCAATGCCCCAGCCGGCAGCAGCGAGACTTTCCTCCGGATCCGCGGACAGGAGGTGACGGTGCCGCCGCTGCTGCCGGAGCAGGGGAACGTGTGGCCGACCGACGTGAAGCCTGACGCCACCCTGCAGGACCTGGAGAAGCAGCAGGCGGAGGACATCCGTCGCGGCACCGGCGCGCCGGCTGCCGGGGGCGCTCCCCCGGGCGCCAACCCGGCGGTCAACCGCGCCAACAACGCCGATCGTGGCCTGCCGCCGCCGGTGGTCCCACCGCCACCGCCCGCCGGCGTGGGCTCGCCGACGGTGAACACGCCGAACGGCCCTTCCGTCGACGTGACTGGGCGCGGCACCGGGCGCAACTATCGCCAGCTGCAATCGCCGACGCCGGGCGGCAGCGGCATCCTGGTGCCCAACGGCAACGGCACCAGCACGCTGATCGGCCCGGACGGCAGCGTGCAGACCGTGCCGACGCGCCCCTAGTGCTGCGCGTCCTGTATTTCGCCTGGCTGCGGGAGCGGATGGGCGTCGGCGAGGAAGCGCTGGCGTTGCCAGCCGGTGTGACCACCGTCGGCGGGTTGGCGGCCTGGCTGCGCGCCCGCGACCCGGCGGGTTCGGCCGCCTTCGCCGAGCCGTCCACGGTGCGGGCCGCGGTCAACCAGGTCTTCGCCAAGCCGGAGACGCAGCTTGCCGCCGGGGACGAGGTCGCGTTCTTCCCACCAGTGACCGGCGGGTGACGCCCACCATCCGCGTCCAGGCGGAGCCGTTCGACCTCAACCACGAGATCGCCGCCCTCGTGGCCGGGCGCCGCGACGTGGGTGGGATCGCCAATTTCGTGGGCGTCGTGCGGGACGACCCGGCGCGCCCGCTGCAGTCGCTGACGCTGGAGCACTACCCCGGCATGACCGAGGCGGCGATGACCGCCATCGCCCAACAGGCCTGCCGCCGCTGGTCGCTGCTGGGGTGCTGCGTGCTGCACCGGGTCGGCCGGCTGCTACCCGGGGACGGGATCGTCCTCGTGCTGACCGCCGCCGCCCACCGGCAGGCGGCGCTGGACTCGACTTCCTTCCTGATCGACTGGCTGAAGACCTCCGCTCCGTTCTGGAAGCACGAGCGGTTCGTCGACGGCAGTGCAGGGTGGGTGGAGGCCCGCCAAGCCGATGACGAGGCTGCCGGACGCTGGTGAGGCCGTGGCCGGTGCTGTCGGTCTGCGGCGGGGCGGTGCTGCTCAGCTGGCCGGCGGTGGTGAACGGCTACCCGCTGGTCTTCAGCGACACGGCCGGGCTGGCGGATATGGGTTTGGCGCCGACCATCGGCTGGGACAAGCCATGGGTCTACGGCCCGCTGATCCTGCTGCTGCATGCCGGGCTCTCGCTGTGGGGCGTGGTGGCCGGGCAGGCGCTGGCGGTGAGCGCAATCCTATGGCTCGCGGCGCGGGTGACCGGCCTGGCCGGTCCGTGGCGTCATGTCGGGCTCTGTGCCGTGCTGGCGGTGGGCAGCACCTTGCCCTGGTTCGTGCCGTTCGTGATGCCGGACGTGCTGGCGCCCTTGGTCGTGCTGTGCCTGTTCGTGCTGGGATGGGGACGCTTCGGCACGCTGCCGCTGCTTGCCGTGGGGGTGCTTGCGGCTGTGGCAGTGGCCTCGCACCTGGCCCATCTGGTGCTGGCCGCGGGGTGCCTGGTTCCGGTCGCGGTCCTGCGCACCCGGCGCCTGCTGGTCTGCGCGGCGCCCCTGGTGGCCGCGTTGGCTTGGCTGCTGGGCAGCAACTTGGTCGGCAACGGGGTGTGGGGTGTCTCGCCCTACGGGTCGGTGTTCGCCCTGGCGCGGCTGCAGGCGGATGGCCCCGCCGCCGACTACCTCCGCGACGTTTGCCCGGCCGCCGGTTATCGGCTCTGCGCCTGGTCCAGCCAGTTGCCGATGGACAGCGACGCCTTCCTCTGGTCGCCGGACGGGCCGATCTGGGGCGGCGAGTCCGGCCCGACCCTGGTCGCGCCGGAAGCATCACGCATCGTCGCCGCCACCTTGCGGCAAGAGCCGGCGCAAGCGGCGCGGCATGCCGTGGCCAACACCCTGCGACAGCTGGCGCGGGTCTCGGTCGGCGACACGCTGGGGCCGCAATACCTGGTGGCGACCGTGGGCAAGCTGCTGCGCACCTACTTTCCCGCCGCGGAGTTGCAACGCTTCCTCCGGAGTCGGCAGGTAGCCGGGACGTTGCCGGCCGTGGCCGCTCCGCTACGGGGGCTCCACCTGCTGCTGCTGTGCCTCGGCGCGGCGGGCACCTTCGTCGTCATGCCACTGGCCTGGCGCGGCAATCCCGCCTTGGCCGGGTTGGCTGTCATGGTCGTCTTCGGCATCCTCGCCAACGCCTTCGCCACCGGCGCGCTGTCGGGGCCGCATGACCGCTACGGCGCGCGTCTCGCCTGGCTCATCATCTTGCCGCCGCTCCTTGCCGGGTTCGGGTTCGCTTCTCCTCGCCTCCTGGGCAGGGCTATCGCGATATGGCCGTATCCCCGTTTTGGAACCCGCTCGCGGGAGAGGGAGATCAGCCAATTGCGGTAGCCCTGCCTTCTGGAAGAGGGTCGGGGTGAGGGCCTTCGGGGCAGGTTTTCCCCATTGTCGCGACACCCTCACCCAACCCTCTCCCAGAAGGAGAGGGCTTTTTGGGAGCAAGAGGGGGACAAATCGTTCGCTATGCCGCGAGCTTGGCTATTTCTGCCGGGGAAAGCCGCACGAGCGCCTCGTACTCGCTCAGCAAGGTGTCGGTGATGCGGCCTGGTGTGTAACGGTGCGGGCCGATCTGGCGCACGGGCGTCACCTCGGCCGCGGTGCCGACCAGGAAGGCCTCCGTCGCCCTGCCCAGTTCCTCCGGCATGATCGCGCGCTCGACCACGGCCATCTGGTGCTTGCGTGCCAGCGCGGTGACGGCCCGGCGGGTGATGCTGTCCAGGAAGCCCTCGGGTGACGGCGTGTGCACCTCGCCATCGAACACGAAGCAGATGTTGGCGCCGGTGCCCTCGGCCACCTGGCCGCGCCAGTCGTACATCAGCGCGTCGTCCCAGCCCTCTGCCGTGGCCTGGTGCTTGGCCAGGGTCCCGATCATGTAGAGCCCGGCGGCCTTGGCGGCGGTCGGCGCGGTGTTCGGCGCCGGGCGACGCCACTCGGCGATGCCCAAGCGGACACCTTCCATGCGGCCGGCGCCGAACAGGTTCGGCCAGGCCCAGCAGGCGATCGCCAGGTGGATGCGCGCCTGGGGCGCGGCGACGGACATCTGCTCGGAGCCGCGCCATGCGATCGGGCGGACATAGGCGTCCACCAGGCCGTTGGCGGCGACCACCTGCCGGCAGGCAGCGTCGATCTGCTCCGCCGACCACGGGATTTGGAAGCCCAGGATGCGGCCGGACCCGATCAGGCGGTTCGTGTGCTCGCGCAGCATGAAGATATTGCCGGCATAAGCCCTCTCGCCTTCGAACACGCCGCTGGCATAGTGCAATCCATGCGACAACACGTGCAGCTTGGCATCCCGCCAGGCGACCAATTCACCATCGAACCAGATGGTGCCGTCGCGGTCATCGAAAGGAGTGAGGTCCATCGGCTTGCTCCTGGGTAATTTTCTTGCTTTAGCCTAGGTCGATCTATAGCAATGTGTTCAAAAGGTCAATAAACCTGTCTCAACGGGAGCGACCATCAGCCATGTCCGTAATGAAGGCCGAGCGCCCCGCCGCCGCGCCGGCCGGCACCGCCCTGTTGTTCTTGCGCGAGGAGCAGATGCGGCTGGCGCAGGATTTGCTGTTCTTCGCCTACCGCGACTTCACCGGCGCTGCCGACGTCATCCTGGAGGAACTCGGCCTCGGGCGGGCGCACCATCGCGCGCTGCACTTCATCGGCCGCAACCCGGGCATGACCGTCGGCGACCTGCTCGCAATCCTGCGCATCACCAAGCAGAGCCTGGCGCGCGTCCTGACCGAACTGGTCGAGAAGGACTACGTCGCGCAGGCGCCGGGCCGGCAGGACCGTCGGCAGCGCCTGCTGACGTTGACGCCGGACGGCCAGGCGCTGGAGCGGCGGCTGTTCGAGCGGCAGCGCGAGCGGCTGGCCGCCGCCTACCGGGAGGCTGGCGGCCCGGCGGTGGAGGGCTTCGGCCGCGTGATGCGGGCAGTGATGGACCCGTCGGCCCGCGCCTACCTCGACAAGGCGTCCGGCCGATGAACGTACAGTCCCATGTCCTCGTGGTGGACGACGACGACCGGCTGCGCCGGCTGCTGCACCGCTACCTGTCGGAGAACGGGTTCCGGGTGACGATGGCGCAGACGGCGGCGGATGCGCGGGCGAAGATGCGCTCCGTGCAACCCGACCTGCTGGTGCTCGACGTGAGCATGCCGGGTGAATCCGGACTCGACCTTACGGAGTCCATGCGGCGGGAGAAATCCGGCGTGCCGATCCTGCTGCTGACGGCACGGGGGGCGCCGGAGGATCGGATCGCCGGGTTCGAGGCAGGGGCGGACGACTACCTGGGCAAGCCGTTCGACCCCTACGAGCTGGTGCTGCGCATCCGCGCCATGCTGCGCCGGGTCGCGACCGTCGAGCCGGTGGGCGACGTGCAGCTGGGAACCTTGACCTTCGATGTCGCCCGCGCCGAGTTGCTGGGGCCGGACGGGGTGGTGCACCTGACCGGCGGCGAGGCGGCCCTGCTGGCGCTGCTGGCGCGGACACCGGGCGAGGTGCTGTCGCGCGAGGCGATCGGGCAGTCGCTCGGCATGGACGAGGCCGGGGAGCGGGCCATCGACGTCCAGGTGACCCGGCTGCGCCGCAAGATCGAGGCCGACCCGCGCGAGCCGCGCTTCCTCCACACCGTGCGTGGCCGCGGCTACGTGCTGAAGCCGGGGAGCTGAGCGTGCGCTTCCCGGTCGTCAAGCGCATGCTGCCGCGCTCGCTGCTCGGGCGCAGCCTGCTGATCATCCTGCTGCCGCTGGTCCTGCTGCAGGCCGTCGCCTTCACGGTGTTCTACGGCAGCTACCTGGACGTGACATCCCGCAGGCTGGCCTTCGCCATCGCCGGCGAGGTGGCGCAGACCATCGAGCTGATGCACCGCTTCCCCGGCGACGAGAACCGCGACTGGATCATCTACTCGGCGCTGCAGCGGCTGGAGGTGCCGATGCGCTTCGTGCCCGGCGAGACGATCGAGGCGCGGCCCTGGATCAACCAGCTGGGCCCGATGGACGACGACCTGGCGGCGGCGTTGACGGAAAAGCTGCAACGGCCGTTCACCATGGATTGGACCAGCGACCCGCGCAACGTCGACATCCACGTGCAGCTGCCGGGCGGGGCGCTGCACGTGCAGGCGCCGCGCAAGCGCCTCTACACCTCCACCCTCTATCTGTTCGTGCTGTGGCTGGCGGGCTCGGCGCTGCTGCTGTTCGGCATCGCCGCCCTGTTCATGCGCAACCAGGTCCGGGCGATCCGGCGCCTGGCCGGCGCGGCGGAGGCGTTCGGCATGGGGCGCGACCGCGGCCCGATCAAGCCGGAGGGCGCCTCGGAGGTGCGGCAGGCCGCGGCGGCGTTCAACCGGATGCAGGCGCGCATCAGCCGCTTCCTGACGCAGCGGACGGAGATGCTGGCCGGGGTGTCGCACGACCTGCGCACACCGCTCACCCGGCTGCGGCTGGCGCTGGCCATGCTGCCGGTGAGCGAGGCCCAGCGCGAGGAGCTGGCCGACATGACCGGCGACGTGGAGGAGATGGAGCGCATGATCGGCGGCTATCTCTCCTTCGCCCGGGGCGAAGGGATGGAGCAGGCGCAACCCGTCGACCTGTCGGCGATCCTGGCCGATGTGGCGGCCGGCGCCCGCCGCACCGGCGCGGACGTGACGCTGGAGGCGCCGAGCGGCCTGACGGTGCTGCTCCGCCCGGACGCACTGCGGCGCGCGATGACCAACCTGGTGGACAATGCCCGCCGCCATGCAAGGCGTATCGCGCTGACGGCGCTGCCGCGGGAGCGCAACGTCGAGGTGCTGGTGGACGATGACGGCCCTGGCATCGCGCCCGACCGGCGCGAGAGCGTGTTCCGCGCGTTCGAAACCGGCGGCGGCGGCACCGGCCTGGGCCTGACGATCGCCCGCGACATCGTGCGCGCCCACGGCGGCGACATCCTGCTGGAACAGAGCGCCATGGGCGGGCTGCGCGCCCGGATCCGGCTGCCGCTGTAGGAAGGCGGTGAGCTGCGCAAAGCCGCTGGCGCCGATGCTGCACCGAGCCGTTGCGCGCGCCGCGGTGCTATTGCTCCGGCAAGTGCGGTGCTCGCTGGACGATTAGCTGTTCCAGCCAAGGCAGCCAGTTGCCGGCTTCCATGCCTGGCACCGGAGACGACACCTCGTTCGGAAAAATCATGCTGTAGGCCAAATCGGCGTCCGTACCGATAAACGATATCGCGCTACCCTGACCAACCCGGCAACCACCACGTTGCCGACGGCGGTACACGGCGGGTTTGGCTTGCGCGCCACCGGGTACAATCGCGGGCGGGTTTCATGCTGGTCTTTGCAGCTCTTTGACCAGCGTCGCCTCGGGCAGCAACGTCATGCCGGCCAGGCGTAGGGCGGTGATCTTGCCGGCCTTGTTGCGGACCCGCCGCACCGGCTCGCCGTAGCTGGCGAAGGCGCCGGCCTGAGCGATGCGCGCTTCGTCCGGTCCGGTGACCTCCAGCTCCGGCACCTTAAGCAATGGCTTGGGCAGGCCTGGTGCCGCGACCAGGACGCGGTCGCCGGCGGGGACGAGGTCGCTCGCGCCCCAAAGGCTCCACCAGCGGCTGGCCCAGCCGGCGGTGGTCTCGGTCGGGGCGCCGGCCTCGGCCATGCGCCGGAGGATGTGGAGAACGCCCTCCAGCCAGCCATGCGACCAGCCATCCGCCGCGTTGGTCAGCACGGACACGGTCAGCCCCTGCGCTGGGACGCACGCGCTGCAGGTGATCGTGCCGGGAAAGCCGCCGCTATGGCCGAACCACTCCCACCCCTCGACGGCGCCGGTGATGATGCCCAGGCCGTAACTGCGGTCCAGCGCCGCATGCGGGTCGCGCCATTGCGGGCGCGTCATCTCGCGGCGGCTTGCCGGCGTGAGGATGCTGGTCTCGGCGGCCGGGTCCAGCTGCGCGAACCATCGCGCCAGGTCCGCGGCGGTGCTGACGAAGCCGGTGGCTGCTGCCAGCGCGTCCGTCGTCTGGTCGCTCGGCAGGGTGACGCGACGGCCGAGCAGGGCCTTGCCGCTGTGCCCGTTGGCGAGCTTCGCCCGGGGCGGCAGCGGCACGTCCGGCGTCGTCTCCCGCAACCCGGCCGGCTGCACGATCTCGCGCTGCACCCAGCTGCCATAGGGCTCCGCGGTGATGGCCTCGATCACCAGCCCGGCCAGCGCGAAACCGTGGTTGGAGTATTTCAGCCGCTCGCCGGCCTCGATGACTGGCGGCAACGCCAGGTCCGCCCGGATCGCCGCCGCATCGGAGAACGGCGCCCGGCGCGCCCAATAGGCGCTGTCGAGCCCGTCGCGGAAGATCCCGGCGGTGTGGGACAGCAGCTGCGCGACCGTCGCCGTCGCGACCTGCGGGTGCAGGCCCGGCACGTACTGCCCCGCCGTGTCGTCCAGCTTCACCCGCCCCTGCTCGCGCAGCTTCATGATCGCCGCGGCGGTGAACGACTTGGAGTGCGACGCGACGCGGAAGCGGTGCCGCGGCGTCAACGCCACGCCGGCGGCGAGGTCGGCATGGCCGTAGGCACTCTCATGCACCACCGTGCCCTGCCAGGCGATCGCGAGCGCGCATCCCGGCTGCTCGGACACGCGCATCTGGTAGGCGATCCATTGCGGGACGTAGGCCAGGGCCGCGGCGAGCCACGGAGGCGGGGCGTTCATGGCGACGGCGCCAGGCTGACGTTCTGCAAGCGGATCAGCCCGTCCGGCACCTGGGTGAGGCCGGTGACCTCCTTGCGCATGCCGACCACGTTCTTGGGCGTCCAGAGATAGATCAGCGGCAGGTCCGTCCGCTCCAGTTCGACCGCCTGGCGGTACAGCGCCTTGCGCGCCGCGACGTCCGGCGTCAGCCGGGCGCGGTCCAGCAGGTCGTCCATCGCCTTGCTGTCGTAATGGCCGTAGTTGAACGTGCCGGTGGTGTGCAGGAACGGCCACAGATTGCCGTCCGGATCGATCCGGCCGGACCAGGCGATGTTGTAGGCGTTGAAGTCGCCACGGTAGGCGGCCTGCAAGGAGGAGGCGAACTCCATCGACTGCAGCTTCACGTCGAAGCCGGCTTCCTGCGCCATCGATTGGATCACCTCGTCTGCCTGCTGCAAGTCCGGGCTGTTGGATGCCACGAGGGTCACGGGCACGGGCAGCGCCACCCCCGCCTGCTGCAGCAGCGCCTTCGCGCGGGCCACGTCGCGCGCCGGCGGCTGGATGTCGGCGAAGTAGTAGGGCGAGGAGGGCGGGCTGGCCTGCACCGTCGGGGTGAACAGGCCGTCATACACGACGTCGATGATCGCCTTGCGGTCGATCGCCAACTCGAAGGCCCGGCGGACCAGGACGTTCTGCCCGATCGTGGTGTTGGCGGCCGTGCCGTTGCCGGTGTTGATGGTGATGCCCTGGTAGGTCAGCGCATCGCCGATCATGAGCTTCAGCTTGGGGTCGCGCCGCACCGCCGGCACGTCGGTCGGCGCGATGTATTCCACCAGGTCCAGCGCGCCGGCCTGCAGGTTCGCCAGCCGGACCGCGCCGTTCGGCTGCGGCAGGTAGACCACTTCGTCGAAATGGATCGCCGCCTTGTTCCAGTAATCCGGGAAGCGCTTCAGCGTGATGCGGTCCTGCGCCACCCGGCTGTCGAACATGAACGGACCGGCGCAGACCGGGTGCAGGCCGAACGTGTCGCCCGCCGCCGCCGCCGCCTTGGGCGAGATCATGATCCCCGCGCGGTCGGTCAGCTGCGCCAGCAGACTGGCCGAGGGCGCCTTCAGCGCCAGTTCCACCGTGAGCGGGTCGCGCACGGTGATGGTCTGGATCGCGTTGATCTCCCCGGCGCGCATGCTGCCCTTGATGGTGAGGTCGCGGGTCAGCTTGTACTTCACCGCCTCGGCGTCGAACGGCTCCCCGTCATGGAAGGTCACGCCGCCGCGCAGGTGCAGGATGAGGTGCGTCGGGTCGGCCCACTCGTAGCCGGTGGCGAGTTGCGGGACGATGGTGAGGTGGTCGTCCACGTCGAACAGCTTGTCGCACATCGCCGCATACACGACCCGCCCGACATAGGAGGAGCCGAGCGTCGGGTCCAGGATGTCCGGGTCCTCCCGCAGGCCGATGCGCAGGGTCTGCGCGCCGGCCGCCCCCGTGGCGGCCAGGGCGAGCAGCAGGGCAAGCAGGCGGATCATCGCGGCAGGCCTTCCGCGTCGCAGGCGGCGTTGATGACGGCGCGGTCGAACGTGCCGTACTGGCTGTCCCGCCCGGCCAGGAAGCGGCGGAACACGGCGAACCGCTCCAGGCTGGCGCGGTGCAGGCGGCGCAGCTCGGCCAGGGGGTCGGCATGGTCGTCGGCGCGGATGTCCAGGTCCGGATACGGGTCGGCGGTGCAGACCTTCAGCGCGGCGGATTGCTTGCCCCGCTTGTCGCCACCGGCAGCCTCGCCCGCCTCCATCGCCGTCATCAGACGTTCCGCCATGGACCCGCTGGCGGCGAGGTAGGCCTGCATCGTCGCCTCGACCACGGCCGGGCTGGCCAGCATGTTGCCGGCGACCGACACGTCCTGCCCGGTGACGTGCCCGGCCCAGGTGACGCACTCGGCTCCGGTGTGCTGCGCCATGCGGCCACGCGCGTCCAGGATGTGGAACTGTCGCTGCGCGCCGCCCGGGTCCGGCACCACCAGGTCGCCCAGCACCACGGTGGGGTCGCCACCGGCCCGCAGCCGGGGCATGGCGTCCAACCCGTACATCGGGTTCACCATCGCCTGGGTGGCGAGTGCGGCGACCTGGCCCTCCACGTGGATGCAGAGCGCACCGACCGCAAAGAACTTCGAGGCGACGGCGGCGCCGAGCGCGCCCGTCTCCGCGTCGCGCACCAGAATGGACCAGGTCACATCGTTCCTCCTGCAAGGGGCCCTGATGCAAGTGCGGTGCCTTGCCGTGCCGCTTCGACGGGTACACCGTGGGCCGGCGGCGAGATAGGGGTGAGCCCAAGGTGGCGAAGCGGCAGATCAAGCTGACGGCGTTCTGCCACCCACCCGGCCACTGGCGCATGCCCGGCGCGCGGCCCACCGATATGGGGTGCGAGGACAACGTCCACCTGCGCGGGTCGCCGAGCGCGGCAAGTTTGACATGCTGTCCTACCAGGACAGCGCCGGCCTTCTACCTGTCGGGCGGCAAGGGCGGGTCTACGTCGGCACCGCGGCTGGCGTGACCGACCGGATGCAGCACTGGTTCGAGGCGGGGGCGTGCGACGGCTTCACCATGCTGTCGCCCTACTTCCCGGGGCCGCTGGAGCTCTTAGTGGACACGGTGGTGCCGGAGCTGCAGCGGCGCGGCCTGTTCCGCACCGAGTACGGGGGCGGGACCCTGCGCGAGAACCTCGGCGTCCCGTTCCGCGCCAGCCGTTATACGAGCAGCGACCGCACGGCGGGATAGGCTGCGCGAAACCGGGCGTGGCGTTCGGCGTAGGCCGCGGCCAATTCCGGCACCGGGTCGATCGTTTCGGCGGTGGCCGGCTTGCGGCAGACGGCCGATGGGCCCTCCCCCGTCCCCGCCATGCGGCCGAGCCGTGCCGCCCCCAGCGCCGCCCCTTGCTCGCCGGAGGCCGGACGGACCAGCGGGATGCCGAGCGCGGAGGCGAGGATGGCGAGCCAGGTCCGGGACCGTGCGCCGCCGCCGGTGACGACGGCGCCGGGCAGGACGGTGCCGGCCTGCGCCAACGCGTCCAGCCCGTCGCGGATGGCGAAGGCGACGCCCTCCAGCACCGCCTGCGTCAGCGCCGCGCGGCCGGCCGCGTGGTCCAGGCCCAAGAACGCGCCCCGTACCGCAGCATCGTTGTGCGGGGTCCGCTCACCAGACAAGTACGGCAGGAACAGCGCCGGAGAGGGGCTGAGCGGCATCGGCACCTCCTGCAGCAAGGCAGCCGGTGACGCGCCGACCGCACTGGCCCACCAGTCCAGGCTGCCGGCCGCCGCGAGGTGCACCGACATCTGGTGCCAGGTCGCGGGCAAGGCGTGGCAGAACGCATGCACCGCCCGGGCCGGGTTGGGGCGGAACCGGTCCGTCGTGGCGAACAGCACGCCCGAGGTGCCGAGCGACAGGAAGGCATCACCCGGCCGCACCACGCCGAGCCCCACCGCGCTGGCCGCGTTGTCGCCAGCGCCGCCGGCGATGACGGGCGCCGCCATGCCCCAGCGCGCCGCCAAGCCAGGCAGCAGGCGGCCGGTGGCCTCGCTCCCCTCCACCAGGCGCGGCATCTGCGTCTCGTCCAGGCCGGTTGCGGCCAGCGCCGCCTCCGACCAGGCGCGCCGGCCCACGTCTAGCCACAGCGTGCCGGACGCGTCCGACATGTCCTCCGCCGCCTCGCCGCTCAGGCACAGCCGCAGCCAGGCCTTGGGCAGCAGCACCAGGCGTGTGGCGGCGAACACCGCCGGCTCGTGCCGCCGCACCCAGGCGAGCTTCGGCGCGGTGAAGCCCGGCATGGCGATGTTGCCCGTCACCTCCCGCAGCGCCGGCCAAGCCGCCTCCATCGCCGCGCACTCGGCGGCGGAGCGGCCGTCGTTCCACAGGATCGCGGGGCGGAGGACGGCACCGTCGGCGCCCAGCAGCACCGCACCGTGCATCTGGCCGGACAGACCGATCCCGGCCGTGGCGGCCAGGGCGGCCGGGGCCTGCCGCTTCAGCGCGTCCACCGCCTGTAGCGTCGCCTCCCACCAGGCCGCCGGGTCTTGCTCCGACCAGCCCGGCGCGGGCCGCTGCACCGCCAGCGGGACGGAGGCCTCTGCCAGCACCGTGTCGTCTGCGTCGACCAGCAGGGCCTTGACCGACGATGTGCCGAGATCGATGCCGAGATAGGTCAGGTCACGGGCTCCCGGTTCAGGCGTCCGGCACGTTGCGGTCCAGCTCGTCCAGCCAGATGCGGGCGTTGCCGTCGGATGGCGCGCGCCAGTCGCCGCGCGGGGACAGGGCGCCGCCGGCGGAAATCTTCGGCCCGTTCGGCATGGCCGAGCGCTTGAACTGGCTGATGCCGAAGAAGCGATGCAGGAAGACGCGCAGCCATTTGCGGATGTCGGGCAGGTCGTAGGCGATACGCTGCGCCTCCGGAAAGCCCGGCGGCCACGCGCCCGAAGCGGCGTCGCCCCAAGCATGCAGCGCCAGGAAGGCGATCTTGGACGGGCGGAACCCGTAGCGCAGCACGTGGAACAGGGTGAAGTCCTGCAACGCATAGGGCCCGATCTTGGCCTCCGTGCTCTGGATCGCCGCCCCAGCCTCCGCGGGCACCAGCTCCGGCGAGATCTCCGTGCCCAGGATGGCGAGCAGCGTCTGCGACACCTCCGGCGCGAACTGCTCCGAGCTGACGACCCAGCGGATCAGGTGCTGGATCATCGTCTTCGGCATGCCAGCGTTGACGTTGTAGTGCGACATCTGGTCGCCCACGCCGTAGGTGCACCAGCCGAGCGCCAGCTCCGACAAGTCCCCAGTGCCGATGACGATGCCGTCGTGCTGGTTGGCCAGGCGGAACAGGTAGTCGGTGCGCAGCCCGGCCTGCACGTTCTCGAACGTCACGTCGTAGGCCGGCTCGCCACGGGCGAACGGGTGGTCCATGTCCGCCAGCATCTGCCGCGCCGCCGGGCGGATATCGAGCTCGGCCTGCGCCACGCCCAGCGCCCGCATCAGCCGCCAGGCATTGGCCTTGGTCGCGTCGCCGGTGCCGAAGCCCGGCATGGTGTAGGCGAGGATGTCGGAGCGTGGCCGCCCCAGCCGGTCGAACGCGCGGGCGGCCACGATCAGCGCCTGGGTCGAGTCGAGCCCGCCGGACACGCCGATCACGGCGCGCTTGATCCCGGCCGAGCGCAGCCGTTGCGCCAGGCCGGAGACCTGGATGTTGTAGGCCTCGTAGCAGTCCTGCTCCAGGCGCTGCGGATCGGCCGGCACGAAGGGGAACCGCTCCAGCCGGCGGCGCAGGCCGGCATCCCCGGCGGGCGGGTCGGCCCGGAAGGGGATGCGCCGCCAGGGTGTGCCCGGCACCGTGCGGCCGTTATCGTCGAACGTGCCCAGCCGCATGCGCTCCTGCCGCAGCATGTCCAGGTCCACGTCGGCGACCGCCGACTGGTCATCCTCCGGGAAGCGCGCCGTCTCGGCCAGGACGGCGCCGTTCTCGTAGACGCCGGCTTGGCCGTCCCATGCCAGGTCGGTGGTCGACTCGCCCGCGCCGGCTGCGGCGTACAGGTAGGCGGCGAGGCAGCGGGCGGATTGCGACTGGCACAGCAGGCGGCGCGTGTCGGCCTTGCCGATGGTGATGTTGCTGGCCGACAGGTTGGCCAGCACGGTGGCGCCGGCGAGCGCTGCGGCGGAGCTGGGCGGCACCGGCACCCAGAAATCCTCGCAGACCTCCGCATGCACCACGAGGTCGGGCAGGTCTTCGCAGGCGAACAGCAGGTCGGTGCCGAAGGGTGCGTCCAGCCCGGCCACGCGGATGTGCTGCCCGGCGATGCCGCCGCCGGAGACGAAATGCCGGCGCTCGTAGAACTCCCGATAGTTGGGCAGGTAGGTTTTCGGTACCACGCCCAGCAGCCGGCCGCGGTGGATGGCGACGGCGGCGTTGTACAGCCGCCCGGCATGGCGCACCGGCGCGCCCACCAGCAGCAGCGGCAGCAGGCCCGCGGACCCCTGGACGATGCGGCCGAGCGCCTGCTCCACCGCGTCCAGCAGCACGTCCTGTTGCAGCAGGTCACCGATCGTGTAGCCGGAGACGCCGAGTTCGGGGCAGACGGCCAGGACCACGGCCTCGTCGTGGCAGCGGCGGGCCAGGCGCAGGATGGCGTCGGCATTGGCCGCCGGGTCGGCCAGGGCCACGCGCGTGGTGCACGCGGCCACGCGGGCGAAGCCGTGCCGGTAGAGCGAGCGGAACGATCCGGTCGGGTTCATGCGGCCTCCCTGCCCACGCCGTGTGGCAGTTCCAAGATGGCGATCTTTCCACCACAATCCAACCTTGGCCAATCCCGACGATGGAGGACGCGCATGCCCGACCGGATCCTGATCTGGGGCGCCGGAGCGATCGGCGGCACGATCGGCGCCTTCCTGGCGCAGGCGGGCAACGACGTGACGTTCGTGGACATCGAGCCCGACCACGTCGCCGCCATCGCCGACCCGGCGCGGGGCCTGCGCCTGGCCGGGCCAGGCGTCGACATCCGCGTCACCGCCCCCGCCTTCACCCCGGCCGGGCTGTCCGGCACGTGGGACCACGTCTACCTCTGCGTGAAGGCGCAGCACACGGCGACGGCCAGCCAGGCGCTGCTGCCGCATCTGGCGCCGGGCGGATACGTCCTGTCGCTGCAGAACGGGCTGTGCGAGGACATCATCGCCGGCGTGGTGGGGGGCCAGCGGGTGATCGGCGCGTTCATCAACTACAGCGCCGACTGGATGGGGCCGGGCGACATCCTATGGGGTGGCCGCGGCGCGGTGGTGCTGGGCGAGTTGGACGGCCGCACCACCGCCCGGCTGACGGCGCTGCACGCCACGGTCCAGGCCGGGTTCGAGCCGGACGCCATCATCACCGACGACGTGCAATCCTACCTCTGGGGCAAGCTCGGCTACGCGGTGCTGCTGTTCGCGCAGGCTTTGGGCCAGCTCGGCATCGCGGACTGCCTGGCACGCCCGGAGCTGTTGCCGCTGTGGCGCGACCTGGCCGGCGAGGTGGGCGCCGTGGCCACGGCGCTCGGCGTCGGGCAGCGCGGGTTCAACGGCTTCGACCCAGCGGCCTTCGCGCCGGGCGCGCCCGAGGCGCAGGCGCGTGCGTCCGTCGCGGCCATGGTGGCGTTCAACCGGCCCAACGCGAAGACCCACTCCGGCATCTGGCGCGACCTGGCCGTCCGCAAGCGCCGCACCGAGGTGGACGTGCAGGTGCTGCCGGTGGTGGAGTATGGCGCCGCCCGCGGGGTCGCGTGTCCAAAATGCCGCCGGCTGGCCGCGATGATCCACGAGATCGAGGATGGGATCCGGCCCATGACGGACGACAACCTCTTGGAGCTGATGCGGGCATGACCGAAGCCAACCCTCTACTCGCCCCCTGGACGACGCCCTGCGGCGTGCCGCCGTTCGACCTGATCCGGCCGGAGCATTTCGCCCCCGCCTTCGCCGCCGCGATGGCGGCACACCGGGCGGAGATCGCCGCGACCGGGGCCGATCCCGCGCCGCCCAGCTTCGCCAACACGATCGAGGCGCTGCAACGCAGCGGGCGGTTGCTCGACCGGGTCACCAACGTGTTCTCCAACCTGGTGGTGAGCCAGGGCGGCGCGGCGCTGGAGGCGCTGGACCGCGAGATGTCGCCCAAGTTGGCGCAGCACGGCACGGAGGTTGCGCTCGACCCCGCGCTGTTCGCACGGGTGGCGGCGCTGCATGGGCAGCGTGACGAGCTGGATCTGGCGGAGGACCAGCGACGGCTGTTGGAGCGGACGCATCTCGGCTTCGTGCGCAGCGGCGCCGGGCTGGACGCGGCGGCCAAGGCGCGCATGTCCGCCGTCTCGCAGCGCCTGGCGGCCTTGCACACCGCCTTCGGCCAGAACGTGCTGCATGACGAGAAAGCCTGGCACCTGTCTTTGGCCGAGTCCGACCTGGACGGGCTGCCGGACTTCGTGCGCGCGGGCGCGGCGCAGGCGGCGGGGGAGCGGGGGCTGGCAGGCTACGCCATCACGCTGTCGCGCTCGCTGATCGAACCGTTCCTGACCTTCTCCGCCCGGCGGGACCTGCGGCAGGTCGCCTACGAGGCCTGGGTCGCCCGCGGCAGGCATCCCGGCGCGCACGACAACCGCGTGCTGATCCCGGAGATCCTGGCATTGCGCGCGGAACGGGCCCGGCTGCTCGGCTACGCCAGCTTCGCCGCGTTCCGCCTGGCCGACACCATGGCCGGCACGCCCGACGCCGTCCAAAGCCTGTTGGCGGAGGTGTGGGAACCGGCCAAGCACATCGCCCGTGCCGAGCGGGACCGGCTGCTGGCCCTCGCCCAGGCCGAAGGGTTCAACGGCACCCTGGCGCCGTGGGATTGGCGGTTCTATGCCGAGAAGGTGCGGCGCGCCGACTACGACCTGGACGAGACGGAGCTGAAGCCGTTCTTCGTGCTGGACAACATCCAGCAGGCCGCCTTCGACACCGCCACCCGGCTGTTCGGCCTCCACTTCACGCCGCGGCCGGACATGCCGACCTACCATGGGGACGTGCAGGCGTACGAGGTGCGCGACGCGGCCGGGCATGTCGGCGTGTTCCTGGCCGACCCGTATGCCCGGGCGGACAAACGCTCCGGCGCGTGGATGAGCAGCTACCGCGACCAGGAGGCGCTGGACGAGCCGGTCTCCCCCATCATCGTCAACAATAACAACTTCGCCAAAGCCGCGCCCACGCTGCTGAGCTTCGACGACGCGACCACCCTGTTCCACGAGTTCGGCCATGCGCTGCACGGCCTGCTCAGCAAGGTGCGCTATCCTGCGCAGTCCGGCACGTCGGTACGGCGCGATTTCGTGGAACTGCCGTCGCAGATCTTCGAGCACTGGATCGAACTGCCGGAGACGCTGCGCCGCTACGCACGGCATCACGAGACGGCGGCGCCGATCCCGGACGCGACCATCCACCGGCTGCTGGCGGCGCAGCGCTTCAACCAGGGGTTCGCCACCGTCGAGTATACGGCTTCCGCCCTGATGGACATGGCGCTGCACGACCACGCGGCGCCTGAGACGATCGACGTCGACCGGTTCGAGGCGGATAGGCTGGCGCAGATCGGCATGCCGGCCGAGATCGGGCCGCGGCACCGCCCGGCGCATTTCCAACACCTGTTCGCCGGAGGCGGCTACGCGGCCGGGTACTACTCCTATCTATGGGCGGAGGTGCTCGACGCCGACGGGTTCGAGGCGTTCGCCGAAGCGGGGGACCCGTTCGACCCGGCGGTCGCCGCGCGGCTGCGCACCCTGCTCAGCGCCGGCGACACGCGCGACCCGATGGCGCTCTACACCGGCTTCCGCGGCCGCCCGCCCAGCACCGCCCCCCTGCTCCGCAGCCGAGGCCTCGCAGCGTAGCCCGTATGAGCGCTGGCTCATGCGGGACCGGGCCGCATCCTTCGCGGCGCGGGTTTATCCGCGATAGTATTACATCGTGACCCGCATTCGCTGCGCGAATACGGGCTACGCCGAGCTGACGAGCCCTTAGACTTGCCGAGACCGAGGGAGGAGGTTGCGATGCGGCTTTTTTTGACCGCGGTCCTCGTGGTGACGGCAGCGCCAGCGATGGCGGCGGCGTCCTGCGGCGACCAGATGACGCAGACTGCGATGAACCAATGCGCCGACGCGCAGTATCGGTCGGCCGACCGGACGCTGAATACGACCTATGGCAAGCTGCTCGCCAAATTGAGCCCGGCGGGCCGCAGCGCCCTGCAGGCGGCGCAACGGGCATGGCTGGCCTACCGGGATGCCGAGTGCGCGTTCGAGACCGCTGGCACGGCCGGCGGCAGCATCCACCCCTTCGTGCTGTCGCAATGCCTGGAGGGCTTGACGGCGGCACAGACCGCGTTGCTGGCGGCGCAGGCGAACTGCGTCGAAGGCGACCTGTCCTGCGGCGGCCAGTGACTGCGCTGCATCGGCCTGGAGAGTTACGGAATGATCAAGCCCTGGCGAACGCTCTCCTCCGAACGGCTGGTCCATGACCGCTGGATCAACCTGCGGGCGGACCGCTGCGTCACCGCCGGCGGGCGGGAGATCGCACCCTTCTACGTGTTGGACTACCCGGACTGGGTGCACGTCGCGGCGCTGACCGACGACGACCAGCTGGTGCTGGTGGAGCAATACCGCCATGGGGTCGGCGTCGCCTGCCTGGAACTGCCCGGCGGCATGATGGACGCCGCGGATGCCGACCCGGTGGCCGCCGCCCGGCGCGAGCTGGCGGAGGAGACGGGGTTCGCGGCGGACCATTGGCAACTCGTCAGCAGCCTTTATCCCAACCCGTCCACGCAGACCAACCGCATCCACGCCGTCCTCGCCACCGGCTGCCGCCCGGTGGGCGAGCCGAGGCTGGAGGTGGGGGAGGAAGGCCTGGTCGTCCGCTGCATGCCAGTGGCCGACCTGCTGCGCGACCTGCAATCCGGCGTGCTGCAGCAGGCGATGCATGTCGGCATCCTCCTATTGGCCCTCTCCGCGGCCGGGCGGATCAAGCTGGCTCCCACCGACGAGAGGGCGGCAACGACCAACCCTTAGTGTCTGTCCGGACACTTAAGGATGTGCGGCCACGGCAGCCGGGACAAAGCGGGGTTAACCGCGCTTTCACCTCCCACTTCTACGTTCCCTGCATGCGCTTTCTACGCCAGACCTTATTGGCCGCCGCATGCCTGGCCGGCCTGACGCAAGCCGCCGCCGGGCAGGCCCTGGAGAGCGGTCGGATGCTTGCCACGTCCGGCGTCAGCCAGCTGGAAGGCGCGGGCGGAGGCGGGCTGGTTCCCTGGGCGCTCATCACCGGCTACGGCACGCGTGACGCCGTCGGCGGCAACGTCCATGGCACCTACGTCCGGCTGCCGGATTTCTCGCTCGGCAGCGGCGGGGCCGCTATCGGCCTGTACGACCGGGTGGAGCTGTCCTATGCGCACGAGTACCTGGACACCGGGTCGACCGGAGGCAAGCTCGGCATAGGCAACGGCTATGCCTTCAACGAGGACGTCCTGGGGGTCAAGATCCGCCTGCTGGGCGACGCGGTGTACGACCAGGACAGCTGGCTGCCGCAGGTGGCCGCGGGGACCGAGTTCAAGGATACCGGGAACCAGGCCGTGCTGCACGCCATCGGCGCCAAGTCGTCCCGCGGCGTGGATTTCTACGTCGCCGCGACCAAGCTGTTCCTGGCGCAGAGCCTGCTGGTGGATGCGACGGTGCGGCTGACCAAGGCGAACCAGTTCGGTCTGCTCGGCTTCGGCGGCGACCGCGATGCCGGCTACAGCTTCGAGTTCGAGGGTTCGGCCGCCTACCTCGTCACCCGCAACCTTGCCTTGGGCGCCGAAATCCGCACCAAGCCGGACAACCTCCGCTTCTCCCACGAGGGGCCGGCGGTGGATGCGTTCGCCGCCTACTTCTTCACCAAGAACCTGTCGACCACCGTGGCCTATGTCGGCCTGGGCGAGGTTGCCAGGCAGCACGGCCAGAACGGCGTCTACGTGTCCCTGCAAGCCGGTTTCTGACAGCCAGGAAGGCCAAAGCCGATGTCCCGTTGGACCACCATCCTCACCCTCGCGGCGGCACTGCTGGCTGGCGCGCCCCAGGCCAAGGCGGCCCTGTTCGACGACGTCGGCGGGCAGGCGGGCATCGACCGTATCGTCGACGACGCCACGGCGCGCTTCCTGGCCGATCCGCGGGTGAGCAAGACGTTCGAAGAGACGAACATGGACCGCTTCAAGAAGATGCTGTCCGCGCAGCTCTGCCAGCTCACCGGCGGGCCGTGCGAATATCGCGGCCACGACATGACCACGGCCCATCGTGGGCTGGCCGTCAACCAGGCCATGTTCAACGCCCTGGCCGAGGACCTGCAGGACTCGATGGCGGCGGTGGGCGTGTCCTACCACACGCAGAACCGGGTGTTGGCGCTGCTGGCGCCGATGCAGCGCGACGTGGTGTCACGGTGACCCGGCCGGTGACCCTGGCTTGCCTCGTGCTGGCCGGCTTAGGCGTGGCCTTGGGTGCGCCGTGGCTGCGCGCTGGGGCGGCCGGGCTCGTGACGGTGATCCAGGCGCATCGCGCCTTCAGCGTCGCCGAGGTCCACATCAAGCGCGGCGACACCGTGACCTTCACCAACGACGATGCGTTCAACCACCAGGTCTACGTCAAGTCTCCCGCCTTCTCCTTCGAGAGTGCCGAGCAGGCGCCGGGCAGTGCGGTCAACTTCAAGTTCCCCACCTCCGGCACCTTCGACGTGCAGTGTGAAATCCATCCCCGCATGCATCTGGCGGTCACCGTCGACTGAGCGGTTGTCCGCCGGTGCGGCGGCAACGGCAGCGCCTCCCTTCCGGAACCAACGTTTGTCCATTCGACTGAAAATCCTCCTCGGCTGCCTTGCCCTGATGCTGATGACGGTCGGCCTCGGGCTCTACAGCCAATCGGCCGAGCAGCAGCTGAGCTCGCTGAGCGTGCGGCTGTACGACGACGCGTTCATGGCGATGAGCTATCTGCGCTCGGCCCAGAACGACCTCCTGGTGGCCGCATCGCTTCCGGATGCCGCGGCGGCGGCACACCTGCATGACGCGCTGGAGAACATCGCGGTGGCCGAGGACCGCGCCATGTCGCCGCCCGGCAGGAAGGCTGCGGCGGCGCTGGCCAAGCGGCTGGCTGGACTCGGAGCGCTCGGGGGTGGCGCCCGTGCCGACGCGATGGAGGCGGCGGAGGACGAGTTCGACACCGCGATCGAGATCTATGCTGCCGACGGCTATCACCTTCGCCGCACGGTGGGTGACGTCCTGGTCGACACGGAGCGACATACCTCCGTCGCGCTCGGCGTCGCCGTGGCGGTGGCGCTGTTCTTCACCCTTGTCCTCTGCCGGGCCATCCTGCCGCCGCTCCGCGCGGCCGTGCGGATCGCACAGGACATCGCGGCTGGCACCCACGCGGCCATCCCTCCGCCACGCGGGCGCAGCGAGACGGCGGACCTGCTCCGTGCGCTGCGGATCATGCAGGCGGCGATCACGGCAAGCCTGGCCGAGAACCGGGAGCTGATGGACCAGCAGGCCGCCACCCACGCAGCCGCAGATCGGCACCAGGCGGAGGTCGACGCCTTCGTGCAACGGTTTGGCCGTAGCATCGCCGGCGTGTTCAGGATCGTGACCGACTCCTCGGTCGAGATGACGGGGAAAGCCGGCGGGTTGCTGGTCGATGCCGACGCGCTGCTCGCCAGCGAGCGGGACATGACCGCCGAGATCGAGCAGGTGGTCGCCCGCATCGCGGAGGCCAGCGTCGCGTCCAAGGCGTTGAACGAGGCCATCGTCGGCATCCGGGAGGAGGCCGCGCAGACGGAGCAGCGGGCTCGTGCCGCGTTGCAGGAGACGCATGCGGCCGGCGTGCAGATGCATGCGCTGGACAGCGTCGCCGACGAGATCGCCGCCGTCGTCGCCATCATCGGTTCGGTGGCGAGCGAGACGAAGATGCTGGCGCTGAACGCGGCGATCGAGGCGGCACGGGCCGGCGCCGCGGGCGAAGGCTTCGCGGTGGTCGCCAACGAGGTCCGCCTGCTCGCCCAGCGCAGCGCGCGGGAGGCGACGATGGTGCAGCAGCGGATCGCCAGCATCGTGGCCAGCACGGCGGCGACCCGCGCCTCGATCGCCGTCATCGGCAACTCGGCGCAGGAGGTCCACCGGCTGAGTGCGTCCATCGCCCGCGCCGCGGCGTCGCAGGAGGAAGCGTCGGCCAGCATGTGGTGCAGCGTGTGGGAAATCTCCACCAGCGCGGCGAAGGTCCGAAGCAGCCTGCACACCATCGGCAGCAGGACGCGCGAAGGCGCCGGCAACCTCCAGGCGATCGGCGACGGGGCGACCCGGCTGTCGCTTCACGGTGCCGATCTGCACACCGAAGTCTCTGCCTTCCTCGCCTTCGTCGGCACGATGGACGCCGGTGAGTTCACCCGCCGCGCACCTGTCCGCATACCGGCGCAGATCGAACTCGACGGCGTCGTGCGGTCGGGGCAGGCGGAGTTCGGTTCCGAGGTCTCCGCCAGCTTCACCCCGGCCTTCGACGCGGCACCCGGCAGCCTGGCGACCCTGCGGCTGGCGAGTGGCCGCCAGCTGGTTGCGGTCCGCCTTGCGGGAAGGGCGGGTGATGCGCTGCTGCTCCAGCCGCCCCTGGGCGACGACGCCCGCTGCCGCCTGCGGGCGGTGTTGGATGATCTCGATCGGGAGGCGGTGGATCAGCCGCGACTGGCTGCCGCCTGACGGCCGTGCGGCTGGCCTTGAGCATTCACCGGCACCGGTGCACCTTCCCTCCCGATTGGTCTCGGGCGAAGCCGGGTCGGCAAGGGAGACGGTTCCATCGAAGAGCCACCGAACGCGGGCGACCGGCGGCCGATCGCGGCGCGCAGCCTGCGCCCGGTGGTCGCCGCGGCGGATCGGCTGGCCCGCCACGGCGCCTCGCCGAACGCGATCTCGGTCGTCGGTGCCGTCGCCGCCTGCCTGGCGGGCGGTGCGATCGCTTTGACCCGCCAGGCGCCGGGCGCGGCACGCCTGCTTTGGTTGCTGGGGGCGGCGCTGGTGCAGGCCCGTCTGATGGCCAACCTGCTCGATGGCATGGTGGCGATCGGCCGCGGGGTCGCCTCCGCCACGGGCGAGCTGTTCAACGAGGTGCCGGACCGGATCTCGGACACGGCGGTGCTGGTGGGTTTGGGCTGGGCCGCGGGGCACACCGCGCTGGGGTTCGCCGCGGCCTTGGCTGCGATGGCGACGGCCTATGTCCGCGCCGTGGGCAAGAGCGTGGGCCAGCCGAGCGACTTCAGCGGCCCGATGGCCAAGCAGCAGCGCATGGCCCTGGTCACCGCGCTCGCCTGCGCCTGCGCCGTCCTGCCCGCGCGGTGGGTGGCTGGCTGGCCCACGGTCGCGCTCTGGACCATCACGCTGGGGGCGCTGCTGACGGCGGGGCGGCGCCTGGCCCACGTGGCGGCGGGGCTGCGGCGATGAGCGTGGCGTTCGCCCACCCGGCCACGCGGGGCATCGTGGTCGCGGCGGCGGCCATCCTGCTGCTGGCCGCGCTGGTCATCGGCGGGCTGGCCGTGACGCGCCGCGCCTCCCCGGCGCTGGTGCGGGAGCTGTGGCTGCGCACCGGGTCGTGGGCGGTGCTGCTGCCGCTGATGATCGGGCCGATACTGATGGGGCGCGCCTGGACGATCGGCCTGGTCACGGTGCTCGGCCTGCTGTGCCTGCGCGAGTACGACCGGGCGACCGGGTTGTTCCGCGAGTACGGGATCACCGCGACCGTGGCGTTGGGCGTGGTGGCGATGAACTTCGCCGCGCTGGACGCGTGGTACGGGCTGTTCATGGCGCTCATCCCGCTGAGCGTCGGCGTGGTCGCCATCGTCTCCATCCCGTTCGACCGGCCGGCGGGCTACGTGCAGCGCACCGGGCTGGCGATCTTCGCCTTCATGCTGTTCGGCGCCGGGCTCGCGCATCTGGGCTACATGGCGAACGACCGCAGCTACCGCCCGATCGTGCTGATGCTGATGACCACCGTCGCGCTGAACGACGTGTTCGCCTTCACCTTCGGCAAGCTGATCGGCGGGCGCAAGCTGCTGCCGGCCACCAGCCCGAACAAGACGGTGTCCGGCGCGGTGGGGGCGCTGGCGGCCACGTCCGTCCTGGTGGCGCTGATCGCGTCCACCATCTTCGCCGGCACCCGGCTCGACCATTGGGTGCTGCTGCTGGGGCTGGGCTCCATCGTCAGCGTGGCCGGACAGGCGGGGGACCTGATGCTGTCCAGCATCAAGCGCGACATCGGGATCAAGGACATGGGCACCGTCATCCCCGGTCATGGCGGCATGCTGGACCGGTTCAACTCGCTGCTGCTGGTCGCCCCGGCGGCGTTCCACTACATCGGCTACTTCGTGGGCTTCGGCCTCGACCAGCCGGTGCGGGTGTATACCGGGTGACGGACTGGCAGTTGCGGCCCGCCCGCGACCACGGCCTCACGCCGCGGCAGCGCCTGCGCAGCGCCGGGCGGGAGCCTGGGCTGGGCGGGCTCCTGCTCAGCTTCCTGTGGCGCGGCCTGATACGGAGCTACCTGCTGCTGGTGCATCGGCTGGCCGTGACAGGACGGGAGCACCTGCCGCCGCCTCCCTTCGTGCTGGTGGCGAACCACTCGAGCCACCTGGACGCGCTGACGCTGGCGGCTGCCTTGCCGCGCGGCCTGGCGCGCCGGGCGTTCGCGCTTGCGGCGGGCGACACGTTCTTCGCCTCCCTGCCCGGCGCCGCCTTCGCCGCCTATGCCATTAACGCCCTGCCGGTGTGGCGCAAGGAGACCAGCGAGGCCGATATCGACCTGTGGCGCACGCGGCTGCTGGAGGACGGGGCGGTGCTGATCCTCTTCCCCGAGGGCACCCGCAGCCGAACGGGCGCCACCGCGCGGTTCCGCCCGGGGATCGGCAAGCTGGTCGCGGGCCAGCCGATCCCGGTCGTGCCCTGCTTCCTCGCCGGTGCGCATGCCGCGTGGCCGCCCACGCGGCGCCTGCCCCGGCCGGGCCGCCTGCATCTCGTCATCGGGCCGGCTCTGCAGTTCGCGGACACGCCGGCGGACCGGGCGGGCACGATCGCGGTCGCGGACCGCTGCGAGGCGGCTGTCCGTGCCTTGGAGGCGCAGACGCCTCCGCCGAAGTAGGGTGCAATCCGCTTGCAGGATTGCACCGCCATGACGCGAACAGGTTGAGAAATGGAGGAGAGCGAAATGGGAAGTTCGTACGTCGAGGCATACGCTGGGCGCATCCAGCTTGGCACTGGTTACAAGTGCATGTTGCCGAGGCGAGCCTAGCGCCATGTCCGCACCGCCTGTCGGCACCCGCATCGAGCGGCCGTTGCGGCTGGACGCGGCGGCGATCAAGGCTGGCGCGACCACGGTGGGGGACATGAACCCGCTGCACCATGACGACGCGTTGGCGGCCGCCAGCCGTTTCGGTGAACTGATCGCCAGCGGCGCCCACACCGCCGCGATCCTGGCCGGCATCCTCGGCACCGGTTTCGGCGACGAGGATGGCCGGGGACAAGTAGGCGTCGACTACCACGTCCAATTCCGCCGGCCGGTGCGGGTTGACCACGAGATGCGCATGGCCTGGGTCGTCGCCGCGCATGAGCCGCACCGGTCCGGGACGCTGGTGCGGATGGAAGGAAGCATCGTCGATGCGGCGGATGGCAAGGCGGCCCTCACGGCGACGCTCAGCGTGCTGTATTTCAGCTAGTCGCAGAACACGGGCGTGGCGCCGGGGCGGACCTGGATACCAGCTGCGTGCAGGCTGCTTTGCAGCCAGGCGGCGTCAAGGCGGAGGTAGCGGACAAGCAGCGCCACGTAGAGGCCCATGAACACCGGGCCGTGCCCATCCGATCGGCCATCCTGCGTGCTGGTCATCGCGTGGGCCAGCTCGTGCAGCAGGCACCAGGAGGGTGTCTGCGCCGGCAGGCGGATGCGCAGGCGGTTGGCGTCGGCCATGCGGCAGCGGGCCTGCGACGGCAGCTTCTCGACACGCGGCGGGTAGAGCAGGCCCATTTCGGCCCAGATCGCATCCACCACGCCCTGGCCGGCCGCAAACGCCACGGTGCTCGGGTCGCGCGGCGCCACGACGCGGTCCTCCCACGCGTAGACCCGGGCGCGCTGCCCGTCGCGCGCCGTCACCGCAGCCGTACGGGACCGTCGTGCCCGACCGGGCGGCGCAGGTTCACCCGGTCGCCCGCGGCCTCGCCGGCGCGGAAGGCCGCGTTGCGCCGCATCGCCAGGCCCGGCAGCGAGCGCAGGCGCACCTTGCGGGCGCGAAAGGCCTCCTCCACCAAGCGGTGGCGCACCAGCATCAGCGCCGTCCCCGTCGGCCGTTGCGCGGCGACGCTTGCCTCCCGGCTGGCATGCAGCGCCTCCAGCCGCTCCGCCACGCGCACGGCCATGCCACCCTGGAAGCTCGCCGAGGCGCGGCGCAGCGTGGTGCCTGCCAGGGTGGCGTGCGACGCACGGAAGCCCGCGACCCCCGTCTCGATCGCGCGGGTGACCACGGCGAAGAGGTAGGCCGCCAGCGCCGTGTCCGTCTCGAAGCCGAAGAACACGTAATGCGCCTGCGCCTCGCCGCGGGCGAGCCACACCTTGCAGTCGCAGAACCGGGCTATGGCAGGGACGCAGGCGTCGATCGGCCGGCGCCGCTTGCCACCGGCCGCGACCTCGACCTGGACGCACGGCTCCTGCCGGACGTCCACCTCCTCCATGGTCAGCGCATACCGCTCGAGCAGGCGGCCGACCATCTCCGCCGCGGCCATGGCCTCGGGCTCGGTGCAGCCGCGATCGACGGTGCGATCCGCCAGCGCCTTGATGCGGAGCTTGACGCGGGCGAGTTCGTCGGTCTGGCTCAACGCAGGCGCTCCATGGCCGCACGTATACGGGGGCAGCGCCGATCCATCCAGCGACCCGAGCGTTGAGCACGGCGACACACGCGGAGAAGCCCATGGCCGTCACCTTCGACCTCGAGCGGTTCGTCCAGGCGCAGGACCCCGTGATGGCGCAAGTGGAGCGGGAGCTCCGCGCCGGGCGCAAGCAGACGCACTGGATGTGGTTCATCTTTCCGCAAGTCGCCGGACTGGGACACAGCGCGACGGCGCGGCACTATGCCATCGGCTCCCGCCAGGAGGCGGCGGCCTACCTCGCGCATCCGGTGCTCGGCCCCCGGCTCCTCACCTGCACCGGACTGGTGACTGCGGTGCCGGACCGCTCGGCCCACGCGATCTTCGGCAGCCCGGACGACATGAAGTTCCACTCCTGCATGACGCTCTTCGCGCTCGTGCAGCCCGGCACGCAGGCGTTCCAGGCCGCGCTGGACCGGTATTTCGACGGACAGGCCGATCCCGCGACGGTGCAGCGGCTCGCCTGATCCGTCCAAGGGTTGGGCGCCGACAGCTAGCGCGGCCGCCAGTTCTCCGCCCAGAGCGTGACGTAGCTCTGCTTCCCCGTGGCCTCGAAGCCATCGAGCCAAACCGGCACGATATGCGGGTCGACGCGGAAATACAGCGGCAGGGCCAGCAGCTTGCTGGTGTAGAGGCGCTGCATCTCGGTCCAGAGCGCCTGCTGCTTCGCCGGGTCCAGCTCGTAGGTGGCCGCATCCACGGCGGCGTCCAGCGCCGGGTCGCTGACGCCGCCGTAGTTCTGCCCGCCCCAGTTGTTGGCCTCCGCCGGAATGTAGGGCGTGGTGATGCGGATCGGCGGCTGGTCGACCTCACCGGTCCAGGCGAACTCGGCCAGGCCGCTGAACTCGCGGTGCTTCAGCAATTGGCCGAAGAAGGTGCGGGACGGCTGGTTCTTGATCGTCACCTCGATGCCGACCGCCTTCCATTGGCTCTGCATCACCTGCTGCGTCAGCTCGCGCGCCCGGTTGCCGGAGGTGGTGGCGAACTCGAAGCTCAGCCGTTCACCCGCGGCGTTGCGGCGGATGCCGTCCGTGCCGGGCGTCCATCCGGCCTGCTGCAGCAACGTGCGGGCGCGTGCCGGGTCGTAGCCATACAGCGGCAGGCTGGCGTCGTAATGGCCGTCCAGCCCGTTGATGAAGGTGCGGGCGATCTCGGCATGGCCCGCGAACAGCCGGTCGACGATGCTCTTCACGTCGATGCCGCGCAGCAGCGCCTCGCGCACGCGGACATCCTGCAGGATGGGGTTGGACAGGTTCGGCTCGATATGCTCGTAGCTGAGCCCCGGCTCGTAGACGAGGCGGAAGCGGTCGCTCGCCGTCTTCTCCAAGGAAACCGCCTGGTCGATCGACAGGCCGATGCCGGACGGCGTCATGTCGACGTCGCCGGACAGCAGGTTGGCCTGGAGCGACGCCGTGTTCTCCAGCAGGCGGATGGTGATCTGTTTCAGCCCGGGCTTGGTGCCGGTCCAGTATGGGTTCGGCCGGTAGCCCACGCTGGTGTTGGACTGGTAGTCGGACACCACGAACGGCCCGTTCCACAGCCCGGGGTTCAGCGGGTCGCGGTTGTAGGCCGTGTGGTTGATGTAGTCGCCCGGCGCCCTCGCCGCGGCGTAGACCGGGCCGTCGATGTGTTCCGACAGCAGCTCGTCCCACAGGGCGAACGAGGTGAACGTGCGCGGCAGGTGCAGCACCGCCGTGGTGTCGTCCACCACGTCGACGGAGGCGGCGCGGGTCCACGGGTGCGCGGCGGCGAAGCCGGCATTCGGATCGCTGCCTACCTTCCAGGTGAAGGCGATGTCGCGCGCGGTGAGCGGGGCGCCGTCGCCCCAGCGCAGGCCGGGCTTCAGCTTGATCGTCACCGCCAAGCCCTTGCCGCCGCCGGGCTGGTCCTCCAACCGGGCGAGCCCGTTCTGCAGCGTCGGCACCTGCGTGCACAGCAGGCAGGTGATCCTGCCCTCCGTGTCGTAGGCGGTCACCCGGTGCAGCGCGAAGCCGACGGCGTAGCCCTGCACCGTCTGCGCGCCGATATAGGGGTGCAGGTTGGCCGGGAACTGCGCCACGCCGATGACCAGCGTGTCCTTGGCCAGCGCCGGGACTGCCAGGAAGGCCAGCTGTGCGAGCGCCAGCAGGATGGTTCGTCGTGACGCCATGGGGTCTCGCCTCCTGCGCGGCGGGCAGCACATTCCGTGCCACGAACCTAGCCCGGCATGGTGCCCGGTGCTAACCCAGACGGACCGAGCGGAGGCACGCCATGCAGAACAGCGAGCAGATCTGGCAGATCGTCGACGGCAAGCGCGAGGAGTATGTCGCCCTGTCCGACCGCGTTTGGGGCATGCCGGAACTGGCCTATGGCGAGCACCGCAGCGTCGCCGAGCACCTGGCCATGCTGGAGAAGGAAGGCTTCCGCATCACGCGCGACGTCGCCGGCATTCCCACGGCCGTCATGGGCGAGGCGGGCGAGGACGGCCCGGTGATCGCTATCCTCGGCGAATACGACGCCCTGCCGGGGCTGAGCCAACAGGCGGGCATCGCCGAGCATAGGCCGGTGGAGGGCGACGGCGGCGTTGGGCACGGCTGCGGACACAACCTGCTGGGCGCCGCCGCGATGCTCGCCGCCGCCGCCGTGAAGGACTGGCTGGCGGCGCAGGGTGTGAAGGGCCGGGTGCGCTACTACGGCTGCCCGGCGGAGGAAGGCGGCGCGGCCAAGGGCTTCATGGTCCGCGCCGGCGCCTTCAAGGACGTGGACATCGCCATCTCCTGGCACCCGGCCAGCCTGTCGGGCGTGAACAAGCCGGTCAGCCTGGCAAACACCCGCATCGACTTCACCTTCACCGGCCGCGCCAGCCACGCCGCCGCGGCGCCGCATCTGGGCCGCAGCGCGCTGGACGCGGTGGAGCTGATGAGCGTGGGCGTGAACTACCTGCGCGAGCACATGCCCAGCACCGCGCGGGTGCATTACGCCTATCTCGACGCCGGCGGCATTGCGCCGAACGTGGTGCAGGCGAAGGCCAAGGTCCGGTACCTGATCCGCGCCGCCGACCTGGCCGAGCTGACGCCGCTGGTGCAGCGCGTGCGCAAGGTCGCGGACGGGGCGGCGCTGATGACGGAGACGAGCGTGACGACGCAGGTGGTCAGCGCGGTCAGCAACCTCCTGGGCAACGACCCGCTGGAGCAGCTGATGGACGACAACTTCCAGCGGCTCGGCCCGCCGGTATGGGACGCGGCGGACCGCGCCTATGCCGAGCAAATCCGCGCCACGCTGAGCCCGGCCGAGATCGCTTCCGCCTTCAGCCGGCATGGTGTGAACCCGCGCATGGACATGCCGCTGTGCGACTTCATCGCCCCGCTCGCTGGAAAGGGCCGCGGCGGCAGCGGCAGCACGGACGTGGGCGACGTGAGCTGGGTGGTGCCGACGGTGCAGGCCCGCGGCGCCACCTGCGCCGTCGGCACCCCGTTCCACGCCTGGCAGTTGACCGCGCAGGGCAAGAGCCCGGCGGCGCATAAGGGCCTGGTGCACGTCGCCAAGGTGATGGCCGGCACAGCGGTGGACGCGATCCAGGACCCTGCCCTGATCGCCCGCGCCAAAGCCGACCTGGCCGAGCGCACCCGCGCCACCCCCTACGTCTGCCCCCTCCCCCCGGACGTTGTGCCGCCGATCAAGGCGATGAGCCTGGGCGTTTGAAGGTGATGGCGCCCGTGAAGATGTCGGCGCAGCGGTGGTATCGTGTGGCGATGCGTCGCCAGTCCTTGAGCTTGGCGAATAGGTTCTCGATCGTGTGACGTTTGCGGCGTTGGGCGGTAGGGCCGGGGAACCACTGGCTGGGGGACGTGGATTCGAACCACGATAAGCAGAGTCAGAGTCTGCTGTCCTACCGTTAGACGATCCCCCAGCAGCGGGCGCGCTGTTACCATCCGCGGCAAGCGTACGCAATCGCCTCGATGGACACGCGGCCTTTGTGCTTTGTGGAAACGGAATGCCCCTTCTAGATACGGACGGCAGCGGCCGGCGCCTCTACCTGGTAGACCGGCCGACACCTTCGAGAGGGTCACGAGATGGCGGACGCAGCGCTGGCAGCACGGGTCGCACAGGCGCTCACCGCGCGGCGGCAGACAGTGGCGATATCGGAGTCCTCCACTGGCGGGCTGGTGTCGGCGGCCCTTCTGGCAGTGCCGGGCGCCTCGGCCTTCTATGTCGGAGGCGGGATCATCTACACCGGCGTCGCGCGGGAGGGCTTGCTCGGCGTCAGCGCCACGATGATCGCCGGCATGCGCTCCGCCACCGTTCCCATGGCGCAGCTTCTGGCACAAACGGTGCGATCTAAGCTCGGCGCCGATTGGGGGCTGGCCGAGACAGGCGCCGCCGGGCCGTCCGGCAACCGCTACGGCGACGCCGCAGGGCATTGCTGCCTGGCGGTCGATGGCCCCCGCAATGCAAGCCGGGTGCTCGCCACCGGCGTGTCGGACCGGGCGGCGAACATGGCCACCTTCGCCGATGCGGCGCTCGCCCTGCTGGCGGACGTGCTCGATGCCGGCTGAGCCCGGGCACGGCGGCGCAACGACGCGCCGCTGGGCGTTGCCGCTCCTGCCACTCCTGGCGGTGCTGGCGATCCAGGCGGCCCAGGCCGCGGACGAGGCGGCGCCGAACCAGCGCCCGGTCAAGGCGATCGCTCCGGCACGCCTGGCTGTGGGCACACAGGGCGCGCTGCCGCTCTACGTCTCACGCGACTGGTCCGCTCCGCTGCCGGACGTGACCCGGGCGGTGCTGGTCCTACACGGCCGGCTGCGCGACGCCGACGTGTACAACCGCTCCGCCCTGCGCGCGCAGGAGGCTGCCGGCGACACCGGCCGGGCGACGATCATGATCGTCCCGCAATTCCTCGCCGGGATCGACGTAGACGCCTACCACCTCTCGGCCGACACGCTGCGATGGACCCTCGAAGGGTGGGAAGGCGGCGATCCTGCCGTCGGCCCCGCCCCCGCGAGCTCGTTCGCGGCACTCGACGCGATCCTGGCCCGGCTGGCGGACCGGCGGCTCTTCCCGAACCTGCGGCAGGTCGTCGTGGCCGGGCATTCCGGCGGCGCCCAGGTGGTGCAGCGCTACGCCATCGCCGGCAAGGGGGAGCCGGCCCTGACGGCGGAGGGCATCGGGGTGCGCTACGTCGTGGCAAACCCGTCCTCCTACGCCTACTTCACCGCGGAACGCCCGATGCCGTCGGTCGCCGCCGCCTGCCCGGGCTTCGACGACTGGAAGTATGGCATGCAGCACCGGCCCGACTACCTGTCGGTGCCGAGCCCGGCCACCCTGGAGCAAGCCTATGTGGCACGCCGGGTGATCTACCTCCTGGGGACGTTGGACACCAACCCGAACCACCCGGCCCTCGACAAGAGCTGCATGGGGGAGGCGCAGGGGCCTTACCGCTACGCCCGCGGGCACTCCTACGTCGCCACGATGCAGGCACGCGACGGTGGCCTGCCCAACCACACCCTGCACGACGTGCCCGGCGTCGGGCATGACGGCGACCGGATGCTGACCTCCGCCTGCGGGCTGAGCGCCCTGTTCGACCTGCCGGGCTGCTGAGCCACCGGCTTGCTGCCGCATGGGGCGGATGGCATCGTCCGGCGGCAAGTTGGAGACGGACGTGAATCGACGCACCCTGCTTGGCACGGCGGCTGCCGCGGCCGGCCTCTCCGTCCTGACCACGCCGCATGTGGCGCGGGCGCAGGGCACGCGGCTGCTGCGCTTCATCCCGCAGGCGGACCTCTCCACGCTCGACCCGCACTGGAACACCGCCTACGTGACGCGCAACCACGGCTTCATGGTGTTCGACACGCTGTACGGTGTGGACGGCGCCTACGCCGTATCCGGCCAGATGGTCGCCGGGCACGTCGCCGAGGATGGCGGCAAGCGATGGACGCTCACATTGCGCGAGGGGATGAAGTGGCACGACGGCACGCCGGTGCTCGCCCGCGACTGCGTGGCCAGCATCCGGCGCTGGGGCGCGAAGGACGCGTTCGGCCAGGTGCTGCTGGCGACGACGGACGAGCTGTCGGCACCCGATGACCGCCGCATCGTCTTCCGCCTGAAGCACCCGTTCGCGCTGCTGCCGGACGCGCTGGGCAAGACCGGCGTCTACATGCCGGCGATGATGCCGGAGCGGCTGGCGCTGACCGACCCCAACACGCAGGTGACGGAGATGGTCGGCAGCGGCCCGTTCCGCTTCAAGGCGGACGAGCGGGTTTCCGGCGCCCGCGCCGTCTACGAGCGGTTCGCCGACTACGTTCCCCTGCCCTCCGGCACGCCCTCCGGCACGGCCGGGCCGAAGGTCGCCTATCTCGACCGCATCGTCTGGACCACCACGCCGGACCCTGCCACGGCGAGTGCCGCGCTCCAGGCCGGCGAGACCGACTGGTGGGAGTTCGCCAGCGCCGACCTGGTACCGCTGCTGCGCCGGAACAGCCGCGTCAGGGTCGCCGTGCAGGACCCGGCAGGCCAGACGGCGCTGCTGCGGATGAACTGGCTGCAGCCGCCGTTCGACAACCCGGCGGTCCGCCGCGTCGTGCTGCACTCCGTCGTCCAGTCGGAGTTCCTCACCGCCATGATGGGCGACGACCGCACGCTGTGGCACGACGGCACCGGCGCCTTCACGCCGGGCACGCCGTTGGCCAACGAGGCCGGCATGGCAGCTGTCTCGGCGCCACGCGATTGGGACCGCCTAAAGCAGGAGCTGAAGGACGCCGGCTACAAGGGCGAGACGGTCGCCCTGATCGTTCCCACGGACTTCCCCAACCTGAAGGCGCTGGCCGACGTGGGCGCGGACATGCTGCGGCGCATCGGCATGACCGTGGACTACCAGGCGATGGATTGGGGCACGCTGCTGACCCGGCGCGCCAAGAAGGACCCGGTGGCGCAAGGCGGGTGGAGCCTGTTCTTCACCTTCAGCGGCGGCGTGGACCAGATGACGCCCGCGACCCAGCTGATGATGCGCGGCAACGGCGCCAATGCCTGGTTCGGCTGGCCCGACGACCCGAAGCTGGAGGAGCTGCGCACCGCCTGGTTCGCCGCGCCCGACCTCCCGGCGCAGAAGCAGGTGGCCGAACAGCTGCAGCTGCGCGTGTTCGAGACGGTGCCGTTCGTGCCGCTCGGCCAATACTTCCAGCCGACCGCCTATCGCAGCAACCTGAGCGGCCTGCTCAGCGGCTTCGCCACTTTCTGGAACGTGCAGAAGCAGGCATGACCCTCGACGTGATCCGCTTTGCCGACCTACCCGTGACGCCCTGGCACAACGGCGCCGGGCGCAAGGCCGACATCGCGTCCACCGCGGACTGGAGCGTCGGGTTCGCCTGGCTGGACGCGGACGCGCCGTTCTCGGACCTGACCAGCCGCGACCGGACGATCACCCTTGTGGAGGGTCCCGGCTTCACCTTGGACTTCGCCGGCCAGCCGTCGCTCTGTGTCGACGCGCCGTTCCAGCCAGCGAGGTTCGACGGCGGCTGGCCGGCGCGGTGCCGGCTTTCCGGCGGCCCCGGGCTGGTGCTCAACGCGATGACGACGCGGGCGCGCTTCCACCACAGCGTGACGGTGGCCCAAGTCGCTTCGATGGAGGAGGTGACGCCCGGACCCGCGGCGGCGGTGTTCATCGTCCTGCTGACCGGGACCGCTATGGTGGACGGCGCGGCGGGGACGTTGCAGCCCAAGGACGCGGTCCGCGTCGACCGGCCGACCACGCTGCGCGCCGATCCAGGTTCGCTCGCCTACGCGGTCTCCATCGGGGCGCTGCCGTAGCCGGCCGCGTCAGTCCTGCAGGAAGCCAAGCGCGGTGCGGCATGCTACGGCCGCTGGCGAGTTCGTGGAGCAGTACGTCGCGGACAGCCACTCGACGCATGCCTCACGCTCGCGCAGCGTGACCGTACGATAGCCGCTCAGCAGGACGAGGTCGACGCGCCGGTTTTGCGGCTCGGGCGTGGCAGGCGGGGTCGGAACGAACAACCGCGACGTTCCGTCATCCTTGAGTATCAGCCGCTCCGCAGGAGTCCCGAGCTGTTGCAGCACGGCCGCAACGGACTCCGCTCGCCGTCGGCCAAGGCCGCGGTCGCGCGGTCCGGTCTCGGAGGTGTCGACGTTGCCTTCGATTTCGGCGACGAGGCCCACCCGGTCTGCACCAAATGCCGTGACGATCGCCCGTGCCCGGTCGGACAGCACCGCGCTGTGCTGGTCGAAGAATGCGAGGTAGGCGCGACTGACCACGGGCTGCGGTCGCGTGCAGGACGGCATGGCGCCCGCGTCCGTGGCATCCGGCATTGGGCTGCATCCGACGGGCATGAGCGCGATCCAGGGCACCATGCAGCTCGCCACCCATCGACGGCGCCTGACCACTCGCGTGACGCCTACCGCCGATACCGCCGCGGGGAGACCGGGCGCTGGGCGGCTCGCGGGTGGAACGCGGCTGCCACGCGACCGCGCGAAACGGATCGGGAGTGGAACACGGGCCGGCGCCCACGCTCGCTGCGGACATAGGCGCGACGGGATACATGGCCGTAATAGCGTGAGCGCACCACGCCGGTCCGCCTGAAGCGGCGCGCCGCATAGCTGTGGTAGTAGCGCCGGCTGGCGGACGCCCCGCTGCTCCGACCGCCGGCCGGCGTCGCGGTCAGCGCCTCGAGCGACAGCTTGTTCAGTTGGTCGGCCGTGGCTTGCGCGCGCGCCGGGCCAGGCAGCGGCATCAGGCTTGCCGCCAGCAAGGCGAGGAACAGGAACCGCCGCATGATGCGTTCACCCCAATGTCGAAGCCGGCGATACATGCCGCCCCTTCGTGGCGCAATCTTGACGCCACAGGGCGGCCAGACCATAACGCCCGCCCGGATGCGTCGGCATCCCGCCCCCACGGGGGCACCGCCGCTCCGCGATGGTCGCGCAGCGGCGCATTGGTCGTTGTGGAGCGTGCAACATGTTCGACACCCTGTCGAGCAAGCTGAACGGCGTATTCGACGGGCTGCGCAAGCGCGGCCGCCTGTCGGAGATCGACATCGCCGAGGCGCTGCGCGAGGTCCGCCTGGCGTTGCTCGAGGCCGACGTCGCCTTGCCCGTGGTGAAGGACTTCATCGCCAAGGTCCGCGAGCAGGCCACCCAGATCGAGGTGCTGGACAGCGTCGCCCCCGGCCAGCAGGTCATCAAGGCCGTCAACGACGTGATGGTGGAGGCGCTGGGCGGCGCCGGCGCCGTGCCGCTGAACCTGGCCGCCGCGGCGCCCGTGCCGATCCTGATGGTCGGGCTGCAAGGCTCCGGCAAGACCACGACCTCCGGCAAGATCGCGCTGCGGCTGACCCGGCGGGACAAGCGCCGCGTGCTGCTCGCCTCGCTCGACACGCAGCGGCCGGCGGCCCAGCTGCAGCTGCAGCAATTGGCGCACCGCGCGGGCGTCGCCAGCCTGCCGATCGTGGCCGGGCAGACGCCGGTGGAGATCGCCCGGCGCGCGATGGAGACGGGGCGGCGCGAGGTCTACGACGTGGTGATCCTGGACACCGCCGGACGCCTGTCCATCGACGCGGCGCTGATGGACGAGGTGCGCGCCATCCGCGCCGAGACCAACCCGGCGGAGACGCTGTTGGTCGTGGACGCGATGACCGGGCAGGACGCGGTGAACACCGCCCGGGCGTTCAACGAGGCGCTGGGCATCACCGGCATCGTCATGACCCGGATGGACGGCGACGCCCGCGGCGGCGCCGCGCTGTCCATGCGCGCGATCACCGGCGCGCCGATCAAGCTGACCGGGTCGGGCGAGAAGATCGACGCGCTGGAGGAATTCCACCCCGAGCGGGTCGCCGGCCGCATCCTGGGCATGGGCGACATCGTCGGCCTGGTGGAGAAGGCGGCCGAGACGGTCGACGAGGCGGAGGCGGAGAAGCTCGCCGCCAAGATGATGGCCGGCAAGTTCGACCTGGACGACTACGCCAAGCAGCTGAAGCAGATCACCAAGATGGGCTCGATCTCCTCCATCGTCGGCATGCTGCCCGGCATGGGTGCGGCGAAGGAGGCGCTGGAGAACGCCAACGTCGACAAGACGGTGCTGGCCAAGCAGGGCGCCATGATCTCGTCCATGACGATGAAGGAGCGGCGGACCCCGGACATCATCAAGGCGAGCCGCAAGAAGCGCATCGCCGCCGGGTCCGGCACGACGGTGCAGGACGTGAACAAGCTGCTGAAGCAGTTCGACGACATGTCCACGATGATGAAGAAGATGCGCAAGCTGGGGCAGAAGGGGCTGATGCGCCACGGCCTGGGCGCGATCATGCCAAAGAGCATGCAGCAGCGACGCCCGTATTGAACACTGAGGTAAGGACTGAACAATGGGACTGAAGATCCGCCTGGCCCGCGCAGGCGCCAAGAAGCGGCCGTACTACCACATCGTGGTGGCGGACAGCCGCTCCCCGCGCGACGGCCGCTTCATCGAGAAGCTCGGCAGCTACAACCCGATGCTGCCCGCCGAGCATGACGAGCGGGTCAACCTGCAGGGCGAGCGTATCCTGCATTGGCTGGGTGAAGGCGCGTTGCCGACCGACCGCGTGGCACGCTTCCTGGGCCGCGCCGGCCTGGCGCCGATGCCCGCCTACAAGGAACAGCCGATCCAGTCCGCCCCGAAGAAGAAGGCGCAGGAGCGCGCCAAGGCGAACGCCGAGGCCTGATGCCCGACGCGCGGATCCTGCTGGGCGTGGTGGGCCGGCCGCATGGCGTCCGGGGGCTGGTGCACGTGCACAGCTACACCGCCGACCCGGCGGATTTGGCCGCATACGGGCCGCTGCTGGACGAGACCGGGCGGCAATGGACGCTGGCGTGGCGCGGCGCAGGCGTGGCCGAACTCCGCGATGCCGCCGGCCACGCCCTCCCTGACCGCAGCGCGGCGGAGAGGCTGGTGAACATGCGCCTCTCGATCGAGCGGGACCGCCTGCCCGCGCCCGAGGAGGAGGAGTTCTACCTGGCGGACCTGGTGGGCATGGCGGCGGTGACGCCGGACGGTGCGTCGCTCGGCCGGGTGGCGGTGGTGCATGACTACGGCGCCGGGGCCAGCCTGGAGATCGTCGCGGACGGACGGCCGCTGCTGGTACCCTTCACCCGCGCCTGCGTGCCAGAGGTGGATGTCGCTGGCGCGCGGATCGTTGTCGTCCTGCCCGCCGAGGTGGACGCAAGGCCCTCCCCTTCACCGCCCTTCCACGGGCTTGCGCCCGCGGACCCTTCGGCAGTTGCGCCCAACCCTCTGCCGGAGGGAGAGGGCTTTCTGCTCCCTCTCCCCCTGGGAGAGGGTCGGGGTGAGGGCTCCCAAGCCCCATGACCTGGCGCGCCACCACCTTGACGTTGTTCCCCGACATGTTCCCCGGCCCGCTCGCTGGCTCTCTTGCCGGCCGCGCGTTGGCGGACGGCATCTGGTCGCTTGACGCGCATGATATCCGAACTGCCGGGTTGGGGCGGCATCGCAGCGTCGACGACACGCCGTTCGGCGGCGGGGCCGGCATGGTGATGCGGCCGGACGTGGTGGACGCCGCCATCGACGCCGTGGCTGACGGGCGGCCCCTGCTCTTCCTCACCCCGCGCGGCCGGCCGTTCCGCCAGGCCGATGCCATACGCCTGGCGGGCGGCACAGGCGTCGTGCTGCTGTGCGGCCGCTACGAAGGCGTCGACCAGCGCGTGATCGAGGCGCGTGGCGCCGAGGAGGTCAGCGTCGGCGACTACGTGCTGTCCGGCGGGGAGCTGGCCGCCATGGTCGTCCTAGACAGCTGCGTCCGCCTGCTGCCCGGTGTCATGGGCTGCGCCGACAGCGCCATCGAGGAAAGCTTCAGCGACGGCCTACTCGAATACCCGCATTACACCCGCCCGGCCGAATGGCAGGGGCGTGCGGTGCCGGACGTGCTGCGCAGCGGCGACCACGCCGCCATCGCCCGCTGGCGCCGCGCGGAGGCAGAAGCCACCACGCGCGCCCGCAGGCCGGACCTGCTGGCCCACCCCGTTGCATCCGGCGTCACACCGCCGTAACAGACCCCGAGAAGGACCAATCCATGAACCTGATCCAGCAATACGAGGCCGGCGAGATCGCCCGCCTGACCGCGGCGCGTGCGGTGCCCGAGTTCACACCCGGCGACACCCTGCGCGTGTCGGTGAACATCAAGGAAGGCGAACGCTCCCGCGTGCAGGCCTTCGAGGGGGTGTGCATCGCCCGATCCAACAAGGGGCTGAACAGCAACTTCACGGTCCGCAAGATCAGCTATGGCGAGGGTGTGGAACGCGTCTTCCCGCTCTACGCGCCGACCATCGCCGCGATCGACGTGGTGCGGCGGGGCGACGTGCGCCGGGCCAAGCTGTATTACCTGCGCGGCCGCCGCGGCAAGTCCGCCCGCATCGCCGAAAAGGCCCGCGACACCCGGACCGAGACCGCCGCCGCCGAATAACCCCCTCGCCCCTGGAAATCAGGTGTCCGGAGGACGACTGTCCTCCGGTGGGGTCCAGGGGCAAGGCCCCTGGGAACAGGGAGAAGAAAATGCCGCGCACGCTGTTCGACAAAGTCTGGGACGCCCACGTTGTCGACCGGATGGAGGATGGCACCTGCGTCCTCTACATCGACCGCCACCTGGTGCATGAGGTGACGAGCCCGCAGGCGTTCGAAGGCCTCCGTATCGCCGGCCGGACCGTGCGCCGGCCGGATGCCACGATCGCCGTGGTCGACCACAACGTCGCCACCAGCGACCGCCGCGCCGGCATCGCCGAGGAAGAAAGCCGCATCCAGGTCGAGACGCTGGAGCGCAACGTCGCCGAGTTCGGCGTGCCCTACATCCCGCTGCTGGACGCGCGCCAGGGCATCGTCCACATCATCGGGCCGGAACTCGGCATCAGCCTGCCCGGCACGACGATCGTGTGCGGCGACAGCCACACCTCGACGCACGGCGCGATGGGCGCGCTGGCCTTCGGCATCGGCACCTCGGAGGTCGAGCACGTGCTCGCCACGCAGACCCTGCTGCAGAAGCCCGCGAAGAACATGCTGGTGTCGGTGGAGGGCGCGCTGGCGCCGGGCGTCACGGCCAAGGACGTGGTGCTGGCGATCATCGGCACCATCGGCACCGCCGGCGGCACCGGCCACGTGATCGAGTACGCCGGCAGCGCGATCCGCGGGCTGGACATGGCCGGGCGGATGACTGTCTGCAACATGACGATCGAGGCCGGGGCGCGGGCCGGCATGATCGCGCCGGACGAGACCACCTTCGACTACGTCCGCACCCGGCCGCAGGCGCCGAAGGGCGACGTGCTGGAGCAGGCGATCGCCTACTGGCGCACCCTGCCCTCCGATCCAGATGCCACCTACGACCGCGTCGTCACGCTTGACGCGGCGGAGATCGTGCCGATGGTGAGCTGGGGTACCAATCCGGAGGCCGTGCTGCCCATCACCGGCGTCGTACCCGATCCGGCGAGCTTCCCCGACGCGGCGAAGGCCGATCAGGTGCGGCGGATGCTCGACTACATGGGCCTGCGGAGCGGACAGAAGCTGGCGGAAGTGCCGGTCGACGTCGTGTTCATCGGTTCCTGCACGAACGGCCGGATCGAGGATTTGCGCGCCGCCGCCGCCATCGCGCGCAGCCGTCACGTGGCGCCTGGCGTGCGCGCCATGGTGGTGCCGGGCAGCGGGCTGGTGAAGCAGCAGGCGGAGGCGGAGGGGCTTGACCAGGTTTTCCTCGACGCCGGGTTCGAATGGCGGGAGGCCGGCTGCTCCATGTGCCTCGGCATGAACCCGGACAAGCTGACCCAGGGCCAACGCTGCGCCAGCACGTCCAACCGCAACTTCGAGGGCCGGCAGGGGCCGGGCGGCCGCACCCACCTGCTGTCCCCCGCGATGGCCGCGGCCGCGGCGGTATCGGGCCGGCTGGCCGACGTGCGGGAGTTCGTGTGATGCAGCCCTTCACCACGCTGACGGGCGTCGCGGCGCCCCTGCCGCTGGCCAACGTCGACACCGACAAGATCATCCCGGCGCGGTTCCTGAAGACGATCAAGCGCACCGGCCTTGGCGTCCACCTGTTCGATACGCTGCGGTACGACGCCACCGGCGCCGAACGGCCGGACTTCGTGCTCAACCAGCCCGCCTACCGGCAGGCGGAAATCCTCATCGCGCACGAGAATTTTGGCTGCGGCTCCTCCCGCGAGCACGCCCCGTGGGCGCTGCTGGATTTCGGCATACGCTGCGTGATTGCGCCGGACTTCGCCGACATCTTCCACAACAACACCACGAAGAACGGCATCCTGCCGATCCGCCTGCCGCGCGCGGTCTGCGACCAGCTGATGGAGGACGCCCGCATGGGCGGCAACGCGCGGCTCACGGTGGACCTGGCGCGGCAGGTGGTGGTGCGCCCGTCCGGCGAGGAAATCCCGTTCGAGATCGATCCCTTCCGCAAGCACGTGCTGCTCCACGGGCTGGACGACATCGAGCAGACCATGCAGCGCCGCCCGGCGATCGACCGCTACGAGGCCAAGCAGCCCGACTGGCTACCCGCCGTCACCGTCTGAGCCGCCGGAGGACCCGATGCCCGCGAACAAGAAGCTGCTGCTGCTCCCCGGTGACGGCGTCGGGCCCGAGTTGATGCACGAGGTGCGCCGGGTGATCGACTGGATGGCGCGCCGCCGCCGCGCCACCTTCGAGCTGTCGGAGGACTTGGTGGGCGGCGCCGCCATCGATGCGAACGGACACCCGATCTCCGCCGCCACCATCGGGCGCGCCAAGGAAGCGGACGCGGTGCTGTTCGGCTCGGTGGGAGGGCCGAAATGGGACAAGCAGCCGTTCGACAACCGCCCGGAGATCGCCATCCTGGCGCTGCGGCGCGAGCTCGGCCTCTACGCCAACCTGCGCCCGGCCATCGTGCTGGACCCTTTGCTCGACGCGTCCACGCTCAAGCCGGAGGTGGTGCGCGGGCTGGACCTGATGATCGTGCGCGAAGGCACCGGCGGCATCTATTTCGGCGAGCCGCGCGGCACCGAGACGCTGCCGGATGGGCAGCAGCGCGGCTTCAACACCGAGACCTACGCCACGCACGAGATCGAACGCGTCGCGCGCGTCGCCTTCGAGCTGGCGCGCAAGCGGCAGAACCGCCTGTGCAGCGTGGAGAAGGCCAACGTGATGGAGAGCGGCCTGCTGTGGCGCCAGGTCGTGACGGCCCTGGGCGCCCGCGAGTTCACGGACGTGACGCTCAGCCACATGTATGCCGACAACTGCGCCATGCAGCTGGTGCGCAACCCGCGCCAGTTCGATGTCATCGTCACCACCAACCTGTTCGGCGACATCCTGAGCGACCTCGCCTCCATGCTGACGGGCAGCCTGGGCATGCTGCCCTCGGCCACCCTGGGCGACGTCGATCCGGTGACCGGGCGGCGCTACGCGTTGTACGAGCCGATCCATGGCAGCGCCCCGGACATCGCCGGCCGCGGGATCGCCAACCCGCTGGGGCAGTTGCTGAGTTTCGCCATGCTGCTGCGCCACTCCTTCGCGATGGAGGAAGACGCCGCGATGATCGAGCGTGCCGCCACCAACGTGCTCGCCAGCGGGCTGCGCACCGCGGACGTCATGGCGCCCGGCGCCGCCCAGGTCGGCACGTCGGTCATGGGCGAAAGCATCCTGCGCGAACTGGACAAGCTGGCGGCATAGCGGCGGCTTCACCCCGGCGGTTCTTTTGAATAACGTAACGGCCCCACCCATCCAGCGGGGTTGTTCAAGGTGAAAGACACCGTCGTCGCGGTCTACGACACCGCAGACCACACGGACCAGGCCATCGCCGCGCTGCGCCGCGCGGGTGTGCCCGATGCATCGATCCACCGCCACGTGCGCGAGGGCGACGACCTTACCCGCGAGCACCCGCTGTTCGTGGAGGAAGAGGTGGGCGGACTCTGGTCCGCCTTGTTCGGTGCCGAGGACCATGTCGTAGAACACGTGATCCATGACGGATCCCCGGAGGCCGGCGGAACGGTGGTGCGGGTGACACGGATCCCCACCGAGCATTACGATGCGGTGTTGGACATCCTCTCCCGCTATCATCCCGCCGAAATCCGTGCCGCGGCGGAGCCGTAGCGCCGCACCGACCTGTCGCAGCGCAGTCGGCGTCACACGGTTCGTGACCATGGCCGTTGCGCTCGTCGGGCTCGTCCGCGCGGTGTCGGCCCAACCTGCCCCAGGCGCCGATCCGGCCCTGCTGACCCGCCTGCATGACGCCGGGCAAAGCATCGCACTGGCGACGCTCTGCCACGTGACGACCCAGCGCATCGACTTGGTCGCCCAGAAGATCATGGCGGAGGCCGGCCGCAACCTGACGGAGAGGCAAGCTGCCGACGCGACCCGTGCTCTGAATGCCGGGGTGGCCGACGGACAGCGGCAGGCCTTCCCCGGCGGCAAGCCGCCCTGCGATCAGATCGAGTTGGACTTCACCCTGCTTGCGGCGAAGAGCGGCGTGCCGCTCCAGGCCTGGCAAGCCGCCGGGCCGGTGACGCATTAGGTCAGCAAGAGCGCCCGCCCTCGGCGACTTAAGCCTTCTGCAGGTTCCAGAACACCGGCACCGGCGCGCGGAGCTGCCCGGTGACCCGCCGGTTCCACGCCGTGCTCTGGAAGTACTGGCCGAGCGGAGCGAAGGGCGCGGCTTCGAACACGGCCGCCTGCATCTCCGCGGCCAACCGCTTGCGCTGCGCGGGATCGCCGCTGTCCAGCCAGGCATCCCGCGCCGCCTCCACCTTCGGCGCCACGGGCCAGCCGAACCACGCTCCGGCGCCATTGCCGCGCAGCGCCGGGGCACCGAGCGGATCGACATAGTCCAGGGCGGGGAAGGACGACGAGAACATCGACCAGCCGCCATGGTCCAGCGGCTCCTTGCTGGCCCGGCGTTGCACCACGGTGCCGAAATCCATCGCCGCATCGGTCACGGCCACGCCGATCCGCTTGCAGGTCGCCAGCGTCACCTGCGCCATGGCGTCGTAGTACGGCTGGTCCGTCGGGTGCAGCAGCACGACCGGTGCGCCGTCGTATTTCGCTGCATCCAGCATCCGCTTGATGTCGGACACCGGGCGCTGGCCGCCCAGCCGGTCCATGCCGGCGTCGTTGGCGGACTCGGTGCCGGGCAGGAAGCAGCCGACGGGCGCGTGGTAGGCGCTGCTGTCGTCCCCCATCACCGCCTGCATGACTTCCACCGGGTCGATCGCCGCCAGCAGCGCCTGACGCACCCCCTGGTTCGCCGTCGGCCCCTGGATGCTGTTGAAGCGCAGCACGGGATACAGCCCGAACGGGTCAAGCCTTTCCACCCGCACGGACGGGTTGGCGCGCAGCTGCGGCAGCAGGTCGGTCAACGGCTGCTCGATCCAATCGACCTCGCCGGACTGCAACGCCGCCACTGCCGTGGCCGGCTCCGGGATGATCCGCCACTCGACCCGGTCGATCAGGGGGCGCTTGGCCCCGGCAGTACCGCTGGGCGCCTCGTCCCGCGGGAGGTAGCCGTCGACCTTCGCGAATACCGCCCGGCTGCCCGAGACGTATTGGTCCGGCAGGAAGCGGAACGGGCCGCTGCCAACCACCTCCGTCACCGCGTTGAAGGCGTCCGTCTCGGCGAGGCGCGCGGGCATGATGACGGGTGGGCTCGGCTGCGACTTGCCGAGCGCCCAGGCCAGCGACGCGAAGGGCTTGTTCAGGCGGAACACCAGCGTCGCGTCGTCCGGCGTCTCCATCGCGTCCAGCCGGCTGGCGACCGTCTGGCCCAGCGAATCCCGCTTCATCCAGCGGCGCAGCGAGGCCGCGCAGTCGACCGCGCGGACAGCCGAGCCGTCATGGAAACGCAGGCCCGGCCGCAGCGTCACCGTCCAGCGCTTGCCATCGTCGTCGATGCGATGCCCCTGGGCCATCTGCGGCTGTGGCTGCAAGGCCTCGTCGACGCCGTAGAGCGTGTCGTAGACGAGGTAGGCGAAGTTCCGCGTCACCGTGGCGGTCGTCCACACCGGGTCCAGGCTGGTGAGGTTCGCTTGCGGCACGAAGATCAGCGTGCGCGCGCCGGATGGCTGCGCGACGGCTGGCTTGCCGAGGCCGCCGGCCAAACCGGCTGCAGAAAGGCCCGACATGAACTTGCGTCGAAGCATGGTTCCCATCCCGATCACTTCTTTTGGACGCACCATAACGGCGCGCTTTTTCAGTGCAAACGTCCCCGCGGCTGCATAGGGTAGATCGTTAACGTTTGGTGACGACCGACGACCGTTCCATCCGGCAGGGAGCATCTGCGACCGGCGATGACCGTGCCCGACCAAGTCGAGCAGCGACGCCTCTGCGTACTCCAGCATTCCGGGCTGTTCGATGGCGCCTGGTTCCTGGCCCGCAACCCGGACCTGGCCGGCGCCGGCGCTCTGGTGCATTGGCACCGCTACGGCTGGCGCGAGGGGCGCTGGCCCAACGCCTATTTCGACCCCGCCTACTACCTGGCCCGCAACCCGGACTGCGTGGGCGACCCGCTGCTGCACTACATCGAGGGGGGTGAAGCCGCCGGGCGGCGGCCGATCCTGCACTTCGACCCCGCTTGGTATCGCCAGCGCTACTCCGTCCCGGATGGCCAGTCCTGTCTGGCGCACTTCCTGCCGCGGCGGCTGACAGGGCTCTTCAACCCCATCGCCGAGTTCGACGGAGCATATTACCTTCGCGGGAACGCCGACGTGGCGGCCAGCGGGATGGACCCGATGGAGCACTACCTGCTGCGTGGCTTCGCAGAGGGCCGCACGCCTTGCCCCGGCTTCGACCCACGGCGCTGGGCCGGCGGCACGCTCGACCGCAACCCGTTGCTCGGCCTGCTGCTGTGGCGGGAGCGATCGGGGCTGAACGCCAACGTCCCCAACATCGCCGACGAGGTCCGGCGCAACACGCGGCGCAACCCGGCGTTCGAGGATGTGACGCCGCTGCCGCCAGGCCTGGCGCCCCGCGCCAAGCTGCTCGCATATTACCTGCCGCAATTCCATCGGGTGGCGGAAAACGACGCCTGGTGGGGCCGCGGCTTCACCGAGTGGACCAATCTGGGCCGGGCGGTGCCGCGCTTTGCCGGCCACTACCAGCCGCGCATTCCGGGCGAACTCGGGCATTACCGGCTGGACGGCACGGACACGCTGCAACGGCAGATCGCGTTGGCGAAGGGGGCAGGGCTGCACGGCTTCGTCTTCTACTTCTACTGGTTCAACCGCCGCCGGCTGCTGGAAGCTCCCTTGGAGGCCCTGCTGGCGGACCCGAGCCTGGACATGCCGTTCTGCCTGATGTGGGCGAACGAGAACTGGACCCGCCGTTGGGACGGGTCCGACGACCAGATCCTGCTGAGCCAGGACTACCAGGCCGCGGATGAGGCCGCGCTGGTCGACGAGTTTGCCCGCCACTTCAAGGACCCGCGCTATATCCGGCTCGCCGGGCGGCCGATGCTGATGGTGTACCGCGCCAGCCTCATCCCGGACACCGCGGCGACCATCGCGCGGTGGCGCCGCCTGTTCCAGGCCGTGCACGGGGAAGACCCGATCTTCGTGATGGCACAGAGCTTCGTCGACATGGACCCGCGCCCATACGGGATGGACGCCGCGGTGGAGTTCCCGCCCCACAAGCTGACCGCGCAGGTGCCGATGATCACGGACAGCCTGCACGTCCTCGACCCCGCCTTCGACGCCGAGGTCTACGACTACGCCGCCGTCGCCCGGGCCTCGGCGGCGGAGCCAGCCCCGCCTTTCCCCCTGATCAAGACCGCCGTGCCGGGTTGGGACAACGACCCGCGCCGGCAGGGCACGGGGACCATCCTGCATGGCGCTACCCCGGCGCTATACCAGGCGTGGCTGGCGGAGCTGATCCGCCACTCCCGCGTCAACCGGGTCGAAGGCGAGGCGATCGTCTGCATCAACGCGTGGAACGAGTGGGCCGAGGGCGCCACGCTGGAGCCGGACGTGCATTGGGGCGGCGCCTTCCTCAACGCCACCGCGCGGGCCGTGGCCGGCCTGCCTGCCGCGAACGCCCGCACCCGCCTGTTGCTGGTCGGCCACGACGCCCGGGCGCATGGCGCGCAGCAGCTGCTGCTCCGGATCGGCCGGGCGATGCGGCGCGTGCACGGCGTCGACGTCTCGTTCCTGCTGCTCGGCGGCGGCATCCTGGAGGCGGAGTATCGCCGCGTCGCACCCACGACGGTGGCGGCCAGTCACCAGCACTTGGACGCGCTGGTCGAGTCGGCGCGGCGGCTCGGCTGCGACGCTGCCATCGTCAACAGCGCTGCCAGTGCCCAGGCCACCCTTCCGCTGCGGCGACAGGCGATCCGGTCGATGCTGCTGGTGCACGAACTGCCGCATCTGCTGCAGGAGAAGGGACTGGTGGCGGCGTTGCGCGAGGGTTTGGCCGCCGCCGACACGGCCGTGTTCCCCGCCGCGGTGGTGCGCGACCGGTGCTGTGACGCCGTCGGCACCCGGCCGCCCCATCCCGTGGTCCTGCCGCAAGGGATCGACTGCGACGAAGCGGACGCGGATCGCGACGGCACGCGCATGGAGTTGGGCCTCCCGCCCGGCACCGTCCTGGCGGTGGGCATGGGCTACGCCGACCTGCGCAAGGGGTTCGACCTCTTCCTGCAGGTTTGGCGGTCGATGCGAGCCATGCGCCCGGCAAGCTGCCTGGTATGGGCCGGCGGGATCGACCCGGCGACCGAAACCTACCTGCGCGACGAGATCGCGTCGGCCGAGGCCACCGGCTCGTTCCGCTTCCTAGGCCACCGCGACGATCCGGCCCGGCTGCTCGCGGCGGCGGACGTGTTCCTCCTCACCTCGCGGGAAGACCCGATGCCCTCCGTCGCCATGGAGGCGATGGCCGCCGGCACGCCCGTCATCGCCTTCCGCGACACGGGCGGGGTGCCGGCGCTGCTGGACCAGTTCCAAGCCGGGGTCGCCGTGGCGCTGGCCGACGTCGCCGCCATGGGACAGGCGGCGCTCCAGGCCGCTGCGGATTTCACGCCGGACCGGCGCCGGGCCCTGGCGCGGGCAAGCCGCAGCGCCTTCCGCTTCGACAGCTACACGGGGGCGCTCCTCGCGCTGGCGCGGCCGGGCTTGCTGCCGGTGTCGGTCGTGGTGCCGAACTGGAACTACGGCCGGTTCCTGGAAACGCGGCTGGCGTCCATCTTCGCCCAATCCTACCCGGTGTCCGAGGTGATCGTCCTCGACGACGCGTCCACCGACGACAGCGTGGCGGTGGCGCAGCGGACCGCAGCGGCATGGGGTCGCACCATCAGACTGGAAAAGCAGCGACGCCGGTCCGGCTCGGTCTTCGCGCAATGGCGCCGGGCGGCCGAGACGGCCACGGGCGAGTGGTTGTGGATTGCCGAGGCCGATGACGCGGCGGAGCCCGGGCTCCTGGCTGCCTTGGCCACCGCCGCCACGCAGGCGCAGGCCCCTGCCCTCGCCTTCTGCGACAGCTGTGCGATCGACGAGGGCGGCGCCACGTTGTGGCCGGACCACAAGGGCTATTACGGGCCCGCGCTGCTTTCGACGGACGCGGTGTTCGACGGGACTGCCTTCCTGCGCAGCCATATGGCCGAACGCAACCTGATCATGAACGTCAGCGCCGTCCTATGGCGTCGCAAGGCGCTGCTGGCGGCGCTGCGGCGCTGCCAGGCCGAGCTTCGCGACCTGCACGTCACCGGCGACTGGCGCGTCTACGCCGAGGTGTTGGCGCGGAAGGGTGCACAGGTCGCCTACGTGTCCAGGCCGCTCAACCGGCACCGGCGTCATCCGGCGAGCGTGACCGCACGCATGACCGCCGCCGCCCACACGGCGGAGATAGCACGGGTCCAGGGTGTGGTCGGACGGCTGGTGGGCGGGGACGCCGCCTTGCGACAGCGGCAGCGGCAATACCGCAAGGGCCTGTTCAAAGACCCGGGGTGAGCCGGCGGTTGATACCCCGGGACGCGCCTGCCAGATTGCGACCGGCTTCATTGGGTTCATGTATGCGCGTTCTGCTGACCGGCGGCTGTGGCTTCATCGGCTCCGCCGTCGTCCGACACCTGATCCGGCACCGCGATGCCAGCGTCGTGACCGTGGACAAGATGTCCTACGCCGCGTCCGAGGACGCGCTGGAGGAGGCGCGTGGGCACCCTCGGCACACCCTGGTCCGCGCCGACATCACGGATGCCGCCGCGATGCGGGAGATTTTCGCCGCCCACCAGCCGGACGCGGTCATGCACCTGGCGGCGGAGACGCATGTCGACCGTTCGATCGACGGACCCGGCCCGTTCGTGCAGACCAACGTGGTCGGCACCTTCGTGCTGCTGGAGGCGGCGCGGGCCTATTGGTCCGGCCTGGCGGCGCCGCGCCGGGCGGCGTTCCGCTTCCACCACGTGTCGACGGACGAGGTGTTCGGCGCGCTCGACGCGGGCGACCCGCCCTTCACCGAGGCCACGCCGTATGACCCGCGCAGCCCGTATTCGGCCAGCAAGGCGGCCTCCGACCACCTGGTGCGGGCGTGGTGGCACACCTACGGACTGCCGGCCTTCGTCACCAACACCACCAACAATTACGGCCCCTGGCAATTCCCGGAGAAGCTGATCCCGCTGGTCACGCTGAACGCGCTGGAGGGCAAGCCCCTGCCGGTCTATGGCGACGGGTCCAACCAGCGCGACTGGCTGTTCGTGGACGACCATGCCGAGGCGCTGGTGCTGGCGCTGGAGCGGGCCGAGCCTGGCGCGACACTCGCGATCGGGGCGCGGCAGCCGCGCAGCAACCTGCAGGTCGTCCACGGCATCTGCGCCGCGCTGGACCGGCTGCAGCCGGACCCGGCGGGCCCGCGCGAGCGGCTGATCCACTTCGTCACCGACCGGCCCGGCCACGACTTCCGCTACGAGATCGACCCGGCCCGCGCGCAGGCGGCGCTGGACTGGCGCGCGCCGCACGACTTCGACCGAGGGCTGCAGCGGACGGTGGAGTGGTACGTCGCCAACCGGCCGTGGTGGGAGCGCATCCGCGCCGGGCAGTACGCCGGCCAACGCCTGGGGAAGGCGGCGGACGCAAGAGGCGCCGCGGCGGACGCAAGAGGCGCCGCGGCTTGAAAGGCATCCTGCTCGCCGGCGGCTCCGGCACCCGCCTGCACCCGATGACCCTGGCAGCCAGCAAGCAGTTGCTGCCGGTCTACGACAAGCCGATGGCGTACTACCCGCTGTCGGTGCTGATGCTGGCCGGCATCCGTGACATCCTGGTGATCTCCACCCCCGTCGACCTGCCGGGCTTTCGCCGCCTGCTGGGGGATGGCTCGCATCTCGGCTGCCGCTTCAGCTTTGCCGAGCAGCCGTCGCCGGATGGATTGGCGCAGGCCTTCCTGATCGGGGCGGACTGGCTGGCGGGCGAGGCCTGCGCCCTGGTGCTGGGCGACAACATGATCTTCGGCGACCACCTGAGCCAAACGCTGCAGGCCACCGCCGCGCGCAGCGAGGGCGCCACCGTGTTCGCCTACCAGGTGCGCGACCCCGAGCGGTATGGCGTGGTGACGTTCGACGCGAGCGGCCGCGCCCTCAACATCGTCGAGAAGCCCACCGCCCCGCTGTCGAACTGGGCCGTCATCGGGCTGTATTTCTACGACCGGCGCGTCACCGAGCTGGCCCGCCAGGTGAAGCCTTCTGCGCGGGGCGAGCTGGAGATCACCGACCTGAACCGGCTTTACCTGGAGGCCGGCACGCTGGCGGTGGAGCGCCTGGGCCGCGGCTGCGCCTGGCTGGACGCGGGCACGCCGGACAGCCTGCTACAGGCATCGACCTTCGTGCAGACCATCCAGTCTCGCCAGGGCATGCTGGTCGGCTGCCCGGAGGAGGTCGCCTACCGCATGGGCTTCATCGACGCAGCGGCCCTGCGCGAGCGGGCCAACGCGCTGCGCAAGACCGAGCTCGGGCGCGTGCTGCTGGAGATCGCCGACGGGGTGCACCCATGAAGTTCGAACGCCTGGCCATCCCCGAGGTGGTGCTGTTCAGCCCGGCGCGGCACGGGGACGCGCGCGGCTTCTTTTCGGAGACGTGGACGGCGCGGGCGATGCAGGATGCCGGCGTCGACCTGCCTTTCGTGCAGGACAACCACAGCATGTCGCAGGCCCGCGGCGTATTGCGCGGGTTGCACTGCCAGCTTGCCCCGCACGCGCAGGGCAAGCTGATGCGGGTGGTCAAGGGGTCGATCTGGGACGTGGCGGTGGACGCGCGGCACGGCTCGCCCAGCTTCGGGCGGCACGTCGCGGTGGAGCTGAGCGCCGCCAACTGGCAGCAGCTGTGGATCCCGCCCGGCTTCCTGCACGGCTTCGTCACGCTCGAGCCGGATTGCGAGGTCGTCTACAAGACCACCGGCTACTACGACAAAGCCTCCGAACGGGCGGTCGCCTGGAACGATCCCGACCTGGCGCTGCCATGGCCGGTCCCCGCGGCGGAGCTGCAACTGTCCGAGAAGGACAAGGTGGCACAAAGCTGGGCCGCCATGACCAACTGGTTCCACGTATGATCCTGGTCACCGGCGGCGCAGGCCAGCTCGCGACGGAGCTTGCCACCCGGGCAGCGGACCGGGTGACCCGGGTAGGGCGGCCGGAGTTCGACTTCGATCAGCCGGCCAGCCTCGCGGCGGTGTTCGACCGGGTCCGACCGAGCCTGGTGGTCAACGCCGCAGCCTGGACCGCGGTGGATGCGGCGGAGCAGGAGGAAGCGGCGGCGTTGCGGGCCAACCGGGATGGCCCGGCCGAACTCGCCCGGCTGTGTGCCGGTGCAGGTATCCCGTTGATCCACATCTCGACCGACTACGTGTTCGACGGGTCGAAGGGCGCCCCGTATGTCGAGACGGACCCGACCTCGCCGACCGGCGTCTACGGCAGCAGCAAGTTGGCGGGCGAGCGGGCCGTGCTGCCCTACGGGCGGGCTGTGGTGTTGCGCACCTCCTGGGTCTACGCTGCCACGGGCAAGAACTTCGTGCGCACGATGCTTGCAGCGGCGCAGAGGACGGACACGCTGAAGGTCGTGGCAGACCAGCAGGGCTGCCCGACCAATGCCGGGGACCTCGCCGACGCCATCCTGGCGATCGCAACCCGGATCGAGGCCGGCTGGCTGCCCGAGTATGCCGGACTGTTCCATGCCGCCGGTACCGGCAGCACCACCTGGCACGGCCTGGCCGTGGCGACGTTCGAGGAGGCGGCCCGGCACGGTCGCCCGATGCCGACCGTCACCCCGATCACCACCGCGGACTGGCCTACTCCGGCCAAACGACCTTCGGACTCGCGGTTGGATTGCACCAAGCTCGCTCAGGTGTTCGACGTGCGACTGCCTCCCTGGCGCCCGACGCTCGCCCGCACGGTGGATGTCATCGTTTCCACGTGACGCCCGATCTCAGCGCTTGCCGAGGTTCATGTCCCGCGTCAGCGGCACGTGCGTCCGCCCGCAATGCGAGCCGCCGCTGACCTGCAACGTGGCCCCCGTCGTCCAGGCGGACCGGTCGGAGACGAGGAAGGCGACGGCCTGCGCGATGTCGTCCGGGTCTCCGGTGCGGCCCAGCGGCGTCGCCCGCCACATCGCGTTCAGGTAGGGATGGCGCTCCGGGTCCTCCGCGGTCACCACCTCGTCCATCACCAGGCCCGGCAGGACCGTGTTGACTCGGATGCCGTGCCGCCCCAGCTCGGACGCCCACACCTCGCCCATCATGTTCACGGCCGCCTTGGACGCGCAGTAGTGCGAGCTGCCTGGCCGGGCCGAGCGCGACGCGCCGGAGGATAGGTTCACGATCGCACCGGGCGTGCCGCGCGCGACCCAGCGCCGGGCGACCGCCTGGTTGCACAGCATCACCCCGCGCACGTTGATGGCGAACACGCGCTCCCACTCCTCCAGCTCCATGTCGAGCAGCGGGCAGTTGGGGAAGATCCCGGCCGAGGCGACGAGGATGTCCAGCGGCCCGACCGCGGCTTCTGCCGCCTCCACCATCCCTGCCACGGAGGCCGGATCGGTGACGTCGCCGGGAACGCCGGGGATGCCCAACTCCCGGGCCACGCGGTCGAGCGGTTCGCCGGGAAGGTCGGTGATCGCCACGCGTGCCCCCTCCCGCGCCAGCGTCGCGGCGATGGCGCGGCCGATGCGGCCGGCGCCGCCCGTCACCAGCGCGCCGCGTCCTGGGAGAAGACCGTCCATGCGCATGCCCTTTCCTCGATGTGGGGCAAGGCTATGCGGCGCGCGGCCTCGGCGCCACCGTCTGCCTCAACGCGCTCGGCGCATCTCGATCGCGAGTAGCCCGAGCAGGACCACGCCCGTCGCCACGCCGGTGCCCGCCGTGGCGCTCCAGCCGCCCGCATCGTAGGTGAGCGTGCCCAGCAGCGAGCCGGTCGCGCCGCCGATGAACGTCGACGTCATGTAGAGCGCGTTCACGCGGCCGCGGATCGCCGCCGGCGTGCCGAACACCGTGCGCCGGCTGACCACCTGGTTGGTCTGCACGGACGCGTCGAGCAGCACCGTGGCGACGACCAGCGGAAGCAGCGCCGTGGCCGCCACGGCCCAGCCGGTCGCGCCGAAGCACAGGGCGATGAGCAGCATCGACCCCGCCGTCGCCGCGATCTCCAGCCCCCGGTCGGCAAGCCGTCCAGCCATCGGGGCAGCCAGCGCCCCGCCCGCCCCGGCCAGGGCGAACAGGCCGATGGCGTGCTGGCCCAGGCCGAAGCGCCCGGCCAGCATCAGCGGCGCCGCCGTCCAGAACATGTTGAACAGGCCGAACATGAGCGCGGCGTAGGCGGACCGCCAGCACAGCGCCGGCATGCGCGGCAGCAACCCGACCATGGACACGATGATGCGGCCGTAATGCATGCCGCCCGCCGGACGGTAGCTCGGCATCATGCGGGCCAGCAGCAGGCCCAGCGCCGAGACCATGCAGGCCGAGATCCAGAACACGGCGCGCCAGCCGAACGAGCCGGAGATGAACAGCGCCACCGGCCGCGCCAGCATGATGCCGGTCAGCACGCCGGCCATGATGTTGCCGACCACCCGGCCCCGCCGCTCCTCCGGGATCAGGTGCGCCGCGAAGGGCAGCAGCACCTGCGCCGCCGTGGCACACAGGCCGATGAGGAACGATGCTATGAAGAAGGTCAGCGCGCCGCCGGAGGTCGCCAGGCCGACCAGCCCCAGCACCGTCAGCCCCATCAGGGTGAGCACCAGCCGCTTGTTCTCGACCAGGTCGGAGGCGGGCACGAGGAAGAACAGTCCGGTGCCATACCCGATCTGCGCCACGCTCACCACCGACCCGGCGATCTCCGGCGCGATGTGCAGTTCCGCACCGATGGAGGCGATCAGCGGCTGCGCGTAGTAGAGGTTGGCGACCAGCACCCCGACCCCGACGGTCAGCACCGTCAGCAACGCGGCCGATCCCTGCGGCACGCCGACTTCCACAGCCGCCGGACGGTCGAGCACCGTCCTCAGCTCCGCCGGTTCATCCCCCCGGCCCGCTCGTTGAGCATGGGGAAGCCGCACTGGTGCCAGACGGGATAGGCGGGCGTCACCTCGCTGGCCGCGTCGAGCGCCGCCACCTGCTCGGGCGTGAGCTCCCACCCGACCGCACCGATGTTCTGCACCAGCTGCTCCTCGTTGCGGGCGCCGATGATGACGGTGGCCACCGTGGGCCGCCGCAGCAGCCAGTTCAGCGCGACCTGGGGGACGGATTTGCCTGTCTCCGCCGCCACCCCGTCCAGGGCGTCGACGATGCGGAACAGCCGCTCCTCCTCGTATTGCGGGCCGGTGCCGGCGATGTCGTGCGCGCGGCTGCCCGGCTGGGCGGGTTGGTTGCGCCGGATCTTGCCGGTCAGCTTGCCCCATCCGAGCGGACTCCACACCACCGCGCCCACGCCTTGGTCCAGGCCGAGCGGCAGCAGCTCCCACTCGTAGTCGCGGTTGAGCAGGGAGTAGTAGGCCTGGTGCGCCACGTAGCGCGCATAGCCGTAACGGTCCGACGCGGCGAGCGACTTCATCAGGTGCCAGCCCGAGAAGTTCGAGCAGCCGACGTAGCGGACCTTTCCGCTGCGGACGAGCTGGTCCAGCGTGGCCAGCGTCTCCTCCACGGGGGTGTTGTAGTCCTGTCCATGCAGCTGCAGCAGGTCGATGTGCTCGACGCCGAGCCGGCTCAGCGACCCGTCCACCGCCGCCAGGATGTGCTGGCGGGAAGAGCCGAAGTCGTTCGGCCCCGTCCCCATCGGGAACGTGGTCTTGGTCGAGATCAGCACGCGGTTGTGCTTGCCCTTGATCGCCTCGCCTAGGATTCGCTCGGCCAGGCCCGTGGAGTACACGTCCGCGCTGTCGAACAGGCTGACGCCTTGGTCGAGGCAGACGTCGACCAGCCGGGACGCCCCGGCGGCGTCCGTCGACCCCCACGCCTTGAAGAAGTCGTTGCCGCCACCGAAGGTCGCCGTGCCGAACGCAAGCGCGGGGACGCGCAGGCCTGAATGGCCGAGGCGGTTGAACTCCATGGTGCTCTCCTGTGTGGCCGCCTCGTCCGAGGCTCGTTCGGCTACAATGCGGTCAGGGCGGCACCGTTCCGGATCGCGGATCGATCGGGAGCAGCTTGTCGAGCCCGGACGCCAACTCGAACACACGGGCCGCCGCCAGCGCTGCTGCCTCGCCGCGCGCCGGGGCGACGATCTGCAACCCAACCGGACGGCCGTACTGGTCGAAGCCGCAGGGCACGGCAACCGCCGGGCAGCTGGTCAGCGTGATGGCCGAGGTCAGCGCGCTGCCGGCGATGTAGTTGTCGAGCTTGACGCCGTCGACCACGTCGCGGGCACGCAGCGCCACGTCCCAGGCGGGCGTCGCCGAACCGGGCGTGACCAGGACGTCGTAGTCGTCGAAGAAAGCGGCGAACCGCCGATACAGCGCCGCGCGCTCGCGCTCGGCCCAGGCGAGGCGGCTGCTGGATTGCGACAGGCCGTGCTCGGTGTTCCAGATGATGTCGGGCTTGATCTGCTCGCGATGCGCTGCGATCTGCAGCTCCCGGTCGACGACGAAATGCTGCGACCGCAACGCCAGGAACACGTCCTCGACCGGGCCAAGCTCCGGGAACGCCTCCTCCACCGCGCACCCCGCGTGCTCGAACTGCCGCACCGCGCGGGCGCAGATTTCGCGCGTCTCGCGGTCGACTGGCAGGCGCCCGCCGAAGTTGGCGGTGAAGGCGACCCGGCGTGGCGGCCTGGCCTCCGCCGCGGCGTCCAGGAAGGTGCGGGCCGGGGCGTCGAAGGTGAGCGGGTCGGAAGGGCAGAGGCCTGCCATCGTGTCCAGGAACAGCGCCAGGTCCAGCACGTTGCGCGCCATCGGCCCCTGCACCGACAACGGGGAGAACAGGTTGTTCGCCGTCCCCCGCGTGACCCGGCCGGGCGAGGGGCGGATGCCCACGACCGAGCAGAGTGTCGCCGGCCCCCGCAGGGAGCCGCCATGGTCCGAGCCCTGGGCCAGCCAGGCCTCGCCGGTCGCCACCGCCACGGCGCCGCCGCCGGTGGAGCCGCCGCAGGTCAGCGCCGTGTTCCAGGGGTTCAGGGTCCGGCCGAACACGGCGTTGAACGTGTTGCCGCCGGCGCCGAACTCCGGCGTGTTCGACTTGCCGATGACGATGCCGCCCTTCCGCTCGATGCGGCGGACCAGCGGATGCGACGCGGCCGGCACGTGGTCGCGGAACAGCGGGGAGCCGTAGGTCGTCCGCACGCCTTCGACATCCATCAGGTCCTTGATCACCAGCGGCAGCCCTGCGAGCCAACCAGGCTCCTGCGCCGCAGCAGGCTCGCGGTGGGTCATCAGCCGCCGGGCATGGTCCCGCGCGCGGTCCAGGCAGAGCGTCGGCAGGGCGTTCACCGCTGGCTCGACCGCGGCGATGCGCGCGGCTGCGGCGTCGATCAGCTCCAGCGGGGTGGCCTCGCCGGCCCGCAAGCGCGCCACCGCTTCGTTGGCCGTCAAGCGGATCAGGTCGGCGTGCATGGCGGCTCCCTCCTGCGGCCGGCACCCGGTGGCACCGCGCGCTGTCACGCCCGGCGCAGCCCGCGATGGGCGGGAAGCAGCAAGATTTGCGCCAGGAACGAACCCACGATGACCCCGATCAGCGCCCAGGCCAGGGCCGCCGCGGAAAGCTGCACGGCCGGGACGAACGATTGGACGGCTTGCGCCGCCACGGCGCGCTTGCCCGCGTCGGGCGCGACGAGCAGGTCCCAGATCGCAACGACCGGCCGCAGCAGCGGCGGCGCCTGGTCGAGGCTGTCCAGCGCGGCCTCCAGCGCGGTGTTCCGCGCCCGTGACTGCTCGAGGCCGGCGGCGTTCGACGGCTCACGGCTACCCAGCGCCGCCAGCAGGTCGGTCTCGGAGGCAGCCTGGAGGTCGGGGTAGTAGCCGCGGGCCGTCGTCTCGCGCGCCGCGATGTCGCGGCCTCCCGCCTCCGCCACCTGGCGCAACGCCGCGCCGTAATCGTGCGACAAGGCCGGGGCTTGCATGAACAGCAGGCCGCCCGCCAGGATCAGGGCGACGCGCAGGGCGTCCGATAGCCAGCGGCCGAGGAAATACATGCAAGCGTCCGGGCAGGGTGCGCAGCCTGCCTACAGGGACGCCCGGCCAGCTTCAAGCAACCCGTCCGCCGCCAAGGCCTTGAGGCGCGCTCGCGTTCCGAGCATCAATGAGGGCAGCAGCTCTATCGCCCCATGGAGGGAGTCGGTGACGGCGGACAGCTTCGACGTGGTGGTCATCGGCGCCGGGATCAGCGGCGCAGCCTCGGCCTACGAGATTGCGCTCAGCGGCCTGCGCGTCGTGCTGGTCGACCGCTACGCCCCGGCGGCGATGGCGTCGGGCTGGACGTTGGCGGGCGTGCGGCAGTCCGGCCGCCACCCGGCCGAACTGCCGCTCGCCATGGAGGCGGTGCGGCTGTGGGAGCGGCTGGCCGAACGGCTGGACGCCCCCACGCAGTACCGCCAGCGCGGCAACCTGCGCTGCGCCCGCGATGCCGGGGAGGCCGCGATCATCGAGCAGCTGATCGCGGAGCAGGGGGCGGCCGGGCTGGAGATGATCCGGCTGGAGGGCCGCGCCATCCGGGACGCGGCGCCCGCCCTGTCGGAGAAGGTCGTGCTGGCCTCGCTCTGCCCGAGCGATGGGCAGGCGGACCCGAAGGCCAGCGTCGCCGCCTTCGTGCTGGCGGCGGAGCGCGCGGGCGCGGTGCTGCGCTTCGGCGAGCGGGTCACGTCGATCGAGACGGAAGCCGGGCGCGTGCAGGCCGTCGTCACCGAGAAGGGCCGCATCGCCACGGCGGCCGTCGTGCTGGCGGCCGGCGTGTATGGCAACGAGCTGCTGGAGCCGCTGGGCCTGCGCGTGCCGCTGGACGTCATGATGGTGACGATGGTGAACTCCACCCCGCTGCCGCCGCTGTTGGAGCAGGTGGTCGGCACCGGCTATGCCAATGGCGGCGGACGGCAGGAGTTCAACGGCCGCTTCCGCGCCGGCGGCGGCCACGAGCCCTGGCACGGCGAAGTCGAGGAAGGCGCCACCCCCACCGTGCGGCCGACGGTGCAATCGGTGCACCACGCGCTCGGCGTGTTCGGCGAGCTGGTGCCGGCGTTCCGCACCGCGCGGATCGAAAGCATCTGGGCCGGCCTGATCGACCAGACGCCGGACGCGCTGCCCGTGCTGGACGACGGCACCGGGGTGGGCGGGCTCGCGATCGCCATGGGCTTCTCCGGCCACGGCTTCTGCCTCGGCCCGCTCACCGGCAGGATCATGTGCGACTTCGTGCACGGGCGGTCCCCGGGCGTGCCGCTGGACGCCTTCAGGCTGGCGCGCTTCGACGGCTGGAACGGCCCCGCGCAGCCACTCTCGCTCCACGGATGAGCGCACTGGCGGTCGACGCGTTGCGGACCGAGTTCCGGCTGGGCGACACCTGGCGGCCTGCGGTGGACGGCGTGTCGTTCGGCCTCGCCCCGGGCGAGACCCTGGCCCTCGTTGGGGAGAGCGGGTGCGGCAAGTCGGTCACCGCGCTCTCCATCATGGGCCTGTTGCCGCCGGCGGCGACGCGGGTCACCGGCTCGGCCTGGGCCGCGGGGGTGGATCTGGTCGCCTGCTCCCGTCGGCAGCTGGAGCGCTTGCGGGGCGACACCGTGGCCATGGTGTTCCAGGACCCGATGACCGGGCTCAACCCGGTGATGACCGTCGGCGTCCAGGTGGCGGAGAGCCTGCGCGTGCACCGCGGCCTGTCCCGCAAGGAGGCCCGGCGCGCCGCGCTTGCCGTGTTGGAGGAGGTGAAGATCCCCTCCCCGGCCACGCGTTACGACGACTACCCGCACCAGTTCAGTGGCGGCATGCGGCAACGGGTGATGATCGCGCTGGCGGTGGTGTGCGACCCGGCGGTGCTGCTGGCCGACGAGCCGACGACGGCGCTGGACGTGACGATCCAGGCGCAGGTGCTGGGCCTGCTGGCGGACCTGAAGGCGCGGCACGGCATGGCGATGCTGTTCATCACCCACAACCTCGGCGTGGTCGCCCAGATCGCCGACCGCGTGGCCATCATGTATGCCGGACAGATCGTGGAGCAGGCGGCGGTGGGTGCGGTGTTCGCCCGCCCCGCCCACCCGTACACGCGCGCCCTGTTCGCCGCGATCCCGCGCATGGACCGGCCGGCGGGGGACCTCGCCGCGATCCCGGGCCGGGTGCCACCGCTGGACGCGATGCCGGCGGGCTGCCGCTTCCAGCCCCGGTGCGGCATGGCGCGGGCGGGCTGCGAGCGGCCGCAGAGCCTGGTGGAGGCCGCGCCGGGCCACCTGGCGCGCTGCCACGTCGCGACCGGCGCATCGGAGGGGTAGGGCATGGCGGACGTGGTGATCATCGGGGCCGGCATCAGCGGCGCGGCCACCGCCTACGAACTGGCCACCGCCGGGCTGAGCGTGGTGCTGCTCGACCGGTGGGGTCCGGCGGCGATGGCGTCCGGCTGGACGCTGGCCGGGGTGCGCCAATCCGGCCGCCATCCGGCCGAGCTGCCGCTGGCGCGGCAGGCCGTGGCCTTGTGGGCCGAGCTGGCGGAGCGGCTGGACGGAACCACGCATTACCGCCGCCGCGGCAACCTGCGCCTGGCCCGCACCGCGGCGGAGGTTCCGGTGATCCGCAATCTGGTGGCCGAGCAGGAAGCGGCCGGGCTGGACATACGCTTCCTCCATGACCCGAAGGAGATCCGTGCCGTCGCCCCGGCCGTCTCGCCGACGGTGGCCGCCGCGTCGCTCTGCACCAGCGACGGCCATGCCGACCCGCACGCCACGGTGATGAGCTTCGTCCGCGCGGCGGAGCGGGCGGGCGCCGTGCTGCGCTTCGGCGAACGCGTGGTGGCGATCGAGACCGCTGGCGGCGCGGTGACGGGCGTGCGGACCGAGACGGAGGTGATCCCGGCGGGCCGGGTGGTGCTGGCGGCGGGGATCTTCGGCAACGAGTTGCTGCAGCCGCTCGGCCTGGATGTGCCGCTGGAGGTGCCGATGGTCACCGTGCTGCGCTCGCTGCCGGGCGAGACCGTGCTGGACCAGGTGATCGGCGTCGCCAACGCGGACTGCGCCGGGCGGCAGGAGGCTGATGGGCGCTGGCGCGTGACCAGCGGGCTGCTGCCCTGGCACGGCCGGATGGCGGCCTCGCCCCGCCCGGCGGTGGCGCCGACGGCTGGCAGCATCAGCCTGACGGTGCAGACGTTCGCGGCGGTGGTCCCGGCCTTTGCCGAGGCGTCGGTCGACGCCGTCTGGGCCGGGCTGATCGACCTGACGCCGGACGCGCTGCCGGTGATCGACGCGCCGCCGCAGGTCGAGGGCCTGGTGGTCGCGATGGGTTTTTCCGGGCACGGCTTCTGCCTGGGGCCGGTCACGGGGAAGCTCCTGGCCGGGCTGGTGCAAGGCCGCGCGCCCGAGCTGGACATCGCACCGTTCCGGCTCGCCCGGTTCGAAGGCTGGAACGCCCCCTCGGCGCCCCTGACGCTGCATGGTTAGCGGTGCCGAAGCCCTGTCATTCCACACCGCGCTGTCGCTAGGATGGAGACAACCATGAGGACTCCGCGATGAAGAAGGTTCTGCCGACCGCGTTGCTTGCCCTTGCACTCGTGATCCACGGCGTTGCCGCCGCCGAGCCGAAATCCGCCATCGCCGTCTCGATCTTCTCGCAGGACATCGGCACGCTCGATCCGGACTTCGCCGTGGGCACGCAGGACCGTGCGCCCGTGGCCTGGATCTTCAACGCGCTCACCCGGTTCAAGCCGGGCACCATCGACCCCAAGACGCTGGAGCCCGACCTGGCGCAGAGCTGGGAGGAAAGTGCCGACGGCAAGACCTGGACGTTCCACCTGCGCCACGGCGTACAGTTCCATGGCAGCTACGGCGAGATGACGGCCGACGACGTGGTGTTCAGCTACGACAAGGTCGCCCGCGCCGCGACCTCCGCCTTCGCCGCCGACTACGCGCAGTTCCAGTCGGTCGAGGCGGTCGACCCCTACACCGTCAGGATCACGCTGAAGCAGCCGGTGCCGAGCCTGCTCGGCCTGGTCGCCAACTATTCCGGCGGGTTCATCCTGTCGAAGAAGGCCTATGCCGAGCGCGGCGACGGCTTCAAGCGGGCGCCGATCGGCACCGGGCCGTTCATGTTCAAGTCGGTGGCGCCGAGCCAGTCGCTGGAGCTGGTGGCCAACGACGCGTATTTCCGCGGCAAGCCCAAGGTCGCCGCGATCAGCTACCGCTTCATGCCCTCCGGCGCATCGCGGGACCTGGCGTTCCAGGACGGCGAGATCGACCTCGGCGATGGCGCGCAGGACCAGAAATGGGTCGCCCGCATGAAGGCGGTGCCGCACGTGGTGACCGACGTGATGGACCCGGCGGAGCTGTCGCAGATCTACCTGAACATCACGTCCAAGCCGCTGGACGACATCCGCGTGCGCCAGGCGATCGCCTACGGCATCAACCGTGCCGAGATCCTGCGCTGGCGCGGGGCCGACGTGGCGCGCGAACCGAAGAGCGTGATCCCCAGCGGCTACCTCGGCTTCACCGCCGATAACGGCCTGCTGCCGTACGACCCGGCGAAGGCCAAGCAGTTGCTGGCCGAGGCCGGTTACAAGGACGGCGTCACGATCAAGATGGTGATGACGCAGGAGCCCAACAGCCTGGCGCTGATGCAGGTGGTGCAGGCGCAGCTGAAACGCGTGGGCATCACGGTCGACATGAACGTGGTGGAGCACGCGACCTACCACCAGATGATCAGGCAGGACCTCAGCCCCATGTCCTTCTACGCCGCCGCGCGCTTCCCGGTGGCGGACGTGTACCTGACGCAGTTCTTCTCCTCGCGCTCCATCGTGCTGCAGCCGACGGCGGTGACCAATTTCAGCCACTGCAACGTGGCCGACCCGGAGATCGACGCCGCCCGCAGCGAGGTGGACCTGGCCAAGCAGGCGCAGGACTGGGCGGAGGCGCAGCGCAAGATCGTCGCCGCCGTCTGCGCGGTGCCCCTGGTGGAGACGCTGCAGGTCTGGGCGCATCACGACGATTTCGACTTCGGCTTCCCGCAGACGGGATCGATGTCGCTCGGCCCGATGCTGACGGAGGCGTCCGGCTTCAAGTAGGGGCCGACCCGGCGTGATCCTCTACGTGGCACGCCGGCTGCTGGCGGCGGTGCCGACGCTGCTCGCGGTGCTGACGCTGGTGTTCGTCGTCGTGCGCATCGTGCCGGGCGACCCGGCGATGGCGATCCTCGGCGACCAGGCCACGCCGGCCGCCATCGCGGCGCTGCACGTCCGGCTCGGCCTGGACCGGCCGATCTGGGCGCAGTTCCTGGCCTTCCTCGGCCAGTCGCTGGCGGGCGATTTCGGCCGCAGCATGGTCACCGGCCGCTCCGTGTTGAGCGAGGTGGGCGCCGTGCTGCCCTACACGATCGACCTGGCGGTGGCCTCCGTGCTGGTGGGCGTGGCCATCGGCGTGCCGGCGGGGGTGTATGCCGCGGTCTACCGCAACGGCGTGATCGACTTCGCCGTGCGGATCGGCTCGCTCTTAGGCCTGTCCTTGCCGGTGTTCGTATCCGGCATCTTCCTCCTGCTGATGTTCGGGCTGCATTGGCGCCTGTTCCCCATCGTCGGCAACACCGATCTGAGCAACCCGATCGACCGGCTGTACAAGCTCGTGCTGCCGGCGGTGACGCTGGGCACGGTGATGGCGGCCTACATCACCCGGGTCACCCGCTCCACCATGCTGCAGGCGCTGCGGGAGGACTACATCCGCACCGCGCGGGCCAAGGGCGTGCCGTGGCGCCGGGTCGTGTGGGGGCACGGGCTGCGCAATGCCTCGCTGCCGATCGTGACGATCGTGGGCCTGTATGTGGGCATCCTGATCGGCAACTCCGTGCTGACCGAGATCGTGTTCAGCCGGCCCGGCCTGGGCCGCATCATCGTCGGCGCGCTGAACCAGCGCGACTACACCATGCTGCAGGGGCTGCTGGTGATCTATTGTTTCCTGATCGTGGTGGTGAACCTGCTGACCGACCTCGCCTACGGCCTGCTCGACCCCCGCGTGCGCGAGGCGTGACGCGCCTGCGCTATGCCCTGCGCTGGATGCGGTGGCACCCGACCGCGTGCCTCGGGGCCTTGCTGTGCCTGCTGATCGTGCTCGCGGCGCTCGGCGCACCGCTCCTGTCGCCGGCCGACCCGGTCGACCAGAACATCGTCGACCAGCTGGCGCCGCCGGGCGCGGAGTACCCGCTCGGCGCCGACGATTTCGGCCGCGACGTGCTGTCCCGGCTGTTGTGGGGTGCCCGGTTTTCCCTACTGGTCTCGTTCCTGTCCGTCGCCTCCGCGATGCTGGTGGGCGGCACGATCGGCCTGGTCGCGGGCTATGTCGGCGGCCGCACGGACCTGTTCGTGATGCAGGTGGTGGACGTGCTGCTGTCCTTCCCGAGCCTGATCCTGGGCCTGATCGTGGTGGCGCTGGTCGGCCCGTCGCTCCAGAGCCTGGTGTTCGCCATCGCGCTGACCACCGTCGCACCCTTCGCCCGGGTGGCCCGCGCGCCCGTGCTCAGCCTGCGGCAGCGCGCCTATGTGGAGGCCGGGCGGGCGCTCGGCTTCAGCCACGTGCGGATCCTGTTCGTCCACATCCTGCCGAACATGGCCTCCGAAGTGCTGGTCATGGCAACGCTGTGGATGGCCGACGCGGTCCGGACGGAGGCGGCGCTGTCCTTCCTCGGCCTCGGCATCAAGCCGCCGGCGCCCAGTTGGGGCAGCATGCTGCGCGACGGCTTCGAGAACATCCTCGACGCACCTTGGCTGTCGATCTTTCCCGGCCTGGCGATCCTGCTGCTGGTGCTCGGCCTCAACATGCTGGGCGATGGCCTGCGGGACGCGGGCGATCCCACGCTCGGCGGGCTATGACGGCCCTGTTGCAGCTGGACGGGCTGGCCAAGCACTTCACGTCCCGCCGCGGCTTTCCGCGCGCGGCGGCGGCCACGGTGCGGGCGGTGGACGGCGTCACGCTGGCGGTCCAGGCGGGGGAGGCGTTCGGGCTGGTGGGCGAGAGCGGCTGCGGCAAGTCCACCCTGGCGCGCCTGGCGCTGCGCCTGGTGGAGCCGACCGCCGGGTCGGTGCGGTTCGCCGGGGAGGACGTGCTGGCCGCGCGGGGCGCCGGGCTGCTCCGGCTGCGGCAGCGCATGCAGATCGTGTTCCAGGACCCGTTCTCCTCGCTCAGCCCGCGGCGCAGCATCGGGCAGACGCTGGTCGAGCCGCTCGCGGTGCACGGCATCGCCACCGGGCGGGAGGCCCGCGCCCGCGCCGCCGCGCTGCTGGAGGAGGTTGGGTTGGACCCGTCCGCGCTCGGCCGCTACCCGCACGCCTTCAGCGGCGGGCAGCGCCAGCGGATCGGCATCGCCCGGGCGCTGGTGCTGCAGCCCGAGCTCCTGGTGGCGGACGAGCCCGTCTCCGCGCTGGACGTGTCGGTGCAGGCGCAAATCCTCACGCTGCTGAAGGCATTGCAGACGCGGCGCGGGCTGGGCTTCCTGTTCGTCAGCCACGACTTGGCCGTGGTCCGCTGGTTTTGCGTGCGGGTGGCGGTGATGTATCTGGGCCGCATCGTCGAGCAAGGGCCCGTCGCCGCGGTGTTCGAGCGGCCCCGCCACCATTACACGCGCATGCTCTGCGAGGCCTCCCCCATCCCCGACCCGGCGCGACGCGGCATGCTGCCGCGGGTGACGGGAGAAATCCCGTCCGCCTCCGCACCCCCACCCGGCTGCCACTTCCATCCGCGCTGCCCGGCCGCGACCGAGCTGTGCCGGCGGGAGTATCCGCGCTGGGACGATGCGGCCGGGCACGGCTTCGCCTGCCACCATCCCGCCCACGTGGCGTAGCGGCAGCCCCCCGCGCCTGGAGGAAAGCCCTGTTCCAGAGGGAGAGGGAGGAACGATCAAGCTCTGACGGTGATCGCCTCCACCGTCGTCGGAGCTTCCATCTGCGCGGCGTCCACCCGGCGGCGGCCTTCCAGCCCACGCGGCACCGCGGCCAGGAGGCTGCGCGTATACGGGTGCTCCGGCGCGAACAGCACCCGGCTCGGTGGGCCGGTTTCCACCATGCGTCCCTTGCTCATAACGCCCAGCGCCGCGCACACGCGGGCCACCACGGCCAGGTCATGGCTGATCAGCACGATCGACAGGCCGAGCGAAGCGTTGATCTCCGCCAGCAGGTTGATGATCTGCCCCTGCAGCGACACGTCCAGTGCCGAGACCGGCTCGTCCGCGACCAACAGCTCCGGCGCCATGGCCAGCGCGCGCGCGATGCCGACCCGCTGCCGCTGGCCACCCGAGAGCTCGTGCGGGAACCGGGCCAGCAACGGCGTATCCAACCCGACGCGATCCATCAGGCGGGCTGCCTCGGCAGCGGCAGCGGCGCGCGTGACTCCTCGGGCGGCCAGCGCCTCGGCAAGTACCCGGCGCACGCGCTTGCGCGGGTTGAGCGAGGAGCCGGTATCCTGGAACACCATCTGCACACCCTGCCTGAAGTGCCGGGCCGCCGGCTTGTCCAGGCTTGCCACGTCCCGGCCGTGGAACAGCAGCGTGCCGCTGGTGGGCAGGGTGAGCCGCACGATGATCTGCGCCAGGGTCGACTTGCCGCTGCCGCTCTCCCCGACCAGGCCGAAGATGCTGCCCCGCGGCACCGAGAAGGATACGCCGTCCACCGCGGCGAACGGCTTGGCCCCGCCGCGCAGCCGCGCCAGCAGACCCTGCCGGAGCCGGTACTCCTTGCGGATGTCGCGCAGTTCGAGGATCGGCGCGTCGGCGCTCAGGGCACGCCCTCCCAGCAGACGGAGAGATGGCCGGCGTCGCGACGCATCGGCGGCGCCTCCGCCGGGCAGCGCGGCTGCGACACCACGCAGCGGGGCGAGAAGGCGCAGCCCGGCAGCACGGAGCCGAGGCGGGGCGGCAGCCCGGGGATGGTCGGCATCGGCCCGGTGCCGCCATCCAGGCGCGGCACGCAGCGCAGCAGCTGCCTGGTGTAGGGATGGCGCGGCGCATCGAACAGCGGCTCCACCGCGCCGCTCTCCACCACCCGGCCGGCATACATGACCGAGACGCGGTCGCAGATCTGCGCCACCAGGTCCAGGTTGTGGCTGATGAACAGCACGGCGATCCCCAGCTCCCGCCGGATGCGGTCCAGCATGCCGATCACCTGCGCCTGCACCGTCACGTCCAGCGCCGTCGTGGGTTCGTCGGCGATCAGCAGCCTGGGGTTGCTGGCGACAGCCAGCGCGGTCATCACCCGCTGCCGCATGCCGCCGCTGAGTTCGTGCGCATAGGCGCGCGCGCGTTCGGCCGGCTGGCCGATGCCGACCAGGTCAAGCAGTTCCACCACCCGGGCTTCGGCGGCGCGCCGGGTCATGCGCGCGTGGGTGCGCAGGCTGTCGACGATCTGGCGGCCGACCGGGATGGCGGGGTTCAGCGCGCTGAGCGGGTCCTGGAAGATCATGCCGATGTCGCGGCCGCGCAGCCGGTTCATGGCGCCGTCCCGCAGGCCGACCAGCTCCTGGCCATCGAACAGGATGCGGCCGCTGCTGACCCGGGCGCCGGGCGGCAGCAGGCCCATCACGGCCAGCGCCGTCAGGCTCTTGCCGGAGCCGCTTTCGCCCACCAGGCCCACCACCTCGCCGGCGGCCACCCGCAGGTCCACCCCGCGCACGGCGTCGCGCCAGCTGTTGCGGGCACCGAAGGCCACGTGCAGCCCGTCGACCCGCAACAGCGGCTCGCTCATGTGGCCAGCGCCGCGGTCGCGTGGCGCGGGTCCAACCGGTCGCGCAGGCCGTCGCCCAGCAGGTTGAAGCCGACAACGGCGAGCGAGATGGCCGATCCGGGAAACACCGACAACCACCATTCGCCGGACAGCAGGTAGTTGCGGGCGTCGGCCAGCATGTTGCCCCAGCTCGGCGTCGGCGGCTGCACGCCCAGGCCCACGAAGCTGACGGAGGCCTCGATGATGATGCCGATCGCCAGCAGCAGGGTGGCCTGCACGATGACGGGCGACAGACAATTGGGCAGCACGTCGGAGACCATGATGCGCAGCCCGCTGGCGCCCTGCAGGCGTCGCGCCAGCACGAAGTTGGCCTGCGACTGCACCAACGCCGTGGTGTAGGTGACGCGCGCGAGGGTGGGGATGTAGAGCAGCCCGAGCAGGATGGTCAGCTTGGCCTCGTTGGCCAGCACGACCGGCCCGACATGCATGTCGCCCACGCCGAAGATCCCGACCAGGGCGATCGCCCAGATCAGGATCGGGATGGCGGCGATCGCCTCCAGGAAGCGCATGGTGACCTGCTCCACCCAGCCGCCGCGGTAGAAGCCGGCGGCCAGGCCCAGCGTGACGCCGCCCGCCATGCCGATCACCACGGCGATGGCGGACACGCTGAGCGAGGCGCGGGTCCCCCAGATCACCCGGCTCAGCACGTCGCGGCCGGACTGGTCGGTGCCGAACGGGAAAGGGCCGCCGGGGTCCAGCAACTGGTTGGAGATGTCCACCATCAGCGGGTCGCGCGGCGCGACCCATGGTGCGCCCGCCGCCATGACCACCAGGCCGAGCACGATGACCGCACCCGCGAAGCCCGCCGCGCCGCCGCAGCCGTTGACCAGCCGCCGCAGCCGGATCATGCCGCCGCCAGCCGCGGGTTGAGCGAGGCGTTCACCACGTCCGCACACAGGTTGGCCACCACGAACACGACGGTGAACACCATCACCACCGCCTGCACCATGGCGTAGTCGCGCTGCTGGATGGCCTGCAGCAGGGCGTGCGACAGGCCGTCGATGTTGAACACCTGCTCGATGATCAGCGCCCAGCCGAACATATGGCCGAACGACATGCCGGCGATGGTGACCACGGGCACCAGCGCGTTGCGCAGCGCATACAGCAGAACCCGCGGGCGGCGCAGGCCGGACGCGCGGGCGGTGCGCATGAAATCCTGCCCCAGCACGTCCAGCAGGCTGGACCGGGTCATGCGGGTCAGCACCGCAAGGTAGAAGATGCCGAGGCAGAAGGCCGGCAGCACGATCGAGCGCAGGTGCTCGCGCCAGTCCTCCGTGAAGGGCACCACGCCGCCGGGCGGAAACCAGTCCCGGTCGACGGCGAAGGCCAGGATCAGCACCAGCGCCAGCCAGAAACCAGGCACGGAGACGCCGAGGACGGCGATGAAGCGCGCGAGGTAGTCCACCGGGCTGTCACGCAACACCGCCGACAAGGTGCCCAGCGCGAGCGACACGACGATGGACACGGCGAAGGCGGCCAGCACCAGCTCCAGCGTGACCGGCAGCGTGTGGGCCACCTGCTCGTTCATGCCAAGCCCGGTGGTGAACGACGTCCCGAGGTCCCCGTGCAGGACGATGCCGCCCACCCAGGACACGTATTGCATGGGGATCGACCGGTCCAGCCCGTGGTCGGCGTCGAACTGGGCGATGGCCGCGGGGGTGGCCTCGTCGCCCAGCACGATGCGGGCCGGGCTGTCGGGGATGGACCGGGTCAGCACGAATAGCACGAAGCTGACCACCAGCAGCGACAGCACCGACAGCCCGGCGCGGCGGAGGAACAAGGCGGCCACCGCCGCTACTCCAGCCAGACGTCGCGGACCGTGATGGTCAGCCCCTGGCTCACCTTGAAGCTCTTCACCCGGTCGCGCCACACATTGGCGGCGTCGAAGAAGCCGATCCAGGTGAGCGGAGAGGTCGTGGTGAGGTGCCGTTGCAGCTCGGAATAGATCGGCTGCAGCTTGGCGTGCTCGTTGTCGTCCAGGCGATAGGCGGCGTTGAGCAATTCGCCCACCTTCGGGTCGTCGTACCCGGTGGCCTTGGACAGGAACTGGTTCGGCGTGCAGCTGACGTTGATCATGTAGGTGGGGTCGCCGGGCGACATGAAGTTGACGATGGCGCTCTGATAGTCGCCGCGGAAGATTTGCGGGTTGACCGTGGCGAAGGAACCCTTCTTCAGCACCACCTTGATGCCGATCTTCGCCAACTCCGCCTGTAGGAACACGGCACAGTCGTTGGTGTCGAGCAGGTAGGCTTCCGCGCTGGTCAGCAACTCGAACGTCGCCGCATCGCCCTGGTATTTGGACTTGGCCAGGAAGGCCTTCGCCTTGTCCACGTCGTACGTCACCGCCTCGCCCGCCGTCTTGTCGTACCACCAGCTGGACGTGGGCGCCGGCACCGAGGAGGGTTCGATCAGGCCGTAGTAGATCTTCTCGGCGATGGTCTTGCGGTCCACCGCATGCGCCACCGCCAGGCGGAAGTTCACGTCGTCGAACGGGGGCTTGGCGTTGTTCTGCAGCATGACGCACCAGCCGCCATTGGTGACGCGCGCGGCTCCCTGCATCTTCGGTCGGGACTTCAGCCGGGCGAAGTCGCGCGGCGGCGGTGCGCCGATGATGTCGGCCTGGCCGCTCAGCAGATAGGCGACGCGGGTCGCGTCCTCCGGAACGATCTTCACCACCAGCCGGTCCCAGTGCGGCAGCCCCGGCTGCCAGTAGTGGGGGTTCCGCTTGAAGCTCACGTAGTCGTTCGGCCGCCATTCCTCAAAGATGCCCGGCCCGGTGCCGACGCCGATCGGCGTCAGGCGGAAGTAGTCGTCGCCATATTTCTCCCGCGAGTCCTTCGGCCAGATGCCCATGAACTTGGTCAGGAAGGTCAGCCAGGGGGAATACGGCTCCTTCAGGATGACCCGCAGCTTGGTCGGGCTGTCCACCTCGACATGCGACAGGCGGCTGAACAGGGAGCCACGGGACGCCTTGTGGGCGGGGTCGATCAGGTATTCGAAGCTGTATTTCACGTCCTCGGCGGTGAGCTTCTGCCCGTTCTGGAAGCTGACGTCGTCGCGCAGCTCGAAGGCGTAGGTCAGCTTGTCGTCGGAGATGGTGGGCAGCGCCTTCGCCAGCTGCGGCCGCAGCACGCCCTCGACGTCATACTCGACCAGGTTCTCCCAGATGGTCTGGCTGAGGATCTCCGTGTCGTGGCTCGCCATGTTGATGGGGTCGCAGGTGATCGGGTTGTTGGAGAGCGCCACCGTCAGCGTGCCGCCCTGCTTCTGCGCGCGCGCCTGCCGCATCCAGGCCGGGGAGAGCGACAGCCCGGCGACCGCGCCCGCGGTCCACAACAGGCTCCGGCGCGACGCACTCAGATCGATCGGCATGGCAATCCCCTTCGAACCCTCGCAACGCCCCCTGTGCTTCCATCCCACCCGCCAAGCGAAGCAACGGCCATGCCACGGGCCCGGGCTACTCCGCGGCGAGGCGGACCGGTTCGGCGTCCTGCCGCCCGCGCACCAGGCGGCCCGGCAGCGCGCCGGTGGGCACGCCGTTCTCCGTCACCACCTCGCCGCTGACGATGGTGGCGACGTAGCCGCGGCTTTCCTGCATCAGGCGCCGGCCACCGCTGGGCAGGTCGAACTGCACGGTCATCGGCTCGATCTTCAGCGCGGCGTAGTCGATCACGTTGATGTCCGCCTTCATGCCGGGCGCCAGCACGCCGCGGTCATGGAGGCCGATCGCGCGGGCCGGGTCGCGGGTGAGCTTCTGGATGATCCAGGGCAGCGGCAGCGTCGGGCCGCGCGTGCGGTCCCGCGTCCAATGCACCACCGTGTGGGTGTAGGTGGCGCTGTCGCAGATGATGCCGAGATGCGCACCGCCGTCGCCCAGGCCCAGCAGGGCGTTGGGGTGCTGCATCATCTCGCCGCAGACGTTGAGGTCGCCGTCCACGTAGTTGGTGATCGGTCGGTAGAGGAAGGTGCCGTCGAGCATGGTGTCGTACGCGAGCTCCTGCGCCGGCACGCCCATCCGCCCGGCGCGCGCCGCGATGCTCTGGCTCAGCTCCGGCTCGTAATCCGGCGGGTCCGCCAGCACGAACATCCGGTCATACTTTTCCAGCCGGCGGCGCTGCACCGGGTCCTCGGTGGTCTCCGCCAGGATGGCCGTCCGCACCTCCGGCTTCGCCAACTCCACCGCGCGTTCAGCCCAGGGCAGATGGGCCAGCGCCTTGTAGCTGGGGCGGTGCACGAACGGGTGCTGCGAGATCTGGAACCCCAGGTTGAGGCCGATCGGGCGGCCCATCACCTGCGCATACATGGTGATCCCATCGGCGTTGGCCTGCGCGATCAGGTCCAGCAGCAGCTTCCAGTGCCCGGTCTTGCCCTCGCGTTGCGCCAAGGTCAGGCTCATCGGCCGCCGCCCGCGCTCGGCGACGCGGCGCAGCAGGTGGAACTCGTCCTCCGGGTCGTCGAAGTCGGTGATCAGCTGGAACCAGCCGGCGCCAAGCTCGCCCATGGCCTCCGCGATCACCGCCAGCTCCTCCTCGGCGGCGCCGAAGGTGGGGGTGTGCTCGCCGGCCAGCGTCTGGTGGATGATCGCGCGGGAGGTGGAGAAGCCGAGCGCGCCGGCCGCGATGCCCTCCACGGTGAGGCGGGCCATCTCCCGCATGTCCGCCGGCGTTGCCGGTTCCCGCCTGGCGCCGCGGTCGCCCATGACGTAGACGCGGATGGCGGCGTGCGGCACCTGGGTGACGATGTCGACGTCGTACTGCCGATCGGCCAGGCGGTCCAGGTAGTCCGGGAAGCTCTCCCAGTCCCAGGTCAGCCCCTCGGTCAGCACGACCTCGGGGATGTCCTCCACCCCCTCCATCAGCGCGACCATGACCTCGCGCTGTTCGGGCTTGCAGGGCGCGAAGCCGACGCCGCAATTGCCGACCATCACGGTGGTGACGCCGTGCCAGGAGGACGGGTCCATCCGGTTGCTCCAGATGGCCTGGCCGTCATAGTGCGTGTGGATGTCGACGAAGCCGGGCGCCACGATCTTGCCCGCGGCATCGATCTCCCGCTCGCCGCGGGCGGTGACTTGCCCGACCTGGACGATCTTGCCGTCGCGCACGAGGATGTCGCCCACGAACGGCGCGCCGCCATTGCCGTCCACGATGGTGCCGCCACGGATGACGAGACTGGATGGTTGCGACATGGCGAGCCTCATCTGCCGTTATGCAAGGCCACCCTGACGCGATCGGCGGGCTGGCGCAATCATAAGCGAACCGCTTGACGTCAGCCGTGATGTGCCCGCTCCGGCTCAGGGTGCCTGCTTTTCAAGCACCTTCTCGGCAGCATCGCTGCCCATTCCTTGAACAGGCACGGCATATGTCTTGCAGCGCACGCGACGGGACGGAGTTCACACGGGTATGGCCAGGACGCCTTTTCACCTCGGCTGGTTCGTCATGAAGGGCTACGGGCCGAAAGGATGGCGCAGCGGCTGGGGCGGGCCCAACCCGCATGGCTGGGTCAAGCCCGACCTTCTCGTCCACCTCGCCAAGGAGCTGGAGCGGGCCGCGTTCGACTACGTGATGATCGAGGATTCCTGCAACGTCCCCTACACCTACAAGAACTCGCACGAGACCTATCTGCGGCTGGCGGTCGACTCGCCGAAGCTGGACCCCGCCGTCGTGGCGCCGATCATGCTGCAGGCCACGCAGCGGATCGGCATCATCACCACCCTGTCCACCACCGAGTACAACCCGTTCCTGCTCGCGCGGCTGACGAACACGCTCGACCACATCAGCGACGGCCGCGCCGGCTGGAACCTCGTCACCGGCAGCAACGATGGCGGTGCGCAGAACTTCGGCCACGACCGGCAGTTCCCGCACGATCAGCGCTACGACATGGCGGACGAGTTCGTCGACGTCGTGCAGAAGCTGTGGGATTCCTGGGACGCCGACGCCATGGTGATCGACCAGGAGAACGAAATCTTTGCCGACCCGGCGAAAGTCCGCCCGGTGTTCCACGAGGGCAAGTATTTCCGCTCCCGGGGTCCGCTCTCCGCACCCCGCTCGCCGCAGGGCCATCCGGTGATCTGCCAGGCCGGCGGCTCGCCCCGGGGCCGCGCCTTCGCCGCGCGCTGGGCGGACACGATCATCGCCTCGGCCAGCAGCGTGGCGGCGATGAAGGACTTTCGCGACGACATCCGCGCACAGGCCGCCGGGTTCAGCCGCAATCCGGACCACGTCAAGGTGATGTTCCTGATCGCGCCGATCATCGCCGAGTCCATGGAGGCGGCGCGGGCCCGCGACCAGGCCAGGCTCGCGGAAGCGGAGAGCCACATCGAGTTCTATCTCGCGAACATGTCCCGCGTGACCGGCATCGACTTCTCGCAATACGACCTGGACGAGAAGCTGCCGGAGCTGACCTCGAACGGCCATCTCTCCGTGGCCAAGGGCTACTCCGGCCGCACCCCGCGGCAGATCGTCATGCAAGGGCGGACCTTGCGCGATGCCGACCTGGTGGGCACGCCGGCCCATGTGGCGGCGCAGATGGCGGAGGTCATGGACGCCGTGGGTGGCGACGGCTTCCTGATCATGGATCCGGATTTCACCCGCCGCTACATCACCGAGATCGCGGACGGGCTGACGCCCGCGTTGCAGAAGCTGGGCGTCGTGCGCAAGCGATACGAGCACGCCATGCTGCGCGACAACCTGCGGGCGTTCTAGCGCGCCTCCACGAACACGACTCTTCCTGCATTGAAACCCTCTCCCGCTGGCGGGAGAGGGAGATCAGCCAAAGAGATTGTCAAAGGCTTGGCCTAAGCCCACTCAGCCCTATCGCCGCACGGCGCTGCGGGGATCGAACACCTGGTTCAGCCGGTCCCCGACCAGGTTCACCGCCAGGACGGTGAGGAACAGTGCCAGCCCCGGGTAGATCATCGTCCACGGCGCGTAGCGCACGTAGTCCCGCCCGGCGTTCAGCATCGCACCCCATTCCGGCGTCGGCGGTTGCGCCCCGAGCCCGAGGAAGGAGAGCGTCGCGGTGAACAGCACCGCGTTGCCCAAGTCGAGCGTCGCCAGCACCACCATCGTCGGCAGCAGGTTCGGCAGCAGGTGCCGCAGCACCACGCGCCCCCGCCGCGCCCCCAGCGCATGCGCCGCCTCCACGAAGTCCCGGCCGGCCAGCGACAGGGTGGCCCCGCGCACCACGCGGGCGAAGCGCGGGATACCGGCGATCCCTACGGCGATGGCGGCGTTCACCAGGCCCACCCCGAAGATCGCGACCAGCAGGATCGCCAGGATGATCGGCGGGAAGCCCAGCATGATGTCGATCACCCGGGTGCCGAGCGCGTCCGCCCGGCCGCCGGCATACCCGACCACCACCCCGAACAGGCCGCCCACCACCAGGCTGATCGCCACCGTCGACAGCCCCATCGCCAGCGAGTAGCGGCCGCCATACAGCACCCGGCTGAGCAGGTCCCGGCCGAACACGTCGCAGCCGAACCAATGCTGCGCGGACATGCCCGCCAGCCGCCGGCACACGCCCGTCGCGTTCCAGTCGTACGGTGCGGCGTAGGGCGCGGCCAGCGCGCCCAGCACGACGACCAGCAGCACCAGCGTGCCCACCGCCGCCCCCGGGCTGCCAAGCACCCGCCGCCAGGCGCGGGCGCGCACGGGTGGGATGGCGATCGGCTGCGCGGCCAGGTCCAGGTCGCTCAAGCCCGCTCCGTCCGCGGGTCGAGCACGACGTACAGCGCGTCGATCGCCACGTTCACCAGCACGTAGGCCGCGGTGGTCAGCACGGTGATGCCTTCGACCACCGGGTAGTCCTTCTCCAGCACCGCGCGCACCAGCAGCGCGCCGATGCCCGGCCGGGCGAACACCGTCTCCGTCACCACCGCGCCGCCGATCAGCAGCGCGAACTGGACGCCCAGCAAGGAGAGCGGCGGGATGGCGGCGTTGCGCAGCGCGTGCTTGCAGACCACGCGCCACTCCGGCAAGCCCTTGGCCCGGGCGGTGCGGATGTAGTCCAGCCCCATGACCTCGATGATGGAGGAGCGCACCAGGCGGGACAGGCCGCCGGCCAGGAACATGCCGACGGAGATGCTGGGCATGATCAGCGCCAACAGCCCGGTCCCAAGCACGGGAAGCCAGCCGAGCGTGGTCGCAAACAACTGGATCAGCAGCATGGCAATCCAGAAGCCCGGCAGCGAGACGCCGGCCAGCGCGGCCGTCATGATGACGGTGTCGATCCAACCGTAGGGAAACAGGCCGGCCAGCACCCCCAGCGCGACTCCTACGCTGGCGCCGAACAGCAGCCCGCCCAATGCCAGGGACAGGGTGAAGGGAACCTGCTCGGCGATCATCCCCATCACCGGCTGCCGGGTTCGGAAGCTCTCCCCGAAATCGCCGACGAGCGCACCGCCCAGGAACCGCACGTATTGGACCACGACCGGGCGGTCGAGCCCGAGCCTGGCGCGCTCGGCCGCGATCACCTCCTCGCTGGTGGGGGTACCGCCCAGCATCAGCGCCACCGGGTCGCCCGGCATGGCCTGCAGCGCCGCGAACACCAGCGTCCAGGTCAGCAGCAGGGTCGGCACGATGCCCAGCAGTTGACGGCCGACACGCCTCACGAAGCGGCGGCATCCTGCGCAAACGGCGCCGGGTCGCGGAAGCGTCGCAGCACGTTGGTCGTCAGCCGCGCGAGCGTGTTGCCGTAGCCATCCGGCGGCAGGCTGCCGACATAGGTCATCGAGCCGACGGAGAACACCGCGCCGCCCGCCGCCGTCTCGAAGAACACCATGTCGGCGCAGGACCAATCCTCCTGGCGCCTCGGATGGCGGAGCACCAGCATATCCTCGTTGACCGGGCCGTAATCCGGGTGGATTACCACGCCCTTGGCCACCACCAGCGCGTCCGGCGGCGTGCCCCGATGTGGGTCGGCGCTGTCGAGCTCGAAGCCCGCCGCGCCGCCGCCCATGGCGCCGCTGTCGCCGAACACGTCGCCCGGCGCGGCCTCCAGCCCTTCGGCCATGAACGCCACCCGCGGGTCGCCGATCGCGGCGGTGAACCGGTAGGGGAAGCCTAAGTGCCGCCCTTGCACGGAGAAGCCGTTGCCCACCAGGCGGTGCGCCGGGCGGCCGATCCGCCGCCACAACCCGCCATACCCGCCGCCATGCGCGTGGTAGCTTTCCCCGGCCTCGGTCGCCCACACGCGGATGCCGCCTTCCGCCCGGCGTACCTCCAGCGCATGCGGCTGTGTCGCCGAGGGTTCGGCGCGCCAGTAGAAGCCGTTCCCACCCAGGTACATCAGCCGGCCGCCGCCGCCGAGATACTGCTCCAGCGCCGTCATCATGCGCTCGGAATGGTATTCCGGGTGCTGCGCCGCGATCACCACGCGATAGGGCGCCAGGGCGGCGACGCCTTCCTCGTGCAAGTCGTGATCGGTCACCACGTCGCAGTCGATCCCGGCGCGGTCCAGCCAATCGACGATGTAGCTGTCGGCGCAGATGCGGCCGGTGCCGGAGCCGCCGGGCGACGGGTCCATCAGGCTCATCTGCCGCGGGCGCGTGTCCAGCATCGGGCGAAGCATGGTGGCGATCGCCACGCCCGATCCGTCGCGGTGATAGTTGTAGGTGGACAGCCCGAACTCGGGGTTCATGTCCGGCGTCTCGGTCAGCGCCCCCCAGGACCGCACCCGCTCGCTGATCTCCGCCCCGCGGCCGGGGCGGACGTAGCAGCCGTACACCTGGTAGGTGAAGGTCGGCACCAGCAGCACGGTGTCGCACCGGGGCCGCGCCGGGCGCACGAAGAACGGGATGCGGTCCTCGCCGGCCTCGTTGCGGAGGTGTGCGCTGTAGAAGCCGGAGGGCCAATCCTCCGGGATGCGTAGCGTGACGCTGGGCTGCCAGCCAAGGTCCCCCTGGTCGTCATCGTGGAAGTGGATCGCGCCGTACTGCTCCGGCGCGGCCTTCCAGTCGTGCACGGCGCCCGTCCAGCCGGCACCGGTCATCGCGCGTGTCGGCAGGTTGTGCAGCCGGGCATGCCGCGCCTGCGGGCCGGTGTCGACCGCCGTGTCGCCACCGGTCTCCCGCGCGAAATCCCAGCAGGCGAGCGGGGCCGCCGCGAGGTCGCTGCCCCTGCGCACCGCCGGCTGCTCCAGCTTGCCGTTGTAGTGCCCGACGCGACCGGGCAGCACGGCCAGGTGCACGTCGAACAGCCCGGCGGCCGGCAACGCGGTCCGCCCGGTCCCCTGCCCCGCATCGCGGATCGTGCCGAGCGGATGGCGTGGCCGTTGTAGCACGCCCAGCGTTCCATCGGCTTGGATCGTCAAGGCGACGTCGTACCACCGGCGCGGCAGCATCGGCGCGCCCGAATCCACCCGCGAGAGGCTGCCATCCGAAGTGGCGATTTCGGCGAACGCTCCGTCCGGACCCAGGCCCAGTGTGATCCGCCCACCTGGACCCGAGAGGCTGAGCAGGCCCTGCGCCGCGTCCGGCAGGGTCGGCCATACTGTCGCGGAGAGGCTCACCCCGCCGGCCGGGTCGAGCTGGAGGCCGGCTGCCTGTCCATAGCTGCCAAGCCGGGCGGGCTGCTCCCGACCCGGGTGCAGCCCGTCCACCGAGGACGGCATCGGCACCTCGCGGTAGCCCGGACCGGCTGGGTTCGGGTCGGCGCAGAGCAAGCGCGCGAAGCCGACCGTGAACGGGGCCGCGGCAGCGCTGCTGACCATGAAGCGGATGGTCTCGCCCGGTTTGGCGCTCCATCGGTCCGTGTAGCCGGTCAGCCTGTGCATCGGATCGCAGCCTCCAGACGGCAGCACACTATGCGCGAGGGCAGGCTTTGCAAGCGGAGCTGCATTGCGCCGGCCGCCTGCCTCCGGCCATAGTCGCGGCGGCTGCATCAGGGGAAAGCATGGCCAAGGCCGCATCGGGTTTGTCGCGTCGCGCCGTGTTGGGCGGCGCACTGGCCGCACCGGCGATCCGTCGGGCGGCCGCGCAAGGGAGCCCGCTGACCATCACCTGGGGCGAGGACGACAACGGCGCCCGCACCTACGACCCGCGCGTCACCAGCTCCCGGCACGAGTACCAGGTGATCGCGCAGGTGTTCGACACGCTGGTCGCCAGCGACGGGTCGAACAAGCTGTTCCCCGGGCTGGCGACCGCGTGGGACGTGGCGCCCGACGGCCGCAGCGTCGTGCTGAAGCTGCGCGAGGACGTGCAGTTCCACGACGGCACGCGCTTCGATGCGGAGGCGGTGAAGTTCACCTTCGACACCATCGCCGACCCGAAGCTGGCCAGCGAGGGCGCGATCACCCAACTCGGCCCGTATGCCGGCACCGACGTGCTCAGCCCGTTCCAGCTGCGCGTCAACTACTCGGCCCCGTTCGGCGCTGCCGTCGCGAGCTTCGCGGAGGGCACGCTGGCGCCGGTGTCGCCCACCGCCGTGCGCAAGCTGGGCAACGATGGGTTCTCGCGTGCACCGGTCGGCGCCGGGCCGTTCCGCTTCGTGTCATGGGAGGCCGGGCAGCGCGTGGTGATGGAGCGGTTCGAGCCGTATAACTGGGCGCCCTCCTTCATGTCGCAGACCGGGCCGTCGAAGGTGGCGCGGCTGATCCATCGCTTCATCCCGGACGGGTCGACCCGGGTGGCCGCGCTGGACGCGGGCGAGATCGACATCTGCGATGCGACACCGGTGCTGGACCTCAAGCGCTACAGCGACGACCGGGCGTTCAAGACCATGGTCGGCAACGCCGCGGGCGTGCCGTTCGGGGTGGAGCTGAACGGCAGCCGCGGCATCTTCCAGGATTTGCGCGTGCGCCAGGCCATGGCGATGGCGATCGACCGCAAGGATCTGGCGGACAACCTGTTCTTCGGCCTGATCGATGCGAGTTTCGGCCCGCTATCGGCGACCACGCCGACCTACTGGAAAGGCGTGGAGGGCTACTACCCGCCGAGCGAGAAGGCCGCGGCCGCCCTGTTGGACGAGGCCGGATGGACGCCGGGGCCGGACGGCATCCGCGTCAAGGATGGCCAGCGGCTCAGCGCGTTCTACGGCGCGCCGCCACCGCTGGAGCCGGATACCGCGACCGAGATCCAGGCACGGCTGAAACGCGTGGGCTTCGACATCAAGGTCGAGACCATCACCTTCGCCCGCAACCAGCAGCTCGTCTTCGCCAACGAGTACGACATCCTGCCGGTCCGCTGGATCCAGGCCGATCCGATGTGCCTGGAGAACCTGTTCTCCGCGGTGAACATCACGACGCCCGGCCATTACAAATACAACTGGATGCACCTGAACGACCCCAAGCTGGACGCGCTGTTCGCCGCCGGGCGCGCCGAGACGGACCCGGCCAAACGGGCCGCCATCTACGCCGACGCGCAGAAGGCCATCATGGACACGGCGCTGTGGTTCCCCGTGCACAACCAGGTGGAAGCGGTGGCGTATCGAAGCAACCGCACCGGCTACCGGTTCGCCCGCGCCGACTGGGTGGTGATGATGTACGACGTCAGGACGGCATAGGCCCTCATGAGGGTAGGGTCTTCATCATCACGGTCCTCCCGAGCCGCCTGCTCGCGGCGGGCGATGCCGGTCCCTCCGTCGGTGAACGCCGTCAGGATACCGGGAGCTTCGTCAGCAGCTTGTCCAACGTGACCGGATAGTCGCGGACGCGGATGCCGCAGGCGTTGTAGATGGCGTTGGCGACGGACGCGCCGGCGCCGCAGATGCCGAGTTCGCCGATGCCCTTGGTTTTCAGCGGGTTCGTCTTGTCGTCGAACTCGCCGAGGAACACGGCATCCACGTTGGGGACGTCGGCATGGACCGCGACGTGGTATTCCGCCAGGTCGTGGTTCACGAACGAGCCGTATCGGTCGTCCATCACCAAGTCCTCCTCCAGCGCCGCGCCGACGCCGAAGATCATGCCGCCAATCGCCTGCGACCGCGCAGTCTTGGGGTTGAGGATACGGCCGGCGGTGAACACGCCGAGCATGCGGCGCAGGCGGGCCTCGCCGGTGTCCATGTTCACGCCGACCTCCGCGAAGTGGGCGCCGTAGGATTGCTGCGACCACTTGGTCTTCATGTCGCCCGGCTTGATCTCGCCCTTGGCCTCCATGCCGGCGGGACCGGCCAGATGCGCGAGCGGGACGCTCTTGCCGCCGCCTTGAACGGCCCCGTCCGCGAACACGGCCGTCGCCGGGTCGATGCCCGCCGCCTGCGCCAGGCTGCCGCGCAGGTTGGTGCAGGCGTCATACAAGGCAGACCCGGCGCTGCCCGCTCCGAATGATCCGCCGGACCCGGAGGCGGGCGGGTAGTTGGTGTCGCCCATCTCCACGTGAACCCGGTCCATCGGCAGTCCCAGCATCTCGGCCGCGATCTGCGTCATGATCGTGTAGGTGCCGGTGCCGATGTCGGTCATCGCCATGCGGGCCGTGGCGAAGCCATTCGGGTCGATGCGGATGGTCGCCTGCGAGGGTTGCAGCGGATTCTGGCGGGTGGCAGCGGCGACACCCATGCCGACGAACCAACGTCCGTCCCTGGCCTGGCCAGGCTTGCCCCGCTTGGCCCACCCGAACTGCTCGGCGCCGGTGCGCAGGCAGTCGACGAGGTGGCGGCTGGAATACGGCACGTTGTTGGTCGGGTCGACCGTCGCGTCGTTGCGGATGCGCAGCTCGATCGGGTCGATGCCCAACTGCTCCGCCAGCTCGTCCATCGCGCATTCCAGCGCGAGCATGCCGACCGCTTCGCCGGGCGCCCGCATGGCGGAGGACACGGGAATGCTGAGCGGGACCAGGCGATGCCGGGTCTGCCGGTTGAGCCCGGCGTAGAGCGTGCGGGTCTGGTTGGCCGCGCCCTCGTAGTCCTGCTCGCTCGGCAGGTTGCACGACATCACGTCATGGCCGATCGCCTGGATGTGGCCGTCCCTGTCCGTGCCGATGCGGATGCGCTGGATCGTCTCCGACCGGTGCGTGGTGGCGTGGAAGATCTGCTGCCGTGTCAGCGCGAGCTTCACCGGGCGACCGCATACCTTGGCGCCGATGGCGGCCAGGGTGGCATCCGCGTTCACCCACAGCTTGGAGCCGAAGCCGCCGCCGATGAAGCGGCTGACGACGCGGACATCCTCCGGCTGCATCTTGAAGGTGCGGGCGAGCGCCTTCTGTGCCTGCACCAGCATCTGGTTGGACGTGTAGACGGTGAGCTTGCCGCCCTCCCACGTCGCCACCGTCGCATGCGGCTCCATCATCGCGTGCGTCTGGTCGGGCGTGGTGTAGGTGACGTCCACCTGGACCGGTGCCGCGGCGAAGGCGGACGCGAAATCGCCCTCCGCCGTATCGGCGGGCGATTGCGACTCTTCCGGCTTCTTCGCGGCGCCGGCATTGCCGGTCATGGAGTAATGCGCCGGGTCCTCCTGGTAGTTGACGCGGACCAGGTAGGCTCCGGCGCGGGCCGCCTCGAAGCTTTCGGCGACCACCAAGGCCACCGGCTGCCCGTAATGCTCCACGTCGGCCGAGGTGAGCACGGCACAGGCCTCGCGATGGTTGCCGCTGCCCTGTGCCGGCGCGTCCTGGTAGGTCAGCACCCTGACCACGCCCGGCGCCTGCTCGGCCGCGGCCTTGTCGAAGCCGGTGATGCGACCCTTGCCGATCGTGGCCAGCACGGCAACGCCATACAGGGCCGGGCCGGCATCGCGAACCTCGTAGGCGTAGCGGGCGGTGCCGGTGACCTTCAGGGGCCCGTCGACACGGTCCATCGGCTTGCCAACGAGGCCGGCTTGGTCGGAGTCGAGGACGTTCTCGCCGACCGGTGCGTTCATGACGATCATGCTGGGCTCCTAGGTCCGGGTCGCTTCGGCCAGCGCGGCACGCAAGGTGCGGTGGGCGAGCGGGACCTTGAAATCGTTGCTGCCGTAGCCGCGGGCACCGGCGAAGGCGATATCGGCCGCCGCGGTGAAGCTGGCATCGCCGACGGGCGCGCCGGCCAAGCGCTGCTCCGCTGCCGGCACCCGCCAGGGCTTGTGCGCCAGCCCGCCAAAGGCCAGCCGGGCCGAGCGTATGTGCCCGCCGGACACGTCGACCACGGCGGCGACTGAGACCAGGGCGAAGGCGTAGGACGCCCGGTCCCGCACCTTGCGATAGACGTGCACGCCCGGCAGCGGTGGCGGCAGCACGACCGCGGTGATCAGCTCGCCCGGCCTCAGGTTGGTCTCGATCTGGGGCGTGCTGCCCGGCAGGCGGTGGAAGTCGGCGATCGGGATGGCACGGGTCGAGCCGTCTTTGTCCGTCGCCTCCACCACCGCGTCGAGCGCCAGCATCGCCACCGCCATATCCGACGGATGGGTGGCTATGCAGGACTCACTGGCCCCCAGGATCGCGTGGATACGGTTGTAGCCGCCCACCGCGTCGCAGCCGGACCCGGGCGCCCGCTTGTTGCAGGCCTTGGCGGTGTCGTAGAAATAGTAGCAGCGGGTGCGTTGCAGCAGGTTGCCGCCGGTCGTCGCCTTGTTGCGCAACTGGCCGGTGGCGCCGGAGAGCAGGGCTCGGCTCAGCACCCCGTAATCCTTGCGGATGCGCGGGTCGCCGGCGAGGGAGGCGTTGGTGACGAGGGCGCCGACGCGCAGCCCGCCTTCCGGCGTGGGCTCGATCCGCTTGAGGTCGAGCCGGCTGACATCGACGACGTGGCGCGGGGTGGTGACCTGCAGCTTCATCAGGTCCAGCAGGTTGGTGCCCCCGGCGATGAAGGTCGCATCCGGCATGGAAAGCACGCCCTGGGCTGCATCCTTCGGGCTGGTCGCCCGTTGGTAGGTGAACCCCTTCATGCCGCGCTCTCCGCCACGTCGCGGATAGCAGCGAGGATGTTCGGGTAGGCGGAGCAGCGGCAGATGTTGCCGCTCATCCGCTCACGGATCTCGTCGTCGGTCAGGGCCGGGGCGCCGGCCAGGTCGGCGGTCACGACGCTGGGCATGCCGGACTTGGCCTCCGCCAGCATGCCGGCCGCAGAACAGATCTGCCCTGGCGTGCAATATCCGCACTGGTAGCCGTCATGGTGCAGGAACGCGGCCTTCAGCGCGTGGAGGTTGCCCGGCTGGCCCAGCCCTTCGATGGTCGTGATCTGATCGCCGTCGTGCATGACGGCCAGCGAGAGGCAGCTGTTGATGCGCGTGCCGTTCAGCAGGACGGTGCAGGCGCCGCACTGGCCATGGTCACAGCCCTTCTTGGATCCTGTCAGGTCCAGATGCTCGCGCAACGTGTCCAGCAGGGTGGTGCGGGTGTCGAGCGTGAGGCTGTGCTCTTCCCCGTTGATGTGCAGGGTCACGGGCATCACGTGCGCCGCCTCGGGCTGCTGCGCCGCCGCACCGGCCGCAGGTTGCGCCAGCGCTGCCGTGCCCTCGCCCAGACCTGCCAAGGCCGAGATGGCTGCTGCGCCTTCGAGCACGGTGCGGCGGTTGAGCGGCGGGCCGCCCCAGTTCGGATTGCTCATGCTTGTCCTCTCGCGTGCTGAGGGGGCAGCGCTCGGGGAACCGCGGCGGTTGCATCGATCACACCGAAATGCGGGCTCAAGCCGGCTGTGGCCATGGCGTCCGGCCGATGACCGCCCAGAGTGGGTCGCCTGCAGGCGGCACGGCTTGGGCGGTTTCGATCGCGTCGAACCCGGCGCGGGAGAGATAGAGCGAGACGAGGCGCTGCTGGTCTGCCCCTGCCAGCGCCTGCCAGATCGCGACCGCCTTGGTCGGGAAGCAGCGGTTGGAGAAGCTGACCACCAGCGGCGCGCCGGGCCGCAGCACCCGCAGCACTGCGCGGAACACGGCAACCGGCTGCTGCAGGTACTGCACGGACACGCAGAGGCAGGCGGCATCGAACCGATGGTCTGGCAGAGGCAGCGTGGGGGTGGCGTTCAGGTCCTGCACGAACCACTCGTCCAGCCGCGGGTTCGCCGCCAGTTCGACCGCGTTCATGCCGTGGCCCGTGACGTGGCGGTATCGCACCTCCGGCGGCAGGTGGCTGACCCAGCTGCTCATCAGGTCCAGCACATCGCCATCGGGCGGCAGCAGGCGGCGATACAGGCCGGTGACGGCCGCGATGACGCCGTCGTCGATGTGGGTGACGAGACGGGGCTGACCGTAGAACAGCGGGTCCGGCGACGGGTCCGCCTTGTCAAACGCGCGTGGGGGAAAGCCTGCGAGGTCGTTCATGCCTGGAACATGTGGCGCGGCGTCCGATGTTCCAGCGCATGCCCCCATCCGCCACCGCCCTCCCGACCGTGCCTGCCGCGGCAGGCGGCCGACCCTGGGTGCCCAAGCGGCTGCTGGTCACGCCCTCCGCCCTGGGCTGGCCGTATGGCGCCGCGGTGATGGAGCGGGCGGCGGCGCTCGGCGTGGAGGTGGTGAAGCTGCGGGCGGACCGGCTGACTGGATTGCCCGACACGTATCGCGACGCCAAGACGACGATGGCGCTGGTCACCGCCTCGGCGAGCCGGCGGCGGCTGCAGCCGATCCCGCCCTCGGCCGACTGGCGGTTCGACCTGGCGGAGGGTTGCCCGGCACATTGCCAGTACTGCTACCTGGCAGGCTCGCTGGCCGGGCCGCCGATCGTGCGGGTCTATGCCAACCTGCCGGAGATCCTGGCCGAGTTGGCGCCGGCGCTGGGGCAAGGCGGCGTCACCTCCGTCTCCGCAGCGCGGGCGGCGGAAGGCACCACCTACGAATGCTCCTGCTACACCGACCCGCTGGCGCTCGAGCACCTGACGGGGGCGCTGGCCACCTGCATCCGGCATTTCGGCGCCTGGGACGCCGCCGTGCAGCTGCGGTTCACCACCAAGTTCGACGCCGTGCAGCCGTTGCTCGCCCTACCGCATGGCGGGAGGACGCGCATCCGGTTCTCGGTCAACGCGGTGGCGGCGGAGCGGCTGGAGGGTGGGGCGCCGCGGATGGCCCGGCGACTGCACGCGCTGCGGCAGATGGCGTCGGCCGGCTACAAGGTGGGGCTGACCCTCGCGCCGATCCTGCGCCTGCCTGGGTGGCAGGACGCCTACGACACCCTGATCGCCGATGTCGCGACTGCGTTGGAAGGGGTGCCGGCGCTGGACCTGACGGCGGAGCTGATCACCCACCGCTTCACGCCGAAATCCAAGGGCGTGCTGGGTGGGTGGTATCCCGGCAGCACGCTGGAGATGGACGAGGCGCTGCGGACCCGCAAGCTGACCAAGTTCGGCTCGACCAAATGGGTGTTCCCGAAGGAGCAGATGGCCGAATTGCGGACCACGGTCGAGGCGAGCCTGGCCCGACACTTGCCGGCGGCGCGGGTGCTGTATTGGACCTAGCGTCAGTCATGCGGTCGATCAGAACCCTCTCCCGCCGGCGGGAGAGGGGTGATAGGCCAAGGTTAGCGGCGGTCGCAGCTGCCAGTGAGGCTGTTGAAGAACTGGCCGGCCCGGCAGGACGAGGTCGGTGGGCTAGCGGTCCGCGCTGGTGCAGGTGCTACCGCGGGAGCCGGTGGGACCGCGACGGGCGTGACCGGTGGCGGATAGCCGGGTGCTACGACGACGGGCGCTGCCGGGTAGGCATACGCATAGGGCGCGGGATACACCACCGGATAGCCGTAGGGGTAATAGCCGTAAGGATAGTAGGCGTATGGATAGGGCCGGGCGATGCTGGCGCCGACCGCCGTCCCGACTCCGAGGCCGAGCACCGTGCCGAACACGAAACCACCGCCACCGCCACCGCCCCAGGCCTTCGCAGGCTGCGGTGCCGCCGTCGCAAGTGATGCCAAGGCAAGGCCAGCCAATAGAACCCGTCTCATGACTTTCCCTCCAGAGAAGAACGTGCACCACCATCTCGTGCGGCGGAGAGCCGCGTCAATTTGCAAAGTGTGACAAGCGCCCCGTTCGCTGCGATGTGAGCGGAGCACCCGCCGGCGTCACACCCGCAGCCGATCCGACGCGGCCGTGGCAGCTTGCGGAGGCGTGGCAGCCGGGCGCGGCCGCAAGCCCGTCCGCTGGACGAGCGTGTAGAACGCCGGCGTGAACAACAGCCCGAACACGGAGGCGAGCAGGCATATCGGCACGATCGGCACCACGGCCAGCGGCGAGCGCAGGCTCTCGTAGTTGGCGGCCAGCACCAGGAAGACGAACAGGGCGGCAGCAACGGACACCAGCATGGTGGGCGTGCCCTTCTGCTCCTGCATGATCCAGCAGGTCATGCCGCACGCGTCTGCCCCGGAGGAGCCGCCGGGCGCTCGCGGTGCTGGGGGCCTTGTCGGCAGCGTGGCCCTTGCCCGCGCCGTGGCGCCCACCGACCCGGCATTGGGGAGATCATCGCCGCCGCGCGGGCCGAGCTGCAGGAGATGGCGGTGCGCTGACGGCGCGGTCGGTACCTGCCCGGCCCAACCGCGACCGCGAACAGGGTCGCATGCTAAGGTGGCGCGCAGGAGGTGACGGCACGATGCGACTGACCGACTTCGCGGCACTAGCCTTTGACTGCTACGGCACGCTGATCGATTGGGAGAGCGGGCTTTACACCGCCCTCCAGCCGCTGCTGCAGCAGGCGGGCGTCACGCAGCCGCGGGACACGGTCCTGGCGCTGTTCGCGACGCACGAATCCGAACAGGAAGCCGACACGCCCGCCATGCCGTATCCCGACATCCTGGCGACGGTGCACCGGCGCCTGGCTGCCGCGTTCGGCACCGCCATGCCGGAGGCGGCACACGCCCGGTTCGGCGCGTCCGTGCCGGACTGGCCCGCCTTTTCCGACTCCGCCGCCTCGCTGCGATACCTCCGGCAGCACTACCAGCTCGTCATCCTGTCCAACGTGGACCGGCAGAGCTTCTCCGGAAGCAACAAGCGCCTGGGTGTCGCCTTCGATGCCGTCTACACGGCGCAGGACATCGGGTCCTACAAGCCGGACCCGGCGAACTTCGACTACATGGTGGCGCAGATGGCTGCGCGGGGCGTCCAACCCGGCGCGATCCTGCACACGGCGCAGAGCCTGTTCCACGACCACGCGCCGGCCAAGCAGCGCGGCCTCGCCACGGCGTGGATCGACCGGCGCCACGACCAACCTGGCTGGGGCGCGACGGCGCCTTCGCCCGGCGCCCGCTACGACTTCCGGTTTACCAGCCTGGCGGACATGGTGGCGGCGCACCAGGCGGAGCGGTGTGCATAGCGACCCCCCTCAGAGCGGGCAGCGAGATTGTGCGCCGGCTTCGCGTCGGTGAAACGGGTGACATCCGCCATCAAGCGCGGCGTGGTCCGGTCCCCTGCCCGGTCGCGACGCCGTGCTTCAGCGTGTAGTCGGCCATGATCGACCAATCCTTCTCGCCAAGCCCCGCATCGACCGCCTCGCCCAGGCGCTCCCGCACGGCGTCGAGCATGGGAAGGCGGCGTCCGGCATCCTTGGCGGCTTCGGTGGCCAGGCGCAGGTCCTTCAGGCCGAGGCTGGCCTTGAAGCCAGGCTCGTATGTCTCCTTGGCGATGTTCGCGCTGTAGCTCTCATAGGCGCGGCCGCCGAACAGCGTGCCCAGGATCAGCTCGAAGAAGGCAGCGCGCGGCAGGCCGTTCGCTTCCGTCAGCACCGCGGCCTCGGCCATGCCTTCGATCGCCATGGTGATCATCATGTTGGCGGCGATCTTGGCGGCATTGGCGCGCGGCGGCTCCTCCCCCAGGTCCCACACCTTCTTGCTCAGCACCTCCAGCAGCGGGCGAACGGCCTCCACCGCCTCGGGCTTGCCGGCGACGAGGATGTTGAGCTCGCCTTTGGCCGCCACGTCCGGCCGGCCGAGCACGGGCGCCGACACATAGCCCACGCCCGCTGCCGCATGGGCGGCCGCCAACTCCCCTGCGAAGGCAACCGAGATGGTCGAGGTGACCACATGGACCAGACCGGGCCTCGCCCTTCCAAGCACGCCGGGTTGCAGCAGCACCTGGCGGATCGCCGCGTCGTCGGACAGCATGGTGAACGCGACCTGGGCGTCGAACGCGTCCGCCGGATCGGGCACCATGTCCACGCCGTCCGTCCTGGACTCGCCGGAGCGGTTCCAGGCGCGCACCTCGTGTCCCGCCCTCGCCAGGTTCTGGGCCATCGCGCTGCCCATGGCGCCGAGCCCGATAAAGCCGATTTCCATCACGCTACTCCTTGCATTCGCACCGGCACCCACGCGCCACCCGTTCAACCGGCAGACCCGACGATCTCGCGATAGGCGGGGACGTTCCAGTAGAATGGCCGGAACTCCACGATACACCCGGCGCGTACGCGGACGACCTGCGTCATCGGCCCATCAAGCGTCTCGCCCGACGCACGCGCGCGGGTGACGAGGCGGCAGGTGATGACCACCGTGTCGCCATCCGGGAAGAACCGTCTTTCCTCGACACCCAGCCGATCGAACGCCCGGCTCATCTGCCGCGCCCAATCCTCATATCCGGCGTGGCCGTGGAACCGGCCGCCCCAGGGCAGGTCCGGCGATTGGTGCAGCACCACGTCCGGGTCGAGCGTGGCGGCCATGTCGGCGAAGCTGGCGCCCGCCTCGGCGCCGCCCGCAGCCATGTAGGCCGCTTCCGCCGCGTAGAAGCGCTCCACCACGTCACGGGGCGAAGGTTGGCCGGCCAGCAGCGCCCGCACGATGTCCGTCGGCTCCGTGGCCATGCGCGGTATCCTCCCCCATGCTCGGACGGCGGCCCTCGACTTCCGGACCGTTCGCTCTAAAACTTACATAACGGCGCAGCGCCCGTCAACGACATTTGGATCGATCGCTCCGAAATAGAAGTGGTGAGATGCCTCGTACTGGACGGCCCAGGCAATTCGACAGGGAGGCCGCGCTTGAGGCGGCGATGCAGCTGTTCTGGCGCCAGGGCTACGAGCCCACTTCGCTGGACCAGCTGCAACGGGCCATGGGCGACCTGTCACCCGCGAGCTTCTACGGTGCGTTCGGCTCCAAGGAGAAGCTCTACCGGGAGGCGCTGGCCCGCTACCTCGAGACCTATGGGCAGGTCGTGGCACCCCTGCACGACGCGGCATCCACGCCGCGCGACGCGTTGGAACAGGCGCTCCGCCGCTCGGTCCAGCTGCAGACCGACCCGGATATGCCGAGAGGCTGCATGCTCGTCCTGTCCGTCGCGAACGCCTCGCCGGAGAACAGCCACCTACAGGCGACGGTGGCCGCGGAGCGGCAGCGCACCCGCGACGCGATCCGGCATTGTGTCGCACGGGCCGTCGCAGCGGGGGAGTTGCGGCCGGACACGGATGCCGCCGGGCTCACGACATTGGCGGACGCGCTGCTGGTCGGCATGGCCGTGCAGGCGCGCGACGGCGTCCCGCGTGCGGCGATCGAGGCCGCCGTGTCCAACCTGCTCCAGCTGTGGGACATGAACCGACCCGGCGCCACGACAGGTGGCTCGCTCCGGCGGTGAGGGCATCGGGGTCGCAGGCCTGGTGCCACAAGGTGCCCGGGCTCATAAGACGCAGCCGTCAACGGAGCCCAACGCCATGAACCCACCCGGCTGGCGCCGCAATCCCTCCGCGCCCTCCGCCGATCCGGCGCTGCTGGACGCCTTGCGCGGGCTGGCGACCTCCCTGATCAGCGACAACATGGCGCGTCTGTCCGGCACGGTCGGGCTCATGGCCTATCACCGGCCGCAGCCGATGGTCGGCACCGCGGTGACGGTGCGCACCCGGCCCGGCGACAACTTCACCGTCCATCGTGCCTTCGACTTCTGCCGGCCGGGTGACGTGCTGGTCGTCGATGGCGGCGGCGACCTCGCCCAGGCCTTGGTGGGCGAGATCATGGTCAGTTACGCCGAAAGCCTGGGCGTTGCCGGGCTGGTGATCGATGGAGCGATCCGGGACGTGGGCTCCATCCGCGGCAAGCCCTTCCCCGTCTACGCCCGCGGAATCACACACCGCGGGCCATACAAGAACGGCCCTGGCGAGATCAACGTCTCGGTCAGCGTCGGCGGCATGGTGGTGCATCCCGGCGACATCATGGTGGGCGACGAGGACGGCGTGCTGGCGATCCCGCCCGCCGAGGCCGCCGCGATCCTACAGGCCGCCCGGCGCCAGGCCGCGCAGGAGGCCGAAAGCCTGCGCACGATCGCAGAGGGCCGGTTCGACCGTGCTTGGGTCGAGGCGCACGAGAAGAAGATGATGGGAGGGGGCTAGCGGGCCGCACACCCGCCGGTCAACCGGCGGTCTCGTAGTTGTGGACGAAATCGGCGGGCGGCGTGGGTCCCCAGACGTAGAACGAGTCATGACCGGGATGGTCCCCAGCCTGCCAGTCCATGTCGACGGGGATGTAGTCGATGTCGGACGAGTACTCGCTGTAGCTGCCCCACGGGTCGCGGACGTAGTGGAAGTAGTTGGAGCCGAGCACATGCCGCCCCATGCCCCACCCGGCGGCAAAGCCGCGATCGGCCATCTGCATCGCGCCGAGTCCGACCTCGTGGACCGAGCCGACGTCCCAGCTCAGATGGTGCAGGCCGGGACCGTCCGACTTCGCCAGCGCGATCATGTGGTGGTCGCTGCCGTGGATGCCGTGCATGAACGCCACGCCGTCGCCCGAACGGTCCGACAGCCGCAGGCCAAGCACCCGGCTGTAGAACTGGATGGATCGGCTGACGTCACTGCTGAACAGCAGGATGTGGGCCAGCCGGCGCGGCCGCACGAAGGGCGACTTCGATCGCGGGTGCGAGCCCTGCACCCCGGGCGGGGAGGATGGGTTGCTTTGGACCGCCTTCTCGTTCGGGGAGGATTTTTCCGCGACCCGCATCTCGATGAGCGTGCCGTCCGGGTCGCGGAACCAAACCCCGTTGGAATCGAACCCGTCCGGCGAGTCGAGCTGCGGCACGCCGTTCTGCTTCAACCGTGCGGCCAGGCCCTCCAGATCCTCCGGGTAGGCGCCGAACGAGACATAGGTCAGTCGCTTCGCCGGTCCTTCGCCGATCCTGCCCCAGCGATGGTCGTGACCGGCCGTGTAGAGCCCAAGCCCGTCGCCCTCGGGGCGGAGTTCCAGGCCGAAATCGCAGTAGAACTTTTCCGCCTGTTTGAGGTCGGGCACGACGAAGTTGAAATGGTCGACCGAGTGGACGCCGAGTTCGCCGGGCCGGCGGGGCCGCTGCGCCATCCTCAGGATCTGGGTCATCGATGTCCTCCCTGGTGACCACTCAGTGCTTGGTGGCCGCGTCGTAGTAGCTGAGGTCGTAGTAGTGCGACGGCTCGGCAAGGGCCTTGTGCGGCACGGCGTAGTCCTCCCGGATCCCGATCACGGTTTGGACGCCCGCCACGTCGATCGCGGCGCTGCGGTCGAAGCCCGTCTGCGGGTCCAGGAACACGCCGTAGGATTTCGCCGCGATCTCGGCCGTGGCGCCGGGCAGGTGCTTGGCGAAGATGTCCAGCGCCTCCGCCTTGTTCGCCGGGTCGTAGAGCCAGGTGACCGCGGCGATGTAGGCGCGGATGTAGCCGACCAGCTCGGCGCGGTGGGCGGGCGCCCAATCCTTGCGCACGGCGGCGACGACGCCCTGGTAGTGGCCCAGCACGGAGATGGCGGTGCCAAGGTCGTTGAAGCCCTTTGCCGCCGCCAGGAAGGTGAAGGGCGGCACGGACAGGGTTCCCGCCTGCGATCCCGCGAGCACGCCGTCGAAGCGTTGCTGGAACCCACCCGCCTTCACCAGCGTGTAGTCGCCGCTGGCCAGGCCACGGACCTTCAGCATCTCCTCCAGCACGAAGGCGTAGCCGGTGGTGAACGCGTCGACCGACAGGGTCGCACCCCGCAAGTCGGCGAAGGTCCGGAAACCGGGCGCGGTGAGCAGGGAGAGGAACCCGTTGTCGCTCCCCATCACCGCGACGATGTTGGGCGTGGCATCGGTCTTGGCCTCGCCTTCCCCCTCCATGTAGGCGATCAGGTTGTCGATCGCCGTCATCGCGATGTCGAACTTGCCGTCGATCAGGCCCTCCATCTGGGCCAGCGAGCCCGGGGTGGGGATCAGGTGGACCTCCAGCCCATTGGCCGCGAAGAAGCCCTTGTCCTGTGCGACCCAGATCGGCCAGACCGTTCCCGAGTTGAACACGTCCACGTCCAACCGGTGCAGCGGCTGGGCCCTGGCCGCGAGAGGGCCCAGCAAGCACAGGATGAGCACGGCGCAGGTTTGCGCGGTCTTCAGCATCTTTCCTCCCGGTCTCCGCAGACGGTCAGCGCCCCTGGTCTACCCCATTCGGAGCCGGTTTGACCAACACGCCGTCACCATCGAGGGCCCGGACCCGCCCGGCAGGACGAACCCCCAGGCCCGCCGGGCGGGTGCAGCCGTCCATCAGCACCCCGATCTCGGCCATGGAGAGCACCCCGACCTCGGCGACGAAGACGATCCGGGCGAGCGGCGAGCCCGTGGCTCCCGCCGCGGCTGCGGCCAGGGTCGCCCGGCCGCCGGCGAGTTGGAACAGGAAGGGACGGCCGGGCTGCTCCACCGTCTCGAAGAAGCCCTTGGCCCGCGCCAGCTTGGGCGCGAGCTGGCCGATCGCGCGTTGCACCCCGGACAGCGATAGCGGCTGGTCGGAGGTCCAGCTGAGCGTCTCGAACCGGTCGGCGGCCGGACGGCGGCGGCCGGGCTCCCGCGGCGTGGCCGGACGGCCGCCGTCATCGGGGAACAGCAGCGCCAGGGGCACCGCGCCGTCCACCACGTCGACCACGACCGCCGCGGGCTTCGCGGCCGCCACGGCATCGCGGATGCGGGTGCATTGGGCATCGTCCGCCAGGTCCACCTTGCTCATTGCCACCACGTCCGCCGCCTGCAACTGCGCCCGGAGCAAGGCGTCCTCCAGCGCGGCCGGCGGCGTGGTGGCGTCCACCACGCACAGCACCGTCTCGAGCGGCGCTTCCTTCCAAATCACCGGGTCCATCAGGTTGCGGACGATGTCGGTGGGGTCGGCCACGCCGCTGGTCTCGATGACGATCGCCTCGGGCTGCGGACGGCGGCGCAGCAGGGCGGCAAGGGTGCGCAGCAGGTCGCCTTCCAACGAGCAGCAGATGCAGCCATTGGCCAGGCTGACCACGCCGTCGCTGGCCCCCGCGACCAGTTCGGCGTCGATGTTGATGGCGCCGAAATCGTTGACCACCGCGGCGATGCGCCGCCCGCCGGCGTGGGCCAGGATGTGGTTGACCACGGTGGTCTTGCCGGCGCCCAGGAAGCCGGCGACCAGCAGGATCGGGACCGGCAACCCCCGTCAGCCGGCGGGGGTGACCGGCCGGCGGACCGGCTGCCCCGGCCGCGCTGCCACGTCCATCACCCCGTCGGCGATCACCGGCTGGCCGTTGACCACCAGGTGCCGCACGCCCTCCGACGGACGGTTCATGGCGGAGAACTCGGCCCGGTCGGTCAGCGTCTCCAGGTCGAACACCACCAAATCCGCGTCGGCACCCGGCGCCAGCCGCCCCTTGGCCAGCATGGCGGGGGTGCTCGGCCCCAGGATCTCCGCCGGGATCAGCGTGCACTTGCCGATGCCCTCCAGCAGCGATACCGCCTGCCGCTCCCGCACCCAGTGGCGCAGGAAGCGGGTGAAGCAGCCGGCGGAGCGTGGGTGGGACGTCGCCTCGTCCGGCAGCGGCCAGGCGTCGCCGGTATAGGTCGAGCCATCGGGGAGCGACCAGGGCATGGCGTCCGAGGCGATGGCGCTGCCGGGGAACAGCACCGCCATGTCCAGCAGTTCGCGGTGGCGCTCGTTCTTCTCCGTGTCCAGCACATGCCAGAGCACCAGCGTCGACGGGTCCGACTTCTGTGCCGCCAGCAGTTCCTCCCGGTCGCGGAAGCGGTGGCCGTCGGTCACCCGCTGCACGGCGTCGTAGCCGGTGCCGCCGCGTTCCTCGAACTGGGGGTCGTTGAAGAAGGCGGCGGCGACGACGGTGGAGCCGGTGCCGTATGGGTAGGATTCGAGCGTGACCGGCAGGCCCTGCTCGCGCGCCTTGGCCACCAGGGCGGCGCACCGGGCGATGTCCGTCTTGCTGGAGCTGTTGAAGTGGCAGATGTGCATGTGTGCCCCGGTGGCGCCGGCATAGCCGATCAGCCGGACATAGGCTTCGGCGGCGCTCTCGGGGTCGATGCGGGACATGTAGGCGACGTGGGTGAAGGTCGGGACGCCATGTGCGTAGGCCAGCTGGCACACGGCGGTCAGCTCCTGCACGCCGGCGCCGGGCGCGTAGGCGTTGAGGATGCCGATGCCGATGCCGCCCTCGTTCAGCCCATGTTCCAGGCGGCCGAGGATGCCTGCGACCTCCTGGTCGGTGGCCACGTTCTCAACCCAACGCTGGTCGCGCATGGCGCGGCCGAATGCCTCCAGCGAGGATTCCTCGTTGGAGCCGGTCATGGCCCCGATGCGGGCGAAAGCCCAGTTGGTGGACGCGCCGTAGTTGAGCACCCGCCCCTGCGCCGCCTGGCGCCGGTACCAGGAGCCGACGGGCATCACCCCGGCCTCGAGGTCGAGCGTGGTGGTGACGCCGTCGAAGGCCTGCATGCGGTCCGCCGGGATCGACTGGCCGTGCGCGTGCAGGTCGATGAACCCTGGCGCCACTACGAGCCCGGTCGCGTCGACGGTGCGCTCGGCGCCGGGCAACCCGGTGCCGATGGCGGCGATCTTGCCATGGAGCAGCGCCACGTCGGCCACCGCATCCATGCCGCTTGCCGGGTCGACCACCCGGCCGCCGCTGATCACCAAGCCACCCATCGCAACCCCCTCCGCCGACCGTACCCGAGCAGGCCGGGAGGTCGCGCCGCTGTCAACCGTCGCTGGACGGCGCCGGGCCGCGGGTCTGGTCGAGCCCGGTCTGGAGGGGGAGCTTGACGGTGCTGCCGCCGCGCGCAGCCTCGTAGATCGCGGCGAGGAGCTTCTGGTCCTGCAACCCTTCCTCGCCGGGCGTATGGGGCTGGACGCCGGCGCGCAACGCCTCCGCGAAATGGTCCATCTCCCGCGCGAACTGGTTGGTGGTGGGCAGGTGCGCCTGTTCGACCGCGTTGCCTTTGCCCATCCGCCGCCCGGTCTGCAGCGTGATGCCCTCGTAGCCGAACGCCGGGTCCAGGCCCATCCAGAGCTCCGGCATGTGGACCCGCAGCCAGCGGCTCTCGTGCAGGGAGTAGCCGCTCGAGCAACTGGCCATCGTCCCGGACGGGAAATGCAGGTTGAAGGAGCAGATGTCCTCCACCTCGGCGAACCGGCGGTCCCCCTTCGGTTGCGTCAGGGTTGCGGAGACCTCCACCGGCTCCTCGCCCGTGATGTAGCGGCACGCGTTCAGGCAATACAGCCCGACATCCGGCAGCGAGCCGCCGCCTGCCATGGCCAGGTTGTGCCGCCACTGGCCGTTGTCGGCGTTGTTCTGGCCATTCACCGCCTGGATCAGCTTGACCGGACCGAACTTGCCGCCACGGACGGCGGCGATGAGGGCGCGATGGTGCGGCTCGTATTGGCAGCGATAGGCGATCATCAGCCTGCGCCCGGCCGACCGGCACGCCTCCACCATGCGCTGCGCGTCCGCCACCGTGGTCGCCATCGGCTTCTCGCACAGCACGTGCTTGCCGGCCGCCGCGGCCCGGACGGTGAACTCCGCGTGCATGGCGTTCGGGAGCACGATGTAGACGATGTCGACGTCGGGGTTGTCGCGGAGCCGGTCGAAGCCGGCATAGTCGTAGAGCGCCGTCTCCGGCACGCCGTACTGGGCCGCCACCGCGCGGGCCTTGTCACGCTCCCCGCTCACCAGCGCGGCCAGACGCACGTGCTGCGCCTGGCCGAACCCGGGCAGGATCTCCAGCAGCGACAGATGGCCCAGGCCCACGACGGCGACACCCAGGCGACGGCCCGGCGGATCGAGCGGCTTGACGCTGGCCTCCGCCTCGGTGGGGTTCATCAGCGGCGGCAGCGTCACGTCCCCCGCCGAGACGGCACCCAGGAGCGCGGGCGGCTGGTCGGCCGCCTGGGCAGCGGCCGCGGCGACGGCGGTGATGCCTGCGGCGGAGCTGCCGATCAGGGCGCGGCGGGAGAGTGGCGGCATGCGAGGTCCTCCGTGGTGCAGGAGGAACGTGACGGCGGTGCAGAGTTCGCGGACCCCGGGCACACAGGATCGTGTCGGTTGCCCGCCGGGCGCGGATCCGCGCGGGCCGGCTACGTCTCCATCATGCCGCCATCGATGAACCGGACGGCCGCAGCCCCGAGTTCGGCACGCGGCCTTGTGGAGACGAGCAGGCTGAACACCCTGCCCTGTCGCGGGCCGGCCTGCGCCTCACCCTTGCGCAGCGCCACCGGCGGCAGGCCGGACAGCTGTTCGAGTTCCAGCGCGGCGGCGGTCTGCTCCGGCAGGATGCGGGTGAAGAGCCGCTCATAATAGGCGAACTCGTCATAGAACCGGACCGGCTGTGGCGGCAGCCCCGCCAGGCGTATGGCAAGGTCGCCAGTGCGCGGGCCGATGAGGGCGGAGAGGCCGCCGACCACGCTCGGGGCGGGCAGCGCCAGCCGCAGCGGCTGGCCTTCTTCGAGCGCCACGAAAGGCAAGGCAAGCCCGCTGCGCCGATACAGCGGCGGGTCGGCGATACCGGCCAGGTGGCTGATCGGCAGCGAGGACGTGGCCGCGGCGAAGCCCGCCAGGCCCGCGTCCGGGGTCGGGTGCGGGCCGTCCAGGAGATGCGGCAGGAGCGCGGCGACATGCCGGGCGTAGAACGCCGCGCCGGCTGCGGTGGTGTGCACCTCGTCCTTGAACATCCCCGCCCGCTCCGCCTCCGGCAGGGCGGCGACCAGCCGGGCGACGTTGAGGCCGGGCACTTGCATCCGGCGGCCCAGCTGGTCGCAGGTGTCGATGAACAGGTCGTGGTCGAAATCCACGTCGCTGCGCCAGAAATGCACCATCGCCGCCCGCGCGCCCATGCGGCGGACCTTCGCCAGCACCACCGCGACCGGCCAGGCGAAGGCCTCCCGCGCGGTGCGGCCCTGCCGGTAGGTGGTCGTGGTCAGGTCCAGCAGCACCGCATCGTAGCGGCAGCCGGCAAGGAAGTGGTCGAACTCGTACGCCAGCGCGTCCACGCCGATCCCACCCACACCCCGTATGTCCGTGGCGATGTCGGGACGGGTCCGCTGGAGATGCTCCGCAAGCATCGGCGCGTAGCCTTCGGGCGCGCGCTGTTCGGTGACGCTGAACCCCAGGATCAACAAACGCTGCACCATAGGCCCGTGATCCCTGCAGTCGGCGCGGTGCCTACCCGGAAGCGGGTTGCCCCGCCGCGCGATCCACTCCCGCCGGGCATCCTTGACACGCCGAACAGCATGACCGCTAGGTCGTTGCGTAAGCGACGGTCCGTGCGCTTAGCGGGGAAGCGGCGGCTCATGGAACCGGGGACGTTACTGGAACAGCTTCGGCGAAAGGACGAGTTGATCGTTCAACTCAAGCGGCTGGTCGCGGACCAGAGCGCCACCATCGATCGGCTCCAGGCCCAAGGCATCCTGGGCGACCCTCCCGCGGAGCTTCCACCCCCGCCTGTCGCTGCCGCGAAGCCTTCGGTGCCCGCCGCCAGGGAAGCCGGGCGGTTCGACGACTGGCTCGACCCCGTGCGGTCGACCGGCGTGTTTCCCGACGGGTGGCTGGCGCAGGAGGCCAGGCTGGTCTTCGCCGCACCCCATCCGAACGTCGAACTCGAGTTCACCTTCTTCCTGCCCCACCAGGACAGCCAGGCGAAGGAAGTGCGGGTCCTGCCGAACTTCGCCGGCGGCCGAACCTTGAGCATCGCACGCGGCAAGCCGTTCGTGGACAGCTACTCGATCCCGGCGGACCTGCCGATCGCGCCGGACTTCCATGTCATCGCAGCCAGCGTGGAGCAGAACGTCCAGGACCTTCGGAACCTCGGCGTCCTCTTGATCAAGATCTCCGTAAACTAGCTGCGAACGGCCCCGTGGACGGTCACGCTGCCAAGCAGGCAATCATCGAGGCCGGGTGGTTCGATGCTGGCCACTACCTCGACGCCGCCCTGTCGCAGGCTGCACCGCGGGTGTTCGAATACGCGAGCCTGCTGGACCATTACATGGACATCGGCTGGCGCCTCGGCCTCGACCCGTCGGCGGCGTTCTCCGTCCGGGCCTACCGCGCGGCGCATCCCGACGTGGCGCAAGCCGATGTCGAGCCGCTCGGCCACTACGCGCTGCAAGGGCGGGCCGAGGGACGCTCGCTCGGCTGGGCCACGGCGGACCTGCTGCCGAAGACGGTGGCGTTCTACCTGCCGCAATTCCACCCGGACGCGCAGAACGAGCAGTGGTGGGGCAAGGGCTTCACGGAATGGTCGAACGTCACCCGGGCGACAGCCCAGTTCGAGGCGCATGTCCAGCCGATCCTGCCGGGCGAGCTCGGTTTCTACGACCTGCGAGTGCCCGAAATCCGCATGGAGCAGGCGAGCCTAGCCCGCGCGCACGGCGTGGAGGCGTTCTGCTACTATCATTACTGGTTCGCCGGGCGGACGGTCCTGGAGCGGCCGCTGCAGGAGGTCCTGCGCAGCGGCGAGCCCGATTTTCCATTCTGCCTGTGCTGGGCCAACGAGAACTGGACGCGCGCCTGGGACGGCCGCGATGCGGACATCCTGCTGGCGCAAAAGCATTCGGTCGAAAGCGATTACGGCTTCATCTACGACATCCTCCCGGCCCTGACGGACAGGCGCTACCTCCACGTCGGTGGCCGCCCGCTCCTGCTGGTCTACCGTCCGGACTTGCTGGCGGAACCGGCGCGCACGGCGGCATTGTGGCGCGAGGTCGCCGTCCAGGCTGGCCTCAACGGCCTGCACCTTGCGGCGGTGGACTTCGTCGCCCGCGATCCACGTCCCTACGGGTTCGATAGCCTGGTGGAGTTCCCGCCCCACCATTTCCCGAGCGGCGAGATGACGCCGACGCAGCGGCAGCGCCTCGGCGTCCCGGACACGATGAAGATCAGGAGCTACCCGCAAGGTGTTGCCCGGTCCCTGCAACAAAGTATGCCGAAGGCGGATTTCGCCCGCTTCCCGGCCGTGATGCCGGGCTGGGACAACACCGCCCGGCGGATGGAGCACGCAACCGTCTTCCACGGCGCCACGCCCGCCCTGTTCCGCCTGTGGACGACGGCGGCGATGCTGCGCGCGGTCCGCGACCTGCCGCCTGGCCGGCGGCTGCTGTTCGTCAACGCCTGGAACGAGTGGGCGGAAGGCGCGGTGCTGGAGCCGCGACGCGATCTCGGGCGCGCCTCGCTGGAGGCGCTGGCACGGTCACGGCAGGCGGTGGACGGCCACCTCCACGGCCATGCGTCGGACCCGTTCATCGCGCTCGTCCACTGGCTGGCCGCGGTGGACGCCTGCTCCGGCAGCGGCCGCACGCCGGTTTTCGCCGTGGGGCACGACGCGCAACGGGCCGGCGCACAAATCCTGCTCTCCCAGCTTCTCGAGGGCGTCGCGGCGAGCCGGAAGTCCGTCGACGTCTTCACCATCCTCATGGGGGACGGACCGCTGACGGGCCGCTACGGGCCGCCGCACCGGGTGCTGCATGCGGGCCGCTTCCTCGCGGAGGGGCTGCGGCCGACCGAGATCGCCGACCTCGTCATGGCGATGCTGAGCACGCGGGCACGCCAGCCGATCCTGTGCAACACGGTGGTCGCCGCCGACTACGTCTCGGCCGCCGCGGCATGGGAGCTGGAGACGCTGCTCTACGTCCACGAGCTGCCGACGTCGATCGGCATGTATGTCGGCGGCGACGCCTTCCTGGCGGCGGCCGGGTTGGCGACGCGGATCGTCACCGTCTCCCGCTTCAGCCAGGCCGCCTTGGTGCAAGCCTACCCGGCGTTGTCCGGCCGGGTTGACGTCATTCACGCCGGGGCGCCGCCACTGGCTCCCGAACCTGCCGAAAGCACGCTGCGCGTCCTGGCGGAGCATGGGATCGACCCGCAGGAGACGATCGTCCTTGGATGCGGCGCGATCCACCCCCGCAAGGGCGTGGACCTGCTGCCCGCCATCGTCGAGGCCACCATGCGCAAGCTGGGACGGGCGGTGCGCTTCATTTGGTGCGGAAGCGTGCAAAGCGACGGCGAGTACCTGCGCTGGATCGAACACGACCTCCTGGCAAGAGGTCTGCGGGATAGGGTCGTGTTCACCGGCCTGCGCGACGATGTCGCCGCCTTCTACCCCGCCGCGCAGGTCTTCATCCTGCCGTCACGCGAGGACCCGTTCCCGCTTGTGGCGCTGGAGGCGGCGCGCGCCGGGCTGGCGATCGTGATGTTCGATGGCGCGGGCGGTGCGGCGGAGCTGCTGGACGGGCTGGCGGAGGCGAAGGCGCCCTATGGTGACGTGGGCGGTTTCGCCGACCGGCTCGTCCACTTCCTGCGCCACGAGCCGATCCGCCGCTACGTCGGACAGAGCCTGCAAAGCCGCGTGCAAGGTCCATTCTCCTGGGACCGCTATGTCGACGGCTTTTCCGCGGCCTGGCTCGGCACCGCGGAAGAGCCTCGGCCCACGCTGGTCGCGGCGAGCGGAGCCAAGGCAAGGGTGTCGGTCCTGATCCCGTTCTACGACCATGGCCGCTTCATCGAACAGACGGTGGCGAGCGTGGCGGGGCAGAGCCTGCCAGCCTACGAGATCATCATGATCGACGACGGCTCCCGGCCGGAAGACCGCGAACGATGCCAGGCGGTGGCGGCGCGGCATTCGAACGTGCGGTTCGCCTCCCGGCCGAACCGCGGTGCCCACGCCACGATCAACGAGTGCTTGGACCTCGCGGAGGGCGAGTTCATCGCCATCCTAAACTCGGACGACACCTACCATCCCAGGCGCCTTGAGCAACTCGTCAAGGCGGCAGAGCTCAGCCCCGGCATCGGCCTGTTCGCCACCGAATGCGAGTTCATCGACGAGGCCGGGCGGCGGTTCGACCAGGGCGAGTGGTATCGGGAGGGTTGGCGGTCGATCGATGCCGGCGGGCCGATCTGGCTGGCGCTGCTGCGGCGCAACGTGCTGATGACGACGTCGAATTTCTTCGGTCGCCGCGGCTTCTTCCGCCAGGCTGGGCCGTTCCGCGACTTCAGGTACGCTCATGACGCCGACATGCTGCAGCGCATGCTGCTCCAGGGCGAGATCGGGCTCATCCGCAGTCCGTTGCTGCAATACCGGCTGCATGGCGCCAACACGATCCGCCAGGATGTTCTGGGGCTCCGCACCGAGATCGCGCAGGTCGTGGCAGAAGCCTATGCCGCGCACCGCCGGACCGACGGCTTTGACGCCACCGTAGCCGCCGAGATCGCCGACCTCGTGCGCGAGCAGGCGCTGGGCGGCGCGTTCGAGGTGTTCATGTCGGCCGTCCAACACCCCGAGAACGCGGCCGGTGCATATCCGACATGCGACGGGGGGCTTCGTTGCGTCGCGGAGCAGGCGCTGGCGAGCCTGGATGCGCGCGCGCTGGCGCTGTGCCATCTGGCCGGGAGCTCGGCGGAGGCTGGGGTGGCGCTGCTGTCCGAACAGGGCGGAGCGCTGCCGAAGCGTGCTGCCGTTCTCTCGATGTACGACCGGATCGGACGCTGAGTTCGTTTCACTGGCAGAAGCAGTCCACGTGCGTCATAGTGGCCAGAGGCCTCCAGCGGGAGAGAGGCGGCTCCAGCGGGCTTTCGCGGACAGGGTGCCGCGGGTAAGCCGCGACGCACCGGGCGATGCCGTGACGCACGCCGCCTGGCGGGATCGCGGCGGGACTGGACAGGAAACGGTCGGGACGGTTGAAAGGCGAGTGTTTGACCCTGAAGATGCAGTTCGGGTGTGCGTCGGATTTCGGTATGGTATCGTAACGTCAGGCGTGGTGAGGTAGTGATGACCGAGGGTGACGGTTCGCGCATATTCGTTGCGGGACATAGGGGAATGGTTGGCTCCGCAATCGTTCGTGCGCTCAGCACCAGCCCGGGGGTCACGATCATCACTCGTTCGCGCGCCGAACTGGACCTGACCCGGCAGTCGGATGTCGAGGCGTTTTTCGAAGCGACGCCGATCGACGCGGTCTACATGGCGGCGGCCAAGGTCGGCGGCATCATGTCGAACAGCACCTATCCGGCTGACTTCATCATCGAGAACCTGCAGATCCAGAACAACGTGATGACCTCCGCATACCGGGCGGGCGTGTCCAAACTGCTGTTCCTCGGGTCATCCTGCATCTACCCGAAGGCCGTCGAGCAGCCCATGGCGGAAGAAGCGTTGCTCACCGGTCTGCTGGAGCCGACCAACGACGCCTACGCCATCGCGAAGATCGCCGGTGTCAAGCTCTGCGAGGCCATGCATCGGCAATACGGCTGCGACTTCCGCAGCGCCATGCCCACCAACCTGTATGGCCCCAACGACAACTACCACCCGACCAAGTCGCACGTGCTTCCCGCCCTGCTGCGCCGGTTCCACGAGGCGACCCAAGCAAGCGCGCCGGAGGTGGTGGTGTGGGGAAGCGGGACGCCGCTGCGCGAATTCCTCCACGTCGACGACCTGGCGCATGCCTGCCTGTTCCTCATGGACCTGCAACGTGAGACGTACATGAACATCACCACCCAGGAGGCGCCTCACATCAACGTGGGCTCGGGTGAGGAGCATACCATTGCGGAGATGGCCCACCTGATCGCCGACGTCGTCGGCTACGGCGGGAGGATCAGCTTCGACACCACCAAGCCGGATGGCACGATGCGCAAGCTGATGCGCAGCGATCGGCTTCGGGCGCTTGGCTGGACGCCCACCATACCGTTGCGCGAAGGCCTGCGCAGCGCCTACGAGGACTTCCTGAAGTCCTACCCTCTCGCTCCAGGTTGACGCTCCTAAGCCCTCTCCCTCTGGGAGAGGGAGCACCATTCCCACTCAATTCGAACGATATGCGCTAATCCGTGAACCAGTCACGCACCATGGGGGCGATCGCGCGCAGCGTCCTTGCCGTGGCCGGGCTGGCGCGCTCCGTGCGCGTCTGCAGGGCCGCGACGGCGGATGGCAGCAACAGGGCGATCGACTTCAGCAGCAGGTTGTCCCGAGGCGTCACCGCCGCCTCGTCCGGTGCCGAATGCTTCGTGAGGCGAAGGAACGGCCCGGCCGCGTCCTCGTCCGCTGCCAGCCAGAGGTCGAACATGTCGGGCCACCCCTCGCCGCAGCGAAGCACCAGCGACACGCCGGACTGATCCAGGCAGAGCTCGAACCTGATCTGCTCCCATGCCTCGCTGCGCAGCGTGACGCCGTCGAGCAGGACGGTCAGGCGCATCATCCCGTCCTCAGGCGTGTCGACGCCGTCGAGCCGCACGTCTTCGGCGGACACCACGTCCTCTCCGGATCCTGCCAGCAGCATCGTCCGATCTGGGGCCGGGCGTGCGGTCGCCAGGTCCGGCGCCGGAGCGGCGGCACCGGCCTCCGGAAGGGCCGGAGGGGACGCGGTGGGCTGGTCCGCCTCCGGCGCCTCCAGCATCTCGTCGAGCACGAGCCGCACCGGCTGGCCGTCCACGCAGATCGCCCGGAGCCAGGTGTCGACGCCCAGGCCGCGGTCGCAGACGATGTCGAGATCGGTTTGGTAGCCGGCCCCTGACAGCACGCGGACGTCGACGTAGGCACTGACCAGCCACGCTGCCTCCCGCAAGGCCGCCACGTCCAGCGCAACCGGGATGCCGTTTGCGAACAGCCGGATCGCCCGCACCACGTCCGGATCACTCGCCGTATGCAACCTGAACTCGAACCGGTGGGGCCGATGCGGGTCCACTTGCAACCGTGCGGAGACGACGCGCTCCAGCCGGAACGCGTCCTGCGCGGCGTTGAGCTCGACCGGGCTCAGCAGGCTGAGCCGAACCGCGTCCGCCGCCCCGGCAGCCGGTCCGTCCGTGGCTGGACCCAGATGGACGGCGCGGACGAGCAGCCCCAGATCACGCGTGTCGTTCTCCGGCCGGTGCGACCAGGGCAGCCGGACCAGCAGCTTGACGGTCGGCTGCCGCCGTCCGCAACCCTCGCCGACGATCGCGACGCGTCCCCCGCCCTTGGGGCCGACCGTGCCGACGGCGGTCACCGCGCGGCCATCGGCGGAGGCGTGCAGCTGCGTCAGCTGGTCTTCGCCGATGAAGTCGGCAACGAGGATCTCCAGCTTCCAGGGAGAGCGGAAGGGCCACTCGAAGGCGATCTCCGACTCCAGCCCGATCCAGCGCACCGTCTCGTCCGCGACGACCTCGGGGAAGGACCAGCCTATGCCTTCGATGGCTTCGAGTGCCAGCGTCCTGCGGCCGGGCTGCTGCACCAGCGACACCGTCATGAGCCGCTGCACCCAGAACCGGCCGATCTGGTCGAGGACCTTCGACGCGCCGTTCAGCGCCCGGTAGTCGAGCGCGGCCGCCGCCGACCGGTCCTGCAACGCGGCCAGGTCGCCCATGGCCGCCTCCAGCGCTTCGCCGATCCGCTCGGTGGTCCAATCGAGGTATGTCGCGTAGCCGGCAGCCCAGTCCTCGGCCTCCCGGGAAAGCCACGTGTCGCCGGGCACCACGACGGGCAGGCCGAGGCTGATCGCCTCCCACAGGATGCCGGATGATTTCCGCGCGTAGGCTGCCGGGTCATAGGTGAAGACGAGGCAATCAGCCGCCTCCATGAGGTCGAGGTAGTCGTCCCGGTTCAGCCGGCCGGTCCGCAGCCGGAGGTTGGGCAGCGATGGGGCACGGTCCAGCAGCGCGGTGTAGGCGTCAAGGGCAGGTCCCCAGGCGGAACCGGCATTCGCATGGACCAGGAAGTCCCAGTCCGGATATCGCTCGCAAAGCCGCCGGGCCAGGTCCGGCAGCAAGGCGATGCCCTTGTCCATCTTGGCGTCGCCGACGAACAGCATGGCGGCCGGGCGAGCGTGCGACGTGATCAGGCCGGTCCGCCGGGCCGGGCAGCTCGGGATCGGGTGGGCCTCGATGGACAAGCCCGACAAGCGGGAGAACTCACCTGCGAGCTGCCGGCCGCCGCCGAAGAAATGCAAGGCGGGGCCCGGCTCCGCGGCGCGGCGGAACGCCAGCGCGTAGAACAGCGCTTGCAGGGGATCGACGACTGCGACCGCGCCGCCCGGTGCGGCGATGCCGATGCCGGAGGGATACATCAAGTAGAGCACGAACAGCGGCGCGCGCGCTGGGTCGAACGTCTTCGCCCACGTCACGTAGCCGAGCAGATGCGACTCGTTCAGCGTCGGCACCAGCACGGCGTCCGTCGGCAGCAGGCGGTCGTGCGGGATCAGGGCCAGCTCTTCCGCGATCGTGTCGTTCATGGCGCGGAAATCGTCGAACCGTCCCGTGACCGGGTCCGGATGGCGGCTGTCATAGCATGCGGCCGAAAACCAGGGGATCACCTCGATGCCTTCCGGGCCCTCGACCGTGCAATCACGATGGGCGAAGATCGTGACACCCTGCCCACGGTCGCGCGCGGCCGCCGCGACCGCCAGGTCCCACTCCAGGTGGTGGCCATGCGGGTGGGCCAGGTTCGGGTCGAGGATGACGAGGCTCACCGCACGACCCTGCCGTCGCACAGGGCCGCCACCAGGGCGCCCAGCCGCTCCGACCGCCGCATCGGGTGCGCGGCGAGGTCCTGCAACAGCAGCCGGGTCGCTGCGACCTGGTCGTCGTCCGGAGCACCGGTCCAGCCAGCGGCCAGCTCGTCCAGTGCTGCGTCGACGTCGCCCGTGCCCAGGTGGTGCGCGATGGCCGAGCGGTCGGCCGTCCCGTTCGCACCCACCTGCGCGCTTGGCGGCAGGCCGGCGGGCAGCAGGCCCTGCCACAGCCCGGCCCGCAACGGCACCGCCGATTGCCGCCAGACGAGCCCCGCCGCCGGCCTTTCGGCGGTGAGCCGGATCGTGTTGCCCGGGCTCGCGGCCAGGCGACAGACGGCAACGACGGTCGAGCCCACGGTGCGGAGCGTGACCTCCGACGGAAAAGGCGAGGACACCGAGACCGACACAGCAGTCGCATCGCTCCATCCGTCCGCCTGGACCGTGACGTAGGTGGAGCCGCGACGGCACCTCATCACCAGCGTCGCGCGCTGCGCCGCATCGGTGGACCACATGGCGGGATCAGCGAAGTGCAGCATCGCCACACCTTGGATCCGCTACCAACGGCGCGGCCCGTTCATGCCCGGGCGGCAACGGCCTGGTACATCTCGTGGTGGCGTGCCGCGACGATCGACCAGTCAAGCATCTCGGCCCGCGCCCGGCCAGCCCGCCCCATGGCCCGGCGGCGGTCGGGGTCGGCTGCGAGCTGCAGGATCGCGGCGGTCAGCCCCGCGACATCGCCGGGCGGGCACAAGATCCCGGCATCTGCGCCCACCGCCTCCGCCACGCCGCCGATGGCGGTGCTGAGCACCGGCCGGCCGCACGCCATCGCCTCGAGCACCGCGTTGTTCGCTGTGGCGTCCTTCAAAGGCAAGAACACCAGGTCGGCGTCCCAGTAGGCCTCACGGAGCGCCTCGTCGGACAGGTTGGACCGCACGGAGACGCGCCGTCCCGGGGACGAGGTCAGGCTGGGCGAGACGATGGTCAGCTCGGCATGGAGGCCGGCCGCCACGACGGCGTCCAGCGCTGCGAAGGCCGCGTGCAGGTCCCGCAGCCAATGCCCGACCAGCAGAAGCCGGAACGCGGCACCGGGCGACTTGGCGAACGCTGCGGGGCGCGGGTGGAAGAAACCGGTGTCGATGCCGTGCGGGATGAGGAAGATGCGCTCGGCCGGGACGTGCTTCTGCAGGAACACGCGCTGGCTCTCGCACAGCACGACCACGCCGTCAAAGGCCCCGGTCAGGCCGGCGTTGACGAAGCCGGCGAGGATGGCGGGGGGCTGGTGGTAGGTGGTGACGACGGCCGGCCCGCGGCCCCTGGCGAAGAGGCGGCCGGGCAGGCGCGGCAGGAACCAGCCTCCCAGCTCCCCATCGATGAAGTGCACCACGTCCACCGGTTCGGCGACGCATTGCATCGCCACTTCGGCCTCGGCAAGCCAGGCATTGCCCTGGTTGCCGAACGCCGGCACCCCGAGCAGCTGGCCCGCCTGCCGATAGCTGTCCGCCATCTCGCGCGCGAGCTCCGCGCCGAGCGGAACGGCGAGATGGGTGGCGCGATAGGCCGCGTCGGGCAGGTGGCGCAGGAACTGGTACGGGCCGGAACGGGCGGAGTGGTGCTCGTGATGCGAGCGCACGCTGACGAGGCGGAAGCGCAGATCGGGTGGGCCGGCGTCGGCTGCCGGCCCCAGCGGGACGGGGATCTGCTCCGGCCCGCTCGGGTGCACGCCGTTCCCGGTGAGCGCGAGGTTGAGCGGGAAGCCCAGCAAAGCCCGGCCCGGCACAGCATCCACCCGGACAGCTTGCGTCGCGAACGCCCTGGCCGCCCGGGCATGCACGGAGGGCGGATGTGCAACGGACGGGCGGCCCAACGCCGCCTCATACAGCTGACGCAAGCGCCGGCCGACGACCGCCGGGTCGTTGTTGCGGACCGCCGTGCTCCGTGCCGCATCGCGCATCGCCGCCGCACCGGGCATGAGGCCCACGAAGCGAAGCAGCCCCTGCGTCAACGCGTCGACGGAGCCGGCCTGCGGCACCAGGATGCCGTCCACCCCGTCGGCGATCATCTCCGGGATGCCGCCGACCGCCGTGCCGAGACACGGCGTGCCGCAGGCCATCGCCTCGACGATCATGTTCGGGTAGTTCTCCTCGAGCGAGGGGACACAGGCGAGGTCCGCGACCGAGAGCAGGTCCGCCAGCACCGCGTCGTCGCCCACCGTCCCGAGGTTGAGCGGCAACACGCCGGGCGAGGGTTCGACGGCGGACGACTTGCCCAGCACGGCGAGGTGCACCAGCGGGAAGCCAGGCTGCCCGGCAAGCTGCCGGATAGCGGCCAGCAGGTACTTGATCCCCTTGCGCTGCTCGACCACGTCGTAGCTGCCCGATATGAGCACGAGGTCGTCCGGCCCGATGCCGAACGCGCGACGCAACGCCGCACGGTCGGGCCGGGGGGTGAAGACGTCCAAGTCGATGGCGTTGCGCACGACCTCGACCGGGCGGCCGCCGAACATCCGGCTGCCGCGCGCGACGGAGGCCATCCATTCCGACGGCGCGACGATGTGGAGCTGTCCGCGGTGCTGGTAGGCCCAGAGCTTCTCGGTGAAGCTGTTGGTGACGAGGCTAGGGTCGCCCTGCAACTGGGGGCACCGCAGGCAAACGGTCTGGTATTGCTCGCAGCCTGCCGGGTAGTGGCAGCCGCCGGTCATCGGCCAGTAGTCGTGCAGGGTCCAGAACACCGTGCGGCCGCCTGCCAGCCAAGCCTCGATGCTGCGCGGCGTGACACCCCAGGTCGGCCAATGCAGGTGGATCACCTCCGCCGCGGCGAAGGCGTGGTGGGCGGTGACGTCCAGGCCAGGGTAGGGCAGCGACAGCAGCGTGTTGGAGAGGGGGGTGCGGTGTTCCGCGATCCAGTCATCCTGGATCGCCTGCAGTTCGCGTGCGAGCTGACCGGCGGGACTGGAGCCCGCTGCCGGGACTTTCGTGAGGTGGATGTCCGTCGGATGCTCGCGCACACCCGCGACGAAGGCGAAGCTGGCTTCCAGCCCGGCCCGCCCGCAAGCGTGGCTGGCCCGCCGACCGGCGCGCCCCGCGCCCCCGTCGGAGGCGTAGGAGAAGTGGATGACGCTCAGGCTCGCCTCGGCATGATGCTTGCGCCATGACGCTACCGCGATCGCAGGCCCCCGGTAAGCCTGCGCGGAACGGGGCCTGCCTCACGGCCTTGCCGCGCTGAACAGGCTGCCAAGCACCCGGCCAGCCTCGTCCACCACGTCGCGCCTCACCAGCGTCGCCCCGTCCGACGCCACCAGCCCGCCGAGGAAGGCGGGGTCGTCGGCATCCTCTTCCCGCCCAGCCAGCCAGACGGCAGGTGCGCGGGCCCGCGCCATGGCCCGGGCGTAGCCGCCCGGTGACCCGGCGTCACCGGCGCGGAGGGGCACGCATTCGATGCGCGGGTCGCGCGTCGGAGCGTCCCCCGGGTCACCGAACCAGATGATCTGGATGCTGCGCAGGTCCTGGTGCAGCAGGCCCTGCAGGAAGCGCGGCGTCGCCACCGCTTCTGGCACGATGACCGTCACGCTCGGCCGCGTGATGCCGTCCCAGAGGAACGCCTCCAGCTGCAGCAAAGCGGCCTCGTCGCCCTGCTCCGTCATTGCCGGCAGGAGGCACGCCTGCGCCGGATCGCTGCCGGGGCCGCCGGTCAGGTGCTCGTAGGCCGCAACGGAATGGCACACCCAACGATCGGCCCGGACCGGCGGCTTGGTGTCGAGGCCGGCCTCCCCGCCGACATGCAGCACGATCTTGGCGGTGCGGAACAGGTCGGCATCCGCCTGCCTCAGGAAGTCGGCTGCGGCATGGCCGTAGCCGTGGACGACGGCGACGCGCCGGGACGCAAGGAACCGTCGAAGCCAATCGGCCTCCTCCGTGGGGTCGGGCAGGACCAGTGTCGGGCCGTAGCCGGCCAACGTGTCCCCCAACTCGCCTTGGCCTAGCAGGACCGCGACGACGCGGCGGCGGCTGTGGCGGCATGTCCATGCGGCCAGGCTCGGGAGCGGGGCACGCCAGCCGCCCGCGCGCCCGTTGCCGCCGACGAGCAGGATGCAGCCGTCTGGTGCGCGCTCCGCAGGGCATGGCGCCGATCCGGGCAGCCGGTGCACCTCGCTGGCGTGCACGAGCGCACTGCCCCCCTTCCGGCGAGCCTCCCAATGCAGGGAAAGATAGGCCAGGGGATCGAAACCGACCCGCGGGAGCCGCCCTTGCGCTTCACCGACCGTCACGTAGTGGTGGACCGGGTCGAGGTTGGCGGACGCCACGTCCGGGTTGTTGCGCAGGTAGAATGCCCGGTCCAACAACCCGCGGCCGCGGATCTTGGCGATCTCCTGCTCGGCGCGGGTGAGTGTGGTCCCCGTCGTGAGCTTCGGCCGGGCCGCACTGCGGTCGTCGGACCGCAGCCCCCTGCGGCGGACGGAGTACGGCAGCCGCCGGCCGGTGTAGCGCTCGAAGAGTTCGGGAACGCTGTCGTCGAGACGCACGTGCGCGAGGGCACAGAGCAGCGGGCTCTGCGGCACCGAGCGCCATTGCAGCTTCACGCGCAGCTCCTCGATCCGCCGGTCCAGCTCGACGGTGCGGGCATCGGCATAGTCGCGCATCCTGATGTCGGGCGACACCGCACGCTGCTCGAAGCATCCGGTCAGCAGGAAGTGGATGTGGGCAGGCGCCGCCGCGTCGAGCACGTCCGGGTTCAGCCGGTAATACAGGCGTGGCGAGAAGACGAGGCCGCCGTCGGCCTCGTTGAACGCGGCAGCCAGCGTTGCGGCATAGATGGGGTTGGCGGCGGCTTCCTTGACATAGGGGTGCAGGGCGGAGCCCGGCCGCAGCCCCACCAGCAGGCCGACCGCTGCCTGGACATCCATGTGCCGCTGGAACGCGTCGCCCGGCACATGCAGCAGGGGTACGCCGGTGCGGAGGAAGTCCAGCCAGTTCGCCTCCGGCCCATACACGCCGGGATAGCGCGACCTCAGGTAATGAAGCGACATCGTCGTGTTGGGGACCGGACGTGAAACGACGTCGGCACTGCGCGCGACGCCCTCCGGGATGCCGGCCTCGTAGCGCGCCCAGACGCGGGCATCGATGAAGCGCGCCACCAGCCTGGTCTCATCCTCGTCGGGGCGGTCCAAAGCATCCCACTGCGCACAACCTCATCGACCCTATCCTACACCGTGACGCAGCGGAACCGCTCGCGTGGAGGGACCATGGCTGCCCGTGCACGAGGCCGGCGCAGTCGAAACCGGTGCGCAAACTCGCGCGCGGTGGTATGGGTTGTGGGACAAAGACGTAAATTGTGGGACCATGTCTAAAGAGCCAACCCCTGCCAGCGAACTAGATGTCTTCGACGAAGCCACGCTGGCGATTGCCCTCGAAGCGGATGCCGCGCGGTCAAGGGAGGCGGCGCAGGTTCCGCAACCGGCCCGCCAGCCGCCGGCGCGGCCGCGACGCGACGGGCGCGAGGACGGCGCTGCCAGCCAGCCGGCCGGGCCCGAGGCCAAACAGCTCCCGATCGGCAAACTCGAGGTGGTGAACGGGACCAGCATTTCAGGCTGGGCCTGGGATCCGGCGCGGCCGGACGAGCCGATCAGCATCGACATCATCGATGGCGACACCACGATCTGCACCGTCCGGGCCGACCAACCGCGTCCCGACCTGGGAGCCGCAGGGCTGGGAACGGGCGCGCACGCCTTTCATGTGCGCGACCTCACCAACCTGCTTCCCAACGCGCGGCACGTGGTGCGGGTCGTCAGGTCCTCGGACAAGGTCGACCTCGAGAACTCTCCCTGGGTCCTCGTCGCGGAGTCGCCGGGCTACGACCAGTCGGCGATGACGTTCATCGAGGGGATCACGTCGTCCGCGCTGGTCGCAACGAAGCGAGCCGACGACCTGAACGGCCTGCTGACCTTCCTGCTGCGGCAGGTCAACCAGATCATCAACGCACGCGAGCACATGGGTGCGACCGCCTCGGTCGGCCGGCGCGCGGCGCTCTCCATCGCGATGGAGGACGCGGAGCTCACCGAGCTCACCTACGCCCTCTGTCAAAAGCTACAGCGTGATCATGAGCCGATCCACCTCGACCTCGCGGCGCCGCCCGTCGTCAGCGTCATCATCCCCGTCTTCAACCACTTCAAGCACACCTACAACTGCATCCGGTCGATCTTTCAGAACCTGCCGCGGGCTAGCTTCGAGATCATCATCGCGGACGATTGCTCGACTGACGAGACCATGCTGTGCGGCCTGGTGTTCTCCGGCGCCATCCGGATCCTGCGCCATGCCGAGACCCTCGGCTTCCTCCGGAGCTGCAACGCCGCTGCGGCAAGGGCGCGCGGCCAGTTCCTGTTCTTCTTGAATAACGACACCCTGGTGAAGCCAGGCTGGCTGGACGAGCTGGTCGCAACGTTCGCCGCCGTCCCGAACGTGGGGATCGCCGGGTCCAAGCTGCTGTTCGAGGACGGGACCTTGCAGGAGGTCGGCGGGATCGTCTGGCGGTTCGGCGACGGTTGGAACTGGGGCCGCAACGGCAACCCGGAAGAGCCGTCCTATTGCTACCTTCGGGACGCCGACTGGGTCTCGGGGGCGGCCCTGATGATCGAGAAGCCGGTGTTCGACCAGCTGGGCGGCTTCGACGAGCTCTACGCCCCCGCCTATTACGAGGACACGGACCTGGCCTTCAGGGTTCGCGCGCTGGGCAAGCGGGTCGTCGTGCAGCCCGCCTCGGAGGTCGTCCACCTCGAAGGGATCACCTCCGGCACGGATACCAAGGGGACCGGCGCCAAACGCCACCAGGTGATCAACCACCGCAAGTTCTTCGCCCGCTGGCGCGACACGCTGGCGGGCCACCGGATGAACGCCGACCAGCCGGAGCTGGAGGCCGAGCGGCTGGTGACCCGGCGCGCGTTCTTCATCGACGACACCGTGCCGGCGCCGGACCAGGACGCAGGCTCGAACGCGGCGCTGCAGCATATGATCGCGCTGCAAGCCTTGGGCTACAAGGTGACCTTCCTGCCGGCCGACAACATGGCCCCGATCGCCCCCTACACGGCCAACCTGCAGAAGATCGGCGTGGAGTGCCTGTACGCCCCGTTCTACTGGTCGGTGGAGGAGGTCTTCCGCAAGGTGCGGCAACCGCCTGACGTGGTCTACCTGTATCGTTACTCCAGCGCGTCGAAATACGCCAACCTCGTCCGCCAGCGCTTCCCCGACTGCCGCATCCTCTATTGCGTGTGCGACCTGCACTACCTCCGGATGGAACGGCAGGCGGAGATCGAGAACAGTCCCGCCTTGCGGGTTGCGGCGGAGAGCCAGCGCCGGCTTGAGCTCGGCGTCATGCAGAGCTGCGACACCGTCATCGTGCATTCCAGCTTCGAGGCGAGCCTGCTGCGCGACGCCGACCCGAGCCTGCCGATCTCGGTCGTCTCGTGGACGGTCAAGCCACAGCCGGGCAAGCGTTCGTTCCGGGAGCGGGCGGGCGTGGCGTTCATCGGCGGCTACCGTCATCCCCCGAACGTGGACGCGGCCCTCTTCCTCGCCCACGACATCATGCCGCTGATCCGTGCCCGGCGGCCCGGGCTGATCGCGTCCCTGGTCGGCAGCAACATGCCGCGGGAGGTGTCGCGGCTGAACCGGGACGATGTTCGCGTAGTGGGCTACGTGCCGCAGCTGTCCCAGGTGCTCGACGAGGTCCGCTGCACCATCGTGCCGCTCCGCTACGGCGCGGGCATCAAGGGCAAGGTGCTGGAGAGCCTGGCCCATGGCGTGCCGTGCGTGATGACGGCGGTCGCCGCCGAGGGATTGGAGCTTCCGGAGACGCTGCGATGGCTGGTGGCCGACACCGCGGAGGAGTTGGCGGCCAAGGTCGTGACGCTGGACGGCGACGAGGCGCTGCACGCCCGGCTGTCCCGCCATGCCCTGGAGTTCATCGGGTCGCAGTTCAACGCGGCCGTCATACGCAACGCGCTCGCCAACGCCATCGCGTGACTGGTCGGTCTCGCCTGATCCCGCTTGCACGCTGCACATCCGGCGGTGCCGTTCGTCACTTCGGTGGGCGCTCTGGTGGAGGAGTTGCGGCTTCTCCGGTGCGCGAAAGGTTGCCCTCACGGCTGACCATGAACGCCCGGCAGCTTGTGCAGGAACGTGGCGAGCGCGTCGATGAGGAGACGCACGCGAGCGATCCGTGCGCGGGCGGGGACAAACAGGATGGAGAGTGGGACGGATGACAAGTTGAAATCAGGCAGTACCTGCTGCACCGCTCCCGATGCCAGCAGGTCATCCACGAGCCACAAGTGAGCCGTTACCACCGCACGCCCCTCGATCAGCGCTTCCCGCGCGGCAAGGCCGTGGTCGACCGTGAGCCGCCCGGTAATCGGCACGGATCGCACCTCCTCGCCTGGTCGCCCGATGGCGAGTAGGTCGCTTCCAGCGATGTTGCCCATGCGTATGACTTCGTGTCGGAGCAGGTCGTCTGGACCTGCCGGACGTCCATGACGGGCGAGGTACTCGTTCGATGCGACGAGGATGCGACGGGACTGGCCGACCCGCCTGACCTGCATGGAGCTGTCTGCCAGCGGCCCAAGCCGGATTGCGACATCCACCGCCTCGCGCACGAGGTCGATGCGGACGTCCGACAGGCTGAGATCGACGCTGACGCCGGGATAGCGGTCCTGGAGATCGAACAGCGCCCTGGCGACGTGACGCACACCGAGTGCGCCCGTGCACGACACGCGCACCGTGCCAATCGGATCACCACCCGCACTACGCGCCTCATCCGTCGCCTCGTCCACCAGCCGGAGGATGGTGCGGGCCTCCGCGTGGTAGCGGGCGCCCTCCTCGGTCAGCGTGACCCGCCGCGTCGTCCGGTTGAGAAGCGAGACGCCGAGCGCCTGCTCCAGTTCCGCGAGGTGACGGGTGACGGTCGATTGACCGACGCCGTGCTCGCGGGCGACCGCCGACAGGCTACCGCGGTCCGCGACCCTGACGAAGCTTCGCATCCGCTCGAGAGTGATGAATGATCTATCCACCTTACGAAACTATCCTATCCGCTCTCTCCATCTAAAGCATAGGTGGCGACGCGCCCATCTTCGAGGCCCTGGATGTCTGCGAGCGCGGCACATGAAGATCCTCGTCGTCTCTGCACACCCCGAGCCGGCCTCCTTGACGAACGCGATGCGCGAAGCGGCTGTGTCGCAGTTGCAGGCGGACGGACACGAAGTGCGGGTCAGCGACCTTTACGCCGCCGGATGGAAAGCTGTGGTCGATCGGCAGGACTTCCCGACCCCGCCTCCATCGGAGCGTTCGCGGGTGGCCGCTTCGGGTCTTGGCTTTCCCGCTCTGGTGGATGTCCACGTCCGCTATCCTCAGGGGCTGGATCGATCGGGTCTACTCGTACGGCTTCGCCCACGGCGTCGCCGGGCCTAGAACGTCTCCACCAGGCTGATCGACGTTGATGTCAGGACCGGCAGAACAGCACCCTGTGTTGGGAAGGAAAGAAACAGCGATGCGAGCAGTTGGATTGTTCACTCAGGGCGGCCCTGAGGTTCTTCAGGTTGTTGATCTGCCTGAAGTTCACGCCGGCCCCGGAGAGGTGCGCGTGCGGATCCATGCGGCGACCGTCAACCCGACCGATGTGATCACACGCAACGGCGGGCGTGCCGAAGAACAGAAGGCGTTTCCGCCGCCTTACGTGCCTGGAACGGAGGCAGCCGGGATCATCGATGAAGTTGGAAGCGGAGTTCCCGACAGGCTCAAGGTTGGCGATGCCGTCATGGCGATCATGATGCCGAAAGGCAGCTACGGCGCGTATCGCGAGCAGATCGTCCTTGATGCCCGCTCGGTCGTGGGCGCTCCTGCCGGGACGCGGCACGACGAGGCTTGTACCTTGCCGATGAACGGATTGACGGCACGCCTGTCGCTCGACCTACTCAGGCTATCTCCGGGCCAGGTCGTTGCCGTCACCGGGGCAGCGGGTGCGTTCGGGGGCTATGTCGTGCAGATCGCCAAAGCTGAAGGACTGACAGTCATCGCCGACGCGTCCGAGCGGGATGAGGCGCTGGTCTTGTCGCTCGGCGCCGACATCGTGGTTCGGCGGGGCGACGACGTCGCATCGCGCTTCCGCAGCCATTTCCCCGACGGCGTGGATGGGGTCGCCGATGGGGCAGTGCTGAACGAGCTTGTCATCCCGGCTGTGCGCGACGGTGGCGCCTATACGTCTCTGCGCCGCTTCCAGGGCGCGCCCCAGCGGGATATCGCATTCACCAAGACGCTAGTCAGCGATTACGTGCACGAATGGGAGAAGCTCGACCAGCTCCGGCGACTGGTCGAGGCAGGCAAGGTCACGCTTCGCCTGGCGGAGGTCTACCCGGCGGAAAGGGCGGGCGATGCGCATCGCCGGCTGGAGGCCCGCGGAACCGTGGGCCGCCTCGTCATCCAGTTTTAAGACGGTCGACCATCTGCCCCGGCAGATCGCGGCTGCGCGGCTCCTCAGCCGACCGTCACCGTGCCGAGCACGTAGGCGAGCTTGCCAAGGCGGGTGCCGAGGTCGGGTTCGCCCTTCATGAGTTTCTCCTTCGGCAGCTCTGCCAATTGTTCCACCTCCATCGCACGTCCGGCGCCCTGGGGCAGGTACTCCATGGCCAGCCGCTCGTAATAGCAATGCGCGTCGTAACCGCGCAGCCGAAGCGGCGGGTATTGCTGGGTCTGAACCAGGAGCGGGCCGGAACGGGGCCCGTACACGACCAATAGGATGCGGGGCATGATGCCGGGTGGCAGGACCAGATGCAGGGGACGACCCGGCAGCAGATGCGTCAGCCCGATCGGATGGCCGTGCCGTTCGATGACGCTGTCCGGCTTGCGGCCCAGCAGCGCCGCCACCTCGAAGGCGACGAATTGGGAGACGTGCCGGAACGGCGCTGGAGCGGGCATAGCCAGCACGTCCCGGCCGAACTCCACCAGGCGTGCGGCGTAGAACCCGTCGCCCGCCGGCTTCGGGTGCACCACGTCGTAGATCAGGTCGTCGATCTGATCGGCCGTGCGGGACGCCTGCAGTTCCAATGCGAGATTGCACGTGGGTATCCCATGCTGCGCACAATAGGCGTCGCACCACTGGATGACGACGTCGTTGCTGTAGTCGACGTCCTTCCGCAGGAAATGAACCATACCGGCCCGGATACCACGGGCTTGGATGCTTCGGATGATATTGTCGAGGTGCAGCAGCCATTGCGCTTCGCCGATGTAGCCGCGGGTCGCCGAGGTCGTCAGGTCAAGGATGACCGCCTGTGGATTGCGCGTGCTCAGGATGTCGCCGATCAGGTGCGATATCGAGAAGATGGTATGGCCCCCGAACATGACGATATCGACGTCCAGCCCGGCTTGGCGACCGGCCTCGGCCAGCACCGGGTTCAGGCCATGGGGCTGGAACACGCTGAAACCGACGAACAAGATCGTCGGGCGTGCTCCGTGTCGGGAGGCGTCGGCGGTCATCGGTTGGACGCGCCTCGCGCGGCGGCTGCAGCCTTCGGGGCGGCCCGATTCTGCACTCCACCGCCTGCCTCAGAGTGCCTGTCCGGAAAGTCTACCGTGGCGGTCATCCGATTCGCCACAGCGACTTTCCGGACAGACACAAAGGCGCTGCCGCGGCAAACCGGTTGCACGTGATGGTGTCCCGTTCCAAGTCGTACACAGTTTGCCACCCTAGCAGGATCTGCGTGCATTACGACCGCCGCGTGCCGCCCCGGCTCCCATGGCACCGGCTGCACTTGGGTGCCGACCCGGAGCAGGAAGCCGGCAGCGGCGTTGTCCCGGCTGGGCAGGTCACAGCCCCAGCACGCCCGGGTTCATGCGGCGATCCGGGTCGAGTGCCGCCTTGATCCGGCGGGGAAGGTCGCCCCGCGGCGGCCGGTAGAAGCGGCCGACCTGGTCGTGGGACGCGCCATGCCGGTCCATGACGTCGCGCACCTCCGCGCGCAGCCGCCGTACGAAGGCGCGTGCGGCCGGGTCGGCCGCGGCGCTCCCGAACCGCGCGCGGTTGCGGTCGGACAGGTGGCGCAAGTGCAGCGGGCCGAGCACGTCACGCCAATAGAACATGGGCTCCAGCGTGACGGCCGCGCCGTGGCTGCCGAGCAGCCAGTTGGTGCGGACGCCGTGGCGGACGAGGTCGGCCGCCTGCGTCGCGAAAAGGCGTTCGACTGCGTGGAAGCAGTCGCGCGCGGTCGACAGCGGAAGATGTCCATGGACCGGCACCCAGCGCTCGCCGGCCTCGCCCACCAGGCCGCGCACGGAGAACGGTCTTGCGTCCAGCGCCTGCGGTACGGCCGGCGGGATCTCGCAACCCCCGGACACCAGGCACAAGCGGCGCACCTCGTCCATCTGCGCCGCCGCGTGCGGGGCAGTGCAGCCTTCCGTGGTCACGTGCAGCGACCAGGGTGCGTCCTGGAGCGCGTTCCTGCCGCGGTGCAGGCCGGCCACATCCTTGACCGCCCGGACGACCGAGCCGGCGCGGCCGGCCACCGCCGCGGCCGTGCGCAGCGCCTCGCCCAGCTCCATCCCTTTCGACGCGCCTTCCGCGCGGGCGCGGTCGAAGGCGAGCACCTTGCCGCCGGGCCCGTGCGCGAGCCGGGCGATGGCCGCGACCACCTCGCCTCCGCCGGCAAAGCCGAACGAGGCGAAGTGCCTCACCGCCGCCGGCAGCAGCCGGAGCACCACTTCCGTCTTGATCCCGAATGCGCCGCAGTCGCCGATGAACAGCCCCGTCAGGTCGGGCCCATACTGGCGCAGGAACGGGGTTCCGCCCGGCGTGGTCCAGCTTCCGGTCCGCACGGTGGCGCCATCGGCCAGCACCACGGCCAGGCCGATGATCCCGTCCGCTCCGCCGATGCCCTGGCTGGCGGCGCCGCCGACCGTGGAGTGGCTGCCGGAGATGGGCGCGGCCACGGCCGTGCGAAGCCCGTGCGGCTCCAGCGCGGCGGCAAGCGCCTGCCACGTGCAGCCGGCGCCGACGACGGCGGACAGGTTGGCGGCATCCACGGCGATGGCGGTCATGGCGACGGTGTCCACCACCACGGCCGGCACGGTCGGCACGACCCCGCCGGTGTAGGACAGCCCGGCCCCGCGCGGCACGACCGCCTGGCCCGATCGAGCCAGGATGCGGAGCGCCGCGGCAGCCTGTTCCGTATTGCGGGGGCAGAGCAGGAGGCTCGGCACCACCGCATCCTCCTCCGGCAGGATGTCCGACCCGGCCAGCGCGCACGCGGCCGGGTCGGTGACGACTCCGGCCTCGCCGAGCACGCGGCGGAGGGCACCGGCGAGGTCCGGGGCATCCGTCACGAGCGGCGCGGCCAGCGGCCCTCCATCACCGGTGCCCACTGACTGGTGCCCACTTACTGGTGCAGGTATTTCCAGATCAGGATCTGGCTGGGGTGCAGCGTCAGTCCCTGGATGTTGGCGCCCTCCGCGTAGAGCAGCTGCGTTTCCAGCGCCGGCACGACGGCGAGGTCCTGGCCCAGCAGGTCCTGCATCTGGTTCAGCAGCGCCGTCCGCTGGGCGCCGTCCTGCTCCACCAGGACCTGGTTGCCCATCCTGTCGAAATCGGGATTGGAGAAGTTGGTCTGGTTGCTGACGCCGAGCGGCAAGGACATGTAGCTCAGCCGCATCGCATACACCGGGTCGACGCCGATCGGCTTGTTCTGGTCGGACAGGGCGAACGGCAGGTCACGCTTCACGAGCTGCCGGTCGGCATATTGGGTCCCCGGAATGGGATCAAGCTGCACGGGGATGCCGAGCCCGCGCAGCCGGGTCTGCACCAGGGTGGCCGTCGCACCCAGGATGCTTTCGCGCTCGGCCACGTAGGTGAGCTTGAACGCGTCGGGGAAGGCCTCCAGGCCCTTGCCATCGGGATAACCGGCCTCGGCCAGCATCTGCTTCGCCTTGGTCGGGTCGTAGCCATAGGTGGCGGAGGGGAGGTGGTAGCCGGGGTAGGTGGTGGGGATGAAACCCTGCCACGGGCGCGCCTCGCCGAAGTAGCTGGTGCGGATGATGTCGTCGTACGGCAGCGCATAGGCGATCGCCTGGCGCAGCTTGATGTTGTCGAACGGCTTGGTCTTGAAGTTCAGCAGCACGACCAAGGATGTGTTGAGGTAGCCGCCCGCGATCCTGACGTTGGGCGCGGTCCTGAGGCTGTTGATCTCCGCCGGGTTCAGCCCCTCTGCGACCTGCGCCCGGCCGCTGCGCAGGATGGCGACGCGGTTCGCACTTTGCGGCACCTTCCGGTAGATCACCCGGTCATAGTAGGGCTTGGGCCCGTAGTAGTGGGGATTGGCACGGACGGTGAACTCCTCGTCCTTCTTCCAACCGGTCACGCACCAGGGGCCGAAGGCGGGCGCATCCGTGCTGTTGGCATAGGCGTGGCTCCACGGGTCGTCCGCCGTGGCATGGGCCTGCATCTCCTTGGAGTCGTAGATCAGCAGGCCGAAGATCGGCAGCACCGGCAGGAACAGCTGGTTGGGCGCCGACAGGTGGAACTGCACCGTCCGGTCGTCCACCTTGACCACGCTGTCCCCGAGCTTGCGCGCCGCCGTGGCTTCGGGCGTCTTGGCGAACAGGGCCGAGGTGAAGCCCTTGACGTTGGCCACGGAGGCCAGGAAGTAGCCGATGAAGGACTGGCCGGACAGCGACTTGGCACGGGCAAAGGTGTAGAGCACGTCGTCGGCGCCGAACGTATTCCCAGCGCAGCTTTTCACCCCTTCGCGCAGTTTGAGCGTCCAGGTGTTGGTCCCGGCGTCGAAGCTCCAGCTTTCCGCCAGCGCGGGCGAGAAGGCCGTGTAGTCGAACATGCCGGTGCCGTTCTCCGTCGGCTTGCCGGTGGCGTATGTCACCAGCGGCTCCATCACGTTGACGATGCCCTCCTGGGTGGGCGTGTAGGTGCCGGACGGACCGTCCGTGTCCAGGCTGGCGGGCACGCCGTCGCCCAGCACGAACAGCGTGTTCTCCGCCCGGGCAGCGGCGCCGCTCGCCATCAGCCCGATCGCCGCCATCGCGGCCGCGAACGTCTTGGCCATCGCACTCTCCCCGTTGTTGCCCCAAGTCATGCCCGGCTGCTCGTGCCCGGCTGCTCATGCCAGCGCCGCCGCGCGCCGTGCCGCCGGCGGGTGCCCCAGGCTGGCGATCAGCCCGGCCGCAGCCACCATCAGCACGGCGAAGCCGTACAGCGCCCACACGTAGCTGCCGGTCCGGTCGTGCACGGCGCCCGCCAGGATCGGCCCAAGGCCCGCGCCCAGGCTGAATGCGGAAAGGCCCCAGGCGTAGATGCGGGCATAGTGCAGCATGCCGAAGTAGCGGCTCATCAGGAAGGCGAGCAGGTCCACCTCCGCCCCGGCCGCCAGCCCGGCCAAGACGATGGCGAGTTCCGGGGATTGCCCGTGCGCCAGCAGCAGGCAGCTCGGCACGGGGAGGCAGATGAACACGGGCGCAACCAGCGTGGGCGGCAGCCGGTCCACCAGCGCGCCGATGCAAAGCCGCCCGACGATGATCGACACGCCGAGCAGGCCCAGCGCCCGCGCCGCGTCCGCCGGCGGGACGCGGAAGTCGGCCAGCATGGGTGCCAGGTGGACGATCAGGCCGCCCACCACGACCGAGATCAGGAAGAAGGCGAGCAGCAGACGCCAGAACTGCGACGAGGACGCCGCCTCGCGCAGGCTCACACCAGGCAGCGTCGACAGGGCTTCGCCGTCCGCCGTGTCGCCGCGGACACGCAGCAGCAGGAGCGTGAGCGGGAGGCCGAGCACGACCTGGGCCGCGGCCAGTGCGAGGAAACCGGCCTTCCAGCCGTTCGCGGCGATGATCCCGCCGATCAGCCCTGGCCCGACCACGGCCACGAGGCCCGTCCCGCACAGCGTGATGCCGAGCGCCAGCCCGCGGCTCCGGTCGAACCAGCTTGCCACCGCGCGCGTCCAGACGATCGGCGAGGTGCCCGCGCCCAGGACCGCCAACACCGCCCATCCGGCGTAGAACAGCGGCAGGGACCCGCCATGCAGCGTCAGCCCGGCATAGCCGAGGCAGAGCCCCACCTGCGCCAGCGCTGCCACCCGGCGCACCCCGTGCCGCTCGATCAGCGTGCCGATGACCGGCGCCATCAGCACGCTGCCGACCGTCAGGAAGATCAGCCCGCCCGTGGACTGCGCGCGACCCCAGCCGAACGCGTCGTGCAGCGGCTGGACAAACTGGCCGGTGGTGTAGATGGGCAGGCCCGTCACCCCTAGGCCCACACCCACGGCGGCAGCCAGCACCACCGTCCAGGCCTGCCTCCCCTGGTTCATGAAGGCCGGCCCATCAGAACTCCTCCAGCAGCCGGCCGAACCCGGCCACCTTGTCCGGTATCCCGGCGGTGCGAAGCGCGTGCCAATACGTCGCGGTGTTGATGGCGACCACTGGCTTGCCCAGCCACAGCTCCGCCGCCGCCGCCAGGCGCACCATGCTGAGGTTCGTGCCCACCTGCAGGATGGCGTCCACGTCGTCACCATCCAGCTGGCGCAAGGCCGGGCGCAGCCGTTCGGGCGGCACCTGGGCGATGGCGGTCCATTTCGGGCACTGGAGACAGGTGTCGCGCACCACGGCGAACCCGGACTCGGTGAGGAAACGGCGCACCTCGTCGTTGGCCGCCGGGAAATAGGGCGACAGCACCGCCACCCGGCGCACCCCGTAGGCCCGGCATGCCGCGGCCAGCGCCAGGGAGCCCACCACGGCCGGGATGCCGCTTGCGTCCTCGATCCGCTTGCGGAACGCGTCCGCCCCAGCCGCACCGCCGAAGAAGGTGACGGCCGACATCCCCATCACCAGCGAATCCGGCGCGGCCGTCATCACGCTGCGTACCGCGTCCACCGTGTTCTCGCCGATCAGCGTGGCGCCGGCGATGAATGTCTCGTTGCTCACCGCGTCCGCGTCCGGCGTCCAGATGCGGCTGTAGTGGTTGGTGACGCCGACCGGGCGCATGTCGTCGAAATCCGGCTGCACCACCGTGTTGGTGGACGGCCCCATCACGCCGAAACGGTGCCGCCACCCAAGGACGTCCTTCATGCGATCTCCCTTTCCCGTTCCACCGCCCGGTACATGGATTGGCGCAGGAGGTACTCGCGGCGCCTCGCCGGGTCGGCCGCGGTGTCCCGCAGCTCCTGCTCGCCGGCCTCCGCCGCATCCGCGCGGCTCATCTCGAGGTAGCGCTTGTTGCGGATGCTCTGCGCCTGGATGAACTCCTCCATCACCGTGCGGCGCTGGCGCTCGTACAGGTCGAGGCGGTCCTCCGGGGCGCCATCCAGCACCGCGAGCAGCTGCGTGCACGCATTTCGGACGTCGTGCAGCGCCGCGTTCATGCCGAAGCCGCCCAGCGGGTTGTTCAGGTGCGCCGCGTCCCCTGCCAGCAGCACCCGGCCGAACCGGTAGCGGCGGGCGACGCGCTGGTGGACGCGGTAGATGGTGCGGTGGACCGTCTGCACCGTCTCGTCCGTGCCGAGCACGGTGGCGAACACCCTGTCCTTGCGCGCATCCGACAGGAGCACCGCGTCCGGATCATCCTCGCTGGCCGGGACCAGCACGCGCCACGCGGTGGGGGCGCGGAGCAGGACGAACCATTCCTTCGGGTCCGCGACGTAGTTGACGTTGCAGATCGGCAGGTGGCGCTCCAACGGCAGCTCGGTGGATATGGTCAGGAACTTCTCGGCCCAGGTGAAGCCATCGAACTCCACCCCCGTGGCCTTGCGGACGGCGGAGTTGGCGCCGTCGCAGGCAAGGAGAAAGCGGCCGCGCACCTCGACCGGGCCGTCCGGCCCCTCGGCCGCGACGGTGACGCCTGCGGCATCCTGCGTGAAGCCCCTGACGCGGTGGGAGAACAGCAGCCGCGCGGCCGGTAGGGCGCGCAGCCGGTCCACACCCAGGTTGGTCAGCTTCCACTGCTCGCACTGGAGCCGGTACGGGTGGTCCGAAACGTCGGCGATCTCCCCCATGTCGAAGCTGACGTAGGCGCCAGTGCGGCGGTTGATGTAGCGAAACTCGGGCGAGCGGAGCCCCTGGGCATGCAGGGCGTCCGACAAGCGCAGGGTGCGGAGGTAGTCGAGCGTCGGCGGGTGCATCGTGCTGGCGCGCAGGTCCTGGGCGACGTCCGCCTCGGCTTCCAGCAGCACGACGCTCGCGCCTGCTCCGGCCATGTGCAGCGCGGCCACCACGCCCGCCGGGCCGCCTCCGGCGATCACCACGTCCGCGTTCATGCCGCACTGGCGAGGCGGGTGAGCACGCGCACGTCGTCCAGCGTGTCCAACCGGTCCACGGCGTCGATCAGCTCTTCCGGATCGCCGGGTGGTTCGGCCGCGAACTGCCAGCAGCGGCGGAACTTGCGCAGGTGCTGCTCACGCGTGAGGGGCCGGGCCGGGTTGGCGAGCATCACGTCGCACCGCCATTCGAAGCTGCGGCCGTCCCGGAGGCGCACGGACACGCTTTGCGGCGCCAGCGCGTTCGGGTCGGGGTTGTCGTCGGCCACCGTCCGGATGCGGGCGGCGAGCGCGTGGGTGTCCCGGTCGGTCAGCGCGTGCCCCCGGTAGTGCTCCAGGTCCACCTCGCCGTGCTGCAGCGTCTTGGCCACCGTGAAGCCCATGCACAGCCGGGCGTAGTTGGCAGTCGGTTCGGGCAGGTCCGGCCGGCCGCACAGGTTGCAGACCACCGACGGTCCGCTCACCACCACCTCCGCCACGTCCGCCGCCGCGAAGCCGTGGGCGCGCTGGAGCACCTGGGCGCCCTCGATGCCCCCATGGGTGGCCCGGCCGCCGGGATAGGGTTTATGGCTGAGCTCGGCCACCAGGAAGCGGCGACCGAGCCCCGCGAACACCGGATCGAGATCGAACTCGCCTTCCATGAGCGGCAGGTAGCCGAACGGGCCGTCCAGGCTGAAGCGCGGGGCGGACAGGCCGGCGGCGGCGACGGCGCAGGACGTAAGCGCCGCCCGAGCGTTGAACCCGACCTGCATGGGCAGCAGCGGCGACGCTTCCACATGCGGCTGCAAGGTGCCGCTGGTCTGCGCGTACTGCGCGCCCATGGCCCGTGCGATCCCGTCCGCAGGCAGGCCCAGCAGGCGTCCCGCGCCTGCTACGGCGCCGAACCCGCCGGCGGTGGCCGGGCGGAAGAAGCGCAGCGCCTGCTTCGCGGCGATGCCGAGGTAGCCAGCCACGTCCGTCCCGACCGCCACCGCCGTGATCAGCTCCCGGCCGGACACCGTGCGCGCTTCGGCCACGGCCAGCACCGCCGGCAGCAGGGTCGCCAGCGGGTGCAGCACCGCAGCCTCGCACACGCAGTCATATTCCTGGCAGTGCACCTGGAATGCGTTGAGGAACACCGCGGACCCGGCCGGGAGCCGCAGGCGCCTGCCCCAGACCGGGACCTCCTCGCCCCTGCCCCACCCGGCGGCCACGCCCTCCAACTCGTCCGCACCCGCGGCGGTGGAGCCCGCGACGCCGACACCGATCGTGTCCAGTATGAACACCTTGGCACGCTCCACGGCCGCCGCCGGCAGGTCTTCGAAGCGCAGGCCTGCGGCGTGGGCGGCGAACCTCTCGGACAGGCTCGGGCCGGTCACGGCAGGCTTTCCAGGTAGGCCAGCGCCTCCGCAAGGCCGACCACCTCGCCGTATTTGGCCTGGATGTCGAACAGGCTGGCCTCGTGCGGCCCCGGGTGGCGGTCGCCGACGCAGTCGCGCACCACCACCGGGAGGAAGCCGTGTTGCATGGCGTCCACCGCCGTCGCCCGCACGCAGCCGCTGGTGGAGCACCCGGCGATCAGCACCGTATCGCACCCCAGGCTGGTGAGCGTGGCGGCCAGCGGGGTGGCGAAGAAGGCGCTGGCATACTGCTTCACCAGCACGAGGTCGTCCGGGCCCGGCGGCAACTCGGGCACGATGGCCGCCATCGGCTCGCCCTCCACCATGGCGCGCAGGGCGCCGACCTTGCGCACGAACAACCCGCCATCCCGGCCGCTCGGATGGTAGAGCACGCGGGTGTACACCACAGGCACGCCCCGCGCCCGGGCCGCGTCCAGCAAGGGTGGGGTCGCCAGGACCGCCTCCGCCACCGCGGGAGCGTGGAGCGGCGATCCGGGCGTCGTGTAGGCGCGGATGAAGTCGATCACCAGCATGGCCGGGCGCGTCCCCGGCCGAAGGCTGCCGTCGAACACGCCTGCGTAGTTGCGGGCCAAGGTCTCGTCGGTCATCGGCTCCACTCCCGGAAGGGCAGCGCGAGGAGCTGGCGGATGGCAGGGACCGGGTCGGCGCGGGCCTTGAGCAGTTCCACCGTGCGAGCGTGCAACGCGTCCGCATCGAGGGAGGCGAACGGTGCCGGTCGGCGCGTTTCCCAGCCGCCGAGGATGGCGGCGTCGCGCTCGTGGAACCAGGCGGACAGGAGGTGCGCGCCCGCCGGATGCGGCTGGAACAGGCCGGGCTCGGGCGGCACGGCGTCGGGTGCGGGCAGGTTCGCCAGCTCGCCCGCGGTGAAGCGTGCGGGGTCGCGGCGGGCCAGGACCAGCGCCAGGACCGCGCCGGTCCCGCACCCGGCCACGTCCATCGCGCCCAGGCCCAGGCAGTCGCAAAGCGCCACCACGATGTCCGCCGGGTCGCCCGGGAGCGTGTCGGAGTCGCCAAAGCCCGGCAGGTCGGGTGCGATCGCCGGGCCGTCATGCCGCGCGAGGGCGCCGACGGCGTCCAGCGAACTGCCGGGCAGGCCATGGAGGAACAGCAGCGGGCGTCCGGGTCCGGCCAGCCGGCCGCGCACCAGCAGCTGCCCGCCAGGCAGGTCGGCGTAGAACGTGCGGTCGGTGCGCGCCGCCAGGTCAGGTGCCGCGCCGGAGGCGGCGGCGAGGAGATGGGCGTGGACGGCCTGCATCCAGCCGGACGGCTCTGCCGGGAAGCGCGCCACCGTGCTCCCCGGCGGCAGGCTGTCCGGCAGGCGCAGGAGGTGCGGCAGCAGCACGTCGTCCATGCGGGAGGCGAAGACGGCCGGCGTGCGCAGGGTGCCCAGCCCATCCAGCGGCCGGCTCGCAAACGCCTCGGCGTAGGCCGTGCGGTAGTTGTCGCCAGCGCGCAGGAGGTCGAGCGCGAGGGCGTGCAGCGCGGCGGGCGAGGCGGGCGGCAGATGGAGGCGCGCGGACTCGCCCCGGCGATACCAGGGAAAGAACATCGTCTGGTCCCGCACGCGCGACCACAGCCAGGCGAGGTGTGTCCCGTCCACCGCGGGGCGGAACGGCGGGAGGTAGCTCGCCAGCGCCTCCTCGCGCTCCGTGGGCGTGAACACGGGGAAGCCGTCCAGCACTGCGGACGCGCAGAGGCCGGGATGCCGCCGGGACAGCTCGAAGGCGATGGAGGCGCCGGTGTGCGTGCCGTAGACCGGCGCGCGCCCGATGCCGAGCGCCGCCATCGCCTCCGCGGTCGCGTCCGCGAAATCGGCCAGGCTTGTCCGGCCCGGCGGCAGCGGGTCCGACTGGCCGTAGCCGGGCGTGTCCAGCGCGAACAGCGTCAGGCCCGGCGACATCCCTTCCAGCAACGGCAGCAGCGCAGCCGAAGAACGCGGGCTCGAGTGGAGCAGCACGGCGGCCGGGCCGTTGCCTCGGCGCCGGTAGTGGACCAACCGGGTCCCGGCGCCGACGAAGCCGCGCGTGACGGGCGCCGTCATGCGCTCACCGCCTCCGCCGCAGCGGGCAGCGGGGCCGCCGTCTCCCCCGCCTCCGCCCGCCAGCACCGCACCGCGCGGCCGTCCGGCAGCGTTCGCAGCTCCTGCCTCTCCGCGGCGCAGCGGTCGAGCTGGCGGGGGCAGCGACCATGGAGGTAGCAGCCCGGAGGCAGGTCCACCGGGCTCGGGATCTCGCCTCGCAGGCCGGCCGGGCGCTCCCCGTCCACCCGGCGGTGGGCGAGGTCCGGGAACAGGTGGGCGGCGAGCAGCGCCTGCGAGTACGGGTGCAACGGCGCTCCGAACACCTGTTCCTTGGTGCCCCACTCGACCACCTGGCCCAGGTACATCACTGCCACCCGGTGGCAGATGTGGCGCACGGTGGTCAGGTCGTGGGAGATGAACAGGTAGGCGAGGCCGAGCCGCCGCGACAGGTCCATCAGGAGCGCGATGATCTCCGCCGTGGTTTCGGCCGTGAGCGCGGACGTGGGCTCGTCCAGCACCACGAACTCGGGGCCGGCGGCGATGGCCCGGGCCACGGCCACGCGCTGCTGGCGTCCGGCGCTGAGCTGGACCGGACGCACCGGCTTAACCGCCGGGTCGAGCCCGACCAGGCCCAGCAGCTCGTCGATGCGCGCCTCCCGCCCGTGCGCGTCGAGGTTCGAGTGGAGCGACAGCAACTCGCCGATCACGTCCCGCACCGTCCAGCGCGGGTTCATGGCGTCGAACGGGTCCTGGAACACGATCTGCAGCTTGCCGCGCAGGGCGCGGAACGCCCGCTCCGGCTTCGACAGTACCGGCTCCCCGTGGAACCGCACGTCCCCGGCGGTCGCCGGCAGGAGGCGCAGCATGACGCGGCCGGTGGTGGTCTTGCCGGACCCGCTCTCCCCCACCAGGCCCACGCACTCGCCGGGACGGACGGCGAAGCTCACCCCGTCCACCGCGTGCACCACCTTGCGGGTGCCGCGGACCGGGAAGTTCTTGACCAGCCCCCTCACCTCGATCAACGGCGGCGCGTCCGCCGGAACCTCGTCCGAGCGCGCCGCATCCTCCGCGCCCATGCGGCTGAGCGCCACCACGCGGCGGGAGTACTCGTGCTGCGGCGCCTCGAAGAAGCGGCGCACGGGCGCCTCCTCCACCACCGCGCTGGCGTTCATCACGACCACCCGGTCGCAGTAGTTGGCGACGATGCCGAGGTTCTGCGTCACCAGCAGCACCGCCGAGCCGGTACGCTGCGCCGCCTCCCACATCCCATCCAGGAACTGCGTCTGGATGGTCACGTCCAGGCCGGAGGTCGGCTCGTCCGCGATCAGCAGGCGCGGCCGGGAGGACAGCGCCATGGCGATCAGCACGCGCTGGGTCATGCCGGTGGACAGCTCGTGCGGAAAGGCCCGAGCGCGGCGCTGCGGGTCGTTGATGCCCACGGAGCGCAGCATGTCCACCGCGTGGAGCGCCGCTTCCCGCGCACTCGCTTTGTTGTGCGCCCGGTACACGTTGGCGATCTGGGTGCCGACGTCCAGCAGCGGGTGCAGGGCCGTGCGCGGGTTCTGGACGATGATGCCGATGTCGCGCCCGCGCACCGCGGCGCGCTCCCCCTCCGGCAGCGCCAGGAGGTCGCGCCCCATGAACCGGACCTGGCCGCCCGTGATGCGCCCCGGCGCGCGCACCAGGCCCATCAACGCCAGCGCCGCCGTGGACTTGCCGCAGCCGGGCTTGCCCAGCACGCCCACAAACTCGCCCGCGCCGACCGACAGGCCGAAGCCATGCACGGCGCGCAGGACGGAGCCATCTGGCCGCGGGAACTCGACGCACAGGCTACGCGCCTCCAGGAGCTTGTCGGCCGGCGCACCCTCCGCCATCAGAACCGTGCCTCGAACGCATGGCCCACGGCCGCATAGCCGAACACCACCACCGACATCGCCACGCCTGGGAACACGGATGCCCACCATTGGCCCAGGATGAGCTGCGGCGCGCCCTCCGAGATCATCAGCCCCCACTCCGGCGTCGGCGGCCGCACGCCCGCGCCCACGAAGGACAGGCCCGCCGTGAGGATGATGGCGAAGCCGATGGTGGCCGAGCTCTGCACCAGGGAGGGCACCAGGCAGTTGGGCAGCACATGCCGCAGCGCCACCACCCAGGCCGGGTTGCCCGCCGCCCGCGCCGCCTCCACGTAGGTGCGGGACGCGTGGCCCATCGCTTCGGCTCGGGTGAGGCGCACGAAGATGGGCGTGTAGACCAGCACCAGCGCCAACACGATGTTGGCCGTGGAGCGCCCGGCGAGCGCAACCAGCATCATGGCCGTGATGAACACGGGAAACGCCTGGAGCACGTCCGACACGCGCATCAGCGTTTCCGTGGCCCAGTTGCGCCAGAAGCCTGCCACCAGGCCGAGCAGCGTGCCCAGCCCGGCGGACAGTGCGCAGGCCGACAGCGCGATCACCATGTCCGTTCGCGGCGCGGAGATCACGCGGGAGAACACGTCCAGCCCGGACTGGTCCGTGCCCAGCCAGTGCGGCGGGCGACCGCCAGCCCAGTGGCCGAGGAGCAGCGCCGGCCACTGGGCAAGGCCGGGTGGCGGCTGGCTGATGTCCGGGCCGGCGAGCGTGGGGTCGTAGGGCGCGACCGTGGGACCGAACGCGGCCAGCAACAGGGACAGCGCGATGATGGCGAGCCCGGCCGTCAGCATGCGACCCCGGCGCAGGGCGCGGCCGGTCGCCCCCGCGTGGACCACCGCAGGGTCGAGGTGCTGGTCCAGTTCCTCGGAGGCGGTTGCGGTCACATGCGTATCCGTGGATCGAGGAAGGCGTGGACGATGTCCAGCAAGAGGTAGACCAGCAGCGACACGGTGGCGACCACCAGCACGGTCCCCTGGATGGCCGGGTAGTCGAAGGCCAGCACGGAGCGGATGGCGTACTGGCCGATGCCGGACAGCGAGAACACCACCTCCACCGTGACGGCGGACGACAGCAGCACGCCGTAGAAGATGCCGACCAGCGTCACCGCCGGGGTGAGCGCCGCGCGCAGGGCATAGCGCGCCACCGTGCGCTCCGGCAGGCCGGACGCGCGGGCGTAGAGCACGTAGTCGGAGCGGAGCGCGCGCAAGGTGTTGGTGCGCACCATCTTCAGGATCGCGCCCGACACGGCGAACACCAGCGTGAGCACCGGCAGGGCGATGTAGGACAGCCCGGTCAGGAACGCCGCAACGTCGCCGGCCAGCAGGCTGTCCACCGTGATGAACCCGGTGACGGCGGGCGGCTCGGTCATCAGCGGGTCGAACCGGCCCATGGGCGGCGGCACCAGGTCGAGCTCGAAGAACAGCACGAACACGAACAGCAGGCCCCACCAGTAGTCCGGCTGCGCGCCCGCAAACAAGCCCCAGGTGACGGACACCCGGTCCGCCACGCCGCCGGGTCGCTGCGCGGAGGCGAGGCCCAGCGGCAAGGCCACGGCGAAGGACAGCAGGAGCGCGTAGGTGACGATCTCCAGCGTCACCGGCAGCACGCCCATGACCTCCCGCAGCACCGGCTGGCTGGTCACCCAGGAGGTGCCGAGGCTGCCCTGCAGCAAGCCCGGCCTGTCGCCGAACCCGGCGTAGTCGGCGAGCTGGCGCAGCACCGGCTGGTCCAGCCCCAGCGTGTGCCGCGCCTGCGCGTAGCTTTCGGGCGTGGCGTTCATGCCGACGAGCTGGGATGCCGGGTCGGCCGGCAACGCGCGGATCACCAGGAACACGGCGACCACGATGCCCGCCAGTTGCAGCACGAACACGCCCAGCCGGCGGAGGATGAAGCGCCACGTCATGCCGGGCCCGCCAGAAACTCCGCCGCCCATCGCTCCAGCGGGGCGCGCGGCAGCTTGCCCGTTTGGGTGCGGGCGAGGAAGCCGGGATCGACCAGCAGGATGCGCTTGGGCTGCTTGTAGCCGGCGAGCCCGGCGCGGCACAGCGCGGCCAGCTCCGCCTCGCCGGCCGGCTCGCGACAGGCGACCAGCGCGACCGGCGCCTCGCCCCAGCGCCGGTCGGGCACCCGCACCACGACGGCTTCGGACACCGCGGCGTGGGACAGCAGCACGCGCTCGATCTCCGCGGGATAGATGTTCTCCCCGCCTGACTTGATGAGGTACTTGGCGCGGTCGACGAAGACGAACCGGCCGTCCTCGCGCTGGCGGAACAGGTCGCCCATGCGGAACCACTTGTCCCCCATCCATGCGTCCTGGGGCGCTGGATCGCGCCAGTAGCCGCTGAACAGGGTGGGGCCGCGCACGGCGACCTCGCCCACCTCGCCACGGGCCACGTCGCACCCGTCCTCGTTCACCAGGCGCATCTCGCAGAGCGGGCTTGGCAGCTTGCCGAGGTCGGGCGCCGGGTCGCCGGGCGCGATCCGAGCGGCCGACAGCGGCGGCGTGCCGGTTTCGGTGGAGCCGAAGCTGTTGCACCAGGCGGCGCCGAGCAGCCCGGTGAGCCGGGCCAGGTCCGCGGGCGCGACCAGGTCGGCCATCACGCCGCAGGTGGACACGCCCGCGACCCGGCCCTCCCGCTCCACCGCGTCGGCCAGCGCGCCGACCGCGCCCGGCATCACGGACACCCAGCCGAACCGGGTGGTGGCGAGGTGACGCGCCAGGCGGTCGGGCCGGAACCCGTCCTCGACGAGGACGCGCCCGCCCGTGAGCAGCGCGTGGAGCGCGGGCTCGGTGCCGCCCATGTGGAACATCGGCGGCCAGGCCAGGCACGGGTCGCCTGGCCGTAGGCCGAGGTCGGCCGCCATGGCCGGCATGCGGGCCAGTTCCGTGCGCTGGCTGAGCACGGCGGCCTTGGGCAGGCCGGTGCTGCCGCCCGTGTACAGCAGCAACCAGGGTGCGTCCGGCGAAGCGGCGTCCCGCGCGGCGGCGTCGGGCGCCGGGGCGGACGCGGCGCACAGCCTGTCCCATTCCGAGCCGAACACCACGACGCGCGTGTCGCCGAGAGCGACGCCCGCCAGACGGTCCGCCATGCGTGGCGAGACCAGCAGCGCCGCCGCCTCCACCAGATGGAGGCAGTGCTGCAGCTCGGCGGGTGCGAGGCGCCAGTTCTGGCACGCGAGCAGCGCGCCCAGCCCGGCCGTGGCCAGCAGCACCTCCAGATACTCCGCGCGGTTCTCCGACAGGATCGCGAACCGCCCGGTGCCGCCGGGGTCGAGGCGGGCGAGCGCTCCAGTCGCCTGCGCCACGCGAAGCGCCAGGGCGGCGTAGGTCAGCATCGCGCCGCCGTCCTGGACTGCGACCGCGCCGGGCTGGCGGTGCGAGGCGGCAGCGAACGCGGCCGATATCGTGGCGCTCACGCGCCCTCCCGGCGCAACACCGTCTTGAGCACCTTGCCGGCCGGGTTGCGCGGCAGGGCCGCAACGGTGGCGAAGCTGCGCGGCACCTTGAACCCGGCCAGGAACTGCCGGCACCATGCGTCCAGCGCCGCATCGTCCGGCACCGCCATGCCCGGGCGGGCTACCACGAAGGCGCGCAGCGCCTCGCCCCAGTACGGGTCCGGCAGGCCGACGACCGCCGCTTCCGCCAGGGCCGGGTGGGCATAAAGCACCTCCTCCACTTCCCGGGGATATACGTTGATCCCGCCGGTGATCACCACGTCCTTGCTGCGGTCCACGATGTAGACGAAGCCCTCGTCGTCCTGCCGCGCGAGGTCGCCGCCCGTGACCCACTGGCCGTCCCGCACGATGGCCTGGCTTTCCTCCGGCCGGCCCCAGTAGCCGTTGAACAGGAAGGGCGAGCGGGCGAACAGCTCGCCCACCTCGCCGGGCGCCACGGGCAGCCCCGAAGCGTCCAGCAGCGCGATCTCCGTGAGGGGGAACGGCAGGCCGACGCAGCGCTCCTTGCGGCGCTGGTCGACGGGGCGGAGGTTGGTGACGATGCCGGTTTCCGTGGAGCCGTAGGTTTCGTGCAGCAGGCCATCGCCGAAATAGTCCAGCGTGGCCAGCTTGGTGGCCTGCGCGAGCGGGGCGGCGTTGCAGATGATCGTGCGCAGGGCGTTGCGGCCGCGGTATCGCTCGCGCACGCCGTCCGGCAGCCCGAGGATCGCCTGGAGATGCGTGGGCACCACGAACACGTTGGTGGCGCCCGTTTCCGCGAGCGTGTCGAGCAGCTCCGTCGGCCGGAAATGCCGCAGCACCTCGCAGCTGCCGCCGAAGAACACCGGTGCCAGGGCGAAGGCCAGGCCCGCGCCGTGGCAAAGCGGCGCCAGCGCCAGCGCATGGTCGTCCGGGGAGTAGCAGCCGTACTCCACCGCCATCGCGAGGTAGACCAGCGAGCGCGCCCGATGCGGCAGCATCACGCCCTTGGGCTTGCCAGTGGTGCCGGAGGTGTAGGGGATGCTGAAGGTGTCCCACTCCGCCGGTGGCGCTTCGGGCTGATGCCCGGACTGGCAGCGGGCCAGCCAGTCCTCGTACTCCGCGCCGAGCGCCACGACGTGCAGCGCCGGCCGCAGGTCGCGCACCACCTCCGCCTGGGCCGGGTCGGCGAACACCACGCGCGCGCCGCAATCGGCCAGGATGTAGCCGATCTCCGTCGGGGCCAGCCGCGGGCTCGGCGTCGCCACCGCGCACCCGGCGGCGGACAGGCCGCAGACCAGCTCGATATACTCCAGGCAGTTGCCGGCCAGCAGTGCCACGGCCTCTCCCGGGCGCAGGCCCAGCCCCGCCGCACCGCACGCCACGCGGTCGATCCGGTCCACCAGCTGTCGGAAGGTCAGGTTGCGGGTGCCTTCGCGCAGCGCCGTCTTGCCGGGCGTTCGGCACGCCGCGGCGCGTATGCCGCTGTCGACCGTGACGGGCCGGAACAGCGGCGGCAACGTCATGCGGCCTGCGCTCCGTCCGGCGTGCTGTCCGGAAGGCGGAAGACGCGCAGGGCGTTGCCACGCATCAGCCGGGCGTGGCTTTCGGACCGCAGCCCGAGCCCGGCCACCTCCGCGACGGCCCGCTCCGGGTCGATCACAGGCCAGTCGGTGCCGAACAGCACCTTGTCGCGCCCATAGGTGTTCGCGTAGTGCACGAAGGAGGCGGGCCAGTGCTTGGGCGCATAGGCATCGCCGCCGATGAAGACGTTCTCGTGCTTCCAGGCCATGGCGATCATCTCGTCCACCCAGGGCACGCCGAGATGGATGCCGATCAACCGCAACTCCGGGAAGTCGATCGCCACCTGGTCGAGGCAGATGGGGCGCCCCACGCTGGGGAGGCGGCGGTCGGGCGAGTAGACCAGGTTCTGCCCGACCTGCATCATCACGGGGATGTCGAGCTCGCAGCACTTGGCGTAGTAGGGGTAGTATTGCGCCGCATCCGGCGCGAGGCCGAACCAGTGCGGGTACAGGTGGGCGCCGACGAAGCCGAGCCCGCGCACGGCGTGCTCCAGCTCGCGCAGGCCTTGCATCCCGCGCGTGGGGTCCACGCCGGCCAGGCCCGAGAAGCGCGCCGGGTGGGCGGAGCAGACCTCGTGGACCCTGTCGTACGGCACCTCGAAGGAGCCGCGCACCCGCAGGTCGCCGGCCCGCACGGCGATCAGGAGCGAGCGGGCGATGCCGGCACGGTCCATGCGGGCCAGGTAGTCCTCGACGCCGACGCCGTTCCGCACGTCAGGCGCCATGCGGACCTGCGACTTGAACGTTCCCTCGAGCCCGGTGCGACCCTCCTCGACCTCCCGCGGCGTGTAGAGGTTGCAGACGATGTCGATGAAGCCGGTCACAGCATCCGCTCCCGACGGAACGCGGCGATCTCCGGCGCCTCCCGTGCCGCGAAGGGGAGCGCTGGGAGCGGCGGCGGGAGCAGAACGGATCGGACGGCGGCGGGTCCGTTGCGATGAGACGGACCGCCGAACGGGGCGCAAGCGCACCTCTGACTCGCCACGGCGACTTTCCGGACCGACACTGAGGTGTGCGACATCGACGCTCCGCGTGATCCCTCGGCCAGTGTATGCACTGAACGGCTGGGGCCGCAATCCAAATTGGCCGTCGACTTGTAGAAGCCAAACATTGGATGCACTGTTCGCGCAATGACCATCGAGATGCACTGTCGCGCAATGACCATCGAAATGATCGAAGCATCGCCGCGGGCGGTCGCATGACCTTCCGGCTCGGCGTGGATGTCGGCGGCACCTTCACGGACCTGCTGCTGATCGACACCGCGAGCGGCAGAACCTTCCGGGCCAAGACGGCCAGCACGCCCGCCGACCAGTCGGTGGGCGTGCTGGCCGGGATCGACAAGGTGTGCGGGCTGGCCGGCATCGGGCCGGACGCCATCACGGAGCTGATGCACGGCACCACCGTGGCCACCAACGCCGTGTTGGAGGGCAAGGGGGCGCGGGTCGGCCTGCTGGTCACCGAAGGCTACCGCCAGGTGCTGCACATCGCCCGCTCGTTCGTGCCCGGCGGGCTTGCCGGCTGGATCGTGTGGCAGCGCAAGGACGAACTGGCGGCGCTGGAGGACACGGCGGAGGTGCCCGGGCGCATCGGCGCGGATGGGAGCGTCGTCCGCCCGCTGGACGAGGCGGGCGCCCGCGCCGCACTGGCAGGCCTGGCCGCGGCCGGGGTGGAAGCGATCACGGTGTCGCTGGTCAACTCGTTCGCCAACGACCAGCACGAGCGCCGGGTCGCCGAGCTCGCCCGGGAAGCCGCACCCGGCGTGCCCCTGTCCCTGTCCTGCGACATCTTGCCCGAGATGCGCGAGTACGAGCGCGCGGCCACGACGGTCGCCAACGCCTATGTCCGCCCGGTCGTGTCGCGCTATCTCCGGAACCTGGAGGACCAGTGTGCCGGGCGCGACATGCGGGCGCGGCTGCGCGTGCTCCGGTCGGATGGCGGACTGATGGGCCTGGACGCGGCCCGGTCCGCGCCGGTGAACCTGCTGATGAGCGGCCCGGCCGGGGGTGTGGCGGGCGCGGTGTGGGCGGCGGGACAGGCGGGGCTGCGCGACCTGCTCACCTTCGACATGGGCGGCACCTCCACGGACGTGGCGCTGGTGCAGGATGGAACCCCGCGGCTGCGGCGCGAAACCGCCGTGGGCGACGTGTCGGTGCGGGCGCCCTCGCTGGACGTGCGCACGGTGGGCGCCGGGGGCGGCTCCGTCGCCCGCGTGCCGGAGCTGACGGGCGCGCTGCGGGTCGGCCCGGAAAGCGCGGGCGCGCGGCCGGGCCCGGCGGCGTATGGCCACGGCGGCACGGAGGCCACGGTCACGGATGCGAACGTGGTGCTCGGCTACCTCCCGTCCTCGCTGCTGGGAGGCGAGATGGAGCTCGACCGGGCCGCCGCGCTTGCGGCCGTGGAAACGGTGGCCCGTGCACTGGGCACGGACGCGGTGAGCGCCGCGCAGGGCATCGTCGACATCGTCAACGAGAACATGTTCGGCGCCCTGCGCCTGGTTTCGGTGGAGCAGGGCTATGACCCCCGGGACTTCGCCCTGGTCGCCTTTGGCGGCGCCGGGCCGCTCCATGCCAACGCGCTTGGCCAACTGCTCGGTTCGTGGCCGGTGGTGGTGCCGCCCAGCCCGGGCGTGCTCTGCGCCTGGGGCGACGCCACCACCCGGGTGCGCAACGAGGCGTCCCGCACCTTCGTGCGCCGCTTCGGGGCCACGACGGATGCGGAGGTGGCCGGCCTGCTGCGCGAGCTGGCCGGCCAGGCCGCTGCCGCGCTGGGTGCCGAGGGGGTGCCGGCGGCGGAGCAGGCCGTGTCGTACGAGGTGGACGTGCGCTACGGTGGCCAAGGTTTCGAGCTCCCGGTCCAGACGGCACTGGACGGCTTCTCGCTCGACGAGGTTGGCCGGCGGTTCGATGCGGTGCACGAGCGCCTGTTCACCTTCACCCTGGACACGGAGCGGGAGGTGGTCAACCTGCGCGCCACCGTGCAGGGCCCGGCCGCCCAGGTGGAGGTGCCGCGCCTTCCCCGCGGCGGACCGGACCCGGCGCCGGCCGCCCTGCGGACGACGACCGTGTGGGTCGAGCGCGCCGCCATGGATGGCGTGATCTACGACCGCGCGCACCTGCTGGCCGGGATGCGCGTGTCCGGCCCCGCCATCGTCACGGAGATGGACAGCACCACGCTGATCCTCCCCGGCCACGCGGCGGACGTGCACGAAAGCGGTGCCCTGCTCCTACGCCCGGAGAACCACCCATGACAGCCGCCCGCTCCGGCCCTGCAACCACCGTCGAGACCGACAGCACGCCCTTCGCCCCGGTCACGGTGGACCCGATCACGCTCGACATCATCGAGAGCGCCCTCCGCAACGCCCGCCACGAGATGGACGCCGTGCTGTTCCGCACCGCCATGTCGCCCGGCATCCGCGAGCAGCACGACGAGTTCCCGCTGATCGCCGACCGCCGGGGCCGGATGGTGGTGGGCCAGTTCGGCAGCTTCATCGACGGCTTCCTGCGCACCTTCCACGGCACGGTGGAGCCCGGCGACGTGTTCCTCCTGTCCGACCCCTACAGCTGCGCCGGCGCCATCAGCCACCTGAACGACTGGCTGGTGCTGCTGCCCATCTATCATGGGGCTTCAAAGAGCGAGCCAGGGGCCGTGCGCCTGGTCGGCTGGGCCGCGATGTTCGGGCACATGACCGACGTGGGCGGCAAGGTGCCGGGCAGCCTGCCCACGGACGCGGTCACCATCTACGAGGAGGGCCTGGCGATCCCGCCGGTGAAGGTGGTGCGCGGGGGCGTGCTGCAAGCGGACGTGCTGGACATGGCGGTGAACCAGAGCCGCTTGCCGAGTTGGAACCGCGCCGACTTCCACGCCATCCTGGCCGCCTGCCGCACCGCCGAGCGCCGGGTGGTGGCCATGTGCGACCGGTTCGGCGTGGACACCTACGTTGCCGCGCTGGATGCGGCGCTGGAGCGCAACCGCCGGGCCATGGCCCAGCTGATCCAGCGGGCGGTGCCCGAGGAGACGCTGCACTTCGAGGACTACATCTGCGACGATGGCCGCGGCGCCGGGCCGTGGAAGCTCGCCTGCTCCATGCGGCGTGAAGGCGAGCGGGTGATCCTGGACTGGGTGGGCACATCCCCGCAATCGCCGTCATCCATCAATTTCCTGCTGAACGAGAACATGTTCAAGATGTTCTTCGGCATCTACATGATCATGGTCTTCGACCCGCAGATCCTGTTCAACGACGGGTTCTACGACCTGGTCGAGGTGCATATCCCGGAGGGCTCCCTGCTCCGGCCGCGCTTCCCGGCGGCGCTGTCGTGCCGCACCCACGCGCTGGGCCGGGTGTTCGACGTGCTGGGCGGGCTGCTCGGCCAACGGCAGCCGGAGTTCCTGTGCGCGGCCGGATTCTCGTCCTCGCCGCACCTGATGTATTCCGGTCGGCGCCGCGCGGATGGCGAGTGGTTCCAGCTGTTCCAGATCGGCTTCGGCGGCATCCCCGGCCGTCCGTTCGGCGACGGGCCGGACGGGCACTCGCTGTGGCCCTCCTTCACCAACGTGCCCAACGAGTTCCTGGAGGCCTATTTCCCGCTCCGCATCGAGCGCTACACCACCGTGGCGGATTCCGGGGGCGCCGGGCGGTTCCGCGGCGGCAACGGCGTGGAAACGGTCTACGCCTTCCTTGAGCCCGGCGAGATCTCCATCCACGACGACCGCTGGTTCACCTCGCCCTGGGGCGTGAACGGCGGCCGGCCGGGCGCCCGCAGCCGCAAGCTGCTGCGCCGCGCGGACGGGACACAGGCCGTGCTGCCGTCCAAATGCGACCGGGTGTCCGTGTCGCCGGGCGACGTGCTGCACTTCGTCACCTGGGGCGGGGGAGGCTGGGGTGACCCGCTGTCCCGCGAGCCCGGCTGCGTGGCGCGGGACGTCCGTGCGGGCCTGGTCACGCCGGAGGGTGCCGGAGCATACGGCGTGGTGCTGTCGCCGGCCGGCGAGGTGGACGTGGCGGCAACGGATACGCTGCGCGCGCATCTGCGGGAGACGCGGCCGGCACCCGGCGTGTTCGATTTCGGCCCCGGCCTGGACGCGCTGCGCCGCACGAGCCTCGCCGAGACAGGACTGCCGGCGCCAACACCGGTCGGCTGAGCGCCGCCGCCTCCATGCGCGACGCGGTCGAACGCGCGTATGCGCTGATCCGGGACAGCATCATCGCGGGCCGCTACCGGAGCGGCGACCACCTGCGCAGCGAGGAACTGGCCGCGGCCGCCGGGCTGTCGCGCACGCCCGTGCGCGAGGCGCTGCGCCGCCTCCACTCCGAAGGCCTGGTCGACTTCCGCACCAACTACGGCGCCTACGTCACCGGGTGGACAGCGGACGACCTGGACGAGGTGTTCGGGCTGCGCGCCGTCCTGGAAAGCTTCGCTGCGAGGTTGGCAGCCGCAACCATGACTGCGGCACAGGTGGACCGCGTGGCGGAGCTGGCGGCGGAAACCAGCGCGGAGGCCACCGCCCGCACGCCGGGCTTCCTTGAGCGGTTCGCCGCTGCCAACAGCGCGCTGCACGGGGAGATCGTGGGCGCCACCCACAGCCGGCGGCTGTCAGCGATGATCGGCACCGTGATCGAGATGCCATTGGTGATGCGTACCCTGTCCTACTACTCGGACGAGGAGCTGCTGCGGAGCGCAAGCCACCACCGCGAGTTGGTGGCCGCCTTTCGCGCGCGCGACCCGGACTGGGCCGGCTCCGTCATGCGCAGCCACGTTCATGCGGCGCATGACGTGATGCGCAAGGCGGTTCGCACGCGCGGGTGAGGCCAGCGGCATCGGCGATCTTCAGTTGCCTCCCATGCTGCACCCCGTGGCCATTGCCGTTCGATCGGCCTGCCGGCACCGAGCTCCGTCCGATCGAGGTGCTGGCCATCCGGCACGCCGGTCTTCAGTGTCTGTCCAGAAAGTCTACTGTTCCGGTCATCCAACGGCCACAGCGACTTTCCGGACGAATGGGACAGGTTGTGCGCGCGTGGCGGTGTTTCATTTATTCTGATTCTTAACAGTTGCCGCGCTAAGCGAAATGCTGGCGATGGGAGCCGGGCGTCAATCGAGGGGATAGAAGCGGCCGACATCCAGTTCCCTCGACTCGGAGGTTGCTTGTCGAGAAATCCCCATGGTACAGTTTGGACTGCACGATACAGGCTTCGCTGCAGGCGTGGGTCAGGAGTTTAATCGTTTGAAGACGACGATCATGGTCGTGACCCCATCTTACAATGCAGCGGAAACCATAGACCGGACGATTGTCAGTGTCGTTACGCAGGCTGGCGACTTCGATTTGGTCTACCATGTCCAGGATGGCGGTTCGACGGACAAGACCGTCTCTATCCTGGAGGCTTGGCAGAAAAAAGTCGCCGATGAACTGTTTCCGTGCTTTTGTCGCTCGATCAAGTTCACCTTCTCCAGCGGCAAGGATGCCGGGCTGTACGATGCCATCGCCAAGGGCTTCGCCACGCACCCGGCGGCCGAGGACGACTGGCTCGGCTGGATCAATGCCGACGACCTGCTGCTGCCGGGCACCTGCGCGCTCCTAGCCGGGATCGACGCCACGCCGAGCCAGCGGCACATCAAGTGGATCGGCGGCACCTCCGGCGTGCTGAAGGACGAGGTGGTGATCGCCAGCGAGTCACGTCCGCTCGCATCGGCGATCCTCAAGGAGGGCCTGTGCGAGGGCCAGCACTGGAGCTTCCTGCAGCAGGAGGGGGTGTTCTTCCGCAGCCGCGTCTGGCGCAGCATCGACATCGCCCACGAGTTCCGGAATTACCGTTACGCCGGTGACTGGAACCTGTGGCGCTGCATGGCGCAGAAGTTCCGCTTCTTCCAGGCCGACCGGCCGCTCGGGCTGTTCCGGGTCCGGGCCGGGCAGATCAGCCAGGAAAACCGGGTGGAGTACGAGGCGGAGATCAGCGCGGCGCTGCCGCCGGGCCGCCGGCTCGCTGCACTCCGGCGGATGTCGCAGACCAAGCCCGAGCGCTCGGTACTCACCTACTCGTGGCCCAGCGGCGAGATCGGCTTCCGTGTGGAAGACCTATGCGCGGACGCCGCGACCTGGCTCGAGCGGCGCATCGGCCCGCGGCACGAGGGGGACTGGCAGTTCCCCGCGGTCACCGAGCGGCGCGCGGCGGAGGAAGTGTGGGCGTCGTTCCCGGCCACCAGCGACACCGTCTATTTCAGCTTCCCCTGGGCGACGCTGATCGACCACATCCACAACCGCGTCGACACGAGCCGGCTGATGAAGGCGCTGAAAGACGCGGCAGCCCGCCGGCGCCCGGCCACGCGCGTGATGACCGTGTGCCAGCACGTGCGGATGATGGCGTATCGGGAGTTGTTCGAGATCGCCGGCGTGACCGACATCTACTGGAGCCACGCCACCAAGGGCAACAAGATCTGGCCCGGGCTGCGCGCCATCACCCTGCACCCGTTCCCCCTGTTCCCGGTACAGGTGCCCGATGCGGTCGCGTTCACCAATGACGAAAGGCGTCCGCTTCTCTACACCTTCGTCGGGGCCGCCGCGAACACCTGGTACCTGTCGCAGGCGAGGTCGATCATCATCGACGAGCTGTCGAATGACCCACGCGGGGTGGTGATCGGCCGGTCCGACTGGCATTACGACCGGATCGTCTACGACCACCAGGTCCGCAAGACCGAGGCCTCCATCGACAACCTGGTCAACAAGGACGCGAGCGCGGAATTCCGCGCCCTGCTCTGCGATTCCACGTTCGCGCTCTGTCCGTCCGGCTCCGGCCCGAACTCGATCCGCCTGTGGGAAGCCATCGGCGCCGGGTCCATCCCGGTGATCCTCGCCGACACCTACGCCCCACCGGGCGACCCGGCCTTGTGGAAGCAGGCCGTGGTGTTCTGTGCCGAAGACATGGAGGCGATCCGCGCCCTGCCCGACGAGCTGGAGGCGATCGCCAAGGACCCGGCGCAGCTTGCCGCCAAGCGCCAGGGGCTGCGCCAACTCTGGTCGTTGTATGGCCCGAGCAACTTCATCAACGACCTGCGCGTGGACATGTTCGCCCACGCCAGCGCCGCACTCGCCGGACGCAACGACGACAAGCCGAAGGGCGAGCCGAAGCGCCGGCTGAAGGTCGGGTTCATCGGCCGCCATGCCCATCGCACGCCGCTGAGCTACAACGCCTACCGGCCATTCTTCCGCAACCATGTCGACGTCGTCCGCGACCTGGAGCAGGCCGACATCATCCTGTCCGGCTTCGACATCGACTTCCGCGAGAACATCGAGGAGCTGGGCCGCATCAAGGCGAAGCGCCCGGCGGTGAAGTTCGCCGTCATCTCCGAAGAGCCGCTGTGGGATACCATCTGGGCCGTGGGGTTCCAGGACAAGATGGTCAGGATCCAGGAAAAAGGCGTGTCGCTGGACTATGCGGCACTCAACCACTTCACCTCCGACATATTCAAGTTCCGCGACATTCCCTATTTCCTGACCACCCAGGATACATACGCCGCACGCTACAACTACTACATCTCGCGCAACGCGAAGCTCACACCGGACGAAATCCTCCAGCATTGGCGCACCGTGCCCGTTCCGGCTGCGTTCTATTGCGAGAAGCGGACTGACCCGCGATATGCCAAGAAACTCCCCGAGGCGTCGGCCATCGGCCTGAGCATCTACCGGTCCGAGGTTGCGGCCGCGGTCGGCCTGGCGGGGACGGTCCGGGTGGGCCAGGGATGGTCCGAGCGGGTCAAGCGCCAGGCGCTGGCGGATTGGCACCTGGACAAGCTCACGGCGCTGGACCGCCAGGCCTTCGTCGTGTCGGCGCTCGAGAACACGCATCAGACGCACTACGTCACCGAGAAGATGTTCGACGCGTTCTGCGTGCAGGGTCTGCCGCTGTATTACGCCGCCAAGGACCATGCGATCCATCGCATCCTGAAGGGCGGCTTCGTGAACCTGTTCGGCAAGACCGCGGCGGAGGCGGCCAGCATGGTCGCGCAACTCAAGCCCACTTCGGAGCTGGCCACCGCATGGTGTGCCACGCAGCAGAACCTGGCCGGGCTGTTCTCCGATCCCAGCCTGCTTGCCTGCGAGCGGCAGCGGGTCGCCGACAGCGTGGCGGATGCGTTGGGGAAAGTCGTGGATGGCAGCTGGGCCGACGCTTCGGTGCAAGCGCCCGTCGCCACGAAACAGGCGGCCCCCGTCCCCGGATCCGCGCCTGCCGACGTCCAACCGGCGGCCATCGGCAAGGCGCCGGTTGGCCAAGCCGCGACAACGGCGCCCGCTGGACCTCCCGCTGCCGCGGCACCAGCCGCCGCCGCTGCCAAGCAGGCGATGACGCCCGCCGCCTCCGCTCCGAAGCCCGCGCCTGCGAACCTTCGGCCGGCGGCGGCGCAGGTTGCGCCGGCGGCGCCCGTCGGGAAGGCACCTGCGGCGGCCAAGCAGGCGGCAGCCCCCACCAGAGCCGCATCGGCAGCCAAGCCGGAGGCGGTTGCGCCGCCTCCCCTTCCGAAGGGCAACCCGGCGCCACCATCCCTACCCGCCCGGTCCCATGCGGCACCTGGCGCAAAACAGGCCCGGATCGTCTGGGACGATTGCTGGGGCATCGGCGCGGCGGAAGGACCGTTCCCCCATTGGCGCATCCCGCGGCCGGTTCGCTGGGTGGTCGACCGCAGCACCACGCTGAAGTTCACGTCGTCAGATCGCGGCCGCGTGTCGCTCTGCTTCCGCTACCGGTGTGATCTGGCGGACCAGGTGGCGCGCGTCTCCGTGAACGGACGGTCGGCCAAAGACGTGAAATTCCCCCAGGCTTGGGAATTCACCGACATCGATTTCCCCCTCGACTTCGCCGAGGGCGAGAACACGGTGAAGCTGGAGTTCTCGTCCGCCGTCCAGGAGACCAGCGGCAACCGGCGCCAGCTCGTCCTCCTCCTGGAGGATGCGCGCGCCGTGTTCCTGGTGAGCGAACCGGCCTAGCGGGCGGTCAGGCCAGGCGCAACGTGGCGCTGCGCACGATGCCGTCCTTTCCCTTGGCCCGGACCGTCAGCACCGTGTCGCTGGTGAACTCCATGCACACCTCGCCGGGCAGCTGAGGCGCCACGCTCGGTCCGGGATAGTGTCGGACCACGCCGAACTGCGTCTGGTCGGCGGATTGATAGCGCCAGCTTGCCTCCGGCTGGCGCGGCTGGATCAGGGCCACGACACCCGCATGGGCGCTGCCCATGACCCGGATATCCTGGCCCAGCGTGCCGGGTGCGATCAGGACGCCGACACCGCCATACCCCTGGTCGGGGTTCTGGATGCTGGGGTTGATGACCGTGTTGTAGCCGCCGAACACATGGATGGCCGCCTGGCGATGGCCATAGAAGATGCCGCCCTGCACGACGTTGCCCTGGCCCGACAGTCGCAGCCCGACCATGTTGGCGGTGCCACCGGTCTGGTTGGACTCGATATCGGGGTTGATGATGACGTTGTGGCTGCCGCCGACGCGCCACTGCACGTCCGCGCCGTTCTGCAGCGCTTCGACGTTCGTCCAGGTGCTGTTGTTCAGGTCGCTGTCGATCCCCCTGCCGCCGCATTGGTAGGCGCGCACGGAGTCGAAGCGGCACCCGACGGTCACCCCGCCGGTGCTGGACGACACGCGGGTGGTGATGCCGTTGCCGCCGCAATTGCTGATCTGGCAGCCCTCGACGTTCCACAGCTCGATCTGCCAGGCATTGATGCCGTCGCCGGGCTGCCGCTCGATGACGAGGTCCTTCAGCGTGACCCGGGTGATGTTGTCCGCCGCCGGCTTGCGGCCGCCTGCGGTCAGGTCGGCCTGGATGCCATGCCCGGTGCCCTGCGTCTTCGAGCGGTGCACGCCGTCCGAGGCCAGCCGGAGGTTGCTGATCGTGACGCTGCCGGACTTGATGCCGATCGCTGCGGCATCGGGCGAGGTGCAGGTCAAGACCGTGTTGACCGTGCCATCGCCCTCCATGATCAGGAAGCCGCGGCTGAACGCACCCTGGTCATAGAGGTCCCCGATCGCCAGGCCGCGGTGACGGTAGTTGCCGGCTGGCACACGGAGGATCGGGCGCCGCCGCTCCGTCCCGGTCAGGAAGAAGAAGTCGATGGCACTCTGCAGCGCCAGCGTGTCGTCGGTGACGCCGTCGCCCACCGCGCCGCATTGCCGCACCGTCCACCACCCATCCCTGGGATCAAGCTGCCACCAGCCACCTGCGGCATCCTGGAAGCCGAGCCGATGCGGCGGCGGCGCCGCGCTGCGGCGATACCAGGCGGCACCGCCATCCCCCGCGGCATGGAACCCCTCCACCCGCAGCGTGTGACTGGACGCTGGAATCTCCGCGGCAGCGGCCGCATTCCGGTTGGCGAACACCAATGCCGAGGCGTCGGCCGGTGAAGGCGAGGGTATGGCGGCTGCGGCGGTGTGCGCTGACGACAGGGCGGTTCCAAGAAGCGCGATCGCGGAACGCCTCTTCATGCAGGTCTACCCCTTTGCCGGCCGGCATCGCCCAGCCTTGTGCCGCGGCAACCCCTTACTGGCAAGTCTACCGACGTACGGTCGTACCTCAGCTTGCAATCCGGCCGTTTGGGTCCGCAGCTCATAGGGCCCACGCGTGGACCGGCCGGCAGGACATTCACCCTGCGATCGAAAGCGATCCGGCCCGCGCGTCCGCTCCGCTGACGATCGACACCGGCCTTCACCGCCCGTCTCTCCGGCGGCCAGAGACAGGCTGCACCGCGGTGGTTGCGCTCTGGCAAGCCACCAGGTCCAGCCGAGCCGAGCGTAGCCGCGGCACCCTCCGCGTCTTGCCGATGGAGCAGGCTCGACGCTCAGGTCAGGGGCGCGTCCGAACCGATGGCGCCAGCGGGTGACGCCTGCGCCGCGTCGCGGCGGCCGACATGCTGGGTGAACAGCTGGATGCCCGCGCCGAGCCGGCCGCACCTCAGTTCCTCCAACAAGTCCTGGTAGACCAGATGGCTGGGGTAGAGCTGTTCGGGGGCTTGCTTGAACCAGCGGAGCTCGCCGGGTCGTGGCGTGTCGCACTCGCCGATGATGCGCTTGGACGGTTGGCCTTGCAGCGTCGCGGGATAGCAGAGGGAGATGGAATGGCCTCGGTCGTCGAAAATCTGGATGAGCGCGACCGGCCGCTCGGCAACCGCCAGCTCGCAGCCGAACTCGTCCTCCGCGCAGGCGCGGATGCGATGCGCGATCTCCTCCCGGTGCCGGATGATGCTGCCGGGCACATGCCATCCCGTGCCGAAGGGGTCGTCGCGCCAGGCAAGCAGCACGCCCTTCTGCGCATCCAGGACGACGAGGTCGACGTTGGCCGTCGCCACCACTTCGGTGATGAACCGGAACAGCGGATACGGTAGGTCGGCGCCCGGCCCGCTGAGCTTGGCCAGGAGGCCCTCCAGCAGAGCCAGCTCATCCGCCGTCAGCCCCGGGCTGGAGGCAGCCGTCATGGCCGCGCCGACCCGACGGTGCTCCGGTGCGCCATCGCCGGAGACCGCAGGAACCCAGCGGCGCTGCACCGTGTCGTCGTCAAGGGGCGTTGGTCGCCGAGGTGAAGGACGATTTCGGACTGACCTTGCTGCCGGAGGTCCACAGCGCGCCCGCCGACCGTGCAATAGGCAGGGCCTTGGCGTTGCGCCGCATCGGCTTCCTAGCCGACATACGTTCCACCGGGCAACACGTGCCGGCATCCGACCGGCCGAAAGATGGCGACCGCCGATCGGGAGACATCGCACCCGGCAGCCTGCTCACCGGATCCTGCGCCGCGGCGTCCGCTCGGCAACTCGGGGGCGGCGAGCTTGGGCGTCCGACGCGGCACCGTTCCTGGCTCCACGTGTGGTTCCGTCTGCCGCCTCCGTACCGCCTGGACCACGTGAACATCTACGACGACCCGCGGGCGGAACAGCCGCGCTACGTGAGCGTGTAGCGAACCCGCCGACCGGAAGCCGGCTTCGGCCTGCGACGCAACGCCGTCAGGCAGACAGCTCCGCCGATGACGAAGCCGCCCGGTGCCCGCCCTTGTCCCGCCCCGGCGGGAGCCCGAACATGCGGACATACTCGCGCGTAAACTGGGACACGCTTTCGTAGCCGACCGCGAAGGCGGCCCGGTTGGCCGGCAACCGACCCTCCAGGATCCGCCGCCGGGCTTCGATCAGCCGCAGCTGCTTCTGGAACTGGATCGGCGACAGCGTCGTGAGCAGGCGGAAATGATGATGGAAGCTGGACGCGCTCATGCCGGCGGTCGCGGCCAATTGCTCGACCCGCAGCTTGCGGTCGAACTCAGCCCGTAATTGGGAGACGGCCCGTGCGACGCGATGGGCCATGGCATCCGGCCGCGCAAGGGTGCGGATGGCAACGTGGTCCGGGCTCTGCAGCAGCCAGTAATGCAGCTCGCGCAGGATGGAGGCATGCAGCACGGGAATGCTGTCCGGCCGGTCCAGCAGCCGCATCAGCCGCAGCGCGCAGTCGGCAACCGCCGCCTCCGTGTCGTCCACGCGAACGGTCGCGGCGCCTCGGCTCGGGCTGCCGTCGAGCTGGCTCGCCACGTCCAGCAGCACCGCCATGTCCAGTTCGATGGCCAGGGCGAGGTAGGGCTCGGACCGGCTCGCGCACGTGACACGGCTGCTGACGGGCACGTGGGCGCTGATGACGGCGCATTGCCCCGGGCCGAACCCGTGCGTGTCCGAGCCCACCGTCACCTGCTTCGCCCCTTGCAGGACAAGGCAGACGAGCGGCTTGTAGATCGACTTCGTCATGCCCGTCGGAGCATAGGCCCGCATGGCGCCGGCACCCGGCAGCGGCAGCGCAGCCGCCCCCTCCGAGTTCGCATGGGCATCGGCATAGCGCCGAATACGATGGGATAGCTCCGACATCATGGCTCCATCGTAGCGCGCGCCGCCCGGTGCGCCAGCTCCCTCGGAGGATCAGGCAAACAATGCGGAGGATCGGGCAAAGCGCTTGGCCGTCTCGGCCCAAGATCAGGATCGGCCGGCGCGCATGCCGGAGCACAGGAGAGCAGCATGGACATGGCAGGCAATACCATCCTCATCACCGGCGGCGGCTCGGGGATCGGCCGCGGCCTGGCCGAGGCGTTCCACGCCGCCGGCAACCAAGTCATCGTCGCCGGCCGCCGCGCCGGGCCGCTCCAGGAGGTGACCGCCGCCAATCCCGGGATGCGGTCTGCCGTGCTGGACGTGGCCGACCCTGGGTCCATCGCGGCGTTCGCGGCCCGTGTCGGCCAGGATCACCCGACGCTCAACGTCCTGGTCAACAACGCGGGCATCATGCAGGTGGAGGATGCGTTGGCCGACCCGTTCGACCTGGCAACCGCCGAGGCGACGGTGGCGACCAACTTGCTGGGTCCGATCCGCCTCACCGCAGCCCTCCTGCCGCATCTGCGCCGGCAACCGGCGGCGACGGTGGTCAACGTCACGTCCGGCCTGGCCTTCGTGCCCCGCGCCGACACGCCGACCTATTCCGCAACGAAGGCGGCGATGCACTCGTACAGCCAGTCGCTCCGCTTCCTGCTGCGGAACACGGCCGTGCAGGTGATCGAGCTGGCGCCGCCGCTGGTGGGGACCGACCTCACACCGGGGCAGCGCGACAACCCGCGCGCGATGCCGCTGGATGACTACGTCCGGGAAAGCATGGCATTGTTCGCCGCCAACGGCACGGCGCCGGAAATCCTCGTCGAACGCGTGAAGCTGCAGCGCGGCGCGGAAGCCAGGGGCGACCACGACAAGGTTTTCGCCATGATCAACGGCGGCTAGTGCTCTGACTCAATCAAAAGGTTCAGCATGCGTCAGAGCACCAGCTTGATTTGGTGGGCCGATCCAGCTGCCGGGCTGAAGCGCCCGTCAGCATCGGACCACTAGGACGTGCCTCCGTGAGTGTGGCCCCGATCCGCGTGTTGTCGACGCTCGCCCTGTCCAGCGTGCTGGACGCGCTGCGCCCCGCCCTGCCCGGCCTGGACGTCGCGCTCGCGCCCACCACCGTCCTGGTGGACCGCATCGTCGCCGGGGCACGGGCAGACGTTGCGATCCTGACGGACGAAGCCGTGCGGGCGCTGGCCGCATCCGGCGTGCTGGACGGCGGCAGCCGCGTTGCGCTGGCGCGGTCGCATGTCGGCCTCGCGGTGCGGCAGGGGGCGGCGCGGCCCGACATCGCCACCCCCGCCGCGGTGACGGCGGCTCTGCGGGACGCGCGGTCGGTGGCGCTGTCCAGGACCGGGGCGAGCGGCGTGTTCATGAACGGGCTGCTGGCGCGGCTGGGCATCGCGGAGGAGGTGAACCGCAGGGCAAGCTTCATCACGCAGGGCCTGACCGGGGAACGGGTGATGAGCGGGGAGGCCGACCTTGCCGTCCAACAGATGAGCGAGCTGATGGCAGTGCCCGGGCTGGATGTGCTGGGGCGGCTGCCACCCGAGCTTGGCGGGGTCAGCTTGTTCTCGGCTGCCTTGTTCGGCGATGCGGCGCCGGGCGCGTCCGGCATGATCGCGACGGTGGCGGCGGCGACGGCCCTGATGCGGGAAAAGGGCCTGGAACCGGCCGGGAACTCGTCCGGGTCGCAGGAGCGCTGACCCGGCTGGCAGTTGCCGCCGGAATGCGATCGTTCCAGATCTACGGGCTGCTTCTCCTTCCCAGGGGAGGCGGAGCCATGCTCTGCCCGGCAGGCCACCTGCCTTCCGGGCCCAGTCGGGAAGGATACCATCCGATGCACCGCCGCTACGCGACCGCAGACGTCTTCACCACGGACCCGCTGAGCGGCAACCCGCTCGCCGTCGTGCTCGATGCGGAGGGTCTGACGGCGGGGCAGATGCAGGCGCTCGCAGCGGAGTTCAACTACGTCGAGACGACGTTCGTGCTGCCCGCTGACGACCCCTCCCACACCGCGCGCGTGCGTATCTTCACCCCCGACCGGGAGGTCCCCTTTGCCGGCCACCCCAATGTCGGCACCGCCTTCCTGCTGGCCCGGCAGCGCGTTGCGGCGGGCGAGCGGCCGCCCGACCGGTTCGTGTTCGAGGAAGCCGCCGGCCTCGTTGCGGTCGACCTCATGCACGAGGGCGGGGTCGTGGTGGGAGCCGACCTCCTCTCGCCCCAGGCGCTCTCGCGGCATTCCTTCGTCGACCCGGCACAGGCGGCAGCTTGTCTTGGCCTGGCCGCGGCGGACGTGCGCACGGACTCGCATCGGCCCCAGGTGGTGTCCGTGGGCCTTCCCTTCCTCGTCCTGGAGGTGGCGTCGCGCGAAGTGTTGCGGCGGGCGCGACCGGACCGGCAGGCCTACGATGCCCTGCTTCCGCTCGACGGCGCCCGCGCGGTCTACGCCTACACCCGCGCCGACGGCGACGCTGGCTGCGACCTGCACGCGCGCATGTTCACCTGGCGCTTGGTCGAGGACCCGGCGACCGGAAGCGCCACGGCTGCGCTGACCGCACTCCTGGCCGAGTTGGGTCGCAAGGACGTGCGACTGCGCGTGCGCCAGGGCGAGGACATGGGCCGGCCAAGCACGCTGCTGTCCCGGTCCGTGCGGGATGGCACGGCGGTCAAGGCGCATGTCGGAGGCCGGTGCGCAGCCATGTTCGAAGGCAGTTTCACTCTCGCGCCCGGATGAGAGGCAAGCACCACCGCCGTAGCATCCTGCAAGTCGAGCGCGGTAACGATCGCGTCACGTCGTCCACCCCGCGCAGCGCGCTTCCCCATATCCGGGCAGCCGGCGACCGATCCGGCGTTGTCGCCGTTGAGGACACCATGAGACATCTAGGCCTATTGCTTTTCGCTGCTCCGTTGGCGGCATGTGCGACGCTGCCGTCTGCGCCGGACACGGCTCAGTTGCCCGCCAATACCTTCAGTCCGCTCGACCAGGATGTGCCGGCGGTGCAGTACGCCCAATACGCGTTTGCAGTGCCGGCGCGGACCAGGGGCAACCCGGTCGCCGGCGCGCAGGCGGTGCTTGCCATGGACTACATCGCGGGAGAGCTCAACACGAGCCCGCGTTGGGACCATGTCGGCGCCATGACGCAGATCCAGCTGCTGCAAGGCCGGCAACAGACCAGGGCCGCGGTGGGGATCGCGCCCGACGCTCCGTCGCAGCTCGTGGTCGACAGCCTGGTGGCGGCGCGCAACGACCTGGCCGCCGGGAATCAGGCCGCTGCCGTCAGCGCGCTGGACAATCCGGCCTTTCCGGCTGGCGGCGCCCGAACGGTGCAGGCGCTCGCCAACCTGCCGTATATCAGCATGGCGAACATCTCCACCATGCATGCGGCTGGCCAGCTGTTCGGCCCCGGCGAGGGCGACATCAACTACCGCGACTAGCGGATCACAAGGCCACATGCCCCTGCGGCGCGGCCAAGCACAAGACGAGGTTCCATCGACGATGGCAGTGCCGACGAGAGACAGCGTGCCGGGCAAGGTCGTGGTCATCACCGGGGCCGGGTCCGGCATCGGTCTGGCTGCGGCCTTGCACTACGCCGCAAAGGGATGGGCGGTCGGGCTGATCGGCCGAGGAGAGGCTGCGCTTGCCAGCGCACGCGCGCGGGTCGTGGCTGCAGGGAGCGTCGCCGCCGTCGCCATCGCGGACGTGGCGGACAGCGTGGCGCTCGCGGCGGCCGCCGACTCGATCGAGGCGGCGTTGGGGCCGATGGATGTCTGGGTGAACAATGCCGGCATCGGCTTCTACGGCGCGTTCGTCGACGTGCCGGAGGACGCGTTCCGCCGGGTCATCGACGTCAACCTGCACGGCACGGTGAACGGCACGCGCGTGGCGCTGGCCCGCATGCGGCCGCGCAACCGGGGCACGATCGTGCAGGTCCTCTCGGCGATCTCCTATCGCGGAGTGCCGCTGCAGGCAGCGTATTCCACGACCAAGTACGGCTTGCGTGGGTTCACAGAAGCCGTTCGCGCCGAGCTCATCAACGAAGCCTCGGCCATCCACGTGACCATGGTGCATCCGCCCTCGGTGAACACGCCGTTCTACAGCCACGCCGGGTCGGTGATGGGCCAGGCGTCACCCAGGCCGCCACCGCCCGTCTACCAGCCCGAGATCATCGGCGAGGCGATCTATCTCGCCGGAACGTCCAGGCGCCGGGAATGGCGGGTGACGGGGCAGACGGTCGGCTTCAGCATCGCCAACAAGGTCGCGCCCGGGCTGCTCGACGTCGCGGCCGGGTTCGCGGGGATACGGGCGCAGCAAACCCATCGGTCGGACGTGGCGGAACGCCGCGACCCCAACACCTTTACGCCGTCGACCCGCGCCTCCGGCACGCATGGGCCGTTCGACGGCGAGTCGTTGAGAACCAGCGCCCAGTGGTGGTTGAGCAAGAGCCCGGCGCCGGTCCGGCTGGGCCTTGCCCTGCTTGCACTGGGCGTGCTGCAGGCCGTCCGGCGCAGCCGCTGACCATGCGCGGCCCCGCGCTTGTGCTGAGCGGCGGGAACGCGCTCGGTGCCTACCACGCGGGAGCCTGGCGGGCGTTGGACGCAGCCGGGATTTCCCCCGGATGGATCGTCGGCACCTCCATCGGTGCGGTCATGGCGGTGATCATCGCCGGCAACCCTCCGGAGCGTCGGTCCGATGCCGTGGCAGCGTTCTGGGAGCGTGCCTCGGTCCCGGACGCTGGGGCTGCGATGCTCCCGGCGCCATTGCGGGCGCCGATCCAGTATGGGCAGGCGCTGCTGAGCCGTGTTTTCGGCCGGGTCCCGCTGTTCACCCTGCGGGCGCCGGATATGAGTGGCAGCGAGCCCAGGCCCGGCATGTTTGATGTCACGCCCATGCGCACCCTGCTGTCCGAACTCGTCGATTTCGATCGGGTGAACGGGGGCGATATCCGCGTGAGCGTGGTCGCGGTCGATCTCGCCACCGGGCAGGAGGCCGTGTTCGACACCATGACGGCACCCATCGGGCTGGATCATGTCATGGCCAGCACGGCCTTGATCCCGGACTTCCCCCCGGTCGAGGTCGACGGCCGCCTCCTGGTCGATGGCGGCTTGTCATCCAACCTGCCCGTGCACGTCGTGTTCGACGAACTCGCCGCCGCAGGGATGGACGAACCGCTGGCCTGCTTCGCGGTCGACCTGTTCCCCGCACTCGCGCCGCTGCCGCGCGGGATGCTGAAAGCGGCCCAGCGGCAGACCGACCTGCTGTTCGCCAGCCAGACAGTACGCGCGCTGGACCAGTTGCAGCGGCGCTGGGCTGGGCGCCAGCCAGGCGCCGCCGTCTTCCACATCGCCTACGAGGCGGTCGACGAGGAGACGGCACTGAAGGGCTTCGACTTCGGCAGCGGCAGCATCGCCCGGCGCGTTGCCCGCGGCCGGCGCGACATGGAGCGGCTGATCGACGTGTTCCGCACGGCCGAACCTAGCGCGAGCGGCCTGGCCATCCGGACGATCCAGCGAGAACCCGGCTGAGCTGACGCCTACGACGCGCTCGCCGTCAGCGCTTCGATCAGGGCAGAGGGGTTGCCCGCCTTGCGGACGGCCGCCAGGTTGGCCTCCTCACGCATGCTCCTGGACACGGCGGCCAATGCGGCAACATGCTCGTTGCCCTTGTCCACCGGGATCAGCAGCAGGAACAGGATATCGACCGGCTTGCCGTCGATGGCGTCGTAGTCGATCGGCCGGGCCAGCCGGACGAGCAGGCCGAACAGGCCGGGCAGCCCCTCGATCCGTACGTGCGGCAGCGCGAAGCCGCGGCCGAAGCCGGTGGAACCGAGCTTCTCCCGCGCCGCCAACGCGGCCAGGATCACGGACGCTTCGACCGGGAGCTGGGCGCTGGCGCGCTTGGCGATCTCGGCAAGGGCCTGCGCCTTGTCGCCGACCCGCAGCCCAAGGATGACGCGGTCGGGCTTGATGATGTCTGTCAGGCGCATGGCGGTACCGTGTTGGTGATTGTGCTGCATGTCAATCAGCCGCCCGCAGGCGGTAGCCGACGCCCGTTTCGGTCAGGATATGGGTCGGCTGCTCCGGATCGGGCTCGACCTTCTGGCGCAGCGCCCGGACGTAGATCCGCAGGTACTGCACGTCGGTGTCGCTGCCCCAGACCTCCTGCAGGATGTGGCGATGGGTCAGCACCTTCCCGGCATGGCCCACGAACAGGCGCAACAGTTCGTACTCCCGCTTGGAGAACTTCACGTCCACGCCGCGGACGGTGACCACCCGCCGCACCAGGTCGACCACCAGGTCCCCGCTGCGGAACACCGGGCGCTCCCCGCTCTGCTGCAGGCGGTGGCGTTGCGCCGCGCGGATGCGGGCGAACAGTTCGTCGATGCCGAACGGCTTGGTGACGAAGTCGTCGGCGCCGAGATCGAGTGCCGTCACCTTGCTGCCCTCGTCGTCCCGGCTGGAGAGCACGATGATCGGGGTCGCGCCCCCGCTGGCGCGTATCTCGCGGATCACGTCCAGGCCGTCCATGTCGGGCAGGCCCAGGTCGAGCACCGTGAGGTCGGTCGCGCCGGAGGCCATCGCGTCGAGGGCGGAGCGGCCGGTCTGCGCCTCCAGCACCGTGAACCCCTGCGCGGAAAGCCCGGCCCGGAGGAAGCGCAGGATCGCCGGCTCGTCATCCACCACGAGCACGCGCAGCGGGTTAGCCCTGGCGGTCATGCGGCGTCGTCTTCGTCGAGGGACATCTGCGCCGGCACGGGCAGGTCGATGGTGAAGACGGCGCCGGCACGCTCGCTCCGGTTCGCCGCCTTGATCGTGCCGCCCATCGCCTCCACGAAGCCGCGGCAGATCGCCAGGCCCAGCCCGGTGCCGGCGCGCTGGCGGTCGGCGCTGCGCACCCGGAAGAACTTGTCGAAGATGCGCTCCAGGTCCTCCGGCGGGATGCCCTCGCCCTCGTCCAGCAGTTCGATCCGGACCCGGTCGCCACCGCGCGTAGCGCGCAGCTCGATGGTCGAGCCCGGGCTGGAATACTTCGCCGCGTTGTCGAGCAGGTTGAACAGCACCTGCTCGAACAGCACCATGTCGAAGTTGAGCATCGGCAGGCCCGGCTGCAGGTCGACCTTGACCTGGTAGACGGACAGGATCCGCTTGGCCCGGCGCAGCACGGCGCCCACCACGTCGGACAGGTCGGCCAGGCCGCCGTTGAACGAGACGGACCCTGCCTCGAGCCGGGTCATGTCGAGCAGGTTGCCGATGAAGCGGTTCAGGCGCTCGGCCTCCTCCCGGATCGTGCGCAGCATGGTGGTCCGCCCGGTCTCGTCCAACTCGCCATGCTGGCTCATCAGGCTGGTGGCCGCGCCCAGGATGGACGCGAGCGGCGTCCGCAGATCGTGCGAGATCGACGTGAGCAGCGCCGAGCGCAGGCGGTCCGTCTCCGCCTCGAGCTTGGCCTGGTCGACGTCGCGGACGAGGTTGACGCGTTCGATGGCCAGCGCGGCCTGGTCGGAGAGGGAGTTCAGCAGCCGCTGGCCGTCCGTCGTCAGCAACGGCCCGGGCTCGTCGCGGTCGATCCCGAACACGCCGGTCGGGCCACGGCCCGTCTGCATCGGCAGGAACAGCCGCTTGGCGCCGGGCAACGTGTCGGCGCCGCGCCCTGCAGGCAGGTTGTTCTGCCAGGCCCACTTGGCGGCGGCCAGGTCGGCCGCATCCAGCCTGTCGTCCGGCGGGAAGCCGGCCTGGACGGCCAGGCCATCCTCGCCCGGCAGCAGGATCACCACGCGGACCTTCAGCATCAGGGCGACCTGGTGCACGGTCGCCCACAGCACGTCGTCGAGCGAGACGGCGCCGGCCAGCTTGCGGCTGAACTGGTATAGCTCCTCCGTCGTCCGGGCGCGGCTCTGCGCCGTCACGGTCTGCGCCCGCATGCGCGCGGTCAGGTTGCTGGCGACGATCGCCACCACCGCGAACACGGCCAAGGTGACGACGTTCTCAGGATCGGAGATCGTGAAGGTGTACAGCGGCGGCAGGAAGAAGAAGTTGTACGCCATCACGCTGAGCAGGCACGCCACCAGCGACGCCGCCAGGCCGTAGGCCACCGCGCTGGCCAGCACGCCCATGAGCAGGACGAGCGCCACGCTGGTGACGCCGAGCACCTGACGCAGCAGCATTGCCACGGCGAGGGCGATGCCCACGGCGAGGATGCTGCCGCCCCAGGCATCGAACTCCGGCAGCCGGAGCGTGAAACGGCTCTTCCCCGTGGCATCGGCCGACTGGTCCGACGCCAGCACGTGGACATGGATCGACCCGGCCTGCGCGATCACCCGCTGCGCCATCGAGCCGAGGAAGATCTCGGTCCAGTGCGCCCGGCGGGACGGCGCCACGATGATGTGGGTGAAGTTGTTGCTCCGGGCATACTCGACCAGCGCCGTGGCGGCGTCGGCGCCGGGTACCGTCACCGTCTCACCGCCCAACCGTTCGGCCAGCCGCATGGCCTCGGCCGTGCCGGACTGCCGCCCCTGCTCCCGCCAGCCGCCGCCCTCGACGTGGATGGCGGTCCAGGGGCCGCGCAGCCCGTCGGCGATGCGACGTGCATGGCGCACCAGCGCGATGCTGGCGGGGCTGCCGTCGACGTTGACCAGCACCCGGTCGCTGGCGCCCCACGGGCCGCTGATGGAGTTGCTGCGCATGTAGTCGACCATCTGGTCGTCCACGCGCTGCGCCGTGCGCCGCAGCGCCAGCTCACGCAGGGCGGCCAGGTTGCCGGGCTGGAAGTAGTGTTTGACGGCCCGCTCCGCCTGGTGGGCGACGTAGATCTTGCCGTCCTTCAGCCGCTGGATCAGGTCCTGCGGCGTGAGGTCGATGATCTCGATGTCGTCCGCCCGGTCGATGATGGAGTCGGGCACGGTCTCGCGGACGCGGATGCGGGTGATCCCGGCCACGACGTCGTTCAGCGACTCGACATGCTGGATGTTGAGGGTGGTGAACACGTCGACGCCGTGCGCCAGCAGTTCCTCGACATCGAGGTAGCGCTTGGGGTGCCGGCTGCCCGGCGCGTTGGTGTGCGCCAGCTCGTCGACCAGGACGAGCTTCGGGCGCCGGGCGAGGACGGCGTCGAGGTCCATCTCCTCGACGACCCGGCCGCGATACTCGACGCTGCGGCGCGGGACCATCTCCAGCCCGTCCACCAGCGCCAGCGTATCCGCCCGGCCGTGCGTCTCCACCAGGCCGATCACCACGTCCAAGCCCTCGCGCCGCCGCGCCTGCGCCACGGTGAGCATCTCAAACGTCTTGCCGACGCCGGGAGCGGCGCCGAGGAAGATCTTCAGCCGGCCGCGGCCCTCCCGGGGCAGCGCGTTGAGCAGGGCATCCGGCGACGGGCGGCCGTCACGGTCGTGCATCGGGCCGGACCGCATTCCTGGTCAGCGGCCTGGCGCCACGCCGGTCATCAGCTCTTTCCGAGGGCGTCCAAGGCGAGGTTCAGCTCGAGCACGTTGACGCGGCTTTCGCCGATGACGCCGAACAGGCGGCCTTCGGTATGCTCGGATACGAGCTGGCGGACCCGGTCGGCGGGCAACTTGCGGGCCGTGGCGACGCGCGGCACCTGGAACAGGGCGGCGGCCGGGGTGATGTCCGGGTCCAACCCGCTGGCCGACGTCGTCACGAGGTCGACCGGGACCGGGACCGACGGGTTCTCCGCCGCGAGTTTGTCGGCGTCCGCCTTCACCCGGTCGAGCAACGCCTTCGACGTGGGACCGGCATTGGAGCCGGACGAGTTCTGCGCATTGTAGGGCGCCGGGATCGTCTTGGTGGCGTCCGCCGGGTCCGTGTCCGTCGTGGCGGACGGGCGGCCATGGAAGTAGGTGGGACCCACGAAGTTCTGGCCGATCAGCGAGGAGCCGATGACCTTGCCGTCCTTCTCGATCAGGCTGCCAGCGGCCTGATGTGGGAAGACGACGCCGGCGATGCCGGTCATCGCCAGCGGGTAGGCGAGGCCGGTGATGACCGTCATGACGACGATCATCAGGATGGCGGGGCGGATCTGGTTCAACATGGTGCTTTCCCGGGCGCTCAGGCGAGGCCGATGGAGGTGATCAGGAGGTCGATCAGCTTGATGCCGACGAACGGGACGACGATGCCGCCCAGGCCGTAGACCAGCAGGTTGCGCCGCAGCACGGTGGCCGCGCCGACCGGCCGGTAGGTGACGCCGCGCAGCGCCAGCGGGATCAGCGCGATGATGATCAGCGCGTTGAAGATGATCGCCGACAGGATGGCGCTCTGCGGCGAGCCCAGGCGCATGATGTTGAGCGCCGCCAGCTGCGGGTAGAACACCAGGAACATGGCCGGGATGATGGCGAAGTACTTCGCCACGTCGTTGGCAATGGAGAAGGTCGTCAGCGCGCCGCGCGTCATAAGCAACTGCTTGCCGATGCCGACGATCTCGATCAGCTTCGTCGGGTCGCTGTCCAGGTCCACCATGTTGCCGGCCTCGCGAGCCGCCATCGTGCCGGTGTTCATCGCGACGCCGACATCGGCCTGTGCCAGCGCCGGGGCGTCGTTGGTGCCGTCGCCGCACATGGCGACCAGCTTGCCCTTGGCCTGTTCGTCGCGGATCAGCTTCAGCTTGTCCTCCGGCGTGGCCTGGGCCAGGAAGTCGTCCACCCCGGCCTCCGCCGCGATCGCCGCGGCGGTCAGCGGGTTGTCGCCGGTGATCATCACCGTGCGGATGCCCATCTGCCGCAGCTCGGCGAAGCGTTCGCGGATGCCGCCCTTCACGATGTCCTTCAGGTAGATGATGCCGAGCAGACGTCCGTCCTTGGCCACGGCCAGCGGCGTGCCGCCCGACTTGGACACACGCTCGGCCTTCTCCGTCAGGTCCCGCGCGACGGCGTCGGCACCCGCGGGACGGATGGCCTCGGCGACGCCGCCGCCGACCCGCAGGCTCGGCGGAAGCTGGCGCGGACCTTGCGCATAGGCGAGGATCGACTCGACGGCACCCTTGCGGATGGAGGAGCCATCGACGTCGATGCCGCTCATCCGCGTCTGCGCCGTGAACGGGATGAAGCTCGCGCCGAGCGGCGCCATCTCGCGCCCGCGGATGCCGTATTTCTCCTTGGCCAGCACGACGATGGAGCGGCCCTCCGGCGTCTCGTCCGACAGGGAGGAGAGCTGTGCCGCGTCGGCCAGCTCCTGCTCGCTAACGCCGGACACCGGGATGAACTCGGCCGCCTGCCGGTTGCCCAGCGTGATCGTGCCGGTCTTGTCCAGCAGCAGCGTGTCGACGTCGCCTGCGGCCTCGACCGCGCGGCCGGACTTGGCCAGCACGTTGAAGCGGATCAGCCGGTCCATGCCGGCGATGCCGATGGCGGAGAGCAGCGCGCCGATCGTGGTCGGGATCAGCGTCACGAACAGCGCCACCAGGATGACGATCGGGATGGCGCCGCCGGCATAGGTGGCGAAGGACGGGATGGTCGCCGTGGCGAACACGAAGACGATCGTCAGGCCCACCAGCAGGATGTTGAGCGCGATCTCGTTCGGCGTCTTCTGGCGGCTGGCGCCTTCCACCAGCGCGATCATGCGGTCGATGAAGGTGGAGCCTTGCGCTGCGGTGATCTGCACCACGATCTGGTCCGAGAGCACGCGCGTGCCGCCGGTCACCGCCGAGCGGTCGCCGCCGCTCTCCCGGATCACCGGCGCGGACTCGCCGGTGATCGCCGACTCGTCGACGGAGGCGATGCCCTCGATGACCTCGCCATCGCTCGGGATCAGGTCGTTGGGCTCGACCAGCACCAGGTCGCCGACCTTGAGCGAGGCGGCTGCGACCTCCGTCCACTCCTTGCCGCTGCCGCGCAGCAGCTTGGCCATCGTCTCGGTCCGGGCCTTGCGCAGCGTCGCCGCCTGCGCCTTGCCGCGCCCTTCCGCCACCGCTTCGGCGAAGTTGGCGAACAGCACGGTGATCCACAGCCAGAGCACGATCTGGAAGGTGAAGCCCAGATTGCTGCCGCCCGTCGCCAGGTCGCGGAGCAGCAGGATCGTCGTCAGCGTGGCCACGATCTCGACGACGAACATCACTGGGTTGCGCCAGAGCGCCCGGGGGTCGAGCTTGCGGAAGGTGTCGCCGATCGCCGGCGTGAGGATCGCCGGGTCGAGCATGGCGGCGATGCTGCCGCGCGGTTTGCTGGTGGTATCCATTGTCGGGTCCCTACGATCGGATCAGAAGCTGTTGTTGGCGAGCATGGCGAAGTGTTCGACCACCGGGCCGAGCGCCAAGGCCGGGAAGAAGGTGAGGCCGCCCACGATCAGGATCGTCCCGATCACCAGCCCCACGAACAGGCTGCCATGGGTCGGGAACGTCCCGGCGGAGGCCGGCACGATCTTCTTGGCCGCCAGGGAACCGGCCACGGCCAGCACGGGGATGACGAACAGGAACCGCCCCACCAGCATCGCGATCCCCAAGGTGACGTTCCAGAACGGCACGTTGGCGCTCAGCCCGGCGAAGGCGCTGCCGTTGTTCCCGGTGGCCGAGGTGAAGGCGTACAAAGCCTCGCTGAAGCCATGCGGCCCCGCATTGCTCATGGCGCCCGTCCCGACCGGCAGCACCACCGCCAAGGCGGTGAAGCCGAGGATGGACAGCGGGAGGATCAGGATGGCCAACATGGACATCTTGACCTCCTTGGCCTCGATCTTCTTGCCGATGTACTCCGGCGTCCGCCCGACCATCAACCCGGCGACGAACACCGCGATGATAGCGAAGGCCAGCATGCCGTAGAGGCCGGATCCCACGCCGCCGAAGATGATCTCGCCCAGCATGATGTTGGCCATCGGGATCATGCCCGCCAGCGGCAGCAGGCTGTCATGCATCGTGTTGACGGCGCCGCAGGACGTGTCCGTGGTGACGGTGGTGAACAAGGCGGAGTTGGCGATGCCGAAGCGGACCTCCTTGCCTTCCATGTTGCCGCCGGCCTGCCCGACGCTCGCGCCGCTGTCGACATGCATGGTGGCGAAGGCCGGGTTGCCGCCGGACTCCACAGGGTAGGTGACGCAGACGCCGGCCAGGAACAGCACGCCCATGACGGCGAAGATCGCCCAGCCCTGGCGCTGGTCCCCGATCATGCGGCCGAACACGTTGGTCAGCGCGGCGCCGATGGAGAAGATCAGCAGCATCTGCAGGAGGTTGGTCAGCGCCGTCGGGTTCTCGAACGGGTGGGCGGAGTTGGCGTTGAAGAAGCCGCCGCCGTTGGTCCCGAACATCTTGATCGCTTCCTGCGAAGCGACCGGCCCCTGCGCGATGACCTGCTTGGCGCCTTCCACCGTGGTGGCCTCGGTGTAGGCATGCAGGTTCTGCGGCACGCCCTGCCAGACGAAGAACAGGGCCACGACGATGGCGACCGGCAGCAGCACGTAGAGGGTGCAGCGCGTCAGGTCGACCCAGAAATTGCCAACGGTCGAAGCGGAGCGCCGGGCGAAGCCGCGGATCAGCGCGATCGCCAAGGCAATGCCCGTCGCTGCGGAGACGAAGTTGTGCACGGTCAGCCCGGCCATCTGCACCAGGTAGCTCATCGTGCTTTCGGGCGTGTAGGACTGCCAGTTCGTGTTGGTGATGAAGCTGATGGAGGTGTTGAAGGCGAGGTCCGTCCCGACCGCGCTCTGCCCCATCGGGTTGAACGGCAGCAGGCCCTGCAGGCGCTGCAGCGCATAGAGCGACAGGAAGCCGGCCACGCTGAAGAACAGCATGGCGACCGCATACGTCACCCAATGCTGCTCCTCGTCCTCGCGGACCCCGCAGATCCTGTAGATGCCGACCTCGAACGGGCGCAGGACGGGGCGCAGCACCGTGCGCTCCCCGTTGAACACGCGCGTCATGTAGCCGCCGAACGGTTTGACCAGCAGGGCGAGCAGGACGCAGAACAAGGCGATCTGCACCCATCCGTTGATTGTCATGGTGGCAGCTCCCTAGAACCGCTCGGGGCGGATCAACGCGTAGGCGAGGTAGACCAACAGGCCGAACGTCACGACGCCGCCGAGCGCATAATCGAAGAACATGATGGGCCTCTTACAAACGGTCGCAGGCGGTCGAGTAGAGCACGGCGACCACGAAGAAGAGGCAGCCTCCGACCAGATAGACGATATCCAACATCCAAGGTCTCCTAACCACACGGATCACGCGCACCGGATGAGCGGCCATACGGCGCGAGCAGTCGTCGGCGGTGGCGTGGCCACTCCGTCGAGCGCGGCAAACGAGCACGGGATCGCGTATAGAAGCCATGCGCGCCGTCGCGGCCTGGCATAGTCAACGCATATAACCCGCGCGGACCGGCTAGAAGCGCCTGGAGATGCCGGCATAGGCGACCAGGTTGGGCGCGGCCTTGTTGAGGCCGACATACGTCGCGACGTCGAACTGCGTGTTGGCGCCGAGTTGGTAGGCGAGCGACAGGTCGAGCGTGTATTGGCTTGGGACATCGGTGGATTGCACCTGGCTCCAGACCTCCGCGGCGACCGTGAAGCTCTGCGTCACCGGGTAGCTGAGGTTGAGGAGGTTGGTGTATCCGGCGTGCCGCCCGGTGTTGTCCTCGTTCTTGAAGTCGTCGAACTCCGTCACGAACAGCGCGGTGACGTTGTAGGGCAGCGTCACCTGGAGCGGGATGGTGAGACCGAATTCGCCGACACCGTTCCCCAGGCCGCGCGTGGCGGTGGGCACCTTGAAGAACGGCTCGACCGCGAGGGCGACCGGCCCGGCGTCATTGCCCAGGATGTTCACCTTGACGCGGAGCGTGACGTCGCCGAACCCGTCGAAGTTGGCCGTGCTGCCGGTCGTCCGGTTCTTGACCTGGTCGTTCTGGTAGCCGCCGAGCGCAACCTCGATATCGGCGAAGTTGGTGAGGCCAAGCTTGAGCACGGGATCGGCGGTGAAGAACTCCCTGGTCCGCGTGCGGGACGCATCGTACCCGTCCTCCAAGCCGCCGAACAGGTCGGTCTCGACCTGGAAGTGACCGGCGTCGACCGTGTGGGGGCTCGTGCTCTTGTTGGGCCGGTCGGTGCTGAGGCTGCGCAGTTCCGCGTCCGGCGTGGGATCGAACAGCGTGAAGCCGCTCTTGTCAGGCGGCGAAGCCGCCGGGGCGCCGGCCGGGATGGCCGGACTGTTGTCCGGCGCGGTGGCATCCGGCGCCGCGCCCCAGGCGCATCTGGCACCCGCCAGGACCGCCAGCCCGGCGAACGAGGCGTTCCGCAGGACCTTGCCGGCGAACCTGGTCGCGGCAACTCCCAAGTGGTTGCCGTCCCGGACACAAGTAAACGGCAGGACGAAGCTGCGTTGCGCCGCCGACTTTCCTGCCGCCGGCCCCCAGCCCGATGGAGCACGCCGCACTATATGGACATACTATACGGCGCACCCGCGAGGAGGCTGGAACGGCTATTGGCCGCGATGCCATCTTGGGTGGGTCGAACGCCCCGTCTCATCGGCGGGCGTCGCACTCAAGAAGGTGCAGGGCTGTGTCCATGCTTCAATCCATTCCCTCAACCCAACGGCAGCACCCGGCGATCGCCGACGGTGCCGCGGAGACATCCTCGGAGGACCCGCTCTTAGACTTTGCCGGGCCAGTCGCAGGGTCGCACGCCCTGGTCATATCGCCTAACGGGCTGGACCTCATGTGCCGCTTGCTCCGCCGCGGCTGCGCCGCAGCCACGGCGCTGCGGCCGTCCGACCGGTTCGACCATGAGAGCTACGACCTGGTCCTCGCGCCACGCATCGTCCAGCCGGAACAGGTCGGGCGGCTGATCTTCAATGCCAAGCGTGCCCTGGTGCCGACCGGGCGCTTCCTGGCCTTCGTGCCCGCCGGCTCGGCCGATTCGGAAGGGGACGTCGCCGGCCTGCTGCAACGTTCGCTCAAGGTGGGCGGCTTCGCGGCCGTGCGGGCCAGGACACGGCAGGACGGCGTGCTGCTGCGGGCCGACCTGCCGATGCACGGACTGTCCAACGCCATGCCGGCCGTCGCGTGGAGGCGGGCGTGAACGGCCAGCCAGCGGCAGACGGCTTGTCCGGCGGCTCGGCTGCGGCGCTGCCGACGCCGTTCCATGCCGGATGCATCGACGAGGCACGCCTCGCCCGGCTGTGCGAGCGCCAGATCGGCCGCGGCACCGCCGCCCTGGTGGTGTGCGGCAGCACCGGGGAGGCGGCCGCCTTGTCGCCCGAGGAGCACCGGCGGGCGATCCGCGTCGCGGTCGAGGCCGCTGCGGGGCGCGTGCCGGTCATGGCCGGATGCGGCGCCATGTCCACCGACGGGGCCGTGGAGCTGGCGGTCGCCGCCGTGCACAGCGGAGCGGCCGCCCTGCTCTGCGCTCCGCCGCCCTACGTGAAGCCCACCCAGCCCGGCATCATCGGGCATCTCACCGCGATACAGGCCGCCGCACAGCTCCCCGTCATGGCCTACGACGTGCCGGGCCGGACGGGCGTGGCCATCGCCAACGACACGCTGGCCCGGCTTTACGAGCAGGGCGTGGTGTTCGGGCTGAAGGATGCCACGGCCGACCTGGCCCGGCCGACCCGCCTGCGCTCGTCGTGCGGACCGAGCTTCATCCAGATGTCCGGCGACGACGGCACCGCCGCCGCCTACCGCGCGGCCGGAGGGCATGGCTGCATCTCCGTGACGGCCAACGTGGCGCCCGCCCTGTGCAGCCTGCTGCACCGCTCGTGGAACGCCGGCGACCTGGCCGCCTTCGCAAGCGCACGCGACCGGCTGGCGGAGTTGAGCGACCTGCTGTTCGTCGAGAGCAACCCGATCCCGCTCAAGGCCGCATTGGCCATGTTGGACCTGCTGGAGGCCGAGCTGCGCCTGCCGCTGACCGCGCCCGGGGCAGACACCTACCAGCGCCTGACGGGCCCGCTGGCGGCCGTGATGGCGATGGAGGAGGCGGTCGCGGCGCCGATCCGCTACCGGATGGCGAGCTGAGTGCCTGTCCGGAAAGTCGCCGTGGCGAGTCAGCGGCGCGCTTGCGCGCTGCCCGAGGGTGACCTGCGAGCACCGGAGCGGAGCGGCCATGTGGGCCGTGAGCACCGGAGCACAGCAGATCGCCGTCGGATGGCCGCCGCAGTAGACGGTCCGGACGGACGCTGAGAACGCCTGGCTCGATGATCTCCTCGTCATCGCCGATGTTGGACGCCCAGTCGCGCCGCATCGTCCGGGAGTTCTTGATCCAGACGGCGATCGGCCTTGCCATCATGCTGGCGCTCTTCGTCGTGCGGGCGCAGACCTTGCCGGAGCTGTGCCAGGCTGCAGCGCGGGTCTTCACCTTCTACAGCGCGCTGGACTGCATGCGGGCGTGGTTCGGCCGTGTCCCGGTGAAGGGCCCGAGCCTCAACCGGTGGGACCAGGCGGCGGCCTACAGCTTCTGCGCCGTCTTGTTCGACCTGCTGACCAATTGGCCGCGCTAGCGAGCCCCCCAGGAATGAACGGTATGCGACCATGAACATCGTCCCGCCCGGCGGCGACACGCCCTGGGCCGATATCCCCAAGCAGTTTTCCCGTCCCCCGCGCCTGCCGCGGACACCATCGCCGCGGTCGGCCGCCTTGGTGTTCTTGGCGGTCGTCTTGGTGGGGACCATGGCGGGCGGCTTCTACACCGTGCAGCCCACGGAGATGGCGGGGGTGCGGCGGCTGGGGACCGTCGTCACCAGCCAGCCGGTCGGGCCGGGGCTGCACTTCAAGCTGCCTTGGGTCGACACGGTCGACACGATCCAGACCAGCCTGGACACGTTCCAGATGAACAACCTGACGGTCTACACGGTGGACAACCAGGCCGTCACCGTCGGCGTGGGCCTGTCGTACCACATCCCGCCATCGGCCGTGATGCACCTGCTCTACGGCGTCGGGCGGTCCGGAAACGTGGATATCGCGGAGAACATCCGCCCGGTGTTGGCCGACCGGGTGCTGCGGGTGTTCTCCTCCCAGAACACGGTGGGGATCTCGGCCAACCGCCAACAGATCGCCGACGAAATCCGCAAGCAGGTCAGCGACGCGCTGGGCAGCATATTCGGCCTGGAGATCACCGACCTGCAACTGAGCAGCATCACCTACAGCCCGAGCTTCCAAGCCTCCGTGGAAGCCGCGGTGCAGGCCAAGAACGACGCCATCCGGGCGGAGAACACGGTCGCCAAGGTCCGCTACGAGGGCGAGCAGGCCAAGGTCCAGGCCGAGGCGCAGGCGGCCGTCCGGCAGGCGCAGGCCGATGCGGAAGCGGCCGCGACCGTGGCCCAGGCGCGGGCGCAGCGGGAGTCCGCGATCCTGCGGGCGCAGGGCGAGGCGCAGGCCGCCGCGTTGACCGGCGAGGCCGATGCCCGCGTCATCCAGCAGGTCGGCGCCGCCGTGGCCACCAACCCCGGCGTGGTCTCCTACGAGGCGGCGCATCGCTGGAACGGACAACTGCCCGGCACCGTCCTGGGCGGCACGTCCTCGCCTTTGGCCATGTTCAACATCCAGCCGAGCCGCGCCGCAGCCGAGCTTCCAGCATCCGCCGGGCAGCAGGCGCGGCTGGGCCAACCCTGAACCGAGGCACCGACGATGGCAGACGACAGATCGCACGCCGGAGTGCGGCATCCGGAGATCGATCGGCCGGTTGTCGAGACGGTGGGCGGCCGCGCGTTCACCCTGGACGAGGCGCTCCTGGCCATGCGCTGGGCTGACCTGGTGCGGGAGCGCGGCTACCGGCTGACCATCTCGCATCGTTTCTTGGAAGCGGACGAGGTCCTGGAGGTGCACCTGCGGACATGCTCGGTGCCGGTGTCACGACTGCACAAGGGGTGCCGGGTCGTCTGGAGCACCGACTGCCTGGGGCACGTGCGCCCCTTCTTCAGCCTGGCCGACGCGCTGCTGGCGCTGACGCCGCTATCGAAACGGGACCGGCGCACGATGCTGAAGGCGGCAGCGCCAGCGTGGCTGCCATGGGCCGCCGCCGCTCCGGCCGGGCAAGCCAGGGCACGCTGGGCGCGGCGTCTCGGTGCCTGCTGGCGTTAGCGCCCAGCGCCGTCCGCCCGGCCGCCGAGGACAGGAAAACCCGCAAGCTCGCCTTCGCCGCCCTCGCCACGTGGTATGGTCGCCTGCACCAAGCGGCAGGTCGGAGGGATCGGCGATGGACGACGCTGGAGCAGGGCCGCCGCCGGGCGTGCGGGTGACCATCGCCTACTGCACGCAATGCAAGTGGCTGTTGCGGGCGGCGTGGATGGCGCAGGAGCTGCTTTCCACGTTCGAGACCGAGATCGGCGAGGTGGCGCTGCGCCCCGGCACCGGTGGCATCTACCAGATCGAGGTCGATGGCGAATTGGTGTGGGACCGCGTGCGCGACGGCGGCTTCCCCGACGTGAAGACGCTGAAACGGCGGATCCGCGACCGGGCTGCGCCGGACCGCGCGCTCGGCCATGTCGACCGGGATTGACGGCATGCTCGGCTACTCCAGCAGCCGGCTCGCCTCCCGGTCGACATGCGTCTCGAGGAACTGCGTCAGGCGGGGGTGGCGTGGCCGGGCGAACACCTCCGCCGTGCTGCCGGCCAACACCACCCGCCCGGCGTCCAGGAACACGACCTGGCTGGCCACGGATGCGACGAAGCCGATCTCGTGCGACACGACGACCATCGACATGCCGCGCGCCGCCAACCCGCGCATGACGTTCAGTACCTCGCCGGTCAGCTCCGGATCCAGGGAGGAGGTCGGCTCGTCGAACAGCATCAGCCGCGGGTCCAGCGCCAGGGCGCGGGCGATGGCGACCCGCTGCTGCTGGCCGCCGGAGAGCTGCGCCGGGTAGTGCTGCGCCTGCCCGGCGACGCCCACCGCCTCCAGCTCCGCCATGGCACGCGCCTTCGCCTCCGCCCGCGGCAGGCGGCGCACGGTGCGCAGCGCCTCCGCGACGTTGCCCAGCGCCGTCATGTGCGGCCAGAGGTTGAACTGCTGGAACACCATGCCGATGCCGGCGCGCACCGCCCGCAGCCGCGCCGACGGGATCGGCTGGCCGCCGGTGCCCCACGGGCCCAGCCTCTCGCCGCCGATCGTCATGCTGCCGCCGGTCGGCTGCTCCAACAGGGCGAGGCAGCGCAGGATCGTGCTCTTGCCCGAGCCGGACGGCCCAATCAGGCAGGTCGCCACGCCAGCCGGCGCCACGAGGTCGACCCCGTGCAGCACCGTCGTCTGGCCGAACTGCTTGACCAGCCCCTCGACCGCAACGGCCGGCACCGTCATGCGGCGAAGCGGAACGTGGCCAGCCGCCGCTCCAGGGCACGGCCGCCGCGGCTGCACGCCTCGACCAGCAGCCAGTAGCCGAGCGACAGGGCGCTCAGCGCCTCGACGAAGGCGAAGGTCTCGGAACCGATCTCGCTGGTGACGCCCGTCAGCTCCGGCACGCTGATGATGGAGAGCACCGCCGTCTCCTTGATCAGCCCCACGGCGATGTTGGTTCCGGCGGGCAGCACCAGGACCAGCATCTCGGGCATCGAGATGCGCCACAACGCCTGCCACCCCGTCATCCCGACGCAGGTCGCGGCCTCCAGGTGCCCGCGTGGCACGGCGCGCAGCCCGGTGCGGAACACCTCGCTCATGTAGCAGCCGCCGAACAGCGAGAGCGCGAGCAGCCCGGCCGGCAGCTCGTCCAGCGTCAGGCCCAGCATGGGGCCGCCGAAATACAGTAGGAAAAGCTGGATCAGGAACGGGGTGCCGCGGACCACCTGCACGACGGTCCCCAGCGCGATGTCCGCCGGCCGGCCGCCGAACAGCCGCGCTACCGCGATCGCCAACCCTATGGCGATCGAGGCCAGCAACCCGGCGACCCACAGGCCGACCGTGGTGAGCAGGCCGTGCCACAACGCGGGCAGGTAGGGCAGGAAGACCGACGGGTCGAAGCTCAAGCGTGGCGCACCACGAGCCGCCGTTCCGCCAGCGCGCCGGCCGCCAGGACGACGTAGGTCAGGCCCAGATAGAGCAGCCCGGCGCAGGCGTAGAACGGCAGCGGCTCGAACGTCGCGGCGGCGAAGTTGCGCGCCGTCTTGGTCAACTCCACCACGCCAACGACGGAAATCAGCGCCGAGGCGTGCAGGATGCCGATCGCTTCGTTCACCATCGCCGGCACGGTCAGGCGCAGCGCGATCGGCGCGTCGATGCGGCGGAAGCGCTGCACCGGGCCGAGCCCCACCAGCACCGCCGCCTCCCGCAGGCCGCGCGGCACGGAAAGGAAGCCGCCGCGCAGGTTCTCCGCCTGGTAGGCCGCGGTACAGAGCGTCAACGCCAGGATCGCCGAACCGAGGGAGGATATGTTGATCCCGACCACCGGCAGCAGGTGGTAGAACAGCAGCAGCTGCACCAGCAGCGGCACGCCCCGGAAGAAGCTGACGTAGAGGCGCGCCGGCACGCGCAGCCACGGGCTCGGCGCCAGCAGCACGCCGCAGAGCAGGATGCCGAGCGCGATGCCGAGCACCATGGCGACGGCGCTGATCGCGGCGGTGACCAGCGCCGCCTGCACCATCAGCAGGAACAGCGCCGCCGTCACGCCGGACGCCGCTCCGGCCGGGCGGCGACTATCAGCTGGTCGGCTCCGTCACGCTCACCGGCAGGTCGGTCGCGGCGCCGAACCATTTCTCCTGCAGCTGGGCGAAGCGGCCGTCCTTCTTCATGGTGGCGATCTCGTCGTCCACCATCTGCATCAGGCTGGCGGAGGCCGCGTCCTTGCGGCCGATGAAGCCCAGATAGGCCTTTGGCCCGAACGGCGGCAACACCACGGCGAAGGCGGCCGGCCGCTGCTTGGCCGCCGTCAGCGCATTGGGCAGCGACGTGGCGAAGCCGACGATGCGCCCGGTCGCCATGTCGGCCTCCGTCTCGTTGGCGCCGGTGTATTCCCGCACGGTGGGCGCCGGCGTCAGCGTCGCCGCGAATTCCTTCAACTGCTGCAGCTGGTTGGAACCGCGGCCGCCCCCGACCGACTTGCCGGCGATGTCGGCCGGCTTCTGGATGGAGGCGTCGCTGGCGCGCTTGACCAGCGTCACCGTGCCCTCGGCGATCGGCGAGGAGAACACATAGCGCTCCAGCCGCGCCTTGGTGATGATCGCCGGACCGGCGACCATGTCGAACTTGCCGGACTCCAGCCCCGGCAGCACGCCGTTCCAGGGCAGCGCCACCCATTCGACCTTCAGCCCGTGGTCCTTGCCCAGGGCTTCGAAGAAGTCGACGTTGAAGCCGACATGCTTGTCCGCGTCGATGTAGTCGAACGGCGCGAACTCCGTCTCGGTGCCGATCTTCAGCACCCCGGCGGACTTCACGTCGGCAAGCACGTCCGCCCGGGCTGCGAGCGGCGGCAGGGCGAGCACGGCGAGGCAGGCGAGCAGGTGGCGGCGGATCATGGTGGAGGCACCTCCTAAGCTGGTCATGCGGATGCGGCGGCCTGGGCGCGAGCGGCGGTAAAGCGGTTCGCCGGCTCGTCCAGGCCGAGGTGGTCGCGCAGCGTCATGCCGGCGTAGTCGGTGCGGAACAGCCCGCGCCGCTGCAGCTCCGGCACCACCAGCCGCACGAAATCCTCCAAGGCCGAGGGCAGCGTCGGCATCTGCAGGATGAAGCCGTCCGCGGCGCCGCCGACGAACCACTCCTCCATGTAGTCCGCGACCTCCGTCGGCGTGCCGTGCACCCCGCCGCCGGTCTGCTTCTCGGCATACAGCCGGATCAGCTCACCCACCGTGTGACCTCCCAGCACGAACTCGCGCACCAATTCGAACAGCGCCTTCGAGCCCTTGGGCGTCTCCGGCAGCCGGTCGCGTGGGAACGGCCGGTCGAGCGGCACGTCCGAGAGGTCGACCTCCAGGAACTCCGACAGCATCTGCAGGCCTACGGCGGGGTGGAGGTTGTCGTGCAGGAACCTCACCTTGGCCGCCACCTCGGCCCGGGTCTCGCCCACGTGCACCGGCAGGCCGGGCATGATGCTGAGCTGGTCCGGCCGCCGTCCATAGCGGGCCATGCGCCCCTTCAGCGTGGCGTAGAAATCCCGGTTGCGCTCCAAACCGGCGGAGCGGGTGAACACCACTTCGGCCGACTGCGCCGCCAGCTCGATGCCGGCCGGCGAGCCGCCCGCCTGCGCGATCACCGGCCGGGCTTGCGGCGAGCGGGCCAGGTTGAGCGGGCCGCGCACCTTGAAGTGCTTGCCCCGATGGTTGAGCACGTGGACCCGGCTGTCATCGAGGTAGACGCCGCCGGCGCGGTCGTTCAGCAGCGCGTCCTTCTCCCAGCCGTCCCACAGGCCGCAGCAGACGTCGAGGAACTCGCGCGCCCGCTCGTAGCGCACGGCGTGCGGATCGAGGCCTTCGCGGTTGAAGTTGTAGCCGGTCTCGTCGTGGTCGGACGTGACCACGTTCCAGCAGGCGCGGCCCTTGCTGAGGTGGTCGAGCGAGGCGAACAGCCGGGCGACGTTGTAGGGCTCGTAGTAGCTGGTGGAGAGCGTGGCGGCCAGCCCGATCCGCTCCGTGGTGACCGCCAGCGCCGAGAGCAGGGTGAGCGGCTCGAACCGGTTCATCTTGTGCGGCAGCCGCTTCAGCGCCTCCCAGCTGCCTACCGCAGCGGCCGGGGAGTCGGCCAGGAACATGAAGTCGAACTTGCCGCGTTCGGAAAGCTTGGCGACGTTCAGCATGTGCGCGAAGTTGTTGCCGGCATCCACCGGTGAGCCGGGATGGCGCCAGGCCGCCGGGTTGTTGCCATACGAGTAGATGAAGGTCGCGAGCTTCATCTTGTCGGTGCGTGCCATCCAACCTCCTGCACCGTGCCATGCCCGCGCCGCGGGGCAGCAATGCAGGCCTGTCTAGACAAAGCAGTCCGCTCCCGCAAGCCGGCGGGATGCGCCGGAACCGTAGACGGGTGGCTCGCCGCGCTTGGCTCGCGATGACGGGAGATGGCCGCGGCTTGCATGATCGGGCTGCCGTGCCAACTCGCACGCAAGGATTGGAGCGCAGCATGGCACAGATCGTCGTCATCACGGGTGGGAGCGCCGGGATCGGGCGGGCCACGGCCAAGGCGTTCGCGGCGAAGGGCTACGACGTCGGCTTGATCGCCCGCGGACCGGAACGGCTGGCCCAAGCCAAGGCGGAGCTCGAGGCGATGGGTGTGCGCGTCCACACCGTCGTGGCCGACGTCGCCGAAGCCGATGCCGTGGAAGTCGCCGCCGACGAGATCGAGGTCGCTCTGGGTCCGGTGGACGTCTGGGTCAACAATGCGATGGCGACGGTCTACTCGCCCATCAAGGACCTGGACGCGGCCGAGGTGCGGCGCGTGACGGAGGTCACCTATCTCGGCGCGGTCCACGGCACCATGGCCGCCCTGAAGCGCATGAAGTCGGGCACGATCGTGCAGGTCAGCTCGGTCCTGTCCTGGCGGGCGATCCCGCTCCAGGCACCTTATTGCGGCGCCAAGTTCGCCCTGCGCGGCTTCACGGAGGCCTTGCGGTCCGAACTGATCCACGATCGCAGCCGGGTCCACCTCACCATGGTGCACCTCCCGGCGGTGAACACGCCGCAGTTCGACTGGGCGCGCAACAAGACCGGGCGGCAGGCGCAGGCGCCCGGCCCCTATCAGCCGGAGGTCGCGGCCGACGCGATCCTGTTCGCTGCCACGCACCGGCGGCGCGACGTGTTCGTCGGGTCTTCCACCCCGCCCACCATCTTCGCCGCCCGTTTGGCGCCGGGCCTGGTGGACAAGGCCCTGGCCAAGAAGGGCTACGACCAACTGGGGAACAAGGCGGTCCCACCCGCCGACGGGAACCTCTACGACCCGGCGCCCGGTGGGCAGCAGGCGGCACACGGCCGCTTCGACGCGGAGGCCAACAGCCGGCGCGACATCTACACCAGCCGGCAGGGCGATGCCGTGGCGGCCGGCTTGCTCCTGGTGGGCGCTGCCAGCCTGGCGATGCTGGCTACGTCGCCGTTGATGATCGGGCCGGCCCTGGCCGCGCGGGCGATCGGACGGACGCTCCGGCGCTGAATGGCGTCAGGCGGACACCACCGAGCGGAGCAGCACCGGACCGCCATCTCCGGGATCGAGGCGGTCGCCCTCGCCTCCGACCGATCCTTTCCCCGACACGCCCATGACGGGTTCGGGGTCGGCGTCCTGCACGCCGGCGCCCATCGCTCGTGGAGCGGCGTCGGTCCCGTCGAGGCGGTCGCCGGCGACGTCATCACCGTCAATCCCGGGGAGGTGCACGACGGCGATCCCGTCCAGGGCGCGGTGCGGTCCTGGCGGATGCTCTACCTCGACGCCGGCGTCCTCGCGGGGGCGATGCCGGAGGACCTGCGCGGCGAGGCGGAGATCGCCCGCCCGGTCCTGCACGATCCCCTTCTCGCCGATCGCTTCGGCCAGCTCTTCGCCTGCCTGACCGAGCCGGCCCACGATGGGCTCGCCGCGGAAGAAGGCGTGCTGCGGATGCTCGCGCTGCTCCTGACCCGTCATGGCACCCGGCCGCTGCCCCGCACCGGGCCGCCGCCCTCCGTGAGCCTGGCCCTCCGGCGGTTGGCCGCGGCGCCTGCACAGCCGGCGACCCTGGCGGACCTGGCCGCGCTCTCCGGCGTCAGCCGCTTCCAGCTCCTGCGCGGCTTCGCCCGGGCGGTCGGGATGACGCCGCACGCCTACCTCCTGCAGCAGCGCGTGCGCTTGGCCCGGCGGCTGCTCGCGGCCGGCCGGTGCCCCGCCGAGGCGGCGGTCGAGGCCGGGTTCGCCGACCAGAGCCACCTGACCCGCGCGTTTCGTCGCCAGCTCGGCATCACCCCCGCGCGGTATCGCGCCGCCATCGCCTGAGTGCAGCCCCGCAATCGGGTTCAAGACCGCTGCCTCTGACCTGCCGCAGAAGGGCGGTCGCCAGGAACGGGGTGCCATCCATGCAGGGACGTTACGTGCACGGCTACGAGGAGTCGGAGGGCCGGCGCCTGAGCGACCAGGCCGCGACGCTGGAGGCGCTGCTGCACCACGACGTGTCGTACCCGCCCGGCAGCGACGTGCTGGAGGCGGGTTGCGGCACCGGCGCGCAGACCGTGCCGCTGGTCCGCAACAGCCCCGGCATTCGGCTCACCAGCCTCGATATCGCGCCGGCCTCCCTGGCCGAGGCCGCGGCCCGCATCCGCGCGGCAGGCTTATCCTCGCCGACGTTCCAGCTCGGTGACCTGCGGGCCCTGCCCTTCGCGGACGCCAGCTTCGACCACGCCTTCGTCTGCTTCGTGCTGGAGCACTTGGCAGACCCCCGGACGGCCTTGGGCGACTTGCGGCGGGTGCTGCGGCCGGGCGGGAGCCTGACCCTCATCGAGGGTGACCACGGCTCCACCCTGTTCCACCCCGACGATCCGGCGGCCCGCGAGGCGATCCGCTGCCAGGTGACCTTGCAGCGGGCGGCGGGGGGCGACGCCGAGATCGGACGGCGCCTCCGCCCGCTGCTGGCCGCGGCGGATTTCTGCGACGTCCGCGTTTCACCCCGGCAGGTCTACGTGGACGCCGGGCGGCCCGGGTTGGTGGACGGCTTCATCCGGCGTACCTTCACGGCGATGGTGGCCGGCGTGCGGGAGGAGGCGATCCGCGCCGGGCTGACGAACGCCGAAGCCTTCGACGCCGGCATCCGGGCGCTGCTGCGGACCGCGGAGCCGGATGGGGTGTTCTGCTACACCTTCTTCAAGGCTACGGCGTTCAAGAAGGGAGTGTGCGCTCCTCACGATCCGAAGGACGACGATCGTTTCAGCTTGACTGGGGATGGTGCTCCCTCTCCTTCTGGGTGAGGCCCCGATGCATGGCGCTGTAGAACCAGCAGGGTCGGTACGGAAAGCCGATCGTGTCGCACGGAGATCTGGAGAAAACAGGCCCGCGCGGCCTACGGACACCTCGAGAGCGCCGGCCCCGTCGGAAAGGTCGTGATCCAGCTGGCGTGGCGGCAAAATAGTATCATTGCTGCGCTGCAAAGCGCGTAGCATTGGGCCCTGAGGCACCTTACGGTCCGACAACAGTCAAATGGTCAGGCGAAATTGCCGGCCAACCAAGGTTTGGGAGGACCATGGGCTCGGAACCCCATCTCGAGATCGTTCAGGTGCGCGAGGACCAATCCTTCAAGGTTTGGTCGCACGGCTATCCGTTCCGCACGGTCCGCTGGCACTTCCACCCGGAATACGAGCTGCACCTGGTCACGGCCACGACCGGGCGGATGCATGTCGGCGACTACATCGGCCCGTTCGACACCAACGACCTCGTGCTGGTCGGGCCCAACCTGCCGCATAACTGGATCAGCGCGGTCGCGCAGGGCGAGGTCGTCGCCGAGCGCTGCCTGGTGCTGCAGTTCACCGCCGGCTTCATCGACTCCTGCCTGGCCTTGTTCCCGGAATTGCGACTCCTGCAGCCGCTGCTGTCGGACGCGCACCGAGGAGTCCGCTTCCCGGTCGCCCTTGCCCAGCAGATACGCCCCTTGATGACGGCGCTGCTGGACGCGACGCACGGGCAGCGCCTGGCGCTGTTCATGGAGGTCATGGACCGGCTGGGCCGCGAGACCCGCCGCGAGATGCTGGCGAGCATCGGCTTCCAGCCCGACCCGGCGGCCTACCTGTCCGCCACCATGAACACCGTGCTGCAGCACATCGGCTGCAACTTCACCAGCGACCTGCGCGAGGCCGAGATGGCGGCGCTCAGCCGGCAAAGCGTGAGCGCGTTCTCCCGTTCGTTCCGGCGACAGACCGGGATGGTGTTCGTGCAATACGTCAACTCGCTGCGGATCGAACTCGCCTGCCAGCATCTGTGCCAGGCCGAGCTGCCGGTGACGGACATCTGCTACGCCGTCGGATTCAACAACCTGTCCAACTTCAACCGGCGCTTCCTCGCTGCGAAGGGCATGCCGCCGTCCCGGTTCCGCGCCCTGCACCGCAGCGGGACGGCCTTCGCCGCCGCCGCCTGACGTCCAACGAAACAAGAAGGAACGCCCATGTCACGCTTGACCACCCTGCTCGCCAGCGCCGCCCTGCTCGCCGGACCCGCACTGGCACTGCCCGGCGCCCGGGCTGCGACCGTCGCCAACGTGACCGTCGCCTTCCTGATGCCGGACCAGAGCTCCACCCGGTATGAGGAGCATGACCACCCCGGCTTCGTGGCAGAGATGCAGAAGCTGTGCCCCACCTGCAAGGTGCTGTACCAGAACGCGGACGGCGACGCCGCGCGCCAGCAGCAGCAATTCAACTCCGTCATCTCGCAGGGCGCCAAGGCCATCGTGCTCGACCCGGTGGACTCGGCCGCCGCGGCGTCCCTGGTCAAGCAGGCGCAGGGCCGCGGCATCAAGGTAATCGCCTATGACCGGCCGGTCCCGTCCACGCCGGCGGACTACTACGTCTCCTTCGACAACGAGGCGCTGGGCAAGGCGATCGCCCAATCGCTGGTCGAGCACCTGAAGGCCGCCAACGTGGCCGCCGGGGACGAGACCGGGCTGCTGGAGATCAACGGCTCACCCACGGATGCGGCGGCGGGGCTGATCAAGAAGGGCATCCACGAGGGGCTGGAAAGCGGCGGCTACAAGCTGCTGTCGGAATACGACACGCCGGAATGGGCGCCGGCGAAGGCGCAGCAATGGGCCAGCGGCCAGGTCTCCCGCTTCGGCAAGAAGATCGTGGGCGTGGTCGCCGCCAATGACGGCACAGCGGGGGGCGCCATCGCCGCGTTCAAGGCGGCCGGCGTGGACCCGGTGCCGCCGGTGACGGGCAACGATGCCACGATCGCCGGGCTGCAGCTGATCATCGCCGGCGACCAGTACAACACCATCTCCAAGCCCAGCGAGATCGTCGCGGCCGCGGCGGCGGACGTGGCCGTGCAGCTGCTCGGCGGGGAGACGCCCAAGGCGGACGCGACGCTGTTCAACACGCCGGCCCGGCTCTTCGTCCCCGCCCTGGTCACCGCCGGCAACCTCAAGGCCGAGATCGTCGACAAGACGGTGGATGGCAAGCCGATCGAACCGGCCGCCGTACTGTGCACCGGCCGCTACGCCGCCGGCTGCGCCAAGCTCGGGATCGCCCGGTAGGCGCCGGACCGTGACGGAGGCGGTGCTCAGCCTGCGCGGCATCTCCAAGCAGTTCGGCGCCGTGTCCGCGCTGACCGAAATCGACCTCGACGTGCACGCGGGCGAGGTGGTGGCGCTGGTGGGGGATAACGGCGCCGGCAAGTCCACGCTGGTCAAGGTGCTGGCCGGCGTGCACCAGCCCAGCGCGGGCACGATGACCTTCCGCGGCAAGCCGGTGACGCTCTCCGGCCCCAGCGACGCGCTGGCGCTGGGCATCGCCACCGTGTTCCAGGACCTGGCGCTGTGCGAGAACCTCGACGTCGTCGCCAACATCTTCCTCGGGCGGGAGCTGAAGCCCGCCCAGCTGGACGAGGTGGCGATGGAGATCCGCGCCTGGACGCTGCTGAACGAGCTGTCGGCGCGCATCCCCAGCGTGCGCGAGCCGGTGGCCTCGCTGTCCGGCGGCCAGCGGCAGACCGTGGCCATCGCCCGCTCCCTGCTGCTGGAGCCGCAGCTCATCCTGCTGGACGAGCCGACCGCCGCGCTGGGCGTGGCGCAGACGGCCGAGGTGCTCGACCTGATCGAGCGGGTGCGCGCGCGCGGCCTGGGCGTGATCGTGATCAGCCACAACATGGAGGACGTCCGCGCCGTGGCGGACCGGATCATCGTGCTCCGCCTGGGCCGCAACAACGGCGTGTTCACGCCCGAGGCCACCAATGCCGAGCTGGTGGGCGCCATCACCGGGGCCACCGACAATGCGGTGTCCCGCCGCTCCCGCCGGCGGCAGGACGCCGGGGCCGTGGCATGAGCGCCGGGCGGCTCGACCGCAGCGACGTCCGCGTCCGCCACGACGAGGGATTCGGCGGCTGGCTGCGCGGCGTGCGCGACCGGGTCCGCTCGGGGGACCTCGGGTCCATCCCCGTGGTGGTGGGGCTGGCGGTGATCTGGACCGTGTTCCAGAGCATCAACCCGGTGTTCCTGTCGGCGGACAACCTGGTCAACCTGCTGTTCGACTCCTCCACCACCGGCGTCATCGCGCTCGGCATCGTCTGCATCCTGATGGTGGGCGAGATCGACCTGTCCGTCGGCTCCGTCAGCGGGTTGTCCTCCGCGCTGTTGGGCGTGATCTGGGTGAATGCGGATTGGCCGGTGGCGGTGGCGGTGCTGGTCGCGCTGCTGGCCGGCGCGGTGATCGGCGCGGTGTATGCGGTGCTGTTCAACCGGCTCGGCATGCCGTCCTTCGTCTCGACCCTCGCCGGGCTGCTGGCCGTGTTGGGGCTGCAGCTCTATCTGCTCGGCTCCACCGGGTCGATCAACCTGCCCTACGGGTCTCCGCTGGTGAGCTTCGGCCAGTTGCTGGTGATGCCGGCGCCCGTGTCCTACGCCCTGGCGGTGGTGGGGCCGCTGGCGATGCTGCTGACCGGGTTGCGCACCGCCGCGCGCCGTCGGCAGGCCGGGCTCACCCCGGGCTCGGCGGCCGGGCTGCTGGCACGCTCGGCCGTGCTGCTGGCCGGGCTGGAGGCGGTGGCGTTCTACCTCAACACGGACCGGGGCGTGCCCTGGATGTTCGGCCTGTTCGCGCTGCTGGTGGTGGCGCTGGATTACGCGCTGCGGCGGACGCGCTGGGGCCGCTCGGTCACCGCGGTCGGCGGCAACCGGGAGGCAGCGCGCCGGGCCGGCATCGACGTGCGGTTCGTCTACGCCAGCGCCTTCGTGCTGTGCTCCACCCTGGCGGCGTTCGGCGGCCTGATGTCGGCGGCGCGCCTGGCCTCCGCCAGCCAGCAGGCCGGCACGGGGGACGTGAACCTCGACGCCATCGCCGCGGCCGTCATCGGTGGCACGTCCCTGTTCGGCGGCCGCGGCTCCGCCTATTCGGCGCTGCTCGGCATCATCGTCATCCAGTCGATCGCCAGCGGGCTGACCCTGCTCGATCTGTCGTCCTCGCTCCGCTACATGATCACCGGGGCGGTGCTGGCGACGGCGGTGATCGTCGACTCCCTCGCGCGCCGCTCGCGCGCATCCCATGGCCGCGGCTGAGCCGCGCGCGTTCGGAGCCCCGCCATGAGCCAGGACCTGTCAGGCAAAGTCGCGGCCGTCACGGGCGCCGCGTCCGGCATCGGCCTGGCCACCGCCCGCGCCATGGCGGCCGCCGGGCTGCGGGTCGTGCTGGTGGACCGCGACGCGGCCAAGCTGCAGGCGGCCTGCGCGAGCATCGGCGATGCGGCCGTGCCGCTGGTGGTGGACTTGCTCGACCCCGGCAGCGTCGCGGGCATGATGCCGGCCATCCTGGAGCAGGCCGGGCGGCTGGACATCTTCCACGCCAATGCCGGGTCCTATGTGGGTGGCGACGTCCACCGCGGCGACCCGGATGCGTGGGACCGCATGCTCAACCTCAACGTCAACGCGACGTTCCGGTCCATCCACGCCGTGTTGCCCCATATGGTGGAGCGCGGCGGCGGCGACATCGTGGTCACCAGCTCGGTCGCCGGGGTCATCCCGGTGGTGGTGGAGCCGGTCTACACCGCCTCCAAGCACGCGGTGCAGGCTTTCGTCCACACGCTGCGTCGCCAGGTCATGCAGCACGGCATCCGGGTCGGCGCGGTGCTGCCGGGGCCGGTGGTGACCGCGCTGCTGGATGACTGGCCGGCGGAGAAGATGGCGGACGCGCTCGCCCGCGGCAGCCTGATGCAGCCGGAAGAAGTGGCGGAGGCGGTGCTGTTCATGCTGACCCGGCCGCCCACGGTCACCATCCGCGACCTGGTGATCCTGCCGCAGAGCCTGGATCTTTAGCGCGCGTCGCTACGGGTTCGCATCAGGCGCTCAGGCGGCGGCGGTAGAGTGCCAGCAGCCGCTCCCAATGCCGCTCCGCCGCCGGCTTGTCGTACACGCGGCGTTGCGGGAAGGCGAAGCCGTGATGCACGCCGGGGTAGACCTCGATCTCGCCCACCGCCGCGGACGCCGCGAACAGCGAGCGAAGCGTGTCGACCATCGGCAACGGAGCCAGGTCGTCGTGCTCGGCGCAGGCGATGTAGAGTTCGCCGCGCGCTTGGCCGAGCGTCCCATGCGGGCTCTCGACGGCATCGCTGACGAGCCAGGTTCCGTAGAAGGACGCCGCGGCGGCGACCCGGTCCGGGAAGCGCGCCGCGGCGGCCAGGGCATAGGGGCCGCTCATGCAGTAGCCGTGCACGCCCACCGGGCCGCGCCGGGCCGCTTGCTGGCCCGCCAGGAACGACAGCATGTCGGCCACGTCCTCCATCACCGGCGGGATCGTCATGGTCGTCCGGATGGCGCGCATGCGCAGCTGCTCGGGGCTGCCAGCGTCCAGCACCGCCGGGCCGAACGTGGAGTCCCGCCCCGCCCGATGATACAGGTTCGGCAGCACCACGTAGTAGCCGACGGTGGCGAGCCGGCGGGCCATGTCGTGCAGCTCCTCGCGGATACCCGGCGCGTCCATCAGCATCAGGACCGGGGGGCAGGGTGCGCCCCGCTCCGGGTGGCAGATGAAGCTCTCCATCGCACCAGCCCGCGTCGGGATGTCCAGGATGTGCTCGATCATCGACCGACCTCGTTCACGCGCCACGGCCGCCGCGACCGGCCCGCCACCTGTGCCACCCGGCCGGCAAGTGTCAAGGCACCGGGCGCAGCGTAGGGCGGCCCTTCGTCCTTCGTGTTCCGGATTTCGGGGCCGATCACGGCACCCGCCGGGGCAACTGGATCAAACCGATCGCGGCCAGGCAGGGGACCAGCATGCCTGTCACGCCGAGGATGCCCGCGGTGTCCAACCCGTTCCAGGACAGGACGGCCGCGCCGAGCCCCGCGTAGACCGCGATGACGACCGCCGCGGCACGTCGCCGCCCGCACCGTAGGGTGACGCGAGCGATATAGGCCGCACCGAGCAAGGCGGCCCAGGCAACGGCGACGGCTGCGGCGATGAGGGTCATTGGCGGGCCTGGATTGCGGGCTGATCGACGACCAGCACATGTGTCGCCCGGCGTTGTTTGCGACGGCAGGGTTATCTTCAACGACATCGCGCCCGGCCACTGGATCACCGGAGGCGAAATGGAAGGCTGGTCGGGGTGTAACCGATCCCGGCGCCGACGATCAGGACATGCGGTTGCTTCATCTAACGGACCGCGACGGACAGGGTGCGCCAGCCACGCAAGCGGCCGCCCTGGTCCGCTTGCACCGTGCCTTGCCAGATGCTTAACATGCCAAGTGACTTGGGACGCGGCGGCAAAGTCCGTTCCGATGCATCGCCGCTCCTGGGCGGCCATGATGGACACCAAGAAGAAGCGTGCGGAGGGAAGTTGGCCGAGCATTTCGACACCGCCGTCCTGATCGTCGGCGCCGGACCCGTGGGCCTGACGCTGGCGACCGACCTTGCGTGGCGCGGCGTGGCCACGGTGGTGGCCGAAATCCGCAGCCGCGGGGAGCCGCCGAACGTCAAGTGCAACCACGTCTCGGCCCGGTCGATGGAGATCTTCCGGCGCCTCGGCGTCGCCGCGGCCTTGAGGTCGGCGGGCCTGCCCGAAGACTATCCCAACGACATCTCGTACCGCGTCAGCTTCGTCGGCAAGGAGCTGTCGCGCATCCCGATCCCGTGCCGCCGCGACCGCTACACCGCTTCAGGCGGGCCCGACACGTGGTGGCCGACGGCAGAGCCGCCCCATCGCATCAACCAGATCTACATCGAGCCGATCCTGTTCGCCCATGCCGAGGCGATGCCGGGGGTCACCATCCGCAACCGGCTTCGCATCGAGTCCTTGCAACAGGACGACGACGGCGTGGTGGCGCAGGGGCTGGACATCGACACGGGCGAGGTCGTGACGATCCGGGCCCGCTATGCCGTCGGCTGCGACGGAAGCCGGTCGGTGGTGCGGCGGCTGATCGGCGCGACGCTTGGCGGGACCGCCGTCGTGCAGCGCGTCCAGTCGACCTACATCCGGGCGCCCTCGCTGCTGGCCGAGGCCGGGCAGCGTCCGGCGTGGTCCACCTTCTCGCTCAACCCCGAGCGGTCCGGCAACGTCTACGCCATAGACGGCCTGGAGAAGTGGCTGATCCACAACTATCTCCGACCGGACGAGGAGGACTTCGAGGCGGTGGACCGGGACTGGGCGTTGCGGACCATCCTCGGCGTCGGTCCGGAGTTCCAGTACGAGATCATCTCCAAGGAGGATTGGATCGGGCGCCGGCTGGTCGCCGACAAGTTGCGGGACCGGCGAATCTTCATCTGCGGCGACGCGGCCCATCTCTGGGTGCCGATGGCCGGATACGGCATGAACGCGGGGATAGCGGACGCGGCCAACCTGGCCTGGATGCTCGCGGCCCATCTCCGCGGCTGGGCGCCGGCCGCGATCCTGGACGCACACGAGGCCGAACGGCTGCCCATCACGGAGCAGGTCTCGCATTTCGCCATGAACCATGCGCTGGCCCTGGCCAAGCAGCGCGGCGTGGTGCCGCCGAACATCGACGACGACACCCCGGCGGGGGCGAAGGCGAGGGGAGCGCTCGGCCAGCAGGCGTACGAACTCAACGTGCAGCAATATTGCTGCGGCGGGCTGAACTTCGGCTATTTCTACGATCGCTCGCCCATCATCGCCTATGACGGCGTCTCACCGCCGGCCTACGGCATGGCGGACTTCACGCCCTCGACCGTCCCGGGCTGCCGGGTGCCCCATGTCTGGCTCGAGGACGGCCGCTCGCTCTACGACGCGCTCGGCCCGGATTACACGCTGTTGCGGATGGACCCGACGGTCGAGGTCGGGCCGCTCCTCGCGGCGGCGGCCAAGCGGGGCCTGGCGCTCCCGCTCCTGGACGTCCACCGCAAAGCGCCGCTCGACGATTGCCGGCTGCTGCTCTGCCGTCCTGACCAGCACGTCGCCTGGCGAGGCGACGCCGTTCCCGCGGCGGCGGCTGCGCTCATCGACCGCATCTGCGGCGCGGCCTAAGCGCGGCGCGGCTTCCTCGACCGGATCACAGGAAAGCCGTTGACGGCATCACTTAACATGTTAAACGTTTGGGCAATCCGGCGTCGACCGGAGATCGCGGGGCCATCCCGCGAGACGGAGGCGTCCGGAGGGAAGCGTGAGCGAGACATCCAAGCGCAGTTTCGACCTCGGCCAGGCGGCCAGCGCCAAGGCGGCCAAGCGCCTCGTCTGGTTCCTCTTCCTCTGCTACGCGATCTCGTATTTCGACCGCATCAACATCGCCTTCGCCGCGCTGTCCATGAACAAGGCGCTCGGCCTGACCGCGGCGACGTTCGGGCTCGCCGGGACCATCTTCTATTCGGGCTACCTACTCTGCGAAATCCCGAGCAACATCCTGATGGTGCGCATGGGCGCCCGGCTCTGGATCGCGCGGATCATGATCACCTGGGGCATCGCCTCCGCCGCGACCATGTTCGCGCGGGGGCCGGCCAGCCTCTACGTGTTGCGCCTGATCGTCGGCATCGCCGAGGCCGGGTTCCTGCCGGGCGCGCTGCTCTACATGACCTACTGGTTCCCGGCACAGCGCCGGGGGCGGGTCACTGCGCTCTTCATGATCGCGCAGCCGATCGCAATCGGCTTCGGCTCGCTGGCGTCGGCCATCATCATGCAGTCCTTCGACGGCTCGCTCGACTTGGCCGGATGGCAGTGGCTGTTCATCCTGACCGGACTGCCCGCCGTCGTGCTGGGTGCATGCGTCCTGTTCTACCTGCCGGACAGGCCGGCCACGGCGAAATGGCTCACGCAGTCCGAGCGGGACGCCATCGCGCTGCTCGTGGCTTCCGAGGCGCCACCCGCCCGCCACGGCATCGCCGGCGCGGGCCGGACGCTGCTGTCGCTGGGCTTCGTCAGGCTTTGCGTCGCCTATTTCTGCCTGGTGACCAGCCTGAACGCCCTTGCGACCTGGTCGCCGCTCATCGTGCGCGGCCTGCTGGCGCCGGGTGCCTCCATCCTCCAGGTCGGTGTCCTCGCGGCCATCCCGGGCATCGTGGCTGCGGTGGCCATGCCGCTCTGGGCCGCGGTGTCGGACCGCCGGCAGGAGCGGCGGCTGCACTACGCCATCCCCGTCGCGATGGCCATCGCGGGCTGGCTGGCCGTCATCCTGTCCCAGTCGCCGCCCGTGCAGCTCGCGGGCCTGGTGCTGTGCACGGCGGGCGGGTTCACCGGCATGGTGATCCTATGGACTCTGCCGCCAAGCCTGATCCAGGTCGCGGCCCGGCCGCTCGGCATCGCGATCCTCTCCTGCGCGGGCATCGCCGCATCCGTCACCAGCCCGGCGGTGATCGGCATCCTGCACGACCTGACGGGCAGCTTCGCGGCCGGGATCTGGTACTCCATCGCGCTCCTCGCCGTGTCCATCGCCTCCATCGTCGGCCTGAAGACGGCGGCGGCGGTATCGCCCACCATGGCGGCGGCAACGTGACGCGGAAGCGACCCCGCTCCAAGCCCGGAAGGCAAACCCGATGCCGCACATAATGGTCGAGTACTCCGCCAACCTCGAGGCCGACCTCCCGATGCGCGACCTCGTGGCGGCGCTGCACAAGACCGCGCTCGAGACGGGGGTGTTCCCGATCGGCGGCCTGCGCACGCGGGCCGAACGGCGCGACATCTACGAGATCGCCGATGGCAATCCGGACAACACCTTCATCGCGGTGGTCGCACGCATCGGGGCCGGCCGCGACGCCGCGACCCGCCGCCACGTCGCCGAACGCCTCCTGCAGACGGTGGCGGACGCCACGGCCGAAATCTTCCGCCGTCGCGGCCTGGGGATCACCGTCGAGGTCGCGGAGATCGACCCCACCGCGTCCCTCAAGCTGAACAACCTTCACGAGCGCATGTCCCGCAAGGAAGCCCTGCCATGAACCAGCCCTTCGATGCCAAGTTCCAGGCCAACCTCGCCAGCGCGGGCCGCTACCTGGAACCCTTCAGGCGGGAGGTGATCCCCCACATCATCGCGGGCCAGCGGGTGCATGCGGCCTCGGGCGAGACGTTCGAGACGCTCGACCCCGCCACCAACGAGGCGCAATGCGTGGTGTCGGCCGGGGGAGCCGCCGAAGTCGACCGCGCGGCGAGGGCCGCGGCGTCCGCGTTCAAGCCCTGGGCAGCCGTCCCGGGCGCCAAGCGGCGGGCGATCCTGCACGGCATCGCGGACGCGATCGTGGCGCGGGCGGAGGAGATCGCGCTGGTGGAAAGCAGCGACACCGGGCAGCCGATCCGCTACATGGCGAAGGCGGCCCTGCGCGGCGCGGAGAACTTCCGCTTCTACGCCGACCTCGCGCCCAATGCAGGCAACGGCCAGTCGTTGCCGGACACGGACCACGTCAACTTCACCATCCGGCAGCCGATCGGCCCGGTGGGCGTGATCACCCCGTGGAACACGCCGTTCATGCTGTCCACCTGGAAGATCGCCCCCGCCTTGGCGGCCGGCTGCACGGTCGTCCACAAGCCGGCTGAATGGAGCCCGATGTCGGCCATGATCCTGACCGAGATCATGGACGCGACCATCCAGAAGCACGGCCTGCCGGCCGGCGTGGTGAACCTGGTGCATGGCCTGGGCGAGACGGCGGGCAAGGCGCTGAGCGAGCACGGGGCGATCAAGGCCGTGGCCTTCGTCGGCGAGACGACGACCGGCTCGCACATCATGCGGCAGGGTGCGGACACGCTGAAGCGCGTGCATTTCGAGCTTGGCGGCAAGAACCCGGTCATCGTCTTCGAGGATGCCGACCTGACCAGGGCGCTCGATGCCGTCCTGTTCATGATCTACTCGCTCAACGGCGAACGCTGCACCTCCTCCTCGCGCGCGCTGGTGCAGCGGTCGGTGTACGACCGCTTCGCCGCGATGCTCGCCGAACGCGTCAAGCGGATCCGGGTCGGACCGCCGCTGGACCCGGCCACCGAGGTCGGGCCGCTGATCCATCCCCGCCACTGCGCCAAGGTCCTGTCCTATGCGGACAAGGCCCGCGCGGAAGGGGCGCGCGTCGCGGTCGGCGGGGGTCGCGCCATGGGCGAGCAGGGCAACTACGTGGAACCCACGCTCTACCTGGACGCCAACAACGCGATGCAGATCGCGCAGGAGGAAATCTTCGGACCGGTGTTGACGGTGATCCCGTTCGACGACGAGGCCGAGGCCGTCCGCATCGCCAACGATGTCCGCTACGGCCTCACCGGCTACATATGGACCGGGGACGTCGGACGCGCCCACCGTGTCGCGCGCGACCTGGAGGCGGGCATGATCTGGGTCAACTCCGATAACGTGCGCCACCTCCCAACCCCGTTCGGAGGCGTCAAGCAATCGGGCATCGGACGCGACGGCGGCGAATACTCGTTCGATTTCTACATGGAGACCAAGAACATCTCGATCGCCTACGGCAGCCACGCGGTCCCACGGATCGGCGCCTGACCGCGCCAGGCGAAAGGAGACGATCGTGCCGATCCCAGCCAGCGTGCTCTACCCTCCCTTCAACGTGGTGCGGCTCAACCACATCGTGCTGACCGTGACCGACCTGGAGCGCAGTTCCAGGTTCTGGGCCGACACGGTGGGCCTGCAAGTCACCGGGCAGACGCCTGATAGGATATACCTACGCGCCATGGAGGAGCGGGGCCATCACTGCGTCGTCCTGCAGAAAGGCGACGCGGCGAAGGCCGACATGCTCGGCTTCAAGCTCTACAGCGAGGAGGACCTTGACAAGGCCGAGGCGTTCTTCGGCGGACAGGGATTGCCGACCGCCTTCGTGACGGAGCCGTTCCAGGGACGTACGCTGCGCACGCGGGACCCGCTGGGCATCCCGCTCGAGTTCTATTTCGAGATGAGCAAGCTGCCATCGGTGCACCAGCGATACGCGCTCTACCGGGGCGTCAAGCCGCTCCGGATCGACCACTTCAACTGCTTCACGCCCGACGTGCAGGTTTCGGTCGACTTCTACAACGCCATCGGGTTCCGGACGACCGAATACACGGAGAGCGAGGAGAACGGCCGGCTGTGGGCCGCCTGGATGCACCGCAAGGGCGGCGTGCACGACATCGCCTTCACGCATGGCGCCGGGCCCCGCCTGCACCACGTCGCCTTCTGGGTGCCCACGCCGCTCAACATCATCGACCTGCTCGACCTGATGGCCACCACCGGCTACGTCGGCAACATCGAGCGCGGCCCGGGGCGGCATGGCATCTCCAACGCCTTCTTCCTCTACATCCGCGACCCCGACGGCCACCGCATCGAACTCTACTGCTCGGACTATCAGACCATCGACCCGGACCACGAGCCGATCCGCTGGGACTTGAGGGACCCGCAACGACAGACGTTGTGGGGGGCGCCGGCGCCGAAATCCTGGTTCGAGGAAGGCTCCGCCTTCGACGGCACGGCGGTGCGCGAACCCAGCTACGCCGCGTCCCCGATCGTCGCCGCATGATCGTCGACCAAGCTGCCGCCATCGAGGCCGCCCGGCGCCTGGACCAGGCCGAACGCGCGCGGACGCCGACGCGCATGGTCAGCCTGGCGCATCCAGGCATGGCGATGGAGGATGCCTACCGCATCCAGAACGCCTGGAAGGACATCAAGCTGACGGCGGGGCGCAGGGTCATCGGGCACAAGATCGGGCTGACGTCCAAGGCGATGCAGAACGCCCTGGGGATCGACCAGCCGGATTCGGGTTTCCTGCTCGACGACATGCTCTTCCCGGACGGCGGCGTCGTGCCGACGGCCCGCTTCATCGGCCTGCGCGTGGAGGCGGAGATCGCCTTCGTCATGAAGACGGATTTGGCGGGCCCGAACTGCAGCATCTTCGACGTGCTGCGCGCCACGGAGTACCTCGTCCCCGCACTCGAACTGCTGGACACGCGCTACCACCGCAAGGACCCGGCCACCGGTGCCGCGCGCACCGTGTTCGACACCATTTCGGACAATGCCTCCAATGCCGGGATCATCCTCGGCGGGCGGCCATTCCGCCCGGACGACCAGGACCTTCGATGGGTCGGCGCGATCTGCTCTAAGAACGGCGCGGTCGAGGAGACCGGGCTGGCCGCGGGCGTGCTGAACCATCCCGCCCTGGGCGTGGCGTGGCTCGCCAACCGCATGGCGGAGAACGGGGACGTCCTGCGCGCCGGCCAGGTGGTGCTCAGCGGCTCCTTCATCCGGCCGATCGAAGTCGGCGCGGGCGACACGATCAACGCGGACTATGGCCCATTCGGCACGGTCGCCTGCTATTTCGCATGAAAGAGGGCATCCCATGAAGCTCGTTTCCTACTCGGCGGCAGGCAAGGCCTCCTACGGCATCTGGCGCGAGGATGGGGTGGTCGACCTCGGCCGCCGGCTTGGCAGCCGCTTCGCCGCCCTGCATGACCTCGTCGGGGCCGATGCCCTGGACGCCGCGCGGGACTTCGCCGATGCCGCGCCGGATCACCCGTCCGGCAACTGCGTGCTGCAGAAGCCGCTGCTGCGTTGGGGCAAGTGCTTCTGCGTGGGCGTGAACTATCCCGACCGGAACGAGGAGTACAAGGACGCCTCCAACGCCCCCAAATACCCGAGCCTGTTCGTGCGGTTCCCCGAGAGCATCACCGGCCCGGATGCGCCGCTGGTCCGGCCGCCGGAGAGCGAGCAGCTCGACTACGAGGGCGAGGTGGTGATCGTCATCGGCCGCCGCGGCCGTCGCATCGCGTCCGCGGACTGGGCACGGCACGTGTTCGGCTACACGATCGGCAACGAGGGCTCGATCCGGGACTGGATCCGGCACGGCAAGTTCAACGTGACGCCCGGCAAGAACTGGCCCGCCTCGGGCTCGATGGGTCCGTGGCTCGTCACCTCGGACGAGGTCGGCGCCGCGCCGTTCCGCATCGTCACCCGCGTCAACGGCGAGGTCCGGCAGGACGATACGACCGACCGCATGATGTTCCCGTTCGGCCGCATCGTCGAATACGTCAGCACCTTCACCACGCTCGAACCGGGCGACATCATCTTCACGGGCACGCCGGTCGGCGCCGGCGCCCGCTTCGACCCGCCCCGCTACCTCAAGCCGGGCGACGAGGTGGAGGTGGAGGTGAGCGGCCTGGGCATCCTGCGCAACGGCATCGCCGACGAGGCGGCACCATCCTGAATCAGGTGTCCAGAGGACGACCGTCCTCTGGCGGGATTCGGGGCGGGGCCCCGATCTCCCTCAGCCTCGCCACTTGGCTCGAAGCCCGCTCCCGCGCCTCGCCCCGCGCTTGGCGCGCCCGGTCGAGCGTGGCGATGAGTTCGTCCAGACCCGATTGGAGGTCGTTCAACCGGTCGGGACCGACGGTCTCCAGCAAGGCCTGGTAAATCTCGGCGCTCCCTTCACTGACGGTTTCGACCAGCCGTCGCCCGGCGTCGGTCAGCTTGGCCAAGATCCGCCGCTGGTCGTCCGGATCGTTCTTCCGCTGGATCAGCTTCTGCTCGACGAGCTTGGGCATGATCCGCGACAGGCTCGGCGGCTGCACCTCGCACAGCTCCGACAGTTCCTGCATCTCGAGGACGTCGGCCTCGGCCAGCGCCCGCAACACCCGCCACTGATGGTCCGTGAGGCCGTGCTCGCGCAGGTGGGGCCGGAACCAGGCCATGACGCTCTCCCGCGCGCGCAGCAGCTGGATCGGCAGGGCTGCGCTGACGGGCGGCATCGGCGAGATCGATTTCGGGGGTCGTGCTGCAGCTTTGGCCATCGATCAGCCCTACCACCTCTTGCTGCACCTGCGAAGGTTGCACGTCCCGACTTGCGACCCAAACGCTTAACAGGTTAAGCGTTCAGGCAACATAGAACAAAGGGAAACGGATGCCAGTCCTTCCAGCACTACCCCGACGCGCCGCACTTGCCGGCGGTTCCGCGCTGCTGTTCGCGCCGGCCATCGTCCGAAGCCAAGCGCGGCCGCTGAAGATCGGCGTGTTGGGGGATTACGGCACCGGGCGCGACCTTGGCGGACCGGGCTCCGTGGTGGCCGCCAGGCTTGCCGCGGAGGACTTCAACGGAACGGCGGGCGGAAGGGCGATCCAAATCCTTGCCGCCGACCACGCGAACAAGCCGGACGTCGCGTCCGGCATCGCCCGGGGCTGGTTCGACAATGACGGGGTCGACGCGGTCACCGACCTGGCCATCAGTTCGGTCGCCCTGTCGGTGGCGGCACTCGCCAAGCAGAAGCAGCGCTCCGTGTTGATCTCGGGCGGCGCGACCTCGGACCTGACGGGCACCGAATGTTCGCCCTACACGACCCACTGGGCCGACGACACCTACTGCCTCTCGGCCGGTCTATCGAAGGCACTGGTGCCCGGGCGCGGCAAGAAATGGTATTTCATCGCCGTCGACTACGCCTTCGGGACGGCGATGCTGCGGGACGCATCCCGCGCCGTGGAGGCCGCCGGTGGCCAGGTGGTCGGCAACCAGCGCTACCCGCTGGGCTCGACGGACTTCAGCAGCAACCTGCTCAGCGCCCAGGCTTCCCGTGCCGACCTCGTGGCGCTCGCCAGCACCGGGGCCGACACCGTCAACCTCGTGAAGCAGGCGGCGGAGTTCGGCTTGCGGGACCAGGGCCAGGAATTGGTCGGCATGCTCACCTTCATCGCCGACGTGCACACCATCGGCCTGCAGGTGGCGCAGGGCATGTACATCGCGGCGCAGTATTACTGGGACGACGATGCGCCGAGCCGCGCTTTCGCCACCCGGTTCTTCAAGCTGCAGCAGCGGATGCCGACGAAGCTGCAGGCGGCGACGTACGCTGCCGTCCTGCACTACCTCAAGGCGGTCGAGGCGACCCGGTCGGACGACAACCTGGCGCTCAACCGGACAATGCGGGCGACGCCGGTCGACTTCTTCGGCCGTCCAGCCCGGATCCGGCCCGACGGGCGCGTGCTCTACGACCTCGGGCTGTACCAGGTGAAGACGCCGCAGGAGAGCACAAAACCCTGGGATTACTACAAGAGGCTGAGCACCATCCCAGGCGAGCAGGCCTTTCGAAGCGTGGCCGAAGGCGGCTGCACCCTGTCCTGACCCGTTGACGACGCCGCCAGCCGCCCGTAGATTCGGAGACAACAGTCCATAGGGCGGACACCGAGGGGACCGGATGCCGAGAGTGACCTACATCCAGCCGGACGGCGCGTCGGAGACGATCGAGGTCGCCGCCGGCGCCAGCGTGATGCACGCGGCGGTCACGAACGGCGTGACCGGGATCCTCGCCGATTGCGGCGGGGCATGCGCGTGCGCGACGTGCCACGTCTACGTCGACGAAGGTTGGCTCGGCCGCCTCGATCCCGTCGGTGACGACGAGGATGGCATGCTGGAATGCACGGCCAGCGAACGGCGGCCGACCAGCCGCCTCAGCTGCCAGATCGATGTCACTCCGGAACTCGACGGGCTCGTCGTCCACACCCCGGAGACACAGTCGTGACGTCGGGGGTGGTCGTCGTCGGCGCCGGCCAAGCGGGCGTGCAGCTCGCCGCCTCGCTGCGGGAGGCCGGCTACGGCCGGCCCGTCATGCTGATCGGCGACGAGCCCGGCCTGCCCTACCAGCGCCCGCCCCTGTCGAAAGCCTATCTGCTCGGCAAGCTGGACGAGACGGGTCTGCATCTGCGCGCCGACAGCTTCTTCCGGCAACGCGACATCACGGTGCTTGCGGGCCGCCGGGCGACGCGGATCGACCGTGCGAGGCGGTGCCTGGACCTCGACGACGCCACCTCCCTTTCCTACGACCACCTCGTGCTGGCGACGGGCGCGCGCAACCGGTCGCTGCGCGTTCCCGGGGCCGGGCTGCACGACGTCCTGCCGCTCCGCTCGCTGCACGATGCCCGGCAGCTTCGCGCGGCCATGGACGGAAAGCGCCGTGCCGTCGTCATCGGGGCAGGCTTCATCGGCATGGAGTTCGCCGCCGTCGCCACCGCAACGGGGTTGGGCGTGACCGTGCTGGAGGCCGGCACCCGCGTCATGGCCCGGTCGTCGTCGCCGGAGATCGCAGAATGGTTCCAGCGGCGCCACGAGCAGCGTGGCGTCCGCTTCCGGTTCGGAACCAGTGCGACCGCGATCGAAGGCTCGGGCGATCGGGCGGCCGGCGTCGTGCTGGCAGACGGGACCCGGCTGGACGCCGACCTGGTCCTGGTCGCGGTCGGCGTGGTCCCCAACGTGGAACTGGCCGCGGCGGCAGGGTTGCCCGTCGGGGACGGGATAGAGGTGGACCAGCACCTCCTCACCTCCGATCCGGCTATCTCCGCCATCGGCGATTGCGCCAGCGGACCGAGCGTGCATGCGCCCGGCATGGTCCGGCTCGAGTCGGTCCAGAATGCCGTCGACCAGGCAAAGAGCGTGGCTGCCAGGCTGTGCGGCAGGCCGGCGCCCTATGTCGGCGTCCCATGGTTCTGGAGCGATCAAGGCGCCGACAAGCTGCAGATCGCAGGGCTGGTCGGCGGCTGCCCCGATCGCCTGGTCGCGGGCGACCGGGAAGCCGGGCGCTTCTCCGTCCTGTCGTTCCGTCACGGCGTGTTCGTCGGTGCCGAGTCGGTCCATCGCCCGACCGACCACATGGCAGCACGCCGCCTGCTGCAGGCGTCCACCCCGCTCGCCTTCGACCAAGCCGCCCAACCGGGTTTCGACCTGGCCACCTTCGCGTCTGCCCGGCGGGAAGCAGCCTGAGTGCCTCCGTCAAACCAAGGAGTGTGCATCGATGCCGGCCAACAGGTTCGATCGTTTCGACCAGCTCGTCGATCCCGACAAGGGCTTCATCAGCCGCGAAATCTTCGTGGACACCGACGTGTACAAGGAAGAGCTCGAGCGTGTGTTCGCGCGCGCCTGGCTGTTCGTGGGCCACGAAAGCCTGGTGCCGAAGCCGGGCGACTTCTTCACCTCCCGCATGGGGGAGGAGTCCGTCATCCTCTGCCGCGACAAGAAGAGCGTGATCCACGTCTTCCTGAATTCATGCCGGCACCGCGGGATGAAGGTCTGCCGCTACGAGAGCGGCAACACCTCGTTGTTCACCTGCCCGTACCACAGCTGGACCTACACGACGGACGGCAGGCTGCAGGGCGTACCGCTCTACAAGTCACTCTACGAGGGCAACCTCGACCGCGAGGCGAGCTCGCTCGTGTCGGTGGCCAAGCTGGCGAACTACAAGGGCACCATCTGGGCCACCTGGGACAAGGACGCGCCGGAGTTCGAGACCTATCTCGGCGACGCGAAGATCCACCTGGACCAGGCGCTCGACTGCCGTGACGGACGGCCGGGCGGGTCCGAGGTCATCGGCGTGCACAAATGGATTCTGCCCTCCAACTGGAAGTTCGCGGCCGAGAACTTCCTTGGCGACACCTACCACAACCCGAGCCACCGCTCCGTCGACCTCATCGGCATCGGCCCGAGTGCGGCGGCGGGCAAGAAGGGCCGGCGCGACGACGAGATGGAGAAGGCCCAGCACGTCTGGATCAGCTTTCCCGCCGGGCACGGCGTGCACAGCGCGATGGCGCCGGAGAACAACGAGTATATCGAGTCCTTCCTCAGCGACCCGATCCTCGAGGAGTATTTCCGCCACTGCTTCGAGGAACGCAAGAAGCGCCTGGGCGAACAGGCAAGGCTGATCCCGTTCGTGGGGACGATCTTCCCGAACACCTCCTATCACGGGCGCCAGCCGCGCGGGCTCTGCGCCTGGCATCCGCACAGCCCGACGCAGACGGAAGCCTGGCGCTTCTTCATGGTCGACGCGGACGCGCCGGGCGCGGTCAAGGAATACCTCCGCCACTACTACATGCGCTATTCCGGCCCGGCCGGCATGACCGAGCAGGACGACATGGAAAACTGGCTCTACGCCACGTCCGCCAGCATGGGCACGATCGCGCGCCGCCACCCCTTCAACTACCAGCAGTCCTTGAACACTTCCCGGAACGGCTATCAGGGCCTGGGCGGCGACGTCAGCCTGCAGGTGACCGAGCAGATCGCCCGCGGCTACTATCGCCGCTGGGCCAGCTATATGCGCGGGGCGGGCTGGGACGAGCTGCTCGGCCAGCCGACGCCGGAGCGCATGGCGGCGGAATGAACGCCGATCGCCAGGCCGTCATCGTCACGGGCGGCACCTTCGGGATCGGCCGGGCCATCACCCTCAACCTGGCCGCACGCGGCTACGCCGTGACGGCGTTCGGACTGGAGGCACGGCAAATCTCCAGCACGGCCGAAGCCTCCATCCCCAGCCTGCGCGCCGAACTCGACCAGCGCGGCCTCTCCGCCGAACTGCTCGAGGCGGACGTGTCCTCGGCCGCGGACGTCGGCCGGGTGGTGGCCCAGGTCGTGTCGAGGCACGGGCGCGTCGACGCGCTCGTCAACAACGCGGCGATCGGGCCTCTGGGGACGGTGCTCGACACCGACGAGGCGACCTTCGACAGGATCGTGGCCGTCAACCTGAAGGGGCCGTATCTGTGCGCCCGCGCCGTGCTGCCGCACATGATCGAGGCAGGGGGCGGCGCCATCGTCAACGTCGGGTCTGGCGCCGGCTGGGGAAAGCCGAACATGGCGGCCTACAGCGCCAGCAAGGGTGGCCTGTTCGCGCTCGGCGCCGCCATGGCCTACGACTTCCTCCACCAGGGCATCCGCGTGAACACCGTGGTGCCCGGCGGCGGCGGCATCGTCAGCGGCATGAGCCTCGGGCGGGTCGGCGGGGATACCGCCCGGCTCGGCAGGGGCGCGCCCGGAACGGCGGCCGGCCGCACCGCCACCGGCGACGACGTGGCCAACGCCGTCGCCTTCCTGCTCTCCCCCGATGCTGCGACCATCTCGGGCACCGTCATCGACGTGGGCTGCTTCGCCCAGCAGGGCGGCCCCGCGCCGCCCCGGCCCGCCAACCCAGAACCGCGATAGCCGGAGGACCCATGGACACCAACATCGCCCCCGACGCCCCTCCCGCGCTGCAGCGTGGGCCGGCTTACGACCGGCTGAAATCGGATATCGAGGACGTCCTCTACGCCGAGGCCGACCTGCTCGACGAACGGCGCTACCGGGAGTGGCTCGGCATGCTGACGGAGGACGTCGTCTACTTCATGCCGATGCGCCGCAACGTGAAGTTCGGCCAGCATGCCGAGCGGGAGAACACCCGGCTGGGCGAGGGCATCAGCTGGTTCGACGAGGACAAGTGGACGCTGACCAAACGCGTCGAGCAGATCCTCACCGGCGTCCACTATGCCGAGGAGCCGTTGTCGCGGGTCTGCCACGTGGTGACCAACGTCCGCATCAAGTCCGCCACGCCGTCCATCGAGCAGGCGACGGAAGTGGCGGTGGGATGCCGCTTCCTGGTCTATCAGAACCGCGTCGAATACGAGAACTACACCTTCATCGGCCGTCGCAACGACGTGCTCAGGTGGACCGACGGCACGTGGAAGATCGCCAAGCGCGAGATCATCCTCGAGCAGAACGTCCTCTTGGCGAAGAACCTGACCGCCTTCTTCTGACACGCGTGCTGCAAGGGACCATCGCCATGATCGACATGCTCACCCTCAAGCCGGGCGACCGGCTCGTCCTGCGCGACAACGTGCTGGCCGAGGTGGTCGAGAACATGGAGGACGGCATGTGGGTGCAGGTTCGCTACCTGGAGGTGCCCGCCAACGCCGGGGACGTCGGCACGGAGGAGCTGTGCCACGCGCAGGACATCGTCAAGCTGTCCGAGAACCAGTAGCGCAGGCGGGCGGGATGCTGCGCTTCGACTTCATGGCGAGCGACTTCAACGAGCATTTCCTGGTGCTCGGCGATGCTGCGGAGCTGGCGGAGTTCGCCACGGAACTGCGACGCTTCGCGCGCGACCTAGCGCCGCTCGACCTATCGGCTCGGTTCCCCAATCCCGCGACGACGGCATCGCTGGTGCTGCTACCCGCGGACGGGGCTCAGCAGGGCCTCCACCGACTGGACGACCACGTCTTTCAATGGTCGCTTCAGGGCTGGCAGGCCGGAGCGATCGCCGACGGGATCGACAAGATCAACGCGGAACGCTCCGGGTCGGACATCTTCCAGCTCGGCGCCGAGGGCGAAATCCCGATGAAGGTCTCGCACGGGGAGTTCACCGACGACTTCCTGGTTTCGAAGCACTGAACGCCGGGCCCTCGGACGAATAGCCGAGCAGCGTCGCCAACCTCCTGCTGGTGGCGAGGACATGCCCGGCTGCCTCCTCCACACGCGCCGCGTCCATGCGCGACTGTGGTCCGAACACGCCGAGCGAGCCGGCGACCGCGCCCGACTGGTCCAGCACCGGTGACGCGACGGCCGCAGCGCCGGCGAAGACCTCGCCCCGGCTGACGGAGAAACCACTGCGGCGGGTCTGCGCGAGTTCGCCGCCGAGGCGCTTGCGGGTCACCGCATCTTCCAGCGAGTCGAGCAGCTGGCGTTGACGCACATCGCTCATGAAGGCGAGCATCGCCTTGCCGCTGGCGCCATCCGTCAGCCTGCCCATGTCGCCGATGCCGCGGGAGACGGCGAGCACCTCGTGGCTGCGGTATTCGAGCACGCAGAGGCGCATGTCGCCCCGGGGCACGAAGAACGCGGCCGTCTCCCCCGTCTGGTCCCGCAGGGCCTCCACCATCGGGCGGGCCAGTTCCGGCAGGTTGAGGCCTGCCAGCCACACATGGGCGAGCTGCATCACGCCGTGCGCCAGTCGGAACCGCTGCGGGTTACCCTCGGAGCGGATCAGCCCCGTGCCTTCCAGCGTTTCCAGCAGACGGTACACCGTCGGGCGCGACAGGCCGACCGCAGCCTGGATCTGGGCGACGCTCATCGACGGGCTGCGCACGCTGAAGCAGCGCAGGATGGCGACGGCCCGATCGACCGCCCGGACGGTGGTGCCGGCGCCTTCTACCAGGCCAGGTTCGTCAGCGGGCAAGTCCAGCAAGCCGGGCACTCCTCAGATGGCGCTATGGTTCTCCCGTCGGCGACCAGGCTTGGCAATCGCGCCTCTCGTCAGCGGCAGCCTTTGACGCGCCGGGGGCGGCGCCGTCGCGGTCATCTCACGGCGGCGGGCGCGGGCGGCTCCCCGAGCGGATTGGGCGCAGCCGGGCGGTTCGCGGCGAACGGGGGCGGTGAGAGGCGCAACAGGTGCCAGGGACTCGGCATCGTGCCGACCCGCGCCTCGATCAGCGTCGGGCCGCCGCGTCCGGCATGCTCGCGCAGCGCATGGTGCAGCGCCTCCGGCGCGTCCGCCCGCACATAGGGGATGTCGAACGCGGAGGCGAGCCGGTCGAAATGCGGGTTCCGCAGCGCGACGCCGAACTCCTCGCCGAACTGGTTCTGCTGCATGGTGCGGACGTTGCCGAAATGGCCGTCGTTGAAGACGACGACCGCGACGTTCACGTCGTATTTCCGCGCCGTCGCAAGCTCCTGCATGTTCCAGCCGAACCCGCCATCGCCGTTGATGCTGACCACCATCCTGTCCGGGCAGCCGATTGCGGCGCCCATCGCGGTCGGGAAGCCGTAGCCGAGCGTTCCCTGGTAGCCCGGCGTGATGAAGGTGTTGGGCAGATAGACCGGATAGGCGAGGCGCGCGAAGTAGCCGACCTGCGTGAGCTCGTTCACGAGGATGCCGTCATCCGGGATGGCCGCGCGCAAGGCCCGCGTCCAGGCGCCTTGCGGCTCGATCCCCGCCATCTGCTCGGCCGCCCACCTGCGCACCAACCCGAGATCGATGCCGAGGCGGGGGCGCGCGGCGACCGCCCGCCCCAACGCCGCGAGCCCGGCGCGACAATCCGCCAGGATCGCCACGTCGGCCTGTCGAGGCGCTGCCCACGCCGCCGGGTCGAGGTTGACGTAGATGTAGCGCGCCCGGTCTGACGGCCACGCCGGGCGGCCCATGGCCGTATCGACGAAGCGGCTGCCGATGACGATCACCAGGTCGGCATGCGGGAACAGGGCGCGTCCCGCGAGCGTGTCGAGCGCCAGGCCGTGCCTGTCCGACACGGCGCCCCGCCCGTTCTCGCCCATCACGATGGGTGCCTGGATGCGCTCGGCGAACGCCGCCAATTCCGCGGACGCACCGGAGGCGAGGGCGCCGCCGCCGACATAGATCACCGGCAGCCGGCTCGCCGCGATCAGCTCGGCCGCCCGGGCGACCGCCGCCTCGTCGATGGCGGCTGCCGGCGGTGGCGCACCGCCGGCGAGCGGGATGTCCGCCGAGCCGCTCAGCACGTCATGCGAAATCTCGACTCCCACGGGCTGCGGACGTCCCGAACGCAAGGCCGCGAAGGCGTCGCGGACGACGCCGGGCACCGCCTCGGGCGCATTCGCCCGGCCCTGCCACTTCGTCACCGAAGCCAGGATCGCCGTCTGGTTGCGGACCTCGTGCAGGAGGCCGAGGCCCTTGCCGACGGCTTGGGAGTGTATGTCCCCGGCGATGCAGAGCACGGGCGAGTTGCAGGCGTAGGCCGTGGACAGCCCGGCCATCGCATTGAGGAGCCCGGGCCCCGGCACGACCATACAGACCCCGGGGCACCGGGTGGCCCGCGCATAGCCATCGGCCATGTAGGACGTTGCCTGCTCGTGCCGTGCCACGACATATCGGAGCTCGGATGCGACTTTGCGCAGACCATCCACGGCCCAGTCGAGCTGGACCCCGGGCACGCCGAACACCGTCTTGACGCCTTCGGCCACAAGCTGCCGCGCCAACGCCTCCCCGCCAGTCTGCCGCACGACGCCCCCGTTCCGACACCGGTCAAATTGCCGCTGCTTCCACGTCTAGGGCTGCGTGAGACTTCTGTCCACCTGACAGACTCGGCTGCAGTTCGTTACGTCATTGTCGATCATCCACCGCTCAATGGGTCATGTCAGGCCTACTTTGCCTGCCGGGGCATGGCGCCTGTTCTTGGATGGACACTTAGACGGAAAAGTACTTCGCGCGCGGGTTCAACACGACGATCGCGCTGGTGCTCTGCTCCGGATGCAGCTGCCACTCATCGCTGATCTCGATGCCGATGCGGCTGGCATCCAGCAGCGATAGCAGCGGCACCTGGTCCTCCAGCTTCGGGCAGGCGGGATAGCCGAAGCTGTAGCGGCTGCCGCGATAGGACTGGCCGAGCATCTTCTCCATGTCGCGGTCGTCCTCGGCCGCGAAGCCGCATTCGGCGCGGATGCGCTTGTGCGTGTACTCGGCCATCGCCTCGGCCAGTTCCACGGAAAGGCCGTGCAGGTATAGGTAGTCCTGGTAGCGGTTGTCCTCGAACCAGGCCCGCGCAGTGTCGGAGGCCTGCTGCCCGACGGTGACGACCTGGAGTCCAATGACGTCACGCTCGGCATCGTCCACGTCACGGAAGAAGTCGGCGATGCACTCGCCGTCTTCCTTCGGCTGGCGCGGCAAGGCGAACCGAGCCAGCTCCGTAGTGCCGTCCTCGGCGAACACGAGGAGGTCGTTGCCCTGCCCGGCGGCCTTCCAGTAGCCGTAGACGGCCCGCGGCCGCAGGATCGCCTCGTTCTCGCACAGCGCGAACATGCGCTTCATGATCGGCCGCAGCTCCTGCTTGGCCCAGCCGAGGAAGTCCTCCAACGTGCGGCCCTGCTTGCGGAAGCCCCACTGGAATTGGTACAGGCTGCGCTCGTTCAGGAAGGGCAGCACCGCCTTGGGCGTGCTCTCCAGCACGCGGGCGCCCCAGAACGGCGGCTGCACCACCGGCACGTCCCCGGTCAGGCGATGCCGGCGTTCCCGCACCATGGCGAGATCGACCGGGCGGAACGCCGCCTTGTCGGCCTGGCCAAGCGTGCGCTTGGTGTTGCGGGCCTTGCCCGAGCGCTTGGACTGGATCGCGGCGAGGTAGTCGTCGAAGCCGTTCCCGGTCACCCGGTCCATCAGGTGCAGCCCGTCGAACGCGTCGCGGGCATAGGCCACCCGGCCGCAGGCGTAGGACTGCACGCAGTCATCCTCGACATAGTTGCGGGTGAGCGCCGCGCCGCCGAGCATGACCGGGATATCGAGGCCTTGCCGGGTCATCTCCTCCAAATTCTCGCGCATCACCACCGTGGACTTCACCAGCAGGCCGGACATGCCGATGGCATGGGCGCGATGCTCCTTGGCCGCGGCGACCATGTCGGCCAGCGACACCTTGATGCCGAGGTTGACGACGCGGTAGCCGTTGTTGGTCAGGATGATGTCGACCAGGTTCTTGCCGATGTCGTGCACGTCCCCCTTCACGGTGGCGAGCACGATGGTGCCTTTCTCCTGGCCCTCCACCCGCTCCATGTGCGGCTCCAGGTGCGCCACGGCCGCCTTCATCGTCTCGGCGGATTGCAGCACGAAGGGGAGCTGCATCTTGCCGGCGCCGAACAGCTCACCCACCACCTTCATGCCATCGAGCAGGATCTCGTTGATGATGGTCAGCGGCGGCAGCGTGCGCAGCGCCTCGTCCAGCTCGTCGCCCAGGCCCTTGCGGTCGCCGTCGACGATGCGGTCCTTCAGGCGGCCTTGCACCGTCTCGGCACGCACCTTCTTCGTGGCATCGGCCAGCTTCCGGTCGGCGAAGATCTCCAACAGCTTCTGCAGCGGGTCGTAGCCTTCGCGGCGGCGGTCGAAGATCAGGTCCTCGCACACCTGCACCTCCTCCGGCGCGATCAGGTGCAGCGGGCGGATCTTTGACACGTGGACGATGGCCCCGGTCATTCCCGCCTTCACCGCATGGTCCAGGAACACGCTATTCAGCACCGCACGGGCCGCGGCGTTCAGGCCGAAGGAGATGTTGGACAGGCCCAGGATGATCTGGATGTCCGGATAGGCCTGGCTGATGGCGGCGATGCCCTCCAGCGTCCACTGCCCCAGCTTGCGGTCGTCCTCGTTCCCCGTGGCGATGGTGAAGGTAAGCGGGTCGATCATGAGGTCGCTCTGCGGCAGGCCGTGCCTGTCGCAGGCGAACTCCACCAGGCGCTTGGCGACCGCCAGCTTCTCCTCCGGCTGCTTCGCCATGCCCTTTTCGTCGATGGTCAGCGCGATGACGGCGGTGCCGAACTTCTTGGCCAGGACCAGGCGTTCGGTGGCGGCGTGCTCGCCATCCTCGAAGTTGATCGAGTTGATGATCGGCTTGCCGCCATGCAGCTTCAGCGCCGCCTCGATCACGTTGGTCTCGGTGCTGTCGATCACCAGCGGCGCGTTCACGCTGGAGGTGAAGCGGGTGATCACCTCGTTCATCTCGACCACCTCATTGCGGCCGACGAAGGCGGTGCAGACGTCCAGGCTGTTGGACCCCTCGCCCACCTGCTCGCGCCCGACGGAGACGCAGCCGTCCCAGTCGCCCTTCTCCTGCAGTTCGCGCCATTTCTTGGAGCCGTTGGCGTTGCAGCGCTCGCCGATCGAGAAGTAGCTGTTCTCCTGCCGCAGCGGCGTCTGGCCGTACAGGCTGGCGACGGACGGCACCCAGTGGTGGCTGCGCGCGGCCGGCGCCGGGCGGCGCTCGCCATGGCGGCGCAGCATCGCGTCCAGCGCGGCGATGTGCTCGATGGACGTGCCGCAGCAGCCGCCCACCAGGTTCAGCCCGTCCTCCAGCACGAAGCGCTCCACCCAGCTCGCCATCTCCGGCGCGCCGAGCGGGTAATGGGTGGCGCCGTTCACCAGCTCCGGCAGGCCGGCATTGGGCTGCACCGAGATCAGGCCGGGCCAGTTGGCGGCAAGCCAGCGCACGTGCTCGCTCATCTCCTGCGGCCCGGTGGCGCAGTTCAGCCCCATCAGCGGCACGTCCAGCGCGTGGACCACCGTCGCGGCGGCGGCGATGTCCGGCCCCACCAGCAACGTGCCCGTGGTCTCCACCGTCACCTGCACGAAGATCGGCGTGTCGGTGCCGGCGGCGGCGCGGGCGAGCTTGGCGCCGTTCACCGCGGCCTTGATCTGCAGCGTGTCCTGGCACGTCTCGATCAGGATCGCGTCCACCCCGCCGTCGATCAGCCCGGCGGATTGCTGCGCCAATGCCGCTTCCAGCGGGTCATAGGCGATGTTGCCCAGCGACGGCAGCTTGGTGCCCGGGCCGATGGAGCCGACCACCCAGCGGTGCCGCCCGTCGCCGAAGCTGTCGGCGGCCTCGCGCGCCAGCTCGGCGGCGACCTTGTTGATCTCGTGGGTGCGGTCCTGCAGGTCGAACTCGGCCAGCGTGATCGGGCTGCCGCCGAAGCTGTTGGTTTCCACCATGTCGGCACCGGCCGCGTAGTAGCCGCGGTGGATCTCCCGCACCATCTCGGGCCGCGACAGGTTCAGCACCTCCGTGCAGTTCTCGCGGTTCCAGTAGTCCTTCTCGACGTCCAGGGTCAGCGCCTGCACCCGGCTGCCCATGCCGCCGTCGCACAGCAGCACGCGGTCGCGCAGGGCGTCGAGCAGGTGGGGACGGGTCATGCGAATTCCTTCAAGGTCGGCACTCGGTGCAAGGCTTTCACAGGCGCCAGCGTGGCCGGCCACAGGCGGACCGGCAGCGCGCCCGGGACCGTGACCGGGTCGCCGGCGCGCAGCCCTGCATCCTGCATGAATGCGTGGAGGGTGGCGTCGTCGAACCCCGGCCAGCGATGCGCCAGACGCTCCGTCAACTCCGCACGGCCGTGGCGCAGCAGGTCCACCACCAGCAGCAGCCCGCCAGGGCGCAGCACACGGCACGCCTCGGCCAGCGCGGCGGCCGGGTCCTCGGCATAGTGCAGCACCATCTGCAGCACCACGGTGTCGAACTCGCCATCCGGCATCGGCAGCCGATACATGTCCGCCTGGCGCACGGCGCAATGCGCGAGCTCCGGCTTGGAGAGGCGCGAGCGGGCGAGCGCCAGCATGGCGCGGCTGGCATCCACGCCCAGCCCGCGCTCCACGCGAGCGGCCACCCGCTCCAGCAAGCGCCCGGTGCCGGTGCCGATGTCCAGCAGCCGACCAGGATGGTCGCCCACCGCCTCCAGCACGGCATGCTCGATGGCGTCGACCGGCAGTGCGAGCGCGTGCGCCTCGTCCCAGTCCGCGCCGCGCTTGCGGAAGCTTTCGGAGGCGACGCGGGCGCGTTCCGCCAGCACCCGGGCGGCCTGCCGCCGGTCCGCCTCCAGCACCGGGTCGTTCGCCGGCAGGCGCGCCAGCAGGTCCTGCGTCAGCCCCGGGCCGTGCGGGAGGGTGAACCAGACGTTGGCGCCTTCGCGCACCCGCTCCATCAGCCCGGCCTCGACCAGCAGGCGGAGGTGGCGGGACAGGCGGGGCTGGGACTGGCCGAGTATTTCAGTGAACTCCATGACGCAGAACGCGCCCCGAGCAGCCAGAGCCAGCAAGCGCATGCGGGTCGGCTCGGCGGCGGCGCGCAGTGCGAGGAGGAAGGCATCCATGGACGTTGATGTGACATAAAGACATCCTTATGTCTAGCTGTATGACCCGCTTCGTCGATGCTCGCATCCCCGTCGTATTCGGCACCCGACCGGGTGAGCGCGACGCCCTCCTGGCGCCAACCGACGCTGTCCCTCACGCGTCCGGCTGCGCTTGCTGCATCGCGCGCTCGCCCGGTGCGGCGGGTTTGGACCGGCTGTTCCTGGACCGGGTGCGCGGCACCATACCCTGGTTCACCCGGGTCGTGGTCGCCTCCGACGACCCGGCGCTGCGCGCGGCGATCCTGGATGACCCGGTGCTGTCCGCCCGATTTCGCCTTGGATGATTTCCATGGCGCCGAGCGCTAGGGTGCAGCATGTACCAGGCCCGCGCCGCTGAACCGCCCGTCACGATCGCCGCCTTTGATGCCTTCGTCGGACGTTGCCCATGGCCGGATCGCGTTGAACATCGCGCTGGCACTCGGGCCTGTCGCCACAGCCCAGGGCTGCACCGTCAATGTGGCGGGCTTCGGGTGCAAGCCTCGGGCGACCTGGATGGCGTCGACAAGACCGTCCCGGACATCACGGTGCATTGCGGGGGGCTGGCCGATGGCGTCACCTGGATCGATAATCCCACCGTCGTCGTTGAAATCCTGTCACCGTCCCCGATGGATCACGACCGCGGGCAGAGGCTGCACTTCTACAAGTCCCTGGCAGCGCTACGCGACATCGTCATCGTCTACCAAGACGAAGTGCGCCTGGAGCATTACGTCCGAGCAGGCGAGGAATGGCGGATGACCGCCTGGACGGCGCTTGACAGCCAGCTCTCCTTGACCGGCCTGCCCGCCTCGATCCCGCTCGCTGCGATCTACTCGCAGACCAGCTTGAGTCAGGTCTTTGGCGCCATCGTAGCGTCCGTCCGGAAAGCCTGCCGTGGCGGTCATCCGACGTGATCTCGCCACGGTTGACCAGCTGCGCCTGGAACGATGTTACCGCAGGCGTGCGGAGCGGCGATGGACCAACGCCGCCTCCACCACGGTGTTGATCGTGCGGGCTTCGGGCTCCGCTATGCGGCGGAGCAGGATGTCGACCGCCGTCCGCGCCATCAGTTCCGAATCCTGGCGCACCGTGGTCAGCTCGTAGGTGGGGCGGCCGGCTTCGGCCACGTCGTCGAAGCCGACGACGGAGAGGTCCTCCGGTATGGAGAGATGCAGGTCGAAGCGGCAGGCGTCCAGCACGCCCATGGCGATCTGGTCGTTGGCGCCGAACACCGCGTCCGGCCGCCGCACACGGCTCGCGTAATCGAGGAAGGCCCGGCGGCCATCGGCGTAGGAATAGTCCGTCTCGATCACGGCCGTCCGCTTGACGCCGAGCCTGGACAGCCGGCCGAGGAAGCCTTCGCGGCGCTCCCGGCTGACATGGGCGTCCGTCGGCCCGCTCACGCACAGGAAGCTGCGGTGCCCGGCCGCATGGAGCGCGCTGGCCACCGCCGCGGCGGCGGCGGCATGGTCCGCGGTCACGCCATCGACCGGGATCCGGGGTGACTTCCGGTTGTACAGCACCACGGGGATGCCGCGGTCCTGCCATTCCTGCAGCGCGGCATCGGCCGGCAGCACGCACGAGATCAGTCCGGCCAGCGGGTATTCCAGTACGCCGCGAAGGTCGGCCACGCCAGCCGAGTCGCTCTCTGCCGTCACCAGCAGGAACTGCTTGCCGGAGGCGGCCAGCATCTCGCCGATCGCATAGACCACATCCGGGTTGCCCCGCAGCGTGTACCGCGTGGCGATCACGCCAACCAGGTTGGATCGCTGCGTGATCAGGCTGCGGGCCAGTGCGTTCGGCCGGTAGCCGAGCTCGGTGGCCACATCGGTCACCAGCGCCCGCGTCACCGGGGAGATGTTGCTCCCCGGCTGGAAGCAGCGCGACACGGTCGACTGGGCCACGCCCGCCTTGCGGGCGACATCGTAAGAGGTGGCGCGGCGGCTAGGGCTGCGGACCGGCATGGCTGGCTTCCTCGGCGAGGCCCTGCGACCCTCCGCCTGGAAGCAGGAACGGCGGCCTAGGCGGCGCGGGTCTGCACGTCATAGGGCAGCAGCGCCAACAGCGCCACGTAGCCCGAATGATCCAACGCGAAGCCGGCCGCATGGGCATCGCGCACGATGTCGGGATGCCAGACCGGGTGCTTCTTGTGGTCGCCCGCCGTCACCACCGCGATCTCGGCTGCAACCGGACCGACGGACGCGACCGTCCGCCAGCAATCGGCTGGGACGGAGAACACCTCCTGCGTCTGCGTCCGCACCGGCGCGTCATCGTCCAGCGTCACGTCCAGCTCGCCGGCGAACACCAGCAGGACCTGTTTCTCCGCCAGCTTGTAGGCACCCACGCGCTCGCCGGGCTCGATGCGGAGCCACTCGATCGAGAAACCGTGCGGGTTCGCGATCGGCGGCGCGTGCTCCAGTTCCTGGCTCATGCCGTGGCCCAGCACAGGCGCCAACGCTGCCTTGTGGCCAGGCAGCATGCTGTCGAGCAGGGCACGGTCCGAGTAGGCGCGGTCCGCCCGGGCCACGACGCGGCGCCGCATGGCCTCCACGTCGAAGCGGCGCAGGCTGTGGATCGTGGCGCTGTCCAGTGGCTCGAGCAGGTCCTCCGGGGCGGGCTGGGCGGCGCCGGCAGCCGTGTCGACCATCATGTTCTGCTTGGTGAGATACAGTCCGTGCTGCCTCGCCGTGTTCAGGATGGACGGGTGCCAGATGATGCCCCCGGTGTCGTCCCCGCCGAGCGCGGTGAAGATCCAGCCCGGCTCGTCACCGACGTTGCTGAAGCCGCGGAAGATGAAGGTGGGGATGCTGACCACGTCACCCGCCTTGCCGATGACCTCGCCGTCCTTGCCGTCCGCGCCCCAGCGGAACAGCCAGGTGCCGCTGAACACCATGAACACCTCGGCCGTGTAGTGCACGTGAAGGTTGTTGGTCGTGCCCGGCGGCATCGCCGCCACGCCCAGACTGAAGCCGTGCGGCTCGGTGATGTTCACCACCTGGTCGGACGACTGGGTGACGCCGGCGCCGATGAGCGAGTAGTTCTCCTTGCCGACGGAGCCAGGCATCTTGCAGTCGATAAAGGCGAGCTTGCAGGCCACCATGTCGCTGCGGCGGATCAGTCTGGTCTGGGCGTCCGTCATCTTGTCCCCTCGTGGCCACTTGAGCGAAGCCGTCCGGCAATCTACCATGCATTCGAATGCATTGTGAAGGCTGGGGTGTCTCGATGCCGTCGCTGCAACCATCCGCCTACGCGCCTTACCGTGATCCGCGCGACTACATCCTCAGCTGGACGGACGAGATATGGGTCAACCTCGCCATCGGCCGCTTGGCCGAACATTACGGCCCGGGCGTGAAGGTCCACACGGCCTATGGCGAGACCTATGACTTCGACGCCGTCATCGGCAACTCCGTGCAGAAGTTCTCCGCCTTCCCGGACGCCGGCGCCGGCCTTGGAGAGGACGTCATCTGGGAACAACGCGGGACCAACGGGTTCATCAGTTCGCACCGGCTGCTGAAGACCGGGACGCATTCCGGTTACTCGGGCTACGGAGCGCCGACGAGCCGCAGCTTCGTCTCACGCTCGATCGCCCACTGCCTGGTGCAAGACAACCTGATCGTCGAGGAGTGGCTGGTCCGCGACGAGTATGCGATCCTGGAGGCGCTGGGCCTGGATCCGCATGCCGCCGCGGCCGCATTGGCCCGGCGCAGCCCGGTTACCGGCCAAGCGGTGGCCGCGGCACCCGAGGGCGGCGCTTTCGCCGGGCGCATCGCCGACCCGGCCGTGCGGGGGATTTCCGGCCCTCGGCCGCCGCACGGTGCCGCGGCCTGCGAGATGGTGGCCGCCTACTTCCAGGATGTATGGAACGGGCGGCGCTTCGACCTGGCGAAACGATACGTCAGCGAACGCGTCGTCTGCCAAAGCGTGCGGATGCGCCGGGTGCAGACCCTGCAGCCCTACCAGATGGCGATCATCGACCTGCTCGCCACCTTTCCCGACGCGAAGGTCGAGATACGCGACTTCGCAGTCAACGAGTCCGACGAGCTTGGAACCCGCGTGGCCGTGTTCTGGGTCCTGCGCGGCACCTATTGCGGCGTGCCGACATACGGACCGCCGACGGACAGCCGCGTCCACATCCTGGGTGCGTCGCACCTGGAGATCCGGGACGGGAAGATCCTGCGCGAGTGGCGGCTTTACGACGAGATCGCCGTGATGGCGCAGATCATCGCCGCGCGTGGCGAGGCCACGTCCACGACCCCATCATAGAAGGCATCTCATGCAACCCGTCATCGGCGCCTACAAGGACGTTCCCGACTTCATCTACGGGATCACCCGCGAGATTTGGGAGGATCGCGGCATCGGCGGCAAGCTGCAGAAATACTACGGGGCGAACTGCCTGGTGCGCGCGGCCACCGGGCTGACCGCCGACAATGCAGGGGTGACGGCGCAGACGCTGCAGACCCTGCACCAATTCCCCGACCGCCAGCTGGTGGGGGAGGACGTGATCTGGACGGCCTTCGAGGACGGCAGCTTCCTGTCGTCGCACCGGCTGATCTCCGTCATGCGCCATACCGCGGACGGGAGCTACGGGCCGGCCACCAACCGGCTGCTGAAGACCCGGATCATCGCCGATTGCTGGGTTGTCGACCAGGTCGTGACCGAGGAATGGCTGGTGCGCGACCAATCCGCCTTCGCCCGCGGCCTCGGGCTGCAGCCCAAGGAGCTGGCGCGCAGCATGATGCAGGACGACCTGCGCCGCACCGGCACCGTCGGCTTCTACCTGCCGGAGCACGACAAGCCGGGCGTGTTCAAGCCCGAGCTGCAGGCCGGGCCGGAGGTCGCGCTCTACGTCGACGGGTACCGCCGGCTCTGGCACGACAAGGAGGCCGCCGCGGTGAAGGACCTCTACTTCCACGGCGCCTGCCTCGAGGCGCCCGGCGGAGAGAGCTTCCATGGCCATGGCGACATCGACCGGTTCTACCTCGGCTACCTTGCCGCCTTCCCGGACGCCGCGTTCAGCGTCCACAGCGCCATCGTCAACCACGACGAGGGTCGGGCAGTGCGCGTGGCGCTGCGATGGTCGCTCCGCGGCGCGCATGGGGGGTTCGGCCATTTCGGCCCGCCCACCGGCGCGCCCGTCTACATCATGGGGCTGAGCCATGCGGAGATCGTCGACGGCCGCGTCTGCCGGGAGTGGATCGCCATCGACGAGGTCGTGGTCTGGAAACAGATCATGGCGCACGCGGACGGGCATGCGACCGGCACGTGAGGGCACGCCGTGACGTATGACGTGATCGTCGTCGGCGTCGGCGGCATGGGGAGTGCCACGTGCTGGCAGTTGGCGCAGCGTGGCCAGCGGGTCCTGGGGCTGGAACGGTTCGACATCCCGCACGCCATGGGCTCGTCCCACGGCGTCAGCCGGATCATCCGCCTGCCCTATTACGAGGACTCGGCCTACGTGCCGCTCCTGCACCGGGCCTACGCGCTCTGGGCCGCCGCGGAGCGGGCAAGCGGCGAAACGCTCCTGGTCACCACCGGCTCGCTGGATGGCGGCCCGGAGGATGACCCCCTGTTCCAGGGCGCGCTCGCCAGCGCCCGGCTGCACGGGCTGGAGCATGAGGTCCTGACCGGCGCCGAGGTCAACGACCGCTTCCCCGGCTACCGCATGCCGGCCGCCAGCCGCTTCATCCTGCAGCCGCAGGGCGGGCTGATCGCCAGCGAACGGGCGATCGTCGCGCATGCCCGCCTGGCACAGGAGGCGGGTGCGACGATCCATGCCCGCGAGCGCGTGCTGGAGTGGACGGCGTCCGCGGGCGGCGAGGGCGTGACGGTGCGGACCGACAAGGCGACGTACCGGGCTGGCCGTCTGGTCATCAGCGCCGGCCCATGGATCGCCGACCTGGTGCCCGCGATGACGGGCTTGGCCGTCGCGGAGCGGCAGGTCCTGGCGTGGCTACAACCCGGCCGGCCCGAGCTGTTCGCCACCGGGCGTTTCCCGGTCTTCAACCTGCAGGTCGAGGAAGGCCGGTATTACGGGTTCCCCATCTACGAGGTACCCGGCTTCAAGTTCGGCCGCTACCACCATCGCGGTGAGACGATGCCGGCGGAGGCGATGCGACGGGAGCCGGACGGGGAGGACGAGGCGCTGCTGCGTGCCTTCGCCGAGCGGTATTTCCCGCACGGCGCCGGCCCGACGATGGCGCTGCGGTCCTGCATGTTCACCAACACGCCGGACGAACACTTCATCCTGGATCGCCATCCGGAATTCCCCCAGGTCGTCCTGGCCTCGCCCTGCAGCGGCCATGGCTACAAGTTCTGCAGCGTCGTCGGCGAAATCCTGGCCGACCTCGCCACGGCGGGACAGACGCGGCACGACATCGACTTCCTGAGCCTGCGACGCCAAGCTCTGGCCACCCGGGGCATGGTCGCACCGGCTTAAGTATCTGTCCGCAGGGTCGCGCGCGACAGGGCTCCCGCCGGCAGGGCATCCGCGTGCCTGCGTTGGCGGCGCTGCCTGGCGTTGTCGCCGGCGCGGGCGGAGACGGTGCAGCATTTCGCCGTCGCCTTCGTCGGAGGATTTCCACGACCTGGCCGCTGTTCCGAGCCCGGTTCTCGGACGGCCCGACGGTGGTCTTCCCGCCCGCTTGCGGCGCCGGGCGGTCGACAGGCCGGGCCCACGAGGTGGGGCGAGCCTGCATGCTGGTATACATATTGCGTGCCTGACACCTCGTCCTTGCAGGCGGTTTGGAGATAGTGCGATGATGCGACCACTGGGTTTGCTCGCTTCGGGGCTGATGGCGCTTTGCGCGGCCACCGGGCCCTCCGCGCTGGCGGCCGAGTTGGACATCGGTCGCGCCGCATCGGTCAGCGGCATGGACCCGGGTTTCCTGCGTGAACCGGCGACCGTGGTCGACAACGTCTTCGACACCATGGTGGCGCGCGATCCCGACATGAAGCTGGTCCCGGGCCTCGCCTTGTCCTGGAGCGCCGTCGATCCCACCACTTGGGTGTTCAAGTTGCGGCCCGGAGTGACGTTCCAGAACGGCGAGCCCCTCACGGCCGACGCCGTCAAGTTCACGCTGGACCGCGTGCTCGACCCGGCGGCGAAATCGCCTACGGCGTCGTATATCAACACGATCGCCGGCGTGGACGTGGTCGACCCGCTGACGGTGCGCATCCGCACCCGCGCGCCCGATCCGCTGATACCCACCCGGATGAGCCGCTACCCGGCCTACATCCTGCCGCCGCTCTACACGAAGCAAGTCGGTGCCGACCAGTTCGCCCGCAAGCCAATCGGCACCGGCGCCTATCGCGTGACGGAGTTCGTGCCGGACGACCACGTCACGATGCAGGCGAACCCGGGCTATTGGCGCGGCAAGCCCCCGATCGACACCGTCGTCTGGCGCGCGATCCCGGAGGCGACGGCCCGCGTCGCCGCGCTCATGTCCGGCGAAGTGCAGTTGATCGAGAGCGTCCCTGCGGAGCTGGCGCCGTCGCTGGCCTCCGCTGCCGACCTCGACGTGGTGCAGGTGAAGCATGGCGGGCTGGTCATCTATCTGGGGCTGAAGACGGCCGCCAAGCCGCTCGACGATCCGCGCGTGAGGCAGGCGCTGTCGCTCGCCATCGACCGCAGGACGATCGTGGCCGAGCTGCTGAAGGGCTTCGCGAGCCTCACGGGCACGCAGGTCGGACCATCCGATTTCGGCTACAAGGAAGAGCCCGTTCCCGCCTACGATCCGGCGAAGGCCAAGGCGCTGCTGGCGCAAGCCGGCTATCCGGACGGGTTTGCCATCCAGATGCAGGCGCCCCGCCACTATCTCAGCAGCGCCGAGGTCGGCCAGGTCATCGCGCAGGAGTTCGACGCCATCGGTGTCAAGGCGGCGCTGGAGGCGCCGGAATGGTCCGTGTACGCGCAGCAAGTTCCGGCCGGCAAGCAGGCACCGATCTACATGCTCGCCTGGGGATCGACGCAGACCTTGGACGCCGACGCCGCGATCTATCCCATCTTCCACAGCAACCAGCCTTATTCGACGATCGCCTTGCCGGAAATGGACAAGCTGCTGGACGAGTCCCGCAACAGCATCGACCCGCAGCGCCGCTCGGAGGCGCTGGCGAAGGCGCAGGATCTCGCGGTCACTGAGGTGCCGGTCCTGACGCTCTACCAAGAGGACGCGATCTACGCCAAGCGCAAGACCGTCAGCTTCGCCGGGCGGCCGGATGCGCGCATCCCGTTGTTCGACCTGCGGATCACCGACTGAGCCAGGCCGGTGCGGCGGCGCCTGCCAGGATGGATGCGCGGCCCCTGGCGCGCGATCCCCATGCTGGATCTCGCGGTCGGGGGCTTGCTGCTGGCGGCGGTGGTGCTGCTGGCGACGCTGGGCAGCGTCGTCTGGCGCGCCGATCCCATCAGCGGCTCGCTGTTCGCGACGATGAAGCCGCCGGGCAGCATCGTCGCGGGCAGGGCCTACCCGCTCGGCAGCGACCAGATTGGGCGGGATCTGCTCGCGCGCATCATCGAAGGCACGCGCATCTCCTTGGGCATCGTCCTGGTCGCCGGCGCCATCGGCGCCTGCCTGGGCACCGCGCTCGGCATCTGTGCCGGCTACCTGGGCGGCGTGGTCGACAGCATGGTCATGCGGCTCGCCGACATCCAGCTGGCCATTCCCTTCATCCTGCTCATCCTGCTGGTCATGGCCGTCATCGGCTCGGGCATCGCCAACCTGGTAGTCGTGCTCGGGGTGACGGGATGGGCCGTGTACGCCCGGGCCGCACGGGCCCGCACCCTGGAGGTCCGCGAACTCGAGTATGTCGAGGCCGCCCGTGCGATCGGCGGCGGCACCGGGCGGGTGCTCGGCCGCCACATCCTGCCCAACATCCTGCCGTCGCAGATCGTGCTGCTCACGCTCGACCTGCCGCGCCTGGTGGTGCTGGAGGCGTCGGTCGGCTTCCTCGGCCTCGGCGTGCAGCCGCCCACTCCCACGCTCGGCAACCTGATCGGCGACGGTCGGTCGTTCCTGCTGATCGCCAGTTGGATGGTGATCTACCCGGGGATCGTCATCTCCGCCCTGGTGGTCGGCTTCAACCTGCTGGGCGACGGCCTGGTGCGCCAGATGGATCGGCGCGCCGCATGACCGGCTTCATCCTGCGGCGGCTGGGCGTGTCGCTCGTCGTTCTGTTCGGCGTCTGCGCGGTCGTGTTCTTCGCGCTGTTCCTCACCGGCGATCCGGCGGCGCTGATGCTGCCGCCCAGCGCCAGCCGCGCCGAACTGGCCCAATACCGTCACGCCATGGGGTTCGACGACCCGGCGCTGCTGCAGTTCCTCCGCTACCTCGGCCAGGTCCTCAGCGGTGATTTCGGGCAGTCGCTCCGGTTCGGGCAGCCGGTGCTGCACCTGATCGCCGAGCGCCTGCCGGCCACCGCCCTGCTGGCGGTCGCGGCGCTGGCCTGGAGCACGCTGCTGGGCTTCGCCTTCGGCATCCTCGCCGCGGTGGCCGCCGGCACGCCGTTGGACCTGTTCGTCCGCCTGGTCGCGCTGTCGGGCCAGGCGGTCCCGGTGTTCTGGCTCGGCCTGATCCTGATCCTGGTCGTGGCGCTGGATTGGCGGCTGCTCCCCACCGGCGGCTACGGCGACGTGCGGCACCTGGTGCTGCCGGCGATCAGCCTCGGCGCTTACTACATGAGCGCGGTGACGCGGCTGGTGCGCGTCAGCCTGGTCGAGGCGCTGCAGCAGGACTACGTGCGCACCGCCCGGGCCAAGGGCCTGCGGGAGAGCCGGGTCGTGCTCCGCCACGCCCTGCGCAACGCGCTGATCCCGGTGGTGACGATCCAGGCGATGCAGTTCGCATCCCTGCTGGGCGGCGCCCTGGTGACGGAGATCATCTTCGCCTGGCCCGGCATCGGCCGGCTCGCGGTGCAGGCGATCCAGAACCGCGACTTCCCCCTGGTGCAAGCCATCGTGCTGCTCGCGGCGGCCGTGTTCGTCGTCGTCAACCTGTTGGTCGACCTGGCCTACGTGGCCCTCAACCCGCGGGTCCGGCTGTAGCGATGCGCCCCTGGCTCCCCTCCCCGGCCGCGCTGCGGCAGCGATGCCTGGCCCTGCTCGGGGCATGGACGCCGATCGAATCCGTGGCGGGTTCGGCGACGGACCGGATGGCCGCCACGTTGGCCGCCCACCTGCGGGACGAACTGCACGCCGAGCTCGTCGGCAACGACGATTCGGGCGCGGCCCCTGTAGTCCACGCACGGATCGACCGCGGCGCGGCGGTGACCATCCTGCTCTACAACATGTACGACGTCATGCCGGCAAACCCGGCGGGATGGACCGTGCCGCCGTTCGCCGGCGGCATCGCGGAGCTGCCGGGGCTCGGCGCCTGCTACGTCGCGCGCGGTGCGGAGAACAACAAGGGTCCGCTTGCCGGCATGCTGGTGGCGCTGGCCGCGTTGCTGGAGGCTGACGCGCTGGACGCCAATGTGGAGATCCTGCTGGACGGCGAGGAGGAGAGCGGGAGCGCCGCCCTGCGCCGCTACCTGCTCGACCCCGCCACGCCCGTCCGGCCTTGCGACGCGGCGCTGTTCCCGTCCTTCTGCGAGTATGGCGGCGGGCCTCCGCGCGTCTATCTCGGCTCCAAGGGGATCGCCCATGGGCGCATTCGCGTCGCGGACGGCCCCTCCAGCGCGATCCACTCCAGCAACGCCCCGTGGATCGCCAACCCGGCCTGGCGCCTGGTGGACGCGCTTGCCCCGTTGCGAGCGGGTTCGCTCGGCGCCTGCGACCTGCCGGCGGACGCGCGCCCGGTCGTGGCGGCGCTCGCCGCCGGGTTCGACCCGGCGCGTGAGCTCGCCTTCCGCAACTCGAGCGGCTTCAGCATGGCGGGTGACGCGGCGGCCTTGCTCACGGCCGCGTTGACCGCAACCACGCTCAATCTCGCCTCGCTCGCCACCGAGCCGACGGATGGGCGCGCGGTCATCCCCTCCGCCGCGGAGGCACGGTTCGACCTGCGGCTGCCGCCCGGCGTCGACCCCGCGGCGATCCTGGCCCAGCTGCGCACCGCGTTCGGCCCGGCGGAGCTGCTGATCGAGGACAGCTACCCCGGCCACCGCTTTCCGGCCGCGCACCCGGCCGTGACGGCTCTGGTCCAGACCTACCGGCAGGCCGGGGCGGCGCCGCAGGTCTGGCCCTGGGCGCTCGGCGCGATGCCGGCCTACGCCATGGCGGCGGTGGCGCCCTGCTTCCTGATCGGCGGAATGGGCCGCGGCGGGAACGCCCACGGCGTCGACGAGTTCGTCACCCTCGATGGCCTGGACCGCTTCCTCGCCTCCATGCTCGCATGGCTTCCCGCGGTCGCCGAGCTCTGCGCCGTCCCTCCCAAGATTGGAGTCCCAGCATGACCCCCGACGATTTCGCGCGCCTCGACCTCGGCTTCTTCCCGACGCCGATCGAGCCTCTGGACCGGGTCGGCCGCGAGCTCGGCGTGCGGCTGCGGATCAAGCGGGACGACTACTCCGGCTTCGGCGGCGGCGGGAACAAGGTCCGCAAGCTGGAGTTCCTGATGGCGGACGCGGTGGCGCTCGGGGCGGGCGTGCTGATCACCACCGGCGGCCACCAATCCAACCATGCCCGCATGGTCGCCGCGGCTGCCTGCCGCTTCGGCATGGCCGCCGTGCTGGTGCTGCGGGGGGACGCGCCGGCGGAATACCAGGGCAACCTGCTGCTCGACCGGCTGTTCAACGCGACGCTCGAGTTCCTCGACCCGGACGACTACTTCCACCTGATCGACGGCCGGATGGAGGCCCATGCGCAGGCCGCCCGCGACGCCGGGACGGTGCCCTACGTCATCCCGCTGGGCGGGGCCAACCCGCTTGGCGCACTCGGCTACGTCCGCGCGGTGGAGGAGATGGAGGCGCAACTGGCGCAAAGCGGCGGCGCCCGGCCGGACGTGATCGTCGCCCCCGTGGGCTCGGGCGGGACGCTGGCCGGCCTGCACGTGGGCGTGCGGCGCCACTGGCCCGGCACGCGGGTGGTCGGCATCAGCGTCAGCCGGGACAGCGCGTGGTTCCAGCAACGCGTCGCGACCATGGCCGGCGAGTGCGCGGCGTTGCTGGGCTGGGACATGCGGTTCGCGCCGGACGACATCTGGGTGGAGGACCGGCATGTCGGGCCGGGCTACGGCAAGCCCAGCGCGGGCGGCGTCGCCGCGATCCGGCGCGTGGCCGGACAGGAGGGCGTCCTGCTGGACCCGGTCTACACGGGCAAGGCGATGGACGGGTTGTTCAGCCTGGTCGGCTCCGGCGCCATCGCCGCGGGCGCGGAGGTGCTGTTCCTGCATTGCGGCGGCAGCCCCGCGCTCTACCCCTTCGCCCGCGCGCTCACCGAGCCATAGCGCCGCACGGTGATCCCGTTCCGCTTCCTCACCCAGGCGGATGTTGCAGCCGCCGGCGGGCTGGACAGCCGCGCGGCGGTCGCCGACCTGCGCGCCGCCCTGGCGTTGTGGCGGGCGGGCGATGCCGAGATGCCGGCCGAGACCTCCGTCTCGCTCGGCGGCTCCCCGCAGGCGCGCGCCTACGCCTTGCCGGCCCGGCTCGGCGGGGCGCTGGGCCTCGCCGGGGTGAAGTGGACCGCCCATCGCACGCCCGTGCCGGACGGCGCGCCCTCCGTGGTGTCGGTGACGGTGGTGAACGACGCCGCGACCGGATTGCCGCTCGGCCTCGTGGAGAGTGCGCAGCTGACTGCCACGCGCACCGCCGCCGCGTCCGCCTTGGCCATGCAGCTCGGCGCCGGTGCCGCGATCCGGCACGTCACCCTGCTCGGTGCCGGCGCGCAGGCGACCGCGCACCTTCGGATGCTGGCGGCGATGTTCCCCGGCCTGGCCGGCGTGACCGTGTGGAACCGCTCGCCTGCCCGCGCGGCGGTGATGATGGCAGCGGTGAGCGCCCCATGGCCGCTGCGCTTCGTGCCCGGCATCGCCGACGCGGTCGCCGGCGCCGATGCCGTGATCTGCTGCACCGCGGCCGCGGCGCCGATCCTGGATGTGGACGCGTTGCGCCCGGGGCGCATGATCCTGCAGATCGGCTACCACGAAGTCAGCTTTGCCGCGATCGACCAGGCCGATGCCGTGCTGGTGGACCTCTGGGGCGAGTTCCGCCTGACGAGCGCCAAGAGCCTCTTCCAGATGCACCGCGCCGGCCGCTTCCCGCCCAGCCGGGTCGCCGCCGACCTGGCCGCGCTCGTGCTCGACGGCTGGCGTCCATCGCAAGGCGCCTGCGTCTACTTCTCCAGCTTCGGGTTGAACCTGTTCGACGTGGCGCTCGCCGGGCGGGTACTGCGGGACGCCGCGACGCTGGGCCTCGGCACGATGCTGACCTTGGGCGAGAACGCGGCGGGCTGAGGCAAGGCGGGCGAGGGGAAAAGCCATGAAGATCGCGATCGTTGGGGCCGGGCTGGCCGGCTTGACCTGCGCGGGGGACCTGCGGGCGGGCGGTCATGCGGTCGCGCTGTTCGACAAGGGTCGCGGTCCAGGTGGGCGCATGTCCAGCCGCCGCCTCGCCACGCCGTCGGGGGAGGCTGCCTTCGACCATGGCGCGCAGTATTTCACCGCCCGCGATCCCGCCTTTCGCCGCCAAACGGAAGCGTGGGAGCGATCCGGGCTGGTGGCGCCCTGGCCTGCCGCGGGGCCGGATTGCTGGGTCGGCGTGCCCGCGATGAACGCGCCGGTCAAGCACCTGGCCCAGGGTGCCGACGTGCGCTGGCAGACCCGGGTCGACGCGCTGTCTGGCGGCCCGGGCAACTGGCGCCTCCACGGTGAAGGGCTGGACGCCGGGCCGTTCGACAGCGTCCTGCTCGCCGTGCCGGCGGAGAACGCGGCGCCGCTGCTGCAGCCCGTGGCACCGGCGCTCGCGGCCCACGCCACGTCGACGCCCTCGCAGCCGTGCTGGACGGTCATGGCGGCGTTCGCCTCGGCGCTCCCGGTCGCGGCGGACATCCTGCGGGAGGACGGGCCCATCGGCTGGGCGGCGCGCAACTCGGCCAAGCCCGGGCGCGGCGGGCCCGAAGCCTGGGTCATCCAAGCCGGACCGGCCTGGTCCGTCGTGCAGCTGGAGCAGGAACCGGGGGTGATCGTTGCCGCGTTGCTGGCGGCGCTGTCCGAACGGGTCGGCGCGACGTTGCCGGACTGCCTTGCCGCAACGGCCCATCGGTGGCGCTACGCCCGCTCCGGCCGCGTGGGGGAGCCGATGCTGTGGGACGCGGCGCGTGGCCTGGGCGCTTGCGGGGATTGGCTGCTTGGTCCGCGGGTCGAAGCCGCCTGGCTGTCGGCCGCCGCTCTGGCTGCCGCCGTCGGTGGACAGCCCCAGTAGGCCACGGGACCGGCCCTCCCTAATCCATCAGCAGGCCGGGCAGCCACGTCGTCAAGGGTGGCCAGAGCGTGATCGCGGCGAGCACGGCCAGCAGCGGCACCAGCCAAGGAAGCACCGCGCGCGACATGGTCTCGAACGAGATCTCGGCGATGCGCGATGTGATGAACAGCACGACTCCGACCGGCGGGTGGATCGTGCCCAGGATCAGGTTGAAGATCATGATGATGCCGAACTGCACGGGCGCGATGCCGAAGCTGTGCGCCGCCGGCACCAGGATCGGGATCAGGATCAGCAACGCCGCCAGCGTCTCCATGAAGCAGCCCACCGCGAGCAGCAGCACGTTGCACACCAGCAGGAAGACCAGCGGGCTGTGGATGGAGGCCGTGATCGCCGGGGTGACCGTCTGCGGCACGCGCGAGATCGACATGCACCAGCCCAGCGCGCCCGCCGCCATCACCAGCACGGTGACGATGCCCGCCGTCTCCACCGTCTCCACCAGCACGCGGACGATGTCGGCCGGGCGCAGCGTGCGGTAGACCACCAGCCCCAGCAGCAGGGCATACAGGCTGGCGACGGACGCGGCCTCCGTCGGCGTGAAGTAGCCGCTGAACATCCCGCCCAGCAGGATGGCCGGGGCCATCAGCGCGAAGAACCCATCGCGGAAGGAGCGTCCTATCTCCCCGAAGCCGGCGAAGCGCTGGCTGGGGAAGCCCTGGCGCTTGCCGATCACCGCCACCATGGTCATGAGCGAGCCGGCCATCAGCAGCCCGGGGATGATGCCGGCCAGGAACAGCCGGCCGACCGAGATGTCCGACGTCACGCCGAAGATCACGATCGGCAGGCTGGGCGGGACGATGGCGCCAATCGTGGCGGCGGAGGCGTTGATCGCCGCCGCGGTCTCCGCACGGTAGCCGGCGCGCTTCATCGCCCGGATCTCCACCGCCCCCGTGCCGGCGGCATCCGCCACGGCCGAGCCCGCCATCCCCGCGAAGATCAGGCTGGAGACGATGCTGGCCTGCGCATAGCCGCCGCGCAGCGACCCGGTGACCGCAGTCGCGAACCGCACGATGCGGTCGGTGATGCGCGACGCGCTGAGCAGGTTGCCCATCAGGATGAACAGCGGCGCCGCCACGATCGGAAAGGAGTTCATCGCCTGCGCCATCTTCTGCGGCACGATGGAGGGCGACAGCCCCGCCAACCCGACGAAGGCCAGCGCCGCCAGGCCCATCGCGGCGAACAGCGGCAGGCCCGACAGGATGGCCGCCAGCCAGGCCGCGCCCACGCCGAACATCAGTTCGGTCATTCTATCAGCGTCTCGCCGATCGGGGAGGCGGGCCGCTGCACCGCCTGGCCGGCTGCCTGCGCCGCCATGACGAGGCCGGCCGGGACCAGCGGGGCGTAGAGCCACGCCATCGAGAGCGGCAGCGTGGTCGCGTCCAGGCCCAAATTGCGCCGCACCAGGCTCGTCCCGAAGAAGGCGACCGCGCAGCCGAACACGGCCAGGGCCAGCTGGATCACCCGCTCCACCCCGCGGTGCAGCGCTGACGGCAGGAGGTCCTGGAAGTAGCGGATGCGGACATGCGCCCGCTTGCGCCCGGCCACCATCCAGCCGAAGCACGCCAGCCACACCATGAGGAAGCGGGCGCCCTCGTCGGTCCAGATCAGCGGGTCGTTGGCCGCGCGGGTGACCACGCCGAGCAGCACGACCACCAGCAGCGTGACCAGTAGCGCGCAGGCGATCGCCTCGAGCGCGCGGTCGAGCAGGCGGATCAAGCGGCGGCGATCGTGTCCCACAGCCCCTTGCCCCATTTCGCCTCGAACTTGGCGGGCAGCGTCGTCAGCACGGGCTTGCGGAAGCTGTCGATGTCCACCGCCTCTACCTGCATGCCGGCAGCCTTGAACGTGTCGACCAGGCCGGCCTCCTGGCGCACGATCTCGTCGTCCTGCTCCTTGCCGTGCTGGGCCAGGGCGTCGCGCAGGATGCCCTGCTGGGCGGGTGTCAGGCCCGACCAAGCCGCCTCGTTGATGGCGATCAGGCGGGGCGTCATGATGTGCGCCGTCAGCACCAGGTGCTTCTGCACCTCGAAGAACTTCGAACTCTGGATGGTGGGCAGCGGGTTCTCCTCCCCGTCCACCGCGCCCTGGCTGAGTGCCAGGTACAACTCGCCGATGTTCAGCGGCGTGGGCCGCGCGCCCCAGGCCTCCGCCATGGTGCGGTAGGTGTCCACTTCGGGGATGCGCAGCTTGAACCCGCCCATGTCCGCGACACTCCGCACCGCGCGGGAACCGCTCGTGACGTGCCGCGTCCCATAATAGGTGGAGCCTATGACCCGCATGTCCCGGCTCGCGGTGAGCTGGGCGTTCATCGGCCCGACGATGGCCGAGCCCATCACGCGGCGCATGTGGTCGGGGCCGGTCCAGATATACGGCGCCTCCAGGATGGAGAAGGCGGGGACGAACTGGCCGAACTGCGCCGCGCCCTCGTCCACCATCTGGATCGCCCCGGAGGACGTCGCCTCGATCACGTCGCGCGACGAGCCCAGCTGCCCGCTGGGGAACGTCTCGATCGAGACGGCGCCGGACGTCGCGTCCTTCACCTGCCGGGCGACCTTGTCCATCATCGCGACGGAGGGATGGCTGACGGGCAGCACCGTGCCCCAGCGCAGGGTGGTCGTGGCGGCCCGGGCGGGGCGGCCCAGCGCAGCGGCGGCGGCCAGGCCCCCGACGACGGCACGGCGATGGATGGTCATGGTCGGTTCCTCCCGTTGTTGTTTGGTCGCCCTCAGCCCGCCATGAGGCCGCGGTATGCCAGCTGGTCGTCATGCATGCGCTGGAACACCGAGTATTTCGCGTCGTGATACGCCCGCAGCTCCGGCGAAGGCTCGATCACCGTGCCCGCGCGGCTCATCGCCGCCATCGCATCGGGGATCGCGGGGAACAGGCCGGCCGCCACGCCGCCCAGGATCGCGGCGCCCAGCAGCACCGCCTCCGGCTCCTGCGGCAGCACCACGCGGCACCCGGTGGCGTCGGCGTGCTCGCGCAGGAACACCCGGTCCTTCGTGCCGCCGCCGCAGGCCATGATGGTGTCGATGGCGTAGCCGTCCGCGTTCATCGCCGCGATGATGTGCCGGGTCCCGTAGGCCACGGCCTGCACGCCGGCCAAATAGAGCAAGGCGAGGTCGTCCTGCGTCGCCGACAGGCTCAGCCCGCTGACCATGCCCCGCAGCGTCGCGTCGGCGCGGGGCGAGCGGTTGCCGTGGAAGTCCGGCATGACATGCAACCCGGCGGTCAGCCGCGCCGGGGCGCCGCCGGCCGCCAGCGCGTCCAGCCGGTCGGCCAGCAGGGCGAAGACGTGACGACCGCTGCGGCTGGCCTGCTCCGCCACCGCCGGATAGGCGGCGTGGGTCTGCACCAGGTGGTCGACGAGCGCGCCGGTCGCGGACTGGCCGCCCTCGTTCAGCCAGAGCTCCGGCACCATTGCGGAGAAGTACGGTCCCCAGACGCCGGGGACGAAGCTCGGGTCGGGCGACACCGCCATGTGGCAGCTCGACGTGCCGCCCACCAGCGCGACCCGGTGGCGCCAATCCACCGGGCCGTCCAGCGCCGCGCCGATCACGCCCAGCCCACCGGCATGCGCATCGATGGCGGAGGTGCCGACCGGCGTGCCCGGCGCCAGCCCGAGCTCGGCCGCCGCCTGCGCCGATAGGCCGGCGCCCACGGGCGTGCCCATGGGCAGCACGGTCTGTCCGATGCGGCTGAAGCCCTCGTCGGCCAGCTCGCCCAGGCCGACCGCGCGGAAATAGCCTTCGTCCCACCGCTGCTCGTGGCCGAGATAGGTCCATTTGCACACGGTGGAGCAGAGCGAGCGCGACAACGACCCGGTCGCACGCCAGGTCAGGAAATCCGGCAGGTCAAAGAAGTGCGCGGCGTGGCGCCAGGCCGCCGGATGGTGCTCCTTCAACCAGAGCAGCTTGGGCGTCTCCATCTCCAGCGAGATGCGGCCGCCCACGTAGCGCAGCACGGGCTGCCCGGTCGCGTTGATGCGGTCCGCCTGGTCGCCCGCGCGATGGTCCATCCAGACGATCACGTCCTGCTCCGGCGCGCCCGCCGGATCGACGGAGACGGGCTGCCCGGCCGCATCCAGCACCACCAGCGAGCAGGTCGCGTCGAAGCCGATGCCGCGCACCGCGTGCGGCCCGGCCGCCGCCATCGCCTGCCGCACGGCGGCGCGGATGGCGGCCCAGATGTCGGCCGAGGATTGCTGCACGAAGTCCGGCTGCGGCCGCCACTGCCGGATCGGGCGGCTGGCCTGCGCCAGCATCACGCCGCCGCGGTCGAACACGCCGGCGCGCGCGCTGCCGGTGCCGACGTCGATGCCGAGCAGGACGTCCATCAGCCGGCCGCACCGCAGAGGAACACGTCCAGCCCCAGCTCCGCCGCCAGCGCCGCCTTGGCCGCCATCGCGAGGTCCGCCTCCGCAGCCGAGTGGGCGTAGGCGACCTGCACGTGGTTGGCCTTGTGCCGCGCCATCATCTGGTCGCGCGAAACGCCGTGCAGCACGCCGTGCATGATCGGCCATTGCGGCGTCGTCGCATCCCAGCGGCGCTGCGTCTCCGCCGCGGGCAGGTCGGCGACGTGGCCGCGGCCGATGTCGAGCTTCAGCCGCCGGTCCTCCACGTAGATGCGGGACCAGACGATCTCGCCGGGCTTGGCCACGCCGCGGACCGTGCCGCCGCCCAGGCGGAAATACATCGGCGGCTGGCGCAGGCTGTCCGTGCCGTGCCAGCCGCCGACATGGTGCGCGGGCGGCGCGGCGCCGGAGATCTCGAACACCCACACGTAGTCCGCCGTGCTGCCGCTGCGGTCGACATCGCCCCAGCGCAGATCGTGCAACGTGGTCTCCACCGGCTGTCCCAGGGCGCGATGCAGCCGGTTGGTGAACAGTGCGTCGAGCCCGGCGCACTCGTCCACCTCGTTGAAGTGCGGGATGGCGCGCCCGGGGCGGATCACGCCGTCCGGCCCGCTCACCGGGGGGCGGTCGTCGTTGTTCAGCAGCCCTTCCGCCAGGTCGGACGCGGGCAGCAGGTCCTTCAGTCCCTGCTGGTATTGGATGCCGATCGTCTCGCAGCCGAACTCCTCGGCCAGGCGGACGGCGGCGATGTAGGTGCGGCATTGGTCGAGCACCTGCGCCTCCGTCAGCTCCGTCGCCGGGTCGCTGCCGATGTGGAAGCGCATGCCTGCCTCCGTGAGCCAGGTGTAGACGGCGCGCGCCTCCGCTTCCGGCACCGCACGCGCCGCGGCGTAGAGGCTGGATTGGGACAGCCTTTCCTTGAACACGCCCAGCGGCATCAGCAGCTCGTCCGGGATGATGGCGTTGAACATGCCCATGCAGCCTTCGTCGAACACGCCCATGATCGACTTGTTGCGACGCAAGTCCGCCGCGACCTGCCTGGCGAGGTCGCGCGCGCGCTCAGGCGCAGTGGCTGGGTCGAACGGGTGCACGTGCGACAGGTCGTGCGTCACCTCTCCCTGGTTCAGCCACTGCGTCAGCTTGCTGCGGAAGGGCGCGTCGTCGAACGTCTCGCTCCAGACCGTGCTGTAGCGCACGCCGGCCTTGGTGAGGGACCCGTTGAGGTTCAGCATGCCCACCAACCCCGGCCACTGCCCGGACCAGTTGGCCACGGTGAGGATCGGGCCGCGATGGCTCGTCAGCCCGGCGAGCACGTGGTGGCTGTATTGCCAAACCGCCTCGGCCACGATGATCGGCTGCTCCGGATCCAGTGCCGCGAACACGGCCATGCCCTGCTTCTGACTGGCGATGAAGCCGTGGCCGAGCGCCGGATCGTACGGGTGGGCGCGCTGGACGGCACCGCCGCAGGCCTGCAGCGCCTCCGCCAATCGCTGCTCCATGGCGGCCTGGGCGGGCCAGCATAGGGCGTTGGCGCTCTGGCGCAGATCGCCGCTTGCGACCAGCAGCACCTGTCTCGGCGATGTCACGTTGGGTTTCCTCGCAAGCCGGTCTCGTTGCTAGCAGCCTAGGCCAGCCTTGGGGAACCGGCAACACTGTTGACACACTGACATGTCAGTGCGCACTGTTGTGTTCATGACGATGCGCGCGCAGGCATATGACGCGTTTACCCGGCATTTGCTGGATCGCCGCCTGGTTGCCGGGCAGTTCGTCACCCAGCGGGATTTGGCCGAACTGGTCGGTTTCCCGCTCGGCGCCATCCGGGAGATGATCCCCCGGCTGGAAGCCGAGGGGCTGGTGCGGGCGCTGGCGCAGCGCGGCCTGCAGATCATCGGCGCCGACCCACGGCTGATCCACGAGGCGTTCAGCCTGCGCGACCTTCTCGAGCGGGAGGCGCTGCTGCACTACGTGCGGACCGCGCCGGACTCGGCGATTGCAGCTCAGGTGGCAGCGCTCGAGGAGATGGAGGCGGCGGTGCGCGGTGGCGGCGCCCCGGCGACGCTGGAGCGGGCGCAGGCGGTCGACTGGGGCTTCCACGACGCGCTGGTCGACAGCATGGGCAACTCGCTGATCAGCAACCTGCACCGGGTGAACGCGATTCGGATCCGCATCGTCATGTACGACCGGGTCACGCTCACCCCGGAATCGCTGGCGCCGGCATTGCGGGAGCACCGTCCCATCCTGATGGCGATCCAGGCGCGCGATGCCCCGGCCGCGCTGGAGGCCTTGCGCCAGCACCTCGGCTCCGCCCGGCGCCGTGCGCTTGGCCTGGATGGCAACCAATCAAGCCCGGCCCAGCCCGCTCCAGACCGAGGACACCACGTTGCAAACTGACGGCATTTCCGGCTTCTGGGTCGCCTCCGCCACGCCCGTGGACAGCCATGGCGGCGTGGACGGTGGCTTGCTCGCCGAACACGCCCACTGGCTGTTCGACCAGGGGTGCCACGGCCTGGTGCTGTTCGGGACCTCCGGCGAAGGCGCGTCCTTCACTGCGCGGGAACGGTTGGACACCCTCAGCGGCCTGTTGGCCCGCGGCATCCCGGCGGCCCGGCTCTCGGTCGGCGCAGGGTTCCCGGCCATCGGCGACAGCATCGCCATGACGCGGGACGTCCTGGCCCTGGGTCTCTGCCACGTGCTGCTGCTGCCGCCGTATTTCTATCGTGACGCCACCGGGGTCGAGGACGCGTTCGCCGCCATCCTGGACGGCGTGGCGGATGACCGGTTGCGCGCCATGCTCTACCACATCCCGCAGGTGTCCGGCGTGCCGGTCCATCCGGATGCGGTCGCGTCCTTGCGGCGCCGCTACGGCCCTGTCGTCGCCGGGGTGAAGGACAGCAGCGGCGCGTTCGCCGACTTCGAGGCCTTCCGGCATGCGGCACCTGACGTGCCGATCCTGATCGGCAACGAGGCCGATATCGGCCACGCGGCCGAGCTTGGCGGCACCGGGACGATCTGCGGGCTCGGCAACGTGGTGCCGGGCATGGTGCGCGCGATGTTCGACGGACCCGGCGCGGCCGGAGCGATGCAGCAGGCCTGCGCCTTGTTCAGCGGCCCGTTCGTGCCGACGCTGAAGGCGGCCATGGCGGCGATGACCGGCAATCCCGCCTGGGCGCGCACCCGTGTGCCGCTGCGCCCGGCGGATGCGGCGGTCGGGCAGCGCGTGGCCGAAGCCTTGCGCTCGCTGCAAGGCAAGCGGGCCGCCTGACCGGGCCGGGTGATGCATCTGCGGGAACTTGAACGCAGCGCCCTGCTGCCGCCCGGGCGGCGGCCGTTCGCGGCCTGCCATGCCTCCACCGTGGCGGTCCTGCCAGGCGGCGACCGGCTGGTGGCGTTCTTCGCCGGGCAGCGCGAGGCGAGCGGCGATACGGCGATCTGGCTCTGCCGGGCCGGCTCGTCCGGCTGGAGCGCGCCCGAGCGCCGCTTCGCCGAGCCGGGCCAACCCCACTGGAACCCCGTGCTGCATGCCGAGGGCCGCGACGTCTGGCTGTTCTACAAGGTCGGCGCGTCCGTGCACGACTGGACGACGCGGGTGGCGCGCTCCCATGACGGCGGCGCCAGCTGGACGCCCCCATGCGCGCTGGTGCCCGGTGACCCGGCGCCGCGCGGCCCGGTCAAGAACAAGCTCATCGTGCTCGCGGACGGAGCGTGGCTGGCCCCCGGATCGACCGAGGACGACCGGCACTGGGACGCCTTCACCGACCGCTCCACCGACCGCGGTGCCAGCTGGACGCGCAGCGACGTGAAGCTGGCGCATGCCGCCGACCGGAACGACCCTGGCAAGCACCGGTGGGACGGGCTGGCCGCGGCCGCCCTGTGGGAGACCGACCCGGCCCGCGTGTTCGGCTGGGACGGCGTGATCCAGCCGACGCTATGGGAAGACGCCGCCGGGCACGTGCACATGCTGTTGCGCAGCACGCGCGGCCACGTCTATCGCAGCGACTCACGGGATGGCGGACGGAGCTGGGCCGAGGCATATCCGACGGCGCTGCCGAACAACAACAGCGGGCTCGACGTCGCTCGCCTGCCGGACGGGCGCCTGGTGCTGGCGTCCAACCCGGTTGCGGGAAACTGGGGCCGGCGGACGCCGCTGACCTTGAGCAGTTCGGCCGATGGCGGGGAGACGTGGCAGACGGTCTTGGAGCTGGAGACCGGGCCGGGTGAGTTCTCCTATCCTGCCATCATCGCGGCAGATGGCGCGCTGCACGTCACCTACACGGCCAGCCGGACGGACATCATCTACCGCAGGTTCGCAGTCATCGACGGACCGGCCTGAACAACGAACGAGGGAGAGACAACGAATGAGACATTGGAAGGCCCTGCACGGGCTCACCGCGGCACTCGCCCTCGCGGCAATGGGCGCGGCCGGTCCGGCGCGCGCCGCCGACCCGGTGACCGTCACGGTGTGGTCGTGGACGCCGATCACGCCGACGATGAACGCGATGATCGCAGCCATCGAGAAGGCGCATCCCGACATCCACGTCCAAGCGCAAATCCAGCCGCACGGCGCGTATTCCGTGTCGCTGCAGGCCGCGGCCGGCTCGGGCAACCTGCCCGACATCATCGGCCTGTCGCCCGGCGCCGAGACGCAGCAGTACCGGCCGCACCTGCTCAAGCTCGCCTCGGTGGCCGCGGCGATCTGGGGCGCGGACTGGCAGAAGAACTTCGCGCCGTCACTGTTGAGCGAAGCCCGCTTCGGCAACCCGCACGGCGATGACGATTTCTACGCCCTGCCCCAGGAAGCGCAGATCAACAACCTCTGGTACAACATCCCCGCCTTCAAGAAGGCGGGGATGGACGGCCCACCCAAGACGATGGCCGAGCTGATTGCCGACGCCGACAAGCTGCGTGCGGCCGGGATCACCCCGTTCTTCCAGGGCGGCGCCACCGGCACGTTCGACGTCTGGCTCTACTCGGAGATCGCGGTGCAGACCGACCCCGACAGCATGGTCGCGGCCCAGCAGGGCGCGGCGGTGTGGACGAAGCCCGGCATGGTGGAGGCTGCGCGGGCGTGGCAACAACTGTTCACCGCCAAGGTGCTGCAGCCGGGTGCGCTCAGCGCCGTGCAGTATCCCGTCGGCGCCAACCTGTTCGCGGCCGGGCGGGTCGGGATGATCTCCCTCGGCTCCTGGTGGTTGCAGCAGACGCAGCTGTCGGACCAGCCCGGCCTGAAGACGATGGCCGATTACGGGACGTTCAGCTTCCCGGCACTGCGTGATGGGGCCGCGGCTGAACCGATGGGCGGCGTGGATTTCGGCTGGGGCATCACGGATGCGGCGGCCAAGTCGCCGGACGTGCTGGCCGCGGCGAAGATCGTGCTGCACGAGATGATCAGCGGCGTGGGCGAGCAGGAGGCGCTCGACCAGCTGAACGACCTGCCGGCCTTCGCGGGCAAGTCGCCGACGCAGACGCTGCCGCCGCATTTGGCCGAGATCTACGACACCTACATCAAGCAACTCGCCACGGCGCGGACGCACGTCATCGGCAACCCGGTGATCAACCAGAGCCTCATCACCGGGCTACAGGCGATCGGCGCCGGGCAGACGACGCCCGAGGCAGCGATGGCGGCAGTGCAGGCGACCGCCGTGGCGCAGGCAGACGCCAAGCCGTGACGGGGCGGGCCGCGCGGGGGGACCGCGGCTTGGCCTGGCTGTATGTCCTGCCGGCCCTGTTGATGTTCGCCGCGTTCATCGTCTACCCGATCGCTGCCAACATCGCCGGCAGCTTCGTCGACGCCCATGGCAACCTCACCGGCGTCAACTACCAGCAGGCCGCCGCCGACCCGGTGTTCTGGACCGCGCTGCGCAACTCCGTGGTTTGGGTGGTGCTGTCCGTCGTGGGGGAGACAGCGATCGGCTTCGTGCTCGGCCTGGCGATCGAGATGTATGTCGCCCGGTCGCGCGCCGTGTTCCGCACGCTGCTGTTCCTGCCCATGGTGATCACGCCCTCGGTAGTTGCGCTGGTGTTCACCACGATCTACGCGCCGGAGTACGGGCTGCTGTCCGGCCTGTTCGACACCGTCGGGCTCGGGGGCAGCTTCCCCGCCGTCCTCGGTGACCCGGCGACGGCCACGGTCGGGGTGATCCTCGTCAACGTGTGGCAGTGGTGCGGCTTCTTCGTGCTGATGTACTGCGTGGGATTGGCGCAGGTGGACCGTGACCTGCTCGCGGCGGCGTCGATCGACGGGGCGAGGGGGTTCGGCCTGGTGCGCCACATCATCTGGCCGCTGGTGCGGCCGACCACCACCTCGTTGGTCGTGCTGGGCACGATCCAGGCGCTGCAGCAGTTCCCGCTCATCTTCCTGATGACGGAGGGCGGCCCGGCCAACGCCACCCAGACGCTGGCCACCTACATCTTCCAGACCGGGTTCACCCTGAACGAGATGGGCTACGCCTCGGCCATCGCCGTGGTGCTGTTCCTGCTCTCCATCGCCATCATCGTGCTGCAGTACCGGTGGGGCCGGGCACAGCAGACCGCCGATGCCTAGCGCATCCCCCGGCGCCAGGCTTGCGGCATACGCGCTGCTGCTGGTCGCCACGGCGGCGAGCCTGGTGCCGACGATCTACATGGTGGACATCTCGCTGCGCGACTCCGTCGACAGCTTCTCCCCCGTCCTGATCGCCCCGCACGTCACCTTCGCGAACTGGTCGGCGGTCCTGTCGCAGGGCAACCTGCCCAGGTTCTTCCTCAGCAGCGCGCTCGTGAGCCTGGCGACCGTGGCCACGACGCTGGTATGCGTGATAGGACTGTCCTACGCCATCTCTCGGCTCAGGATCCCCGGCCGACAGCTGATCCTGATCGTGGTCGTGTCCGCGCTGCTGCTGCCGCTCGCCTCCCTCCTGGTGCCGATCGCGCGGTTGCTGGAGGCGCTTGGCCTGACGAACAACTACCTGGGCCTGATCGGGCCGGAGACCGCGCTGGGCATCCCGTTCGGCACCATCATCGTCAAGGCGGCGATGGACGAAATCCCCGACGTGCTGGAGGAAGCCGCCCGCATCGACGGCGCCCGGCCGTTCACCGTGCTGGTCCGGATCGTCGTGCCGCTGATCTTCCCCTCGCTGATCGTCGTCGCGATCTGGCAGTTCCTCTTCTCGTGGAACGAGTTCTTCCTCGCCCTGGTCGTCATGACGAAGGACGCGGTCAAGACCCTGCCGCTGGCCCCGCTGTACTACGAAGGCCCGTTCATGACCGACCCCGGCCGGCTGTTCGCCGTGCTGACCTTGATCGCGATCGTGCCGATGGCCGTCTACGTCCTGGTTCAACGCTGGTTCGTCGCTGGCCTGATGGAAGGCAGCGTGAAAGGATAGGGACATGCATCCCGCCTCTTTTTTGGAGGATCTTCCGACTGCAGGAACACGTCGGCCGGTTCTACCGTTCACTCCGCTACGTGCGGATCGATCCGGGGCTGTCACCTGCGGAGATGGTCGAAATCACCGAGCAGGTCGTCGCCCGTGCGGCACAGTTCCACGACGGCGCGGCGGTGATGACGACGGCGCTGCGCCGCACCGCCCCAGCATGCTCAGCCCGCAGGCGAGCCAGCCTGATCCTGCCGACAGGCTACGGAGCTCCCTCCTGCCGTGACGCTCCTGTCCCCATGGTCCGCCGGTCGGCTTCGCCGCGGCAGCGGGCACCGTCGCGCGCCTTGCATGCGGCTCGCACCAAGGCGATGCTGCCCAAAGCCGCGGCCACCCACCGGGGGTAGGTCACGCGGGGCGGGGAGATGGCCATGCGGGTTGGGCTGGTAAGCGGCACGGCCGTCCTGCTCGGGGTGCTGGCAGGCGGGAGCGTCGCGGCACAGGATCCAGGGCAGGCCGCCCTGCCACCGGGTCGGCCGGCAACGGAACGGCCGGGCCTGATCACCATCCACACAACTGCGCATCGTCGCCTGGCCAGCACCGTGTCGGACGCCAGCGTGTCGATCGAGGTGCATGGGCGCGATTTGCGCGGCACGGCGACGCAGCTCGGCCACCAGGCGCAGGCGCTGCTCGGCTTCCTGCGCACCCAATCCGCCGAGCGGCTCCGAACGGAAGGGACCAGCTTCGATCCGGAGGTCCAGGAGCTGCGCGGCCAGCCAGACCGCATCAAGGGCTACACCGGCCGGATCACCGTCTCGTTCCGCACCACGCCCGAGCAGCTGCCGTTCGTGCTGGCCGGCTGCCTGGACAACGGCGCAACGGCACTGGGGCAGTTCGGCTCCTCGCCGCGGGAGGAAGAGGTGGAGGCGGCGCGGCAGGACATGGTGGGCGAGGCGACCCGCGCGGCGGCGGCCCAGGCCCGGGCGATCGCGGAGGCGGTGGGCCAGAAGATCGCCGGCATCGACCTGGTCCAGGTCGATCCGCTCCCGCGGACGGACCCGGTGTCGGCGGGCGCCGCCTACCCGGCGGAACGGGCCGCCCAGGCCGCGCCGGTGCCGCCGATCGCCTCCGCCGCCGGTGACTCCGACCTCTCCGTCACCGTCGTCATGACGGTGCGCGTGGCCACGCCGGGTTAGGTCCCGACGTTCCGCCGCGGTGCCGACTGGCACAGCCGGTCCAGGAACGCCGGCACGCGGATGCAGCCGACCCCGTAATTGGCGCCGTACAGCCAGACGATCGGCATCACCAGGGCGAAGGTCGTCAGGGCCGGGTCGCCGTCCAACCCGAACCAGGCCGCGGCGCCGCAAACGGGCGAGAGCACCGTGCAGAGCAACAGCCCGCCGGTCGTGGGGAAGTCGTAGCCCAGCACGGACCGCGCGCGGTCGACCCGGATCGTGCCGCCGCCGTCGACGAACGCCAGCACCGACCCGCGGCCGGGAGTGCCCTGCTCGACCACCAGCACGTCGGCCTCCAGCACGCGCACCTGGCACTCACGGGCGCGCAGTTCGGCCAGGATGTGGGGCAGCAGCGCGTCGTTGTCCGTGCCTGCCGGCAAGGGTATGGCCCCGCGGATGCGCGGGGCCCGCAACGGGCTCCTCACCGTCGGCACATCAGCGGAAGTCCTCGCTGCGTGTCGTCAGGCCGGCCAGCGCCCGCAGCCGCCAGACCCGGTCGTCCAGCCAGGCACGCAGCCGGTCACCCGGCGGCGGCAGCGCGAACTCCACCGTCAGCGGTATGGTGACCTGGCGAGGCTGCCAGATCGGCGGCGTGCCGGAGGCGCCGTAGGTCTGCACCATGTCCAGCGCGGACACGCCCCGTATCAAGCCCGCGGCATCCCGCAACACGATCCAGCCCGGTGCGTCGCCCCCTTGCCCAGGCATGGCGACCCACATCGGCCGCGGGCAGAGCGAGAGCGTCCAAGCGCCGTCCGGGCTGTGATCCTGCAGCCCGTCCTGGCAGGCGAGGTCGGCCTCGGGCACGAACGCCACGACCAGGACGGCGCTGCATGCCGTGGCAGCCAGCGCCCAGGCGATACGGTGCCACCTGGCGCCGCCCTGCCTCACGGCCTTGCCGGCGGCGCGGTGCGCGGGTTCATCCGCGCATCAAGGGTGCTTGGGCAACGTCCGGCGGGCCAGCGTCCCCAGTTCCGCACTCTCGGAAAGGTCGATGCACTTCATCACGTCCAGGTTCGCGTTGCGGAAGCTTGGATAGTCCTTCTGCAACCAGCGATGCGCCATGTCCTGGACCGCCTGGTAGGTCTCGGGCGAGTGGCTGCCGAACTCCAGGTAGGCGCCCTGGGCCGCCAGCGCTTCGTCGCGGATCGCCGGAAAGGCCTGGGCCAGGCAGGCGCTCAGCGCATAGTGCCGCAAGAACAGGATCGCCTCGCTCGACCGATCCGGCGCCGCGACGGCGTTCCCCGGCCGGGCGCACCAGAGCGTCGCCGCCACCCACAACGCTCGTCCTGCCTCCGGTAGCCACCGCGCCATCCGATCCATCCCGGCCGACGGCCCCTGCTGTAGCAAGCGCGCCGGGGCCAGCCTAGTGGTCCGATGCTGACTGGCGCTTCAGCCCGGCAGCTGAATCGGCCCGCCAAATCAAGCTGGTGCTCTGACACATGCTGAACCTTCTGATTGAGTCAGAGCACTAGGCGCCGACCGCGCCGACCATGCTCGGCTTGACTGAGGAAAGCGCAGCGGGTGGCATGCCGGGCCAGTCAGCAGTCCGCGCCCTGCGACAGCCAGCGGCGCCACCATGGGCGGGTTTCCGGCAACGGGCTCAAAGCCGTGCCGCGCACGAAAAGCGCCCCGTCTCGGATACCGAAGGTGAAGCGCACGAGGCCGCTCGCCCCGTCGATGTCGTTCGTCCGCCGGCCGTAGCGGCCCAGCAGGCTGAGGCTGCCGTAATCGGGCTCGAGCTCGGTCGCAAGCGGCACGCCGTCGGACGCGTATGCCGTCTGCAGCAGGCACTGATGCCGTGGCAGCGCCGAGGCCGCCTGCTTCAACCACGAAGTCGTGTCGATCCGGCGCCACGCGCCGCCTTCGCGCCGGAAGACTTGGTCGCCACCCGGCACCTCACCGATCGGGATCGACCAGCGGTTCGCCGGCGGCAGCACGAGCATGTCGCCCACAGGACTGGCGACCAGGCGCGGTAGGCGTGGCACCGGGCCCGGGTCATAGGCGACGCGCAAGACGTGGCGCCACCCTCCCTCACCCGCCGCCTCGAACACGTCCAGGAGGTCGGGCGTGAGCCAATCGCCGGCCTGAGTCCCGCCGGGCAGGTCGCCGCGCCGCGCCACGCGATACAGCAGCGCCCCATCGCTGCCCGGCACCGGCGCGGCGGCGTTGCGGACGCGGCAGGCAGGCTCCGGAGGAGCGGTGGCGCAACGGCCGGCCAGATCCTCTGGCCCATACGGATGGGTCCGCTCCTCCGTCCAAAACGCTTGGAACGCGTGCAGCCGATCGAGCACCAGCGCGTCCGCACGCAAGGAGGCCGCGATGCCGCCATCGGTCACATGGGTGCTGTCCCAGTCGCCGCGCAGGCGGAGCAGGTCGGCCGGCGCCGCGTCGTCGCTGCCAGCCGCAGCGAAGGCTTGGCGCAGGGCGGCGTCGGCCGCAGCGACGCCGGGGTCCGCCCGCCATTGGCTCGCCAGCTGCTCCGGTGAAGGCGGCTCCGGCGCCGGCGGCGGCAACAACCACACCGCGCCCGCGACCACGACCAGCCACGCGGTGGCCCGGCTCCACAGGCCTCGCCCGACCACGCGGGCGGCCTGTCGAAGCCGGTGGGTGCGGGCAAGCAGACATCGCACCGCCAGTTCCGCGGCTGCCTGCCCGGCCAGCACCGCCGCAAGCCAGCCCATCGAGTCCAGCCCGGGCAAGCGGGTGGCGAGCAGCAGACACGCGGCGCCGGCGAGGCTGCCTGGGGAGCGCAGGAAGGTGTGGCCGAGCTTTGCGTCCGCAGCCGCGTAGGCCGCGGCCAAGCGATCAGCCGACCGGCAGGCGCGGACCAGCTCGACACCCGTCGCCAGAAGGATCCAGCTGGCTGCGGCCAGCCACACGCCGGGCCAAGTACCGAACCATTCCAGCGGCAGCCAACCCGTCGGCAGGAACCACAGCAGGACGAGTACCACCCCGACCACGGCGAGGCCGGGCAACCATTCCAGCCACGCGATCGGCGCGGCGGCACCGGCCAGTGCCAGGAACGCCTCTTCGGCGTCGGCGCGATGGGGCGAGCGCAGCCGGGTCAACCACCGGTGCAGCAGAGCCGTCATCCGTGCGTCAGCCCGGCACGCGGCGCTAGCTCGCCAGCCAGCTGTTCCAGCGCTCCAGCGTCACCGAGCGGTTCGCGTCGACCCAGGCGCCGTCGATGGCGGCCATCTGTCCCAGCATGGCCGGGGTGGAGACGAGCTCGTGCTGCTCACCGGGGCTGAGCAGCGCCAGGCCCTCGCGGCTCGTCGTGGCGTATCCCATCTCGCGGGCGAAGGCGGCGTGGCTCTGCGGGTGGGCCATGTAGAAGTCGATGAAGGCGGCGGCCGCGTTCGGGTGCGGGGCGCCCTTCAGGATCGCCCACGACCCGAGGTCCGCCGCGGCCTGCCGGTACGTCCAGTCCAGGCTGGCACCCGACCGCTTGGCGGCATAGGCCGTGCCGCTCCACAGCGGCGCCATCTGGATGTCGCCGGAGCGGAACATGTCCACCGACTGCGCCCCCGTCTTCCACCAGACGTCGATGGCGGGCTTGATCTCGTCCAGCTTGCGGAAGGCGCGGCCCAGGTCCAGCGGGAACAGCTTGTCCGCCGGCACGCCGTCCGCCATGAGCGCGAACAGCAGCGTGTTGTTCCACGGGTTGCCGTAGGACGGCAGGCTGCGATGCCCGGGGAAGTCCTTCACGTTCCAGAAATCGGCCCAGCTGGCGGGCGCGGGGCGGCCGTCGAACGCCGCCGGGTCCCAGGCCAGCACCACGCCGCCGGTCAGGTACTGCACGCCATAGCGGCCGCATATGCCGGGGATGCCGTCCGCGGCGACGTTGGGCATGGCGTGGCAGTCGCCCAGGTCCGCGAGGTAGGGCGAGAGCCGGCCCAGCTCGTAGAACTGCGGGGAGATGACGTCCCACTCCACATGGCCGGCGGCGCTCATCGCCGCCGTCTTGGCCACCATGTCGCCGTAGGACGTGGCCACCGGCACCACCCGCGTCCCCGTGGCGGCGGTGAACGGGTCGAAGAAATACTGCTTCAGCGCCGTCTCGAACGCGCCTCCGGTGGTGCGGATGACGACGGCGTCCTCCAGCTTCGGCTGCGCCGGAGCCTTTCGGCCGATCCCGGCCAGCGCCGCCGCCCCTGCCACCATCGTCCGCCGCCCGAGATGCATCGATGTCCCCCGATGGTTCAGTGGATGAAGCGCGACACCGCCCGGTCGAGCTGGTCGCGCAGGTTGTAGTAGCGCCCGACCAGGGGCAGGAACCAGGGGGTGCCCGTATACGTCGGCCGGGTGGGGAAAGCCCCGTCGTCGAACCCGCAGGGCCGGTTCTGCCGCCCCGCGATCTTCAGGCCGATCTGCCGGCCCAGATAGGACATGCGGGCCACGCCGCTGCTGTTGCAGCCGGCGACGAAATGCAGGCCGTCCTTGCTGCCCATATGCGGCAGGTGGTCGAAGGTGAAGGCGATCTGGCCTTTCCAGGTATGCGAGACCTTCACGTGGCGGAGTTGCGGCCAGACCCGGCACAGGTGGCCGTGCAGGATGCTGCCGGCCTCCCGCTCGTCCCCGTCATGCCACTTGGCCCGGCCGGCGAACACGATGCGGCGGCCGTCCGGCGAACGGCGATAGGCGTAGATCGCGCGCTTGGTGTCGCCGCCGGTCCGGTTGGTGGGCAGGCAATCGGCGGCAAGCTCCTCCGGCATCTCCTCCGTCGCCATCATGTAGGCGGTCACGGGGACCAGGCCGCGGCGGATCTCCGGCGTCAGCCGGCCGGTGTAGCCGTTGGTGGCCACGACGACCTGCTCCGCCAGCACCGGGCCGCGGGCGGTGTGGAGGCGGTAGCCGCCGGGCACGGACGCCATGCGCTCCACCCGGGCCTGGCCGCAGAGAACGGCGCCGGCCGCCTCGGCCAGGCGGCGGAACTCGCGGTACAGCTTGGCCGGCTGCAGCGCGCCCGCCTCCTCCGTCACGGTGCCGCCGTAGTAGAAGTCGCTGCCGATCTCGCGCCGCTGCTGCTCGCGCGGCACGGCGTGGATGGTCATTCCCAGGCTGCGCCGCTGCTCCTCCGCCCGGCCCACCATGCCCGCATAGGCGGCGCGGCTATGCGCGCCCAGGAAGCGGCCGCGCTGCACGTAGTCCACGTCCAGCCGCTCCGTGTGGATCAGGTCGCGCAGGAAGTCCCAGGCGCCGACCGCGTCCTCCTTGATGAGCGCGGCGCGCTCCGCACCCACCTGCTGCTCCAGCCCGGCCGGCAGCTTGCCGATGCCGCCGACATGGCCGTGGTTGCGGGTGCTGGCGCCGAAGCCGGGCTCGCCCGCCTCCAGCACGGCCACGCCGACCCCGTGCTGCGCCAGGGCCAGCGCCGCCATCAACCCGCAATAGCCGCCGCCGATCACCGCCACGTCCACCTTCGCCGGCACGTCGGCCGGGGCCGGCTGGGGCGGCGCGTCCTCCCACCAGAACGGCTTGGCCTGCCAGTCCGCCGTCAGCAGCGCCGGGCGGCGGTCAGGCACCCACCCGCATCCCGGCCGGAGATGCGGCGAGCACGCCCAGTTCGGTGAACAGCGCCCGCAAGCGGTCGAGCTCGGCGCCGGCCAGGGGATGCGCCGGCAGGCGCGGGATGCCGGCGGGCAGCCCCATCAGGGTCAGCAGCGCCTTCAGCGCCGCCGGGGGCGTCCCCGTTTCCAGCAGGAAGGTGTAGGCGCGGGCGATTTTGAGGTGCAGGCGGCGGCTTTCGGCGCAGGCCGGGCCGCGCGCCAGCTCCACGATGCGGGCGGCGTCGCGGCCGAACAGGTCCACCCCCGTGGACAGCACGCCCGCCGCACCCAGCGCCAGGCCCGGCATCAGCAGGTAGCCGCAGCCCATGAAGATGCTGATGCGGTCGCCGAACCGGGCGATGCCCGCCGATACGTCCAGGAACTGGCGCGACGACTCCTTGACGCCCACGAGGTCGATCTCGTCGATCAGCTGCTGGAGCGTGTCGCCCTCCACCGCGACGCCGAAATGCCGCGGGTTGTTGTAGGCGATCACCGGCAGGCTCACCGCGCGGTAGACCTCGCGGTAGCGCCCCACCACCTCCGCGCGCGTCGATGTGCCGATATACGGAGTCGGGCTGACCAGCACGGCGTCCACGCCGGCCGCGGCTGCCACCTCCACCATCTTGATCGTGTCGGCGGCGGTGAAGGCGTGGGTGCCCATCGCGCCCATCACCACCGGCACCCGCCCGGCCGCCACGCGCACCGCCGTCTCCGCCAGAGCCTGGCGTTCGGTGACGGTCAGCAGGGAGGCCTCGCCATTGTCGGCGGCGATGGCCAGGCCGGCCGAGCCCTGCGCGATGTGCCATTCGAGGATGGTGGCGAAGGCAGCGAGGTCCAGCGCGCCGTCCGGGCCGAACGGGGTGACGGTGACGGAGAACAATCCGCCCAGGCGGCGTGTGGACGTCATGGCTGCTGCTCCCGCTCGTGGTCAAATATCGAGGCGCCTGTATAACACCATGGACCGATGCAATTGGCCAGGTAACCTGATGAACGTGGTGGTGATCGGCGCCGGGATCGTTGGCATCGCCGCGGCACGCTGGCTGCAACGGGACGGACATGCGGTGACGGTGCTGGACCCGGCCCTGCCCGGCTCCGGCGCGTCCATGGGCAATGCCGGCTGCTTCAGCCCCTCCTCCATCGTTCCACTCTCCGGGCCGGGCACGTTGCGGCAGGTGCCTGGATGGTTGCGCGACCCGGCCGGCCCGCTCGCGCTGCGCTGGCGCTATCTCCCGCGGGCAGCGCCGTGGCTGCTGCGCTTCCTCCGGGCTGGCCGGGCCGACCGGGTGGCGTCGCAGGCGGCGGCGCTCGTCCGCCTGCTGGCACCGGTGCATGACAGCCTGCGCACCCTGCTGGCGGAGGCCGGAGCGTCCGAACTCGTCCGGCAGGACGGCTCCCTGATCGTCTACCGGACCGAGGCGGGCTGGCGGGCGGGGCAGGCCGGCTGGGCACTGCGCCGGGCCAACGGCATCGGATGGGAGGAGCTGGGGCCGGCCGCGCTGCGCGCGCTGGACCCGGGGCTGGCGCGCGGCCTGTTCCGCGGCGTGCTGCTGCCCGGCAATGGCCATGCGGTCGACCCGCACGCGCTGGTCTGCCGCCTGGCAGAGGCCTTTGTCCGCGACGGCGGCCGCTTGGTGCAGGCAGCCGCGACCGGGTTCGACCTGACCGGCGGCCGGCTCCGCGCCGTACGGTCCGGCGCCGGGCCGGTGGCGGCCGACATGGCGGTGCTGGCGGCGGGTGCGCATTCCGGTCCGCTGGCCCGCCAGTTGGGCGACCGCCTGCCGCTGGAAACCGAGCGCGGCTACCACCTGACCCTCGCGCGGCCGGAGGTGACTCCGCGTCTGCCGACGCTGCATGCGGAGGACCGTTTCGTCCTGACCCCCATGGCGTCCGGGTTGCGGCTGACCGGCACGGTGGAGTTGGCCGGGCTACACGCCCCGCCGGACTGGCGCCGCGCCCGCGCGCTGCTGCCGCTGGCCCAGGCGCTCCTCCCCGGCTTGGCGCCCGATGGCGGTGCGGACCGCGCGTCCGTGTGGATGGGGCACCGTCCCAGCATGCCGGATTCGCTGCCGGTGATCGGCCGGTCGCGTCGGTCGGCCGACATTGTCTATGCCTTCGGCCACGGCCATCTGGGCCTGACGGGCGCGCCCTTCACCGGCCGGCTGGTGGCGGAGTTGGTGGCGGGCCGCGCACCCGCCATAGACTTGGCAGCGTTCGCACCGGGCCGGTTTGGCTGACCTTCGGTGTGTCGCAGAGGACGCTAGCAGCCTCGTGCCTGCTCGGTCGATTAGACAAGCGCCACCAGCATCAAGACCGGTGAGAGGGAGCCGACCGTCGACCTACCTTCAAGCTGAGCAGCCCGATCAACCACCCGGCGCCGTACAACACTGCCGCCGTAGGTGGGATGAACAGCACCAGGCTTGCAAACCACGGAGCGTCTGTCAGCCACCCGGTCAAGTTGAAAAGGTCGGCGACGAGCAGCGCCGGTAGAACAGGCAGTTGCACCAGGGTACTGCTGTCTTTTGCGTTCAGGAGGGTGGCGCCCCAAACGATGCAAGCGGCCGAAAGCGCGGCGTAAACGCCAACGATAAGAAGGCCGATCTTACTCACGTCCAGGCTGCTCCATTCCGTTCAGTCTCGATCCTCACCGGCCTACCAGGCAGTTACGTCAACGCCGATCACTGTGACCCGAGATGATGTGTTCGGATAGGTCGGCTTTCTACCCAAGTGCGGACGCTCAGACCACGCGTTCGGGGTGCTGTGTCGCCATACCTGCCGAAGACGGCTAAAGCGACAACCGTCCGATCCCGGTCGTCGGCGACGGGCCGCGGGCAGCCAGTCTCCGTTCGATCGCGTCCCGCACTTTGTAATAGCCCCCCACCGCCGGCAGGAACCAGGGGCGGCCGTCGTAGCCGGGGCGGCCGGGGAAGGGCAGGGCGTCGAAGCCGCACTGCACCGCGCTGCCGGAGATGATCTTCTCCGCCACCTGCCGGCCCAGGTAGGACATCATCACCACCCCGCTGCCCTGGCAGCCGGCTGCGTAGTACAGCCCGTCCACCTCCCCCATATGCGGCAGCTTGTCGAAGGTGAAGCACACCAGGCCCTTCCAGCAATGGGTGATGCGGTAGCCCTGCAGCACCGGCCACACCTCGCTCATGAAGCGGTGCAGGATGGGGGTGGCCGCCGCCTCGCCGATGTCGCGCCACCGGGCGCGGCCGGCGAAGATCACCCGGCGGCGGTCGGGCGACAGCCGGAACGCGAACAGGGACCGCTTGGTGTCGCCGCACATGCGGTTGGTGGGCAGGATGTGGTGGGCCACGTCCTCCGGCAGTTCCTCCGTCGTCGCCATGTAGGCCGTCACCGGCACCACCCGGCGGCGCACGTAGGGGTGGAAGCGCGGGCTGATCGCCCCGGTATAGGCGTTGGTCGCGACGAACACCTTGTCCGCCCGCAGGTCGCCCTTCGCCGTGCGCAGGGTGAAGGCGCCGTGCCGCCCCTCAATGGCGCCCACCGCCGCGTTGCCGACGACCCGTGCGCCGGCCTGTTCCGCCAGGCGCCAGTAGGCCCGGTGCAGCTTGGCCGGCTGCAGGCCGCCCGACTCCGCCACCAGCAGCGCGCCGTAGTAGAAGTCGCTGCCGATCTCGGCATGCTGCTCCTCGCGCGGCAGCATGCGGGTGTGATAGCCGAAGTTGCGCGCCAGCTCCTCGCCCCGCTTGGCCTGCCGCCCGTAGGCGGCCGGCGTGTGGGCCCCGGTGAAGCGGCCGGTGTCGCAGTAGTCCACGTCGAGCGCCTCGTCGGCGATGATCTGCTTGAACTCCACGAACGACTCGCGGGCGCCGCGGCGGATCCAGTCCGCGCGCTCCTGCCCCAGCGTGCGGTCGAGCTTGGCCGGCAGCTTGAGGCCGCCGCCCACCATGCCGTGGTTGCGCGTGCTGGCGCCGTAGCCCGGCTCGCGCGCGTCCAGCACCGTCACGGACAGGCCGTGCCGGGCCAGGATGCGGGCGGCCGACAGGGCCGTGTAACCGCTGCCCACCACGGCGACATCCGTCCGCTGTGGCAGCGCGTCATGCGCGGGGACGGGCGGCACCTCGTCCCACCAATAGGGGCGGGCTTGCCAGTCGGGATGCGCAGAGGCGCTTGCCATGGGCGTTCTCCTGCTTGGCCGGGGGCGAACGTAGCGACCAAGTCAGCGGGTTGCCAGACCAATTGCCAGCACTAAACTGCGGGTGCGGCGTGGTAGCATCCGCCACCGACGGTCCAACCGGCAAGCGAGGTGCCCGGCATGCCCAACCCCAAGGCCGATCGCGCATGAGCAGCGGAGCCACCGGCCTGTCGGTGGGCATCCACGAGGTCTGGCGCCGCTATGGGGCCGTCACCGCCGTGGGCGGCGTGTCGCTGGCGGTGGCGGCAGGCGAGTTCGTCTCGCTGCTGGGGCCCTCCGGCTCCGGCAAGACCACCATGTTGATGATGCTGGCCGGGTTCGAGCAGCCGGATGCCGGGCGCCTGACGGTGGGCGACCGCGATCTGACCCGGGTGGCGCCCAACAAGCGCAACCTGGCCATGGTGTTCCAGCGCTACGCCCTGTTCCCGCACATGACGGTGGCGGAGAACATCGCTTTCCCGCTGCGCACCCGCGGGATCGGCCGGGCGGAGCGGGACAGCCGCATCCGCAAGGCCTTGGCCACCGTGAAGCTGGACGACCATGCCGGGCGCAAGCCGTCCGAGCTGTCCGGCGGCCAGCAGCAGCGGGTCGCGCTGGCCCGGGCCATCGTGTTCGACCCGCCGGTGATCCTGATGGACGAGCCGCTCGGCGCCTTGGACAAGAAGCTGCGCCAGCACATGCAGATCGAGCTCAAGCAGCTCCAGCGCCGCCTGGGCGCCACCGTGATCTACGTGACGCATGACCAGGAGGAGGCGCTGACCATGTCGGACCGCGTCGCCGTGATGAAGGGCGGGCGCATGGCGCAGGTCGGCTCCCCGCGGGACTTGTACGACCGGCCATCGGACGCCTTCGTGGCCGACTTCATCGGCGAGATGAACCTGCTGCCCGGCACGGTGCAGGCCGCATCCGGCGCCGCCTGCACCGTCGCGGTCGAGGGTGGCGAGGTGTTCGGCACGGCGCCCTCCCCAGCAACGGTGGGCAGCCCGGCTTCGGTCGCCGTGCGGCCGGAGCACGTGGTGCTGGCGCCGCCCGCCGGCGAGGGGCTGCACGGCCGGCTGACGGAGATCGTGTTCAACGGCGCCACCACCGTCATGCTCATGCAGACGCCCGGCGGCGCGGTGCTCCGCGCCACGATCGGCAGCCGCCCAGGCCTGGCCGACCTGCGCCCGGGCGATGCCGTCGCGGCGACGTGGCGGCCGGCGGATGCGATCGTGTTCCCCGGCCACCATCCGTGAGCGCCACGGCGCTGCAGGCAGCTCCTGCCGCGCCGCCGCCCGCGCGGGCGGCGGCCACCTCGTTTCGCGGCCAGCTCTCCCTGCCGCTGACGCTGCTGCTGATCGCGCCCCTGGTGCTCCTGTTAGGCTGGGCCTTCTTCCTGCCGATCGGCCGGCTCCTGCTGACCAGCGTCACCGACCCGGCGCCCGGCCTCGGCAACTATCGCCGGCTATGGACCGAGCCGCTCTATTTGCAGGTCATCCTGCGGACGATCGGGATCGCGCTGGCCTGCACCGTGGCAAGCCTGCTGCTCGGCTATCCCGCGGCGGCGGCCATGGCGCGGCCGGGCAAGGTGATGCCGCGGCTGGCTGCCGCCTGCGTGCTGGTCCCGCTCTGGACCTCCGCGCTGGTGCGGTCCTATGCCTGGATCGCGCTGCTGGAGCGGCGGGGCGTGGTCAACGCGGCGCTGCTGGACTGGGGCGTGATCGCGCAGCCGCTCACCATGCTCTACACCAACGGCGCCGTGCTGGTGGGGATGACCCACATCCTGTTGCCGTTCATGGTGCTGCCGATCTACTCCGCCCTGCGCAGCCTGCCGGCGGACCTGCCGAACGCGGCCGCGAACCTGGGCGCCGGGCCGGTGCGGATCTTGCTGGCCGTGGTGTTGCCGCTGTCGCTGCCGGGCGTGTTCGCCGGCTGCCTGCTGGTGTTCGTCATGTCGCTCGGCTTCTACATCACGCCGGCGCTGCTGGGCGGGCCGCGCACGCTGATGATCGCGACCCTGATCGGGCAGCAGGCGACCGAGCTGCTGAACTGGCCCTTCGCCGGGGCAATCTCCTGCGTGCTGCTGGTGCTGTCGGTGGGCATGACGGTGGCGTTCAAGCGCCTGCTGCGGCTGGACCGGGCGGTCGCCGTTGACTAACGCGCGTTTGCTTGCCCTCGAGAGCCCGCTTCTCCCTCTCGTTTTGGGAGAGGGCTTTTGAAGGTCAACCTCCGCGATCGTGCTCTGGCATGACCGCACGCGTCCCAGGGCGCGGATGGGTGTTCCGTGCCGCATGCGCCGCCATCCTGCTGTTCCTGGTGCTGCCCACCCTGATCATCGTGCCGATGTCGTTCAGCCCCACGCCCTATCTGCATTTCCCGCCGGCAGGCTTCTCGCTGCGTTGGTACCGTGCCTACCTGTTCGACCCGGACTGGATCGATTCGACGCTGTTCTCCGCCCAGATCGCCGGGTGGACCACGCTGGCCGCCACCGTCATCGGCACCATGGGTTCGGTCGCGCTCGTGCGTGGCCGCTTGCCGGGCCGGCAGACGCTGGAGGCGCTGTTGCTGGCGCCGTTGATCGTCCCGCCGGTGATCGTGGCCATCGCGGTCTACCTGCAGTTCGCCCCGCTGGGACTGACGGGGACGCGCCTCGGCTTCGTGCTGATCCATACGGCGCTGGCGGTGCCCTACGTGGTGCTGGTGGTGACGGCGGCGCTGCAACGCGTGCCGCCTTCGCTGGAGCTGGCCGGCCTCAACCTCGGCGCGTCCCGGCTGACCTGCTTCCGGCGCATCACCCTGCCGCTGATCGCCCCGGCGGTCCTGGCCGGCGCGGTGTTCGCGTTCCTGGCCTCGTTCGACGAGACGGTCGTGTCCTTCTTCATCTCCGGCACCGAGCACAAGACCGTCACCCGCAAGATGTTCGAGGATATCGAGTTCAACCTGTCGCCGGTGATCGCGGCGGCCTCCACCCTGTTCGTCGTCGTGACGCTGCTGCTCATGGGCGTGGCCAACGCGTCCCGCAGGACGGGCGTCCGGCGGACCGGGTAGCCGCTACCGCCGGGCGAGCGCGAGGGTGCGGTCCATCCGGTCGCGCAGGTTGTAGTAGCCGCCCACCAAGGGCAGGAACCAGGGCCGCCCGCGATAGCCCGGCAGCGTCGGGAAGTGCGCGCTGTCCAGCCCGCAGGCGCGGTTCTGCCGCCGCAGGATCTTCAGGCCGATCTGGTGGCCCAGGTAGCTCATCATCGCCACGCCCGCGCCCTGGCAGCCGGCGGCATAGTGCAGGCCGTCCGCCTCGCCCATGTGCGGCAGGAAGTCGAAGGTGAAGCCGACGAAGCCCTTCCAGCAATGGGAGATGCGGACATCGCGCAGCTGCGGCCATACCCCCGTCATGAACCGGTGCAGGATGGCAGCGGCCCGGCGCTCGTCGATGTCGTGGAACCTGGCCCGCCCGGCGAACACGATCCGCCGGCCATCCGGGGAGCGGCGGAAGGCATAGAGCGCACGTTTGGTGTCCCCGCCGGTGCGGTTGCGGGGCAGCGCGTCCTGCGCCAGCGCGTCCGGCATGGGTTCGGTCGCGATCATGTACGCTGTGACGGGGATGACCCGGTCCCGCACGAAGGGGATCGCGGCGCCGCTATAGGCGTTGGTGGCGACGACCACGTGGTCCGCCGCGACCAGGCCGCGCGCCGACTGGACCTGGAACCCGCCGGATACGCGGGTGATCGACTGCACGGGCGCCCTGCCCCGCACGGCCGCGCCCGCCGCCTCCGCCAGGCGGCGCATCTCCCGGTGCAGCTTGGCCGGCTGCAACGCCCCCGCTTCGGCGATGGTGATGCCGCCGTAGTAGAAGTCGCTGCCGATCTCCTCCCGCTGCCGCTCCCGCGGGACGAGCTCCACGGTCAGGCCCAGCCCCGTCCGCATCGCGTCCGCCCGGGCGCCCAGCTTGGCGAAGGCGCCCGGGCTGTGGGCGGCCAGGAAGCGGCCGCGTTGCACGTAATCGACCTCCAGGCGCTCGTCCGCGATCAGGGCGCGGACGAAGTCGACTGAGGCGACGGCGTCCTGCCGGATCAGCGCCGCGCGCTCGGCGCCCACCGCCGCGTCGAGCTTGGCCGGCAGCTTGCCCCCGCCGCCGATATGGCCGTGGTTGCGGCTGCTGGCGCCGGCGCCGGGGTCTCCCCCGTCCAGCACCAACACGGACGCACCGCCGGCGGCCAGCACCCGCGCGGCGCACAGGCCGCAATAGCCGCTGCCCACCACGACCACGTCCACCCGGTCCGGCAAGGCGTCGTCCGCCGGCTGCAACGGCGCTTCGTCCAGCCACAGCGCAGTGGGGCGGAAGTCGTCCGTCAGGACGGAGGCGGTCATGCGGCCGTCACGCGGACACCCACTCGTTCCAGCGGTTCAGCATCCGGGCCCGGTTCGCGTTCAGCCAAACGGCATCGACCTTGATGATGCCGGCGAGCATCTCCGGCGTGGAGATCAGCTCCTTCTTCTCCTCCGCGGTGAGCAGGGCGTGGCTGGCGAGGTTGGACGTCGTGTAGCCCATCTCCTCGGAGAAGGCGGCGTGGTGCGCCGGGTTCGACATGTAGTAGTCGATGAAGGCGCGCGCGGCGTGCGGGTGCGGCGCGCCCTTCAGGATGCACCAGGCGCCGAAATCGGCGATCGACTGGTTGTAGGTCCACTCCATCGGGATGCCGGACCGCTTGCCGGCATAGGCCGTGCCGCTCCACATCATGGACATGGCGATGTCGTCGCTGCCCCACATCGTCAGGCTCTGGTTGCCGGTGCGCCACCAGGTCGCCACCTCCGGCTTGATGGCGTCCAGCTTGTGGAAGGAGCGGTCGAGGTCCAGCGGGAACAGCTTGTCGGCGGGGACGCCGTCCGCCAGCAGCGCCAGCATCAGCGTCGCCCAGGGGCTGCCGGTGTTGGGCAGGGCGCGGCGCCCGGGGAAGGTCTTGGTGTCCCAGAAATCCGCCCAGCTCTGCGGGACCTTGTCCTTGTAGGTGTTGGGATTCCAGGCCAGCACCTGCGCCCCCGTCAGGTAGAGCACGCCGTAGCGGCCGCACGCCCCGGCCACGCCATCGGCCGCGACGTTCGGCATGCTGGCGCAGTCGCCCAGGTCCTCGAAGTATTGGGAGATGGTGTCCAACTCGGTGAACTGGGGCGAGATGATGTCCCACTCGACATGCCCGGCCGCCTGCATGGCCGCCGACTTCGCCATCATGTCACCGTAGGACGCCGCGACCGGGACGACGCGCACGCCGGTGGCCGCCGTGAACGGGTCGAAGAAGTTGCGCTTCAACGCCGCCTCGAACACGCCGCCCGTGGTGCGGATCACGACGGTGGGTTCCAGGCCGTCCGCCGCGTTGGCGTGACGGTGCAGCAAGGGGCTCGCCGCAGCAGCGGCAGCGAGGGACAGCATGTGGCGCCGGGTCGGACTCATGGTGTTCGCTCCATTGATGGGACGGCAGATGTGGCACGGACCACCAGCCTTCGGCACCGCGGCAAACCGCGTGACGATGGCGGTGGGCTGAAGCCTGGGGCTAAAGCCCGCCCTACGTCGGTCGCATCGACTCGTAGGATGGGCTTCCGCCCACCGTCCCAAGCCGAGACCTGGCCTAGACATTCTGGCAAAGCCGCCGGGCCTCCAGGATGGCCGCGTGGATGCCACGGTGCACGACCGCGTCGCCGACGCGCCACAGGACGAACCCGTCCGCCGCCATCGGCTGCGCCCGCCCGGCGGCCAGCTGGGACAGGTCGACGGCGCCGCCATTGGCCGACAGCGGGGACAGGGCGTCATACAAGGCCGTGTTCGGGTCCGAGCCGGCTTCCACCACCACGTGGTCCACCAGCAGCGTCTCGGCCACGCCGGTGTAGGTGTTGCGTAGCTCGGCCCGAACCCGGTTGCCCGCGCGCGCCACGGCCTCCAGCTGCCGGTCGGCAAGCAGCGTCGCGCCGTGGCCGTAGAGCGGCTGGAGGTATTGCGGGCGGTTCACGTCCCCCAGGTTGCTGCCCAGGAACCGCTCGGGCGTCACCACCGTCAACTGGATGGCGTCGCAGGCGGCCAGCGTGGCGGCGCAGGACAGCCCCTGGTGGCCGCCATGGTCGTCGAAGAACAGCACGGTGCCGGCGACCGCCTTGGCGCCGGTCAACACGTCCCAGGTCGACACCAGCAGGCCATCCGGGTCGGCCACGCCGCCGTCGGCGGGCAGGCCACCCGTCGCGTCCACCACGATGTCGGGCCGGCCTGCCAGCACGTCCCGTCCCTCCATGTAGGCGCCGAGGTGCAGGGCGACGCCGGCATGCGCGTTCTCCCGCGCCAGCCAGCCGACGATCTCGGCGATCTCGGCCCGGCCGCGGGCACGGGCGGCGATCAGCACCTGGCCGCCCAGCCTCTCCCCGGCCTCGAACAGGCTGACCGCGTGGCCGCGTTCGGCGCAGACGCGGGCCGCCTCCAGGCCGGCGGGGCCGCCGCCCACCACCGCCACGCGGTAGCGCCGGCCGGTGCTGGCGGCCACGTGCTGCGGCACCGTCGCCTCCTTCCCGGTCGCGGGGTTGTGGATGCACACGCTGCTGCCGCCATGCAGCGCCCCGTCCAGGCAGTTGCGCGCGCCGACGCAGGGGCGGATGCGGTCCGCCGCCCCCTGGCGCAGCTTGGCGACCACGTCCGGGTCGGCCATGTGCGCGCGGGTCAGCGCGACCATGTCCAGCATACCGCTGACCACCGCGTGCCGGGCCGTCTCCAGATCCGTGATCCGGGTGCCATGGACCACCGGCAGGCCCGTGCGCTCGCGCAGCGCGGCCGCCAGCCGGAGGAAGGGCGCGGTCGGCGTGCCCATGCCGGGCATGTTGCGCGACATCCCGGACTCGCTCCACGCGTTGCCGCCCAACACGTTGAGCAGGTCGAACCGACCGCCCTCCGCCAGGTAGGCAGCCACGTCGCCGCATTCGGCGGCTGAAAGGCCGCCCTCCATCATCTCGTCGCCCGACAGCCGGAGCGAGACCACGAAGTCATCGCCCACCGCGCCGCGCACCGCCTCCAGCACCTCGCAGGCGAACCGGGCGCGGTTCGCGAAGCTGCCGCCGTAGCCGTCCGTGCGCCGGTTCGCCAGCGGGGACAGGAACTGGCCGAGCAGGTGGCTGGTGGCCAACAGCTCCACGCCGTCCAGCCCGGCGGCGCGGCATCGGCCGGCCGCATCGGCATAGGCGGCCACGATGCGGACGATGTCGTGCCCCTCCATCGGCTTGGCGAAGCTGCGGCCCAGCGGCTCGCGCACGGCACTCGGCGCGATCACGGGCAGCAGGCTGCCGCGCCCGGCCCGCGCGCGGCGGCCCATATGCGACACCTGGCACATCAGGGCGCAGCCATGGGCATGGATGCGGTTGGCAAACGCCCGGAACGGCGCGATGCAACGGTCGGTCGACACGTCGATGTGGCCGGACGGCGCGTCGGCCGAGACCGTCGAGTTGCCGCCGAACATGGTGAGCGCCAGGCCGCCTCGCGCCTTTTGCTCGTGGTAGAGCTGGTAGCGGTCGCCGGGCAGGCCGCCTTCGGCATAGCCGGGCGCGTGGGCGGTGGACATGACGCGGTTCTTGAAGGTGACGCCCTTCACCGTCAGCGGCTGCAGCAACGGGTCCTCACGCAACGGCGGCCACCTTGCTGAAGCGGCCGGGGTCGAACGCGGGCGTTGCAGGCGTGTGACCCAGAATCAGCCCCGCCATGCGTTCGGCAAAGGCCGGGCTGAGCGCGAAGCCGGTGTGGACCGCGCCCAGCACCCAGCCGTCGCGGATGCCGGGCAGCGCGCCGGCCAGCGGCAGGTTGTCGGCTGCCCGCGCTTCCAACCCCAGCCACGTGCGGACCAGCCGTGCCTGCGCCAGGGCGGGGATGGTGGCACAGGCCAGGCGGAGGTTGCCCACGACGTGCTCCGGGATCACCTCGCGCGGCCCCTCCGCCGGGCTGCCGATGCCCTGCCAGCCGCCGCCGATCAGCACCGTGCCGTTCTCCACCTGCTTCAGCGACAACGTGTCGGAGGCGGTCCCCAGGGCGGTGCCGATCACGGGCGCCTGCCGCTCCGTCACGCTCACCTGGCTGACCCGGCAGAGCATCGGCAGCGCCAGCCCCATCAGCGCCGCGATCTCCCCGATCCAGACCCCGGCCGCCAGCAGCAACCGCCGGGCACGCACGGTGCCGTGCGCGCTCTGGATCACGAATGGCGGCCCGGGATCGATCGCCTGCACCGGGGCGTGCAGCTGCACCGCCACGCCGGCCGCGGCCAGGGCGGCGGCGAACCCGTCCGCGATGCGCAGCGGGTTGGCGTAGCCGTCGCACGGGGACCAGGCGGCCGCGCGGACCGAGGGCGACAGGCTGGGCTCGATCTGCCGCGCCCGGTTGGCGCCGACCATCTCGAGCGTGGCGCCCTCAGCCCGCATCGCCGCCACGGACGCGGCCAACTCCTCCGCCTCCGCCTCGGTGAAGGCGACCTTCAGCCCGGGCAGCGTGCGGAAGCCCACATCCGTGCCGAGCCATCGCGCTGCGCTGGCCCAAAGCTCCATGCTCCGCAGCGCGTACGGCACGCGGTAGGGGCGGCCGTCCATGACGGCGACGTGGCCCGTGTTGACGCCGCTGGCCTGGGTGCACAGGCCGCCCCGTGCCTCCAGCACCACCGTGCGCATGCCGGCGCGCGCCAGACGGAGGGCGACGAGGCAGCCCATCACGCCACCGCCGATCACGGCCAGGTCGTAGGATGCCGCGTCGGTCATATGGCCGGCTTCACGGCGGGGATGTCCGCGTAGCCGAACGCGCCCACCAGGTCGCCGATCGGCACCGCCCGCAACGGGGGCCGCACGGTCCATGGCCGGACGGGCTGGGCCAAATGGGGATGCAGCGCCGCCAGTGCGGCGACGGCCGGGGCGCAGACCCGGCCCTGGCACGGCCCCATGCCGCACCGTGTCCGCGTCTTCAGCTGGTTCAGGTCCGATACGCCCGCCAGCACCCCGTCGATCGTGGCGCGGGTGACGTCTTCGCAGCGGCAGACCACCGTGTCCCCCGCTATGGCGGCGACCCGATCCGCCCCCGGCGTCATGAGGCGGGCCATGGCTGCGCCCGCCCGGTCCGCCCGGCGCAGCTTGGCGGCCGACCGGATGGGCCGCGAGGCAGGCCGCGCGCCCACGTCCTGCGCCACCGCCAGGCCCGCCAAGTGGCCGGCCAGTTCGGCCGCGGCCGCTCCGCGGATGCCTGTGCCGTCCCCCGCCGCATACAGGCCCGCAATCCCCGTCCGCCCACCGGGCGCGAGGTCTGGGGCCCAGGCAGCCTCCTCCGGCCGGAAGCGGAGCGGCACGCCGAACAGGGACAGCAGCTCCGTCGCCGGGACCAACCCCTGCCCGACCGCCAGAAGGCGGGCCGGCACCGTCCGCCCGGCGCGCGCCGACCCGGACAAGGGCCGGATGCAGACGCCCTGCAACGCGTCGTTGCCGAGCGCCCGGACCACGGCATGGCCGTGCAGCACCGGCACGCCCGCCCCACGCAACCGGGCGAGCCACATCGCGCCGCGCGCCAGCAAGTCCGGCCGCGAGAGCAGGCCGGGCAGCGCACGGAGCCAGTCCGCCCGGCTTGCCTCGTCCACCACGCAGGCGATGTCCATGCCGCGGGCCAGCAGCCCCGCCGCCGCCAAGGCCAGCAGCGGCCCGCGCCCGGCCACCACCGCCGGGCCAGGCGGCAATGGCCCGGGTGCCTTCAGCAGGACGGTCGCGGCACCCAGCCCGATGACGCCCGGCAGCGTCCAGCCGGGGAACGGCAGCACCCGCTCGGTCGCGCCGGCAGCGACCAGGAGGGCGCGCGGCTGGATCGTCTTCACCGGGCTCGGACCCGTCGATGCCAGGCGGATCGGCTGGGTGGAGACGGTCCAAACCCGATGACCTTGCAGGACCGGCACGCCGCTCGCCGCCAGCGCCTGCCGCAGCCTGTCGGCACGCCGGCCGTCCGCGTCCTTGGCCGGCGCGCCGTCGGATCGAGCGCGATAGCCCTGCCCGCCAGGCGACGGCGCCTCGTCGACCATCAGCACGGTCAACCCGGCGGCGCGGGCGGACAGCGCGGCCCGGATCCCGGCCGGGCCCGCGCCCAGCACGGCCAGATCGGGGGTTTCAAGCACCAGGCGCGTCCAGGCCCACCGCCATCCCGTCCCGCACGGGGGTCTGGCAGGCCAGCGCCGACCCCGCGCCGATCCGCACCACGCATTCCTGGCACACGCCCGTCAGGCAGAACGCGCCGCGCGGCGCCCGCTCGACCAGGCTCGACCGGAGGGTGGTCACTCCTGCGGCCATCAGCGCGACGGCCACGCTTTGACCCGGCACGGCCGCCACCGGGACCCCGTCGACCAGGATGTGCCAGACGGGGCTCAGTAACCCGCCTTGTGCATCAGCTCCGGCAGCGTGTCCGCGGGGACACCGGACTCGACCAGCCCTTGCTTCACCCATCCGGGGATCACGCCGAGCTTGATGTTGTAGCTCATCCAGGTCTGCAGGAAGCCCTTCCAGCGCGGGTCCGCCTCGTAGCGGAACGCGATGGAGCTGTCGGCCGATACCAGAGGAGTGGGCAACACCAGGTCGCCGATGCCCGGGTTCTTGGCATGGGCGATGGTCCCGGTCAGGAAGGTGGACAGGAACGCGTCCGCCCGGCCGGAGGACACGGCGAGCGAGGGGTCGGTGCCCGGCGCCAGGCCCACCTCCGTCGCATTGGGTGCCACCAGCTTCAGGATCGTCTCGTTGGTGGTGCCGACCTGCACCGCCACCCGGATGTCCGGCTTGTTGAAATCCTCCCACGTGGTGCCCGTCAGGCCCTTGCGGGTGATCATCATGAAGGCCTGCTTGTTGGACGGGCCGATGAAGTCCGCCACCAGGGCGCGCTCGGGCGTGGCACCCAGGTCCAGGATCACGTCCACCTTGCCGGCCTGCAGCGCCAGGGCGGCGTTGCCCCAGGTGACGGAGACGCACTCCCAATCCACGTGCAGCACCCGCGCGATGTCGGCCGCCATCAACGGCACGTAGCCGCGCCAATTGCCCGTCCGCGGGTCCTCCCCCGCGTAAGGCAGGTCCGGCACGCAGCCGACCAGGAGCTTGCCGCGCGCCTTGATCTGGTCGACCGTCGAAGCATCCGCCGCACGCGCGGCAGGGGCGACCAGGCCGAAGGCTGCGGCCGCCAATGCGAACAAACGGAGCGTTGTTCTCCTGCGTTGCATGGCGGGTCCTTTTGCTGGCCTGTCCTTGGCCGCCCGATCCTCGACCGCACGACCGGGCACGTCAACGGTTTTCAGCAGGTTACCCGACCAATTGCCGCGCACCGCCAGAAGTGTGAAGCTCGACCGATGACGGTCCGGAGCGGCCCCGATGGCGTATCAATGGGATTTTTCCGCCGTCCTCACCCCACCCAGTTTCTGGGTCGAGGGCGCCCTGGTGACGCTGGGCTACGCAGTTGCGACAACCGTGGCCGGCTGCGTGATCGGGCTGGTGTTGGCGCCGGCCCTGCTGGCCCGCAGCCGGCTCTTGCGCCTCCCCGTGCAAAGCTACGTGCAGCTGTTCCGCTGCACGCCGCTGCTGGTCCAGATCGTCTGGTTCTACTACGCCCTGCCGATCGTGCTGGGCATCGACCTGCCGGCCTGGTTCGCCGCCGGCATCGGCCTCTCGCTCTACATGGGCGCGTTCACCACGGAGATCGTCCGCGCGGGCGTGCTGTCGATCGAACCCGGGCAGTGGCAGGCGGCCGCGGCGATCGGCCTGTCGCGGCTGCAGGCGCTCCGCCTCGTCATCCTGCCGCAGGCGATGCGGCGGATGGTGCCGCCCCTGGTCAGCCAGGCCGTGCTGCAGCTGAAGAACACCGCGCTTCTCTCCATCGTGGCCATCCCGGAGCTGATGCAGCGGTCCTCCGTGATGGTGTCGGACACGTTCCGGCCGCTGGAGGTCTACACCGCCGTCGCCGCGATCTACTTCGTGCTGCTGTTCCCCATGGTGCTGCTCAGCAAGCGGCTGGAACTGCGCCTGCAGTGAGTTGCCGGTAGACCGCACGTGGCGGTCCCCCTACCACGACCCTGCCGAACCAGAGGAACTGCCACGATGGACGACGCCACCCGACCGGCCTGCCGCAACCTGCCGTCCACCCGGCGCTGACCCGGTGCCACAGCGACCGAACGCCCTGATGCAGCGAGGTCCGCTGCTGGCGGAACGGCTGGCCGAGGAAGTCCGGCAGGAGATCACGGACGGGACGTTCCGCGCCGGTGACAGGCTGCCCACGGAACGCGAGATGTCGGAATCCTACGGGGTGAGCCGGGCGATCGTCCGCGAAGCGCTCGGCCGGCTGAAGCAGGATGGCCTGGTCGTCTCCCGCCAGGGGTCGGGCGCCTATGTCATGGCGGCGGACGCGCCCACGCTGCGCCTGCACGTCGTGCCGTCGGACGCGGACGACCTGCGGGCCGTCGTGGAGCTGCTGAGCGCGGTCCGCTCGGCCGCCTCCGCACACGCGGCCAAGCGCCGGACGCCGTCCCAGCTCGCCGGCATCCGGCGGTGGTACGACGCGATCGACCAGGCCGTGCGCGATGGAAAAGCCGGCGAGGACGAAGACATCGGCTTCCACCGCGCCATCATCGAGGCCGCAGGGAATCCGCTGTTCAACCAGATCCTGGAGTTCCTGGACTCCCGCGTGCGCCACTTCGTCCGCACCGCCCGCACCAACTCGCGCCAATGGGGCCTCACCGAGCAGGTCCAGGCCGAGCACCGGGCCATGCTGGACGCGATCGTCCTCGGCGATGCCGATGCAGCGCGCCTGGCGGCCGAGCGGCATCTGGAGAACGCGCTCCGACGCCTCGCCCTGCGGCACAAGCCGCCGCGGCGCTCCACCCCCACCTGATCCCGCTTCGGCCCGGCGGACGATCCGCGGCTCAGGCGCGGGTTTCGGGGACCAGGTGCTCCATCTCGCTTCCCAGGTCGCTGCATCCTTACGCGTGCAGCGGTTCACGCCCTGTGGCCCGGACCGTGCGCCCCTCGTTCGGCACGGCGAGCATGAACGCGTCGAAGAACGCGGCCAACGCCTCCTCCGCGTCGAGTGGCAGGACGGCCGCGACATACTGGTCCGGTCGCACGACGATCAGGCAGCCCTCCGCCCGGTCGATGCCGCGCATCTCGAAGATGTCGCCTGCTCCAAGGACGGGGCAGAACACCTTCTCGTAATCGATCAGGCCGAACCGGCCCTTCGCGGGGCGGAGCAGTGCCGGCATCGCGTCGATCGCGAGGTCCCGGTGGCCCCGCTGGACCACCGCGCGGACGTCGATCACGGAGTCGATGTCCGCGCCGGCCTTCGTGTATCGCTGCAGAGGGCCATGACGCGCGCTGCCGAGGAAGGCGCAGGCCGTGTGCAGCCGGGATGCCGGGCTGGTCGGGTCGCCACCGTCGGCGAAGAGGAACAGGCGCCAGCGGCCATCGGCCCTGAGGACGTGGCCCAGCTGGAGCGGCCTGGCGTCGGCCAGGCGGATCACCGGCGCCGAATGGAACCGCATGCCGACCTCGAACCCGGCCGCCAAGCCTCCATGTGCCGGCGCGGCCGAAATGAGGGAGGGCGCATAGCGCGTCGCCGTGCCGGCGGCGAAGCGGCCGTGCTTGACGAAGTAGTCCTGGAACTCCGCCGGGTCGACGCCGTCCCCGGGATCGCCGGCGCGCTTGGGTGCGGCGCTGAACATGGCGGCGAAGGCGCGATCGAACGCGATCAGCTCGGCGGCGATCGCCTGGCGTTCGGCGGAGTAGGTGTGCAGGATGCAAGGGGCGCTTTGGCCGCGCAGCACCGCCGCGAGCTTCCAGCCGAGGTTGAACGCGTCCGCCATCGACACGTTCATGCCCTGGCCGGCCTTCGGGCTGTGGGTGTGGCAGGCGTCCCCGGCGATGAACACCCTTGGCTGCTGGGCCTCGCCGCCCGGCACGACGTCGTCGAACCTGTCGCACAGGCGCTGGCCGATCTCGTAGACCGACCACCACGCCACCTCCTTCACCTCCAGCGTGTAGGGGTGCAGGATGCGACCGGCCGCGGCGACCAGGCGATCCACCGTGACGGCCCGGTCGGCGATCCGCTCCTGCGGGTCCAGCTTGTCCAGCTCGATATACATGCGCACGAGGTAGCCGCCCTCGCGCGGGATGATCAGCAGGCTGCCCTCCGTCGCGGAGTGGATCGCCGCCTTCAGCCGGATGTCGGGGAAGTCGGTGACGGCGAGCACGTCCATGACGCCCCAGGCCTGGTTGGCCGACTCGCCATGCAACGCCCGGCCGAGCGCCCGGCGGACGCCGCTGCGCGCGCCGTCGCAGCCCACGACGTAGCGCGCGCGCACGGTCTCAACCTCACCCTTGTGCGCCTCGTCGAGCCGTTCGAGACGCACCGTCACCCTGTCCCCGATGGCGAGGTCCAGGAAGCCGCGTGCGTAGTCCGGCTCCAGCCGGGCAGCGGATTTGCGCATTGTCTCCAAGTAGAAGTCATGCACCCGCGCCTGGTTCAGGATGACGTGCGGGAACTCGGACAGGCCTTCTTCCGTGTCCACGATGCGGCCGCCGCGGACGATGCCGCCGCCCTGCTCGTCCGGCTTCCAGAACGCGGTCTCGTTGACCCAGTAGGCCTCCCGCAACACCCGCTCGCTGAAGCCGAACGCCTCGAACATCTCCATCGTGCGGCATGCCACCCCGTCCGCCTGGCCGAGCACCAGCGGGCCCGGCTTCTGGTCCACGATGCGGGTGACGATGTCGGGGAAGGCGGCCAGTTGGGCTGCGAGGGTCAGGCCCGCGGGGCCGCAGCCCACGATCAGCACGTCGACCTCGGCGGGCATGGCCTCGCCCCCGCCCGTCTGGCGATGGCCCGGAGGCGGTTCGATCAGGGCCGGGTCACCCGGGTGGAAGCCGTTCAGGTGGAACTGCATCACACGCTCCGGCGCTTCGCCGCCTCCGCCTTCCACGAATCCCACGGGCGCTGCACCTGGCCCTCCACCCGGTCGACGCAGGCGCGGCCCTCGGCTGCGGTCAGGTAGGTGACCTCCCCCATCGCGCTGGCCTGGAGCTGGTAGCGCGCGTTCAGCTCCGCATACACGGCGCGGTAGACGGCGAGCGGCACCGAGTTCGCCACCACGGTGGAACCATGGCCACGCATCAGGGCGATCTCGGTGTCGGCGAACGTCGCCGCCAATGCCCGGCCCAGCGCGTTGTCGCTGATCAGCAGGTCGGTGCCGTCCCCGCCAACGTCGCGGATTTCGAAGACGGGCGCCGCTTCGCCGATGAAGCCGGCCATGTGGAAGATGGCGCGCAGCGGGGCGCCCTTGACCACGCTGAGCGGGACGATGTTGTGCGAGTGGGAGTGCACGACCGCCATCACGTCCGGCCGTGCGCGGAAGATCTCGCCGTGGATGAACCGCTCCAGGTAGACCTTGCGGCCGTCGGCGTCGACCGGGTTGCCGTCCAGGTCGAACTCCACGATGTCCGCCGCCGTCACGTTGCCCGGCGCCATGTTGCGGGCCAGCAGGAAGCGGTCCGCCCGCTTGTCGTGGCGGGCGCTGACATGGCCGAACGCGTCCACCACGCCCTGGTCGAACAGGATGTGGTTCGCCGTCACCAGGTCGGCGATCAGGGCGGCGGACGGCGCCTGGCCAGCGGCGGCGGTGTCGTCCGCATGGACGGCGATACGGTCAGAGGGGCACATGGCTGTTCCTTCTCGGCCGCCGCGGCGGCGTGCCTCGCGGGTTCATCTCGGTGGACATTCTGCCAGCTGCGCCAAGAGGCGGACGAAGCTGTCCCGGTCGGCGGAGGTCAGCGGCGCCAGCAGGCGTTGCTGGACGCGGCGCACGGCTGGACGGACCTCGCGCAGCAAGGTGCGGCCGGCCGGCGACAGCGCGACCAGCTTGATCCGCCGGTCGTCGGGCGACGCGCTGCGCTGGAGCCATCCCTTGTGCTCCATCCTGTCCAGCACGTCGCCAATCGTGGAGCGGTCGAAGGCGACCAGCGCGCCCAGCCGGGTCGCGTCCACGCCGGGATGGAGGTCCACCGTGTGGAGGATGGCGAACTGCACGGAGGTGAGGCCGAACGCGGCGCACTCGTCCGTGAACAAGGCCGTCGACAGCTGCTGCGCACGCCGGATCAGGTGCCCCGGCATGCCGTAGAGCTCGTCCATGGCGCGACAATCCTGGGTCAACCATCCCCGTCCTTCCCGATCAGCGTCTCACCCGGCTGCCGTTGCGGTGACCATAGGATAATTGAGCGTATACGGTCAATCTCGCCAGCACGACCGCGAAATGCGACTACGCCCGGCAACGGACAGCCGCGGCACTGTTCGATGCCAGTAAGCCGCGCCTAGAAGCCCCCAAAAGCCCTCTCGCGCCGATCGGCGTCCGGACGGCGAGGTCAGTCCGCAGCCAAGGCGAGCAGGCGGTCCCGCTGCACCTTGCCGTAGTGGGACCGGGGAATGGCCGGGACGAACAGCACGCGACGCGGCTTCTTGTATGCGGCCAGCCGGGCCCGGCAGTGTTCGGCCAAGGCTGCCCCGTCGACGGCCGCGCCCTGCCGCAGGACGACGAACGCCGTGACGGCCTCGCCCCATTCCTCGTCCGGCAGCCCGGCCACGGCCACGTCGGCGACGGCCGGGTGGGCGGCCAGGACATCCTCCACCTCGGCCGGCACGATCGAGGCCGCGCCGGAGCGGATCACGTCCTTGAGCCGGCCGGTCACCGAAAGCCGCCCGGTGCCGTTCAGCCGCCCGACATCCCCGGTCCGCAGCCAGCCATCCGACAAGGCCGCCGCGCTGGCCGCAGGGTCGTTCCAGTAGCCGGCCATCACATGCGGGCCGCGGATCAGGATTTCTCCGTCCTGCTCCACCGGCACGGCCTTGTCGTCGGGCCCGGCGATCCGCAGCTCGGCGGAGAACAGGGCATGCCCGACCGACGCGCACGCTGCGGCATCGAAACGGCCTGGTTCGAGGTAGGTCGTGATCGGTGCCTCCGTCATGCCATACAGTACGCCGATCCGCGGCCCGAGCCGCTCCAGCGCCGTGGCGAAGGTGGCCGCCGGCAGGCGCGAGCCCCCGACGATGATCGCCGACAGCCTGTCCAGCCGGGCATCGCCGGGTTGGATGTGCGGCAGCAGCCGCACCAGCTGCGTCGGCACCAGCGAGCTCCGGGTGGCGCCGCTGGCCGCGACCTTGGAAGTGAATGCTTCGGGCGCGAAGCGGCCGCCGAGCACCACCGTGCCGCCTGCCGCCAGGTGGGCGAACATGACCAGCTGCGCGATCGGCCAAAGCGGCCGGACGTTCAGGAACACGTCGTCCGCGGAGGCGTGGAAGCCGGCCGTCGCGTTCTTCAGCACCGCCGACAGGTTGTCGTGGCGGAGCATGATCGCCTTGGGGCGACCCGTCGTGCCGCCGCTGAAGTTCAGGCTCGCCAGGGCACCGCCATCGCCGCCGTCGAACGGCGTGGCCGCGCTGCCGGCCAGCAATGCCTCATACTCCACCGCCCCCGCCGCGGCAGGGCCGACGACGATGACGTGGTCCAGTCCCGGGACGGCGGCGCGCAGCTGCGGCAGGTCCCCACACAGGGCTGCCTGCGTCACCAGTGCCCGCGCCCCGGCGTGCCGCAGCAACGCGGCCACGTCCGCCGCCGGCAGGCCCGGATCGATCGGGACGCGGACCAGGCTGGCCGCCATCGCGCCGTAATCGCATTCCAGGTACTCGCGCCGGTCCGCCAGCAGGATCGCGACCCGGTCGCCCGGCACCAGGCCCAGGCCCAGCAACCCATGGCCCAGCCGGGCCAGGCGTTCGGCAAAGCCGGCGAAGCTCCAGGCGCCGTCGGCATCGCGGATCGCGATGCGCCCGCCGTGGCGCCGGGCCAGGCGGGCGATCACGGCGCCAAGGTGCATCAGTCGATGCCCAGCCGCGCACCGGGCGCTCGCCGGTCGAACTCGGCGGCGTTGTCGCGGAAGTCCGTCTGCCGCTCGACCCAGTCGCGCATGGCCCCGATCTCGGCCACGGCATCGTTCGTCAGCCGCGCGCCGTGGCGGACCAAGCGCTTGGTGGCCTGCACGGCGGTGGCGGGAGCTTCCGCGATCGCCTGCGCCCAGGCCAACGCGGCGGCGAACGGGTCCGCCTCCACGCGATTGACCAGCCCGGCGTCCCGCGCCTCCTCCACCGGGATGCGCCGGCCGAGCAGCATCCACTCCATCGCGCGCCCGGGTGCCACCGTGCCCGGCAGCCGCACGGCGCTGACGCCGGAGATCATCCCGTGCGGCACCTCGGGGAACGCCAGATGCGCGTCGGGCGCCGCGATGCGGAGGTCGCAATGCAGCGCCAGCGTCAGGCCCATCCCCAGGCAATGGCCGTGAAGGGCGGCGACCACCGGCTGCGGCAGCTCGGTGCCGACGTTCGGGATGGCGTCCATCAGCACCGCCGTGGACACCATCGTTCCGGTGCGGTGCATCGCCTTGACGTCGGAGCCGGCGCAGAAGGCACGCGGCCCCGCACCGCGCAGCACCACCGCGCGGATCGCAGTATCGCCCGCGATCTCTCGCCACACAGCGCCCAGCGCCTCCTTGGCGGGCACGTCGAGCGCGTTCAGCACGTCCGGCCGGTTGAGGGTGACGACCGCGACCCGGTCCGGCCGACGTTCGAGAAGGATGCTCATCGGCAGGGTGCACCAGGGTGTTGAAGCAGGGCGGTCAGGAGGCGATCCGGACGTCGGCGAAGTTGCCGCGGATACCCTCCGGCAGGGCCACGACGTTGCGCACGCGCGTGTCGATGATCGTCGGGTAATCCAGGTCCAATAGCGGCAACAGGGGCAGGTCGGTCATCGCCACCCGCTGGAACTCGCGGAAGACGTCGCGCCGCCGCACCGGGTCGGGCTCGCTCGCCGCCGCCTCCAGCAGGGCGTCCATCGCCGGGCTGGCGTAGCCACCGGCGTTGACGAACGGCGAGCCCTTCGCGGCCGCCTTCGACCAGTAGAACCGCTGCAGCCCCATGGAAGGGTCGAAGGTTGGCGCGTAGAGGAACACGTTCAGGTCGAAATCGTAGTCCGTGTAGACCAGCTTGAGGTAGGTCGGCAGGTCGGAGGACCGGATGGTCGCCTCGATGCCGACGCGTTGCAGCGACTGCTTGATGAACTCCGCCGTCCGCAGGCTGGCCTCGCCCAGCGGCACCCAGTCGATGCGCAGCTTGAAGCGCATCCGGTCCGCGCCGCGCGGCAGCCCGGCCGCGTCCAGCAATGCCTCCGCCCGCTTGGGGTCGTAGGGGAAGCCCGGCAGGGACGGCGCCAGCAGCTCGCCCGCCTGGTGCGGCACAGGGCTGGTTGCCGGGGTCCCCGCCTGGTACCAGACCGCGCGTGCCAGCGCCTCCCGGTTGATCGCGTGCAGGATCGCCTGGCGCACCTCCAGCCTGTCCAGCGGCGGGTGGCGCAGGTTCACCTGGATCGCCTGCGCGTGCTGGAGCAACTCCTCCCCATGCGTCTCGACGGTGAAGTTCGGCATGCCGCGGAAGCGGACGATCTCGCTTGGGGACACCGGGTTCGGGCCGGCCAGCATGACCTCGCCCGCCTCCAGCGCGGCGGCGCGGCCGGCGGCGTCGTCCATGATGCGCATGACGATGCGGTCCAGCGCGGGATGGCCCGGCTGCCAGTAGGCGTCATTGCGCACCAGCGTGATGTGGCTGCCCCGCTCCCACTCGACGAACTTGAACGGCCCGGTGCCGACCGGCCGGTTGTTGGCGGGGTTGAGCAGCGGGTCGCTCCCCTCGTAGATGTGCCGCGGCAGGATCGGGCTCTCGAAGCCGGACAGCGCGTCCATCATCGCCGGCGTCGGCACGGCCAGTTGCAGGATGGCGGTCGCCGGGTCCGGCGTGTCCACCGCCGTGAGGTTGGCGAAGGTCGCCCGGCCGCGCGGGTGGCTGGTCTTGAGCAGGTTCATGAAGGTGAACGCCACGTCGGCGGAGGTGAAGTCGCGGCCGTCATGCCACTTCACCCCCTGGCGCAGCGTGAAGCGGATGGTCTTGCCGTCGGGCGAGACGTCCCACGCCGTGGCCAGCCGGGGCTGCGGCTTGAAGTCGTAGCCGTAGGCGAGCAGGCCCTCGGTGATCTTGGAGCTGGCAATCAGCACCTGGTCGGACGTCGTGAACGCGCAGACCAGGCTCGTCGGGTCGGGCCAGATCGCCATGGCCAGCGTCCCGCCGCCACCGGGCTGCCCGGCGGCCCGCCGCGCGCCGGCCGCCACGGCCGCCGCGGCGCCGAGCACGGTGCGGCGGGACAGCCTGGTCACGGGATTGCCGGTCGTCATGCGGGATCACCTCCGGTCGAAATCGTCCACCGGCGACACGGCGGCCCCGTTCGCCTCGCGCACCAGGTGGCAGCTGACGCTACGCCCGTCGGCAAGGGCGCGGAAGGCCGGCGCCTCCACCCGGCAGATGTCGGCCACGAAGGGGCAGCGCGGGTGGAAGCGGCAGCCCGGTGGCGGATGGAGCGGGCTGGGGACGTCGCCGCCGATCCGCCGGCGGCGCAGCGCTTCACGGTCGACATCCGGGTCGGGCGACGGGTGCGCGGCGAGCAGGCCGGCCGTGTAGGGGTGCAGCGGCTGCGACCATATCCGCGCCCGGTCCGACGCCTCCACCAGGCGGCCGAGATACATGACCAGGATGCGGTCGGCGATGTGCTGCACCACCGCCAGGTCGTGGGAGATCATCAGGTAGGACAGGTGGAACTCGGCCTGCAGGTCGACCAGCAGGTTGATCACCTGCGCCTGCACCGAGACGTCCAGGGCGGAGACCGGCTCGTCGGCGATGATCAGGGCCGGTTGCAGGGCCAGCGCGCGGGCGATGCCGATCCGCTGGCGCTGCCCGCCCGAGAACTCGTGCGGGTAGCGGGTGGCGGCCTCCGGCGGCAGGCCGACCCGGGCGAGCAGCTCGTCCACGCGCCGCCGCCGGACAGCACGGCCGCCCAACCGGTGCACGCGCAACGGCTCCTCCACGATGCGCCCGGCGGTCTGCCGCGGGTTCAGGGAGGAATAGGGGTCCTGGAAGATGAACTGCATGCTCCGCCGCAGCGTGCGGAGCCGGCGATAGGGCAGCCCGGACACGACCTGCCCGCGGAAGCGCACCTCGCCGTCCGTGATCGGCATCAGCCCCATGACGGACCGGCCCAGCGTGGACTTGCCGCAGCCGGACTCGCCGACCAGCCCGACCGTTTCCCCCGCGGCCACCGAGAAGCTGACGCCGTCCACCGCGTGCACCGTCCCGCCACCTTCGGCAGGGTAGTGCTTGCGCAGGCCGTGGACCTCCAGCAGCGGCGGACCGGGCCCGGCATCGGCGGTCAACCGGCCGGGCTCCCGGCGGCGAAGCAGGCGACGGACGCCGCACCGTAGGTCGCCAGTGCCGGGGACCGCTCCCGGCACACCGGCATCGCCAGCTTGCAGCGCGGCGCGAAGGCGCAGCCGGGCGGCAGGCGGGAGAGCGGGGGCACGGTTCCGGGGATCTCGTGCAGCCTTTCCCGTGGCCCGCTGCGCCCCGGATCGGGCAATGCCGCGATCAACCCCTCGGTATAAGGGTGGCGCGGCGCCCGGAGGAGCTCCGCAGCCGGAGCCTCCTCCACCTTGCGCCCGGCATACATCACCAGCACCCGGTCGGCGTTTTCGGCGACGACGCCCAGATTGTGCGTGATCAGCATGACGGCCAGGCCCAGCGCGGCCTGGATGGAGCGCAGCAGGTCCAGGATCTGTGCCTGGACGGTCGCGTCCAGCGCCGTGGTCGGCTCGTCGGCGATCAGCACGGCGGGGTCGCAGGCCAGCGCCATGGCGATCATCACCCGCTGGCGCATGCCGCCGGACAGCCGGTGTGCGAACTCGTCCAGGATGCGGTCGGGGTCGGGGATGCGGACGCGCCCGAGCAGCGCGCGCGACCGCTCCCGCGCCGTTCGCCGGGACAGCTCCGGCCGGTGCTCCTCCCACACCTCCGCCAGTTGGGCGCCGATCCGGAGCACCGGGTTCAGCGACGTCATCGGTTCCTGGAAGATCATGGCCAGGGCATCGCCGCGCAGCGCCCGCATCTCCCGCTCGGGGATGCGGAGCAGGTCCCGCCCGCGGAACATGACCGTGCCGCCGGCATTGCGCGCGGCCGGCTCCGGGAGCAGGCGCAGGAGGGACAGGGCGGTCATGGACTTGCCCGAGCCGGACTCCCCCACCACCGCCAGTGTCTCTCCTGCCCGCAGGGCCAGGTCGATCCCGTCGACCACCGTGACGGGGCCGTCCTGCGTGTCCAACCGGGTGGTCAGCCCCGTCGCCGCCAGCACGATGGCCCCGGCCGGCGCCATCAGCGCATCCGCAGCTTCGGGTTGAGCGCGTCGTTGAGGCCCTCGCTGACCAGGTTCAGCCCGAGGACGGTGAGCACGATAGCCAGGCCGGGCAGGGTCACGAGGTACCAGTCGGTGCGCATGCTGTCGCGCCCGGCACCGATCATCGAGCCCCAGGTGACGGCGTTCGGGTCGCCCAGCCCCAGGAAGGACAACCCAGCCTCGGTCAGGATGGCGCCCGCGGCCAGGATGGAGGACATCACGACCACCGGGGCAAGGCAGTTCGGGAGGATCTGCCGCCAGATGATGGCCTGCTCGGACATGCCGATGGCGTAGCAAGACTGGACGAAGTCGCGCTCGCGCATCGCCAGCACCTCCGCCCGGACCAGCCGCGCCACCGGCGGCCAGGACACGAAGGCGACGGCCAGCACGATGGACGTCAAGGATGGCGAGACCACCGCCACCACGACCACCGCCAGGATGAACGGCGGCATGGTCTGCACCATCTCGGTCACCCGCATGAGCCCGTCATTGACCCATCCGCCGTAGAAGCCCGCCAACGCGCCCACGGCGACGCCGACGAGCAGCGCCGCCGCCGTGCTGGACGCGCCGATCAGCAGGGCACTGCGCGCGCCGTGCATGAGGCCGGCCGCCAGGTCGCGCCCGAGCGGGTCGGAGCCGAGCGGGAACGCCCGGTCGCTCCCTGGCCAGAGCAGCGGCGGCGCGACCATGTCCGCCGGGTCGTCCGGGTAGAGCACGGGCGCCGTGGCGGCCGCGGCGGTGACCGCAAGGAGGAGGAGGAGGCCGAGCAGCGCCGATCGCCGGGCACGGAACCGGCGCCACAGGGCCCTCACCGCAGGGCGATCCGCGGGTCGAGCCGGGCATAGGCCAGGTCGACGACGATGTTCACCGCGACCACGGCTGCGGATGACAGGATGAGGATGCCGACCAGCAGCGAGTAGTCGCGCTGGAACACGGCATCGTAGGTCAGCCGTCCCAGGCCGGGCCAGTCGAACACCGTCTCCACCACCACGGCGCCGCCAAGCAGGGACGCCGTCTGCATGCCCACCAGGGTGACGACCGGCAGCAGGGCGTTGCGCAGGATATGGCGGACGATGACCTTGTCGCGCCGCAGCCCCTTGGCACGCGCGGTGCGGACATAATCCATGCCCATGGTCTCGAGCACGGAGGCCCGCGTCATCCGGGTGTAGACGGCGAAGTAGAACAGCGACAGCGTCACCGCCGGCAGCACCAGGTGGCGGCCGATATCGGCCAGCAGCGCGGCACCGTGCGCCGGGTGTATGACGTCGGCGAAGCCGCCGGTGGGAAGCAGCGCCAGCTTGATGGCCACGACGACGATCAGGACCAGGCCGACCCAGAAGATCGGCATGGCATAGGCGAGCAGCGCCAGGAGCGAGACGAGGTCGTCGAGCAGGGTGTTGCGGCGGAGTGCGGCGACCGTCCCCGCCAGTACGCCGAAGCCCAGCGCGAGCACGATGCTGGACCCCATCAGCAGCACGGTCGGGCCGAGCCGCTGCCCGATCAACTGCAGCACCGGCATGTTGCTGCGCATGGAGAAGCCCAGGTCCAGCCGCGCGACCTGCGCCAGGTAATGGAGCAGCTGCACCGCCAGCGGCTGGTCCAGGCCATACTTGACCCGCAAGGCGTCCATGAACGCCGCGTCACCGGTCCCGGCCTCGCCCGCCATGACGTCCACGATGTCGCCCGGCGCCAGGTGCAGCAGCAGGAAGCTGAACACGACGATGCCGAGCATGACCGGCACCGCCTGCAGCACGCGCCGGACCAGGAAGGTCCACGCACCGGACCGGGTGCGAAGCCACTGCGCTGCTCCAGCAATCATCACAGCCCTCGACCAGCGGCACGGCGACAGCCTCTCCGCGGCTGCCGGTCCCTGTCAATGCCGGCTCGTCCGCACCGGCATCGTCCATCTGGGCGTGTCGGAGGTGACCGGCTGCCGGCGTGACGCCGCCATGGTCAGGACCTCGTCCAACCGCCATGGTAGCTAGGACGGTCCAGCCGGCCCTTCGAGCCGGCAGACCACGGGGAAGAACGACATGGCAAACGGAAGCGACGTCAACGTCACCCGGTTGATCGACGAGCGGCCGATGGGTGCCCTGCAATGGCTGGTCTTCCTGCTGTGTGCGCTGGCAGCGTTGCTGGATGGGGCTGACAGCCAGTCGATCGGTGTCGCCGGGCCACTCATCGCGCAGCAGTTCGGCATGGCCGTGGGTTCCTTCACCCCGGCTTTCTCCGCCGGGCTGCTGGGTGCCACGATCGGGGCGTTGACGTTCGGCGGCTTGGGTGACCGGTTCGGGCGCAAGCGCATGCTGGTCTTGTCGATGCTGATGCTCTCCATCTTCACCCTGCTGACCGCCGTGGCGCAGACCTTCCCGCAGTTGCTGGTGATCCGCTTCCTCGGTGGCCTGGGGCTGGGGGGTGCCACGCCCTGCTTCATCACGCTCTGCGCCGAGTATGCGCCCCGCGCCAGGCGCGCCATGCTGGCCAGCGTGCTCTGGGCGGCCTACCCGCTCGGCGCCAGCGGCGGCGGCTTGCTGAACGCGACGGTCATCCCCGCGCTGGGTTGGCCCGCGGTGTTCTACATCGGCGGCTTCCTTCCGCTGGTCGTGGCGGTCCTGATGCTGTTCCTCCTGCCGGAGTCGATCGGCTACCTGGTCACGCGCGACCCTGCCTCGCCGCGCGCCACCGCGATCGTCCGCAAGCTGGACCGGAGGCTCGCCGGGCGGCCCATCCGGCTGACCGCCGACATCGAGACGGTCGTGGGGGCTGGCCTGCGGACGCTGTTCACCCAGGGTCGCGGGTCCGGCACCGTGCTGCTCTGGCTGATCATGTTCATGGCGTTCGGTACCACGACGATCATCGTGCTGCTGAGCCCGACGCTGTTCCGGTCGAGCGGCCTGTCGCTTTCCACGGCAGCCCTGCTGGTCGGGCTGAACAACTTCGTCGGCGTGGCCGGGATGGCGAGCGCCGGGCGGCTGGTGGAGCGGTTCGGGGCGTTCGTGCTGGTGCCTGCCTTCGGGCTCGGCGCCGTGATCCTGGCCGTCATGGGGTCGGTCGCCTCATCGGCCGCACTCTCCGCCATCTGCATGGCCCTGCTGGGCATGACGGTGCTGCTGGGCGCCTCGGGCGGGATCGCGCTCGCGGCGATTTCCTACCCGACCGCCATCCGCTCCACCGGCGTGGGCTGGGCGATGGGCATGGGCCGCTTCGGCCAGGTCTGCAGCCCGCTCTTCGTCGGCCTCATGCTGCGGCAGGGCTGGAGCACGCGGGAAATCCTGGCTGTGATGGCCCTGATGCCGATGCTGGCGGGCGTGTTCGTGTTCCTCCGCACGCTGCAGCTGCGGCGCGTCGGGGTCACGGCGGCGGTGTGAAGGGGCACCGGCGCTGCACCAGAGGCATCGAGCCGGGTGTCAGACCCGAGGCGGTGCCGTTTCCTTTCGCTGGAACGGGTAGAGGAACTGCCGCCACATGCCCTTCGGCAACGGGTCTCCCGCAACGCCGTAGGTCTGTGGCCAGCGGTCGGTCGGCATGTGGTAGGTGCCGAACAGGCGGTCCAGCACGGGCAGGTGGGCGGCGTAGTTGATGTCGATCGCTTCCTTGTCGCTGCCGTGGTGCCAGTGGTGGAACAGCGGGGTCGCGATCAGGAACTTGAGCGGCCCAAGCTCCAGCCCGAAGTTGGAATGCACCAGCCCGGCCTGGAACCCCGCCCACACGATGTAGCACAGCAGCGGCGTGTCGTTGGCGCCGAGGACGAAGGCCGGCAGCATCACCAGGGTGCGTGTCACCAGCGGCTCCAGGAAGTGCAAGCGGGAGCCTGCCATCCAGTCCATGCGCTCCACGCTGTGGTGCACGGCATGGAACCGCCACAGCACCGGAACCTCGTGCATCGCACGGTGGGTGGCGTATTCCATCAGGTCGGCCGTCACCAGCACGGCGGCGAACTGCACGACGCCGGGCAGCGACCTGAACCACGTCTGCAGCCCGGCATTCACCGTCCAGGAGAACAGCGACGGCGTGGCCTTCACGCCGACGAACAGGAAGATGCCGATCGCCAGGTGGTTGAAGATGAAGTAGCGCCCGTCATGCCAGAACTCCGGTCGCAGGATGGGCTGGTCCCGCCGATGCGGGGCGATCTTCTCCAGCGTGGTGAAGGTGGCAGCGGAGGCCAGCAGGTCCAGGATGAACCAGTCCAGCCCGATGAACCCTGGCGCGTCATAGCGCGGCCCCACCGGCGTGGCGCTGCCGCCGAGGTAGCAGGCCACCGCCGTCAGCAGCAGGCCCAGCGCACCCAGCCGCTTCTGCCGGTTCAACACGAAGGTCAGCAGGCCGAAGCCGGCGGAGAACACCAGCGCGGTCGCCAGCAGCTTGCGCAGCAGCCCCACATCGTAGCCGGCCCGCAGCGACGGCGTGGTCAGGTAATCCGGGAACATGAAGCACAGCACGCCGAGCAGGCTGAGCGAGCCGAGCGCCACCGACAGGTAGCCGCTGATCCGCCCCTCGCCCATCCGGAGTGGGCGGTCCTTGTCGTCCAGCCTCATCGTCATGCGCCCCTCGAACGCGGGATCGGAGGGGTTTGCCGGGAAAGACCAGCTTCGTCGACCTGTTCATCCGCCACGCGGTGGCGCCCCGGCGAACAGGTTGGCAGGCCTGGGCAATCCCAGGTTCTCCCGCAGCGTCGTTCCCGGGTAGTCCTGCCGCAGCAGCCCTCGCCGCCTGAGGATCGGCGCGACGGTGTCCGCGAACAGGCGCAGCTGGCCCGGCTGCGCCTCGACGAGCATGAAGCCGTCGCACGCCTCCGCCTCGATCCACGCCTGCATCTCGTCGGCGACGTCCTCGGCGGTGCCCACGTAGCTGTCCTTCGGGAACCCGAAGCGCATCACGAACTGCCGGACGGTGAGAGCCTCGTCGCGCGCGACGCGGAGCATCCGCATCATGTTGCCCTTGAACCCCTCGGCGACGCGCTCGATCGCGCCGAGCGGGAACGGGTCGTCCAAGCCGTATGGGCGCAGATCGAACCCGTGGAACGAGCCGCTGAGATACTTGATCGCGCCCTGCAACCCGATCTGCTCCCGCCGTGCGGCCTGGATCGCCTGCGCAGCCTCCCGCGTGGGAGCGATCAGCGGGGTGCACCCTGGCAGCACCGCGATCGAATCCGGGTCCCGCCCGTATTCCACGGCCTTGGCCTTCAGCTTGCGGTAGAACTCCTGGTTGACGTCGATGCCATCGGAACCCGGCGTAAACACGCAGTCGACCAAGCGGGCCGCGAAGGCCGCGCCTTCGTCGGACGCCGTCGCCGTGAACACGATCGGCCTGCCCTGGCGTGATCGGTGGAGGTTGAGCGGGCCCTTGGCCTCGAAGTACTTCCCCCTGTGGTTCAGCGCATGAAGCTTCTCCGGGATGAGGAACACCCCGCTCTCCTTATCCTGCGGCAGCGCGTCGTCCTCGAAACTGTCCCACAACCCGGTCACGACGCGGTACGCCTCCTCGCCGATCTCGTAGCGCTCCTGGTGGGAGATGCCGTGGAAGCGGCCGTAATTGTCCGACGAGCCCTTGGGGTCGGTGGTGACGAGGTTCCAGCCGGCACGGCCGTTGCTGAGATGGTCGAGCGAGAGGATCTGCCGGGCGATGTTGAACGGCTCGCAGAAGGTGGTCGACATGGTGCCGACGAGACCGATGTTCGTGGTGACGGCCGCGATGGCGGCCAGGAGCGTCGTCGCCTCGAACCGGTCGAGGCGATGGGGCGGGGAGACCTCATCCGCCCAGAGCGTGTCGGCGACGAAGAAGAAGTCCGCCTTGAACTCCTCGGCGATCAACGCCTGCTCCTTGTGTTTCTCGAAGTTCGTGCCGGGATAGGGCGGCATGCCCGGGTTCAACCAATCGGTGCCGGTCCGGCCTGCACCCTCCGGCATGAGGCCCAGCTTCATGTATCCCTTCATCGTGGTCCCTTCGGGTGTTCCGCAGACAACGTAATGTGCGCCCGGGCCTGCCTGCCGCGCTACCCTGGCAAGGCGCCGTCGCTTCGGCGATCGCCGGACTGCACCCGGGGCGCTCAGGCGCCGAACCGGGCGCGGTAGTCCTGCGGCGTCACGGCCAGCAGGCGCAGGAAGCTGCGGCGCATCGTCTCCTCCGAGCCGAAGCCGCACCGTTGCGCCACGCGTTTCACCGGAGCGGACGAGTCCGCCAGCAGCGACCGGGCCGCCTCCACGCGGAGCATCTCCACGGCGCGTGCGGGCGTCCGGCCCGTGGTGTCCAGGTAGTGGCGGCTGAAGCTGCGCTCGCTCATGCCGGCCTGCCGCGCCAGGACGCGGAGCGACAGGTCGTCCGAAAGATGGCTGGCCACCCAGCCATGCAGCGCCTCGAACCGTTCGCCCTCCTGCAAGGCGAGCGCGGCGCTGAACTGCGATTGGCCGCCGGGCCGCTTGAGGAACACGACCAGGTAGCGTGCCACCGCCAGTGCCGCGGCACGCCCAAGGTCCTGCTCCACCAGCGCCAGGGCTAGGTCGATCCCGGCCGTGACGCCGGCCGACGTCCAGGCCGGGCCGTCCTGCACGAAGATCGGATCGGGTTCGACCTGGATGGCGGGGAAGCGCCGGGCCAGTTCGGCGCAGACCGACCAATGGGTGACCGCGCGGCGCCCGTCGAGCAACCCCGTCTGCGCGAGCAGGAGCGCCCCGGTGCAGACGGACGCGAACCGCCGCGCCCCCGAAGCGCGGTTACGCACCCAGCGGACCAGCGCCGCATCGCCGACGGCTGCGGCGACGCCAGGGCCACCGGCGAGGATCAGCGTGTCCAGTCCGGCCATGCCGTGCGTGGGCAGCGGTTCCGTCAGCAGGGCCAGCCCCGAGGAGCACAGGACGGAGCCGTGCGACTTCGACACCACGGCAATCGCGTAGGGCGGCGCATCCCCGCCGGCCATCTCGTTGGCGGTGGCGAAGACCTGCAGCGGCCCGGCCACGTCGAGCATCTGCACCCCCGCAAACGCAAGCAGCTCAACCCGGCGCGGCTTTGGCGGGATCCGAGGGTCTTTTGGCATGCTCGCCAATGCCGCCGGCCCCATCTTGCGTCAAGACGAAACGGCATGGAGCACGGCATGATCCCGCCCGACACACACCTGACGATCGGCTCCCTCCTGTTCGAAGGGCTGGACCAGATCGACCTGACTGGACCGTTCGAGGTGCTGTCCCGCATCCCGAACGCCACCTACCGCCTGTATGGCCCGACGGCGGAACCGGTGCGCGACGTGAAGGGCCTGCGCCTGACGCCGGACGCTGCGATGGCGGACGCCCCGCCGCTCGACGTGCTGCACGTGCCGGGCGGCCCCGGGCAGGAAGCCCTGATGGAGGACGCGGCCGTGCTCGGCTGGATCGCCCGCCAGGCCGGCGGCGCTCGCAGCGTGTTCTCCGTCTGCACCGGTGCGCTGCTGTGCGGGGCGGCCGGCCTGCTACGCGGGCGCCGGGCAACCACGCACTGGGCGTCCTTCCACCTGCTGCCCTGCTTCGGCGCGGTGCCGGTGGACCAGCGGGTGGTCATGGATGGCGATTGGGTGTTCGCCGCCGGTGTCACCGCCGGCATCGACGGCGCGCTACGTCTGGCCGCCGAGCTGCGGGGCATCGCGGCGGCGCAGAGCATCCAGCTCGACATGGCCTACGCCCCCGAGCCGCCCTTCGACAGCGGCACGCCCGAGACCGCCCCGCCCGCCATCCTGGCCGCGACGCGGGACCGGTTGCGTGCGCTCACCACCCGGCGCGAGGCCACGGCCCGGCGCGCGGCAGCCCGGCTGGGCATCGCCGTCCCAGCCACATTGGAGACCAGAGGAGACCACGCATGAGCACCACCCTCACCTTCACCAGAAGCGAACCACCGGCCTGGCTGCTGGCCATGTGGAAGGAGATCGACGACAAGACGTTCGGCGCCGGCTTCGACTGCTTCGCCGAGGACGCCGTATGCAACCTGGGCGTCGCCGACTGGCATGGCCGCGAGACGATCCGGCAGAACCTGCGCGACTTCATCGACAAGGGCTTCACCGCCCACCACGACGTGGTCGAATACCTGGATAGCCCGTTGCTCAAGGTGTTCCACGGGAAGGTGGGCATGACGTTCGATGACCCGGCGATGCCGCCGGTGCGGCCGACCATGACCCATTTCTTCTACATGGACGAGAAGGACCCGACGAAGGTCAGCCGCTGGGTAGGCTCGGTCGGCCCGACCGGCTTCTGAGGCTGGAAGGGGAGCTGCGCTGATCGGCGCAGTTCCCCCACAACGACCCTGGCGCAAGCCGACGCCCCGGACGTGCGGGTCAGCCGATCACCGGCCACCACCATGCGCCAGCGGGCCCGGTACCACCGGGAGATAGGCGACGAGCTTCAGCCTCGGGTCATCGTTCGCCTGGAACGAGGTGTATTCGAAGTGGAGCGGGCCACGCGCCGGATGATGCAGGATCTTCGATCCGGCAACCGCTGCGCCCACGTCGTGCGCCGCCCACCAGGCATCGAACTCGCGGCATCCTGCACGTATGCGCGCGATGAGGTCCATGAAGGCCGGATCGGCGGCCCAGAGGTCGTGGGTAGCACGGAACAGGGCGACCATGCGGCGGGCTTCACCGACCCAGCGGTCGCCGAACAGCGCTCGCCCATTCGGGGTCGTGAGGACGTAGAGGAGGATGTTGCAATCCTCGGGACCGAGTTCGACCAAGTCGGCCAGCACCTCGGCAGCCGAGTCGTTCCAGGCGAGGACATCCCACCGCAACCCGGTGATGTAGGCCGGGTAAGGCATATCCTTGACCACGCGCCGCAATGGCTCGGGCACCGTCTCGCGGACATGAGCCGGCCGGTTCTTTCCGGAGGCAAGCATGGCGAGGTGGCCATGCTCGACCTCGCTGAGGCGCAACGCGCGGGACAAGGCATCGATGGTCGCGGTCGACGGCGCAACGGACCGCCCTTGCTCCAGCTTGACATACCACTCTGCGCTGATGCCGGCGAGGCTGGCCACCTCCTCTCGGCGCAGGCCGGGCGTCCGGCGGCGACGGAGGTCGGACAGGCCGATGTCTTCCGGCCTCAGCCGCTGGCGCCGCGAGCGGAGGAACTCGCCGAGTTGTTCTGTCGCGCCAGCCATGTCGCCTTCTCCAAGGTGATACTCCGCATACCGGTATCAGGGCTCGGCTTGTTAAGGAACGGCGCGGCATCGAGGGTGACTCGCCTGATAGGGGATACCGAATGAGAGCTGCTGTTCTGAAGGCGTGGGGAACGCCGCTGGTCGTCGAAGACGTCGCCGAGCCCGTACTCGGGACCGGGGAGGTCATCGTCGACATGGTTGCGACCAGCCTGCCCTCCTACGCCGCCGAGGTCTTCAGCGGCGCACGGAAGTATCCCCTGATGTTGCCGGCCATCCCCGGGGCTGGCGGCATCGGCCGGGTGCGCGCCTACGGCCCGGACGCGACGCGCCTGGCGGTCGGGGACTGGGTGTACTGCAATTGCACGGTCCATTCGCGCGACGACGCACTCTCGCCCGACATCACGCTGCAGGGGGCGAGCGCGCGCGGCGCTGGCGGCCTCAAGCTGCAGGAGTATTTCCACGATGGATCGCTGGCGGGACAGATGCGGGTGCCGACGGAGAACGCCGTCCGGCTCGGGTCCATCGAGGCGGAGCATGCCGCCCGATGGTGCGCGCTCGGGGTTGCGCTGGTGCCTTACGGCGGCTTCCTTGCCGCGGGTCTGCGAGCCGGTGAGGCCGTCCTGGTGAGCGGTGCCACCGGCAATTTCGGCAGCGCCGCGGTTGCCGTCGCTCTCGCCATGGGAGCTGCCTGCGTGGTGGCGCCGGGCCGCAACGAGGCCGCCTTGCAGGACCTTGCAAGACGCTTCGGGCCGCGGCTGCGCCCGTTCAGGCTGACGGGCGACGAGGCGAGTGATCGCGACGGCATGCAGAGCGCCGCCGGCGGCCCGATCGACTGCGTGCTCGACATCATGCCGCCTTCGGTCGGCGCCCACGTGGTGAGGGCTGCGTTGATGACGGTGCGGCCCTATGGCCGCGTGGTGCTGATGGGGGGAGTGGGGATGCTGGGCGGAGATGACCTGGCATTGCCCTATCCATGGATCATGCGGAACTGCATCACCATCCATGGGCAATGGATGTACCCCTTCGCCGCGGTGACACGGCTTGCCGCGCTCGCCCGGTCGGGCGTGCTGGATTTCGGCCAGTACGCGGTGACGGAGTTCGACCTCGCCAGCGTCAACGAGGCCGTCGCCCACGCAGCCGCGAATGGCGGGCCGTTCAGGATGACGGTGGTTCGGCCCTGACGCCCGGCGCGGCGCTCGACGCGATGTCTCCGGGGGGATCGTTCAGGCTGCGACCTTGCCTACGGTACGACGATGTCCATCAGCGGCGCGTGCCGCTGGGCGCCGAACGTGTCGCGCTCCCCCACGCTGAACAGCCGCTCCAGCCTGGCTGCTCCAACCATCCCGGCTCCAGGCCTGACGGTGGCCGTCCCGCCCCGGCGTGGCAAGGCATGGCGGCTTCACTTACCCAGCGGAACGCTGGCGTCCACGCAGCGCCAGGCTCTGCCGGTTCAGGGCGACGAGGCAGGCGGGGTCGGCCACGAGGCGCTCCGCCACGGCGACGGCCGCTTGCAGCTGTTCAGCCGACAGGTGACGGATCGCCGGGCGGCGGACCACCGTGTCCCAGCGTTGCCCGATCGCGAGGTCGAGGCAGATGCGCATGAAGCAATGATCATGGCGGATCGGCCACTTCTGCGCCGGCGCCATGGCCGGGAGCACCGTTCGCGTCAGGTCCACCCAACGCCCGAGCAGGACGCCGCGATCGATCGCCGCCGAACTGGTCTGCAAAGCCAACCTGTCACGCTCCTGCGTTCGCACGTGCCGCCCTATGGTGGCCGTCCAGGCGCCGCCGCTTGGCCTTCGGCCCGGACGAAGGTGAGCAGGCCCGCGACCCGCCCGACGACCAGCACGATGGCGACGGTCACGGCGATGAGCAGGGTGGAGATCGCGGCGACGACCGGGTCGGCATTGTCCTGCAGCGCGTTGAAGATGCGGATCGGCAACGTGGTCGCGTTCGGCCCCACCAGGAACAGCGTGACCGTCGCCTCGTCGAACGAGATGATGAAGCAGAACAGCAGCGCGCTGGCCACCGCCGGCCGCATGCCCGGCAGCGTCACCCGGCGGAACACGGTGGCGGGCGTGGCGCCGAGGTTCTGCGCTGCCTCCTCCTGCGCCCGGTCCAGCCCGGCGACCCCGGTGACGAGCGGGCGGTAGGCATACGGCAACGTCACCAGCAGATGCGCGAGCAGGATGCCGGCGAAGCTCCCGACCAGGCCGAGCGAGCCGGCGACGGACAGCACCAGCATGCCGAGCGCGGCCTGCGGCAGCACCAGCGGCAGCATGACGAAGCCCTCGAGCAGCGGGCGCTGGCGGGGGTACCAGCGTTCGGCCGCCCACGCCACCGCGAAGCCGGCGACCACGCTGCCGACCGCGGCGAGGAGGGCGAGCAGCGTGCTGGCCAGCAACGCGCCCAGCCAGTCCGGATCACGGAGGAAGCGGACGTACCAGCGCAGGGACAGCGCCGGCGGGGGAAAGCTGATGAAGCCGCTGGCGGTGAAGGACGACGCGATGACGACCAGGATCGGCGCCGGCAGGAACAGCAGCACCGCCGTGGCAGCGACACCGGAGACCAGGCCGGGCCGCCGCATGCTCAGCCCCCTGCCCTCGCGCCGGGCATGTTGGCGGTCAGCCGCCGCTCCACCCAGCGCAGCGGCACGATCACCAGCAGGGAGGAGCCGCCGAGCAGCACCGCCATGACGGCGGCCTTCGGGAAATCGAATTGCTGGAACACCTCGGTGTAGATCTGGCTGCCGAGCATCTGGTCGCCGACGCCGCCCAACAGCAACGGTGTGACGATCGCCCCCGTGCTCATGAGGTAGACGAGCGTCAGGCCGGACATGACGCCCGGCACGCTCAAGGGCAGCACGACGCGTCGGAAGACGGTCCAGGGCCCGGCGCCCAGGCTGGTGCCCGCCTCCTCCAGCGAACCGTCCTGCTGCAGCAGCGAGCCGAGCACCGTCATCACGGTGAACGGGCAGAACACGTGCACCAGGCCGATGATCACGCCGCCGGTGTTGAACATCAGCCGCACCGGACGGTCCGCCAGGCCCAGCCCGATCAGCGCGCCGTTCAGCACGCCGCGGTTGCCGAGCAGCACGACCCAGCCATAGGTCCGCACCACGATGCTGACCAGCCAGGGCAGGACGACGACCAGCAGCAACAGGTCCCGCCGGAGCCGTGTCCGGGCGATGAACAGCGCCGTCGGGTAGCCGAGCAACAGGCAGAGCACGGAGGTCACGCCCGCCATCCACCCCGTCCGCAGCAGCAGCCGGATGTAGTCGGCCCGCGCGAAGAAGGCGACGTACTCGGCGCCGCCATCGGCCAACGAGGACACCACCAACTGCACCAGCCCGGTCCCGAGGGCGAGGAACAGGCAGCCGGGAAGGACGGCGGCGAGCAGCCGTCCGAAGCGCGCGTTCAGTGCGTTGCGGCCTGCAACTGCTCGATCTGTCCGGACAGCGCCTTCTCCCCGGCGGACACAGCCCACCAGTCGGGTTCGTACAGTTTGCCGCGCAGGGTCGGCAGGTCGCTGCCGAGATCGCTGACCTGCTTGGGCGACAGCGCGGCCTTCGGGCTGAACGGCAGATAGCCGGAGATGTCGAACATCCGGAGTTGCGCGTCCGGCTGCATCGCCGCTTTCAGCCAGGCCGTCGCCGCGGGCAGGTCCGGCGCGTTCTTGGGCACCACCAGCAGGTAGGGCAGCATCAGCCCGCCCTCTTTCGGCAGGGTGATGTCGACCGCGGCTCCGCTCTGCTTCAGCGCGGTGATCCGGGCGGAGTAGAACGGCAGGGCAGCCACCTCGCCGCGGCTGAGCAGCAGGTTGCCCTGCGCGAAGGAACTGAGGGTGGTGAAGGCGCCGGCCAGGATCGGCTTGTAGGCCGCGAGCCCGGCGGCCATGTCGGCGTCCTTGCCTGTGACATGCGCCAGCATGGGGACGTCGTAGCTGGCGGCGATATAGGGCTGCGGCACCGCGATGCGCCCCTTCCACGCCGGGTCACCCAGGCTGGTCCAGCTCGGGAAGTCGGACGCCTTGGCCTGCCCAGTGTTGAACGCGATGCTGTAGAACTGGTACTGCACGGGAATGCCGATCAGCCGCCCGTCCGGCGCCCGCATCAGGTCGGCGTCCGGCAGGCCGGCGAGCTCCGGGAAATCCTTGGCGTCGAAGGTCTGCAGCAGGCCGTCGCGGAACAGGTTGGCCGCCGAGAAAGCCGTCACCCAGGCGACGTTGTATTGCGGGCTGGCCGCACTGGCACGCAGGGCTGCCTCCGTGTCCGGCAGGTCGACCACCTTGGCGCTCATGTGGGTCGCGTCGGTGAATTGCTGTTGCAGGCCCTTGCGCCAGGTGTCCCCGTTGCCGCCGCCATAGGCCGCCATGGTCACGCCCTGTGCCAGGGCGGTTCCGGCAGACAGCATGGCGATCGTGGCCGCCAGCAGGATGTTCTTCATACCAACATTCCTTCGTCGATCGGGACTATCACGCTGTCCGCGGCGTCCCAGCTCACCGTGGTGGCGGCGCCGGGCTGCAGCCGGTCGCCGCTCCCCGGCCGCACGGCCACGTCGGCCAGCAGGGAGCGCCCGGCGACCTGGAGGGCGTAGCGGATCCGCGCGCCGGCATAGGTGACACCGCTCACGATCGCGGGCAGCCCCTCGGCGGCGCCGAGGCGGAGGTTCTCCGGCCGGACCGACAGCGCCGCGGGGCTGCCGGATGCCATGGCGGCATGGCAGGGTGCATCCAGCGTGCGGCCCATCCCGTCCAACGCGATCGCCACGCGGCCCGGCGCGGCGGCGGCGATCCTGCCCGGCAGCATGTTGGTGTCGCCGACGAAGCGGGCGACGAAGGCCGAGCAGGGCCGGTCGTAGATTTCCGCGACGGTGCCGACCTGCTCCAGGCGGCCGCGGTTGACCACGGCGATGCGGTCGGACAGGCGCAACGCCTCGTCCTGGTCGTGGGTGACGAACACGAAGGTCGCGCCCGAGCGGCGCTGGATGTGCTTCAGCTCGTCCTGCAGCATCTGCCGCAGCTTGAGGTCCAGCGCGCTCAGCGGCTCGTCCAGCAGCAGCACGGCGGGGCGGAGCACCAGCGCACGGGCAAGGGCGACGCGCTGCCGCTGGCCGCCCGACATCTCATGCACCCGGCGCCCTTCCAGGCCCGGCAGGTCGACCAGCGCCAGCGCCTCCGCCACGCGCCGCGCGACGTCCAGCCGCGGCATGCGCCGCACTTCCAGCCCGAACGCCACGTTGCCGCCAACCGTCAAATGCGGGAACAGGGCCAGGTTCTGGAACACGACCCCGACCGGACGGCGATGCGCCGGCACGCCGGTCATATCCTGGCCGTCGATGAAGATACGGCCGGCGGTCGGCTGCTCGAACCCCGCGATCAGCCGCAGCATCGTGGTCTTGCCCGAGCCTGAAGGGCCGAGCAGGCTGACGAAGCTGCCGGCTTCGACCGTGAGGTCCACGCCGGCCAACGCGCGGTAAGCCGCGTAGCTGCGCTCCACGCCCAGCAACTGCAACGCCGGGCCGCGTCCGACGGCAGCGGGCGGAGCATGCTGGCGCGCGTCGTGCATGGCCGCACCATGCATTCGGCACCAGCACCGTGCAAGACCGAAATGTACACAAAATCCCAACTTGCCGCCGGCGTGCCGGGCGTGCAGGGTTGGCCTGGATCGAACGGGAGGCGACACGGATGAACGCGGCGAAACTGCACCCCGAGATCGCACCGTTGTTCGCCACCATGGTCGCCGCCTGCGACCCACCGATGGAGATGCGCCAGCCGCACGAGGTGCGTGCGCTGATGGACGGCTTCGCACGCGACGGCATGCCGCCGCGGCCGGATGGCGTGGTGACGGAGGACATGGTGGCCGAGCTGCCCGGACGCGGCATACGCCTCCGCCTGTTCAAGCCCCGGGGTGCCACGGGTCCGCTGCCGATCATGCTGTATTTCCACGGCGGAGGCTGGGTGATCGGCAACATCGACACGCATGACCGCTACGTCTGCGCACTGACGGAGGCCAGCGGCGTCGCCTACTTCGCGGTGGACTATCGCCTGGCGCCGGAGCACCCCTATCCCGCAGCGATCGACGATTGCTACGACGCGCTGTGCTGGATCGCGCAGAACGCCGGCCGGCTGGGCCTGGACGCGAACCGCATCGGCGTCAGCGGCGACAGCGCGGGCGGCCAGCTCAGCGCCGCCTGCACGTTCCTGGCGCGCAAGCACGGCACGCCGAAGCTGTCGTTCCAGCTGCTCATCTATCCGCTGACCGACCGTGACACGTCGCGGCCGTCCTATCACAGCTGGAACAACCTGCTGCTGACCACGCCCTACATGGAGTGGTTCTGGAAGCACTTCTATGGCGAGGGCACGCCCACCGACACGCTCGTCGTCCCCTTGCAGGAACCCGACCTGACCGGCCTGCCGCCGGCCTACGTCGTGACGTGCGAGTACGACATCCTGCGCGACGAGGGGGAGCTGTATGCCATGCGGCTGATGGACGCGGGCGTGTCGACCACGCTGCGCCGGGTGCCGGGCGGCGCCCACCCGTTCTTCCGCGCCATGTTCACGAGCCCGATGGTGCGGGCCGAAATCCGGGAGATGGGCCACCAGATCCGCCGCTACCTGGTGGACGAGGCGGTGGCTTGATGACCGCGACACCCATGCGCGCGGTGACGGTCCTGGCCCTCGCCGCCGGGCTGCTGTCGCTGGGCGCGGCGTCCCGGGCCGCGGAGCCGATCAAGCTCGGCTGCGTCGCCGCCTTGTCCGGCTCGGGCGCCGACATCGGCACCCGGTTGCGCGAAGGGGCCGAACTGGCCGTCGCTGCGCGGCCGGAGATTGCCGGCCGCCCGGTGACGCTGCTGGTGCGCGACAGCAAGAGCGACCCCGCGGTCGCGCAGCAGCAAGCCGCCAGCCTGCAATCCGACGGCGTGTCCGGCTTGCTCTGCTCGTCGCTGAGCAGCGAGGGCGCCGCCCTGTCCGCCGCCGCCCGCGCCGGCCGCATGCCGCTGCCGGACGTGCTGGCGAGCGCGGTCGCCGACGAGATCACCGGCAAGAGCTGCAACCAGTGGACCTTCCGCTCCGTGCCGTCCGCCACCACCATCGCCCACGCGGTGGCGCGGTTCACGGCCGCCCAGCCGACCTTGTCGGCCGGTGGGTTCTACATCCTGGGCAGCGACTATCTCTACGGCCGTTCCTCCGGCCACGCCTTTTCCGAAATCCCCGGCATCAAGGTCGTGGGCGAGAGCTATGCCCCGCTGGATACCGCGGACTGGACGCCCTACCTGAACAAGATCAGCCAATCCGGCGCCACCGGGCTTTGGCTGCCGGTGGCGCTCGGCTCGCCCTACATCCAGCTGATGGTCGCGGCCAACGCCATGAAGCTGCTCCAGCACACCACGGTCATGGCGCCGACCGGCCTGCCGCAGGAGCTGATCGACCAGCTCGCGGACGCCGGCTCGGGCGTGATCGAACCGGCCAGCGCCGTGCTGATGACGCAGCCCGCCTCCGCCGCGGTCGCCGTGGCGTATCGCGCCAAATACGGCCGCGCGCCGAGCGAGGGCGTGCTGCAATCCTACGTCGCCGCCAGCATCATGCTGCAAGCCGTCGCCGCGGCGAAGGACACTTCGCCCGCCGCGGTGCGCGACGCCCTGCAAGACGGCAGCTTCGACACGATCGTGGGGCCGGTGCGCTTCCGCAAGGGGGACCAGCAAGCCGTCGCACCCGTCTGGTCCGCACGGATCGAGAAGCTGGCGGCGCCGGTCGCCGGCTCCTCCTACGCCTTCGTCGCCGTGCAGAAATACGCGGCGGAGGAGGTGATGCCGGCGCTCGAGCAAACGGGCTGCGTCCCGCGCTGATGCGGCTGGTGGTGCGCCGTTCGCTCTCCGGGTGCCAGCCAGGCCATTGCACCACCCGGCGACCCCGCTATGCCGGTGGCCGGACAGCATCGAGCCCGCCGTGAGTGACAGCATCGCCGACACGCCCGACGGGTTCCGCATCCCCGACGTGCTCGCCAAGGAGTTGGCGCGCTTCCTCCAGGACCAGATCGTCTACGGGGATATCGAACCGGGCATGCGGTTCATCGAGGAGGACATCGTCCGCCGCTACAGCGTCAGCCGCTCCCCGGTGCGCGAGGCGTTCCGGCTGCTGGAACAGGACGGTCTGCTGGTGCGCGACCGCCGCCGCGGCGTCCGGGTCGGCATGCTGAGCGTGAAGGATCTGGACGAGATCTACGCCTGCCGCATCCCGCTCGAAGGCATGGCGGCCGAAGCGGCTTCCCAGCACCGCGGGGAGGCCCATCTGCCGGCGCTGCAGGCGGCGATGGCCGGGTTGCAGGACGCGTATGCCGAAGCCAACGTGCGCGAGTATTTCGAGCAGAACGTCCGCCTGACGGACCAGATCCTGCTGGCGTCCGGCAACGCCACGCTGCGTCGCCTGCTCGGCACCATCGGCAAGCAGGCGCTGCGCTACCGCTACCTCGCCTACTGCCGCAACCCCGACATGATGCAGCTCTCCGTCGAGACCAACCGCGAGATCATCGACGCCATCCTGCATGGGCGCGGCCGCACCGCCCGGACGCTGACTGAAGACCTGATCCAGCAATCGTGGCACGGCATCCGCACCACGTTTGCCGAGGCCTGAGACGCCCGTCAGGCCGCCTTGAACACCCGGCAGGCGCGGTCGAACGCCTCGAACGTCTGCAGGAGGTCGTCATCCGTGTGGGTGATGGAGATGAAGCGCCGGTTGTTCGGCAGCACGAACAGGCCTTGCCGGATCATCTCCGTCTCCAGCGCCGCCTGCCGCTTCATGTCGCTGCGCAGGATATCGCCGTAGTTCACCGGCGGCCGGTCGGCGAAGAGGAAGTGCCACATCGGGCCGTCGCCGAACACCACCAGCCCCATGCCGTTGCGGTCCGCCACCTCCTGCATGCCGGCGCGCAGCTTGTCCGCCATGGCGAAGGTGCGCTCGTACAGCCCCGGCTCCTCCAGCACGTCCAGCACGGCCAGGGCGGCGGCGCAGCCCAGCGGATGCCCCTGCAACGTGCCGTTCTGGTAGACGTAGCCGGGCTGGCCCTTCTTGGACGGATCCGCCTGGTCCAAGATGTCGGCCCGCCCGGCCACGGCGCCGACGGGCAGGCCGCCGCCGATGATCTTGCCATAGGTCGCGAGGTCCGGGACGATGTCGAAATAGGCCTGCGCCCCGCCCAGGCCGTAGCGGAACCCGGTCACCACCTCGTCCAGGATCATGACGATGCCGTGCCGGGCCGTCAGCTCGCGCACCCCGGCCAGGAAGCCGGGGAGGGGCGAGATGATGCGCTGGATCGGCTCCACGATCACGGCGGCGATCTCGTGCCCGTGCGCGTCCAGGATGGAGCCGAGCGCGTCCAGGTCGTTGAACGGCGCCACCAGCATCAGCTCCTGCACGGCGAGCGGGATGCCGCTGGTGTCCGGCTGCGGCGTCGGGAAGTTCGAGGAGCGCTTCGGCGCGGTGCTGAGCTGCGCGTAGTCGTGGGTGCCGTGGTACGCACCCTCGAACTTCAGGACCTTGTCCCGCCCGGTGAAGCCGCGCGCCAGCCGGATGGCGTGGAAGGTCGATTCGGACCCCGACGTGGTGAAGCGGATGCGTTCGGCGCAGCGCAGCAGCGGGGTGACGCGCTGCGCCAGGTCGACTGCGGTCTGGTTGAGGTAGGCGAAGAAATGCGTCCCGCGGCCGGCCTGTTCGGCGACGGCGCGCGCCACGGCGGGATGGGCGTGGCCCAGGAACATGGCGCCGGAGCCCAGCACGTAGTCGATATACTCGTTGCCCGACGTGTCCCAGAAGCGCGGCCCCTTGCCGTGGCTGACGACGAAGCGGACATCCTGCGCCAGGGCGTTGCCGCCGAGCGCGCCGCCCGGCAGGGCATGGGATGCCATGACGAACTGCTCGGCCTCCATGGTCGACATGTTGCCGTTGCGGCCGATTGCCTGCGCGGACACGGACACGTTCATGATTTCCTCCATTCGTTCATCGTTGGCTGCCGCATGTCGCCGCTACTCCGCCGCGCGCAGCCGCGGCGTGGCATGGGTGAGCGGCCGTTCCGTCGCGACCGGCTCCGTGCGGAAGCCGATGATGTCGGCCACGGGCTGGTCCAGCCCCTCCGCCGCCCGGCGGCCACCGAACACGGCCGTTGCGATTGTGCCGGGCTGGAAGCAGTCGCCGATCCGGAGCAGCGTGCGTAACGAGCCCTGCCCCACCTGGCCGGCCAGTGCGTCGTAGAGATCTGCCCGAGGCCGGCGTGCGGTGACCAGGACGACGCTCGCCGCCGCCACCGTCTGTTGGCGTCCGGTGAACACGCAGGCCAGGTCGGCCGCACCCGGGCGAAGCGCTGCGAGGTTGTGGTTCGCCACCACCGTGATGCCCGCCTCCAGCACCTGCCGCTGGATCTTCTCCTGCTCCAGCGTGTTGACCGTCCAGGCGGACACCAGTGGCGACGGCGTCACCAACATCACCTCCAGGCCGCGCTTGCGCAACGTCTCGGCCAGCACGCCGCCCATGTAGTAATCGTCGTCGTCGAACACGAGCACCGGGTCGGCGACGGTTGCCCAGTCCATGACGTCGTCGGGCGACAGGATGATGGCGCCCGGCTCGGCCGGGATCGGCTTGTGGTTGCGGCGGCCGAACCCGTCCCGGCGCCAGGTCGCCCCCGTCGCGAGGATCACGGTCGGCGCCTCCATCGCGAGCACGTCGTCCGCGGTCATGGCGCTCTCGCGATAGACCGACACGTTCGCCATGCGGTCGAGTTGGCCCACGCGCCAGTCCCGTACGCGGATCCACTCGCCCAACCCGTGCAGGCGTGACTCCCGCAGCACACGTCCGCCCAGCTCGCGCCCGGCCTCGGTCAGGTGCACCTGGTAGCCACGCCGCCCCAGCGCCTGGGCGCATTCCAGCCCGGCCGGCCCGGCGCCGACGATCAACACCGCGTCCGCCGACCCGGCCGGGCGATACCGCTCCGGATGCCAGCCGCGCTTGTACTCCTCGCCGATGGTCGGGTTCTGCGTGCAGTTGATCGGCGCACCCAGGTTGTAGGTGGACACGCAGATGTTGCAGCCGATGCACTCGCGGATGTCCTCCAGCCGGCCTTCCTCCACCTTCTTCGGCAGGAACGGGTCGGCGATCGACGGCCGCGCGCAGCCGATCACGTCCAGGATGCCGCGGCGAACCTGCGAGACCATCGTGTCCGGGGAGGTGAAGCGCCCGGTGCCGATCACCGGCTTGGTGGTGACCTGCTTGATGTAGCAGGCATAGGGCTCCTGGTAGCCCTCCTGCTTGAATCGCGAGGTCTCGCTGTCGTTGCTCCAGCCGCTGACCTTCACGTCCCAGGCGTCCGGCAGCTCGGCCAGCGAGGCGATGATGTCCTTGCCCTCCGACCCGGCGCAGATGCCGTCCGGTCCGCTCATCTCGTCGATCGTGATGCGCACGGCCACGGCGCAGCTGTCGCCCACCGCGTCCTTGGTGTCCTCGATCACCTCGCGCAGCAGCCGGGTGCGGTTGGCCAGCACGCCGCCATACTCGTCCTCCCGGTGGTTGCGGCGGCGCGACAGGAAGAACTGCAGCAGCTCCAGGTCGTCGGCCGCGTAGATGTAGATGATGTCGAACCCGACCGCCTTGGCCCGCAGCGCCGCGCGCCGGTGCCAGCGCCGGTATTCGGCGATGTCCGCGCGGTCCATCGCCCGCGCCTGGATCGGGTCGCGGCGGGACGGGATGTCGATCGGGGACAGCAGCGGCTCGCGCGTGTAGCGGTTCGCCACCGCCCACCCGCCATGCGCCAGCTCCGCGCCGGCATAGGCGCCGTGCTCGTGCACCGCGTCGGTCAGCAGGCGCAGGGACCGCTCGTCGTCGGCGTCCCACAGCTTGACCTGGGGATACGGCGTCGAGTCGGAGGAGGGATGGATCGACAGGATCTCCGTGCACACGGCGGCCCAGCCACCCTCCGCCTTCACCCCGCGCATGGCGGCGTGGCTGTATGGCAGGTCGGCGCCGAGCCCGTTGCAGTGCGGCACCTGGTAGAAGCGGTTGCGCAGCGTCAGCGGGCCGAACGGCACCGGCTCGAACAGGATGTCGTAACGGGGATCACGCATCGACGTGGCTCCTGACGGGGGTGGCGGGGTTCGTCGCCCGGTCGCGCCGGGCCGGCTCCGATCCGTGCATCGCCTGCCAGACCGCGAGCGGCGTCAGCGGGGCGTCGAGCGTGCAGTCGCCGCCGAGCGCCGCCTCCGCCGCATTCACGACCGCGGCCATGGAGGCGATGGCACCCGCCTCGCCGGCGCCGCGGACGCCCAGCTCGGTGGCCGGGGACGGGGTCTGCGCGATGCGGCACTCCAGCGGCGGGACATCGGACGCGCGCGGCAGGGTGTAATCCAGCAGCGAGGCCGTGATCGGCTGGCCGGACGCGTCGTAGCGGACCGCCTCCAGCAGGGCCTGCCCAAGCCCCTGGGCGATGCCGCCATGCAGCTGCCCCTGCGCGATGGCCGGTTGCAGCAATGGACCGAGGTCGTCGAACGCGGCGTAGCGCTGCACGGCGGCCACTCCCGTCTCCCCATCGACGCCGACGACGCAGGCATGGCAGCCCAACGTGAAGGTCAGGCTGACCGGCACCTCCGAGCGGCCGGCCAGCTCCCCGCCCGCCTCGGCGGCCAGCTGCCGCAGCGTAGCGAAGCGGTTCGTGCCCGGCACCGTGAAGCTGCCGCCGGCATAGACCAGCACGTCCGGCTCTGCGTCGAGCAGGCGCGACGCCGCTTCCCGGGCGCGGCACAGCAGGTCGGCGGCGCTGCGCGACACGCCGGTGCCGGTGGTGGCCAGCGCGCTGGACGCGCCGGTGCCGGTGCCGAACGCCACCTGGTCCGTGTCCCCTTGCACCACGCGGACCTGTTCCGGCGGCAGGCCGAGCCGGGCGGCGACGAGGGCGCCGAACGTCGTCGCGTGCCCCTGCCCGTTGGACTGGCTGCCGATCCGCGCCACCACCGTGTCCGAGCCGGCGCTGGCCACGACCTCGGCACGCTCCTGCCGGCCCATGCCGTTGACCTTCATGTACAGCGCCAGCCCGACGCCGCAGCGCAGCCGGCCGCCTTGCGTGTCGCGCGGCTGCACGGCCAGCCATGCCTCGGCCCGGCGAAGCAGGGCAGCCGCGTCGCCGCTGTCGACATGGTGCCCGGTGGAGCAGCGATAGGGGAAGTCGGCCAGCCGCAGCACGTTGCGGCCCCGCAACTCGGCAGGCGAAAGGCCGAGCTGGCGGGCCGCCGCGTCGATCAGCCGCTCCAGCACGAAGGTGCCCTCCGGCTGGCCGGCGCCCCGGAACGGCCCCGTCGGCGTGGTATTGGTATACCAGCCGCGCACCGACAGGCTCACCGCGGGCATACGGTAGGCGCCTTGCAGGCCGAACAGCAGGCTGGCGGTCGGGGTGGCGCGCGAACCGGGATGCACGTAGGCGCCCAGCGCGCAGGACGCCCGCGCACGCAGCGCGAGGAAGCGGCCCTCCTGGTCCAGCGCCAGTTCCGCATGGACCAGGAGGTCGCGCGCATGCGGCTCACAGAGGTTGCTCTCGGATCGGTCGGCCTGCCAGGCCACGCGCCGCCCCAGCAGCCGCGCCGCGCCAAGCAAGGCCGCCTGCTCCGGCAGGGCGTGGATGCGGATGCCGAACGCGCCGCCGACATCCGGGGTGACGACGCGCAGCCGCTCCGGCGCGGTGCCGAGATAGCCGGACGCCAGCTCCCGCCGGATCGCGTGGGCGCCCTGGCTGGGCGTGACCAACGTCCAACGGTCGCTGGTCGTATCGTAGCTGGCCACCGCCGACATCGGCTCCAGCGGCAGGCCCAGGATGCGGGGCACGGTGACGCGTAGCGCGGCCACGTGGCGTGCGGCGGCGAAGGCCGGCGCCACGGCCGCCGGGTCGCCGCCCTGCCAGTCGAAGCCGAGGTTGCCGCCGGGATGGATGGCCACGGTGCCATCCTCGTCGAGCCCGGCCACGGCGGGCAGCGGGTCGTATTCGACCAACACCGCCTCCGCCCCATCCGCCGCCGCTGCCGCCGTGGTGGCGACGACGAGCACCACCGCCTCCCCGGCGAAGCGGACGCGGTCGCGTGCCAGCGCCGGACGCGGCGGGACGGCCGCGTCGGTGCCGTCCTGGTTCGTGATGGTGTCCAGCGCCGCGGGTTGGCCCGGCAGCGCGGCGTCCAAGTCGGCGGCCGCCAACACGGCCGCCACGCCCGGCACCGCCCGGGCTGCCTCCAGCTCAACCGCAACGATCCGCGCGTGCGCCATCGCGGACCGGACGAAGCGGGCGTGCAGCATGTCCGCTTCGATGTGCTCGCCGGTGTAGCGGGCGGCACCGCAGAGCATGGCGGCGTCCTCGGTGCGCCCCGAGGACGCCGCCATCAGATGGCGACCTTGTAGGTCAGTTCGATCTCGTCGCCGTTCTCGCCCATCAGCCCCCACGCGTGGCGCGGCTGCTCGGAGATGATCACGTCCAGGTCCCGCGGCTCGATCCCGGTGGCGGCGGGCACCCGGGTGTAGAGCTCGCGCACCAGCCGCTTCAGCACGTCTTTCGAGCGGCCGTGAAACGTCTCGATCTCGATGATGGTGTATCGTTCGGAGCGCTCGTGGGCCGGGAAGATGAAGTCCGCCCGGTCCATCGGGAAGAAGCGCTGCAGCCGCCGCTCCCGCGGGAAGGCCAGTCCGACGGAGATCGACTCGTTGACCGCCTCCGACAGCGCGTCCCGGATCGGGACCAGATGCTCGCGTATGCCGTAGATCTTGGCCTGTGGCATCGTGGTAGGACCCTTACTTGACCGTTCCTGTATACAAAGTGCAGATTTCGAGTCAATGCCGGCTGCCGTCGCTTGGACCGCAACGTGAGTGAACGATGACCGACGCGACGGACCGCCAGCCCCCGACCTCGCTCCGCACGCTGGGCGCACTCATGCTCGACCGTGCCATGGCCGACGAGCGGCAGGAGTTCGGATCGTTCTTCCTGGCCCGGCTGCTCGGCATGGCGGTGAGCTACGCGGCGGAGGAATGCGTCGTCACGTTCGAGGCCGTGCCGACGCTGTTCAACCCGCAGGGCACGCTGCATGGCGGCGTGCTGGCGACCGCGATGGACATCTCGATGGGGCATCTGCTGAACCACGTCGCCGGCCCGGGTGCGACGCTTGAGATGAAGGTGCAGTACCTGGCCGCGGTGACCGCCGGCGCAGTGCGCTGCCGGGCAAGCTTCCTGCGGCAAGGCCGCTCGCTGTCCTTCCTGCAATCGGAGGCGACCCGGGCGGATGGCGTCATGGTCGCCCACGCGACGGCGACGTGGCGCCAGCTGGGGGCCCAGGCATGAGCCAGGCGGCCGGCCGGCGGACCGAGATCGCGACCAGCGCCGTCATCCGCGAGCAGCTCAGCTCCATCGTGCGCGAGATGCGGCGCTCCATGGTGCAGTCCTCCTACAGCTCGATCATCTATGAGGGCTATGACTTCTCCTGCGTGCTGATCGACGGGCAGGGCCGGCTGATCGCCGAGTCCGGCGAGGACCATCCGTTCCACATCATCCCGGTCGCCGGCGCCGTCGCCGGCGCGCTGGCCGTGCACGGGGCCATCGGCCCGGACGACCTGCTGCTGCACAACGACCCCTACACGGGCGGCACCCACCTGAACGACGTCGCGGCGATCTGGCCGGTGCACATGGACGGGCTGCCGATCTTCCACGTCGTGGTCCGCTCGCACTGGGGCGACGTGGGCGGCATGACGCCGGGCTCGCTGAACGGCCAGGCCACCGACATCCTGCAGGAAGGCCTGCGGATGAACTACCTCAAGCTCGACAAATCCGGCCGGTCGGAGCTGCTGCGCCTGATCCTGGACAACGTGCGCGCCACGGCCGAGGCGACGGCGGACTTCCACGCCGTGCTCGGCATCTGCCGGGTGGCGGAGCGGCGGCTGCGCGACCTGGTCGCCCGGCACGGCCTGGCGACGGTGCAGGCAGCCACGGAGGACATACTGGACGCGTCCGAGCGGCGGATGCGCGCGGCCATCGCCGCCTTGTCGCCGGGCGAGTACCGCCATGTCGGCTTCCTCGACGGCAACGAGGCGACGCCGCACCCGCTGGAGGTGCATGTCCGGCTGGTGATCGGCGCGGACAGCATCGAGGCCGATTTCACCGGCAGCTCCGCCCAGGTCGCCGCCCCGCTGAACGCCGGGCCGGCCATCGCGCCCACCTCCGTGATGACGGTGGTGAAATCGTTCCTGGACCCGAGCGGCCCCATCACCTCCGGCACGCTGCGGGCCGTGCGCGTCACCACGGTGCCCGGCACGATCGTCGATGCGCGCAGCCCGGCGCCCTGCGGCGGCCTGAACGAGGTGCGCTTCGGCTGCGATGCGGCGCTGATGGGTGCGCTGGCACAAGCGATCCCCGAGCGCATGACCGGCGACGTCCGCGGCACCTCCAACCACACCTATATCGGGGGGCGTGGCTTCATCTTCTACGAGTATCCGTCCGGCGGCACCGGGGCCTGGGCCACCGGCGACGGCAACACCGCCGTGCGCGCCTTCAACGAGGGCGAGAACGTGTCCGTGCAGTCCACCGAGATGGTGGAGCGCAGCTTCCCGCTCCGCATCGTGCGCCAGGAGGTGCGGCCAGACAGCGGCGGCCCCGGCCGGCAGCGCGGCGGCTGCGGCCTGGTGCGCGAGGTGGAGGTGCTGGCGGACGACGCCCGCCTGTCCGTGCTGTCGGACCGCAACATCATCCCGCCCGCCGGGGTGAACGGCGGCGCTTCGGGTGCGCCTAACGCCTTCGCCGTGCGGCGGGACGGCGCCGAGCTGCGGCCCAGCCTTTTTCCCGGCAAGGTCGCGAACTTCCCGCTCCGCCGGGGCGACGTGGTGCTGATGCAGTCCTCCGGTGGCGGCGGGTTCGGCGACCCGGCCGAACGGGCTCCGGCGGCCTTGGCGGACGACGTCGCGGATGGCTACGTCACGGTCGCCGGGCAGGCCGCCTACGAGGCAGCCGCATCCGTACGGGTCCATGTGCAACCGGGCCTGGCGCCGCAACGCTGCCGCCTGTCCGCGGCACTGGCGGCCAGGCTCGGCGCCGCGTCGGGCGACCTGATCGAACTGGCCGCACGCTCCGGCCCGGCGCGGCGGCTATGGGTGGAGGCGACCGACCCGACGCTGCCGCACGACGCCGTGGCGGCATCGTTCGAGGGCGGGTTCCACATCCGCCGCCTGGGTGGTGGTCGCCCATGAGCGTGTTCGTCGGCATCGACGTAGGCGGCACCTTCACGGACCTGATCGCCTACGACACGCGCAGCGCCACCACGCGCGCGGTGAAGGTGCCCTCCAACCGTGCCGCGCCGGACGAGGCCGTGCTGGCCGCGCTGGACCGTGCCGGCCTGGAGGCCTCCACGCTGCAGCTGATCGTGCACGGCACCACCGTGGCCACCAACGCCCTGCTGGAGCGGCGCGGCGCCCGCACCGGCTTCGTCACCACCGCCGGGTTCCGCGACGTGCTGGAACTGGGCCGCACGACCCGCCTGGTGCCGAACAGCCTATACGACCCGTATTTCCGCCGCCCCGCCCCGCTGATCCGTCGGCGCGACCGCGTCACGGTGGCGGAGCGGGTGGAGGCCGACGGCCAGGCGAGCCTCCCGCTGGACGAAGCGGCGCTCGAAGCGGCCGCCCTCGCGCTCAAGGATGCGGGGATCGAGTCCGTCGTCGTCGGCTTCGTCAACAGCTATCGCAACGCCGTGCACGAGCGGCAGGCGGGCGCCGTCCTGGCCAGGCATTTCGCGCACGTCACCCTGTCGACCGACGTGCTGAACGAGATCCGCGAGTTCGAACGCTTCTCGGTGGCGGCGATCAACGGCTACGTCATGCCCGTGATGGCTAGCTACATCACGCGGCTGACGGAGGCGGCGCGAGGCACCTACCCCGGCGCCGCCTTCTACACGGTGGCGTCGCATGGCGGCCTGTTGTCGACGGCCACCGCGGTGGCGCAGCCGGTGCGCACGGTGCTGTCCGGCCCGGCCGCCGGGGTCGCCGCCGCGCTGCACCTCGCGCGTGCCGTCGGCGCGCCGAACCTGATCACCTACGACATGGGCGGCACCTCTACGGACGTGGCCCTGATCGCCGGCGCGGAGTTCCCGCTCAAGCGGGAGACGCTGCTGGAAGGGCTGGTGATCCGCCTGCCGCAGCTCGACATCCACACGGTGGGCGCCGGCGGCGGCTCCATCGCCGCGCTGGATGCCGGCGGCAGCCTGCAGGTCGGGCCGGAAAGCGCCGGGGCGGTGCCGGGGCCGGCCGCGTATGGCAAGGGGGGCACGCGGCCGACGATCACGGACGCCAACGTGGTGCTAGGCCGGTTGGGCCCGGCGCAGGAGTTGGGGCGCTCGCTGCGCATCGACCCCGCCGCGGCCCGCAGCGCCTTGGCCAGCCTGGCCGCGGGCATGGGGCTGGACGCGGAGGAAGCGGCCGGCGCCATCCTACGCTTGGGGGTCGCCAAGATGGCGGCGGCGGTGCACGAAATATCCGTCGCCCGCGGCTTCGACCCGCGGGAGTTCGCCCTGCTGTCCTATGGTGGCGCCGGGCCGCTGCACGCGGCGCTGGTCGCCGACGAGATCGGCATCCCGCGCGTGATCGTGCCGCCTTCGCCCGGTGCCTTCTCGGCCTTCGGAGCGCTGTGCTCGGCGCTGTCCAAGGACCGCTCGCGTACCGTGCTGGGGCCGCTGACGGCCGAAAGCCTGGCGTCCGCCGAGGCCGCGATGGGCGCCATGCTGGCCGAGATACGGGACGAGTTCGGCAGCGAGGGCGCCGATCTTCCGTCGTTGGTGGAGGAGCGCCAGTTCGACCTGCTGTATCGCGGCCAGGCGCACGAGCTGACGGTCGTGGTCCCCGCTGCGGCCGCCCTGCCGGAGGTGCTGGAACGCTTCGAGGCCGCGTTCGAGCGGCAGTTCGGACGGCGCGACAGCGGGCGCGGCGTGGAGCTGGTCAACCTGCGGGTCATCGGCCGCATCCCCATCGAGACGCCCGCCTGGACCCCGCCCGACGGCGGCACCGGTCTGCCGTGCGGGACCAGGTCGCTACCGGATGCCGCGCGCTGCGACGTTTGGTCGCGCGCCGACATCCTGCCGGGCCTATGCATCGCCGGCCCTGCCGTCATCGAGGAGATGTCGGCCACCACGTGGGTGCCCCCGGGGTGGAGCGTGTCGCTCGGCGTGATCGGCCAGATGGAGCTGGTGCGCACCCCGATCCGTTGAGGCAGCCTGTTCGTCAGCGATGATGCCGTAGCGCAGCGGCTCGACGAGGGCGCCGGGGCAGGCCGCCCCGACGCTTCGCGTCAGCTCTGGATCTGGCTCAGCGTGCTGGCAGGCACGCCGGCCATGTTGTTGGACAGGAGGTATTTCGGGGCGGTCTCCATCCAGTGCTTGAGGGTGATCTCCTCGAACTTGCCGGCGTCCCAGGTCTGCACCATCTCGAGGTCCTCCGCGCCGGTGTTGACCATGGCATGGCCGTAGCCGGCGGGGATGTAGGCCGTATCGCCCGCCTTGACATTGGCCACCTTGCCGCGCCCGCTGGAACCGAAGATCGCGACCTGGCCCGTGCCCTTCAGGTAGTAGTGGAACTCGTTGGCGTTCGGGTTCCAGTGCAGCTCCTTCATCTGGCCGGGCTTGATCACCATCAGCCCGCCCGACATGGTCGTGGAGATCGGCCACTCGTCGACGGTGGCGACGTTGAAGGTCCCGCCGGTGAAGTCGCGCCGCGACCGCCCGTCCTTCAGAAGGGCGAACTTATGGGTGGATTCGCGCGGCCAGGGCGCGTCGATCGCCTGGGAGGCCGGCAGCACCGGGCCGGATTGGATGTAGGTCTCGCCCTTGGGGAAGACGTCGAACGCGGCCTGCGTGATCCCGAAGTTCTTGGACAGCATGTCCTTGGGCGTGAGATCGATCCAGTCGGTGATCGAGAAGGTGCCGTGCTCGGAAAAGGCGCCGTTGTTGAACGACAGGATGAAGTGGCAGGGCTCGTCGCCGATCGTCTGGATCGAGTGGCCGTGGCCCTTGGGGAAGAACCACAGATCGCCGGGCATGTAGTTGTTGACCTCGGTCTGGCCGGACGGGTCGAGCACGACGGTCTGGCAGCGGCCGGCGATGACGTAGGCCCACTCGGCGGCGATGGCGTGCCAGTGCAGCTCGCGCGAGCCGCCCGGGTTGAGGAACATGTGCACCCCGGCCAGGCCCGTCATGATCGGCAGCTGGTGCTCCGTCGACTCCTTGGCCCAGCCACCGGAGGTGATCTTCGGCTCCGAGCCGTCGAGCGAGCGCGTGAACTCGGGCATTTCCCCCACGTCCTTGGGGTCGTGGTAGGCGACCGTGGCGCCCGGCGGCAGCTGGCTCGACTGGCGGCCGAACCCGCCCTCCCCCGGCTTGCCGTGATCCGAGGCCACCGCCCCGGCGGCCGCGTGGCTCAACGCGACCATGCCGCCCACGCCGATCGCCGCCGAACCGAGGAAGTTGCGCCTGCTGTTGTCCATGGTAGTCCCCTTGCCTGTTGGCCGATCAGCCCTGGTCGGGAGAGTCCGCCGAGTTCGGTTACTGCCATGTAAAGACCCGGGCAGGCCGGTAGCAACACGCAAAGCCATGCCCCCCGTCGCAGCCATTCGGCCCTGCCCGAGCCGACCGCGCGGTCAGTGCCGCGCGCGGCCCCAGAGCGTGGCTGGCTCCGCAAGAAGGGAGCGCAGATCCAGGCGGTCGAGCATCTGTTCGGTTTCCGCCGCCGCCGCGGCCAGGACTTCGGCCGTGTCGACATGCGCCACGTCGCGGTGGTGCATCAGCACCCGCCCGTCCACGACCGCGGTGTCGACATCCTGGCCGTTGGCAAAGCAGACCACGCGCCAGACCGGCATGTTCGCGGGCGCGAGGTGCGGCTTGCGCAGATCGACCGTGATGACGTCCGCCTGCTTGCCGGCTTCCAGGCTGCCGATGCGGTCGTCCATGTGCAGGGCGCGGGCGGCATCGATCGTGACCATCTCCAGCACCTTGCCCGGCGGCATCAGCCGCTCGTCGCGGTGTTCACGCTGGTGCAGCCGCATGCATTGGAACATGTGGCGGAACATGTCGGTGCTGCGGTCCGGCGCCGTGCCATCACTGCCCAGCGCCACCAACACGCCGCGGTCGAGCAGCGCCGGCACCGGGCAGTAGCCGCGGACGGACGCGATGGCGGAGGGGTTGTGGACGATCCGCGTCTCGCTGCCCGCCACGGCGTCGATATCGCCCGGCGTCAGGTCGGTGCAATGCGACATCAGCGCATCCGGCCCGAGCAGGCCGAACATCCGCCCGGCCATCTCCAGGCTGCCGGCGCGGTGGCCGTCCTGGTGGAACAGCGTGCCGTGGCGCCGGCCGAGCTCCTGCACGACGCGGCCCTGCCGCTCGATGAGGGCGACGGTTTCGGCGTCGTGGACGGTCTGGCGATACACCGGCATCAGGGTCGACACCGCGAGCCGGCCCGACTCGGCACCGTGCCAACGCTCGATCAGCGCGGCCACCGTCTCCACCTGCTGTTCGAAGCTGACGGTGCGGTCGGTGCGGGCGTCGCCCGTCCAATCTGCATAAAGGCGGGGATGCGGCGGCCGGGTGGGGCCGACGGCCATGATCCCGCGGATGCCGATCTCCGCCACGCCCCGGCAATGCGCGTCGCCATGCGCCGGCGTGTCGGTCCGCATCACGCTGTCGCCGCCACCCAGCAGCGACAGCCCCGTGGTCACGCCGAACATCAGCCGTTCCAGCGCCGCCAAGCGGGCTTCCGCCTGCCAGAACGACGGTGGCGAGGCGAGCGTGTAGATCCGCCGGCACGCCTCGCCCCAGGCCGCGCTGTCGCCGCCGGCCAGCGTCTTGACCAGGCCGTGGCCGGCATGGGCGTGACAATCGATCAAGCCGGGCAGGATGGCGTGGCCCCGCGCGTCGATCACCCGGTCGGCCGTCTGCGGCAGGTCGGCGGCCGGGCCGACGGCCGTGATCTTGTCGCCCTGGATCGCCACGGCGCCGTCCGGTATCACGCGGCGGGCGGGGTCCATCGTGATGAGGGTGCCACCGCTGATGAGAAGGTCCATCCTAAGGCACCATGACCAGATACAGACGGAAGGAGTTGTCGGGCGCCTGATGCAGGTCGATCCCCTTGCGGGAGGCCCAGGTCAGCGGTTGCTGGAACAACGGGATGTTGCCGATGTCCGCCTTCTCCCGCGCGAACGCGTCCCGCATCTCTGCCAGCCGGGCGGTCTCGTCGCCTTCGGACGCGGCCTGGTCGATCAGCCGGTCCACCTCCGGGTTGGCGTAGCGGCCGTAGTTCAACCCGCCGGCGGTGCTGGTGCGGCTGTGGATCACCTCCGCCAGGGTCGAGTAGGCGTCCGCCAGCGGCAACGCGGCGTGGCCCAGCATGAACGCGCTGACGTCGAACGAGGCGGTCCGGCGGGACCACACGGCCGTCGTCTCGCTCTGCACCGCCGTGCGCACGCCGACCCGCGACCACATGGCGGCGATCGCCTGGCAAACCTGCTCGTCATTGACGTAGCGGTCGTTGGGGCAGGTCAGGCCCAGGCCGAAGCCGTCCGGGTAGCCCGCCTCCGCGAGAAGCCGCTTGGCGGCGGCGGGGTCGAAGGGCAGCCGTCCGTTCAGGTCCTGCGGCGCGCCCACGAGTTGCGGCGATGCCATGAAGCCGGCCGGCCAAGCCTGGTCCCGCATCACGACGTGCCGGATGGCGGCCACGTCGATCGCGCGGTACAACGCTTCCCGCACCCGGCGGTCCTTCAGCGGATTGCGGCCCTTCACGTCGCTGTACAGCAACTCGTCGCGGTATTGGTCCATCCCGATGTAGATGGTGCGCAGTTCCGGACCCTGGACGACTTGCAGCGCCGGGTCGCGCCGCACCCGGTCCACGTCCTGCAGCGGCAGGTCCACGGTCGCGTCCGTCCCGCCGCTGACCAGGGCGGCGGTGCGCGTCGCCGGGTTGCGCAGCGGCAGGAACGTCACCCGGTCCAGGTTGTGCCGGCGCTGGTCCCACCAATCCGCGGACGCTTGCAGCACGGTGGGGCCGTCCGGCTCGTGCGACACCAGCCGGAACGGGCCGGTCCCGTTCTCGTGCCGGGTGGCGTAGTTCTCCGTCCTGGAGGTGAGGTCGCTGGCCGCGGCGGCGCCGTTCGCCTCCGCCCAGGCGCGGTTCATGATGCCCATGCCCAGCAGCGCGTTCAGCAGCACCGGGAACGGCTTGGCCGTTTCGATCTCCACCGTCATCGGGTCGATGGCGCGCATCGCGGTCACGGCCGAGAGTGGCCCGCGGTTGGCGCCCGGGGTGTTCAACCGCGCCCAGGTGAACAGCACGTCGTCGGCGGTGAAGGGCGCGCCATCATGGAACCGCACGCCGGGCCGCAGGTGGAAACGCCAGAGCGTGAGGCTCGGCCGCTCCCACGCCACGGCCAAGGCCGGTTCGATCGCCAGCCGGTCATCCATTCGCACCAGCGTCTCATAGACGTTGGCCAGGAAGGCGTTGGTGAAGCTGACCCGGGAGGCATGGGGGTCGAACGTCTGCACGTCCGAACTGAACGACCATGTCAGGTCCTTGGCGAAGACACCGTGGGACAGACAGGCCAGCAGCGCCGCCACCAGGCCGAGCAGCCGGGCCGGGTGGCGCCGATGCGGAGCAGCGCCGGGGCCGTTGCCGACGGGGCGCTTCGCCGTTTCGGAGGCGCTCTCGGCGGGCTGCGGGTCTGGCATGAGACTGTATGCAAGCGATGGGCGGCAACGCACAAGACCGATGGCCATCCGGTACCGGCGGCCGCCGCTAGAACTCTTCCCAGCTTCCCGCCGGCTCGGCCTGCGCGAGGGCACGGCCCGTCGTGCTCCGGCCCGAGCGGCGTTGTGCCGCCGCGCGCGGGGGCTTGGGTTGGTCCGTGTTCGCGGACCGGAGGGGCACCACCGTGCCGCCCGAGCAAGTCGCGGCCTCGTCGCCGGGCTTGCCCATCCGGTCGCCGAGGGTGAACCGGGCGGTGAGCCGCGACAGTTCCTGCGCTTCCTGGGACAGGGCGTGGCTGGCGGCGGTGCTCTGCTCCACCATGGCGGCATTCTGCTGCGTGACCTGGTCCATCTGGTTCACCGCGGCATTGACCTCGTGCAGCCCGGTGGCCTGCTCCTGCGCGGAGGCGGCGATCGTCGCGATCGTCTCGCTGACTGCCCTGATCTCCACGACGATCTGGCCGAGCGCCTTCCCCGTTTCCCCGACGAGCGTGACGCCCTGGCTCACCTGCTGGGTGCTGGTCCCGATCAGCTGCTTGATTTCCTTGGCCGCCGATGCGCTGCGCTGCGCCAGGGCGCGTACTTCCGAGGCCACCACGGCGAAGCCACGGCCGGCCTCGCCAGCCCGCGCCGCTTCGACCCCGGCATTCAGCGCGAGCAGGTTGGTCTGAAACGCGATCTCGTCGATGACCCCGATGATCTGGCCGATCTGCAAGGACGACCTCTCGATGTCGCCCATGGCCTTGACGGCGTCGCCCACCACGGCGCCGGAGCGCTCCGCCTCTTCGCGGGCCGTCGTCATCAGTGCACGGGCATCGTTGCTGCTCTCCGCCGTACGCCTCACCGTCGCGGTGATCTCGTCCAGCGCCGCCGCCGTTTGCTCCAGGCTGGCTGCCTGTTGCTCCGTCCGCCGTGAGAGGTCGTCGGCGGCCTTGGTGATCTCCGCCGTGCCCGACTCGAACCCGTGGGCGGTCGCCACGACCGTGGTCACGATGGATTGCAGCTGCGTCAGGGCTTCGTTGAAGTCGCTCTGCACCTGGCGGTACTCGGCCGGGAAGCTTGCGTCCAGGCGGCAGGTGAGGTCGCCCTTGGCGAGCTGCGTCAGGCCGGAGCCGATCGCGGCGACGACGAACGCCTGTTCCTGCGCCGACGCCGCTTGGGCCGCGTCGTTGCGCGCACGCTCCGCCTCGGCGACGGCACGTGTCTCCGATGCTTCCCGTTCCTTCGCGAGCAGCGACAGCCCGGTCGACTTGAAGACCTCCACGGCACGCGCCATCGCCCCGATCTCGTCGCCCCGGGTCTTGCCCGAGACTTCGACCGCGTAGTCCGCGTCGGCGAGGCGCCCCATGGTCCGCGTGAGCGCGATGATAGGGCGGCTGATCGAGCGGCCGACCGCCAGGGCAAGCACGATGCCGAGCAGGACGACGGCTGTGGCGGCGACCAGAAGGCTCGTCATCATCAGGCTGCTTGCACCATCCACGGCCTGGCTGGCTTCGGTGAACGCGGCGCTGGATCGGTCGAGGCGCCCCTTCAGCTCTTCGGCGACGACATCGAACGCCTTGGTCAGGCTTGCCATCGCGGCAGCGCGTTCCGCCATCAGTGTGCGGTAGGAGCCGACGGCGGCGGACAACGCGTCCGTATCGCGCGATGCCACGCCGGCCACCTTCTTCACGCGAGCGGTCGCGATGGGGAGCGCCTGGATCTCCGCCAGCGCCGCGACCATGCGCTGCGCGTCATCCTTGATGGCATCACCCGATCGCGCGTCGCCAAGGGAGACCAGCCGGCCGAGATTGGTCACCACCAGGCCGTAGGCTTGATTGACCCTGGACACCAGGAGCGTCGCGGTGGGGTCCGGCAGGGCCGCGGCCAGCTCAGCCAAGGTGACAAGGGACGGCGTGAGGTTCCCGCTCGAATCGAACAGGCCCACGGCGGCGCCTTGCGACCTCTGGATGAGGTCGGACGCTTTCTTCGATGCTTCCACCAGCGCCGCGCCGCCGCTCGTGGCGGGGCCGATCTCACGCAGTCCGGCATCGAGCGCCTGTCGATCGCCCGCCTCGACCGAATACAGGTAGCGGTACAAGGCGACCTTGGCACCGTCGGCCCGCTGCTCCAGGCCGGCCGCTGTCCGGCTGTTTTCCACCGCGTCGCGGCTGACTGCCTCCGCAGCGCGGAACTGGAAGCCGATGAAGACGAGAAGGCTGAAGGCGAGGACGGACACCCCGATGCAGCCCATGAAGCCCAAAACGATCTTGGTGCGCAGAGACCTGGGTGTCATGGCAAGCTGTGTCCCCAATATGCAAGCCGACCGCCTGCGCGAATGGCAGGCCCGTGGTGGAATGCCCAGCTCAGGCCAGCAGGCCACGTACCCGAGCGATCGAGTCCGCGCCGCCGGCCGCAGATGCCAGCCGCTCGTTGAGGCCCTCCATCGCCGCCTGGAATCCCGCGCGGTCGACGTCGGCCACGATCGTCATGCCTGCGGCCTTCAGCTGTTCGATGCCGCTCACCAGGGTCCTGTCGTTGTATTCACGGGTGAAGCTTGCGGCCGCCAAGCCCGCGGCCTGCACGACGGCCCGGTCTGCCGGCGCCATGTCGTCCATGACGTCGGCCGAGAACAACACCGCGAACGGGCTGTAGACATGGCCGGTCAGGGACAGGTGGCTCTGGCTCTTGATGATGAAGTCGTTGGCCGTGACGATGCTGACTGGATTCTCCTGCGCCTCGAAACGACCGGTCCGCAGCGCCTCCGGAAGTTCGTTGAAGGTCAGCGGCTCGGCGGCAGCGCCCAGGCCTTGGAAGCTCTCGACCTGGATCTTGGCGGCCTGCACCCGGATCTTGAGGCCCTTCAGGTCGGCGACGGTGCGGATAGGCTTGTTGGCCGTGACGTGCCGGACCCCGTTCTCGCCCCACCCGAGCACGGCAAGGCTGCTTTTCGACAGCGCGTCGGTATAGTAGGACCCGAGCTTGCCGTCCAACGCCTTGCGGGCCGTTTCGACGTCCTTGAAGAGGTAGGGGATCTCAGCCAATTCGAGATCCCGGTTGTACACGCCAAGGATGGCCGTGGCCGAGATCGTAAGATCAAGCGTGCCGTCCGCGACGGCCTTGACGAGCTGGAAGTCGTTGCCGAGTTGCGCGTTCGGATAGATGTCGAGGTCGTAGCGCCCGTCCGTCTTCTCGACGAGGTATTTCTGGAACAGCTGGGCGGCGAGATGCAGGCTGGACGCGGTCGAGTTGTTGTGGCCGGCACGCAGCTTCTTGGTGGCGGCGCGCGCGACGTGCGGCATGAAGATCGGCGTCACCAGCGCAGCCGCTGCCATCTTGATCAAAGCGCGACGATCCAAATCCATGTTCGACTCCCCCCAGTCAGGCGAGATGAACATTACGTTAGAGGTCTTAATGGCACCTGAACGGTTCGGCGTTCGCTGCCGCATGGCACTCAGGCGAGGTCAGCCTCCGTGATCGGGCGCTGCACCACGACCAGGTAGATCACCGCGCCCGCGACCGACACGGCGGCTGCCAACACCAGGGCCAAGGTGAACGAGCCGGTGGCATCCACGATCAAGCCGGTGACGATGGGTGAGCAGGCGCCGCCCAGGTAGGCGCCGAAATTCTGGATGCTGCCGCTGGAGGCCACCATGTGCTGCGGCGCCGCGGCGCCGACCAACGCCCAGATGGTGCCGCCGGCGACGGCGCTGAAGAACACCGCGGCGGACAGGAAGGCGATGGCGGATGCCGCACCGCCGGCATAGGCGGCCAGCACGGTGAAGAGGGCGGTCGCCGTCAGCGCGGTCGCGATCGGGATCTTGCGGCTGTTGAGCGGGCTCACGCCGCGGGCCGCCAGCCGGTCGACCGCGTAGCCACCCAGCAGCGACCCGGCCACGCCGCAAACCTGCGGCACGGCGGCCAACAGGCCAGTCCGGCCGATCGAGATGTGGCGCGCCATCTCCAGGTATCCGGGGATCCAGGTTTGGAACAGCCAGAACGAGTAGCCGTTGCCGAAATCACCCAGGATCATGCCCCATGTCGTCCGGCAGCGGAACAGGCGCAGCCAGTGGGCGAGCGTGGCGACCGACCGGACGGGCGGATCACCCGCCCGGATTGCGCCGACCTCTTGCGGCGTCAGCAGCTTTTCCGGGTCGCGGTATAGCCCCACCCAGATCGCGGCCATGGCAAGCCCCAAGACCCCGAGCGCGACGAACATGGTGCGCCATCCGTAGCCGAGCATGATGGCGGTCAGCACCGGCGGTGCGATGGCCGGCCCCAAGCTGCTGGCCATGTTGAAGATGCCCGACGGCACGCCGCGTTCGCGGATATGGAACCAGTCGCTGACCACCCGGGCGTCGGTCGGGAACTGCGGCGCCTCGCCCACGCCGAGTGCGATGCGCGCCCAGAAGAACTGGCCATACCCCGTCACCAGCCCGATCAACGCCTGCGCGCCCGACCATACGGCCAGGCCGGCGCCCAGCAGCGTGCGTGGCCCGAGCCGGTCGATCAGCAACCCGGTCGGGAGCTGCGCAAACGCGTAGCTGAGCGCGAACGCCGACAGCAGGCCGCCCATCTGCGTCGCGCTGAGCCCCAGGTCGGCGCGGATCGGGACGTTGGCGACGGCAAGGCTCGATCGGTCGAAGAAGTTGATCACGCCGGTCGCCACGAGCAGGACCAGTACGATCATCTGGAGGCGGCGGACCCGCCGGGAAACAGTCGTGCCGTCCATCGCATCCTCCGGGATGCGTCCAGCTTGGACCCAAGCGCGGCGGCAGACCACCCTTCACCCGAGCCGTGCACGTCGGGCTGACAGATCGAGCTTGCTCCACTTGCCGGAGCACTTCACAGCGATCCCATGGATGGCGGCCGGGCGATGCCCACCAGCGCGTCGCGTTTGGGCCGCGGGACGTGTTCGTCCTGCCGGACTGGACGCGTGGTTCGGTCGAGGCGGAGTTGGGTTACGGGGTGGTTGCCGCGTCAGGTGGATGCTGGCGTGCCGACGAGATGCATCGGCCGCCACAGCCTTCGTTCAAGAGCTCACGACCAGGCTCATGCCGTCCCGCTGCGGATCGGCCCCGCCGGACAGACGTCCGTTCTGCCGCAGCGCGCCATGCACGGCGGCGAAGGCGTAGGTCTGGTGGCTGCGCTTGACCGTGTAGCCCAGCCGCTCGACCGCCTCCGTGGTGTATTCCGGGACCCGGTTCGAGACCTCGACCGTGTCGCTGGTCGCCGAGATGCGCGGGGCGCAGACCGCCTCCAGCATCGACATGTCGAAGTCGAGCAGGTTGGAGATGACCTGGGCGATGGCGAGCGTGATGTGGGTGCCGCCGGGCGCGCCGACGCTGAGGAACGGCGTGTCGCCGCGGAACCCGATGCACGGGGCCATGGATGCGAACCGGCTCTTGCCCGGCGCGATCGAACCGGTGCGGCCCGGGCGCGGGTCGAACACCGCCATGCAGCCGTTGAACATGAACCCCAGCCCCGCCGGGATCACGCCGGACGGCGAGCCCAACGAATGCGTCATCGAGACGGCGTTGCCCCATTCGTCCATCACGTGGACGGTGGTGGTGTCGCGCGGCTCGGCACGGAGGCGCTCGACATGGGCACGCGTGCCGGCCCGGATCTCGGCGGCCATGGCGGCCGCGTGGTCGGCGCCCAACAGCCGCGCGACCGGCACGTCGACGAACTCGGGGTCGCCCACCCAGCGGTCCTTGTCGATGGTGGCGCGCTTCTGCGCCTCGGCGACGATGCGGATGTGCTCCGGGCTGTTGTGTTCCAAGGCGGCCAGGTCGAAGTGCTGCAGGATGTTCAGGATCTCCAGCACCATGATCCCGCCCGAGGGCGGCTGCGGGGCGGCGATGCGGGCCCCGCGGTAGTCGCCCCATAGCGGGACGGACCGGCGGGTGCGGTAGCCCTCCAGGTCCTCGCGCCGCAGCAGGCCGCCATTGGCCCGCATGTCGGCGTCGATCTCGTCGGCGATCTCGCCGCGGTAGAAGATGTCGGCGCCGTGCCTTGCCACGCGCTCCAGAGTCCGGAGCATGGCGGGGTTGTGCAGACGCTCGCCGGCGCGGCGGAGCGTGCCGTCGGGGTGGAAGTAGATACGCCGGCCATCCGGCGTGACGCGCAGCTTCTCGTCGTAGTTGGTGCGGCCCAGCCGCGCGTCGTCCTGGACCCAACGGGCGTAGAGGGCTGGGCGGATCACGACGCCGCGGCGGCAGTGCTCGATGGCGGGCGCCAGGATGTCGGCCCATTCCATGGTGCCCCAGTCGGCCAGGGCCTCCGCGAAGCCCAGCAGGCTGCCGGGCACCGCGACCGCGCCGTAGCCGTTGTCGTTGACCCGGCCCTTCGTGATGAAGCCGAACCCGTCGGGTGTCTCGCCCACGATCACGTCGGCCCATTGGTCCGGCCGGGCCGCGGCCGGGCAGCGGGCATGGAAGTCGATGCAGGCGTGGATCCCGCGGCCTGGGAGCACGGCCTGCAGCACGCCGAAGCCAGCGATCCCCGCCATCTGCGGGTCCACGACGGTCTGCACCATGGCGCAGGCGATCGCGGCGTCCACCGCGTTGCCGCCGCGCTTCAGGACGACCGCACCTGCCTCCACCGCTTCGGGCTGGGCCGCGACGATGATCCCCTGCCCCATCAGTATTGGCCCTCCGCCTCCGCTCGCCCGGGCCCGCGGACCAGCGCGAGTTGCTGGGCCAACGCGCGTTCGAACACGCTGATGTCGGTGCCCAGCGCGACGAAGTTGAAGCCTTCGTCCAGCCTCGCACGCGTCGCGGCGCCGTTGCCCGCATGGATCCCCGCCACCAGGCCCCGGGCGCGTGCCCGGGTGCGGATGGCCGCGATGGCGTCCAGCACCTCCGTCGCGGTGCTGTCGAGGGTCGGGGCCTGGCCGAGGGAGAGGGCGAGGTCGGCCGGGCCGACATAGACGCCGTCGATCCCACGGACATCGAGAATGGCGTCGAGGTTGGCGAGGCCGGATGCCGTCTCGATCATCGCCAGCACCGTGATCCGATCGTTGGCGGTGCCACCATATTCCTGTCCGTGCAGCCTCCGCGCCCGGGTCGGACCGTAGGAGCGCGAGCCGAGCGGCGCATACCGGCAGGCCCGCACCAGCCGCTCGGCATCTTCAGCCGTGTCGACCATCGGGCAGATCACCCCGCCGAAGCCCGCGTCCAACACCTTGCCGATGATGCCGGGCTCGTTCCACGGCACGCGGCACAGCGTCGCCATCCCGAAGCGTCCGGCCGCCTGCAGCATCGCCAGCGCCTGCGCGTAGTCGATCAGCCCGTGCTGCAGGTCGATCGTCAGCGCGTCGAAGGCCTGGGCGGCGAGCAACTCCGCGACCATCGGGGAGGGCAGCATCGACCAGCCTGTCACCACCGCCCCGCCGGCGAGCAGGTGGCGGCGCAACTCGCGATCGGCGATCGCCACGATCAGGCGGTCCTGCTGCGGCAGAAGCGCAGCCCGGGTCCCGACATGGGAACCAGCGCTGCCATCAGCCCGTCACCGCCGCCATGCAGCGCAACCAGGCGCCGCCCATGACTTCGCGGACCGTGTCCACGGGATGGCCCCGATCGAGCAGGCTCTGCGTCAGGTTCGGCAGCTTGGTGATCTGCTCCACCCCGCGCGGATAGGGCTTGGTATAGAAGTCCTCCAGCGTGCCGAAGATGTCGGGCCGCCAGGTGCGCCATTTATGGCTCTGCTTCACCGGCACCCCGGCGCGGTAGCTGTCCTGATAGCCCTCGGTGTAGTCCATCCCGATGCCGACATGGGTGGGGCCGAGCAGGCGCAGGTAGTGGTCGGCATGGTCCACCAGATGCTCGACGGTGGGATTGTCGGGCCAGACGGAGCGTTCGAGGCCGCAGATCCCCATCACGCCGCCCTTCGCCGCGACGATGGTCGCGACCTCGTCCTTCGTGTTGCGGCCGTTGGGGTTCACGGCGAAGGCGTTGGAGTGCGTGCACACAGGATGCAGCGCGAGGCTCGCCGCCTCCAGCCGGGTCTGGTGGCCGCTATGGGACAGGTCCAGCAGCATCGGCAACTCGTTGACCGCCGCCACGAAGTCCTTGCCCAGGAAGCTCAGCCTGGCGTCCCGCGCCTCGCCGCAGCCGTCGCCGAACAGCGTGGCGCCGGTGTAGGCGAGGCCGATGAACCGCACGCCGAGCCGGTGCAGCAGGCCCACGCGATACAGCGACTTGCCCAGGGACTCCGAGCCCTGCAGTCCCATGACCACGGCGAGCTTGCCGGACAGCTTGGCCGCGCGGATGTCGGCCGCCGTGGTCGCCAGCACCATGCTTTCATGACGCGCCACCTTCTCGAGCGTGGACTCGACGGTCTGCATCACCGTGTCCCACGTCTCGTTCTCGGTCGCGACCGTCATGTTGGTCGCGGTCACCCCGCCTTCGATCGCCTGCGCCACGTAGGGTTCGTCGAGCTGGTACTGCAGGCTGAGACAATCGAACACGATCATCCCGCGATGCAGGGCCAGCGTTTCCGGCGTGGCGAAGAGGCCGTCCGGGATCGGGTCGCGCCGGGTCATTCGGCTTTCCACGTCGTGACGATCGTCTGCTGGTCGGCCCGAGGTTCGACCACGATCCCCTTGCGCGCGGCAAGCACGGTCATCTCGGCATAGAGCGGCACGGCGACGGTGTCGCGCGCGATGATGCGGATGGCCTGTTGCATCAGCTCGGTGCGCTTGCGACCGTCGAACGCCTGGCCGGCCTGTTCGATCACGGCGTCCATCTCGGGGTTGTTGGTCCCGCGGGTGTTGGCGCCCATTCCCTTGGTCGGGTCGTAGCTGTGCATGGCGTCCGTCAGCGCGTTCAACGCGGAACCACTGCCGGAGCCCCAGCCGATCAGCATCAGCGGGTACTGGGGGTTGGAGGCGAGGATCTTCGAGAAATAGACGGTCGGCGGCAGCACTTCGACCTTGGCCTGTATCCCCGCCCGGGTGAGCATGGCGCCCAGCAGCTGGCACATCGTGCTGTCGTTGACGTAGCGGCCGTTGCTGCACGCGATCGTGGTGTGGAAGCCCTGCGGATAACCGGCCTGGGCCAGGAGCGCGCGGGCCCCGGCGACGTCCGCAGCGGGCACCCCGATATCCGGCGCGAAGCCGTCGAAGCCCGTGGGCACCATCTGCCCCGTGGCCACGCCCAGCCCATCCAGGCCGCGCGCGACCAGTGCACGGCGGTCGAACGCCTTGGAGATCGCGAGCCGGACGCGTGGGTCGCGGAACGGGTTGTCCGCCAGTTCCTTCCCGGTCGCGTCCGTGATGGTGTTCATGCGGTCGGGCAGCGCATTGAGCGCCAAGTAGATGATGCGGTCGCTCTCGACCGAAAAGACGCCGATCTTCGCATCGGTCTTGAGCCGCGCCGCGTCCTCCGGCGGCACTGTGTCGATGGCATCGACGTCACCGGCCAGCAGCGCGGCGACCCGGGTCGAATCGTTGGGCAACACGCGGAAGGTGACGCTGTCCCATAGGGGCTTCGGCCCCCAGTAGGCGTCGTTCCGGCGCAGGACGAGGCGGTCGCCGGGCGCGAACCGCACGTAGGCGAACGGCCCGGTGCCGATGGCCGCCTTCCCCGACGCGAAGTCGGCAGGCATCGCGTCCTTGGCGGCGCGATGGGACACGATCGAGATGATGCGGAGCTGGATGGGCAAAGACGGGTTCGGGATGTCCGTGGTGATGCGGATGGTCAGCGGGTCGACCGCGCGGATGCCCGTCACCGTCCGCAGGCCCGCCGTGTAAGGATTGGGATTGTTCGGGATCGCGTTCACCCGGTCGAAGGAGAAGATGACGTCTTCGGCCGTGAACGGCGTCCCGTCGCTGAACGTGACGCCGGGCCGGAGCTTGAACTCCCACTCGGTGTCGCTGATCGCGCTCCAGGACACGGCGAGGCGCGGGTCCGGCGTCTCGTCGGCGTGGGTGGCGACCAGCGGCTCGAAGATGTGCCGCGCGATGGCGATGTTGGGTGCCAGATAGAGGTATTGCGGGTCGATCGTCGGGTCGGCCTTGATCCCCACGCTGAGGTCGGCGGCCATCGCGCCCCCTGCCAGGAACACCGTGCAGATCACGGCGCGGAACACGGACAAGCCGTGGGCGACGGCGTTGCGAAGCGAGGATCGTGCCATGGCGGGAAGCCTACTCATCTACGCCCGAAACTGGCGCCGATCGGTCCCGCAGGCGAGGCGAAACGGCCTATCAGTAGCCAGGTTACTTCATCGCAGTAGGGCCGTCATGGTCGGGGATGGTGATGAGGCTCGCGAGCTCGGCCGACAGCCGCCGCAGCGGCCGCAGGCAATCGCGGTGCAACACCGCGGCCGAAGCCTTGGCGGCACGCTCGGCAAAGGGCAGCGGGCCGTTCGCCCGGCACAGCAGGCTCAAGGTCCTGCTGATCTGTGGTGCAGGCAGCGGCAAAGCCCGCACGTGCGGGGCATGGCCGATCCCCTGCAGCAGACAGAGCGGCGTGGCCACCGCCCACCCAAGCCCGGCCGCCACCATCGCGACCAGGGCGTCCGCCCCGTCGACCTCTATCCTGCGTTCCGTCGACACCCCGGTGCGGCGCAGGTGCCGTTCGATCTGGACGCCCGTATGCGACCTGGCGCTGAACCGCACCATCGGCCTGGTGGCCGCGAGGCTCTCGAGCGTCGGCGCCACCCGGCCCAGACTGTCCGACCGTGGGAGCAGCAGCACGAAAGGCTCGCGCCAGACCGGCCAGCGGACCAGTTCGTCAAGATCGTCGATCGGGTCGGGCGTGACGATCATATCCACCTCGCGCCCCATGAGCGCCGCTCCGAGGGACGGCGCCAGCCCGGACCAGACCACCACGCGGGTCGCCTCGTTCGACAGCGCGAGGATCAGGCCGGGTCCGGCTGTCGAGGCAAAACTATCCACCAGGCCGAGCCTGATCTCGTGCGTCGGCAGGCGGGCCGCATCCTTGAGGTCGTGCGGGAGGCGGGCGGCGTCGCGCAGCAGCTTCTCGGCCCGGGGCACGAGCAGCCGTCCGGCGGCGGTGAGCACGACGGGACGCTTCCCTGGCTCGACAAGCGTCACGCCCAGCGCGCGGCCCATGCGCTGGATGGCCTGCGAGACAGCCGACTGCGTGAGGCCGAGGCGAGCGGCGGCGAGCGTCATGCTGCGCGTGGCGGCAACTTCGGAGAACACCCGCAGAGACGAAAGTTCGAGCGTCGGGCCGTTCATCCCCGACCGTGAGCCATGTGGCAGCATCGGTCAACAGTAGGGCCGCTTATGCAGTCTGGAACCGCATTCGCAGGGAGCTTCACGACCGGACCACCGACAAGCCCGTGGCAGAACCCGCCGCCCGGGCACGGCGCGCGGCACGCATGGCGGCCAACGCAGAGTTCGGTCGACCCATCCGTCACGGTGAAACAGTTGTTGCAGTATAGATGATCCGGAGATACGTCTGCGACGGATCGCGTGCGCGCCTGCCGGTCGGGGCCGACCGGTGCGTGCTGGAAAGAGAGAGAGAGGCCACCGCCATGCGTCGACGCAGCTTGATGATGGCCGGTGCCGCGGCGCTGGTCCCGCTCAGTGCCCCCGCCATCGCCCGGGACACCAGGGGCGGGACCTTGCGGTTCGTTCCCCAATCCAGCCTCACGACGCTCGACCCCATCCTGACCACCGCTGGCGTGACGCTCGACCACGGCTATGCGGTGTTCGATACCCTCTACGGAACGGACCAGTCCTTCCGCCCGGTGCCCCAGATGGCCGAATCGAGCCAGGTCTCCGATGACGGGCGCACCTGGCTCATCCGGCTTCGCGACGGGTTGCGCTTCCACGACGACGAACCCGTCCGCGCGGTCGACTGTGCCGCCAGCCTGCAGCGTTGGAGCCGACGCGACACGTTCGGGCAGACCTTGGCGGCGGCCGTGGACGCGTGGGAGAGCGCCGACGACCGCACCCTGCGGATCCGCCTCAAGCAGCCGTTCCCGCGGCTGCTCTCCGCGCTCGCCTTTGTCGGCCCGATCGCGCCCTTCATCATGCCGGAGCGCCTGGCCCGCACCGACCCCTACAAAGCCGTTGCGGAGCTGGTCGGCTCCGGACCGTTCCGCTTCGTTCCCGGCGAGTTCGTTTCCGGCAGCCGCATGGTCTACACGAAGTTCGAGGGCTACGTGCCGCGGCCGGAGGCGCCATACCTCAATTCCGGCGGCAAGGTCGCTCGGTTCGACCGGATCGAGTGGCAGGTGATCCCCGACTCCGCCACCGCGGCGGGCGCCCTGCAATCCGGCGAGGTGGACTGGTGGGAGTTCGCCGATGCCGACCTGGTCCCGCTGCTCTCCCGCAACCGCAACGTCCGCGTCGCCGACTACGACCCCCTCGGCTTCGTCGCCGACCTCCGCTTCAACTCGCTCGTCCCGCCCTTCGACAATCCGAAGCTGAAGCGCGCCGTCCTCGCCGCGATCGACCAGTCCCAGTACATGCCCCTCATCACCGGGGGAGACGACACGGCCTGGCGCACGTCCTACAGCATGTTCCCCATGGGCCTGCCATTCGTGAGGGCGGTCGGCGCTCCCATCATGGGCGCTCCCAAGGACGGGGCGGCCCTGCGCAAGGCCGTCGCCGAGAGCGGCTACAACGACGAGCGGGTGGTGATCCTCAGCCCCAGCGACATCGTCTCCCTGGCCCCGTTCGGCGAAGTCACGGCCGCGCTGCTACGCGGCCTGGGCATGAACGTGGACCTCCAGGTCATGGATTGGGGCAGCGTCGACCAACGCCGCAACTCCCGCGAGCCGGTCGAGAAGGGTGGCTGGAGCCTGTTCCACACGACATGGAAGTCTCGCTCCATCGCCAACCCCGCGCTCAACAACAACATCCGCGGCCAGGGCAAGACCGGCTGGTTCGGCTGGTTCGAGGATGCCGAGATCGAACGCATGACGGCAGAGTGGCTGGACGCCGAGTCCGATGCCGACCAGCAGCGCCTGTTCGACGACATCCAGAAGGAAGCGTTCGACAAGGTGCCGGTCGTGCCGTTGGGCCAGTTCGTGCAGAAGACCGCCTACCGGTCCGACATCGCGGGCGTACTGCCCGGGCCGGCCGCTTTTCCCTGGAACATCCACCGCACGTGAAGACCACCCCCTATTGGTGGGAGGATGCGCCGCCCGACGAGGCGCCGCCGCCCAGCCTGCCTTCGAAGGCGGACGTGGTCGTCGTCGGCTCCGGGTTTGCCGGCCTGTGCTGTGCGCTCGAACTCGCGGAGCAGGGCCGCTCCGTCGTGGTGCTCGACGGCGGGCCACTCGGCGCTGGCGCCAGCACGCGCAGCGGCGCCATGGTCACCGGCGGCCAGAAGCTCGTCGTCACCGACGCGATGCGCGGCCTGTCCGCGGACCGGCAGGCCGCCTTGCTGGCAGATGCCAAGGAATCGCTCGACTCCATGGCCGTGCGCGTCGCTCGCTATGGGCTGGACGCCGACTACCACGCCTACGGTCGCCTCATCGCGGCCCACGTGCCGCAACACATGGACCGGCTCGCCCGCTGGGCCGTGCTGTTGCGGGAGCGGGCTGGCTCCGACGTCGTCGTGCTCGACCCCGCGGCCATGCGGCAGGAGCTGCCGAGCCCCCGTTACCACGGCGGCATCCTGATCAACGACTATGGCGGCCTGCATCCCGGCAAGTATCACCGTGCCCTGCGGGAGGCGGCGCGCGCCCTCGGCGTCGGCCTGCATCCCTTCACCCCGGCGACCGCGATCATCGCCGAGGGCACCGGCCACCGGGTGCGCACGCCCCGCGGCGACATCGCCGTCCGGCACGTCGTGGCCGGCACCAACGGCTACACCGGCGCCCTCACGCCTTGGCTGCGCCGCCGGGTGGTGCCCGTCGGTGCCTATGTCGTGGCGACGGAGCAGCTCCCGCCGGCCGTGATCGACGGGCTGATCCCCCGGCGGCGCATGGTGTCCGACACCCAGCGGGACCTGTTCTGGTTCCGCCCGTCGCCGGACGGCACCCGTATCATCTTCGGTGCCCGGCCGTTCCTGCGGGAGACGACGCCCGCCCGGGCCGCCCCCGTCCTGCACCGCCAGCTCTGTAGCGTGTTCCCACACCTGGCGGAGGTCGCCATCAGCCATTGTTGGCAGGGCCATGTCGGCATGTCGCGCGACCACCTGCCGCATATGGGCATACGGGACGGCGTGCACTATGCCGTTGCCTGCAACGGCAGCGGCGTGGCGATGATGAGCTACCTTGGCGCGCAGACGGCGCGCAAGATCACCGGGCGGCAGAACCGCCCCTGTGCCTTCGACGTCGAGGCTTTCCCCGCCGTGCCGCTCTACGCCGGACGCCCCTGGTTCGTCCCCGCGGTGGCGGCCTGGTACCGGCTGCGGGACCGGGTGGACCGCGGTCTTGCGCAGGCCGGCTGACCTGCGTTGACCGATCGGGACCACAAGCCCCTCGACCTCCTGCGCCGGGCGCTGCCGGACCTGTCGCCTAGCCTGCAGGTGGCCGGCCGCTTTCTCAGCGGCCACGAGTTCGACGCCGCCACCCGATCGATGCGCGGCTTGGCGGCCGCGGCCGGCGTCAACCCCGCCAGCTTCACCCGCCTGGGTCAGGCGCTGGGGTATTCCGGCTGGGACGAACTGCGCGACGCGTTGATCGAGGCTCGCCGGCCGGACCAGCAGGCCCCATTCTCGGGGCGCGTCCGCTCGCACGGCTGCCCGGGGTCCATCGCGGCCGCCATGGTGGCCGCCGACGCCGCCAGCCTGGCCAACGTGGTGTCCGCCCCCATCGAGGCGGCGGCGGCGGCGCTGCACGCGGCGCCGCGTGTCTGGATCGCGGGTTTCCGTTCCTGCCGCAGCGTGGCGGAGCTCCTGCACTACCAACTTCGGATGTTCCGCGCGGACACGGTGCAGCTCGTCGCCGGGGGCGGCCCGGAAGACCTCGATTTCGGTGCCTTCCGCGCCGGTCAGGCGCTCGTGATCGTGGGCTCCGTTCCCTATTCCCGCGCCAGCGTCGCCACCTTCCAGGCCGCCCGCGTCGCGGGCTGTGTCACGGTGTCCATCGCCGACACCCCGCTCGCGCCCATGGCGGAGGGCGCCGACCACTTCCTCCGGTTCGAGGGCGCATCGGCGCCCGGGTTCTTTCCCAGCCTGGCAAGCGCCTTTGTCCAGGCGCAGGCACTCTCGGCCGCCATCTTCGTCCGCGGCGGCCGCGCGGCGCTGCTCCGGCTGCGGCAGACGGAGGCCCGCCTCGCCGCCTACTCCCAATATGCCGTCGGACCGGAAGACACAGCGACATGACCCTGAACCCCGTGGCCGCACCCCGCCCGAGCCGGGTGATGCACCGCAGCCTGCGGGACGCCCCTCCGCCCGTGGCCGCCGGCGGCGACGGCGTCTGGTTGCAGGCGGCGGACGGCCGTCGGTTGCTGGACGCGTCCGGCGGCGCGGCGGTCAGTTGCCTGGGCCACCGGCACCCCCGCGTCATCGAGGCGATCGGCCGCCAGGCCGAGACGCTCGCCTATGCCCATACCAGCTTCTTCTCGTCCGAACCCGCCGAGGCTCTCGCGGAGGAGCTGGTCGGGCACGAACCCGGAGGCCTCGCCTGGGCCTACTTCGTGTCCGGCGGCTCCGAAGCGATGGAGGCGTCGCTGAAGATGGCGCGGCAGTATTTCCTGGAGCTCGGGCAGCCTGCCCGCAGCAAGGTCATCGCCCGCCGCCAGAGCTACCACGGCAACACGCTCGGCGCCCTCGCCGCCGGCGGCAACGCATGGCGGCGCGAGCCCTACGCGCCTTTGCTGTCCTCCGCCTTCAGCCACGTCTCCCCGGCCTTCGCCTACCGCGAGCAACGGGAGGACGAAACCGAAGCGGAGTTCACGGCCCGCCTGGCGGAAGAGCTGGAGACGGCGTTCCAGCGACTGGGCCCCGACACGGTCGCCGCATTCGTGGCGGAGCCGGTCGTGGGCGCGACCGCCGGCTGCGTGCCCGCGCCCGCCGGGTATTTCCAGGCGGTCCGCGCCGTCTGCGACCGTCATGGCACATTGCTGATCCTGGACGAGGTGATGTGCGGCATGGGGCGCACCGGCACGCTGCATGCCTGGGAGCAAGAGGGCGTCGCCCCCGATATCCAGGCGGTCGCCAAGGGGCTCGGCGGCGGCTACCAGCCGATCGGCGCTGTCCTGGCGTCCGGCCGCGTCGTTGCCGCGCTGCGGGACGGCTCCGGCGTGTTCCAGCACGGCCACACCTACCTGGCCCACCCGGTCGCCTGCGCCGCCGCACTGGCCGTGCAGCAGGTGATCAGGGAGGAGGGGCTGCTGGCTCAGGTCCGTGAGCGGGGCGGCGTGCTCGAACACCTGCTGGCGGAGCGGCTGGGCAACCACCGCAATGTCGGCGATATCCGCGGCCGCGGCCTGTTCCAGGGCATCGAGCTGGTGGCCGATCGCTCCACCAAGGCCACGTTCGATCCGCAGCTCAAGCTGCACGCCCGCATCAAAGCGGCCGCGTTCGCCCGCGGCTTGTGCTGCTACCCGGCAGGCGGCACCGTGGACGGGAGCCGGGGCGACCACATCCTCCTGGCGCCGCCCTATATCGTCGCGGAGTCCGAGTTGGAGATGGTGGTCGACCGCATCGGTGGCGCCATCGACGATGCCCTGGCCTCCATCGCCGCTTGAGCCGGGCCGAAGCCATGCCGCCGCCGCACCATGCGCCGCGCCTCGCCATGGGGGGGTTGATGCTGGAATCCGTCAGCTTCCTGCCGTTGCGGACCTGCCTGGCGGAGTTGCAGTCGGGCGAGGCCGAAGGGGACGCGATGCTCGCCCGCTATCGCGGCACCAACACCCTCGTGGGCGGCTTCATCGCCGTCGCCGAGCGCGAGCAGGCGGAGTTGGTGCCGCTGGTCTTCACCGATGGCGGTGCTGCCGGGCCGGCGACCGACGCGGCGTTCATCCACTACGCCGATCGCCTCTGCGCCGGGCTGCTCGCGGCCGGTCCGCTCGATGGCGTGCTGCTGGCGCTGCACGGCGCGATGACCACGCCGACGCGGCTCGACCCCGACCGCGAGATCGTCGAGCGCGTCCGCGCCGTTATCGGTCGCGCCGTTCCCTTGGCGGTCGCGCTCGACTACCACGCCAACATCGACGGCCACCTGCTGGAATTGGCGGACGCCGTGTTCGGCTACCACTACTCACCGCACACCGATATAGCGGCGACCGGCGAGCGCGCAGCTGCGTGCATGCTGCGGATGGTGCGCGATGGCGTCCGCCCATCCATGGCCCTGCGGAAGCCTGGCGTGATGGTGCCGAGCATCTTCAGCGCCACCGGTATCCAGCCGCTGGCCGGCATCGTCGCGGACTCGGTGGCACTGGCGCGCCCGGCCCCGAACTTCCTGGACGTGACGGTCTTCGCCGGGTTCTCGTACGCCGACGTGCCGAACTGCGGCTTCTCGGTGCTGGCCGTCGCGGACGACGCGGCCGAGGCGCTGCGGGTTGCGGATGCGCTTTCGGCCAGGATCGCCGCGCAACGCGAGCAGTTGCTGCACCGCACGCTGGTACTGGACTTGCAGACCGGCGTCGATCGCGCGGTTGCCAGGGCTGCCGAACGGCCTGGTCGACCCGTCATCCTGCTGGAACATGGCGACCGCTGCAACGACAGCACCTACCTGCTACGCGAGCTGCTTCGGCGGGGGGTGACGGGCGCTGCGGTGCCCTACATCTGGGACCCCTCGGCAGCGGAGGCCGCGGCACGGGCCGGCATGGGTGCCGAAGTCACCGTCGATGTCGGCGGCCACTCCTCCGACCGCGCTGGGGGACCCGTGCGCGTGACCGGCGTCGTGCGCTTTACCGGCGAGAAGGAATATCGGACGACGGGCGCCTACATGAACGGCCGCCTCGTACAGCTCGGGCTCAGCGCGGTGCTGGACCTGGACGGCCTGATCCTCAGCGTGGTCAGCCGGCCGACGCTGACCGTGGATGAGGACCCGTTCGTGCAGTTCGGGATGGCGCCGCACGACTTCGCCATCATCGTGTTGCGATCGAAGACGCATTTCCGGGCCGCTTACGAGCCGATCGCAGATTGCATCTTGATCGTCGATACGCCGGATTGGGGCCCGGCTGACCTTACCACCTTGCCATATCGGCAAATCGACCGCAGCGCTGTCTACCCGCTCAACGAGCGGCTGTGACTTCCTCTCCTTCTGGGAGAGGGCTTAGGAGCGTCAAACTGGAACGATGGCGCTGTAGAGCGGGATATCCGCTTCCTCGGCTTTGTTGCGAATGGCGAGCAATCCTGGCAGGGCGCAGCAGCCCCGCAGATCCATTCGGGCTGCTTCGGAGCGTGCGGCAGCTTGATTGCGGACACACCCGAACACGCAGCATCGGGCAAGTCCTCGCTTCGAGGCCAACAGGCGACCACCGGTTAGCGCACCAAGGCCGAAAGCGAGCGCTCCAGGAAGGCCGGCATGCCCACAGGGCTCGCATGATCGGCATCGGCACGCCGGTCATGCCGCAGCCTCCCGCGCGAGGCGTCGAAACGCCGCTGCGGCGCGTGACACTGGCCGTTCGGCGGGACTGAGTTCGTAGATGGGGAAGGCGAGCGCCGGTTCGAACGGCCGCCACACGACGCCGGCCAGGTCGATGGCCCGCATGAGGGTGTCGATCAGCGCGACGCCGCAGCCGCTTTGAACGAACAAGGCGGCCTGGAAGGACAGGTCGACCTGAATGGCCACGCGGAAGGCCGTGCCACCGGCGCGAAACACGTCGTCGAGCGCGCGACCGAACAACGACGATGGCGGGAACGTAATGATCGGATAGTCTTCGAGGTCCGCAGGACGGATGGCGGCGCGCGCGGTCAGGGCGTGCTGCGCCGGCAACAGGCAGGCGAGCCGGGTCATGCCGATCCGCGTCGCCGTCACCGCCGGTTCGCTGGCGGCACCCAGGGCAAAGCCCAGGTCGAGCGCGTTCTCCCGCAGTTTTTCCACCAAGTCCGCCGCGGGCAACAGCATGGTGACGATCTTCGCCTGCGGATAGGCCGACTGGAACGCCGCCACCGCGCCCGGCATCATGGACGCCGCGATGGCGGAACTGGCGCCGATCCGCAGCACCCCCTTCTGCATGGAGCGCAGGTCGTTGGCCTGCTGCTTCAGCACCTCGATGTCGCGGATCAGGCGCTCCACGTCGGGGAACAGCGCGTGGCTCTCCGCCGTGGGCAGCATGCGGCCACCGATGCGCTGGAACAGCTTCAGCCCGATCTGATCCTCGGCGCGCTGGATCGTCTTGCTGACGGAAGGCTGGCTGACATGCAGCAGCCGGGCGGCGGCGGTGACGGAGCCGCTCCGCATCACGGCCCAGACTGCCTCGGCCTGCCGGAAGTCCATCGGTCAGCTTTCTCCATTCCGATCCGTTATGACCTTTGCATGGCTTGGCATTGGACGCCACGCCTCGGACCTTGATACGGTCGCAGAAGAAAGCAGGTGACGATGCCGGACCAGAGCGACGCCGGGGATGCTCCGATCGACCCGATCACCCTGCAAATCCAGTGGAGTCGCTTGGTCTCCATCATGGACGAGGTTGACATCGCCCTGCTCCGCACCGCGTTCTCGACCATCGTCAGCGAGACGCGGGACTACGCCGTCATCATGCTCGACCGGCATGCCCGTTCGATCGCGCAGGCGCAGATCTGCGTTGCTCACTTCACCGGCTCGCTGCCCTCCGCCACCCGCACCATGCTGGAGGAGTTCCCGCCCGAGACGCTGGCGCCGGGCGACGTGCTGATCACCAACGACCCGTGGCTGTGCCATGGCCATCTGCCGGACTTCTACATCGTGACGCCGGTGTTCCACGCCGGCGCCATCGTCGCCTACCTGGCGACCGCCGCCCACATGGCCGATGTCGGCGGCCGGCTCGACGAGCTGAACGCGCGCGACCTGTTCGAGGAAGGGCTGCGCATCCCGCCCAGCAAGCTCTACGAGGCGGGCAAGCCGAACCGGCAGCTTTTTCGCATCATAGAGGCGAACACCCGGTTCCCGCGGCTCGTCCTGGGCGACATCGGCGCGATCATCGGGGCGGCCAAGATCGGCTCGGAACGCTATCTCGATCTGGTCGCGGATTATGGCGTGCCAGCGCTGGACAAGCTCGCCGACACCATCCTCGACCGCTCGGAGGCGGCGATGCGCGCTGCCATCGCGCTGATCCCGGACGGCGTCTACCGGGACGAGCTGTACTGTGACGGCGTGCGGACGCCGACCCGGGTTTGCGTCACCATCACGGTCGACGGCAGCACGGTCGCTCTCGACTATACGGGCTCCAGCCCGCAAAGCAGCGACAGCTCGGTCAACGTGGTGCTGAACGTCACCCACGCCCACTCGCTGATGGCGCTGAAATGCAGCCTGTGTCCGGAGGTGCCGAACAACGAGGGCATCTTCCGGCCGATCCGCACGACGGCGCCGGAGGGCTCGGTGTTGAATGCGCGGCTGCCGGCGGCGGTCCGCGCACGATCCAAGACCAGCTTCCACACCCACACCGCGATCTATGGCGCGCTGGCCGGCATCATCCCGGACCAGGTCCAGGCGGCCAGCGGCTCGTTCTGGTCGATGCGCTGCCTGTGCGTGGATGACGACGGCGACCCGTTCCTGATCTACGTGCTGCCCAATGGCGGCCAGGGCGCCTCCAGCGGCACGGACGGCCATTCCACCACTGCCTTCCCGGGCAATGGCACCATCACCCCGGTGGAGATCATCGAGAATGGCGGCCCCGTCCTGGTCGCCGAGCGGTCGCTGCGGCAGGATTCCGGGGGCCCAGGCCGGTTCCGCGGCGGGCTCGGCCAGGTCATCCGCCTGCGCACCCGCGACGGCCGCACCGTGCGCATGACGATCCGGCCGGACAAGATGCGGTTCCCGGCGAGCGGCCTGCAGGGCGGCCGGCCCGGCGCGCCCGGCGCCATCATGGTCGACGGCGCGGTGATCCCGACCGACCCCTTCCTGCTCGCGCCGGGGCAGGAGTTCACCCTGATGCTGCCGGGCGGCGGCGGCTTCGGCGACCCGGCCACGCGGGACCGCGCCCTGGTGCACCGCGACGTGGAGCGCGGCCTGGTCAGCGCCGCGGGTGCGGCCCTGTACGACGCGGCGGCGGCGCCGTGAGCCCGCCGCGCTACCGCCTGGGCTTCGACATCGGCGGCACCTTCACCGACTTCGTGCTGATCGACGAGGCGACGGGCACCGTCATCCTCAACAAATGCCTGACCACGCCGGAGGACCCATCGCGCGGCGTCATGCTCGGGCTGGCGCCGCTGCTGGCGCGGGCGGGGATCGGCGGCGCCGGGCTGGGCATCGCCATCCACGCCACCACGCTGATCACCAACGCGCTGATCGAGCGCAAAGGGGCGAAGACCGCGCTGCTCGCCACCGAAGGGTTCCGCGACATCATCGAGATGGGCACGGAAGTCCGTTACGACAGCTACGACCTGCGCATGCCGAAGCCGGAGCCGCTGGTGCCGCGCGACCTGCGCTTCGGCATCACCGAACGGACCGGCGCGGTCGGCGACGTCGTCACCCCGCTGGACGAGGCGGGCGTCCGCCACACGGCGGCGGCGCTGCGGGCGGCGCAGGTGGAGAGCGTCGCCGTGACCTACCTGCACGCGTTCCGCAACCCTGCGCACGAGCAGCGGACAAAGGCGATCCTGCAGGAGGAGCTGCCGGGCGTGAGCATCAGTCTGGCCAGCGCCGTGGCGCCCGAAATCCGCGAGTACGAGCGGATGAGCACGACCGCGGCCAACGCCTACGTGCAGCCGATCACCAGCCGCTACCTCGACACCGTGGACGCCCGGCTGCGGGACATGGGATGCAGCCGGCGGCTGTTCATGATGATCTCCTCCGGCGGCATCGCCGCGGCCGATACCGCGAAGGAGTTCCCGATCCGCATGCTGGAGTCCGGCCCGGCCGCCGGCGTGCTGGCCGCGATCTGGTACGGCCGGCGCATCGGCATCGACAGCGTGGTCACCTTCGACATGGGCGGCACCACCGCCAAGATCGGCCTGGTCAAGCGGCACGAGGCCAGCAAGACCGCGCTGTTCGAGGTCGGCCGCGTCGCCCGCTTCAAGAAGGGCAGCGGCCTGCCGGTGAAGGTGCCGATGATCGAACTGATCGAGATCGGCGCCGGCGGCGGCAGCATCGCCGGCGTCGATCCGCTCGGCTTGCTCAGGGTCGGGCCGGGAAGCGCCGGTGCGGCGCCGGGCCCCGTCTGCTACGGCCGCGGCGGCAGCGACCCGACCGTAACGGACGCCAACGTGGTGCTGGGCTACCTGGACCCCGGCTATTTCCTGGGCGGCGCCATGACGCTGGACAAGGCGGCGGCCCGGCAGGCCATCGCGCGGCGGGTCGCAGGGCCGCTCGGGCTGAGCGTGGAGGCCTGCGCCCGCGGCATCTTTGAGGTCGTGAACCAGAACATGCTGGCCGCCACCAAGGTGCACATCGCCGAACGCGGCGAGGACCCGCGCAAGTTCTACCTGTTCGCCTTCGGTGGTGCCGGTCCGGCCCACGCCTACGAGTTGGCGCGGGCGCTGCGCATGCGCGGCGTGATCGTGCCGACCGGGGCCGGCACCGCCTCCGCGATGGGCCTGGTCACGTCGGGCGTCTCTTTCGACTACGCCCGCTCGCTGGTCACGCGGCTGGACCGCATCACCCAGGCAGAGGTGGCGGCCGTGTTCGACGGCATGGCGGCGGAAGGGCTGGCGGTGCTGCGCCAGGCCGGGGTGGCGCCCGATGCCCCCGGCGTGACGATCCGCCACGCCATGGACCTGCGGCATCGCGGCCAAGGCTACGAGATCACCGTGCCGGTCTCGTCCGAGTTGCTGGCCGACCCCACCCTGGGGGGCGTCGCCGAGGCGTTCTATGCCGCACACGAGGAGAAGTACAGCCACGCCCACCGGCATTTGCCGGTGGAGCTGATCACCTGCCGCACCACCGTCGCCGCGCCGCCGCCAGACGTGGCGTTGAAGGTGCTGGAGCCGGTGGCGACGGATGCGGCGGCGGCGCTCAAGGGCCGGCGCGCCGTGTATTTCCGCGAATGCGACGGCGACGTCGACACGCCGGTCTACGACCGCTACCGCCTCCCCGCCGGCCTCGTCCTGCCTGGCCCCGCGATCATCGAGGAACGCGAATGTACCATCGTCGCCGGTCCGTCCGCGACGATCCGGCTGGACGTGTTCGGCATGGTGTTCCTCGACCTGCCGCAGCAAGCGGCCGCGGCGGCGGCGTGAGCGGGTTCGCCGCCGGCTTGGCCCGGATCGTGCTCGGCCGGGCCAGCCTCGTCCCCATCGCGAAAGGTCCCGGTTGAACATGCCAGACGTGAATCAGGCCGGCTCCACCGAAGCCTCCGCCGACGATGCGGTGACCCTGCAGATCCAGTGGAGCCGGCTGATCTCCATCATGGACGAGGCCGACATCGCCCTGCTGCACTCGGCATTCTCGACCATCGTCAGCGACTCGCGGGATTACGCGGTCATCCTGCTGGACCGGCACGCACGCTCCATCGCCCAGGCGCAGGTCTGCGTGCCACACTTCACCTGCTCGCTGCCGCACGCGGCCCGCACCATGCTGGAGATGTTCCCGCCGGACACGCTGGTGCCGGGCGACGTGCTGTTCACCAACGATCCATGGATCTGCCACGGCCACCTGCCGGATTTCTACGTCATCGCGCCGATCTTCGCCGCGGGCCGGATCGCCGCATACTATGCCTGCGCCGCGCATATCGCCGACATCAGCGGCCGCCTGGACGAGTTGACGGCCCGCGACGTGTACGAGGAAGGGCTGCGCATCCCGCCGTGCAAGTTGTACGAAGGCGGCAAGCCAAACGAACTGCTGCTGCGCCTGCTGGAAGCCAACACGCGGCAGGCGCGGCTGGTGCTGGGCGATCTCGGCGCCATGGTCGGCGCCGGCACGCTGGTGGGTGACCGGTGCCGCGAGTTCCTGGCCGATTACGGGCCGGACGCGCTGGACGGTGTGGCGGACGCGATCCTCGGCCGCTCCGAGCAGGCCATGCGTGCGGCGATCACCGCCATGCCCGACGGCGTGTATCGTCACGCGGTGGACTGCGACGGCTTCAAGGTCTCGACCCACATCAACCTGACGCTCACGATCGAAGGCGACCGCATCCGGCTCGACTACACGGGGTCAAGCCTCCAGCGGGCGGACGCGTCGGTCAACTGCGTGCCGAACGTCACCTTCGCGCATTCGGTCTTCGCCGTGAAATGCATGCTGCTGCCGCATCTGCCGAACAATGAGGGGCTGTTCACGCCCATCACGGTGTTCGCCCCGGAAGGGTCCATCCTCAACGCGCGCTTCCCTGCGCCCGTGCGCGCCCGGTCCATGACCAGCTTCCACCTGCACAGCGCGATCTTCGGCGCCCTGGTGGAGACGGTGCCCGACCGGGTGCAGGCCGGCGCCGGGTCGTTCTGGTTCATGAGCTGCAACGGGGAGGATGACGCCGGCCGCTCCTTTTCCGTCCATGTCCTGCCGAATGGCGGCACCGGCGCCATGGCCGGCAAGGACGGCCACTCCACCATGGCCATGCCCGGCAACGGCACGCTGACGCCGATCGAGATCATCGAGAACCGCGCCCCGCTGCTGGTGCTGGAGCGCTCGCTGCGGGAGGATTCCGGCGGGGCCGGCCGCAACCGCGGCGGGCTGGGGCAGGTGATCCGGCTGGGGACCCTGGGCGAGGCGACCGCGCGGTTCACGCTGCGCCCGGACAAGATGCGCTTCCCCGCGCCAGGCCTGGCCGGCGGCCATCCGGGCGCCCCGGGCGAACTGTGGCTCGACGACGCACCGCTGCCGCTCGACCCGTTCACCTTGCAGCCGCGCCAGGTGCTGGTGCTCAAGCTGCCCGGCGGCGGCGGCTTCGGCCATCCCGCCGAGCGGGACCCCGCGCTGCTGCGGCGCGACCTGGACCGTGGGCTGGTGAGCCCGGCGGCGGCGGCCCGCGACTACGGCCTGGAGGCGGAGTGATGGCCGCGACCTATCGCCTGGGCTTCGACATCGGCGGGACCTTCACGGATTGCGTGCTGGTCGACGACGCCACCGGGGCGATGACGCTGGGCAAATGCCTCACCACGCCGGACGACCCGGCCCGCGGCGTGAAGGAAGGGACCGTGCCGCTGCTAGACGCCGCCTGCGCCAGCGGCGCCGACATCGACATCGCGATCCACGCCACGACGCTGATCACCAACGCGCTGATCGAGCGACGGGGCGCCCGCACCGCGCTGCTGTCCACCGCCGGGTTCCGCGACACGCTCGAGATGGCGACGGAGGTGCGCTACGACAATTACGACCTGCGCCTGCGCATGCCGGAGCCGCTGGTGCCGCGCGACCTGCGCTTCGACATCCCCGAGCGGATGACCCGCGACGGCGAGGTGCTGGTGCCGCTGGACCGGGAGCGGGTGCGCCAGGTCGCCCGCATCCTGCGGGAGAAGGCGGTCGCGGCCGTGGCGGTGGTCTACCTGCACGGCTTCCGCAACCCGGCGCATGAGCAGGAGACCGCCCGCATCCTGGCAGCGGAGCTGCCCGGCGTCGCGGTCAGCCTGTCCAGCGCGGTCGCGCCGGAAATCCGCGAGTACGAGCGCACCAGCACCACGGCGGCCAACGCCTATGTGCAGCCGATCGTCGCCAGCTATCTCGACCGCTCGCAGGCGGAGCTCTCGGCGACCGGCTACGCCCGGCAGATGTACCTGATGGTGTCGTCGGGCGGCATCGCCGGCACGGAGTCGGTGAAGGCGCTGCCGATCCGCCTGCTGGAGTCCGGCCCGACCGCGGGCGTGCTGGCGGCGGTGCATTTCAGCCGCCACCTCGCCATCCCCGACCTGGTCACCTTCGACATGGGGGGCACCACCGCGAAGATCGGCGTGATCAAGCAGCACACGCCGAAGAAGTCCAACGTGTTCGAGTTCGGCCGGGTCGCCCGGTTCATGAAGGGAAGCGGGCTGCCGATCAACATCCCGATGATCGAGCTGATCGAGATCGGCGCCGGCGGCGGCAGCATCGCCGCGATCGACGAACTCGGCCTGCTGACGGTCGGGCCGCGCAGCGCCGGCAGCAAGCCGGGGCCGGCCTGCTACGGCCTGGGCGGCACGAACCCGACCGTCACCGACGCCAACGTCATTCTCGGCAACCTCGACCCCGGCTACTTCCTCGGCGGCGCCATGGCGCTGGACCGCGGCGCGGCCGAGAGCGCATTCCAGCAGGATCTGGCCGGGCGCCTGGGCCGCAGCGTGGACGAATGCGCGCGCGGGGTGTTCCAGGTGGTGAACAACACCATGCTGGCGGCGATGAAGGTCCACATCGCCGAGCGCGGCGAGGATCCGCGCAAGATGTACCTGTTCGCGTTCGGCGGCGCCGGCCCGGCACATGCCTACGAGCTGGCGCGGGCGATCCGGATGAAGGGGGTCATTGTCCCACCCGGTGCCGGAGCGACCTCGGCGCTCGGCCTGGTGGCGTCGCCGGTCTCGTTCGACTTCTCCCGCTCGCTGCTGGCGCGCCTGGACGAACTCGCCTGGTCGGCCTTGGACAGCGTGTTCGCCGGCATGGTGGCGGAAGGCCACGGCGTGCTGCGGGACGCCGGGATCGACCCGGATGGCGCCGGCGTGGCCGTCACCTACCAGATGGATCTGCGCCATCTCGGCCAGGGACGCGAGATCACCGTCGACATCCCCGCCGGCCTTGTGGGACGCCGGGCGCTCGGCGAAGTCCCGGAGCTGTTCTACCGCGCCCATCTTGGCCGGTATGGCCACGTGCACCGCCACTTGCCGGTGGAACTGATCACCTGCCGCGTTTCGGTCAGCGGGCCGGACGTCGACCTGCCGCTCCGCCGGCTCGACACCGGTGCCGCGCTGGCGCCGGTGCCGAAGGGTAGCCGGCCGGTGTATTTCCCGGAGCGCGGCGCCTATGTCGCCACCCCCGTTTACCGTCGCGGCGATCTGCCGGCCGGCTTCACCACCGCCGGCCCCGCGGTGATCGAGGAGCGCGAGTGCACGATCGTCGCCGGACCGTCCGCCAGCCTCCGCGTCGACGGGTTCGGCTGCATCTTCCTTGACCTGCCCGCCGATCCCGCACCGCAGGCGCCGCCGCCCGCCGCGGCGCTGGTTTCCTGACTGTCGACCGACGCCCTGCTTCAAGCCGAAGTTAACCAAACCCAGCCAAGCGAGCCCATGATGAACCCGATCACCCGGCGTAGCCTGCTTGCCTCGTCCCTGTCCGCCATCGCGGTCGCCACGATGGCGCGCAAGGGAGCGGCCGCCACGCCCGGCGTGCTGACCATCACACAGAGCTACGATCCCCGCTCGCTCTGGCCGAACGACGACACGGCGCAGGAATTCCTCAACATCGCCAACTCCATCACGGAGTCGCTGTATTGGGGCGACCCGAAGACGGGAAAGCTGTTGCCGGTGCTGGCGGAAAGCTACGAGCAGGTCACGCCGACGAGCGTGCGGGTGAAGGTCCGGCCGGGCATCAGCTTCACCAACGGGGAACCGTTGGACGCCGACGCGGTGGTGGCCGCGACGAAGGTGTTCGCTGACCCGAAGCAGACACCGGCGTACGGCTTCTTCGGCAACGCCATCGCGTCCGTGGAGAAGGAGGGCGAGATGACGGTGATGCTGCACACCAAGACGCCCTATCCCGCGATCGGCCTCCTGCTCGCGCAGATCTACGTCACCCCGCCGAACTACTGGGCAACCGCCGGCGTCGACGGATTCCGGCAGAAGCCGATCGGCACCGGACCGTACACGCTGGTGGAATGGGTGCGCGACAACCACGTGACCATGCAGCCGAACCCGCATTACTGGGGCGACGGCCCGAAGAAGGTGCAGAAGCTGGTCTGGCGCCCAGTGCCGAACGACACCGCCCGGGCCGCCGGGTTGCAGACTGGCGAGGCCGATGTCGCCACCACCTTGTCGGCCACCTCGGCGCAGCAACTGCGCAGCAGCGGCGACCTGGAAGTCCTGGCCGTGCCGAGCTTCCGCATCTACCAACTCGTCTTCTCCGTCCTGCCGGGCGAGATCGGGCCGCTCCAGGACAAGCGCGTGCGGCAGGCGTTGAACTACGCCGTCGACAAGAAGTCGATCGTGGACAACCTGTTCGACAGCCGGGCCAGGATGCTGAACGGCCAGCTGCTGCGGCGCGAACAGCTCGGCTTTGACCCGTCGCTCACCGACTACCCGTTCGACCCGGCGAAGGCCAAGGCCCTTCTGAAGGAAGCCGGCTATCCGGACGGGTTCGAGATCCAGTTCAAGTTCCCGTCCGGACGCTATGCTCAGGACCGCGAGGTCGCCGAGGCGATCAGCGGCATGCTGGCCGATATCGGCGTGAAGTGCCGGATGGTCTCGCTCGAAGCCGGTGAGTTCCTCAACCAGCTCAACGCCAAGAAGCTGGGGCCGATGGCGCTGGTCGGCAGCGCGCCCGCCGACGACCCTGACGCCATGATGGCGCAATACCGCTCCACCTGGCGCTACGCCTACATCCAGGACGCGGCGCTCGACCAGCTGATCGACGCCGGCGCCAGCGAGGTGGACCCGGCCAAGCGCGGCGCGATCTACCAGAAGGCATCGCAACTGCTGCACGACGAAGCCTACATGCTGTTCCTGTACCAGGGGGCCGACCTTTACGCCTTCAACAAGCGGGTCACCGGCTTCAACCCGCGCGGCGACCAGCGCTTCCTGGTCGCCGGCATGGACCTGGCTTGACCGGTCTGGTACGCTGATGCGGGTCTGGAGGCAGGTGACGCGTAGGATCGTCCTTGTGCTCCCGACGCTGGCCGGCGTGCTCGTGCTCAGCTTCATGCTCGCCCATCTGAGCGGCGACCCGACCGACCAGATCCTGCCGGTGGACGCGACGGAGGCGGCGCGCGCCGCGTTCCGCGCGGAGTACGGGCTCGACCGTCCGCTTCCGGCTCAGTTGGCAGCGTTCACCGGCCGCGTGCTGCGGGGGGATTTCGGCCGCTCGCTGCGGTTCAGCGAGCCTGCCACGCGACTGGTCGTCGAACGCCTGCCGGCGACGCTGGAACTGGCGCTGGCCACCTTGGCGGTCGCAGTCGCGGTCGGCGTGCCGGCCGGCGTCGCATCGGCCCGCCGGGTGGGGGGCGCCGTGGATGGCGTGGTGCGGGGGCTCAGCGCGCTGACGCAGTCGCTGGCGCCGTTCTATGTCGGTGTGGTGGCGATCCTGGTCTTCGCCGTATGGCTCCGCCTGCTGCCGACCGGCGGCCGGAATGATTGGACCAGCGTGGTGCTGCCCGCCTGCACGCTCGCGCTCACCGTGGTCGGGCTGATCGCGCAGATGACCCGCGCCTGCATGCTCGACAACCTGCGGGCGGACTACGTGCGGACCGCGCGCGCCAAGGGCCTGACCGAGCGGCTGATCGTGTGGAAGCACGCATTCCGCAATGCGATGCTTCCGATCCTGACGTTGATCGGCCTGCAAGCGGGCACGCTGATGGGCGGCGTCGTGGTCACGGAGACGGTGTTCGCCTGGCCTGGGATCGGCCGGCTGGCGATCCAGGCGATCTACGCGCGCGACTTCCCGGTGGTGCAGGCGGTCGTCTTCTTTGCCGCCGTCGTGTTCGTCGCCGTCAACTTGTTCGTCGACATCCTCCAGACGTTGCTCGATCCGCGCCTTCGCACCGCGGAGCCGGGTTGATGGTCCTCCGGCCGGCAACCCTGGCTTGGCTCATGCTCCTGCTTACCCTGGCCTGCGCCTTGGTGCCGCGGATGATCGCTCCGCTCGACCCCTATGCCCAGCATCTGCTGCTGCGGCTTCGTCCGCCCGCATTCCAGCCGCGTGGCCTGGCCGGTTACTGGCTGGGGACGGATCAGCTCGGCCGGGATGTGCTCTCGCGGATCGTGTTCGGCGCCCGGCTGACTGTGGTCGTCACCGCGGCGGCCACCTTGGTGTCGGTAGGGGTCGGTAGCCTGGTGGGTCTCGCCGCCGGGTTCTATGGCCGCGGAGTGGACGCGGCGATCGTCCGCGTGATCGACATCCAACTTGCGTTCCCGGTCATTCTGCTGGTGATCGCCGTTGTCGGCGTGTTGGGAGCATCGTTGACCAACCTGATCATCGTGATGGGGTTGTCTGGCTGGCCTCAGGTGGCTCGGGTGGTGCGCTCAGCGGTGCGCTCGGTGCGGCAGAAGGACTTCGTCGAGGCCGCACAGGCCATCGGAGCGGGCAACGCCCGGATCATCTTCCATCACATCGTCCCCAACGTGGCGGACGCGTTGATCGTATACGCCACCTTCGAGTTCGCCCGGTTGGTCCTTGTCGAGGCGACACTCGGCTATCTCGGCCTTGGTGTCCAACCGCCGATCCCGACCTGGGGAGGGATGGTCAGCGACGGCGAGCAGTACCTTGCGATCAACTGGGCCGGCAGCCTGTTTCCTGGCGCCGCGATCGCGTTGCTTGTTCTGAGCCTCAATTCTGTCGGAGAGACGCTACGCCGGAGCCTGGCTCCAGCTTCATGAAGGCTCCGCCGCGTCACCAATCCAAGGACAGTCGCGCGCATGGACCCCGCCCATGGTGCGCTAGGCGATGGAAATCCCAGCGCGATCGCTGCATCGGATTTATAGCTGAATATGGTTGCGGGGACAGGATTTGAACCTGTGACCTTCAGGTTATGAGCCTGACGAGCTACCGGGCTGCTCCACCCCGCGTTGGTGGTTTGTGTGTGGTTGGAAGACCTGGCGGCGACCGACTTTCCCGCACCTTGGGGTGCAGTATCATGGGCGCTGGGGTTTTTCACGTCCGAGTTCGGGATGGGATCGGGTGTAGGCACCCCGCCATGGCCACCAGGTCGTCCGACCACGAGTGGTGTCTTTTGATGTTGTGGCGATGGTTCTGGTGCGTTGGTTTGCGTGGGGGTTGCCGGGCGTTTGTGGTTTGACGCCGGGTTGGTGTGCGTGTGTGTCGGCGATGATTGCTGTGCATGGTGGTGTATGGAGCCTGTTGGGCGATTAGGACCAGTTAGCTGTCGCGTTGCCGCGTTTACACATCTGGCCTATCGACGTGGTGGTCTACCACGGCCCTCGGGGAGACCTGGTTTTGAGGTGGGTTTCCCGCTTAGATGCTTTCAGCGGTTATCCCGTCCGCACATAGCTACCCGGCCGTGCCGCTGGCGCGACAACCGGTTCACCAGAGGTGCGTCCATCCCGGTCCTCTCGTACTAGGGACAGATCCTCTCAAGTCTCCTTCACCCACGGCAGATAGGGACCGAACTGTCTCACGACGTTCTAAACCCAGCTCACGTACCACTTTAATCGGCGAACAGCCGAACCCTTGGGACCTGCTCCAGCCCCAGGATGTGATGAGCCGACATCGAGGTGCCAAACCTCCCCGTCGATGTGGACTCTTGGGGGAGATCAGCCTGTTATCCCTAGAGTACCTTTTATCCGTTGAGCGATGGCCCTTCCACGCGGGACCACCGGATCACTATGGCCGACTTTCGTCTCTGCTCGAACTGTCGCTCTCGCAGTCAGGCGGGCTTATGCCATTGCACTCAGCAGCCGATGTCCGACCGGCCTGAGCCCACCATCGCGCGCCTCCGTTACACTTTGGGAGGCGACCGCCCCAGTCAAACTGCCCACCATGCAGGGTCCCGGTCCGGGCTGACCGGACGCGGTTAGACATCAGAAGAGATCAGGGCGGTATTTCAAGGGTGGCTCCACACAAGCTAGCGCCCATGCTTCGATGCCTCCCGCCTATCCTACACAGCTCTCCCCTGAGGCCACTGCAAAGCTGCAGTAAAGGTTCATAGGGTCTTTCCGTCTGACCGCGGGTACCCCGCATCTTCACGGGGAATTCAATTTCGCTGAGCCCATGCCGGAGACAGTGGGGAAGTCGTTACGCCATTCGTGCAGGTCGGAACTTACCCGACAAGGAATTTCGCTACCTTAGGACCGTTATAGTTACGGCCGCCGTTTACCGGGGCTTCAATTCAGTGCTTGCACACCTCCTCTTAACCTTCCGGCACCGGGCAGGCGTCAGACCGTATACGTCGTCTCTCGACTTCGCACAGCCCTGTGTTTTTACTAAACAGTCGCTACCCCCTGCTTTGTGCCACCCGCCCATGGTTGCCCACAGACGGGTCTCGCTTATCCCGAAGTTACGCGAGCAATTTGCCTAGTTCCTTCGGCATGGTTCTCCCAAGCGCCTTGGTATGCTCTACCAGTCCACCTGTGTCGGTTTCGGGTACGGTCTATACGCTGGAGCTATTTCCCGGTATGCGCCAAAAGCCAGGACAATCCAGTAAGCCCTGACAACATCTTGCATACGTCACTTCCAGCAGGCCCAGTAATATTCAACTGGTTCCCATCGACTACGGCTCTCGCCCTCGCCTTAGGGGCCGGCTCACCCTGCGCGGATTAACCTTGCGCAGGAACCCTTGGACTTTCGGCGACAGTGTTTCTCACACTGTTTGTCGCTACTCATGTCAGCATTCGCACTTCGGATACCTCCAGGCCAGGTCACCCTTAACCCTTCACAGGCTTACCGAACGCTCCGCTACCGATCAGTCTTCAGACGTCAGTCGTCAGTCGTCAGATGAAGTGAGATGCTTGCGCAGACCCTGCAGCATGCGAGCCAACTCCGTCCACTCGCGCTGCCAGGCCGCGGCACCGTCCGGGTCCAAATACCCCAGATCGGCTGCGTACTGGCACCAAAGCTTGGCTTCCTCGGCCGACCCCAGCGACATGACGACATAGCGCCGCATCTCCGGATCCGACCCAACCTGCCGTCCCGTGCCCTCCGCGAGGAGCGCACAGACCGACTTGCTGGCACGCCGCAACTGGTCGGCCACACCGCCATATTGCTCATGCTTCGGCCATTCATGGCTCGCACGATGAACTTCCAAGGATAGCCGGTAAGCCCGACGAAACACGTCCAGCTCCCAAACATCCCGGCTCATCCTGATCTCTCTCGTATCTGACGACTGAAGACTGACGCCTGACGACTGATCCCACAGCTTCGGTACGTGGCTTGAGCCCCGTTACATCTTCGGCGCAAGGTTTCTATTAGACCAGTGAGCTATTACGCTTTCTTTAAAGGATGGCTGCTTCTAAGCCAACCTCCTGGTTGTTGTGGAATCCTCACATCCTTTCCCACTTAGCCACGATTTGGGGACCTTAGCTGGTGGTCTGGGCTGTTTCCCTCTCGACGATGGACCTTAGCACCCACCGTCTGTCTGCCGCGCTATACTCACGGGTATTCGGAGTTTGGTTAGGTTTGGTAATCCTTTGGGGACCCCTAGCCCATCCAGTGCTCTACCCCCCGCGGTAAACACACGACGATCTACCTCAATAGATTTCGCGGAGAACCAGCTATCTCCGAGTTTGATTGGCCTTTCACCCCTAGCCACAGCTCATCCCCGACTTTTTCAACAGGCGTGGGTCCGGCCCTCCAGTGGGTGTTACCCCACCTTCAGCCTGGCCATGGCTAGATCACTCGGTTTCGGGTCTTCTGCCGGCAACTCAACGCCCTGTTCAGACTCGCTTTCGCTGCGCCTACACCTAACGGCTTAAGCTCGCTGCCAACAGAAACTCGCTGACCCATTATACAAAAGGTACGCCGTCACGGAACAATCCGCTCCGACTGCTTGTAGGCATCCGGTTTCAGGTCTCTTTCACTCCCCTCTCGGGGTGCTTTTCACCTTTCCCTCACGGTACTTGTCCACTATCGGTCACCAGGGAGTATTTAGGCTTGGAGGGTGGTCCCCCCACGTTCAGACAGGGTTTCACGTGCCCCGCCCTACTCAAGGATATCATGGTCTTTACGCCTACGGGGCTATCACCCGCTCCGGCCGGAATTTCCAATCCGTTCAGCTTATCCCCACAATACCACTGGCCTGTTCCACTTTCGCTCGCCACTACTCGCGGAATCTCTGTTGATGTCTGTTCCTCCAGGTACTGAGATGTTTCAGTTCCCCGGGTTCGCCTCACCACCCTATGTATTCAGATGGTGATACCCCAAAGGGGTGGGTTGCCCCATTCGGACATCCACGGATCAAAGCCTGCTCGCGGCTCCCCATGGCTTTTCGCAGCGTGCCACGTCCTTCATCGCCTCCTGGTGCCAAGGCATCCACCGAATGCCCTTATCGCGCTCCATGCGCGCGCCAACACTCCCCTCGCGGGCAGCGCGGCACTCCACCATGCACAGGAACCATCGTCGACGGCGCGACGCAGTCGTCAGCCCTCAGTCGCCAGTCCTCAGAAAAGACTGGCAGCCAAGGCAGACATCCTGCTCGTCCCGCGAGGATAGGCCGGTGCACGGCAATCTTCGCTTTACTCAG
>OZ240681.1:1105000-2002500 GCA_965199165.1 Acetobacteraceae bacterium | reverse complement strand
CGTTTGCGGCTGGGGAACAGGCCGTTCAGCATATCGCCTCCATCACCACCTGGCCTCTTCGGGCACTTCCACCAAAGTGACCAAGAAAAGTTACCAAAGGATCACAGCGCGATGGGAAAGTTCTTACTTCACTGATCCCACGCCTGCCTGCGTGCGGGCAGCGCGGCGGCGGAGCGCGTCCCAATCGCCGGAGGCGATTTCGGCGGCGGGAGTCAGCCAGGAGCCTCCTACGGCGGCGACGTTGGGTTGCGCCAGCCACTCGGCCGCGTTGTCCTCCGTGATCCCGCCGGTCGGGCAGAACCGGGCGTGCGGGAACGGCCCGGCCAGGGCGCGCAAGCCGGGAATGCCGCCGGCCGTGCTCGCCGGGAAGAACTTCATCGTGTCGAAGCCCTGGGCCAAAGCCGCCATCGCTTCGGACGCGGTGGCGACCCCGGGCAGGAACGGGATGTCGGCAGTGGCGGCGGCAGCCAGCAAGTCCGGCGTGGCGCCTGGGCTGAGGGCGAACCGGGCGCCAGTGTCCACCGCGCGCCGGAGGTCATCCGGCGTCAGAACCGTGCCGATGCCGACGACAGCGTCCGGCACGTCGCGGATGATCGCCGCCGCCCCGGCCAGCCCGGCCGGCGTGCGCAACGTGATCTCCAGCAACCGTATGCCCCCTGCGACCAGCGCCCGCGCCAGCGGCACTGCATCCTCCAGCCTGGAGAGGGTGATGACGGGCACGATGCGGCCCAGCTCCAGCAGGGCGGTAAGCCGTTCGGCACGGGAGGCGGTGGTCATCGGCGCGGCTCCTTCAGGAACGCCATGGCGGATCGCGGCATGATGGCGCCGGGATGCCCGACGACCAGGCCGGCCAGCTCGTGCCCGGCGCGGGCAGCACGGTCCGGCGGATCACCGCGCAGCCGCCCGGCGACGTAGGCCGCGGCGAAGCTGTCCCCGGCGGCGGTCGTGTCCACCACACGTTCGACCGGGTGGGCGTGGATCAGCTCCTCGGCGCCCCCGTGCAGCACCCGCGACGCCGGGGAGGCGAGCTTCAGCACGATCTCCGTTGTCGCCGTATGGCGCAACAGCGCCGCCTGGCCTCCATCTGGGTCCAGCAGGGCCAAGTCCTCCACGGAAGCCAGGACGATGTCCGACAATGCGTAGACCCGATCATACAGGGTGCGGGCGCGGGCATGGTCCGCCCAGCCGCGCGGGCGGAAGTTCGTGTCGAACACGACCCATGCACCGCGCGCCCGTGCCTCCTGCAGCGCCCGGAACAGCACGGCACGCGCCGCCTCGTCGTAGATGGAAAGCGTGATGCCGGACAGGTAGACCGCATCGAACGCCGCAAGCCGCGCCGGGTCGAGATGGTCGAACAGGTGGCGCGCCGCCGCGCTGTCCCGCCAATGCAGGAAGCGCCGTTCGCCGCCGGGATCGGTCTGGATGATGTAGAGGCCGGGCAGCCGTCCCGGCAGCCGCTGCACCAGCCCGGTGCCGATGCCCTCCGCCTGCCAGTGCGCCAGCATCTCGTCGCTCCAGGCATCGTCGCCCAGCGCGGTCACGTAATCCACCGCCACGCCGAGCCGCGCCAGGTAGACCGCGGTGTTGAGCGTGTCGCCGCCATGGCTGCGCCGGAGCGAGCCGTCCGGCTGCTCGCGCAGTTCCACCATGCACTCGCCGATGCAGGCCACGCGTCGCATCACGGTCGTCTCTCAGGGCAGCGGCTTCACCCCGTCCTTCTCCGCCTGCACGGACACGGCGGTCAACGCGTCGCCTGCGCCCGGTATGGCTCGCACCGTCACCGCGGCGCCCGGCACCAGCAGGCTGCGGTCGCCGGGCACCAGCCCCACCACGCGCACGCCGGGCCCGACCTCGATGGACTGCTCCCCGCCGGCATACCGCAGATGCAGGGTGCGGCCGTCCGGGGCCTCGGCGACGCCGTCGACCGTGGCGTTGGTCATGCTCTGCTCGGGCTGGTCCATCGGGCGGTGCCCCTCCCCGGTGCCGCGCAGGGCCTCCGGGAAGATATGCACCTCCTGCGCGTGCAGCTTGCCGTCGCGTCCCAGCACGGCCGCCGAGCCGACGAACTCGCCGGGCTTGATGTCGGCCAGGCTGCGCTCGGTGACGGCGCCGACCGGCAGGCCCGGCGGGATGGTGGCCACCAGCGTCTCGTCCTCCGTATGGACCGTGAGCGTCGTGCCGGAGAAGCTCACGACCGTGCCGTGGAACCGCGTCTGCGCCACGGCGGCGCCCGCCCAGCCGACCGCAAGCCCCAGCGACAGCCACACCACCCTGCCCATCATCCGCTCTCTCCCATGGTCACGGCCCGTCACATCCCGAGATAGGCCGCCTTCAGCTTCGGATCATCGAGCAGGCTCGCCGCGTCGCCAGACACGGCCACCCGGCCATTCTCCATCACATAGGCACGGCTGGCGACGCCGAGCGACTGCAGCACGTTCTGCTCCACCAGCAGGATCGATAGGCCGTCCGCATGCAGGCGCCGGATCAGCGCGAACAGCTCGTCCGTCAACAGCGGCGACAGGCCGAGCGACGGTTCGTCCAGGATCAGCAGCTTCGGCCGGCTCATCAGCCCGCGCCCGATCGCCACCATCTGCTGCTCGCCACCGCTCATCAGCCCTACGCGCTGCTTCAGGCGCTCGCGCAGGCGGGGAAAGGTCGCGAGCACGTAGTCCAAGGTGCGCGTCCGATCCACCCGGCCGCGGAGATAGGAGCCGAGTTGCAGGTTCTCCCGCACCGTCAGCGTGGGGAAGATCTTGCGGCCCTCGGGCACATGGATCAGCCCGGCGCCGACGATGTCCGCCGGGTCTGCCGCCGTGATGTCCCGCCCGTCGAAGCGGACTTGCCCGGCGCGGGCCCGCAACAGGCCGGACAGGGTGCGGTTGAGCGTCGTCTTGCCCACGCCGTTGGCGCCCAGCAACGCCACGATCTCGCCCGCTGCCACCTCCAGGCTCATCCCCTGCAGGATCTGGAACGCGCCGTAGCCGGCCACCAGACCCTGCGCCTCAAGAAGCACGCGCCATCCTCTCGGCGGCGCCATGGCCGAGATAGGCCTCGATGACCTTCGGGTCGGCGGCGATGGCGCCGGGCGTGCCGGACGCGATCAGCGCGCCCTGCGCCAGCACGTGCACCTCGTCCGCCAGGGCGGCGACGGCCTGCATGATGTGCTCGATCAGCAGGATGGTGACGCCGCCCGCCCGCACGTCGCGGATCAGCGCCACGATCTCGTTGATCTCGGACGGGTTCAGCCCCGCCATGACCTCGTCCAGCAGCAGCAGGCGCGGCTCGGTCGCCAGCGCACGCGCCACCTCCAGCCGCTTGCGGCCTGCCACGGTCAGCGCGCTGGCCGGGCGGTCCAGCATCGGGCCGAGCCCGAGCCGCGTGCCGACTTCGCGCGCCTTCGCCTCGGCCTCGCGCGGCCGGCGGTGCCGCAGGAAGGCGCCGACGCGGATGTTGTGCGCGACCGACAGCCCGGCAAAAGGTTGCGTCACCTGGAAGGTCCGCACCATTCCCAGCGCCGCGATACGCTCGGCCGGCCACCGCGTGACGTCGACGCCCTCGAAATGCACGCTGCCCGCGGTCGGCGCAACGAAGCCGGCGACCATCGCGAAGGTGGTGGTCTTGCCCGCGCCGTTCGGCCCGAGCAGGGCGGTGATCGCACCGGCCCGGGCGGTGAACGACACGGCTCGGACGGCCTGCAAGCCGCCGAATCGGACCGACAGCTGGCGCAGCTCAAGCAGCGCGGAGCCTCGCGATGCCGCCGGGCAGGAAGGCGATGATCAGCAGCAGGGCCACACCATACAGCATCGGCGCGAACCCCGGCACGTTGACCCAGACGCGGCTGGTGTCGGCCACCAGGTGCAGCACGAGCGCCCCCAGGATCGGGCCCATCACGGTGCCGGCGCCACCGATCATGGCGACCAGCAGCATCTCCACGCTGCGCTCCGGCCCGAAGGCGATGTTCGGGTCGATGTACAGGTAGGTCTGCGTGTACAGCACGCCGCCGAGCGCGGTGAGGCTGCCGGACAGCGCCAGCGCCAGCACCTTCGTGCGCAGCACCTTCACGCCCAGCGCACGGGCCGCGTCCTCGTTCTCGCGCACGGCGATCAGCTGGGCGCCGAAGCGGCTGACGGTGAGCCAGCCGGCCGCCGCGAGCGTCAGCAGCACCAGCGCCAACGCCAACGCATAGGACAACCGGCGGTCTGCGAACTGGAAATTGCCGGCGCCGACCCGAAGCGGCACCAGCAGACCGAGCCCGGCATGGGTGTAGTCCAGGCTGTTGGCGAGGATGCGGAACGCCTCGGCGATCGCCAGCGTCGCCAGGGCGAAGTAGCTGCCGCGCAGCCCGGCGCGGAACGCCGCCCACCCCATCGCCGCGCCGACGCCGCCGCCCAGCAGCGCGCCCAGCGGCAGCCCGAGCCACGGGTTCAGCCCGTAGCGGATTTGCAGGATCGCCGCGGCGTAGGCGCCGAAGCCGAAGAAGGTGACGTGGCCGAAGCTGGTGAGCCCGCCGAAGCCACCAGCCAGGTTCCAAGCCTGGCCCAACGCGGCGGAGATCGCGGTCAGCATCGCGAGGTCCACCAGGAATTGGGAGTGCAGCGCGAAGGGGATGAGGGCGGCGACAGCAAGCAAGGCGATAAGAGCCAGCCTCATACCGTCCGGCTCGCCCGGTGGGCTGAAGCCCACCCTACGGAGTTATGCCTTCGTAGGGTGGGCTTCAGCCCACCGGATCGACCAAGAAGGCCAGGCCTCATGCCTTCGCTCCGAACAGGCCGGTCGGGCGAAGCAGCAGCACGGCCACGAAGACGACGGGAACGCAGATCGGCCCCAGGCTCTCCCCCAGGTACAAGCCCCCGACGGATTCCGTGACGCCGATCAGCAGGCCGCCCAGCACCGCACCGGCGAAGCTGCCCATGCCGCCGAGCACCACGATGGTGAAGGCGAGCAGGACGAACACGTTGCCCACGCCGGGACTGACGTAGAAGGTCGGCAGCAGCAGGCAGGCCGCCGCACCCAAGCATGCCACGCCGATCCCGTAGGCCAGCGCGAACATGCGCTGCGGCCGGATGCCGACCAGCCGGGCGCCCTCCGGCTCGCGGGCCACGGCGCGGATCGCGCGGCCGGTGTCGGTCAGCGACATGAACGCCCACAGCACCAGCCCGAGTGCCAGCGCGAAGCCGAAGGAGACCAGCTTGGCCGTGGGGATCATCACCGGACCAAGCTCGACCATGCTGAACGAGTATGGCGTCTCGATCGTGCGGGTGTCACCCGTGAACAGCACGAGCGCCAGGTTGTCGAGCACGACCGCCACGCCCAGCGTCCCCAGCAGGATCGACCGGTCGTCGCCGCGGCCGATGCGGCCGATCACCCCGGCATAGAGCAGCCAGCCGAACGCGAACATCGCCGCGACCATGATCGGCAGCGCCGCATAGGGGTCGAGCCCGAACCGCTCCGCCAGCAGCCAGGCGCCGAACATCGCCACCATCAGCAGCGAGCCGTGCGCGAAGTTCACGATGTGCAGCACGCCGTAGATCAGCGTCAGGCCCAGCGCCAGCAGGGCATACACGCCCCCGGTGAGCAGGCCGTTGATCACCGAAGGCAGCAGGAGGTCGAGCAACGTCCGCTAGGATTTCGGGCGCGGGAAGATCGCCGTGGCGTTGGCGTAGGCTTCGGGGAACACGACGTCGATGTCGCCCTTCTGGATCTGTTGCGCGGTGGCGTGGGCGTTCACGTTCTGCCCGTCCACCAGCTTGGTCGGCCCGTAGGTGAGCAGGTCGTCGCCGAACGTGCTGGCGGCCATGGCGGCCAGCAGCTTCTCCTTGTCCGTGCCGCCCGCACGCTCGATCCCGTCGAGGAGGAAGCGCACCGCGAAATAGCCGAACAGCAGTTCGTAGCTGAACAGCGTGCCCTTGTCCTCGAACCGCTTGCGGAACGCCGGTGCCTTCGGCGAACGCGGGTTCAGCCAGTGGTTGAAGTCGATGATGTTCTCGGCCACCGTAGGCTGGTCCTTGGCGAAGCGCAGGTTGAACCCGCCGCCGGCCAGCGAATAGATGCCGACGAGGTCGACCTTCTGCTGCACCAGGGTGCGGGCGAGCAGCACGTATTCGTTGGTGTAGTCGGCGGGGATCACCAGGTCGGGCTTGGCCGCCTTGATGCGCAGCACGATGTTGGTGAAGTCGCGCGTCGGCGTCGCGTGCGGGATGGTCTCCAGCAGCTTGATGTCGATCTTGGCCAGTTCCGGGCCCAGCAGCTTGGCCAGGTTGGTGCCGAACTCCCCGTCCTCGTGCACCACCACGGCGGTCTTGGCGGGAGAACCGGCCTTCTTGTTCAGCGCATCCAGCGCGGCGATCGCATCCGCCGTCGTGGTGGTGGCGTTGGGGAACAGGCGGAAGACGTTCTTCAGTCCGCGGGTGGTGATCGAATCCGCCAATCCGCTGTCGATGCAGAACGGGAGGTTGTATTTCGCCGCCTCCTGCGTGGCGGCCAACGCGATCGGGCTGGCGTAGCACCCGGTGAAGCCGGCCACGCCCCCCTCGGCCATCTGGTCGACCAGGCCGGCGCCGATATCCGGGCGGCCCTGCGCATCGCCCAGCACGGCCTCCACCTTGGCGCCGCCCATGGACTTGATGCCGCCGCCCGCGTTGATGTCGTCGATGGCGGCCTGCCCGCCCTGCCGGCACAGCGAGCCGCCGTAAGCCAGCGAGCCGGTGACGGGGTGGATCAGGCCGATCTTGACCGTGGCCGGCTGCGCCCGCAGCACGGCTGGAAGGGCCAGCGTCGCGCCGCCCGCCCCGACGAGGGCGCGGCGTGTCAATCCATGGGTCACTGGTCCACTCCCAAGCTGGTTGCGTCGGCCCGACACAGAGATGCATCTCCGGCCAAGATGCAAGCCATGTTCCGCCGGTTGGACAAGCGGCTCGGCAGCCGGTCAGCCGTCCGCCGGCTGCGCCCCGTCATACCCCTCGATGACGGCGAGGTCGCCGGTCGACACGTCTTTGCGCAGCAGGATCGCCTCGGCGTATTCCGGGGAGCGGTAGCATTCCAGCGCCGTCGCGTAATCCTTGAACTCGATGACGACCAGGCGGGACCGCATGTGGCCCTCCACCGCCTCGGACCGGCCGCCGCGCACGAGGAAGCGACCGCCATACTTGCGGAAGGCGGCCGCGTTCGCCCGGACATAGGCCTGGTACGCCTCCGGGTCCTGCACGTCGACCATGGCCATCCAATAGCCCTTCGCCACCGCTGCCTCCCTACCGGCCATACACCGCGTCCGGCAGCCACATGGCGATGCCGGGCACGAACGAGAGGATCACCACGCCGATGGCCATCAGCACCACGAACGGCAGGGTGCCGCGGATGATCGGACCAAGCCCGATATCCGGCGCGATGCGGTTGATGACAAAGATGTTGAGCCCGACCGGCGGATGGATCAGCCCCATCTCCATCACCACCGCCATCACCACGCCGAACCACACCAGGTCGAACCCGGCGGCGCGCAGCGGCGGCAGGATGATCGGCGCCGTCATCAGGATGATGGAGACCGGCGGCAGGAAGAAGCCCAGCACCACCACCATCACCAGGATCGCCGCCAGCAACAGCCAGCGCGACAGCTGCAGCCCGACGATCCAGCCCGCCGTCGCCTGGCTGATGTGCAGGTAGCTCATCACGTAGCTGTAGAGCAGGCTCATCCCTATGATCATGAGCAGCATGCCACTCTCGCCCAGCGTGCCGGCGAAGATCGGCTTGAGGTCGCGCAGGCGCCAGGCACCGTAGATCAGCGCGATCAGCAGCAGGGCCAGCACCGCGCCGAGCCCGGCCGTCTCCGACGGGGTGGCGATGCCGCCGTACAGCGCCACCATCACGCCGCCCAGCAGCAGCAGGAACGGCGCCACACGCGGCAGCGCCAGGAACCGGTCCCGCATCGAGTAGGTGTCGCTGCGGAGGATCTCGCTGCGCGCGCCACCGGCCTCCGCCACCCGCGCCGCCCGGGCGTATTCCAACCGCCAGTTCACCACCGCCCAACTGGCGAACAGCACCACCAGCAGCACGCCCGGCCCGAGCCCGGCCAGGAACAACCGGCCGAGCGACTGCTCCGACGCGACCGCGTACAGGATCAGCACGATGGAGGGCGGCAGCAGGATGCCCAGCGTGCCGCCGGCCGCCACCAGCCCGGCGGCGAAGCCGGGCGAGTAGCCGCGGCGCCGCATCTCCGGAATGCCGGACGAGCCGATGGCCGAGCACGTCGCCGGGCTGGAGCCCGCCATTGCCGCGAACAGCCCGCAGGCCAGCACCACCGCCACGCCCAGCCCGCCGGGCACCCGGTGTAGCCAGGTGTGCAGCGCGTCGTAGAGGTCCTTGCCGGCGCGCGACTTGCCGATCGCCGCGCCCTTCAGGATGAACAGCGGGATGGTCAGCAGGGTGATGGAGGCGAGTTCCTCGTAGACGTTCTGCGCGACCGTATCCAGCGAGGCGGCCGGCATGAACAGCATCATGAAGATGGTCGCCACGCCGCCGAGCGCGAAGGCGATGGGAATGCCGGAGAACAGCGCCACCAGCGTCGCCCCGCCATACAGCAGGCCGAGCGTGCCCGTTCCCATGCGTCAGGCCAAGTGGGCGGGGGCGGCGTCCGCGTGGCGGCTGCCGAACACCTGCAGCAGCAGCTGCACCGCCAGCAGCGCCATGCCTGCCGCCATGCAGCCATAGGGGATCCACAGTGGCGGGCCCCAGGCGGACGGCGTGGTCTGCCCCTCGTCCCACGCCTCGTACAGCAGCTGCCAGCTCTTCCAGGCGAAGAAGGCGACGAACAGGAAGGAACAGATGTCCGCCAGCAAGCGCCGGGCCCGGTCCACCGCCGGCGGCAGCACGTGCGCCAGCGCGTCGATCCCGACATGGCCACGCCGCGCCTGGGTCCAGGCGGCGGAGCCGAAGGTGGCGCCGATCAACAGGAAGGTGGACAGCTCGTCCTGCCAGTCGCTGGGGATGCTCAGGAAGTAGCGCCCGATCACCTCCCAGGTCAGCACCCCGCCGGCCGCGGCGATGGCGATGGCGGACAGCACCGCCAGCACCCCGTTCAGCCCGGTGACCAGCGATTGCACCAGGCCCAGCGGCCCGGCGCGTGGGACGTCGGCGACGGCGGCCGGTGCGGCTGCGCTCAAGCCACCGCCTCGGCCAGCTTCAACAGGCCCGCGCAGGAGGCGTTGCGCGCGGCGAAGTCCTTCCACGCCGTATCCTGCGCCACCGCCTTCCACTTGGAAATATCATCGGCGGTCATGTCGACGACCTTCACCCCGGCCTTCCCGTAGATGTCGGCCAGTGCCTGGTCGTCCGCCTTCGCCGCGTCCAGCGCGAACGACTCCTGCGCCAGCCCCACTTCGGTGATCGCCTTCTGCTGGTCCGGCGTCAGGCTGTCGAACACCTGCTTGGACATCAGCAGCGGCTCGAACATGAACCAGAACGAGCCGCCGCGGGCGGAGGTGACGTTCTTCGCGATCTCCTGCAGGCGGAAGCTGATGAGGCTGGTGGACGAGGTGACCGCGGCATCCAGCGACCCGGTCTGCATCGCCGCGTAGGTCTCGTCGGACGTGACGGAGCTGATGATGCCGCCCGAGGCCCGGAGCATCAGGTCCATCTCGCGCGAGCCGCCGCGGATCTTCAGGCCCTTGGTGTCGTCCGGCTTCACCACCGCGCCGGCGCGGGAGGCGACGCCGCCGCCCTGCCAGACCCAGGTGATGATCTTGACGCCGCGCTTGTCCAGCAGCGACTCCAGCTCCTGCCCGACCGGCGCGGTCTTCCAGGCGAGGCCCTGGGCGTAGCTGGTGACGAGGCAGGGCATCAGGCCGATATTGACCTCCGGCACCTCGCCGCCGGCATAGGCCAGCGGGTACAGCGTCATGTCCAGCGCACCGCGGCGCAGGGCGGAGAACTGCGCCACCGTCTTCATCAGCGAGGAGCCGGGATAGATCTCGAACGACAGCGAGCCACCCGTCTTCTCCCCCACGGCCGCGGCGAACCGCCGGACCATGCGGTCCCGGAAATCGCCCTGGTCGATCGTGCCGCCGGGGAACTGGTGACTGATCTTGATGACGCGGGCGTCGGCAGCCCGTGCCCCGGCGCTGCGGAGCAGGACAGGAGCGGCAAGTACGCCAAGGGCCGCGCGACGGGAAATCGGCATGGGAACGTTCCTGGGGAGGTGGTTTTGTTGCTTGGACGCTACCGGAGATATCCAGGCTCAACAAGCATCCGCTCGGAGCCTGTTCAAAATCAAGTCGCGCCCCCGTCGATCATCCGCCGCTCGATCGGTCAAGTAGGTGGCCGCTGCATGGCGCCTGTTCCTGGATGGACACTCAGATGCAGTCGGTGCGCCCGACGGCGACGCAGTCCTGCCGGGCGACCCAATGCTGCACCAGCGGGAACAGCCACACCGCCAGCAAGCCCGCCGCGATCACCGCGACCAGGAGCAGTACGGGCAGCAGCCGGGATTGCGCAGGCTCGGGCATGGCGCGAGAGGTGGGCGCGGTGGACGGACCAGCAAGGACCCCGTCATGGGGGGGCGGCCGGGATGGCGCGGCCCTCTGGCACGCTGCCGCGCAGGCCTGCGGCCAGCGGGATGGCCAGCGCGCACATGAGGCCCATCGCCCAGAAGGCGGAGGCACCGGCCCACCCATACAGCGGGCCGGACACGAGCGTCACGACCGTGGTCGTGGCACCCATGGCGATGGTGGCGTAGAACGCCTGCGCGGTCGCTGCCAGACGGGCGGGGACCACCCGCCCGATCATGTCCATGCAGGCCAGGTGCAGCAGCGCGAAGGTCAATCCATGCAGCGGCTCGACCAGCGCCATGGCCGGGAACCATGCGGTGACGGCAGCCGTGCCCCACCGAACGATCCCCGCACAAGCGCACACCACCATTGCCGCGGCCGGCCCCAACCGCTTCAGCAGAGGCGGGCCCAGAACCACGAAGACGAGCAGTTCCGCCCCGACGGACAGCGCCCAGAGGATGCTGCATTCGGCATCCGACAGTCCCGCGCTGCGCCACCGGATGACCTCGAACCCGTCATGCAGCGCGTGGCTTCCGCCGACCAGGGCCACGGCTGCCATCATCCACATGAACGGGCGGATGCGCAGCAATTCCCCGATGGTTCCACGCCGGGCCGGACTTCCCTGCCGCTCCGCCGCACCGGCGACCTTGTTGGGCAACGTCGCGGCCAGGCAGGCGGCGAGCGCCAGCAACGCCGCGTTGAACCACACGATGATGCCCAGGCCTGCACGGCCGACCAGCTGCCCGGACACCAGGGTCCCGACGATGAAGGCCCCGGACCCGGCGCCCCGCACCCACCCATAGGGGAAGCCGGGTGTGTCGCGGGAGGAGCCTAGCGTCAAGGCATCGGCCACCGGCGTCAACGGCGCCAGCACGGCCGCATGCGCCATGACGACCAGGCCGAGCAGGACCAAGCCGCGTGCGGGCGCGTAGCCCATCGCGACGACCGCGGCGGCGGCCGTGAGCCCGGCCAGGATCAGCGACGCATGGCGGGACCGGTCCGCGAGCCGCCCTCCCATGGGCCCGGTGACCAGGCGGATGGCGGCGCCGGCGGCCAGCACGCCGCCCAACGCATCCGAACTCAGCCCATCCTGGGCCAGCAATGCGGGCAGGAACGGCGATGCCACGCCGAATGCCCCGAACAGCGCCGTGTAGAACACCAGGAACCGAGGCAGAGCGGGACTTGTGCGCACCCGACATGAACGGCCCATCCAGCATGCCGTTGCGTCCAATCCCGCGGACGTGCTGGAACCGGACGTTGGGGCGCGGCTTTGCCCGGCATGCTGCAAAAGCCCTCTGCTTCCATCGCCTTCATCCTCGCAACGCTCGGCATGGATGCGCTCGGCGTGGGCATCATCGCTCCCATCGTGCCCGGCCTCGTGCAGCAACTGGGTCACCTGGCACCGGAGCGGGCGGCGCCCTGGGTCGGGGCGCTGATTGCCGCCTACGCCGTGGTGCAGTTCATGATCGCGCCGCTGCTGGGGGAGCTGAGCGACCGGTTCGGCCGGCGCCCCATCATCCTGGTGTCCATCCTGGGCCTGGGCTGCGACTACGTCCTGCTGTATTTCGCCCCGAACCTCTGGTGGCTATTCGTCGGGCGGCTGATCGCGGGCGCGACCTCGGCCAACGTCGCCGCGGCGACCGCCTACATCGCCGACGTCTCGTCGCAGGAGGAACGGCCGCGCCTGTATGGCCTGGTCGGCGCGACCTTCGGAGCCGGCTTCGTCGTGGGACCCGCGCTGGGCGGCGTCGTCAGCCACTGGGGCATCCGGCTGCCGTTCCTCATAGCGGCGGCGTTGGCGCTCCTGAATGCCTGCTTCGGCCTGTTCGTGCTGCCCGAAAGCCTCCGGGCCGAAAACCGTCGGCCGCTCACCTGGGGCCGCGCCAACCCGTTCAGCCTGCTCAAGGGCATCACCGGCGACCGGGCGCTCTGGCGGCTGGCGGTGGCATGGTCCTGCACGTGGATCGGGCTGGGTGCGGTGCAAAGCAGCCTGGTGCTGTTCACCGGCTATCGCTTCGGCTGGGGCGCGATGTTGAACGGGCTGGTCCTGGCGGGGGTGGGCTTGTCGCAGGCGGTCGTCGAGGGCCTCCTGCTGGGTCATGTCACCGGGTGGCTCGGCGCGCGCCGGACCGCCGTGGTCGGCTACGTCGCCGGAGCGCTCGGCTACGCCACGCTGGGGGTGGCGCTGGCTGGGTGGACGATTGCGCCGGCGGTGGCGCTGATCGCGCTCGGCGGCCTCGCCACGCCCTCCGTGCGGGCCATGGTGTCGGGCCGGGGCGACGGGACCACGCAGGGGGAGATGCAGGGTCTGCTCGCCGCGGTCGAGGGGCTGACGGCCGTCGTGGCTCCCCTGGCGACCGCCGGGCTGTTCTATGCGTTCACCGCGAAGGCCCTGCCGTTCCCCGTCCCCGGCGCTCCTTTCCTGCTGGCCGCTGCCGCGGCCATCGCCGCCTGCGCGCTGATGCGCAAGTTGTGATCTCCGACGAGACCGTCGTAACCTGCCGTCACTCCCATATAAATGGTATAGGGGATGAGAGACGCTGGCGATGGATTGGACCTCGACAGTCGCGCGCGAGTTCTCGCGCGAACGGTTGACGCCGCAGATGGCCGTGCTTCTGGCGCAGGAGGCACTGGCCGCGGGACGCATGGCGGATAGCGAGCGCCTGGTGGACATCGCGCGGGAGCTGTTCGATTTCGCCGCCGCGGATGAGAACAGGGACTAGCATGCCGTTCGTCGTGGCGGCATCCCAAGCTGCAGCCCGCACTTGAAGCGGGCGACAGGCGTGCAAACCGATGGTGGGAACACGGCATGACGGCCGATGAGATCCGAGCTTGGGCGGCGCAGAACGGTTGGCAGGTGATTGGCGGCCATCCGAGCCTGACCAAGCCTTCCTCTCCGAAGGAGCCCATCGTGCGTCTGATGCTGAAGGCGACCGTGGTGCATGTCGAGGCCAAGAAGCCGGCCGGCAAATGGGAGAAGCTCAGCGGTGCGAGCTACGGCGCCGTCGTGGCCGACCCGGACACCGGGATCCCCTCCGGTTTCGGCCTCGAGACGATCCCCGGCTTCCGCATGCTGATGCAGGAGAACCGGGATCGGCAGGTTTTCGCGAACTGGGGCGGCTGACCGGCCGCGTCAGCACGCCGGACCCATCCAGCCGACCTGACCGATCCGGTCGGCGCCCGCGGCGATCATGGCCAGCCGGTCGAAGCCGAGCGCGATCCCGCTGGCCGCCGGCATCCCATGCGCCAGGGCAGCGAGGAAGCTTTCGTCGGCCCCCCATTCGCGGCCATGCACCGCTTCGCGCCGGGTGCGGTCGGCGGCGAACCGGGCGCGTTGCTCGGCGGCGTCCGTCAGTTCCTCGAACGCGTTCGCCAGCTCCATGCCGCAGACGAACAGTTCGAAGCGCAGCGCCACCCGGTCGTCGGCCGGGTCGCGGCGCGCGAGTGCGGCCTGCGCAGCGGGCCAGTGGGTCAGGAAGGTGGGCGCATGGCGGCCCAGCTGCGGCTCCACCCGCTCCAGCAGAAGGCGGAAGAACAGGTCCTCCCACGTCTCGCCGTCCCGCAGCCGGGTGCCGGCCTGGGCTGCCAGGGCAGGGGCATCGCCGGCCGTCCCCAGCACGTCGGCGCCGGCCCAGCGGGCGAACGCCTCCGCCACCGTCACCCGCTCGAAGCCGGCGAGCGATGTCTCCACGCCGCGGCAGCGCACCACCGGGGGCAGCACGGCGCGCAGCAGCGCCTCCGTCTCGTCCATCAGCCCCTCCAGCGAGGCACCGGGACGATACCATTCGAGCATCGAGAACTCGGCGGCGTGGGTGTCGCTCCCCTCCTCGTTGCGCCAGACCCGCGCGAGCTGGACGATCGGGCCGGCGCCCGCCACCAGCAGCGTCTTCATGGCGAATTCCGGGCTGGTGTGCAGCCACAACGGCGTGCGCGTGCCGTCGGTGCCGACCCGTTCGGTGCGGAAGGCGCGGAGGTGGACCTCCTCGCCCGGCACCGGCACGGCATACGGCGTCTCCACCTCCAAGTAGCCGCGCGCGTCGAAGAAGGCGCGGGTCGCCTGGGCGAGCCGCGCGCGGCGGCGCAGGAACGGCAGGCGGGCGGCGAACTGTTCGGGATGCCAGGATGGTTGCGGCATGCAGGCTCCGGGACTAAACGGCCGCCACCATGCCGGACGGCCTCCTCCCTGCCCACACGCTGCGCGACGCCGCCGCCCTGGTGGCCGCCGGCCTGGCCGCGCCGGGGGACCGCGCGGTGCTGGACCAGGTGGGGCAGCGCTACGCCGTGGCGGTCCCGCCCGCCCTCGCCGCGCTCATCGAGCAGGCGGACGACCCGATCGGCCGCCAGTTCATCCCGCATCCGGACGAGCTGCACACGGCCGCGCACGAGCGCACCGACCCGGTCGGCGACGACGCGCTGTCCCCGCTGCCCGGCATCGTGCACCGCTACGCCGACCGCGCCCTGCTGAAGCCGCTGCTGGTCTGCCCGGTGTATTGCCGGTTCTGCTTCCGGCGCGAGCATGTGGGCCCCGATGGCGGCCTGCTGTCGGACGCGCAGCTTGCCGCGGCATTGGACTGGCTGCGGGCGCGGCCGGCGATCACGGAGGTGATCCTGACTGGTGGCGACCCGCTGCTGCTGTCGCCACGGCGCCTCGGCGCCATCCTGGCGGCGCTGGACGCCATCCCCCACCTGCAGACCTTGCGCATCCACACCCGGGTGCCGGTGGCGGACCCGTCCCGGCTGCATGCGGTGGCACCGGTGCTGGAGACGCAGACCCCGCTCTGGCTGGTGGTGCACGCCAACCACGCGCGGGAGTTCACGCCCGCCGCGCTGGCCGCGTTGCGGGAGGCGGGGCGGCGCGGCGTGCCGCTGCTGGGCCAATCGGTGCTGCTGCGCGGCGTGAACGACTCGGCCGCGGCGCTGGAGGCGCTGTTCCGCGCGATGCTCGCCGCCCGGATCAAGCCGTATTACCTGCATCAGCTGGACCCGGCGCCCGGCACGGCCCGCTTCCACGTGCCGATCGCGGAGGGGCGCGCCCTCCTGGCGGCGCTGCGCGGCCGGGTGACCGGGCTGGCCTGGCCGACCTATGTGCTGGATATCCCGGGCGGCCACGGCAAGGTGCCGATCGGTCCCGACTACCTGGCGGCGGACGCCGTGCGGGACCTGCAGGGACGCAGCCACGTGCTTGCCGCACCGGCTGGCACCTTGTAGACGTCCGGGTCCGAAACCCCCGCAAGAGCCCGAGAGACCATGAAGCAGCAGGCCAACCTGATCCGCGCCGGCCAGGTGATCGAGCATGACGGCAGCCGCTGGACGGTGCTGAAGCAGCAGATCATCACGCCGGGCAAGGGCGGCGCGTTCATCCAGGTCGAGATGCGCAACATGAAGAGCGGCAACAAGACCAACGAGCGGTGGCGCACCGCAGACACGGTCGAGCGGCTGATGACCGACACCAAGGACTACACCTACTCCTACACCGACGGCGACAACCTGGTGCTGATGGACCCGGAGACGTTCGAGCAGGCGATGATCCCGGCCGAGATCCTGGGCGATCAGGTGGCCTTCCTGCAGGACAACATGGCCCTCGAGGTCGACACGGTCGAGGGCGAGCCGGTCGGCATCCACCTGCCCGCCACCGTGGTGCTGACGGTGGAGGAAGCCGACCCGGTGGTGAAGGGGCAGACCGCCGCCAGTTCCTACAAGCCGGCCAAGCTGTCCAACGGCGTCAAGACATTGGTGCCGCCGTTCATCGAGACGGGGGAACGCATCGTGGTGAAGACCGAGGACGGCAGCTACGTGGAGCGCTCGAAGGGCTAAAACATGGCCCTGCAACTCTCCCCCCACATGACGGTGATGCAGAACGCCGTGCAGAAGGCGTCGCGCCGGCTGGTTCGGGACTTCGCCGAGGTGGAGCAGCTCCAAGTGAGCGTGAAAGGCCCGGGTGACTTCGTCAGCCAAGCCGACCTGCGCGCCGAGCAGACCATCCGCACCGAGCTGGAGCGCGCCCGCCCCGGCTACGCCTTCCTGCTGGAAGAAGGCGGCGCGGTGGGCAGCGCCAACTGGGCGTGGCGCTGGATCGTCGACCCGCTGGACGGCACCACCAACTACCTGCACGGCGTGCCGCATTGGTGCATCAGCGTGGCGCTGGAGCGCCGCGGCGACACCGGCAGCGAGATCGTCGCCGGCTGCATCTACAATCCGGTCAACGACGAGATGTTCTGGGCCGAGAAGGGCGTCGGCGCCTTCCTGAACGAGCGGCGGTTGCGCGTGTCCGCCCGGCGCGAGATCAAGGACGCGCTGTTCGCCACCGGCATCCCCTTCGCCTCCGTGCCACCCGGCCGGCGGCTGGCCTTCGCCCGCACCCTGGGCACGCTGATGCCGGTGGTGGCCGGGATCCGCCGCTTCGGCGCCGCCGCGCTGGACCTCGCCTGGGTCGCCGCCGGCCGCTACGACGGATATTGGGAGCTGGGGCCGAAGCCGTGGGACGTCGCTGCCGGGGCGCTGATCGTGCGGGAGGCAGGCGGCTTCGCCACCGACGTGGCAGGGGGCGACCTGGTGATGGACACGGCGGGGATCGACATCGTCGCCGCCAACCCGCATCTGCATCCCAAGCTGCTGGAGGTGGTCGCCGAAGGCGTCGCTGCTTCCCGTGCGGCGTAACGGCCTCGGCAGGGTGGCCACACTGGAACGCGTGGTCATCCTCGCCGCGCTGCTGGCTCCCGGCATGGCGAGCGCCCAGGTCAGCGTCAATCCCGGCGCGCTGACCCGCCTGCAGCCCTCCGCCTCGGCCGCCCACAAGCCGCCATCGCGGACGCCGGTGCATCCGGCTCCCGCCCCGGCGCATCCAGCGCCTGGATCGCGCGCATCCAGGCTCCGCCCGGGCGCTCCGCCGGCTGTGCCCGCTGCACCACCCGCGGCCGCCGTGCTGCCGCCCGCCGTGGTGGCCCCGCCCCGCCCCACGCCGCCGCCCCCGCCCGTGCCGGTGATCGCCGGCGCGACCGGCGCGGTGTCGGAGATCAAGGGCGGCGTCCGCATCACCTTCGGTGCCGGCGTGTCGGACTTGAACCCTGCGACGGAGCAGGCGATCCGCAGCTTCGCCGACGGGGTGAAGGCCGACCCGGGCAAGGACCTGAACCTCTATGCCTTCGCGGCCGGCGTGCCGGACGACCCATCCACGCCGCGGCGGCTGGCGCTGGCACGGGCCCTCGCGGTCCGGGCGATCCTGATCAGCCAGGGCATCGTCTCGACCCGGATCTACCCTCGCGCGCTCGGGGCCGGCGCCAGCCCGCTCGGCGGCGAGGGGCCGTCGGACCGCGTGGACCTGGTGCTGGCCGCCACGACCGCCGCGACGCCCTGAGATGACCCGGCCCGCCATCTACCTGGTCCGCATGGTGGTGTTCCTGCTGGCGGTGGCGGTCGTGGCGGGGGTGCTGTCCGGCGCGCTGCTGACCGCGTTCGAGAGCAACCCGCTGCTCAACGCGCTCATCCTGCTCGTGCTGTGCCTCGGCATCGGCTGGAACCTGCGCCAGGTCATCCGCCTGACGCCCGAGGTGCGCTGGGTCGAGACGTTCCAGCAATCCCGCGCCCGGCTGGCCGGGCTGCCGCCGCCCGTGCTGCTGGCGCCGATGGCCTCCATGATGGCGCAGCGTTCGACCAAGGGCACGGACCGCTTCACCCTTTCCGCGCCGGCGATGCGCTCGCTGCTGGACAGCCTGGCCAGCCGGCTGGACGAGAGCCGCGAGCTGTCGCGCTACATGACCGGGCTGCTGATCTTCCTGGGCCTGCTCGGCACGTTCTGGGGCCTGCTGCTGACTGTGGGCGCCGTCGCGGCGGTCATCAACGGCATGTCGGTCGGCTCCGGCGACATCAACGCGCTGTTCGAACAGCTGAAGAGCGGGCTGTCCCGGCCCTTGCAGGGCATGGGTACGGCGTTCTCCTCCTCCATGCTCGGCCTGGCCGGCGCGCTGGTGCTCGGCTTCCTCGACCTCACGGCCGGGCAGGCGCAGAACCGGTTCTTCAACGAGTTGGAGGAATGGCTGGCCGGGCTGACCCGGCTGTCCTCCGGCGTGCTGGGCGGCGAGGGCGAGGCCTCCGTCCCGGTCTACGTCCAGGCGCTGCTGGAGCAGACGGCCGAGAACATGGAGAACCTGCAGCGCATCCTGGTGCGCGGCGAGGACGGCCGCGTGCAGGCCAACCAGGCGGTCACCGCGCTGACCGACCGGATCGGCGAACTGGCGGACTCCATGCGCGCGAACCAGCAGCTGATGCTGCGCATCGCCGAGACGCAGTCCACGCTCGGCCCGGCCTTGCAGCGGCTGGGGGAGCGCGGCGGGGATGATGCCTCCCGCACCCACCTGCGCAACATCGAGGCGTTCCTCGGCCGGCTGGCCGGCGAGATGGAGCAGGGCCGCACCCAGACGACCACGGACCTGCGCAACGAGATCCGGGTGTTGACGCGCACCCTCGCCGGCATGGCTGCCAAGCCATGAGCCTGCGGCGTCGCGGCGGCGGCGGCGAGGCGCTGAACCCCTGGCCCGGCTACGTGGACGCGCTGTCCACGCTGCTGATGGTCATCATCTTCGTCCTGTTGGTGTTCGTGCTGGCCCAGGCGTTCCTCTCGGTCGCGCTCTCGGGCAAGGACCGCGCGTTGGACCGCCTGAACCGCCAGATGGCCGAGCTCACCGATATGCTGTCGCTGGAACGCGGCCGGGGGGCGGAGCTGCAGGCCTCCGTCGCCAGCCTCACCGCCGACGTCAAGGCGGCCAGCAGCACGCGGGACCAGCTGAGCAGCCAGGTGTCCACATTGCATCAGCAACTGGCGGACGCGGCCGCCCAGCGGGACTCCCTCCAGGCCGAGCGGACGCGCCTGGCGGCCCAGCTTGCCGATGCGGCGGCCCAGGGCCAGGCGGCGGCGGCACGCAATGGGCAGCTGCAGCAGCAGCTTGCCGCAGCCGTCAGCCGGACGGACGCTGCCGGGCAGGACGCGGCGGCCCTGGCGGCACAGCTGGCGGATGCAAAACGGCAATTGGCCGCCACGAAGGCGGAACTGGACCAGACGGTCGCGGCCGACCGCGCCACGGTGGAGGCCAAGCTGGCCGACCTGGCCAAGCTCACGGACCAGGTGCGCGCGCTGACTGCGCTGCGGGACGAGTTGGAGGCGCAGGCCCGCACGGCCGCCGCCAAGTCCGTCTCGGACGAGCAGGCCCGCGCCGCCGTCGCCGCGCAGCTCGCGGACGAACAGAAGCTGTCCGACTCGGCCCGCGCCCAGATCGCGCTGATGAACAGCCAGGTCGCCCAGCTGCGCGACCAGGTGGCCCAGGTGTCGGCGGCGCTGGACCTTTCCGAACAGGCGGACAAGGCGAAGGACGTGCAGATCGCCAACCTCGGCGCCCGGCTTAACACGGCCCTGGCCTCCAAGGTGGAGGAGCTGCAGCGCTACCGCAGCGAGTTCTTCGGCCGCCTGCGCGAGGTGCTGGCCAACAAGCCCGGCGTGCAGATCGTGGGCGACCGCTTCGTCTTCCAGTCCGAGGTGCTGTTCCCCATCGGCAGCGCGGAGCTGACGGGGGCGGGCCAGGACCAGATCCGCGCCCTGGCCGGAACCATCAAGCAGGTGGCGGCGGAAATCCCGCCCGACCTGCCGTGGATCATGCGGGTGGACGGCCATGCCGACCGCCTGCCGATCCAGCGTGGGGGACTGTTCGCGTCGAACTGGGAGTTGTCGTCGCAACGCGCCATCAACGTCGTCAAGCTGCTGATCGGCGAGGGCGTGCCGGCCAACCACCTGGCGGCCACCGGGTTCGCCGAATACCAGCCACTCGATGCCACGGACAATGCGGATGCCAATGCCAAGAACCGACGTATCGAGTTCCGGCTGACGGATCGCTAGCGGTTCGGCAACACTGGCAGGCAAAAACGCGGCCGGCCGAACGAAGCGGGCGAAAGGCATGGACGGGATTCCGCTGGTTACCTACTGAGCGGAAGATGATCCGCCAAACCGTTCTGCTCGCCCGCCTTCTCCCCGTGTTGGGCTTGCTCGCCTTGCCGGCGTGCAGTTCTCTGCTGGTCGGGACGACGCAGGAGGTCTCCGGCCTGGCCGGCGCCGGCATCGCCAGTTCCATCACGCACAGCGCCACCGCCGCCACGGCGATCGGGCTGGGCGTCGCGGCCGGGGCCACGGCCGGGTTGCAGTACGCCGAGCGCCGCGTCCACCGCAACGAGCAGGACCGCATCGCCGAGGCCGCCGGGGGGCTGGACGCCGGCGGCAGCGGGCCGTGGAGCGTGACCCACGACGTCCCGATCGAGAGTGACGAGCACGGCCAGGTCGCCGTCGTCCGGGCCATCGGCAGCCCGGCGATCGCATGCAAGGAGATCGTGTTCTCCGTCGATACCGAAGAGAACCATCAGCCGCAGCGCGCCTTCTACACCGCCACCGTCTGCCACGATGCCGACCGCTGGAAATGGGCCTCGGCCGAGCCCGCGACGGAGCGCTGGGGCTCCCTGCAGTGAGGGCGGCCTGGCTGCTGGCACTTCTCTTGGGCGGCTGCACCTCGGCGGGCAATATCATCGGCGTGGTGGTTGGTGCCGCGGCGGGCGGGGCGAGCGGCAACCCGGCCGTCGGCTTCGGGGTGGGCGTGGCCACCGCCGCGGTGTCCGACTACACGCTCCGGCGCGTCTCGCGGTCCTGGCACGAGGGTGAGCAGGACGCGATCGCCGCCACCGCCGGCGGGTTGGACGTGGGCGGGACCGCCGGCTGGCGCATCCGCCACAGCCTGCCGATCGGCAACGAGCATGGGCAGTTGCAGGTGGTCCGCAGCATCGACAACCCGCTGGCGCCCTGCAAGCAGGTGCTGTTCTCGGTCGAGGACGCGGACGAGCCGGCCGCCTGGTATTCCGTCGACATCTGTCAGCAGCAGCAGGGATGGAAATGGGCCAGCGCGGAACCCGCGGTGGAACGCTGGGGATTTTTGCAGTAACGGTACCCACGTGATGGTCCGTCTCTGCGTCATCCTCGCCAGCGGGCAGCTCCTCGCGTCCGCCTGCTTGGCCAGGGCGGAGCCGCTCAAGCTCGAAATCGGCCGGCTGGGCGAGGTGGTGGCGCAAGAGGCCGGCCCGTCCGAACCGCCGCGCCCGGGCAACGTCGTCGGCAGCACACCCGTGCTGACGCCCAGCTTCACCCATCTCGGCCCGGACATCGTCGGCGCCTATTGCAAGCAGTTCGGGCTGGAGTTCCGGGCGCTGAACCTGTCAGCGGATGGCGACGCGGCGGTCACGGTGCGGTTGGACCATCCGCTCTGGCAACTGCCGGACGGACGGACCAGCACCGCGGAGATCAACCTCGGCGGGGTCGCGGCTGACCATTGGTCCTACACGGGATACACGCTGGAAGAGCCCTGGGCGCTCGTGCCCGGCACCTGGACCTTCACGATCAGCCAAGGTGCAAGGGTGCTGGCGGTCACCAGCTTCAACCTGTCGGTCCAGCCCGGCCAGACGGCACCGGCGGAAGGCTGCACGGCCCTCACGTCTTGACCGGCTGGACCCGGCGGCGCTGGTTAGAAGCCTTCGCGCTCCAGCCGCTTGCGCTCCATCTTGCGGGCACGGCGAACCGCCTCGGCCGCCTCGCGGGCGCGACGCTCGGACGGCTTCTCGAAATGCCGGCGCAGCTTCATCTCGCGAAAGATACCTTCGCGCTGCATCTTTTTCTTGAGCGCCTTGAGCGCTTGATCGACATTGTTGTCACGAACCAGAACCTGCACTCGATGCTCTCTCCTGCCGTCCCACCCAGGAGCCAACCTCCGTAGGCGCGTCAAAGGGCTTCCGCCACGCTGCAAAATCGCGGAGGCCGGGCTATAGCATGGCCTCCGCCTCTCGCCAAAGCCTTTCGCAATCCCAAATTGGATGGGCAATGGCCATTCTCAAGATCGCCCGCATGGGCCACCCCGTCCTGCTGCAGCGGGCCGAACCGGTCGCCGACCCCGGGGCCGCAGATATCCGCCGTCTCGTCGACGACATGATGGAGACGATGGAGGACGCGCCCGGCGCTGGTCTGGCCGCGCCGCAGGTGCATGTCCCGCTGCGCCTGTTCGTGTTCCGCGTGCAGCCGGCACGGTCCAGCGGCGCGCCGGACGATGCACCCGTCGGCAACACCGTCGTGATCAACCCGGTGGTCGAACCCGTCGGGGAGGAGCGCGTGTTGCGCTGGGAGGGCTGCCTGTCGATCCCCGGCCTGCGGGCGGCAGTGCCGCGATGGGCCCGGGTGCGCTACCGCGGGGTGGATTGCGACGGCAACCCGGTCGGCGCGGAGGTCGGCGGGTTCCACGCCGGCGTCGTGCAGCACGAATATGACCATCTGGACGGCATCCTCTATCCCATGCGCATGAACGATTTCCGGCTATTCGGCTTCAACGAAGAACTGACGCGGGCAGGCGCATGACACGCCCCGAGCGGAGCGACGAGCGTGATGCGGCATTGGACGCCCTGGTCGCCGCCCTGCCCTTCCCGGGCTGGACGCTGGCAGCGTTGCAGGAGGTCGCCGGGCCTGACGCCGACTTGCTCTTCCCCGGCGGTCCGCTCGACATGGTGGAGAGCTGGAGCGACCTGGCAGACCGCCGGATGCAGCCTGCCCTGGGCGATCGCGTGTCCGATCGCGTCCGCGCCGCCCTGCTGAGCCGGCTGGAGATGGTGCAGCCCGCGCGGGAGGCGGTCCGCCGCGGCCTGGGGCTCTTGTCTCAGCATCCTCTGGCGTCCGCCCGGGTGACGGCCCGCACGGTGGACGCGATGTGGCATGCGGCCGGCGACCGCAGCGTGGATTGGAGCTGGTACACCAAGCGCGCGAGCCTGGCCGGCGTGTATGGCGCCACGTTGCTGTTCTGGCTGCGCGATGACAGTCCGGACGGTGCTGCGACCGCCGCCTTCCTGGATCGGCGATTGGCGGCCATGGCCGGAGTGGGGCGGCTCCGCCGCCGGGCCGATGCATGGCTGCAACAGCGACGCGCCCGGCCTGCCGCCTAGCGGCAACCCGGCCGGCCGCGCCGGCGTTGTGGCGCCCAGGCGTATATCCCGGAGGTCTGCGACATGCGCAGCATCCTGCTCTGGCTGCTCGGCATTCCCATTCCGATCATCATCCTGCTGCTGATCTTCCACGTCATCTGAGTGCCGAGGGTCCGCGTCACCCACCGGACGGCCTATCGTTACGATAAGCCGGTAACCCTGCTTCCGCATCGCCTGATGCTGCGGCCGCGCGACAGCCATGATCTGCGCCTGCTCGAGACCCGGCTCACCGTCTCGCCCCCCGCCACCTCGACGCGGTGGGCGCATGACGTGTTCGGCAACTCCGTCTGCTACCTGGGTTTCGCCCGCGACCAGGCCGTGGACCATCTGACGGTGACGTCGACGCTGGACTTGCACCATTATCCCACGCGGACGGACCTGCCGCTCGACCCCCAGGCGGAGACGTTCCCGTTCAGCTACACCTCCGCCGAGGTGCCGGACCTCGCCCGGTCGATCGAGCGGCACTACGACGATCCGGAGCGGATCGTGGATGCCTGGGCCCACGGCTTCCTCGCCACCGCGGGATCGACCGGCACGATGGCGATGCTGACGGCGATGACCAAGGCCATCCGCGACGACTTCCGCTACGAGGGCCGGCAGGCGGAGGGCACCAACGACCCGCTGGTGACCCTGGCAAGCCGGACAGGCGCCTGCCGCGACTTCACCGTGTTCATGATGGAGGCGGTGCGCTCGCTCGGCTTGGCGGCCCGCTTCGTCAGCGGCTACTTGTATGACGAGCGGCTGGTCGCCTCCGACCAGCCGGTGGTGGGCGGCGGCGCCACCCATGCGTGGGTGGAGGTCTACCTGCCCGGCGCCGGGTGGGTGGAGTTCGACCCGACCAATGGCTGGGTCGCAGGGCGCAACCTGATCCGGGTGAGCGTGGCGCGGACGCCGCAGCAGGCCGTGCCCGTCTCCGGCAGCTTCCTGGGCCCGCCGGGCGCGTTCGGCAGCATGGCGGTGAACGTGCAAGTCGCCGTCGGGTGACGGCATGCCCCTCTTGAGTCCCGCTGCCGACCTTACCATTTCGCATAGGCACGCGTCGCCTGAGTAGGGGCGCGGCATTGATCTGTCGCCTGATCGAAAGGGACAAACATGAACGTCGAGAAGTTCACCGAACGCACCCGCGGCTTCCTCCAGGCCGCACAAACGATCGCCATGCGCGAATACCACCAGCGCATCACGCCGGAACACCTGATCAAGGCCTTGCTCGACGACGAGGAGGGTGCGGCATCCGGGTTGCTCCGTGCCGCCGGCGCCGACCCCAAGGCGGCGCAAACGGCGATCAATGCCGAAGTCGCCCGCAACCCGCGTGTCGAAGGTGGGGGTGCCGGGCAGCCGCAGGTCACCCCGGACTTGGTCCGCGTGTTGGACGCGGCAGAACGGGACGCCACGAAGGCCGGGGACGAGTTCGTGGCGCAGGACCGCCTGTTGCTCGCCCTCGCGGCCGGCGACGGGCCAGGGGCGCGCGCCCTGCGTCAGGCGGGCGCCACTCCCCAGGCGCTGGAGAAAGCCATTGCCGACGTCCGCAAGGGCCGCAAGGTGACCAGCGCCACCGCCGAGGACAATTTCGACGCGCTGAAGAAATATGCCCGCGACGTCACCGCGGTGGCGCGTGACGGCAAGCTCGACCCCGTGATCGGCCGTGACGAGGAGATCCGCCGCACCATCCAAGTGCTCGCCCGCCGCACCAAGAACAACCCGGTCCTGATCGGCGAGCCCGGCGTCGGCAAGACCGCCATCGTCGAAGGCCTGGCGCTGCGCATCGTCAACGGCGACGTGCCGGAGGCGCTGCGCAACAAGCGGCTGATGGCGCTCGACCTGGGCGCGCTGGTCGCCGGCGCGAAGTATCGCGGCGAGTTCGAGGAACGGTTGAAGGCCGTGCTGAAGGAGATCGAGAGCGCGGCCGGTGAGGTCGTGCTGTTCATCGACGAGATGCACACGCTGGTCGGCGCCGGGAAGGCGGATGGGGCGATGGACGCCTCCAACCTGCTGAAGCCGGAATTGGCCCGCGGGGCGCTGCACTGCATCGGCGCCACCACGCTGGACGAATACCGCAAGCACGTGGAGAAGGACGCCGCACTCGCCCGGCGTTTCCAGCCCGTGTTCGTCGGCGAACCCTCGGTGGCCGACACGATCAGCATCCTGCGCGGCATCAAGGCGAAATACGAACTGCACCACGGCGTGCGCATCAGCGACGGTGCGCTGGTCGCGGCGGCCACGCTGTCCAACCGCTACATCACCGACCGCTTCCTGCCCGACAAGGCGATCGACCTGATGGACGAGGCCGCCAGCCGCCTGCGCATGCAGGTCGACAGCAAGCCGGAAGCGCTGGACGAGCTGGACCGCCGCGTGCTCCAGCTCAAGATCGAGCGGGAGGCGCTGAAGCGCGAGGAGGACCCGGCGTCCCGTGAGCGGCTGGAGAAGCTCGTGCACGAGCTGGCCGATATCGAGGAGCGGTCCAACGCGATGACCGCCGCCTGGCAGGCCGAGAAGGACCGCCTGGCCGGGTCGCAGAAGCTGAAGGAGCAGCTGGACACGGCCCGCAGCGAAGTCGACGTGGCGCAGCGCCGCGGCGACCTCGGCCGCGCGTCCGAGTTGATGTACGGCGTGATCCCGCAGCTGGAACAGCAGATCGCCGCCGCCCAGTCCGACGGCAAGCTGGTCAACGAGGCGGTGACCGAGGACCAGATCGCCGGTGTGGTGAGCCGCTGGACCGGCGTCCCCGTCGACCGGATGCTGGAGGGCGAACGCGCCAAGCTCATCCGCATGGAGGACGAGCTGCGCCACCGCGTGGTCGGCCAGGAGGAGGCGCTGAAGGCCGTGTCGGATGCGGTGCGCCGGGCGCGCGCCGGGTTGCAGGACCCGAACCGGCCGATCGGCTCGTTCCTGTTCCTGGGCCCGACGGGCGTGGGCAAGACCGAGCTGACCAAGGCGCTGGCCTCGTTCCTGTTCGACGACGACCGGGCGATGGTGCGCATCGACATGAGCGAGTTCATGGAGAAGCACGCCGTGTCCCGCCTGATCGGCGCGCCGCCCGGCTATGTCGGCTACGACGAGGGCGGCGTGCTGACGGAGGCGGTGCGGCGGCGACCCTACCAGGTGATCCTGTTCGACGAGGTGGAGAAGGCGCACGAGGACGTCTTCAACATACTGCTGCAGGTGCTGGACGACGGCCGGCTGACGGACGGCCAGGGCCGCACGGTGGACTTCCGCAACACCATCATCGTGCTGACGTCGAACCTCGGCAGCGAGGTACTGGCGGCGCAGCCGGACGGGGAGACCACCGCCCTGGTGCAGGCCCAGGTGATGCGGGTGGTGCGCGACCATTTCCGGCCGGAGTTCCTGAACCGGCTGGACGAGATCGTGCTGTTCCACCGGTTGCAGCGTGCGGACATGGCCAGCATCGTCCGGATCCAACTGGCACGCCTGCGGGAGCTGCTGGCCGACCGCCACATCACGCTCGACCTCGACGACCGGGCGACCGCGTGGCTCGGCGACGCCGGGTATGACCCGGTGTACGGCGCGCGGCCGTTGAAGCGGGTGATCCAGCGGAGCCTGCAGAACCCGCTTGCCGGGCAGTTGCTGGACGGCACCATCCATGACGGCGAGACCGTCCATGTCGGCGCCGACCGCGACGGCCTGGTGATCAACGGCCGCCTAGCCGAAGCCGCTTAACCGCGTGGGTTAGGTTAAGCCCTCTCCCTCTGGGAGAGGGAGAAGTACCCTCAGTGGTCCTTGAGGATCTGGCTCAGGAACAGCTTCAACCGGTCCGTCTGCGGGTTGTCGAACAGCTCCCGCGGCGGACCGGCCTCCACCACTTCGCCGCGGTCCATGAACACCACGCGGTCGGCGACCTTCTTGGCGAAGCCCATCTCGTGCGTCACGCACACCATGGTCATGCCCGTCTCGGCCAGGCCGATCATGGTGTCCAGCACCTCCTTGATCATCTCCGGGTCGAGCGCGGAGGTCGGCTCGTCGAACAGCATGATCTTCGGCTTCATGCACAGCGCCCGCGCGATCGCGACGCGCTGCTGCTGCCCGCCGGACAACTGCCCCGGATACTTCTTCGCCTGCTCCGGGATCTTCACCCGGCGCAGGTAGCTCATCGCCAGCTCCTCCGCCTCGGCCTTCGGCATCTTGCGCACCCAGATCGGCGCCAGGGTGCAGTTCTCCAGGATGGTCAGGTGCGGGAACAGGTTGAACGACTGGAACACCATGCCGACTTCGCGCCGGATCGTGTCCAGAGCCCGCAGGTCGTCGGTCAGCTCCGTGCCGTCGACGATGATCTTACCCTCCTGGTGGCTTTCCAGGCGGTTGATGCAGCGGATCATGGTGGACTTGCCCGAGCCGGATGGCCCGCACACCACCACCTTCTCCTTCTGCCCGACCGTCAGCGTCACGTTGCGCAGCACGTGCATGGCGCCGTACCACTTGTTGACCTTGTCCAGCACGATGGCCGGCGCGGCGTTGGACAGCGGGGTCGGCGTCGTCATCGACATCGCGGCACTCATCGGGCTTTCCCCTTTTACCGGTTGCGGGCGCGGGCGAACTCGCGCTCCAGCCCGCGCGAATAGCGGGCCATGGTGTAGCAGAACACGAAGTAGATCGCGGCGAGCGCCAGGTAGACTTCGGTGGAATACGCCGCCCATTTCGGATCAGTGAGCGCGATCTTGCCGGCTGACAGCAGGTCGAACAGGCCGATGATCAGCACCAGGCTGGTATCCTTGAAGAAGCCGATGAAGGTGTTCACCAACGGCGGGATCACCAGGCGCAACGCCTGCGGCAGCACGATGAAGCCAGTCTTCTTCCAATATGACAGGCCGAGCGCGTCGGCCGCCTCGTACTGGCCTTTCGGAAGCGCCTGCAGGCCGCCGCGCACCACCTCCGCCAGGTAAGCGGCGGCGAACAGGATGATGGCGACCTGTGCCCGCAGCAGCTTGTCGATGTTGACGCCGTCCGGCAGGAACAGCGGGAACATCACGCTGGCCATGAACAGCAGCGTGATCAGCGGCACGCCCCGGATCAGCTCCACATACAGCACGCACAGCGCCTTGACCGCCGGCAGCTTGGTCGAGCGCCGTCCGAGCGCCACCGCGACCGAGAGCGGAAAGGCCAAGGCCGCGCCGAAGGTCGCAAGGATCAGCGTGAGCGGCAGGCCGCCCCATTCGTCCTGCGGCACGAACTCCAGCCCGAGGATGCCGCCCCACATCAGGACGCCGATCACCGTCAGCGCCGCGATCCAGACGTAGACCAGTTCCTTGCGCCAGCTGCGGCGCCACATGGACAGGGCGTAGAGGCCGATGAACAGCAGCACGACCACGCCCGGGCGCCATTGCAGCGCGTAGGGGAAGCGCCCGAACAGCATCAGGCGGTAGTTCTCGTCCAGGATCGCCCAACACGCGCCAACCCCGCGGACGTCGCGGCAGGCGGTCGTGTCCGGCCCGTTCGCACCGTCCGGCACGGTCCAGACGGCATGCACCACCGCCCAGCTGAAGAAGCCGACAGCCCAGTAGACGATCAGCACGGCGAACAGCACGGTGGCGATCCCGGACGGCCAGGAGCCGAACAGGTTCGTCCGCACCCAGGCCACCGGACCGTGCACCGCCGCCGGCGGCCGCGCCCGGGTCGTGTCCGGGACCGCCGGGGCGCCGGCGATGGCGGGAACGGGGTCGATGCCGGTGGTGGTCAGCTCGCTCATGTCAGCGCTCCACCAGGGCGATCCGGGCGTTGTACCAGTTCATGAACAGGCTGATGGACAGGCTGATCACCAGGAACACCGCCATCAGCAGCGCGATGCCCTCCACCGCCTGCCCGGTCTGGTTCAGCGTGGTCTGGTCGATCGACACCACGTCCTGGTAGCCGATCGCCACTGCGAGCGAGCTGTTCTTCGTCAGGTTCAAGTACTGGCTGGTCATCGGCGGGATCACCACCCGCATCGCCTGGGGCAGCACGATCCGCCGCAGCACGGCACCCGGCCGCAGCCCCAGCGCGCCCGCGGCCTCCCACTGGCCCTGCGGCACCGCCTGGATACCGGAGCGCACGATCTCGGCGATGTAGGCTGCGGTGTAGACGACCAGCCCCACCGTCAGCGCCACGTATTCGGGGCTGATCGTGCCGCCGCCGCGGAAGTTGAAGCCACCCTTCACCGGCATGTCCAGGTGGAACGGCGCGCCCAGCGCCGCCCACACCAGCAACGGGAACGCCACCAACAGCCCAAGCGCCACCGGCCAGGTCTTCGGCCGCACGCCCGTCTCGGCCTGCTTCTTCGACGCGACGCCCGACCAGCCGATCACGCCGATCAGCCCCACGAGGAACGCGGCCAACGCCCAGCTATGCGCCGGTTCCCAGTCGAACAACGGCACCTTGACGCCGCGGTTGGAGAAGAACACGCCGGGCAGCACGGCAAGGGAGTCGCGCACGGAGGGCAGCGTCTGCACCAGGCCGTACCAGAAGAACAGCTGCAGCAGCAGCGGGATGTCCCGCAGCACCTCCACGTACAACCCGGCCAGGCGCGCCAGGAGCCAGTTCTTGGACAGCCGGGCGATGCCGAGCAGCGTGCCCCAGACCGTGGTCAGCACGATCCCGACGACCGCCACCTTCAGCGTGTTGATGATCCCGATCAGCAGGGCGTCGCCGTAGGTGTCGATGGCCGGGTCGTACGATATGGCGTGCTCGCCGATCGGGATGCCTGCGGTGCGCGACAGGAAGGCGAACCCGGTGGCGATGTGCCGCGCGGCCAGGTTGCGGTTCGTGTTGCGGACGAGGTAGGCGACGATGGCGACCAGGATGCCCACCACCACCACCTGCCACACAAGGCTGCGGAACTTCGGGTCGGACCAGGACAGCTTCATCCGCTGCTTGGGCGCAGCCCGCGCGGCATGCAGGCGTGGGTCGACGACGGCACCGGACATGGCTGCCTCTGTTTCTAAGCGGCAGCCACCGTGCTGCGCATGGCTGTCATACTTCGGCAGCATTGCAACCTGCAACGGCGGCGACGATCGCGGCGAAACGAAAACGCCGCCCCCGGGACGGGGACGGCGTCTGCAGCGGGCAGGTTGCCCAGGAAATGGGCGCGCGGCTACCGGATCGGCGGCGCATACTGCAGGCCGCCCTTGTTCCAGAGGTTGTTGATCCCGCGCGGCACGCCCATCACGGTGATGTTGCGGTCCCAGATCTCGCCGAAATTGCCGACCTGCTTGATGGCGTTGTAGGCCCACTTGTTGTCGAGCCCGAGCGCCTTGCCCATGTCGCCTTCCGCCCCGAGCAGGCGGCGGATTTCGGGGTTGGTGCTGCTGGCGAAGCTGTCGATGTTCTTGCTGGTGACGCCGTCCTCCTCCGCGGTCAGCGTGGCGTACTGCGTCCACTTCACCACGTCGAACCACTTGTCGTCGCCCTTGCGGACCATCGGACCCAGCGGCTCCTTGCTGATGATCTCCGGCAGCAGGGTGAGGTCACTCGCCTTGGCGCCCTGTTGGAAGCGGAAGCCGGCCAGGGCCGAGCTGTCCGTGGAATAGGAGTCGCAGCGGCCGGACAGGAACGCGTTCTGGATCTCGCTCACGTCCTGGATGTTGACCGGGTTGAACTTGAGGTTGTTGTTGCGGAAGTAGTCGCTGATCGCCAGCTCGGTACTGGTGCCGGGCTGCACGCAGACGGTGGCACCGTCCAGCTCCTTGGCGGACTTCACGTTGGCGGCCGTCTTCACCAGGAAGCCGGTGCCGTCATAGTAGTTTACGCCGGCGAACTCGAGGCCCAGGCTGCCCTCCCGGCCCAGCGTCCAGGTCGTCTCGCGGATCAGCACGTCGATCTCGCCGGACTGCAGGGCGGTGAAGCGGTTGATCGTCGTGGTCGGGACGAAGCGGACCTTGCTGGCGTCGCCCAGGACGGCCGCGGCCAGCGTGCGGCAGCCATCGGCGTCGATGCCCTTGATCACGCCCTGGCTGTCCGCCAGCGAGAAGCCGGCCACGCCGGTCGACACGCCGCACACCAGCAGGCCGCGCGACTTGATCGCGTCGATCGTGGTCGATCCCGTGCCTTGGGCCCGAGCCCCCACCGCGCCAGCCAACAGGCCCGCCGTCAGCGCCGCGGCCCCGACCGCCTTGGAAACTCTCATCGCCATCCCCCCAATATCGCAGACCTGCCCTGCGTGCTGGCCGGACATCGCCGTGAACGCAACGAGAGTCAATGCCTGCCGCTTGCCGCCGCCGGCCGGCTCCGCCATCTGTTCCAGCCGATGCTGCATCTGATGAAACTGTGCGTCGGCGTCCGCGACCCGGCGGAACTGCGCGCCTACCAGGCCGCACGCCTCCTTGCCGGGCAGCCGAACCGGCACCTCACCCGGCATCTGCCGCGGCGGACGCCGGAACTGCTGGAAGGCGGCTCGCTCTACTGGGTGATCGACGGCGTGATGCTGGTGCGGCAACGCATCACCAGCATCGATGCGGCTGCCCGGGCCGACGGCAGCGCCTGCGCCGCGATCGGCCTGGATGGCGCGCTCGTGGCCGTCGCAGGCCGCCCCGTGCGGGCCTTCCAAGGCTGGCGCTATCTCCGGGGTGAGGATGCGCCCGGCGACTTGGCCGCCGGCTCGGACGAGGCGAACATGCCCCACGCCCTGGCGCAACGGCTGCGCGAGCTGTGCCTGCTGTAGCGACGCGGAACCGGCCGTAGCCTGCGCCTATCCGCCGCCATGCCACCAACAGAAGGAATGTCCTATGGCCGGCTTGTTGTATGAACAGTTCGAGGTCGGCCACGTGTTCGACCATGCGCTGAGCCGCACCGTCACCGAGATGGACAACACCCTGTTCTCGCTGCTGACGATGAACCCGCAGCCGCTGCATATCGACGCGCATTTCGCCGCCGGCACGGAATGGGGCCAGCGCCTGTTCAACTCGATGTACACGCTCGGCATCCTGGTCGGGATGACCGTGTACGACACCACGCTCGGCACCACGGTGGCCAACCTCGGCATGACGGACGTGAGGTTCCCCAAGCCCGTGTTCCACGGCGACACGCTGCGCGCACGCACGCGCGTCCTCGCCAAGCGGGACAGCAAGTCGCGCCCGGATGCAGGCATCGTGGAGTTCGAGCACGAGGCGCTGAACCAGGATGGCGTGGTCGTCGCCTCCTGCCGCCGCACCGCGCTGATGCGCAAGCGCGGCTGATGCGCTACTGCCAGCCGCGGGACAGGCGGCGCACCGCGGTCGTCGCGTTGCGCTTGCCTTCGCCGACGTACTCCTCGTGGTAGTCCTCGATCTTCACGGGGTCGTAGACGTAGTTCACCATCATGGTCGCACTCTCCTTCACGCCCTTGTCGGACGTGTCGGCCAGCATGACGATGCGCTCGACCCGGGCTCCGTTGCTGAGGTGGAAGTGCGCGACCGGGTCCAGCGCCCGCTTGCCGCGCGACTCGAGCAGGAGGTAGCGCGAGGCAAGCCGTGTCAGGATCGGCTCCAGCGCCTTGGTGGCGGCGCCATCCCTCGACCAGCCCCGCCGCGCCATGACGGCCGCCAGCGCCTGCGCGCCCGTCGCCGGCTTCGGCTCGTCCGGCACCAGGGCCATCAGCGCCGCCGTCTCCTCCCCGGACAGCAGCTTGGGGTCGTCCGCCTTCAGCTGCCCGGCCAGCCAGCGTGACAGGCCGGGCATGGGGGACAGCGTGGCGAAGGTCTTGAGGTTACGGTACTCCTCGCTCAGCACCGCCACGACCTTCTTGATCAGGAAGTTGCCGAAGCTGATGCCGGCCAGGCCGCGCTGGCAGTTGCTGATCGAGTAGAAGATCGCCGTGTCCGCCTCCTTCGGGTCCAGCAGCGGCGCCCGGCGGTCCAGCAGGCGCTGCACGCTGCCGGCCAGCCCGCGCACCAGCGCCACCTCCACGAAGATCAGCGGCTCGGCCGGCATGCGCGGGTGGAACAGCGCGTAGCAGCGGCGGTCGCTGTCCAGCCGGTTCTTCAGGTCGGACCAGGAGCGGATTTCGTGCACCGCCTCGTATCCCACCAGGCGCTCCAGCAGCACGGCCGGGCTGCTCCAGTCGATGCGCTGCAGCTCCAGGAAGCCCACGTCGAACCAGTTGGCGAGCAGGGCGCGCAGATCGCTGTCGAGCGCCGCGAGGTAGGGGTCGTCCTTCACCCGCTCCAGCAGGGTGGCGCGCAGGTCGACCAGGAACTTCATGCCGTCGGGGATGGTGGTGAACTGCGTCAGCAGCCGCACCCGCGGCGGCTCCAGCGCGCGGCGCAGGGCTGCGGTGGCAGTGGTGCGCTCGGCCGGGTCTTCGGTGGATTGCAGGCGGTCGTAGGCGGCGGCGATGGCGCCCGGATCGCTGTCGAACTCGGCAAGCGTGCGCAGGAAGGAGGTCCGCCCCGCCTCCGTCAGCTGCAGGTAGGTCTGCGCCAGCTTGGCAGCTCGGTTGCGGCCGCTCATCTCCCCGCCGCGGCCTTCCAGGCAGGCGCGCATCAGGGCGGCGATGCTCTGGTCGCCCTCCACGGCGACCCCCGCCGCCATGTCCCGCCAAACCCCCGTGATGCGTCGGATCGCGCGGTCGAACAGGCCGATCGGGGCGGTCGTCTCGCTCATGCGGGGCACTCTCCTGCGGGTGTGCTCACCTTACCCGAATCGTCTGCAGGGCGCGAGCGATCGAAGGCGGCAAATCTTCCGCCACCAAACCGACCCCGAGCATCTCGCCCGCCCGTCCGTGCAGCCAGGCGCCGGCGCAGGCAGCCTCCCAGGCGGGCATCCCGCCGGCCAGCAGCGCCGCGATCAGGCCGGACAGCACGTCCCCGGCGCCAGCGGTGGCCAAGGCCGGCGTGCCGGTGCCGTTGACGGCGGCGCGGCCATCCGGTGCGGCGATGACCGTGTCCGACCCCTTCAGCAGCACCACCGCGTCCACGCGCCGCGCCGCCGCCCGCGCCGCCCCGAGCCGGTCCTGCCCCGAGGGTCCGAACAGCTTGGCGAACTCGCCCTCGTGCGGCGTCAGCACGGCCGCGCCCCGCAGCGCCTCCGGATGGCCGGCATGGGCGCCCAGCGCATCGGCATCCGCCACCACCCGGCGCCCGGCCGCCAGCAGTTGCGGCAGCTGGGCACGGGCCGTGTCCTGCCCGAGGCCGGGGCCGCAAACCCACGTCGTGCGGCGTTCGTCGGCGAGCAAACCGTCGAGCGGCTCGTCGTTCACGATCAACCCGGCGGGAACGTGGCTGTAGCGGGCGGCGTGGCCCGGCGCCACGATCGTCACCATGCCCGCCCCGCCATGCCGCGCCGCCGCCGCGGCCAGTTGCGCCGCCCCGGTCATGCCGGCGCCGCCGAGCACGGAGACATAGCCGCGCGTGTATTTCTGCGTGGAGGCGGGGAGCTGCGGCAGCTGCCACAGCGCCGGGTCGTTGGCCGCCGTCCGCGGGCGGATCGCATCCAGCACGGCGGCGGGCAGCCCGATCTCGGCCAGCACGATCCGGCCGCACAGGTCGCGCCCGGGCAACAGGCAATGGCCGGGCTTGCGGCGGAAGAACGTCACGGTGCAGACCGCCTGCGCCGCCCGGCCGCGCACCGCGCCCGTCCCGCCATCCACGCCGCTGGGCACGTCCACGGCCAGGATGCGGCTGGCGGCGGCCAGTGTATCGGCCACCAGGCCGTCCACCTCCCGCGCCAACCCGGCGCCGAACACCGCGTCGATCACCAGCTCGGCACGCCCAGCCTCCGCCGGCTCGAACGGCGCGGAAGGCCCGTCCCAGGCGGCCGCCGCACGGGCGGCATCGCTGCCGGGCCGCGGCGGTGCCAGCGCCGCGACCCGCACCGGCCATCCCGCGGCGTCCAGCAGCCGGGCCGCGACGTAGCCGTCGCCGCCGTTGTTGCCCGGCCCGCACAGGACCAGGGTGCGGCACGGGCCGAAGCGCCGGGCTGCCCGCGCGACCGCCCAGCCGGCCCGCTCCATCAACGACGACCCGGACACGCCGGCCGCGGCGGCCAGCGCATCCGCCCGGCCCATCTCCGCCGGGGTCAGCAACTCGTTCATCCGGGCAAGACCCCGTGCAGAACGACGAACACCGCGGCGCCGCCCGCCATCAGCAGCACAGGGTTCACGCGCGTGGCCATCAGGATCGCGGTCGAGGCGACGGCGATGCCGCGGGCGACCCAGCCGCCCTCCAGCGCCTCGATCAGCACCAGCCCGGCGGCCAGGATCATGCCCGCCGCCACCGGTCGCAAGCCCGCCTCCAGCGCCACCTGCCACCGGGCGCCGCGGGTGCGCGCCCACACCCTGGCCAGCCCGTAGACCAGCAGCGCGGTGGGGGTGAAGATCGCCACGGAGGCGACCAAGGCGCCCCACACGCCGGCCACGTGCCAGCCGATCAGCGTCACCAGCAACGTCCCGGGCCCGGGCGCCATGCGGGAGATGGCGAACGCGTCGACGAACTGGCTCTCCGTCATCCAGTGGTAGTTGGACACGACCTGGCGGTGGATGTCGGCCACCAGCGTCTGCCCGCCGCCCACGGAGGCGAGCGACAGCGGCGCGAACAGGGCGAGCAGCGCCACCGTGGTATTACGCACGGGCCAGCTTCCAATAGGCCAGCGCCACGCTGGCCGAGCCCAGCACCAGCACCACCAGCGGCAGCGACAGGTGCAGCAACCCGACGGCGACGAAGGCCAGCACCATCACGGCGACGGCGTCCCACCCCTTCTTCGCGGCCCGCATCGCCGCGATCAACCCCATCTGCAGCGACAGGCCGACCGCGGCCGCGCCGATCCCGTCCAGCACCAGGTGCATCACCGGGTAGCGGAGCAGCGCGGCGAAGCCGATGGCGATCACGACCACCACCACCGCGGGCGGCACGATGATGCCGCAGGCCGCGGCGGCCGCGCCGGCGGTGCCGCGCAGCCGGTAGCCGATCCAGATCGCCAAGTTGACCACGTTGACCCCGGGGAAAGCCTGCGCCAGCGCCAGCCCGCTCAGGAATTCCTCCTCGCTCAGCCACTGCCGGCGCTGCACCAGCTCGCGCAGCAGCCATCCGGACAGGCCGCCGCCGAAGCTGCTGAGCCCGATCCGGACGAACGCACCGCCGAGCTGCCCCGTCGTGGGTATATCCGCCTGGCGCCCTGCCACTGCCGTCATCGGCCATCGCCTCCTACTCGCCCAATCTCGCCGCACGGCTTGCGCCCGCCGGCACATGCGCGTTTGTGGCACGGGTGCGCGCAGGAACCTGTCCCACCCTTTGTTCAAGCAAGCAAACCCGCGGAGGTTTGCCCGGAGGAGTCGCTGCATGGCGGCGGTGATCGCGATTGCGCAGCAGAAAGGCGGCGCGGGCAAGACCATGCTTGCGGCGAACCTGGCCACCAGCTTCGCGACCCAAGGACGGGTCGCGGTGCTGGATACCGACCCGCAGGGCAGCCTGACACGCTGGTATGCCATCCGCGCGACCACGCCGGGACTGCCGCCGATCGGGTTCTCGCAGGTATCGGGATGGCGGGTGGCGGCGGAGTTGGAGCGGCTGCGGCGGGACTGGGACATCGTGGTGATGGACACGCCGCCGCACCTGGACACGGATTCACGGCGGACGGTTCGGGCTGCGGACTTCGTGCTGGTGCCGGTTCAGCCGTCGGCACCCGACCTGTGGGCCGCCGACGGGACGGTGTCGCTGGCCGCGGCGGAGCGGCGCCCGGCCACGCTGGTGGTCAACCGCGCCCCGACCGCGCCCCGCCTGCGAGCCCGCGCGCTTGCGATGGTGCAGGCGTCCGGCCATACCGTGCTGCCGGCCATGCTGGGCAACCGCACCGGCTTCGCGCAGGCGTTCGAGCGGGGCATGGGCGCCATCGAGGCCGCGCCGCGGTCGGCGGCGGCGGCGGAGATGGCGGCCTTGGTGCAATCGGTCGAAGGGATGCTGCGATGACGGTCTGGAGCCTCGTGCTGGCGGTGCATGTCCTGGCGATGGCGGCCTGGACCGGCGGCATGGCATATGCGCTGCTGGTGCTGCGACCGAGCCTGTCCGTCCTCGCGCCGCCCGACCAGCTGGCGCTGCACGGCCAGGCGTTCCGCCGCTTCTTCCTGGTCGTCTGGCACGCCATGCCGCTGGTGCTGATCACCGGCTGGGCGATGGTGTTCGGCGTCTATGGCGGCTTCGCCACGCTGCCCGTGTCCGTCAACATCATGCAGGCGCTGGGGCTGGTGATGGCGATCGTCTTCGTCGTGACGGTCTTCGGCCCCTGGAAGCGCTTCCGCGCCCAGCCGAGCGCGGACGCCGCCGGTTCGATCCGCCGCCTGGTCACCGTCAACCTGCTGCTCGGCGCGATCGTGATCGTCGCCGCCTCCTTCTCCCATTGGGGCCCGGGCTAACCTCGGCGCGCCCTCTTCTTCTCCCTCTCCCTCTGGGAGAGGACCGGGGTAAGGGCTGTCACGGCGTGGGACTGCGGGGGCAAAGCACCCTCACCCCGGCCCTCTCCCGATAGGAGAGGGAGCGACAGCGGGTCCGGGCCGCCGCAGGTGACAGGCGACCCAATGGCCGTCGCCGCCCTGCTCCAGCGGCGGCACCACCACCGCGCACTGCTCCTCCGCGATCGGGCAGCGCGTGTGGAAATGGCAGCCGGCGGGCGGATGGATCGGGTTGGGCACGTCGCCGGTCAGCACGATGCGCTTGCGCTTGACCTTCGGGTCCGGGATCGGCACGGCGGAGAGCAGCGCCTCCGTGTAGGGGTGCCGCGGATCGTCGTACAGCGCCCGCGCCGAGGCGATCTCCACCACCCGGCCGAGATACATCACCGCCACCCGGTCGCTGATGTGCTCCACCACCGAAAGGTCGTGCGCGATGAACAGGTAGGTGAGGCCGAACTCCTCCTGCAGATCCTCCAGCAGGTTGATCACCTGCGCCTGGATGGACACGTCCAGCGCGGAGACCGGCTCGTCGCACACCACCAGCTTCGGCTTCACCGCCAGCGCCCGGGCGATGCCGATGCGCTGCCGCTGCCCGCCGGAGAACTCGTGCGCGAAGCGGTGCATGTGGTCGGCCTGCAGCCCCACCGTCTCCAGCAATCGCACCACCTGGTCCGTGAGGTCGCGGCGGTTGGCGGCCAGGCCGTGGATGACCAGCGCCTCCCCGATGATGCCCCGGACGGTGTGGCGCGGGTTCAACGAGGCGAACGGGTCCTGGAAGATGATCTGCATCTCGCGCCGCAGTTGGCGCAGCGCCGTGCCTTGCAGCCCGGTGATGTCGCGGCCCTCGAAGTGGATTTCGCCCGCACTCGGCTCGATCAGCCGCATGATGCAGCGCCCGGTGGTGGACTTGCCGCAGCCGGACTCCCCCACCACGCCCAGCGTCTCCCCGGCGGCGAGGTCGAAGCTGACGCCGTCCACCGCGTGCACCCGGTCCACCACGCGCCCCAGCACGCCGCCCCGGATCGGGAAGTGCTTCTTCAGCCCGCGGACGGAAAGCAGCGGCGGGACGTCAGGCAAAGACGCAGGCCGCCCTGTGGTCTGCCGACACCTGCCGCAACGGCGGTTCCGTCACGCGGCACGCATCCACGGCCAAGGCGCAGCGCGGCGAGAACCGGCAGCCCGGCGGCGGGTTGAGCAGGCTCGGCACCGTGCCCGGGATCTGTTCCAGCCGGGTGCGGCCATGCGCGCCGGCGTCCACGCGCGGGATGGAGCGGATCAACCCCTGCGTGTACGGATGGCGCGGGTTGCCGAACAACTCCCCGACCGGCGCTTCCTCCACCACCTTGCCGGCATACATCACCGCCACGCGCTGCGCGTTCTCCGCCACTACGCCCATCGCGTGGGTGATCAGCAAGATCGCCATGCCGAACCGCGCCTTCATGTCGGCCAGCAGGTCGAGGATCTGCGCCTGGATGGTCACGTCCAGCGCCGTGGTCGGCTCGTCCGCGATCAGCAGCTGCGGGCGGCAGGCGAGCGCCATGGCGATCATCACCCGCTGCCGCATGCCGCCGGAGAACTGGTGCGGGTAGTCGTGCACCCGTCCGGCCGGGTTGGGGATCTGCACCAGGCGGAGCATGGCGACGGCCGCGTCCGTTGCCGCCTTGCGCGACAGGTTCTCGTGCGCGCGCAAGGACTCCACGATCTGCGAGCCCACGGTGTAGACCGGGTTCAGCGAGGTCATCGGTTCCTGGAACACCATGCCGATCTCGCGCGCCCGGATCTTGTCCATCTCCCCCGCGCCCAGCGGGATGATGTCGCGCCCCCGCCATAGGATTTGCCCGGCCATGAAGCGGCCCGGCGGCATATCGATCAGCTTGAGCACGCTGCGCGCCGTCACCGTCTTGCCGGATCCGGACTCGCCCACCACCGCCAGCGTCTCGCCCCGGCTGATCGACAGGCTGACGCCGTCCACCGCGCGGACCATGCCGTCATCGGTGCCGAACCACGTCTTGAGGTTCCGGATTTCGAGCAGCGGCTCGGCCATGCGCTAGACCACGCGCCGGGCGTCGAGCGCGTCGCGCAGGCCGTCGCCGATGAAGTTGATCGACAGCACCGCCAGGAAGATCGCGGCCCCCGGGAACAGCGCCCAATGCGGGTTGCTGTCGAGGTTGTCCTTGGCGCTGAACAGGATGCGGCCCCAGGTGGGCGTGTCCGGCGGGAAGCCCAGGCCGAGGAAGGACAGGGTGGACTCGGCGATGATGGCGTTGGCCACCTCCACCGTGCCGGCCACGATCACCGGGCCCAGCGCGTTCGGCAGGATGTGCCGGACCACCAGCCGCAGGCGGGACGCGCCGAGTGCCCGGGCCGCCTCCACGAACTCCTTCTCCCGCAGGGAGAAGAACTGCGCCCGCACCAGCCGCGCCACCGGCATCCAGCGCAGCCCGCCGATCACCAGCACGATCAGCACGAACAGCCCGCCCTCCAGCCCCAGCGCCTTCGCCAGCGCGCTGCGGAACAGGTAGATCACCAGCAGCAGCAACGGCAGTTGCGGCAGCGACAGGAACAGGTCGGTCAGCCACATCAGCACGGCGTCCACCCGCCCGCTGGCCATGCCGGACGCCGCACCGACCACCAGGCCCACCACCACCGCCACCAGCATGGCCGCCACGCCGACCGCGAGCGAGATGCGGCCGCCATAGATCATCTGCGCCAGCAGGTCCTGCCCGAGGTCGTCGGTACCGAACGGATGCGCCCCCGACGGGCCGGCCAGCTGCGCCGCGAAATCGATGTCGTCGATCGGCACCGGCCAGAGCAGGCGGCCGAAGCTGATCCCCAGCACGAGCAGCGCCAGTATCACCAGGCTGACGACGGCCAGCCGGTGCTTGCGGAAGCGGCGCCACGCCTCGCGCGCCGGCGACACCACCCGGCGGCGCGGCACGGCCGCCGCCACCGGCGCGGCGGCGTCAGCGGAAAGCGATGCGGGGGTCGAGCCAGCCATACAACAGGTCTGCAACGAGGTTGAACAGGATCACCAACCCCGCAAACACGAAGGTCACGCCCATAACCACGGGCGTGTCGTTGGTCAGGATCGAGTCGATGAGCAGGGAGCCGATGCCCGGTACGCGGAAGATCTGCTCCGTGATGATGGCGCCGCCGAACACCACCGGCATCTGCAGCGCCACCAGCGTCACCACCGGGATCAGCGCGTTGCGCACCACGTGGCGCAGCAGCACGCGGCGGGCGCCGATGCCCTTGGACCGCGCGGTGGTGACGTAGTCCAGCTTGATCACGTCCATCACCGAGGAGCGCACGAACCGCACCAGCGAGGCGCCCTGGAACAGCCCCAGCACGGCGACCGGCATGATCGACTGCAGCAGCTCCTCCCACCACCAGCGCCAGCCGGTGGCGTTCAGGTCCGAGCGGAACACGAACGGCAGCCAGTGCAGCGTCAGGCTGAACAGCAGGATCATCAGCAGCCCGGTGAAGAAGGTCGGCAAGGAGAAGCCGATGAAGGCCACCGTGTTCGCCACCTGGTCGAACAGCGAGTACGGCCTGGCCGCCGCGAGCACGCCCACGGGGATGGCGACGCCGATCGCCAGCACCTGGGACGCGCCGATCACCGCGACGGTGACCGGCAGGCGCTGCAGGATGAGCTGATCGACGTCGATCCGGCTGACGAAGGAGAACCCCCAGTCGCCGCGCAGCATCGCCACCAGCCAGTGCAGGTAGCGGGACCAGACCGGGTCATCCAGGCCGAACTTGGCCCGCAGCGCCTCCTGCACTGCGATGGGGACGTTCGGGTTGCTCGCGAGTTCGGAAAACGGGTCGCCCGGCGCCAATGCCAGCACCGTGTATAGCACGAGGCTGATCCCGAGCAGGCTGGGGATCGCCAGCAACAGGCGTCGAACGAGGTGGGCGCCGGACATGGCGGCGGGGCCTAGGCGTCCTTGTAGAAGTTCGCCATGTCCCAGATGTAGCTGTCGAACCCGCTCAGCTCCGCCTGCAGCTTGTCCACCACGGCCGCCACGCTCGGGCGCGTCACGACGGGAATGGCGACGACGTTGGTGATCACCATGTCGTTCAGCTTGATGAGCAGGCCCGCGCGCTTCATCGGGTCGAGCTCGGCCGAAGCCTGCTTGAACACGTCGTCGAACTCGGCGTTGCGCCAGCGGCAGATGTTACGGCCCTGCCACTTGTTGGCCTTCTGCGCGCACTCGGTGGACAGGAATAGCTGCAGCCACAGCTGCGGGTCCGGCAGCGTCGGGCCGGTCGTGTACATCTGCAGATCGGCGTAGAAATGCGGGTAGGTGTCCGGGTTGGCCACGTCGGACGAGAAGAACACCGAGGCGATCACCGACTTAAGTTCCACGTCGATGCCGGCCTTGCGGAACGACTGCTTGATGATCTGCTGCGTCTTCTGCCGCGGCCCGTTGGTGGAGGTCTGGAACAGGTATTTGAGCGGCTTGCCGTCCTTGGCACGGATGCCGTCGGCGCCGGGCTTGTAGCCGGCCTTGTCCAGGATGGCGACCGCCTTGTCGACGCTGAACTCGAACGAGGTGTTGGGCGAGTTGAACCGCTTCGGGTTGAACACGACGTTCGGCGTCACGGCGCCGCCGCGGCCGTAGATGTATTTGTGCACCGACTCGCGGTCGATCAGCAGCGCGATGGCCTGCCGCACCGCCGGGTCGGAGAAGGTGGGATGCACGGTCTTGACGCTGGAACGCTCCCCGTCGACCTCGACGTTCGGGTCCGTGCTGTTCACCTGGATCATCTCCAGGTTGCCGCCCTCGGTCACCCGGACTTTACCCTTGCCGCCGGCCTCCAGCCTCGTCAGCACCTCGTCCTCGACCTGGAGGTTCCAGGCCAGGTCGTATTCCCCGGTTTGCAGCACCGCCCGCGCGGCGGAGGTCGCGTCGCCGCCGCCCTTCATCTCGACGGCGTCGAAATACGGCCGGTTCGGCTGGTGGTAGTGGGGGTTGATCACTCCGGTGACGAGGTCGCCCGGCCGGAAATCCTTGAACAGGTAAGGACCGGTGCCGACCGGCTTGAGGTTGGTCGGCGCATCCCGCGACTTGTCGCCGGCAAACGCCTCGAACAGGTGCTTCGGGATGATCATCCCGTTCACGCCCACGAAGGCGTCGGCCCAGAAGGTCAGCGGGACGGGGGAGATGACGCGGACGGTGTAGTCGTCAACCTTCTCGACGGTGACCGCATTGTAGCTGCCGGCGGTGACGGCGGCGGTGGCCGGGTCGCGCGCATACGCCCAGTTGAAAACCACGTCGTCGGCGGTGAAGGGCTGGCCGTCATGCCACGTCACCCCCTGCTTGAGCTTCCAGGTGACGGACTTGCCGTCCTTCGCCAGCCCGCCATTGTCCAAACTCGGCAACTCGGCCGCGAGCACGGCGCGCAGCTCCGCCTTGGAGTCCCACGCCGCCAGCGGCTCGTAGAACAGGCGCGAGCCGTCCTGGTCCTTGGTGCCGACGGCGAAATGCGGGTTCAGCAGCGTCGGCCCCTGCCACCACAGCAGCTTCAACGTGCCGCCACCGCCGGCCCTGGTCGGCTTGTAGGTAGACGGCGTCTGCGCATAGGCCACGCCGCCCAGCGCCAGCAGCTGCGTCGCCATCGGCGCCGTCAGCCCGAACGCCAGCATCCGGTTGATGAAGCCACGGCGGGAGAGGCGTCGCTCCTTCACTTCGTCGATCAGCGCCTGTAGTTCGTGGCCTTCCATGCGTCGTCTCCGGCAGCGTTGGTAGCGTTGCGCCCAGGGCAATGCTAACGTGCGGCGTTCGCAATGCAAATGCCATACCCGCGGAACAGGAGCCACGCTTGAAGGACATCCTCGGCCAGGTCGCGCCGCTCCTGCCGGACCTGACGGCGATCCGCCGCGACATCCACGCCCATCCCGAAATCGGCATGGACGAGCATCGCACCGCCGCCCTGGTGGCGGCCAAGTTGCGCGAGTGGGGGCTGGAGGTGACGGAGGGCGTCGGCCGCTTCGGCGTGGTCGGCACGCTCTCGGGCCGCAGCCCGGGCCAGCGCGCCATCGGCCTGCGGGCGGACATGGACGCGCTCTACATAGCGGAGCAGACCGGCAAGTCCTACGCCTCCGTCAACGAAGGGCTGATGCATGCCTGCGGCCATGACGGGCACACCACCATGCTGCTGGGCGCCGCCCGCTATCTGTCGGAGCACCGGGATTTCGGCGGCACGGTGCAGTTCATCTTCCAGCCCGCCGAGGAAGGGCGCGGCGGCGCCAAGGCGATGCTGGCGGACGGCCTGTTCGACCGCTTCCCCGTCGACGCGGTCTACGGCCTGCACAACCAGCCGGGCGCCCCGCTCGGCAGCTTCCACACCCGGGTCGGCCCGGCGCTCGCTGCCGGGGACCGCTGGCGCGTGACGTTCCAGGGCACAGGCGGCCATGGCGGCGCCACGCCGCATCTGTCCACCGACGTGACGGTGCTGCAGGCCCAGTTCGTGCTGGCGTTGCAGACGGTGGTCAGCCGCAACGTGGCGGCGGCGGATGCCGCGGTGATCAGCGTCGGCGCCATCGCCGCAGGCTCACCGGAGGCACTGAACGTCATGCCGTCCACCGTGGCGCTGGGCGGGACGGCACGCTCCTACACACCCGCGGTGCGCGACACGATGGAGCGGCGGATGCGCGAGCTGGCGACCGGCCTGGCCACCACGTTCGGCTGCACGGCCGACGTCGAGTATGACCGGATGGGCACCGCCCTGGTGAACCATGCGGAGCAGACGGCCCGCGCGGTCGCCGCGGCCACGGCGCTGGTCGGCGCCGAGGCGGTGGACGGCAACACCCGGCCCGTCACCGGCGGCGAGGATTTCGCCTCCATGCTGGAGGCCAAGCCGGGCGCCTTCGTCTTCATGGGGCAGGGCGCCGGCGGTGCCACGTCGGAGGGCCTGCACACGCCCACCTACGACTTCAACGACGACGCCATCGCCTATGGAACCGGCTTCTGGGTCAGCCTCGTCATGCAGGAGATGGGGGCGTCCTAGCCCGTAGGGTCGTTGCGCTTTGGCAACGCACCATCGTGCCGCTCGCCGTGCGTTGCCGAAGCGCAATGCACCCTACCAGCTGAGACAGGTCTGCACGGCTGGCGAACACTCTGCGTCGGTGCCAGTCTGAGCCATGGCCGCGGCCGGATACATCGACAAGCTCAGCTTCTTTCCGGCCGGCGGCGGCTGGCTGCTGTCCGGTTGGATCCCGGTGGCGCCCGCCCTCGCGCGCGGCCTGCCGCTGAAATCCGCCGTTGTCGATATCGTCGCACGCACGCCCGCCACCGGCCAGACCGCGCAGTTCGGCCTGTTCGAACGGCCGGACCTCGGCACCACCGGCACCGGCCTGGTGCTGTTCATCCGCGGCGACGCGGCGCTGACGGAGGGTTTGAAGCACGTCCGACTGCGCTTCGGCCGCACCGGCTTCCAGGCCGACACCTCGCCCGCCACCGCGCGTCCGCCTGAGGCCGAGATGGTGCGGTTCTGCCGCACGCTGGTCGCCACCTGCTTCGACGGACAACTGGACGACCTGTCCACGACCCTGCGCAACGAGGGCTTCCGCGGCGTCGACACGTTGGAAGGCCTGCCGGAACTGGTGCGCGGCGGGGTCGACGAGCTCGTCGTCTGCCGCCCCGACGGCGTCGTGCTGATGGGCTGGACCGTTGCGGCGCCGGGCACGGTGCGGTCGATGACGCTCTGCACCGCCGGGCAGTTCATCGACGTCGATCCTGCGGCGACCGTGCGGACGGACCGGCTGGACGTGGTGGACTCGGTCGGCCGGGCGCTGGGGCTGGAGGACACGCGCTGCGGGTTCGTGGCCTTCCTGCCGGCGACGCTGGGCGCCACCGAGCCCGCCTGGCTGCGGGTGGAGACGTGCGACGGCCGGACCGGCTACGTGACGGTCCCCACTCGCCGCCTGCACGGCCTGCCGGCGATCCGCCGCATGCTCACCCTGCTGGACGTGGCGGATGCCGACCTCCGCCCGGCGCTCGACGCCGTCATCGGCCCGGCCTGTTCGCGCCTCCAGGCGGAGCGGCTCGGGGCGCCTCCCACGCTATCGGTCGCGCAATACGGCGCGGCAGTGGCGGCACCGCGCTTCAGCCTGGTCATCCCGCTATTCGGGCGCATCGACTTCCTGGAGCACCAGCTGGCCGCCCTGTCCTTCGCCGAGGGTCTCGACCGATGCCAGGTCATCTACGTCCTGGACGACCCGCCGCGGCGGCGTGCGCTGCTGCAACTGGCCGAGAGCGTGCACGCGCGGTTCCAGGTCCCGTTCGAGCTCCTGATGCTCGACCAGAACCTCGGCTACGCGCCCGCGAACAATCGCGGCCTGGCGGCGGCGCGGGGGGAGTTCGTCTGCTACCTGAACTCGGACGTCTTCCCGCGCACGCCCGATTTCCTGCACCGGCTGGCCGCCGACCTCGACGCCCATCCGGAGATCGGCGCCGTCGGCGGGCTGCTGCTGTTCGAGGATGGCTCGGTCCAGCACGAAGGCATGGTGATGCAGGCGCTGCCAGGCCAGGCTGGCCTGTCGTTCCCGCTGCACCCCCGCAAGGGCTGGCGGCCGCGCCCGGACGCGGGGCTGGAGTGGTGCGACATGATCACGGGCGCCTGCATGCTGATGCGCCGCAGCCTCGCCGAGCAGCTGGGCGGCTTCGACGAGGGGTTCATCATCGGCGATTTCGAGGATGCCGACCTGTGCCGCCGGCTGCGGGCAAGCGGGCACGTCGCCGCCGTCGACCACGACGTGACGCTCTACCACCTGGAGCGGCAGTCCCAGGCCGCACCGGATGCGGGGTGGCGCAGCCGGCTGACGCTCTACAACGCATGGCTGTACGAGCAGCGCCAGCGGGGCGTCGCCACGGCACAAGCCGCGCAATGACCGCCCTGCCCGCCCCCGTGCGTCCGCGCCGGGCCGCAGCCATGCCGGCGCCTGCCCGGCCGTTGCGGGTGCTGGTCGCGTCGCACGGTCACCCGGCGCTGACCCGCGGCGGTGCCGAGATCGCCGCCTATGCCCTGTTCCGCGCCCTGAAGGCGACGCCGGGCTACCAGGCCTGGTTCCTCGGCTGCCGCCCGAACCCGGCGGGGCAGCGGATCGGCGTCGCCATCACCCAGCCCTTCGACGACGCGGACGAGTTCGTCTACCAGCCCGGCGCCTTCGACTGGTTCAAGTTCGCCAACCGGGACGCCGGCTTCCCCGACGCGTTCCGGCAGTTGCTGCGCGAGCTGAAGCCGGACGTGGTCCACTTCCACCACTTCGCCTTCTTCGGCGTCGAGGCGTTCCGCATCGCCAAGCAGGTCCTGCCCGGGGTGCGCGTGGTGCTGACCGCCCATGAGTACCTGCTGATCTGCAACGCGCACGGCCAGATGGTCACGACGGGCCACTCGCATTTGTGCCATAAGGCCACCCGCGAGGCGTGCCATGCCTGCTTCCCGGAGTGGAGCCCCGCCGATTTCTTCCTGAGGGCGGCGTATGCGAAGATGTTCCTGGCCAGCGTGGACCTGCTCATCGCGCCCAGCCGGTTCCTGGCCGCACGCCTGGCGGCCTGGGGCGCGGACGCAAGCCGGCTGCGCGTGATCGACAACCTGGTACCTGGCCCGCACGAGGCGCCACCCGGCTCAGACCCGCTCGACGCCACCCGGCCGTTCACCGTCGGGTTCTTCGGCCAGATCTCGCGGCTGAAGGGCATCGTTGTCCTGCTGGAGGCCGCCGCGCGGCTGGAGCGGGAGCCGATCGGGTTCGAGATCCATGGCGAATACCGCGCGCAGCCGCCCCCGTTCCAGGCGGAGTTCCTCGACGTGCTCGGGAAAGCCGGCTCGAACGTGCGCTATCACGGCGCCTACTGGCCGGAGCAGGTCGACACGCTGATGCGGACGGTCGACGTGGTCGTGGTGCCGTCGATCTGGTGGGAGAACTCGCCCGTCGTCATCGGGGAGGCGCTGCGCAACCGGCGCCCGGTCGTCTGCTCGAACATCGGCGGCATGGCGGAGAAGGTCCGCGACGGGTTGGATGGCTGGCACGTCCCGGTGGGCGACGCCAACGCGCTGGCCGCCCTGCTGCTGCGGCTGGCCACCGACCGGGACGGGGTGGCCGCCATGGCGCAGACCATGCGGCAGCCCGGCGACGCGGCGGAGGTTCTGGCGCAGCACTGCGCCCTCTACGCCGCCGTGGCGGCAGGCTAGGCGATGTCCGCCGGCTGGCTCCTGCTGCGCGGGGCGGCCGTGCGGCTGCTGCTGGTCGCCGGGCTGGGCCTGGTGGCGACCTGGGCCGTGGTGGTCGCAGCCGGCGCCGAGCTGGTGGCGCCAGCCCCGACCGCCTTCATCACGGACCGTGACGGCGGGTTCCTGACCCAGGCAGGGCACGAGACCCGGCGCGCCGATGGCAGCCGCCAGGTCGATTACGGCTACTGGCCGGCCGACCCGCCCCCCCGGGTCGTCGCCGCCACCCTGGCACTGGAGGACCGGCGGTTCTGGTCCCACCCCGGCATCGACCCGGCGGCCGTGCTGCGGGCGCTGTGGCAGCATGTACGCGGCCGGCACGGCTCCGGCGCTTCCACGCTGGCGATGCAGGTCGCGCGCATGCAGCATCCGCGGCCGCGCACCCTGTGGGCCAAGGCCGTCGAGGCCGGCACCGCGATCGTGCTGACGGCCCGCTACGGGCACGCGGCGGTCCTCGCGCAGTACCTCCGGCTCGCCCCGTATGGCGAGAACAGCCACGGCATCGCCCATGCCGCGCGCTGGTATTTCGACAAGCCCGCCGCCGACCTGGACGCCGCCCAGGCCGCCTTGCTCTGCGCCATCCCGCAGGCGCCGGGTCGCCTGGCGCTGCACCGCAACCACGCACGCGCCGCCATACGCGCTCGCCAGGCCCTGGCCGCCATGGCGCTGCCGCCGGCCGAGCGGGCGACCGCGGAGGCCGAGCTGGCCACGCTCGTCCCCGTGGCCGCGCCGCGCCGGCCGGCCACCCTCCAGCTGGCCCTGCGCCTGCAGCGCCTGGTCCACGCGGGCGGCATGGTGCGCGCCACGCTCGACGCGCCGACCCAGCGCTGGGTCACGGCGACCGCGGTGGCCCATCTGCACGCCTGGCGGCGGGACGGCGCGCAACAGGTGGCGGTGATGGTGGTCCGGCGCGGCAGCCGCGAGGTGCTGGCCGACGTCGCCTCCGCCGGGTTCGACAGCCAGCCCGCCGGCTCCATCGACTACTCCGCCACCCTCCGCTCGCCCGGCAGCACGCTGAAGCCGTTCCTCTACGCGCTCGGCCTGGACCGCCGGCTGATCGCGCCGCAGGACGTGCTGGCGGACCTGCCGGAGGGCGCGGCCGGCATCAGCAACGCCGACCACGACTTCCTCGGCCCGCTGCTGCCGCGCCAGGCGCTGGCCAACTCCCGCAACGTGCCGGCCACGAACCTGCTGCGGCGGATCGGGCTGGCAGACGGGTTCGGCTTCCTGCGCACCCTCGGGCTGCACCAGCTGGACAGCCCGGCGCAGCGCTACGGCCTGGCGATGGCGATCGGCGCGCTGCCGACCTCGCTGGACCGGCTCATGCGCGCCTATGCGGCGCTGGCCGAGGACGGCATGGACGGCAACCTCCGCTGGTTCGTGGGGCCGTCGGAGGAGACGCGCCGGGTGATCTCGGTGGACGCGGCGCGGCTGGTCGGCCGCTTCCTCAGCGACCCGCTGGCGCGCCTGCCTTCCTTCCCGCGCTATGGCTCGTCCGAGTTCCCGTTCGCCGTCGCGCTGAAGACCGGCACGTCGCAGGGCTACCGGGACGCCTGGACGGTGGAGTGGTCACGCGACTACCTGGTCGGCGTGTGGGTGGGGCGGGCGGATGCCGGGCCGATGACTCAGCTCAGCGGCGGCCGCGCGGCGGCGGAACTGGCGCAGTCGATCATGCTGCGGCTGCACGGCGTCGGGCGCAGCGACCTGTCAGCCGGGGAGTTCGCCGCCCCACCCGGGCGGGAGCAGGCGGAACTCTGCACCGGCACCGGCGCACGGGCCGGCCCGGGCTGCGACCAGCGGCTGGCCGAGTGGGTCCGCCCCGGCGCCACCCGCGCGGCGCCGCCGCCCACGCCACGCCTGTCCATCGTGCAGCCGGACCCGGACACGCATGTCTGGCGCAACCCGGAGGCGCCGGCCTCGCTCAACCGCCTGGTCCTGCGTGCGACCGCCGAGCCCCCGGTGCCGCAGATCGTCTGGCTGGTGGACGGCCAGCCGGTGGCGACGACCGCGCCGGACACGCCGCTGCTCTGGACCATGACGCCGGGGCATCACCGCTTCCAGGTGCGCCTGCCGCTGGAGGGCGGCGTCTCGCGTCCGGTCGCGGTGGTGGTGGAATAGCCGCCGCCGCCCGTTCGGCGCTATGCTCGGCACCTTGCAGGAGGGTCCGTTCTGGCCTGTTCGCCCCGAGTCGTCGTTATCACCGGTGGATCGTCGGGGCTGGGTCGCTGCACGGCGGCGCTGTTCGCCCGCAAGGGCTGGCATGTCGGGCTGATCGCGCGCGGCGCCGCCGGACTGGCAGCCACGGCAGCCGACGTGCGGGCGAGCGGGATGCGCGCGGCCACCGCCATGGCCGACGTGACGGATGCCGCCGCGCTGCGCCGGGCGGCCGACGCGGTCATGGCCGAACTCGGACCGCCGGACGTGTGGATCAACTGCGCGGGCAACGGGGTGTACGGCCGCTTCGCCACCGTGCCGGAAGCGGAGTTCGACCACGTCACGGCCGTGACCTACGGCGGCACGGTCAACGGCTGCCGCGTGGCGCTGGCGCTGATGCGGCCGCGCGGCACCGGCACGATCGTGAACGTCTGCTCCGCCACGGCCTTCCACGGGCTGCCGCTGATGACGTCCTACGCCGGTGCCAAGGCGGCGGTGCGCGGCTTCGGCCAAGCCCTGCAGGCCGAGCTGACCATGGAGCGCAGCCGCATCCGCCTGAGCACCGTGTTCCCGCCCGCCGTCAACACCCCGTTCTTCTCCCACGCGGTGTCCCACATGGGCGCGCCGGCCCGCCCGGCCCCTCCGGTCTACCAGCCCGAGGTGATCGGGGCTGGCATCTATTTCGCGGCCACCACCGGCCGGGCAGAGGTGGCGGTGAGCGGGACCGCGGTGGCCTTCTCCCTCATCACCCGCATCTCGCCGCGGTTCACCGCCTACCTGATGTCCCGGATCGGATTCGACGGGCAGCTCAGCCGTGATCCTGACGCCGCGCGGCTGCAACAGCCGACCTTGTTCGGGCCGGCGGAGGCCGCGCAGCCGGTGCACGGGCCGTTCAGCCACCGGGCCCGCCGGTTCAGCCTGCAACTCGGACTGAGCCGCGTGCTGCACGCCGCACTCGGGCGGGGTGCCGTGGCAAGCGCCGCGGCCTGGCGCGCTATCCGCCCGCCAGCGTCTCCGTAGCCGTCCAGACCCGCTCGGTCAGCGCCGTGTCGCGGGTGAGCCGGTTCGGCCGCACCGGCCGCCGCCGCTTCACGTAGAGCCCGGTGAGCGTGGCGAACTCCGGCGCCAGGCAGACGTGCAGCGGCGTGTCCGCCCCTTGCTCCGCATTGCGCTGGAAGGGCGACAGGGCCCGCCACGCCAGCCCCACCGCCCCCGGCGCACGCACCAGCTGCGTGGCGACCATGCCCGGATGCACGACGTTGCACACCACGCCGGTGCCTTGCAGCCGCGCCGCCCAGGCGAAGCTGGTCATCATCTGTGCCAGCTTGGACTGGCTGTAGGCCTGCACCATGCCCCAGTGCCGCCTGCCCTCCAGGTCGGCCGGGTCGATCCGCGCGCGGTCGGACGTGGAGGAGCCGACGTTGACGATGCGGGCGCTGCCATGCGCCTTGGCCGCCGCGCGCAAGCCGGGCACCAGGGCGCGCGTCATCACGAAGGCCGACAGGTGGTTGGTGGCGAGCACCCGCTCGTGCCCTTCCGCCGTTTCTTCGCGATGCGTGCAGAACGTGCCCACGTTGTTCACCAGCAGGTCGATCTCCGGGAAGCGGGCGTCGATCAGCATGCTGGCCTGCCGGGTGGCGGCAACCAGGGAAAGGTCGGCGACCAGGAGCTCCAGCCGGGCGGTGGGGACCCGCTCCGCGATCCACTGCATGGTGGCGTCGCCCGCCTGGCGGTTGCGCCCCACGAGAACGACGACCTGGCCAGCGCGCGCCAACCCCAGCGCGATCCAGCGGCCGATCCCGCCGCTGGCACCCGTGACGACGCTGACCGCCATGTGAGGAAACGTTCCAAATTAAAGGACAGCTCTATTGTTGCATGCAATGCGCCATCGCGCGAGGCTTGACGGCCAGTCCGCCGCGGCTGAAAGCAGTCGAAACGCAACAACAACCGGGACAGCGACCATGACCCAAGGCGCCAGCACACCATTGCCGATCCGTCTGGAAGGCCTGCGGGTGGCGATCTCGGCCGGGGCCGGCGGCATCGGCCGCGTCATGGCCGACAGCTTCGCGGCCGCCGGCGCCCGCCTGTTCGTGTCCGACATCGACGATGTGGCCTTGGCGGATTGCCCGCATCCGTGGGTCCGGGCCGATGCCGGCAGCGTGGCGGAACTGGACGGCTTCATGACGAAGGCGCTCGCCGAACTGGGCGGTTTGGACGTGCTGGTGAACAACGTCGGCATCGCGGGCCCGACCAAGCGCGTGGAGGAGATCGATCCGGCGGAGTTGGATGCCACGCTGCAGATCTGCCTCGCCAGCCAGTTCCATTGCGCGCGGCTGGCCGTGCCGGCGCTGCGCGCGGCGGGCGGCGGGTCGATCATCAACCTCAGCTCGGCCGCGGGGAAGTTCGGCTTCCCCCTGCGCTCGCCCTACGCCGCGGCGAAATGGGGCGTGATCGGCTTCACCCGCACCCTCGCCATCGAGCTCGGCCGCGACGGCATCCGCGTCAACGCGCTGCTGCCCGGCCTGGTCGAGGGGCCGCGCATCCGCAGCGTGATCCGCAACAAGGCGCTGGCCGCCGGCATCGGCGACAACGAGCAGACCGAACGCTCGCTCGCCCCGGTCAGCCTGCGCTGCTTCGTGACGCAGCAGGACATCGCCAACATGGCGCTCTACCTGGCGAGCCCGTTCGGCGCGACCATCAGCGGCCAGGCGCTGAGCATCGATGGCGGGACCGAGAGCCTCGCGTGAGCCCCGCTACGACCGTTGCGCCAGCGCAGCGAACGTCACCCGCGTGGTGACGACCGTCCGGCCGTCCGCACGCCCGACCGTGACCGCGTTCGGCGTCCGGGCCAGCGCCGCGATCAGCCGCATCCCGAGGCTTCGGCTGGCGCCCGGCACGTAATCGGCCTGGGCGAACCCGGCGCCAGCGTCCTCGACGGTGATGTCGACGCCGAGCGCGGTCCGCCGCACCCGCACGGTGATCGGCTCGGCGCCGTATTTCAGGGCGTTGGTCACCATCTCGACCGCGATCAGCCCCACGGGCGTCACATGCTCCGACGGCAGCTGCATGGGCTCCACGTCCAGCGCCATGGGCGCGCCGGCATCCTCCGAGGCAAGCGACTGGGCGATGTCCGCCATCAGTCCCTGGAGGTATTGGGCGAGGTCGACACGCTCCACCGCGCCCTCTTCGTGCAGGCGGCGATGGACGGCGGCGATGGACATGATGCGCGACGCCGCATCCTGCAGGTGCAGCTTGCCGTCCCCGTCCGGGATCGCCCGGGCCTGCAGCTGCAGCATGGTGTGCACCAGCTGCAGGTTGTTCTTCACGCGGTGATGGATCTCCTGCATCAGGACATCCTTCTCCTGCAGCAGCGCCTGCTGGGCGGCACTCTGGCGCTGGCGGGTGATGGCGGCCGACAGGATGTTCGCCAAGGCCTGCATGAACGACAGGTCGTGCACGGTGAACTGGTCGCGCTCGGTGCTGTCGGCCTCCAGCACGCCGAAGGGCAGGCCACCCTCCGCCTCCACGATGACGTTGATCGCGCGGTGCACGCCATGCTCGGCCAGGACCAATGGGGTGCGGAAACGCGCCTCCGTTGCCAGGTGGTTGGACACCACGGGCATCTTCGTGCGCAATGCGAAGCCGGCTGGGCTCGCGACATCGGCCCCGATCGTCGCGTGCCCGACCACGCCGGGCTTCCAACCGATCCCGTTGCGGAGCAGGAAATCCTGCGTCGCCGGGCGGAACTCCAGCACCTTGGCGAATCCCGTGTCCAAGCCCCGCGCCGCGATCGCGCAGGCCTGGTCCAGCACGCCGTCCAGTTCGGTGCCACGCAGGGCGAAAAGTCCGAACGAGGCCACCAACTCCTGCTGTTGCAGGCGCAGCGCCAACTCATCCTCGGTTGCCGAAATCATCCGGACGGCCTGGCTCATGCGATGTCGGCCTTTGCGGCAGGGCTAAGCAGGCGAGCCTCTCTCGATATCACTCAACTTCTGGTGATACAGTGTTTGCCCGTTCCCGGCAAACGCGTAATGCCGCACCGCCTCCCACGGGCCGCCGCAGTAGCGCCAGAGGGCGAGCCCGGTGACGGCACCGTCCGCCGGCGCGAAGCTTGCCAGCAATGCGCCATGCAGGCGTTTGGCCTCCGCCGGGGTCACCTTGTTCTGGATGGTGACGTGCGGCCGCCAGCCCTGGCGGTCCTGGGCGGTCAGCCAAGTCTGCCAGGTGCCGGCCAAGCGCTGGCGGAGCGCTGCGACCGCCGGCATCTCCAGCGTGTAGGCCGTGCCGCGGCCCAGCGTGCGCAACCCGGTCGTGGTGAACCGCGCCGGCGGCTGGGCGCGGCAGGCTGCCGCCACGTGTCCGTCGATCGCGATCTGTTGCCGCCCTGGCAAGTGGTGGAACAGGGTGACATGCGCGGCGATGAAATTGCGGTCGGGTGGGAAATGCCGCTGCCGCTGTGCCTCGAACCATGCCTGGGAGGCATCGTCCAGCACGGCCGACAGGATCAGCGGGGCGTCGCCCTCCCCGGTCACCGGCCCTTGAACACCGGCGTCCGCTTGTCGACGAACGCCCGGGCTGCCTCCTTGTGGTCGTCCGTGGTGTAGGTCCGCGCCTGGCCGATCGCCTCCATGTCCAGGACCGTCTGCATCGGCTCCGTCTCCGCCGCATGCAGGTTGCGCTTCATGTAGGCGAAGGCGACGCGCGGCCCGGCGGCGATCCGGCGCGCCATCGTCATCACCTCGGGCATCAGCGCCGCATCGTCCACCACGCGGGTGACGATGCCGAGCCGCGCGGCCTCCTCCGCGTCGACTGGCGTGTTGAGGAAGTACATCTCCCGCGCCTTGGCGGTGCCGACCAGCCGCGTCAACGACCAGGATCCGCCGAAGTCGCCGGAGAACCCGACGGCGGCGAACGCCGTGCGGAACTTCGCCGACCGGGCGGCGATCCGCAGGTCGCAGGCCAGGGCGATGCTCAACCCCGCGCCGGCCGCCGGGCCGTTCACCGCGGCGATCACCACGGTGCCGACCGTGCGCAGCAGCCGCACCGACTCGTGCCTGGCGCGCAGGCCCTCCTGCCGCTCCTCCATCGAGAGCTCGACCGGTTCGGCCATGCGCTTGACGTCGCCCCCGGCGCAGAAGCCGCGGCCGGCGCCGGTGAGCACGATGCAGCCGACGGAAGGGTCCGCGCCCAACCGGCCCAGCGCTTCGATCAGCAGGCGGATCATCTCCTCGCTGAGCGCGTTCAGCCGTTCCGGCCGGTTCAGGGTGAGGACGGCGACGCCATCCTCGATCGTCTCCAGCAAGTCCGGCATCAAGCCTCCTCCAGCAGCAACGCCCGCAGTTCGGCTCGCCTTTCAGGCCCGAGGTCGAGCGCCTCGGCCAGGTAGCTGTCGAGCGACCCATACCGGTCCCGCGCCGCGTCGAACGCCGCGGCGAGCAGCGCCGGCTCGGCCCGCAACAGGGACTCGCGGATGGCGAGGGGCAGGTCCTCGCTCGGCACGGTGTCGCGTCGCCAGAGCCGGTTGGTGGCCTCGAAATCCGCCACCACCGTCTCCCAAGGCACGCCGAGCGCCGTCAGGATCATCGCGGCGGCGAAGCCGGTGCGGTCCTTGCCCGCCGAGCAGTGGAACAGCAGGGGGATGCCGCCCTCCAGCACCAGGCCGAGCAAGCGGCGATACTGCGCGTCGCTGGACAGGGCGTAGGCAGCGTAGGCGCGCTCCAGCACCGCATGCAGCGCCTCCCCCGTCGCTTCCTGGGTGGCGAGGATGTCGCGCAACCCGGCGCCCACCGTAGGCTCGATCGGCAGGGGGACGATCCGCACGTGAGGCACCAGCGTGCGGGCACGGGCGCTCTCCTCCACGCCGCGGAAGTCGCAGATCGTGCGCAGCCCGAGCGAGGCGACCACATCGAGGTCGCCGGCCGTCAGCTTCGCCAGCGCCGCCGAGCGGAACAGCAGCCCACGCCGCACCACCTGCCCGTCCGCCGTGCGATAGCCGCCGAGGTCGCGCAGGTTGGAGGCGCCTTCGAGCGGGATGGTGTAAGGGGGAGCAGCTTCAGGCATGAAGCCGGCGTAGCCTATCTGGCACCATCGGGGTAGCCGTCACCACGGCAGGCGGCGCGGACATTGCCCAAAGGCGGCCGGCCACGCCGGGCGGCGCAGGTCTAGGCCGCTACGACCGCCCGCCATCCACCGAGAGCACCTGGCCGGTGATCCAATTCGCCTGTTCGCTGGCGAAGAACAGAACGGCGTTGGCGATGTCGGCGGCGCTGCCCATCCGGCGGGTGTGCAGCCCCTCCACGATGCTGCGCTGCCGCTCCGGGCCGTAGCCCTGCCACTGCCGCTCGGTCGACGGGTTGCTGCGGACCAGCCCCGGCGCCACGGAGTTCACCGTGATCCCGTGCTGCGCCAGCCCGACGGAGAGCTGCCGGGTCAGCCCGATCAGCGCGTGCTTGGCGGACGTGTAGGCGTGCAGCCCGGTCAGGCTGGGGCGCAGCCCAGCGCCCGATGACACGGTGACGATGCGGCCCCAACCGGCCTGCTGCATGGCGGGCGCCGCCGCCTGCGCCAGCCACAGCGCGCCCTTGACGTTGGCGTCGAACACGACGCCCCAATTCTCCTCCGTGATGGCGTCGAGCGGGAGGTCCGCCTGGCCGCACACCCCGCCCGCGGCCAGCGCCAGTACGTCCAGCCGGCCCTCCCGCGCCGCGATGTCCCGCACCAGGGCAGCGGCACCCGCGCGGTCCGACAGGTCCTGCACGTGGGAGGGTGCGCCCAGCGCCGCGCCGGCCTGCTGCACCACCGGGTCGATGTCGGCCAGGTGGACCTGCGCACCGGCGGCGAGGAAGGCCGCCGCGATCGCCCGCCCGATCCCCTGCGCCGCGCCCGTGACCAGCACCACGCGCCCGTCGAACCTGATCTCCATCGCACCCTCCACGCTCGACCGTGCCCGACCCCGCGCCGGTTGTCATCGCCGCACCGCCCCGGCACGGTGCTTGCCAGGCCGCCGCCAGCCGCCGGAGACGCACCATGGACCAGATGCCGACGCTGTCCACCCGCTCGCCGACCTGCGACCCGGTGACGCTGGAGATCATCCGCGGCGCCATCCGCGCGGCGCAGGCGGAGATGGAGGCGCTGCTGGAGCGCACGGCGATCAGCGCCTTCATCCGCGAGAAGAAGGATTTCTACACCGCCCTGTTCGATGCCGACGGCGTGATGGCTGTCGGCTCCAACGTGCCGATCTTCGGCGACATCACCACGCCGGTGTTCGAGCATTTCGCCGCCGACAGCATGCGCGAGGGTGACCTGTATTGGTACAGCGACTGCTACGGCTCGCGCGGCGCAGTGTCGCACTCCAACGACCAGGTGTTCCTGGCGCCGGTGTTCCACGCCGGGCGGCGCTGCGCCTTCGTCATGGGCTGGGCGCATTTCGCCGACATCGGCGGGTTGCGCCCCGGCTCGATCAGCCCGGACACAACGGACATCTTCCAGGAAGGCATCATCATCCCGCCGACCAAGCTGATCGATGCGGGCGTGACCAACCAGGCGGCGCTGGACATCTTCCACCGCAACTCCCGCTACCCGGGGCAGAGCCGGGGCGACACGAAGGCGCTCATGGCCAGCGTCGCCCTGGGCGTGCGCCGCGTGGGCGAAATCCTGTCGCGGTTCGGCGCGGACACCGTCGCCGACGCGCTGGCGCAGCTGTTCGAGCGGACGCGGCGGATCGTCCGCGGGCGACTGGCGCAGGCATTCCCCGTCGGCACCCACCGCTTCACCGACGCGATCGACTCGGATGGGCACGGCAACGGCCCGTTCCGCATCCGCTTCGCCCTGACGCGGTCCCGTACCGCGGACGGCGAGGACCACTTCCTGTTCGACGCCACGGGCACGGACGACCAGGCGAAGGGCCCGGTGAACTTCCTGATGAACCCGGACGTGCCGGGCATGGCGCTCGGGCTCTACTTCCTAGGCGGCGACGCCAGCCAGGTGTGCAATGCCGGCGGCCCGCGCGCGCTGGACGAGGTGCGGCTGCGCCCGGGCTCGCTGTTGCAGCCGCATTTCCCGGCGCCGCTCGGCATGCGCGGGCTGACCATGATGCGGGTGCTGGCGACGCTGAACGGGCTGATCAACGTGGCCGGCAACGGCGCGCCGGCCGCGCACTCCGCCTACGTCATCAGCATGATGCGCGGCTCGGCGGACGGCCAGCCCTTCCTGCTGGCGGACGGGATCGGCGTCGGCTACGGCGCGCGGCCCACGGCGGACGGGATCGACGCGGTGTATTTCGTGGCGCAGGAGAACTACCCCGTCGAGTTCCTGGAGATCGGCTACCCGGTGCGGCTGCGGCGCTACGGCATCGTGCCGGACAGTGGCGGCCCCGGCCGGTTCCGCGGCGGCTGCGGCATCGTGCGGGAGTACGAGATGCTGGCGGACGAGACGGTGGTGGCCGTCCGCATCGATTCCGTGACGAACCCGCCCTGGGGCACCGCCGGCGGCATGGCGGGCGGCTCCGGCAGCGCCATCGTCAACCCCGGCACGCCGGAGCAGCGGCGGCTGCCCCCGCTGTCGGACGGCCACCGCCTGCGCAAGGGCGACGTGTTCCGGCTGGAGACCGGGGGTGGCGGCGGCTACGGGCATCCCTTCGACCGTCCGCCCGAGCGGGTGCTGGGCGACGTGCTCGGCGGGCTGGTGAGCGAGGCGGCGGCCCGGCAGCATTACGGCGTGGTGCTGGACGGCGACGCCGTGGACGCGGCGGCCACGACGGCCTGCCGGGCGGACCGGCCGCAGGCGAAGGCGTTCCACCGCAATGGCTATGTCGATGCCCTCGCCTGACGCCGGGCTCTCGGTTGCGGTCGACATCGGCGGCACCTTCACCGACGTGACGTTGCAGGACGCCGCGACCGGCCGGTCCTGGCGGGCGAAGACGCCCAGCGTGCCGAACGACCCCTCCATCGCGTTCCTGGAGGGCGTGCGGCTGGCCATGGCGCAGGCCGGCTGCACGCCGGGCCAGGTATCGCGCGTGCTTCACGGCACCACGGTCGCCACCAACATGATCCTGGAGGACAAGGGCGCCCGCACGGCGCTGGTCACCACCGCCGGCTTCCGCCACGTGCTGGAGATCGGGCGGCAGGACATCCCGCGCGCGGCCAACCTGTACGCCTGGGTCAAGCCGAAGCGTCCGGTCCCTGCCTCCCGCGTGCTGGAGGTGACCGAACGGATCGGCCGCGGCGGGATCGTGCTGCACCCGCTGGACGAGGCGAGCGTGCACGCGGCGGCGGAGCGCCTGCGCCAGCTGGACGTGCAGGCGGTGGCGATCTGCCTGCTGCACGCCTTCGCCAACCCGGCTCACGAGCGGCGCGTGGCCGAACTGTTGCGCGCCGCCCTGCCCGGCGTGGCCATCACCACCTCCACTGACGTGCTCCCCGTGGTGCGGGAATACGAGCGCACGCTGGCGACGGTGCTGAACGCCGCCGTCATGCCGGGCGTCGCCACCTACGTGCACCGGCTGGAGCGGCGGCTAGCGGACGCCGGGGTCACCGCGCCGCTGCTGCTGATGCAGTCCAACGGCGGCGTGGCGGGGGCGGCGGCGATCCGCCGGGCCCCGGCGCTCACCGCCCTGTCCGGCCCGGCCGCGGGCGTGGTGGGCGCGCGGGACGTGGCAGCGGCGTGCGGCATCGACGACATCATCACGGTCGACATCGGCGGCACCAGCGCGGATATCTGCCTGCTGGAGGGCGGCCGCATCGGGTTGACGGCGCAAGGCCGGGTCGGCGACTGGCCGCTGCCCTTGCCGATGGTGGACATGGTGACCATCGGCGCCGGCGGCGGCTCGATCGCGCGGGTGACGGAGGGGACGCTGACCGTCGGCCCGGCCAGTGCCGGCGCCGAGCCGGGGCCGGCCTGCTACGGCCGCGGCGGCCAGGCGGCGACGGTGACGGACGCCCACGTCGTGCTCGGCCACTTGCCGACGCGGCTGCTGGGTGGGGCGATGACGCTGGACGCCGGGTTGGCGGCGCAGGCGGTGCAGCGCGGCGTCGCCACGCCGCTCGGCCTCTCGCTGCATGACGCCGCGCGCGGCATCCTGGCCATCGCCGACAACAACATGGTGGGGGCGATCCGCGTGGTGTCGGTGGAGCGGGGCCATGACCCGCGCGATTTCACCCTGGTGCCGTTCGGCGGCGCCGGGCCGCTGCATGGTTGCGCGCTGGCGGAATTGCTGGATATCGGCCGCGTGCTGATCCCGCCGGCACCCGGCGTGCTGTGCGCGGAGGGCCTGCTCGCGGCCGACCTGAAGGCGGGGTTCAGCCGCACCCTGCCGGAAGCCGGCCCGGTCGATGCCGGCGCTGCGGAGGCGGTGTTCGGCGAGTTGGCGCAGGAGGCGGCGCGATGGTTCGATGACGAGCGGGTGGCGCCCGGCCACCGCAGCCAGGCACGGCTGGCGCTGATGCGCTACCACGGCCAGGGCAGCGAGTTGCCCGTGCCGTGGGCCGGCAGCGCCGCCGACATGGAGGCCGCCTTCGCCACTGCGCACCAGGCGCTGTACGGCTTCACCATGGAGGCGGTCGTGGAACTGGTCACCGTCCGGGTGGAGGCGGTCGGGCGGCTGCCGACCGCGCCGAAGGTGGATTTAGCGCCGGGGCAAGGCGTAGTGCCGGCTGGCAGGTGGCACGTGCATTTCGTGGACGGCAGCCGCGATGTGGACTTGCTGGACCGCGAGGGTTTCGGCGCCGGCGACGCATTCACCGGACCTGTGATCGTCATCCAACTCGATGCCACAACGCTCGTGCCGCCGGGCTGGAACGGCGTGGTCCACCCATCCGGCGCCGTGCTGCTGACCCGCGCCTAAGAAGGCTCCCTCTCCTTCCGGGCAGGGCCATCGCATATGGCGGAGCTCCCTCTCCCGCCAGCGGGCGAGGGTTCCGAAGCGAGGATACGGCCATATGCGATAGACCTGCCTTCTGGGAGAGGGCTATCGACGGAGGGCAAGGGGGCCTACGGGTCGGCCAAGTGGCACGCGGCACCGTGGCCCTCACGCGCATGGGTGGCGGGCCTCTCTACCCGGCAGCGATCGAACGCGAGAGGGCAGCGGGGATGGAAGGGGCAGCCGGGCACCACGCGCATCGGGCTTGGCAGCTCGCCCCGCAGCGCCGCGTCCGCCACGCGGCGGCCGGGCTGAAGGGTCGGGGCCGCCTTCAGCAGCGCCTGGGTGTACGGGTGGAGCGGCCGGTCGAACACCTGGTCCGCCGCGCCGTATTCGACCACGCGGCCGAGATACATGACCGCCACCTGGTGGGCCAGATGCCGCACCACGCGCAGGTCGTGCGACACGAACAGCATCGCCAGCCCCAGCCGCTCCTGCATGTCCAGCAGCAGGTTGAGGATTTGGGCCTGCACCGACACGTCCAGGGCGGACACGATCTCGTCCGCCACCAGCAATTCCGGCTCCACCGCCAGGGCGCGGGCGATCGCCAGGCGCTGCCGCTGCCCGCCGGAGAAGGCGTGCGGCAGGCGCTCCGCGGCGTCCGCCGGCAGCCGCACCAGGTCCAGCAGCGCCGCCACCCGCGCGCCCACCTGCGCCCGCGGCACCATGCGGTGCACCCGCAGCGCCTCCGCCAGCGTCTCGCCCGCCGTCATGCGCGGGTTCAGGGAGCCGTATGGGTCCTGGAACACCATCTGGACGCGGCGGTTGTAGGCTCGCAGCCTGCCGCCCCGCAGCGCCAGCACGTCCTGCCCGTCGAAGTCGATCTGCCCGGCGTCGACCTCCACCAACCGGACCAGCGCCCGGGCCAGCGTCGACTTGCCGCAGCCGGATTCCCCCACGATGGCCAGCGTTTCCCCGCGCTGGATCGCGATGCTCACGCCCGCTAGCGCGCGCACCATCGGCCGCGGACCGCCCGCCAGCAGCTGACGCATGCCGCGCCGGACCGGGAAGCCGCGTTCCAGGTCATCCGCACGCAACAGCGCCGTCATGCCGCGGCCACCTCCACCGCCCGGATGCAGGCGCTGAGCTGGCCGGGCGCGGACGGCGCCAGGACCTTGTCGCCGACGCGGCAAGCCTCGACCACGAAGCCGCAGCGCGGGGCGAAGCGGCAGCCGGGCGGGATCGCACGCGCGTCCGGCGGGACGCCGGCGATCCCCGGCAGGCGCTGCCTGGCATGCCCGGCATCCGGCATCGAGCGCAGCAGGCCCAGCGTGTAAGCATGGGTGGGCCGCGCGAAGATCGCCGCCACCGGGCCGGATTCCATCACCCGCCCGGCATACAGCACGGCCACGCGGTCGCAGGTGCCGGCGATCACGCCTAGGTCGTGGGTGACGATCACCACGCTCATCGCCAGCTCATCCTTCAGCCGCAGCAGCAGCTTGAGGATCTGGTCCTGGATCGTCACGTCCAGCGCGGTGGTGGGCTCGTCGGCCAGCAGCAGCTTCGGCCCGCTGGCCAGAGCCGCCGCGATCATCGCGCGCTGCCGCATGCCGCCGGAGAATTCGTGCGGATAGCTGGACAGGCGGCGTGCGGCATCCGGGATGCCCACCAGGTCCAGCAACTCCACCGCCCTGCGTCGGGCCGGGCTGCCGCGCAGGCCGAGGTGGGTGCCCAGCCCTTCGGTGATCTGCCGCCCGATGGTGAGCACGGGGTTCAGCGCGGTCATCGGTTCCTGGAACACCATGGCGATCTCGCCGCCGCGCACCCGGCGCATCGCCGCCTCGGACAGGGCGAGCAGGTCGCGCCCCTGCCACGATATGTGCCCGGTCGTCACCGCCTGCGGCGGCAGCAGCCGCAGGATAGCCCTAAGGCTCAGGCTCTTGCCCGAGCCGGATTCGCCGACGATGCCCAGCGTCTCGCCGGCGCCGACCTCCAGGTCGATCCCGTCGACCGGCCGGCCGCCACCCAGCTGGACCGACAGGCCGCGGATGCTGAGCAGCGGAGTCAGGCGCGCCGCCGCAGCAGGTCCGCCAGGCCATCGCCGAACAGGCTGAAGCCGGTGCCGGCCAGCACGATGGCGATGCCGGGGAAGATCGACATCCACCAGGCCGTCGTCATGAAGTTCTTGCCGTCCGCGATCAGCACGCCCCATTCCGCAGTCGGCGGCTGCGCCCCCAGGCCAAGGTAGCCGAGCGAGGAGCCGAGCAGGATGGCCAGCGCCATATCCGTCATCCAATAGACGATCACTGGAGAGATCGCGTTCGGCAGCAGGTGGCGGAAGATGATCCGCAGGGCGCCATACCCCATCACGCGCCCCGCGGCGGCATAGTCCCGCTGTGCCTGCGCCAGCACCTCGCCCCGCATCAGCCGGGCATAGATGATCCAGTTCACCGCCGAGATGGCGATGTACATGTTGCGCAGGCCCGGCCCCAGCACCGCGACGATGACGATGACCAGCACGAGGAACGGGATGGTGATCAGCACGTCCACGATCCGGCGGAACACCGCGTCCGTCCAGCCGCCGACATAGCCGAGCACGCTGCCCACCAGCGTGCCGAACACGGCCGGGAAGACGGTCGCGAAGATGGCGATCTGCAGGTCGACGGTGCAGGCCCAGATGGTGCGGGACAGGATGTCGCGGCCGAAATTGTCGGTGCCGAACGGGTGCGCCCAACTCGGCGGCTTCAGCAGCGAGCGGAAGTCGAACCCCGTCGGCGGGTAGGGTGCGAAGGTCGCCGGCGCCACCGCGCAGGCCAGCAGCAGCAACAGGATCGCGCCGCCCGCCAGCAACGTCCAGGGCAGGCGCGGCCATCGCGGCGCCCGTGGCAGCGGGAGGGCGGCCGCACTCATCGGGAAAGGCGTGGGTCGAGCAGGGCCTGCACCGTGTCGACCAGCAGGAACACGACGGAGACCATGATCGCCAGCACCATCGTCAGCCCCTGCACCACCGGGTAGTCGCGGGCGAAGATGCTGTCGATGGTCAGCCGACCCAGGCCCGGGATGGCGAACACCGTCTCCGTGATGACGGCGCCGCCCACCAGGGAGCCGATGTTCAGCCCCAGCAGCGTGACGGTGGACACCCAGGCGTTGCGCAGCACGTGCCGCCCGAGCACCAGCCGGCGCGGCAGGCCCTTGGCGGTGGCGAAGCTGACATACTCCGCACCCAGCGCCTCGATCAGCGATTGCCGCAGGTTGCGCAGCAGCACGGCGGACAGCGACAGCGCCAGCGTCATCGCCGGCAGGAACAGGTAATAGAGGTCCTGCCAGAAGCCGGTACCGATTCCGCCCACCGGGAACCAGTGCAGCCCGGCGGCCAGCCCGATGAGCAGCACCAGGCCGATGTAGAACACCGGCATGGACAGGCTGACCTGCGCCACCGCCCGGATCGCCACATCCATCCAGCTGCGCGGGTGGAGCGCGGACACGAAGGCGAGCGGCACGGCGATCAACAGCGCCAGGAACGCCGCCATCCCCGTGAGCATCAGCGTGATCGGCAGTCCGTCCCGCACCAGTTGCGACACCGGCACGCGCAGGGTGATGGAGTCGCCGAGTTGCAAAGTGACCGTGTGGAGCAGGAATTCATAGAACTGCACGCCCACCGAGCGGTCCAGCCCCAGATCATGGTGCATCTGGGCGATCGACGCATCGCTGGCGCGGTCCCCCAGCAGCATCAGCGCCGGGTCGCCGGGCAGCAGCCGCATCAGGCCGAACACCAGCAACGCCACCAGCACGACCGTCGCGACGATCTGCCCCAATCGCCGCCCGATCACGGCAAAGAGGGCCACGCCTATTTGTCGAGGTAGGTGTCGACGAAGATGTTGTTGCCCAGCGGGATCTGCACGAAGTCATGCACCTTCTTCGACATGGCGATCGGGTAAGGCACCTCGAACGCGAAGGTGATCGGCGCGGCGGCGACGTAGCGCTGCTGGATCTCCTTGTATTCGGCGGCGCGCTTCGCCGGGTCGAGCTCGGCCTGGCTCTGCTCGAACAGTTCGTCGATGCGCTTGTCGTCCCAGCCGGAGCGGTTGTTCTGCCGCGTCGGGTAGTAGGCGAAGATGTTGGCGATCTCGCTCGGGTCGTTGATGTCGTTGGTCCACAGCGAGGTGCGCATCTGGAAGTCGGCTGCGTTGTAGCGCGCCAGCCGCGTGGCCGACTCCAGCTGCTCGACCTTCAGCTGCACGCCAACCTGCGCCCAAAGCTGCTGCAGCGTCGTCACCTTGGCCGCGTCGTCGGCGCTGCCGGCCAGCACCATGCAGGTGACGTCGAACCCGTTGGGGTAGCCCGCCTCCGTCAGCAGCGCCTTGGCCTTGGCGATGTCATACGGATACAGCGCGCCGGCATCGAACGAGAGCGGGGTCGACATCGGCATGAAGGAATGCTCGGGCGTGCCGGCGCCATACGTCACCACCTGGATCAGCGCATCCTTGTCGGTGGCGTAGTTCAGCGCCTGGCGCACGCGCACGTCGCCCAGCGGGTTCTTCGTGCCGTCCTTCAGCGTCGGGCGGGCGTTGAACGCGAAGTAATTCACCTGCGCGGCGGGAAACAGCACCATGTCCAGCTTAGGATCGGCCTTCAGCTCGGCCACGCGCGAGTAGGGAACGAACTCCGCGATGTCCAGCTCGCCGGCCCGCAGCTTCAGGATACGGGTGGCGTCGTCCGGGATGATGACGAAGCGGATGGCGTCGAGGTAGGGCAGCTTGGCGCCGTCCGCGCCCGCCTTCCAGTAATAGGGGTTGCGCGTCATCACCATCTCGGTGTTGCGCTGCCAGCTCTTCAGCATGAACGGGCCCGAGCCGATCGGGTGGTCGGCGAACGCCTTGCTCTTGTCGTCCAGCGTGGCGCCGGGTGCCGCCATCAGCAGCTTCTCCGGCATGATGCCGGAGTTGAACGTCGCCAGCGATTGGAGGATCACCGGGTCCGGATGCGCCATGTGCAGCACGACGGTGTCGCTGCCCGACGCATCGATGCTGTCGATCGAGGCGAGCAGGAACTGGAACTCGCCGCCCGACTCCTTGGCCCGGGCGCGGTCCAGCGACCATTTCACGTCGCTCGGCATCAGCGGCGAACCGTCGGCGAACTTCAGGTCCGGGCGCAGGGTGAAGGTCAGCGTCTTGCCGTCCTCCGAAACCTTCCAGCCTTGCGCCAGCCCGGGCTCGACCGTCTTGCCGTCCGCACTCGGCTGCAACAGCGTGTCGTACAGGTTCAGCGCCAGCCAGATATCGGCGTTCTGCGCCGTGTGCACGGGGTCGAGGTACTGGCTTTCGATCGCACGCCCGAACACGAGCGTGCCCCCACGGGTCGCGGCCTGCGCGGGGAGCGCCAGGGCGGCGGCGAGCAGGGCGGCAATCGCGTGTCGTTTCATGGCACCTTCCGGAACGGCTTTTCGCAGCGACCTTGCCCGACAAGCACGCACCGTGCCAGCCTCCGGCCATGCAACAGCCCCTGCTCCTCACCCCCGGCCCGGTCTCCGTCTCGCTCACCACGCGGGAGGCGATGCTGGTGGAACGGCCCAGCGGGGACGCCGAGTTCCAGGCCGATCTGCAGCTCGCGCGCGACACCCTGGTCGGCCTGGCGCATGGAGGCGCCGACTACGTCGCGGTGCCCGTGCCCGGCAGCGCCACCTACGCCAACGAGGCGGCGATCGCGGCATTGGTGCCGCCGGGCCGCACGCTGCTGGTGCACAGCAACGGCGTGTATGGCGACCGGCTGGTCGAGATCTGCGAGGCGATCGGCACGGCGGTCGCCGTGCTGCGGACGGACGCGTTCACGCCGCCGGCGGCCGCGCAGTTCGCTGCCATGTTGGAGGCGGACGCCACGATCAGCCACGTCTTCATCGTGCATTGCGAGACCAGCACCGGCATCCTCAACCCGCTGGAGGACGTGGCGGCGCTGTGCCGGGCGCGCGGCATCGGCCTGCTGGTGGACGCCGTCGCCTCGTTCGGCGCGGTGGAGATCGACGCGCCGGCATTGGGCATCGCCGCCATCACCGTGTCCTCCAACAAATGCATGCAGGGCGTGCCGGGCATCGGCTGGGCCATCGTCCGCCGCGCCGATCTGGCCGCGGCCGCGCGGCCGCGCGCGCTCTGCCTCGATCTGGCCGACCAAGCGCGGCACATGGACCGGACGGGCATGTTCCGCTTCACCCCGCCGGTGCAGGTGCTGGCCGCCTTCGCCCAGGCGTGCCGGGAGCATGCGGCCGAGGGTGGGGTGGAGGCACGGCTTGCCCGTTATCGCGCCAACTGGCGCCGCCTGGTGGAGGGCATGCGCCAGATGGGCTTCCGCACCGTGGTGCCGGACGCGGTGGCCAGCCCGATCGTGGCCACCTTCCACAACCCGGACCATCCGGCCTTCAGCTTCGAGGCGCTGTTCGGGGGCATGAAGCGCCGCGGCTTCGTCATCTTCCCCGGTCGGCTGGCACTGGCCAACACCTTCCGCATCGGCTGCATGGGCGCCGTGGGCCCGGACGACATCGGCCGCGCCATGGTCGCGGTGGCGGAGACGATGGCGGAGATGGGCGTGACCGGCCTCGGCCGCAGCGAGGCCGCCTGACACGCCAAGCCCGTCAGGCTGGACCCGGTCGGGGCATGATGGTCAGGTGCCGTCATGGACGACTTCATCGAACCGCTGCTCTTCGGGCTGGTGATCGCCGGCATCGGCTGGCTGCTCGGGATCATCGGCTTCTTCCGTGCGAACCGCGCCGTGTCCGAGTTGAACCAGCTCCGCAGCCTCATCGCCCAGGGCGCGCTCCGCACGGCCCCGGCAGCGCCGCCACCACCTCAGGCGCCTGCCATCGCCGAACCTGTCGCGGCACCCGCCGGGGCGCCTGAGCCGGATACCCCGTTCGACGAGCTGCCGCCGCCGCGCCGCCGCCGCGACTGGGAGGAGCTGCTCACTGCGCGCTGGGGCGTTTGGCTGGGCGCCGCCGCGCTGCTGCTGTCCGGCGTGTTCCTGGTGCGCTACGCGTCCGACGAGGGCCTGTTGGGCCCAGGGGTGCGCTGCGCCGCGACCGTCCTGCTGGGCGTGCTGCTGATCGCCGGGTCCGAGTGGCTGCGGCGGCGGTCGGCCGGGCCGGCGCGCCTGCCGGACTTCACGCCCGGTGCGCTCGCGGCGGGTGGCGTGGCCGTGCTGTTCGCCGCCGCCTACATGGCGGGCCCGCTCTACGGCATGGTGCCCGGCATCGTCGCGTTCGGCCTGCTGGCGGCGGCGTCGCTGGCCGGGTTGGCGCTGTCGCTGCGCATGGGCCAGCTGGTGGCGGCGGTGGGCCTGGTGGGCGCGTTCGCCACCCCCCTCCTGGTGCAGACGGGCGCGCCGTCGCTGCCCGGCCTGTTCGCCTACCTGCTGTTCGTCGCCGCGGCCACGCTGGCCGTGATGCGCTACACCGCCTGGGTCTGGCTCGGCTGGGCCACGATGGCGGCGAGCGCCGGGTTCGTGCTCCTCGTCATCATCGACGGTGCGCAGGCCGACATCTGGGCGCCGGCGCTGTTCATCCCGGCCGTGGTCCTGCTGGCGCTGGCGCTGCTGCCCGGCGCGGCGCTGGAGCAGCCGCTCGGCCGCCGGCTCGCCTACGTCCCGTTGGCGGTGCTGGGCGGCGTCGGGTTGCTGCTGTCCTTCGCCGTGCCGGACGCCGCGGTGACCCAGGCGGGCGTGCTGCTGGTGGTGGCGCTGACCATCGCCAAGGCGGCAGCCGAGCCGCGGCTGGACCGCCTGTCCTGGTTGGGGGCACTGCTCTTCCTGCTGCTGGTGGCCGGGTGGGGGCTGCCGCCATGGCGGCCCACCGGCGAGGCGATCACCGCCGGCGGCTCCGTCATCGCGGTGCTGCCGGGCGCCTGGGCGCCGGCAGCGCTGCGCCCGCTGCTGCTGACCGCGTCAGCCGTGGCCGCGCTGATCCTGGCCGCCGGGCTGTGGGGGGAACGTCGCCGCCCCCAGCCGCTGCGCTGGAGCACGCTTGCCGCCGCCGTGCCCGTGCTGACGCTGGCGATCCTGTATGCCCGCGTGAAGGAATTCCAGCCCGATGACCTCTGGGCCGCCGCCGCGCTGGGCGTGGCGGTACTGGGCACGCTCGCCGCCTCCGCCGCGGCGCGGGAAGGGGACCGCGCGCGGGCCGGGGTGCATGCCGCCGGCGCGACGGCGGCGCTGGCGCTGGGCTGCGCCGCCGTGCTGTCCGCGCAATGGCTGACGGTGGCACTGGCGCTGTTCGTGCCGGCGCTGGCCGCCATCGAGCACCGGGCCGACCTGCCGGCGCTGCGCCGGGTGGCGCTGGCGGTGGCGGCACTGGCGGTCTGCCGGCTGCTGCTGAACCCGAACGTGCTTGACGAGGCGACCGGGCAGCCGCCTTTCCTGGACGGGCTGGTCCCTGCCTATGGCGGCGCAGCGGTCGCCTTCGCGGTGGCCGCGCGCATGTTCCGGCGCCGGACGGATGACCTGGCCGTCGCGGTGCTGGAACTGTGCAGTGCGGCCTTCACCGCGGCGCTGGCCCTGCTGGAGATCCGGCAGTGGGTGACCGGCCGCAACCCGGGCCAGCCGGACACCAGCTTCCTGGAGGTCGCGTTGGACGTCAGCGCGCTCGCCCTGCTGGCACTGTTCGCGCTGCACCTGCAGGGCCGCACCGGGCGACCCATGCTGGGATGGGCTGCACGCGTTGGCGGGTGCGTGGCCCTGGCCGGAGGCGCCGTGCTGCTGCTGGCCAACCCGGCCTTTTCGGATGCCGACGCGGGCGCCGGAGCGGTCCTGAACGCCCTGCTGCCCGCCTACGCGATCCCGGCGCTTGCCGCCGCCGCCGCCCTGCGCGCGCCGACCCTGCCATCCCGCGCCCGGGCACCCCTGCTGGTCTACGCACTGGTCGCGGTCTTCGCCTACGTCACCTTGCTGATCCGCCATGCGTTCCACCCGGACGGCATGGGCTTCTCGCAAGCGCCGGTCGACGATGCCGAGCTGTGGGCCTGGTCGGGGGCGTGGCTGCTCTGCGGCCTGGGCCTCATGGCGCTCGGGATCATCCAACGGCAGAAGCCGCTTCGCCTGGCGGCGCTGGCCCTGGTGACGCTGACCGGGGCCAAGGTCTTCCTGGTCGACATGGCGGGGCTGGTCGGGCTGTGGCGCGTGCTCTCCTTCCTGGGCCTCGGCCTGACGCTGATCGCGCTGGGCGCCGTCTACCGCCGCTTCGTCGCCACCGACGCCCCCGACCTCTCACCACTCCCTCCCTCCCCTTCTCCCTCTCCCTCTGGGAGAGGGCCGGGGTGAGGGTCCCGCACGCACGACCCTCGCCTTCCAAAAGCGGGATGCTCAGGCTCCCTGCCATTCCGGCAGGTCGACCACCAGGGTCGCGCCTGCGGTGCCCGGCAGCACTTCCGCCGTCCCGCCGACGCCGGATAGCAGCGCGCGCACGATCGGCAGGCCCAGCCCCGTGCCGCCGCGGTCCCGCGCGGTGGTGAAGAACGGCTCGAACGCCAGGTCGCGATGCGCCGGTGGGATGCCGGGGCCGTCATCGGCCACGACGATGCGCAGGCGGCCGTGCTCCGCCCGGGTTGCCAGGCGCACCGCTGCGCCCGGGGCATGTCGGGCCGCGTTTTCGACCAGCGCGCTCATCACCGCGTCCAACGCATCCTCGCCGATCCAGGCGGAGCCGGCGGCGTCACCGACATCCACCGCCACGCCCTCGGCCCGGAAGCGCGCTGCCACGCGGTGCAGCAGCGGCGCCACGGCCACGCCCGCGCCCGCCCGCGGCGCCACCCGCATCATATCCGCCCGCGCAAGGTCGAGCAGGCGGCCCACCAGCCGGTCGAGCCGCGCGACCCCCTCCACCACCAGGCCCGACAGCCGCGTCCGCTCGCCGTCGGACAGTGCCGCGCCATGCTCCTCCAGCAGCTCCGCGGCGGCACGGATCGCGGCCATCGGCGTCTTGAACTCATGCGACACGCTGGCCGCGAACCCGCTGATGTAGCCGGCGCGCTGCTCCAGCGTGGCCGCCATCCGGCCCAGCGCGTCGGACAGCGACGCGACCTCCCGCGTGCCGGGCCGGGCCAGCGGGGCCACCTTGCCGCCGCCCGCGACGGCGCGGGCCTGCGCCACCACCTCGCCGAGCGGCCGCGTCACCAGGCGGGAGATGCCGGCCGCCATCAGCGCGCCCCCGCCCAGCAGCAGCAGCGCCAGGCCCGCAAGCGGCCAGCGCTTGCCCCAGACCGCGCTGCCGAGCGTGTTGGGCGTGCGGGACAGCACCACCGCGCCCAGCAGGCGGCCGGTGCCGTCATCCACCGGCAGGGCGACGAACACGCGCAGCCCGGCGGTGCGGCTGATGCCGCCCGGCACCGTCTGCGCCGGCTCGCGCCGGTGCATCCCCGCCCCGAGCGGTTCGCCCGCCAGCACGCCCGCCACCTCCGCCCAGCCGGCCAGGTTGCGGCCCAGATCGGCACCCGTGGTCGCCACAATGGTGCCGGCGCGGTCGGTGACGCGCAGGCTGGCCAGCGTCACCGCCTGGGCATCGCGCAGCACCGGGTTCAGCGCCTTCCCGAGCCTGGCCAGCGCCGGGTCCGCCGGCGCGCCGGGCGCGTCGTCCGGCTGCGGCGGCAGCACGGGGTCGGACGCCAGGTCCAGCGCCGCCCGGCGCGCCAGGTCGAGCGCCGCGGCGGTCGGGGTCGCCGGGCCGGATGGCTGGTCCGGCGCGGGCGTGGCGCGCAGCTGCTCCCGCAGGATGCCGGCCAGCACGGCGGCCTGGGCGACCAGCTCGGCTTCGGTCTGCCGCACCAGCGCGCTCTCGTACAGGCGCAGCGCCCACAGCCCGGCCACCGGCAGCGCCAGCACCGCCAGGTTGCCCAGCAGCAGCACCGTGCGCAGCCGGGGCGGCCGCAGCCTCAGTCGCACGGGCCCAGCCGGTAGCCGAAGCCCGGCAGCGTCTCGATCGGCGCGGCGCCCAAAGCCGCGAACTTGGCGCGCAGGCCGCGCACGTGGCTGTCGATGGTGCGGTCGCTGACGATGCGGTCGGTGGCATAGGCGCGGTCCATCAGCTCCTCCCGCGAATACACCTTGCCCGGCCGGGTCAGCAGGGTCCGCAGCACGCCCAACTCGGTGGCGGTCAGCGTGACCGGGCTGCCGCCCCAGCTGGCACGCAGCGTCTCCAGGTCCAGCTGCAGCCGGCCGTGCTGCAACGGCCGGTCCGCCGCCGGCTCGGGCGCCAGGCGGCGGAGCACGGCGCGGATGCGGGCCACCAGCTCGCGCGGGCTGAACGGCTTGGCCAGGTAGTCGTCGCCGCCGATCTCCAGCCCGACGACGCGGTCCACCTCCTCCGCCCGGGAGGACAGGAACAGGATCGGCACGGCACTGGTCCGCCGCAGCGCGCGGCAGACCTCGATCCCGTCCAGCTCCGGCATCATGACGTCCAGCACGACCAGGTCCGCACCCCCCGCCGCGAACCGCGCCAGCGCCGCACGGCCATCCGCCGCCTCCGCCGTGGCGAAGCCGGCGCGGTGCAGGGCGAAGCGGACCAGCTCGCGGATCGCGGGGTCGTCGTCGACGATCAGGATGGTCGGCGGATGCGGGGCCACCGGACGCTTCTGCACCAAATCTGCACCGGGCGCCCATACGGGCTGCACCGCCCGCCCGCATCACGGCGGCTCCCTTGATGGAGGCTGCCATGTCCGACCCGCCGACCAAACCGACCTCGATCCCCTGGACCCGCTCCCCAGCGGCGAAGCTGGGGTTGACCCTGGCGCTGATCCTGGTGCTGCAAGTGCCGCTATTCGCCGTCTCCAGCCTGATCGGCGAACGCCAGGACCGGCAGGACGAGGTGCTGGCCGGCATCCGCCGCAGCTGGGGACCCGCCCAAGCGGTGACCGGGCTGACGCTGGCCGTCCCATACAGCTGGGTCGAACCGGCGACCCAGGTGACGCCCGCCCTGCGGCGGCAGGGCTGGGTCCAGGTGCCGGCCACCCAGCTCGGCATCACGGCGAGCCTCCTGCCGGAGACCCGGCAGCGCGGCCTGTTCCACGCCACCGTCTACACCGCGGCGGTACAGCTCGCCGGGACGCTCACCGTGCCGAAGATCGAGATCACCGACGTGACGGGGGCCGAGTTGCACTGGGCCGACGCGGTCGTCGCAGTTGGCGCCAGCGACCTGCGCGGGCAGCCGGCCGGCGGCACCGCCGTGCTGGACGGAAAGCCCGTGCCGCTGACGGTGCAGCGCGATGGCGGCCAATGCTCCGCCGCGGTCGCACCGGCCGGGCTCGGCGGCGAGCCGGCGGTCGGCACCGCGATCGCCGTGCAGGCGCAGCTGAGCTTGCGTGGCACCGAGTCGTTCAGCGTGATGCCCTGGGGCCAGCAGGTCGACCTGCGGGTGAGCGCACCGTGGCAGACGCCGAGCTTCAACGGCTCGGCCCTGCCGCTGTCGTACGACGTCGGCAAGGCGGGGTTCCAGGCCGTGTGGCAGGTCGCCGGCGATGCGGTCGGCGGCACCTGGCAGCGCGGCACAGACCCGGTTCCGGCCTGCGCCAGCGACAGCGACGACGCCGTCAGCGTCAGCCTGCTGGAGGCGGTGCCCACCTACCTGATGGTCACGCGGGCGGCCAAGTACGGCACGCTGTTCCTGGCGCTGTCGTTCCTCACCTACTTCCTGATCGAACAGGGGACGGGATTGCGCATCCACATCGCCCAATACGCCCTGCTCGGCCTGTCGGTGTCGCTGTTCGCCCTGCTGCTGGTCGCGGTGGCGGAGCCGCTGGGCTTCACCGCGGGCTACGCCGTGGCCACCGCCGCGGTGCTGGGGCAGGCCTCGCTCTACACGCTGTCGATCACCCGCCGGCCGCGCCTGGCCGGGCTGTTCGCCGGCGTGCTCGGCGTGCTGTTCGCGGTGCTCTACGTCGTGCTGCGGCTGGAGAGCTACGCCCTGCTCGCCGGCACCGCGACCGTCTTCGTCGTGCTCTCCGTGGTGATGGCCGCGACCCGCCGGCTGGACTGGAGCGGCCAGAGCGCGAAGCAGTCGTGATGGGGTTATCCGAACCTGGTGCGCAGTTCGTCCACCTGCTCCGGCGTCAGGTGGCGGACGCGGTGGCCTTGCAGCAGGAGGAACAGTCGGGCGGTCTCCTCCAGCTCCTCCATGGCGCCGGAGGCGGCGGCCAGCGAGGTGCCGGCGACGACCGGCCCGTGGTTGGCCAGCAGGACGGCGTGGTGCTTGCCCACCAGCGGGCGCACCGCCTCGGCCAGGCGGGCGTCGCCGGGCGGGAAGTAGGGCACCAGCGGCAAGCGGCCGATGCGCATGACGTAGTAGGCGGTGATCGGCGGCAGCACGTCCCGCGGGTCGACATCGGCCAGGCAGGACACGGCCACCGAGTGGGTGGAATGGAGGTGCACGACGGCGCCGGCATCGGGCCGGCCTTCGTACATCACCCGGTGCAGGAAGCCCTCCTTGGTCGGCGCGTCACCCGACACGAGATGGCCGCCCGCGTCCAGCAGCGACAGCCGGGCCGGGTCGAGGTCGCCGAGAGAGGCATTGGTCGGCGTCATCAGCCAGCCGCCCTCGGGCAGGCGCACGCTGATATTGCCGGAGGAGCCGAAGGTCAGCCCGCGGCTGAAGATGCTGGCGCCCAGCCGGCAGATGGCATCGCGCGCGGCGGTTTCGGTCAGCGGGGGCATGCGGCAGTTGTAGCGGCCTCGAGGTGAAAGGCCAGACCCGAGGAAGTAGGCTCCCTCTCCTTCTGGGAGAGGCTCGGGGTGGGGGCCGCGCCATCGTTCGTCGCCGACTACGACCGCGCGGCACCCTCACCCTGCCCTCTCCCAGCGGGAGAGGGTTTAGGCGTGGAGAGTGTTCTCGGCGGCTGGCTAGTAGTCCATGTCGCCCATGCCGCCCATCCCGCCGCCTTGCGACGGCAGGGACTGGGCGCGCTTCTCCGGACGCTCGGCCACCATCGCCTCGGTGGTGATGAGCAGCCCGGCGACCGAGGCGGCGTTCTGCAACGCAACCCGGATCACCTTGGTCGGGTCGATGATGCCGGCGGCGATCAGGTCCTTGTACTCGCCGGTCTGCGCATCGAAGCCGAAGCCGTAGGTGCCGTTCTCCAGCACCTTGCCGCCGACCACGGCGCCGTCCTCGCCCGCGTTCTCGGCGATCTGCCGCAGCGGGGTCTGCACCGCCTTGCGCACCATCTCGATGCCGAACTTCTGGTCGTGGTTTTCGGGGTTCAGGTTGGCCAGGATCAGGCTGGCGCGGGCCAGGGCGACGCCGCCGCCGGGCACGATGCCTTCCTCGACCGCCGCGCGGGTGGCGTGCAGCGCGTCGTCCACGCGGTCCTTGCGCTCCTTCACCTCGACCTCGGTGCTGCCGCCGACGCGGATCACCGCGACGCCGCCCGCCAGCTTGGCCAGACGCTCCTGCAGCTTCTCACGGTCGTAGTCGGAGGTCGTCTCCTCCACCTGCGCCTTGATCTGCTCGCAGCGGCCCTTGATCTGCTCCTCGGTGCCGAGGCCCTCGATGACCGTGGTGTTCTCCTTCTCGATCAGCACGCGCTTGGCTTGGCCCAGCATGTCCAGCGTGACACTCTCCAGCTTGATGCCCAGGTCCTCGCTGATCACCTGGCCGCCGGTCAGGATCGCGATGTCTTCCAGCATGGCCTTGCGGCGGTCGCCGAAGCCCGGCGCCTTCACCGCGGCGACCTTCAGCCCGCCGCGCAGCTTGTTGACCACGAGCGTGGCCAGCGCCTCGCCCTCGATATCCTCGGCGATGATCAGCAGCGGCCGGGCGGACTGCACCACGGCCTCCAGAAGGGGCAGCATCGGCTGCAGGCCGGACAGCTTCTTCTCGTGGATCAGGATGTACGGGTTGTCGAGGTCGACCGTCATCTTCTCCGCGTTGGTGATGAAGTAGGGCGACAGGTAGCCGCGGTCGAACTGCATGCCCTCCACGACCTCGAGCTCGGTCTCCATGCCCTTGGCCTCCTCGACGGTGATGACACCCTCGTTGCCGACCTTCTGCATGGCCTCGGCGATCATGCGGCCGATCTCCGCCTCCCCGTTGGCGGAGATGGTGCCGACCTGCGCCGTCTCGGCCTCGGTGGTGATGGTCTTGCTGCGCTTGGCCAGCTCCTCGACCAAGGCGGCCACGGCCCGGTCCACACCACGCTTCAGGTCCATCGGCGCCATGCCGGCGGCCACGGCCTTGCCGCCCTCGCGCACGATCGCCTGGGCCAGCACGATGGCCGAGGTGGTGCCGTCGCCGGCCACGTCGTTGGTCTTGCTGGCGACCTCGCGCACCATCTGCGCGCCCATGTTCTCGAACTTCTCCGCCAGCTCGATCTCCTTGGCGACGCTGACGCCGTCCTTGGTGATGCGCGGGGCGCCGAAGCTCTTGTCGATGACGACGTTGCGGCCCTTGGGGCCCAGCGTCACCTTCACCGCGTCGGCCAGGATATCCACGCCGCGCAGCATGCGGGCGCGTGCGTCTTCGCCGAAGCGAACGTCTTTGGCTGCCATGATCGTTGTCCTTGTTGGTTCGTTATGCGGCTTTGCCGAGGGCGGGAATGCCCTCGATGATGCCGAGCAGGTCGCTTTCCTTCATGATCAGCAGCTCTTCGCCGTCGATCTTGACTTCCGTGCCGGACCACTTGCCGAACAGCACGCGGTCCCCGGCCTTCACCTCGAGCGCCACGACCTCGCCCTGTTCGTTGCGGGCGCCGGACCCGGCGGCGATGATTTCGCCTTCCATCGGCTTTTCCTTCACCGTGTCGGGGATGATGATGCCGCCGGCCGACTTCTCCAGCGGGGTGATCCGACGGACGACGACACGGTCGTGCAAGGGACGGAAATTCATGGCGGCTGCTCCAACAGGACGGGCACGGGTGGCGAGACTGCCGCCTACGCACCCCTCCTCATTCGGCCGGAGTGTTAGCACTCTTCCAGCTGGAGTGCTAATCGTGTTTGTGGTTCGCTGTGACAGCGCCCGCTACGGCGACGCTGCCGGGCCATCCGGCGGTGCCGCGGGTTGCCGCGCGGGAGCTCCAGCCGGATAGCGACCTGCATGACCGGCCGGTCATGCGCGGCGTTGGGATGCTCGCCGCGGCAGACACGGCACAGGCGCTGAAGGCGGGCGTTGCATTGCCAAGGCGACACCTTGTCGTGCTCGCAGCGCGCCATACAAAAGTATTTCACGCCGAGTGGATCAGCTGTGCACGAAATGTGGCGTGACTGTTAAGGCAAACGCCTCCACAGTCCGTCGCGTGCCGAACGCCCAGCGCGCCAGTGACCTGAAGACGATGGCCGGGCTGCGCCTGAAGGCCGCGCGCCTGGTGCTCGGCGTGGAGCGACAGGACGTGATGGCGAACGTGCTCGGGGTGCAGCCATCGGCGTACAACAACTGGGAAAAGGGGCATCGCCTTCCGGACGTGGCGGCCATGGTACGGCTGTTGAACCGCTCGGGCGTCAGTCTGGACTGGATATTCGCAGGCGAACTCCGCTCCATGCCGTTCGACCTGGCGGCACGGCTTCAGGAACAGGCGCAGGAACTCGGAGCGGCCGTCGCGGTCCCGGCGAGCCTGGCGCCCAACCATCCGACCGGCCGTCGCCAACTCGTCGTGCAGCGCAAACCCCCACCGCACCAGCTGCACGAGCCGCAACGCGACATAGGCAAATAATCCACTTGGCGTGGATCGGGCTTGACAGGTGATCCACGGCTCGTGGAGTAGTTCGCTGCAGACTTCTGGATACGTCGCATGCCCAGCCATCCCACGCCAGTCACCGAAGAGTTGGAGGGCCTGCGCGTCCGCCTTGCCGCCCGCGCCGCGGCGAACGGGACCATGGGGACAACGGAGCTCCGCCAGGTTGCCGCACAGCTGGACGCGCTTGTCCGGCGCACGGCACCGCTGGAGCGGTTCCATGCGGAGTTGGTGGCCGAAGCCGCGGAAGAGGAGTTGCGGCAGTCCAACGCCGCCGTCGCCGGCCAGCTCAGCGGCAGGGTGGCCCGCCGCTGAGTGTCTGGCCGGATGACCGCCACGGTAGACTTCGCGCGTCGCGACCCTGGCTGCACGGAGCCGAGCCTTCGTGGGGAGCGCTGGATAGCAGCGGCGCAAGCACGCCTCGCAGTGACGGCGGCCGAGGCGCTGTAGGACGGCCATCCACCAAGCGCGTCACGCGCAGAATGCTTGCCAGCCCTCGCGAAACCGGCTGATCGGCTACGCTGCGGCCTTGTGCCAAGGCGGTCGCGTCACCTGGCCGGCGGCCAAGGCGGGCAGGTCGGCCGCCGGCATCTCGCCCGTGATGGCGCGGCCCACCAGTTCCCCCATCAGCGAGCCCAGCTTGAAGCCGTGGCCGGAACAGGCGCTGATCACCCAGCCGGCGGCCCCGGTCGGCCTGACCTGGAACTCCTCCCGATCGTGCACGGTGTAGAAGCAGGCGCGACGCTCCAGCACCGTGTAGGCGTGGAAATCCCGATAGACGGCGAACGCGGTGGGCCACAACCGCTCCAGGTCCCCGTCGGTCGCCCGGCGGTGGTCGTCCGGATCGCCGATGCGGGAGAAGACGTGGTCGCCGATCTTCAGCCGGGTGCCCCGGCGGGGCGGCAGGGTGTAGAGCCCGCCCTCGTCCGAACGGTCCAGCATGACGGGCGCGTTCGCCCACGCCTCGGCCCAACGCGGAGGCGGCGACACATACAGCACGGCCTGGCGGGACGGGACGACCGACTCGCGCAGGTCGGGCACCAGCCGGTCGGCCCAGGCCCCGGCCGCCACCACGACCATGTCGCCGCCATACTGGAGACCGTCCTTCACCAGGGTGCCGCGCTCCAGGTCCACCGCCGTCACCTTGCTGCCGGCGTGCAGCGTCACCCCGAGGCGGCCGAGCAGCACCACCAGGTCGGTCAGGATGCGGGAGGGGAACAGCATGCCGGCACCCGCCGTTTCCACCACGCGGACCAGCCCTTCCGGCCGCACCATGGGGAAACGCCGCGCCACCTCGTCCAGCGCGACGTCGCGGTAGGCGATGCCCATCCCGTCCAACGAGCGGGACACGCTCCCATACCAGCCATCGTCGTTGCGCAGGAAATAGGCCGCGCCGCAGGGCTCGTAATGCGCGGTGCCGATCGCCTGCCAAAGCATCTCCCACACGCGGAACGCCTCCGGCATCAGGTGGGCGTAGCCATCCATGCGGCCATAGGCGTGCCGGGTGATGCGGTGCTCGTCGTAGGAGGAGGCGAGCGGGTTGGGCAGCGGACCCTGCTCGAACAGCTCCACCTCCACGCCGCGGCGGGCGAGCGCCCAGGCCGTGGACAGCCCGGCGATGCCGCCGCCGACGATCAGGACCTTGGTCATGGGGTCGCCTTCTCCAGCGCTGCCGCCACCATCCGGCGCGGCGTGGGCTTGGGCAACGGACAAAATGCGCCCGGCCCGGCGCAGATGGTGTAAGCAGGGCCGACCTGGAGGCTGCATGTTGGACCTGTCGCGTATCCGCACCCTGCTCGACCAGCGCCGGGCCGGGCATACCCTGCCCCAGGCGTTCTACACCGATCCGGACATCCTCCGGTTCGACATGGCGGCGATCTACGGCGAAAGCTGGATCATGGTCGGCTTCGAGGTGGAGCTGCCGGAGCCGGGCAGCACGCTAGCCACCACGGTCGGGCGCAACCCCGTGGTGGTTGTGCGCGGGCGGGACGGGACGTTGCGCGCGTTCCACAACTCGTGCCGGCATCGCGGCGCGCAGCTCTGCGCCCCCGGTGCCGCGCGGCGGCCGCGGCTGGTCTGCCCCTACCACCAGTGGGCGTATGACCTGGAGGGCCAACTGGTGAACGCCCCGCGCATGCCGGACTGGTTCCAGCCATCCGAGCACAGCCTGCGCCCGGTGGCGCTGCGCACGGTGGCGGGCTCCGTCTACATCTGCCTGTCCGACGATCCGCCGGCCTTCGACGCGTTCCACGACGCCTTCGCCCCGATGCTGGCGCCGCACCAGCTGCACCGCGCCAAGCTGGCGCACCAGATGACGCTGGTGGAGCGGGCGAACTGGAAGCTGGTGATGGAGAACGCGCGCGAGTGCTACCACTGCACGACCAACCACCCGGAACTGTCGGTGACCTTCCCCGTCGGCCGCCGCTCGCTGAGTGAAGCGGAGCAAGCGCGGATCAACACTGAATTCTCCGCCCGCATGGCCGAGCAAGGCCTGCCGTCCGGCCCCGCCGAAGGGAGCTGGTGGCAGGCCGGGCGGTTCGCGCTCAATCCCGGCACGCGCTCGATGACGATGAACGGGCAGCCCTGCGTCGCCAAGCCGATCGTGGACATCGGCAACGGGGATGTGGGCTCGCTGCGCTGGGCGCTGGAGCCGCACAGCTTCGCCCACGCGGTCGGCGACTACGTGTTCATGTTCAGCGCCATGCCGACCGGGCCGGAGGAGACGGTGGTGACGGCCAAGTGGCTGGTGAGCGCGGATGCGGTCGAGGGCGTGGACTACACCGTGCCGGAACTGACCGAGCTGTGGGACAAGACCAACCTGCAGGACCGGGCCTTAGCGGAGAACAACCAGCGCGGCGTCAACTCCGTGGGCTTCGTGCCCGGCCCGTATTCGGAGAACGCCGAGTCGCTCGTGTTGCGCTTCGTGGACTGGTATTGCGCCAAGGCGCAGGCGTACGTGGACGCCAGGCCCGACGGCATGGTGATTGCTTAGTTCTGGTCTGACGCGTTCTCCAACAGGAGCCTTGAATGAGCCGAGCCACCGAGTTCCTGGACAGGCTGCGGCGAGGCTCCGGCGAAATCGGGAACCACGTCGTGGACGAGTTCCTGGCCGGGCGGCTGGACCGTCGCGGCCTCCTGGTCCACGGCGCGCGGGTGGGGCTGGTGGCGCCGGTGCTGGCCGGGCTGTTGGGCATGGCGGCGCCATTCCGCCAGGCGCGGGCGCAGGGCAAGGCCGGCGCCACCATCCGCGTCGCCAGCGCCATGCCGACCACCGCGATCAACCCCGTGACGGTGGCCAACACCGGCGGGCTGGTGATGTTGATGCAGACGGGCGAGTTCCTGGTGCGGGACATGCCGAACCTCGTCCTGCAACCCTGCCTTGCGCTGGGATGGAAGCCGAACGATGACGGCACCGTCTGGACCTTCGCACTGCGCCCCGGCGTCAAGTTCCACAACGGCAAGACGATGACGTCCGCCGACGTGGTGGCCACGATGGACAAGCTGTCCGACCCGAAGAACGGCTCCAACGCGCTGTCCGCGTTCCGCGGCGTGCTGTCCAAGGGCGGGACCAAGGCGGTCGACGACCTCACCGTCGAATTCCACCTCGACGCGCCGAACGGCAACTTCCCTTATCTGGTGTCGTCGGACAACTACAACGCGATCATCGTGCCGGCCGGCTACGACGAGTTCGAGAAGACGTTCATCGGCACCGGGCCGTTCAAGCTGGAGCGGTTCACTCCGAAGGTCGGCGCCAGCTTCGTCCGCAACCCGGAATACTGGGGCGGCCCGGTGTTGCCGGCGCGCACCGAGTTCACCTTCTTCGCGGACCAGCAATCCGAGGTGCTGGCGTTGCAGGGCAAGCAGGTGGACGTGATCGCCCAGGTGGCGGTGCAGGGCGCGCAAGGCCTGCTGAACGACCCGGACGTCAAGCTGATCAAGCTGCGCTCCTCCGCGACGCGCGAGATGCACATCCGCAACGACGTGCCGCACTTCGCCGACAAGCGCGTGCGCCAGGCGATGGCGATGGCGCTCGACCGGCCGGGGATCGTGGCCGGGCTGTTCCGCGGCAATGCCGACCTCGGCAATGACTCCCCGGTCGCGCCGATCTACCCGTCCAACGATCCCGGCGTGCCGCAGCGGAAGAAGGATCTGGACGGGGCCAAGGCGCTGCTGGCGGCGGCCGGGGTGCCGAACGGGTTCGAGGCGACGCTGACCTGCGAGCGCACGCAGGAGATCCCGGACTATGCCGTGCTGATGCAGAACGCCTGTGCCGCCATCGGCATCAAGCTGACGCTCAAGGTCGAGGACCAGGGAGCATACTACGGCTCCGCCAAGTTCGGCACCTCGGACTGGCTGGATTCCGAGCTGGGGATCACTTCCTACGGCCATCGCGGCATCCCGAACGTGCTGATGAACGCCGCCTTGGTCAGCACGGGGACGTGGAATGCGTCCCATTTCAAGAACCCGGCCTACGACAAGCTGGTGGCGGACTACGTGGCCGCCACCGACCTCGGCGTGCAGCGGGACGCGGCGGGCAAGATCGACCGGCTGCTGCTCGACGAGACGCCGAGCATCTTCGGCTACTTCTACAACCAGCTGACCGCGACGGGCGCCGACGTGTCCGGAGTGGAACCCACCGCGATCAGCCAGGTGTTCCTCCAGCACGCCACGATCGAGTGAGGCTGCGCGCTCCCCCGCTACGGGTAAGAACCCTCTCCCTCTGGGAGAGGGCAGGGTGGGTCTAGCCTCACGTGCCAACTCTCGCACGCAGGGTGCTGCAACGGCTGGCGGCGGGTGCGGTCACCCTGCTGCTGCTGAGCGTGGTGATCTTCGCCGGGGGGCAGATGCTGCCGGGCGATGTGGGCCGCGCGATCCTCGGGCCGTTGGCGGACCCGGCGGCGGTGGCGGCGCTGGACCACCAGATCGGCACCGACCGGCCGGTGCTGGTGCAGTATGCCGAGTGGATCACGCACTTCCTCGCCGGGGACATGGGACAGTCCTATCTCTTCCGGTCCCCGGCAGCGCCGTTCGTGCTCGACGCGCTGGCCAACTCGCTGAAGCTGGCGGCCGTCGCGTTCTGCATCGTCGTGCCGTTGTCCATCGCAGGCGGCGCCTACGCGGCCACGCGCGCCGGGCGCTGGCAGGACCGGGTGATCTCCGTCACGGGCCTATCGCTGACGGTGGTGCCGGAGTTCGTCTCCTCCATCGCACTGATCCTGGTGCTGGGCGTCTGGCTGCGCTGGCTGCCGATCTCCGCCGGCACGCGGCCCGGCACGCCGGCGCTGGAGCAGCTGCACCACCTGATCCTTCCGGCGCTGCCGCTGGTGCTGGTGCTGTTCGGCTATCTCGCCCGCATGGCGCGCGCCGGCACGATCGAGGCGCTGGACGCGGACTACACCCGCACCGCCGTGCTCAAGGGCCTGCCGCGCCACACCGTCATTCTGCGCCACGTGCTGCGCAACGCGCTCCTGCCCACGGTCACGGTGGTCGCGACGCAGCTCGGCTACCTGGTCGGCGGCCTGGTGGTGGTGGAGACGCTGTTCCGTTACCAAGGCATCGGCAGCCTGATCCTGAGCGCGGCGCGGGGTAAGGACTTCCCTATGCTGGAGGCGGGGATCCTGGTGGTCGGCACCGTCTACGTGCTCGCGACGCTGCTGGCGGACCTGCTGTACGCCGCGATCGACCCGCGGCTGCGCAGCCGATGAGCGACAGCTTGCCCTCCCGCGCCAGCCTCGTGCTGCGGTCGGGCGCGTTCCTGGCCGGCGCTGGCATCGTGCTGCTCTGGGTCGTCTGCGCGCTGTTAGGCTCCGCCTTGACGCCGTACGACCCCTATGCCGATGAAATGCTGAATACGCTGGCCCCGCCTTCGGCCGCGCATTGGTTCGGCACCGACCAGCTGGGACGGGACATCTTCTCCCGCGTGATCGTCGGCGCGCGGCCCATCTTGGAAACGGCACCACTCGCCACGCTGATCGCCACCGTGCTGGGGACCGCGCTCGGACTGCTGACCGGCTATCTCGGCGGGGTGGTGGACCTGGTGGCGGGCCGGCTGATCGAGGTGCTGCTCGCCTTGCCGCTGGTCATCGTGGCCCTGCTGGCGCTGGTGGCGCTGGGGCCGTCCACCGCCACCGTGATCGCGGTGATCGGCCTGATCTTCACTCCGCACGTCGCCCGCACGGTACGCGCCGCCGTGCTGGCCGAACGCGCGCTGGACTATGTTGCGGCAGCGGAACTGCGCGGCGAAGGCACGTTGCAGGTCATGTTCGTGGAAATCCTGCCCAACGTGCTGCCGGCCGTGTTGGTGGAGACGACGGTGCGGCTGGGCTATGCCGTCTTCGCCGTCGCCTCGCTGAGCTTCCTGGGGTTCGGCATCCAGCCGCCATCGGCCGATTGGGGCCTGGCGGTGGCCGAGAACTACAGCCTGATCGTCGGCGGCTACTGGTGGACCGCGGCCTTTGCCGCCGGGGCGACCGCGTCCCTGGTGGTGGGCGTGAACCTGGTGGCGGACGGCATCGCGGGGGCGCTGCGCTGACACCCGGCCTGCCCGCACTGGAGCTGCGCACCCTGGCCGTCACCTATCGCGTGCGCGGACGGGACCAGCCGGTGCTGCGCGGCGTGTCGTTGCGGGTCGGCAAAGGCGAGGCCTACGGCCTGGTCGGCGAGTCCGGTTGCGGCAAGTCGACCGCGGCGCTGGCGGTGCTGCGGGCGCTGCCGCGCAACGGCGTCATCGCCGCCGGCAGCGTGCTGATCGCCGGGCAGGATGTCGGGCGGCTGGACACGGCCGGGCTGCGTCGCCTGCGCTCGCACGCGGTCTCGATGGTGTACCAGGATGCTGCGCGGGCCTTGAACCCCACGCTCACCATCGGTCGCCAGATGACGGAGGTGTTCGAGACGCTGGGCACCCGGGGTGCTGCGGCGGTCCGCGCGGGCGAGACCATGCTGGACCGGGTGCGCATCGCCGGCGCCCGGCGCGTCATGGCGGCTTATCCGCATCAGCTTTCGGGCGGCATGCAGCAGCGGGTGGTGATCGCCATGGCCCTGGCCAAGGAGCCGTCGCTGCTGGTGCTGGACGAGCCGACCACCGGGCTGGACGCCACGGTCGAGGCCGAGGTGCTGGACCTGGTGGCGGCGCTGCGCCGGGAGCTGGGCACCGCGCTGCTGTTCATCAGCCACAACCTGGCGATCATCCGGCAGATGTGCGACCGGGTGGGCGTGCTGTATGCCGGCACCCTGGTGGAGGAGGGGGACACGGACGCGCTGCTGCGCCAGCCGGTCCACCCCTACACCGTGCGGCTGCTGCGCTGCCTGCCCGTCGCGGGGCGGACCAAGCGGGATGGCCGGCTCGCCTCCATCCCGGGCTTCCTGCCGCCGCCCGGGCCGTTGCCGCCGGGCTGCGTGTTCGCGCCGCGCTGCGACCTGGCGGACGCGGCTTGCCGCAGCGTCGATCCGCCGCTGGTACGCGATGGCGGCCACGTCGCGCTGTGCCACCATCCGGATCGGGCATTGCCGGACCAGCCGTCCGGCCGACGCGTTGCGGCCGCTCCGCCACCGGCGCGCCAGCCGGCCATGCAGGCTGTGCGCGTGTCCAAGACATACGGCACCGGCGCCGGGCGGGTCCGGGCGCTCGACGATGTGACGCTGACGCTGCACGCTGGGCAGACGCTCGGCCTGGTGGGCGAGTCCGGCAGCGGCAAGACGACGCTGGGCCGGCTGCTGCTCGGCCTCACGGCGCCCGATTCCGGGGGCGTGGTGGAGTTGGACGGCAAGGCGGTGGCGTCTCTGGCGCGCCAACGCTCCCGCGCCGACCGCAAGGCGTTGCAGATCGTGTTCCAGAACCCGGACTCGGCGCTCAACCGCTCCCACACGGTGCGGCACCTGATCGCCCGGGCCCTGTCGCAGCTGGCCGGTCTGCGCGGCGCCGCGCTGGACCGGCGGCTGCACGCGCTGCTGGCCGCGGTGCGGCTGACGGAGGACCACCTGGCCATGCGGCCGCGCCAGCTGTCGGGCGGACTGAAGCAGCGGGTGGCCATCGCGCGCGCCTTCGCCGGCGACCCGCGGGTGATGATCTGCGACGAGCCGACCTCGGCCCTGGACGTGTCGGTCCAGGCGTCCATCCTGAACCTGCTGGTGGACCTGCAGGAGCGGGAGGCGGTCAGCTACGTCTTCATCTCCCACGACCTGGGCGTGGTGCGCTACATCTCGGACCGCATCGCCGTGCTGTATCTTGGCCGCATCCTGGAGGCCGGACCGGCGGACGCGGTGTTCGAGGGTCCGCACCATCCCTACACCGAGGCGCTGCTGTCCGCAGTGCCGGGCGCGACCGGGCCGCGCATCCGCCTGTCCGGGGAAATCCCCAGCGCGCAGGCAGCGCCACCGGGTTGCGTGTTCAGCAGCCGCTGCCCGCGCAAACTCGGCCCGGTTTGCGAGGCGGAGGAGCCGGCCTTGGTGGAACAGGACGACCACGCCATACGCTGCCACATCCCCCGCCACGCGCTCGGCCGCCGCGCCGCCGCCGAGCCCGCCTGGAGCACGACGCAATGACCATCATCGATCCACGCTCCACCGCCTCCAGCTCGCTGCCGCTGGAGGAGCGGACCGAGTTGCTGGTGGTGGGGGCCGGGCCCGCCGGGCTCGCCGCCGCCATCGCTGCCGCCGGGCATGGCAAGCGGGTGGTGCTGGTGGACGAGAACCCGGTGCCGGCGGCGACGATGGGCGATGACATCCCGCTGCACTGGGGCCAGCGCATGACGGGGGCGGCGCGCAACCGCACCGCCATGATGGAGAGCCTCGTCGCCACCGAACCGCTGCTGGCGGCCGCGTTCGAGGCAGGGGTGGACGTGCGGCTCGGCACGGTGTGCTGGGGCCTGTACGCGAACGGCAGCAGCGTGCACTGGCTGCCCGGCAAGGTCGCCGGGCTCACGGACGGCGAGCGGTCGTGGATGCTGGGCTTCGACGCCGTCATCGTCGCCACCGGAAGGCGGGACATGGGGCTGGCCTTCCCCGGCTGGGCGCTGCCGGGCGTGATGGGCGCCACTGCGGCCGAGCGGCTCGCCACGCGCTACGGGGCGTTGGACGCCCGCCGCGCCGTGGTGCTCGGGACCTCGGCCGAGGCGCTGGCCACCGCCGCCATGCTCCAGGCGGCGGGCGTGACCGTGGCCGCCGTGGTGGAGCAGGCGGCGGCCCAGGCCGGGCCGCAGCCCGTCCTCGCGCCGCTCTTCACCCGGCACGCCATCGCGCGGGCGGAGGGCGGGCCGGACGGAGTCGAGGCCGCCGTCCTGGTGCGGCTGGACGAGGCTGGCCGGCCGGTCCCCGGCGCCGCGCTGCGGATCGAATGCGACACGATCGTGCTGGGCGTGGGCATCGTCCCGGTGATCGAGCTGACGGACGCAGTCGGCTGCCGCACGGCCTTCGTGCCGAAGCGCGGCGGCCATGTCCCGGTGACGGACGCGGCGCACGCGACCTCGGTCCCCGGCGTCTACGCGGTGGGGGATTGCGCGGGGGTGTGGCCGGCGAAATCCCTGGACCGCACCGTCGCCGAGGCCGAGGGCCGGCGGGCCGCCGCACACGCGGCCGGGCTGGACGCGCCGGACGCGCCGCTGCCGGAGCCGCCCGCCTTCGACCTGGCCGCCTACCGCACCGCCTGGGTCCAGGCGGTGGTGGTGCAGGGGGAAGGCGCGCCGCATGTCTGCCAGTGCGAGGAGGTGACGGCGCGCGACATCCTGGAGGTGCGCCCGCCCGCCTATCTCGGCTGGCGGGAGACGCTGCGCAACGATGCCGACCTGTCGGCGCTGCTGGGCAACGGGCCGCCCAGCCCGGACCAGGTCAAGCGGCTCACCCGCGCCGGCATGGGGCTGTGCCAGGGCCGCCGCTGCCGGGAGCAAGTGGCCGCGCTGCTGGCGCTGGGCGCCGGCACGCCGCTGGCGGAGGTGCCGGTGGGCAGCTACCGCGCGCCGGTGCGGCCGTTGCCGCTGGCGCTGGCGGGCTCGATCCCGGAGCCGGCGGCGATGGCGGCGCATTGGGAGATCTGGTTCGGCATCCCCGGCCAGGTCACCAGCCACTGGGACATCCCGGCCCCGGCGGAAGGCAAGTAGCCGTGTCCGGAGCATCGGGCGCCAGCGTCATCATCGTCGGCGGGGGCGCCACCGGGTTGAGCGCCGGGTGGTGGCTGGCCCGCAGCGGCGTGGACGTGCTGGTGATCGACAAGGGCATCGTCGCGTGGGAGGCGTCCGGCCGCAACGGCGGCGGCTGCACCCACGGGTTCAGCCCGCTGTTCCGGGAGGAGCAGCGGCTTTGGCCGCAGATGGACGAGCTGCTGGGCTACCCGACCGAGTTCCGGCCGGGCCGCATCCGCATCTCGATGACGGAGGCGCAGTTCGTCGACTCGCATCGCATGGTGCGCAACGGCGACAAGCACGGGCTGAAATCCGAACGGCTCGATGCGGCACAGCTGCGCGAGCTGGTGCCGCTGGCGTCGGACGAGATGTATGGCGCCTACCTGCACCACTTCGGCGGCCACGCCAATCCGCAGCGCACGTCGCAGGCCTATGCCTGGGCGATGCAGGACCTGGGCGGACGGCTGCTGCAGCACGCCACGGTGCTGGGTTTCGAGGTCGCGGGCGGGAAGGTGCGGGCGGTGGAGACGGATGCCGGGCGCTTCGGCTGCGACCAGCTGGTGCTGTGCGCCGGGCCGCAGACCGGCAAGCTGGCCGCCACCCTGGGCGTCCACGTGCCGATGGTGGCGGCACGGGCGGAGATGATCGTCACCGAGCCGCTGCCGCCGATGCCGTTGGGCGGGGCGGACGGCAACGGCCTGTATGGCCGGCAGACGTTGCGCGGCAACCTGGCCTATGGCGGCGGCCCGCATGAATGGCTGGAGGACGGCGCGGACATGGTGGCACCCCCACGGTCGAGCACGCCGCTGATGGCCCCGATGGCCGCCCGGCTGGCGCAGATGTTTCCCGGCGCCAGGCAGGCGCGGGTGATCCGCAGCTGGGGCGGCATCATCGAGAACACGCCCGACGGCCGCCCGATCATCGACCGGCTGAGCGACCCGGAAAACGTCGTGCTGGCCACGCTGTCCTCCATCGGCTTCGGCCTGTCGCCCGCCAGCGGCCATGCGGTGCAGGAGCTGGTGACGGACGGGGTATGTCACTGCGCCGACCTGTCCACCTTGCGGCTGTCGCGGTTCGACGGGTTGCAGCCGGGCTGGCAGGCCCAGCGGGGCTGGACGCCGGTGCCCATCCCCGCATAGCGGGCGGTGCTTGCTCAGCCGCGGCGGTCTGTCGAGAACCCTCTCCCGCTGGCGGGCGAGGGAGATCGACTGCCTTGATCGGAGATGTGGCAAGCTTACGACACGGTCGTCGTGATCCACCTCCTCATCGGAGGCACAGCCGGTCGGCCTGCTCCACCACGTCGGTGAGGGCGGCCTCGATGGCGGGGAGGTGCGCCTCCCAACCCTCGCGCGGCACGGCGATCGGCGCGCCGCACACGATCACGCCGCGGCCGAACGGCAGCGGGACGTACATGCCGTCCCAGGTGGGCAGGATGCGGCGGCGGCTGGTCTGCGCGCCGATCGGCAGCACCGGCGCGCCGGACAGCGCGGCGATCTGCGCCACGCCGGGCGCGGCCCGGCGACGCGGCCCGCGCGGGCCGTCGGGGGTGATCAGCACGTGCTCGCCCGCCTGCAGCTCCGCCAACAGCACCCGCACGCTGGTGGCGCCGCCCTTTTCCGACACGTCGCGCGCCGTGCCGTCCTTGGAGGAGGAGCCGTGCACCACCTCCACCCCGAAGCGCCGCACCACCGCGCCGATGAAGCGGCCGTCCCGGTGCTTGCTGACCAGCACGCGCGGGGTGCCGCGGGCGCCACGCCGCCGCATGATGAACCACAGCGCCGGCAGCAGCGGCAACCGCTCGTGCCAGAACGCGGCGATGCTGGCCTGTCCGGCGGTGGCCGCGGCGGCATGCTGCTCCCCCACCAGCGTCCACCGGGTGGTGCGCAGCGCCCCGTCGAGATACAGGCCGACCAGCCGCGCGGTGACCGACTGCACCGCCGCGCTGCGGAGCAGCCTTTTCAACACGGGGAGCATCCGGCCATGGGAGCGGCCCGGTAGCATGCCGCCATCCGGCCTGCCAAATCCACCGCCACTGAAATGTCTCGCAGCGGCGCGGGGTGGAGGTTGTAGACCCGGTGGCGTGATCGTCATCTTCAACCCGACCGCCGGCCGCCGCCGGTCCTACGCGCTGTGGCGGGTGCTGGACGTGCTGTCGGCCAACGGCATGCGCATGGAACTGGCGGAGACCCAGCATGCCGGGCATGCCACGACGCTGGCGCAGGAGGCAGTGCGGGCGGGCGAACGCCTGGTGGTGGCGGCCGGCGGGGACGGCACCATCGCGGAGGTCGCCAACGGGATGGCCGGCGGGTCGGCGCGGCTGGGGGTGATCCCGCTGGGCACGGCCAACGTGCTCGCGCATGAGCTGGATCTGCCGTTCGCACCGCGTGCCGTTGCGGCCGCGCTCGCGTTCGGCCGCACCTGCCTGCTGTGGCCGGGCGTGGCGGAGGGGCCGGACACCACCCGGCTGTTCGTGCAGATGCTGGGCGTGGGGCTGGACGCCCAAGTGGTGCATTCGCTGCGGCCGCCGCTGAAGCGGCTGCTGGGCAAGGGCGCCTACGTCGCGCAGACGGTGCGGGAGATGAGCCGCTACCGCTATCCCCGCCTGCACGTGCGCCTGGATGGGGAGGCCGTGGAGGCGGCAAGCGTGATCGTCACTAAGGGCCGCCTCTACGCTGGGCGCTTCACCCTGGCCCCCGATGCCGACGCCTGCCGCCCCGGCTTCAGCGTGGCGGTGTTCGAGCGGTATGGCTCGCTGGCCGCCATGATGTATGGCGCCGCCCTGCCGCTGAACCTGCTGCCGCGGATGCCCGGCCTGCGGCTGCGCACGGCGAGCACGGTCGAAATCCGCGGCGAGGCCGGAGTCTACGTCCAGGCCGACGGTGACCCGGCGGGCGCCGTGCCGATCGCCATCCGCAACGCCACGTCCCCCATCGCGGTGGTCGTCGGCTGACCGTCGCCGGCTGGGGCGCCGGCCGGGGCGCCGGCTGGGGGCGCCGGGGAAGACGTCAGCCGACGGCCGCCATGCGTCTGGCGGACGGGGCCCGCGGCGGGCAGCGCGTTGCATCGGACTTGCGCTCGACCTGAAACCGCCCGACCAGCCGCCCCAACTCCTCCACGTCCCGCGCCAACGTGCGGCTCGCCGCCGTGCTCTCCTCCACCATCGCGGCGTTCTGCTGCGTGACCTGATCCATCTGGTTGATGGCGGTGTTCACTTCGGCCAGCCCGGTCGCCTGCTCGCCGGCGGATGCCGCGATCTCGTTGATGACGCCGTCGATCTCGACCACCCGATCGACGATCTGCCCCAGCGCCGTCCCCGTCTGCGACACCAGCCGAACGCCGGCCCCGACATGCTCGGACGCCGCGGCGACCAGGGCTTTGATCTGCTTGGCTGCCGCAGCCGAGCGCTGCGCCAAGGCGCGGACCTCGCTGGCCACCACGGCAAAGCCCCGGCCGGCATCCCCTGCGCGAGCCGCCTCCACCCCGGCGTTCAGCGCGAGCAGGTTGGTCTGGAACGCGATCTCGTCGATCACGCCGATGATCTGGCCGATCTCGCGGGAGGACTGGTCGATGTTGCCCATCGCCGTCACCGCTTTGCGGACGATCTGCCCGGACTGCTCGGCATCCTCCTTCGTGGAGGACGCCACCTGCCGCGCCTGCTTGGCGCTGTCGGCCGTCTTGCGCACCGTGGCGGTGATCTGGTCGAGCGCCGCCGCGGTCTGTTCCAGGCTGGCAGCCTGGTGTTCCGTGCGCTTGGAGAGGTCTTCCGCGGCGTCGGCGATCTCCCCGGCCACGCCCCGCAATCCGGCGACGTTGCCGAAGATGTGCGTCACCAAATCCTGCAGTTGGCTGAACGAGGCGTTGAGGTCGCCGCGCAGGGCCTCGTATTCCGGCGGCAATGCCGTTTCCAGGCGGAGCGTCAGGTCACCCTCCGAGAGGTGTTTCAGCGCCCGGCCGATCGACCCGACGACCAGGGCGGCCGCCTCCGCCGCCGCTGCCGTCGCGGCGGCCAGGCGGACCTGCTCGTCCTCGGCGAGGCGCTGCTGCCGGGCCAGCGCCCGCTCCCGGTCGGAGGCCTGGGCTTTGAGCGCGTTGTCTTTGAACACCTGGACGGCACGTGCCATGAAGCCGATCTCGTCCCCGCGGTCGCCATAGGGGATCTCGGCGTCCATGTCTTGCGCTGCAAGCCGGCGCATCGTCGCCGTCATCGTCGCGACCGGACGCGAGACGCTGCGGACGATGGCCCAGCCACTCACGACGCACAGGGCGGCCAGCCCGGCCAGCGCGGCGAGGATCCAGGCGTGGCCCGCCTTGCCGACCGCCTCGCCCCGGTCGGCTGCCGCCTGGCCCTGTTTCAGGGTGAACGCCAGGTCGGCCTCGATCGCCGTACGGACGGCGTCGATGCTCTTCAGCATGTCGACCTTGAACAGGGACAGCGCCTCGGCCCGGCTTCCGGCCTCGTCCTGCTCCAGCCGGGTCGCCAAAGCCTTGGACTGCGCCTCGTAGGCCGACCAGCTCTGGACCAGCCCGTCAGCCAGTTGCTGTCCCTGGCCAGCGGCGACAAGGGCGCGGTAGGCGGTCATCGTGCGCTGCAGCTCGTCCATGGCCTGGGCGGTCTTGGCGGCTCGGGCCCGCCGCTCCACGTCACCGTCGGCAATGAAGAACAGCGACTGGTATGACCGGAGCCGCTCCGTCATCTGGGCGACCTGGCCGAGCGCTCGGGTCGCAGGCAGCCAGCTCTGGCGGATTTCGGCCGCAGCCGCATCGACGGCGTCCAGCCGCTGGATGGCGAACATGCCGAGACCCGCCGTGCCGCAGAGCACGATGGTGAACGCGGCGATGATCTTGCCTCGGACGCTGATCTTGTTGAGCAGGCGGAACATGGCGAGCCCGATCGATGACGTTCCCACCATCCCAAACTTTTGTTAAGGCCGTCTAAATCGCCAGGTAGCCCGCCCCCTGCGGGTTTTGCTGCGTGCCATGCCGCCAACCTGCCCTTCCCGCCGAACCGTGGTATGCCCGGCAGGCTTATCGGAGGCGCGCCCATGCCGCACGGCATTCCCAATTCTGCCGACACCGCCCTGCGCGAGCGGGCCCGCCGGGTCATCCCAGGTGGCCTATGGGGCCATCTGGACGCGGCCAAGCTGCCGGACGGCTATCCGCAATACTTCGCCCGCGCCGAGGGGTGCCACCTCTACGACGTGGACGGGCGCCGCTTCGTCGACCTGATGTGCTCCTGGGGGCCGATCGTGCTGGGCCACCACCACCCCGCCGTCGAGGAGGCCGCCCGCGCCCAGGCGGCGCTGGGGGACTGCATGAACGGGCCGGCGCCCGTGCTGGTCGAATTGGCCGAGCTGGTGGTGGTGCTGGTGCCCCATGCGGATTGGTGCCTGTTCGGCAAGAACGGCACGGACGCGACCACCGCCTGCGTGACGATCGCCCGCGCCGGGACGCAGCGGCGCAAGGTGCTCATCGCGCGCGGCGCCTATCACGGCGCGATCCCCTGGTGCTCACCCAGCGTCGCCGGGGTGACGACGGAGGACCGGGCGCACCTGCTGCCCTACGACTACAACGACGTGGCCAGCCTGGAGCAAGCCGTCGAGCAGGCCGGCGGGGACCTGGCCGCCATCGTCGTCTCCGCCTTCCGCCATGACATGGGCCAGGCGCAGGAACTGCCGACGCCGGACTTCGCACACCGCGTGCGCGCGTTGTGCGACGCCGCGGGCGCAGCGTTGGTGCTGGACGACGTGCGCGCCGGGTTCCGCCTGCATCTCGGCGGCTCGTGGGAGCCGCTGGGCGTCCGGCCGGACCTCGCGGCCTGGAGCAAGGCGATCGCCAACGGCCACCCGCTCTCGGCGGTGACGGGGGCGGAGCGGTTCCGCACCGCGGCCACCACCGTGTTCACCACCGGGTCGTTCTGGTGCGGGTCGGTGCCGATGGCCGCCGCCGTGGCCACGCTGACCGAGCTGCGCCGGATCGACGGCCCGGCCTACATGCGGGCGATGGGGCAGCGCCTGCGCGATGGCCTGGCGGAGCGGGCGCGGCATCGCGGGCTGAGCATCGACCAGAGCGGCCCGGTGCAGATGCCGACGCTGCTGTTTGCGGACGATCCCGAGTGGAAGCGGGGCTTCGCCTTCTGCGCGGAGGCGTTGCGGCACGGCGTCTACCTGCACCCGAAGCACAACATGTTCCTGTCCTGCGCCCACACCGAGGCCGACATCGACCAGGTGCTGGAGGCCGCCGACGCCGGGTTCCGTCACGTTGCCGGCTGACGCAGGGGCCGCGCTGGCGCGGTGGGTCGAGGCGTTCGCCAGCGCCCTCGCCGGGCCGGACCCGGCCAGCGCGGCGCAGCTGTTCGCGCCCGAGTGCTACTGGCGGGACCTCCTGGCGTTCACCTGGACGATCCGCACGCTGGAGGGGCGGGATGCGATCGCGACGATGGCGGCCGCGCGTGCGGCCGCCGTGCAGCCCGCCACCTGGGCCGTATCCGGCGCCAAGGCAGTGGACGGCACGGTCGAGGGCTGGCTGACCTTCGAGACGGGCGTGGCGCGCGGGCGCGGTCACGTCCGGCTGCGCGATGGCCTGTGCTGGACGCTGCTGACCGCCGCCCGCGCGCTGAAGGGGTTCGAGGAAGCGGAGGGCGCCACCCGCGAGCGCGGCGCCCCGCGGCCGGACGACGCGGACCGCCGCTCCTGGTTCGACCGCCGGCAGGAGGAGGCGGCGCGGATCGGGCGAGAGGTGCAGCCCTACGTCCTGGTCGTGGGCGGCGGACAGGGCGGGCTGGGCCTGGCCGCCCGGCTGAAGCGGCTGCACGTCCCGGCCCTGGTCATCGACGCCCATCCGCGGCCCGGCGACAACTGGCGCAGGCGCTACAAGTCGCTGTGCCTGCACGACCCGGTCTGGTACGACCACATGCCATACTTGCCGTTCCCCGCGCACTGGCCGGTGTTCACGCCCAAGGACAAGCTTGGCGACTGGCTGGAGATGTACACGCAGGTCATGGAGCTGGATTGCTGGAACGGCACGCGCTGCCTGTCCGCGTCCTACGATGCGGAGGCCCGGGTCTGGACCGTGCAGGTGGATCGCGACGGCGAGGCGGTGACGCTGCGCCCCCGCCACCTGGTGCTGGCCACCGGCATGGCCGGCATGCCGCAGCTGCCGGAAATCCCGGGAATGGAGACGTTCCGCGGGCAGCAGCATCATAGCAGCCGGCACGAGGGCGGCGCGGCCTATGCCGGCAAGCGCGTCGTGGTGGTCGGGTCGAACAACTCCGCGCACGACATCTGTGCCGACCTGGTGGAGCACGGCGCCGACGTGACCATGCTGCAGCGCTCCTCCACGCTGGTGGTGCGCACGGAAACCATGCTGCGCCGCGGCTGGGGCGCGCTGTATTCGGAGGAGGCGGTCGCCGCCGGCATCGACACCGACACGGCGGACCTGCTGGCCGCCTCCGTGCCCTACCGGGTGATGCCGGACCTGCAACGGCCGATCTGGGCCGGCATCGCGGCGGAGGACGCGGCGTTCTACGACCGGCTGCGGGCGGCCGGGTTCCTGCTCGACTTCGGCGAGGACGGGTCGGGCCTGGCGCTGAAATACCTGCGCCGCGGCTCCGGCTACTACATCGACGTCGGCGCGTCGGAGTCGATCGCGGATGGGTCGATCCGGTTGCGCAGCGACGCCGCGATCGACAGGGTCGTGCCGGAGGGCGTGCGGCTGGCGGATGGCAGCGTGCTGGCCGCGGACGTGATCGTCTACGCCACCGGCTACGGCTCGATGAACGGCTGGGCGGAGCAGCTGATCTCGAAGGCGGTGGCGGACGCCGTCGGGCCGTGCTGGGGGCTTGGCTCCGGCACCACGCGCGACCCCGGCCCCTGGCACGGCGAGCTGCGCAACATGTGGAAGCCCACGGCGCAGGAGGCGTTGTGGTTCCACGGCGGCAACCTGGCCCAGTCCCGGCACTACTCCCGCTACCTCGCCCTGCAGCTGAAGGCGCGGTTGGAAGGCGTGCCGACGCCGGTCTATGAGTAGCGCCTCAGCTCGCGGCGGTGACCTTGTCCTGCGTCTTCGTGTCGAAATCGGCGGCGTCATGCCGTTCGTGCAGCTGGCTGGACGGCTCGCCCGACATGCGGTTGACCATGCGTCCGCGCTGCACGGCCGGCCGCGACCCGACCAGGTCGGCCCATCGCTGCACATGGGCGTAGTCCCCGACCTGCAGGAACGTCGCCGACGCGCCGTAGAGCTGACCCTTCACCAGCCCGCCATACCAGGGCCAGACCGCGATATCGGCGATCGTGTAGTCGGCGCCGCCGAGATACTCGGTTTCGGCCAGGCGACGGTCCAGCACGTCCAATTGCCGCTTGGTCTCCATCGCGAACCGGTCGATGGCGTATTTGATCTTGGTCGGGGCATAGGCATAGAAATGGCCGAACCCGCCGCCGAGATAGGGCGCGCTGCCCATCTGCCAGAACAGCCAGGAGAGGCATTCGGCCCGCAGCGCCGGGTCGGTCGGGACGAAGGCGCCGAACTTCTCGGCCAGATAGAGCAGGATCGCGCCTGACTCGAACACCCGGACCGGCGCCGGGCCGCTGCGGTCCAGCAGCGCGGGGATCTTGGAGTTCGGGTTGATGCCGACGAAGCCGCTGCCGAACTGGTCGCCCTCGCCGATGCGGACCAGCCAGGCGTCGTACTCGGCACCCTGGTGGCCGAGCGCCAGCAGTTCCTCCAGCATCACGGTCACCTTCACCCCATTGGGCGTGCCCAAAGAATAAAGCTGCAGCGGGTGGCGGCCGACCGGCAATTCCTTCTCGTGCGTGGGCCCGGCCACCGGCCGGTTGATGGAGGCGAACCGCCCCCCGTTGCCCTGCTCCCACTGCCAGACTTCGGGCGGCACGTAGTCGGGCGAGTCGGACATTGCGGGCATCTCCCACGGATGCCGAAGGGGCCGACACCCTGCGTGCTGTCTAGCGCGGGAGCGGAGATCACGCCAGCACGGCTGGAAAACCCGCACTGCGCCGGGGGCGCACGGCGCGGCGCGGGATGGCCAGGCCCCGGCTCAGTTGGGCCAGCACGCCCGGCGGTATGGCCCCAGGTGGAAGCCGGGCGGGCAAGCCCGATACACCGGACGGACGTTGGGCGCGCAATACCCGTACGGCGTGCGGTGGCCGTAATAGCCGCAGCCACCCGATACCAGCGTGATGTCGCCGTCACCGGCGGGACCGCCGATGACAGGCATCGCCCGTGCCGATGCCAGACCCAGGCAGGAAGCCAGGGCAGCCGCGGCGGCGAACTTGAAACGATGCATGATGTTGCTCCTGTGTTGCGGGGACATGAAGTCCGAGGCACTGGATACGCGGTCGCTTCGTTACGGATCGTTCCAATGTGTAGTCAAACGCAAGTCTCGCCCGGACCGGGACGCCCACGACCGGTACGCCAACAGGCTTTGATTTCGCCGGGGAGGCAGCATAGCTTGCCGCGGTGACCGACGACGCGGAATGGAGAGGGGAGCGGATGCCAGACCTGAAGCCGGACGTACCGCTCGACCTGTCGATGTTCGATACCGCCCCGGCGGCGTCCACCGCGCTCGCGGTCCCCGAAGCGACGGCCATCGCCCCCAGCGACCCCCGGCTCGCGCGCGAGCCGGCGCAGCCGCGGCTGGTCGACATCGCCGGGTTGAAGCCGGAGGAACTGGCCGCCGCGGAGCAGTCCGCCGCCCGGATCGACTTCCGCCAGACCGCCACCTTGCTCGCGCATGGCGACGGCGTGCTGGCCAAGATCGCGCAGGCCTCCCGCCAGTTGCTGAGCGGGGTGCGGCTGGGCGACGCCGGCGAGGTGGGGCGGATCGCGGCCGCCGTGATCGACGGCGTCAAGATCCTCCGCATCGAGGATTTGCAGGCGGAGGCGGCCGGCGGCCATCCGGAGGCCCGCAAGGGCATCATCGGCAGGCTGCTGGGCGTCGCGGCAGACGCACACACGGCGTTCAAGGGCTTCGCCGAGAGCCGCAAGAAGTTCCTGGAGCTGATGGATGGCGAGCAGGCCAAGGCGCGGCGGACCAAGGCCGACCTCGCCGTCTCCATCGACCTGCTGGACCAGCAGGCCGCGGCGATCCGCAGCAGCCTGCACGGCCTGAAGATCGAGATCGCGGCCGGCCAGCTGGCGCTCGACCGCGGGCTGGAGGAGCTGGAGGCGCTGCGGCAGAACGCGGTGCGGACCGCCGACGCCGCCGACGCGGCCGACGTGCTGCAGTTCCGCGGCGCGGTGGCGAACTTCCGCGGCAAGGTCGCGGAGATGCGGGAGAACCTGGTCGCCTCGGCAATGCTGATCCCGATCATCGGGCAGAACAAGCAGGCGGCCGAGACGCGGCTGATGAAGATCTCCAACGGCATGCTGGTGGTGATCCCGCGGCTGATGGCCGTGGCCTCGCAGGCGGCGGTGCAGGTGGACATCCGCCACGCCGCGGACGAGGCGGAGCGGCTGGACGAGGCGGCGCGGCAGATCACCCTGCTGGCCTCCAAGGGCGCGCACGACGCCGCGACCTCCGCCGCGCGCAGCCTGGGCGGCGACCAGCGCAACCTGGACGTCCTGGCGCAGGTCGCCGACGAGACGATCCGCACCATGCACGAGGTGATCGACATCGAACGCGAGGTCGCCAACGGGGACCGCGACCGCGAAGCCAAGCTTGCGGCCATCCGCGACCGGCTGGTGACGGGGATGCAGGGCGTCAACCGCCATGCGGTCGAGGCGTGAGCCCGGACGTCGGCTTCGACACGCAGGCCGCCTGGCTGCGGCGCTTCAGTTCGGATGCGGAAGGCAATTTGCGCGCTTTCGCCCTGCGCCTGCAGGAGGCCCTGCCCGACCAGGTGACGGTGCAGGAAAGCCGCGGCTTCTTCGCCCGCGGCGGCAAGGTCACCGGCGTGACGGTGGAGCTCGGCGACAAGCGCTACGGGCTGGAGGTCACGGGCGGGCGGCTGAAGGCGAGCGTGGCGCTGGTGGTGCGCGGGATCTCGCTCAACACCCGGGCCATGCCGCCGGCGGAGTGGTTCGCCCTGCTGGCGGACGAGACGCGGCAGGCGAGCGAGCACGCCCGGGCGCTGAGCCAATCGCTGAACGACTTCATGGCGGGGTAGGCATGAGCCTGTTCGACGTCTTCAAGGCACCCGACCCGGACGCGCAGGCGCGTCAGGATGCGCATGCCCAACGCCAGGCCGACATCCTTGCCAGCCTGCCCACCAACGCCGTACCCGCCGCCACCCGGCAGCGCCTGGCGGAGGCGCGGGCCGGGCGGATGCCATGGGTCGCCACGCTCACCCCGGCGGAGCTGATGATCGCCCGGTCGCACGGCCTGCGCCCGGTCGCCTCCGTCTCCGCCACGTGCTGGATGCATTACGGCTGGTCCTGGACGGAGGGCCACGCGCAAGGCTGGGGCACCGCGCTGCGACGCCTGCGGGAGGAGGCGAAGGCGGCCGGCGCCAACGCCGTGCTGGACGTCAAGATGCGGACCATCCCGCTCGCCGTACCGGAAAGCATGGACTTCACCCTGGTCGGCACCGCCGTCACCATGGAGGGGCTGAAGCCGAGCGACCACCCGGTGGTGGCCACCGTCCCGGCGCTGGAGTTCGTCAAGCTGCTGGAAGCCGACGTGGTGCCCACCGGGATCGCGGTCGGCGCCAAATACCACTGGCTGACCGACTGGCAAGGCTCGGCCCGGCAGAGCTGGATGGGCAACACCGAGTCGAAGACGCTGAGCCAGTTCTGGGAGCGCGTGCGGCGGGATGCCCATGGCGAGCTGAAGAAGAACGCGCACCCGCAGGGCAACGGCGTGCTGGCGCACGTGAACTTCAGCCAGATGTTCGAGTTCGAGGATGGCGAGGGCAAGCCGAAGCGCTACCTCGGCCGCCACATCGTCATCGCCACCACGGTGGAGGCGACGCGGGGCACCCCCTTCCCGCACGACATCGGCATGGCGGTGGACATGCACGCCGGCGGCACGCCGCTGAAGGGCACGGTGCCGCACCATCAATCCTACGCGTCCAACGAGCAGGAAGGAGGCATCTGACATGCCCAGCGACATGCCGGCGCATGCCCGCGAGCGACTGAAGGGGCTGCGCAGCTCCGCCCATTCCAGCGGGGTCTTCACGTCCGACTTCTCGGTCAACGAGTTCCTGCTGGTGCGCAAGGCCGGGTTCGAGCCGATCGGCCTCTGCGTCGGCACCTGCGTCTACCACGTGGGCATCCAGTACGGCACCTGGAACCGCAACCAGGAACTCGATGTGCTGTCCAAGGCGATGTACCACGCCCGCGAATTGGCGATGACGCGCATGCGGGCCGAGGCGACGGCGATGGGGGCGGACGGCATCGTCGGCGTGAAGCTGACCATCAAGCGGCTCGAATGGGACGAGCAGCTGCTGGAGTTCATCGCCATCGGCACCGGCGTGGTGCACGGCGACGGCCACAAGGGCTTCCGCGCGCATGATGGCGGCCCCTTCACGTCGGACCTGTCGGGCCAGGATTTCTGGTCGCTGCTGCACTCGGGCTACCGCCCGGTCGAGATGGTGATGGGCAGCTGCGTCTACCACGTGGCGCATCGCGGCATGCTGTCCGGGCTGGGCACCATGGGCCGCAACGTCGAGCTGGAGAACTTCACCTCCGCCATGTACGAGGCGCGCGAGATCGCCATCGAGCGCATGCAGGTGGAGGCCGCCGCCGCCAAGGCCGAGGGGGTGGTCGGCGTCGACATCCACGAGGGCAGCCATGGCTGGCAGACCCACGTGATCGAGTTCTTCGCCATCGGCACCGCCGTCCTGCCGCTGGAGCAGGAGATCGCGCCGGAGAAGATCGCCGACCCGATCATGGTGCTGTCCGTCAACGACTGAACGCCTGCCGCTGCTCCCTCTGCTTCTGGCAGAGGGCCGGGGTGAGGGTCCGGCGCCCAGGACCGTGCGATACGCCCTCCCCTCCACTGCCATTCCGCGGGCCATTGCCCGCGGACCTTTGGCAGTTCCGCCCAACCCTCTCCCAAGAGGAGAGGGCTTTTGCCCGTGCTGCCGGTATCAGGCGGCGCCGTGGGTCCGGAACCAGGCGAGCATGCGGCCCCAGGCGTCGTCGGCGTCGGCCTTGTTGTAGCTGGGGCGGTAGTCGGCGTGGAAGCCGTGCGCGGCGTCCGGGTAGACGATGATCTGCACGTCCTTGCCGGTGGCCTTGGCGGCGGCCTCGGCCTGCTTGATCTGCTCCGGGCTGCTGCTCGGGTCCTTGGTGCCGGCGTACAGCCCCAGGAAAGCGCACTTGATCTGCCCGGCCACGTCCAGCGGGCCCTTCGGCTGGATCGGCGTGGGCGACCCGCCCATCGGGCCGTAGAACGCCACCGCCGTCTTCAGCGTCGGGCTGTGCGCCGCATACAGCCAGACGTTCCGGCCGCCGCGACAGAAGCCGATGGTCGACAGCTTGGCCGGGTCGCCACCGTTGGCCGCGGCCCAGGCGGCGGTCGCGTCCATGTCGGCCATCAGCTGGTCGTCCGGCGCGTGGGCGATGATCTGGCTGTCCAGCTGCGCCGCGCTCATCATGTCCTGCAACTCGCCCAGGCGGGCGTAGTACTCGGTCGCCACCGCGAGGAAGCCCTGCTTGGCCAGCCGGCGGCAGACGTCCCGGATGTATTCGTGCACGCCGAAGATCTCCTCGACCACCAGGACGGTCGGGAACGGGCCGGCCCCCTGCGGCCGGGCGAAATAGGCCGGCAGCGGCGTGTCGCCGGAGGTGACCTTGGTCTCGCCTGCCTCCAGGCCAGCCGTGTCCGTCTGGATCGCCTGCGCGTCCACCCGCGTGGTCGCCATGGTGAAGCCGCCGATCAGGCTGCCCATCACGAAGCCACGGCGTGCCATGGGGAACCGGGTCAGCCCTGAAACTTCGCTCATGCGTTTCTCCGTTTGTCGCGACGACGGCACCCTACGCCGGCATTGCGGAAAAAGCTGCACCTCCACCACCGTTGCGAGGCGCAACGCGCCGCGGCAATTCAAGCGTCAACGCACGATGCCTCGGTGCGTGCCGCCTGGCTCGCCGCGCTTCGCTCGCGATGACGGGAAAGGCAGGTGGCTTGCTGGTTCAGACAGCGCGGAGGTGGCGGATGGGCCGGCCGGGCGCGATGGCCTCCACGGCGGCGGCGATGGCCTGTGCGTCGATCCCGGCCACGCGGTAGAGGTCGGGGATGGTCCCCGTCTGTCCGAACCGGGTCACGCCCAGGGCATGGACGCGATGGCCATGCACGGAGCCGAGCCAGCTGAGCGTCGCGGGATGGCCGTCCAGCACGCTCACCAGCCCGCAATGCCGGGGCAGGCCGGCCAGCAGCCGTTCGACGTGGCTCCGTTCGGCCGAGCCCTGGCTGCGCGTCCAGCCGCCATGCAGCCGGTCCGCCGAGGTGATGGCGAGCAGGCCGATGTCGCGCCGGTCCTCGCCCACCAACCCGGCGGCGGCGATGGCCTCCGGTGCCACCGCGCCCGTGTACGCGATGACCGCCTCCGCGTTCGGGCCGGGCCGCCGCACCCAGTAGGCGCCGGCGATGATGTCCGCCACGTCCGCCGGGCCCAGCACCCGCTGCGGCTGGGCCACCGTGCGGGTGGACAGCCGCAGGTAGACCGACCCGCCCGCCTCGTCCCCCGATGGGCCCGAGCGCTGCATGTAGTCGAAGCCCCAGCGCAGCATGACCGCCAGCTCGTCCACATAGGCCGGCTCGAAGCTGGCCAGCCCGTCCTGCGCCATCCCGATCAGCGGGGTCATGATCGACTGGTGCGCCCCGCCCTCCCCGGCCAGGGTGATGCCGGAGGGCGTGGCGACCAGGATGAAGCGGGCATCCTGGTAGCAGGCGTAGTTCAGCGCATCCAGCCCGCGTTCGATGAACGGGTCGTACAGCGTGCCGACCGGCAGCAGGCGCTCGCCGTTGATGCTGTGCGACAGGCCGAAGGCCGACAGCGCGGTGAACAGGTTCATCTCCGCGATGCCGAGCTCCAGATGCTGCCCGGCCGGGGAGAACCGCCAGTGGAAGGTGGAGGGGATGCGCTCGGTGCGGAACACATCCGCCATCGCCTCGCGCGCGAACAGGCCGCGGCGGTTCACCCAGCCGCCCAGATTGGTCGACACCGTCACGTCCGGCGAGGTCGTCACGATGCGCTGGGCGAGCGGGGTGTCCCCCTTGGCCAGGTCGTGCATCAGCAGCCCGAAGCCATGCTGGGTCGACATATCCCGCCCGGCCGGCACCGGCAGGCTGTCGGGCACGGGGATGGCAGGGGCCTGCAGGCGGCGCTGGTCCGCCGTGTTGAAGGGGACTGCGGCGAGGAACGCGTCGAGCTGGTCCGAGGGCGTGCGCAGGCCCTCGAACCGGTCCCACTCATGGCCGGGCCGCACGTCGTTGGCGACGCGCAGCAGGTCGACCTGCGCCGGGTTCATCAGCCCGGCATGGTTGTCCTTGTGCCCGGCCAGCGGCAGGCCGAACCCCTTGATCGTGTAGCAGATGAAGCAGACCGGGCGGTCATGCGCGCGCGCCGCCGCGAATGCCTCCAGCAGGGAGGGCATGTCGTGACCGCCGAGGTTGCCCATCAACCGGGCCAGCGCGTCATCCGTGCGCCGTTCGAGCAGGGCGGAGACGTCCCCCTGGTCGCCCAGCTCGTCGCGCAGCCGGGCGCGCCAGGCCGGGCCGCCGCCGAAGGCGAGCGCGGAGTAGAGCGGGTTCGGGCAGGCCTCGATCCAGGCGCGCAGCCGCTCGCCACCGGGTTCGGCAAACGCCGCCTGCTGCAACCGGCCGTGGCGCAACACCACGACGTCCCAGCCGAAGTTGCGGAACATCGCCTCGAACTTGGCCCACAGCCCCTCGCGCACCACGGCGTCCAGGCTCTGCCGGTTGTAGTCGACCACCCACCAGGTGTTGCGCAGGCCGTGCTTCCAGCCCTCCAGCAGCGCTTCGAAGATGTTGCCCTCGTCCATCTCCGCATCGCCGATCAGCGCGACCATGCGGCCCTCCGGCCGGTCCAGCCCCCAGCCATGCTGGCGCACGTAATCCTGCACCAGGGAGGAGAACAGGGTCTGCGCCACCCCCAGGCCGACCGAGCCGGTGGAGAAATCCACGTCGTCGGTGTCCTTGGTGCGGGAGGGATAGGATTGCGCCCCACCCAGCCCGCGGAACGCCTGCAGCTTGGCGAGCGTCTGCTTGCCGAGCAGGTATTGGATGGCATGGAACACCGGGCTGGCATGCGGCTTGACCGCCACCCGGTCCTCCGGCCGCAGCACGGAGAGGTAGAGCGCCGTCATGATGGTGGCGATGGACGCGCTCGACGCCTGGTGCCCGCCGACCTTCAACCCGTCCGTGCTGGGCCGGAGGTGGTTGGCGTTGTGGATGGTCCACGTGGCGAGCCAGAGGATCTTACGCTCCAGCTCCGCCAGGATCGCCAGGTTGGGGTCTGACTGCACCACGATGCTCCCGCTGAAGCGCGGGCAGTAAACCACTCGGCTCCGATTGATGCCAGCCATGCGACTGCCTGATTGTGTCTGAATTAAGACTTGAAACGGCGCATTACGGACGCTGAAGGCGGTAGGTAAGTGTCCGCTGTGCGCCGCATGTTGGACGTAAATGCACCATCCGTGTCTAACCCGAAACGGACATGGCCGAAGGGCGTTTAATTGTAATGACCAGCTTCGGTGCGGCCTCCGGCCGGTGCCACGTCCGCTAAACGACGCCCCCTTGTGATCCATCCTGATGTGAAGGAGTGGAGCGGTCATGTAAGAAGCATCGATGCCGCCGACATCGCAAATTAAGAATTCCACGTCCGTCCTGCCGTGCGAGAGCAGCCGAGCCTCGACGATATCGGGGCAGGACGCCGGGTGATCAGAGCATCCCGGATATCCTCCGAGCGGCTGCACGAACCTGCCAGTGTGGGTCGCCACGCATAGCTCGGCGGAACCCGTTTCCAAGGTTCTCTTCGAGATAGCCGCCTTCGAGTAATCCGCACGCGGCAAGGCGCCACTCGGCGTTGCGATCCTCCAGGAGGTTCATGAGCGAGGCGATGTGAGCGGAGGAGAACGGCACACGTTCGCGCAACGCACGAGCGAGCAGGCCCGGCGGCACCTCCCGCCCGATGATCCCGCTAACAAGGAGGTCCCGTGCCTCCTCCGAAATCTTTAGGTGTGCGAGCAGCGCACCGGTTGCGACGCCGGCCACGTCGGATCTCTCATCGCGGCAGAACGCTAGCAGCTCGCCATCGCCGACGTCGCTGAGCTGGATCAGGGATTGCAGGAGTACGCTCCTAGGGCTGTTCGGGACGACACCACCCTCCCGAGGGTAGGGCTTCTCATGGGTCAGCCAATGGGTGAACGCGTTACGAAGCATCGCGGCATCGACTGGAGCCCCCGCTTCAACATAGGCGAAGACCAGATCTGCCGCAGCTTCCGCGGCAAGGGCGGAGCGGCTAACCAAACCCGTCCGTAGCGCCTCGGCGAGACGACCGCTCCACTCCGGACGGGAGCGCCCGAGCGCCACGAACAGCTGCTCGTAGCGAAGTACCACCGACCCTGCGATCCGCTCGATCAGGAGCTCAGCGCTCACCTCCGTGCCGAACTCCACTGCAAGGTGAGCGGCAGCGATCAGCCCATTACCCTGAAGTCGCCCCAACAAGGTGCGCAGTTCCTCCTCGCTAACCCCGCCGGAGTAGAAAAGAAGGTTGGCCGCGGCTTGAACGAACCACTCCGAACGGTGATTGAGCGCCCGGATCAGCTTCTCGCGGTCGGGACGAAGTCGCTGGACTGCGAACCAATCCGGTTCGGGCAGATCGAGGGAGACCTGGGGACCAAGGACGTCGAACGCGGTCGTCGATGGCTCAGTGTCCAACCGGCTGAGGGCGGCAACCGCGCTCGCCGCAACTGCGGCTGTGTCCACCGGTGCGATACGCACCATCGTCCCGATTACCTCGCGGATCGCGTCCGAGTCGAACGGTCTCGTCCACGCATACACGTCTGAGGCGCCGACGCGCAGGAAGCCGAGGGCGTCGACAAAGGCTGCCAGCTGAAGGTCGCCCTCGGCAGATAGAACTGATATTCCATCAGCATGGTCCCTTAGTGCGGTCAGGAGCGTGCGGGTGGCCGCCGATGCCGCCCTCTGCAACGCGCTGGCGGGAAGTAGCATCTCCTCCAGAAAACTGCCCCCATAAAGCGACCTTAAGACCGGCGGCACCCAGCCCGGCCTGCCCATTGTCGTCGCGAGGTCCTTCTGAAAACCTACCGTGTCGAAGGGCCTCTGGCTCAGTGTCGTTTCGGCGAACTCCAAAGCCTCTTCGTCGGACGCCCCCATCGCGAGGGCACGCACAGTCCCGAGGGCCAGTCGGTTCAAGAGATTGGACGCGCTGCTGCCACCGACGACCGCGCCGGCAAACAGCCCTCCCCCAAGGTGACGCTCGCTCTCCATGGCGAATGCCGTCACGACACCCATCCCGCCTCTCGCATCGAAGTCCGGGCCACCCGCCTCGGCGACGGTGGCCCACGCCGCAAGTCGCACCTCGGGCCGGGGATCGACCAACAGGTGCCGGACGGTCGGGCAGACGACGGTTGCACGTCTCCGGGCAAGATCGCCCAATGCCGAAGCGACCTCTATCGGATCTTCATCCCTTCCGATTGCCGACGCCGCGGCCGAGACCGCCCGCTCGAGAAGGTGGAGAGGCACCTCGCAGCCGGGCTGGCTTAGAAGTTCAAGACTGCGAACCAGGAGAGGCCGGTTTCCACTCTCGGCCAAATTCAGCATGCGCGACACGATGACTTCTCCCAGGCCCATGGTGGAGGCGAAAAGGAGCGGCTCGGCCCAAGCAGGATTGGTTAGCCGGGCTGCGACGAAGGCTGCCCTTTCTTCCTCGAGTAGGATGGTCGCGATCCAGCGCGCCGCGGCGTACTCCGTTAGCGTCTTGTGAGTGAACGTGAGGAGCGTAACGGCGGAATGGTGAAGCCGCTCCACCAAACCGACATCTTCGAGGTGCCGGAGAGCCTGGTTCGCAATGTCGAGAGCACAGAGGTGTGACACGTCCAGGCTCGCCGCGAGATGCCGGGCACATCGTTCGAGGACCTTGTCGATCGCGTCGAGTGGTGCCGAGGTCAGCTCCTTCCCGAGGAGATCACCCATTCGGCTGAGGATCGGGAACGACGGCGGCGAGGTGGTCTCCCTCGGGTTCGGGGTGTCCATGATCAGCCGCATGAAGTTGCCGTAGAGTTGGGAGCGAGATCGGCCGAGTTCGCCCCCGCTCGCCAATACGACGGCGGCCATGCCAAGGAGGCTCGGGCTCCCCGACACCACGTCCCCCGCCCCGCTCCAATCCAGAGCTGCGGTTATAGTCTCCTTCCGTTCGGCCGCGTTCTCATTTGGCGGCAGGATAGCCCGCATGAACGAGAGGACGTGGTCCGACGCGTCCGCAAGGTTCGGCCGCTCCAGTTCGTAGTGCCGCCAGTCGGTGAGAGCGGATGTCGTGTAGCCGACCGGACGCGTCGTCACGATTATCCGAGTACCGGGATGACCGGCGGCGAAGTCGCGCAAGGCCGCTGCGACGATCCCGATGTCTGGATGACACTCGTCCAGCCCGTCCGCGAGCAGGACGAGGTCTGTTAGTCGGGTGCTCCTGACCACCGCGGGATCGCTTGCGAAGCCGTCGAGGCCCGCCGCGAAGACCGCGTCCGTGAACGTTCTGCCAGCGCGCATCGCTGCGGCCACGCTTCGTAGCCGCACTTTCAGCACCGGATATCCGTCTCTTGCGTAGAGCCGTGCGAGCTTCGTCATAAGCGTGCTCTTGCCGAGGCCCGGTCCTGCGATGACCACCGCCCGAAGATAGAAACGACCGATCCATTCGCCTCCCTTCGTCGGCTCCTCTTCAGCCCCGGGTTTCTCAGTTGCTCCGCGATGGTATCGGTCCAACGCGGCAGCGAGATCCACCTCTTCCCGTGGAGGGTTCGTCAGCACGCGAGCATGAAGGGGTATCCACGCATTGTCGATCGAGATTGGAAGTCGACACCCGGGAACCGAGAACGTCGCGTTAACGTCGAACACCCAACGCCGGAGCGAGGAGAGGAGCGCAGCCGGGCTGTTCTCCTCCACGAATTCGATGTTCGTCGCGGACAGCGTCGTGATAAGCGACCTCGCCGTCCACCTCCCTCGCCGCTCGACGAGTCTTCCTGCCTCTTGATAAAGAGCATCCCAAGCAGCACTCGCGCTCTCTTGGCTTCTCGCCATCTCGTCGAGAAGATTAATCGCGCTGTCCCGCGCGAGCGCGTCTCCCTCGATCGCGTGGACGATGACAATGGAGAGTTGCGCGCAAATCCTGGCGACCGGAAACCCCTCTCCCATGAGTCGATCCCGTAGATCCTCGCCGATGTCGCTCAGGCTGTCCGTGCGCCCGTCCGAGAGGCGGCGGAGATCGCGCAGAAGCTCTCCGGTGATCGTGCGACTGCTATCGGGGGAGACTACCAGCACGCCCGAGGCAATCTCGCCAGAGTGGACCGCCCGGGCCATCGCGAGGATTGCATCCCAGAGATCGCGCCCTCGGTCTAAGCCCCGCTTCACTTGGGCTTCTATGCAAGATCCATCCCGCAGCTCCAGCCGCATATCGTCGCCGGGCCCTCCCGTCTCCCCCCATACCGCGACCGGTAGGTCTTCCCGAACGCCTGCAAGCCATCCAAGACGCCGGCCACGCAGGAGGTGAACGCCTGCTATTGCAGTTACGGCATACTGAAAATTCATCCCCGAACCAGTCGCTGCACCACCCGCAATGCGGCGCGACTTCCGAGGCACGGGCGACCTACCGCGCTTCCGCGGATGTTTCGGTTCTCTGGTCACGCTTTCTCCAATCGGTTACGGAGCGGCAGAAGGCATCCCGTGCTGGAAGATAAATCAGCCTGCGGTAGCCACAACGGAGGGCGACGACTACGTCAGCCGAGGTGAACAGAGACCTTGAGATGATACTTGATCGATCCGAACCTTGAACGTCTGCTTTTCGTATAATGTCGCTCCGAAGCTGCCGGTCCGGAAACGGCCATGATTGATCATGGCCGTTTGTCTTGCTGATATCGCTGCCGGCCGCAACCGGTGGGCTCGGCCGAAGTTCTAAACTGAGACTTGCCACCTCCTACCTAGGCATGGCGTTCAAACGCAGCCTTCGATAACTCTCGTTGCCGTGAACGTGCTGGGAACAAGTCATATCGTGTTCGCTGCATTGGCATGATGGCCCGCTCTCACGTGGCGGTCGGGCTTGCCAGCTGGATCGTGGCCGCGCCGCTGCTGCACCTCTCCGCACTCGACCCCGTCGAACTGGGCCTGGCGGTCGCCGGGGCGCTGCTGCCGGACATCGACCATCCGCAATCCTGGGTGGGGCGGCGGTCCCGGCCGGTGTCGACCCTGGTGTCGCGCGTGCTCGGCCATCGCGGCGTCACGCACTCCGCGCTTGCCGTGGCCGCGCTGGTCGCCCTGCTGATGCAGCGCGGGTACTCGCGGGACATCACGGCGGCCCTGGCGGTCGGCTACCTTTCCCACCTGGCGGCGGACCTGCTCACGCCGCGCGGGCTGCGCCTGGCCTGGCCGTTGCGCCGCACCTGGGGTTGGCCGATCTGCAGCGCCGGCTCGCCGGCCGAGCCGATCATCGTGGTCAGCCTGTGCCTGCTCGCCGGCTGCGTGTTCCTGCAGGCGCCGGACCCGCACCAGCCCGCGCGGATGGTGCATGGCTGGCTTATGAAGTCCCTAATGCTGGTGAACAAGGCCGTGCGCTGACGCAGCCTGGCGCAGGCCGGGCATCACCTCCAACCCGAACCGCTCGATCGAGGCCAGCACCGCCTGCTGCGGCAGGACGGAGTGGCCCATGTAGAGGCTCAGATGGGTCGGGCGCAGCACCTCCATGTCGCGGGCGAGGATGTCGGCCACCCGGGCGGCCGGGCCGATCGGCGCGTGCTGCACCAGCCAGTCGACGCTCGGCTCCCCCTCGTAGGGCACGGACCGCAGCCACGGGCCGTCCCGTGGCGGCACGGCGTCGCGCAGGCTGAGCGCGGTGCGGGCCAGCCGCAGCATCCCCTCGGCCGCGACCCGTGCCTCCGCCAGGCTTTCGGTGACGAAGATGTAGCGTTGCAGCCCCAGCGGCGGCGGCCCGGCGAACCCGGCTTCGGCGAAGCTGGCCTCGACCAGCGCGCGCGCCTTCGCCATCGCGCCGGGCAGCTTGAACCCCTGGCTGACCAGCGGCGTGGCGCCCTTGCGTGCGGCCCGGCGCAGCAGATGCGCGTCGCCCCCCGCCAGATACAGCGGCGGCATGCCGGCCGGCGCCTTCAGCCCGACGATCGGGGTGGGCGGAATGGTGAAGTGGCGTCCCTGATGCGACACTTCGCCGCGCGTCAGTCCCTGCTCCAGGATGTCCCAGCCTTCCTCCAGGATGGCGACGCGGTCGCCGATCGGCACGCCGTAGGTGCGGAACTCGTGCGGCTGGTGCCCGGTGCCCAGCCCCAGCACGACGCGGCCGGAACTGAGCGCGTCCAGCATCCCGACCTCCTGCAACACGCGCAGCGGATGGTGCAGCGGCAGCACCACGACCGCCGGGCCGAGCCGGATGCGCTCCGTCTGCCCGGCGCAGAACGCCGCCATCATCAGCGGTGACGCGCAGACCGAATGGCTGGAGAAATGGTGCTCCGCGAACCAGGCGACATCGTAGCCGAGCGCGTCCGCCAGCCGCACCTGCTCGGCCGTGTGGCGCAGGATGAGGCCCGGGTCGTCGCCGGCCCGGTGCTGCGACATCAGGTTGAACAGCGCGAACTCCATGGCCCTCAAGCTCCGTGCAAGGCCTGCCAGACGCGCTGCGCCGAGGCCGGCATGTCGAGATGGGTCACGCCGCGGGGGCGCAGCGCGTCCAGGATGGCGTTCATCGCCGTCGGCAGCGACCCGACGGTGCCGGCCTCGCCCACCCCCTTCACGCCGAGCTGGTTGCTGGGCGAGGGCACCAGGAGCATGCGGATCGTCACCCGCCGTACCAGGTCGGCATGCGGCATCGCATAGTCCATGAAGCTGCCGCTCAGCATCTGCCCGTCCTCGTCATAGACGCAGAGCTCCCCGAAGACCTGGCCGAGGCCCTGCAGCAGCCCGCCCCAGATCTGCCCCTCCAGCAGCGTCTGGTTCACCACGGCGCCGCAATCGTCGATGGAGACGTAGCGCACCAGCTCCGTCATCCCGGTGTCGGGGTCGACCTCCACCTCCGCCACGTGCGCGCCGGAGGGGAAGGCGCGCGGTGCCGCGAGCTCGGCCGTGCTGTCCAGCGCGCCGGGATGGCGCTGCGCCAGCTCGGCAAGCCCGACGGTGCGGTCGGTGCCGGCGATGCGATAGGCGCCGTCCGCGTAGGCGAGGTCGGCCTCCGCCACCTCCAGCGCGTCGGCTGCCAGGGCCAGCCCCTTCTTCAGCACCAGCCCGGCCGCCTCCACGCTGACCGAGCCCAGCGACATCATGCTGCGGGAGCCGAAGGCGCCGCCGCCCTTCAGCACCGGGCCGTCCGCCCGGCCGGCGCGCAGGGTGATGCGCGCCGGGTCGATCTGCAGCGCGCGGCCGACGAGCTCGGGCAGCACCGTCTCGTGCCCCTGGCCCGAGGCGATGGCGACCTCGTGCAGCAGGATGCTGCCATCCGGCTCGAAGGTGATGGCGGCTTCGTCGGAGGGTGCGACGCCGCCGGCGGGCTCGATGAACAACGCGCAGCCGATGCCGCGCAGGCGCCCGCGGCTGGCGGCCTCGGCCCGCCGCGCCTCGAACCCGGGCCAGTCCGCCTCCCCGGCGGCGGCGTCCAGCAGGGCGGCGAAGTCGGCGCTGTCATAGGCGCTGGGCATCGGCGCGGTGGCGATCGGGTACGGGAAGGCGTCGCGCGGGATCATGTTGCGGCGGCGCAGGTCCAGCCGGTCGATGCCGGTCTGCCGCGCCGCCTCGTCCACCAGGCGCTCGACCATGTAGGCCATGTCCGGCCGCCCGGCGCCGCGATAGGCGGTAATGGGGACCGTGTTGGTGACGGCCAGCCGGTTGCGGCCATAGATGGCTGGGATGCGGTAGGCGCCGGCGGCCATCAGCGACGCGTTCAGCGTGTTGGTGCCCGGGCCGGCGGCGGAAGGGTGGGCGCCGATGTTGCACACCCAGTCATGCCGGATGGCCAGGAAGCGGCCTGCCTCGTCCAGCGCCAGCTCGGCCGCCATGGAGACGGCGCGGCCGTGATAGTCGCTGAGGAAGGTCTCCGACCGGCTGGCCACCCATTTGACCGGGCGGCCGACCTGCTGGGCCGCCAGCGCCAGGGCGGCGTATTCCGGGTAGGCCGCGCCGCGGATGCCGAATGCGCCGCCGACATCCTGCGCGTGGACGCGGATCTGCGCCGGCGGCAGCCCGGTGAGGGCGGCCAGGCCGTCCCGCATGCCGGTCATGCCCTGGCTGGCGCTCCAGAGCTGCAGCACCGTCCCGTCCCAGGCCGCCAGGGCCGCCTTGGGCTCCATCGGGTTGCCGACCACACGGCCGCTCTCCTGCTCCAGCCGGACGATGTGGGCGGCGCCGGCGAAGGCGGCATCGGTGGCGGCGGCGTCTCCGTAATCGAAGTCGAAACACAGGTTGCCGGGCACGTCGCCATGCAGCGTGGGCGCACCGGGCGCCAACGCCGCGCGGGCGTCGGCCACCGCGGGCAGGGCGTCGTACTCCACCGCGATCCGCTCCACCGCATCCTGCGCCGCGTGGGCCGTGTCGGCGACGACGATCGCCACCGGCTCCCCCACGTAGCGCACCCGGCCCTGGGCCAGGGCGGGCGAGGCCGGCGACCGGAGCGCCTCGCCGCGGCCCTTGTAGGGGACGGCGGCGCGGCCGCGGTTGTATCCGGCCGCCGCCATGTCCGCCGCCGTCAGCACGGCCAGCACCCCCGGCGCGGCCCGGGCCGCCGCGGTGTCGACGGCGCGGATGGTCGCATGCGCCCGGTCCGCCCGCAGGAAGGCGGCGTGCAGCTGCGCCGGGAAATCCCAGTCCGCCGTGTAGCGGCCGGTCCCGGTCAGCAACCTGGCATCTTCCCGGCGGCCGACGAATGCGTAGCCCATCTGGTCAATCCTCCTCGGTCGAGCCGTCATATGGGCGCTGGCCCCTGCCCGTCAGCGCTTGCCAGGCCCGGGGCTTGCGTCAATATCGCCCGGCACAAGCACGGATGCGACCATGGCAGACACGATCGAGCGCGAGGCCTTCCGGTTCATTCCCGGGCCGTTCCAGTATTCGGCCGGCGTGGCCGCCAAGCCGGGCTACGGCATGCAGCGCATCCGCTTCGCCAACCCGGTGCCGCTGGCAGAGGGCTTCACCCGGATCGAGGCGTTCATCACCGGCCAAGGCTGGCCGCTGAGCGCGTTCTGCGCCTGCGAGCTGCGGTCGCCCGCGCCCTTCACCGATGCCGGGTTCATCGCGTTCAACCGCGAGTATGTCGGCACGCTGGAGCGCTGGGGCATTTTCGCCAACGAGGTCAATCCCGTCGCCCGCAGCAACGTGTGTCCGGAGCTGGGCAAGCCGGCCGGCCCGAGCTTCCACGCTTTCAGCCTGGCCGTGCCGGCGCCGGATTCGCCGCCTTCCTTCGTCATCGCCGGCAGCGCGGAGTCGCAGGAGGGCGCCGGGTCGTACCGCGAGCGCACGGTGCGTCATGGGGAGACCACGCCGGACGCGATGGGTGAGAAGATGGCCCACGTGATGGCCACCATGGCGCGCCGCATGGAGGCGTTCGGCGCCCGCTGGGCCGACACCACCGCCACGCAGATCTACACGGTGCACGACATCCACCCGCATCTGGAACAGGCGGTCGTCGCCGCCGGCGGCGCCCGCCACGGCGTCGCCTGGCATTACTGCCGCCCCCCGGTGATCGGCCTGGAGTACGAGATGGACTGCCGCGCCGTCCACACGGAGCGCGTGCTGACCGACGCACCGTAGCCCGTATGAGCCTCGGCTCATGCGGGCCGACCAACGGCGAGGGTCCGCATGGTCCGCTACCGCCGTAATTTCCTCCCCGGCGGCACCTTCTTCTTCACCGTCGCCCTCGCCGACCGCCAGTCCACTCTGCTGGTGACGGCGGTGGCCAAGCTGCGCATGGCCTTCCGGACGGTGCGGGCGGAACGCCCGTTTACCATCGACGCGGTCGTCATCCTGCCGGACCACCTCCATGCGGTCTTCACGCTTCCCGATGGCGATGCCGAATTCCCTCTGCGTTGGCGACGCATCAAGACCGTGTTCACCCGCGCTGTCGTTGCCGATGGCATGACATTCCAGCAGCGCGACGGCGGAGGCCACACTGTGTGGCAGCGACGGTTCTGGGAGCACACGATCCGCGACGCGAACGACTTCAGTCGCCACGTGGATTACATCCATTACAACCCCGTCAAGCATGGTTACGTAGCCAACCCGCTGGATTGGCGGCATTCCTCCCTGCATCGGTTTGTTCGCAATGCGGTCCTGCCGTCGGATTGGGGCGCGGTGGCAGGAGAAGACGGGTTTGGCGAGCCTTTGGATTAGCACTCGCCTTGTCCGTGGTCCCGCATTCGCTGCGCGCATACGGGCTACGCCTGCTGGAACAAGCCATCGTCGCCGCCGGCGGCGCCCGCCACGGCATCGACTGGCACTACTGCCGCCCCCCGGTCGTCGGCCTGGAGTACGAGATGGACACCCGCGCCGTGCACGTGGAGCGCGTGCTGGTGTAGCAACGTAGCCCGTATGAGCCCTGGCTTATGCGGGCCGACGCACGCCGAGGGCCCCATCTCGCATGGTCCGCTACCGCCGTAGCTTCCTTCCTGGCGGCACCTACTTCTTCACGGTTGCCTTGGAGGATCGTCGTTCCACGCTGCTGACAACATCGGTCGCCAAACTGCGCATGGCCTTCCGCACAGTGCGGATGGAACGCCCGTTTACCATCGAGGCGATCGTCATCCTGCCGGACCATCTGCACGCGATCCTCACGCTTCCCGACGGCGACGCGGATTTCCCCCTGCGATGGAGACGCATCAAGACCGTGTTCACCCGCGCGGTCACTGCCGATGGGGGGACATTCGAACGACGCGACGGTGGAGGTCACACCTTATGGCAGCGGCGGTTCTGGGAGCACACGATCTGGGACGCGCGCGACTTCAGCCGTCACGTGGATTATATCCACTACAACCCCGTCAAGCATGGCTACGTTGCGAACCCGCTGGATTGGCCGCATTCCTCGCTGCACCGGTTTGTCCGAAATGCCATTCTGGCGCCGGACTGGGGCACGGTGGCTGGCGAAAGCGGGTTTGGTGAACCGTGTGAATAGCTGGGAATTTCGCCGCGTGCGGGATCCCGCATTCGCTCCGCGAATACGGGCTACTGCGAGTAGCCCGTATGAGCCTTGGCTCATGCGGGACCAAGCCCACGTAGCGGTCGCAGTCACACCCTACAGCCCCAAATACGCCTCCCGCACCCGCTGGTCCCCCGCCAACATGGCCGACGGCCCAGCCAGCACGATGCGGCCGCGGTCGAGCACGAAGCCTTCGCCCGCCAGGTCCAGCGCGGTCGCCACATCCTGCTCCACCAGCAGGACCGAGGTGCCCGTCGCGGGAACCCCCGCCAAGGTCGCGGCCAGCTCGTCCACCAACCGCGGCGCCAGGCCGAGGGAGAGTTCGTCGATCAACAGCAGCGTCGGCTCGGACATCAGGCCGCGGGCGATGGCGCACATCTGCTGCTCGCCACCGGACAGCGTGGTGGCGTCCTGCCGGCGGCGTTCGCGCAGGCGGGGGAACAGGGCGTAGGCGCGCTCCAGCCCGCGCGGGGCGGCGGCGCGCGCGGTGTAGGCGCCCAGCAGCAGGTTGTCCTCCACCGACATGCCGGCGAACAGGCGCCTTCCCTCCGGCACATGGGCGATGCCGCGGGCCAGCACCTGGTCCGGCCGCAGCCCGTCCAGCGATTGGCCCTGGAACGTCACCCGGCCGCCGCGCGCCGCCACCTGGCCGGACAGGGTGCGCAGCAGCGTCGTCTTGCCCGCGCCGTTGGAGCCGACCAGGCAGGCGATGCCGGGCCGCGCCATGCGCAGCGTCACGTCCCACAGGACCTGCACGCTGCCATAGCCGGCCTGCAGCCCTTCGATCTCCAGCAGGGCGGTCACGCGCGGTTGCGCGCCGCATAGCGGTGGCCGAGATAGGCCTCGACCACGGCGGGCTCGGCCAGCACGGCGGCGGGCGCGCCGTCGGCGATCAGCCGGCCGTGGTGCAGCACCACCACCCGGTGGCACAGGCCGGACACCACCCGCATCAGGTGTTCCACCAGCAGCACGGTGACGCCCTCGGCCGCGATGCCGCGGATCAGCGCCAGCGCGCCCTCGATCTCCGCCGCGTTCAGCCCGGCGTTGACCTCGTCCAGCAGCAGCATGCGCGGGCGGGCGGCCAGCGCCTTGGCCACCTCCAGCCGCTTGCGCTGCGCCAGGGTGAGCTGCGCCGCCGGGCGCCCGGCCACGCCGTCCAGCCCGACGCGGGCCAGCACGGCATCCGCGGCGGCGCGGGCCGCGGCCAACGTGCGCTCGGCCCGGGCAAACAACGCCCCGGCGGCGACGTTGTCGCGCACCGTCATCGCCGGGAAGGGCTGCACGATCTGGTAGGTCCGCGCCAGGCCCAGCCGCGCCACCCGGAACGGCTTCAGCCCGGCCACCGACCGTCCGTCGAACGTGATCTGCCCGCGGGAGCGCACCGCGCCGCTGACGGCGTTGATGAAGGTGGTCTTGCCCGCGCCGTTCGGGCCGATCAGCCCGATCACCTCGCCGGCCGCAGCCGCCAGCGACACGTCGGCCAGCGCCTGCAGCCCGGCGAAGCGCACGCCGAGGCCCTGCACCTGCAGCAGCGCCGTCATGCCCGGTGCCGCCGCCAGCGGCCGAGCACGCCCTCCGGCAGGAAGATCGCCAGCACCACCACCAGGCCGCCGAGCACCGCCGCGTGCACGGACAGGAAATTGGCCCAGACGGTCTGCTCCAGCAGGAGGAACAGCGCCGCACCCAGCACCGGGCCGGCCACGGTGCCCGCACCGCCCAGCATCGCCATGATGATCGGCTCCACGGTCAGCACGAGGTCGAACACGTCGCCGGGCTCGATGTACGACACGCTGGAGGCGTAGACCGCCCCGGCCGGCCCCACCATGGCCGCGGACAGGGTGAAGGCGGCCGTTTTCGCCAGCCGGGCGTCCAGGCCCAGCATGCCGGCGGCCGTCTCGTTCTGCCGGATGCAGCGGAGCGCGAAACCCAACGGCGCCGCGGCCACCCAAACGGCGACCCCCACGGCGACGGCTGCGACGACGGCCTGCCCGGCGTAGAAGATCAGCGCCTGCGCCTCCGCGCTGGCCTGCGGCACCGGCAGGTTGAGGCCCATGCCGCCGCCGGTCAGCTCCGTCCAGTTGGTGGCGAGCTGGCGCAGCACGATCACCACCGCCAGGCTGGCGATGGCGAAGTAGTGGCCGCGCAACGGCAGCACCACCCAACCGACCGCCAGCGCGACCACGCCTGCCGCCACGCCGCCGGCGGCCCAGGCGAGCGGCAGCGGCCAGCCGGCACCCTGGGCCAGCGCCCCCGCATAGGCGCCGACGCCGAAGAACGCCGCGGTGGCGAAGGATGGGTAGCCCGCCATGCCGCCGACCAGGTTCCAACTGCTGGCGAGCGTGACGTACATCGCCAGGATCATGCCCAGCCGCAGCGCGTAGGGGCCGCCCAGCACCGCCAAAGCCGCCGATGCCAGCAGGACGGCGGCGACGGCCCTCACGCGAACCCCTTGCGGCCGAACAGCCCGTCCGGCCGCACCGCCAGCAGCAGGATCAGCAGCCCGAAGGACACGACGGACGCGTTCTCCGACCCCAGATAGAGCGCGGCCACGCTCTCGATCAGCCCGAGCGCCAAGCCGCCGGCGATGGAGCCCACGACGCTGCCCAACCCGCCCAGCACGCACACGGTGAAGGCGGTGCCCAGATAGGACTCGGACGCCAAGGGCGAGATGGGGAACACCAGCCCAAGCAACGCCCCCGCCGCGCCGGCCAGCCCGGCGCCCAACGCGAAGGTGGCGACGTAGACCCGGCGCACGCGGATGCCCATCAGCGCCGCCGCATCCCCGTCCATGCGCACCGCCACGATCGCCCGGCCCAGCCAGGAGCGGCGCAGCAGCAGCCAGAGCAGGCCCGTCATCGCCAGCGCCGCCACGGCCGCCATGGCGCGGTCCAGCGGAATGCGCAGCCCGGCCAACTCCGCCGTCCCCAGGCTCCAGGCCGGGCGGATGGTGCGGTAGTCGGCGCCGAAGCCGAGCAGCAAGGCGTTGTTGAGCATGAGGTCGAGGCCGAAGGTCACCACCAGGGTGATCAGCACTGGCGCCGCCACCACCGGGTTGAGGAAGGCGGCCTGCGCCAGGGCGCCCAACGCCCCGGTCAGCAGGGCGACGCCGGGCAAGGCGAGGATCGGGTGCAGCCCGAGAGTGCGCCAGGCCAACCAGGCCAGGTAGCCGCCCAGCACCACCAGCGTGCCGTGCAGCAGGTTGATGATGTTCAGCACGCCCCACACCAGCGAGAACCCGGCGGCCACGCAGGCGTACAGCCCGCCCAGGATCAGCCCGTTGACCAGGACTTGCGCCAGCACCGCTCAGGCCCGGCGGAAGCTCGCCTGCGCGATCTCCGGCGGGTACAGCACCACCAGCTTGCCTCCCTGGATTTGCAGCACGGGGGGCTTGAGCGCGGTCTCCTGCCCTTCCGGCCCGAACTTCAGCGGCCCGAAGAAGGTCGGCGCATCCAGCGCGGCCAACGCGTCGCGCAGCGCCTGCGGCGCCGTGCTGCCGGCGGCTTCGGCGGCCAGCTGGACCGCCACGCCGCAGGCGACAGCCGAGGCCTCGCCGTAATCCGGCACCACGTTCAGCTTGGCCTGGTAGGCGGCGACGAAGGCGTCCGTGGTCGCCCACGGCCCCTTGCACCCGGTGTAGCCCGCGGCCGGCGCCCACCAGGAGGCGGTGGTGACGTTCTCCGCCAACGGCCCCAGCTCCTCGCGATACTCGCGGTAGGCCGGGCCGGCCAGCATGGTGATGACGGGAGCGGTGAGCTTCAACTCGGACATCTGGCGGCGGATCAGCAGCAGGTCGTTGATGTAGCCGGTCGCGAACACCCAGTTCGGCGCCGCCCCCGCCATGGCGGACAACGCGCTGGCATGGTCCAGCGTGCCGATGGCGTATTTGTCGAAGCTGGTGACGGCGATGCCGTTCGCCTTGGCCGCCTTCTCCATCTCCTGCGCGATGGCCAGCGGGAACAGGTCGTTGCGCGCCAGGATGGCGATGCTGGTGACGTCCGGCGCCTGCTTGCGGACGATCTGGACCAGCGGCTCCGTCAGGCTCGCGTTCGGCGTGAAGGTGCCGAACAGGTATTTGTAGCCCTGGTCGTACACCTCGACGGAGGACGCGCTGGGCGCCACCAGCGGCACCTTGTAGCGCTCGGCCACGGAGGAGCTGGCCTTGGTCGCGCCCGAGCCGAGCGGGCCGAACAGCAGGCTGCACTTGTCCTGGGTGATCAGCCGGTCCGCCGCCTGCACCGCGCGCGGGGTGTTGGACTGGTAGTCGGCGAACACGAGGCGCGGCATCACCTTGGCGCCGCCGACGGTGAGGCCACCGGCCGCCACGACCGTGTCCAGCCAGAACTGATAGCCGCGCTGCTGCTTCGCCCCGTCCGGCGCCAGGCCACCGGTGATGGGCAGCGGCGCGCCGATCACCAGGTCGCGCGGCTGGGCGCGGCCGATCGCCGGGGCCGCCAGGCCGGCGGCGGCGGTGGCCAGGGCGGCGCGTCGGGTCAGACCGGGCATAGGAAATTCCTTCTCATGTGCCCACGGCCAGTGGGCTTCGGAGCTTGCGGAGCAGTGCCAGCACCGACAGCGCGGTGATGCGGCCGGTGCGCGGGTTCTCGCTGGGCACGTTCTCGATCAGCAGGCTGAACCGGGCGGAGTCCGCGTCCACGTCGATGCGGTGCGTGTTGCGGCTGACCCCCGGGTCGGCCCAGATCTGCAGCCGGGTGCGGTCGGGGCCGATCCCGGCCAGCGAAAGCGCCACGGCGACGTTGAGGTTGGCGGGGAAGCCGCGGGCCGCCTCCCGCGCCGAGCCCTCGAACACCAACAGGGGCTCGGCAAGGCCGTCCACCGCGATGCCGTGCTCCAGCAAATAGGGCGCGCCGGCCAGGCCGTTCGGCGGCTTGCGGGTGGTCATCTGCACGCTGTGGATCACGCCCTCGGCGGCGGCGGCGATGGCGTCCAGGCCGAGCAGCGCCCCCGTCGGCACCATGATCCGGCCGCCATGCGCCCGCGCCAACTCGACCAGGTCCATCCGCTCCAGCAGCGCCCCGCAGCTGAGCACGACCACGCAGCGCCCGGCGCGCAGGGCCGGCTCTGCGATCACCGGCAGCACCGCGGCCGGTGCGCATTCGACGACGATGTCGGCATGCTCCGCCAGCGCCCCGATGTCGGTGACCGTCACGCCGGGCGGCAGTGCGGCGCGGGCGCCGGCCTGGTTGCGGGTGCCGACGGCCGCCAGGCGCAGCCCGGGCATGCCGGCCAGCAGCAGCCCGGCAAGCGCCCGCCCGATCGCCCCGTACCCGGCGATGGCCACGCGAAGGGCGGGCGGCTGCATGATGTCCTGCATGACTGGACTGTATGGAACGCCGCACGCCCCGTCTATCGGGCGCCCATCACGGCGGCCAAGGGCGCGCGGGCGATCCAGGCCGTGTCGTGCACCGGCGCCTTGTTGGCGTCGAAGCCCGCAAAGTACACGCCGGTGGCGTCGCCGGGAAAGGGTGACAGGCGGATCGACCGGGTGGCGACCAGCGGCTTCGGGCTCGCCATGGCCACCTGGTGCAGGTCGTAGCGACCGTCCGGCCAACGCACCAGGAACCAGGCCCCTGCCTCGACCTGGCCGTAGCCGACGTCCAGCAGCGAATGGCCGGGTGCGGCCGACGCGGTGCGCGGCACGAACGCCATGAGCCCGATCAGCAGGGCCTCACCGCCGCCGGGCGCCGGCGCAGGCGTCATGTCGTTGTAGGCGGCGATGACGTAGTTGACCGGCATGCTCCAGGCCGCGGTTAGGAACTGCCGAAGATCCAGTTCCGTCTGCTCGCCACCCGTGCCGGGATCGATGCGGACGATGCGCGGCGCGTTGCCCTCCACGGCCGCCAGCAGCACATCCTGACCCGCCGCACTGCGCACCGCGGTAAGCCCGCGCAGGCCGGTTTCCGAGTGACCCGGCGCGGGGTTGGTGTAGATCAACCGCCAGGCCGGCGTGGGACCGTCGGCACGCGCATACACCTGCTGGCCGACGGCGGCGTAGAGCACCCCGTTCGCCTCGGCAAAGCTGCTTACCCGCAGCCGGCCGGCCAGCCCGGAGAAGCCGCTGGCCACGCTGCCGGCGCTCAGCTCCGGCGTGGCAGCCCACTGGATGTGGCCCGCCACGGCCGGCGCGTAGGTGCCGCTGAAGATGCCCCGCGGCATCTCGCCCGCGAACACCAGGTCCACTCCGGTGACGCGGTCCCGATGGGTGGCGAAGCTGCGGATTTGCGGCAGGAAGTCCCGCGAGGGCTGGTCCTGCGCGAGCGTGATGGCGGACCACTCCCCCGTGGCATCGTCACGTGTGAACACCCGGGAGGTGCCGGTCAGGTCCCACGTGGAGGCGAGCAGCAGCGCGGCCGGATGGGCCAGGGCGCGGCCGGTGCCGTCGGTGGTGAAGTCCGCCTCCGCCAGCGCGCCCACGGCCAGGTCCCGCCAGCGGCCGCCGGGCAGGCGTTCGGCAAACTCGTGGTCGACGCGCCACTGGGCGGCCGGGCCGTCGAGCACCAGGATTTGCGCCGGGTGCAGGCCATCGAACCCCGGCCGGTCCTCCCAGTAGCCGTTCCCGGCGAACAGCTTGCCGGCATGCACGGTGAGCAGCCGCATCTCGGTCCCGCCGGCAGAGCCGGGCGATCCGGCCATGTAGGACGGCTGGAAATCCTGCGCCTTGGCGGCAAACGGAGCGATGACGCAGAGGAACCAGATTGCCAGCCATGGCCGCATGGTCGTCGCCCCTACCCTGTAGGGTGCAATGCTCCTGTAAGCATTGCACCAACGCCACCAACCAAGCCCGATGTCACAGGGGTGGTGGTGCAATCCTCCAAGCGGATCTCACCTTACGCGGCTGTCGCCAGTGCCGGGCGCTTGCCGAGCAGGTTGGTCGCGGTTTCGAAGGCAGCGCCGATGCGCAGCACCGTGGCGTCGTCGAAGGCGCGGCCGACGATCTGCATGGACAGCGGCAAGCCCGAGGCGGAGAACCCGGTCGGGACCGACATGGCCGGGTTGCCGGTGACGTTGAACGGCATGGTCTGCATCGCCCAGCTCGGCGTGCCAGGCTTGCTCTCGGCAAAGCTCGGCGCCGGGGCAAGCGCGCTGGCCGTGATCAGCGCGTCATGCGTCTTCAGCGCCGTGTTCACCGCCACCGCCAGTTCGCGCCGCAGCCGCATCGCCTGGTGCAGGTCCGTTGCGGTGACGAAGGCGCCCAGCGTCATGCGCAGGTAGGTCAGCAGTCCGAAATCCAGCGGCCGGGCCTGGAAGTCCTGCTCGTGGATCGCATAGGCCTCGCTGAACATGATGACGCGGCCGCACAGGCTGAACAGGTCGAACGCCGGCAGGGTGATGTCCTCGACGATGGCACCCGCTTCCGCCAGCGTCTGCGCGGCGCGGTCGATCGCGGCGACCACCTCGGGCGAGACGTTCTCCGCATGGGCGTAGAAGTGCCGCGGCAGGCCGATGCGCAGCCCGCGCACGCCGTCGTTCAGCCCGGCGCGGTAGTCGGGGATCGGCACCTCCGCACTCGCCGGGTCAAGCGCATCGTAGCCGGCGATCACCTGCAAGGCGATGGCGCTGTCCTCCACCGACCAGGACAACGGGCCGCAATGGTCCAGCGTGGTGGAAAGCGGAAACACGCCGCGACGCGAAACCAGCCCATAGGTCGGCTTCAGCCCCACCGTGCCGCAATAGGCGGCCGGGCCACGGATCGACCCGCCGGTGTCCGAGCCCATCGCCATCCGCACCAGTCCGGCCGCGACCGCCGCGCCGGAGCCGGAGGACGATCCGCCGGGGATGTGCTCGCGGTTCCACGGGTTGCGCGCCGGCGGGAACGGCAGGTCGAAGGACGGGCCGCCGAGGGCGAACTCGTGCGTCGCCAGCTTGCCCAGCAGCACGCCGCCCTGCGCCTTGAACTTCGCCGCGACGACGGAATCCTGCGCCGGCACGTTGTCCAGCCGCAGCTTGGAGTGGCAGGTCGTGCGGATCCCGGCGGTGTCGTAGATGTCTTTCAGCGCGTAGGGCACGCCTTGCATCGGGCCGCGGTCCCTGCCCGCGGCGAAGTCCGCGTCCGCCGCAGCGGCATCGGCCCGGGCGCGCTCGGCGGTCACGGTGATGAAGCTGTCGATCGCCGGGTCGATCCTGGCGATGCGGGCCAGCGCATCCTCCGCCAGCGCCACCGACGTGACGGAGCCGTCGCGCAGCTTGCGCCCGGTCTCGGCCACCGACAGCTCGTGCAGGGGCGTCTCGCTCATCCGGCGATCCCCCGCGTGATGCTGTGCATGGAGTAGGTGGCGGCCGGCTCGCTGGCGGCGGTGCGGGGCTGGCGCAATTGGGCCAGCATCGTGCGCAGCTCCTTGAACCCGTCGAACAGCAGCGCGCGGCGGTCCTCCGGGATGGCCAGTCCGGCACGCCTGGCCAGGACGTCGAACTCGGCTGTCAGCGCGGCGTCGTCAGGGATGTCGGTCATAGGGACTGCCTAATAGGTTTCGAATATGCGCGTGATCTCGGCCGGGTCGTGCGTCACGGTCAAGGCAAGCGCCAGCAGCAGCCGCGCCTTCTGCGGGTTGAGGTTGTCCGCCACCAGGAAACCGCTGGCCGCGGCGCGCTGGCCGCGGAAGGTCCGGCCGCTGCCTGCGCGGGTGGACTGCACCACCACGATGCCGTCCCGCACCGCCGCCGTCAGCAGCGCGGCGTCGGCGGTTCCGGGGAAGCCGGGCGCGAACCCGGCGGAGACGATGCCCTGCGCCCCCGCGGCCACGAAGGCGCGCACCGCCGCGCCGTCCGACCCGACATAGGCGTAGGCGATGTCCACCCGCGGCAAGCCGTCCAGCATGCGAATATCGAACTCGGTGTCCGGCATGCGGCGGCGCAGCGGCGCGCGGTAGAACGCGACCTTGTCGCCGTCGGCATGGCCCAACAAGCCGAAATCCGGCGTCCGGAACGTCTGCAGGCGGAAGGTGGAGGTCTTCGTCACCTCCCGCGCGGCATGGATCTCGTCGTTCAGCATCACCAGCACGCCCTGCCCGCGCGCCTGCGGGCTCGCGGCCACCCGCACGGCGTTGACGAGGTTCATGCCGGCATCGGTGGACAGCGCGCTGGCTGGGCGCTGCGAGCCCACGATCACCACAGGCACGTCGACCTTCAGCGTCAGGTTCAGGAAATACGCCGTCTCCTCGATGGAGGCGGTGCCGTGGCCGATGACGATGCCGGCCAGGCCCGCGTGCTCCGCCACCAGCGCGTCGCACAGCAGCACCAGCCGCTTCCAGGCGTCGAAATAGATGTTGTGGCTGGGGATGTTGTCGAAGTTGACCGGGATCACCTCCGCCGCCTCGGCCCATTGCGGGAACATCGCGGCGATCGCGTCCGCCTGCATGCGGTTCTCGGACGCGCCGTAATCCAGGATGTCCAGCGGCCCGGCGCCCAGTGACGAGATCGTGCCGCCGGTGCCGATGAACGCGACCTTCGGCTTCATACCGCCCCTCCCTTGACATGCGGTCCAAGCACGTCCGCCACGCGAAGGCAACGCGCCATCCGGCCGGGCTCCGGGAAGACGGGGTCGGGGAAGCCCTGGCGGCACGCCGGCATGGCCAGGCTGCACCGCGGTGCGAAGCTGCATCCGGGCGGCAGGCGGCGCAGGTCGGGCGGGCTGCCGGGGATGGCGGCGATATCCTGCTCCGGCGCCTGGTCGTGCACGGTGGAGGCGAGCAGGCCGGCGGTGTACGGGTGCGCCGGGCGTGCCAGCACGGCGGCGACCGGCCCCTCCTCGATCACCCGGCCGGCATACATCACCGCCACCCGGTCGGCGATCTCCGCCGCCACGCCCAGGTCATGGGTGACGAAGATGGTCCCCATGCCAAGCTCCTGTTGCAGGCGGCGCAGCAGGATCAGCACCTGGATCTGCACCGTCGCGTCCAGCGCCGTGGTCGGCTCGTCCGCCAGCAGCAGGCGCGGCCCGCAGGCCAGCGCGATGGCGATCATCGCCCGCTGCCGCAGCCCGCCGGACAGTTCGTGCGGATAGGCGTCCACCCGGCGCTCGGCGGACGGGATCTTCACCAGCTCCAGCAGCTCGACCGCGCGGGCACGCGCGGCCTTGCGTGAGCCGCCCCTGTGCCGGCGGATGGTTTCCACCAGGTGCTGGCCGATGGTGTAGACCGGGTCCAGCGCGGTCATCGGCTCCTGGAAGATCATCGACACGGCGCCGCCGCGGAAGGATTGCAGGGCGCGGCCCTCCAGCGCCAACACGTCCTGCCCGCCGAGGCTGACCTGGCCCGCCACCCGCGCCCGCTTCGGCAGCAGCCGCATCAGCGCCCGCAGCGTCACCGACTTGCCGGAGCCGGACTCGCCCAGCAGGCACAGCACCTCCCCGGCGCGCAGGCGGAAGGTGGCGCCGCTCACCGCGTTCACCGTCGCCTCCCGGGTGACGAACTGGACGGACAGGTCCCGCACCTCCAGCAGGGGTGCGGCCGCCACCGCCATGCCGTCCATCACGCGGTGCCCGCCCGGCTGTGGCCGGACGCCGGGTCCGCCATGTGGCACGCCGCGACGTGGGACGCGCGGTCCGCCCACTCGCCCAGGATCGGCATCCGCGCCTCGCACACCGCCTCCGCCTGTGGGCAGCGCGTGCGGAACCGGCAGCCGCTTGGCGGGTCGATCGGGCTGGGCGGGTCACCCACCAGGGGCGGCGCGTCGATCCGCCTGGCAGCGTCCATCGACAGGCGGGAGCCGAGCAGCGCCCGCGTGTAGGGATGCCGCGGCGCAGTGAACAAGCCGACGGCCGGGCCGAGCTCCACCACCTGGCCCAGGTACATCACCAGCACTCGGTCGCTGATGTAGCGCACCACGTTCAGGTCGTGGCTGATGAACAGATAGGTCAGCGCCAAGGTGCGCTTCAGCTGCCGCAGCAGGTTGAGCACCTGCGCCTCGACCGACTTGTCCAGGGCGGACACCGCCTCGTCCAGGATCACCATGCGCGGGCCGACCGCGAGCGCGCGGGCGATGTTGACGCGCTGCTTCTGCCCGCCCGACAGCTCGTGCGGGTAGCGTGGGCCGAACAGGTCCGGCCGCAGCCCGACCTTGACCAGGATCTCCTGCGCGATGCGGCGCGACTCCGGCCGGGTGCGGCCGTTCACCATGGGTCCGAACGCGACCGAGTCCTGGATCGGCATGCGCGGGTTCAGCGAAGCGTAGCTGTCCTGGAACACCATCTGCACCTGGCGTCGGAGGTCGGCGACGCTGACGCCGCGGGGTGCACCGACTGCGTCGCCATCGAACACCAACTCCCCGCTATCCGGCACCTGGAGGTGGAGCAGCAACCGCGCGAGGGTGGACTTGCCGCAGCCGGACTCGCCTACAACGCCCAGCGTTTCGCCCTTGAACAGGGTGAACGACACGCCGTCCACCGCGCGCACCACGGCACCCTTGCCGGCGCCCTTCACCCGGAAATGCCGGGTGAGTTCCCGCGCAATCAGCATCGGCTGCGCGGCACCGCCGCGGTCGCGCGCGTCGACGTAGGGTTTGGCCTGAAGCGCCGCGCTCATCCTGCTTCTCCGTCTCCCTCTGGGAGAGGGCCGGGGTGAGGGTCCTTTGCCTGTGTCGACGCCAGGTGCCGCGGGCCGTCACCCTGTCCTCTCCCAGAAGGAAAGGGTTTTTGACCAGCCCGCCTCAAACCCGCACGTCCATCGCGGCGCGCACACCGTCGCTGACCAGATTGAAGCAGATGGAGGTGACGAAGATCGCGATGCCGGGCATGGCGCAGCCCAGCGGGTCGACGTAGATCGACTGCCGCAGCGTCGACAGCATCAGGCCCCAGTCCGGCTCCGGCGGCTGCACGCCCAGGCCCAGGAAGGACAGCCCCGACGCCAGCAGGATGCTGACGCTGACCAGGCTGGAGGCGTAGATGAACACCGGGCCCAGCACGTTGCCCAGCACGTGGTAGCGCACGATGGTCAGCGTGCCGGCGCCGCTGGCCCGCGCGGCCTCGATGTAGTCCAGGTTCTTCACCTGCGCCGTCGCCGTCTCCGCCACCCGGCACATCGCGGGGATGAACACCAGGCTCAGCGAGAGGATGCCGTTGGTGATGCCGCCGCCCATTGCGCCCGAGATGGCGACCGCCAGCAGGATGGACGGGAAGGCGTAGAACACGTCCATCGTCCGCATGATGGCGGTGTTGGCCACCCGGCCGGCGAAGCCGCCGATCACCCCCAGCGTGCCGCCCACCACCGTGGCGATCACCACCGGCACCAGGCCCATCAGCAGCGAGATGCGGCCGCCATAGATCAGCCGGCTCATCATGTCGCGGCCCAGCTCGTCCGTGCCCCAGGGATGGCCGCGCCAGCCGAATGGCTTCAGCCGCCCGATGATGCTCTGCTGATAGGGGTCGAACGGCGCGATGAGCGGCGCGGCCAGCGCCATGAGCAGGATCGCCAGCACGACGGCGCCGAACGCCAGCGTGATCCAGTCGTGGCGCAGGCGGTAGCCGACGGATTGCCAGTAGCCGCGCACCTTGGTGGCCGGTGCGCCGTCGAACCCCGTGTCCACCGGGATGGTGGCGCTGTCGAGCACGACCTGCTCCGTCATGCCCGGCGTATCCGCGGGTCGAGCACGGCCTGCAGCAGGTCCACCACCAGGTTGGTCGCCACGAAGATCAGCGACAGCGCCAGGATGGTGCCCTGCAGCACGGGGATGTCGCGGTTGATGATCGCCTTGTTCAGCAGGAAGCCGCTGCCGGGCCAGGTGAACACCGTCTCCACCAGGATGGAGCCGCCCATCAGGTAGCCGAACTGCAGGCCCATCACCGCCAGCACCTGCGGGGAGGCGTTCTTCAGCACGTGGCGGATCACCGCACCCTCGCCTAGCCCCATGGCCCGCAGGGTGACGACGAAGTCCTGCCCGCGCACGTCCGCCACGGCCGCGCGGGTGGTGCGGGCGATGATGCCGATGGGGATCATCGCCAGCGTCACCACCGGCAGCACGAGGAACTTGGCGTCGCTCCAATGCCACAGCACGAAGGCGGCCGAACCGGACTGGCCCATGCCGCTGGCCGGCAGCACCATGTATTCGACCGCGAAGACGATCACCAGCACCAGCCCCAGCCAGTAATTCGGCAGGCTCACGCCCACGACCGCCGCACCCGTCACCAGCCGGTCGGTGATGCGCCCCGGGAAGCATCCGGCCAGCGCCCCCATGCCGTAGCCGAGCGCGAAAGACAGCGGCACCGCGAACAGCGCCAGCATCGCCGTGTTGGCGACGGAGCCGAACACCTCCAGCGTGACGGCCCGCTGCGTGGCGATGGAACGGCCGAAATCGCCGTGCAGCACGTGCCAGAGCCAGATCGCGTACTGCACCGGGATCGGCCGGTCGAAGCCGTAGGCGTGCTTGACGATGGCGATGGTCTCCGCCGTGGCGTCGGGCGGCAGCACCGTCTGCAACGGGTCGCCGGGCGCCAGGTACACCAGCGAGAAGCACACCACGCTGACACCCAACGCGATGGGGATCGCGAACAGGATGCGCCGCGCGATGTAGCCCAGCATCAGGGGCTGACCGTGATCGGCGTCAGGTCCTGGAACCAGCTCTGCGCCTGGACGAAACCGTGCAGCTTGGGCGACAGCGCCCGCGGGTTCACGTCATGCGCGACCCAGATCATCACCGCCTCCTCGTTCATCCGCTCGTTCAGCTTCTCCAACAGCGTGTTGCGCTTCGCCGGGTCGAACTCGGCGGTGATCTGGGTGACGAGCGCCTCCGTCTGGGCATCCTCGTAATGGCCCCAGTTGCTGCCCGCCGGCGCCCATTGCGCCCGGCTGACGTGGCGGATCAGGCCGTAGAACGGGTCTCCCACTGCCTTGCTGGCGTTGATCGCGGCGTCGTCCGGATGCTTGTCGATCCCGTCACGGCCCACCTGGCCCAGCGCGTTCCAGTCCATCACGTCCAGCTTCACGCGGAAGCCGACCTCTTCCAGGTTGGCCTTCACCAGCTCGTTCATCTGCAGCGGCTGCATCTGGCCGGAGCCGGAGGTGGAGATGACGAAGGTGATGTCGCACGGCAGGCAGCCGGCCTCCTGCAGCAGGGCATGCGCCTTCTTCGGGTCGAACTCGTATCTCACCGGATGGCCGTAATAGGCGGTGCCGGGAGGAATAGTGGAGTAGGCCTCCTCCATCAGCCCGCCCAGCAGCTCCTTCATGTCGTCCCGGTTGATGGCGTAGTTCGCCGCCCGGCGCACCCGCACATCCTTGAACGGCGAGGTGACGAAGTTGAGCTGATAGGCCCAGACATGCGGGTAGATGTTGGTGAACAGCTGCATGCCGGCCGATTTCAGCCGCGGCACCGCGTCCGGCGGCGGCGCCTCGATGAAGTTCACCTGGCCGGACAGCAGCGCCGCCACCCGCGTGTTCGCCTCCGGCATCGGAAGCAGCACCAGCCGGTCCTGCTTCGGCACCCGCGCCTTGTCCCAATAGTCCGGGTTCGGCACCAGCTCCAACCGCTCGTGCGGCACCAGCTTGTCGAACCGGTAGGGCCCGGTGCCGGAGGGCTGGCTGGCATAGGCCGTCCAGTCATTGTGCAGCGCGTCCGCCCGGCACTTGCTGACCATCGGGATGTAGGCGAGCTCGTATGGCAGCAGACTGTCGACCGTCTTGGTCTCGACCGCGACCTGGTGGTCGTCCACGGCCGTGACGCCGGCCACGCTGGTCAGGTAGCCGCGGGACAGGGCGAACTGGAACGTCTCGAACTGCGGCGCATCCTTGTCCATCACGCGGGCGAAGTTCCACACCACGTCGCCGGCTACGAAGGGGCAGCCATCATGCCATTTCACGCCCTGCCGCAGGTCGAACAGCCAGCGCTTTGGGTTGGCCGGGTCAACATGCCAGGCGGTCGCCAGCCCGGGCTTGATGTCGGACGCCTGGTCGCTGCGCGACAGGTCCCAATTCACCAGCGAGTCGTAGAGGTTGAAGGCGACGAAGCGGTAGCCCTCGAATCCCTGGTCCGGCGTGCCGCCGGTGATCGGGATTTCACCCGCCGTCATCGCCACCGTGACCGTCCCGGCGGCCTTTGCCGCCAACGGCGCCACCAGCAACGCGGCGAGCGCGGCCCGCCGGATCACGGCGACACGCTGATCGGCGTGAGGTCCTGGAACCAGTTCTGCGCCTGGACGAAACCATGCACCTCCGGCGACAGGGCGCGCGGGTTGAGGTCGTGCACGACGAAGATCATCAGCGCCTGCTCCGATTCGTACTCGTGCAGCTTGGTCAGCAGCACCATGCGCTTGTCCGGATCGAACTCCTCGAAGATCTGCTTCACCAGCGCATCGGCTTCGGGCGTGCCGAAATGGCCCCAGTTGCTGCCGGCCGGCGACCAATAGGCGGTGGCGACCGGCTTGATGATGGCGCTGACCGGGTCCAGCAGCCCGCGGGAGGCGTTCATCCCGTCCACGTTCGGGTATTTCGGCACGCCGGAGCGGCTGACGTCCAGCAGCGCGTTCCAGTCCATCACGTCCAGCGTGACGTCGAAGCCGGCATCCTGCAGTTGCTGCTTCACCAGCTCGTTCATCGACAGCGACTGCATCTGGCCGGAGCCGGAGGTCGAGATCGCCAGCGTCACCTTGCAGGGCAGGCAGCCCGCCTCCTTCAGCAGGGCGCGCGCCTTGTCCTTGTCGTATTTATACATCACAGGGTGGCCGTAATACGGCAGGCTCGGCGGCACCTCGGCATATTCCGGGATCGCCAAACCACCCACCAGGTCCACCACGTCGTCGCGGTTGATCGCGTAGTTCGCCGCCTGCCGCACCTTCAGGTTGGTGAACGGGCCGCGGGTGAAGTTGAGGATGTAGGGCCAGTTGTGCGGGTAGGTGTTGGTGACGATCTGCATCCCGGCCCGCTTCAGCACGGGGATCGCGTCGGGGGCCGGCGCCTCGATGAAGTTCACCTGGCCGGACAGCAGTGCGGCTGTCCGTGTCGCCGCCTCCGGCATCGGCAGCAGGATCAGCCGGTTCTGCTTCGGCACGCGCGCCTTGTCCCAGTAGTCGGCGTTCGGCACCAGCTCCATACGCTCGTGCGCCGTGATGCTGGCGAACTTGTACGGGCCGGTGCCGGAGGGTTGGGCGGCGTAGGCGTTCCAGTCATCGTGCAGCGCCTCCGCCCGGCAACGGCTGATCAGCAGCACGTAGGACATGTCGTAGGGGAACAGCGACTCGACGAACTTCGTGGTGATGGCGACGGTATGGTCGTCCACCTTCGCGATGCTGTCGTAATTGGTCAGGTAGGCGCGGGAGAGGGCGAATTGCTGCGTGTAGAACTGCGGCGCCTTCTGGTCGCTGATGCGGCCGAAGTTCCACACCACGTCGTCGGCGGTGAAGTCGCAGCCGTCATGCCACTTCACGCCCTGCCGCAAGGTGAAGATCCAGCGCTTGTGGTTGTCCGGGTCGATGTGCCACTCGGTCGCCAGGCCGGGCTTGATGTCGGATGCCTTGTCCGCGCTCGACAAATCCCAATTGATCAGCGCGTCGTAGAGGTTCCAGCCGACGAAGCGGAAGCCTTCGAAGCCCTGGTCGGGGTTGCCCGTCGTCACCGGCAGGTCGCCCGCCGTCATCGCCACCGTCAACACCCCGGCCGCATCGGCCACCCGGGTGAGAGCATCAGCGGCGAACAGGCCGAGGGAAGCGGCGCACCAAAGCGCGCATCTGGGAGCCAACCGCGTCATTCGACCTCGCACCGGTGCAGCAGCCGTAAATCAGCCGCAACGCAGCATAACGTTCTGGCTAATTCATATGCAACTCCTAAGTCTCGAGACGGACATGCACCTCAATGATGCAATCCAAGCCTATTTCCTATTCAGATATCGCGATATCTACGCCACTCTGACCAAGGTTCTGCACGTGGCGCCGCTGCCCGTCATCGGCGCGTCCGGCCTCGCCGATGGTGCATGAGCCTCGGTCAGTCCGAGGGATAGGCGACCACGTACGCTGCCGTGAGCGCATCCTGCAGGGACCGGTCCGCGTGGTAGCCCGCCAGGTTCGACGGCCGCGCGACGCCGGGCATCAGGCGCGGACAAGGCTCCGGCGCTCCCAGCACGGTATGGACGGGCAGCCGTTCGGCGTAAATCGGCAGGCCGTAATCCTCCTCCTCGTCGCCGACCCCCTTGGCCCTGACCTTGGCGGAGGCGCGGTCGATCCGCATCGTCACGACGGCCGTGGCCTTGATCTCCTGCTCGGTGCTCTGCCGGAGTTGCGCCGTGCGGCCGGGAAAGAAGCGGTCCACCATCATCACCAAAGCGCGCCGCTTCTCGCCCGGCTCGGTGACCAGCCGTGCCTGCCCGAACGCCATGACGGAGCGGTAGTCGGCGGAATGGTTGAAGCCGCACCGCGCCAACACCAGGCTGTCCAGGTGCGTCACGGTCAGGCAGGCCGCCTGCCCCGCCGAAAGGTTGCGGAGCATCCGGCTGGCACTGCTGCCGTGCCAATACAGCTGCTCGCCCTCACGCCAGAACAGCGTCGGCGTGCAGTAGGGCTGCCCGTCCACTACGTAGGACACGTGGCACAGCGCGGCGGCATCCAACAGCGCATGCACCGTCTCGTGGTCATAGGCACCGCGCCCGTGCATGCGCTTGATGCGGTTGACATGGTCGATGGGGTAGCTGGAAACGTCTGACATATCGCGGCCTCCTTGACGCGAACAGTATCGGGGCTGACAAGTGGTCGCCGCGAGGGCCAATCCAGAGGGAGATGTGCCGACCACTTCCAAGGCGGTGCTGGACCTGCCCATGCTGCTGCCGGGCGGCAGCCAGTCCAACCAGGTGCATGCCGGGCTGCGGGCGGCGATCCTGGCTGGCCGCCTCCAGGCGGGAATGCGGCTGCCGTCCAGCCGCGGCCTGGCGGTGCAGCTCGGCGTGCGGCGAAACGCCGTCGTGGTCGCCTACGAGCAACTGCTGGGCGACGGGCTGGTGGAGAGCCGCGCCGGTGCCGGCACGTTCGTCGCCGCCTCGCTCCCGCGCGGGCCGGTCCGCGACGCGCCCGTGCCACCGCCGCATGACCTGGCTGGCCCCCTCCCCTTCGCCGTGGGGCGCACCCACCCGGACCCGACGATGCTCAACCAGCTCGGTCGGCTGCTGCGGCGCAGGCTTGCCGCTGGTGACCCCGCCCATTTCGGCTATGGCGACCCGCGCGGCGGCGAGGCGCTGCGTCGGGCAATCGCGGGCCACCTGGCGGCCACGCGCGGCATCGTCTGCGATCCCGGCCGCATCATGGTGACGAGCGGGACGCAGCACGCGGTGCGGCTGTGTGCCGAAACTCTGCTGCGGCCGGGTGACGGGGTCTGGATGGAGGACCCTGGGTATCCCGCCGCCCGGCGCACGTTCCAGGCCATGGGTGCCGTGACGGTGCCGGTGCCGGTGGACGGTGCCGGACTGGACGTAGCCGCCGGCTGGCAGGGGCCGCCGGCCGTGCTGGCCTACGTCACCCCGTCGCACCAGTTCCCGACCGGGGTCACCATGAGCATGGAGCGTCGGCTGGCGCTGCTCGACTGGGCGCGGGAGACGCGAGGCTGGATCCTGGAGGACGATTACGACAGCGAGTTCCGCTACGCCGGGCCGCCGCTGACCGCGCTCGCCGGCATCGACGGCCATGGCCGGGTGATCTACCTCGGCACTTTCTCCAAGACGTTGTTCCCCGGGCTGCGCATCGGGTATGCCGTGCTGCCGCACGCCTTGCTCGCGCCGGTTACCGCGAGGCGCTTGGCGGCCGACCGCTTTCCGCCCGGCCTGCTCGGCGATGCCGTGGCCGACCTGATCGAGGATGGGGGGTTTGCCGCCCACGTCCGCCGCATGCGGTCCCGCTACCGTGCCGCGCGTGACCTGGTCGCGTCAGTGGCGGTGCAGGCGTCGCACGGGCTGTTGCGCGTCCCAGTGCCGGACCAGGGCCTGCACATGGTCGCGCTGCTGCCGCCGGGCTGGCCGCCGGGCGCCGCGGCCGCGATCCGCCGGGCGGCCGCGGTCGAGGCCTGGCTGCTATCGGACACCCGCATCGAACCGGCGCCGCAAGACGGCTTTGTGCTGGGTTTCTCCGGCCACGGCCTGCCCGAGCTGCGCGGGGCCGCCGAGCGGCTGGGCGAAGCCGTGCGGGCCTATTCCCGCGGCGAAGCGGCGGCATCCGGACGGTAGCCGGTCAATTCGGGGCGGTACTCGAAGTGCATCGTGTCGAAATGCGACCACCGCCCGCCCCAAACGAAGCCGTGGCGCTCGAAGGCGGCCACGACCTCCGGCGGAATGCGGTTCCTGTAGCCGGCCATGCCCTGCGCCGGCCGGGCCCAGCGCCAGTAATCCGAATACCGCGTGTTGAGGTCGATCGCGGCGCCCCAGGCATGCATGCTCGTCTGGTCGCTGCCGGCGATCGCCCGGCAGTTATAGGTGCCGCCGATCGGATAAAGGAATTTCCTATCCTCCGCCGACAGGTCATCCAGCTCGCGCGACACCGCTTCCAGGCTGCGGTCGACCCCGTTCACCGCGGTTATGCTGACGGCATGGCCCCACGTCTTCGGCAGCCAGCTTATGCGGACCAGCTTCGGCGCCACCTCCCCTGCCCGGCAGCTGCCATACATCTTGTCGAACAGGGCCTGGTTCCGCACCCGGCCGGGATCGTCCCGCGGCGGCAGGATCGGAGCGCCGAGCGGGTAGGACAGTGCGAGTTGGTCGAGGATGGAGCCTCCGCTCGGCGTATCCGCCGCGTCCAGGCCGGGATGCATCGTGCCGACGGGCATCCGTGTGCCGTCGCGCCAGACCAGGTTGGTCCCGTCGAAGCCGCTCAGCAGGTCCGGATACGCCCGCACCAGATCGTCGACGGAGGCGGTGCGGCCCCTGCCGGGCAGGCCCAGCATCAGCAGCGCAGCCAGGGCACGCCGCAGCCATCGTGATCTCATCCGCTCGCTCCGATCACGAGGTCGCCGACGCGACGGCGCAGCCCGGCGATGCCGCTCGCGCGGTGCCGGCTCGGGTGCACCCGGTTGGTCAGCAGCGCCCAGGCGACCCCGCGCCCGAAGTCGATCCACACCCCCGTGCCGGTGAAGCCCGTGTGCCCGATCGTGGCGTCGGAGCATCCGTCGCCGCCGGACCAGCCCGCGTGACACGCTTCCCAGCCCAGCGTGCGCGTGCCGGATTGCCTGGCGCGCACGCCCGCCAGTTCCGGCGCTCGCCCCGCCAGCATGTCCTGCGCCGAGTCGAGCACGCCATCGACCGTCCCGAACAGCCCGGCATGCCCGGCCGCGCCGCCCAGTGCGAAGGCGTTCTCGTCATGCACCTCGCCGCGCAGCACCCGCCCGCGCCACGTGCAGTGTTCCGTGGCCGCGGTCTCGGCAGGGTCGGGCCGGAACGTCAGGCCGGGCGGCAGGGCCTGCTCCAGCAGCGGGCGGCCCGTCAGCCGCTCGATCGCGATGCCGAGCAGGATGAAGTTGATGTCGGAGTACACGGAGGGGCCCGGCTGCCAGACGCGCTGGAGGATGAAGGCGCGCAGCGTCGCCGGATCCTGGTCATAGGTGTACAGCGGCTCGACCGCAGGCAGGTGGGTCTGGTGCGCCAGGCACTGCCGGAAGGTCAGGCTGCGCTCGGGCGCCTCGGCGTCGTACTGCCGCAGGTCCGGGATCGCCACCGTCAGCCTGTCATCAAGCCCGATCCGTCCCTGTGCGACCAGATGGAGGATGGCCGGGGTCGTGAACAGGACCTTGGTGAGCGACGCCAGGTCGAACCAGGTCTGACGCTGCATCGGGATGGCGGAGGGATCGGCCTGCGCCAGTCCGAATGCCTGGACGGCGCGGTCGCCGGCCTCCGTGACCACGCCCAGCACGGCGCCCGGGATGGCGCCTGCCACGGCCTCCGCCACCGGCGCGGCTGCGGCGGCAAGCATGCGGCTGGCGCTCACGGACGGACGCCCTCGGAGCCCGGACGGCCGGGCAGCGCTCCATGGTTGATCAGCGACCGCCTCCCCGTGTGGCGCTGCTCTGCTACCAGCGGCCGGACAGGGCGTCGAGGCTTGCTGCCCGCGGCTCGGTTGCGGGCAGCGCGGCGCGGGTGGCAGGGTGAGGGATGATCAGCCGACGATCGTTCGCCGCGACGTTGCCGGCGCTGGTTGCCGCACCGGCGCCGGCCCTGGCCGACACGCCGTTCGCGGCCTTCCTGGCCGGCGTGCGGGTGGACGCGATCGCCGGCGGCGTCGCCCCCGCCACCGTGGACCAAGCTTTTGCCGGGCTGCGGCCGAACGCCACCGTGCTCGAACTGGACAGCCGCGCGCCCGAGCGGACGCAGAGCTGGGCGCGTTACCGCAGCATACGCCTCACCGAGCAGCGCGTGGCGGCCGGCCGGCAGGCCATGCAGGCCAACGCCGCCGCCCTGGGGGAGATCGCTCGCCGATACGGCGTCGACCCGGCGGTCATCGTTGCCGTGTGGGGATTGGAGTCCAACTTCGGCAGCTACACCGGCGGCTTCCCGGTGATCGAGGCGTTGGCCACCCTGGCGGCGGACGGCCGCCACGACGGCTTCTTCCGGCGGGAGTTGCTGAGCGCGCTGAGCATCCTGGACCACGGCGACATCATCCCCGCGCGCATGACCGGCAGCTATGCCGGCGCGATGGGCCAGCCACAGTTCATGCCAAGCTCCTACCTGGCCTACGCGGTGGATTTCGACGGCACGGGCCGGCGCGACATTTGGGACGACCGCAACGACGTCCTGGCGTCCATCGCCAACTACCTGGCGAAGTCCGGCTGGCAGGTGGGCGAACCCTGGGGCCAGCCGATCCGGCTTCCCGCCGGGTTCAGCGCCGCGCCCCTGGGGCGCGACGACCGCCGTCCCCTGGCAGCATGGGCGCAACTCGGCGTCACCCGTTCGGACGGCACGCCCTTCTCCCGGCCGGACGCCCCGGGCGCGGTCGTCATGCCCGACGGGATCGGCGGCGAGGCCTTCATGACCTACGCCAACTTCGGCGTCATCCGCCTCTACAACGCGTCCGACCTGTACGCCCTGTCGGTCGGCTTGCTCGCGCGCCGTATTGGAGCCGAGACGCATGAGTTTTGATGCAGCTCAGGCCACCAGCCCTCCCCTTCTGGGAGAGGGCTCTTATAGGGCCTGCGTGTCAGCTCCCTAGCGCATGCACGCGGTCGATCAGCCGCTCGCGGGCGGGGGGCAGCGGGCGGTGCTGGCTGCCGAAGGCGTCGCGGGCCAGGAAATGCCCGGTCAGGGCCAGCCCGTGCGCCCAGCCGGCGGCATCCGCCTCGCCCCCGCACAGGAAGGCGGGCAACGGCAGCAGGCGTTCCTTCCACGGCCCAGCCGCCGCCTCGCTCACCGCGCGGCCGGTGCGCGGCGAGACCCAGGCCAGCCCGTCCGCATCCCCCGTCAGCGCACATCGCTCCAGGTCGAGCCCGTAGCCCAGCTCCGCCAGCACGGCGAGCTCCCACCGCACCAAGTCACCCAACACGGGCGGGCCGGCCGACAGGCGCGTGATCAACGCCAGCAGCCCGGCGAACACCAGCGGGTGCGCCTCCCGCTCGGTCAACGCGCCCTCCGCCACGGCGCAGGCGCTGGACAGCACGGCGAGCGCCAGGGCGTCGTCCATCGCCAGCGCCGCCCCCGGATGCACCAGCTCGGCGGTGAACGAGCCCAACTGGTCCGCCAGCCGGCCGACCCAGCGCGCGTCTAGCAAGTTGCCGGCCTGCCACACGCCCGCCCGCGCCCGGGACGCACCGCCCCGGGCCAGCCCGCGATGGGCGCCATGCTCCTCCGTCAGCACGGTGGCCAGCGCGTCGCCCTCGCCGAACGGGCGCACGCCCAGCACGATGGCGGGGGCTTGCCACTCCATGCGCGGTCAGCCCGGGTCCTCCAGGCCGATGGCGCGCAGCCGCGCACCCTCCTCGTCCCAGCCGGCACGCTCCTTCACGTTGAGGAAAAGGTGCACCGGCCGCTCCAGCAACCCGCCGAGCTGTTGCCGCGCGCGGGCGCCGATCTCCCGCACCCGGGCGCCGCCGCCGCCGATCAGGATCGCCTTGTGGCCGGGCCGGGTGACGTAGATCGTGACCTCGATCCGCACCGAGCCGTCCTTGCGCTCGGTGAAGCTCTCGGTCTCCACCGTGGTGGCGTAGGGCACTTCCTCGTGGGTCTGCAGGAACACCTGCTCGCGCACCAGCTCGGCCGCGAGCAGGCGGTCCGGCAGGTCGGTCAGGTCGTCGGGCGGGTAGAGGTAGGGGCCGGCCGGCATGGTCGCGGCCAGCCGGTCCATCAGCACGTCCGCGCCGTCTCCGGTCGTGGCGCTGACCATGAAGGTCTCCTCGAACGCGGCCAGTTCGTTGAGGCTGGCGATCAGGGGCAGCAGGGCGGCCGGCGGCACGAGGTCCACCTTGTTCAGCACCAGCCAGGTCCGCCCGCCGCGCTGCGCCAGCCGGGTGGCGATGTCGCGCACGGCCGGGCGGGCGCCCGCCTTGGCGTCCACCAGCAGCAAGGTGACGTCCGCCTCCTCGGCGCCAGTCCAGGCGGCGTTGACCATGGCGCGGTCGAGCTTGCGCTTCGGCGTGAAGATGCCCGGCGTGTCCACCAGCAGGATCTGCGTCTCGGCGCGCATCAGGATGCCGAGCACGCGGAAGCGCGTGGTCTGCGCCTTCGGGCTGACGATGGACAGCTTGGCGCCGGTCATCCGGTTCAGCAGCGTGGACTTGCCGGCGTTCGGCGCGCCGACCAGGGCGGCGAACCCGCACCGTGCGGTCATGGCCCGTCCCTCCTCATGCCTGCAGCTGCCGCAGCAGGTCGGACGCCGCATCCCGCTCCGCCACCTGCTTCGTAGGGGCGGTGCCGGTGCCGGTGCGTCCCAGCGCGGACACCGACACGGTGAATTCCAGCGCATGCGCCGGGCCGGTGCGGGACACCTCCACGAACGGCGGCAGCGCCGCGCCCCGCGCCTCCAGCCACTCCTTCAGGTCGGATTTCGGGTGCTTCGGCGGCTTGGCCTGCGCGCCGATCGCCTCCGCCCAAGCGTCCCGCACCAGCCGCCGCGCGGCCTCCAGCCCGCCATCCAGGTAGATGGCGCCGAGCACGGCCTCCATTGCGTCCGCCACCACCGCCACGCCGCGGCCGACGCCGGCGCGGGCCTCGTTCGGCGCCACGATCAGCCGGTCGGAGATGCCGAGGCTCGAGCCGATGGCGGCCAGCTGCGGTTCGGCCACCAGCTCGGCATGGCGGCGGGCGAGCAGGCCTTCGGCCTCGTTGGGGAACCGTTCGGCCAGCCACTCGGCCATCAGCAGCCCCAGCACCCGGTCCCCCACGAACTCCAGCCGTTCATTGGAGCGGACCGTGGCGGCGCGGCCGGCGGTGCGGGGCACGGCGGAACGGTGGGTCAGCGCCTCGCGCAGCAGGTCGGGGCGACGGAAGGCGTGGCCGAACGCGGTGTCGCTCACCGTATCCCGGTCAGCAGGCGGCTCCAGCGGATTTCCAGCGGCCATTCCCATACCTGCCACCACGGGGCGGAGGCGTCGATCGAGAAGAAGATGAATTCGGCCCGGCCGACCAGGTTCTCGACCGGGAGGAAGCCCACGCCGCGCCCGTCCATGAACCGGCTGTCCAGGCTGTTGTCGCGGTTGTCACCCATGGCGAACAGGTTGCCCTCGGGGACCACGAACTCCTGCGTGTTGTTCTGGAACCCATCATCGCCCATCTTGGCGATCAGATGGCTGGCGCCGCCGGGCAGCGCCTCCGTGTATTCCCGCTCGGCGATGGAGGCGCCGTTCTCGTCCGTCGCCAGGATCTCGCCCATCGGGCGCCGCGGGGCCGGCTGCCCGTTCACGTACAGCACGCCGGCGCGCACCTGGATGTGGTCGCCGGGCAGGCCCACGATGCGCTTGATGTAGTCGGCGTAGTCGTCGTGCATGTTCTTGAACACGACCACGTCGCCCCGCTTGGGCAGGCTGCCGAAGATGCGCCCGGAGAACAGGTCCGGCGAGAACGGCATGGAGAACCGCGAGTAACCGTAGCTGAACTTGGACACGAAGAGGTAGTCGCCGACCAGAAGTGTCGGGATCATCGATCCGGATGGGATGTTGAACGGTTCGAAAGCCACGGTGCGGATGACGACGGCGATCAGCCCGGCGTAGACGATGGTCTTGATGTTGTCGAGCCAGCCGCCCGATTTCGCTTTAGCCATTGAGGTGCGGCGGTCCGGTAAAATGCCGACGGATGAAGCCGATGGGGGTGGGGTCTGTCAAGGAAGCGCGGACTGGATCACGGCTCGGTATGTCGAATGCGATCGACCATCTGCCCTTACGGGAGGAGCCTCGATGCCTCGGTCTACGAACCTCCAGGTGGCGCGCCGGTCCACCAACGTCATGCTGCCCGATGAACGGAGGCTGCGCCAAAGCCAACCCAAAACCCCGATCCGGTCTTCGGGATCGATGGACAACCCTATCTGATGCTGACGCAGTTCATCGCCGCCGTGCCGGCCAAGGAGCTTCGCGAGCCAGCCCTTTCCCTGGATGGAAGCGGCGCTGGCATCACGTGCTCCCGAGCGGGTTCTGACTGTCAGGGTGGCGCAGGAGCATGTCCCGAGGCTGATTGACAGTGTGGCGGAGACGGGCATGAAGGGCCATCACTCCGGTCCAGGATCAAAACGATGCCGATTCAGTCGAAGACCCGCCTTTTCCTATCAGGGCTGACGCTCGCCGTAGGACTGACTGCCGGCCTGTCGGCCAAAGCGCAGCTCGGCAGCGTCAACAACCCGCCGCCGCAGCATCTCTTCAACTTCAACGACGCGCCGCCGCCGCACAATGACGGTCTGGGCACCATGGCGGAACGCCGTCGGGCGCTGGCGCGCAGTCGGGTGCGACGGCCCGTGCACCACCGCGCGCCCTGAGCCGGGCACTTCCACTCCGCGATCAGAGCCCCGAGCGTTGCTAGACCCGGATGAGCACCACGGGGATCTCGCCCTGGGCCAGCGTATGCGGCACCGCGTCGGCCAGGTGATCCGGCCACAGCCAGCCCGACCCGAACAGGTCGCGCATCCGCTCCGGCGGGCAGTCGAAGGGTGGGCCGCCCTCCTTGCCGGTCTGCATGAACAGGATGAACAGCCGGCCGCCGGGCCGCAGCCAGCCGTGCAGGCGCGCCACATAGGCGGGCAGCACGGCAGGTGGCAGGGCGCATAGGCAGGTCTGGTCGTAGACCGCGTCGAACGGCGACGGCGCCACCCAGTCCAGCAGGTCGGCCTCGTGCACGCCCCCGGCCACGGCCGCCGATTGCAGCCGGACCCGCTGCACCGCAACCGCGGTCGGCGCCGAATCGACCACCGTCACGTCGAACCCGTCACGCGCCAGCGCCAGCGGCTCCCCGCTGCGGCCCGCGCCGGGTAGCAGGATGCGGCAGGGGGCGAGCGCACCGGACGCCCGCCAGGCGGAGAACGCCGGGTGCAGGGTCGGCCGCTCCCAAGGCGTGCGCTCGGCACGGAAGCGGGCCTCCCAGTCGGTGGCGACCGTGCCGCTCATGCCGGGTCGCCGGAAATCATCACCTGCGCCAGGGCGTAGGGATGCTCGTCCGTCAGCGTCAGGTGGATCGTCGCGACCTGGCCAGCCGGCGTGATCTCCCGCAGGCGCGCCGCCGCACCCCCGGTCAGCGCCAGGGTGGGCTGCCCGCCGGGCAGGTTCACCACCCCCATGTCGGAGTGGAACACCCCGCGGCGGAAGCCGGTGCCGAGCGCCTTGGCACATGCCTCCTTCGCCGCGAACCGTTTGGCGTAGGTGCCGGGCTGGATGCGCGGGTGGCGCCGGGCGGCGCGCGCCCGCTCCGCCTCGGTGAACACCCGGTGCAGGAAACGGTCCCCGAACCGCGCCATCACCCGCTCGATCCGTCGGATGTCGCACAGGTCTGCGCCGGTGCCGAGGATCATGCGCGCGCCCGCTCCACCTGGGTGATGCCGCTGGCGGCGCGCAGCCCGGCGATCACCGTCGACAGGTGGCGCAGGTCGCGCACCTCCACGTCGACCAGGATCTCGAAGAAGTCCTGCTGCCGGTTGACGATCTTGAGGTTGGTGACGGAGCCCTCGTGCTTGGAGATCGCGTTGGTCAGGCTGGCGAGCATGCCCGGGTCGTTGCCGGCGATCACGCTGATGCGCCCCGTATGCACGCCGCCGGCCAGCCCGTCCCCTTCCCAGCCGATGTCCAGGAAGCGCTCCGGCGTGGCGGCGAAGCTCTCCAGCGTCTGGCAGCTCTTCGCGTGGACGGTCACGCCCTTGCCCGTGGTGACGATCCCCACGATCGGGTCGCCCGGCAGCGGATGGCAGCAGCCGGCGTAGTTCACCACCATGTTCGGCAACAGGCCGGAGATGGCGGCGCTGGCCCCAGCCGGGCGGCTGGGCGCGCGGGACGGCATCTGCGGCAGCATGCGTGGCGCGCGCGGCGCCTGCCGCAGCTCCGGGTAGGCGGCGTGCACCACGTCCCGCGGGCCGATGTTGCCGTTGCCAACCGCGACGTACAGGTCGTCCAGCGCCGCGCATTTCAGCAGCTTCAGCGTGGCGTCCAGCACCTTCTCGGAACCGTCGACCCCGTCCTGCCGGAACGCCTTCGCCAAGGCGGACTTGCCCGCATCCAGATGCTGCTGGCGCTGCTGCAGCGCCACATGGCGGCGGATGCGGGCGCGGGCCTTGCCCGTGACGGCGAACCGCTCCCACGCGGGGGAAGGCGAGCCGCCACGCGCGGTCATCACCTCCACCTGGTCGCCGTTCTGCAGCTCGGTGCGCAGCGGCAGCAGCCGCCCGTTGATCTTGGCGCCGACGCAGGTGTCGCCGACCTGGCTGTGCACGGCATAGGCGAAGTCGATCGGCGTGGCGCCGCGCGGTAGCTGGATCAGCTGCCCCTTCGGCGTGAAGCAGAACACCTTGTCCTGATACAGCTCAAGCTTGGTGTTCTCGAGGAAGTCCTCGCCCGTGGTTGAGTTGTCGAGGATCTCCAACAGGTCGCGCACCCAGGGGAAATCCTGCCCCTCCTCCGGACCGGCGACACCCAGCTTGTAGCCCCAATGCGCCGCCACCCCGTTATCGGCCACGCGCTGCATGTCGGCGGTGCGGATTTGCACCTCGATCTTCTGGTTGCGCGGCGAAGGCAGCGTCACCCCGGTGTGCAGGCTCTGGTAGCCGTTGGATTTCGGCGTGGAGATGTAGTCCTTGAACCGTCCGGGGATCACCGGGTAGTTGGCGTGCACCGCGCCGAGCGCCACGTAGCAGTCCGCCCGCGTGGGCACGACCATGCGGAACGCCATGATGTCGGACAGCTGCTCGAACGCGATGTTGCGGCGCTGCATCTTCTCCCAGATGGAGAACGGGCTCTTCTCCCGGCCGCTCACCTCCACCGCCTCCACCCCGGCGCTGCGGCCCAGCCGGGCGAGTTCGCCGCGCACCTCCTCGATGATGTCGGCGCCCTGCCCGCGCAGGAAGTTCAGCCGTGCCTGGATGGTGTCGAACGCCTCCTTCTCCAACTGGGCGAAGGCGAGGTTCTGCAGCTCCGTCTTCACCGCGTCCATGCCGATGCGCTCGGCCAAAGGGGCGTAGATCTCCATCGTCTCCCGCGCGATGCGCTGGCGCCGCTCCGCAGACGCCACGAAGTGCAGCGTGCGCATGTTGTGCAGCCGGTCCGCCAGCTTGACGATCAGCACCCGGATGTCCTGGCTCATCGCCAGCACCAGCTTGCGGAAGTTCTCCGCCTGCTTGTCCCGCCCGGTCTTCAGCTCCAGCTTGGTGAGCTTGGTGACGCCGTCGACCAGCCCGGCCACCGCCTTGCCGAACCGCTGCTCGATATCGGACAGCTTGACGCCGGTGTCCTCCACCGTGTCGTGCAGCAGCGCCGTGACGATGCTGTCCGTGTCCAGCCGGTAGCCGGCAAGGATATCGGCAACGGCCACCGGGTGGGTGATGTAGGGGTCGCCATTGTCCCGCCGCTGGTCGCCATGGGCCTGCATCGCCAGCACGTAGGCGGCGTCGATCAGGTCCGTGTCGGCCTTCGGGTCGTAGGCGAGGACGCGTTCCGTCAGCTCGAACTGGCGGACGACGTTGACGCGGGGCGCATGGGCGTTTGCCAGCCCGTCCGGCGCGCGGACGGGCTGGGCGCGCGCGAAGTCGGGTGGGCTACGCCTGTCCATGCACCTCGGATGGGCCGGCCGGCATCAGCGGCGACGGCCGCCGAGCTCGGCCTCGATGGCGGCTTCCAGGTCCTCCGGCGACATGTCCTCCACCGGCAGGCTGGCGGCCTCCTCGTCGGCGGCGACGTCCTGCAGGCCGAAGATGTTCTGGTCGGTCGGGATGAGGTCGAGCACCTCCTCGTCGGCCGGCTCCGGCTCCGGCGCGCGGGACAGCGACTTGATCAGGTCCTGCTCCAGCTTGGGCAGCCCGATCGTCTCCTCCGCGATCTCCCGCAATGCCACCACCGGGTTCTTGTCGTCGTCCCGGTCCACCGTCAGCTCCTCGCCCCGGCTCAGGTTGCGCGCGCGCTGTGCCGCGAACAGCACCAGCTCGAAGCGGTTTGGGACGCGCTGTACGCAGTCCTCGACGGTGACGCGTGCCATCGGCGGTCTCCAAGACAGGATGAAGCTGGTTTGCCTAGTTAGGTGGCATCGGCCCGTCTCGCAAGTGCGAAGGCGCGTCGTCGGCATCGAGCAGGATCGGGCGGACGCCCTGGTCGGGCAGCATGGCCAACAGGTCGCGGGCGGTGCGGCCCAGCACGGGGTGGGTCCACTCGGGCGCCACGTCCAGCAGCGGCGCCAGGACGAAGCCGCGTTCGTGCATGCGGGGATGCGGCAGCACCGGGTCCGGCGCGGCGCGGACGAGGCCGCCCATGGCGACGATGTCCAGGTCCAGCGTGCGGGCGGCGTTGGGCACGCTGCGCTGGCGGCCATGCGCCGCCTCGACAGCCTGCAAGGCCGCCAGCAGGCGGGCGGGATCGGCCACGCCATCCAGCCGGGCCACGCCGTTGATGTAGGGCGGCTGTCCGGACGGCGGCATCGGCAGGGTCGCGAACCAGCGGGACAGGGCGACGCAGCGTAACCCGGCCAAGCCGTCGAGCGCGGCCGCGGCCCGGCGGCACGTCTCCAGCGCCGGCGTGCCGTCAGCACCGGGCAGGTTTGCGCCGAGCGCCACCAGGATCAACACGTGCCACCTTTCTGCCAGCCGCGGCAGCTTCTAAGAGTGCGTGGTCCCACCCTCTATTGTCCACGCCTCCGACCCGACCCAAGGAACATCACGTCTTGTTTTTCCGACCCGACGAACGAACCGCGCTTTTCATTGATGGTGCCAATCTCTATTCGGCTTCGCGCAACCTCGGCTTCGACATCGACTACCGCAACATGCTCGAGTTCTTCCGGGGCAAGACGCACGTCATCCGCGCCTACTACTACTCGGCGCTGCTGGAGACGGAGGAATATTCGCCGCTCAAGCCCCTGACCGACTGGCTGGCGTACAACGGCTACACGCTGATCACCAAGCCCGCGCGCGAATTCACCGACGCTGCCGGCCGCCGCCGCGTCAAGGGCAACATGGACGTCGAACTCGCCGTCGACATGCTGGAACTGGCGCCCAAGCTGGACCACGTCGTGCTGTTCAGCGGCGATAGCGACTTCCGCCGGCTGGTGGCGGCGGTGCAGCGGCTGGGGGTCCGCGTGTCCGTGGTGTCGACCGTGCGCAGCAGCCCGCCGATGGTGGGGGACGAGTTGCGCCGCCAGGCCGACCACTTCATCGACCTGGCCGACATCGCCCCGGGCTTCACCCGCCGGCAAACCGAGCCGCGTGCCCGCCCGCCACGGCCCGCCGAGCCCTTTGCCGAGCCGACGGACGCTTGAGCGGCGACCCGGCTGCCCCGTCGCCGGACTGTCCGCTGTGCCCCCGCCTGGCCATCTACCGGGCGGCCAACCGGGCGGAGCATCCGGACTGGTTCAACGCCCCCGTCCCGAGCTTCGGCAGCACGCAGGCGCGCCTGCTGGTCGTCGGCATGGCGCCGGGCGTGCGGGGGGCCAACCGGACGGGCCGGCCGTTCACTGGCGACCATGCCGGCATCCTGCTGTACGAGACGCTGCTGCGGTTCGGGTTCGCCACCGGTGAGTACCGGGCGGACCCGACCGACGGCCTTGCCTTGCAGGACTGCAGGGTCGTCAACGCCGTCCGCTGCGTGCCGCCGGCCAACCTCCCCGTCCCCGCGGAGGTCAGGTGCTGCAACCCCTTCCTCGCGTCCGAATTGGCGGCGATGCCGCGGCTGCGGGTGATCCTGGTGCTGGGATTGCTCGCCCATGCGGCGGTGCTGCGCGCGTTGGGCCTGCGCCAGGCGCTCTACAAATTCCGCCACGGCGCCTTCCACCCGCTGGAGGGCGGCCGGCTGCTGGCCGGCAGCTACCACGTGTCCCGCTACAACACGAACACCGGGCGGCTGACGGAGGCGATGTTCCACGCCGTGGTGGCCGAGGCCAAGCAGCGGATCGGGCCCGGCTGAGCGTGGAGGAAGACCGCATCTGCGGCGCCAACGCCGTCGCCGCCCTGTTCGCCTGCCGGCCAGCCTCCGCCAAGCGGCTGTTCTACACCGCCGCCATGAAGGAGCAGGCCGGCCCGCTCTGCGCCGTCATGGCCAAGCAGCGCCGGCCCTACCGCCTGCTGGAGGAGGCGGAGATCGCCAAGGCCGCCGGCTCGGGCCATCACGGCGGGATCGTGGCCGTGGCCGAGCCGCGCCCGATCGGCATCATCGACTTCGTCCGCCCGCCGCGATTCAAGCTGCTGGTGGTGCTGGACGGCGTGAGCAACCCGCACAATCTGGGCGCCATCGCCCGCAGCGCCGCGTTCTTCGGTGCCGGCGGCCTGCTGTTCCACGAGTTGCCCGGCGCCGCCATGCCGTCGGACGCCGCCTACCGCACCGCGGAGGGCGGCCTGGAATACCTCGAACTGCACAAGACGCGGAACCTGCGCAAGGCGCTGGCAGCGCTGGAGCCGCATTACCGCACCGTCGCCGCCACCCTCACGCCGGACGCGATGCCGCTGCAGACCCTGCCGCGCGACCGCCCGGTCGCGCTGGTGCTGGGCAACGAGGAGCGCGGCGTGTCGTTCGACGCGCTGGAAGGCTGCCGGCGCCGCGTCCGCATCATCGGTCCGGGCAAGGTGCAGAGCCTGAACGTGGCACAAGCCGCCGCCGTGCTGCTGGCCGTGTTGACCGATCCGATGGTCACCTAGGAAGCGAAGGGCGGGGGCTTTACCCCGGACCCCACCAGAGGACAGTCGTCCTCTGGACACCTGGAGATCAGGGGGATTGGCGGCCTGCATCCACGGCGGTCGCACAGATGGCGCCGAGCAGCATCATCACGGCCATCGGCCGCGCCGTGCCGTCCGTCAGCAGCCCCATCAGGGAGCCACTGATCGCTGCAAAGAGGAACTGGACCGTCCCCATCAGGGCGGATGCGCTCCCCGCATGGTTGGCGTGCCGCGACAGCGCCCCGACCGCGGCATTGGGCATGATGAAGCCCAGCGTGCTCATGCCCAGCAGGATCGGCACGAAGACGCTGGCCACGCCGAACGCGCCGGCGAAGGCCAGCACCGTCAGCAGCAGGGTCGCGGCGAGGAACAGCCGCACGGCCACCCGCAGCACGCCGGATGCGCCGAAGCGGCGGATGAGGAATGGGTTGACCTGGGCGCCCAGGATGAACCCGGCGGCGCAGAGGCCGAACAGCATCCCATACACCGGCGGCGACAGCCCAAAGAGCTGGATGTACACCGGGGGCGAGCCGCTCAGGTAGGCGAACATGCTGAACATGACGCAGGAGCCGATCGCCATGTGCAGGAAAAAGGTCCGCTCGCGCAGCACGCCGCCATAGCGCGACAGCAGGCCGGCCAAGCCCAGCCGCACCCGGCGCCCAGCCGGCAGCGTTTCCGGCAGCACGCGCCAGACCACGGTCAGCGCCACCAGGCCGTGCAGGGCCGCGAACCAGAAGATGAGGTGCCACGACGCCACGCTCAGCAGCAGGCCGCCCAGCGTCGGCGCCAGGATCGGTGCCACCCCCATCACCAGCATCAGCTGCGACATCAGCCGGGCGGCGGCATGCCCGTCCGCCAGGTCGCGCACGATCGCCCGGGGCAGCACCATGCTGGCCGAGCCGCCGAACGCCGCGACCGCCCGCAGGACGGTCAGCGTCGCCAGGTCCGGCGCCAGGGCGCAGCTGGCCGAGGCCAGCGTGTACAGCATCAGCCCGGCGATCAACGGCCGGCGGCGCCCGAACCGGTCCGCCATCGTGCCCTGCGCGATCTGCCCCACCGCCAGGCCGGCGAACCAGCTGGCCAGGGTGATCTGCGCCGTGCCCTCCGGCGCGCCATAGGTCGCCTCGATGGCGGGGAAGGCCGGCAGGTACATGTCGGTCGACAGCGGCCCCACCGCCGTCAGGAACCCGAGCAGCGGGGCCAGCCAGCGCGAACTCGCCTGCATGGTTACGCGGCTTGCGTGCTCACAGCCTGCGTGGTGCGGATCGGGTCCGGCGTCGGCCCCTCGATCCACACGGAGGGCGGCTGCGCCTCGGCATTGCCGTAGATCGAGCAGAATGCCACGTCCGCCGCATCCCGCCCGGCGCCGATCCGCACCAGCCCGTCCAACGCCGCCATGCGGGTGGGGTCGAACAGGTACCAGGCGCCGCCGCCGGGCCCTTGAAGGAAAGCCTCGAACACCGCGTGGAAGTCCGGCGGGGAGAGCTGCCAGGCATAGGCGCTGATGTAGCGCGCCGGGATGCCCACCGCCCGGCACAGCGTGATCGCCAGGTGCGCGAAGTCCCGGCACACGCCGGCCCGGTCGCCCAGCGTGTCATAGGCGCTGGTGAGCGCGTCCGACGTGCCGGCCTGGTAGTCCACGTTGTCGCGGATCCAGTTGCAGATCGCCGTGACCCGCTGGTGCCCCGCCGGCTCCTGCCCGAACTGCCGGTTGGCGAAGCGGCTCAGCCGGTCCGATTGGCAGTAACGGCTGGCGTTCAGGTACGGCAGCACCTCCATGGGCAGGGAGCCGCCGGCGATCTCCGTCACCGCCGTCGGGTCCAGCATCTGCGGGTCCAGCGCGACGGTCGCCTCGTAGTCGATCTGGAACGCGCCGGGCGGCACCAGGAAGCGGATGAACCGGTTGCCACTCTCCACCGCGTCGAAGCGATCCGGTTCACCCAGGTCTGGGCTGGTGACCAGCCGTTCCGCCAGGATGCGCTGCCGCGGCATGCGCACTGCCTCGAGGTTGAGCACGAAGGGAGTGAGCGCCTCCACCTGGTAGCGCAGCGTGCAGCCGATGGTGAAGTCCATGCTCATCCGTCCATTGATGCCCGTGTGTAGACTGGCGGGCTGGATGCGGAAAGCCAGCAGGGTGGGCGAAGGCCCTGGGTGAAGCCCACCCTACGTCCCTCCGTCGTAGGGTGCTACGCCGCCTCCGCCACGACGACGCGGCGGCGGTTCGCAGGGGCGAGCGGCAGCGCGGCGTAGACGTCCTTCACCGCCTCGGTGATCGTCAGGCCGGCCAGATGCGGCACCAGCCGGCGGCCTGCCTGCTCGAACACCCGGGCGCTGCGCAGCACCAAACGGTGGCGGGAAGGGGGGACGTACAGCACCCCGTCGCGCCGCTCCACCCGGAACAGGCTGCGGGTCAGCAAGCGGGTGATCTCGCCGCTGGAGTAGGGGGTCGCCCGGCCGAACGGCGTGCTGTCCACATGCGCCCACAGCCCGGCACGGTTCGGCGCCACCACCAGCAGCCGCCCGTCATCCTTCAGCACGCGCCAGACCTCGCGCAGCATGCGCCGGGCGCGCTCGGCATCCTCCAGCCCGTGCACCACCAGGATGCGGTCGAGCGACAGGTCGGAGAACGGCAGCGCCTCGGCCGTCACGGCGCAGGACAGGCTCGCGCCTTGCTCCGGCCACGCCGAGACGGCGCCGGAACACGCCGATAGGCAGCGTGCCGACCCATCCCGCCAGACCGACAGGTAGGGCGCAGCATGGCCCAGCCCCAGCACCGACTGCCCGGCAGCGTCCGGCCAGAGCTGGAGCAGCCGCTCCCGCACCAGGCCGACCGCGATGGCGCCCTGGGGCGTGGCGTAGAACTCGGCGGCGGTAGGGCGGTCTGCAGCCATCATCGCTGACATAGCATGGTTGCCGCTCCGCCGCATGGGGCGGTCAGTTCAGGCGGGTGCGCAAATCCTCCATCACCGTGCGCACGCGGCTGGCCGCCTCACCCTGCGGCACCAGCACCAGGAACCGCTCGAAGCAGCGCAGGGCGGCGCCGACATGGTCCAGCCGCTGGTTCACCATCGCCGCCTCGCGCCACAGGGAGGCATGGTCCGGCGCGATCCGCAGCATGTCCTCGACGGCGGCGAGCCCGCCCGCCAGGTCGCCGGCATCCATTCGGCGCAGCTTGAGGTTGTTCTGCAGCCGCAGCAGCACGGCACGCGCGCTCATCGGCTGCAGCAGGCCGGGGCGGAGCTCCGCCTTGGCGCCCTCCACCCGCTTGATCAGCCCGCGCAGCGCCCGCGCATCCATCGGCTGCCCGCCGTCGAACACGTCCAGCACCAGCTGGCTGCCGCCGCCGGGCAGCGCGATCATGAAGTGGCCGGGGAAGTCGACGCCGAACGCCTCCCACCCGGCGGCGCGGGCGCAGTGCAGCCACAGGATACCGAGCGCCACCGGCAGGCCGCGCCGCCGTTCGATCACGCGGATCAGGTTCGCGTTGGCCGGGTCATCATATTGCTCGGTGGCGCCCGCATAGCGCCAGCGCCCGGTCATCAACCCGGCCAGCGCCCCGGCGCGGATGGAAGGGTCATCGCCGGCCCGGTCCACGGCCAGCGTCACCGCGTCCCGCGCCAGCTCCGACAGATGCGACCGCGCCGCCTGCCAGTCGGCGTCCGGCGCGTCGATCCGGGCCAGTTGCAGGGCGGCGTCGGCCAGGTCCAGCTCGCTGTCCGGAAGCTGCCCGATCGCCTCGAGGGCCAACCGGGCCTGGCCGACCACGCCGCTCACGCCGCCGGCGTCTCCTCCGCGACGCGCGGCACCGGTTCGGGGACGTAGAGGGTGGCGCCGCTGTTGCGGAACTCGTCGCTCTTCTGCTCCAGCCCGGCCAAGCGTTCGGCGTCGGCGCGGATGTCCTGGCTGATCTTCATGGAGCAGAACTTCGGCCCGCACATGGAGCAGAAATGCGCCACCTTGTGCGCGTCCTTCGGCAGCGTCTCGTCATGGAACTGGCGCGCCGTGTCCGGGTCGAGGCCGAGGTTGAACTGGTCCTGCCAACGGAACTCGAACCGGGCGCGGCTGATCGCGTCGTCCCGCAACTGCGCCGCCGGGTGGCCCTTGGCCAGGTCGGCGGCATGGGCTGCGATGCGGTAGGTGATCACGCCGGTCTTCACGTCGTCCCGGTTGGGCAGGCCCAGATGCTCCTTGGGCGTCACGTAGCAGAGCACGGAGGTGCCGAACCAGCCGATCATCGCCGCGCCGATCGCCGAGGTGATGTGGTCGTAACCCGGCGCGATGTCCGTCGTGAGCGGCCCGAGCGTGTAGAACGGCGCTTCGCCGCAGACGGCGAGCTGTTTCTCCATATTGACCTTGATCTTGTGCATCGGGACGTGGCCCGGCCCTTCGATCATCACCTGGCAACCCTTGTCCCAGGCGACGGTGGTCAACTCGCCCAGCGTGTCCAGCTCGGCGAACTGGGCCGCGTCGTTGGCGTCCGCGATGGAGCCGGGGCGCAGCCCATCCCCCAGCGAGAACGACACGTCATACTTGCGCATGATGTCGCAGATGTCGCCGAAGTGCTCGTAGAGGAAGCTTTCGCGGTGATGCGCCAGGCACCAGCGCGCCATGATGGAGCCGCCGCGGCTGACGATCCCCGTGGTGCGCCGGGCGGTCAGCGGCACGTAGGCCAGGCGCACGCCGGCATGGATGGTGAAGTAGTCGACGCCCTGCTCCGCTTGCTCGACCAGCGTGTCGCGGAACACCTCCCAGTCCAGCTTGTCCGCGTCCCCGCCCACCTTCTCCAACGCCTGGTAGATTGGCACGGTACCGATCGGCACGGGGCTGTTGCGCATGATCCAGCCGCGGATGTTGTGGATGTTGCGGCCGGTGGACAGGTCCATGACCGTGTCCGCACCCCAGCGGATCGCCCATACCAGTTTCTCCACCTCCTCCGCAGCGGAGGAGGTGACGGCGGAGTTGCCGATGTTGGCGTTGATCTTCACCAGGAAGTTGCGGCCGAGGATCGTCGGCTCCAACTCCGGATGGTTGATGTTGGCCGGGATGATGGCGCGGCCGCGCGCCACCTCGTCGCGGACGAATTCGGCGGTGATGAAGGCGGGAATGGCGGCGCCGAAATCCTCGCCCCCCGCGCGACGCGCCTCCGCCCCATCGGCCATGGCGGCGCGGCCCATGTTCTCGCGGTGGGCGACGTAGACCATCTCCTCCGTGACGATCCCGGCGCGGGCGAACTCCAACTGCGTGACGGGCCGCCCGGCGATCCCGGCCAGCAGGGTCGGCGCGGCCGGACATTCCGGGACCAGGCGGTCGGTGTGCCCGTTATCCTCCGGCCGCAACGCGCGCGCGACCGGGGTGGAGAAGCCGCGGCGGGCGAGCCAGGGCGCCCGGATGCGCGGCAATCCCTCGGCCAAGTCGATAGTGGCCGCGTCGTCGGTGTAGGGGCCGGACGTGTCGTAGAGCCGGACCGGCGGCTCCGCGGCGCTCCGGTCGAGCGGGACCTCGCGAAAGGGCACGGTGATGTCACCGAAGCCCGGTGGCCGGCTGTACACCTTGTGCGATCCGGCGATCGCTCCCGTCGTCACGGCGCTCGGCTTCTGCTGGTAGGTCATAGGCTCATCCTCCGTAGCTCGGGAGGAGGCCACGCCCAATCGCGCTTGCCCCATCCCTCCGCCGGCATGATCCGGATCAGGTCTAGGGTCCCCGTGCTTCGCGGATCCATCCCCGCCCTACGGTATCTCAGCCCCATGCGGGGCCCCCCTTGGTGCGAGGAGCCTCCGCTTCCGGGATAGCCTTGTCAACCACCTGCCCCGCGCGGCGCTCAGCCGTGCATCGCTTTACGCGGTGCCTCGCCCGACGCGCTGGCGGACGCCTTGCGAGCGGGAGCATGCGCCTCCGACATGATGGCGCGCATGTCGCGCAGGAAGGCGGCGCCCTTCAGCGTGCGTTGCACCAGGACGCTGCGGCGGTCCGTCGGATCCACCTTGCGGCGCGCCAGGTCGAGCTCGCCAAGGCGGTCGAGCGCCCGTGTGATCGCTGGCTTGGACACGTTCAGCGCGGCCGCAAGGCCACGCACAGTGTGGGCCCCATCCTCGAGGTAGCATGTCAGGAAAACGCCGAGCTGCCGGGCGGACAGGTCCGGTCCGTCGCGCCGTACCAGGGCCACCACGGTGTCCCGGAGGATGCCGACCAGCTGGTCGGCCGAAGACGAAGTCGCCATGATGTAAAATCCTTCTCGTCTCCACGCATCGGGGCTTCCGATGACCGGCAAGGGAGACCTACAGAAACGACCGGCTTTCACGCATATCGAAGCTCACGTCGTATATGCCATACTCCTAGTAACCAACTCAGCCTCATAAGTTTAATCCCGTTTACGTTACTGGAGTGGTTCATTTCCGGCGGGCCGATTAACAATCATCCAGATTGCGTGGAACGATGCCCGCATCGTCTGTGCTTCACCGCCCTCGGGATGCCCCGGCACAGTCGTGTCGGACCATGCGTAGGTGTCCAGATGCACCCATGGCGTCGCCCGTTTCACGAACCGTTGAAGAAACAATGCGGCCACGATCGCGCCGGCAAACGGCTTGGCCGCGATGTTGTTGATGTCGGCAACCCGGCTGGACAGCCAGGGGTCATACCCAGGCCAGAGCGGCAGACGCCAAAGCGGGTCGTTCGTCGCCGCCGCTGCCGCGGACATGAGCCCGGCGACGCCTTCGTCGTTGCAGAACATGGCCGGCAGGTCCGGGCCGAGCGCCACGCGCGCGGCACCGGTCAGCGTCGCCGCGTCCAGCAGCAGCCTCGGGTTTTCGTCCGACGCCTCGGCAAGGAGGTCGCACAGCACCAGCCGGCCCTCCGCATCGGTGTTGCCGACCTCCACGTGCAGGCCGCGCCGGGTCGCCAACACATCGGAGGGGCGCATGGCACGGCCAGACACGCTGTTCTCCACGCAACCAAGCCGCACCGCCAGACGCACCGGGAGGTCGGCCGCCATGACCATCCGCGCCAGCCCCAGCATGATGGCGGCGCCACCCATGTCCTTCTTCATGCGCAGCATGCCGGCCGCCGGCTTCAGGTCGTAGCCGCCGGTGTCGAAGCAGACGCCCTTGCCGCACAGCGCGATCAGCGGGGCGTCCGCCGCCGCCGCACTCCCCTGCCAGCGGAACGCCGCGACGGCCGGCGCCCGGTCCGACCCGGCACCGACGGCGGCGATCGCCGGGTAGTCGTGCGCGAGCGCATCACCGGTGACGAGGCGGGTCGCGGCGCCGAACGACTCGCCCACGGCGAGCGCCACCGCCGCCAGCTCGGCTGGGCCCAGGCGATCGGCAGGCGTGTTGATCAGGTCGCGTACCAGCCAGGTGGCGCGCGCCGCCTGCGCTCCGGTGCCGCGGGGCGCCGCCAACGTGGCGCAGGGCCGCGCCGGCTTGAAGAGGGTGAACTGGTAGGCGCCCAGGCAGAAGCCGAGCGTGGCGTCCTCGGCCGCGAAATCCCCCGGCTCGATCCGCCAGCAAAACGGGGGCAGTCCGAAGGGCAGGGCGCCGAACAGATGCGGGTCCGTGCTGTCCCCAAGGCCGAACACGGCGCCGGCGAGCCCGTCCTGGCCGGGCAGCAGACGGATCTCCGCCGCCGCGGCGGTGAAGCCGCTGGCCCGCAGGAAGGCCTGGTGGGGCGACGTTGCCAGGAAGGCAGCCAGCCCGGCCGGACGCAGGGCGTGGACAGGTAGGGCGACGGCCTCGGGCGGTGCCAGGCAGTCGAGGTCGCGGTCGAACATCGGCGCCTTCTCGCGCAGGCCGGCCGCCGTGACAAGCGCGGCGCCGGCGCTTGCATTTGCCGCCGCCAGGCCCAACCATCCCTCCATGTCCGGCTTCCCCTCGCGCGTGAAGGCCGTGCTCGGGCCGACCAACACGGGCAAGACCCACCTCGCGATCGAGCGCCTGCTCGCGCACTCGTCCGGCATCATCGGCTTCCCGCTCCGCCTGCTCGCGCGGGAGAACTACGACCGCATGGTGGCGCAGAAGGGCGCGCGGCACGTGGCGCTGATCACCGGGGAGGAGAAGATCGTGCCGCCGGACGCGCGGTATTTCGCCTGCACGGTGGAGGCGATGCCGTTGGACCGGGCGACCGAGTTCGTCGCGGTGGACGAGATCCAGCTCTGCGCCGACCCGGACCGCGGCCATATCTTCACCGACCGGCTGCTGCACGCCCGCGGCCTTGTAGAGACGATGTTCCTGGGTGCCGAGACGATCCGGCCGCTGCTGCAGCGCCTGGTGCCGCAGGCGGAGGTGACCACCCGGCCGCGCCTGTCCCAGCTCGCCTTCGCCGGGCCGGAGAAGCTGGTGCGCCTGCCGCCGCGCAGCGCCGTGGTCGCCTTCTCCGCCGACGAGGTCTACGCCATCGCGGAGCTGATCCGCCGCCGCCGCGGCGGCTGCGCGGTGGTGATGGGCCGCCTGTCGCCCCGCACCCGCAACGCCCAGGTCGCGCTGTACCAGGCCAAGGAGGTGGATTTCCTGGTCGCCACGGACGCGATCGGCATGGGCCTCAACATGGACGTGGACCACGTGGCCTTCGCCCGGCTGGGCAAGTTCGACGGCCACCGTCCGCGCCGGCTGACCGCGAGCGAGGTGGCGCAGATCGCCGGACGGGCCGGGCGCGGCATGCGGGACGGCACGTTCGGCACCACCGGCGGTTGCGCGCCGATCGACCCGGAACTGGCGGAGGCGGTGCAGGACCACCGCTTCGACCCGCTGGAGCAGCTCGCCTGGCGCAATGCCGAGCTGGACTTCAGCCATGTCGACGGCCTGCTCGGCAGCCTGCAGGCGCCGCCGCCGCGGCCGGGGCTGGCGCGCGGGCGGGACGCGTCCGACCTGGCGACGCTGGCGATGCTGGCGCGGGAGGACGCGGTGCGCGCGCTCGCCGCCGGCCGCCGCATGGTCCGCACGCTGTGGGATGCCTGCCAGATCCCGGACTTCCGCAAGATCTCGGACGACAGTCACGCCCGGTTCTGCGCCCGGGTGTTCGACCACCTGGCGCGCCAGGGGCACCTGCCGGGCGACTGGCTGGACGGCCAGGTGGCGCAGCTGGACCGCGCCGACGGCGACATCGACACGCTGATGCAGCGCCTGTCCGGCGTGCGGGTGTGGTCCTACATCGCGGCGCGGCCGGGCTGGGTGCGCGACGCTGCCGGCATGCAGGACCGCGCCCGCGCCGTGGAGGACAGGCTGTCCGACGCGCTGCACGAGAAGCTGACCGCCCGCTTCGTCGACCGCCGCTCCACCCTGCTGATCCGCCGGTTGGAGAACACGGAGGGCGAGAGCCTGCTCTCCGCCGTCACGCCGCGGGGCGAGGTGGTGGTGGAAGGCCACTCCGTCGGGCATGTGGAGGGCTTCGGCTTCATCCCGGACCCGGCGGCGGTGGGCGAGGAGAAGCGGTTGGTGCTGCGCGCCGCGCGACGCGCCCTGCGCCAGGAGATGCCGCGCCGGGTGGACGCCGCGGCGGCCGACGCCGATGCCGCCTTCACCTTGGCGCCGGACGGTCGGATCGCCTGGGGCGGCGGCCCGATCGCCCGGCTGCGCCCCGGCGCCAGCCTGCTTCGCCCGCTGGTGGAGGTGGCGGACAGCGAATACCTGGACGGGGCGCAGCGCGAACGCATCCGCGCGCGCCTGCAGGCCTTCACCACCGCCACGGTCGAGGCGGAGCTGGGGCCGGTGCTGCGCCTGGCCGACCCGGCCGACCCGGCGTTGCGCGGGGCGCTGCACCAACTGGGCGAGGCGGGCGGCGTGGCGGCGACCGTCAAGCTGCCGCCGCCGGAGCGCGCGCGGCTCAAGGCGCTGGGCGTCCGCGCCGGGCGGTTCGGGCTGTTCCACCCCGCCGCGCTGAAGCCGCGGGCCATGGCGTTGCGCGGCCTGCTGTGGGCGGTGGCGCAGCGGCAGGCGGCGCCCACCCTGCCCGCGGCCGGGCTGGTGTCCCTGCCTGCGCCGGCGGATTGGCCGCCGGGCTTCGCCGCCGCCATGGGCTGGTTCGACGCCGGGCCGGTGCTGCTGCGGTTGGACGTGGCGGAGCGGATCGCGGCCGAGCTCGCCTACGCCACGCGTCGCGGCACCACGGTGCTGCCGCCGAACCTCGCCTCCCGCCTGTCGGTGCGGGCGGAGCTGCTGCCGGCGGTGCTGCGCGCGCTGGGCGTGCGGTTCATGCCGGGCAGCGTGCTGGACCCGGAGGCCTTCGGCCCGCCCGCCCCGCCCATGCTCGCCGCCGGGGCCGGCCGGGCCGCCGAACGGGCGCGACGCCTGCCGTCTCCGGCGCCCATACGGGTGGAGGGGCCGTTCGCCGCCCTGGCGGCGCTGCGCCGCCGTCCGTGAGCGAGGCGGAGGACCGCAGCTGGCAGCGGCTGGACAAATGGCTCTGGTGCGCGCGTTTCATGAAGGTGCGTGCCGCCTGCGCGCGCTGGGTGGTGGACGGCGCGGTGCGCATCAACCGGCAGCCGACCGACAAGCCGCATGCCAGGCTGCGGCCCGGTGACATATTGACGCTGCGATCGGCCGCCGCGGTGCGGGTGGTGCGGGTGGTGGCGTTGGCCACGCGGCGAGGCCCGCCCGCGGAGGCCCGGACGCTGTACGAGGAGCTGGTGGAGCCAGCTTGCACGGGGGATGAAACGGCGGCATACCCCCCCACCTAAAATCCCGGTATCGATCGTAGGAGCCAGGTTGATGACCTACGTGGTCACCGAGAACTGCATCCGCTGCAAGTATATGGACTGCGTCGAGGTGTGCCCCGTCGACTGCTTCTATGTCGGCGAGAACATGCTGATGATCCATCCGGACGAATGCATCGACTGCGGGGTGTGCGAGCCGGAGTGCCCGGCCGAGGCGATCGTGCCCGACAGCGACGACCGTGCCGCCGCCTGGGCGGAGCAGAACCGCGTGTTCGCCGCACAATGGCCGAACATCACCCGCAAGGGCACGCCGCCGGTGGATGCGGACGAGTGGAAGGACAAGCCGGGCAAGGCCGCGCTGTTCTCGGCGGAGCCTGGCCAAGCCTGAGCCTTACGGGTCTTCCAGCGCCCGCCGCACCGCCTCCGGCTCCCGCTCGATGACGCGCAGAGGTGGTCGGGAAGATCGTCCCCACGAACGGGATCAGCCGTGGCTGTTGGCCCAGGCGCTTCTTGCGTTCCTCACAGATATTCTCGGTAGGGTCGGGTGGGTTACATCAACGATTTGCTCGTTGGTCCTCCCTGGAGGCGCTTACACCAGGTGCCTGCCTTGCACAGGGCAACTGGTGCTTGCGCGGCGCGAAAACCCCGCTGACGTCCGGCTGGCTTTGTGATACGCTATTCGCATGGGGGCGTCGCGCCCTGCGAGCCCTATTCCATGAACCACGGCTACCCGTCGCGCCCGATCGCGAGGCGGGCTGCTTGGCATCAAGGGGGGGCTTGCCATGGCACAAGCGGGACCGACCGGCTCGACCAAGTCGCGCAAGGCTGCGCCAGCCACGGCCACCTCGCCCTCGCCGAGGGGCCGGGGCAAGAACACGGAGTTGAAGACCATCGACAAGATCCAGACCAAGGCCAGCGTGGAGCCGGAGCTTGAAGAGCCGGCCGTGCCGGAGGAGCCGGAGGGCCTGGACGAACTCACCGACCTGGTCGACCCGGCCCTGCCCATGGACGCCGTGGTCGAAGCCGGCGCCGTCCTGACCGAGGAAGACATCGAAGCCGTCGCCGACGAGGGGCTCGAGGCAGAGGCGGACGTGGTTCCAGCCGACGTCGACGAGGAGGAGGAGGACGAGGCCCTGCCGCCGGCCTCCAACCGGGTCGCGCCGCGCATGCCGGGCCACATGCCGGGCGTGCCGAATCGCCCGATCATGCACGCGCGCATGCCGGCCAAGGCGGAGACGTTCCGCGAGGGCGACCACGTGGTCTACCCGACCCATGGCGTGGGCAAGGTGGAGCGCATCGCCACGGAGGAGATCGCCGGCCACAAGCTGGAGCTGATCCACATCACCTTCGAGGAGAACCGGATGACCTTGCGCGTCCCGGTGGTGAAGGCGCGGTCCGCCGGCCTGCGCAAGCTGGCGACCCGCAAGATGTTCGACGACGCGATGGCCGTGCTGAAGGGCCGCGCGCGGATCAAGCGCACCATGTGGTCCCGCCGGGCGCAGGAGTACGAGGCGAAGATCAACAGCGGCGACCCGATCGCCATCGCCGAGGTGGTGCGCGACCTGCACCGCAATGCCGGCCAGCCGGACCAGAGCTTCAGCGAGCGGCAGATCTACGAGGCGGCAATGGACCGCCTGGCGGCCGAACTCGCCGCGCTGGACCAGACGGACAAGCCGACGGCGGTCACCAAGCTCGGCGACTTCCTCAAGACGGTGTAGCGGAGCCGGCGAGACGGAATGAACGCCGACATCGATCACGCAGCGTCCTGGCTGCAGGCTGCCGGCACCGCCGCCCGAGCCGGTTCGGCGGTGATGGCGCGGTCGCCGGCATCGGCGCGCGACGCGGCCTTGCTGGCGGCCGCAGCCCGGTTGCGGGCGGATGCGGACGTGCTGCTCGCCGCCAACGCCGCCGACCTTGCCGCGAGCGACGCCACGCCGGCCTTCCGCGACCGCCTGACGCTGACGCCGGACCGGGTCGAGGCGATGGCGGCGGGCCTGGAGGAGGTGGCGGCGCTGCCCGACCCGCTCGCCCGCACCCTGGCCGAGTGGACGCGGCCGAACGGCCTGCGCTTCCGTCGCATCGCCGCGCCGATCGGCGTGATCGGGATGGTGTACGAGAGCCGGCCGAACGTCGGGGCGGACGCGGCAGGGCTGTGCCTGAAGTCCGGCAACGCCGTCATCCTGCGCGGCGGCTCCGAAAGCCTGCACAGCGCCCGCGTCATCCACGCCGCGATGGCGGCCGGCTTGGTGGCGGCCGGGCTTCCCGCGGCGGCCGTGCAGATCGCCCCGGATGCGGACCGCGCCTACGTCGCCGCCATGCTGGGCGGGGCCGGCGTGCTGGACCTGATCATCCCGCGCGGCGGCAAGTCGCTGGTGGAGCGCGTGCAGCGCGAGGCGCGGGTGCCGGTGCTGGCGCATGCCGAAGGGCGCAACCACCTGTTCGTCCACGCGGCGGCGGATGCATCCATGGCCTGCTCCCTGCTGGTCAACAGCAAGCTGCGCCGCACCGGCGTGTGCGGCGCGGCCGAGACGCTGCTGGTCGACTCGGCCGCGCCTCCCAGCCTGCTGCCGCAACTGGTCCAGGCCGTCACCGCCTTCGGCTGCCGCATCCGCGCCGACGAGCGGACCCGCACCGTGTTGCCGGAGCTGCCAGCCGCGGCGCCGGGCGACTTCGATACCGAGTGGTTGGACGCGGTGCTGAACGTGGCCGTGGTGGACGGCGTGGACGGCGCGCTGGCCCACATCGCCCGGCACGGGAGCGAGCACACCGACGCCATCGTCACCGCCGACGCGGCCGCGGCGGAGCGGTTCCTCGCCGGCGTGTCCTCGGCCGTGGCGCTTTGGAATGCCTCCACGCAGTTCTGCGACGGCGGCGAGTTCGGTTTCGGCGCCGAGATCGGCATCGCCACCGGGCGCATGCACGCGCGCGGGCCCATCGGGCTGGAGCAGCTCACCACCTTCCGCTACGTCGTGGTGGGCACGGGGCAGGTCCGGCCCTGACGCTGGGAGCGGCAGCCGATCCGGTGCCGCGCTTCGGGCATCGGTACCGCATCCGCGTCGGCCTGCTGGGCGGCTCGTTCAACCCGGCGCATGCCGGCCACCGCCACGTGGCGCAGTTGGCGCGCCGGCGGCTGCGGCTGCACCAGGTGTGGCTGCTGGTGTCGCCGGGCAACCCGCTCAAGCAGCGCGCCGGCATGGCGACTCTGGCCGAGCGGCTGGCCGCGGCAGCGTCGATCGGCGATGGCCGCCGGGTGCTGGCCACGGCGATCGAGCGGTCACTCGGCACCCGCTTCACCGCCGACACCTTGCCCGCCCTTCGCGGGCGCTTCCCGCGCGTGCGGTTCGTATGGCTGATGGGTGCGGACATCCTGGCCGAACTGCCGCGCTGGCGCCGCTGGCTGGAGGTGACCCGGGCGTCGCCGTTCGCCGTGGTGCCGCGGCCGGGCTACAACCATCGCGCCTTGGCCGGCCAGGCGGCGCGGCGGCTGCACGCCGCCCGCCACCCGGCCCGGGAGGCGCCGATCCTTGCAGGTCTGGCACCGCCGGTATGGACCTTCCTGCCAGCGCCGCAGAATGCCATATCCGCCACGGCCCTGCGCGCGGCATACTCCGGTGCGGCGCCACGCAGTGCGGGAGCAGGACGATAGCACGCAAACCAACCGCCGCCGATCCGGGGACCAAGCCGCCAGCGAAGCGACGGCCGCCCAAGCCGGCAATCGTGCTGAAGGAAGCGGCCAAGGCACCGGGCACCCCGCGCAAGAAGGCCGCGGCTGCCGGCCCTCGCGCCCGTGCCGCCCGCAAGAAGGCGGAGCCTTCAGCGCTTGACCGCGTACAGGCCGTCATCGTCGAGAGCCTGGAGGCGGACAAGGCGGAGAACGTGATCGTGCTGGACCTGGAGGGGCGGGCTGCCTTCACCGACCGCATGGTGGTCGCCACCGGCCTGGCCGACCGGCAGATCACCGCCATGGCGACGCACCTGCAGGAGAAGCTGCACGAGGCCGGCGTGGGCCGGGTGCCGGTGGAGGGCGCCGGCGGGTCGGACTGGGTGCTGATCGACGCCGGCGACATCGTCGTCCACCTGTTCAAGCCCGAGGCGCGGGAGCTGTACGCGCTGGAGAAGATGTGGGGCCCGGACCTGGACGAGGAGGTCGCGGAACCGGCGGCATGAGCGACCTGTACCTCGCGGAGGAGATCGAGGATGCGGTCCGCAGCCGCCGGCAGGAATTGCGGGACCGGCTGGCGGTGCTGCTGCTGCACGTGCTGAGATGGCAGTACCAGACCGGGCTGCGGAGCCGGTCCTGGCCCTCGACCATTGCCGAGCAGCGGGCCCGCATCGCGGAACACCTGGCCGGGAGCCCGAGCCTACGGTCCGGGCTCCCCGACGCCGTCGCGACCGGCTACCGCTACGCCCCGCTGCGCATCGATCGGGAGACCGGGTTGCCGCAGGAGGCTTTTCCGGCGGCCTGTCCATACCGAGAGGGGCAAATCCTCGACCTGACCTTCCTGCCTGGCCAACCATGACCCTGCAGCCGGAGCGCGTCTGGGACTATCCGCGGCCGCCCCGGCTGGAGCCGGTGGCCGAGCGTGTCCGCATCGTGTTCGGTGGCGAGACCATCGCCGACACCTTGGCGGCGTTCCGCGTGCTGGAGACCACGCATCCGCCGACCTATTACCTGCCGCCCGACTGCTTCGTTCCGGGCGCCCTGCAGGCCCGCCAACACGGCTCGTTCTGCGAGTGGAAGGGGCATGCCCGCTACTGGACCGTCCGCGGCGGCGGCAAGACCGCGGAGGACGCGGCTTGGAGCTACCCGGATCCCACGCCGGCCTTCCTCGCCCTGCGCGACCACGTCGCGGTGTATGCCGGGCCGATGGATGCCTGCTTCGTCGGCGACGAACGGGCCACACCGCAGCCCGGCGGGTTCTACGGCGGCTGGGTCACCTCCAACCTGGAGGGCCCGTTCAAGGGTGAGCCTGGGACGGCTTTTTGGTAGCCGCCCGATGGACGGGGCGGGGGCGCCGCGGCCGCAGATCCACCTGCGGCGCCGGCAGGGTGTCGGCGTAGGCACTGCCTTTCCACACCCAGCGGTCGTCCTGGCCCACCAGCAGGTCGTGCATGCCGCCATGCTGGGCCGCCTCCACCACCACGGTGCCGCTGACCGCGTCCAGCACCTTGGTCCATCCCGCCCGGGTCGGCAGGTAGACGGAGGTGGAGCAGCCGGCCGACCCGCAGGACCGCTGCGACTGCACCTGCACGAACAGCGCCGGCCCGATGCCTGCCGTGCCGAGATGCTGGCTGCCCAGCAGCAGCAACGAGCCGGCGTCGCCATCACCCAGATCCGCCGCGGCCACCCGGCGCGCCGTCGCCTCCAGCGGCGTGCCCGGCTGTGCGGACAGCTTCACCGGCCCGGTCGGGACGGCGGGCGCGGCGGCGCACAGCAGCAGGGCGGCGCACAGCAGCAGGGGACGGATCACGGCGGAAATCCTCGCTTGTCTCGGTCCGCTATGTCCCGGATCCCCGCGCCGATGCAACAGCGATGCGCCTGATCGCGGTCGGCCGCCTGCGGCCAGGCGCCGAGGCGACCCTGTTCGCCCGCTACAACGCCCGGCTGCGCCCGCCGCTGGAGGTGACGGAGGTGCCGGATGGACGGGGCGCGCCGGCGGAGATCAAGCGGCGGGAAGCGGAGGCGCTGTTGGCCGCGACACCGGCCGGCGCCTTCGCCGTGGCGCTGGATGGCGGCGGCGCGGCCCCGGACAGCCCGGCGCTGGCGGTCCTGCTGGAACGCTGGCTCGGGTCGTCCCGCCCCGTCTGCTTCCTGGTCGGCGGCGCGGAAGGCCTGGCCGAGCCCGTGTTGGCCCGCGCCGACGCCGTGCTGTCCCTCGGGCCGATGACCTGGCCGCACATGCTGGTGCGCCCGATGCTGGCCGAGCAGCTGTTCCGCGCCCGCGCCATCGCCAGCGGGCATCCCTACCACCGGGCGGGACGGCCAGCCTGAGCTCACGGAGACGGCAGGGCGATCGGATGATCGTTTCAGGTGACTGGGAAAGGTGCTCCCTCTCGCCCTGGGTGGGGCCATCGCATTTGGCTGATCTCCCTCTCCCGCTGGCGGAGAGGGTTCCAAACTGGGGATACGACTATATGCGATAGCCCTGCCCAGCGGGAGAGTTAGCAGCGTCAGAGCATGCTCTGGCCCGGCTGCCAGACCCATGGGCGTGCCGCCCGGTCCTCCGCCTGGAAGGCCGTGATGGCTCCCGCATGTTTCAGCGTCAGCCCGATCTCGTCCAGGCCCTCCAGCAGCGCGTCGCGGCGGATCGCCTCGACCTCGAACGCCATCTCCTCGCCACGCGGCGACACCACCACCTTGCGGCGGAGATCGACGGTTATCCGGGCGTTGCCGCCAGCGCACTGGGCGGCGAGCCGCGCCACCTGGTCGGGCGGCAGCACCACCGGCAGGACGAAATTCTGGTAGCAGTTGTTGGCGAAGATGTCGCCGAAGCTCGGCGCGATCACGCAGCGTATGCCACTGTATTTCAGGGCCCAAACCGCCCCCTCGCGCGACGAGCCGCAGCCGAAGTTCTCACCCGCCAGCAGGATCGGCGCGTCGCGGAACTGCGGCTGGTTGAGCACGAAATCGGGGTCTTCCCGGCCATCGGCGTCGAAGCGCAACGACTCGAACAGCCAAGGCGCGGTGTCGACGGGCTTGGTGTTGCTCAGCCGCTCGATGCGGATCACGGTATCGGTGTCGATGTTGGCGCGCATCAGCGGCGCGGCCACGCCGGCCAGCACGGTGAACCGGTCCACGCTCATATCTCCCGCACGTCGGTGATGGCGCCGGCCAACGCCGCTGCGGCCGCCATTGCCGGGCTGGCGAGATGGGTGCGCGCGCCGGGGCCTTGCCGGCCGACGAAGTTGCGGTTGGACGTGGAGACCGATCGCGCACCGGGCGGCACGCGCTCCCCATTGGCGGCCACGCACATGCTGCAACCGGGTTCCCGCCAGCCGAACCCGGCGTCTCGGAACACCCTGTCCAACCCCAGGGCTTCGGCATCGCGTTTCACCCGCTCCGAACCGGGCACCACCCAGGCGGTCACCCCCGGCGCCACGCGTCGGTCGCCGATGACGGATGCGGCCTGTTGCAGGTCCGACAGCCGGCTGTTGGTGCAGGAGCCGATGAACACCCAGTCGACCTTGGTGCCTGCGATGGGCTGTCCTGGCCGCAGGTCCATGTATTGCAACGCGGCGGCCTGGGCGGAGTGGACGGCCGGGTCGGCCGAGGCGTCAGGGTCCGGGACCAAGCCATCGACCCCGATGGCGTGCTCCGGGCTCGTGCCCCACGTGACGGTCGGCACGACCAGGGCGGCGTCGATCACCTCCTCCCGGTCGAACACCGCGCCCGCGTCGCTCGGCAGATGCCGCCAATGGTCGACCGCGGCGTCGAAGGCGGCGCCTTTCGGCGCGAAGCGGCGGTTGCGGAGATAGGCATAGGTGGTGTCGTCCGGCGCGATCATCCCCATCTTCGCGCCCATCTCGATCGACAGGTTGCACAGCGTCAGCCGCTGCTCGATCGTCATCGCACGCACGGCCGCGCCGGCGTATTCCACCGCGTAGCCGGTCCCGGCCTTCGCGCCGAGTGCGGCTATCGCGTGCAGGATGAGGTCCTTCGGGCCGACATACGGCCCGCACTCGCCCTCGAACCGCACGCGCATGGTGCGCGGCCTGCGCTGTCGCAGCGTCTGCGTGGCCAGCGCGTGCGTCAACTCCGACGATCCGACGCCGAAGGCCAAGGCGCCCACCGCCCCGTTGGTGCAGGTATGGCTGTCACCGCAGATCAGCGTTGTTCCCGGCAACACGATGCCGAGCTCGGGCGCCATGACGTGCACGATGCCCTGACCATCCTCCCCCAGGTCGAAGAAGGCGATGTGGTTGGCGCGCGACCTGGTCTGCAGGCTCTCATGCAGCGTCGCGCCGGGTCCGTAGCTCGCTGCGGTGCGGCCCGGCGCGCTCGACACGGCATGATCGGCGGTGGCGAAGGCCAGCTCGGGGTTGCGCGCGGTCAGGCCGCGTGCCCCGAGCGCCTCCAGCGCCCGCCCGCCCGACAAGTCGTGCAACAGGTGGCGGTCGATGTGCAGCAAGGCCCACCCTTCGCCGAGATCGGCTACCACGTGCTGGTCCCAGATCTTGTCGAACATCGTCCGGGTCGTCATCGCCGAGCCCTCCTAATTTTCAGGCGACCCTGCGCGCTTCGCCGCCCTGTGCCAAGCCGCGCGCCCGGTCGATGGGTAGCGGGCGACGGTCGCGACCTCCTACCCGCCGTCGGTTCCGCCGAAGCGCGGCACCCGGTCGGGCCGCTCGTGGCTCGTCCTGGATCGCCACGCCGCATGCGCGGCTCGCGATGACGCGGGCTCCTGGTCCGATGGGAGTTGTTCCCAGGATACGCGCTCCCAGTGGTCCGATGCTGACGGGCGCTTCAGCCCGGCAGCTGGATCGGCCCACCAGATCAAGCTGGTGCTCTGACGCATGCTGAACCTTTTGATTAAGTCAGAGCACTAGGCCAGGCCGGTGCCTCCGGTGGCACCATACGTCTCCCCCGTGATGTAGCTCGCCTCCTGCGATGCGAGGAACACGTAGACCGGTGCGATCTCCACCGGCTGGCCGGGTCGGCCGAGCGGCACCGAGCTGCCGAACGTCTCGATGGCGTCCTGTGGCTGGCCGCCCGACGGTTGCAGCGCGGTCCAGAACGGGCCAGGCGCCACGGCGTTCACACGGATGCCTTTCTCGATAAGCTGCTTGGCGAGCACCTTGGTGAAGGTGATGATGCCGGCCTTGGTCGTCGCGTAGTCGAGCAGGATCTCCGGAGCCTTGTAGGCGACGACGGAGGCGGTGTTGATGATCGCGGCGCCTGGCGGCATGAGCGGTGCGGCCGCCTTGCTGATCCAGAACAGCGCGTAGAGGTTGGTCTTCAGCGTGCGGTCGAACTGCTCGGCCGTGATGTCGGCGATGTTCTCCTGGTTGGTCTGCTTGCCCGCATTGTTCACCAGGATGTCCAGACCGCCCAGCCGCTCATGCGCCTGCCCGACCAGCCGCTCGCAGAATGCCTGGTCGGTGATGTCACCGGGCAGCAGGACCGCCTTGCGGCCCTCCGCCTGGATCAGCGACGCGACGGCATCGGCGTCGGCCTGCTCCTCCGGCAGGAAGCTGAGTGCCACGTCGGCACCCTCACGAGCGAAGGCGATGGCCGCCGCACGGCCGATCCCGGAGTCGGCGCCGGTCACGAGGGCGCGGCGGCCTTGCAGGCGGCCATGCCCGACGTAGCTCGTCTCCCCGTGGTCCGGCTGCGGGTCCATTTCCGAGGCGAGGCCGGGAGCGCCCTGCGGCTGCCGCGGGAACGGCGGCCCGGGGTATTGGTGGCGCGGGTCCTGCATCCGCAGGCGCTGGGTGTCAGAGATGCTCATGGCGGTCCTCCTTGGCTGCGGACGCCAACAAGCCTGGCTTGCCCCCGTTGGTTCCAACACGATGCAAGGCCCTGTCGGCGCGGAAGGATACCGCGCCCACTCTGGCCAGGCGCGCGGCGCGGGCCCCAGGCGGCTCGCGCCCGATTGAAGCGCGGCGGCATCCTGACCTAGGGTGAGGCGTCGCTTCCGCCAGCGAGGTCGCCGTGTCGCAGGTCATCAGCACCACCTTTTCGTTCACCGTCGCCGCACTGCCCCGCAACACCTTCCAGGTCGTCCATTTCGTGGGCGAGGAATGGATTTCGCGCTGCTTCCAGTTCGAGCTGACGCTCGCCGCGACGGACCCGTCGCTCGACCTGGCCGAGCTGGTGGGCGAGGCGGCCTCCCTCACCATCGACAAGGATGGGGTCAGCCGGCCGACCCACGGGATCGTCACCCAGTTCGAACAGCTCGAGGAGACGACGCCCGGCACCTACCTCTACCGGGCGGTGCTGGAGCCGCGTTTCGCCCGGCTCAAGCTCAGCAAGCAGAACCAGATCTTCGGCACCATCTCGCCCGTCGACGTGACGGCGATCCTCTCCACCCATCTCGGCACCGCGACCCGCCAGGCCGGCCCGGCGCGCCACGGCACGTTGAACCTGGCGCAGACCGATTTCGAGATCAGGGCGACCAAGACCTATCCCACGCGCGACTACGTCGTGCAGTACGACGAGACGGACCACGACTTCGTCTGCCGGCTGGGCGAGCACTGGGGCCTGTTCTTCTACTTCGATCACTCGACGGGGGTCGACCGGGTCGTGTTCGGGGACAGCAACGTCAATTTCTCCGCCATCGCGGGGACCACCGCCATCCGCTACGCCGGGGCTTCGGTGAAGACGAGTGCTGGAACCAATTCCGTCAGCAGCTTCGGACTTCGCTCGCGCCAGATCGCGGCGCAGGTGGTGCTGCGGGACTACAACTACCGCGCGCCGACGGTCAATCTGCTGTCCCAGCAGGCCGTCGACACGCTCGGCTTCGGCTGGGTCAACGAGTACGACGACCATTTCCGCACCCCGGCGGAAGGCACGATCCTGGCCCAGGTCCGGGCCGAGGAGAAGCTGTGCCGCAAGCTCGTCTATCACGGCAAGAGCGACTGCACGCGGTTCGTGGCCGGGCACTGCTTCCATCTGACGCAACATTACCGCCCGTCGTTCAACGGCGAGTACCTGCTGATCTCGGTGCGGCACGAGGGATCGCAGCCGGTCTACGGCGTGGCGACGCTGGGCGGGCGGATGGCGTCAGGCGCGCCGGGCTACGAGAACAGCTTCACCGCGATCCCCGCGGGCACGCCGTTCCGGCCGGAGCGGACGACGCGGCGCCCCAAGATCTGCGGGTTGATGACCGGCCGCGTCGATGGTGCGGGGGACGGCTCGCGGGCCGAACTCGACGAGCTCGGTCGCTACAAGGTCCTGCTCCAGTTCGATCTCGGCGGCTACCCGGCGATGCAGGCGTCGCAGTACATCCGCAAGGCGGAGCCTTATGCCGGGCTGAACACGGGTATGCACTTCCCCTTGCTGAAGGGGACGGAGGTACTGCTCGCCCACATCGACGGCGACCCGGACCGGCCGATCATCATCGGCGCGGTACCGGATGCGGCGAGCCTGATCGTGGCCAACAACCAGGCCAGCACGGGCAACCGCATCGTCACTTCCTCCGGCGCCTATCTGGAGATCCAGGACGGCCCGGGCACGGGGCAGACGGCGTCTGCCAGCGGCAGCGGCAGGAGTTCGACGCCGGCCACGCCGAGTAGCGGGGCAGGGAACCAACCGGCTGCTCCGGCCGCGGGTACGCAGACGGCCGCCGTGCCGGCGGGCCAGTCGGGCGGCAGCGCTGTCGCCGCGCCCTCGCAGGCCGCGCTGAACGCCGACTTCGACCAGAGGATTGACCGGGGCCTTGCACTGGACGCTGTCGGGGCCGCTGCTGGCCTCGTATCGGGCGGCATCAAGACGTGGATGGCGCCGTCCGGCGGCGTCTACGTCAAGCCGGGCGCCCTCAAGGTGGGGGAAGGCATGAACATGGGCTCCGCCATCCGGCTCAGTGAGCCGTCGACCAACGGGTATTTCCGGATAGGCTCCTATTCCGAAACGGCGGAGAAGTATCTTCCGCCCCGCATCGCGAGTGTCGCCAAGAACTTCGCGGTCAAGAAGGCTGTCCCGATCGCGGCCAAGACAGCCGTCGACAAGCCCCTGGCAAGCGCCGCCGGGGCTGCAACGCCGACCCCGAGCGCCGCGTCGGCCGACGCGGCTGCCGCGCCGCCACCCATCGCCGCAAGCGGGGACACGGTCCCCACCGTGGCCGTGCCGACGGCGGCGCCAAGCGTGTCCACGTCGCAGATCCCGCCGATCGACACGGATGGGCAAGGCGCGCTGCAATATGTCATCGGCGACCGGATGGAGACGACCAACGGCGACAGCGTGACCGAGGTGACCGGCAGCAGAGCGACGCAGATCGATGCGAACCAGTGGACCCAGATCAACGGCAACGCTTGGAACCTGGTCGGCGGGACGTCCGAAAACCAGTATGTCGGCGACTACAAGACCACGTATTACGACTGCTACACATCCTACACGCTTGGCACAAAGACGCAGATCGTCGTCGGTTCCAGCTTCGACATAGCGCTGGGCTCGAAGTACGGGCTTGTGATGGCCGGCGAGGACAAGTTGAACGTGCAGGGCTTGTCGGGCTACCGCCTGGAGGGCGCTTCCACAACGACGTTGCTCTACAACAGCTCGTTCACGATCGGTGCGAAGACCGATACGATCTGGGGTTTCGCGAAAAAGAAGGTCTGCGGCGTGTCGCAGACCAAATACGAGGGCGACGTGCAGGTGACCACCGTGGGCGACACGGCCGTCTCGCAGACTGGCCTGGTCAGCAGGGTCGTCATCGGCGACCAGACCAACACCTACACGGGCGACGTCACGACGACCATGCTGGGCGACATCGACTCGATGCTACTCGGCGCCAAGGAGGATGTCCGCATCGGCGACGTGAGCACCACCACGCTCGGCGTCAAGCGGGATCAGCAGCTGATCAAGTGGGACATCACGGAACTCGCCAAGGTCGAGCAGAACGGGACCAGGACGGAAGTCACCGAGGCGGACGTCAAGGTCTACAGCGACACCGTGACGGCGGCTGGAATCGCGGCGTTCCTGAACGGGGAGACCAGTTTCTTCTGACCTCTGCGCCGGGCGCCGACCTGCATCAATCCCGGGCCTGGCGGTTCGGCTTGTAGAGCTGGGCCACGGCCGCGTGTGGTTCCGTGTCCCGCGCGTGACGTCTGGAAGCGACGTCCATGAGGCTGGCGACCGCGGTGAAGCGGTGCAGCGTGGCCCAGTCCAGCTGCGCGCCGGTGAAATCGCAGCCGTTCGCGGTTGCGGCGCTGAAATCGGCATACCGGAGGTCGGCGCCGGCGAATCGCACCCCGGCCAGCTGCGTGCCGGCGAAGGTGGCGCGCAGCAGGGTGGCTCCGCTGAAGTCGGCGCGGTCCAGCCGCGCGCCGGACCAGTTGCAGAAGGATGCCTGCGCGTGACGCAGCCGGGCGCCAGGTGCCTGGGCGCCCGTGCACAGGGCGTAGGACAATCCTGCCCGGTCCAGCCGCGCGTCCGTGAAGTCGGCATCCGCCAGCACGCTGCGGTCGAGCTTGGCGCCGGACAGGTCGCAGCCGCGGAAGCTCGCGCCCCTGAGGTTGGACAGGCCTAAGTTCCAGCCTGCCAGGTCCATGCCGTCGAACACCGCACCGGTCAGCATGACCGTGTCGAACCGCGTCCCCTCCAGCCTGAGGCGGCGCATGTCGGCATCGCGGATCGCGGCCGTTTGCAGGAGGGCACCCGACAGGTCCAGCCCTTCGAGCGCCGTCCCGCCGACCACGACGCGCACCAGTTCGGCGCCCAGGAGGCTCGCACCGGCGAGCGAGCCTTTCGTGATGCTCAACCGTTCCAGCCGCGCTCCGGCGAGGTTGGATCTGCCGGCATCGAACGACAGCCATGCGCCCTCGGCGATGCGGCAGGCTGCGAACGAAGCGCCGGTCGCCGCGCCGCCGATGATCTGCGTGGCCCGCATGGCGGCGCCCTCGAGCACCGCGCCGTCCAGGATGCAGTCCTGCAGGACGCATTGTTCGAAGCGGGCGCCGCGCAGGTCGCAGCCCGTGAAGTCGACGGACTGGAACGTGGCGTTGCGGAACGACACGTCGCGCAGGGCAGCTCCGACCACGGACAAGCCGACCATCGGCTCGCGATGCGCCGCCATGTCCAGCAGCCTCGCCGTGTCGGCCCCGCCCGTCACCGCGCGGCAAACGGCGTCTTGCGCAGGTTGGCGCCGGTCAGGTCGGCCATGCGCCAGCTCGTGCCCTCGGCGCGGATGCCGTGCAGGCAGGCGTGGCGCAGCTCGGCCCAGTCCAGCACCGCGCGGCGCAGCGTGGCCTCCGTCAGGTTGGCCTCCGCGAAGTCGGTATCGGTGAAGTCGGTGCCCGAGAGAAAGGCGCGCGTCAGGTCCGCCCGGTAGAGCGAGGCGCCCTGGGCGGTGCAATCGCCGATGAACGCCTCGCGCAGGTCGGCCCGGGTCAGGTCGGCGCCGTCCAGCTTGCTCCGGGTCCAGACGGCGCGCCACCCGGCGACCTCGCGCGCGACCATCCCCGTCATCGCCGAACGCGACGCGGACAGGCGGGCAATCGTGGCGCGGGAAAGATCGATGCCATCGGCCTCGCACGCGGTGATGCCGGTGCGGAACAGGCGGGCACCGACCGCGATCATGCCGGGCATGGTGCAGCGCGTGAACACGCAGCGCTCGAGGTCGGCGCCGCTGAAGTCGGCGCCGGCCAGGTCCGTCCGGTTGAACACGCATTGCAGCCAGCGCGTCTGCCGGGCGGAGGCACGGGCGAGCTTGGCCCCCATCAGGATGTTGGCCTCGAAGGCCGCCCCGTCGAGCACGGCCTCCTCCAAGGTGGCGTCGACGAGCTTGGCGCGGGCGAGCAGGGCGCCATCGAAGCGGGCGCCTCCAGCGGCGGCCTCGCAGAGATTGGCCTCGGTCAGGTCGGCGCCCTCGAACGAAGCCGTCTCCAGCCGCGCCTCGGTGAACACCGCGCCGGCCAGTCGTGAGCCCGAGAAATCGACGCCCGCGAGGTCCGCGCGCTCGAACATCGCGCCCGCGAGGTCGAGCCCGGCAAGGCTGAGCCCGCGCAGGTCCGCACCGGCGAAGTCGTAGCCGGCGAGGCCCTCCCGCCCGGCGGCCGCGGCACGGCAGCGTTCGACGGCGGCAGGGGAGAGCGGGGCGACGGGGGCAAGCGCCTTGGGGCTGTGCAGCCGCTGCTTGCCGAACGCCGCGGCCCGGGCGTGCTTGGCGGCATCCAAGGCGTCCGGCCCCGGCGGCGGCTTGGCTGGCCGGCTGTCCCAAATGACCGGGCTCTGCCCAGGCTCCGCGGGGTGGGGCTGTTCGGGAAGGGCCGCCAGCTTGGCCTGCGCCTGCTGCCGCGCTGCCGCCGGCATGGCGGGTCCAGCGCGGGCGACCGCGGCGTGAACGGCGGCCACCCCAGGCTCTGGCGCCCCTGCGCCGGCTGGCGGCGGTTGAACGAGGGCGCGGTCGATCGTGGTTGCGGCATGTGCCGCGGCACGCTGGTCGGACGGCCGCAGGGTGGCGGCGGTGCGGCGCAACCGGTCGCCGGCCGCCCGCAGTTCCTCCGTCGGGTCGCGGTCCGATCCGGACGCCGGCGGATCGTCCCGCAGGGCGCGCCCGATCGCACCGCGCACCTTGCCATGGACGTGCGGCCCCAGCTTGGCCGCCTGTGCCTCGGCCTTCGCCAGGGTGGCATCGCGCTCGCTCCGCATGGCGGCCGTGCCGTCGCCGGCCGGCGGCGGCTGGTTCTCCAGCTCTGCCAGCCGGCTGCGGGCCCGGGCGCCAGCGGCCTCGTGCCGGGCCCGCTCCCCGGCCAGGCCATGGCGGGAGGCCAGGGCCAAGCCCGCGATGTCCGCCTCGCCCCTCGCGCTCTCGCCGGGCAGCAGCACGGGCAATCCGAGCGGCTTGGGTTCCGGCATCTCGAAACCCGGGCGCAGGCGCGCGCCCATGGCGCCGAGCGCCGCGTGGGTGGCGCGTGCCATGCGTGCCCGCCTTGCCTCCAGCTCGGCAGCCTCGTGCCCGGCCCGGGCGGCGTGCCGGGCGGTCGCCGCCTCCGCGGTGACCTCCGGCACCAGGTCGCGGTCGGACAGCGCGTGCAGCGCCTTGTCCTCCCCCTCCATGCGGCGACGGAATGCCGCGGCATAGTGCTCGTGCGGGCGAAGGGGGTCACCCATGCGTTCGTACGCGTAGAGGACCGCGTGCACGTCCTCCGCCTCCACGCCGGCGACCGGCAGGGTGCCGCGAAAGATCACCACCCCGCGCAGCGCGGTGGGGAACAGCACGACCGTCTCCAACCGCAGCCGCAGCTCCGCCAGAGGAGCGTCCGCCTGTTGGACGAAGCAGCGCGCGCGCAGCCCCGGCAGCGTCCCGCGCAGGCGGGGATGGTCGGCATGCATGCCGGACACGCCGAACGCTTCGTCGCCGGCAAACCAGCCCGGCAGCCATTGGTCGGGTGGCGCGGCGTTGCTGACGGTCGGGTCGCCGCCCTCCAGGGTGAAACGGCTGCCGCTCCGCCCGAGCTTGCCGGCGCGCGCCGACCAGCTTGGATCGAGCGCGCCGAACCCCCAGGGCTCCGGCCGGTCGGCGGCGGTGGCGACCGGCTGCCCAGGCGCCTCGACGTTGGGGAGTTCGGCGAGTCGGCCTGCTCGCACCAGACGCTCGGCGTCGAACCCCTTGCCCACGGGATTGGCGCCGAAGCCGACGCCGCCGAAGGCATGCGACCAGTCGAGCGGCATGGCGGTGAACGGGCGTGGCTCGGTCGTCCGCAGCCCGAGGGCGGTCAGCGCCCAGGCACGGTCGCCGCGGACGGTGGCTTGCTTGCGGATCCCGGCGACCGCGACCTCCACGACGGTCGCGGTCGCCGCCTCGCCGCCGGCCGGCACGGCGCTGCCGTAGACCAGCACCTCGCCACGGACCTTCGGCAACCCGAGGTCCAACGGCGTGCCCCGCGGCAGGTTGGCCGCCGCAAAGCCCCACATCGCGCTGTCGGGCAGCCAGGCCGCCGGGTCGAGGAGGTCGAAGAAGCCGAGTGCCGCCACGGAGAAGGACCGGCCGCCCGAGCCGGCAAGCACCTTGGTGACCACGCCCAGCGTGCGCGGCTTCAGCGTGACCATCTAGTGCTCTGGCTCAATTGAAAGGTGCAGCATGTGTCGGAGCACCAGCTTGATGTGGTGGGCCGATTCAGCTGCCGACCTGAAGCGCCCATCAGCATCGGACCACTAGGAGCCTGTGTCGGTAATCGCTAGCCGACGCGAGGTGAAGTCTGATTCACTGTGATGCATGAGCAAGACCTTTCGTCCTTGGGACGTTGACCAGAGTTGGCTGTTGCCGCCGTCGGTGCACGAGTTTGTGCCGCTGGGGCACGTGGCACACTTCGTGCGCGACACGGTGCGCGAGAGCTTGGACTTGTCGGCCATCCTATCGGCCTACGAGGAGGAGCGGGGCTACCCGCCCTATCACCCCGGCATGATGGTGGCACTGCTGCTGTATGGCTACAGCCGCGGCGTCTACTCCAGCCGCCAGTTGGCGCGGGCGTGCGAGGAGCGGGTGGACTTCATGGCGGTCACCGGTCTGAACAAGCCCGGCTTCCACGCCATCAGCGAGTTCCGCCGCCGCCATTTGGCCGCTTTGCAGGGCCTGTTCGTGCAGGTGCTGCTGCTGTGCCGGGCGGCGGGGCTGGTCAAGCTCGGCCACGTCGCCATCGACGGCACCAAGCTGAAGGCCAACGCATCGCGCCACAAAGCGATGAGCTACGGCCGCATGAAGCAGGCCGAGACCCGGCTGGCCGCCGAGGTGGCCGGCTGGCTGGGCCAGGCCGAGCGCACCGACGCGGACGAGGACGCCGAGCACGGCGCCGACCGGCGTGGCGACGAGATGCCGGCCTGGGTGGCCGACAAGCAGCAACGCCTGGCGCGCATCCGGGCCGCGCGCGCCACGCTGGAGGCGGAAGCCGCCGCCGCGCCCTGCGATATCGATCCGGACGGGCCGGGCCCGTCGTCCGGCATGCAGAAGAGCGGCCGGCCGAACCGTGCACCGGATGGCGGCCCGCCGGATCGAGCCCAGCGCAACTTCACCGATGGCGACAGCCGTATCCTGCCGACACGTGACGGGTTCATCGCCGGCTACAACGCGCAGGCCGCCGTAGACGCGGCCAGCCAGGTGATCGTCTCGCACCGCCTGGTCACCAGCGGGGCCGAAGTGGGCGGGCTGGTGCCGCTGGTCGATGCCATAGGCACGAACCTGGGCCGCAAGCCGGCCGAGGTGTCGGCTGACACCGGCTTCGCCAGCGAGGCCAACTTGGCCGCCATGGCCGAGCGCCGGGTCCGCGCCTACGTGGCGCCCCCGCGACCACGCTCGGCCGAAGGCAAAGCGCCTCCCAAGCCGCAGCAGCCCCTGATGGCAGCGATGGCGGCCACCCTGAAACGAGCCGGGCACCGTAGCCGCTACCGGCTGCGCAAGCAGGTGGTCGAGCCGGTGTTCGGCCAAATCAAGCAGGCTAGAGGGTTCAGACAATTCCTGCTGCGCGGATTGACCAAGGTTAGAGGCGAGTGGGCCATGATTTGCACCGCACACAACCTCCTTAAGCTCGCAAAGGCCGCACCATGACAGCAACTCACCGACACCTGTCAGCCACCGCAACCAATCACCCATCCGGCGACAACTAACTTACGAACACAAGCTCCTAGGCGACCGCCTGCAGATCCGCCTCGATGACCAATTCCAGCAGCGCCTGCGTCGCCACGTCCAGCGCGATGCGGCCGCGCAAGGCCCGGTGCTGCCGCGCGCCATGGACGTACCCGGTAAGCTGATACTGCAGCGCCCGGCGGCCCCGCGTCTGCCCCTGCCCGGTCATGCGGCAGTGCAGGTCGATCTCGGCCGGCGCGCCCCATTCCCCGAGATCGAGCGTCAGCGTCCGGTCAAATCCGCCTGCCTGCAGTCCCTCCTCGGCCAACAGGCGGCGGCAGAGCCGGCAAAGCTCCTCCACCGGCCGGATGGGCCGGACGAACAGCGGCTGCCAGACCGCGTCGGCCACCGCCTCAGCCCATGCTGATCTGTTTGCCGTCCAAGCGCACTTCGCCGGAGGCGGCGATCACCGCCTGCTCCGACTGCAGGGCGTAGGTCTGATGCACCTGGACGAGCACGGAGCCGGCGACCGTGCTGTCGATGGCGTCCACCACGCGCAGGCTGGTGCCGGCCTGGCTGACGAGCTTGTCGGCGCAGAGGCGGACGGTGCCGGCCACTGCCTCGACCGCGGACAGCACGGCCGAAAGGGTGCGCCCGGCCAGCGTCGTGTGCTGCACCTGCAGGAGCAGCTCTGGAGCGTGCACTTCCAGGGCGGGAGCGTGCAGGCGGAGCGCCTCGGCCCCGGGGACGGACAGGTCGGCCGCGGCGGAGCAACCGCGCTCGAGAACGCTGAGGATGTAGCCGTCACCCCCGCCGCCGGCGACGAGCACGCGGTCCCCCGGCATGGGGAGGAGGAGGCAGGCCGCTGCGCGGCGCACGGTGCTGCCGCCGGACACTCGGAAGCTCTCGCCGTCCGCCGCGGTGACGGTGGCCATGCGCAGCGTCACGGCCGGTTCCGGCGCCCTGGTGCGGGCGCTGGCGACCGCGCGGACCGAGCCGGCGGTCCCGTCCCGCAGCGCCTTGGGCAAGGAAAGCGACATGCCAGCCTCCGCGTTCCGCTGTTTCGCCTCGACGTCCAACGGGCTTCTGGGCAACGATGTCCCATACCGTGGCGCCGGCTGGCAAGGCCGCCGGCGTGATGTTTGGGAGTCGGGGATGTTTGCCAACACGCAGATGGCCGGCCTGGACTACGCCTATCCCGACATCTGCATCACCGTTCCGGAGTTCATCCCGGTCCCGTTCGTCAACGAAGGCCCGCACGTGCTTGGCGTGCCGACGCAGTTCGAGACCACGATCCTCTGCATGCCCGCCCACAACCTCACCACCGTGCTGTCTGCCACGGAGGGGGACGAGGGCATCGGCATCGAGAGCGGCGGCTGCATGCTGGATGACACCCACGTGACTTTCGTGACGAACGTGCTGATGGGCGGTCCGCCGGCGACCAAGATGCTGAACGAGACGGTGCAGAACCTCGACAACTGCGCCGGCATGACGATCCTGCCGGACCAGCCGCTGGTGCTGATGCTGCAATGAGGCGGGGCTGATCAGCGGCCCACCCGCCGGCCGCGCGGATGCGGGCGGCGATGCGGCGGCGGCAGGGGCACCGGCACCCAGGTGTTGTCGAGCTGCCCGGTCGCGAAGCTCACGCCCGTGACCCTGGTCTGCACGGCGACGGGGAGAGGGACGGCCGACTTGGCCGGGGCCGGGTCGGGCAGCACGGGGAGGCCGAACACCGTGGGCGGCAGCCCGGCGCCATCATGCCACGCGGCGGCGACGGCGGCCTCGTAGGGGGTGGCGAGCTCCGGCGTGTGGGAATGGTAGGCGGCGGCGGCCTTCAGCCAATCGGCCTGTTCCGCGAAAAGCTGGGAGAGGAAGAGGCTGGCATATCGGGCGTTGACCGCCGGGTCGAACGCGTCGGCCAAGGTGGCGAAGGCGTCCGGATGGTAGCTGAGGTTGACCTGGAGGCAGCCGACGTCGATCGACGCCACGCCGCGTCGCTGGAACGCCTGCACCGCAGCGACCGCTTCCTCCTCGGTGCCGTAGAAATGGCCGGCGCCTTCGGCGTTGACGGTCCAGGGCCACGGCGTGCGCTGGCCGCTTGCCGGGTCGGGGCGGCCGCTCTCCACGGCGGCGATGGCGGCGAGCAGGCCGTTCGGCAGGGAGAAGCTGCGGCTTGCCTCGGCCACGGCGGCCGAGCAGGCGAGCGAGTCGGGCGTGGCGGCGCGGCCGGGCAGCGTGGGCCAGCAGGCGACAGCAACGGCCAGGCCGGACAAGCGGCGCACCCACCCGATCAACCCGTCCTCCTGCCTGGTTCACGCTGCTCGCGTGGTCCGGTAGCATTCGGACGAGGCCGGGCTGCCGTGTCAACGGGCTGACGACGGACGATGGAGGCCCGCGCCGTCGAAACAATGGAGTCGATTGCGTTGAGCGATGCCCTCCCTCTCGACCGCCGCGCGCTCTGTGGGCGCACGCCGATCTCCGGCGACGCTCCGGCGGGCGCCAGCATCCGCTATGAGCCCGAGTTCCTCGCCTTGCAGGAGGAGGTCGCACGGCAGGAGAGCGAAGGTCCGTTGGCGGTGGATTGGCGCCGAGTGGTGCGGGACGGGTGTGAGCTGCTGGCCACGCGCAGCAAGGACCTGTTGCTCTGCACCTACGTCACGCTGGGTCTGACCCGGAGCGAGGGCTATGGCGGGCTGGCGCTCGGGCTTTCCATCACGGCCGACGTGGCGGAGGCGTTCTGGGCGGAGATGGAGCCGCCGGCCCGGCGCGAACGCGCACGGGTGCAGATGCTGGAATGGATCGTGGCGCGCGTGGTGCCGGTGCTGACGGCGCTGCCGCCGGAGCCGCGGGACGCGCCGGCGCTGGCCGCCGCCGCCGCCGCGCTGGCCCGGCTCGACACGGTCGCGGCCGAGCGGCTGCAGAAGGAGAGCGTGGCGTTCGGCGAACTGACCCGGTTGCTGCGCGAGCGGTCGCAGTCACTGCCGCGGCCCGCTGCCCCCGCGATCACGCCGCTCCCGCCGCCGCCATCACCACCGCCAGCGCCGCCCGAGCCCGCCCAGGCGGCCGCGCCTCCACCCGCTCCGCCTGCGCCGGCACCGGTCCCGCCCGTCTTGGCAGCGCCGCCGCCCGTCGCCGCCCCGGCGAGCGTGGCCGATGTCGAGGTGGCGTTGGGCCGGCTGCAGCAATCCACCCTGGACGTGGCGCGTGGGGTGCTCGCCGCCAACGACGCCGATCCCCGTGCCTATGCGCTGCTGCGCCAGGGGCTCTGGTGCACGGTGGTGCAGCCGCCGATGAGCGATGCGGGGGTCACGCCGCTGCCGGCGCCCCAGCCGGCGCGGCTGGCGGAGGTCGGGGCCATGCAGTCGGCGGGGCTGCACCACGAAGCGGTGGCGCTCATCGAGCAGACGCTGGCAAGCGCGCCGTTCTGGCTGGACGGCCACCGTCTGTGCTGCCTGTCGCTGGACGCGCTCGGCGCGAGCCACGCAGCCGCTGGCCTGGCCGTGGTCGGCAGCCTCCTGGCGCAGCTCCGCCGCCTTCCGGCGCTGCTTGAACTGTCGTTCAGCGACCGGACACCGTTCGCCAACGACGCGACCCGGCAGTGGCTGGCCGGCCTCGCCGGGCCAAGTGCCGGCGAGGCTGCCGAAGCCGCGGAGGCGCCGGATGCGGCCGGAGCCCGGCTTGCGCGCCGGCTGGCGATGGCGGGCAAGCTGGCCGACGCCCTGGCCCTGCTTGCCGACGGCGCCGCGTCCGCCCGGTCCGAGCGGGAGCGGGCACGCTGGCAGCTCCAGCAGGCGGCGCTGTGCCTGGAGAACGCGCGGCCGGACATGACGCTCGCGCTGCTCGCCCATCTGGAGGCCAAAGTGGCCGAATTCGGCCTGGAGCGGTGGGAGCCGGACATCGCGCTGCGCGTCTCGGAACTTTCGTACGATGCCATGTTGCATCCGGGGTCCAGAGTGTTGACAACGGACGAGAGCCGGATGGATACCATGCGGCATCAGCTCGAACGGCTCTGCCGCGTCGACATAAGGTCGGCTGCGGCTCGAGTCCTGGAGCGGTAAGCTGCGTTGCTTTGCAGCGATTTGGGAGGTTGGTGCATGGCCCTCGACTCGTCTGTTGCCCCAAAGGAACGCGTCAACATCCGCTACCGGCCGGCAACGGGTGATGCAAAGGAAGACGTCGAGCTTCCGTTCAAGATGGTCGTGCTGGGGGACTTCACCGGGCGGCCGGACGACACGCCGTTGGAGGCGCGCGACCGCATCCAGGTCGACCGGGATAATTTCGCCGACGTGATGAAGGCGCAGAAGCTATCGCTCGACCTCCGCGTCGACAACAAGCTCGCCGAAACGCCGGACGCCGGGCCGCTGGATGTGTCGCTCAGGTTCGACGACATCCGATCGTTCGAGCCGGACCAGCTCGTCCAGAACGTGCCCGAACTGCGCAAGCTTCTGGAGGTCCGACAGGCGCTGATGGCGCTGAAGGGGCCGCTCGGCAACGTGCCGGCCTTTCGGCGTGCGATGCAGTCGCTGGTGACGGACGCCGGCGCGCGCGAGAAGCTCGTGGGCGAGCTGACCAAGCACGATTGAACGGTCCAACGGTCGGGAGCCATCGGGCATATGAGCGAACGCCAAACGTCAGCCGCGCCAGCAGCCACCGAGACGGTGGAAGGCGCCTCCTTGCTCGACCAGATCATGGCCGAAAGCCGGCTGCAGCCGGCGGATGAAGGCTACGACGTCGCCAAGCGCGGCGTGGAACTGCTCGTCGGCGAATTGATGCGCAGCGCGAACTCCGCCGACCGGGTGGACAGCGCCACCGTGGACCGCATGATCGTGGCGTTGGACGAGAAGCTCAGCGCCCAGGTGGACGCCATCGTCCACGCGCCCGACTTCCAGAAGCTGGAATCGGCTTGGCGCAGCATGAAGTTCCTCGTCGACCGCGCCGACCCGCGGCAGAACGTCAAGGTCGAGATGATCAACGTCTCGAAAGAAGACCTGCTGACCGATTTCGAGGACAGCCCCGACGTGACCAAGTCCGGGCTCTACAAGCATATCTACGCTGACGAATTCGGCCAGTTCGGCGGCCAGCCGGTGGGCGCCATCATCGGGAACTACGAGTTCGGGCCGGCCGCTTCGGACGTGAAGCTGGTCCAGTCCGTGGCGAGCGTCGCGACGATGGCGCATGCGCCGTTCCTGGCGTCGGCCAGCGCGCAGATGTTCGGCGTCAACAGCATGTCCGAGCTTCCGGGACTGAAGGACCTCAAGTCCATCTTCGAGCAGCCGAAATATGCCAAGTGGCGCTCGTTCCGCGAATCGGAGGACGCGCGCTATGTCGGGCTGACGGTGCCGCGCTTCATGCTGCGTGCGCCATATTCGAAGGAGAACTACGTCAGCCGCACCTTCGCCTACGAGGAGAAGACCGACAGCAGCGCCTCGGACTACGTGTGGGGCAACTCGGCCTTCGCGATGGCGACCCGGCTGGCCGACAGCTTCGCCAAATACCGGTGGACGCCCAACATTGTGGGGCCGCAGAGCGGCGGATCGGTAGACGACCTGCCCACGCACGAGTTCGAGGCCATGGGCCGGCTCGAAAGCAAGCCGGGGGTCGAAATCCTCATCTCGGACCGCCGCGAATACGAGCTGGCGGACGAGGGTTTCATCTCGCTCACCCAGCGCAAGGGCAGCAACAGCGCCACCTTCTTTTCCGCCAACTCGGTGCAGAAGCCCAAGACCTTCCCCAATACGGAGGAAGGCAAGGCCGCCGAGCGCAACTACCGCCTCGGCACCCAGTTGCCCTACATGTTCGTGGTCAACCGCCTCGCTCACTACCTGAAGGTCTTGCAGCGCGAGAACATCGGCTCGTGGAAAACCCAACCCGAACTGCAGGCCGAGCTCGGCAAGTGGATCGGGCAATACGTGTCCGATCAGGACAACCCTTCGGCGGACGTGCGCAGCCGCCGTCCGCTGCGCAAGGCCCAGGTCACGGTGGAAGAGGTCGAGGGCGAGGCGGGCTGGTATCGCGTCGGGCTACAGGTTGTGCCGCACTTCAAATACATGGGCGCGGACTTCACCCTCTCGCTCGTCGGTAAGCTCGACAAGAACTGAGGCAGGCTTGGCCGGCCCGTCGCTGCTCGAGCGGATCGCCCGGTCGGTGGATGGCGCTCGCGTGCAGGGCGGACAGGCGGACATCGCCAGCGTGGTCGCCAACCTGCGCGAGATCTTCAACGCACGGCAGGGCAGCTCGACCGCGCGGCCGGATTACGGGATGCCCGATTTCGGCGACCTAACGTTCGGCTTCACCATGCTCGTGCCCGAGATCGCCCAGGCGATCGCCCAACAGATCCAGCGCTTCGAACCGCGCCTGGCCGACGTGCAGGTGCGGCCGCGCGAGGATGCCGACAGCATCGGCGCCGTCCGCTTCGCCATCCGCGCCCGGCTGGTCGGCGACGAGGCCGGGCCCGTGGTGATCGACGGCGCACTCTCGGGCGACGGCCGGCTGGAGGTTCAGGCGTGACGGCGCTCGCGCGCTATTTCGCCGACGAGCTTGCCTTCCTGCGCGACCTCGGCGGCGAGTTTGCGGCGGAGAACCCCAACCTCGCACCCTTCCTCGGCCGTGAAAGCACCGACCCCGATGTCGAGCGGCTGCTGGAGGGCTTCGCCTTCTTGACCAGCCGGCTCCGCCAGCGCCTTGACGATGAGCTGCCGGAGCTGTCGCACTCTTTGCTGCGTGTGCTCTGGCCGCAATACCTGCGCCCGTTCCCGTCCGCCTCCACCGTCGAGTTCAGCAGCGCCGGGCCGCAGGTGGTGGTGCCGCGTGGGGCGGCCCTGCAATCCCGGCCGGTGGACGGAGCACCCTGCCGGTTCCAGACCTGCTTCGACACAGCCGTACGCCCGCTGCACGTGTCCGAGCTTGCGCAGGAAAGCCGCAGCGGCGACAGCACGATCCAGCTGCGCATCAGCGAGACGGCGGGCGGCAGCCTCGGCGGGCTCGACCTGCGCCGCCTGCGCCTGCACTTGGCGGCCGAGCGCGAGCCGCAGACGCCGCGCCTCCTTCTCCAATGGCTGCGCCTGCATCTGGAGAGCGTCGCGGTGCTGGCACCCGGGATCGCCGCCACCTTGCCTGCGAGCGCGGTGGAACTTGCCGGCTTCGGCGGGGGCGAGCATCTCCTGCCATACCCGACCACGGCCTTCGACGGGTTCCGCCATCTCGGGGACTATTTCGGCTTTCCCGAGAAGTTCCTCTACGTGGATGTGCTCGGGCTTGAGCGGCTGCATGGCCTGGCGGCCTCCGAGTTCACGCTGCTGCTGCGCTTCGGGCGCCCGCTGCCCGAGCGGCTGCGGCTCTCCCCGCAGCACGTCCGGCTCAACTGCACGCCCGTGGTCAACCTCTTCACCGAAGACGCGAGCCCGCTTGCCGTGGATCACCGCCGCACCGAGTACCGGGTCCGTCCCGCCCCGGCGGTGTCCGGCGAACGCGTCGTCTACAGCATCGAGGAGGTGGTGGGCTGGGCCCGGGGCGAACGCAACCGCACCGTCTACCCGCCCTTCGAGTCGTTCCGGCATGCCGGCCAGGCGGGCGGGCGGTTCTACTACGCGCGCATGAAGCCGTCGGTCGCCGGGCGGCAGCCGGACGTCTACCTCAGCTTCGTCACCGAGAGCGGGGCGGCCGTGGTGCCACCGTCGGAGACGGTCACGCTGTCGCTCACCTGCACCGACGGGCGCCGGGCCGCGCAGGTGCCGGTCGGGGGCATCGACCAGATGACCGCCTCGCTGTCGCCCCACCTCGCCTTCCGCAACATCTCCCCCGTTTCGGCCGAGCTGCCGGCCCCCTTGGACGGGGACCTGCTGTGGCAGCTCGTCGCCAACCTCTCGCGCAACTACGGCTCGCTGGCCGACATCGACGCACTGCGCAGCCTGCTCGGCGCCTATGACATCGCGGCACAGACCGATCAGCAGGCCCGGCGCGAACTCGACCTGCTGCTCGCCGGGCTGGAGGCGGTGCGGACCGAGCCGCTCGACTGGCTCGTGCGCGGCATCCCGGTGCGGGGGCAGCGCATCCGCCTCACGGTGGCGGAGAGCAAGCTCGGCGGCGAGCACGAGGCGCATCTGCTGGGCTGCGTGCTCGACACGTTCTTTGCCGCCTACGCCGCCGTCAACACGTGCCACCAGCTCATGCTGGACGGCAGCGAAACCCGGGCTGCTTTCGCCTGGCCGGTCCGTTTCGGCGCGCGGTCGCCATTGTGAGCCTCGCGGTGGCGCCGGCGCGTCGCGGCCTTCCCGGCTTCACGCCGGGCGATGCGTCCTCGTTCTCCTTCCACCAATTGGCCCTGCTGCTCGACCGTTTCTTCGCCGATGCGCCGCCGGTCGGGACGGCGGTCGAGCCGGGCCTCGAGCGGGTGCGGTTCAGAGCGCTGGACAGCCTCGCGTTTCCCCCGGCCGACATCGCCGAGGCGGCGGTGATCAGCGCCTCGGACGAGCGCGCGGTGGTGCGGCTCACCGTGACCTTCCTGGGCCTGTATGGTCCCTCGTCGCCCATGCCGCCGGGGTTGACCGAGCGCCTGTTGCACGACGACGAGGGCGGCCCGGCGCTGCGCGGCTTCCTTGATCTGTTCAACCATCGCCTGGTCAGCCTGCTGCACCGCGCCTGGACCAAATACCGTTATCCCCTCCGCTTCCGCGGGTTCGAGCGGGACCCCATCTCGACGGCGGTCGTGGCGCTCGCGGGCTATCCGCGCTCGGCTTCGGCCAACACGGTGCTGTGCTGGGAGCGGCTTCTGCCCTTCGCCGGGATGCTCGCCCTGCCCTGCGCCTCGCCGGCTGTCGTCACGACGGTGCTGCGGCATTATTTCGGCGACGCGTTCCGGATCGAGGAAGGGGTCGAGCGGATCGTGCCCATACCGCCGGAGCAGCGCCACCGCCTCGGCCGGGTCGCCAACGGGCTGGGGCGCTCTTGGACGCTGGGCAAGCACGTCCGCGACGTGTCGGGCAAATGCCGCGTCTGGATCGGCCCGGTGAGCCGCGACCGGCTGGATGCCTTCGCGGCTGGCGGTGCTGACCACAAGGCCCTGTTCACGCTCGTCCGCGTGCTGCTGCGGGACAGCCTGCTGTTCGACGTGCGCGTGCTGCTGACGCCGGACGCGCTCGATGCATGGCGGCTCGGCCAACGGACGCTGCCGCTCGGACGGCTGCTTTGGCTCGGCCGCCCCGACCCTCTCGCGGACGGCGTTCCTTTGGCCGAGGCCGCATGATAGACCGCGCGCACGAACGATCGAGGCGCGTGCCGCAATGAACCTGACGTTGACGGTGTCCGGCGGCCCGCGCCCGGGCCTCCGCGTCGACCGCAACACCTTCACCGAGGACGGGGGCAGCGTCGGCCGCGATCCCGGCTGCACCTGGGTCCTGCCGGACCCGCGCTCGGTGCTTTCCGGCCAGCACCTGTGGATCAGCGCCGCGTCCGATGCCTTCTACGTCACCGACCTGAGCCGCAACGGGACCTACCTCAACGACGAACCCGAACCGATCGGCCGGGACCAGAGCCGCTGGTTGTCGGACGGCGACCGGCTGCGGCTGGGCGACTACGAGCTCGTCGTCGGGTTGGCTGCGGCGCCGGCTGCCGCAGCCTATCCCACACTTGGCGGCGCCGAGGCTGGCGGCGCCTTGCTGGCCGGGCCCGGCGCGAACGCCGACCCGCTGGCCCAGCTCGGCCCCGCCGCCAAACCACGGGGTGCGAGGGTCTCGCTGGTCACGCCGCGGCCGGGCCAGGACGAACTGGCGGACCTGTTCGAGGATGCCGCCGAACCGGGCGACCAGCCGCTGCTCGACCCGGCGCCGCGGAACGTCGACCCGCTCGCCGCCGTGCCGGTCCCACGCGAGCCGACCGCCCCGGCAACCGCGCCTGTCGCCTCCGGCGGAGCGGCGCTCATCCCGGAGAACTGGCTGGCCAAGGCTGGACCCGAACTGCAGCTGCCGCCGCCGCGGGCGGCGCGCGAGACGGCGCCCGCGCCGCCGGCCGACGACGCCGTCGCGCTGCTGCGCCAGCGGCAGGCGGCACGTGGCCGGACGGCCCCCGACGGGCCGAGCGTGCCCATGGCACCGCAGGGGGAGGAGGCCCGGTTGCTCGCCGCGCTGTGGACGGCCCTCGGCGTCGATCCGCAGACCCTCACGCCGGAGCAGAAGCTCGCCTTCATGGGCGAGCTCGGCCGGTCGGTGCGCGCCGTGGCGCTCGGGCTCATCCAGCTTCTCACCATGCGCAAGAGCACCAAGGGCGAATTCGAACTCGAGCAGACGATGGTGCGGGCGCGCGAGAACAACCTCTTCAAGTTCGCGAGCAACGCGGACGAGCTGCTGACGCTGGCACTGACCAACCGGGGCGGCACGTTCATGCCGCTCGACCGCGCGGTGGAGGGATCGTTCGACGACATCAAGGCCAACGAGCTGGCCACGATCGCCGCCGTCCAGATCTCCATCCGCTCGGTGATCGACCGCTTCCAGCCGCAGAAGCTGGTCGACAAGGTGCGGGAGAAGGAGGGGCGCCAGCTCTTCACCTCGTTCAAGGCGAGCTGCTGGGATTATTTCAACGAGGTCTACGGCAGCCTGGCGGCCGACGCCGACGAGGCGTCCAGCCGCCTGTTCACCGCCGAGTTCGGACGCGCCTATCGGGAGCGCGTCGTCGCCATGCAAGCCCCGGCCGCGCCACGCCCCCATGACCGGAGCTAGCGGCGTGCTGCCGGCTGCAGCCCTCCTTCTCTGCCTGGGCGGCTGCGGGCCCGATCCGACCCGGCTGGACGTGAAGGCGCAGGCGACCAACGACATCAACCCGTCTGAGCAGAGCTTCGCCAACCCGGTGGTGGTGCGCATGTACGGGTTGGCGAACAAGGACACGTTCACCTCGTCGGACTTTACCCCGCTCTACACCGCCGACCGCAAGACCCTGGCCGCCGACATCGTCAGCCGCGACGAGTTCGAGGTCCGGCCGGGGGAGCAGCACACCGTCGAGGTCAAGGACGCCAAGGGCGCCACCTATGTCGGCGTGCTTGCGGCCTTCGGCGACATCGACAACTCCAAGTGGCGGGACACGGCCGAGGTGAAACCGAACACGGACAACACGTATGACGTGAACGTGCGGCTTGGCTCCATCACCATCCAGAGGCGGCGTGGCTTCTGGAGCTTCCTCGACATATTCTGACCCATGTCGCTCAACAGCAAGCCGCTCTGGACCGATGGCATGTTCATCCTGCCGCAGCACATGCAGCAGCAGAACCGCTATCTGGAGACCCTAGTCGAGCGACGCAGCAGCGCGCTGGACGGCAACGGATGGGGATTGCGAGCCCTGTCCCTGGACCGCGAGCGGCTGCGCCTTGGGCAGGTGGCGGTCACGGCGTGCGAGGCCATCATGCCCGACGGCTCGGTGCTGTCCATTCCCGCCGATATCGAGCCGCCGCCGCTGCGCGACCTCCCGGCGGATACACGCGGCCGCCTGGTCAAGCTGGCGCTGCCCGCCCGGCGGGGCGACGCGCTGGAGGCGGCCGATGCCGAGGCCGGGCGATCCCTGCGCTACCGCCCGGCCGACCTGGAAGTGCGCGACAGCACGAGCCCGGCGCGCGAGTTGGCGATGCTGCGGGTCGCGGTGCCGCGCGTGTTCCTGCTGTTGGACGGGGAGGATGAGAGCGACCTCGTCACGCTGCCGCTGGCCCGGGTGGAGCAGGTCGATGCGTCGGGTGGCGTGCAGCTCGCCCCGACCTTCGTGCCCCCCTGCCTCCGATGCAACGCGCACGGGCGGCTCGCGGAGGTGATGCGGGAGGTCGAAGGGCTGCTGCGGGGGCTTGGCACGACGCTGGCCGGACGCGTCGACCCCTCACGGCTGGTGGGCGAGATGGCGGGCATCCTCGACTACCTGCTCCTGGCCACGATCAACCGGTGGGAGCCGCTGTTCGCCAGCTACGGCGCGACGGGCGGGGTGCACCCGCAGGCGCTCCACACGGCGATGCTGCAGCTGGCCGGCGAACTCGCGACGTTCGGCGGCAAGTCGCGCCGTCCGCCTTCCTTCCCGCCCTACCGCCACGACGACATCGAGGCATCGATCGAGCCCGTTCTGGCGGCGATCCGCGCCGGCCTGCTCGTGGTGATCGACGAGCGGGTCGTGTCGCTGCCGCTGCAAGCGCGCGACTACGGCATCTGGATCGCGCCGATCGCCGAGCGGGCCTTGCTGCGCGGCGCGCGCTTCGTGCTCGCGGCCCGATCCGACGCGCCGCCGGAGACGATGCGAACCGGCTTCCCCATGCAGGTCAAGCTCGGTCCCATCGACGTCATCCGCGACCTGGTCAACCTGCAGATACCGGGCATCCCGCTGGAGCCGCTGAACGTCGCCCCGCGGGAGCTGCCGTATTACGGAGGCTACACCTATTTCGAGCTGGACCAGAGCCACGAGCTCTGGGCCCGCATGGCCAACTCGTCCGCCTTCGCGCTCCACGTCGGGTCCGAGTTCGGCGGGTTGGCGCTGGAGCTGTGGGCCATCCGGGCGGCGCGGGCATGAGCGGCCGGGCGATGCCGGACGGATTGGGCGCCAGCATCCGCCGCCCCGCTCGCGAGGACGGCCTGCCGCCGCTGCCGGCCGACCTCCCGCCTCCGCCGCAGCGGCGGCCCCTGCCGCCGAACGGCCCGCCGCCGGGTGCAGCCGCCCCGCCGCCACCGCCGCGTCCGGCAGCCGAACCGCCGCCCAAGGTCGACGAAGCGGTGCTGCGGCAGCTTTCGGCCAGCAACCCGCTGCTGGGTCCCGCCCTGCCGCTGCTGACGCTCGTCTGCCAGCTTCGCGGAACGCTGCGCAACGACGACTTGCCCAGGCTGCAGTTCCTCGTCTCGGAGGAGCTGAAGGCGTTCGAGTCGCGCGCCCTGCTCGCGGAGGCGTCGCCGCAGGACGTCGTGGCCGCCCGCTACGTGCTCTGCTCGCTGCTGGACGAGACGGTGCTGTCGACGCCTTGGGGCGCGCAGAGCCCGTGGGCGGCCCAGACCATGCTGAGCGTGTTCCATCGCGAGACCTGGGGCGGCGAGAAGGTGTTCGTCATCCTGGACCGGATCAAGGCCAAGCCCGCCCGCTATCTCCATCTGCTCGAGCTGGTCGACGTTTGCCTCGCCCTGGGCTTCCGCGGCCGTTACGAGGTGCTGGAGAACGGCCTTTTCCAGCTGGAGGACCTGCGGGGCGAGGTCTGGCGCCTGGTCCAGGCGCAGCGCAACGTGGTGCTCCGCCCGCTCAGTCCGGAGCCGCTGGCGCAGGCCGGCCGCAGCAACCTGCGCCGCTACGTCCCGCTATGGGCCGTCTTCCTCGCTGCCGCGGCGCTCGCCGTGCTGCTCTATGGCGGGTTGCGCTACTCGCTGGAGGGCCAGGTCGGCCGGGCCGCAACCGCGCTGAGGCAGATCGATGCGCTGCCGTGAGCCTGTGAGGGCAGGCCGCCGATGAACTTCCTCGCTCCCTTCCTGCGCCCGCGTTTCGCCTTCCTCCTGGTCATCGCCGCCGCCATCTCGGCGGCACTCTGGACGGCGGGGCCGCTGCTGCGCGTGTTCGGCCTGGAACCGCTCGAGTCACCGCAGAACCGAGCCATCATCATCGCCGCGCTGTTCGCGGCGGTCATCCTCGTCGTCGGCATCCGCTATTGGCGCGCCCACCGGGCCAATGCCCGGCTGATCGGCAAGTTGATGGACAGCGACAGCCTGGTGCCGCTGACGGAGACGAAGTCGGCCGAGGAGGTGGAGATCCTCCGCGAGCGCTTCGTCGATGCGTTGAAGATCCTGCGGGAGACCCGCATCACCACGGCGCGCGGCGGCAGCGGCTTCCTGCTCGACCTGCCGTGGTACGTGATCATCGGGCCGCCGGGCTCCGGCAAGACGACGATCCTGCGCAATTCGGGGCTGGACTTCCCGCTCGCCGACCGGCTCGGCGGCGACGTGCTGGCGGGCATCGGCGGGACGCGCAACTGCGACTGGTGGTTCACCAACGAGGGCGTGCTGCTCGACACCGCCGGGCGCTACACCACGCAGGACAGCAACCAGGTCATCGACCGGGCCGCCTGGCGCGGCTTCCTCGACCTGCTGCGTGAGTTCCGCCGCCGCCGGCCGCTCAATGGCGTGCTCCTGGCCATCAGCCTCGGGGACGTGCTGCTGCAGGACCAGGCGAAACGGGCCGAGCACGTCGATATCTTCCGGCGGCGGCTGCAGGAGCTGATGCGCGCGTTCGGCATGCGCCTGCCCGTCTACCTGCTGATCACCAAATGCGACCTGCTCGGCGGCTTCACCTACTTCTTCGACAACCTGTCGGACGCCGAACGCGAGCAGATCTGGGGGATCACCTTCGCCCCCGAACAGGCCGACGTGGCGCTCGCATCCGCCTACGAGAGCGGTTTCGGAGACCTGCTTGCCCGGGTGGTCGAGCGGATGCCGAGCCGGCTGCACGACGAGCGGGACTCCGTCCGGCGGCGGCAGATCTTCGCCTTTCCGCAGCAGTTCGCCGACCTGCGGCCGATCGTCGGCGCGTTCGTCAACGAGGTGTTCCGGCCCAATCGCTATGAATTGGCGCCCATGCTGCGGGGTGTTTTCTTCACCAGCGGCACGCAGGAAGGCACGCCGATCGACCGGCTGATGAGCACCTTCGCGCGCGCCTTCGGGCTGTCGGTCAGCCAGGTCCCGCCGCCGACCGGCAAGGCCCGCACCTTCTTCGTCGGACAGGTCCTGTCCGAGATGGTGTTCGCCGAGCGCGACCTGGTCGGCACCAACCGCAAGCTAGAGCGTCGGCTGGCCCTCACCCACGGGCTCGGCTACGGCGCGGCGGCGGCCGTGCTGGCGCTGCTGGCGCTGCTGTGGTTCTCGGCCTACGGGCACAGCGTCTCGGAAGCGCGGACGCTCTCGGCGCAGGCCAACCAGCTCCGCACCCTGGGCGGCCGGGCGGAGCGGCCGGTCGACCAGATGCTGCCGGAACTGGACGCGGCGCGCGCGGTCGCGACCTTCTTCGACAAGCAGGGTTTCTTCGAGGGCTGGATCTACCGCGTCGGCCTGTCGTCCCGCGCGCTTGAGCCGGAAGCGCGCGGGGTCTACCGCCGCGTGCTGCTGACCGACCTGTTGCCGCAGGTCGCCGGCCAGTTGCGGGCGCAGCTTGCCGGTGCGCTGCAGGCTGGCGTGGGCAACGCCGCGCTGCACGACATCCTGGCGCTCTACCTCATGCTGGACGCGCCGGAGCACTTCGACCGCGCCGCATACCAGCGATGGCTGTCCGCGCAGGCCAGCGCCGCCTTCCCGCTCGACCCGATCCGGCGGGCCTCGCTCGAGCAGCACGACGCCGCGCTGCTGGGCGCCATGCCGGTGCGGGTGCCGATCGACGCTGCCCTGGTGGCCGAAGCGCGGGCACGCCTGGTGCAAATCCCGCAGGCGCAGGCGGTCTACGCCCAACTCCGCGCGGAAGCCGACCGCAACGGCGCGCTGCACGCCTTCACCTTTGCCGGGGCCGTCGGCAGCGCGGCCGACGTTGCGTTCGCAGACCCTTCGGGCCCGGGGCTGCGTGCGGTAATACCCGGGTTCTACACGCGCGATGGGTTCTACAACGACCTGATCGCCCGCCTCCCCGTCCTGGTGCGGGACACGATGCAGAGCGACTGGGTGCTGGGCCAGACCGGCGACGGGCCGGGCGCCGCGGCGGCGGAGGCGGTGATCCGGGAGGTCGCGGCGCTCTACACCCGTGACTACATCGCCGCGTGGCAGGCCGCGATCGGCCGGATCCAGCTCACCCGCTGGGGCTCCTTCGAGGGTCTCCAATCGGTGCTGCAGGCGCTGATCGGGCCGGGCCAGCCGCTCAACCGCATCCTCGATGCGGTCCGGGTCAACACCGACCTCCCGCGCCTGCCCGACCCCAATGCGCCGCCAGGCAGCCCGGCGCCGGCCGCTCCAGGCTTTGCCGGCCAGCTGGTCGCGGCGGTGACGGGCGGCGCCGCGTCGGCCGCCGCCCCTATCGGGCTGATCATCCCGGACCCGTGGCCGGGCGACGACATCCACGCCGCGTTCCAGCAGCTGGACGCGTTGACCGCCGCGCCGAACGGCATCCAGGCACCGGTCAACACGGTCAACGACCAGATCGCCGCCGTCTACGCCGTGATCAACCAGATCGCCGCCAACGACGACCCATCGGCCGCGGCACTGCGCTATGTCTCCGCGCAGCAGCGCAGCCAGGCGATCGACGCGGCTGGCGCCCTGCGCAACAGCGCCGCGACCCGGCCGGAGCCGATCCGTGCGATCATGCTGCAGGTCGCCAACTCGGTTGCCGGCACGATCAGCGGCGGGGCCCGGCAGCGCGTCGCGACCATCTGGCGTTCGGAGGTGCTGACCGGCTGCCAAGCGGTGGTCGGCAACCGGTTCCCCTTTGTCCGCGACGCCGCGGCAGAAGTGCCGATCAAGGATTTCGCCGACTTCTTCAAGACCGGCGGAACCGTCGACCAGTTCAGCAAGTCCCTGACCCAGGTCACGCCCGAGGCGCTCGGCGTCGGCACCGGCGCCCGCCCGCCCGCCCTGTCGCCCAACCTGCAACGGCAGATCTCCGCCGCCAGCAAGATACGCGACGACTTCTTCTCCGGCGGATCCGACCTCGGATTCAAGTTCACCATCACCGCCCGGGCGCTGGACCCGCATCTGGCCCGCGCGACGATCGAGCTGGACGGCAAGTCGATCGTCTACCGCCACGACCCGCCCCGCGCTGTGGAGTTCCAGTGGCCGGGCTCGGACGGCGACGACGTGGCCCGCATCACGCTGAACGACTTCAAGAGCGACCACGTGGTCTTCGACGAGGCGGGGCCCTGGGCGCTGTTCCGCCTCATGCAGGATCTCAACCTGGCGCCGACCGGTCGCCCCGGCGTGTTCACCTTCGGCGTCGAATACGACGGGCAGCGTGCAAGCTTCCTCCTCAATGCCGCCGGGTCGTCCAACGCGCTGCAGCTCAGCGACCTGCGCAGCTTCCGCTGCTACGACACGAACTGACCGGCGGTGGACCCGACGCACGCTGCCATCGGCTATTTCGGCAAGGTGCCCGCCCGGGGCGACTTCGTGCGCGCCGGCTTGCCCGCCAGCTTCATCGGCCCGTGGGACACCTGGCTCCGCGCGGCGCTGGCGCAGGCCAGCGGCCGGTTGGGCGGGGCGTGGCAGGCGCGGTTCCTCCGCTGCCCGGTGTGGCGCTTCGCGCTCGCCCCGGGCGTCTGCGATGCGGAAGGCTGGATGGGCGTCCTCGCGTCGAGTGCGGACGGCGTCGGCCGGCTCTACCCGCTGACGGTCGCCTTGCCGGCGCCCGAAGGCGACCCGGCGCAGCTCATCGACGGCTGGACGGAAGGCTTCGAGCAGCTGATCGACGCGGCGTTGACCATGATCGCGGGCGAGGCGGGGTTCTCGTCCGCCGCCACCGCCCTGGCCGAGGTCGTCGCCCGGCATCCGCTGCCGACGCTGCGCGCCGTGCCGCCGCCGGAAGCCGTGCTGCAGCCGGGCGAGGCGGTGCGGATCCCGGCGCTCGCCCCAGGCATGGCGCTGGCCGCGGTCTGCACGCCGGTCCTGGCGCATGCCAGCCCGCGATGGACGGTCATGTGGCGCAGCGGCTGGGGCCTGCCCTCCGCCGCGGTGGTGGCGCACGGACTGGCGGACCCGGGTCGAGGCCCGACGATATGGGACGAGTGGGACAGCTAGGCGAAGGGTCCTGCATCGTGCCGTGGACGCCTACCCTACTCCATCAGCGGCGGGTGCGGAGCAGGGTGCCCAGCGGCCGACCGCCTGCCGTCCGCGCCTGCCTCACGAACACCCGGTCGCGGTTCGGCTGCGCGGCCAGGCCGATCGTCCCAGCAGGAGCCGGGCGCGCCGGGTCGCGCAGCGGCCACGCCACCGGACCACCGCGACCGGCGACCTCATGCACGTCCAGGCCGTCCAGCATCGTCTCCGGCCCTTCCAGCCGGTCCAGCCCAGGCCCGGCAAGCGCGGCGAGGATGAGCCCGGCCATGGCCCAACCCGGCTCGCCCCAAAGCGGCCCGGCGCGCCCGGCCGCTTCCAACACCACGTCGCCGCAGCCGACGGCAAGCCAGGCCGCGCTGTCATCGGCCATCACCGCCTGCAGCATCGCCTCCGACCGGGGATGCTCGGTGAAGTCGTGGCGCAAGGACGCGATGACCGGAACGCCCATCGCCTCGCCCGCCGCCGCGCATAGGCCGAGGTCTTGCAGACCGTCCTCGTCGGGGCCCATCGCGCCGGCGACCAGCACGCAGTCCAGGCCGCTTCCGCCCGCCTGGCGCTCGTCTGGCGCCACGTCGCGGAGCAGCACCGATGCCGGCCTTTCGTCGGCCACGCTGAGCAGGTCGATCGTGACATCCGCGCCAAGGAGTGGCCGGCGGGCGAGCAGACGCAGCCCACGCCAGGCGGCGTCGAGGGCGGCGAACCGTGCGTCGGCGTGGATCGCCGCGATCTGCTCGGCAACCGCCGCATCCAGCGCTGCCACGCGCTCCTTCAGCGTGGCGGCGGCCCCGGCGGCCGGCGGTGCCAACGCCGGCTCGAACATCGCCAGCAGCCGATCCAGATCGTCGTCCGGCGGTGCCGCTGGCCGGGTTTGCGTCTGCGGCGGATGGACCAGCGGCTCCAGGCGGCTCAGCCCAGGCGGCAGCGCGCCGGGGCTGCGGCCTGCGGCGACGCTGTCGCGCAACGACGCCGCCTGCCGCAGCGCCGGCACCGAGGCGAGCAGGCCACGGCGTTCCCAGTCGCTCCAGCGCTTGGCGGCGAAGGTCAGCCGCAGCCGCTCGCCGGGTGCGCCCAGCGCACTTGCGACCTCCATGTCCACGGTCACGCCGACCTGCCCGGGCAGGTCGGCCGGCACCTCGCCGGAGAGCCGCAGCCCCACCGGAGGCCCCGGTGGTGCCCCGAAATCACCGACGATCAGCAGGCGGAAACCCTCCGCCGCATTCGTCCCGCCTTCCGCCGGGCCGAAGCCCACGGCAGCCCCACGCACGAAGTTCGAGCCGTTCGGGTCGGGCATGCTGTCTCCCCGCCTGCGAAAGAAGGCGGCCTCGTGGCCGCCGGCCGCGCCGGGCGCCAACGCTTGCCGGCCGGTCCGCTGCCGATCTATCTACCTGCCCAGCCAAGCGTGGCCCAGAGTTTTCTCCCCGCGCTGGATGTGAGGGGGCCCCGTGCGCAGCCCTGATGATCCCGACACCGGCCGCCTGCTCAGCCTCATGCTGGACGCATCGCAGGTGCTGTCGCACCAGCGGACCGTCCCGGCGCTGCTGGCGGAGGCGGCGCAGCTCACGGCCGGGCTGACCGGCGGGCGCCGGGTCGACATCTACACGCTCGACCAGACCAACCGCCACCTCGTCGCGGCCCACAGCACGGGACCGAGCGCGGTGGTGGAGGAGAGTGTCCCGCTTTACGCCGGCGACCGCCGCAACACGGCCAGCGTCCTGGCCCACGCCGCCTTCACCGGCCGCCTGGTGACCGTGGCCGACATATACCGCTTCAGCGGCTTCGACTTCGGCCAGACCTATCGCGCCGACCTCCTGATGGGCCATCGGACGAAATCGGTGCTGGCCTTCCCCCTGCGCAACCACGACGCGACGACGATCGGCGTCATGCAGGCTACCGATGTCGCGCCCGAGAACGGGACGGCCGAGGCCCTGCTGCGCCCGGCCCTCGCCCGCGGGATCGAGGCGCTCGCCGGGATGGTTGCCGTCGCGCTGAGCAATCTGCGCCTGATCGAGGACAAGCAGGTCCTCATCCGCCGCCTGGCCCGGCAGAACGACACGCTCGCGGCCGAGAACGACCGGCTGCGCAACGAGGAGGTCGCGGCGCGGCAATTCGGCGGGGTCATCGGCGTCAGCCCGGCCATGCAGGACGTCTTCGCCCTCGCGCGCCGCACGCTCGCCTCCGACATCACGGTGCTGCTGCTGGGCGAGACCGGTAGCGGCAAGGACGTGCTGGCCCAGGCCATCCACGAGCTCGGGCATCGCCGTCACCGGCCGTTCATCGCCCAGAACTGCGCCGCACTTCCCGAGCAGTTGCTGGAAAGCGAGCTGTTCGGCCACCGGCGCGGCGCCTTCACCGGCGCCACCGACCACAAGCTGGGCCTGTTCCAGGCAGCCGACGGTGGCACGCTGTTCCTCGACGAGATCGGCGACATGCCCCTTGCCCTGCAGGGCAAGCTGCTGCGCGTGCTGCAGAACAGCGAGGTGCGGGAGGTCGGCGAGACGCGCAGCCGGAAGGTGGACGTGCGCATCATCGCCGCCACCAACCAGAGGTTGCGCGACCGCGTGCGTGACGGCAGCTTCCGCGAGGACCTGTTCTACCGGCTCTGCGTCTTCCCCATCACCCTGCCGCCGTTGCGTGAGCGCCGGGCCGACATCGCGCCCCTGGCCGAGCACTTCCTGGCCCGGCTCGCGGTGAAGCAGCACCGGCCGAAACCGGTGCTGTCCCGCCAGGCGCTGGAGGTGCTGGACGGGCACGCGTTTCCCGGCAACGTGCGCGAGCTGCGCAACGGCCTGGCCCGCGCCCTCGTGCTGCTCGACCGCGACGACGTGATCGAGGAGGCGCACCTGCCGCCGGAGTGGCGGCCCGGCGACGGCGTCCAGCCTGCCCCCGCGGGACCGTTGCCGCCGGACGGCCATGGCTTACGTCGCATCATCAGCCGCTACGAGGCGGTGGTCATCGCCTCGTCGCTGGAAGAGAACGGCTGGAACCAGACGGCGACGGCGCGCTCGCTGGGCATCTCCCGCCGGTCGCTGGTGGAGAAGATGCAGCGGCACGCCATCAAGCGCGTCTCCCGCACGAAGTAGGGCGGCGGCGCTGCGGACACCGCCGCCCCGCCGCGTTCAGCTCTGCACGGGCGAACGCCAGTCGTCGCTGCCGGACGTGCCGGCGATCACGTGGTCCCACTCGATCTTGCGGTAGGTGAACGACCACGTCTCCATGTTGACGTAGTTCGCATTCTCCTTGTCGAGGCAGTTCGGCATGAAGCCCTTGCCTTCGACCAGCACCGCATCCGTCCACTTGATGGTGAAATACTTCTCCTGCGTGCCCGTCGTGTTGATGCGGAAGAAATCCATGTGCATCTGCAGCGTCTCCCCGTTGCACAGCGCCTGCCATAGCAGCGGCGAAGCCTTGTCGAACACCTTGGTCACGCTCGATGGCTGGTGCACCCGCATGCCCGTGGGCTGGCCGCTCTGCGGGTCACGCGGGATCATGACGTCGCAGCTCATCGCCTCGATCAGGCAGGTGTCCTCGTGCCCGGCCTGGTAGATGTTGCCCACGCTCTGGCTGTTGAACGCACCCTGCGAGATGTTGCCCTGCTTGGCGCCCGTGATGCTCAGGTAACCCGGTGTCGGCATGTCGCGTCTCCTTCCGTGAGCCGCCCGATTGCGGCTGGGACGCTATGGGCAACCGCCGTGCCACGGTGGACGCACTGCCACGAGCGTGGAACATCAGGCACTTGGGTGATGAGCGGCGCCACCACGCTGCGCGGAAACCTGCGCAGATCGGCAGTCCGGGCGCGATGCTGCACAACACGCCGCGTTTCGGGTGACGGCGCGGTCCGGCAAGCGGGAAACCGCGCTGTGCCCCTGGCAGAGGCCCGGCGCGTATGCGAGGATAGGGTGGCACTTTGAACCCCCGACATCGCTCCGGTTCAACCTAAGCGGCGTCGACGGCAGGAGGACGCAATGGCGACGATCGAGCTTAGGGCCCTCGTATCGAGGCTGAACCTTCCGTCGCGGCGCGCGCTGGAGTCGGCGGCGGGGCTGACACTGTCCCGCACGCACTACAACGTCGAGATCGAGCATTGGCTGTTCAAGCTGGCCGAGATGCCGGACGGCGACGTGCTGGCGATCCTGCGCCGCTCCGACGTCGACCCCCAGCGTGTGCTGCGCGAGTTGGACCGGTCCTTCGACCGCATGAAGACGGGAAACGGCCGTGCCCCGGCGCTGTCGCCCCGCATCGTCGAGCTCATCAAGCAAGCCTGGCTGGTCGCCTCCATCGAGCAGGCAGCGACCCGGGTGCGGTCCGGCCACCTTCTCGCCGCCCTCCTGTCCGACGAGACGCTCGCGCGCGAGGCGCGGGACATGTCGCCCGAGTTGGCGACGCTCGACGCGGACAAGATCCGGCGGAACTTCGCGGAGTTGACCGCCGGCAGCAGCGAAGCAGCCGAGGCCGTGACGGAAGGCGTCACCGCACCGGCACCGGCCGGTGAGCCCACCCGGGACAGCGCCTCGGCCCTGGGGCAGTTCACCAACGACCTCACGGCGCAGGCGCGTGCCGGCCGGATCGACCCGATCCTCGGCCGCGACCCGGAGATCCGGCAGATGATCGACATCCTGACCCGCCGTCGACAGAACAACCCGATCCTGACCGGGGAGGCCGGGGTGGGCAAGACGGCCGTGGTGGAAGGCTTGGCCTTGCGCATCGCCAGCGGAGACGTGCCTGCGCAGCTGCAGGACGTGATCCTGCTCACGCTCGACCTCGGGCTGCTGCAGGCCGGCGCCGGGGTGAAGGGCGAGTTCGAGAACCGCTTGCGCTCGGTGATCGACGAGGTGAAGGCCAGCCCTAAGCCGATCATCCTCTTCATCGACGAGGCGCACACGCTGATCGGTGCCGGTGGCGCCGCCGGGCAGAACGATGCGGCCAACCTGCTCAAGCCGGCGCTGGCCCGCGGCGAGCTGCGCACGGTCGCCGCCACCACCTGGGCGGAATACAAGAAGTATTTCGAGAAGGATGCCGCGTTGACCCGGCGTTTCCAGCCGGTGAAAGTGGAGGAGCCGAGCGAGGCGGTCGCAAGCGCGATGATCCGCGGCCTGGTCGGCACGCTGGAGAAGCACCACGGCGTTCGCATCTTCGACGAGGCGGTGGACGCTGCCGTGCGCCTGTCCGCCCGCTACATCCCCGGCCGCCAGCTTCCTGACAAGGCCGTCAGCCTGATCGACACCGCCTGCGCCCGCGTGGCGATGAGCCAGTCCGCAACGCCCGCCCCGATCGAGGACCGCCGGCGCAGGCTCGGGATCATCGCGACGGAACTCGACGTCGTCGCCCGCGAGACGGCGTCCGGCGTCAACCACGCGACCCGGCGGGCCGACCTGGCCGCCGAACGCGAGAGGGTCGGTGCGGAGCTCGAAGCGTTGCAGGCGCGATGGGAGCAGGAGCGGGCGCTGGTCGACCGGATCGCCGGGCTGCGCTCCCGCATCGAGGCGGCCGGAGAAGCGGCCGAACCGGCCGAGCGAGACGCCCTGGCCGCTGCGAACGCGGAAATCCGGACGCTGCAGGGAGAGCAGCCGCTGGTCTTCCCCATCGTCGACGGCCAGGCGGTCGCCGAGATCGTCGAAAGCTGGACGGGTATCCCTTCGGGCCGCATGAACGCCGAGGAAATCCACACCGTCCTGAACCTGCGCGAAGCGATGGCGGCGCGGGTCGTCGGGCAAGACCACGCGCTCGAGGCGGTGGCGCGGGCAATCCGTACCAACCGCGCCAAGCTGACCGATCCGCGCAAGCCGATCGGCGTGTTCCTGATGGTCGGCACGTCGGGAGTGGGCAAGACGGAAACCGCGCTCACCCTCGCCAACCTGCTGTATGGCGGGGAGCAGAACCTGACCACCATCAACATGACCGAGTTCAAGGAGGAGCATAAGGTCAGCCTGCTGATGGGCAGCCCGCCCGGCTACGTGGGCTATGGCGAGGGTGGCATCCTGACGGAGGCGGTCCGCCGCCGCCCATACAGCGTCGTGCTGCTGGACGAGATGGAGAAGGCGCATCCCGGCGTGCAGGACGTCTTCTTCCAGGTGTTCGACAAGGGCAACATGAAGGACGGCGAGGGCCGCGACATCGACTTCAAGAACACGGTCATCATCATGACCTCCAACGCCGGCACCGACCTGATCGCCCGCCTGTTCGCCGACCCCGACACTGCGCCCGATCCGACCGGCCTGGCAGCCGCGCTGCAACCGGAGCTGTCCAAACACTTCAAGCCTGCCTTCCTCGGCCGGGTGACCATCGTGCCTTACCTCCCGTTGCCGGAAGCCATCATCCGCCGGATCGTCGCCATGCAGCTCGACCGCGTGGGCGAGCGGGTCCGCAGCAGCTATGGGGCCGAGTACAGCTATGATCCGGCCTTGGTGGAGACGATCGCATCCCGCTGCATCGAAAGCTCTTCCGGCGCCCGCAACGTCGAGAACATCCTCTCCCGCACGCTCTTGCCCGAGCTGTCGGCGGAGCTGCTGGCCAAGCTTGCGGAGGGCGAGGAAATCCACCAGGTGTCCGTGGGCCTGCGACCCGACGGCCAGTTCCGCTACGTCGTCAACGGCGTCGGATGACGGCTCCGCCGCCGTTGTAGGTCCTGGCGGGCCGGCCGCTCAGGGCGTCAGCTCCGCCGTCTCGTCCGGGGGAACGCCGATGTCGAAGCCGTTCAGCGTCATCGAAACCAGGGTGTAGTAGCCGAGTATCCCCACCAGCTCGACCACGCCTGCTTCGCCAAGCGCGGCGACGGCGCGGTCGTGCAGCGCCTGCGGCACGGTCCGCTCCGCGTGCATGGTCATGGCGTAATGGTAGACCACCGCGGCTTTCTCGTCCGGCAGCTCCGGCTGTTCACGCCGGGCGATCGCGTCGCAGATGGCGGGGGTGATCCCGGCCTGCAGCGCCAGCTTCTTGTGGGCATACCACTCGTATTGCGCCGTCCAGGCCCGCGCCGTCACCAGGATCGCCAATTCGGACAAGGCCGGCCCCAGCGTCGTGTCGTAGCGCAGGAACTCACCCAGGCTTTGCGCGCGGTCGCCGAAGACCGGGCTGTGCAGCCAGGCGCGCAAGGGCGCGGGCAAGTGGCCCCGCTTGCCGCCGATGGCAGCCTCTGCCACGCGGCGCTGCTCCGCGGTCATCTGTTCGGGTGCGAGGTCCGGTAGGCGCATGGGTGTTGCTCCTTCGTGGGGGTCTTCGTCGCTGCAGCCTAATGCCCGCCATGCACCGCGTCGGCGCCGGAAGGCCTGATCCTTCCGGCCGCCTGGTCTGCCAGGTAGGCGTCGAACTTCGCCCGGTCGAAGCCCCGTTCGGACACGGCGATGACGAACACGGCGACGACGTTGCCCACGACGTTGGTCAGCGCCGTGCAGGTGGCCATCAGCCGGTCGATGCCGAACAGCAGCCCGAGCCCGGAGAGCGGCAGGGTGCGCACCGTCTGCAGCGTAGCCGCAAGCTTGATGAACGCGCCGCCGGCCACCGTCGTGCCGCCCTTGGACGTGAGCAGCAGCACGGCCAGCACGCCGACCTGCTGGCCCAGGCTGAACGGCGTGTCCGTCGCCTGGGCGATGAAGCCCACGGCGATCGCCATGTAGATCCCGGTGCCGTCCAGGTTGAACGAGTAGCCGCCGGGCAGCACGAAGCCCACGACCGCGCCGTCGCACCCCGCTTCCTCCAGCTTCAGCATCAACCGCGGCAGCGCCACCTCACCGGAGGCGGTGCCGAGCACGAGCAGCAGCTCCTCCCGGATCAGGCGCAGCAGCTTGAAGATGGACAGCCCGACCAGCGCGCACACCGCCGCCAGCACCACGAGCACGAAGACGAGCGAGCTGGCCCAGAACAGCAACACCACCTTGAACAGGTAGAGCAGGGTGGCGGCGCCGAACGCCCCGATCGCCGCGGCCAGGGCGCCGAACGCGCCGATCGGCGCCAAGCGCATCACGTAGCCCAGCACGCGGAACAGGATGTGCTGGCCTTCCGCGATCACCTTCAGGATCGTGGAGTCGCCGCGGACGCCGCCCACGCTGAGTGCGGCGCCGGTCAGGATGGAGATGAACAGCACCTGCAGGATCTCGCCGCTGGCGAAGGCGCCGACCAGCGTGTTCGGGATGATGGACAGGAAGAACCCAACCGCGGTGAAGTGGCTGGCCGCGGCGGTGAGCGAGGTGACGTTGCTGCCGAGGGTCAGGTTGGTGGCGTGCAGGCCGGCGCCGGGCTGGAACACGTTCACGGCGATGAAGCCCAGCAGCATGCCGACGGTCGACATCACCTCGAAATACAGCAGTGCCTTGAGCGACAGGCGGCCCAGCTGCCCCATGTCCCGGACGTGGGTGAGGCCGAGCACGACCGAACAGAAGATGATGGGCGCCAACAGCATGCGCAGCAGCGCGATGAAGGCGTCGCCCAACGGCTTCATCTCGACCGCCGCCTCGGGCGCCGCGATGCCGACGACGACGGCGAGTGCCAGCGCGAGCAGGACTTGGATGTAGAGTTGGCGCAACAGCCGCATGGGTCCTCCGGTGCGGCATCTGCTGGCCACGTTAAGCCGTGATCATGCCCGCCCATGCCGGGAGCCGCAAAGTCTTTCTGGCCATGCGGTTGCGCCCGGCATGGCGGAGCACGGTTTCACGGAAACGAAACACACAGCGGCGACTTGCCGCGTCAAACAGGCGTCATGCAACGGCAGCATGCGCTTGCGACTCGCACGGTGCTGCCAGCAGGACGCCTATGGGCGGTGGCCGTAACGGCAGGGGATCAGAACGAGTGCCGCTTGACAGCAAGATGAGTACGGAAAGCGTCGCCTCCGCCTACGGGCGATGGGCACCCGTCTACGACGCGGTGTTCGGGCCGGTGTTCCGCGGCGGCCGCCTGGCGGCCGTGCAGGCGGCCGAGCGGGTCGGTGGCCGCATCCTGGAGGTCGGCGTCGGCACCGGCCTGTCGCTGTCAAGCTACGGCAAGAACAACCGGGTGGTCGGGATCGACATCAGCGAACCGATGTTGGTCAAGGCGCGGGAACGCGTCGAGCGGCACAAGCTGTCGCAGGTCGAATCGATCCATGGCGGCGACGCCGAACAACTCGACTTCGCCGACGCATCGTTCGACGTCGTCGTCGCGCAATACGTGGTGACGGCGATCCCGAACCCCGAGCGCGCGCTGGACGAGTTCACCCGCGTGGTGCGGCCAGGCGGCGAGATCATCCTGACGACGCGGATCGGTGCGGAGGGCGGCCTGCGCAGCGCCATCGAGGGCGCGCTGATGCCGGTGACCAGCCGGCTCGGCTGGCGGACGGAGTTTCCATGGGCGCGTTACGAGAACTGGCTCGCCGCCACCGCCAACGTCCGGCTGATCGAGAAGCGGGCGCTGCCGCCGCTCGGCCATTTCTGCCTCGTCCGCTTCGGCCGGCTGGATGACGCCCGTCCATCCTGAGCGGCTGCCCGTCCTGCGCGTGTAACCAAGGGAACAACATGACCGGCTTCTTCGAGCTTCTCCGCATCCAGCGCTGGGACGACCATCGCTACTACCACCACAGCCTGGTCAACCAAACGCTGCATCTGCTCAGCGCGATCAGCTTCGTCTGCGCCTACGTCCTGCTGTTCAAGGACCCGGCACTTGCCGCGCTGCTGGCCTGGCTGGTCTCCATGACGAGCCGGCAGATCGGGCACCTGGTGTTCGAGCCCAAGACCTACGACGTGGTCAACGACGCCTCGCACGAGCACAAGGAGGAGATCAAGGTCGGCTACAACCTGCGCCGCAAGATCGTCCTGATGTCGGTCTGGGCGCTTTCCCCGCTGCTGCTGGTGATCGACCCCACCGCGCTCGGCCTATGCCGCCCGGCCGAGGACCTGCCCGGCTTCGCCCGGCATGTCGGCTATCTGTGGCTGGCGGTGGGCCTGGGCGGGCTGGCGTTCCGCACGATCCAGCTGTTCATCATCCAGGATGTGCAGACCGGCCTGGTCTGGGCGACCAAGATCATCACCGACCCGTTCAACGACATCCGGCTGTATTGCGGCGCCCCCAAGGCCCTGCTCCAGCGTCGTGGACGCCAAATGGAGGATGACGGGCTCGCGGGCGACGAGGTGGAAGCCTATCACTGAACCGGGGCGGGCAGCGGCCGGCGCAAGGCGGTCGCGACCACCTCCCGAAGCACTTGGCGGTTGATAGACTTGTTGGTGGCGGTCTTTGGCGACCACCACCAGCCGTCCCGCCGCATGGCCTCGCACGCCGCCACGAACCTGTCCGTCACGGCGGCGAACTCCGCATCGGTGTAATCGAGGCTGAATATGAGGCGGCCGGTGCCCACCCAGCTGAGCGCCAGCCCCTCCGCCCGCAGGTAATATTGCAGCATCCAGTTGAACCGGGCCGGCGCGGTGTAGAGCACCGTCCAGATCGACGACAGGTTGGCCACCTGCACCGGCAGCGCCGCGGCGGCGAGGCGGCTGTTCAACGACGCGGCGCGTCCGTCCCATCGTGCATCGAGGCCGCGGTAGAGCGCGCGGATGTCTTCGCCGTCCAGGCGGTGCAGGAACTCGTTCATCGCTCCCATCACCTGGGGATGCGCGTTGAAGGTGCCGCGGGCGAAGCAGATGTCCGCCGGGCGATCCTCGCGGAACCGCCGCATGAGGGTGCCGCGGCCGCACAGCACGCCCACGGGCAGGCCGCCGCCGAGCGACTTGCCATAGGTGACGAGGTCGGCGCGCACGCCGAAATACTCCTGCGCGCCGCCGGGTGCCAGGCGGAAGCCGACGAACACCTCGTCGAAGATCAGCACGATGCCCCGCGCGTCACACACGCAACGCAGCTCCCGCAGCCAGGCCGCATAGCCGTCGCGGTCGAACCCGGCGCGGCGGCTGCTGTCCAGCAGCGTGCCGTCGGACGGCGCGGCGGCGTTCGGGTGCAACGCCTGGAGCGGGTTGACGAGCACGCAGGCGATGTCCCGGCGGCGGCGCAGCACGCGCAGCGTCCGGGCCGACATCTCCGCCAGCGTCAGCGTGCTGTCGGCGGGCATCGGGTTGCCCACGCCCGGTTGCACGTCACCCCACCAGCCGTGATAGGCGCCGCAGAAGCGGACCAGCTTGCGCCGGCGCGTGTGGTAGCGCGCCAGGCGGACCGCCTGCATCACCGCCTCCGTGCCCGACATGTGGAACGACACCTCGTCCAGGCCGGAGATGGCGCGCAGCCGGGCCACGTTGTCGGCCACGACCGGGTGGTAGGCGCCGAGCAGGGCGCCGACGTCGCGCACGCGCTCCGCCCCGGCCTGCATGCAGTGCTTGTAGAAGTCATGGCCAAAGAGGTTGACCCCGTACGAGCCCGTCAGGTCATACAGCTCGTTGCCGTCCAGGTCGGTCACCGTCACCCCCTGGGCCGACTGCATGAACGACCCGGCGGCCAGGTTCTCCCGCACGCGCCTGCTGAACTGGAACGGCACCCGGTAGGCCGCGGTGAACTGCAGGTCGGACACGCCTTCCCGGCTCTCGGCCGTCAGTGCCGCGGTGCGCGGGAAGCGCGTGCGGTACAGCTGTGCCAGGCGCGCGAACCCTTCGCGCCGCTGCGCCGCGACGGTGTCTGGCGCGCCATCGCAGTTGAAGAAGCGGTCCTCGTCATAGGCGTAGAACGGCACCAACCCCGCGATCCGGCGGGACCAGCGGGCATGCCCGGTGAGCGAGGGGTGCTTGGCGCGCGACAGTTCCAGCCGGGCGCGTCCCTTGGTCAACGCAACACCGATCGCAGCCCCACCAGCCATCACCGACGTCACTCCTGCCAGCATGGCCAAGCCTCCCTCAAAGATGGTTCGAACTCATGATCCGCGGTGCGATGTCCAGCCGCGTCCTCGCCGGACGCGATACGCTCAACTTCTGGCTGACCAACCGCATCCCCCGCCGGCTCGCCAGCGTGTGGGTGGGCGGCGTCAGCCGCAGCCGCAACCGGGTCGTCTGCGCCGCGGCACTCTGGACTTGGCGCCGGTTCACCAGGCTCGACCTGTCCGATGCGGAGCATACCAGGTTCGGCAGCATGCACGATTGCTTCACCCGGCGGCTGAAGCCGGGCGCCCGGCCGGTCGACCCGGACCCGGCCGTGGTCACCAGCCCATGCGACGCCATCGTCGGCGCCTTCGGCACGGTGGCTCATGGCCAGGCGCTGCAGGTGAAAGGAATGCCCTACGACCTGGCCGACCTGTTGGGCGACGCGGCTGCGGCCGCGGCCCTGGAAGGCGGCAGCTTCGTGACCCTGCGGCTCACCTCGGCGATGTATCACCGCTTCCATGCGCCGCATGACGGCCGGGTGGACCAGGTGCGCCACATCGCCGGCGACCGTTGGAACGTGAACCCGCCGACGCTGCGCCGCGTGCGCCGCCTGTTCTGCCGCAACGAGCGCGTGGTGGTGCGCACCGTGCTGTCGGCCAATGGGCAGCCGCTCACGCTGGTGGCCGTGGCGGCGATCCTGGTGTCCGGCATCCGGCTGGGCTTCCTGACGCTTGCCGGCGGGCGTTGGCCGATCCAGCGCAGCTACGCGTGCGACGTGGGCGTGACCAAGGGCGGGGAGATGGGCTGGTTCGAACATGGCTCCACGATCGTCGTGCTCGCGCCGAAGGCGTTCCGGATCACCGCGGCGTTGCGGGAGGGCGAGCGCATCCGCATGGGTGAGGCACTGCTCCGAATACCGGATAACGCCGGGGGTGCGGTGTGAATCGGCCTCGGCATCACCCTTCATCTCACGTCCGCGGCCACCGCTGCATGTCGGTTTTTTGACAACCGCAGGCACCGCGCCACTTCATCGAAGCTTCACGAGGAAAGACTCGCGACGGGCTGTAGGTGACGCGCATGAACGCGCGCCCGAACACCCTGCATTACCGGTCGATCTTCATCTCGGACCTCCATCTCGGCACGCGGGGAGCGCGGACCGACTTCCTCTCCGACTTCCTCCAGTCCGTCTCGTGCGAGAACCTGTTCCTCGTTGGCGACATCCTCGATTGCTGGCGGCTGCGCCGGTCCTGGTACTGGGATGCGGCGCATGACGAGGTGGTGCGCCTCATCCTGCGTCAGGCGCAGGACGGGGCGGTCGTCACCTATATCCCGGGAAACCACGACGAGGGCCTGCGCTCCTGGCTGAAGCTGGCGCCCGAGATGGCGGGGATCCGGTTGGCGCCATGGGCGCCCCATGTCACGGCGGCGGGCCTGCGGCTTCTCGTGATGCACGGTGACGAGTTCGACAGCGTTGTGCGCTACGCCAAGCTGCTGGCGCATCTGGGTGACCGCGCCTACGACCTGGCGCTGTCGCTCAACGCGATCTTCAACTTCGTGCGGCGCCGGTTGGGTTATCCCTATTGGTCGCTGTCGCAGTGGCTCAAGCTCCAGGTGAAGGGCGCGGTCGCCGCGATCGACCGGTTCGAGGAAGCGCTCGCCGTGCATGCCCGCAAGGAAGGCTACGACGGCGTCGTGTGCGGCCACATCCACCATGCCGAGATGCGGACGGTGTCGGGCGTGCTGTACCTCAACACGGGCGATTGGGTGGAAAGCTGCACGGCGCTGGTGGAGCACGAGGACGGGCGGCTGGAGCTGCTCGACTGGCCCGCCTACCGCCAGCTCTCCTTCGCGTCGCCGCGGCAACGGGTGCCGAGCCTGGCCCCGGCGGCATGAGCCCCAAGCCCGGCGCGCGGATCGCCATCGTCTCGGACGCGTGGCAGCCGCAGATGAACGGCGTGGTCCGCACGCTGGACTCGGTGACGCGGGAACTGAGGTCGCTCGGCTATCAGGTGGAAGTGTTCGGCCCCGATCGGTTCCGGACGGTGCCGTGCCCCACCTACCCGGAAATCCTGCTGGCGATCCTGCCGAAGCGCAAGCTGTCCAAGCTGCTGGAGCGGTTCGACCCCGATTGCCTGCACATCGCCACCGAAGGGCCGCTGGGCCGTGCCGCGCGGGCCTGGGCGACGCAGCGCCGCGCCGCCTTCACCACCAGCCTGCACACGCGGTTCCCGGAGTACGTCCAGGCGCGGATCGGCATCCCGGCCGCGTTCGGCTGGTGGGTGCTGCGCCGGTTCCACGGCGCGGCCGCGGCCACCCTGGTCGCCACCGGCTCCTTGCAGCGGGAGCTGGAGGGCCGCGGCTTCAGCAAGGTCGTGCGCTGGTCGCGCGGCGTGGACGTCCAGCAATTCCAGCCGGAGCCACGCGAGGAGTGGGACCTGGCGCGGCCGGTGTTCATCTATGTCGGTCGCGTCGCGGTGGAGAAGAACATCCCTGCCTTCCTGGAGCTTGAGCTGCCCGGCACCAAGGTGGTGGTGGGCGACGGCCCCATGTTGCCATCGCTGCGCCGCCGTTTTCCGGAGGTGGTGTTCACCGGCGCACGGGTCGGCCCGGACTTGCCGCGCGCCTTCGCGGGCGCGGACGCCTTCGTCTTCCCGTCGCGCACGGACACGTTCGGCCTGGTCATGCTGGAGAGCCTGGCCTGCGGCACGCCGGTCGCGGCACTCCCGGTGCCAGGCCCGCTGGACGTGCTGGCACCCGAAGTCGGCGTGATCAGCGAGGATTTGCGACAGGCGGCACTCGATGCGCTGTCGCTCGACCGGGCGGCGTGCCGGATGCACGCGGTGCGATCATCCTGGGCGGCCTGCGCCGAGGTATTCCTGAGCCATCTCCGGCCATTGGATGCCGCGCTTGGCCCACAATGACGGCGGGGCAGCCGCGTTTCAGCCGGCGCTCTCTTGCAGGAAGCTTTCGAGCGCGGCGTTGAATGCGTCGGGCCGCTCGATGCCGGGGATGTGGCCGGCCTCCGGGATTTCGACGAAGCGCGCATTGCGGATCACCCCGGCAAGGCCGCGCATGGTCTGCGGCATCGCGCCGTCGGCGGCACCGGCGACCAGCAGCACCGGCTGCGTGATATGGGGCAGGCCGGGGCGGAAATCGTAGGATTGCAGGGCCTGGGCGCAGGCGACGAACCCCGCCAGCGGCGTGCGCGCCACGGTGGCGCGGATGGCGGCTATGGCCGGGTGGCCTTCCGCCTTGGACTTGGGGGAGAACCATCGCTCCACCGTGGCGTCGGCCAGCGCGTCCATGCCGTCGCGCCGGGCGGCGTCGATGCGGGCCTGCCACTGCGCCGCACCGCCGGGCGCCGTCGCCGCCTGCCCGTCGGAGGCGACCAGGCGGGCGATCCGGTCCGGCAGTTGCGGCGCCAGGCAGAACCCGGTCGCGGCACCCATCGACACGCCGGCGAACACCGCGCCCCGCACATCGAAATGCGCCATCAGCGCCGCGGCGTCGTCCGCCAGCCCGGCGATGCTGGCTGGGCCGTCCGGCACGTCCGTACCGCCATGTCCGCGCTGATCATAGCGCAGGATGCGGTAACGCCCGGCGAAGGCGGCGACCTGGGCATCCCACACGGCCAGGTCGGTCACCAGGGAGTTGCTTAACACCATCCACGGTGCGCCCTCCGGCCCGTCGATGCGGCAGCGGAACCGGGCGCCGCGCAGCGTGACGTATTGGTCGGTCATGCGGCTGGCGTCCCCTCCCGTTCGGCCCGCAGCGCCGCCATGATGGCGGGCAGCCGACTGGCCGCGTCATCGCGCAGGCTGTCGTAGAGGCTGTTGCCGTGGGCATCGATGCCCACGGTGAGCGGGCCCAGCCCCTCCACCCGCAACGTCACCAGGCGGAAATGCGCGATCAGGTCCGTCCAGTGCACCGACACGACGGAGCGGATGGCGGCGGAGAGCAAGGGGCAGCCGCCACCGATGAAGGAGAGATAGACGCAGCCGCACTCCCGCATCGCGTCGGCGCAGGCGCGGTCCAGCCCGCCCTTGCCGCCCACCGCCCGTAGGCCGAGCCGACGGATGAAGTCCGGCATGTAGCCGTTGAACCGGGTGCTGGTGGTCGGGTTCATGTACAGGACGTCGAAGCCGTCCGCGGTGTCCTGGTTGTAGCTGCCCAGGTGGAACAGGGCGCCGCCCGCCAGATCCACCGGCAGCGCGCGGCCGGTGTCCAGGTAGTCCGCGATCCTGGCATGGGTGGGCAGGCCGGCGGTGATGGTCATCTCGCCGTCCAGGACCACCAGGTCGCCCGCCCGCAACGTGCGCACGGCCGCCTCGGTGAGGGGCAGGGTCAGGTGGTGGGTCGTGCCCATGCCCGCTACTCCAGCCGTTCCACCCGGCCGTCGCCGTGGATGCGGGCGCGGGTGCGGCGGTTGATCCAGCAGTTGAAGCAGACCGCGACGGGCGTGAAGCCGTGCCCGGCCGCGAACTCCACGTGCACGCCCAGCGCGGTGGTGTCGCCGCCGGTGCCCATCGGGCCGAACCCGGTCTTGTTGACGGCGCGCAGCAGCCGCTCCTCCATCGCGGCCAGGATCGGCTCCCCATTGGTCTGGCCGAACGGGCGCAGCGCGGCCTGCTTGGCGATCTTGGCGCAATGGTCGAACGTGCCGCCGATGCCCACGCCGATGACCACGGGCGGGCAATGCTGCGACCCGGCCTTCATCACGCAGTCCATCACGTAGGACTCGATCGTCTCCAGGCTGGGGTAGGTGAAGATCTCCAGCGCGGCCCAGCGGCCGGAGCCGAGCGCCTTGGGCGAGCAGGTGATGTCGACGTAGTCCGCGCCGTCCACCACGTCCCAGGTGATGATCGGCATGTCCTTGCCGGCATAGCCGCGCTCGTTGGTGAGCGGGTTGGTGACGTGCTTCAGGATCGGCGGGCTGACGGTCTGCACCAACTCGGCGAAGCCGTCCCGGATGGCGCGCTTGAGGTCGCCCTGCATCTGCACGGCGGTGCCGATGGCGACGACGTAGACCGGAACCCCGGAATCCGAGCAGACCAGGGTCTGGTCCCGCTCCGCCTTCTCGGCGCTGCGCAGCATGAAGGCGAGCGTCTTGCGGGCGACCTCGTGCGTCTCCGTCTCCACTGCCCGGCGCATCGCGTCCAGCGTGTTGTCCGGCACCTTCTTCAGCGCAGCTTCGTAGAGCTGGGCAGACACGCTGCGCATCTGCTCGTAGGTGACACCCATCAGGTCGATCCTATTGTCAGGGTGGCAGCGTCTTCACCCAGGCGATGACCGCGTCCGCCACGGCCTTCGGCTGCTCCGGGAACAGGGCGTGGCTGGCATCCGGGATCACCACCGTCTGCACGCGGTCGCCGTAGGACTGGCGCATCTCACCCCATTTGTCGCGCGGCTTGAACGGGTCGTCGGCGGGGATCAGTTCCAGCAGCGGGGCGGTGCCGGCGCCCCACCAGTCCGACTGCTTCACCCCCGCCTTCTCGCGGCTGTCGGACTGCATCTGCAGCGTGGCGGGATACCAGCCGGTGAGCCATTGCCGGGCATCGTGGCCCGGCGCGAAGAAGGCGAGGCGCAGGGCTGCCAGGCGGCTCGCCTCGGGCGCGGACAGGGCACCGGCCGCGGTGGGCGCGGCGGCGATGTCCGGCGGGTAGCTGGATGCGGCGGCGGCGGCCAGGACAATGCCGCGCACCTCGGCCGGGTGGTCGACCGCCGTCATCCGTGCCACGAAATGGCCGAAGGCGTGGCCGATGATCACCGCGCGCCCGTCACCCAGCCGGTCGATCACCAGCGCGACGTCGTCACCCAGCTGGTGCAGGCTGACGCCCTGCATCGGCCCCTTGGACCCGGCGACGCCGCGCGGCTGCGGCCGCAGCACCTTGTAGCCCGCAGCCTGGAGCACCGCGGCCACGCCGTCGAAATCGTCGCCGCCGTCGCGCCCGGTGGAGGGCAGCATGACGATCGCCGGGCCGCTGCCCTGCACGTAGGTCTCGATCGTCACGTCGCCCTGCGTCACCATCTCGCTGTGCCGATCCGGCTCCGCCCGCGCCGCCGTCGCCGCGAGCAGCAGGGTCGCCGCCGCCAATTTGAGCATCATGCCGTGGCCTCCGGGATCGCGATCGTGCTGGTGCGGGGGAAATGCAGGTCGACCGGCGTGCCGACCGGGAACTGCGTCTCGGGGCCGGTGCTGGCGTGCATCACCGCGTCGCCGACGCGGATGCCGTAGCGGTTCATGTTGCCGAGGAAGCCGGCGGTGGCGACCTGCCCCGTCATCCGGTTGCATCCCTCCGGCGCCGGCGCACCCGTTGCGCAGAGCGTCAGCGACTCGGGCCGGACGGAGACGGCGGTGCGCGTGGCGGCCACCGCACCCTGCGGGAACAGGCAGTGCAGCACGGTGCCGTCCGCCACCACCACGGGCGCCGTGCCGTCGGCGGGTGCCGCGCCCTGCACCTGGCCGCTCAGCAGGTTGGTCGCGCCGACGAAGCCCGCGACGAAGCTGTTGCAAGGCCGGAAATAGATGTCGCGCGGCGGCCCCATCTGCACCACCCGCCCGCCCTGGATCACGGCGATGCGGTCGGACATGTCCAGCGCCTCCGCCTGGTCGTGCGTGACGTAGATCGTGGTGACGCCGATCTGCTGCTGCAGCCGCTTCAGCTCGGTGCGCATGTCCTCACGCAACGCCGCGTCCAGGTTGCTCAGCGGCTCGTCCAGCAGCAGCAGGCGCGGCTGGCGGACGATGGCGCGGGCCAGGGCCACGCGCTGCTGCTGCCCGCCCGAGAGCCGGGTCGCGGACCGGTCGCCGAAGCGGCCCAGCCCCACCGTGTCCAGCGCCGCACCCACCATGCGCCTGATGGCGGCGCGATCGTAGCGCTCGGCCTTGGCCACGCGCAGCGGGAAGGCCACGTTCTCGAACGCCGTCATGTGCGGCCAGATCGCGTAGGACTGGAACACCATGCCGATGTTGCGCCGGTTGAGCGGCACGTTGATCTTGCGGGCGCTGTCGAAGAACACCTGCTCGCCCAGGCGGATGCTGCCGCCGTCCGGCGTCTCCAGCCCGGCGATGCTGCGCAGCGTCGTGGTCTTGCCGCAGCCGCTCGGCCCCAGCAGCGTGAAGAAGGTGCCGGGCTCCAGCGTGAAGCTGGTCTCGCGCACGCCGCCCGTCGGGCCCTCGGCCGTGTGGTAGACCTTGTGCAGCCCCTGGACGGAGAGGCTGGCCGTCCGCACCAGGCTACCGTCCATAGGCGGCCGAAGACCCGCGGCGGGCCAACAGGTAGAAGCCGCTTGCGAACACCGTCATCAGTACCGTCCAGAGCAATCCAAGCGCCGCCAGCTCGCCGCCTTGCCCGTTGGACAGCAGGTCGAACATGGCGGTGGCCATCACCTGCGAGCCCGGGCCGGCGAGCAGCACCGCCATCGAGAGTTCCTTGGCCGCGACCAGGAAGATGAACAGCCAGCCGGACAGCAGGGACGGCGACAGCAGCGGCACCACCACGCGGCGCAGCACGCCCATCGGCCCCGCCCCGGCGACGCCCGCCGCCTCCTCCAGCTCCCGATGGATTTGCAGCACGCCGGAATAGCTGTAGCGCAGGCCATACGGCATGTAGCGGATGGTGAAGCCGGCCGCGATCAGCCACAGCGTGCCGTAGATCGGGATCGGCGCGCGCAACGCGATCTCCATCACCGCCACGCCGAGCACGATGCCCGGGAACACCAGCGGCAGCGTGGCCAGCTGGTCCAAGATCTTGCCGCCGCCACGCCGCCGGGCGGCGATCCAGGCCGCGGCGGTGGTGATCAGCACCGCCGCGGTGGCGGCGCCGGCGGCGACCAGCAACGTGTGGGCCGCCAGGGTCAGGTAGGACGGCACGTGGAACACGGCGGCGAAGTTCTTCAGCGTCAGCGTGCGGATGCCGGCCCAGCGCATCGGCCGCATGAACGGGCTGAATGACGTCCACAGCAGCCCCAGCAGCGGCAGGCCGAGCACGAGGACGAAGTTCAGCACGATCAGCGCACCGCCCATCCAGCGCCAGCGCCCCAGGTCGAACGGCCGCGGGCGGAAGCCCTTGCCGGTGACGCTGGCATAGCGCTCCGCACTGCGGGACACGCGGCCATACAACAGCAGCAGGACGGAGACGATGCCGATCAGCACGACGGAGAAGGCGCTGGCGTGGCCCAGCTCCGGCGGCACCTGCTGCGTCGCCAGGTAGATGTCCGTGGTCAGCAGCGACACGCGGCCGGGCGTGCCCACCAGCACCGGCACGTCGAACGCCTCGATGTTGCGGATGAACACGAACAGTGCCATGGCGAGGATGGCCGGCCAGGCGAGCCGCAGCGAGATGCGCCAGACGGTGGCGAAGATGGAGGCGCCGCTCATCCGCGCGGCCTCCTCCATCTCGGCGTTGGAGGCGCGGAAGGTGGCCGACAGCAGCAGGAACACCAGCGGCGACCAGAGGAAGCCCTCCACCAGCATCATGCCCGGCAGCGAGTAGACGTTGAACAGGATGCCCGTATCGCCGCTCAGCTGGCGGTAGATGTCGTTGAACGGCCCGGCGCGGCCGAGCAGGTAGAGCCACGCCGTCACATACAGCACGTAGGGCGTGCCGAGCGACACGACCGTGGTCAGGTAGGCCAGCGCGCGGAACGGGGCATTGGTCCGCTCCACGACCCAGGCGAGCACGCTGCCGAACAGCAGGGAGACGGCCGTGGCGCCGGTCGCGAAGATGACGGAGTTGGCCGCGGTCGCGTAGAGGTGCGGGTCGGCGAACAGCCCGGCGTAATGCCGCAGGGTCCACGCGCCGGCCGAGCCGTCGGGATTGGTGTCGGTGAGGCTGACCTCGACCAGGACCGCGACCGGCGGCAGGACCAGGACCGCCAGCACCAGCGCCGTGGCCAGGGCGAGCGGCCCCGTCGGGCCGGCCCAGCGCATCAGCCGAGCCAGCGTCGTCGGCGTGTCGTAGACGAAGCGGACGGCGCCGCCGCTCACTTGAACAGTTCGGTGTAGACGGCGTTCCAGCCGTCCAGCTTCGTCGCCGTGATCTCCGGCGTGATCAGCGTGGCGGAGAAATGGCCGCCGGCCGGCGTCAGCTTGGCGTCCTTCGGCGGCACGGCCGGGTTGGACGGGATGTAGTTGGCGTCGCGGAACACCTTCTGCCCTTCCTCGGACAGGATGTATTCCAGCAGCAGCTTGCCGGCGTTGGGGTGCGGCGCGTTCTTCACCAGCCCGACCGGGTTGGGGATTTCGATCACCGGCTGCATCGGCAGCCACTGCACCGGCGCGCCGTCATTGGCGCTGATCACCGAATGGTAGTTGAACGTCATCAGCGCCACCGGGTATTGCCCGGCGATCACCTGGTCCAGCACGGTGCGCTGCGCGCCGGGCACGTTGACGATCTTCTGCGCCGACAGCTTGCGCAGATAGGCCATGCCGGCCTCCTGGCCCATGGACGTCAGCACGTTGCCGATGAAGCCGGGCGGCCCGGCGGTGGTCGGGTCGTTGGTCCAGGCGATCCGCCCGCGCCACATCGGGTTGAGCAAGTCCTCGAACGTCTTGGGGATGTCCTTGGCCGCCACCATGTCGGTGTTGACAGCCGGCGTCATGATGTAGGTGTTCAGTGCGGTCCAGACGCCGTTCGGCTCCCGGCTGCCCTCCGGGAAGTTCGCCGCGGCCGCGGGCTTGTAGTTCTCCACCACGCCGGCGGGCGTCAGACGGAACACCAGCGCCGTGCCGTCGAAGATGTCGGCCTGGGGCTTGCCGGCCCGTGCCTCGTTCAGGATCTTCAGCGCGGCTTCCGAACTGGTCAGCCGGGAGCCTTGCACGGTGATGCCGGGGTAGGCCCTCTCGAACCCGTCGCTGAGCGGGCGGACGATCTGGTTGACGATCAGCCCGGAATACCAGACGACGCTGCCCTCCTTGCGGGCGGCGGCGACCAGCGCCGAGTCGGCAGCGGCGGCGCGGCGGGGTGCCAGCAGGGGGGCGGCGGCCATCCCCGCAAGGATGCCGCGACGTGCGATATGTGCTGCCAAAACCGCCCTCCGCTGCTGCTCGAAGGCAGCATTGTATTATGATCCGGTTATATGTCCTATAAGAATGGACTGTCTAGCATCATAAACCCGGCGTGGAGCGGAGCATGAGTGAGCGGCGTATCGTCACACCACCCATCCCGCGCGGCACGGTGGACCTGAACCGCAGCACGGTGTCCCGCTACATCCAGCTCGCGACGCTGTTTCGCCGCCGGATCGAGGCCGGGGTGTGGGGCGCCGGGCAACGCATTCCGACCGTCGAGGAGCTGGCGGCGGAGTATGGCGTGGCGCGAGCGACGATCCGCCAGGCGCTTGACCAGATCGAGGCGGACGGGCTGATCAACCGGTATCGCGCCAAGGGCACCTTCGTGCGCGCGCAGACCGCCGAACGCCTGTGGTGCGACGTGCAGACCGATTGGGGCGGCCTGCTCCGCTCCCGCGAGGGGGCGGAGATCGAGATCCTGGGCATGGCGGGCGGCGCCATGCCGCCTGCCATCCCGGACGGCCTGGGCCGCGCCGCGCCCTCCTACCAGCATCTCCGCCGCCGGCACCTGCGGCGCGGCCAGGCCTTCCTGCTGGCGGACGTCTATATCGACGAGCGGCTATGGCCCCTGCTCGACCACGCGACCATCACCAGCAAGACGGCGCTGAGCCTGGCCGCCAGCCTGCCCGGCGTCACGGTCGCCGACGCGCGCCAGACGCTGACCATCGGCTCGGCCGACGTGGAGGTGGCGGAGCGGCTGGGCATGCCGCTCAACGCGCCGATCGCGCATGTGAGCCGGTTCGCGGTCGACTCGCTCGGCACCGTGGTGCTCGTGGCGGACGGCGTCTACCGCGGCGACCTGGTGCGTATCGACGTGACGTTGCGGACCGATTGACAGGGCAGCCCACGCGGATGCATCTCTGTAAAGGTCATAGACGTAGGCTTTAGAATAAAAGGTGGATCCCGGGATGAAGCTGCATTGGTCGCCACGCTCTCCCTACGTCCGCAAGGTCATGCTCGCCGCGCATGAACTGGGCCTGGCCGACCAGATCGAGACGGTGCGGACGGTGGTGGCGATGTCGGCGGTAAACCCGGCGATCCAGATGGACAACCCGCTCGGCAAGATCCCGACGCTCGTGCTGGCGGACGGCACGGCGCTCTTCGACAGCCTGACGATCATCGAATACCTGGACAGCCTGGCCGGTCCCGTGCTGTGCCCGCCGTCCGGGCCGCAGCGCTGGCGGATGCTGACGCTGCACGCGCTCGGCCATGGCCTGCTGGACGTGCTGATCCTGTGGCGCAACGAGCGCGACAAGCCGGCGGAGCGGCAGACGCCCGAGTTGCTGCACGCCTACGCCACGAAAGTCGCGGCGACGTTGGACCGGCTGGAAGCGACCGTCCCGACCTGGGCGGAGATGCGGTTCGGCATCGGCCACATCGCCGTAGGCTGCGCCTTGTCCTACACGGATTTCCGCTTTGCCGCCGTGGCCTGGCGGGACGGCCGCGCGGCGCTCGCCGACTGGTATGGGGGCTTCGCCGCCCGGCCGTCGGCGCGTGCCACGGCACTCATCGATGGCTGAGCCCGCGCGAACCGGGCCACTCTCGCACCTTCGGGTGCTGGACCTCGGCCGCATCATGGCCGCACCCTGGTGCACGCAAATCCTGGCCGACCTCGGCGCCGATGTGATCAAGGTCGAGCGGCCGGGGGCGGGGGACGACACGCGCAGCTGGGGACCGCCCTTTCTGGCCGCCGCCGATGGCACGCCGACGCGGGAGGCTGGGTATTTCCTGTCCGTCAACCGGGGCAAGCGCTCCGTGACGCTGGACATCACCAAGCCCGAAGGGCAGGCGATCGTGCGGCGCCTGGCCGAGACGGCGGACATCGTGGTGGAGAACTTCAAGGTGGGTGCGCTGGCCCGCTACGGCCTGGACGCCGCCGGGCTGCGCGCGGTGAACGACCGGCTCATCTACTGCTCCGTCACCGGGTTCGGGCAAGACGGGCCGCGTGCGGACCAGGCCGCCTACGACTTCGCCATCCAGGCCATGTGCGGCCTGATGAGCGTGACCGGTGAGCGGGATGGCGAGCCCGGCGGCGGCCCGCAGAAGGTTGGCGTGCCGATCGTGGACCTGATGACGGGGATGTATGCCACCATCGGCATCCTGGCCGCGGTTGCCCGGCGGGACCAGACGGGTCAGGGCGACACCATCGATTTGGCGATGCTGGACGTCGGCGCGGCACTGCTCAGCAACCAGGCGATGAACTGGCTGCTGACCGGGCGGGCGCCCAAGCGTGGCGGCAACCGCCATCCCAACATCCAGCCGCAGGACGTGTTCGACTGCGCCGACGGCCAGCTCGTGCTCGCGGTCGGCAATGACGGGCAGTTCGCCAAGCTGTGCGCGGCTCTGGAACGGCCGGAATGGGCGGCAAACGAGCGGTTCCGCACCAACGCCGCCCGGGTGCGCAACAACGCCGCATTGACCCCGCTGCTGACGGAGCGGTTCCGCACTTACGGGCGGGTCGCGCTCACCGCGGCGTTGGACACGGCCGGGGTGCCGTGTGCGCCGCTGAACATGGTCCCACAGGTGTTCGAGGACCCGCAGCTGCGGCATCGCGCCATGCTGCGGGACCTGCCGCACCCCGTCGCCGGCACCGTGCCGCAGGTCGTCAGCCCGCTGCGGTTCGCCGAGGCGCCGCTGCGGTTCGATCGCGCCCCGCCGACGCTGGGGCAGCATACGGCGGAAGTGCTGGGCGAGCTGGGGCTGGAGTTGGACGCGCTGGCGGCAAGCGGGGTGGTGTGATGGACCGCATTCCCTTTCCCACGCGCGAGCAGATGACGCCGGAGCAGCAGGCCGTGCACGACGCCGTCATCGCCGGGCCGCGCGGCGTGATGGTGGGGCCGCTGCGTGCCGCGATCCACAATCCGGAACTCGCCCGGCGCTGGTCGGCACTTGGGGAAATCCTACGCTTTGACACCGGGCTGCCGAAGCGGGTGACGGAGCTGGCCATCGTGGTGACCGGGCGCCGCTGGACCAGCCAATTGGAGTTCCTCATCCACGGCCGGGCCGCGGTGGCCGCCGGGGTGCCGGAGGCGGTGATCGAGGCGATCCGCGACGGGGAGCCGCCGGAATTGGACGAGCAGGATGGTGAAACCTACGAGTTCGCCCGCCAGCTACAGCAGACCGGCCAGGTGGCAGCGGCCACCTACGCGGCATTCCGCGCGCGATGGGGTGACCGCGGCGTCGTCGAACTCACGGCGGTGATCGGCTACTACACGATGGTCTCCATGACGCTGAACGCGCATGAGATCCCCCTCCCACAGGGCGAAGCGGCACCGTTGCCGCCGGCGCAGGGCCTGTTCGAGCTTCCGCCCGCCAGGCGTATCGCGGCATGACCGAACTGGAAGGGCTGGAGCGTTTCGCCGTCACGCTGGAGGACGGGGTGGCACTCGTGCTGATGCAGGCGCCGCCGGTGAACGCGCAGGACCGCCGTTTCCGCGAGGAACTGGTCCGCATCTTCGACGTGCTGTCCGACCTGCCATCGGTCCGGGCCGTGGTGCTGACCGGGGAGGGCCGTGCCTTTTCCGCCGGGGCCGACCTGCGGGAGCGGCCGAACCTGGCGGGTGAGCCCGGCGGCTATCCTCGCCACAACCGCGCGGTGCGCGCCGGGTTCGACGCGGTGATGGAATGCGCCAAGCCGGTGATCGCCGCCATCAACGGCCCGGCGATCGGCGCCGGCTGCGTACTGGCGCTGTGCTGCGACATCCTGCTGGCGGCAGAGGAATGCTTCCTCGCGATGACGGAGGTGGATGTCGGCCTGGCCGGCGGCGTGCGGCACGTGTTGCGCTTCTTCGGGCAAAGCGATGCGCGGCGGATGATCTACACCGCCTGCCGGGTCCCGGGCCCAGACCTGCTGCGGATGAACGTGGTCAGCGCCTGCGTCCCGCGCGGCCGGCTGATGGAGGAGGCGATGACGCTCGCCCGCACGATCGCGGCCAAGAGCCCGTCCGCCGTGGCCGCCGCCAAGCGCGGCTTTGCCCTGACGGAAGAGATGCCGCTGCGGGACGGCTACCGCTACGAGCAGAGCCAGACCGCGATGCTGGCCGGAACGGAGGATACCAAGGAAGCCCAGCGCGCCTTCGCCGAAAAGCGCAAGCCGAACTTCCGGCCGACATAGGGCTCGCGGCCAGCATGACGGAGGTCACGATCTGTGAATGTTTCGCGCGGGACGGGCTCCAGCATGAGACGGCGTCCATCCCCACCGCGGACAAGGTCGCGGCGGTCGACGCCTTCACCGCCGCCGGCTTCCCGCGCATCGAGGCGACCAGCTACAGCCATCCCGACCGCGTTCCCGCCTTCCGCGACGCCTCCGCCGTGCTGGCGGCGATCAGCCGGCGACCCGGCGTGCACTACAAGGCGACCTGCCCCAACCCGCGCGCCGTGCAGCGGGCGCTGGCGGATGCCGAGGCCGGGCATGGCGCGACGGAACTGAGCCTGCTGGTTTCGGCCACGGAGGGCCACACCGCGCGCAACCTGCGCACCACGCGGGCGGCGCAATGGCAGGCGGTGGCGGAGATGGCGGCACTCGCAGCCGGCCGGTTCCGGCTGGTGGGGGTGATCTCCGTGGCGCTCGGCTGCCCGTTCGAGGGGGCCGTGGACCCGGCGCTGGTCGTGGCTGACGCACAGCGCTTCGCGGCGCTGGGGGTGGAGCTGGTGTCCATCGGCGATACCACCGGATTGGGCACGCCCAGCACCGTGCGCCACCTGTTCCGCCGCCTGCTGGCCGAGATGCCGCAGGTCACGCCGGTGGCCCATTTCCACCACACGCGGGGCACGGGGCTGGCCAACTGCCTGGCGGCGCTGGAGGCGGGGTGCCGCTGCTTCGACAGCGCGTTCGGCGGCGTGGGCGGCCATCCGGCGGAAATCCAATATGGCGGCGGCCGCACCGGCAACGTCGCGACGGAGGATCTGGTGAACCTGCTGGAGGCCGAGGGCGTGTCCACCGGGTTGGATCTGGACGCGGTGCTCGCCGCCTCCGCCCTGTGCGAGCGCATCCTGAGCCGCACGTTGGACAGCGCCGTCGCCCGCGCGGGCTGGGGGCTGCTGCCGGAACGGAGGCTCGCCCGTGGCTGAGGTGCTGCTGGCGGAGGATCGCGGCGCCGTCCGCATCCTGCGCCTCAACCGTCCGGATAAGCTGAACGCGCTGAACACCGCGCTCACCCAGGCGCTGCTGGACGGGCTGGAGGCCGCGGAGCGCGACGGTGCGGTCCGCGCGGTGGTGCTGACGGGGGAGGGCCGGGCGTTCTGCGCCGGCGCCGACCTGGCCGAGTTCAAGGACCTGACGCCGCAACAGCAGCATCTCGTCCTGGCGCGGGCGGACCTGACCTGCCGCACCCAGTCCGCCATGTGCCGCATGGGCAAGCCCGTGGTGGCGGCGGTGCGCGGCTCGGCGATCGGCGGCGGCGCCGGGCTGGCGATCGGCTGCGACATGACGGTCGTCGGCACGGACCTGAAGTTCGGCTACCCGGAGCTGAAGCACTCGATCGTGCCCGCCCTCGTCATGACGGGGTTGCAGCGCCAATTGGGCCAGAAGGTCGCCTTCGAGCTGTTCAGCACCGGGCGGCTGCTGGGGGCCGAGGAGGTCCGCGCGCTCGGCCTGGCCAACCGCGTCGTGGCGCCGGAGCAGGTGGAGGCGGAGGCGCTCGGCATCGCGGAGGCCTGGTGCGCCGCCAGCCCGCAGGCGATGGCGGCGGCCAAGCGCCTGTTCTACCGGGTGGCAGACCTGCCTTATGACGCCGCGATGGCGGCCGGGCGGGACGTGAACGCCATCATGCGCGGGTTCCGCACGCCATGAAGCCGCTGCAGGGGCTGCGCGTGCTGGATTTCTCCCGCGTGTTGGCCGGGCCGTTCGCGACGCAAATCCTGGCCGAGCTCGGGGCCGAGGTGACGAAGGTCGAGCGGCCACGCAGCGGCGACGAGTCCCGCAGCTTCGAGCCGAAGGCGCCCGGCGGTGAGAGCGCGTATTTCCTGGCGCTCAACCGGGCCAAGCGCTCGATCACCATCAACCTGAAATCGGAGCGGGGGCGGGAGGTGGCGCGCGCCTTGGCCGGGCGGATGGACGTGGTGGTGGAGAACTTCCTGCCCGGCGAGATGGCGCGGCACGGGCTGGACTACGCGAGCCTCGCCCCGGCCAACCCGCGGCTGATCTACGTGTCCAACACCGGGTTCGGCCAGACCGGCCCCTACCGGGACCGCAACGGCTACGACACGATCTTCCAGGCGCTGTCCGGCGTCATGGCGCTGACCGGCTACCCGGACGGGCCGCCTGCCAAGGTCGGGCTGCCGTTCGCGGATTTGACCTCGGCGCTGTGGATCGCCATCGCCATCCTCACCAGCCTGGTCGGGCGGCAGCAGACGGGACGCGGCTGCTACGTCGACCTGGCGATGATGGACGTGCAGACCAGCCTGCTGTCGATCGCCGCCGCCCGGCTGTTCGCGCTGGACGAGGACCCGCCGCGGGTGGGGACGGAGCATGCCGGCCGGGTGCCGTCCGCCGCCTTCGCCTGCCGGGACGGCCGGTTCCTGCACATCAGCGGCAGCGACCAGCATTGGGCGGCGACCTGCCGCGTGCTCGGCCTGGACGCGTTGGCGGCGGAGCCGGAATTAGCCGAGAACGCCGGCCGCGTGGCGGCGCGCGACCGGGTGATGGCGGCGATGCGCACGGCCGCCGCCGGGCGCGACCGCACGGACCTGGCCGAGGCGCTGCGGGCGGAAGGCGTGCCGGCCGGGGAGGTGAACACGGTGCGCGAAATCCTGAACGACCCGCATATCGCCGCGCGCGGCGTGGTGAGCGGGTTCGACCATCCCACGGCCGGGCATTTCCCCGCCCTGCGCAACCCGCTGCGCTTCGACGGGTTCGACGACCCGGCCTGCGGCACCCCGCCGCTGCTGGGCGCGGATACGGAAGCGATCCTGCGCGACGAGTTGGGCCTGGACGCGGCGGACGTGGCAGCCTTGCGCGCGGAGCGGGCGATATGACCGCGGACGCCCCCGTCCTGCTGCGGCAGGACGGCGCCGTCGCGCGGGTGACGCTGAACCGCTCGCGTGCGCGCAACGCCCTGGACCTGCCCATGTGCCACGCGCTGCGGGACGCCTTCGTCGCGCTGGACGCCGCGGCGGACGTTCGCGTCGTGCTGCTGGATGCGGCGGGACCGGTGTTCTGCGCCGGCGCAGACCTGAAGGAGCGGCAGGGCAAGGACGAGGCATGGGTCCGCGCCCGGCGCCTGGCTGCGTTCGCCGCCTACGAGACGGTCGAGCGGTGCAGCAAGCCGGTGGTCGCCGTGGTGGACGGGCCGGTCGTCGGGTCCGGCGGGGAGATCGCCATGGCGTGCGACTTCATCATCGCCTCCGCCGCCGCATCCTTCCGCTTCCCCGAGCCGCTCTGGGGCACGGTGGGCGCGACGCAGCGGCTGCAACGCGTGGTGGGCAAGCGCCGGGCGAAGGAGCTGCTGTTCACCGGCCGCACCATGCCGGCGGAGGAAGCGCTGGGGCTCGGCCTGGTTGCGCGCCTGGTGGCCGATGCGGCCGCGGAGGCGGAGGCGATCGCCGCCACCATCGCCGCCGCGCCGCCGCTGGCCATGGCGCTGACCAAGCAGGCGGTGGAGCTGGGCGAGGAAGTCCCGCTGGCCACCGGCGTGCGGATCGAGCTGGCACAGATCGAGCGGCTGCTGGCGGATGGCAGCTGGCGCAAGGGGATCGACCAGTTCGCCCAGGCGGTGCGCACGCCCGGGGCGGGAGAAGCCTCGTGATGCGATGCCCGGCCGGCTGTCCGTTGACGGTGGCGGAGGCGCTGGACCGCGCGGCCACCCTGGCGCCCGATGTCGAAGCGGTGGTGACCCGGGACGAGCGGATCACCTTCGCCGGCCTGGCCGCCGAGGTCGCGGCCCTGCGCGGCAGCCTGGCCGCTTCCGGGGTTCGCAAGGGCGACCATGTCGGGCTCTGCCTGGGCAACGGGCCGGGTTGGGTGGCGCTGTTCCTGGCACTCGGCACCCTCGGCGCCGTGACGGTTCCGATCAACACCCGGCTGCGCGGGGAGGAGATCGCCTACGCCCTGCGGCAATCCCGCGTACGGATGCTGTTCGTGGCCGATCGTCTGCTGCGGGTGGACTTCATCGCCCTGTTGCGCGGCATCTGCCCCGGCATCGACACGGCGCTGCCAGACCCGGCCTTGCCGGAGCTGGAGCGAATCGTGGTGCTGGGCGACGACGTGCCCGCGGCGGCGATCGGCTTGCCCGTGTTCCGCGCGCGGACGATGGACGCGGCCGACGATTGCGCGGCGGACGATTTGCTGCTGATCCAATACACCTCGGGCACGACCTCGTTCCCCAAGGGAGTGATGCTCACCCACGCCAATATGCTGGGCAACGCCTTCGTCTCCGGCAGCCGCATCGGCTTGCGCGCGGCCGACCGGTTCCACTCGGCGCGGCCGTTCTTCCACGTGTCGGGCAGCACGCTCTCCGTGCTCGCCTGCCTGCAGCACATGGTCACCCTGGTGACGATGGACCGGTTCGAGGCGGAGGAGGCGCTGCGGCTGATGGAGGCGGAGCGCTGCACGCATTTCTCCGGCAACGACACGATGGCGCTGATGCTGCTGGACCATCCCAGCCGCCCGGCACGCAGGCTGCACCTGCGCGGCGGCTGGGTCGCGGCGTCCGAGGCGGTGCTGCGCCGGGTGTCGGAGGAGTTGGGCGCGCGGGAATGCGTCGCCGGCTACGGCCTGTCGGAGGCGTCGCCCAACATCGCCCAATCCTGCTGGTGGGAGCCGGAGGCGGTGCGCCTCACCTCCCGCATGCGGCCGCAGCCGGGCCTCGCCGTTCGCATCCGCGCCGAAGACGGCGCCGAGTGCCCGGCCGGGACGCCGGGCGAGATCACCGTGCGCGGCTGGAGCGTGATGCGGGGCTATTACGACCGGCCGGAGGAGACCGCGGCGGCGCTGGACGCGGAGGGCTGGCTGTCCACTGGCGACCTGGGGGTGCTGGACGCGGACGGCCGCCTGCGCTTCCTGGGCCGGCTGAAGGACATCGTGCGGGTCGGCGGCGAGAACGTCTCCCCGGCGGAGGTCGAGGATTGGCTGCATCGCCACCCGGCCGTCCGGCAAGCCGCCGTGGTCGGCGTGCCGGATGCGCGGCTGGTCGAGGTGGTGGCCGCCTTCGTCATCGCCAAGGAGGGCGTGCCTTGCGACCCGGCGGCGGTGATCGCCTGGTGCAAGGAGCGGATGGCCGGCTTCAAGGTGCCGCGCCATGTCTGGCTGGTGCCGGATTTCGAACAGATCGGCATGACGGCCAGCAGCAAGGTGCAGAAGAAGCCATTGGCGGCACACGCCCGCAAGCTGCTGGGTCTGGCTGCGTGACGGTCGCGACCGCCTGAGTGCGCGCTAGGCGGAGAACCGGTCGAGCCGGAAGGCCGCTTCCACCGCCTCGCCAGCCAGCAACTCCCCCACCGCCGCCGAGTGCTTGAAGCCATGCCCCGAGCACGCGGACGCCACCAGCACCGCGGGTCGCCCGGGCAGGCTGTCCACGATGAACCCGCGGTCGGGCGTGACGGTATACAGGCACGTCGCCGACCGTGCGCACGTTGCTGTCACGCCATGCAGCCGGCCGGCGACGTGGTCGTGGGCCATCGCCGCAGCCTCGGCCGGGCTGACCGTCCGGTCCACCGCGTCCGGGTCCACGGCCCCGGCATATTGCTCCGTCGCCACCTTCACCAGCCCGGAGCCCGGCAGCGCGGGGAAGCCGTAGAAATAATCGTCCTCGCCCGTCCCGTGCATCCAGATGAACACGGGGAAGCGGTCCGGTGCGTAGGCCGCCGTGTCCTCCGCCTCGAACCAGTGCAGGACCTGCCGGTAGACGGACGCGACCTCACCCAGCCGCCCGCCGGCCAGCTGCGGCAGCCACGGCCCGGCCGTGAGGATGGCGCGCCTGGCATGGATGACCCGCTGCCCCGTCGTCACCGCGACGCCGCCGGGGATGTCGGTCACCGCGCTCACCCTCTCGCCGCAATGCAGCACCGCCCCCCGCGCCTGTGCCAGGCGGAGCTGCACCGCAACGCAGCGTTCGGGGAACACCAGCCCGGCGCTCGGTTCGAAACAGGCGAACTCGTCACCGGCCAGCCCGAATTGCGGGAAGCGATGCCCGATCTCCGCCGCATCCAGTTCTTCGTGCGGGATGCCATGCTCGCGGGCCACGGCGATGGTGCGCTGGACGAAGTTATCCTTGCCGTGATGCAAGGCGACGCCGCTGCCCGAACCCATGATCAACCCGCCCGTCTGCAGGAACAGGCTCTCCCCGGTTTCCGCCTCCAGCTCCCGCCAGATCTCGTGCGAGCGGCGCACCAGCGGGGCGTATTCCGCTCCCTCGCCCACCGCCAGCCGCGTGATGCGGCTTTCGCCGTGGGTCGACCCGCGATCGTGCGGCGGGTGGAACCGGTCGATCCCGACGGCCCGCACGCCGGACAGTGCGAGGCGGTGCAGCGCCGCACTGCCCATCGCTCCCAGGCCCACGACCACCACGTCCGCCGTCTCCGCCATCTTGCCCACTCCACCACATGCACGCACGATGCTGGCCCGGCATACGCACCGCCACAAGGGAGCCAAACGCCTTGCGCAACGAACAACTCGACGGCATCGACCCCGCCACCTACGCGCCCTATGCCGATCCGCGCGACTACATCACCAGCTGGACCGACCGGATCTGGATCACCCGCGGGCTCGGCCACCTGCGGGACCATTACGCGCCGGACGTACAGGTGCATACCGCCTATGGCGAAACCTACGGCTTCGACCATGTCATGCGGAACTCCATCCAGCGCATGTCCGCCTTCCACAACCGTGGTGGCGGGCACGACGACGTGGTGTGGGAGCAACGCGGCACGGATGGGTTCATCAGCAGCCACCGGGTGCTGAACAACGCGGTGCATAACGGCTACTGGACCTATGGCCCGCCCACGGGGAAGCAGTGGGTGAACCGCGGCACGGCGCACTGCCTGGTGCGGGGCGGCAAGGTGGTCGAGGAGTGGGTGATGCGCGACGAGTTCGCCGTCCTGCAGGATCTGGGCCTGGACCCGTTCGCGGTTGCAGCGCAGCTGGCCCGGTCCTCCCCCGTGCTCGGCCGGGCGGTCGACACGCAGGCGAGCGGCGCCTTCGCCGGGCGGTTCTCCGATCCGGTGCGGGTCGGCATGTCCGGGGAGCGGCCGAACCGGCACGATGCCGAGTGCCAGATGGTGGCCGAGTTGTTCGAGCGCTGCTGGAACGGCCGCTACATGGACGAAGTCACCCGCTTCTGCGCCGATACGGTGGCGATCCAGTCGGTGCGCCTGCGTCGGGCGATGGGGATCGCACCCTACCAGAACGAATTGATCGACCTGCTTGCCGCCTTCCCCGATGGCCAGGTGGAAATCCGGGACTTCAGCACCCACGCGTCGCCCGACCTCGGCCTGCGCGTCGCCGCGATCTGGCTGCTGCGCGGCACCTATAGCGGCGTGCCGGCCTATGGGCCGGTGAACCAGGCGCCCGTCGCGGTGCTCGGGTCGTCGCATTTCGAGTTCCGGCGCGGCAAGATCATCCGCGAATGGCGGATGTATGACGAGATTGCCGTCATCGCGCAGATCCTGAAAGCCGGATCGCCCTGAAGTTCTCCTCTTGCTACCGCATGGCAGGGCTGCGTAGACTTCCATGCATTCGAATGCGCGGGGATGATGATGCAGGAACCCGGTCTGGACGGAACGACCGGCGCGAAGCCCGTGCTCGAGGCACGGGCCATCACCAAGCGCTTCGGCCACGTGGAGGCGCTGCGTGGCGCGGACTTCGTCGCCAACTCCGGTGAGATCACGGCGCTGATCGGCGACAACGGCGCCGGCAAGAGCACGCTCGTCAAGATCCTGTCGGGCGTGAACAAGGCGACCTCGGGCGAGATCCTCGTCGGTGGCACGCCTGCGACCTTCAACTCGCCCGCGGACGCCCATGCTGCCGGGGTCGAAACGGTCTACCAGGACCTTTCGGTCGCGCCGGACCTTTCGCCTTCGGCCAACATGTTCATGGGGCGGGAGCGGCTGCGCCCGGGCCTGCTCGGCCGCCTCGGGTTCCTCGACAACGCGGCCATGCGCAGCGAGAGCCAGCAGGCGTTCCGCCGGCTCAGCGTCTCGCTCAAGGACATGGACGCGCCGATCGCCAGCCTTTCCGGCGGGCAGCGCCAGAGCGTGGCGATCTGCCGCTCGATCATGTGGGCCAGGAGCGTGGTGTTCATGGACGAACCGACGGCCGCACTCGGGGTGTTGCAGACCGGGCGTACACTGGACCTGATCCGGCGCATCCGCGACACCGGGGTGGCCATCGTTCTGATCAGCCATAACATGCGCGACGTGCTGCAGGTCGCCGACAGCATCGAGGTGCTCCGTCTGGGCCGCCGCATCGCGCGGCTGCGCAACGAGCGGCTGAGCGTGCAGGACCTCGTGGGTGCGATGACCGGCGCATTGGACCCGGCGGAGGAGGCTGCCGCATGACGCAGGACGTGATCGGCCGCACATCCGGGCCGGATTTCATCGCCGAGGCACCGTTGCTGCCGCCCCCCAGCCTCACCAAGCGGGCCCGCACGGTGGCCAGCTCGTCGCCGTTCTACATGCTCGTCATCCTGTTGCTGATGTGCGCGTTCTTCGCGCTGGCCCGACCCAACACCTTCGCCAGCGTGTTCAACATCCGCAACATCTTCCTCGATGCGTCCACGCTGCTGATCCTCTCCATCGGCATGACGTTCGTGATGATCGCGGGCGGCTTCGACCTCTCGATCGGCTCGGTGCTGGTGTTCGCCGGCGTGGCCGCGGCCAAGACGATGGAGGCGATGGGCACCGACGGCTTGGGCACCGTCGTGGTCGGCACCGCCGCCGCGCTGTTGGCCGGCGCGGCCTGGGGGCTGTTCAACGGCTTCTGCATATCGCGCCTGCGCGTCTCGGCATTGATCACCACGCTCGGATCGATGGGGTCGGCGCTGGGCCTGTCCTACCTCGTGACGGACGGCAACGATATCCGCACCGTGCCCGGTTCCTTGATCGCACTCGGCACCGGAAGCGTCTTCGGCGTGCCCTACCTCGTCATCATCACCGCGGTGTTCACCATCATCGGCATGGTCTGGCTGCACATGACGCGCTACGGCCGCCACACCTTCCTGGTCGGCTCCAACCCGGAGGCATCGCGCCGGGCCGGCATCAACGTCGGCAACCATCTGCTCTCGCTCTACGTGTTGAGCGGGTTGCTGGCGGGGGTGGCCGCGATGCTCTCGCTGGGCCGCTTCTCCACCACCACGCTCGAGGGCCACGGCACGGACCCGCTGGAAGCGATCACCGCCGTCGTCCTGGGGGGCACCAGCCTGTCGGGCGGCAGCGGCACCGTCATCGGCACCGTCATCGGCGTATTCATCCCCGCGGTGCTGGCCAACGGCTTCATCATCATGGGCGTGCAGCCGTTCTGGCAGATGGTCGTGATCGGCTTCGTGGTGATCGCCGCCGTCTACGCCGACCAACTCAAGCGGCGCGGCCGCGAACGCGCCTGACGCGCCCGACAGAACCAGGGGAACCGAATGCGCCTGACACTCACCGCGACGCTATCGCTGCTGGCCATGGCGGCGCAGTCGCCGGGGGCCGCCGCGGCGCCGCACCGCATCACCTACATCATGGGGCTGACCGGGAACCCGTTCTACACCACGGTCGGATGCGGCGCGACCGAGGCGGCAAAGCGGCTGGGTGTCGACCTCGACATCCAGGGGCCGCCGCAATACCAGCCGGCGCTGCAGATGCGCGTGCTGGACGCCGTCATCGCGGCGCACCCCGAGGGGATCATGTTCGTCTCCACCGACCCGGTGGCGCTGAACCCGACGCTGCTGCAAGCCAAGTCCGCCGGCATCAAGATCATGTCCATCGACGGTGACCTCCAGGACATGAGCATCGCGCTGGCCAACATCCAATCGGACAACATGGACGGCGGCGTGCAGGCGGCCAAGGCGCTGGCCGTAGCGATCGACGACAAGGGCACGGTCATGGCGCTGGAGAACTCGCCGGCGGCCGTCGTGTCGCAGCAACGGCTGCAAGGCTTCGAGACCGAGATCAAGAAGCACCCGGGCATCACCTATCTCGGCGTCCAGTTCAGCGCCAACCAGACGGCGAAGGCGGCCTCGCTCGTGACGTCCACGGTGGCCGCGCATCCGGACCTCAACGGCATCTTCACCATCACCACCAACAACACCGAGGGCGCTGCCACCGGCGTGCGCGAGGCAGGCGGGATCGGCCGGATCAAGATCGTGGGCTTCGACACCTCGGACCCGATCGTGCAGGACATCAAGGAAGGCATCGTGACCGCCGACGTCGTGCAGTATCCCTACAAGGTCGGCCAACTGGGCTTGCAGATGATGGTGGACGCGCTGGACGGCAAGCCGGTCGAGCGCGAGGTACACACGCCGTTCGTCATCGCGACCAAGGCCAACGTCGAAACGCCCGAGGTGCAGCAGTTCATCTACAAGACGCGGTGCAACTGAGCCGATCCTGGTTCCACCGACGCGACGGTTCCCACGACCGCGGCGGTCGTGGACCGGACTCGGCCGGCGCCGCAGGATGATCGCGGCGTGACTGCCCTTCCAAGCCGCCGTGACAACAGCCGCATCGTGCGCGCGCCACTCGGGACCGTCCTTTCGGCCAAGAGCTGGCTGACGGAGGCGCCGCTGCGCATGCTGATGAACAACCTCGACCCCGACGTGGCGGAACGCCCGGAGGAACTCGTCGTTTACGGCGGCATCGGCCGTGCGGCGCGGAACTGGGACTGCTTCGACCGCATCGTCGCCGCCCTGCGCGACCTGGAGGAAGACCAGACGCTGCTGGTCCAGTCCGGCAAGCCGGTCGGCGTGTTCCGCACTCACCCCGACGCGCCGCGCGTGCTGATCGCCAACTCCAACCTCGTGCCGGCCTGGGCCAATTGGGAGCATTTCAACGAGCTCGACCGCAAGGGGCTCATGATGTACGGCCAGATGACCGCGGGCTCCTGGATCTACATCGGCAGCCAGGGCATCGTGCAGGGCACCTACGAGACCTTCGTCGAGGTCGGCCGCCAGCATTATGGCGGTGACCTGGCCGGCCGCTGGATCCTCACCGGGGGGCTAGGGGGCATGGGCGGCGCGCAGCCCCTCGCGGCCACCATGGCGGGCGCCTCAATGCTGGCGGTCGAGTGCTCGGCCACCCGGATCGAGATGCGGCTGCGCACCCGCTACCTCGACCGGCAGGCGGCGACCCTGGACGAGGCCCTGGAGCTGATCGCGGCGTCGTGCCGCGAGCGCAGGCCGGTCTCGATCGGCCTGCTCGGCAACGCGGCCGAAATCTTTCCGGAGCTGGTGCGGCGCGGGGTGCGGCCCGATGCCGTCACCGACCAGACCTCGGCGCACGACCCCCTCCATGGCTACCTCCCGGCCGGCTGGACGCTGGCGGACTACGCGGAGAGGGCCGCCAGGGACCCGAAAGGAACGGTGCTGGCGGCAAAGCAGTCCATGCGGGTCCAGGTCGAGGCGATGCTCGCGTTCTGGCGCATGGGCGTGCCGACGCTGGACTACGGCAACAACATCCGTCAGATGGCGAAGGACATGGGGCTGGCGGATGCGTTCAGCTTCCCGGGCTTCGTCCCCGCCTATGTCCGCCCGCTGTTCTGCCGCGGCATCGGGCCGTTCCGCTGGGCGGCGCTCTCCGGCGATCCGGCCGACATCGCCCGCACCGACGCCAAGGTGAAGGAGCTGCTGCCGGACGACCGCCACCTGCACACCTGGCTCGACATGGCGCGGGAGCGGATCGCGTTCCAGGGCCTCCCCGCGCGCATTTGCTGGGTCGGGCTGGGGCAGCGCCACCGCCTGGGCCTGGCCTTCAACGAGATGGTGGCGCGCGGCGAGCTGATGGCGCCGGTCGTCATCGGCCGCGACCATCTGGACTCGGGCTCCGTCGCGTCGCCTAACCGGGAGACGGAGGCGATGCGCGACGGCAGCGACGCGGTGTCCGACTGGCCGCTGCTGAACGCGCTGCTCAACTGCGCGTCCGGCGCCACCTGGGTGTCGCTGCATCACGGCGGCGGCGTGGGCATGGGCTACTCGCAGCATGCCGGCATGGTGATCGTGGCCGACGGCACGCCCGAGGCAGCCCGCCGCCTGGAACGCGTGCTGTGGAACGACCCGGCCAGCGGGGTCATGCGGCATGCGGACGCCGGCTACCCGGCTGCGATCGACTGCGCACGAGAGATGGGGTTGGACCTTCCCTTCCAGAGCGGCTGACGTCGGATCAGTTGGGCATCGAGGAACGGGCTCCTGGCTTCGCGCAGCCGATGACGAGACTGCACGCGTGCGTGCGACGCGACCAGCGTGCAGAAGGGGTCATCCACCGGCAGGGTCAGAGCTTGCCGACGAAACCCCGCCATCCCGCAGCCAGGGCATCCCAGTCGACGATGAGCACGTAGGCAAGCGACACGACGGCCAGGACGGCCAAGGTCCGCAGCACCGCGGCCGTGCGCTCGTTCATGCTTGCCCACACGGCGCGGTGCTCCGGACGGCGATGAGAGTAGTCACGATATCAGGTCCAATCCCAGGTGCCGCCGCGATGCCGGCTGGGCAAAGCTGACGGCGGCTTTAAGGCGATTTTAAGCCCGGCTGGATGCAATGGATCCATGCGCGTGCGAATCCGCCAGGTCGTTGGCCTGCTCCTGCTCCTGCCACAGGCTGCCTTCGCCATGCGGTTCGCCTACTATCCGGTGTCCGGAACGGGGAGCGCCGGCATCCTGGCAGCGTCGGGCGAGGTCAGGCTCGGGGATGACGAGCAGTTGCATGCCGCCCTCCGTGCCTTGCCGCCGGGCGCCCGCCTCGCCGCGCTGTCGCTCGACAGTCCGGGCGGCGACCTGGAGGAGGGCCTGCGGATGGCAACCAGCGTGCGGGAGGCCCAGCTGCCCACCATGGTGGGGGATGGTGCGAAATGCGCCTCCGCCTGCGTCATCGTGTTCGCAGCCGGATCGCACCTGTTCGCCAGCACGACGGCGCTGGTCGGCGTGCACAGCGCCTCCTATCGCGGGACCGACACGCCGGACGCGCAGGCGGCGACCGTCCTGATGGCGCGGCGGCTGGCCGAGTACGGCGTGCCGGACGCGATCCTCGGGAAGATGGTCACGGCCCATCCGAGCCAGATCTGGTGGTTGAGCCGCAGCGACCTCGACAGCATGCGCGTCGACGTCCACGTGCCGCGGGCCGGCGCCGCGGCGGTCGACCTCGCCCTGCCGCCGGTTGCGGGCGCAGCTGCCGCGATGCCGGCGATCCGGCCCGGCTTCAAGGTGGAGCCGTCCGCGCATGGCTACCACGTCGAACCGCCGGCGGCCGGCTTCCACGTCTGGCAAGGCCCGTAGGAGGACCCTCGCGCCGGCAGGAAACCCCGCCACGCGACGTGACCACGGCAGGCCATATCGTTTAGGGTGCATCCGATCGCTGCAGGACGCACCGCATGCCCCTTCGCCGCTGGATGCTGCTCGCCGCCCCCGTCGCCTTCGCCAGCCCGGCCTTGGCCCAGACCGCCGTCGTCTTCGGCACCGACTGGCTGGCGGAGGCGGAGCATGGCGGCTTCTACCAGGCGCTGGCGAAGGGCTACTACAAGGCGCACGGGCTGGACGTGACAATCCGCATGGGCGGGCCGCAGACCAACCCGCCGCAGCAGGTGGCGGCCGGGCTGGTCGACTTCCAGCTGTCCTCCGGCAGCTTCGCCGCCATGGCGATGGTGCAGCAGGACATCCCGGTGCTCGCCGTGGCCGCGTTCTTCCAGAAGGACCCGGAGGTGCTGCTGTCCCATCCGGGCACCGGGGCGGACACGATCGCCGCCATGAAGGGGCGGCCGATCATGATGTCGGCGGCCAACCGCACCGGCTCCTGGCTGTTCCTGAAGGCGAAGTACGGCTTCACCGACGACCAGATCCGCCCCTACAACTTCTCCGTGGCGCCTTTCCTGGCAGACAAGGCGGCGATCGAAATGGGCTTCGTCTCCTCCGAACCTTATCAGATCGAGAAGGCGAGCGGGATCAAGCCGGTGGTGAACCTGCTGGCCGACAACGGCTACCAGGGCTATTCCACCGTGATCCTGGCGCAGACGCGTCGGGTGGAGCAGCGGCCGGAGGTGGTGCGCGCCTTCGTCGAGGCTTCGATCGAGGGCTGGCGCAGCTACCTGGATGACCCGGCGCCCGGCGACGCGCTCATCCGCAAGGACAACCCGGACATCGGGCAGGACGTGCTGGACAACTCCGTGGCGGTGATGCGGCGCTACGGCATCGTCGAGTCCGGCGACGCGCTGACGCTCGGCATCGGCGCGATGACGGACGCGCGCTGGAAGGGCTTCTTCGACACGATGGTGGCGGCCGGGCTGTACAAGCCGGACCTCGACTACCACCGGGCCTACACGCTGCAATTCGTCGACGCGAAATACGGCATGGCCGCCAAGCCCTGACCGCGGGCGAGACGCTGCTGCGCCTGCACGGCGTGCGCAAGACGTTCGCCAGCGGCACGGTGGCGCTGGACGGAATGGATCTGGACGTGAGGCGGGGCGAGTTCCTCAGCCTGCTCGGCCCCTCGGGCTGCGGCAAGTCGACCGCGCTGCGCCTCCTCGCCGGGCTGGCGGCGCCGAGCGCGGGCACCGTGCAGCGCAGCAGCGCCCGGCTCGGCTTCGTGTTCCAGGACCCGACGCTGATGCCCTGGCGCACGGTGTGGGACAACGTGCGCCTGCCGCTGCAACTGGCGGGGCTGCGGCGGGCGCAGGCCGCACCGCGCATAGCGGAGACGCTCGCGCAGGTGGGACTTGCCGGGTTCGAGCGCGCCTATCCGCGGCAGCTTTCGGGCGGCATGAAGATGCGCGTCTCCATCGCGCGCGCGCTTGCCACCCGGCCGGAGCTGTTGCTGATGGACGAGCCCTTCGCCGCGCTGGACGAGATCACCCGCGCGGCGCTGAACGACGACTTGCTGCGGCTGTGGGACACGCAGGGGCTGACGGTCGTCTTCGTCACCCACAGCGTGTACGAGTCGGTCTATCTGTCCAGCCGCATCGTGGTGATGGCGCCGCGGCCGGGGCGGGTGGCGGCCGACCTCCCGGTGCAGCCGCCGCACGCCCGAACGGAGGCCTACCGCACCTCGCCGGGCTACATGGCGGATTGCCAGGCGGCATCGGCCGCGCTGAAGGCCGCCATGCATGCGTAGCCGCGCGGCGCTCGGCCTGCTGCCCGTCCTGGTCGGCCTGGTGGTGCTGGCGGCATGGGAGGCGCTGGTGCGGGTGCAGGGCATCCCGCCCTACATCCTGCCCGGCCCGCTGACCATCGCGGCCAAGCTGCTGCAGGACTGGGGCACGCTGTCCGCTTCCCTGCTGGTCACGCTGGAGGTGGCGGGCATGGCCCTGGCCGCGGCGGTGCTGGGCGGCGGCGGCCTGGCCATCCTGTTCGCGCAGTCCCGCTGGGTAGAGGCCAGCCTGTTCCCCTACGCCGTGATCCTCCAGGTGACGCCGATCGTGGCGGTCGCGCCGCTGATCCTGATCTACGTGCGCGACACGCAGCTGGCGCTGCTGATCTGTGCCTGGCTGGTGGCGTTCTTCCCGGTGCTGTCGAACACCACGCTCGGGCTCAACTCGGTCGATTCCAACATGATGGAGCTGATGCAGCTCTACGATGCGCGGCGCGGCCAGGTGCTGTGGTACCTGCGGCTGCCGGCGGCCATGCCGTATTTCCTGGCGGGCCTGCGGATCGCCGGCGGGCTGAGCCTGATCGGCGCCGTGGTGGCGGAGTTCACCGCCGGCACGGCGGCGGCCGGCACAGGCCTGGCCTACCGCATCCTGGAAAGCGGCTACCGTCTCGACGTCCCGCGCATGTACGCCGCCCTCGTGCTGCTGTCGCTGAGCGGGATCGTCATCTACGGGCTGACCAGCCTGGTCTCCTGGCTGGTCCTGCACCGCTGGCACGAAAGCGCGGTGCGGCGGGAGCGATGAACCGGCTGGAAGCGAGCTGTCGCTTTCGCCGGCGCAGTCCGGCCATGAACGTGCCGTCCAGGCGATGAACAACATGTCGTGCCCGGCCTCATCCTACGCATCGACGCGCGTTGTGGGCGGCGACCAGTTGACCCGCCGGATTGTTGGCGAACCTCAACCTCAACGACAGAGCATCGGACGCGATTTGATCGAACAGGACGTCCCGCAAACGTCAGGAGCCGGCGCGACTTGGGTGGCACCAGGCGGAGTGCATCGCCTTGCCCTTCCAGGACGCCGCCGCGCTCGGTCTGCCGAAGGCGGCGCCGTGACCGACGGGGCACTGCCAGCCGGCGCATGATGTGGTCGTTCGCGAAGCAAAGCGATTTGCCGGAGGCGGACAGCGCCGTGCTGATGCGCATGTCCGCCATCGCGCGGCTCTCTCCTCTGGAGCGGGCCGTCCTTCGGGACGTCGCCGCACATGCCCGGTCCTTCCCGGCGCAGACCGAACTCTGCATCGAGGGACGCGTGCAGCCGCCGCAGGTCTTGCTGGCGGGATGGGCGTGCTACCAGCGGTTGCTGGGAGATGGGCGGCGGCAGATCATCGGCTTCCTGTTGCCCGGCGACATCATCGGGTCGGTCACCCGCAGCAACATGCTGGCCTCCCAGACGGCGGCGGCGCTGACGCCTGTGACGGTCGCCGACGCCAGGCTGCTGCTGCCGGCCGCCGATGGCGCCGCTTCAGCCATGCCGGGGTTGTCGCAGGCGATCCAACATATCGCCTACATGGAGGACGTCCGGATGCGCGACCATGTCGTGCGGCTTGGCCGGCAGACCGCGTATGAGCGGGTCGTCCACCTGATGCTGGAGTTCCGCAGCCGGTTGGCCGTCGTGGGACAGGTGGTGGATGACGGGTTCGCCGTTCCCGTCACGCAGGAGGTGCTGGCTGACGCGCTCGGCCTCAGCGTCGTGCACATCAACCGCACGCTGCAGCAAATCCGCCGGGACCGGCTGTTCGAGTTGCGCGGCGGCCAGCTGAAGCTACGGCAGATCGAGTTGATGCAGGCGATGGTGGACTGGGCGCAGCCCTCCGGCTGAGCCGGAAGGCCGGGAACGCCGCTACCGCTCCGTGTCGTCGCCGTCGGGTTCGACTTCGATCTCGTCGGGAATGGCGTCGGCATCATCCTCGAGGTCGGAGGCGTCCTCGATCACGTCCTCTTCCGCCTCGTCCTCGGCCGCTTCCACCTCGACATCCGCGTCGTCGGCCACCGGCGGCTTCTTCGGGCGCTTGTCCTCGACGACGTTGCCGCCGGTCCGGCGGGTGCGCGTCGCCTCGGCTGGCTGTTCGGTGCCGCATTTGGGGCAGATCGCGGGAGCCTTCTGCAGGTCGTAGAACCGGGCGCCGCATGCCACGCACACTCGCTTGGTACCGAGTTCCGGCTTCGGCATGCAGCAGCACTCCCTCGCATTCCGACGCAATCGCCAGAGGGCGCGCCCCATGCCATCGACTGACTGCCGTGTCAAACCGCCGACCTGTTCAAAACCGGGCACCCCTGCTAAGCGCCCCGATCGATGGCATCGCTCCAGCCCCTGACGGCACGCCGCCCCCCCGGCCCGCTCCGCGGCCGCGTGGAGGTGCCGGGCGACAAGTCGATCAGCCACCGGGCGTTGATGTTCGCCGCGCTGGCGGTGGGCGAGACCCGGATCGACGGGCTGCTGGAGGGGGAGGACGTGCTGCGCACCGCGGCGGCGCTGCGCGCCCTGGGCGCGAGCGTGGTGCAGGACGGGCCGGTGTGGCGGGTCGCCGGCCGCGGCATCGGCGGCCTGGCGGAGCCGGCGGACGTGCTGGACATGGGCAATTCGGGCACCGCCGCCCGCTTGCTGGCCGGGATGCTGGCCAGCCACGACCTGTTCGCCGTCATGACCGGGGATGCGAGCCTGCGGCGCCGCCCGATGCGCCGGGTGACGGAGCCGCTGTCGCTGTGCGGCGCCCGGTTCTCGGCGCGCGAGGGCGGGCGGCTGCCGCTGGCGATCCAGGGCGCGCGGGACGCCACCCCGATCCGCTACCGGGTGCCGGTGGCCTCGGCGCAGGTGAAGTCCGCGGTCCTGCTCGCCGGGTTGAACGCGCCCGGCCACACCGTGGTGGAGGAACCGGCGGCCACGCGCGACCACTCCGAGGCCATGCTGCGTCATTTCGGGGCCGAGGTGACCATCGCGGCGCAGGGCCCCGGCCGGGTGGTCACCCTGGTGGGGCAGCCCGAGCTGCGCGCCCGCGACGTGGTCGTGCCGGGTGACCCGTCCTCCGCCGCCTTTCCGGTCGCAGCGGCGCTGCTGGTGCCGGACTCCGCCGTCACGGTCCTCGGCGTGGGGCTGAACCCGTTGCGCACCGGGTTGCTGGCCACCTTGCGGGAGATGGGCGCCGACCTGGTGGTGACCGGGGAGCGCGTGGCGGGCGGCGAGGCGGTGGGCGACCTGACGGTGCGCTACGGTGCGTTGCGCGGGGTCGACGTGCCGCCGGGCCGCGCCCCGGCCATGATCGACGAGTATCCCATCCTCGCGGTCATCGCCGCGACGGCCGCCGGCACGACGCGGATGCGCGGCCTGGGCGAGTTGCGGGTGAAGGAAAGCGACCGCCTCGCCGCGACCGCCGCCATGCTGCGGGCAGCGGGCGCGGAGGTCGCGGTCGAGGGGGACGACCTGTTGGTGCAGGGGATGACGACCCTGCCCGGCGGCTGCACGGTGGCGACCCACATGGACCATCGCCTGGCGATGAGCGCCCTGGTGATGGGGTTGGCCGCGCAGGCGCCCGTGGCGGTGGATGACGCGGCGTTCATCGAGACGAGCTTTCCCGGCTTCGCCGCCCTGTTGCGCGGGCTGGGGGCGGACATCGCGTGATCATCGCGATCGACGGCCCGGCCGCGGCCGGCAAGGGGACGCTGGCGCGGCGCCTGGCGCAGGAGCTTGGCCTGCCCTACCTGGACACGGGGCTGCTATACCGCGCGGTGGGGCGCCGCGTGCTGGAGGCAGGCGCCGACCCGGCCGACCCGGCCGCGGCCCAGGCCCATGCCGAAGCGCTGGTGCCGCAGGACCTGGCACGGCTGGATCTGCGTGGCCCGCAGGCGGACCAAGCCGCCAGCCTGGTCGCGGCGGTGCCCGCGGTGCGGGCGGCGCTGCTGGCGTTTCAACGCAGTTTCGCCGCCAGGAGTGGCGCGGTGCTGGATGGGCGGGACATCGGCACCGTCATCTTCCCCGACGCCGACGTGAAGCTGTTCGTGACAGCCAGCGTGGAAGCCCGTGCGGAACGCCGCTGGCGTGAACAGCATGCGGCGTCGCTGGCGACGGTCACCGCCGAGTTGCGTGCCAGGGACGAGCAGGACTCCCACCGCTCCACCGCCCCGCTGCGGCCGGCGTCCGATGCCACCGTGCTGGACACGACGGGAATGGACCCGGACCAGGCGTTCGCTGCCGCGCTTGTCACCGTGCGAAACGCTGCTCCCTCTCCCGAAAGGAGAGGGCTTTTTCCCCCGCGCGGTTTCCCTTGACTCTGCCCGGCAGAGTCGTGTTCTTCCGCGCACGACCTCCGTAAACCCGGCCCACCATGCATGGGCAAGTCGCTCCCCTCCAGGCGCGCAAACACCGGCGCAGTGGCGCCCTACCAGGAAGAACGCACCTCACATGGCATCTCAGGCCGTCGCCTACGACTATTCCAAGTCCCACAATCCGGGCGGTGAAGACTTCGCCTCCCTCCTCGACGAGACCCTTGGCCGGGATACCGGCTTCGACGGGTCCGTCGTCACCGGCCGCGTCCTGCGCCTGACCGACGAGTTCGCCATCGTCGATGTCGGCCTCAAGAGCGAGGGCCGCGTCGCGCTGAAGGAGTTCGGGCCGCCCGGTGCCGCCCCCGAAGTCAAGCCCGGTGACCTGATCGAGCTGTTCGTCGAGCGCTACGAAGACCGTGACGGCGCCATCGTGCTGTCGCGCGAGAAGGCGCGGCGCGAAGAGGCCTGGACCAACCTGGAAAAGGCGTTCGAGGCACAGCTGCGGGTCAACGGCACCATCTACGGCCGGGTCAAGGGCGGCTTCACCGTCGACCTCGGCGGCGCCGTGGCGTTCCTGCCCGGCTCCCAGGTCGACATTCGCCCGGTGCGCGACGTGGGCCCGCTGATGGGCACGCCGCAGCCATTCCAGATCCTGAAGATGGACCGCGCTCGCGGCAACATCGTGGTCAGCCGCCGCGCCGTGCTGGAGGAGACGCGGGCCGAGCAGCGGTCCGAGCTGATCCAGGGCCTGAAGGAAGGCATGATCCTGGACGGCGTGGTGAAGAACATCACCGACTACGGCGCCTTCGTCGACCTGGGCGGCGTGGACGGCCTGCTGCACGTGACCGACGTCGCGTGGCGCCGCATCAACCACCCGTCCGAGGCGTTGCAGATCGGCCAGCAGGTCCGCGTGCAGGTCATCCGCTTCAACGCGGACACCCAGCGCATCAGCCTGGGCATGAAGCAGCTGGAGGCCGACCCGTGGGAGGGTGTGGCGGCGAAGTACCCGCCAGGGGCGAAATACACCGGCCGCGTCACCAACATCACCGATTACGGCGCCTTCGTCGAGCTGGAGCCGGGCGTCGAAGGCCTGGTGCATGTCTCCGAGATGAGCTGGACCAAGAAGAACGTGCACCCCGGCAAGATCGTCTCCACCTCCCAGGAGGTGGACGTGATGGTGCTGGACGTGGACAGCTCCAAGCGCCGCATCTCGCTGGGCCTCAAGCAGGTGCAGCGCAACCCGTGGGAAGAGTTCGTCGACACGCACCCGGTGGGCGCCGTGGTCGAGGGCGAAATCCGCAACATCACCGAGTTCGGGTTGTTCGTCGGCCTGTCCGCGGACATCGACGGCATGGTCCACATGTCCGACATCGCGTGGGACGAGCCGGGCGAGCTGGCGATGGCCAAGTTCGAGAAGGGCCAGGTCGTCCGCGCCAAGGTGCTGGACGTCGACGTCGAGAAGGAGCGCATCTCGCTCGGCATCAAGCAGATGGAGGACGATCCGGCGGCCGACACGCTCAGCCGCGTGCACAAGGGCGAGGTCGTGACCTGCATCGTCACCGCGATCCAGGCCAACGGCATCGAGGTGAAGGTGGACGAGGTGTTGACCGGGTTCATCCGCCGGGCCGAACTGGCGCGCGACAAGGGCGACCAGCGTCCGGACCGCTTCGCCGTGGGCGAGAAGGTGGACGCCAAGATCACCGCGATCGACCGCGCCGCCCGCAAGCTCTCGCTCACCATCAAGGGACGCGAGATCGAGGAGGACAAGCAGGCGGTGGCCGAGTTCGGCACGTCCGACAGCGGCGCCTCGCTGGGCGACATCCTGGGGGCGGCCATCCGCCGCCGCAACCAGCAGGGCGAGTAGCCCTTGGCGGACGGCCTGGAGGCGGACCTGCTCCTGGACCGGCGGCGCCTCAAGCGCCGCCTGGTCTTCTGGCGGGTGGTGGCGGTGCTGGCCATCCTGGGGGTGATCGGCACCGTGGCGGCTGGTGTGACGCCGGGTGCGTTGCCGGGCCGGTCCCACGTCACGCGGGTGACGGTCAGCGGCGTCATCACCGACAACCGGCGCCTGGTGCAGGCGGTGACGGCGCTGGCGAAGGACCGCAGCGTTGCCGCCGTCGTGCTGGCGGTGGACAGCCCCGGCGGCAGCGTCGCCGGTGGCGAGAGCCTGCACGACGCGCTGGCGCAGGTGGCGGCGGCCAAGCCGGTGGTTACGGTGATGGGGGGCACGGCGGCCTCGGCGGGCTACATGATCAGCCTGCCGGCGGCGCGGATCTTCGCCAGCAACGCGACGCTGACCGGCTCGATCGGCGTGATCCTGGAGACGGGGAACGCCGCCGGGCTGCTGGACAAGCTGGGACTGTCGGCGGAGGCGATCATCTCCGGGCCGCTGAAGGACCAGCCGTCCTTCACCCACGGACTGTCGCCGGCCGGAAGGGACTATCTGCAGGGCCTGGTGGGTGATCTGTTCGGCCAGTTCGTCACGATGGTGGTGCAAGCCCGGCACATGGACGAAGCCAAGGTACGCCAACTTGCAGACGGCCGCGCGTACTCAGGACGCCAGGCCCTCGCGCTCGGCCTGGTCGACGAGATCGGCGGCGAGCCGGAGGCACGCGGCTGGCTCGCCCGCGAGAAGAACGTCAGCGCCGACCTGCCGATCTCCGACCTGCGGATCGGTAGCCTGTATGACCGCACGATCGGGGCGACCCTCGGGGTGGTGGCCGACCGGCTGAGGCTGGACACGGCGACTGGCCTGCCCATGGCCATTTGGCGACCCGACCTGGTGCAATAGGCTTTCGGCTTCTCCCTCTCCCGCTGGCGGGAGAGGGTTCCAAAGCGGGGATGCGGCCATATGCGATGGCCCTGGCCAGAAGGAGAGGGCTTTAGGCGAGCGGGGAGCGGGCGTGGCGAAATCCTTGCGCCGCGCCGCGCGGCTTGCTTGTGTTCGGCCCTGACAAGCCGGTCACACCAAGGACGCCCGTCATGCCGATCCGCAAGCTGCTCCTGCCCCTTACCGGCACAACAGCCGGGGAAGCCGCGATCGCCACCGCCTTGCTCGTCGCGCGGCAGTTCAACGCCCACCTGATGGCCCTGCACGTCCGCGCCGACAGCCGCGACGTGGCGCCGCTGGCCGGGGAGGGACTCTCCGGCGCGATGATCCAGGAGATGATGCAGGCCACCGAGAAGGAAAGCGGGGAGCGGTCTTCCGCGGTTCGGGACCTGTTCGACCGGGCCCTGAGCGGCATGGGCATCCGCATGGAGCACCCGACCGCGCAGGAGGACCACCCCAGCGCATCCTTCGCCACCACGGTCGGCCGGGAGGAGGACGTGGTGGCGCAACAGGCGCGGCTGGCGGACATCACCGTCGTGCCGCATCCCGAGTCCGGCGACGACGTCTCGTCATCCGATGCGCTGCACGCCGTCCTGTTCGACAGCGGCCGTCCCGTCCTGATCGCGCCGCATCGTTCGCCCGCCACGCTCGGCACCCGGGTCGCCGTGGCCTGGAACGGCACCGGGGAAAGCGCCGCCGCGGTGCATGCCGCCCTGCCTTGGCTGAAGACGGCGCAGGCGGTCCGCGTGCTCTCGTCCGACGAGTACCAGCGCAACGGGCCGCCGGCGCGGGACTTGGCGGCCTACCTGGCGCTGCACGGCGTGCGGCCGGAGATGGCGACGTTCCGCTCGTTGGACCGGGAGGTCGGTGCCGGCATGCTGGCAGCGGCAAGGGAGTTCGGCGCGGACCTGCTGACGATGGGCGCCTACTCGCACTCCCGCCTGCGCCAGCTCATCCTGGGCGGCGTCACCCGGCACGTCCTGGAGAAGGCGGATCTACCGGTGCTGATGAACCGCTGACCCCTGCCCGTCAGCCACCTGCGACGGGCAGGCTCGCGGCGGCACTGCCGACATAGCTCTGCGGGTCGGACGGCTGCTCGTGTTCGGCTGCTTCCAGCCCGGCGACACAGCGGTCCGTCTCCCCGATGACGTCGCGCCAGTCCCGCGGCAGGCTGTCCAGGCTGCCGAGCAGGCATTGGTCGTAATACGCGTATTCGCGCCCGGCGCCGCAGCCGAAGGACGGGCGGTCCGCGGCCGCCGCGGTCAGCACGATGCGGTTCGGCTGCGCCACGGGCGGGCCGGCGAACGCGCCGGTGTAGCAGGCCGAGACGATCGCGACCGTGGGGGCCGCGCCGCAGCCGGCGCGCAGGGCCGTGTCCAGGTCGTCCGGCGACAGGAACTCCGTCCGCGGGGCGAGGTATACGCCCGGGCCGTGCGCCCCGTGGGAGGTGATGAACACCAGGCAGGCCTGGCCAGGCGCCGGCTGCAGGGCCGCGATCGAGTCCAGCACCCGGGCGCGCGTCGCCACCTGCACGTGCGGCTTGGACAGCGCGTCGGGCGAGGCGCTGAGCCGATGGATGTCGCCGGCCGGCACGCCGGACCGTTCCAGCAGCCTCGCCATCGCCTCGGTCGCGTTGTCGAACGCGGGGATCGACGCGTCGCCCGCCGCCAACACGGCAACCCAGTGCTGCGTGCCTGCGGGACGGACCGACGCCGCCTGCTGCACCGGGACGCAGCCTGCGAGCAGGAGCAGCAGGATCGCCGTGGCGCGTGCCATCACGCCGCGAGACGATACAGGGTGGTTCGGCGCATGGCAGTGTCCTCCAGCTCGGTCGTCGTCGGCACGTCGTAGCGGGCGAAGGAGTCCAGCCCTGCCGGCAGGTAGGCCCGCCCGGGATCGGCGATCCACACTTCGGCCTCCGCGGCCATCCCGCGCAGCCAGGGCAGGATGTGGTTGGTCATGGGAGCCTGGTAACACACGTCGCCGCACAGGATCAGGTCCCAGCGGCAGGCGCTGCCGACAAAATCGCCGTGAACCGCGGTCAGACGCACGCCGTTGGCGGCGGCGTTCAGGCGGGTGGCGGCGGTCGCCACCGGATCGATCTCCACCGCCTCCACGCTGGCCGCCCCTGCGATGGCGCAGGCGATGGCGGCCAGCCCGCCTCCTGCCGCGAAGTCCAACACCCGGCGGCCGCGCGCGCAGGCCGGGTGGTCCAGCACGTGCCGCGCCATCGCCTGGCTGCCGGGCCAGGCGAAGGCCCAGAACGGCGGCTCGATATCATGGCGGGCAAGGAAGTGCTCCGTCGCTTCCCAGATCGGGGTGATCTCGGTCGCCAGGTGCAGCACGATCTCCGGCACCAGCGGCGCACGGGCGAGTGCCGTATGCGCCGTGATGAAGGCGTCGCTCACAGCCGGCCGAGCAGGATCGCCGCGGCGATGGCCAGCCCGGCCTCCCGGTTGGAGCGGAACAGGCGGAGGCACCCGGCGGGGTCGTGGATGTCGACGCGGAGGGCCTGCCTCAGCAGCAGCGCCGCCGGCACAGGCAGGGCCGCGTAGAACGGGGGCGAGAGCCCGGCGAGCCACCCGGCCAGCGCCAGCGCGGCGACCGTGGCGGCGTAGCAGGCCAGCAGGAACAGCCGCGTGCGCTCGCCCAGCAGCCGGGCGGTGGAACGCACGCCGGCCAGCGCGTCGTCCTCGCGGTCCTGGTGGGCGTAGACGGTGTCGAAGCCCAAATCCCACAGGATGGCGGCGGCGTACAACGTGGCCCAGGCCGCGTCGATCCGCCCGGCGCCGGCCGCATACCCCATCGGCGCGCCGAAGCCGAAGGTGAAGCCCATCACCAGCTGCGGCCACCAGGTCACCCGCTTGGCCAGCGGGTACAGCCCGACCAGCAGCAGCGAGCCCACACCCAGGGCCCAGCACAGAGGCGGGAGTTGCAGCAGCACCAGCAGCCCCGCGACCAGCAGCGCCGCGAGCAGCACCGCCGCCTGCCGCATGCGCAACGCGCCGGAAGCCAGGGGCCGCCCGGCGGTGCGCGCGACCAGCCGGTCCAGGTCCCGGTCCCACATGTCGTTCACGACGCAGCCGGCGCCCCGCATCACCACGCTGCCGACCGCGAACAGCGCCACCAGCCAGGCCGTGCGCCCAGCCGGCGCGCCCGACAGCAGCAAGCCCCAGAGCCCCGGCAGGAACAGCAGCCAGGCCCCGATCGGCCGGTCCAGCCGCAGCAGCAACGCATAGGGGCGCCACGCGGCAGGCAGCCGGGCGACCCAGCCGCCGGCCACGATATCGGTGTGCGTGCTGCTCATGGCCGGGTTATGCGCCAGGCGCGCCGTCGCCTCAAACCGCGGCGGCGCTCGTCTTGACGATGGCTGCCGCGATGTATCATGGCTGGTGACGACCCAGCCGGAAAGCGCCGACTTGCATGTCCAACCCGTCCGACGCTGACGCGACGCCGATCGCGTCGGTGCAACAACTCGCCGACCACCTGGCCGCCGGCGGCAAGCCGAAGGCACAGTGGCGCATCGGGACCGAGCATGAGAAATTCGGCTTCCGGCACGCCGATTTCGCCTCCCCACCCTACGCGCCCGGCGGCATCCGCGCCCTGCTGGACGGCATGGCCAGCGCCGAGTGGGAGGAGATCCCCGATGCGGGCCTGCCGATCGGGCTGAAAGGTATCGGCGCCCGGGCCGGCGCCTCCATCTCGCTGGAACCGGGGGGCCAGTTTGAGCTGTCGGGCGCGCCGCTGCGCACCCTGCACGACACGAAGGCGGAGCTGGACGAGCATTGCACCACGGTCTCCACCCTGGCCAAGGCGCTGGGGATCGGCTTCGCCCCGCTGGGCTATCACCCGACGCTGACGCGGGAACAGGCGGAGTGGATGCCAAAGAGCCGCTACGCCATCATGCGGCGCTACATGCAGCTGACCGGCACCATGGGCTTGGACATGATGCTGCGCACGTGCACGGTCCAGGTGAACCTGGACTATGCCAGCGAGGCGGACATGCGGCGCAAGCTCCGCGTGTCGTTGGCGCTGCAGCCGCTGGCGACGGCGCTGTTCGCCAACTCCCCGTTCAAGGAGGGCCGGCTCACCGGCCTGCTGTCCAACCGCGCCCATGTCTGGACGGACGTGGACGCGGACCGCACGGGGATGCCGGCAATGATGTTCGCCGAGGATTTCGGCTTCGAGCGGTTCACCGACTGGCTGCTGGACATGCCGATGTACTTCATCCAGCGGGACGGCCGCTACGTCGACCTGGCCGGCGCCTCCTTCCGGGACTTCATGGCCGGGCGGCTGGATGCCGCGCGGGGGGAGGTCGCCACAGTGGGCGACTTTGCCGACCACGTGACCACTGCCTTCACCGACGTGCGGCTGAAGCGTTTCCTGGAGATGCGCGGCTCGGATGCCGGCAGCCCGTCGATGATGCTGGCGCAATCGGCCCTCTGGGTCGGGCTGCTGTACGACGAGGGCGCCCTGGATGCGGCTGAGGCGCTGGTCCGGTCCTACCCGACCGACGCGTTCACCGCGCTGCGTCCGCTGGTGCCACACACGGCGATGGCGACGCCCTGGCAGGGCGGCACGCTGCGTGACCTGGCGCGCGAGGTGCTGGCCATCGCGGCGGGCGGCCTCGAGGCGCGGGCGGCGATGGCCGGGGGCGACGAGAGCGGCTACCTCGACCCGCTGCACGCCATCGCCGCCGGCGGCCCGTGCCAGGCGGAAGTCTGGCAGGACCGGTATCGCACGGCCTGGGAGGGCGACGTCACGCGGATCTTCGCGGAGGCCGCCATCTGAACTGAGCGGGTGTTGATCTCCCTCTCCCTCTGGGAGAGGGTTGGGGTGAGGGTGCTGCCAGCCGGTTGACTGCTGGCCTGCATCGTTATGGGCGACCCTCACCCTGCCTCTCCCAGAGGGAGAGGGTTTGTTGCAGTAGCGCGGATGGCAGGTCTTTATAGGTAGAAAACGGGAAAACGGGAGGAAGAACGATGCCATCATCCATGACCAGGAAGCGGTTCCTGTTCGGCGCCACCGCGGCCGCCGGCGCCTTCGCCATCCTGCCGTCGCGCGCCGCCCGCCGGTCGGTCATCCGCTTCGGGCTGGACCTCACCTCCGACCATCCGACCACGGTGAACGCGACGGCAGCGGCCAAGAAGATCAAGGACGCGACCAACGGCGAGGTCGAGGTGCAGATGTTCCCCAACAGCCAGTTGGGCGACGACACGCACATGCTGTCCAACCTGCGGTCCGGCGCGATGCAGATGATGGCGATCGGCGACAACATCCTGGCCACGCTGGTGCCCACCGCCGCCATCGACAACATCGGCTTCGCGTTCAAGTCCGCCGAGGTCGCGTGGCAGGCGCTGGACGGCCCCGTCGGCGACCTGGTGCGGGCGGACATCGCCAAGACCGGGCTGCACGCCATGACCCGGATCTGGGACGAGGGATTCCGCGAGATCACCTCCGGCACCAAGCCGATCAAGACGGTGGACGACCTCCAGGGCTTCAAGATCCGGGTGCCGCCCAGCCCGATCTCGCTGTCGCTGTTCCAGTCGCTGGGCGCCTCGCCGGTGACGATCAACGCCTCCGAACTCTACACCTCCTTGCAGACCAAGGTGGCGGACGGGCAGGAGAACCCGCTCGGCAACATCCAGACCATGAAGCTGGACCAGGTGCAGAAATACTGCTCGCTGACCAACCACATGTGGGTCGGCTACTGGCTGCTGATGAACGGGCCGTTCTGGGCCGGACTGCCGCCGGAGCACCAGAAGGTCGTGGCCGACACGTTCGACGCCCAGGCGGTGGAGCAGCGCGCCGCCAACCAGAAGCTCGATGCCTCGCTGGAGGAAGTGCTGAAGACGCAGGGCATGAGCTTCGTCCCGCCGGACAACGCCACGTTCCGCGCCAAGCTGACCTCGTCCGGCTTCTACAAGAGCTGGCAAGGCAAGTTCGGCGCGCCGCTCTGGTCCGCGTTGGAGAGCGTCACGGGTCCGCTCGCCTGACGGCCAGCTTCCGCACCGTCGACCGGTTGGTCGACTGGCTGACGCAGGGTCTGGCGGCGGCGCTGGTGGTGGTGGAGGTCGGCATCCTGTTCGCCGGGGTGGTCGCGCGCTACGCGTTCGACCGCCCGCAGGTCTGGGTGGAGGAGCTGGCGGCGATCCTGTTCCTCTGGCTGGTCAGCCTCGGCGCGGTGATCGCGCTGCGGCGGGGCGAGCACATGCGCATGACGGTGATCGTGGGGCGGCTGGGGCCGCGGGCCGGGCGGCTGGTCGCGTGCCTGTCCGCCTTTCTGGTGGTGGGTGTGACGCTCGGGCTCATCCTGCCCGGCTGGTCCTATGCCTCGCAGCAGGCGGCGATCCTCACCCCGGTGATGCAGCTGCCGGGGTCCTGGGAGATCGCCGGGCAGCTGGTCGCGCTGCTGCTGCTGCTCTACGTGGCGCTGCGCCAGCTCCTGGGCGGTGCGAACTGGGTCGAGCTCGCTGCCGTGGCCGCGGGCGTGCTCGCCGTCTGCGCCGCGCTGTGGAGCCTGCAGGATGTCTTCGACGACATCGGCAACGCCAGCCTGCTGGTGTTCTTCATCGGGATCGCCGGGTTCTGCATCTTCCTCGGCGTGCCGATCGCCTTCAGCTTCGCCACGGCGACGTTCGGCTACCTGTACTTCGCCAGCTCCATCCCGCTTTCGGTGATCATCAGCCAGATGGACCAGGGCATGTCCTCGATCGAGCTGCTGGCGGTGCCGATGTTCGTGGTGCTGGGCCTGCTGCTGGAGATGACGGGCATCGCCCGCGCGATGGTGCAGTTCCTGGCCGCGCTGGTGGGGCACCGCCGCGGCGGCCTGTCCTACGTGCTGATCGCGGCGATGTACCTGATCTCCGGCATTTCCGGCTCCAAGGCGGCGGACCAGGCGGCGGTCGCCCCGGTGCTGCTGCCGGAGATGCGGCGGCGCGGGGTGGCGCCGGGCGAGCTGGCGGCCCAACTCGCCGCCTCCGCCGCAATGTCGGAGACGATCCCGCCCAGCCTGGTGCTGATCATCGTCGGCGCGGTCACGGGCGTGTCGATCTCCGCCCTGTTCACCGGCGGGCTGTTGCCGGCGGGGATCGCGGCCGCCGGACTGGCGCTGCTGGTGTTCTTCCGCAGCCGCGGGGACCGGCCGGAGGGTGCCCCCGTGCCGGCGCGCGCCATCGCCCGGCTGTTCGTCGTGGCGCTCCCGGCGCTGATCCTGCCCTTCGTCATCCGCTACGCCGTGCTGGCCGGCGTCACCACGGCGACGGAGGTGGCCACGCTGGGGGTGGTGTACTCGATCGGGGTGGGGATCGCCGTCTATCGCTGCTTCGACTGGCGGCGGCTCCTGCCGATCCTGGTGGAGACGGCGGCGCTGTCCGGCGCCATCCTGCTGATCATCGGCACGGCGAGCGCCATGGCCTGGGCGCTGACGCAGGCCGGCTTCGCCCAGACCCTGACCGACCTGATGACGGGGCTGCCCGGCGGGCGCGCCGGCTTCCTCGCCATCTCGGTCGTGGTGTTCATCGTGCTGGGCAGCGTGCTGGAGGGGCTGCCCGCGATGGTGCTGTTCGGCCCGCTGCTGTTCCCGGTGGCGCAGCAGCTCGGCATCCACCTGGTGCAGTATGCCATCGTGGCGATCCTGGCGATGGGGATCGGCCTGTTCTCGCCTCCGTTCGGCGTCGGCTTCTACCAGACGTGCCTGATCGGCCGGGTGTCCAGCGACGAGGCGTTCGGCCGCATCTGGCCCTACATGGCGGTGCTGGTGGTGGCGCTGGCCGTCGTGGCCGCGGTGCCGTGGCTGTCCACCGGCTTTCTCCTGTGACAGCCGCCGCTCTCTCGGGCAGAGAGGAGGGGGCGGGCGAGGGATGGTAGGTATGCCGCGGGACGTGATCGTGTGTGGGGCCGGGATCGTCGGCGTCTCCGTGGCCGTGCACCTGCGCAAGCGCGGGCTGGACGTGGTGCTGGTGGACCGGCAGGGGCCCGGCGAAGGCACCTCCTTCGGCAATGCCGGGCTGGTGCAGCGGGAGGCGGTGTTCCCGCACCCGTTCCCGCGCGCCGCGTCCGAACTGCGGCGCATCGCCCGCAACCGCTCGATCGACGCGGTCTACCAGATGCCGGCGCTGCCGCGGCTGTTCGCACCGCTGCTGCAATACTGGCGCAACTCGCACCCGGCGCGATACGACCGCGCCGTGCGGGGCCATGCCCAGCTGATCGCCACCTGCATCGACGAACACCTGGCCCTGGCGCAGGAGGCGGGGGCGACGGAGCTGCTGCGGCCGATCGGCTATCTCACCATGTTCGGCAATGCCGCCAAGCTGGAGGCTGCCACGGCCAAGGCTGAGGCGGCCCGGCGTGCCTACGACGTGAACTACACCGTGCTCGACAGCGACGACCTTGCCGCCGCGGAACCGCATCTGCTGGTGGCCAAGGCCGGGGCGGTCCACTGGACCGATCCGCTCTCGGTCAGCGACCCGCACGGGCTGACGGTGGCCTATGCCAGGCTGTTCGCGGAGCTCGGCGGCACCCTGGTGACCGGGGACGCCATGACCCTGGCGCGCGATGCGGCGGGCTGGCGGGTGCAGACGGCGGACGGGCCTGTGGCGGCGGCCAACGCCGTGGTGGCCTTGGGCTATGCCTCCGACCAGCTGACCAGGCGGTTCGACTACGCGCCGCCGCTGTTCGGCAAGCGCGGCTACCACATGCATTACGGGCTGCGCGGCAACGCGGTGGTGAACCACCCGATGCAGGATGCCGATAGCGGCTACATGCTGGTGCCGATGCGCTACGGCATCCGGCTGACGACGGGGGCGGAGTTCGCCCGGCGTGACTCGGCCGCCAGCCCGATCCAGCTGGAGCGGGCGGAACCGGTGGCGCGCAGCCTCCTGCCCTTGGCGGAGCGGGTGGACGGCATGCCGTGGATGGGCGTGCGGCCCGCCACGCCGGACATGCTGCCGATCATCGGTCCGGCGCCGGGCCAGGACGGGCTTTGGCTCTGCTTCGGCCATGCGCACCAGGGCCTGACGCTGGGGCCGAGCTCCGGCCGGCTGGTTGCCGACATGATGACGGGCGAGGCGCCGTTCGTCGATCCGGCGCCCTACCGGCCCCAGCGGTTCCATTGATCCCGGACCCGCCCGGAGCCCAGCCGCGGCAGCGCCTGGTGTTCATCGACAACCTGCGTTGGTCGGCGATCTCCATGGTCGTGGTGATCCACGCGGCGGTGACGTATTCCGGGCTGGGCAGCTAGTATGTGCGGGACCTGTCAGGCGGGAGCCGGGCGCTGAGGATCGGCCTCGGGACATACCAGACGTTCCAGCACTCCGTGGCGATGGGGCTGCTGTTCGGGATCGCCGGATATTTCGCCCGTGCCTCCATCGAGCGAAAGGGGCCGGCGGGCTTCCTGAGGGAGCGCGCGTTCCGGCTGGGTCTGCCGTTGCTGCTCTACATGCTGGTCGTGGGGCCGGCCACGCAGTATTTCATCGTCGGGGCGTGGCACGCGGCGCCATCGCCCTCCTTCGGCCGGGAGTGGGTGCGCCACATCGCCGACGGTCACGTGTTCAGCGAGTCCGGCCGTTGTGGTTCTGCCTGGTGCTGATGGTGTTCTCCGCCGGCTATGCCCTCGTGCGGCGCCTGTTGCCGCAGGCTGCAAGCCGGGACCAGCCACCGCCGGGCGTACTCGCCGTGCTGGGATATGCCGGCCTCATGGCGCTGCTGGCGTTTGCGACCGGGCTGGTGGCGCGGTCGGGCAGCGTGGTCCTGAACGTGGATGTGCACGACCTGCCGCAATACCCGCTGATGTTCGCCGCCGGCGTGCTGGCGCAACGGCATGACTGGCTGCGGCGCCTGCCGTCGCGGACCGGCCGGGCATGGGGCATGGGCGGGCTGGTTCTCGGCTCGGTCGCCTGGGTGCTGCTCATCGGGACGGGGGGCGCGTTGCGGGGGCAACTGGCGGACTACTATGGCGGCTGGCACTGGCAGGCGGCGGGCATGGATGCTTGGCGGGCCGGCATGTGCGTCTCCCTGACGCTCGGGCTGGTCACGCTGTATCGCGACCGCTTCAACGCGCAGGGGCCGGTGGCGCGTTTCCTCACCCGCAACGCGTTCGGCGTGTATGTCTTCCACCCGCCGATCCTGATCGGCGCCACGCAGATCCTGCGTCATTGGCCAGCCGACGCTGCGATCAAGTTCCTGGTCGCCAGCGTGGTCGCGGTGACGGCAACGTTCCTGTTCGTGGGCGTGGTGGCGCGACGGACACCGGGTTTGCGGGCCATCCTGTAGCGCCGCCGCCGCCCGCGGCTCTCGCCATATTGACCCAGGCTCGCGGCGCGAAAGTCCCAAGGGGGCTATACCGGCAGCGCCGACGGCAGGCTTGCATTCAACCCCGACATCATCAACTGACCTCACGCCAACCCCGACGAGGCGCAATGACCGACGCTCGATACGCCCAGCATAGATTTCCGCTGGTGGTCGCCCACGAATGACACGTCGTGCCGGGCGCTGGCTCGTGCTGATGGCGCCGTTCTGCCTTGCCGCGTGCCAGCCCGCGGTGCTCGACCCGCAGGGGCCGGTGGGCAGCGCCGAAAAGTCGATCCTGATCGACTCGCTGGCGATCATGCTGGCCATCGTCGTCCCCACCATCGTGGGCGCGCTCGGCATGGCCTGGTGGTTCCGCAAGTCCAACACGCGCGCCCGCTACCTGCCGGACTGGGCGTATTCCGGCCAGATCGAGCTGATCGTCTGGGGCGTGCCATTCTTGGTCATCACCTTGCTCGGTGGGGTGGCGTGGATCGGCTCGCATCAGCTGGACCCGGCGCAGCCGATCGCGTCCGGCACGCCGCCGATACAGGTGCAGGGCGTGTCGCTGGATTGGAAATGGCTGTTCATCTACCCGGACCAGCACGTCGCCAGCGTCAACCAGCTGGTGGTGCCGGCCGGGGTGCCGATCCATTTCTCGCTCACGTCGGCCAGCGTGATGAACGCGTTCTTCGTCCCCCAGCTCGGCAGCATGATCTACACGATGAACGGCATGTCGACGCAGCTGAACCTGCGGGCCGACCAGCCGGGGGAGTTCGCCGGGCTATCGTCGCATTACAGCGGCGACGGCTTCTCCGACATGCACTTCCAGGTGCGGGCGGTGCCGGCGGACCAGTTCCAGGGCTGGGTGGCGGACACGCGCAAGGCGGGGGCGACGCTGGACACCGGCAGCTACGCCGCCCTGGCCAAGCAGAGCCAGAACGTCGCCCCGTTCGGTTACCGCGACGTGGAGCAGGGATTGTTCCAGAAGATCGTCAGCCAGCAAGTGCCGCCGGGACCAGGGCCGGAAGGGCAGACCGGCATAGAGAAGTCAGGAGCGGAGCACTAGATGTTGGGCAAGCTTAGCTGGGCCGCGATCCCTCTCGACCAGCCGATCCCGATGGTCGCATCCGGCGTCGTGGCGCTGACGATCTTCGGCGTGCTCGCGTTGATCGTCGTCAAAGGTTGGCTGCCGTATCTCTGGAAGGAGTGGATCACCAGCGTCGACCACAAGCGGATCGGGGTGATGTACACCCTGCTGGCGTTGGTGATGCTGTTGCGCGGCTTCTCCGACGCGATCCTGATGCGGTCCCAGCAGGCGCTGGCCTACCGCTCGCCGGGCTACCTGCCGCCGGAGCATTACGACCAGATCTTCTCGGCCCATGGCACGCTGATGATCTTCTTCGTCGCCATGCCGTTCATGATCGGGCTGATGAACTTCGTCATGCCGCTGCAGCTTGGCGCGCGGGACGTGGCGTTCCCGACGCTCAACTCCGTCAGCTTCTGGCTGACGGCGACGGGGGCGTTGCTGGTCAACATCTCCCTTGTGGTGGGCGAGTTCGCGCGCACCGGATGGCTGCCGTATCCACCCCTGTCGGAGATCGCCTACTCGCCCGGCGTGGGCGTCGACTACTACCTGTGGTCGCTGCAGATTTCCGGCGTGGGCACCCTGCTGTCGGGGGTGAACCTCGTCACCACGGTGCTGAAGATCCACGCGCCCGGCATGACCTACATGCGCATGCCGGTGTTCTGCTGGACCAGCCTGGCCTCCAACCTGCTGATCGTCGCCGCCTTCCCGATCCTCACCGCGACCTTGGCGATGCTGTTGCTGGACCGCTACCTCGGCTTCCACTTCTTCACCAACGAGGGCGGTGGGAACGTGATGATGTTCATGAACCTCATCTGGGCCTGGGGGCATCCGGAGGTCTACATCCTCATCCTGCCGGCCTTCGGGATATTCTCGGAGGTGATCTCGACCTTCTCGGGCAAGCCGCTGTTCGGATACCGGTCGATGGTGATGGCGACGATGGCGATCTGCGTGCTCGCCTTCATGGTCTGGCTGCACCATTTCTTCACCATGGGCGCCGGGGCCGACGTGAACGGGGTGTTCGGCGTCGCCACCATGATCATCGCCGTGCCGACCGGGGTGAAGGTGTTCAACTGGATCTTCACCATGTACGGCGGCCGCATCACCTTCGCCACGCCCATGATGTGGGCGGTCGGGTTCATCGTCACCTTCGTGCTCGGCGGGATGACGGGCGTGTTGCTGGCGGTGCCGCCGGCGGACTTCGTGCTGCACAACAGCCTGTTCCTGGTGGCGCATTTCCACAACGTCATCATCGGCGGCGTGCTGTTCGGCGGCTTCGCCGGCTACGCGTTCTGGTTCCCGAAGGCGTTCGGCTTCCGCCTGCACGAGGGGCTGGGCAAGGCGGCGTTCTGGTGCTGGCTGGTCGGGTTCTACCTGGCGTTCATGCCGCTCTACGTGCTGGGGCTGGAAGGTATGACCCGGCGGATGCAGCATTACGACGTCGCGGCCTGGCACCCGTGGCTGCTCGTGGCCGCGGTCGGTGCCTCGGTCATCATGGCGGGCATCATCCTGCAGGTCGTGCAGCTCGTGGTCAGCATCCGCTGGCGCGAGCAGTTGCGCGACGAGACCGGCGATCCGTGGGACGGCCGCTCGCTCGAGTGGGCCACCCCGTCGCCGCCGCCTGCCTTCAACTTCGCCGTGCTGCCGAACGTGGAGGGGGAAGAAGCCTATTGGGGCATCAAGCAGAAGGCGCGCCATCAGGGCATGAGCGAGGAGCCGGAGTACGAAGAGATCGAGATGCCGCGCAACAGCCCGACCGGTTTCATCTGCGCGTTCTTCGCCACGATCATGGGCTTCGCCCTGATCTGGCACATCTGGTGGATGGTGATCGTGGCCGGGATCGGCGCCTATGCGACCTTCGTCGTGTTTGCCTGGCGCAAGGAGGCGGAATACGTCATCCCGGCCGACGAGGTGGCGCGCATCGATCGGGTCAACCGCAGCAAGCGCGCCCGCGCCCTCGCCGAGTGGCAGCACGCGTCGTGAGCGCGCATGGGAGCGCGATGCATGGCGTCGACCCGAACCGGGTCGGCCATGGCGTGGGTTCGCCGGGGCGGCCGCATAGTTCCGAACATGCCGCCCGCAGCAACGCATCCAAACGCATCATCGTCGGGTATGGCTTCTGGATCTTCCTGCTCAGCGACATCATCATGTTCGCCGCGTTCTTCGCGACCTACGCGGTGCTGTCGGGGCAGACGGCGGGCGGTCCGAGTGGACATGACCTGTTCGACCTTCGCAACGTAGCGATCGAGACAGCCTGCCTGCTGTTGTCGAGCTTCACCTGCGGCATCGCCAGCATCGGCGCCTGGGCACGCCGGCCGGTCTGGTTCTACGCCGGCATGGCCCTGACTTTCGTGCTGGGTCTGGGTTTCCTCGGGCTGGAGCTGACGGAGTTCATCGGCCTGGTCGCACGCGGCGCCGGGCCCACGCGCAGCGCCTTCCTGTCGTCCTTCTTCAGCCTGGTCGGCTGCCATGGGCTGCACGTTACAGCCGGGCTGCTGTGGTTGCTGACCATGGTGGCGCAAGTGTTCGCCCGCGGTTTCCGGCCGGAAATCCTACGGCGCGTGCTGTGTTTCAGCCTCTTCTGGCACGCGCTCGACATCGTGTGGGTCGCGCTGTTTTCCGTCGTGTATCTGATAGGATCGGGTCAGTGAGCCATTCTGCGCATAACAGGGACGCCCACCACTCCGACATGGCCCCGGGGGATGAACGGGCCGGCGGGCAAGCCATGGCCGAGGGGATCCGCGGCTACCTTGTCGGGCTCGGGTTCGCCACGCTGCTGACCATCGTATCGTTCTCCGTCGCGAGCACGAACCTGGTCTGGCTGCCGAGCCTGCCGGTTGCCATCGCCGTGCTCGCTATCGCGCAGATGGGCGTGCACCTCGTGTTCTTCCTGCACATCACGACGGGGCCGGACAACGTCAACAACGTGATGGCGCTCGCATTCGGCGTGCTCATCGTCTTCCTGGTCATCGTCGGCTCGCTGTGGATCGTCGGCCACATGAACGCCAACATGCTGCCCATGGACCAGATGATGCAGATGCAGCGGTGAGCTTCTACCCGACGGTCCCGAGCGCGCGCGATCCGGTCGGCGCCTGATCCAGATCACAGGCGCCGAGCAGATCGTCGGTGGACCACCGGCTACTTGCTGGGAGTGGTGGCCACTGCACTGCCCGAGTTCTCGGTCGTCGGCTGATTGGCCGCCCGGTCACCCGGAAGTTGCGGCGTCGTCACTCCGATGCCGGTTTGGTTCAGTTGGCTCGTGGGCGCAGCCGAACTCGCCGCCCCGGCGCTGTTCGACGGCGCGGTCTGGCCGCCCTGGATCGTCGAGTTGGTCGGGCTTTGAGCCCAGGCAACGCCGCCGATGCAAAACACCGCCATCGCGGTCAGGATGATCTGTTTCATGACATTCTCCCGCAGCACGTGATGTCGCTGCACCCGGAGAACGATTTCCAGCATCGGGAGTTCATTCGACGCCCCTGTTGACGCGGCTGGGCTGTGTTGCGGCCGGTTGCAGGTCGCAGCCTCCCGTCTGCTGAAGCCGGCTTGGGAAACCTCACGTGAGGCCGGCTTGCAGCGCTCGGGGCCAGCCCCACCTGCCGCGAAGATACGAAAGGTGACCCATGAGCGACACGACTGCGGCACTGGATGTCTACTTGACGGGGCTGCGCAATCAGCATGCTGTCGAGACACAGGCGATCGGCACCATCCAGAACGAACTTCCCCGCATGGCGGGCTTTCCTGACCTCCATGCCCGGATGCAAGCCGACAAGGAACGTTCGATTGAGCAGGCTGCCCGGCTCGACCGTTTGCTGGAGAAGCACGGCACGAGCAAGTCATTGGCCAAGGAGGCCGTCACTGGGGCCGTGGCAACCGTCGCGGGGTTCGCGCACTCGGTATCGTCGGACGAAGTGCTGAAGAATGTCCTCGCGGCGGTCGGGTTCAAAGCCTACGAGATCGGCTCTTACAAGGTTCTCATCGCGCTGGCTGGGATCGCTGGCGCGGGGGAGGACGTGGGTGTCTTGGAGCGATCGATGAAGGAGGAGCAGGAGATGGGGGATTGGCTTGGCAGCCATCTCCCCAGCTTCGTGAACGCCTATGTGACCCAGCGTCGGACATGAGGCGAACGGTGGAGCGGCGTCAAACGCCGCTCCGCCAGCGCGCGACGCCCGACGGCACTGTGTCGTCGACGCAGGGTCAGCGCTTGGAGAACTGGTAGGACCGACGCGCCTTGGCCTTGCCGTACTTCTTGCGCTCGACCACCCGGCTGTCGCGGGTCAAGAAGCCTGCGAGCTTCAGGATACCCCGCAACTCCGGCTCGTAGTAGGTAAGTGCCCGGCTGATCCCGTGACGCAACGCGCCCGCTTGCCCGGACAGCCCGCCGCCGTTCACGGTGCAGAACACATCGAACTGGTTGTAGCGGTCTGAGATCAGGAAGGGCTGCGTGATCAGCATTCGGAGCACCGGACGAGCGAAGTAGGTCGTGACGGTCTTGCCGTTGACGTTGATGTCCCCCTTGCCGGGCTTGATCCACACGCGGGCGATCGCGTTCTTGCGCCGGCCCGTGGCATAGGAGCGGCCGAGCGCATCGCGCTTGGGCTCGACCCGGGCGGCGACGGCCGTGGCATTCGGAACGGCGCCGGTGACGGCGAAATCCTTGAGGTCGGCGAGCGTGCCAGTCCGGGTTTCTACGGATTCGGACATCAGACCCTCGTGTTCTTGCGGTTGAGCGCAGCCACATCCAATGTCTGCGGCTGCTGGCCCTCGTGCTTGTGCTCCGCGCCCGCATAGACATACAGATGCTTCATCTGCGCGCGCTGCAACGGTCCGCGGGTGATCATCCGCTCCACCGCCTTCTCGATCACGCGCTCCGGATGACGGCCGGTGAGGATTTGCCGAACGGACCGACCCTTGATGCCGCCCGGAAAGCCGGTGTGGTAATAGAACACCGACTGGTCGGCCTTCTTGCCGGTGACACGGACCTTCTCGGCATTCACGACCACGATGTTGTCGCCGCAATCGACGTGCGGGGTGAATTGCGGCTTGTGCTTGCCTCGAAGGCGCTGGGCGATGATCGTCGCCAGCCGTCCAAGCACCAGGCCGTCGGCGTCGATCAACGTCCAGTTCCTGGTGACGGCTGCAGGCTTCAACGACTGGGTCGTCTTCATCGGTGGGGTTCCGTCAGCATCAGGGCGCGGTGTATCGACGTTCGCGGTCGCGAAGTCAAGGGTCAGCCTATGCGGTAGCGGGATACCGAAGCTGTCCGGCTGCTTCCGATTGGCCGTATAAAGCGGGGATGAGGGTCCACATCATCGGCGCGTCGGGGCGGTCCGGCACCGCACTCTGCCGTTCCCTGGCTGCCGACGGCATCGACTACGTGCCTGTCGTGCGCGACCGGGCCAAGTGGCAGCATACAGGGTTGCCAGGCAGCCCGCTGGTGGCTGACTTGCGGCACGGCCGAGCGTTGCGCCGCGCGCTGCACGATGCCGAGCTCCTGGTCTCCTGCGCCCACGCCCGGCACACCGCAGCCATCCTGGACGCTGCACCCGGCGCGGTCAGCCACTTCGTCCTGCTCGGCAGCACGCGTAAGTTCACGCGCTGGCCGGATGCGCACGGCCAGGGCGTGTTGGCCGGCGAGGCTTCGTTCCGCGGGTCGTCGCGATGCGGCGTCATGCTGCACCCGACGATGATCTACGGCGCCACCGGGGAGGACAACGTGCAGCGGCTGGCCCGCATGCTGCGGCGGCTGCCTGTCGTGCCGCTGCCCGGCGGCGGGCGCGCGCTGGTGCGGCCGATCTACCAGGACGACGTCACACGCTCGCTCCGCGCCGCCATCGCCACCACGTGGCACCGGCCGGAGACCATGGTGCTGGCGGGGGCGGACCGGATCAGCTATGCGGACTTCGTGCGGGCCGTGGCACATGCCGCGGGGTTGCCGCCGCCGCGCATCGTCCCCTTGCCGGCCCGCCTGCTGCGGCTGGCGGCGCCGCTCACCCGGCTGGTGCCGGGCGTGCCGACGATCCGCCGGGCGGAGGTGCAGCGCTTGCTGGAAGACAAGAGCTGGGGGATCGACCCGATGCGGCGCCAGCTGGGTGTCGTGCCGATCGGCCTGGCAGAAGGCCTGGCCCGGACGTTCGCGCCGGGTGCGTCCGATAGGGAGGCGTGATGACCCCAGCCATCGTCAAGGGCCGCCCGGCCGCCCGGTTTGCGCTGGCGGCCGCGTATGCCGCGGCCGGCGTGTTCCACCTGGCGACGCCCGGGCCATTCCTGCTGATCACGCCGGACTGGGTGCCGTATCCGCACGCGGTGATCTTCGGCACCGGCCTGTGCGAGTTGGCGGGGGCCGCCGGGCTGTTGGTACGCCGGCTGCGCCGCGCAGCCGGGATCGGCTTGGCCCTGTATGCGGTGTGCGTGTTCCCGGCCAACATCAAGCATGCCTTCGAGGGTCTGCCGCCCGGGCAGGTGCAGCTGAGCTGGTGGTATCACGGCCCGCGATTGGCCCTCCAGCCTGTCCTGGTGTGGTGGGCGCTGTTCGCGGGTGAGGCCATCGACTGGCCGTTCCGCCGCCGCATCCCCGCTGGATGACGGACCGCTACGCCGTGATCGGCAACCCGGTCGCGCATAGCAAGTCGCCGCTGATCCACCGCGCCTTCGCCAAGGCGGCCGGGCATGCCCTGGAGTATGGCACGATCGAGCCGGCGCCGGACGGCTTTGCCGCAGCGGTGGACGCGTTCCGGGCCGCGGGCGGGCGGGGGCTGAACGTCACCACCCCGTTCAAGCTGGACGCGTGCGCCTACGCGACCGAGTTGCGGGAGGCGGCGCGGCTGGCCGGCGCCGTCAACGCCATGCGATTCGAGGGGAGCCGGGTGGTCGGCGAGAACTTCGACGGCGTCGGCCTGGTCACCGACATCCAGCGCAACCTCGGCTTCGCGATGGCGGGGCGGCGCGTGCTGCTGCTCGGCGCCGGCGGTGCCGTGCGCGGGGTGTTGCGCCCGCTCCTGCTGCAACGTCCGGCCACGCTGGTGATCGCGAACCGGACGGTGGAAAAGGGCCACACGCTCGCGGGCCAGTTTGCCGAGCACGGCCCGGTGCGCGCCATCGGCTTCGATGGGCTTGCCGAACTCGGCGGGTTCGACCTGGTGGTGAATGCGACCTCGGCGAGCCTGCGTGGCGAGGCGCCGTCCATTGGGGAGCGCAGCTTTGGCGCGTCGTGCCTTGCCTACGACCTCAGCTATGGCCGGGGGCTGACGCCGTTCCTGCACGTGGCGCAGGCAGCCGGCGCGGCGCGGCTGGTGGACGGGGTGGGCATGCTGGTGGAACAGGCCGCCGAGGCGTTCACCTGGTGGCGCGGCACGCGGCCCCATACGGCAGGGCTGATCGAAACCCTCCGAGTCGAGCTGCGCTGATTGCACCGGCACGACGATACGTGGCGCGCTGGTGGTGCAATGCCCAGGAGCATTGCACGCTACTTTACGGCTGCGTGGGATCGAAGCGCTTGGCCAGGGCGGCGCCGTAGCTGGCGTAGCTGGTCTGGGCGAGGCCGGCGGCGTAGGCGGTGACCTTCTGGGGGAAGCGGGTCTCGAACATGAAGGCCATGGTGCCTTCCAGCTTGTGTGGCTTGAGCTCCACCGCGCTGGCACGTTCGAATGCGCCGTGGTCGGGCCCGTGCGGCAGCATGGTGTTGTGCAGGCTGAACCCGCCCGGCTCGAAGCCGCCGCCGATCTTGGCGTCATACTGGCCGTAGATCAGGCCCATGAACTCGCTCATGACGTTCATGTGGTACCAGGGCGGTCGGAAGGTGTTCTCCGCCACGGCCCAACGGTCCGGGAAGATCACGAAGTCGATGTTGGCGGTGCCGGGCGTCTCACTGGCCGAGGTCAGCACCGTGAAGATGCTTGGGTCGGCATGGTCGAACAGGATGGGGCCAACCGGCGAGAAGCGGCGCAGGTCATACTTGTAGGGCGCGTAGTTGCCGTGCCAGGCCACCACGTCGAGCGGCGAGTGGTCGAGCTCGGTCTGCCACAGCGCACCGCCCCATTTCACCACCATCCGCGCCGGGCCGTCCCGGTCCTCGTAGGCGGCCACCGGGGTCAGGAAATCGCGCGGGTTGGCCAGGCAGTTGGCGCCGATCGGGCCGCGTTCCGGCAGGGCAAGCGCGCCGCCGTAGTTCTCGCACAGGTAACCGCGAGCCGGGCCGCTGGGCAGCTCCACCCGCAGCTTGACGCCGCGGGGGATGACGGCGACCTCCCCGGGCGCGACGTCGATGACGCCGAACTCGGTACATAGCCGCAGCGCGCCCTGCTGCGGCACGAACAGCAGCTCGCCGTCGGAATCGTAGAAATACTCGTCCACCATGGAGCGGGTGACCAGGTAGACATGCGCGCCCATACCCGCCATCGAACCGGCATCGCCGGCGGTGGTGATGGTGCGGACGCCCTGCAGGAAGGTGGTCGGCGCGTCCGGCAGCGGCAGCGCGTCCCACCGCATCGGCGCGGGCGCCAGCAGCGGATCGGTGCCCGGCGCGGTGCGCCACAGGCCGGCATCCATCGGGCGGAACGTGCCCCAATGGCTGACCGTCGGCCGGATGCGGTAGAGCCAGGACCGCTCGTTGCTGGCGCGCGGGGCGGTGAAAGGCGAACCGGACAGCTGCTCGGCGTAGAGCCCGTAGGCGCAACGCTGGGGTGAGTTGCGGCCGACCGGCAGGGCGCCCGGCAGCGCCTCCGTCTCGAACCCGTTGCCGAAGCCCGACTGGTAGCCCGCCGTGTCGGCAGCGACCGACAAGGCAGCGGGCGACATGATGTTCATTGATGGTCGCTCCCTGCTCTTCGCCTCTGTCGCCCGGCGCTCACTCGGCCGCGGTGCGCTGCAGCACGCCGCGGCGCAGCTGGTCTTCCTCGATGGAGACGAACAGGGCGCGGAAATTGCCCTCGCCGAAGCCCTCGTCCCCCTTGCGCTGGATGAACTCGAAGAAGATCGGCCCGATCGCGTTGGCCGAGAAGATCTGCAGCAGCACCTTGGTCATGCTGCCTTCCTTGGCGCCGACTGCAACGGCCCCCTCGCCGTCCAGCAGGATGCCGTTTGCCCGCAGCCGGGCCAAGTCCTCGCCATGGCCGGGGACCCGGTCGTCCACCCGCTCGTAATACGTGTCGGGCGGCGACGGCATGAACGGCAGCCCACGGGCGCGCAGGCGCTCCACCGTCTCGTAGACGTCGTGGCAGCCGCAAGCCATGTGCTGGATGCCTTCGCCCTTGTACTGGTGCAAGTACTCCTCGATCTGGCTCTTGCTGTCGGCGCTCTCGTTGATCGGGATGCGGATCTTGCCGTCCGGGCTGGTCAGCGCGCGGGAGAACAGGCCGGTGTACTCGCCCTTGATGTCGAAGTAGCGGATCTCCTTGAAGTTGAAGATGCGCTCGTAGAAGGACGACCAGACGTTCATGCGGCCGCGGCCGACGTTGTGGGTCAGGTGGTCCAGGTAATAGAGCCCTTCGCCCGCCGGCATCGGGTCCGCCTCGCCCAGCCAGTCGAACTCGGCGGCGAAGGGGGAGCCCTTGGCGCTGTAGGTGTCGAGGAAATACAGCACCGAGTTGCCGATGCCCTTGATGGCCGGCACGTCCATCGCCAGCGTGCCCAGGCCTTCGGCCGGCTCGGCGCCATTGGCGACGGCGCGGTCATAGGCGTGCCGGGCGTCCACCACGCGGAACGCCATGGAAGCGGCGCAGGGGCCATGCTCGGCGGCGAAGCGGGTGGCGTGGCTGCCCGGCTCCTCGTTGACCAGGTAGTTCACGTCGCCCTGCCGATACAACGTGATCGCGCGGGTGCGGTGCTTGGCCACGGGGGTGAAGCCCATGGTCTTGAACAGGTCGTGCAACTCGGCCGGGTTCGGGTGGGCGTATTCGACGAAGCCGAAGCCGTCCGTGCCGGCCGGGTTCTGCTCCGTGATGGTGGCGGCAGGCGCCTCGTGCGGGAACGGACCCATGCGGTTTCCTCTTCTTTCTAGCCCTTGCCTTCCCCATCGTGCGCCTGGGAGCACGGGAGGTGAAGCGGCATCTGGCGGCGGCAGGCGGTCCTTGCAACGCCCGATCGAGCGCGCCCGATACGAATGGAGGGCGACCCCCTGCTGGGCCGCCTTCTGGTTTCGTGTCCGTCACGCGGCGAGACGCTCGCCCAGCAAGATCGCGATCTCCTCGGTGGCGGCCAGGCAGGCCTTGGAATGCGCCGTCATCTGAATGATGCCGTGCGGCAGGTCGGGATAATGGACATAGGTGAGGTCGTTCCCCGCCTCCGCCAGCTTGCGCGCATAGGCATGGCCAACATCGCGCAGCATGTCGAACCCGCAGGTGACGAGGATGGCAGGGGGAAGGCCGGTGAAGTCGGTGGCGTTCAGCGGCGTGATGGAGGGCTGCGAATAGTCCGTGCCTTGCGGGACCAGCGACCAAACGAACAGCAACACGCCGGCGGTGTCGACATAACCGCCTGTCCGGTTCTCGATCCCAGCCGGCGTGTCGAACGGCATCTTTGTTTCGGGATAGAGCGGCAGCTGCAGCTTCAGTCTGGGACCGCCCTCGTCGCGCAGCTTCTGAGTGATGACGCACGTCTGGTTCCCGCCGGCTGAGTCCCCGCCCAGGGCTATGCGTTCGGCGTCCACGCCGCGTTCGAGGGCATGATCGAACAGCCAGCGGACGACGAACTCGCCTTCCTCGATCTGGACGGGCCATTGGTATTCAGGCGCCAGCTTGTAATCGACGGCATAGACCTGGATGCGTGCGCCCTCACAAAGCCGCCGCATTGCGGTGTCGAATTGGTCAAGCGAGCCGACAACGAAGCCGCCACCGTGCAGATAGATCAGCGCGGGCAGAGGCGCCTCGCCGGCTCCCGCAGGGTGATATACGCGCACCGGCACAGTGCCGTGCGGGCCGGGCAGCCCCAGATGCTCGATGCGGCCGACCGGCGGCGGGTTCGCGTCGATGAAGGCATCATGCTCGCGACGCTGGACGTGGATAGGCTTATGGCTGCCCAGCACTGGCCCGGTCTTCAGCCACTCGGCGATCTCAGCATCCTTAACGCCGCTTTCAACGCGTTTGGGGATCGATCGGGCATCGTAAATCGGCATCGTCGCTCTTTACAAGAAACAGGCTTGCTCGTGCGTGCATCCAACGCAGCAAGCGGCGGCCGGCTGCACACCGGCATCGATGGCGGGAGCCCGATCGCTGGCGACAGAGCCGGGGCCGCTGCTCGTGCCCCGGGTCAGGGAGTGCGCAAGCGAACTTCGCGGGACATCACCCTCTGTTTTCGGTGGCCTGCCCATCTCCTCCTTTCGCTGCAAGTGCGGACTTCAAGATCATGAGATCAGGTCGGCGGTTCGCCCTGGACCGGCGCCAGCCCGAACCGCCGAATCAACTCCGCCACCTCTGCAATCGCCGCCTCGGCCGCTGCGGCATCCGGGCCTTTCGCCACCAGGGCCACGCCGTTGCCGCTGGCGCGATAGAACGGGTAGGAGCCGAGGTCCAGTGTGGGATGCCGCTCCTGCACCGCCCGCAGGCCGTCCGCCACCTGGCCCTCCAGCAGCCCGATGGCGTGCACCGCGCGGGAGACGATGGGCGGGCCGCCGGCCAGCGAGGGCGCCAGCGCCTCGAACATGGACTGCATGATGCGCGGCACCCCGGCCATGACGTGCACGTTGCCGATGCTGAAGCCCGGCGCGATGGAGATGGCGTTGTCGATCAGCGTGGCGCCGCGTGGCATCGTGGCCATGCGCTGCCGGGCGGCATTGAACTCGCCCGGCTTGTAGTGGCGCTCCATCCGCGCCCAGGCCTCGCCATGCGGCTCCCACGGGACGCCGAACGCGGCGGAGACGCACTCGCTGGTGATGTCGTCGTGCGTCGGCCCGATGCCGCCGGTGGTGAAGACGTGATCGAACCGGGCCCGCACCTCGTTCACCGTGCCGATGATGGTGTCCGGCACGTCCGGGATGACCCGCACCTCGCGCAGGGGGATGCCGAGTTCGCCCAGCCGGGTGGCGAGGAACTTGATGTTGGCGTCCTGGGTGCGGCCGGACAGCACCTCGTTGCCGATGACGAGCAGGCAGGCGGTGGGGTTGGTCACAGGAAGTCCCTCAGCAGGGGGATGAGCGGCTTGTCGGCCGGGGGCATGTCGTAGTCCGTCAGCTTGTTGGGGCGCACCCAGGCGAGCGCCTGGTCTTCCAGCCCGGTGGGCACGCCCTTCCAGCGACGACACAGGAACAGCGGCATCAGCAGATGGAAGCGGTCGTAGTCGTGGGAGGCGAAGGCGAAGGGAGCGAGGCAAGCCTCCGTCACGTCGATGCCCAGTTCCTCCTTCAACTCGCGGATCAACGCCTGCTCCGGGGTCTCGCCGGGGTTGAGCTTGCCGCCGGGGAATTCCCACAGCCCGGCCATCTTCTTGCCTTCCGGCCGGCGCGCCAGCAGCACCCGGTTGTCCACGTCGATCAGCGCGCAGGCGGCCACCAGCAGCAGCGGCTTGCCTAGGGCCGGCTCGTGCGTCGCGGCAGGGGTTTCGACGGCGCCGAACAGGTCGTCCCTCGTCGCCTCGAACCGGATCACCGGGTGGTCGCCGCCGCGGGCGAGGAAGGCCTCCCGCCCGTGCCCCACCTCCCGCAGGCCGACCCGGCGCAGCACGGCGGACGAGGCGGGGTTGTCCTCCGCGACATGCGCCTCGATGCGGTCGATGGACAGGTTGGCCAACGCCCAGCGCGCCACCCGCCCCACCGCCTCCGTCGCGACGCCGTGCCCCCAGTATTGGCGGCCGACCCAGTAGCCGAGGTTGCCTACGCCGGGCGTCTTGTCCAGCCTTAGGCCGACGCAGCCGATCACCAGCTCCTTCCCGTTCTCCTGCCCGGCGATCACCAGGTGGTAGGCGCTGCCCTTCTCCCGCTGCTCCGCCGTGGAGGCGATCCACTCGTCCGTGAGCGTGCGCGGGTAGGGGAAGGGCAGGCGGGACAGCATGCGCACCACGGCCCAGTCGTTCACCAGCCGGTGGAGCTGCTCCGCGTCCGGCAAGGCCGGCGGGCGCAGCAGCAGCCGTTCGGTGGTGAGCGTCGCCGCCAGTTCGGGCGCCGGCGGCGGAGGGGGTGGGGCGCGGCGGCGGGCGGGCGGCATCTGGCGGTAAAATGGCGCAAGCGGGGAAGGGAGGGCAAGGGCGGGAGACGCTTCCGTTTGAAGAAGGTTTTACACGCCGGCGTTCGGTCCCACTCAGCCCTTATCGGTCGCTCGCATGATCCTTCGGGCAGCACGGGACAGCACCATGCGGTCATGGACCAAGCCCAGGACCTCGACAACCTCGTCGGTCCCGAGCCGGTAGACGACAAAGTGCCGAGGCTTACCGACGCGCCGCGCCGGCTCAGCACGCTGGCGAAGCAGCCGGATCGGGTAGGCGAGAACACCTCGCAGGCGTGGCACCTCAACTGACCCGATTGCATGCGGGTTGTCGCCGAGCACGGCCATTGCCGCCAGGATCAGTTGGCCATACCGCCCGGCAGCCTCCAAGCCGTGCTCACGCGCGCTGTCGAGCAGACAAGCGTCGATCTGATCCTCGGCGCTTTTGGTTAGCCGGTAGGCCAATCAGCCGCTGGTGGAAAGGTGAGCCTGGAGGCGCGCCATCACGCCATCATAGAGGCGCCGTTCATCCTCCGGGGTCACCACGGTCACGTAGCGGCCTCCCTCGATGTCGGCCGCGCCAGCCTCGGCTGCCTGGAGAAGTTCGTCCTCTTCGCCCACGGTCTCGTTGATCAAGCGTCTGGCCGCCTCCTCCAGGAACGCCACCGCGCTGGCAGCCCTGCCTTCGGCCACCTGTTGCTCGATCATGCGCTGAAGCTCGTTCGGTAGCTGTATTGTGCCCATGCGGAACCTCTGAACACCAGCATAGCACCTGGCGAGAGAGGGTGTCGTGCTTGATCTCGGTCTAATCGCTCCCGACTACGAGGCTGCCGCTCGCCCCTTTATGGTCGCCTAACTGCCATTACGAATAGTTCGAGGCCGACCGTCGATACAGTGCAAACAGCAGATTGGAGCGGCAATGATGTGGCTCGATGATGAAGGCTGGTCAGACCCGATGCGTATAGGAAATGCCGTGGAAGGCAAATGGTGGGAACGTCTTCCGAAGATGGGTGGCGACCCCATCATCCCAGCCCGATCAGCCACTCCGTCGCCCGACCAAGGCCAGGCGCAGCCGACGGGACACGAGGTCGATCGCGGCCACCGTCACCAGCACCATCAGGATCAGGAAGGAGACCTGCCGCCATTCCAGCACGCGGATCTGTTCATACAGGTGCAGCCCGATCCCGCCCGCGCCGACGATGCCGATGATGGTGGCCGAGCGGGTGTTCGACTCGAAGAAATACAGCAACTGGCTCGCGAACACCGGCAGGATCTGCGGCAGGATGCCGAAGCGCAGCGCCAGCAGGGGGCCGCCGCCGCTGGCGACCACGCCTTCGACCGGCTTGCGGTCCGCGGTCTCGATCGCCTCGGACATCAGCTTGGCCAAGGCGCCGAAATCGGAGGAGGCGATGGCCAGCGCGCCGGCGAACGGCCCCAGCCCCACGACGTTGATCCAGATCAGCGCCCAGATCAGCACGTCGATGCTGCGCACCGTGTCCAGGCTGCGCCGGGCAAGGACGTGCACCAGCCGGTTGGCGACGACGTTGCGGGCGGCGAGGAAGCCGAAGGGCAGCGCCAGCACGGCGGCCAGCAGCGTGCCAAGGAAGGCGATCGACAGCGTCTGCCCAAGCGCGTCCAGGTAGAGCGCGAAATGGCCGCCGGTGCTAGGTGGCAGCATGAGCACCACGATGGTGCCCAGTTGGCCCAGCCCCTGCCAGATGCGCACCGGAGAGATGTCGAGCACCACCAACCCGGCGCCGTAAAGCAGGACGCCCGCTGCCACCAGCGCCAGCATGGCACGATTGCCGCCGTGACCGTCCAGGATGGCACCGTGGCGCGCTTCGACGTCGGCCCGGCGGCCCTCGAACTCCGCCCGCAGAGTGCCGCTCATTAACCGCGCTCCCCGGCCAGCAGGCGATGCCGCAGCCGTTCGGAGGCGAAGTCGATGGCGATCACGCAGACCAGGATCATCAGCAGGATGGCGCTGACGTCCGAGTAGTAGAACTTGCGGATGGCGGTGATCAGCTCCTGGCCGATGCCGCCGGCGCCCACGAAGCCGATCACCGCGGCGCCGCGGACGTTCACCTCCAGCCGCAGCAGGGTGTAGCTGGCGAAGTTGGAAACGACCTGCGGCAGCACGCCGAAGCGGATTTGCGACAGCCAGCTGCCGCCGGCGCCCTGCACGCCCTCCACCGGCTTCATGTCGATGTTCTCGATCACCTCGGCGAACAGCTTGCCGAGCGTGCCGGCCGTGTGCAGCGTGATGGCGAGCACGCCGGGCAGCGGACCCAAGCCGAACGCCACGACGAAGATCAGCGCGAAGACGATGTCGGGCACCGTGCGGTCGAACTCCAGCACGCGGACTGCCAGGAAGCGGAGAGTGGGGGAGCGGGTGATGTTGCGGCTGGCGAGCACCCCGCCGACCAGCCCGAGCACGGCACCCGTCGCCGTGCCGACATAGGCGATCAGCAGCGTCTGGCCGAGTTGCAGGCTCCAGCGGCGCAGGCCCCAGAACCAATAGGCCGGGTCGGTCCAGACATGGGCGCCGGTGTCCAGATGGGTCAGCCGGCCGAAATAGCTGCCGAAGTTGCCGAGATTGTCCCAGAACGTGTCGAGACGCACCTCGGCCCCGAAGGCGGACAGCAGGGTCGCGGCGACCAGCAGCACGATGCCGACCAGCGTCATGCGTCGGCGGGCGGCGACCGCCTGGGCGTAGCCGTCGAGCAATGGGCGGAGTTGCGGCTCCGGCGGCATCGGCAGGGCGTGGTCCATGCCGCCGGCGCCGCGTCGCGTCAGCCGTTCTGCTTGCGCAGCCGGTCGACGAAGGTGATCAGCTTCACCGTGTCGTCGTAGGCGGCGTTGTCCGTGGTCTGGAAGGGCTGGTTCTTGCCGTCCGACAGGCGGTCGAAGGCGGCCTTTTCGTTCTTGGCCGCGTCCAGCCAGGCGGTGCGGATGGCCGCCTTCAGGTCGGGCGGCAGGCTGTCGAGGTAGGCGGTCGGGCCGTTGATGATGAGGTCCGACTTGAGGATGATGCGGAAGTCGTCGACGGTGGCGGGCTTGCCGTCGGCAGTCTTGATCATGCCCTTGTTCAGCATGCGGGTCAGGTTGCTGTCGTCCGGCGCGTTCCAGAAATTGGCGGCGACCTGGACGGTGCCCTGCCACAGCGCCAGCACCGCGTTCTCGTGGCTGCCGGTGATGAGCAGCTTGCCGAAGAACTGTTCCGCGTTGATGCCCAGCTTGTTCAGGGCGAACAGCGGCATGTTGTAGCCGGAGGTGGAGTTCGGGTCGACCAGGCCCAGGTCCTTGCCCTTCAGGTCCCCCACCGTCTTGTACGGGCTGTCGGCCTTCACGTAGAAGACCGAGTAGTAGCCCTTGGTCCCGTCGCTGTTGACGTCGATGACGAAGGCAGTGGTCTTGACCCCGGTCACCAGCGCGCGCGCGAAGGAGGCCGGGCCGTAATACCCGATGTGGATGTTGCCAGCCCGCTGCCCCTCGATCACGGCGGCATAATCGTTGGCGACGCGCAGGGTCACCTTCGTACCCAGCTGCTTGGTGAGATAGGCGGTGAAGGGCGTGTAGCGGTCGGTGACACCGGAGGCGTTCTCGGCCGGCACCACGGCGAACACCAGTTCGGGGTAGGCCTCGCGGTAGCTTTGGGCGCGGACGGTCGTGGCGGTGGTCGCGGCGCCGACGGCGAGGCCGGCCAGCAGGGTGCGGCGGTCGATCATGGTCGCTCCTTCGGAATGGGTCGGCTTGGAATCAGGCGGTGACGGCGGTCCGCAGGTCCGCGGGGGCCGTCGCGGGCTGGCGCTCCATCACCTCGTTGGCCTCCAACCCGTAGAGTTCGCGGGCCACACCGTCGGTCAGCGCGGCCGGCACGTCGTCGAACACCACGCGGCCGCCGGCCATGCCGACCAGGCGGTCGCAGTAGCCCCGCGCCAGGTCCAGCGAGTGCAGGTTGCACAGCACGGTCAGCCCGAAATGGCGGTTGATCCGCTGCAGCGCATCCATGACGATCTTGGCGTTGCGTGGATCGAGCGAGGCGACCGGCTCGTCCGCCAGCACGATGTCCGGTTCCTGCAGGAGGGCACGGCAAATGGCGACGCGCTGCTGCTGGCCGCCGGACAGGTTCTCCGCCCGCTGGGCGGCGAGCGGGGCGATGTCGAACTGATCAAGCGCGGCCATGGCCAGGGCGCGGTCATCGCGGGTCCACAGCTTGGCGGCGGAGCGCCAGCCCGGCGTATGGGTCAGCCGGCCCATCAGCACGTTATCCAGCACGTCCAGCCGGCCGACCAGGTTGAACTGCTGGAAGATCATGGCGCAGCGGCGGCGCCAGTCGCGCAGGGACCGGCCCTTCAACGCGGTGACGTCGGTGCCCTCATAGGCCATGCGGCCGGAAGTCGGGTCCGTCAGCCGGTTGATCAGGCGCAGGGTCGTCGATTTCCCGGCGCCGGACCGCCCGATCACGCCGACGAACTGGCCGCGGGGAATGGACAGCGATACGCCGGACACGGCGACCGACTCGCCGAACGCCTTGGTTACGCGATCCAGAACCAGCACGCCGCGCCTCCTTCGGCTACGGCAGGCGATCTACACGGCGGCGGGCGGGAGGGCGGTTAAGGTTTGATGACGCTGCACGTGATGGTTCAGGGGACGGCCTCGTCAACCAAGCCCAGGCGGACCTTTATCCGCTCGACGTCGCCGCCCTGGCGATCTAACCGACGCGACAAAGAGGCGTACTGGGCTTCGATGAACCCAAGCCGCTCCTTGATCTCGGAAACGTCGGCCTTGATGTCACCGATACCGGTGCGGATCGCACGCAGCAGTGCCAGGACGAGCTTGTCAGGAGCATCGCTCATGTCCTCAGTATGTCATCGTGGCACCGTCCCTTCAACGCACACACGCGAGCCGCCCCTGGCCCAACCGGCGGGGCTGCGGTATCTCGGCCTATCATGCCCAGCAGCAACGACATCCGCGCCACGTTCCTGGATTTCTTCAGCCGCAACGGCCACACCGCCGTGCCGTCCTCGCCGCTGGTCCCGCGCAACGACCCGACGCTGCTGTTCACCAACAGCGGCATGGTGCAGTTCAAGAACGTGTTCACCGGGGCGGAGAAGCGGGCGTATTCACGTGCCACGACGGCGCAGAAATGCGTGCGCGCGGGCGGCAAGCACAACGACCTCGACAATGTCGGCTATACCGCCCGCCACCACACCTTTTTCGAGATGCTGGGCAATTTCTCCTTCGGCGACTACTTCAAGCCGCTGGCGATCGAGCATGCCTGGACCCTGCTGACACGGGATTTCGCCCTGCCGAAGCAGAAGCTGCTCGTCACCGTCTTCTCCGAGGATGACGAGGCGGCCGACCTCTGGAAGCGCATCGCCGGGCTGGGCGAGGACCGGATCATCCGCATCCCGACCTCGGACAATTTCTGGCGCATGGGCGACACCGGGCCGTGCGGCCCCTGCTCCGAAATCTTCTACGACCATGGCGACGGCATCCCCGGTGGGCCGCCCGGCAGCCCGGACGAGGATGGCGACCGGTTCATCGAGATCTGGAACCTGGTGTTCATGCAGTTCGAGGAGGGGCCGCCCGGCGTGCGTGCGCCCCTGCCCAGGCCCTCCATCGACACCGGCATGGGGATGGAGCGGTTCGCCGCCATCCTGCAGGGCGTGCACGACAACTACGACACCGACACCTTCCGCGCGCTGATCCTGGCCAGCGCCGAGGCCACCGGGCAGGAGCCGGACGGCCCGTTCCGCGCCAGCCACCGGGTGGTGGCGGACCACCTCCGCTCCACCTCGTTCCTCATCGCGGAAGGCGTGCTGCCATCCAACGAAGGGCGCGGCTACGTGTTGCGGCGGATCATGCGCCGGGCGATGCGGCACCTGCACATGATGGGCGCGCGGGAGCCGACCATGTGGCGGCTGGTGCCGGTGCTGGTGCGGCAGATGGGCGCCGCCTATCCGGAGCTGCCGCAGGCCGAGACCCTGATCACCGAGACGCTGCGGCTGGAGGAGACGCGCTTCAAGGCGATGCTGGAGCGCGGGCTGCATTTGCTGGCCGACGAGGTCGGCAGGCTAGGGGAGGCGCAGGCCCTGCCCGGCGATGTCGCCTTCCGCCTCTATGACACCTACGGCTTCCCGCTCGACCTGACGCAGGACGCGCTGCGCGAGCAGGGGCGCTCCGTCGATGTGGGCGGCTTCGACGTCGCGATGGCGGAGCAGCGGACCCGTGCGCGCGCCGCTTGGGCCGGCACCGGGGACGCTGCCGCCGAACGCGTGTGGTTCGAGCAGCGGGAGGTGGCGGGCGCCACCGAGTTCCAGGGCTACACGACGGAGAAGGCCGAGGCGCAGGTGACCGGGCTGGTGATCGGCGGGATGGCCGTGCAGCGGGCGGAACCCGGTGACAAGGTTGCGGTCCTGCTGAACCAGACGCCGTTCTACGCGGAAAGCGGCGGCCAGGTCGGCGATACCGGTTCCATCACCGGGCCGGGCGGGCTGCGGATCGCCGTCGCTGACACGCAGAAGCGGGCCGGCGACCTGTTCGCCCACATGGGTGTGGTGGAGTCCGGTACGGTCTCGGTCGGCGACCCGGTGGTGGCGGCGGTGGACCATGCCCGCCGCGCCGCGATCCGGGCGCATCACAGCGCCACGCACCTGCTGCACGAGGCGCTGCGCCGCCGGCTGGGCACGCATGTGGCGCAGAAGGGCAGCCTGAACGCGCCTGACCGGCTGCGCTTCGACGTGAGCCAGCCCACGCCGATCCCAAAGGCCGACCTTAAGGCGGTGGAGGCGGAGGTGAACGCCCGCATCCGGGAGAACGCCCCCGTCACCACCCGGCTGATGACGCCGGAGGCCGCGGTGGCGGAGGGGGCGATGGCGCTGTTCGGCGAGAAATACGGCGACGAGGTCCGCGTGGTCGCCATGGGCGATGGCGACGAGGTGCGCCCGGCCTACTCGATCGAGCTGTGCGGCGGCACGCATGTGCGGCGCACCGGCGATATCGGGCTGTTCCGCCTCGTCAGCGAGGGCGCTGTCAGCGCCGGCATACGCCGCATCGAGGCGGTGACGGGCGAGGCCGCCCTGTTGCTGATGGGAGAAACAGAGCGTCGGGTGGAGGAGCTGGCGGGGCTGCTGAAGGCCAACCCGGCCGAGATCGGCGCCCGCGTGGCGACGCTGATCGAAGACCGCAAGCGGCTGGAGAAGCAGATCAGCGAGCTGCAGCGCAAGCTGGCCACCGGCAGCGGCGCGCCCGAGCTGGAGGAGATCGCCGGCATCCCGCTGGCCGCGCGCAACGTGGGCGAGGTGCCGGGCAAGGAGCTGCGCAGCCTGGTGGACGCCATCGCCCAGCAGGTGGGCAGCGGCGTGGTGGCGGTGGTCTCCACGGCGGACGGTAAGGCGAGCGTCGCCGTGGGGGTCTCGCCCGACCTGGTCAAGCGGGTCAGCGCGGTGGAGTTGGTGCGCGCGGCCAGTGCGGCCGTGGGTGGCAAGGGCGGCGGTGGCCGGCCAGAGATGGCGCAGGCAGGCGGACCGGACGCCGAGCGCGCGGACGATGCGCTGGACGCGATCCGCGGGGCGCTGCGCGCGCTCTGAGCGGGTGTGAGCCGCTGGGCCGCCACCAGCAGATCGCTTCGGCGTCGTCGGGGTCTTTCTTGCTTCGTTTGACGAACGGCTAGACGTATCGGGGAGGGCCGTCCACCCAAACGCATCAGCGGATCGTCATGCGCCGTGCCGGTGCCGCGAGGGTGGCGCATGACGCCTCGCTTATGCGCCCCACAGGTGGAAGCGGCCCGGCAGGTTTTGCCGGCACCCGGCGGGCGATGCCGGGCCAGCGGCGGCGTGCTGGTATAAACCGAAGGCTTTTCCACCACTTAGCCGCTGGCACCGGCCTTGCTGACGGCTCGGGCGTGGTCACGCCAGTCGCATCCTACACCGTCACGCAGCTTGGGGGGCTGAGCCCCGCGAAGCTGAGCCAGATGACGATCACCGATTTCGAGCAGCTCACGGGGGTGCAGCTGTCCGAGTTGTCGGGCAACCAGCTTGCCGCGCTGACCACGCAGCAGATCGCCTCGCTGACGACGGCGCAGATCGGGTTCAGCGCGGTGCAGCTCGCGGCGCTCAGCGGCAACCAGCTGGCGGCGTTCGGCGTGGGCGAGTTCGCCGTGCTGAGCCCGACGCAGCTGGCCGGGCTGACCGCGGCAGAACTGCGCTTCCTCAGCACCACGCAGATGGCGGCACTGGCCCCGACGCAGGTCGCTGCCCTGTCCGCCACCGGGCTCGGCGGGCTGACGACGACGGTGCTGGCCGGCCTCACCGGTGCGCAGGTCGCGGCGCTGACGGCGACCGAGTTGGGCGGGCTGGCGGCGACGCAGGTGGCGGGCTTGCCGGCCAGCTGGATCAGCCGGCTCAACGCCACGCAGGTGGCCGGGCTCGGCGCCAGCGGCGTGGGGGCGCTGAGCACGGCGCAAGTCGCCGCGCTGGCTGCAACGCAGGTCGCGGCGCTGAGCCCGTCGGGGATCGCCGGGCTCAGCGCGACGGCGATCGGCGCCCTGGCGCCGACCCAGCTCGCGGCGCTGACCCCGACCGGCATCGGGTCGCTGTCGCGGGCGCAGGTCGCCGCGTTCGGCACCCAGCTGACCGGCCTGTCCGATACCCAACTCGCCGGGCTGACGCCGACCGAGATGGGTGCGCTGACGGCCACCCAGCTGGCCGCCTTCCAGCCGGCGCAGCTGGCCGCGCTCGACCCGGGCAAGTTCTCGGGCCTCAATGCCGGGCAGGTGAGCCTGTTCACGCTGATCCAGCTGACGGCGCTGTCGGCCAGCCAGGTGGCGGCGCTGACGCCGACCGCGGTCGGGGGGCTGGCGGACACGCAGGCGGCGGCGCTGACCCCGACCCAGTTCGCGGCGCTCACCACCAGCCAGGCGGCGGCGCTGACCACCACCGCGTTCGTCGGGCTGACCAGCACGCAGCTCGGCTCGCTCAGCCCGGCGCAGGTGCTGGCACTCGGGACCACGCAGCTCGGCGCGCTGACGGCGACGCAGATCGGGCAGCTGCCGGACACCGAGATCGCGGCGCTGGCGACGACGCAGCTGGCCGGGCTCGGCTCCGGCTGGACCAACGCCCTGACGGCGGAGCAGGTGGGCGTGCTGTCCCCCGGCCAGGTCGCCGCCATGAGCAAGAGCGGGGTGTCGGGCCTGGGCAGCAGCCAGCTGGCCGTGCTCTCCACCGCCCAGCTCGGCGCCTTGACGCCGGCGCAGCTGGCCGGGATCACCGTCACCCAAATGGGCGCCTTCGGCACCGGGGAGCTTGCCGCCCTGTCCCCGGCGCAGTTCGCCGGGTTCACCTCCACCGCCATCGGCGGGCTGAGCACGAGCCAGCTGGCGGCCATCGCGCCGGCGCAGCTTGCCGCCCTGACGACGACGGAGATCGTCGGGTTCTCGGACACCCAGGCCGCTGCCTTCTCGCTCGACCAGCTGGCCGCCTTCGCACCGGGGCAGATGGGCGGCTTCTCCGTCACCGCGGCGGCGGCGCTGACGACGACGGAGATGGCGGCGCTCTCCACCGCGCAGCTGAGCGCCACGACCAGCACGCAGCTGCGCGTGTTGAACCAGACCCAGCTCGGCTCGATCACGCCGGCCGGCATCGCGGCGCTGACCAGCACGCAGCTCGGCACCTTGCTGCCGACCAACGTGGCGGCACTGACGGCGGTGCAGCTGGCGGCCTTGGCGCCGACGCAGATCGCGGCACTCGGATCGGCCGGCGTGCAGGGCTTGCAGGCCAGCCAGGTCCAGTCGCTTTCGGCGTCGCAGCTGACCTCGCTCACCATCACCCAGCTCGGCGCGTTGACCAGCACGCAGATCGGCTACTTCGCCCCCAGCCAGATCGCCGGGCTGACGACCAGCCAGGTGCAGGGACTCACCGCGACCGAGCTCGCCGCCTTCAGCTCGGACCAGCTCAGCGCGCTCACGCCCGGGCAGCTTGCCTGGGTCGGGACGGCGGCCATCGCCGGGCTGAGCGACCTGCAGACGGCCTCGCTGTCGACCGGGCAGCTGGCGGCCCTGACCACGCGGCAGGTGGCGGCGCTGTCCAATCTCGGCGTCAGCGGCCTGTCGACGAGCCAGGTCGCCTCGCTCGGCACCGCCCAGGTCGGCGCGCTCAGCTTCACCCAGTTGCGGGTCCTGGCCGATACCCAAGTGGCGGCGCTGGGCACGAGCGACATCGCCGTGCTGAGCACCACGCAGATCGCCGGGCTGAGCACGGCCGAGGTGGGGCTGCTGTCGCCGACGCAACTGGCCGCATTGTCGCCGCTGCAGATCGGTGGCCTCGCCACGTCGAACGTGCAGGGCCTGACACCGGCGCAGCTCGGCGCCCTCTCGGCAACGCAGTTGGCCGCCCTGTCGAGCACCCAGGTCGGCGCGCTCACCACCGCCCAGCTCGGCAGCCTGTCGACCGGCCAGGTCGCCGCCCTGTCGACGAACCAGGTGCAGGGCCTGAACGGCCTGGGCGTGGCGGCGCTGAGCCTGACGCAACTCGGCGCGCTCAGCCTCAGCCAGGTGTCGTGGCTGGGCAACAACGCGGTCAGCGGGCTGACGGACGTGCAGGCCGCCGGCCTGTCCGCCAGCCAACTCGCCACGCTGTCGACGCGCCAGGTGAGCGCGCTGTCCAACCTGGCGCTGTCCGGCTTAGACACCGACGCCCTCGCCGGCCTGGCCACCACGCAGGTCGCGGCGCTGTCGGCCAACCAGCTCCGTTCCCTGGCCGACACGCAGGTGGCGGCGCTGACCACGGCGCAGATGGCCGCACTCGGCGCCACGCAGATCGCTTGGCTGACTGCGACGGAGATCGGCGATCTCGGCCCGACGCAGTTCGCCAGCCTGAGCACGACGCAGGTCGGGGCGCTGGCGCAGACCAACGTCGCCGGCCTCTCCGCCGCGCAACTCGCCGGGCTGGCATCGACGCAGCTGGCCGCGCTGACCGGCACGGAGCTTGGCGCCCTCAGCACCGACCAGCTGAACGAGCTGTCGGCGGACCAGTTCGCGGCGCTGACCACCACCCAGCTGCGCGGCCTGTCCGCGGCAGCGATCGCAGGGCTCGGCACCCCGCAGCTGGCGGCGCTGTCCGCCGCGCAAGTGGCCAACCTCACGGCGACGAGCCTGACCGGGCTGACCGACATCCAGGCGGGCTCGCTCACCAGCCTGCAACTCGCCGCGCTGACCACCCGGCAGGTGTCGTCGCTGTCCGCCCTGGCGATCTCCGGATTGACCACGCCGGAGGTCGCGGGTCTGGCCACGACGCAGGTCGGCGCGCTGACGCCCAGCCAAATCCGCGCCTTGGCCGGCACGCAGTTCCAGGCGCTGACGCCGGTGCAGGTCGCCGCACTCACCACCACGCAGCTGACCGCGCTGCCGACGACGCAGGTCGCCAACCTGAGCCCGGCGCAACTGGGCGTGCTGAGCACGACGCAGGTGGCGGCGCTGGCCGGGACGAACATCGCCGGCCTGGCGCCCACGCAGCTGGCGGCGTTGAGCGGGGCGCAGTTCGCGGCGCTGACGGCCGGGGAGATCGGCTCGCTGACCGGCACGCAGCTGGACAGCCTGTCCCCGGCGCAGCTTGCCGCACTGACCACCACGCAGCTCGGCGGGTTGCGGGCGGCGGGTGCCGCAGCGCTCACCACGGGGCAGCTGGCGGCGCTGACCCCCGCGCAGTTCGCGGGCTTGAGCGCCACGGGGCTGAGCGGCCTGTCGGACACGCAGGCCAACGTGTTGAGCACAACTCAACTCGCCGCGCTGGCCACCCGGCAGGTCGCCGCGCTGTCGGCGACCGCGATCGGGGGGCTGTCCACCGGGCAACTCGCCGGGCTGGCGGCCACGCAGGTGCGGGCGCTGTCGGCCGGGCAGCTCGGCGCCCTGTTCGACACGCAGGTCGAGGCGCTGACCACCAGCCAGGCCGCCGCCCTCAGCACGACCCAGATGGGCCAGCTGGCGGCCACCCAGCTGGGTGATCTCGGCAACGCCCAGCTGGCGGCGCTGGCCACGTCGCAAATCCGCGCCATGGCTGCAACGAACGTGGCCGGCCTGTCGCCGGCCCAGCTCGCCGCGCTGTCCCCGACGCAGTTCGGTGCGCTGACGGCGACCGAGTTCGGCGCGTTCAGCAGCACCCAGCTCAGCGGCCTGGCCGCGAGCCAGCTGGCAGCGCTCGCCGTAACCCAGCTCCGCGGCCTGACGGCGGCGGGCGTGGCGGCGTTCAGCCCGACGCAGCTGGCCGCGCTGTCGACGGCACAGCTCGCCGGGCTGACCACCACCGGGATCGCCGGGCTGTCCGACAGCCAGGCGGCGGCGTTGACCTCGGCGCAGCTTGCCGCCCTGTCCCCGGCGCAGGTGGCCGGGTTGTCCTCCACCGCCGTCTCGGGCCTGACCACCGCGGAGGTCGCGGGGCTCGCGGCAAGCCAGATCGGCGCCCTCACGACGGGACAAATCCCGGTGCTGGCCGACACGCAGCTGGCGGCGCTCACGCCGTCGCAGGTCGCGTCCTTGACCACGGTGCAGGTCGGCGCGCTGGACGCGACGCAGGTGGGGCTGCTGTCCACGGATCAGCTCGGCGCCTTCACTCCGGCGCAACTGGCGGCGCTGTCGGCCACCGGCATCGCCGGCCTGGCCGCGACCCAGCTTGCGGCGCTCAGCGGCACGGCCTTCGCCACCCTGACGGCGTCCGAGTTCGGCGCCTTGACGACGACGCAGGTCGCCGGCCTCTCGGCAACGCAGGTCGGCGCGTTGAGCGACGCCCAGCTGCAGGGATTGACGCCGGCCGGCCTGGGCACGCTGGGCGCCACGCAGCTGGCCGCGCTGTCGACCGGCCAGGTCGCCGCGTTGAGCACGACAGAACTGACCGGCCTGGTGGATACACAGGCCGCATCACTTTCCGCCGATCAGCTGGCGGCGCTGAACAGCCGGCAGGTGAGTGCCCTGTCCGGCATCGCGATCGCCGGGCTGACGCCCGACGAGGTCGCCGGGCTCGGCACGGCGCAGTTGCGCGGGTTGACCGCCGGGCAGATCGGGTTGCTGAACCAGACCCAGATCGGGGCGCTGTCGCCGGGGCAGATCGCCGGGCTGACGACGACGCAGATCGCCGGATTGCCCGCCACTTCGCTGGCCGTGCTGAGCACGGCGCAGCTCGCCGTACTGGCGGCCACGCAGATCGCGGCGCTGGACAGCGCCGCGGCGACCGGGCTGACCGCCGGGCAGCTGGCCGCCCTGTCCGGCGCCCAGCTGGGTGCGCTGACCGCCACGGAACTCGGTGCCTTCGCCACCACCCAGGTCGGGTCGCTGTCGAGCAGCCAGATCGCCGGGCTGAGCGCCGGGCAGATCGGCGGCCTGTCGGCGACCGGGCTCGGGGTGCTGACGACGGACCAGCTCGGCGCGCTGGCGACGACGCAAATGGAGGCGCTGTCCTCCACGGCGGTGGCCGGCTTGGCCGCGACGCAGGTTGCGGCATTGTCCGCCGACCAGTTCGCCGCGCTGAAGCAGACGGAAATCACCGCCCTGTCCGCCGACGGGATCAGCGGGCTGACGGTGGCGCAGTTGGCAGCCGCCTTGCCGACGCAGCTGGCAGCGCTCACCCCCTCGCAGATCGGGGTGCTGAACGAGACGCAGATCGCGGGTTTGCCGGTCGGCAGCGTCGCCGGGCTCAGCACGACCCAGATCGGCGGCCTGGCCGACACGCAGCTGGCGGCGCTGTCGCCCGACCAGCTGGCGGCCCTGCAGTCCGGCCAGGTCGCCGCGCTGGCCCCCGCTGCCCTGGACGGGTTGACGGAGACGACCGTGGCCGGCCTGTCGCTGGGGCAGCTCGCCGGGCTGGGTGCCGCCCAGATGGCGGCCTTGGGCCAGACGCAGGTCGCGGCGTTGACCGGGCAGCAGGTCGCGAGCCTGACGGGCACGCAGCTCGCCGGCCTGTCGGCTGCCGGCGTGGCCGCGATCACCACCGGGCAGATCGGCCAGCTGGGCACGGACCAGGTGTACGGCCTGGCCCCGACGATCCTGGCCAACCTGGCCGACACGCAGCTCGCCGCGCTGAGCCCGGCGCAACTGGCGATACTGACCACGAGCCAGATCGCCGCGCTGCAGCCGGGTTCGCTCGACGGCCTGAGCTCGACCGCCTTGGCCGGGCTCACCACCATCCAGCTCTCCGGCCTCACGGCGGCGCAGGTGGGCGTGCTCAGCCAGGACCAGATCGCCGGCCTTGGGACGACCGCGCTCGGCGGGCTCAGCCAGGCGCAGGTGGCGGGATTGGACGACACCCAGGTGGCGGTGCTGTCGGCCGACCAGCTGGGCGCGCTGCAACCGAGCCAGGTGGCGTCGCTCTCCACCACGGCAATTGCCGGGCTGACGGCGACGGCCCTGGCTGGCCTCTCGCTGAGCCAACTCGGCAGCCTGACGGCGGTGCAGGCCGGCGCCCTGTCCAGCGACCAGGTGGCCGCGCTGTCCGGCACCGCCGTCGCCGCGCTGTCGCCGACCCAGCTCTCCGGGCTGTCGGGCTTCGCCCTGGCCGGACTGTCCTCCACCAGCCTGGCGTCGCTGTCCACCGCGCAGTTGCGCGGGCTGACCGCGGCGCAGGTCGGCGCCCTGTCCACGACCGGGATCGGCGCCCTGGCCGGGGCGCAGCTGGACGCGCTGTCGGTGACGGAGGTCGCCGGCCTGGCGCCGACGCAGGCCGCAAGCCTCACCTCCGACCAGTTGGCCGCCTTGCGCTCGAGCCAGATGGCGGCGCTGTCCACCATCGCCATCAGCGGCCTCTCGGCAACGCAGATCGCCGGCCTGGGCACCACGCAGCTGGACGCGCTGTCCCCCGCGCAAATCGGCGCCCTCGCAGCCACGGCGCTGACGCCGGCGCAACTGGGCGGGCTGAGCGTGACGCAGGCGGGCGGGCTGACGGCGACCGAGCTGGGCGGCTTGGGCACGGCGCAGCTGGCCGCGCTCGGCGCCACCACGATCCGGTCGCTGACCGCGGCGGCCCTGGGCGGGTTGACCGGGACGCAGGTGGCGGCGCTGTCCACGGCCCAGCTCGCCAGCCTATCCGGGGCGCAGGTGGGGGCGCTGTCGACCGGAACGGTGGCCGGGCTGACGACGGCGGAGCTCGCGACGCTGACCGCGACGCAGCTGCGCGGGCTGGCGAACACGCAGGTGGCGGCGCTGACCACCGGACAGGTCACCGGGTTGACGACCACGCAGCTGGCAACACTGAGCCCGGACGCGTTGAACGGCCTGAGCGACACGCAGGCGGCGGCGCTGACGCCCGATCAGCTCGCCGGGATGACGGTGACCGAACTGGCGGCGCTGTCGGACGTGGCGGTCTCGGGGCTCACCGCGTCGCAGGTCGCGGGGCTGGCCAATACCCAGATGGCGACGCTCGGCGACGACCAGGTCGCCGCGCTGTCCACCACGGCGGTGGCGGGCCTGACCAATGCCGAGATCGCCGGCCTCACGCCCGAGCAATTGGCCGCCATGACGAGCACGCAGATCGGCGCCCTCAGCAACGGGCAGTTCGCCGGCCTGGCGCCCACCCAGCTGTCGCAACTGTCCGGCGACCAGGTGAGCGGCCTGACTTCCACGGCCGTCGCGGCGCTCAGCCCGGCGCAGATCGGCCTGCTGAGCGCCGGGCAGATCGGCTCGCTGTCCACCACCGGGGCGTCCGGCATCTCGGCAACCCAACTCGGCACGTTGTCCACGACGCAGCTGGCGGCGCTGACGCCGGACGAGGTGGGGGCGCTGTCCACGACCGCCGTGGCCGGGCTGACGCCGACCCAGCTGGCCGGGCTCAGCAGCCTGCAGTTCGGCAGCCTGTCGGCCACGTCGATCGGCGCGCTCGACACAGCGGCGCTCGCCAGCCTGACGGTGACGCAGGTGGGCCTGCTCTCCGCGACGGAGATCGGCGGCCTGGCCGCCACCCAGGTCGCCGCGCTCACGCCCGCGCAATTCGCCGCGCTGACGCCGGCGAAGGTCGGCGCGCTGTCCGCCTCGGGCCTCGCCGGGCTCACGGGCACGCAGATCGGCGCGATGACGCTGACGCAGTTGGCCGGCCTGACCTCCGCGCAGATCGGCGAACTGCCGGTGGGCGACATCGGCGCGCTGTCGCAGACCGCGTTGGGAGCGATGACCGCGACGCAGCTGGGCGGGCTGGTGCGGATGCAGCTCCGTGCTCTATCGGCGCCGCAGCTCGGCAGCCTGGCGGCGACGCAATTGGCCGCGCTGTCGCCGGCGCAGGTGGGCAACCTCGCGGCGACGGAGCTGAACGCGCTCGACCCGGCCCAGCTCTCCAGCCTCGGGGCCGCGCAGGTGGCGGCGCTGACGGCGACCCAGCTGAACAACCTCAGCACGACGCAGCTGGGCCTGCTGTCCGCGGTGCAGCTCAGTCAGCTGACCACGACGGTGATGAACGGCCTGTCCTCCACCATGGTCGGGGCGCTGAGCGACGACCAGCTGGAGGCGCTGAACGGTACACAAATTGATTACCTCCTCTCGACTACACTCGCTGGGCTGACCTCGGATCAGATCGATGCGCTGGAGGCAGCCGAAGCGTGACTTCGCTCGACAAAAGGACGAGACGATGGGCGATACCCTCGAGTGGGCGCTGGACCAGGCGGCGACGCGCCGGTTGAGCGTGCAGGACCTGTTCCAGGCGGCGGCGTCGCTGAAGCAGGAGGGGCGGCCGCGCGGGGCGCAGGCGCTGTATGCGGCATGGATCCAGCACAACGCAGACCATCCGCTGGGCTATGCCGTGCTGTTCAACCATGCCGTGACCCTGTCGGACGGCGGCGAGCTGGAAGCGGCGCGCGCCCTGCTGGAGCGGGCGGTGACGCTGAACCCCGACTTCATGCCCGGCCACATCAATCTCGGCCGGGTGCACGAGGGGTTGGGCGCGCCGGACCGGGCGGTGCAGCAATGGTCCGCGGCGCTGGCGCGGCTGGGCGCGGTGAACGGCACCAACCTCGGGCACAAATCCATCGCGCTGACCCAGGCGGCGCGGGTGCTGGAGACGTCGCACCAGGACGCCGCGGCGGAAGACCTGCTGCGCCAGCTGCTGGAGATCGACCCCGCGCACCGCGAGGCGATCCAGCATTTCGTGGCGCTGCGGCAGCGGCAATGCGAGTGGCCGGTGCTGCCGGCGCTGGAGCGGGCGGACCGCGCCAGCCTGGCCGCCGGCATGTCCCCGCTATCCGCGGCAGCCTACACGGACGACCCGCTGTTCCAGCTGGCGGTGAACTGGAACTACAACAAGCACGACGTGGGCGCCCCGGCCTCGGCGATCCACACCGCCCATCCCGCCGCGCTGCAGCCCGGCAAGCTGCGCGTCGGCTACCTGTCCTCCGACCTGCGCGAGCATGCCGTGGGCTACCTGATGGCCGAAATATTCGAGCAGCATGACCGCGACCGCGTGGAGGTGTTCGCGTACTATTGCGGGCCGGCCAGCGCGGACCGCCTGCATGCCCGGTTCCAGGCCAGCGCCGACCATTGGGTTTGCCTCACCGGCCTGGACGACGCGGCGGCGGCGCAGCGGATCGTGGATGATGGCATCCAAATCCTGGTCGACGTCAACGGCACCACGCGGGAGGCACGCAACAAGCTGCTGGCGCTGCGCCCCGCGCCGGTGATCGTCAACTGGCTGGGCTTTCCCGGCAGCGCGGCCAGCCCGTACCACCACTACATCGTCGCCGACGAGTGGATTATCCCGCCGGACCACGAGGTGTACTATACCGAGCGGGTGGTGCGTCTGCCCTGCTACCAGCCGAACGACCGGCTGCGCACGGTGTCCGACCGGGCGGCCACGCGCGCCGAGGCCGGGCTGCCGGACGATGCGACCGTGTTCTGCTGCTTCAACGGGCTGCACAAGCTGACGCCGTTCGTGTTCGACCGCTGGATGGCGATCCTCGGCCGCGTGCCCGGCAGCGTGCTCTGGCTGCTCAGCGCCGACGAGGCGGTGCATGCCAGGCTGCGCCAGCATGCGGTGCAGGCGGGCGTCGACCCGGCGCGGCTGGTGTTCGCCGCCAAGCGCGGCCACGCCGACCACCTGGCCCGCTATCAGCTGGCCGACCTGTTCCTGGACACCGCCCCCTACGGCGCCCACACCACCGCGTCCGACGCGTTGTGGATGGGCGTGCCGGTGCTGACGATGAGCGGCCGCAGCTTCGCCGCCCGGGTGTGCGGCAGCCTGGTGCGGGCGGCCGGCGTGCCGGAGCTGGTGTGCGGCACGGCGGCGGAGTTTGTCGAGCGGGCGGTGGCGCTGGGGCAGGACCGCCCTGCCCTGGCGCAGTATCGGGCGCGCCTGCTCGCCGGCCGGGACACCGCCGTGCTGTTCGACACGCCCCGGCTGATGCACGGGCTGGAGGCGCTGTATGCCGGGATGTGGAGCGATTTCGAGGCCGGCAACCTGCCGCAGCCGGACCTGGCGAACTGCGACGTGCTGCTGGAACTCGGCAGCCAGGTGGACCACGCGGCCGTCGAGGTCGCGACGATCCCGGACTATGCCGCCTGGTGGCAACAGCGCATCGACCGGCGCCACCAGGTGCGGCCCATCCCGGCCGCATTGCGCTGCGCGCCGACGCGGCCGGCCCCCAAGAAGCTTCCCCGGCAGCCTGGGCGGGTAATGCCGGCCAACGACTCGGCTCTGCCAGCCGGACACTTGGGCGCTGGCGTCTCCTCGATTTCCATGCAGAAGCAAGCTGTTGTCTGCCAGCCGCCAGCAGGATGAGGAGGGTGGAAAAGCGCAGAAGCTGGGCAAGGATGAGGGTAGCCTCGCGCTTGGTAGAGGGACATCCTACAGCGCCTCAGCCGTCGTCATTGCGAGGCGCGCTTGCGCCGCGGCAATCCAGCCCCACCCCACAAAGGCTCGGCTCGGGGCAGCCTGGATCGCCACGCCGCGAAGAGGCGGCTCGCGATGACGGGGATGAGAGATGAATATTCTACCATCATCAGGGCAGACCGTCATGTTGCCCATGAGCGGCAACTTGAGAGGATCTTGTTCTCCACCGAGGCTGACGGTGAAAGCTTCTCTCGACACGAAGCCCACCGCCGGTTGGAGACATCCTTTCTCCGACGCGCTTGCGATACGCGATCCTTGCCCAGCCTCTGCGCTCTTCCGCCCCCAAACCTGAGCTTGGTACGCAAACTGCATCGTCGTCAGCCGTCCTGAGGAGTGATGGCAATGGCGTACCTGCAGCCGGCTGAGTTCGTGGTCAAAGCGGTGGATGCCGGCGAGGCCAAGGTGTTCATGGCGCCGAAGGACACGCTGATCCGGGCCTACATGGCCGGGGCGATCCTGGCCTTGGCGGCGGCCTTCGCGGTGACCATCAACCAGAGCACCGGGCAGCCGCTGGTCGGAGCGCTGCTGTTCCCGGTCGGCTTCTCCATGCTGTATCTGCTCGGCTACGACCTGCTCACGGGCGTTGTGGTGTTGACCCCGCTCGCGCTGATCGACAAGCGCCCCGGCGTCACCCTCGGCGGCGTGCTGCGCAACTGGGTGCTGGTGTTCATCGGCAATTTCGGCGGCGCCCTTACCGTCGCCTTCATGATGGCGATCGTGTTCACCTTCGGCTTCGCGACCGAGCCCAGCCCGGTCGGCAAGCTGATCGCCGGCATCGGGGAGGCGCGGACCCTCGGCTACTCCAAATACGGCGCCTCCGGCATGCTCACGCTGTTCGTCCGCGCGGTCATGTGCAACTGGATGGTCTCGACCGGGGTGGTCGGGGCGCTGATCTCCACCACCGTCCCCGGCAAGGTCATCGCCATGTGGATGCCCATCACCGTGTTCTTTTTCATGACGTTCGAGCATTCGGTCGTGAACATGTTCCTGTTCCCGTCGGCGCTGATCATGGGCGGCAAGTTCTCCATCATGGACTACCTGATCTGGAACGAGATCCCGACCCTGGTCGGCAACATCGTCGGCGGCATCGCCTTCACCGGGCTGATGCTCTACTCGACCCACGTCCGCACGGGTGTGCGCCGGGTGCCGGCCGTGACCGCCGCGACCGCGGACTGAAGCCTGGCGCCGGGGCTCAGTGCCCCGGCCAGGTGCAGACGGTCTGGTCCGGGTCGGTCCAGTGCCGCCCGCGGTCCCGCCGCTGCGACCGGGCGAGGTAGTCCGCCCAGACGCGGCGCTCGTAGTCCTGCGTGGCCTGGGGCGGCGCGCGGCCGGCGGTGCGCGCGGCGGCGAGCTCCGTCGGACCGAACTGATAGGCCGCCAGCCCGTCCTGCCAGCCGAACTGCCGGGCCATGATCGACAGGGAATAGGCGCCGGCCCGGATGTTGTCGCGCGGCAGATAGGGGTCGGGCCCGCCGCCGATGCGGCTGCGGATCAGTTCGTAGATAGAGGGCGGGATCTGCATCAGCCCGATCTCCCCCGCCAGCGAGCGCATCGGGTGGCCGTTCAGCCACTGGCAGCCGCGGCTCTCCGCCCACATCACGGCGTAGATCATCGGCTCCGGCACGGTGAACTCGGCTGCCGAGGCACGCACCAGCGGCCCCCACGGATCACCCCGCGGGCCCGGTGGCGCATAGCGCTGCACCAGTTCCGGGGCGGGCGGCGGCGCACCCGGCACCGCGCAGCCCGCCAGCACCGGCAGCAGCACCAGGGCCAACGCCCGCAAGGCTACGCCGCCTGCAGGTCCATCGCCGGCACCAGCCGGTCCGTGCAGAGCAGGCTGACCATCCGGTTCTCCACCGTGAGCAGGCCCTGCACGTAGGTGCTGGCCCGGCCGGAGGCGATGGCGGGCGTGGGTTGGATCATCTGGTCGGACACGGTCAGGATGTCGGACACCGCACTCACCAGCAGGCCCACCGTGTTCGCGCCGATCTGGGCCACGATGATGACGTGCTGCGCCGAGGGCTCCGCCAGGCCGAGGCCCAGCCGTTCGGACAGGTCGACGATGGGCAGGACGGCGCCGCGCAGGTTCACCACGCCGCGGACATAGGCCGGCGCGTGCGGCAGCGGCGTCTCCTGCGCCCAGCCGCGGATTTCGCGGACGATCATGATGTCGACGCAGAATTCCTGCGCGCCCACGCGGAAGGAAAGCAGCTCGCGGTCTTTGGCTTGGGGGATGGCGTCGGTCATCGGATGCCCTGCTGTGGGAAGCGGCGTCGGTGCAGTATGGCCGCCCATTCGGAAACGCGCCGTTAAGGCGTTCTCCATCCGCCCGACAGAACGCCGTTGGTAGTCCAGGCCTGATAAGGAGCCCTCCGAATGCGAGCACCTGCTTACGCCATGCTCGGCCTCTTGTGCGTGCCGGGGGCGGCATGGGCGCAGGCCCACCTCCTCTCCGCGTCACCCGCGCCGGGCAGCACGGTGGCCGGTTCGCCGGAAACCGTCAGCATCGACTTCACCGAGGCGGTCGAGCCGCAGCTCTGCACGGTGACGGTGCGGGACGCCGACGACCGTGCCGTCACCACCGGAGATCCGGCGGCCGCGCCCGGCCACGCCAATCGCCTCAGCGTCGGGTTGGCCGCGCTGGCGCCGGGGACCTACCGCGTCATCTGGCACGCCACCGCCGTGGATGCCGGCCGGAGCCAGGGCACGTTCGAGTTCACCGTAACGCCGTAGCCTTCTCCCGCTGGGACGCGCTCACGCCAGCGTCTCGAACAGCCGCAGCAGCAGGGTGGCGCGCGGCACCAGGGAGGAGACGAGCAGCTGCTCCCCATGCGTGTGCGCGCCTTGGCCGTCCACCCCAAGGCCGTCCAGCGTGGGCACGCCCATCGCGGCGGTGAAGTTGCCGTCGCTGCCGCCGCCGGTCGCCAGGTCCTGCAGGTCCAGCCCGATCTCCGCCGCCAGGCCGCGCGCGTGTTCGAACAGCTGGGCGATGCCGTCCGACTTGGTGAAGGCGGGGCGGTTGGCGCCGCCGGTGACGCGCAGGGTCACGTCCGGATCGTAGGGCTGGATCGCGCGCAGCCGGGCCATCGCCGCCTCGCCGGTGGCGGCGTCGGGCAGGCGCATGTCGATCTCCGCATGCGCCTCCGCGGCGACCACGTTGGCGCGGGTGCCGCCGCGGATGACGCCGACATTGACCGTCAGGCCGGTGGCCTGGTCCGTCATCGCCTCGATATCGACGATCTGCCGCGCCAACTCCTTGATCGCGCTGCGGCCGTCGCCGTGCCGCGTGCCGGAATGCGCCGCGCGGCCGGTGACGTGCAGGTCGAACCGCGCCACGCCCTTGCGCGCGGTGACGACGCGGCCGCCCTCGCGCGCCGGCTCCGTCACCAGCACGAAGCGGGCGCGCCGCGCCTCCCGCTCGATCAGTGCCTGGGAGGTGGCGCTGCCCACCTCCTCGTCGGACACGAACAGGTGCCGGATCGGCAGCGGCGTCCGCTGCCCGGTGCCGACCAGGTGGCGCCAGGCCGCCAGCGCGAGCAGGGCGCCGCCCTTCATGTCGTAGATGCCCGGGCCGTAGGCGACGTTACCCTCCACCCGGTAGGGCGCCTTGTCCGCCAGCGTGCCCATCGGGTGCACGGTGTCGAGGTGGCTGAGCACCAGGATGCCGGGCGCATCCTCCTCGCCCCACGGCGAGGTGACGAGCAGGTGGTCGCCGAACCCGTCCGTGCCGGGCACGCGGGTCAGCCGGCCCCCGGCGGCGGTGGCGGCCGCCGCCACCTTGTCCGCCATGCGGTTGACGGCGGCGGCATCGTCGGTCGGGCTCTCGATCTGCACCCAGCCGCGGATTTCCTCCAGCAGCGCCTCGGCGGAGAAGGGCGGGGTGTTGGGTCGGGTCATGCAGGTCCTCGTCCACGCGGGCAGCCGCGATTGGGGTTTGGTGCGCACCGTGCGTCCTGCCGCATCCGTCGCTCCCGGCCGCCGCTTTGGCGCCGCCTATTCCACCGGGAAGTCGGTGACGTCGCAGAGGTTGATCCGGCGGCGTTCCAACGGTGGCCCGTCGTCGAACACCAGGCGCACGTCCCACATGCACTGCCCGGCGGGAAGCTGGATGACGCGGTAGCTGTCGGCGTCGATCGTCGCATCGCCCAAGCGGTCCGCGCCCCAGCTGCGGCTTCCGGCCAGGCGGGCGTACACCTCGTCCACCTCGCGCTGCCCGCGGTTGACGATGCGGAACGAGGGGTCATGCGCCGGGTTGCCGGCCGGGACGGTCGACGCCGGGCCGCCGAAGCTGATGTTGTCCACCGTGCAGGTGTTGACGCGCCGCCGCTCGTCCGCATGGCCGTCCTCGTAGACCACGCGCAGGTCGTTCATGCAGTTGCCGTCCGCCGCCAGCCGGATGGCGGCGTTGGCGCCCGGCGCGACCTGGGCATCGCCGAGCCGGTCGGCACCCCAATTCGTGGCACTCGGGGGACTGGCATAGACCTCGTTGATCGTCTGGCTCGACCGGTTGACCAGGTAGAAGGAGGGGTTGGGCGCGTCCGCCCGGCCCGTGCCCGGGGCCAGGGCGGCTGTCATCGCGAGGGCGGCGAACACGGGGCGCAGCGGGATCATCGGCGAAATCCTTTCGTCGGCGCGACGTTACGTGGTTCCCCGGCGCCAGTGAAGCGACGGCCGCGGAATGTCCGTGCCGGAGGTGCGCCGGTCCACATAGGCCAGCCAGGCGAGCTGCGGCGGGACCACCATCGCCAGCCAGAGCGGCTTCCAATCGGGCGCCGCCGCCAGGAACAGGGCGCAGCACACCCCGCCCCAGAGCGCGAAGCCCCAATGCACCAGCGTCACCCGCACCGCCGGCACCCCGCTGCGCTGGGCGAGCTGGTACAGGTGGCCGCGATGCGCCTGCGCCAGGGTCTCGCCGGCCAGGAAGCGGCGCAGCAGGGTCCACGCCACGTCGAACAGCACGCCGGCCAGCAACATCGGCACCAACGCCACCGACAGCTCCACCGCCTCGAACCGGCCGGCGGCGACGGCCAGCACCGCGAGCAGGAAGCCGCAGAACTGGCTGCCGACGTCGCCCATGAAGATGCGGGCATGGGGGAAGTTGAAGGGCAGGAAGCCCAGCAATCCGGACAGCAGGATGAGTGCGGCGAAATACAGGAACGGCGCGCCCAGCCACGCGCCGGCCGCCGCCAGCACGCCGCAGGCGATGGCGCAGACGCCGGAGGCCAGGCCGTTCAGGCCGTCGATGAAGTTCATCGCGTTGGTCGCCAGCAGGATCCACGCGACGGTGACGGCCGGGCCCAGCCAGCCGAGCTCGACCGTGCCGAGCCAAGGCAGCCGCAGGAAGGGCAGGCTCAGCCCGCTGCCCACCGCCAGCAGCGCGGCGGCGACCTGGGCCAGCAGCTTCACCGAAGCGGGCCAGTACAGCATGTCGTCCAGGTAGGCGACCACCGCGATGCCCAGGGCGGCCAGCATGACGCCGCGGAAATACGGGTCGGCGATGCGCCCGAAGGCGGCGTAGCGGTACAGCATGGCGATCCCGACGAGGAACGCCACCACGATGCCCACGCCGCCGCCCTTTGGCGTGGGCCGGGTGTGGCTGCTGCGGGCGCCCGGCGTGTCGATGGTGCCGACATGCGTCATGCCCCAGACGATCGCGGCGGACAGCAGCGCCAGGCAGGCGCAGAAGCCGAGATGGGTGGCGAAGGCGGCAGCGGTCACGGACGCTCCGGATACGGGGTCGGCCAGGCGGCCGGCCGGGGGGACTGACCAGGCGGGGTGGCGTGCGCTATAGGGGGGTCGGCATGGCCTCGCAACGCTCCGCCTTTCGCATCCTGCTCAACGTGTCGCTGGATGGCGCGCTGGCCGCAGTGGCTGCCGTGGTCGCGCGCTGGGTCGCCGACCCGGGGGGCGGCCTCCTGCACCCGCTCTGGTTCCTGGGCGGCGGTGCGATCACCCTGCTGGTGGGAGGGCTGCCGTTCCGCCTGTCGCAGCAATACTGGCGCTTCTCCGCCGTGGAGGACCTGGTGGGCGTCGCCGGCAGCAGCATCGTCAGCGCCGCGCTGTTCGCCCTGGTGTGGACGGTGACGGGCTATCCGCTGCCCACGCCCACCTTCCCCATCGTGCATGCGCTGACGCTGGCGACGTTCCTCGGCACGCCGCGGGTGTTCTACCGGTTGTCCAAGGCCCGGCCGCGCGGGGCCGCCGGCAAGGAAGTGCAGACCGTGTTGCTGGTGGGTGCGGGCGAGGGTGCGGACAGCTTCCTGCGAGCCCTGCTGGGGGAGCGGCGGCCGGCCCTGCGCGTCGTCGGCCTGCTGGCGCTCGGCCGCAACCAGACGGGGCGGCGGATGCAGGGGCACACCATCCTGGGCGGCATGTCCGAGCTGCGGCGCGTGCTGGAGCGCCTGGCCGACAAGGACGGCCTGCCGGACGCACTGGTGGTGACGGAGCCGCGGCTCGCCGGCTCCCGCATGGCCTACCTGCTGGAGGAGGCGCAGCGCCAGGGTATCCCGGTCCGCCAGGCGCCGCGCCCGACCGAGCTGCGGGAGGCGCATGGCATCGAGCTGAAGCCGGTGGCGCTGGAGGACCTGCTGAACCGGCCGCAGGTGCGGCTGGACCGTGCCGGCATGGAGCGGCTGGTGCGGGGCCGCCGGGTCCTGGTGACGGGGGCAGGCGGCACGATCGGGTCCGAACTGGCGCGGCAGGTGGCGGCGCTGCGCCCGTCCGCGCTGACCCTGCTCGACAACGGCGAGTTCGCCCTGTGGCAGATCGACCTGGAACTGGGCGAGGCATACCCGGCGCTGGCCAGGGAGACGGTGATCGCCGACGTGCGCGATGCGGTCCGCGTGGGCGCCGCCTTCGCCGCCGCCCGGCCGGAGCTGGTGTTCCACGCCGCGGCGCTGAAGCACGTGCCGATGGTGGAGGCGAACCCGGGCGAAGGCCTGCTCACCAACGCCGAGGGCACCCGCGTGGTGGTGGACGCTGCCGCGGCATGCGGCGCGGCGGGAACGGTGCTGATCTCGACCGACAAGGCGGTGAACCCCAGCAGCCTTATGGGCGCCAGCAAGCGCCTGGCGGAGATGTACTGCCAGGCGCTGGACGCCCGGGCGCGCGACGCCGGGGGCATGCGCTGCGTCACCGTGCGGTTCGGCAACGTGCTGGGCTCGACCGGGAGCGTGGTGCCGCTGTTCCGCCGCCAGCTGGCCCGCGGCGGCCCGCTGACGGTGACCCACCCGGACATGCAGCGCTACTTCATGACCGTGCGGGAGGCCGTGGGGCTGGTGTTGCAGGCCACGCTGGTCGGCGTGGAGGAGGGCGCGCCCGATGGCGGCATCTTCGTGCTGGACATGGGCAAGCCGGTGAAGATCATCGACCTGGCCCGACAGATGATCCGCCTGGCCGGGCTGCGCCCCGAGATCGACGTCCCGATCCATTTCACCGGGCTGCGGCCCGGCGAGAAGCTGTTCGAGGAGCTGTTCCATGGCGAGGAGCCGCCGCGGCCCACCGGCCACCCCGGCCTGCTGATGGCGACGCCGCGCACTGCCGACGTCGCGGCCGTGCGCCGGGCGATTGCCGCGGTGGCGGCGGCATGCCGTGCGGGGGAGCTCGCCCCGGCGCTGGCCGAACTGGGCCGCATGGTGCCGGAATTCGACCATGCCGCGGCCGTCCCTGCCGCCGAACCTGTGAGGAGCCCCGCGTGATCCCTTTCCTCGACCTCAAGGCGCAGCAGGCCCGCATCGAGCCGGAGCTGCGCCGCCGGCTGGAGGCCGTGCTGGGGCATTGCCAGTTCATCCTGGGGCCTGAAGTGGCGGAGTTGGAGGGGCGGCTGGCGGCCTATTGCGGCGCCGGGCACTGCGTCAGCGTGAGTTCCGGGACGGACGCGTTGCAGATCGCGATGATGGCGGAGGGGATCGGCCGCGGCGACGCCGTGTTCCTGCCCGCCTTCACCTACACCGCCACTGCGGAGGTGCCGCTGGTGCTGGGCGCCACCCCGGTCTTCGTCGACGTCGACCCAGCCACCTTCCAGATCGATCCGGGCCATCTCGCCGCCCGGGTGGCGGCGGTGCGGCAGGCGGGCACGCTGCGGCCGCGCGCGGTGGTGGGGGTGGACCTGTTCGGCCAGCCAGCCGACTGGCCCGCCCTCCGCGCGGTGGCCGAGGCGGAAGGATTGTTCACGTTGGACGATTGCGCCCAGAGCTTCGGCGCCAGCCTGGCCGGCCGCAAGCTGGGGCGGGAGGCGGATGCCACGGCAGTCAGCTTCTTCCCGTCCAAGCCGCTCGGCGGTTACGGTGATGGCGGGGCGTTGCTGACGGACTCGGCGGAGCGGGCGGCGCTCTACCGCTCGCTGCGCACGCATGGCGAAGGCACCACCCGCTACGAGGTGCTGCGGACGGGCATGAACGGCCGGCTGGACACGCTGCAGGCGGCGGTGCTGCTGGCCAAGCTGGACGTGTTCGACGCCGAACTCGACATGCGGGAGCGGGTTGCCAGGGTCTATGACCGCCGGCTCGGCAACGTGCTCGGCATCCCCGCACGCGTGCGGGGCTCCGCCAGCGCCTGGGCGGTCTACGCGGTGCTGCTCCCGGACGGCGCCACGCGCGACCGGCTGCAAGCTGCCCTGCGGGCCGAAGGGGTGCCGAGTGCGGTCTACTATCCCCGTGCCCTGCACCACCAGCCGGCCTACGCCGCATCGCATGACGACGCGGCCCTGCCGGTGTCGGAGGATTTGGCGACCCGCATCATGGCGTTGCCGATCCACCCCGACCTGAGCGAGGCCGACGCCGAGCGGGTGTGCGACGTGGTCGCCGCGGCCCTGGCCTGAGCAACCGCGCGAGCGTCAGGGCGTTTCGCCTCCATGCAGCAAGAACCATCCAAGGCTGAGCCCGACGCCGGCGTGACCGACAAGGATGTCGGCAAGGTGGGTCAAGTCGAACACGGCATCCCTCCCGAGGCGTTGGAGGAGGAGCCCAAGGGCTACCCGACCAGCGACCGGCACCATGGGGAAACTGCACCGGCCAAGGACTAGCCTGCGGGTTGCGTGCAGACGGCAGGAAGGTTAGGACACACGCGTCCTGCGCTGCTGTAGCTCAGTGGTAGAGCACTCCCTTGGTAAGGGAGAGGTCGAGAGTTCAATCCCCTCCAGCAGCACCAGACGACCAACCCGACATGGTCGCGGGAGCCATAACCTTCACACACACAGGCGCGTTGCGTTTCGCATGGGCGGGGCTCAGTGTGATAGGCAAGGCGCCCGGCATTGACCGGGACGAGCACGCGGGAGAGGTCCATTGCAACTTGGCACCTTGGGGACGAACGCCGGTGCGCGGCTAGACCGGCTGCCGGTCGGCAGCTTCCATCGGCGGGTGCTCTGGCTCGTCGGGCTGGGCATGTTCCTGGATGCCTGTGACATCTACCTGGCGGGGGGCGTGCTCGGGTCGCTGGTCAAGTCCGGCTGGTCCGACCTCGCGGCCAACGCGCGGTTCATGTCCGCGACCTTCCTGGGCATGCTGTGCGGCACCTTCGCCGCCGGATGGCTTGGGGACCGCTACGGCCGCCGCGTCTCCTACCAGGTGAACCTTCTGGTGTTCGGCCTGGCCTCCATCGCAGCGGCGTTCGCCCCGGACATGACGGTGCTGATCGCCATCCGGTTCGTCATGGGTATCGGCATGGGTGCCGAGATCGTGGTCGGCTACTCCAGCCTGGCGGAGTTCATGCCGCGGGCGAAGCGCGGGCGCTACGTGGCACTGCTGTCCATGGTGACGAACCTAGCCGTGCCCGTGACCGGCCTGTGCGGCGCCTGGCTGATCCCGGAGATCGGCTGGCGGTGGCTGTTCGCCATTGTGGGCGCCGCCGCACTCGCCGTGTGGGTGATGCGCAAGAACATGCCCGAATCCCCGCGCTGGCTGGAATCCCGCGGCCGCACGGCCGAGGCGGAGGCGGTGCTGGCGGCGATCGAGGCCGAGGCGGCCCGGTCGGGACCGCTGCCGCCAATACGGGATGCGGTGGAGGAGGCGCCGGCAGCCGGGCGCTACGGCGAGCTCGTGGGTGCCGGGCTGCTCCGCAACACCGTGCTCGGCATCATCATCGCATGCGTCAGCGGCGTCAGCCTGTACGGCTTCCTCTCCTGGATCCCGACCTTCCTGGTCACGCAGGGGCTGTCGATCGGCTCCTCCCTCTGGTTCTCCGGGATCATGGGCGTCGGCGCCCCGCTCGGGGCGCTGCTCGGCGCGGGCGTGGCCGACCGGTTCGGGCGCGTCCGCAGTCTGGCGGCGCTCGCGCTGTGCGCGGCGGTGCTTGGCCTGGTCTACCCCATGGTGGGAGACGGGGCCGAGCTGGTCGCGGTCGGCTTCGGGGTGACGCTCTGCGCCTACGGCATCGTCGCGGTCGGCTTCGCCCTCTACATCCCCGAGCTGTTCCCGACCCGGCTGCGGCTGCGAGGCGCCTCCGTCGTGCTGGGGATCAGCCGCCTGTTCTCCAGCCAGATCGGCTTCATCATCGTGTCGATCTTCGCCGCTTTCGGGATCGGCGGTGTCGCGGGGTTCCTGTGCGGCAGCATGGTGCTGATGGCGGCGGCGGTGATGCTCCTGGGACGGGAAACCAGCAACCGCTCGCTAGAGGCGATCGCGGTCGAGACCGTGGCCAAGGCGCCGGGCAACGCCCTGCTGCTCAACGACTGATCCGGAGGCACCATGGACGACATTTCCCAGACGCTGTCGGAGGTCTCGCAGACGCACCGCCACGGCATCGTGGACTGCGACGTGCACCCGCTGCTGGCCGATGGCATCCGCAGCCTGTATCCATACATGGACGACGCCTGGAAGCAGCGTTTTGTCCGAAAGCGGGCGCACCAGGCCGGCGGCGGCCTCACCCTGCGCTACGCCCATCCAAACGGGACGGTGGTGCGGGACGATTCCAAGCCGGAAAGCGGCGCGCCCGGTGGGAGCGACCCGCATTTCCTGATCAAGGACCATCTGGACGCGAACGACATCGCCGTCGCCGTGCTGAACAGCCTGCAGACCGGCTCGTTCTGTTCGGTCCACGCCTCGGCTGACGAGAGCATCGTGATCGCGCAGGCGGCCAACGACTACTACCTCGACACATGGCTGCCGCTGGATCCGCGCCTGCACTACGCGCCGGTGGTGTCCGCGCAGGACCCGCTGGCCGCGGCCGTCGAGATCCGCCGCGTCGGCGGGCACGCCCAGGTCTGTGCGGTGGCCGTGCCGCCGATCGCGACCCTGTTCGGCAACCGCTACTGGTGGCCGGTGTTCGAGGCGGCGTGCGACATGGACCTGCCGATCCTGCTGCACGTCACCGGATCCGAAGGCGTCTACAACGGCGCGCCGATGCCGGCCGGCGGCATGCCCGACACGTATATCGAGCGCTACGTCACGCTGGGCCAGGGGGCGGAGGCCAACCTGAACAGCATGATCATGAACGGACTGTTCGAGCGCTTCCCCAAGCTGCGCATCCTGTTCGTGGAGTACGGCTTCGTCTGGCCGATCCCGGTGATGCTGCGCATGGACCGGCTGTGGCGCGGCCTGCGGCACGAGGTGCCTTGGGTGAAGAAATCGCCGATCGACTACGTGAACGAGCATGTGTGGTTCACCACCCAGCCGATCGAGGAGCCGCGGGACCCGCGGGACCTGGAGCGCCTCGTGAAGATGGTGGGCGTGCAGAACCTGTGCTTCAGCACGGACTACCCGCATTGGGACAACGACATGCCGATGCAGTCGCTCCGTTCGCTGGCGACGGAGGACCGCGACCGGATCTTCCGCAGCAACGCCCGCGACGTGCTGCGGCTGCCCGGTTGATGGCGTCGCGGCCGAAGACGGAGGTCGGGGTCGGGCCGCCGGAACGCTTCGCCGTCGGCCGCTTCGTCATGCTGGACATCCCCGGGCAGGATATCGGCGTGGTGCGGCTGCGGGACGGGCAGTTGCGCGCAGTGCGGAACCACTGCCCGCACAAGGGTGCGCCGATCTGCCGCGGCATCGTGGGCGGCACCTGGATGCCGAGCGCGCCCGGCGCCCTGGTGTACGACCGGGAGGGCGAGGTGCTGGCCTGCCCGTGGCACGGGTGGGAATACGACCTCGACACGGGGATGGAGATGTTCCGCCCGGTTCCGACCCGGCTGCGCTTCTACCCGGTCGCGGAGCGCGACGGCCAAGTCTACGTGACAGTGCGGGCCGACGCGCCCGCCGAACAGGGGGAGACGGTGCCATGACGACCACCCGCTCGTTGCGCGAGCTGCTCGCCTCCGGCCGCATGGTCCGGGCGCCGGGCGTCTATGACGGGATCACCGCCCGCCTGGCGGAGCAGGCCGGGTTCGACTGCCTGTACATGACGGGGGCGGGCACCTCCATGGCGCGCGGCTACCCCGACCTCGGCTTGCTGACGCTGACGGAGATGGCGGCCAACGCCGCGGTGATCGCCCGCGCCGCCGCCGTGCCGCTGATCGCCGACGCGGACACCGGCTACGGCAACGAGCTGAACGTGACCCGCACCGTGACGGAGTACGAGCGCAGCGGCGTGGCCGGCCTGCACATCGAGGACCAGGTGATGCCGAAGCGCTGCGGCCATCTGGACGGCAAGGAGGTGGTGCCGCGGGAGGAGTTCGTGGCCAAGGTCCGCGCTGCCGTCGCCGCCCGCAGGGATGCGGACTTCGTCGTGATCGCCCGTACCGACGCACGTTCGGTCGCCGGCCTGGATGAGGCGGTGGCACGTGCCAACGCGGCGCTCCGTGCGGGTGCCGACGTCGCGTTCGTGGAGGCCCCTGCGACGCTGGAGGAGGTGGCGGCGGTGCCCCGGCTGGTGCACGGCCCTTGCCTGCTGAACATCGTGGTCGCCGGCAAGACGCCGGACATCACGCTCGCGGACGCGCAGGACATGGGGTACCGCGTCGCGATCATGCCGAGCCTGCTGCTCAGCACCGTCATGAACGCCTGCGACGCGGTGCTGGCGGGCGTGCGCGAGACCGACCGCCTGCCCTCCAGCGCCGGCCAGATGAAGGTGGGCGACCGGTTCCGCCGCTTCGGCGCCGATGAGTGGAACGCCCTGCGCACCCGCTTCCGTGATGATGCCGACGTGAAGGCGGCGGCAGAGTGACGGAGACCACGCCGTTGGATGGGAGAAAGACCTTGCGCGCGTTGCTGTCCCCCGGGCGCTGCCTGGCGCTGCCCGGCGTGTTCGACGGGATTTCCGCGCGGGTGGCCGACAGCCTCGGCTTCGACGCCCTGTACATGACCGGCTATGGCAGCGTCGCCTCCGCCCTGGGGGCGGCCGATGCGGGGACGGCGAGCTACAGCGAGATGCTCGACCGGGTGCGCTGCATCGCGGGTGCCGTGTCCGTCCCGTTCCTGGCGGATGGCGACACGGGATATGGCGGGTTGCTGAACGTGGACCGCACCGTGCGTGGCTACGCCGCCGCCGGCGCCGCCGCCATCCAGCTTGAGGATCAGGAGTTTCCCAAGAAGTGCGGCCACACCGAGTATCGCCGGGTCATCCCGATGGCGGACGCGGTGCAGAAGATCCGCGTGGCGGTCGAGGCGCGGCCCGACAAGGATTTCCTCATCGTCGCACGCACCGATGCACGCTACGCCCACGGCCTGGACGAGGCGCTCCGCCGGGGCGAGGCGTTCCTGGAGGCCGGCGCCGACATCCTGTTCGTGGAAAGCCCTGAGACCCTGGAGGAGCTGCGCCGGGTGGCCGAGACGTTCAAGGGCGCATGGCTGCTCGCCAACATGGTGGAGGGGGGGCGCACGCCTTACCTCGACACCACGGAGTTGGCCGGACTCGGCTTCTCGGTCGCCCTGTTCCCGGCCAGCGGCTTCCTGGCCGCTGCGGCGGCCTTGCAGACGGTCTACGCCCACTTGAAGAAAGCCGGGATCGGCACCGGCGGCGGCGCGCCCTTGCTGCCGTTCGCCGAGATGAACACGCTGATGGGGTTCCCGGCGGTCCACGCCTTCGAGCGCCGGCACGGGAGCACGGATGCGCGCGCATAGCGGTTTCAGCGTTTCGCCGACCGTGCTAGCGTCCTGCCTGATGCGGCCGATAAAGGCCGGCACAGCCCAGGGGGAAAGAGAGATGTCGCACCACGCATTAGGCCGCCGTGTCATCGCAGGCGTCGCTTTCGCGGCCCTGGCTCTCGCGTGCAGCGTCTCCGCCTGGGCGGACACCATCACCGTCACCCACTGGGGCGGCCAGTTCTACGGCGTGCCCTATGCCGTGGCGATGGAGAAGGGTTTCTTCAAGCAGCACGGCGTCGACGTCACCGGTATCCTGACCGCCCCGGGCGGCGGCACGGCGGTGCGCAACACGGTCGCCGGCGACATCCCGTTCGGCGAGGTGTCGCTCGCGGCGGCGGTGCAGGCGATCAATGCCGGGCAGAAGCTGGTCATCGTCTCGGCCGGCACGCAAAGCGTGGCCGACCAGCTATGGGCGGTGAAGAAGGGCTCGGCGCTGACCGGGATCAAGGACCTGGTCGGCAAGCGGGTGGCCTACACCGCCCCCAACTCGGTCTCCAACATGATCATCCTGATGGCGCTGAAGGCGAACGGCCTGTCGGCACAGCAGCTCCGCCTGGTTCCCGCCGGCGACCTCGGCGCCAACTTGTCCGCGGTCACCAGCGGTGCCGTCGACGCCGGCTTCACCGACACGCTCACCTTCTCGCAGAACCCCGACGCGATCCAGCCGGTGTTCTGGGTGAAGGACGTGATGTCCCCCCGGATGATGCAAACGGTGTGCGTCACCACCGTGGCGTTCGCGCATGACCATCCGGACGTGATCCGCGGCATCATCGCCGCCCGCAAGGAAGGGCTCGAGTATACCCGGGCGCATCCGGACGAGGCGGCCGACATCCTGGCCAAGGCGTACAGCAACCCGGACGCCGCCTTGTATCGGACGCACATGAAGGAGCTCGTCGCCAACGACTACTGGAGCGACGGCCGCTTCGACTACGAGGCCATGAACCACATGGTGGAAGGATTGCAGATCACCGGCCAGCTCAAGGATGCGCCGGACTGGTCCACCATGGTCGACACCGCCTTCCTGCCGCCGGACCAGCGCGCCGCGCGCTGACATGGCCGAGCCCCACGCCACGCTGCGGGGCGTGACCCGGCGATACGGGGGCAAGCAGCCGATCCACGCGCTTGGCCCGGTCGACCTCGACCTGGCGGCAGGGGAGTTCTTCTCGGTCGTCGGTCCTTCGGGCTGCGGCAAGTCCACGCTGTTGGACGTGCTGTCCGGACTCGGGTCTCCCACCGAAGGCAGCGTCGCCTTCGAGGGCAAGCCGGTCCGGGGCGTGCCGGACGGCGTGGGCGTCGTGTTCCAGGAGGACTCCAGCTTCGCCTGGCTGACCGTGCGCGACAACGTCGCGTTCGGCCTGCGCCGCTCCGGCCTGCCGCGGGCGGAGGTCACCCGCCGGGTCGATGGGGCGGTCGCGTTCATGGGCCTGGCGCAGTTCGCCGGGCACTACCCGGCGCAGCTGTCGGGCGGCATGCGCCAGCGCGTCTGCATCGCCCGCACCTTGGTCCAGCAGCCGCGGCTTATCCTGCTGGACGAGCCGTTCGGCGCGCTGGACCAGCAGACCCGGCTGCTGATGGGCGACGAACTGCTGCGGCTTTGGCGGCAGACGGGTGCCACAGTGCTGCTGATCACGCACGCGCTGGACGAGGCGGCGATGCTGTCCGACCGGGTGGGCGTGATGTCCGCCCGGCCCGGCACGTTCATCGACCTGGTGGAGACCGGATGGCCGCGGGACCGCGACAGCCGCGTCGTGTCCGACCCGCATTTCGGGGAGCTGACCGCGCGGCTCTGGACCTCGCTGCGGGCCGAATCGCTGCGCACCATGGGTCAGGATGGAGGTGCCGTGGCGTGACGCGTGGCCGAACCGTCCTGCTGGTGCGCACGGCGCTGCTGGCCGGGTGTGTCCTGCTGCTGGAAGCGGCGTGCCGGGCCGGACTGGTCGATCCGCAGGCCGTGTTGCCGCCGAGCGCGATGGTGGCGGCCATGGTGGACGCATTGTGGTCGGGCACCGCCACGGAGCCGACGGTGCAGACCTTCAGCACGGTGGCGCTGGCGTGGCTGTGCAGCGTCGCCGGCGGCACCCTGCTGGGGGCGGGCCTGCATGCCGCACCCCGGCTGCGCCGCGCCATCGACCCCCTGCTCGCCTCCTACTACTCGGTGCCGACCTTCGTGTTCTATCCGCTGCTGGTCGCCCTGCTCGGGCTGAGCATGGCGCCGCTGGTGGTGCTGGGCGTGATGTCGGCCGTGCCGGCGGTGATGATCAGCACGCTGTCGGGCCTGGACAGCATCACCCCCGTGCTGCGCAAGGTGGCGCGCGTGCAGCGGCTCGGGCCGGTGCGCACCTTGCTCTCCATCATGCTGCCGGCCGCCATGCCCGCCTTGTTCGGCGGCTTCAAGCTGGCGCTGAGCTACGCGCTGATCGGGGTGATCGCGGGCGAGTTCATCCTGTCCGGCAGCGGCCTGGGCTATGCGATCTCCTACGCATACCAGGCCTTCGACACGCGCACGATGTATGGGCTTATGCTGTTCGTGCTGCTGGTCGCCGTGCTCGCCAACGCCGTGCTGTACACCTGGGAGGGACGGCTCGCCCGCCGTCGGGTGCGGTCGTGAGCGCGACGACCTCCCGCAGCGTCGGGCGGCGTGGCAGCGCCACCGACATGCTCCTGCTGCTGGTCGCGCTGCTGCTGGCGTGGCAGGCCGCTTGTACCTGGACGGACGGTGTGGCCATCACTGGCCCGCTGACCACCTTCGCCTATGCCGGCCGGCTGATGGTGACGGCCGGGTTTTGGGGCCAGGTCTGGGCGACGCTGACTGCCTTCCTGCTGGCCTTCGCGCTGTCGGCCGCATGTGGGCTGCTGCTCGGCCTGGCGCTGGGGCTGGGGCGGTTCGCCGGGGACGTGATGGAGCCGGTGCTGGCCGGCTTCTACACGATCCCCAAGGTCACGCTATACCCCGTCGTCCTGCTGCTGTTCGGGCTCGGAATGAGTGCCAAGGTGGCGTTCGGGGTGATGCACGGCCTGGTCCCGGTGACGCTGTTCACCATCGCGGCGATCCGCACGTTGCCGCCAACGCTGCCGCGCACCGCCCGCGCGCTGCGGCTTTCCCCCGGGCAGACGATGCGCTGGGTCCTGGTGCCGGCCTGCCTGCCGCAGATCGTGGCCGGCCTGCGCCTGGGCTTCTCGCTGACGCTGCTGGGCGTGCTGATCGGCGAGATGTTCAGCTCCCAGCGCGGCCTCGGCTTCCTCCTGGTCAGCGGCATGGCGCAGCACAACGTGGCGCTGAGCACGGCGGTGGTGCTGGTGATCGTGGTGTTCGCCGTAGCGGCCAACGCGGCGATGCTGCGGCTGAGCCGCAGCGGCAAGCTGGCCCGCAGCTGAGCCTAGGATAGCTGTCGCGTAGCCAGGATGCCGGGCGGCACGGGGCCGCCTGTCTCCCGCCGATGGCCGGGGAGGTCCTGATGCAGGGATGCGAGCATGTTCGGTCGCCCCGCGCCTCGGCCCTCGCCTAGGGCGGCTTTGTGAACGCCGGGTCATGCTCGGCCCTGGACAAGCCTGCTGGATCCATGCACCAGACCTGGTGCCCGACGCCCCGCCCCGCCCCGCCATGCTCGTTATTCTCGATGGCTGGGGCTGGCGTGAGGACGCGGCCGACAACGCCGTGCGGCAGGCGCACACACCTCATTTCGACCGGCTGTGGGCAGCCGGCCCCCGTGCCTTCCTGCGCACCGCGGGCGAGGATGTCGGGCTGCCGGACGGGCAGATGGGCAACTCCGAGGTCGGGCACCTGAACATCGGCGCCGGCCGCGTCGTCATGCAGGAACTGCCGCGTATTGGCCGCGCCATCGCCGACGGGTCGCTGGCGGAAACCCACGCCCTGCAGGAACTGGTTGCGGCGCTGAAGCATAGCGGCGGCGCCTGCCACTTGCTGGGTCTGGTCTCGCCCGGCGGCGTCCACGCGCACCAGGACCACGCCGTCGCCTTGGCGCGGATCGTCACCTCCGCGGGTATCCCCGTCCGCCTGCACGTCTTCACCGACGGGCGCGACACGCCGCCGCAATCGGCTGCCGGATACGTGGCCGCGTTCGAGGCCGCTTTGCCCCGGGGGGCAACCGTCGCCACCGTGTGCGGCCGTTACTTCGCCATGGACCGCGACAACCGATGGGACCGGGTGAGTCGCGCCTTTGCCGCCATCGCCCATGCGGAGGGCGAAGCTTTCGAAACCGCCGCCGCCGCGATCGCAGCGGCCTACACCGCCGGGACGACGGACGAGTTCATCGCACCCGCGATCATTGGCGGCTACGGCGGCGCGGAGGCCGGCGACGGCGTGCTGTCCTTCAACTTCCGCGCCGACCGCATCCGCGAATTGCTGATGGCGCTGCTGGACCCGGGCTTCGCCGGTTTCGAGCGCGCCGCCCCGGCCTTCGCTGCCGCCATCGGCATGACCCGCTACAGCGACGAGCTCGCGCCGCTCATGACCCCGATCTTCCCGCCCAACGGCATGGCTGGGATCCTGGGCGAAGTGGTGAGCGCGGCTGGCAAGCGGCAGCTGCGCATGGCGGAGACCGAGAAGTATCCGCATGTCACCTATTTCATGAACGGTGGGCGGGAGGCTCCGTTTGCGGGCGAGGAGCGGATCATGGTGCCCTCCCCCAAGGTCGCCACCTACGACCTGCAGCCGGAAATGAGTGCGCCCGAGCTGACCCGGCAAGCGGTGGCGGCGATCGGCACCGGTGCGTTCGACCTGGTGGTGCTGAACTTCGCCAACCCCGACATGGTCGGCCACACCGGCAAGCTGGCGGCCGCGGTCGCGGCGGTGGAGGCGGTGGATGCCGGTCTGGGCGCGATCGCCGAGGCGGTCGCGGCGGCGGGCGGGGCGCTGCTCGTCACCGCTGATCATGGCAACTGCGAGCTGATGCGCGATCCGCAGACCGGCGCGCCGCACACCGCCCACACCACCAACCGCGTTCCCGTGCTGCTCGCCTCGGCCGAGCCGCTTCGGCTGCAGGATGGCCGCTTGGCGGATATCGCACCGACCTTGCTTGCCTTGATGGGTCTGCCCCAACCGATCGAGATGACAGGCCGATCCCTGCTCGTGAAATAGTCAAAATCACGGCAGCATGCCCGATTGTGGGGCACTTGGCTCGCCGATGCGGCATCACATTTGGCAGGCGGCATTTTACCCGTCGGTGGTCGCCGCTATAACAGCCAGATGGGCACCTTACCGGACCTGACTGTCGTCGTCGTGGGAGCTGGACCGGCCGGCGCGCGCTGTGCGGAACGCCTGGCCGCCGGCGGAGCGTCCGTCACCCTCATCGGCGGCGAGGCAGCACATCCCTACAACCGCGTGGCGTTGAGCCAGTATCTTGCTGGCGACGTCGACGAGCCGGCGCTCGTCACCCACCACCCGGACCGCCTCGGCGAACATCGGATCGCTTGGTGGCCGGACACCAGGGTGACGGCGCTGGACCGCGACCGCCGCCAGGTCGTTCTCGAATCGGGTGAACGCCATGGCTACGACAGGCTGGTGCTCGCCACCGGCGCACAGCCGGTTCGCCTGAAGCTGCCGGGTGCCGAGCGGCCGGGCGTGCTGATGTACCGGACCCTTTCCGACGTGAAGCAGATGATCGCCCATGCTGCCGTTGGCGGCGATGCCGCCGTGATCGGCGGCGGCCTGCTGGGGCTGGAGGCGGCGGCCGGACTGGCCCGGCGCGGCATGCGCGTGACCGTGCTGCATGCCACCGCCCGCCTGATGGACCGGCAGCTCGACGCCGGTGCTGCGGCCTTGTTGGAGCGTCGTCTGGCCGGCCAGGGCATCGCGGTGGTGACGCTGGCGAGCACCGTCGCCATCGAGGACGACGCGGTGCTGCTGGCGGACGGCCGGCGCATCCCCGCGCGCATCGTCGTCATGGCGGTCGGCATCCGGCCGCACGCCGAACTGGCCCGCGCCGCCGGCCTCCCGGTCAACCGCGGCGTGCTGGTGGACGACGCGATGCGCACCGCGGATCCGGCGATCTGGGCCATCGGCGAGTGCGCGGAGCATGGCGGCCAGTGCGTCGGCCTGGTCAAGCCGTCCTTCGCCCAGGCGGAGGTCGCGGCGGCGAGCATCCTGGGGCAGGACGCCCGCTACGTTCCCGAGTCCGACGCCACGGCGCTGAAGGTCGCCGGCGCGGGTGTCTGGTCCGCCGGGGAGACGGAGGGCGAAGACCCGATCGTGCTGGACGACGCCGACGCCGGGCAATACCGCCGCCTGCTGGTGCGCGATGACCGGCTGGTGGGTGCGATGCTTTATGGCGAGGTCGCGGACGCGCCCTGGTACCTCGCCCTCATCAAGGACGGGCGCCCGATCGGGGCGGCGCGCGCCAACCTTCCCTTCGGCCCCGCCTTCCAGCCCGCGGAGTGGGCAGCATGACCGACCAACCGTTTTCGACCGAGCAGCAGGAATACCTCAAGGGCTTCATGGCGGGGGTCGAGGCCAAGAACGGCCCGCTCGCCCTGGGCAGCGGCGGCGGGGAGCCGGCCGACCCGAAGGACCTGCAGCGCGCCGCCCAGGACCGCACCCTTGCCGAAGGCGGCAAGCTGGTGCCCGAGGAGGAGGCCAAGCGGAAGAAGGACCCGCTCGACCGCTTCGACGAGATCAGCGCCCTGGCAGCGGAGAACAAGTTCCCCAAGGGGACCGACGTCTTCCTGACCAAGTATCACGGCCTGTTCTTCGTCGCCCCGGCGCAGAACAGCTTCATGTGCCGGCTGCGGATGCCCGGCGGCATCCTCAACACGCTGCAGTTCCGCGGCATCGCCGCCATCGCCGAGGAAATGGGCGGCGGCTACGCCGACGTGACGACGCGGGCGAACCTGCAGATCCGCGAGATCGGCGCCGCCTTCGCACCGGAAATCCTTACCCGCCTGGCCGACCTCGGCCTCACCTCCCGCGGCTCCGGCGCGGACAACGTGCGCAACGTGACCGGCAGCCCCACCGCCGGCATCGACCCGCAGGAGCTGATCGACACCCGGCCGGACGCGCGGCGCATCCACCACCACATCCTCAACCACCGCGAGCTGTATGGGCTGCCGCGCAAGTTCAACATCGCCTTCGACGGCTGCGGCGTGGTGCCGGTGCTGGAGGACACCAACGACGTGGCCTTCACCGCCGTCCAGATGGCGGAGGGCCATGGCGTGGCGCCCGGCATCTACTACCGCCTGGCGCTGGGCGGCATCACCGGCCACAAGGACTTCGCCCGCGGCACGGGGGTGATCGTGGCGCCGGGCGACACGACGCCGGTGTGCGACGCCATCCTGCGCGTGTTCATCGCCAACGGCGACCGCACCAACCGGGTGAAGGCGCGGCTGAAATACGTGCTGGATGCCTGGGGCTTCGACAAGTTCCTCCTCGCGGTGGAGGAGCAGATGGGCCGCAAGCTGACCCGCGTGCCGGCGGAGGCGCTGCTGCCCACGCCGCCGCAGTCCCGCAGCGCGCATGTCGGCGTGCACCCGCAGCGGCAGCCGGGGCTGTCCTATGTCGGCGTGGTGGTGCCGGTCGGGCGCATCACGGTCGAGCGCATGCGCGGGCTGGCCGACGTCGCCGACCGTTTCGGGTCGGGCACGATTAGGCTGACCGTCTGGCAGAACCTGCTGATATCCGACATCCCGAACGAGCGGGTGCCGGAGGCGCTGGCGGCGATCGAGGCGCTGGGCCTGGGCCATGCCGCCGGGCCGCTGCGCACCGGGCTGGTGGCCTGCACCGGCAATGCGGGCTGCAAGTTCGCCGCCTCCAACACCAAGGGCCACGCCGCCAAGCTGGTGGAGTGGCTGGAGGAGCGGATCGAGGTGGACGAGCCCATCAACATCCACCTGACCGGCTGCCACAACTCCTGCGCGCAGCATTACATCGCCGATATCGGCCTGCTCGGCGCCAAGGTCGACCTGGGCGAGGACACGGCCGAGGGCTACGACCTGCATGTGGGCGGCGGCGCCGGGCCGAACCAGGCGATCGGCCGGCTGATCCGGCCCAACGTCGTGGCGGACGACTTGCCGCCGCTGGTGCTCAACCTGCTGGCGGCGTGGAAGGCCGAGCGGGCGCCGGGCGAGGGCTTCCAGCAATGGTCCGCCGGCAAGAGCGACGCTGCGCTGGACGCGCTGATCGGGCAGGCGGCATGAACGCGATGAACCAGCCGGCGGTGACCCCCGTCATCCCGGAGAACGCGCCCTTCACGCCGCCGCAGCGCGCCTGGCTGAACGGCTTCCTGGCCGGGCTGTACGGCGGCACCACGGGTGGCGCCGGCCTATCCGTCGCCAGCTCCGTGGCGGTCGAGGAGGATTTCCCCTGGCACGACCCGGCGATGGAGATGGACGAGCGGCTGTCGCTGGCGGCGGACCGGCCGTTCGAGCGCAAGCTGATGGCGGCGATGGCGCAGCTGGATTGCGGGCAGTGCGGCTATCTGTGCCAGACCTATGCCGAGGCGCTGGCCACCGGCAAGGAGACCTCACCCTCGCTGTGCGTGCCCGGCGCCAAGCCGACCAGCAAGAAGGTGAAGGAGCTGCTGGCCGAGCGCCCGGCCGACGCGGTCGCCCTGTCCCCGCCTGCAGCGGAGGCCCCGGCGCCGACCGTGCCGCTGGGCATGCCGGTGCGGGTGCTGGCGGCCGACCGGCTGACGGGCGAGGGCTCGGCCAAGGACGTGCGCCACGTGAAGATCGACCTCTCGCCCTCCGGCCTGACCTACGAGCCGGGGGATTCGATCGGCATCTGCGCGCCCAACGATCCGGAGCTGGTGGAGGCCTGCCTGCGCGCCCTGGGTGCCGCCGGCGACGAATTGCTGCCCTGCCCGGACGGCACCATGCGCACGGCGCGGGACGCGTTCGCCTGGCATGTGGACATCGCCCGCCCGCTGGACCGCACGGTCGACCTCCTGGCCATGTCCGCCGCCCATCCGCTGGAGGCGGCCGACCTGCGCCGGCTGGCCGACGGTGACGAAGGCGCGGAGCCTGCGGATGCCGACCTGCTGGACCTGCTGGAAGCGTTCCCTTCGGCCCGGCCGCGCCTGTTCGACCTGGTGAAGTCCCTGCCGTCGCTGAAGCCGCGGCTCTACTCGATCGCGTCGTCCATCGCGGCGGAGCCCGGGCAGGTGCACCTCTGCGTCAGCGTGGTGAAGGCGCTGCGGCGCGGCCGGCTGCGGCACGGCATCGCTTCCTCGTTCCTGGCGCACCGGGCGGCGGTGCACGGGCAGATCCTGGCGAACATCCAGGTCAGCCATTTCCGTTTGCCCGCCGACCCGGCCACGCCGGTGATCATGGTGGGGCCGGGTACGGGCATCGCCCCGTTCCGCGCCTTCCTGCAGGAGCGGGCGGCCAAGAAGCACGGCGGCAAGACCTGGCTGTTCTTCGGCGACCAGCACGAGGCGACGGATTTCCTGTTCGCCGACCAGCTGAAGGGCTGGCTGGCGGACGGCACGCTGTCGCGGCTGGACACCGCCTGGTCCCGCGACCAGGCGAAGAAGGTCTACGTGCAGGACCGGATGCGCGAGGGCGCGGCCGACCTCTGGGCCTGGCTGCAGGACGGCGCGCATTTCTATGTCTGCGGCGACGCCATGCGGATGGCGAAGGACGTGGATACCGCGCTGCGCGATGTGGCCCGCACCCAAGGCGGCCTGGACGAGGCGCAGGCGAAGGACTGGATCGTGGCGCTGGCGCGGCAGGGGCGCTACCTGCGGGACGTGTACTAGCGATGCTTTCAGCGGCGCATCATCTCCCTCTCCCGCCGGCGGGAGAGGGTCGGGGTGAGGGTGGCGGCGCCCGACAAGAAGCAGGCAAGACCCAAGAGCCACCTTGTCGGCCGGCCCACCCTCACCCTGCCCTCTCCCGCCAGCGGGAGAGGGTCGTAAGTGGGTGAGAGGTATGGCTGAGACCGCCCCAGTCCGCACCACCTGCCCCTATTGCGGCGTCGGCTGCGGCGTGCTCGCCCGCGCGACCAGCCCTGAAGCCGCCGAGATCACCGGCGACCCGACGCACCCCGCCAATTTCGGCCGGCTCTGTGTCAAGGGCACGGCACTCGGCGAGACGCTCGCCCTGGACAACCGCCTGCTCTACCCTGAGATCGACGGCGTGCGCGCCGGGTGGGACACCGCGCTCGACCGGGTGGCCGCGGCCTTCCGCGACAGCATCGCGGCGCATGGGCCGGATAGCGTGGCGCTCTACGTCTCGGGCCAATTGCTGACCGAGGACTATTACGCCGCCAACAAGTTCACCAAGGGCTTCCTCGGCACCGGCAACATCGACAGCAACTCCCGCCTGTGCATGTCCTCCGCCGTCGCCGGGCACCGCCGGGCCTTCGGCGAGGACATCGTCCCTGCCATCTACGAGGACCTGGAGCTGGCCGACCTGCTGGTGCTGGTGGGCAGCAACACCGCCTGGTGCCATCCGGTGCTGTTCCAGCGCATCGCCGCCGCCCGGGCGGAGCGGCCGCACATGCGCGTGGTCGTCATCGATCCGCGCCGCACCGCCACCTGCGAAGGGGCCGACATGCACCTGGCGCTGGCACCGGGCAGCGATGTGGCGCTGTTCGCGGGGCTGCTGCGCCACCTGCACCGCAGCGGCCGGACCGACCGGGCGTTCGCCGCCCACCTGGCGGACCTGGAGGACGCCGTCGCCGTCGGCGGCACCGTGGCGGAGGTGGCCGCGGCGTGCGGGCTGCGGCCGGCCGAGGTCACGCAGTTCTTCGATCTGTTCGCCGCCACGGCCAAGACGGTCACGCTGTTCAGCCAGGGCGTCAACCAATCCAGCTCGGGCGCGGACAAGGTCAACGCCATCATCAACGTCCACCTGCTGACCGGACGGATCGGCAAGCCGGGGGCCGGGCCGTTCAGCATCACCGGCCAGCCGAACGCGATGGGCGGGCGGGAGGTCGGCGCGCTCTCCAACCTGCTCGCCGGCCACCTGGAGTTCGGCCGCTCGGGCGACCTGGCGCTGCTGCGGGCGTTCTGGGGCGCGCCGAACCTCGCCACCTCCCCTGGCTTGAAGGCCGTGCCGCTGTTCGAGGCGGTGGCCGACAGGCGGATCCGCGCGCTGTGGGTCATCGGCACCAACCCGGCCGTCTCGCTGCCCAACGGCGACCAGGTCCGGGCCGCGCTGGAAGGCTGCGAGTTCCTCGCCATATCCGAGTGCGCGCGCAGTGACAGCACGCTGCCGGCCCATGTCCGCCTGCCGGCGCTCGCCTGGGGGGAGAAGGAGGGGACGGTCACCAACAGCGAGCGGGTGATCAGCCGCCAGCGTGCCTTCCTCCCCGTGCCGGGCGAGGCGCGGCCGGATTGGTGGGCGATCGCCCAAGTGGCCGCGCGGCTGGGCCACGGCGCCGCGTTCGGCTGGCGCGGCGTGGCGGACATCTTCCGCGAACACGCTGCCCTCTCGGGCACCGGCAATGACGGCGCCAGGCTGTTCGACATCAGCGCGCTGGCGGAGCTCGACGATGCCGAGTACGCGGCCCTCGCACCCACGCGCTGGCCGCGCCCGGCCAAACGCATCGCGCTCTCCCGCCTGTTCGGACGCGGCGGGTTCTCCACGCCGGACGGGCTGGCCCGCATGGTGCCGACCCCGCCCCGGCCACCCGCCCAACCCGTCTCGCCGGAGTGGCCGCTGGCGCTGCTGACCGGCCGCGTGCGGGACCAGTGGCATACCATGACGCGGACCGGCAAGGCGGCCCGGCTGTTCCGCCACATCCCGGAACCCTTCCTATCGGTCCATCCGGACGACCTGCCCGCCCTGGCCGACGGCGACCTCGCGGTGGTGGAGAGCGCCTGGGGCAGCGGCACCCTGCGGGTGCGGCACGACAGGGGGCTGCGCCGCGGCACTGTTTTCGCGCCGATGCACTGGACGGCGGCGTTCTGTGCCGGCGGTCGCGTCAACACCGCGGTCAACCCGGCCACCGACCCGATCAGCGGCCAGCCGGAGTTCAAGCATACCCCCGTCCGCGTGCGCCGCGCGGCGATGACCTGGCACGGCTTCGCCATGGCGCGCCGACCGCTGGGCCCGGACGCCGCCCCCTGGTGCGCGGTGATCCCGCTGGACGGCCAGGTCTGGCGGCACGAGCTGGCGGGGACGGGCAGCGCGGCCGAGGCGCATGCCGGCACCGTCGCGGCGCTGGGTGGCCCAGGCAACTGGATGTCCCTGCGCGACCCGGCGGCCGGAGTGTTCCGCGCCGCCCTGGTGCAGGACGGGCGGCTGCAATCCTGCGTGTTCACCGGGCCGGACCACGACCTCCCTCGGCGCGATTGGCTGATGGACCTGTTTGCCCGCGAGGCCCTGGACCCGATGGAGCGCCGCGCATTGCTCGCCGGTCGCCGGGCGGACGGCGTGGCGCCTGAGCCAGCCATCTGCGTCTGCATGGGCGTGGGCGCGGTCGCGATCCGCGCGGCGATCCAGGCCGGGTGCGACACCGTGGATGCGGTGGGACGCGCCACGCGGGCGGGGACCAATTGCGGATCCTGCAAGCCGGAGATCGGCGCGATCCTGTCGGAGATGCGCGTCGCCGAACCGGCCTGACGGCCCCGTGGGATGCTCTGCGCTACTCCCCTGCGGCGACCGCGGCGGCGGGCAGGCTGGATGGGTCCTGTTCCAGCTGGCCGTTCAGCGCCATGCGCAGCTTGTCGCGGTCCAATTCGCCCTCCATGGCGGCCATCACCACCGTGGCGACGGCGTTGCCGATCATGTTCACCAGCGCCCGCGCCTCGCTCATGAAGCGGTCGATGCCGAGGATCAGCGCCATGCCGGCCAGCGGGATGGACGGCACCACGCCGAGCGTCGCCACCAAGGCGATGAAGCCGGCGCCGGTGACGCCGCTGGCACCCTTGGACGTGAGGATCGCCACCGCGAACAGCGCCAGCTGCTGCTCGTAGTTCAGCGGCGTGTTGGTGGCCTGGGCCACGAACAGGGCGGCCAGCGTCATGTAGATGCTGGTGCCGTCGGTGTTGAACACGTAGCCGGTCGGCACCACCAGGCCCACCACCGGGCGAGAACAGCCGGCGCGCTCCAGCTTCTCCATCAGCGTCGGCAGCGCCGGGTCGGAGGAGGAGGTGCCGAGCGTCAGCAGGATCTCCGCCTTGATGTAGTTCAGCAGCTTGAAGACGTTGAAGCCGGCGACGGCGGAGATGATGCCGAGGATCACGGCGACGAAGATGAAGCTCGTCAGGTAGAACACGCCCACCAGCTTCAGCAACGGGCCGAGCGCCCAGATGCCGTAGCGCCCGACGGTGAACGCCATGGCACCGAAGGCGCCGACCGGCGCCAGGCGCATCAGCAGGTTCACCACCGCGAACACCACGCCCGTGGCGCTGTCGATCGCCTCGCGCATCGGGCGCGCGCGCTCCCCCAGGACGGAGAGCGCGTAGCCGAACAGGATCGACACCAGCACCACCGGCAGGATGTCGCCCTTGGCAAAGGCGTCGACGAAGGTGTTCGGGATGATGTTGAGCAGGAAGTCGGCGATGCTCTGATGCTGCGCCGCGCCCGCATACTGGGCGATCGCCTTGGCATCCAGCTTGGCCGGATCGGCGTTGAAGCCGGCGCCGGGCTGCAGGATGTTGCCGATCGCCATGCCGAGGAACAGGGCGAAGGTGGAGACGATCTCGAAATACAGCAGCGCCTTGCCGCCGACGCGGCCGACCTTCTTCATGCTGCCCATGGAGGAGATGCCGGACACCACGGTGCAGAACACCACCAGCGCGATCATCATCTTGATCAGCTTGATGAAGCCATCGCCCAGCGGCTTCATCTCGATGGCGAAGTCGGGAAAGAAGTTTCCGACGAGGACGGCGAGGACGATGCCCAGCAGCACCTGGGCGTAGAGCGAGCGATAGAACGGCGTCTTGGCTGCGGGCAGCACGGCGTGTGCCATGGTCCTCATTTCCTCCGGGCGGCGGACCGCTCTTGCCGAGGGTCTTGCTGGCATCGGCCTATAGCCGGAACGTCGGCATGCCGAAACTGCTTTGTTCGTCCACTACTTGATCGGCGGCGCTGGCAGCACGGACTCCCCCGGCTCCATGACGAAGACGTAGTCGAGGCTGTACCACGGCCCGGTCACGTCTGAGGCCGGTGCGGCGTCGTCATGCCGCCGGTAATCGCCGATCAGCGTCCGGGTGACGCCGAACACCACGTCGCTGTCCAGGTGCTCGTCGTCGTCGACGAAGATTTGGGTGATCAGCGTCTTGTAGCCCGGCGTGTGCGCCAGGATGTGCAGGTGCGCCGGGCGATACGGATGGCGGTGCTGGGCGCGCAGCATATCCCCCACCGGGCCGTCGGTCGGCACCGGGTAGCCGGCGGGGCGGACCGAGCGGAAGGCGAAGCGGCCCTCGGCATCGGTGTGGAAGATGCCGCGCAGGTTCATCGGCGCCTGTCCCGGGTCCTGGTTCTCGTAGAAGCCGCGTGGGGAGGAGTGCCAGATGTGCACCTCCACCCCCGGCAGCGGCGCCCCCGCCGGATCGGTGATGCGGCAGGTGGTGAAGAGCGGCGGGCCGTCCGTCTCGGAGCGGACGATGCTGGCGCCGTTGGCCGTCTCCGGCGCGCCGAGCCGCCAGAACGGGCCGAGCAGGGCGGACGCGTTCTCGGTGGCCCCGTGGTCGCCGTTGTTCAGCAGGCAGACCAGGGTGGAGACGCCGACGGTGTCCGAAAACAGGATGCCCTCGTTGTGCAGGTCATGCGTCGCCTGGCCGATGCGGTTGAGGAAGGCCACGCCCTGCTCCCACTCCCGCTCCGTCAGCCTGGTTTCGCGGACAAAGGCGTGCAGGTGGCGCACCAGGCTGGCCATGACCTCGCGCAGCCGCGGATCGGTGGCACCGTCCATGGCTTCGAGCACGGCCTGGGTGACCTGGGCCTGGTTGTCGATGATCATCCTGCAGACCCCATGATGCGGTCGCCCTCGCCAGGGACCGGAAGCACACGGTATGCTGCCGGCGGCCTTGGTGAAAGGTGCCGGAATGAACGTCATCCTCCGCAAGCCCATGACCGTGTCGCAGTTCCTCGCTTGGGAGGAACGGCAGGAAGCGCGGTATGAGTTCGATGGCGTCAAGCCCGTGGCAATGGCTGGTGGCACCGCCGCTCACGCCGCCATCCAGCGCAACCTCATCATCGCACTTGGCGGCAGGCTCCGCGGCAAGCCATGCCAAGCCTACGGCGGTGACTTGAAGATCGAGGTCGCGAGCCGCATTCGCTACCCGGAGGCGTTCGTCGTCCGTAGGCCCGTGCCGCCTCGGACGACAGTGGCAACGGACCCGGTGGTGATCTTCGAAGTCCTGAGCGAAGGCACTGCACATGACGATCTCGTGTTAAAGAACGCCGAGTATCGCTCCACACCCTCGGTCCAGCGCTACGTGATCCTCCAGCAGACCCATGCCGGCGCCATCGCCTTCAGTCGCAAGGGCGACGATTGGGTGGCTGAGACCATGCTCGCGGACGGCATGTTGCAGATGCCCGAGATCGGCCTGGACATCCCGCTTGCCGAAATCTACGCCGACGTTGAACTCACGGCAGACGCCGTCGAGCAGGCGTAGCCCGTGTCCGCGAAAGCGGATGCGGGCTCTGAGGCGCCGGCGCGTCCGCCATCCCTGGGCGGTGAGCGGCTGGTAGGTCGGGGGCTGCCAACCTCCTGCCTAAATCCGGTCCAGCGCGTACCGCAGCTCGCAGTATTGCGACGACACGGTGACATCCAGGTGGCGGCCGCTGATCTGGCCCTCGATCGTGCCGGCCCCATCGCTGCCGTGGACGCTGCCGTCCGGCCCCACCACGGCCGCCAGCGCGTAGGACGCCCGCGGGCCGCGATAGTTGAGCGACAGGGCGTTGCCCTCGATCGTGACGATGCGGCTGCCGCTGCGGGGACAGCCGGCGATGGTCGCACGGGTCAGCCGGGCGATCCCGCGGTAACGGCCGTCGATCCCCTCGGGTGCCGCCGGCGTCGGCGCGGTGGCCTGCTGCACCGCGGGCGCGGCACAGCCGGCCACGGCCGCGACCGCCAACGCGGCGGCCCAGCGGCGGCCGGCCGTGCGGATCAGCCGACGATCTCAGGCTCAGGGAAGAAGAACGCGATCTCCTGCTTCGCCGCCTCCGGCGAGTCCGACCCGTGCACCGTGTTTGCCTCGATATCCTCGGCGAACAGCGCCCGCACCGTGCCGGGCTCGGCCTTCTTCGGGTCGGTAGCGCCCATGATCCGCCGGTTCAGCGCGATCGCGTCCTCGCCCTCCAGCACCTGCACCACGACCGGGCCGGAGGTCATGAAGCCGACCAGCCCGGCGAAGAACGGCCGCGCCTTGTGGACGCCGTAGAACTCTTCCGCCTGCTGCTTCGTCATGCGGATGCGCTTCTGTGCCACCACGCGCAACCCGGCCCCCTCCAGCGTGGCCAGTACCTTACCGGTGATGTTCCGCCGCGTCGCATCCGGCTTGATGATCGAAAACGTGCGCTCGAGCGCCATGTGAGCCTGCCCTGCTTCAATTCGGGCGGCTTTAGCCTGCGCGGAAAGGGCGGGCAAGGCCGGAACCGGGCTGCGCCGGGGCACGTTGGGCGTGCAGACGGCAAGGGGGCGGCACATGGCGGACCGGGCGGGCGACAGCATTCTCGGCGGGTTGGTGCGCGGGGCGATCGCAGGCGCGGCCGGCGTTTGGGCGCTGCACGAGGTCGATAAGTATCTTGCCGCCCGCGAAAGCAAGACAACCCGGGACGCGACACTCGCCGCCCGGCTGGACGGGCTCGATGCCGCGCATGTCGTCGCAGACCGCGCGGCCAAGGCTGCCGGCATGGAGTTGGCCCACCCCGAGCACAACACCCTCGGCCTCGGGGTCAAATACGCCATCGGGATCGTTCCGGCTGCCCTGCTCGGCGCCTTGCGGGACCGGCTGGGCTGGCTGACCGCTGGGCGCGGCTTCGCGTTCGGCGTGACCACCTGGGCGGTCGAGGACGAATGGGCCAGTTCCAAGCTGGGCCTGGCGGGGCCGCCGAACCGGTATCCCTGGCAGGCGCATAGCCGGGGTTTCCTGGGCCACGTCGCCTATGGCCTGACGGTGGATGCCGTGCTGCGGGTGCTGAAGGGCCCACCGCGCTAGCAGCCGACCGCCGTGCAGACTAGATCGTCTGCATGAGCCTGCTCTTCATCGACGCGGCCTCCCTGCGGATGGCCGGCCGGCCATTGCTGGACCACGCATCGCTGCGCGTGGATGCGGGCCGTCGCATTGGCCTGGTGGGGCGCAACGGCACCGGCAAATCCACCCTGTTGCGCGCCATCGCCGGGGAGATCGGGCTCGACGGCGGCTCCATCCACCTGGCTGCGGGCGCACGCATGGCGCAGGTTCGGCAGGAGGCGCCGTCCGGCCCGGCGACCTTGCTCGACACGGTGTTGGAGGGCGACCCGGAGCGCCTGTCCCTCCTGGCGGAGAGCGCAACCGCAGCGCCGGGGCGGCTGGCGGAAATCCACGAACGCCTCCGCGCCATCGGGGCCGACGCCGCACCGGCGCGCGCGGCGTCCATCCTCGCCGGCCTCGGCTTCGACACGGCCGCCCAGGGCCGCGCGGTGGCCGAGTTCAGCGGGGGCTGGCGCATGCGGGTGGCGCTGGCGACGGCGTTGTTCGCCGCGCCCGACCTCCTGCTGCTGGACGAGCCGACCAACCACCTCGATCTCGAGGCGACGATGTGGCTGGAGGGCTGGATCGCCCGCTTTCCCGGCGCCTGCCTGATCGTCAGCCATGACCGCGGCCTGCTGGACCGCGCCGTAGAGGCCATCGCCCACCTGGACCAGCGCCGCCTGTCGCTGACGCCGGGCGGCTACACCGAGTTCATCCGCATCCGCACCGAGCAGGCGATGCAGCAGGCCCGCGCCGCCGAGCGCATCGCCGCCCAGCGCGCCCACATGCAAGCCTTCGTCGACCGCTTCCGCGCGAAGGCCACCAAGGCGCGCCAGGCCCAATCCCGCCTGAAGGCGCTGGAGCGACTGCCGATGATCGAGAGCGTGGTCGAGGACAGCGCCACCCGCTTCGCCTTCCCGGAACCGCAGATGCTGGCGCCGCCGGTCCTGCAGCTTGACCGGGTGGACGCCGGCTATGACGGGCGGGTGGTGTTGCGCGGCGTCAACCTGCGGGTGGACATGGAGGACCGGATCGCCCTGCTCGGCGCCAACGGCAACGGCAAGAGCACGTTGGCCAAGCTCCTCGCCGGGCGGCTGGACCCGCTGGCGGGCGAGGTCCGCCGCAACGCCCGGCTGCGCGTCGGCTATTTCGCCCAGCACCAGGCGGAGGAACTGATCCCGGCCGAGACGCCGGTCCACCACATGGCACGCGCCATGCCCCGCGCGCTGCCGCCGGCGGTGCGGGCGCAACTGGCGCGGTTCGGCCTGGACGCCGACCGTGCCGACACGCCTACGGCGCAGCTCTCGGGCGGGGAGCGGGCGCGGCTGTTGCTGGCGCTGGCCACGCGCGACGCCCCGCAACTGCTGATCCTGGACGAGCCGACCAACCACCTGGACATCGATGCCCGCGACGCGCTGGTCCGCGCCTTGGCAGAGTTCGGCGGCGCGGTGTTGCTGATCACCCACGACCCGCATCTGGTCGAACTCGTGGCGGACCGGCTGTGGCTGGTGGCGGACGGCACGGCCAAACCCTATGACGGCGACCTGGACGATTACCGCGGCCTGCTGGTGGAGCGCGCCCGGCCGGTACGCGCCGAGGCGCCGACCCGGCGGGACGACCGGCGCGACCGGGCCCAGGCGCGGGTGCAGTCCGCCCCGCTGCGCAAGCAGGCCCGCGATGCCGAAGCCGCTCTCGCCCGGCTGTCGGCCGAACGGGCGCAGCTGGAGGCGAGGCTCGCCGACCCCGCGCTGTATGCGCTCGGACGCACGGCCGATGTCACGGCGGCTCAAACCCGCCTGGCCGTGATCGCCCGGGAAACGGAAGCCGCAGAAACCGCGTGGCTTGAGGCGGAGGAGGCGTTGGCAGTCGGCTGAGGGGTCGCATTTGAAAGCTGAGAGCTCGTTACACCTATTGCATGACCACCAATAGAAGCTCTGGCTTTCACAACCGGCGTTATGATGGGTACAACTCTCGCGCCCGCTTCGTTCCGCCTTCACCGTTGCAGCTACAGGATGCGCTCGATGGCTGGGAACGATACATTCATTCGACCGATGACGACCCAATCGTCCAAGCCGCCATCGCCCACGCGCAGTTCGAGATCCTCCACCCTTTCAACGATGGCAACGGACGCATCGGGCGGATGCTGGTCCCGCTCCTGCTTTATCAACGCAAAGCGCTGTCCCGGCCGATGTTCTACCTCTCGGACTACTTGGAAGCCAAGCGCAACGAATACTACGATGCGCTATTGGCCGTGACCGCGACGTCAGGGTGGAGCGGCTGGGTCGATTTCTTCGCCATGGCCGTGACGTCACAGGCCGAAGCCAACCTCGGCAAGGTTCGCGCCATTCGGGACTTGTACGAAGACATGCGGCGGCGTTTCGTCGAACTGACGCACTCACAATACGCTGCTGCGGCCGTGGACGTGTTCTTCATGCGGCCGATCATCTCGGGGCCTGATTTTGCTCGTTTGGCGGCGTTCAACAACCGCATCACCGCCAATGGAACGCTGCGGCAGTTGGACGCCAGTGGATTGATCAAAATCGTCCGCGAAGGGCTGGGGCGAAGGGCTGCGGTCTATGCGATGCCGCAGCTCATCAACATCGCGGAAGGCCGGGCGGTATTATAGGACCTATGCACCCGTTGCCGCCGGACACGGCCCGTATAGGATAACCGCCATGGCCGACCTCCCCCGCCTGAGCAGCACCGAGATCCTCGAGCGGCTGGTCGCGTTCGATACGACGTCCCGCAACTCCAACCTCCCGCTGATTGACTGGGTGCGGGCCTACCTCGACGGGCTGGGCGTACCATACCGCCTCAGCCACGACGCCACTGGGGAGCGGGCCAACCTGCATGCGGTGATCGGGCCGCGCGGCGCAGGCGGCATCGCCTTGTCGGGCCACGTGGACACGGTGCCGGTGGACGGCCAGGCCTGGAGCGGGGACCCGTTCCGCCTGCGCGCGAAAGACGGCCGGCTCCTGGCGCGCGGTGCGGCGGACATGAAGGGCTTCGTCGCCTGCTGCCTCGCGGCCGTACCGCATTTCCAGGCCGCCGGGCTGCGCCGCCCGGTCCACCTGTTCATCTCCTACGACGAGGAGGTGGATTGCGGCGGCGCCCGGCGGCTGATCGTCGACCTGGCGGAGTCGGGGGAGCGGCCCTCGATGTGCATCGTGGGCGAGCCGACCAGCATGCAGCCCGTGCTCGGACACAAGGGCCGGCTCGCCGCCACCGTCACGGTGCGCGGCCGGGCCGGTCATTCCTCCGTGCCCGCGCGCGGGGTGAACGCCGTGCATGCGGCGGCGGAGGCGGTGGCGTGGATCGCCGCGGAACAGCGGCGCATGGCGGCGGAAGGGCCGTTCGCGCCCGGCTTCGAACCGCCGCACACCACCGTGCATGTCGGCCTGCTGTCCGGCGGCACCATCCTCAACATCATTCCCGAACTCGCCAGCTTCCGCATGGAGTGGCGGGTGGTGCCCGGCGACGACCAGCATGCGGCGGTGGCGCGGCTGCAGGCCCAACTCGCCAGCGCGATCGAGCCGGCCATGCACGCGGTCGATCCCCGCACCGGCTTCACCGTCGCGGTCACCGATTGGCTGCCCGGCCTCTCGCTCGACCCGGACCACGCATTGGCCGGGCTGGTACGGCAGCTGACCGGCGCCAACAGCGCGGGCTACGTCAGCTATGGCACGGAGGCCGGGCTGTACGAGGCGGCCGGCATCCCGTCGATCGTCTGCGGCCCGGGCGACATCGCACAGGCGCACACGCCGGACGAGTGGATCGCCGCGAGCCAGCTGGACGCCTGCGACGCCTTCCTCGCACGGCTGGCGGCCCAGCAGGCCGCATGATCGAAACGGCCGGCCGAGGAACGCTGCCGCACTTCACGGTGGAGGTGTCGCCGCCGGACCTGACTCCCTGGCTGGATGGGAATACCGGCTTGCCAGGTTTCACCACACTCGAGTCCGGCCAGCCCGGCCCGCACGTGGCCGTCACGGCGCTGATGCATGGGAACGAGCTGGCCGGCGCCATCGTGCTGGACCGGCTGCTGCGCTCCGGCTTCGCACCCACGATCGGCCGATTGACGGTCGGGTTTGCCAATCTGGCGGCTTTCCAGCGCTTCGATCCCGCGCAGCCCACGGCCTCCCGCTTCGTGGACGAGGACCTGAACCGCCTCTGGGATGCCGCGGTGCTCGACGGGCCCCGCCGCTCCGTCGAACTGGACCGCGCCCGCGCCATGCGCCCGCTGATCGACGGGGTGGATGTGCTGCTGGACCTGCACTCCATGCTCTGGCCAAGCGATCCGCTGATCCTGAGCGGCCCGACGCCGAAAGGCCGGGCGCTGGGGTGCGCGGTGGGCACGCCGGGCATGGTGATCGCCGATGCCGGCCATGTGAGCGGGCCGCGGCTGATCGACTACCACCGGTTCACCGGCCCCGGCCCTGCCTGCGCCATCCTGGTGGAGGCCGGGCAGCACTGGGAACGGCAAGCGGTCGACTGCGCGCGCGCGTGCCTGGCCGGGCTGCTGCATAGCACCGGCATGCAGCCCGGCACGCGGCCCGCCGCGCCTTGCCACGTGGCGGAGGTGACGGTGGCGGTGACCGCGGCGACCGGCTCGTTCGTCTTCCTGCGGGAGTTCCGCGGCGGTCAGATCATCCCTGAACGCAATACCCTGATCGCCTTGGACGGCGCCGCGGAAATCCGCACCCCCTACGACCAGTGCATGCTGGTGATGCCGAGCCTGCGGCCCAGCCGCGGCCATACGGCGGTGCGGCTGGCCCGCTTCATCTAGCGGGCTTTGTCTGGCGGCCACATGCACCCTATATGCTGCAGTGCAATAGAGGGAATGGCGCCATGCCGTTGAGCCAGCCGGTCGCCGGTCGCAAGCCCATCCACACCCGCCGGATCGAGTTGCAGGGCTACAGCCGCGAGGATGGGCTGTTCGACATCGAAGCGCGCCTGGTCGATACCAAGAGCTACGGCTTCTCGACGGATGACCGCGCCTGGATCGAGCCGGGCGAGCCGCTGCACGGCATGGCGATGCGCATGACGGTCGACGAGGACATGACCATCGTCGGCTTCGAGGCCGCGACCGACCATAGCCCTTATGCCATCTGCCCCGACATCGCGCCGCATTATGCCAAGCTGGTCGGCATCCGGATCGGCCGCGGCTTCATGCGCGCGGTTGCCGAGCAGGTGGGCGGCACGCATGGCTGCACCCATCTGCGCGAGCTGCTGCAGCCGATGGCGACCGTTGCGTTCCAGACGCTCTACCCACTGCGGGCCCGGCGCGAGCGTGAGGCGAGCGGAGCGCGACCGCCGATGCTGAACACCTGCTACGCCTACAGCGACGACAGCCCGGTGGTGCAGCGGAAGTGGCCCGAGCACTTCGTCGGCACAGCACCGCTCGAAACCGAACAGGCCTGAATGGCTACTCCACCGAGCAACTGGTCCAGTTGGGTGAGTAAGCGCGGCGCCATCCGCCGTCGCTGCTGTGCCGTGGTGGAGGACGCGACGAGGCCGTGCAAGAAGTAGGGTCGTGGCAATGGGGACAGTCTACCATCGCCAAGGCAGATCGAAATCTCGCCCAGATTTCTATTGCCCATCCAAGAACAGGCGCCATGCCGCGGCAGGCGAAGTAGGGCGGATTGGACGGCGAACGATCGACGCAAGGGCGGCTTGGTTTGGACAGGCCCCTAGATGTTGCCCTGTTCCTCCAGGGGAACGTCGTCTCCAGGACGGTAGTAGAGGTCCGCGCACGTGTCGGCGAGCACGCCGCCGGTGACGGTCAGATCGTCCCGGAATGCGTCACGGATGAAATCCGCCGTGTTGTAGTGACGGTCCTCGAAATACATCGAGTGAACTTGGGGTCGCCCGGCGCCATACACGACCCGTCCGACCTTCGCCCATATCGAGGCCATGGTGCACATCCCGCATGGCTGCAGCGTGGAGTACAGCGTCGCCCGGCGCAGGTCCGGTTCGCCAAGCCGCTTCGCCGCCCGCTGGATCGTAACCATCTCGGCATGCGCCGTCGGGTCGACCCGGAGACCCACTTCATTGTGGCCATCGGCCAGCACGGCCCCGTCCAAGACGATGACGCAGCCGATCGGGGACGTGCCGGCCTTCGTCTTGGCCTGGTTCGCGACATCGACCGCGCGCCGCATGAAAGCTTCGTCCGCAGCCCGGTCGCTTGACGTCGGCATGGTGCTCTCCCTCGATGCCCGCTCACAGCGCCGCGCGATGGTGAGAGTTTCGATGCTGCCGGGCACGTTGAGGCGCTAATCCGGCTCGACGGCGACGATGCGATAGAGCATGTCCTCCCCATCGAGCCTGGACACTTGGACAAGTTCGCCCGGACGGATGATCTGCGCCGCAAAGCTGTAGAGCGGATCGTCCTCGCTGCCGGTGGTGCGCAGCGCCCAGCCATCTTCGATCTTGACCAGCTCGCCCGTGCGGCGCGGATGGCCAGGGCGTTCGCGGGAGGTCGTCCACGGGAGCGTGCCCGTCTCCCACGCTGCGGCATCCAAATGGCCGTGTGCCGTAAGGATGACGTCGAGATGGATGCGGTCGGTCAAGTTCCCGTCGGTGAACCCCGGTCCCTGCGCCAGCACCATCGTCACATGCACCATCGACCGACCCTGCCACACCCAACGAATGTAACGCAGCACGCGGCCTGGTCGTTGCGCGCGTTTCAGATCGCGACGCGGACGCCGAGTTCGACGACGCGGTCGCTTGGGATGCGGAAGAACACCGTGGCCGGCACGGCATTGCGGATCATCACCAGGAAGAGCCACAGCCGCCAGAGTGGCAACTTCGGGACGAGCGCGCGCACCAGCACCTCGCGGCCGAGGAAGTAGCTTGCCTGCATCGGATCGTACTCCACGCCCTGGCCGCCGATCTCCTCCAGGGCGCGGGGGATGTTCGGGCTTTCCATGAAGCCGTAGCTCAGGATGACGCGGTGGATGCCGGGTGCCAGCTCCGACACGCGGATCCGGTCTTCCGGCCTGACCTCGGGCACGTCCAGGTTGCTGACGGTGACGAACAGGACCCGCTCATGCAGCACCTTGTTGTGCTTGAGGTTGTGCAGCAGCGCGGCTGGCACGTAGTCCGGCGTGCCGGTCAGGAAGATCGCCAGGCCGGGCACGCGCAGCGTGCGGGATTGCGGCAGCCGCTTGAGGAAGGAGGCGAGCGGCAGGCTGTCCTGCTTCCAGCGGGCGAGCATCAGGTCCCGCCCACGCTTCCACGACGTCATCAGCGCCATCAGGAAGAGTGCGATGACCAGCGGCACCCATCCGCCCTCCGGCACCTTCAGCAGGTTGGCGGCGAAGAACACCGCGTCGACCAGGAAGAACGCGCCGAACACCGCCACCGCGGCCGGGCGGGACCAGCCGAACCGCCGCCGGAACGCGAACGCCGCCAGGATGCAGGTGCAGATGAACGTGCCGGTCACGGCGATGCCGTAGGCGGCCGTCAACGCGTCGCTGCTGCGGAACGCCAGCACCAGGACCAGCACGCCGAGGAACAGCGCGGTGTTCACCTGGGGGACATAGATCTGCCCTTCCTCCGTGTTGCTGGTGTGGGTCACCGTCATGCGCGGCAGGAAGTTCATCTGCATGCATTGCCGGGCGATGGAGTACGCACCGGAGATGAGCGCCTGGCTGGCGATCACCGTGGCCGCCGTGGCCAGGACGACCAAGGCGAGGCGCAGACCTGGAGGCGCCATCAGGAAGAACGGGTTGGCGATCGCGCTCGGTGAGTGGAGGATCAGTGCGCCCTGGCCGAAATAATTCAACACCAGGCACGGCAACACGAAGCCTGTCCAGGCGCGGCGGATGGGTGCCGCGCCGAAATGCCCCATATCGGCATACAGCGCCTCCGCTCCCGTGACGGCCAGGACGACCGACCCGAGGGCGACGAAGGCGAGCCAGCCATGGCGGACGCAGAACAGCACCAGGAAGTGCGGCGAGAGGGCGTAGAGCACGCTGGGCTCGGCCACGATCTCGTGCAGGCCCATGATGCCGAGCACGGCGAACCATACCGCCATCACCGGGCCGAAGACGCGCCCGACCTTGCCGGTGCCGCGGTATTGCACCGCGAAGAGCCCGACGATGATGGCGCATGAGATCGGCACCACATAGGGCTGCAGCGTGGGTGCCGACACCTCCAGCCCCTCCACCGCGGACAGGACGGAGACGGCGGGGGTGATGATGCCGTCGCCGAAGAACAGGCATGCGCCGACGATGCCGACCAGGGCCAGGGCGGCGCGGCCCCGACCGTCGGACGCAGCCCGTTGCGCCAAGGCCATCAGCGCCAGGATGCCGCCCTCGCCCTTGTTGTCGGCCCGCATGACCAGCAGGACGTATTTGAGCGTCACGATGACGATCAGCGCCCAGAAGATCAGCGACAGGATGCCCATGATCTCGAACCGGGCGACGCCCTGTGCGGCGAAATGGTCCAGGCTGGCCTTGAACGCGTAGAGCGGGCTTGTCCCGATATCGCCGTAGACGATGCCGAGGACGGCCAGCAAGGCGCTGGCCCGGACCGGGGTGCGCACGCCACCGTGCACCATGGCATCCATGCTCATTCGACGACTCCAAACGCCCGCACCGTGCCGTGACGCGCTGCCCGGCACGAAACGCGGCGGGCGGTGTTCTGTCGCAGCTCAGCCTGACGTTTGAGCATGTTTCGAACGGGCGTGTCGCGCCGGGACCATGCGCCTCAGGCGGGGTGTGGCCGGGCGCCGAAGATGGCGGTGCCGACGCGCACATGCGTGGCGCCTTGGCGGATGGCGGCGGCATAGTCGCCGGACATCCCCATGGAGATGACGGGCAAGCCGTGCCGGTGGGCCCGGTCGGCAAGCCAGGCGAAATGCGGAGTTGGATCGCCTTCGGCCGGCGGGATGCACATCAGCCCGGCGAGGTGCCCACCGAACCGCGCCTGGCAGTCACGGATGAAGCCGTCTGCGTCCTCCGGCGCGATGCCGGCCTTCTGCGGCTCGCGGCCCACATTCACTTGGACCAGCAGGCGAGGCAGCCTCTCGCCGCGAGTCTGGGCGGCGACGAGCGCTTCGGCCAGACGCGGCCGGTCCAGCGTCTCGATCACGTCGGCGATCAGGAGGGCTTCGCGGACCTTGTTGGTCTGCAACGGCCCGATGAGGTGCAGGTGCAAGCCCGAGTGCTGGGGGCGCAGGGCCGTGAATTTGACGCTTGCCTCCTGCACCCGGTTCTCTCCGAATACGAGCTGCCCGGCGCCAAGCACCTCCTGCACGGCATCCGCCCCATGGGTCTTCGACACCGCTACGAGCGTGACGCTGCCGGGGTCACGGCCCGCGGCCTGTGCCGCTTGGCTGACGGTATCGCGCACGCGGCACAGGCGTTCATGGAGGGGAGAGTTGCCGGACATCGCTAAACGCTCCGTGGTTGGGCCGCCGCAAGTGGCTGACGCGGCTTGGTTTGTCTCGGCAGCTGCACGAACATCCTGTGGCTCTGTGGTCACAGTGTTTCGCAATTGCCATGGCCGGCTGCTTCAATCGATTGCGAGAACGTGAACGACGCCGCAATACTCTCTCCAGGTCTGGCTGCCCCCGCCCTTCTGGGCCCGCCCCGTTTCCCCAGGGAAACAGGCGTGTCTGGAAACGGGGCGGGGCCTGCAACGGTGCCGGATGTCCGGCAATAACGTGGAGGTTTAAATGCGCAAGCTCCTGCTGGCCACTGTGGCCGCACTGGGCGCCTCGATGGGGGTGGCGACCTATGCCGACGCCCAGATCGTGGACGACACCGATGGTCAATCCTACCCCACCCCGGGCACGGTCACCGTCCGCCTGAACGGCCGGTTCCGGTTCTACGCCGGTGTGTTCGACGCGAACTCGTCACGTGCGGTGACGTCGACGGCGGCTTCGAGCACGGCGTCCACCAGCGCTGCCTCGGCGGCGACGAACACGGAAAACGCCGGTATCAACAAGATTTCGAACTACGGCTTCATCAACTACATGCGGCTGTATCCCGGCTTCGACGGCGTGGCCGCGAACGGGCTGAAGTATGGTGCGTCCATCGAGTTGCGGACCGACAACAACACCGCAGCTGGCGGCGGCGTTTTCGGCTCTCCCAGCAGCTTGGACCAGCGTAACGACCCCTACGTGCGTCGCGAGTGGGGCTACCTCGGCACCGACCGTTTCGGCACGCTGCGCCTTGGCGATTCCGACCAGCCGAGCAGCCTCTACCTGACTGGTAACTTCGAAAACTTCGACGACGGCGGCCTGAACGGCGACCTTCCGGCCGGCTTCCTGCCGGGCAACATCGTCATCAACTGGCCGTTCGGCGACGTTGGCAACAACTATGCGACCATGAAGGCCGTTTATTTGTCGCCGCAGTTCTACGGCTTCGACTTCGGCCTGTCCTACGAGCCGACGACTCAAACGGCAAATGGTGACTCCACCGGCTGCGCCCCCTCGCCAAACTTCGGCCAGATCGTCAGCGCCGGGCAAGGCGTCGCCACTCCGGGCTGCGACAACCTGTCATCCACCTCGACCGCCGATTACGCTCGCCGCAAGAACACGTTCGAGGCGCTGCTGCGCTACCGCGGCACGTTCGGGCCGATCGGCGTCGCCACCACCGTGTCCTATGACGGGTCCAACAGGGTTCTCGACAGCGGTGTCGGCCAGAACACCGCAACCCTCACCTTCCCGAATGCCAAGCACAGCCCGTTGCGGGATCTGAGCTTGGGCGACTTCGGCCTTGCCGTCACCTATGGCGGTCTGACCGTTGGCGGCAACTTCCAGTATGGTCAGTACAACGTGCCGGCCGGCGGTGGCTACGGTGGCCTATTGGCCGCAGGGCAGTCGAACTCGCAGGCTCTGATCGTCGGCGCCAGCTATACGATCGGGCCGGTGATCTTCGGTGCACATTACCTGCGCTCCTTCAGCGAAGGCGACCAGCAGACCGCGACGAACGCGACGATCTTCGGCGTGCCGATCCCCACCACGGCGGTCCACGGCGGACAACGTTACGAAGAAGGTGTCGCGGCGGGCGCGACCTACTCGCTGGCGCCGGGCATCGCCCTCTATGCGTCGGGTGTCTGGCAGGAGCGTCGTCAGAACGGCTTCAACTTCCTGACCGGCGCCTCGAACAACGCCTTGAACAACAAGGTCAGCGGGTCCGTCCTCGCGCTGGGCACGTCGTTCGCCTGGTAAACGCCTGACAACGGTTCGGACACGGGCGGCAGAGCAATCTGCCGCCCGTTTTCGTTTGGCGGCGGACCGCGAAGTCCTTGGCGGTCACGGGAACACACGGTAGACAGGGCAACCGCATCAGAGCGGCACTTCCTCGCAGGCGGACAATGGTCACTCGTCGCAACGCTCGTTTACTCCCGCTGATCACCCTGGCCTTGCTGGCTGCTTGCAGCGGCAACGAGAACATCCGCCCCGTGGCGGACAACGAGTACAACGATTACCGCACCCAGGGCGACCGCGGGAAGATGGGCGGCGACGCTGGCCTCGTGTTCGGCATCGGCAAAGGCACGGGCGCTGCGCGCGACCAAGACGGCGCGGCGCTTGGCGTCAACGCCTATCTCTGGCGCGGCGCGTTGGACACGCTGGCGTTCATGCCGCTTGCCTCGGCGGACCCGTTTGGCGGCGTGATCATCACCGACTGGTATCAGCCGCCGAGTGCGGCCGGGGAGCGGTTCAAGGCGACCGCCTACATACTCGGGCGGCAGCTTCGTGCCGATGGCATCCGCGTGTCGGTGTTCCGGCAAGTGCAGCAAAATGGCCAATGGGTCGACGCGGCCGTGAGCCAGACGACCACGGGCGAGATCGAGAACAAAGTGCTGGCGCGGGCGCGCGAGCTGAGGGCGCAGACCGCCAGCCAGTGACGCCAGACGCCATGCCCGCATGGGTGTGAGCCACGAATGCAAGACATCTCCTCGAAACCCGGCGCGGACCACGCATCGGGGTATGACTTCGCTGCGATCGAGGCGAAGTGGCAGCGGCATTGGGATGCGACCGGCGCCTTCCGCGTCGACGACGTGCCCGCCGACGGACGGCCGAAATACTACGTCCTGGAGATGTTTCCGTATCCGAGCGGGAACATCCATATGGGTCATGTCCGCAACTACACGCTGGGCGATGTGGTCGCGCGCTACAAGCGCGCCTGCGGCTTCGATGTGCTGCATCCCATGGGATGGGACGCATTCGGCCTGCCGGCGGAGAACGCCGCGCGCGAGCGCAACGTGCATCCGGCGGAATGGACGTGGCGCAACATTGCCGCCATGCGCACCGAGTTGCAGCGGATGGGACTTTCGATCGACTGGTCCCGCGAGTTCGCGACCTGCGATCCCGCATATTACGGCCAACAGCAGAAGCTGTTCCTGGCGTTCCTGCGCATGGGCTTGGTCGACCGTCGGCTAAGCTGGGTGAACTGGGACCCGGTCGACGAGACCGTGCTGGCCAACGAGCAGGTGGTGGATGGGCGTGGCTGGCGATCCGGCGCGCCCGTCGAGAAGCGGCAGTTGGCGCAGTGGTTCTTTCGCATCACCAAGTTCGCGCCCGACCTATTGGAGGCGCTGCCTGGCCTGACCCGTTGGCCCGAGCGGGTGCGGGCCATGCAGGCCAAGTGGATCGGGCGCAGCGAGGGTGCACGGATCCGCTTCACGCTCGAGCAGACGGTGGCCGGCATGTCGGAGGTCGAAGTCTACACGACGCGGCCCGACACCGTATTCGGCATGTCGTTCCTGGCGATAGCGCCGGAGCACCCGCTGGCCGCGGCGGCCGCGGCGGCAAACCCCCACGCCGCCGCCTTCATCGCGGAGTGCCGTGCCTTGGGCACGAGCGAGGCTGCGATCGAAAGTGCCGAGAAGCGCGGCTTCGAAACTGGCTTCCACGTGCGCCATTCTTTCGACGGGCGTGCCATCCCCGTCTGGATCGCCAACTTCGTCTTGATGGAGTACGGCACCGGGGCGATCTTCGGCTGCCCTTGCGGCGATCAGCGGGACCTCGACTTCGCACGGAAATACAGCCTGCCCGTCATACCCGTCGTGCTGCCACCGGGCGAGCAGGGATCGTCGTTCCAGATCGGCGCGAAGGCTTATGACGGGCCTGGCGTCATGATCAACTCGGCTTTCCTGGACGGCCTGCCCAATGTCGACGCCATGGCGGACGTCGTCCGCCGGCTGGTCGAGTTCGGGCAGGGCGACGGCGTCGTCAACTGGCGCATGCGCGATTGGGGCGTCAGCCGACAGCGCTACTGGGGTTGTCCCATCCCCGTCGTGCATTGCCCGGCCTGTGGCATCGTGCCGGTGCCGGAGGCCGACCTGCCCGTCGTCCTGCCGGAGGACGTGCGGTTCGACCTGCCGGGCAACCCGCTGGATCGGCACGATGCATGGCGTGTGGTGCCTTGCCCGCGATGCGGTGGCCGGGCGGAACGCGAAACCGATACATTGGACACGTTCGTCGACAGCTCCTGGTATTTTGCCAGGTTCTGCAGCCCCTCGGCGGCCGAGCCGGTTGCGGCGGCGGCGGCGGCACACTGGATGCCGGTCGACCAATATGTCGGTGGCATCGACCATGCGATCCTGCACCTGCTGTATGCCCGCTTCTTCGTCCGGGCCATGCACACGGCAAACCTGGTCGAAGTCGACGAGCCGTTTGCCGGGCTGTTCACCCAGGGGATGGTGACGCATGAGAGCTATCGTGCGGCCGACGGCCGGTGGCTCTATCCGACGGAGGTCGAGCGTCAGGCGGACGGCTCCGTGCGCGAGCGGACGACAGGCGGACGCGTCACAGTGACCGCGATCGACAAGATGTCGAAGTCGCGCCGCAACACGATCGATCCACGAGACATCATCGCCCGCTACGGCGCCGACACGGCACGATGGTTCGTGCTGTCGGACAATCCGCCCGAGCGCGATATGGAGTGGACGGAAACCGGGATCGCCGGCGCGTACCGGTTCACCCAGCGCCTGCACCGGCTCACCCAGGCGGTGACCAAGCTGGGGTATGACACGGCAGCAGCCCCCGTCGACACTCCACTGACGCGCATGGTCCACCGCACGATCAGCAGCGTGACGCTGGCGCTGGACCAATTCGCGTTCAACGTCGCCGTGGCCCGTCTCCATGAACTGCTGAACGCGATCGTCGACCGCCATCGCAGCCTGGAGGCGGCGGATGAAGCCGGTGCGACGGAGGTTCGAGGTGCCGTGGATGTGTTCGCGCGGCTGGCAGCGCCGATGATGCCGCACCTCGCCTGCGACATCCTCAGCCGTCTGCACCCCGGAACAGCCTCGCCCGACCTCACCTGGCCCGTCGCCGACCCGGCTATGCTCACAGAAACCTCCATGACGATCGCGGTCCAGATCGGGGGCAAACTACGCGGGACGGTGGATGTGCCAACGGATGCCGCCGAGGCAGCCGTGGTGGCGGCGGCGACCAACGAGCCCAATGTCGCTCGCCTGTTGGCAGGCAAGACGATCATCAAGCAAGTCTACGTGCCCCGCCGGATCGTCAGCTTCGTGGTCCGGGAACGGGATCGATGACAAGCGCCCCTCGTCTCGGCCGTCGCGGCGTCCTCATGACGCTGGCTTCAGCGGTGTCGGGCTGTGGGTTCCGGCCGGTCTATGCCGTGAAGGGGAGTTCCAGCCCAGCCCGGCACGAGCTGGGATTGATCGACGTCGCTCCCTTGCCTGACCGCCCGGGCCAGCTGCTTCGACAGGCACTGCAGCAGCGGCTGTCGAACTCCGACGAGGCGCTGGCCAAGCAATACCAGTTGACGGTCGCCTTCGGGATCAGCTCCGACAGCATTGGGGTCCAGCAGGATTCGACCGTTACCCGCATCAGGCAGGTTGGCACGGCAAACTGGTTCCTGAAGTCGTTGGACACGGCTAGCACGCTGGTGACCAGTGGAACGGCACGGGCGCTCGACGGGTTGAACATCATCGACCAGCAGTATTTCGAGGCCGACCTTGCCAGCGAGTCGGCACAGCGCCGCATTGCGGATGCGATTGCCAGCCAGATTACGCTGCAGCTGGCATCCTACTTCGCACGGCGGGACATGGCCGGGTAGGCGGTGAAGATCTCCAGCCACCGCGTGCCGGCGGTGTTGCATGACCCGGCGCCTTATATCGGTATCCTGTTCTACGGCGACGACATGGGGCGGATGCGCGACTACGTTTCCGCGGCGACCCGAGCCGTGTTGGGTGCATCCGCAGACCCATTCCGGTCGACGGTGCTGACGCGCGAGGAGCATACCCGTCTGCGTGACGAGATGAGCAGTCTGGCGCTGGGCGGGGGGCGTCGGGTGATCCGCGTCCAAGATGCGACTGACGGGCTGGCGGCGGTGTTGAACGGCCTGTCGGACCATCGCGCCGACGCGCTGGTGCTGTTGGAAGCGGCAACGTTGACCCCTCGCTCCAAGCTTCGGACGATGGCCGAGAAGCATCCCTCCTGGGCGGTGATCGGATGCTACTCCGAAAGCGGCGCCAGCCTGGCGAACGAGATCAAGCGCACCTTGGCCGTCGCTGGTCTTGCCGCGGAGGCAAGTGCCCTTGCCTACCTGACGCAAGAACTTGCCGGCGAAAGCGCCCAGCGACAGGGGGAGTTGGAAAAGCTGTGCCTCTTCGCCGCAGGCGCGGACGTCATCTCGCTGGAGACTGCGCAAGCATGCTGCTCGATCGGCTTGGATGCAACGCTCGGGTTGGCAGTGTCTGCGGCACTGAGCGGCCAAATGAAGCGATGTGACGACTTGATGGCGGAACTGGCGCGGGAGGGAGCCAGCGGACCAGGTGTGCTTGCCGTGATGTCGAACGAGGTGCAGCGGCTGTTGAAAGTCCGCTTGTTGATGGAAGAGGGACGCAGCATGGAGGACGCCGCCCGCAGTCTACAGCCTCCAGTGTTCCCACGGCAGCTCCCCGGCTTCATGCAGGCGGTCCAGCGATGGACGGTGGCTCGCCTTGAAGCGCTCGGTCGGGTGATCCGGGACGCAGACATGGCTTGCAAGCGGGCAGCCTCGCCGGACGTCGCGATCGCCGGCCACGTCTTACGCGCCGCGGCTGCAAGGGCCACCCAGGCATAAGAGCGGTCGTTCTCAGCCTCGCCCCAAACGCGCGATGATGTGGTCGAGTTGGTCGAGCGTTTGGTAGCGCAGGGTGACAGCACCGCCACGGCCATTGAAGCTGATGGACACGGCTAGGCCAAGCTGCTCGGACAAGTCGGCTTCCACAGCACGCAGGTTGGCAGCGCCGTCTTCGAAGGAGGTCGTCTTGTGGGTGGAAGGCTGGGTAGGCTGCGCCTTGGGCAAGGCGAGTGCCTCGGCCTGTCGCACGTTCAATCCCAGACTGACCATCCGGTCGGCCGCGGCGGCAGGATCGGGACATGCGAGGGCAGCGCGCGCATGGCCCGCCGTCAACGTCCCAGCTCGAACGTAACCGATCACCTGCGGCGGCAAGGCCAGCAACCGCAGGAGATTGGCCACGTGGCTCCGCGACTTGCCGATGGCCGCGCCAAGCTCTTCCTGTGTGAGACCGAATTCGTCGATGAGTCGCCGAAACCCTTCTGCCTCCTCGATCGGATTGAGGTCTTTGCGCTGGAGGTTCTCGACGAGGGCTGCGGCGCTCGCCGAGGTGTCAGACAAGTCGCGGATGAAGCAAGGGACGGCGGCAAGGCCGACCAGTTTGGCAGCACGCCATCGTCGTTCCCCGGCGATGATCTGGAAGTGTCCCGGCTGGGAGGCACTCGGCCGCACCAAGATCGGCTGCAAGATACCTTGCGTCCGGATCGAGTCCGCGAGTTCGGTGAGATCCTGCTCCTCGATCGGCCCACGCGGTTGGAACGTGCTCGGAGCCAGTGCTGCCGTCGGCACCATACCCACGGCCGGAGTGGACGCGACCGGGCTGTCTCCAAGCAACGCGGCCAATCCGCGGCCGAGCCTGGGGGCGCTGTCTTTCACGCGAAAGCGGGGGACGGCTGCGACAGCGAGAGACGCTGGCTCAGTTCGGCGCCCAGTCTCGCATAGGCTTGCGCACCCTGCGACTTCGGATCGTAGAGCATGACGGGCTTGCCATGGCTCGGCGCTTCGGAAACCCGGACGCTGCGCGGGATGACGGTATCGAACACCCGCCTGCCGAAAAAGCTCCTCGCGTCCGCAGCGACAAGCTCCGATAGGTTGTTACGGCGGTCAAACATCGTCAGTACGATGCTGTCGATGATGGCCCGATGGTTGAAGGCGGCGCGGACGCGATCCACGGTTTGCGCAAGTTGGCTCAGACCTTCGAGGGCGAAGAACTCGCACTGGAGTGGCACCATGATGGAGCTGGCTGCCACGAGGCCGTTGAGCGTGAGAAGACCGAGGCTTGGCGGGCAATCGATGATGACGATGGCCACGTCGCAGACATGAGCGAGTGCCTCTTGCAGGCGGAACTCACGTCGTGGCTGGTTGACGAGTTCAACCTCTGCACCGGCAAGGTCACTCTCGGCCGGCATGATGGACAGACCAGCGACTGCGGTTGCACGAATGCACTCGGCGGGCGGATTGCGTCCGGTGATCATGCCGTAGCAGCCTGGATCGCGGTCCACCCGTGAGATGTCTAGGCCAGTCGAAGCATTCGCCTGGGGATCCAAGTCGACGATCAGCACGCGCTGACCTGCCAAAGCGAGCGCCGTCCCGAGGTTCAATGCAGTGGTTGTCTTGCCAACGCCACCTTTCTGGTTCGCTACGGCGATGATGTGCGGTGGCAGGGTTTGTAGAGGGGTGCTCACGACTCCGCTTTAGCGGAGCTTGGTCACCTTGACGAGGGTGATCGGCGGTCGGTCCGTCCCCAACAGTTCAACCTGGAAGCTCGGATGTGGCGGGACATCCAGCAGTTCCGCCGCCGCTGCCGCTCCTTTCAGGAATAACCCGCACCCGTCGCGAGCCAGCAGCGGGGCGGCAAGCTTGATCAGCACGTCGACTGGGGCCAGGGCTCTTGCCGTGACGCATAGCGCGGGGGCCAGCGTTGCGTCTTCAATGCGAACTCGGTGGACCGCGCCGGACAGCCCCAGTTCCGCCATCGCTGTGGTCAGGAAAGCCGCTTTGCGCCGGTCCGCCTCGATCATTTCGATCGGCAGACCTGTCGCGATGGCAACGGGGATCGCTGGGAAGCCCTGACCCGATCCAAGGTCGATGATCCGGTCGACCCCCGCTGGGAGGTGCGGCACGATCGTCAGGCATCCATCGACGAGATCAACTAGGGCGGACTCCGACTGTCGTCCGCGCGATGTCAGGTTGATCCTGTCACCCCACCGTAAGAGCAACCTCACGTATCGGTAGAGTTGTGTTTCACGTGAAACACTCACGGAAACCGGGCCGACGGGTTGGAGCGGGTGAAGGGAATCGAACCCTCGTATGCAGCTTGGGAAGCTGCCGTTCTACCATTGAACTACACCCGCACGCACCCTCTTCTTAAAGAGTGCAGGTTGACGACGCAACCTTCCGTCGATAGCGTCATGGTCCCTCGTAATTTGTCCGGCCGGATTGCGGCGAGGTTAAACAAACGCGCTAAAGAGGCCTTGCGATAGCATCTTAACCGATGGTCTCGTTCGGCTGCTGCGGCTGGCAAATCAGTTGGTGCTGTTTGCATTCGCAGCAGAAGGGCCAGGTTATGAAAGACAAGTTTTCAACGACCACTCGGCTGGTTCAGGCGGGGACCGCTCGCACACATCACGGAGAGACGAGCGAGGCGCTCTTTCTTACGTCTGGCTTCACCTACAGCAGCGCGGAAGAAGCAGAAGCGGCATTCGATGGAACCGCTGCACACTACCAGTACTCGCGCTTCGGCAACCCGACTGTGACGATGTTGGAAGATCGCCTCGCCGCTGTCGAAGGCGCGGAGGCTTGCCGGGTGACCGCCACCGGGATGGCAGCCATCCATGCGGCCATGCTCAGCCATTTGAAGACCGGCGACCGGGTTGTTGCCGCGAGAGCCTTGTTCGGCTCGTGCCACTGGATCGTCTCGACGCTTCTGCCGCGCTACGGCGTGACGACGGAGTTTGTCGACGGGACCGACCTGCAGCAATGGCAACAGGCGCTGTCGCAACCAACTGCGATGGTGCTGGTGGAAAGCCCTTCCAACCCGATGCTGGAGGTGGTGGATCTCCCGGCCGTTTGCGCCCTCGCTCATCAGGCTGGTGCATTGGTGATCGTGGACAATGTCTTTGCGACGCCTCTGCTCCAGCAGCCGCTGAAAATGGGGGCCGATATCGTCGTCTATTCTTGTACCAAGCACATAGACGGCCAGGGCAGAACACTCGGCGGCGCCGTGCTGGGAGCGCGCCACTGGATCGAAACCACCCTGCAGCCGTTCATCCGCAACACCGGACCAAGCCTTTCACCGTTCAACGCGTGGGTGCTGCTGAAAGGTTTGGAGACGCTGGCGTTGCGGGTGGAGGCCGGATGCGCCCGGGCTGCCACGATCGCGACGTTCCTCGGCCAGCAAGAGCATGTCAGCCGCGTCCTCTACCCCGCGCGTGCAGATCATCCACAGCACGGTCTTGCCATGTCGCAGATGTCGGGCGGCGGCACGCTTGTCACTTTCGAACTGGTCGGCGGAAAGGTTGCGGCCTTCGCCTTCATGAACGCACTGCGCCTGATCGCGATCAGCAACAATCTTGGTGATTCGAAATCTCTTGCGACGCACCCGGCAACCACGACCCATATGCGCATCGGAGCGGCCGAGCGGGCGCGTCTGGGCATCACCGATGGCGTCATCCGTCTGTCGGTCGGGCTCGAGGATGCCGGAGACCTGTGCGCGGATTTGGCCAGCGGACTTGCCGCCGCCTCCGCCACCCTGCCGCTGCAGGAAGCGGCTGAATGATGCCGTCTGACTACACGGCGACGACGCGTTCCATCGTCGTGGCCGTGCAGCCCTCTTATCTCGTCGACCAGTCCGAACCGGATGAGGGACGCTACGTCTGGGCCTACCGCATCCGCATCCACAACGGCGGACCGGTCACGGTGCAGCTCATCAGCCGGACCTGGCGGATCACCGACAGCCGCGGGCGGACGATCACGGTCGAAGGCCAGGGAGTGGTCGGCGAGCAGCCGTCGTTAGAACCCGGCGAAAGCTTCGAGTATACCTCGGGCACGCCGCTCGAAACGCCGACTGGCTTTATGGAAGGTCACTACCACATGATCGCTCCCGAGACCGGCGAGACTTTCGATGTCGTGATCCCAACGTTCAGCCTCGACTCTCCCCAGGCTGGGCAACGCTTGCACTAGCGCTCACCAGCATCGCCACCCGTTCCCGTAAGGACGCAGTGGCGGAAGAATGCATGAGCCCGGCGGATCACCCTCGACCCTCGTTTTCGTTACGCCCTCCAATCAGGATTGACCGATTGAACACGTCGCCCGCGCCTTTGCCGACCCAAGCCGAGGTGGAGGCTGCAGTGCGGACCCTGCTCCGCTGGGCCGGGGACGATCCGGCGCGGGAGGGTTTGCGGGAGACGCCGGCGCGCGTGGCCCGATCGTATCGGGAGCTGTTCGCCGGCTACAACGTCGATGCCGCAGCCTTGCTGGAGCGGACCTTCGAGGAAGTGGAGGGATATGACGAGATCATCCTGCTACGCGACATCCGCCTTGAGAGCTACTGCGAGCACCACATGGTCCCGATCATCGGCAAGGCGCATGTGGCCTACCTCCCAGACCGACGCGTGGTTGGGATCAGCAAGCTGGCCCGGGTCGTCGATGCCTACAGCAAGCGCTTCCAGATCCAAGAGAAGCTGACCGTCCAGATAGCCAACACCATTAACGACGTACTGCATCCCAAAGGGGTCGCCGTGGTGATCGAGGCAGGGCATCAGTGCATGACGACGCGTGGCGTCCACAAGCCTGGCGTCGGCATGGTCACCAGCCGGCTTCTCGGCGCCTTCCGCGACAACCCGGACACCCGGCGGGAGCTTCTCGCCATGATCGGCAACCGCGCGCCACCCGAATTTGGAGGGTGACTTGACGCGGCGGCCCATTCTCCTTGCCGGCATCAGCGCATGCCTCCTCCTCCCGCTGTTTGGCCGAGCGGCCGAGAGTGTGGCCGTCCCCAGCAGCCGAGTGACGGCCACGCTGGTCACCGACACGGATACCATCCAGCCGGGCAAGCCGTTCCACGCAGGTCTACGTCTCCAATTGGCGAAAACCTGGCATACGTATTGGAAGAACCCGGGCGATGCCGGTGTCGCGCCGGAGCTGGCGTGGGACCTGCCCCCTGGCACGGCCGCAAGCCCGATCACGTGGCCCGCTCCAACCCGGGTTGCGGAGGGTGATCTCACCACCTTCGCGTACCAGGGCGACGTGCTTTTGCCGGTGACCCTAACGCCGGGCACCGCTCCACTGGATCTCAAGGCCCATGCCTCCTGGCTGGTGTGCCGCGACCTCTGCGTGCCAGAGGAGGGCGATTTCACGCTGCACCTCGAAGCAGGCGCCGCAGCCCCCTCGGCGCAGGCTGGGTTGTTCGTCGCCGCTGCTGCACGCACCCCAAGGCCGGCCTCTTTTCAGGCGACCGTCGCGCCAGACGGCACGCTGCGCCTTTCCGGCACGGGCCTGCCTCAGGCAGTCACGTCCGCGGAGTTCTTCCCTGCGGCGGAGGGGCAGACGGAGACGGCAGGCGTGCAGGTGCCGTCTGGCAGTGACGGCGGGCTCGCCTTCCACGTGGATTTAGGCCAATCCTACGCGGCCAAGCCTGGCCCGGTGGATGGCGTCGTTGCGTTCACCCTTCCCGGTGGGGCCGCAACGGCGTTCGATGTCACCGCCATGCCCGTCGTCGGAGGCAGTCCGGGTCGGGTGCTGTCATCCCTGCCGCTGCTGCTGCTCGCCGCCTTGGCCGGGGGTCTGTTGCTGAACCTCATGCCCTGCGTCTTCCCGGTACTCGCGATGAAGGCGATGGCCCTGTCCCGGCTGTCCGGCGCGAACCGCCGCACCATTCGCATGGAGGCGGGGAGTTACACCGCGGGCGTCGTCACCACGTTCGTCGCCTTGGGCGCGACGCTGCTAGCGATCCGCAGCGCTGGGGGCGCCGTGGGCTGGGGCTTCCAGTTCCAATCGCCGCTCTTCGTCACGGTCGTGGCCTGGGTTTTATTCGCCACCGGGCTGAACATGTCGGGGGTTTTCGCCCTTGGCGGGCGCATGGCCGGCGCCGGGCAGTCCCTGGCGTCTCTCCGCGGCCACCTCGGCAGCTTCTTCACCGGCCTGCTGGCCGTCATCGTGGCCACGCCATGCACCGCCGCGTTCATGGGCGCGGCCGTGGCCGGCGCCATGGACGCGCCCCCGATCGCCGCCCTCTCCATCTTCGCGACCATGGGCGTGGGCTTGGCGCTTCCATATTTGGCGGTCGCTCTCTTGCCCGGGCTGGCAGCGTGCCTGCCCCGGCCCGGGCCTTGGATGGTGACCCTCCGCCAGGCGCTGGCCTTCCCGATGTATGGTGCCGCGGCCTGGCTGGTCTGGGTGGTCAGCCAGCAAACCGGCCCCACCGGCGTGCTCACGGTCGCCGTAGGCCTGGTAGGCATTGGCTTCGCCGGGTGGGCGCTCGGCGTGGCTCAACTCAGCGCGGGATGGGGCCGCCGCTGCGCTTTTGGCGCGGCTTGGGTCGCGGCCTTGTCCGTGGTGGCCCTGGTCACGCTGCCAGCCGGCGCTTCCGAACCGAGCGAACCGTTCAGCCCAGCTCGCCTGGCGGAACTCCAAGGCCAAGGCAGACCGGTTTTCGTCAACATGACGGCGGCCTGGTGCCTGTCCTGCCTCCTGAACGAACGCGTCGCGCTCGCACCAGCTTCTGTGCGGCAGGCCTTCGCCGATGCCCACGTCGCCTACCTCAAAGGCGACTGGACCCGACGCGACCCGGTGGTCTCCAGCTTCCTCCGAGACCACGACCGCGACGGAGTGCCGCTCTACGTCTTCTATGCGCCCGGCAAGCCGCCGGTCGTCCTGCCGCAGATCCTGAGCGAAAGCACGTTGCTTGCGCAGGTCGCGAAGCTCCGCAGCTGACGCGATGGCGTGGCGGCGGCGAGCCTCGGTGTCTGTCTGGAAAGTCGCTGTGCCGAGATTGCCGTCGACGCCCGCCACGGTGGACTTTCCGGATAGGCACTCAGTGCCGCAGCAATTGGCCCGCCGATGAGCCCGGCGGCGGCAGCCGGGTCGGGGCTGAGAGGTCCTCCGATTGCACAGGTGGCGGCGCGGGTGCCGCTCCGGCCGCGGCCTGCAGCCAGTCTCGCAGCGAGCGCTTCACCTGGAACTCGAACTCGACGTTCATGTCGTTCATCATCTGGACCGTGAAGTCGTACAGCACGGCGCGCGCATCTTCCCCCGTGTCGCTACTGGTCCGCCGCCGCGCCACCCGCGCCTCCGCGAACCCCGCCCGCTCCCCGCCTGGACCGGCGAAGACGTCCAGGTGCACCGCCATCAATCCGTCGATCCCGCCGCCAGCGCGCGTCAGGCTCGCCTGGTCGATGACGAACACGGCACGGCCAGCACTGCCTGCCGCAACCAGGCGGTCATTCGCCATCTGCTTCAGCGCATCGCTCGGCCGCAGCGGCGACGCCCCCTCTACGGAGTTGTCCGCTGCGGGTGGGGAGCGGTCATCCACCTCGATGTTGGCCACGTTGAGTTGGATCGGCGTGAGATAACCGTAGTTGGGCGGCGCGAAATTCCGCGGCACCTCGTCGCCCTCACAGGCGGCAGCGAGCAATGGCAGCAACAGGACGGACCGGCGGGCGATCATGCTTTCTCCTGGTCAAGGACGCCACCGCAGCCTGCCATGCGCGGTGTTCGCGTCAATCGGCGGCGCTCCCGCGAACCTCGTCGCGGGCGAAGCGGAAGTCCAGGTTGCAGAACTCGCAGGTCATGACGATGTCGCCGGCCACCGCCATATGGTCCAAATCGTCCGGGCCGAACCCATCCAGGATGTTGGCCAACCGCGCGCGCGAGCACCGGCAGCCATAGGCCAGTGCGCGCGGACGGTCCGCCGCCACGCCTTCCGCGCTGAACAGGCGCCAGATCAGTTGTTCCGCGGGCAACGCATCGTCCAGCAGCTCGGCGTCCGTCACCGTGGCAGCAAGGGTGGTCGCCGCGCGCCAGGCTTCGTCCGCATCCTCCGGTTCGGGCGCGTCCAGCCCACCTTCGGCCGCCACGCGCTCCAGGATCAGGGCGGAGGCTCGCCATCCCGCTTCGGTCTGGGCGCAGGCCAGCCGCAACGCGCATTGAAGCTGCTCGCTGGTTTCGAAGTAGTGCAACGCCATGTCGGCCAGACCGTCGCCTTCGATGGCGACGATGCCCTGGTGGCGCTCGCGGTCAGGCCCTTGGTCGACTGTGAAGGCAAGGTAGCCCTGGCCGAGCAGTGTGGCGGCGCTCGGCTGCTCGGCGGCGGCCAAGGCGGCCGCAAGCCGTTCGGGCTCCGCCCGGGCATAGCCGCGCAACGCTCCCGCCTGCGTGCAGTCGGCCAGCAGCATCGGGATCGCGCCATCCCCCTTGGCCTGCAGGCTGAACGACCCCTGGAATTTCAGCGCCGCCGCCAGTGCGGCAGCCAAAGCCAAAGCTTCGCCGGACAGCTTGGAGACCACGGGATGGTTGGCATGCCGCGCCAGCAGCGCCTCGGCGAGCGGCCCGAGGCGCACCAGGCGCCCCCGCACCGGGCGGCCTGGGAGGTGGAACGGGGTCACACCCCGGGGCACGACGAGGTCCGGCACATCCGGTCGGGTGCCGTCGAGAAAGGCTGGCATGGCGCTCATCGCCTCAAGATAGGGCGGCCCGGTGAGGTTCACCACTGCGGAACCATCCTCGCGGCAGCCTCGTTACCCAGCCGGACAGCGAAGGATCGCCCTGATGGAAACCGATGACACTGCCAAGCTGTGGGACCTCATCAAGACGGTCGAGATCGCGATGCTGGTGACGGAAGACGGAGAACATCTCCGTAGCCGGCCGATGGCGATGTCACAGAAGGAGTTCGACGGAACGCTGTGGTTCTTCACCCGCGCCAGCTCACACAAGGTTGCCGAGGTCGAGGCGGAGCAGCGCGTCAACCTGTCCTTCGCCCACCCGGGCAAGCAGGACTACGTCTCCGTCTCTGGCCGGGCCAGCCTGGTTCGTGACCGAACGGCGATTGAGCAGCATTGGGCCGAGTCCGTGCGCACGTGGTTCCCGCAGGGCAAGGATGATCCGGAGATCGCCCTCCTCAAGGTCACGGTCCAGCAGGCCGAATACTGGGATGCCCCGTCATCTGCCATGCTGCACGCCTATGGCTACTTGAAGGCCGTGACCACTGGTCAGTCGCCGCAGCCGGGCGGGCACGGTCAGGTCAAGCTCGCCTGAGGGAAAGCCCCGATCCTCGGCCCGTCGCCTGGCCAAAGGGCGGCGGTGCTGCCTCACGTCGCGCTGGCGATCTCAGCCTCGAGCGCCTGTAGCGTCCGGTCCAAGGCGGCCGTGTCCTCGACGAAGGCGCCAAGTTCGCGGATAGCGACCGCACGGCAGCGATCCCGTCCTTGGTCGACGTCGGGGACACTTCGCACGCCCGCGAGGCAGTCTGCATAGGCATCGCCGACCCGAATGCCTGCTTCGCCAAGTGGCTGGAAGATGGCTCGGATTTTGGCATCGACCCAGCCCGGCGTGGCCGGCGTGGCCTCCGTCAAGGACGAGCGCGTCACCGCACTGCGCCCAACGCCCAGGCGAGGATGCCCTTCTGTGCATGCAGCCGGTTCTCGGCTTCATCGAACACCACGGATTGAGGGCCGTCGATGACCTCCGTGGTGACCTCGTCCCCGCGATGCGCCGGCAGGCAGTGCATGAACACGGCGTCTGGACGCGCCTGCCGCATGAGCCGGCTGTCCACCCGGTAGGGCGCCAGCATGTTGTGCCGGTTGGAGTTCGGATCGTCCGCCATGCTCACCCAAGTGTCGGCGACGATGCAGCCGGCATCCCTGACTGCCACATCCGGCTCGTGACCCACGGAGATACTGGCGCCTTGCGCCCGGGCCCATGCGACCAACTCCGCAGGCGGCTGCAATTCCACCGGGCAGGCGATGCGCAAGGCGAAGCCGAACCGCACCGCTGCCTCGATCCAGGAGCACGCGACGTTGTTGCCGTCGCCCACCCAGGCCACGACTTGCCCGGCGATCGGGCCGCGGTGCTCCTCGAACGTCATGACGTCCGCCATGAGCTGGCAGGGATGGCTCTTGTTGGTCAGGCCGTTGATGACCGGCACGGTGGCATGCGCCGCCAGCTCGGCGAGCTTTCCCGCATCGTCCGTCCGCAGCATGATCGCGTCGACGTAGCGGGACAGCACCCGGGCGGTGTCCCCCACCGTCTCGCCCCGGCCCAGCTGCATCTCGCTGCCCTGCAGCACCACCACCTCGCCGCCGAGCTGGCGCATCGCCACCTCGAACGAGACCCGGGTGCGGGTGGAGGGCTTCTCGAAGATCATCGCCAGGGTCCGCCCGGTGAGCGGACGGGAGGACGGGCCTCCCGCCTGCTTGAACCCGCGCGACACGTCCAGCATTTGCCGCAGCACCGCCGGGTCGAGGTCTTTCAGGTCGAGGAAGTGACGCGGCGGATCGGGCTGCAGCGCAATTCCGTCCTCCGCCCGCAGCCGGCGTGCGGCGCCGCTCATTTCGCGGCCACCTGCGCCGCGGACGGGCGGCACCGCCGGGCACCGCGGCGCACCATGTCCAAGGCGGCGGCGATGTCCGCGTCCGTCACCACCAGCGGCGGCACCAGCCGCACCACGTTGTCGCCGGCGCCGACGGTCAGCAGCCCCTCGGCCATGAACGCCGCCTGGACCTCCGTGTTCGGCACGCGGCATTTCAGCCCCAGGATCAGCCCGGCGCCGCGCACGTCGGAGAACACCTCTGGTTCTTCCCGCACCACCCGCTCCAGCGCATGCCAGAGCAGGCGGCCCTTGCGGTCGACATCGTCGAGGAAGCCCGGCGCCAGCATCACGTCCAGCACCGCGTTGGCCGCGGCGCAGGCCAGCGGGTTGCCGCCGAACGTGGTGCCATGCGTGCCCGCCACCAGGTGCCGCGCCACCGCTTCCTTCGCCAGCACGGCGCCCATCGGGAAGCCGCCGGCGATGCCCTTGGCGGCCGACATCACGTCCGGCTCGATGCCTGCCCATTCGTGGGCGAACAGCTTGCCGGTGCGCCCCATGCCGCACTGCACCTCGTCCAGGCCCAGCAGCAGGCCATACTCGTCGCACGCGGCCCGCAGCTCCCGCAGGAAGCGCAGCGAGGCCGGGCGCACGCCACCCTCGCCCTGGACCGGTTCCACCAGGATGCCGGCGGTTTCGGGGCCGATGGCGTCCCGCACGGCGTTCATGTTCTCGAACGGCACATGGTCGAAGCCTTGCACCACCGGGCCGAACCCCTGGAGGTACTTCGCATTCCCGGTGGCCGACAGCATCGCCAGGGTGCGCCCGTGGAACGCCCCGTCGAAGCAGATGATGCGGTGGCGCTCGCCGCGTCCGGTGTCCGCCATGGCCCGGCGCATCATCTTCACCATGCCCTCGTTCGCCTCGGCGCCCGAGTTGCAGAAGAACACGCTGTCCGCGAACGTCGCCTCCACCAGCCGCGCCGCCAGCCGCTCGGCACCTGGCACCCGGTAGAGGTTGGAGACGTGCATCACGCGCCCCGCCTGCTCGGCGATGGCGGCGACGAGGTGGGGGTTGTTGTGCCCCAGCGAGGAGGTTGCGATGCCGGCCCCGAAATCCAGGAATCGTCGGCCGTCGCCCGTGTACAGCCAGGCGCCCTCGCCCCGCTCGAAGGCGAGGTCGGCGCGGTTGTAGGTGGGCATCAGGGCAGCGATCATGACGACGGGTTCACCTCGGTGATCCCCACGCGTCAGCCACGACCTTTCGGGGCCGGTCGCGAGGGTAAGCTCGGAGCATGAAACGCCGCGAGGCGCGAAGTCAAACGCTTAACCGCCGTAGGTGAACGCCGGCATCGCGCCCAACGTGTCCTTGGTGCTGCCAGGCAGCATGAGTTTGCCGTCGACGCCCGTCTGCAGCTGGCCAATGGGCAATGCCACCAACTTGGCGCCCACGCCCAGCACGCCGCCGACGGCCACGATCGCCAGTGCCACCTTGTGGTCCGCATCCACGATCAGGTCGTCGACCGTGCCCAGCACCGTCGTGCCGTCGCCGTAGACGTTGGCGCCGATCAGCTTGCTCACGCGCACCCCGCCCGTCATCGTCACCGCGGCGACCGCGAGATCCGGCTTGCCTGGGGACGGAGCCTGGGCGTGCAGCGGTCCGGCCGCGAGTGCCAGCGTGGCGGCGTATGCGGTCAGGCGGCTCATGCAGCGATCTCCCGGCTCCGCGGGTCAACGCGGGCGCCGCCTGAGCGGTTCCGGTCCGCGCCGCTGCGTGGCAGGGTTGGCGCATGCGCCAGACCCGAGCCGAGCCTGGACCGCCACCCGACGAGGACGCGCTGCGCCAGGCCGCCCTTGCCCATCTCGCCCGCTACAGCACCACGCGGGCCGGGCTGCTCCGCGTGCTTGGCCGCCGGGTCGACCGATGGGCTCGGGCGGCGGAGGCGGCGCCGGACGCAGTGGCGGCGTGCCTCCAGGCGGCGCGCCTGGTTGTGGCGCGGTTGGCTGCCATCGGCGCAGTGGATGACGCGGCCTTCGCGGCCGGGCGGGCCCGCTCGCTGCACCGCGCCGGCCGGTCCCGCCGCGCCATCGTCGCGCATCTTCAGGCCAAGGGAGTCCCGGCGGACCTGGCCGCGCTGCCGGAAGACGCCGAGGCTGAACTGGCCGCCGCCCTCCTCTACGCCGCCCGCCGCCGGATCGGGCCGTTCCGGCCATCTGCCGACCCGGCACAACGCCCGCGCGACCTGGCCCGGCTGGCCCGCGCCGGCTTCAGCGCTGGCGTGGCCCTCCGGGCGCTCCGCTTGCCGCCCGACGAAGCGGAGGCGCGCCTGCTGGAGGCGCGCCGGAGCTGAACCGCAGGGTTGTGCCGCCATGGCCGTCGGGCGACGATTCATGCAACACTGTCACTGGCATGTCGCAACAATCTGCGAAATTGCCGTGCGTGGGAGAAGACGAAGCCGCACGGTGATGTTACCGTCGCCACGGTGCCCCGCTGGGTCGGGCTTCTGGAGGAGAGTAAGAGAATGACGTTCCGTTTCATGGGCCTCATCCCGGCCATGGCGCTGCTGGCCGCCGGGACCGTTCAGGCCCAGCCTGCGAACAACGCGACGACGGGTGGCGGCGGCAGCATGGCCTACCCGGACTCGCTGCCGTCCGGCCAGGTGCGCATCCCGGCGCCCACGTCGCGTGACACCGGCAACATGGCCTATCCCGCCTCGCCCGGCGGCGTCAGCCAGGCCGCGCCCGCTGGGCCCGACACGAACGGCAGCATGGGCGCGCCCCAGCCCAGCGGCGGCGTGACCACCACTCCGGCGCCCACCCCTCGGCTGACCCGCCGCGGTCGCGCCGCCGCACGGGCCGCCGCCAGTGCCACCCAGACTGCGACGCCAGCTGCGGGTGGCGTCGCGCCGACGGCGGACGGCATGGCAGCCGCCCGTGCGCTGGACGCCGCGCCGGGTGCCGCTGCCGTCCCGTATGTCGATTTCAGCCAGCCCGCGGCGCCGAAGGGCGTCATGCGGGCGCGTCGGGCCGTCGTCCGTCGCGCCGCCCCTGCCAAGAAGGCGCCTGCCACCGCCACGCCGGCTGCCACCGCGCCGGCTGCAACCGCTCCGGCGGCCAGCGCTCCGGCCACTGCCACTCCGGCCGCACCGGCGCCGGCAGCCGCGCCGAAGAAGTAGCGTCCCCAGCACTGGACATCGGCTGGTTTTCCTCCGTGCCGATGTCCAGTGCGGATCGCTTCCGACCCCGCATCCGCCCCTCCGCGCGCGGGAGGCTTCGCTGGCTCGCCTGCATCCCCGTGCTGGCCGGCCTTACGGCCTGCGCCGGCGGGGCCTCCCGTCCGGCGCTGTCCGCCGCCGGATCCCATGCCGCCAGCGTGGAGTGCGCGCCCTACGCGCGCGAGGTGAGCGGCATCCAGCTCTACGGCGACGCTGCGTCCTGGTGGGAGGGTGCGGCCGGCCGATACGAGCGCGGCTCGGCGCCCGCGCCAGGGTCCGTGCTGGTGTTCGAACGCAGCCGCCGCCTGCCCGCCGGGCATGTGTCCGTCGTCGCCGGCCTGCGCACCCCGCGGGAGATCACCGTCACCCAGGCCAACTGGGTGCATGGCCGCATCTCCTCCGGCGAGCCGGTGGTCGACGTGTCGCCCGGCAACGACTGGTCCGCCGTGCGCGTGTGGTGGGAGCCTTCCGGCCAGCTCGGCACGACCGTCTACCCGACCTTCGGCTTCATCGGCCCTGGGCCGGCCACGCGCTCCGACCGGGTCGCGGCGAGCGATCCGCTGCCCTGACCCCCGCCGGGCGGGCTGGCGCGGCCGGCGCCCGGCGCGCTAAGTTTGTGGGCTAGGCTGCACGCTGCCGGATCACCGCCCATGCTCGATTACCGCGACACCGTTTTCCTGCCTTCCACCCCGTTCCCGATGCGGGGGGACCTGCCGAAGCGCGAACCGGACATCCTGGCCCGGTGGGAGCGCATGGGGCTGTGGCAGCGCAGCCGAACGGCGGCGGCGGGGCGGCCCCCTTTCGTGCTGCATGACGGCCCGATCTACTCCAACGGCAACCTGCACATCGGCCACGCGCTTAACCGCATCCTGAAGGACGTGGTGATGCGGGCGCACCGCATGGCCGGGTTCGACGTCGACTTCATCCCCGGCTGGGACACGCACGGCCTGCCGATCGAGTGGAAGGTGGAGGAGGAATACCGCCGCACCGGCCGCGACAAGGACGCCGTGCCCGTGCTGGATTTCCGCGCCGAGTGCCGCGCCTACTCGCAGGGTTGGCTGGACATCCAGACCGCCGAGTTCAAGCGCCTGGGGGTCACCGGCGACTGGGCCGGCCGCTACGCCACCATGGATTTCGCGGCCGAGGCGGCGATCGCCGGGGAGATCGGCAAGTTCCTGCTGGGCGGTGCGCTCTACCGCGGCCTGCGCCCGGTGATGTGGTCCACGGTCGAGAAGACGGCGCTGGCCGAGGCGGAGATCGAATACCACGACCACACCAGCGACACGGTGTGGGTGCGCTTCCCGATCCTGGCCGGGCCGCTGGCGGGCACCTCCGCCGTGATCTGGACCACCACGCCGTGGACCATGCCGGGCAACCGCGCCTTGGCGGCCGGTGCCGCGATCGACTACGCCCAGCTGCGGGTCGACAGCGTGGCGGACGGCTCGCTCGCCCGCCCCGGCGAGACGATCCTGGTGGCGCTCGACCTGGTGGGTGCCGTCTGCACCGCGCTGGGCATCGCGACCCACCACGTGCTGCAGGTGGTGCACGGTGCCGACCTGGCGGGGACGGTCTGCGCCCACCCGCTGCGCGGCCAGGGCTACGAGCATGACGCGCCGATCCTGCTGGGCGAGTTCGTCACCACGGAGCAGGGGTCCGGCCTGGTGCACATGGCGCCGGCGCATGGCGAGGACGACTTCACCCTCTGCCGCGTCCACGGCATCGCCGTGCCGGAGAGCGTGGGCGAGGATGGGCGCTACACGCCGGGCGTCCCGCTGTTCGCCGGGACCCACGTGTTCAAGGCCGCCGTCCCGGTCGGCGCCGCGCTGGAGGCGGCCGGCGGGCTGATCGGCCGTGGCCGGCTGGTGCACTCCTATCCGCATAGCTGGCGGTCCAAGGCCCCGTTGATCTACCGCGCCACGCCGCAATGGTTCATCCGCATGGACGGGCCGGAGCAGATCCGCGCCCGCGCGCTGGCCGCGATCGAGGCGACGCCCTTCGTGCCGCCGCAGGGCCGCAACCGCATCGGCTCCATGGTCGCCGGCCGGCCGGACTGGTGCGTCAGCCGGCAGCGCGCCTGGGGCGTGCCGATCCCGGTGTTCGTCGACCGCCGCACGGGCGAGCCGCTGCGCGACCCGGCCGTGGTCGCCCGCGTGGTCGCGGCCTTCACCGCAGAGGGTGCCGACGCCTGGTATGCCTCGCCGCCCGGCCGCTTCCTGGGCGAGGGGCGCGACCCGGCCGATTACGAGCAGGTGACCGACATCGTCGACGTCTGGTTCGAAAGCGGCTCGACCCACGGTTTCGCCCTGGAGGACCGCGGCAAGCCCTGGCCCGCCGACCTGTACCTCGAAGGCTCCGACCAGCATCGCGGCTGGTTCCAATCCTCCCTGCTGGAGGCGATCGGCACCCGCGGCGCCGCGCCGTTCAAGGCGGTTCTGACGCACGGCTTCGTGCTGGACGAGAACGGCCGCAAGATGAGCAAGTCGCTCGGCAACGTCACCGCGCCGCAGCAGGTCACCGACACGATGGGGGCCGACATCCTGCGGCTGTGGGTGATGACCTCCGACACCACGGAAGACCTGCGGATCGGGCCGGACATCCTCAAGCAGCAATCCGAGCTGTATCGCCGCCTGCGCAACACCCTGCGCTGGCTGCTCGGCTCGCTGTCCGGCTGGAGCGAGGCGGAGCGGGTGCCGCCCGCCGAGATGCCGGAGCTGGAGCGATGGGTGCTGCATCGCCTGTCCGAGTTCGACGGGCGGCTGCGCCAGGTGCTGCAGACGCATGACTGGACCGGCTTCTACCCGGACCTGCACGCCTTCTGCGCCGCCGACCTGTCCGCCTTCTATTTCGACGTGCGCAAGGACGCGGTCTATTGCGGCCGGCCGGACGAGCCGGTCCGCCGCGCCGCACGCACCGTGCTGGACACGCTGCACCGCTGCCTCACCGCCTGGCTGGCGCCAGTGCTGGTGTTCACCGCCGAGGAGGCCTGGGCTGCCCGCTTCCCCGCGGCGGACGACAGCGTCCACCTGCAATCGCTCCCCGAAATCCCCGCCGAGTGGCACGACCCGGCGTTGGCGCTGCGCATGGCCGATTTGCGCGACCGCCGCGGCATGGTGACGACGGCCCTGGAGACGGCACGCCGGGATGGCACGATCGGCGCCTCCTTGCAGGCAGCCGTGCAGCTGCCGGAGGCGACGGTGCAGCTGCTGGGTGCGGCGGGCTGGGCCGAGTTCGCCATCGTCAGCCGGGTCGAGCCCGGTGCGGCGCTGGCGGTGGCCAAGGCCCCCGGCGAGAAATGCGCCCGGTGCTGGCGGGTGCTGCCGGAGGTGGGCGGCAGGCACGACCACCCGGCCCTGTGCCTGCGCTGCGTGGATGCGGTGGAGAGCGGGCTGGTCGGCCAGCCCCGGGCCGCGGCGTGACGCGCCGGCTGACGCTGCTCGGCCTCGGGGCGGTGCTGCTGGTGTTCGCCGCGGACCAGGCCAGCAAGACCTGGATCCTGCAGGGCTTGCGGCTGCCGGAGCTCGGCCGGGTGGACCTGCTGCCGGTGCTGAGCCTGACCATGGTATGGAACCAGGGCGTCACCTTCGGCATGTTCAAGGCGGACGGCGCCTGGGGGCCGCTGGTGCTGGTGGCGGTGGCCATCGCCATCGTGGTGGCGCTGGGGGCCTGGCTGCGCCGGGCCGAGACGCGGCTGGTCGCGGTGTCGCTGGGCGCCATCGCCGGCGGCGCCATCGGCAACGTGCTGGACCGGCTGCGCTTCGGCGCCGTGGTGGATTTCATCCATTTCCACGTCGGCGGCTGGAGCTGGTACGTGTTCAACGTCGCCGACGCGGCGATCGTCTGCGGCGTCGTGGCGCTGGTGCTGGACGGGCTGCGGCCGAAGCCGCGCCCGCTCGACGAGCGGCTTGCAGGGCCGGGGGCGGCGGAGCTATGACGCCGATTATGAGACATTCTCGCCATCGCACAGGCCGCGCGGCCGGCCTGGCCCTCGTCGCCAGCCTGGCCGTGGCCGGGTGCAGCGGCGACGACCTGTCCCGCAGCATCGGGCTCACGCGCGACGCGCCGGACGAGTTCACCGTCACCACCCGCGCGCCGCTGTCCATGCCGCCGGATTTCTCGCTGCGCCCGCCGCGGCCCGGCGCGTCGCGCCCGCAGGAACTGTCCGAGCGGCAGCAGGCGGAGGCGGCGCTCTCGCCCACCACCGCGCTCGCCGGCGCGCCCACCGGCACGTCGCCGGGCCAGCAGGCGCTGGTCAGCGCCGCCGGGCCCTCCGCGCCGCGCGACATCCGCAACGAGGTGGATGCGGAGGCGCAGCTGGACACGCCCGGCCGCAGCTTCACCGACCGGCTGATGTTCTGGAAGCCGGCGCCCCCGGCCGGGACCCCGGTCGATCCCGCGGCGGAGAGCCAGCGGCTGCGGCAGAACGCGGCACTCGGCGCGTCCGAGGGGACGGGCGACACGCCGATCATCCAGCGTCGCCGCCAAGGCATCCTCGACTCGCTGTTCTAGGATGCGGGGCTGGTTGCTGCTGGGGCTGGCGCTCGCCGCGATCGCCCCGGCCGCCGCGCAGCCGGCCGACCCGGCCTGGACCGCCGACGTGGTCGGCCATTACGCCGGCAAGATCCGCAACGCCGGGCAGATCCAGTGCCACTACACCGACTTCGCCATGCGGGACGGCCACCTGGTCGGCCATTACCGCATCGAGGACACCGAGCCGTTCGAGGGCGATCTGACCGACTTCGAGCCGGAAGCGGAGAATGCCGGCACCTTCACCTGGACCGACCGCTTCGGCGTGGGCAAGGAGTTCGTCGTCTTCGCCAACGACCATGGCAGCTTCAGCGGGGCTTGGGGCGTGCAGGCGGCCGACCCGCGCAACCCGGTCTGGGGCATCCGCGGCGGCATCGCCGGCTGTGCGGGGGCGGTGTCCTGACCGGCGCCGTGCGTCGGCCCGGCTGATCCGCTAGGCTCCCCGCATGGAGTCGCTGCCCCGCCCGCCCGAACCTGCCCCGGCTGCGGTGCTGCGCCGCCTGCCGGACACGCTGGTCGACCGCATCGCCGCCGGCGAGGTGATCGAGCGGCCGGCCGCCGCGGTGAAGGAGCTGGTGGAGAACGCCATCGACGCCGGCGCCCGCCGCATCGCCGTGGCGCTCGGCGGCGGCGGGATCGAGCGCATCGAGGTGACGGATGACGGCACCGGCATGGCGCCGGACGAGCTGGCGCTGGCAGTGCAGCGGCATTGCACGTCCAAGCTGTCGGACGACCACCTGATCCGCATCACCACGCTCGGCTTCCGCGGCGAGGCGCTGCCGTCGATCGGCGCCGCCGCCCGCCTGCAGATCACCTCCCGCCCGCCCGGCGCGCCGCACGCGCACCGCATCCGGGTGGAGGGCGGGGTGGCGAGCGGGGTCGTGCCGGCGGCCGGGCCGGTCGGGACGCAGGTGCTGGTGTCGGACCTGTTCTTCGCCACGCCCGCGCGCCGCAACTTCCTGAAGTCCCCGCGGGTCGAGGCGGAGCATGCCGAGGCGGCGGTGCGCCGCCTGGCCTATGCCGCGCCGCAGGTGGCGCTGCGGCTGGTCAGCGACGGGCGGACCGTGTTCGACCTGCCGCCGCAGGACCGTACCGCCCGCGCCACCGCCCTGCTCGGCGCGGGCGAGCTGCTGGTGGTCGACGGCGAGCGGGACGGCCTGCTGCTGGGCGGCCACGCCGCTGGCCCGGCAGCCAGCCGCGCCACCGCGGCCGCGCAGTCGCTGGTGGTGAACGGCCGGCCGGTGACCGACCCCGTGCTGCGCACGGCGGTGCGGGTGGCCTACCGCGACGTGATCGCGCCCGGCCGCCACGCCGCCGTGGCGCTCTATCTGACCATGCCGCCCGAGGCGGTGGACGTGAACGTCCACCCGGCCAAGACCGAGCTGCGCTTCCGCGACGCCGATGCGGTGCGCAGCCTGGTGATCGGCACGCTGCGCCGCTGCCTGGCCGCCGGCGCCGGTGCGGCGCCGCGCTTCGCCAGCCTGCGACCCAGCCTGGCGCGTCCCGCCCTGCGGCTGGTGCCGCCGGCGACGGGGGGCTTCGCCGAGGCCGCGCTGCCCTTCGCGCCCGCCGCCCGCGCTGCCCCGCCGCCGGAGGCGCCGTCCCCGCACCCGCTCGGCGCGGCGGTGGCGCAGGTGCTGGACACCTACGTCATCGCCGTGGCCGGCGACGGCAGCCTGGTGCTGGTCGACCAGCACGCCGCGCATGAACGCCTGACGCATGAGGCGCTGTCGGCGCAGCTGCGCGACGGCGGCGTGCGCGGTCAGCCGCTGCTGCTGCCCGCCGTCGTCGACCTGCCGCCGGCGGACGCCGCGCGCCTGCTGCGGCACGCGCCGGCCCTGCTGTCGCTGGGGCTGGAGCTGGAGGCGTTCGGCCCCGGCGCAGTACTGGTGCGCGCCCTGCCGGCGGTGCTGTCGGCCGGCGGCGCGCCCGATCCGGCGCCCCTGCTGCGCGACCTGGCGGACGAGCTGGCGGAGCATGGCGAGGCCACCGCGCTGGACGCCCTGCTGGACGCGGCGGTCGCCCGCATGGCCTGCCACGGCAGCGTGCGCGCCGGCCGCCGGCTGAACGGGGCCGAGATGAACGCCCTGCTGCGCCAGATGGAGGCGACGCCGCGTGCCGCCACCTGCTCGCATGGCCGCCCGACCGTGCTGAAGCTCAGCCGGGCGGAGATCGAAACCTTGTTCGGGCGACGCTGAGATGCGGCAGGCCACCCACACGCTGACGGTCGCCACCAGCGGGCAGGGGCTGGTGCCGATCACCCGCCCGGTCGAGGCTTGGGTCGCGGAGCAGGGGGTGACCACCGGCCTGCTGACGCTGTTCATCCGCCACACCTCGGCCTCCTTGCTGATCCAGGAGAACGCCGACCCGACGGTGCGGGCGGATTTGCAGGCGTTCTTCAAATGGCTGGTGCCGGAGAATGTCGGCTACCGCCACGGTGCGGAGGGCCCGGACGACATGCCGGCGCATATCCGCAGCGCGCTCACCCAGACGCAGCTGTCGATCCCCGTCGCGGACGGACGGATGGTGCTGGGCACCTGGCAGGGGATCTACCTCTGGGAGCACCGCACCGCCCCGCACCGCCGCGAGGTCGCGCTGCACCTGCTGGGGGCGTAGCCGCGCGGCCTGCATCGGGTGCGGGGCGGCAAAGCCCTGGCCGCCCACACGTCGAATCGTTACTGTCCCGGCCTATCGCCGTGGGAGAAACTCGCCGTGGACCAAGTGACGTCATCCGCTGGTCGGGGCCGCGCCATCGAGTACGATGGGCGGCTCGGCGAGATCTACCGCATCTTCCTCCTCAACCTGCTGCTGACGATCGTGACGCTCGGCATCTTCCGCTTCTGGGCGATCACCCGCTACCGACGCTACTTCTGGTCGCGCACCCGCTTCCAGGGCGAGCGCTTCGAGTATACCGGGACGGGTGGCGAGCTGTTCCTCGGCTACCTGCTGGCGGGGCTGGTATTGCTCGGCAGCGCTGCGGTCGCCGGGTTGGTCGGGTTCATCCTGGCCAAGATCGCGCCGTCGCTGGCCGGCATCGCCGTGTTCGGCTTCTACCTGTTCGTCGCCATCCTGGCGGCCGGGGCGGTGTTCTCCGCCCAACGCTACCGGCTCAGCCGCACGCTGTGGTGCGGCATACGCGGTGGCATGGCGGGGTCGATGCTGGGCTATGGTTGCCGCGCCGTGCTGTACGGTGTGCTGGCGCTCGTCACGCTGTTCCAGATGGTCCCGTGGGTGCAAGTCCGCCTGGCGGAGCGCCGGATCAATGCCAGCCATTTCGGCAGTGCGGCCTTCCGCTTCAGCGGCAGCGCGCGCCGGGTGTATCCGGCGTACCTGGCCACCCTGGCCGGCACGGTGGTCTTGCTGGGGGTGGTCAGCGCGGTCGTCTGGATGGTGCTCAAGCCAGTCCTGCCGGCGCTGTTCACCGCCGACCCGGCGGCGGCGGACGGGCAGACCGTTGCGGCGGTCACGTTCGCCTGGACCATCATGGCGGCGGTCGTGCTGTTCACGCTGCTGTCGGCGGTGCTGCGCTGCTGGTACGTGGCGCTGTTCGAGCGGCACGTGGTCGGCAACACCACCCTGTCCGGCCTACGCTTCGCCAGCAGCATGCAGGGGCTGGGGCTGCTCGGCCTCGTCGTCGGCAACCTGCTGATCGCGGTCTTCACCCTCGGCTTCGGCTATCCGATCATCCTGCACCGCAATGCCCGCTTCCTTGCCAGCACCCTGTGGCGGGAGGGCCGGGTGGACGCGGCCGAGCTGCTGCAAAGCACGATGGCGTCACCGCGCTTCGGCGAGGGCATGTTCCAGCAGCTCGATAGCAGCGGCGGCATGCTGTAGCGCGTGGCGACCCGCTTCTTCGACGGGGTGCAGGCCCAGGCATACGCCGCCTGCCTCGCCGTCACGGGTGGCGCAATCAGCATCACCGGCCCGGACGGGGCCTTGCTGGCCCGGTGGGCGCTGCGCGGGCTGCGGGTCGTGATCGACCCGGACGGCGCCGCGACCGTCCGGCACGGCCGCGACCCGGCGCGCCTGGTGGTGGACGACCCGGCCGGGCTGGCGGCGTTGCGCTCCGCGCTGCCGGCGGCCCGCTTCAAGCCCGGCTGGATGGCCGCGCTGGCCGGCTGCCTCGCCGTCCTCGCCTTACTGGCCGCCTTCGTCCTCGCGGCGCCCGACATGCTCGCGCCGCTGGTCCCCGCGGCGTGGGACCGCGCGCTTGGCCGGGCTGCCGAGTCGGCGGCCATGGTCGGCCACCGCCGCTGCGTGGACGCGGCCGGGCAGGCGGCGCTCGACGGGCTGCTGGCGCGGCTCGGGCCTGTTCCGGCGCGGATCGTGGTGTCCGATGACGGCACGGTCAACGCGTTCGCCTTGCCGGGCAACCGCATCCTCCTGCCGCGCGGAATGATCCAGGGCGTCGCGGACGGCGACGAGCTGGCGGGGGTGCTCGCGCACGAGATGGGGCACCTCGTGCACCGGGACGCCCTGCGGGGCGTCTTGCGGTCGACCGGGCTGCACCTGGCCGCGGCCGCGCTCGGCTGGGGCGGTTTCGACACCGCCGGGCTGGCGGGCGACCTTGCCAGCCTGTCCTTCAGCCGGGCCGCGGAGGCGCGTGCCGACGCGTTCGCCGTGTCCGCGCTGCGCCAGGCCGGGCTCCGGGCGGATGGGCTGGGCCGCTTCCTCGCGGAGAACGAGCATGGCGCCGCACTGCCGGGCTTCCTGTCGGACCATCCCGCTTCGGCCGAGCGGCAACGCGTGACGAAGGCCGGCCCGGACGGCAACCCGGCGTTCAGTCAGGCGGAGTGGCGCGCGATCCGCGCGATGTGCCACGCCGCGGACGCGCAGCCGATCTAGGCAGCCCCGCCGGCGTCCCCCGGCCACCGGCTGTGCGTCTCCCAGAAGGAGAGGGCTTTGACACATCTGGCCGGTTTCGCTCACGGCGTCGGCTCGGGCGCGGCCAGGATGCTCGCCACCTCCGCCCGCAGCGCCGGCAGCACGTCCGTCACGAACCACGGGTTGCGCGTTTCCCACACGCCCGTCCGCCAGGAGGGATGCGGCAGCGGGAAGTAGCGCGGCAGGTGGTCGCGCCAGGCGCGCACCCGGTCCGTCATCGCACCCCGGCCCAGCGCGTCCACCTGGGCGTAGCTGCCGACCAGCAGGGTCAGCCGCAGCTGCGGCATCAGGCCGAGCAGGCGGGGCCGCCACAGCCGGGCGCATTCCGGGCGGGGCGGGGCGTCGCCGCCATTCGGCAGGCGGCCGGGATAGCACAGCCCCATCGGCAGGATCGCCACGCGGGCGCCGTCGTAGAATTCCTCCGGCGTCAGCCCCAGCCAGCCACGCAGCCGCTTGCCGCTCTCATCCGTCCAGGGCGTGCCGCTGGCATGCACCTTGGTGCCAGGCGCCTGGCTGGCGATCAGCAGCCGCGCCGTGGTCGACACGCGCAGGATCGGCCGCGGCCCCAGCGGCAGGGTGGCGGCACAGGCGGTGCAGGCGCGGGCCTCGGCGGCGGCGATCTCCAGCGTGTCAGCCAAGCCCGTACTCCACCTCCGGCGTGTAGACCGCCCCGTCCTTGCCCAGCCGGGAGGAGAACAGCGTGAAGTGCTCCACCGCGATCGGCTCGGCCCGCAGCAGATTGTGTGCCTGCACCCATTCCGCCAGCTTGTTCGGCGGCGCGTTGTCCAGCCGCGCCACCGTCACGTGCGGGGCGAACCGCCGGCGCTCCGGCTCGAAGCCGACGCGCTGCACCGCCGTCTCGATCTTCGCCTGCAGATGCTCCAGCTGCGGGTTGCGCTCGACACCGGCCCACAGCGCCTGCGGCCGGCCGGCCTTCTCGAACACGCCGACCCCGCTCAGCTGCAGGGTGAAGCCTCGCCCGCGCAGCGCCGCCAGCGCGCCGTCCAGCTCCTCCGCCCGGTGGCCCGGCATCTCCCCCAGGAAGCGCAGCGTCAGGTGGTAGTTCTCGGGCGGCAGCCAGCGCGCGCCCGGCAGGCCGGTGGCCAGCCGGGCCAGCCGCTCCTGCGCCGGGTGCGGCAGGTCCAGGGCGACGAACAGCCTCACGACGCGCCCGGCACCTCGCGCAGCAGCGCCTCGACCAGCGGCTTGATGTGGGCGACCACGAGCTTCACCCCCGCCGGGTTGGGGTGGATGTGGTCCGCCTGGTTCAGCGCCGGGTCGCCCGCCACGCCGGCCAGGAAGAACGGGTCGTACAGCAGGCCCGGCCGCTTGCCGAGCCGGGCGAACACGGCGCGGAACTCGGCGCTGAACGGCGCGCCGAGGTTGGGCGGCGCCTCCATGCCGGACAGCAGGCTGGGGATGTGCTGCCGCGCCAGCGTGTCCAGGATGGCTTGGAGGTTGGCCTCCGTCTCGGCAGGTTCGGTGCCGCGCAGCCCGTCATTGCCGCCGAGTTCGACCAGCACCGCGTCCGGCTTGTCGGCCAGCGCCCAGTCCAGGCGGGAGCGGCCGCCCGCGGTGGTGTCGCCGGACACGCCGCCATCCAGGATCAGCACGTCGAACCCGTCCGCCTTCAGCGCCGACCCCAACTGGGCCTGGAACGCATCCGGCGCGGCCAGGCCGTAACCAGCCGCCAGGGAGTCGCCGAACACCAGCAATCTGAGCGTGCGGGCCTGCGCCAACCCGGGCATGGCGAGGAAACTTAACGCAACCGCCACCCTCGCCCAACGGCGCCCAAGGCCATATGGAGTTGCCATGGACACCATCCTGCCTCCTGCCGCCGCCGCACCCCTCGTCCAGGTGCGCGAGCTCCGCCTGACGGTGCCTGCGGCGGCCGGGCCGGTCAACATCCTGGCCGGGATCGACCTGGAGGTGGACGCGGGGGAGGCGGTGGGCATCGTCGGCCCCTCCGGCTCCGGCAAGACCAGCTTGCTGATGGTGCTGGCCGGGCTGGAGCGGGCGACCGGCGGCAGCGTCCGGGTGGCTGGCCACGACCTCACGGCGCTGGGCGAGGACGCGCTGGCCCGGTTCCGCCGCGACACGGTCGGCATCGTGTTCCAGGCCTTCCACCTGATCCCGACGATGACGGCGCTGGAGAACGTGTCCATCCCGCTGGAGCTGGCCGGCCGCGCCGATGCCGACGCGCGGGCCGCCGCCAGCCTGCGCGCCGTGGGGCTGGGGCACCGGCTGACGCACCTGCCGGGGCAGCTGTCGGGCGGCGAGCAGCAGCGCGTGGCGCTGGCCCGCGCCTTCGCCCCGGCGCCGCGCCTGCTGCTGGCGGACGAGCCGACCGGCAACCTCGACGCCGCCACCGGGCGCAGCGTGATGGACCTGCTGTTCGGCCTGCAGGCGGAGCACGGCACGACCCTGCTGCTGATCACCCACGACGCGGCGCTGGCGGCGCGCTGCGACCGCCAGGTGCGGATCGCCGACGGCTGCGTGGCCGTTCCGGCATGAGCCTCGCCTGGCGCCTGGCCTTGCGCGACCTGCGCGGCGGCTTGCGCGGCATCCGCGTGGTGCTGGCCTGCCTGGCGCTGGGCGTGGCGGCGATCGCCGCGGTGGGCAGCCTGCGCGCCGCCGTCGACCAAGGCCTGGCCGAGAACGGCCGGGCGCTGCTGGGGGGCGACCTGTCGATCGACGGCGGGGCGCAGCCTTTGCCGGAGGCGCTGCGCACCTGGCTGCTGGCACGGGGCGGGCGGGTGTCCGCCATCGTCACGATGCGCTCGCTGCTGGCAGCGCCGTCCGGCGACCGGCAGCTCATCGAGCTGAAGGCGGTGGACGCCGCCTACCCGCTGGTGGGGGACGCCGTGCTGGACCCGGCGATCCCCCTCGCGACCGCGCTGGACGGCGGGGTCGCTGCGGACCCGCTGGTGCTGGACCGGCTGCATCTGCACGTCGGCGACACGGTGCGGATCGGTCAGGCGTCGTTCACCCTGCGCGCCGCGCTGACCAGCGAGCCGGACCACGCCAACGGCCTGGCGATCCTCGGGCCGCGGGTGATGATCCGCGACACCGCGCTGCCGGCCACCGGCCTGGTGCAGACCGGCTCGCTGCTCAGCTACGACTGGCGCGTCCTGCTGCCGCCCGGCACGGACGCCACCGCTACGGCAGCGGCGATCCGCGAGGCGTTTCCCGGAGCCGGCTGGCGCATCCGCGACACCTCGCAGGCCGCACCCGGCGTCAACCGGGCGGTGGACCAGACGAGCCTGTTCCTCACCCTGGTCGGGCTTTGCTCGCTGCTGGTGGGCGGGATCGGCGTGGCCACCGGCGTGCGCGCCTGGATGGAGGCGCGGGCCCGCACCGTCGCCACCCTGCGTTGCCTGGGCGCATCCGGCGGGCTGATCCTGCTGGTGTTCATGGTCCAGGTGGGCCTGCTCTGCCTTGCGGGCATCTTGCTCGGCGTGGCGGCGGGTGCCGCGATCCCGGTGGGGGGCCTGGTCTTGTTCGGCGACCTGCTGCCGGTCCCGGCCTCGGTCGGCCTCTATCCCGGGCCGCTGGCGCTCGCCGCGCTATACGGGGCCTTGACCGCCGGTGCGTTCGCGCTCTGGCCGCTGGCGCGCGCGGCGCAAATCCCGGGCGCCGCCCTGTTCCGGGACGCGCTGATGCCCACGGGCCGCGGCGTGCCGGCACCGGTGTGGCTGGCGAACGCGGCCCTGGTCGCGCTGCTGGTGGGCATCATCGTCGGAACCGCCGCCGACCGGTGGTTCGCCGTCTGGTTCTGCGGCAGCGCGGCCGTGACGCTACTGCTGTTCCGCGGCGGCGGCGCCGTGCTGATGGCGGTGGCGCGCCGGGTGCGGCCGCGCCGCTCCGTCTCGCTGCGGCTGGGGATCGCCAACCTGCACCGCCCGGCGAGCCCGGCGCCGCTGCTGCTGGTGGCGCTCGGGCTCGGGCTGGCGACGCTGGCCGCGGTGGCGCTGATCCAGGGCAACATCCGCCAGCAGATCCTCGGCGAACTGCCGGAGGCCGCGCCCTCCTTCTTCTTCATCGACATCCAGAACGAGCAGCTGGCCAAGTTCGAGCAGGTCGTGCACGGCATCCCCGGCACGGCCGACCTGCACCAGGTGCCGAGCATGCGCGCCCGCATCGTCTCGCTGAAGGGCGTGCCGGTCGACCAGGTGCACGTGGCGCCCGGCAGCGAGTGGGCGCTGCGCGGCGACCGCGGCCTCACCTACTCGGCGGCGGTGCCGCAGGGCTCGGTCGTGGTGGCCGGGCAGTGGTGGCCGGCGGACTACGGGGGCCCGCCGCTGGTCTCGCTGGACGCCCAGGTGGCGGCGGGCTGGGGCGTGGGCGTGGGCGACAGCATCCGGGTGAACGTGCTGGGCCGCGACCTGGACCTGAAGGTCGCCAACCTGCGGGCGATCCAGTGGCGCCAGCTCGCCATCAACTTCGTCCTGGTCGCCTCGCCCGGCCTGCTGGAGCACGCGCCGCACATGCATATCGCCACCGTGCGGGAGCCCGCGGCGGAGGACGCCCCGCTGCTGCGCGCCGTCAGCGACGCGTTGCCCAACGTCACGGGCATCCGGGTGGCGGACATCCTGCAATCCGTGGCCGACCTGGTGGGCAAGCTGGCGACGGCGCTGGCGGCGACCGGCTCCGTCACGCTGGCTTCCGGCGCGCTGGTGCTGGCCGGCGCGGTGGCCGCCGGGCAGCGGCGACGGGTGGCGGAGGCGGTGGTGCTGAAGACGCTGGGCGCCACGCGGGCCCAAATCCGAACCGCCTGGCTGATGGAGTTCGGCGCCATCGGCGCCACGGCGGGGGTGATCGCCGCCGGCATCGGCACGCTGGCGAGCTGGGGCGTCGTGCATTTCCTGCTGCAGGCGCCGTGGTCGTTCCTGCCGGGCATCCTGGCGCTCACGGTCGGCGGCTGCATCGTCCTGATGCTGGGCTTCGGCTACGCCGGCACCGCCGCGGCCTTGCGCGCCCGTCCGGCGCCTCACCTGCGAAACGAGTAGGCCTCGGGAACTCTCGTGTCGCCGGGGCGTGATCAACCCATACGTGAGGAGGCGGCACAATGGGCCTATTGGACATCGTCAGCGGCTTGATGGGCAATGCCGGCGGCGCGGCTGGCGGCGGCATGCAAGGCGTGCTGATGAACATGCTTGCCGGCAACAACCAGTCCCAGCAGCAGGGGCAGATGGGCATGCAGCAGGGCCAGATGGGGATGCCCGGCATGGCCGGCGGCCTGGGCGGATTGATGTCGACCTTCGAACAGGCGGGCATGGGACACCTGATGCAATCCTGGGTCGGCAACGGCGCCAACCAGCCGGTGTCGCCACAGCAGCTGCAAACTGCGTTCGGTGACGACCAGGTGCAGAGCATGGCTGGACAAGCCGGCATGGCGCCGCAGGATTTCCTGTCGCAGCTTTCGCAGCATCTGCCCAATGCCGTGCACGCGATGACCCCGGATGGGCGCCTGCCCGACGAAGGAACCATGTCCGTCTGACGATCTCGTCCCTCTCCCGCCCCGTGGGAAGCGGGAGAGGGACGATATTCAGCGTTCCGTAAGCTTTCCCTGCCAGCTTCGACCGACCAAGCTGGGAGGAAGCCGTGCTGGATCGCTTGCCGGAGCTGTCGACCGACGTCGACCCGCCCTTCATCTATGGCACGGCCGAACTCACGCATCGCGCCTTTGCCGGCCAATCCGCCGAGCAGTTGCTGGGCCTGATCGACGGACCGGCCAGGACGTCGGACGACCTCGCCGCCCAGGCTCTCGACCGCTCAACCATGCAGCAGCTGGCGTTCCAACGCGACGACGCATTGGCGTTGCAGGGCGATGCGCTCGGGCGTTGCCAGACCTACCGGGTGAGAGGAGGCTACTCCGCCACCGCGCCGCATCCGCTCCGGTTGCTCGCGCTCATGGAGCCGGGCGACCTGATGACCAACACACCGTTGGATTTCATCACCCGATCGCTGAACGTCCGGCTGGACCTGCTGTATCTACGCCGCGATGGCGCGTTGCCACCGGTGGTTCCGGACCACGACGTGGCCTATATCGGCGGTGGCGACATCGGCGCGCCGGCCGCCCTGGCGCGGCGCGCCGAACTGTTCCGGCACTGGCCCCGCCCCGTATTGAATGACCCGGTGCTGGTCAGTCGCCTCGCCCGGGCGGAGTTGGCTGGCTGCCTGGCCGACGCACCCCAGATCTGCAGCCCGCCCTGCAAGATGGTCCCGCGCGAGCAGGTGCTCGGTGGGACCGAGTTGTCCTATCCCGTGCTCATCCGGCCGGTCGGCTCGCATGCCGGCGCGAACCTCATGAAGGCCAACGATGCGGCCATGGTCGAGGACTACCTGCATTTGGTCGATGCGCCCGCCTACTACATCACTGCGTTCGAAGACTACCGCAGTGCAGACGGGTTCTATCGCAAGTATCGGATCGCCTTCATCGACCGGGCGCCCTATCTATGCCACCTGGGTGTGTCGTCCCGTTGGATGATCCACTACTTGAACGCGGGGATGACCAGCAACGAAGACAAGCGGCTGGAGGAAGCGAGGGCGATGGTCGAGTTCGACCAGGGATTCGCCGCGCGCCATCAGCAGGCGTTCGAAGTCCTGAACGACCGCGTGGGCCTGGACTACTACACCATCGATTGCGCCGAGACACGCGACGGACGGTTGCTGATCTTCGAGGCCGATGCCGAGGCCATCATCCACTCGATGGACCCGTTCGACCTGTTTCCCTACAAGCCCCCGCAAATGCGCAAGGTCTTTGCGGCCTTCGCGTCGATGCTGCACCGCCACGCAGGCCAAGGCCACCGGGAAACCGCCCTGGCCGCGTAGCGGCACGGTCAGTAGCCGAGGCCGTAATAGGCCTGCGGCGCCCGGGCATAGCCTGGCACCGGGCTGTAATAGGCCGGCGGGTAAGCAGATGGCGGATAGTAAGCGTGTGGTCGCGTGTATGCATACCTCCTCGAAGGATAGGAGGATGCCGGCACGCCGTTGGAGTTCAACTGCGCCTGGTTCAGGCGATCCACCTGCGAGTCGCCGGTGTTGTTGCCGGCATCGTTGCTGTGATCGACGTTCTGGTAGGGATGGTCGGCGTTCGCTGCCCGTGCCCCCAGGGGCGCGGCGAAGATGACGGCAGCCGCCAAGACGATCGCGGTCTTCATAGGACCCTCCTCACGATGATCGTCCACAACGCCATTGCCGGCACGGGGATGCCGGTCTGGGATAACAAAAGCTTCATTCCGCGATCGATGGACGGGAAAGATGCGCGTGAGCATGTTCCGCGTGGTTTCTCGAACTAGGGGGTTCGCATGAAGACGTTGATGATTGCCGGGCTCTGCGCCGGGTTGACCGCGGCTCCGCTTGCCGTTCGCGCGGCGGATTTCGTGTTGTATGACCAGGTCGGCCAGCCGGTCGCCGTCCTGGTGCCGGTGGCGACGCCATCCATCCTGGCCGACCAGGTTGGCTTCCCCGTGGCCGACCTCTTTGCCGAACAGGATGCCATGTTGCGCCGCATGATGGTCGATATGCAGGCGGTGCAGGCCGCGGCGGATCCGGCGGCCGATATCCGCCCAGGGTCGACGGTCATGGTGTCCAGCTTCAGCGACGGCCGGACATCCTGCAGCCGAACCGTCACCTACCAGATGCGGACCGGCGCCGCCCCGCTGATCAATGTCAGCCAGACGGGCGATGGCTGTGGCCCGGCATCCGCGCCCGCTGCCCAAGCGACGACGCCGCTACGTTTGGTGACAGGAGCAACCCCGGTCAACGTGCGCAGGGCCGCCTGGTGAGCCTCTGCGAGCAGCGTGGCGAGGACGATCCTTCCCACCCCCGGCAAGGAGCGCAGGATCGCGTCGCGCTGCTCGGCCTCTTGCCCCGGCTCGGGCTCCGGTCCGGCCAGGGCGTCCAGGCCGGATCGGCGCCGCTCGGCAGTGCCGTGATATGCAGGCTCCGGGCGGCACCCGGCTCTACCAGATCGACTACCGCCAGCCCAACTCCACCCCCACGACCCATCGCGGGTAGCCGAGCGGCGCGGCGACGCCCGGCTGCGGTCGTGCCGGAGGACGGCGCAGCGGTGCCTCTGCTCAGGCGACTGCGGCCGGGTGACGTGGCGCGAGGCCGCGCCGTCGTGTGGGAACGCCACGACGACGTCCTGATGGGCGTACTGGCCGCGGATTTCGCAGGTCAGGCCGGGTCCACCGGCGCGAGTGGCACGCCGCCCGCCTCGATCGCCGCGCCGGCGTCCAGGCACAGATCCTCCCGGTAGCGGCGGCTGACCACCTGTACGCCGCAGGGCACCTCACCCACCAGCCCGGTCGAGACCGCCAGGCCGGGGATGCCGATGATCGGCAATGCCACCTGCGGCATCTGGGCCTCCCACACCGCCTGGAACGCCTCGGCGCCCTTCATGTCCTGCCCGTCCGGGAACGGCAGCTCCGCCGAGACGGGCATCAACACGACGGGCGTGTGTTCCAGGAATTCCTGCCACATCCGCACGAGGGTGGCGCGGCGGGTGAGGATTTGCGTGTAGCCGGCGAAATCCACCGTGCGGGCGACCGCCGCGTGCTGCGTCAGGACGTTGATCGCGCCTGGATCGCCCTCCGCCGTCGCCGAAGCCAGCTGTGCGTCGTAGCGGTCGCCGAGCCAGAGCCGCGTCTGCATGTCCGCCGCCTCCCGCAAGGGCGGCAGCGCGTCCACCTCGTCCACGGCCCAGCCGGCGGCGCGCAGCCGCTCCGCCGCGTCGTGCACCGCGGCCGCCACCTCCGGCGCCGTCGCCAACCCGTCCGGCCGCAGGCAAACCGCGGCGCGGCGCGGCGCCGGCGGACCCCCCAGCGGCGCTGGCACGAACCAGGGGTCGCGCGGGTCGGCCACCGCCATGGCGGCCAGGCCCAGCCGCAAATCGGCGATGCTGCGGGCGATCGGCCCCGACACCGCGGTGATCTGCGGCCCGATCGGACGCTCCGGCACGGACGCGTTGTAGGCGGCGACCCGGCCCGGCGTCGGCCGCAGCCCGTGCACGCCGCACGCGTAGGCCGGGTAGCGAATGGACCCGGCGATGTCCGTACCCTGCGCGACGTGGCCGATCCCCGCCGCGACCGCCGCCGCCGCCCCGCCGGAGGAGCCGCCCGGCGTGCGCGACGGGTCGCGCGGGTTCTTGGTGTCGCCGTGCAGCAGGTTGGTGGTGAACCAACGGTAGGAAAAGGCCGGCGTGTTGGTGCGCCCGAGGATGACGGCGCCGGCTTGGCGGAGATTGTCCACCACGGGGTTGCTGCTGCGCGCGACCTGGTCCTTCTGCGCGCGCACGCCATTGGTGGTGGCGTAGCCGGCCTGGTCCGTGTTGACCTTGATGGTCACGGGAACACCGGCCAGCACGCCGGGATCATCCCCGCGGGCGATGGCCGCGTCGACCGCGTCCGCGGCGGCCAGCGTATCTTCCGGCCGATGGTCGACGACGGCGTTGATGCGCGGGTTGACCGCATCCAGCCGCGCCAGGCCGGCCAACGCGGCCTCCCGTGCGGACACTTCGCGGCGGCGGATACGGGCGGCGAGGTCGGTCGCGGACAGGCGCCAGAGGTCGGTCATGGGGTCTCGCTTCGCTAGGGGTGCGCGTCGCCACGCAGCCTACCCGGCTCCGCACCACTCGGCCATACGAGAGCGGAGTGAGGCGCCGCCTAAGCCGTTCCGCCTCCCCCGGGAGGAGAGGGCTTCGTGGCGTTTGCGCGCGAACCGCTCCCCGCTTAGCCTCGACCGGCATGACGCTACGGGGGCACATCGACGGGATCGATCGCGCGCGCGTCTACGGCTGGGCGCAGGACGACGCGGACCCGGCAGCCCCGGTCAGCCTCACGGTCCAGATCGACAGCCTGCCGCCGTTACGCGTGCTCGCCAACACATACCGCGAGGATCTGGAGCAGAACGGCATCGGCAGCGGCCGGCACGGATTCTCCATCAAGCTGGCGGACATCTCACCGCTGGCGGCGCACGTACTGCGCATCCGGCGGGAGCATGACGGGCTGGACCTGCCCGGCAGCCCGTTGGACATCGCCGCCGTGCTCACCTTCGATGCCAAGTCGATGGACGATGTCGCCCGCGCGTTGAAGGACGGCGCCGACGAGACGGAGCTGCTGCTGCGCGCCGGGTTCCTGGCGCATCAGGTGGACCGCCTGCTGCAGGCCTGCGCGGACAAGCGGGCCGACCAGGCGCAGCATTTCCGCGCGCGATGGGCGGGACGCGCGGCGGCCGCCGTGCCGGACGCCAAGCCGCGCGTCCTGGTCATCGACGACCGCTACCCCACGCCACATCGGGACGCCGGTTCGCAGGCGGTGGTCTCGCACATGCTCTCGATGCTGCGGCTCGGCTGCGCCGTCGTGTTCGCGGCGGCGGACCTGTCGGGGCCGGGTGACGGGGCCGGGCTGGACACGCACGATATCTCCTGCCGCTGCCGGCCCTGGGCGGCCTCGCTGGAGGAGGTGCTGCTGCGGGAGGCGAACGGCTTCGCCGCCGTGTATGTCCACCGCATCGGCAACACGCGCTACCTGCCGCTGATCCGCCACTACCAGCCGCGCGCCCGGCTGGTCTACAGCGTCGCCGACCTGCACCACCTGCGGCTGTCGCGCCAGGCGGAGGTGGAGCAGCGGCCGGAACTGCTGGACGCCAGCCGCCGCCTGCAGGCCGCCGAGCTCGGGGCGGTCCGCTTCGTCGACAGCGTGATCACGCATTCCAGCTTCGAGGCGGCGCTGATCCGCCAGGAGATCCCGGACGCGCCGGTGCACGTGGTGCCATGGTCGCTGAAGGCGCAGCCTACGGTGGTCCGGTTCGACCAGCGCCGTGGCCTGGCGTTCATCGGCAACTACGCCCACGCGCCGAACCTGGATGCCGCGCTGTGGCTGGTGCAGGAGGTCATGCCCGCGGTCCGCCAGCTCAACCCGGCGATCGAGTGCCTGCTGGCCGGCACCGGCATGCCGGACGTGCTGCGGCAGGCCGTCTCGCCCGGCGTCCGCGCGCTCGGCTACGTCAACCGCCTCCCGGGCCTGTTCGACCAGGTCCGGCTGACGGTCGCGCCGCTGACCTTCGGCGCGGGGGTGAAGGGCAAGGTGTACGAGAGCATGGCGGCCGGCGTGCCCTGCGCCTGCACGCCGGTCGCGGCCGAGGGCATGGACCTGCCGGACGTCCTGCAGACGCTGGTGGCGCAGGAGCCGGCGCAGCTGGCGGCGATCATCGTCCGGCTGCACGAGGACAGCGCGTTCAACGCGGAATGCGGCAAGGCAGGCCTGTCCTACGTCAGGCAGGTCCTGTCCGAAGCGCGTCTGGACGAGCTGTTGCGCCCGGCCTTGCTTGGTCCGAGGACGGGCGTGATGCAAGGCGCAGCCGAATAGGCTCAGCCTGGAGTGGCGACGAACAGCTGGTCGGTCGCCCAGGATATCCAGACGTGCCGGCTTGCCAGCCAGTCCGCGCCCAGCAGCGCGCCGATGCTGCGCAGGGTGTGGACGGGTGCCACCACCATGTCGCCGGCCGCCGCCGCCAAGCCGCCGACCTGGACGGCGGGGAAATGTTGGGTGCGTGCGGGCAGGCTGCCCGGGCCGAACCCGCGCGCCGTGTCCCCGCCACCGGCCGCCAGGCCGAGCGTCAGCATGCCGGGCAGGGTGATGACGCTGTTGCCCGCACCGCTATCCAGTTCGGCCTGGACCACGGTGGCGCCGATCCGCATCGGCACCGCCAGGATGTTGCGCACGGGGCGCCAGGCCGGGATGGCTGCGTAGGCCCCGCGCCACGGCAGGAACCGCCCGCTGCACCCGGTCACGCCGTACAGCGTCAGGGTGCCGGCCGGGCCGTCCAGCTCCAGGTCGAACGGCGAGAGGAAATCCTGGCCGAGCAGCCCGGCGATCGGCCGCCCCGCGATCTCGTCCGGGATCGGACCCACGACCAGGGAGTTGTCCGCCGCCACCGTGTGCCGCCGCAGCGCCAGGCCGCCGAGGGAGAGCGAGGCGGGCCGGCCGAGCCGGCGACGGTCCCGGCCGCCGACGCCCTGGATGTCCGTGCTGACCCACTCGTCCCGCGCGAGGCGCAGCCGGTTGGCCGCGTCGATGCCGACCACGCTGCGCTCCGCCCCCGTGTCGAGCACGAAATCCGCCGCGATGCCGTTCACCGCCACCGACACCAGCATCACCCCACCCACCCGGGTGAACGGAACCGTCGCACGCCGCTCCAGCTGGCAGGCGGCGTGGGCCGGGCCGGCGAGCAGGCCGGCTGCCACGGCGAGGACGAGCAACGCCTGCATCATCCGAACACCGCCGGCCATGCGGCCTGCAGGGCCAGGTCCGCGTCTTCCAGCGTCGCCGTCAGGCCCAAGGCCTCCAGGCTGGTCACGCCGTGCTCGCGGATGCCGCATGGCACGATGCCGCCGAAATGCGCCAGGCTGGGGGAGACGTTGAGCGCGATGCCGTGCCAGCTGACCCAGCGGGTCACCCGCACGCCGATCGCGGCGATCTTCGCCTCCCCGCCTTGCCCGTCCGCCACCCAGATGCCGACGCGGCCGGCCCGGCGCTCGCCGCGGACGTTGAGCCGGTCCAGGGCGTCGATCACCCACTGCTCCAGCCCCCAGACGAAGGCCCGCACGTCGCGCGCCGCCACCTGGCCATGCGCACGCGTCAGGTCCAGCAGGACGTAGGCGGTGCGCTGGCCCGGCCCGTGATAGGTCCACTGCCCGCCCCGACCGGCGTGGAAGGTCGGCAGGCCTGCCGGGTTGGTGAGGTCGCCGGGCTGCGCGCTGGTGCCGGCGGTGTAGAGCGGCGGATGTTCCAGCAGCCACACCGCCTCCCCCGCCTCGCCGGCGCGGATGGCGGCCGCCTGCGCCTGCATGGCGCTCGTGGCCGCCTCGTATGGCACCAGCCCGTCCGAGACACGCCAGGCCGGGCGATCGCCGCCTGTCGTCATCGCGAGGTTCCGAAGGCTTCAATGAACCGCCTTGCGGCTTCAGCCCACCGCCTTCGTTCCGTCGGTCGCTCCGCCTGCCAGGCCGGGCCGGTTGAAAGCACCCGGTTCATCGGCTATAGCCGCGGTCCACGATGCGGTCGTGGCGAAATGGTAGACGCGCAAGCTTGAGGTGCTTGTGGGGGAAACCCTGTGGAAGTTCGAGTCTTCTCGACCGCATACTCTCGCCCCGCTGGTCCGGCCCGGGTTGCATGATCGTCGCCTCCGTCGGTAACTGACGGACAACGATAAGGCAGATGGCCATGGACGAGGACTTCCGAAAGGCGGCGCTGGACTACCATCGCTCGCCGCACCCCGGGAAGCTGGAGGTCGTGCCGACCAAGCGCATGGCGACCCAGCGTGACCTGGCCCTCGCCTACTCCCCCGGCGTCGCCGCCGCCTGCGAAGAGATCAAGGCCGACCCGCTCACCGCCTTCGACTACACCGCCCGTGGCAACCTGGTGGGCGTGGTGTCGAACGGCACCGCCGTGCTCGGCCTGGGCAATATCGGCGCGTTGGCCGGCAAGCCGGTGATGGAGGGCAAGGCCGTGCTCTTCAAGAAGTTCGCCGGGATCGACTGCTTCGACATCGAGGTGGACGCGCAGGACCCGGCGCGGTTCATCGACGTGGTGGCGGCGCTGGAGCCGACCTTCGGCGCCATCAACCTGGAGGACATCAAGGCCCCCGAGTGCTTCGCCATCGAGCGCACGCTGCGGGAGCGGATGTCGATCCCGGTGTTCCACGACGACCAGCACGGCACCGCCATCATCGTCGCCGCCGCCGTGCGCAACGGGCTGGAGCTGCAGGGCAAGAGACTGGAGGAGGTGCGCGTCGTCACCTCCGGCGCCGGCGCCGCGGCGCTCGCCTGCATCGACCTGCTGTGCGCCATGGGGCTGAAGCCCGCCAACGTGACGCTGACCGATATCAAGGGCGTGATCTACGCCGGGCGCGACCCGGACATGCTGCCCAACATGGCGAACTACGCCAACGCGACGAATGCCCGCACCCTGGCCGAGGCGCTGCCCGGTGCGGACATCTTCCTGGGCCTGTCCGCGCCGCGCGTGCTGAAGGCGGAATGGCTGCCGCTGCTGGCCGACAAGCCGCTGATCCTGGCCCTGGCCAACCCCGAGCCGGAAATCCTGCCGGAGGCGGTGCGCGCCGCGCGGCCGGACGCCATCGTCGCCACCGGGCGCAGCGACTACCCCAACCAGGTCAACAACGTCCTGTGCTTCCCCTTCATCTTCCGCGGCGCGCTGGACGTGGGTGCGACCACCATCAACGAGGAGATGAAGCTCGCCTGCGTGGAGGCGATCGCCGTGCTGGCCCGGGTGGAGGCGAGCGAGGTGGTCGCTGCGGCCTATGGCGGCGCCGCCCCCACGTTCGGCCCGGACTACATCATCCCCAAGCCGTTCGACCCCCGCCTGATCCTGCAGATCGCCCCCGCCGTGGCCGCCAGCGCCATGAAGACGGGCGTGGCCACCCGCCCGATCGAGGATTTCGCCGCCTACCGCCACGGGCTGGAGGTGTTCGTCTACCGCTCCGGCCAATTGATGCGCCCGGTGTTCGAGGCGGCGCGGAAATCCCCCCGCCGCATCGTCTATGCCGAGGGCGAGGACGAGCGGGTGCTGCGCGCCGTGCAGACGATCGTGGATGACGGCATCGCCCAGCCCATCCTGCTCGGGCGTCGCGGCGTGATCGCCCAGCGCGTGACCGAGATGGGGCTGCGGCTGGACCTGGAGCAGAGCGTGCGGGTGCTGGACCCGGCGGTCGACCGCACCGTGTTCGATCCGCTGATCGCGCAATACCAGATGCTGGTCGGCCGGCGCGGAGTGCCGCCGGACGCCGCCGCCAAGCGCATGCGCAACCGGGCGACCGTGGTGGCCGCCATGCTGCTGCACGCCGGCATCGCCGACGCCGCGATCATCGGCGGCACCGGCGACTGGCAGCGCAACCTCACCTACGCGCTGCCGGTGATCCCGAAGCGGTCCACCGTCTCGCGCATCTATGCCCTGTCGGCGTTGATCCTCAACAACGGGGCGCTGTTCTTCTGCGACACCCACGTGACGATCGAGCCGACGGCCGAGGAGCTGGCGGAGATGACGCTGATGGCGGCCGAGGTGGTGAAGAGCTTCGGCATCACGCCCAAGGCGGCGCTGCTGTCCCACTCCTCCTTCGGGGCCGGCAACTCCGTCTCTGCCCGCAAGATGCGGCGCGCGCTGGGGCTGATCCGCGACCAGGCGCCGGAGCTGGAGGTGGATGGCGAGATGCACGGCGATGCGGCGTTGAGCGAGGCCATCCGCGACCGCGCCGTGCCCGACAGCCGCCTGTCCGGCACCGCCAACCTGCTGGTGATGCCGGGGCTGGATGCGGCCAACATCGCCTTCAACCTGCTGAAGGCGAGCAGCGACGGCTTGCCGGTCGGCCCGATCCTGCTGGGCATGAGCCGCCCGCTCCACGTCCTGGTCCCCAGCGTCACCGCCCGCGGGATCGTCAACATCAGCGCCATCGCCGCGACCGAGGCGCTCAGTTCCGCGTGATGGCCTCGTACCCAGACCGTCATCGCGAGGCGCACCGCGCCGCGGCGATCCAGTCCGCCACGCCCGATGCCCCAGCGCGCATGGCCTGGATCGCCACGCTCCGCTCGCGATGACGCGGAGGGTGGAGGCGTCCGACTTCCGCCTCGGTTAACCTTACGCCGTTGTAAGATGCCTTGCCGATGATGGTGGCTCGTGCAACCAATCCACGGCTGGGGTGGCGTCTGCCCTGGCGATTGTCGCAAAGATCGGGATAGTTGATGAAACCGTTGCGAAAGGCTGTCCTTCCCGTCGCGGGGCTGGGGACCCGCTTCCTTCCCGCGACCAAGGCGACCGCGAAGGAGATGCTGCCGGTCGTCGACAAGCCCCTGATCCAATACGCCGTGGAGGAAGCCCGCGCCGCCGGGATCGAGCAGTTCTGCATGGTCACCGGCCGCGGCAAGATCGGCCTGGTCGAGCATTTCGACATTGCCTTCGAGCTGGAGGCCACCCTGCGCGAGCGCGGCAAGGTGGACGTGCTGCAGATGCTGAACGATCAGGCGCTGCCACCCGGGTCGATCGCCTCCGTGCGCCAACAGGTGCCGCTCGGCCTGGGCCACGCGATCTGGTGTGCCCGCTCCTTCATCGGGGAGGACCCGTTCGCCATCCTGCTGCCGGACGACCTGGTGCTGAGCAAGACGCCCTGCCTGCAGCAGCTGGCGGAAGCCTACCGGCAGACCGGTGGCAACGTGGTCGCGGTGACCGAGGTGCCACGCGAGCAGACCAACCGCTACGGCATCCTCGACATCGCCAACGATGACGGCCGGCTGGTCGAGGTACGGGGCCTGGTGGAGAAGCCCGACCCGAAGGACGCGCCGTCCAACCTGTCCATCATCGGCCGCTACGTCCTGATGCCGGAGGTGGTGCAGCACCTTGCCAAGATGGAGCGCGGCGCCGGCAACGAGGTGCAGCTGACGGACGCGATGGCCAAGATGATCGGCAACACGCCGTTCCACGGCCTGCGCTACGAGGGCGAGCGCTTCGACTGCGGCGACAAGGTCGGCTTCCTGGAGGCACAGATCGCCTTCGCGCTGCAACGCGCGGATTTGAGCGACGCTGTGCGCAAATTCTTGGTCAAGTATCACTGATGACGATGAATTTCCGACACGATTTCGACCCGACCTCGCTGCGCGAATACGACATCCGCGGCGTCGTCGGCAAAACCCTGCACCCGGCGGATGCCTTCGCCATCGGCCGCTGCTTCGGCACGATCGTGGCGCGTGGCGGCGGCAAGACGGTCGCCGTCGGCTATGACGGGCGGCTTTCCTCGCCGTCGCTGGAGCCCGAGCTGGTGCGCGGCCTGGTGGCCTGCGGGCTGGAGGTGATCCGCGTCGGCCTGTGCCCGACGCCGATGCTCTACTACACCGCCACCACGATGGAGACGGCGGGCGCGGTGATGGTCACGGGCAGCCACAACCCGCCCGACTACAACGGTTTCAAGATGATGCTGGGCCGCAAGCCGTTCTTCGGCCCGCAGATCCAGCAGATCGGCAGCCTGGCCGCCGCGGGGGACGTGGTGGCGGAGGCGCCGGGCTCCTCCCGCGACGTGGATGTCGCGGGGGAGTACATCACCCGCCTGCTCAGCGACTGGGATGGCGGCGACCGCATCCTCAACGTCGTGTGGGACAACGGCAACGGTGCGGCCGGCGAGGTGCTGCAGCGGCTGGTCCGCACGCTGCCCGGCAAGCACACGGTGCTGAACGGCAAGATCGACGGACATTTCCCGGCACACCACCCCGACCCGACCGTGCCGAAGAACCTGGAGCAGCTGATCGCGGCGGTGCGCGAGCAGGGGGCCGACCTCGGGATCGCGTTCGACGGCGACGCGGACCGGATCGGTATCGTGGACGACGGCGGGGCCATGCTGTTCGGCGACCAGCTGCTGGTGATCCTGGCCCGCGACGTGCTGAAGACGCACCCGAAAGGCACGATCATCGCCGACGTGAAGGCGAGCCAGGTGTTGTTCGACGAGGTGGGCAAAGCCGGTGGCACGCCGCTGATGTGGAAGACCGGACACTCGCTGATCAAGGCGAAGATGGCGGAGACCGGCTCGCCCCTCGCAGGGGAGATGAGCGGCCATGTGTTCTTCGCCGACCGCTGGTATGGGTTCGACGACGCGCTGTATGCGGCGGTGCGGCTGCTGGGCATCGTCGCGCGGATGGACGGCAAGCTGTCCGCCGTGCGCGAGGCGATGCCGCAGGTGATCAACACGCCGGAACTGCGGTTCGACTGCGCGGACACCCGCAAGTTCGGCGTGATCGAGGAAGTGGCGGCGCGGTTGAAGCAGGAAGGCGCCACGGTCGCCGACATCGACGGCGTGCGTGTGGCGACGGAGGATGGCTGGTGGCTGCTGCGCGCCTCCAACACCCAGGCGGTGCTGGTAGCCCGGTGCGAGGCGACCAGCGAGCCCGGCCTGGACCGGCTGAAGGCCGCGCTCTCCGCCCAGCTCGCCGCCTCTGGCCTGGCCGCCCCCGACTTCTCCGGCGCCAACGCCGGGCATTGATCGCACCCGCCCGACTTCGCTCGCTTCAAAAGCCCTCTCCCTTTGGGAGAGGGTAGGGTGAGGGCCCCGACGCACGTGACAGGTGGCGCGAAGCACCCTCACCCCGGCCCTCTCCCAGGGGGAGAGGGAGGCATCGACCGCCGATTGATCGTGGCGCTGGATTTGGACACGGTTGAGCAAGCCCGTGCCTTGGTGGACGCGCTGGACGGAACCGTCTCCTTCTTCAAGCTTGGCTACTGGCTGCTGTTCCAGCCGGGCGCCAGCAGCCTCATCGACGACCTGGCCCAGGCTGGCCATGAGCTGTTCCTCGACACCAAGATGTACGACATCGGGGAGACGGTGCGGCATGGTGTCGCCTCCGTCGCGCGGCGGGGTGCCCGGTTCGTCACGGTGCATGGCGATCCGCACATGCTGTCCGCCGCGGTGCAGGGTGCGGCCGGCTCAGGACTGGGCGTGCTGGCGGTGACGGTGCTGACCAGCCTGGATGACGCCGCGCTGCAGGCGATGGGCTACGCGGCCAGCCTGCGCGACCTGGTCGCGCGCCGGGTGCGGGATGCCGCGGCGGCGGGCTGCGCGGGCGTCATCGCGTCCGCCGCCGATGCGCCGGACGAGTTGCGCGCCATCGCCGGGCGGGACCTGCTGGTGGTGACGCCGGGTATCCGGCTGCCCGGCGACAACCCCGGCGACCAGCGCCGCACCGCCACCCCGGCCGAGGCGGTCGCACGCGGCGCCGACTACCTGGTGGTCGGCCGCCCCATCGTCCGGGCCGCGGCCCCACGCGACGCGGCACGGCGCGTGATCGACGACATGGCCGTGGGGCAGGCCCAGCGCGGCTGACGACGGTGTCCCCTGCTGGACATCCGCGACGGCCCGCCGCTATACCCCGCGCAACATAGCGATATCGCCTGCTGCCGAGAGCGAGGGTTGGCCCATGCCACGCACCATCTGCCTGGCCATCACCGTAGCGCTATCGCTGATGGGCAGTGCCGTGCAGGCCGCCGACCCGATCCGGATCTATGCCGCCGGTAGCCTGGGCGCCGTCTTGCCCGAGCTGATCGCAGCGTCCGGCTTACCGCCGGGCAGCGTTGCGCCGCCGGTGTTCGGTCCAGCCGGGCTGCTGCGACAGCGCCTGCAAGCCGGCGAGACGGCGGATTTGTTCGCCTCCGCCGACCTGGCCCAGCCGCAGGCGCTGGCGGGCGGGGGCGTGCTGGTGGTGCCCTTCGCCCGCAACCGCATGTGCGTGCTGGCGCCGCAGGCGTTGGGGCTTACCGGGGACACCTTGCTCGACCGGTTGCTTTCGCCGGAGGTGCGGCTTGCCACCTCCACGCCTGGGGCGGACCCGAACGGGGATTACGCGCGCGCCGTGTTCGCCCGCGCCGAGGCGCTGCGTCCCGGCGCCCAGGCCGCGTTGGTCGGCAAGTCCCTGATGCTCCTGGGCGGCCCGGATTCGATGACGCCGCAGCCCGGGCACAGCCCGCAAGCCACCATCTTCCTTGGCAACCACGCCGATGCGCTGCTGTACTATTGCAGCACCACCATGGCCACGGTGCGCGAGGTGCCGGGCCTGGTCTCCATCCCCGTCCCGGATACGCTCGAGGTCGGGCCGGTCTACGGCTTGGCGGTGCTGTCCGCCCGGCCGGAGGCGGCGCGGCTTGCCCTGTTCATGCTGTCCACGTCCGGCCAGGCGATCCTGGCCAAGGCCGGCCTGCTGCCGCTGGTGGCGTCCCCGCCGTCCTAGTGGTCCGATGCTGACGGGCGCTTCAGCCCGGCAGCTGGATCGGCCCACCAAATCAAGCTGGTGCTCTGACTCAGGCTGAATCTTCTGATTGAGTCAGGGCACTAGCGCATTCGCCGGGCGAGGTTCTCGCCGATCATCACGCAGGTGAAGTGCAGGTTGGCGCGGCAGTCCGTCGGCATCACCGACGCGTCGGCCACGCGCAGCCCGGTCACGCCGCGCACCCGCAGGTCAGGGTCGACGACGCCGCGCGGATCCTCGTGCGCCGACATGGCGCAGGTGCCGGCGGCGTGCTGGCTGTCGCCCACCTCCGCCAGCAGGACGGCGTCCAGCTCGTTCGGCGGCAGGGCGGCGGCGTCCGCCAAGGTCAGCGCCGCCTCGCCGAGGCCGACGCGGTCGCAGATGGCGGCGACCGCGGGGTGCGCCGCCAGCACCGCCAGCCGCGCCACCGCGTCCCGCATGCGCACCCGGTCACGCTCGTCGTCCAGCAGCCCTTCCTCGACCTGCGGCTGGACCTGCGGGTCGGCCGAAGCCAGGCGGACGGAGCCGCGGGAGAACGCTTCGAAGATCGACGCGCCGATGCCGCCGAACGGCGATACGCCAGCCCCCGTGAAGACGCGGTGGTTGTAACCGATCAGGATCATGTCGCGGAACCCGCCACCCGCCAGGCCGCTGCTGTAGGTCACGCAGCAATTGGTGTGGCGTGCGTCCGGCTCCTTGGCCCGATGCTCCGGCAGCAGCGCCAAGGGCGCCCGCATCATCGGGTGGTCCATGAAGTTGCCGCCCACACCCTCGTGATGGTGCAGCGAGGTCACGCCCAGCGCGCCCAACTCCGCCGCCGGGCCGATGCCGGAGCGCATGAGGATCGCCGGGCTATGGATCGCCCCGGCGCAGAGCACGACCTCGCGGGCCGCCACATCCTCCCACGGCCCCTCGCTGAAGCTCACCCGCACCCCGGTGCAGCGCCGGCCGTCGAACACGACGCGATCCACCAGCGCCTCCCCGCGTATGTGGAGGTTCGGGCGGCCGCGCGCCGGCTCCAGATAGGCGTCGTTGGTGGTGACGCGCCGGCCATCCCGCGTGTTGGTGGGGTAGCAGGACACGCCTTCCGCCCCTGGGTCGTTCAGGTTCGGGTTCCACGGAAATCCGCTGGCAAGCGCGGCGTCGCGCAACGCCCGGTCCACCGCGCCCCACTCCGCCTGCGGTGCCCGGTGCACGGGCAGGGGGTGGCCTGGTCCGGTGCCGAACTCGGCGTCATCCTCGATGGCGGCGAAGAGCGGCAGCACGTCGTCCGCCGCCCAGCCCTCGCAGCCGAGCTCCGCCCAGCCGTCGAACGCCTCGGCGACGCCGCGGATGGCGATCTGCGCGTTGACGGCGGAGCTGCCGCCCAGCGCCTTGCCGCGCCAGTAGTAGCGGGGCGCCTGCGCGGCGGAGCGCCGGGTCAGCAGCTCCGGCCATTGCCACGCGGCCTGCAGCGCCGGGTCATACATGAACGGGATGATGTTCTTGCTGCGCAACGCCTCCGGCGCATCGCCGCTGCGCCAGTCCCGCCCGGCCTCCAGCAGCAGCACCCTGCGAGATGGATCCTCCGACAGGCGGGCCGCCAGGGTCGCTCCGGCCGACCCACCGCCCACCACGATCACGTCGTACATGTCAGGCAGCGTCCTTCACCCCCGCCACCATCGCCGCCGCGGTGTCGCCCCGCACCCTGGCGATGTCGTCCTGGTATTTCAGCAGCACGCCGAGCGTGGCGTCGACCGCCTCCGGCGTCAGCTCCACCCGGTCCATGTGCGCCAGCGCGCGTGACCAGTCGATCGTCTCGGCGACGCCCGGCAGCTTGAACAGATCGGCGCCGCGCAGTTGCTGGACGAAGGCCACCACCTGGGCGGACAGCCGCTCCGGCAGGCCTGGGGCGCGCGCGCGAAGGATGGCCCGCTCGCGCGCCGCGTCCGGATAGTCCACCCATTGATACAGGCAGCGCCGGCGGATCGCGTCGTGCACCTCGCGCGTGCGGTTGGACGTCAGCACCACCACGGGCGGGACGGCCGCGCTGATGGTGCCGAACTCCGGCACGGTGATCTGGAAGTCCGCCAGCAGCTCCAGCAGGAAGGCCTCGAACGGCTCGTCCGCGCGGTCCAGCTCGTCGATCAGCAGCACCGCGGGTGGCAGCTCCGGGTCGATGGCCGAGAGCAGGGGCCGGGCCTGCAGGTACTCGCGGGCGTAGATGTCGCCTGCCATCGCGGCCGTGTTGCCCTGCGCCTCCGCCAGGCGGATGGCGAGCAACTGACGGGCGCGGTCCCACTCATAGGCAGCCGCCGCCAAGTCCATGCCGTCGTAGCATTGCAGCCGCACCAGCCGCCGGCCAAGCCCCGCCGCCAGCACGCGGGCGATCTCCGTCTTGCCGGTGCCGGGCTCGCCCTCGAGGAACAGCGGGCGCGCCATGGCGAGCGCCAGGTGCACCGTGGTGGCCAGCGCGCGGTCGGCGACGTAGCCGCCCTCCCGCAGGAGCGCCGCCGTGGCGTCGACCGTGGCCGGCAGCACCGTCAAAAGACGTAGCTGCCGAAGATCAGCACGAAGATGGCGAGGAACACGACGCTGCCGATCCAGAAGATCAGCGGGTAGCCGTATGGTTCCTTGGGGATCATCGCCAGCAGGTTGACGGCGACCGGCGCCTGCGGGCCCGGCTTGACGTTGGCGATGGCCGCGACGGCGCCCACCGGGCCATCCGCCGCCACTTCGGCCGCGGGAGCGGCGACCTCGGCACTGAAGCGGTCGAAGAACTGGTCGGCCATCTGCTTGGCGGTCGCGTCGATCAGCCGCGCGCCGAGCTGGGCGATCTTGCCGCCGACCTGCGCCTTCACCTCGTATTGCAGCAGGGTGAAGGCGCCGTCGTCGGACAGGTGCACCGTGGCCCCGCCATTGGCGAAGCCGGCGACGCCGCCCTGGCCTTCACCGGCGATGCGGTAGGAGGTCGGCGGGTTCAGGTCAAGCAACTGCACCTTGCCGGTGAACTGCGCCGAGATCGGCCCGATGCGCACCGCGGCCGTCGCCTTCATGTCGGTGTCCGAAGTCTTCTCCAACGTCTTGCAGCCGGGGATCGCCGCCTTCAGCATCTCGGGGTCGTTCAGCGCATCCCACACCTTCTGGCGCGGTGCGGGGATGCGCCGCTCGCCGGTCATGTCCATTGATGAATACTCTCCACTCGGTCCCCCAATGTCCGTCATGGCGCAGACGCGCGCAACCGCCGCGGGTTGCTGGGGTGCGTGGGCGATTGCTGGCTCTCCTGCCGAGGCTTATCTGTGGCGAGCCAGGGAGACTAGAACCATGACCTACCTCGTCGCCGCCGACCTGCCCCGCGAGCCTGCCGGAGAGCGGTTTCGTGCCTTGCTCGCGCGGCCGGGTATCCTTCGCATGCCCGGCGCCCACAACGGCATGGCGGCGTTGCAGGCCAAGCAGGCGGGGTTCGAGGCGCTGTATCTCTCCGGCGCGGCGATGACGGCGTCCATGGGGTTGCCGGACTTGGGCGTGATCACCGTCGACGAGGTGTGCTTCTTCGTCCGGCAGGTCACCCGCTCCGCCGGTTTGCCGGTGCTGGTGGACGGCGACACCGGGTACGGCGAGGCGCTGAACTGCATGGGCATGGTGCGCGCGTTCGAGGATGCCGGCGCGGCGGCGGTGCACATCGAAGACCAGCTGCTGCCGAAGAAATGCGGCCACCTGAACGACAAGAAGCTGGCGGACCCGCACGACATGGCGGCCAAGGTCGCCGCCTGTGCCCGCGCCCGGCGCCACCTGGTGGTGCTGGCCCGGACCGACGCCGCCGCCAGCGAGGGCATGGACGGCGCCGTCGCCCGCGCCAAGCTGTTCATGGAAGCCGGGGCGGACGCGATCTTCCCGGAGGCGCTGCACGATGCCGCCATGTTCCGCGAGTTCGCCCGCCGCATGCCCGGCGTGCCGCTGCTGGCCAACATGACGGAGTTCGGCCGCACCCCGTTCTTCACCGCCGCCGAGTTCGAGGAGATGGGCTACAAGATGGTGATCTGGCCCGTCAGCTCGATGCGGGTCGCGTCCAAGGCGCAGGCGGACCTGTATGCGGCCATCGCCAGAGACGGCGGCACGCAGAACCGCATCGACGTGATGCAGACCCGCAAGGAGCTGTACGCCACGATCGACTACCACGCCTACGAGCGACTGGACGCCTCCCTGGTTGCGACGGTGACGCCGGAGGGCATGCCGCAGCGGGCTTGACGGGGCGGCTGTATGTCGGTTTGGCTGCTGACTGGGTCTTCCTTGGTGTGGAAGCAGGCCCGACCGGGCTGCCGTTCGTCGTGTTCGTCAGCCAGCAAGGCGGCGCGCGGCATGGCCCCCGGATCAAGATCAGCCCCTTGCCGCGCTACTCTCCATCCGACGCAGTGACGATCACGTTGGAGCAGCCGCCGCTAGCCCTCGGACCGATAAGCAGTGGAGACCTGGCGCTGGTCCGGCAGTGGATCGACCTCAACCGCGCGGTGCTGGAGGCCTATTGGGACGGCGGGATCGCCTTCACCGAGGACATGCCCGCCCTGGTCAAGGCTGTCTAGCCGGGGTGCCGCCGACCGCCTGATGTGCTACGGGCATCATGGGGTTCGACTCCCCGTCCGGCGACCGCCCCGTCCGCGCGTGGTCCGTAGGGCCGCGGCCTGCGGTGGCACTCTCGCCGAAGTGTTTGGTCACTGCCAAAGTCCCGCCGGGGTCATGCCTTCGGGCAGGCCGCCCGGCCGCCCTGCGGGTGATGGTTCGCCATCACCCCCGCATCCGGGCCGCGATCCCGGCGGGACACACGGGTCTGGGGGAATGGGGTGCCGGCGAAACGGGTTTCGATGCTGCAGCGGCTGATGGGCTCGTGGGAGGTGGTACGCGAGGGCCAGGCCGGCCTGCTCTACCACGACGGCGTGTTCCGGCAGCTGCTGCCGCCGGGCCGGCATCACCTCACCTGGCGGGAAACCCTCTCGCTGGTGGTCACCCTGCCGCAGAGCCTCACCGTGGCGATGCAGGAGGTGCTGTCGGCGGACGGGTTCCAGCCGCGGCTGTCCGCCATCGTCACCTTCGCCGTGGCCGACCCGCACCGGGCGGTGGTGGCGCGCAGCAGCACCTATCGCGACGCGCTGCTGGAGGAGGTGCAGATCGCCCTGCGGGCCCTGGCGGCGGCGCGCACGGCGGAGGCGCTGGCCGCGACCGCGCGCGACGTGCTGGATGCCGAGTTGCTGGCGGCGACGCAGCCGGCGGGCACAGGCTTCGGCCTGGACGTGTCGGCGGTGCGGCTGCGCGACGTGGTGCTGCCCGGTGACCTGCGCCGGCTGCTGACGGGCGTGGAAAAGGCCCGGCGCGAGGGCCAGGCCGCCCTGGAACGCGCCCGTGCCGAGCACGCCGCCCTCCGCGCGCTGGCCAACGCCGCCCGCATGCTGCGCAACAACCCGGAACTGCAGAACCTGCGCCTGCTGCAGGCGCTCGGCGAGGGCAAGTCCGCCACCATCGTGCTCGGCGCGCCCAGCGGGCTGGTGCCGTTGCAGCCGGGCGAGCCGGACACCGCATGACGCTGCCCGATCCGCGGACGAGGCCGGTCTACATCGGCAGCGAGATCTATCGCGGCTCCACCTACGGGCCGAAGCATCCCCTGGCGATCCCCCGCGTCTCCACCGTCACGGACCTGGTGCGCGCCATGGGCTGGCTGGACGACGCGGTGTTCGTGCAGGCGCCGCTCGCCAGCGTCGAGGCCGTCACCCGCTTCCATGACCCGGACTACGTGGCGGCCCTGCGCCGGGCGGAGGAGACGCAGTCGGTCAGCGACGCCGACCGCGCCCGCTACCGCATCGGCGCCGAGGGCAACCCGGTCTACCGCGAGATCTATCGCCGCCCGATGACCTCCGCGGGCGGCGTGATGCTGGCGGCGCGGCTGACGCTGCCCGGCGGCACGGTGTACTGCCCGGGCGGCGGCACCCATCACGGCCGACCGGACAGCGCCTCGGGCTTCTGCTACCTCAATGACCCGGTGCTCGGCATCCTCACCTGGCTGGATGCCGGGTTGCAGCGCGTGGTCTACCTGGACATCGACGCCCACCATGGCGACGGCGTGCAGGATGCCTTCGCCGCGGACGGCCGGGTGCTGACGCTGAGCGTGCACGAGGCCCGGCGCTGGCCGCACACCGGGCTGGCCGCGGACAGGGCCGGCGGGGCCGCGCGAAACTTCCCGGTGCCGCAGGGTTTCAACGACACCGAGATGCGGACGCTGCTGACCGACGCGATCCTGCCGCTGATGGAGGCGCACCGCCCCGAGGCGATCTTCCTGCAGTGCGGCGCCGACGCGTTGGAGGAGGACCCGCTCGCCCGCCTCGCGCTGTCCAACAACGCGCATTGGGGCGTGGTCGACGCCGTCCGCACCCTGGCGCCGCGGCTGATCGTCACCGGCGGCGGCGGGTACAACCCCTACACGGTCGGGCGCTGCTGGGCCGGGGTGTGGGCGACGCTGAACCGCATCCCCATTCCCGCCCGCACCACCCCGGCGGCGGAGGCCGTGTTGCGTAGCTTGGTCTACAACCGCGCCGCCGGGCGCAACCCGCCGGAGCACTGGTTCACCACCTTGCGCGACACCCCGCGGGAGGGCACCGTCCGGCCCGAAATCCGGCAACTCGTCGCCGGCGCATTGCAAGAGGCGCTCCCCGCATGAACCGTCGCGTGCTGCTGGCCTTCCTGACGCTGCTGCCCGCCCTCGCATGTGCGCAGACCGACACGACCAAGCCGCAGGCCGAGCTGCCGAAGGAGAAGCTGGTCATCGTGACGCGCGACGGCCAACGGCACGACTTCAACGTCGAAATGGCGCTGACGCCGGACCAGCAGGAGGTCGGGCTGATGTTCCGCCCGAGCGTGCCGCCCGATGGCGGCATGCTGTTCGATTGGGGCACCCCGCGCGACATCGCGATGTGGATGCGCAACACGGTGGCGCCGCTGGACATGTTCTTCATCAACGCGGACGGCACGATCCGCCGCATCGCGGAGAACACGACGCCGCAGAGCCTGGCGACCATCCCCGCCGGCGGCGCCGTCCGCGGCACGCTGGAAGCCGCCGCGGGCACCGCCGCCCGGCTGCATATCCGCGTTGGCGACAAGGTGGAGCAGCGGATCTTCGGCAACGCCTCCTGAACGGGGCTACTGCCTTGGTGCCCCGATCGGCGCCACATCCGCCGTCATGTCGGCCAGCACCTCCGCCACGTGGCGCACCTGCACGGCGCTGCCCTCGCGCGACAGCCGCCCGGCCATGTTCAGCAGGCAGCCCATGTCGCCGGCCAGCAGCAGGCTGGCGCCCGTGGCCTTGATGTCCTTCGTCTTGTCCGAGACCATGCGGGTGGAGATGTCCGGGTATTTCACACAGAACGTGCCGCCGAAGCCGCAACAGACCTCCGGATCCGCCATCTCCGTCAACGTCAATCCCTGGACGCCCGCGAGCAGCTGACGCGGCTGCGCCTTCACCCCCATCTCGCGCAGGCCCGAGCACGAATCGTGGTAGGTGGCGACGGCGTCGCAGCGGGCGGACACGGCGTCCGTGCCCATCACGTCGACCAGGAACTCGACCAGCTCGTGCGTGCGGCCGGCCAGCGCCTCGGCCTTGGCGAGCAGGTTCGGGTCGTCGGCGAACAGGCCCGGGAAGTGGTGCGCGATCATCCCGCCGCAGGACCCGGAGGGCACGACCACGTAGTCGTAACCCCCGAAAGCCTCCAGGATCCCGACGGCCAGGTCCCGCGCCGTGGCCCGGTCTCCGGTGTTGTAGGCGGGCTGCCCGCAGCAGGTCTGCGCCCGCGGCACCTCCACCTGGCACCCCGCCGCCTCCAGCAGCCGGATGGCGGCGAACCCGACGCTGGGGCGGTGCAAATCCACCAGGCAGGTGACGAACAGGGCGACACGCGGGCGGGTTTGCAGCATCGGGCGAGATTACGCTCCCGGCGCTGCCGCCGCCATACTAAGCTGCGTGCGACTCGGTGAGGCGCGGAGGAACGAATGCAGCTCCAGAGCGCCCGGGCCGAGCAGCTCAACCAGCCGGGACCGAGCAGCCGGCAGGTCGGACGGCAGGTGGTCACGACGGGCGATTGCCTCTCTGGCCTGCGCAAGCTCGCGTCGGGCAGCGTCGACGTCTGCGTGACCTCGCCGCCCTACAACATCGGAATTGCCTACAGCGCGCACAACGACCGGATGCCGAAGCCCGCGTACCTGGCATGGCTGGCGGAGATCGGGCGCGAGATCGGCCGTGCCCTGCGGGAGGATGGCTCCTTCTTCCTCAACGTCGGCAGCACCAACGTCGACCCTTGGCTCGCGACGGAGGTGGCATCTGCCTTCCGGGACCAGTTCACCCTGCAGAACACCATCATTTGGGTGAAGTCGGTCAGCATCGGGCGTGACACGGTCGGCCATTTCAAGCCGATCTCGAGCAAGCGGTTCCTCAACAACAACTTCGAGTCGGTGTTCCACTTCACCAAGGCCGGCCTTACGCCAATCGACCGTCTGGCGATCGGCGTCCCGTTCAAGGACAAGTCGAACATAGCGCGCTGGGGGCATGCGCGGGATGTGCGCTGCGGCGGCAATGTCTGGTTCATCCCATACAAGACGGTCCGCTCGAAGGCGCAGAAGTTCCACCATCCTTCCGGCTTCCCGGTCGAACTCGCCAGCCGCTGCATCCTGATGCATGGCAAGCCGGATGCGGTCGTGTTGGACCCGTTCCTGGGAGCCGGAACCACCCTGGTCGCAGCCGAACGGCTCGGCTTGGCAGGCATCGGCTTCGAGGTCGACCCAACCTATGCCGCAACCGCAGCCGCACGGATCAAGGCGGCGGTGGCTTCGCCCTCTCTTCCGGGAGAAGGTTGGGGTGAGGGGCCGACACGCGAGACTGGACGTGTGACCGTCACCCAACCCTCTCCCAGTGGGCTTTAGGGGCGCCGAGCGAGCCGCGCCTAGGCAGACCGGGCGTTCGCCAGCCGCCAGGCGGGGCTCGACCCAGCCAGGTCCCGCACGAAGCTCCATTCGTCCCGCAACTCGGTCACGGCGTCCGCGCCGGTGACGTGGCGGCCGTCGCGGTCCAGCGTCTGGCTGATCTGGTCCGACACGAAGCGCACGGTGATGTCGGCCATCGTGCCCTGCAGCGTCGCCGCCTCGATGGTGGTGGACTGGATCGCGCGGATTTCGCTGGTCTGCGTCTCGCCAGCCGCCTCTCGCGCGGTGATGGCGGCTTCGAACGTGGCGAAGGTCTCGTCGGTCAACAACGGGCGCAGCGCGTCGCGATGGCCCGCGGCGAACTCCGTCACGATCAGGCGGAATGCGGCCTCGGCGCCGTTCAGGAAGTGCTGCGGGTCGAAGTTGCGGTCGACCCGGCGCATCCGCGCCAGGGTCTGACCCAGCTCCGAAGCGTCATCGGGAACCGGGCGGCCAGCCGGCGCGGCCGGTTCGGCCGTACCCTCGATCACCGGGCCGGCCGGGCGCCCGACCGGCCGCGCAGGGCCTCCGTTCGGCTCGAACCCGTCGCGGCGGCCCAGGATGCCGCGCAGACGGAGCACCAGGAACGCTGCGATCATTCCCAGCAAAATCAGATCGATTGGAAACCCGCCTGCGCCCATGCCGAACCACTCCCACGCGGACCAGAGATAGGGTCGGCGCGCCCCATCCACAACGCCGGCCGGGCCCGGCCCGCCGATTGCCCAGGGCGCGCAGCGGGGCTAGGTGCTACCCGCATGATCCTGCTGCGCCATGGCCAGAGCGAGTTCAACCTCCACTTCACCGCCACCCGCAAGGACCCGGGGATCGAAGACCCGCGCCTGACCATGCTGGGCCACCAACAGGCGGAGCGCGCGGCCGAGGCCCTGGCGCAGGAGGGCGTCCGGCGCATCGTCGCCTCCCCCTACACGCGGGCCTTGCAGACGGCCGAGCCGCTCGCCCGGCGGCTGGCCCTGCCGGTCCTGGTCGACACCGCGGTGCGGGAGCGCTACGCCTTCAAGTGCGACGTCGGCAGCAAGGTGGCCGACCTGCGGCTCGCCTGGCCCGGCCATGACTTCTCCGCCATCGAGGACGTGTGGTGGCCGACCGAGGCGGAGCCGGAGGCGCAGGTCGTCATCCGGGCCGCGCGGTTCCGTGCGGCGATGGCGGCAGACCCGTGCTGGCAGGACACCATCGTTGTCAGCCACTGGGGTTTCATCCTCGCCATGACGGGGACGAGCGTGGCGAACGGCCAGTGGCTGCGCTGCGACCCCACGGTCCCCGCGCCGGCGGAGATCGTCTGGCGGCATTAGGCTGCCCGTGCTACCGGCCGGATAACAGTTCAGGAGACCTAATCTATGTCGGAGACGATGCCCGCGCCGCAAGGCCCCGCCAACGCCGGCCCGCAGGCCGGGCCGCCGCTGGTGGTGAACATCCAGTTCGTGAAGGACCTGTCGTTCGAGGTGCCGGGTGCGCCGGAGATCTTCTCGACCCTGCGCGCGCAGCCGAACGTGCAGATCAACCTGGACGTGCAGGCCCGCCGCATCCAGGACGGGCAGAACGTGTTCGAGGTCGTGCTGGTGGTGCGGGCGGAGGCGACGGAGGGCCCGGCGGTCGAGGGGCAACAGGGTGGCGAACCCGGCCGCGCCGTGTTCATCTGTGAGCTGTCCTACGCCGGCATCTTCACCTTGAGCGGTATCCCGGACAACTCGGTCGAGCCGGTTCTGCTGATCGAATGTCCGCGCCTGCTGTTCCCCTTCGCCCGCAACATCCTCTCGGACGTCACCCGCGACGGCGGCTTCCCGCCGGTGCTGCTGCAGCCGATCGACTTCGTCGCCCTCTGGCAAGCCCGCAAGCAGAACGGCGCCGCCCCGGTCGCGTAACTCTTCCTACATGAGCCCTCTCCTCCTGGAAGAGGGTCGGGTGAGGGTGCTGCCACCGGCACCGTTCAAGCCTGACACCCGCCGGGGCCCTCACCCTGACCCTTTCCCAAGGGAGAGGGCTCTCCAAGCAAGGACCTACGACACCCAGACCGGTTCCTTCAACCGGGCGATGAAGGCGGCGTGGGCCGCGAGCGCCGCCGCATCGGGGATGATCAGCCGCGGCACGCGTGTCGCACTGGCCTGGTAGGTGACGGCCGGCATGGCGTGGCCAGCCTCTGCCACCAGGGAGAGGCCGCGCTGCCGCCCCCCCGTCAGCTCGATATACACCTCGGCCAGCAGGCGGCAGTCCAGCAGCGCGTTGTGGCTGGTGCGCTCCGACAGGTCGATGCCGAAGCGGCGGCACAGCGCGTCCAGGCTGTTCGGCAGGCCGGGATAGCGGGCGCGGGCGATCTCCAGCGTGTCCACCTTGCGCGAGAGGTGCAGCGGCTGGCGGCCCGCGCGCACCAGTTCCGCGTTGAGGAAGCCGAAGTCGAACGCGGCGTTGTGCGCCACCAGCGGGTCGTCGCCGATGAAGGCCAGCAGCTCGTCCGCGATGGCGGCGAAGCGCGGCTTGCCCCGCAAATCCGCCCAGGTCAGCCCGTGCACGCGGGTGGCGTCGGGGTCGATGTCGCGCTCCGGGTCGATCAGGCGGTGGAAGGTCACGCCCGTCGGCAGGTCCCGGATCAGCTCCAGCGCCGCGATCTCGATCATCCGGTCGCCGGTGAGCGGGTCCAGCCCGGTGGTCTCCGTATCGAACAGGACCGAGCGGCTCATGCGCGCAGCGAGCGGATCAGCCGCTGCAAGGGGCGCAGCGCGGCGTGGCGGGACAGGCCCGTGCGGATGACGAGGTCGGCGCGGCGGCGCTTCTGCGAATCGGGCATCTGGCGCGCGATGATAGCGGCGGCCTGCGCATCCGTCATGCCGCGCCGGCGCCGCACCCGGGCCAGCTGCACCGCGCGCGGGGCGGACACCACCACCACCAGGTCGACCCGGGCGTCGCCCCCGGTCTCCAGCAGCAGCGGGATGTCCAGCACGGCCGCGCGTGCGCCGCGGCGCCGGGCGGCGGCGAGGAAGGCGCGTTCCATCCGGCGCACCTGCGGGTGCAGGATCGCCTCCAGCCGCCGGATCGCCGCCTCGTCGCCCACCACGGCGGCGCGCAGCCGCGCCCGGTCCAGCACGCCGTCCGCCACCGTGCCCGGGAAGGCGGCCGCGATCGCCGGCAGCGCGGCGCCACCCGGCGCCTGCAGCCGGTGCACCGCGGCGTCGGCGTCGAACACGGGGAGCCTGGCGCGGCGGAAGGCCTTCGCTGCGGTCGACTTGCCCATGCCGATCCCGCCGGTCAGGCCGATGATCTTCACCGCGGGATGGCGCTCTGGGGCATGGCGTCACAGACCATGGCCACCGCCACCGGGCAAGCAGCCGGCTTGCATTTGCCGCCGGCCGGCGGCAGTCGGGGCCGGGATCAATGGGGTGGCCATGCGATGAATGCCGTGGGGCGTCGGTTCGAGGTCGCCCTGGCGGCCTGCGCGAAGGCGGGCGCGCTCGCCACCGCCATGCAAACGCCGCCCGGCGCCAGCACGGGCACGCTGAAGGGTGCGCAGGACTGGCTGACGGAGGCGGATGGTGCGGTGGAGCGCTTCCTGTCCGAGGCGATGGCGGACGCCTTCCCCGAGGACGGGTTCCAGGGCGAGGAGGCCGGCGCCGCCCGGCAGGGGGCGCTGCGCTGGGTGGTGGACCCGATCGACGGCACCAGCAACTACGCCCGCGGGGCCACGCGCTGGTGCGTCTCGCTCGGCCTGCTGGAGGGGCGCACGCCACTGCTGGGCGTGCTGGTGGCGCCGGGCCTGGGGGAGACGTATGCCGCCTGCGCCGGACAGGGCGCCACGCTGAACGGCGTGCCGATCCGCGCCGCGGCCACGACGGCGCTGTCCCGCGCCATCGTCGAATGCGGCTGGTCCCCCCGCATCCCGAACCCCGACTACCTGGCGATGTGCACCCGCGTGATGGCGACCGGCTCGATGCTGCGGGCCGGCGGCTCCGGCGCGCTGGGCCTGGTGGAGGTCGCGGCCGGCCGGATCGACGGCTATGTCGAGCGTCACATCAACCTGTGGGACGTGGCGGCCGCCCTTGCGGTGCTGGCGGAGGCTGGGGCCGTCACCAGCGATTTCCTGGGCGGCGACGGGCCGACCCGCGGCAACCCCATCCTGGCCGCGGCACCCGGCGTGGCGGACGCGCTGCGGGTCGCGGCGGCCCTTCCCGGCTAGTGGGGCGCGTGGTCTAACCGGCCGATGACCCCCGACGAATTCCGCCGCTACGGCCATCAACTGATCGACTGGCTCGCCGACCACCAGGCCGGGCTCGCGGACCGTCCGGTGCAGGCCGTCACCGAGCCCGGCGCCGTGGCCGCTGCATTGCCGGCCGCGCCGCCGGAGCAGGGCGAGCCGTTCGGCACCGTGCTGGCGGACCTCGACCGGATCGTGGTGCCGGGCCTGTCGCTGTTCCAGCACCCCCGCTTCTTCGGCTATTTCCCGTCCAACGCCGAGCCGGCCGGCATCCTCGGCGACTTCGCCAGCACCGGGCTGGGCGTGCTCGGCCTGTCCTGGCAGTCCTCCCCGGCCCTCACGGAGGTGGAGGACGTGACCACGGACTGGGTGCGGCAGATGGTCGGCCTGTCCCCGGCCTGGCGCGGCGTGATCCAGGACGCCGCCTCCACCTCCACGCTGGTGGCGCTGATCTGCGCGCGGGAGCGGACCACCGGCTATGCGCTGACCCGCGGGGGCTTGCAGGCGGAGGCGCGGCCGCTGGCGATCTACGTCTCGGCGCAGAGCCACTCCTCCGTCGACAAGGCGGCGCTGCTGGCGGGGTTCGGGCGCGACAACATCCGCTTGGTGCCTTGCGACGCGGCCTACGCCATGCGGCCGGACGCGTTCGCGGCGCTGGTGCAGGCGGACCTCGCCGCGGGCGTCGTGCCCTGCGCCATCGTCGCCACCACCGGCACCACGGCCACCACCGCGATCGACCCGGTGGGAGGGCTGGCGGAGGTGGCGAGGCGGCACGGCATCTGGCTGCACGTGGATGCCGCCATGGCCGGCAGCGCGATGATCCTGCCGGAATGCCGCGCGCTCTGGAACGGGATCGAGGACGCGGACAGCCTGGTGCTCAACCCGCATAAATGGCTGGGCGTGCCGTTCGACTGCTCGTTGTACTACGTGCGGGACGCGGAGCACCTGGTGCGCGTGATGTCCACCAACCCGTCCTTCCTGCAATCGGCCGCGGACGGGCAGGTGCGCAACCTGCGCGACTGGGGCATCCCGCTCGGCCGGCGCTTCCGCGCGCTGAAGCTGTGGTTCACCATCCGGGAGCAGGGCGTGGCGGGCCTGCAGGCGCGGCTGCGGCGCGACATGGCGAACGCCCGGGCGCTGGCGGCGACGGTGGCGGCCACGCCGCACTGGCGCGTGGTCGCCCCGGTGTCGCTGCAGACGGTCTGCATCGTGCATGCGCCGCCGGGCCTGGAGGGGGAGGCGCTGGACGCGCACACCCGCGCCTGGGCGGAGGCGGTGAACCGCTCGGGCACGGCCTACCTCACGCCCGCGGTGGTGGATGGGCGCTGGATGGTCCGCGTGTCCGTGGGCGCGCTGGCGACGGAGGCGGCGGACATCGAGACCGCCTGGCGGGCGATCCGCGCTGCGGCGGAAACCGGTTCAATATGAAGGCCTTACTGTTGACGCCCCCCTTCCCCTCTGGCAGCGTCGGCCGCATGGGACGAGATCGAACATGACCAAGTCGGAGCTGATTGCCGAGCTCGCGGCGGCCAATCCCCACCTGCTGGGGCGCGACGTGGAGACGATCGTCGGCACGATCTTCGACGAGATAACGGCCGCCCTGTCGCGCGGCGAACGGGTGGAGCTGCGCGGCTTCGGCGCGTTCACCGTCAAGAGGCGGGACGCCCGCACCGGCCGCAACCCGCGCACTGGGGAAGCGGTGCCGGTGGACGAGAAGGCGGTGCCTTTCTTCAAGGCGGGCAAGGAACTGCGGGAGCGGGTGAACCGCGGCGGCAAGCATGCGCGGGCCGCGCGCGAGCGGGTGGTCGCCTGACATGCTGGGGCTTATCTTCGCGTTGCCGTTCATCCTGCTGCTGATCGTGTTCGCGCTGTCCAACGCCGCGACCGTGCCGCTCGGACTGTGGCCCACCGACCTGTCGGTGGACGTGCCGCTGTCGCTCGCGGTGCTGGGCGCGGGGGCGGTGTTCTTCGTGCTGGGGGCGATCGTCGTCGGCATCGGCTCGCTCGGCCAGCGCCGCCGTGCCCGCCGCGCCGAAAGCCGCGTTCGCACGCTGGAGCGGGAGGTGGAGGCGCTGCGCCTACGCCCGGTCGTGCCCGGCACGGCGGTCCGCACGATCGACGGGTAGGGCGATGTCGAGCAATCATCTCCCTCTCCCGCTGGCCGGAGAGGGTTGGGGTGAGGGTGGCGCTGCTCGACTGAAGGATGATCGAGCAGTCAACTCGGTCTCCTGGGGCGGCCACCTTCACCCTGCCCTCTCCCGCCAGCGGGACAGGGTTCTTGACGGGCGAGACGCGACCCGGATCAAGATCTGCGGCATCTCCACGCCCGACGCCTACGAAGCCGCGCACACCGCGGACTACATCGGCTTCGTGTTCTTTCCACCCTCGCCGCGTTTCGTCACGCCGGTGCGCGCCGCCGCCCTCGCCACCGGGCCGGCCGTGCATGTCGGCCTGTTCGTCGACCCGACGGACGCCCAGGTTGCCGAGACCATTGACGCCTTCGACCTGGACATCCTGCAGCTCGTCGCCGCACCGGCGCGTGTCGCCGCCATCCGCGCGGCGTTTGGCCGGCCCGTCTGGCGCGCGGTCGGCGTCCACGCCGCGTCCGACCTGCCGGCCGCCATGGACGCCGACGCCCTGCTGTTGGACGCAAGGCCGCCGCCGGGTGCCACCCGCCCCGGCGGCAATGCCGTCGCGTTCGACTGGTCGCTGCTGGCAGGTTGGCACGCACCCGGGCCCTGGCTGCTCGCCGGCGGGTTGCACCCCGGCAACGTCGCCGCCGCCACCGCCGCCACCGGTGCCCCTGCGGTGGACGTCAGTTCCGGCGTGGAGCGTGCGCCCGGTGTCAAGGACCCGGCGCTGATCGAGGCCTTCCTCCGCGCTGCCCGCCGGCCACCATCCCTGGAGTCACCGACATGAAGCATCTGGCCCTCGCCTTGGCCGCTGCCCTCGCAGCCGCCCCGCTGGCCACGCGGGCGCAGGTGCTGGACATCGCGACCGACCAGTCGCCCGTTGGACTGGACCCGCACGTCGCCACCAGCTTCGCCACCCAACTCGTCACCAGCACGATCTACGAGGGGCTGACGGCGATCGACGGCAAGCTGCAGACGGTGCCGGCGCTGGCGCAGTCCTGGACGGTGTCGCCGGATGGCAAGACCTACCACTTCGTGCTGCGCGAGGGCGCCACCTTCCACAACGGCCGCGCCGTCACCGCGGCGGACGTGGCTGCCTCCATCGCGCGGGTGCGGGATCCCAAAACCGGCTCGCCCTACGCCTCCCGCTTCACCACGGTCGCCTCGGTCGAGCCGGACGGCGATGCGGCACTGACCATCACCCTCACCGAGCCGTCGGCGCCGTTCCTGGCGCAGCTCGCCGCGTTGGCGATCGTGCCGCCGGAGGCGGTGGCCACGCTGGCACGGCAGCCGGTCGGCACCGGACCGTTCGTGTTCCGGCAGTGGGTTCCGGACACCTTCATCGGCCTGGACCGCAACGCGCATTACTGGGATGCCGGGCTGCCGAAGCTCGCCGGGCTGAAGTTCGACATCGTGCCGGAGGCGGCGACCCGGCAGCTGGGCTTGTCCGGCGGCAGCTACGGCATGCTGCCCGCACTGGACGCGGCATCGGCCGCAGCTTTGGCCACCACGGCGGGCGTGCAGGTCCAGCACACGGAGGACCTGGCCTACAGCGTGCTGGGGCTGAACGCCTCCAAGCCGCCCTTCGACAAGGCCGAGGTGCGCGAGGCGGTGAACACCGCGATCGATCGCGCCCAGCTGGTGCAGGCGGCGTATTACGGCCAGGCCGTGCCCGCCGGCCCGCTTTCCCCCGCGCTCGTGGCGTGGGCGCTGCCGGTGGACCAGTTCGCCTGCTACCATCCAGACCCCGCGCGCGCCGTGGCGCTGCTGAAGCAGGCCGGGCTGACGCCACCGGTGAAGGTGACGATCAACGTGCTGGGCAGCCTGCAGCAGGTGGTGGACGTGGCACAGGTGCTGCAGGCGCAGCTGGACCAGGCCGGGTTCGCCGTGGAGCTGAACGTGCAGGAGCAGGGCCGCTTCATCGCCGACTGGCGGGCCGGCAACTTCCAGGCCTTCGCCAGCCTGAACAGCGGCGGCCCGGACCCTGACGACTATTTCGGCCGCACCTTCGCCACGGGGGGCGCCACCAACGTCTACAAGTTCAGCGACCCCAAGCTGGACGCGCTGCTCACGCAGGCCCGCACCAGCACGGACCCGGCGATGCGCAAGACGCTGTATGACCAGGCGCAGCGCTTCCTGGCCTGCCAGGGGCCGGTCGTGCACCTGGCCTATGGCACGCTGTTCACCGCCACGCGGGCCAACGTGTCCGGTTTCAGCCCGGTCGCCACGCGCAGCCTGCGCGGCCTGCGCGAGACCTCGCTCGGGAAGTAGCGCTTGCTCGCGGCGGGTCTGCGGCGGCTGGGCGGCTTGCTGCTGACGGTGTTCGGCGTCTCCGTCCTCACCTTCGCGGCCGTCCGGCTGATCCCGGGCGACGCGGTGCAGGTGATGCTGGGCGCCAATGCCGAGGTGTCGGACGCGCAGCTTGCCGCCACGCGCGAACGGCTGGGGCTCACCGGCTCCGCCGTCACGCAGTATGGGCGCTGGCTGTGGCGGGCGCTGCATGGCGACTTCGGCACCAGCGTGCTGACTGGGCAACCGGTGCTGGCGGAGATCGTGCCCCGCATCGCCGTGACGGCGGAGGTGACGGTGCTGGCGGTGCTGCTGGCCGGGCTGCTGGCGGTGCCGCTTGGTTGCCTGATGGCCACCACCCGCTCGCGCGGCGCGGACGCGGCGGTCCGGGTGGCGACGATCACCGGCATCACCGTGCCCTCCTTCTGGCTGGGCACGCTGCTGCTGTATGGGGCGGCGGTGCTAGCACCCGGGGTGGCGCCGCCGGGCTGGGTGGACCTGGTGGATGACCCGGCGGGTAACCTGCGCCGCGTCACCCTGCCGGTGCTGGCCCTGGCGCTGCCGGCGCTGGCGGCGTTGGCGCGGGTGGTCCGCGCCGCGATGCTGGAGGCGATGGCGCAGGATTACGTGCGCACCGCCCGCGCCAAGGGCCTGCCGCCGCGCGCCGTTGTCGGCGTGCATGCGTTGCGCAACGCGCTGCTGCCGTTCCTGACCAACCTGGGCGTGATCGCCGGCTACCTGTTCGGCGGCTCCGTGGTGGTGGAGCAGGTGTTCGCGCTGCCCGGCCTGGGGCGGCTGGTGGTGGGTGCGGTGGCGGAGCGCAACGTGCCGCTGGTGCAGGCGGTGGTGCTGCTGGCCACCGTCGTGTTCGTGGGGGTGAACGCGGCGGTGGACCTGCTCTGCCTCGCCGCGGACCCGCGGCTGCGACGGTGAGGCACGGGCTGCTATGGGCGTCCGGCGTGCTGGTGGCGCTGCTGCTGGCCGCCGCGCTGGCGGCGCCGCTGCTGTCGCCGTTCGCGCCCAACGCGCAGGACATCCTGCATCGCCTGCGCGGGCCGGGCGCAGCGCATTGGCTCGGCACGGACAATTTCGGCCGGGACACGCTGTCGCGCATCCTGTGGGGCTACCGCACCGTGTTCGCCGTGGCGGTGGCCTCGGTAGGGGTGGCGCTCACGCTCGGCGGCGGCATCGGGTTGGCCGCGTCCTGGTGGGGCGGCTGGACGGAGCGGGTGCTGATGCGGCTGATGGACGTGCTGTTCGCCTTCCCGGTGATCCTGCTGGCGATCGGCGTCATCACCGTGCTGGGGCCGGGTGCGCCCAGCACGGCGGTGGCGATCGCCGTGGTCTACACGCCGATCTTCGCCCGCACCCTGCGCGCGCCCGCCCTGGTGCTGCGGCGGGCGGAGTTCATCGATGCCGCCCGCACCAGCGGCTGCACGCAGGCGCGCATCCTGCTGCGCCACATGGTGCCCAACCTGCTGCCGGCGATCCTGGTGCAGACCAGCCTGGCCCTGTCGACGGCGATGCTGGTGGAGGCGAGCCTGTCCTTCCTTGGCCTGGGCACCCAGCCGCCGACCCCCTCGCTCGGCCGCATGCTGGCGGAAAGCCGCACCTTCCTGCTGCTGAGCCCATGGGTCGCCGTGTTCTCCGGCGGCGCGATCCTGCTCGCCGCCCTCGGGTTCAACCTGCTGGGCGACGCGCTGGGCGACCGGCTCGACCCGCGGCGTTGATTCAGGCCGCGGGGGAGAAATCCGTCGGCTTGAGGAAGCGGTTCTCCTGCGCGACCAGCAGCCCGGCCTCCTCCGACCGCCGGAGGTAGTCGCCCCAGGCCGGGTCGGTGGCCATGGCGCCGCGGCGCGCCTCGCGGTCCGCCATGCTGTCATAGGCCCAGAGATGCACGACCTGGTTCAGCGGCCCCTCCGCCACCGTGTACCAGCCCAGGCAGCGACCGAGGTATTTCTGCTGCAACGCCCAGGCATAATCCTTGTAGAGCGCCACGAAGGCAGCCAGCTTGCCCGGCCGGGTGGTATAGATGCGCATGTCGACGATCATGATTGTGACGGACTCCCTGGAGCGCGGCGCCGCCAACCCGCTTGGTTGCCGGGCCGCGCGTCATAAGTCGCCGAGCGCGCGGTGATCGTCAAACCGCCCCGCCTGGCCAGCCGGCGGGACGTCGTCGCGGCGACGCTCGCCGGCATGGGGCTGTGGGCGGGCCCCTCGAAGGCAGCCGGCCCGCCGGCCCGCCGGGTGTCGGACGCACCGCCCGCCGCGCCGGTGCCCACGTCGCCTCCCGCCGGGCCGGCCAGCGCCTTCGCCGGCCCGGGGCTGGGGCCGATCGCGGCGGCGCATGGCCGGATGTACGGCGCGGCGATCCAGTCGAACCTGCTGGCGACAGACCCGGTGTTCGCGGCCAACGTGAACGCGGAGTGCGGCATGGTGATGCCGGACTACGAGACGAAATGGGGCATGCTGCAGCCGAAGGAAGGCAGCTTCAACTTCGGCCCGCTGGACACCCTGCTGAACTGGGCCCGGCCGCGCGGCCGCCCGGTGCGGGGCCACGCGCTGGTGTGGCACCTGGACCTGCCGGACTGGGTCACCAAGGCGCTCGGGGAAAGCGCGGACCGCGCCCGTGCCGTGATGGACACCCACATCACCCGGGTGATGTCGCACACCCAAGGCTCCATCCATGACTGGGACGTGGTCAACGAGGTGGTGGCCGACCCTTCGGGCAGCGACACGCCGCAGACCGGGCCGGGCGAACTGCGCGACTCACCGTGGCTGCGGGCGCTGGGGCCGGACTACATCGCCACCGCGCTGCGCATCGCCAAGGAGCGGGACCGCAGCGTTCGCGTGGCGCTGAACGAGTACGGGACAGAGGAGTCAGCGCCGCACCATTTCGAGAAGCGGCGCCGCCTGCTCAACCTCGTGCGCAGCCTGCGCAAGGCGGGCGTGCCGCTGGACGCGGTGGGGCTGCAGGGCCACCTGCAGATGGTGCAGCCGTTCTCCGGCCCCTACTTCACCCAGTTCTGCCGGCTGCTCGGCAACGAGGGCGTGGAGCTCGTGGTCACCGAGATGGACGTGCGCGAGCACTGGAAGATCCCGGACGGGTTCGCCGCGCGGGACAAGCTGGTGGCGGACCGGGTGCGGGCATTCGTGGATGCCGCGATCGACGGCGGCATCAAGACCTTCATCACCTGGGGGATCGAGGACAAGTATTCCTGGCTTGCCACCAACCCTTTCGTGAAGCGCCAGGACGGGCTGGAGCACCGGGGCCTGCCGCTCGACGATGACGGCCACAGAACGCCCTATTGGCAGGCGATGGCCGACGCCCTCCGCCGCTCGTAGGGTGCGATCCCAAAGCGCATTGCACCCTACGCTGCAGCTAGTGGTTGACCGTGGTCTCGCGCACGGGGGTCGTCGTGTGCGCCGTGGTGGTGGCACCGGGTGCCGCGATGGTGCCGGCCGGGCGGTCGGCCGACGCTTCCATGGAGGCGTCATCCTCGGCCATGTTCTTCTTGAACGACTTGATGCCCTTGGCGAAGTCACCCATCAGGTTGCTGACCTTGCCGCTTCCGAACAGCAGCAGGACGACGACCAAGACGATCATCCAGTGCCAAATGCTTAAACCACCCATGGATCCCTCCAGGCGAGGCGAGGCCGCCTCGCGCGCATTCTTCAGGGCCGCACACTAGGCCCGCCGGTGGCAGATGCAAATGACACCGGTGCCATGGAGATGGCAGCGCGGCCCCGGTCCTTCAACTCCAACCGCTCAGGCGCCGAGCAGCCGCCGGGCCTCCGCCGCGTCCAGCGCGATCTGCGCACGCAGTTCCTCCAGCCCGGCGAAGCGGCGTTCCGCGCGCAGGAAGGCGTGCAGCGACACGTCCAGCTCCCGCCCGTACAGATCGCCCGCATAGTCGAACAGGTGCGCCTCCACCCGGCTGATCGCGCCGTCCACCACCGTCGGGCGGCGGCCGATATTGGCCACGCCGGGGACGACGACCCCGTCGATCGGCACGGTGACGGCGTAGACGCCGCGCGCCGGCTCCAACTGGCTGCCCAGCGCGATGTTGGCGGTCGGGAAGCCGATCGTCCGCCCGCGCGCGTCGCCATGCGACACCGTGCCGCGGATGCTCCAGGGCCGGCCCAGATCGTCGGTCGCACGCTCGGGGTAGCCGTCCTGCAGCACGCGGCGGATGCGAGTGGAGCTGATCGGACCGCTCGCGTCGGCCAGCGGCGGCACCACCGTCAGCCCCATGCCGAGCGCCTCCGCCCGGGCGGCCAGCAGGGTCACGTCGCCGCCGCGCCGATGGCCGAAGGCGAAGTCCGGCCCGCACGCCAGGTGCACGGCGCCGACGGCGCCCCGCAGCACCTCCATGATGAACTCGTCGGCCGCCAGCAGGCTGAACGCGCGGTCGAACGCCACCTCGACCACGTGCTGCACCCCGAGCGCCCCCAGCGCATCCGCGCGCGCCGACGGCAGGCAGAGGCGGAAGGGGGGGTCGTCCGGACGGAACAGCTCGCGCGGATGCGGCTCGAACGTCAGGGCGGCGAGCGGAGCGTCCGGCCGGGCGGCATGGGCGCTGGCCAGCAGGTGGGCGTGGCCCCGGTGCACCCCGTCGAAATTGCCCAGGGCGAGCGTGGCGCCCCGGACGCTGTCCGGCAGGTTCCGCCAATCCGTGTGCCGCTGCATCGCCCTGCCGAACCGTCCCGTGCCTCCGCCGCTTGTCGCGGGGCGGCCGGCGATTGGCAAGGGCCAGCGCTGGTGCCTTAATCGCCGTCCTCCATCCCTTGAAGGCCTCCCGCATGGACCGACACGCTGACACCGCCGCGCTGCTGCTGAGCGCATGGCGCGACCCGACGCAGAAGCTCCATGCGCTGCCGCGGGCCTTGGCGCCGGTGGACGAGGCGGCGGCCTATGCGGTGCAGCGCCGGGTGATGGAGGCGCTGGGCGGCATCGGCGGCTGGAAGGTCGGCAGCTCCGGACCCGGCGGCCCGTGCACCTGCGCGCCGATGCCGGCCGCGGGGATTCACGCCAGCCCCTCGCATGTCGGCGGCAGCAGCAGGACGTTGCGCGGGGTGGAGGCGGAAATCTGCTTCCGCCTCGGCGCCGACCTGCCGCCGCGGGCGGAGCCGTATGGCCGGGCCGAGGTGATCGCCGCAGTCGCATACTGCCTGCCCGCGATCGAGGTGCTGGACTCGCGGTTCACCAACCCGGACGAACAGGACAAGCTGTCGCTGCTGGCGGATTTCAGCACCCATGGCGGCTTCGTCTACGGGGCGCCGGCCGCGGATTGGCAGGGCATCGACTTCGCGCGGGAGACGGTGCGGGTGCTCGTGGACGGGGAGGAGGTCAAGACCGCCACCGCCAACCCGGCCGGGGACATGATCCGGCTGGTGCAGTGGCTGGCCGACGCCGGCGCGCATTGGGCAGGCGGCCTGCGCGCCGGCCAGTACCTCACCTGCGGCTCATGGACCGGCAAGGACTTCGTCGGCCCGTCGGCCCAGGTCCAGGTCGAGTTCGCGCATGCCGGCTCGGCCGCGGTGGAGTTCACCCCATGAGCGCGGATGCCCTGATCGTCGGGGCCGGCCCCGGCCTTTCAGCCGCCTTCGCGCGCCTGCTCGCCAAGCGCGGCCACAGGGTGGCGCTGGCCGCGCGCGACACGGGCAAGCTGGCGGCGTTGGCGGCCGAGACCGAGGCCGCGCTGCATGCCTGCGACGCGTCCCGGCCGGAGGCGGTGGCGGCGCTGTTCGCGGCGGTCGGGGCACCGGGCATCGTGCTCTACAACGCCAGCCAGCGCGCCCGCGGCCCGCTGGTGGAGCTGGACCCGGAGGCGGTGCGCCGGTCGCTGGAGGTGACGGCGTTCGGCGCCTTCCTGGTGGCGCAGCAGGCGGCAAAGGGCATGCTGGCGGCGGGCGGGGGCTGCATCATGCTGACCGGCGCCTCAGCGGGGGTGAAGGGCTTCCCGCAATCCGCGCCTTTCGCGATGGGCAAGTTCGCCCTGCGCGGCCTGGCGCAATCCATGGCGCGGGAGCTGCACCCGCAGGGCATCCACGTCCTGCACGTCGTGGTGGATGGCGCGATCCGGGCGGCATCCCGCCCGGAGGCGTCGCCGGATAGCCACCTCGACCCGGACGCGATCGCCGCAACCATGGCGGCCATGCTGGACCAGCCACGCTCCTGCTGGACGGACGAGATCGCCGTACGCCCCGCCGTCGAGCGGTTCTAGGCCCGGCCATGCGGCTCGCCGACCTGCCGACTCCGTGCCTGGTGCTGGACCGCGGCATCCTGCGCCGCAACCTCGACGCGATGGCGCAGGCGGTGGCCCGGCACGGCGTGGGGCTGCGGCCGCACATGAAGACCGCCAAGTCGATCGACGTGGCCCGGCTTGCCTTGGCCGGGCAACCCGGCGGCATCACCGTGTCCACCCTGGCGGAGGCCGAGTACTTCGTCGGACATGGCGTGTTCGACCAGGTCTACGCCGTCGGCATCACGCCGCAGAAGCTGGCGCAGGTGGCCAAGCTGAACGCCGCCGGCGCCGACATCGCCGTCATCACCGACGACCCGGCGACCGCGGCGCTGATCGCGGCCTCCCCGGTGCCGGTGCGCGCGCTGATCGAGGTGGACACCGGCGAGCGCCGCGGCGGCGTCACGCCACACGGCCCGGCGCTGCTGGAGTTGGCGGCGAGCCTCGGCCGCAGCCTGGCGGGGGTGCTGACGCATGCCGGCCACAGCTATGCCGCCCGGTCCACCGACCAGCTTGCCGCGGTGGCGGATGCGGAGAGCGGCGGCGTCGCCTTCGCCGCCAGCCGGCTGCGGGCGGCGGGGCATACGGTCGGCATCGTGTCGCTCGGCAGCACGCCGACCGCGCTGCATGCGCCGCGCATGGACGGCGCGACGGAGGTCCGGGCCGGCGTCTACATGTTCGGCGACCTGTTCCAGATGCAGGTCGGCAGCCACGGGCTGGACGGGATCGCGCTGACGGTGCTGTCCAGCGTGATCGGCCGCCGGGCGGACGAGCGCCGGCTGTTGCTGGACGCGGGCGGGCTGGCCCTGTCGAAGGACCACAGCACGGCGGCGGCGCCGGTGGATTACGGCTTCGGCCTCCTGCTGGACCTGGCGGGCACGCCCAGCCTGGGCGGCGCGGTGATCCGCCACGCCTACCAGGAGCACGGGGTGGTGGAATGCGACCCGACCCTGCCCTTCCCCGACCTTCCGATCGGCGCCAAGCTGCGCGTCGCCCCCAACCACGCCTGCATGACGGCGGCCGCGCATGACCGCTACTATGTGGTGGATGGCAGCGACGAGGTGGTGGCGATGTGGACCCGGGTGAACGGCTGGTAGGCATGGCCAGCGACGTCACGCCGCCGCCGATCGACAAGCCGGACGTCGTCGTGCCGGACGCAGCGCCGCTCATCCACCTGTCGCAGGCCGGATTGCTCCATCTGCTGCATGAAGCGGGCTCGGCCGTGATCGTCGTCGACATGGTGGCGCAGGAGGTGACACGGGACCTGTCGAAACCTGGCGCTGTCGCGTTGCGGGACTGGATGGCAGATGGCACCAAGCCAGGCAGCAACCGACCGGTCCGTGTCGAGGAGACAGAGACGGGGCGACTCTACGCCGCCGTGCTGGAAACGCGGCCGGACTATAAACTGCGCAACGGTGGCGAGACCGCGATCGTGGAGTGGCTGGCCGAGAAGGTCGCCGGCACCGACCGGGCCGTGATCGTGCTGTACGAGAATGGCCGCGTTCCATCGATCGTGCGCAATCAAAGCCTGGACGCCGACATCGACGTGGTGACGACACGCGCCTTCCTCGAACGCATGCAGCTTAGGCGGGAAGATGGGCAGGAGCCTTCTTACTGGGGCCGCGTCGTGACAAGCGAGCCAACCACGAACCCGCGTATCCAATCCTTCAGTCAACGCCGTTCGCGCCCCTAGGAAACCGCCGGGCTCCTAAGCCACCTCGCCCAGCATCCGCTCGATCTGCGTGTCGTCCGACCACTGGAGCGACACGCCGGCGACCTGCACCTCCTCCCGCCATCCGGACGGCAGACGGACCGCGTCCTTCGGCGTCGTCGCCAACACCGCGCCCAGCTTCGCGGCACGGTGCCGCAGCCGCCGCAATTCGGCCGGGTGATAGACGTGGTGGTCGGGGAAGCTGCGCCGCCCCGCGATCTCCGCCCCCGCTTCGGCCAGCGTGGTGAAGAACTTGGACGGGCGGCCGATGCCGGCGAACGCCAGCACGCGGCGGCCGGCCAGGGCCGGCGCCTCCGGCCGCAGGGTCGCGCGCAGCACCGGCAGGCCGGCCGGCAGTTGCGGGCGGATGGCCGGGTGCTCCTGCCCGATGACCACGGCCGCGTCGCAGCGCGCGGCGCAGGCCGCCACCGGCTCCCGCAACGGGCCGGCCGGCAGCACGCGGCCGTTGCCGAAGCCAGCCACGCCGTCCACCACCAGCAGGCAGAGGTCCTTCTCCAAGCCGGGATTCTGCAGCCCGTCATCCATCACCAGCACGGTCGCGCCGGCCTGCACCGCGGCCCTGGCGCTGGCGGCGCGGTCGGCGCCCACGAAGGTCGGGGCCACCGCGGCGAGCAGCAGCGCCTCGTCCCCCACGTCGCCTGCCCCGTGGCCCGGCGACACCCGCGTCGCCGCCTGCGCCCGGCCGCCATAACCGCGGGTGAGGAAGGCGACGCGGGCGCCGCGGCGGACCAGGCGCTGGCCGAGGTCGAGCGCCAGCGTCGTCTTGCCCGCACCGCCGACCCCGACGTTGCCGCAGCACACCACCGGCACCGGCGCGCGCCAGCCGGGATGCGCCATGCGCCGGGCCGTCAGGTCCGCCACAGGCCGGCTGAGCGGCGCGAGCAGCCGGGCGAGGACGCCGTCATGCTGCCAGAACCGCGGCGCCTGCATCAGCCGGCCAGGCCCAGCAGCGCGTCCGCCGCCCGCCGGGGCAGGTCGGCATCGGCACTGGCGACCGCCTGCGCCGCCTGGCCGGCTGCCCGGCGCATGTCCGGGTCCCGCAAGGCGGCATCGACCCAGGCGGCGAGCGCGGCCTCGTCGGCCACCACCGTCAGCCCGCCGGCGCGGGTGAGCACGTCCGCCGCCTCCGCCTGGTTCGCCATGGACGGGCCGCAGGCCAGGGCGCAACCGAACCGCGCCGGCTCCAGCGGGTTCTGGCCGCCGCCATCTGGCTCCAGGCTCTTGCCCACGAAGACGATCGGGATCAGGCGGTATAGCAGCCCCATCTCGCCCAGCCCATCCGCCACCCACAGGCCGCCCGGCGGCGGGTCGTCACCGGCGCCGCGGCGGGGTGCCTGCAACTCGGCGGCCACCAACGGGCCGCGGTCGGGGTGGCGCGGCGCCACGACGGTGAGCAGGCCCGGATGCGCGGCGGCCAGGCGGCGGTGCACGGCGGCGGCGACCGCTTCCTCGCCCGGATGGGTGCAAGCGGCCAGCCAGCGGGGCCGCTCCCCGAGTTGGGCCTGTAGATGTGTCAGCGCCGCCTCATCCGCCGGCAAGGGCTCGGCGGCGAACTTCAGGTTGCCCGGCGACTGCACGGACCGGGCCCCCAGCGCGGCCAGCCTGCCCGCATCGGCGTCGGACTGCGCCCAGACCAGGTCGAACAGGCCAAACAGCCGCCGCGCGAAGCCCGGCGCCCGCGCCCACCCCGCTTGGCTGCGGGCGGAGAGGCGCCCGTTCAGCAGCATCAGCCTGATCCCGCGGCGGTGGCTGGCGGCGAGCAGGTTGGGCCAGACCTCGCTCTCCAGGAACGCCGCGGCGTCCGGCCGCCAGTGGTCCAGGAAGCGCGCGACCCAGCGGGGCACGTCCAGCGGCACGAAACGGTGCAGCACGCCCGGGCAGCGCTGCTCCAGCAGCCGGGCGGAGGCGACGGTCCCCGTCGTGACCAGGACGGTGGCCGGGCCGGCGCGCAGCCGCTCGATCACGGGCAGCGCCGACACCGTCTCCCCCACGCTGGCGGCGTGCAGCCAGACCAGCCGGCCGGCTGGCCGCGGCATGGGGTCGATGCCCCGACGCTCGGCAAGCCGCGCCTGCACTTCCTTGCCGCGCCGCACCCGTCGCAGCAGGAGCAGCCGCAAGGCCGGCGCCAGCAGCGTCGCCGCGCCGTGCCAGCCGGCGGCCAGCAGCCATCCCGGCCCCCTCAGCAAAGGTCCGGGTAACCGAGGCCGGCGGCTTCGCGTTCGTAGCCGTCCAGCACGCGGTAGCTTTCCTCGTCGGGCGCCGAGAGGCCGACGAGGTGCAGCGACGCGAAGACCGGCTGGAGCGCCGCATCCGCGAACACGGCCCGCAGCGCCCGGCGCAGCCGCGTGACGTCCTCGGCCGGCGTGGCCACGGCGGTGACGAACGGCAGGCATGGGCTCGGCGCCGTCCAGTCCAGCACCCGCACGGCGCCTGCCAGCGCCGGCATGTGGCGCCGGGCCAGGCCCCAGGTCACGCAATCCACGGAACAGAGGTCGATCGCGCCCTCCGCCAGCAGGCGCAGGCTGGCCAGGTGGCCGCCGGTCCACGTCACGCGGGAGAAGAACGGCGCCCCGCCGGCCAGCCGCGCCAGCGACAGGCGCGGCAGGTTCATGCCGGTGTTGGAGTCGATGCTGTTGCAGCCGAACACCCGGCCGCGCATCGCCGCCAGGTCGGCCGCGCCGTCATCCGCACGCACCAGGAAGGCGGCGCGGTGGGTGGCCGCGTCGCAACCCTCCAGCCCGTAGCAGGGCGTGCCCAGCATGGCGCCTTGCCCGCGGAAGCGGCGGAACAGCGGGAAGCCGCACACCTGGGTGAACGCGACCTCCGGCCCGATCGCGTCCGGCACGGCGGGCCGGGGCACATCCAATGCGGCCGGCAGGTCCGGGATGGCGGCGGCGGCGCGGAGGGCGGCCCAGAACGCCTGATGCGCCGCCGCCAGGGCCGGGAAGACGTACATGGGCAGGCTGGCCGTGCGCATCTCAGGCGAAGCGCAGGCGCTGGCCGATCCCGAGCCGCTTCGCCTTCTCCAGCATGGCGTGGCCCAGCGCGATGTCGGACAGGGACAGGCCGCGATGCCAGAACAGGATCGTCTCGTCCTCCGTCTCGCGCCCTGGCTTCAGCCCGGCGACGATCTGCCCCATCTCGGCATGCAGCGTCCCGGGCGTGAGCTTGCCGGCGTTCACGTGCTGGCGCAGGGCACCGTATGGCCCGGCGCCCACCTGGCCCCAGTCATCCACCACCAGCTTGGCCATGATGTCGGTCAGCGACAGCTCCAGCGCGCTCATCGTGCCGTAGGGCATCACCAACGCGCCGGGCTTGATCCACTCCGTCTTCAGCAACGGCTCGGGCTGGAGCAGGCGGGAGGCCTCGACCACGATGTCGGCGCCGACGATCACGTCCTGCCAGTTGGTGCACTCGACCACCGGCTTGCCGAGGTCCTGCTCCAACCGCCGGGCGAAGGCGTGCTGGCTCTCCGGGCGCTTGGAATGGACCCGGATCTCGTTGAAATGGAACAGGCTGTCCAGCAGCCGCACGTTCCAGTACGCCGTGCCGCGCGCGCCGATATGGCCCAGCACCTTGGCGCCTTTGCGCGCCAGGTATTTGGCGCCGATCGCGGTGACGGCGCCGGTGCGCATGTCGGTGATGCCGCCCGCGTCCAGGATGGCGCGCGGCATGCCCGTCTCAGGGTCGAACAGCGCCAGGATTGCCATCTCCGAGGGCAATCCGCGCTGGTAGTTGTAGACGAAATCGCTGACCACCTTCACGCCGGCGCGCGCCACCTCGCCGCCAATGGCGCCGCGCAGCACGTTGAAGTGCCCGTGCCCGTTCGGGTCTGGCTTGAGGTGCATGCGCGGCTCGATCACCGCCTGCCCGCGGCCCTGTGCGGCCAGGCTGGTCTCGATCGCGCCCAGGATGTCCTCGTCGGTGATATCCAGCGCCGCGATGTCCGGCCCGTTGAGGAAGTCGATGTAGATCGGGTGCATGATCGAGCCCTCAGCGCGCCACGGTGACGAAGCGGTTGGTCCAGAGCGCATCCGTGCTCGCCGACCCGGGGATGCCGGAAAAGCTCGCCAGCGCCGCGATCCCCTCCGGCTGGAAGCGCCCGCCATCGGCGATGCCGGGGCGCATCGCCTCCACCGCGCCGGCGATCACGGCGGGGGCGATGCGCGGGAAGAACTGCTGCTGGATCAGCCCGGCGAGCTTCGGCGGGTCCGCCTGCACGGCGGCGGAGCCGGCTTGCAGCGCCCGCACGCTGCGGGTGATGCGGTCCACCCCCGCAGCGTCGATCGGCGTGCGCGCGACCAGCACGAGGAACGGGACCGCTGCCAGTTCAGGAAAGTCCTGCCCGTAATCGACCAGCACGGCGCCGTAGCCGCCGGCCGTGGCGATCTGCCCCTCCGGCGGGGAGAGCACGAAGGCGTCGATGCGGGCGTTCTCCAGCGCCGCCTGCAGCGCCGGCGGGCCGCCGACCATGGCGAGCTGCACCCCGGTCTTGGGATCGATCCCGGCCTTGCCCGCGAGCCATCGCGCCGCGCGGTCCTGCGCGCCGCCCACGGCGCTGACGCCGATCACCGCGCCCTGCAATGCCTCCAGCCGGATTGGCAGAGGGTCGGCGGCGGCGATCCCGGCCTTGGCCAGGAAGGCCTTGGACACCACCAGCTGCAGCGTGACGCGGGACATGAGCGAGCTGACCATCTGGAACGGCTGCCCCTTCGCCACCGCGTTCAGCACCGTGTCGCCGCCCACCGCCGCCAGGTCGATGTCGCCGGCATCCAGCGCCGCCAGGGTCGTCGGGTCGCCGCCGGGCAGGGTGGCGGAGGTCAGCGCCAGGCCCTGCGCCGCGAAGCTGTCCAGCGCCCGGGCGGCCCAGATGGGCAGGAAGCTCAGCGCGCTGGTGGCCTGGCCGATGCGCACCCCGTCCGCCGCACGGGCGGTCCGGGCGAAGCCCAGGGCCAGGCCGCCGAGGGCGGGCAGCAGGACGCGTCTTGTCAGCATGTCAGTTCCCATCGGGATTGGTGGCGTGGACGGGCGGGCGCCAGCGCAGCAGCCGCCGCTCGATCCGGTCGGCGACCAGGCCGGCCGCCGATATGAAGGCCAGCAGGATGGCGATGCCGGCGAACACGCCCGCCGGGTCGTAGGTGTCCGACGCATAGTGGATGAACAGGCCGAGCCCCCGGATGGAGGAGGTGAACTCCCCCACGATGACGCCGATGACGGCGAACGGGATGGCCATGCGCATGCCCAGCACGATGAACGGCATCGCCGCCGGCAGGTAGACGTGGCGGCCGAGCTGGCGCTCCGACGCGCCCAGCACGCGCGACAGCGCCACCAGTTCACGGTCGACGCCGCGCACGCCGGCATACACGTTGTAGAACACCAGGAAGAACACCATCGTCGCGGACAACGCCACCTTCGACCAGATCCCGATGCCGAACCAGATGACGAAGAGCGGGGCCAGGGCGATCTTCGGGATGCCGTAGAACCCCATGACATAGGGCTCGACGATGCGGGCAGCCCGTGGCGAGCGCGCCAGCCAATAGCCGCAGGCCAGCCCGGTGGTGACGCCGATGCCGTAGCCCAGCACCAGCTCGCGCAGCGTGACGGCGAGGTGGGGCAGGATCTCTCCGGTGGCGAACAGCTCGTACAGCCGGGCGGCGATGGCGGTGGGTGTGCTGACATAGACGGTTCGGATCAAGCGGCCGGATGCCCACTGCCAGAACAGCAGCAGGGCGATGCCGGGCAGCGCCACCAGCGCGCGCTGGCGCCACTGCATCGTCATGCCGCGCGGCCCACCACGCTGCGCAGCACGGACCAGACCGCCTCATAGGCCTGGTTGAAGCCGGGGTTGGCGAACGGCTCGAACAGGGTGCGCGGGCGCGGCAGGGTGATCTCCACCTCCGCCAGGATGCGGGTGGGCCGGCGGCTGAGCACGACCACCGTGTCCGACAATAGGATCGCCTCCGTGATGTCGTGGGTGATGAACAGCACCGTCGCCCGCTCCGCCAGGACCAGCGCCTGCAGGTCCGACTGCATCTGCATGCGGGTCTGCGAGTCGAGCGCGCCGAACGGTTCGTCCATCAGGATCACGTCCGGCCGGTAGACCAGCGTGCGGGCGATGGAGGCGCGCTTCTGCATGCCGCCCGAGAGTTGGTAGGGGTAATGCCGCTCGAACCCCGCCAGGTCCACCCGGGCGATGGCACCCTGCGCCCGGCGCGTGCGTTCCGCCGCGGCGACCCCGCGCAAGGCCAGCGGGAAGGCGACGTTCTCGACCAGGGTCTTCCACGGCAACAGCTGCGCCTGCTGCGGCACGAAGCCCACGTCGCGGTTGACCGCCGCGATGCGGACGCCCCGGTGCATGACCTGCCCGGCGGTGGGGAACAGCAGGCCGGCCGCCATGGTCAGCAGCGTGCTCTTGCCGCACCCGCTGGGCCCGATGACGGAGACGAAGCGGGACTGCGGCACCGCGAAGCTGATGCCGTCCAGCACGGGCAGCATGCCGCCGCCGGGCTGCGCGAAACTCTGGCCGACGCCCTGGAACGACAGCATCGCCGGAGGGTGGGAGCGCATCGATGCACCATGGCGTACCTGCCCGGCCATGTCATACCGTCTGCGCTCGTCGAAGAGGGCCGGAGATGAAACGTAGAACCCTGCTCGCCACCGCCACCGCCGCGCTCGCCGCCCCGCGGATCAGCCGTGGCGCCGATGCGCGCACGCTGCGGTTCATTCCCGAAGCGGACGTGACCATCGTCGACCCGATCTGGACCACCGCGACCGTCACCCGCAACCACGGCTACCTCGTCTTCGACACGCTGTATGGCCAGAACGACGCCTTCGCCATGGAGCCGCAGATGGTGGAGGGGCACACCATCGAGGACGATGGCAAGCGCTGGCGGCTGACCCTGCGCGAGGGCCTGCGCTTCCATGATGGGGAGCCGGTGCGGGCGCAGGATGTGGTGCCCAGCATCCGGCGATTCGCCGCGCGGGACGCGTTCGGCCGCGCGCTGATGGACGCCACGGCGGAGCTGCGGGCCGCCTCCGACCGGGTGGTGGAGTTCCGCCTGCACGAGCCGTTCCCGCTGCTGCCCAACGCGCTGGGCAAGAGCGGCACGATCATGCCCGCCATCATGCCGGAACGCCTGGCGCTGACCGACCCGAACAAGCAGGTGACGGAGATGGTGGGCAGCGGCCCGTTCACCTTCGTGGCCGGCGAGCACGTCTCCGGCTCCCGCGTGGTCTACCAGAAGTTCGCCGGCTACGTGCCGCGGCCGAACGGCCAGGCCAGCTTCACGGCCGGGCCGAAGATCGTCCATCTCGACCGCGTCGAATGGAACGTGGTGCCTGACCCGTCGACCTCGCTGTCGGCACTGATGAACGGGGAGGTCGATTGGTGGCAGGAAATCACGCCCGACCAGCTTCCGCTGCTGCGGACCAACCGGACCATGATGACCAGGCAGCTGGACCCGGCCGGCGGCATCGGCATCCTGCGCTTCAACGCGTTGTTTCCACCCTTCGACAACCCGGCGATCCGCCGTGCCCTGCTGGGCGCGATCGACCAGGCCGAGTTCATGACCGCGGTGATGGGCGACGACCGCACGCTGTGGAAGGACCGTGTGGGCGTGTTCAGCCCGGGCACGCCGATGGCGACCGAGGCCGGGATCGAGGTGCTGACCGGCAAGCGGGACCTGGACCGGGTGCGCGAGGCGATCAAGGCCGCCGGCTATGCGGGCGAGCGCGTGGTGGCGATGACGCCGGCCGATTATCCCAGCACCAACCCGCTTGGCGTGATCGCGGCGGACGTGATGGAGAAGGTGGGCCTGAACGTGGACCTGCAATCGCTCGACTGGGGCACGGTGGTGCAGCGCCGCGCCCTCCGCAGCCCGGTCGACAAGGGCGGCTGGTCGACCTTCGTCACCTTCCTGAACGGCACCAACAACTTCGACCCGGCCGGCCAGCTCGGCATCCGCGGCAACGGCGACAAGGCCTGGTTCGGCTGGCCCACCGCGCCGAAGCTGGAGGAAGCGCGCGACGCCTGGTTCGCCGCCCCCGACCTGGCCGGTCAGAAGGCGGCCTGCGAACGGCTGCAATTGCAGTTCTGGCAGGATGCGCCCTATCTGCCGCTGGGCGTGGAATACACCACGACGGCGTTCCGGCGCGGCGTGACCGGGATGCGCAGCGGCTTCCCGCAGTTCTACGACGTGCAGCTGGCATGACGAGGGGTAGAGCCCTCTCCCTCTGGGAGAGGGTTGGGTGAGGGCCGGCCCACACCGGTCCTGGCCGGTGTATGCGGGCGGAACCCTCACCCCGGCCCTCTGCCAGAAGGAGAGGGAGCAGGCGCGCCCTAGCCTGGCTGGACGATGGCCATGATGACGATGATCACCATCAGCACCGTCGGGACCTCGTTGGCGAAGCGGTAGAAGCGCTGCGGCCGGGTGTTGCGGTCCTCCAGGAAGTCCCGCCGCCATTTCGACGCCGCACCGTGGAAGCCGCTCATCAGGATGACGCCGGTCAGCTTGACGTGCCACCAGGTGGCACTCCAATCCACCGCACCCGGCGTCATCATCAGCAGCAGGCCGAGGCACCAGGTCGCGATCATGGCCGGGGTGGTGATCTGCTTCAGCAACCGCCGCTCCATCACCTTGAACCGCTCGCTGGCCTCGGAGCCGCGTGCGACCTCGCAGTGATAGACGTAGAGCCGCGGCAGGTAGAACAGGCCGGCCATCCAGGCGATGACGGCGATCACGTGCAGCGACTTGGTCCACAGCAAGTACGGACCAAGGAAGCCGATCGTCACGCTGCCGCCGCCTCGGCCCGTTCCAGCAGGCGCAGGAAGTTGCCGCCCCAGAGCGCCGCGATCTCGGTCTCGTCGTAGCCGCGGCGGCACAATTCGGCGGTGAGGTTCGCGCTCTCGGAGGCGTCCCGCCAGTCCAGCAGCATCCCGCCGCCGTCGAAGTCCGAGCTGATGCCGACGTGCTCCACGCCGCAGCGCCGCACGGCATAGTCCAGATGGTCCATGTAGTCGGCAACCGAGACCTTGTCCGCCTTGCCCTGCGGCCGGACGAAGGACGGCACGGCGGTGATCTGCACCAGGCCACCCACCTCCCGCAGCCGGTCGAGCTGCTCGTCGTCCAGGTTGCGCGGCACCGGGCAGAGGGCGTGGATGCAGGAATGCGTGGCGACCACGGGGGTGCGGGACAGTGCGGCGGCCTGCATCATGCTCGCCTTGGACGCGTGGCTGACGTCGACCAGCATGCCCAGCCGGTTCAGCGTGGCCACCGCCTCCCGGCCCAGGGCGCTCAGCCCGCCATGCAGGGTGGGGCCGTCGCCCAGGTCGATGCGCGGGTTGCTGCTGTCGGCCAGGGCGTTGTGGCCGTTATGGGTGAGCGTCAGGTATTGCGCGCCCAGGGCACGGAACTGCTCGAGCACGGCCACGTCCTCCCCCAGCGCGTGGCCGTTCTCGACCGCGGGGATGATCACGGCGACGCCGGGCTCCGCGGCGGCCTGCCGGATGCTGGCCACGTCCGTGGCCAGCCGGGCGCGCAGGCCGTTGCGCTCGGCGCCCATGTCGCGGATGGTGGCGAGCATGCCGAGCGCGCGGTCCCGCGCGGCGGACCAGCCCTCCGGCGTGCGTGGCCCTTGCGCGACATAGGCGGCGAAGCACCCGGCGCGCAGGCCACCCTCCACCATCTTGCCGATGTCGACCCGGCGCCGGGTCGCGGTGAACGGGTCCGGCCCGTCCGGCCAGGGGATGTCGATATGGCTGTCGAGCGTGAGCAGGCGGGCGTGCAGCGCGGCGGCGTCGGTCGGGTCAGGGTGCATCCGTGCTGGCCGTCCGGCCACTCCATCGCGTGAGCCGCGATCTTGCCTTGCGGGGGCTGGTTCGCCTAGGGGCGTGCCGGCGGCTGCTGGCCGGCAGCTTGTCAGACCGGACCCATGCGCTATCATGACTGTGCTATCGGTTCCGCGTAGCTCAGCTGGATAGAGTACAGGATTCCTTTTCATCGGGGCGCTGCACCGGGAAACCGTGCAGCGGATTCGCTCAAATTCGGGGAACGCTCCGGCGCGCTCGTGCCGGTGCCGATCCCGAGCCAAGCCCAGCGGGAAACCGGCGGGAAGGTGTAGAGACTGGTAGGGCGACACCTAAAGGCCTCGGCCCATGGTGAAGGGACAGTCCAGACCACGAACGTCCCTGGCCGGGACGGCGGTGCAAGCCGAAGTGGTATGAATCCTGGGGTCGCGGGTTCGAATCCCGCCGCGGAAGCCAGATTGCGGCGCCTTCCCCAACTGGCGGAGATGGCAGGAGCCATTACACTGCGCCCAGTCGCTGGTGCGGCAAGGGCTGGATCGTCGGCCCGGTGGGAGACTGGCATGGCGCAACGTCCGATCTGGCGTGGACACCTTCGGCTGGCATTGGTCTCCTGCCCGATCGCGCTCTACAGCGCCAACCACGACCGGGGCTCCCTGCACTTCAACCTCATCAATCCGAAGACGGGCAACCGCATCAAGATGGTGACGGAGGACGCGGAGACCGGGGACGTCCTGTCCCGCAGCGAGCTGGTGAAGGGTTACGAGTACACGAAGGGCAGCTACCTCATCGTCGACGAGGAGGACTTCGAGAGCGCCCGGGTCGAGAGCTCGTCCACGGTCAAGATCGAGAAGTTCGTGGATGCGGGTTCCATCGACCCGGTCTACTTCGACGCCAGCTACTACCTGGCTCCGGACGGGGACGCCGGGCAGGACGTCTACCTCGTGTTGCGCGATGCCATCGCGAGCACGGGCAAGATCGCGCTGTCGCGGGCCGTCATCGCCAGGCGGGAGCATCCGATCGCGATCATGCCCATGGGCCGCGGCCTCGTCATGCACACGCTGCACGAGGAACGCGACCTGAACGACCACGCGGGCCTGTTCGACCACCTGCCCGCCGCCAAGCCGGACCCGGACATGATCCAGCTGGCCACCCAGCTCATCGACCGCCAGACGGGGACCTACGACCCGGCCGACGTGGAGGACCGCTACGAGACCCGCCTGCGGGCCGTCATCGAGGCCAAGCTTAAGGGCGAGGGCATCGAGCCCGAGGCCGCGGAGGAACCCGACCGCGGCAACGTCGTCGACCTCATGGCGGCGCTGAAGAAGAGCCTGGGCCAGGCCACCTCCGGCTCGGCCGCCCCGAAGAAGGCCGGCGCCAAGGCCCCGGGCAAGGGCGCTGCAGCCCCCAAGGCGAAGCCCGGCAAGCCGGCGACGAAGACGCCGTCAGCCCCGGCCAGAGCGACCCGGAAGCGCGCCTGACCCGTGGTCGAGCGGCCAGCGCCGGAGCCTGACATGCTGGCCGTCCTCCAGGCAGACCTCGCAGTAGATCGCGTGGGTGGGGACGTGGTAGCCGGTCTCCCCATCGCCTATGCCGCATTCCGGACAGCTGTAGTGCCAAAGGGGAATGTCGGTCTGCTTCGTCTTCGTCGGCATCGATCCTGCACCCCATGGCGGGCTCAGCCCCGCGTCAGCTTGTTCCCGGCCGGTTCGCCGCTGCCACGCGGCGCTCATCACGCGGTTTGCACCGATCCACGGCAGGATGCACGTGGCGGGACATGCCCTATCTCTGCCCAGCAAAACTCTTTAAGGGGGCGCGACGAACTTCGGCTCGATGAGGAGACCGCGCATGGCAAAACAACCCGGCACGCCGAAGCCCAAGACGCCCGCCCCTGCGCAGTTCGACATGAACAGCCGCGATCGCAAGGGCGGCAAGGGTGGCAAGGGCGGGCCCGGTGGTCCGGGCCGGGGTCGTGACGACAAGCGCCCGCCTGCGCGCGTCGTGGACCTCCCGCCCGTCCTGGTCGATCGGGGCGAGGGTTGGGTCATCAAGAAGATCGCCAAGGTCGACCAGGCCTCGCACGTCGCCATGGGCGCCGAGTATCAGCTGATCTTCGAGGGCCACGACCCCTTGGTGTTCGCTTACCTCGGCGGCGCCCGCGACCGCGCCAAGGAACCCCCGCCGGAGCCCGCACCAGCGGCGGAGGCCACGGTCGATCCCGCCGGAGAGGCGGTGGCCGAGGAGCCGTCGGCCGAGGTGGTCTAGGGCCTCCACCGCCTCACGTTCCAAGTGGCTGCTTGAGCGGTGGGCGGGTCCATACCCTGGCACCGCGACATCGCCTGCCTACGGTTGCAGGGCGGCCAACGCCGGGTCCAGGCGGTGCAGCGCGTCCAGCATCGCCGGCACGAACGACCCCGGGCCCGCCGCTTGCGCCGCGGCGATCTCCCCCGCCACGCCCAACAAGATCAGGGCGTGGCAGGCGCCGAGCACCGCGTCCGGCTCGACCGCAAGGCAGGCGGCGGCGAGCGCCCCGGCGACGCAGCCCATGCCGCTCACCTCCGCCATGCGCGCATGGCCGCGGTGAACGGCCACGGTGCGTTCGCCATCGGTGACCCAGTCCACCGCGCCGGTGATGGCGACGGTGGCCCCCGTGCCGCGTGCCAGGCGGCGGGCGGGGTCCAGCGCATCCGCCGCATCGTGGGTCGCGTCCGTCCCGCGCCCACCTGCCCCGCTGCCCGCCATGGCGATGATCTCGGACGCGTTGCCCTTGATCAGCCGTGGGGCGCCGGCCAGCAGCGCCCGGGCCGTGCCGGTCCGCGTCGGGATCGCGCCGGCTGCCACCGGGTCCAGCACCCAGGGCACGCCGCACGCCCGCGCCTTCGCCGTCGCGGCCTCCGCAGCCTGCAGCCGCGCCGGCGTTTGCATGCCGAGGTTGACCAGCAGCGCGTCCGCTGCCGACACCACGGCATCCATCTCCGCCTCCGCCTCCGCCATCAGCGGCGCAGCGCCGAGGCAGAGCAGCGCGTTGGCCGTCAGGTTCGCCGCGACCGGGTTGGTCAGGCAATGCACCAGCGGCCGCCGGGCACGCACCGCAGCGAGCGTGCCGCCGGCCGAGGGGATAGGGTCGGAGTCCATGTCTGCGTGTCTATCGCGTTCACCCCGCGCAGACGAGGCGCCGTGCCTTGCCTGCAACGGCCTGGACGGCAAGGGTGCGGGGGATGACCTTCTCCGCCCTGGACTCTCCCCTGCTCGGCCCGCTGTTCACGACGGTCGCGATGGGGGCGTGCTTCTCCGACGAGGCGCGGCTCGCCGCCATGCTCGGGGCCGAGGCGGCGTTGGCCCGGGCGGAGGCGTCGGTCGGCCTGGTCCCGGCGGGCCTCGCCGCAGCGGTGGAGGCGGTGTCCGGACTGGACGCGGCCTCCCTCGGCCGCAGTACGGCGGTCGCCGGGGTGCCGACCATCCCGTTCGTCAAGGCCGTGCAGGCGCAGCTGCCGCCGGAGCTGGAGCGCGCCTTCCACAAGGGCGCCACCACGCAGGACATCCTGGACACGGCGCTCGTCCTCCAGATGCGGGACGCGCTGGCCCTGATCCGGGTGGACCTGGGCGCCGTGCTGGACGGCCTGTGCAGCCTGGCGCTGGCGCACCGTGCCACGCCATGCGTCGGCCGAACCTACGGGCAGCACGCCGCCCCCCTGACGTTCGGGTACAAGGTCGCGGTTTGGCTGGCCGGCGTGGCCGAGGTGGCGGCCGGGCTGCCCCGCCTGTGCGACCGGCTGCTGGTCGCCTCCCTCGGCGGGCCGGTGGGCACGCTGGCCGGGCTGGGCCCGCATGGCCCGGCGGTGGCGGACGCCTTCGCCCGCGAACTTGGCCTCGGCACCGACCCGATCGCCTGGCACGTGCGGCGCGCCCGCATCGCCGAGGCCGGCGGGTGGCTCGCCCAGCTCATCGGCGCCCTGGCCAAGATGGCGACGGACGTGGCCAGCCTCGCCTCCACCGAGATCGGGGAGGTGGCCGAACCCAACGTGCCCGGCCGGGGCGGCTCCTCCGCCATGCCGCACAAGCGCAACCCGGTGTCCTCCACCGTCATCCTCGCCGCCCACGCCGCGGCCCCGACCCAGGCGGCCAGCCTGCTGACGGCGATGGCGGCGGCGCATGAACGGCCCGTCGGGCTCTGGCACGCGGAGTGGCATGCCCTGCCGACCCTGTTCGGCCTGGCCGCGGGCGCCCTGCGGGAGGCATCCGGCTTGGCGCACGGGCTGGAGGTGGATGCGGCCCGGATGCGCGCGAACGTCGACGTCACCCGCGGCCTGCTGTTCGCCGATGCCGCGGCTGCCCGTCTGGGCGGGGTGCTCGGCCGGGAGGCGGCGCATGACCTGGTCGAAGGTGCGGCGGCGGAGGTCCGCCGCAGCGGCGACGCGCTGCAGGTGGTGCTCGCACGCGACCCGGCGGTGGCGCGCACGGGCCTCGACCTGGCAGGCGCCTTCGACCTCGCACCCGCCGTGGCCGCCGCCGGCCCCTGGGTCGACCGCGCCGTTGCCCACGCGCGCGGCGTGCTGGGGGTGTTGTTGGCCACGAGTTGACCTCGCCAGTGGCACCGACCACCCTCGGCGCGACCACGACGAGGGAAACGCGATGAAGACGTCAGGCATCCGGCAGCATCGCCATGGCGGCCCGGAGGAGTTGGTGTGGGAGGAGTACGACCTGCCGGCGCTGGGGCAGGGCCAGGTCCTGCTGCGCCACACCGCGGTCGGGCTGAACTTCATCGACGTATACCAGCGCACCGGCCTCTACCCGCAGGCCATGCCGTTCATCCCCGGCTCCGAAGGCGCGGGCGTGGTGGAGGAGGTGGGGCCGGGCGTGAGCAGCGTGGCCGCGGGCGACCGCGTCGCCTATGCCGGCGTGGTCGGCGCCTACGCGGAACGCCGGGTGATCGCCGCGGACCGGCTGGTCGCGCTGCCGGACACGGTCGCGGACCAGACCGCGGCGGCGATGATGCTGCAGGGCATGACGGTGCAATACCTCATCCGCCGCACCTACCGCGTGCAGGCCGGCGACACGATCCTGATCCATGCGGCGGCGGGCGGCATCGGCCTGATCCTCTGTCAATGGGCGAGCTCGCTCGGCGCCACCGTGATCGGCACCGTTTCCTCGCGCGAGAAGGCGGAGCTGGCGCAGGCGCATGGCTGCACCCATCCGGTCGTCACCGGCGAGGCGGACTTCGTCGCCGTCGCGAAGGAGCTGACCGGCGGGAAGGGGCTGCCGGTCGTGTATGACAGCGTCGGCCGCGACACCTTCTTCAAGTCGCTGGACTGCCTGCGCCCGCTGGGGATGCTGGTGCTGTTCGGCCAAGCCTCCGGCGCGGTGCCGCCGATCGACCCCAACATCCTGGCCCGCGGCTCCTACTTCCTGACCCGGCCCTCGCTCGGCGCGTTCATCGCCTCGCCAGCCGACCTTCAGGCCACGGCGGCGGAGCTGATGTCCGTCGTGGCGGACGGCACGGTGAAGATCGCGGTGCGCCAAACCTATCCGCTGCGCGAGGCTGCCCGCGCCCATGCCGACCTGGAAGCGCGGCGCACCACGGGGTCGACCGTGCTCACGGTCTGACGCCGTGTCGGAGCCCCGCGTCAAGGCGAAGCTGTGGGTGCAGATGGCGCTGCGCCTCGGCTCCGGTGCGGCCCGGCCGGGCGCCGTGGTCCGGAGCGGAGACGCCGATGCCGGCGGCATCCTGGTCATCCTGCGCGGCCGCGCCGGCCTTGTGGTGCTGTCGCAGGTGCGCGCCGGTGGCGACGAGGCGGCGTGGCTGCGGGCGACGGGGGCCGAGCCGGTCGACGAGCAGACCGCGGATGCCTACGTCGCCCGGCAAGTCCGCTTCGACCCGGATCTCTGGGTCGTCGAGTTCGAAGCACCGGACTACTTGCCCCCGTTTTCGGGCCGCATCGTCTGAGCGAAGTTCCCGCTGGGCCGATCACTGTTGCTTGATTGCGCCGGTGCCTGTGGCAGCAAAGTGACAGTGGGGAGGAAACAGCCACAACTCCCCTCCCGCTGCGGCGATCCAGTGATAATGTGCGTTCTACCGACAGCCGGGCACTGTACCGGGTCATCAGGCGGTATGCTGCATGTTGGTGCAGAATAGATACGAGGAGAGTAATGTAATGAAGCTCCGCAATGCGCTTCTGGCGGCAACCGTATTGGCGGCTCCGTTCGCAGTTCACGCCCAGCCGGTCGACGGGCTGTATATCGGCGCTGGCGCCGGCGGGAACATCCTGCAGAACGAGACCGTCAAGCGCATCGCGCCCGGCCCGACGAATTTCGGCCATGGCAGCAACTACAAGTTCGATGCCGGCCCGGTCGTCATCGGCAGCGTCGGCTACGGCCTGGGCAACGGCCTGCGCCTGGAACTGCAGGGTGCGTTCTACGACAACAAGATCAACCGGCTGGCCAACGGCGGCGCTGGGGGAGGGCGGCAGACCTCCGCCGGCGGTGACGAGTACAAGGAAGGCGTGTTCGCCAACGTCCTGTACGACATCCCGTTGAACTCGTTCGGCCTCAATGCCCCGGTGTTCCCCTATGTCGGCGCCGGCGTGGGCTACGTCCACAACCAGATCAACAACGGGCACATCGCCGAAGCCACCAACGGTGTCGTGACGCAGTTCCTCCGCAACACGGGGCAGAACGACAACCTGGGCGTTCAGGGCATCGTCGGCCTGTCCTTCCCGGTCTACCAGTACGTGCCGGGCCTGGCGTTCACCGCGGAATACCGCTTCATGAGCGAGATCGGCGGCCAGTCGTACAAGGAGCAGTACTTCGCGCCGCGCATCGCCATCGGCACCAGGCAGAAGTTCTCCACGGACGACTTCAACCACAGCTTCCTGCTGGGCGTCCGCTATGCCTTCAACACGCCGACGCCTGCGCCGATCGCCCAGCCCGTGCCGGTGCCGGTGTCGCAGCCGGCCCGCACCTACCTGGTGTTCTTCGACTGGGACCGTGCGGACCTGACCGACCGCGCCCGGCAGATCGTGTCGGAAGCCGCCCAGGCCAGCACCCGCGTGCAGTACACGCGGATCGAAGTGCAGGGCAACGCCGACCGCTCCGGCACGCCGGCCTACAACCAGCGCCTGTCGCTGCGTCGCGCGCAGACCGTCGCCGCCGAACTGGTGCGCGACGGCGTGCCGCGCACCGCCATCGACATCCAGGCGTTCGGCGACACGCGTCCGCTGGTCCCGACCGCGGCTGGCGTGCGCGAGCCGCAGAACCGCCGCGTCGCGATCATCCTGCGCTGATCGCACCAGGCTACGCCTACAAGAAGCCGGCCAGTCACCTGGCCGGCTTCTTTGAGTCCGGGGGTCCGCGGCGGCCATGTTGCAACACCGGGAGGGCGTTGATGGCGTGCCCTGCGTTTGGCGTGGCGCACGGCATTGATGTGCATACCTGCTTGGGACCATGTTCGCATGCAGGCTCCGCCGAGCGTGCTTAGGAGAGTGGCGATGACGTGGCTTCGTTTCCCACTGGTGGCAGCGACGTTCCTGGCGGCCCCGTGCGCCGTGTTCGCGCAACCCATCCAGGGGCTGTACATCGGCGCCGGAGCAGGCGGCAACTACCTCCAGCAGGAGCGTGTGCTCGCGTCACCGGGTCTGGGGCTGCGGGCCAAGGACCTGGCCACCGATATAGGCGGGGCCGGTGTCGGCAGCGTGGGCTGGGGCTTCGGCAACGGCTTGCGACTGGAGGTCGAGGGCGACGTCCGGCACAACCGCGTGCGGCAGATCAACGGCTTCACCGCCGCCGTCGGACCCACGGCTTCGGGAGGCGACCAGTTTGCCTTCGGAGCGATGGCCAACGCCCTGTTCGACATGGATATCGGGTTCAACTGGCTTTATCCCTATTTCGGCCTGGGTGCGGGGTTTGCCGACACGCATCTGGATGCGGTGCACTCCTACGGCGTGCCCGGGCCGATCAGGCTGGGTGCGAGTGGGTGGTCTGACAACTTCGCCTACCAGGGGATCTTCGGCCTGTCCTTTCCGATGGCGGCCGTGCCGGGGCTCTCGCTGACCGCGGAATACCGCTTCTACGGAGTGCTCGACGCACCCTCCTTCCATGCCAGCGACAACGTGGCGGTGCAGTCCGGGACCGCTCCGGTGCACGCCGGCCGCGGCGACTTCAACTTGAACAGCGACTACAACCACAGCCTGCTGCTGGGTGTCCGCTACGCGTTCGACACGGCGCCTCCACCTGCGCCCCAGCCACAGCAACCCGCGCCGCCGCCGGCGGCCACGCCGGCACGGACCTACCTGGTGTTCTTCGACTGGGACCGCTCCGACCTGTCCGACCGTGCGCGCCAGATCATCGCGGAGGCCGCGCAGGCCAGCACCCGCGTCCAGACGACCCGGATCGAGGTGCAGGGCAACGCGGACAGCTCCGGCACGCCGGCCTACAACCAGCGCCTGTCGCTGCGCCGGGCGCAGACCGTTGCCGCCGAACTGGTGCGCGTCGGCGTGCCACGCACCGCCATCGACATCCAGGCGTTCGGCGACACGCGTCCGCTGGTGCCGACCGCGCCGGGCGTGCGGGAGCCGCAGAACCGCCGCGTCGCCATCATCCTGCGCTAGAAAGCAGGATCGTTTCAGCTTGACCGGGTGCGCTCTCTCCCTCTGGGTGAGGGCCCCCGTGCAGGACCCTCACCCAACCCTCTCTCGCCAGCGAGAGAGGGAAACCGCTCTTGATGACCGGCGACCGTGCGCCGCCTACTTACGGTGTGTGCGTCTTGCCCGGCGTGGACGCGCTGGCCTGTCGCACGACGGCGCGGCTGTGCCGCTCGGGCGTCGTGCAGGCGACGAGCGCGATGGGCTGCACCAACCCCTTGCCCGACGCATAGTCCGTCAACTCGCCGCCGCCGTGCAACCGCATCACGTCGTCGAACATCGAGACGTTCTGGTTGCAGAACGCGGTGCCGGATTTGAGCCCGTTCTCGGACTGGCTGTTTGCCAGGGACGTGATGTAGTCGTCGTGCTGGCTCTGCGCCCGGCGCCCGAACGTGCGGCTGAAATAGGCGCTCACCACCTTTTCCTGCGCCACCAGGTCCGGGCGGTAGCGGAGGATGAACGCATTGTAGCGCTCGGTCGCCTCGCAGGTGATCGCCGTCACCATGAGCTGGCTCTTCAGGCTCGCCACGTCGAAGGCGGCCCGGTCGGCCGGGCGGGCGCATGTCTCGGCAACCGCCACCTGGCTCGTCACCAGGCCGACCGCGACCAAGCCCGACAACAGGATACGCATGTTCGTCTCCGCACGATGTGAGTAGCTGGATTGCGCCAGATGAAGCGCAGTGGGAGCTAAGACGGGCATCGCGCTGATCTGCAATCGGAAATCGCGTTTTCGTGAGGGATCGAAGGGGAGTGTGGCGCCCGCGCCGCACGGGTTGCGGTCCGGCGCTTGCATTGCGCAGCCCAGGAGCCTCGACCATCATGACGGCATGACGGACCTTCCCGATCCTTTCGCCAGCTACAGTTCGGGAGCTTATTTCTGCGAGCTGACCGCACGCGACGGTGACGGCGGCGCCATCGACCGGGTGCGCCAGCGCGTGTCGGCCATCGGGTTGGAGGCGCTGCGGGCCCGTGCCGCCGGAGCCGAGCACGACCTGATCAACCTGGGCATCACCTTCACCGTCTACTCGGAAGCCGAGGCGATCGACCGCATCCTGCCGTTCGACTGCCTGCCGCGGATCGTCACGGCGGCAGAGTGGCGGCACATCGAGGCCGGGGTGAAACAGCGCGTCCGGGCGCTGAACTGCTTCCTGCACGACATCTACCACGAGCGGCGGGTGCTGCGGGAAGGCATCGTGCCGACCGAGCTGGTGCTGGGCAACGCGAACTACCGGCCGGAGATGGAGGGCTTTCCCATCCGCTTCGGCACCTACGTCCATATCTGCGGCATCGACATCGTGCGCGACCGCCACGGCACCTTCTGCGTGCTGGAGGACAATGCCCGCACGCCCTCCGGCGTGTCCTACGTGGTCGAAAACCGCCACCTGATGCGCCGGACCTTTCCGGACCTTATGGCCGGCATGCAGCTGCACCCGGTGGATGATTACGGGCGCCGCCTGCGCGCCGCGATGGGGGAGATCGCGCCAGAGGCGGTGGCGGACCCGCAGATCGTCCTGCTGTCGCCCGGCATCTACAATTCCGCGTATTTCGAGCATGTCTTCCTGGCCCGCGAGATGGGCGTGCCCCTGGTGGAGGGGCCGGACCTGCTCGTCGAGGCGGACCGTGTGTTCATGCGCACCACCGGCGGGCTGCGTCCGGTCCACACCATCTACCGCCGCGTCAGCGACGAGTTCCTGGACCCGACGGTGTTCCGCGCCGACAGCCTGCTCGGCGTGCCCGGGTTGATCGGGGCATGGCGGGCCGGCAACGTCACGCTGGCCAACGCGGTCGGGACGGGCGTGGCGGACGACAAGGCGGTGTATGCCTACATGCCCCGCATCATCCGCTTCTACCTTGGCGAGGATGCGATCCTGCCGAACGTGGAAACCCATATCTGCGGGGAGCCGGCCGGCCTGGCCCACACCCTCGCCCACCTGGCCGAGCTGGTCATCAAGCCCGTGGGCGAGTCCGGCGGCTACGGCATCACCATCGGGCCGCGGGCGAGTGCGGCCGAGCTGGCGGCGGCCCGGGAAGCCCTGGTGGCCGATCCCGCCAACTGGATCAGCCAGCCGTTGATCGACCTGTCGGTCGCGCCGACGCTGACGCCGGGCGGCTTGCGGCCGCGGCATCTGGATTTGCGCCCGTTTGCGATTACCGGCCGCGACACCTGGGTGCTGCCCGGCGGCCTGTCGCGTGTCGCCATGAAGGAGGGCAGCCTGATCGTGAACTCCTCCCAGGGCGGCGGTTCGAAGGACACCTGGGTGCTCGCCGACGCATGAGCGGCATCCGCAACGACACCGTCCTGCTCGCCCGCTATGCCGAAAGCCTGTTCTGGATGGCCCGCTACGTCGAGCGGGTGGAGAACCTTGCCCGGCTGATCGACGTGACACAGACCTTCGAGAGCCCCGGGCGGGAGGACGAGGCGTGGAGCGCGCTGCTGCGCATCAACGCCGATGCGGACCGCTACCGCGAGGCCGGCGGCACGCTGGACCCGGAGGGGATCAAGCGGTTCTACCTGCTGGACCGCAGCAACCACACCTCCGTGCCGGCCTCGATCGAGGCGGCGCGCACCAACGCCCGCACCCTGCGCCCGCTCATCAGCACCGAGATGTGGATGCAGATGAACGTGTTCCATCGTGACGTCCTGGCGATCCAGCCGGACCAGTTGCGCGGCGACCACCTCACCCGCCTCTGCTCCCGGCTGAAGGAGGGCATCCAGGCGCACACCGGCATCACCGAAGGCACGTTCTTCCGCGACCAGGGCTGGAACTTCTACATGCTGGGCCGGCTGATCGAGCGGGCAGACCAGACCACCCGGCTGCTCGACATCAAGTACCACCTGCTGCATCTGCAGGCGGGGGAGGAGCGGCGCCTGGCCGAGTTGACGCAGTGGAGCGGCGTGCTACGGGCGGCGGCCGGCTACCACGCGTTCCGCCGGGTGGCACCGGCCGGGTTCGAGGCTGCGGACGTGGTTACCTTCCTGCTGTCGGACCGCTCGTTCCCGCGCAGCGTGTCGCTCTGCGTCAGCCAGGTGGAATGGCACCTGATGCAGCTGCGCAGCCGCTACAACCTGCGCGGCACCGTGGCGCCGCTGGAGCGGATCGAGGAAGTGCGGGCGGCGCTGTCGTCGAACTCGGCCGAACAGCTTATCACGGACGGGCTAAACGACTTCCTGGACGCGTTGCAGCGCGACCTGATCCTGCTTGCCGGGGAGATCGGCTATGCCTTCTTCCGGGACTGGCGGCCGGAGCCGCAGGCGATGTCCGACGGACGTGCGCCGTCGCATGCCGCGCAGTTCAACGCCTCGGCTGCGCCGCCGATGCCGTGACCGCCTCCAACGCCTCGCTCATGGTGGCGAAGCGGCCGATGTCGCGCCCGTCACGGGACCGCCAGACGCTTATCGCGCGGCCCTGGCGGACGGCACCCCATGTGGCCCAGAGCGGGTCGTCGGCGTAAATGCTCGCATACTCGCCGAACTCCGGCGGGTCATCGGGCCGTCGTTTGTGGATGGCCATGCGCACGCCGTGGGTGCGCGCTTCCAACCGGGCCAAGGCAAGCCGGTCCGCGGCCGTGAAGCGGTTCTCCGGCCGGCGAAACGGGATGATCGTCGCGGTCGGCACGGCTGCGGGTCTAGACATCGCGCGCTTACCCAATCCTGGCGAGAGCCACCTGAGCGCGCGCATATCACGGAGACGTGATACCATCAAACGTTTTGTCAACATGCTGGAATAAGGCGGTGTTATGCAGATGCGGTCGGTCACTGCCGGAGACCTGCATGTCGGCTACTACGAACTGGGCCCGCAGGCTGGGCTGCCTGTCCTGCTTCTGCATGGCTTCCCATACGACATCCACGCCTATGATGCCGTAGCGCCAGCGCTCGCGGCGACGGGCTTGCGCGCCGTGGTGCCGTATCTGCGCGGATACGGCTCTACGGTGTTCCGCTCGCCCGACACGCTGCGGTCGGGTGAACAGGCCGCCCTGGGCGCGGACCTGCTGGCCCTGATGGATGCGCTGGCGCTGCCGCCGGGCATCGTCGCCGGCTATGACTGGGGCGGTCGCGCCGCTTGCGTCGTGTCGGCGCTCTGGCCGGGCCGGGTGCGCGGGCTGGTCAGCTGCGGCGGCTACAACATCCAGTCCATCGCCACCGCGGACGAGCCGGCCGCGCCCGAGCAGGAGCATCGGCTCTGGTATCAGTACTACTTCCATTCGCGCCGCGGCGAGGCCGGGTTGGCCGCCGACCGGCGGGCGCTGTGCCGGCTGTTATGGCGGCTGTGGTCACCGACCTGGGCGTTCGACGAAGCGATGTTCGCCCAAAGCGCCGCGGCCTTCGACAACCCGGATTTCGTGGCCGTAGTGATCCATTCCTACCGCCACCGCTTCGGCCTGGTGCCGAGCGAACCGGCCACCGCACCCGTCCAAGCCCGGCTTGCGGCCCAGCCCGCGATCACCGTGCCGACGATCGTCCTGCACGGAGCCGATGACGGTGTGACGCCGGCGGCGCACTCCGCAGCCCATGCCAGGCATTTCACCGGGCCCTACGAGCGGCGGGTGGTGCCGGGTGTCGGCCACAACCTGCCGCAGGAGTCGCCGGAGAGCTTCGTCGCCGCCATCCGCGCACTCGCAGGCGACAGCGCCATCGTTCCAGGTTGACGCTTCGTAAGCCCTGCCCTCTGGGAGAGGTATGGGGCACGGTCATGCACCGGGGGCACGCTCCCATTTCTACCCGATCTCCTCGTACCAGGTCCGCCCATCCCGCTCGATCAGCGCGATGGCGGAGCTGGGGCCCCAGCTGCCGGCCGGATACAGCCGCGGCGGCTCACGCGAGTCGTTCCACGCCTCGATGATCGGCTCGACCCAGCTCCATGCCTCCTCCACCTCGTCGCGCCGCATGAACAGGGTCGGGTTGCCGCGCACGCTGTCCATCAGCAGCCGCTCGTAGGCGTCGGGGTAGCGGGTGGCGAACGCCTTCTCGAAGCTGATGTCCAGCTGCGTGGGGCTGAGGTGCAGGCCGCCCGGCTCCGGGCTCTTGGTCATCAGCTCCAGCTTCATGCCCTCCTCCGGCTGCAGCCGGATGATCAGCTTGTTCGGCGCCAGGCTCGCGGACCCCCGGCTGAACACGTTGAACGGCGCGTCGCGGAACTGCACCACGATCTCGCTCACCTTCTGCGGCAGCCGCTTGCCGCTGCGCAGGTAGAAGGGCACGTTGTGCCAGCGCCAGTTCTGGATCTCCGCCTTCAGCGCCACGAAGGTCTCGGTCCGGCTGGTGCGGCCTTCGCCCAGGTCGGCCAGGTAGCCCGGCACCGCCTTGCCGTCCACCGCCCCCTGGCTGTACTGGCCGCGCACGGTGACGTGCCCCACCTCGTGCGGCGGGATCGGCTTCAGCGAACGGAGCACCTTCAGCTTCTCGTCGCGCACCGCGTCGGCGTCCAGGCTGGTCGGCGGCTCCATCGCCAGCAGGCACAGCAGCTGCATCAGGTGGTTCTGCACCATGTCCCGCAGCGCGCCGGAATGGTCGTAGTAGTCGCCGCGCCCCTCCACGCCCACCGTCTCGCCGACGGTGATCTGCACGTGGTCGATGACGTCGGCGTTCCACAGCCGCTCGAACACCACGTTGGCGAAGCGCAGCGCCAGCAGGTTCTGCACCGTCTCCTTGCCCAAATAGTGGTCGATGCGGAAGGTCTGCGCCTCGGTGAACACTTCCCCCACCACGTCGTTGATCTCGCGGGCGGAGGCGAGGTCATGCCCGATCGGTTTTTCCAGCACCACGCGGCTGTTCGGCGTGACCAACCCGGCCGTCCGCAGGTTCTTGCAGATGGGGCCGTAGAGGTCCGGCGAGGTGGCCAGGTAGAAGACGCGGATACGCCCCGGTTCCTGGTTGAGCAGCTCGGCCAGGGCGGCCAGGCCGCCCTCCTGGCTGGCGTCGCCGCGTGCGTAATGCACCAGCCCGACGAACTTCTCCGCGACCGCCTTGTCCTGGTCCGCCCGGGCGACGTGCTTGCCGATGGCGTCCGCGGCGCGGGCGCGGAAGCTGGCATCGTCGAAGTCGGACCGGGCGGCACCGATGATGCGGGCCTGGTCGGGGATCTGGCCATCGCGCAGCCGGTAGTAGAGGGCCGGCAACAACTTGCGCAGGGTCAGGTCCCCCGTCGCGCCGAATACGATGCAGTCAAACGGATCGACCGCCTTTACCGCCATGATCTGTCCTCGCGTTTGCTGCGCCGCAGTGTGGTACGGCGCGCGCACGCCGTCCATCCATGCCCCCCGACTTTGGCGGGCGGCAGAACGGCCCTATGCTGCATGTGCGAAACGCATGGAGCGGGCGGATGATCGAGGCGACGTTGATTGCGGGCGACGGGATCGGGCCGGAGGTCGTGCAGGCCGTCGTGGCCGTGCTGGACGCGCTCGGCTCGCCCTTCGTCTGGGACAAGCAGCCCGGCGGGTTGGAGGCCGTCGCCACCGCCGGCGACCCGCTGCCGCAGGCGACGCTGGACAGCATCCGCCGCACCCGCCTGGCGCTGAAGGGCCCGCTCACCACGCCGGTCGGCGGCGGCTTCCGCTCCGTCAACGTGCGCCTGCGGGAGGAATTCCACCTGTATGCCAACGTGCGCCCGGCGCGCACGCTGGTGCCGGGCGGCCGCTACGAGGACGTCGACCTCGTCATCATCCGCGAGAACCTGGAAGGGTTCTACGTCGCGTTCGAGCACTACATCCCGGTCGGCGACGACAACCACGGGGTTGCCATCTCCTCCGGCGTCAACACCCGCGCCGGGGCGCAGCGCATCCTGCGCTACGCCTTCGAGTACGCGGTGCGCAACGGGCGCAAGAAGGTCACCGCCGTGCACAAGGCGAACGTGCTGAAGGCGCTGACCGGGCTGTTCCTGGAGGAGGCACGGACGATGGCGCGCGAGTACGAGGGCCGCGTGGTGATGGACGACCGCATCGTGGACGCCTGCGCGATGCAGCTCGTGCTCAACCCGTGGCAGTTCGACGTGATCGTGACGACCAACCTGTTCGGCGACATCCTCTCGGACGAGGCGGCCGGGCTGGTGGGTGGCCTCGGCATGGCGCCGGGCGCCAATATCGGCACCTCCGCCGCGATCTTCGAGGCCGTGCACGGCTCCGCCCCGGACATCGCCGGCAAGGGCATCGCCAACCCCACCTCCCTGCTGCTCGCCGCGGCGCTGATGCTGGAGCATGTCGGCCTGTTGGAGGAGAGGCGGCGGCTGGAGGCGGCGGTCTCCGCCGTGCTGAACCTGGACGCGATCCGCACGGGCGATCTGGGCGGCACTGCGACCACGGCCGCCTTCACCGAAGCGGTGGTGCGGCGGCTCGGCTCCGCGTGAGCCCGGCGACGCGCAACTCCTGGAGGACACTCCCGCCCCCGGCCGCGCGGGAGCGGCTCGACGTGCCGACGCTCTTCACCGATGCGAGTGCCGCTGCGATGCGGGACGGCGTCGTCCCCACCGAGATGGAAGACAAGTGGTTCATATACTGCGAGGATGGATGGCTGAACTTCCACCGGAGCTGGACCGGCGCGCATATCTTCGCGCTCCGTCTGGAAGGCTCGACCGGCGGCGTGCGGGTCATCGACGGCTGGGTCAGCCGGGATGCGACGCACTACCGGTCGAACGGCATCGAGGATGACCGCAAGCGGGTGATCCAGGTCATCCACGCCTTCTTCGGCGAGTGATCACGGCGGCCGTGCCGTCACTCGCGCTTCTTGCGCTCTGCCCTGATGGCGACGGCCACGACGGGAGCCTAGCTCGCGTCGGGTTTGGTGGCCATCTCGTCCAAGCGCGCTGCAAACGCCCGCAAGGCGTCGGGCGCGACACGGGCTACGTGGGCTTAGCGGCCGGCGGCATAGCCCTGCATGCCGCGTGGGTTCGCCCCCGCGTGCATCACCCCATCCACCAGATCGGCCGCGGACAGGCGGCCTTCGGACCAGTCCTCCCCCATGGAAACCGCATGACCGCGGCGAGCGAGCTCGTCGCGCACGGCGGGGCTGTAGCGGCCTTCCAACACCAGCTTGCCGGGCCGGGCGACACGGGGCCAGAAGCTGCTGGGCCAGTGCTCGGTGTGGAAGGACGGCATGTCGATGGCGGCCTGGATGCCCAGCCGATGGTGCAGGCGGCGCAGCAGGAAGATCGGCGACCACTGGTCCTGCTGCTCGCCGCCGGGCGTGCCGAACGCCATCCAGGCGCGGCCCTCGCGCAGCGCCATCGACGGTGACAGCGTGGTGCGCGGCCGCTTCTTGGGTTGCAAGCTGTTCGGCAGATCCGGCTTCAACCAGAACATCTGCCCGCGCGTGCCCATGCAGAACCCCAGGCCCGGCACCGCCGGGGAGGATTGCAGCCAGCCGCCGGAGGGCGTGGCGCTGACCATGTTGCCCCAACGGTCGATCACGTCGATATGGACGGTGTCCGCGCCGATCACCCCCATGCGGGCTACCGTCGGCTCCCCGGCGCCGGGCGCGCGGGTCAGCAGGTCGGCGCGGGAGGCGGCCTCACGGTCCACCCAGGGGGAGCGGTTGTCGACGGTGCCGGGCCGCAGGTCGAAGGACGCCTCGGCGCCGACCAGGCGGCGGCGTGCATCGTTGTATTCGCGGGACAGCAGCGTCTCGAGCGGGACGTCGGTGAAGTCGGGGTCGCCGTAGAACGCCTCCCGGTCGGCGTAGGCGAGCTTCATGCACTCGACCACCGTGTGCACGAAGTCGGCGCCAACTGGGTCCATGGCGGCGATATCGAACCCGGCCAGCAGCGCCAGCTGCTGCAACATCACCGGACCCTGGCTCCACGGCCCGCATTTCAGCACGGTGGCCCCGGCGTAGTCGTAGGCGAGCGGTGCCTCCATCGTGGGCGTCCACTCGGCGAAGTCCTGCGCCACCAGCAGGCCGCGGTGATGCCGGCCGGATACGTCCAGCACGTCCGTCCTGGCAAAGAACGCACCCACCGCCTCCGCCACGAAGCCCTGGTACCAGGCATGCCGCGCCGCCTCGATCCGGGCCTCGCGGGTGGCGCCGACGGCCTCGCGCAGCAGGCGGCGCCACGTCTCGGCCAGGGTCGGGTTGGCGAACAGCTTGTCGACCGCGGGCGTGTTGCCGCCGGGTAGCCAGATGGCGGCGCTGGACGTCCATTCCGCCTGGAACAACGGCCGCACGCTCTCGATCGTGGCGGGCACCCGCGGCACCAGCGGCACGCCGTTCGCCGCGTAGCCGATGGCGAACGCCAGCACGTCCGCCAGCTCCCAGGTGCCCCAGTCCCGCAGCAGCACGCACCAGGCGCCGAACGCGCCCGGCACCACCGCGGGCAGCACGCCCGTCGCGGGGATCAGGTCCAGCCCGAGCGAATGGAACGCGTCCAGCGTGGCGGCCGCCGGCGAAGGGCCTTGGCCGCAGACCACTGTCTGCCTGCCCGTCTTCGCGTCGTGCACGATGATCGGCGCGTCGCCGCCGGGGCCGTTCAGGTGCGGCTCGGCCACCTGCAGCGTGAAGGCGGTCGCCGCCGCCGCGTCGAAGGCGTTGCCGCCGCGCTCCAGCACCGCCTGCCCCACCGCGGTCGCCAGCCAATGGGTGCTGGCGACGACGCCGAACGTGCCGGCGATCTCGGGTCGTGTGGTGAACATGGCGGCGTGCTCCGTTGCGTCGGGCGCAGCCTAGCGCCAAGGTCGCGCCGGGCAAGGCGGGTGGTCGGACGGATGCTTGTGCTGGTGGTGGGGCCCTCGGGCGCAGGCAAGGACACGCTGATCGACGCCGCCCGCGGGATGCTGGAGGGGGATGGCCGCTTCCGCTTCGTCCGCCGCGTCGTCACCCGCCCGGTGATCGAGGGCGGCGAGAAGCACGAGAGCGTCACCGACGCGGAGTTCGACCGCCGGGCCGAGGCCGGCCACCTGGCGCTGCAATGGCGGGCGCACGGCCTGCGCTACGGGCTGCCCGGCAGCATCGCCGCCGACCTCAAGGCCGGGCGGGTGGTGGTGGCCAACGTGTCCCGCGCCACCATCCCGCAGCTTGCGCAGCGCTTCCGCGTGCACGTGGTGGAGGTGACGGCGCCGCCGCAGCTGCGCGCCAGCCGCCTGGTGGAGCGCGGGCGGGAGGATGCGGACGACCTGGCCCGGCGGCTCGCCCGCTCCATCGTGCTGCCCCTGCCCATCGAGCGGGACACGATCGTCAACACCGGGACGGTCGAGGAAGGGGCGCGCAAGCTCGTCGCCGTGCTCACCCGCGCAGCGGAACACGCTCTGCAAGCATGAACGGCGCACCCGGCGCGGCCTGGGTGAACAGGCACAGCTCGGTGACGCGCCGGGGCTGGGCCAGCGCCGCGGCGAAATGCGCCGTTGCGGCGGGCTGCACGACCCCCCGTTCCGCTGGGGTGAGCCGCCGGGTCAGCGTCATGTGGAAGCGCCAGGTGCCGAGCACGTGGGGATAGCCCCAGTCCAGCAGCATGGCGTCCTGCTCGGGCGTAAGCCCCGACTGCCGCCGCCGGGCGATCTCGGCGGCGTCGGCGGGCACCCGGTGGCTGTCCAGCCCGGTGACGCACGCATCTGCCAAGTCGTGCAACGGCTGGCACGGCGCCGTCTCCCGCAGGGCGAGAAAGCTGCCGAGCGCGGCTACCTCCAGCGCCGGCAAGTCAAAGGCGGCGATATCGGCTGCGAGCGCCACGGCATCGTCCACGAACGCATGCCACGGGTGGGCCAGCCGCATGGGCGGCTTCAGCGTGGCATGGAAGCCGTAGAGCCGCGGGTCCGCCGTCAGCGCGTCGCGGTCTGGATGGGGCATGCGCCGGCCTGTCTGCGGGTCGCGGCCCAGCCACTCGCACCCGGCGGCCCAGAGCGGGTCCTCCAGCGTGGGCGCGTAGTAGACGGCCGCGCGGGTGGTCAGATGACGCGCTCGCCCCGGCGGCACCGTCATCATCAGATGACACGCTCGCCCGGCGGCGCCGTCATCATCAGATGACGCGCTCGCCGGCTTTCCATACTTGGCGCACGATGGGCAGCCCGTCATGCACCCGCACCCGCACCAGGTCGGCGCGATAGCCGGGGGCGATGCGACCGCGATCCGCCAGGCCGGCCATGCGCGCCGGGCTGTCCGTCACCAGCGCGATCGCGTCCGGCAGGGTGATGTCGGTGCCGCGCACGCAACCGAACGCCGCCTCCACCAGGCTGGCCGGCACGTAGTCCGAGGCGAAGGCGTCCACCGCCCGCGCCCGCACCAGGTCGGCGGCGGCGACGTTGCCGCTGTGGCTGCCGCCGCGGACGATGTTGGGCGCGCCGGCGATCACCTGCATCGCGCAGGCCCGGGCGGCCAAGGCGGCCTCCATCGTCACGGGGAACTCGCTGATGCGGATGCCGTCGCGATGGTTCTCCTCCACCTCGGCGGCGGTGCGGTCGTCATGGCTGGCCAGCACCGTGCCGCCGGGGCGCACCCGGTCCAGCAGGGCGCGGCGGTTCGGGTCGCGCAGGCGGGCGCGCTGCTCCTGCAACTCGCCGATGCGGCGCTCGACCGTCGCGGCGTCGATCCCCTCCTTCGCCCGGAGCGCCCGGTAGCGATCCAGGTTGGCGTATTGGCCGACGCCGGGCGAGTGGTCCATCAGGCTGACCATGCGGACCCGGGGATGGTCCGCCACCGGGTCCAGCAAGGCGATCACGTCGGCCGCCGGCATCTCGCAGCGCAGATGCAGGAAATGCTCGCTCTTCAGCAGCCCGGTGTCCGCGAGGGCGTCGCCGTCCGCCACGCCCTCGCGGAAGGTGCGGATGCGGTCCTTGTCGAAGCCGAGGTCGCCCAGGCACAGCGCGTCCAGCACGGTGGTGACGCCGGCCGCGGCGCACTGCGCGTCATGCGCCACCATGGCCGAGCGGGAGGGCCAGCGTGCATTGCTGCGGGGCTGCACCTGGCGCTCCAGATTGTCGGTGTGCAGGTCGACCACGCCGGGGATGACCGTGTCGCCATCCAGGTCCAACGCGCCCGGCGCGTGGGCCCGGCCAGGCTCGACGGAGACGATGCGGGTGCCCTCCAGCACGATCGTCCCGTGCAGCACGCCATCAGGCAGGACGATCCGGGCGTTGGTGAGGCAGGTCATGCAAGGTCCTGGAAAGAGGGAGACACGCTGTGCCACACCGGGCCCCCCGCCGGCATGACGCTATGGTGACGGCGCCGCTTGCGGTCCGGCGCACGTATCGCCCGGGGATCATGGCGCAGCGGGGGCGGCTGGCTTCCGGTTCGGGTCGGTGGGCACGATGACGTCGCGGTAGAAGAACGGGCCGCTGCATGCGGAGACGGCAAGGGCAAGCAAGAACGCGATGACCCGGCGGCGTATGGCCGGGCGGTGCGCCAGGTCAGCCGCCACGCTACGGCGCGATGTCGTTCATCACCCCGTCCATGTATTTCTGGTCATCGGCGGCGGCTTTGGCGAAGCGCTTCTGCATGCCCTTCATCTCGATCATCTTGGTCTTGATGAGGTCCGTCAGCTTCTTGTCGCCTGGCTTCTTCTTTAGGTCGGCGACGGCCTTCTTCACGATCTTCTCGGCCTTGCCGAACTCAGACAGCAGCTTGTCGACTTCGCCCATGATCGGTCCCCTCCCACTGCTCAGGCGACCTTCCAACGGCGAGGCCGCCTGGGTTCGACGCCGTCCCACACCATGCGCCGATAGCACGCCCGGCAGCCTGTCTCAATCGACGCGACGCGTTCGTCGAGCAGAGGAGGGCCACGCACCTAGGATATGGATGACCAGCACTTCGTCCCAGGGAGACACGTAGGACCCCGCGCCTGGCCAAGCTCGTCGCGTGTCGTGCGCCCGAAGTCGATGCTTACGCCGCCCGCCGTGCCCAGCCTGTCGGCAGTGGATGCGCCACATGCACCGCCGTCAGTCGCTCCAGCCAATCCCCCACCTCTGGCGGCACGTCCCGCGCCCCACGTGCCGATGAGTCCGCACTGAGTCTGCGAAAGGTTCTTTAATGCGCCAACCGCATGAGATGGCGCCGGGTGAGGGATACGACGGCACCTTCGGAAACGTCAGCAAACACTGGCCTTTCAGGTGCCGTGGTGGCCGCAGTGTGCGGTCAGCGGTCGCCCGTCCACGACCAGCGTCGGAACCTTGCCCTCCGGGTTGAGCCTCAGATACTCGGGGGTCCGGTTCTCGCGTCGACGGAACGAGAGTGGCCGCGCCTCAAAGGAGGCGCCGACCTCATGAAGCGCGATGTGCCCTATCCGATCCCGGGACCGACCGGAGGCCTGCTGCGGTAGGCCCCTTCCATCAGGATCGGGGCACACTCACTGACGTCTAACTCCAAGGCGATGTCCACATCGCCTCCAAAGCCCCAATCGGTGAGTTCCCGCCCGGACAGCGACGCTTGCACCAAGGCTGCAAGGTTGTCGCCCGCGGATCGGAAAGCGTCTCGGGCAACCTGTGCCTCGGGTGAGCAAGCCGCTGCCAAATGGTGGATGAAGGCTCCGGCACCCAGCAGATCCTCGATAGCCGGGCGCAAGCTCCCGTCCGGCCATCGTTCTCCTGCGGGTATGACCCCGATGGCGCCGTCTCCCGCCATCTCTCGACTCACCCGCGCGACGGCGGCGGCGTTGCGCAGGCAGCCGGCGACGACCGGCGTTCCTCCGCCAGCCAGGGACAGCCGCGAACCGTTGGGAGATGGCAGCATGAGCTTGGTCCCGGCCGGGATGGCCCGAAGGCTCGCGGGTGACAGGCTCAATTGGCCTCCACCAGCCCGCCGCGGTCTTGCCAGCACCGCCCCGATCCCATTGGCCGCCGCCTTTGCGGCATCCAAGTCGCCATATGGGAAGGGGTAGATCAGCGCACCCCGCGACACCGCCACGTCCACGGCCGTCGAAAACGACAGCACGTCCACGATGACGAGCACCGAAACGCGCTCTCGCAACGCCTCGACACCGGCCATCCCCCATTCCAAAACGACCGACGCCACCGCACACCGTCCAGCTATCCGCCAGATCAGCGTAGCTCGCGCGCTCGACGTTCACGATGATTTCCCTCGTTCTCACATTGAGGATACGAGCCGAAGCGACGGGACGCGATACACGCGGCCAAGCGCGGGTTACAGACCAGTATGTGAACCGGAGGACGCTCGGGCCAGGTTGGTAAGCCAGCCCCGAAACGTTTCGCTAGCCGGATTGACCCGGCCGTCCTGGGGGAAATACGCAAAGTAGGAGCGCGCCGGAAGGCTGGTCTCCGGGAAGGGTGCCACCAGGCGTCTGGCGGCGAGGTCGTCTTCGACCAGCCTGGTTGGTCCCATCGCCACGCCCAGCCCGCCGATCGCCGCCTGGATGGAGAGATAGAAGTGGTCAAGCGTCAGTGTGGCGGACGGCTGCAGCCCGGTGTGGCCGCTCTCGGCCAGCCAGTCCCGCCATAGTTTCGGCACGGTGGCGACGTGGATCAGCGTATGCCTTTCCAGGTCGGACACGGTCTCCAACGGGTTTTGCGCCAGGATCTCGGGGCTGCAAACCGGAAGCCGGCGCTCGCCCATCACCAGTTGCGAGCCGTAGCCGTGGAACGTGTCCGGGCCGCCGCGGATCACGACGTCGTAGTCCTCCGGCAGCGAGTCGATGGCTTCGTTCGAGGTGGTGAGCCGGACCTCGATCTCCGGATGCTCCTTGCGGAACAACGCCAGACGCGGCAGCAGCCAACGCAGGGTGAACGTCGCGAGCGCGTTCACCCGCAGCAGGGTCGTCGGGGGTTCTCCGGCCCGCTTGCGCTGCCGCGCCGCCGCGGCCGCGATCCGGTCCATGGCCGGGCTCACCTCCGCTTGCAAGGCTTCGCCCTTCGGTGTCAGCGCCATGCCCCGGCTCAAACGACGGAACAACGCCGCCCCGCCCAACCACTCCTCGAGTAGGCCGACTTGTCGGCTGATGGCGCCGTGCGTCACCCCGAGTTCCCCTGCCGCGTCCTTGAAGCTGCCGTGGCGGGCGGCCGCCTCAAAGGCGCGGACGGCATTCAGCGGTGGAAGAGGACGGCGTAAGATGTGAGTTTTCGTGACATGGGATGCCAGAATACATCGTTTGCGATCGCAGCGTCATACGACGATCCTGCGTTCCGGAGAGATTTTAGCCAACTCCACTTGGCGAAATATGGAGCCATCCTGATGAGCCGTGCCGCAGCGTTATCGCCTGCCGCGGGCGATGTGCTGGAGAAGGCACATGCCCGGCAAACCCTCGCATTGGCCGGGCTGGCCCATGCCCTCCATGACGGGTTCACATCGTCGATCTACGTGCTTCTCCCGGTCTGGCAGAGCCAGTTCGCGCTGGGCTACGGCGCGATGGCCGTCCTGCGCGCCCTGTATGTGGGTAGCTTGGCGCTGCTGCAGGTACCCTCCACGCGCCTGGCGCGGCTCGTGGGGCCCCGGACGGTGCTGGCGCTCGGCACGCTGCTGAGCGCGGGAGGCTATTTCCTGGCCGGGCTTTCGGGCGGTCTGGCCGGATTATGCGTGGCCCTCGCTTTGGCGGGGGCCGGGGGCAGCACCCAGCACCCGCTTGCCTCGGCCGCGGTCTCCCGCGCCTACGGCCCGGCGGCCCGCGGTCCGCTCGGCAGCTACAATTTCGCGGGCGACATTGGGAAGGCCACCCTTCCACCGCTCCTTGCGCTGTTGCTGACCGCCATGCCGCCGCGCCCGGCCATTTGGATCCTGGCCGGGACGGGCGCCTCCGTCGCAGTGCTGATCCAGTGCCTGATGCCCGCCGGCGATCGACAAGCACCGAGGCCTGTCGGCCCGGCCGCGTCATCGGTCCCGAAGGGTCGCGGCAAGGGCGGGTTCGGTCTGCTCCTTGCCATCGGCATGCTGGACGGGGCGGCGGGCGTGACGTTCCTGTTGTTCCTGCCCGCCCTGCTCCGGGCCAAGGGCGCAACGCTGCCCACCCTGGGCCTCGCCCTCGCCCTGATCTTCGTGGGGGGCGCCTGCGGCAAGGCGGCCTGCGGCTGGATGGGGGCGAGGCTCGGCCTGCTGGCCACCGTAGTGGGCACGGAACTCGGCACGGCCGCGGCCATCCTGGCGGTTTTGGCCCTGCCGCTCGCCCCGGCGCTCGTCCTGCTGCCATTCCTGGGCGTGATGCTGAACGGCACCTCCTCCGTGCTCTACGGCACCGTGCCGGAACTCGTCCCCCGCGAGAAAATCGAACACGCCTTCGCGCTGTTCTACTCCGGCACGCTCGGGTCCAGCGCCCTGGCGCCCGTGGCCCTAGGCTGGGTCGGCGACCATGCGGGACCGAGCTGGGCCACCGTCGGGGGAGCCTTGGCGGCGCTGTGCGTCATGCCCCTGATGGCCCTGCTCGCGCCCCGGTTGGGCTCCCATGCCTCCGTCCGGATGTCCTGAGACGGCGCCGTTCGGTCCCAGTGGGCTGCATGACCTCGATCGTTCTCGCCTCGGTGATGTTCGCCGCGATCCTACACGCCGTTTAGAGCGCGGTCCTGCGCGGCGGCGGCAGCCGACTGTGGTCGATGACGCTCATGATGATCGATCGCCGTGGCATCGGTGATCGCCCTGCCGTTCCTGCCCTCGCCGAGCGTGGCGAGTTGCCCTATTTGGTCGCCTCGGCAGCCATCCACGTGAGCTACAACCTGTCGCTGGTGCGGACCTACCGCTCCGGCGACCCGGGCAGACCTATTCCGTCTCGCGCGGCTCCTCGCCCGTGCTGGTCGCTTTGGGCCCGGCGTAACGGTCCAAGGCGTTCGGATATCCGGCGGTCCGCGTTTGCCAATCCAAACGGTCGCGCAGGCGGGTCGCCCATTCCGGCTGGTCGATCCAGGCAAGTAGGTTGTCCCGGCTCGGCGCCTCGCCCGACATCGAAAGCACGACGCGCCAGGCCGTCGCCAGCATGCATGACAGCACGGGCGCTCCTGCGACCCTCGGCATCTCCAGGATCGGCTGGAGCGTCGGCATCCCCGTGCCCAGCATGACGACGGCCTCCAAGCCGTCCGCATCACCGAGCGTGGCGAGCGCGGCGTGCGCATCGGCGGCGGGCATCGCATAGATCGGGTGGAAGGCACCGCCCGCCGCGCCCACCTCGACGATACGCGTCGCCTCGATGCCGAACGCGGCCCAATACGTGACGCTGACCTCCGTCAGCGCGCGCGGATAGGGCGAGACCAGCGCAACCCGCCGCGCGCCCAACGCCCGCAGGGCCGCGACGACGGCCAGCCCGGACGTCACGACCGGTGTGCCGCATCGGGCCGACACCGTCCGCACCAGCCTCTCTTCCCGGTCGGCGCCCGCCAGGTACGACGCCCCCGTGCACGCGACCGCAATCACGTCCACCGGCGCGTTCGCGAACTGGGCGGGCCACTCGGCCAGCCGGTCGAAATAGTCGTTCAATCGCGCCTGCATCTCCGGCGCGGCGCTGACCATGCGCGCATTGATGCTCGCGATGCCCGGCGGCAGCAGGACGGAGAATTCCGGCTCCACGGTGGTGTTGGCCTGCGGCGTCAGAACGCCAACGAGCCCGCGACGGCCATACTCGACGCTCATCCGCTTGACTTCCCCCGCAACAAGGCTAGGCACACCTGTATCATTCATAGGACAGGATCAAGGAGTTCGGGGCAATGGCTGCGACGGGCGTCGTGGTGGCGGGAGGGGGACCGGTCGGCCTGTGCCTGGCGCTGCTGCTGGCCGAAGCCGGGCTGCCCGTCACGGTCGTGGAGGCCGAGGCGGAGGTCACGCGGGACTTGCGTGCGTCGACCTTCCATCCCCCCACGCTGGACATGCTGGACCCTCTCGGGATCACGCCGGTCCTGGTGGCGGCCGGGCTGCCGTGCCCGCACTGGCAGGTCCGGCTGCATCCGGCGGGCGACCGCGCCGTGTTCGACCTCGGGGCCATCGCCGCGGACACGTCCCACCCCTATCGCCTGCAATGCGAGCAGTGGAAGCTGTCGGACGCCCTGCGCGCCCGCCTGGCCGGCCGGGTGGAAATGCTGTCCGGCAGCCGTGTCGACGGCTTCACCCAGGACGACACCGGGGTGACGGTGATGGTCGAGCGGCCGGAGGGCCGGCGGGCGGTCCGGGCCGCCTTCCTGGTGGGATGCGACGGCGCGCGCAGCACGGTGCGCAACGGGCTGGGGCTGGCCTTCGTCGGGGAGACCTATCCGGAAACCACGATCCTGGCCACGACGACCGTCCCGTTCGAGGCGCATCTCGAAGGCCTCTCCAACGTGACCTATTGCTGGCGGGAAGGCGCGGGCAATTTCAGCCTGCTCCGCGTTCCCGGACGGTGGCGGGTCTCCATCTACCCGCGGGAGGATACCCCTGTCGAGGCGCAGATGACGCCGGAGGCGCTGGACGCCAGCCTACAGGCCATCGTGCCGCAGTCGGAGCGCTACGACGTTCTGGAGTGCCGCCCCTATCGCGTGCACATGCGCATGGTGGAGCGGTATGCCGTAGGGCGGGTGGCGCTGGCGGGGGATGCCGCGCACGTCAACAGCCCGGCGGGCGGCATGGGGCTCAACGGCGGCCTGCACGATGCGTTCGAGTTAGCAGCCGCCTTGACTGCCAGCCTGGACGGCGGCCCGCACGAGGCCTTGCTGGCCCGCTACGACCGGCGCCGCCGGCCCGTGGCGCGCGACGAGATCATGGCGCAGGCCGACCGGAACCGCAGCCGCATGCGCGAGCGCGATCCCGCACGGCGTCGCGCGTTGCTGACGGAGCTGCAGGCCATCGCCGACGACCCGGCACGGTTGCGGGCCCATCTGCTGCGGACCTCGATGATCGACGGGCTTCGTCGCGCGGCTGCGGTCGACTGACGTGGCACGCGCCCTCGATCGCTTGCGGAGCATCGCCCGATGGCATTGACCGACACCGCCCTGCTGCTCTGCGACCTGCAGAACGACTTCCTGGATCCGGACGGCGCCTATGGCCGGGCGGGACTCGGCACGCCCGAGATGGCGGCGCTGCCCGCACGGTTGAAGCCGTTGGCGGACAGGCTGCGTGCCGTCGGCGGATGGGTGGTCGACACGCGCTTCACCCTTGTACCTGGCCGGGGCGGCCTGCCTCTGGTCAGCCCGCACCTCGCCCAGCTGCGGCCGTTTCTCGGGCGTGGCGATTTCCAGCCCGGCACCTGGGGGCATGATCTGGTGGCACCCCTGCAACCGGCCGACCTGTCCGTTGAGAAGGTCGCCTACTCAGCCTTCTACATGACCCGGCTGGAATGGGTGCTCCGCCGCACGGGCATCACCCGCCTGCTGGTCGCCGGGATCGTGACCAATGGCGGCGTCAGCTCCACCGTGCGGGACGCGCATGTCCGCGAGTTCGACCTGACCGTGATCGAGGACGGGTGCGCCGCTTTCACGCAAGCCCACCACGACACCGCCATCGAGGCACTGCGCCCCGTCTGCCGCGTGGCGAACGTCGCAGCGATCCTGGCCGAGCTGTAGCAGGGGAGGGAGCGCTGTGACAGACCCGCCTGCACCCTGATCGTTTCGGGCCGATCGATGCTGCGTTCGACCTCCGGAGGAGAGATGCGCGCGTGCGTCACGCGCCGCGCACCAGGTCTGCCAGCGCGGCGGGGTCGTTCGGGCTCTCGCCTCCGCGCCAGGCCACGTGCCCGTCCGGGCGCACCAGGACCAGGGGGCGTTCGAACAGGGCCCGGACCGTCTGCGGCGCCCAGGAAGGCGTGGGGTGCCCGCATGCCCGGCCAGGTCGACGCCACGGGCATGGCGGTATCGTCCGGCGGCTCTGGCGTTCCGTCGGCGGCGATGACGGGGCTGTCGACGTAGCGACACCCAGATGGGTGCCGGCGCTGCTGAACTGCCGCGACATCCAGCGCAGCCGGCCGCGAAGGGCCGCGCGTGCCGCCTCCCCCGCGGGGCCGTCCTCGTCGATCCAAGCCGGCGTCTCGTCCATCACGGCATCGATCTTGATGGTGATGCCGGCGGCCGCTCGATCGTGTCGCGGATCGACGGCGACGACACCCGGTGCAGCTCGTGCCCGGCGAGGCGCGTCGGAGAGGTGATGGCATAGGCCGCGTCCTGCGGCAGCGCGCGCGCGTAGATGCGATCCGAGATCTCCCAGCGCCGGAACAGCTCCATCGAGCGCGCGCCAAGCAGCGTCGCCTCCGGATGGGCGGTAGGGGCGGTCCGCTCCTCGAGCAGGATGCAGCGGGCGCCGCGCCAGCCAAGCTCCCCGGCCAGCGCCAGGCCGACCGGGGCCACCGCCCACGACCAGGATGTCCGTGTCGGTCGCCGTGGTCCGGGTCATGCGCCGCCGGAACCGTGCCAAGGGATCAGCAGGCGCCGGGCGGCGCCGACGACGGCGTAGAAGGCGAAGCCGACCAGCGTCAGAAGCAGGATGACGGCGAACAGCATGTCCGTCTGGTAGGCGTTCATCTGCGCCACCAGCAGGTAGCCGAGCCCGGCATTGCCGCCCAGGAATTGGGCCACCACGCAGCCGATGATGGCGAGCACGATGCCCACCTCCATCCCGGTCAGGATGTACGGCGCGGCGGATGGCAGTTCCAGCCGGGTGAACTGGTGCAGCCGGCTGGCATTGAGGCTGGTCATCACGTCCCGATGCCCGGCCTCAATCGATTTCACGCCAAGCACGGTGTTGGTGAAGATCGGGAAGAAGGCGATCACCGCGCCGACGACGACCTTGGACGTGCTGCCGAACCCGAACCACACGATGAACAGCGGCACCAGCGCGACCTTCGGCACGACCTGGCTGGCGACGATGAAGGGGTTCAGCGTCCGCTCCAGCCAGCGCAGCTTGCCGACCGGAACGCCGAGCAGGATCCCCGCCGCCGTCGCGATCGCGAAGCCGCCCAGGGTTTCCTTCACCGTGACCCAGACATGGCGCCACGTCGACGGCGTCAGCACCAGCTCCACGAAGCCGGCCCAGACCGCGGTGGGTGGCGGCAGGATGAACGGCGACACGCCGGCTTCCGTCACGTAGGCCTGCCACGCACCCAGCAGCAGCACGGCCAGCAGCGGCGAGGCGACCCATTCGATGCGGCGTGGGCGGCGGTCCGTCACGTCATGGCATCCAACCTGGCGCGCAGGTCCGAGCACGCGGCGGCGAAGGCCGGATCGGCCTGGATCGCGACGCTGCGCGGCCGGGGGAAGCCGATTTCGACGATGTGGTCGATCCGCCCTGGCCGCGGCGACAGCAACACGATGCGATCCGCCAGGAACACCGCCTCGCTGATCGAGTGGGTGACGAGCACGATCGTGCAGCGCGTCTGCTGCCAGATGCGCTGCAGTTCCAGGTTCATCGCGTCGCGCGTCATGGCATCCAGCGCGCCGAACGGTTCGTCCATCAGCAGAACGTGCGGGTCGTAGCTGAGCGCGCGCGCGATCGCCGCGCGCTGGCGCATGCCGCCGGACAGCTCGCGCGGCCAGCGCTGCTCGAACCCGGCGATGCCGACGGTCGCCGCCAACGCGCGCGCCCGACGCCTCTGTTCGGACCGGCGGACGCCGCGCATGGACAGGGGCAGTGCGATGTTGCGCTCGACAGTATACCACGGGAATAGGTTGGCATCCTGGAACACCACGCCCAGGTCGGAGACGGCGGCCGGGTCGCGACGGCCGCCGGCCCACAAGTCGCGCCCGCCGACCTGGATGCGGCCTTGGCTCGGTTCGACCAGACCGGCGATCAGCCGCAGCATCGTGGTCTTGCCGCAGCCCGAAGGCCCCAGCAGCACCAGCAACTCGCCTTCCGCGACGCCGATGGTGGCCGGCGACAGCGCCACCACCGGCCCGGACGCCGTGTCGTAGCGCTTGGCGACATCCTGCAGCTGGATTGCGGTCACGCAGGAAGGTCGCGCGTCAACGTGTCAGCGGCACGGCGATCAACCATGCGCCGCTTCATCGACGAAGCGGTTGGTATAGACCTTCGTCACGTCGTGGATGTCGGCGAGCCCCGCCTCCGCCAATCCGTCGCGGGCGGATTGCCAGAGTGCGGGCACGTTGCGCAGCAGGTTCTGCGGACCTTCGCTGAGCCAAAGGTCGATGTCGCCCTTCACCGTTCGGATCAGCCCGGGCTTGTCGCGTATGCCCGGGATTTCGAACTCCGCCGCGGCACGGTCCAGAACCGGCTCCAGCGGGCCGCGCACCATCTCGTCCGCGCTGGCCTTCATGGCGCGGACGAAGGCGAGCACCAACTCGGGTTGCTTGTCGATGATGGCCTGCGTGGTGAAGTAGCTCTGGCTCGGCATCTTGGCATAGCGATCCGTGCTCCATGCGAGGACGGGCGCCTTCTGCTGCTGAAGCACGTCGACCACGTTGGAGGTGGCGATGAAGCCGTCGATGCGGCCTTGCTGCACCAGGGCAAAGCTGCCGGGATTGTTGCCCACCACTTCCCGCGGCACGTCCGCCTTGGGGATGTTGACCTTCTTCAGCATGAGATCGAGGAAATTCTCGGTGGTGCCGCCGATCGACACCACGCCGATCCGCTTGCCGCTGAAATCCTCCGCCTTCTCGATCGGCTTGGCGGTGCCGCTGATGACGAAGAAGGTGGACCCCTGAAAGATCGTGGCAATCGAGACCAAGGCTAGGTCTCTCTGCGCCGACAACGCCTTCATGATGTCGATCGCGGCCCCCCGGGTGAACTGGCATCGCCCGGCGGCGAGTTGCTGCACGGCCGCCGCGGCGCCGCCTGCGCCGAGCACCTGCGCGTCCAGCCCGGCTGCCTTGAAGTGACCGCCGCTGCTGGCATTCATCATTTCGAGGAAATCGACGATGAAGCCGAACGGCGTGACAACGGTGACGGGCGTTGCGGCCCACGCCCGACCAGCCCATGCCAGCGCGCTGCCGGCGGCCATCACTCCACGACGTGTCAGCATCGTCATTGCCCCATTCCCAATTGCGCCAAGGCGACGGATTCGATCGGCAGAGTGGTCGCTTTCTCCGTCGTCTAGAAGCGCATCGATGCCGCTCCGCCCTCCCGGCCGGACCCGCTCTCCTTATAGGCGGCGCGCGGGATCTGAACCTTGCGCCAGATGCCGCATCGGGATGCCCGAGTCGTGGCATTCCTGCGCCGCCGGTTCGTCCGCGTGGGCGCGGACCAGCGCGGCCACCCGCCGCAGGACGGCCTGGCGGGCCACCGCCGACGTGCGGCGCCAAGGGCCGTCGCGGAACGCGCGGCGGGCGGCGGATACTGCGCGGTCGACACCGCCGGCGCCCGATCCCTCGACGGTGGCGACCTGCGTCTCGTTCGCAGGATCGATCACCGGCAAGCGTTCGCCATTGCCCGGCGGCAGGACGGCATTGTCGACGAAGGCCGTCACGTTCGTCATGGCGTCAGCGCCCCGCCGTTGAGCCAGAGCACTTGGCCCGTCATGTAGGCGGACCCTGATCCGCACAGGAAGAGGATCGGCCCGGCGACGTCTTCGGCAGTCGCGATCCGTCCCATCGGAATGGTACTCGCGTAGGCGGCGACATCCAGCCTTGCTTCGCCGGCGCGCCCCATGCCGCCGCGAAGGAACTCCGTGTCGACCGCGCCCGGCGCGACCGCGTTGGCGCGTACCAGCGGCGCGTTTTCCACCGCGATGGATTTCGTCAGTGCGATCAGTCCCGCTTTCGCGGCACCGTATGAGCCGTAACCCGGCATCAGCCGTGCGGCCAAGCCGGAGGATACGTGCACCAGGGCGCTCGGGGTGCCGATTGCCGCGGCGGCCCGCAGCAGTGGGAGCGCCGCCTGCGCGACCAGGAAGGCGCCGGTCAGATTGGCGCCGAGCACGGCGTTCCACTGTGCCAGCTCCAGCGTCTCCACCGGGACCTTCGCCGTCGTGAAGCCAGCCAGGTTCACCAACGCGTCCAGCCCGTCCATGCCCGCGAACGCCTTCGCGACGCCGTCCGGATCGGTCACGTCAATCGGGATGGCTCGGGCCTCTTTCGGAGGGGGCGCCTGCTGCAGGGAGGCCGGCAGGTCCAGCACCGTCACACGCAAGTCGCAGCCGAGGGCCGCCTGCACCACCGCCCGGCCAATCCCGCCGCATCCGCCTACCACGGCGACGCGTGTTCCTGGACTGGGCATGAGGGTCAAGGGGGATGCCACGCTAACCTGTCCTCTCTATAGAACAGGTTTGCAGTAACGCAGGCTGGGCCACCGCAGTCAAGCGCGGTATCATCGCGTATGCGCGCCAGGTCACCTCAATCCGAACCGATGTCGGTCCATGCCGTCGTTCCACTCTACCACCGCGTCTACACCGCCATGCGCCAGCAACTGCTGGAAGGCCGCCATCCCATGGGGAGTGCTCTTCCAGGAGAGCCGCAACTCGCCCGGCGCTACGGCGTCGCGCGGGTGACGATCCGGCGCGCCCTGACGCAGCTGGAGGCCGAAGGGCTGGTTGTCCGCCACGCATCCCGTGGAACGTATCCGGTCGAGGCTGCCACGCTGGCCGAGCCGCGGGCCAACATCAGCGGCTTGCTGGAGAACCTGGTGACGGTCGGCGCGGGCACCTCCGCTCGGCTGCTGTGCTTCGAGACTGTCGTCCCGCCGCCGGACATCGCCGCGCGGCTCGGTTCGGACGAGCCGGCGCTACGGATCGAACGGCTTCGGCTGGCGGGAAGGACACCCGTGTCGCACTACACCCACTACTTGCCCCACCGCACGGCCGCCGCGGTCGACCGGATGACCCTTGGGGCGCATCCAGTGCTGAGTGTGCTGCAGGAGGCCGGGTTCATCGCTGCCAGTGCCGAACAGGCACTCACGGCGCGGACGGCGGAGACCGAAATCGCCGCTGCGCTTCAGGTGCCGATCGGCACGGCGCTCGTCTGTCTGAAGCGGCTGGTGTGCGACGAGCGGAACCGTCCGATCGAGTATCACGAGTCCCTGTATCGCCCGGACCGCTATGAATATCGCCTCACCCTGGTTCGCGGTGGCAACCGGGCCGCCCCAGCCTGGGTCCCGCTGGCGGCGCCGGAATAGCGAGCGGGGGCAGTCCACCGATTGGCGGCTTGCGAAGGCGGGCTCGTCGTCGGACTGGCAAATAGGATGTCTGCCCAGGCCGCGCTTGCACCCGATGGGCAAGACCGGCCAGAGAGTGTCAATCGACATCGACGATTTTGCCTGGAAGCGTGGGCTGCGATGCGGCGCAGTGGTCGACGACCTGGAGCGCCGCCGCATCATCGACCTTCTCCCTGGCCGGGAACCAGCGACGGTAGCGGCGTGGCTTGCGGCCCATCCGGAGATCACGGTCCTGCGACCCCTCGGCACGCTGTTCCCGCAGGGCGCCTGGTTCGCGAGCCGTGCCCGGCGGTGTTTGACGGTCCGGTGGCACCGCTCAAGGGGAACGGCGAGACCTTCTACCAGGGGGGAGGGTGAGGGGCCCGCCGGACGCCGCCGGGATGCCGGACGGCGTCGAGGCATTCTGGACCGACCGCAACGCAGGCGGGTTCGCCCGCGCGCACGCCCGTGCCGCCGTGGTCGGGATCCGCCCGGTGATGTGCTGCCGCCTTGTTCCGCGCCAGGGCCTGTGTAGCGCGCCGATCTGGACGGTTGCCTTACCAGGTCGAGCGGTCCAAGCTCCGCGTCGTCGCGAAAAACGGCCGCCTTCTTCTCGGCTGTCGAATGCACGCCACCTACGCCCATCGCGTGGTCTGGCCAGCGGCTCCATCATTGGCTGCCCCAAGATGTCGGGCGGCAGGAGCGCGGCAATGCCTGGGTCAATTGCGGTCGTCGGTGCAGGTCTTGGTGGTCTCATGCTTGCCCGCATCCTATTCCTTCATGGCTTTGCCGTGACGGTCTATGAAGCGGAAGTTTCGCCCAGTGCGAGAACACAGGGCGGCCTGCTCGACATCCGCGAGCGCGACGGGCAGGTCGCATTGAGAGCCGCAGGACTCTTCGACCAGTTCCTTGGCCTCGTCCGCCCGGGCGAAGATGCCAAGCGCATCGTCGGCAGGGACGGCAACATCCTGTTCGACAAGCCCGGCAGCCATGTCGGAGACCGCCCGGAAGTCGATCGCGGTGACCTCCGGCGAATGCTCATACGGTCGCTTCCCTCCGACGCGATCAGATGGGGTTGCAGGGTCAAGACCATCGCCGCCTGCGGCCACGGACGCCACGAAGTGACTTTCTCGTCCGGTTCCTCGGTCACGTGCGACCTGCTGGTGGGCGCCGATGGGGCATGGTCGACAGTCCGCTCGATCGTCTCCGAAGCGAAGCCGGCCTACACGGGCATATCGTTCGTGGAGACGTGCCTCCTCGATGGCGACACGCGCCACAGGTCGAGCGCGGATGCCGTCGGCAGCGGCACGCTCATGGCCCTGGCTCCAGGCAAGGGAATTCTGGCGCACCGCCATGCCGGCGGCATGCTCCAGGTTTACGTGGCATTAAAAAAGCCGGAAGAATGGTTCGCGGCAATCGATTTCGGCATTGCGAAGGAAGGCTTGGTTTACATCGCGAGACAGTTCGACGGATGGGCGCCTCAACTCACTGCCCTCATAACGGATGGTGAGACAAACCCCGTCGTTCGTCCGATCCATGCGTTGCCGGTCGGCCACCGTTGGAAACGTGCGCCAGGCGTGACCCTTCTCGGCGATGCGGCGCACCTGATGTCGCCGTTCGCGGGGGAGGGGGCGAACCTGGCGATGCACGATGGCGCGGAGCTCGCAAAGGCGCTCATCTCCAAGCCCGCCGATGTCGACGCTGCAATCGCTGCATACGAAGACGACCTCTTCGTCCGGAGTGCCGCCGTCGCTGGCGAGACCGCCCGGAACCTCGAACGCTTCTTCGGCGATGCTGCGCCATACAGCGTCGTTGCATTGTTCACGCCAGGGCCAATCGGCCAGGAGCTTGCGACGCCGCGGTAGACGACAGTCGTCCGAACGTCCCCTCATCGCTGCCGTGATTGCGGCCAGTGCGACCTGTCCTATCGCGGCCACAGGGACAAGCATCGATCGACGCCTGACCGGTGCGGCCTCTTTCCAAGGGATATCCTGTCCCCGGAACATCATAGAACGGCAGCTCACCGTTGGAATCGGCCCTCTCCATCGAGGCCAGGATCGCGGTCTCGCCATAGGTGATGTTATTGGCGATCCCCTTCGTGCTCGAGCGTGTGGCCGAGCGGCGGGATGTACGACATGCATCCCAGGTTCGAGGCCACGAAGTCCGCGGAGCCCGACAGGCCGCCCACGCGGGCAAAGGGCGTGTCCCGCTCGCCGACGTCTATCAGGTTTATGTCGCCAGTCATGAGTATGTCAGGCTGCTGGGCAAGCCTTGCGATGGCGTCGTCGACGGGAACGGCGGGTGGCCAGGTCGAGGTGAAGGTCGGAGTGCCGACCGGTAGCGGTGGCGCGCCATCGACTTGAGGCAGCCAGCCGGTAGCAGTCCCGTGGCCCTCAGTCAGCTGACGGCGCGCACGGGAAACGGCGCTGAAGCCCGCGAAAGAGTTGGTGCGTCAGATAAATGGGAAGTCTCTCGATCGGTTCCGACCAGGACGACATCTTCGCCACCACCAGCTTGCGCTCCCGATCGACGAAGAGGTTCTGCCCGTGAACACCCATCGCGAAAAGCGTCCGCGGCTCGCCGTTCACGACGTACCAGCCCGACCGATAGTTCATGTCCTGGCCCAGCGTCGAAAACGACTTGGCCCATGCGCCGGCAGCCCAGGCCTCGGGGTCACCGTTGCTGAGGATGTCCTCGACGACTTCCGGCGGTACGACCTGCGACGATCCATGACGACCGTCGTCGAGGATCAGCTGTCCCAGACGCGCCAGGTCCCTGGCGGTGACGCAGAGTCCTCCCGCCGCCCGGGCAAGCCCCGTGCGATCCAGCGTGATGAACGCATCGTCCTGCGCACCCAGCGGTCGCCAGATCCGCTGGCTGAGAAGGTCGGCAAGGTTGTGCCCCGTCGCGCGCTCGATCGCCCATCCGAGCAGGTCGGTGTCCGACGAGTTGTAGCCGAACGGTCCGCCAGGACGCGCGGGTGGCCCGGCAAGGCCCTTGAAGAAACTGCGCAGGTCCGCTCCGGTCTCTCCTTCAGCGGCCGCGCTCCAGTTCGTCGCGGCCTCATACGAGCGCTGTTGCTGCGTGTTCAGGACAACCCCGGAGCGCATGTCCAGCAGGTCGCGAAGCGTCGCGTGCGCGTATGCCGTCCCGCCCAGTTCCGGCAGGCAGTCCGACACGCGGGACGCGAGGGATAGCTCCCCTCCCCTGTCGAGGGCGCCAGCCAGCAAACCGACCACGGCCTTGGTCGCAGACATGATGATGTGCGGCGTATGCACGTCGTTGCCGTTGGCATACCGCTCGTAAACGATCTCCCCATCCTTCAGAGCGACGACCGCGTCCGCCTTGATCATGTCGAGGACGATGCCGTTGAGCAGCAGGCTCCGCATTGTCCTCCGGGACCGCGAGAGCGGCGCCGCGACGCTTGGGTCCGCATGGACCGTCGCCGTCGGCATGAACTTGTCGACGTTGCGGAAGGACCATCGGCTGAAGGGTCGGGCTCGCCAGTTCGTGAGGTTCACCGCTGCCGCCAGGTCCATGACGTCCCTCATGTGCTCACGACACTCCTGCCGACGGTCCGTCGCGCGCGCGGCCACGATCGAGCATCCCGAGGCTATCGCAGGACAGCCGCTCGATCGCGACGCCGGGGACGCCGCAGCCGATCATCTTCACGCCCAGGGCCACCGGCTTCTTTATGGGCGGGTTCTTCGGGGTCCATGGCCGCCGGCGCAGGACGGCCGTCCGCCCGCCCCCGAGTCGACGACGATGGCATCGAACGCCTCCATCCCGGGGGGACCATGCATGGCGAGGATCCTACGCGTGCGCACCGCGCGCCGCCGCCTCGACGCAGGCGGCACCACGGTAGATAACCGCTTCGTCGTGGTGCTTGCCCACCAGCATCAAGCCGACCGGCATGCCGTCGATGGAACCACAAGGGACGGACATGGCGGGGTGCCCCGTGCAATTGAACGGCGCCGTGTTCGCCAACGGCTCGCCGGAACGCCGCAGCAGCAGCTCCCGCGGCGAGCCCGGGGGTGGGAGCGGCGTCGCGCGCATCGGCGTGGTGGGCATGACCAGCAGGTCGAAGCGTGCGAACGCCTCGTCGTAGGCCAGCCGCAGCCGCCGCGAGAGGTTCTGCGCCTTGGCGTAGAAGTGCCCGCCGTGACGCCGGGTCATGGTGCGGCCGAGCAGCATGGAAAGCTTGAGGGCGTCGGGCAGTTCATCGGCGCGTCCGCGCCAAGCGGCGAAGGCGTCGCCGAGGCCGGTCACGTACAATCCCCTGCCGAACGAGTTGGCGGCGAACATCGCCTGCGTGCCGCCTTCGGCGGCGATGGCCCGCCGGATCGCGTTTCCCAGCGGGTGCATCGGGATGGACACGTCCTCCACCAAGGCCCCGAGCCGGGCCAGTGCCAGCGCGGCGGACCGGACGCAAGCGTCGACCCCGGGCTCGGACGAGTCGAGACCGAAGCCCTCCGCGACGATGCCGATGCGCAGGCCCGCGACACCGGCCGAGGCCGACCCCGTGTAGGGGCCCGGCGCAGCCCCGCCCTGCCGGGCGTCGAGGCCGTCCGGGCCCGCCAGGACCTCGAGCAGCAAGGCGTTGTCGGCGACCGTGCGCGTCATCGGGCCGACATGGTCGAGCGTGACCTCCATCGGCATGATGCCGGTGTAGGGGACCAGGCCGTAGGTCGGCTTCATGCCGCAGATGCCGCAGAACGCGGCCGGGACGCGGATCGAGCCGCCCTGGTCGCAGCCGAGCGCCATGTCGGCCTCCCCCGCCGCCACGGCCGCCGCGCTGCCGGACGAGGACCCGCCGGCGCTGTATCCGCGGCGGTGCGGGTTGTGCGTCGGCCCGTTCACGCTGGTGTGGCTCCCCGCGGAGAAGCAGAGGTATTCGCAATTGGCCTTGCCGAGGATGGTGCCGCCGTCGTCCAGGATGCGGGTGACGACGGTCGCGTCCACGTCGGGCACGTAGCCCTCCAGCACCGATGCCCCGTTCATCATCGGCACGCCGGCCAGGCAGATGTTGTCCTTCAGCGCCACGGTGCGCCCGGAGAGCTTGCCGACGCCGCTGCCCTTGACCTCGGACTTCACGAACCAGGCGTTGTTCGGATCCTCGTCCGCGCCGGGGCGGTATCCCGCCGTCCGCGGATGGACGATGCCGGGCCGGTGGTCCGGAAGGTCGTCGAGCGTGTCGTAGGCCGCGAAGCCGGACGCGAGCAGCGCCTGCCAGGCCCCGATGTCGTTCCACGGGATATGGAGGTGCAGCTCGGCGGCGATCTCCCGCAGCTCGTCGTCGCTCGGCCGGGTGACGGTCACGCGACCGCCCGCCGCGGGGTCGTGGATAGCCGGGCCGCGGCGTTCGGGAAGAGGTTGAGGGCGTTGCGGCCGATGAACTGCACCTGCGACCGGTCCAGCAGGCGCGAGGCGAGCAGCGCTTGGCGGTTCCTCCGCATCGTCTCCTCGGTCGAGCACGGCACGCCGCAATCCGAGCCGTAGACGATGTGGTCGTAGGTCGTGACCGCAAGCGCCGGACCGAGCGTGTGCTCGGTCGCGGTGGCGGCGGTGTCGAAATACAGGCCGCCGAGCTGGTCGCGTATGTCGTCGCAGGTGAGGCCGTGCGGGTTCGGCACCCACTCCTCGGCGCCGAGCAGCATCAGCCGGCCCGAGACGGCCGGCAGCGCGCCGCCGCAATGCGCCACGACGAAGCGGATGTCCGGGAAACGTCGGAACAGGGCGGCGTAGACCATGTCCACGACCGTGCGGGCCGTCTCGAAAGCGACCTCCAGCAACGCGATCGGCCGTCCCATGGACGGTCCGCCGTACGCGTCCGGGTGCATGAAGACCACGGCGCGGCGACGGTCGAGTTCGGCCCAGACACGGTCCAGGCCGGGATCGCCGAGATAGACGCCATTGTAGTTGCAGGTGACCGCGAACCCGTCCGCTCGCAGGACGTCTTCGGAGCGGCCGATCTCGGCGAGTGCCGCGTCCGCGTCGTCGGTCGGCAGCGCCGCGAGCAGGCCGAAGCGGGTGGGGTGGCGGGCGACGATGTCGGCGGCGTACTCGTTGCTCGCCCGCAAGGCGTCCAGGGTCTTCGGGATGGAGCTCAGCATCTGCATCGCGATCCCGTTGCGGTCCATGTGGTCGAGCGCGCCCTCGACCGTCCACTCGAACGGCTCCTTCGACACGAAGCAGCGCGCGCAACGGGCCTGCCAACTCGCGTGAAGCTGCTCGCGCGTCTGCGGCACCATGAAATGGGCGTGCACGTCGATCCAGCCCTCGTCCATCAACGTCGCGGGCATGTCGTCCCCCCTTTGGGCTCGGGTCCTCGCGGTCACGGTGCGGCCAAGCCACCCCGCAGGAAAGCCACCAGCTCCGTCCGCAAGGCGGCCGCATCGCGCTGGTCGGCGGCACCCTTGGACAGGCGACGGAGGCGGTTGTCGTTGCCGCTGTCGGTGATCGTGAGCACGACCGCCCCGACCATGAAGATGTAGCGCCATGCGAAGACCGCCGTATCGACCTTCGGCACGGCGAGCCGGAACGCGTCGATGAAGCACTTCGCCATCGGATCGAAATGCGTCTTGATGATCTGGCGCGTCAGGTCGGTCGGCTCGATCCGGTGCTGCAGGATCAGCCGCGACAGCAGCCGGCCGCTCTCGCCGGGATCGAGGTAGGGCTCGACGAAGACCAGGATGATGTCGTCGAGCTTGGGGCGTCGGCCGGCCGATGACGCGGCGGTCAATACTCGCTTGAGATCGTCCATGCGCCTGGCGTTCACGCGCGCGGACAGTTCGTCGAAGAGAACCTCTTCCAGCCGCTCCTTGGACCCGAAGTGGTAGTTCACCGCCGCGACGTTCACGCGCGCATGATTGGTGATCTCACGCAGGGAGATGTCGAAGCCCCTGGCCGCGAACAGCATCCCGGCCGATGCGAGGATCCTCTCGGGAGCGTTCGCCCCCTCCGGCGCAAGTGCCGCGGCACCGCGACCAAGCCGGCGCGCGCTCGCGGGACGGGCTGTCGCCGGCTTCACCGCGCACCCTGCGCGGCATTGGACACCTGCCTGACGGCCTCGCCGGCGAGGTGGGAAGACTGCCGCCCGAGGAGGACGCACACGAAGCTGATGCAGCCCACGGCGACGAGGTAGAGCGAGACCGGCCAACTGTCGTGCGCCCACGCGAACAACCCCGTCCCGATCGCCGGGCTCAGGCCGCCGATCACGCCGCCCGCGATGTTGTAGCTGACGGAGATCCCGCTGTATCGCACCCGCGCGGCGAACAGGTTCGACACATAGGCCGGCAGCACGGCGTAGAGCGGGCTGGTGCCGAGCATCGCGAGGCAGATCGCCGCCGTCACGCCCGGGAACGTGCCGGTCTGCACGAGCATGAAGAACGGGAAGGCTCCGAGCGCCGTCACGGCTGCGCCGAACAGCGCCACCGGCCGGCGCCCGACCCGGTCCGAGAGGAGAGCACTGCTCGGCATCAGGACGAGCGCCAGCGCGGAGCCGATCAGCACCGCGTTCAGCACGCTTTGCCGCGCGATGCCAACGGTCTGCACCGCGTAGGAGACGACGAAGAGCGTCTGGACGTAGAACGCGACGACGGTGCTGAGGACGGCGCCCGTCGCGACGACGACGGCGCGCCAGTTGTCCCGGAACACCTCCACGACGGGCTGCCTCGCGACCTGCTTGCTGGCCAGGAGTGCCGTGAACTCGGGCGACTCGAACAGTTGCAGCCGAAGAACCAGCCCGACCACGACCAGGATGGCGCTGAGCAGGAACGGGACACGCCATCCCCAGGCGGCGAACGCGTCCTTGGGCAGGAAGGCCAGCATCGCGAACGTTCCCGTGGACAGGAACAGCGCGATCGGCGAGCCCATCTGCGGGAACGAGCCGAAGAAGCCGCGGCGGTTGGCTGGCGCATGCTCGACGGACATCAGCACCGCGCCGCCCCACTCCCCGCCGAATGCGAAGCCCTGGATCATGCGGAGGGCGATCAGCAGGATGGGGGCGAGCACGCCGACCTGACCGTATGTCGGCAAGAGGCCGATGGCGAACGTGACCACGCCCATGGTCAGCAGAGTGAAGACCAGCATCGACTTGCGGCCGAGGCGGTCGCCATAATGACCGCAGACCATCCCACCCAGCGGACGCATGATGGCGCCAAGTGCGAAGGTTGCGAACGCGAGCAGCGTGCCGACCGCCGGATCGTAGCTCGGGAAGAAGAGCACCCCGAAGACGATCGCGGACGCCGTTCCGTAGATGTAGAAGTCGTACCACTCGATACAGGTGCCGACCAGACTGGCAATGGCAGTACGCCGGGCGACGCTCGCGTTCGAGGACACTGCCTTATCTCCCTGATCCATGCTTCTTCCGGTTCCGGAGAGCGCCACCGCGCGGACCGAAGCGACGCTGGCATCCGCGCGTCGCTCCGGCTCCCTCGAGTTCGCAAGCGGTAGAGATCCTGGCCTGCAAGATACACGCCGGGAACGAACACCTGCTCACGATACACCGCCATCCCTGTCCTGACGCTCTCCCGAACTCACGTTTCAAACATTTGCTTGAAACTGTCAAATCGATCTTGGTCGCGGGTTTTGGGCGGCGGCTATCCTGCGACACGGCGAACGGCGTCACGCCACGGACATCCAATTGTCGACGCTCGCCCGGTGCCTGCCACCGGCGGCTCCAAACAGCCATCCACTTGCGCGGTGATCGGCTCTTCGCGCTGCGATCCGTAACGCTCCGCCTCGACGGGTCCGGACCAGCTTGACATTTCAAACAGCCGTTTCAAGTATTTCTAGAGCGGCCGGTGCATGGTCGGCTTCGAGGGGGAATGCCAGTGCGGTGGATGTCGTTCCAGGCCAGCGGCCAAGCGAGGGCGGGGCGTGTTGTCGGCGACGGCGTCCACGCGCGTCCATCGCACGTGACCCTGATGTCCCTGCCCGGCGACGGTGGTTAGTCCTGGACCCGGCAGGGCGACGCGCGGGGCGCTGCCCGGATCCCACCTTGCCGCCGATCGCTGCGGCCGCCGATCCCCTGCCCTCCATCCATCCGCGACTTCCACGCGGCCGGGAACCGCGCCAGGGCACGCCGACGCAGCCGCGGAAGGGATCTTCCGGCCGGGTGGTTCCGGATCCGGTGCCCCGCCCTTCGAACGCGGCCTCCCCGATCGGTCACGATGCCCCTTGGGGGCGGCACCCGCCATGGCCATGGGAGTTGACGGCGTCGAGCACACGGGGGGCAAGCTCGCCGACGTCCGTCGGGCGTTCGGGGAGATGGTCCCTGTTTCCTTTCCGTTCCTGACCGCCATATGACCGCGGTTTCGCGTCGGATCGGCATCGCCGTGGGCGGGACGGTCGGCACCAGCGTCGCACGCATCGGAGGCGAGGCGTTCGTGACGGGCCGGGCTGCCTTCAGCGCCGACCTTCTCCCGGTCGGCTGCTTGCATCTCCGCATCCTGCGCAGCGCGCATGCGCGGGCCGTGATCCGGCGGATCGACACGGCCGCGGCGCTGGCGTTGCCCGGCGTGGTCGCGGCGGTCACCGGAGCGGACATCCTCGCCCTCACCGATCCCACTCCCTCGCGGTTCGCCAAGGACCGCTTTCCCGGGCCGCTGGACGTCCGCTGCCTGGCGGTCGGCGAGGTCCGCTACGTCGGCGAGCCCGTCGTCGCCGTCATGGCCCTCGATGCAGGCACGGCGCGGCTTGCGGCGGAGCAGGTCGTCATAGCCTACGAACCGAGGTCGCCGACCCTGGACCCGGAGGCTGCCCTGGCAGGGGCGGAGCCGGTCCACGCGGCGTGGGGCACCAACTGCGCGGCGCGCGACCTGATCCGCGCCGGCGATGCCGAGGCTGCGTTCGCCGCGGCGGACATCGTGGTGGAGGGGGAACTGGCGCTCGACGGGTCCACCAGTGCCCCGATGGAGACCCGCGCCTACGTCGCCGAATGGGACGCCCGGGCCGAGCGCCTGACCCTGACCGGCACGTTCCAGATGCCGCACCCGGCCCGCTGGGCGGTGGCGCAGGCCATGCGCCTGCGGGAAAGCCAGGTCCGGGTCGTGGCGCCCAACATGGGCGGCACGTTCGGCCTGAAGATGGTGGGCCATCCGGAGGAGGTCCTGGTCGGCGTGCTCGCCCGCAGGCTGGGCCGCCCCGTCGCCTTTATCGAGGACCGTGCCGAATGCTTCCTGGCGCGGGGGCGTGACCAGCGCCATCGCTGGGCCATCGCGGCACGGCATGATGGGCGCATCATCGGCTTCCGCGACCGCATGGTGGCCGACATCGGCGCCGCGGGGGCCGGCGGCGGATGGCAGATGGGCCTCGTCACGGCCGCGGTGTTCCCGACGGTGTACGACGTGCCGAACTGCACGGTCGAGTGCATCCTGGCGACCACGAACAAGGCGCCGTGGCAGGGCGTGCGCGGCTACGGCAAGGAAGTCGCAACCCTCGTCATGGAACGCGCGGTGGACCGGCTGGCGCTGGCGCTCGGCATGGACCCGGTGGCCCTGCGACGGGTCAACCTGCTCGGCCCGGCCGCCTTCCCCCATCGCCTGCCTTCCGGGATGCTGCTGGACAGCGGCGACTATCCGGCCGCCTTGGACAGGCTGGCGACGACGGTCGCCGCGACGGATTGGCCCCGCCGGCAGGCGGCCAGGCCCGGCGGGATGGCGGTCGGCCTGGGGATCGCGTTCGAACTCACGCCCGAAGGCGCGTCCTTCCCCGGCGCGGTGCCCAGCGGGTTCGAGACTTCCACCGTCCGCGTCGATCCGTCCGGCGAGGTCGTCGTGCTGACCAGCGTGACGTCGCCCGGCGGCGGCAACGAGACGGGAATCGCGCAGATCGTCGGCGGCGTATTCGGCTTGCCGCCCGACGTGATCCGCGTCAGCCAGGGCGACACCGACGTCAGCCCGTTCGGGGCGGGAAACACCAGCAGTCGCAGCCTGATGTTCGGCGGTGCCGCCGCCGTCGTCGCGGCACGCGACGTCGCCGGCAAGCTGGCGCAGTGCGGCTCAGTGCTGCTCGATACTCCGCCGGAAGACATCGTGTTCCGGGACGGCATGTTGTCCAGCCTGGCGACCGGCCGCAGCGTCGCCTTCGCGGCCGCGGCGATGGCGGTCTACGCGCAGAGCTTCACCGCAGGCGCCGCGGTGCAGCTGCCATTGCAGGCGACCCACAGCTACAGGGCGCAGAACGTCAGCCACGTGCCGGACGCACACGGCCGCATCAGCGCCTACCCGTCCTTCCCATACTCGGTCCATGCCGCCGCGGTGGAGGTGTGCCATGCCACCGGCGTCGTCCGGGTGCTGGACTACGCCGTCGTGCATGACTGCGGCCACGTGGTGAATCCGGCCTTGGTGGAAGGCCAAGTCCGCGGCGCGGTGGCCATGGGCATCGGCATGGCCCTGTGGGAGCGAACGGCGATGGACGGCGCCGGGCGAACCATTGCGGATCGCTTCAAGGCGTATCTGCTGCCACGCTCGACCGACCTGCCGCCGATCCGGGTGGACCACCTGGTAACGCCGAGCCCGTTCCACCCGCTCGGCATGAAGGGGGCGGGCGAGTCTGGCCTGGGAGGGGCCTTGGCGGCCACGGTCAACGCGGTCGCGGATGCCATCGGCCTGGCCGCGATCCATCTGGAGGCGGTTCCGGCAACCCCGTGCCGCATCCTTGCCGCGCTCCGGCGGGCCCATGCGGCATGATCGCGCACCCGTTCTCCTATTGCTGCCCTGAAACGATGCAGGAGGCGGCGCAAGCGCTGGCCGACGGTGCGGACGACGCCGCGATCATGGCAGGGGGAACATGGCTCGTGCCGCACATGAGCCGAGGGGAGCGTCGCCCCGGGCTCGTGGTGGACCTGCGCCGGCTCGGCCTCATCGAGATCCTGCAGGAGGGTGAGCGCATCGAGCTTGGAAGCTGCGTGACGTACGACCAGTTGAAGTCGTCGGCCACCGTTCAGGAGGCCCTGCCGGTGTTGGCCATCATGGCGCGCGGGATCACCGGAGGGGCTGCGATCACGGGCCAGGGCACCGTCGGCGGTGCGGCCTGCTATGGCAGCCCGTCCTCGGACGTCCCGGGATGCCTGGTGGCGCTCGGAGCGCGGCTGCGGCTGACGGGCTGCGGTGGCACCCGTGACGTCGCCGCGGCGGAGTTCTTCACCGGGCCGTTTCGGACGGCCAGACGTGGCGACGAGATCCTGTCGGCCATCCTGTTCGACCGGCCGCGGGGCCGGGCGCGTGCCGGCTATCACAAGCTGAAACTGTCCGGCAGCTCCTGGCCGATCGTCACCGCATCCTGCTGCGTGGACGATCGCGGCTCCGCCGGCTTGCGCGCCAGCGTCGCCATCGGCGCGGCCGGGCTGACACCGGCCGCAGCCGGCGCTTGTTTCGCGTCGGCCGATCCGATCGCCTTCCATGACCTGGGGCGGCGCGCCGCCGAGGCGCTCGGTCCGGGATGGTCCGACGAGCTGGCGGACGCCGCCTACCGGTTGGAGGTGGCCCCCGAGGTCGCGCGCCGGGCGGTGGCGGCGGCGCTGGTGGCCCTGCATGCCTGATCGGGCGCTTACCATCGCGATGACCGTCAACGGCGTCCAACGCACGGTGGACGCCGCACCCGGCCAGTTGCTGGCGGAACTGCTGCGCGACCGACTTGACCTGAAGGCCTGCCATCTCGGCTGCCTGACGGGAGATTGCGGCGCCTGCACCGTGCAGTTGGACGGAAAGGCGGCGAAGGCATGCCTGACCCTGGCCGTGGCCATGGCAGGGCGGAGCGTCGTCACGCTGGAGGGGGATGCCTCCGCGTTGATGCGCCGGCTGCAGGCTGCCTTCATCGAGCAGAACGCCTTCCAGTGCGGTTTCTGCACCGCAGGGATGCTGGCGGCCAGTGCCGACCTGCTGCGCCGCGACCCGGCGCCGGCCGACGACGAGATACGCCGGGCGCTCGGCGGCAACCTGTGCCGCTGCACGGGCTACGAACCCATCGTGCGCGCCGTCCAGTCCGTGGCAGGGGAGCCCCAAGGCCGCTCATGACCGACACCATCCGGATCGCCGGACGCAACCTCCGCATCATCGACCTCAGTGACCGGCTGGAGAACGCGACGGCGCCCTTCGAGCCGAACCCGCACAAGATCGATTACCTGACGCCCGAGCGCTCGCCGGCCGCGATGCTCGCCAAGCGGGGCATCCCGCTGGACTCCTGGCCCGGCGGACTGGGCTGGGCCACCGAGCTGGTGACGCTGCCGACCCATGCCGGCACGCATGTCGATGCCCCCGCGCACTACGGCCCGACCGCGGACGGCAGACGCGGCCGCACCATCGACGACGTGCCGCTCAGTTGGTGCGCCAACGACGGCGTCCTGCTGGATTTCAGCAGCAAGCCGGCCGGCTACGGTATAACGGCCGAGGATGTCGCGGCCGAGCTGGACCGCATCGGCCATGCCATCGAGCCGCTGGAGATCGTGCTGGTCCGCACCGACGCGTCCCTCCACTTCAAGCGGCCCGGATACGAGTTGCGGCACGCCGGGCTGGCGCGGTGCGCCACCGAATATCTGGTCGATCGTGGCGTGAAGCTGATCGGGATCGACGCCTGGGGCCTGGACCGGCCGTTCGACGTGATGCTGGCCGACCAGGCCGTCGGGCGTTCGCGTTTCTGGGAGTCGCACCTGCTCGGCCGCGAGAAGGAGTACTGCCAGATCGAGAAGCTGTGCAACCTGGCCGACATCCCGCATCCCACGGGCTTCACGGTGCTGGCGTTGCCGGTGAAGCTGGCCGGCGCGAGCGGCGCCTGGGCCCGCGTCGTCGCCTTGGTTGACGCGGCATGACTGACCGACGGCCGGCGCCGGGGGGCGGACGGCCGGCAGCTCGCTCGGGCAAGCTGGCCGAAGGGGAACCTCCGGTCGCCGGATGGCAGCTCGTGCAGGTCCGCGAAGTTGCGACCGCCCATGCCGTGTCGACCTGGGGCGAGAGGAGCCTCACCGACGCGGTCCGTGAGGCTCCCTCCCGATGCCCCGTCCGGCTTCCTGCCGTCAGGCGGCGGTCGCGGCCCTGGCGGCCGTCCGTGCTCCGGCGGTCATGCCCGTGCGTCCCGGGGGCTTCGCCGACGGCCTCATGTCCAGTCCCGCAGCGGGACGGGGCAGGCTTCCCGACCGAGACCGCCGCGTGTCCCGCGCGGACGTCCCCGAGGCGGCGGCTGCTCTGGGCACGCCGAACCGGTGGAAGCCGGCCGCCACAAGCATTCGGTCCAGTCGCGCAGCGCGAACTCGTGCAGGCTGAGTCCGATGCCCACCGCGGCGGCATGGCAACGTCAGGGCCCGTCACGGAATAGCCGGATCGGGTATGTCTAGGAGGGGGGGCTTCTTGCGGCTCGCAGCTGGCGTGTGATCGATCTGGATGGTGGATGTAGATGTGATCCGGGCGCGGTATGCGTCGTTTTCGCGCCCTGGCTTGCCGCAATCGCGTCATCAGCATCAAGGTACCAAGATGGGCCTAAGTGGGACGCTTCGGCAACTGATATCGAAGAGGTCCGGTCTACGGCATGAGGTTGGCGAGCGTAGGGGAGTTCGGTCTTGGCTCCGAAACACACGGTGTCGGCTTGTCTCACAGCTGCGGTCCAGCGAAGGCGCTGCGCATTCATGTCATCAGCCGTCTTAAGAACGACCAAAGCCGTCTCGCCCCTGAAAGGCTCGGTTTATATATGCTGCAAGTGAGTCCGCTAGTTCATTCAAGCAGCCGGGCAGGCAGAAATGGTGCCGGGTGAGGGATTTGAACCCCCGACCTTCGGTTTACAAAACCGCTGCACTACCACTGTGCTAACCCGGCGACCGGTAGCTACGACCGTCATGTCCCACCGCGGCTTTCGAAAACGCGGGCGCCGCTTCCATCGGCACCTTGTAGCCACTTCATCGTCCAATCGGCAATGTTCCGGCTTGGCTCCACGTTGCGGCCCTATGGCCCCACACGCGCAGTTCGTATCCAACCGTCCCGTCCGCGGTGTGGCGCTCGTCCATCCTGTGACGCCGCTGATATGCTTCCGGTCAGCAGCCATGGGTCGCTGTCCATCGCTGAAACCGGAGCCCCGCCTACCCCATGGCAGGTTCGCGGTGGAACACGATGCGGCCCTTGCCGGCCCGCTTGGCGCCGTAGAGTGCCGCGTCCGCCTTGTGCAGCACCAGCTCCAGGTGGTGGTCGTCCTCCGGCCAGCCGGCGCCGCCGAGGCTGAGGCCGATGACGATCGTCTCGCCCGCGATGTCGTATGGCTCGGTCACGCGTGACCAAAGGCGGTGGCCAGTCTCCAACGCCGTGCGGTCGCCGAGCCCGAGCGGCGCGTGCAGCACCACCACGAACTCGTCCCCGCCGATGCGCGCGACGGCATCGCGCGCCCGGACGGAGGATTGCAGGCGCTGCGCCACCTCCTGCAGCAGCATGTCGCCGGCGCCGTGCCCCTTGCTGTCGTTGACCTGCTTGAAGCCGTCGAGGTCACCCACAAGCACCAGCAGGCCAGATGGCTCGGTCCGCGCCTTGGCCAGCGCCTGCGAAAGCCAGGATTGCAGCCCGGCGCGGTTGAGCAGGCCGGTCAGCGGATCGTGCTGGGTGGCGCTTTCCAGTTCGTCGAGCTTGACCTGCTTGGACGTCAACGTCGCGACCATGGCGCGCAAGGAGGCCGACAGCGTCTCCACCTCGGTCGATCCGGACAGGATCGGCAAATCCACCGCCTCGCCCCGGCGGAGGCAATCGGCGGCCGCGGCGATCTGGCGCAGCGGCCGGGTGATCAACCCGGCGATCACCCAGCCGAGGAAGGCCACCACCAGCGACAGGCCGATCCCGGCCCCGAGGATCGCGAGCCGCAGTTGCTGCGCCGGTGCGAAGGCGGTTTCCTCCGTCTCGCGCACCAGCACCGTCCAACGCATGGGGATGCTGCCCGGTCCGGTGAACTGGCGTTCGCCCGCCGCGAAGTTCACGCCTGCGATATAGGCTCGCTGGTCGGGCCAGATGGCGCTGGACCACCCGAATATCCCGACCCGGGCGCGGCTCACATCCGGCAGCGTGAGCCGCCGCCCGACCATTTCGGCTGGTCCGACCAGGACGGTGTCGTAGCTCGACACCACCACCACCTGGCGGTGCTGCTTGCCGTCCTCGTCGGCGGTCAGCAGGGCGGTGATGCCGTCCCGCATCGAGTCCCAGCCGAGTTGCGCCACGATGACGCCGACGGCGGTGCCGTCCGCCGCGCGGATTGGGCGGCTGATGGTGATCTGCCGCTGCCGTTCCAGCGGCGGCTGGTCGGTTTCGCCCGGCCGCACGATGCGGAGCGGGTCGCCGCTGCTGTTGGGCCGGCCGCGCAGCTGGTCGCGCAAGTCGTAAAGGGAGTTGAGGTCGCTGCCGGTCAAGGCGCCGTCGGTGGCGGCGACGACGTTGCCTTGCAGATCGGTGACGGCGAGCCAAAGGAAATCGGGTTCGCTGCGGCGCAGGCTGTCGAGGATCGCCTGCACGGCGGCCTGGTCGCGCAAGTCGCGCATCGCGTCCAGCGCGCCGAGCAGCCCCAGGTCGCGGGACCGGTCGGCCATTTCGCGGTTGAGCCGGTCGGCGATCCGCTGGGCGTCCACGGCGAGGGACTGGCCGATCCGCTCGCGCAACTGGTCCACGGAATGCTGGCCCACCACCCCACCGAACACGCCCGCGACGGTGAACACGAGCGGCGCCAGCACCAGCGCAAAGCGCGTGCGCAGGCTGACACGGGGGAACAGCCGCCTCATGCAGCGCACCCACGCCGTGTCGCACGCGTGCCTTGCTTCTCACCCGCGTGCCAGCGCAAATCTCAGCTCCAGGATGGGATCACGTCGTATCGATCGCGCAGTATCTTAGCTCAGTCACGCGCCACCGGCCATGCGCCCAGCACCCAAATGCGTCGCCACGCCGACAAATCTTAATCACCCTCTCAAAAACGAAGCTTGCGTCAGACGGCTGTGAGCGCGTGCGTGATGGTTGCCGGCGGGGCCTCGTCTTCGGTCGAAAAGCTCGGCTCGCCGGAGGCCGGGTCGCGCATCATGTAGCCACGGCCCCAAACGGTGCCGATGAGGTTGCCGGCACCCGCAGTGGCCAGCTTCTTGCGCAGCTTGCAGATGAACACGTCGATGATCTTCATCTCCGGTTCATCCATCCCGCCGTAGAGGTGGTTGAGAAACGCTTCCTTGGTCAGCACCATGCCCTTGCGCAGGACCAGAAGCTCCAGGATCGAGTATTCCTTGCCCGTCAGGTGGACAGGCTTGCCGCTGACCATCACTTCGCGGCTGTCGAGGTTGAGTTGCAGCGAACCCACACGCAGCGTCGGCTGGCTATATCCTTTGCTCCGCCGCACCACGGCCTGCATCCGGGCCACCAGCTCCGCCTTGTCGAACGGCTTGGAGATGAAATCGTCCGCGCCCATGCCGAACCCCTTCACCTTCGCACCGGGGCGCGACAGGCCGGACAGGATCAGCACTGGCGTCTCCATGCGGGCGCTGCGCATCCGCCGGACCACCTCATATCCCTCCATGTCCGGAAGCATCAGGTCCAGGACGACGATGTCGTAATCATAGTGCTTCACCAACTCGAGCGCTTCCTCGCCCGTGTCGGTGGTGTCGACGATCAGCCCGCCAGATCTCAACATCAGGGTGATCCCCCGGGCCGCAGTCACATCATCCTCGACGAGCAGAACACGCATGGGTTGCACTCCGATTGGTCTGGGACGGTGATACCACTTGAGCGTGTATATGACTACACTTTTTTCACCTTTGGCGTGTAGAAACCCGTGCGGGAGCTTAGGGCGACGCCGATCCCGCGACGCCACCTGAAGAATGCGCGTCTTTTGGGGCAATATCGAATTAATGCGACACATCGCTTTCATCGATCGGCTTGAAGGCGCCCGTGCAACGCTCGCCAGCCTCTCGGCCGCATCCGGCTCCGGCCGGGTCGCCGCCGTATCCGGCCTTTCGGTCGAGATCACCGGCCTTGGCACCCTACTCAGCGTCGGCGACCGGGTGGTCCTCGCCTCGCGCGACGGGCGGGAGGTGTCGGCGGAGATCCTCGGCTTCCGCGGCAGGGACGCGCGCGCCATGGCGTTCTCCGCGCTGGACGGCATCGGCCCCGGCAGCGTCGCCCGCATGGCGGTCCGCCTCGGCGGCGGCGGCGGGGCCGTGCTCGCCCCATGCGACGGCTGGCTCGGCCGCGTCATCGACCCGCTCGGCAATCCGATGGACGGCCGCGGCGCCCTGCCGCGCGGCGAGCGCGAGCTGCCGGTCCGCGCCGGTCCGCCGGACGCCACCAGCCGGGCCCGGCTGGGCGAGCGGCTCGACCTCGGGGTGACCGCGCTGAACCTGTTCACGACGTGCCGCGCCGGACAGCGCCTGGGGCTGTTCGCCGGCTCGGGCGTGGGCAAGTCCACCCTGTTGTCCATGCTGGCCCGGCAAACCGCCTGCGACGTGGCCGTGCTGGCCCTGGTGGGCGAACGCGGTCGCGAGGTGCGGGAGTTCCTGGAGGACGACCTCGGCCCCGAGGGCCTGGCGCGCTCCGTCGTCGTCACCGCCACGTCGGACGCGCCGCCGCTGCTCCGGCGGGAGGCGGCCTATGCCGCCATGACGGTGGCCGAGCACTTCCGCGACCAGGGCAAGTCCGTCCTCCTGCTGATGGACAGCGTCACCCGGTTCTGCCTGGCGCTGCGGGAGATCGGCCTGTCGGTCGGCGAACCGCCGGCCACGCGCGGCTACCCGCCCAGCGTGTTCGCCGAACTGCCCCGCCTGCTGGAACGCGCCGGCCCCGGGCCGGAGCGGGAAGGCGGCGCCGGGCAGATCACCGCGCTGTTCACCGTCCTGGTCGAAGGCGACGACCACAACGAGCCGATCGCCGACGCGGTGCGCGGCATCCTGGACGGCCACGTGGTGCTGGACCGTCGCATCGGCGAGGCCGGGCGCTACCCGGCGGTCGACGTGCTGCGCTCGCTGTCCCGCTCCGTGCCCGGCTGCCTGCAGCCATCCGAGCGGGAGGCCGTGCGCCGGGCCCGCGGCCTGCTCGCCACCTATGCCGAGGTGGCGGACCTGGTACGGCTCGGCGCCTACAAGGCGGGGGCCGACCCGGCGGTGGACGAGGCGGTGGCGGTGGCGCCGCGCATCGAGCGCGCCCTGCACCAGGACCGCGGGCAGGCCACCAGCCTGGCCGAAAGTTTCGCCGCCCTCGCGGCAGCCATGGAAGGACCATCCCATGCGTGACGCCCTCGACGTCGTCCTGCGGATCCGCCGCGTCACGGAAGATGACGCCAAGCGTGGATTGGCCGCCCTGCTGCAGGCCGAGGAAGCGGCCCGCGCCAAGGCCGATGACGCGGAGGCGCGCATCGCGCAGGAAGGCGCCGCCGCGGCGAGCCTGGCGGGGGGCGACGAGGTCGTGGAAGCCTACGCGAACTGGCTCCCGGTCGGGCGAGCCTTCGCCGCCGCGGCCCGGGCGAACTGCGAGAAGATCCGCTGCGATGTCTCCGTGGCCCGGGCCGCGCTCGCCGCCGCCCGCGCCGCGGCCGAGGCGGCGGCGGAGCTGCTGGCCGACCGTGCCGCGGAACGCGCGCAGGCGGCCGAGCGGCGCAGCCAGGCCGCCATGGACGAGGTCGCCGCGCGCCGCGCCGCCTACGGCTGACGCCGACCCGCCACGACCTCGCGTTCCCGGCCGGCCGTCTGCATCAGCTCCGCGAGGTGGGGCCGGCGCTCCAGCTGCAGCGCATAGAGCGCATGTGCGGCGGCCACCAGCGTCCCGCCGCGCCCGAGCATGGCGTCGCCCAACTCGATCAGCCGCAGGTTGGGCCAGGCTTTCTCGCGGATGGCGTGCACCATCCCCAGCACGGTGTCCGACGCCGCGCCGGGCAATGCCTGGGCGATGATCAGCGCCATGGACGCGGTCGAGCGCGAAATCCCGGCATGGCAGTGCACGAGCAGGTGCGCGGACGCAGGCGGCTCGGCGGCCAGGCCGCGGCCGAATGCCAGGATGCGCGCGACGTCGTCCGCGCTCGGCGCCCGCTTGCCGGGAACGTCCTCGATGATGTCGTCGAAGCGCAGCTCCAGCTTCTCGTGCTCGCCGAACGTGCCGAACGCTTCCGGGACGGGGAAGTCCGGGTCGAGGATGGAGAGCACGTGGCTGGCGCCGGTGCTGCAATGCCCGGCCAGTTCCTCGATGCCGCAAACGGTGATGCCGAAGGGTAGCGTCGGGCTGCTCATGTCGGTCCTTCGTGCGATGCGGCGACATATTGCCCCCGCTGCATCCTTGCCGGATAGTCACCACCAACGAAACGAAGCGGCCTGACCAGGGCTGGGGAGACGACGATGCCGAGGATGACGTTGCGGAATACCCTCACGCTGGCTGCCATCCCGCTCGCCTTCCTGGCCGGCCTGCTGGCGGCGCGGACCACCCCGCCGGCCCGCGCGCAGGCCCCGGCACTCCAGCCGCAGGTCATCGACCTGGCTGCGCTCACCGACGCCGACCTGGGCAACATCATCCCCAACCTCGGCACGCTGCGGTCACGCACGCTGGTGGTGCAGCCGACGGGGACGATGGCGGTGCAGACCGGCAACGTGCCCAAGCACACGCACACGGACGCCAACGAGTTCCAGTACGTCATCTCCGGCAGCGGGACGTTCTGGCTCGGCGACCAACAGCGCGACATCCATCCAGGGGACCTGATCATCATCCCGAAAGGCACGGTGCATGCCGGCTCGGTGGTCAGCAACGGGGAGCTGAAGGTGCTGGCGATCAAGCTGCCGCCGCAGGCGCCGGACGACCTGCACCTGGTGCCGTAGCCTCAGCGCGCCGCTTTGGCGCCGTCGGCCATGGTGATCGCGACCAGGACAGGATGGTCCACCAGGCCCAAGGCGATCCGGTCCGTCCCGGCTGACACGGCAACGGGGCTGTCGGCGACCAGCGGGTCGAACACCTGCACGGATTTCGCCGCCTGCGTCAGCACGAGGGTGACGGGGACGGGCGGGGCGTTGACCGCGTGGCTCGACTGCGCGTCCCAGGTCCAGAAGGGCACGTCGTTCCATAGCGCCAGGACGAACACGCCGTCCGCCCGCTGCAACAGCACACGATGGCCGGTGGGCGGCAGCGCGAGCGCGTAATCAAGCCGGCCCTTGCTCGCCCCATTCACCGCCGGTGCCGCCTTGCCGGACAGGATCAAGGTGAGGGCGTGGATGGCGGTTGCCGCCGGTTTCGGCGCGTGGTCGAAGCGGAACAGGCCGTAATGCAGGAACGTGCTGGCGCCGTCCGGGTCCGGCTTCTGGTCCAGCAGTTCGTAGACGTAGGTGCGGCCGACGCCCTGTGCGAACGCGTCGAAGTAGGTGTCCAGGACGCTTTTCGCCTGCGTCGCTTCGTCGACGCCCAGGTAGGTGGCGGCTTCCCACCAGGCCTTGCCAGCCGGCCAGCCCAGCGGCAGGCTGAAGTTGCCAGTCTCGGTGATCACCCTTGGATAGCGGCCGACCATCGAATAGGCTTCGGCGAAGCCGGGCGGGATCCCGTCACCAGGCTGCATCGCGTTGTGCGGGTACGGATGCTGGTTGGCGGCGTCCGCCCGCCCGGCCAGCGAGGCCTGCTGCGGTCCGCCGGTGAGGTCGTAGACCTGCACCCCGCGCAGCCCGGGGTCGGCATGCACCGCGGCGTAAAGGTCCCGCTGGCTGGCCAGCGCTGCGGGCACGCCGGTCAGCGCCTTGTAGGCCGCCACCGGCCAGTTGTTGATCTCATTCGGCCCTTCCACGGCGGCGATGCCGTGCGGCATGGCCCGGCGCAAGGTGGCGAGCATGGCCAGGTTGGTCTCGATGAACGGCGCGGCCGTCGCGGGCTGCGGCTGGTGGCTCACCACCAGGTCGAACTTCGCGCCGGCCTCCGCCAACCGCACGTAATCCGCCAGGCTCGCCGTGTCCGGGCCCCAATGGTCGACGATGCCCTCCCGGACGTGGTGGATACCGAGATAGCGCAAATCCCGTGCGACGCGCCCGGTGTCCGCGTAGGCGCCATCCTTGTAGGCGATGTGCGTGTTCACCCCCAGCGTGTCGAGGAAGTCCGCGACGCCCACCGCCGCCTGTGGCTCCGCCTGCGCGACCCCGGCCGTGAGCCACAGCAGCGCAGTCCCGCCGATCCACCCGACCCTTCGCACCCGCGGCGCCCCCCTCGTCTGCCAGGCGCAGAATAGCCCAGCTCTGGCGCGGTTATTGCTGGTTTCTGCGCAGTGGCAAGCGGGATGGTTCGATGACGCGATTGACACGACGGGGCGCCCTGGCCGGTGCCGCCGGTCTGCTGGCTACACCGCCGGCCTGGGGCCAGTCCGGCTTCGACTGGAAACGCTGCAAGGGTCAGCACATCGAGGTCCTGCTTGCCAAGAGCCCGCGCAGCGACCTGTTCCAGCGCGACCAGAAAGAGTTCGAGCAGCTCACCGGCGTCAGCGTCGGGGCGGAGCAGATCCCGGAGCAGCAGCAGCGCCAGAAGATGGTGATCGAGTTCGCCTCCGGCCAGACCAGCTTCGACGTCGCCTTCGTGGCGCCGCACGTGCAGAAGCGCCTGTTCGCCAAGGCCAACTGGCTGGTGGACTTACGCCCGCTGATCGCCGACCCGGCGCTGACCGCGCCCGAGTTCGACGCCGGCGACTTCCCTAAGCCGATCATGGACACGATGGCCACGCGCGACGGCACGCTCGACATGCTGCCGATCAACGTCGACCATTGGGTGCTGTTCTGGAACCGGGAGTTGTTCGCGCAGAAGGGCGTATCCTACCCTGACAGCTACCCGGCCGTACTCGACGCCGCGCGGCGCCTGAACGACCCGGCGCGCGGCGTGGCCGGCGTGGTGATGCGCGGGCTGAAGAACGCCAACACGCTGGTCTGGGTCAGCTTCCTGATCGGCTACGGCGTGGACGCGATCGGCCCGGACGGCAAGCTGAACACGGACGGTCCGGAGGCGATCGAGGCCGCGACGCTGTACAAGGCACTATGCCGCGATGCCGGCGCGCCCGGCATGGTCGGCTACAACTGGAACGAGTGCCAATCCAGCTTCGCCCAGGGCCGCGCCGCCATGTGGTTCGACACCAACGGCCTGTTCGTGCCGCTGGAGGACCCGGCCAAGTCCCGCGTCGTCGGCAAGGTCGGCTACGGCGTGATGCCGCCCGGCCCGAAGGCGCATCGCGTCGGGCTGACCGCGGACGCGCTCGCCATCTCCCGCAGCAGCCGCAACCGGGAGGCGGCCTGGCTGTATCTGCAATGGGCCGCGGGAAAGGCCGAGCAGGCGAAGCAGCTGGCGCAGGGCTTCGGCGCGCCGCCCCGCTCCTCCGCCTACGCCGCGCTGGCTGCGACGCCGGGCGCGACCGTCAACCGGGACTGGCTGGACTGCGCCCAACAATCCGCCAAGCTGGCCTACCCGTCCCTGCCGGAGATCGTCGCCGTCACCGAGTTCCGCGACGTGTTCGGGATCGCGCTGGCGAACATGGCCCAGGGCCGCGACCCGGCGGACGAGCTGCGCAAGGCGACGGCGCAGTTCAAGCCGATCCTGGAGCGGACGGAGGCGTGACGAGGTCGGGATAGAGGTCGCGCCACAGCGGGTTGGCAGCCTCGATCAGCGCCAGCTTCTTTTTGCGCGATCCCGCCTTAAGCTGTTTCTCCCGCGTGATAGCGGCGATCATGTCGGCATGGAGTTCGAACCACACGAGCAGCGTGCATTGATAGCGGGACGTGAAGGCGTCGCCGGCTCCCGTCCGGTGTTGCGCGGCGCGGCGGACCAGGTCTGACGTGACACCCACGTAGAGCGTCCCGTTACGCCGGCTCGCCATCAGGTAAACCGCCGGCTGTCGCTCACGCGGCATCGGGCTGCAGCCATCCTACTCCCGTCATTGCGAGCCGCAGGCGAAGCAATCCAGTCGGCTGGCTCGTGCGCTTCCCCTGGATTGCCACGCCGCAAGCGCGGCTCGCAATGACGGATGGAGGCACGGGATCAGGCGTCACGCTATCGACCGTTGGCGGCTCGGCGGCACACGAGGAGGATGCCGGCGAGGTCGGCGGTGTCGAGCATGCCGTCCTGCAGCGCCAGCACGGGCGCGCGGCGCAGGCCGAGCGGCATGAACACGCGGTTATACCACCACATCGCCCGCCGGTGCTGGCGCCGCAGGAACCACATGCCGAGGTCGAGCAGGCGGGAGGGCCGCAGCCGCATGCCGGCGGCGGCGCTGCGCTCCACCGTGAAGCCGTGCGCGTGCAGCAGCGCCAGCAGCGGCGCCGGGTCGTAGCGGCGATGGTGGCCGACGGCGTCGTCGAACCCGGTCCAGGCCGCCTGGTGCAGCGGCACGGACAGCAGCAGGACAGCGCCCGGCTTGGCCACGCGCGACAGCTCGGCCAGCGCCGCCTGGTCGTCCGCCACGTGCTCCACGATGTCGAGTGCGCTGACCACGTCGAAGCTCGCATCCGCCAGCGGCAGCGCCGTCACCAGCCCGGCAGCCGCTTGGCCCTGCGCCGCGCGCAGGCGACCCAGCGCCGGCAAACTGATGTCGACGAACACGGTGCCCGCGATCGGCAGGCGCGGCCGCAGCCCGGCGCCGACCTCCAGGCAACGCGCGCCCGGCCCGCACAGCGCCTGCACCAGCGGCCAGGTGTTGAACCGCTCCGGCCCGATCAGCCGCGCATCGGCCCATAGCGCGTCGTAGAAGGCCCGGTTGGCGGCGAGCAGCGCGTCGTGGCTCAGCCGGTCCGCCATTCGTCGCCGCGCCGGGCCGCCCGGCCTTCGCGCTCCAGCTTCATGAGGTGGGCGAGCACGTTGCGCTCGGCCGCCATCTTCAGCACCGGGTCGATCTTGGAGTACAGCGCGTCCACCAGTGCGGGGACGCTTCGCGGCCCGTCGAGCAGCGCCTTGGCGATCGCCTGCTCCCGGGCGACCCGATGCTCCAGCAGCGCCGCGACGTAGGGGTGCGGGTCCGGCATCGGGGGACCGTGCCCCGGCAGATAGAGCGTGTCGGCGGGGCGGGCCAGCAGGCGCTGCAGGCTGCTGAAATACGCCGCCATGTCGCCCCCCGGCGGACTGACCACGCTGGACGACCAGCTCATCACGTGGTCGGCGCTGAACAGGATGCCGTCCGGGCGCGCGAAGCAGACATGGTCGGCGGCGTGCCCCGGGGTGAACAGGGCCTGCATCCCGGCCACCGTGTCGCCGTCCTGGATCGGGATGTCGGGGGTGAAGCCCTCGGTGTCGCTGCGGTGCCAGCCCTGCACCGGCACGCCGGTCTCCGCCTTCAACCCGGCCGTGGCGCCCAGGTGGTCGCGATGCGTGTGGCTGAGCAGGATGCGCACGATCGGGCCGGGCGAGAGGCGCAGGATGTCGGCGACATGGGCCGGCTGGTCGGGGCCGGGATCCAGGACGGTGACGCCGTCCGCATCCTCGATCAGGTAGGTGTTGGTGCCGTGGTAGGTCATGCGGCCCGGGTTGTCCGCCACGATGCGGCTGATCCCCGGCCGGACGGGAAGCAGCGCGCCCCGCTCCGGCGCCGGTTCGGTCAGGAAGGCCAAGTTCATCCTCCGGCTTCGGCAGTCATGCAGATGGCGCCGCTGCCATCGCGCGTCCGCAGATGGTGGCCGTCCGGGGTCTGCCAGGCCTCCACCTGCAAGGGCGTGCCGGCGAAGGCCGGGCGCCGGCCGCGGAAGGCGAACCGCCGCAGCGGCGCCAATTCGGCCGCGAGCATCGCCATCCATGTCGCCTGCAGCGGCCCGTGCACGACCAGGCCCGGATAGCCCTCCTCCCCTCGGACGTAATCCGCGTCGTAGTGGATGCGGTGGCCGTTCCCGGTCAGCGCCGAGTAGCGGAACAGCAGCACCGCATCCGGCAACACCTGCCGCGCGGCGGCGGCCTGGATCGGCGGGGCCGTGTCGCCGGGCTTGACGGCCTCCCCGTCCGCGCCGCGATAGACGATGTCCTGCTCCTCGGTGATGGCCCGGCCGGCCGGGCCGTCGACCTCATGCCGCACGGTCACGAACACCAGCCGGCCGGACCCGCCGGACTTCTCGGTGACGGACAGGATCGTGCTGGTGCGCGTGACCTCCTCCCCCACATGCAGCGGGGCGTGGAACACCACGCGGCCGCCGGCCCACATCCGGCGCGGCAGGTCATGCACCGGAGGAAGGAAACCACCCCGTTTCGGGTGGCCGTCCGGACCCAGCGCGTCGGCCGGTGCCCAGTCCGCGAACAGCAGCCAGTGCCAGAGCGGCGGCAGCGCCTGCTCGGGCGCGGCCACGCCCAGGGTCGCCGCCAGGCCACGCACCAGATGCGGCCAGACGGTGTCGGCCCGCGTCTCGCTGCGCCCGGCATAGTCCACATAGCCGCTCACTGCGGGGCCGCCTCCGCCGGATCGGGCGCCGCAGCCGGCCGCAGCCGCGGCGCCGGGCGCACCGGCAGCGCGGGGGTGAGTAGCCGCAGTTCCACCGCGTTGCCCATGGCGAGGTAGCCGGCGCGGTTCGGATGCAGCTTGTCCCCGACGCCGCCCGCGGTGGAGGGCGGCACGAACTCCGGCCGCAACTCGCCGGTCTGCGCGTCCAACGTGACCGCGTCGAAATCCACCACCGCGTCGAACAGCCCGGGCTTGCGGAGGAGGTCGTTCAGCGCGTGGCGCCGGTTGTCGGTGTCGGCCGAGCCATACCCCGGCAGGCTGCTCCCCCGGCTGCTGGTCAGCGTCGCGCCGAAGACCCGTGCGCCCCTGATCTTGGCCCGGATGCGGTCGACCACGGCGCGCATCCCGTTGGCCACGTTCGCCGCCGGCGCGTTCGCCGCACCCAGGTCGTTGATCCCCTCCAGCCAGATCACGTCCGTCACGCCGGACAGGCCGAGCAGGTCGCGGTCCAGCCGGGCGATGGCGGATGGGCCGCCGGAAAACGGCCGGCTGGCGCTGTAGTCGGGCGGCCCAAGGACCTGGTTGCCGCCGATCCCCGTGTCGACCACCGCCACGCGCTGCCCGGCCACGGCATGCAGCCGGCGGGACAGCACGTCCGTCCAGCGGTCATCGCCGTTCAGCGTGGAGGCGGTGCCGTCGGTGATGCTGTCGCCGAAGCAGACGACCACCCGCGTGTCGCCAGGCACGATCGCGTCCGCGGCGTCCAGGAAGTACCAGGAGGTCGTGCTGCTGGGATAGCCGCTGTCATCTTCCAACTCCCCGATCGCGCCGGCATCCGGGGCGGTGACGTAGGAGGTGGTCATCGCCTTGGCGTGCCACGTCATCGGTCCGCTGTCGCCGGGGATGTGGAACGTCACCGCGAGCTTGCGGCCCGCCAGTTCGGAACTGGCAGGGTCGTGCACGAAGGGCAGGCCGACCGCGTCCGACCAGACCTGCGCGCCGGGCGCCACGGTCACGGTCTTCCTGCCGGCAAAGGTGAGCGGCCGGTTGGTGCCTGCCGCCACCGCCGCGCCGCTCATCTGCAGCCCGGCGAAGGCGGTGTCGAACGTCACCGGCTTGGTGCCGTAGGCGTTGGAGAACCGGAACCGCATCTGCCGCGACCAGAGGTCCGGCTTGATGATCAGGCGGAAGCTCTGCTCGTGCGACCCGCTCTCCGGGTGTGGGAAGGCGGCGGTGAGGTCCGGCTGGGCGGAGGGGTTGCCCGATGGATACGGCCCCTGGTCCGACCCGGCCCACACGGTCGCCCAATGCTGTGCCAGGGCCGGGTGGGCGATGATGGCAAATGCCGCAGCGGTCAGCAATCGTGTCGGTCTGCGCATGACGGGCTCCGCGAGGCGACGCAGAGTGTCACCGGGACCGCCCCGGCTCAAGTGCCGGCCGCCGACACCGGCTGCTACGAGGCCATGCGTTGGAATTCGGCCTCCTTGTCGATGAACTGGTGCTTGAGCGCGCCCAGCACGTGCAGGGCGAGCAAGGCATACAGCGCGTAGCCCAGCAGGCTATGCACCTGGAACCAGACGCTGTGGACGTGCTCCTTCGTCGCCGGGTCGAGCGCCATGATTGGGCCGATCCGCGGCCAGGGAACCAGGCCGTACAGGCGCAGCGGGTTGGCTGCCGCGTCCTTGAACGCGGAGTCGTGGATCCAGCCGGACAGCGGCAGCCCGAGGATCAAAACGTAGAACAGGGCGTGCGCCGCGTGGGCGCCGATCCGCTCCACCCGCGGATAGGAGGCCGGCATGGCCGGCGGCCGGTGCGACAGCCGCCACAGCAGGCGCAGCAGGCCCAGGCCGAGCACGGTGATGCCGATCGACTTGTGCGTGTCGATCACCGGGCGGACCATGTCGTCCGGGAACCAGTCCACCATCCAGATCAGCAGCACATTGCCGATGATGAGGGCGGCGACCAGCCAGTGCAGCACCATCGCGGTCCGCGTGTAACGATCGGCAACGGTCATCTTGCTGGTGGACCCTCCGGTGCGAAATCCCTCGCGCCGCTCATATAGCAGACGCGCGCGACGCCGCATTGTCCGGGACACACGATGAACCCCTCTACCGTCGAACACGACCTTGCGCGCAAGCGGCAGGCGATCTCGCCGCGGTATGCGCCACCGCCGACGCCGCTGCGCAGCCGGCTGATCCATGGTGGGGCGCTGGTGCTCTGGGTGCTGCTGTTCGCCCGGGCGTTCCTGGGCGGTGGCCTGTTCGCCTGGTCGGCCGGGCTGGCCTACATCGCCTACGACACGGTGCTGGTCGGCTTCGTGTTCTGGCAGACGCTGGCGCTGCTGCGGCCGGCGCGGCCACCCGGTGCGGCGGCCGTCCAGCCCGCCGCCACCATCATCATCGCCGCCCACAACGAGGCGGCGGCCCTGCCGGTCACCCTCGCGGCCCTGTTCGCCCAGACCAGCCCGGCGGAGACCATCCTGATCGCCGATGACGGCTCCGACGACGGCACGGCGGCGCTGTTGACGACCAAGTACGGATTGTCTTGCCCGGACCTGGGCGAACTGAGCGGGCCCAGCCTGACCCATCCCGCGTTGCGCTGGCTGCGGCTGCCGCACGGCGGCAAGGCGCGGGCGCTGAACGTCACCTGCGCCGCCTGCGAGACGGAGCTGGTGCTGACGGTGGACGCCGACACGCTGCTGGAACCGGGCGCGCTGGGCGCCATGCGCGGCGCCTTCGCGGACGACCCGGCGCTGGCGGCGGCCACGGGCGTGCTGACGCCGGTGTGCGGACCGTCCGTGTCCGGCCGGCTGCTGCAATGGTTCCAGACCTACGAATACGTCCGCAACTTCCTGTCCCGCTACGCCTGGATGCAGGAGGACGGGCTGCTGCTGATCTCCGGCGCCTTCGCCTGCTACCGCCGTGCGGCGCTGTTGACGGTGGGTGGGTTCGACCCCGACTGCCTGGTGGAGGATTACGAGTTGACGCACCGGCTGCGCGACCATGCGGCGCGGCAGGGCACCGTATGGCGGACCGGCGTGGTCGGCGCGGCCCATGCCCGCACGGACGCCCCGGCGACGGTGGGTGCCTTCCTACGCCAGCGGCGGCGCTGGTTCGGCGGGTTCCTGGAGACGCAGCTGTGGTACCGCCACATGGTCGGCAACCCGCGCTATGGCCGGCTGGGCACCCGGATGCTGCCGGTCAAGGCGATCGATACGCTGCAGCCGGTCTATGGGCTGACGGGGGCGGTGTTGTTGGTGTGGTACCTGGCCACCGGGCGGTTCGCCGTGGTGCTGCCGGTCGCTGGCGTCATCCTGGCCAAGATCGCGCTCGACCTCGCCTTCTACCTGTGGTCGCTACACCTGTATCGCCGCTGGCTCGGCCACTCCTCCGGGCTATACCTGGTCCCGGCGATCCTGGCCGCCTTGATCGAACCCTTCACCTTCCAGCTGCTGCGCCACCTGGGCGCGGCGCTCGGCTGGGTGTCGTTCCTGACCGGCGCGCGGTCCTGGGGGGTGCAGCAGCGCCTGGGCGTGGTGGCGCCCGCCGCGGCGGAGCGCTGACCGGGGGCGCTGCCGTGCTCACCGCTTCGCGCGCGGCCGGGCGGTGGCTGGCCGGGGCTTGGCAGGCGGTTTGGCGGCTGGCTTCACCACTCCGGTTCCGGCCCGCAGCTGCGACACCGTCGCCCGGCTGGTGATCTGCTCCGGGTCCATCACCAGCTCGATCACGGCGGGGCGCCCGCTCTCCATCGCGCGGCGGAAGGCTGGGGCGAACTCCGCCGTCGCCTTCACCGTCTCGCCATGGCCGCCGAACGCCTCGATCAGCCGGGCGAAGTCGGGGTTGGTGAGCGCGGTGCCGGAGACGCGGCCGGGATAGCTGCGCTCCTGATACATCCGGATGGTGCCGTACATGGAGTTGTTGAACACGATGACGATCGGTGCCACGCCGTGGTGGAACGCCGTCGCGATTTCCTGCCCCGTCATCAGGAAGCCGCCGTCGCCGACGAAGGAGACCACGGTGCGGTCGGGGAAGGCGATCTTCGCCCCAACCGCCGCCGGCACGCTGTAGCCCATCGCGCCGTTGGTCGGGCCGAGGAAGCGCTGGCCCGGGCCGAAATTGATGAAGCGCTGCGGCCATCCGGCGAAGTTACCGGCGTCGCAGGTGCAGACCGCGTCCGGCGGCAGCAACCCCTCCAGCGCCCGCATGGCTTCACCGACGTTCAGCGGGAAGCCCGTATCCGCTGGGACGAGCCCGGCCTGGCGCGTGGCCCGCAGCTCTGCCGTCCAACCGTGCCACGGCACGTCCGCGACGGGGAGCGCGGCGGCCGCGGCGGCGAAGGCGTTCAGGTCCGCGGCGATGCCCAGGCGCGGCCGGAACACGCGGCCGATCTCCGCCGGGTCCGGGTGCACGTGGACGATGGCGGTGCTGCCCGCGGGGTCGAACAGCGTGTAGCCCTGCGTCACCGCCTCGCCCAACCGGGTGCCGATCGCCAGGATCAGGTCGGCCTCGCGGGCATGGGCCACCAGCGCCGGGTCGGGCCCGACGCCCAGGTCTCCGGCATAGTTCGGCAGGGTGCCGTCATACAGCGCCTGCCGCCGGAACCCGACGGTGACGGGGATGTCGTGCGCGGTCAGGAAGGCGTGGATCGCGTCGCGGCCGGCCGGCGTCCATCCACCGCCACCCAGGATCGCCAGCGGCTTGGCGGCCCCGGCCAACAGCCTGGCCATCTCGGCCACCGCCGCCGGGTCGGGCTGCGGGCGGGACACCGGCGCCGGGCCGATATCCGGCACGTCCACCAGGTCCTTCTGCATCTCCTCCGACAGCGCGATCACCACGGGGCCGGGGCGGCCGGTGGTGGCGACGTCGACGGCGTGGGCGACGATCTCCGGGATGCGGGCGGCGTCGTCGATCTGCGTCACCCATTTGGCCAGCGGCGCGAACATCCGGCGGTAGTCGACCTCCTGGAAGCTCTCGCGGTCGGTCTCGGCGAACGGGATCTGGCCCACGAACAGCAGCAGCGGCGTGCTGTCCTGCTGGGCGATGTGCACGCCGATCGCGCCATGGCAGGCGCCGGGGCCGCGCGTGACCATCGCGGCGGCAGGCCGGCCGGTGAGCTTGCCGTAGGCTTCCGCCGCGTTCACCGCCCCGGCCTCGAACCGGCAGGTGACCAGCTTGAGGTGGTCGTGCACGGCATACAGCCCGTCCAGCACGTCCAGGTAGCTTTCGCCCGGCACGGCGAACACGTGGTCGATGCCCTGCGCCACCAGCGCATCGGCCAGGACCCGCCCGCCCGGCCGGGCCCCCTGCCGCGCCGCGTTCGCCCGCCTCAGTTCCATCGCGCCAACTCCCCTCGCCCGGCCAGGGTAGGCGCGTGCGCCGGCCCATGCCATGGTGCTGCCATGCGGGCGATTTTCATCCAGGTCAAATGCGAGATGGGCCACGCCTATCGCGTCGCCCGCGCATGCGTGGACGGCGTGCCCGAGTGTTCGGAGATCTATTCCACCTCCGGACAGTATGACCTGCTGGGCAAGTTCTACCTGGAACCGACCCAGGACACCGGCCTGTTCGTGACCGAGCGCATCCAGACGCTGCCCGGCGTAAAGGACACCTACACGCTGATCACCTTCAACGCCTTCGCCTGACACCGTAAGCGGGCGCGGGCCGGCTCAGCGCGTCGCGGCGTCCTGCCGCCTGCGGTTCTCGGCCGCGACCAGGCCCGCGAGCTCGCCCAGGGTCAGCGTGCCATCCGCGTCGGCCTTGCAGAGCTGGAGGGCGTAGGCGAGCTGCGCCGCCTGGTCGAAGCGGGGGGACACGGCAGCGTAAGGGTGGTCCGGCCGGGCATCCGCGCGGCGCATGCCTGCCACGGCGCCCATCAGCCACTGCTCGGCCCGGCTTGCCTGGCCGCCCGGCAGCAGCGCGGTGCATGGCGCGTCACCGACCGTCAGCGTGGCCTGGATCTGGTCGAGGAACGTCGGCTCCGCGACCGCGGGCAGGGCTGCCAGCTGCAGGAGCAAGACGGCGGCGAGCCAGGCCTTACCCATGCGCAGGCGCGCCGCCGTCGTCGCGCTGCATCTGGTCGAACACCGCATCCGCGGCATCGGCGAGTGGCGCGTCGCCGTGCGATCGGCAATAGGCTTCCAGCGGACCGGCATTGGTCAGGTCGATCCGCTTGCCGTTGACATAGCCGTGGAGGTTGATGGCGGGCTCCCGCTCCTGGACGTGGCGGAGGTGGTCGAGGTTGAAGCCGCTGAGATAACCCTGCCAGAACTCGGCAAGGGCATGCTGGCCGGTCCCACCCTGGCGAAGCACCTCACCGCAGGTCGCGGCCCAGGCGCCGGCAGGGGTAGCGGCCAAGACACACAGGCAGCCCAACAGGCCGACGAGGCGCGGAGGTCCGCCGGTCATGGCTGCCGCTTCGCCGGGCGGCTGATTTGCCTGTCGACAACCTCAGCGATGAAGGTGAGCGACACCGCCTCATCCTTGTAGGCCAGGCACGCCGTGCGGGCATACTGGACCAAGTCCGCGCCACTAAGCCCGGTCGGCCGTTCCTGCCGGGCCGCGGAGGCGCGTGCGTGCGCCATGCCCGCCAGGGCGCCGAGTAGGACATGCTCGGCGCCCTGGCGGGTCCCGTCCGGACCATCGTCGTCTCGGGTCAGGTCGGTGCAGGGCTCGTCCCGGCCGGAGATCGTGACCGCCAACTGGGTCAAGGGGGTGGCTCTTGCCGCCTCCGTCCCCTGGTCGGCGACGGGATGCGCGGCATCGCGGATGAAGCCGTCGAGTGCGGCGTCGGCCGCATCGGGCAGCAGCGCGGCCGGGGCCGAGCGGCACTGGTAGGTGATCAGGGTATCGCCGATCGCCACGCGCCTGCCGTTCACGAAACCGTCCAGGTTGAGCACCGTATCCGCCTTGCCAAACGCCCCGTTCCGCAGGCGTTGAAGGTTGTATCCCGTAAGGTAACCATCCCAGAACTGCGTCAGCATCAGCGTGCGTGCTTGGCTGGACATCGCGTCCTGGCACGTCTGGGCCGCGGCCGGCGCCGGCACGATGCCCGCCAGGCAGAGCATCGCGACGAGCGCCAGGACGCGGCTAGTTCTCATTGGCGCGGCGGAGATCGGGCTCGATCGCCCAGGCGGGGTTCTGGCGGATGGTGTCGGCCAATACCGCATCGGCGCCCGACAAGTCCATGTTCCGCACGGGCACGATGACTGAGGCGGCCGACGGGAAGCGCGCACCGGCGCGCACGGTGTAGTTGTTGTGGATGTATTGCCGCCGGTAGAAGTCACGCTGGTATCGCGCCTTCAGCTTGTCATCGGCCTTGCCGGCGAAGAACGAGTAGAACTGCTTGATCTGCGATTGGAGGGCGTCCGTCAGGTCGGTGGCCGGCTTCTGCGCGGCATGCAGCACGTCGTCGACGGTGTTGAGCCGGTTGACCACCTTGGCGACCCTGCGCAGCTTCGCCGGTACGGGCACGGCCGCATTGACGGCCGCCGTCCCCGTGTCGACCACGAGCATGATGTCGCCGCCGGCCCCTTTGATGATGCTGAAGGTCGTGTCGACGCGCTTGTCCCAGACGTCCTGCGATGGGAAGTGCCCCAGATGGTCCCCAGCGAACAGCAGGTCCCAGGCCGCGTAGAACTCCACGTCGAACAGGGACCAGGGATAGCTGAACCGCTCCGGCCGGCGGGCGATGTCGGCGGCGACGTCGGTGGACCCATAGGCCGCCCGCATCAGCTCGCGCACCTTCTGCCAATCGCCCTGCAGCAGTCCCGCATCGTCGGTCACCGCAGGCGACTGTTCGTGATAGTAGCCGAGATACTGCGGACGCCTGGCCGCCAGCGCCTCGATCCTGGTGTCCAGCTTGATCATCCCGTTCTTCGGCAGCTGCCGGTATGCCGTGACCCCCATCAGGAGGACGAACGCGATCTTGCGCGCTTCGGTCGTGACACCGAAGTCGGAGCCGACACCCGCCTGGGTGTCACTCTGCCGGTCGGAGAACAGCGGCTTGAAGTCCAGCGCGTTGAGCGTCGCCGACAGCAGCCGGTCGTCGTAGCCGATGTAGATCGGCTTGATGGCACCACCATAGGCAACCGTGTCGCTGTCCTGCTGGCTGCGCCCGTCGCCCGACGGCGGCCCCGGCGGAGAGTTCGGGGCCGGACTTAAAGCCATGAGGGCGGTCTCCTGTCATGAGAGCGGCTTAGCTGGGCGAGCATAGACAAGTCGGAGAGACAATGTCAGGCCGATGGCGCGCCAAGCCCCGGCTTCTGAGCCAATCCTGCCCCTTGCCCTATACCCCCCCTTTCTCTATGGCTTTCTTCGGTGGAGGGGTGGCCGAGCGGCTGAAGGCGGCGGTTTGCTAAACCGTTATGCACCGTCAAGGTGTATCGAGGGTTCGAATCCCTTCCCCTCCTAATGCGCATCAACCCGTAGGTGTCCGCCTAGCTTGAAGCTGCGGCATCGAGCGTTAACATCAGAGGCACAACCATGCACGTGATCGCCCCGGGCAACCTTGCCGTCGTGACGGGTGCGGCAAGTGGCATCGGTCGGGCTGCCGCCGCGCGGTTCGCCGCCGCCGGCATGCGGGTATGTCTGGTCGACAACGCGACGGGAGTCACGGAGGTGGCGGCGGCGCTCGGCGGCGCGGCAGCCGGGTTCGTCGCCGACGTGAGCGACCGGGCCGCGGTGGAACGGCTGGCGCGGCAGGTCGGGGAGCGGTTCGGGCCGGTGTCGCTGTTGATGAACAACGCGGCGATCCATGGCGGCGCGGACGCGCTGTCAGGCCCGGACATCTGGGCGCAGGTGATCGGCATCAACCTCATGGGCGTCGTGCACGGCGTGCAGGCCTTCGTCCCCGCGATGATCGTGGGCGGGCAGCCCGGGCTCGTCATCAACACCGGCTCCAAGCAGGGCATCACCCAGCCGCCCGGCAACACCGCCTACAACGTCAGCAAGTCCGGCGTGAAAGCCCTCACCGAAGGCCTCGCGCACAGCCTGCGCCAACAGGCGGGCGGCCGCATCTCGGCACACCTGCTGATCCCCGGCTCCACCTTCACCGGCATGACCCGGTCGACGGAAAAGCCCGCGGGCGCCTGGACGCCGGACCAGGTGGTCGACTTCATGCTGGAGCGCCTCGCCGCCGGGGACTTCTACATCCTCTGCCCGGATGACGAGACGACCCGGGAGACGGACGAGAAGCGCATGGCCTGGGCGGTGGGCGACATCATCGAGAACCGCCCGGCGCTCTCCCGCTGGCATCCGGACCACAAGGAAGCGTTCGAGGCCTTCCTCGCCGACGGCTGATCAGCCCAGCCCGGCATGCTCCGCGCAGCCGCGCAGGAAGCCGCGCAACGTGCGGAAGAAGTCCGGCTCGTCCAGCAGGAAGGCGTCGTGCCCCTTGTCGGTGGCGATCTCGACGAAGCTGACGTTGGCCGCCGCCCGGTTCAGCGCGCGGGCGATGGCGCGGGATTGCGCGGTCGGGAACAGCCAATCCGAGGTGAACGACACGACGCAGAACCGGGTGCGGGTGCCGCGGAACGCCGCGGCCAGGTCGCCGCCATGCTCGGCGGCCAGGTCGAAGTAATCCATCGCCCGGGTGATGGTCAGGTAGGAGTTGGCGTCGAACCGGTGCACGAACGTGCTGCCCTGGTGGCGCAGGTAGCTCTCCACCTCGAACATGTCGCCGAACAGGCTCAGCGCCTCCTTCGCCTTGTCCGGCCCGGCCTGCAGGCGGCGGCCGAACTTGCGCGTCAGCGCCTGCTCGGACAGGTAGGTGATGTGCGCGGCCATGCGCGCCACGGCCAGGCCGCGCGCCGGCACGCGGTCGGCCTTCCAGTAGCGTCCGTCGAGGTAGTCCGGGTCGGCGAAGATCGCCTGCCGCCCCACCTCGTGGAAGGCGATGTTCTGCGCGGAATGGAACGGCGCGGTGGCGATCGGCACGCAGGCGAAGACGCTGTCGGGGAAGGTCGCCGCCCACTCCAGCGCCTGCATGCCGCCCATGGAGCCGCCGACCACGGCGAACAGCCGGGCCACGCCCAGATGGTCCACCAGCCGCTTCTGCGCCCGCACCATGTCGCGGATGGTGACGGGCGGGAAATCCGTGCTCCAGGGCTCCCCGCTCGCCGGGTCGATGGCGCGCGGCCCGGTGGACCCCATGCAGGAGCCGAGCACGTTGGCGCAGATGACGAAGAAGCGGTCCGTGTCGATCGGCTTTCCCGGCCCGACGACCGGGTCCCACCAGCCCGCGCGCCCGGTCAACGGGTGGCGGTCGGCGACGTACTGGTCCGCGGTCAGGGCATGGCAAACCAGCACGGCATTGCTCCGTGCCGCGTTCAGCGCGCCGTAGGTGCAGAAGGCGACGTCGATGCCCGGCAGCACCTGGCCGCAATCCAGCGCGAACGGCTCGGCGAAATGCTGTCCGCGATGGGCGATCTCGGGCGATGCGGCGGGGTGGTCCACCACGCCTGTATGGCGATGCGCCGATCGGGGGGCAACACTGCCAGCGTCGTGTTTGCCCCGCGGGCGGGCGGCGCGCTATTCCCTCGGTATGTCACAGATCGCCCAGCCCGCCGGGACGCCCCCCGACCTCGCGGCCCTCCGGGGCGAGCTTGACGAGGTGGACGACGCCCTGCACGAGCTGCTGCAACGCCGCGCCGCCCTGGCCGAGAGGGTGGGCCAATTGGGCGTGAAAGGCCGCGTGGCCCTGCGGCCCGGCCGCGAGGCGGCGATCATCCGGCGGCTGGTCGCCCAACACACCGGCCGCTTCCCGCCTTCCAACCTGGTGCGGACCTGGCGGGAGCTGATCGGCGGCATGACGGCGCTGCAAGGCGCCTACTCGCTGGCGATCTGCGACCCGGACCCCGCCGCCGCCTACACGGCCGTGGCGCGCGAGCATTTCGGCGCCCTGATCCCGCTGCGCACCTACCGCACGCCCGCGCAGGCGATCGGGGAGATCAGCAACGGCTCCGCCACCGCCGCCGTGTTGCCGCAACCCACCGAGTGGGAGAGCGCGGCCGCCGCATGGTGGACCGCGCTGCTGCACAAGGACGACCCGCGGATCTACGTCACCGCCAGCCTGCCGTTCTGGGTGCCGCGGCCGGAAGGCGCCCCGAAGGTGCAGGCCTTCGTCGTCTCCACCGCCGCACCGGACCCGAGCGGGGCGGACCGCTCCCTGCTCGGCCTGGAGGTGGCGCTGGAGCAGAGCCGGGCGCGGCTGGCCCAGGGCCTGGCGTCGGCCGGGTTCGACGCCGGCGCCACCGTGCTGCGGCGCGACCCGGGGGACGCCTCGGCCCGGGTGCTGGTGGACATCGCCGGCTTCGTCACCGAGGCCGACCCGCGCCTGGCCGCGCTCGCCTTCACCCTGCGCCCGCCGATCGTGCTGGGCGCGTATGCCATCCCCCTCGGAGGACCCGCCCAGCCATGACCACCCCGCGCCCCAACCCCGGCATCCTGAAGATCGCGCCCTACGTGGGCGGCGAGGCGCAGCTGGAAGGCGTCAACCGGATCATCAAGCTGTCGTCCAACGAGGGCGCGTTCGGGCCGCCGCCGTCCGCCACGCTGGCCGCCAGCCGCGCCGCGGCCGAGATGCACCGCTACCCGGACGGCGACTGCCACGCGCTGCGCCAGGCGCTGGGGTCGCGCTTCGGCCTGGACCCCAAGCGCATCGTGTGCGGCGCCGGCTCGGACGAGCTGCTGGCGCTGCTGATCCACGCCTATGCCGGGCCGGGCGACGAGATCGTCATGAGCCAGTACGGCTTCGTCATGTACGAGATCGGCGGCACTGCGGTCGGCGCCACGGTGATCAAGGTGCCGGAGCGCAACATGACCGCCGACGTGGACGCGATGCTGGCGGCGGTGTCGCCGGCGACGCGGATGGTGATCATCGCCAACCCGAACAACCCGACCGGCAGCATGCTGCCGCAGGGGGAGATGGAGCGGCTGGCCCGGGGGTTGCCGCCGGACGTGCTGCTGCTGATCGATGCCGCCTATTGCGAATATGTCGACCGGCCGGATTTCGACGCCGGCACCAAGCTGGTGGACGCGGCGGACAACGTCATCATGACCCGTACCTTCAGCAAGATCTTCGGCATGGGCGGCATGCGGCTGGGCTGGTGCTACGGGGCGCCCGGAGTCATCGACGTGCTGAACCGCGCGCGCGGCCCGTTCAACGTGTCCCTCCTGGCGCAGGAGGCGGGGGTCGCCGCGTTGGCGGAGCCGCATTGGGTGGAGGCCGGGCGCGCCCACAACGCCACGCAGCGTGCCCGGCTGAGCGCGGCGCTGGAGGCGCTGGGGATCAAGGTGTGGCCGAGCGAGGGAAACTTCGTGCTCGCCGATTTCGACCTGCCGGCCAACGCCGATGCGGCCGACGCCGCCCTGCGCCGCCGCGGCATCATCGTGCGGGCCATGCGCGCCTACGGCCTGCCGCACTGCCTGCGCATCACCGTCGGCACGGCCGAGGAATGCGACCTGGTCGCGGAGGCGCTGGCGGATCGCATCGTGCATGCCTGACCCGGTCTTCCGCCGGCTGGCCGTCATCGGCATCGGGCTGATCGGCGGCTCCGTGCTGCGGGCCTGCCGCGGCCGGGCCGAGCTGGTGGGCGAGGTCGTGGCTACCGATAGCAGCCCCGCCGTGCTGGGGCGCGTGGCCGAGCTTGGCATCGCGGACATCGTCGAGCCGGACCTTGCCCGCGCCGTGGCCGGGGCGGATTGCGTGATGCTGGCCGCCCCGGTCGGGGCGTTCGCCGCCCTTGGGGCCGCGATCGCGCCGCATCTGGCGCCCGGCGCCATCGTCACCGACACCGGGTCGACCAAGCAGTCGGTGATCCGCGACCTGGAGGCCAGCTTGCCGCCGGGGACGCAGCTGGTGCCGGCCCACCCCATGGCCGGGACGGAGTTCTCCGGCCCCGACGCCGGGTTCGCCACCCTGTTCCAAGGCCGCTGGTGCCTGCTCACGCCGCCGCGCCAGACCGATCCGGGCGCGGTGGAGAAGGTCGCGGCACTGTGGCGCGGCATGGGAGCCGAGATCGAGCTGATGGAGGCCGGGCATCACGACCGGGTGGTGGCGATCGTCAGCCACCTGCCGCACCTGATCGCCTTCACCATCTGCGGCACCGCGGACGACCTGGCGGACGAGAGCCGGCAGCAGGTGATGCGCTTCGCCGCGGCCGGCTTCCGCGACTTCACCCGCATCGCCGCCTCCGACCCGGTGATGTGGCGCGACGTGTTCCTCCACAACCGGGATGCGTTGCTGGAGATGCTGGCCCGCTTCACCGAGGACGCGCAGGCCATGGCCCGTGCGGTGCGCTGGGGCGACGGCGACTACATCGCCCACAAGATCGAACGCGGCCGGGCGATCCGCCGCGGGCTGATCGAGCTCAAGCAGGCGTAGCGCGCCGCGTCCGTCAAGCGGTGATCTCGTCCACGGCTTCGGACCCCTCCGCGTCCTCCGGCTCCTCCCCCGCGTAGGCCGCCGGGTCTGACATGTCGGTCCCGAACTCGTTGGTGATGCGACAGTCGTAGGTGCTGGTCAGCCATTCGAGGTAGCGGGCGGAGAGCGCGCGCAACTCCTCCTGGTCGGCAACGGGCCAGACCGACATCACCTCCGGACGGACGGAAATCCGCAGCACATAGGGGAAGGTGACCGATGCGTCCGCGCGCATCGCGCTCCGACAGGCATCCCGGGCAGCGGCGTCGCTGAACACGGCGAAGCGCGCCGGGACACGCTCGTCGCGGAGGGAGAAGCCCAGTCCCTCGATCGTCGCGGCGACGGCATCGACGTCGAACGCACCCTCGCGCGGCGCGAAGGCGAGTGTGGTCTCCTCGAGCAGCTGGTCGATGGAGGGGGTCATTTCGGCTGCTCCGGTTTGGCTGCCACGTCCACCTTCTTGACGACGTTGATCGTGGCCGTGATGGGAACATCCGTCGCGAGGTACCGCTTCGTCGCGACCGAGGTGACTTTCAGCACCTGCCCCTGCCCGGCTTGCAGCACCGTCGCGGGGGTGACCGGCTGGTCGGCACTGTCGGTGTAGCGGAGCGACGCCGGGTCGTCCGCCTTGGCGTTCAGCGACTGCGGACCAAGCGGGTCGCCGGCGGTGATGTCCGGGGGATTGCCCCACGTGATCGTTTGCGCGCTTTTGGCCTTGGCCTTGAGATGCGTGGTGTCGCAGGCGGCATCCATGTAGGCCTTGTTGCCGAGGTCGTTCTTGTCCGACGCAAGGCCGGGCGGCAGCAAGGTCTCCTTCGGCCCATACGCGCCGGGATTGCCGTCGGAGGTCACCTTGAACGCCACCTGGTTCTTGCTGGTCGACGGGCCGACGCAGGTCTTGCCTTCGATGCAGAACATCGGCGGCCCCTGCACCGCCGCGTCGTCGCCGTGCGGCTTCAGACGCACCTGCATGCCGTTCGGCAGCTCCCAGATCACGTTGACCACTTTGCCGCTCGGGTCGGGATAGGGCTGCGTCGGCCCGGGCGGGGTGCGCGTCCCGGCGGCTGGCTTTCCCTCCGGGTTGATGAACTTGTCCATATACTCTTCGATCTCGTCGCCGGTCATGCCCTTGACGTCGGACAGGACCTTGCGAGAGGTCGCTTTGATGCCGCTGGGCGTGTTGTCGCTGTCCCATCTGTCCAGCACGGCCTTTTTCGCCCCGCTCTGCGGCCGTTTGAACGCCTGGCCGCTCCCCATCGCCTCGGTTCCGAGCGCGGTCAGGTCGGCGACGACCTTCAGCGTCACCGATCTGGGTGCGGCGGCCTTGAACAGGGCGCTTTCGGCCACGCTCGCCGTGATCGTGACGGGCTTCGCGTCGGCAAGGACCTCGTTGAGCGGGTGGTCGTAGGCGATCGGCGGCTTGTCCGCACCGAAGTTCTCGAACTGGGTCGTGGCGTTCAGATGGTCGCGGCTGAGCTTGGTGCCGGCGACGACCAGGGGCACCGCGATGGACCACTGGAGCACCGGCGTGTCCTTCTCGACCGCAACGGTCCAACTCTGGGACGACGCCGAGAAGCAGTCGTCCTGGATGATGGCGAGCGTCACCGTGACCTTCGCGCCCGGTGCCGTGAATGCGCCGTTGACCGGCGCCGTGATGCTGTAAATCGGCTCGTAGCGGTGGTACAGGTCCCGCCGATCGATCCAGGCCTTGACCGCTTTCGGCGTCACCACCTCGTGCAGCTTCCAACTCGCCTTGACGGTGGCTTGCGGGGTCTTGTTCGCGCGGACCCCCACGATCCGGCGGGTGATGTCCGCCCGCAGCCACCCCTTGCATCCCGGCGCCGTCACGGGGACGTCGTTGTTGCCGGGCCCGACCTCGTTCCAGTTGAAGAACCAGTCATTGGGGTTGGGGCCGCTCGCCGACTGGATGCCGATCATCCAGTTATTGACGAGCGTGCCCACGTATTGCGGCGACTGGACCGGCCTCGTGTTGAACACGCGTGGCTTGGCCGGCGTGCCGCGGATCACGGCTGCGACGGCGTTCCCTTTTGAATAGCTCATGGCGTGTCTCCGCTAGGCAGCCAGGTCTGCACGCAAGCTGGCGATCGCCCTCGACAGCGGCTCGCGCAACGCCACGTGGACGCCGAACGGGTTCGGCAGTTCGGCCGCGTCGACGACGTCGTCCGTGTCGAGATACCTCTGCAGCTCGTCCAGTTGCTGGACGGTCGCAGGCACCTCCGTGAGGTTCGCGCGCACGGCGAGCAACAGGAGGACGCCTCCATCGCGGTCGGGATGGTCTGTGGCACGGAAGGCCGCGGCCAAGCCGTCGAGTGCGGCAATGGCCTTGCTGCGCTCGGACTGCCACAGCGCCATGCCCTTCAACTCGGCGCCGGCGGCTGGCAAGCGGTGCGGGTCCGGCGCGCCCGGGTCGAACCCCGGCGGCGGGGCCGGCGGTTCGGTCGGCTCGGCCTCCGGGGCAGGGAACTGGAACTGCAACACGCGCGTGACCCAGTCGTCGTAAGCCTGACGCTGCGGCGATACCGCGCCCATCACCTCGGACATTCATGTCCCTCCATACTCCGCCCGACTTTATGATCGGCGCGGGAACGTTGCCAAGCGTCAATGACACTCCGGAGCTTCAGACCTGCCGTTACCGAAGCTTTAAGGGGATCGTGATACGGTGGCACCGCGAATGGGTCGGTTCATTCTTTTACGGACAGGTGCGAGGGCATGACATCGATGGTCCAAGCCATGTCCGGCGCTCCGCCCAGGAGAGCCGAATTGGAGGGTGCCGACACGGTCTCGTTCCCGGTCGTGGCCGGCATGGTCCGACTGCTGGACTTGCTGCTGCTGGCGCTCTCCAGCCTCCTTTCCGTCCTTGTCGTCACCTGGATCTACGGCAGCTACCCGGAAGGGCCGGTGCAGCTCGCGGCCCTGGCAGGCGGGTTGGCGACCAGCGTCTGCCTGGCGCGGGATGGTGCCTACAGCCAGGCGGCGATGCTGTCCGTGGCCACCCAGCTCCGTCTTATGATCAAGCCGATGCTGATCGGCACGTTCTGCCTGATCGCCTGCCTGTTCGTCCTCTACCAGGGCAGCCTGCCGGTGCGCCCGTGGCCGCTGCTTTGGGCGGCCGCCGGGATCGGCGTGCTGGGCGCCAGCCGCATCCCGCTGTCGCAGCTGATGCGCTATTGGACGGCGCACGGGCGGCTGGCGCGCAAGATCGCCATCGTGGGCCTGGGCGATTTCAGCCGCGAGTTCATCGAGCGCCTGCGCGACGAGCCGCATGCCTTCCGCATCGTCGGCATCTACGACGACCGGATGAGCCGGGTGCCGCCCAGTCAGTCCGGCGTCGACGTCATGGGCACGGTGGCCGAGCTGGTCGAACGGTCCCGGGCGGAGAAGATCGACGTGATCGTCGTGGCCCTGCCGCTCAGCGCCGTGGAGCGGATCAAGGCGATCATGGACCAGCTGGCCAGCACCGTGTCCGACATCGTGCTGACGACGGACATGGCCGGGCTGCGCTACGCCCGCACGCAGTTCGACGGCATCGGGCGCAACCCCGTCGTCTCGGTGCGGGAGGCGCCGCTGAAGGACTGGCGCGCCCTGGAGAAGGCGGTGCTGGATTACGGCATCGGCGTGTTGGCGCTGCTGGTGCTCTCCCCGGTGCTGCTGGCGACCGCGCTGCTGATCAAGCTCGACTCGCCCGGCCCGGTGCTGTTCCGCCAGCCGCGCATGGGGTTCAACAACCGCCTGTTCCTTTGTTACAAGTTCCGCTCGATGCACCACGGCATGACGGACCTGCTGGCGGACCGGCAGACCACGCGCGGCGACAAGCGGATCACCCGCGTCGGCCGCATCATCCGCAAGCTGTCGATCGACGAGCTGCCGCAGCTGCTGAACGTGATCAACGGCACGATGTCGCTGGTGGGGCCGCGCCCGCACGCGCCCAACACCAAGGCGGCGGACCGGCTGTTCACCGAGGTCGTGCAGCAATACGCCGTGCGCCACCGGGTGAAGCCCGGCATCACCGGCTGGGCCCAGGTGAACGGCTGGCGCGGCGAGACGGCGACGGTGGAACAGATCGAGCAGCGCGTCGCCTGCGACCTGTTCTACATTGAAAACTGGTCCGTCCGCTTCGATATCAAGATCATGCTGATCACCATCCTGCGGGAGGTGCGCAGCCGCCACGCGTTCTAAGCGACGGGGAAGTCGAGTTGCGGGAGCCCGTTCAGTTCGTCGGCAAGAACATGCGGCTGGACCTGCGGCTCATGAGCGAAATGATCACGCCGGGTAGCCGGGTGCTGGACATCGGCAGCGGTGACGGCAGCCTGATCGAGCATCTGTTCCGCACCCGCGGCTGCGACGCCCGCGGCATCGAGTTGGACATGGCGGCCGTCACCCACGCCGTGGCGCACGGCCTGCCGGTGATGCATGGCGATGCCGACACCGACCTCGAGCATTATCCGGACGCTGCCTTCGACTACGTCGTGCTGTCCCGCACCTTGCAGGCGGTGGAACGCCCGCGCGAGGTGCTGCGGCAGATGCTGCGCATCGGCACCCGCGCGCTCGTGTCGTTCCCGAATTTCGGCCACTGGCTGGTGCGCTGGCAGTTGCTGGTGGGCGGCCGCATGCCGATGACCAAGACGTGGGACCGCCCCTGGCATGAGACGCCGAACATCCACCCCTGCAGCGTGCGGGACTTCTTCGACCTGTGCGCGCAGGAGGGTTACGCGGTGGAGCGTTGGCTTGCGGTGGACGAGGCCGGCCGCCGCTCCCCCTGGCGTCGGGCGCCGTGGATGGCCAACATCTTCGGCGAGCAGGCGTTGTTCCTCCTGCGCCGGATCGGAGACCCCGGCGCTGCCTTGAAGCGCGCCGCGTGAGAAGAATCGACGGAGCGGCTGTGCAAGAGTCCGGTCTGCCTCGATGAGGCTCGATGAGGGTAGAATATTCATCGTCCCCTCACCGGCATCGCGAGCCGCCTCTTCGCGGCGTGGCGATCCAGTCTGCCCCAAGCTGAGCCGATGTGGCTGAGGCGCTGTAGGAGGTCCATCTGCCAGGCGCAACACGAGTCCAACGGCGCGTCCGCTTATCCGCCCTACCCCGGGGGACCGGCTATCGCTCGTCGTCCGGACGGGAGCGGCCGCGTTTGGTCGTGCTGCGGGCGCTTTTCGCCTCCAATCGCCGCTGCTGGCTGCCGAGCGTTGGGCGGGTCTTGACCCGGTGGACGGGGGCGGCGGTGGCGGCCCGGATCAACTCGGCGAGCCGCGCGCGGGCGTCGGCGCGGTTGCGCTCCTGCGTGCGGTGGCGGTTCGCGGCGATGACCAGGATGCCGTCCGCCGTCATGCGCCGCCCGGCCAGCACCGCCAGGCGGGAGCGGACGGCCGCCGTCAGCGCCGGGGAATGCAGCGCATCGAAGCGCAGCTGCACCGCCGTCGCCACCTTGTTGACGTTCTGCCCGCCCGGCCCGGCCGCGGCGATGAACCGTTCCTCCAGTTCGGACTCGGCCAGGCGCAGCGTGGGGGTGATCTGGAGGCCGTCCATGCCGGCACCATAGCGGGGTTCACAGCGGGCCGGGCAACGTCAGCGAGGCCACGGTCCAGCCGTCCGCGCGACCGATGGACACGCGGCCGCCCTCCCGTTCCGCCAGGCACCGCATGAGCGCGAGCCCCTCGCCCGCGCCATCGCCCAGGCCCCAGCCATCGTCGCTGACCCGCAGGATCGTGGCCTCGTTGCCTTGGCTGCGCACGCGGACGGCGACCTGGCCGACCAGGCGCATGTGCATGCCGTGCTTGACCGCGTTGACGACCATCTCGTGCGCCACCTTCACCACCGTCGCCTCGAGTGCGGGCGGGCACGATCCGTCGACCACGACATTGACCTTGATCGTCTGCTCCGGGTCGGCCACCAGCTTGACCGTCGCCTCGCACAGGTTGGCCAGGCGGGCGGGGAACGGCGCCGGGCAGGCGGTGAACCCGAACAACGCGTCCGATACCCGGGCGCTCAAGCAGATCAGCCGCTCGATCTCGTCGGCCAGGGCGTTGCCGGCCGCCGTGGCGCGCAGGTCGCTCCTGGCCACCTGGGCGATGATCCGCTGCAACGCGTTCTTGGTCTGGTGCCGCAGCTGCCGCATGGCGACCTCGGCATCGTCTGCCTCCCGCCTGGTCATCAGGGCGGGCGGGAGCATGGGCGCGGCCAGGCGCATCGGGCGGGGCGAGGTGTGGGACATCGGCAACTCCAGCTGACCATGTTGGTTAAACGTGGGATTTATTCCCACGTCAAGCGCGGTGTGGGGTTCTTTCCCACACACCGCGTGGTAAGTTCGCGCTCGCTGTTTGGAGCTGCCGCCGAACGATGCCTGCCGCGCGACCCGCGCCCGAGACGATGCTTGCCCCGCTCCGCCGGCTCCTGCGCCCGCTGGTACGGCTTGCCATGCGGTGCGGCATCACCTTCCCGGCGGTGGCCGACCTGCTGCGGGCGCTGTATGTCGAGGTCGCGCGGGAGGAGCTCGGTCCCGGCAGCAGCACGGACAGCCGGCTGAGCCTGTTGACGGGAGTGCACCGCAAGGAGATCCGGCGCCAACGGAGCATGCCGGCCGAGCCGCCGCCACCGCTGGTCACCCGCAATGGACAGTTGATCGGCGCCTGGCTCGGGTCGCCGGGCTTTGCCGACGCCGATGGAACACCCCTGGCCCTGCCGCGTGCCGCCGAGGCAGGCGACCCCGCCGCGCCGAGCTTCGACCGGCTGGTGGCTTCCGTCACCCGCGATGTTCGGCCGCGCGCGGTACTGGACGACTGGCTCAGCCAGGGTCTCGCCACCCTGGATGCGGAAGACCGGGTGCTGCTTTCGGCCGCCGCGTTCCTGCCGCAGCCGGGCCGGGAGGAGCAGCTGTTCTACTTCGCCCGCAACCTGCACGACCACATCGTTGCGGCCAGTGCGAACGTGCTGGCGGAAGGGGTCGCACCGTTCGTCGACCGCAGCGTCCATTACGATCGGTTGACCCCCGCGGCCGCGGCGGAACTGGAGCGACTGGCTCGCGAGGCGGCGCACCGCGTCCTGCTGGAGGTGAACCGCCACGCCCTGCGCCTGGCCTCCGATCCGCCGGGGGGCAGCCCGACCCGGCGGGTGAACTTCGGCGTCTACCTGCTGGCCGAGGACGAGACGCCGGGATGAGGCGGGCGGCGTGGCTGAGCCTGCTCGCGTTGGCGGCCTGTTCCGGCCCTGCCACGCCGCCGCCGGCCGCCGTCTCGGCGGACAGCCCGGCGGCCTGCCGGGTCGGCCCTGGTGGCGGCCGCCCGGTGGCGGATCGCGGCATCGGCGGCACCGGCGCACCGGCGGCCCAAACCGCCGACCGCGGCGGATCGGCGGTGGAGACCGCCGACCGCGGCGGATCGGCGGTGGAGACCGCCGACCGCGGGATTGGCGGCACCGGGATCATCGGCGTGATCACCGGCTTCGCCAGCGTTTGCGTCGCCGGGGAGGAGGTGGCGTTACCCGATGGCCTGCCCGCCTCCATCGACGGCAGGCCGGCCACCTTGGACGACCTTCGCGCCGGGCAGGTCGTGGCGGTGCACGCGGCGGGTCCGCCGCGCGCGCTGCTGGCGCGGGAGATCGCCGTCCGCCATGCCGTCATCGGTCCGGTGCAGGCCAGGGTGGACGGCGTGCTGACGGTGGCCGGCCAGCGGGTGCAGGTGGGTGACGCCACGGGCGCAGCCGTCGATGCGGCGCCGGGCCAGTTCGTCGCCGTGAGCGGCCTGCGGCAGCCCGGCGGCGTCATCGTGGCCACGCGGATCGACCCGGCGCCCTCCGGCCCTGTGCTGGTGCGCGGCGAACTGGTCCGCATCTACGACACGGCGCGGATCGGCGCGCTGACGCTGCGCTTGCCGGACGGCTCGACGATGCCCGGCGGCTTCCCCATGGTGGTGACCGGAACGTTGCGGGGCGACGTGCTGGTGGCGGACAGCATCGCGCGCGACATCGCGGACGAGAGCCCCGCGGCCTATTTCGGCCCGGCCGTGTCGAATTTCGTCGTGGAAGGCTACCCGGCGGTGGTGGCCGGCGGCTACTTCGTCAGCCGCGACTTCGTCCGTGGCGACGCGTTCCGTCCGGAGGCGCAGGGGCGAGGCATCGTGGCCTTCAGCCGCCGCCCGGAAGGCGGGCTGGTCGCGCAGGAGCGTGGCGGCGAAGGGGACCGCGTCTTCGGCCCGGCGCCGTTCGCACCAGGCGGGGCCGGCCTGTTCGATCAAGGGCGGCAGGGCCTCTCACCGCACCTGCCTCCCTCGGCGTTCCCTGGGCAAGGCGGGGCTAACGGGCTTGGTCCTCCACCGGGGCCGCGGCGGTAGGTGCCGCCAGACGGACGAGTTCGGCGCGCACGCCGCCCGCATCCGCCACCGGGGCGGACCAGGCGAGGCGGCGCACCGTCTCGCCCTGCCGGAGGTCGCAGCCGTCCACGTCCACGGCCGCCATCTGCCACCCCGGGCTGCCGGCGATGCGGGCGAGCGCGTCCGCATGGTCGGCATTGACGTGGGCCAGGATGGACGGCTCGGCCGCCAGCACCGCGGCGACCGCGTCCGGGTCGGGGGTGAGGTCGGCCTGGGCCAGGCGATGGGCGCTGGCGAAGCCGCCGATGAACTGCCCGCCGGACGGGCGCAGCCGCAGCAGCCGGAAGTCGCCGAGGTCGGCATAGAACGCGGCATAAGGGTGCCGGGCGACCCAGCGGGCCTTCAGTGCCGGGTCGGGTTCGGGCGTGGCGATGCCGGTCACCGTCAGGCGCGGCGCGGTCTGCGGGTTGGCGTCGAAGGGGTCGCCCGCCACCAGGAGGGCGCACCGCCCATCCGTCGCGAGGTGCCTGGTATGCGCGGACAGGCCGGAGAGCAACAGGAGCACGGACAGGTCCGGCGCGGGCGCCGGCGTCACCAGCGCGGCGTAGGGCTGGCCGTCCTCCGCCGTGGCGAGGGTGGCCGACCGGACGGCCCGCAGCAAGAGCCTGGCCTGCCATGTGATCGCGCTGCGGTTCGGCGGCGATGCCATTCTCCGTTCTCCTTCCGGTCGGTTTTGCGCCACAATCCCCCACGATCCTGCCGACCGTCCGCAAAGGCTTGCGTCCCATGAAGCACACGATCGCCCTGGTCGACGACGACCGCAACATCCTCACCTCCGTCAGCATGACGCTGGAGGCGGAGGGTTTCCAGGTGCGCACCTTCACGGACGGGGAAAGCGCCCTGCAAGGCCTGACCCAGCGGCCGGCCGACCTCGCGGTGCTGGACATCAAGATGCCGCGCATGGACGGCATGGAGCTGCTGCAGCGGCTGCGGCAGCGGTCCAGCATGCCGGTGATCTTCCTCACCTCCAAGGACGAGGAGGTGGACGAGCTGATGGGACTGCGCCTGGGTGCGGACGACTACATCACCAAGCCATTCTCCCAGCGCCTGCTGATCGAGCGGATCCGCGCCCTGCTCCGCCGCAACGAGAACAGCCGGGCCGAGGGGTCCGGCGCGGCCCCGAGCGGGGTGATGACCCGCGGCGAGTTGACGCTGGACGAGACCAAGCACCAATGCACCTGGAAGGGGCACGACATCCAGCTCACGGTGACGGAGTTCCTGCTGGTCAAGGCGCTGGCGGCGCGGCCCGGCATGGTGAAGTCCCGCGACCAGCTGATCGACGCGGCCTATGGCGAGAACATCTACGTCGACGACCGCACGATCGACAGCCACATCAAGCGCGTCCGCAAGAAATTCCGTGCCGGCGAGGACAGTTTCGACCACATCGAGACGCTGTATGGCATAGGATACCGGTACAAGGAGGCCTGAGTGCCCGATATCGGCGTCCTGCCGGCCGGCCCCGTCCACCGCCGCCCCACGGTCCCGCGCCAGTGGCTGCCGCCGCTGCTGCGCCGCATCCTTCTGGTCAACGCCCTGCCGCTGGCGCTGCTGGTCGCCGCGCTGCTGTATTTCAACCAGTATCAGAACGGCCTGCTGGAGAACGAGGTCACCGCGATGCGGGAGCAGGCGCGCATCTACGCGGGCGCGCTGGGCGAGAGCGCGGTGCGCGAGACCGACCCGGACAACCCGCAGCTGGTGCCCGACATCGCCCGGCCGCTGCTGCGCCGGCTGACCGACCCGACGCCGACCAGCCAGGCCAAGCTGTACAGCGCCGACGGCCAGGTGATCGCCGACAGCCGCGTGCGGGAAGGCGCGGGCGGCGCCATCAACACGCAGCCGCTTCCCCCGGTGGCCGACCGCGGGCCGTTCGAGGGCACGGTGGGGGCGATCTACGACAAGCTGCTTTCCGTGGTGCCGCACGGGCAGGAGACCGCGACGGTGCAGACCGGTCCATCCGCCGCCGGGCCGGATTGGCAGCCGGACGTGAAGGCGGAGCTGAAGCTCAACTCGTCCGACCAGGGGCGGGAGACGCCGCCTTACATCCGGCGCACGGCGGACAACCGCCTGCTGGTGACGGTGGCCGAGCCGGTGACGCGCAACCGCCACACCGTGGGCATCGTGCAGCTGACGCGGGACGCGCGGGAGGTGGATGACAGCCTGGTGGCGATCCGCATGTCCATCCTGGGCCTGTTCGTCATCGCCCTCGTGCTGACCCTGATCCTCTCCTGGTACCTGTCGCTGACCATCGCGCGGCCGATCCTGCGGCTCAGCCAGGCGGCGCGCGACATGCGGGAAGGGCATGGCCGCGCCGGTGCGGTGCCGCCGATGCTGCTGCGCCGCACCGACGAGATCGGCGAGCTGGCGCACGCGCTGCGCGACAGCTCGGAGGCGCTGTGGTCCCGCATGGACGCCACCGAGCGGTTTGCCGCCGACGTGGCGCACGAGATCAAGAACCCGCTCAGCAGCATCCGCAGCGCGATTGAGACGTTGCGCCGGGTGGAGGATGCGACGGCGCAGCGGCGCCTGCTGGCGATCATCGCCGAGGACGTGATCCGGCTCGACCGGCTGATCAGCGACATCAGCGACGCGAGCCGGGTGGACGCCGAGCTGAGCCGGGCCGAGCCCGCCCCGGTGGACGTGGTGGCGATCCTGCGCCTGCTGGTGGAGATCGACGAGGCGACCCGGCCGGAGGGCGGCGTGCGGCTGGAGGTGGACGCGCCGGACGGGCCGATGCTGGTGCAGGCGGTGGAGGACCGGCTGGTGCAGGTGCTGCGCAACCTGGTCGGCAACGCCAGCAGCTTCAGCCCGGCGAACGGCCGCGTGGTGCTGCGCGCGCGGGAGGAAGGCGCCATGGTCGAGGTGAGCGTGGACGACGAGGGCCCCGGCATGCCGGAGGCCAAGCTGGAGCACGTCTTCGACCGCTTCTACACCGAGCGGCCGCAGGGGGAGCGGTTCGGCCAGCATTCCGGGTTGGGCCTGTCGATCAGCAAGCAGATCGTCGAGGCGCTGAAGGGCCAGATCGCCGCGGAGAACCGTCGGGACGAGCAGGGGCGCGTGACGGGCGCACGGTTCGTGCTGCATCTGCCACGCGCCTAGGCTCCCGCCCGCCGCATGCCTTGGCGGATGCCGCGCAGCCCGTATGTAGCGGGCCTGTCACACGCGAGGCACGATGCCGGCCGATCCCACGCCCGCCAAGGAGAACACCGCCTGCCTCGCGCTGGACCTGGTCGCTCGCGCCCGCTCCGGCACGCTGGTCTATGTCGATCCCACGGGAGACCGTCTGGAGGCCCTGGCGGCGGCGGCGGCGGCGTTCGCGCCGGAGCTGGAAGTGCTCTGCATCCCCGCGGCCGATGTCCTGCCCTACGACCGCGCCGTACCGTCCGGCCGCGTCTCGGGCCAGCGCGTGTCCGCCCTGGTGCGCATGGCCATGGCACCGGAGCGCCCGCGGCTGGTGGTGACCTCCGCCAGGGCCCTGATGGCGCGCGTGCCGCCGCCGTCCTGCTGGCGCGAGGCCGAGCTGGTCTTGCGCCCGGGCGACCCGGTGGACGGGCAAGCGCTGCATGCGTCGCTGCTCGCCTGGGGCTACGTGGACGACGAGCACGTCGACGAGCCGGGGCAGGCTGCCTTGCGCGGCCAGGTGCTGGACGTCTTCCCGGGTGACGGCGCCGCACCGGCACGCCTGCTGGTCGAAGCCGAGCGGATCACGTCCATCCATGGCGTCGACGCGGCGAGCCAGCGGTCCACGGAGGATCTCCCCAGCCTCGTGGTGCGGCCCGTCACGGAGATCGACCCGGCGGCGGTGCGCGCGGGCCCGGCGGCGACGGAGGGGCTGGTCGGCCTGCCGTCGTTCCTGCCGGCAGCCCCGATCCTGCTGCACCGCGGTGCGACGGAGCGCTGGCCCGAGCTGTGGGAGGAGGCGGAAGACGCCCACGCCGCCACCCGCCGCGCCCGCCGGGTCAGCGACGAGGCGGCGGACGGCGCCTACCTGCCGCCGCCATCACGGTTGTTCATCCCTCCCGCGGAGATGGAGGCGCTGCTGGCAGGCCGCATCGTGGAGGAAGCCACGGGGTTGGGCCAGGCTGCCCCGGTGTCCTCCGGAGGACGCCCGGCCACGCTCGCCCGGGCGATCCAGGCTGCGCTGGCGGAAGGCCGGGTGGTGCTGGGCACGCTGGACGACGCGTTGCCCGCGGCGCTGCAACGCCGTGGCGTCTCGCTGCATCGCGCGGCCACGTGGGAGGCCACGATGGCTGCGCCTGCGGAGCAGGCCGTGCTGGTGCCGATCGCCCTGGACGCCGGTTTCGCCCGCCCGGGGCTGACGGTCCTGGCCGTGGGCGCGCCGGTGCAGGTGCGGACTGCCGGGCTGCCGGTGGAGGAGCCGCCGCGCATGGGCGACATCGTCGTCCACGAGGAATTGGGCGCGTGCCGGCTGCGCAAGCTGGCCGTGGTGGAGGAGGAGGAGCGCGTGGCGCTGGAGTTCGCCGAGGGCACGGAACTGCTGGTGCCCGCTGGCGACCTGGACCGCATCTGGCGCTACGGCAGCGAGGCGGGCGCGATCGCGTTGGACCACCTGCACGGCGAAGGCTGGCGCAAGCGGCGCGACCAGATCGCCGCCGAGGTCGCGGCCACGGCGAAGGCCCTGTCCGCCGAGGCGGCCGCGCGGGCGGCGATGCAGGCGCCCGTCATCCAGCCGCCGTCCGCGGCCATGGAGCGTTTCGCCCGGCGCTTCCCCTACCCGCTGTCACCCGACCAGGAGGCGGCGATCGACGCCACCCTGGCGGACCTGTCGTCCGGCCGCCCGATGGACCGGCTGGTGTGCGGCGACGTGGGCTTCGGCAAGACGGAGGTCGCTCTGCGGGCCGCCGCCGCCGCCGCGCTCGCCGGCTTCCAGGTGGCGGTGATGGCGCCGACCACGGTGCTGGCCCGGCAGCATTTCGACCAGTTCAGCCGCCGCTTCGCCGGGCTGGGGATCGAGGTGGCGGCGTTGCTGCGCGGCGCCGGCACGGCAGCCGGGCGCGCGGTCCGCGACAGGCTGGCCGATGGCAGCGTGGGCGTGGTGGTCGGCACCCAGGCGGTCGCCGCCCCGGGCATCCGCTTCAAGCGGCTGGGCCTGGCGGTGATCGACGAGGAGCAGCGCTTCGGCGACGCGGACAAGAAGCGGCTGGCCGCCCTGCGCGCGGCCGACGGCGGCGTCCACAGCCTGGTGATGACGGCCACGCCGATCCCGCGCACGCTGCAATCCGCGCTGGTGGGCCTGCGCCAGATCAGCGTCATCGCCACCCCGCCGCGCCGCCGGCAACCCACCCGCACCTTCGTCCTGCCGTTCGACCCGGTGGTGGTGCGCGAGGCCCTGCTGCGCGAGCATCGGCGGGGCGGGCAGAGCTTCGTCGTGTGCCCCCGGATCGAGGACCTGCAACCCGCCGCCGCGACGATCGCCGAGTTGGTGCCGGAACTCTCCGCCGTCACGGCACACGGCAAGCTGAAGCCGCAGGCGCTGGAGCAGCTGGTGGCCGAGTTCGCGGCCGGCGAGCACGACGTGCTGCTGGCGACCAACATCATCGAGGCCGGGCTGGACATCCCGCGCGCCAACACGATCCTGATCCAGCGGCCGGACCGCTTCGGCCTGGCGCAGCTGCACCAGATGCGCGGGCGGGTGGGCCGGGGGGACCGGCGCGGCGTCGCCTACCTGCTGACGCAGGCCGGCCGGGCCATCCCCCTGCGCACGGAGCGGCGGCTGCGCACCCTGGAGCACGCGACCGAGTTGGGCGCCGGCGTGGCGATCAGCCTTGCCGACATGGACGCGCGCGGCGCCGGGGACCTGTTCGGCGACAAGCAGGCCGGACACGTCCATGCCATCGGCACGGAGCTCTACCAGCACCTCCTCGGCGCCGAGCTTGCGCGCGCGGCCGGGCAGCCGCCGAAGCCGGAGCCGGCCGAGCTGCACACCGGCGTGGCCGGCCACATCCCGGACGAGCTGGTGGCGGAGCCGGACTTGCGCCTGGCGCTGTATCGTCAGCTCGCGCGCCTGGACACGGAGGCCGCGGTCGACGATTTCACCGAGGAGTTGGCGGACCGCTTCGGCGACCTGCCCCAGCCCTTGCAGTCGCTCCTCGCCCAAGCGCGGCTGCGGGCCTGGTGCGTGGGAGCCGCGGTGCGCCGGCTGGATGCCGGGCCCGATGCGGTCGCGCTGACCCCGCTGCAGCCGGCCGCAGCCGAGGACCTCGCCCGACGGTTCGGCGACGCGGCGGTGAAGGGCGAGCGGGTCATCCTGCCCCTGGCGGTCGGCAACCCGCAGGAGCGGCTGGACGCGATATCGGCGCTGGTGGGCAGCGCGGCACCAACGGGATAGCATTCGCTGGAGGGCAGGGGCATGGCAGGCATTTTCGAGACGACCGTGCAGACGGCGGATGGGCGTGACCAGCCGCTGGAGGCGTTCCGCGGCCGGGTGCTGTTGATCGTCAACACCGCCTCCCGATGCGGCTTCACGCCGCAATATGCCGGGTTGGAAGCGTTGTGGCGGCAGCACCGGGACGCCGGGCTCACCGTACTGGGCTTCCCGTGCAACCAGTTCGGCGGGCAGGAGCCGGGTGACGCCGGGCAGATCGCCGCGTTCTGCACCACCACCTACGACGTGACGTTCCCGGTGATGGCGAAAGTGGACGTGAACGGCAGCGCCGCGGCGCCGCTGTTCCAGCGGCTGAAGCAGGCCAAGCCGGGGCTGCTCGGCATCGGCGCGATCAAGTGGAACTTCACGAAGTTCCTCGTCGGCCGCGACGGAACCGTGGTCGAGCGGTTCGCCCCCTCGACCAGCCCGGCGGCGATGGAGGACGCCATCGCCGCGGCCCTTGCCAAGCCTGCCTGAACCGGGCACGCGGAGGCCGGTTGCTTCGGGATGAGCCGGCATGGACGTGATCGACCCCGCGGTGCACGCGACGGAGAGCGAGCAGGATCGCATGGCCGCCGCCCACACCGAGATGCGCCGGCCGGCAACGCCGAACGGCAAGTCCCTGGGCACGCTGGCGGTGCTTGCCGTCGTCTACACGCTGTATTTCGCCGCATCGATCCTGTTGCCGTTCGTGCTGGCCATCGTGCTCTACCTCCTGCTTTCCCCGCTGATGCGCATCCTGACCAAGCGGCTGCGCCTGCCGCGTGCCTTGGCCGCGCTGGGCCTGATCCTGGGCCTGTTCGTCCTGGTGGGCGGCGTGGGCGCGGCGATCTCCGTCCCGGCGAGCTACTGGGTCGGCCGCGCGCCGGAGGCCGTCCCGCGGCTGGAGCAGAAGCTGAGTTTCCTGCAGGGCCCCATCAACTACATGCAGCAGGGCTACCAGAAGCTGAGCGAGAAGATGGGGGGTTCCTCGGAGGCGCAGGGGTCGTCCCCGACGCCCGGCCTCTCCAGCCTGACGTCGATCGGCGGGTCGGTGCTGAGCGGGGCCAAGACGATGCTGGGCGACGGCTTCACAATCCTGCTGCTGCTGTTCTTCTTCCTGTCGGCCGGCGACTCGCTGCTGCGGCGGCTGGTGGAGGTGCTGCCCACGCTGGAGGACAAGAAGCGCGCGGTGGAGATCGCCGCCGAGATCGAGGAGAACGTCGCCGGCTACCTGGCCACGATCACGGTGATGAACCTGCTGGTCGGCATCGTGAACGGGCTGCAGGTCTGGCTGCTCGGCATGCCGGACCCGCTGCTGTTCGGCACGCTCGCCTTCCTGCTGAACTACATCCCGATCATCGGGCCGATGACGGGGGTCGTGCTGTTCTTCGTCGTGGGCTTGTTCACGTTCGACAACTCGCTGTTCGCCTTCGTGCCGGCTGGGATCTACCTGCTGATCCACGTGCTGGAGGGGGAGACCGTCACCCCGATGCTGCTGGCGCGGCGGCTGACGCTGAACCCGGTGCTGGTGATCGTCTCGCTGTTCTTCTGGGACTGGCTGTGGGGCGTGCCGGGGGCGCTGCTCTCCGTGCCGTTGCTCGCGGTGGCGAAGATCGTGTGCGACCGGCTGCCCGGCCTGCACGCGCTGGGCCACATGCTGGGCGCCGACAAGCCGCATGGCGAGATGGGCTGACCGCCATTTGCCTGCCCCCGTATGCCTGGATAAGGTCGTGCCCGCCCAGGACCATACGGTGACCTCCATGCGCTCTCTGTCACGCCTCTGGCTTGTTGTGCTTGCATCAGCAGGCCTGGCCGGCATCGCGCAGGCGCAGCCACTGCTGTATGCGCAGCGCCTGCCGGAGGGCACGGTCTACGTCCGCCTGGCGAACGCGCTGCCTGCGGCGGCCAGCGTGCAGACCGACTTCGCCGGCAAGGTGGAGCTGGGCGCCGACGGGGCGGCGCGGATTTCACCCTACTTCGTGGCGGGCAGTGCGGGCGGGAAGACCGTGTCGCTGCAGGTGGAGCAGGGCGGCAAGACCGCGACGGCCACGTTCGAGCCGAAATCCGGCACCTTCGTCACCGTCGTCCTGCACCCGAAGGGCGACGCCGTCATCGCGTCCATCGTCACCGACAAGCCGGAGTACAACCAGCTCAAGGCCCGGCTGACCTTCTACAACGCCACGGATGACTGCCCGGCGGGGTCGCTGGCCGAACAGGTCGGCCGCCCGGTGTTCAGCAACATCCCGCCGAACGGCGTCCAGGCACGATCCATTAACCCGGTCGCCGCTACGGTGACGGCGGCCTGTGGCGGGGGCAAGGCGCCCCCGCTGCCGCTGGGCCAGTTGGAAGCCGGAGGATTGTACAGCGTGTGGATGATGCACCCAGCCGGTCAACTGACGACCTTCGTGGCCCACGACACCATCGCTCCGCCGCGCGGATGAGGCGCCTGCGCGCGGTCCTGCTGGCGACCGCCATGGTGGCGGCCGCGGCGCCGGCTTGGGCCGCCGGCGACTGCCCGGCGCTGCCGCGCCGCAACCCGATGCCGGCCGAGGCGACCCCGACCGCGATCGACCTGCCGCTCTGGCGCGACCAGGTCACGGCGCTGGACGCCAAGCTGCCCAGCCTGCAACTGCCGTCCCGCCAGCTCGTGTTCATCGGCGATTCCATCACCGCCGGATGGGACCCAGGCATATTCAGCCAGTTCTACGGCCAGCGCTCCCCCGTGCTGCTGGGCGTGATCGGCGACGTGACGCAGGGCATCCTGGAGCGGCTGCCGCGCGAGTGGGGCACCATGCGGCCCAAGCTCGTGGTGCTGCTGATCGGCACCAACAACACGCAGTGGGGCAACAGCACGCCCGAGAACCTGTCGCTCGGCATCGCGGAGATCGTGCGGCTGATCCATGGCCGCTCGCCGACGACGAAGGTGCTGCTGGTCGGCATCCTGCCCCGCGGCGCCGGCCCGTGGGAGCCGCTGCGCACCGTGAACGCCCGCACCAACGAGCTGATCGCACGCTGCGCCGACAACCAGACGACGTTCTACGTTGACGTCGGCCGCTCGCTGGTGAACGCGGCCGGGCAGCTCTCCAACGAAGTCTCGTTCGACTTGCTCCACCTCACCCCGGTGGGCTACGCGCTGTATGCCATGGCTTTGGAGCCGGAGATCAAGCGGCTGATGGGGGATTGATGCGGCTGTTGTGCCTGCTGCTCCTGCTCGCCGGCTGCGCCGACGGCCCGCCGGGCGAACCCGGAACCGCCCACCTGCGGCTGAACGGCGCCTACACCGCCTATGGCGGGGTGGTCACCTCCCGCTAACCCGCCGGCCAAGAGCCCTCTCCTTCTGGGCAGGACCATGGCATATGGCCGTATTTCCGGTTTGGAACCCTCTCCCGCCAGCGGGAGAGGGAGTTCCGCCATATGCGATGGCCCCGGAAGGAGCGGGGGAGGCGGGCGGCGTCAGAAATCCTTGGCGCTGGTCACCACGCGGCTGACCAGGCCGTAGGCGATGGCTTCCTCGGCGCTCATCCAGTAGTTGCGGTCGGAATCCCGGGCGACCCGGTCGTACTCCTGGCCGGTCTCGCGTGAGATCAGGCGGTTCAGCCGCTCCCGCATCTTGATGATCTCGCGTGCCTCGATGTCGATATCGGTCGCCGGGCCGCGCACCCCGCCCATCGGCTGGTGCAGCAGGAAACGGGTGTTGGGCAGGCACAGCCGGTTTTCCCTGCGGCCGGCCACGAAGATCAGCGCGCCGGCGCTCGCCACCCACCCCGTGCCGATCACCCGCACCGTCACCTCGGCGTCGACGAAGCGGATCATGTCGTGGATGGTGTCACCGCTCTCGACATGGCCGCCGGGGGAGTTGATGTAGACGTCGATCGGGTCGCTGCCCTCGCTGGCCAGCGCCAACAGGCGGCCGGTGACGTCGCGCGCCACCTTGTCGTTGATCGCGCCGAACACCAGCACCTTGCGCTGCCGGAACAGCCGGCTCTCCAACTCGTTGATCGGCGAGTTCAGGGTGCGGTTGTCGCCCGGCTCCTTCACGTCCGGCCCCATCGGTTCCGGCACGTCGGGCTGGTCAGGGCTTTCGGGCTCGTCGTCTAGTCGGGTCATGCTGTCTCCTGCAGGCCGGTTGACCGGAACATGGGATGGCGGCGGTTCATTGTCACCACGCCGAGTGTCTGTCTGGAAAGTCGCCGCCGGATGGCCGCCACAGTAGATTTTACAAACAGACACTCAGGCGGGGACGCCCTTGCTGGTGGAGTACTCGAAATGCAGCGCCTGGCCCGGGTGCACGATCGGGTGGATGGCATGGGCGGCGACGGCGGCCTCGCTGAAGCCCTGGAGGATCAGCTTCAGCTTGCCGGGATAGGTCACCACGTCGCCGATGGCGAACACGCCGGGCAGGCTGGTCTGGCAGCTGGATGGGTCGACCTGCACGTGGTGGCGCTCCAGGTCCAGCCCCCAGCCGGCGATCGGGCCCAGGTCCATGGACAGGCCGAAGAACGGCAGCAGCCGGTCCGCCCCGAGGACCCTGGTGGAACCGTCGAGATGGGCCACCTCCACGCCGGTCAGCACGCCCCCCTCGCCGTGCAGGCCGTGCAGCTGGTAGGGGATGACGAGCTCCAGCTCGCCCCGGGCCGCCGCCGCGTCCAGCTGCCCGGCGGTCTCGGGCGCAGCGCGGAACTTGGCGCGCCGATGCACCAAGTAGACCTTCGCGGCGACGTCCTTCAGCGACAGCGCCCAATCCACCGCGCTGTCGCCGCCGCCGGCGATCACCACCCGCTTGCCAACGAAGTCGGCCCGGCGGCGCACCAGGTATTGCACTCCGCCGCCCTGCTCGAACGCCTCCAACCCGTCCAGTGGCGGCCGGTTGGGGCCGAACGCGCCGGCGCCCGCCGCCAGCAGCACGGCGCGGGCATGCACCGTGTCGCCGCGGTCCGTGGCGAGGGTGAAGCCGCCGCACGCCCCTTCCAGCCGCTCCACCCGCCGGCCCAGCAGCCGTGGCGGCGCGAACGGTGCGATCTGCTGCTCGAGCTGCGCGATCAGGTGCCCGGCGGGGATCGCGGGATGGGCGGGGATGTCGTAGATCGGCTTCTCCGGATACAGGGCGGAGCATTGGCCGCCTACCTCGGCCAGCGCGTCGATCAGGGTGGACCGCAGCTTCAGCATCCCGCATTCGAAGGCGGCGAACAGCCCGACCGGCCCGGCGCCGACGATGGCCACGTCCGTCTCGATGATCTCACCCATGCGCCGGAACCTAGCGCCGCTTTTCCCGCGCGCAAGCACCGGCTAGATAGCCGCATGTCCGCGACCGAAACGGCCCTGCGCCTCTTCCTGCCCGACCTGCGCGCGACCGAGGCGTTGGGCCAGCGCATCGCGGCCGTGATCCGGCCCGGTGACGCCGTGCTGCTGGACGGCCCGCTCGGCGCCGGCAAGTCGGCACTCGCCCGCGCCCTGCTGCGCGCCGCCGCCGCCGACCCGGTGCTGGAGGTGCCCAGCCCGTCCTACACGCTGGTGCAGGAGTACGACACCCGTCTGGGCCCGATCTGCCACTTCGACCTATGGCGGCTGGATGGCCCGGGCGGCGTGGTGGAGCTGGGCTGGGACGAGGCGCGGCAGGGCATCGTCGTCGTGGAATGGGCCGACCGGCTGGGCGTGCTGCGTCCGGACGACGCCCTTACCGTAGTGCTGCAGGTGGAGGGCCCGGAGGCGCGATCGGCCCTGCTGACCGGCTGGGCGGACCGGCTTGGCTGACGCCCGCGGATGATCGACCAGGCCATGGTGCTGGCGGCGGGCCTCGGCACCCGCATGCGCCCGCTGACGGAGCGGACGGCCAAGCCGCTGCTGCCCCTGGGCGGCCGCACCCTGTTGGACCACGCGCTGGACCGGCTGCACGCGGCCGGAGTGGACCAGGTGGTGGTGAACACCCATTGGCAGGCGGACCTGGTGCAGCGACACCTTCAGCGCCGTGGCACCGGGCCGAGGATCGTGCTGCAGCCGGAGGCGACGCTGCTGGACACCGGCGGCGCGGTGGCCGCGGCGCTGGCGGCCGGCCGGCTGCGCGACGCAGCGTTCTACGTGGTGAACGGCGACAGCTTCTGGCTGGATGGCCCGTCCCCCACGCTGCAGCGCATGGCCGCCGCGTTCGATCCCGCGGCCCAGGATGCGCTGCTGCTGGTCCACCGCACCTTCCAGGTCCACGGCGACGTGGGCCGCGGCGACTTCGCCGTGGATCCGTGGGGCACCGTGCGCCGACGGCGGGAGCGCGAGGTCGCCCCCTACCTGTATGCCGGCATGCAGCTTGCCACCCCCGCCCTGTTCGCAGACCCGCCGGCCGCGCCCTTCAGCGTCAACCGGATGTGGGACCGCGCCATGTCGGCCGGGCGGCTGCGCGCGGTGGTGCATGACGGGCTGTGGTTCCACCTGTCCCGGCCGCAGGACCTGTCCGACGCCGAGGTCGCCCTGCACGCGAACGAGACCGGCGAGACCAGGTGAGGCTGTCGACGATCGCCCCGCACCAGGCCTTCCTCCGCGCGCTGGCGGCGGACTGGCTGGCCGAGGCCGGGGACGACCCGCTCGCCGCAGCGGACGGGCTGATCCTGCTGCCCACCCGGCGCGCCGCCCGGGCCCTGGCCGAGGCGTTCCTGGCACAGACGGAGGGACGGCCGCTGCTGCTGCCGCGCATCGCCGCGCTGGGCGCGCTGGACGAGGCGCCGCTTGCCCTGGCCGGGACGTTGACCCTGCGCCCGGCGATTCCGGCGCCGCTGCGGCTGGCGCACCTGACGCGGCTGGTGATGGCGTTGGACGGCCGGTTCGGCGCCCCGGTCACGGCCGACCACGCCTGGCCGCTGGCCGCCGAACTGGCGGCGTTGATGGACGGGGCGGAGCGGGCGGAGATCGACCTGGCCGCCGTGCTGCCCGGCCTGGCCGCGGCGGACTATGCCGCGCATTGGGGCATCACGCTCGACTTCCTGCGCATCGTCACCCGCGCCTGGCCGGATTTCCTGGACGAGCAGGGCCTGATGAACCCGGCGGCGCGCCAGGTGGCGCTGCTGGACGCCCAGGCCGCGGCCTGGACCCGTGACCCGCCGGCGACCCGGGTGGTGGCGGCGGGGTCCACCGGCGGCATCCCCGCGGTGGCACGGCTGCTCCGCGTGGTGTCCGGCCTGCCGCAGGGTGCGGTGGTCCTCCCCGGGCTCGACCTCGACCTGTCGGAGGAGGCTTGGGCCGCCCTGGAGGACAGCCACCCGCAGGCAGGAATGCGGCGCCTGCTCGACCGGTGGGGCGCCACGCGCGGGGACGTGCAGCCGCATGCCGCGTCCCATGCGACGCCCGCGGCCCGCACGGCCCTGCTGCACCGCGCCCTGCTGCCGGCCTCCGCGCTTCAGGCGTGGCGGGACCAGCCGCCGGCGGCACCGGCCGGGCTGTCGCGCCTCGTCCCGGCCGACCAGCAGGAGGAGGCGCTGGCCATCGCGCTGATCCTGCGCGGCGCGCTGGAGACGCCGCACCACCGGGCGGCGCTGGTCACCTCGGATCGGGACCTGGCCGGGCGCGTGGCGGTGGAGCTGGGCCGGTTCGGCATCGTCGCCGACGACAGCGCCGGCGAGCCGCTGGCCGCCACGCCGCCCGCCGTGTTCCTGCGCCTGCTGGCGCAGGCCGCGGCCGACGCCCTGCGCCCGGTGCCGCTGCTGGCGCTGCTGAAGCATCCACTGGCCGCGGCCGGCCTGGCTCCCGCCGACTGTCGGCGTGGCGCCCGCCGGCTGGAGCGGGAGGCACTGCGCGGCCCGGCGCCCCCGCCGGGATTGGACGGTCTGCGCCCGCTGATCAAGACGGATCGGACCGGCACCTTCGTGGACCAGGTGGAGAGGTGCCTGGCGCCCTTGCTGGCGGTGGCACGCGGCGAGATGGCGGCGCCGGCCGACGCCCTGGCAGCCTTGATCGCGGCGGCCGAAGCGCTGGCGGCCACGCCGGACGAACCGGGCGCACGCCGCCTCTGGGCCGGCGAGGACGGGCAGGCGCTCGCCGCCTTACTGGGGGAGTTGCTGCCCGCCCTCGCGGTGCTGCCGCCGCAGCCGCCCGGCACGCTGCCGGGCTTGCTGGAAGCCGCACTCGCCGGCATCGCCGTGCGCAGCCGCCGCGCGCTTCGCGGCCGGGACGGGGTGGAGCATCCGCGCGTGTTCATCTGGGGCCTGTTGGAGGCCCGGTTGCAACGCGCCGACCTGCTGGTGCTGGGCAGCCTGGTGGAGGGGGTGTGGCCGGCCGCCGCCGACCCCGGCCCGTGGATGAGCCGGCCGATGCGCGCCGCCGCCGGGCTGCCTTCGCCGGAGGAGGCGGTGGGGCAGATGGCGCATGATTGGGTGATGACGGCCTGCGCCGCGCCGGAGGTCGTCCTCTCCTGCCCGCGTCGCCGCGACGGTGCCCCCGCCGTGCCCGCCCGCTGGCTGCAACGGCTTGACGCCATGCTGCGGGGCGCCGGGCAGTCGCTGCCCGAGCACCCGGCGGCGCTGTGGGCCCGCGCGCTGGACCAGCCGGACGGCGCTCCACCGCGCCTTGCCCCTCCCGCGCCGCGTCCGCCGCTGGAACATCGCCCACGCGTGCTGCGGGTGACCGAGGTGGAGACCTGGCTGCGCGATCCCTACGCCATCTACGCCCGCCGCATCCTGGACCTCCAGGCCCTGCCGATGCTTGAAGAGCCGGCGGACGCCGCGGATTACGGCGCCGTCGTGCACGCGGCGCTGCACGCCTTCCTGCGCGAGGTCGGCACCGGCTTCCCGCCCGATGCGGAGCGGCGCCTGGTGGCGGCGATGGACGGTGCGCTGGACCGGCAGGCGCTGCGCCCGGCCCTGGCCGCCTGGTGGCGCCCGCGCCTGCGCCGCATCGCCGCCTGGCTGGCGGAGGCCGAGCGGGACCGCCGGCTGGGCCCGGGCCTGGCGCATGTCGCCTCCGAGATGGACGGCGAGTGGCCGTTGCGGACCGCGCTGCCGTTCACCCTGAAGGGGCGCGCCGACCGCCTGGAGCGGCGGGTGGACGGCGGCATCGCCATCCTCGACTACAAGACCGGCTCGCCGCCCTCCGCGCGCGACGTGCAGGCCGGGCTGGCGCCGCAATTGCTGTTGGAGGCAGCGATGGCGGCGGATGGGGCGTTCGGCGCCGAGCTGGTCGGCCCGGCCAGCGAGCTGACCTACTGGCACCTCACCGGGGGGTTCGTGCCCGGCGAGGTCACCAGCCTGTTCAAGCAGGATGCCGCCGCGATCGGCACCGTGGTCGCCACGGCCCGCGAGCGGCTGGCAGGGCTGGTGGCGGCGTTCGACGACCCGGACCATCCCTATCTGTCCCAGCCGCACCCGGGCCAGGCGCCCCGCTTCTCCGACTACACGCAGCTGGCCCGGGTGGCGGAATGGGCGGCGCTGGAGGAGGGGGAGTGAGTAACGAGGCTGCTGAACTCGTGGTCGGCCAACAGTGGCTTGGTCCAAGCAATGAACGAGAAGTCTGAGTTGATGAAGACGACGAAGAGCACTACCAAGCCGGTGACTTAGTTGACCCGGCTGAAGGCTGACCATGCTCACCCTTGCTTAATCGGATTTTGCTTGCTGCTGCTGCCACCTCAGCCGCTCGGGCAGCGTCTTTCCCATATCGTCCATCTTCCGTGATGCAGGGGTAGTCCACCCGCAAGAAGGCATCGGAGTGAAAGATGGGTTTGAACGCGATCCCCTTCGCCGCCTCCGCCCGCGCCACGAACCTGCAGCATGAGGCGTCGGACCCTGGCGTATCGGCCTTCGTCGCCGCTTCCGCCGGGTCGGGCAAGACCAAGCTGCTGATCGACCGGCTGCTGCGCCTCATGCTGGCGGGGGCCGAGCCGTCCCGCATCCTCTGCCTCACCTTCACCAAGGCGGCGGCGGCGGAGATGGCGCTGCGGCTGCAACGCATCCTGGGCGAATGGGTCACGCTGCCCCCCGGCGCGCTGACCGAGGAACTGAAGGAGCGCGGGATCACGCCCACGCCGGCCACCTTGGTGCTGGCGCAGGGGCTGTTCGCCCGCGTGCTGGACCTGCCGGGCGGCATGCGCATCAGCACCATCCACGCCTTCTGCCAGTCCCTGCTGCGCCGCTTCCCGCTGGAGGCCGCGCTGGCCCCGCATTTCCGACTGCTGGAAGACGCGGACGGCCATGCGGAGCTGCAGGGCGCGCGCGAGGACGCGATGGCGGCGGCGGACCCGGCGGCGCTCGCCACCATCGCCGGGCTGGTCAGCGACACGGGCTTCGGCCGGCTGGTGGCGGAGCTTCGGCCCAAATCCGCCAAGCTGCGCCCGCTGCTGTCGCTGCCCGGGCCGGCCCGCCTCGCGCGGCTGCAACGCGCGGCCGGCGTGTCCGGCGACGATGCCGGGCTGGTGCAGGCCGGGGTGGAGTGGCCGGACGGCGTCCTGCGCGACGTGGTCGCCCAGCTGAAGGCGAAGGGGTCTGCCAGCGAGCAGGCCCTGGCGGACAGCATGGCCGGCTGGCTCGGCCTGTCGCCGCCGCTGCGGGCGGAGCACTGGGAGCAGTGGCTGGCATTGCTGCTCACCAAGGATGGCGCGCCCCGCAAGCCCGGCGCGTTCTGCAAGAGCAACTGGGCCAAGTCCGACCCGGCCCTGGCCGCCGCCTGCGTGGCCGAGGCGGAGCGGGTCGCCGCGGTGGAGGACGACCGGCGCGCCCTGAAGGTCGCCGCGGTGACCGATGCGCTGCTCACCCTGGCCGCGCCCGTGCTCGGGGGGTTCGAGCGGCGCAAGCAGCGGGCCGGGCTGCTGGACTACGACGACCTGATCACCCGCACCTCCGGCCTGCTGCTCGACCCCGGGACGGCCTGGGTGCTGTTCAAGCTGGATGGCGGGCTGGACCACCTGCTGCTGGACGAGGTGCAGGACACCGCGCCGGAGCAGTGGGAGATCGCCGGGGCGCTCACCGCCGAGTTCTTCGCCCAGGAGGCGGCGGAGGGCGCGCGCACCGTGTTCGCGGTGGGCGACCGCAAGCAGTCGATCTACTCGTTCCAGGGCGCCGACCCGGCCGGCTTCGATCTCTGGCGCGGGCGGATGCGGCAGAGCGTGCGGGCGGCGGGCGGCCAGTTCCGCGACACCGTGCTGGACGTGTCGTTCCGCTCGACGACGGCGGTGCTGGCGCTGGTGGACGCGGTGTTCGCCGACCCGGTCGCCGCAGCGGGCGTCGTAGCCGTGCGGGAGCCCTTGCGGCACGAGGCGCACCGGGCCGGGCAGGCAGGCCGGGTGGAGCTGTGGCCGCTGGTGCCCGTGCCGCCGCACGAGTTGCCGGAGCCTTGGGCGGTGGCCGACCGCAACCACGGGCTGGTGACGGCGCCGCAGCGCCTGGCGGAGGCGCTGGCCCATTGGATCGCGGCGCAGATCGGCCGCGCCGCCCTGCCCAGCCGAGGCCGGACGGTGCAGGCCGGCGACATCCTCATCCTGGTGCGCCGCCGCGACGACTTCGCCCGCGCCCTGGTGCGGCGGCTGAAGGGGCTGGGCGTGGCCGTCGCCGGGTTGGACCGGCTGTACTTGACCGACCAGCCGGCGGTGCAGGACCTGCTCGCCCTCTGCGACACGCTGCTGCTGCCGGAGGACGACCTCTCGCTCGCCTGCGTGCTCACCAGCCCGCTGGGCGCGCTGAGCGACGACGACCTGATGGCGCTGGCGATCGGGCGCGAAGGTTCGCTGTGGTCCGCGCTGCGCCGCCGCCGGGGGGAGCGGGCGGAATGGGACCGTGCCGCCGCGTTCATCGAAGCGCTGCTGGCGCGGGTGGACTACGTGACGCCGCATGCCCTGCTGGTGGAGGCGCTCGGCCCGCTCGGCAGCCGGGCGCGGCTGCTGCGGCGCCTGGGTCCGGAGGCGGCCGAACCGTTGGACGAGCTGCTGGGCGCCGCCATGGCGCACGCCGCGGCGCACCCTCCCTCGCTGCAGGGCTTCGTGCACTGGTTGCGGCAGTCCGGCGCCGAGGTGAAGCGCCAGGCGGAGGAGGCGGGCCGCTCCGTCCGGGTGATGACGGTGCATGGTGCCAAGGGGTTGCAGGCGCCGCTGGTGATCCTGCCGGACACGACGTCGCTGCCGCCCGAGGGCGGCGGGCTGGTCTGGGCGGAGGACGGCCCGCTCTGGTCGCCCCGGGCCGAGCTGCGCTGCGCCGCGGTGGAGCGCCTGAGGGCCGCCGCCCGGCAGGCGCGCATGGAGGAATACAACCGCCTGCTCTACGTGGCGCTGACCCGGGCGGAGGACCGGCTGCTGGTCTGCGGCTGGCAGACCCGCCGCCCGGCCGGGGAGGAAAGCTGGTACCAGTGCGTGCAGCGGGCGATGCTCGCGCTGGCAGCGGCCGAGCACGACCTGGCCGATGTCGGTGACCCTTGGGAGGGCGCGGCGCTGGTGCACGAGACGGTGCAGTCCGCCCCGCCCCGCGCGTCCGAGCAGGCCGCTGCGCCGGAGCACGCGCGCTTGCCCGCCTGGGTGGGCGGTCCGCCGGACTGGCTGCCGCATGCGGCGCCGGCCGAGCCGGCCCGGCCGTCCCCGCTGGCGCCCAGCCGCCCCACCGATGCCGGGCTGGGTCCGGTGCCGCATGCCGCGTCGCCGACCGCCGGGCAGGGCGGCGCGCTGGAACGCGGCAGCCTGGTCCACCACGTGCTGCAGCACGCCCCTGCGCTGCCCGAGGATGAGCGCGAAACCGCCATCCAACGCTACTTGCACGCCGCGCAAGCCGCGCCGGAGTTGTTGGCGGAGATCATGGGCGTCATCGCCCATCCGACCCTGGCGCCGCTGTTCGGCCCGGCCGGGCGGGCGGAGCAGCCGCTCACCGGCTGGCTCGGCGGCTCCGTGGTGTCCGGCATCGTCGACCGCATAGCGGTGCTGCCGGGGCGGGTGATGCTGGCGGACTACAAGACCAACCGCGACGCCCCGGGTCGGGCTGAGGACACGCCCGTGCTCTATCTACGCCAGATGGCGGCCTACCGGGCCGTGGTGCTGGCGATCTTCCCCGGCCACGCGGTCGAGTGCCACCTGGTGTGGACCCGCTCCGCCACCGTCATGACGTTGCCGGGCACGCTGCTGGACGAGCACGCGCCGGGCCAGCTTGATCCGCCTCGGCCGAACGCCCATTTCCTAGGGCGAAGCGCAGGAGACGTTGCATGAGTGGGAACACGATCGCCGTGAGCGACCAGACGTTCAAGACCGACGTGCTGGAGGCGGATGGCCCGGTGCTGGTGGATTTCTGGGCGGAATGGTGCGGCCCCTGCAAGATGATCGGCCCGGCGCTGGAGGAGATCGCTGCCGAGCTGAAGGGCAAGGTGACGGTCGCCAAGGTGAACATCGACGACAACCCGATGACCCCCACCAACTACGCCGTGCGCGGCATCCCGACGCTGATCCTGTTCAAGAACGGCAAGCCCACCGACACCAAGGTCGGCGCGCTACCGAAGAGCCAGCTGAAGGCGTGGGTGCAGGGAGCGCTGTAAGCGGGGGCGGGGTCTCACCCCGCGATCCTACAGGCCTGCCTGCTCCTTGCACCACCGGGCGACCTGCTCGTGGGTGGCGAACCAGCAGCCGCCTTTGTCCTTGGCGTGCTGGATGACCCGCTCGGCGACGGCGATGCGGCTGCGATGGCCGCTGATGTGCGGGTGCATGGTCAGCAGGAACAACCCGCCCTCCTCCCACGCGCCGTCCAGTTCGGCGAGGAAGATGTCGGCCACGGCGGAGGGCGGGGTGTAGGGGCGCAGGGCGGAGAAGCGCTGGAAGTTCCAATACACCGCATCGTCGCGGATCCACTCGGGCGGCAGCTCCACCACGCCCGTGGGCACGCCGCCATCCTCCAGCTCGTAGGCGTCGTCGTCGGCCATCAGGCTGCTGTCGTACAGCAGCCCCAGGTCGCGGATGATGCCCATCGTGTTGACGCTGAAATCCCAGGACGCGGTGCGGATGCCCACCGGCCGCCGTCCGGCCAGCCGCTCCAGCACGTCGGCGGCGCGGAAGGTCAGGTCGCGTTCGACCCCGTCCGGCAACGCGGTGTTCGCCTCGTGGATCCAGGAGTGGATGCCGATCTCATGCCCCTCCGCCGCCACGCCGCGCACCTCGTCCGGATACAGCAGCGCCGAAACCGCCGGGTAGAAGAAGGAGGCGGGGATGCCGTGCCGGGCGAGCATCGCGCGAATGCGGGGCATGCCGCGGCGGTGGCCGTACTGGCCCTGGCTGATGCGCATCGGGCTCTCGTCGCCGTCGCGCAGCGGGATGGTGTCGTGGTCGGCGTCGAACGACAGCGCCACCGCGCAACGCGCGCCACCGGGCCAGGCGGCCGGGTGCAGGCTGCGGCCGGCGCGGGCGCGGCCGGTGATGCGACGCCAGGTGGGTTCGGGCCACTCCCACGGTTCGCCGTCGGGATGCTTGCTCAATATCCGCCTCTCCTGTCTTGATCCCGCAGGGCGTGCGGCCGATGTTCCGGTGCCCCGTAGCCGCCGCCGGGGCTCTGCACCGCGCTGCGGTCACCCGGCGCCAAGGCATAGCCCTCACCCTTGGACAGATGCGGCGGCGTGATGCCTCGCCGCCGGGCGTAAGCGTGATGCGGTTTGCGCCGCCCGCCCCCCGCCGGCCGGGCCATGGTCCATCAGGAACGATGCCGTGCCCTCGCCGTCCAGCAGGAGGTCCCGTCGACGCCGACGGACAGGTCGCGTTGCATGGACGGCGAGGCTAGGGTGATTCCCGCCGAATTGGAAGCGATCAGCATGCACGCGCCCTTCACCTGCGAGAAACAGCCGGCCACCGGGTCGCGCGGCATGGTGGTGACCAACCACCCGCTTGCCTCCGCCGCCGGGATGGAGGTCCTGGTCCAGGGCGGTAACGCGGTGGACGCGGCCATCGCCTGCCTGTTCGCGCTGACGGTGGTGGAGCCGATGATGGTGGGCGTGCTGGGGGGCGGCCTGGCGCATATCCGGCTGCCGGACGGGTGCCACACCATCCTGGACGGCATGAGCACCGCCCCCGCCGCTGCCACGCCGGGCATGTTCGAGGGGGGTGGACGCGCCAGGGAGGTCGGGCCGCTGGCGATGGCGGTGCCGAGCGCGCTGCTCGCCTGGTGCACCGCACTGGAACGCTACGGCACGATGCCGCTGGCGGACGTGCTGGCTCCGGCGATCCGCCTGGCGGACCGGGGCTTCACCGTGACGGACTACCTCGCCGACTGCCTGGCGGACGGCGCTGCGGACATGCGGCACGACGCCGACCTGGCGGCGCTGCTGCTGCCGGGCGGCACGCCGCTCTCCTCGGGCGCGCGGCTGGTTCGGCCGGACTATGCCGCCACCCTGCGCCTGATCGCGGCGCAAGGCGCTGCCGCGCTGTATGACGGACCGCTCGGGGCGGTGCTGGCGCGGCACATGCGCACGACGGGCGGCCTGATCACCGAGGCGGACTTGGCCGCCGTGCAGGTGATCGAGCGGGAGCCGATCCACGGCGCCTATCGGGGCTGGCAGATCGCCGGGCCGCCGCCGCCCTCCTCCGCCGGCGTGCACATCACGGAGATGCTGAACATCCTGGAGGGCTATGACCTCGCCGCGATGGGGTTCGGCTCGGCCGACGCCACGCACCTGCTGGCCGAGGTGCTGAAGATCGCCTTCGCCGACCGCGCCGTGTCGACCGCCGACCCGGCCTTCGTGGACGTGCCGGTGCAGCACCTCACCTCCAAGGTCTACGCCGCCGAGCGGCGCGCCGCGATCGACCTCCGGCGCGCGCAAGCCTGGGCGCCGGGCGTCCCGGCGGGGGAGAGCGCCAACACCACCCACGTCACCGTCGCGGATGCGGGCGGCACGGTGGTGGCGACGACGCAGACGATCAACGGGCTGTGGGGTGCGCGCTTCGCCGTGCCGGGCACCGGGATGATCGCCAACAATTACATGAGCAACTTCGACCCGGTGCCCGGCCGCGCCCTGTCGGTGCAGCCGGGCAAGCGGGTGTTCACCTCCATGGCGCCGACGCTCGTGCTGCGGGAGGGGCGGGTGGCGTTCGCCCTGGGCTTGCCCGGCGGGCTGCGCATCTTCGGCTCCGCCATGCAGGCGCTGGTCAACCTGCTGGACCACGGCATGACGCCGCAGCAGGCGGTGGAGGCGCCGCGTGTGTGGACGCAAGGCGGGCCGCTGGAGGTGGAGCCGGCCATCCCCGACAGCCTGGTCGAGGCCCTCCTCGCCCGGGGGCACGAGGTGCAGCGCGTGCGACGGATCGCCGGCGGCACCAACGCGATCGCCTTCGCACCCGACGGCATGATGACGGGTGCCGCGTGCTGGCGTGCGGACGGAACGCCCATCGGCCTGGCGGGTGGTTTGGCCCGTCCCGGGGTGCGTTTCTCCGCCTGACGCCCGCCTTGCCCTGCCGCGTCCCCGCCGGTAAATTGTCACACTCGCGCAGCGAACATCACGCTGCTGTGATCAAGGGCCGGTCGAATGCCGTAATCCCGCCGTCGTTTCGCGGCTTAACACCACCGAGCTTGGTCCCATGTCCCGCGTTCCCTACGGCCGCGAAACACCTCGCGGGCCGGTAAATCGAGGAAGAGAAATCCAATCATGCCAGATTCCGGCCTTGACGCGGCGAGTGCGGCGCGGCGCTTAGGCGTGCTCGTCGTGGGTCTCGGCGGCGCCGTGGCAAGCACCGCCGTCGCTGGCATCGAGATGCTGCGTGCCGGGTCGAACGACCTCGCGGGGCTGCCCTTGGCCAGCATCGGCGCGCATGGGCTGACACCCTACCGTAACATCCAATTCGCAGGCTGGGACTTGCGGGCGGACGACCTGGCGAGTGCCGTGCGCGAGCACCGGGTGCTGGACCGCGACCAGACCGAGGCGGTCGAGGGGACCCTGGCGGCGATGAAGCCGTGGCCGGCGGTCGGCAGCCGGGATTTCTGCAAGAACGTGGACGGCAGCAACAAGATCACCGGCGGTCATCGCGAGGCGGTCGACCAGCTCCGCACGGACATCCGCACCTACCGGGAGACGTCCGGCCTGCGCAACCTGGTGATGGTCAATCTCGCCTCGGTCGAGCGGTGGCCGGACCTGAAGCTCGAGGTGCTGCAATCCAGCGCCGCGTTCGAACGCGGCTTGGACGGGAACGACCCGGCGATCAGCCCGGCGATGCTGTATGCCTATGCCGCCATCATGGAGGGCGTGCCGTACGGCAACTTCACGCCCAGCCTGGCCGCGGACATCCCCGCGCTGACCCGGCTGGCGGACGAACGCAGCGTCCCGGTGGCCGGCAAGGACGGCAAGACCGGGCAGACCTTCATCAAGACGGTGCTCGCCCCCGCCTTCCGCTCGCGCTCGCTGTATGTCGAGGGTTGGTTCTCCACCAACATCCTGGGCAACCGGGACGGTCTGGCGCTGGACAATGCCGACAGCCTGCGGTCGAAGCTGAACACCAAGGGCTCCGTGCTGGACGACATCCTCGGCTACCCGGTGGAGGACCACCTGGTGAACATCCAGTACTACAAGCCGCGCGGCGACAACAAGGAGGCCTGGGACAACATCGACCTGGTCGGGTTCATGGGCCAGAAGATGCAGATGAAGGTGAACTTCCTCTGCCGCGACAGCATCCTGGCCGCACCGCTGGTGATCGAGATCGCCCGGGTGCTGGACCTGGCCAAGCAGCGCGGCAAGGGCGGCATCCAGGAGCAGCTGGGCATCTTCTTCAAGGCGCCGATGACCCCGGCCGGCCGTCGTGAGGAGCACTCCTTCCCCGTGCAGGAGCGCAACCTGCTCGACTGGCTGAACGCCGCCTGATGGATGGTGGCAGACCGGGCGGGGTGGGCACGCTCACCCCGCTCGCGGCTGAACTGGGGGACCTGAAGCGCATCCGGGACGCGTCCGCGCCGGACAGCCTGGCCGTGCGGGCCTTCCGCCGTGCCTGGGGTCGGCTTGCCGCCGGGGAAGATGCCGGCACCGTCGCCTTGTGCACCGCCGCCGACGCGTTGGCAGCGGCCCGGTTGGGCGGGATCGACCGCGGCGTGCTGGAGGAGGCGGAGGTGCCGGACCCCCTGGCGATCCTGCAGCGCAGCTTCGACGAGGTCGCCCGTCCGATCCACCCGGCGCTGCGCTCGGACCTGCGGCGCCACCTCGGCTTGCCATGCGCCGCGGCCGAAGCACCGGGCTTTGCCGAGGCCCTGATCCGCCAGCCCCGGGCCGGTGCCACCTGCCCCGGCAAGCCGCGCCTGGTGCTGGAGCCGCCGGAGAACCATGGCGACCACTGCCTGGTCGTGGCGGTGCTCGGGACGGTGCTTGCCGGTGCCTACGGCGCCGACCCGGCGGTCGCCTTCGTGGCCGGGATGGCGCACCACCTCCACAATGCGGTGCTGCCGGATAGCGGCTTCGCCGGGGAGGTCATGCTGGGTGACGCGCTGGAGCCGTCCATGCGGCGGCTGTTCGCCCGCGCGTTGTCGACGCTGGCCCCGCCGGTCGCCGCGACGGTCCGGACGGCGCTCGACACGATCGGCGATGCCGACACGCCCGAGGGCCGCGCCTTCAACGCCGCCGACGTGATGGACCGCGTGTTGCAGATGCGGCAGTACGAGCGCGTGGCGTGCTTCACTACGGCGCAGGCGCTCGACGACCTGGAACTGGTGCATGCCGGTCCGTTGCAGGCGTTCCATCGCACCGTTTTGGCGGAGGCCGGGCTGCCGTGATCCTGCGCAGCCCGCTCACGGGCCGCGTGCTGGCCCGGTCCGGACATTCGGTGGCTGCCGAGGGGGAGCGGTGGCCCGTGGTCGACGACATCGTCTTCCTCCGCGCCGACCGTCGCGCCTTGGCCGATGCGGCCCTGGCCTGTCTGGATGCCGGGGACGGGGACGGCGCGCTCGTCCTGCTTCTGGGCGACCAGGATGGGTGGGCACGCACGCCGCCCCCCACCGAGGCTGCACGCCGCGAGGTGGTCGCCCGGCGTGACGCGCTGAGCTTCCGTGCGGCGATGGACCTGCTGGCTTTCGGCCCGGTCGGCACCTATTTCGCGCATCGCTGGTCGGACCCGACCTTCCTGTCGGGCCTGGCGCTGGCGCAGTCCTATTGGGGGGCGCCGCGCACCGTGCTGGAACTGGCCTGCGGCGCCGGGCACTTCCTGCGCGCCTTCCAGGGGCATGCCGCCGGCGTAGTGGGCGGGGACCTGGTGTTCGCCAAGCTGTGGCTGGCGCGGCATTGGGTGGCGCCGACGGCGACGCTGGTGTGCTTCGACGCGGCCGAGCCGTGGCCCTTCGCCGACCGGGCGGCGGACCTGCTGTTCTGCCACGACGCGTTCTACTTCCTGCCCGAGAAGCGGCAGGTCGCGGCCGAGATGCTTCGGGTCGCGACGCGCGTGCTGGTCGGCCATATGCACAACGCGCTGGTGGACAACCTGTCCGCCGGCGAGCCGCTGGAACCGGCCACCTACGCCGCGATGTTCCCGGCGCCGGACTTGTTCGACGACCGCGAGCTGACAGCTGCGTTGGTGGAGACCCGCGTGCCGCGCAAGGCGACCCTGCCCGAGCTGGCGGAGGCGCCCGCAGTGGCGCTGGCTATGGGCACGGCCGCACCCGGCCCGGCCGCCGGCCCGCTCACCGTGCCGCCGCCCGGGGCCGCACTGCGCCGCAACCCGCTGTACGAGGGCGGCGCGATCCGCTGGCCGTCCGAGCGCTACGAGGCGGAGTATGGCGCCCTCGCGACCTACCCCTCGCACACGGACGCGCCGGACGCCGCCATTGCCGGCCAGACCCCCGCAATCGACGCACTCGCCCGCCACCGCGTGCTCGTCGACCTGCCGGAGCGCTGGTGATGCCGACACTCTCTCCCGGAGGGAGCGGGCTCTTTACGATCGCGGGAGGGTCTACGTGACCATCCGGTGGGGCATCGCAGGATGTGGTTGGGTGGCGCGGGACTACGTGGCGCCGGCGATCGCGGCCTCCGCCAACGGCAGGCTGGCCGCGTTGCACGACGTGTCCGCCTCGGCACTGGCCAGGATGGCGGCACTTCACCCCGCTGCAACGCCCTTCACCGACCCGGCTGCCTTCTTCGCCGCCATCGATGCCGTCTACATCGCCTCCCCCAACGACGCCCACCGCCCCTTGGTCGAGGCGGCGGCGGCGGCGGGCGTGCCGGTGCTGTGCGAGAAGCCGATGGCGACCACCCTGGCCGACGCGCGGGCCATGGTGGCCGCCTGCGGGCGGGCGGGCGTGTCCTATGCGACCGCCTTCGACCAACGCTTCCACCCGGCCCACCAGCATCTGGCCGGGCTGGTGCAGGCAGGCGCGCTCGGCACCGTCACCGCCGTCCGCATCGCCTATTGCTGCTGGGTCGGTGCCGACTTCCAAGGTGACAACTGGCGCACCGACCCGGCCCGTGCCGGCGGCGGCGCGCTGATGGACCTGGCGCCGCACGGGCTGGACCTCGCCTGCATGCTGCTGGACGACCGCATCGTCGACATCGCCGCCATGGGCCAGTCGCAGGTGCACGGCTACGCGGTCGAGGACGGCGCGTTGCTGATCGCCCGCACCGCGCGGGGCGTGCTGGTGCAGCTGCACGTCGCCTACAACTGCCCCGAAACCTTCCCGCGCCGTCGGCTGGAGGTGCTGGGGACGGCCGCGCAGGTCGTCGCGACCGACACGATGGGCCAAACGCCGGGCGGCACGCTGGACCGGACCGACGCCGCCACGGGCGCGACCGTGCGGCTGGACGTGCCCGGCACCGACCGGTCCCCGTTTCTCAACCAGGTGGAGGCCTTCGCGGCCTCGCTGTCCGGCCGCTCCTTCCCGTTCCTGCCCGCGCACGACCTGCACGTGATGGAGCTGGTGCTGCGCGCCCAGGCTCAGGCCCGGCCGGAGCTGACCCATGCCGCTTAGTCCGTTCGCCTGCACCAATTGCGGGCATTGGCAGAAATACTTCGCCGTGCCGCCGCACTGCCCCATCTGCTCCGACGTCCGCAACGACCTGCCGGCCGACGGGTGGGAGTTCGTGACACCCGACGAGATCGCGCCCCGGCTGCAATACCACTGGCGCGAGGCCATCCCCGGCATCTGGGAGTTCTGGTCCACTCCGCGCTTCGGCCTGGATAGCCATGGGTGGCTGCTGCTGTATCCGGAGGGCAACGTCGCTTTCGAGGCCGCGCCGCATTACAGCCCCGCCCAGTTGGCCAAGATCGAGGAGCTGGGCGGCATCCGCATCCTCGCCGCCTCCCACCCGCACGGCTACGGCGCGCTGTACCAGTTGCAGGAGCAGTTCGGGCCGGAGCTGCTGATCCAGAAGGAGGACCTGGAGTGGACCAAGGCGATGCGGGTGACGCTGCCGTACGACGAGGTGTTCGAGATCCGGCCCGGCCTGACGCTCTACCACACCGGCGGGCACTATGACGGGCACGCCATCCTCTACGACCGTGACCGCAAGGCGGTGTTCGCCGGGGACTCGCTGAAGGTCGACTTCGACCCGGACGGCAGCGCGCAGCGGATTTCCTGCCACAAGGCCTACCACAAGCAGATCCCGCTCTCGCGCGACGAGGCGCGACGCTACCGCGCCGTGTACGAGCAGCTGGACTTCACCTCCGTGTTCACCCCCTTCGAATACGCCACCGACACCAGCACGAGGGCGGCCCTGGCGCTGTTCGACGAGGTGATCGCCGGGCCGCCCTTCACCACCCCCATCCCGATCCAGCGATGACGGGGCACTTCCTGCCGCCGGACATCCCGGATGCGGCGGCGGCCTACATCGAGTCGATGCCGCCCGGCCGGGTGGAGCTGTTCAGCCTGGCGGCGCTGGACCGCACGGGGGTCGCCTGCTGGAACGCGATCTTCCTCAACCAGGACGGCACCCGCTTCCATGGCGTGACGCCGCACGGCGTTGGCTACGGCACCACGGACGCCGAGGCGATCGTCGGCACCACGGGCGAGCTGGCGGAGGCGGTGCATTCCGCGGGCGCCATCGCCCGCTTCCCGCGCCGCACCGGCAGCTACGCGGCCCTGGCGGCGCAGCTCGGCGCGCGGGGGATCGCGGACCCGCTCGCCCTCTGCCTGCCCGCCGGCAGCCCGGTCGACCACGACACGGTGCTGGAGTGGGTGCCGGCGCAGCGCTGGCCCGGCGGCGGCACGGTGCTGGTGCCGACGGAGATCGCCGGCTGCTCGGTCGGCGACTTCACGCCGGGCTACCAGCCTTTCACCACGCCGATCACCAACGGGCTGGGCGCCGGGCCGACGCTGGACTTCGCCATCGGCCACGGCATATGCGAGCTCCTGCAGCGCGACGGCAACGGCACCGGCTTCCGCGCGATGGACCGCGGCATCGTGCTGGACCTGGGCGACGGCCCGGCGGACCCGCGCACCCGCGCCCTGCTGGACCGCCTGGCTGCCCAGGGGATGGAGGTGCTGCCGAAGTTCGCCTCCGACGAGTTCGGCGTGGCCGGCGTGTACTGCGTGGGCGGCGAGCGCCACGCCTCCCCGCCGTTTCCGATCATGATCACCGCGGCGGGGGAGGCCGCGTCGGTCGACCGCGAGCAGGCGCTGCGCAAGGCGCTGTTCGAGTTCGCGGCCGCGCGGGTGCGCAAGATGTTCAGCCACGCGCCGCTCTCCGCGGTCGCGCACATCGCGCCGCCGGGCTATCTGGAGCGGTTCCGCGGCTACCACTCGCTGGACGGCGAGGAGAGCCGGGCGCTGCGCGAGATGATGGCCTGGTGCCGCACCGACGCGTCGACCCTGCGCGGCTACCTGGCCGACAGCGTGCTGTCGCGGCAGGCCACCAAGCGGTTCGACGAGCTGCCGCGCTGGGACGGCCCGCTCTCCGGCACGCCGCTGGTCACCGAGCTGGCGCGGCGCTTCGCCGAGGCCGGCATGGAGGTGCTGTTCGTCGACTTCTCACCGCCCGGCGCGCGCGACGTCCATGTCGTCAAGGCCATCGTGCCCGGGCTGGAGGTGGAGACGATGAGCTACCACCGGATCGGCGAGCGCGGCGTGCGCAAGCTGCTGCAACGGGGTTCCCCGCTGGTCGGCCTGGGCGCGCCGCCGCCCGGCGCCGCTCCCGTGCGCCTGCCTGCGGGCGCGGCGGAGCGGCTGGGCGGCCCGGCCTGGCTGGATGTGGCCGCGGTGGACCGCATCGTCGGCCGCCTCTACCCGCTGTATCGGGAGCCGGAGGTGCACAGCGCCCCCATCGCGCTGGAGCGCCGCGCATGACCCTGCGATTCGCCTTCAACACCAACGGTGCGGCCAACCACCGCCTGGACGACGCGCTGACGCTGATCGCGGAAGCCGGCTACGACGGCGTGGCGCTGACGCTCGACATCCATCACCTGGACCCGTACGACCCGGACTTCCTGCTCAACACCCGTCACCTCGCGGCACGGCTGCGCGCGCTGAACCTCGGCTGCGTGGTGGAGACGGGCGCGCGCTTCCTGCTCGACCCGCGACAGAAGCACGAGCCCACGCTGCTGAGCGCGGACCCCGACGGGCGTGCGCGCCGGGTCGACTTCCTCACCCGGGCCCTCACCGTCGTGGCCGAGACGGGCGGGGAGGCGATGAGCTTCTGGGCCGGCGTGCCGAAGCCCGGCGTCACGCCCGACCAGGCGCGGGGCTGGCTGCTGGAGGGGGTGGAGGAGGTGGTGCGCCGGGCCGAGGCGATGGACGTCGTCGCGGCGCTGGAGCCGGAGCCGGGCATGCTGGTGGAGACGGTGGATGACTGGCGCACCCTGGCCATCCCCGGGCTGCGGCTGGCGCTCGACACCGGGCACTGCCTGGTGACGGGGGAGCGCGACCCGGAGGCGGCCGTGCTGGAGTTCGCGGGCTCGCTCGGCACCGTGACGGTCGAGGATATGAAGCGCGGCAGCCACGTCCACCTGCCGTTCGGCGAGGGCGACATGGACGTGCCCGGCGTGCTGGGCGCGCTGGGGTCCATCGGGTTCCAGAAGCTCATCTGCGTCGAGCTGTCGCGCGAAAGCCATCGCGCCGACACGATGATCCCCGCTTCGCTGGCGGCTCTGCGCGCGGCTCTCCCACTGTGAAAAATCGTCGTTGCGAGGCGCAGCGCGCCGCGGCAATCCAGGGCGTCCAGGTGCGGTGCCCGGTGCGTGCCGACTGGGTCGCCACGCTCGGCTCGCGATGACGGAAGAGTAAGGACCCGTCGCGTGCGCATCTGCTTCGTTTCCCGCCGCTTCTTCCCGGCCATCTCGGGCATGAGCGTCTACGCGCTGAACCTGCTGCGGGAGCTGGTGGCCGCCGGCCACGACGTCACCATGGTCAGCCAGTACCGCGGCGACCCGCTCGGCATCCGCGTCTATGGCGGCGGCCCGCCCCCACCCGTGCCCGGCGTGCGCGTGGTCGGGCTGGAGCAGGTGGGCGAGCAGGATGGCGGCGACTTCGAAACCGACGTCGCCAACATGAAGGCGGCGATCCTGGCCGAACATGCCCGCCAGCCATTCGACATCCTGCACGCCCAATACGGCTACCCGTGCGGCTGGGCGGTGCTGGAAGCCTCCCGCGAGACCGGCGTGCCGAACGTCGTCTCCATCCAGGGCGGCGACGGCCACTGGGTCGGCTCCTGCTGCGAGACGCACCGGCTGGCCATGGTCCGCGTGCTGGACCATGCCGGCGCGGTGCTGATCGGCTGCCGCTCCTTCGCCGACGAGGTCACGCACCGGCTGGGCACCGATCCGTCGCGCTTCACGGTCGTGCCCGGCGCGGTGGACGTGTCGCGCTTCACGCCCGGCGACCGGCCCGCCGACGGGACCCCGGTGCTGCTGTACCATGGCCGGGTCGACGTCCGGAAAGGCGTGTTGGACATGCTGGATGCGCTGGCGCCGCTGGCTGCGGAGGGCGTCGCGTTCGAGCTGCTGGTCTCCGGCATCGGCCCGACCTTCGACGAGACGGCGGCGCGCATCGCCGCGCTCGGCCTGGAGCGCCACGCCCGGATGACCGGCTACGTGGACTATGCCGACGTGCCGGCCGTCTACCGGCGGGCCGACATCTTCGTCTCGCCGACCTATGCCGAGGGCTTCTCGAACACCATCCTGGAGGCGATGGCGAGCCGGCTGGCCGTGGTGTCCTGCCGCTCCGTCGGCGTGGTGGATTGCATCCGCGATGGCGAGAACGGGCTGTTGACCGAGCCTGGCGACATCCCGGCGCTGACGGCGGCGCTGCGCCGCATGCTGAGCGACCCGGCGGAGCGGGTTCGGCTGGCCGAGGCCGGGCTGGAGGAGTGCCGCCGCGTCTACTCGTGGCAGGCGGTGGGCCGGCAGGTCATGCAGGTCTATGCGGACCTTCGCGCCACCGTCCCGGACGTGGCCTGGCCGGTGGAACTCCCGCGGACACCATGCCGTTTTAGGCTCGAACCACATCTGTTGTGACCCATGCCAACAGCCCTGTTTGTCTCGCCGCACCTGGACGATGCCGTCTTCTCAGCGGGTGGTTTGGCCGGGTTGTTGGTGGACCGGGGGTGGACCACGGTGCTGGTGACCGCCTTCACCCGCTCCGTCGTGCCGGCAACCGGGTTCGCCCTGGCCTGCCAGTTGGACAAGGGGCTGGCACCCGACGCGGATTACATGGCGCTGCGCCGGCAGGAGGACCGCGATGCGACCTCCCGCCTCGGCGTCAGCGAGGCGCTGTGGCTGGATCTGCTGGAGGCGCCGCACCGGGGATACGACTCCGCGCCGGCGTTGTTCGGGCCGACGCATGACGAGGACAGCGTCCGCCTGGCGCTGATCGCCGATTTTATCGAGCTGTCCGCGCGGCTCAACCCCGACCTGGTCGTGGCGCCGCAGGGTCTCGGCAACCATGTCGACCACCAGCACGTGGTGTGGGCGGCCATCGCTTGCTTCCGGGCGGAGCGGCTGGCCTTCTATCGCGACACACCCTACGCCATCCGGCAGCCGCATGCGCGCCCCCTCCCGTCGATCATGGCGTTCGAGCAGAGGGTGGTCGGCATCTCCGCCGCCTTGGACCGGAAGATCGCCGCGGCACAGGCCTATACCAGCCAAGTGGGCTTCCAGTTCGGCGGCGCCGCGGCGCTCGCCAAGGCGCTGCAGAAATTCGCTTGGGACGAGGGTGATGGCGTGCATGCCGAGCGTTTCATCGGCTGCGACATCAATGCCCTGCTTGGGACGGCGTGACCACCGGCGATTTTCATTCTTGAGCCGGGGTGCTATCGGCACCGCTTTGCCACGCGTTCGCGGCCATGCGCCCGACACATTGTAAGGCGATGCTCCTGTCACCAATCGCTTCGACACACCCTGACAGGTTGAGATGATCTCAGCGCCCGCTCGCGACGCCATCGCCATGCCCGACGCCTCGGCCGTATGCGGCACCGGAACCCATCTTCCGGCGCGTCGAAGCCTTGCCAGGCGGCTGTCGTTCGCCGTGCCGGCGCTTGGACTGCCGATGCTCGGCACTTGGCTCGCCGCCATCCTCACGGTCCATGCGCACTCGATGGCCCGCGATGTCCTGCTCGCCCTGCTGTTCGGCAACCTGCTCTATCTGGCTCTGACCGGCTGGCCTGGCGTGCTCGGCGCGTGCGCCCGGCTGCTCCGTGCTTCGCGGCCCGCGAGCGGGTCGCCGAACGGCACCAGCCGGACCGCCGTGCTGTTCCCGGTCTATCACGAGGACCCGCGTGCGGTGTTCGCCGCGGTGGAGGTAATGGCGCGGGACCTGGTGGAGCAAGGCATCGCGCGGACGGACATCTTCGTGTTGAGCGACACGCGCGATCCCGCCATCGCCGCCGCGGAGGAGGCTGCCTTCACGGCGGTGCACCGGCTGTTCGGCGATCGGGTGGGCTACCGTCGCCGGACCGACAACACCCGGCGCAAGGTCGGCAACATCGCCGAGTTCTGTCGCCGCTGGTCGGCATCCTACGACTACATGGTCGTGCTCGACGCCGACAGCCTGATGAGCGCCACGACCATCGCGACCATGGTGGGCCTGATGGATGCGAACCCCCGCACCGGGCTGATCCAGACCGTCCCCTACGCGGCCGGGCGGGAAACGCTGTTCGCCCGCATCCAGCAATTCGCGGCCCGGCTGTATACGCCGCTGCTGGTGGAGGGCCTGGCCTACTGGCAGCAGGACGACAGCAATTACTGGGGCCACAACGCCATCATCCGCATCGCGCCGTTCATGGCGCATTGCGACCTCCCGGTCCTGCCGGGGCGCGAGCCGTTCGGCGGCGAGATCCTGTGCCACGACGTGGTGGAAGCCGCGATGATGCGGCGGGGTGGCTGGCACGTCTGGATGCTGCCCTCGCTCGGCGAGAGCTACGAGGCGCTGCCGGCGAACATGGTGGACTTCGCCCAGCGCGAACGCCGGTGGTGCCAGGGCAACCTCCAGCACCTCGGCGTGCTGGGAATGCGGGGCCTCCGGTCGGTGGGACGCTACCACCTGGCACTGGGAGTGCTGAACTACCTGTCAGGTCCGCTGCTGGTGGGGTTCGCCGGGCTGGCGACGCTGGACAGCCTGTTCGGCGGTCGGTTCGTCGAGCAACTGCTGGGTGTTCCGAGCCCGGCGCGGACGTGCTTCGTCGGGCTGACGTTCCTGCTGCTCTACGCGGCGAAGCTGTGCAGCTTGGTTGCGGTGCTGCTCGACGGCGAAGCGGCCGCGCGGTTCGGGGGGCGTGCCCGCCTGCTGGTGAGCGCCGCGTTGGAGCAGGCGTCGGCGATGGTGACGGCACCCGTCCTGCTGGTGTTCTACACCCGTTTCATCGTGATGATGGCGCTAGGCCGCTCGGTCCGGTGGGAGTCGCAGCCGCGCGACGACCGCGGCCTGTCCTGGGCCGAGGCGGCCTCGCGCATGGCATACCCAGCCATGGTCGGTCTGGGGTGGCTGGCGGCTGCGGCGTCCGCCGGGGCTGCGACGCTGGGATGGTCTGCGTCCCTGCTGCCGGGGCTGCTGCTCGCCATCCCGTTCGCGATCTGGACGAGTGCGCGGGGCGTGGGCCTGGCGGCAAGGAAGCTCGGCTTGTTCCTGACGGAGGACGAGGTTGCCCCAAGCCCGATCCTGCGCGCGCTCAACCGCAAGGTGGGGGAGCCGATTTCCCCGGTGTCAGCCGGTGCGGCGTTCGGATACCTCAAGCCAGCGCTGGAAGCGGAACTCAGCTAGCGGCCTTCAGATTAGGCAGCACGTGAGGGGCTAAGCGGGACTTGCGCTGGAGAGCGGGCACAGGCCCCAGTGCAGGACCGCTTCCCATACCCTCACCCAGTCCTCTCCCAGAGGGAGAAGGCTGGGGAGCGTCAACCTGGAACGTGGCGCTGTCGGTCGCCGCGCTTCGCTCGTGATGACGGTTGCTAGACGACAGCACGGTCGTCGCGGCTTGCGGCCTACGACGTCAAAGCGCCTTGTTGACGGTGTCGGCGACCTTGTTGGCGCCGTCCTTGACCGCGGCCTTGGCATCACCCGCCGCCTTCTGCGCCTCGCCCTTGGCTTCCTGGGCCACGCCCTCGGCCTTCATCTTGTCAGAGCCGGTCAGGTTGCCGACGCCCTGCTTGACGTTGCCCATCGCCTGGTTGCCCAGGCCGCTGGCCTTGTCGGACGTGCTGCTCATCGCATTCTCCTGTCATTGCCGATGCAGCCATAACATCTGGCGGGACGTTGGGTTTCGGTCGGACAGACGGGCACAGGGAGTGACTGGATTGGCATTCTCCATCTACGAAGCATCCATCCCGATGATGGTGCGCTCGCTTCAGGCTTTGGCGGCCGTCCTGGACAAGGCTGCCGCCCATGCGGCGGCAAACGGCATCGACCCCTCCACCCTGATCGGCGCGCGCCTGGCGCCCGACATGTTCGACCTGGCGCGGCAGGTGCAAAGCGCCTCCGACGCTGCGAAGACGTGTGCCGCACGCCTCGCGGGGGAGCCGCCGCCGAGTTACCCGGACACCGAGACGACTTTCCCGGACTTGCAGGCACGGATCGCCAAGACCATCGCATACGTGCAGGGCTTCCGGCCGGAGCTGATCGAGGGGGCGGAGGGCCGCACGATCACCCTGCCGCTGCGCCAGCAGCCGGTGTCGTTCCGCGGCGCCGACTATCTGACGCAGTTCGCCCTGCCCAACTTCTTCTTCCACGTCGCCACGGCATATGGCGTGCTGCGCCACCAGGGCGTGCCGCTCGGCAAGATGGATTATCTCGGCAGCTTCGAGGCGAAGTAGCCACCTGCCCACCGCCGCGGCAACTCTGCCGAGGCTGCATCCTTGTGGCAGCGGCAGCGGAGACCGGCGCATGGACCATTACGACATCATGGTGATCGGCAGCGGGCCGGGCGGCGCTTCGCTCGCCCACCGGTTGGCGCCCACGGGCAAGCGCGTCCTGTTGCTGGAACGCGGCGACTACCTGCCGCGCAGCCGCGCCAACTGGGACAGCAAGACCGTGTTCGTCGATGGCACCTACCAGACCAAGGAGACGTGGTATGGCCCCGACGGGGCCGCCTTCCATCCAGGGCTGCACTATTATGTCGGCGGCAACTCCAAGGTCTACGGCGCGGCGCTGTTCCGCATGCGGGAGCGGGATTTCGGCGAGATCGTCCACAAGGACGGCCTTTCCCCGGCCTGGCCGCTGCCATACGAGGCGTTCGAGCCGTTCTACGCCGAGGCGGAGGCCCTGTTCCACGTCCACGGCCAGCGTGGCGAGGACCCGGGTGAACCGGCGGCGAGCGGGCCGTACCCCCACCCGCCGGTGTCCCACGAGCCGCATGTCCAGCAACTTTCCGACCGGCTCGCCGGCCTGGGGCTGCACCCGTTCCACCTGCCGCTGGGGATCCTGCTGGACGAGAAGGATGGGCGGGTCACGCCCACCAGCACCTGCATCCGGTGCAACGCGTTCGACGGCTTCCCGTGCCTGCTGAACGGCAAGGCGGACGCCCAGGTGATGTGCGTGGACCCGGCGCTCGCCGCCAACCCCAACCTCACCCTGCTCACCAACGCCTACGTGCAACGCCTGGAGACGGACGCCACCGGCCGCACCGTCACCGGTGCCCAGGTGCTGCGCGAAGGCCGGCAGGAGCGGTACAGCGCCGACATCGTGGTCGTGGCATGCGGCGCATTGTCCTCCGCCCTGTTGCTGCTGCGGTCCGGCAGCGATGCCCATCCGGACGGCCTGGCCAACGCGTCCGGCCTGGTCGGGCGGAACTACATGCGGCACAACCAGTCGGTGCTGATGGCGCTGATGCGCGAGCCGAACGATACCGTGTTCCAGAAGACCATGGCGCTGGGCGACTTCTACTTCGGTGCCGATGACTGGGAGTATCCGCTGGGGCTGATCCAGATGTGCGCCTCCTCCGACGCCGAGCAGATCAAGGGCGAGGCGCTGCCCAGCTGGCTGGAATGGTTCCCGGACATGCCGTTCAGCGAGATGGCGCGGCACTCGATGGATTTCTGGCTGTCCTCCGAAGACCTTCCGCGGCCGGAGAACCGCATCTTCTACGACGGCGACCGGGTCGTGCTCGATCTGCAGGAAAACAACATGGAAGCCCACCACCGCCTGAAGAAGAAGCTCGAGCACTACCTCAACCAATGCGGCGCACGCTCCCTGCTGCTGGAGCGCAAGCTCTACTTCGGCAAGGGCATCCCGATCGGCGGCACCGCGCACCAGGCCGGCACCTGCCGGTTCGGCACCGACCCCGCTGCCTCCGTGCTCGACACGAACTGCAAGGCGCACGGGTTGGACAACCTCTACGTCACCGACGCGAGTTTCTTTCCGTCGATCGGGTCGGTGAACCCGACGCTGACCATCATCGCCAACGCCCTGCGGGTGGCCGACCACATCGGCCGGCGGATCGGCGCGTGAGCGTCCTGGTGGCGCTTGCCGTCCGCTATCTGCTGGTGGTGCTGTTCTTCCCGTTCAGCGCTTTGGACAAGGTCGTCAACTTCAAGGGCGCGGTGGGGCAGGCGCAGGAGCTGGTGCCAGGCACCGCCGCCGCCACGGCGCTCATCCTGGTCGGGCTGGCAACGGAGATCCTCATGCCCCTCGGCATCCTGACCGGCGTGGCGGATCGGCTCGCCGCCTTCATCATGGCCGGGTATTGCGGGGTGACGGCGGTGCTGTGGAAGCGTTGGTGGACGCCCGGCGACTTCTGGCGCAGCGGCGACAGCAAGGCGCGCACCCTGTTCTGGGACTTCCTGAAGAATTTCTCGCTGGCCGGCGGCTTTCTGCTGTTGGCGTTCGGACTGCATGCCGGTGATTTCGGTGCCTTCCTGGCCGATCCGCTCGCATCCTCGCACCCATACGCGCATTGACGCATCGCGCCCGGGCGGCGCTAGCTTGCCGGGTGGATGGGAGTGGATGGTGTGGCAGCAGCCTCGGTGGTGTTCCTGGTCGACGTGGACAACACGCTGCTCGACAATGACGGCTTCCAGAATGATCTGAAGGCTCACATCGAGCAGGAGTCCGGTGCCGCGGCAAGGGACCGGTATTGGACCATCCAGGAGGGCCTGTTCCACTCCCTCGGCTACCGCGACTACCTCGGTGCCTTCCAGCAATACCGGCTCGAGCGGATGGAGGACGAGGCGGCGATCTGGCTGTCGCTCTTCGTCATGGACTATCCATATGCCAAGCAGCTGTATCCTCGCGCGCTGGACCTGGTCGCGGGGCTGAAGGCGCTGGGACCGACAGTGGCGCTGACGGATGGGGACGCCGTGTTCCAGCCCCGCAAGTTGGAGCGGGCGGGCCTTGCCGAGGCGTTCGGCCCCGGCCGGGTGATGATCTGCGTCCACAAGGACCAGGAGGTCGTGGCGATCGAGCGGCGCTACCCGGCGGAGCGTTACGTCGTGGTGGACGACAAGATCCGCCTGTTGACCGCCTTCAAGCGGGTCTGGGGCGACCGGGTTACCACGGTGTTCCCGCGACAGGGCCAGTTCGCCTTCGACGCGGCGGTGCTGGCCGCCAACCCGCCCGCGGACATCACGGTCGAGCGGGTCGGCGACTTGCTGGACGGCGGGTTGCTGGGCCGGCTGGCCCATGGCGCCCCTCCCTGACCTCACAGGTCTGTCATATTCCGCATGCGTCGTGTATGCTGCCGGAGGAAGCGCAGCCCGCGCGGAACGCCGACGCGGCCTGGCGATGACATGAAGGACACCATGCGCCTGCGCACCGTACTGCCCGCGCTTGCGGCGGCCGCCCTCCTCGTCACCGGGTGCGCCACCAAGCCGCCAGCCAGCCAGCCGGACGAGTTGGCGGACTACAACGAGCGCAACGACCCGCTGGAGCCGACCAACCGCCAGTTCTACGCCGTGAACAGCGCGCTGGACCGCACGGTGCTGCACCCCGTGGCGAGCGGCTATCGCCAGGTCGTGCCGGGCGCGGTGCGCGACCACGTGCACAACACCCTGTCCAACCTGGGCAACCCGGCGCAGTTCGCCAACGACGTGCTGCAGGGCCATCCCCGCAAGGCCGGCAACACCTTCATGCGCCTGCTGATCAACACCACCCTTGGCGCCGGCGGCGTGTTCGACGTTGCGACTGGCTGGGGCTTCCCCGACCATGACACCGATGCCGGGCTGACGCTGGCGGTGTGGGGCGTGCCGGAGGGCCCGTTCCTGTTCCTCCCGGTGCTGGGGCCGAGCAACCCGCGCGACGCGGTCGGCTACGGCACGAACTCCGCCCTTGATCCGCTCACCTGGGTCAGCTTCGGCGGCAGCACGACGTTCGGGCTGGTTCGCTTCGCGTCGAGCGCGGTGGACACGCGGTCCCGCCTGCTGACGGAGACGGACGCGATCGAGAAGACGGCGCTCGACCCGTACGCCACCTACCGCACGCTGTACCAGCAGCACCGCGATGGCGAGGTGGAGGGCGCCAAGTCCGACCTGCCGGGCACCGTGCCCGCCTGGTATTACACGCCCGAACCGGCGCAGCCCGCGCCTGCGGACAGCACCTTGCCCATCGTGGCACCCCGGGCGCCTCCGCCGTCGTAGAGGGCGACCGTGAGGGCCGAGCCATTCCGAGGTGACCGCAACCGCGTTCACCCGCGGGCGTTCGAACGCCACGCGGGGGAACGCCGATGAGGAAGCCGACTATCAAGCCCTACAAGGGCCCGTCGGGCGGCTGGGGCTCGATCCGTTCGCTCGGCGACATCCTGATGCGCGAGCACGTGCCCGTCGCCGGCTCCCTGCTGCTCCGCCATCAGAACAAACCGGACGGCTACAGCTGCGTGAGCTGCGCCTGGCCCAAGCCCGCCGACCCGCATCCCTTCGAGTTCTGCGAGAACGGCGCCAAGGCCACGGCGTGGGAGATCACGTCCAAGCGGGTCGACCCGGCGTTCTTCGCCCAGCACACCGTCGCCGAATTGCGGAGTTGGCGCGACCACGACCTGGAGAAGATCGGCCGCATCACCCACCCGCTGCGCTACGACCCGGCGTCCGACACCTACGTGCCGGTCGCCTGGGAGGACGCCTTCGCGGCGATCGGGTCGGAACTGAAGCAGCTCGACCCGCGGCGGGTGGTGTTCTACGCGTCCGGACGCTCGTCGCTGGAGACGGCGTATATGTGGCAGCTGTTCGGCCGGCTTTACGGCACCAGCAACTTCCCCGACTGCTCCAACATGTGCCACGAGACGACGTCCGTCGCGATGCCGAAGAGCATCGGCGTGCCGAAGGGCACCGTCACGCTGGAAGACATGGCGCTGGCGGACTGCATCATGATCTGGGGGCAGAACCCGGGCACCAACAGCCCGCGGGCGTTGAACGACTACCAGGCCGCGCATCGTCGCGGCGTGCCCATCCTGGTGTTCAACCCGTTGCGGGAACGCTCGCTGGAACGCTTCGCCTCGCCGCAGCATCCGACGGAACTGCTGCCGGGCATGAGCACGCCGATCGCCTCGCAGTACCACCAGGTGAAGGCCGGCGGCGACCTGGCGGCGCTGACGGGCATCTGCAAGGCGGTGCTGGAGCGGGACGATGCCGCGGTGGCCGCCGGGGCGGCCCGGGTGCTCGACACCGGGTTCATCGCCGAGCACACCCATGGCTTCGAGGCGCTTGCGACCTTCCTCCGCACCCAACCATGGGCGGTGCTGGAACGGCACGCGGGGCTGACCCGGTCGGCAATGGAGGCGGCGGCGGCCGTGTATTCCCAGGCGGAGCGTGCGGTCGCCATGTGGGGCATGGGGCTGACGCAGCACGTCGACGGCGTCGAGAACGTGCAGATGCTGCTCAACCTGCTGCTGATGCGCGGCAACATGGGCAAGCCCGGCGCGGGCGCCAGCCCGGTGCGCGGCCATTCCAACGTCCAGGGCCAGCGCACCGTCGGCATCACGGAGAAGCCGGAGCTCGCCTCGCTCGACCAGCAGGCGGCCCAGTATGGCTTCGCGCCGCTGCGGGAGAAGGGCTGGGACACGGTGGAGACCTGCCAGGCCATGGTGGAGGGCGGGGTCGACGCCTTCCTCAGCCTGGGCGGCAACTTCGTCCGCGCAGTACCGGACACCGACCTGATGGAGCCGGCCATGGCAGCCATCGGGCTCACGGTCACGGTCTCCACCAAGCTCAACCGCAACCACCTCGTGCACGGCCGGCGCGCGTACATCCTGCCGCCGATCGGCCGCATCGAGATCGACCGCCAGGCCAGTGGCCCGCAGGCCCTCAGCATGGAGGACAGCACCTCCTGCGTCACGGGCTCGCGGGGGATGCGCAAGCCGGCCAGCGAGTTCCTGCGGTCCGAGCCGTCCATCGTGGCCGGGCTGGCGAAGGCGACGCTGCCGTCCAACCCCCTGGTGCCCTGGGATGCCTGGGTCGACGACTACGCCCGGGTCCGCCAGGCGATCGAGACGACGTTCCCCGACAAGTTCAAGGACCTGGAGCACGCGATGTGGCAGCCCGGCGGATACCACATCCCGTCCAAGGCCCGGCAGCGGGAGTGGGCGACCGAGACGGGCAAGGCGAACTTCCTCGTGCCGGAGAGCCTGCCGCAGACCCTCGTGGACGACCCTCGGGACGTGCTGACGCTGATGACGCTGCGCAGCAACGACCAGTTCAACACCACGATCTACGGCTACCACGACCGCTTCCGCGGCATAAAGGGCACGCGGATGGTGGTGTTGATGAACCGCAACGACATGGCGCGGCTCGGCTTCGACGAGGCGGACACGGTGGCGCTGCACACCGTGGCCGAGGACCGGGAGCGCAGCGTGGCCGGCCTGAGGGTGACGCCGTACGACGTGCCGGAGGGCTGCGTCGCGGCGTACTACCCGGAGTGCAATCCGCTGCTGCCGCTGGCGCACAAGGCCAAGGGAAGCAACACGCCGGCGGCCAAGTCCATCCCGGTGCGGATGAAGCGGATCACGCCGATGCCGTTCCCCCGCGAGCGGGACTGAGGCCACTTCGAGGCGGGACGGCTCAGTAGCCGCGTTCGGGCAGATAGAGGTTCGGCAGCGGCTCGCCCGCCTCCAGCGCGGCCATGTTCTGCAGGAAGGTGTCGAGGCTGCGTGCGTTGTAGGTCAGCGGGTCGTCGCAGGACACGTGGGGGGTCATGACCAGGTTCTTGGTCGTCCAGAGCCGGTGTCCGGGCGGCACCGGTTCCGGCACGAAGACGTCCAGCACGGCGCCGCTCAAACTCCCTTCGTCGAGCCGGTCGCACAGCGCGTCCTGGTCGATCAGCGGTCCGCGTCCGATGTTCACCACTCCCGCCCGGGCCGGAAGCAGGCCGACGCGGCGCCGGTCCAGGATATTGTGCGTCTGCTCGGTCAACGGGCAGGCGATCACCAGGAACTCCGTCTCCGCCAAGACGCCGTCCAGCTCGCCCGTGGCGACCACCCGCTCGCAGTCGGGGTGCGGCCGGGCGGCGGTCCGCACGCCGGTGACGCGCATGCCGAACTGGCTGGCCCGCTGCGCCACCGCGCCGCCGAGGCTGCCGAGCCCCAGCACGGTGACCCGGCGGCCCTCCAGCACGCTGCCGGACAGCCTCTTCCAGGCCTGGTCGCGCTGCGCCGTGATCAGCGCGGGCATCCAGTTGGCGAGCATCAGGATCGCCATGATGCCGTATTCGCCGGCCTTCGGCCCGTGCACGCCGCTGTTGTTCAACACCGGGACGCCCGGCGGCAGCGCCTTGAACGGCACCGAGTCCAGACCGGCCGAGGTGCAGAACACCGCGCGCAGCTTCGGCGCGTGGGTCGGGAACAGGTCCTTCGCATTGCGCGTGCTCGTCACCAGCGCCTCGACCTCCGGGATGACCGCCTCGTACTCGTCCATGGTGTTGCCGACGGTGACCTCGTGATGCGTCACCCCGGCGCGCGCGACCGCTCCCTCCCACTCCGCCAGGGTGATCGGGGCGCCGAACATGCTCGGCAGGTTTTGGACGTGGATTCGCATTCTGGTCTCCGTCGGCGTTACGGATGCCGCGCTCGAGCGGCGATCTGGGCCAGGTCGGCTCGCAAGGCCTGTGCCGTAACCCTCCTCAGCCGCCGAAGCCGGAACGCGGTCAGCAGCATGACGGCGGTCGAACCGATCGCGGCGCCGAGCAGGACGGGCGCCAGCCAACCCAGCCAGGCGAGCGGCGCCATGAGGTAGAGCGCATCGTCGGGGTCGAACCCCCAGCGGCCGCCATAGGCGCGGGTGTCCGGCGGGCTGCCTTGTTCCAGCGCTTCGGACAGGATACCGCAGGCGAGCAGGGAGGCGCCGCTCAGCAAACCGAGCGGCACGGCCCACCCACCCAGCCAACCCTGCCGCAGGCCGATGCCGGCGGCGACGAAGAACAGCGCGTTGACGACGTTGTCGACCCAGTAGTCGTAGGCGTGGCCACCCGGGCTGCGCAGGTCGCCGAGCCGCGCCAGCTCGCCATCCGCCCGGTCCAGGAAGGCCGAAGCCAGCCACACGCCGCCGCCCCACGCGTCCGCCGTCCGGCTGCCCCAGGCGAAGCACAGGCAGGCCGCGACGCCCGAGAGCAGGCGCAGGGTGGTCAGGTGGTTCGGCCGCACCCAGGTCCCGATCATCGGCCGCACGAACGGCTGGGCGGCAAGGTGCGTCCACGACCCGCCGCTCATGGCAGCGCGCCCGTCAGCTTCTGCGGCTGCTCGGCCGGCTGCCGCCCCTCCATCCGCTGCCACGCGATCAGGCTGGGCACGCCGAGCACCACCTCCCGCAGACGCTTCACCAGGGACAGCGCGATCGCCACGTCCGGCGCCAGGCCGAACAGCTGGCACACCACGATGTAGCCGCCCTCCTGCACGCCCAGAGCGCCCGGCACGGCGAAGCCCACCGCCTTCAGCGCCTGGCCCAGGCTCTCGATCACCAGCCCAGGCACGATGCCGACGTCATGGCCGAGGAAATGCAGCGCCAGGCACACCTCGATCCCGCCCAGCAGCCACGAGATGGTGTGCCAGAGCGCGGCCAGCGCCAGGCGGCGCGGCTCGCGGTAGCGGGCGATCAGCGCGGCGTGCAGCCCGGCGACCTTGGTCGTGCCGGACCAGCCCAGCGCCTGGCCCAGCCGCATCAGCCCGGTCTCGATCAGCATCGCCAGGCCGAGCCACTGTGCCCCCAGGAACACGGCCGCCACCGCTGCCGCCGCGACCAGGCCGCCGATGACGACGTTGGCGATCCCGCCATCGCCGACGCTGTGCAGCAGCAGGAACAGGCCGAGCAAGGTGAAGGCGATCTGGGTGAGCATCTCCATCGTCAGGTCCGCCACGGCACCGGCGATCGCGGAGGCGAGCGGCACGCCGCGCCGGGCGAGCAGGCGGGAGGCGATGAACTCCCCGCCGATCTGCGCCACCGGCAGGAGGTTGTTCACGCCCTCCCGGACCCAGCGCAGGACCAGGAACTCGGACAGGCGCGGCCGCGGCTCCGTCTGGCCCGCGATCACCCACCACGCACCGCCGGAGAACACCATCTGCACCAGGTGGAAGGCGATCACGGTGGCGATGCCGAAGAACCCCGCATGGCCCAGCAGGTCCAGGATCCGCCCGACGCCGTAGGAGGCCAGCAGCCAGGCCGCCAGCGCCAAGCCGCACGCGCCGCCGATGATCGCCCCGAGTTTCATGCGCCGCGCCCTGGTTGTCCGGCCTGATTAGCCTCGGTGGGCGCGGCACGCTACAACGATCCGATGCACGCCCACGCGCCTCTGCTGCTGACACCGGGGCCCTTGACCACATCGGCGGCGACGCGCGCGGCGCTCGGACGGGACTGGGGCTCGCGGGAGGCCGACTTCATCGCCATGAGCGAGGGCGTGCGAGCCCGGCTGGCGGCGCTGGCCGGGGTGGCGGACACCCACGTTGCCGTGCCGCTGCCCGGCAGCGGCACCTATGCCGTGGAGGCGGTGGTCCAGACGCTGGTGCCGCGCGACGGTCGGCTGCTGGTGCTGGTCAACGGCGCCTACGGCCACCGCATGGTCGCCATCGCCCGGCGGCTTGGGCGGCCGTGCACCGTGCTGGAAGCGCCGGAGGACCAGCCGATCGCGCCCGATGCGGTGGCGACGGCGTTGGCGGCCGACCCGGCCGTCACGGACGTGGCGCTGGTGCATTGCGAGACGACCAGCGGATTGCTGAACCCGCTGGCGGCGATCGCCGCGGTGGTCCAAGCCGCCGGCCGGCGGTTCATCGTGGACGCAATGAGCTCGTTCGGGGCGATCCCCATCGACGGCGCGAAAATCCGGTTCAGCGCGCTGGTCGGGTCTGCCAACAAGGGGCTGGAGGGCGTGCCCGGCCTGTCCTACGCCATCGCCGAGCGGGGCCACCTGGCCGCCTCGGCCGGCAACGCCGGCAGCGTCAGCCTGGACCTGCACGACCAATGGCGCGGGTTTGAGGGCAACGGCCAGTGGCGCTTCACGCCGCCCGTCCAGGTGGTCGCGGCGTTGTCCGCGGCGCTGGACCAGCTGGCGGCCGAGGGCGGGATCGCGGCCCGCCATGTGCGCTATCAGGACAATTGCGACGTGTTGCGCGGCGGGATGCAGGCGCTGGGGTTCGTGCCGTTCCTGCCGGCCGCATTGCAGGCGCCGGTGATCGTCACGTTCCGCATCCCGCCGGGCGGCCGGTTCCAGTTCCAGGCGTTCTACGACTTCCTGCACGCGCGGGGCGTGGTGATCTACCCCGGCAAGCTGACCGCGGAGCCGAGCTTCCGGATCGGCTGCATCGGCGCGGTCGCGCGGGCGGACATGGAACGCGCGCTCACGGCCGTGCAGGCGTTCATGGAAGGACTCCCTCTCCTTCTGGGAGAGGGTCGGGGTGAGGGTGCCACCCGCCCGGTCTCGTCGTCGGACCCTCACCCAACCCTCTCCCGAAGGGAGAGGGCTTAGGGCGGAGGAGTGGCGGAGAGGAAGCGGCGGAAACGCTGCGCGACCTCGTGCGGGGCGATGGTGGGGCGGCCGAGCTTCTCCAGCGAGCCAGGGCGGATGCGGGCGTGCACCAGGCATGGGCCGGACATCGCCAGTGCCTGGGTGAAAGCGGCGTCGAACCCGGCCACGCTGTCGCACACGAGCGCCGCGGCATAGCCACATGCCAGCGCCACGCCGGCGAAGTCGACGCCGGGCGACACGGTCGCCTGGCCGCCGGTGGAATCGTGCACGCCGTTGTCCAGCAGCACGTGCAGCAGGCCGGGTGGCTGGCGGGCGCCGATCGTCGCCAGGCTGCCAAGCTTCATCAGCGCCGCTCCGTCGCCGTCCAGCACCACCGTGCGCCGTCCGGTGACCGCGGCCACGCCCAACCCCATCGGGCTGGCACAGCCCATGGAGCCGACCTGATACAGATGCTGCTCCCGGTCGGCCAGGGTGAACAGCTCCCGCCCCGCCTTGCCCGTGGTGACGATGATCGGGGCGTCGTGCGGCACGTTGGCGAGCACCCGCTCCAGCAGCGCCAGTCGGGTCGGGCGGTCGCCGCCTTCCCCCAAGTCCACGCGACGGCCGGGGGCGGGGAGCGGGCGGACGGGCTGGTCCAGCGGCTCCTCCGCCACGCTGTCCTTCTCCATCACGAAGGCGAAGGGCAGGCTGGTGCGGTCCATGGTCGCCTGCGCCTCCTCCAGCGCAGGGCCGAGGGCGGCGGGTCCGTCCGGGAAGCGGGCGTGCGGCACCTCGATCACGTCCAGCAGGGACTGCGTGATCCGGCCCATCAGCGCGTGCTGCGGCTCGTCCTTCAGCCCTGGCTGGCCGCGCCAGGTGACGATCAGCAGCGTCGGGATGCGGAACGGGTGGTTCAACGAGGTCAGCGGGTTGACCGCGTTGCCGAGCCCGGAGTTCTGGCACAGCACGGCGGTCTGCCGGCCAGCCAGCCAGGCCCCGGCGGCGATGGCCACCGCCTCCCCCTCGCTCGCCGCGCCGATGTAGTGCAGCGCCGGGTCGCTGAGCGTGCGGTTGATCAGCGGCGTGAGGAAGCTGCAGGGCACCCCGGTGTAGAAGTCCCGCCGGGCCGCCTGGATGAACGAGGCCGCCCCGATCATCAGGAGAAGTTCCGCGCCGCCGCCAGGTCGGCATGGGTGTCGACGTCCAGCCAGTGCCCGTTGATGTAGTGCACCGCGACCGGCGTGCGCCGCATCAGCCGCTCGAGCAGGCTCGGCATGTCGGCACCTGGCAGGCTGCCGTCCGCCGCCATCGCCGCCAGCTCCGCGCGCACAAGCTCGGCGCCGCGGGCGCTGAGATGCATCAGCCCGATCCACTCGCCGGACGCATCCGCCGCGGCCACGCCCACCGCGGCGAGCACGGCGGACTGGTCGTCGTAGTAATCCGCCGTGTCGCCCCGGCTCGCCGCCATCAGGTCGCGGGCATGCGCGGTGGCCCGTCGCGTCGCGTCCAGCACGACGGTGATGTCGGCGGTGGAGTCCAGCAGCCCGTCCAGGATGTAGCGGCGGAACAGCACGTCGCCGTAGACCACCACGGTCTCGCCCTGCAGCCGCGGCCCCGCACAGGCCAGCGACGCCACCTCGCCCGTCTCGGCATAGGCCGGGTTGTCGAGCACGGTGATGCCGTCGGCGGGGATCGCCTCCGGCCGGTAGCCGCGGACGACGGCCACGTCGAACACGCCGCTTTCCCCCAAGGTCGACAGCAGGCGGTGCAGCAGCGGCTTGCCACGCACGTCCAGCATGCATTTCGGCTGGTCCGCCGTCACCGAGGCGAGTCCAGCCCCCTGCGAGGCCGCCAGCACGATGCCGCGCACGTTCCGGCTGACCGGGAGGTAGCGTTGGTTGGCCGCCTCCAGCTCGTCGTTGCCGGTCAGGCGGAAGATGTCGCGCACGGAGGTGACGCGGTCCTCCACCTCCATCAGCGACTGGGTGGTGGCGATGGTCCGCGCCGTCTCACGCATGGCGGAGATCGAGGCGCGGACCAGGTGGTTGGCCCAGATGACCAGCGACACCCCGGCCTCGCGGAAGGTGTCGGACGGCGTGGCGTAGTAGATCGTAGGGACGATGACGATAGGGCAACGCCTGTCCCACCGCTTCATGAAGCCCGTGACCTCGCCGGCATCCGGCTTCTTGGAATGCACCAGGATCGCATCGGCGCCGGCCGCGTGGTACGCCTCCGCCCGGCGTAGCGCCTCCTCCATGGAGTGGCCGGAGATCAAGGCTTCCGTGCGGGCGACGATGCAGAAGTCCGGGTCGGTCTGCGCGTCCTTGCCCGCCCGCAGGCGGCCGCAGAACTCCGCCGTGTCGGCCAGCGGCTGGCGGTCGCCGAGGAAGGAGTTGGTCTTCGGGAACAGCTTGTCCTCCAGGCACACGCCGGCGATGCCGCGCTCCCCCAGCTTGCGGACCAGCCGGCGCACGTTGTTGAAGTTGCCATAGCCGGTGTCGCCGTCGACCAGGATCGGCAGCGTGCTGGCATCCGCCATGAACTCCAGCACGTCCAGCACCTGCGTCCACGACGCCTCGTTGTTGTCGCGCAGGCCGAGCATGGCGGAGATAGACAGGCCGGACGCCCAAATCCCGGGGAAACCCGCCTCCTCGACGATCTTGGCCGACAGCCCGCTATGCGCCTCCATGATGAAGGCCAGCCCGGGCGACATCAGCAGGGATCGGAGGCGCGCGGGGCGGGACATGGCCGGGAGGTGCGCAGAGCCAAGCTGGGTGACGTTGTCCATTGCGAGCGCCTCTGCGTCCAAAAGCCTGGCATACGCCTGTTCGGCGGCACTGGGCAATTTGGCCGTCGCGGTTACAGTGCCCCAGCGACGGAGGACGATCATGGACCACGTGCAACAGCTGTCTGCCCCCGCCGACGGGGTGTGCTTCCCGCACAGCGACGGCTCCCGCGTGCCCTACACCGTGTTCGACTCGGCCGCGGTGTATGCGCGCGAGCAGGAGCGCATCTATCGCGGCGCGACCTGGAGCTTCCTGGGGCTGGAGGCGGAGATCCCCAAGCCCGGCGACTTCAAGAGCACCTATATCGGCGAGACGCCGGTGGTGATGACCCGGGCGGAGGACGGCACGCTGGCCGCCTGGGTCAACCGCTGTGCGCATCGCGGCGCCGCGGTCTGCCGCCTGCCGCGCGGCAATGCGCTGTCGCATAGCTGCGTCTACCACCAGTGGAACTACGGCACGAAGGGCAACCTGCAGGGCGTGCCGTTCCGCCGCGGGCAGAAGAACATGACGGGCATGCCCCCCGACTTCGATCCGAAGCAGCACAACCTGCAGCAGTTGCGGGTGGACAGCTACCGCGGCCTGGTCTTCGCCACCTTCAGCAGCACCGTGGCCGACCTGCCGGACTATATCGGGCCGCAGATGCGCCCGTGGGTCGACCGCGTGTTCTGCAAGCCGGTCGTCTACCTGGGCTGCACCCGGCAGTTCTCCCGCTCCAACTGGAAGCTGTACCTGGAGAACGTGAAGGACCCGTACCACGCCAGCCTGCTGCACCTGTTCCACACCACGTTCAACATCTTCCGGGTGAACATGAAGGCGCATGCCATCGCCGACGAGGCGACCGGGCTGCACAACATCGTCGTCGCCATCCGCAACGAGACCGACGGCTCGGACGCCTACAAGGCGCAGAACGTACGCAGCTACGACGACAGCTTCCGCCTGGAGGACGAGTCGCTGCTGGCGTTGGTGCCCGAGTATGCCGAGGTGGCGACCAACCACATCCAGCCGATCTTCCCGCAGCTGGTGATCCAGCAGATCCACAACACGCTGGTGGCGCGCCAACTGCTGCCCAAGGGGCCGGACGCGTTCGAGCTGGTGTTCCACTTCTTCGGCTACGAGGACGACACGCCGGAGCTGCGCGCGCTGCGCATCAAGCAGGCCAACCTGGTTGGGCCGGCCGGCTACATCTCCATGGAGGATACCGAGGCGACGGAGCTGGTGCAGCACGGCATCGCCGGGCATGGCAGTCGCATGTCGGTGCTGGAGATGTCCCGCGCGGCCCCCGACGAGGAGGCGACGCTGATCACCGAGAGCTTGGTGCGTAAGTTCTGGGTCGGCTACCAGCGGCTGATGGGCTACGACGACGGCAGCCCGGCGCCATGATCCCGGACGGGCTGCTGCTGCGGCTGGAGATGCAGGCGCTGCAGGACCGCTACGTCGCCACCATCGACAACGACCGGCTGGAGGACTGGCCGGCGCTGTTCGTCGAGGACTGCCTCTACGAGATCAAGGCGCGCGAGAACGAGGAGCTGGGGCTGCCGGCGCCGCTGATGTACTGCGACGGCGCGGCCATGCTGCGCGACCGCGTGCTGTCGCTGCGCCACGCCAACATCTACGAGAAGCCGGCCTACCGCCACATGGTGTCGGGCTTGGAGGTCGAGCAGCTGGACGCCGGGACGGTGGCGATGTCCTCCAACTACCTGGTGATCAACACCACGCAGGAGGGCGACAGCACCGTCTACCAGGCCGGGCGGTATCTGGACCGGGTGGTGCGCACGCCGGAGGGCTGGCGGTTCAAGTCCAAGCGGGCGATCTACGACACGCTGCGGGTGCAGACGCTGCTGGCGTATCCGATCTGATGACGGACTGGGTGGACGTGGCGGCCCTGGCGGACGTGGTGGCCGAAGAAGTCCTGGCGGTGGTCGCGGGCGGCCAGCCGCTCGCCCTGTTCCACCTGGACGGTGCGGTGTTCGCGTTGTTCGACCAATGCAGCCACGGCTATGCCCGGTTGTCCGAGGGCTACCTGGAAGACGGCTGCGTGGAGTGCCCGCTGCACCAGGGGCTCGTGGACATCCGCACCGGCAACCCCCGCTCCGCCCCGATCACGGAGCCGGTGCGCAGCTTCCCGGTCCGTGTGGTGGAGGGGCGGGTGGAGGTGGCCGTCCAGGGGGCGCAGCGTCCCGGTGCGTCGCTCTAGCGCGGCATGGTGCAGGTGCTGTCGGCGGGGAAGGCCTCGGCCGCCGGCACGGTGGCCAGGATGTCGAACCAACCGTGCGGCTCGGCCAACTCGGCCGGCGGACGGACCCGCGCGATGTAGAGGTCGTGGACCACCATGTGGTCGCTGGCGCGGAACTGCGCATGGCGGGCGAAGGCGTCGGTGAAACTGTGCCCGTCCAGGGTTCGGACCACGGCGTCGGCGTCCGTGGTGCCGGCCTCCCGCACCGCCTGCAGCCACTGGGTGGTGGCCGAGTAGTCGGCAGCTTGGGCAGCTTCCGGGCGCAGGCCGTCATGGGTCGCCGCGAAACGGTCCGCCCAGCTGCGCGCCGTGGCATCCAGGTTCCAATACCAGGGCACGGCGGTCACCACCCCGGCATAGCCGGCCTTGACCCGGTCCACGTCCGAAAGGAACAGGACAGGGGTCGTCACGGTGGCGCCGAGCTTGGCCCCCGTCATGTCCGTGGCACCGGCGTCGCCGCGGACGGCGTCGCTGAAGACGCCCACGACGTTGGGCTTCGCGGCGCGCACGTCGTCCAGCGCGGTCGCGAAATCCGTCGTAGCCGCGGGGACCGTGACGGTCTTCACCACCGTGCCCCCGTGCGCGGCCACGGCCTGCGCCATGATGGCGGCCGTGCCCTTACCGAAGCCGCTATCGGCCGCGACCATCACCCAGCGTGAGTTGCCGGGTTGGGCGGCTAGGTAGTTGGCGGACGCACCGGCGATCGCTGGCAGGTCGTAGGAGTAGTGGTAGAAGTAGCGGCTGCAGGCGGCCCGGGTCAGCGCCGGGTTGGCAGCGTTGGTGCCGATCGCCAGTTTGTGCCGCTCGGCTGCGACCTTGGAGACCGCGGCGGCGATCGGGGCGTTTTGCAGGTCCATCAACAGGTCGGCACCCGCGTCGAAGGCCTGGGTGGCCAGCCCGGGCGCCTCGGCAGCCTTGTTGTGGTCGTTCAACGCGTCCACCACGATCGGACGGCCCAGCACGCTGCCGCCGAAATCGGCCACGGCCATGCGCGTTGCGTCCACTCCGCCCCGGCCGGCCCGGGCGTTGTAGACGTCGTCGTCCTGGTCGGAGATGACCGTGATGCGGATCGGCGCCGGGTCGGCGGCATGCGCCGCGGTGGCCAATGCGGAACCGGCGAGCAGGCAGGCGATCAGCTTGGCAGTCATGGGGAGGGTCCTTCCTGAACAGGCGCTGCGCGACGCCGGGCCTGTTGACGAGATGAGGGATGCAGACGGGCCATGCGGGACGAGCCGGCCATGGCGTCCGGCCTTCCGCGCCGGACTTCGCTCACGCGTCCTGCTCGGGCAGCATCCGGTCGAGGACGCCGTCGCGCCGGACCACCGCATGCCAAGCTGTCGCCCCGATGTGGAGCACGATGAGCCCGTAGACGAGCCATTGTCCGATGGCTGCATGGACCCATCGGGCAGCGTCGTTCAAGGCCTGGTTCTTCGGCAAGGTCGGAAACGTGAACAGGTCGAAATACGGCACGCCGATCGCGCCCGTCGCTGACAGGACATAGCCGCTGACCGGCATGCCGACGAGGATGATGTAGAGAAGCCAATGGGACGCGGCCGCCAAGCCCCGCTCCCACCCCGCCATGCTGCCGGGAAGCGGCGGCGCCGGATGCGCCGCACGCCACGCCAGGCGAACCGCGACGAGCAGCAGGATGGTCATGCCGAACGACTTGTGCAGCGTGTAGAGCCATTCGCGCGACGGTGCGGTCCTGGCCATGTTGACCATGACCCATGCCAGCGGGATGACTGCGAACATCAAGGCAGCGACGACCCAGTGAAGCGCCTGGGCCGTCGCCGTGTAGCGCGTCGCGGTGGCACGGCCCGCCGCCTCGACAGGGACGTCACTCATTGCTTCCGCTCCGGACAGTTTCGGACCGAGCCGGCCAAGCTGGATCCAGCCATCTCGTCCGGCCAACGCAGACCGTCATTCCCAAAGGCAAGGCTGCCCCCCGAAACATAGCGACGACCATGGATGTCGCCCGCGATAGTCAGGCTTTCTGACTAATGTGAAACCCGCGTCTTCACAAGCCCATCGATGCTGCATCAGCCGAGGCCGGGCGTGGCGGGCTCGTCCGCCGACGCGAAACGCGGCTTGCCGCCAACGCGTCCGTCTGGCCGAATTGCCGGCCGGCTTGGGAGGGGGGCGTCGTCACAGGTCCCACCCTTCACGGTCCGAGAGGCGGGGAGCTGTCGATGCTGGGACAACAGGCCGAATGGCGGGTGCGGAACGTCGGAAGGCTGCTGCTGTGCTCCACCGACGCGTTCGTCACGGAGAAGTTTCGCGAGGTGCGTGGCGACGCCGGCCGGATCGGCCAGGACCATCTCCCCCTTGTCCAGAACCTCGACTTCGGTGGATCCAGGCTTACCCTGGTTGCCGCCCGGGCCAGGATGACGAAGCAGAGCATGCTGGCCCTTGCGCACCGGGCGGAGCGGCTAGGCTTGGTCGAGCGCCGGCAGGATCCGCGGGACGGTCGGGCCAAGGTGATCGGGTTCACCCCCCTGGGCCTCCAGATGATGGAGCGCTTGAGGAGCGGGATCGCCCGGGCTGAACAGCACATGTCCGCCACCGTGGGCGCGGCTTTCACATGCCGGTTGCGAAAGGAACTCGCTCATTACGTCAGCTCGGGCGAGGCCGCCGGCTCCGCCCCGGTAGAAGGCGTCGATGCCATGTGGCGCACACACAACATCGGACGCTTGCTCAGTTCGGCGTTCCGGGTGTTCACCCTCGATGTGCAGCGCACGCTGCATGGCAGCGGCTTCCCCGACGTGTCCGAGGTCCACATGACCCTGTTCCGCAACCTCGATGCCGAGGGCACCCGGCCTGGCGAGCTCGCCGCACGGGCCCGCATGACCAAGCAGGCCATGACCGACCTCGTCCGCAGGACGGCGCTGCTGGGGCTGGTGGAGCGGAGGGCGGACCCTGATGACGGCCGGGCCCAGTGTGTCGTGCTGACACGGAGGGGGCACCGGCTGGTCGATACGACACGGCTGGGGATCGAGCGGGCGGAGCTGCGCATGGAAGCCCTCCTCGGGACACGGTTCGTCGGCGCGCTGAAGCGGACGCTGCCAGCCTACATCGCCTCCGTGCAGTCGCCGTCGTACCTCGCGGCCGAGGTCGCGGAGCTGGTGCAAGCGGAGGCTCCGCAGCGCTCCAACCGCGGACGGCGGCCTGGCGGTGAGACGCTGGCGTTCACGCAGGATCGCAGCTCGACCCCGCGAAGCGTCCGCATCATCCGGGCGGGTTGACCCGCGCCTGGTCGGAGCATGGCTGCTCCACGTCGCAGGCATCCGGGGATCGGGCTTTCCTGCGCGTCCGCTACCCCAGCCGGCGCCCAACACCCACACGCACGATCCGCCGCCGCCTCTTCCCATTCGGCCGACGCGCCTCCACAAACCGCCCCCACCCGCGTAGACCACTGGCCACCATCACGGAGGATGCCGCCATGAAGATGACCCTCGCCACCGCCGCCGCCATCGTCGATGCGGCGCTGGCCACTGGGCGGGCGCGGGGCTTCTTGCCGCTGTCGGTGGCGGTGCTGGATGCGGGCGGGCACCTGGTGGCGTTCAAGCGGGAGGACGGGTCCGGGATCCTCCGGTTCGACATCGCGTTCGGCAAGGCGTGGGGCGCGCTCGGCATGGGCTTCGGCTCGCGCGAGCTGTTCAACCGCACGCAGGCCAACCCGACCTTCATGGCGGCGTTGACCGGGGTCAGCGGTGGCCGGCTGGTGCCGGTGCCGAGCGGGGTGCTGGTGCTCTCCGGTGGCGAGGTGATCGGCGCGGTCGGCATCTCCGGCGACAACTCGGACAATGACGAGGCCTGCGCCCTGGCCGGCATCGCCGCCGCCGGGCTGGACGCCAAGCCCGGCCTGTAAGTGTCTGAGGTTTGACTCGCCGGCACCGGGCGCTATAACGCCACCCTCCGGCGGCTGGGCGACCAGCAGCCCGATGCTCCAATGGGATTCCGTTCGATGTTCGCAGTCATCCGCACCGGCGGCAAGCAATACCGCGTCACCCCCGAGTTGGTGCTGAAGGTGGAGAAGCTGGAGGCCGAGCCCGGCTCCACGATCACCTTCACGGACGTGCTGGCTGTCGGCGGCGGCGAGGGCGGGATGACCATCGGCGCGCCCGTGGTGCCCGGCGCCTCCGTCACGGCGACCGTGGTGGCGCAGGACCGCCTGGCGAAGGTCATCATCTTCAAGAAGCGCCGCCGGCAGAACAGCCGCCGCAAGAACGGCCACCGCCAGCACGTCACTGTGCTGCGCATCGCCGACATCGTTGCGGCCTGAGCGGAAGGAGACTGAGGCATGGCACATAAGAAGGCAGGCGGCTCGTCCCGCAACGGCCGCGATACCGAGGGCCGGCGCCTGGGCGTCAAGAAGTTCGGCGGCGAGGCGGTGATCGCCGGCAACATCATCATCCGCCAGCGCGGCACCAAGGTGAAGCCCGGCGCCAATGTCGGCCTGGGCAAGGACCACACGATCTTCGCGCTGAGCGACGGGCACGTGAAGTTCACGCGCCGGGCGGAGGGCCGCGTCCACGTCTCGGTCGAGCCACTGCCCGTCGCCGCCGAGTAGGCGGCCGGCCAAGGCTGCGCGTGCGCGGGGGTCGGCGACAAGCCGGCCCCTGTTTCGTTTGGACCCACCCCGATGAAGTTCCTCGACCAGGCCAAGATCTACATCCGCTCCGGCGATGGCGGCGACGGCGTGGTGGCGTTCCGGCGGGAGCGCTTCATCGAGTTCGGCGGCCCGGACGGCGGCACCGGCGGCAAGGGCGGCGACGTGGTGTTCGAGGCGGTGGACAACCTCAACACGCTGATCGACTTCCGCTACGCCCAGCATTTCCGCGCCCGCAAGGGCGGCAACGGCGCCGGCTCGGACCGCACCGGCGCCGGGTCCGACGACGTGGTCATCAAGGTCCCGACCGGCACCCAGATCATGGACGAGGCGAACGAGCTCGTCCTGGCCGACCTGGACGCGCCGGGCAAGCGCATCGTGCTGTGCCGGGGCGGCGATGGCGGCCACGGCAACGCCCACTTCAAGTCCAGCACCAACCGCGCGCCGCGCCGGGCGGACAAGGGCTGGCCCGGCGAGGAACGCTGGGTGTGGCTGCGGCTGAAGCTGATCGCCGATGTGGGCCTGGTCGGGCTGCCCAACGCGGGCAAGAGCACCTTCCTGTCCGTCGTGTCCGCGGCCCGGCCGAAGATCGCCGACTACCCGTTCACCACCCTGCACCCGCAACTGGGCGTGGTGCGGCTGTCCCACTCGGAGGAGCTCGTGATCGCCGACATCCCCGGCCTGATCGAGGGTGCGTCCGAAGGCGCCGGGCTCGGCACCCGCTTCCTGGGCCATGTCGAGCGGTGCGCCGTGCTGCTGCACCTGGTGGACGGCGCGGCGGGCAACGTGGTGGACGCCTGGCGCACCGTGCGGGAGGAGTTGGCTGCCTATGGCGGCGGCCTGGCCGACAAGCCCGAGCTCCTCGTGCTGAACAAGGCGGACGCGATGAGCCCGCGCGAAGCCGCCGCCCGGCGGGCCGCGCTGGCGCGCGCCTCCGGACAGGACGTGGCGCTCATGTCGGGCGTCAGCGGCCAGGGCGTGCCGGCGCAGCTGCGTCGGCTGATGGACGTCGTGCAGGCGGCGCGGGTGCCCGCTTGACCGTCCCGGGCCTGGGCGACGCCAAGCTGCTGGTCGTGAAAATCGGCAGCGCGCTGGTGGTGGATGGCGCGGCCCCGCGGACGACCTGGCTGCACGGCGTGGCGGCGGACGTGGCCGCGGCGCGGGCCCGCGGCACGGCGGTGATCCTGGTCTCCTCCGGCGCCATCGCGCTGGCCCGGCGCACGCTGGGGCTCAGCCAGCCGCGCCTGCGGCTGGAGGAGAAGCAGGCCGCCGCCGCCGTCGGCCAGATCCGGCTGGCCCAGGCCTGGGCCGCCGCGCTGGGGGACCATTCGTTGACCGCGGCGCAGATGCTGCTGACGCTGGGCGACACGGAGGACCGCCGCCGCTACCTGAACGCCCGCGCGACGCTGACCACGTTGCTGGGGCTGGGCTGCGTGCCGGTGATCAACGAGAACGACAGCGTCGCCACGGCGGAAATCCGCTTCGGCGACAATGACCGGCTGGCCGCGCGCGTGGCGGAGATGGTGGGGGCGGACCGGCTGCTGCTGCTGTCCGACATCGACGGCCTCTACACCGCCGACCCGCGCGCCGACCCGGGGGCCCGGCACATCCCCCTCGTCCCGCAGCTCACCCCCGAGATCGAGGCGATGGGCGGCGAGCCCCCGCCCGGCTACTCGTCCGGCGGGATGCGGACCAAGCTGGTGGCCGCCCGCATCGCCACCCAGGCCGGCTGCGCCATGGCCATCGCGCGGGGCAGCGTGGCGAACCCGATCGGGGCGGTGGTGGACGGCGCGCGCTGCACCTGGTTCCTGCCGGCACCCGAGGGCCGCACCGCCCGCAAGCGCTGGATCGCCGGCAGCCTGGCGCCGCTGGGCACGGTCACGGTCGACCGGGGCGCGGCGCGGGCCTTGGCGACGGGCCGCTCGCTGCTGCCGGCCGGGGTGTGCGCGGTGGCAGGCGGGTTCGACCGCGGTGACCCGGTGGAAGTGCGCGACATGGACGGTGCTGGGTTGGCGCGCGGGCTGTCGGCCTATTCGGCGGACGACATGCGCCGCATCGCCGGCCACCGCTCCGAAGAGATCGAGGCGCTGCTGGGGTGGCGCGGCCGCGACGAGGCGATCCATCGGGACGACCTCGTCCTGCTTACCCAAGCCTGAACGCGGATGAAGACCGCACTCGGCGCCTTTGGGCTGGGAGTGGTGGCGCGGGCGGCCACGCAGGTCGCGGCGCTGGTCGTGTCGATCGTGGCGGCGCGGGCGCTGGGGCCGGACCAGTTCGGCATCTACGCCATCGCCAGCGTGTTCGTGGTCATCGCGCAGGCCGTGCTGTGGGGCGGCGTCTACGACTTCGTGGTGAAGGGGCGTGGCACCGACACCGACATCGACACGCCATTCTGGATCAACCTCATGGTCGGCGCCGCGGGCTGCGGACTGATCGTGCTGCTGGCGCCGCTGCTGAGCGCGGCGACCCATCTGGGCGAGGTGCTGGGCCTGATGCTGGCCCTGGCGCCGTCCATGATGCTGGCCTCCTACGCCAGCTGGTCGGAGGCGGTGCTGCTGCGGCGCGCCCAGTTGGGCGTCTACTACATGCTCACCATCGTGTCGGAGACGATGGCCTGCATCGTGGCCGTGCTGTGCTTCCGTGCCGGCCTGGGCGTGTGGACATACGTGGCCTACCGCTACCTCACGCTCGCCTTCGCCGCGATGCTGACCACGGCGATCACCCGGCGGCTGCCACGGCCGCAGTACGACCGGGCGGTGGCGCGCACGGTGCTGGGGTTCGCCAACCGGATCAACGCCAGCCGGGTCGTCAGCCTGGTCGGCGGCTATGCGCCGGACCTGCTGCTCGGCTTCTTCGCCGGCCCGGCCGCGACCGCCTCCTATCGCTTCGCCAACCGGATCGTCGTCGGCGTCAGCGACATGTTCTTCGGCCCGGTGGTCAAGCAGGCCTGGGTGTCGATGGCGGCGCATGGCGAGGACGTCGTGGCGCGGCGGCGGGTCTGGCTGGGCCTGCTGCAGATCCTCTCGCTGATCGTCTGGCCGGCCCTGTGCGGCATCGCGACGCTCAGCCACGGCCTGATCGACCTCCTGGCCGGCCCCGAGTGGGACGCGGCGGCGCCGGTCATCGTGCTGATCGCCGCCGCCCGGGCCACCCTGGTGTTCGAGCAGTTCTTCGAGCCGCTGCTCGGCTTGCGCAACCGCCCCGGCCTGGTGTTCCGGATCCGCGGCGCGCTGGCCGGGCTGTCGGTGCTGGCCTTCCTGGTGTTCGCGACCTTCGGCGCGGTCGGCGGCGGCATCTCGCAGATCATCATCGGGCTGCTGAGCGCGGCCGTGTCGATCCGCATCTGCCTCCAAGATACGGGGCTGACACTCTCGCTGCTGCTGCCCATCCTGGTCCCGCCCGCGCTGGGAGCCGCGCTGGCAGCGGTCGCATCGATCTCGGCCAGCCTGGCGCTGACCGGCTACCCCCCTGGCATGCGGATTTCGACCGCTATCGTCGCGGCGATCCTGCTCTGGGGGCTCGGTCTGGCAGCGTTGGCGCGGACCACGTCGCTGCTGCGACCGGTACGGGCGATGTCCTAGCTTAGCCCATTGGCCGCAACCCCGGCGCCCTTCCGTAGCGGCTGACTTGACAGGGCGGCTATGTCGACCAGCAGCTCGCGCGGTCGCGGCGCCAGCTGCGACGTTCGCTTCGCCGGTTTGCGCCGGCGCAGCGCGGCCCTCAGATCGATACTCAAGTTCGTGGTCGGACCCGAGCGTTCCCCCCGTGCGACGGAAGAATGCGGCAACAGGATCGGGACGCGCCAGCATCGCCAGCGCGAGGACACCAAGCTCGCTCGTCGAGCTAATCCCGGCCTCACGCTTTGCCGCGTCCACGAGCGCCGGAGGCGCGCGGAAACTCACGTGCTCGGTCTTTTCACCCTCAAGCAAGCCCGCACGCCTTGCCTCTTCAAGGATGGAGGCGGCGAGAGGCGCCGGGCTGGTCGACCGCTCGACCCGAGCTGGAGCCTTCGCCCGCGCCCGCTTCCCCTCCGGCCCTCCATCCGCTGTCGTCCTGTCCACCCACCCAACGATGATGTGTGCAAGATGGGCACGTCCGTCACACACGGCGAGTCGCGCCGTTGACCTCCTCGTTCATACGTTTGACGATTTCGGCCAGGCCGCGTGCGGCGGCGCCCCAGGTAAACTGCCGCACCCGGATGCGGCCCAGCCGGCGCAGCTCGGTCGCCAGGGCCGGGGTGTCGACCAGGCGGCAGACGAGCTCGGCGATGTCCGGCGGATCATGCGGATCGAAATACGCAGCCGCCTCGCCGCAGACCTCCGGCAGCGACCCGGCGGTGGCGGCGGCAACCGGGCAGCCGCAAGCCATGGCCTCGATGGCAGGCAGGCCGAAGCCCTCGTAGCGCGAGGGGAACACGAAGCACGCGGCCGACTCGTACAGCGCCCGCAGCTGCGCGTCGTCCACCCGGCCGAGATAGGTGGCCGGCTGCGGCAGGTGCGGCTGGCCGGGCGCGAAGACCTTGGGCTCCAGCCCGCCGGTGATGACCAGCTGCATGCCCCGTGCGGCAAGCCCGGCGGCGGTCTGCGACAGGGCCGCGAGGTTCTTGTGCGGCGCCAGGCTGCCGACCGCGAGGACGTAGCGGCCGGCAGCCAGACCGTGCGCGGCCAGCACGCTCCCGTCGGCCGGGGCGCGCAGGATGTGCTCCGCCCCCTCCGGCAGGACCGACACCGCCGCCGGATCGACGTGCAGGTGCCGCACCAGTTCGGCCCGCGCGAAGGCGGACACCGTCACCAGCTTCGCCCGTCTGGCCAGCCGCCGGTGCAGGACGCGATACCAGAGGCGGAAGGCGCGGCTGTAGGATTCCGGCGTCGAGAACACCCCCGCATCGTGGATGACGACGATCTGCCGGGCCTGCCGCAGCGGCCCGGTGTTGCCGAGGTTCACCAGCAGGCCATCCCGGGCAGCGCGGGGCAGGTCCCACTGCTCCCAGGCATGGCCCTGCCGGCGGCCCACCGCGCGGACGCGGAAGCCGGGGAGCTCGACCGCAGCCGCGGTCTGCGGCGTCAGGACGGTGGCGTCGAGCGCGGCACCGCCGAGCGCGCGGGTGATCTCCGTCGCGAAACGCTGGACGCCGGTCAGCGACTGGGCGGCGAACCGCCCGTTCCAGTAGACCGGGCTAGGCGGCACGCTGGGCCATGGCGCCCTCGATGGCGGCCATGATGCGGGCGTGGAACATCGTCCGGCTGAACCGTTCGGCATTGCGGCGACAGCTTTCGGCCGAGATGGCCGGGCCCGCCTCGAAGGCGTCGACGGCGGCGATGATCGCTTCCGGGGTCTGCTCGGCAAACAGGGTGCCGGTCGGCTCGGCCGCGTCGGCGTCGATGATGTCCAGCGCGCCGCCGCGGCCGAAGGCGATCACCGGCGTGCCGCAGGCCTGGGCTTCCACCAGGGTGATGCCGAAATCCTCCTCGGCCGCAAAGACGAAGGCGCGTGCCTCCTGCATCAGCTGCACCAGCTGCTCCTGCGGCACCGCGCCGCGGACGCTGATGTTGGCGGCGCCCTTGGCAGCGTCCAGCACCCGGGCCTTTTCCGAGCCGTCGCCCACGACGACCAGCGCCCGGCCGGGTGTCCTGGCGAAGGCCTGCACCACCAGGTCGACGCGCTTGTACGGGGCCAGGCGGGAGGCGACCAGGTAGGCGTCACCACGCTGGGCGCCCGGGGTGAACCGGGCCACGTCCACCGGCGGCGGGATGATTGTCGCCTCGCGGCGGTAGGCCTTGCGGATGCGACGCGCCACGTAGCGGGAGTTGGCGATGAACAGGTCCACGCCGTTGGCGGTGCGCACGTCCCACTGCCGCAGCTTGTGCAGCACCCAGCGCACGTAGAGCGTCTTCAGCCCGCGGTCCATGCCGGTCTGGCGCAGGTATTGCGCCTGCATGTCCCAGGCATAGCGCATCGGCGAGTGGACATAGCTGACATGGACCTGGTCCGGCCCGGTGATCACGCCCTTGGCCACCGCGTGGCTGCTGGAGAGGACGAGGTCGTAGCCGGCGAGGTCGAACTGCTCGACCGCAAGCGGCATCAGCGGCAGGTAGAGGCGGAAGTGCCGCCGGGCGAAGGGCAGGCGCTGCAGGAAGGACGTCCGAACCGTCCGCCCCTGCAGGAAGCCGCGCGAGCCGGCCGGCAGGAAGTCCACCAGCGTGAACAGGTCGGCGTCCGGAAAGCAAGCCAGCAGCTCCGCCACCACCCGTTCGGAGCCGGCGAGCACATCCAGCCATTCGTGTACGATGGCGACCTTCACCGTGACGGACCCGGCACTTGGGTGGAGGCTAGACCGACCCCTTGCGCATCAGGATGACCTGCACGGTCTTCAGCAGGATCAGGAAGTCCCGCCAGAACGACCAATGCTTCACGTAGTCGACATCGTAGTCGATCCGCTGCCGGTAGGACGTGTCGCTCCGCCCGTTGACCTGCCACAGCCCGGTCAAGCCGGGCTTGACCCGCACGTAGAAGCCGATGTCGCAGCCATAGCGCGCCACTTCGGCGCGCACGATCGGCCGCGGCCCGACCAGGCTCATGTCCCCGCGCAGGACGTTCAGCAGCTGCGGCAGCTCGTCCAGGCTGGTGACGCGGAGGAAGCGCCCGATGCGGGTGATGCGCGGATCGTTGCGCAGCTTGTGGTTCGCGGCCCATTCGGCGGCCGCCTCCGGATCCTCTGCCAAGGTTCGGGCCAGCACACGGTCGCTGTCGATCTGCATGGTGCGGAACTTAAGGCAGCTGAACTCGCGCCCGTAGCGGCCCACGCGACGATGGCCGAAGATGAAGGGGCCGCCATCCAGGGAGACCAGCACGGCGATGACGAGGAGGACCGGAGACACCGCGACGAGGAGGATCAGCGCTGCCACCAGGTCGAACGTCGACTTCACCACCCGCCCCGCCGTGATCGGCGCGCTCTGGTCGTCCGGCATGGCGGCAACGAGGTCCGACATGGCTACCGTGCCCCGCGACAGGCGGGGCCGACGTGGCGGACGAACTGGCAAGCGTGGGGGTCAGTCATAGTCGTCACCCTCGGCACTCCTCGCATCATCCATGACCGCGGCGGCGGCGGACATGGCAGCCGCTGATCCGTCGTGGCTCTTTTTGCCTTGCTACTCAACCTGGATTTGCCGGTGCTACTCGTCGCCGCACATCGTTAACACAACCACGATCGAAATGAACCTAAAATTTAAGACGCGTCGCATTAGTCATCAGACTGTCCAGGAACATAGGTGAACGACGCCGATCGACCGCTATGCGAAGCACCTGCAGCAGCCCGACCCGGCTGGACCCCGTCGGCTCTTGCTCTCTTTTGTGCATAGCAGCATGGCTTTCCCGCGGTCAACACAAACGGCGGGCGACACGGGAAGCCGCCGCCGCGCAGGCGTTGAAAAACAAGGCCCGTCAATCAGTTGAAAGCCAATGGCATGCCGATGCCGCCTGTGCTTTGATCGGCGGGATGACCAGCGGCGGCTTGGACATCGCCAGGATCGGTGTATCCGCGGAAGGGACAGACGTGACAGCGAGGACCATGTTTGGCCACAACTCCGTCCCGCCCGATAGCGCCTGATGAGTGAGACGGGGATCACCCGCTCGGTCGCCAGCGCCGGGCCGTACCGCTCTTGGGCAGCGACGCATTGCGGCGTCGTGCGCACGCACAACGAGGACGGCTACGTCAACCGGCCGGACCTCGGGCTATGGGCAGTGGCCGACGGGGCAGGCGGGCACCACGCCGGCGAAGTCGCGTCGGCCCAGGTGGTGGAGGCGCTGCACGGCGTGCGTCCGGGGCTGACGGCGGGGGAAATCCTGATCGAGGTGCGCACGCGCCTCAACCAAACCCATACGCAGCTGCGGGCGGAAGGCGAGGCGCGGGGTGCGGGCAGCGTCGTCGCGACGACCGTGGTGGTGGTCATGGCGCGGGACGACCACTATGCCTGCCTCTGGGCCGGCGATTCGCGCGCCTACCTGCTGCGCGACGGCGTGTTGTCCCAGATCACGCGGGACCACAGCCTGGTGCAGAGCCTGATCGATACCGGCACCATCTCCGCCGAAGCAGCCGCCACCCACCCGCATGCCAACGTCATCACCCGTGCCCTCGGCGCCGACCTGGACGTGTTCGAACTGGAACGGTGCACCGGTAGGCTGCTGCCCGGTGACCGGCTGATGCTGTGCAGCGACGGCCTGAGCAAGACGCTGTCCAGCGCCGACATGGCGCAGCTGCTGACGGCAGACGAGGACGCGCTGGCCGAGCGGCTGATCCTGGCCGCGCTGGCGGCCGAGGTGGACGACAACGTCACCGCCGTGACCATCGAAGTCGTGTCGCTGTAGCGAACAAGGAATCGCCATGGCGCCGGACCCGCTTTTCACGCTCTCGGATGGCGAGGAGCCGTCGCTGCGGCAAGCGATCTACGACAACTTCCACGCCCATTCGGCGGCGAAGGGACTGCCGTCCGACTTCCGCCTGCTCAACATCCGGCTGGAACGCGACGGGACCTTGCTCGGCGGCCTCATGGGGCGGACTGGCCGGGGGTGGCTGTCGGTCGACCTGCTGGCGCTGCCGCTTGGGGAGCATGGGATGGGGCTGGGCCGCCGCCTCATGGCGATGGCGGAGGAGGAGGCGGTGCGTCGCGGCTGCCGCAATGCGATGCTCTACACCATCCAGTTCCAGGCACCGGGCTTCTACGAGAAGCTGGGCTACAGGGAGTTCGGCCGCTTGCCGCATGACGACCCGCGCTTGACCCGCATCTGGTTCCGCAAGGAGCTGCCATGACGGAGTGGACACTCGCCCTGGAGCTCGACCCGCCGGCCGCGGTTCGGGAGGCAGTCCTGGCGCTGCTGGTCGTTCACAACCAGGAACACGCGGGGGAGTCCGGGTATGCGCCGCTGGCCGTGACGGTGCGGGGGGCGGATGACGGGGTGGTGGGCGGCCTGTATGGCTATGTGCTGTATCGCTACCTGTTCGTGGAGCTGCTGGCGCTTGGGCCGGCGCGGGGCCGCGGACTGGGACGGCAGGTGATGGCACTGGCCGAGGCGGAGGCCCGGCGGCGCGGCTGCATCGGCATCTGGCTGGACACCTTCACCTTCCAGGCGCCCGGCTTCTACGCCAAGCTCGGCTTCGAGGAGTTCGGCCGGATCACCGACTACCCGCCGGGCCACGACCGCCTCTACCTGCTCAAGCGGCTCGACGAGTAGCGCGATCGTTTGTGGTGGACGCATGCTTCTCCCTGTCCTCCGGGAGAGGGCTATCGCGTATGGCCGTATCCCCGCGATGACCTCTCCCAAAGGGAGAGGGCCTTTGAGGGCAACCCGATACGGTCACGCTCTCCGGGCGAGTGGCCGAGGCGACACTCACTGCGCCAGGATCGGCAGCGACACCCGGCTGGGCCGCCCGGCATCGACGTGGATCGTGTTGGTGGCGATGCGGGTCCGCAAGGCGCGCCCTTCCGCCTCCCCCGTGTTCGGGTTGGCGTCGAATTTCGGGAAGTTGCTCGACGAGACGTCCAGCCGCACACGATGCCTGGCCGCGAACAGGTTGGCGGTCGGGAACAGCGTGACCACCGCGCGCACCACCTCGCCCGGCTGACGCAGGCGCGGGTGGGCGGGGTCCTCCGCGTAGCGCAGGCGCAGGATGCCGTCGGTCAGGATCATGGCGTAGCCGCCCGGGTAGTCGGCGCTGGGCGGATAGACGTCGATCAGCTTGGCGGTGAAGTCGGTGTCGGGCGCATCGGTCGAGACGAACAGCTCCGCCTCGACTGGCCCCACCACGGCCATCGCCTCCGTCAGCGGCGCGGTCTGGAACACCAGCACGTCGGCACGGGAGGCGAGCGGCAGATAGGGCGGCTTGCAGCCGAAGAAGGCAGGTGCCTCGACCTGATCGAAGCTGCCGCCGACCGCGACCGGCTCCAGGCTGGTCAGGTTGCCGCCGATCGTCGGTACCGGGTTGTGCGGATCGTAGTCGAACTGCAGCCCGGCAGCGCCGGCGGCGGGCTGCTGCGGCAGCAACGTGCCGTCGCCATGCAGGTAATAGGATGTGGGGTGCGCCTGCGGCAGCGGCCAATCCTGGGCGGTGATCCAGCGCCCGCCATGGTCCAGCCGGCCCTCCGCCGTGCGGCGGCCGCTGCCGCCGCCCATCAGGAACAGCCGCACCGGCGGCTCCTCGCTCGCCGTGCCCTGCAGATGCTGATCGAAAAAACGGATGCGGTAGGACAGCCAGTCGCCCGCCCAGGAATCGATCGTCGCCGCCGGGCCGAACTCCACGTCGCCGAAATGGGTGACGCTGCGCGCGCCATGCGTCCACGGCCCGAGGATCAGGCGCTGCGGGCCGCGCCCGGCCTGCTTCAGCCCGGCATAGTTCCGGATCGCGGTCAGCGAATAGGGGTCGTACCAGGACGACATGTGCACGCAGGCCGCGTGGCTGTAGCGGCCGTGCCAGCCCTCGGTCCAGATGCCGAGCTGTTGCCAAAAGGCGTCGAACGGCCCGTGGGTCCATTGTTCGAACAGGTAGGCCTCGTAGTCCGGATGGTGGCGCAGCGGCGAGTGGCCGGGCTTCCACGGCATGCGGGTGAACCAGTCGCGCAGGTTCTCGGCCGACAAGGCGGCGTGCAACACCGGGTCCGCCTGCGCCTCCGGCGAGATCAGCGCGTTGTTGAACGCCCAGGTCGCCTGCTTCAGCTCGAACGCGCCGAATTGGCGGATGCCGCCGGTCCAGCTGTTGCTGAAGCCGCCGCTGTCGAGCGCCTGCGCCACCAGCCCGGGCGGGTCCAGGCAGCCGAGTGCCGCCTGGGTGTGTGCGGCGTAGCTGAGGCCCATCGTGCCGATGCGGCCGTCGCACCAGGGCTGCGCCACCAGCCAGGCGCAGGTGTCGAACCCGTCCTCCCCGTCCGACAGGTACTTCACGAACCGGCCTTCCGAGCCGTAGCGGCCGCGGCAATCCTGGTAGGCCACGGCCCAGCCCTGCTCCACCAACCGGTTGGCGACCGCGCCGCGCCGCACCGGCACGGGCTGCGCCGCGGTCAGCTCGCTGCGGCTGGGTTCGTTGCGGCCATAGGGCGTGCGCTCCATGATGACCGGGAACGGTCCCTCGCCCGGCGGCAGGTAGATGTCGGTCGCGAGGCGCACCCCGTCCCGCATGGTGACCATGTGCAGGGTGGGCTCCATGGGCTATCCTCCGTCGTTCAGGTGGCAGGCGCTGAGATGGCCCGGCGCCACCTCCGCCAGCGCCGGGCGCTCGGCGGTGCAGCGCGGCATGGCGTGCGGGCAGCGCGGGTGGAACGCGCAGCCGGCCGGCGGCGCCAGCGGGCTGGGCAGCTCGCCCTTCAACGGGGAGAAGCTGCGGTGCCGGGCGGTGATGCGCGGCACCTCCGCCAGCAGCGCCTGGGTGTAGGGGTGGTTGGCGCGGCCGAACACCGCCGCCACGTCCGCCTGCTCCACGATGCGGCCCAGGTACATGATCGCCACGCGGTCCGAGAGGTGCTCCACGACGCCCAGGTCGTGGCTGATGAACAGGTAGGTGAGGCCCAACTGTTCGCGCAGGTCGGCGAACAGGTTGAGGATTTGCGCCTGGATCGACACGTCCAGCGCCGCCACCGCCTCGTCGCACACCAGGATGTCCGGCTGCACCGCCAGGGCACGGGCGATGCCGATCCGCTGCCGTTGGCCGCCGCTGAACTGGTGCGGGAAGCGGCGTTTCAGCGCCGGGTCCAGCCCGGCCCGGCGCAGCTGCGCGTCGACGAACGCCGCATAGGGCCCGTCCAGCAGGCCATGCACGCGCGGCGCCTCGCCCACGATGTCGGCCACCCGCATGCGCGGGTTGAGGCTGGCATACGGGTCCTGGAAGATCATCTGCACCCGCAGCCGGGCGCGGCGCGCCGCCGCCGGGCCGAGTGCCGCCACCTCCTGCCCGTCCTGCAGCACGGCGCCCTCGGAGGGCGCCAGCAGCCCGGCGGCCACGCGGCCCAGCGTCGACTTGCCGCAGCCCGACTCGCCCACCAGGCCCAGCACCTCGCCCTTGGCGATGGCGAGGCTGACATCCTCGACCGCATGCACCACCCCGCCGCCGCGGCGGAACCGGCCGGGCGCGCGGCCGAACCGCCGGCTGACCCGGCGCAGCTCCAGCGCGGGCGCCGTCACGCCACCGGGCCGGTTTGCGGGTGGAAGCAGCGCAGCGCGTGCGCGTCGCCATGCGGCGTCAAAGGCGGCTCTTGCAGGCAGGCCGCGTCGGCATGCGCGCACCGCGTGCGGAAGGTGCAGCCCGCCGGGCGGTCGGCCTGGCCGGGCGTGGTGCCGGGGATCTGCCGCAGCCGCTCGCCGCGGCGGTTGGCGCTCGGCACGCTGCCGATCAGCCCGCGCGTGTACGGATGCGCCGGCCGGTCCAGCACGGCGTCGATGCCCCCCGTCTCCACGATGCGGCCGGCGTACATCACCGCCAGCTCGTCCGCGAGCCCGGCGACGACCGCCAGGTCGTGCGTGATCCAGATCAGCGCGGTGCCGTCGCGGCGGACCAGCGCCTGCACCTCGGCCAGGATCTGCGCCTGGATGGTCACGTCCAATGCGGTGGTCGGCTCGTCCGCGATGATCACGTCCGGACGGTGCAGCAGCGCGATGGCGATGGCGACCCGCTGCCGCATGCCGCCGGACAGCTGGTGCGGGTAGGCGCGCAGCCGCTCCTCCGGCGAGGGGATGCCGACCTTGCCCAGCGCCGTGCGGGCCTGGTCCCACGCGGCGGAACGGCTGGCGCGGCCGTGGGCGAACACCGCCTCCGTCATCTGCGTGCCGATGCGCAGCACGGGGTTCAGCGTCATCATCGGGTCCTGGAACACCATGGCGATCCGGCTGCCGCGCAGGCGCCGCATCTCACGCTCCGGCAGGCCGCGCAGCTCCCGCCCGTCCAGCGTGATGCGGCCGCCCGCCACCCGCCCCGGCGGGTCCACCAGCCCCATCAGCGAGTATCCCGTGACCGACTTGCCCGACCCGGACTCACCCACCAGCCCCAGGATGCGCCCGCGCGCCACGGTGAAGGATACGCCGTCCACCGCCCGGACCACCCCGGCGCGAGTGGCGAACTCGGTGCGCAGGTCCTCCACCACCAGCACTGCGGCTCAGCCCTGCCGCCGCGGGTTCAGCACGTCGCGCACCTGGTCGCTGACCAGGTTGATCCCGAGGATGGTGAGCAGCAGCGCCAGCCCGGGATACAGGCTGATCCAGTATTGCCCGGACAGCACGTACTGGTAGCCGTTGGCGATCAGCAGGCCCAGCGACGGCTCGGTGATCGGCACGCCGATGCCGAGGAAGCTCAGCGTCGCCTCCAGCGTGATGGCGCGCGCCACCTGCGTCGTCAGCACCACGATCAGCGGCGGCAGGCAGTTCGGGAGCAGGTGGCGGAACACGATGCGCCAGCGCGGCAGCGCCAGGCACTCCGCCGCCTCGATATACTCGCGCCGCCGCTCCGCCAGCGCCGTGCCGCGGGCGGTGCGGGCGTAGTACGCCCATTCCACCAGCACGAGGGCGAGCATGACGTTGCCGTCGCCGCGGCCCAGCAGCGCCAGGATCATCAGCGCGATCAGGATCGACGGGAAGGAGAGTTGCAGGTCCACCAGCCGCATCAGCAGCCCGTCCGTGCGTCCGCCGGCATAGGCGGCCAGCAGGCCCACGCTGGTGCCGAGCACGGCGGCGAACGCGGCGGATCCGACACCCACGATCAGCGAGAGGCGGAGCCCGTAGAGGATGCCCGACAGCATGTCCCTCCCCTGCCCGTCGCTGCCCAGCAGGAGGGTGAAGCCGGCGCCGCTCTGCGAGCCGGGCGGCAGCCGGGCGTCCATGATGTCGAGCTGGCTGAGGTCGTACGGGTCCTGCGGGGAGATCAGCGGCGCCAGCACGGCCCCGGCCAGTGCCAGCACCACCAGGAGCACGCCCAGCACCGCGAACGGGGAGGCGAGGAAGTCCCGCAGCAGCCGCAGGCCGGGATGCTCCTCCCGCGCCGCCGCGGTCATGCCGTGCTGTCCAGGCGCACCCGCGGGTCCAGCACCGTGTAGAGGATGTCGACGACCAGGTTGATGGCGACGAACAGGGTCACGATGATCATCAGGTAGGCGACGATCACCGGACGGTCGAGCACGTTGATGCTGTCGATGATCAGCTTGCCCATCCCGGGCCAGGCGAACACCGTCTCCGTCACCACGGCGAAGGCGACGGTGGAGCCGAACTCCAGCCCGATGACGGTGACCAGCGGCACCGCGATGGTCTTCAGCACGTGCACGCCGACGATGCGCGCCGGCGACAGCCCCTTGGCGCGGGCGAACTTGATGAAGTCCAACGGCAGCACCTCCTGCGTGCCACCGCGGGTGAGGCGCAGCACGACGGCGATGTTGAACAGCGCCAGGTTGACCGCCGGCAGCACCATGTGCCGCAGCCCGTCCACCGTGAGGAAGGACCAGGCGACGCCCGCGACCTCCACCGTGCGGCCGCGGCCGCTGCTCGGCAGCCAGGGCAGCTGCACGGAGAAGGCGACGATCATCATCAGCCCGATCCAGAAGGTCGGCAGGCTGAAGCCGAGGATGCTGCCCGCCACCACCAGCCGGGACAGCAGGGCGCGCGGCCGCAGCCCGGCGTAGAGGCCGAGCGGCACGCCCACCAGCACCGACAGCAGGACGGCGGCGACCGCCAACTCCATCGTCGCCGGCATGTGCTGCAGGATCAGCTGCAGGGCCGGCGCGTCGTAGACGAAGGAGCGGCCGAAATCCCCGTGCGCGGCGCCGGCCAGGAAGATCAGGTACTGCCGCCACAAGGGCTGGTCGAAGCCGAGTTCGTGGATGATGCGCACCCGGTCCGCCTGGCTGGCCTCCGGCGAGATCATCACGTCGACCGGGTTGCCGATCACGTTGACCGCGACGAACACGATGGCGGTCATGACGAGGATGACGAGGGCCGCCTGCACCACGCGGCGGAGCAGCCAGAGGATCAACGCACCCGCCCCGCGATGGTCAGGCACCCCCGGCGGGGTGGGCGAACTGCACGCTGGAATCCTCGCTCTCGTTGGCTTCGAACCGCACGCCGGGGCGCCCGGCCCAGATCGCCTTCTGCCAATACAGCGGCAACAGGGCGTAGTCGCGCATCGCCACGGTGGTCGCTTCCGCCAGCAGGGCGTTGCGCTTGGCCTCGTCGAACTCGGCGGAGGCCTGTGCCAGCAGCGTGTCGAACCGCGCGTTGGAGTAGCGGGTGCGGTTCAACGCGCCCAACCCGTTCGCCGGGTCGTAGGTGGCCAGGATGGACCGCAGCGCCTCGGACGCGTCCCCGGTGCTGCTGCTCCAGCCGAACAGGAAGAAGCTGTATTTGCGGTCGGTCGCCGCCGGGGCGAACACGTTGTACGGCAGCGCCTCCACGCCGGTGATGTGCAGCCCGCCGCGCGCCAGCATCTGCCCCACCGCCTGCGCCACCTGGGCGTCGCCCGGGTAGCGGTCGGCGGAGGAGTGTACCGTCAGGCTGAAGCCCTCGGGGTAGCCGGCCTCGGCCAACAGCGCCTTGGCGTGCGCGGCGTCGAACGGGCTGGGCTTCAGCTCTGGCGCGTAGCCGCCTTCGCCCTCCGGCACGATCTGCCCGGCGGGGACGGCGGCGCCGCTCAGCAGCCGGCTCGCGATCACGTCCCGGTTGATCATCTCGGACAGCGCCTGGCGGACCTTCACGTCGCGCAACGGGCTGTGCGGCAGCTTGCCGCCGTCGCGCGCGGCCACGAAGGGCGAGTCGTCCCGCACGGCGTCCACGGCCATGTAGATGATGCGGTTGGTGGCGCTGCTGAACAGCTTGACCTGGTCGTTGCGCCCGAGCTGCTCCGCATCGGTCGGCGGCACGCTGTCGATCAGGTCGACTTGGCCGGACAGCAGCGCGGCGACGCGCGACTCGTTGTTCGGGATGAAGCGGAGCGTGATCTTCGTCCAGTCCGGCTTGCCGCCCCACCAGGCCGGGTTGGCCTGCATGACGACGCGGTCGTTCGGCACCCAGGAGACGAACTTGTACGGCCCGGTGCCGACCGCCGCCTTGCCGCTGTTGAACGCGTCGTTGCCCACGCCGTCACCGAGCGCGGCGGGCAGGATGTAGATCAGGCCGATCTGCTCCAGGAGCAGCGGGGTCGGCGCCGGGGTGCGGATGCGCAGCGTCAGCGCGTCCACCGGCTCGGCGGCGGCCACGTTGGTGACGGCATGGGTCCACGGCGCCGGGCTGCGGACGATGTGGCGCACCCGCTCCAGCGAGTAGACCACGTCGGCGGCGGTGAAGGGCGTCCCGTCGTGGAACGTGACACCGGGGCGCAGCTTGATCTCCCAGTTCAGCGGGTCCAGCGACCGCCAGGACAGCGCCAGGCACGGCTGCAATTGGTTCGTCGCCGTGAAGGAGACCAGCCGCTCGAACATGCCGGATGCGGTGGCGTTGTTCGGCCCGGTCTGGGAAAAATGCGGGTCGATCGAGGAATGCTCGGTCGCCCGGCCGAAGGTCAGCTCCGTCGGCGGCGCGGCCCGGGCTCGCGCTGCCACACCCGCCGCCAACACGGCAGCCGACCCAAGGAACTCGCGTCGCTGCATCCGTCTCTCCCACTCTCCGCCTTCAAAACCCTCCCTCCGAGAGAGGGCCGTCCAAACCCTCTCCCTTTGGGAAAGGGCAGGGTGAGGGTCTTCCATCACCGCCAGACCAGGCCCGTTGGACCCTCACCCCGCCCTCCAGCGCCATTCCACCTGCTACGCAGGCGGAACCTTCAGGCGCTTCCGCCCTCTCACAGAAGGAGAGGGAGCCTCGCGCACGTCCGCCCGCGGCTACACCACGCGACCCGAGGCGGGCTCCATCAGGTGCATCTGCGTCATGTCCGCCGTCAGCACCAGCGGCACGCCCGGCGCGGCGGCGGTGAGCGGGGCGCAGCGGGCGCACAGCGCGTGGCCATCGATGGCGAAGTGCACCATCGTCTCCATGCCCATCGGCTCCACCACGTCGGGCGTCACGGTCAGCAATGCGGTGCCGGGCTTGCCGGCCTGGGGCATGTCGGTCAGGTGCTCCGGCCGCAGCCCCAGCAGCATGGCCTGCCCCAGATGGGCGGCGTAGCGGGCCGTGCGCGCCTCCGGGATCGGCAGCGTGGCGCCGTCCGCCATCACCACGTGCAGCGCCTCCGCCGTGCCGTCCACCCGCACCGGGAACACGTTCATGCCCGGGCTGCCGATGAAGGTGGCGACGAAGCGGCTGACCGGATGGTGATACAGTTCCTGTGGCGGGCCGACCTGCTCGATATGGCCGCCGTTCATCACCACCACGCGGTCGGCCAGCGTCATCGCCTCCACCTGGTCGTGCGTGACGTAGACGGTGGTGACGGGCACGATCTGGTGCACCTTCTTGATCTCGGTGCGCATCTGCACGCGCAGCTTGGCGTCCAGGTTGGACAGCGGCTCGTCGAACAGGAACACCTTGGGGTCGCGCACGATCGCCCGACCCATCGCCACGCGCTGGCGCTGCCCGCCGGACAACGCCTTCGGCTTGCGCGCCAGCAGCGGTTCGATGTCCAGGATGCGGGCGGCGTCGTTCACCCGGCGCTTGATCTCGTCCTTCTTGTACTTTCGCAGCTTCAGCCCGAACGCCATGTTGTCGTAGACGCTCATGTGCGGGTACAGCGCGTAGTTCTGGAACACCATGGCGATGTCGCGGTCGCGCGGCGGCACGTCGTTCACCAGGCGCCCGTCGATGTGGATCTCGCCCTGGCTGATCTCTTCCAGCCCGGCGATCATGCGCAGCGTGGTGGACTTGCCGCAGCCGGACGGCCCGACCAGGACGACGAACTCCCGGTCCGCGATCTCGAGGTCGATGCCGTGCACCACCTGCATGGTGTCGTACGACTTGACGATCTTCCGGATCGAAACCTGCGCCATGCGTCCGCCCCCGCTCGCGGCCTGCACCGCCTTGGCCGGCAGAGTGGAACCCCGGCCGCCGCTTGGCAAGCGAGGCGGGCAGCGGCGGGGCGTGAGGGGTCCCCAGGCTCGCTTCTGTCGGCGACGGGTGTCTAGTTGCAGAAAGCCGGTGACTAGCTCACCCTCGAGCCGCGCATCTTAAGCCATCGGCCAATCTGGATGTAAATCCAGACAGCAGTGATTAGAGCTACTACAGCGCTTAAGACGAGACAGGCGATTATTGGTGGCATGACTTCATCACTGCTATGAACAAAACGCGGCTCGTACCAAAAGTGCTCGGGGTAGCTTAGTCCAGTGGCAACACTGTAGTAGACAATCACCAAGGTCATTGCAGCAGCCAGGAACTTGACGATAGTATTCATTACGGAATGTCCCAAAACCAAATCTGTTTAGCTTGCTTATAGTCTGAGTACCAACTGAGGATGCTTACACCCAAGTGGATACGAGCCCAGCTGAACCTCTGTGTGAGCTCCGACCTCTCAAAGAGGTCGATGTGGTTGCCTTAGAGGTTTGGGCCCCAATAGTGCTCCAAGAACACGATTCCAGTTTTCCCGCTGATCGTGTCGAAAGCCGTCGTGCCGGGATACTTCACGGGTTCAATACCAAGCACTTGCGGATTTGAAAGCCAATCTGCAAGTTCCTGAGCGCGGATCGCATATTTGGTTTGTTTGGCTGCCAAGACATCGCGCCGTGAACGACTTCATGTTGACGCCGGAGTTACTTAAATCCGCGTATACTCGATTGCACACTGATCGGTGTAGGTCGCGGTATCTAGAAGTGGAGCGGTTCCCTTGTTGTTGGGATGATTGTTCCACAAGGTCTGAAAAGTTGGCATGCTCTGACCTACTAAATCACTCTCAACAGGTCTAAACCTGTCATGAAATGTGACGCTATGACACTGCAACAAATGATCGACGAGAGCGCTATGGCTGAGCTTCCTATTCAGATATCTTATCCGATGTTTGTTAACGGCAGCAACACGGCAGCGCTTGCTTGCCCCGCTTGACCGCCGCAGGCACACCGCCGGACCGCTCGGCCCTGATCGCGCTGGATTGGGGTACGTCAACCGTCCGGGCCAGCCTGCTGGGTGACGGCGGCCGTGTGCTGGCCACGCAATCCCGGCCCTGGGGGATCATGCACACCCCCGGGCGGGACTTCGCCGCCGCCTTTCACGCGGTGACGGGGGACTGGCGGGCGGGCGAGCCCGCCTTGCCCGCCATCGCCAGCGGCATGATCGGTAGCGCCCAGGGGTGGATCCAGGCACCCTACTGCCCCTGCCCCGCCAGCCCGGCGGACTTGGCCGCATCGCTCGTCACCGTGCCTGCGCCCGGCGGCGTGCTGCACATCATCCCCGGCGTCGCCCAGCATGGCGCCACGCCCAACGTCATGCGCGGGGAAGAAACACAGGTCGCCGGCGCGCTGGCGCTGCATGGGGGCCGCGCCGCCGACACCCTGTTCGTGCTGCCAGGCACCCACTCCAAGTGGGTGGAGGTGCGGGATGGCCGCATCCGGCGCTTCGACACCCACATGACGGGCGAGCTGTTCGCCGTGCTGCGGGACCACTCGATCCTCGGCCGGCCCGCGGCCGAAGCGGCAGCGTCCGCGCACGACGGGGGCGCGGCGTTCGATCAGGGGGTCGACCGGGCCAGGCAGGCCGGCGGCGGCGCGGTGTCGCCGCTGCTGTTCCTGTGCCGCTCGCTGGTGCTGGACGGTGCGTTGCGGCCGGAAGACAGCCTCGACTTCCTGTCCGGGCTGCTGGTGGGGGAGGAAGTGCGCTCCGCCCTCGCCGCCGGGCGACCGGCGCCGGTGCTGGTGGGCGACCCCGCCGCCTGCGCGCGCTACCGCCGGGCGTTGGGCCGGTTCGGGGTTGCCGGGACAGCCGTCCTGCCGGATACCGGGCCGGCCGGGCTGTGGCATGTCGCCCACCAGGCCGGGCTGGTCGCCACCCCGCTCGACCCGGCGCTTGCGGAGCACGGCTGATGTTCGACGGGTTCATGCAGCGCCTGCCACTGGTCGCCATCCTGCGCGGCGTCACCCCCGAGGAGGCCGTGCCGGTCGGCCACGCCTTGGCGCGGGCGGGCTTCGCGGTGGTGGAGGTGCCGCTGAACTCGCCGGACCCGCTGGCCAGCATCCGCCGCCTGGCCGACGCGCTCGGGCCGGACGTCCTGGTGGGGGCCGGCACCGTCACCACGCCGGAGATGGTCGGGCAGGTCGCCGAGGCGGGCGGCCGGCTGATCGTGATGCCTCACGGCGACCCGGCGGTGGTGCGGGCGGCCAAGGCGGCCGGGCTGTGCTGCACGCCGGGCGTCGCCACCCCGACGGAGGCGTTCGCGGCGTTGGCCAACGGGGCGGACGCGCTGAAGCTGTTCCCGGCGGAGATGCTGGGGCCACCCGTCGTCAAGGCCTGGCTCAGCGTGCTGCCGCGCGGCACCCGGCTGCTGCCGGTGGGCGGTATCACGCCGGCCGCGATGGCCCCGTTCGTCGCCGCCGGCGCGGGCGGCTTCGGCCTCGGCTCCGCACTCTACCGGCCGGGGCAGACCGCGGCCGAGGTGGCCGAGCGGGCCGGTGCGTTCGTCACCGCGTGGCAGGCTTGCCGCGCGGCGTGACCCGGAGCCGCCGGCCGACCAGCCAGGCCACGAGCAACGACGCCAGCGCGGGCGCCAGGAACTCCCACGCCGCCTTCGCACCCCAGTCGAACGGCAGCCAGCCCCGCCACCAGAACGGCCCCAGCGTGTGGAGCCCGGCCGCCGCCTTCAGGGCGAACTCGTACTCGACCTTCTTGCCCCCCCACCAGAACCCGGCCGACACCGCCGCCCCCAGCCACCAGGCCGCGCGAACCCGGCCCAGTTGCAACGGGACGGCGACGAAGGCCTGGATGCCGAGCCCGAGCAGGATGTGCCCCAACCAGGCATAGGGCGTGAAGACCACGCCGAGCGTGTCGAGTGTCGCGATCAACTGCGTCCCATACCCGAAGATGTGCGCTGTGCGCCGCCACTCCCGGTACTGGATGCGCGGCATCCGCGCTACAAGGCGCCGATCAGGAAGGAGCGAGCCATGCCCGACATCGGGTATTTGACGCGGACACATCTTGACGTTCCTCCCCGCCATGGCTGGGCGGCCGGACGTCTGCTGCTCGTGTGCGGCACTCTGGCTGGCCTGGCGCTGGCCGCGCTGGCGACGCCGGCCGAGCTGGCCGCCCAAGCAGCGCAGGCAGCCGGGCCGGAGCTGACGCGGCTGCTGCGCGCCATGGCGGCGTTGAAGCTGGTGTTCGCCCTGGGGCTGCTGTCAGCCACCTACTGGCGGCTGGCGACGCCGGCTGCATCCTGGCGGCTCGCGTCCTACGTCGCGGCAGGGGCGGCAATGGCGGCCGGCCCGGTGCTGATCTGGCAGCTGGCGCACATCCGTCTCGGGGCGCTGCTTCTGCACGGCGGGCTGCTCGCCTGCGCGCTGCTGTTGTGGCGGGACCCGGCGGTCGGCACGCGCCTGGGCGCCATCGTGGCCAGGCGACGCACGACGCTGCGTGCAAGAATCGGACAGGGGTAGGCCGGATAAGCGCAGAGGCCGGACAAGACTTCGATCTGCCCTGATGATGGTAGGCTATCCATCTCCCATCCCCGTCATCGCGAGCCGCCTCTTCGCGGCGTGGCGATCCAGGCTGCCCCGGGCCGAGCGTTGGTGGCGTGTTGGGCTGGATCGCCGCGGCGCAAGCGCGCCTCGCAAGGACGACGGGTGAGGCGCCGTAGGATGTCCATCGACCAGGCGCGAGGTGGTGCTCGTCCGACCCCTCTATATGGCTTGACTATGCCCTTGCGGACGGAAGTGGCTTCTAATCTGCTCCTCGATCGAAGGAGCCGTGATGTCGGACGTTCTGATGGTCGCCTTGCTGGTGGCGGGCACGGCCGGGTGCTGGGGGTTCGCCTTGGCCTGCCAAGTGCTCCTGCGATCATGACGGCGAATGCCTGGTTGCAGTTCGGGCTTCTGACGGCCGCCCTGCTCGCGACCGTGCGACCGCTCGGCGGCTACATGGCGCGCGTGTTCCACGGCCAGCCGACGCCAGGCGGCGTGCTGCTTCGGCCGGTCGAGCGGGGGATCTATCGCGCATGCGGCGTCCGGGCCGACCAGGAGCAGGGCTGGCTGGACTACGCCGCGTCGTTCCTGGCCTTCCACCTGGCCGGCACCGCGGTGCTCTACGCCTTGCTGCGGCTGCAAGCCTACCTGCCCGGCAACCCCGCCCGGTTCGCCGGCATGGCGCCCGACCTGGCGCTGAACACGGCCGTCAGCTTCGCCACCAACACCAGCTGGGAGTCCTACGGCGGCGAGACCACGCTGAGCCACCTGTCGCAGATGATGGGCATTGCCGTGCAAAGCTTCCTGTCGGCGGCGTCCGGGCTGGCCGTGGCGATGGCCCTGGTACGCGGCCTGGCCCGGCAGGAGGCCGCCAGCATCGGCAGCTTCTGGGTCGACCTGACGCGGGCGACGCTCTACGTCCTGCTGCCGATCTGCGTGGTCGCGGCGCTGGTCTTCCTTTGGCAGGGGGTGCCGCAGACGATGGCCGGGCCGGTCGTCGCCACCACGCTGGAAGGCGCCGTGCAGACGATCCCGGTCGGGCCGGTCGCGTCGCAGGAGGCGATCAAGCTGTTGAGCGCGGACGGCGGCGGCTTCTTCAACGCCCAGTCGGCGCATCCGTTCGAGACGCCGACCATGCTGGCGAACTGGCTCGCCATGCTGCTGATCCCGCTGCTGGGCGCGGCGCTGACCAACACGTTCGGCCGCATGGTGGGTGACGAGCGGCAAGGTTGGGCCTTGCTGGTCGCGATGTTGCTGCTGTTCGCGGCTGGCGCGGCGGTGATGTTCGCGGCCGAGGCGGCACCCGCGCTGCCGTTGGCAGGGATCGACCAGCATCTGGGCAACATGGAGGGCAAGGAGGTCCGCTTCGGCGTTGCCGGCTCCGCCCTGTTTTCCGAACTGGGCACCGCCACCTCGTCGGGCGCGGTCAACTCCATGGTGGACAGCTACGCCCCGCTTGGCGTGCTGGCAGCGCTGGCGAACATGATGCTGGGCGAGGTGATCATCGGCGGCCCCGGCTCCGGCCTGTTCGGCATGCTGCTGTTCGCGCTGCTCGCCGTGTTCGTGGGCGGGCTGATGGTCGGCCGCACGCCCGAGTATCTCGGCAACCGGATCGAGGCGCGGGAGATCAAGCTGGTGGTGCTGGCAACGCTGGTCCCGTCCGCCCTGGCCCTGCTGCTGACGGCGGTGGCGTGCGTCATCCCGGTCGGCACGGCGGCGTTGGGCAATCCCGGGCCGCATGGCTTCAGCGAAATCCTGTACGCCTACGTCTCGGCCGTGAACACCAACGGCAGCGCCATGGCCGGGCTGGCGGCCACCCCGCCGCTCTGGACGCTGACACTGGCGTTGGCCATGACGATGGGCCGCTACTTCGTGGTGGTGGCGGTCCTGGCGATCGCGGGTTCGGTCGCGGCGCGGCGCCGGGCGCCACCATCGGCCGGCACCTTGCCCACGACGGGTGGCGTGTGGATCGGCCTGTTGCTGGGGGTGATCGTCATCATCGGCGGCCTGACCTTCCTGCCCTCCCTGGCTCTCGGTCCGTTGGCAGAGGCGCTCGGCTGATCGGCGGCGCGCCGGACGTCCCGGGCAAACGGTGCGCAGCCTCTCGCACCCGCCACCGAAAGGGCGCACACCGCACCATGAGCATCAAGCAGACCGACCGCGCCCGCCTTCAAGCCTACTTGCGCCGGGCGTTGCACAGTCCAGGCATCACGGTCGACCCGCCTGAGACACAGAACGGAACCTCCCAACTCCGGGTGGGCGACGCGGTACTCGGCACGGTCGATCAGGTGGACGAGGAAGGCGAGCGGTCCTGGACCGTGACCATCGTGGTGTTGAAGGATGACCTGGCGGAGTAGCGCGGCCCGCCGCGTTCGCGCCGTCGGCACAGGTTCTGGTGGAGCCAAGGGGAGTCGAACCCCTGACCTCCTGAATGCCATTCAGGCGCTCTACCAACTGAGCTATGGCCCCGATCCGCCAGGCGGAGGCGGCGTCTTACCGCCCTGGCGCCCTGACAGCAACCCGGTATCGTCAGGCCAGCTCGGGATGGACCGTGAAGCCGGCCTCCGTCTTGGCGCGGATTTCGTCCACGCTCACGTCCGGGGCCTTGTCCACGAGCGTCAGCCCCGGCCGCGCCACGTCGAACACCGCCAGGTCGGAGACGATGAGGTTCACCACGCCCGCCCCGGTCAACGGCAGGGTGCAGGCCTTCAGGATCTTCGGCGTGCCGTCCTTGGCGGCGTGCTCCATCAGCACCACCACGCGCCGCACCCCGGCCACCAGGTCCATGGCACCGCCCATGCCCTTCACCATCTTGCCCGGAATCATCCAGTTCGCCAGGTCGCCGTTGTCGGCGACCTGCAAGGCACCGAGGATGGACAGGGCGATGTGCCCGCCGCGCACCATGCCGAACGACTGCGCGCTGTCGAAGAACGAGGTGGTCGGCAGCTTGGTCACCGTCTGCTTGCCGGCGTTGATCAGGTCAGGGTCCTCCTCCCCCTCATAGGGGAACGGGCCCATGCCCAGCATGCCGTTCTCGCTTTGCAGCTGGATCGAGACGCCGTCCGGAATGTGGTTGGCCACCAGTGTCGGGATGCCGATGCCGAGGTTCACGTAGAAGCCGTCCTGCAGCTCGCGGGCGGCGCGGGCGGCCATCTGGTCGCGGGTCCATGCCATGCTCGTTTCCCCCCTCAGGCCGCGCGCTTGCGCACGGTGCGCTGCTCGATGCGCTTGTCCACGCCGGGCACCGCGACCATCCGCTGCACGAAGATGCCCGGCGTGACGATGCCGTCGGGGTCCAGCGCCCCCAGTTCGACCATCTCCTCCACCTGCGCCACCGTCACGGTGGCCGCCGTCGCCATGATCGGGTTGAAGTTGCGCGCGGTCATCCGGTAGACCAGGTTGCCTTCCGGGTCCCCCCGCCAGGCGTGGACGATGGCCAGGTCCGCCACCAGCCCGGTTTCCATGATGTAGTCGCGGCCATTGAACTGCCGGACGTCCTTGCCCTTGGCGATCTCCGTGCCGGCGCCGGTCGCGGTGTAGAAGGCGGGGATCCCGGCGCCGCCGGCCCGGATGCGCTCGGCCAGCGTGCCCTGCGGGTTGAACTCGATCTCCAGCTCGCCGGCCAGGTATTGCCGCGCGAAGGTGGCGTTCTCCCCGACATAGGAACTGATCATCTTGCGGATTTGCCGCGTCACCAGCAGCAGCCCCAGCCCGGCATCGTCCACGCCGGCATTGTTGGAGATGACGGTCAGGTCTTTCACGCCGGAGTCGCGGATGGCCTCGATCAGGACCGAGGGGATGCCGCACAGGCCGAAGCCGCCGGACATGATCGTCATGCCGTCATGCAGCACGTCCGCCAACGCGTCCTTCGCCGTGTCGAACCGCTTGTTGACCGCCATGTCGTCGCGCCCTCCCGTTTGGGCCAGCGTGCCATCGCGCCGGCGGCAGGGCAATCTGGCATGAAACGCGTATGATGACGCGGGCGATCCCTGTCCGGAGGAAATGACGATGAAGGTCCTCGTGCTCGGCGCCGGCGTGGTCGGCACCACCACCGCCTACTACCTGCAAGAGGCCGGGCACGAGGTGACGGTGCTGGACCGCCAGCCGAGCGCCGGGATGGAGACCAGCTTTGCCAACGCCGGGCAGGTGTCGCCGGGTTACTCGGCGCCGTGGGCCGGGCCGGGCGTGCCGTTGAAGGCGATCAAGTGGATGATGATGACGCATCGACCGCTGGTGATCCGCCCGCTGCTCGACCCGTTCATGTGGCGCTGGATGGCGACCATGCTGCGCAACTGCACGCAAGCCGCCTACCACGTGAACAAGGCGCGGATGGTCCGGCTGGCGGAGTATTCGCGGGACTGCCTGCTGGCGCTGCGCGCCGACACGGGCCTCCGCTACGACGACCGCCAGCAAGGCACGCTGCAGCTGTTCCGCACGCAGAAGCAGGTGGACCACGTGGCGGAGGACACCGCCGTGCTGGACGAGGGTGGCGTCCGCTACGAGGTGCTGGACCATGCGGGCTGCGTCGCGGTCGAGCCGGCCTTGGCCCACGCGAACGGCCGCTTCCTCGGCGGGCTGCGCCTGCCCGGCGACGAGACCGGCGATGCGCACCAGTTCACCCAACGGCTCGCCGCCTTGGCGGCCGGCCGCGGCGTGGTGTTCCAGTACGGGGTGGCGGTGGACCGGGTGGAGCAGGAGCGCGGCCGGGTGACGGCCGTCTTTGCCGGCGGCGTGCGGCATGCGGTGGACCAGCTGGTGGTGGCGCTGGGCAGCTACTCGCGGAAGCTGCTGGCGCCACTCGGGGTCGACATCCCGGTCTACCCGGTGAAGGGCTACTCCATCACCATCCCCGTCGAGTCCGAGGCCGGGGCCCCTGTCTCCACCGTGATGGACGAGACCTACAAGGTCGCGATCACCCGCCTGGGCGACCGCATCCGCGTCGGCGGCACGGCGGAGCTGGCGGGGTTCAGCGCCCTGCTGTCCGAGCCGCGGCGCGCGACGCTGGCCTATTCGGTCAGCAACCTGTTCCCCCGGGGTGGCGACGTCAGGAAGGCGAGCTTCTGGACCGGCCTGCGCCCGATGACGCCGGACGGCACGCCGATCATCGGCCCGACCCGGCTGCCCAATTTGTGGCTGAACACCGGGCACGGCACGCTGGGCTGGACCATGTCCTGCGGCTCCGCCCGGGTTCTGGCGGACCTGGTCTCGGGCAAGCCGCCGGACATCGAACATTCCGACCTGGCGGTGACGCGTTACGCGTGAGAACCACCTCTCTTGCCAGTCGACCCTCGGCTGGTGCGAGGGACACGCTGCAGCATGCGTCCTTCCGGTCATTCAGGAGCCGTCGTTCGTCCACTTTTGTTGCGAAAGGCCGGCTATCAATGGATCCGCTACACCAGCATCTCCATCGGCACGTTCAGCACCCGTGCAACAGCCCGGATCGCCGCGGCACTGCCCGGCTTCTTACCGGCCTCGATCTCCGCCAGGTAGCTCGGGCTGATCTCGGCCGCCGTGGCCAAGGCTCGCTGCGTCAGGCCAGCCCGGTTGCGCCACGTCGCAAGTGCACTTTGTCCGTCGAGCATACTGGCGGCTTCGGCAGCGGTGTAGCTGAGGCGCTTCGCCTCTTCGGGACCGAGCGCGACAGCCCAGGCGCGATACTCCTGGAGCGACTGGAGATCGCCCGCGTTTTCGATGGCGGCCACATGCGCGTCCCAATCTGTTCGTCGGATGGTGACGGTGTGGGCGTCGGTCGAGATCGGCTTCGGGATCGTGTCTGCGTTCATTCGTACATGTCCTTCCGATGTCCGACGGCAACGACCGTCATGGTGTCGCCCTCGATCGCGTAGACCGCGCGGTAGTCGCCTTTGCGAGCCCGCCATATGCCATGGTGACCCACCATCTCCGTCACAAAGGACAGGCGCTGCGGGTGGGCGTCGGCGATAGCCTGCAAGGCCTCCAGCAGGCGCTTGGCGTCGGCTGACGGCAAGGCTTTGAGCTGCTTCAGCGCGGCAGGGAAGACGAGCAAATCCACCCGAAGTCAATCGCTGATAGCGAGCAACTCGTCAAGTGCGGGTAGACGGTGTCGGAGGCAATGTTGCGCCGTGAGGTCGATCAAGGCGGAGCGGCACCATGGTTCTGCCGGTTGTGCCAGGCCTCCATCAGTTGCAGCACCGTGGCGGCCGTCTCCTCGATCGAGCGGCGGGTGACGTCGATCACCGGCCAGCCGCGCCGGTTGCAGATGCGCCGGGCCCAGAGCAGCTCGTCCTTCACCGCATCCCCGTCGATATACTCGCTGCTGTCCTGCCGGATCGGGCCGCCATGCGCGATCATGCGCAGGCGGTGGCGGCGGATCTCGATCAGCGCCGGCGGATCCAGCGTCAGCCCGACCACCGGGCAGCGCGGCTCCGCCAGGCCGGGCGGGTCCGGCAGGCCGGGCACCAGGGGCACGTTGGCCGCCTTCACCCCGCGATTGGCGAGGTAGAACGAGGTCGGCGTCTTGGAGGAGCGGGAGACGCCCACCAGGATCACGTCCGCCTCCGCGATGCCGGCCTGCGCCTGCCCGTCGTCATGCGCCAGCACGAAGTGCATCGCGTCGATGCGGCGGAAGTAATCCGCGTCCAGCACGTACTGCCGCCCGGGGCGGGACGTCGCCGTCTCCCCGATCTGCTCCTGCAACATGCCCAGCACCGGGTCGAGCACGTTGACGACGGTCAGCTGCAGCCGGTCCGCCACGCGCGACAGCTCCTCCCGCAGGCCGCGATCCAGCAGGGTGGACAGGATGGGGCCGGGTTCGGCCTCGATCCCTTCCAAGACGCGGTGCAATTGGAACCGGGTGCGGATCAGGCTCCAGCGATGGTACAGGATGGAGACGTGCTCGAACTGCGACACGGTCGCCCGCGCGATGGAGTTCAGCGTTTCCCCCGTCGCGTCCGACACCAGGTGCAGGTTGAGCCGTTCGGTCCCCATGGGTGCGAGGATAGCGGGGATAACCGCGTCCGCCAGAGGGCATCGCCGTACCGGAGAAAACCAGCGGGGATAAGTGGTGCGCCGCCGTCCCGCGCGGGACGGATCCAGCGGGTCCGGTGTGCGGCCGGGGACATGTGTCCCGTCCCTGCCGGACTCAAGGCGTTATGGACCGTCCTTGCTGTGGATGGAAGCAGCCGGCGGCCGGGACGGCGTTGCGGCCCCGTGATCCACAGGGTCCCTCTGCACGCCACATCTATCTAAGAGTCTTTCTTAGATTATAGAGAGGGCGTGACCTCCTCCTTGCTCCGTGTGCTGGCGGGCGAACCCGTCTGGCCGCCTCCCATCTGGCTGATGCGCCAGGCCGGCCGCTACCTGCCCGAATACCGGGCGGTCCGCGCCCAGGCCGGCGGCTTCATCGACCTGTGCCTCAACCCCGCGCTGGCGACGGAGGTGACGCTGCAGCCGATCCGGCGCTTCGGCTTCGACGCCGCCATCCTGTTCAGCGACATCCTGATCCTGCCGCATGCCATGGGGCAGGACCTGCGCTATGCCGAGGGTGAAGGCCCGCTGCTGGCGCCGATCCGCGATGCCGCCGCTTTCGCCCGGCTGGATGCCGGCCGCGCGCCGGAGTTCATGGCGCCGATCATGGAGGCGGTCGCGCGCATCCGGGCGGAGCTGTCGCCCAGCACCGCGCTGATCGGCTTCGCCGGCAGCCCGTGGACGGTGGCCTGCTACATGGTGGAGGGCCACGGCTCCAAGGAGTTCGCGGCCGTCCGCGGCCTGGCCTACCGCGACCCGGCGCTGTTCGATGCGCTGCTCGGCCTGCTGGTGGAGCAGACGACCATCTACCTGAACGCCCAGATCGAGGCAGGTGCGGACACGGTGATGCTGTTCGATTCCTGGGCCGGCGTGCTGCCCCCGGCGCAGTTCCGCCGCTTCGTCGTCGAGCCGACGCGTCGCATCGCCGCCGCCTTGCGGGCGCTGCACCCGACCGTGCCGGTCATCGGGTTCCCGCGCCTTGCCGGGGCGTTGCTGGCCGAATATGCCACCGTCACCGGCGTGCAGGCGGTGGGGATCGACACGTCGACCGACCCGGTGCTTGCCGCCGCGGCCCTGCCACCCGGCGTCGCCGTGCAGGGCAACGTCGACCCGCTGGCGCTGGTCGCCGGCGGCGCCGCCCTGGCCGAGGCGGCCCGCTCAGTGCTGGACGCCTGGCGCGGCCGGCCGGCTATCTTCAACCTCGGCCACGGCATCGTGCCGGAGACGCCGCCCGAGCACGTCGCGCAGCTGGTGCAGCTGGTGCGCCATGCTTGACGCCGCCCATGGTTGACGCGGCCGATGCTTGACGCGGCCCTGGCCCCCGCCACGTCTGCCGCCATGCAGAAGACGCGGCTGGCCATCGTCCTGTTCAATCTCGGAGGTCCCGATCGGCTGGCTTCCGTGCGGCCGTTCCTGGTCAACCTGTTCAGCGACCCTGCGATCCTGCGGGTGCCGTTCTTCGTCCGCCCGTTGCTGGCGCGCGTGATCGCCTATGCCCGCACCAAGCCGGCCACTGCGAACTACCAGGTCCTCGGCGGTGGCTCTCCCCTGCTGCGCCTGACGGAGGAGCAGGCCGGCGCGCTGGAGGCGGCGTTGCCGGAGTTCGACGTGAAGTGCTTCGTCGCGATGCGCTACTGGCACCCGTTCAGCGACGCCGTGGCGCGCGAGGTGCGGGCGTGGCGGGCGGACGAGGTCGTGCTGCTGCCGCTCTATCCGCAGTATTCCACCACCACGACCGGCTCCTCGCTGACCGCTTGGCGGGAGGCGGCGGCCCAGGCGAACCTGGTGGCGCCGGTGACCACGCTGTGCTGCTACCACGCCGACCCCGGCTACGTCGCCGCCACCGCGGCCGGAGTGCGCCGGGCCTACGACGCGGCGCTGGAGGCGCTGGACGGCAAGGTGCCCCTGCGGGTGCTGTTCTCCGCCCATGGCCTGCCGGAGACCATCGTCAAGCGTGGCGATCCCTACCAGTTCCAGATCGAGCGGACGGTGGCCGCCACCGTGCGGGCGCTGGCCCTTCCCGGGCTGGACTGGATGGTTTGCTACCAGTCCCGCGCCACGCCGCAGAAATGGCTGGACCCGAGCACGGAACACGCCATCGAGCAAGCCGCCCACGACAAGGTGGCGGTGCTGGTGGTGCCGATCGCCTTCGTGTCGGAGCATTCGGAGACGCTGGTCGAACTGGACGTCGAATACCGCGACCTGGCGGTGGAGAAGGGCGTGCCGGGCTATTTCCGCGCACCGGCGCAGAATGCCGATCCCCGCTTCATCGACAGCCTGGCCGCCCTGGTGCGCGGCAGCCGGGCGCGCGGCCCGGGTCTGTGCAGCTGGGCCGGCGGGCGCACCTGCCCGCGGGGCCACGGGGATTGCCCGCATGCCCGCGCCGGAGCCGTGGAGCCGCCGGCATGACGCCGGAGCCGCTGCGCCTGGTGATCTTCGACTGCGACGGCGTGCTGGTGGACAGCGAGGGCCCTTCCAACCGGCTGGTGGCGCAGGAGGTCACCGCACTCGGCTGGCCGATGTCCACGGCGGAAAGCTGCGCCCTGTTCGTCGGCCGCCGCCTGTCCGACATCCCCGCCGTGGTCGAGGCCCGGATCGGCCGGCCGGTGCCGGCCGGCTGGGTGGATACGCTGCGCCAGAAGTTGATCGCCGTCCTCGCCTCCGAGGTCGTGGCGATGCCTGGGGCGCATGACGCCCTGCGGGCCACCGCGGCGTTGGGCCTGCCTTACCGGATCGCCTCCAACTCCTCGCACGAGGAGATGGCGGTGAAGTTCCGGCGCGTCGCCATGGCGGAGCTGGTGGAGGGGCGCGTGCACTCCGCGCGCGACGTGGCGCGGGGCAAGCCGGCGCCGGACGTGTTCCTGCACGCCGCCGCCGCCGCCGGTGTTCCCCCTGCAGCCTGCGTGGTGGTGGAGGACAGCGTGCCCGGCGCGCAGGCCGCGCGCGCCGCCGGCATGGCCTGCATCGGCCTTGCCCCGCACGGCGACGACCCGGCCCTGCGCGAGGCAGGCGGGGTGCTGATCCGTTCCTTCGCCGAACTGCCCGCCCTGCTCCGCACCGCCATGCGCCTGGCGGCATGAGGACGGTGCGTTTCCCGGACGGCGCGGAAGTCCCGTTCATCGGGCAGGGCACCTGGCGGATGGGCGAGGGCCACCGCCCAGCCGCCGCGGAGGCCGATGCGCTGCGCCTGGGACTCGACCTGGGCATGACGCTGATCGACACCGCCGAGATGTATGGCGATGGCGGGGCGGAGCGGGTGGTGGGGCAGGCGATCGCCGGCCGCCGCGACGCGACCTTCCTGGTCAGCAAGGTGTATCCGCAGAACGCCAGCCTGCGCAGCATGGCGCGCAGCTGCGACGCGAGCCTCCGGCGGCTCGGCACCGATCGGCTGGACCTCTATCTCCTGCATTGGCGCGGCAGCACGCCGTTGGGCGAGACCGCCGAGGCGTTCGAACGCCTGCGCCAGGCCGGCAAGATCCTGCGATGGGGCGTGTCCAACCTCGACGTGGACGACCTGGTCGAGCTCGGGCCGGGTGCTGCCGCCACCAACCAGGTGCTGTATAATCCGGAGGCGCGCGGGATCGAGTTCGACCTGCTGCCCTGGTGCGCCGCCCGCCACCTGCCGGTCATGGCCTATTCCCCGGTCGGGCAGGGCGGCGCGCTGCTGCAGCATCCAGCCCTGTGCCAAGTCGCGGCGCGCCATGGCGTCACCGCGGCGCAGGTGGCGGTGGCCTGGTCGGTGCGCCTGCCCGGCATCATCACCATCCCGAAGGCGTCCGACCTCGCGCATGTCCGCGACAACGCCGCGGCGGCCAGGCTGGACCTGTCGGCGGCCGACCTGGCGACGATCGATGCCGCCTTCGCGCCGCCCCGGAGACGCCAGCCGCTCGAGATGCTCTGATGGTGGCGCTGCTCGGGCTGCCGCTGCTGGTTGGGGTGGCGGTCGTGCTCGGCCTGCTCGGCGCCGCTGCGCCGCTGCTGCCGCCACGGGCGATCGCTCCGGCAACCGCCGGGTCGTGCCTGCTGACGATCCTGCTCGGGCTGGCCACCGTGACCGCGGGCGGCCAGTCCCAGCTGCTGGGCGGCCGCCTGGTGGTCGATCCACTCGCCGCCTTCTTCGTCCTGTTGCCGGCGTTGGCCGGGCTCGCCGCCGCTTGCGGCCAGCTCGGCCGCCCCCTGTCCGGCGCGCTGCCCGGCGTGACGGCGGCCGCGTTGCTGCTGGTGCTGGCCGGGGATGCGCGGATGGCCGTGCTGGGCGCGGCGTGCTTCGCGCTGGCTTGCTCAGGCTGGCACCTGCGCCTGCCGTCGCTGACCGGCGTGTTCCTGCTGGCCGGTGCCTTCGCGGTGCTGTCCTTCGGGCCTGGCGCCAGCTTCGCGCTCATGCGGGCCGCGCCGCCCGAGGGTTGGCAGGCCATCGCCGTGCTGGTGCTGACGCTGGCGGGGTTGGCACCGCTGGTGGGTTGGGTGGGGTGGCGTCCGCCCCTGCACGAGGACGCGGTGGACGGGCTGGTCGCGGTGCTTTGCCCCGTGGTCGGGCTGTATCTGGCGATCCGCCTGCTGCTGGATCTATGCGGCCCGGCGACTCCGGGCTGGTGGGGGCTGCCGCTGCTGCTGCTTGGCGCCGCCTCCGCGGGGCTGGGGATGCTGTCGGCGCTGCGGGCGCCGATGTTCGGTGGCATCGTGGCCGGCCTGGCGAGGCAGCATGGGGGATGGATGCTGGCGGGCGTCGGGGTGACGGCCATCGCCCGCAATGCGGACGTGCTGCCGCTCGCCACCCTCGGCTTGGGCGGTGCGATGTTGCACGCGCTGAACCACTCGGTGTTCACCAGCCTCGCCGCCGTCTCGGCCGATGCGGCGGCCGCCGGGGCGGGCAGCCGCCGGTTGGACGCCCTGGGCGGGCTGGCGGCCCGCTTGCCCGTGGCGGCTGCCGGGATGCTGCTGGCGGGGTTGAGCCTGGCTTCGCTGCCGCCCAGCGCTGGGTTCGCCAGCGGCTGGATGCTGCTGCAGGCCCTGTTCGCGGCGCCGCGGATCGGCGGCCTGCCGATGCAGATGGTGGTGGCGGCGACCGTCGCCGCGCTGGCGCTGTCGGCGGGGTTCGGCGCCCTCGCGACCATCCGGATGGGCGGGATGGCGTTCCTGGGCCGGCCCCGCACGCCACGCGCCGCCGCGGCCGACGACGCCGGACGGCCGCAGCGCGCCACGATCCTGGGGTTGACCGCGCTTTGCGGGTTGCTGGGGATGTTTCCCGGCCTGGCCCTGCGGCTGGCGGGCAACGCGCAGCACTGGGTCACCTCGGCCGGCCTGGATGGGCAGGGAGGCTGGACCGGGGTGCGGACCCAGTTCGACTCGCCCGGTTACGCGGCGCTTGGCATCGTCGCGCTGCTGGTGGTGGGCCTGGGCAGTCTCGCCATCCTGGTCCGTGGCCTCCGGCTGCCAGGCCCGCAGGCTGCGCCGGGTTGGGAGGACGGTTTCGCCGCGCCTCCGGCCTGGATGCCGTTCGGTGACTCGGCAACCCAGGTGACGGCGGCCGGGTTCGCGGCCACGCTGCCGACGCATCCGCTCCGGCTGCCAGCGTTGCCACGGCTCCGCTTGCGGGTGGAGGTGCATTGGCCCTCTGCCGCACCGTGGGGCGCTGCCGCCGTGATCCTGGCGCTGACCCTGCTCTCGCTGGCTGCGCTGGCTGTGGTCGGCCTCGCTTGAGCGTTCCCGGCATCCTGGCGCTGCTGCTGCATGCCGCGGCGATGGCGGGGATGGCGCTGCTGCTGGCGGGGGCGATGCCGGTCGTGCGCGCGCGTGCCGCCGGGCGCGCCGGCCCGCCGCTGTGGCAGCCCTGGCGTGACTGGCGCCGGCTGTTGCGCAAGCGCCCGCTGGTGGCCGAAGGGACGTCCGCGCTGCAGCGCTGGGCACCGCCCGTGACGTTGGCCGCCACCGTTCTGGCCGCGCTGCTGGTGCCGAGCTTCACCCTTGGGATGGTCACCGCGCCGGTGGGCGACCTGGTGGTGATCGCTGGCCTGTTCGGGCTGGCCCGCGCCACCGGCGCCCTCGCCGCGATCGATGCCGGCACGGCAGCCGGCGGCCTGACGGCGATCCGCAGCGTACGTCTCGGCGCGCTGGCGGAGCCGGCGGTGGTGATGGTGGTGTTCACCGTCGCGCTGCTCGCCGGCAGCACCAACCTGGATGCCGCCGTCGCCGCGCTGCGGGAGGGCGCCGTGCCGGGCGTGCCGCTGCTGCTGGCGGTGGCCGGCCTTGCCGCCGTGGTTGTGGCGGTCGAGGCGGAGGCCGGGCCCGCCGAAGCCTCCGGCTGGTATGCCGCCGCCAACGAGGCTGCGGGGGCGCTGCGGCGGGTGGTCTGGCTGTCGCTGGTGGCGGCGTTGCTGTTGCCCGGCGGGCTGGCGCTGGCCGGCGGAAGCCCGGTCGACTGGCTGCTTGGCCTGCTGGCCTGGTTCGCCAAGCTGGCGGTGCTCGGAACGCTTTGCGCCCTTGCCGGCCCCACCCTGCACCGTGCGGGGCAGGCGGCGGTCGGGCCGCTGATGGGCGCGGCCGTGCTGCTGGGGCTGCTGGCGGTGCTGTTCTTGTTCGCCGGCCAGGGCCTGACGTGATGGCGGTGTTGGGAGAGGTGGCGCGCCTGCTCGGGTTGTCGGCGTTGCTGCTGTCGTTCGCCACGGTGGCTGGGCGGCGGCTCCAGCCAGTGGCCTACGCGGCCCAGGTCGCGGCCGTCGCCCTGGTGGCGCTGTGCCAGGCCGGCCTGCAATCGGATTGGACGCTGGTCCTGGTCACCGCGATCCTCGCGGCCCAAGGCGTCATCCTCTGGTTCAACCGCCCGGCGCTGCCCGGCCGCGCAAGCTTCCCGGTGCCGACGGTGTGCGGGGGCTTGCTGCTGGTGGTGCTGGCAACGGCGAGCACGCCCACCGACGGGATGGGCGTGCCGCTCGCCATCGTGCTGCTGGGCCTGCTGGGTGCGGCGACGATACCGGGACCTTATGGCGTGCTGTCGCTGCTGAACGGCGCCGTGCTCGGCATGGCCGTGGTGCCCGGATTGCCGCTGCGCCCCGCGCTGACGGTGGCGTTGGCCGCATTGTCCCTGGCGGTCGTCAGGGATGGCAGCCGGCTGGTGTGGGTGCGGCGGTGACGGCGGCGCTATGCATCGCGCTGCCGCTGGCACTCGCCGCCTTGCTGCCGTGGAGCCCCTCGTCGCGGCGGCTGCCGCTCGGCTTTGCCCTGCTGGACCTGGCACTCGCCGCCAGCTTGCCCTGGACCGGCAGCGGGCTGGGCGGCTGGCTGCTGCCGGAGCCACTGGTGGTGCTGGTGCTGGTGCTGGCGGGCTCCGCCTGGTGCATGGCGAGCGCGCTGGCGCCGCCCGATCGCGCGACCACGCTGCTGGTGGGATTGCTGAACCTGGCTTTGCTGTCGGATGGTGCCGGCCTGACGGTGGCGGCCCTCGGCGGCGCCGGTGTGGCGGCCGTGGTCGCCCTGCGCCAACCGGCACCCGGGCCTTTGCTGTCCGCCGCTGCGGCCGGCATGGGGCTGGCGGTGTTCGGGACGGTGCTGCTGTATGTCGGTGCCGTGCCGGCGCTGGGGCGTGGCTGGGTCGCCTTGAGTTGGAGCGCCCTGCCCGAGGCCGGCCGCGCCAATGGCATGGCCCTGAGCACCGGGTTCGTCCTGATCCTGCTCGGCTCGGCGGTGTCCTGCCTCCTGGTGCCCGTCAGCGCCGCGTTGGGCGTGGCGGCCATGCCGCGCGGACTGGCCAGCCTGAGCGGCCCGCTGGCTGGCGCGTGGCTGGTGGTCGCGTTGCGGCTACGCGGGGTGCTGGATGGCGCCGTCCACGCGGTCGCTCCCGGCGGCCTCCTGCTCGCGGCCGGCCTGGCCGGGCTGGCCGTCGCGCTGCTTTGCCTGCGGTCGCAGGAGGCCTCGCTGCCGGCGGCGTGGCTCGCGGTGGTCGCGTCCGTGCTGGTCGGCTTCGGCATCGGCGGCGTCGCCGCCACGGGCGCCGGGCTGCTGCACCTGACGCTGGGTTGCCTGGCGCTGACCGCGGCGGCGGCCGGGTCGCGGCTCGGCCTTGCCGCCCTGGCCGGGCTGCCGCCGCTGGGCGTGTTCGCCAGCGGCTTCGCCCTGGTGACGGCCGTGGCCGGCCGGGACGCGCCGGTGGCGGGGCTGCTGGCGCTGGCGCTGTTCGGCGTGGCGGCCTTGGCCTTGCGCCGCCTGCCGCCGGCTGCGGCAGGCTCGCGGCTGGGCTGGGTCGGCGTCGGACTGACCCTGGTGGGGGCGTGGGCGATGCCGCCGGCCGTCGCCGCATGGCTGCAAGGCATCGCGGCCGCGGCCCGGTGAGCAGCGCCGACATCATCCGGGCCGCTGCCTCCGTGCCCTGCCGACCCTGGCCGCGCTACGTCCTGTCGGGTGACGCCTGGGCTGCGCTGGCACCGGACGGGCTGGCGCTGCAGGCGCTGTGGGCGGACACGGAGGCTGTCTACGCCCTGTTCACCAGCGCCGCCGGGCAGGTGCTGCTGGCGTCCACCGCCGTCCGGGACGGCGCTTATCCGGCCCTGTCGCCCCGTTTCGCCGCCGCGGCCCTGATGGAGCGGATGCTGCACGACCTATGGGGCCATCGGGCGCAGGGCGGGCTGGACCAGCGGCCATGGCTCGACCACGGGCGCTGGAGCGTCGCCCATCCGCTGGCCGCCCGTCATGGCCCGGCGCATGGGGTCACGGAATACGCGTTCCGTCCCGCCGGCGAGCTGATGCAGATCCCGGTCGGCCCGGTGGTCGGCTGCCCGGCCGAGCCCGCCCATCTCCGGATCCACGCCACCGGGGAGGTTGCGGCCAGCGTGGAGCTGCGGCTCGGCTACGCGCACAAGGGCACGTTGCTGCTGATGCGCGGGAAGTCGCCACGGGCGGCGGCCCGCTTCGCCGCCCGCCTGTCCGCCGACGCCACCGTGGCGCACGGCGTCGCCTTCGCCCGCGCCGCCGAAGCCGCGCTGGAAATGGAGGCGCCGCCCCGCGCCATCATGCTGCGCGGCGTGATGGCGGAGGTGGAGCGGGTCGCGACGCATCTGGGCGACCTGGCCGCCGCCTGCGATGCGCGGCCGCGCATCGGTGGCCGGCTCGACTGGCATCGCGAACAGATGCTCCGCGCGGCGGAGGCAGCATTCGGCCACCGCATGATGATGGACTGCGTCGTGCCCGGCGGGCTGGCAGGGGACATCCGACCGGATGGCGTCGCCGCATTGGGCAACGCCGTCGCTGCGCTGGGGCAGGCGCTGCCGTCGCTGGCGCTGGAGGGGCTCGGTGCCGGCGTCGGGGTGGTGCCCGCCGCGGCGGCGGACGCGTTCGTGCCGCCCGGCCTCGTCGGGCGGGCCAGCGGCAGCGCGGCCGATGCGCGGCAGAGCCCTGGCTACGCGCCATATCCCGCAGCCCCGCCCCCGGTGCGGGCGGCGGGCGACGTGGCGGCGCGGCTGCAACTGCGGCTTGCGGAGGTCGCGGTCAGCCTGGCGTTGGTGCGGGACTGGCTCGGCTCCCTGCCGGCAGGCGGCGTCAGCGTGCCCCTGCCGAACGGCAGCGGCGAGGGCCTGGCCGTGGCCGAGACGCCGCGGGGTGCGGCCTGGCATTGGCTGCGGCTGGATGCGGGGCTGATCGCCAGCGCGTTCGCGGCCGACCCGAGCTGGCGGCTCGTGCCGGTGCAGGAGGCTGCCTCCGCCGGCGCGCTGCTGGACGATCTTCCGCTGATCGACCGCTCGTTCGCCGGGGCGCGGTCGGGGATGGACCTGTGAAGACCTTGCCGGACCCGGTGGCGGAACCCGCGGCCGAGAGCGTCGCGGCCCTGGTCGCCCGCATCGACGCCGCCGCGCAGGCCCGGCTGGGCCGCAGCCTGGCCCTGCTGCACGTGCCGACCGGCGGCTGCGGCGGCTGCGGGCGGGAGTTGGCGGCGCTGACCGGCCTCGCCTACGCGATGGAGCGCTTCGGGCTGCGCTTCGTCCGCTCGCCCCGGCAGGCGGACGTCCTGCTCGCCACCGGCCCGCTGACCGCCAACCTGCAGGAGGCGCTGGCGCAGGCCCATGCGGCGATGGCGGACCCGAAATGGGTCGTCGCGGTCGGCGACTGCGCGGTCGATGGCGGCGTGTTCAAGGGCAGCTACGCCGTGCATGGCGGGGTGGGCGTCGCGGTGCCCGTGGACCTTCTGGTGCGCGGCTGTCCGCCGCCGCCGGCCGAGATCCTGGCCGGGTTGCTGACCTTGCTGGCCGCCAACGCGCCGCGTCTTGCCCGTGCGGAGCGGCGACGATAGCGTGCGGTGCGCCAGGAGGACGGCCGATGTTGCAGCAGGCGATCCCGAACGTGTTCGTCAAGGACTTCGGGCGGGCGCTCGCCTACTACACCGGTCCGCTCGGGTTCCACGCCTTGTTCGTCTACGGTGAGGTCCCGTTCTACGCCCATGTGGCGCGCGACGCCGCGATCCTGGCCATCCGCCACGTCAGCCGGCCCGTGATCGACCACACCGCCGGGGAGGCCCTGCTCAGCGCCTTCATCGAGGTGACGGATGTGGACGCGCTGCACCGCTCGCTGCTGGCGGCGGGGGCGAGCGTCTGGCAGGCCCCGCGCGACGAGCCCTGGGCGATGCGCAGCCTCATCGTCAGCGATCCCGACGCGAACCTGCTCTGCTTCGCGTCCGCCCTGGCGAGGTGACCGTCGCGATCAGCGTGCGTGCTCCATCATGGTGAGCGTCGCGCGCCCAGCCAGGATATTGGCGGCGGTCGTCACCTCGGTTGCCGTCAGGCCCATGCAGGTCGTCGCGGCGGCGAACTTGAAGTCGGTCAGCGCCATGGCCTCGCCCTCGCTGATCGCCGCGGTGGCATAGCTCCGGTCCCAGGGCGCGGTCGCGCCGACACGGCGGGTCATGAGGTCTTCGAAGGCCGGGGGGTCCATGCGGACTGGCAGCCGCTGGCACAGCATGGCCAGCTTGACCATCGTCGCGGCCTCCACGACCCTCGGGCGCCGTTCCACGAGCCAGTCCGACACATGGTTCTTGTCGGCTGCAGCGGGTGCCAGCATCACGGCACCCAGCAGGATGGTCAATGCCGCTACCTTCACCATCAACCTGGTCCCAGCGTCCCATTCCGTTACCGATCCTAAGACGGGGTCGTTAATCGGATATGAAGGGTTTCAGAGCCTGGTTTCCGTCCCTGTTCAAGGGCGGGTCAGGCGCAACGCCGCCCCGACCAAGTCGAACAGGTCCAGCAGCCGGGCCACGTAGTGGTCATGGACGGTGAAGCCCTTCGCCGCCGGGTCGAACGCCTGCGCCTCCAGCATGTCGAGCATGCGCAGGAGCCGGGCGCGGTGCAGCCCGAGCACGCGCTGGATCGGGTCCGATACGACGCCCGCCACCGCCGCGAAGCTGGTGGCCGCCAGCATCAGGCCGCCGGTCGCCGACATCAGCAGCGCGACCGATGGGACAGCCGGGAACATCCCGTACCAGACGCCGCCGAGCCAGCCGCCCAGCGGGAACGACGCCACCGCCGCCTGTTGCGCCATTACCGCCGCCAGGGACGGGCCGAGCGACGCGGCGCCCGGCGTCAGCTTGTTCAACGCCAGCGCGCCGGCGCTCAGCGACAGCAGGCCGGTGGTGATCTCCGCCGCCGCCGTCCGGCTGGTGCCGTACTGCGCCATGGCCTCGTGCAGCCTGGCCTGGAACGCCGGGTCGCCGCCGTGCCGGCCGATCTCGGCCAACGCGTCGCGCATCGCGGCTGCCAGGGCCGGGTCGGCCAGGATGGTTTCGGCCAGGACGTCGCGCGGGCTCGACCGGCCCGGCTGCTCGAACGGCAGGCCGAGCAGCTCCGTCTGCACCAGCCACTCGATCTCCCGCTCGACATCCGTCTTCAGCATGATGGACCGCCGCAGCGCGCCTGCGAGCCTGTCGGCGCCCGCCGCCTTGGCCGCCCGCGCGCCCAGCTGCAACGCGATCTGCGGCGCGGCCAGGGTGAGGTTCAGCGGCGCGCGGGCGAAATCCCACCCCAGCGCCGCCCGGTGCAGCGACAGCGTGCCGCGCAGGGAGAAATGCGCGTCGATGAACGGCTGGACCCCCGCACGGCGATCGGCGAAGTAGCGGCGCGTCCCCGCATCCACGGCCGCCTGCGCCAGCTCAGGCCCGAGCGCAAGGTCCCCGGTGGTCGTGGACGCTGGCCTACCGCGCGTCCGGGATGGTGGTGGTCCAGGCATGCGGGTCGTTGGTGGTGCCGTACTGGATGGCGGTGATCGCGTCGTACAGGCGCTGGGTGAGGTCGCCGATCGCCCCGCCATTGATCGTCATGCGCGCGTCGCCGTAGCCGAGTTCGCCGACCGGCGAGATCACCGCGGCCGTGCCGGTCCCCCACATCTCCGTCAGCTTGCCCTGCCGGTGCGCGTCGACCACTTCGTGGATGGAGATCGCCCGCTCCTCCGCGGGCACGCCCCATTCGCGCAGCAGCTGCAGCACGGAATCGCGGGTGATGCCCTCCAGGATGGTGCCGTTGCTGAGCGGCGGGGTGACGACGGTGTCGCCGATGCGCAGCATGATGTTCATGGTGCCGACCTCGTCCAGGAACTCCCGCTGGCGGCCGTCCAGCCACAGCACCTGGGTGTAGCCCTGCTTCTCCGCCTCGCGCGCCGCGTACAGGCTTGCGGCGTAGTTGCCGGCGGTCTTCGCGGCGCCCAAGCCACCCGGCACCGCGCGGACGTGCTGGTCGGTGGCCAGGATCTTCACCGGGTTCAGCCCCTCCTTGTAGTAGGCGCCGACCGGGCTGAGGATCACGTAATACAGGTAGCTGTGGGACGGGTGCACGCCCAGGAACGTCTCGGTCGCGATGACCGTGGGGCGGATGTAGAGCGCGGTGCCGCGCTTGGACGGCACCCATGCCTGGTCGACGCCCACCAGCGCGCGGAACGACTGCTCCACCAGCGCCGGGTCGAGCGGCGGGATGCACAGCAGGTCGCAGGAGCGGTTGAGCCGCGCGGCGTGCCGGTCGCCGCGGAAGATGCGCACCTGGCCGTCGGCGCCGCGGAACGCCTTCAGCCCGTCGAACACCGCCTGCGCGTAATGCAGCACGCAACAGGCCGGGTCCATGCTGAACGGCGCATAGGGGACGATGCGCCCGTCATGCCAGCCGCGCTCCGCGTCGTACTCCATCATGAACATGTGGTCGGTGAACACCTCGCCGAAGCGGAGCGCGTCGTCGGCCGGCCGTGCCTTCGGGGCGGTGGTGCGCGAGACCGGGAAGCTGTGCATGCGGCGTCTCCAAGCGGGTCGGGAGGCAGTGTGAGGATGGCGCAGGCCGATCCTGGCCGACAACCGTCGGATTGTCATGGCAGGCATCAGGATCGGATTTCGGGCACCTTGAGGAACACCCAGGCGAAGTTGACCGTCAGCAGCGTGGCGGTGATGAGGAACACCCAGTGCAGCCCGGCGGTCGCCGCGATCACCCCGCCGGAGAGCGGGCCGAGCGAGCCGCCCAGGAACATCGCCGAGGCGGTGATCCCGTAGACCAGGCCGCGGTCGCCCGGCGCGGCGAGCCGGCCGACCAGCGCGTTGGCCGTGGGCAGGATGCCGCCGACGAACAGCCCCAGCCCGAACCGCGCGGCGACGAAGGCCCAGTAGCTGCCCACCAGGGCCTGGGGGGCGCTGGCGAGCGCCGCGCCGGCCAGGCAGATCAGCAGCACGCGGCGGTAGCCCAGCGTGTCGCTGCGCCGCCCGAGGAAGGGCGAGGCGAGGAGGTCCGCCACTCCGGTGATGGAAAAGGCGATGCCGCCCAGCGTCGCCACGTCCGGCCGCGGCCCGGCCAGTTCCTGCACGTACAGCGTCACCACCGGCTGCACCGCCTGCACCGCGAACTGCGCCAGCAGCAGCACCACGAACAGCGGCAGCAGCCCGGGCGAGCGGGCCAGGAAGGCGAAGCTCTTGAACGGGGACAGCGAGCCGCGGCTGGACTTCGGCGGCTGGTAGCCCTCGTGCACCAGCCACAGCGTGCATAGGCCGCAGACCAGGCACACGACCGAGGTGAAGAGGAACGGCGCCCGGTAGCTGCCGGTGACGTCGGCGATGCCGCCGCCGACCAGCGGCCCGATCAGCGTGCCCACCAGTTGGCCGGTGCTGAGCCAGCCGAGGGCGTAGCCGATGCGCCGCGCCGGCACCTGGCTCGCGATCAGGGTGATGGCGGCGGCGTTGAACCCGGCGAACGCCCCCATCAGCGCGCGCAGGCCCAGCAGCTGCCACGCGGTCTGCACCACGCTCATCAGGCCGATGAACAGGCATATGGCGAAGCAGGAGCGCAGCACCATCAGCTTGCGGCCCCGCCGGTCCGCCACCCGGCCCCAGAACGGCGAGACGAAGGCGGCGATGAACGAGGTGACCGAGGCGAGCAGGCCCGCCCAGAGGTCGATCGAGGCGGGGTCATGCACGCCCAGCACCGGCAGGAACAGCGGCATGATCGGGCTCAGCACGGTGAAACCCATGTTCATGCCGAGCTGGATGCCGATCATCACCGCCAGCGTCCGTCGCCAGGTGGGTGAGCCGGCCGCATCCTCGTCGCCTTCGGCCTTCGTCTGGCCCGCGGTCTCGTCCGGCTGCGTCACGGGCTTCATCCCGTCAGCAATCCGCCGCCCGGCTTCGGTTGTAAACCCGTGGCAGATGTGCGCTCTGCGCCTCCGCAACCCGGCACCACGCGATTTCGTTACTTCCGCGCTCCAGTCAGGCGGCGCGCAACAGAGGAGAGGACGGCCGATGATGGAAGCGGCGATGATCTGGAACGAGCCCAACAACAAGTCCCATTGGGACTTGGAGGCCGATCCGGAGTGGACGATCTTCGGCCGCATGGCCTCGCTCGCTGGCGAGGCGATCGGGGCGGAGGCGCCGGGCTTGCCGCGCGTGCTCGGCGGGATGTCGCCGATCGATCCCGGGTTCCTGGAACGCCTGGCCAGGCATGGCGGCCTGGACCACGTCGACGCCGTGGCGGTGCACGGCTTCCCGCTCGATTGGAACCACTGGCCGATCGACGCCTGGCCCGAGAAGCTCGAGCTCATCGGTGCGGCGACGGACCTGCCCGTCTGGGTGTCGGAGGTCGGCGTGTCGACCTTCGGCGCGGAGGAGGTGCAGCGCTGGGGCCTGCGCCGCAGCTTCGAACTGCTGAGCGGGCGCGCCCCGCGCATCCACTGGTATAGCCTGTTCGACCTCCCGTCCGCCTGGCCCGCGACCACCCGGCACCGGGAGGCCGAGGGATCGTCGTACTACCGGCACTTCCACATGGGGCTGGTGGACGAGCACGGACGGCCGAAGCTCGCGGCCAGCACGTTCCACGAGTTCGCGCCGGAGATGGGGTTGTGCCAGTGGTTCCACTTCGACGACCACCGGCTGGACGACGCGGTGCGCCGGATGAAGGATTTCGGCGTGACCTACCTGCGCACCGGGATCAGCTGGGCGGATTCCTTCCGCCCGGACGCGCTGGGATGGTTCGACCGGCAGATGCGGGCGCTGGAGGATTTCCGGGTGACGGTCACCTTCTGCTTCACGCCCGAGCACCGCGGCCTGTGGCCGCACCACTCGGCCCCCCCGCAGGAGCCGGCGGAGTTCGCCGAGTTCTGCGGCGCCATGACCCGCCGCTATGCGCCAGGCCGGGCGGATGCCTTCGCGCCCCCGCCCCGCCATGCCGAGACGGCGGACGCCTTCGAGCAGGCGGCGGCCACCAGCGGGGAGTGAGGCCACCCAAGCCGCCCGGGTGGCCTAACCCTCTCCCCAGAAGGAGAGGGAGCGCCCTAGGAGCGAGTGCGCCTACGAACGAACGGTCGATACCGCCAGCACGTCCTCGAAGGCCGCCGGTTCGGTGCAGCGGCAGACGTAGATCTCCGGGTCCGGCTGCTGCTGGATGGAGAAGCCGGCGCTGCGGAGCATGGCCTGGGTGCAGGCGGCGTTGGGCGCCCACCAGTTGGTGGGGTCGTGCGCATAGCTGCGCTCGATGAAGTGCATCCTGGGATAGCCTGCCGCATCGAAATGCGCCGTGTCGGCGAAATCGTAGTCGGGCTGCACCGGCGCGATGCCACCCTCTCCGCGCTGAAGGCTTTGGAACACCAGCAGGTCCTTGGCCACGTGCGCGCGGATCAGGTCCAGCGCCAGCAGAGGATGGCGCAGATGGTAGAAGACGCCGAGGAACAGCACCACGTCGAAGCGCGTGCCAAGCTGCGCCACGTCGTAGACCGAGTGGTTACGGAACTCGACCTCGAGGCCGGTGACCTCGGCCGCGAACCGCGCCTGGGCCAGGTATCGCTCGTCCGAGTCGATGCCCACCACGCGGTCCGCCCCGCGGCGCTTCATCTCCAGGGAATAGAACCCGCCGTTGCAGCCGATGTCGAGCACGGTGCGCCCCGACAGGTCGGCCGGGATGGCGTCGCGGAAGCTGGCCCATTTCACCGCCGGGTAGTCGTAGAGGAAGTGGTTCGGCGCGGTGCGGACCCCGCCCAGGTCCATGTTGTGGAACCAGTCGCCCAACCCGGCCAGCCGCCGACGGATTTCGTCAGGGGAGAGGGTGGTCACGCCGGGCACTCGTTGACGCCGTGCACCTTCAAGCCCCACCGCCCGCCGACGATGCAGCTGATCGACCCCGGGCTCACCTCGAACCGGTGATGGTGGTCGAGCGGAAGGCCCAGCGCATGGCAGAGCGCCGCCTTGATGACGTCGGCGTGGCTCACGGCGGCGATGGCGGTGTCGGACGGGCCTGCCGTCACCTCCGCCAGCCACGCCGCGACGCGGGTTTGGACTTCGAGCATGCTTTCCCCTCCAGGCGGCCGATGCTGGCTGCGCGCCTGGTTCCAACGGTCCCAGCCCGGATCGTTCCGCAGCTCGGCGAAGCTGCGGCCGGTCCAATCGCCGAAATCGATCTCCTCCAACGCTGCACTCGTCAGCGGGGCCAGTCCGACGACGTCCCCCACGATGACCGCCGTCTCCTGCGCCCGTTGCACCGGGCTGGCGAAAAGCTGGCCGATGGAGTGCCCGGCCAGGCGGCGCCCGGCTCGCCGTGCTTCCTGCCGGCCGGCCGGCGCAAGGGCGACACCTGGCATGCGCCCGCACAGGGAGTGCCCGAGTGCGCCGTGCGTGCCATGCCGGACCAGGAAAATCGTGACCGTCATCGGGTCTTCGGCACGCCCATCAATTGCTATACGGGAGGGGAGACATGTAGATGATTTTCTGCCCCGGCGGGAACGGCGTGGCCGGTGCTTTGTTATGCGCGATGCGCTCTGGAGAGAACACATGTCTTGATCGGCCCGAGGCGACTTTTCTTTTCTGACCATCGGCGAGGGCCCCAGGATGTCGAAGACCGTTTTGATCACCGGAGGCGCCGGCTTCATCGGCCGGCACGTCGCGTGCGCGTTGATCGAACGGGGCGACACCGTCCGCATCCTCGACAGCCTGCTGGCCCAGGTGCATCCCCAGCAGGCGCGCCCGGCCGAACTCCATCCTGACGCCGAACTCGTGGTCGGCGACGTGCGCGATGCCGCCAGCGTGAAGCAGGCCTTGCGCGGCGTGGACAAGGTGGTCCACCTGGCGGCCGAGGTAGGCGTCGGGCAGAGCATGTATGCGGTCGAGCGCTATACCTCGGTCAACGAGCTCGGCACCGCCGTGTTGTTCCAGCAGTTGATCGAGAACCCGGTGCAGCGCGTGGTCGTCGCCTCGTCGATGAGCATCTACGGCGAGGGCCGCTACCAGTCGGCGGACGGCGCCGTGCGCGACGACGTGGTGCGGCCGGCACGCAGCGCGACCGGCGCGTGGGACCCGGTCGACGGGAAGAGCGGGCGGGCGATGACTCCGATCCCGACGCCGGAGGACAAGCCCGGCGCCCTCGCCTCCGTCTACGCGATCGGCAAGTTCGTGCAGGAGCGGATGACCCTGACCCTGACCCGGCAATACGGCATGCAGGGGGTGGCGTTACGGCTGTGGAACGTCTACGGGCCGGGACAGGCTTTGTCCAACCCCTACACCGGCGTGCTGGCGATCTTCGCCTCCCGCATCGCGAGCGGGCGGCGCCCGATGATCTTCGAGGACGGGCAGCAGCGGCGTGACTTCGTGCACGTCTCGGACATCGCGCGCGCGTTCCTGCTTGCGCTGGACCAGCCGGCGGCGGACGGGGAGGTGTTCAACATCGCCAGCGGCGAGGACCGCACCATCGAGCAGGTCGCCCGCCTCCAGGCGGCGTCCATGGGCTACCCGGGCCTGGCGCCCGAGATCACCGGCCAGATGCGCGCCGGGGACATCCGCCACTGCATCCCCGACCTGTCCAAGGCGAGGCGGATGCTCGGCTACGCGCCGCGGCAGGTGTTCGCCGACGGGCTCGCCGAGTTGGCGGAGTGGGTGGCCCGGCAGGAGGTCGACGACCGCGTCGGCGAGGCGCGCCGCGAACTCGAACTGCGGGGGCTGGTCGCTTGAACGAGCCGTCGATGCCGGTGCTGGTGACCGGAGGCGCCGGTTTCATCGGCTGCAACATCGTGGACCGCTTGGCCGGCCAAGGCCGCCGCGTGCGCGTGCTCGACAGCCTGGCGCGGCCGGGCGTCGAGCGCAACCTGGACTGGCTGCGCTCGCGCCATGCCGACCGGATCGACTACGTGGCGGCCGACATGCGCGACCGGGCGGCGGTGGAGCGTGCCGCCGAGGGCGTGGACGCCGTGTTCCACCTGGCCGCCCAGGTCGCGGTGACGACCAGCTTCACGGACCCGGTGCAGGATTTCGAGGTCAACGTCGGCGGTGCCATCAACCTGCTGGATGCGCTGCGCCGCCAGGGCCGGCGCGTGCCGCTGGTCTTCGCAAGCACCAACAAGGTCTACGGCGACCTCGCGGACATCCCGCTGCGCCTGCGGGACGGCGCCTACCTGCCGGAGGACGACGCGTTGCGCGCGCGCGGCGTGGACGAGACGCGCGCGTTGGAGTTCCACACCCCCTATGGCTGCTCCAAGGGCGCTGCCGACCAGTATGTGCTCGATTATGCCAGGAGCTTCGGTCTGCCGACCTGCGTCATGCGCATGAGCTGCATCTACGGTCCCCGCCAGATGGGAACGGAGGACCAGGGATGGGTGGCGCATTTTCTCATCCGCGCCCTGGCCGGGGAGGAAATCAGCATCTACGGCGATGGGCAGCAGGTGCGCGATATCCTGCACGTGTCGGATGCCGTCGACGCCTACCTGGCGGCATGGCGCTCCATCGACAGAGTGTCCGGCCGTGCGTTCAACCTCGGCGGCGGGCCGTCCAACGCGGTCAGCCTGTTGCAGCTGATCGGCCAGATCGAACGGCTGACCGGCAGCCCCACCCCCGTACGGTTCAGTGACTGGCGGCCGGGTGACCAGCGGTATTTCGTCGCGGACACGACGGCGATCCGCGCGGCCCTGCGGCTGGAGCGGCCTCGCGCCTGGCAGGACGGTGTGGCCGACCTCGCCCGGTGGTTGGAGTCGCAGCGCGTCATCGGCCTCGGATCGCCGCAGACTGCAGCGGCCTGACCTGCGGAGCGAACGGATCTTGATGACGGCCGACGCCGTGGGTGGCGTCTGGAGCTACGCGACCGACTTGGCGGAGGGGTTGCGTCATCGCGGGCATGCCGTGACGCTGGCCGTCCTCGGGCCGCCGCCACGATCCTTGCCGGCCGGATTGGACGTGATCGAGACTGGATTGCCGCTGGATTGGCTTGCGGAAGACGAGGACGCGATCCTGCTGGCTGGGCGTGTCGTATCCCAGCTCGCCACCGAGTGCCGGGCCACGGTCTTGCACCTGAACAGCCCGGCGCTTGCCGCCTCCCATCGTCCGGCGGTGCCGGTCGTGGGGGTGTGCCATTCCTGCCTCGCCACCTGGTGGGACGCGGTGCGCGAGGAGGACCTGCCGCAGGGTCTCGCCTGGCGGCGCGATGTGCTCGCGCGCGGCTATGCGGCGTGCGACCAGCTCATCGCACCGAGCCGGTCCTTCGCCAGAGCCACCGCGGCGGTGTTCGGCGTGTCCCCGACCGTGGTCCGCAACGGCCGCGCGTCGCCTGCGGCGACAGGCCGGACCAAGGACGCGGTCGCGCTGACCGCAGGCCGGTTGTGGGATGCCGGCAAGAACATGCAGTCCTTGGACCGGGCCGCGAGCCTCATGCAGGGGGCGGTCTACGCCGCGGGGCCGTCGCAGGGGCCGGACGGGGTCAGCGTGGAGCTCGCTGCCGTGCGGACCATGGGTCTTCTGGACGCGGCGGCGATGCAGGACGCGTTGCACCGCGCCGCCGTGTTCGTGTCCCTCGCCCTTTACGAACCATTCGGCCTCACGGTGCTGGAGGCTGCCCAGGCGGGATGCGCGCTCGTGCTGTCGGACATCCCGACGTTCCGCGAGTTGTGGTCGGGTGCGGCGGTGTTCGTGCAGCCGGACGACAGCGCCGCCGTGTCCGCCGTGTTGGACGGCCTGCTGGACGACCCGGCGGAGGCGGCCCGCCTGGGGGAACGCGCCCGGGCCTGCGCAGCCCGCTACACGGTCGACGCGATGGTGGATGGCACGCTGGCGGCCTACGGGGCGGCACCCCATTGAAGGTCGTCTACTTCACGCACTCGCTGCAGTCCTGCTGGAACCACGGCAACGCGCATTTCCTCCGCGGCGTGCTGCGTGAGTTGCTGGCGCGCGGCCATGACGTCGCCGTCTTCGAGCCCGAGGCGTCGTGGAGCCTGACCAATCTCCTGGCCGAACAGGGCGAGGCCGGGCTGCTCCCCTTTCGCCGCGCCTACCCCGAGCTGCACTCGCGGACGTTCGGCCCTGAACTGGACCTGGCGCGCGCCTGCGACGGTGCCGACCTGGTGATCGTGCACGAGTGGAACGACCCGGCCCTGGTCGCCGCGGTCGGCCGGGCGCGCGCGGCGGGGGGCGGCTTCCGCCTGTTGTTCCACGACACGCACCACCGCGCCGTCAGCGAACCGGGCGCCATGCGCGCCTACGACCTGGAGGCGTACGACGGCGTGCTCGCCTTCGGAGAAACCTTGGCCGAGACGTATCGGGGCTGGGGCTGGGGGGCGCGGGTCTTCGTGTGGCACGAGGCCGCGGACACCAGGCTGTTCCAGCCGCCGGCGCTGGACGGGCCCCGCCACGGCCTGGTCTGGATCGGCAACTGGGGTGACGGCGAGCGGACCCGCGAGCTCGAGACGTTCCTGCTCGACCCGGCGCGCGCGGTCGGCTTGCCGCTGGCGATCCATGGCGTCCGCTATCCGCCGGAGGCGCTCGCCCTGCTGCAACGCCATGGTGCAACCTACCAGGGCTGGCTGGCCAACGCGCTGGCGCCCGCGGTGTTCGGCCGCCACCTGGCCACGGTCCACGTGCCCCGCCAGTTCTACGCCCGGCAGCTCCCGGGTATCCCGACCATCCGCGTGTTCGAGGCGCTCGCCTGCGGCATCCCGCTGCTCAGCGCGCCGTGGTCGGACAGCGAGGGCCTGTTCACGCCGGGCGCGGACTTCCTGCTCGCGAAGGACGGTCCTACGATGGCGAGCATGTTGCGTGATGTCCGCAACGACCCCGGCCTGCGGGAGGCGCTGTCGTCGCACGGCCTGCGCACGATCCAGGCCCGGCACAGCTGTGCGCACCGCGTCGACGAGCTGCTGGCCATCGTGGCGCAGCTGGACGGTGCGGGAAGACCGGCCGGGGAGGCGGTAGGGTGAAGATCGCGTTCTACGGATCGAGCCTGCTATCCGCCTACTGGAACGGCGCCGCAACCTACTACCGCGGGATGTTGGGCGAGCTGGCCGCACGGGGCCACGACATCACCTTCTTCGAGCCGGACGCGTTCGACCGCCAGGCCCATCGCGACATCGAGCCGCCGTCCTGGGCGCGCGTCGTCGTCTATCCGGCGACCGACGATGCATGCCGCGCCGTCATGGCCCGGGCCGTCGAGGCGGACGTGGTGGTGAAGGCGAGCGGAGTCGGGGTGTTCGACGCGGAGCTGCTGGGCGTGTTCGCGCTGGCCCGGCCAGGCGCGATCCGCGTGTTCTGGGACGTGGACGCACCCGCCACCTTGGCCGAGCTGCGCGCCGCGCCGGACCATCCGTTGCTTCAGGTGCTTCCTTCCTTGGACTTCGTCTTCACCTATGGCGGCGGCCCGCCGGTCGTCGCGGGATATGACGGCTTCGGCGCGGTGCGCTGCGTGCCGGTCTACAACGCACTCGACCCGGCGACGCACCATCCGGTCGCCGCCGAGCCGCGCTTCGCCGCCGACCTGTCGCTCCTCGCCAACCGCCTGCCGGACCGCGAGGCGCGCATCGACCGCTTCTTCGTGCATGCCGGCGCCTTGCTGCCGGACCGCCGCTTCCTGCTCGGCGGCAGCGGCTGGGAGGGCAAGCCGATGCCGGCCAACGTGTCGCAGGTCGGCCACGTGGGCACCGCCGACCACAACGCCTTCAACCGTTCGGCGCTGGCGGTGCTCAACGTCGCCCGGGACAGCATGGCCGAGACCGGGTTCTCGCCCGCTACGCGCGTGTTCGAGGCCGCCGGGGCCGGCGCCTGCCTCATCACCGACGCATGGGAGGGGATCGAGCTCTTCCTGCAGCCGGGCGAGGAGATCCTCGTCGCGCGGGACGGACAGGACGTGGCGCAGCACCTCCAGGCCCTCACCAGAAGCCGCGCCGCGGCGATCGGGTCGGCGGCACTGCGGCGCGTGCTGCGCGACCACACGTATGGCCAGCGCGCCGCCGAGGTCGACGCCTTGCTCCAGGCCGCCATGGCGATGCGTCGCGAGGTTGCTGCTTGAGCGGGCGGCTGACCGTCGTCGTGCTGGGGCTGAGCCTGTCGTCCTCCTGGGGCAACGGCCATGCCGTGACGTACCGTGCCCTGCTGCAGGCCTTCGCCGCGCGCGGACACCGGGTGATCTTCCTGGAACGCGACGTGCCCTGGTACGCCGAGCATCGCGACCTGCCCGACCCGGCCTACTGCCAACTCGCCTTCTACGCGGACCTGGACGGGCTGCATCCATGGCGCGCCACGCTGGCGGATGCGGATGCCGTGATCGTCGGCTCCTATGTGCCCGATGGCATCGCGGTCGGGGACTGGGCCTTGGACACCGCGCGCGGACCGGTGGCATTCTACGACATCGACACACCCGTGACCTTGGCGGCGCTGGAGCGCGGCGACAACGCCTACCTCGCCGCGGAGCAGATCGCGCGCTACGACCTCTACCTCTCCTTCACCGGCGGCCCGACGTTGGATCGGCTGGAGCGGGTCTACGGCTCGCCGGCGGCACGGGCGCTATACTGTTCCGTCGACCCGGCGGCCTATCGCCCGGTCGAGGTGCCGCGCCGTTGGGACCTGTCCTATCTCGGCACCTACAGCGAGGATCGGCAACCCGTGCTCGAGCGCTTGCTGCTCGGGCCGGCGCGGCGCGCACCGGACCGCCGGTTTGCCGTCGCCGGACCGCTCTACCCGGATGGCATCGCCTGGCCCGCCAATGTCGAGCGCCTGCATCACGTGCCGCCCGCGGATCACGCGGCGTTCTACGGCGCGAGCGGCCTCACCCTGAACATCACCCGGGCCGACATGGTCGCGGCCGGGTTCAGCCCGAGCATCCGCCTGTTCGAGGCTGCCGCGTGCGGCACGGCGATCCTGTCCGACGTCTGGGACGGCATCGACACGGTCATGACGCCGGGACGCGAACTCCTGCTGGTGCGGAGCGCGGAGGACGTGCTCGCGGCCCTGGACCTTGGCGAGGCGGAGCGTCGGTCGATGGGGGAAGCGGCACGGCAGGCGGTGGTGGCGCGCCATTCGGCCGCCGACCGGGCAGCTACCCTGGAAAGCGCTTTGCGGCAGGCCATCGCCCTGCCCGGGCGTTAGGCCGCGTGGCCGAAGCGATGCGGGCAGCCATCCTGACCGGCCCGGGGCTAATGGAGGTGGTCCAGGTGCCGCGCCCGGAACCTGGCGCCGGGCAGCTGCGCATCCGGCTGGAAGGATGCGGCGTCTGCGCCTCCAACCTCGGGCCCTGGGCCGGCCCGGACTGGATGACGTTCCCGACGCTGCCCGGAGCGCTGGGCCACGAGGGATGGGGCCATGTCGACGCGGTCGGCCCGGGCGTGGTGGGGTTCGCGCCCGGCGACCGCGTGGCCACGCTGTCCCAGCGCGCCTACGCCGAATACGACGTCGCGGCCGCCGACGCCGTGATCCGGTTGACCGGCGGGCTGGCGGCGCGGCCCTTCCCAGGGGAGCCGCTGGGTTGCGCCTTCAACATCTTCCGGCGCAGCGGCGTCGCGGCCGGGCAGACGGTGGCCATCGTCGGCATCGGCTTCCTGGGCGCCCTGCTCACGCGCCTGGCCACGGATGCCGGCGCGCGGGTCATCGCCATCTCGCGGCGCCGCTTCTCGCTGGACGTGGCGCGCCGCATGGGCGCTGCCGAGACGATCGCGATGGAGGACCACGGCGCCATCGTCGACCAGGTGCGCCGGCTGACCGGCGGCGCCCTGTGCGAACGCGTCATCGAGGCGGTGGGCAAGCAGTGGCCGCTCGACCTGGCCGGCGAGCTGGCGGGCGAGCGCGGCCGGCTGGTCATCGCCGGCTACCACCAGGACGGCCCGCGCCAGGTCAACATGCAGCTGTGGAACTGGCGCGGGCTGGACGTGGTCAACGCGCACGAGCGTGACCCGGCGGTGTACATCGCCGGCATGCAGGCCGCGGCGGACGCTGTGGCCGACGGCCGCCTCGACCCTACCCCCTTGTTCACGCACCGCTACAAGCTGGAGGGGCTGGCAGCGGCGTTGGATGCCACGCGGGACCGGCCCGAGGGCTTCCTGAAAGCGCTGGTGATGCTGTGAGCCGCCAGCTCCGGCTGGGCTTCCTGGGTCTGGGCTGGATCGGGCGGCACCGGATGGCGGCGCTGCTGGAGAGCGGGGTGGCATGTGCGGCCGGCTTCCTCGACCCGTCGCCGGACGCGGCAGCCGAGGCCGCTCGGCTGGCGCCCGGCAGCCAGCGCGTGGACACGCTCGCCGCGCTGCTCGACCTGGGCCTGGACGGGCTGGTGATCGCCACGCCCAGCGCCTCCCACGCCGGGCAGTCGATGGAGGCGCTGCGCCGGGGCGTTGCCGTGTTCTGCCAGAAACCGCTGGGGCGCGACGCGGCGGAGACCGCGGCGGTGGTCGCGGCGGCGGAGAAAGCGGACCGCCTGCTCGGCGTCGACCTGTCCTACCGCCACATCGCCGGCATGCGGCACATCCGCGCGCTGGTCGGGGAAGGCACGCTCGGCCGCATCCACGCGGTCGAGCTCGTCTTCCACAACGCCTACGGCCCCGACAAGCCGTGGTTCTACGACCTGCGCCAGTCGGGTGGCGGCTGCGTCATCGACCTGGGCGTCCACCTCGTGGACCTGGCGCTCTGGACGCTCGGTTTCCCGGACGTCGCCGCCGTCTCGGCGCAGCTGTTCTCGGGCGGCCACCGGCTGGCGGAGCGGCCGGGCCAGGTGGAGGACCATGCCCTCGCCACGCTGGAGCTGGCGACGGGGACGGTCGTGCGGTTGGCCTGCTCCTGGCGCCTGCATGCCGGCCGCGACGCCGTCATCTCCGCCGCGTTCCACGGCGCCGAGGGCGGGGCGACCCTGCGCAACCTCGACGGCTCGTTCTACGACTTCACCGCGGAGCGATATGCCGGCACCGCGACGCAGGTCCTGGCCATGCCGCCTGACCCCTGGGCCGCGCGGGCGGCCGTGGAATGGACGACGCGGCTGGCCGCCGGCGAGGGGTTCGACGCCGCCGCCCACCGCTTCGTGGCGGTCGCCCGGGTGCTCGACCGCATCTACGCGCGGGCGAGGTCGCCTGCGACCCGCGACATCACGCCTTGCCAGTCGCCCGGTGCCGACTGGCGGTAGAGCCGCATCGACGGGTACCAGGGGGAGTCGCCGCGCTCCGCCATCCACCGCCAATCCGCCGCGTGCTTGAGCAGCAGCCAGGTCGGGACGCCCAGCGCCCCGGCAAGATGGGCCACCATGGTGTCCACGGTGATGACCAGACGCAGCGATGCCACGAGGGCGGCCGTCTGCTCGACCGCCGGCGGGCAGCCCGCGGGATTGAGGACGGGGAGTGGGGAGGCGCCGGGGCAAAGCGCCACGCACCGCCGGCTTGCCAGGGGGGCGAACAGCCCGGGTGGCACGGAACGCTCGGCGTCCCAGCCGCCCGCGCGCCAGCATAGCCCGATGGCTGCCCTCCTACCCTCCAAGACCGGCATGCCGAGGTAGGGCGGCGGCAGGGCCGCTGGTTCGACGCGCAGCGCGGATGCGAGCTCCATGATTTCCATGTCGCACTCGGCCGGCGGCGAGGGGTGAGCCACGTCGAAGGGCACGACGCGGTCGATGCCGGACATTCCGGCGGTGAGCGGCAGCAGCTCCGGCTGGACCTCCAGCGTGAGCGAGGCGGCGCGCCGCCCAAGTGCCGGCAGGTAGCGCAGGAACTGCAGCGTGTCGCCGAGCCCGTGGTAGCACCGGACCAGGACGTGGCGTCCGTCGAACGGCCGCCCGTCCCACACCCAGCGCAGGTGATAGGGCAACGCCGGGTCGTCTCGACGGGCCGGGTCGTTGCCGGCCCGTACCGCGGCGTCCAGGTCCCACGCGCGTGCGTAGTCGCCGCGGCGCATGGCCGCCGCCCATTCGGTACCGTCGGTCACACCGTCAGGATGGCTGCCGCACCGGGAAGCGGAGCGTGATGGAGGTGCCCGCGCCGGGTTTGGACGTGATGGCCATCGCCCCGCCGGACTGCGCGGCGAAGCCGTTCACCATCGACAGGCCCAGCCCGGTGCCGGCGCCCTTCGGCTTGGTGGTGAAGAACGGCTCGGTGGCGCGGCGCATCACGTCCGCGGACATGCCGCTGCCGCTATCCTCGACCACGACCTCGGCGACGGCGTGCCCCTCCACGTCCCGGCTGCGGGTCCGGATCACCAGCGGACCACCGTTCGGCATCGCGTCGGCCGCGTTGCGCACGAGGTTGAGCAGCGCCATCTCCATCTGGCTCGAATCCAGTTCCACCAGCAGCGGTTCCGGCTGCAGGTCGAGCGTCAGCGCGACGTGGGTGCCGGCCATCTGCCGCAGGATGGCGTCGAACCCCGCTAGGAGGTCGTTCAGGTCCAGCATCTGGTTGTCGTGGAACTGCCGCCGCGCGAAGGACAGCATCTGCTGCGTCAGCCGGCCGGCCTGGCTCGCGGCCCATTTGGCGCGGTCCAGCCGCTCCCGCTCGCGGCTGCCCTCGGCCATGCCGCGTTCCAGCTGGGCCAGGCTGCCCAGCACCACCGTCATCAGGTTGTTGAACTCGTGTGCGACCCCCGATGCCATCGCGCCCAGGGTTTCCAGGCGCTGCGCCTGCTGCAGCACGGCCTCGGCCTCGTGGCGGCGGGTAACGTCGAGTTGGCTTGCGAAGAAGTACAGCAGGTCGCCCGACGGCGTGAACACAGGGCTGATGAACAGCGCATTCCAGAAGCCGCTGCCGTCCTTGCGGTAGTTGAGCACCTCCTCGTGGAAGTCCTCCCGCCTGTGCAACGCGGAGCGGATGCGGTCGATGACCTCCCGGTCGGTTCCCTCGCCCTGGAGGAAGCGGCAGTTGCGGCCGACGATCTCGCCCTGCCCGTATCCGGTCAGCCTCTCGAAGGCGCGGTTGCAGAAGATGATCGGGCAGTCGTCCCCGTGCGGGTCCGACAGGATCATCGGCATGCGGCTCATCTGGACGGCGGCATAGAAGATGTCGTTGCTGCCGCCTTGCCCGGGGGAGACGACGTTGCGTCCCTCACCCGTGTGGTGGTGCAGGTCGGCCGCATCCAAGTCGGAGCCTTGCAGGTTGGCTTTCATCGAAGACCCTCTATCGTCGGTCTCCCGTATCAGGGCGGGCGGAGGCCGGTAAGTAGCGAGGCCGTGACCCATGGCAACGAACCGGCTGCGGCGCAGTTACTCAAGAGGTTCTTCGCTGGCCGGAGCGCTGGGTGCACGAGGAACAGGTCGATCGTATGTGTATACTCGTGGTGGAGGACGATGATCTTATCCGATTGATCCTCGTCGAGGAGCTTGAGGACGCCGGCTTCCACGTCAGGCAGGCGGCCACCGGGGACGAAGCCTTCGCCATGCTCCAGACGCTCGACCCGCCATTGACCGTGCTCGTCACCGATGTCCACATGCCGGGGACGCGGGGCGGGATCGAGCTTGCGGCCGACGTCAACGCGCGCTACCCGGACGTGCCGGTCATCTTCACCACCGGGCGGCCGGACTCGCTGCGGCGACGCGGTCGCCTTGGTCACAACGACGTGCTGGTCCGCAAGCCGTATGTCCCCGGCGACATCATCAAGGTCATCCAAGCCGCGGCCCGGCGATAGGGCATCGCTTAGGTTCCGGCGGGTTGGACGATGATGCACGGCAGCTGGCGCTGGTTGAGCCGCTGGCACGCGGCGGCGGCGGCGTCCGCCGACAGGTTCATCAGCCGGGCGCGATACAGCACGGTGCTGCTGGACGGCGCCGTCGGCGGCAGGGCGATGGCGGCGCCGCGCAGCTGCTCGGCCGCTTCGGACCGCGCGCCTTCGGCCACGGCGCGGGCGAGGCCGGGATTGTTGAAGGCGCCGACCTGGATACCCCAGCCGCCGAGCGCCGCCGACTGATAAGCGGCCGGGACGGTCTCCGGCGCGGCGTGCCGGACCGCCGGCACAGGTGCACAGGGCTGGTCCGGATCGAAGGCGGCGTCGGGATCGCAGCCGGCTGGGGCTGGTCGGACGGCGGCGAAAGGGGGTGCGGCCTCGGACGACGTTCGCTCCAGCGGCGCGCATGGCCGGTCGGGATCATAGGCGGCGTTCGGGTCGCAGCCGGCTGCCAAGCTGGCGACGCTCGGCACCGCGGCGGCAGTTGGTTGCGCCGAATCATAGACCGCGAGCGGCCCGGAGAATGCCACCGCGTTGCCGAGATTGGGCGTGATCGCCGCCAGGTAGTTCACCGTCTCGTCCGGCAAGGCGGTGGCGCCGGAGAGGTACTGGTCCAGCCGGTCCGGCCCGGCGTTGTAGGCCGCCAGGAAGGCGGGTGCGCCGTAGCGGTCGAACATCTCGCGGATATATGCCGTGCCTGCCAGGACGTTGTCGTGCGGGTCGTATGGGTCGGCACCCAGGTGGTGGCGCAGGCGCAGAGCGTCGTAGGTCGACGGGATGACCTGCATCAGCCCCATGGCGCCGGCCGACGATACCGCCTGCTCGCGGCCGCCGGATTCCTGGCGCATGACGGCGCGGACCCATTGTTCCGGCACGCGGAAGCGGGACGCGGCCTCCCGGATATAGGGGCCCCATGGATCCTGCGGCGGGCCCGGCGGGGGATAGTAGCGCCGGGGTGCCATGGCGGCTGGGCTGGACTGCGCCGCCGGGTCGGTTCCGTCGTAAGGCACCGCCCCGTCCGACGATCCATCGTACTGGTAGCCTGGCCGGGCGCACCCCGTCAGGGAAAGGGTGGCCAGGAATGCGGCGTGGACGCACGCAGCGCGAAATCCCCTATGAGCATCCCTCCTCATCCATGCCATGGTGCGCCGGGCAGGATCGGGAGGGCAAGACATGCGTCGACGCAGTGTGTTGGCGGGCGGCGCGGCACTGGCAGCAAGCGCCGGGCTCTCCCGCCCGGCGGTCGCCCAGCCGGCGAAGACCCTGCGCTTCGTGCCCCAGGCGAACCTGGCCAACCCCGACCCGATCTGGACCACCGCCACGGTGGCGACCAACCACGGCTACATGGTGTGGGACACGCTGTACGGGATCGACGACGCCCTCCGGGCGCAGCCGCAGATGTGCGCCGGGCAGACCGTGTCCGATGACGGGCTGACATGGGACTTCACGCTGCGCGACGGGCTGGCCTTCCATGACGGGGAGGCGGTGCGCGGGGTCGACTGCACCACCTCAATCAACCGCTGGGCGCAGCGCAACGCGTTCGGCTCCCAACTTCTCGCCCAGATGGACGACATGGCGGCGACGGGCGACAAGACGTTCCGCATCCGCCTGAAGACGCCGTTCCGGCAGATGCTGTATGCGCTGGGCGCCACCGGCTGCTTCGTCATGCCGGAGCGCGTGGCCAAGACCTCGCCCAACACCATGGTGACGGACTATGTCGGCAGCGGCCCTTTCCGCTTCCTGCCCAAGGAATGGGATGCCGGCAACTTCGCCGCCTACGCCCGCTTCGACGGCTACGTCCCCCGGCAGGAGGCGCCGCAATGGTTCGCCGGCGGCAAGGTCGCCAAGTTCGACCGCGTCGAGTGGATCGTCCAGCCAGACCCTGCCACGGCGGCGGCGGCGTTGCAGCGCAACGAGGTGGACTGGGTGGAGCAGCCGCTGATCGACCTGGTGGGCAGCCTGAAGAAGATGCGCGGGGTGGAGGTCGCCAGCTACGACGAGCTCGGGGTGCTGGCCATGGTGGTGGTCAACCACCTGCACCCGCCATTCGACAAGCCGGCCGTGCTGCGGGCCATCCTGGCCGCCACGAGCCAGGGGGATTGCGTCCAGGCGGCGGTCGGCGACCAGGCGGAGTTGGGTGTGGCGCCGGTCGGCTTCTTCGTCGACGGCTCGCCCATGGCCAGCAAGGTCGGCTTCGACGGGCTCGGCCCGGCCAAGGACATCAAGGCGGCGCAGGCCGCGATCAAGGCGGCGGGCTACAACGGCGAGAAGATCACCTTCATGGCCGCGTCCGACATGCCGGCGCTGATGGCCATCGCCCAAGTGACGCAGGCGCTGTGGGGCCAGCTGGGGCTGAACGTGGACTTCCAGGTGTCGGACTGGGGCACGCTGGTCGCCCGCCGGGTGAAGCAGGACCCGCCGGAGCAGGGCGGCTGGAACGCGTTCTGCACCACCTGGGCCGGCCTGTCGGTGACCAACCCCGGCAGCTCCTTCCCGTTGCAGGCGATCGGGCGCAAGGGGTGGCTCGGTTGGTACGACAACCCGAAGATGACCGCGCTGAAGGACCAGTGGTTCGCGGCGCCAGACCTCCCGGCGCAGCAGGCGGCCTGCCGCGCCATGCAGATGGAGGCGTTCGCCGACCCGCCTTTCGTGCCGCTCGGCCAGTGGAAGCAGCCCTGGGCGTTCCGCACGTCGCTGAAGAACTTCGTCCGCTGCGGCAACGTGCTGTTCTGGGGCGTCGAGCGGGCGTAGGTTCGGTGCCAAGCCGACACGGATGGAGCTAGAGCGATGCGTCGCCGCACCCTGCTGAAGAGCGCAGCCGCCTCGCTGCTGGCTACGCCCGCCATCGCGCAGCCGACCAAGACTTCCATCCTGCGCTTCGTGCCGCAGGCCAACCTCACGGCGTTGGACCCGATGTTCACCACCGCGATCGTCACCGGCAACCACGGCTACTACGTGTTCGACACGCTGTATTCCAACCCGGCGGACGGCCAGCCCCGGCCGCAGATGGCCGAGGGGCACGAGGTCTCGGCCGATGGCCGCGTTTGGCGCATCCGGTTGCGCGAGGGGCTGGTCTTCCACGACGGCAGCCCGGTGCGAAGCGCCGACTGCGTGGCCAGCATCCAACGCTGGTGCAAGCGGGACCCGTTCGGCCAGCTGATCGCCAAGGTGGTGGAGGGCTGGAACACCCCCGACGACCGCACGATCGAGCTGAGGCTGACCCGGCCGTTCCCGTTGCTGGCGACCGGCCTCGGCAAGCCGGACGCCTCGGTGGCCGTGATCATGCCGGAACGCCTGGCCAAGACCGAGGCCACGACGCAGGTGACGGAGATGGTCGGCTCCGGCCCCTACCGCTTCCTGCCTGGGGAGTACAACTCCGGCAGCCGCGTCGTGTACGAGAAGTTCGACGGCTACGTCCCGCGCAAGGAGGCGCCGGACTGGGGCACCGGCGGCAAGGTGGCGTATTTCCGGCGCATCGAGTGGTCGATCATTACCGACCCGGCGACGGCCGGCGCTGCGCTGCGCAACAACGAGATCGACTGGTGGGAACAGCCGCTGAGCGACCTGCTGCCGACCCTGGCCGCCGACCACGCCATCCGCCTGGCCGTCTCCAACCCGCAGGGCAACGAGTCGCTGATGCGGCTGAACTGCCTGCAGCCGCCGTTCAACGACGTGGCGATCCGCCGCGCCGTCCTGCTGGGCGTCGACCAGGAGGACTACATGCGCGCCACCTTCGGCGACGACCAGTCGCTGTGGCGGACCTGCCGCAGCGAGTTCCCGTGCGGCACGGTGTACGAGACGGACGACGACGGCACCCTGATGAAGGGCGACCTCAAGGCGGCGCAGGCGGCGCTGAAGGCAACCGCCTATGCCGGGCAGCGCGTGGTCCTGCTCAGCCCCAGCGACTTCCCGGCGATCGAGCCGCTCTGCGTGGTCACCGCGGACCTCCTGAAGAAGATCGGCTTCAACGTGGACCTGCAGACGATGGATTGGGGCACGGTGGTGCAGCGCCGTTCCAGCATGGAGCCGGTGGAGAAGGGCGGTTGGAGCGTGCTCCACACCTATGGCTCGTCCGGCGGCTACGCCTCCCCCTCGACGTCCACGCTGGTGCGCGGCCAGGGCAAGGCCGGCTGGTTCGGCTGGTGGTCCAGCGACAAGGCGGAGGAGCTGACGCAGGATTGGCTCGCCGCGTCCGACGCCGCGTCGCAGAAGCGAATCGCAGCGGAGATTTCGCGCCTGGCGATGAGCGAGGTAGCGACGGTGCCGCTGGGCATCAGCTTCACCAAGACCGCCTACCGCAGCAGCCTGACGGGCGTGTTGCAGGGCGTGGCGCCGTATCCCTGGAACGTCCGGCCGGCCTGATCAGACGCAGCGAAACCCGGACTCGGGGATCTCGCCCTCTCAGGGTGTTCCTGCCGGCTCCATACCGCGGGCCCGCAACGCCGCGGCTGCGTCCGGGCTGTGCAGCGTGTCGAGCAGGCGCCGCGCCGCCGCCGGGTCGCCAGCATGGGAGCCTACGGCCGCCGCGTATGCGGTGTAGCTTTGCAACGACGCGGGCAAGGGGCCGGCCAGCACCACGCCTGGCACCGGCAGGAGTTCGCTGATCTGGTGCAGGCCGAGCGCGGCGTGGCCGCCGGCCACCAGGTCCGCGACCGCGCCACCCTGCTTGAGCACCAATCGACCCCGCACGGCATCGGCGATGCCCAACCGGGCGAACAGCGCCAGGACCGCCGGGCCGCTGGAGCCGCCGCTCGCCGGATCGATCATCGCGATGCTGGGAGCGGCCAGAAGGGCTCGCCTGAGTGCGTCTTCCGTGGAAACGTCCGGGATGGGAGTGCCCTGCCGCACCACCACGCCGATGCCGACGCGCGCCACGGCGACGGAGCCGGGTTGCAACGACCCGCTGAGCGCGCCGATTGTCTCGACGGGCGCGATCAACACCCCGAACTCTGTGCCGGCTTTGACTTCGCGGGCAAGCTCCCCAGCCGTTCCGACCGCGATGTGCAGCCGGTCGCCAGTAGAGCGCTCGAACTCCGGCTGGAGGGAGAGGAGAACCGGCCGGAAGGCCCCAGCGGTCAGGACAGTGAGGTCGGCCGCATTGGCAGCGCCCGCAATCCCTACCAGGACAACTGCGGCAACGAGGCGCCCTAGCGCTGGCACGCCGCCGTCAGCAGACCGGGTGGGCCTACTGCACCCGCGTGGTCGAGATGTTGCCGGTGCTGGCCGGCACGCCGCCGGGTCCGCCCTGCGGACCGGCCGAGCCAGTGGCACCGATGCCGCTGCTGGTCCGTACGTCGTTGGAGAACGAGCTGGGCGGTGTCGAGCCGGAGCACGCGGCCAGTGCGCAGGCAGCGATGGCGAACAGGAGGCTGCGTGAGATGGACATGGGCCGTGTTCCTGGCGGTGACCTCCGCTAAAGCCCGCAGCCTGCGCAGAGTTGCTCCGCCTGGCATCGTCATCCGCGCCTCCATTCGATAGAACCCGCCGGTGCCGCCCGTCAGCTCCCCCGAAATCGATCGCTTGATCGGCCTGCTCGCCAAGCTGCCCGGGTTCGGCCCGCGCAGCGCCCGGCGCGCGGTGCTGCGCCTGTTGCAGCATCCGCAGGCCCGCATGCTGCCGCTCGCCGCGGCGCTGACGGAGGCGGCGGCCGCGGTCGGGCCGTGCAGCCAATGCGGCAACCTGGACAGCCGAGACCCCTGCGCGATCTGCACCGAGCCCGGGCGGGACCGCAGCCTGGTCTGCGTGGTGGAGGGCGTGGGCGACCTGTGGGCGCTGGAGCGGGCATCGGTGCATCGTGGCCTGTACCACGTGCTCGGCGGGACCTTGTCGGCCCTGGGGGGCGTCGGTCCGGAGGACCTCAACCTCCGGCCCTTGCTCGCCCGCGTGGCCGAGGGCGGAGTCGTGGAGGTGATCCTTGCCTTGGGCGCCACCGTCGAGGGCGCCAGCACGGCGCACTGGCTGGCCGACCGGCTGCATCCCACGGGCGTGGCGGTCACCCGCGTCGGGCACGGGGTGCCGATCGGCGGGGCGCTGGACGTGCTGGACGACGGCACCCTGGGCGCGGCCCTGAAGGCGCGGCGCCCGGCCTGATGCGCGCCGGGTCGGCTGGCGGCGGCGCGCGGAACACGCGGCTCAGGCCGAGCGGTGGCCGCTCACCTCCGCGCCGACTTCGCGCGGCAGGCGGATGAAGGGCGGCAGCCCCGCCAGCATCAGCACCGCCATCGCGGCGAACGCCAGGTGGAAGTCCGCCAGGACCGGCGGCCCGCCATGGCGCAGCGTCACCAGGTGCAGAATCCCCGCACCCACCGCCACGCCCATGCCGAGCGACATCTGCTGCACCACGCTGGCCAGGGTGGACGCGCCGCTCATGCGCGGCGGTGGGACCTCGGCGAAGCTCAGCGTGTTCAGGATGGTGAACTGCATCGACCGCGTCAGCCCGCTGACGAACAGCACCGGCAGCAGGAGGGGCAGCGGCGTCGCCGGGGTGAGCGCGGCGCAGACCAGCATGGTCAGGCTCGCCAGCAGCCCGGCGCCCAGCGCGCTGCCGCGGAACCCCCAGCGCCGCATGACCGCGGTGGTGAACGGCTTCATGCCGATATTGCCGAGGAAGGTTGCCAGCACCAGCAGGCCCGATTGGAACGCGTCCAGCCCGAACCCGACCTGGAACAGCAGCGGCAGCAGGAACGGCACCGTGCTGATGGTGACGCGGAACACCGTGCCCCCGGTCATCACCGCGCGGAACGCCGCGATCCGCATGACGCCCAGGTCCAACAGCGGCTCCGGGGTGCGCAGGCCATGGCGCACCCCCGCCACGCCCAGCAGCAGCCCGGTGGCCAGCATCAGGGGCGCCATCCAGCCCGGGCCGTTGCCGCTCGCCAGCTCCAACCCCTCCATGAACAGCGACAGCGACAAGCCGCTGAGCACGAAGCCGATGCGGTCGAACCGCCGCCGCACGTGCTCGCGCAGGTTGGGTATCAAGCCGAGCGACAGGCCGATAGCGGCCAGCCCGAGCGGCACGTTGAGGAAGAAGATCCAGCGCCACGAGGCGTAGGTGGTGAGCAGGCCGCCCACCGGCGGCCCCAGCACGGGCGCGGCCAACGCGGGCCAGGTCAGCAGGGCGATGGCGCCGACCAAGGCGGATTTCTCCGTGGTGCGCAGCACGGCCAGGCGGCCCACCGGGACCATCATCGCCCCGCCGATGCCCTGCAGCACCCGCGCCGCGACGAAGCTCCACAGCCCGTCGCACAACCCGCACAGCATGGACGCGACGGTGAACACGGCGATGGCGGCGGTGAACACGTCGCGCGTGCCGAGCCGGTCCGCCACCCAGCCGCTCACCGGGATGAACACGGCCAAGGCCAGCAGGTAGGCGCTGATGCCGACCGAGAGCGTGACCACCGGGCGGCCGAAATCCTGCGCCATGGCCGGCAGCGCCGTGGCGATCACCGTCCCGTCTAGGAACTCCATGAAGAACGCGCCGGCGACCACCAGGGCGACCGCCCGGGCGCGGGCTGGCGTCATGCTGGGGAGTGGGGACGAAAGGGTGTGGGGCATGGCCGCATGCCATCCACCCTGCCGGGCCGTGTCAATCGTTGCCGGACGGGCTCGGCAGCGGGGCGCCACGCCGGTATGGTCGGCCACCGGACGCGGTCAAACAAGGGAAACGTCGATGAAGCACCTGCTGCTCCAATGCCTGCTGCTTTCCGCGGTGGCCGCACCGGCCTTGGCGCAGCTGCCCGACACGATCCGGGTGGGCGTGCTTTCGGACGAGAGCGGGCCGTATGCCGATTCGGGGGGTGCCGGGTCGGTGGCGGCGGCGCGCATGGCGGCGGCGGATGCCGGCGGCAGCATCGATGGCCACAAGATCGAGATCGTCCATGCCGACACGCTGAACAAGCCGGACGTCGCCTCCACCGTCGCGCGCCGCTGGTTCGACACGGACGGGGTGGGCGCGGTGGTCGACCTCCCGGTCACGCCGATCGCGTTGGCCGTGCAGCAGCTCGCCCGCGACAAGGACCGCACCGTGATGATCGCCGGTGCCGCGATCAGCGAGTTCACGTCCAAGCTGTGCTCCCCCGTCAGCAGCCACTGGGCGGACGACACCCACGCGCTGACCACGGGCACCGCGCGCGCCCTGCTGGAGCATGGCGGCAAGACCTGGTTCTTCATCACGGTCGACATGGCGTTCGGCGCCGCACTCCAGCGGGACGCCACGGCCGTGGTCACGGCGGGCGGCGGCAAGGTCCTCGGCGAGGCCAAGCATGCGATCGGCGCCACCGACTACTCCTCCCAGCTGCTGCAGGCGCAGGCGTCGGGTGCCGACGTGGTCGCCTTCGCCTCGGTCGGCGGCGATCTGGTGAACCTGATCAAGCAGGCGCACGAGTTCGGCCTGGGCGTGGATGGCAAGCCGACGCTCGGCGGCTTCCTGATCTACCTGACGGACATCCATGCGCTGGGCTTGGGCACCGTGCAGGGCCTGGAACTGACCAGCGGCTTCTATTGGGACCAGTCCGACCAGTCCCGCGCCTTTGCCAAGCGGTTCATGGCGGAGATGCACGCCATGCCGACCAAGGAGCAGGCGAGCGTCTACGCCGCGGTGCTGCACTACCTGCAGGCCGTGAAGCAGACCGGCACCGTCGAGGCGGTGGCCGTCAACCGGGCGATGCGGGCGGCGCCCGTGGATTACTTCGGCCATCCGGCCACCCTGCGCGCCGACGGGCGGCTGATGGACGATGTGACGTTGTACCGGGTCAAGACGGCATCGGAAAGCAAGGCCCCGTGGGATTACTACGCTCCGGTTCAGACGATTCCAGCGGCTGAGGCGTTTCTCCCCATCAGCCCCGAGTGCAAACCTTAAGCCTATTCTGGTGTGGTCGTCCGCGGCTGGGTGAATTAGGCTGTCCCCGAAAGGACAGGGACAATGCCGGATCACGAGCCGCTGCGTCTAGACAATCAACTCTGCTTCGCTCTGTATACCGCCACCAACGCGATCACCCGCAGCTATCGCGGGGTGCTCGGTCCACTCGGGCTGACGTACCCGCAATACCTCGTGCTGGTGGCGCTGCTGGAGCAGCCGAGCATGACGTCCGGTGAACTGGCCCGGGCGCTGAAATTGGATGCCGGGACGTTGACCCCGATGCTGAAGCGCCTCGCCGACACCCGGATCATCGAGCGCACGCGGCGCGCCGAGGATGAGCGGGTGATCGATAACCGGCTCACCGACAAGGGCCTGGCGCTGCAGGCGGCGCTGCTGAAGGCGCAGACCCAGGTCGTCTGCCGCACCGGCCTGGCTGCTCCCGACATGACCACCCTGCGCGAGGCCCTGCACGCGCTCGCCAGCAACCTCGCGGTGGCGGCCGGCGATCTTCAGCCGGCCTAGGCCCCGTCGACCGGTAAGGGAGCTCATCTCGTCGCCGGAACCGCTGCTACGGCATAGCCTCATGGCGGCGCTCGTTTCACACTCGCCAACGCGCTACGCCACAGGGGAAGACTGAATGCGGTCCGGATGCCTCCCGATGCTCTTGGTGCTCCTGGCCGGGTCCCACGCCTCTGCGGCCCCTGCGCCGCCGCCGCTTCCGCCCGCGTTGACGCAGGCGCTGCTGACGCCGGAGCATCGCGCCGCCTTGCTCCAGGCCGCGCACGCCGTGGACGGGCCGGGCATGCCGACCTGCCCCAGCGCCAGCTACACGACCACGGGAGAGATCGGCATCCTTTCGGCGGTGCAGGCAGACGCCGCCGGGCACCTGACCGCGGGCGCCTGGAAGGAGTCGGTGCAGGAAGCCGGCTGTGGCGCCAGCCGGTTGCTGAACGCGCTGACCACGGTGCAGCCGGACGGCACGTTGCAGACGCAGCCGCTGCTGCCCGGCACCACGATCACCGACCCTCGGTTGCAGCAGGACAGCGTCCAGTATGCTGCGGCCGGCATGGGCGAGATGCCGTCCGGGTGCGACCAAGGCGGCGTGTTGGACACCCGCTTCGTGGGGGTCGACGGCCAGCCGGCCGGCATCACGCCCGCCCCCGGCAGCCCGCCGATGCCGTGGACCGAGATGTGGACCTTGATCGCCTGTTCCAAGCGGGCCGACGTGACGATGCACTTCACGCCCGACCCGACTGGCACCGACGTCCGCGCCGACCTGGCCAAGCAGTGACGGCCCCGCTATCGGACCATTACGACGGCGAGCGCTTCTTCAATCCAGCCCTGCCGAACGAGACGGCGGACCGGCGCGGCCTGCTCCAGGTATTGCGCTGGCGGCTGGGAGGTGGCCGGTCGAAATGGGGTCCGCAGCCGCCGCTGCCCCGCTTCGCATCGCCGCCCGATTGCGTCCCTCCAGGCACCGTCGCCGCCAGCTTCATCGGCCACGCGAGCTTCCTGCTCCGCTTCCCGGGCCTGGTCGTGTTGACCGACCCGGTGTTCAGCGCCCGGTGCTCCCCCGTGTCGTGGGCCGGACCGCGCCGGGCGCGTCCACCTGGCCTGGCGCTCGAGGCGTTGCCCCCGGTCGACGTCGTTCTGGTCTCGCACAACCACTACGACCACATGGACCTGCCATCCCTCCGGCGCCTGGCGGCACGCGGCACCCGGCACGCCATCACCAGCGCGGGCAACGAGCGGATCCTGCGCGAGGCTGGTTTCGCGACGGTGGAGGCTTTGGACTGGTGGGACAGCGCCGTAGCCGGGCCGCTGCAGGTGACCGCGACGCCGGCCCGGCACTTCTCCCGCCGCGGCCTGCGCGACGGCAACCGCACGCTGTGGTGCGGCTTCGTGCTCCACGGCCCGGACGGTCGCGTGCTGTTCGCCGGCGATTCTGGCACGGGGCCGCATTGGCGCGACATCGCCGAGCGCCTTGGCTCGCCCGACCTGGCGCTGCTGCCGATCGGCGCCTACGAGCCGCGCTGGCTGATGGCGCCCGTGCACATGAACCCGGCCGAGGCCGCGCAGGCCCATCGCGACCTGGGCGCCCGGCAATCGATCGGCATGCATTTCGGTACCTTCCAGCTGACGGACGAGCCGGTCGACGCCCCGCCGACGGCTCTGGCCGCGACCGGCGTGGCGAACTTCACCACCCTCGGCATCGGCGAGACCCGGCTCGTCACCCTTCGCTGAACGGGCTACTTCACCGCGCCGAAGGTCAGGCCGCGGACGAGTTGGCGCTGGCTGAACCAGCCGAACACCAGGATCGGCGCCACCGCCATCGTGGACGCGGCGGAGAGCTTGGCGAAGAACAGGCCCTCGGGCGAGGAGAACGAGGCGATGAACACCGTCAAGGGTGCCGCGCCGGCGGAGGTCAGGTTCAGGCTCCAGAACGCCTCGTTCCAGCACAGGATGATCGACAGCAGGCCGGTCGAGGCGACGCCTGGCAGCGTCAGCGGCAGCAGCAGGTGCCAGATCTCGCCCCAGAGCCGCGCACCGTCGATGCGGCCGGCCTCCAGGATGTCGTGCGGCACCTCCTTGTAGAAGGTGAACAGCATCCAAACGACGATCGGCAGGTTCATCAGCGCGTCCATCGCGACCAGCCCGGTGCGCGTGTCCAGCAGCCCGGCGGTGCGGAACAGCAGGTAGATCGGCACCAGCACCCCCACCGGCGGCAGCATCTTGGTCGACAGCATCCACAGCAATGTCCCGCGCGTCCGCCGCGTCGGGTGGAACGCCAGGGCGTAGGCGGCGGGGATGGCGAAAAGCAGCGCGAGCACCGTGGCGCCGAGCGAGACCGCCACGCTGTTGACGGCGAAGCCCAGGTAGTCGGCGCGCGACAGCACCTCCCGATACCCGGCGAGCGTCGGCGTGAAGGCGAGGCTGGCGGACACCGCCTCGCGCTCCGTCTTCAGGCTGGTAAGCGCCATCCACAGGATCGGGAAGAACAGCAGCACGGCCGCGGCCCAGCCGGTGATCGCGGTGAGCGCACGGCGCCTCACCTACACCTCCAGCCGGCGGGCGATGCTGCGCACCAGGAAGACGGCGACGATGTTGGCCAGGATGATCGCCACCACGCCACCGGCCGAGGCGCCGCCGATGTCGAATTGCAATAGTGCGCGGGCGTAGATCAGGAAGGCCAGGTTCGTCGTGGCGTTGCCAGGACCGCCGGCGGTGGTGACGAAGATCTCGGCGAAAACGGTTAGGAGGAAGATCGTCTCGATCATGATCACCACGCTGATCGCGCGGGAAAGGTGCGGCAGGGTGATGAAGACGAACTGCGCCACCACGCCGGCGCCGTCGATGCGCGCCGCCTCCCGCTGCTCCTGGTCCAGGGACTGCACCGCGGTCAGCAGGATCAGCAGCGCGAATGGCAGCCACTCCCACGACACGATCAGGATGACGGAGGCGAGCGGGAACTGCGCGAACCAGTCCACCACCGGCAGCCCGACCGCGCGTGCCGCGGCGCCGAACACGCCGTAGATCGGGTGCATCAGCAGGTTCTTCCAGATCAGCGCGCTGACGGTGGGCATGACGAAGAAGGGGGAGATCGCCAGGATGCGGGCGACCGCGCGGCCGGGGAAATCCTGGTCGAACAGCACCGCCAGCAAGGTGCCCAGCCCGACCGTGATCACCAGGACGGAGCCCAGCAGCACCAGCGTGTTGCGCAGCGACACCCAGAAGTCCGGGTCGGTGACGAGGAACTCGTAATTGTCCGTCCCGGCGAAGCCCGTCGCCGTCGGGTCCAGCAGGTTGTAGCGCTGGAACGAGAACCACAGCGTCATCGCCAGCGGGACGACCATCCACAGCAGCAGCACCACGACCGACGGCGCCACCAGCCAGGACCCGGCACGCCGGGCGGCGGAGGTCGTGGGCAAAGCGCCGGCCTAGTTCTTGGGGTAGCCCGCCTGGCGCATGGTGCGCTCCGTCGCCGCCTGCGCCGTCTTCAGCGCCGCCTCCACGGTGGACTGGCCCGTCAGCGTCCCGGCCACGGTCTGGCCGACTTGGGTGCCGATGCCCTGGAACTCCGGGATGGCGACGAACTGCGCGCCGGTATAGGGCCGCGGCTGCGCCGTCTGCCCCGTTGGGTTCGCCACCTCGATCGCGGTGCGGACGAAGCCGGCGAACGGCGCGGCCTTCTGGTAGTCCGCGTTGTCGTAGGTGGAGGCCCGCGTGCCGGGCGGCACGGCGACCCAGCCATTCTCCTTGGCGACCAGGGCGATGTACTCCTTTGACGTCGCCCAGGTGACGAACGCCTTCGCCGCGTCCGCCTGCTTGGTGCTGGCCGGGATCGCCAGGTTCCACGACCACAGCCAGGTCGGGCCGCCGGTGTAGCTGCCGGTTGGCATCGGGGCGAAGCCGACCTTGTCCGCCACCTGGGACTGCTTCGGGTCGAACAGCATGCCGCCCGCCACGGTGGCGTCGATCCACATGCCGCAATGGCCGCTGGCGAACAGCGCCAGGTTCTCGTTGAACCCGTTGGAGGAGGCGCCGGGCGGCCCGTCCGCCTTCATGATGTCGCTGTAATAGGTAAGCGCCGTGTTCCAGGCCGGCGTGTCGATCGTGGTCTTCCAGTTCGCGTCGAACCACTGGCCGCCCTCGGCATCCACCAGCGAGGTGACGTAGGCCATGTTCTCGCCCCAGCCGGGCTTGCCGCGCAGGCACATGCCGTAGACCTGGTTCGGCTTGTCCGTGATCTTGTCGGCGAACTGGCGGATCTGCGCGTAGGTCGGCGCGGCCGGCATGGTCAGCCCGGCCTTCTGGAACAGGTCCGTGCGGTAGTAGGTCATCGCGCTCTCGCCATAGAACGGCACGCCGTAGAGCTTGCCGTCATAGGTCAGCGCGTCGCGAACCGGCTTCAGCAGGTCGCCCACGTCGTAGCTGGCGGGCAGGTTGTCCATCGGCAGCAGCCAACCCTGCTTGGCCCAGATCGGCACCTCGTAGTTGCCGATGGTCAGGACGTCGAATTGCCCGGCCTTGGTCGCGATGTCGGTGGTCACGCGCTGGCGCAGCACGTTCTCCTCCAGCACGACCCAGCGCAGGTGGATGTCCGGATGCTGCTGCTCGAACTGGGCGGACAGCTTCTGCATGACGACCATGTCGCCGTTGTTCACGGTTGCGACCGTCAGCGTCGCGTCGGCATGGGCAACGGACGCGAGCGCCGGCAGGACAGCGAGGCAGGCTGCGCCGACCTGAAGTTTGAACTTGGTCATGTCAAGCCTCTCCCTGAACCAGCCAGCCGTTTCGCTCGGCAGACATTGCAGAGACCCTGTCATCCAGGCGCCGGAGCGTCAACTCGGGCACTGGGCGAGCCCGGGACCGACACAAGCCGCCAACACCATTGATCAGCCGTCGTAGTCGAGCACGACCGACGCGGTGAGCGGGACCGCCTGGCAGGTCAGGACGTAGCCCTGCGCGACCTCCTCTGCGGACAGGCCGTAATTCGCCTTCATCGTCACCTCGCCGGCTACCAGCTTGGCACGGCAGGTCGCGCAAACCCCGGCCTTGCAGGCGAACGGCGCGGGCATGCCGGCCGCCCGGGCGTTCTCGAGGATGCTGCCCTTGTCCGGATCGAAGACCAGGGTCCGCCGGCGGCCGTCGAGCACCAGCTGCACCTGGAAGCCTGCGGCCTTCTGCTCCAGCGCGCGGGCGACCGCCGCCTGGGCGTCGCTCATGCGGCCAACGGTAAACCGCTCGATCAGGATGCGGGACGGCGCCACGCCCGCTTGCGTCAGCCCGGCCTCGGCTGCGTCCATCATCGGGCCCGGGCCGCAGATGAAGGCGGCGTCGATGGCGGCCGGGTCGACGAGCGATCGCAGCACCTCGGCGACCTTGCCGCTGTCCAAGCGCCCGTTGAACAGTGCGACCTCCTCCTCCTCATCCTCGAGGAAGTGGTAGACCTGCAGGCGCCCCATGAAGCGGTTCTTCAGCTGCGCCAGTTCCTCCAGGAACATGATCGATGCGGAGGAGCGGTTGCCGTAGAGCAGGATGAAGTCGCTGCCCGGTTCGACCTGCAGCGCGGTCTTCAGCAGCGAGAGGATCGGCGTGATGCCGGAACCGCCGGCGAAGCCGCAATAGGTCCGCGCGCGCGCCGGGTCGAAGGCGAAGGTGAAGCTGCCATGCGGCGGCATCACCTCCACCATGCCGCCCACCTGCAACGCGCCGTTGGCCCAGGTCGAGAACCGGCCGCCGGCGATGCGCTTGATCGCGACCCGCAACTCCCGGTCATGCGGCGCCACGCAGAGCGAGTAATTGCGGCGCACGTCCTCGCCCTCGATCTCCGCCCGCAGCGTCACGTGCTGCCCGGGTGCGAAATGGAAGGCGCCGGCAAGCGCCTCGGGCAGGTCGAACCGCAGCGACACCGCGTCGGGTGTCTCGCGCCGCACCTCGCCGATCCTCAGCGCGTGGAAGCCGGCTTCCATGGTGGCCCCCTCAGTGACACTTGAAGCGGTCGAACGGCTCCAGGCAATCCAGGCACCGCCACAGCGACTTGCACGGGGTGGACCCGAAGCGGCTCACCTCCTGCGTGCGGTGCGAGCGGCAGCGCGGGCACTCGGCCGTGGCGGCATGCCGCGCCGGCGGGGCGATGCCGTACTCCCGCAGCTGCGCGCGCCCGCGCTCGGTGATCCAGTCCGTGGTCCAGGCCGGCGCCAGCACCGTCTCGATCGCGACACGCTCGAAGCCGGCGCCGTCGAGCGCCAGGCGGACCGACAGTTCGATGGCGTGGGTCGCCGGGCAACCCGTGTAGGTGGGCGTGATCAGCACGGCCGGCGGCTCCGGCCGCACACCGCGGACGATGCCGAGGTCGACCACCGAGACCACGGGGATCTCCGGGTCGGGGACACCCTGCAGCACCGCCATCACGGTGTCCTCGAACGCGGTCGCGGCGGCGCCCTCCATGCCCTTACCAGACAGCCGTGGGATAGGTCCGCGGGATGTGCTGCATGGTGGCGAGCAGATGGCCCAGATGCTCGCTGTGGTGCCCGGTGCGGCCGCCCTTGACCCCGCGCGGGTATTTCGGTGCGGGGATCGTCGCCGCGTGCAGCACCTCCGCCACCCGGCCGTCGAACCCCGCGCGCAGACCCGACGGATCCACCGCGATGCCGGACGCGGCCAATGACGCGACGGTCTCGTCGGTGTCGAACATCTCGTCCACGAAGCGCCAGAACCAGTCCAGCCCGTCGACCATGCGGCGGTGGCTCTCCTCCGTGCCGTCGCCGAGACGGATGACCCAGTCCGCCGCGAGCTCGGCGTGGTACTGCACTTCCTTGACCGCCTTGGCCGCGATCTCCGCAATGCGCGGCTCCGTCGAGCGTGTCAGCCCGTCGAGCAAGGCGTGCTGGTAGGTCGAGAAGAGGAACTGGCGCGCCACCGTCTGCGCGAAGTCCCCGTTCGGCTGCTCGACCAGGAGGCAGTTGCGGAAGCCCAAGGCGTCGCGATGGAAGGCGAGGCGGTCCGCGTCACGCCCGGCGCCCTCCACCTCGCCGGCGAACCCCAGCAGCAGGGTCGCCTGGCCGATGAGGTCGAGCCCGACATTGGCCAGGCTGAGGTCGATCTCCAGCGCCGGGGCGTGGCCGCACCACTCGCCGAGCCGCTGGCCGAGGACGAGGCCGTCGTCGCCCAGTCGCAGCAGGTAGTCGAACAGCGCCGGGTGCCACATCGCGGCCTTGGGAGTGCCGAACTCGCCCGCCTGGCGGGCCTGCAGCGCCGCGGCTTCGTCCTCGACCTGGATCGTGGGGAGCGACGGCGCCATCAGATATGGGTGACCACGTCAGGGATCTCGTAGAAGGTCGGGTGCCGGTAGACCTTGCCCTCCGCCGGCTCGAACAACGGGCCGGACTGCGCCGGGTCGGAGGCGACGATGTCGCTCGACTTGACGACCCAGAGGCTCACGCCCTCCATCCGGCGCGTATACACGTCCCGCGCGTGCCGGACGGCCATCTCGCCGTCCGGCGCATGCAGCGAGCCGACGTGCTTGTGGCTCATCCCGCCCTTCGAGCGGATGAACACTTCCCAGAGCGGCCATTCGCGGCTCATCGCATTGCTCCCGTTGCTGGTCAGGCGGCGCGGCGGGCCTGGCGCTTGGCCTCGTGCGCCAGGGCGGCCTCGCGGACCCAGGCGCCCTGCTCCCAGGCGTCGCGCCGGGCCTTCATCCGCTCCTTGGCGACCGGGCCTTCGCCGCGCACCACGGCGTAGAACTCCTCCCAGTCGATAGCGCCGTAGTCGTAGCCACCTTTCGACTCGTTCCAGACGCAGTCGGCGTCGGGCACGGTCAGGCCGAGGAACTCCGCCTGCGGCACGGAGATGTCGACGAATTTCTGCCGCAGTTCGTCGTTGCTGTCGCGCTTGATCCGCCAGCGGAACCCCTGCGCCGAGTTGGGCGAGTTGGCGTCCGGCGGACCGAACATCATCAGCGAGGGCCACCACCAGCGGTTCAGCGCATCCTGCGCCATGAGCTTCTGCTCGGGCGTGCCCTGGGCCATGGCCATCATGATCTCGTAGCCCTGGCGCTGGTGGAAGCTCTCTTCCTTGCACACCCGCACCATGGCCCGGGCGTAGGGGCCGTAGGAGGTCCGCTGCAGCGGCACCTGGTTCATGATGGCGGCGCCGTCCACCAGCCATCCGATGGCGCCGATATCGGCCCAGGTCAGCGTCGGGTAGTTGAAGATGGTGGAGTACTTGGCCTTGCCCGCGAGCAGCGCCTGCGTCATCTCGTCCCGGCTGGTGCCCAGCGTCTCCGCCGCGCAATACAAATAGAGCCCGTGCCCGGCCTCGTCCTGCACCTTGGCCAACAGCACGGCCTTGCGGCGCAGGGAGGGCGCCCGGCTGATCCAGTTGCCCTCCGGCAGCATGCCGACGATTTCCGAATGGGCGTGCTGGGAGATCTGCCGCACCAGCGTCTTGCGGTACGCCTCGGGCATCCAGTCCTTGGGCTCGATGAACTCGTCCGCCGCCACCCGCGCCTCGAATGCGGCGACGAGGGCCGGGTCTTCGCCAACCACGGTAAGGGCAGGACGCCCGTCCGGCTTGCCCATTTCTGTCGTGTACATGCCACGCTCCCACTTCGCCCGACGAATTTCTACTATTCCCTGACCGCGCGGTCAACGAAATCTCGACGTGGAAACCAGCCATCTTCCCACGGCTCCACCCTGGACATGAAAGGGAATAGTCAGCCCTTTACGCCTGATCCCCAGGTGGGGTTCGGGGCGAAGCGCTCCGCTTTGCAGGGACTGTCAGACCAGGAGCAGATGACATGGTGACGAGGCGTCGGTTTGGCTTAGGCCTTGGCGCGCTGGCCGGGTCGGCTGGCTTCCAACGGAGAGGGCTGGCGGGCGAGAACGACCTCCAATCCGCGCTGGCGGCGCTCGAGGTGCAGTGCGGCGGCCGCCTCGGCGTCGGCATCCTCGACACGGCAAGCGGTGCAACGGCCGGCTACCGTGGGGATGAGCGCTTCCCGATGTGCAGCACGCACAAGGCGCTGAGCGCTGCAGCGCTCCTGCACCGGGTAGACCGGGGCGAGGAGCGCCTGGACCGCCGCATACGCTTCGGCGCGGCGGAGGTGCTGCCCTACTCCCCGGCCACCCAGGCCCATGCTGGCGAGGACGGGATGACCCTGGCCACCATCTGCGAGGCCGCGGTCACACTCAGCGATAACACGGCCGCCAACCTGATGTTTGCCGCCTTGGGAGGGCCGGCCGGCGTCACCGCGTTCCTGCGCGAAACCGGCGACCAGATAACCCGGCTCGACCGCACGGAACCCACGCTGAACGAGGCACGGCCCGGCGACCAGCGCGACACCACCTCGCCCTTCGCCATGGCGGCGACGCTGCAACGGCTGGTCCTCGGCAATGCCTTGCTGCCGGCGTCGCGTTCGCAGCTGGCGGACTGGCTGGTGGCCGGCCGCACCGGCGCCACCAGGCTTCGCGCGGGCGTCCCAACCCACTGGCGAGTCGGCGAGAAGACCGGCACCAACGACGTCGGGAGCGCGAACGACATTGGCATCCTGTGGCCGCCTGGTCGGGCGCCGCTGGTCGTCACAGCCTTCGTCACCGGGTCTACGGCGCCATTGGCGGCCCAGGATGCCGCCATCGCCGCAGTGGCGCGCCTGGTCGCCGCCCGGGCGTGACAAGACGCCGAGCTCGAGTTCCTCACAGAGGAGGCAAGCAAACCTCCCATCTTGTCTGGACGCGGCGGGGGCAAGATACTCGCGCGGCGTAGGGACGGTGGGTCATTTGCCGTCATCGTCCTACGGGGAGCCGGGGATATTGGCGCGCACGCAGGCAGCGGATTATGCGGACCGGCGCGAGGCGATCGTCGAGCGTGCGGCGGAGCTGTTCGCCCGGCACGGCTTCCAGGCCACCTCCGTCTCCAGCCTGGCTGCCTCCTGCAAGACCTCCAAATCCCTGTTCTACCACTACTATCCCTCCAAGGAGGACGTGCTCTACGCCGTCATGGCCTCGCACGTCGACCAGCTGGTGGCCGACGTGGAGGCGGTCAGCGCCGGAGGGCCGCCGCCGCAGCAGCAGCTGAGCGATCTTGTCCACGCCTTCATGCGGCATTACCGGGGTGCGGCGGCCCGCCAGACGGTGCTGCTGAACGAGCTGGGCAGCCTGCCGGACGACAAGCGGGCCGCCATCGTGGCGAAGCAGCGCTGGATCGTCGATGCCGTGCGCGACATGCTGGTCGCGCTGACCCCCGGCCTGGCCGGCGACTTGCCCCGCGCCCGGGTGGAAGCCATGCTGCTGTTCGGGATGCTCAACTGGACCCACACCTGGTTCGATCCCGCCGGACCGCTTTCCACCGACGCCGTCGCGGACATGATCGTCGGCCGCATGGTGGTGAGACGATGATACGACCCCGTTTCGGAGAAGGCCCGCCCCCATGAGCATCAAAGGCCAAGCCTACATCGCCGGCGCGTTCGAGCACCCGACCCGCAAGGCGCCGGACAAGTCGGTCGCGCAGCTGCATGCCGAGGCGGCGGCCGGCGCGCTGGCCGATGCCGGGCTGACGAAGGACGACGTGGACGGGTATTTCTGCGCCGGCGACGCACCGGGCATGGGCCCTGTGGCGATGCTCGACTACATGAACCTGCGCGTCCGCCACTTCGACAGCAGCGACGTCGGCGGCTGTTCCTACATCGCGCACGTGTCGCACGCGGCGCAGGCCATCATGGCGGGCAAGTGCCGGGTCGCGCTGATCACCCTGGCCGGTCGGCCGCGCAGCGAGGGGCATTCCGGCACGTCGGCCCGCCCGGCCGCCGCCGCCGTTCCGGACGCGGCGTGGGAGGCGGCGTTCGCCCCCGCCACCACCAACGTCTATGCCATGTGCGCCATGCGCCACATGTACGAATACGGCACCACCTCGGAGCAGCTGGCCTGGATCAAGGTCGCGGCCTCCCACCACGCGCAGCACAACCCCCACGCGATGCTGCGCGACGTGGTGACGGTGGAGCAGGTGCTCGCATCTCCGGTCATCGCCGACCCGTTGCACCGGCTGGATTGCTGCGTCGTCAGCGACGGTGGCGGCGCCTTGCTGGTGGTGGCGCCCGACGTCGCCCGCGGCCTGAAACGCCCGCTGGTCCGCGTGCTGGGGGCGGGGGAGACGGTGAAGGGCCAGGGGGGAGGGGAGGTGGACCTGACCTATTCCGGTGCCCGCTGGTCCGGCTCGGCGGCGTTCGCCGAGGCGGGGGTGACGCCGGGCGACATCCAGTACGCCTCCATCTACGACAGCTTCACCATCACCGTGCTGATGCAGATCGAGGACCTCGGCTTCTGCGCCAAGGGGGAGGGCGGCCGCTTCGTGGCCGACGGCAACCTCATCAGCGGCGTGGGCCGGCTGCCGTTCAACACGGATGGCGGTGGGCTGTGCAACAACCATCCCGCCAACCGCGGCGGCATCACCAAGGTGATCGAGGCGGTGCGGCAGCTCCGGGGCGAGGCCCATCCGGCCGTCCAGGTGCCGAATTGCGGGCTGGCGCTGGCCCACGGCACGGGCGGGCTGCTGGGCAGCCGCCACGGTTCGGCCACGCTGATCCTGGAACGGGAGTGACACGCATGACCGACCGCCGCATGCCGGCCCCACCCGCCACGCCGGAGAGCGAGGCGTTCGTCAAGGCCGCGACCGAGGGGCGCTTCCTCATCCGCCGCTGCACGGCGTGCGGCAAGCCACACTGGTACCCACGCGCCGTCTGCCCGTTCTGTTTCGGACCCACGGCCTGGGAGGAGGCGTCTGGCAGCGGGACGATCTACAGCTATTCGGTCATGCGGCGGTCCGACCCGCCGTTTTCCATCGCTTACGTCACGCTCGCGGAGGGTCCGACGATGATGACTTCGATCGTGGACTGCGATTTCGACACGCTCGCCATCGGACAGGCCGTGCAGCTGGTGTTCAAGCCGACGGACAGCGGGCCGGTGCCGTGCTTCACCCCGGAGCGACCGGCATGAAGCCGAGCGAACGAGCTGACACGATGCAGTGATACCGGCACGTAACAGGCCGCCGCGGGAACGTTTCTTGCCAAACTCTCATTTGTTGGCGGAACTAACGGTTGCCTGAATGCCTAGTGCTCCGCCCTAGGAGACTAGTCGATGACTGGCGGCCATTGCCCCGAGCCGCATAGCTCGCCTGCCTTCCTGCTGCAGCGCTTCCTCGTCGAAGCGCCCCCCGCGCGGCGCCCCCTATACTGGCGGATGAGACGCCAGGGCCTCACGGTGCCGCGGGCCACGGTGACGGAGAAAGGCGGCCTCGCCATCGGCGAGCACACCACGATCAGTTTCGACAGCTACTTCAACACCTTCTTCGAAGCGACCTGGCGGCGTCACACGAGGCTGTCCACGTTGACGCTGCAGCTTGCCATCGACGGCGAATGCGACATCCGGGTCTTCCGGCGGACGGCGGGCGAGAAGATCCTGTTGGCGGAACGCACGGCCGCCGGACCGACGACGGACCTCCATTTCGACGACGAGGGCCTGCACTTCCGCCAACTCGGCCACTTGTCGCTCGAGGTCTCGACGCGCGAGACGCCGGTGGTTTGGCGCAGCGGGCAGTGGATTTGCCACGGCGCGATGCGGCCGCCGGTGGGCTTGGCGCTTGTCTTCTGCACCTTCAACCGGGAGCAGGACATCTCCCGGCTCCTGGCGTGCCTGGGTGGTGATGCCGCCCTGGTCGAGCGGCTGGCGCGCGTCTATGTCGTGAACCAGGGTCGCCCATTCGGTGCGACCTGCGTGCAGGGTGTCGCCCGGCACCTCGGCAACAAGCTCCGGGTGGTCGAGCAAGGCAATTTCGGCGGCGCCGGCGGCTTCACGCGGGGGATCCTCGCGTGCCTGGAAGACCAGGGCGTCACTCACGTGGCCCTGCTCGACGACGACATCGAGCTCGAGCCGGATTGCCTGCTGCGGATGGCCGCGTTCTTCCAAATGGCCAAGTCGGACATCGTCGTTGGCGGCCAGATGCTGGATGCCGCACGCCCGACGCGTCTTTACGAGGCGGGCGCCGTCATCTCGGAACGGCATTGGGCGTTCCAGCCGCAGTTCCTGAACCTCGACCTCGCCAACCCCGCCAACCTGGCACCGATCGGCCAACCCAATGCGATCCACTACAACGGCTGGTGGTGTTGCGGCATCCCGCTTGCGCTTTTCCGCGAAGTGGGCCTGCCCATGCCGTGCTTCATACGCGGCGACGACGTCGAGCTTGGCCTGCGGCTGCATCAGCAGAACATCCCCACCGTGTCGGTCGCCGGCATCGGGGTGTGGCATCAGCCATTCTACCTCAAACTCGGCGGCTGGCATCTGTACTACGAGACCCGGAACATGCTCATCACCGCGGCGCTGCATCAGCCGCTCGGCCGGTGGGGCGTCGTGCGGCGGATGCTGCGGCACTTCCTGGTCCATCTCCTCACCTTCCGGTACCACAGTGCCGCACTGATCCTGCAGGGCGTGGACGACTTCCTGGCGGGCCCGGCCATCCTTCGCGGATCACCCCAAGCGGTGCATGCCGGGCTGGAGCGGCATCGCAAGCTCTATCCGGTGGGCGAAACGCCGCGGGAGCGCGTGCTCCATGAACAGCCGATGGATCGCCTGCGACCGCTGCGAGGCCGTGCCGCCTATTTGTGGGTGTTCGCCAAGCTGATGGTGCAGCACGCCTGCATACCGACCCGGGATGGCCCGCCGCGCTTGCTGCCCCTCGAGCGGTTCAACTGGCCGACCATGCTCGGCGTGGATCATGTCGCGGTGGAGACCTGGCACGACCCGGCCCTGCCCACGTTCCGGCGGTCGCGGGAAAGCTTCCGTGCGCTGGGGCGGCAAGCCTTGGCAGTATTTGGCCGTCTATACATCCGTGGCCCGGCAGCAGCGACGGCCTGGCGGAACGGCTTCCCGGAGCTTGTCACCCCCAGCTTCTGGAAGCGCTACCTGGGCCTGTCCCAGGTCCACTCCAAACCAAGGGTCCGGGAGGACGCAGATTGAGCTTGCGAGATTTCCCCGTCGTGGTCGTCGGCTCCGGCTTCTTCGGCAGCACGGTGGCCCATCAGCTGGCAAGGGACCACGGGATACCCGTGCTGGTCGTCGAAGCGCGGCGCCATATCGGCGGCAATTCCCACTCGCAGGTGGACCCCGAGACGGGCATCGAGTTCCACACCTATGGCTCGCACATCTTCCACACGCCCAACAAGCGCGTGTGGGACTTCGTCACCCAGTTCAGCAAGTTCAACAACTATCGGCACCGTGTGTTCACCCGGCATGGCGACCGCATGTTCACCATGCCGATCAACCTGATGACAATCAATTCCTTCTACGGCCGCAGCTTCACCCCGGAGCAGGCGCGCGCGTTCCTGCAAGCCGAGATCGCGCGCGACCGCGTCGCCCAGCCGAAGAACCTGGAGGACATGGCGATCTCCCTCATCGGGCGTCCGCTCTACGAGGCGTTCGTCGCCGGCTACACCCGCAAGCAGTGGGAGACCGACCTGAGGGAGTTGCCGCCGGAGATCATCACCCGCCTGCCGGTCCGGTTCGACTACAATGACTTCTATTTCTCCGATCCCTACGAGGGCATCCCGGTCGACGGCTACGGGGCGATCTTCGACCGCATGCTGCGGCTGCCGAACATCCGGACGCTCACGAATTGCGATTACTTCGACATCGCAGCCGAACTCCACCCGACCTGCTTGCGGGTGTACACCGGCGCGATCGACGCATTCTACGGCTACGAGCACGGCCAGCTCGGGTGGCGCACCCTGGATTTCGAGTTCGAGCGCCCGAGATCGGGCGACTTCCAGGGCGCTGCCGTGGTCAACCATCCGGACCTGGCGGTCCCGTTCACCAGGGTGCACGAGTTCCGGCATTTCCATCCCGAACGTCGCTACGCGACGGATCGCACTCTGGTCGCGCGTGAATACTCGCGTTTCGCCCGGCCCGGCGAACTCCCGTACTACCCGATCAACACGGCCGCCAACAAAGACCGCTACCAGCGCTACGCGGCCCGGGCCGCGATGGAACGCAACGTCGTGTTCGGCGGGCGTTTGGGCACATACCGCTACCTCGACATGCACCAGGCGATCGCCGCCGCCTTCAAGGCCGTGGAGGCCGACATCCTGCCGCGCCTCCAACAAAACGCGGCATAGCGCGGCGCAGCGTCCCACCCTTCCGGGAACCCGGCACCCGGCCGTGGCTTGCATGTCCGGGAAGTTCGATAGGGAGAGACTATCATGGCGGGTCCATCAAGCCGCACGACGGGCAACGATCCCCTCGAAGGGGTCGATCCAGGCGGCACGCGGCCTACGAAGCCGGGCAACCCGGACAAGAGTGGCCCGGCAAGGCCGGAGGAAGTCAGCAAGGAGCAGACCGTGGTCAGCGGCAACCAGAACGAACCCGCCGACAAGCGGGCTCGATGACCTTCGACCGGCTGGCCCAGGCGGTCGCCCGCGGCGCGGGCAAGCCGCTGGCCTTCATCGTCGCCACGGCGCTGGTCGTCGTCTGGGGGATCAGCGGTCCGGTCTTCGACTTCAGCGACACGTGGCAGCTCGTCATCAATACCGGCACGACCATCGTGACGTTCCTCATGGTGTTCCTGATCCAGAACACCCAGAACCGCGACACCGATGCGTTGCAGGTGAAGGTCGACGAGCTGATCCGGGTCACGGAGGGAGCCAGGCTCGCGCTGCTGAACCTGGAGGAGATGAAGGCGGACGAACTGGCACGCATCAAGTCGGACTTCGTCGAGCTTGCACGCCGCCACACGGGCGCGGCAGGGGCCGAAGGCCTCAGGACGACCTGACAAACAGGCGGCCCGCGGCCAAGTCCGTCAGTCGAGCAGGTCCGGCTCCTCGCGCACCACCCTGTCCCAAAGCGGCAGGAAGCTCAGCCAGGCCGACACTTCGCGCCGCAGCCGGCCCTCTGGTGGTGGCGGCGGCGTCTGCGGCACGATCGGCTGCCCGGCCGATTCCGCCAGCAACTGGCCGCGCGCCGCGTCCTCGAAGGCGATGAACCGCCAGGCCGCTGCCTCGACCGTTGCACCCACGGTCCACAGGCCATGGTTCTGCCAGATCAGGATGTTGCGGTCGCCCAAGGTCTCGACGACCTGGCGGGCGACCACGTGGCGCCCGTCCTCGACACTTCGGTCGGCCGGCCGCCGCGGCTGGAACAGGACCTGGTCGCCATGCAGCACCGCCGCGTCCGCAGTGATGGGGTCGAGCGTCCGCCCGAAGGCCGACCAGACCTTTGCGTTGAAGGAATGCGCATGGGCGACGCCGACCACGTCCGGCCGGGCCTGCTGCAACTGGTCATGGTAGGGCACGCCGGACAGGTTCACCAGCCCGTCACCCTCCACCACGTCGCCTGCCGGGCTCACCAGCAACAGGTCGGAGGCGCGGATGTGGGCGAAGGCCACGCCCATCGGGTTGACCCAGAAATGGTCGGTCAGGATCGGGTCGCGGGCGCTGAAATGCCCGGCCAGTCCCACCTCATAGCCATAGCGGCCGAACAGGCGGAACGCCGCGGCTAGCCGCTGGCGGCGGTGCCTGCGCTCCTCCTCCGGCGGCAGCGCGGGCGGCAGCTCGTAACGCGGCGTGTTGCCGTCGCGGGCGACGCGGGAAATGGCGGGTGGAAGGCGGTGTGCGGTCTGCGCCATGGCGTCTGCCTCGTGGAGTATCGAGTTGCTACGCCGAGGCCTGGCGCCGTGCCGCGAACCGGTTCTCCGGCCGAGGCAGTTGCAGGTGCTCGCGCAGGGTGCTGCCGCCATACGCCGTGCGGAACAACCCGCGGCGCTGCAGTTCCGGCACGACCAGCTGCACGAAGTCGGCCACGCAGCCCATCAGCTCGGGGAACATGATGTTGAACCCGTCGGCGGCGCCGCCGGAGAACCACGCCTCGAAATCGTCGGCGATCTGCGCCGGGGTCCCCGTCAGCACGCGGTGGCCGCCGGCCGTCAGCTTGCGGAAAAGCTGCCGCACGGTCGGGTTCTCGCGCCGGATCATGTCGACCACGAGCTTCTGCCGGCTGCGGTGCGTGTTGGTCTGCGGGATCACGTCCGGCAGCGGCACCGTCTCGTCCAGCGGGCAGGCGGACAGGTCGACGCCCAGGCTGGCGAACTTGGACATCGCCGCCAGGCGTGGCCCGGCCTCGTGGATGTCGTAGAGCCGGTCGTATTTGGCGAGTGCCTCCGCCTCGGTCGGCGCGGTGACGACGGAGACGCCGGGCAGTACGCGGAACAGGTCGCGCCCGCGGCCATGCCGGGCGGCGCGCGCGGTGATGTCGCGGGTGAACTCCAGCCCTTCCTCGATGGTCTGGGCGGCGGTGAAGATCAGCTCGCCGGTGCGCGCCGCCAGCTCCCGCCCGGCATCCGACGAGCCGGCTTGCGCGATGACCGGGTAGCCTTGCACGGCGCGCGGCGCGTTCAGCGGGCCACGCACCGTGAAATGGGTGCCGCGGTGCTGGATCAGGTGCATCTTGTCCGTGTCGACCCAGATGCCGGTCGCCTTGTCCTTGACCGCCGCATCGTCCTCCCAGCTGTCCCACAGCCCGGTGACCACGTCGACGAACTCCTCCGCCCGGCCATACCGGTCGGCATGGTCCACGTGGCTGTCGCGGTTGAAGTTCTCGCCGCCGCCCAGCGAGGTCACCAGGTTCCATCCCGCCCGCCCGGCGCTCAGCTGGTCGAGCGAGGCGAGGCGCCGGGCGAGGGTGTATGGCTCGTTGTAGGTGGTGTTGGCGGTGGCGGTGAGGCCGATCCGCTCGGTCACCACCGCCAGGGCGGGCAGCAGGGTGAGCGGGTCCCAGCGCAGCGCCTGGGTGTTGCGTTCCAGCGCGCGGGGATCGATGTCGTTGGTGCCCACGCTGTCATTCATAAACAGCGTGTCGAAGCAGCCGCGCTCGAGCATCTGGGCGATGCGGGCATAGGCGGCGAAGTCCGAGGAGTGCGCGACATCCACCTCCGGCAGGCGCCAGCCGGCCCCATGCACGCCACCGCCTGGGACGAACGCACCGAGCGCCATGTGCCGTCGCGACATCCGATCCCCTCCGCATCCGGCCGTGGGACAACCTTGCCATGACGGCGCCCGGCGAGCCACCCCGCGCCCGGCCAGGCGGCCGCCGGGAGGCGCGGCTATTTCAGGTGTTGCGCCAGGAGCTTGTTCATCTCGAACATGGTCACGCTGTCCTTGCCGAACACCTTCTTCAGCTTGTCGTCGGCAAGGATCTCGCGCCCATCCTTCGGGTTCTGCAGCTTGTTGGCCTTGATGTATTCCCAGACCTTGCTGACCACCTGGCCCCGGGGCATCGTCCCTTCGCCCACGACCGCCGCAAGGTCCTCCGACGGCTTCAGCGGCTGCTGGAGGGCGTTCGGCTTGCTCCCTGCCTTCGGCTTGTCGATGGTTGCGCCCTTCGGGGGCGCCTTCGCTGGAGCTTTGGTCATCGGGTTCCTTTTGCCGAGTGGTGAGCGATCCTCATACATTCCAACCCGGGCGGTTGAAACAAGCAACCTTTCCCGCCGCGCCGTCGCAGGCAAGACCCGCGGCGGCAGCGGCTACTTCTTGCGCGGCGGCAGGTTGTCCTGGCACGAGGCCAAGGCCGAGATGGCGTTGCTCGACCCGTCGAGCGGCTCCTCGAACTCCTCGTTGCCGAGCTTGATGAACAGGCTGTTGCCAGCCTTGAACGCGGCGTAGATGTCGTCGAGGGAGTCGGGCGGGATGGGCACGGCCAGCGTCGTGGCGTTCGCCGCGATGCCCATGCCGCCGATGGTCTTGCCGTCGTCGATGCGGTAGGTGAGCTGCGTCTGGGAGCCGGCCGTCATCTTCGCCGTCGGTTCGGAGACGATGAACATGTGCGTGTTGTCGTTGTCCAACGCGAAGGCGATCACGCTCTTGTCGTCATACACGAACGTCGCAGTGCAACCGGTGCTGCCGTCGGCATTCGTGTCGCTGGCGATCTTCCAGCCACCGACGTCGATCGTTTGGCCGACCTTCTGCGCCGAGGCGGGAAGGGCGAAGGCACAGAAAGCCACGGCAAGGCCGACGTAACGCATAGTTGCATACCTCCCTCGTTCGGCGGGTTTATACAGGGCATGCGGCACGTGGCCAAGACGGGTGGCTCGCGGGCGACCCGCAAGCCAGGACAGCCCGACCCCGCGGCTACGTTCCCGAGCACCAGCTCCGCCTGGGCATGGCCGCAGGCCCTGCTTGGGGTCGGGGCGGGGCAGTTCCCACTGGATCTCTATCGGAGTCGTCGTCAGCATGCGTGCCCAAAGCCGGTCATGGTCCTGTTCTTCCGTCCTGCTCCTTCCCCTGCTCGTCGCCGCCTGTGCGGGACTCGACCGCAGCGACCAGGGGCGGCTGCAACCACAGGCGGTGAATGGGCCCTGCCAGGTGCAGAAGTTCTTCATCCTGCCCTTCACCGCCGTGCACACCGCGATGACGGTGGGCAGTGCCGGGCCGGCCTGCCAGTTCACGGTCTTCAACCCCGACCTGCAGGTCGTGCTCACCCAGGCGCTGGTGACGGAGCCGGCCAGCCATGGCCGCGCCAGCGTCGGGCTGGTCACGCTGGGGCGGCAGGCCGAAATCGACTACGTGCCGCAGCCGGGCTACGCCGGACCCGACCGGTTCACTGTCACGCTCGAGCCGAACGACCTGGCGATCGCCGTCGCCGTGACGGTGCAACCCGCCTCCTGACAGGCGGCGGGGCGGACACCGCCGCCCTGCTGCGGCCCACCGGGACCGCGCTGCGGCCGTGAGGTTGGCAGGCCCGCCGGGGTTACCCATGTCACATGAGGCGCACGGCCCGCTGCGCCGCATGGACCCGATCGATGGCTGACCGCATGCCCAGTCTCACCCTGCCTGCCGCCCGCGAGTCCTTCGTCCGCCCGGTGAAGCGGGCGATCACCACCAGTGTGGTCGGTCTGTTCAACGACGCCGCAAAGGGGGAGAAGCCGGTCAAGCGCCGCGTCGACGGCCTGTTCGGGCCGCGTGCCGTGGCCTGGCGGGTGCACGGCGACGTGGCGGGCATGATGGTCGGCGGGGTCGCCGGGCTGCTGCTGCAGATGCTGCACCCGGCCGTGCTGGCGGGCGTGTGGGACCACTCGAAGTTCCGTTCGGACATGCAGGGCCGGCTGCGGCGCACCGCCCGCTTCATCGCGCTGACCACCTATGGCGGGCGGGAAGAGGCGGAGGCGGTGATCGCCCGCGTGCGGGGCATCCACGAGTATGTCCACGGCACGCTGCCGGATGGCACGCCCTACCGGGCGAACGACCCGGCGCTGCTGGCCTGGGTGCACGTGACGGAGGCGACCAGCTTCCTCAACGCCTGGATGCGCTATGCCGAGCCGCTGATGCCGGCGGCCGACCAGGACCGCTATTTCGCCGAGATGGCGCGCGTGGGCGCGGCGCTGGGCGCCGATCCGGTCCCGCACACCCGGCGCGAGGCCGAGCGCCTGCTGGAGGCGATGCGGCCGCTGATGCTCTGCGACGCCCGCACGCGCGAGGTCGCCCGGCTCGTGCTGGGGCAGCACGCGTCCAGCCGGCTGGCCGAACCGTTCCAGGCGCTGACCTTGCAGGCTGGCGTGGACCTGCTGCCGGCCTGGGCGCGACGCATGCACGGGCTGGCGAACCCGCTGCTGGGCCGTCCGCTGCTGCGGGCCGGCACGTTCGGCATCGCCCAGACGCTGCGGTGGGCGTTCAGCTAGGGCTGCGGCTGAGGGTCGCAATGAGGCGCGATCCTGATTAGGTTCGCCCTCATCTAGCACTCAGCCCTCCTTTCACTGCCGAAGCCCTCTCCCTTTGGCAGAGGGTTAAGTGAAGGCCAAGTGCACGATCATGCGCCCCGCGCCCTCACCCGGGCCTCTCCCTTCGGGCAGGGCCATCGCATACGGCGGAGCTCCCTCTCCCGCCAGCGGGAGAGGGTTCCAAAGCGGATACGGCCATATGCGACAGCCTGCCCAGAGGGAGAGGGAGCGATTGCTTGCCTGTTGACCGCTCAGAATGTTAGCGCTAAACCTACGGCCAAGCAGACAGAGACAAAGAGTTCGGGAGGGTGGCTTGCTGAAGGAGAACCGCATCAAGGTCGCCATGCGCGAAGGTCGCAAGGCGCACGGCTTCCGGCTGACGGTCCCGTCGCCGGCGGTGGTCGAAATCCTCGGGCTGCTCGACTTCGACTACGTCTACATCGATGACGAGCACGGCGTGTTCGGCAACACCGACCTGGACGATGTCTGCCGCGCCGCCGAGCTCGTCGGCATGACGCCGATCGCCCGCGTTCCGGACCTGACCGGCCCCACCGTGAACCGCCGGCTGGACCGCGGGGTACGCGGCATCGTGGGGCCGCATGTCAGCAGCCCGGCGGACGCGGAGCTGCTGGTCCGGTCGTGTCATTTCGGCCCCCGGGGTACGCGCTCCCTGGGCGGCGGCCGCGGCGTGAACTACCAGATGGCGATCGACGACATGCCCGCCTACTACCGGCATACCAACGCCAACATGTTCGTTGCGGTCATGATCGAGGACCGCGCCGGCATGGACAGCGTCGAGCAGATCGCCGCGGTCGATGGCGTCGACTGCATCTTCATGGGCCCCAACGACTTCGCGCAGGACCTGGGCTTCCCGGGCAACACCAAGGCGCCAGAGGTCAAGGCGGCGATCGCCGACATCACCGCGCGTGTGCACCGGGTCGGCGGGAAGATGCGCGACGACGTGCTGGTGCTGGGCAACTTCCCGGAAATGCTGATCGACGCGGGAAAGAAATACGCCAGGCCTGGCGCGCCGAACCCGTCACGGTGACGTCGCCGACACAGGCGAAGCTAGAAAGGAATATCCTATGGGTATGACGGCAAGCGAGAAGATCCTGGCGCGCGCAGCCAACCGCCCCTCCGTCCGCGCGGGCGAGGTCATCCATCCCCACGCGGACTGGGTGTTCCTGCATGACCTGCAGGTGCCGGTCACCAAGCGGGACTTGGACGGGCTGGGCATCACCCGGGTGACCAACCCGGACCGGGTCGTCTTCGTGACCGACCATGAGGTCATCTACACCAACCCGGCCGTGGTCGAGAAAGGCCAGAAGATCCGCAAGACCGCCGCCGAATGGGGGATCAAGCATTTCTACGACGTGGGCCAGGGTGGCCACGGCCACATCTTCCCGATCGAGAAGGGCATGGTGCTGCCGGGCGACTTCATCTTCGCCAACGACATGCACTGCACCAATTTCGGCGCCGTCGGCGCGTTCGGGCTGCGCGCCGGCAGCGAGGTGAACTGCGTGCTCGCGATGGGCACGCTCTGGACGCTGGTGCCGAAGACGGTGCGCCTGACGCTGACGGGCGACCGCCAGCCGGGCGTGTACGGCCGCGACGTCGGGTTCCGTATCTCCAAGCACCTGAGCAACGGCGACTGGGGCGTCGACATCGCCTACCGCGTGCTGGAGCTCGCCGGCGACGCGTTGGAGCAGTTCGACCTGGCGCAACGCGTCGCACTCTGCAACACGCCGACCGAGGTCAGTGCCATCAACGTGTTCATCCCGCCATCGGCGGCGGTGCTGGCGGACGTTGCCGCCGTGGCCGGGCGCCCATACGAGCCGGTCTACAGCGATCCGGACGCGACGTTCGAGGCCGACCTGACGTTCGACCTGTCGACGCTCGAGCCGCAGGTGGCCCTCCCGGGCGCCCCGGAGAATGCGGCCGACATCTCCACGGTCGTCGGCAAGACGATCAACCACGCGTTCATCGGCTCCTGCGGGTCGGGGATGTACGATGACCTGCGCACCGCCGCGGAGGTGCTGCGCGGCCGTAAGGTCGCGTCCGGCGTGCGTCTGTTCGTGGTGCCCGGCACGCAGCAATCGGCCAAGCGCCTGGTGGATGACGGGCTGATGTCCGTGTTCATGGATGCGGGCGCGATCATGCTGCCGTCCGGCTGTGGGCCGTGCTCCGGCGGCACGATGGGGCTGCTCGGCAGCGGGGAGGCGTCCATCTCCACCGCGGCGGTCAACACCTTCGGCCGCATGGGCGCCAAGGACGCGGACATCTATCTCGGCAGCCCGGCCACCGTCGCCGTGTCCGCCGTGTCCGGCCAGATCACCGACCCTCGCTCCATGCCCATCCCCGCCTGAGAGGAGATCCGCGATGACCGATTACAAGTGGCACCTGCGCGGCACGTGCCGCAAGTTCGGCGACGACGTGCCGCATGACGGCGCCATCATGGCGTTCAAGTTCGCCAAGGACCGCACCTCCGACCTGAGCCTGCTGATCCCGAACCTGTTCAAGGAGTTCGACCCGGGCTTCGCCGACCGGGTGAAGCCGGGCGACATCATCCTGGCCGGGCGCAACTTCGGCAAGGGCAAGGCGCATTTCGGCGGCTACATCGCGATGCGCGGGCTTGGCCTCGGCGTGCTGTGCGAGTCGATGCCGTTCCTCAATTTCCGGGCGGCCATCAGCTGCGGGACGTTGATCGCGACGGACTGTGTCGGCATCAGCCAGGCGGCCGACGAAGGCGACGATATCGAGGCCGACTTCCTGACCGGCAGCCTCGTCAACCACACGCGCGGCACGCAGGTGGCGTTCGCGCCGGTGCCGGAGGGCCTGCGCGAGACCATCGCGCTGGGCGGGACCATCGGCGTGATCAAGCAGTGGTGGGAGACGGTCGGCAAGGACCAGCTTCCAGCCGCGGCCGCCTAGCGGCACCGGCCAGGCGCGACAGAACAACAACGGCGCCGGTCACTTTTCGAGGGGGAACCATGACCGACAGGATGTCCAAAACCGAGCTTAGGACTGTAGTCCTAAGCTCCATCGGGTCGGCACTCGAATACTACGACTTCACCGTGTTCGTGTTCCTGACCCTCGTCCTGAGCGGCGTGTTCTTCCCGCCGCAGAGCCCGGAATGGGTGCGGTTGCTGCAGACCTACGCGATCTTCGCGCTGGGCTATTTCGTCCGGCCGGTCGCCGGCATCGTCATCGCGCATTTCGGCGACAAGATCGGCCGCAAGAAGATGTTCTTGCTGTCGCTGCTGCTGATGGCCGTCCCCACGCTCTGCATCGGGCTGCTGCCGACGTACGGGCAAGTGGGCTGGCTGGCGCCGGCGCTGCTGCTGCTGATGCGGCTGCTGCAGGGATGCGCGCTGGCCGGCGAGCTGCCGGGCGCCGTGATCTTCGTCGCCGAGCACTCCGCCCGGCGCCGCGTCGGGTTCAACTGCGCCGTGCTGCAGGGCATCGTCTTCTTCGGCCTCGCGATCGGCTCCAGCACGTCCGGGCTGCTGTCCAGCTTCCTGACCCATGACCAGCTGTACAGCTTCGGCTGGCGCTTGCCGTTCCTGCTCGGCGGCCTGTTCGGCCTGGTGAGCGTCTACCTGCGCCGCTACCTGCACGAGACCCCGCTATTCGCCAAGCTCCGCGCCACGCGCAACATCAGCCGCAAGCTCCCGCTCGCCGTGGTCGTCAAGGACTTCCTGCCGAGCTGCTTCTTCGTCTTCGGCCTGGGGCTGTTCACCAACCAGATCACGACGGTGATGTTCCAATACATGCCGACGCTGCTGGTCGGCCAATACAAGATCAAGCCGGCCACCGTGTACTGGGCGAACACGCTGGCGATCGTGTTCTACGCGTCGACCTGTTTGGCGTGGGGTTGGATCGGCGACCGCATCGGCCGGGGGACCGCCATGGTGATCGGGGCCGTGCTCACCTGTGCGGCCGCGATCGGGATGTTCTCCAACATCGGCGACGTGAACAGCGGTGCGGCCAACCTTTACATGATCTGGTGCTACGTGGGCCTCGGCGCCGGGTTCATCGGCCTCTACACGAGCATGACGGCGAGCGTCTTCCCGACCTCAGTGCGGCTGACGGGGTTCTCCTTCCCCTACAACCTCTCGGTCGCCTTCGGCGGCGGGTTGACGCCGGTCATGCTGACTTGGCTGATCCGGGTGTATGGGCGTGGCGCCCCGCTGTACCTTGCCGTCCTGGCCTGTGTCGGGTTCGCCGCCATGGGGCTGGTGTATCGGCACATGCAGCACTACCTGGGCGCCCAGAGCGACGAGCCCGTCCCCGCCGGCGTGGAGGTTGGCCAGGCGGGCGGGTAGACGCTGTTCGCCGCGTCATGATAGGACGCCGCCCCAGGATCTGGACCGTATGGCGCTGGCTCGTGCGTCCCGTTGAAGAGGTGGACTGATCAGGCGGCAAGCAACTGGCCCGGTCCGGATGTCGGATGTCGCATTGCGGGCCAACGTGTCGCAGATGACCGTGTCGCGGGCATTGCGCTCGCCGGAACGGGTGTCCGAGGCGACGCGACAGGCGGTCCAGGCCGCGGTCCAGGCGACCGGATACGTCCCCAACAACGTGGCCAGCCGCCTCGCCTCCAACCGCTCCACGATCGTCGCGATGATCATCCCCAGCGTCACCCACTCCTTCATCAACCCGACCATCGAGGCACTGATGGAGACGGTGAAGAGGCGTGGGTTGCAGCTGATGATCGGCACCAGCGGGGAGACCGCTGCCGACGAGGCCGTCACGATCGAGGCGATGCTGGCGCAGCGGCCGTGCGGCCTGGTGCTGCACAACACGCAGCATGCCAAGGGCGCCCGCCTCGCATTGCGCAACGCCGGCATCCCGATCGTGGAAACCGGCGACCTGGCGCGCCAGCCGGTCGATATGTGCGTGAGCTACTCCAACCGCGCCGCCGCGCAGGCGATGACGGCCTACCTCCTCGACAAGGGCTACCGGCGCATCGCCATCGCCACCGTGCTGACCAAGACCAACGCCCGGTCCAGCGAGCGCGTCGCCGGCTACTGCGCCGCGCTCGCCGCGGCTGGCGTGCCGGTCGACCCCGCGCTGATCATGGAAGCCAGCTTCGGTTTCCCCGGCGGGGCGGACGTGATGCGCCGGATCATCGACGAGAAGCGGGACGTGGACGCGATCTTCTTCAGCACCGGCATCTTGGCACTTGGGGGCTTGCACGAGTGCAGCAGGCGCGGCTGGAAGGTCCCGGACCGGATCGCCGTCGCCGGGTTCGGCCATGACGAGGTGACCGACGCGGCGAACCCGTCCTTGACCACGATCGACGTGCCGCGGTCCAAGATCGGCCGGCTCGCCGCCGAGATGCTGCTGGACCGCGTGACCGGCGCCGCGACCAAGCCGAGCGTGGTCGATGTCGGGTTCGAGATCGTCGCCCGGGCCAGCGCTTGACGCGGCCATGGGGGCTTGCACCCTCGGTGCCTCGCAGTTGAGAGTGACGCGATGCTGATCGTGGCCGGAGATCATGTGCTGACCGACCCGGGCGCCGGCACGGTGCTCCCGGACGGGGCCGTGCTGGTGGTGGACGGCCGCGTGGCCGAGGTTGGTCCGCGTGCCGCGCTGGCCGCCGCGCATCCGGAGGCGGAGGTGATCGGCGGCGCCGGCCGGCTGGTCATGCCCGGGCTGATCGACGCGCACAGCCATGGCCGCGGCCTGTCGCCGATCCAGAAGGGCGTGCCGTACGACTATCTGGAGAACGCGTTCCTGGACTGGTCGTCCATGGTCTACCTGCCCAACGAGCTGTGCGCCGCGCTCAGCGCCGTGCGGCACCTGCGCATGGGCTGCACCGCCATCCACCACACCGGGTGGAACGACGAGGGGCCGGGTGCCACCGCGGAGGCGCGCAAGGCGATCGGCGCCTACCGGACGAGCGGCATCCGCCTGGCCTACTCGCCGGCCGTGCGCAACCGCAACCGCTTCGTGCCGGACGAGCCCGGCTTCCTGCGCAGCCTGCCGCCGGACCTGGCGGAGTGGATGCGCCCGACGCTCACCTACGACGCCGAGGCGATCGAGCACGGCTATTTCGACCAGTTCGAGGCGCTGCGCGAGGAGTACGAGACCGGGCCGGACGGCACCACGCGGGTGCTGCTGGCGCCCTCCTGGGCGCATGGCACCACGGAGCGGTTCCTGCACCGGGTGCGCGACCGGGCGCGGCAGCTGGGCGGCCTGCCGGTGCACATCCACACGCTGCAGACGCCGCACCAGCGCGCGTGGGGGCTCAAGGCGTTCGGCAAGTCGCTGGTGGGCTTCCTGCAGGACCAGGGGCTGCTCGCGCCCAACCTCACCTTGGGCCACGCCGTCTGGCTGAGCGAGCACGATATCGGCCTGATGGCCGAGGCCGGCGCCGGGATCACCCACCATGCCAGCTGCAACCTGCATGTCCGCAACGGCATCGCCCCGGTGTGGCACATGATGCGCGCCGGCGTGCGCGTGGCGATGGGGATCGACGACAAGAGCCTGAACGACGACGACGACCCGTTCCAGGAGTTGCGGCTCGCCTCCGTGCTGCATCGCGTCCCAGGCTTCGACCTGGGGGAGGAGACGCGGCTGCCCGCGACCGCGTGGCTCGCCACCGGCACGGTCAACGCGGCGGAGGCGATCGGCTATGGCGGCCGGCTGGGCCGGCTGGCGGCGGGGCAGCTCGCCGACATGGTGGTGCTGGACACGGCGGAGATGCTGCGGGACCCGTGGACCACGGCCGCGCTGCCGGTGCCGGACCTGGTGCTCTCCCGGGCCAAGGGCGCGCAGGTGCGCGACGTCGTGGTGGCCGGGCGCGTCGTGGTGCGCGACCGCCGGATCACCACGATCGACGAGGACGCGCTCAACCGCGAGGTGCTGGCCTATGTCGGCCGGCAGGCCGCCGCGCCGCCGGACGCGGTGAAGGCGGAGCGCATGCGGGCGCTGCGCCCCTACGTGCACGCCTGGCAGGCCGAAATCCTCACCCACCTGGACGTGACCGAGCCGTTCTACATGATGAACGGACGGCGGTGATGCCGGGGCGACGCAACCTGCTGGGGGCTGCCGGGCTGGCTTTGCTGGCTGGTCCCGCCCGCGCTGCGACCGCGTTGCAGCAGGTCCAGGCGGCCGGCGTGCTGCGCATCGCGACGACCGGCGCCAACAAGCCCTACACCTACGCCGGTGCCGGGTCGGAACTGCAGGGCTACGACATCGACTGGGGCCGCGCGATCGCCGCCGGGCTGGGCGTGCGGGCCGAGTTCATCCGGCTGGACTGGAAAGGGATCCTGCCCGGGCTGATCGCCCACCAGTTCGACTGCGCCCTGTCCGCGGTCCGCATCACGCCCGAGCGTGCGGCGGTGTTCGACTTCTCGGCGCCCTACGGCACGGATGACGTCGCGGTGGCGGTCCGCACCACCAACACCGCCGTGCAGGGGATCGACGGCCTGCAGGGCCTGCGGGTCGCGACGGCCGCGGGCTCGGTGCAGGACCAGTTCGCGCGCGACAACGCCCGGGCGGGAACGCTGATGCGGCTGCCCGGCCTGCCGGAGGTGATGCTGGCGGTGCAGGCGGGGCAGGCCGATGCCGCCGTGGTCGGCCGGGGCGGGGCGGCGGCGTTCATCCGCGAGACCCACGCGCCGCTGCGCCTGGTCGGCAGCTACGCGGGGGGCGATTTGGCGGCCGTTTTCCCCAAGAACAGCCCCGACCTTGTGGCGGCGGTCGACGGCGTGATCGCGGCCCTTCGGGCCGACGGCTTCTACGCCACCACCCTCGGCCACTGGTTCGGCACCGGGTGAGCCGCGTCGAGGCGGTCGACGGCTTCTTCCTGGAGCGCGGACCGGATGCGCTGAGCCCCCGGCCGGAGCACTGCTTCCTGCTGCGCGTCCGGACGGAAGACGGCCGCGAGGGCTGGGGCGAGGCGCATGGCAGCCCGTTCATCCTGAACGCCGCGGTCGACGCGCCGTTCACCCACGTCAGTGCGCAGGGATTGCGCTGCATCCTGGCCGGCGCCGATGCGTCCGACGTGCCCGGCCTGCGGCGGCGGATGGATCGCGGCACGCAGTGGATCGGCCGCGACGGCGCGGTGGCGCAGGCCGTCGCCGCCGCCGAGCTGGCGCTGTGGGACTTGGCGGGCCAACGCGCCGACGCCCCCGTGTGCCGCCTGCTGGCGCCGCACCCGCTTGGCTCAGTGCGCGCCTATGCCAGCGGCAAGGTGGGGCCGACGCCGGACCGCACCCATGCGCGTCTGCGCGCGGAGGTGGAGGCCGGGTTCGACGCGTTCAAGATCGGCTGGCCGCCCTTCGGCACCGCGGAGGACGGCGACTGCGCGTTCCTGGCGGCGGCACGGGACGCGGTGGGCGACCGGACGCTTCTGGTGGATGCGGCGCAGGCTTGGGACCTGCCGACCGCGACCCGGCGGCTGCAAGCCTTCGCCCGCTTCCAGCTCGGCTGGGTGGAGGAGCCGCTGGACCGCGACGACCTGCGCGGCCAGGCGGCGCTGCGAGCCGGCGGCCCGGTGCCGATCGCCGCCGGCGAAGGCGAGTGCGGGCTGCGCGGCCTGATGGCCTTGCTCGACGGCGGCTGCGTCGACGTGCTGCAGCCGGACGCCACCCGTTGCGGGCTGCTGGCGGGCTACGAGGCGGGCCGGGCGGCGCTGGACCGCGGTCTCGGCGTCGCCAGCCACTCCTTCACCACCGGGTTGAACGTGATGGTGCACCTGCACCTGCTGGCCGCGCTCGGGACGCCGGGCGCGTTGCTGGAGTGGCCGGTCGGCCAGCTGGCGCTGTGGACCGGCCTGTTCCCGGATGCGCCGCGCTGCGACGGCGGCCGGGTCATGGTTCCGGACGCGCCCGGCTGGGGCCTGCGCCCGGACCTGGACACGTTGCGGCGCCTCGACCGCCCGGCCCTGACATACACTGAGCCGGACTGGGATCCGAGCGGGTAGCTCTGTCGATTGCCTGCCGCTGCCACTCCGCGAACCGCCGCGTCCGGCTTGGCTTGCCCCGGGAGGGTGGCGCAGGCACGATACGAAAAACATCGGATCGGCGGCGTCGCCGGGGGGACTCTGCCGTGAACCATCGCCGCATCCGCTGGGCCGCCCTGCTGGCGTTGGCCGCGCCGCTGCCGTCCCAGGCGCGCATCGTCCGCATCGAGGTCGCCCATACCGAGCCGGCCTTTGGCGGCGCCAGCTTCGGCGCGGTGGGCGCTTACCAGCGCGTGACCGGCCGTGCCTTCGGCGAGGTCGACCCGAGTGCGCCGGGCAACGCGGTCATCCAGGACATCCTGCTGGCGCCGCGCAATGCACACGGCATGGTGGAATACAGCACCGACATCGACATCCTGCGCCCTGCCGACCCGGAGCACGGCAACCGCATCCTGCTGTTCAACATCCTCAACCGCGGCAACAAGGGTGCGCTGAGCCTGTTCAACGCCGACGTACCGGCCGCCGCCGCCGTCACCAACCGGCTGGAGTCGCCGGGCGACGGGTGGATGCAGCGGGAGGGCTACACCACCATCTGGTTCGGCTGGCAGGCGGACGTGTTGCCCGGCGACGGCCGCATGACGCTCAGCGTCCCCGTCGCGCACGACAGCGACGGCAGCCCGGTCACCGGCATCGTCCGCGCCGAGCTGGTGGTGCAGGGCGCGCCGGCCACCACGCTCAACCTGTCCAGCGGCTGGTTCACCGGCATGACGCATGCCAGCGCGCCCACCGTCAGCACCGACAACAGGGCCGAGTTGGCGGACGGCTTCCTGCCGAGCCTGACGGTGCGCGCCACCGAGGACGCGCCGCGCACCACCATCCCCAGCACGGAGTGGCGGTTCGGCAGCTGCGCGGCGGCGAACGACACGCAGATCTGCTACCCCGCCGGGTTCCAGCCGGGCAAGCTGTACGAGCTGCTGTATCGGGCGAAGGACCCGCTGGTGCTGGGGCTGGGCTTCGCCGTGGCGCGGGACCTCGGCACCTACCTGGCACAGCCCGGCCAGGACAACCCGGCCAGGCCGTTGCCGGGCGGGAAGACCATCGTGATGGGCACCTCGCAAAGCGGGCGGTTCATCCGCAGCATGATCGCGCTGGGGTTCAACCAGGGGGAGGACGGCAAGCGGGTGTTCGACGGCGCGCTGCCGCATATCGGCGGCGGGCTGATGCCGCTGAACGTGCGGTTCGGCCAGCCGGGCCGCGCGTGGGGCCAGCAGGTCGACCACCTCTACCCGGCCTACGACTTTCCGTTCACCTACGCGCGCCAGACCGATCCGCTGACCGGCCGCAGGCAGGGCCTGCTCGACCGGTGTGAGGCGACCGGGACCTGCCCCCGCCTGTTCCACGCCGCCACCGCGCTGGAGATTTGGGAGGGACGGCAGTCGCTGGGCCTCACCGACCCGCTCGGGCTGCACGACGCGCCGGAGCCGCCCAACGTCCGCACCTTCATCATGGCCAGCACGCAGCACGCGCCACCCGCCCTTCCGCTGCCCGCCAAGCCGCCCTTCCCGGCCTGCGCCCAGCAATCCAACCCCAACCCGCACACCTGGACGATGCGCGCGCTGCTGAGCGACCTCACGGAATGGGTGCGCGACGACAGGGCGCCGCCAGCCTCCGTGACGCCGCGCATCGCCGACGCCACGCTCGTGGCGCCGGACCAGGTGCATTTCCCCACCATCCCCGCCAACAGCTACGGCGGCACGGACCGCCCGGCGATGCGCTACACCGGGGCGACCAGCGCGCTTCACGTGCTGGATTTCGGACCGGGCTACCATCCCGGTGACAGTTCCGGCGTGCTCTCGGTGGAGCCGCCCGTGGCTGGTGCGGCGAGCTACGGCGTGCTGGTGCCCCAGGTGGATGCGGACGGCATCGACGTCGCGGGCGTGCGCGACGTGTACGTCCAGGTGCCGATCGGCACCTACACCGGGTGGAACAGCTTCCGCCCGGACCTGTTCGAGGGCAATTTCTGCAACTTCAGCGGCAGCTTCGTTCCTTTCGCGCCAACCAAGGCGGCGCGCGACGCCGTCGGCGACCCGCGCCCTTCCCTGGAGGAGCGCTATCCCACCCCGGCCGCCTATGTCGACGCCGTCAAGCGGGCGGCCGAGCACCTCCAGGCGCAACGCCTGATGCTGACGGACGACGTGCATCGCCTGGTGGCGGAGGCAGAGGCGAAGGGCGTGCGCACGGGGCCGTAGCCCTTGCAGGAGCCTTCCGGCGGATCGGAGACCGGCGCGGGATCGTCATCCTTGATTATAGCGGCACGGTTCAGGCCTTGTCGCGCGTGCTGGACTTCAAGACCAAGGACGTTCGCGCTCGGCTAGGCGATGCCGGCGACCTCCCCAGCGTCGCGGATATGCAGAGGCTGATCGCCGTCCGCATGACACCCGCCATTCGCCGCCATGTCGACGAGTCGCGTAACCGGTTCCGGGTACGGGCGGCCAGGCTGGACCAGGACAAAGACGAGATGACCCGCCGACATCGGGAGGCGCGGGACACCCTTGATGCGCGACAGGCGGAGGAATGGCGGCCGGAGACGCTGACGTGCGCCGCTCGCCAGCCCAGAGGCCTACGAGCTTTATGGCTTGGGATCACCGGCCGATCCCGGGCATTGCGGGTCCAGGACGAAGCCGACGCGCGGGCCACTCAAATGCGGCATGCTGCCGAACGGCAAGGCCTGATCGATCATCAGCAAAGCCCGCGCGCCGCGCTGCAGGTCGCCATCAAAGCGCTGCGCACGAGTCAGGCAGAAGATCTTCGGGAGCTACGTGAAGAACTTGGCCATTATCTTGGTCTTGGGCCAGCGGAGGTCAGTCACCACGGGTGGAACGTTCACTGCAGCAGCCAAAACAAACCGTAAGCAGAACTTCCTTTTAGCATCAATTTTCATGTGCTAAGGTCATTTTTCGTGGGAAACAAACGAGGAGGACGACCTTCACGGTCACGCATCAGATTTCATGGACCCAATCGACAGTCATCCGTTTTCAGGCCCCGTAACCGTTTTTCAGGATCGGCGGCTGCCAGAACCCGCAATCCCTGCGGGATATAGCGCGCTCATCGACGCGTATTGCCTTGAGGTGCCGCTTCCGCGCACGCTCTCAGCCACCGGCGTGCACCACCGCATCACCGAGCAGGCGGGCTGGCGACTCATGACGCCGCGCCATGCGCCCGATCCTACTCTAAAGGGGCATCTGACATTCGCCCTTAAATATGAGGGCCTCGATCTAACTGTGCTGAAGCGGCTGTTTCTGGCAGCGGGCCCGGGCCCGATAGAACAGCTGGTCCGCGACGAGCCGACAGGCGGCTACGCCCGGTGCATCTGGTTTCTCTACGAATGGCTGACCGGGGACCGGCTTGATCTGCCGGACGCCAAGGCTGGACGCTACGTCTTAGTCGTCGATCCGGGCCTTCAATATGCGGTTCCCGGCGAGAGCGCCCCGCGCTACCGGGTCAAAAACAATCTGCCGGGCAGCCCGGCCTTCTGTCCCATGGTCTTCCGCAGCAAGGCGCTTGACCTGTTTGTCGGCCTGGACCTGGCGGCACGCGCCCGTAGCGTCGTCGCGCAGGTGCCGCGCGATCTGCTGGCCCGCACCGCCGCCTTTCTGCTGCTGAAAGATTCCCGCTCCAGCTTCGCCATCGAAGGCGAGCGGCCGCCGCAAGATCGCATCCAGAGGTGGGGCCGTGCCATCGGCGAAGCCGGCCGGCAACCGCTTGACCGTGACGAACTGCTGCGCCTTCAGCGCATCGTCTTGGGCGATGCGCGCTTCACCCGGCTCGGCTTCCGGCAAGAGGGCGGATTTGTCGGCGAGCATGATCGCCACAGCCAAGTGCCGTTGCCTGACCATGTGAGCGCACGGCCCGAAGATTTGCCTATCCTGATAGACGGGATGATCGCTTTCGATCGCGGCCCAGCCCAAGCGCTCGATCCGGTCATTGCCGCGGCCACCCTTGCCTTCGGCTTCGTCTATGCTCACCCCTTTGAGGACGGCAACGGCCGGCTGCACCGTTATCTTATCCACCATATTCTGGCCGAACGCGGCTTCAACCCGCCCGGCATGGTATTTCCGGTCTCTGCGGCCATCCTTGAGCGCATCGATGCATACCGGCAGGTGCTGGAAAGCTACTCACGCCGCTTGCTGCCGCTGATCGACTGGCAGCCGACGGCGGACTTCAACGTGCGGGTGCTGAACGATACGGGTGATTATTACCGCTTCTTCGACGCAACGCCTCACGCGGAATTCCTCTATGGCTGCGTCGAGAAGACCATCGACGAGGACCTGCCCGCTGAAACGCGCTTCCTGCAACGCTATGACGCGTTCCGCCGGGACATCGAGGCTTTCCTCGAAATGCCTGACCGCCTGGTCGATTTGCTGTTCCACTTCCTTTCAGACAATGGCGGCCGGCTGTCAAAGCGTGCCCGCGCGAAGGAGTTCGCCGCGCTCACGGATGAGGAAGCTCAACGCATCGAGGATATCTACGGTCAGCTCGCTGGCACTGAAAGCGTCTGACGATCGCCTTGCGATAGGAGCAGCGATCTAGGCACCGGCACGCCAGCGGTCCCGGCGAACCCGCACGACAAGTCCAGCAAGCGGGTAACTCTCCCTAACCCGAATGACGACGACGGCAGCGGCTGTTCGGCCGCCCTCCGTTCTCCTGTGAGAGGCCTCGGGTTGCTTTGTCCCTACGTCGCACCCCACGGTTCCAGGGCAAGGGCTGCGCCCTCGACGCGGTATTTCCGGCTTTCGGACGCGCTGCGCCCTGCCAAGCCGGGCGATCCCCTCCCCGGCTCGCCCTTCCATCCGCGAGGCCCCGCGCCATCACGGGACGCATCGAGACCCAACGGCGGCTTCCTAACAAAAGGACAAAAATCATGAGCAACAAGCCAACCCACACCGCCTTCATCGTCCTTAATCCAAAGGAAGGATCGGATCGCAATGCGCAACGGATCGAGATCGACGCCGTCTGGCCCTACAAGAACGGCAATGGTCTCGATCTCCTCATCCCAGAGAGGCTCAGTGCTTCAGGCCGGATCGTCTGCACCGAGCGGGAGACAAGCCAGCCGACTGAGATTCCATGTGGGATCGAATGTTCAACGGGCGAGGCGTCGTAGCACGAGCACGCTGGCAGCGGCATAGAAGAATGCCTCGACTGAGCCGATGGTGGCTTCAAGATCCTTCGAGGACGGCGGAAAGTCCCTCGGCAACAGACTCCAGGCAACGCCGCCGCGCAGAATGTAGAAGATCGCGTTGACAATCGCCCGCATCTCCCATTTGCGCGGACAGCCGCAGGATTTCGGTGGCGGCAAACTCGCCCGACTTCAACCCGATCGAGAACGCCTTCGCCAAGCTCAAAGCGCTGCTGCGAAAGGCCGCCACACGGACAACGGACGAACTCTGGGACACCATCCGCGACACCCTGCCGCAGTTCACCGCCAGCGAGTGCGCAAACTACTTCACCGCCGCTAAGTATGAGCCAGACTGAATGGAATCTGCTCTAGCAGGACGTAACGGGCTTGATCGCTCACAATTGCTTGGGTACATTTCGATGCTGCACACAGAGACAGCAACTTGATAAGCTCTTTACTTAAAATGCGCTGACGAGGATCGTATCGACGGGATATATGAGGCCGCCCTTGGCACTTATGGGCGGGAGCTGCACATTTGCGATCCGGAGCACAGGCTTCGTAGCGCCCATCGTTGTTGCTATGTCGCCCGTCGTGATCGTAATGGCGCCGGGAACTCGGCCATCAATGTGGAAGATGCGGCCATTTATCGCACGGACATCCTGCAGCTTGCCGGCAAAGTCCGCGACAGGATGCACCCCTTGCAACCCCGACTGCTCAAGCACGGCCTGTCGTTTCTGGACGTCGGTACCGCTGTTGCTTGATGCGCCCGTTCCAGGAACTGCGTGCACGCGCCAAGACGGATCAGAACGCTCGAACGCGGCATTGGTCGGTGCGAATACGGTCACACCCTGCGCATCATTCAAGGCCCTGCCTAGACCAGCGAAATCGAGCACGTCCACGTAGTCGCTAAACCGTGGATTGGCCCGCAGGGTCGCACCGATCGTTCGCACGGGGAGGGCCAGCGGTGGGTTCGCCGCCACGGATGCCGTGAGTTGGGCCGGCGCGGCACACCCAAGCAGTGTCAGGGCACTGGCACCGAGGAGAGCAAACCTCGTGAGGGAGTGCCGGATGGTGCTTGGCGTCGACTGTAATGTGTTCACGTTCGTGCTCCGGAGCTGTTCGTTCGTGTTCAGCTCGCGAGGCACCCTCGTGCATCTCCCTGGCCCGGAGAAGCGCCGGAAACTACCCAGAACAGGTCCAGCATCCGAAGAAGCCGGCACGGCCAGGACTTCAGCGATCGTGAGTAATTTCCGACCCTAGCGACATCGATCATCACCGTGCACGAACTCGATTCTCGACCGGGAGGCCGTGCATGCTGTCCATCATCCTTGACGCTCTGGTTCCCGTCTTTTTCGGCTTGGCTCTGGGCTACTTGGCCGGATGGACACGGGATGTGGACAACACCCACGTCGCCGAGCTGAATGCGATGGTGATGGATTTCGCCATCCCGGCGGCGATCTTCGCCACCATCGCTCAGGCGTCGCGCACGACGCTGTTGGCTCAGCTTCCTTTGGCGGCGATCCTCTCGCTCTCGATGCTGCTGGTGTACGGAGCCGTCTACCTCATGGCGCGCCGCCTGTATCACACCACCTCCGGCGAGGCGTCGGTGCAAGCCTGCACGACATCACTGCCGAACTACGCCGCCGCCGGTTTGCCGTTGATCGCGGCCTTGTTGGGCAGCGCCAACGTCGTGGCCGTTGCCGTGTCCATTGCATGCGGCGCGATCGTCGTCTCACCCCTGACGCTGGTGATCCTAGAGGCCTCAGCGCAGAAGCCGGGCGAGCGCCAGTTCGCAACCGTGCTGCTGCGCGCGTTCCGCAAGCCCATCGTCCTCGCACCCGTGCTGGCCGTGGCGTTCGCTTTCAGCGGCGTCGGCCTGCCAGCATTGGCGGTCAAGTCGCTCACCTTGATGGCGCAGGTGTCAGGCGGCGCCGCCCTGTTCATCACAGGGCTCATCCTCTCCGCACAGAAGTTCCGCCTTGGCCGCAGCGCCGATATCCAGACCATGGCCGCCAACGTGGCGCACCCGCTCATCGCCGCCGGGCTGGCTTGGCTGTTTGCCGCCTCGGCCCTGACCTCGCGCGAAGCGATCGTCCTGTCCGCACTGCCGTGCGGCTTCTTCGGCATCCTGTTCGGCCTGCGTTTCGGCATCACCTCGGAAGTCGTCGGTACGACGTTGATCGCCAGCACCGTTCTCAGCGCCATCACGTTGGCGGCTGCCATCTACTTCACTTCGGGTATGAGCTAGCAACAAAGGACCTACGCGATGGACGTCTTGCACAAGACCGACTGGCTAAGCGAACGTCGGACCCGCGACGAACGCATGAAGGCCGCGCGGCCCTTCGCCGATGGCAAGATGGTGACCGAGGCGCAGACGACGGCTCTGCTGGAAGCGGTGATCAGGCCCGGCGACCGCGTCTGTCTCGAAGGGGATAACCAGAAGCAAGCCGACTTTCTCGCCGCCAGCCTGGCCGCCGCAAATCCGAAGATCCTGCATGACCTGCACATCGTCCAATCGGGCATCGTGCTGCCGGAGCATATCGACCTGTTCGAGAAGGGTATCGCGCGCAAGCTCGACTTCTCGTATTCCGGACCGCAGGGCGGCGCCATCTCGCGAGCCTTGGACGCCGGCAAGATCGAGTTGGGTGCGATCCACACCTATATCGAGCTGTTCGGCCGCTACTTCATCGACCTCACGCCGCACGTCGCCTTGACCGTGGCGCGGGCCGCCGACCGGTACGGCAACCTCTATATGGGTCCGAATACAGAAGACTCGCCCGCCGTGGTCGAAGCGACGGCATACAAGAACGGCATCGTCATCGCCCAGGTGAATGAAATCCTGGACCGCTTGCCGCGGGTGGATGTGCCCGGCGACCAGGTCGACTTCATCGTGCACACGCAGAAACCCTTCTTCGTCGAACCGTTGTTCACCCGGGATCCGGCGCAGATCACCGAGATCCAAATCCTTGCGGCGATGATGGCGATCAAGGGAATTTATGCGGAATACGGCATCAAGCGGATCAACCACGGCATCGGCTACAACACGGCAGCCATCGAGTTGCTGCTGCCGACATTCGCCGAGGGGCTCGGGCTGAGGGGCAAGATCGCGACGCATTGGGCGCTCAATCCCCATCCCACGCTGATCCCCGCCATCGAGTCGGGATGGGTCCAGCAAATCCACAGCTTCGGCTCAGAAGTGGGCATGGACAACTACATGGCGGCCCGTCCGGACATCTACTTCACCGGCCGCGACGGCTCGATGAGCTCCAACCGGATGTATTGCCAGGTGGCCGGGCTCTACGCGGTCGACCTTTTCATCGGGTCCACCCTGCAGATCGACCTGCAAGGCAACTCGTCCACGGTGACGGCCGGGCGCATCGCAGGCTTCGGCGGCGCCCCCAACATGGGCAGCGATCCGCACGGCCGCCGGCACGCCAGCGAACCCTGGCTGAAGGCGGGCCGCGAGGCGAGTGGTGGCAACTCGCCCCTGGCGCGCGGCCGCAAACTGGTGGTGCAATTGGTCGAGACGTTCAGCGAGAAGATGGTCCCGGTCTTCGTCGAAACGCTGGAATGCATCGCACTGGCGGAGAAATACAAGCTGCCGCTGGCCCCCGTGATGATCTACGGCGACGACGTGACGCACATCGTCAGCGAGGAAGGCATCGCCAACCTGCTGCTGTGCCGCAGCGCCATGGAACGCGAGCAGGCCATCCGCGGCATCGCCGGGTTCACCGACGTGGGGCGTGCGCGCGACCCGGCGATGGTGGCCGACCTGCGCGCCCGCAAGATCATCCAGCGGCCGGAGGACCTCGGCATCAACCCGCTCGATGCGCATCGCAGCATGCTGGCCGCACGGTCCATCAAGGACCTGATGCACTGGTCCGGCGATCTCTACGAGCCCCCGAGCAAATTCCGCAACTGGTAGGAGCAGCCGCTATGCTGACACTCGACTACAAGCACACGGCGACGCATCGCCTGGCCGGCACCCGCCCGCAAGCCATCATCGGCGTCGTCGCCTCGGGCAACCTGGAAGTGCTACTGGAACGCGTGCTGCCGGGTGCGGCCTGCGAGGTGCAGATCGCGACCCCGGTGAAGGGCTACGACGCCACGTGGCAAGCGGTCGTCACGGAGTTCATCGCGCGGTCGTCACCCGGCGGCTTGCGCATCTCGATCAACGATGGCGGGGCCCGGCCGGACACGGCTTACCTGCGGCTGATGCAGGGCTGTGCTTTGATGGAGCAGGCATGATGCAGGACGTAGCATCCCACGAGACCAGCAGTTGGCTGCAGGCGACGGCGCGGCAGCGGCTGGCGGGACTGCTGGACCCCGGCAGTTTCCACGAGTTCCTGGGCCCGGAACAGCGGGTCGAAAGCCCGCATCTCCCGATCTTGGATCTGCCGCGCGCCTTCGACGATGGCGTGGTGATCGGCCGGGGCGCGCTGGACGGCGTCGAGGTTCTCGTCGCGGCGCAAGAGGGCCAGTTCATGGGCGGCACGTTCGGCGAGGTCAGCGGTGCGAAGCTTGTCGGGCTCGTGCGGGCCGCGCGGGATCATAAGCGCTTGCCGCAGACCATCCTGCTCCTGCTGGACAGCGGCGGCGTGCGGCTGCAGGAGGCCAATGCCGGCGAGCTCGCGGTCGCGGAACTGATGCGCGCCATCGTCCAGGCACGCTGCGCCGGCGTCGCCGTCATCGCGCTGGTGGGCGGCAAGGCCGGCGCCTTCGGCGGCGCCGGGCTGACGACGGGCACCTGCTCCCGCGTCGTGGTGTCCGAACAGGGCCGCATTGGCGTGACCGGGCCGGAGGTGATCGAAACCAACAAGGGCGTGGAAGAATACGACTCCCGGGACAAGGCGCTGGTGTGGAGCGTCTGCGGCGGCAAGAACCGGCGTCTGCTCGGGATGGCCGACGCGTTCACCGACGACACGATGGACGGTTTCCGCGCCGCCGCCCGAGCGCAGATGGCCAACTCCGTGCCGCTCGATCTCGCCACTCTGCAGGACGAGCAAACACGCCTGGCGCACCGCCAGCTCACTCTTGGCGAGTGCGACGACGCCGCCGCGATGTGGACCGTCATGGGGATCCCGCATCCCCACACCATCCCCGACCTGGACATCGGGCCTTTCACTCAACTCGCCGACAGCATCAAGGACAGGCATCATGACGCTCGATGAAGTTTTAGCTGGCTTGTTTCCAGGCGGCCATCGCGTGCAGGTCAGCGCCGACGGCTGGATCACCGGTGACGCCACGCGCAAGACGGGCGAGCCTATTGCCGTCATAGGCGTGGCCCATGGCGTGGCGCTCGGCACCGCCGGCGTGGTCCCGCTGGCGGAGCAGGTTTTGCAGGTCGCGGCCAAGGGCGGCGGCGTGCCGATCCTGGTGCTGGTGGACACACAAGGCCAGCTCATGGCCCGGCGCGACGAGATGCGCGGATTGAACGAATACCTTGGCCATCTCGCGAAATGTCTGCTGCTCGCCAGCCAGCTCGGCCATCGCACCATCGGCCTGGAATACGGCAAGGCGGCCGCCGGCGCCTTCCTCGCGACGGCGCTGGCGACGGACATACTGGTTGCCCTGCCCGGCGCCGAGCCTGCGGTGATGGACATGCCGTCCATCGCGCGCGTCACAAAGCTTCCGGAGAGCAGGCTGCAGGAGTTGGCCAAGACGACGCCGGTCTTCGCGCCGGGTCTGGACCATATGGTGTTCGTGGGGGCGGTCGCCGCCGTGTGGGATCCGGCCAAGCCGCTGGACGGGCAGTTGGAGCAAGCCCTGGCCGCAGCGTCGCCGAACGATGTGCGCGACGTGCTTGGCGCCGAGCGCCGCGGCCGGCCGGTGGCGGCTGACGTGGCCAGGCGTGTCATCGCGGCCGCGACGGAGCAGGTCGTTCTCCATGCAGCGGCATGACCTCCTCCTGGTCGACCCACAGGCCTGGCAGGCGATGCTGGAGGAACACCAGCACCTGACTGCCCTCCCGCTGGTCGCTGGCTGGGCGGAAGAGCAGTGGCCGATCATCGTCCGACGCCGGACAGAGGGCGACGCCGCGTCTGTGATACCTGCCGCACTGCCGCTGCCTCCCTGCCACGGCAAGCACCGGGTGGGCTTCAGCTTGCGGTCCAAACGAGGCGTCACAGCCTACCCCCCAGTGCTGCTGTGCGATGCCGCGCGGGCAGCGCCGCCAGAGTGGCAGACGATGATCGCCGCCCTGGTCGCTCTCGGCGGGCAGGTCGGTGTGGCGCCGCGGGTCTTTGGCGCGCTGCTTTGGCAGCACGTCACCGGGTTGCCCTACCTGACGGAGCGGTCCGATGTCGACCTGCTCTGGACCGTGTCCGATCATGCCACTGCCGCCACGTTGCTGGCAGGTCTGCAACGGCTCGATGCGCAAGGCCCGGTGCGTCTGGATGGCGAATTGGAGCTACCCGGCGGCGGCGTGAACTGGCGCGAGATGGCGCTGGCGGCCGAACGCGGCTGCGACGAGGTCCTGGTCAAGACGATGCACGGCGTCACGGCGTGTCACGTCGCCGGGTTGTTCGCCATGGCGCCCGCCCAATGAAGGCAGCGTCGTGAAGGCAGCCCGGCAGCTTGCCGCCTGCCCGTTGCCGGCCTGGGTTCCCGCCCATGTCGCGGCGTGCGCCCGCGCGAGTTTGCTGGCGGAACTGCACACCTGGCCGAAGCCGGGGCTGGTCAGCCATGTCGATCAGGGCAGCCATTCAGACATGGACGCGGCCACCTTCGAGACGAGTGCCGCTGCCATCGAACCGTTCTTCGCCCGGCTGACCGAGGCGGGCGCCGCCGGCGCCGCCATGCCGGACCTGCGCAGCATCGGCGTCGCGGCGGAGCAGGCGATGGTGGCCGCCACGGGTGGGATCAACACGCATCGCGGCGCGATCTTCGGGCTCGGCCTGGTCTGTGCTGCGGCAGGGGCTGCGGCGGGAATGGCCCGGTCCGGCCAGCGGCCGCAATGGCGCGCAGCATTTCTCGGGGAAACGGTCCGCCAGAGTTGGGGACGCGCGATCCTGTGCGGGCCGATCCCGCTGCGCAGCCATGGTACGGAGGCATTGCGGCGCTTCGGCGCTGGCGGCGCACGGGCCCAGGCTGCCGCAGGTTTCCCTGATGTGCTGGAGGTGGCCTTGCCAGCCTTGCGGCTCGCCCGCCAAACGGTCCCCCATGATCCGCAGGCCGCCCGCGTGCAGGCGTTCTTCACCTTGCTCGCGACGGTGGACGACACGAACCTGCTGCATCGCGGCGGCGCCGGAGGCTTGTGCTTCGCCCAGCAAGCAGCGCGCGACTTTCTTGGCGATGGCGGCGTCACGCAGCCCTCTTGGTGCGACAAGGCCGCCACGGTGCATCAGGCGTTTGTGGTGCGCCGGCTGAGCCCAGGTGGCTGCGCCGACTTGCTTGCCATCGCCCTGTTGCTGGACACCCTGGAGACCGGGGCATGATCGGCACCGCCATCCTCTGCTCCGGGCAAGGGGCACAGAACGCCGCCATGTTCGCGCTGCTGGTCGACGCGCCGGCCGCGGCGCCGGTGTTTGCAGCCGCCAAACGCGTGCTCGGCGGCACCGACCCACGCGATCTCGTGCACCAGGCCGGCGACGACGCCATCCACGCCGATAAAGCCGGCCAGATCCTGTGCTGCACCCAAGCGATGGCAGCTTGGGCGGTGATCAAGGACCGGCTCCCGCGGCCGCTTCTCGTGGCGGGCTACAGTGTCGGCGAGCTGGCGGCCTGGGGCGTGGCCGGGCTGATCGAGGTGGATAGCGTGATGGAGCTTGCCGCCCGGCGCGCCACAGCCATGGACGCAGCCACGCAGCAGCCATCCGGCTTGGCGGCGGTCCGCGGCCTGGCTCGCGCGGGGTTGGAGCCGATCTGCCAGGCGCACGGGTGTTTCATCGCGATCGTCAACGCCGCGGACCAGATGCTGGTCGGCGGGACCCGGGTCTCTCTGGCGGAGTTGGTCCACGACGCCATGGCCGCCGGGGCCGAACACGTCACCATGCTGCCGGTTGCCGTCGCGTCCCACACGCCGCTCCTGGCGACTGCCAGCGCCGCGTTCCGCACCTGCTTGGCGGCGGCGGCGATCCGCCCCAACCTACCATCCGGCATCCGGTTGCTGAGCGGGATCGACGGGGCGGCGGTGTTGGATGTATCGGGCGGAGAGGATAAGCTGGCCCGGCAAATTCAGCAGACGGTGGATTGGGCCGCCTGCATGGATTCATGCCGTGGTCTCGACGTCACGAAAGTCATCGAGCTGGGGCCAGGCTCAGCGCTGGTCCACCTCATCAGGGAGGTCCTGCCTGACGCCGATGCCCACAGCCTGTCGGAATTTCACTCCCTTGAGGGCTTCGTCACCTGGGCGACAGGCTAATACCACGGATTTGCGAACCATCCGGGTTGACTGGAAATCAGGCACCCGGCGCAGGCTACTCGCATCTGCATCAGGGTCATCTCGTGCAGGTACTCTCAGTGGTAGCCAATGTCCGCCCTGACCTTGCCCCGGAACACCCAATAGGCCCAGGCCGTGTAGAGCAGGACGGTGGGCAGCAGGAAGGCCGTGCCCACCAGCAGGAAGGCCTGCGTCTTCGGCGACGAGGCTGCCTGGGCCAGTGTGTAGTGGTGCGGCACGATCATCGGCCACAGGCTGATGGCGATGCCTAGATAGGACATCAGGAACAGGGCCACCGCGCACAGGAACGGTCCACCTTCCGAACTACCATGAAACGAAAGGCTCGTGACGATCACGACGAGCGCTGTCACCAGCGGTACGGGCGTCAACCAGATCACGTTGGGCCAGGACAGCCAGCGCTGGGCGATGTCGGCGTTCAGGATCGGCGTCCAGATGCTCACCGCCACGATACAAATGGCAACCCCGATCAGGCACCACAGACCCTGCTGGCGAACCTGCTGCTGCAGCGCGCCGGATGTCTTCAAAACGAGCCAACCCGCGCCGAGCAAGCCATACCCGAACACCAGGGCAATCCCGGTCAGTAGGGAAAACCACGTGAAGCAATCGAAACTGCTGCCGGTGAACGCCCGTCCCTCAACCTGGAAGCCCTGAATGAAGGCGCCGAGAACGACACCCTGCGCGAACGTCGCGGTCACTGAGCCGAGAAAGAAGCCGTAATCCCAGAACGTCCGATGGACGGCGTCGCGGAAGCGGAACTCGAATGCCACTCCCCGGAACACCAGGGCCAGCAGCATGATGAGTATGGGGAAGTAAACTGCCGGGATGATGATGGCAAACGCCAATGGGAAAGCCACCAGCAAACCGACCGCGCCGAGGATCAGCCACGTCTCGTTGCCGTCCCAGACTGGGGCAATGCTGTTCATCAGCAGGTTGCGGGATACCGTGTCTGGCGCGAAGCGGTAGAGGATGCCGACGCCGAGATCAAAGCCGTCTAGCAGCACGTAGAGGAGCACGCCGACCCCGAGGATCGCGGTCCAGATCGGGACGAAGTCCAGCACCAGGGCCGGCATCATGGCATTGTCTCCAGAACGGCAGTGGGGAGTGACGTGATCGGTAAGGTCGGCCGGCCACTCTGGACCGGGCCGTCTGGCGCCTGCGCCTGGGGGCCGAGACGGACGATGCGGCGCATCACGAGGAACCCGCCCGGGAAGACGATCGCGTAGACGGCGATATAGCCAAGCAGCGACAGCAGCACGTCGCGGCCGGTCAGCGAAGGTGAGACCGACTGCGCCGTCCGCATAAGGCCGAACACCGTCCAGGGCTGCCGCCCTACCTCGGTCGTGACCCAGCCGGCGAGCACGGCGATGAACCCGAGCGGGGCGGCCCATTGGCACGCGCGCAGGAAGACGGCCGACCGAACGAATTGGTCCCGGCGGCGGAGGATGTTGCCGGTGACGACCAGCGCAAGCATCACTAGCCCGGCGCCCACCATGATCCGAAACGCGTAGAAGGGCGGCCCAACGGGCGGCCGCTGATCGACTGGCCAATCCTTGAGCCCCTTGATCGAGCCGCTCCAGGAATGCGTCAGTAGCAGACTGCCCAGCCACGGAACGGCCACCTCGTCGTGCATGGTGGCCGCGGCGTCATCCGGTATGCCGAATAGCGTCAGCGGGGCGGGCGAAGCGGTGTCGTAGCGCCCTTCCAGGGCCGCAAGCTTGGTTGGCTGATACTTCAGCGTGTTCAGCCCGTGTAGGTCGCCAAGGCCGATCTGTACGGGGACCAGCACCAGTAGCACCCACAACGTGGCCGACATGATGGTGCGGCCTTCCGCCACGAAGCGGCCCTTGCGCACCAGCCAGGCGCCGATCCCGAGCACGATGAAGCCCGTCGTGATGTAGAAGGCCGTGACGGTGTGGGCGAGGCGATAGGGAAAAGATGGGTTGAAGATGACCTGCCACCAATCCGTCGGGAAGAACCGACCATCCACGATCTCGTAGCCGGCTGGGGTCTGCATCCAGCTATTCGCAGCCAGGATCCAGAACGAGGAGGACAGGGTTCCCAGCGCCACTGCCAATGCCGCCACGAAGTGCACCCATCGTGGAACGAGCTTGCGGCCGAACAGCAAGACGCCGAGGAACGTGGCCTCCAGGAAGAAGGCCGTCAGCCCTTCGTAGGCAAGCAGCGGGGAGATGACGTTGGCAGTCGCATCGGAAAAGCGGCTCCAGTTCGTGCCGAACTGGAACGGCATCACAATGCCGGATACGACGCCCATCCCGAAGGCAACCGAGAAAATCCGGATCCAGAAATTCGAGATGTTCGCGTAGACCTCTCGACCGGTGAAGAAGCTCATGCCCTCTGCGAAGGCGATGTATGACGCGAGCCCGACAGTGAAGGCGGGGAGCAGGATGTGAAGGGCGACGACCCATACGAACTGCAGGCGGGAAAGCAACAAAGGATCGAGATGCATTACGTGAGGGCCTATCAAGACGGTGCAGTCAGCAGCGTGCATCGGGTCCAGCCCTGTCGTCGTGGCCGAACAGAGCCTTTGCCTTTGTCTGTGCACCGTAGCTTCGCCCCCTAGTCGCGTGCAGGCTCGGGAATCACCTAGATGGCGTCGACCATGAGGGTCGGCGGGAATCGCAGCGACGGTCGCTTCAAATGACCGCTGCAGCCCAATCCAATCGGCTTGAGTAGAATCCGACCCTACCACCACGGCCGGATCGAACGGTAACTCGTCGTTAGATGCTGTCGACGCCGTCTTGGATCTCATGGGAGGGCGTTCCCAGCTTGGGTGGAGACCGGGTTGAAAGCGATGGTGCTCACGCAAATTGGAGGTCCGCTCGAATGGACGGATCTGCCTGACCGGCAGCCCGGTCCGGGGCAGGTCCGAGTAGCAGTCAGTGCGTGCGGCGTGTGCCGGACCGACTTGCACGTTTTTGACGGCGAGCTTCCCGGTCGCCGCCTCCCCATCATCCCGGGGCACGAAGTCGTGGGGCGGATTGACCGTGTGGGTCCCGACGTCAGCGGGCTGTCGTTGGGTGACGCGTCGGGATCCCATGGTTGGGGCACGTCTGCGGCGTATGCCGCTTTTGCCTGGAAGGACGGGAGAACCTCTGCGATCACCCACTGTTCACCGGCTTTACTCGGGATGGTGGTTTTGCGACATCCACGATCGTCGACGCCCGGTTTGCCTTTTCCCTAGGAGAGGGCGGTGAGGACGTGGCACTCGCCCCGCTGCTGTGCGCCGGGCTGATTGGCTGGCGTTCCCTGGTGATTGCCGGCGAGGGCCAGACCATCGGGCTCTACGGGTTCGGCGCCGCGGCCCACATCCTCGCTCAAGTTGCAAAGTGGCAGGGACGTCAGGTGTTCGCGTTCACGCGACCTGGCGACGATGTAACGCAAGCCTTCGCACGAAGCTTAGGAGCGGCATGGGCGGGAGGGTCCGACCAAGCGCCGCCCGAGCTGCTCGACGCAGCCATCATATTCGCGACGGATGGTGACCTCGTCCCGCAGGCATTGAAGGCAATTCGAAAAGGCGGCCGCGTCGTGTGCGCGGGCATCCACATGAGCGACATCACGAGTTTTCCATATGACCTGCTGTGGGAAGAACGACAGATCGTCTCGGTCGCGAACTTGACCCGAAAGGATGGCAACGATTTCCTGCGTCTGGCGCCAACGATGGGGATCGTCACCAGGACAAATCGCTACAAGTTGGAGCAGGCCAACCAGGCTCTTGCGGATTTGCGCGCAGGCCGGTTCGAAGGAGCAGCAGTACTCGTACCCTGAGCCTTGAACCAGTTGTCGCAACTGCGACGCTGATTAGCGCGCTTCAAAATAATTACCTAGCAGCGCGTCCCGGTAACGGCTTGCTGGCTTTGCAGCGCTGCGCGGTGGGCTCGGGCGTGCCAGGTGGGCGTGTGGGCTTGGGCCCTCGCCGCTTGGACGGGGTGCCGTCCGCCTTGACGACCGGCTTGGGGCGGGCCGCTTCCCTCGCAGCGGCGGCAGCCCTTGCCTCGGCTTCAAGCTGGCAGTATCGGAAACTACTCATTTCCGCATCGAGAGGCACCTTCCCTTTCAGGCATGTCGGCCTTTGCATCCCATGTCGCGGCAAGCGCCAGCCGCGCAAGCGCAGGGAGCGAGGCCGCGCCTGTCTTGCGCATGATGGATGCTCTATGGTTCTCAACCGTACGCTGACTGATGGCGAGGTCGGCGGCTATGTTCTTGCTCGGCTCTCCGGCAACCACCCGTGTCATGATCTGCCGCTGCCTCGGGGTGAGGGCGGCGATGTTACGGGCGGCATCCTCTCGCCAGATGACCTGCTTGCCCTTGTCCCGCGCCTGATCCAAGGCGCGGCCGATGCTGGCGAGCAGGTCGTCGCGACCAACCGGCTTTTCGATGAAGTCGGAGGCGCCCGCCTGCATGGCCTGCACCGCCATGGCGACGTCGCTCTGGCCTGTGATCATGATGGCCGGCAAATGGCTACCCGAGCTCTGCATATGACGGAGCAGATCCAGCCCTTTCATTCCTGGGAGATAAGCATCGATCAGCAAGCATCCCACCCCATCCTGGCGGTACGACGCCAGGAACGCCTCGCCATCGGCGAAATCCTCCACGGTCCGCCCACCGTCCTCCAGCACTGATCGGAGTGCCGCCCGAATACCGGGATCGTCATCCACGACAAATACTGTAGTTGGTTCATACCCAGCAATGGGATGCTTTGACTCAGGAACCGGTTTAGTTCGTTCCGTGTCGTGAGATAGCATGGCGGCCACAGTCCGTAATAGTTCCTCATTATTTGCAGGTTTGTTGAGTTGCGTGCAGCCCTCAGCCACGACCTCGCGCATCGTTTTAGTCGAGATATCGCCCGTGAGGATGATGGCCGGGACAGTCTGCGCGGTATCCTGCCGGATGCGTCTCACCGTCTGGAGGCCGTTCAGGCCGTCCGGAAGGTTAAAGTCGGCCAGCAGAAGATGCGGTGGCGCAGGCTCATGCTGCACGATCTCGAGCGCGGCTGCCCCATCCCCCGCGGCCAGAACTTGGTAGCCCTCGCTCTCCAGCAGCAGACGGAGTAGGTCACGCAGATCGGGATCGTCCTCGATGATCAGGATCGTGCTTTGAGGGTGCTCTGCCACCGTCGCGGCTTTACTTATTGATATTAGTGCACGCGTTTGGGTTGGGGCGAGCCTTGCTGCAATGGGTACCTCGATGGCGAACATCGACCCCCTTCCTTCCCGGGACGTGACACGGACCCGGTGACCCAGAAGAGCACTCAGCCGATGCACGATGGACAGGCCGAGGCCGAGGCCGCGGCTGCGTTCCCGCGCATCGTTGCCAATCTGGTGATACTCCCCAAAGATCGCCTGCAACTCGCTGGCGGGAATCCCTATCCCGGTATCCCAAACCTCCAAACTGAGCACGGTGCCGCGCCAGCGGCAGCCGAGCAGAACCTTTCCCGTCTCAGTGTATTTCAGCGCATTGGAAAGCAGGTTGCGAACGATCTGCCTGAGCAGCCGCGGATCGCTGTACACCTCTTGCGCGCAGTCGACGACGCGAAGCTGCAAGCCCTTCGCCGTTGCCGCATAGCTGAACTCCTCCCGTTTGCGGACGAGAATCTCGCTGATCGGGAATGTCCGCAAATCCGCTTGGATGACGCCAGACTCGATCTGGTTGATGTCGAGCAGTGCATCCAGCATGGCCGCCATGGAGCCGAGCGTATCGTCTTGCCGGGCGACCAGGGTCTGTGCCTTTTCTCCCCGCACCGTCTTCGCCAACAGGCCCTGCAACAGCGACAATGTCTGTAACGGCTGACGCAGATCGTGGCTCGCGGCAGCGAGGAAGCGCGACTTGGCGTTGTTGGCGATGTCCGCCTCGCATTTGGCCTCCTCCAGCGCCTCGGCGACGTGCTTCCGATTGGTGATATCGTTGAAGGTGATGACCACGCCTTCGACCCGGCCACCATGGGCGAGGTACGGCGAGATGCGACGACGGAACCACTGACCACCGATGGCTTCGATCTCTCGCTCTGCAGGCTTCAGATTGGCCAACACGGCCCTGGCATCGGCCGCCAACGCACCATCGGCTGCCAAGGAGTGGAGGTCGGCGAGCGGACGGCCGACATCGCCCGGGAGAATGGCGAAAAGCGACCGCGTGGCCGGCGTGAAGAAGCGAATGCGGAGATCGCGATCGAGGAAAAGGGTGGCGACGTTCGTGCTATAGAGTACGTTTTGCAGGTCGTCCGTCGTGCTGCGCTGCCGCTCCAGAGTCTCCTGTAGCTGACTGTTCAGCGCAGTCAGCTCTTCGTTCAGCGATTGCAATTCCTCCTTGGACGCGAGCAGTTCCTCGTTGGTCGACTGAAACTCCTCGTTGACCGATAACGCCTCCTCGTTAACCGCCTTCTGCTCCTCGGCTGACAGTTCCAGATCACGAAGGGCAACTTGCAGGTCCGTCCGCGTCGTCTCGAGTTCACGTTCGAGTTCGGCGAGCTGTGGCGCGTTGCGGAGGGGTGTGCGGCCGGCCACCGCCTTGGCCTGCGGTGCCGGGACGAAGCAGACGAGCAGCAGCGCCTCGCCTTCGTCCAGTACCGGCTGGGCCTCAATGGTGATCTGTTCGGCACGGCATTCGACGGCGGTGTGCGTCATGTCGCGCCGGGCGCGATCGATCGCCGTGCGGAGCTTGGCACGCAGGCCGGACCGCACGGTCGCGAGCAGATCGTGCGTAGGGTGGCCGGTTGCCAGGCGGAGATAGCGATCTGTGGGACCAAGGGAGAACACGCATTCATTGGCTTGGTTGATCAGCACGGCGGCCGGGGCGTAGCCGGCCAGCACGAGCCGGCGCCCGAGGTCGGCGAGCGCCAATTGGCGGGAGGGCGGTCGCACGCCTGAGGACGGGCGCAGCCGCAAGCCCGCTCCGGTCGGTATGGCCAGGGTGAGCCGCTCCGCCCGGCCCCGGCCCACGCGGCGGTAGAGGCGCGGCGCCTTGGCGACCACCTCGAAGCGGCCGACGGCGGTGCCAGGCGTCTCAACCGGGCCGAGTAGCAGCAGCCCACCCTCACGTAGCGCGAAGTGAAACAGCAAGATGGCTTTTTCCTGCGCCTCCGGTTGGAAATAGATAAGCAAGTTACGGCAGGAGATCATGTCGAGCCGGGAGAACGGGGGATCGGACAGCACGTCCTGCACCGTGAAGACGACGAGCGCGCGCAACTCGGCCGATACCCGCCAGACATCCTCCTCTTGCAAGAAAAACCGGCTGAGGCGGTCGGGCGTGACGCTTTGCACGCTCGCCGCGGAATACGCGGCCTCACGGGCGGTCGCTACCGCATCTGCATCGATGTCCGACGCGAACAGTTGCAGCCTGATCGGACGCTCGGATCGGGCGATCTCCTCCTGGACCAGCATAGCCAGGGAGTAGACTTCCTCTCCGGTGCTACAACCAGGAACCCAGATCCGAAGTGGGATTTCGGCCGAGTGCTGCCGCACCATGTCGGGGATGATGCTCTCGGAGAGGTAGGCGAACACGGTTGGATCGCGGAAGAAACCAGTGACATGGATCACCAGGTCTTTCGCCAGCAGATCCAGCTCCCCACCGTTCTCCTTCAGCAGCCCGACATAGCGGGCCATCTCGTTGGGCGCCATGCCGGCCATTGCCATCCGTCGCTCAGCCCGGCGCTGTAGGGTGCCGTGTTTGTACTGGCTGAAGTCATGCCGTGTGCTGGACCGCAGCAAGTCGATGATGGCAGGCAACTCGGGCCGCTGCGTCTCCGCTTGGTCGGACAGCATCTGATTTGGCGGCTCCGGTTGATCCCTGCCCCGCCATTCCGCCAATGCGGAGGGCATCGAGCCGACTGGCAGCACGCTGTCCGTCTGCCCCGTGGCAACCGCGTTTTGCGGCATCCCGTCATAGGCGGCCTCGGCGGGCTCCTGCACGATGACCAATCCACCAGCATCCTTGATGGCGACCAACCCGATGCTGCCGTCTGCACCCGTGCCGGACAGGACGACGCACGCGGCCTCCGGGCCGTAGGACGCGGCCAGGGAGTTCAGCAGGAAATCGAACGGGAGCCGCGCACCATGCTTGGGCCGCCTTGGCGTGAGGCGCAAAGCAGTGCCGACCACCGATAGGTCGGTTCCCGGCGGAATGACATACAAATGGTCCGCTGCCAGCGACAACCCGTCTTCCGCCTCCAGAACGGTCAGTGCGGTCCGCCCGGTCAGCAGCTCCGTCATCATGCTTGCATGCGTGGGATCAAGGTGCTGCACGAGCACAAACGCCATCCCACTGCCAGGTTGGATTGCGGCAACCAGCTTGCTGCAGGCATCGAGGCCACCCGCCGAAGCGCCGATCCCAACGACGGCGAGGGCGGCCTGCGTCACTGTCGGACGCGGCATGGGGGCAGGCTCTGGCCCGTTTTTGGTGGCGGTCGACTTGGTCGGAGACAGTCGGCGGTGCGGCATACCCGGTGCTCCTGTGTCATTCGCATCGTGAACAGCGTGTGATAGCCGTATAGGCCGTTCAGCTCTTGCACGGAATTTTGTTTTACTGGGTGTTTTCCGACTCTTTCCTCTTGCCGTCGTCGTGCCCACCGTGACGAATGGATGATCGGCCCCCGCCCATCGCATCAAGCCCGCTCAGCGTCCCCGCTGCGGTCAGCCAGGTCATTGCCAACTGCTATGCAGCAGAAGATTCGGCCGATGCGATCCCTCATGAAGAGATCGAGGTCTGGCTCAATGAAGGGGGCGCCGGGGACGAGCCGGGACCGTGACGGCGCTACGCATCCTCCTGGTCGAGGATGATGCGGAGATCCGCGCGGTTCTCGCAGAGAGGTTGGAAAGCCTGGGCCACTCAGTGTGTGCAACGGCCACTACCGAGAATGAGGCCGTGGACGCGGCCGGCCGGTCCAAGCCGGATTTGATGATCGTCGACATAGGGCTGACCGCGGGCAGCGGCGTGGCGGCAGCCGCCCGTGTTCGGCAACTGGCCCTCGTCCCACATTTCTTCATGAGCGGCATCTGGCCGGAGTACATGGCGGACGGCTATCCGGGTCACGGCCGAAAATATCCCGGGCGTGACCTCGGTTGAGGACCACGTCCTGGATGCTAACCAGGACCCTACCGATATATTCGGCCAAACTGATGAACCTTGCTATACACGCCGCACGATGCTCCCAGGTAATCATGGAATATTCGATGGTGATCTTTTGCCCAGCAGAAGCAGCCGGCGCGCAGCCAGTGTGTCAAAGACGTCCGTCAGTGCCCTTGGTAAGGCCTTCGACGGCAAATAGATTGACTCTTCTTCAAACGCGTGGAGAGAGGGACCGCGCTATCGCAACGACACTACGAACGTGTAGATGACAAGTGCAGTGATGATCAAGACAAACCCACGGAGCAACCACAATGCCACACTGGCTGCTCGGCCCAAGACATAGCGCGGCAACGGCTGAGATGATGCGGCAACCAGTTGGTCCGGCTCCAGCGCGGATAATAATTCGTCGTCCGGGTGGCCATGGCTAAGCTTGTTGATGTCGGCATTGGGCAAGGCTCAACCCCCGCCTTCAAAGGAGTTGGCGAACGCGACGATCGCGTATCCGGCCCCCGCCAGCGTGACGAGGACGGTGATGAGAACACCAAGGGCGTTCGTGGCCCATGAATTCACCCGACTACCCATAAGGACGCGGTCGTTTGCCATCATCAACAGGAAGATGAGCGCGGGTGGCATCAGTACGGTCGCCAGCAAGTTGGCGTTCAGAGCGATCGTCAGGAGAGGTACGCCAGGAACAAGCACGATCGCACCGGCGGCCAGCGACATCCCTAAATTGGCTGCATAGAACGCTGGAGCCGCCCGGGCCGACCGGTTGAAGCTGTGTCCAGCGCCGCCTATCACCTCTCCCACGGCATAGGCCGTGCTTGCCGATATCGTGAGCATCGCCACAGCTCCGGCCTCGATGAGGCCGAGCGCGAACAGCGCTGCTCCGGGAGCGCCGATCAGCGGCCGCAACGCCTCGGCGTAGCCCGTGCCTCCCAGCAGCAAACTAGTATCGACATGGTGGGTGAACAGCACCGACGCCGCGACGACGGCGGCGCAACCGGCGAGGGCGGCCAGGATGGTGCCGATGAGAGTGTCGAGCCGGCCTTGGCCGATGTCTCGGGGGGTCAGGCCCTTATCGACCGAAGCACTTTGCTGGAAGAACAGCATCCATGGCGTCACGGTCGCGCCGACATTGGAGGCGACGATGAGCAGGACCGCCTGTATCGTGCCGTGTGGAAGTGGCGTCCACGTGGCCATGGCATCCGTGATCACCGCCGCAGAGGGGTGGGCTAATACCGCCACAACCACGAACAGCAAGTTGAACAACACCAGTCCCATGGTGAACCGTTCCCAACGCCAATACCGCCCACCGGTCGTGCTAACGGCGACCAGCAGGACAGCAAAGGCGACGGAGACGAAGGAAGAAACGTTGAAATAAGCCATTCCTACGCGGATGGCGATGATTTCGGTCACGAGCGTGATCAGGTTGGTGACAACCAGGTCGCCCGCAGACAGCCAGCCCCAGAACGGCCCGAACCGCTGGAAGATGAGCTCGCCGTATCCGCGATGCGTCACCGCTCCCAGACGCATCGCCATTTCCTGAACGATATAGGCGGCGAAGAAGGTTACCGCGATGAATGGCAGGAAGAACCCGATCCCATACGTGGCACCGGTCGCCGCATACGAAAGCATGCTCGGTCCATCGTTCTCGCCCAACATAGCAAGCACACCGGGCCCGGCGAGCAACCACAGCAGCATCGGCTTTCGTCTCTTTTGGCGTGCATCGAGCACGCGGAGGCGGTCCTTCGAGCGGCTCACATCCTCCGGCGTGAGGTCCGTACCGGCTGTGGTCGGGGGAATGGAAGCCGTCACTGGGGCATCAAGCACGCTAAGGTGCCACCGCATGATGCCGATCCGCAATCACTTGTAGAGCCGCATCCGACCATTTGGCCGTCATCCTGAGCTTTCCTGCATGACCGCCAGAGAGAGTGCCGTTCAGCGCCGGCATATCGCCTCGTTCAGCATCACACCGCCGCCTCGGCATTGCGGCCGCGTGAGGTTTGATCCGGCCGCGCCGTGATGCTGGCGGACCCAAGGAAGCGGGAGGCCTTTCAAGGCCCGTGCGCCATGAAGTGTAGCATCCAGGTCGTACCATCAATACCGCTGGCGAGACGAACCTGCCTGAGTATGACGACCTGCTGCTCGCGGCGCTGGGCATGGTTGTGCGGCGTAGGCAGCAAGCGACCCGCGTCTTTCGCCCTAGTCATTGGCCGGCAAACCAGCGTTCGATGCGGTCGCTTGTTGTGATCCGTCGTCAAGCGCAGTCAGGATTTGCGTTTTCATGGGTGCACCACCATCGAGGTGCCATTCTGGGTCGGCGCGTGGCATCGTCCAAGGGTCGGAAACTACCTATGGCTCGTCAGACCAGCGTGCCGAACAAAGCGCCGACGCCCGCCGTGACAGCCATGGCCAGCGCGCCCCAGACCAGGACCCGGATCGCAGCCGGGGCCAAGCTCGCGCCGCCGACCCATGCTGCCAAAGCGCCGAGCGCAGCGAGGAAGAGAAGCGACGTGCCTGCGATCGCGGGTATCAAGGCGGGCACCGGCACGGATACCGACACAATCAGCGGCACGACGGCGCCAGCCGAGAAGCAAACAGCCGACGCAAGGGCCGCCTGCACCGGCCGCGCCCGCAGGACGTTGGAATGGCCCAACTCGTCACGAGCATGAGCCCCGAGCGCGTCATGCGCCATCAGTTGCAAGGCGACCTGGTCCGCAAGCTCATGAGCCACTCCGCGGCCGACATAGATAGCCGCCAGTTCGGCACGCTCGCCGATGATGTCAGCGCGGAGCTCGGCTTGCTCGCGCATAAGGTCCGCGCCCTCGGTATCGGCTTGCGAATGGACCGAGACATATTCACCCGCCGCCATGGACATTGCCCCTGCGACCAGTCCGGATACGCCAGCGACCAGGATACTACCGGGGCTGCCATGCGCTGCGGCCACGCCCAACACAAGGCTGGCGGTGGAAAGCACGCCGTCATTGGCGCCTAGCACGGCCGCACGCAGCCACCCGCTCGTCGCTGTCCGAGGCCGCTGGTTTAGCCGCGCGATGGCGACAGCGCCGCTCATGCCGAGTGGCTACAAGCGGGTCGGGCGTGCAAGACCATCAGGTTAAGGGGGATTTTCGCAAGCTCGACCAAATCGGGGTAAACGAGTGTAGCCGTCCGCAGGTGATCAAGGACTCGCGACGGCGCTACGAAGCCGAAGCATCGGCGGATCGGCACCACCACCAGCAGCAGGGCAAATACCATAAAGCCAGAGGTGGTGCCAAACAAAAGCCGACCCGGCAGGCTTCGCCACGTGAGCCGTCGCATCTGGATGCAAAATACGGTCGGCACCTTGGTTGTCAAAGAGATGAGACTGGCAAGCCAGGGATTTCCAAGCGATTTGCCGAGCGCGCCATTCATCGGCGGCCCCCACGCCTGCAGGGCGCCGGTCGTCAGTATGAGGGGATAGAGCCAAGCCGAGCTGATGTTCTGCAATTCAGTACTCTCCTTTCCTGGCTCAGCCGAGGCGAACGCGCCTGCTATCGCCAAGAGGAGCGCCGGCGGCATGACCAGGGCGCCGAGCTTCAGGAAAGCCCAGGCGCTGACGCTTTGACCCTCGCGCCGTAGAGCAGTCAGCAACAGGATCGTTGCCAGCGAGCCGGTGACCGACAAGTTCGGTCCGAGATCGACACCGATCAGCACCGCGCTCCGCACGTGCTCGGGCACATGCGCCAACTCGATGACCCGGCCGGCGACGAGGCCAGCGGGCAAGTTGTTGACCAGATTGCAGCCGACCGCGAGCACGCCCCCCGCGCTCCAAGCGGCAAGCGTCGCAGATTGGTCGTGCGTAGTTTCCGATACTGGGCGTCCCTTTCTGGGAGACCTAGCCTCACACCTCTCAACTGGCACTTGCATACGCTCGTGCCGATAGCCTTGGAGGATTATAATGTCTCATGACAGTCAGCTGCAGCGGGCAGTTCTTGATGAACTCGCCTGGGAACCCAGTCTAACGGCCGCGCACATCGGCGTGGCAGCAAGCGCCGGCGTGGTCACCTTGACCGGCCATGTCGAGAACTTCTTCGAGAAGCACGCAGCCGAGACGGCAACGCGACGCGTGAAGGGCGTCAAAGCGGTCGCAGAAGAGATCGAGGTGCGTCTGCCATTCGACCGTAAACGCGGTGACGACGACATTGCAGCGGCAGCGGTAGAGCGGCTCGCATGGGACTCCTCGGTGCCGCGTGACGCCTTCAAGATATCGGTGGACAAGGGATGGCTCACCTTGACCGGAAACGCGGACTGGTTCTTCCAGAAGGAGGCCGCCGAACAGGACGTCCGCCGCTTGTTCGGCGTCGTCGGAGTGTCGAACCAGATAGCGCTCAAGCCGCGCGTGAACGTGGCAAATCTGAGCGACGACATCACTCACGCGATGCACCGCTCCTGGTTCTTCGACGAGAACAACGTGAAGGTCAGCGCCGATGGCGGGCGCGTTCATCTCACCGGCACGGTCCACTCTCCAGGGGACCGCATGACCGCGGCCGCAACGGCCTGGGCTGCACCCGGCGCCACGTCGGTTGAAAACGACATCTACGTCGCCTGACTATCGCCACTGGCCTGTCATCTCCGGATGGCGGGCCAGGCAACTTGGGGAGATGCGACGTGGGCTATGCAACACTTATGGTCAACATGGAACTTGGCGCCTCAAATGCGGGGCTGCTCCGGGTGGCGAACGCATTGGCTACTCGGTTTGATGCCAACTTGATCGGGATTGCGGCACGGCAGCCTATGCAGACCCTCTACAACGACGGATGCTACGTCTCCCCGGAGATAATCGACGAGGATCGCGAAGAAAGCCGCAAGGAGTTGGATGCTGCGGAGGCTGAGTTCCGTGACCTGGTTGAAAGGCCCGCCACCCGGCTTGAGTGGCGTTCCACTATTTGCATCGAACCGCCCAGCGATTACGTCGCGTGCGAGGCAAGGCATGCAGATCTGGTGCTGACGGGCGTTCCGCCGCGTAGGCATGCCGATCCCACTCACGTCGCCGCCGGCGAACTCATCATGCAAGTTGGACGGCCGGTGCTTGTGGTGCCGAGTGCCTCTCACGGTCTGGCGCTGGATCATATCGTGCTGGCCTGGAAAGACACGCGTGAGGCTCGGCGGGCCGCAGCTGACGCCTTGCCGCTGCTCCAGGGTGCCGCACGCGTGACCATCGTAGAGATCGCAACATCTGACGAGATCGAGCAGGCCTCGATACGTTTGGAAGATGCTGCAAGCTGGCTGCTCAGCCACAGCATCACCGCGGATGTCGTTGCGTGGCCCTCAAGCGAAGACGACTCGGCGCAGCTGAACGCCTTGGCCGAAGAGCGCGGGGCGGACCTCATCGTGGCTGGCGCCTACGGCCACAGCCGTCTGCGCGAATGGGCCCTCGGCGGCATCACGCGAGATCTCCTGCGCTCGGCCCGCTGCACGATGCTGTCACATTGATGGTGATCTCACTGGCCTAAGCTGTGCCGTTCAAGTTGGAAGCTGGCCCATGCGTCAGACCTCCGGTCGCAGGATGACCTGCACTCACCTTTTCTAATGATGATCTGCATCCACCTTTTCCAATTAGGGACATTACAACAATGGATCAAACGTTTCCGGCTTCAATGAATGCCACAGGTGTCAACCTGCTGAACGACCACGTCCGTAACCATGGCACTGCCTTCTCCAACGAGGAGCGTTCCAGGTTCAAACTCGAAGGCCTGCTTCCTCATGCCGTCGAACCACTGGCACGACAGGCCGAGCGCGTCTCGATGCAGCTCGACACGAAGACGAGCGACCTTGACCGCTACGTGTATCTGATCGAGCTTTGTGATCGCAACGAGACGCTGTTCTACGCCGTGGTGATGGCCGACCCAGCCCGCTTCATCCCGATCCTCTATGATCCCACGATTGCGGAAGCCTGCCTCAAGTTCGGCCATATCTACCGCCGCGCAAGCGGCATGTACATCACGCGCGACATGAAGGGCCGTATGGCCGAGGTGTTACGGAACTGGCCGGTGGCCGACGTGCGCGCCATTTGCGTGTCCACCGGCGGCCGTATCCTAGGACTGGGGGATATCGGCGCGAACGGCATGGGCATCCCTATCGGCAAGCTTCAACTCTACACGGCCTGCGCCGGCGTGCCGCCCGAGAGCCTGCTGCCTGTGCTGTTCGACATCGGCACGACCAACGCCGTGCTGCGCGCGGATCCGCTCTATCTCGGGATCCGCGATGCGCCCCCGCCCGAGCACGAGGTCGACGCCCTCGTCGAGGAGTTCGTGCAGGCGGTGCAGACGGTGTTCCCGGATTGCCTTATCCACTTCGAGGATTGGAAGGGCACGGATGCGCTGCGCATCCTCGATCGCTACAAGGACAAGATCCTGTGCCACGACGATGACATCCAGGGCACCGGCGCGATCGTGCTCGCCGGCCTCACGACGGCGCTGGAGATCATCGGCGCGCCCCTGACGACCCAACGTGTCCTGTTCCTCGGCGCCGGGTCCGCGGCGATCGGGATTGCCGGCCTCATCATCGCGGCGATGAAGGTCGGCGGGCTGTCCGACGCAGATGCGCACAAGCGGGTCATGATGTTCGACACGCAAGGTGCCGTCGTGACAGACCGCCCGGGCCTGCCAATGCACAAGGCGCCGTTCGCGCAGACGATGCCGGCCAGCAAGCCGTTCGATCATCGCGACCTGGCGAGCGAGGGCCCCGAGGTGGTGACCGCCATCGAGGCGTTCAAGCCGACGATCCTGATCGGCGTGAGCACGAAGCAGGGCTTGTTCACGCAGCCTGCCGTGGAGGCGATGAGCCGGCTCAACAAGCAGCCTGTCATCTTCTCGCTGTCCAATCCGACCGAAAAGACCGAATGCCTCGCAACGGAAGCCTACGCCTGGTCTGGTGGGCGGGCGCTGTATGCGGCCGGCGTCCAGTTCGACAACGTGACCATCGGTGACAAGACCTTCCATCCAGGCCAGGCGAACAACTTCTATATCTATCCGGCGATCGGGCTCGCCGTGTACGTCGCCCGGCCGAGACTGTTGACCGATGAATGCTTCGTTGTCGCAGCGCAGGCGACCGCCGACCAGGTGGACGACGAGCAGCGTGCCGCAGGCCGGCTGTTCCCCAGCCAGTCGAACATCCTGGAAACGGAGGTCACGACAGCGGTTCGCGTCGTGGAGTTCATGTTCGATCAGGGCCTGGCCCAGGTCGAACGCCCAAGCGACATCCGCGCCTGGATCGAGGCACAGCTCTACGTCCCGAAATACGCGTAGCTGACAGTGGCCTTCAGAAAACAACATGCCTGATCACGCCCAGCCTGCCGTTCCGGATGGCCTGACGGCGGGCGAGGCAGGCCGCAGGCTCAAGCAATTCGGTCCGAACGCGATGCCGGACACGGCAGAGCCTACGTGGCGCCGGGTCGCCGGGAAGCTCTGGGCGCCGGTTCCGTGGCTGCTCGAAGCCGCGGTCCTGCTGCAACTCGTGCTCGGGGCCTATGCCGGTGCCGGCATCATCGCCGGTCTGCTGGTCTTCAACGCCGTGCTCGGGATCGTCCAAGAAGGACGCGCCCAGGCGACGCTGGCAGCCCTGACAGCGCGGCTGGCCAGGACGGTGACCGTCAGACGCAACGCTGCCTGGGCGACCTTGCCGGCGACCGCCCTGGTCCCCGGCGACCTGGTGAGGTTGTCGCTGGGCGGCGTGCTCGCCGCGGACATGCGGATCACCAGCGGCGAGGTCCTGGTGGATCAATCCATGCTGACCGGGGAGTCGGTGCCGGTCGAGGCAGTGCCCGGGCTGCAGACCTATGCCGGCGCCCTGATCAGGCGCGGCGAGGCCACGGCGGAGGTCACGGCAACCGGGGCCCGCACGAAGTTCGGCCGTACCGTCGAACTGGTTCGCACCGCCAAAGTCGTCAGTTCCGAGCAGAAGGCGGTGTTCCGCGTCGTCCGGAACCTCGTGCTGTTCAATGGAGTGGCCGCTGTCCTGCTCGTTGGATACGCAGCCGCTCTCCGATTGCCGCTCGCTGAGATCGTCGGCCTTGCTCTAACGGCTTTGCTGGCTTCGATCCCTGTGGCACTGCCGGCAACTTTCACCTTGGCGGCGGCGCTCGGTGCTCGCGCCTTGACCCGGCAGGGCGTGCTTCCGACACGCCTGTCCGCCGTGAACGAGGCCGCCATGATCGATGTGTTGTGCGCCGACAAGACGGGCACGCTGACAAAGAACGAGCTCGCGTTGAGCAGTGTGCATCCGATGCCTGGCACCAGTGAGGCGCAGGTGTTGACCCTTGCGGCGCTCGCCAGTTCAGACGGCGGGCAGGACCCGGTCGATACCGCCATCCGCGCCGCCGCCGGGCAGCCCAGCTCCGGCGCGCCCGAGCGCCTGGCCTTCGTGCCGTTCGACCCGGCGACAAAGATGTCGGAGGCGACGATCTCCCTGCCGAACGGCATCACGCACCGGGCTGTGAAGGGAGCTTACGCCGTCGTCTCCGCCCTCGCTCCGACGTCGCCCGATGCCGAGGCTGCCGCGAAGGCGCTTGAAGAGCAGGGTTTCCGAGTGTTGGCAGTGGCCGCCGGACCGCTGGCGGCGCTGAAGCTGACCGGGCTGATCGCGCTGAGCGATCCGCCGCGCGAGGACTCCGCCCGGCTTGTGGCCGAGTTACGAACCCTGGGCGTCCGGACCGTGATGGTGACCGGCGATGCGCCCGCGACGGCCGGGACCGTGGCGCTTGCTGTCGGGCTGCACGGCACGATCAGCCCACCGGGACCGATCCCGGACAGCGTCCGCCCGGAGACGTTCGCCGTCTTCGCCGGAGTGCTCCCAGAAGGGAAATACCAGCTCGTCAAGGCATTCCAGCGCAGCGGGCACACGGTCGGGATGTGCGGCGACGGCGCCAACGACGCCCCGGCGCTGCGCCAGGCCCAGATGGGGATCGCCGTCTCGACGGCGACCGACGTCGCCAAAGCAGCGGCGGGCCTGGTGCTGACGGAGTCCGGCCTGCAGGGCGTGGTGGCGGCGGTGAAGGAGGGACGGACCACCTTCCAGCGGATCCTGACCTACACGCTGTATTTGATCATCAAGAAGATCGCGATGGTGCTGTTCCTGATCGTGGGCCTGGTCATGACCGGCCACCCGGTCCTGACGCCGTCGCTCATGGTGATCGTGATGGTCACCAATGACTTCCTTTCGATGGCGCTCACCATGGATCATGTCGGGCCTTCGCCTACCCCGAATGTCTGGCACATCGGCAAGATGACGACGGCCGGCGTGCTTGCCGGACTCTGTCTGCTGGGTTTCTGCGTCGGCATGGTCGCGGTCGGTGATTACGCATTGCATCTCGGCATCGCCGGCTTGCGAACTCTGGCTTTCGTGGCACTCGTGTTCGGCAGCCAGGCGATGCTCTACGCGGTGCGTCAACGCCGGAGCTTCTGGGGCGACCGGCCAAGTCCCTGGCTCATCCTCTCCTCGGTGGTTGACCTCGCCATCGCGATCACTCTGGCGGTCGGCGGTATCGGGATGACGCGGCTGCCAGTGCCCACGGTGGCCGGCGTGCTCGTGGCGGCCTGTGTGTTCTTCCTCGCCATCGATCTGCTGAAGCTGCCGATCTTCGCACGGCTCGAAATTGCGTAAAGGAGATCACCTGTGAACATTCCGCTCCTGCTCGCGGCCATCGCCCCCGTCATCCTCGTCCTGGCCCTCGGCTTCGCGGCCGGCAAACACCACAGCTTCGACTCCGACCAAGCCCGCGGGCTGAGCAAGCTCGCGCTGCAATACGCGCTTCCTGCAGCGCTGTTCCTGGGCATGGCGCATTTCGACCGCGCTTTGCTGTTGCAGCAGGGCCTGATCATCGTCGTCATGCTGGTCGGCTATTCGGCGTTCTTCCTGGCCGCCTATTCGATCCTGCGCGCCTGCCACATGGACAGGCTGAAAGCCACGCTGCTCGGCTATACGGTCAGCTCCACCGCCGTTCCGATCTATGGACTCACTGTCCTCGTTCCGATCTACGGGCAGCAGGTGGGGACCGGTATCGTCGGGCTCGCGGCGTTGGTCACGAACCTCGCTCAGGTCTCTGTCGCGATCTACCTGCTCGAGTCCGCTTCGGCCAAGCCGGGGGTCTCCGTTTCCGTCCGGAGCACGCTTGGCCACGCCGTGATCAATCCCCTGGTCTGGTGCCCCGTGCTGGGCGCCGCCTTCGCGCTGACTGGCTGGAACCTGGCGCCCTTCGTCTCGACGGCATTGTCGCCGCTGTCAGTCTCGGCGGCGGGGGTTGCGATCTTCGCGAGCGGGGTCGCACTGGCCGCCTACCCAATCAAGCTGCTTTCGCGTACTGTGCTTCTCGGTTCGCTCGTGTGCATCGTCGTCCAACCGGCGATATTCTTCCTCATGGTCAGGCTGTGCGGACTGACGGGGGCGATGGCCAGTGCCGTCTTCGTGTCGAGCACGATGCCGACCTCGACCCCGTCCGTGCTGTTTGCACAACAATACGGCACGTTCGAGGCAGAAACCGCCAGCATCATGTTGGTGACGACCGTTGCCATGATTGGGACCATACCGATTGGCATAGCACTCAGTGCCTATCTTTAGGGTTTGAGAACCACCTATCTCTGTCGGCACGAAGATCATGCCGAGCCTGGGCGAGCTCCGGATCGGCCGCGACCGCATCATCAGCCCTGGCGCGTCATGAGCATCGGGCTACGCGATTAAGCGATCGGTTGGTCAGGCGGGGTGAACGCCGCATGGTCCGCCGGGAGCGGACCGACGCCCGAGCCGTCGACAAGCTGGCCCATCAGGCACTCGTCCGGAGGCGGTAGGTCCAATCTCGCAGCGCGGTCAGGAAGCTCGCGAGGAACCTCCGGGTGGCCTCGTCGGTGAGCTTGCCATCTGCGTCGAAGCGCGTATGCGCGGCGCTGATCATCACCTCCGGCTTGTTGAGCAAGTGTGCGTCCAGGTAGACGAACATCTTGCGCAAGTCATACTGGGCGCGCGCGGTGCCAATCGCGCCGGGACTCGCGCCCATGATGGCGACCGGCTTGTTGGCGAAGGGCTGCGGATCCGTTCGCGACACCCAGTCGATCGCATTCTTCAGCACGCCTGACACCGAGTAGTTGTATTCGGGGGTCGCGATCAGCACGGCATCGGCGGACGCGATCGCGTGCTGCAGGCGGGTGACCGCGGGCGGGAAACCTGCGGCTTTGACGTCCTCGTTGTAGAGCGGGATGTCCGCAATGCCTTCCAGCGCAATGGCGAGCCCGTCCGGCGCAAGCTCGGCGGCGGCGCGCAGGCTGGCGGTGTTGTACGACCCGGCGCGCAGGCTGCCGGAAATTGCGCAAACTGTCAGGCCTGCCATGTCATTCACTCCGTGGAACAGCCTTGGAAGGGATGAGGATCGGGCGCGCTCGCCACCGCCGCAAGCCGGGTTGACTGTCGCGAGGCACGCCGCTCCGTGATGGTGGCGTTGCATTCATTCGCGAGCCAGGCCCTATTGCCCAAACGAGCCCGGTCGCCCTGATGACGTCGGCGTCGTAGCCGGACAGCAGGCCACCAGCGCAGCAGGCGCGGCGATGACGGTGCTGTGCATGCGTCGATCCCTGCAGACCGCGGCGGCCTCAGTGGACCGCAAGCGCCTCGCGATGTTCGGCGCCGACCGTTGCGGCGTGGTGCTCGATGCTGGACGGGTGTCCCGACTCAAGGATGCCGCGGGCGCGGGCCATCTCCGTGGCGGTGCCATGGGCCATGACCAGAAAGCCGTCGGTCTTGATGGTGGTCTCGTATTTCAACACGCTATCCTTCGGGATGCCGAGGCTGCTGAGCGCCGCGCCGAGAGCGCTCAGGCCACCCACGACGACCGCGCCCTCGGCCGCCGACAGCGCCGCGGCAGCGATGTAGCCGAGGACGATCACATGGCCGACAACCGGGATGCTCAGGAACAGGCCGCCGAAGAACAGGCCCCATAGACCGCCCCACACGGCGCCGCGCTTGCCCCACATCTTGATGCGGTCGCCGGCATTATAGAACCCGGTGACCTTCTCTTCGGTGTGGTAGCCCTTACCGACCACGCTGAGCTTCTTCATATCGAAGCCGCCGGCACTGAGCCGCTTCACCGCGGCATCGGCCTCGTTGTGGTCGTCGAAAACGGCAATAACGGAGTCGTCCATGGGTGTTCTCGCTGCTGTGGGTTGTGGCCGAGCCGATCGGGCCGGGCTTCTTGTTCGCCGTCACCGCAGCTACAGCATGCCAGCCGTCGGCAGCAGGATCGGAAACTACTCAGAGCCGGTCTCGAAAGGTTACTGCAACTACAACGGCCGACCACGGCCTGATTGGCCGCTGCGCTGCGGCGCTCGGCAAAACCGCGCCAGCCGACTCATTGCAGCGCATCCTTGATCCCGGGGATGATCCCTGCCCCCACGAGACGGTCCAGCAAGGGCACGCCGTCGCTCCCACGCTGCCGGATCGTTTCGTCGTACAGGATCGCGCCGCTGCCGCAATCGCCCAGCCCGGGCGTCGTCACGATCAGCTCGCGGTGGGATCGCCGCGCCGCCTCGGTTTGGGGAATGCCCAGGGCTGCAAAGCGTTTGTTGCAGGTGCCGTTGCTCTCATCCATGGCGAGCAGGCCGCGGCCTCGCCAACCAGGGCCTACGCCGTCGCCGCCAGCACGGACTGGCTCATGCGGACGCGCCCCACATCCAGTTGCGGATCTCGGGCAGGTCCTCGCCGTGCTTGTTGATGTAGTGTTTGTGCTCGACCAGCTTATCCCGCATCTGTTGCTTCAGGTACGCGCCCCTGGTGCCCAGGTGGGGCAGGCGGTCGACCACGTCCTGCACCAGGTTGAACCGGTCCAGCTCGTTCTGCACCCGGATGTCGAAGGCGGTCGTGATCGTGCCCTCTTCCTTGTATCCGCGCACATGCAGGTTGCGGTTGGTGCGGCGATAGGTCAGCCGGTGCACGAGCCAAGGGTAGCCGTGGAAGGCGAAGATGATGTGCCTGTCCCTGGTGAACAGAGCGTCGTACTCGGTGTCGCTCAGCCCGTGCGGGTGCTCGCTGGCGGATTGCAGCCGCATCAGGTCGACGACGTTGACGACGCGGATGCGCAACTCCGGCAGGTGCGCGCGCAGGATCGACACGGCGGCCAGCACCTCCAGCGTCGGCGTGTCGCCGCAACAGGCCATGACCACGTCCGGCTCGGCGTCCTGGTCGTTGCTCGCCCATTGCCAGATGCCGAGGCCCTCGGTGCAGTGGCTGACGGCCTGCTCCATCGTCAGCCATTGCGGCATCGCGTGCTTGCTGGCGACCACGACGTTCACGTAGGAGCGGCTGCGCAGGCAGTGGTCGAACGTGGAGAGCAGGCAGTTGGAATCCGGCGGCAGGTACACCCGCACCACGTCGGCCTTCTTGTTGGTCACGTGGTCCAGGAAACCCGGGTCCTGGTGGGTGAAGCCGTTATGGTCCTGCTGCCACACATGGGAGGCGAGCAGGTAGTTCAGCGACGCGATCTTGCGCCGCCAGGGCAGCTCATTGGTCACTTTCAGCCACTTGGCATGCTGGCTGAACATGGAATCGACGATGCGGATGAACGCTTCGTAGCTGTTGAACAGACCGTGCCGCCCGGTCAGGAGATAGCCTTCCAGCCAGCCCTGGCATTGGTGCTCGCTCAGCATGGCGTCGTGCACGCCGCCGCCTGGCGCGAGGAACTCGTCCCCGGCGACCTCTCGCGCGTCCCATTGCCGGCTCGTGACTTCGAAGACGGCACCGAGCATGTTGGACAGCGTCTCATCCGGGCCGAACACGCGGAAGTTGCGCGGGGCCTGGTTCGCGCCCGCCACGTCGCGCAGGAAGCGGCCCAGTACCCTGGTGTCCTCAGCCGTGACAGCGCCGGGGAAGGGAACCGCCACGGCGTGGGTGCGGAAGTCCGGCATCCTCAAATCCCGCAGCAACGCCCCGCCATTCGTGTGCGGGTTGGCCCCCATGCGTCGGTTGCCCTTGGGCGCCAACTCCGCCAACTCAGCGATGAGGCGCCCGTCCTCGTCGAACAGCTCCTCCGCCCGGTAGCTGCGCATCCAGTCCTCGAGCGGCGCCACGTGGTCGGGATACGCGGCGCCCACGAGGATCGGAACCTGGTGGGCGCGGAACGTGCCCTCGATCTTCAAGCCGTCCAATTCCTTCGGCCCGGTCCAGCCCTTGGGCGAGCGCAGCACGATCATCGGCCAGCGCGGGCGCGATGGGTTGCCGGACGCACGGGCGTTGTCCTGGATCTCGCGGATTTCGCTCACGGCGCGTTCGACGGTTGCGGCCATCAGCTTGTGCATGGTCGCCGGGTCATCGCCTTCCACGAAATACGGGGTCCAGCCGCAGCCGCGCAGGAATTGCTCCAGCTCCTGCGGCTCGATGCGCGACAGGATGGTGGGGTTGCTGATCTTGAAGCCGTTCAGGTGCAGGATCGGCAGCACGGCGCCATCCGAGATCGGATTGAGCAGCTTGTTCGACTGCCACGCGGTGGCCAGCGGACCCGTCTCGGCCTCGCCGTCGCCGATGATGCAGGCGACGATCAGCCCGGGATTGTCGAAGGCCGCACCGAAGGCGTGGCTCAAGGAATACCCAAGTTCGCCGCCCTCATGGATCGAACCCGGCGTCGTCGGCGCGACATGGCTGGAGATGCCGCCCGGGAACGAGAACTGCGTGAACAGCTTCTTCATCCCTGCCTCGTCCTGGCTGATGTCGGGATAGATCTCGCTGTAGCTGCCTTCGAGGTAGGTGTTGGCGACGAGCGCCGGGCCGCCATGGCCGGGTCCGGCGATGTAGAACATGTCGAGGTCGAACTTCTTGATCACCCGGTTGAGGTGAACGTAGATGAAGTTCTGGCCCGGCGTGGTGCCCCAGTGCCCTACGACGAGCGGCTTGATGTGGGCGGCGGTCAACTTCTCCCGCAGCAGCGGGTTGTCATAGAGGTAGATCTGCCCAACCGAGAGATAGTTCGCCGCGCGCCAATACGCGTCCATGCGGCTCAACTCGTCTGGCAAGCCCGCCGTTGTGGCCGAACCCACCTGGATCGGGACGTCCAGCGTCGAGATGGCTGTGTCCATGGTGAACTCCCTTTGACGAGCGCGCGTCGGCTGGCGGCTGCGAACTCACGCTTCTAGGGGCCACCCGCTGCCACCGGACAGCTTCGGAAACTACTCAGGCCTGATGCCCGGCGGCGCGGGCCCGTGGCCCGGCCTGGTGCGGGACGGGCGCCGAAGCTACGTGGCCGCCTCGATCAGGCTTTGGGTGTGGCGTGCGATGACGGCCTCCTCGTCGGTCGGTATCACCCATACCGCAACGAGACTATCTGCCGTGCTGATGCGGCCGGCGTGCCCTGCGTTGGCGGCGGGATCGATCTGGATGCCGAGCCAAGCCAGACGATCACAGACGGCCTTGCGGATGGCAGCCGAGTGCTCGCCGATGCCGGCGGTGAAGACCAGCCCGTCCAGGCCCCCGAGGGCGCTGACCAGCCCGCCCGTCTCGGTCGCGATGCGATAGGTGAACACCTCGATCGCCTCGGCGGCACGGGGGTCGTCGCTGGCGAGCAACGCCCGGATATCCTCGCTGAGGCCGGAGACGCCCAACAAACCCGACTGGTGATACAGCATGTCTTCGATCGCGGCGGCGTCGTGTCCCTGCCGTAGGAGATAGAGGATGACGCCGGGATCGAGGCGGCCGCACCGCGTGGCCATCACGAGCCCATCCAGCGTGCTGAAGCCCATGGTGGTCGCAATGCTTTTGCCGCCCAGGAGCGCACATAGGCTGGCGCCGGAGCCGAGATGCGCCACGATGACCCGGCCGCGCGCGAGCTCGGGCGACCTCGCCTTCAGTTCACGGGCGATGAACTCGTACGACAGCCCGTGGAAACCATATCGCTGCAAGCCGTCCTGTGCCAGGGCCCGCGGCAGGGCGATACGCCGGGCGACCGGCGGCAGAGTGGCGTGAAAAGCCGTGTCGAAGCAGGCGACCTGCGGCAAGCCCGGCCGGGATGCCGCGACGGCCTGGACCGGCGCCAGGCTGTGCGGCATGTGCAACGGATCGAATGGCGTCAGTGCCACCAGGTCGGCCAGCAGGGCAGGGGTGATCAGGACGGGCGCGACGTGGGCTGCACCGCCATGCACGATGCGGTGGCCGACCGCCGCGAGACGCTGCCCACCAAGGTGGGACTCGGCGAAAGCGAGCAGGGCCTGCAGCGCCGTGCCGAACGGGTCCGCGACGCCGGCTGGCCATTTCCGGTCGATCAACACAGCACCCGCCGAGTCACGAGCCAACAGGTGTGGCGCTGCCGTCAGTTCGGAGATCTCGCCGCGGGCTTGGCATGACCGGATGGCGCCGGCCGTGAAAAGGGCAAACTTGAGGCTCGACGACCCGGCATTCACTGTCAGGATGGCGCTGTCCACGTCAGCAGCCGTGCTTCGCGCCAGGCGTGCGCCAGCGTGAGCGGGACCCGGTGCGAGCCGGCGGGCATCCCGCCGGGAGCGGCTGCGGCCCATGCCGAGCCGGGGAGCGGCGGGCTGTGCCGAAGGGATGGGTCATGGTTGCGGGTGGGCCGAACCGGAACGCCGTTTGATCTGACAGGTGACGCTCTCCAGCGCCCTGGTCAGGTCCACCGTCCCGAACGGCTTATGGAGCACGACCGCATCCTTCGGAACGATATCCCGAGGACCGCCGGTCATGAAGATATGCGGCATGGCGGTGCGCCGGCGAATGATCTTCATCGCCGATATGCCATTGCCCACTTGCAGGTAGACGTCGACGATCATGAGGTCAGGCGCCTGGATCCCTGCCGCGTCGATCGCCTCCAACTCCGTCCCCGCGGTGCCGCAGACCTCGTGGCCCAAGGCGGCGAGAAGCTCGGCGATCAGGTCGCTGATGACGGCATCATCTTCCACCAGGAGGATACGAATGCGCCTCATCGTTTCCCAACACCCCGCGCCGTGCGCCCGCTCAACGAATCCATCCGCAATATTCGAGGTATGCCTCTGCGTGGCGCCGGTGATCGGCTCCCGGACGCCCGCCTCGCCTCCTTCGTGCCTACAGGCGCCGCAGACGATCCGGCAGGCTCGGAAACTACTCAGGGCTTTGGTGTGCAAGAGACACAATCCGCTGCCCCGCGGACATGCTAGACCCGTTGGCGCGAGCCTCAACAGCATCGGAGGGCCGCCACGTCCCAGGTCCCGCACGACGCTGTTCCCCCCTGTCAGCGCCATGCCGCCGCGGTCGAAGCCGGGCGTGGTCGGCATCGGCGCGTCCGCCGGCGGGCTCGAGGCGGCGACCCAGCTGTTTGCGGCATGGCCAGCCGATTGCGGGCTGGCCGTCATGCAGCCTCGGCCACGCCGCCGGCGGCGCCAAGCCCGACTTCCACCAGGTGCGTGGCCCCGTCGTCCAGCAGCGGAACCGTCCCCACGGCCACGCCCGCGCCGTCCACCCGGAGCGATGCCACGCCCTTGCTGATCCGTCCGGGATTGTCGACCACGATGCGGTAGCGCGCGGAGCGCCAGGCGATCGTCGCCTCGAAACCCGGCCAGGCCCGCGGGATGCAGGGGTCGATATGCAGCTCGCCTCCAGTGACGCGGATGCCCAGGATCCCCTCCACGCCCGCCCGCTGCATCCACCCGGCGGACCCGGTGTACCAGGACCAGCCGCCGCGGCCGACATGGGGCGCCACCGAGTACACGTCTGCCACGACGGCATACGGCTCCACCTTGGACCGGTCGGCGTCGGCCTGCGTGGAGGCGCGGCGGACCGGGTTGAGCATGCCGAACAGGGCGGCCGCACGGTCCCCGTCGCCCAGCGCCGCCGTGGCCAGCACCGCCCAGGCGGCGGCATGGGTGTACTGGCCGCCATTCTCCCGCAGGCCCGGCGGGTAGCCCTTGATGTATCCGGGGTCATGCGGCGTCCGGTCGAACGGCGGGGCCAGCACCAGCAGCAGCCCGGCATCGGGCTTCACCAGCTCGCGGCCCAGCGAAGCCATCGCCTGGGCGGCGCGCTCCGGCGGCGCCGCGCCCGACAGCACCGCCCAGGATTGCGCGATGGAGTCGATCCGGCACTCCGCATCGTTGTGCGAACCGAGCGGCGTGCCGTCGTCGTAATAGGCGCGCAGGTACCATTCCCCGTCCCAGGCGGCTTCGAGCGCCGGTTCCAGCGCGGCCGCGTGGGCGCGCCAGGTCGCCGCCCGGGAGTCGCCCCGCGCTTCGGCCAGGGGAGCGAACGCAAGCAGCGCCGCGTGCAGGAACCAGCCGAGCCACACGCTCTCGCCCCGCCCGGCTTCGCCGATGCGGCTCATGCCGTCGTTCCAGTCCCCCGTACCGATCAGCGGCAGGCCGTGGCTGCCGGTGGCCAGGCTATGGTCCAACGCCAGGGCGCAGTGCTCGAACAGGGTCCCGCCCTCGCTGGCGGCTGCCGGCGTGAAGAAACGGTCGTGCTCCGTAGGCGTCAGCACGGGCGCCGCCAGGAATCCGGCGTGCTCGTCGAGCACCGCGGCATCTCCCGTCGCCTCGACATAGTGTGCGGCCGCATAGGCCAGCCAGGCGCGGTCGTCGGATATGCGTGTCCGCACACCCATCCCGGAGCCGGGCAGCCACCAGTGCTGCACGTCGCCCTCGACGAATTGGCGTCCCGCCGCCCGCAGCAGGTGCTCACGCACGAGGTCCGGGCGGGACGCGGTCAGCGCCATGCCGTCCTGCAATTGGTCGCGGAACCCATAGGCGCCGCTGGCCTGGTAGAACCCGGCGCGTGCCCAGGTCCGGCAGGCCAACGCCTGGTAGAGCAGCCAGCCGTTCAGCATCACGTCCATGCTGCGGTCCGGCGTGCGGACCGCCACGGCGCCCAGCACGCCATCCCAAAGCCGGTGCAGCGCGCCCAGGACCGCATCCAGGTCGGCGGTGCGGTACTTGGCCACCAACGCGCGCGCCTCGTCCTCGCTGCCGGCTTCACCGAGCAGGAACACGGCTTCCACGCTGGCGCCGGCTGGCAGATGGATGATGGTCTGCAAGGCGCCGCATGGGTCCATGCCGGCGCCGACGCGGTTGGACAGGGGTGCTGCCCCGGCGGCGCCGGCCGGGCAATCCAGCGAGGCGTTGCGGCCGATGAACTCGCGCCGGTCGCCCGTCCAGCTCGTCTGCTTGCCCGCCATGTCGGCAAACGCGACCTGGCCCGCGTTCGCGGTGCTCCAAGGATTGCGGGCGAACATGGCGCCGGTGGCGGTATCCAGTTCCGTCGTCACGAAGGCGGCCGTGGCCGTGCGGGACGCGCCCAGGACCCATTCCACATAGGCGGTCACGCTCAGGGTCCGGGCCTGGCCCGAAAGGTTGTGCAGCCGCAGCCGCGACAGCTTCACCGGGTCGTTGGTCGGCACGTATTGCAGCAGGCTGCTGGCGATGCCGTGCGCCACGCGGCCGAACCGGCTGTAGCCCCGCCCGTGGCGGACGACGTAGGTCGCGCCGGGATCGCGGCGTGGCATGGCGGTCGGGCACCACAGCGTCCCGGTCGCCATGTCGCGGAGGTAGAACGCCTCGCCCGAGCGGTTGGTGACGGGATCGTTGGACCAGGGCGTGAGCTGGTTTTCCCGGCTGTTGCCGGACCAGGTGTAGCCGCCGCCTTCCGCCGCGACCAGGAAGCCGAAGCCGGGGTTGGCGACCACGTTGATCCAAGGCGCCGGCGTGGCCTGCCCGGGGCGGAGCACCACCACGTATTCGCGGCCGTCCTTGGCGAAACCGCCATAGCCGTTGAAGAACTCGAGCGCCGGCACTGGCGGGATGGCCGTCCCCGGATCGCCGGCGGGCGGCGGAGGCGCGCTGTGCGGCTTGGCGGGCGCACGCACGCGGAGCTGATCGGACAGCCCGCCGCGTTCCGCCACCAGGACGACGCGGGCGGCCGAGGCCAGCAGGGCCACGGTCGCGGGCAGCACCAGGTCGGCGCGCAGCAGGAACACACCGCCCGTCGCGGCCGTCCCGGGCACGATCGGCGCGTGAGGTTGGGCGCGCATCATGGCCTCCAGCGCGCCCTGCAGCTCCTGCGAGTAGGACGCGGCATGTTCGTTCAGGATGACCAGGTCCACCGCGAGCTGTTTCAGCCGGAAGTACTCGTGCGCGAGCAGCAGGTCCCGGGCCATGTCGAGGTCGGCGATGTCGCTGATCCGCAGCAGCAGGATCGGCAGGTCGCCGGAGATGCCCTGCCCCCACAAACCCCCTTGCGCCCCGAGGCCCTGGCGGATGGTGTCGGAGTCCGGCCGGACCGCCCGCCCGGCGAACACCAAGTGCCCGGCCAGCGCCTGGAAGCGGTCGGCGTCCCGAGGCGGGATGCCGAGGTGGCGCAGCTGCACCTGCGCCTGCGTCCAGGCCAGCGTCGAAGCGCGGTCGAACGCGGAGGCGTCCCGGTGCTTGTCGATGGCGCCGAGCAGTGCGTCGCGCGTGCCCGCCGCCATGGTCCAGAACGCGACGCGGACGGTCGCACCGGGTGCGACCGTCACCCGGCAGCGCAGGGAGAACACCGCGTCCAGCACCGTGCCGACGGTGTTGGATAGCGCCTGGCCGTCCATCGCGGCTGCATCGCGCAGGCTTCGGCCGCGGCCCAGGAAGCGGGCGCGGTCGGTTTCGGCCTGGATCGGCCCTGCTCCGTCGGCCACCAGCAGGTGCGCCGCCCAGACTTCCGGCTCCGCGGGGGTCCGCCGCCGCCTTGTGGCCAGGATCGCGTCGCCCTCGCCCGATCCGTCGGCATGGCGTTCGGTTTGCACGAACATCTTGGCGAAGGCGGGGTGCGCGATGTCGTCGGCCGGACGGCTCAGCGCCACTTCGGCATAGGAGGTGACCTCGATCGCGCGTAGGGCCGTGCCATTGTTGGTCAGCGAAATGCGGCGGACCTCCGCGTCCTCCTCGGCCGAGACCACGACTTCCATCACGGTGGTCAGCGTGCCGTCGCGGCGGGCGAACTCGGCCCGGTCCTCGCTGAACGCGACCTCATATTCGTCGGCCGCCGCCCCGATGGGTGGCGATCCCGCGGACCAAACCTGCCCGCTGCCGGCGTCGCGCAGCAGGATATACGAGCCCCAGTCGTCAAGGGTCGGATCCTCCCGCCACCGCGTCAGGGCCAGGTCCCCCCAGCGGCTGCTGCCGGAGCCCGCACTCGTCAGCATCACCGCATAGCGGCCGTTCGACAGCAGGTGCGTGATGGGGGCCGGGCCGTCCGTGATGCTGGTCCGGCGGCCACCCGGCAGGATGGCCGCCCGGCCGCGGCCGGGCTTCTTGGCGTCCAACGGCCGCGGCCGGGCCATTGCCGCGTTGCGCGGCGCCCGCTCCTGCAACAGCAACTCCGTCGCCCGGATCATGGGCTCCGCGTGGAAGCGTGCCCGCACCAACCCGTCCAGTACGGCATCGGAGATGGCCAGGATGGTCATGCCTTGATGGTGCGCCATGAACGCCCGCACCAACGCCACCGTTTCGCCGGCGGGGATGCGGCCGGGCGTATAGTCCAATGCCTCGTAGAAGCCGTAGCGGCCCCGCGCGCCCGCCGCCGCGAGCTGGGACAGGTTGCTGACGGCCGCCGCAGGATCGACCATCGCGGCCAGCGCGGTCGCGTACGGGGCGATGACCAAATCCGCGTCCAGCCCGCGCTTCAAACCCAGGCCCGGGATGCCGAAGTTGGAATACTGGTAGGTGTACTCGACGTCGCGGACGTTGTACGCGGATTCCGACACGCCCCACGGAACGTGGTGCTCCGCTCCGAAGGCGATCTGCCGCCGGACGACGAGCTGGCTGGTGTCCTCCAGCAAGCTGCCGTTCGGCGCACGCATGACGAGCGACGGCATCAGGTACTCGAACATGGAGCCCGACCAGGACACGAGCACGGCCCCGCCGGCGGTAGGGGTGACGGCACGGCCGAGGCGGAACCATTCGCGGGACGGGATGTCTCCCTTGGCGATCGCGACGAAACAGGCCAATCGCGCTTCGGAGGCCAGCAGGTCGTAGCAATTGGCGTCCAGCGTGCCCTCGTTCGGCAGGAAGCCGATCGACAGCAGCTTGCGCTCGGCGTTGCGGAGGAAGCCGAACTCCATGGCCAGCGCCATGCCGCGCGCTGCCTGCTCGATGGCCAGGAGCCGCGGCGCCAGCAGCGCCGGACCAGCCAGGTCCCGGCGATGGCTCTCGACCGTTCGGTGCAGGGCGGCGGTCCAGAACGCCAGGTCCCCGGCCTCCGCATCGCTCGTGGCGAACGCCGCTGCCAGGGCGGAGGCCGCGCTGGTGTCCGCGGCAAAGTCGGCAAGGCCGGCGCCGTGCGCCTGTGCCAAGCGGGTTTCAACCGCATCCAGCGCGGCGCCGACCTGGCTCAGCCCTGGCGACGGCGACCCCAGGCCAGGCGGAGACAATCGCGCGACTTCCTCGGCAGCCAAGGCGGCTGCATCGGCCAGCCCCGCCCGCCAGGCTGCATCCACGGCCGGGCCTCGCCGCCACCCGGCGCAGGCATTGGCCAGCGCGAGGAGGTGCCCGGCCAGGTTGCCGCTGTCCACGGTGGACACGTAGGCCGGTTCCAGCGGGCGCAGGTCGGCCGTGTCATACCAGTTGTAGAAATGTCCGCGGAAACGCTGCAGGCGACCCATGGTGGCCAGCGTCCCCTCCAGCCGCTCCACCGTGTCGGTCAGGCCGGCCCAGCCGAAATCATGGGCGGCCGCAGCCGATAGGAGATACAGCCCGATGTTGGTGGGCGAGGTCCGGTGCGCCAGCTCGGGCGCCGGGTCTTCCTGGAAGTTGTCCGGCGGCAGCAGGTTGTCGGCCGGTGTGACGAAGGTCTCGAAGAACCGCCACGTCCGGCGGGCCGTCATTCGCAACGCCCGTATGTCGGATCCCGACGCCACCGGGCGGTTGCCGGCGGACACGCGGCTGGACCACCAGGCGATGGCCGGCGACGCGATCCAGGCCGCGGCGAACGGCGTCGCGAGCAGCCATGCCCACCGTCCCGACCAGGCCGGCGCGGTCAGCGCCAGCACGCCGAGCACCGGGGCGCCGGCCATGAGCCGGTAGGTGCCGGCCAGGCCCGGTGCCGGTCCCTCCGCCGCCTGGTCCGCCGTCACCCATTGCAGCAGGTTGCGGCGCGTCCAGCACACCCGCACGACGCTGTGGGCGATCGCGTCTCCCATCAGCACCGCCTGATGCGCCAGGAACACGAGGCCCAGCCCGGCCAACGTCGCCGCCTGGGCCAGCCCACGGCCCAGCACACCCAGGTAGCAGCGCAGCGACACCCAGCGGGACCCGGGGGCCACGTCGGCGAACACGGGAAGGCACGCCGGCAGCACGACCGCCAGCAGCACGAACACCGTCCATGCCAGTGCCGCCGGGAACGGCAGCGTCCAGGCGGCCATGAGCGCCACGATCCCGGCCGGCGCCGAAAGCGTCCGCCGCAGGTTGTCCAGCATCTTCCAGCGCCCCATCGCCGGGACGGCATCGCGCGCCGCCTGGTCGACGCGCGGCACGATCCATGGTAGAAGCTGCCAGTCGCCCCGCGCCCAGCGGTGCTGGCGCAAGGCCGCCGCGATGTAGCCTGCCGGGAACGCCTCCACCACTTCGATGTCGGTGACCAGCCCGGCGCGGGCGAACACGCCTTCGAACAGGTCGTGGCTCAGCAACGTCGAGTCCGTCACCCGGCCCGCCAGGGCTGCCTCGAACGCATCCACGTCGTAGATGCCCTTGCCGGCGTAGGAGCCTTGGCCGAACAGGTCCTGATACACGTCCGACACCGCCGCCGCGTACGGGTCGATGCCGTCCATGCTGGAGAACACGCGCTGGAACACCGAGCTGCCGCGCCCGGTGGGCAGCGACGGCGTGACCCGCGGCTGCAGGACAGCATAGCCGTCCTCGATGCGGCCGGACGCCGCATCGAAGCGCGGGGCGTTGAGCGGGTGCGCCATCTTGCCCACCAGCCGGCACACGGCGCCACGCGGCAGCAGCGTGTCGGAGTCCAGCGTCACGACGTAGCGCACGCGCTCCGGCACGGGGGGCGGGTCCATGAAGGTCGTGTCGGTGGCGCCGCGCAGCAGCCGGTTCAGCTCGTGCAGCTTGCCGCGCTTGCGTTCCCAGCCGATCCACCGCCCCTCGCCCGCGTTCCAGACCCGGCGCCGGTGCAGCAGCAGGAAGCGGGCGCCGCCCGGCGCCGGGCCGTGCGCCCCGTTGAGGCGGGCGATGCCCCCGGCGGCAGCGGCCAGCAGCGCCGCATCGCCGTCCCGGTGCTCGGCCGGGCTATCGGTCCAGTCGGTCAACAGGGCGAAATGGATCTCGCTGTCGCCGCTGGACAGGAAGTGGATCTCGAGGCGGTCGACCTGGGCGGCGATCGCCGCCTCGCTCGTCAGCAGGGTCGGTACGGCGACGAGGGTGCGGAGCGGCGCGGGAACGCCATGCTCGAGATGCAGGCCGGGCAGCGTGGTTGCGCCGAAGGCCCATGTCGCCAACCGGTTCACGCAGGCGACAGCCGGGTCGGACGCGACGACGAACCCGGCGGCGGCCAGGGCGACCAGCAGCAGGCCGCCGCCCCCCGCCCCGAGCCACAACGGCACGGCCAGGAACGCCGCGGCCACGGCGACGACGGCGCCGCCGTAGCCGCCGATGCCGAGCCTTCGGCAGAAGCGCGCCAGCCGGGTGCGCAGGGGCGGGCGGTATCCCAATGCCGCCTCGAACGCCAGGCGGCCGCCGGCGATCAGGTGGTAGCCCGGGTCGCCCTGCCGGAGGCCGAGATGCTGGGCGGCGACGGCCACCACGCGCCGGGCGATGTCGAGCTCGGTGTGGCTGCAGCCGCGCGCCAACTGCTCGATCGCGGTTCGATACAGGGTGTGCGTCGGGACATCCATGCCAGGGACCACGCCGCCGGCCAAGGCAGCGTCCACCAGGGACACCGTTGCGAAAAATTCCGACCAGTCGATCCCGCCGGTCAGGCGCAGGCTGGTGATGATGTTGCGGACGGTGGCATTGGTCATGCCCTGCTTCTGCAGTTCCTCCCGCACGGCGGCTTCCACCGTGGCGCCTTGGACCGCCAGGCAGCGGTCGAGCCAGGCCAACGCAGGGTCCGTGTTGGGATCGTGGCCGCGCAGGCGATGGGCGAGCTGCACGGCGAACGGGTTGGTCAGCCTGGTGCGTCCCGGCAGGTCGCCCGGCAGGCTGGCCGGCAAGGCCCGCGCGTTTGGGGCCGCTCCGTCGGCGCCCTGCAACCGTTCCGCCAGCTCGTCCGCCGCCTGCCGCGCGGCCGCGTCGTCCACGACCAGCTCGGCGATGCGCCGCAGGTTCTCGATCAGCACGATGCGCAGGGTGATCGGCACCGCCCACAGCTCGCCGACCGTCAGCGGCTGCACCGACTGGTAGGCCAGCAGGTAGCGGCGCAGCGCCTCCAGGTCGAGGTGGCTGTCCGTGTGGGCCACCAGGGACCAGATGGCGCCGAACACCCTTGGCAGGCCGGCGAACGGCCCTGCGGCCAGCTTCGGCAATTGCGCGTAGAAGCCGGGCGGCAGGTCGATGCCGATCTCCCGGATTTGCATGTCCACCAAATGGTAGTTGTCGGCCAGCCACTCGGAGGCAGGGGTCGCGTGGTGCCCGTCCTCGGCCGTTTTCGCCATCGCTCGGTTCGCTCGCAACAGGAGCGCGGCGTTGTCGGCCAGGCGGTCCGCCAAGCGGCCGTCCCGGCGGCGGTCCGCTGTCACCGGCTGTGCGGCGGCCAGGCTCCTGGCGTGCTGTTCCAGGCGTTCGGCGCCGAACATCTCGCCTCGGATCGGGGGGCGGTCCCACGGAAGCGCTGGCGCAGGCTGCTTGAAGATGCGGCCAACGATCATGGGTGGGACTGCAGAGGTCGGCGGCCGCTCAGAGGTCACTCACCGCGTCAGCGCCGGAACAGGCTTCTGCGGCCTTGCGACAGAGGGTGATGGGGGAGCAGCCTGTCCGCGGGCGGGCCAGGGTCGTCCGCCCTGAGTTCACGCCCGCGCTCGCCTTGCTCCGCCTGCGCTGGGCCGGAAGCTTGGTTTGGCAGGGGGGCAGGAGATGCAGGCTCGACGCCGCTGACCCTCGGGCCGTTCGTGGTCTCGTCCATGCGGTCCTCCAAAGCTAGTTCGTGGCCAGTGGAAACCGGAATGCGGCCGGAGGGCAGGTTCGGAATCTACCTATGGCGGAGGGCTCGCGTTCCCAGGCCGATCGAGCGTGGGCTACGCCTCATGACGGGCACCGTGCTTGGGCTGACGCAACAGCAATTCGCATATCTGCTGGCCGGGGCGGGCTGGACCATCGTGCTTTCTGTCGCAGGGCTTGTCGGCGGTACGGCGCTGGGTTTCCCGATGGCCCTGGCAATCCGCAACCGGCGCCGCGCTGATCCACCTGCGCGCTGGTCCAGGCCGGGCCAGTGTCGCCAGCTTGCGTGATGAACTGGCCCGGCTCGATGCCGTGCGCGGCCTCGGTCTCCCGGACGGCTTGTTCGCCGACTGGAGCCGGCCGAGCTGGAAGCATGCCGGCAGCGCGTGGCTGTCGAGGCGCCCTATGAGCTGCGCCGGCACCCTGACGCCGCCCGCCCGGCCTGGCTCGCGGCCTAGGCCCACATGCGCGGACAGGCCGTCATCGACACGCTTGTCGACCTGCTGATCGAGACCGTCCATCATATCGGCGCCCGTGCCGAACACCGAGTGGAGCAGGACTTGCTCGACGACCTCAAGCGGGTCGGCGGCGAGCAAGCCCTGCTATACCGGATCGCCGATGCTGCCGTTGAACGCCCGGACGGTACTGTGCGCGAGGTGCTCTATCCTGTGGTTGTCTCGTGCCGAGGGGCAGGATTCCCGCCGGGATGGGTTCACCTGCCGGATGGCCTGAACGCCGAACGTGTGAAGCAGCTTGTCGCGGAAACGCTGGTGACGGTGCGCGACCGCCGCGGGTTCGCCCGGCAGGAATGGCAGAAGGTGCGCCCGAACGAGCAGCTCGACCTGGCGGTCTACGCCCGGGCTGCCCTGAGCGTTCTGGGATCGGAGCGGTATGGTGAACGGTTTTGGAAGCGTGTCGCGGAGGTATTTCCAGTGAAGCAGGAAGAGACGGACGTTCCGGTGATCGCGCCGGCAGAGGTGCAGCCGGGTGAGCCTCAGGCCATGCCCGTGGCTGCGAAGCCTGCCGGAAGGCCGAGGGTGTCACCACCACCTATGCTGATCCGACGTCCCCCGAGGCACGGAGGCAGGCGCGGATTTCAAGGCTGTCGGCCGGGTTGGGCGGTGGGCGGGATGAAACCACCCGGTAGTCGGATTGATGCGGGATGGTTGAGCCCGCAAGCCGCAGGCTATTTCCCGTCGCGCACGCTATACATCGGCGATGAGCGAGTGGGTGCTTATGGTGGTCGGTTTGGCAACAGCTTGGCTACAGACGATTCCGGCTACGGCATACGTGGGCATTCTGGCCTTCGTCGGCACAGTGCTGACAATCACGAGAAACAACGCTGCGGCCGAACGGCGCGCTACTCAGCAAGCTGTTGATGCTCGGGCCATGGACGAGGCACGTCGCCTCTATGATAGTCGGCGAACGGTCTACGAGGGTGCGGCTGAAATCGCGACGCAAGGCGTCAGTGTGATCGCTCAAATGGCCGACCTTACCCGCGAGACAAAGGAGATAACCGCTCCATTTCTCAACGCGTCCGGGGCCTTGGCCAAAGTACATCTCTTTGCCTCTTTCGAGACAAGCTGCCTTGTCGTGAAAGTCGGTCGGGAAATCGGCAGCGCAATTGTTGAACTTACCGTAGAACGGACGGCGGTGGAGTGGTCGTCAAGAGGCGTTGCCGCGCTACCCTTCGGTCCGGAGTATGCTTCGACGCGCGTTGATGACGCCCGCCTGAAGATGGACTTTTCAGAGGCATGTCTCGCACGCAGCATGGCCGTAATGCCCACACTAGGCGCGGCTTTAGGTGCGATCCGAGCGGACCTGCAACTGCCGCCCAATGACTACTCGGGAATGCTGAAGGCGCAGGCCGATGACCAACTCGTCCACTTCCGCCAAGCGATGGACAGGCTTCGCCGCCAGCTCGGTATCCAGAAATCCTAGCCGTGTTCACCCCACTGCTTTCGCGAAATACGTGCGGTCGGGAAGACTCCGCAGAGAGTCCGCAGATTGGTAGACCACATCAGGCCGAGTATAAATGTCGCTAAATCATTGATTTGGCGCGCCCGGAAAGACTCGAACTTCCAACCCCCAGATTCGTAGTCTGGTGCTCTATCCAATTGAGCTACGGGCGCAGCCGAGGGCGCGGTGTAGGACAATGGGGCGGGACAGGCAACCCTGCACGTGCGTGCGGGGCCCGTTTCCGCCGCGTCAGCAGCGGTTCGCACGGCCAGCCGGTCATTCCACCGGGCGCCGGCCGATCACGCGGACCATCCCTGTAGGGGGTGGACACTCGACGTCCACGAAGCCGGCCTGCTGCATCAGCTGCACCATGTCGTCCGGAACCCAGGGGTGGCCGCCGCCGCGCACGGTGCGCAGCCGGGCGACCGCGCCGGGCAGCGGCTCCGGCGGGATGGCGAACAGCCCCACCACCAGCCAGCCGCCAGGCGCCATGGCGCGCCACAGCCGAGGCATGGCACCGCCCACCACCTCTCCCGGGATGAAGGGCGCGGGCAGCCAGGCGAGGGCGTAGGCCTCGCGGTCGTCCAGGTCGGCCAGGTCCTGGTGGCGGAGCTCCACCCGGTCCGCCACCTCGCTCGCCGCCAAGGTCTCGCGCGCGATCGCCAGGGATGGCTCCCACAGATCGATCCCGACCACTTGCAGGTGCGGCCACACCCGGGCCGCGGTCATCGCCACCTGTCCGACGCCAGTGCCGATGTCGAGGAAGCGTTGGCCGCCGGCGATCGCCTGCTCCAGCGCCGGGCGGCCCGGGAGCAGTGCCAGGATGCTGAAGATGTTGCTGCGGGAGGACCGTCCCAGCGAGCGCAGGATCACCGGGTCGGCGTGTGTCCAGCCGGGCTTGGCGCCGGGCGTGTCGAGCAGGCTGGAGGCATCGCGGAAGAAGGTCTGCAACAGACCCAGCGCGCCTTCTTCCTCGCCGTCCTCCATGTCGTCCAGCAAGCCTGGCCCGAGGAGATCGGTGATGCTCTGCAACAGCGGGCGGGTCCGCGGGTCGCCCGGCGCCCCTGCCACCCGCAGCTTCATCTCCGCGCCCAAGGCCGCCATCGCGGTCAGCTGGACGTTCAGCCGCGCCATGGCGGCATACAAGGTGGCGTAGCTCAAAGCCCGAGCTTCAGCCGCGCCCCGAGCTCACCGATGATGCCGCGGCGGAACGCCAGCACGCAGACGACGAAGATGCAGCCCTGCACCACCGTCACCCACGAGCCGATCCCGGCCAGGTAGTTCTCCATACCCTTGAGGATGAGCGCGCCCACGCCCGGCCCGAAGATGGTCCCCATGCCGCCGACCAAGGTCATCAACACGATCTCCCCCGAAGTCTCGAAGTTCACGTCCGTCAGCGTCGCGATGCCGAACACCAACGCCTTCGCACCTCCGGCGATACCAGCAATGAAGCATGACAAGATAAAGGCGATGAGCTTGTAGTCGTCCGTCCGGTAGCCGAGCGAGGTCGCCCGCGGCTCGTTCTCGCGGATCGCCTTCAGCACCTGGCCGAACGGCGAGTACACGATGCGGTGGATCAACACGAAGAACAGGAGGAAGATGACGGCGATGAAGGCGTACATGGCCAGGTCGTTGTTCAGCGGGATCACCCCGAACAGCGCACCGCGCGGCACCTGCTGGATACCGTCCTCGCCATGGGTGAACGGCGCCTGCAGGCAGAAGAAGTAGTTCATCTGCGCCAGTGCCAGCGTGATCATGGCGAAGTAGATGCCCTGCCGCCGGATCGCCAGCCAGCCGAACACCGTGCCGAGCAGCCCGCCGGTGACACCGCCCAGCAGAACGCACAGCTCCGGGCTCAACCCCCACGCCTTGGCGGCATAGGCGGAGACGTAGGCGCCCATGCCGAAATACGCCGCGTGGCCGAAGCTCATCAGCCCGACATAGCCGATCAGCAGGTTGAACGCGGAGGCGAGCAGCGCGAAGCACAGCACGTTCATCAGGAACACGGGGTACAGCACGAACGGGCAGACCACGATCAGCGCCAGCAGCAGCAGGAAGGCGATGCCCTGCTGCCGGGAGAAGCCGAACATCAGGCAGCCTTCCCGAACAGCCCGGCCGGACGGGCCAGCAGCACGATCACCATCACGACGAAGATCACCGTGGCCGAGGCCTGCGGGTAGAACACCTTGGTCAGCCCCTCCGCCACGCCCAAGCCGAAGCCGGTGAGGATGGAGCCCAGGATGGACCCCATGCCGCCGATCACCACCACGGCGAACACGACGATGATCAGGTTGGACCCCATGTTCGGGTTGACGGAATAGATCGGCGCCGCCAGCACGCCGGCGAACGCCGCCAGCGCCACGCCGGCCGCGTAGGTCAGCGTGATCATGCGCGGCACGTTGACGCCGAAGGCCTGCACGAGCCCCGGGTTCTCCGTGGCGGCGCGCAGCTTCGCCCCGATGGAGGTCTTGTCGATCACCAGCCACGTCGCCAGGCAGACGACGAAGGCCACCACCACCACCCACCCGCGGTAGTTCGGCAGGAACATGAAGCCGAGATTGGTGCCGCCCGACAGCAGCTGGGGGATCCGGTAGGGCAGCCCGGAGGAGCCGTATTCGTTGCGGAACAGCCCCTCCAGGATCAACGCGAGGCCGAAGGTGAGCAGCAGGCCGTAGAGATGGTCGATGCGGTAGAGCCGGCTGATGACCGTCTTCTCCAGCAGCACGCCGAAGATGCCGACGGTCAACGGCGCCAACAGCAGCGCCCACCAGTAATCCAGGCCCAGATAGTTCTGCAGCATCCAGGCCACGAACGCGCCGACCATGAACAGCGCGCCGTGGGCGAAGTTGATGATGTTCAGCATGCCGAAGATGATCGCCAGCCCCAGCGACAGCAGCGCGTAGAACGCCCCGTTGATCAGGCCGAGCAGCAGCTGGCCGAACAGCAGCGGCCCGGAATAGCCGAAGATCGTGAACATGGTGCCCGGTTAACTGTGGATCAGCGGGCAGCCGCCTTCGGAAAGCGGCTGCCACGCCTCGTTCGGCGGGGTGGTGGCGACCAGCTTGTAGTAGTCCCAGGGCGCCTTGCTCTCCGCCGGGCTTTTCACCTCGAACAGGTAGGCGGGGAACAAGCCGCGGCCGTCCTCGCGGATGGAGCCCTTGCCGAACGCGTCGTCGTCGGTCGGCATCGCCTTCATGCGGGCGACGGCCGCGGCGCCGTTCGCCTTGGCACTGGCCACGCCCATATCCGCCACCGCCTTGAGGTAGTGCAGCGCGGCGGCGTAGCAGCCTGCCTGGTCCATGTCGGCGCGGACCTCCGGCGCCTTGTCCTTCAGCCGGGCGGAAAACGCCCGCGTGCGGTCGTTCAGGTCCCAGTAGAAGCTCTCGGTCAGCGTCAGGCCCTGCGCCGTCTGCAGCCCCAGCCCGTTCACGTCGCTGATGAACATCAGCAGCGCGGCGAGCTTCATGCGTTGCGTCAGCCCGAACTCCGCCGCCTGCTTGATGCAGTTGATGGTGTCGGCGCCGGCATTGGCCAGGCCGAGCACCTTGGCGCCCGAGGTCTGCGCCTGCAACAGGAAGGACGAGAAGTCGCTGGTGGCCGGGAAAGGATAACGTGCCTCCCCCGTCACCTTGCCGCCGGCCGCCTTGACGAACTGCATCGTCTCGCTGGCGAGCTGCTGGCCGAACACGTAGTCCGCGGTGACGAAGAACCAGCTGTCGCCGCCCGACTTGACCATTGCGCCGCCCGTCGACTTTGCGAGCATGTAGACGTCGTAGGTCCACTGGACGGTGTTGGGCGAGCATTGGGCGCCCGTCAGGTCGATGGTGCCGGCGCCGGAGTTCAGGTTGACCTTGTTCTTCTCCCGCGCGACCGTGCTCACCGCCAGCGCGACGGAGGAGGTCGGGACGTCGAGGATGACGTCCACGCCCTCCTGGTCGAACCAGCGGCGCGCGATGGACGCGCCCTGGTCGGGCTTGTTGCCGTGGTCGGCGCTGACGACCTCCACCTTGAAGCCGTGGTCGCCGAAATCCTGCACCGCCTGCCGCACGCAGGTGACCGAGAGCGGGCCGCCCGTGTCACGATACGGACCGGACATGTCGTTCAGCACGCCCAGCTTGATGGTCGTCCCCTGCGCGCGGGCACGCGGGGCGACCGCCGCGGCTGCCGAGGCCGCCAGCAGCGTCCGGCGCGCGATCATGCGTGCACCATCGGGCAGCCGCCCTCGTTCAACGGTCGGAACGCCTGGTCCGCGGGCGTGGTGGCGACCAGGTTGTAGTAGTCCCACGGCGCCTTGCTTTGCGCCGGCGTCTTTACCTGGAACAGGTAGACCGGGTGCAGCGCCCGACCGTCCTGCCGGATGGAACCGGGGCCGAACGCGTCGTCGTCGGTCGGCATCGACTTCATCCGGTCGACCACCGCCGTGCCGCTCTTCTTCGCGTCGGCCACGCCCATCGCCGCCACCGCCTTGAGGTAGTGGATGGCGCCGCCGTAGCAGCCGGCCTGGCCCATGCCGGGGTGGTAGCCGTCCGTCTTCTTGATCAAGCGGCTGGTGAAGGCGCGGGTGCGGTCATTGAGGTCCCAGTAGAAGCTTTCCGTCAGGTTCAGTCCCTGCGCCGTCTGCAACCCAAGCGCATGCACGTCGCTGATGAACACCAGCAGCCCGGCCAGCTTGATCCCGGCCTGCGTCAGGCCGAACTCGCCGGCCTGCTTGATGGAGTTCACCGTGTCCGACCCGGCGTTGCACAGCCCGATCACCTTGGCGCCGGAGGACTGCGCCTGCAACAGGAAGGAGGAGAAGTCGCTGGTGGGGAACGGCGCCTTCACCGAGCCCACCACCGTGCCGCCCGCCTGCTTGACGAAGTTGGTGGTGTCCCGCTCCAGCGCGATGCCGAACGCGTAGTCGGCGGTCACGAAGAACCAGCTGGTGCCGCCGGCCTTCACCAGCGCGCCGCCGGTGGAATGCGCCAGCGCCCAGGTGTCCATGGTGAAATGCACCGTGGTGGGGGCGCATTGCGGGCCTGTCAGGTCCGCGATCATCCCTGGGCTGTTGATGTAGGCCTTGTCCTTCTCCTTGCACACGGCGGCGACCGCCAGGGCCACGGCGCTGTTCGGGCAATCGATGACCATGTCCACGCCGTCCCGGTCGAACCATTGCCGCGCGATGGAGGCGCCGACGTCCGGCTTGTTCTGGTGGTCACCCACGACGACCTGGATGTCGACGCCGTTCAGGTGCGGGGACATCTCCTCGATCGCCTGGCGCACGCAGGCGATGGCCACCGGGCCGCTGAGGTCCCGGTAGACCCCGGACTCGTCCCCGAGCACGCCGATCTTCAGGCTGGCGCCCTGTGCCCGGGCACGGGAACCGACAAGGGCAGTCGCCGCTGTGGCGGCGAGAAGGCTTCGGCGCTGGATCATGGTCAGTCCTCCGTCAGGTTGCGAGGCTGCAGCCGGGACGCACGCGACGTTCGGCCGGTCACACCCCAAGATATTCGTGCAGCTTGTCCATCTTCGCCCCGATCTCGCTGTTCGGGATCATATCGATCACCCGGCCATGCTCCATCACGTAGTGGCGGTCGGCCACCGTGGCGGCGAAGCGGAAGTTCTGTTCCACCAGCAGCACCGTGAAGCCGCGGGTGCGCAGCTCGCGGATGGTGCGGCCGATCTGCTGCACGATGACGGGCGCCAGCCCCTCGGTCGGCTCGTCCAGCAGCAGGAAGCGCGCGCCGGTGCGCAGGATCCGGCCGATCGCCAGCATCTGCTGCTCGCCGCCCGACAGCTTGGTGCCCTGCGAGGCGGCACGCTCCTTCAGGTTCGGGAACAGCGTGTAGATGGTCGGCACGTCCAGCCCGCCCGGCCCGATCACAGGGGGCAGCAGGAGGTTCTCGGTCACGGTCAGGCTGGCGAAGATGCCACGCTCCTCCGGGCAGATGGCGATGCCCGCGCGCGCGACCTCGTCCGGGCGCATCCGCACCGTCTCGCGCCCCTTGTAGACGATCGAGCCGCTGCGCCGCGGCACCAGCCCCATGATCGACTTCATGGTCGTGGTCTTGCCGGCGCCGTTGCGGCCCAGCAGCGTCACCACCTCGCCCTCGCCGACCTCGAACGCCACGCCGTGCAGCACGTGGCTCTCGCCATACCAGGCCTGCAGGTCCTTCACCTCAAACATGGGTGTCCACCGCGGCATCCTGGGGTGCGTCGGTGCCCAGGTAGGCGGCCACGACTTCGGGGTTGCGGGACACGGTGGCGTAGTCCCCCTCCGCCAGCACCTTGCCGCGCGTCAGCACGGTGATGCGGTCGCACAGCCCCTCCACGACCGAGAGGTTGTGCTCCACCATCAGGATGGTGCGACCGACGCGGATCCGGCGCACCAGCGCCACGATGCGGTCGACGTCCTCATGCGTCATGCCCGCCGTCGGCTCGTCCAGCAGCAGCATGCGCGGTTCGAGCGCCAGGGTGGTGGCGATCTCCAGCGCCCGCTTGCGGCCATACGAAAGCAGGACGGCCGGCGTCTCGACGTACTCGGACAGGCCGACGTCGTCCAGCAGCGAACGCGCCTGATCGTCCAGCGCCCTGAGCACCTGCTCCGACCGCCAGAAATCGTACGATCCGCCGCGCCGGCGCTGCAACGCCAGGCGGACGTTCTCCAACCCGGTCAGATGCGGGAACACGGCGGAGATCTGGAACGAGCGGACCAGGCCCAGCCGCGCGACCTGCGCCGGCTTCAGCCGGGTGATGTCGCGCCCTTCGTAGCGGATGGTGCCGCGGGTCGGCTTCAGGAACTTGGTCAGCAGGTTGAAGCAGGTGGTCTTGCCGGCCCCGTTCGGCCCGATCAGCGCGTGGATGGTGCCGGGCATGACCCGCAGGTCCACGCCGCCCACGGCCACGAAGCCGCGGAACTCGCGCGTCAAACCCTCGGTCTGTAGGATCGGCTCTGCCACCCCGAACGTTCCCCGCCTCAGCGTCTTGATTGGTCTGGTGATTTGCACATCATGCCCCCCCGCGCAAGATTGTTCCACGGGAGGTGATCGCCGCGGCAGCGGGATTGCCGCACGGGTGGCACGCTCGCCGCCGGCAGCATGCCGCAGCCGTAATCCTCCTGTTACATCCCGGACGGCGATGTGTGCTAACCCACGCCCGACCCCGCCCTCTCTCAAGGATCTGCCCCGCTGCGGATGACCTCTCCGGCCATCGCCTCCATCATGATCGCGCTCGCCTCGTCCGGATGCGATCTGGGGCCGGATTACTTCCGGCCGAAGCTGGCCATCCCCGCGGCGTTCCGCGCCGCGACGCCGGAATCCGCCCAAGCCGCCTGGCCGGCCATCGGCTGGTGGCACGCCTTCGGCTCGGCGGAGCTCGACCGGCTGATCGCCGATGCGCAGGCCAACAACCAGAACCTGGCCGCCGCGGCGGCACGGGTGGTCCAGGCGGACGCACAGGTATCCGTCTCCGGCTCGCCGCTGCTGCCGACGCTGACCGCCACCGGCAACGCCAGCTACAGCCGCATCGGGTCGACCCGGCGCGGCAGCAGCGGCATCTCCGGCGTCACCACCGGCAGCAGCGGCGTCACCTCCAGCACCAGCACGGGCTCCGGCACGACGACGCAGACCACCAGCACCACCGGCAGCACGGTGGTGAGCGGGGGCACCAGCAGCACCAGCCACTACACCGACAGCCGGCAGTACAGCGCCCAGGGCGCGGTCAGCTACGAGGCCGATTTCTGGGGCAAGAACCGGGCGACCTACGAGTCAGCACAGGCCGCCGCCCTGTCCAGCCGCTTCGACCAGGACACCGTGGCGCTCACCGTCGTCACCTCGGTCGCCACCACCTACTTTCAGGCGCTGGGCGCGGCGGACCGGCTGGCGGTCGCCAACCGCAACCTGCGCGACGCCCAGGCGACGCTGAAGGTGTTCCAGGTGCGCATGCAGGTGGGCACCGACACCGCGCTGGACGTGGCGCAGCAGGAGGCGCTGGTGGCGGGGGAGGCGGCGCAAATCCCGGGCTTCCAAAGCCAACTGGAACAGCAGGTGATCGCGCTGGCCACCCTGGTCGGCCGGCCGCCGGAATCCATCACCGTGCAGGCGGACACGCTGTTCAACCTGCCGGTCCCCGCCGTCGGTGGCGGCCTGCCGTCCGAACTCCTGGCGCGCCGGCCCGACGTGGCGGAGGCCGAGGCCAACCTCGTGTCGCAGAACGGCAACGTCCGCGCCGCCCGCGCCGCCTTCTTCCCGGCCGTGCAGCTCACCAGCCAGGGCGGCATCGAGAGCCTGGCGCTGTCCAGCCTGCTCGGGCCGGGCAGCCTGCTGTTCACCGCCGCCGCCTCCGCCACGCAGACGATCTTCGACAACGGGCTGAAGCAGGGTGAGCTGGACCAGGCCAAGGGCCGCTTCGCCGAGCTGGTGGCGGATTACCGCCAGGCCGCGCTGCAGGCCTTCCAGGACGCCGAGACCTACCTGGTCGCCGTCCGCTACGCCGCCCAACAGGAGACGCTGGAGCGCACGGCGGTGGCCGTGGCACAGCGCGCCGCCGACATCGCGCGGGCGCAGTTGGCCGCGGGCACCGTGGACATCACCACGGTGCTGAACACGCAGACCACGCTGTTCTCCGACCAGGATGCGCTGGCCCAGGTGCGGCTTGCGCATTTCCAGGCGCTCATCAATCTCTACAAGGCACTTGGCGGCGGATGGACGTTGCCGAATTCGGTTGGGTCCACATGAAATTCGGTCGCCTCCTCCTCATCCTCCTCGTGCTGGGCGCTGCCGGCTGGGGCGTGTGGCACGAGTTCATCCGCACGCCCCCGGCCAGCGAGCAGGAGGCACGGGCCGGCCGCGGCCGGCGGCGCGGCGCCAACGCCGACCCGATCCCGGTGCTCTCCGCCCTGGCGACCAAGGGGGACGTGCCCGTCTACCTGGACGCGCTGGGCACGGTGCAGGCCTTCAACACCGTCACGGTCAAGGCGATGATCGACGGCCCGCTGATCGAGGTGCGGTTCAAGGAGGGCCAGGACGTCCGCACCGGCGACGTGCTGGCCCGGATCGACCCGCGTCCCTACCAGGCGGCGCTGGACCAGGCGGTGGCGAAGAAGGCGCAGGACGATGCCAACCTGGCCAACGCCCGCGTCGACCTCGGCCGCTACCAGAAGCTGGCGGCGACCGCCTACACCTCCGCGCAGACGTCCGACACGCAGAAGTCGACCGTGGCGCAGCTGGAGGCGCAGGTGCGGCAGGACCAGGCGCAGATCGACACCGCGCGCACCAACCTGTCCTACACCACCATCAGCAGCCCGCTGGACGGCCGCACCGGCATCCGCCAGGTGGACCAGGGCAACATCGTGCACGCCGCCGACACCACGCCGCTGACCGTCATCACCCAGCTGCAGCCGATCTCCGTCGTGTTCACCCTGCCGCAGCAGACGCTCGGTGCCGTTTCTGGCGCGATCCGCGGCGGCGCGCCGGAAGTGCTGGCCTTGCCGCAGGGCGTGGCCAATGACGGCAAGACGGTGCTGGACCGTGGCCAGGTGGCCGTGCTGGACAACACCGTCGACCAGGCCACCGGCACGATCAAGCTGAAGGCGACGTTCCCCAACCCCAACCTGGCGCTGTGGCCCGGCGGCTTCACCAACGTCCGCCTGCTGATCGACACCGAACACGACGTCACCACCGTGCCGCCCACCGCGATCCAGCGCGGGCCAGCGGGAAGCTACGTCTACCTGGTGAAGCCGGACGACACGGTGACGCGCAAGGTCGTGCAGGTCGGCCATGAAGACGAATCCGTCTCCGTCGTGACCGCCGGGTTGGAGCCTGGCGACCAGGTGGTGACGGACGGCGCCTCCCGCCTGACGGACGGCGCCAAGGTGCAGGTGCAGACGCCGGGCGCCCCTGCCGAGGCCCAGGCGCCGGAGCGGCGTCGCCGCGCGCCGGGGCAGGGGCGCCAACGCGCCTCCGCCGCACCGTGAGGCACGCCACACCCTCACCCCTCCAAAAGCCCTCTCCCGCTGGGAGAGGGTTGGGTGAGGGGGCCGCACGCCGCGGCATCGTTCTGGCCGACCCTCACCCCGACCCTCTCCCAGAGGGAGAGGGAGAAGACGTCAGCGGCGCATGAACATCTCCGCCCCGTTCATCGCCCGCCCCATCGCGACCGCGCTGCTGGCGGTGGCGGTGCTGTTGGCCGGGCTGCTCGGCTACAGCGCGCTGCCGGTCTCGGCGCTGCCGCAGGTGGACTTCCCGACGATCGAGATCTCGACCCAGCTGCCCGGCGCCAGCCCGGATGTGACCGCGACGTTGGTGACCGCCAGCCTGGAGCGCCAGTTCGGGCAGATCACCGGGCTGTCCTCGATGGAGAGCACCAGCAGCGAGGGCACCAGCCAGATCATCCTGCAGTTCAACCTGTCGCGCTCGATGGACGGGGCGGCGCAGGACGTGCAGGCGGCGATCAACGCCGCGTCCGGCACGCTGCCGTCCACGCTGCCGTACCCGCCCGTCTACGCCAAGGTGAACCCGGCGGACGCGCCGATCGTCACCCTGGCGCTCACCTCCGACAACGTGCCGCTCGACAGCGTGGCGGATGCGGCGGACACGCTGCTGCAACCCAAGCTCAGCCAGATCGACGGCGTGGGCAAGGTGACGGTGCAGGGCGGGCTGCGCCGCGCCATCCGGGTGCGCATCGACCCGGCGCGGCTGGCGGCCTACAACCTGTCGATGGAGGACATCCGCACCGCGGTGTCCGCCGCCAACGTCAACGGCGCCAAGGGCGGGTTCGACGGCCGGGCACAGGCCTTCGCGCTCGCCACCAACGACCAGCTGCTGACGCCCGAGGCGTACCGCACGCTGGTCATCAGCTACAAGGACAGCGCCCCGCTGCGCCTGCGCGACGTGGGCACCGTGGTGGCGGGGGTGGAGAACAACCGCGTCGTCTCCTCCCTGAACGGCAAGCCCGCCGTCATCCTGGACATCCAGCGCCAGCCCGGCGCCAACATCGTGCAGACGGTGGCCGACATCCGCGCCGCCCTGCCGCAGCTGGAACGCTCACTGCCATCCGGCGTGACGCTGTCGGTGGTGACGGACCGGACGGAGACGATCCGTGCCTCCGTCGCCGACGTGGAGTTCACCCTGGTGCTGGCCATCGTGCTGGTGATCGCGGTGATCTACCTGTTCCTCGGTTCGTGGCGCGCGACGGTCATCCCCGGCGTGGCGCTGCCGCTGTCGCTGATCGGCACGTTCGGCGTGATGGCCATGCTGGGCTACGGCCTGGACAACCTGTCGCTGATGGCGCTGACCGTCTCCACCGGGTTCGTCGTCGACGACGCCATCGTCATGATCGAGAACGTGGTCCGCTATATCGAGGAGGGCGTGCCGCCGTTGCAGGCGGCCTACCGCGGCGCCAAGCAGATCGGCTTCACCATCGTGTCGCTGACCGTCTCGCTGATCGCGGTGTTCATCCCGCTGCTGTTCATGACCGGCGTGGTCGGGCGGCTGTTCAACGAGTTCGCGGTCACGCTCGCCGTCTCCGTCGTGGTCTCGGCCGTGGTGTCGCTGACCCTGACGCCGATGATGTGCGGCCGGTTGCTGCGCCCGCTGGAGGGGGAGACCAAACCGCTGCTGCTGGCGCGGCTGTTCGAGGCAGCGTTCCGCCGCACCACGGCCGGGTACCGCCGCACGCTGGGCTGGGCCCTGGCCGCGCAGCCGTTGGTGCTGTTGATCGCGGTGGCGACCCTGGCCGGCACCATCCTCCTCTACCTCGTGGTGCCGAAGGGCTTCCTGCCGGCGCAGGACACTGGCGTGATCGTGGCGGTGACGGAGGCGAGCCAGGCCGTCTCCATCCCCGCCATGGCCAAGCTGCAGGCGCAGTTGGCCGACGAGGTGGCGCACGACCCGGCCGTGGCCAGCGTCGCCTCCTTCGTGGGCGCCGGGTCGATCAACCCCACGCCCAACTCCGGGCGGATCACGGTCGCGCTGAAGCCGCAGCCGCAGCGGGACCCGGTGGCGGTGGTGCAGGCGCGGGTGCAGCGCATGGCCGACGCCATTCCCGGCCTGGCGGTGTTCACCCAGCCGGTGCAGGACATCCAGATCGGCACCCGCATCAGCCGCACCCAGTATCAATACACGCTGGTGGACACCGACGCGGCGGAGCTGGCGAGCTGGGCGCCCCGCCTGCTGGCTCGGCTGCAACGCACGCCCGGCCTGCGCAACGTCGCCACCGACCAGCAGGACGAAGGGCTGGTCACCCGCGTGACCGTGGACCGGGAGGCGGCGCAGCGCCTGGGCGTGTCGATGCAGACGATCCAGGACGTGCTGTACGACAGCTTCGGCCAGCGCCAGATCAGCACCATCTTCTCCCAGGCCAACCAGTACCGCGTGGTGCTGGAGGCCGACCCCTCCTGGCAGGCGGACCCGGCCTCGCTGCTGCGGCTGCGGGTGCCGGGCGTGCTGTCCGCGCAGGGGCAGAGCACGACCAGCGGCGCCACCGTGTCGGGTGCCGCGCAGTCGCTGATCCCGCTCTCCGCCGTGGCCGTGATAACCCGCACCGTCGGCCCGCTGGCGATCACGCACGAGCAGCAATTCCCCTCCGTCACCCTGTCCTTCGACACGGCGGAAGGCACCTCGCTGGGCGACGCCGTCACCGCGGTGGCGGAGGCCGAGCAGGCGCTGGGCATGCCCGAGACGGTGACCGGCAGCTACTCGGGTGACGCGGCGGAGTTCCAGCGCTCGCTGGCGTCCGAGCCGTGGCTGATCCTGGCCGCCGTGGTGGTGATCTACATCGTGCTGGGCGTGCTGTACGAGAGCACGATCCACCCGGTGACCATCCTGTCGACGCTGCCCTCCGCCGGGATCGGCGCGCTGCTGGCGCTGATGGCGTTCGGGCTGGACCTGTCGCTGGTGGCGCTGGTCGGCATCGTGCTGCTGATGGGCATCGTGAAGAAGAACGCGATCATGATGATCGACTTCGCGGTGGAGGCGGAGCGGGAGCGCGGGCTGAGCCCGGAGGCCGCGATCGAGGAAGCGTGCCTGCTGCGCTTCCGCCCGATCATGATGACGACCTTCGCGGCGTTGCTGGGCGCGCTGCCGCTGGTGCTGGAGCACGGCACCGGCTCCGAACTGCGGTTCCCGCTGGGCGTCACGATCGTGGGCGGGCTGCTGCTCAGCCAGCTGCTGACGCTCTACACTACGCCGGTGATCTACGTGACGTTCGAGCGGCTGCGCCTGCGGTTCAGCGGCCGGATGCAACCGCTGGCGGCGGAATGAGGAGCCGCACCCTCACCCGGCCCTCTCCCAGGAGGCGAGGGAGCAGCAAGCAAGCCCTCTCCCTCTGGGAGAGGGTTGGGTGAGGGCCAGCCCGCACGAAGGCCGCACCTAAGTGACCTTCTCCACCCCGTTCATCCTCCGCCCGATCGGCACGGCGCTGATGGCGCTCGGCCTGCTGCTCGCGGGCGTCGTCGCCTACAACTTCCTGCCGGTGGCGCCGCTGCCTTCCGTCGACATTCCCACCATCGTCGTCTTCGCCGGCCGCCCGGGGGCGGACCCGGAGACGATGGCGACCTCCATCGCCGCCCCGCTCGAGCGCAGGATGGGCGAGATCGCGGGCGTGACGGAGATCACCTCCACCTCCGCCATCGGCTCCACCAGCATCGTCATCCAGTTCGACATCGACCGCGACATCGAGGGCGCGGCGCACGACGTGCAGGCCGCCATCAACGCCGCCACCTCGGATCTCCCGTCCGACCTGCCCACGCGGCCCTACTACCGCAAGTTCAACCCGGCGGACGCGCCGATCCTCACCTTGGCGCTCACCTCGGACACGCTCTCGCCGGGCCAGGTCTACGATGCGGCGGACACCATCCTCGCCCAGCGCCTGTCGCAGCTGGACGGGGTGAGCCAGGTGCAGATCAACGGCGCGGAGAAGCCCGCCGTCCGCGTGCGGCTGAACCCGGGCGCGCTGCGGGCCGCCAGCCTGGCCGCGCAGGACGTGTTCACCGCCATCCGCAACGCCAACGTGACGGAGGCGACCGGCAGCTTCGAGAGCGCCAGCCGCGCCGAGGACATCGCGGTCAACGGGCAGATGGTGCAGGCCGGCGAGTATGCCGGGCTGGTGATCAAGTCGCAGAACGGCTCCGCCCTGCGGCTGTCCGACGTGGCGAGCGTGGTGGACGGGGTGGCCAACTCCCGCCTGGCCGCCTGGGACGGCAAGACGCCCGCCATCCTGCTGTACATCAGCAAGATCGCCGGGGCGAACGTGATCGACACCGCAGACCGCATCAAGGCGGAACTGCCCCACTTGCTCGCCTGGATGCCGCCGGACATCAAGGTCTCCGTCATCTCGGACCGCACCAGCACCATCCGGGCCAGCGTGAACGACGTGCAGCTGTCGCTGCTGATCTCCGTGGCACTGGTGCTGCTGGTGGTGCTGCTGTTCATGCGCCGCCTGGTGCCGACCCTCGCCGCGGCGGTGACGGTGCCGCTGTCCATCGCCGGCACGCTCGCCGCGATGTGGCAGCTCGGCTACAGCCTGGACAACTTCTCGCTGATGGCGCTGACCATCTCCGTCGGCTTCGTCGTCGACGACGCGATCGTCATGATCGAGAACGTCAGCACCCATGCCGAGCGCGGCTCGCCACCACTGGCCGCCGCGATCGAGGGGGCGCGGCAGATCGGCTTCACCGTCATGTCCATCTCCATCTCGCTGGTGGCGGTGTTCATCCCCATCATCTTCATGGGCGGCCTGCTGGGCCGGCTGTTCCACGAGTTCGCCATGGTGCTGACGCTGGCGATCGCCATTTCCGCCGTCGTCTCGCTGACGGTGACGCCGATGATGATGGGCCGGCTGGCCCGGCCGCATGCGCCGCTCGGCGGTTGGCTGGGCCGGCTGGATGCGGCGATCGAACGCGAGTTCGAGGACATTTTGGGGCTCTACGCCCGCAGCCTCGCCTGGGCGCTGCGCTGGCGCAAGCTGATGCTGCTGGTGACGCTGGGCTGTGCGGTGGCGACGGTGGTGCTGTACCGGGAGGTACCGAAGGGCTTCCTGCCGATCCAGGACACCGGGATGATCCAGGGCGGCACGCTGGCGGACCCCTCCGTCTCGTTCGCGTCGATGGAGGCGCGGCAGAAGCGCGTGGTGGACGTGATCCTGGCCGACCCGGCGGTGGAGACCGTCGGCTCGACCGTGGGCGTCACCAGCGGCTTCGCCTCGTTGAACCGCGGCCAGGTGACGGTGCAGCTGAAACCGCTCGCCGAGCGGGGCCTGTCCAGCGAGGAGGTGATCGCCCGGTTGCGCCCGAAGCTGCAGGCCATGGCGGACGTGCAGACCTTCCTCTACTCCGCGCAGGACCTGCGCGGCGGCGGGCGCAGCGGCGGCAGCCAGTTCCAGTTCATCATGCTGGACCAGGACCTGGCCGAGTTGCGGGAGTGGACGCTGCGGCTGGAGACGGCGTTGCAGCAGGTGGGCGGCATCACCGACGTCACCAGCGACCAGGATCGCTCCGGCCCGCAATCCAACGTGGTGATCGACCGCGACGCCGCGGCACGGCTGCAGCTGTCCACCACGGCGATCGACAACGCGCTGAACAACGCCTTCGCGCAGCGGCAGATCTCCACCATCTACACCGACCGCAACCAGTACAAGGTGGTGCTGGAGGTGGACCCGCTCCTGCAGACCGACCCGTCGATGCTGCAGAGCGTCTATGTCGGCGCCCCCGGCGCGCAGCAGGTGCCGCTGTCCGCGGTGGCGCATTTCGAGCGCGGCACTGCCCCGCTGGCGGTGCGCCACCAGGGGCAGTTCCCCGCCAGCTCCGTCAGCTTCAACCTGGCGCCGGGCATGGCGCTGGGCGAGGCGACCGACCTGGTGGAGCGGACCGCGCTGTCGCTGCGCATGCCCGAGAGCGTGCACACGCAGTTCGCCGGCAATGCGCAATACCTGCAGAAGTCGCTGGCGACCCAGCCGGCACTGATCGGCGCGGCGCTGCTGACGATCTACATCGTGTTGGGCGTGCTGTACGAGAGCCTGCTGCACCCGCTGACGATCCTGTCCACGCTGCCCTCCGCCGGGCTGGGGGCGCTGCTGGCGGTGCTGGTGACGGGCGGCGAGATGAGCGTGATGTCCATCATCGGCATCGTGCTGCTAATGGGCATCGTGAAGAAGAACGCGATCATGCTGGTGGATTTCGCGCTTGAGGCGGAGCGCGAACGCGGCCTGTCGCCGGAGGCGGCGATCCACGCCGCCTGCCTGGAGCGGTTCCGCCCGATCATCATGACGACGCTGGCGGCGCTGCTGGGCGCGCTGCCGCTGGCCTTCGCGTTCGGCACTGGGTCGGAATACCGGGTGCCGCTCGGGGTGGCGATCGTGGGTGGCCTGGTGGTGAGCCAAGCGTTGACGCTCTACACCACGCCGGTGGTGTATTTGGCGCTGGAGCGCCTGGCCCGTGGCAAGCGGGTGAAGATCGTGGTGGCCCCGGCGGAGTAAGCCGGTCAGCCGCCCTTCACTCCGCCCGCCGTCAGCCCGGCCACGATCTCCTTCTGCATCAGCAGCGTCAGGACCAGCACGGGGGCCGTCACCAGCAACGCCGCCGCGGCGAGCGGGCCCCAGCTGATCTGCTCGAACGTCAGCACGTTGTAGACCGCGACCGGCAAGGTGCGGGTGTGGCGGCCGGCCAGCACCACGGCGAAGATGAAGTTGTTCCACGAGAAGATGAATGAGAGGATGGTCGCCACCACGATGCCCGGCCGCGCCAGCGGCAACGCCACGCTGCGGAACGCCTGCCAGATGGTGGCGCCGTCCACCAGCGCCGCCTCCTCCAGCTCGCCCGGCAGCCCTTCGAAGAAGCCGATCATCACGTAGACCACGATCGGCACGGTGATCACCAGGTGGGTGATGAGGATCGGCAGCAGCGTGCCCGTCAGCCCCAGCCACTGGAACAGCAGGAACAACGGCACCAGGTAGCTCAGCCCGGGCGTGATCCGCGCCACCAGGATCAGCGCCGCCGACCCGCCCGCCTTGGCCTTGGCGATGCCGTAGCCGGCGGGCACGCCCACCAGCAGCGCCGCGAAGGTGGCGCCGAACGACACGATCACCGAGTTGATGGTGTATTCGACGAAATCGTTGCGCGCGAACACCTCGGCGAAGTTGGCCAGCGTCGGCGGGCTCGGGATGAACACGGGCGGGAAGGCGGTGTTGTCCGCCTCGTTCTTCAGCGACAGCGACAGCATCCACAGGAACACCAGCAGCGCCGGCGACACCAGCGCGAGCACCGACAAATACAGCCCGATCCGCGACGCCAGACTCCGCTTCACGCCGCCCGCGCCTGCACCCGGCGCGACATCAGCAGCAGCGTCACCAGCAGGATCAGCACGAAGAACACCACGACGATCGCCGAGGCGTAGCCGATGTCGTAGTACGCGAACGCCTCCTGGTAGAGGTACAGGTTCACCGTCTCGCTCGCCGTGCCGGGCCCGCCGCCGGAGATGACGAAGATGGTGTCGAACGCCTTCAACGCGTCGACCGCGCGCAGCACCAGCGCCACCATGATGAACGGCCATACCAGCGGCAGGGTAATCTTGGTGAAACACTGCCAGCCGGACGCGCCGTCCAGCGCCGCGGCCTCGTACGGGTCCGCCGGCAGGCTGGCCAGGCCACCCAGCACCACCAGCATCACCAGCGGCGTCCACTGCCACGTCTCCACCATCACCAGCGTCGGGATCACCGTGGCGCTGTCGTACACCCAGCTGGACGGCGGCAGTCCGACCGAGGTGAGCAGGTAGTTCAGCACCCCCAGCTGCGGATGGAACATCATCGTCCACACCAGCGCCACCGCCACCGGCGTCGCCATCATCGGCAGGATGAACACCGTGCGGGCCAGGCTGCGCAGCGGAAAGCGCTGGTTGAAGCAGACCGCCGCGGCCACGCCCAGCACCGTCGGGAACAGCACGGCCAGCGCGGTGAAGTACAACGTGTGGAGGATGGCGGCCAGGAAGCGCTCGTCGCCCAGCATCCGCGTGTAGTTCGCCAGCCCGGCGAACGCCATGGCGCCGCCGGCATGGAAATCCTGCAGCGACATGAACAGGGTGAACAGCCAGGGAAAGACGATCACCGCCGCCACCACCAGCCCGGCCGGCACGATGAACAGCCGGTAGCGCCGGGCATAGTTGCGCCGCCGCTGCCGGACCGTCGCCGGCCTGGCCGCCAGCGCGGCGGTGACGTTTGCGCTCATGTCTTCAGGGATTTCTCCAGGATCGGGCGGAACGTCTCCGTCGCCTTCTTGAGCGAGGCCGCGGTGTCGGCGCCGCCGATCATGTCCGTCAGCGCCACGCCGAACGTGTCCCGGAACTCCGTCACCGGGATGATCTCCGGCAGGCCGAGCTGGGCGATCTTGGCGCTGGCGAGCAGGGTGGACAGCCACTCCTTGCCGAACGGGCTGTCCCGCACCAGCGCCGGGTCGGCGTAGGTGCTCAACCGGGGGGAGGCGCCGCCGCCGGCGCGCACGAGGTTGAGCAGCATCGGCTTGCTGGTGGCCCATTGGCAGAACAGGTAGGCGGCGCCCTTCACCTTGCTGGCCGCGGCCACGCCGATCGCATCGGTGAACACCGGGCAATGGTGCCCCTTCGGCCCGGCGGGCATCAGGCCGAACCCGACATGGTCGGCGATCTTGCTCTTGGTCGGGTCCAGCAAGGGCGGGGCGAAGCCGACCCCGTCCAGCCACATGCCGACCTTGCCCTGGGTGAAGCTGGTCTGGCTCTCGTTCCAGTTGAAGCCGACCACGCCGGGCGGGGCGCATTCCCGCATGATCGTCTTGTAGTATTCGCCGGCCCAGATCGCCTCCGGCGTGTCGGTCAGCAGCTTGGCGCCGTCCGGCGTGACGGTCGCCTGGTCTTCGCCCAGCATGAAGCTGGTCCAGACCGGCACGTTGGCGTTGCGCAGGCCGCGGCCGACGAAGCCATAGGTGCCGTTCGCCTTGTCCGTGATGGCGTGCGCCGCCTTCATCATGTCGTCCAGCGTGGTGGGGAAGGTGTCGAAGCCCTTCTGCGCCAGCAGCTGCTTGTTGTAGTACACCAGCCAGAAATCGGTCTCCAGCGGCAGCGAGTCCATGCGCCCGTCCGGCTGCGTCGCCGCCGCGATCGACGGCGCGCTGAAATCGGCGAAGTCCCAGTCCGCCGGGGTGAGCTGGGGGTTGGCGACGTAGGGCCGCATGTCTTCCAGCCACTTGCCCTGGCCCACGACCCGCTTGGACACGTGCAGCGAGAAATGCGTCACGTCGAAGGAGGGGCGGCCGGTCGACAGCTCCAGCACCATCTTCGGCCGCTGCTGCTGCTCCGGCAGCTGCTCCGAGTCGACGGAGATGCCGGTCAGCGCCTCGAACTCCTTCTGGTGCGCCTGCATGACGTCGGCGCGCGGGCTCTTGGTCATGGACACGGTGAGCGACTGGCCCTTGAACTGCTTCCAGTCGAACGGCGTCTGCGCGCCGACACGCTCGACAAGGGCCGGGGCAGCGAGCAGCGACGCAGTCCCTTGTAACAGGTGGCGACGGTTGATCATGGATGCTTCCCCCTTCTTGCCCGGCATGCCCGGGACTGGCTTTGTTGCCACTATGATGGCCGGCGCGTCACCCGGACGCAATAATGCCGCGGATGGGAGCGTCCCGGTCGGATTTGCGAATGGTGCGTCCGCTTTCGACCGAGGCCATGGGAAAACGTGTTTGCGGTTGCCCATGGGGGGAGTGAGCTTCGCCCGCTGGGCTGAGAACTGGCCGTGATTTGCCCGGGTGCTCAGGTCCTCATCGTCTGCATCAGCGGCCCGGCACTTAGCTCCACACCCCAGCCTCAGTAGCCGCCGGTTTCCACACAGTCTAGACCCATAGCGGACGTTAGCGCTCTACTGGCTGAAGCTTTGAAGGAACAGAGTGGACCCGTATAGTGCAGGCAATATTGGAGACTCTCCCGTGTCCTCCGTGCAAGCCAAGCTGTTGAACGTTCAAGTTGGCGATATTGTTCATGGCACGTATCCAAGTGCGGGAGGGCAAACAGATGGCAGTGCCATTTGTCTGGTCGTCGATATAGTGGGCGACGAGATGCATACGCGGCAAGTCACGACACAGGCTATTTGGGTGTTTGATCGACGAACAGGGATCGGAAATTCTGGGAGCAGCATCACATCAGTTGCACGATTGCCATCTGACATACACGATGCGCTACTGGGCCTCGATATGCGATATCGATCGCACCCCGACGATGTACGGCTTCGGGCGGAAGAGAGGGATGCAATCCTTTTTATTTCGGATTTCTACCCGGCCAATCCCCTGTCAGACGAAGATGATGCCGTTTAACTCCGAAATCGAATCCACGCCGAATGACGGCTCTCCATCAATGACGTACATTCACCCGATCATTCCACGCTTGTCGTCTGCCCCCGTGACAGGCAGACGACAATCGTCCGTCACCACACGCGCGGAACGATCCCGTCGAAGACAGCGTCGGCGGAGACAAGGAGGTGCTTGTCTTGCCGGGCCGTGGCGGCAAGCAGCCGATCGAACGGGTCACGATGCGCCCACTCCATCATGCCGGCCTCAAGGCAGGTCCGGGGTTCGAAGGCGGCGACCTTGCCGCCCTGGGACTGCAACAGGGACGGCAGGCGATCGATGAAGGCGGCCATCTGCGGCCATTTGCCGAGCCGCACCTTCCGGGCGATTTCGAAGAAGGTGATCGGACTCACGAACACGGTGTCAGCGTCGTGCATGGCCGCCAGGGCCCGTGGCGAGAGGCGCTCATCGCCCGAGAGGCTCCAGGCCCAGGCATGCGTATCGAGAAGAACCGAACTCACCGCCCGCCTTCCCAACGGTCGAGTTCCTCCGCGTCCAAGGGTGCCATGAAGTCCGGACCCGAACCGAGCTGACCAGCCAGCACACCGACCTGGAAAGCCTGCCTGGTGATGGGCACGAGGCGAACAACCGGGGTGCTCCCGCGAGCGATCACGACATCCTCTCCGGCGAGTGCAGCCTCGATCAGCCTAGACAGGTGGGTCTTCGCGGCATGGATGGTGACACGTTGCATTCATCTCTCCGCATCCGGGCTGCCCACGGGAAGCCAGCTTTGTCGGCTCGCCGACGGACGTAACCTGCAGATATTTTCTTAGTCAAGTTAGCTAAGCTGTGAGGGCGGTTGCCTCACGCCGACCGCCATCGGATCAATCAACGATGGCCGCATACGTCAGCACCCGCAGCTCCCGTCGGATCGGGTAGGTGGAGGACGGCGTCAGCTGGGTGAGCAGCACCACCGCCATCTCCTCCGCCGGGTCGACCCAGAACGCGGTGCTGGCCGCGCCGCCCCAGGCGAACTCGCCCGGCGTGCCCAGGATCTGCGCCTGCGCCGGGTCGAGCATGACGGAGAAGCCGAGGCCGAAGCCGACCCCGGCGTAGCTGCTCTCGCTGAAGCGCGGCATGCCCATCGCGGCCATGTCGCCGCGCAGGTGGTTGGTGGTCATCAACTCGACCGTCTTGCGGCCCACCAGGCGCACGCCGTCCAGCTCGCCCTTGTTGAGCATGAACCGGCAGAACCGCATGTAGTCCCCGGCGGTGGACACCAGCCCGCCGCCGCCCGAGCAGATGGTGCGCGGCGCCCGGTAGGGGCTGGTGGCCGGGTCGTCGATCATCGCCAACGTCCCGTCCGCCGCGCGGGCGTAGTTCGCGGCGAAGCGGCCGTGCTTGGCGGCCGGCACGTGGAAGCCGGTGTCCACCATGCCCAGCGGGCCGAGGACCCGGCGGTGCAGGTATTCGCCGAACGGCTCGCCCCCGATCACCGCCACCAGGTGGCCCAGCACGTCGGTGGCGACGCTGTAGTTCCACTCGGCACCGGGCTGCGCCAGCAGCGGCAGTTCGGCCACGCGCTCCACCAACTCACCGAGCGTGCAGTCCGCCGTCTGGAAGTCGATGCCGCGGTCGCGATACAGCCCGTCCACCAGGGTCGACTGCATGAAGCCGTAGGTCAGCCCCGCCGTGTGGGTCAGCAGGTCGCGGAAGGTGATCTCCCGCGCTGCCGGCACGGTGTCCACCTTGCCGCGCTGCCCGCCGGCGGCCACCCGCATATGGGTGAAGGCAGGCAGGAAGCGGCTGATCGGGTCGTCCAGTTGGAACAACCCCTGCTCGTACAGCATCATGATGGCGAGGCTGGTGAGCGGCTTTGTCATGGAATAGATGCGCACGATGGTGTCGGGCGCCATGGCCAACCCCGTGGCCCGGTTCGCCAGGCCGCAGCAATGCAGGTGCGCCACCCGGCCACGGCGCGCGATCATCGTGGTCACCCCGGGCAGCCTGCCGGCATCGACCAGGCGCTGCGCCCAATCCACCACGCGCGCCAGCTGCGTCGCGGACAGCCCCACATCCTCCGGCCGCGTCACCATGTTCGAATCCATCGGCGCACCTCTCTGCTGCGGCGCCAGACTATCCTGCCGGGCCGCCGCCGCCAGGTCCAAACAACGCCGGTGCTTGCCGGATGGTGAAGCTCGATTTCCGGACCGGTGCAGGTTAAGTGTACGAAATCCACTTGATTGCTTTTCCGCTTTCGCCAACATAGGTGCAACGGGCATTTCGCCCTGTTCGAGGAAACACATAGGCCATGGCCTACACTCCTGACTCCCGTACCTACGCGCCGGCTAGCGCCGCCAATGCCGCGGTGCTCGATGCCGGGCTGCGGGCCTACATGCTGCGCGTCTACAACTGGATGACGTCGGGCCTGTTGCTGACGGGCATCGTCGCGTATGGCGTCGCGCATACCCAGTTGATCAACCTGTTCTACCCGGTCGTGCAGACGCAGTTCGGCCTGCACCGCACCCAGGGCCCGCTCGCTATCGTGGCGATGCTGGCGCCGCTCGCCTTCGTCCTGGTGCTGTCCTTCGGAGTCAACCGGCTTTCCCGCACTGCGGTCCAGGCCATCTTCTGGGCGTTCTGCGCAGCCATGGGCGCCAGCCTCACCTCGATCTTCCTCGCCTACAGCGGCGAATCGATCGTGCGGACGTTCTTCATCACGGCTGCCACGTTCGGCGCCATGAGCCTGATCGGCTACACGACCCGGCGGGACCTGACGGGGATGGGCTCGTTCCTGATGATGGGCCTGTTCGGCGTCATCCTGGCGAGCGTCGTCAACATCTTCGTCGCCAGCAGTGCCCTGCAGTTCATGATCAGCATCGTCGGCGTGCTCGTCTTCGTCGGGCTGACCGCCTACGACACGCAGCGCATCAAGCTGACCTACACGCAGTATGCCTACTCCGAGGGCCCGGATCAGGCTGGCAAGCGCAGTGTGTACGACGCGCTTAGCCTCTATCTGAACTTCATTAACCTGTTCATGCTCCTGCTCCAGCTGACCGGGAACCGTAGCAGCAACAACTGACGTCCAGCTGCGCCTGGATGGGCCCCGGGCGAACCCCGGGGCTTTTTTCATGCCCGGCGGATGAAGCCAGGCTCCGTTGGCGGCTCGTCCCAATGCTCCTCGATCCGGCTGACCGACGCCAGGCGCGGGCCGCGGCGGCAGGCGCGTAGCAACTCCTCCACGGCGTCCACCTCGCCATACACCAGCGCCTCGACGGCGCCGTCGGCTCGGTTGCGCACCCAGCCCGCGACCCCGAGGGTCCGAGCCTGTGCGACCATCCAGTCCCGGTAGCCCACGCCCTGAACCCGGCCGGTGATCACCACGCGCTTGGCTCTCATCGTACCAGTTCCATGAAGGAGGCGGCACTGGCGATGTCCGCCGCCACGTGGGCCTGCCGCCGCTCCGCCTCCGCGTCAGCCCCCCATTGCTCGATCTGGAACGACTCGTCGACGCGGGAGACGGCATGGGCCTCCGCTGCGGTAAGAGCCCCATGCGCGACGGCCAGCCCCAGCACGACGCTGCCGAGCGCCGGCACGACGATCCCCAGGCCGGCCAGCACCCACCCGTTCTCTGCCGCCACCGCCCGATGCAGCGCCGCGACCGCGTCCGGGTGCTGCTTCACGTAGCCCACCCCCGTCGTCACCGTGAGCGCCGCTCCCAGCGTCAGCCGTGACCATTCCAGCCAGGGACGCCACGCTGCCTCGTGCCGCGCCACCAGCGCCGGCGGCGCGTCGGCGTGGTAGCAGAGCAGGTCCGTTTCCCCATACTTCGCCAGCGCCGCCGCGACCGGCGCCGGGTCCGGGACGATGCGGAGCTGCGCCGTCCCGGCCAGGCGGGTCAGCGGCACGTCGGCGTAGTCGATTTGCCCGCTGGCCAACCCCGCCACCTGCCACTCCGCCGCGATCGCGGTCGCCAGGGCGGGCTGTGGCACCAGCAACGCCGGACCGTCCGGCAGGCGCAGCGGCTTGTGGTCCAGGGCCACACCCCAGCCATCGGGCTGCGGCACGACAGAGGCCGTGGACCAGACACGTTTCACCGCAGCAATCCGCGCAGCAGGTCGGCCGGCTTGCCTCCCTTCCCCGCGGGCATGTCGGCCGGCAGCGGCCCTGCCCGGCCGTCCCGCGCCGCCGTCAGCTCCGCCGTGCAGCTTTCCGCCGGCCCAGCCAGGCCGCCGATCACCACCCCAACGCGGCCGGCGCCGCCGAGCGTGTCCATGCCGACCGCCGGGCGGCCGAGCGGCCCATCCAGGCGGATCGGCGCCGACACTCCGGCGCCGCCCAGCCGGAGCAGCGGGTGCAGCCGCAGGGCCACCGTCTCGTCGGCGAGGTTCACCGTCCCGCTCCCCTCCAGCAACAGGCGGGCCGTGTCCAGCTTCATCGCCGCCAAGGTGACCTGGCCTCCCAGCGCGTCGGCGCGGACCGCCAGGCAGCGCACGTGGCTGCGCCCGGCGGCGTCCAGCCGCGCCCCGGCGGTGCGCAGCACGTCCCCCAGCGCGGCCGACAGCGCAGCATTCGAGAGCTCCCCGTCCACCAGGGCGATGCCGACATGGCCGTCCAGGCTCGACGCCAGGGCGTGCGGCGAGGCGCCGGCGGCGTGCAGGGCCACGTCCAGGTCAGCGGTCCCGTCCGACCCGGCGGGCAGGCCAAAGGCTTGCAGGAGCGGATCGATGGCGAACGCGGCCGAGCGCAGCGCCACGGCCACGGGCGGGTCCGGCTGGCGCGCATCCGCGCTGGCGGAGAAGGCCACCCGCCCCTCGGGCGCCTGCAACGACGCCGGGTCGACGCGCAGGACGCCATCCTGGAGGGCGACGTGCACCGAGATGTCACGGTAATCGGCGCCTCCGCCACGCAGCGCGCCGACGGAGAGTTGGAGGTCGACGTCGGCCCGGCGCAGCGCCGCCCACGGCAGCGGCGTGTCGGAGAACAGGCGAGGGGCGCTGGCGGGCGCTGGTCCCGGCACGGGCATCCCCGGGGCCGGCGCCGGGGGGGCGGGTCGCGACATGGCCCGGAGGGCATCGAGGTCGATGCGGTTCGACACCAGCGTGCCCCGCAACATGCGTTGCGGCCACACGGCCACGGCCACGTCACCCGCCAGGTCGCCGATCGCCGATGACACGCTCAGAGCCCGCAGCGCCGCGCCCGTGCCGGCCGGCACCAGCCCGCTGCTCACGTGCCAAGGCGCGCCGGCCAGCGCGCCCTCGGCCTCAAGCCGCGCCGGCTGCCCGGCCGGCCAGGTCAGCGAGAGCTTGCCGAGCGCTGCGCCCGGCAGCAGCGCCCCGAGGTCGGCGGCACCCAGTTGGAGCGACACGTCCTGCGGCAAGCCGCCACCCGTGGGCAGCGTCGCAGCCAGGTGGATTTCGTGCAGCGGCAGCAAGCCCGGCTCTTGCAGCAACGTGCCCAGCCGGGCGAGGTCCGGGACCGTCGCGTCGATCCGTCCGGACAGGGTGCGGCCGGCGGGGTCGGCCATTCCCTTCAGATCGAGCGTGGCATCCCCCACCCGCGCCGCGACGGCGACAGGCCAGGGGCCCGGCAGCTCGGCTGCCCCTTGCGCGGCACGGCCCAGCGTCGCGTCCACCGTCACGGCGGTTCCGGCCAGGTCCGCCGTGGCCACCACGTGCAGCGGGCCGTCGCCGCCCTCCATCATCGCCTGCGGCACGTCCGCGACGATCGTCCGCCCGGTTTGCCCGTCATGCCAGGTCACCCGCCCGGCCTCGACGCGCAGGCGGTCCACCACCGTGCGGGTGCGGGGTCCCGGCGACGGCGTCCCCGTGGCAGGGGCGGCGGCGCGGTCGAACTGCCAGTTGCCCCGGCCCGCCGCGTCCGTCTCGACCAGGATGTCCGGCCGCACCAGCGTGATGGAGGCCAGTTCGACCTGGTGGGACAGCAACGGCCATAGCTTCAGCCGGGCTTCCATCCGGGCCGCCGTGGCCATGGCCGGACGGGTGCCGCCCGCCATGTTGGCGAACGAAACGTCCTCCGCCTCCAGCACGGGCGTCCATGACCAACCGAGCCGGACCGGGCCGGCCAGGGTCAGCTCCCGCCCGGTCGCCCGGCGCACCGCCTCGACGATGCGCTGCTTCTGGCTGTTGGGGTCGAACGATAGCGCCACCGTGGCGGCGCCCGCGACCAGGACGACCGGAACCGCCACCGCCGCATAAACCCAGCGTCTCGCCATCGGCACCCCTGGTCCAACCGGCCCTATCTAGGGCCGTGCACCAGCCGCGTCACCGCCGGGCTGGACGGGATGGGGAAGCCGAGCGTCGAGAACGTGTCGCGCATGTGCGGCGGCAACGGCGCCGTGACCGCCAGCGTGCCCCCCGCCGGGTGCGGCAGCAGGATGGCGCGGGCGTGCAGGTGCAGCCGGTCCGCCAACCCCTCCACGAAGCTGCCGCCCGAACCGTTGTCCCGCGGCTCGGCGTATTTCTCGTCGCCGACGATCGGCGTACCCAGGCTGACGCAGTGGACGCGCAGCTGGTGCGTGCGCCCGGTGAGCGGCTGCAGCTCCAGCCAGGCCAGCTTGCGCCCGGCGGCGTCCAGCATGCGGTAGTTGGTGTAGGCGCGCTGGCCCTCCTTGTCCTTGCGGTCAGTGGCGACGGTGCGCTCGCCGAACGCGCCGGCGACGCGCTTCAGCGGCTGGTCGATCTGCCCCTCCTCCGGGTGGGGGTGGCCGCTGACCACCGCCCAGTAGGTCTTCTCCACCTCCCGGGTGCGGAACGCCGCCGCCAGCTTTGCCGCCACGCCCGCGGTGCGGGCCAGCACGATGACGCCGGAGGTATCGCGGTCCAGCCGGTGCACCAGCCGCGGCCGGTCCCCACCGTCGCGCAACGCGTCCAGCATCCCGTCCAGGTGCCGGGTGATCCCCGGGCCGCCTTGGCTCGCAAGCCCGGAAGGCTTGTTCAGGACGATCAGCTGGTCGTCGCGGTGGAGCACCAGCCGCTCCATCTCCTTCACGTCGGCCGCGGAGACGGTCGGCTCGCGGATGTCCGGCGACGCGGGCATCGGCGGCACCCGCACCGCCTGGCCGGCGAGCAGCCGCGCCGACGCCTCTACCCGGTGTCCGTCGACCCGGATTTGCCCGGTGCGGCAGAGCTTCTGCAGCGCCCCCTGCGTCAGCGCCGGAAAGCGCCGGCGCAGGAAGCGGTCGAGCCGGATGTCGGCCTCATCCTCCGTCACGGTCTGCATGGACACGGTCATGGGTGCCGCCAGCCTACTCCAAAAAGCCCTCTCCTCCTGGGAGAGGTTGGGTGAGGGGAGAGTCCCGCCCGCCTCTCCGACGTGCAGAACGGCCCTCACCCCGACCCTCTCCCGGAAGGAGAGGGAGAAGGCATCCGCCTACTCCGCAGCGACCTTCAGCGATGACGCCTGCAAAGCCTGGTCCAGGTCCTCCAGCAGGTCGTCCGCGTGCTCCAGCCCGATCGACAACCGGACATAGCCCGGCGACACGCCGCTCTTCATCTGGTCCTCGTCATCGAGCTGCGAGTGCGTGGTGCTGGCCGGATGGATCGCCAGGGAGCGGGCGTCGCCGATGTTCGCCACGTGGTAGAACAGCCGCAGCGCGTCGATGAACCGGCGCCCGGCCTGCACGCCGCCATGCAGCTCGAACCCCAGCAGCCCGCCCATCCCGGTCGGCAGGTACTGGCGTGCCAGCTCGGCGTCGCGGCCCTGGTAGTGGGCCGGGTGGATCACCCGCGCCACCTCCGGCCGCTTGGCCAGCCAGTTGGCGACCGTCAGCGCAGTGTCGCTGTGCCGCCGCATGCGCAGCGGCAGCGTTTCCATGCCTTGCAGCACCAGGAAGGCGTTGAACGGGCTGATCGCCGGGCCGAGGTCGCGCAGCAGCGTCACCCGCGCCTTCAGGATATAGGCGATGGGGCCGAGCGGCTTGGCCGCCTCGCTCCAGACGGCGCCGTGGTAGGACGCGTCCGGCGTGTTGAGGGCCGGCTGGCGGGCCGCATGGGCACCCCAGTCGAAGTTGCCGCCGTCGACGAGCAGGCCGGCGATGGCGGTGCCGTGCCCGCCCAGGTATTTCGTGGCGGAGTACACGATGACGGCCGCGCCATGGTCGAACGGGCGCACCAGCATCGGGGCCGCCGTGTTGTCCATGATCAGCGGGATGCCCAGCGGGCGGCCGAGCGCGGCCACCTCCGCGATCGGGAACACGCGCAGCTTCGGGTTGGGCAGCGTTTCGGCATACCAGGCGCGTGTCCGGTCGTCCGTGGCGCGGACAAAGGCCTGCGGGTCCGCCGGGTCGACGAAGCGGACCTCGATTCCCTGGTCGCGCAGCGTGTTGGCGAACAGGTTCCAGGTGCCGCCATACAGGTCGGTCGAGGAGACGATGTTGTCGCCCGACTTGGCCAGGTTCTGCACCGCCAGCGCGCTCGCCGCCTGTCCCGAGGCCACCGCCAGCGCCGCCGCCCCACCCTCCAGCGCCGCCACGCGCTTCTCCAGCGCGTCGGCGGTCGGGTTCATGATGCGGGTGTAGATGTTGCCCAGCTGCTTCAGCGCGAACAGGTCGGACGCGTGCTCCGAACTGTCGAACTGGAAGGCCGTGGTCTGGTAGATCGGCACCGCGACCGCCCCGGTGCTCGGATCGCGCCGCCAGCCGGCATGGACCGCCATGGTGTCCGGATGCATGGTTTGTGCCCTCGGTTGCTTGATCCGCATATTAGGCCCGTGCTGTTTGAGCAGCAAACCGGTGGATCTTTGGTCTTCAGGTTACGAGCGCTGGAACAGCGCCGCGATGTCGCGATGGCCCTCGATGACGTTCACGACTTCGAATTCCGCTCCGGCGTAGCGGAAGAGGGTCACGTAGCCCTTCAAGGTGAAACTACGCAGATCCGGCCGTAGCTGCGGCCGAGCGGTGCCAAGTGTGCCAGGCGGTGCCGCGAGCTTCGCACATTGCTGTTCGATCTCCCGAACGAAGCCCCGTGCCCGCCCTGGATCATTCCGTCGGATGTATCGGTAGATGTCGGTGAGGTCATCTTGGCCGATGGCCGATAGACCAGCCTAGGCATGCTCTCCGCGGAGAGCGAACGACCGGTCCAACTCATCCAGGTGGCTGGTGACATCTTCTGCGGCAGGAGAGGGGCGGGGATCTTCGATGGAGGCGTTCACCATTTCCGGTATTATGTAGCACCTGCCACCACGGCGATCCGGCCTTGCTGCCAACGATCCGTAAGGCATTATGGAGCAAGTACACCCAGATTTGACAATAGAGGCCTATCTGCCCTTGGCTTGCGCTAAGAAGCCCGGAAGGTAGCGTGCGACCGCTTCTCGGAATTCAATCGCTTTTGCTTCTGAGGGAAAATCGAAATCAAACGCTCCCAGGCGATCTAACTCTTCGTTCTTTGTGCCCTTCACGGCGGCAAAGCCCGCCACCTCAACGGCAAGGGCTTTCACCATTGCGCCAATCTTGCGGTCCCGGTCCTTGATCTCGACTGATACGATCATCCTCAAGAACCCCCACTCACAAAACGATCGCGTTGACGTGCTTCCACTTCTTATAGACGTCGTTTGTTACGGCAACCTCCATTCTCGTCGTTACCGACCCGTCGCCGCCGTCAGAACCCCACCCCCGAGAGAGGGTGGTGTGGCCAATCGGATCAGAGGGTGTGTTCTGGGTATTGCGTGGGGGTGTGTTTTCGGCAAAGGTGTGGTGCACCGTACCTCAAGGCGATTCGGATCGTGGACCATCGTCAGCCGGACACATTGACGACCATACTTTCGCAGATGGATGCGCTGGTCCGTCGCGCATTCTTAGAGGGTTACCGGCAGGGTGTTAGCGAAACTACAGACCGCATGTTCCGAGCTGCCGCCGCTGGCGTGGATCAGCGTTTACCATCTATCGAGGGTGGGGGTGTGACGCAATCTACGATGATTAATGCTGGAAATCCGGACCATCAATTTCAGACCGACCTAAGCGCCCATCGGCATCGCTCAAGATACGGATCCGTGGCAGCCAGAGTTCGCGAGGCGTTGCTGTTGGGAACTTCGGTCGGGATGACCTCGGAAGAACTGCTCACCTACTGCCGGGGTAAGGGGATGGATATCACGCCTTCTACAGTTAAAGAGGCGATTCGCAGTCTTATCGGACGGGAAGAGGCAGTCCGGCGCGGGGGTGTAGTCTTTCCTGGACCCCGGTTGAAAGTCTACGCGGAAGCGCCCGTTGTCCAAGTGGGTCCTGACTTTACGATCCCCTCGGTTGAGGAGCCCTACACCTAACCACAGAACACAGAAGGCGCCCTCCCCTGGCAGGGAGAGCGCCTTGGTGTCGGACCGGGGACAAACCTGCCCTCCGGCCGTGATCCCAGCGCGCCACGGAATGACGACTAGAACGTGCCCACGTTTATAGAGTCGCACTCCAAGGTCGCTGGGGCAAGGCCCAACCGATCTGGAGTCCCGATCAATGATCTGGATAGAAAGCTATTACCGCATCCGCTTTGGATGCGTGGAGCACGTCTGCGCTCACTGGCGTAGCCTGCCGTGATCTGGTGCGGACAGTCCTAGCGGGCTGTCCCCGTCGAAATTGAACACTATGCCGGACTGTTCCAGCGCATGGCGGAGTGCAAGGAGGTTGTTCCGCACGGATAGCCGGCGCTCTTTCTCGAAATCACGGACGGTGCTTAGGGAGACGTTGGACCTCTTGGCCAACTCTTCCTGAGTCCAGTCAAGCCAGCCGCGAGCGGCGCGGCTTTGTTCGGGTGCAAGCATGGGAAGCTCTAAGGCGTCCGCGATCTCTTGGCGGCGGCGCAGCAGGCCGGTGATGACGTGCTCGTTTTCCATTCTGGCATTGTAAGCCGTTGGGAATGTTCAGGAAGCCGGCGCGTGGTGGCGGCTGATACATAATACCGACCATTTCTCGAAGTTCGACCAATTTCAGGGTCTGGCGTCGGAGGGCGCGAACGCCCTCCCGAAGCACCTCAGCCTCGGACGGCGACACACCTTGCTCGACCTGAGCGTGGACGAAAGCTGCCAAGTCCAGAGGCAGTTCGGTCTCGAACTTCTCTTCACGTGCCAAGGTCCATCTCCGCTGGCGTTAGGTTCTACCACGGCAAGCCACCAGCCACTCACCGCCACGCTACCAGGCGAACATCACGCCGGCAGATGGTGCCACACCTCTTCCCCGCCCTCCCAGATCAGCTTGCAGGCGACGAACAGCACGATCAGCAGGCCGATCCAGGTGATGGAGCGGAAGCGCTCCAGCAGCCGGGCGATCAGGCTAGCGGCGACCGCCATCATCACCACCGACACGGCAAGCCCGGCCACCAGCACGCCGACATGGCCGTGGGACGCCCCGGCCACCGCCAGCACGTTGTCCAGGCTCATCGACAAATCTGCCAGCAGGATCTGCAGCATGGCGGCGCCGAGCGATTTCGGCGCCGCGACCGCCGCCGCATGCCTTGGGTGCGGCCGCAGCTCGCGGTACATGCGCCAGCACACCCACATCAGCAGGATGCCGCCCGCCAGCATCAGCCCCACGATGGCCAGCAGCTTCAGCGCCACCAATGCCAGCAGGATGCGGATGGTCGCGGCACCTGCGATGCCGCCCCCGATCGCGCGCCGCTTCTGCCGTGCCGGCAGCCCGGCCACCGCCATGCCGACCACGACGGCATTGTCGCCGGCGAGCACCAGGTCGATGAACAGAACCTGCGCCAGCGCCGCCAATTGGGGTAGAAGGTCGGCATGAAGGAGTGACTGCATGGTCCCGCGTTACACCCGGCCGGAAATGGCCGCCATCTGGGCGCCCGTGAACCGCTACCGCCTCTGGTTCGCCATCGAGGCCGCGGCCGCGGACGGCATGGCCGCGGTCGGCGCCATCCCGCCGGAGGCCGCGGCGTCCATCCGGACCCGGGGCGAGCCGATGCTGGCCGCCATGGGCCAGGCGGACCTGGACCGCATCGACGCCATCGAGGCCGAGACCCGGCACGACGTCATCGCCTTCCTCACCTGGCTGGCAGAAGGGGTGGGGCCGGACAGCCGCTTCGTCCACCAGGGCATGACCAGCAGCGACGTGCTGGACACCTGCCTCTCCCTGCAACTCACGGAAGCGGCGGACCTGCTGCTGGCCGACCTGGACGGGGTGCTGGCCGCGCTGAAGCGCCGCGCCTTCGAGCACAGGCGCACGCTGACCATCGGCCGCAGCCATGGCATCCATGCCGAGCCGACCTCGTTCGGGCTGAAACTCGCCGGGCACTATGCCGAGTTCGCCCGCAACCGCGCCCGGCTGCTGGCGGCCCGCGCCGAGGTGGCGGTGTGCGCCATCTCCGGCGCGGTCGGCACCTACGCCCATCTCGACCCGCGGGTGGAGGAGCATGTGGCCCGCACGCTCGGCCTGGCGGTGGAGCCGGTGTCGACCCAGGTGATCGCGCGGGACCGGCACGCGCAGTTCTTCTGCACCCTGGCGGTGATCGCCAGCGGCGTCGAACGCCTGTCGACCGAGGTGCGCCACCTCCAGCGCAGCGAGGTGCGGGAGGCGGAGGAGTTCTTCCACGCCGGGCAGAAAGGCAGCTCGGCCATGCCGCACAAGCGCAACCCGGTGCTGAGCGAGAACCTGACCGGGCTGGCGCGGGTCGTCCGCGCCGCCGCCGTGCCGGCGCTGGAGAACGTGGCGCTGTGGCACGAGCGCGACATCAGCCACAGCAGCGTCGAGCGGGTGATCGGGCCGGACGCGACCCTGGCGCTGGACTTCGCCCTCATGCGGCTGGCCGGCCTGGTGGACAGGCTGGTCGTCCACCCCGAGCGGATGCTGGCCAACCTGGAGAGCCTGGGCGGCGTGGTGCACAGCGGCGAGGTGCTGCTGGCCCTCACCCGCGCCGGTATCCTGCGGGAGGACGCCTACCGCATCGTCCAGCGTAATGCGATGGCCACCTGGGAGCGGCTGGACACGCCCGCCGGACGCAGCTTCCGCGACAACCTGCTGGCGGACCCGGAGGTCGCCGGCCGCATCCCGGCGGACGCACTGGATGCAGCGATGGACCCGGCGATGCACCTGCGTGCGGTAGACCACGTGTTCGACCGGGTCTTCGGCGTCGGTGACAGTTCGGTGCTGGCAGATTAGACGCAATCCCATCACAATTGCGCCTGGAACCTGCCACGGTCGCTGCGTATGGGAAGATCGATCGGAAGGAGTTCCAAATGCGCAAGACCTTGTTGACCTTGACGGCGCTGGCCGGCCTCGTTGGTGCGGGGACGATCGGCACCGCGTCGGCCGCGACGGTGGGGCTGGAAACCGTGCCCGCCGCCTCCCTGGTGCAACCCGTGCAGTATTACGGTTGGCACCATCGCTACTGGCGGCACCGCCACTGGGTCGAGTACCATCGCTGGCACCATTACGGCTATCGCCGCTGGTAACGGAGCCGCTCGCCGCCCATCATCGAGGGCGTGTGCACCGTGATCACCTTGCAGCGGCCGGGCCATGCCTGGCCGCTGCTGCTTGCCGCCAATCGCGACGAACGGATCGACCGCGCCTGGGACCCGCCGGGCCACCATTGGGCTAGCCGGCCCGGCGTCATCGCCGGGCGGGATCGGAGTGCTGGCGGGACGTGGATGGGCGTGAACCAGGCCGGGCTTGTGGCCGCCGTGCTGAACCGCACCGGCAGCCTCGGTCCCGCGGAGGGCAAGCGCAGCCGGGGCACGCTTCCCCTGCTGGCCCTGGATCACGGCTCCGCTGCCGCGGCCGCCCAGGCCCTTGGAGCCCTGCGCGGGTCGGACTACCGCAGCTTCAACCTCGTGCTGGCCGACGGTGCGGGTGTCTGGTTCGTCCGCAACGACGAGCGGGGGGCGTTGACGGTCACCGAGCTCGCGCCGGGCCTGCACATGATGACGGCGCGCGAACCGGACGACACGTCCAGCGCCCGCGTGGCCAGGCACCTGCCGCGCTTCCGCGGCGCAGCAGCGCCGGAGCCGCCGGACTGGGGCGAATGGCCGGCCCTGTTGGCCGATGGCGCTGGCTCCCGCGACGCTGCCTTGAACGTCCCGCCGGAGGGCGGATTTGGCACGGTCTGTTCCTCGCTGCTCGGCATCACGGCCGGCGGGCACGTGAGCTGGCTGTTCGCAGCGGGCCGGCCCGGCGAGGCCGCCTTCTCACCCGCGGGTGGCGAGGGGGCCATGCGGCTGCTATAGGGCCCGTCTCAGACGAGGATACGGAAGATGGCTCGCCGCCGGCAGCTCTACGAGGGCAAGGCCAAGGTTCTGTTCGAGGGTCCGGAACCAGGCACTCTGGTCCAATACTTCAAGGACGACGCATCCTCTGCCAACGGCACCAAGAAGGGCGTCATCACCGGCAAGGGCGTGCTGAACAACCGCATCAGCGAGTACCTGATGACCCGGCTGGGCGAGATCGGCGTGCCCACCCACTTCGTCCGCCGCCTCAACATGCGCGAGCAGCTGATCCGCGAGGTGGAGATCATCCCGCTCCAGGTCGTGGTGCGCAACGTCGCCGCCGGGTCGCTGTCCACCCGGCTGGGCATCCCGGAGGGCACGCGGCTGCCGCGCTCCATCATCGAGTACTACTACAAGAACGACGCGCTGAACGACCCGATGGTGGCGGAGGAGCACATCACCGCGTTCGGCTGGGCCAACACCGCCGACATGGACGACATCGTGGCGCTGACGCTGCGGGTGAACGACTTCCTGTCCGGCCTGTTCCTCGGCGTCGGCATCACGCTGGTAGACTTCAACGTGGAGTACGGCCGGCTCTGGGAGGACGAGGACATGCGCATCGTCCTGGCCGACGAGGTCAGCCCGGACAATTGCCGGCTGTGGGACAGCAAGACGAACGAGAAGATGGACAAGGACCGCTTTCGCCACGACCTCGGCCGGGTGGAGGAGGCGTATCAGGAGGTCGCCCGCCGCCTGGGCATCCTGCCGGAAGCCGGGTCGCGCGACCTGAAGGGGCCGGAGGCGATGCAGTGAAGGTGGTCGTGACGGTGATGCTGAAGGACGGCGTGCTGGACCCGCAGGGCCGCGCCATCGGCCACGCGCTGGGCAACCTCGGCTTCGCCGGCGTGGGCGAAGTTCGCGCGGGCAAGGTGATCGAGCTGGAGGTGGCGGAGACCGACCCTGCGCTGGCGCGCCAGGCGGGGGAGGCCATGGCGCGCAAGCTGCTGGCCAACACCGTGATCGAAAGCTTCCGCGTGGACGTTCCGACCGCTTAGGATCGCGTCGTCTGCCGTCAGCCCGTCTTGGCCGCTATGATCCCTGCATGTCCTTATCGACCTGCCCTTCATCTCCTGCCAGGGCCGTACCTTCAGCACTGGACCTGATCGGCAACACACCTCTGGTCGCCATGGACCGCATCCACCACGGTCCCGGACGCATCCTGGCAAAGGCCGAATTCATGCAGCCCGGCGGCAGCGTCAAGGACCGGGCCGCCCGCGCCATATTGCTCGCTGCACGGGCGGACGGGCGGCTGGCACCCGGAGCCGCCGTGGTCGAGATGACCAGCGGCAACATGGGCGCGGGCCTCGCCGTCGCCTGCGCGGTGCTTGAGCACCCCCTGGTCGTCACCATGTCCGCCGGCAACAGCCCGTACCGCGCGCGGATGCTGGAAGCGTTGGGTGCAGAAGTCTTGCTGGTGCCCCAGGTTGATGGCGTGCCAGGCCAAGTCACTGGCCTGGACGTGAACGCGGCGGCGCAGGCGGCCCGGCGCGTCGCGGCGGAACGCGGCGGCTTCTACGTCAACCAGTTCCATGCACCGGAGTGCGAGCAGGCGCACCGGGAGAGCACTGGCCCGGAGATATGGGCGCAGTCCGGCGGGCGGCTGGATGCCTGGGTGGCAACGGTCGGCACAGGCGCGACCTTCCTCGGCGTCGCCGCCTTGCTGCGGCAGCGCAATCCTTCCATCCTGTGCGTGGCGGTGGAGCCGGAAGGCTGTCGGCCGCTCGCGGGCCTTCCCGTGACCAAGCCCCGCCATCTCGTCCAAGGCACAGGGTACGGCAGCGTGCCGCCGCATTGGGACGCCGGCCTGATGGATGTCGCGGTCGCCGTCACAGATGCCGAGGTCGAGCGCTGGCGACGCCTGCTCGCGACCCGAGAGGGGCTGCATGTCGGCTATTCGGCAGCCGCCAATGTCGGCGCGTGCGCGGCCCTGCTGGCGTCCAGACGGCTTGCAGCCGACGCAGTCGTCGCAACCGTGCTCTGCGACACGGGCCTGAAATATTGACCCGATAGGCGGTGTTCCCCTGTCCCACTTCTCCACGCACGCCCGTTGTAGGATACGCCTCAGCCAACCGTCTCGAGCGTCGTGCGAAACCATGGCGGCCAAGCTCACCCTACGACTATCCTCTGGATAGGTTCGGTTTCACCGGATCGATCCCCTGGGACATTCAGCGCCGCAAGTGGCTGGTAACGAATTGGCGGCAGCGGTCGCTCACCGGGTCGCCGAACACCTGCGCCGGGGTGCCCTCCTCCTCGATGCGGCCCTGATGCAGGAACACGGCCCGGGACGACACGTCGCGGGCGAACCCCATCTCATGCGTGACGATCAGCATGGTGCGGCCCTCCTCCGCCAGCGCGCGGATCACGCGCAGCACCTCGCCCACCAGCTCCGGGTCCAGTGCGCTGGTCGGCTCGTCCAGCAGCAGGGCGGCCGGGCGCATCGCCAGGGCGCGGGCGATGGCGACGCGTTGCTGCTGGCCGCCGGAGAGCTGCGCCGGATAGGCATCCCGCTTGTCGGCGAGCCCGACCTTGGCCAGCAGCGCCTCCGCCTCCTCGACGGCCTCGGCGCGCGGACGGCCCTGCACGTGGACCGGGGCCTCCGTGACGTTGGCAAGGGCGGTGCGGTGCGACCAGAGGTTGAACGACTGGAACACGAAGCCGAGCCGCGAGCGGAGCCGGGCCACCTGCGCCGGCTCCGCCGGGATACGCCCGGTGCCGCGCGGCTTCCACCGCAGCCACTCGCCGGCGACGCCCACCTCGCCTGCTTCCGGCACCTCCAGCAGCGGGATGCAGCGCAACAGCGTGCTCTTGCCCGACCCGGACGCGCCGATGAGGGCGATCACCTCTCCCGTTCGCGCCTCCAGCGAGACGCTGCGGAGGACGGCGAGGTCGCCGTAGCGCTTCTCCAGGTCCTTCACCGCAACGGCCACCTCCGTCATGGCGTGACCGCCAGGCGACGTTCCAGCAGCCGCACCGCGCCGGCGATGGTGAAGTTGATCGCGAGGTAGATCGCTGCCGCGCAGGCAAACACCGGCAGGGCACGGAACGTCTCGCTGATGATGCCCTTGGCGATCCCCGTCACCTCCATCAGCGTGATGACGCTGGCGAGCGAGGTCGACTTCACCATGATGATCACCTCGTTGCCGTAGGCCGGCAGCGCCTGGCGCAGCGCCAGCGGCAGGATGACCCGGCGGTACAGCTTGGCGCGGGACATGCCGCAGACCCGCCCGGCCTCGACCTGTCCCTTCGGCACCGCGAGCAGCCCGCCCCGGATCACCTCCGCGCCGTAGGCGGCCGTGTTCAGCGACAGCGCGAGCAGGGCGCACCACCAGGGCTGCCGCAGGAGCGGCCAGAACAGGCTCTGCCGCACTGCCGGGAACTGGCCAAGCCCGTAATAGATCAGGAAGATCTGCACCAGCAGCGGCGACCCGCGGAAGACGAAGATGTAGCCGCGCGCCAGCAGCCCGGTGACCCCGCCCAGCCGCGCCGCCGTCGCCAGCCCACCCGCGAGCACGACGCCCACGGCGACCGAGCTCGCAGTCAGTTCCAGGGTCAGCGGCACGCCCGCCAGCAGCCGGAGCAGCGTGTCGAGCAGGAACGCCATCAGGCCGGGGCTACACCACGCCTGGTGCCGCGCTCCGCCCCGCGGAACAGCGCGGCGGAGGCCGTGGTCAGCGTGAGATACAGGCAGGCCGCGGCCGCGTAGAACAGGAAGGGCAGGCGGGTGGACCCGGCCGCGACCTCCGTCTGCCGCATCAGGTCGACCAGCCCGGTGACCGAGACGAGCGCGGACTCCTTCAGCACCATCTGCCAGACATTGCCCATGCCCGGTAGCGCCGTGCGCAGCGCCAGCGGCCCGGTGATCCGCCGCAGCATCAGCAGCCGGCCCATGCCCGCCACGCGGGCCGCCTCCACTTCGCCGCGGGAGATCGCCTGATAGGCGCCGCGCAGCACCTCCGTCTGGTAGGCGCCCGAGACGATGCCGACGGCGAGCACCCCGACCATAAAGCCGTTGAGCCCAAAGAAGCCGCTGCCGCCCAACCATGCGGCAACTTCCGTCATCGCGGCCGAGCCACCGAAGTAGAACAGGTAGATCACCAGCAGGTCCGGGATGCCGCGCAGCACGGTCGTATAGGCCGACGCCGCGGCCCGCACCGTGCGGCTGCCCCCCAGTTTCGCGGCGGCACCCATCGTGCCGAACACGAGCCCGGCGAAGAACGCGCAGACGGAGACGGCCATCGTCATCGCCGTCGCCGCCAGCAGTGCCGCGCCCCATCCCTGCGCGCCGAACCCGAGCGGGCCGAGCGCTGCGATCACGCCTCCTCCTCTCCCCCGCGGCGCGGGTCGAGGGCACGCCAGTCGCGATCCTCCTCGCCGGCCGGGCGTTCGCCGAACGCCGCCAGCTCCGTGGCGCTGCGCCAGGCGCCCTGCGGGTTGTCGGCGATCTCGGCGTCCTCCCCGAACGCGAACCATGCGTCCAGCACCTCGCGTGCGGACAGGCCGGGCGCCCGGCACCGTTCCACGCTGTCGCGGACGTAGGCGCGGGCGAAGGCGTTGGCCTGCATCAACGTGGGGAAGCCGCCGACCTCCTCCACCACCTTGTCCTCCGCAGCGCCCGACAAGTCGAGGATGCGCACCCGCCAGCCTCCGGCGGGTGCGAACAGGTCGCTCAAAGCACCCTCACCCCAATCCTCTCCCAGAAGGAGAGGGAGAAGAGGGCCCTCTCCCGCTGGGAGGGGGTTGGGTGAGGGTCCCGCACGCACGATCATTCATGCCGCGGACGCTATGCGGCGCCCGGCGTGGACGCAACGCCACCACGCTGGCGTGCTCCGTTGCGGCGCAACAGGAACTCGCGGCCGACCTTCACCCGCGCGTCGCCGTCATAGGCGACGATGTCGGCCGTGGCGTAGGTCTCGGCCCAATGATCCGGGATGTAGCTGCCGGTCCCCACCACGTCGATCGGCGCCTGGCAGTCCGCCATCACCCGGCACTTGTCCACGTTGAACCCGGATGACACGACGATGCGGACCTTGGGGAACCCCGCGTCGTCCAGCGCCTCCCGCATGCGCCAGACCGCCGCCGCCGACACGCCGGACCCGACGAGGTAGCGCAGCTCCGTCTCGCTGCGGTAGCGGCGGATGGCGCCGGGCGAGTGGCGTTCCAGCACCGCATAGCTCTCGCCGGGGTCGAGCCCTTCCAGGAAGCGCCCGCCATGCGTGTCCAGCCGCACGGACAGGCGGCCGGCCGCCGCCATGTCCGCGAAGCGGCGGCACACCGCCAGCCCGTCGGTGACCTCGCGGCCGAAATAATCCGTCAGCACGGTCAGCGGCTCGCCCGGGAACGTCTCGGCGAACATCTCCGCCGCGCGCACGGTGGATCCGGCGTAGCCGATCAGCGCGTGCGGCATCGTGCCGGCGCCGTGCGTCTGCCCGAACCAGTGCGCCGTCAGCGCGGTCGCGGTGCCGATGAAGCCGCGCGCGCCCTCGCCTTGGGCCGCCCGGCTGCCGACACCTGCGGCGTAGCCCATCATGTCCTGCATCTCGGCCCCGGCGCAGTGCCGGGCGTCCATGGCCAGGAAGCCCACATGCGGCAAGGCGCTGCACATCTGGTAGGCGTTGTGCGCGGCCACGCAGGCCGGGCCGAGCTTCTGCAGCAGGATGGTCTCGCAGTTCGACAGATGCCGGAAGGGCCCCGTGATGTAGATCAGCGGCTCGCCGGCGCCGACCCAGCTGCCCTCGGCATGGGTCACGTCCAATTCGACCTCGAACCCCTGCTCGGCCGCGACGGCCTGGAGCCAGTCCACCACCAGCCGCGGCGCCGAGATGACCGGACGGCGCAGGAACACGGCGTAGGTGACGCGCTTGTCGCCGAACCGGGCGATGATCTCCCGGGTGCGATTGAAGTAGGCGTCGGTGCGCGTGTCGATGTCATGGGAGAGAGTCATGGTCACCCTGCGGAGGAAGGCGAGGGCGCCGCCCTCGACCCGGCAGGGGACAGTCGTCCCCTGCACCCCTGTCTGTAAAGATCGTCACTGGGCGGCGACGGCTGCCATCGGATTTGGCACTCGGCGGGATTTCAATTCCTCGGCGACCAGGAAGGCGAGCTCGAGGGATTGCTCGGCGTTCAGGCGCGGGTCGCAGAACGTCTCGTACCGCGCCGCCAGGTCCGCCTCGGTGAGGCGATGCGCTCCGCCGACGCACTCCGTCACCGGACGGCCGGTCATTTCGATGTGCACGCCGCCCGCCCAGCTCCCCTCGGCCGCATGCACGTCGAAGAAGCTGCGGACCTCCTTGAGGATGGCGTCGAACGACCGGGTCTTCACCTTGGCGGCGGTGCTGATCGTGTTGCCGTGCATAGCGTCGCACAGCCACAGCACGCGCCGCCCCTCCGCCTGCACCGCGCGCAGCAGCGGTGGCAGCTTCTGGTCCACGTGGTCGGCGCCCATGCGGCTGATCAAGGTGATGCGGCCGGGTTCGTCCCGCGGGTTCAGCGTCTCGATCAGCCGCAGCAACTCGGCGGCCGGCGTGGTCGGCCCGACTTTGATGCCGATCGGGTTGCGGACGCCGCGCAGGAACTCCACGTGGGCACCGTCCGGCTGCCGGGTGCGGTCGCCGATCCAGAGGAAATGGGCGGAACACGCGTACCAGTCGCCGCTTGTCGAGTCGACGCGGGTCAGCGCCTGCTCGTACGGCAGCAGCAACGCCTCATGGCTGGTGTAGAAGTCGGTCTCGCGGATTTGCGGCGTGGTCGCGCTGGTGACGCCGCACGCCGCCATGAAGCGCAACGTCTCGTCGATGCGGCCGGCGAGTTCACTGTAGCGCTCGGTCAGGGGGGACCGGGCGGCGAAGGACAGGGTCCAGCGATGGACCTCGTGCAGGTCGGCATAGCCGCCCGAGGCGAAGGCGCGCAGCAGGTTGAGCGTGCCGGCGGACTGGAAGTAGCCGGTCTCCATCCTCGCGGGGTCGGGGGTACGGTCCGCGGCGGCGAAGGCCGGACCGTTGATGATGTCGCCGCGATAGCTGGGCAGGGTGACGCCATCCACCGTCTCCGCCTCGGCCGAGCGGGGCTTGGCGAACTGCCCGGCCATGCGGCCCAGCTTCACCACGGGCACGCTGGCGCCGAAGGTGAGCACCACCGCCATCTGCAGCAGCACGCGGAAGGTGTCGCGGATGATGTTGGCGTTGAAGTCGCCGAAGCTCTCCGCGCAGTCGCCGCCTTGCAGCACGAAGGCCTTGCCCTCGGCCGCGAGCGCCAGCGCCGCCTTCAGCCGCCGCGCTTCCCCGGCGAAGACGAGCGGGGGATAGCCCGCGAGGCGGGCTTCGACGGCTTGCAGCGCCGCGGCGTCCGGATAGGCCGGGCTTTGGCGGATCGGATGCGCGCGCCATGTGTCGGGCGACCAAATGTTCATCGAGTTCTCCTCGACGCCGGTTTTCCACTAAAGCGTCGCCACTAGCCACTGGTTCGGGTTTGGAGACCAGCAGCCTTCCCAGTTCAACCTGCCTGGTCTCGGAGTTGATGAAAGTTGAAAGCGGTCAGACCGCCTGCAAGGGCAGCGAGAAACAGGTCCAGGTCCGCGGTCAGCAATACGATCTCGCTGTCCATCGCCTGGAGTATGGCGGCATCCGTGAACCCCAGCCGCACGAACTCCGCTCGCGTGACAGCTTGACGGCTGATCACCGATAGCTCGTCGCAAGTGTCGACGAGGGACTGCATCGTCGTGAGCAATGCAGTCTTGTATGGGTCTTGTATGTAGCGAAGGATGTTCGAAGTCTCGGTGATGATGCTTTGCAGCAAGACGAGTTCGCCATCGTCGCCGATGAATGTCGCGATCAGATCAAAGTCTGTGTCACGGAACATCCTCAGCCGCTTATGCACTTGGATGATGCGGCGATCGGTCCAGCCGGCCACCAGCAGAAGCAAGATGTTGGCGTCCAGAAGGACGCGCCGTCTGATCACACCGGCCGATTAGTGATTTGGGTCACTTTACCATCAACGGCAGAGATGCCCACCACCTTGTAAGTTCGTGGGGCAGATCCTGGGAAAAGAAAGGAAGTCGCTATACCGCCTTTAAGCGGCGTCGTATCCCATGGCCGGGTAAATCCGACTGTGATTCTCCAACAATTCTCAAGCTCATCGAATGCGACTTCTTCGAGTCCGATGTTGATCGCGCCATCGGACTTGAACAACTTACCGATGTAGGCCTTCGCGGTGCTAATGGCTTCTTGGACGTCGATTTTGGACTCATTGGTTTCCAGCATAGTCGCCTCCAAGCTCATATGGACCGCATCTGCGGTGATCGAGGCGGGTGCAAGTCTACTCCGCCGCCTTGGCTTCCACTCCGGCAACGCGCGTGCGGGTGCGCATCGTCACCCATTCCTCCGCGCCGGTCGGATGGATGCCGATCGTGCGGTCGAAGTCGGCCTTGGTCGCGCCCGCATTCATGGCCACCGCGATGCCCTGCATCATCTCCGGCGCGTCGTCGCCCAGCATGTGGGCGCCCACCACGCGCTGGCTGGATTGTTCCACCACCAGCTTCATCAGCGAACGCGAATGCCGGCCGGTCAGGAGGTGTCGCATCGGCGTGAACGCCGTCAGGTAGATGTCCACCGGGAAGCGTGCCGCGGCGTCCTCCTCCGTCAGGCCGACCGTGGCCATGGGAGGGTGGCTGAACACCGCGGTCGCAACCGCGTCGAAGTTCCAGTGGCGAGGCTGCGGACCGAACAGCTTGTCCGCCAGCATGTGGCCTTCCGCGATCGCAACCGGCGTCAGGTTCATGTGGTTGGATACGTCGCCGATGGCGTAGATGTGCGGCTGGCTGGTCTGGTGTTCGGGATCCACCACCACCGCGCCGCTATCCGTCGTCGCCACGCCGGCGGCCTCCAAGCCTAGGCCGCTTGTGTTCGGGCGGCGGCCCGCGGCCCAGAACACCAGGTCCGTCTCCCGCACCGTCCCGTCCATCAGGTGGACTTCGTAGCGGTCGCCGACCCGCTCCACCTTCGACGGCGCGGTGCCGCAATGCAGCCGGACGCCCTGCGCCCGCAACGCCTCCGCCAGCGCCTCCCGCAGGTCGTGGTCGAAGCCCCGCAGCGGCAAGGGCGGGCGGCAGACCAGCTCCACCTCCGCGCCGAGCCCCGCGAAGATACCCGCGAACTCGACCGCGATGTAGCCGGCACCGATCAGCATCACGCGGCGTGGCAATGCCTGAAGGTGGAAGGCGTCGTCCGACACGATGCCCAGCTCGCAACCCGGCATGTCCGGCCGCAGCGGGTGGCCGCCCACGGCGATGACGATGCGCTCGGCGGTGACAAGCTGGCCGCCCACATCCAGCGTATGAGCATCGATGAAGGTGGCCCGGGCATCGAAGATGGTGCAGCCGGCGCCGGTCAGCAGCTTGACGTAGATGCCGTTCAACCGGGCGATCTCGGCGTCCTTGGTCGCGATGAAGCGCGCCCAATCATACGTGCCACGCTGCGTGTCCCAGCCGAAGCCGCGGCTGTCCTCGGCCGCCATGCCGTAATCGGCCGCCATCACCATCAGCTTCTTCGGGACGCAGCCGACGTTGACGCAGGTGCCGCCCCAATGGGTGCTTTCCGCCACCGCCACGCGGGCGCCATGCCCGGCCGCGATGCGGGCGCACCGCACGCCGCCGGAGCCGCCGCCAATGACGAACAGGTCGAAATCATAGGCCACAGTGCGTCTCCTTGCTTCGCGGGGCGGACATAGGCGCCTTCGCCCGCCCTGTCAGCGGTGGTCCAGCAGGCTCCACGCCGGCGGCGGACCGGCGTCGGCAACCGCATCCCAGCCGAACCGTAGGAACGGCAGCATCGCTTCCGTGGCAGTCACCACCTGGTCCACCAGTGCGGCGGAGCCGACGTCGCGCTTCAGCAGATCGCGCTTGACGAGCAGGTGGCGGGCCTTGATGGCCGGGACCAGCGCCGGGTCGGTCACGTCCTCGAAGCCGCGCGGCATGCGGGCCATGCAGTCGGTGGTGTCCAGCGCCAGGCCAGCCGCACCAGCCGCGTCCAACGCGGCGGTGAACGCCGCCGGGTCGGCCCGGATTTCCGCCCGGATGGCGTCCAGCTGCGGTCGTTCCACCTCCCAGAACCCGCCACCCAGGAAGCATCCCTCGTCGGCGATGTGCAGGTAGGCGACGCCGGCGCTCTCCTTCTTGAAGCCCGGTCGCATCCAGATGACCCCGGCATGGGTCTTGTAGGGCGACTTGTCCTTGCTGAACCGGACGTCGCGGTTGATGCGGAACAGGGAGCGCTTGGCATCGCCCGTCAGCGGGATGTCCCGCCGGGCAAACTCCGCAGCTACGGCCTCGGCCAGAGCCATGGCGGGCCCCCGCACCTCCTGCTCGTAGGTCGCACGATGCTCCTCGAACCAGGGCTTGGCCTGGTTCGCCGCGAGTCCACGGAGGAAGGCGAAGGCGGCCGGGCGGAACCCGGCGAACCCGGCCGCGACGGCGTTACGCGGCGGCCTGATGCGGGACGCCCTTCTCCGTCATCAGCGTCTCCAACTCGCCGGACTGGAACATCTCCGTCACGATGTCGCAGCCACCCACGAACTCACCGTCGACGTAGAGTTGCGGGATGGTCGGCCACTGCGAGAAGGCTTTGATGCCCTCGCGCAGCCCGGCATCCTCCAGCACGTTGGCGGTCTGGAACGGCACGCCCATGTGGCTGAGGATCTGCACGACCCGGGCGGAGAAGCCGCATTGCGGGAACAGGGCGTTGCCCTTCATGAACAGCATCACCCGGTTATCGGTGATGTCCTTCTTGATGCGGTCGGTCACGGTCGCGTCGATCATCGTCGTATCTCCGGTTTGAGGGCTGGAATCGTCAGGGGGCAGAGGTTTGCAGGGCCAAGGCGTGGAGCTCCCCGCCCATCCGGCCGCGCAACGCAGCGTAGACCAGTTGATGCTGTTTCACCCGTGAAAGGCCGCGGAAGCTCTCGCTGGTGACGGTCGCGGCGTAATGGTCGCCATCGCCGGCCAAATCCTCGACCGTGACCCGCGCGTCCGGCAGGGCCGCCCGTATCATCGCCTCGATCTCACTGGCGGCCATGGCCATGAAACAGCACTCTCGCGGTTGCATCATGATATGGTGAGACGCGGCGGCGGTGTCAAACCTCCCCCATCCAGGTGGGGAAGAAGCGCTCATGCGCCGCCCGCAGCGTCGCGAGCGCCACGAAGCTGCCATCGGCCAGGGTGATCCGGTCCCCCATGGCGGCCCCGAGCCGCTGCACCGGCACGTCCGCCGCGTCGGCGGCCAGCATGAAGGCGGCCGCGTCGGACACGGCCACGAGGTAGCGGCCCTGATCCTCGCCGAACCACCAGGCGTTCGGATCGAGCCCTTTCGGCAGCCCGGCCAGGTGCACGCCGGTGTCGCCGGCCAGCGCCATCTCCGCCACCGCGACCAGCAGCCCGCCATCGGAGGCGTCGTGGCAGGCTGCAACCTGTCCGGCGGCGATCTGCGCCCGCACGAAGTCGCCGTTCCGCCGCTCCGCGGCCAGGTCCACTGGCGGCGGCGGCCCCTGCTCCAGCCCCGCGACCTCGCGCAGCCACAGCGACTGGCCGAGCCAGCCTTCGGTGCGGCCCACCACCGCCAGCTCCAGCCCGGGCCGCAGCGCCAGCCCCACGGCGCGCGCGGCATCGGCGATCACGCCCAGGCCGCCGATGGCGGGGGTGGGAAGGATCGGCGCCCCGTCCGTCTCGTTGTAGAGGCTGACGTTGCCGCTGACGACGGGGAAGTCGAGCGCGGTGCAGGCCGCGGCCATCCCGGCGATGGCGGCGGCGAACTGCCCCATCACCGCCGGCTTCTCGGGGTTGCCGAAGTTCATGTTGTCGGTCACGGCAAGCGGCGTGGCCCCGGTCGCGGTGATGTTGCGCCACGCCTCCGCCACCGCCTGCATGCCGCCGGTGCGCGGGTCGGCGGCGCAGTAGCGCGGCGTGCAGTCGGTGGTCAGCGCCAGCGCGAGGGAGCGGTCCTCGATCCGGACGATGGCCGCGTCGGCCGCGCCGGGCCGCTTGGCGGTCTGCCCGCCGATGGTGCTGTCGTACTGGTCCCACACCCAGGCGCGGGAGCACAGATCCGGGCAGCCGATCAGCGTCACCAGGGCATCCAGCACGCCGACCTCACTCGCCACCGCATCCAGCGCCGGCTGCGGCGCCGTGGCTTCGGTCGGGCGCTGGTAGAGCGGCGCCTGTTCCGCCAGCGGGTCGAGCGGGATGTCCGCCTCGACCGCGCCGCGATGCGTGACCACGATGCGGCCGGTATCGGTCAGGTGGCCGATGACGGCGAAATCCAGCTCCCACTTCTCGAAGATGGCGCGCGCCATGTCCTGCCGGTCCGGCCGCAGCACCATCAGCATGCGCTCCTGGCTCTCGGACAGCATCATCTCGTAGGCGGTCATGCCCGTCTCGCGCTGCGGCACCGCGTCCAGGTCCAGCAGGATGCCGACGCCGCCCTTGCCCGCCATCTCCACCGCGGAGGAGGTGAGGCCGGCCGCGCCCATGTCCTGAATCGCGACGATGGCGTCCGTGGCCATCAGCTCCAGGCAGGCCTCGATCAGCAGCTTCTCGGTGAAGGGGTCGCCCACCTGCACGGTGGGGCGCTTGCTCTCGCTGTCCGCGCCGAACTCGGCGGAGGCCATGGTGGCGCCGTGGATGCCGTCCCGCCCGGTGCGGCTGCCGACATAGACCACCGGGTTGCCCACGCCGGCGGCGGCGGACAGGAAGATGCGGTCGCGGGGGGCGATCCCCACCGTCATCGCGTTGACCAGCGGGTTGCCGTTATAGGCCGGGTGGAAGTTCACCTCGCCGCCCACCGTCGGCACGCCCACGCAGTTGCCGTAGCCGCCGATGCCGCGCACCACGCCGTCCACCACCCGCTTGGTCGCCGGATGGTCCGGGCTGCCGAAGCGCAGGGCGTTGAGGTTGGCGACCGGCCGCGCGCCCATGGTGAACACGTCGCGCAGGATGCCGCCGACGCCGGTGGCCGCTCCCTGGTAGGGCTCGATGAAGGAGGGGTGGTTGTGCGACTCCATCTTGAAGATGGCGGCCAACCCCTCGCCGATATCGACCACGCCCGCGTTCTCGCCGGGGCCGTGGATCACCCAAGGCGCCGTGGTCGGCAGCGTCTTCAGCCAGACGCGGGAGGATTTGTAGGAGCAATGCTCCGACCACATGACGGAGAAGATGCCAAGCTCCGTCAGGCTCGGGGTGCGGCCCATAATCGCCAGCACGCGGGCGTATTCGTCGGCGCTGAGGCCGAATTCCTTGGCCAGCGCCTGGTTGACGTCGCGGTTCATGCCGCCAGCGCCTCCACCAGCCCGGCGAACAGCGGCGCGCCGTCCGTGCCGCCCATCAGCGGGTCCACCAGGTCCTCCGGGTGCGGCATCAGGCCGAGCACGCGGCCGTTGGCGCTGTACACGCCCGCGATCGCCCGAGCGGAGCCGTTGGGGTTGGCCGCCGCCGTCGTCTCGCCCCCTGGCGTGACGTAGCGGAAGGCGACGCGGCCCTCGCCCTCCAGCCGGTTGAGCGTCGCCTCGTCCGCGGCGTAGTTGCCGTCGCCATGCGCCATGGGGGCGCGGAACACCTGCCCGGCCTGGTAGTGCCGGGTGAAGGCGGTTCCCGCCCGCTCCACCCGCAGGTGGCAGTCGCGCGACAGGAAGCGCAGCGCCGCGTTGCGCAGCAGGGCGCCCGGCAGCAGCTGCGCCTCCGTCAGGATCTGGAAGCCGTTGCAGATGCCGAGCACGTGGCCGCCCCGTGCCACGAAGGCATGGATCGCCGGCATGATGGGCGAGTGTGCCGCCATGGCGCCGCAGCGCAGGTAGTCGCCGTGGGAGAAGCCCCCTGGCAGGACCACCAGGTCGGTCCCATCCGGCAACGCCGTCTCCCGGTGCCAAAGCGTGGCTGGCCGCCGCCCGGTGGCCCGGTGCAACGCGATGGCCACGTCGCGCTCGCGGTTGGTGCCGGGGAAGACGACGATGGCGGTTTTCACGGACCGGGCTCCTCCGGATGGGCGCTGCCGCCGTGTAGCACGTCGTTGCCGGGGTGTTGAGGTGGCGGTAAGTTCCAGATCGGAGCCGATTTGGAGCCGCCCAGATGCCCGTCACCCTGTCGATCAAGAACGCGCCCGACGATGTTGTCGAGAGGCTCCGGCGACGAGCAGAGCTGAATCATCGATCGCTACAAGGGGAGTTGATGGTGATCCTCAAGCGCGCGGCGACCGAGATCATGCCATGGAGAGACCCGGGAGACATCGCGCGCGACATCATTGCCGAGCACGATGCGATCGGTCTGCGATCGCCCTCCGAGTCGGCGCAGATGATCCGAGAAGATCGCGACCGGTGAACCGAAATGATAGTCGTCGTGGATGCCTCGGCGGTGGCAGCCATCTGCTTCGGAGAGCCTGATGGGCCAGCCATGGCCGAGCGATTCACGGCTGCCGAGCTGTGGTCGACGCCGTTGCTCGACTTTGAATTGGCGAATGTGGCCTGGAAGAAGCTGGGCAGGGCGCCCACGACACGCGATCTGGTGATGCGCGGCTTGGAAAGCCGCTCTCGTATCCCGATTGCGGTATTGCGGTAAGGACCGTCGTGTTCGCAGAGGTCGTCGATTTGGCGTTGGCGACGGGGCTGACGGCGTATGACGCCAGTTACCTTTGGCTTGCCCGATACCTGAAGGCGGAGCTGGTCACGCTGGACAAACGATTGGAGCGGGTGGCGCTTGCTGCACCATGACAGGGTTGCGGACTCACGGCATGGTCGCACGAACGATCCCGAGGACCGATTCAATGACCCGTCTTGCCGCCGCGCTTGCCGCCCTTGTCCTGGCTTTCACACCCGCGGCTGATGCCAAGGACTGGACCCACATCACCATCGCCACCGAGGGCGCCTTTCCGCCCTACAACATGCATGCGCCGGACGGCACGCTGACCGGGTTCGAGATCGACTATGCCCACGCGCTGTGCGACCGGATGAAGGTCAAGTGCGACATCATCGCCCAGGATTGGGACGGCATCATCCCTGGCCTGCAGGCGGGCAAGTACGACGCCATCATGGCGGCGATGAGCATCACGCCGAAGCGCATGGAAGTGCTGGCCTTCGCCGGCCCGTACGTCGGCAGCCCCACGACCTTCGTCATCAGCAAGGACGCCGGGGGCAAGCTGCCCATGACCGGGCAGACGGTCCAGCTCGATGACCAAGCCGCCGCGATGAAGGCGCTGGAGCCGCTGCGGGAGGCGCTGAAGGGCAAGATCCTGGGCGTGCAGGTCAGCACCATCCAGTCCGACGTGGCGAACATCTACCTGAAGGACGTCCTGGCCGACATACGCACCTACAAGACCACCCAGGAGGAGGACCTGGACATCCAGGCCGGCCGCATCGACGCCATCTGCGGCAGCGAGGCCACGCTGGTCGCCAGCCTGGAGAAGCCCGGCGGCGACGCGGCCGTGCTGGCCGGGCCGTTCCTGCGCGGCGGGCCCACCGGCATCGGCTCGGGCGTCGGGCTGCGCAAGACCGACCCGGAGCTGAAGGCCATGTTCGACGGCGCCATCCAGGCGATGAAGGCGGACGGCACTGCCAAGGCCCTGTCGATGAAGTGGTTCAAGGTCGACATCACCTCGCCGTAGCGCCCGACTCCCATTATGACCTGAAGGCATGAAACTCCGCTTCGCCCCCTCCCCGACCGGGCTGCTGCATGTCGGCAACGTCCGCGCCGCGCTCGCCAACTGGCTGATGGCGCGGCGGCATGGCGGGACGTTCCTGCTCCGGCTGGACGACACCGACGCCGGGCGCAACCGGCCGGAGTTCGCCACCGCCATCGAGCAGGACCTCCGCTGGCTCGGCCTCGACTGGGACGGCAGCTTCCGCCAATCCGACCGCCTGGCCGAGTACGAGACGGCCGCGCGGCGGCTGGAGGCTGCAGGGCGGCTCTACCCGTGCTTCGAGAGCGAGGTGGAGCTGCAGGCCAAGCGCGACGGGCGCCTGCGCCGCAAGCTGCCTCCCGTCTACGACCGTGCCATGCTGAAGCTCACGCCCGAGCAGCGCGCGGCGGCGGAGGCGGGCGGCAAGGTGCCCTATTGGCGGTTCCGCCTGTCCGACGGCGCCATCGCCTGGCGGGACCAGGTGCTCGGCGACAAGCAGGTGCGCCTCCCCACCATCTCGGACCCGGTGCTGGTGCGCGCCGACGGCACGCCACTCTACACCTTCACCTCGGTGGTGGACGACCTGGCCACCGGCATCACCCATATCGTGCGCGGCGAGGACCACGTGACCAACACCGCCGTCCAGTTGGACATCTGGGCCGCATTGGGCGGCGATCCCGGCGCCATCGCCTTCGCGCACCTGCCGCTGCTGGTCGCCGACGATGGCGGCAAGCTGTCGAAGCGGACCGGGTCGCTCTCGCTGCGCGGGCTGCGGCAGGACGGGGTGGAGCCGACGGCGATCACCGCCTACCTCGCCCGGCTCGGCACGTCGGACGACCCGGTGCCCTGCGAGCTGGCGCAGCTCGCCGCCGGGTTCGACCTTGCCCGCTACTCCCGCTCCTCGCCGCGCTTCGATATCCGCCAGCTGCTGGCGCTCAACCGCCGGGTGCTGCACGGGTTGGATTTCGCGGCGGTGCAGGACAGGCTGCCGCCTGGCGCCACCCCCGCCTTCTGGGAGGCGGTGCGCGGCAACCTCGACATGCTGGTGGAGGCGCGGGGCTGGTGGGACGTGGTCGCCGGCCACATCGTGCCGCCGGTGGTGGAGGGCGAGGGCGACTTCCTGCGCCAGGCGCTGGCAGCGCTGCCGTCCGAGCCCTGGACCGCCGACGTGTGGACCGCCTGGACGGAGCAGCTGAAGGCGGCCACCGGGCGCCGCGGCCGCACCCTGTTCCACCCGCTGCGCCTGGCGCTGACCGGGGAGGAGCGCGGCCCCGAGATGCGCGGCCTGCTGCCGCTGATGGGTCGCCCACGGGCAGTGGAGCGGCTGCAGGTGGCGCAGGCTTAGATGGGCAATCTCGGAGCTGCTGCATCGGTCGATCCCGGGCACATCATCCAGACGGCCCTGGCGCCGATCTTCCTGCTCACGGGCATCGCCAGCCTGTTGAACGTCTTCAACCAGCGGCTGGTGCGGGTCTCGGACCATGGCGAGCACATCACCGAGCTGATGAAGGCGGAGACCGACGATGCCATCATCATCGGCTTGTACCGGCACCTGTTGCGGTTGCGGCGGCGGCGCCTGGCGCTCGACGCCTGCGTGATCCTCGCCGGGCTGGGCGGCGCCTTCACCTGCGCGGCCGCCTTCACCCTGTTCCTGGTGACGTTGCGCGATGCCGCCGACAGCCTGCTGCTGTTGTGGGTGTTCGGCGTGGCGCTCGGCTGCACCGTGGCATCGCTGGGGGCGTTCATCGTCGACACGATCCTTGCCTGGCACGGCATCCGGCGCGAGGGGCCCATGCCGCGGCCCAAACCGGCCTAGAGCATGATCCCTTCGATCATGCTCTGCTTGACTGTGGAGAGAGCAGCGTCCGCTGCTCTGGTTGTCAGCGGTCGCGCGCTGCACCAGAACAGGACGCCATGCCGATCCTGACGCTACACAACAGCCTGTCGCGGCGGCGCGAGCCGCTCGTCCCCGTCGACCCGATGCATGTGCGGCTGTACGCCTGCGGACCGACGGTGTACGACCGCGCCCATATCGGCAACGGCCGACCGGAGGTGGTGAACGACGTGCTGGTGCGCCTGCTGCGGCAGCTCTACCCGCGCGTCACCTACGTCCGCAACATCACGGACGTGGACGACAAGATCAACGCCCGCGCCGCCGCCAGCGGGCAGACCATCGCGGCGGTGACGGAGCGCACCCTGGCTGACTTCCACACCGACATCGCGGCGCTGGGCGTCGTCCCGCCGGACGTGGAGCCGCGGGCCACGGCACACGTCGCCGAGATGGTCGCCCTGATCGAGCGGCTGGTCGCCTCCGGCCACGCCTATCCGGCGGAAAGCCACGTGCTGTTCGCCGTCGCCAGCTACGCGGAGTACGGTCGGCTGTCCGGCCGCAGCCCGGACGAGCTGCTGGCCGGCGCCCGGGTGGACGTGGCGCCGTTCAAGCGCGACCCCGGTGATTTCGTGCTGTGGAAACCCTCCGGGCCCGACCTGCCGGGCTGGGACAGCCCGTGGGGTCGCGGCCGCCCGGGATGGCACATCGAGTGCAGCGCGATGGCCTGGCGCTATTTGGGCGAAAGCTTCGACATCCACGCCGGGGGCGCTGACCTGCTGTTCCCGCACCACGAGAACGAGCGGGCGCAGTCCTGCTGCGCCTTCCCCGGCAGCGGCTTCGCCCGCATCTGGATCCATAACGGCATGCTGCGCGTCGACGGACAGAAGATGTCCAAGTCGCTCGGCAACTTCACCACCATACGGGACGTGCTGGACCGCGTGCCGGGCGAGGTGGCGCGGCTGTTGCTGCTGCGCACGCACTACCGCGCGCCGCTCGACTTCACGGCGCAGGCGCTGGAGGAGAGCCGGCGTGAACTCGACCGGTTCTACCGCGCCCTGGGCGATGGCTCCGTGGACCCGGCGGACCCGCCGGACGCGGTGCTGGACGCGCTGTGCGACGACCTGAACACGCCGCTCGCCATCGCCCATCTGCGTGCTTTTGCCGACGCGGCGCTCGCCGGCGACGCGCAGGCTCGGGCTTGCCTGAAGGCGGGGGGCGCGATGCTCGGCCTGCTCGGCCAGGGCCCGGGCGCGTGGTTCCGCCAGGGGGTGGACCCCACCGCGATCGAGGCCGCCATCGCCGAGCGGCTGGCGGCGCGCCGGGCGCGGGACTTCGCGCGGGCGGACGCCATCCGGGCCGGCCTGGCCGACCAGGGCGTGGTGCTGGAGGACGGACCCGGCGGCACGACGTGGCGTGTGACATGAGGTGCAAGGCATGATCCGATCCACGCTGGCCGCCCTGCTGCTGCTCTGTGCCAAGGCTGCGGCGCAGGCGCCCGACACGCCCGCCACCGCAGGCTACAAGCACGCCATGGCGGGGATGATGCAGGGGATGGACCACCCCTATTCCGGCGACGTGGACCGCGATTTCGTCACGGGCATGCTGCCGCACCACCAGGGTGCGGTCGGCATGGCGCGGGTGGAGCTGCAATTCGGCCACGATCCGGCGTTGCTGCGGCTCGCCCGGCAGATCGTCGCCTCCCAGACCAGGGAGCAGGCGTTCATGCGGCGGTGGCTGGCGCAACACCCCGCGCCGTGACCGGCCGCGACGGCGGCGCCCCGCTGGAGCCGATCCCGGGCAGCCCGGTCGTGGTCCTGGTGCGCCCGCAGCTGGCCGACAACATCGGCAGCGTCGCCCGGGCGATGGGCAATGGCGGGCTGTTCCACCTGCGCCTGGTGGCGCCGCGGGACGGCTGGCCGCAGGAGCGGGCCTGGCGCATGGCCTCCGGCGCCGACCGCATCCTGGACGCGCTGAGCGTGCACGACACGGTGGCGGACGCCGTGGCGGACCTGCACCGGGTGTTCGCGACCTGCCCGCGCCCGCGCCACATCACCAAGCCGGTGATGACCGCCCGCGCCGCCGCCGAGGCGGTGCACGAGGCGACCGGGCGCGCCCTGCGCTGCGGCATCCTGTTCGGGCCGGAGCGCGCCGGGCTGGACAACGACGACATGGCGGAGGCCGACACGCTGGTCCGCTTCGCGCTGAACCCGGCCTTCATGTCGCTGAACCTGGCCCAGGCGGTCATGGTCATGGCCTACGAGTGGTGGACCGCCGCGGACGCCACGCCGGGCCGCGTGCTGGTGACCCATGAGACCGCCGTCGCCAAGAAGGGCGCGGTGGACGGGCTTATGGAGCACCTCGTCGCGGAACTGGACGCCTGCGGCTTCCTGCGCAACCAGCCGAAGCGCGCCGGCATGGTGCGCAACATCCGCCATCTGTTCCAGCGCGGCGAGGTCACGGCGCAGGAGATCCGCACGCTCCACGGGATCGTGGCGGAGCTGTCGCTCGGTCGCATGCGGCGGGGACGACCGGAGGCGCTGTCCGAGCCGAATGGACGGCCTGGAGGAAGTCTCTTGCCCATTGACGAGGGCGAGGGTTCGACCGACAGCTGATGGTTGCAAGCTCACGCTTGGGTTTGTCCGACGTTCGACGGCTTCCGGCTCCACAGCCGCGTAGCCCGTATCGCGCTTGGGCGATGCGGGAGCGTCGGCCGTGCTCGTCCATCTTCCCGCTACGGTGTACGCTTAGCTTGCGGGCTGTATCCGTCGGAAGTCCCGCATCGCCCAAGCGCGATGCGGGCTACACCCTTTCCGCAACTCATCCATCCTGACCCCAGGACGCGTGATGCTGGGTCTTAAACACGGTCGTAACGTTCTCGTGCCCTATGATCCAGGATGGCGATCTGCGTTCACCCAGGAGAGAGATCGTATAGTCGCAGCTCTGCACGGTTTACCGAAGGGAGTTGAGCACTACGGATCGACCGCAGTTCAGGGGATGACCGCGAAGCCGATAATCGACATCTTGGTAGGTGTCGCGCCTTTAGACGATTGGGCGCGCTGCAAGGAGCCCCTTGAACTCCTTGGTTATGACTATGCTGCCAACGTCGGTGTGCCCGGCCACCACATCTTTGGACGCGGCAACGACGCAACGGACCGTACTCACCTTATCCACATTGTGGACTTTCAGAGCGTCCACTGGGGTCTCAACCTCGCCTTCCGAGATGCCCTACGCAACGACGCTCAACTACGTGCGGCCTACCAAGCCGAAAAGGCGCGAGCCGTGGCTTCGGCTCCTGAGAACCGACCCAAGTATAACGAGCTAAAAGCTGAGTTTATAGCCAGGACCAAGCAGGCTTTATCACTGCGCCCGGCCATCTAAGGTCTTGATCGGGCGACCGTGTCCTGTTCACCACTATGGGCGAACTTCCACCAAGGTCAGCAAGTCGCAGGTGCCCGCCGTTAGAAGTGCGTGGTCAGGTCCGTTAGCCAATCCGGTGAGGCGTTCACCAGCACCGTCTCGACTGAGCGGTCCAGCCCGGTCAGGATCAGCAGCGAAACCGCAACGGCACTGCCGCCCAGCAACACCTTTCCCACGTGGCCAGCCTGTGCAATGCGCCCGCGCCAGCGGGTGAGTGCGCCTCTGGACAGGAACGAAACCAGCAGCAGCGGGGTCGCCGCGCCAAGCCCAAACGCCAGCATGACGACCGCCACCGCCGCCAGGTCTTGGCCACGAGTTGCCAGCACGGAAGCGGCGCCGAGGGTCGGGCCGACGCAGGGGCTCCACACGGCGCCGAGCACGACGCCGACAATGAACTGGCCGCCACGGCCTTTTGGTGCAAGGCGCGTCAGCAATCGGTTGCCAGCGTCGCCGACGCCACCCGTCACGCCGGCAAATCGTGCTTGCAGCGCGCCGCTCAGCAGCACCACGCCGATCGCCATCAGCAGCACGGCGGATGCGGTGCGGAACACATCTCCGTCCAGGCCGATCGCGAGCCCGACCGTGGCGATGAACAGCCCGATGGCGGTGAACGACAGCGCCAGCCCCGCCGCCAGCACCAACGCGCCCGCACGATGCACCGCCACCGCGCTGCCCACCACCAACGGCAGCAGCGGCAGCACGCAGGGCGACAGCGTCGAGAGCACGCCCGCCAGGTAGCCGGCGCCGATGCTCCCGACGGTCATCGCGTCAGCCGTTCGCCTTGGCCAGCAGGTCGTGGATGGCCGGCGCGGCCGTCACGCCCGTGGCGCGGCCCTCTTCGGTGGCGCCGTGATACACGATCATGGTGGACTGCATCTGCACGCCCAAGGTGCGCAGCAGCGGCTTGCTGGTGTCGAAATCGACGTGGAACACCTGCAGGTCCTTGAACTCCGGCGTGGTGTAGAGTTCCGCCAGGATCGGGTTCTGCTTGGCGCAGACCGGGCACCAGGGCGCCGTGATGTCGATCAGGATCGGCTTGCCCGCCTGTTGCGCCGCCGTGAAGCCACTGTCGCTGTAAGTCGCCTCCGTCGCGGCTCGCGCGCTCACCAAGCTCGCCAAACCAAGGCCGATCGTCGCAAAGGCAATCGTGAAGCGCATGCGGACCCACTCCTATTCCGATGCCTGATCATAGCGCCGGCGAGCCTGCCAATGCACCCGCTGGTCGTTAAATCCGCGACAGGGTCAGCCGGCGCCGCCCGGCGCCAGCCGCTTGGCCAGCTTGCGGGCGAGCAGCCAGCCGATCAGCCCGGAGCAGGGCGCGCCGACCGAGATCAGCAGCAGCCCGACATACACGCCTTCCAGCATCATCGCGATGCCGATGCCGAGCATCATCCCGCCGATCAATCCCCCCGTCACGCCGGAGGCCACGCCCAGCCAGATGATGTCGCCGCGGTTGATCATGCCACGGCAGATGCCGCCGCGCCGCCGGTTTGACAAGGCGGAGGGCCCGGCGTAACCCCCGCGCACTGCCGGGAACGTGGACAGGCCTCCGGGGCCTGCTCCCGCCGAACGCCATTTCGGACTACCGGTGCAACAACGCTCCAATGTGGGCGGCATAGAATGGAGTGCCTTGCGCATGACCAAGCGCGCCGAAAGCAAGTACAAGATCAACCGCCGCCTCGGCGTCAATCTCTGGGGCCGGGCCAAGTCGCCGATCAACAAGCACGATTACGGCCCCGGCCAGCACGGCCAGCGCCGCAAGCAGAAGCCGACCGATTTCGGCATCCAGTTGATGGCGAAGCAGAAGCTGAAGGGCTATTACGGCAACATCGGCGAGAAGCAGTTCCGCAAGTATTACGACGAGGCGGTGCGCCGCAAGGGGGACACGTCCGAGAACCTGATCGAGCTGCTGGAGCGCCGGCTGGACGCGGTGATCTACCGGCTGAAGTTCGCCATCACGCCCTTCGCCTCGCGCCAATTCGTCAACCACGGCCATGTGCTGGTGAACGGCAAGCGGGTGAACATCCCGTCCTACCTGGTCAAGGACGGCGACAGCATCGAGGTGCGGGAGAAGTCCAAGCAGCTCGCGGTGCTGCTCGACAGCACGCAGAGCACCGAGCGCGACGTGCCGGAGTACCTCGAGGTCGACCACCGGGCGATGAAGGGCCGCTTCGCCCGCGCGCCCAAATTGTCGGACGTGCCATACCCGGTCCAGATGGAACCGAACCTCGTGGTCGAGTTCTACTCGCGGTAAGCGTCGCCTTCGCCAGCAAACCCTCTCCCTCCGGGAGAGGGCAGGGTGAGGGCCACGCAGCTCCCGTCCTCGCTCGCTTGTGCAGCTCGCCCCCTCTCTCAGAGGGAGAGGGAGCCTTGGTTGGAAGCGCATGACCCCCGCCGAAGAGATCGCCCGCCGCCGCACCTTCGCGATCATCTCGCATCCGGACGCGGGCAAGACCACGCTGACCGAGCGGCTGCTGCGGGCCGGCGGCGCCATCCAGCTGGCCGGCAACGTCCGCGCCAAGGGCGAGCGCCGCCGCACCCGATCCGATTGGATGGGGATCGAGCGGGAGCGCGGCATCTCCGTCGTCACCTCCGTCATGACGTTCGAGTACGGCGGCTGCGTGTTCAACCTGCTGGACACGCCGGGCCATGAGGATTTCTCCGAAGACACCTACCGCACGCTGACGGCGGTGGACTCGGCTGTCATGGTGATCGACGCGGCCAAGGGGATCGAGGCGCGGACGCGCAAACTGTTCGAGATCTGCCGCCTGCGCGACATCCCCATCCTGACCTTCGTCAACAAGATGGACCGCGAGGCGCGTGACCCGTTCGAGCTGCTCGACGAGGTGAGCAACACGCTCGCGCTGGACACCGCCCCCGTCACCTGGCCGATCGGCCGCGCCGCCACCTTCGCCGGCACCTACGACCTGCGCACGCGGGAGGTGCACACCGCCGAGCCGCTGTCGCAGGCCGATGACCGCATGATCGCCATGGCGGAGGAGATCGACCTTGCCCGCGCCGCCCTGCCGGAGTTCGAGCGCGACGGCTTCAACGCCGGGCACCTGACGCCGGTGTTCTTCGGCAGCGCCATCAAGGAGATCGGCGTCACCGACCTGCTGGACAGCCTGGTCGCCTTCGGGCCCCCGCCGCGCGCGCAGCCGGCCGACACCCGCATCGTCGACGCGAGCGAGGACAAGCTGACGGCGCTGGTGTTCAAGATCCAGGCGAACATGGACCCGAACCACCGCGACCGCATCGCCTTCGCCCGCGTCTGCTCCGGCAAGCTGGAGCGGGGCATGCGGCTGCGGCAGGTCCGCACCGGCAAGCTGATCCCCTTGCACGCGCCGCAGTTCTTCTTCGCCAGGGACCGCCAGATCGCCGACGAGGCCTATGCCGGCGACGTGGTCGGCATCCCCAACCACGGCACGCTGCGCATCGGCGACACGCTGTCGGAGGAGGAGGACATCAACTTCGTCGGCGTGCCCTACTTCGCCCCGGAAATCCTGCGCCGCGTCCGCCTGGACGACGCGATGAAGGCGAAGAAGCTGCGGCAGGCCTTGCAGGAGCTGGCGGAGGAGGGCGTCGTGCAGCTGTTCCGCCCGCAGGATGGCAGCCCGCCGATCGTGGGGGTCGTCGGCACGTTGCAGCTGGACGTGCTGATCGCCCGGCTGCAGGGCGAATACGGCGTCGGCATCGGGTTCGAGGGCGTGCCCTACGCCCTGGCCCGGTGGATCAGCGGCGAGAAATCCGCCATCGACAAGTTCAGCCAGGTGCAGCGCACCGCCATGGCGGACGACGTGGATGGCGACCCGGTGTTCCTCGCCTCCTCCACCTTCAGCCTGCGGCGGGTGTCCGAGCAGAACGAAGGCCTGGTGTTCCGCGACATCAAGGACGTGCGAGCGGGCTGAGAGGCATGCCGTCCCCGCACGCCGTGCTCGCAGCGCTGCTGGCGAGCGACTTCGTCCGGACATTCGCCACGATCGTGGTCGCGTTCGTCCTGGGCCTGGCCATCGGGTTCGAGCGGCAATGGCGGCAGCGCACGGCCGGGCTGCGGACGAACGTGTTGGTGGCGGTCGGCGCCGCGGCGTTCTCCGAGCTGGGGATGCGGCTGTACGGGGCAGACGGCGCCACCCGGATCATCGCCTATGTCGTGTCCGGCATCGGCTTCCTGGGCGCCGGCGTCATCGTGAAGGATGGCACCAACGTGCGGGGCCTGAACACGGCCGCGACGCTCTGGTGCTCGGGCGCGGTGGGCGCCTTCACGGGCAGTGGCCTCTACGCCGAGGCCGTCGCCCTCACGGCGGTGATCCTGGCGGGCAACACCCTGTTGCGTCCCCTGGTGAACTGGATCAACCGCCGCCCGATCACCGCTGCCGTGACCGAGGCCGAATACCGGGTCCACGTCGTGTGTCAGCAGGGCGACGTGTCCGAAGTGCGCGACCTCCTGGACGCCGAGATGGACCGCGCCAAGCTGCCGGTGCGCGAGGTCGAGACGCTGACGGAGACGGACGACCGGGTCGAACTGGCCGCCGTCCTGGTGCCGACGACGGCGGAGGATGCCGAACTCGACGGGGTAGTCGCGGCGCTCGCGCGGTCCCGCTTGGTGCACTCGGCCACCTGGACCGTGGAGACGACCTCGTAGCCGCTACGCCTGGGCCGCCTCCACCTCCCGTGCCTGGGCCGGGCCGGCGGCGGCGAGGTTCATCGCACTGGCGATCAGCGCGGTGTGGCTGAACGCCTGCGGGAAGTTGCCGGTCATGCGCTTGGCGGCCGGGTCGTATTCCTCGCTCAACAGGCCCAGATCGTTGCGCAGCGACAGCAGCCGGTCGAACAAGGCGATCGCGTCGCTGCGGCGCCCCTGCATGTTCCAGTTGTCGACCAGCCAGAAGGAGCAGGCCAGGAACGCGCCTTCGCCGGGCGGCAGGCCGTCCGACTCATCCTCCGTGTTGTAGCGCAGCACGTAGCCGTCCTTGTACAACTCCCGCTCGACCGCCGCGGTCGTGCCGAGCACCCGCTCGTCGTCATGCGGCAGGAAGCCCACCAGCGGGATCAGCAGCAGGCTGGCATCCAGCTCGTCCGTGTCGAAGTGCTGGGTGAAGCTGTTCTTCCCGGCGTGGAAGCCCTTGTCCAGGATCATGTCGCGGATCGCGTCGCGCGTGACCTTCCACTCTTCGACCGGGCCTTCCAGCCCGTGCTCCTCCGCGTCCTTGATCATGCGGTCGAATGCGACCCAGGTCATGACCTTCGAATAGGTGAAGTGCTTGCGCCCGCCGCGGGTCTCCCAGATGCCTTCGTCCGGCTGCTGCCAGATGTTCCCGAGATGCTGGATGATGGAGCATTGCAGCGCCCAGCTCTGCGGCGCCCCGGCCAGGCCGCCGTCGCGGGCCTGGTGCAGCGCCTCCATCACCTCGCCGAACACGTCGAGCTGCAGCTGCTCGGACGCGGCGTTGCCGATCCGCACGGGCGAGGCGCCCTGGTAGCCGGGCAGAGCGCTCACCTCCCATTCGGCGAGGCGCCGCTCACCGGCGATCCCGTACATGATCTGAAGCTGGTCCGGGCTGCCGGCGATGCTGCGGTGCAGCCAGTCGCGCCAGTCGGCGGCTTCCTCGAAATAGCCGGCATGCATCAGCGAGAACAGCGTCAGCGTCGCATCGCGCAACCAGCAGTAGCGGTAATCCCAGTTGCGCGTCCCCCCAAGCTGCTCCGGCAGGGAGGTCGTCGCCGCCGCCGCGATCCCGCCCGTGGGATGGTAGGTCAGCGCCTTGAGGACCAGCAGGGAGGTCTTGACCGCGGCCTGGTTGGCGCCGCGATAGGTGCAACGCTGCGACCACGCGCTCCAATACCGTTCCGTCTCGGCGAGCGCCTGCTCCGCATCCAGCCGGGGTGGCGCCGGCAGGTGCGACGGCCCGTGCCGCAGCACGAAGGAAACCCGCTGGCCCGGTGCGACGGTGAAGCGGGCGACGGTGCGCATGTCACGGCCCTCGAGCTCGACTGCAGTGTAGAGCGCCGTCAGCTCGGGGCCGGCGATCGCGACGGTGCCCGTCTCGTCCGCCAGCCGCGTAACCCACGGGATCGACGTGCCGTAATCGAAGCGCAATGCGAGATCCATCTCCATGTCGACGCTGCCCGTCCGGCCCTCGACGATCCGCACGACGGTGGAGTTCGACAGCTCCGGCACCATGAAGTCGATCAGCGCCACGGTCCCACCGGGCGAGGTGAACACCGTCTCCAGCACCAGGCCGCCATCGCGATAGCTGCGGCTGACGTGCACGTCGGGGCCGCCCGGCCGGATCATCCAGCGGCCATGGTCCGGGGTGCCGAGCAGGGCCGCGAGGCAGGCGGCGCTGTCGAAACGCGGCCAGCACAACCAATCGATCGAGCCGTTGCGGCCGACCAAGGCCGTGGTGTTGCAATCCCCGATCAGCGCATAGTCCTCGATAGGCAAGGCTTGACCGGTCATCGACATCACATGGGCTCCCGCTCGCCACCCTACGCGGCGGCGTGTCGAATGTTGCACGTCCCCCGAATTCCTTGACTTTTCCCGCTTGGTTGCAGATACCCCGCCCTGAGGCGCGGCAGTGCGCGCCTGCGCCGCATGGCGCGCCCTGCCGGCAGCGTTCGATCGCCGGCCTACATCAAGCGACCGGAAACCCTTGTTGACCGAAACCACACCTGCCCTGGCGGACCAGCCTGCGCAATCCGAGAACGACCCGAGCCAGCACGACCATGAACCCGGCGCGGAGCGCGTCGACCTGACGGCCGACGCGCCGTCGGAACCGGTGGAGGCTGCCTCCGAGGCGAGGGTGTCCGCCGAGGAAGAGACGGTGGTCGAGGCGATTGCCGCGGACGGCATGCACGTCGCCGGCGGGGTCGCCGGGCTCGAGGAGGAGCCGGCGCCTCCGCCCATCCGCACGCTGTTCTCCGACCTCGGCCTGTCGGAGCCGATCCTCAAGGGCATCGCGGAGATGGGCTACCTGCATCCCACGCCGATCCAGGAGCAGGCGATCCCCACCGTGCTGATGGGGCGCGACGTGCTGGGCGTGGCGCAGACCGGTACGGGCAAGACCGCCTCCTTCACGCTGCCGATGATGGACATCCTGGCCGGAAGCCGCGCCCGTGCCCGCATGCCCCGCTCGCTGATCCTGGAGCCGACGCGCGAGCTGGCGCTGCAGGTCGCCGAGAACTTCGTCCAGTACGGCAAGCACCTGAAGCTGAACCACGCCCTGCTGATCGGCGGCGAGAGCATGTCGGAGCAGAAGGACGCGCTGATGAAGGGCGTCGACGTGCTGATCGCCACGCCCGGCCGGCTGATCGACCTGTTCGAGCGCGGCGGCCTGCTGATGACGGACACGCGCATCCTGGTGATCGACGAGGCGGACCGGATGCTCGACATGGGCTTCATCCCCGACGTCGAGCGGATCGTGTCCATGCTGCCGCGCACCCGGCAGACCCTGTTCTTCTCCGCCACCATGGCGCCCGAGATCAAGCGGCTGGCCGACGCGTTCCTGCAGAACCCGAAGCAGATCACCGTGTCGCGCCCGGCCTCCGTCGCCACCACCATCGTCGCCGGGCTGGCGCTGGTGCAGGAGACGGACAAGCGGGAAGCGCTGCGCCGGCTGATCCGGTCCGAGCAGGTGCAGAACGCGCTGATCTTCTGCAACCGCAAGACCGAAGTCGACATCCTCTACAAATCGCTCAAGCGGCACGAGTTCGACGTCGGCGCCCTGCATGGGGATTTGTCGCAGTCCGAGCGGACGGCCACGATGGCCCGGTTCAAGGCCGGCGAGCTGCGCCTGCTGGTTTGCAGCGACGTGGCGGCGCGCGGGGTGGACATCAGCGGCCTGTCGCACGTGTTCAATTTCGACGTGCCGCATCACGCGGAGGATTACGTCCACCGCATCGGCCGCACCGGCCGTGCCGGGCTGACCGGGCACGCCTTCACCCTGGCGACGCCGGAGGACCGGCTCGCCACGGAAGCGATCGAGAAGCTGGTCGGCGCGCCCATCCCGCGGTTGCAGGTGGACGGCCTGGATCCGGTGGATTGGGCGGAAGGCGACGGCCGAAAACGCCGTGGCCGCGGCGGCCGGACAGCCGCCAAGCCGGAGGCCAAGCCACGCCGCAGCGAGCCGAAAGAGGCGGCGCCAGCCCCTCGTCGCGCCCGCGCGCCAAAGGCCGAGCCGGTGGCGCAGGAGCCCGCCTCCGACGCGGCGCCGGTTCTGGCACGGCCCCGCAGGGAACGTCCGCCGGCGCGCGAGGCGCTGCGGGAGCCAGAGCGGGTGCGGGATAGGCTGCCGCGGCGCGAGCCACGTGGGAGGGACGACGACCTCGGCCCGGCGGTGCAGGGCTTCGGGGATGACGTGCCGGCCTTCATGCTGATACGATCGCCCGCGCGCGCGGGCCAACCGCGCCCATCGGAGGAGACACCGGCATGAACGTCATGAGCCCCGTCGCGATGCCCGAGGCCGCCGAAGGCGAGCCGTTGCGCGACGCGCCGCCCGGGCCGGCGCCGCAGAACCGCCCGATGGGCCCGTTCTCCTGGGACGACGCGCTGCTGCTCGACGACCAGCTGACCGAGGACGAGCGCGCGGTCCGCGACGCCGCCCGCGCCTACTGCCAGGACAAGCTGTTCCCGCGCGTGCTGCTCGCCAACCGGCACGAGACGTTCGACCGCGAGATCATGAACGAGATGGGGGAGATGGGCTTCCTGGGCGCCACGCTGGAAGGCTATGGCTGTGCCGGCGTGGGCTACGTCGCCTACGGGCTGATCGCGCGCGAGGTGGAGCGGGTCGATAGCGGCTACCGCTCCGCCTTCTCCGTGCAGTCCTCGCTGGTGATGTATCCGATCTGGGCCTTCGGCTCGGAAGACCAGCGGCAGCGCTTCCTCCCGAAGCTGCAATCCGGGCAGTTCGTCGGCTGTTTCGGCCTGACCGAGCCGGATGCCGGCTCCGACCCGGGCTCCATGCGGACCCGTGCCAAGGGCGTGGACGGCGGCTACCTCCTCAGCGGCTCGAAGACCTGGATCACCAACTCGCCGCTGGCGGACGTGTTCGTGGTCTGGGCGAAGGACGATAGCGGCACCATCCGGGGCTTCATCCTGGAGAAGGGGATGAAGGGGCTGACGGCGCCGGCGATCGAGGGCAAGTTCAGCCTGCGCGCGTCCAAGACCGGGATGATCATGATGGACGAGGTCTTCGTCCCCGAAGCCAACATGCTGCCCGGCGTGAAGGGGCTGCGCGGCCCGTTCTCCTGCCTGAACAACGCGCGCTACGGCATCTCCTGGGGGGCGCTGGGCGCCGCGGAGTTCTGCTGGCACGCGGCGCGGGAGTACACGCTGCAGCGGATGATGTTCGGCCGGCCATTGGCCGCGACCCAGCTGATCCAGAAGAAGCTGGCCGACATGCAGACGGAGATCACCCTCGGGTTGCAGAGCGTGCTGCGGCTGGGGCGCCTGATGGACGAGCACCGCGCGGCGCCGGAGATGATCAGCCTGTGCAAGCGCAACAGCTGCGGCAAGGCGCTGGCGATCGCCCGCGACGCCCGCGACATGCACGGCGGCAACGGCATCGCCGACGAATACCACGTGATCCGCCACGTCATGAACCTGGAGGCGGTGAACACCTACGAGGGCACGCACGACGTGCACGCCCTGATCCTGGGCCGGGCCCAGACCGGCCTCTCCGCGTTCGGCGCCTGAGGCGCAGCCACTCCCACTCTTCCGGCCTTGTCCCTCTTCCGCTGGGAGAGGGGCAGGCACTCACGATCGACAAGATCGGCGCGGACGGCGATGGCGTCGCCACCCTTGCCGACGGCACCCTCGCCTACCTGCCTTTCACCCTGCCGGGAGAACTTGTCCACACCGCCGCGCTGACCCGCCGCGGCCAGGGATGGACCGGGACGGCCGACTTGCTCGCCCCCTCGGCCGCACGGCAGACCCCGCCTTGCCCGCATTTCGGCGCCTGTGGCGGCTGCACCTTGCAGCATTGGCAGGATGCGCCCTACGCCGCCTGGAAGACCGCGCAGGTGCAAGCCGCACTCGCCCGTGCCGGCTTTCCCGATGTGACCGCCGACCTACTCGCGCGGTCGCCGCCGCAGGATCGCCGCCGCATCGACCTCGCGCTGCAGCGCGACGGCAAGGCGGTTCGCGTCGGCCTACACCGGCACCGCGGCAGCGACGTCGTCGACCTGCACACCTGCCTGGTGGCCGAGCCCCGCCTCGTCACCATGATCGCGGCCCTGCGCGCGACGCTGCCACGCCTCGCCGGGTTGCGCCGCACTGGTTCGGCGCTGGCCAACGGGCTGGATAGCGGCATCGACCTGCTGCTGCGCACGGATGCGCCGTTGAGCGCCGCCGACCGCATCACCCTGGCGGAGTTGGCGCGGGAGATCGGCGCGTGCCGCATCAGCTGGTCGCTCGACGACGGTCGACCCGAGACCGCCTGCCAGCTCGCACCCGCCCGCACGGACATCGCGGGTGCGAGCGTCGCCGTGCCGCCCGGTGCGTTCCTGCAAGCGTCCCGGGCCGGCGCGGCCGCCATCACGCAGGCCGTCCTGGCCGGCCTGCCCGAGCGGCGCTCCGCCCGCGACAGGATCGTGGAGCTGTTCGCGGGCTGCGGCACCTTGACCTTCCCGCTCGCCGCGCGAGCCCGGGTGGTCGCCTACGAGAGCGATCCGGCGGCCCATGCCGCGCTGCGCGCCGCTGCCGCCGGCCACCGCATCGAGGCGACCTTGCGCGACCTCGCCCGGCAGCCGCTGACGGCCAAGGAGTTGGCGGGAGCGGCGGCGATCGTGCTCGACCCGCCCTTCGCGGGCGCCATCGCCCAGATGCCGGCGATCGCCACATGCGGCGCCGCCCGGGTGATCTATGTCAGCTGCAACCCGGCTGCCCTGGCACGCGACGCCAGGGTGCTGCGCGACGCCGGGTATGCTGCCGTGGCCGCCACGGCGGTGGACCAGTTCGTATGGTCGGCTGCCGTGGAGAGCGTGTGCGTGTTCGCCCGGCCGCGCGGCCGGGGGAGATGACACCGACTTAACTTTGAGCCGCGGTGTGCCCTGCCAACATGGTGAAGGCAGACCAAACGACAGCAGGACCAAGCCATGCTCATCTCCGACGTGCTGCACACCAAGGGTCGCAAGGTCGTCACGATCCGCCCGGACCAGACGGTAAAGGACGCGGTCGAGCGGCTGGCCGAGCACCGGATCGGCGCCCTGGTGGTGGAAAGCCAGCTCAAGCCCGTCGGCATCTTCTCCGAACGCGACCTCGTCAACCGATTGGCGAAGAGCGGGGCGGCCGCCTATGACCTCCAGGTGCGGGAGGTGATGACCTCGCCCGTGGTGAGCGGCAGCCCGACGGACACGATCGACCACGCGCTGGCGTTGATGACGCATCGCCGCATCCGGCACTTGCCCATCCTGGTGGGCGACGAACTGGTCGGGCTCATCAGCCTCGGTGACCTCGTGAAGCACCGGCTGGAGGCCAAGGAGCTGGAGGCCAGCGTCCTGCTCGACATGACGCGCATGCGCGGCTGAGCCCCACAGGATGGTCTTATCGCTTAGCTGCCGAGGTCGCGGAGCGTGGCCAGCAGTTGCGATATGGCGAACGGCTTCAGCATCGCGCGTTCCCGCGGACCCAGTGGTCGGCGGCGGACGGCGATGTGTGTCCCGGACATGTAGATGACGCGGAGGTCGGGGTAGACGTCCAGCAGTCCGGACGCGACTTGGAAGCCGTTGGGCCCGTCCTTTTCCACCGAGCGATCGGCGACCAGGATGGCGGGGCCGTTCGCGGCGGCCAATGCGTCCCTGGTTTGCGCGCCGGTGGCCGCCTCCACGACGGGGTAGCCCGCATCTTTCAGGCCATCGGCAACCAGCCCGCGGAAGGTCGCGTCATCTTCCATGAGGATGATTGTCGTCTTTTGCTCGGCCACGCCCCGAGCATAATCCGCCTAGTCGCCCAGCGCCACATCCCTCCGCAGCAGAGCGTCAGCCCAGCGCCGTCCTATGCGGCCGGCGTTACTTGAACAGGCTGAGCAGCGACTGCGGCGATTGGTTGGCGATCGACAGGGCCTGGGTGCCGAGCTGCTGCTTGATCTGCAAGGATTGCAGCACTGCTGATTCCTTCGACAGGTCGGCGTCGACCAACGCGCCGAGGCCGGAGTTCAGGCTGTCGATCTTATTGCTGTTGAAGGTGATCTGCGCATCGAGGTAGTTCGAGTCCGAGCCGGCTTGGTTCAGCTGGTTGTTCACCCCGGTCTGTGCCGCGTCGAACGTACCGCCGATCTGGAGTGCCGCGAGCGCCGTCGTCTGCGCGACGCTGGTCGAGACGGAAGTGATGGTGTCCGTACCCGCAGCGTCCCGCGTGAACGAGTAGCCGATGAGGTTGGCCAGCGTGTTCGGCAAGGTGCTGACGTCTTCGGCGTTCAACGTCGCCGTCGCGCCCGCCTCGTTGTTGATCACCGATTTGCTGGTGGCGGCGACCGAGCCGGATGCCGAGCCGAGCAGGGTCTGCCCGTTATACGTGGAGTTGTCGACGTCATCGGCGACGGTCTTCACCAGCTCGGTATACGAGGTGATGTACTGGCTGCGCTGGTCGTCGGAGATGCTCTGGTCGCTGATCTTGACCAGCAGCGCCTTGGCCGAACTCACCGCGTCGGAGATGCTGGTCAGCGAGGTCAGCGCCGTCGTCACCAGCCCCTTGGCGCTGCCGAGCTGCTGGTTGACGCTGGTCAGTGCACCGACGTCGGACCGCACCTTCTGCGCCACCGCGAACGCGCCGCCGTCATCCGTGGCGTCGTTGACCCGGTAGCCGGTGGAGATCTCCTTCTGCGCGGTCTGCAGCGCGGAACTGGTGCTGTTCAGCGACTGGAGTGCGACATAGGCAGCGTTGTTGGTGTTGATCGACCCAACCGACATGGTGTTTTACCCGCTTCTAGCTGCCCGCCATTCTGCGGACGACGTGAAGGTATCAAACGCATGTGAACGAAAGTTTAATCGCACGAGCAGGCCTGGGGAGACAGGTTGCCGCGTCGCTGATAGAACCATCGCGGTTTCAACGAAGGAGCCTTCCGTGACTGACGCCCCCAATCGGCATTCCGACCACCCGATCGACAAGCTGTTCCTGGAGCGCTGGTCGCCCCGCGCCTTCACGGGCGAAGAGATCAGCGAGGCGGAGCTGATGACGCTGTTCGAGGCAGCGCGCTGGGCGCCGTCCTCCTACAACTCGCAGCCCTGGCGCTTCGTCTACGCGCGCAAGGGGACGCCGAATTTCGACAAGTTCCTCGCCCTACTGGTCCCGTTCAACCAGAGCTGGGCGAAGACGGCGTCGGCCTTGGTCGTGCTCGTGTCCAACTCGCTCATGCTGCCGCCGGGCCAGGACAAGCCGGTGCCGTCGCACAGCCACTCGATGGACGCCGGCGCGGCGTGGGCGAGCATGGCGCTGCAGGCCACCATCTCCGGCTGGAGCACCCATGGGATGGTCGGCTTCGACAAGGAGCAGGCTTTCGCGGAGTTGAACGTCCCGGAGGGTTACCGGGTGGAGCAGATGATCGCGGTCGGCCGGATCGGTGACAAGGCCACGCTGCCGGAAGCGATGGCGGCACGCGAAGCGCCGAGCGACCGGATGCCGCTGGCGCAGATCGTCCTGGAGGGCAGCTTCCAGGCCGCCTGACCCCGGCCCAGCCCCTCTTCTAAAAGCCCTCTCCCTTTGGGAGAGGGTTGGGTGAGGGCCTGCTGCGCCAAATCACACGCTGGACCCTGACCCAGCCGACCTGGGCCATTTCAGATGGCGCCGTACGCGCCCGCCTTGTACATCAGGTTCGGGACCTCACGCGCCACGGCGGCGACGATCGCGCCGATGAAGATGGTGTGGGTGCCGGCCTGCACCATCTGCACCACCACGCAGTCGAACGCGGCGGCAGCGTTCTCCAGCAACGGCACGCCGGATGCCAACTCGGTCCACACCGCGTGGTCGAAACGGTCGTCCAGCGACGCGGCGAAGGCGTTGGCCACCGGCTCCTGATCGTGCGACAGGAAGCTGACGCCGAACCGCCCGGCGGCGACGATGACCGCTTCCGCACTGCTGGACCGGTTGACGCAGACCAGCATCTGCGGCGGGTCGGCGCTGACGGAGCAGACCGCGGTCGCCGTCAGCCCGCCGCGGGTGCCCTCGTGCACGGTGGTGACCACCGTGACCGCGCCCGGCACCTGGCGCATGCAGGCGCGGAACGTCGCCGCATCGATCAGCTTTTCCGGCAGGGCGACGCCCGCACCTGCAACGACTTGCCTGTCCATACCCGGGTTTAGCACGGCGGGGACCGGTGGCCGCAACCCTGCCCTCGCGTCGGGCGCGCGCAACGGGGGTGCGTCGCACGCCACAGATGCTATACTACCGCGCCCGGCGGCGACGCCGGCCCGCCTCGGGGCAGCTCCGCCCAACCACCAAGGTCCCGCACTGCATGCCGACGCCTTATTCCGCCGACGACCTCCGTGCCCTGTTCGAACCCCGAACGCTGACGCGGGGCCGCAGCCTCGTCCTGCTGGGCGCCGTCGAGGTGGCGTTGGCCGGCGACTCGATCACCGCCGCCGTGGCCGACGCCGGGCAACGCCGCAAGGCGACGCTCACCCCGGCGCGCCACGGCAGCGAGGTGGGGTTCAGCACGCGCTGCTCCTGCGGCCAGCAGGCCTGCGCGCATGTCGCGGCGGCCGGGCTGGCCGGGCTCGACCGGTTCCCCGCCCTGCGCCGGCCCATGCCCGCGGCGCCGTTGGACGCGGCGGGCGCCGAGGCACCGGCCCCGAAGCGGCTGCTGTTCGACGTGGGCGCGGCAAGCCCCCCGCTCGCCTGCATCGTCTCCACCGTCCTGCTGGACGAGCAGACCCGGCGCCTGGAAGGCACGACCCCGGCACGCATCGCAGCCGACCCGGCAGCTTCGCTGGAGGCGAAGGCGGTCGCGGCGTTGCTGGAGGGCGCCCGGACCGAGGTCGCGCCCGAGGCTTTGGGGCCGCTCGTTGCGGCGCTGCTGCAATCCGGCCAGGCGCGATGGGCCGCCACGGGCCGCCTGATGCGGCCCGGGCCGCCGCGCTCCTTCGAGGCCGGCGTCCCACCGTCGCTGCCGCCGCGCTCCTCCGTGCTCCTGGGGCAGGAAGGCAGTTGGTACGTGGACGCCAGCACCGGGGCGACCGGCCAGGCCCGGTTCAACCCGGTGGCCAAGCCGGCGGCCAAGCCCGCCCGTGGCCGCAGGCGGGAGCCGATCCCGCTGCCGGCATTGCAGAGCGACCACGTCATCGTGCGCCGCAGCGCCACCCCCGTGCTGCGCCTGCGCAAGCGCTATGGGCCGGACGAGGCCGGCGTGCTCACCCTGCTCGACACGCTGACGCTGGACTTCGACTACGCGGGCGAGCATGGCGGCAGCGGCCTGGCGGAGGGGGATGACGGGCGGCAGTTTGTCCGCGTCGCCGGGTCGAAGGGCACCGAGTTCGTCCGCCGCGATCCGGAGGAAGAGGAGAAGTCGGCGCAGATCCTGGCCGAGTACGGCTTCGTCCAGCTGCGCGTGTCCGACGGCAGCACCGGCAAGGGCCGCCGGGTCCACGTCCTGCGCGGCGCCGACGCGGCGGAGCAGTGGCATCGCTTCCTGCTGGAGCGGGTGCCGGCGCTGCAGCAGGGGGGCTGGACGGTCATCGTCGACGCCGGGTTCGGCCCGCGCGTGGCCAAGGTGGTGGGCGGGTTCGACGCGCGGGTCAGCGATGCGGAGCGCGGCAGCTTCTCGCTCGACCTCGGCATCGAGGTCGACGGCGTGCGCGTGCCGCTGCTGCCGATCCTGGTGCGGCTGCTGGAGCGCGGCCCGGAGGCCATGCGCACGGTGGGCGACGAACTCGTCACCAGCCTGGAGGACGGCCGCGTGGTGCGCCTGCCGGCGGACCGGGTGCGCAAGCTGCTGGCCGTGGTGGGCGACCTGGTGGAGGCCGCGGCCAACCGCACCGACTCCGCCCTGGTGCTGCCGGATGGCGAGGCCGCCGCCGTGCTGGACCTGGAGGAATTGCTGACCACGCGCTGGCAGGCCGCGGCGGACGTGGCCGCGACCGTGGAGCGGTTCCGCGAGCTGCCCGACATGGCGGAGGTGCCGATCCCCCAAGGGTTCACCGCGACGCTGCGCCCCTACCAGCAGCACGGGCTGAACTGGCTGCAACACCTGCGCGAGCATGGCCTCGGCGGCTTCCTGGCGGACGAGATGGGTCTGGGCAAGACCGCACAGACCATCGCCCACATCGCCGCCGAGCACGCCGCCGGCCGCCTGGACCGCCCGGTGCTGGTGGTCCTGCCGACCAGCCTGGTCGCCAACTGGCAGGCCGAGCTGGCGCGATTCGCGCCCAACCTCCTGGTGGAGGTGCTGCATGGCCAAGGCCGCGAGGCACGTCGCGGCAAGCTGGAGGGCGTGTCCGTCGTCATCACCACCTACGCCGTGCTGGCGCGCGATGCGGAGGCGATGAAGGAGATCGCGTGGCACATCGTGGTGCTGGACGAGGCGCAGGCGATCAAGAGCCCGGAGGCCAAGGCCACCCGCGCCGTCTGCCAGTTGGAAGCGCGCCACCGCATCTGCCTGTCCGGCACGCCGATCGAGAACAACCTGGACGAGTTGTGGTCCCAGTTCGCCTTCCTGCAGCCCGGGCTGCTGGGCGACCGCCGTTCCTTCGGCAAGCGCTTCCGCTCGCCCATCGAGAAGGAAGGCGATCCACTGCGCCGCAACCAGCTCAGCCGCCGCATCCGGCCGTTCATCCTGCGCCGCACCAAGGCGGAGGTCGCCTCCGAGCTGCCGCCGAAGGAGACGATCCTGCGCCACATCACCCTGGGCGCCGAGCAGCGGGAGTTCTACGACACCATCCGTGCGACGCTGCACGACACGGTGCGCGACCAGCTGGCGGAGCTGGGGCCGAACCAGGGCCGCTTCGTGGTGCTGAACGCGCTGTTGAAGCTGCGGCAGGCCTGCTGCGACCCGCGGCTGGTGAAGCTGGCCGCCGGGCCGAGCGAGGCGGGTTCCGCCAAGCTGGACACGCTGCTGGAGATGATCGGCGGCATGCTGCCCGAGGGTCGGCGCATCCTGCTGTTCAGCCAGTTCACCTCCATGCTGGACCTGATCAAGCCGCGGCTGGTAGAGGCCGGGCATAAGTTCGTGGAGCTGCGCGGCGACACCCGCGACCGGGCGGAGCCGGTGCGGGCGTTCCAGGCCGAAGAGGTCCCGCTGTTCCTGATCAGCCTGAAGGCGGGCGGCCGCGGCCTGAACCTGACGGCGGCGGACACCGTGATCCACTACGATCCCTGGTGGAACCCGGCGGTCGAAGACCAGGCATCCGACCGTGCGCACCGCATCGGCCAGAAGCGCTCGGTCTTCGTCTACAAGCTGATCGCCGCCGACACGGTGGAGGAGCGGATCATCCAGCTGCAGGAACGCAAGGCGGAGCTGGCCAACCTGGCGTTCGACACGGAGGTGGAGGCATCCGGCCTGGACTCGGACGATCTGGAATTCCTGCTCGCCTCGGAGACCCAGCGCCGGGCGGCCTGACGCCCGCCCGCCCGGCTCCGTAGGTGGGCTTCCAGCCCACCAGGCGTAAGCCCAGCCGCGTTAAATCACGTCGAACAGCCGGTCGGCCACCGCCTCGCGCACTTCGGCGTCGTGGAAGATGCCGAGGATGGCGGCGCCCTGCGCCTTGGCCGCCTGGATCACGCCGATGACGATGTCCCGGTTCGCGGCGTCAAGCGACGCGGTCGGTTCGTCCAGCAGCAGGATCGGGTGCCCTCCCGCGAAGCCGCGCGCCAGGTTCACCCGCTGCTGCTCGCCGCCGGAGAAGGTGGCGGGCGGCAGGCCGTGCAGCCGCTCCGGCAGGTTGAACCGGGTCAGCAGCGCCCGGGCGGTCGCCACGTCGCCGGACGGCACCGCCTCCGCCACCACGCCCAGCGCGGACACCCGCGGCACCACGCGCAGGAACTGGCTGACGTAGCCCAGCGTGCGGCGCCGCACCTCCAGCACCGTGCGCGGATCCGCCGCGGCCATGTCGACCATTGCGCCGTCGTGCCGCACCAGGATGCGCCCGGCGCTGGCGCGGTAGTTGGCGTAGATGCTGCGCATCAGCGTGGACTTGCCCGCCCCGGACGGCCCGTGCAGCGCGACACACTCGCCCTCGTTCAGCGTCAGCCCCACGCCGTGCAGCACCGCAAGCTCGATCCCGCCCTGGAGGTGGAGGGTGAAACGCTTGGCCAGTCCTTCGGTCCGCAGCACGCAGGCGGTCACGCCTGGAGCACCGAGCTGACCAGCAGCTGGGTGTAGGCATGCTGCGGGTCGTCCAGCACCTGGTCGGTCAGCCCGGCCTCCACCACCCGGCCGCGCTGCATGACCATGATGCGTCCGGCCAGCAGCCGCGCCACGGCGATGTCATGCGTCACCAGCACTACGGCGATCCCCAGCCGGGCGACCAGCCCGCGGATCAGGTCCAGCAGCCGCGCCTGCACGGACACGTCCAACCCGCCGGTCGGCTCGTCCATGAAGACCAGCCGGGGGTGGGTGACGAGCGTGCGCGCGATCTGCAGCCGTTGCAGCATGCCGCCGGAAAAGGTGCGCGGCAGGTCGTCCACCCGGTCGGCGTCGATCTCCACCTGCCGCAGCCAGTCGATTGCGGTGGCGCGGATGTCGCCGTAATGCCGGATGCCGGACGCCATCAGCCGCTCCCCCACGTTGCCCCCGGCGGTGACGCCCATGCGCAGCGCGGTCCGCGGGTCCTGCCGCACGAACCCCCAGTCGGAGCGGTGCAGCGCCCGCAGCATCGGCGGCGGCATGGCGTCTAGCTCGTGCGCCGTGCCCGCCGGGTCCGTGTAGGTGACGGTGCCGCGGTCGGGCCGCATGGCGCCGGACAGCACGTGGAGCAGCGTCGTCTTGCCGGAGCCGGACTCGCCCACGATCGCCAGCACCTCGCCGGGCCAGAGGTCGGCGTCCACGCCGTCCAGCGCGGGGATGGCGCCGAACCGTAGATCGAGCCCGCGGGCGGAGAGCAGCTTCATTCCGCGGCCTCCTGCCGGCGGTCCCGCGCCTGCTCGCACCAATCGGTGTCGGAGCAGACGAACATGCGGCCGCCCCGGTCGTCCGTCACCACCTCGTCCAGGTAGGTGTCGCCCGAGCCGCACAGGGCGCAGCGATGCGGCGCGCGGGTGAGGCGGAACGGGTGGTCGTCGAAATCCAGCGAGCGGACGGCGGTGTAGGGCGGAATGGCATAGATCCGCTTCTCCCGCCCGGCGCCGAACAGCTGCAACGCCGGCATCATGTCGAGCTTGGGGTTGTCGAAGGCGGGGATCGGGCTGGGCGACATCAGGTAGCGCCCGTTGACCGTCACCGGGTAGCTGTAGGCGATGGAGACATGGCCATAGCGCGCGATGTCCTCGTAGAGCTTGACGTGCATCAGCCCGTACTCGGCGAGCCCGTGCATGCGCCGCGTCTCCGCCCGGCTCGGCTCCAGCGCGTAGAGCGGCTCCGGCTGCGGCACCTGGTAGACCAGGATCTGGCCTTCCCCCAACGGCTGCTCGGGCACGCGATGGCGCGTCTGGATCACGGTGGCGGCCTCCGTGCGGGTGGTGGTCTGCACCCCGGCGGTGCGGGCGAAGAAGGCGCGGATGGACACGGCGTTGGTGGTGTCGTCGGCGCCCTGGTCGATCACCTTCAGCACGTCGGACCGGCCGAGCACGGAGGCGGTGACCTGGATGCCGCCGGTGCCCCAGCCGTAGGGCAACGGCATCTCCCGGCTGCCGAACGGGATCTGGTGCCCGGGGATCGCCACCCCCTTGAGGATGGCGCGGCGGATCATCCGCTTCGTCTGCTCGTCCAAGTAGGCGAAGTTGTAGCCGTTCATTCTGCGGCCTCCGCCTGGGTGGCGTCCGCGCGCATGCGGCGGATCGTCTCCAGTTCGCTCTGGAAATCCACGTAATGCGGCAGCTTCAGATGCTCGACGAAGCCGTTCGCCTCGACGTTGTCGCAGTGCGACATCACGAACTCGACGTCCTGCGCCGGGGCGGTGCGGTCCTCGCCCAGCTCCTCCGCGCGCATCGCCCGGTCCACCAGCGCCATCGCCATCGCCTTGCGCTCGGAATGGCCGAAGCACAGGCCGTAGCCGCGGGTGAACTGCGGCGGCTCCGACTTCGAACCGGCGAACTGGTTGACCATCTGGCACTCGGTGACGGTGACGTCGCCGATGTCGACGGCAAAGCCAAGCTCCGGCGGTTCGATCTCGACCGCGACGGTGCCGACGCGGATTTCGCCCACGAAGGGATGCGTGCTGCCGTAGCCGCGCTGGGTGGAGTAGCCCAGCGCCAGCAGGAAGCCCTCGTCGGCGCGCGACAGCGCCTGCAACCGGGTGGCGCGCTCGGCGGGAAAGGCCAGCGGCTCGCGGGTCAGATCCACCGCCCGGCTCCCGGCGCCGTCGCCCTCGATCAGCCCCTCGGCGCCCAGGATGTCGCTGACCGGGGCCAGGCGCTCGGCCGGTGCGTCCGCCATCGCCGCCGCGCCCGGCAGCGCGCCGCCGGCCGCGAGGGCGAAGTCCAGCAGCCGGTGGGTGTAGTCGTAGGTCGGGCCGAGCACCTGACCGCCCGGCAAGTCCTTGTAGATCGCGGAGATGCGCCGCACCGCCTGCATGGCGCCCGTGTCGACCGGCAGGCTGGTGGCCAAGCGCGGCAGGGTGGTGCGGTAGGCGCGCAGCAGGAAGGCGGCTTCGACCAGGTCGCCCTGCGCCTGCTTGATCGCCAGGGCGGCGAGCCCGCGGTCGTAGATCGACCCTTCCGCCATCACCCGGTCGACGGCGCGGCCGAGCTGCGCCTCGATCTGGTCGGTCCCCAGTTCGGCCACCGCCGGGTCGCCGCGGCGTTGCTCGGCCAGCCAGGCATGCGCGTTGGCGATCGCCTGCTCGCCACCCTTGACTGCGACATACGCCATGTCACGCCTCCTCGATCGTCAGGGTGCGCGGCAGCGCGGCGAGCCATGTGCCGGCGCAGAGCACCATGTCCACGCCGCGCGGGTAGGCGGCATGGTTCGCCCGCCACTCGGCGACGAAGCCCGCGGGCAAGGCGCCGAGCCGGACGGTGGTCGCCTCGCGCAGGCCCGGGCCGCTGAGCCGCAGCTGCGGACCGTCCTCGAAGCTGGGGAGCTGCAGGATGACGGTGGCGCTGCTCTCCGGCCCGTCATGGCTGCCCCAGTCGAACGAGGCCAGCTCCGGCAGGCCGAGGCAGACGGGAAAGGCCGCCGCACCCGGCTCGGCCAGCGAGACGCCGCAGTGGAAGCGGAGCCAATCGATCGCCGGCATCATCGCATCGTCCAGCCACACCGGGGTTTCGGCGTCCGCCAGGGTCAGCAACACAGCCGCCGTCGCCGGCGCCAGTGGGGCGGGCGGGTCCAGGCCCGCGCCGGCGGAAAGCACCCGGCCGGGATGCGACATCGCGTCCAGCACGGCCCGGAAGCAGGATTGCGCGTCGGCCACGGGATCGGCGAAGCCCCGGCGGTCGACGCCGCTCATCGCATGGTCGCCATGGTGAAGAACCGCACGCGCGTCGCGGCGGCCTTGGCCGCGGTGACCGCCCGGCGGTGCGCCTGCGCCTGCGCCAACGGCTCTATGACGGCCTGCCGGACATCCTGCCGCGCCCCGTCCTGCAGCACGCCGTCCAACACCGCCGCGAGTTCCGCCTGCCGCAGGTCACGGCCGGCGACGTAGGCGTGGCCGGTGTAACCGGCAGCGGTGCGGACGCTGCATCGGGATACCGTCATCTCGCCCAGGTGAAACGGCGCGCCGGTGCCGCCTGTACGGCCGCGGGTCATCGCGAGCCCGGTTTCCGGCCCGCGCAACAGGGCGTATTCGGGCAGGGGATCGCAGGCCGGCAGCAGCGCCTCGATCTCCGCTGCACCGGCCCTGGCCAATACGGCCATCCATTCCTGTCGCTCGCTGCGTCCGTCCATCCGCTCCGTCCAGGCTTGTGGCATTTCCTGCTAGCAGACGGACGTCTAGACCTCTAGGTGTATGTGTCGGCACACGACGAAATGTCACACAGGGGTGAGACGCCGATGCAGGTGAACCGGGAGAGCCCCGTGCCGATGTGGCACCAGATCGAGCTTGCCCTGGCCCGCGAGATCCAGGCGGGGACGCTGTCGCCAGGTGACCGCCTGCCGGCCGAAGCCGACATCGCCGCGCGCTTCGGCGTGCACCGCCACACGGCCCGGCGAGCCTTGGCGACCCTGGCGGAGAAAGGCGCCGTGCGCATCCGCCGTGGCCTGGGGACCTTCGTGGAAGACGCGCTGATCACCTACCCGATCTCCGAACGCACGCGGTTCAGCGCCAACCTGCAGCAGCAGAACCGCTTGGCCAGCCATGACCTGCTGGACGCGTTGGACCAACCGGCGCCGGGCTTCGTCGCCGAACCGCTGGGCGTGGCGCCCGGCACCCCGGTCACGATGCTGCAGACCCTGGGTTCGGCCGATGGGGTGCCGATCAGCATCGCCACCCATTACTTCGAAGCGGCGCGCTTCCCCGGCCTGGCAGCGGCATACCGCGAGCTACGGTCGATCACCGCCGTGCTCGCGCGGTTTGGCCTGTCCGACTACCTGCGCCGGTCGACCTGCATCGTGGCGGCGTTGCCGACCGAGCGGGAGGCGAGCCTGCTCCGGCAGCCGAAGCGCGACCCGATCCTTGCAGTGGACAGCGTGGACGTGGACACCGCCGGGCTACCGATCTCATTCAGCCGCGTCCGCTTCGCCGGGGATCGCGTTCAGCTCGCCGTCGGCTAGTGTCGCCCCTCGGACTGCGCGCGGGACCGTGCGTTTTCGGATGTGGCACGCCACCCATCAAGGTACCCTCCTACAACTCTGTCGAGCCGGATGATCCTGTCAGCATCATGTGTCCGGTAGGCAACGCGAGGGCATACGTGCCTTGATCCAGCTTGAATGCATGCCGATCCCGGGCTTCGATGCGGACATGGATGCCGTTGTCGACTTCGACATGGACGGTGCCGGGCGGCAGGTCGGCATTGGATGGCGATGCCGCCGTGCTGATGTTCGCTCGCGAACATGGCCTGGAACTGGCCTGGATACATCGGATCACGGGGGAGCGCTTGCGGCATGAAGTGCTACCCGTCGCCGCCGCATTGACGAACTTTACCACCACACCGGTTTGGCAACGGCCAGCGGGCAATTGGGGGCTTGACGCACCTGTGGGCGGGTCACACGAGGGGGTGTTCCTGATACGCCTTCCGAAATGTGTGCTGCGTCTGCAGGCTTCCTGATCTTGCGGCCGTCTATGTTCCGGTGAAGCTCGGCGCGCGCTTCTCGTTGAAGGCCCGCACGCCCTCGCGGAAGTCGGGGCCCTGCCCGGCCGCGCGTTGCGTATCGCGTTCCAGGTCCAGTTGCTGGTCCAGCGTGTGCACGCCGGAGACGGCGAACATCTGTTTCATCCGCGCGATGGCGGCGGTCGGCTGGGTGGCCAGCTGCCCGGCCAGCGCGCTCGCCTCGGCCAGCAGGCGATCGTCCTCGACGACCTGCCAGATCATGCCCCATGCCGCCGCCTGCTCTGCCGTCACCGGGCCGCCGAGCATGGCCATCCCGCGTGCCCGTGCATCGCCCGCCAGGCGCGGCAGCAGCCAGGTGCCGCCGGCGTCCGGCACCAGGCCGATCTTGACGAAAGCCTGGATGAACCGGGCGGAGCGTGCCGCCAGCACGAGATCGCAGGCCAGCGCCACGTTCGCGCCCGCCCCCGCGGCGACCCCGTTCACCGCGCAGACCACCGGCATGCGCAGCGAGCGGATGCGGCGGATCAGCGGGTTGAACGTCCGCTCCAGCACGTCGCCCAAGTCTTCACCCAGCGTGCTCGCCAAGTCGGCACCGGCGCAGAAGCCGCGTCCGGCGCCGGTCAGCAGCAAGGCCCGGCATTCGGCATCATCGTCCGCTTCATCGATCGCCGCCCCCAAGGCCGCGTGCAGCGCGTCGTCGAACACGTTCAGCTTGTCCGGCCGGTTCAGCGTCAGCATGCGGAAGCCGGCGACGCGTTCGACCAACACCAACTCGGACATCCCTGGCCCTCCCGCCTTTCGGGCCGAGTTCATGCCGCCTTGGCAGGTTCGTCAATCGCTTCGCCCAGGCGGCGGCTGAGGAAGGCCGTCACCGCGACCTCCTCCGCCGTCAGCCCGGTCTTGCTGCTGTCCAGCACCGCGTCCGCCCGCTGCTTCAGGCCCTCGAGCAAGCTGCCGTCCAGGTAGCCGTCGAAGATCGCCGGGTGGATGTAGCATTTGCGGCAGACCGAAGGCGTGTTGCCCAGCAGGCCGGCCACGGCCTCGACCGCCTGCACCACGTTCTTCTTGTTCTTCGCGTCGGTGTCGTATCGCTCCAGCTCGTGCAGCGCCATCGCCGCCAGGTTGGTGGCGGCCCAGGTGCGGAAATCCTTCGCGGTGATGTCCTCGCCGGTGATCTCGTGCAGGTAGGCGTTCACGTCGTCCGAGCCGATGGCATGGCGCTCGCCATCATGGTCGACGAACTGGAACAGGTGCTGCCCCGGCAGGTCGCGGCAGCGCTTCACGACGGCGGAGAGGCGGCGGTCCTGCAGGTCCACATGGTGCTCGACCCCGTGCTTGCCGCGGAAGTCGAACACGATCCGGCTGCCCTGGACCCGGGCGTGCCGGTTGCGCAGCGTGGTCAGGCCGAAGCTCTTGTTGTCGCGGGCGTATTCCTCGTTGCCGACCCGGGCCAGGGTCTTCTCCAGCAGCCGCACCACCGCGGCCAGCACCCGCTTGCGCGTCAGTCCCGGAGTGCCCAGGTCGTGGTCGACCCGGGCGCGGATGGTGGGCAGCACGCGCCCGAACAGCAGCATGCGCGTGTATTTCGCCTCGTCGCGCACGGCGCGCCAGCGGGGATGGTAGCGGTACTGCTTGCGGCCCCGCGCGTCCCGGCCGGTGGCTTGCAGGTGGCCGTTCGGGTCGCGGCAGATCCACACATCCTGGTAGGCCGGCGGCACCGCCAGCTTGCGGATGCGGGCGATCTCCGCCGCGTCCGTGATCAGCGTGCCGTCCGGCAGCCGGTATTGGAACCCGTCCTCGCCGGGCTCGCGCCGGATGCCGGGCTTGCGGTCGGTCACGTAATGCAGCTTGGCGGCTTTGGCGGCCTGCTTGGCCTCATCGATGTCTGGGGGAGCACTCTCGGTCGTAGCGGCCTCCGCGGAACGGGCGTAGCTGAGACAAACCGTCGCATGCCGGCGGAGTTGCAGGAGGCCCCATGCACGCCACGCTTCGTGACACCACGTTGTTCTTCGACGTCGAGGGCGCCGGCCTCGTTCCGGACGGCCCGGCCATGCGGGAGCGCCCGGTGGCGATGGTCGTGCATGGCGGCCCGGGTGGCGACCACACCGGGTTCAAGCCCGCCATGTCGCCGCTGGCCGAGGCGATGCAGCTGGTCTATTTCGATCATCGCGGTCAGGGCCGCTCCGCCCGAGGCGACCCGGCGCGCTACACGCTGGACGAGAACGTCGCCGACATGGAGGCGCTGCGCCAGCATCTGGGCCTGGGCCCCGTGGTCAGCATCGGCACCAGCTATGGCGGGATGGTGGCGATGGCGCACGCCGCCCGCCACCCGGGTGCGGTGGCCAAGCTGATCCTGGTCGTCACCGCGGCGCATGCCGGCTTCGTCCCGCGCGCCGAGGCGTTCATCCGCGAGCACGGCACGCCGGACCAGCAGCGCGTGTGCGAGCGGCTGTGGGCCGGCACGTTCGAGACGGCGGAGCAGATGGCGGAGTACTACGCTTTCATGGGCCCGCTCTACAGCCGCCGGTACGACGCTGCGGCCGCCGCTGCCGTGCGTGGCCGGGCGACCTACGCGCCGGCGCCGCTGAACCGCGCCTTCGGGCCGGGCGGCGTGCTGCGCCGCTACGACCTGCGGGCGGAGATCGCCGGCATCCGCGTGCCGACCCTGGTGCTCGCCGGCCGGCATGACTGGATCTGCCCGCCCGACTTCTCGGAGGAAATCCACCGGCTGATCCCCGGCTCCCGCCTCCGCATCTTCGAGCACAGCAGCCACTCCATCCGTGCCGACGAGCCGGAGGCGCTGAACGCCGCCATCCGCGCGTTCGTCACGGCATAGCGCTCCTCTTCTCTCCTCTCCCAGAGGGAGAGGATTCACTCATGGCAGGTGCCACGCGCGTCCGGCGGGCAGCGGTGCGGAGCAGCTCCGGCCAGCGCTGCGCCGCCGCCACCACCAGGGAGCGGACCGCCGGCGAGCGCGTCAGCCGGTAGGCCCGCTGCGCCAGCCGCACCGGCGGCCCGGCGTCGCGCCGCAGCGCACGGTGGTAGGCGGCGGCGGCGTGCCCGGCCAGCACGGCCTGGCTCGCCAGCCGGGCGCTGTGCAGGGCGATCGCCATGCCGTCGCCGCAGAAGGACGGGATCACCGCCGCCTGGTCCCCCAGCCGGAACAGGCCGGGCTGCTCCGGTCCCGCATGGACGAAGCCATAGGGCACGCGGAAGATCGTCAACGGCCGCTCCCACGCCGCGCGGGCGCCGTCCAGCCGCTGGGCCAGGTGGCTGTCCTCCCGCTCCAACGCCGCGAGCAGGGCGGGCCAGTCCGCGTCGTAGCGGCTGCGGTCCACCAGCAGGCAGAGATTGGCGACCCCGCCCTCCACCATCTGCAGCCCGGCATAGCCGCCGTCGAACAGGATGATCTCCACGTGGCCGGCCAACGCCGCCTGCTGCGCCGGGCGCAGCCGCAGGTGCAGCTTGAAGCCGATCAGCGGCGCGGGCGCAGTCCGCGGCGCGCGCGGGAGGCCCCGCAGGTCATGCTTGCCCGTGGCCAGCAGCAGCGTCGGCGCGGCGAGCGCGCCTTGGTCGGTCTGCACTTCCCCGGCCGCGGCACTGCGCACGCGGACGCCCCGTTGCACCTCTGCCCCCAGCGCCGCGGCCCGGCGCAGCAACGCCTCGTCCAGCACGAACCGCGACAGGCTGGCGGCGGCGAAGGGCAACCGCGCCTCTGCCACACGCCCGCGATGCACCAGCCGCATCCCCCGGATGGGCACTGCGCCGCACGCCGCCAGGTCCACCCCCAGCGCCGCGACCTCGGCCACGGCTTCGCCGCTGATGAACTCCCCGCACACTTTGTGCGCGGCCTCCCGCTCCCGCTCCAGCAGCAGCACGGGCTGGCCCGCCCGGGCCATCCGGCATGCCGCGGCAGCCCCCGCCACGCCGCCGCCCACGATGACTGGACCGGTCACGGGATGGGTCCGCCTATCTCGCTCCGCCCGATTCCGGGGCGCTTCCCATCCAAGATGGCGGGGGGCATGTCCTCTCCTCCAACACTGTCAGCCTTTCGCTGTGGCGACTTGCCATTCTGACCGTCACCAATCCACCTCCTCCCACGATCCGGGCGGCGCTCCTAAGTCGCTCTGACGATGCCAGCCAGTGGCGGCTAAGCCCGCCCGGGGGATCAACTCGGCCACAGACGTGATCCGTGGCGTCGGCGGTGTCTGTGTCGTGCTCGGCGACGGGCAGATCGGTCTGGTGCGCGTGGTGCATGCGGCTCAGCGCAGCCGCCCGACGCACAGGCGGAACGGGAACACCCATCTTACCTGGCCGGGCACCCCAGCCTCGGCCAGCAGCCGCTGCCACTCCGCGCGGCGGAAGGCGCGGGCGATCGACACCGGGCCGTCGTGCTGCACGAAGCGGTGCCAGCGCATCGTCCGGGCCAGCAGGCGGAAGCCGTGATAGGGCAGGGGATGGCGGTGCAGGTCGTTGACGAACCAGCCGTGGCGCGCGTGCCGCTCCATCCAGCGCAGGAAGGCCACCACCTGGGCGTCCGTCAGATGGTGCGTGAACAGCGAGCTGACGATGTAGTCGGGCGCCGGGTCCGGCACCGTGTCCAATACGTCGCCGCTCTCCAGCGCCAGCGCCAGGCCGGGGGAGGCGGCGCGGGCGGCGGCGGCGGCATCGGGGTTCAGGTCCACCCCGCCCAGCCGGATCGGTCGGCCGCGGCGCCGGGCCCAGCGGGCGATGGCGCGCAGCATGTCGCCATGGCCATATGCCACGTCGTAGACCGAGATCGCCTCGCCCGGAGCGCGGCGGCGCATCGCCCGGTCCAACCAGGCGAGCGTCGGGCGGCGGGCAAGGGTGACGGTGTTTACCCGCGCCAGGTCGCGCAGGCAGGCGGCGTAGTCCGCCGCGTCCGTGCAGTCGGTGTCCATCCGCTCCGCCGCGCTGCTGCGGGCCGCGAGGCTCATGCGCGGCGGAACCGGAACGTCTCCGCGCACAGGCCGGGGCCGAACGCCATCGCCATGCCGCTGCGCGGGCCGGCCGTGCCGCGGATCATGCGCTGGAGGATGAACATGATGGTGGCGGAGGACATGTTGCCGTAGTCCCGCAGCACCCCGCGCGACCAGTCCAGCGCGCCGGGGGGCAGCCGCAGCCCCTGCTCCACGCCGTCCAGTACGGTGCGTCCGCCGGCATGCACCGCCCACAGGTCGACCGCCGCCACGGGCTCGCCGCGCAGCAGCCCGGCGGCGTCGCGGTCCAGTTCCGCGCGCAGCGCCGTGGCGATGCGGCCGGGCACCTTGCCGGACAGCGACATGTCGAAGCCCTGGTCGCCGATGCGCCACGTGATCAGGTCGGCCGAGTCCGGCAGGGTAAGGGAGCGGAAATCCAGCATGCCGATGCCCTCCGGCGCCGCCGTCACCAACGCAGCGCTGGCGCCGTCGCCGAACAGCATGAAGGACAGCACCGTCTCCAGGTCGGCGGTCTCCTGCAGGTGCAGCGTGCAGAGCTCCAGGTTCACTACCAGGACGCGGGCCTCGGGCTCGGAGCGCACGATGTGGAAGGCGGTGCGCAGGGCGCTGACCCCGGCATAGCAGCCCATGAATCCCACCAGCGTCCGCTCGATGCCCGGCGCCATGCCCAGCCGCGCCGCCAGCATCTGGTCCAGCCCGGGCGCGGTGAAGCCGGTGCAGGACGCGGCGACCAGGTGGGTGAAGCGGCCCGGGTCCTCGCCGAGCCCGGCCACGGCCTGCGCCGCCAGCTCCACCGCGTGGCGCTCGTAGCGGGCCATGCGGGCGCCGGTGGCGGGAAACCGGCCGCGGTTGAGGAAGCCCTCGGCATCCACCTGCGCGGCGCCCGGCGCACCGGGCTGCAGCACGGAATAGCGGTGCTCGATGGCGGCGCGCTCGGCCATGCGGTCGAACAACGCGATCGCCCGGTCGTCCCTCAACAGGGTGCGCGCGAAGGTGACGAAGGCGGCGTGCACGTCGTGCGGCGGCACGGCGGTGGCGATGCGGTTGATGTGCGGCACCGTCATGCGCAGCGCCGGGCAACCAGCACGGCGTTCAGCCCGCCGAAGGCGAAGGCGTTGGACATGGCGACCGCCACGTCCGCCCGCCGCGCCTCGTTCGGCACGCAATCGAGGTCGCACTCCGGGTCCGGCGTGGTGTAGCCGGCGGTGGGCGGCACCACGCCCTCGCGCAGTGCCATGGCCGTGGCGATCAGTTCCAGCGCGCCGCCGGCCGTCATGCAGTGGCCGATCATCGACTTGGTGGACGACACCGGGATCCTGCCCAGCCCCGGCCCGAACACGCTGCGCAGCGCCGCCGTCTCCGTGCGGTCGTTCAGCCGCGTGCCGGTGCCGTGCGCGTTGACGTAGCCGACCTGGCCCGGCGTGCAGCCGGCATCGGCCAGCGCCGCCTGCATCGCCCGCGCCGCGCCGGCCGCGCTGGGCGCGGTGATGTCCGCGCCGTCGCACCCCATGCCGAACCCGGCGACCTCCATCAACGGCACCGCGCCGCGTGCGGCGGCGTGCTCCGCCGCCTCCAGCACCAGGATGCCCGCGCCTTCGCCGATCACCAGGCCGGAGCGGTCGCGCGAGAACGGGCGGCACGCATCCGGGCTCAGCACGCGCAGCGCCTCCCACCCTTTCATGAAGCCGGGCACGATGGAGGCGTCGCTGCCCCCGGCCACCGCCACGTCCACCATGCCGGAGCGGACCATGTGCATGGCCTGGCCGATCGCGTGGTTGGCCGAGGCACAGGCGCTGGCGACGCAGAAGCACGGGCCGTGGATGCCGAACTCCATGCAGACATGGCTGGCGGGGGCGTTGGGCATGATGCGCGGCACGGTGAACGGGTGCACCCGTGGCTGGCGCTGGCCATAGAACTCCTCGTACACGGCGTCGAAGGTCTGCTGGCCGCCGCCGGTGCCGAGGACCACGGCGGCGTCGGTCATGCCGCCGGGCGCCGGGTTCGCCTGGCCGATCGCCTCCCGCGCCGCGATCAGCGCCAGCTGGGACACGCGGTCCAGCATGGCGAGGCGTCGCCCGGCGAAGTGCCCAGTGACGTCCAGCCCGCGGATCTCGCCGGCGACCCGGGCGGACAGCCGCTCGGTGGGGATGTTGGCGATGGGCCCGATGCCCACCCGACCCGCCTGGAGGGACGCCATGAACGCGGCCACGTCATGGCCGGTCGCGCACACCGCCCCCATCCCCGTCACCACCACCCGGCGGCCGGGTTGGATCAAGCGGCAGGCTCGCGGTCGATGGTGGCGAGCACATGGTAGACCAGTTCGCCGACCGTCTCGAACTCGGCGCCGCTGCGGTCCGAGATGACGGGGATTTCCACGCCGAAGCGGCTTTCCAGCGCGAAGATGGCCTGCACCATGTCGAGCGAGGCGATGTCCAGCGCGGCGATGGTGACGGCGGGCATCAGCCGCTCCCGCTCGACCGCCGTCTCCTTCGCGACGATGTCCAGGATGACCACGACGCGCGGATCGTCCGAGGCCCACCCCGCCACTCCGCCAATGGCCAAATCCGCTCTCCCGAGATGACAGCCTAGATGGCGCGCACGGCTATAGCGACAAGCCGGCGCTATTTCCAATGCGCGGGAACCCAGCCCCGGCCAGCCTGTTGATTTCGGTATCGCGACCGGGAGTATCGAAGATGGACGAGAACGAAGTCGAAGGCGCCGCCAAGAACCTTGGTGGCAACGTGAAGAGCGCGTTCGGCAACCTGACCGGTGACGGGGAGACGCAGGCCTCCGGCGCCATCGATCAGGTGGTCGGCACCGCCCAGAAGGCCTACGGCAAGATCAAGGACCAGGCCGGCGGCGCAGGCAGCGCTTTCGTCGACCAGCTGGACGAGGCAGGGGCCTTCCTGGGCGACACCGTGGCGGAGCGCCCGCTGACATCGCTGCTGGTGGCCGGTGCCATCGGCTACGTCCTTGCCATGCTGATGCGTCGGTAGGACGGGCTTGGCGCCCCTCCGCGGGAGGGGCGCCGGACCTTGCGTGCGGCTTCGCGGGATGGCTGACTGAGCCGCCTCAGGGAGCCTCGTTCAATGGCTAGACGTGCCGCCGCCAGCACCACCTTGGTCCCCGTCCTGGCCGAGCCGCCAAGACCGCGCACGCTGGCGATCGACGTCGGAGGGACACGCCTGAAGGCGGGTATCCTCGATGACACCGGCACCATGACGGTCGGCCCGAACCGCGTCGACACGCCGCAGCCCCGCCGTCCTTCCGACGTGGTAACGTGCCTGCTCGGGCTGGTAGGCGGCCTGGGCGATTTCGACCGGATTTCAGTCGGCTTCCCCGGCGTCGTGCGCGGCGGCCGCGTGCTGACCGCGCCGAACCTCGGGACGGCGGACTGGCACCTCTACCCTCTCGGCATGGAGCTGGCCGAGCGCCTTGGCAGACCCACGCGGGTGCTGAACGATGCCAGCGTCCAGGGTCTCGGCGTCATCTCGGATGTCGGGTTGGAGTGTGTCATCACCCTCGGCACCGGCTTCGGCTTCGCGTTGTTCCAGGATGGGGTCCTCGCCCCGCACTTGGAGGTGGGGCAGCATCCCGTGGCGAAGGACAAGACCTACGACCAGTATCTCGGCAACGCGGCGCTGCACAAGGTCGGCCGCACGAAGTGGAACAGGCGGTTGCGCAAGGCGATCGGCTTCCTGGACACTCTGGTCACCTACGACACGCTGCTGATCGGCGGCGGCAACGCCCAGGTCATCGACTTCGACCTCCCGGAAAACGCGCGTGTCGTGCCGAACTCGGCCGGCATCACCGGGGGCGTGCGGCTTTGGGGTCCCAAGATGGACGCGGCCTTCCCGGAAGACGGCGTGTTGCACCGCCCACCGCCGGCCGGGGTCACGCCGGCGCCGGAACTGCCTTAGCGATCCCCAGGTAGGTTTCCACCACGCGGGGATCGCCCGCCAGCACGGCGCTGGCGCCCTGGAGCGTGAACCGGCCGTTCTCGAGCACGTAGCCGTAATCGGACACCTGCAAGGCCGCGCGGGCGTTCTGCTCCACCAGCAGGACCGCGCAGGACCGGGCCCGCAGGTCGGATATGATGGCGAAGATCTCGCGGACGATCAGGGGCGCCAAGCCGAGGCTCGGCTCGTCCAGCATCAAGAGGTCCGGCCGGCTCATCAGCGCGCGGCCCATGGCGAGCATCTGCCGTTCCCCGCCCGACAGCGTGCCGGCCAGTTGCCGGCGGCGTTCGAGCAGGCGGGGGAACAGCTGGAACACCTCGTCCAGTTGTTGCCGCGCGGCCCCGCGGCCCGCGTGGCGGAAGCGGAAGCCGCCGAGGCGAAGGTTGTCCTCCACGGACAGCGAGGCGAACAGCTCCCGCTTCTCCGGCACCAGCGACATGCCGGCGCGGACGCGTGCCTCCACCGGGCTGCGGCTGATCTCGCGACCCATGAAGCGCAGGCTGCCGCGGCCGCCATGCACCCCCATGATCGCGTTCAGCAGCGTGGTCTTGCCGGCGCCGTTCGGCCCGATCACCGTGATGATCTGGCCTTTCCCGACCTGCATCGTCACGTCGTGCAGCACGGCAGCGGCGCCGTAGCGGACGTCCAGGCCGCTCACCGCCAGGATCACGCGACGCTGCCCAGATAGGCCTCGATGACCGCCGGGTCCTGGCCGATGGCGGCGGCAGGGCCCTCGGCGAGCTTGGCGCCGAAATTCATCACCACCAGCCGGTCGGTCAGGTTCATCACGAAATCCATGTCGTGCTCGACCAGCAGCACGGTGACGCCCTGGCTGCGCAGCGTGCGCAGCAGCGTCGCCAGCTCCCCCTTCTCGGCATGGCGCAGCCCGGCGGCCGGCTCGTCCAGCAGCAGCAGCACCGGGTCCAGGCAAAGCGCACGCGCGATCTCCACCACGCGCTGCTGCCCGAGCGCCAGGCTGCGCGCCGGCTCGGCGGCCACTGCCGCCAGGCCGACCCGTGCGAGCTGGCGCCGCGCCTCCCCGAACAGCCGCGCTTCCTCCGCCCGGTCCAGCCGCAGCATGGCGGCGAACGGGCCGGCCCGGCCGCGCAGATGCGCGCCCAGCGCCACGTTCTCCAGCACGGACATGGCGCCCACCAGCTTCACGTGCTGGAAGGACCGCGCGAGGCCCAGCCGGGCGACGGCCGGTCCGCCGCGGTTGGCCAGCGAGGCGCCCAGGAAGGTCACGGACCCTGCGGTGGGTGCGGCGACCCCGGTCAGCAGGTCGAAGGTGGTGCTCTTGCCGGCGCCGTTCGGGCCGATCAGCCCCACGATCTCCCCGGCGCGCAGGTCCAGCGACAGGTCCGCGACGGCCACCAGGCCGCCGAACACCTTGCGCAGGCCGGCCGCCTGCAACACGGGGGTGCCGGTGTCCGGCAGCGTCCGCCGCGGTAGGTCGCCGGCCGCGTCGGGTGGGGCGAGGCGGGACCGGGCGAACCGGTCCGCGAGAATCGGCCAAAGCCCGGCGGGCGCGGTCTGCAGCACCAGCACCAGCAGCATGCCGAACACGATCGTCTCGTAGTTGCCTTGGCTGCCCAGCAGCAGCGGCAGGATGTCCTGCAGGCGGTCGTTCACCACCGTCAGCACCAGCGCCCCCAGCACGGCGCCGGGCAACCGGGCGATGCCGCCGACCACGGCGGTCAGCAGATACTCGATGCCCTGGTTGATGCCGAAGGGCGACGGGCTGACGGAACGCTGCATGTGCGCATAGAGCCAGCCGGCAAGCCCCGCCAGCACCGCCGCGTAGGCGAAGGCGAGCATCCGCACACCGCCGAGCCCCACGCCGAACGACGCCGCCGCGCCCGCCCCGCCGCGCAGGGCGCGGATCGCCCGGCCGACCCGGCTATCGAGCAGGTTGCGGGTCAGCAGCAAGGCCACGGCGACCGCGATCCAAACGATCGGGAAATACGACCGGCTGTCGAGCAGGGCGACGCTGCCGACGTGCAGCGGGGGTATGCCGGAGATGCCGTCGTTGCGCCCCAACACGTCCAGGTTGCCGAACACGTAGAAGAAGGCGACGCTCCAGGCGATGGTGCCGAGCGCCAGGTAGTGCCCGGACAGCCGCAGCGTCACCGCCCCGATCACCAGCGATGCCAGCCCGCTTGCCACCAGCGCCACCGGCAGGGACAACCAGGGCGACCAGCCCGCCTGCGTCGTCAGCAACGCCGTCGCGTAGGCGCCGAACCCCATGAAGGTAGCCTGCCCGAAGGAGGTGATGCCGCCCATCCCCGTCAGCACCACGATGCCGATGGCCACCACGGCGGAGATGCCGGCGTAGTCCGCCAGGGTGAGCCAGTAGGATGGTACGAACGGGAGGAGCGGCACGCACAGCCAAAGCAGCAGGAGCAGCGGCAGGATCGCGCGCCTCATGCGCGCTCCCCCACCGCTTGCTTCTCCCTCTCCTTCAGGGAGAGGGCAGGGGTGAGGGCCAGCACGATGGACAGTGCCCGTTGGAATACCTTCCCCTTCACTGCCATTCCACGGGCTGATGCCCGCGGAACCTTCGGCAGTTCCGCCCAACCCTCTCCCAGAGGGAGAGGGCTTGCTTCCCTCCCAAAGGGCATGGCCGCCTCACTCCTCGTCCTCCGCCACCGGGCTGCGGAGCGAGCGGACCAGCAGCACCGGGAGGATGACGGTGAACACGATCACCTCCTTGAACGCGCTGGCCCAGAAGGTGGAGAAGCTCTCGACCACGCCCACCAGCACCGCCGCCAGCGCCGCCAGCGGGTAGCTGACCAGTCCGCCTACGATCGCCGCCACGAAGCCCTTCAGCCCGACCAGGAAGCCGCTGTCGTAGTAGATCGTGGTGATCGGCGCGATCAGGATGCCGCTGACCGCGCCGATCACCCCGGCCAGCGCGAAGGCGAGGCGGCCCGACAGCCCCGGGGCGATGCCGACCAGGCGGGCGCCCAGCCGGTTGACCGCGGTGGCGTGCAGCGCCTTGCCCCACAAGGTGAAGCCGAACAGCGCGAACAGCCCCACCATGATCACCGCCGTGCTCGCCACCACCCAGATGGCCTGCCCCTGGACCGTCACCGTGCCGAGCGAGAGCACCGCGTCCGAGAACGGGGTGGCGCGGAACCCCTCCGGACCGAACAGCACCAGCCCGATCCCGAGCAGCGCCAGGTGCGCGCCCACCGCCGCGATCAGCAGCGTCAGCACCGACGCCTCGGCCAGCGGCTGGAAGGCGACCTGGTAGAGGTAGGGCCCCATCGGCGCCACGATCAGCACCGTCAGCGCCGCCTCCGCCGCCACGCCGATCGGCCGGCCGGCCAGCAGCAGCGTCAGCCCGGCCACCGCGGCCGGCAGCAGCAGCGTGCCGGCCAGCAGACGCAGCACGGACCCGCGCGTGGCACCGTGCCGCATCGTCCACAGGCCGGACACGCAGGCCGCCACGCCCAGCACCACCAGCAGCCACAGGCTGCCCGGCAGCTTGCCCGCGTCCAGCGCCGCATAGGTGAGCGCGCCGTACGCCACGATCTCCCCCTGCGGGATCAGGATGACCCGCGTGACGGAGAAGACCAGCACGAGCGAGAGCGCCAGCAGCGCATAGACGGCACCGTTGACGATGCCGTCCTGCAACAGGATCAGGGCGATGTCCGCGTCCATGATCGCGGACGGCTAGCCCGTCAGGGCAGGAGTTTCCAACCGCCGTCCTTGATCGTCACCATCACGCGGGCGCGGGTGTCGAAGCCGTTGTGGTTGGTCGGGCTCATGTCCATCACGCCCTGCGTCACCCCCAGCTCGTGCGCCCCCTCCATCGCGTCGCGCAGGGCGGAGCGGAATTCGGGCGTGCCGGGCTTGGCGGTCTTCATCGCGATCGGCAGCGCATACTCCAGCACCAGCCCGGCGTCATAGGCGTGCGCGGCGAAGGTGGACATGCTGTTGGGGCCGTAGGCCGCTTCGTAGTCGTGGGTGAAGGCCATGCCGACCTTCTTCGTGGGCGCGCTGTCCGGCAGCTGCGCGGCCACCAGCACCGGGCCGGACGGCAGTATCGTGCCCTCCACGTCCTTGCCGCCGACGCGGATGAAGTCGAGGTTGGCGACGCCGTGCGTCTGGTAGTACGCCCCGGTGTAGCCACGCTCGTGCAGCGTCTTCTGCGGCAGGGCGGCCGGCGTGCCGGAGCCCGCGATCAGCACCGCGTCCGGCTTGCTCGCCATGACCTTCAGCACCTGCCCGGTCACGCTCGTGTCGGTGCGGGAGAAGCGCTCGACGTCGGTGATCCTGATCCCCTTGGCGCCCATGGCGCGCTGCGCCTCCGTCAACCAGCCGTCGCCGTAGGCGTCGTTGAAGCCGATGAACGCCATCGACTTCACCCCGTGCGCCGCCATGGTGTCGGCCACGGCGTCCGCCATCAGGCTGTCGTTCTCCGGCGTCTTGAACGCCCAGTGGCGCGCCGCATCCATCGGCTCGATCAGCCGGGCGGAGGCGGCGAGCGAGATGACCGGGACCTTCTGCTCGCCAGCGACGTCCACCATCGCCAGCGAGGCCGGCGTCACGGAGGAGCCGATCACCACGTCGGCGCCATCCTCGATCAGCTTGCGCATGTTGGCCACCGCGCGGGTGGTGTCGGACGCGTCGTCGAGCACGGTGTATTCCACCGTGTCCCCGCCGATCTGCTTGGGCAGCAGGTTGATGGCGTTGCGCTCGGGGATGCCGAGCGAGGCAGCGGGGCCGGTCATGGACAGCGTGGCGCCGACATGGATGGTGTCGGCGGAGGCCACGGCAGGCGCTGCGACCACTGCGCTCGCCATCAAGGCCGCCCGGGCATATCGGACCATCTTCCCCCCCTCTGGGAGGCTCGATCGCCCCCGTAACATTGTTGCGCGCAGTGCTACGGCCCGCGCCGGGGAGTGTCAACGCGGTGCGCGGAGGCGCGGCAACCTGGACCCGGTGGCGCAGAAAGACTATTGCCGCCCCGGTTGCGACGATGCCCTGAGCCTCGACGGGCCTTGTCTCCCAAGGGGTGAAGCCGACCGTGTCCGTCCGAACCGTCCTCGCCCTCGTCGTGCAGCGCTGCGTTCGCCATGCCGTGCCCGTCGTCCTTGTCGGCGTGCTGCTGGGCGCCGCGGCGACCGGCCTGGCGATGCAGCGGCTGGGCATCTCGACCGACACGGACGCGCTGTTCTCCGCCGCGCTGCCCTGGCGGCAGCACAAGATCGCGTTCGACCGCGCCTTCCCGCAGTTCGGCGACGAGATCGTGGCCGTCATCGACGCGTCGCTGCCGGAGGAGGCGGAGGCCACGGCCGCCGGGCTGGCCAGCGCCATGGCGGCCGACACCGCCCATGTCCGCACCGTGTCGCGGCCCGACGCGTCGCCCTACTTCCGGGCGAACGCCTTCCTGTTCCTGTCGAAGGAGGAGCTCGGCGCCTTGCTGGATCGCACCATCGACGCGCAGCCCTTCCTCGGTCAGCTGGTGGCGGACCCGAGCGCCCGCGGCCTGTTCGCCGCCCTGTCGCTGATCGGCATGGGCGTGGAGCGGGGGCAGGCCGACACGGCGGGCTTCGCGGCGCCGCTGCGCGCCTTCCACGCCACGCTCGCCTCGGCGCTGGCCGGGGCCGCGCAGCCCCTGTCATGGCAGAGCTTGCTTGGCGGGTCGCTGGCCGAGAAGGCCGGGCCCTACCGCTTCGTGCTGATCCAGCCGAAGCTCGACTACAGCGCGCTGGAGCCCGGCGGTGCCGCCACCGCGGCGTTGCGGACAGCCGCGGCCAAGCTGGAGTTCGTGGCGGCCGGGAAGGCGCGGGTGCGCATCACCGGCAGCGTGCCACTGGCGGACGAGGAGTTCGCCACGGTGGCCCAGGGCGCGGTGGCGGGGCTGGTCGGCAGCCTGCTGCTGATCACGGTCTGGCTGTTCCTGGCGGTGAAGTCCTGGCGGCTGATCGTGCCGATCCTGCTGACGCTGGTGTTGGGGCTGTTGCTGACCACGGGTTTCGCGGCCTTGGCGGTCGGCACGCTGAACCTGATCTCCATCGCCTTCGCCGTGCTGTTCGTCGGCATCGCGGTGGATTTCTCCATCCAGTTCAGCGTGCGGTTCCGCGAGATGCGGCTGGACCTGCCGGACGCCGGGCAGGCGCTGGCGCAAACCGCGCGGCGTGCCGGCATCCAGGTGCTGATCGCCGCCACCGCCACGGCGGCCGGGTTCGTCGCCTTCGTGCCCACCTCGTTCAGCGGGGTGGCGCAACTGGGGCTGATCGCCGGCGTGGGCATGGTGTTCGCATTCATCTGCACGCTGACCTTCCTGCCCGCCGCGCTCGCGCTGCTGCGGCCGCGGCCAGAGCGGGCGGAGGTGGGCTTCGCCCGGCTGCGGCCGGTGGACGCCGCGGTGGTACGGCATCGGCGTGCGCTGCTGGCCGTGTTCGGCCTCCTCGCGCTGGGCGGGGCCGCGGGGGTGGCGTTCCTGCCGTTCGACGCCGACCCGCTGCACACCAAGGACCCGACGACGGAAGCGATGACCACCCTGCGGGACCTGATGGCCAACCCGATCACCAGCCCGTACAGCATCGACGCGCTGGAGCCGGACCTTCCGCAGGCCATCGCCGTCGCCCGCAGCGCCCGCGCGCTGCCGCTGGTGGCCGATGCGCTCACCCTCGACAGCCTGGTGCCCGGCGACCAGGCGGCGAAGCTGGCGCTGATCGCCGACGCGGCGAACATCCTGGCGCCGACCCTGGCAAGCCGGACCGCGCCCGCTACCGTCACCGCGGCCGACCTGCGGCTGGCCGCCGGCTCCGCGGCCACCGGGCTGACCCGTGCCGCCGCCAAGCTGCCGCCGGATGCGCCGCTGGGGCAGGTCGCGGCCGATCTGCGGGCGCTGCAGTCGGCGCCGGACGCGACCTTGCTGGCGGCGGACCAGGCGCTCACCCGCTTCCTGCCGCCGCAGCTGGATGCGTTGCGGCTGGCGCTCGGCGCCCAGCCGGTGACGCTGCAATCCGTCCCCCCTGAGATGACGCGCGACTGGCTGCTGCCGGATGGGCGCGCCCGGGTGGAGATCACCCCCAAGCCGGCGGCGAGCGGCGGGCCCGGGTTGACCCTGTTCGTGGACCAGGTGAGCGCCGCGGTGCCGGACGCGGGCGGTTCCGCGGTGACGATCATCGCGACCGCACGGACCATCATCTCGGCGTTCCGCAACGCCGCACTCGGCGCGGTCGTCATGATCGCCGCGATCCTGTTCGCCTTCCTGCGCCGGCCGTTGGACGTGGCGCTGGTGCTGGCGCCGCTGCTGCTGTCGGCGCTGCTGACGGTGGTGGTCTGCCTCCTGCTGCCGCTGCCGCTGAACTTCGCCAACATCATCGCCCTGCCGCTGCTGCTCGGCGTGGGCGTGTCGTTCAACATCTACTTCGTGATGAACTGGCGCGCCGGGGAGCAGCCCAGCCTGGCTTCCGCCACGGCCCGCGCGGTGATCTTCTCCGCGCTGACCACGGGAACGGCGTTCGGCTCACTGGCGCTGTCGCGGCACCCGGGGACGGCGAGCATGGGCGAGCTGCTGTTGATCAGCCTCGGCTGCACCTTGCTTTCGACCCTGGTGTTCGTTCCCGCGTTGCTCGCCACGCTGCGCACGCCCGTTCCCGCCGCGCAGCGCCTCGGCTAAGCGGGTCACCGGGTGCGCGCCGGTCGCCGGAGCGTGATCTCGCCGCCTGGGCTCGGCTTGACCGAGAGCGACCCGTTCCGGTCGGATGCGGCTCTACCGACCTGCGGCGGGCGTGAAGTGCTCGTATTGCAGGGTGAGCTCGCGCTTCGCCCGTTCAATGCTCACCAGCACGACCACGTCGTCCGTCGTGTCGACCAGAGCGAACGACCAGAAGCCGTTGGCGTCGGCCAGCGCGGCGTACAGCTTATTGTAGAAACCGTCCGTATGGCCTTCCGGATCGAACGGGAGCGCCGCGGTGAAGACGGGGAACGTGTCCCCGTTGCACAGCTCCACCTTGGCGAGCTTGGCGCCGGAGTCGAGCAGCACGCGCTTGGCCGGATGCGCCCAGCCAGACAGCTCCAGGGCGTGGCAGCCATGCACGGTCTTGGTGTAGAGGCTCGTCCCCGCGAGGTCCGCGGCGGCGGCGTATGCCGTGCCCAGGCCCACGCAGGCCAACAGGGGGAGGAGCCAGCGCGTCACCGTGGCCGCCGTCCCTGCGTGGCTGGCGCCCCCAGGCTTCAGGTGTTCATCGCGTCGAAGAAGTCCTGGTTGGTCTTGCTGTACTTCAGCTTGTCCAGCAGGAAATCCATCGAGTCGGTGATGCCCATCGGGTTCAGGATGCGGCGCAGCACCCACATCTTGGACAGCATGCCGCGCTCGACCAGCAGCTCCTCCTTGCGGGTGCCGCTCTTGGTGATGTCGATGGCTGGGAAGGTGCGCTTGTCCGACAGCTTGCGGTCCAGGATGATCTCGCTGTTGCCGGTGCCCTTGAACTCTTCGAAGATCACCTCGTCCATCCGGCTGCCGGTGTCGATCAGCGCGGTGGCGATGATGGTGAGCGAACCGCCCTCCTCGATGTTGCGGGCGGCGCCGAAGAAGCGTTTGGGCCGCTGCAGCGCGTTGGCGTCCACGCCGCCGGTCAGCACCTTGCCGCTGGACGGGACCACCGTGTTGTAGGCGCGGGCCAGGCGGGTGATGCTGTCCAACAGGATCACCACGTCCCGCTTGTGCTCCACCAGGCGCTTGGCCTTCTCCAGCACCATCTCCGTCACCTGGACGTGGCGGGTGGCCGGCTCGTCGAAGGTGGAGGCGACCACCTCGCCCTTCACGGAGCGGGACATGTCCGTCACCTCCTCCGGCCGCTCGTCGATCAGCAGAACCAGGAGGAAGACGTCCGGATGGTTCTCGGCAATGGCGGTGGCCATGTTCTGCAGCATCACCGTCTTGCCGGTGCGCGGCGGCGCCACGATCAGGGCGCGCTGCCCCATGCCGATGGGGGAGATCAGGTCGATCACCCGCGGCGTCAGGTCCTTGCCCGGGCCTTTGGCGACGGATTGGAAGTTCTCCACCTCCATCTTCAGGCGGCGGTCCGGGTAGAGCGGAGTGAGGTTGTCGAAGTTGATGCGGTGCTTGACCGCATCCGGCGGCTCGAAGTTGATCGTGTTCGGCTTGAGCAGTGCGAAATACCGTTCGCCGTCCTTCGGCGCGCGGATTTGGCCTTCCACGCTGTCCCCGGTCCGCAGCCCGAAGCGGCGTACCTGGCTCGGGCTGATGTAGATGTCGTCCGGGCCCGGCAGGTAGTTTGCCTGGGCGCTGCGGAGGAAGCCGAAGCCATCGGAAAGGATTTCGAGCGTTCCCTCGCCGTGGATGGCCTGCTCGTTATCCGCCAGGTTCTTCAGGATGGCGAACATCATGTCCTGCTTGCGCAGGCTGGACGCGTTTTCGATCTGCAGCGATTCGGCGAAGGACAGCAGGTCGGACGGAGATTTTGCCTTGAGTTCGGCAAGATGCATCGGTGGAGGCCTCGGCGAGGAGTGGGTTCAGCGGAAGGTGACAGCCGATTTTCGGGTCCGACGGGCGACGGCGATGCGCGCGGGGTGGCGGACCAGGCTGGTTTGTAGAGGGATGTTGGCCGGGATCGACCACATCATGATCGAGGTATGCACGGTTGGAAGGGCTAGTCAATAAGCGGCCGGCGCGCAGGGCCGGCGGGGACGTGTGGCTTTGAGGCAACTCTGTGTGGCGCATTTAGCTCGACGCTGTAATCTCCTTGTCTGGGGCGGAGAGATATTCTACGGCAGGGAACGAAGACGAGGATTAAACCAATGCGATTTCGCTCGATACTGATGGCAACGGCTTTGCTAGGCGTCCCGGTCGTTGGGATGTCGAACGTGGCGTCGGCTCAGCCTGTGGACGGCCTCTACATCGGCGCTGGTGCCGGTGGGAACATCCTGCAGAACGAGGCGATCTCGCGTTCACGCGGGCCGCAGAACTTCAATCACGGCAGTGATTACAAGTTCGATGCCGGGCCGGTGGTGATCGGCAGCGTCGGTTACGGCCTGGGCAACGGCCTGCGGCTGGAACTGCAGGGCGCGTTCTACGACAACAAGATCAACCGGCTTGCCAACGGCGGCGCCGGCCTCGGCGGCGCTGGCAGCCTGCGCCAGACCTCGTCGGGCGGCGACGAGTACAAGGAGGGCGTGTTCGGCAACGTCCTGTATGACATCCCGCTGAACTCGTTCGGCATCAACGCGCCGGTCTTCCCGTATGTGGGTGCGGGCATCGGCTACGTGCATGACCAGATCAACAACGGCCATACCCAGACGTCCAGCGTCACGACTGGTGGTCCGGTCCAGTTCCTGCGCATCACCGGGCAGAACGACAACCTGGGCGTCCAGGGCATCATCGGTCTGTCCTTCCCGGTCTACCAGTACGTGCCGGGCCTGGCGTTCACCGCGGAATACCGCTTCATGGCGGAGCCGTTCTTCGATCGCACCTATCGCGGTCAGTACTACCAGCGGACCAACGCCGGCATCGAGACGGCGCAGAAGATCCAGGACGACTTCAACCACAGCTTCCTGCTGGGCGTCCGCTATGCCTTCAACACGCCGACGCCTGCGCCGATCGCCCAGCCGGTGCCGGTGCCGGTGTCGCAGCCGGCCCGCACCTACCTGGTGTTCTTCGACTGGGACCGTGCGGACCTGACCGACCGCGCCCGGCAGATCGTGTCGGAAGCCGCCCAGGCCAGCACCCGCGTGCAGTACACGCGGATCGAAGTGCAGGGCAACGCCGACCGCTCCGGCACGCCGGCCTACAACCAGCGCCTGTCGCTGCGTCGCGCGCAGACCGTCGCCGCCGAGCTGGTGCGCGATGGCGTGCCGCGCACCGCCATCGACATCCAGGCGTTCGGCGACACGCGTCCGCTGGTCCCGACCGCGGCTGGCGTGCGCGAGCCGCAGAACCGCCGCGTCGCGATCATCCTGCGCTGATCGCACCAGGCTACGCCTACAAGAAGCCGGCCAGTCACCTGGCCGGCTTTTTCGCGTCCGTGCCCAAGTCGTCTACTTGCTTCTCCCTCACGCAACCCCTCCGAAGCGGACCGGCCTCGAGGGGCACGGTTAGAGCCGACTGCCGTGCACGGCCTTCCGCGGGATGGAGGTGAGATCGAGGCCGTCCAGGCACCGGGCGTTGATCGTCCAGCCAGAAAAAGGCTTTGCCCCTGCAACTGCCTCTGCCGGCGTCGTGTGGCGTGGCCGGCGGAATGGAAGAATGCCGCATACCGGGCAAAAGTAGTCCTTGGCGGTCAGGCTGCCCCATTGATAGAGGGTCAGCGTATGCAGCGGCGTCTTCAACGAGAAGTCACCCTCGTCGACCCGGATGTTCAACGCCCCGCGCTTGCGGCAGATCGAGCAGTCGCAGACACGGACGTGATCGACGTCGGCTACGACGCTGAACCGCACTTTGCCGCAATGGCATGATCCGTCGTACGCCTTCCGCATCGCCCCCTCCTGTCAGGACCGCCGGACCTCCGTGAAGAGGATCAGGCCTTTCAGCATGTGCGTCAGGTTGGATTTGTAGGCCGTCGGCTGGTCGTAGGAGCCGAGCGGCAGGAAGGGCACGTCTTCCCACGCCTGGTCCTGGATTTGCCGGCACAGGGCTCGCTGCTGCCCAGGGTCGTCGCTGGCCAGCCACTCGTCGCGCAGCGACTCCAGCTTCGGCGCGACCGGCCAGCCATTGTAGGCGTCCGGGCCGTTGCCGCGCAGCAGGTTGTTGTTGCCCGGCGTGCCAGCATCGATCCCGCCAGTGAAGGAGGCGAACATGCTCCATCCCCCTCTGTCCAGCGGCTGGCGGCTGACGGAGCGTTGCACCACCGTGCCCCAGTCGGCGGCGACCTGGTCCACGTTCATACCGATCCGGCGCAGCATGTCGGCGCCCACCTCGGCGATGGCATTGATCCGTGGCACATCCGAGACGGAGAGATACACGACCCTCTCACCCTTGTAGCCAGCGGCCTCCAAGTCGCGCTTGATCGCCCCGGCGTCATGCTTGCTGGTCAAAACTGCCATGCCGGCGTCGTTTGCCATCTCCGAGTGGGCGCCGAACACGCCGCATCGGTCGTCGAACGTGCTGTTGGTGCCAACCACCGCCTGCATGAACTCAGTCTGATCCACAGCCTTCAGCACGGCGCGGCGGATCGCCGGATTGTCGAACGGCGGGAACAGCTGGTTGAAGCGCAGGAAACCTAACAAGCCACGGGTTTCGGCGACCTGCAGGGTGATACCCTTGGTGCTGCGCAGACCCGGGACGAGGTCCATCTGCGGCTGCTCGACCCAATCGACCTCACCACCCTTCAGTGCCGCCACCTGGGTCGCCGGGTCCGGCGTGGTCAGCCACTCGACCCGGTCGAAATAGGCCACCCGAGGCCCGGCGCAGAACGAGGGCGTGCCTTGGCTGCGCGGTTGATACTTGTCGAACCGCGCGTAGACGTTGCGCGAGCCCGGCACGCGCTCCGCGGCCACATAGCGGAACGGGCCGCTCCCCACCACTTCCGGGATCTGCGCGGCGGCCGGAGTTCGCGCCAGCCGCTCGGGCATGATGGCGGCCATGGTGTTGGTCGGGTGCGCCAGGGCATCCGGCAACAGGCCGAACCGGCGCTTCAGCCGAAAGCGCACCGTCTTGTCATCGGGCGCGCTCAGCTCCTCGGTGGCGGCGATCAGCGATTGTCCGAACGCATCCCGTACGCCCCAGCGCTTGACGCTGGCCACCACGTCCCGGCCCAGCACCGGAGTGCCATCATGGAACAGCAGCCCGTCCCGTAGCGTGAGCGTCCAAGTCCTGCCGTCCTCGTCGACCGTGTACCCCTCGACCATCTGGGGTTGCGGCTTGCCGGCCTCGTCCAGCGCGAAGAGCGTGTCGTAGACCATCATCACGTGGTTGCGCGTGACGAAGGCCGAGGTTGCCGGGTCCAGCAGCGCGAGGTCGGCGTACGGGATGAACTTCAGCGTCGTTGCAGCCTGGGCGCGCACGAGAGCGGGCGCCGCAAGTAGAGCGGCACCGCCCGCGATCAGTTGACGTCGGCGCATGCGATATCTCCACCTTGACCAGCTGGAGCAGCGCAATAAGCGTGCCGCGGTGACCCTGCGGGCGTCAGCCTTTGTGGATAGGATCGATCCAGGGGACCGTCTCCGGCCGCTCGACCGGCTCGATGTCGAGGTTGACGACCACGGCCTCGTTGTCGCTGCGCACCAGCACGCATTCCAGTTCCTCGTCCGGGCTGGCGTTGATCTCCTGGTGCGGCACGTAGGGTGGGATGAAGATGAAGTCGCCCGGTCCCGCCTCGGCGGTGTACTCCAGCGCCTCGCCCCAGCGCATCCGCGCCTGCCCCCGCACGACGTAGATGACGCTCTCCAGCGCGCCGTGGTGGTGGGCGCCAGTCTTGGCGTCGGGGTGGATGTGCACCGTCCCGGCCCAGATGCGCTGCGCTCCCACCCGGGCGAAGTTGATCGCGGCGGCGCGGCTCATGCCCTTGGTCTGCGCCGTGTTGGTGTCCAGGCTGTCGCCGGGGATCACCCGCACGCCGTTGTCCCGCCAGTCGGTCATCGTCCAGCTCTCCGCCTTGTCGTATCAGCCAAGCCTAGCGCCGATGATGACAGCGCCGCCACCCGGGCGTAGCCTCCCGCGGTCAAGAGGAGGCACCGATGAGCGCAGCCCTGCAAACACCAGCCCTCAAGGTCGTGCGTTCGGTCCAGGACAGCGTCAGCCCGGCGGAGTGGGACGCGCGGGTCCAGCTGGCCGCGGCGTACCGGCTGACCGAGATGTATGGCATGACGGAGATGACCGCGAACCACATCTCCTGCCGGGTGCCGGGCGAGGAGGGGCACTTCCTGATCAACCCCTACGGCATGCTGTATGAGGAGATCACCGCCTCCAGCCTGCTGAAGATCGACCTTGACGGCAACATCCTGTTCAACGCCACCGAGTATGGGGTGAACCGCGCCGGCTTCGTGATCCACAGTGCCATCCACGCCGCCCGGCACGACGTGGATTGCGTCGCCCATACCCACACGCCGGCCGGGATGGCCGTCTCCGCCATGGCATGCGGCCTGCTGCCGATCGCGCAGACCACCATGCGCTTCCTGCACGTCGCCTATCACGACTTCGAAGGCATCGCCGACGACGAGGGCGAGCGGGAGCGCCTGGTGGCCGACCTCGGCACGGACAACGCGATGATCCTGCGCAACCACGGCTTGCTTGTCTGCGGCCGGTCCGTGGGCGAGGCGTTCGGCCTGCTGTGGCGGATGGAGCGGTCGTGCCAGACGCAGGTCATGGCGCTGTCGTGCAACACCACCCTCACGTTCCCGCCGGCCGAAGTGTCAGAGAAGACCTACGAGAAGACGAGCCGCCGGCGGGAGGCGCAGCCCGGGGAGATCAAGATTGTCTCCGCCTGGCCGGCCTTGCTGCGCAAGCTCGACCGGGTCGACCCGTCCTACAAGGACTAGGCGCCGCGGGCTTGCCCATCGCGTTCGACCCGGCGCTCCAGGGCCCGCTGCATGGCTTGCGGGTGCTGGACCTCTCGCGCCTGGTCGCCGGCAACATGCTGTCGCTGCAGTTGGGCGATTTCGGCGCCGAGGTGGTCAAGGTCGAACCGCCGGAGGGTGACCCGCTGCGCGCCTGGCGCGACGGGGGTGAGCAGCTGTTCTGGAAGACCTACAGCCGCAATAAGATGTCCGTGGTGCTGAACCTGCGGCAGGCGGCGGCGGTGGACGCGTTGCTTCGCCTGGTGGAAACGGCGGACGTGTTCATCGAGAACTATCGCTCCGGCACGCTGGAGGCGATGGGCCTGGGGCCGGACGTGCTGCTGGCGCGCAACCCGCGCCTCGTGGTGGTGCGCATCTCCGGCTTCGGGCAGACCGGGCCGTATGCCCGTCAGCCCGGCTTCGGCACGCTGGTGGAGGCGATGAGCGGGTTCGCCGACCGCACCGGCTTCCCCGACCGTGAGCCGGTGCTGCCGCCGCTGGCGCTGGCCGACATGATCGCCGGGCTGTCGGGCGCGATGGCGACGGTCACGGCGCTGCTGGCACGCGAGCGCGGCGCCCCCGGGCAGGTGATCGACCTGTCGCTGCTGGAGCCGATCTTCTCCACCCTTGGGCCGGAGGCGGCGATCCACCGCCGGACCGGCAAGGTCAAGCAGCGGGTGGGCAACGGCTCCAACACCTCGGCGCCGCGCAACATCTACCGCTGCGCGGATGGCGGCTACGTGGCGCTGTCGGGCTCGACCCAGGCGATGGCCAAGCGGGTGTTCGCCGTGATCGGGGCGCCCGGCATGATCGACGACCCGCGCTTCCGCACCAACTCCGACCGGGTGCGCCATCGGCCGCTGGTGGATGCGGCGGTGGGCGGCTGGTTCGCCGCCCGGCCGCGCGACGCGGCGCTGGCCTGCATGCGGGAGGCGGGCGTCACCGCCGGGCCGGTCTACAACATCGCCGACGCCGTGGCGGACCCGCATTTCCAGGCGCGCGAGGTGCTGGTGGAGGTGGAGGACCCGGAGCTCGGCAGCCTCCCCGTCCACAACATCGTGCCGCGCCTGTCCGCCACGCCCGGCGTGTGGCGGCGGCCGGCGCCGCGCCTGGGGGAGCATACCGACGCGGTGTTGGCGGCGGCCGGCCTCGGCCCGGCAGCCATCGCGGCCCTGCGCGCGGAAGGCGGCTGCGCATGATCCGTTCCCTGCTCTACGTTCCCGCCAACGCCGCCCGCTTCGTCGGCCGCGCGCACGAGCGGGGCGCGGACGCGGTGATCCTGGACCTGGAGGACGCCGTCGCGCCGGCGGAGAAGGCGGCCGCCCGGGCAGCGCTGCGGGAGGCGGTGCCGGCGGTGGGCCGCAACGGCGCCACCGTGTTCGTGCGGATCAACGCCGGCGCGTCGATGCAGGCGGATGCCGAAGCGGCATGCCGCGCCGGGGCCGCCGGGCTGCTGGTGCCGAAGGTGCAGTCGCCGGACACGCTGGCGTGGCTGGCCGACCAGATGGCCTCCGTGGAGCAGGCGATGGGCCGCGCCCCGCTCTCGTTCGTGCCGCTGCTGGAAGACCCGGCGGCGATCCTGGACGCGCGGGCGATCGCGGCGGCGCCGCGCGTGCTGGCGCTGGTGACCGGCGGCGAGGACTTGGCCACCGCCATGGATGCGGAGCCGACGGCGGACATGCTGCGGCTGCCCAAGCTGCTGGTGCACCTGGCGGCCAAGGCAGTCGGCGTGCTGTCCTTCGGCCTGCTCCGCTCCATCGCCGACTACGCCGACACCGCGGCCATCGCCGCCAGCGCCCGCGAGGCCCGCGCGCTGGGCTTCGACGGCGCCTCCTGCATCCACCCGGCGGTGGTGCCGATCCTCAACGACGCCTTCGCCCCCGCGCCCGCCGCGCTGGACCGCGCCCGCCGCCTGGTCGCGGCGTTCGAGCGGGCGGAGGCGGAGGGCCGCGGCGCCTTCGCCTTCGAGGGCGAGATGGTAGACCTGCCCATCGTCGCCCGCGCGCGCCGCCTCCTCGCCCGCGCCCGCTGAAAGGAGACGCAGTGCCCCCTCCCGTCGCCCGCTCGATGCTGTTCGTGCCCGCAACCAGCGCGCGCAAGGTGGAAAAGGCGTTCGGCAGCGCCGCGGACGGCGTGATCGTGGACCTGGAGGACGCCGTGGCGACGGCGGAGAAGGCGCAGGCCCGGCAGCAGGCGGCCGAGCTGCTGCGTGCGCGCCGCCCGCGCCAGACCTTCCTGCGGGTCAACGCCGTGTCGACCCCGTTCTGCTACGAGGACCTGCTGGTGGCCGCGGCGACCGCCCTCGACGGGATCGTCCTGCCGAAGACCGAGTCGGCCGCGGACCTCGCGATGGTCGACTGGCTGCTGGCCCAGCTGGAGGCGAAGGCGGGCAAGCCGGTCGGCAGCATCGAGATCACCCCGATCATCGAGACGGCACGCGGCCTGGCCGCCGCGGCAGAGATCGCCGCCGCCTCCAAGCGCCTGCGCCGGCTGGCCTTCGGTGCCGTCGACCTGGCGCTGGACATGGACATCGACCTGGGGGACGACGCCGGGGCGATGGCGCATGCCCGCTTCGCCCTTGCGCTGGCGTCGCGGCAGGCCGGGCTGGAAGGGCCGCTCGACACCGTGTTCGTGGATATCGCCGACCTCGAGGGCCTGCGCGCCTCCACGGCGCGCGCCCGCGCGATGGGGTTCGGCGGCAAGGCCTGCATCCACCCGGCACAGCTGGAGGTCGTCAACGCCGTGTTCACTCCCAGCGAGGCCGAGCTGACCCGGGCGCAGGCGATCGTCACCGCGTTCGACCAGGCGGAGGCGGCGGGCCTCGCCGCCGTGTCGGTCGGCGGCACCATGGTGGACTACCCGGTGGTGCTGAAGGCCCGCCGCGTCCTGGCGGTGGGGCGCCGATGACGCCCGAGCCATTCCGACCGGACCAGCCCTGCCCGCTGGACGGGCTGCGGGTGCTGGACTTCTCCCGCCTGGTCGCCGGCAACATGCTGACCCTGCAGCTGGCCGATTTCGGCGCCGAGGTGATCAAGCTGGAGCCCGACGGGGGCGACCCGCTGCGCCACTGGCGGGAGGACGGCGTGTCCGCCTACTGGAAGGTCTACGGCCGCAACAAGAAGAGCATCCGGCTGGACCTGCGCACCGCCGCGGGCAAGGCGCTGCTCACCCGCCTGATCCCGACGGCCGACGTGCTGGTGGAGAGCTTCCGCCCGGGCAGCATGGAGGCGGCCGGCTTCGGGGCCGACGCCGTGGCGGCGCTCAACCCCCGGCTCGTCTTCGTCCGCGTCTCCGGCTACGGGCAGACCGGCCCCTACGCGCAGCGCCCGGGCTTCGGCAGCCTGGCGGAGGCGATGAGCGGCTTCGCGGCCAAGAACGGCTTCGCCGACAAGCCGCCGGCGCTGCCCAACCTGGCCCTGGCCGACATGGTGGCGGGCATCCAGGGCGCCTTCGCCGTGATGGTGGCGCTGCGCGAGGCGGAGCGGCCGGGTGGCCGCGGCCAGGTGGTCGACCTCTCTTTGCTGGAACCGCTGCACGCCACGCTGGGGCCGGACGCGGCGGCGTGGCGGATCACCGGGCGCATCCCGCCGCGGTCCGGCAACCAGGCCTCCATCACCGCGCCGCGCAACGTCTACGCCACGGCGGATGGCGGCTGGGTGGCGCTGTCGGCCTCCACCCAGGCAATGACGGAGCGGCTGTTCCGCGCCATCGGCCGGCCGGACATGATCGACGACCCGCGCTTCCGCACGAACGCGGACCGCCTGACCCACGTGGCGGAGATCGACGCGGTGGTCGGCGCGTTCGTCGGCTGCCGCACCCTGGCGGAGAACCTCGCCTTCTTCGGCGCGGCGGAGACGACGGTGGGCCCGGTGTATGACGCCGCCGGGTTCGAGCACGACCCGCACGTGCAGGGGCGCGGCGTGCTGGTGGAAATGGCGGATGAGGAGCTGGGCAGCATCCCGATGCATGCCGTCGTCCCGCGCCTGTCCGCAACACCCGGCGCGCTCCGCCGCCCGGCGCCGAAGCTGGGCGAGCACGAGGCGGAGATACTCGGCCCACTGGCGGGACCGGCGAACGGTGGTTGACATGGTCGCGGTGTGCCGCCGGGCTTCATTCAGTTCTGGAGGGACAAACCCGTGTCGATGACCCGGCGTACCTTGCTGGCCACCGCCGCTGCCACCCTTGCCGCGCCCGCGCTGATCCGGGCGCAGGGCTCCGGCACGCTGCGGATCGGCGAGATCAACAGCTACACCGCGCAGCCCGCCTTCACCCTGCCGTATCGCAACGGCTGGCAGCTCGCCGTCGAGCAGGTGAACGCGGCCGGCGGCGTGCTGGGGCGCAAGCTGGAGGTCGTCAGCCGCGACGACGCCGGGCAGCCGCAGAACGCCACCCGGCTGGCGGGCGAGCTGCTGGGGGACGGCAAGGTCGACCTGCTGGCCGGCGGGTACCTGTCCAATGTCGGGCTGGCGATCAGCGATTTCGCGCTGCAGAACAAGGCGCTGTATGTGGCGGGGGAGCCGCTGGCGGACGCGCTGGTCTGGGACAAGGGCAACCCCAACACCTTCCGCCTGCGCCCCGACACCTACATGCAGGTCGCCATGCTCATGGACGCCGCGGCCAAGCTGCCGGCCAGGCGCTGGGTGACGGTGGCGCCGAACTACGAATACGGCCAGTCCTGCGTGAAGTGGTTCAAGCAGATGATGGCCAAGCGCCGCCCGGACGTGAGCTTCGTGGGCGAGCAATGGCCGGCGCTGGGCAAGCTGGAGGCCGGCCCCACCGTCGCGGCACTGGAGCAGTCCAAGCCGGACGGCATCTTCAACGTGCTGTTCGGCGGCGACCTGACCAGCTTCGTCCGAGCCGCCAACACGCGCGGGCTGTTCGAGGGACGGGACGTGGTGTCCGTGCTGACCGGGGAGCCGGAATACCTCGATCCGCTCGGCGACGAGGCGCCGGTGGGTTGGCTCGTCACCGGCTACCCGTGGGACCAGGTGAAGACGCCGGCCAACACGAAGTTCGTCGCCGACTACCGCGCCCTGTTCAAGGACCCGCCGCGCATGGGCGCGGTGGTCGGCTACGCGTTGATCCAGGCCATCGCCGCCGGCGTGGCCCGCGCAGGCGCCACGGACCTGCCGGCGCTGGTCAAGGGTTTCGCGGGCGCCGGTTTCGACACGCCGTTCGGCCCGGCGACGTTCCGCGCGATCGACCACCAGAGCACGCTCGGCGCGTTCGTCGGCAAGACCGCGTTGGTGGGCGGGCATGGCGCCATGGCGGACTGGGCCTACGTGGACGGCGCCAGCGTGATGCCGCCGGACGACTTCGTGCGGACGCTGCGACCCGCCTGATTGGGCTTCCTGCTCACCCAGGCGCTGACCGCACTGGCAAGCGCGTCGTCGCTCTTCCTGGTGGCGGCCGGGCTGACGGTGATCTTCGGCGTCACCCGCGTGGTGAACTTCGCCCAGGGTAGCCTCACGATGCTGGGTGCCTACATCGCCTGGACCATCCTGCGCCACCTGCCGCGTGACCCAGGGTCCTTCGCGCTCGGCGTGACGGCGACGGCGGCGGCGCTGGCGCTGCTGGGTGCCTTGCTGGAAGTGACGCTGCTGCGGCGCATCTATCGCGCGCCGGAGCTCTTCCAGCTGCTCGCCACCTTCGGCGTGGTGCTGATGGTCCAGGACGTGGCCCTGCGGGTCTGGGGGCCGGATGACTTGGCCTTGCCGCGGCCACCGTGGATGCGCGGCTTCGTCCGGCTGCTGGACGAGCGATTCCCGCTCTATGACTTGTATCTGATCATGGCCGGGCCGGTGGTGCTCGGCCTGCTGTGGCTGCTGCTGCACCGGACGCGCTGGGGGCGGCTGGTGCGGGCGGCGACGCAGGACCGCGACATGGTCGCCTGTTTGGGCGTGGACCAGCGCATCCTGTTCACCAGCGTGTTCGCGCTGGGGTCCGGGCTGGCCGGGCTGGCCGGCGCGCTGGCCCTGCCGGACGGGTCCGCCAATCTCGGCATCGACCTGTCTGTGGTGACGGAGGCGTTCGTCGTCGTGGTGGTCGGCGGCATGGGCAGCGTGCCCGGCGCCTACCTGGCCAGCCTGCTGATCGCGGGGTTGCAGGCCGCCGGCATCGTGGTGCTGCCGCAGGCGACGCTGGTGCTGGTGTTCCTGGTCATGGCGGCGGTGCTGACGGTGCGGCCCCACGGGCTGCTGGGCCGCAAGGTCGACGCCGCCCCCGCCGCCGGCACGTCGCCAGCCGTGCGCCCGGCCGTGCCGGCGCTGCGCCTGGCCGGCGCGGGGCTGCTGCTGTTGGCCATGGCGGCGCCGTGGGTCGTGCCGGGCTGGATGCTCGCCATCGGCACCGAGGCGGCGGTCGCCATGCTGTTCGCGGCCAGCCTGCACTTCATGATGGGGCCCGGCGGCATGCCGTCCTTCGGCCACGCGGCCTGGTTCGGCATCGGCGCCTACGCCGCCGCCCTGGCCGTCCGCCTGCTCGGCGCGCCGATGCCGCTGGCGCTGGCGCTCGCACCCGTCGCGGCAGGCCTCGCGGCGGCGGCGTTCGGCGCCTTCGTGGTCCGGCTGTCCGGCATCTACCTGGCGATGCTGACCTTGGCCTTCGCGCAGATCGTCTGGGCGGTCGCCTCCCAGTCGGCCGGGCTGACGGGCGGCGACAACGGGATCCTGGGCATCTGGCCGCCTGCCTGGGCCGCGTCGGCCACGCGGTTCTACTGGCTGGCGCTGGCGCTGTGCACCCTGGGCACCCTGCTGCTGCGGCGGGTGCTGTATGCGCCGCTCGGCTACGCGATCCGGGCCACGCGCGACGCGCCGGCGCGGGCGGAGGCGATCGGGCTGGATGTCCACGCCCTGCGCGTCGCGGCGGTGACGGTCTCCGGCGCCGCGGCCGGGCTGGCCGGTGCCCTGTTCACCTTCGCCCATGGCAGCGTGTTCCCCACCTATGTCAGCATCCCCCGCTCGGTCGACGCGCTGCTGATGGTGCTGCTGGGCGGCGTCGGCACGATGAGCGGGCCGGTCGTCGGTGCGCTGGCCTATACCGGGGTGTCCGACTGGCTGCTGCGCGCGACGGAGTTGTGGCGTTTCGTGCTGGGTGCCGCGATCGTGGCGCTGGTGCTGCTGTTTCCCGCCGGGCTCGCTGGCGCGGTGCAGCGGCGGCTGGCGGATGGCTGAGCCGCGGCTGGCCGCCACCGGGCTGCGCCGCGCCTTCGGCGGCCAGCTGGCGGTGGCGGACGTCTCGTTCAGCCTGGCGCCGGCCGAGATGCTGGCGCTGATCGGGCCGAACGGTGCCGGCAAGAGCACCGTCTTCAACATGGTCGGCGGCCAGCTGCGGCCCGATGGCGGGGTGGTGCGCCTGGACGGGCGGGACATCACCGGGCTGGCGCCGCGGCGGATCGCCAGGCTCGGGGTCGGCCGCACCTTCCAGGTGGCCGCCACCTTCGGGTCGATGACGCTGCGGGAGAACGTGCAGGTGGCGCTGCTCGCGGCGCGGCGGCAGGTCTGGCGCGGCTGGACGCCGGTGCGCGCGCAGCACGCCGCCGCGGCGGACGCCTTGCTCGACGCGGTGGACCTGCTGGCCCAGGCTGGCCGGTCGGCGGGCGTGCTGGCCTATGGCGACCTGAAGCGGTTGGAGCTGGCGATGGCCCTGGCCGACGCGCCCAAGCTGCTGCTGATGGACGAGCCGACGGCCGGCATGGCGCCTGCCGAACGCGTCAGCCTGATGCAGCTCACCCGGCGGCTGGCCACCGGACGTGGCATCGCCGTGCTGTTCACCGAGCACGACATGGACGTGGTGTTCTCGACCGCCGACCGCATCCTGGTGCTGGATCGCGGCACGCTGGTGGCCGGCGGCAGCGGCGCGGACATCCGGGCCAACCCGCGGGTGCGGGAGATCTACCTGGGCACCGGCCGGACCAGCGGCGGGCATTGATGCTGACGGTGGACGGCCTCGACAGCCATTACGGCCGCGCGCAGATCCTGCATGGCGTGGGCTTGTCGGCGTCGGCCGGGTCGGTCCTGGTGCTGCTCGGCCGCAACGGCGCGGGGAAGAGCACGACGCTGAAATCCATCATGGGCCTGGTGCGCCCGACTGCCGGCCGCATCGCCTTCGCCGGGCACGACATCGCGCGGCAGCCACCTTACCGCATCGCCCGGCTCGGCCTCGGCTACGTGCCGGAGGAGCGGCGGGTGTTCACCGACCTCGCGGTTTGGGAGAACCTGGAGGTCGGGCGCCAGAAGCCGCGCTCCGGCCTGTCACCCTGGACGCCGGAGCGGCTCTACGCGCTGTTTCCCAACCTGGGTGCGATGCGCGGCCGGCTCGGCGGACGCATGAGCGGGGGCGAGCAGCAGATGCTGACGATCGCCCGCACCCTGATGGGCAACCCCCGCATGGTGCTGCTGGACGAGCCGAGCGAGGGGCTGGCGCCGGTGATCGTGGAGCAGATGGCCGCAGCGATCCTGGCGCTGAAGGCGGAGGGGGTCGGCGTGGTGCTGGCCGAGCAGAACCTGCATTTCGCCCGCCGGGTCGCGGACGCCGCGGTGATCCTGGAGGGTGGCCGCGCCGTGTGGTCCGGTGCCATGGCGGCATTGGAGGCGGACGAGGCGGTGGGCGCGCGGCATTTGGCAGTGTGAGCGTGGCTGCAACCGGAACGACCGGGTTGCGATAAAGCCGCTGCCGGGTGTTGGCCGCACTCTTGCTTGTGCAGCGGGCGGTCGGCGATCGGCGGGCATCGAAGGAGCGGCGCGTGGCGAAGGATTCCGGACCGAGTACAGTCGTTCTCGTCACCCTGGCCGCCATCGGCCTGCTGACCGCAAGCTTCGGCGGCGAAAAGGCGGCACGGGCCACCAGCAGCAATGGTCCGCAGCCAGGGGACGGCAAGGCCGCGGTCCAGGGCAGCGGGGCCGGGCGGGAGGCCAACAGTCCGTTGGAAATCCCGGCGCGGGGCTGGTGGACGGTGGCCAAGCGCGTGTTCACGGGCTTCAACGACGACCGGCTGATGACGGAGGCGGCGGGGGTGACGTTCTACACGTTGCTCGCGATCTTTCCCGCTGTCGCCACCCTCGTCTCGCTCTATGGCCTGTTTGCCGACCCGGTTTCGGTCAACGACCAGCTGAAATCCATCGAGGGCGTGGTGCCGGGCGGCGGGCTGGACATCATCTCCGCCCAGGTCAAGGCACTCACCTCGAACGGGCGGCAGGCGCTCGGCTTCGGCCTCGTCATCGGCGTGCTCACGTCGCTCTGGAGTTCCAACCAGGGCATCAAGGGCCTGTTCGACGCGCTGAACGTCGTCTATCACGAGAAGGAGAAGCGCGGCTTCGTGTGGCGGACGGTGATCACGCTGGGCTTCACCCTCGGCGCCATCGTGTTCATCCTGTTGGCGATGGCCGGGGTGGTCGTCGTTCCGGCCATCCTGGCCTTCGTCGGCTTTGGGGACTGGGCGACCACGCTGCTCGCCGCCGCACGCTGGCCGGTCCTGATGGTGGTCCTGGCACTCTTCCTTTCGCTGATCTATCGCTTCGGGCCTAGCCGCACGCAGGCGCGATGGCAGTGGGTAAGTTATGGCAGCGCCTTCGCCGCCATCACCTGGCTGGTCGCCTCCCTCGGCTTCTCCTACTACGTCTCGAATTTCGGCAGCTACAACAAGACGTACGGCTCGCTGGGTGCGGCCATCGGTTTCATGACGTGGATCTGGATTTCCACCATGATCGTGCTGCTGGGCGGCGAGCTGAACGCGGAGATGGAACAGCAGACCGAACGGGACACGACCGTCGGGCCGCCCAAGCCGATGGGGAGCCGGGGCGCCTACAAGGCGGACGTGAAAGTCTGACGGTTCAGGCCGCCGCCTGGACCGGCGTGGAGGCTTTGCCGCGCAGCATCCCGACCACGCGGCCAAGCGTCTCCCGCATGTCGCCACGCTTGACCACCAGGTCGATGATGCCGTGGGCGTGCAGATACTCGGCACGCTGGAAACCCTCCGGCAGGGTCTCGCGCACCGTCTGCTCGATGACGCGAGCGCCGGCGAACCCGATCAGCGCGCCGGGTTCGGCGATCTGGATATCCCCCAGCATGGCAAAGGAGGCGCTGACACCCCCGGTGGTCGGGTCGGTCAGCACGCTGATGAACGGCAGCCGCGCTTCCTTGACCATCTGCGTGGCGATGGTGGTGCGCGGCATCTGCATCAGGCTGACCGCACCCTCGTGCATCCGGGCACCGCCCGAGGCGGTGAAGATCACCAGGGCGGCATCCTGCAAGGTCGCCAGGCGCGCGGCGGCCACGATGCCTTCGCCGACTGCGGCCCCCATCGAGCCACCCATGAACTCGAACGCGAAGGCGGCCACGACCATGGCTTGCCCACCCACCATGCCGTGCGCCACGACGATGGCATCGTCCAGCCCGGTCTTCTCCCGCGCCTCGCGCAGGCGGTCGGCGTAGCGCTTCTGGTCGCGGAACTTCAGCGGGTCGACCGGGACCTTCGGCAACTCGATGCGGGCGAACGCCCCGTCGTCGAAGGTCCAGGCCAGGCGCTCCAGCGCCGTCGGCCGCATGTGGTGGCCGCAATGCGGGCAGACCTTGAGGTTGGAATCGAGGTCCTTGTGAAAGATCATCTGCTGGCACGCCGGGCACTGGCGCCACAGGTTCTCCGGCACCTCGCGGGTCTCCTGGCCCAGCCAGGACCGGATGCGCGGTCGCACGACTTCGGTCAGCCAACTCAACGGGCAATGCTCCTGCAATGATCATGGGGTACTTTGCTCCCGTTTCCCCGTTTCCAGAAGAGGCCGCCCGGCGATGACGCCAGCCCCCGACCAGGCCGACCTAGGATTCCGCCGCGCGGAGTTCGAAATCCGCAACACCTTCGCCACGCCGGTCGTGCTGGCGCCGCTGGACGAGGCCGCGGCGTTGAACGCGGAGTTGCTGCCAGTGATCCTGGCCCGGGCGGAAGCCTCCCCAGGGGTCACGCGCAGCAATTTGGGGGGCTGGCAGTCGACGGACGATTTCGCCACCTGGTCCGGCCCGGCGGGCGCGCGGCTGGTGAAGGCGGCCGTGGCATTGGCCAACAGCATGACCGCGCTGCAAGGCGAGGCTGAACTGGCGCGGGTGGCGGTGGACTGGCGGATCAACGCCTGGGCGAACCTGAACCGCGACGGCCACGGCAACGCCGCCCATCACCACCCGGGCTGCTTCTGGTCCTGCGTCTACTGGGTGCAGGCCGGCGCGCCGGGCGAGGGGGGTGAGTTCGAGATCCAGGACCCTCGGGGCATCCTGCCGGGCTTCTTGGCACCCAACCTGCGCTACGCGCTTCCCGGCTGCCTGAGCGCCGGCGGGTCCGACTTCATCATCCCGGTGGCCGGGACGCTGCTGCTGTTCCCCTCCTGGCTGGTCCACGCCGTGCGTCCGTTCCGCGGCAGGCAGCCGCGCGTGTCGGTGGCGATCAACCTGGCGCCTTAATCGTAGACCACGCGGGTGGGCAGCGCCGCCTTGACCGCAGGGTCCAGGAGTGCGGCGAGTTCATCGGCGTGACGGTAGCCCGGCATGACTGCGGCCATGGCCGCGTTCGCTTCCGTCGCGGGATGGAAGTACAGCTCGCTCAATCCCGCCGGCAGATGGGGGGCAAGCCGGATGATGCGCTCCGCCGTCATGCGTCCGGACCAGGTGATGCCGAACGCATGATCGTTCATGCGCAGCCCGGACCGGCGAGCCTGCCGGCGCAACAGGCCCGACCAACGATACAACGCCCTGCCGCCCAAGCCGGGATCGTCGCCGAGCTTCGCCATCACGTCCGGCGGTTCGGCGGGAATGCGGATCGCGGACAGGCCGTGCGGGCGCCCCTCCTCGATCAGCATGCGGCCGACCGTCGGGTGGAGGTGCATGTGCTTGTGGGCGTTCGCATGGTCCAGCCGCAGCCCGGTCGCGGCAAAGGCGGCGAACTGGGCAGCGATCTCGGCCCGGAGCTGCCGGCGCACCCGCGGGTCGCAGAAGTAGCGGACACCCAGGCCGAGCTGGTCCGAGGGAAAGGCCCGAACTGCGGACGCTTCCTCCCTCGGGGTGAGGGTGCGCCCGACGCGAGGCGGGTCGTGGAGGGGCGAACCCTCACCCAGCCCTTTCCCAGAGGGAGAGGGTATTTCGACAAGCAGGCGTGGGATGCGATCGGCCTCCAGCACGGCCGGCCCCTCTATCACCACCAAGTGCAGGCCCACGCGCAAGTTGGGCAGTTGCCTCGCCCGCGCCACTGCGTCCGCCGCGGCGGGGCCGGCGACCATCAGGCTGGCGGTGCCGAGTATCCCATCCCGATGGGCACGCTCGACCGCCTCGTTGACGCTTTCCGAAAGCCCGAAATCATCCGCCGAGATGATGACCCGGCGGGCATCGGGCCGGTTCAGGCGGCCTTGTTCCGGTCGCGCATGAACTGGAAGAACTCGACCCCCTCGCGCAGCCGACGCTTCATCATCTGCGGGCTGCGCACCATCTCACCGACGATGGAGGCGATCTTCGGCGCGCGGAAGTAGAAGCGCTTATAGAACACCTCGACGCTGTCGAAGATTTCGCCGTGCGTCAGCACGCCCGGGTAGTTCAGCGGTGCGATCTGGATGCCGGTCTCGTCGATCAGCTCGGCATGCTCGGCGCTCAGCCAGCCATTCTCCAGCGCCTGCTTGTGCAGGAACGTGCCTGGGTATGGCGCCGCCAGCGACACCTGCAGCGTGTGCGGGTTGATCTCGGTGGCGAACTTGATGGTCTGCTCGATCGTCTCCTTCGTCTCGCCCGGCAGGCCGAGGATGAAGGTGCCGTGGATCTTGATCCCAAGCTCGTGGCAGTCGCGGGTGAACCGCTTGGCCACGTCGATCAGCATGCCCTTCTTGATGTTGTGCAGGATCTGCTGGTTGCCGCTCTCGTAGCCCACCAGCAGCAGGCGCAGCCCGTTATCCTTCAGCACCTTCAGCGTCTCGCGCGGCACGTTGGCCTTCGCGTTGCAGGACCAGGTGACGCCAAGCTTGCCCAGCTCGCGCGCGATCGCCTCCGCCCGGGGCAGGTCGTCGGTGAAGGTGTCGTCGTCGAAGAAGAACTCGCGCACCTGCGGGAACATCTTCTGCGCGGCCGCGATCTCGGCGGCCACGTGGGCCGGGCTGCGGGTGCGGTAGCGATGGCCGCCCACCGTCTGCGGCCACAGGCAGAACGTGCAGCGGGATTTGCAGCCGCGCCCGGTGTAGATCGAGATGTAGGGGTGCAGAAGGTAGCCGATGAAGTAGTCCTCGATCCGCAGGTCCCGCTTGTAGACGTCCGTCACGAACGGCAGCGAGTCCATGTCCTCGAGGGTGGCGCGGTCCCTGTTGTGGACCAGCGCGCCGGAGGCATCGCGGTAGGAGATGCCGTCGACGTCCTTGAACGCGCGCCCCGCGGCGATCTCCTGGATGGTGAAGTCGAACTCGTTGCGGGCGACGAAATCGATGCAGGGGCCTCCGGTCAGGCTTTCGGCCGGCTGCACCGCCACCTTGGCGCCGACGAAGCCGATCTTCAGCGACGGCTTGGCATCCTTCAACGCCTGCGCCACCTTCACGTCCGAGGCGAAGGACGGGGTGGAGGTGTGGACCACCACCAGCTCGCTCTCCCTCGCGGCGGCCAGCACCGGCTCCATCCCCAGCCCGGCGGGCGGCGCGTCGATCAGCTTGCTGCCTTCCACCAGGGCCGCCGGCTGCGCCAGCCAGGTCGGATACCAGAAGGAGCGGATTTCGCGTTTGGCCTGGTAGCGGGAGCCGGCGCCGCCGTCGAACCCACCGAAGGACGGGGGTTGCAGGAACAACGTCTTCATCATGGCTCTATCCTTTGCCCGCCACCAGCCGCGGGGACGAGATATGGAGAATGTGCCCCCGCCAGGCAACTTGGTTCCCGCCATAGCTCGCCAGGATCACGACGACGGACAGCACGTCCCGCAGCGGCAGCAGCCACACCGAAACCGCCATCGGCAAACCGAGGCTTGCATCCACCGCCAGCATGGCGGCAGACCGCACCAGCCAGGCGGCCGCGAACAGGGCGAGCGCCCACGTGTCCAAGCCGGACAGGGCGACGGCGAGCCCGGCCCAAAACAGCGGGTACTGCAAGGACGAGAGGGCGAACCCGACCGGCGCCAGGGAGTGGATGGTGCGGCCCCAGCGCAGCTCGTGCGCGAACAGGTGGGCGACGCGCAGTTCGGGAACCGTGGTCTCCGGCATGGTGGCGGCCAGCGCGACCCGCTCGCCCCGGGCGGTGACCAGGCGGCCGAGCACGGCGTCGTCGGCCAGGTGATGCACCAACGCGTGCAGGCCGCCGACACCCTCCAGCGTCTCGCGGCGCAGCGCCATCGTGGCACCGAGGCAATCCTCGCGCCCCAGAGAGCGGGCCAGCAACGCGCCCGGCAGGAAGCTGTGGTTGATCTGTGCCGCGCCCAGCCGCGCCGCAACGGTGCCGGTGGCCTGCAGGCCGGTGTAAAGCGTGGTGACCAGGCCCACGCCGGGACGAGCCAGTTCGGCCGCCAGGTCCGCCAGGTATCCAGCGGGAGCGTGGATGTCGCTGTCGGCGATGACGATCAGGTCATGCACCGCGTGCGGATACATGTTGATGAGGTTGCTGACCTTGCGGTTGATGCCGTGCTGCGCCGGGTCGATGACCATGTCGATATCGACGTGCGGGAAGCGGGCGCGCAGCCGGCGCAGCACGTGCAGCGCCGGGTCGGACGCGTCCTGCAGGCCAAAGACGATCTGGAACCGGGGATAGTCCTGAGTGCAGAACGAGGCGAGCGCCTCCTCCAGCAGCGGTTCGTCCCCGTGCAGCGGCTTCAGGATGGTGATCGGCGGCTGCCAGCCGTTCGGCCGCCCCTGGCGACGGCTGTGGCGGCGCACGACCCACCAGCCGATGGCGGCCTGCAACAGCCCCGCGAACGTGACGAGAGCGGCCAGCCCGGCCAGGCAGGTCGACAAAGACGGCATCAGGGTCACGGGACGCCGGCGCCGCCGGAAAGGTCCGAAACCTTCTTGCGCAGGCTTGCCACCAACGCGTCCGGACCGCCGCTTTCCAGCAGGCTGCGGAAGTCCGACCGTTGCACGGCGACGCGGCTGATCGAGCCGTCGAGCAGCACATCCACCGCCCGCCAGCCCGCAGCACCCTGTCGCATGACATAGTCGAGGCGGACGGGATCGCTGCCGGACGAGACGATGTGGGTGGCGACCACCTGCTCGGCGCCCACCGGCCGCGTGTCTGGATCGATCTCGAACCGTTCGCCGCCGAAGGAGGAGAAGTTGCTCACGTAGTTGGCGACCGTGAAGCGCAGGAACTCGCCCTGTAGCTCCTGCTGCTGGTCTGGCGTGAAGCTGCGCCAGCGCGGCCCGACGGAGGTCTGCAGGATGGTGTCCAAGTCGAAAGCTTGCTGCACGACGGGGGTGAGCGTGGCGTAGCGCTGGCTGAAGGGGGTCGCCTTCCCGGCGTGCATGACCTGGAGCAGGCCCCCGTCCAGCGCCGCGATCGGGACGGCAGCCGCCGACTCCGCAGCCTGTGCGGAGGCTGCCGCCAGCAGCGAACCAAGCAGTGCGAGGATGCGGATCATTGGCTGGACGCTCTCTTGGTCATCGTGCGGCCGACCGCGTCCACGACGGTCCGGACGATGTCCTTTGCGGTGAGGCCGGCTTCGGCGAGTTGGGCTTTGGGGTTGTTGTGGTCGATGAAGCGGTCGGGCAGCACCATGGGGCGGATCCGCAGCCCGCCGTCCAGCAGCCCGGCCCACGCGAGATGCTGCATGACCGCCGAACCGAACCCGCCGGCCGAGCCGTCCTCGATCGTCACCAGCACCGCATGCTCCCGCGCCAGCCGCTCGAGGAGCGCCGTGTCCAGCGGCTTGGCGAACCGGGCGTCCGCCACCGTCGCGGGCAGCCCCCGCGCCGTCAGCTCGTCCGCCGCCACCAGTGCCTCCGCCAGCCGCGGGCCCAGGCTCAGGATCGCCACCTCGGCCCCCCGGGGCTCCCGCACCACGCGGCCGCGGCCGATCGGCAAGGGCGTGCCGCGCGCCGGCAAGGCGAGCCCGGTGCCCTCGCCGCGCGGGTAGCGCACCGCGGACGGCCCGGCATCATACGCCGCCTGCGTCGCCACCATGTGCACCAGCTCCACCTCGTCGGCCGGCGCCATCAGCACCATGCCGGGCAGGCAGCCCAGATAGGCCAGGTCGAAGCTGCCGGCATGCGTCGCACCGTCCGCCCCCACCAGCCCCGCCCGGTCCAGCCCGAACCGCACCGGCAGCCCCTGGATCGCCACGTCGTGCACCACCTGGTCATACGCACGCTGCAGGAACGTGCTGTAGATGGCGCAGAACGGCACCAGCCCCTCCGTTGCCATCCCCGCCGCGAACGTCACCGCATGCTGCTCGGCGATCCCCACGTCGAAGCACCGCTCCGGAAAGCGCTTGGCGAACCGATCCAGCCCCGTGCCGGACGGCATCGCCGCCGTCACCGCCACCACCCGCGGGTTGGCCTCCGCCTCGGCGATCAGCGCGTCGGCGAACACCCGGGTGTAGGAGGGCGGGCCGGGCGGCGCCTTGACCTGCTCGCCCGTCACCACGTTGAACCGGCTGACGGCGTGCAGCTTGTCCGCACTCGCCTCCGCCGGGGCGTAGCCGCGGCCCTTCTGGGTGATGGCGTGCACCAGGATCGGCCCGGCCTCCTCCGCGTCGCGCACGTTGCGCAGCACGGGCAGCAGGTGGTCCAGGTTGTGGCCGTCGATCGGGCCCAGGTAGTAGAAGCCCAGCTCCTCGAACAGCGTGCCGCCGGTCAGGATGCCGCGGGCATACTCCTCCGCCCGCTTGGCCGTCTTGGCCACGCCCGTGGGGAAGCGCCGCGCCATGCGGGAGGCCAGGTCGCGCAGGTTGAGGTAGGAGTTGGAGCTGAGCAGCCGCGTCAGGTAGGCGCTCATCGCCCCCACGGGTGGGGCGATCGACATCTCGTTGTCGTTCAGCACCACCACCAGCCGGGCCTTCATGGCACCGGCGTTGTTCATCGCCTCGTAGGCCATGCCGGCGCTCATCGCCCCGTCGCCGATCACCGCGACGACCGTGCGCGGCGTGCCCAGCAGCTCGGACGCCACCGCCATGCCCAGCCCGGCGGAGATGGAGGTGGAAGAGTGCGCGGCGCCGAACGGGTCATACTCGCTCTCCGCCCGGCGGGTGAAGCCGGACAGGCCGCCAGGCTGGCGCAGGGTGCGGATGCGGTCGCGCCGGCCGGTGATGATCTTGTGCGGGTAGCACTGGTGGCCCACGTCCCAGATCACCCGGTCGGCCGGCGTGTCGAACACCGCGTGCAAAGCCACCGTCAGCTCCACCACGCCCAGGCTGGCGCCCAGATGGCCGCCCGTGGTGCTCACCGCGTCGATCGTCTCGGCCCGCAACTCGTCGGCCACCTGGCGCAACTGCTCCGCCGACAGGTTGCGAAGGTCGGACGGAACCCGGACCCGGTCCAGCAACGGCGTCGCCGGACGGGGCGGCAAAAGCGGGACGGTCACCTCAGTAGTCTCGTGACACGACGTAGCTCGCCAACTCGCGCAGGCGCTGGGCTGGCGGGCCGAACATGTCGAGGTGCGCGGCGGCCTGGGCGCTCAGCGCGCGCGCCTGGGCGGTCGCCTCGTCCAGCCCGAGCAAGGCCACGAGCGTCGCCTTGCCGGCGGCGGCATCCTTGCCGGCGGTCTTGCCGATGGCCGCGGTGTCGCCCGCAGCATCCAGCACGTCGTCCGCGATCTGGAACGCGGCGCCCAGGTCGCGGCCGTAGGCGGCGATCCGCGAACGGGCCACGGCGTCGGCGCGACCCAGGATCGCCCCGGCCTCGGCACTGTACTGGATCAGCCGGCCCGTCTTCAACGCCTGGAGCAACGCCACCTCCGCAACGTCCAGCGCCCGGCCTTCCGTCGCCATGTCGATCATCTGGCCGCCTGCCATGCCTCGTGCGCCACTCGCCGCGCCCAGGGCCGCCACCAGCTCGCACCGGGCGGATGGGTCGGGGTGGGTGGCGTCCTGGCCCAGGACTTCGAACGCCAGCGCCTGCAACGCGTCCCCGGCCAGGATGGCCGTCGCCTCGTCGAACGCGCGGTGGGTGCTGGGCTGGCCACGGCGCAGATCGTCATCGTCCATGGACGGAAGGTCGTCATGGACCAGCGAGTAGGCGTGCAGCATCTCCACCGAGGCCGCCACCCGGGCGGACCATGGCCGCGGCACGCCGAACAGCCCCGCGATCTCCAGCACCAGGAACCCCCGCATCCGCTTGCCGCCGTTCAGGGTGGCATACCGCATCGCCTCGATCAGGCGCGCTTCCGCCCCGCTCGGCTGGCCGATCAGGCTGTCCAGGGCCGCTTCGGTGGTTTGGACGGCCTGCGCCATCGCCGCCGACAGCGTCTCGGCGGTCTCACGCAAGAGCGACTCAGCCGACATTCATGACCCTGAACACAGACGCGCCCTTCCGGAAAACTTCGAATCGAACCCCGCCGTCGGAGGGGCCGGGGAGGCATAAGTCGTCCAAAGAAGCACTGCCCCTCGTCGATATGCAAGATGCCGCGCTTCCCGCCGCCTCTATATGCGTCTTCAGCGCAACAGATTACCCGATGCCTGATGCAGGCCGGCCACGAATTGCTTGCCCCTGACGAAGCTGAGTTGCAGTTTGGTGGCCTCGGGGCAACCTGGATCGTGTAGCACCGTTCGCACAGGGTTCGAAGGCTGGTTCGTGGATGCCTGTCATCACTGTCGTGCAGGCGTCACCTGACCGTCGACCCAAGCCGGCTTTGCGTTGCCGGGTGAAATGGTCGACACCTGGCGCGTGCTTGATGCCACGTGGCGACGGCAAAGGAGATTGAGGTAGATGTCGGTTCCCTTGCAGCAGGTCATCCGGGTTGGAGCCTACGTCGTCAAGCAGCACCTCACGGGCCGCAAGCGCTACCCGCTCGTGCTGATGTTGGAGCCGCTGTTCCGCTGTAACCTGGCCTGCTCCGGCTGCGGCAAGATCGACTACCCGGCCGACATCCTCAACCAACGGCTTTCCGTCGCCGACGCGCTGGAGGCGGTGGACGAGTGCGGCGCCCCGGTCGTGGCCATCGCCGGCGGCGAGCCGCTGCTCCACAAGGAGATGCCGGAGATCGTCGCCAAGATCCTGGAGCGGAAGAAGTTCGTCTATCTCTGCACGAACGCGCTGCTGCTCGAGAAGAAGATGGACCAGTACAAGCCCAACCCATTCTTCTCCTGGGACGTGCACCTGGACGGCGACAAGGAGATGCACGACCACGCCGTCAGCCAGGAAGGCGTCTACGACCGCGCCGTCGCGGCGATCCGCATGGCCAAGGAACGCGGCTTCCGCCTGTCGATCAACTGCACTCTGTTCGACGGCGCCAAAGCCGAACGCGTCGCCAAGTTCTTCGACGACGTGATGGCGATGGGCGTGGATGGGATCATGACCTCGCCCGGCTACGCCTACGAGCGCGCCCCGGACCAGGCGCACTTCCTGTCGCGCCAGAAGACCAAGCAGCTGTTCCGCGACATCCTGTCCCGTGGCAAGGGCAAGGGGTGGAAGTTCACCCAGTCGCCGCTGTTCATGAATTTCCTGGCCGGCAACGAGAGCTACCATTGCACGCCGTGGGGCAAGCCGACGCGCAACGTGTTCGGCTGGCAACGTCCCTGCTACCTGCTGGGCGAGGGCTATACCAAGACGTTCGCCGAGCTGATGGAGACGACGGACTGGGACAAGTACGGCACCGGCCACTACGAGAAGTGCGCCGACTGTATGGTGCACTCCGGCTATGAGGCGACGGCGGTGGTCGACGCGGTGAAGAGCCCGCTGAAGACGCTAGCCGTCGCCATGCGCGGCCCACGGCTGAGCGGTCCCATGGCGCCGGAGATCAAGCTCGATCAGCAGCGCCCGGCCGAATACGTGTTCAGCCGTCACGTGCAGGAGAAAATGGCGGAAATCCACGCCAAACCAAAGGCGGCAGCGGTCGCCGACGCGGACTAGCGCGACTGCTTCGGGTGAAGGGGCGGATAAGCGCAGAGGCTGGGCAAGGTTTTGGTCTGCCCCGGGCCGAGCCTTTGTGGGGGTTGGGCTGGAGGACGACGGCCGAGGCGCCGTGGGAGATCCATCTACCAAGCGTGAGGCTACCCTGATTGTTGCCCAGCCTCGTGGCGCCGTTCGCCCTCGCCATGGCCGTGCCATGATGGGCGACGCTTCGAGGCTGGCAAGGTCCTCATGAGCGACGTTCTTCCATGGACGCGTATTTAGGTGGCCGCCTTCCGGGCTGCGGCCAGCACGCACAGGACTTCGAACAACATCGCCGCGCCGTGGAGCGCGGTGATCCCGCCGACGTCGAATGGGGGCGACACCTCGACCACGTCGCCGCCGACGAAGTTCAAGCCGGTCAGGCCGCGGACCATGCGCAAGGCCTCCAGCATGGTGATGCCACCGGGCTCGGGCGTGCCGGTGCCCGGCGCGTAGATCGGGTCCAGGGCGTCCACGTCGAAGGACAGGTAGGCCGGCCCGTCGCCGACCACCCGGCGCGCCTCTTCCACCGCCCAGCGCCAGCCGCGGTCCTGCAGCTCCTCGATCGGCATCACGCGCATGCCGCTCGCCTCGCTGAAGCCCCACAGACCGCCCACGACGTTGCTGTGGCCGCGGATGCCGATCTGGATCACCCGCTTCGGGTCGAGCACGCCTTCCTCCACGGCACGGCGGAACGGCGTGCCGTGATGGTAGCGCGAGCCCATATACTCGTCGCCGGTGTCGGCGTGCGCGTCGATCTGCACCAGGCCCACCGGCCCCGCCGCCCCCACGGCGCGCAGGATAGGCAGCGTCATGGAATGGTCGCCGCCGGCGGAAAGCGGCGTCACCCCGGCCCCGACGACGCGATGGTAGAACGCCTCGATCTCGCCAAGCGCCGGCTCCAGCGCATAGGGCTGCTCGATCCAGCAATCGCCGAGGTCGCGGACCCGCAACCCGTCGAACGGCTGCACGCCCGTCGCGGTGTTGATCCTGCGGGACAGGCTGGACTGGTGGCGCAGCTCGCGCGGGCCGTGCCGCGTGCCCGGCCGGTTGGTCACTCCGCCGTCGAACGGCACCCCGATCACGCCGATATCGACCTGCGTCAGGTCCTGTTCCGCCGGGGTGCGGAAGAAGGTCGGGATGCCGGAGAAGCGCGGCTGCATCTGCGGGTCGGCCATCTCATGGTAGCGCGTGGTCTGCTTGATCGGCGGCATGGCAGTCTCCTCAGTCGAGCCGGCCGATCGCTTCGACCTGGGCCAGCAACGCGCGTCGGGCGGCGTTCGCCTCGCGCCCCAGCGCGAGCAATGTGGGGAGCTGGCCAGGAAAATGGACCAATGAGGCCAGCAGGGCCGCCGGACGGATCCGGCCCGCGGCATCCAACGCCGTTGTGGCGGCTGGCGGAAGGTCCCGGTCCGCCGGATCGCAGATCGCCCGCAAGACGGCGAAGGGCAGCCTGTGCCTCGCCGCCACTTCGGCGACCGCGCCACTCTCGAGGTCGACGGCCACCGCGCCGAAGCGCTGCCCGGCAGCGTGCTTGGCCGCGCGCGTCGCGATCACGTCGGGCGCAGCCAACAGCCATTCGGCCACCTGGCCGAGCCGCATGCCCAATGCTGGATCGACCCGCCAGCGGGTCCCTGCCGTATCGACCACGCCCTCGGGCACGACCACGCTCCCGGCGGCGAGGTCGGATGAGAGGCCGCCGGCCAGTCCGAAGCTGACCAGCCCGCGTGCGCCGTCCCGCACCAGCCGTTCCGCTGCAACGGCTGCGCCCGCCGTGCCACCCCCACCGATCGCGACCATGCAACCCAGCCCGCGTGCAAGCCGCGCCTCGGCAGCCAGCCCCACCACGATGCCGAGCATGGCTAGTGAACCGCCGCCCTATAGGGCATGGGCAGGCTAGAAGCCGACCGCGACCCGGGTGCTGTTGGTTGCCCGCAAGTTGCGGTAGCGGGACAGCGCCAGCAGCGGGAAGAACAAGCGGTAGCCGTGGTAGCGCAGGTAGAACACGCGGGGGAAACCGACGGCGGTGTAGGGCAGTTCGGTCCACTCGCCGTCCGGCCGCTGCGTGCGGCGCAGGTAGTCGACGCCCTGGCTCACCGCCGGATGGTCCACCTCGCCTGCCGCCATCAGGCCCAGCAGCGCCCAGGCGGTCTGCGACGGCGTGCTCTGCCAGTAAAGCCCCGGCGGGGCGTTGGCGTAGCTCTCCTCATCCTCGCCCCAGCCACCGTCCTGGCGTTGCCGTGACAGCAGCCAGTCGACCGCCCGCCGGATCGCCGGGTCGGCGTGCGGCAGCCCGGCGGCGTTCAGCGCGCAGAGCGTGGACCACGTGCCATAGATGTAGTTCGTGCCCCAACGGCCGAACCAGCTGCCGTCCGCCTCCTGCTCTTGGCGGATATAGGCCAGCGCCCGCGCCATCGTCGGGTCGTCCAAGGTGCGGCCGAGCTGGGCCAGCAGCGACATGCATCGCGCCGTCACGTCCACGGTGGGAGGGTCGAGCAGCGCGCCGTGATCGGCGAACGGAATGTGGTTGAGGAACTGGTAGTCGTTGTCGGCGTCGAACGCGCCCCAGCCGCCATTGCGGCTCTGCATGCCGACGACCCACTCCGCCGCACGGTCGATCGCCTCGGCGTAAGCCGGGTCGCCGCTCCGGTGCAGCAGCATGGCGACCACGGCGGTGTCGTCCACGTCGGGGTAGTGCGGGTTTTCATACTGGAACGCCCAGCCTCCGGGAGCGACATCGGGGCGCATGGCCGCCCAATCACCCCGCACCGTCAGGATCTGGCGCTGTGCCAGCCAGTCGCACGCTGCCCGCACCATCGGCATCTCGTCGCCGCCGGCCTCCGCCACCGCGTGCCCGGCCAGCCCGGTGTCCCAGATCGGCGACAGGCAAGGCTGGCAGTAGGCACGGTCCGGCTCCACCACCAGCAGCTTGCGGATGGCGCTCCAGGCGGTGACGCAATGCGGATGGTCGGCCGCGTAGCCGAGCGTGTCGAACATCATCAGGCTGTTGGCCATGGCCGGGAAGATGCCGCCCAGCCCGTCTTCCCCGTTCAACCGCTCGACGGTGAAGGCAACCGCGGTGTCGATGGCGCGATGTCGGGCACGCTTCGGGAAGGACGGCAGCAAGGGCCGCAACGCCGTGTCGAGCATGCGGAACACCGGGCCCCAGGCGGAGCGGTAGGGGCCGCGGAACCAATCCCGGATCGTCTCGGGCGGCGAGCGGAACAGCTCGGCCACCGTGATGCCGCGTGGGTTGCGCGCCTGCGGGCGCAGCGCCATCAGCACCAGCAATGGCACCATGACGGTGCGGGACCAATACGACACCTTCGACAGGTGAAAGAAGAACCAGCGCGGCAGATGCACGATCTCCACCGGCATCACCGGCGTGGCGCGCCACGGCACCTGCCCGAACAGCGCCAACTGCACCCGGCAGAACACGTTGGCCCGCTCGGCGCCGCCCATGCGCAGGATGCAGGCACGGGCCAGCGCCATGTGCGGCGCGTCCGCGGAGTCGCCGATCGCCTTGAGCGCGAAATACGCCTTCACGCTGACGGAGAGGTCCGATGCGCCATCGTGGAACAGCGGCCAACCGCCGTCGGGGCCCTGTGCGGCGCGGAGGTAGACGCCGATCCGCGCCTCCAAGGCCGGGTCGATGCGGTCGAGGAAATGCTCCAGCAGCACGTATTCCGCCGGGATGGTGGCATCCGCCTCCAGCTCGAACAGCCAGTGGCCATCCGCGGCCTGGCGCTCCAGCAGCGCGGTCGTGGCGGAGTCGATTGCGGTCTGGAGGGTGTCAGGCTCGTTACGGGTCAGCGTTTCGCTTGGCATCATCCATCCGGGCTCATGCAGCGGCGAGTAGGGCCGCTGCGGCAATTTCACCCGACCTGATAGCACCTTCGATGGTGGCAGGCAGGCCGGTGTTGGTCCAATCGCCGGCCAGCGCAAGGTTGGCCGGGCCGGCACGCACTCCAGGCCGCTTACCGTCCTCGATCGGAGTCGCAGCGAAGGTGGCGCGCTTCTCCTTTACGACACGCCAGGGTGGGATGGGTTGCGCAATGCCGAAGGCGGCACACAGTTCCGGCCACACTGTTGCAGCCAGGTCACTTGCGGAGCGGTCGATCAAGTGGTTGGCGGCGCTGATCGTGACGGAAAGCACGTCCGGCTTGGCGAAGGCCCACTCCGCCGTCGCATTCAGCAGGCCGACGAAGCCGGCATGGCCAGGTGCCGCGGAATAGCGGTAGTGCAGGTTGACGATCGCCTCGAACGCGTCCGGGCCAGGCAGGCCGGGCAACAGGGCCTGGGCGACGGGCGCGGAGACGGCGAGCACCACGGCCTCGCCTTCCGCCAGCCCGACCATCCCGTCCGCGGTGCCAAGCCCGTCGACGCGGCCGTCCGCGGTGCGCAGCGCGGCGACCCGGCGGCCGAACTGCACCGCGGCGCCGGCCTGGCGCAGCGCGGTCAGGGCGGGGTCGACGAAGGTGGCGGACAGCCCGTCCCGCGGAAAAGCCGGGACGCAGGCCTGCCCGCCGCGCACCAGCGTCTCGCGCATCACCCGGGCCATCAGGGCAGCGCTCCCCGCGGCCGGCGCGGTGTTCAGGGCCGCGATCACCAGGGGTGCGATCAGCCGGTCGTTCAGCGCGCCCGGCGGGATTATGTCCGCGACGGTTGCATCCGGTCCGGCGCGGAGCAGGCGCAGCAGCCCGGCGTACTCCCGCAGCCGGGCGCCCGGCACGTTGCGCCCGGGGGCGAGCACCCACCATGGCACCCGCCCGGCATTCGGCCGCACCGTCCAGCGCTGGCCGCTGGCGACGTCGAAGAACGGGAACATCGCAGTGGCCGGGCCGGCCAGGGTATGCTGCGCGCCAACGCGGCGCAGGAAGCGGGCGATGCCGGGGTTGCCGGACAGCCAAAGGTGGTTGCCGTTGTCGATCCGGCAGCCGAGCTCGCGGTCGTGGTACGACCGGCAGCGCCCCCCGGCCGCCGGCCCGGCTTCGTACAGCGTGACCGGGCGCCCCGCATCCACCAGGGCCAGGGCGGCCGTGAGCCCCGCCATCCCGGCGCCGACGACGTGCACCCGCCTCATAGCAGGTGGCGCGCGGCGATCGCCAGCTTCTGCCACTTGGACAGGCGCACCGGCTGGTCCAGCGCGGCCCAGCCCCGCCGCTCCAGCCGGTCGAGCAGCGCGGCATAGGTCGCCCCCATCAGGCGCGCCGGCCGCATCGCCCGCCCGTCGCAATCCGCCATCGCCACGCCCGCCAAGCGGAACCGGCGGCGCGCCTCCGCCAGCATGCGGTCGCACACGGCGGGCAAGCCGGGCGACGCCAACGCCGCCGCGGGCGCGTGCGGCACCCCGGCCTCGTCCAGCCACTCGCGCGGCAGGTACAGCCGGTCGCGCGCTGCGTCCTCCGCAAGGTCGCGCAGGATGTTGGTCAGCTGCAGGGCCCGGCCCAGCGAGAACGCCACGTCGTCCGCCCGGGCCGAGGCGTCGCCGAACGCCCGCACCGACAGGCGGCCGACCGCGGCGGCGACCCGGTCGCAATACAGGTCGAGCGTGGCCCAGTCCGGCGCGGCGATCACCGTCTCGGCATCCATCTGCATGCCATCGATCACGGCGAGGAAATCGACCTGCCGCAGGTGGAAGGCCGGCACCGCCGCGGCCAGCACCCGGGTGACGGGGTCGTGGCCATGGCCGGCATACACGTCGGCGATCGCCGTGCGCCAGGCCTGCAGGCCGGCCTGCTTCGCCTCCGCGGGTGCAGGCTCGTCCGCCACGTCGTCGACCAGGCGGCAGAAGGCGTAGATCGCATACATGGCGAGCCGCCGGTCCGCCGGGAGGATGCGCATGCCGCGGTAGAACGAGGTCCCGGCCGCCTTGACGATGTGCTCGACCGCCGCAACGTCCGCCGCCGCCGCGCCCAGCGGCGCTACCGCAGCCATGGCAACGCCAGCAATACGCTGCCCACCACGTCGCCCCGGCGCAGCTTGACCCGCCGGGCGAGCGGGTCCTCCCGTCGCAGCCGGCGGGTGAGGCGCTGCGCCAATCCGACGATGACGGCCGTCTCCAACCGCAACCGCCGGTCCCGCACCCGCCGGGGCAGGCCGGCGCCGTCCCGGTTCAGGTCCTGCGTCTTGCCCAGCAGGCGGTCCAGAACCTGGCGGAACCCGGCCCCCGCTGCCGGCGCCCGCACGGCGGCCACATCCAGCCCGGCCGCTGCCAGCATGTCCAACGGGATGTAGCAGCGATCCAGCGTTTCGAGGTCGGCCGCGCAGTCCTGCAGGTGGTTCAGCACCTGCAGGGCGGCGCACAGCGCGTCTGACGGCGGGTGGGTGTCGGCGGCCTCGCCATGCAGGTCCAGCACGTGCCGCCCGACCGGCATGGCGGAGTAGGTGCAGTAGTCGAGCAGCTCCGACCAATCCGCGTAGCGCCGCTTGGTCGCGTCCTGCCGGAAGGCGCGCAGCAGGTCCAGCGAGTGCCGGGCCGTCACTCCGGTCTGCGCCAGGCTGTCGCGCAGGCGTGTGGCGCTGGGGGAGCCGCCTTCCGCGTCGCCGACCAGGACGGCGCCCATGGTGTCCAGCCGGGCGACCTTCTCCTCCGCGGAAAGCGTCGCGCTGTCGGCGATGTCGTCGGCCTGCCGGGCGAAGTCGTAGAAGGCATGGACGTGCGGCCGCAGCGCCGGGCGGATCAGCCGCGAGCCGACCGGGAAGTTCTCGTCGCCCTTTCCCTTGCCGGAGGGTGCCTCGACCGACAGGCTCATAGGCCGACTTCGCCATAGGCACGGCGCTTCCACACGACGCCGCGGCCGCGATGGTGAGCCACGGCCGAGCCGACCGTGGCCGCCATGTAGAACGCCGCCACCAGCGGCAACGCCAGCGCCCAAAGCGGCGACTGGCGGAAGCGCCGCAGCGTCGGCAGGTAGCTGGCGGCCGAGCCGAGCCAGGCGGCCAGCCCAACCCACCGCGCCAGCCCATGTCCCCACAGCACGATCAGCGGCGGCGCCAGCCAGACCAGGGCCAGTCCGACGATGGTGCCCGCCAGGATCAGCGGGGAGAACCGCAGCTGGACGTAGGCCGTGCGTGCCACCATGCGCCACACGTCGGCCGCAGCGGGGTACGGCCGGATGGAGCGTGCCAGCCGGCTATGGCCGAGCCAGATGCGGCCACCCCGCTTGATCGCGGTGGCGAGCGCCACGTCGTCGATCAGCTTGCCGCGCACCGCCTCGATCCCGCCGACGCGTTCCAGCGCTGCGCGGCGCACCAGGATGGTGCCCCCGGCGGCGGCGGCGGCGGCGTTCAACGGGTCGTTCACCCGGGCGAAAGGGTAGAGCAGCTGGAAGAAGAAGACGAAGGCCGGCACCAGCGCCCGCTCCGCCACGCTGGCGCAGTTCAGCTCCACCATCTCCGACACCAGGTCGAGCCCGGCGCCCTCCAGCTTGGCCACCAGCGTCGCCACATGCGCCGGGTCGTGCACGATGTCGGCGTCGCAGAGCAGCACCAGCGGCGCGGTGCCGCGGCGCACCCCCTGCGCCACGGCCCACAGCTTGCCGCTCCATCCCGCCGGCCGCGGCGCGCCGTCCAGCACCAGCAGGCGGTCGTCCGCCAGGTTGCGCGCGATGGCGCCGGTGCCGTCGCCGCTGCGGTCGTCCACCAGGACGATGCGGAGCGGCCCGGCATAGTCCTGCGCCAGCAGCGAGCGGAGGCAGCGATCGATCCCTTCCGCCTCGTCGCGCGCCGGAACCACGATGTCCACCGCCGGTGCCGAAGCCGGGCGGGCTGGCGCCAGGCTGGGCCCGGCCGACCAGAACCGTCCGTGGCCGGCCAGCAGATACAGCCAGGCGGCCAGCGCCAGCAGCGCGACGGCGGTCACGCCGGTATCCGTCCCTCGGCGCGGAACCAGGCCACGGCGTCGGCGATGGCCTCGCGCGCCGGGCGGTGGGTGTAGCCCAGCTCGGCCTGCGCCTTGGCGGAGGAGAAGAACATCTTCTTCTTCGCCATCGCCAGGATGTCGCGGGTGACGACCGGCTCGATCCCGGCGATCTTCGCCAGGCCTTCGCTGGCCAGCGCCAGGGGATAGAGTGCGGCGTGCGGCAGCTTCACCCGCGGCGGCTTGCGGCCGGCGACGTCGGCCACCATGGCGAGCAGGTCCCCCATGCCCATGTCCTCGCCGCCCAGGATGTAGCATTCGCCGACCCGGCCATGCTCCAGCGCCAGCACATGGCCCTGCGCCACGTCGTCGACGTGCACCACGTTCAGCCCGGTGTCGACATAGGCGGGCATGCGGCCGGCCGCGGTGTCGGCGATCATCTTCCCCGTGGGCGTCGGCTTGATGTCGCGCGGGCCCACCGGCGCGCTCGGGTTCACGATCACCACGGGCACGCCGTCCCGCGCCAGTGCCAGGACTTGCTGTTCGGCCAGGTATTTCGAGCGCTTGTAGGTGCCGATCACCTTGGCCAGCGTGTTCGGCGTCGCCTCCGTCCCCGGCGTGCCGTCGCCGACCAGCCCGAGCGCCGCCACGCTGCTGCAATAAACCATCCGCTCCACCCCCGCCGCTTGGGCGGACAGCAGCAGCGCCCGCGTGCCGTCGACGTTGGCGCGGTTCATCGCGTCCGGGTCCGGCACCCACAGGCGATAGTCGGCCGCGACGTGCACCACGAAGCGGCAGCCGGCGACCGCGCGGGCCAGGGAAGGCGGGTCCTTGAGGTCGCCCACGGCCAGTTCGGCCGGCAGCCCGGCGATGTTGCCCCGGTCGCCGTGCTCCCGCACCAGCAGCCGCAGCGCGTGGCCGCGGGCGAGCAGCGCCCGGGCGACGGCGGAGCCGACGAAGCCGGTGGCGCCGGTGACGAGGGTGGGGCCGTGGTTCAGCACGGCGGAGGGCTACCGCAGGCAGGCCCGCCGGTCCAGGCTCCACCTCAGCGCCGGTCCGGACTCGTCACGGCGGCGTCCCGGTCAGGCGCCACGGGCCGTCAGTAATAGTAATGCGGGTGCGGCCTGAAGTAGCCGAACCGAGGGCCGTAGGCCGGCACGACGACACAGCCGGACAGCGCCGCTGCGACCAGCATGGCGCCCGCGACCCTCAGGCAACGGCCGAATGAATGCTTCGTCATGGACATCTCCTTCACCCGGCGGAGATGGGAAGGCTGCCGAAACGCGATCGCATCGTTTGGTGTTGAAATGTAACCGGGAGCGGGTTCGGGTGGTTCGAGGGTAATCACGCTGCCGGGTAGGTTCGGGCTGGGGCGCCACCAGGCTGGGCACTGCCGAAATAGGTGTGGAGGTCGTCGACGAACTCACCGGTGCGCAGGTCGGCGGCCGACAGGATGCGGTCTATGCGGAGGGCGCGCATGGCCCTGTCGCGTTCGCAGAACACGTTCACCACGGTTGGCCGTACCCGGCCGTTCCCGATCCGTTGGCCGCGGATCGTCTTCGGATGGACGACCTGCTCGGTGGGCGTGCCATGGGCGTCCTCGTAGACGATCACCAGCGCGGATCGCGGCACGGCAGCCTGGATCCAGTCGGCCTCCGGATGGTCCGGCCGCATCAGCGGGGGCGGCATGCGGCGGACCGCTGCGCCCATGGTGGGCATCCGCATCCAGGCCACGCCCGCGGTCGCGACGACTGTGGCGGCAATGAAGATGGCTGGCAGCACCCACTCCATCGTCGTCATGCTGGGGATGGCAGGTGGCGGGTTGGCGCGCTCGACATTCCGGGGATTCTAAGAGGTCCTGGCAGAGCCGTCATCCCGGCCACGCATCGCGCGACGCGGTCCTGACCGCCTTGTCGCGACCGCGGGTCGATGGATGACAGCGTGGACAACCATCATCCACCGGCCGGCGTTTGCCTGTCATGAAGCGCACCCGCCTCGTCTTGGCTGCCCTCGCCCTTCTCGTGCTCGCCGTCGGTGCCGGCGCCCTGTATCTGGGGCCGCTCCGGAACGATCCTGCGCCGAAGCCGGTCGCGCAATCGTCGAGTGCAGGCGTGGCCGCGGCAGCCATGCCGGGTTGGGCGGGATCGACCGTGCGCAGTTTCGGCCCGGTGCCGCAATGCGGCGACGAGCCGGCGATGACCGCCACCCTCGGTTTGCTGCGGGACAAGGCGGGCGACCGCATCTTGGGCTTGGCTAACGTGCACGTCGCAGGGCATTTCCAGATCGGCGACTTGGTGGAATGGGATTGCGACGCGCAGGTGCAGTTGGGGGAGGGGCAACGCACCATCTACTACCACATCAACCAACTGTCATCGGGGCGCGACCTGTGGGAGATCACGGTCGCAGCGTCGAACAGTCCCTGAACGCGCACTCGGGGGGCGGCGAGATGGAACGCCCGCTCCCGCTGGCAAGCAGGCGGGGAGGGCGTCCCAACCAGCCACGTGCTAGATGAACGCCATTCCAAGCACGACCACGCTGCCGAATGCGATGAGGCCAAGCCGCATGATCAGGCGCCGCTCCGCTGCTGCGAAGCTGCGGCGCTGGTCTGGTGACAACTCCGAGAAGGCGTCGCCGTAATACATAGTTGCTCCCGCTTTAAGAAGTGAGCCACATTCGTGAACTCGTATCAAAAATATAAATAACTCTTAAGATAATGTCAACCGCAGTTGCTGCGACGCCGCATGGATGCAGCCGCCCAAACGAAAGCGGCGCCCGGTTGCCCGGGCGCCGCTCGGCCGACGCGATAGAGGCAGTCGAGCTTACTGCGACGCCGACGGAGCAGCGGCCGGCGCCGGATGCGTCACATGGCGCACGCGACGGACGCGGCGGCGACGCACGCGGTGCGCCGGCGGTGTGGCGGCGGCAGTGGGCGTGGGCGCCATCATCGGTGACGGGGGCGCCGCCTGAGTGGTCGTGGTCGTCAACTGGCCGGTTGAGCGAGGCGGCTGGGCATTCTGGGCGCCAATCGAGGCGCCGGGCGGCAGGCCGGGCTGTGGCGCGCTCTGGCTTTGAGCGAACGCTTGGCTGGAAAAGGCAAGGCCGATCAGGGCCGTGCTGAGCATCGCAAGTTTGCGCATCGACGGGTGGCTCCTAGGAACAACGGGGGTTTGTCCGTTGCTTCAGTATGCCTTCGGCACGACATCTGGCAATGAGCTGCGGTAAATATCCAACACTGTTGCTGTATGAGCACAGTTGATCCATCCGCTATGTCGGCGTCTTTACGCGGCAACGAAAAATGGAGGAAAAGATGAGGCCCGTGCTCCTTGCCGTCCTGGTTGTGGCAAGCACGCCAGCAGTCCGGGCGGCCGACCTCGCGGCCGTACAGGCGGCGGGCGTGCTTCGCGTGGGCACCACCGGGGACTACAAGCCCTTCGCGTTCCGGGAAGCCGACGGGAGCTATCGCGGCGCCGACATCGCCATGGCGCAACAGCTCGCGGCCGCCTTGGGGGTGAAGGTCCAGTTCGTGCCCACCGTTTGGGCGACGCTCAACGACGACTTCGCGGCAGGCAAGTTCGACATGGCCGTAGGCGGGGTCACCATCCTGCCCGCGCGCGAGAAGATCGCGGCCTTCTCCACGGCAACCCTGGTGGACGGCAAGCGGCCCATCGTGCGCTGCGCGGACAAGGACCGCTACACCACTGTCGCGGCGATCGACCAGCCTGCGGTGCGCGTCGTGGTCAATCCGGGCGCGTCGAACGAGGATTTCGCCCGCAGCCATTTCCCGCATGCCAAGCTGACGGTCCACCCGGACAATGTCAGCGTGTTCGACGAGATCGTGGCTGACCGGGAGGACGTGATGGTCACCGACGGGATCGAGGTCGACCACCAGGCCCTGCTGCACAAGGAGCTTTGCGCCGCCGCCGTCGCCGCGCCGTTCACCCGGCTGGAGAAGGCCTACATGCTGCCGCGCGACCCGGCCTTCGTCCAGGCGGTCGACCGCTGGTGGGCCGAGGAGGTGGCGTCCGGAGGCTGGTCCCGTGCACTGGACGCCGCGCAACACGAGCAATGAGGCTGCTTGCCAAAGCGGGGGGCTGACCCCTCCTAGAGACGATGAACCTGTTCCCATGGCGTCGCCCCCGCATCCCCGTGATCCAGCTGCACGGCGTGATCGCCGGCCGGGACGGCGCGCTTAACATCCGCGCGGTCGGGCCTTTGGTGGAGCGTGCCTTTTCCGCCGCACGCAAGGACGGCTTCGTCATCCTGGACATCGACAGCCCGGGTGGCTCCCCCGTGCAGTCAGAGCTGATCGCCGGGCTGGTGCGCCGCCGGGCGGAGCAGAAGGGCGTGCGCGTCCACGCCGTCATCGGGGAGGCGGGAGCCTCCGGCGGCTACTGGCTGGCCTGTGCCGCCGACGAGATCCACGCCAGCGCGATGAGCATCGTCGGCTCCATCGGCGTGGTGGGCGGCGGCTTCGGGTTCGAGCAGTTCATCGCCCGTTACGGCGTGGAGCGCCGGCTGTACACGGCGGGCGCCAACAAGGCGCGGCTGGACCCTTTCCGCCCGGAGCGGCCGGAGGACGTCAGGTTCGTCCAGGCGCTGATGGCGGACATCCACGCCCGCTTCCAGGCCTGGGTGCGCGAACGGCGGGGCGCCCGCCTGTCCGCTGACCCGGCGGTGTTCGACGGCAGCTTCTTCCTGGGTGCGCGCGGGCAGGAGCTGGGGCTGGTGGACGGGCTGACCTCCGTCGAGGAACTGGTCCGCAGCCTGGCTGGCGAGCGTGCCCGGCCACGGCGCTTCGCGCCACGCCGCCGCTTCAGCCTCGCGCGCCTGCCCCGCCTGCTGCTCGAGGCAGGGTTGAGCTTGGCGGAGGAGCGCCGGCTGGAGTTGCGCTAGCCGGTCGACGTGTCGCCGCCGCCCATGAAGGCGACGCTGTCGCGCAGCGTCGGCGCCAGGAAGCGCAGCGGCGTGCCGATCGCGCCGACGATCTCCTCGTGCTGGATGCCGGGATAGATGCGGTCCTGCACGGCGCCGCCGGCCTGCCGGATGCGGGTTGCGAGCCGTACCGTGTTGGCCGGGTCGACGGTCGTGTCCTGCGCGCCGGCGAGCAGCAGCATCGGTGCCGCCTTGCCATCGACGAAGTTGATCGGCTGGGTCCGCGCCAGCCGGTCTGCCGGGCCGAAGATGTCGCGCAGCTCGTCGGTGTTGAGCGGCAGGAAATCGTACGGCCCGGCCAGCCCGACCGTTCCCCGCAGGCTGGCGCGGTCCAGGCCCACGCCGCCCAGCCACTGCCCGTCGAGCGCCAGCATGGCCGCGTCGTAGGCGCCGGCCGAGTGTCCCAGGAGGAACACCGGGCCAGGTGCGCCGCCATAGCGGCCGATCGTGTCCCGGGTCCAGCGCAGGGCGGCCGCGTTGTCCTGCAGGAAGGCGGGGAACCGCACCTCCGGGTAGAGCCGGTAGTCCGGGATCACGGTGACGAAACCCCGCTCCGCCAGGGCGCCGCCCACGAAGCGGTACATCCCGCGCTCCCCGCTGTTCCAGCCGCCACCGTAGAGGAAGACGGCCACGGGGAACGGCCCCGAACCCTGCGGGCGGTAGACGTCCAAGGTCCGCCGCGCTCCGTCGCCATAGGCCACGCCGTCCGCCACCAGCCGCGACGGGGCCAGGCTGTTCAACACCTCCACGGGGGAGCACCCGGCGGCGGCAAGGGCGCCCCCCAGGGCGAGCAAAGTCCGGCGGGTCGACGGCATCGGCAAGGGCTCCGAGAGGCTGCGCGGAGGGAACCCCGCAGGATGCGAACGGATGCATCACTTCGGGCCGGGCGCAGGATTGGCACGGTCGTCGACGACCGCTAGATCGATCCCGTGGCCGAGACCGGCTGGGGGTGTGTCATGACGGCTCGGGCGTTTTGGCTGTTGATCGGGACCGGCATGCTGGCGGGATGCGGCGGTCCCACGATCCTCGCCACGGTGCCCGGCGGCGGCGGCCTGGAGGCGGGGCAGTCGGTGCTGGTCGATGACGGGCGGTGCCCGACGGGCCAGGTGAGCAAGGTCACGGGGGCGTCGTCGCTGACGGGATCGCGCAGCTACGCCTGCGTGCCGAAGCCGAAATCCTAGCCGGTGTTATTGGGGGCCACGCCCGGGCGCCAGTTTTGGTGCCCTTGCCCTGCGCTCGCCATCGGATGCCGAGGCGTGCTGCCTAAACGACGGTGTTCAGCAATCCGGTACTGGGAACGGAAGACTCGATCCGATTGGTCGTTTGCTGCGTTGAGGTGGTGGTGCCGGTGACATCGCGGGCGGCGGGCTTGGACTCGCCGGTCCGCACCGCCGGTCCAGGATACGGCGGTATGGTCAAGGAAGAGGCGTAGGCGCTGATGCTCATTGTATCTCCCATCATGCGTGAGCAGGGTCAGTGTCCGCCCAAGGGGCTTAGCAGGACGTGAAGATGCAGTTGCGAAGTGTAACGGGCGGGCAGAGGTGGCGTTCCATGCGGAAGCTGGCGCGGTGGAGCGGCGTGGCGTTGGCGGCCGGGCTGGCGGGGTGCGTCCTGCCCCCGCCGCTGCCGCCCCCGCCGCCGCCGTTGGTGGCGCTGCCCGGGCCGGGGAAGACGCAGGCGGTGTTCCAGGCTGACGACGCGGGCTGCCGCGCCGCCGCGGACGCAACGCCGCCGACCGGTCAGACGATCACGGTGCCGATCCAAGGGGCCGCGCCGGTGCAGGCCACGGGAGAGGCTCAGGCCACGGCGCCGGCGGCGACGCAGACGATCCAGGTGACACCCGGGATGGTCTACCTGCGCTGCATGGCCGACCACCAGGACATCGTGCAGCCGCTCGCCCCCGTCCGGCCGCTCTACTACGGGTACTACGCGGCCTACCCGATCTATTACGGGTTCGGCGACACCTACCCATGGTTGTACGGCGACTATTTCGGCTTCGGCTTCTTCGGCGGCGGGTTCTACGGGCGTGGCTTCTACGGCGGCGGCTTCCGCGATTACGGCTTCCGCGATTACGGCTTCCGCGGCGACGGCTTCCGCGGTGGCGAAGGCTTCCGCGGCGGCGGTTTCGGCGGAGGGCGGCGATGACGCGCCGCCTGCGCGCTGCCCTGATCGGGGTCGTGCTATCGCCCGCTCCCGTAGCGTCAGCCCTGGCGGCGATCCCGGCGGGCCAGGCGTCCTTCGCGGTATCGGTCACGGTCCTGCCGACCTGCAACAGCACGGCCTGCCGGACGGCGCCGTTCGTCGCGCATTACGGTCCTGCCGGCGGCCAGGGCCAGCCAGGCTTCGAACTCTCCCCTGTGGCCGGTCAGCCGGTCCTGACCGTCACCTATTAGAGCATGGTCGTTTCAGATTGACTGGGAATGGTGCTCCCAGTGCAGGACCGTGCTCCATACCCTCACCCAACGCTCTCCCAGAGGGCGAGGGCTTAGGTAGGAGCGTCAGCCTGGAACGATGGCGTTGTCGTCGGGCGTTTTCCAGGACCAACGCCGATCGGATCGGACGGGGCGGGACACGTGCGGTCCGGCTGGAGTGCTGCGCCTCGCCTGTCACGCCGACAGGCAGTGCATCCCCACCACGCAAGCTCAGGCAGCCAAGAGCGCGGCGGCCTGGCGCAGGTCGGCAACGAAGGCGGCGTACTCGCGGCGCTTGCTCTCTTCGTCCGGCAGCCGCAGCAGGTAGGAGGGGTGCACGGTCACCAGGGCCTGGCTGTTGCCGGTCAGCGGGATCGGCCGGCTGCGTTCGCGCGAGATGGTGACGGCGCGCCCGAGCACCGCCCGCGCCGCAGACGCCCCGAGCAGCACGGTGATGGCGGGCTTGACCTCCTCCCGCTCCAGATCCAGCCAGAACTTGCACGCCGCGATGTCCCCGCTATCCGGCTTGGAATGGATGCGGCGCTTGCCCCGCGGCTCGAATTTGAAGTGCTTCACCGCGTTGGTGACGTAGGCCGTGGTGCGGTCGATCCCGGCCTCCGCCAGCGCGGTGTTGAACAGCTGCCCGGCCGGCCCGACGAACGGGCGGCCGGCCAGGTCCTCCTGGTCGCCAGGCTGCTCCCCGACGAACATCAGCCGGGCATCCGCCGGACCCTCGCCGAACACGGTCTGCGTCGCCGGCTCCCACAGCTTGCAGGCGCGGCACCCGGCCGCCTCCAGCGCGGCCCGCCGCAGCTTGGTGTCCGGCAGAAGGTCCGGCGCGGGCGGCGCCGCGGCAGCGCGGGCGGGCTTCTCGGGGGAGATCACGGGGGTTTCCACCATGGTTGCGACGCGGGCGGCGGCGCCGCGGATCAGCTCGGGGATGGCTGCGGCTTCCGGCAGGTTGCGCCAGTATTTCCGCGGCATCTCCGACGTCATCGCGCCGATCTTCAGCCGGGCCGGATTGAAGATGCTGCTGAAATACGCCCGCCAATACGCCTCCAGCCGGTCATCGTCGGGGATATCGGCCCGGGATGCCCCGGCGGTGAAGCCCAGCGCCGCGCCGTTCCAGTGGGCGCTGCGGTAGGGCGTCAGGATCGACCAGACCATCGTCGCGAACCGCCGCACGAAGAACGACGCGTTCGCCTCCAGGATATAGTGGTCCGGCTCGAACCAGGCGACGTAGCGAGTGCCCTCGGGCTCGCCGACCTCCCGGAAGCGGACAAAGGCGCGCATCTTGTGCGTGTCCCGCCGCACGGCCTGCGCCAGGCGCTGGGCGCGCTGCACCTCCGGGTCGGTCACCTGGTCAAGCAAGTGCCGTTCGCCGGTGTGGGCGCGCCAGAGCAGGCGGTAGAGCAGGGCGAACCGCGCCGGCTCGCGCGCCTGGATGACAGTCTGCGCCACCTCCACCAAGGCGCGGGGAACGTTGAAGGTGGCGCCGCCGGCCGGTGCGGCTGCCTCCTCCTGCGGTTCGGCGGCGAACAGGTCGTCCGGCGTCTGGACGGACCAGACGACGTCCTCCGGAGGCACGCCGGCCAAGGCGAGCCGCCGTGCCGCGTCGCGCCAGCCGCCCCAGTCGACCTCGTGCGGCAGGACGACGCTGTGGCTCATCCGAACAGGTCGGTCTGCACCGGGCGCGGGGCGAGGCGTTGGCGCAACCGTTCGCTGTCCAGCCCGGCCCCGCCCTGGTGGCCGGGGGCGGTGACGAAGGCGCTGATCTTGGCCAGCGGCAACCGCAGCCGTGCCAGGTCGTCCATGCGCAGGCGCCGGTGCCGCCGTGCGCGCAGGATGGCGTCGACCGACTTCACGCCGATGCCGGGAATGCGGAGCAGCATCTCCTTCGGTGCGGTGTTGACGTCGACGGGGAACTGCTCCCGATGCGCCAGCGCCCAGGACAGCTTCGGGTCCACCGTCAGGTCCAGGTTGCCCGCCGGATCCGTCTCCAGCTCTGGCGCCGAGAAGCCGTAGAACCGCATCAGCCAGTCCGCCTGGTAAAGCCGGTGTTCGCGCACCAGCGGAGCATGATCGGGCGGCAGGCTGGCGGATGCGTCGGGGATCGGGCTGAAGGCCGAGTAATACACCCGGCGCAGCCCATAGGCGCTGTAGAGGTTCGTGCTCATCGCCAGGATGTCGCGGTCCGAACTGCGATCCGCCCCGACGATCACCTGCGTGCTCTGCCCGGCCGGGGCGAACCGCGGGCCCTTGCGCTCGGCCTTGGCCTCGTCGATGCGCAGCCGCATCCGGCCCATGGAGCGGCGGATGCCGGGCAGGTTCTTCTCCGGCGCCAACGCAGCCAGGCTGCCCTCGGTCGGCAGCTCGACGTTGATGGACAGGCGGTCGGCATAGCGCCCGGCCTCCGCCAGCAGCGCGGGGTCGGCATCCGGGATCGTCTTGAGGTGGATGTAGCCGCGGAAGCCGTGGTCCTCCCGCAGGGTGCGGGCGACGCGGACGACCTGTTCCATGGTGTAGTCCGGGTTGCTGATGATCCCGGACGACAGGAACAGCCCCTCGATGCAGTTGCGCCGGTAGAAGCCCAAGGTGAGTGTGACGACCTCCTCCACCGTGAAGCGCGCCCGGCGCACGTTGGAGGAGCGGCGGTTGATGCAGTACAGGCAGTCGTAGACGCAGGAGTTCGTCAGCAGGATCTTCAGCAGCGAGATGCAACGCCCGTCCGGCGCATAAGCGTGGCAGATGCCCATGCCTTCGGTCGACCCGATGCCGTCCTTGGCGCCCACCGAGTTGCGCTTGTCCGTGCCGCTCGACGCGCAGGACGCGTCGTACTTGGCCGCGTCCGCCAGGATCTCGAGTTTCTGCAGCAGCTCCATCGGGCACCCATGGTTGCAGTTTTGTTCTAATCACTTTCGGGCGGCGTTCAACCTGCGGCAGCCCTTGCGCTCCAACGCCAGGCGGCGAGGATAGGTCCATGACCGCTCAACACGCCGCCATCGGTGCCGCCGCCGCCCCTGCCTTCTCCCGTGACGGGACGACGCTCTATCACCTGCGCGGCGCCGGCATGCCGCAGCTCTGGGCCATGGCGCCGGACGGTGGCAACGCGCGGCCGCTGGTGGAGGTGAGCGAGCGGATCGGCTTCTTCCGCCGTGCACCGGGCGACGAGCGGATCATCTTCGGCATCGATGCCGGCGGGGACGAGTGCCAGCAGCTGTGGATGTACGATGGCGGTGACCCGGTGGCGCTGACGGGCGCGCCCGCCGCCAACCATGATTTCGGCGCCTGGTCGCAGGACGGCAGCCAGTTCGCCTACGCCGCCAACGACCGTGACCCGGCGCATTTCGACGTGCTGGTGCAGGAGGCTGGCGGGCCGCCGCGCCGCGTGTACCGCGGCACGCACCAGCTCGCAGTCGCAGCCTGGCACCCGGATGGCGACCGGCTGCTGCTGCTGGCGGACGAGGCGGAGGGCGACCAGGCCCTGCTGGTGCTCAGCCTGGCGGACGGCACCGTGCGGCCGGTCCCGCATCCCCGGCCCATGGCGGTCAAGTCCGCACGGTGGACCAAGGCGGGCGAGCTGCTGGCGCTGTCGGATGGCGGCGGCGAGTTCCTGGCGCTGTGCCGGATCGACGCGCAGAGCGGCGCCGTCACCCCGGTGGCCGCCGCAGAGGGGCGGGATGTGGAGGCGTGGTCGCTCGCGCCCGGTGACGCGCTGCTGGCGACGGTGGAGAACGACCGCGGCTACGCGATCGTGCGGCTGGGGCCGCTCGGCGGCGAGCGCGGCGTCGTCACCGGGCTGCCGCAGGGGGTCGCGGGGGAGCTGGCCTGGTCGCCGGACGGTGCGCGGCTGGTGCTGTCCGCCAGCGGTCCGACCACGCCGCCGGGCATCTACCTGGTGGATGCCGCAACGGGCCAAGCCCGGCTTGTGTGGGTGCCGGACGCACCGGCGGGGCTGGTCGGGTTCGAGCTGGTGGAGTGGGTGAGCTTCGACGGCCGGGCGGTCCCCGGCTGGTTCGCCCGGCCGGCCGGGACGGCGCCGGCGTTGGGGTGGCCGGTGGTGGTGTGGGTGCATGGCGGCCCGGCCGGGCAGACGAGAGCCAACTTCCGCGCCGACATGCAGATGCTGCTGGCGCAGGGCTATGCGGTGCTGATGCCCAACGTGCGCGGCAGCACCGGCTATGGCCGCGCGTCGACCGCCAGCGACGATGGGGGCGCAAGGCTGGACACCGTGCACGACCTTGCCGCCGCCCATGCCTGGCTGGTGGCACAGCGGGGGATCGACCCGGCGCGGATCGGCATCATGGGGCAGTCCTATGGCGGCTACATGGTGCTGGCTGCGATCGGCGAGTATCCGGCGCTGTGGCGCGTCGCCATCGACTATTACGGCATCGCCGACTTCACGACGTTGCTCGCGGAGACCGGCCCCTGGCGCCGTGCGCATCGCAGCCGGGAATACGGCGACCCTGTACGCGACGCCGCGCTGTTCGCCCGCATCTCACCGATCCGCCACGTCGATGCGATGACCGTGCCGCTGCTGGTGCTGCACGGCACGCGGGACCCGCGCGTGCCGTACCGGGAAAGCGAGCAGATCGTCGCCGCCTTGCGCGATCGCGGCCGGACGGTGGAGTTCGAGACCTTCACCTATGCCGGCCACGGCTTCATCCGGCCAGAGGACCGCACCAGGGCGTATGGGCTGGTGGCGGCGTTCCTCAAGCGGATGCTGTGAGAGGAGCGGGTGGCAAGCTCGGGTGGGAAGCGATCCTTATCGGCCGCGACATGGGCCATGATCGATTACCAGTGGTTCGAGCTTCGCAGGCAGTCGGACGATCTCGTTTACAAATTTCGTCGCTGTCCAGGCCCAAATGGGGAAGCTGCCTATCGACGGCAGGACGGAGATTACTGGATCACTCTCCGCCCTGGTCTTGGATGGGTCGCTTGGGATGACGCCACACAGAGCTGCATGGGACGCCCTTGGGACGTGATGCCCGACATGCAGGGGGAGTTTCCCCCTGAAGGCGTTTGGGTCAGCCGCAAGGGGCCGAAATCCTACGTCTACGACCTTGCCTACATACCCGCTCCACGAACGTCAGGTTGATGGGCATGCCAGGCGCACGGCTTGTCCGGTTCGGGATCGACAGCAGCCGTTCCGCCATCGTGAACCAAACCCATGGCAGGTGGGGTGATCGAGGGGCTACGCCCCCATCGCCTGGCGCATGAACAGGCGTTTGAGCAACGGCATGCGGTGCACGCCTGCGATGCCGGCATCCCGCGCGATCCGCACCGCCGGGTTGTCGGTAGAGAACAGCCGGTCCAGCGCATGGGTTGCGCCGAGCATCAGCAGGTTCGCCGGGCGGCGCGCCGCCTGGTAGCGGGCGAGCAGGCCCGGCTCGCCCGGATCCCCGCCGGCGGCGACGGCGTCGCGGATCAGGCCGCCCAAGGCGATCACGTCCCGCAGCCCAAGGTTGAGGCCCTGGCCGGCGATCGGGTGGATGCCGTGCGCCGCGTCGCCCACCAGCGCCAGCCGCTCCGCGGTGTACCGGTGCGCGTGCAGTGCGCCGAGCTTGTAGAGCCAACGCCGCCCCACCGGGCGGACCGCGCCGAGGTGGTTGCCCAGGCGGCGCGCGACCTCCCGCCCGAAGGCCGCATCGTCCAGCGCCATCATGCGGGGCGCCAGCCGCGACCCTTCGGTCCACACCACGGCCGACAGGTTCGGGAACGCCTCCGTGCCCGTCATCGGCAACTGCGCGAACGGACCGGCGGGCAGGAAGTGCTCCAGCGCCGTGCCATGGTGCGGGCGTCCATGCGAGACCGCCGTCACGATGCCCTGCTGCCGGTAGGCCAGGCGGGAGACGGCGATGCCGGCCTGCGCCCGCAGCGGCGACTCCCGCCCCTCGGCCGCCACCACCAGGCGGCACCGGACCGCCGGGCCATTCGTGACACGGACGACCACGCCCTCCGCAGCGCGATCGACCAATGCCTCGGCCGGGGCGAAAACCAGTTCGCCGCCCAGCGCGTGCAATTGCGCGTTCAACGCCACGCGCAGGCTGCGCGCCTCCACCATCCAGCCAAACGGGCCGGCCCCGGCCTCCGCATGGTCGAAATGCAGGAACAGCGGCGAGGCTTGCCTGCCGACACGCCCGTCGGAGACTCGGATGTCCTGGATGGGGCAGGGCACGAACGGCAGCCGAGCCCACACGCCAGCCTCCTCCAACAGCTGGCGCGACCCGGCGGCGATGGCGTAGGCCCGGCCGTCGAACGCCGGGTGCTCCATCGGCGGGAGCGCCGTGCGGTCGACCACCGCAACCCGCACGCCACCCGCTGCCAGGCTGCAGGCCAGCGCGGCCCCCACTGGCCCAGCCCCTACGACGCAGACATCGGCTTCGAGCACGCTCACTCTCCAAACCTGCCTGTTCTTTAGGCAAGCCAATCCGCTCGCCACGCCGGCAACATACCGGTCCGTGTGCCCAAACCACACCCATCCGGCGCGGAAAACCGGCCATGCCATGCAGATAGGGCCGGCACGCTTCTTGTTTAGTGCATGCCGGTAACGTCGGTCACCACCAGGCGCCCGGCGTCGAACAGGCAAGCGAGGACGGCGATGAAGCTCATCATGGCGATCATCAAACCCTTCAAGCTGGACGACGTGCGCGAGGCGCTCACGCCGCTCGGGGTGCAGGGTTTGACCGTATCCGAGGTCAAGGGGTTCGGCCGCCAGAAGGGCCAAACGGAAATCTACCGGGGCGCGGAATACCACGTCAATTTCCTGCCCAAGGTCAAGATCGAGGTGGCGGTGTCCGCCGACCTCGCCGAGCAGGTGGTCGAAGCCATCATGAAGGCCGGGCAGACCGGCAAGATCGGCGACGGCAAGATCTTCGTCCTGGACCTCGAACGCGCCGTGCGGATCCGCACGGGCGAGGTCGACGCGGAAGCACTATGAAGGATCCAACCAGAATGAAGCGTCTGCTTGCCCCGGCTGCCGGGTTGTCCACCCTCCTCCTGGCCGGGGCCGCGTGGGCCCAGGCCGCCGCCCCGGCGGCGGCGCCGGGCACGACGGCAGCCCCCGCCACCCCCGCCCCGGGCATCGACACCGGCGACACCGCCTGGATGCTGGCCAGCACCGCGCTGGTGCTGATGATGACGATCCCCGGGCTGGCCCTGTTCTATGCCGGCATGGTGCGCAAGAAGAACGTGCTGGCCACGCTGATGCAGTCCTTCGCCGTGTGCTGCCTGGTCACCATCGTGTGGATGGTCGTGGGCTACAGCCTCGCCTTCACCAACGGGACGGGCGCCACCGCCCCGTATATCGGCGACTTCTCCCGCGTGTTCCTCAACGGCATCGCCAGCCACATCAGCAAGGGCGTGGACACGCCGTTCACCCTGGGCGCCGGGTCCGACAACGCCACCGTGCTGACGATCCCCGAGACGGTCTACATGATGTACCAGATGACCTTCGCGATCATCACCCCGGCGCTGATCGCCGGGGCGTTCGCCGACCGCATGAAGTTCAGCGCGATGTGCGTGTTCATGGTCCTGTGGTCGATCGTGGTCTACTGCCCGATCGCCCACGTGGTGTGGAGCGCCACGGGCATCGTCGGCACCACGATCGGGGCGATCGACTTCGCCGGCGGCACGGTGGTGCACATCAACGCCGGGGTGGCCGGGCTGGTGTGCGCGCTCGTCCTGGGCAAGCGGGTGGGCTACGGGCACGACAACATGGCCCCGTTCAACCTGACGTACGCGATGATCGGCGCCTCCCTGCTGTGGGTCGGCTGGTTCGGCTTCAACGCCGGGTCGGCGGTGGGCGCCAACGGGCGCGCCGGCATGGCGATGACGGCGACGCAGATCGCCACGGCGGCGGCGGCGCTCGGGTGGATGTTCGCGGAGTGGGTGACCAAGGGCAAGCCGTCCGTGCTGGGCATCATCTCCGGCGCGGTGGCCGGGCTGGTCGCGATCACCCCGGCCAGCGGCTTCGTGTTGCCGGGGCCGGCGCTGATCATCGGCGTGGTGGCCGGCGTGGTATGCTTCTGGTCCGCGACGGCGCTGAAGCACATGCTGGGCTACGACGACAGCCTGGACACCTGGGGCGTGCACGGCATCGGCGGCATTGTCGGCGCGCTGCTGACGGGTGTGTTCGCCTACGGCCCGCTCTCCGCCACCGACGCGAGCCCGGCCGGCGTGGTCGGCGGGACGGAGCAGCTGATCAAGCAGGCGGAGGCGGTGGTCGTCACCCTGGTCTGGAGCGGCGTGGTCTCGTTCATCCTGCTGAAGATCATCGACGCCGTGATCGGCCTGCGGGTGACCCGCGACCAGGAGATGGAGGGCCTGGATATCGTCCTGCACGGCGAGTCGATCAGCTAGCGCCGGCCCTTCCACCCGTCCAGAAGCCCTCTCCCTCTGGGAGAGGGTGGATGGGGCCCGACACTGCGGACACTCCCGGCTCGGGCCACCCTCACCCTGCCCTCTCCCACAAGGAGAGGGTTTTTTGCGAGCGGTGGCTTTTTCCATTCTGGATGCGACGGTTCCCGGCTATAGCTCGCACCTCGCATGAACCAGCCTGGAAGCCCCTGACGCATGTCCGCCGCTGCACCGGCTCGCCTGCTGGCCTCCCCCGCGATCCGCACGCTGGTCAGCCGCCGCCTGGCGGAGCTTGGCGGGCTGGCGCTTGGGCTGGGGGGCGTGGCGCTGCTGGTGGCGCTGGCCTGCTACAACCCGCTCGACCCTTCGCTGAACACGGCGACGTCCCGCCCACCGACCAACCTGGCCGGGCCAGCAGGCGCCATGGCGGCGGACTTGCTGCTGCAGAGCTTCGGCGTGGCGGCCGTGCTGCCAGGCATGGCGGCGCTGGCCTGGGCCTGGCGCATCGCCTCGCACCGCGGGCTCGGCAGCTTCGCCACCCGGCTGGCCAGCACGCTCGGCGCCCTGCCGGTGTTGGCGGCGTTGGCAGCGGCCTATCCCGGCACGGCGCCCTGGCCGGCGGAGGCTGGGCCCGGCGGCGCCATCGGCCGCGTGCTGGCGGAGTCGGTGGCGGGCTACGCGCAGGGTGTGCTCGGCCCGCTGGGGGCCGCCATCGCGCTGCTGCTGGGCACCGCGCTCGGGCTGCTCCTGTTCTGGGCCGCGCTCGGCCTGTCCGCCGGGGAATGGCGGGCGGCGGGGCGCGTCGCCGGCGGTTCCATCGCGCAGGGGCGGCGCGCCGTCGGGTGGCTGCCGAGGCTGATGGCGCCGTTACGCCTGCTGCGACGCGCCCCGCCTGCCACACCCGCCATCGTGCCGCGCGGCGAGCCCGCCCTGCGCCCGCGCCCCACCCCGCCGCTCCCCACGCCGGAGGCCGCGAAGCCGCCCGAGGCCGAACCGGCGCCGCGCCCGCGCATCAGCCTGCCGCTGCGCAAGGCCGCCCCGGCGCACCAGCCGAGCCTGCCGCTGCCGGATGCGATGGCGGGCCAGTGGCGCATGCCGCCGCTGGCATTGCTGAAGGCGGCACCGCCCCGGGCCAACACCGGCCCGAGCGAGGAGTCGCTGCAGAACAACGCCCGGCTGCTGGAATCCGTGCTCGACGAATACGGCGTGCAGGGCACCATCCGTGAAATCCGGCCCGGCCCGGTCGTCACCCTCTACGAGCTGGAACCGGCGCCCGGCATCCGCTCCGCCCGGGTGATCGGGCTGGCGGACGACGTGGCGCGCTCCATGTCCGTCACCGCCGTGCGCATCGCCACCGTGCCCGGCCGCAACGTCATCGGCATCGAGGTGCCGAACGCCAAGCGGGAGACGGTGTTCCTGTCCGAGCTGATCGGCTCGGACGCGTGGGACAAGCACCCGGGCCGCCTGGCGCTGGCGCTGGGCAAGGATATCGGCGGCGAGCCGATCCTGGCCGACCTGGCGCGCATGCCGCACTTGCTGGTGGCGGGCACCACCGGCTCCGGCAAGTCGGTCGGCATCAACGCGATGATCCTGAGCCTGCTGTACCGGCTCAGCCCGGACCAGTGCCGCCTGATCCTGATCGACCCGAAGATGCTGGAGCTGTCGGTCTATGACGGCATCCCGCATCTGATGGCGCCCGTGGTGACGGAGCCGGCCAAGGCGGTGACGGCGCTGAAGTGGACGGTGCGGGAGATGGAGCGGCGCTACCGGGCGATGAGCCAGCTCGGCGTGCGCAACGTCGGCGGCTACAACGAGCGGGTGGAGGAGGCGAGCGCCCGCGGCGAGGTCGTCACCCGCCGGGTGCAGACCGGGTTCGACGCGGAGACGGGCAAGCCGGTGTTCGAGGAGCATCCGCTCGCCTTGGAGAAGCTGCCGTTCCTGGTGGTGGTGATCGACGAGATGGCGGACCTGATGATGGTCGCCGGCAAGGAGATCGAGGCCGCGGTGCAGCGCCTGGCGCAGATGGCGCGCGCGGCCGGCATCCACGTGGTGATGGCGACGCAGCGGCCTTCGGTGGACGTGATCACCGGCACCATCAAGGCCAACTTCCCGACCCGCATCTCCTTCACCGTGATCAGCAAGTTCGACAGCCGCACCATCCTGGGCGAGCAGGGGGCGGAGCAGCTGCTGGGCCAGGGCGACATGCTGTACATGCAGGGCGGCGGGCGGATCGGCCGGGTGCACGGCCCGTTCGTGACCGACCGCGAGGTGGAGGACGTCGTCGCCTTCCTGCGCGAACAGGGCGAGCCCGCCTATTTGGACGAGGTGACGGAGCCGCCGGACGATGACGAGGCCACGGCGTCGGCGATGAGCGGGATCGCCGGGGCAAGCGACGGCGAGAAGAGCCTGTTCGACCAGGCGGTGGACGTGGTGGCGCGCGAGGGCAAGGCCAGCACGTCCTTCATCCAGCGCCACCTGGGCATCGGCTACAACCGTGCCGCCAAGCTGATCGAGCAGATGGAGAAGGAAGGGATCATCACTGCGGCGAACCATGTGGGCAAGCGGGAGATCCTGGTGCGGCGCACGAACGACGACGAGGATTAAGACCGCGTTAGGCTGGCGGCAGGCTTATTCCTTGTGGCGAATGATTAGCCGTGTGATTCCACAGGACCATAGGGCTTGGGTGGTTGGCTGTTCCGCCAGCGCTCTGCGGTGACATCCGCAGCCCATGCCTGCAAGCGCGGCACGTCCATCAGGGTCGGGCTTTGTGCTGGGTCATGGATGGCTGCGCCGAACGCTTCGGCCAAGCCGGCGGCGGCGCTGAGCGCGCAGGCGCATTGGAGCAGGTCCCCGCCCCACCGGAACACGATGACCCGGTGCGGCGTCTCGACCGGCAGGTGGCCGGGCAGGGCTTCGAGCGTGTCGTGCAGGATCTCGACACCGCTGTCCTCCTCTCCGGCCTGCATCGGGTAGAAGCCGTTGACGGCGGCCGGGTGCTCGGCAACCGCGAACCGCCAAGGCAGGCCGAGCGTGGCGAGCGCCTCCTGCCAGCGTCCTTTGTCGGGCAGGTCGGCGCCGGGCAGGATGGCGATGATCTCGTTGGACATACGGGGGCGATTTCCTAGTTGTCCAACGTGAGGGTTAGATTTACGCCCCAGCTGGGGGTTTGCCAAAGCTCGGCGGACAGAAGCCATGGGCGGCAGCGGCGGCCGCTGTTGCCTTTTGCTGGAACGCCCTGAACGCCTCAACGCCTCCATCAAGGGCGGCGAGCCAATCGGCGACCATCTGGAGGAACGCGTCATGGTCGGTGTATGGCCCGTAGAGGCGTGCGAGGTCGATGCGGCTCTGCCGGGCGCTTTCCAGGCCCGTCCTCGCGAAGGTGAGGTCGCCGCAGAGGCCGGCGGCACAGGCTAGGTCGAATGCGTCCGTCGGGTGGGCATCATCGAGGTCCGGCACGCTGTAACGTTCAAGGTATTGTGCAGGCGAGCACCCCTGCAGGATGTCTGCGAGGGAGTGTGACGCGTGGATGGCCTGCAACGCATCGGAGACGATTGTCTTGTCGTCACCTTCGAACCAAGTTCCAGACGAGGCATTTCCATTGCTGAATGCCTGACAATTGGAGATGTGGATGAACTTGTGGGTGCGGAACAGGGCGAATGTGAAGTCATGGAGCCGCCAATTGTCCTTGTAGGCCGATCCCTCAACAAGGAAGCCGCGAATGACATGCTGGTATGCCGCGTGGTAGATGATACCTTTATTGATGAGGAAATTACCCGGCAGGCTGGCGCAGATTTTCTGGCAGATGTTCTTGCGTGACATGGTCTACCGCCGAGCGACATCTATACGTGCGCCGATCACGCGTACTGGAACCAGGCCGTACTCCGTTCCCACGCCCTCTTGGATGTCTCGGATACGAGCCGGTGACATAGAAAGGTTCATACCGGTCTTCCAATCCCAACCGCGACAATCTTGCCCGATGCGTCTCTTAGCAGAACGTCAGTCCGGATCGTTCCGATCTCACCATAGTTCGCGGCTTTCCCGTCGATAAACGACTCCTCTGCTGTAACGCTAGGGATCTTCGCCGCTTCCACCTCGTCCCGAAGCAACTTGTGCATCCGCGTTCCAAAACCCATCGGGTTTGCCTCCCCGGGTATGCTCACGTTCGCCTTCGCAATGACGTTGGCGATGAGCCCTTGAAGACGAGCATCCACGACGTCGATATCCCGGTCGCCCGCGTTCTCGGCAATGCGGCGGACCGTCGCCATGTCCGGCGCGTCGCCGATGTCCACGGCTCGGAGGAAGCGTGGACGCTCGGACGCATCAGCGTCCCCGGCAGCCATCGCGCGTTCGGCAAGGTCAGCGACGAACCGCGGCCAACCGTCGACACCTATCGACAAAGCGGCAGCGGCGAGTTGCTCTCCCGCATAGCCCCAATCACCGCTGGTCTGTCCCCACTCCGCGCCACGCGCTGCTGCCCGGAGTTGGTCGACCAGCGCATCGCTCGCATACCGGTCGAGGAAGCGGTCGCGGAACGCCGAACGGCTGAGCCCGTCTGTGCTCTGCCAAGCCTCCATGGCCCGGCTCAGACGTCCGAGGACGTCCGGGCTCAGCGCAGCGGACCACCTCCCACGATCATCACGCGGGACGTGGCCGATCATGGTCGAGGCGACATACTTGATCCTCGCATCGACCTGGTCCGGAGCGAAGAAACCATCAGCGCCAGCCCGAGGCGTCAGGCTGTCATGCGGACCCGTTCCGTGGCCGAACCAGTTATGCGACTGCCGTCCTTGATAGATCCATGACTCGTTACCCATCGGTCACTCCAGCCAAAGGAATGTCTTCCTACAAGGAGCGGCACAGTTTCAAGACATTCCGGCACCGTCATTGATGTGGTCGCCCTGGACAGCCCTCCACCCGCGCGGCATAGGCGGCCGATGCTGTTCAACTCGCAGCTGTTTATTCTGGGCTTCCTGCCATGCGTGCTGGGGCTGTACTACCTGGCCGCCGCGCGCGTGGCGCTGCGGCAGGGCGTGCTGGTGGCGGCCTCGCTGCTGTTCTACGGCTGGTGGGATGTCCGCTTCGTGCCGCTGCTGGTCGGGCTCACCCTGGCGAACTGGCTGGTGGTGCGCGCCTACGGGCGGTGGCGGCGGGACGCGTGGCTGGTGGCCGGGGTGGCGATGAACCTCCTGGTGCTGGGCGTCTGCAAATACGCCGACTTCGCCGCGGACAGCCTGGCCGGGCTGCTCGGCGCCACGCACGCGGCCTGGGGCATCGTGCTGCCGCTCGGCATCTCCTTCTTCACCTTCCAGAAGATCAGCTACCTCGTGGACCTGCGCCGCGGCGACCGGCACGTGTATGGGCTGCTGGAGTTCGCCGCCTTCGTCACCTTCTTCCCGCAGCTGATCGCCGGGCCGCTGGTGCGGCACAACGAAATCATCCCGCAATTCGCGCTCGACCCGCGCCGCCCGGCGGTGTGGGAGAACCTGGCGCGCGGTGGTGCGCTCTTCCTCCTGGGCCTGGCGAAGAAGGCCGCCATCGCCGACACGGTGGCGCAGGTCTGCGACCCGATCTACGCCCGCGTCGCCGCCGGGGCGCACCCCAGCCTGGCGGAGGCGTGGGCGGCGGCCGGCACCTACACCCTGCAAATCTACTTCGACTTCTCCGGCTATTCGGACATGGCGATCGGGCTGGGCCTGATGTTCGGCCTGCGCCTGCCGCTGAACTTCGCCGCCCCGTACCGCGCCGCCTCGATCCGGGAGTTTTGGCGCCGCTGGCACATCACCCTGTCCCGCTTCCTGCGGGACTACGTCTACATCCCGCTGGGCGGCAACCGGGCCGGGCCGGGCCGGCAAGTGGCCAACGTAGTGGCCACCATGCTGCTGGGCGGGCTGTGGCACGGCGCGGCCTGGACCTTCGTCGCCTGGGGCGGGCTGCACGGGCTGGCGCTGGCCGCCAACGGTGCGTGGCATCGCGCCGGGCTGCGCATGCCGAGGCTGGCGGGCTGGCTGCTGACGGCCCTGTTCGTGCTGGGCGGCTGGGTGCTGTTCCGCTCCCCGGACTTCGCCACGGCGGCGCGGATGTTCGGCGGGCTGGCGGGGCAGGGCGGGATCGGGCGGCTGCACGTCGACAACGCAGCCGTCGTGGCCGGTGCAGTGGCCATCGTGCTGCTGATGCCGACCAGCCAGGCCTTGGCGCTGGAGCGGCTGCGCCCGGCGCGCTGGCTGGCGCTGCCGGCCGGCGCCGCGCTGGTGTTCCTGCTGCTGCTGGTCGGCGGCCGGCTGCCGACCGAGTTCATCTATTTCCAGTTCTGACCCGTGGCGCCGGATGCTTGGCTGGTTCGTCGGCTCGACGCTCGGGCTGCTGGCCTTCGTCTACCTGTTCGTCGCCATCATCGATCCTTGGGGCATGCTGCCGCTGTCGCCCCCGTTGCCGCGGGTGCCGGTCTCCACCAATGCGCGGTTCTCCATGCCCGCGCTGGCCAGCGCGGGCCGCTTCGACTCGGTCGTGATCGGCTCCTCCTCCTCCCGCCTGTTGCGGCCGGAGGTGCTGGACCGGTTGCTGGGCGGCCGTTTCGCCAACCTGGCGATGAACGCCGCCACGGCCTGGGAGCAGAGCCGGATGCTGGCGCTGTTCACCCGAACCCACCCGGCCGCCCGCACGGTGGTGATCGGGCTGGACGGCGTGTGGTGCGCCGAGGCGCCGGAGCGCAGCAGCGGCCGGCCGTTCCCCGACTGGATGTATCGCCGCTCGCACTGGAGCGGCTACGGGCAAATCTTCAACCTCTACGCGGTGCAGGAGGCGGCGAGCCAGCTCTGGGTGATGCTGGGGCTGAAGCGGCGGCGCTACGGCCTGGACGGCTACACCAACTTCCTACCGCCGGAAGCGGCCTACGACCCGGCCCGCGTGGCCGCCGCGTTCGCGCGCTGGGGCGTGCCGGCGGACCTGCCCGCCAGCCCCGGGCCGCACGTGCTGCCGGCCCTGCCGATGCTGGCCCACGCGTTGGGCGCGCTGCCCGGCCGCACGCGGAAGATCGTGTTCTTCACGCCGGCCCACGTCTCCCTCCAGGGTGAACCCGGCAGCGACTTCGCCGCCGGTTGGGCTGCGTGCAAGGTGCAGGTCGCGGCAATCGCTGCGGAGGTGCCGAACACGACGGTGGTCGATTTCCAAATCCCGAGCCCCATCACCCGGGAGCGGACGAATTACTGGGACCCGGTGCATTACCGCGTGCCGGTTGCCGACCGCCTCATGGCGGACCTGGCCGCCGCGTCCACCGGCCAGGGCTCCGCGGACGATCGCATTTTGACTTCGGAACCGCCTTAACCCTACCGTCGGCCGAAACAGAGGGACGGCCATGACGAACCGGAGCACCCTGCTGCGCGCCCTCGCCGCCGCGGCGCTATGTCTGGCCAGCCTGCATGCGGAGGCGGCGGACGCGCCGGCGGCCCACCAGGCCGACTGGGTCGCGCATGATTTCCATTTCCACACCGGCGAGGTCATGCCGGAACTCCGGCTGCACTACACCACGCTCGGGGCGCCCTCCGGCGAACCGGTGCTGATCATCCACGGCACGGCGGGCACCGGGACGGGGCTGCTGGCGCCAAGCTTCGGGGGGCAGCTGTTCGGCCCGGGCCAGCCGCTCGACGCGACGAAATACTTCGTCATCCTGCCGGATACGATCGGGACGGGGCAGTCGTCCAAGCCGTCGGACGGGCTGCACGCCAGGTTCCCGGCCTATGACTACGACGACATGGTCCTGGCGGAGTACCGCCTGGTGACGGAAGGGCTCGGCCTGCACCACCTGCGCCTGGTGCTCGGCAACTCGATGGGCGGGATGCATGCCTGGGTCTGGGGCGTGACCTATCCCGGCTTCATGGACGCGCTGGTGCCGATGGCGTCGCAGCCGACCGCGATGGCCGCCCGGAACTGGATGATGCGCCGCTTGCTGGTAGAGTCGATCCGGCGCGACCCGGACTACAAGGGGGGCGACTACGCCGCGGAGCCGGCCTCGCTGCGCACCATCAACGCGATGTTCGGCATCGCCACCAATGGCGGGACGCTCGCCTACCAGCACGCCGCACCCACCACCGCATTGGCCAACGCCTATGTCGACGCCCAACTGGCGGCACCGCCGCCGGCGGACGCCAACGATTTCCTCTACCAGTGGGATGCCTCCCGCGACTACGACCCGTCGGCACAGCTGGGTCGGATCGACGCCGCGGTGCTGGCCATCAACTCGGCCGACGACGAGCGCAACCCGCCGGAAACCGGGGTGATGGCGCAGGCGATGCAGCGCCTGCGCAACGGGCGGCTGTACCTGATCCCGGCCAGTGCGGAGACGCACGGCCACGGCACCGCGGGATACGCCCAGTTCTGGGGCGAGCAGCTGCGCAGCTTTCTGCAAACGGTGCCGGAGCACGGACAATAGGGCATGGAGCTGTCGAACAAATCCGCCCGCACCCTGTTCGAGGAGCTGAAGGCGCGGCCGACCCGGGCCCGCTTCGGCTTCGGCCGCAAGGTGGCGTTGATCAACGTCGATCCGCAGAAGGCGTATACCCTGCCCGCCGAGTTCGTCACCGCCTACGAGACCGACCCGAACCAGATGGAGTACATCAACCAGCTGAGCGCGCTATGTCGCGACTTGGGCAGCCCGGTGATCTGGACCCACGTCGCCTACCTGCCGTCCGGCGAGGATTGCGGCGTGTGGGGCACGCGCAGCGACACGCCGGACTCGCTGCAGAACGTGAAGGCCGGATCGCGCCGGGCCGAGTTCGACGATCGGCTGCACATCGAGCGGGACCGCGACATCGTCATCAACAAGCGGATGGCCTCGGCCTTCCACGAGACGCACGTGCCCTCGCTGCTGACCTGGCACAAGGTGGACACGGTGATCGTCACCGGCGGCTCCACCTCCGGCTGCGTGCGGGCGACGGTGGTGGACAGCCTGTCGCATGGCTACCGCACGATCGTGCCGGAGGAGTGCACCGCCGACAAGCACGAGGGGCCGCATTACGCCAACCTCTACGACATGGCGGTGAAATACGCCGACGTGATGCCGGTGGCGGAGGTGATGGCCGCCCTGCAGCGGATGAAGCAGCGGCCGGACTAAGCGCGACGGCCATGCGTCATGTCCGAGGCGGCCCTGTGCGTTGCGCTTGACCGTGCGGCCTGAGGCGGCCCCATGTGGAGGCCGGACGCGGAGGATGGGCATGGACGGGGTCATCATCGCGGAGCGGCCGGCGGCGGGACAGCGCCTCGAGGTGCCGGTGTCGGACATGAGCTGCGCCGGCTGCGTCCGTCGGGTCGAGCGGGCGGCCGCCGCGGTGCCCGGCGTCGACGGCGCCACGGCCAACCTGGCTTCCGCACGCCTCACGGTGACCACGGCCCCGGGCTTCGACGCCGCGGCACTGGCCGCCGCGCTGCGCCAGGCGGGCTATCCGGCGGCCGAGCGCAGCGTGGTGCTCCGGCTCGACGGGATGACCTGCGCCTCCTGCGTGCGACGGGTGGAGGCGGCGTTGGGCAGGGTGCCGGGCGTGCTCCGGGCGGACGTCAACCTGGCGACGGACCGTGCGACCGTGCACGCCTTGTCCACCGTCGAGGATGCGGCGTTGGTCGCGGCGGTGGCGGCCGCGGGCTATCGCGCGGGAGCGGATGAGCCGGGCGTCGCAGACGCGCCCGGCGCGCGCGACCGGCGGGACGGGCTGCTTGCGGCGGGCGCGCTGCTGCTCGCGGCGCCGCTGCTGCTGCCGATGCTGCTGATGCCGTTCGGGGTGGACGCAAGCCTGCCGGGCTGGGTGCAATGCGGCTTGGCTGCCGTGGTGCAGGCCGTGTTCGGCGCACGGTTCTATCGCGGCGCCTGGCACGCGCTGCGCGGCGGCGCCGGCACCATGGACACGCTGGTGGCGCTCGGCACCTCGGCCGCCTTCGGCCTGTCCCTGTGGGCGCTGCTCGCCGGGCAGGGCGCGCCGCTGTATTTCGAGGCGTCGGCCACCGTCGTGGCGTTGGTCCGGCTTGGCAAGTGGTTGGAGGCCCGGGCGCGGCGACAGGCCGGCGCCGCAATCGGGGCGCTGGAGCGGTTGCGGCCCGAACGCGCCCGTGTCCGCCGGGACGGCGCCGAGCAGGAGGTCGCGGTGGCGTCGCTGCGCGTGGGCGACCTGCTGGTGGTCCGCCCCGGGGAGCGCATCGCTGCCGACGGCGTGGTGCGCGAGGGTGAATCCGGCGTGGACGAAAGCCTGCTCACGGGCGAGAGCCTGCCCCAGCCCAAGCAGCCCGGCAGCCCGGTCACCGGCGGCGCGGTGAACGGCGAAGGGCTGCTGGTGGTGGAGGCGGTGGCGCTGGGTGCGGAGAGCCGGCTGGCCCAGCTGGTGCGGCTGGTGGGCGACGCGCAGGCGCAGAAGCCGCCGGTGCAGCGCCTGGTGGACCGGGTCAGCGCGGTGTTCGTCCCGGTGGTGATCGGGGTCGCGGTGCTCACCGCATTCGGCTGGTGGCTGGCCGGCGCCGGCGTCCAGGTCGCGCTGGTCGACGCGGTGGCGGTGCTGGTGATCGCTTGCCCATGCGCGCTGGGCCTGGCGACACCGGCCGCGATCATGGTCGGCACTGGCACCGCTGCCCGACATGGCATCCTGATGCGCGACCCGCTGGTGTTCGAACGTGCGGCGGCGGTGCGGACGGTCGTGTTCGACAAGACGGGCACGCTGACGCTCGGCCGGCCGGAGCTGATGGGCGTGCGCGCTGTGCCCGGCGCCACGGAGCACGACGTGCTGCAGTTGGCCGCCGCCGTGCAGGCTGGCAGCGAACACCCGCTGGCGCGCGCCGTGCTGGCCCGCGCCAACCATGTCGAGCCAGCCGGGCCGGTGCGCGCACTGCCGGGCCGCGGCGTCAGCGCCACCGTGGCAGGGCAACCCGTCCTGCTGGGCAATGCGCGGCTGATGGCGGAGCAGGGCATCGACACCGCGGCACTTGCCGGGGCTGCGGGGGCCGCGCACACCGTCTCCTTCCTGGCGCAATCTGGTCGGCTGCTCGGCATGCTGAGCTTTGGCGACACCGTGCGGCCGGGTGCGCCCGAGGCGGTCGCCGCGCTCCGTGCCGAGGGCCGGACCGTCGTGATGCTCAGCGGCGACCGGGCCGCGGCCGCGGCCGCGGTGGGCCGCGCGGTGGGCATCGATGACGTCCGGGCGGAGGCGTTGCCGGAAGACAAGGCGGCGGCCGTGGCCGCACTGCGCCAGGCCGGCGGTGTCGCGATGGTGGGCGACGGCGTGAACGACGCAGCCGCACTCGCCGCCGCGGACGTAGGCATCGCCATGGCGAGCGGGACGGACGTGGCCGCCGCAGCGGCCGGTATCACCTTGATGCGGCCCGACCCGGCGTTGGTGCCCGCCGCGCTCGACATCGCGGCGAGGACCTATCGGCGGATCCGCAGCGGGCTGTTCTGGGCCTTCGCCTACAATGTCGTCGGCATTCCGATGGCGGCCGCCGGTTTGCTCAGCCCGGCGGTCGCGGGCGCCGCCATGGCGTTCTCGTCCGTCAGCGTGGTGGGCAGCGCCCTTCTGCTGCGCCGCTGGCGGCCGCGGGCACCGACGTCTCGCGCGGTCACAGGATGACCGTGTAGACTCCCAGCGCCGCGATCAGCCAGGCTGTGACGAGCCGCACGTCTTGCCAGTCCATACCACCTGTCCCATGCGGGTAAGGCGGCAGCGTAAGGCAACGACGTTAAGGCTTCCTTGCTCCAACGGAACCCGGAGAAGGCGGCAACCAGACGAACAACCCGCTTCGCAGGGACCGCTACTCCGAGCCTTGTCCCTTGGCGACCAGCCCCTTGACCTCGTCGACGGCTTCGACGAAGCGTTTGTTCAACAGCTCCAACGCCTCCCCATTGGAGCGCTGGATGAGGTCGCCGATCTCCTGCATGTTGGACACGGCCCGCTCATAGGCGCTCTTCAGCATGTCCGCCTGCCGGACTGCACGGGTTTGCGGCGCTTCCGTCGGGCTGAATTGGCGCATGCCGTCCGTCAGCTCCGCCATCGTCTGCTGCATGATCTCCATGTTGCGGCGGGCGACGGCCTGCGCCCCTTCCAGCGCCACGCGGTTGGCGGCCGACAGCGTCTCCAGGTTACGCCGATGCGCCGCCATCAGCGCTTCCATGTCGGGCATCATCGGCATCTTCAGGTCCGCGAACATGCGATGGAACTCGTTCATCGCATTGGCGCCCATGCTGGTCATCTTCTCGCCGACAGCCTGTGCGGCATTCACGCCGGCATGGGTGGCATTGGAGAAAGTCTTGGTCGGATCGTCAGACATCGCCGCATCCTTCTTGTTCTAGGCAACGCTCCCAGTCGGGCTGTCGTCATCAACCTGGCGCTGCCGGGTCGATGGGTCAATCACCCATCGTCACGGGGGTGAGGGCGGCGGGTCCATGGCCGGCGGCGGTGGCGGGTTGGCCCGGACCAGCAGGTCGGCCGCCGTGTCCGGATCGACCGCCGTGTCCGGGTCGTCCGGAAGGTCGACCACGCCTTCCATCCCGTCCTCGGCCGCCGTGTCGCCTTTCGGCGCGATCATGTCGAACAGCCGCTGGGCCTGGTCCAGGCCGCGGTCCATCGCCGCCATGGTTCCCGCGAGGTCGGCGCTCTCATCGTCCTTCCATGCGCGCAACGCATACAACCAGACGCCCACCAGCGCCTCGGACCGGATCAGGCCGCGCAGCCCGGCGGCGGACACTCCGGCGGCTTCCAGCATCCATGCCATGCTCCGCACCGTGGCCGCGCCCAAGGTCAGTGCCAGCAGCGGGTTCAGCGGCAGGGCCCTCAGCAACGCCAGCATGCCGGCCCGATGCTGCTGCAACATGTCGAACCGGCGCATGAGCAGGTCGAAGATGCGGTCGCGCGGCGTCCCCAAGGCGGCGGCATCGGCCAGCGCCGCCTGGTCCGCCAGCACACCGAACCGTTGCAGCACCGCCCCGGGCCCCGGAAAGCGGGCGCGCGCCCGGTCCAGCGGCAGCCCCGCCCCCCGCGCCACGTCCACGATGCTCAGCCCGGGCCAGCCGGTCTCCCCGGCCTGGGCGAAGGCAGCAGCCACCAGGGCCGCGTCGAATTCCGCATCATCCATGCTGGTCAGGTGGTTCGTTGCCGCAGGATTGCCAGCCCGGCGGCCGCCATCAGCCCGACAATGCGCGCGAGCGGTCCGTCGCCGCCGCGACGGCGCGGCTGACCAGGGACGGCCAGGCATCGGGCGCCATCAGCACCGCCAAGGCGCGTTCCGTCGTTCCGGCCGGGCTGGTCACGGCGCGGCGCATCTCCGCGGCATCATCGGCGCTGGCGGCCAGCAACGCGCCGGAGCCCGCGACGGTGCGCCGGGCAAGCCGCCGTGCCAGGTCGGCCGGCAACCCTTGTTCGATCGCCGCCGCCTCCAACAGCTCCGCCAGCAGGAAGACGTAGGCCGGGCCGCCTCCGGACACGGCGGTGACGGCGTCGAGCTGCCGCTCCTCCGTCAGCCAGGCGACCTCACCGACCGAGGCGAGCAGGGTCTGGGCCAGCTGGCGCTGCGGCTCGGCGACGGCAGGTGCCGCGAACAGCGCCGTGAAGCCTTCGCCGATCGCCGCCGGCGTGTTGGGCATGGCGCGGACGACGCAGGCGGACCCTGTCAGACCGCTGATGGCGGCGACGGTCCTGCCAGCCATGATGGAGATCACCGTGGCGTCGCGGGTGAACCGGGCGATGCCGGGCAAGGCCGCATCGGCCGCCTGCGGCTTGACCGCAAGCACCACGGCGTCCGGAGCGAAGTCAGCGGGGATTGCGTCCGCCGACTGCACCACCGTCACGCCGGTCCCGCCGAGGGTGGCGGCGACCGGCGCCGGGTCGACCACGTAGCTGTGCGCCAATCCCGCACGGCGCCAGCCCGCCAGCATGGCGCCACCCATCTTCCCGCCGCCAAGCAGCAGGACGGAGGGGGTCACGCCTCGCCCACGCACTCCAGCATGGCGGCGGCGAGCGCGTCGGCGGGCGCCTTGCCGCCCCACAGCACGAACTGGAACGCCGGGTAGAACCGCTCGCACTCGGTGATGGCGATGTCGACCATGTCCTCCAGGCTCTCGGCCGATGCGCCCCGCGCGCCGCGCAGCAGCACGGAGTGGCGGAACAGCGGCATGCCGTCGTCGCTGTCCATGCCGAAATGGCCGATCCACAACTTCTCGTTCGCCAGCGCCATCAGCTCGTAGAGCGCACCGCGCTTGGCCGCCGGCACCTTCAGGTCGAAGGCGCAGGTGAAATGCATCGCGCTGATCTCCCGCGACCAGGAGAAGTACAGGCCGTAATCGCACCACTTGCCGGGTGCCTCGGCCGCCATCTCGCCTTCGCTGCGGCGGTCAAAGGCCCAGTCGTTGTCGCCGACGATCCGCTCGAGCGCGTCGAGCGGGTTGGCGGCGGGGTCGCCCGGCAGGGCGGAGTGGACGGTCGGCATCATGGGGTCTCCCATCTGGAGGAAGGCCGGACACGGATCGAGTCAGCGGGTTGAGGCCTCGACTCGATGCACCGTCAGACTACCGGGCGACAAACCGCTGGGGCAAGCCCGGTTGCTGCACCTGCGTCATATACCGGCGGGGTCGGGGAAGTCCGGGTCCGTCCGCTCCACGTCGCTGGGCGGGACCGAGGCCGCTTCGAGTGCCGCGACCTTCGCCTCCAGCACCAGGAGGCGTGACTCCGCCGCTTCCTGCCCGGCGCGCGCGTTGGCGGCCATCTGCTCCACCGCCTCCAGGTCTTCGCGGCGGACCAGGTCCAGTTTGCGGATCGCCTCGTCGATGCGGGCGCGAATCGTCGCCTCCGCCTCGTCGCGCAACCCGGTCAGGGCCGAGAACGCACCGCCGGCCACGCCGGCAAGGTCGTCGAAGAAACGCGGACGGTCGGTCACGGCGGCACTCTCCTAGATATGCCACGCGATATAGGAGGCCGCCCGGTGGTTTGCATGCCGCGGCTTATGTGTTTGGTTGCGCGCCATGTGCGCCAAACCCCTGCTGCTCACCATGGGCGACCCGGCCGGGATCGGGGGCGAGATCGCCGCAAAGGCCTGGCGCATCCTGGCGGGAACCGGCCTGCGCTTCGCCATGGTCGCGGACCCGTTCTGGATCGGCGCGCTGGACGTGCCGATGGCGGTGATCAAGTCGCCCGACCAGGTGGCCGACGTCTTCGACGCCGCGCTGCCGGTGCTGGCGCTGGACCTGCCCGAGATCGCCCGGCCCGGCCGCCCGGACCCGGCCAACGCACCCGCCGTGATCGCCAGCATCGAGCGTGCGGTCCGCCTGGTGCAGGCGGGCGAGGGCGCCGCGGTCGTCACCAACCCGATCAGCAAGGCGGTGCTGTATGAAGCCGGCTTCCCCCATCCCGGCCACACGGAGTTCCTGGGCGCGCTGACCGGGGGCACGCCGGTGATGATGCTGGCCTGCCCGCAATTGCGGGTGGTGCCGGTGACCATCCACGTGTCGCTGCGCCGGGCGCTGGAGGGGGTGACGACGGACGCCGTCCTCGCCACTGCGCGGGCCACGGCGGCGGCGCTGCGGCGGGATTTCGGCATCGCCACGCCGCGGCTGGCGGTGGCCGGGCTGAACCCGCATGCGGGCGAGCAGGGTGCCATGGGGGACGAGGAAGCCCGGGTGATCGCCCCGGCCGTGGCGGCGTTGCAGGCGGAGGGCATTCTTGCCACCGGACCCTACCCGCCCGACACCATGTTCACCGATGCGGCGCGGCCAACCTACGACGCGGCGATCTGCATGTACCACGACCAGGCATTGATCCCGCTGAAGACGCTGGACATGGCAGGCGGCGTGAACGTGACGCTCGGCCTGCCGATCATCCGCACCTCCCCGGACCACGGCACCGCCTTCGCCATCGCCGGGCAGGGGGTGGCGGATCCGTCCAGCCTGGTGGCGGCCCTGCGCATGGCGGCGGAGCTGGCGGAACGGAGGGCGGCATGATCCGGCTGGGTGTCAACATCGACCACGTGGCGACCGTGCGCAACGCACGCGGCGGCACGCATCCGGACCCGGTGGACGCCGCCCTGGCCGCGATCGAGGCCGGCGCCGACGGCATCACCGCGCATCTGCGGGAGGACCGGCGCCACATCCGCGATGCCGACATCGACCGGCTGCGCGCCGCGATCGGCAAGCCGCTGAACCTCGAGATGGCGGCGACCGACGAGATGGTGGCCGTTGCCCTGCGCGTGCGCCCCCACGCCGCCTGCATCGTGCCGGAGCGCCGGGCCGAGGTGACGACGGAGGGCGGGCTGGACGCGGCAGGGCAGCAGCCGACACTGCGGCCCATGGTCGCAGCGCTGCGCGACGCCGGAATCCGCGTGTCGCTGTTCATCGACCCGGACCAGCGGCAATTGCAGGCTGCCGCGGCGTTGCGGGCGGATATCGTGGAGCTCCACACCGGCGCCTATGCCGAGGGGCGCCCGAACGAGTTGGAGCGCCTACGCCAGGCCGCTGCCGCGACTGGCGGGCTCGGGTTGGAATGCCATGCCGGCCATGGGCTGACCTACGCCAATGTGGGGGCTGTCGCGGCCCTTCCGGAAGTGGTGGAGCTGAACATCGGCCACTTCATCGTCGGGCAAGCGATCCTGGACGGCTTGCCCGCCGTCGTGCGCCACATGCGCCGCCTCATTCAAGCCGCCCGACCTGCCTCGTCTCCCTCTCCTTCCGGGAGAGGGCCGGGGTGAGGGCTGCCCGCCGACAAGGCGAACGTCCTTATCACGGGCAACACCCTCACCCAGGCGTCGACCGAGGTTAGCTACCGCGCCGGCGCGATGCCGAAATGCTGTTCCACGATCCGGATGTTGCGCAGATTCGCCTTCAACGCCACGTCGAACAAATCACCCAGGATCGGCACCGAGCCGCCGGCGACCTCGATGGCGACATTGCCCAGCATCCGCGCCAGCTTGTGGTTGGGCACGCCCAGCGCGTGCGCCTGCTGGATGATGTAGAGCGACACCAGCCCCAGCAGCGTGTCGCCCGCGACCGGGGCCAGCCCGATCAGGCTGTTCAGCCCGAAGCGGAACCGCGTGCCGGGGATGTGGAAGGCAGCGTCCACCAGCCAGGCGACGCGGCGCATCCGGGCCAGCCGGGTGGCGATGTCGGGCGTAACACTCGCCCGCGCGGGATAGTAGGCAGCGGGCATGTCCGGACCCCCATTCAGCATGCCGCATCTGATGTGACCATGCATCCCGATCAACCCCAAGCTGGGGGGCCGAAGGCCAGATCCCATCGCAGTGCGTTGCATGTGGATCCGCAGCGTCGTGGTTCCACCGGTCTGGCCGAAGCGGGCCCACGGGTTGGTAGGGGCGCTTGACGACCCGCGGGAGGCTTACCGGCCTGGATCCAATCTGCCACATTGTTCCGGAAACGACATTACAGGCCGGAAAGCTTGTTGACTGACCTTGGTGTCATTCGTAAGCGATGACACGGCAGACTAAACATTCTGCCCACCAAAGACGTCCAGGCCACGCAAGCAAGAACATCCAAGGGCGGCCATAGCTGTGAGACACATCGGTAATCTAGCTTCCGTCGCAATGACGCTTGGTCTTGTGTCAGGGCCGGCGACGCATGCTTGGGCGCAGCAAACGTTCTCCAGCATCCGGGCGTTCGGCGACAGCTATGCCGATACGGGCAACGCGCTGGCCATTGCTGCGCAACAGTTCGGGGTAAAGTCCGCCAACTACCAGTTCTTCGTGGGGCGCTACCCGACGGGACGGCTCAGTGGCGGAACGAACTACGTTGATACGGTTGCGGGCATCCTCAACCTGCCTGTGTCGGACTATGCGATCGGGGGCGCGACGACTGGCACCTCGAACGTGACGGTGGCCTCGTTTCCAGGTTTCAGCCAGGAACTCGCAGGGTTCGCGGCGTCCGGTGTGAGGATTTCGGCCTCCGACCTCGTCCTGCTGCACCTTGGCGGCAACGATGCGAGCGCATACCAGAGCGTCGGCACGCTGGCCGGCGTTCCAGCCGCGGCGGCGATGAGCGCCGCCCAGGCGTTGACCGGGATCAACTATTTCGTGGCCGATGGGGCGCGCACGCTGGTCTACAGCGCGCCCAACTCGGCCCTGGAACCGTCCAATGCCGGCAAGCTGACCACGCCGATCGGCCTGGCCTTCAACACGGCCTACAACGCGGATCTCCAGGCGCCCCTTGCCGCCATCGCCAGGAGCGGCGTGCGCGTCGAGTATGTCGACGAGGGTCTGTTGGTCTCGGAAATAGCGGCCCGCCCGGCTCTCTATGGCATCAGCAACACTGGAACCTGCCCGCTCACCTGCATCGGCAATCCCGGGCAGCAGGCCCAGTACCTGTATTACGTGGACGGCATCCACCTGACCTCGGCGGGGTTCGCCGTCGTCGGCGAGTACATCGTCAACCGGTTGGAGGCTCCCTCTACGCTGCCGGCGCAGGGTGCGTTGGGCAGCATCACCGAGCAGGCCTTCGCACAGACGCTGTTCTCGCGCTTGGACAGGCTGGGCGGCGCAACAGCGAGCGGTTTCGCCCCGCAACGCGACTTGGCGGATGCTGGAACGAGCGCGGGCGTGGGTGCTGCGCCGGATCACCGGTTCTCGCTCTATGTGCTCTCCGACGGCGATGTATCCGGCGGCGCTCGGACCACCGCTGGCGCGGGCTTCAACCTTTCTTCGGTCGGCAGCACCGTCGGCGCCGAGTACCTGATCAACGACTCCGCTTTGGTCGGCGGTGCCTTCGACTACGCAAGTCCGTCCCTCAAGCTCTCGAACGGGAACGGCAAGACGAACAGCAACTCCTTCCAATTCGGCATCTACGGCACCGTCGCGACGGCGAACTACTTTGCACAAGGTCTGATCGCCGGCGGCATCCAGAACTATCGCAACTCGCGGCCGGGGGTCGTCGACACGATCTCGTCGTCGCCCAGCGGCAACAGCCTCGTCACCGGCGGCAAGGTGGGCAGGTTGTTCGACCTCTCCGGCGTGCGGGCCGGTCCGATCGCCGGCCTGCTGTACGACCGCGCCAAGGTCAACGGCTTCAGCGAAGCTGGCGACCCGGTCCTGACCCTGAACGTTGGCCAGCAGGTTGACAGCTCACTCGTGGTGAGCGCCGGCGGGCAGATCCGGCTGCCGTTCACCTACCTGGCGACCAGATCGAGCCGTACCTCAACCTGACGGTCGAAAGCAACGTGATCGGGAACGGGCGCGATATCCAGTATGGCGCAACCTCGGCGCCGGCGATCGTGGACACGCTGAGCGTGCCCGCGCTTCATTCGCGCCGGCCTTTCGGGCGTGTCGCGGGTGGGGTGTCGGCGCCGATTACGCCATCCCTGTCGGTGACCGCCTTCGCGACCACGACGATCGATCGGTCTGGCGGGAACGACTTCAGCGGCAGCGGAGGATTGCAGTATCGTTTTTAATGCGGCGAAGCTGTCAGGTAACGCCACCCGGTCTATGCCGCCTCCGGTCGCATGCGCCGCATCAGCCATACGCCCAGCCCGGTCGCGGCAACGAGCAGCCCGCCTGCCAGCGCCAGTTGCAGGGTGCGGTCCACCCGCACGCCGCCCCCAAGCAAGGCGAACACCACCGTTTGCGGGACGTAGCCGATGGCCGATGCCAGGAGGAACGGGCCGAGCGCCACGGCCGACACACCGGCGAGCAGGTTCAGCAGGATGTTGCTGCCGACCGGCAGCAGCCGCAGCGTCAGCGTCGCGCTGAACGGGTATCGGCCGAGCCGCTGGTCAAGTCTGGCGAGGCGGCCGCCGATGCGGCGCGCCGCCCAGTCGCGCGCCACCAGCCGTGCCCACAGGAAATCGATCAGGCACCCGCCGACCTCCGCCACGAGTGCCAGGACGCACCCCCCCCATGCCCCGAACCCCAGCCCCGCGGCATAGGCCACCACCTGCCGCGGCACCCCGATGGCGCAGGCGAGCGTCCCCAGCAGCACGAACCCGGCCGGGCCGGCCTCCGCCGGGGCGTCCAGCCCGGCCCGGCCCCAGCCACTGCGCAGCGCCAGCCCCGCGAGCAGCAGGCCGCACAGCAGCAGCGCCGGCTTCCACACGACGGTCAGGCCGCGTCCTCCGGGGGTTCGACCAGCGGATGGCTGCCGCGGCGTTGCAGCCAATACACGCCCGCCAGGTCGAAGATACCCACCCACAGCCGATCAAAGGTGCCGTATTTCGACGTGCCCCGGGTGCGGGGACGGTGGTTCACCGGCACTGACTCCACCCGTCCGCCCGCCCGGATGAACAGCGCCGGCAGATAGCGGTGCATGTGGTCGAACTGCGGCAGTGCCATGAACGCGTCGCGGCGGAACAGCTTGAGCCCGCAGCCGGTGTCCGGCGTGGCGTCGCCCAGCAGCCGCGCCCGGATGGCGTTCGCCAGCCGGGAGGCGACGCGCTTGGCCCGCGAGTCGCGCCGGTTCACGCGATGGCCTGCCGTCAGCACCAGCCCGGAGGCGGCTTGGGCCCGGGCGAGCAGGGCCGGAATGTCCGCCGGGTCGTTCTGGCCGTCGCCGTCCAGGGTGGCGATCCAGGTGCCGCGGGCCGCCCGCACGCCGGTGATGATGGCGGCACTCTGCCCGCAACTGGCGCGATGGCGGCGCACCACCAGCGGCGCGCCGGCGCGCGCGGCGTCCAGCGCCTGCGGCGTGTCGTCCGTGCTGCCGTCATCCACGTAGACGATCTCGTGCGGGACCGCCGCCAGCGCTGCCTCGATCTCCGCGATCAAACCCGCGATATTGGCGCCCTCGTTGCGGACAGGAACGACTACGGACAGTATAGGGACTGGCTGGGTCATCGGGCGGCGGGCAGGTAGCACCCGCGCGAACGTGGCGGCAAGCGAGCCTCGGGGCCGTAGCCTGGCGGGGCGTGGTGGGGTGCTGGATGCCGTTCGACCTGGATGCCGGCCGCAAGCGATTGGAGACCCCGCGCGAGCGGCTCGACCGCCTGATGGTGGCCGGCTGGCTGTTCGCGATATGCGTGATGACGCTGGTGATGATCGTGCTCGGGGGCGCCACGCGGCTGACCGGGTCGGGCCTGTCCATCATGGAATGGGCGCCGCTTTCCGGGGTCCTGCCGCCCTGGTCGGATGCGGAATGGCGGCGGCTGTACGCGCTCTACCAGCAGATCCCGCAATACCAGCTGGTGAACGAGGGCTTCGGCCTGGCGGGTTTCAAGCACATCTTCTGGCTGGAATGGACGCACCGCCTCTGGGGACGGCTGATCGGGGTGGTGTTCCTGGTGCCGCTGGTGGTGCTGGGGCTGCGCGGCGCCATCGGGCGTGGGCTGTGGCTGCGGCTGCTCGGCTTCTTCGTGCTGGGCGGGCTGCAGGGGGCGGTCGGCTGGTTCATGGTGGCATCCGGCTTCGCGGCGGACAGCACGGCCGTGTCGGCCTACCGGCTGGTGGCGCACCTGGTGCTGGCGCTGTCGCTGTATGCCGCGATCCTGTGGACGGCGCTGGGCGTGCTGCGGCCGGGCGGTGCGCGAGTCGTCACCAGCCGGGCGTTCCGGCGCTTGACGACGCTGTGTGCGGTGCTGCTGCCGCTGACGATCGTCGCCGGGGGCTTCGTTGCCGGGCTGCATGCCGGGCTGGTCTACAACAGCTTCCCGATGATGGGCGACAGCCTGGTGCCGCCCGGCTATGCCGCGCTGCACCCGTTCCTCCGCAACCTGACCGAGAACGTGGCGGCGGTGCAGTTCGACCATCGGCTGCTGGCCACCGCGACGGCGGTGCTGGTGCTGGCGACCGTGGCCGTCGGCGCGCGGGCGGCCCTGCCGCGCGTGGTGCGCCGCGCGTCGGGGGCGATGGGGGCGCTGCTGCTGCTGCAGTACAGCCTCGGCGTCGCCACGCTGCTGAACGTCGTGCCGGTCGGGCTGGCGACGGCGCACCAGGCCGTCGCGGTGCTGCTGCTGACGGCCCTGACGGTGACCCTGCATTTCGACCGGCGCCTGTCGTGACGGCTGGCCGCGCCCATATGATTGCCCATCCCACTGCATCGGACCTCCCATGACACTTGCGCTCTCGCCCCTCGCCGAGACGGACCGTCTGTTCTTCGAGCGGGAGGACGGTGCGATGGATCGCGGCGCCGCGGAGCGGATCGTCGCCGACGCGCTCGCCGGTTGCGACGATGGCGAGCTGTTCCTCGAATACCGGGAGAGCGAGCAGATCTCGCTGGATGACGGCCGCATCCGCCACGCGGGGTTCGAGAGCGGCTCGGGCTTCGGGCTGCGGGCGATCTTGGGCGAGGAGACCGGCTACGCCCATGCGGGCGAGATGTCGGAGCCGGCGTTGCGCCGCGCGGCGGCGACGGTGTCGGCTGTCCGCGGTGGTGGCGGCGGGCTCGCGGCCGAGGCGCCGCGCGCCAGCAACGCCCGGCTGTATGGCGACGTGAACCCGCTGGGAGAGATGGAGTTCGGCGCCCGCACGGCCATCCTGGCCGAGATCGACGCCTACGCCCGCGCCAAGGACCCGCGGGTCAAGCAGGTCATGGCGACCATGTATGGCGAGTGGCAGGCGGTGCAGGTGATGCGCGCCGACGGCCGCCGGGTGGCGGATTTGCGCCCGCTGGTGCGGCTGAACGTGTCCGTCGTGGTGGAGCAGGATGGCCGGCGGGAGACCGGCGGGTACGGCACGGGCGGCCGCTTCGGCTACAGCCGCCTGCTCACGCCCGAGATCTGGCGCAATGGCGTGGACGAGGCGTTGCGCCAGGCGCTGGTGAACCTGGAAAGCCGCCCCGCTCCGGCCGGCGAGATGGAGGTGGTGCTGGGCTCCGGCTGGCCCGGCATCCTGCTGCACGAGGCGATCGGCCACGGCCTGGAAGGCGACTTCAACCGCAAGAAGACCTCCGCCTTCTCCGGGCTGGTCGGGCAGCGCATCGCGGCGCCGGGCGTCACGGTGGTGGATGACGGCACCATGCCGGACCGGCGCGGCAGCCTGACGGTGGACGACGAGGGCACGCCCTCCGGCCGCACCGTGATGATCGAGGACGGCGTGCTGAAGGGATTCATCCAGGACCGGCTGAACGCGCGCCTGATGGACGTGGCGCCGACCGGCAACGGCCGTCGCCAGTCCTACGCGCATGCGCCGATGCCGCGGATGACCAACACCGTGATGATGGCCGGCCCATACGCGCCGGAGGAGATGATCCGCTCTGTGAAGCGGGGCCTGTATGCGGTGAACTTCGGTGGCGGATCGGTGGACATCACCTCCGGCAAGTTCGTGTTCTCGGCCAGCGAGGCTTACCTGATCGAGGACGGCAAGGTGACCGCTCCGGTCAAGGGCGCGACGCTAATCGGCAACGGTCCGGATGCGCTGACCAAGGTGACGATGGTCGGCAACGACCTGGCGCTGGATGCGGGGATCGGCACCTGCGGCAAGAACGGGCAGGGCGTTCCGGTGGGCGTCGGCCAACCGACGCTGAAGCTCTCGGGCCTGACGGTCGGTGGGACGGCCTGACCTGCAGCGTCGGTAGCGAGGAGTTGATGGAATGGCGGCATTTACCCCTGGACCTGCAACGCTTTGACACGTTCGGTAGCACCATGAAGACACTCGCAGCCGCCGCCATCGCGCTCTCCGCCACCATCGGCCTTTCGTCTGGCGCCGCTCGGGCGCAGGTCGCTTGCCCCGCGGAAAAGGCACCCCCGGTGGCGTTGCCGGCGACGAAGAAACGACTGGCGAGCGGCGCGGAAGTCCTGGTGGTGGCGCTGGGATCGTCCAGCACCGAAGGGTGGCGTGCCACGTCGCCTGCGAACACCTACCCGGCCCAGCTGCAATCCGACCTCTCCAAAGCGTTCCCCATGGGCCACATCGCGGTGATCAATCGTGGTGTGGGCGGCCAGGATGCGCTGGAGGAGGTGGCGCGGCTGGATAGCGATGCCATCGCCCTACACCCCGAGTTGGTCATCTGGCAGGTCGGCGCCAACGGCGCCATGGCGAACTCGGACCCGAACGTCTTCCGCCAGCTGGTGTCGACCGGGATCGAGCGGTTGAAGGCACTCGGCATCGACGTGGTCCTGATGGACAACCAGCGCTCGCCGATGGTCCTGGCGTCTCCAGGCCACTTGCTGCTGGAACGGGTCCTGGCGGAGCTTGCAGTGAAGTACAACGTCTCCCTGTTCTCGCGGGGCGCGCTGATGGATGGGTGGAAGCGGGACGGCTACGAGTATGCCCGCTTCCTCTCCGATGACGGTGTGCACATGAACGACCTCGGCTACCATTGCCTGAGCGAGGCGCTTGCCGACTCCATCGCGACCGGGCTGACCCAGCCTGATCCCCCCGCCTCCAAGCCGCCGGCCCAAGTCGCCAGCGTGTCGAAGTAGCTGCTCCGCGAGCCGGGCTTGCGGCGTGGCGATCCAGAGCGGGGCACGTACGGCACCGATCGCCTAGTAGTAGCGTAGGCTGAACGTGATCGCGCCGCCCGAGGCGCCCAGCACGAACGCCGCGGTGGCGAATGACGGTGGACCGAACCGCATCGGGGCATCGTTGGAGAACCCGATGCCCTCCGTCGGCCTGCCGAAGAAATCCCGATCGATCGTGTGGTTGTCGTTCTCGTCCTGATACGCCTGCGCGGCATAGGTGCCGGGCGGCACTCCGCCGATCCGCACCGTGACGGCACCTGGTTTGGCTTGGGCTTGGCCGCGATATGGACAGCTTTCTTGCAGGAAGTGCGCCCGGTCGCAGATCGCCACCAGCACGTGCCCGGCATCGGACCGCACGCCCGAGACCGTGACCACCACGGTGCCCGGCTCGGCATCGGCCCGCGCTGCCCATGCCAGCGCCAGGACGGCGAGACAAACCCGCTTCATTGGGCCAGATACGGCCGGCCGCGCCAGACGGATGGCTTGCCGCCAAGCCTGCGACCCAACGCGGCCCACTGGATCGCCAGCAGTGCCACGATGCCGACGGGGTGCATCAGCGCACTGATCTCCGGCTGCCGGAACCGCGACGCCAGCACCAGACGCAAGCCGATGACGAGGACCAGCGCCAGCATGGCCGCCGAGCTTGGAGCACCGAGCATCAGCACGAGCGGCAGGACTTGGCCGCCCAGCAGCATGACGGTCCAAACCGGGAGTGCGACCGGGCGTGCCATGCCCTCGGTCGCGTTCTTGCCGAGCCCGGCCCAAAGCTCGGCGGCCGAACGATACATGCGGCAGGACGCGATGGACGTTGCATCGAACAGGTCCGTCATCTGCCCGGCCCGGCGGAACGCCCGCGGCAAGGTCAACCCGTCATGCAGCGAGGCACGGATGGCCGCGTGCCCGCCTGCCCGTTGGTAGGCCTCGCGCCGGGCGACGAACAGTTGGCCGCATCCGGCGCCGAGCGCCACCGAGGGGGATCGCCGCATCGCCGCGATGGGCAGGAAACCGAGCAGCAGGAAGTGGATCAGCGGCAGCAAGAGCTGTTCCGACCAGGTTTGGACGACCTGCCGGGGGAACCCGCTGGCGAGGCCCACCGGATGACGCTCCATGAACCCGGCCATGCGGATGAGGGCATCGGGGGACAGACGGACGTCGGCGTCGGTGAACACCAGCAGGTCGTGCCGCGCCGCCTGCGCCAGCACATGGCAGGCGTGCTGCTTGCCGGACCAGCCGGGCGGCAAAGGCGGCCCGCCGATGACGCGCAGCCGGGCGTCGGCGATGCCGGCCAGGATCGCGGCGGTGCCGTCGGTGGAGCCGTCATCCAGCACCAGCAGTTCGAAGGGAAGCCCGGTGTTGGCCAACACCGCCGCCACGGCCGCCCCGATATTGTCCTGCTCGTTGCGCGCCGGGATCAGCACGGAGACTGCCTGTGGCTGGGTCGCCGGGCTGGGGTTGGCGAGCAGCCGCAGGTTGAGCAGCGCCAGCAGGAACGGTCCGCCGGCGAGCAGCAGGGCGACGATGCCGGCGATCATGCCTCACCCTCATGGCTCGGGTCGAACCGTCGGCCCGCGAAGGTGGCGCGCGCCCGCCGCCACAGGTCATACATCCCACCGACCCCCGTCACGCCGCGGAGCAGCGGCGTGAACAGGGCCGGGTTGCGCGTGACCGACTCCGCCGCCAACGCGTCCATCGTGGCGGTCAGCGCCGCCTCCAGCCGTTGCGTCCACGCGGCGACGCTGTCGTCACGGCCGCTGTGCAGCGGGGCGCCGAAGCGCAACAGGGCTTCGGGCTTGCTCTCGTTCCAGAACGGATAGTCGAGCGCCAACGGCAGGATGGTGGCACCGGGCACCCGGCGGGCGAGATGGGCCAGCCCGGGACGCAGCGCCACCGGGCGGACCCGTGCGTCCGTGAACGTGCCTTCTGCGGTGATCCAGAGCATGGCGCCCGGCCGGGCGAGCACCGCGTCGCAGGTGCGCAGGAACTGCACGCCGCCACGCGGGTCATCCTGCGTCACGCCGAACACCCCCATGCGCTCCAGCAGGCCATATTTCCCCAGGGCCGCCTGGTCCATCGGCCCGTAGCCCGCCCGGCTGCGGAACAGCATGTCGCAGAGCAGGATGTAGACGGCCGGGTCCCACCAGGAGGGGTGGTTGGAGTAGACGATCAGCGGCCCGGAAGCGGGCACGTGCGGCAGGCCGGTGCGGGAGATGCGGATCGCGTGGAACCGGCGGCCGACATACCAGCGCAGGTAGAGCGCGAACAGCCGGAACAGGACGTGGGACCGCCGCCGGATGCGGCGTTCGACCGGCGTGAGACCGCCTACGTCAAGGCCGCTCAAAGCCCTCTCCTTCTGGGAGAGGGAGCCTTGCTCCAACGCGTTGATGCCAGTGGCTCACGCGCTCAGCGGTGCATCGTTGGCGCTGCGGTCGCGATCCAGGCTGTCGGCGGCGATCCAGCCGGACATCAGCACCATCGGCATGCCTGGCCCGGGATGCGCGGCGCCCCCGGCCAGGTACAGCCCGGCCAGGTCGCGGGAGCGGTTGCCCGGCTTGAACGCGCCGAGGAACTTGCCGTGGCTGGCCAGGCCGTAGATCGCGCCGTTCAGCACCCGGTAGCGCTCGTGGATGTCCGCCGGCGTGAGCGTGCGCTCCACCACGATGCGGCTCTCCAAGTCCGGCATGCCGGCGCAGCGGGCCAGCTTGTCCAGGATCACCTTGCGATACGCGGGCAGCATCGCGGTCCAGTCATGATGCGGCCGCAGATAGGGCGTATGCACGAGCACGTACAGCGCCTCCCCGCCGGGCGGCGCCACCCCCGGTTCGGTGCGGGCCGGGGCGGCGATGTAGCAGGTGGGGTCGGGCGCCGGCTCCCCCTTGCGGTAGATCCAGTCGAACTCCTCCTCCGGATCACGGGAGAAGACGAAGCCGTGGTGCAGCAGATGGTCGTAGCCGCGGTCCAGGCCGAGGTACAGCACCACACCGGAACAGGCGGGCTCCCGCTTCCAGCGCTTGTTGAACGTCGCCGCCGGCTTGCCGCCGACCAGCTCGCGATAGGTTCGCACGCTGTCCATGTTGGACACCAGGGCCGACAACGCCACCGTCTCGCCCGCTTCGGTCTCCACCGCGCTCACCCGGCCGCGGTCGGACACGATGCGGCGGATGCCGGTGGACAGCCGCATCTCCACCCCAAGCTCCTCGGCCAGCCTGGCCAGCGCCAGCGGCACCGCCCGCGTCCCGCCCATCGGGTACCAGACGCCGCCATCCGTCTGCATATGCCCGATCGAGCACAGCACGGCCGGCGAGTTGTACGGCGACGAGCCGACATACTGGACGAAATGGTCGAGCATCTGCGCGACCCTGGCGTCCGGCACCTTCTTGCGGATCTGCCGCGCGACGGTGCTGCCCATCTTCAGGCTCATGACGTCGCGCAGCGTCTCCAAATCCATGTTCTTCTTGAAGTCGATGGTGTCCCAGAGGTCTTCCACCGAGCGCCAGAAGAAGAACCGCTGGCTGACGTCGTGCAGCCCCTCGCTCATGCGCAGGAAGTCGCGGTAGCCCTGCGCATTGCCCGGGCTGTACGCGTCCAGGTTGGCGACCATCCGCTCGGTCTCTTCCGTCAGGTCCAGGACGGAGCCGTCGTCGAAGAAGCAGCGCCATTGCGGGTCCAGCCGGCGCAGGTCGAGCGCCTGGTCCAGGTCGCGCCCGGCCTCGGCGAAGATACGGCGCAGTACCGCCGGCACGGTGAGGATGGTGGGGCCCATGTCGAAGCGGAAGCCACCCTCCTCCAGCTGGGCCGCCTTGCCGCCGACCCAGTCGTTCTTCTCGAACAGGACCACGCGGTGGCCGCGTGCCGCCAGCGTGCAGGCCGCCGCCAGCCCGCCCAGTCCGCCGCCGACGATGCCGACGGGATCGAGCTTGCTCATAGTGCCTCCGCGATCGCGGGTTCATAGGTGGGCGCCGCCATCAGGGATGGCGCCCAACGAGGGCTCAGGCCCAGATCGTCCGCCATCAGGCGGCTGGTGATCCGCGCACTCTCGAAGATCACCGGCAGGCCGCTGCCGGGATGGGTGCCGCCGCCGACCAGGTAGACGCCGTCCAGATCCTCGAACCGGTTGCGCGGCCGCCGGTGCAGCATCTGCTGCAGGGAATGCGACAGGTTGAAGGTGGCGCCGCGGAACACGTTGAGGTCGGCCTCCCAATCGGTCGGCGTGATCACCTTCTCGAACACGATCCGCCGCTCGATGTCGTGCACGCCCAGCCGCTCGAGCTGCCGCAGCGCCACCGCGCGGTAGCCCGCCTGCTGCGCCGCCCAGTCGATCCCGTCGCCGACCCGGTTGCCGACCGGCACCAGCACGTACAACGTGCTGTGGCCGGGTGGCGCCAGGGCCGGGTCGGTGACGCAGGCGTTCTGCACGTAGATCGAGGGGTCGCCCGGCGGTGCCAGCCCGTCCTCGATCTCCTGCACGTTGCGGCGGTAGTCCTTGGACAGGAAGATCGTGTGGTGCGGCAGCTCCGGCAGGTCGCCCTTGATGCCCAAGTAGAGCATGAAGGTCGAGCAGGAGAACTTCTTCTTCGCCAGCTTGCGGTCGGTCCAGCGCCGGCGCAGCCGGTCCGGCACCAGGCGGGACATCGTCTGGGCGAAGTCGGCGTTCAGCACCAGCGCGTCGAAGTACTGGCGGCCGGCTTCGGTGCGCACGCCCGTGGCCCGTCGCCCCTCGAACAGGATCTCCCCCACCGGCTCGGCCATGCGGAAGGCGACGCCCATCTCGCGCGCCACCCGCTCCATCGCCGTCATCACGGCGCCGCACCCGCCGCGCGGATGGTAGACGCCAAACTCGTATTCCATGAACGACAGGATGGTGAACAGGCTCGGGCAGCGGAACGGCGACATGCCGAGGTATTTCGCCTGGAAGGAGAAGGCCAGCCGCACCCGCTCGTCGCTGAAGTAGGTGGCCAGGTCTCCGTCCACCGTCCGGTGCGGCCGCATCAGCCGCAGCGACTTCAGCAGCTCCACCCGGAACAGGTCCCGCGGGCCGTTGAACGGGGCCTCCAGGATCGGCCGGAACGCGGCGAGCTTGGCCCGGTTGTCGGCGAAGAAGCGGGGCAGCGCCGCCGCATCGGCCGGGGCGAGGCGCGCGACCTCCTGCGCCAGGCGGCCCATGTCGCTGGTGGCGTCGATCTCGCCCCCGGCCTCGAACACCAGCCGGTATTGTGGGTCGAGCCGGATCAGCTCGACCTCGTCTTCAAGCGCACGCCCGCAGGCGGCGAAGATATCCTGCAGGACCCGCGGATAGAGGAAGAAGGTCGGCCCGGTGTCGAAGCGGAACGTGCCGGCGGCGCTGGGCGCGTGCAGGGTCGCGGAGCGGCCGCCGACCCGGTCGTGGTGCTCGAACACCGTCACGTCGGCGCCGGCCTGGGCCAGCAGCATCGCCGCCGCCAGCCCACCCGGGCCGGCCCCGACGATCCCGACCTTCCTGGGCAGACCGGGCCGGCTCAACCCACTCGCCTCCCGGACTCGCGGGAAACAGGGGCGGGGACGGGCGTGACTGGCATGGGCGAACCTTACCTTCTACCGGGCGGCCGGACTAGCAGGCACGCACTTGGGGTGTGACCCGCTCTTGTCACCGGTCGCGGCAGGCGCATTCTCCCCGTCCTGTCCGGGGAGTGCGCCGATGCTGGATCCGAGCCGAGATGCCGCGTTGCGGGCCGCCATCCTCGCCGCGGTGGACGGCCAGGCGGCGGACGGCGTCGCGATGCTGGGCGGTCTGGTGCGCCACCGCTCGCTGCTGGGCCACGAGCACGGTGCGCTGGACGCGATGGCGGCGGCCTATGAGGGGCTGTGGCTGGCGCCTCGCCGTGTCCCGGTGGACGTGGCGGCGCTGGAACGCGTCCCCGGCTTCTCCCCGCCGCTGATCGGCTATGCCGGGCGGGACAACGTGGTGGCGGAGCATCGGCCGGTCACGGCCGCCGGGCGGTCGCTGATGCTGCAGGGCCACGTGGACGTGGTGCCGGAGGGTGCGGCCGACTTATGGACCACGCCGCCGTTCGAGCCGGACGTGCGCGATGGGCGCATGTTCGGCCGGGGCGCCGGCGACATGAAGGCCGGGCTGGTCAGCACCGTGATGGCGCTGCACGCCCTGCGGGCGGCGGGGGTGCAACCGGCCGCCCCGGTGCAGCTGGCCGCCGTCATCGAGGAGGAGTGCACGGGCAACGGCGCACTGGCGGTGATGCACGCGCTGCCGACGCCCGACGCCGTGGTGATCCCGGAGCCCGGCCCCGGCTTCCCCGCGTTGTATGTGGCCGAGGTCGGCGTGGTCTGGGCCTGGGTCACCGTCACGGGCCGGCCGGTGCACGTGCGGGAGGCGCATGCCGGGGTCAGCGCCATCCAGGCCGCGGGCGTCGTGGCGGAGGCGTTCGGCGCCTACGAGGCGGAGGCGAACCGCGCGGAACGGCGCCACCCGGCCTTTGCCAGCGACAACCACCCGATCAACGTCAACATCGGCACGATCGAAGGCGGCGAGTGGAACAGCTCGGTCGCCACCCGCGCGCGGCTGGGCATCCGGGTGGGGGTGATGCCGGGCCACTCCTGCTTCGCCGTGAAGGCGGAGATCGAGGCGCTGGTGGCCCGCACGGCGCTGGACGATCGGCTGCGCGGGGCGGCGCTGAGCGTCGAGTTCAAGGGGTTCATGGCCGATGGCTGCGTGTTCCCGGCGGAGCAGCCGATCGCCCGGCTCGTCTCCGCCCAGCACGAGGCGGTGTATGGCGAGGCGCTTCGCCACTACACGGCGACGGGGCTGACGGACGCACGCCATTATGTGTTGGGTGGGGCCACGCAGGCGACCTGCTACGGGCCGGACGCGCAGAACATCCACGGCATCGACGAGAGCGTGGGGCTGGACTGCATCGTGCGGACGACCAAGGTGCTGGCGCTGACGGTCGCGGCCTGGTGCGGGTTGGAGCGGCTGCCGTCGCGCTGAACCGGCCTCCCCGCTTGCCCGGCTGGCGATGGAGGCGGCCGGCTGAACTCAAGCACGATCAGGCGGCGTCGATCGCCTTGGCGGCATGCTCTTGTTCCATCTCCATGCGCCCGGCGGCCACGTCCGCCATACTTCGGTCCAGCGCGGCGGCCAACTCAGCCGGAGTCCAACGCGGAGACCCGTCGCTCATCTCCATCGACCCAGAGCAGCCCGGGCGGGCAGGCGGGGGAAGGTGACACAGCCGTCCCTTTGACGGGTCCGCGCGCCGATGACCCACACTGTCAACCTTGCTGGGACAGCAGCAAGGCGAGTGCTTCGTCCGGGCCGGAGAGGATCTCCACCATCCGGACGCGATCGGCCAGGCCCAGGCCGCTGCGGTGGTCGCGGAACCGGTCCGATACGGTCTGCACGAGGGTGTCGTAGTGCTCGCCGCTACCCAGGCGGCGGCCGGCGCTTTCCAGGCGGCGCAGGTCCCGGGCGGTGCTTTCCAGGTTGTCGAGCACGGCGTCGCCATCCTCGATCTCGACCACGACGCTGGCCTGCTGCAGCGTCGTGGCGACGACGCGGTCGAAGCGGCGGCGGCACAGCGCGTCGGCCTCCCTGCGGATTTGCTCCACCCGCTGCCGCCGCTCGGCGCTCATCGGGCCGCCCTCTTCCAGTCCCGCCAGGAGGGAGGCCACGCGGGCGGCCTCCACGGCGGCCTCGGTGGCGTCGCTGGTGTCAGGTGCATCGTCGGCCAGGGACGCCATGAGGTTGGCCAGCGTGTGGTCCATCGCGCGGGCGGCGGCGGGATTGCGGCCGGCGCTGGCATTCTCGGCAGCCAGGGCCAGCACCCGGGCCGGTACCGGCAGGCGCGCCAGCAGGATGGAGACCAGGGTCGCCAGCGCCAGGCCGCCCTGGGGCTCGGTTTGGGCGAGCAGGGTGCGGAGGGCGGGGTCGGCCGGCAGCAGCCGGGACGCCGCCAGCTGCTCGATCGCGGTGGCCTGCGCCAGGACGGCGGCAAGCACGGCGGTGAGTTCGGTGAAGTCGGCAGGCGCAAGACCGCTGGCCTCCGTCCAGTCCGCCGGCACGGTCATCTGCCGCATGGCGGCAGCCGCGGCGGGCCATAGCCGCTGGCCCAGCCCCGCGATCACCGAACGATCGTCGGGCGACACCCGGCAGGCGCTCGGCTCGATGGAGGCGCTGAGCGCTGGCAGGGCGGCCTGAAGCGCTTGGCCAAGCGGCGCCAAGGCCGGGCGCGGAATGCCGACGTCGCCGCGTCGCCAGCGCTCGCCGGGGATGATGACCGGGTCGAACGGGGTAAACAGCAGCCGGGTGAACCCGAACGGACGGGTCGGCCGCAGCTGGGCCAGACGGGTGCGCAGCGGTGCGATCAGCGCGTCCGCCGCGCCGCGGTCCGGCATCTCGTCCACCATTGCGACCACCCGTGCGATCTGGGCGTCGCGCGCCTGGGTCAGCCCGGCGACGACGTCGCGGACGTTCGGGTCGGCCTGGACGGTTGCGCTTGTCATGCTGCTGCGATCAGATGTTCGTTGCGGGCGATCAGGTCCTGGACGTAGCGGCCGGTGCGCCAGTCCTCGCGGCCGTTCACCATCCGGTAGACACGCCGCGGCGTCTCGATCTCCATCTGCGCGCCGATCCAGTCGCCGGCCTCGCGCGGGATGATCGGCAGCATGGCCACGATCTCGTCCAGGGCGTTGCAGCGATCCGCGGGCTTGTCAGACAGCGCCCACAGCCGGCATATCCGTTCCCAACCATCCATCAGCCACTCGGTGCGGGTGAGCTGGTTGCTGACGCCGGCTGGGTTGGCGCGCCAGGCGACCAGCAGGTCGAGCAGGTGGTCGAGCAGCCCACGCGATTGCGCCAGCGTGTGGTCGACGCATTTCAGCGTCACATCCGCGGTGTTGGCGATCATTTGGACCATCGCGCCCGCCTGGTCGTCCGGCCCGGTGGGCAGCTGGACGACCTCACGGCGCAGCTTCTTCAGCATGGCCACGGCATAGGGCAGCCGCGCCCGCGACGCCCCCGCGCCGACGCCGATCGGGTTGAACAGCGTGGCCAACTCGCCGAGGCTGGCGGCGATGGTCTCGTTGTCCTGCCCGATGCGCGGCGCCACTCCGGCGATGACCCGCTTGGCGCGGACCTCCAGGGCGGCCGGCGGTTCGTCCTCCGGGCGGATGCTTGCACCGCCCGGTGGTTCGGCCTGTTGCACGATGCGGAGCAGCAGCTCGAACTTGGTGAAGATGCGGCGCTCCTCCTCCGCGGCCATCGCCGTGGTGGCGGCGGCCACGGCGGCTCGACCAGCCAGGCCCTTGGCGGCGACCGCGCGCGCGGCCGTGCGGATGACGGCCGGCGTCAGGTTGCGGAGCGCGGCGATGTGCTCGGTGAGTTGGACGTCATGCACCGTGGGCCGGCAGAAGCTGCGCAGGCCGGTCCAGGGCAGGATGTAGTCGCCCCGGCCGCCCGATGGGTTGGGCACGACGACCTCCATCCCGAAGCGGTCCGCCGGGCGCACCCGGGCGCCCACCAGCATGGGGGTGGTGAACGGCACGGACGCGCCTCGCTCGAGGAAGGTCGTGGGGACAAAGGTCTGGGATGAAGATCGCTGCGTCACGGCGTGAGGATGGGGTTAAACTTGTTAACAGCCCGTTATTCAGGCGGGTCATCCATCGTCGGCCGGCCGGTGCGGAAGCGCCAGTGGTGCCACAGCAGGCGGGCCGCCAGCGCGCGCTGCGGCGCCCAGGCGGCGGCGAGTTGCCGCAGGGTGACCGGCGTGGGCCGGGCAGGCAGGCGCTTCAGGTCGGCCAGCGCAGCGGCCAGCGCCAGGTCACCGGCGGGGAACACGTCCGCCCGTTCCAGCGCGAACACCAGGTAGACTTCCGCCGTCCAGCGCCCCAGGCCGCGCACCGCCGCCATCGCCGCCACCGCAGCCTCGTCGTCCATGGCGGCGAGGCGGTCGGCATGCAGCCGTCCCTCGGCAAAGGCCGCGGCAAGGGCGCGGGCGCCCAGCAGCTTGGCGCGCGACAGGCCCACGGCACGCAGCACCGCGTCATCCAGCGCCAGCAATCCGGCAGGGTCCAGTGCACCGGGTACGGCGGCCAGCCGCCGCCAGATCGCGGCCGCGGCGCCGTTGCTGATCTGCTGTCCCACGATCGCCTGCAAGAGGCCGGGAAAGCCGGAGGCCCGGATGCGCCATGGCAGCGGCCCGGCCGCGCCCTCGATCCCGGCGAAAGCAGGGTCGAGGGCGACGAGCCGGGCGATGGCGGCGCGGGCATGGTCCGGGACGGTCACCGCACGACGTTACGATGCGGGCGTGAGAGGCGACAGGCGCCTCTGCTGCGGGAGGCGAAACCTAGCTCAGCCGTTCGGGCCGGGCGGTATGGCGGTCCATGGCGAAGTGGGCGATGGCGGTGCCGTCCGGCGTGGCGAACGCGAACGTCACGCGGTTCGGCTCCTCCGTCACCTCCGTCACCTTCCAGCTATGGTTGCCGTTGAACAGCAGGAACGCCTCGGCGATCTTCTGCACGTCCGGGCCGGACAGCGCGCGGTCGGCCGCCGGGTAGACCAGCGCGAAGGCACGCATACGGCGCATCATGCCGCCCATGCGGCGCATCCGCCATCCCATGGGCCCTTGCGGCCGGTCGCCCATCGGCCCCTGCATCCGGTCGCCCATCGGGCGGTGCATGCCTGCATCCGGCATCGCGGCGGACGGAGCAGGCGGCGGCGCGCCCTGGGCTTCTGCCTGGGTCACGCCGACGGCAGCGCCGGCGCCGAGGAGGCTGCCGGCAACGAGGGCGAGCATGATGGTCTTGCGCATGACTGTGGGGTCCGATCGGTGTTGAGCCAGCGCATCCTGGCGCGCCGAAAACGACCGTGGCGCGGCGAAATGCAACCAATTGCAACGGCGTCTCCCACCCGGCCAGGCCCGGGCCTATGGTGGTGAGATGGAAACGATGCCGCATATCCTGGTGGTCGATGACGACCGGGAAATCCGCGACCTGCTGGCCCGCTTTCTGGAGCGTCACCGCTTCCGCGTCACCTCCGTGCGCGACGGGCGGGAGGCCCGCCGCGCCTGGCCGACCGGGCATTTCCAGCTCGTCGTGCTCGACCTGATGCTGCCGGGCGAGAGCGGGCTGGACCTGGCGCGGTGGATGCGCTCCCAGGGGGACGTGCCGATCGTCATGCTCACGGCGATGGGCGAGGAGACGGACCGCATCATCGGGCTGGAACTGGGTGCGGACGACTACGTGCCCAAGCCGTTCAACCCGCGCGAGCTGCTGGCCCGCATGCGCGCGGTGCTGCGCCGCACGGCGGACCGGGGCGGGCACCGGGCGGATGACGTGGCCGCGCTCCGCTTCGCCGGATGGACGCTGGAGCCGGCGCGCCGCCGCCTGCTCAACCCCGAGGGGGTGGAGGTGCCGCTGACGGGGGGCGAGTACGACCTGCTGGTGGCCCTGGTGGAGCGGGCGAACCGGGTGCTGACGCGCGACATGCTGCTGGACCTGCTGCGCGGGCGCCAGGCCGGCCCGTTCGACCGGGCGATCGACGTGGCGATCAGCCGGCTGCGCCGCAAGCTGGAGGATGACGGCCGCCAGGCGCAGCTGATCAAGACGGTCCGCGGTGGCGGCTACGTCCTGGCCGCGGATGTCCAGCGGGCGTGAGCTGGCGAATTTGGGAACGGCTTTGGCCGCATAGCCTGGCCAACCGGACCGCGCTCGTGCTGCTCGCAGGGCTGGCGGTGGTGCAGGCGGGCGGCTTGGTGATCTACACGCTGGACCGCATCGACCTGCAGCGGCTGGCGGCGGCGCAGTCGCTCGGCCTGCGGGTCAGCAGCCTCTACCGCTCGGTGGTGATGTCGGCGCCGGAGGAACGCCAGGCCGGGCTGCGCGCCTTCGACGAATCGTCCAACTTCGCCGCCACGCTGGACAACGCGCCGGCCACCAGCGACCTGGAAACGGCGCCGCCGCCGGTGCAGCGCTCGCTGCGCATCTCCATGCAGTTCGCGCCGATCCCGCCCGGCATGCGCTGGCGCGAGCTGCTGGTGCGCGGCAACCCTGCCGAGCGGGCTTTGCTGGTCAGCATGCGGTTGCCGACGGGGGAATGGCTGAACGTGCACGTGACGCTGCGCCGCACCCTGTTCTTCTGGTCCGAGACGTTCCTGATCTCGTTCGGGCTGATGACGGCGGCGGCGGCGGGGCTCGTCATCTGGGCGGTGCGGCAGTTCAGCGCCCCGATGCGGGAGCTGGCGGCCGCCGCCGAGCGGCTCGGCATGAACGTCAACGCGCCCCCGCTGCCCGAACGCGGCACGGCGGAGGCGGTGAAGGCGGCGCGCGCCTTCAACATCATGGCCGAGCGCATCCGCCGCTTCGTGCGGGACCGCACCTTCCTGCTGACCGCGATCGGCCACGACCTGCGCACGCCGATCACCCGGCTGAAGCTGCGGGCGGAGTGGATGGATGACGAGGAGCAGCAGCGCAAGATGCTGGGCGACCTCGACGAGTTGGAGGGGATGGTCGCCGCCACGCTGGCATTCGGCCGCGACGACGCGAATGCCGAGGCGCCGTCGCCGCTGGACCTGGCCGAGCTGCTCCGCACCGTGCTGGACGAGGCGGCGGACGCCCATCCGGACTCCGCCGAGCGGATCGGCTTCACCGGCCCGACCCACCAGGTGGTCCGCGCCCGCGCCGTCGCCATCAAGCGGGCGCTGACCAACCTGGTGGTCAACGCGGTGAAATACGGCGACGCGGCCAAGGTCAGCCTGTTGCCGCCGCAGGACGGCGTGGTGACGGTCCTGGTCGAGGATGACGGGCCGGGGATCCCGGACGGCGAACTGGACCGGGTGTTCGAACCGTTCCACCGGCTGGAGCCCAGCCGCAACCGGGAGACGGGCGGGACGGGCCTGGGCCTGCCGATCGCCCGCAACATCCTGCGCGGCCATGGCGGCGACGTGGTGTTGTGCAACCGGCCGGCCGGCGGGGTGCAGGCGCTGGTGACGCTGCCGGTGTGACGGGCCGTCAGGTGGGGCAGCGCTCCAGCGGGTAGGGGAAGGCCGCACAGTGCGGGAAGGAGATCGTGCTCCCGGTCTCCCGTTCGACGTGCAGGACGTTGGAATCCTCGCAGCCGAAGCCTCCTTGGTCATCCGTGTCCGGCGTGAAGCGGAATTCGGCCCCTGTAGGGGTGGTGCGCACCGTCTCGATCACGCGCTGCACCGCTCCGGTGGTGAGCAGGGCGGCGTGGCCGACCGTGTCGCGCGCGAAGGCGACCGTGGGCTGCGCCTTGCAGTCCTGTGCCGCCATGCCGTCCAGCACGGGGAACAACCCGCCGGTCCAGACGCCGAACAGCCAGGCATGCGGCGGACCGGCAGGCGCGACCGGCGCCACGCGGCTACGCGGTTGGGCGGAACCGGGTTCGGCCAGACATATGCCGAGCAGCAGGAGCAGGGGTGACAAGCAGGCGGCACGGCGCATTGGCAGACCTCGGGAAGTGAGTCTTCCGCGGCACCCTAGCCGCCGCTCCAGGCGGGGACCAGCCGTTGATGCCGTCCGTGGCGCGTGGCAATGGACCGTTCATGCTCCGTCGTCTCTACCAGCGCGTGCTCCTGCTCGCCGCCAGCAGGCGTGCGCCTGTGTGGCTGGCGGCGGTGGCGTTCGCCGAAAGCAGCTTCTTCCCCGTGCCGCCGGACGCGCTGCTCATCCCGATGGCGCTGGCCCGGCCGGACCGTGCCCTGCGCTACGCGTTGGTCACGACGGTGGCCAGCGTGGTTGGGGGCATGCTCGGCTACCTGATCGGCTACGCGCTCTACGACCAGGTCGCGCGTCCGCTGCTGCACCTGTACCACTACGAGGACGCCTACGCCGCGTTCCAGGAACGCTTCGCCCAGCTCGGCCTCCAGATCATCCTGATCAAGGGATTGCTGCCGATCCCCTACAAGATCATCACCATCGCGTCCGGCGCGGCCCAGTTCGACTTCGCCACCTTCGTGCTGGCGAGCGCGGTGACGCGCGGCATCCGCTTCTTCCTCTGGGCGGTCCTGCTCAAGTTCTTCGGCGAACAGGCGCGCGGCTTCATCGAGCGGCGTCTGCCCTGGTTGCTGGCGGCAGCCGGGGTGATGACGGTGCTGGGCTTCTGGCTGGTCCGATACGTGTAGCCAGAACTTGTGACCGCCCGCCCCAGACCCTAGGGTGCGCCGCCGTCCGGACCACCATCTGAGGGAACGCCATGACCGCTGAGCCGCCCCATAAGAGAGTGCTCCTGAAGGTGTCCGGCGAGGCGCTGATGGGCACGCGGGAGTATGGGCTGGACGCTGACACGCTGCTGCGGATCGCGACGGACGTGAAGGATGTCCTCGCCCTGGGGCACGAGGTCTGCCTGGTGATCGGCGGCGGCAACATCTTCCGCGGCATCTCGGCCGCGGCGCGCGGCATGGACCGCGCCCAGGCGGACTACATGGGCATGATCGCGACCGTGATGAACGCCCTGGGCGTGCAGAACGCGCTGGAGAAGATCGGCGTGGCGACGCGGGTGCAATCCGCCATCCCCATGGCCAGCGTCTGCGAGCCCTACATCCGGCGCCGGGCCATGCGGCACATGGAGAAGGGGCGGGTGGTGATCTTCGCCGCCGGCACCGGCAACCCGTTCTTCACCACCGACACCGCCGCGGCGCTGCGGGCGGTCGAGATGGGGTGCGGCATGCTGCTGAAGGGGACGCAGGTCGACGGGGTGTATTCCGCCGATCCGCGCAAGGACCCTCAAGCCGAGCGCTACGAGGAGCTCACCTACCACGACGTGCTCGCAGGCGACCTGGCTGTGATGGATGCCGCCGCGATCAGCGTGGCGCGCGAGAACGGCCTGCCGATCACCGTGTTCAACATCCACGCCGCGGGCGCCTTCGCCCAGGTGATGCGGGGCGAAGGCCGCTTCACCACGATCGTCGAAAGAGCCTAAGACAGGCTGATCCTTGCGAGGTGCCACCGTGCCGGCCGACCTGACTGCCATCAAGACCGACCTGACCCGCCGCATGGACGGCGCCTTGGAGACGCTGCGGCGCGACTTTGCCGGGTTGCGGACCGGCCGCGCCAGCCCGGCCCTGCTGGAGCCGGTGAAGGTCGAGGCATGGGGCACGGAGGTCCCGATCACCCAGGTGGGCACCATCGGCGTGCCCGAGTCGCGCATGCTCACGGTCCAGGTCTGGGACAAGACGGTGGTCGGCGCGGTGGAGCGGGCGATCCGTGACTCCGGGCTCGGGCTCAACCCGTCGACCGACGGCCAGGTGGTGCGGGTGCCGATCCCGCAGCTGACGGCGGAACGCCGGGTGGAGCTGGCCAAGGCCGCGGGCCGCTATGGCGAGGGCGCGCGCGTGGCCGTGCGCGGGGTGCGGCGCGACGGGATGGAGCAGATCAAGGCCGCGGAAAAGAAGCACGAAATCGGCGAGGACGAGGCCAAGACCTGGTCCGAAGAGGTGCAGAAGCTCACCGACCAGTATATCAAGCGCGTGGACGAGGCCCTCGTCGACAAAGAGCGCGACATCAAGCAGGTTTAGCCCGGACGTCGCGGAAGGTCCGGGGGGCTGGAGATGGGGCCATAACCCAGTTGAACGTTCAGCCGAACCGACTGTCCCTCGGCGCCGCCGACGCCACCGTGCCGGCCCACGTGGCCATCATCATGGACGGCAACGGCCGGTGGGCGGCGGCGCGCGGGCTGCCGCGGGTCGCCGGGCACCGTGCGGGGGCGCAGGCGGTGCGCCGCGCCATCGAGGCGGCGATCGAGGCCGGCGTCGGTTGGCTGACCCTGTATGCGTTCAGCAGCGAGAACTGGCGCCGGCCGCGGACCGAGGTGATGGACCTGACGGGGCTGCTGCGCCACTACATCCGACAGGAGCTGGCCGAGCTGAAGGCGCAGGGCGTGCGCATCCGCATCATCGGCGAGCGGGACCGGTTCGACACCGACATCTGCGCCGACCTGGACCGGGCCGAGCGGGAGACGGCCGGCAACGCCCGGCTCAACCTCAACGTCGCCCTGTCCTACGGCGCCCGGTCCGAGATCGTGGCGGCTGCCCGGCGGGCCGCGGCCGCGGCACGGGACGGCACGCTCGACCCGGAGAGCCTGGACGAGGAGGGCTTCGCCAAGCTGCTCTCGACCGCCGACATGCCGGACCCGGACCTGGTCATCCGCACCAGCGGCGAGCATCGCCTGAGCAACTTCCTCCTGTGGCAGTCGGCCTATGCCGAGCTGGTGTTCATCGAGGTGCTCTGGCCGGATTTCGGGCCGTCCGAGTTCGCTGCCGCCCTGGCGGAGTTCAGCCGGCGCGAACGCCGCTTCGGGGCGCGCCCTGGCTGAGCCGGTGAAGGCGGCGCGCTGGGCGGATTTGCGGCTGCGCGTGCTGTCTGCGGCGGCCCTGGCGCCCCTGGTGCTCGCCTGCGCCTGGTTCGGCGGGGCTGCGCTGGCGCTCCTGCTCCTGGTCGGGTTCGGCGGGGTGGTGTGGGAATGGGCCGCGATGTGCCGGCGGCGGGCGATGCCGATGGTGCTCGGGGTGCTGTACGCCGCCGCCGCCTTGTCCGCCTTGTGGGTCGTCCGTTCGGAGTTCGGCGTCCGGGGGGAGTTCTTCGTGCTCGTCGTCGTATGGTGCAGCGACATCGGCGCCTATGCGGCCGGGCGGCTGCTGGGCGGCCCCCGTTTGGCACCGGCAATCTCCCCGGGTAAAACCTGGAGCGGCGCGGCCGGCGGGCTGCTTGCGGCGATGGTGGGGGGGAGCGTGATAGCGGGATTGAGCGTGGGGGCGGCGCTGGCTGCGGCGGCCCTGGGGGTCGCGTCGCAACTGGGCGACCTGGGCGAGAGCGCGCTGAAGCGCCGCTACCAGGTGAAGGATTCCGGCCGGCTGATCCCGGGCCATGGCGGCATGCTGGACCGGTTGGACGGGTTGATGGCGGCCGCGTTGCTGGCCGGCCTGGCGATCGCCGTGACCAGCGCCGGGCGGGCCCTGCGGTGAGGAGCGTCACCGTTCTCGGCAGCACCGGCAGCGTCGGGTGCAGCACGGTGGACCTGCTGTCGGCGCACCGCGACCGCTACCAGGTCCGCTGCCTGACTGGGGGGCGCAACGCGGCACTCCTGGCGCAACAGGCGGTGGCACTCGGTGCGGAGTTGGCGGTGATCGCCGACCAGGCGCAGTTCGCGGCGTTGCGGGAGGCGCTGTCCGGCCACCCCATCCGCGTGGCCGCGGGCGCCGCGGCGGTGACGGAGGCGGCGGCCGTCCCGGTCGACTGGACCATGGCGGCGATCACCGGGGCGGCCGGCCTGCCATCCACGCTGGCCGCGATCCGCCGCGGCGGCGCCATCGCCTTCGCCAACAAGGAGGCGCTGGTCTGCGCCGGGGAGATCATGCTGGAGGCGGTGCGCGACGCCGGCGCCACGCTGCTGCCGGTGGATTCGGAGCACAACGCCATCTTCCAGGCGATGGCGGAGCGCAACGGCCAGGCGGTCGAGCGCATCGTGCTCACCGCGTCCGGCGGCCCGTTCCGCACCGCCAGCACCGCCGAGATGCAGGCCGCCACGCCCGAGGCGGCGCTGCGCCACCCGGTCTGGTCCATGGGCAGCAAGATCAGCATCGATTCGGCCACCATGTTCAACAAGGGCCTGGAGCTGATCGAGGCGGCGCGGCTGTTCGGCCTCGCGGAGTGTCAGGTGGACATCCTGATCCATCCGCAATCCGTCGTGCACGGCATGGTCTGCTACAGCGACGGCAGCGTGCTGGCCCAGCTCGGCAGCCCCGACATGCGCATCCCCATCGCCCATACCCTCGCCTGGCCGGAGCGGCTGGCCACCCACGCGCCGCGGCTGGACCTGGCCCGGCTCGGCAGGCTGGAGTTCGCCGAGCCGGATCCGGTGCGCTTCCCATCCCTGCGCCTGTCGCGGGACGCCTTGCGTGCCGGCGGCGGGGGCCCCACAATCCTCAATGCGGCCAACGAGGTCGCTGTCGAGGCGTTCCTCGGGCGCCGGATCGGCTTCCTTGCCATCGCGGGCATCGTGGAGGCCGTGCTGGACCGGATGGGGGCGCCGGCGGCGGCATCGCTGGACGAGGTGATGGCGTTGGACGGGGCTGCCCGGCGGCACGCCGGCGAACTCGTTTCTGGCGACAGCGCCCGCCCGGCCGCGTAGGAGACCGCGATGACATTCCTGCCTGACGCTGCCCGGACCGTCGTTTCCTTCCTCGTGGTGCTCGGCGTACTGGTGTTCATCCACGAGATGGGACACTACCTAGCCGCCCGGTGGCGCGGCGTGCATGTCGAGGCATTCTCCATCGGCTTCGGCACGCCGTTCGCGCGCTGGACCGACCGTGTGGGCACGGAATGGCGGCTCTGCTGGCTCCCCCTCGGCGGCTACGTGAAGCTGCACGGGCAGGAGCGGCCGGAGGACGTGGCGCCGGAGGTGCGCGCCGCCTGGCAGGCCGGGCGGACCTTCCACGAGAAGCCGGTCTCGTCGCGCGCCATCGTGGTGGCGGCCGGCCCGATCGCCAACTTCATGCTGGCCGCCGTGCTGTTCAGCATCATGTTCTGGATCCAGGGCGAACCCGGCGACCCCATCGTGCAGCAGGTGATCGCCGGGTCCGCCGCCGACAGCGCCGGCATGCACGCGGGCGACCGCATCGTCGAGATCAACAGCCGCAGGATCGGCGACTTCGAGGATATCGTCCGCATCGTCTCGGCCAACCCTGGCAAGCCGCTGCAGGTCGAAATCCTGCGCGCCGGCGCGTCGGAGACGCTGGCGGTGGTGCCCGCGTCGGTCGACGATGGCGGCGGCGGCAAGCTGGGCGTGCTGGGGATCGCCGGGGCGCTGCGGCCCGTGGGACCCGGCGGGGCCGTGGTGGATGGCGTCGCCCATGTCTGGGACGTGGCGGTGCAGACGCTGCAGGGTGTCTGGCAGATCATCATCGGCCAGCGCGGCGCCTCCGGTCTCGGCGGGCCGCTGAAGATCGCGCAGCTGTCCGGCCAGGTGGCGCAGAACGGGATCGGCAGCCTGGTGTCGTTCATCGCCCTGCTCTCGGTCAATTTGGGCCTGATCAACCTGTTCCCGATCCCGATCCTGGATGGCGGCCACCTGGTGTTCTACGCGCTGGAGGCGATCCGCGGCCGTCCGCTGCCGGCGCGGGCACAGGAGTATGGCTTCCGTGCCGGCCTGGCGCTGATCGCCTGCCTGTTCCTGCTGGTCACGTGGAACGACCTGACGAGCTTCGGCCTGTTCCGCTGGGTCGCAGGCCTCGTCGGTTGAACAGGTTACCGATCGACACTATCGCGGCTGCGTAAGGGCGATAGCGCTCCTCCGGCGGCGTGGCTATGGTGCCACGGATTACGAGTCGGTGGTGCGACGGTCTTGGCGGCCGGGCGATGTCTGCCTACAAGCGCCCGTCCCGGGGGGATTAGAGCCGTTGTCCCGTATACGCCTGATGCTGATGACCACCGCCTGTCTGGCCAGTCTCCCGGTCTGGCCAGACGCGCCGGCCGAGGCGCAGACGCGTCGTGTGTCGGCAACGCGTGCGCCGGCGCATCGTTCCCCGCCCCGCCCGGCGCCGGGCGGAACGATCTCCGCGATCCGGATCACCGGCAACCAGCGCATCGAGGACGGCACCATCCGCTCCTACATGCTGGTGGCGCCCGGCGACAGCTTCGACCCGGACCGGGTCGACCGCAGCTTGAAGACGCTCTACGCCACCGGCCTGTTCCAGGACGTGACCATCACCCGCGACGGCAGCGTGCTGCAGGTCAAGGTGGCGGAGAACCCGCTGATCAACCAGATCGTCTTCGAAGGCGACCACCGGGTGACGGACGCGACGTTGCGCCCCCTGCTCGAGCTTCGCCCGCGGGCCGTGTTCACGCCGGAACTGGCGCAATCCGACCGGCAGAAGATCCTCGACGCCTACGCCAAGCGGGGGCGGTTCGGCACGACCGTCGAGCCGAAGATCATCAAGCTGGACCAGAACCGCGTCAACGTGGTGTTCGAGATCAACGAAGGCCCGTCGACCCTCGTCAGCCGCATCAGCTTCGTCGGCAACCACGCGTTCGGCGAGAGCCGCCTGCGGGACGTGGTCAGCTCGCGGGAGGAGGCGTTCTACCGCTTCCTGTCCAACAGCGACACGTACGACCCGGCCCGTATCGACTACGACAAGGAGCTGCTCCGCCGGTTCTACCTGAAGAACGGCTATGCCGATTTCGAGGTCCGGAACGCCACGGCCGAGCTGGCGCCGGACCGGTCCTCCTTCTTCGTGACGTTCACCATCAGCGAGGGCGCGCAGTATACCGTCGGGTCGATCAGCGTGGAATCCAAGCTGCCGAACCTCGACGGCAAGGACCTGCTCCGCTTCGTCGAGCAGGAGAAGGGCCAGGTCTACGACGGCGAGGCGATCGAGCGATCGGTCAACGCGGTGCAGGATGCGGCCCTGGCGCGGGGCTACAACTTCGTCCTGGTGCGCCCGCGCATCGCCCGCGACACCGCCAAGCACACGGTCGACCTGGTGTTCGACGTGAGCGAGGGGCCGCGCATCTTCGTCGAGCGCATCGACATCCAGGGCAACACGCGGACCAAGGACAAGGTCATCCGCCGCGAGATGCAGCTGGCGGAGGGCGACGCGTTCAACGCCGCGGCGATCCGCCGCTCTCGGCAGCGGCTGACCGACCTCGGCTACTTCAACACCGTCAACATTACCTCCTCGCCGGGCAGCACCAACGACAAGGCGGTGGTCACCGCGGCAGTGGACGAGAAGGCGACCGGCGAGCTGAGCCTGGGCGGCGGCTTCTCCACCGACGCCGGCGCGCTGCTCAGCGCCGGGTTGCGGGAGAAGAACCTGGTGGGCACCGGCATCGACGCCGGACTCAACGGCGTGCTGGCGCAGCGGCGGTCGGAGATCAACTTCTCCGCCACGGACCCGTATTTCCTCGACCAGAACCTGGTCGCCGGCATCGACATCTTCCACGTGCAGAACAACAACCAGTCGATCGCGGCCTATAACGAACGGCGCACCGGCTTCACGCTGCGGCTCGGCTACGAGATCAACGACCACCTGCGGCAGGCCTACGCCTACTCGCTGGTCGATCGGAACGTGTACGACGTCAACACCGACGCCAGCCTCTACATCCAGAACGAGGCCGGTGGCACCCTGCTGTCCCAGGTCGGGCAGACCCTCACGCTGGACTACCGCGACAGCCGGACCGACCCGCATAGCGGCTTCGTGGTGAACTATGGGCTGGACGTCGCCGGCCTGGGCGGCACCGCCCACTACGTCCGCAACAAGCTCGACGGCACGGGCTACATCCCGCTGGAACGCTACACCGGCGACAGCGACTGGGTGATCGCGATCTCCGGCGGCGGCGGCTACCTCACCCCGATCGGAGACCATCGCGAGGACATCATCGACCGCTTCTTCCTGGGCGGCGACAACCTGCGCGGCTTCCAATCGGGCGGCGCCGGCCCGCACTCGCTGTCCATCCAGGCGGGCGGCGTGATCTTCGGGTCCGACAGCGTCGGCGGCCGCTTGATCTACACCCAGTCGACCGAACTGCGCTTCCCGCTGCCGATCTCTTCGGACCTGGGCCTGTCCGGCCGCGCCTTCGTGGACGTGGGCGGGTTGAGCCAGGCCACGTCCTCCGGTGCGCAGTTCGCGCGCGACGTCTTCCTCAACCCGATCCCGGGCGGCGTGACGCAGGCGATCCAGGGCGCCAACGACCTGTCTCCGCGTGTCGGCACCGGCGTCGGCGTATCCTGGCGCACGCCGTTCGGCTTGATCAACATCGACCTTGCCGAAGCGGTGGTAAAAAAGAAGTACGACCAGACCCAGTTCTTCCGGTTCGGTTTCGGCACGAGGTTCTGAATTGGATATCATGATGACCGATGGTTCCCCCCTCCGCCGCGCGGCGCTGTTTGCCGCAGCCATACTCCTGCTTGGCGCGGGGCAGGCGGCTGCCCAGGGATATTTCATCCCGCCGCAGCCATCCGCGCCCCGCTCCGCCTCGCCTGCCCCGGCGCCTCGGCCCGCGCCCCGCCCGGCGGCGCCCGTGCAGCAGGCCTTGCCGCCGCCGCCGCCCGTGCAGATCCAGGGCGGCATGCCCGCCGTGCAGAGCGGCGCCGATGCGCTGGGTGGCGGCGATGCCACCGACCAGGCGGCGGTGCAGCTGCCCAACGTCCCCGTGCCCGACCTGCCGCCGCTGCCCAAGGGTGCCACGCCGCCGGCGGCCGTCATCGGCGTGCTCGGCGTGCCGGAGATCATGCGGGCTGCCACCGCCTCCCAGCAGGTAGAGAAGGTGATCGGCGAGCGCCGGGCCAAGCTGAACGAGGACGCGCAGAAGGAGCAGGCCGCGTGGCGTGACCTGCAGCAGCAACTCGCGGCGCAACGTGCGACGATGACGCCCGACCAGGTGCGCACCAAGGAGCGGGAACTGCAGGAGCGCATCACCAACGCGCAGCAGAGCTTCCGCGACCGCAACCGGATCATCCAGGAGACGGCGCAGTACTCGCTCAGCCAGATCGAGCGCACGTTGATCGCCGTCATCCGCCAGGTGGCCGAGAGCCGGGGCATGAACCTCGTGCTGCACCGGGCGCAGGTGGCGTTGAACATCAACGAGTTCGATATCACCGACCAGGTGACGCAGCAGATGAACAAGGTGATGCCCTCGGTCAATATGCCACCGGACGGCGTCTCCCCGCTGGCGCAGGCGCAGCCCGCCGCCCCGGCGCCAGGGACGGCGCCCGCGCCGACGCCGGCCTCTGCGCCGCCGACCACGCCCTCCGCCCGGCGGTAATCCCACGTGACTGCGGCGGGTACCGGGGACGCGCGGTTCTTCCAACGGACCGGCCCGCACACCCTCGCGGCCGTGGCGGCAGCGGCGGGGCTCGCCTCCTCGGACGAACGGCTGATGCACGGGGTGGCGCCGCTGCAGCTGGCCGGTCCGGAGCACGTGAGCTTCCTGGACAACCGGCAATATGCCCCGCTGCTGGATGCCACCCGCGCAGGTGCCGTGCTGGTGCACCCCAACCTGGCCGACCGGGTGCCCGTGGGCACCCGGGCGCTGGTCACGCCCGAGCCGTATCTCGGCTGGGCCAAGGTGGCCGCCCTGTTCCACCCCGCGCCGGCCGCGATGCCCGGCGTCCACCCGAGCGCCGTGGTGGACCCGGCGGCGCAAGTCGACGCATCGGCCGAGGTCGGGCCGCTCGCCGTCATCGGCGCGGCGGCGGAGGTCGGGCCGTCCTGCCGCATCGGCGCCGGCGCGGTGATCGGGCCGGGCGTCCAAATGGGGCCGCATTGCCGCATCGGGCCGCTCGCCTCGCTGAGCCACGCGATCCTCGGCGCGCGCGTCTACGTCTATCCAGGTGCGCGCATCGGGCAGGAGGGCTTCGGCTTCGCGGTGGCGCCGACCGGTTTCGTCACTGTGCCGCAGCTCGGCCGGGTCCTGCTGGAGGATGACGTGGAGGTCGGCGCCAACAGCACGATCGACCGCGGCTCGACCCAGGACACGGTGATCGGCGCCGGCTCCCGCCTCGACAACCTGGTGCAGATCGGGCACAACGTGCGCCTCGGACGCTGTTGCATCGTCGTGTCGCAGGCGGGTATTTCGGGTTCCACCGTTTTAGAGGACTTCGTGGTGGTTGCGGCGCAGGCGGGCCTTGTCGGGCATCTCCGGATCGGGGCGAAGGCGCGGATCGGCGCGCAGTCCGGTGTCATGCGCAACGTGGAGGCGGGGGCCGACGTGCTGGGCGCCCCGGCCATCCCAGTCCGCGAGTTCTTCCGCAACGTGGCCGTCCTGCGCAAGTTGGCGGCCCGCCGACCGACCGACCGCGGGGAGGCGTGAGCGTGGACACCCAGCTGCCGCCCGTCACCTACGAGTCGCTCGATATCGAGCGGATCATGCATGCCATCCCGCACCGCTACCCCATGCTGATGATCGACCGGATCGTCGACGTGACGCTGGATGACCGGGCCGTTGGCGTGAAGAACGTCTCGGTGAACGAGCATTTCTTCCAGGGCCACTTCCCCGCCCATCCGGTGATGCCGGGCGTGCTGATCATCGAGAGCATGGCGCAGACCGCGGCCGTGCTGGTGGTGGAGACGCTGGGCGGCGATGCCGCGGGCAAGCTGGTCTACTTCATGACCATCGAAGGGGCCAAGTTCCGTCGCCCGGTGGTGCCGGGCGACCAGTTGCGGCTGACCGTGGTCAAGGAGCGGCGGCGCGGCAACGTGTGGAAGTTCCATGGCACCGGAACGGTCGACGGCGTCTCCGTAGCGGAGGCGACCTTCGCCGCCATGATCATGGATCGCCCGCCGCCCGAGCCGCGCTGACGTAACAATGCGTTTCTTGGCGGCGGTCGCCGCGTCGCCGCATGGTCGCAGCGACTGCAAGGATGCACCAATGTTGCCCACCAACAGCCGGGCGCCCCGGCGTTGACCGTCCATCCGACCGCGATCGTTGCCGAGGGCGCACGGATCGCCTCCGACGCGACGGTCGGGCCGTGGTGCACGGTCGGCCCGGACGTGGAGATCGGCGCCGGTGTCAGCCTGGTCAGCCACGTGGTGGTGGACGGGCATTGCACGATCGGCGCCGGCGCGGTGCTGTACCCGTTCTGCACGGTCGGCCTGCCGCCACAGGACCTGAAATACAAGGGTGAGCCGACGCGGTGCGAGATCGGCCCGCGCACCCAGATCCGTGAACACTGCACGATCCATCGCGGCACCGTCACAGGCAGCGGGCTGACGCGGGTTGGCGCGGATTGCCTGCTGATGGCGGTGGTGCACGTGGCGCATGACTGCGTGCTGGGCGACGGCGTCATCTGCGCCAACAACGTGGTGATGGGCGGCCACGTGGAGATCGGCGCCGGCGCGATCATCGGCGGGGCGGCGGCCTTGCGCCAGTTCGTCCGCATCGGCCGCGCGGCGATGATCGGCGGCGTGTCCGGCGTCGAGCGGGACGTGGTGCCGTTCGGCACGGTGATGGGCAACCGCGCCTGGCTGGCCGGCCTGAACATCGTCGGGCTGCGCCGCCGCGGCGTGGAGAAGGCCCAGCTCCATACGATCCGGGCCGCCTTCAACCAACTGTTCGGGGGCGGCGGCGTGTTCGCCGACCGGCTCGATCGGGTTGGCGGCACGTACGGGGATGACCCCTACGTCGCGGAGATCCTCGCCTTCGCCCGCACCCCAAGCAAGATGGGGCTGATCCGTTCGGCGCTGGCGGCGGAGGAGGAGGGTTGACGGGCGTCCGCCGGTGACGCGGAACCCTCACCCCGACCCTCTCCCAGAGGGAGAGGAAGCCTCTGAGGAAGGGCCCTGCTCGAAACCCTCTCCCCCTGGGAGAGGGCAGGGTGATGGTAGTGCCCTCGGCATCATCGCTGGCGGCGGCCCCTTGCCGGGCCGGGTGGCGGAGGCTGCGTTAGCCACCGGCCGCCCGGTGTTCATCGTCGCGATGGAAGGCTTCGCCGATCCCGCCGTCGTTGCGCCATACCCGCACGACGCCGCCCGGCTGGGCGCGGCCGGGCGGACCCTGCAGCTGCTGCGGTCGAACGGCTGCCGCGACATCGTCCTGGTCGGCCCGGTCGGCCGCCCCTCGCTCCTGCACCTGCGGCCGGATGCCGAGGGCGCGCGGCTGCTGGCGCGGATCGGGCGGGCCGCCTTCACCGGGGATGACGGCTTCCTCGCCGCCATCGTGCGCGTGCTCGGCGAGGAGGGCTTCCGCGTGCTGGGCGCGCACGAGGTGCTGACGGAGGCGGTCGGCCCGCGCGGGTTGCTGAGCCAGGCCGCCCCCGACGCCGCGGCGACGGCGGACATCGCGCGCGCCGTGGCCGTGGTGCGGGCCTTGGGGGAAGTGGATGTCGGGCAGGGCTGCGTCGTCCAACAGGGCATCGTCCTCGCCGTGGAGGCGATCGAGGGCACCGACGCCATGCTCGCCCGCGCCGCCGGGCTCAGCCGGCCCGGCCCTGGCGGCGTGCTGGTCAAGCTGGTCAAGCCCGGGCAGGATCGCCGCGCCGACCTGCCGACCATCGGCCCCCGGACCATCGACGTGGCTGCATCCGCCGGGTTGCGCGGGATAGCCTTCGAGGCCGGTGGCACGTTGTTGACCGACCGGGCCGGCTGCGTGGCTCGGGCCGATGCGGCCGGGCTGTTCCTGCTCGGCCTCGACCCACAGACTGGAGACACGCCATGAGCCGCTATCTGCACACGATGATCCGCGTGATGGACCTCGACAAGTCGGTCGCGTTCTACACGGAGCTGATGGGTATGGAGGAGTTGCGCCGGCGGGAAGTGCCCGGCGGCCGCTACACGCTCTGCTTCGTCGGCTACGCCAGCAATCCGGACCAGGCCGAGGTCGAACTGACCTACAACTGGGACCAGAAGACGCCCTACGATGTCGGGTCCGGCTTCGGCCACCTCGCCGTCGGCGTGCCGGACGTGGCGGCGGCCTGCGAGACGGTCCGCGCCGGCGGCGGCAAGGTGACGCGCCCGGCTGGCCCGGTGCAGCACGGCACCACGGTCATCGCCTTCGTGGAAGACCCGGACGGCTACAAGATCGAGCTGATCCAACGCGAAACCTGATCCCCTCCCTCACCGACCTGGTCGGCGGCACCGTACGCATCGGTGTCACCGGCCTGGCGCGGGCGGGCAAGACCGCGTTCGTCACCTCGCTGGCCGCCAACCTGCTGGCCATGGGGGGCGGCGTGCCGGCCCTCCCCGCGCTGGCGGAGCGGTTGGGCAGCCGGCGGCTCGGGGTGCGCCTGGCGCCGCTGGGGGCCGGCACGGTGCCGCGCTTCGACGCCGCGGCACACCTCCAGGCGCTGGCGGCCGACCCGCCGAGCTGGCCGGCGCGCACGGGGGCGGTCTCGCTGCTGGCGTTGGAGTTGACGGTGCCGCGGGCCGGGCTCGCCGCCAGCCTGCCGGACCGCGTGCTGCGGCTGGAGCTGCTGGACTATCCCGGGGAGTGGCTGCTGGACCTGCCGATGCTGGCGATGGACTTCGCGGCATGGTCGGACGCGACGCTGCGCCGGCTGGACGACCAAGCACTCGCCAAACCGTTCCTGCAGTTCACCGCCGGGCTGTCCGGCGCGGCCGTGGCCGACGAGGCGCTGGCGGCCACCGGCCACGGCCTGTATCGCACGGCGCTGCACCGGCTGCGGGACGAGGCGGGCCTGGTCTACCTGCAACCCGGCCGCTTCCTGATGCCGTCGCCCGGCGCCGAGCCGCCCTGGATCGGGTTCTTTCCCTGGCGCGGCCGGGGCGGGCTGGCCAAGCTGCTGGACGAGCGGTACGACGCCTACCGCGCGTCGGTGCGGGAGGCGCTGGTGTCGCCGCTGTTCGGCCACATGGACCGCATGGTCGTTCTGGCGGACCTGCTGACGGCGCTGCATGCCGGGCGGGACAGCTTCGCCGATGCGCAGGCGGCGCTTTCGGCGGCATCCGGGGCGCTGCGCTGGCGATCCTCGCTGGCGGACAGCATCAAGGCGCTGCTGAGCCTGCGCTGGCCGCCGCCGGCGATCCGCCGCGTGGCCTATGCCGCCACCAAGGCGGACCACGTGGCGAGCCGGCAGCGCGGCAACCTGCGGGCGCTGCTCGCGGCACTGACGCCGGCGGGGGGCGACGTGGCGGCGCGGCACTTCGCCATCAGCACGATCCGCTGCACCGAGGATGCGACGATGCGGCTGGACGGGCGCGCCGTGTCCGCGGTGCGGGGGCGCATCGCCGGGCAGGGCGTGGGCTTGTCCTATCCCGGGGAGGTGCCGGACGCGCCGCCGGACGCGGCGTTCTGGGCCGGGGAGTTCTTCGACCTGCCGAGCTTCGAGCCAACCCGGCTGCCCGGCGCGGGCCGAGCCGGCGTGCCGCAGATCGGGTTGGACGGCCTGGTCGCCTATCTCCTGGACGACCTGCTGTGAGGCCCCCCGGCCCCCGCGTGGTCATCGAGGACGCGGCGGCGCCAAGGCTGGAGCCGGAAATGCCGGTCCCCGAGGTGCTGGCCGACCCGGCGCCGCGGGCCGGCGGCGCGACCCTGGCGTTGGCAGGGCTCGCCATCCTGGCCATCGGGCTGGCCGCGCTGCAAACGGCCAACTTCGTCGCGGCCCAGTTCGACCGCGCGGCCTGGCTCGGCTGGCTGACGCTGACGCTGGCGGCCGTCGGCTTCGGGCTGCTGTTCGCCGCCGTGTGGCGCGAAGTGCGGGGCCTGTTCGCGTTGGGGCGGGTCGACCGGCTGCGTACCGCCCTGGGCAGCGGCGATGCCGGGCGGATCCACGCCGCCGCGCGCCGCTGGGCCGCGAGCCTGCCGGAAGCGGCGACGCTCGTCCCGGCGATCGATGCCGCGAACGACCCGGACGCGATCGTCGCGCTGCTGCGCAACGGGCCCGGCCGCACGCTGCGCGCCCGGTCGGACGCGCTGGGCCGCACCGCCGCCTTCCAGCTGGCGGCGGGCCTCGCCGCCACGCCGGCACCGGAACTGACCGTACTGCTGGTGTCCTGGCGCGGCATCCGCCTGGTCCGGCAGGTGGCCGCGCTGCACGGTATGCGGCCCGGACTGCTGGGCACGCTCGGCCTGCTGCGGCGCAGCCTGCTGGCGGCCGGGCTGGTCGCCGGGTCGGAGGCCGCGATCAACGCGGCGGCCCACGCCCTGCTGTCCAGCCCCCTGCTGAGCCACGCGCTGGGCGAGATGGCCGGGGCAGGCGTCGCAGCGCGCCGCATGATCCTGCTGGCCCGCTCCACCGCGGTGGCGTGCAGCCCGCTCCCCCCGGACCCGTAAGGACAGGAGCGACGGCGAGGTCCGTCCTGGCTTGGGAAGGGTGGTGCAATCCTTCAGCGAATTGCACCCTACGGAGGAGGATGAGATCTGAGCCACCTGCGTTGAAAACAGGAGGCACTGTCGGTAGCGCCGTGGCGGCGGCCGTTCAGACGTCTACCTCCTCCATCGCCAGGGTCCTTGCGTGCTCCTGGATGAAGCGGAAGCGCAATTCCGGCTTGCGGCCCATCAGGCTTTCCACCAATTCGCTTGTTTCCGCCCGGCGCTCAGGCGCGGCCACCACCTTCAGCAGGGTGCGCTTGGCCGGGTCCATGGTGGTGTCGCGCAGCGCGGCTGGTGGCATCTCGCCCAAGCCCTTGAACCGGCTGACCTCGATCTTGCTGCCGGCCTTGAACGTCTTAGCCAGGCGCTCCCGATCCGCCTCGTTCATCGCGTAGACCGAGCGGGCGCCCTGGGTCATGCGGAACAGGGGCGGCTGGGCCAGGTACACGTGGCCCTCCCGCATCAGCTCCGGCAGTTCGCGGTAAAAGAAGGTCATCAGCAGGCTGGCGATATGGGCGCCGTCCACGTCCGCGTCGGTCATGATGACAATGCGGCCGTAACGCAGCTTCCTGATGTCGAAGCGGTCGCCCACGCCGCAGCCGAGCGCCTCGATCAGGTCCCGCAATTCCTGGTTCTGCCGCAGCTTGTCCACGGTCGCGCTGGCGACGTTGAGGATCTTGCCGCGCAACGGCAGCACCGCCTGGGTCTCCCGCCGGCGGGCCTGCTTGGCGGAGCCGCCGGCGCTGTCGCCCTCCACCAGGAACAACTCGGTGTCGGCCATGATCTCGCTGGTGCAATCCGCAAGCTTGCCCGGCAGCCGCAGGCGCTTGGTGGCCGTCTTTCGTGCAACGTCCTTGTTCTCGCGCCGGCGCAGCCGCTCCTCCGCCCGCTCGATCAGCGCCGTGAGCAGGTTGTCCGCCTGCTGCGGGTTGCCCGCCAGCCAGTGGTCGAACCGGTCCCGCATTGCCGTTTCCACCAGGCGGGTGGCGTCCGTGCTGGTCAGCTTCTCCTTGGTCTGGCCTTGGAACTGCGGGTCCCGCACGAAGGCGGACAGCTTGCCGGCCATGCCGCCGGTGACGTCCTCGCCTGTGACCTGCGCCGCGCGACGGTTGCTGCGCTGCTCGCCCCAAGCGCGCACGCCCTTCAGCAGCGCGGCCCGGAACCCGGCCTCGTGCGTGCCGCCCAGCGGCGTCGGCACCGTGTTGCAGTAGGAATGCAGGAACCCATCCCCACCCTCCAGCCAGATGACCGCCCACTCTGCCCGCCCATTCGCGCGGCCATCGTCGCGCACGGGCAAGTCGGCCTCGCCCGCCCATATTTCAGGCACCGCCAGGGGCGCCGCGCCGATATCCTCCGCCAGGCTGTCGCGCAGCCCGCCGGGGAAGTGCAGCGTCGCCTCCGCCGGCACATCCTCCCGCCCTTTGATCAGTGCCGGGTCACAGCTCCAACGGATCTGCACGCCGCGGAACAGGTATGCCTTCGACCGGCAAAGCCGGTACAGGCGCAGCGGGCTGAACTGCAAGGCGCCGAAGATTTGCGGGTCCGGCTTGAAGCGGATGGTGGTGCCGCGACGGTTCTGTACTGCGCCGGCGTTTACCAGCTTGGTGGTTGGCTTGCCGCGGGCATAGGTCTGCCGCCACAGCACCCGGTCCCGCGCGACCTCCACCTCCAGCGCCTCGCTCAAGGCATTGACGACTGAACTGCCGACGCCGTGCAGGCCGCCAGAGGTCGCATACGCGTCGCCGCCGAACTTACCACCGGAATGGAGGGTGGTGAGGATCACTTCGAGCGCGCTGAGCGACTTGAATTTCGGATGGGGGTCGACAGGGATGCCGCGGCCATTGTCGCGGATGCTCAGCCAGTTCCCCGCCTGCATGGTGAACTCGATGGCAGTCGCGTGGCCTGCAACCGCTTCGTCCATCGCATTGTCGAGGATTTCGGCCGCGAGGTGGTGGAGCGCGGGTTCGTCGGTCCCCCCGATATACATGCCGGGCCGGCGCCGCACCGGTTCCAACCCCTCGAGGACCTCGATGTCCTTGGCGGAATAGTCATCGCGCCCACGCCCGGTCTTGGCGGAGCCGAAGAGGTCGTTCATGCTGTGTTCCCGTGTCTCCCCCGTACGCTAGGCGTCCGGGGGAGGGGAACGCAAGGCCTACTGCCTGGTCGGGAAGCTCGCGCTCGGAGACTGTTCCTGCGTGTGGGCCTCCAGGAACCAGAGCTGCTTGTCGATGCCGCGCGACACCTCCGTCAGGATGTCGGCGGTATCCGGATCGCCCGCTTCGTCGACCTCGTCGATGTTGGCCCGTACGGCGTTGGCGACCTTGGCGTAGCGATCGATGAGGGCGTGGATGTGATCGCTCACCTGGTAGATATCAACCGGATATGGTTCGAGGGCGGTCTTCTTGCCGACCTCCTGCACCGTTCCGCGCGCAGTACCGCCCAGTTGCGTGATCCGCTCGGCCATCGTGTCCACGAACTCGTCCTGTTCCTCCCGGAACTTGTCGAGCATGAGGTGCACGCCGATGAACTGCGGACCTTTCAGGTTCCAGTGCGCCTGCTTGGTAATGAGCGCCATGTCGATCGAGTCGGCCAATCGGGCCTGCAGCAGCTCGATCGAGACGGCCTTGGCGTTCTGGTTGTTCTTGGTGGCATGCATGTGAACGCCACCCTCCATCTGGTCGGACGGCATCGCCTTGTCACTCGCCATTCATCATCTCCTCAGGTGACCCTTGCAGGCCAACGCAGCAGGGCAGGGTGTCGTTGCCTTGGGATCAGCCCCGCGCACGGTGGATGTCGTGCGTCACGATGCCGCGTTCCCCCGGCTGCATCTCCAGCCAATGTCGCCGGTCGAGCGTCGCCCGTGTATCACGCAACCCGGCGGCCCAGTGGTCCCGCATGGAAGACTTGCTGAAGTCATAGTCTTTCGCCTGCCCCTCGTGCGCGGCCTGCTGATAGATGAGTTGGAGGATGTTGATCGAAGGCAGTTCCGCCAGCCGGGATTTCAACGCCCGCTCGTCCTCGGACAGCTGGTCCTCCGGAATGCGCTCCAGCAGCCGCTTGATCTGGATGCGTTGGGCAAGCGCCTGCTGGTAGTAGTCGGTCGTCAGCCGGGTGCGGGACGAATATTGGATGTCCTTGGCCCGGCCAAGCGCCTCCGCCATGTCGCGCGGCACGGGCCCGCGTGCACTGAACAGGTCCACCTGGAACACCAGCGCGTTCTCCGCGTCGACGTGGTCCAACAGGTGCTGCAGCGGCGTGTTCGACACGATGCCGCCGTCCCAGAACTGCTCCCCGGCGATCGTCACCATCGGCAGCGCCGGGGGCAACGCACCGCTGGCCATGATATGCTCCGGCTGGATGGTGGTCTGGGCATTGTCGAAATAGGCGAAGTTGCCGGTGGCCACGTTCACCGCCCCGACCGCGAAGCGAATGGCACCGTCATTGATCCGGTCGAAATCCACCAGCCGCAGCAGCGTGTCATACAAGGGCGTGCTGTCGTAATAGGCCGTGGCGCCGGTCGAGCCACGCGGCCGCAGCCATGGCGAGGGGACGTTGGGCTTGAACAGGCCCGGCTGGCCAAGCGTCATCGTCATGAACGAAGACCAGAGGTTGTGCAGCTTGCGCGGGTCGTCGCCGTCGGGAACGAAGCCCCAAACCGGGCGCAGGGTGATGGTGCGCCAGAAATGCTCCAGCGCCTCCAGGCGGCGTTCCGGTGGATTGCCGGCGATCAGGGCGGCATTCACGCTGCCGATCGAGACGCCGGCAAGCCAGTCCGGCTCAAGCCCGGCCTCGTGCAATGCCTGGTAGACGCCAGCTTGATACGCGCCCAAGGCCCCGCCGCCTTGTAGGAGCAAGCCCACCCGGTCGCACCCCGCCGGGCGCCAAGGCCGGGCAACAGCAGGCGGCAGCGGTCCGGCGTCCATGCGTCAGTCTCCCCGTGAGTTGCCGCGTGTCCGTCCGCGGATGTCCGTCTTGCCATACGGTACCCGGCCCGCCAATGATCCGCCCGCAAGGACGGGGGCGAGCGGAATGGGCCTGAGGGGCAAGGTGGCGCTGGTCACCGGATCGACCGGTGGGATCGGCCTCGGCATCGCGCGTGCGCTCGCCGCGGAGGGGGCCGATATCATGATGAACGGCTTCGGCGATCCGGCCGACGTCGAGGCGCTCCGCGCCGGTCTTGCATCGGACGGTGCCGTGCGGGTGTTGCATGACGGCGCCGATGTCAGCCGGGCAGCC
>OZ240681.1:0-1100000 GCA_965199165.1 Acetobacteraceae bacterium | reverse complement strand
GGATGCCTTGGCACCAGGAGGCGATGAAGGACGTGGCACGCTGCGAAAAGCCATGGGGAGCCGCGAGCAGGCTTTGATCCGTGGATGTCCGAATGGGGCAACCCACCCCTTTGGGGTATCACCATCTGAATACATAGGGTGGTGAGGCGAACCCGGGGAACTGAAACATCTCAGTACCTGGAGGAACAGACATCAACAGAGATTCCGCGAGTAGTGGCGAGCGAAAGTGGAACAGGCCAGTGGTATTGTGGGGATAAGCTGAACGGATTGGAAATTCCGGCCGGAGCGGGTGATAGCCCCGTAGGCGTAAAGACCATGATATCCTTGAGTAGGGCGGGGCACGTGAAACCCTGTCTGAACGTGGGGGGACCACCCTCCAAGCCTAAATACTCCCTGGTGACCGATAGTGGACAAGTACCGTGAGGGAAAGGTGAAAAGCACCCCGAGAGGGGAGTGAAAGAGACCTGAAACCGGATGCCTACAAGCAGTCGGAGCGGATTGTTCCGTGACGGCGTACCTTTTGTATAATGGGTCAGCGAGTTTCTGTTGGCAGCGAGCTTAAGCCGTTAGGTGTAGGCGCAGCGAAAGCGAGTCTGAACAGGGCGTTGAGTTGCCGGCAGAAGACCCGAAACCGAGTGATCTAGCCATGGCCAGGCTGAAGGTGGGGTAACACCCACTGGAGGGCCGGACCCACGCCTGTTGAAAAAGTCGGGGATGAGCTGTGGCTAGGGGTGAAAGGCCAATCAAACTCGGAGATAGCTGGTTCTCCGCGAAATCTATTGAGGTAGATCGTCGTGTGTTTACCGCGGGGGGTAGAGCACTGGATGGGCTAGGGGTCCCCAAAGGATTACCAAACCTAACCAAACTCCGAATACCCGTGAGTATAGCGCGGCAGACAGACGGTGGGTGCTAAGGTCCATCGTCGAGAGGGAAACAGCCCAGACCACCAGCTAAGGTCCCCAAATCGTGGCTAAGTGGGAAAGGATGTGAGGATTCCACAACAACCAGGAGGTTGGCTTAGAAGCAGCCATCCTTTAAAGAAAGCGTAATAGCTCACTGGTCTAATAGAAACCTTGCGCCGAAGATGTAACGGGGCTCAAGCCACGTACCGAAGCTGTGGGATCAGTCGTCAGGCGTCAGTCTTCAGTCGTCAGATACGAGAGAGATCAGGATGAGCCGGGATGTTTGGGAGCTGGACGTGTTTCGTCGGGCTTACCGGCTATCCTTGGAAGTTCATCGTGCGAGCCATGAATGGCCGAAGCATGAGCAATATGGCGGTGTGGCCGACCAGTTGCGGCGTGCCAGCAAGTCGGTCTGTGCGCTCCTCGCGGAGGGCACGGGACGGCAGGTTGGGTCGGATCCGGAGATGCGGCGCTATGTCGTCATGTCGCTGGGGTCGGCCGAGGAAGCCAAGCTTTGGTGCCAGTACGCAGCCGATCTGGGGTATTTGGACCCGGACGGTGCCGCGGCCTGGCAGCGCGAGTGGACGGAGTTGGCTCGCATGCTGCAGGGTCTGCGCAAGCATCTCACTTCATCTGACGACTGACGACTGACGTCTGAAGACTGATCGGTAGCGGAGCGTTCGGTAAGCCTGTGAAGGGTTAAGGGTGACCTGGCCTGGAGGTATCCGAAGTGCGAATGCTGACATGAGTAGCGACAAACAGTGTGAGAAACACTGTCGCCGAAAGTCCAAGGGTTCCTGCGCAAGGTTAATCCGCGCAGGGTGAGCCGGCCCCTAAGGCGAGGGCGAGAGCCGTAGTCGATGGGAACCAGTTGAATATTACTGGGCCTGCTGGAAGTGACGTATGCAAGATGTTGTCAGGGCTTACTGGATTGTCCTGGCTTTTGGCGCATACCGGGAAATAGCTCCAGCGTATAGACCGTACCCGAAACCGACACAGGTGGACTGGTAGAGCATACCAAGGCGCTTGGGAGAACCATGCCGAAGGAACTAGGCAAATTGCTCGCGTAACTTCGGGATAAGCGAGACCCGTCTGTGGGCAACCATGGGCGGGTGGCACAAAGCAGGGGGTAGCGACTGTTTAGTAAAAACACAGGGCTGTGCGAAGTCGAGAGACGACGTATACGGTCTGACGCCTGCCCGGTGCCGGAAGGTTAAGAGGAGGTGTGCAAGCACTGAATTGAAGCCCCGGTAAACGGCGGCCGTAACTATAACGGTCCTAAGGTAGCGAAATTCCTTGTCGGGTAAGTTCCGACCTGCACGAATGGCGTAACGACTTCCCCACTGTCTCCGGCATGGGCTCAGCGAAATTGAATTCCCCGTGAAGATGCGGGGTACCCGCGGTCAGACGGAAAGACCCTATGAACCTTTACTGCAGCTTTGCAGTGGCCTCAGGGGAGAGCTGTGTAGGATAGGCGGGAGGCATCGAAGCATGGGCGCTAGCTTGTGTGGAGCCACCCTTGAAATACCGCCCTGATCTCTTCTGATGTCTAACCGCGTCCGGTCAGCCCGGACCGGGACCCTGCATGGTGGGCAGTTTGACTGGGGCGGTCGCCTCCCAAAGTGTAACGGAGGCGCGCGATGGTGGGCTCAGGCCGGTCGGACATCGGCTGCTGAGTGCAATGGCATAAGCCCGCCTGACTGCGAGAGCGACAGTTCGAGCAGAGACGAAAGTCGGCCATAGTGATCCGGTGGTCCCGCGTGGAAGGGCCATCGCTCAACGGATAAAAGGTACTCTAGGGATAACAGGCTGATCTCCCCCAAGAGTCCACATCGACGGGGAGGTTTGGCACCTCGATGTCGGCTCATCACATCCTGGGGCTGGAGCAGGTCCCAAGGGTTCGGCTGTTCGCCGATTAAAGTGGTACGTGAGCTGGGTTTAGAACGTCGTGAGACAGTTCGGTCCCTATCTGCCGTGGGTGAAGGAGACTTGAGAGGATCTGTCCCTAGTACGAGAGGACCGGGATGGACGCACCTCTGGTGAACCGGTTGTCGCGCCAGCGGCACGGCCGGGTAGCTATGTGCGGACGGGATAACCGCTGAAAGCATCTAAGCGGGAAACCCACCTCAAAACCAGGTCTCCCCGAGGGCCGTGGTAGACCACCACGTCGATAGGCCAGATGTGTAAACGCGGCAACGCGACAGCTAACTGGTCCTAATCGCCCAACAGGCTCCATACACCACCATGCACAGCAATCATCGCCGACACACACGCACACCAACCCGGCGTCAAACCACAAACGCCCGGCAACCCCCACGCAAACCAACGCACCAGAACCATCGCCACAACATCAAAAGACACCACTCGTGGTCGGACGACCTGGTGGCCATGGCGGGGTGCCTACACCCGATCCCATCCCGAACTCGGACGTGAAAAACCCCAGCGCCCATGATACTGCACCCCAAGGTGCGGGAAAGTCGGTCGCCGCCAGGTCTTCCAACCACACACAAACCACCAACGCGGGGTGGAGCAGCCCGGTAGCTCGTCAGGCTCATAACCTGAAGGTCACAGGTTCAAATCCTGTCCCCGCAACCAACACAACCAAACCCTCAAGCCCGCAAAAACAGAAGCGAATCAAAAGCCAAGTCGCACAACAATCGTTGCGTGAGCCACCATCAGTCAGCGTGTAGCCAGGACCTTGGTGTGTAGCCTCGTTGCTGCGGGGCGTTCATCTCCAGTGCCGCTATCAAGTTCGCAACCTTCTCGCAGCACTGCGCCGCCTATTCACAGACCAGTTAGCAAGATCGAGACTCACTCGATCTTCTTGAAGCGGTCTTGGCTCACGATCAAATGCGACTGCATCGCGGAGCGCGCTCCTTGGACGTCGCTGCGCGAAATCGCCTCGAAGATCACGAAATGCTCGGATTGGCACCGATTCAGATGCTGCTCCCTAACCTTTTCTGACTCGACGCGGCTGACACGTGAGTTGCTCGGGATCGCCCCTTGCCCAAGTTGATCGAAGAATATGACGAAAGCGGGGTTGTTGGACGCCTCTGCGATCGATCGGTGGAAAGCGAGATCCAACGTTTCGGTGGAACGGCCCGCTTCCATGGCCAGCCGCATCTGCTCGGCTGCGTTCCACATACGCTCCTCCTGTGACCAGGACCGCCTGATAGCCGCCAGACCTGCGGCGTGGACCTCAACGGCCATGCGCAATTCAAGCACATCCAGGACCGAAGCCGCTGCAAACGGAACGCCGGCGCCCTCGGCGGGATGCTCGGGTTCGGGTTTGGCGGCCACGAAGACGCCAACGCCGTGTCGAGCCCTGATCAGGCCGTCCGCGCGCAGACCGGCCACCGCCTCCCGCACGACGGTGCGGCTGACGCCGAACTCCACCGCCATCTCCTTCTCGGTGGGCAGCCGTTCGCCGGATCGCAATTGCCCGTCGGCGATGCGGACGCGGAGGGCCTCGGCGGTCCGCGATGTCAGCGAACCGACTTTCGATGATTGCACGTCACCTTCCCCAGGCGGGTGGTTGTTCTCGGCGATGGCCATGCTCCCCGCAAGCCGTCTGGTGGCTACTGTTGGCCGGTCCGCCAGCCCCGCGGCTCCAGACCGCACGTTGGCCCGAGATGGCACGCTCACGCGGGCCGATCCGAGCGAACGCATGCGGCGCTTCCCCAACGGCATCGAAGACCTGGCAGGACTGGGTGCCTTCGGCAAGCCCGATCGGCGGTTTCGTCGTAGCGGTTCCGTTGGCCTGCACCGTCAGCGCGCCGTCGTGGTCGGTATCCACTTGCAGCAACGTGAGGCCGCTGGCGTGCTCCTCCAAGCGTGCCTCTCCTGGCCACGCGCTGTCCGGCAGCAGCTACCGTGCCTCCGCCTAGTTGCCGAACTGGACCGCCTGCCCCGCTCCATGGCGCCACGCAGCTGCTTGCGACGCCGGGCAGGTAGACCGGATGAGGGGACGTGCTGGGCATCGGTGTTCCAGGTCCAGGGTATCAGCGGCCGACGGCGTAGGATGGTCGGCGAGGATCGGCGCCGGCAGACAGCACGGCCGTCGCCTCGTCGTAGCGAACGGCGCAAACGGCGCCAGCCTGCCAGGTGAAGTCCGGCCAGTCGCGGACCGCGTGGCCGCGCTGGCGCAGGCCGTCCGCAGCGGCGGGGGGTATGCGCCCTTCCAGCAGCAGCCCGCCTGGCGTGTAGGCGTGCGGCTCGAACGAGCCTTGCAGGTTGGCCGACGCCATGCGGGGAGCCTCGACCGCCTCCTGCAACGTCATGCCGAAGGCGGTGATGTTTAGCAGCACCTGCAGCATGGCCTGCGGCTGCACGTCGCCGCCCGGACTGCCGAACGGCATCATGCCGCCGTCGGGCATCCGCGCCATGGCCGGGCTGGGGGTCAGGCGGGGCCGCTTGCCGGGCGCGACGGCGCAGGGATGCGCCGGGTCGACCCAGCTCTGCGAACCGCGGGAGGAGGGGCACAGCCCTGTGCCGGGCACCACCGGCGCCTCGAACGAGTTGTCGCTCGGCGTGGCGGAGAAGGCGTTGCCGTGACGGTCCACCACTGCGATGTAGGAGGTGTCCTTCTGGCCCAGCGTCTCCCCACCATCGGCGGCGCCGCGTGCTCCCGGCGGCCGGCCCATGCCCGGCGGAGGTGCCTGTCCGAAGGCCCGAAAGGGGTCAATCAGGGCACGTCGCGCGCGCGCGTAGTCGCGCGACAGCAGCCGGTCCATCGGCACCTGGCCAAAGCGCGGATCGGTGTAGAGGGCGTCGCGGTCGGCGAAGGCGAGGTTCAGCGCCTCGGCGACCAGATGCAGGGAGGCGTCCGTGTTATGGCCGAGTGCCGCGAGGTCGTCGTCGGCCAGGATGTTGAGCGCCTGCAGCAGCACCGGCCCTTGGCACCAGGGCGGGCAGGCATAGACGTCGAGGCCACGCGCCTGCGTGGACAGGGCGGGTTCGACGTCGACATGGAAGCCCGCCATGTCCGCCTCCGTCAGCAGCCCGCCATTGTCCCGGTGGTAGCGGGTGATGGCCTGCATGATGTCGCCCGCGTAGAACGCCGCGCGCGCGGCGCGCAGCCCGGCGGCCCGGCCCATCGGCGCGGCGGCGTTGTCCTCGTCGGCCATGTATTGCAGCGTGCGGGCCAGATCGGCCTGGACGAACAGGTGGCCGGTGCGAGGCGGGGCTCCACCGGGCAGGTAGACCGCTGCGTTGCCTGGCCAGCGCGAGTACTTGTCCTGGAAGTGGCGGATTTGGTCGGCGAAGAACTGCGTGGCGGGGAAGCCGTCCCGGGCGAGCGCGATGGCCGGGGCCGCGGCCTCGGCGAAGGATATCGTGCCGAACCGATCGAGACAGGTGATCCATGAGTCCGGTGCGGCGGGAACGATGCAGCGCAACAGCCCCTCGGGCATGTGGCCGCCATGCCGGCGTTGGAAGTAGTCAGGTGTGACCGCCGCCGGCCATGTCCCGAGTCCGCTGACGGTCAGCACCTCACGCGTGTCGGACCGGTAGACCATCGCCGGGGCCACGCCCGCGAAGTTCACGATGTCGCTCTGCACCACACCGAGCACGATGCCGCCGGTGACGCCGGCGTCGACGGCGTTGCCACCGCCCTCCAGCACGCAGAACGCGGCATGGGCGGCGGCATGGTTGGCGGCCGACACCATGTGCCGCGTGCCCATGATGCACGGCCGCATCGCCTCGATGCCGCCGGCATACAGGCTGCCGGCGAAGCTACGCCCCATCCGCATCTCCGGCACCTGGCGCTGCATGGCCCTGCCCCGCTCAGTGCACCTTGGCAATCGCCTCGGCATATTTGCTGGACACTTCCTCGTAGGCTGCCTCCGGCGTGCCGTTGCGCAGGATCATACGTTGCAGCGCCACGCCGACGATCTCGTGGAACGTCGTCAGGATGACGGAGTAGGACACCAGCTGGCCCCTGTCATGGATCAGCGCGGCCCAGGCCTTCTGGTTCGCGGCCGCCGGCGTGGACAGGAACGGGTCGTCATACGCGGACAGCCGAGCCACCACCTCGCCGCCCTGCGCCTGGATGATCTCGCCGGCCGGGCCGGTCATGAAGTTGACGAACTTCCACGCCTCGTCCGGGTGCTCGGTCTTGGCGTTGATGCTGATGAAGAAGCCCCCCACGGTCTGCTTCTCGGCGGCGGCGAAGCCGGGGGGCGGCGCCCATTGCAGGTCATCACCCGCCCCCTGCCGACGGATCGCGCCGAACCGGGCCAGCCCGAACGAGGCCATGGCGACGGTGCCGGCGCGCAGCCCGTCATGCACCTCGTTGTAGCCGAACTGCACGCTGGTCTGCGGCGTCGCCTTGCACCTGCCATACATGTCCTTGAACATCTGCGCCGCGCGGACGAAGGTCTCCTTGCTGAAGGCGATGGCGTGGCCGTCGGGCGCGAAATACTTGCCGTCCGGCGCCAGCACGGTGCTCAGGATGAACTCACCCAGCGCCTGCGCCCCGCCCGTGCCACCGCTGCTGCCGAGCGGTATCGCGTAGCCGATCACCGGGCCGGCCGCGACCTTGCCGCCGGCGGTGCAGGCCTCGTCCCAAGTCGTGGGCGGGGTGACACCCGCCGCGCTCAGCAGGGACTTGCGATACATCAGGATCGGGATGCGGAAATCCTGCGGCATGCCCCAGTAATGGCCGTTCAACCTGGTCTGCTCGAACGGGATCAGCCAGTCCGTCAGGCTGACCTTGTCGGCGGCGAGGTAATCGTCGAGCGGCTTCAGGCCTCCGGTCGCCACGGCTTCGGGCAGGCCGAAGGCGGTCAGGCGGGCCACGTCGGGCGAGCCGGAGCCGGTCTTGGCGGCGCGGAGGATGTTGTTGCCCGACGGGTCCAGCACGACCTTGATCTTGATGCCGGGGTTCTGCTTCTCGAACGCCTCGATCATCCGGGCCTGGGCGCCGACCCGGGGATCGCTGTCGTTGTTGGGGTCCAGAAAGGTCGCGTAGCCCAGTTCGACCGGGTCGGCTGCCCGGCCGGCCTGCGGTAGTGCGGCCAGCAAGGTGGCGGCCATCATCACGCGTGTCATCATCGGCATTGGCTTGGGTCTCCCGTTCGGCAGGCTGGTTTCAAACGCAGGGCGGCGCGCAACTCTCATCCCTTCACCGCGCCGGCGGTCAGGCCGGCGATGAACCAGCGCTGCGCCAGCAGGAACATCAGCACCACGGGTGCGGAGGCGACGACGACGAACGCCATCATGTACGACCAGGACACGCCGTTCGAATCCAGAACCTGGTTGACGATGGCGACCTGCAGCGTGCGCTTGGCCGCATCCGGCGCGAACACCGCGACGGTCAGGTAGTCGTTCCACACGGTGATCAGCCCCAGGATCGCGATGGCGGCGATGCCCGGGCGGATCAGCGGCAGGACGACGAGGCCGAACACCGCGGCCGGCGACGCGCCATCCATCTCGGCCGCCTCCTCGATCTCGCGTGAGACGGTGTAGCAGAAGGTCTGGATGAACCAGACGGTCTGCGGCGCGATCCGCGCGGCCTCGATCACGATGAGGGCGACGGCGCTGTTCAGCAGGTCGAGCCGGCTCAACAGCCCATAGAGCGGGATCAGCAGCGCCACCGTCGGGATCATCGAGGTGCCGAGGATCACCAGCATGATCGCGTTCTTGCCGGGGAAGACGAAGCGGGCGGCGGCATACCCGGCCGGCGCCGCCACCAGGATCGCCAGCAGCACGGACGAGACCGAGTACAGGACCGAGTTGTACAGCTCGCGCGGGAAGTTCTGTTCGGTGATCACCCGCCAGTAGCTCGCGGTGCTGGCCGGATGCGGGATCAGGCTCGGCGGATAGGCGACCGAGCCGACCTCGGTCTTCAGCGACGTCACGACGGCCCAGGCGATCGGCGCCAGGACGAACACGATGGTGAGCACGCAGGCGAGGCCGAGCACCAGGCCGGCGCCGGCCCGCGGGGGCGCCGCCGGGCCTGCCGCCAAGGCCAGGCCGGGCGGATCAGCCTGCCACATGGGAGCGACCTGCGATCCATTTGGAGGCGATCCCCAGGCAGATGTTGGTCGCCAGCACGACGACGGACAGCACGGCGGAGGAGGAGACGTCGACCGAGTTCATCGTCTGGTTGTAGATGGCGAAGCTCCACGTCGTCGTGGCGCCGAGCGGGCCCCCGCCGGTCATCACCACCAGCAGGCTCACGAGGGTCAGGTAGACGATGCAAAGCGCCACGCCGGCATTGGCCAAGGTCGGCAGGATATGCGGCCAGGTGACGTGGGCGAACTGCTGCAGCCAGCCGCCGCCATCAATCTCGATCGCCTCGTACAGCTCCTTGGGCACGCTCTGCAGCGCCGCCGTCAGCAGGACCATGGGATACGGGAACGACCACCAGACCGTCGTCAGGATCACGAGCCACAGCGCCAGGTCCGGATCGCCAAGCATCAAGCCCGGCGGGATTCCCACCAGTTCCAGCAGGTAGCGTATCAAGCCGTAGGACGGGTTGAGCAGCCATAGCCATAGGCAGCCCACCACCGTCATGGACAGCGTCCACGGCAACAGCAGGACGGTGCGGATCAGCGTCGCCCGGTGGCGGGGCAGGGCTTGCAGCGCCACCGCCGACACGAGCCCCAGGAGCAGCGTCAGGGCCAGGGTCCCGCACAGGAAGGTGAGCGAGACGACGGTCATGTCCGCGAAGTCCGAAGACCCGAACAGGGCGGTGAAGTTCGCCAGGCCGACGAACCGGACGGGGGTGAAGTACCGCATCTCGCTGACGCTGATCCAGGCCAGGTCGCAGACGGGATAGAGGATCACGAGGACCAGCAACGCCAGCACCGGCGCGAACCACACCAGCATCCTGGCAGCGTGGCCCGCCTGCCCGCGCACCTTGCCGGCTGCGCCGCTCACCGATCGGCGGTTCCGCTGTCCGCCGTGACATAGGCGTGCTCGCGGTCGCTGGCGATCTGCCCGGCGTCGCGGGCAGCCGGAGGCCCGTAGCCGCCGCCGCCGGGCAGGGACAGCACGAGGTGCCGGCCGGCGGGCACGAACTGCCGTCCCTTCGCCCGCATCACCGTGCCGTCGTCGAGTTGGACGGAGCCGGCCTGCCCGTCCTGGCCGCCAGCCCGCCCGTGCGCCACGTTGGCGATGCGGTCGAACATGGCATTGAAGTGGAACTCGTGCCCGGCATTCGGCGCGATCTCCACAACCTGGCCCAGGCCGCCGCGATACTGCCCGGCGCCGCCGGACCCTTCCCGCAACTCCTTGCGCCACACGGTGACGGGACCGACATTCTCGATCGCCTCCACGGACACGCTGTGCACGCCGCTCGGGAAGGCGGTGGCGTTCAGCCCGTCGAGCGACGGCCGGGCACCGCCGCCGCCGCTGTTGAACATCAGGATCTCCGTCCGGTGCAGGCTCTCGCCGTCCGCCTGCCGCCCCGCCGAGGGCCGCACGCTGACGTGGATGTTCCACAGCGCGCCGGACCCCTCGGCCGGCGCGCGGCCCGGCAGCATCCGGTGCACCGCCCCCAGCACCGCGTCCGGCAGGAAATGCCCGAGCACGTGGCGGACCGCGACGGGGGCGGGATGCAGGGCGTTGAGGATGCAGCCCTCGGGCGCCCTGACCACGAACGGGCGCAGGGAGGCGGCGTTGTTCGGGATGTCCGGGGCCAGGGCGCATTTCAGCCCGTAGGCCGTGTAGGCGGTGGTGTAGATCAGCGGGACGTTGATGCCGAGCGGGCTCTGCGGCGACGTGCCCGCGTAGTCCGCGACGATGCCACCCGGCGATACGAGCAGGCTGACGGCGATGTCCACCGGGGCGCCGTAGCCGTCCACGCGCATGGCGTTGCGGTAGGTGCCTGGCGGCAGTGCGGCCAGGATGGCCATCGTCGCCCGGTACGACCGGTCGAAGACGAAGCTTGCCAGCTCCTCGATGTCGTCGATGCCGAACTCGTCCATCATCGCCGACAGCCGCCGGTCGCCGATCTCGTTGCAGGCGGCGAGGGAATGGATGTCGCCCACGACTTGGTTCGCCTCGCGGACGTTGTGCCGGATGATGTTGACCAGGTCGCGGTTGACGGTGCCGCGGACCGCGAACTTCATGATCGGGATGAACAGGCCTTCCTCGTAGACCTCCGCCGCATCGGGGCCGAAGCCGCGTCCGCCGATATCGACGACATGGGCCGTGCAGGCGAAGTAGCCGACCAGCCGGTCATCGCGGAAGGACGGGCTGACGACGGTGATGTCGTGCAGGTGCCCGGTGCCGCGCCAGGGGTCGTTGGTGATGTAGACGTCGCCCTGGTGGATGTCCTCGGCGCCAATCGCGGCGATGAAGTGCCCCACTGCGGCCGCCATGGCGTTGACGTGGCCGGGAGTGCCGGTGACCGCCTGTGCGACCATCTCGCCGGCCCGGTTGAACACGCCGGCCGAGAGGTCCCCTGATTCGCGCACGCTGGTGCTGAACGCGGTGCGCACCAGTGTGACCGCCTGCTCCTCCACGACCGAGATCAGCCGGTTCCACATGATCTGCAGCCGCACGGCGGTGACCGCGTCGCGCGTCATGCCGGCGCCCCGCCGGGCCGGGCGGCCTTGGTGCGTAGCAGCAGGCAGCCATCCGGCTGCATGATGGCGTCGAAGGTGGAGGACACGATGGTGGTGGTCTCCCGTTCGACGATGATGGCCGGGCCGCCAACCCACATGCCGCTGGCGAGGGCGTCGCGCCCGATGACCCCGGCTTGCGACACTGCGCCGACGCCGGTGTCGAACAAGGTCCGGCGGGACGGGGCAAGCGCCTCCTGCATGGCCGGGACCGTCTCCACCTGCGCCGGCCTGCGGACCGGGGCGCTCGCGCGCAGCGACCAGCTGACGATCTCGGCGTCCAGCCCGGTGATGGCGCGCCCGAAGAGCCGCCGGTAGGCCTCCTCGAACCGGGCCATCACGCCGGGCGCGTCGGCTCCGGTGTAGTGGCGCATGTCGAAGGCGACGGGGATCTCCCATCCCTGGCCGACATAGCGGACGTAGATGGTGCATTCGGTTGCGATCGCGGCCGTCGGATCGGCGGCCCGGACGAACCGGGTGGCCTCGTCCGTCAGCTCCGCCAGCACGGCGTTCACCTTGTCCGGATCGAACTGGCCGAGGCGGAGATAGGCGCTGCGCACTGCCTCGAACGCGACCGGGGCCTGGAGGAAGCCGATCGCCGACCCGACACCGGCGCCGGGCGGAACCAGGCACCGCGAAATCCCCAGCTTCTCGCAGATGCGCGAGGCATGCAGCGGAGCGGCGCCGCCGAACGCCACCATGGTATAGCCCGCCAGGTCGGCGCCGTTCTCCACGCCGTGCATGCGGGCGGCGCCGGACATGGTTTCGTCCACCATCTCGCACAGCCCGAACGCCGCTTCCTGCACCGCGATCCCCAGCTTGCCGGCCAGATCCTCGGCGATTGCATCCTGCGCTGCGGAGCCCGACAGCACGATGGTTCCCCCGGCGAAATGGTCCGGATCCAGGCGGCCGAGCACCAGGTCCGCATCGGTCACGGTCGGCCTGGTGCCGCCGCGGCCGTAGCAGGCGGGCCCCGGTTCCGAGCCGGCGCTCTGCGGACCCACGCGGATCTGGCCCATCCGGTCGACGCTGGCGATGGAGCCGCCGCCGGCGCCGATCTCCACCATCTCGATCACGGGGATCGAGATCGGCATGCCGCTGCCCTTCTTGAACCGGTAGGTGCGCGCGACCTCGAACGTCTTGGCGGTTTTCGGCACGCCGTCCTCGATCAGGCAGATCTTGGCCGTCGTCCCACCCATGTCGTAGGACAACACGCGCCCCAGGTCGTGGCGCGCGGCGATGCCGGCTGCGAAGATCGCGCCGCCGGCCGGCCCGGATTCGAGCAACCGGACCGGGAATTCAGCGGCAGTCTCGAGCGTGATGATCCCGCCGCCCGAGTGGATCATGAACACGGGGCAATCCGTTCCCGCCCCGCGCAGGCGTGCGGCCAGCCTGCCGAGATAGGATGCCATGAGCGGTTTGACGTAGGCGTTGGCGCAGACGGTGTTGAACCGCTGGAACTCCCGCATCTGGGGGGAGACTTCGCTGGACAGCGACACCGGGAGGTCCGCCCGGTGCTGGAACAGGATGTCGCGGATGCGGCGCTCGTGGCCCGGGTTGACGTACGAGTGCATGAGCCCGACCGCCACGCTCTCGTAGCCCAGCTGCACGATCCGCGCGGCAAGCCGATGCACCTCCGCATCGTCGAGCTCGCGCAGCACGTTGCCTTCCGCGCCGATCCGCTCGTGCACGACGTGCCGATCCTTGCGCGGCACGAGCGCTGCCGGCAGGACGATGTCGAGGTCGTACAGCTCGAACCGGTTCTCGGTCCGCATTTCGATCACGTCGCGGAAGCCTGACGTCGTGATGAACGCCGTGCGAGCGCCGCGTCGCTCGATCAAGGCGTTGGTGGCGAGCGTCGTGCCGTGGATGACGGCGCCGATCCCGGCCATGCGGATGCCGGCCAGGCCGGCCACCTGCGTGATCCCGTCGATGATGGCAGCCTCGGGTGCCGCGTACGTGGTCAACAGCTTGGTCGAGAAGAGTTTGCCATCGCGCACCAACGCGACGTCGGTGAACGTGCCGCCGATATCGACGCCGACCCGCGGCCGCTCAGCCTCCATCGGCCGAGCCTTGCCCCGGGCGTTCGACCCGCCGTCTGCCAGCGTTCGGCATCATCAGATCTCTGAAGACCTCCCGGCGCCGGCGAGCGTGTGCCCGGCCGGCCATTCGAGAAGCGTGTTGGTTATATGATGACGTGTCAAGCGCGCGAACCGCGATGAACCGCTCCGATCCTTTCCGGGCGGCTGCGATATTATCAGGGTATGTCGCTGATCATACCTCTTGCGCCCGGTGTGAGGTGGGAGAATGATTGCCGCCGTTGCCCAGCGAGAAGGTTCGAGACCAGATGGCCGCTATCTCCCTCCGCCGTGCGGACGTCGTGGTGATCGGCCTGGGGGCGATGGGGGCCGCCACGCTCTATCAACTGGCGAAGCGCGGCGTGACGGCGCTCGGGGTCGACCGGTTCGATCCGCCGCATGCCACGGGGTCCAGCCATGGTGGCTCGCGGGTGACCCGGGAAGCGGTTGGCGAAGGCCCGGCTTACGTCCCGCTTGTCCTCCGAACACACCGGATCCTGGCCGAACTGGAGGAGGAGTGGGGCGAGACGTTGCTGGTCAGGTCGGGCACCCTGATCGTCGGCTCCGCGACCGGTGCGACCCCGTTGCATGGCGAGAAGGACTTCCTGGCGACCAGCGTCCAGATGGCTGCCCAGTTCGGGATCGGGCACGAAATGCTGGACGCGGACGAACTGCGGCGCCGCTACCCGCAGTTCCAGACGTTGCGCGACACCGACCGCGGCTACTTCGAGCCGCAATCGGGCTACATCCGGCCGGAAGCCGCCATCGCGGCGCAACTGCGTTCAGCCCGGGCGCTGGGCGCCGCGACGCTCACGGACACGACCGTGCACGCCATCCGCCAATCGGCTGGGGTGGTCCGGATCGAGACATCCGCCGGGCCGATCGAAGCCAAGAGGGTGATCGTCGCGGCTGGAGCCTGGACACGGGATCTGCTCGGTCCGGCCTTCGCGCGCATCCTGACCGTCACCCGCCAGGTCCTGCACTGGTATGCCGCCCCCGACTACGCCCCGTTCGCGCCCGAGCGCTTCCCGACTTTCATCTGGTTCGTCACCGACCGCCTGGAGGACTACTTCACGGGCTTCCCGGTCACCGACCCGTCCGAGGGCGTCAAGATGACGGCCAGCCGGGAAGCGCCCGACATCGACCTGCGCACGGTCGAGCGGCGCGTGTCGTCGCAGGAATCGGCGGAGTTCTACCGCCATCATGTCGGGCCCAACATCGCCGGGGTCACGCCCAAGGTCGTGCGGTCGGCGAGCTGCTTCTACACCGACACCCCGGACAAGGGCTTCATCATAGACCGCCATCCTGACATGGACGCCGTCCTGGTCGTGTCGGCCTGTTCCGGCCACGGCTTCAAGCATTCGCTGGGAGTGGGCGAGGCCGTCGCGCAAACCGTGGCCGAGGGAGCGAGCACGGTCGACCTGGCGCCATTCGGCCTTGGGCGCTTCTCTGCCGCCGCGACCGCCGCGGCCTGATCGCCTCGACCATGCTCTACCGCAAAGTCTTGCTGACCGGAGCCGCGGGCCTGCTCGGCACCACGCTGCGCAAGGCACTCGCGCCCCAGGTGACCCTGCTCCGCTCGACCGACATCGCCGCATTGTCCGATCCGGCGGACAACGAGGAGTTGGTGCAAGCCGATCTGGGGCGTCCGACGGCCGCGGATGCGCTGGTGGCGGGGATGGACGCCGTGGTGCATTTCGGCGGCATCTCCAAGGACGAGTCGTTCGAGGCCGTCGCAAGGGTGAACATCATCGGTGTCCACGCCCTGTACGAGGCGGCCAGGCTGGCCGGTGTCAAGCGGATGGTCTTCGCCAGCTCGGTGCATGCCGTCGGCTACTACCCGCAGACCGAGGTGATCGACACGCAGGCTCCCACCCGGCCGGACTCGTTCTACGGCGTCGGCAAGGTGTTCGGCGAGGCCATTGCCCAACTCTACTGGGACAAGCATGGTCTGGAGACGGTCTCGATCCGCATCGGGTCGTGCGAGCCCGTTCCAAGCAACCGCCGGCACCTGCGGACCTGGCTGTCTTTCGGCGACCTGTACCAGCTGGTGGAGAAGTCACTGACCGTGGCGCGTGTCGGCCACACCATCGTGTTTGGCGCGTCCGACAACTCCGAGCGCTTCTGGGACAACCGGTGTGCCGGCCCGCTCGGCTACCGGCCGTCCGACTCGGCGGACGACTACCGCGCAGCCGTGCTGGAAGCAGATCCGAGCCCGGACGGGTCGGAGCCACTCTACCGGGCACAAGGCGGGGTCTGGGCGCCATGACGCGCCATGTCCGCCACCACTGAAAGCGATCGGCATGCCGCAGGATCTCGGGACGTTCGACTTCATCGTGGTCGGTGCTGGTTCGGCGGGTTGCGTCCTGGCACGGCGGCTCAGCGATGTCCCGGGCATGACGGTTCTGCTGCTGGAGGCCGGCGGCAGCGGTCGGAACCCGCTGTACAGCATGCCGATGCTGGCCGGGCGGCTCAACCGCCTGAAGATGAACAACTGGTCGTATCAGACCGAGCCGCAGACGCACTTGGGCGGACGCAGCGTGTTCCTGCCGCGGGGCCGGATGGTGGGCGGCTCCTTCATGTTCAACGGGGCGGTCTACATCCGCGGCAATCCGTACGACTATGATTCGTGGCGCCAGATGGGGAACGCGGGCTGGTCGTACGCCGACGTGCTGCCGTACTTCAAGCGATCCGAGACCTATGACGACGGCGAAGACGACTTCCACGGCGCGGACGGCCCTTTGCCTGTCAGCCACGCGGGCGCCATCAATCCGTTGGCCGATGCCTTCATCCGGGCCGGCGTGGAGGCTGGCTTCCCCGCCAACCGGGACTTCAACGGGGCCGCGCAGGACGGCTTTGGGCGGCACGACCACAACATCCTCCGCGGACGCCGCCGGACGACGGCCGCGGCGTTCCTGACCGACCGGGCATCGCGCACGAACCTGCGCATCGTCTCCGACGCCCACGTCCACCGCATCGTCATCGAGGACGGGCGCGCAACCGGCCTCGAACTGACCCGGGGCGGGGAGAAGAGCGTCGCCACGGCGCGTCGCGAGATCGTCGTGTCGTCCGGCGCGATCAACACGCCCCAACTCCTCATGCTGTCCGGCATCGGGCCGGCGGACCAGCTGGGCGAGCATGGCATACCGGTGGTTCATGACCTGCCCGGCGTCGGCGCCAATCTGCAGGACCATCTCGTGGTCACCGTCGGCCACGAATGCCTCCAGCCAGTCTCGCTGGTCGACACCCTGCGGATCGAGAAGTTCTTCATCCAGGCTGCCCGTGGCTACCTGCGCGGGAAAGGCCCCGTCGCCATGAGCCCGATCCACGCGGGTGGCTTCATCCGGACCGATCCGAGCCTGCCTGCGCCGGACCTGCAGGTCGCCTTCTATCCGATCCTCGGGTCGAGCCCGTCGGCTGGCGCGCCCCGCCTGCTCTGGCCCTGGCAGCACAAGCCCCACTCCTATGCCGGCGTGACCTGGCGCAACCGGCCCGTCAGCCGCGGCACCGTGCGGTTGCGCTCGGCGGAGTTCCGGGACCCACCGCGCATCGACCCGAACTACCTCGCCGACGAAACGGACGTCATCGCCAGCAAACGGGCCGTCGTCGAGTTGCGGCGGGTGTTTGCCCAGCGCGCGTTCGATCCGTACCGCGGCGCGGAGTTGCTGCCTGGCGCCAGCGTGCAGACGGACGCGGAGACCGAGGCTTTCGTGAAGGCGACGGGGCTGAGCGGCTACCACCTCGCGGGTACCGCCAAGATGGGTCATGACGGATTGGCCGTGGTGGACGACCGATTGCGCGTGCACGGCATCGCCGGGCTGCGCATTGCGGATGCCAGCATCATCCCGTTGATCATCACCGGCAACACCAACGCCGCGACCATCATGATCGCGGAGAAGGCGAGCGACCTGATGCTCGGCCGGTCGCTTCCCCGTTTCGAGCCCGGTGTCGAGCAGGCGGCGTGACTTGGGCGGGGGCACGGGCGGCAGATTCGGGCCGCGAGCGTGCGTCCGTATGGCGGTATCAGTCCAGCGTTGCCACCATGCCGTCGCGTTGCGGGTCCGCCCCGCCATCCAGCACGCCGTCGAACAGCGAAATGCCGTGCACCCCCGAGAACGCGTAACTCAGCGCCGATCGCCTGACGGTGTAGCCCATCGCCTCCACCGCCTGCTGCACGGCGGCGGGGATGCGGTTGCTGATGTCGATCACGTCGCTGGTGGCCGCGATGCGGGGTGCGCTGATGGCCTCCTGCATGCCCATGCCCCAATCCAGCACGTTGAGGATCACCTGCAGTACGCCCAGCGTGATCCACGTGCCGCCCGGCGCCCCCAGCGTCAGGACCGGCTGGCCATCCTTGCTGATGATGGACGGGCACATGGACGCGAAGCGCCGCTTGCCCGGCGCGATCGAGCCGGCACGGCCGGGTCGCGGATCGAACACGCTCATGCAGCCGTTCAGGATAAAGCCGGTCCCGTCCGGGATGACGCCGGAGGGGATGCCGAGCGAATGGGTGAGCGAGACGACGAGGCCGTCCGCGTCGACGCAGGAGACATGCGTGGTCTCCTTCGGATCGCCCTTGGGCGCCTGCATCCGCGGCACGGAAGCCTTGTCGCCCCGCTGGATGGCAGCGGCGCAGGATCGGGCGTAGTCGTCCGACAGCAGGCGGTCGAGCGGCGGCGTCACGAAGCGCGGGTCGCTGATATGGGCGTCCTTGTCCCGGGTCGCGATCTTCATCGCCTCGGCCAGCACGCGGAGATATGCCGGGCTGTTGTGGCCCATCGCCACGATGTCGAACCGCTCCAGGATGCGCAGCATCTCCGCCACCATCACGCCGCCGCCGGGCGGCCGGTTGGTCGCCACCTCGTAGCCGCGATACGGCACGCGGATCGGCTCCTGAACCTCCGGCACGAAGCCCGCCAGGTCGGCCGCGGTCAGCAGGCCGCCGTGCCGCGCCATGTCGTCCGCCATGCGGCGGGCGAGGGGACCGCGGTAGAAGCTGTCCGGCCCGCCCTGCGCCAGGGAGCGCAGCGTTGCCGCAAGGTCGGGGTTGCGGATGGTCTCCCCGATCCGCTTGTAGCTGCCGTCCGGATGCAGGTAGATGCTTCGGCCGTACGCCGTCACGCCCAGCTTCTCGCCATAGTTCATGCGGCCGTAGCGGCGTTCGTCCTGGGTGAACACGGTGTGGTTGTGCGGACGCACGATCCAGCCGGTTTCGGCCGAGGCGATTGCCGGGCCGAACAGGTCGGCCCAGGGCAGCCGGCCGAGTTGGGCGTGCGCCTGCGCCAGCACGGCCACGATGCCCGGCACGGTGACGGCCTGGTGGCCGCATTCGTTGACGAAGTCGCGCACGATGAAGCCGAACCCGTCCGTCGTCTCGCCGAGGATGCGGTCGGCCCACATCGCCTCCGTGCAGGCGGCGGGGCAGCCGCCCTGGCCATCCAGCAGCAGCGTCGCCCCCGTGCGCGGATCGTAGGCGTGCAGCACGCCATAGCCGCCCAGGCCCGACATCAGCGGGTCCACCACCCCCTGCACCAGCGCCGCGGCCAGGGCGGCATCGATGGCGTTGCCGCCGGCCCGCAGGGTGACCAGCCCGGCATCCGCCGCCTCCGGTTGGGCGGCGGCCACCATCGCGCGGGCCGGGGGGATCCTGCGCAGCGGTCGCGGGATGCCTGGTGTCGTCATGTCGTGCCCTCCTCGCCACGGTGCTCATGGCACCCCGTCACAGGCTTGCCTAGCGTGTTCCAGCCTTGCATACGTGTTCGAACGTGACGGAGTGCGATGCTTGTTGAAAGCGTTCCCCCCGAGTGAGCGGTATGACCGCGTTCGACAGGCTGCCGATCCAAGGGCAGTGACGTTGTTCGAGGACGCGTTGGTGTGGGACATGACGCTGCCCTGGGGCGCGCCCTGGGCCAACTACGACACCGTGCTGGGCCGCTTCGGCAGCGCCGGCATGGGCGTGGTCACGCTCACGGTGCAGAACCTGCCCGGCGCCGACATCCGCACCGCGGTCGGCTACGTCGCCAAGGTCCGCGCCGACATCGCCAAGCGCGCCGACATCATGCGCGTCTGCACCAGCGCCGCCGCGATCCGCCAGGCCCGGGCCGACCAGGTGCTGGCCCTCGTGCTGCAGCACCAGGACGGCACGCCGCTGGGCGGGATGGTGGAGATGGTGGAGGTCTACCACGCGCTCGGCGTGCGTTGCATGCTGCCGGTGTACAACGGCAAGAACGCGCTGGGCGACGGTTGCGCCGAACGCACCGACGAGGGCCTGACGCGGCTTGGCCAGGGCGTCGTGCGGGAAATGCTGCGGCTCGGCATCATCGTGGACGCGACGCATGTCGGCGTGCGGTCCAGCCTGGACATGGCGGAACTGTGCGCCGCCGCGGGCAGGCCGATGATGATCACCCACAGCAACATGCACGCGGTGTATCCCCACTACCGCAACGTGACGGACGAGCAGGTGCGCGCCGCCGCCGCCACGGGAGGCGTGATCGGCATCAACGGCCTGGGCGAGTTCCTGCCCGATGTCGACGCCCGCACGGATGCCATGTTCCGCCACCTGGACCATCTGGCCACGCTGGTCGGCTCCCGCCACGCCGGCTTCGGCCTGGACTTCCTGGACGACGCCCCGCGCTTCTGGGCCAGCGTGCGGGCGGAGGCGTTCCGCTGGCCGCCGCTGCCGTTCGGCAAGGAACGGGTGGAGACGGCGTTCGCCGGGCCGGAGCAGGCGCTGGAGCTTTGCGACACGATGGTGCGGCACGGCTGGGACGACGATGCCGTGCGCGGCGTGCTGGGTGAGAACTTCCTGCGTGCGGCCGGCGAAAGCTGGGGCGGATGAGCGGCGCGGAGAGCGCGGGCGTGCTGGCCCGCGACGCCCTGGTCTGGGACAACACGCTGCCGTGGGGTCCGGGCTACGCCGACGGCGAGACGCTCGGGCGCTTCCATGCCGCCGGGGTGGATGTGATCAGCCTGTCGGTGATGGGACCGGAGGCGATGCTGGAGGGAACGGTGCGCCAGATCGCCCGCGTGCGCGCCGCGATCCGGGCCCGGCCGGACCGCCTGGTGCTGTGCGGCACGGCGGACGACATCCTCGCCGCCAAGGCCGCCGGCAAGCTCGGCCTCGTGTTCAACCTCCAGGAGACCGACATGCTGGAGGGCAGGCTGGAGATGGTGCAGGCCTACTACGACCTCGGCGTGCGCCACATGCTGCTGGCCTACAACGCCCGCAACCATGTCGGGGATGGCTGTGCCGAGCGCACGGATGGCGGCCTGTCCCGCTGGGGGCTGGAGGTCGTCGCGGAGATGAACCGGGTCGGGATGCTGGTGGACGGCACCCATACGGGGTATCGCACCACGATGGACGCGATGGCGGCCTGCACGGCGCCGTTCATCTTCTCGCACTGCAATGCCCATGCGGTGTACGGTCATTACCGCAACATCCGGGACGACCAGATCCGCGCCTGCGCCGCCACCGGCGGCGTCGTGGGGCTGAACGGGCTGGGCGAGTTCCTGGACGACGACACGGCCTCCTCCGCCGCCATGTTCCGCCACCTGGACCACATGGTGCAGCTGGTGGGGGCGGAGCATGTCGGCCTGGGCATGGATTACGTGCGCGACACCGCGCGGTTCTGGGGTTGGGTGGCGGACAACGCGCATATGTGGCCGCCGGGACCCAACAGCCGGACCGGCTCGGCCTTCGCGCAACCGGAGCAGATCGAGGAGTTGACCGCCATGATGCTGAAGGCCGGCTACGCCGACATCGCGGTTCGCGGCATCCTGGGCGGGAACTGGCTGCGCGTCGCCCGGCAGGTGTGGCGGTGAGGCGCCTGCTGCTGGCGGCCACGCTGCTGGCGCCGCTGGCCGCCCGCGCCCAGGATGCCGACCACATCACCGTCGGCGTGCGCGCGCCGATCGTGACGCTGGACCCGGCGCTGTCCGGCCTGGGGCCGATGCACGGCTACTACGCCGACATCTACGACAGCCTCATCGGGCTGGACGCGCAATCCCACCTGATACCGGGCATCGCGCTGAGCTGGCGCCTGGTGGATGACCTGACCTGGGAGTTCAAGCTGCGGCCCGGCGTGAAATGCCATGACGGCAGCACGCTGGACGCCGCTTCGGTCCAGTCCAGCCTGGACCGGCTGCCCACCGTCGTGAACAGCGACAACCTGACGGCCGGCAAGCTGCGCCTGGTCACGAGGTTGGAGATCATCGACCCGCTGACGATCCGGATGATCACCGCCAAGCCCTATCCGGCGCTGCCGGCGGCATTGCCGGATTTCCACCTGGTCTGCGCCAGCGTGCCCGCCACCGCGACCACGGCGGAGTTCGATTCCGGCAAGGACGCCATCGGCTCCGGTCCCTACCGCAGCGTGAAGTGGCAGCGTGGCCAGGGATGGGAGCTGGAGCGCTTCGACGGTTACTGGGGCCCCAAGCCGGCCTATGCCCACGTGACGATCCGCGAGATCCCGAACGACGCGGCGCGGATGGCGTCGCTGCAGGCGGGCGACGTGCAACTGGCCGACTACATCCCGCCGCTTGACGTCAGGCGCCTGTCCGGCCTGCCGGCCCTGGGCGTGTTCCAGACGGAGTCGAACCGCACGGTCTTCCTGGGCTTCGACATGCTGAAGGACCAGACCCCGTTCGCCACGGACAAGGGCGGCGCGGTGCTGCCGCACAACCCGTTCCAGGACGAACGCGTGCGCCGCGCCTTCGCCCTGGCGATCTCGACGGACGTGATCGTGAAACGCGTGATGGAGGGGCTTGCGGTGCCGGCGACGCAGGGCGTGCCGAGCCACATCGCCGGCTACGACCCCGCCGTGCCCGCCACGCCCTACCAGCCGGACGAGGCCAAGAGGCTGCTGGCGGAAGCGGGCTATCCGGCCGGCTTCAACGTCACCCTGCATTGCCCGAATGACCGGTACGTCAACGACGCCGCGACGTGCCAGACGGTGGGCATCCTGCTGTCGCGCATCGGCGTGACGGTCGCCATCGACGCCCAGCCCTCCAGCGTCTACTTCCCGCGGCTGCAGCACCGCGACTACTCCTTCTACCTGCTGGCCTGGGGCAGCAATGGCGGCGACGCCACCTCCTTCCTGCGCGACGTGATGGAGACGCGCGATGCGCCGCGCGGCATCGGTTCGTGGAACATGGGCCTGTCGATGCCGGATGTGGACGCGGCGATCGACGCGGCCACGCTGACGATGGACGAGGCGGCGCGGAACAAGGACATGGCCAACATCATGGGCCTGCTGATCCAGCGGCAGGCGTACATCCCGCTCGACACGCTGCTGGTGATCACCTCCGCCCGCAAGCCGGTGATGTACCGGCCGCAGGCGACGGAGGAGATGATCCTGGCAGCGGTCGGGCGTCAGTAGCCGCATGGGCAGCCTGCTGCTGCGGCGGCTCGGCCAGGGATTGCTGGTGGTCCTGGCGTTGTCGCTGATCGCGTTCGTCGGCCTGTATGCCGTGGGCGACCCGACCGCCATCCTGCTGGACCCGCAATCCACACCGGACGACATCGCCCGCTTCCGGGCCGCCATGGGCCTGGACCAGCCGCTGTGGCGGCAATACGGGCTGTTCCTGGTGCATCTGCTGCAAGGCAGCTGGGGCACCTCGTTCGTGTATCACCAGAACGCCATGGACGTGATCCTGGAGCGTTTGCCGGCGACGCTCGAACTGGCCTTCACCGGCATGGTGCTGGCCGTGCTCGTGGGCGTGCCGCTGGGCGTGCTGGCCGGCGCCACCGCCCCGTCGCGGCTGGACCGGTGGCTGATGACCGGGTCGATCTTCGGCTTCAGCCTGCCGACCTTCTGGGTCGGGCTGGTGCTGATCGTGCTGTTCGCGGTCGACCTCGGCTGGCTGCCCGCCTCCGGCCGCGGCGCCACCGTGGACATGCTGGGCGTGCGCCTGTCCCTCTTCACCGGCGACGGGCTTAGGCACATCCTGTTGCCGGCGCTGAACCTGTCGCTGTTCCCGATGGCGCTGGTCCTGCGCCTGGCCCGGTCCGGCGTGCGCGAGGCGATGGGGCAGGAGTTCGTGCGCTATGCGCGGGCGAAAGGCCTGGCGCCGCATCGCATCCTGTTCGTCCACGTGCTGAAGCGGGTGTCGATCCCGATCGTGACCGTCTCCGGACTGCAGCTCGGCAACCTGATCGCGTTCTCCGTGGTGACGGAAAGCGTCTTCGCCTGGCCCGGCACAGGCAAGCTGATCATCGACAGCATCAACCAACTCGACCGTCCCGTGGTGGTCGGCTACCTGATGATCATCGCGCTGCTGTTCGTCGCCATCAACCTGATCGTCGACCTCTGCTACGCGGCACTCGACCCCCGCGCGCGTCTGCGCCCGGCGTGAGCGACGCCGCCCATCCCACCGGCGGCACCCTGCCCGGCTTCATCCGCCGCTACGTCCAGGCCCGCCTGGCCCTCGGCGCCCTGGTGGCGCTCGTCGCGATCATCGCCGGGGCGGTATTCGCCCCGCTGGTGGCGCCGCAGAACCCCTATGACCTGGCGACGCTCAACCTATTGGACGGCCAGCTGCCGCCGTTGACGCGTGGGGCGGACGGCTTCCTCTATATGCTCGGCACGGACGACCAGGGGCGCGACATGCTGTCCGCGATCCTCTACGGGCTGCGCACCAGCCTGCTGGTCGGGTTCCTGGCCACCGGGTTCGCGGCCGTGAGCGGGACGGCGCTGGGGCTGACGGCGGCGTGGAAGGGGGGGCGGGTCAACGGCATCATCATGCGGCTGGTGGATTTGCAGCTCAGCATCCCGTCCATCCTGGTGGCGCTGACGCTGCTGGCCGTGCTCGGCCGCGGGGTGGACAAGATCATCCTCGCGCTGGCGTTGGTGCAATGGGCGTATTTCGCCCGCATCGCCCGCAGCAGCGCCCTGGTGGAACGCCAGCGCGACTACGTTGCGGCCGCGCAGTGCCTGGGCGTCCCCGCCCGGCGCATCCTGTTCGGCCACGTGCTGCCGAACGCCCTGCCGCCGCTGACCGTCGTGGCGGCGGTCGAGGTCGCCAACGCCATCGGGCTGGAGGCGACGCTGTCCTTCCTCGGCGTCGGCCTGCCCGTCACCCGGCCCTCCCTCGGCCTCCTGATCGCCAACGGCTTCCAGTTCCTGCTGAACGGCGATTACTGGATCAGCATCTTCCCGGGCGTCGCCCTGCTGGTGCTGGTGTTCGCCATCAACCTGGTCGGCGACCGCCTGCGCGAAATCCTGGACCCCCGCGGCAACCGGTGAGCGTGCTCGAGGTGGAGGGCCTGACCGTCCGCTTTCCCACCGCGACGGGGGAGCAGCCCGCCGTGGACGCCGTGTCGTTCACCCTGCAACGCGGCCGCACGCTCGGCCTGGTGGGGGAGAGCGGGTCCGGCAAGACCATGACCGGCTACGCCATCCTCCGGCTGGTGCCGCCGCCGGGCCGCATCGCGGCAGGGCGCGTGCGGCTGAACGGGCAGGATGTGGGCAGCCTGCCGGAACGTGCGATGCGGCGACTGCGCGGCAACCGCATCGCGCTGATCATGCAGGACCCGATGGCCTGCCTGAACGACGTGCTGCGCGTCGGCACCCAGATGGTCGAGGCCGTGCAGGCGCATCGCCCGGTCCGCGCCGCCGAAGCCCGCGCCCTGGCGCGCGACGCGCTGGGCCGCATGGGCATCCCCCATCCGGAGGAGCGGCTGGATGCCTATCCGCACGAGTTCTCCGGCGGCATGCGCCAGCGCATCGCCATCGCCACCGCCCTGCTCAACCAGCCGGACGTCATCATCGCCGACGAGCCGACCACGGCGCTGGACGTGACGATCCAGGCCCAAATCCTCTCGGAGGTGCAGCGTATCTGCGCCGCGGACGGTACGGCGATGCTATGGATCACGCATGATCTGTCGGTCGTGGCCGGGTTGGCGGACACCATCGCCGTCATGTACGCCGGCCGCCTGGTGGAGCTCGGGCCGTCCGAGGCGGTGATCGGCGCGCCGCTGCATCCGTATGCCGAGGGTCTGCTCGCCTCCGTCCCCGCCCGCAACGAGCCGGGCGCGGTGCTGCGGCAGATCCCCGGCGCCATGCCCGGCCTGGGAAGCCTGCCGGGCGGCTGCACCTTCCGCCCCCGGTGTCCACGGGCCGACACGGCCTGCCTGCCGGTGCCGCCCCTGATGGAGGTGCAGCCCGGACACTGGGCCCGCTGCGTGCATCCGCTGCGGGCCGGCGCATGAGCGCCCTGCTGGAGGCCGTCGGCCTGTCGCGGCGCTTCGGCGGCGCGCCGCCCGGGCTGCTGGCCCGGTTGCGGGGCGCGCGAGCCGCCACCGTGCACGCGGTAGAGGATATCGACCTGGCCGTGGCGCCGCAGGAGGCGTTGGGCCTGGTGGGCGAAAGCGGTTGCGGCAAGAGCACACTGGGCCGGATGCTGGCCGGCATCCTCCCACCCTCCGCCGGGGAGATCCGCTGGGCCGGCCAGCCCGTCGCCGGGTTGCGCGGGCCGGACCGCCGCGCCTGGACGCTGGGCGTGCAGATGGTGTTCCAGGATCCGCAGGCGTCGCTGAACCCGCGCCGCCGGGTGGTGGATCTGGTGGGCGAGGCGCCGTTGCTGCACGGCATGACCGGGCGGGCGGCGATGCGTGGCCATGTCGCCGGGTTGCTGGCGGAGGTGGGGCTGGACGCATCCGCGCTCGACCGATTGCCGCACGAGTTCAGCGGCGGCCAGCGCCAGCGCATCGGCATCGCGCGCGCCCTGGCCGTGCAGCCCGCCGCCCTGGTGTGCGACGAGGCGGTCAGCGCGCTCGACGTGTCGGTCCAGGCGCAGGTGATCAACCTGCTGGCCGACCTGCGCGCCCGCCGCGGCCTGGCGCTGCTGTTCATCGGCCACGATCTGTCCGTGGTGCGACATCTGTCGGACCGGGTGGCCGTCATGTATCTGGGCCGCATCGTGGAGGAGGCGCCAGCTCCGGCCTTGTTCCGGTCCCCGGTCCACCCCTACTCGCAGGCGTTGCTGGCGCAGATGCCGCGGCTGGAAGTGGGGCGCAAGACATTCGCCGCCCTTTCGGGAGAGCTGCCGTCGCCGCTGCATCCGCCGGCCGGCTGCGCCTTCCATCCCCGCTGCCCGCATAGCTTCGATCGTTGCCGTGTGGAGCGGCCGGTCCTGCGGGCCGTCGCCCCGGGCCAGCGCGCCGCCTGCCACCTCCATGACGGCGCCTAGGAGGCCTCCAATGCCAGCGATCCGCCACCCCGTGACCCGGCGCCACGTCCTTGCCGCCGCGGCGGGCCTGCCGCTGCTGAGCCTTCGGACCGCACGCGCCGCCGGGCGCGAGCCGGGGCACCTCGTCATGGGCATCTCGGCCTGGCCGTCCAGCCTGGCGCCGTGGCTGAATGCCGGGACGGTGGCGCAGGACGCCAAGCTGCTGATCTTCCGCGGCCTGCTGGGCTACGGGCCGGATGGCCAGATGCGCGGCGAGTTGGCGGAGCGCTGGGAGCGGGCGGATGATGGCGCCTGGGTCTTCCACCTGCGGGAGGCGGTGTTCCACAACGGCAACCCGGTCACGTCGGACGACGTGCGCTACAGCATCGAGCAGATGGCCGCCGAGAAGAGCCAGGCTTACATGAAAGGCGAGATGCAGCGCATCATCTCGATCCAGACGCCGGACGCCCGCACCGTGCGGCTGTTCACCAAGGAGCCGTCGGCGGTGCTGCCCAATCTGTTCGCCGGCTATTTCGCCGCCATCGTCGCCAAGGGCTCGGTCGACAATAACGGGCCCGGGATCGGCGCCGGGCCGTTCGTGCCGGCAGGGCAGGAGCGCGGGACCTACATCGACCTCAAGGCGTTCGACCGCTACTACCGGCCGGGCCTGCCCAAGCTGCAGACCATCCGCCTCGTCGCCTACGCGGACGAGGACGCGCGGGTGTCCGCCTTGAAGGCCGGCGATGTGGACCTGATCGAATACGTGCCGTGGGCCGCCATGGCCGGGCTGCAGGCGGATCCGGCGTTCAAGCTGGAAACGACCGAGGGGCCGTTCATGTACATGTATTTCAACTGCAAGGCCGGGCCGTTCAGCGACGCCCGCGTGCGGCAGGCTGCGGCCATCGGCATCCGGCGGGACGAGATCGTGCAGGGGGCGTTCTTCGGCCGCGGCCGCGTCCTGGAAAGCCTGCCGTTCCAGCGCGGCAGCCCGTTCTTCGACGAAGCGCAGTCCCATGGCTGGGCCTACGACCCGGCGCGCGCCAAGGCCCTGCTGGCCGCAGCCGGATGGTCCAACGGCTTCACCTGCAAGCTGCTGGCGACCTCCACCTACGGCATGATCAAGAGCACGGCGGAGATCATGCAGAGCCATCTGGCGGAGATCGGCATCCAGGCCGAACTGGTACTGCCGGACTGGGCGACCCGCATCGCCCTCGGCAACCGCGGGCAGTACGACATCACGGTGAACGGCACCACGAACGAGAGCAACGACCCGGACGGCATGAGCAACTTCGTCGGCACCGACCTGCCGGTCAGCTACACCCGTGCCTACGGCCTGTCCCTGCCGGAGTTGGACGCCCTGCTGGCGCAAGGCCGGCGCACGTTCGGCCTGGAGCAGCGCAAGGCGATCTACGCCAAGGTCGAACAGCTGGCCGTCACGCAGGTGCCGCTGGCCGGGCTGTGCTGGCGCGACCAAGGCTATGCCATGGCCAAGGACATCGCGGGGTTCGCGAACATGCCAGGGGCCTTGACGTTCTATTCCGCCGTTACGCTCGAAACGGCCGCATTCTCGGCGTGATCGCCTCTCCGTCCGCATCGCACCCGGTCCGCCATCCAGCCGTTGGCTGAGCCGCACTGGGGGCGGAACACGCCGCCCGCCCCGCTTTCCCAATCCCAGCGCATGATGCGGTGGCTCGGTATGTCGCTCCACGGCGCGCGGCGTAAGTCGCCAAGCCACACCGGCTTCTCACGCCCTCTTCCAGAGGGAGAGGGCTTGGTCAGGAGCGTCAACCTAGAACGATGGCGCTGTAGCGGCAGCCGGTGGCAAGCCGCTCGGGAGGTCCCTCGCGCTGCTCGCGGTGCCACGCCGGATTAAGTCCTTGCATTCGTATGCAATGCGGGAGATGGTGACGGGATGCGGAATGCGGGCCTTCGCTCCGCATCCAAGAGGAGGGAGATCATGGCAGTGGAAGTCCGGAACCGCCCAGGTCTGTTGGGCGCCGAAATCCTTGGCGTCGATTTGTCGCGGCCGATCGACGCCGCCACGTCAGCGACCATCCGTCAGGCCATCCTGGATCGTTGCGTCGTCGTGTTCCCTGGCCAGGCGGCCATGTCGCCGGCGGATCAGGTGACGTTCAGCCGAAGCTTCGGCGAATTGGTGCCCAGCGAGTTGGCCAACGTGAACCCGCCGGGCTTCCCCGAGATCTTCATCGTCTCCAACGCGATCCGCAACGGCAAGCCGCTCGGTGCGAAGGAGGTCGGCCGCCATTGGCACACCGACTTCCAACACCTGAAGGCCGCCGCGGCGCTGACCATGCTGCATGCCCAGAAGATCCCGCCTGAGAAGGGCGACACCGAATTCTCCGACATGCGGGCGGCCTATGACGCGCTGGACGAGGCGACCAAGCAGCGCATCGACGCGATGGAGGTGCTGCACAGCCGCGTGCAGGCCTGGCCGATCATGTTCCCCGAGCGTCCGCCGCTGACGCCGGAGCAGGCCGCCCGTACGCCGGACGTCGTGCATCCCCTGGTCCGCATCCATCCGGAGACCGGCCGGCGCTCACTGTTCCTGACGGCCAACAAGGCGGCTTGGGAGATCGTCGGGTTGCCGAGGGAGGAAGGCCAGACGCTGCTTGCCGAGCTCCTCGCGCATTCGTTGCAGGAACGTTTCCGCTACGTCCACGTGTGGCGCAACCATGATTACGTCATCTGGGACAACCGTTGCCTGCTGCATCGTGCGACGCCGTTCGACGGCGAGAAGTACGAGCGCATCATGTATCGCACCACGGTCGCGGGAACGCCGACCTTCGGCCCGAAGGACCGATCCGGCACCGTGCCCGCCGCCGCGGCGGCGTGACGGCGGCGCCTGCCGCGGCCGCCGGGTCCGCGCTGGTCCTGGGCGCGGGCATCGTTGGCGTCGCGTCCGCCCTGGCGCTGCAGCGTGACGGGTTCGCCGTCACGCTGCTGGACCGCGGACAGCCCGGGGAGGCTTGCTCCCTGGGCAATGCCGGGCATCTTGGCACCGCCTCCATCTTGCCGCAGGCGGCGCCGGGCATCGCCCGCACCGTGCCGCGCCTGCTGCGTGATCCCCAGGGGCCGCTGGCGGTGCGATGGCGGTATGTCGCGCGGAACCTGCCTTGGTTCGTCAGCTTCCTCCGCGCCGGTGAACGCCGGGCGGCCGAACGCACCGCTGAGATGATGGCCGTCCTGCTGGCGGAGGTCGGGCGGTCCTACCGGCCTTTGTTGCAGGAGGCGGGCGCCGAGGACCTGGTCACACCCAGCGGCCTGCTGCACGTCTTCCGCACCGAGGCCGGGCTGCGCGGCGGGCGCTGGGGCTACGACCTGCGCCGCCAGTTCGGCATCGCCGTGCGGGACCTGAGCGTGGAGGAAACCCGCGCCCTGGAGCCGTGTCTTGCCGGCCCCGTCGCCGGCGGGGTGCTGCTGCCCGACGTCGCCACCGTGCGCGACCCCCTCGCGTTGACCCGGCGCCTCGTCGCCCTGTTCGCGCGGCGCGGCGGCACGGTCATGCAAGCTCCCGCACAGCGCCTGCTCATCGAGGGCGGCCGAGCCCGCGGCATCACCACGGCGTCCGGCGACGTGATCCAGGCTGATTTGATCGTGCTGTCGGCCGGTGCGTGGTCGCAGCGTCTTGCCACCGGATTGGGCGTGCGAGTGCCGGTCGTGGCCGAGCGCGGCTACCATGTCATGGTGCAAGGCTCCAACGCTGCCGTGCGACAGCCGCTGCTGCTGGCGGAGCGGCGGGTGGCAGTGACGCCGATGCAGGCCGGGCTGCGCCTGACCGCGATGGCGGAGTTCGCGGACCCCGATGCCGCCGCGGACCACGACCGGGCCTGGCGCACCATCGCCGGCGCGGAAGACATGCTGCCCGGCGTGACGGCGCGGGTGGCCAGCCGCTGGGTCGGCTCCCGCCCGTCGACCCCCGATGGACGCCCGATCATCGGGCGGGCGCCGCGGGCGGACAATGTCCTGCTGGCGTATGGCCATGGGCATCTCGGCATGACCCTGGCGGCGGTGACGGGCGAGCTGGTGTCCGATCTTGCCACCGGGCGTCCGCCCCGGCTCGGCCTCGCACCGTTCGCGCCGGATCGTCCGCTGGTGCCGCAAGCGGCATGACCGGCGCGGCGCTGATCCCCGAACGCCAGGCCATGCCGGCGGTGCGGGTGCTGGCCACGGGCCTGGAATGGGCGGAGGGCCCGCTGGCACGGCCGGACGGGTCCATCCTGGTCACCGAATGTGCCCGCGGCGTGGTGTCCCGCATCGGCCCGGATGGCGTCGTCACCGTGTTCGGGACGTGCGGCGGCGGCCCGGCCGGTCTGGCAACCGGGCCCGACGGCGCGGTCTACGTCTGCAATGGCGGCGGCACCCGGTTCCGCGATTTGGACGGATTGCTGCAGCCATGGGGCGCCGCGGAGGACTACGTCGCGGGCCGCATCGAACGCATCGATCCCGAAACCGGTCTGGTAAGCGTGCTGTATTCCGAGTGTGACGGGCGCCCGCTGTCCTCGCCGAACGACATCGTCTTCGACAGCGATGGCGGGTTCTGGTTCACCGACCTGGGCAAGACGCGGGGCCGGGCGCGGGATTTCGGCGCGGTGTACTATGCCCGCCCGGACGGCTCGCACATCACCCAGGCCATCTTCCCGTTGGACACGCCCAACGGGATCGGCCTCTCCCCGGATGGCAAGACGCTGTACGTGGCCGAGACCCTCACCGCTCGGCTCTGGGCGTTCGAAGTGACGGGCGCCGGGACGGTGCGGGTGGCGGATAGCCGATGGCGCAAGGGGCGGCTTATGGTCGGCCTGCCCGGCCTTGCCGCCTTCGACAGCCTTGCCGTGCAGGCGGACGGCGCCGTATGCGTCGCGACCTTGCTGGACGGCGGCGTCACCCGCGTGTCGGCGGACGGAACGCGGGCCGAGCATATCCCACTGCCCGACACCTACGTCACCAACCTGTGCTTCGCCGGCCCCGGCCTGCGCACTGCCTTCGTGACCTTGTCCTCCAAGCGGCAGCTGGTGACAGTGGACTGGGATGCGGCCGGCCTGAACCCGCATTTTTCGGGCCTGCCCTGATGACAGGCTGCCTGCCGACCGGCATAGCCAAGGAAGAGACCGGATCATGAGCCGCCTGTCCCGCTGCCACAACGTCGCCGATCTTCGCCAGGCTGCCAGGCGGCGGCTGCCGCGTTTCGTGTTCGAGTTCATGGATCGCGGCACGGAAGACGAGATCGCCCTGCGGGAGAACCGCGCCGGGTTCGACCGCCTCCGCCTCCGCCCGGACGTGATGGTGGACGTGTCGCGCCGCAGCCTGGCGACCAGCTTGTTCGGCAAGCCGTCCAGCCTGCCGCTGGCCATGTCGCCGACCGGCGCCGCCGGGCTTTGCTGGCATGAGGGGGAAGTGGCGCTGGCCAAGGCCGCAGCCCGGGCCGGCGTGCCGTTCGCCCTGTCCACGACGGCCATCACCTCCATGGAACGGGTGGCGAGCGCGGCCGGAGGGCGCTTGTGGTTCCAGCTCTATATGTGGCGCGACCGCACCCTGTCCTACGAGTTGGTGAACCGGGCCCGCGCCGCCGGCTACGAGGCGCTGATCCTGACGGTCGACACGCCGGTCGGGCCAAATCGCGAGTACAACCTGCGCAACGGCTTCAGCGTACCGTTCAACCCCTCGCTGCGGTCGAGCTGGGACTTGGCGCGCCATCCCGGCTGGGTGGTCAACACGCTGGGCAAATACATCCGCACCACCGGGATGCCGCGGCATGAGAACTACCCGGCGCAGTTCCAGCGCAGCATCACCAGCGACCCGGCCACCAAGTTGGCGATGAAGAACGATTCCATGACCTGGGCCGATGTCCCGCGCCTGCGCGACATCTGGCCCGGCCCGCTTATCATCAAGGGGATCCTGCGCCCCGAGGACGCCCTCCGTGCCGCGGAGCTGGGGGTGGAGGCGGTTATCGTGTCCAACCATGGCGGCCGGAACATGGACAGCGCCGTGGCCCCGATCGACGCCCTGCCCGACATCGCCGCCGCGGTGGCCGGGCGCTGCACGGTGCTGCTGGACAGCGGCGTGCGCCGCGGCAGCGACATCGTGAAAGCCGTGGCACTCGGCGCCGACGCGGTGCTGGTCGGACGGCCCGGTCTCTACGGTATCGCCACCGCCGGTGAGGCCGGGGCGCTGCACGCGATCGAGCTGCTGCGCAACGAGTTGGACAAGACCATGGCGTTCATGGGCTGCAACGCCATGGCCGACCTGCGGCCCGACCACGTCACCGCCGACCGGCGCCCGGTGGCGCGGGACGATGCGCCGCGCCGGGTCATGCGCGCGGCGGAATAGCCCCGCGACCCGGTTGGAAGCGGTCGATGCGGAATGGCGTGATCGGCAGCGGACTGGCGCCGGTGACCGCCAGTTCGGCCAGCAGCTCGCCGACGATCGGGCCGAGTTGGAAGCCGTGGCCGGAAAAGCCGAAGGCGTGCAGCAGGCCAGGATGGCGTGTCGACGGACCGATCACCGGGATGCGGTCCGGCATGAAGCCCTCGATCCCTGCCCAGGCCCGCACCAGCGGGACCGCGGCCAAATGCGGAAACAGGGAGGTCACGGTGCCGGCGCTGATGCGCAGCTCGTCGAAATCCAGCTCCGTATTCTCTCCTGCGATCACGGCGCGATGGCCGCCGCCGACCAGCACGGTGCCGTTGGCGATCTGCTTCAGCGTCAGCTTGCGGCCGATCGTCTGCACGACCGGCCCCAGGAAGTGCGCGGTGCGTGCGGTCACCATCATCATCGGCGCCTCCTGCTTCAGCGGCACCGCGTCCCCGGTTTCCGCGGCGATTGCGCCGCCCCAGGCCCCGGCGCAATTGACCACCAGCCGGGTGCTGATCGCCTCCTGTCCCGTCCGCACCGTCCAGGCCTGCCCGTCATGGGACAGCCCGGCGACGGCCGCGCCCTCCTGCACCCGCACGCCGGCCGCCTCGCCGCGGCGGCGATAGGCGGAGACGGTGCGCATCGGGTTCGCCGACCCGTCCGTCTCGGAATACAGGGCGGCGCCGATCCCGGGCGAGAGCGCCGGCGCCAGGCTATGCAGCTCATTGCCGCGCACCACGCGCTCGAACGTGTAGCCGAGCGCCGCGGTCTGCGCCGCCCGAGCCTTGATGACGGCGAGTTCGCGATCGTTCTCCGCCAGCAGCAGGTGACCGCCGGCATGGAACTCCACATCCTCGCCGAGCAGGTCGGGAAGGCGGCGCCAGCGGTCCAGCGCCGCGGCGGCCAAGGGCAGTTCGGCGACGTGCCGGTTGGTACTGCGCACGCCCCCGGCATTCGCGCCGGAGGCGTGCCGCCCCACCGTGCCACGCTCCAGCAGCAGCGGCCGCAATCCGCGCAGGGCCAGGTGCAGCGCCGTGGCGCAGCCGTGCAGGCCGCCGCCGATCACCACGGCGTCCGCCGTGCGCATCAGGTCGTGCCGGCCAGCATGCCCAGCCGGATCGGCCGGATCGGGGCGCGTACCCGCGGCGGCAGGCAGGCATCCGGCGGCAGCCCGTGCGCCTCGGCAGTCAGCCGGGCCAGGGCCGCGCCGCACTGCCGGCCACCGCAAGGGCCCATCCCACAGCGGGTGACCGCCTTGACCGCGTCGGCATCGGGGCCGGACGCGCGCGCCACCTGGCGCAACACCCCGGCGGTGACGCTCTCGCACCGGCAGACGACCACGTCATCCGCGGGGTGCAGCAACTCGCGGGCGGGCATGAACCAGCGGTCGAGCAGCGGCCTGACCCGCATTTCCCGCGCCAGCGCCTGGCGGAGGGGGCTGGCCTGCCGGTCACGCTCTGCCGCGTCGATCCGCCCGAGTTCGGCCGCGACCGCCAGGGCGGAGAGCCGCCCGCGCAGCGCCGCCGCGACCGCCCCGGCGATGCCGGCGCCGTCGCCTGCCACGAACAGCGCCGGATCGGCCGAGCGGCCCCAGCCATCCACCACTGGCGACAGCGCGACCTGGTCCGCATCCCAGCGCACCGGCAGCCCGGCCGAGCGCACGGCCTGCAGATCGGGGGTGACGCCGAAATGGACCAGCAGCAGGTCGGCGGCGAAGACCTGGCTGGTGCGTCGGCGCGTGATCCGTACTGCCGCCAGCCGCTCGGACCCCAGCGCCGCCAGGCCCCGTACGCCATGCACCTGCCGCACCCGGTGGCGGCGCAAGCGTGCCAGCAACCCGTATCCCTTGCGCAACGTCGGGTCGGCAGCGACATGCGGGCGCGCGGTGAGGGCGGCCTGCCATCGTGCCTCGGGTGCGGTCGTCTCCGCCACCAGGGCGACGTCGACGCCGGCGTCCAGCAGTTGCACCGCGACCAGCAGCAGCAGCGGCCCGGTTCCTGCCAACACCACGCGGCCGGTCGGCAGCAGCCCCCCTGCCTTCATCATGGTCTGCGCGGCGCCGGCCGTCATGACGCCCGGCAGCGTCCAGCCGGGGAACGCCACGGGACGTTCGATGGCGCCGGTGGCCAGCACCACGCGCCGGGCCCGTATGGAACCGCCCGCCGAGCAATCCAGCAGACCGCCCGGCGCAAGGCGCCAAACCTGCGTATCCGGCCGGTATTCCGCGCCGGACCGCCGGAACTCGGCGATCAGCCGGCTGCCGGCCACATAGTCGGCGCCGAGGATGCCGCGCTGCGCGTCGGACGCTGCTTCCGCCCCGCGATAGATCTGCCCGCCTGGCGCGGGCTGCTCGTCCACCAGGACGGTATCGAGCCCCAACCCGGCAGCCATGGCCGCCGCCGCCAGTCCGGCCGGCCCGGCGCCGACGACTGCAACGTCACGCAGCCGTGCCGCCCCCGAGGCTGACCTGCATTCCCCGGCGCAGCGGAACGAGGCAGGTTTGGCAGTCCGCCACGCCGTCCACGGTGGCGAGGCACTCGTGGCAGGCGCCCATCATGCAGTACGGCCCGCGCGGCGCACCATCGGCCGGGGCACGACGGATCGCATCATGGCCGGCCAGCAACAGCGCGGCGGCGACGCTGGACCCTGCGGGAGCCTGGGCCGGCCTGCCATCGATGACGAAGCCGACCTGCACGGCGCCGCGGTCGAGCGGCCGGAAGGCGCTCAGCGCTCGATCTCGCGCTGCCACCGGCGGGTCCATTCGGCACGGTGCGCGTTGACCTTGTCCCAGTCGATCCGGGCCAGGTTGCCGATCTGGTCCGGTCCGTAGATCACCCGGGCCGCCGTGGCGTCATCCAGCCGGGTCTGCTTGTTGGTGGGCCCCCAGCCGTATTTCGACGCCAGCAGCACCTGCACCTCTGGCTGCAGCATGTAGTCGAGGAATTTCTGCGCCATGGCCGGGCTCGGCGCGCCTTGCACCGGGCACAGCGAGGTGGTCACTTCCACGGCCTTTTCCTTCGGATAGACGAAGGCGAGCGGCAGGCCGGCATCGGCGATCGCACGGATGCGGCTGTTCGCATACACCGACATCACCACCTCGCCGTTCTGGAACAACTCGGTGATCTGGCCGGGCGAACCCTCGAACGACAGCACGTTGGGGGCGATTGTCGCCTGGATCGCCTTGAAGCCGGGATCGATGTTGTCCTCGCTGCCGCCGTTGATGCGGGCCATGGTCACCAGCATGTGGATGCCCTGCGTGGTGTCGAGCCCCGGGACCAGGATCATCTTGCGGAATTTCGGGTCGCCGAGGTCGGTCCAGGAGGTTGGCGCCGCCCAGCCCCTCTCCGCGAAGATCTTCGTGTTGTAGCCGAGCCCGGTGGCCGCCACGCCCACGCCCACCGCCTTGCCCTGGATGTTGGCGATGTCGTACAGGTCGTTGCGGCGCGGCGTTTCCACCGGGGCGCACAGACCGAGCGCGATGGCCTGATACATCGGCCCGTCATCCAGCATGACGACGTCCATGTCGGGCTTGCCGCGCTGGGCCTGCAGCCGGGCCAGGGCCGGGGCGGCGTTGGCGGCGACGTAGGTGATGGTGACGTTGTTGTCCTGCTCGAACTTAGGGAACACGAAAGTGCGGAGCGCGCGTTCCAACTCCCCCCCGAAGCCGCCGACGATCAATGTCGTCTGCGCTCGGGATGCCGAGGCCGCCGTCCAGAGGCCCAGGAAGGCCGCAGCGATGAGAAGCGCACGACGCATGATACGGCTGCCCCCGTCAGGATTGAATGCGTATGCAGATGACCATGCGCGTGACCCCCGTGTCCATGGCTATCTTTGCTACTTCGCAGCGACCATGATCATTTCGACCTTGAGGTCCGGCTTGCCCATCGCCACGACGCAGGCGCAGGCGCGCGAAGGCGGGTTGGCGGGATCGATCCAGGCGTCCCACACCGCGTTCACCTCCTCGAAGTACCGGATGTCGGACAGCCAGATCTGCGTCGCCAGCAGCTTGGACTTGTCCGTGCCGAGGCTGGCCAGCCGCTTGTCGACCGTCGCCAGGATCTGTCGCGCCTGGCCGGCCGCCGACAGCGCCGGGTCGTACGGCTTGTCCGGCGTCGTCGTCACGTAGATCGTATCGTTGTGCACCACCATCTCGCTCGACCGCGGGCCCGGATTGATACGCTCGATCGTCATAGGCAGCCTCCGTTCTGTTCGTCGATGTTGATGGTGGCCGATCTATCTGCAAAGGTATGCAAAATGCAAGCTGGAGGGACGTATTGAGCCACGTCGTGCTCGACCGGGTGATGAAGCGCTATGGGCCGGTGCACGCGGTGGACGGCGTCTGCCTGTCCGTGGCGCGGGGCGAGTTCGTCGGGCTGCTCGGCCCGTCCGGCTGCGGCAAGACCACGACGCTGCAGATGATCGCCGGTTTTGCCGCGCCGGATGGCGGTTCCATCACGCTCGATGGGCGCGACCTCACGCGGATCCCTGCCAACCGGCGCAACGTCGGCATCGTGTTCCAGTCCTACGCGCTGTTCCCGCATCTGACGGTCGCCGGCAACATCGCCTTCGGGCTGGAGATGCGGAAGGTGCCGCGGGCGGAACGGGAGGCCCGGGTGCGCGCCGCCATCAGCCAGGTGGCGTTGGACGGCATGGCGGACCGCCATCCGCGCCAGCTTTCCGGCGGCCAGCAGCAGCGCGTGGCGCTGGCCCGGGCGCTGGTGATCAACCCCGACGTCCTGCTGTTGGACGAACCGCTCGGCGCGCTCGACGCCAAACTGCGGGAGGGCATGCAGATCGAGCTGCGTCAGCTGCAGCGCAAACTGGGCATCACCACCATCCTGGTCACCCACGACCAGGCGGAGGCCATGGCGCTGTGCGACCGGGTGGCGGTGATGGACCGCGGCCGCATCCTGCAGGTGGCGGAACCGTGGGAGGCGTACGAGCACCCGGCCGATGCCTTCGTGTCCGGGTTCCTGGGCAAGACCAACCGCCTGGAAGGTCGGGCGGAGGGCGGCGCCGTCCTGTTCGGCGGCGGCCGCCTGGTCCTGCCGCACGCCGTGCCGGACGGACCCGTCATCCTGTGGATACGGCCGGAGCGGTTGCGCTTCTGCGCCGCCGGCGGCGTGCCGGGCCAGGTCGTCAACCGGGTCTTCCTGGGCCAGCAATGGCTGTACGAGGTCGACAGCGCGGCCGGCCGCCTGCTGATGGTGACCCAGAACGACGGCGACGCCGAGCATGCGATCGGCACCCACGTCCAAGTCACCGCCGCCCCGGCAGGGATCCGGATGGGCTTGGCGTGAGGCGGTTCGCCCCCCTGGTGATGAGCGCGCCGGCCCTGCTGGTGTTCGGGCTGTTCTTCGCCGCGCCCCTCGTGATGACCGGGGTGCTGAGCGTCTACGTGTTCGTCACGTCCGGGACGTACGATCCGACGCTGACGGCCGGGAATTACGGCGACGTGCTGGGCGACCCATACTACCGCGAGGTGTTCCTTCGCACCTACCTGGTGGCGTTGGCCACCACGGTGATCTCCGTCGTCATCGGCACGCCGGAGGCCTATATCATCCACCGGATGCAGCCGCGCTGGCGCGGGTTGCTGCTGTTGATGGTGATCGGGCCGCTTCTGGTCTCGGCGGTGATCCGCACCTTCGGCTGGATGGTGATCCTCGGCAATTCCGGGCTGCTGAACCGGGCGTTGCTGGGCGCCGGGCTGATCGGCCGCCCGGTTGGCATGATGTTCACCTCCGGCGCCGTGGTGCTTGGCCTGGTGCACGTGCTGACTCCGTTCCTGGTGCTGTCGGTCTGGACGTCGCTCGCGCGGCTTGACCCGGCGATGGAGCGGGCGGCGATCTCGCTCGGCGCGTCGCGCGTCACCGTGTTCGTCCGCGTCGTCCTGCCCAACGTGGCGCCGGGCGTGCTGTCCGGCTCGCTGATCGTGTTCTGCATGGCGGCCAGCAGCTTCGCGACCCCGCTGATGCTGGGCGGCAGCCGCATCCCCGTCATGTCGGGCGCGATCTATACCGAGTTCCTGTCGACGCTGAACTGGCCGCTGGGCGCGGCCCTGGCCATCGTGCTGCTGGCGGGCAACCTGCTGCTGATCCTGTCCTACAGCAACTTCATGGAGCGCCGGTTCATGGCGCGGCTCGGCTGATGCGCAACGGGGCGGGGGCGCTGCTGTTCAACGCCGTGTTCGTGGCGTTCATCATGCTGCCGATCGTCGTGGTGATCCTGGTGTCGTTCACGACGAAGTCCTACCTCGCCTTGCCGTGGGACGGCGTGTCCATCCGCTGGTATGGCGAGCTGCTGCGCAACCGGGACTTCATCGGCTCCTTCTGGGTCAGCCTGCGCCTGGCGTTCGTGGCCGCCAGCATCGCGGTGCTGATCGCCCTACCTGCCGCCTTCGCCATCGCGCGGCACAGCTTCATCGGGCGCGCGGCGCTGTCCGCCTTCCTGCTTTCGCCGCTGATGATCCCGGCCGTCGTGCTGGGCATCGCCTTTCTGCGGTTCCTGACATTGGCCGGGCTCGGCGGCACCTTCCTGTCGCTCGCAGCCTGCCATGTCGTGTTGGTCACACCCTTCGTGTTGCGGCTGCTGCTCGCGGCGCTGGCCGGTTTGGACCGGGAGGTGGAGCGCGCGGCGGTCTCGCTTGGCGCCGGCCGGATCACCCTGTTGCGGCGGATCACGCTGCCGCTGCTGCTGCCCGGCATCGCCGGGGGCTGGGTGCTGGCGTTCATCACCAGCCTGGACGACCTGACCGTGACGATCTTCGTGGCACCGCCGGCGCTCACCACGCTGCCGGTGCGGGTGTTCAACTACATCGACCAGATGACGGACCCGCTGGTGGCCGCCGTGTCCACGGTGCTGATCGTGGCGACCGGCGGCATGATGCTGTTGCTCGACCGCGTCTACGGCCTCGACCGGCTGCTGGTGGGGCGCTGATGGGCGCACCGCCGCGGTTGCAGGTGCCGCCGGGCGCCTGGGACACGCATCTCCACGTGTTCGATCCGCGCTTCCCCATCCGGCCGGACTCGGTGTTCCGGCCGCCAGTGGCGACGGCGCGGGACTACGCCGCCGTGCAGCGCAGGCTGGGCTTGGAGCGGGCGTTGGTGGTGCAGTCGTCGGCGCACGGCACGGACCATGCCGGGCTGCTGGACGCGATCGCCACGCTCGGCGATGGCGCCCGCGGCATCGGCATGGTGGACGCCGCGGTGAGCGAGGCGGAGCTGCGCCGGTTGACGCAAGGTGGCGTGCGGGGCGCACGCTTCCTGATGGTGCCGGGGGGCGTGCTGTCCTGGAGCGAACTGGAAGCGATGGCCGCCCGCGTCCAGCAGGTCGGTTGGCACGTCAACCTCCAGCTCGACGGGCACGAACTGGCAGACCGGGCGGGGCTGATCGCGCGGCTGCCCGGCCAGGTCATCATCGACCACCTCGGCATGTTCGGCCGCCCGGTGCCGGCCGACCATCCATCCGTGCTGGCTCTGCTCCGCCTGTTGGACAGCGGGCGGGTCTGGGTGAAACTGTCGGCCCCGTATGCCGGCGGCGGGATGGGTGACCCGCCCTACGCCGCCGCCGCCCTTCTCGCCCGGACCCTCGTGCGGCATGCACCGGAGCGGCTGATGTGGGGCAGCAACTGGCCGCACCCGTTCACCACGCAGGTGCGCGGCCTGCCGGCCGAGGACGACGCCATGCTGTTGGACTTGCTGCTGGACTGGGTGGACGACGACCACCTCCGCCAGCGCGTCCTGGTGGACAATCCGGGACGCCTGTTCGGCGCCAGCCCGATCATGGTCTAAGCTGCCGGCCTTTCGTGCGGAGTGGTCGATGAAGAAGGGACAGGCGGTCCGAGTGACCTCGTTGGACGTGGCCAAGCTGGCCGGGGTGTCGCAATCTGCGGTGTCCCGCGCACTGACGCCCGGCGCCAGCATCTCCGCCGACATGCGGCGCCGGGTGACGGAAGCCGCGGACACGCTCGGCTACACGCCCAACGTGTTCGCGCGCAGCCTGATCACCCAGCGGTCCAACCTCATCGGCGTGGTGATGGGGGAGGTGACCAGCGCCTTCTACGCCGAGGTGCTCGACCGGCTCGGCCGCTCGCTGCAGGAGCGCGGACAGCGCGTGCTGTTCGCCGGCGCGCCGCTGGACGCCGGGCCGGATCAGGCGGTGCGCGAGTTGTTGCACTACCACGTGGCCGGCATCGTCATCACTTCCGCCACGGTGTCGCGGGAGGCTGCGGCGCGATGCGCCGCCGTCGGCGCCCCGGTTGTGCTGCTGAACCGCAAGCCGCCGCCGGGCGAGGCCAGTTCGGTCCGCTGCGACAGCGTCCATGGCGGCGCCTTGGCCGGCGACCTGCTGGCGCGGGCAGGACACCAGTGCTTCGCCTTCATCGGCGGCCTGCCGGGCGCGTTCAGCAGCAAGGAGCGCGAGCGCGGCTTCGCCCAGGCGCTTGCCCGTCACGGCAAGGCGATCGCGGTGCGTGCCGATGGAGGCTTCACCTACCAGGGTGGCTTCGCCGCGGCGCGTGACCTGCTGCGCGGCAGCGCCCCGGTGGACGCCATCTTCTGCGGCAGCGACGAGATGGCGCTCGGTGCGGTCGACGCCGCCCGGGTGTTGGGCCTGCGCGTGCCGCAGGACGTTTCGGTCATCGGCTTCGACGACATCCCGACCGCGGCCTGGGAAGGCTACCGGCTGACCACGATCCGCCAGCCCGTCGAGCGGATGGTGGAACGCACGCTGCAGATCCTGTTCGGACAGATCGACCAGCCCGGCAGCAAGCGGGTGGTGCAGCAGATCGCGGGCGAACTGGTGGTGCGCAGCTCGGCACGGCTGCCGTCGGGACAGCTCGCCGCCACGGGGTAGCCCGTCCCCAGGAAATAGTTGCAAGCGTTTGCAACAGCCGCCATGGTGACCGGACAACGAAAATGCAGGGGCGTGCATGCCGGGTCGCCGTGGTGCAGGTTTGGTGCTCGGCCGGCGCACGCTGATGCAGGCCGCTGGCGCCGCGACGTCCCTCGCCGCGCTGGCCCCGCACGAGGCCCGTGCAGCGGTGCTGTTTCGCGCCGCCTGCGTCGGCACCTCGTTCCAAAGCCTCGACCCGGGCAAGGCGAGCGCCGCGCCCGATTTCTGGGTGTTGTGGGCGATGTTCAACGGCCTGGCGAAGTTCGACGCCAACATGGCCATCGTGCCCGACCTGGCGGAGAGCTGGACCACCCCTGATCCGCGCACGTGGGTGTTCACGCTACGCCGCGGCGTGCGGTTTCACGACGGCAACGAGATGACGGCGGACGACGTGAAGTTCACGCTCGACCGGTTGCGCGACCCCGGGTTCGGATCGCCCAACCGCTCCAAGTTGGCCGCGGTGCAGGACATCCGGATCCGCGATCCATATACGATCGAGATCATGACGGCCGAGCCGTTCGCACCGCTGCTGACGTACCTGACCAACACCCGCTCCGGCACGCAGATCGTCTCCCGCCGGGCGGTGGAGGGCATGAGTGCGGCGGATTTCGCGAAGGCGCCGGTCGGCACCGGCGCGTTCCGCATGGTGGAGTGGCGCCCGAACGAGAAGATCACGCTGGCGGCGTTCGAGGGCCATTTCGGCGGCGCGCCAAAGGTCGACAGCATCGACATCCCGCTGATCGCGGAGGAGAGCACGGCGGTCAACGCGCTGCTGGCCGGCAACGTGGACCTGATCGGGCGCGCCCCGTTCGACCAGGTGCAGCGGCTGGAGAAGATGCCGAACCTGGTGGTATACCGCTCCGCAGGCATGAATTGCCGCTACATGGCGTTGAACCTGAGGCGGCCGCCCTTCGACGACGTGCATTTCCGGCGCGCATTGTCCATGGCGTTCGACCGCACTCTGATCGTGCGCGCCGTGCTGTTCGGCGAGGGACAGCCGTCGCAGGGCACCATCCCGAGCGCGATCCCGTGGGCGTTCGACCTGGAGAAACGGGCGGTCTGCGAATTCAACCCCGCCGCCGCCAAGGCCGAGTTGGCGCGATCGAAATACGGTCCCGGCCAAGGCGGCGCCGTGCTCACCTGGGGTGCAAGCTGGTGGCGGCGCTGGGCGGAGCTGTTCGTCACGCAGGTCAACCAGGTGCTTGGCACCAAGCTGACGGTCGAAGTGTCCGACGCCATCACCGCCTTCCAGCGCTTCCGGCAGGGCGACTACGACGCGCTGACTTGGGGCTGGACCGGGCTGATCGAGGTCGACGAGTACCTCAGCGAGTGCTTCCACAGCAAGGGCTGGCGCAACACGGGCGGCTACAGCAACCCCGCCGTCGACACGCTGCTGGACCAGCAGCGGCAGACGCTCGACGTCGCGGAACGCGGCCGGCTCTGCATGGAGGCGGAGCGGCTGTTGGCGGAGGACGTGCCCGCGCTGTTCACGCTGAACGCGAACGTGCACCAGGTCTACACGAAGGCGGTTCACGGCTACGTAGGTCTGCCCTATGAGGCGTTTGGTGCGCAGTTCTCCACGGTGAGCTTGTCCGGCTGACAGGATGGGCTTTGCGTCCTATCTTGCCGGGCGCCTGTTCGGGGCGGTGGCGACGATCCTGGCCGGCTCGCTCGCGATCTTCCTGGTGATCCAGGCCGCACCGGGCGACCCGGCGCTCGCCGTGCTGCAGGAAAATGCCACCCCGCAGGCCATCGCCGATTTCCACCGGGCACACGGGCTCGACCGTCCGGTGCTGGTGCAATACGCCACGCTGATGGGCCATGCGCTGCAGGGCGATTTCGGCCAGTCGCTCACCATGGGCGGCGGCGTGCCGATCGGACGGCTGATCCTGCAGCGGTTGCCGAACACGGTCTTCCTGGCCCTGTATGCGCTCGGCCTGGCGCTCGCCGTGTCCCTGGTCGCCGCCACAGGGGCCGCAGCGCGGCGTGGGCGCGGGACCGACGCAGTGGTGACGACGCTTGCCGTGGGGCTGATCTCCATGCCGGACTTCTGGCTGTCCTACATGCTGGTGCTGCTGTTCGCACTCCAGTTCCAGGTGTTTCCCGCCTACGGATTCACCCCGCCAGGCAGTTCGCTTGCGGGGGCGCTGTTCACCGGCTTCCTGCCGGCGCTGTCGATCTGCGCGGCGATGACCGGGTTCTTCAGCCGCATCCTGCGCGCCTCCCTGCTGGAAACCTGGCGGCGGCCCTATGTCATGGCGGCGCAGTCCTTCGGCTTCGGGCGTCGGTTCGTCTACGTGCACTACATCCTGCGCAACGCGATCGTGCCGCTGGTCGTGGTGATGGGATTCCAGGTCCGCCACCTGCTGGGCGGTGTGGTCGTCATCGAGAAGGTGTTCGGCATTCCCGGCCTGGGATCGCTGATCGTCGACGGCGCCTTCGCCCGGGATTATCCCCTCGTGCTGGCCTGCTCGCTCACCTTCCTGGTCGCGGTCGTGCTGGTCAACCTGGCGGTCGACCTCGCCTGCACCGCGCTTGACCCGCGGCGGGGCCGCTAGGTGGCCGCGACGCTCCGGCGGGGTTGGCGTCGCGCCGGGTCCGGCGGCCCTTTGCTGCCGGTCGGCGCGGCGCTGGTCGGTTTCGTGCTGCTGGCCGTGCTGGCCGGACCGTCCCTGACAGGGTGGGGCGAGAACGAGATGGACTACCTGGCCCTGCTGCAAGGCCCGAGTTGGCCGCATCCGTTCGGCACCGACTCCTTCGGGCGCGACGTGCTGAGCCGGGTGCTGTATGGCGCCCGGGTGTCGCTGCTGGTCAGCACCGGCGGCGTCGGCCTGGCCGCATCGTGCGGTACGGCCGCGGGCATGGGTGCAGCGATGCTCGGCGGGATGGTGGACGCGGTCATCATGCGTAGCGTGGACCTGTTGCTGGCGCTTCCCAGCTTCGTCCTGGCGCTCTTCCTGATGCTCATCCTGGGTTTCGGCCTGCTGAACGTGGCGCTGGCGCTGGCGCTGATCTTCCTGCCCAATTTCGCCCGCCTCGCCCGCAACACCACGCTCGCCGTCAAAGGGGAGAACTATGTTCAGGCTGCGATCGTCATGGGCCAGTCGACCTGGCGCATCATGCTGCTGGAGATCCTGCCCAACATCGCGGCGCCGCTGTTCGTGCAGCTCTCCGCGGCGCTGGCCTTCGCCATCCTGGTCGAGGCCGGGCTGAGTTTCCTCGGCCTCGGCGTGCAGCCACCCACTCCGTCGCTGGGCGGACTGATGAGCGAGGGCAAGGACTATTTCGAGAGCGGACCCTGGGTCCTGACCTACACGGGACTTTCGGTCAGTACCATCATCCTGGGCCTGAACCTGCTGGCGGACGGCATCCGCGACGTGCTCGACCCCAGGCTGCGGCGCATCGGTGAATGAGGCCGGTCCTGGAGGTGGACGGGCTGGATGTCTGGCTGCCGCTTCCTGGCGGCGGACGGCGCCCTCTGGTGCGCGGCGTGTCCCTCCACGTCGGCAAGGACGAGGTGCTGGGCCTGATCGGCGAGTCCGGATCGGGCAAGACGATGACTGCCACCGCGATCCTCCGCCTGCTGCCCGACGGGATCCGCGCGAGCACGCAAACCCTTCGCCTGGCGGGCCAGGACCTCGCACCGCTGGACGCGGCCGCGTTCGACCGGCTGCGCGGCACCGCCATGGCGATGATCTTCCAGGACCCTGCCGGCGCGTTCAACCCGGCCAAGACGATCGGCTGGCACTTCTACCACGTGCTCCGCCGCCTGCCGGGGAGCAAGGGCATAGGGTGGCGCGGGGCTGCCGCCAAGCTGCTGGAGGAAGCCGGAGTCGGTCGGGCCCATGCGGTGCTGGCGCAGTATCCACACCAACTCTCCGGTGGGATGCTGCAACGGGCGCTGATCTCCCTGGTGCTTGCGTTGCGGCCGACCCTGATCGTGGCCGACGAACCGACCACGAACCTGGACGCCGCCGTCAGCCGCCAGATCATCGCGTTGTTCCGCGAACTGAGGCAGCGGCTGCACGCCTCGTTCATCTACATCACGCACGATATCGAGATCGCCAGGGTGTTCTGCGACCGCATCGCCGTGCTCTACGCGGGCCAAGTCGTGGAGCAGGGATGGACCAAGACGGTCCTGAGCTACCCGCGCCATCCATACACGCGCGCCCTGATCGCCGCGTCGACGGAGCTTGCCGAACGACCGCGGCGCCTGCGCGAGATAGCCGGCGAACCGGGTGGGGCCGGGCGACCGGACGCCTGCAGCTTCGAACTGCGATGTCCCCTGGTGCATGCCGCGTGCCTCCATGGCGACCCGGGCCTGCGACCGCAGCCGGACAGCGCGGCCGTCCGCTGCGTGTTGCACCATGTCGCCTGAGCCGCCGCTGCTGCAGGTCCGCGAGCTGGCCGTCACCTTCAGGCGCGGCGGCTTTGCCGCCTTGCTGTCACGCAGTGGCGGGGCGCCGCACCGGGCGGTGGACGGCGTCAGCTTCACGCTCCGACGCGGCGAGACGCTGGGGATCGTGGGCGAGTCCGGCAGCGGCAAGACCACGCTCGGGCGCACGATCCTCCGCTTGCAGGCCGCCAGCGCAGGACAGGTCCTGTTGGAGGGCGAGGACATCACGTCCGTTTCGGGGCCGCGCCTGCGGGGGCTGCGGCGGCGCATGCAGATGGTGTTCCAGGACCCGCTCTCCTCGCTCAATCCCCGTCAAACCGTCCGGACCGCGCTGGCTACCCCGTTGCGCGTGCACCGGCTCTGTCCACGCGCCGAGATCGCGGATCGGGTCACCGCGATGTTGCGCCAGGTCGGCCTGCCGGCGGGTGCGGCGGACCGGTATCCGCATGAGCTGTCCGGCGGGCAGGTGCAGCGGGTCGCCATCGGGCGGGCGCTGCTGCTTTCGCCGCGGCTGCTGCTGGCCGACGAGGCGGTGTCGAAGCTGGACGTCTCGGTGCGGGCGCAGGTGCTCAACCTGTTCAAGGATATTCAGGAGGAGCATCGCCTCGGCATCATCTTCGTCACGCATGACCTGGACGTCGCGCGTTTCCTGTCCGACCATGTGCTGGTGATGTATTCCGGCCAGGTCGTGGAGTGCGGGCCGCCCGACCTCCTCGCCGCCACGCCGCTGCACCCCTACACACGCTTCCTGGTCGACCTCGGAACAGCCAGCTCACGCGCTGGAACAGGGGATGCGACGGCAATTTCCGGCTGCCGCTTCTATCCCTGTTGCCCAGTGCGGATGACGCACTGCCTGACCGAAAAACCACCTCTCGCCCCGTTGACCGGCGCTCACGCGGTCGCCTGCTGGGCGGTGACCGATGCGGGCGGCAAGCAAACGCGGTACGACGGCGTCGCCTTGCAGGACTGATCAAGGCCGGCGCAGCCATCGGGCCCAGCCTGCTGCCGTATGGCGGCAGGCCGCTGTTCCTCCTGTTCATCACGCTGCCGTCCAGAAACGAGCTGAGAGCATGATCGTCTCGGGTTGGTTGGGAATGGTGCTCCCTCTCCTTCTGGGTGAGGGCCCAGGAGCGTCAACGAGGAGGGGCCAGAACATTCGCCTGAAGCGAGGCAGGGTGCGGAATCCAGTCCGATACCGTTGACAGACGGCTTCATCAGGTGCTGTCTGGCTTCTATAAGAAACAACGTTCCGCTAGGAGGAACATTGGCGTCAGGGAAGGGAAGCCAGATCGCGAACCAAGTCGGTTCAGCGGCCAATGCGCTCTTCGATACGATCGAGCTTCTCGCCGGGAGCGCACGCGCGCTGGGCGTGACCGAGGTCGCGCACGCGCTGGCCCTGTCGAAGGCGCGGGCACATCGCAACCTGCGGGCCCTCGTGGCCCGTGGCTACGCCCGCCAAGACGACGAGACCGGCCGGTATACCGCCGGAGCCAAGCTCGTGATGCTGGGCGAGGCCGTGCGCGAGCAGTTCGGCGTCGGCAAAGCGGCTCGGCCCGAGATGCTCCGCCTCCGGGACGCCACCGGGCAAGCCGTCACCACCGCCGCGCCGATCGACGGCGCACTGACGGTGGTCGAACTGGTACAGGGTCGCACCGTCGTCGAGTTCGGTATCCGGCCCGGCACCCAGCTGGCCTTCCATGCCTCCGCGCACGGCCGCGTCGCACTGGCCTTCGGCCCGCCGGAACTGCGCGAGCGTGTGCTTGCCGCGCCCCTGCCCGGGTGGACGGAACGGACGACCACCGATGCCCGCGTCTTGCGCGAGGAGGTTGAGGCGGTGCGCCGCTGCGGCTGGGCCACCGCGGACGGCCAGGTTCTCATCGGCGTGAACGCCCTGGCCGCTCCCATCCTGGATCACGGCCACAACTGGTGCGGCTCGATCGCGCTGGTCGGGTCCTCGCAGTTCATCCCGACCCAGCCCGATCAGGCCCAGGTCTTGGAAGTCACCGGAGCTGCGCGCCGGGTTTCGCAACATCTCGGCCATTCCGGCGCTTAGGAGACGAACGTGGCAGCCAACTGGTCCATCGCGGTCGATATCGGCGGCACCTTCACCGACGTCGTGCTCCGCAACGCGAACGGGACCCTGTTCGTCGACAAGACGCTGACCACCCACGGCGACCTGCTCGAAGGCTTTTTCCGGAGTGTCGGTCTGGTGCTCGAACGGGCCGGACTGAAGCCGGCCGACGTGACCGGCACGGTCGTGCACGCCACCACGATCGTGACCAACGCGCTGATCGAGCGGAAAGGCTCCATGACTGCACTGCTGGTCACGGAGGGCTTCCGCGACGTGCTCGCGATCCGAAACGAGCACCGCTACGAGATGTTCGACCCGCAGATCGAGTTTGCGGATCCTCTCATTCCGCGCGACATGACGTGGGGCATCGCCGAGCGCACGCTCGCGGATGGCACGATCGACAAGAAGGTGGATCCGTCCGCCATCCGCAGCCTGGCCGCCGCACTGCTGGAAAAAGGCGTCGTGTCGGTCGCGGTCTGCCTGCTCAACTCCTACCGCAACCCGGCCAACGAGCGTGAGATCGGCGCCATCCTCCGCGCCGTCGCGCCGCGGCTGCATGTCACCCTATCCTGCGACGTGGCTCCGCAGGTCCGCGAATACCCCCGCACATCGACGACCGCCGTCAACGCCTACACGGTGCCGATCACCGCGCCGTATCTCGACGGTCTGGCCCGGCGCCTCCAGGAGGAGGGTGTGCCGAACCACCCTCTCATCATGCTGAGTTCGGGCGGCGTGATCGGCGCGTCGGTCGCCGCCCGCAACCCGGTGCGCATGATCGAGAGCGGCCCGGCCGCGGGCGCCCTGGCGGCTGCATGGTATGCGGAGCGGCTCGGGCTCGACCGGCTGATGAGCTTCGACATGGGCGGCACGACGGCAAAGGCCTGCCTGATCGAGAACCGCCGCCCGCTGGTGGCCGGTTCGTTCGAGGTGGACCGCGTGTGGCGCTTCACGGAGGGGAGCGGCATGCCGCTCACCATCCCCTCCGTCGACATGATCGAGATCGGCGCTGGGGGCGGCAGCATCGCGTCGGTGGACGATCTCGGGCTGCTCAAGGTCGGGCCGCGCTCCGCCGGGTCGAGCCCAGGGCCTGCGTGCTACGGCCGCGGCGGCCAGTCCCCCACGGTGACCGACGCCGACCTGCTGCTGGGGCTGCTGGATGCCGACAACTTCCTCGGCGGCGACATGCGGCTCGACGTTCCGGCGGCGGAGGCGGCGATGGACCGGCTGGCACAGGGGCTCGGCACGGATCGCACCACGGCGGCGCGCGGGATCTACCGCATCGTCGCCGAAACGATGGCGGCGGCCGCGCGCACCCATGCGACCGATCGCGGGGTCGACTTCCGCGGACTGCCGCTGCTGGCGTTCGGCGGCGCTGGGCCGGTGCATGCCTGCGCGGTGGGCGAGTTGCTGCAGAGCGCGCGAGTGATCTTCCCGCCCCAGGCGAGCGTCCTGTCCGCCTTCGGCACGCTGGTGACACCGGTGCGGCTGGACCTGGTGCACAGTGCCATCGGGCGGCTGGACGCGCTGGACTGGGAGCAGGTCGACGGCGTGTTCGCCGCCATGATCGCCAGCGGCGGCGAGGCGCTGTCGGAGGCCGGTACGGCCCCCGCTGACACCCACCTGCAATTCGCGGCCGATCTGCGCTACTTCGGCCAACAGAACGAGATCACCGTCGAGTTCCCCGATCCCCGCCCCGCCCGCGATTGGCGCGCGATCCACGCGGTGTTCGAGGCCGCCTACCTCGCCCAATACGGCGTCAACCCGAGCCATGTGCCGGTCGAGATCGTCAGTTGGCGGCTCACCGCCCGCGGCCGGGAGGTCGCGGCCGTTGCGGCCCCGGTGCAAACCACCGTCGCCGCTGGCGCCCCCCGCTCGCGCCCCATCGGCGTTTGGCATCAGGACACGCCGGTGCTTCGGCGCGCATGCATCGCGCCGGGCCAGACCATCGCAGGCCCGGCGATCATCGAGGAGCGCGAGACGACCGTCGTGATCCCGCCCGGCTGGCGCGCCGTGATGGATACGCTGGGCTGCATCGTCGCCACGCCGGAGAAGTAGGCACATGGACGGCATCGAACTCGAGATCCTCTGGTCGAACCTGATCAGCATCGTGAGCGAGCAGGCCAAGGCCCTGCAGCGCATCGCCTTCAGCCCGATCGTTCGTGAGGCCGGCGATCTGGCCTCCGCACTGTTCGACGCGCAGGGCCGCATGGTCGCCCAGGCCACCACCGGAACGCCGGGCCACATCAACTCGCTGGCCGCCGCCGGGTACACCTTGGCCGGGCGGTTCGCGGACACGCTCGAACCCGGTGACGTGCTGATCACCAACGACCCCTGGATTTCGGCGGGCCATTTCTTCGACATCACGGTGTTCAGCCCGGTCTTCCTCGACGGCAGGCTGATCGCCTACATGGGTTCGACCATCCACCACACCGACATCGGGGGCTACGGCATCGGCGCCGGCGCGCGCGACGTGCACGAGGAGGGGCTGTGGATCCCGCCCTGCAAGTTGTACGAGGCGGGTCAGCCGAACGCCCTGCTGCACGACATCATCCGCACCAACGTGCGCACGCCCGACCACGTGTTCGGCGACCTCGCCGCGCAGGTGAGCAGCGGCCGCACCGGCGGCGAGCGGCTTGTCGCGTTCTGCCGCCGTTACGGGCTGCGCGACATCGCCGAGCTGTCGGACCAAGTCATCGCGCGCTCCGACGAGGCGACGCGACGCGCCATCCGTGCGCTCCCGGCCGGTACCTGGCATGGCGAGAGCCGGTTCGACGTGCCCGGCGGCACCGTCATCACCCTGCACGCCGCCGTCACGGTCGACCACGGCGCCGGCGAGATCCTGATCGACTTCGCCGGCAGCTCCGGCGCCAGCGCGGCCGGGATCAACGTGGTGATGAACTACACCCACGCCTATTCGACGTTCGCGATCCGCTCGTGCCTGAACCCGGACCTGCCGAACAATTACGGCTCGCTGGCGCCCATCAAGGTGAGCGCGCCGGTGGGATCGATCGTCAACGCCGCCTATCCCTCGCCGCTGAACGCGCGGCACGTGGTCGGCATGTTCGTGCCCATGCCGATCCTGCGCGCGCTGCATCAGGTCATCCCGGACCGGGTGCTGGCCGAGGGCTCGGGTGCGGTCTGGACGGTGCAGATCCAAGGCCGCCAGCCGGATGGCAGCGCCTATACCTCGTCGATGTTCAACTACTCCGGCGGCATGGGCGCACGCGCCCATAAGCCCGGGCCCAGCGCCGTCTGCTATCCCACTGGCGTAGCCGCAGTGCCGCTCGAAATCCTCGAGGCGGCGATGCCGATCGTGTTCGACCGGCGCGAGCTGCGGGACGGATCGGGCGGGTCCGGACGGGTGCGCGGCGGCGACGGCCAGGTGATCGGGTTCCACATGCGCACGGAGCAGCCCTGGCTGCTGAACGCGGTCCCGAGCCGGCTCGACCGCGGTCCGGACGGCTTGGGCGGTGGCAAGGCCGGTGCGGCCGGGAAATTCCAGATCAACGGCCAGGACGTGTCCGAAGGGCGCAAGCTGACGATGCAACCAAACGACCGGGTCGTCTTCGAAACACCCGGCGGCGGCGGTTACGGGGAGCCAACGGTGCCATGACATTGGGACGACACTTGCTCGCGGCGTGTCTCGCCGCCTTGATCACGACGCCCGCCTGGGCGCAGGCGACGTACAAGATCGGCGTCAGCGCCGGACTGAGCGGCTATGCGGCGACCACCGACACGGCGTGGCGCGACGGCGTGCTGCTGGCGGCCGAGGCGCTGAACGCGAAGGGCGGCATCGGCGGCCGCCGGATCGAGGTGATCGTCGAAGACAACCGGTCCGAGCCGCAGGAGGCCGTGACCGCGTATCGCAAGATGCTGCAGTCGGACAAAGTGGACATCTTCGCCAGCGGCTGCGTCAGCGCGGGTAATTTCGCCGCCGCGGCGTTCGTGGCGCGGGCGCAGGTGCCGATGGTGCTGTGTTCGATCCTGCCCAACCCGCCCGATCAATCCCGCTGGGCATTCAGCACCCTGCCGCCACCGAGGTTCGAGGTGGTGACGCGGCTGAAATACCTTCGGGACCAGGGGCTCAAGAGCTTCGGCATCCTGCATGACCCGACGCCATACGCGAACCTCCAGGCCGCCATCGCCGAGAAGGAAGCCGCGCAGTACGGGCTGAAGGTTGCCGGCAACGAGCAGTATCGGCAGGAGGACGCCGATCTCGCGGTGCAGCTCGGCCGGCTGAACGGGGCGGGCGCGGAAGCGATCCTCAAGATCGGCCTCGGCGGCACCACGTTGACGGCGGCCAAGAACATCCGCGCGCTCGGCCTGTCGATCCCGATGCTGAACAGCCTCGACGACATCAACCTGTTCCGTCCGGTGGCCGACGTGCTCGGCGACAAATTCCTGTTCGTCGCCTCGCCGAGCCAGGTGTCCGAGGCGCTGCAGGCCGGACCGCTGAAGTCCGCGCTGCGCGACTTCCTGACCCCGTGGCGCGCCAAATACGGCGACCGTGACCCGAACTGGGCCTCGCGCGGCTGGGATGCCGTCATGTTGACCGCTGCCGCAGTCCAGGCCGCCGGCGACACCGGAGGCGCGAAGGTGCGCGACGCGCTGGAGACGGTGCACGGTTTCCAGGGCACGACTGGCGTCTACACGTTCGGCCCGGACTCGCATTACGGCCTGGCCGAGAACCCGCTGCTCCTGGCGCAGATCGTCGGGACTGCCGTGCGGATCGCGCCATAGTCCCCCTGCTCGAACTGCGAGGCCTGCGCGCCTCCTACGGACCGATCGAGGCGCTGCACGGCGCCGATCTGCAGGTGGGCGCGGGCGAGATGGTCGCGGTGCTGGGACCGAACGGCGCAGGCAAGTCGACCTTGCTGCGCGCCGTCATGGGCCTGGTGCAGACTGCCGGTGCGATCCTGTTCGAGGGTGCGTCGGTTGCGGCCGAACCGACCCGGCGCCGGGCTGCGCGCGGCCTGGTGATGGTGCCGGAGGGCCGCGGCATATTCGGCCCGATGACGGTGGCGGAGAACCTCTCGCTCGGCGGCTGGACCCGCCGTGGCGACCCGGCCCGGCAACTCGACTACGTGCTGGACCTGTTTCCCCGGCTGCGCGAGCGGATGCGCCAGGTGGCCGGCTCGCTGTCTGGCGGCGAGCAGCAGATGCTGGCCATCGGCCGCGCCCTGATGGTGCAGCCGCGTCTGCTGATGCTGGACGAACCCTCGCTCGGCCTGGCGCCCATGCTGGCCGCCGGCATCCTCGATGCGCTGGGCCGCCTCAATCGCGAGGGGCTGGGTGTCCTGCTGGTAGAGCAGCGGGCGCCGCTCGCGCTCAAGCTGGCCCGGCGTAGCTACCTGTTGAGGCTGGGCGAGGTCGTGGCGCAGACGCAGCCCGGCGAGACCCTGACGCAAGACGATCTGGGGCGGCTCTACCTTGGCTAGGGTCGCGTCCTGGCTGCGGCCGGTGCTGGCCGTCCTGCTCGCCGGCGCCGTCGCATATGTGTTCGCCACCGGCAACTATCTGATGACGGCGCTCGGGTTCGCGGCGATCTACGCGGTGTTCGTGGCCGGGCTGAACCTGTTCATGGGCTATGCCGGCCAGGTCTCGTTCGGCCAGAACGCGTTCGCCGCGATCGGCGGCTACGGCTCGGCCGTGCTGACGACGCGACTGGGCTGGATGCCGTTCCCCGCCATGCTGGCGAGCGCCGGACTGGCGGCGGCGGCGGCGCTGCTGGTGGGCTTGGTGACGTTGCGGCTGCGCGGGCACTACCTTGCGATGGGCACGCTCGCCTTCGGCCTGATCACCTACGAGTTGGCGGTGCAGTGGGAAGCGCTGACCGGCGGCTACATGGGCATCAGCGGCGTGCCCCCGCTCTCGATCGGCCCGTTCGCCGCCGACACCGACCGGCAGACCCTTGCCGTGCTGCTGCTGGCGGCTTGCGTGGCGGTCTGGACGACGACCCGGATCCGCCGGTCGCGCTTCGGGCGGGCGATGAGGGCGGTCGCCGGCAGCGAGGAAGCGGCGGCGGCGCTGGGCGTGAACGTCGCGCGCACCAAGCTGGTGGCGTTCGTGGCGGCTGCCGTCTACGCCGCGTTGGCCGGGTCACTGCTGGCGCACGCGGTCGGCTATCTCAGTCCGGAGGTGTTCGGGCTGCACATGGTGGTGCTCGGATTCACGATGCTCTACGTCGGCGGGGTCGGCACCGCGGTCGGGCCGCTGCTCGGCGCGCTGCTGATCGGCATGCTGCCCGAGGTGATCCGAGGGTTCCGCGACGTGCAGGACCTCGTCTACGGGGTCGTGCTGATCCTTATCCTCATCCGCGCGCCGGGCGGCCTGGCTGGCGCGCTGCGCGCATGAGCCTGCTTGCGGTCGAGGGGCTGACGAAGCGCTTCGGGGGCCTGCTGGCGCTCGACGCCGTGGAGTTCAGCGTCGCGGCAGGGTCCCTGTCCGCCGTGATCGGCCCCAACGGCGCCGGCAAGACGACGCTGTTCAACCTGATCTCCGGCTTCCTGCCACCCACCGGTGGACGGGTGGTGCTCGCCGGGCGGGACCTGGACGGCCTTGCGCCGCACCGCGTGGCAGCGTTGGGGTTGGTGCGGACGTTCCAACTCGTCCGTCCTTTCCCGGCGATGAGCGTCGCCGAGAACGTGCGTGTCGGCACCCACTTGCACACGACGGGCGGTCTGTGGGCTGCACTGCTGGGCCAACCCCGGCAGGAGCGCCGGGTCGCGGCCGACGCGCAGGCAGCGCTCGATCGCGTGGGCCTGGGCGCGTTGGCCGACCGGCCGTCCGCCAGCCTAGGCTATGGCCAGCTCCGCCTGCTGGAGATCGCGCGTGCCCTGGCAGCCCGCCCGCGCCTGCTGCTGCTCGATGAGCCGGCGGCCGGGCTGAACCATATCGAGACCGATCGGCTCGGCGCGTTGATCCGGGAGTTGCACCGCGAGGGGATGACCGTCCTGCTGATCGAGCACGACATGCGACTGGTGATGGACATCGCCGAACAGATCATCGTGCTCGATTTCGGCCGGAAGATCGCCGAGGGCACGCCCGCGACCGTCACCCGCGACCCGGCGGTCCTGACCGCCTACCTTGGCACGACCGATGCCTGATGCCGCGCTCCTGCTTCAATTCCTTGTCACGGGCGCCGGGACCGGGTGCGTCTACGGCCTGGTCGCGATCGGCTTCTGCGTCATCTACAACGCCAGCGGCATCGTCAATTTCGCCCAGGGCGCGTTCGTCATGCTGGGCGGCGTCGTCACCTCCGCGCTCTCCACACGCGCCGGCTGGCCGGTGCCGTTGGCCGCCGTCGCGGCGATCGCGGTGGCGGTGGCCCTCGGCCTGTTGACCGACCTGCTGGTGGTGCGTCCGCTGTGGCGTCGCAAGGCGACCATGTTCGTGGCGATCCTGGCCACGTTGGCGGTGCAGATCGTGGTGGAACGCCTGGCGCTCCTGGCAGTGGGCGACGCTCCGCTGAACCTGCCGCCGATCACCGCCGCTGGCCCGCTTCGGTTGGGCCCCGTGGCGCTGGACCTGCAGATCGCCTGGATCTTGGCAGCATCACTGGTGCTGGTGGCCCTGTTGTGGCTGTTCTTCGGGCACACGACCGTCGGCCGCGCCATGCGGGCCTGCGCCATCGACCGGGACGCGGCCTCCCTGCTCGGCATTCCGGTCTCCGCGCTGGTGGCGTGCGCCTTCGGGCTGAGCGCGGCGATCGGCGCGCTGGCCGGCGTGCTGGTCACCCCGACCCAGTTCACCGCCTACAACGTCGGCGTGCCGTTCGCGATCAGCGGCTTCATCGCGGCCATACTGGGCGGTTTCGGCAACCCGTTCGGCGCGTTCCTGGGCGGGTTGATGCTGGGCATCGTGCAGGCCTTGGCGACCGTTGCGTTCGGCGCCGGCATGCGCAACGTGTTCGCACTGGCCCTGCTGTTGCTGTTCCTGCTGCTGCGACCGCAGGGGCTTCTCGGCAAGACAAGAACCTGAAGGAGACGATCGATGGACATACACCACGCCAATTGGGACGAGTTGCCCTGGGAACACGTCCGCGAGGGGGTCGATCGCAAGGCGTTCTCCGGCACCGGAGGCACCATGGCGATGAACCGGCTCATGCCGGGCCACGAGCCCCGGCCGCACAGCCACGTACACGAGCAGATGGTCTACATCGTCAGCGGCCAGATCGACTTCCACGTCGAAGATCAGGTCTACCGCCTCGGGCCCGGCGGGCTGCTGGTGGTGCCGTCCGACGCACGCCATTGGGGCGAAGTCGTGGGTGACCAGCCGGTGATCAACCTCGACGTGTTCACCCCACGCCGGGCGGAATATGCCTGAAGACGGTGACTGCAGATGGCCGTTTCCGTCTGTCGCAAGCGCGATGGCTTCGAAGGCGGGAGGTCGGAAGCCCCTTGAGAAGTCCAGGACCCCATGGCATTGCCGCGGTCCCATACCCCCGTGGTATGACGGAAAAGACAACGAGGAGACCCACCGATGTTCAGACGCCACCTGATCACAACCGCCATGGTGCTGGCGGCCAGCTTCGCATCGGGCGCCGCCAACGCGCAGATCAAGATCGCCACGGCAGGCCCGATGACCGGGCAGTATGCCGCGTTCGGGCAGCAGATGAAGGAGGGGGCGCAGCAGGCGGTCGACGACATCAACAAGGCGGGCGGCGTGCTGGGCCAGCAGCTGCAGCTCGCGATCGGGGACGACGCGTGCGACCCGCGACAGGCCGTCTCCGTGGCCAACTCCTTCGCCAGCCAAGGCGTGAAGTTCGTGGCCGGGCACTACTGCTCGGGCTCCTCCATTCCCGCCAGCAAGGTCTACACGGAGGAGGGACTCCTCCAGATCACACCCGCCTCCACCAACCCGGACTTCACGGACAAGGGTGCCTGGAACACGTTCCGGTTGTGCGGCCGGGATGACCAGCAGGGCATGGTGGCCGGCGACTACATCGCCGCGCACTACAAGGACCAGAAGGTCGCGGTGCTGAACGACAACACCGCCTACGGCAAGGGCTTGGCCGACGAGACGGAGAAGAACATGCGGGCCAAGGGCCTGCAGCCCGCCATGGTGGCGACCTACACGCCCGGTGAGAAGGACTACTCGGCCCTGGTCAGCCGCATGAAGGCAGCCGGCATCAACGTGATCTACGTCGGCGGCTACCATACGGAGGCGGGATTGATCATCCGCCAGGCCAAGGAGCAGGGCATGAACCCGACGCTGATCAGCGGCGACGCGCTGGTCACCAAGGAGTTCTGGCAGATCGCCGGGCCTGCCGGGCAGGGCACCATGATGACGTTTGCGCCCGACCTGTCCAAGCGCCCGACGGCGGCGGCGGTGGTCAAGGAGTTCAGCGACCGCAAGGTCGATCCGGAGGGCTACACGCTCTACACCTATGCCGCGGTGCAGATCTGGGCGGAGGCGGTGACGAAGGCCAACAGCACGGACCCCAAGAAGGTCGCGGCGGAGCTGAAGGGCAGCGGGCCGTGGCAGTCCATCATCGGACCGATCACCTTCGACAAGAAGGGTGACGTGGAAGGGCCGAGCTACGTCTTCTACGTCTGGAAGGACGGCAACTACAGCGAGATGTGACCTGCAGGCCGGGCGGCTTCCGCCGGGGCGGAGGCCTGCCCGGCGGCGCCCTTCCGGAGCACCCATTCGTTGGCCTACGCGCTTCAGCAGCTGGTGAACGGCGTCACGCTCGGCCTGATCTACGGGCTGATCGCCGCCGGCTACACCATGGTCTACGGCATCATCGGCATGATCAACTTCGCCCATGGCGACGTGTTCATGATCGGCTCGTTCCTGTCCCTCATCGCCCTGCTCGGCTTGGCGGTGCTGGGCATCACCTCCGTCCCGTTGGCTTTGGCGCTGACGCTGGTCTTTGCCGCCGCCATCGCCGGGCTGTATGGATGGACGGTCGAGCGGGTGGCCTACCGCCCGCTGCGCGGCTCCTTCCGTCTGGCCCCGCTGATCAGCGCGATCGGCATGTCCATCGTGCTGCAGAACTTCGCCCAGATCGTGCAGGGCGCCAACGTGAAGGCGTTCCCGCCGCTGGTGCCGGGCGGCTTCGCGCTGATGACGGAAGGGGATTTCGTGGTGCAGGTCAGCTGGATGCAGCTCGCCACCGTGCTCACGACCGCCGTCGTGCTTGCGGTATTCACCTGGTTGGTGACAGGGACGCCGATCGGGCGCGCCATGCGGGCCTGCGAGCAAGACATGCGGATGGCGAGCCTGCTGGGCATCGACACCAACCGCACCATCAGCCTGACCTTCGTGATCGGCGCCGTGTTGGCCGCGACGGCGGGGCTGCTCTACCTGCTCCGTTACGGCGTGATCGATTTCTATATCGGTTTCCTGGCCGGGGTGAAGGCGTTCACGGCCGCCGTGCTGGGCGGCATCGGGTCGCTGCCCGGCGCCGTGCTGGGCGGGCTGCTGATCGGCCTGATCGAGACGTTCTGGTCCGCTTACGGCTCGGCCCAATACAAGGACGTGGCGGCGTTCGCCGTGCTGATCCTCGTGTTGATCGCCATGCCGAACGGCTTGCTGGGCCGTGCGGACGTGGAGAAGGTATGACGGCCTTGCGCCGCGCGGCGGTGGCGGCAGCCGTGGCGGCCGGGCTGTTCGTCCCCATGGTCGGCCTGCGCATGCAGTCGGGCGACAAGGGCCTGTTCCTCCAGTGGCGCCCCGCGGTGGTGACGGTCCTGGTGCTGGCCACCTTCGGCATCGTGCTGCTGGGCCGCGCGCTGGCTCGGCCAAGGTCGGAGGCGGTGCGGTCCCACCGCCGGCTGGCGGACGCGCTGGGGCGCGCCGGCCGTCTCGGGGCGCCGGCGCTGCTGGCCCTTGCCGTGCTGCTGCCCGCCTTTGCCGGCCGATATTACCTGGATCTGGGCGTCGTGGTGCTGACGTACGTGATGCTGGGCTGGGGATTGAACATCGTCGTCGGACTGGCCGGCCTGCTGGACCTCGGTTACGTCGCCTTCTATGCGGTCGGCGCCTACAGCTATGCCCTGCTCTCCACGCGATACGGGCTCGGGTTTTGGACCTGCCTGCCGCTGGCCGGGATCTTCGCCGCCCTCGCCGGCGTGCTGCTCGGCTTTCCCGTGCTCCGCCTGCGCGGCGACTACCTCGCCATCGTGACCCTGGCGTTCGGGGAGATCATCCGCATCGTCATCAACAACTGGTCGGACCTGACCAACGGGCCGAACGGGATTTCCGGCATCCCGCGTCCCACCCTGTTCGGGCTCAGCTTCTCCGCCTCCGGCGACCCGGACACCTTCGCCGGGTATTTCGGCCTGGACTACAGCCCGACGCAGCGGGTGGTCTATCTGTACTACGTCATATTGGGCCTGGCGCTGGTCACCAACTGGGTCTCGCTCCGGCTGCGCCGCCTTCCGCTCGGCCGTGCCTGGGAGGCACTGCGCGAGGACGAGATCGCCTGCCGCTCGCTCGGCATCAACGTGACCGCCACCAAGCTGACGGCCTTCGCCATCGGCGCCGCCTTCGGCGGCTTCGCGGGGGCGTTCTTCGCCACCCGGCAGGCATTCGTCAGCCCGGAAAGCTTCACCTTCATCGAATCGGCGATCGTGCTGGCGATCGTGGTGCTCGGCGGGCTGGGCAGCCAGCTCGGCGTCGCGTTGGCCGCCTTGGTGATGATCGGCGGGCTTGAGCTGTTGCGCGGCTTGCTCGACACACTGAACAACACGCCCGGCTTCGAGTGGATCGGCACGATACTGGGCGATTTCGGCCAGTATCGCATGCTGATCTTCGGCTTGGGCCTCGTGGCGATGATGGTATTGCGACCGCGCGGGCTGGTCTCCGGCCGCACGCCGTCCATCTCCTTGGGCAGACCGAAGGAGATCGCGGCCGAGCTCGTGGCGCAAGGCCGTGGCTGAGCTGCTCGCGGTCCGTGGGCTGACCATGCGGTTCGGCGGCTTGACAGCGGTGTCCGGTCTCGACTTCGGCGCCGCCGCCGGGCAGATCACGTCCATCATCGGCCCGAACGGCGCGGGCAAGACCACCGTGTTCAACTGCATCACCGGTTTCTACCGCCCGAGCGGCGGCACCCTCCGGCTGCAGGGCGACGGCGGCCGGGTGCACGCGCTGGAACGGCTGGCGGGCCACCACATCGCGCGCCGTGCCCGGGTGGCGCGCACGTTCCAGAACATCCGCCTGTTCGCCGGCATGACGGTGCTGGAAAACCTGCTGGTGGCACAGCACAACAGCCTCATGCCGTCCGTGGCGTCCGGCCTGCTGGCCGTGGCCGGGCTGGGCGGCTACCGACGGGCCGAGCCGAAGGCGCTCGGGCGGGCGCAGGTTTGGCTGGGCGCGACCGGCCTGCTGTCCCGCGCCGACGACCCGGCGGGCGCGCTGCCCTACGGCGCGCAGCGGCGGCTGGAGATCGCCCGCGCCATGTGCACCGGCCCCGTGCTGCTCTGCCTGGACGAACCGGCGGCGGGGCTGAACCCGCGGGAAAGCGACGAACTCGCCGACTTGCTGCGCCGAATCCGCGACGGCGCGGTGGATGCACCGTGCTCCATCCTCCTGATCGAGCACGACATGGGCGTGGTGATGCGCATCTCGGACCATATCGTGGTGCTGGACCACGGCAGGAAGATCGCCGAAGGACCGCCGGCCGCCATCGCCCGCGACCCGGCCGTCATCGCGGCCTATCTCGGCGAGGGCGAGGAGGACGAGGAGGCCGTGCCCCCGCCGGGGGCGGCGGTGGCGTGAGCATGCTCCGCCTGCAAGGGGTGACGGCGTTCTACGGCGCCATCCAGGCGTTGCGCGGCGTGGACCTGCACGTGGAGCCGGGTGAGATCGTCAGCCTGATCGGTGCCAACGGAGCCGGGAAATCCACCCTGATGATGACGGTCTGCGGCAGTCCGCAAGCTCGGCACGGCACCGTCACCTATGACGGGCAGGACATCACCCGGATGCCGACGCACCAGATCATGCGGCGCGGCATGGCTCAGTCGCCCGAAGGCCGTCGGGTGTTCGGCCGCATGACGGTGCACGAAAACCTGCTGATGGGCGCCCAGGTCGCCGGCATGGCGGAGTTCGGACGGTCGCGCGACGAGGTCTACGCCCTGTTCCCGCGCCTCAAGGAGCGCGTCGGCCAGCGTGCCGGCACGCTTTCGGGGGGCGAGCAGCAGATGCTGGCGATCGGCCGCGCGCTGATGACCCGGCCGCGCCTGCTGCTGCTGGACGAGCCGTCGCTGGGTTTGGCCCCCTTGGTCGTGAGGCAGATCTTCGACGCGATCCGCGAACTCAACCGCGCCACCGGGCTGACGGTCCTTCTGGTCGAGCAGAACGCCTTCCAAGCGCTCCGGCTGGCGCATCGGGGTTACGTGCTGGTCAATGGCGCCATCACGATGGAGGGCAGCGGGCGAGAGCTCCTGGCGCGGCCGGAAATCCGGGCGGCGTATCTCGAGGGAGGCAGCGCCGAGATCTAGCACGCTGCCAGGCACTGCCGGCCCGGCACGGGACGCTCAGGCCTGCACGCCCCAGCGGCGGATGGTGCGGCGCTCGACCGTGCGGAACACCAGGTTCTCCACCGCCAGGCCGATGGCGATCACCGTCAACAGGCCGGCGAACACGGCGGGGATGTCGAGCACGTTGCGGTTCTCGAAGATGAACCACCCGAGGCCGCCCTGGCCGGAGGACACGCCGAACACCAGCTCGGCGGCGATCAGGGTGCGCCAGGCAAAGGCCCAACCGACCTTGAGCCCGGTGAGGATCGACGGGAACGCCGCCGGGATCAGGATCAGGAAGACGTAGCGCAGCCCGCCCAACCCGTAATTGCGTCCGACCATGCGCTGCGTCTGCGACACGCCCAGGAACCCGGCATGGGTGTTCAGCGCCACCGCCCACAGCACCGAATGCGTCAGGACGAAGACGAGGCTGCCGACGCCGAGCCCGAACCAGATCAGCGCGAGCGGCAGCAGCGCGATGGCGGGCAGCGGGTTGAACATGGCGGTCAGCGTCTCGAGGATGTCCGTGCCGACGCGCGTGTTGATCGCCACGACGGTCAGGATCGCGGCCAGGCCGACGCCGCATCCATAGCCCAGCAGCAGCACCCGCAAGGAGGTCCATGTCCGCGCGGGCAGGCTGCCGTCGCGGATGTGGTCCACCGCCGCACCCAGCGTGTCGCCCAGCGTGGGGAATAGCAGCGGGTTGTCCAGAAGCCGCCCATAGACTTCCCAGGTCACCGCCAGCAGCACGACGATGACCGTCTTGCGCAAGGTCGGGCTGTCCCAAAGGCGCCGCCAAAGCGTGGCCGGCCGGCTGACCTCCGGCACGGCGGCGCTGGACGGCGTGTAGACCACCACACGCGGCTCAGCCACCGTGGGCACCGACGGGCAGGGGCGCCGCATCCCGGGCCGGGGCGAACAGCAGGTCGTGGATTTGCTGCTCCAGCCTCGCGGCGCACTCCGGCGTGGCCCGGGCGACGTCCTCCACATCCGCCCTGACCTGGCCGGGATGCGGCGAGAGCAGCAGGATGCGGGAGCCGATCTTGATCGCTTCGCCGATCGAGTGGGTGACGAACAGCACGGTGAAGCGCGTGTCGTCCCATAGCCGCAGCAACTCGTCTTGCATCTGTCGCCGGGTCAGCGCGTCCAATGCGGCGAACGGCTCGTCCATCAGCAGGATGTCGGGCTCCATCGCCATGCCCCGCGCGATCGCCACCCGCTGCTTCATGCCGCCGGAAAGCGTGTGCGGATGGCTGTGCGCGACCCGGCCCAGTTGCACCTTCTCGATATACTGCATCGCCTTCTCGGTCGCGGCGCGCCTGCTCATCCGGCGGGCCACCCGCAGCGGGAACGCCACGTTCTCCAGCACCGTCTTCCACGGCAGCAGTTGGTCGAATTCCTGGAACACCATCATGCGGTCCGCCCCGGCGCCGCGCACCGGGTGGCCCTTGATGCGGATGGTGCCCTCGTCGGGCTTGATGTAGCCGCCGACCGCCTTCAGCAGCGTGGACTTGCCACACCCGGACGGGCCGAGCAGCACGTAGCGGTCACCCTGCCCCACATGGAAGCTGACCCGGTGCGTGGCGGTCACCACCGTGCGGTCGGCATGGTATCGCAGCGTGCAGCCTTCGACCTCCAGCAGCGGCGGCACCTCAGTTGCCATCGAGGTCCTGGGCGATCGGCAGGAAGTAATCGGTCCAGGCCTTCGGCATCGTCTTCAGCAACCCGACCTCGTGCATGTGCTCGGCAAAGCGCATCGTGCCCTGCGGCTTGGTGCTGAAATCCATCATGCCGGGCTGCTTCAGCATGGCCAGCAGGTCGTCTTCGGAGGTCGGGTCCTTCGATGCCGTGCGATAGATGGCGACCGCATCGGCGGTGTGGACCTGCAGATACGCCAGGGCATCCGCGGACGCCTCCTTCACCGCCTGGACCACCTTCGGGTTCGCGTTCGCGAAACGGGTGGTCGTGAACATCACCGCGACGGTGAGCGGCGTGCCCATGATCTGCTGCGAGTCCGTGACGACGTGGGCGCCCGGCACGCGGCGCAGTTCTTCGAACATGAAGGGGGGTGCGGAGAAGTGGCTGGTGATCTCGCCGTGCGGGTCCAGCATGGCGCCGGTCGCGTCCGGATGGCCAAGCTGCACCGTGTTGGTGTCGAGCTTGGCACCCTGCCCTGGACCGAAGACCTCCTCGCAGGCGATTTGCAGCAGGATCGCCTGGGTGGAGATGCGAACGGTCGGCAACGCGATCTTGTCCTGCGGCGTGTAGTCGCGCAGCGTCTTGATGGCGGGGTTGCGGGTAATCAGGGTCAGCGGCTCGGCCGAGGTGGCGACGATGCCCTTCACCCCGCCGCGCGTGCGGTCCCATAGCAGCAGCATGTTGCCCACGCCCGTGTTGACCACGTCGATGGAGCCGGCGAGCAACGCGTCGGTCGCGTTGCCGCCGCCGTTGAAGTTGACCCATTCGACCTTGAGGTTCGGCACGCCCAGTGCGGCCGCCCGAGCCTCGATCAGGTGGTTCACCTCCATGATGTAGGTCGGCATGTAAATGATGCTGGGTTGCCGGGTGATCGTGATCGCGGTCTTTTCCTGCGCATCCGCAGGCAGGCCGAACAATACGCCGATGGCCAGGCACAGCCCCCTCAAGCGCTTCCGCATCGACGTTCCCTTCGGCCACCTCGTCATTGCGGCGCCTGTAGATTGTTGTCAGGGATCGACCCTGAATACGCATGCCTTCGATGCTAGCGCGGAGGCATGGCCTAGGCAAACAGCGCGGGCCTGCTGCAGGGCGTTCGCTGGAGCGAAGATGGTGGGTTGAAGCCACGCCCTACCGGGTAGAAGTGGTTGGTAGGATGGGCTTCAGCCCAGCGATTGCCCCGTCGCCTGCTGGACTTCTCGGGCGCACCTGCCCCAGAATGCGCGGTCACCGCGAGGCGCCGCCGACCTCACGCAAAAAGGGACGCCATGACCACCATCCTGCTGAGCGAGGTGATCGACCAGGCGGGCATCGACCTCCTGGCGGCGCGTGCCGGCGTCCGCTTGGTCGTGGCTGCACCCGGCGACCCGGCGTTCGAGGCAGCCCTGCCGGAGGCCGTCGCGATCGGGGTCCGTGTCGCCCGGCTCGACCGCACGCTGCTGTCGCGCGCGCCGCATCTGCGCGTCGCGGCCAAGCACGGCGTCGGCTTCGACAACATCGACGTGGCATACCTGGCGGGCCGGGGCGTGCCCGTCGCCATCACCGCCGACGCCAACAGCATCTCGGTCGCCGAACACACGATGAGCCTGATGCTGGCTGCTGCGAAACACCTCCCCGAGTACGACAAGGCGGTCCGGCAGGGTGAATGGGAGTTCCGCAAATCTGCCCGTGCCGTCGAGTTGTCGGGGCGGCGTGCTTTGGTGGTCGGGTTCGGCCGCATCGGCCGCCGGGTCGCCGCGCTATGCCGGGCGTTCGGCATGCAGGTGCTCGTGCATGACAGTTCGGCTGCCGCGCTAGGGCAGGCAGCCGCAGCAGGGTACCAGGCCGTGGCCGACCTCGACGTGGGGCTCGCCCAGGCCGACGTGCTGACGCTGCACATCCCGCTCACGAGCCGAAGCGCGATGCTGATCGATGCCACGCGGCTCGGCCGCCTGCCGCGCGGCGCGGTGGTCGTGAACTGCGCCCGCGGCGGCATCTTGGACGAGGACGCCTTGGCACAGGTGCTGAGCACCGGTGCCGTGGCGGCAGTGGCGTTGGACGTGTTCGCGCGCGAGCCCATCGTCGGCAGCCATCCGCTTGCCAAGTTCGACAACGTCCTGCTCACCCCACACAGTGCCGCGACGACGCGCGAGGGCGCGCGTGCCATGGCGGAGGCGATGGCGCGGAACATCCTGGACGGCATCGACGGCCGGCTCGACCCGTCCTGCATCGTCGACCCGGCGGATGCCGCGTGAAACCAGGAAGCCATCGCATGCGTGCCGTGCCGGATCGTCATGGAGCCAGGCCGGACCAGGCGGGGCACCATGGCCACTCGCCGACCCGTGCCTTCACCTGGACGGACCACTCCCCACCCGCCGCTGCAGCCTGGCCGGCGACCGACCTGTCACACCGAAGGAGATCAGCATGCCGATACCGCAACGTGGCCTGAAGCAACACCTCGCCTCGGGCGGCAAGGCGATCAACGGCTGGTGCTCGATCCCCTCGGCCGTCACGGCGGAGATCGTGGCGCGTGCCGGGTACGACACCGTGACAGTGGACCTGCAGCACGGGTTGATCGACTATCAGATGGCGCTGACGATGCTGCAGGGAGTGGACGGCCTGGGCATGCCGACGCTGTGCCGTGTGCCGTGGAACGAGCCGGGCATCATCATGAAGGCGCTGGACGCCGGCTTCACCGGCATCATCTGCCCCATGATCAACACACGCGAGGAAGCCGAGCGGTTCGCCGCATCGTGCCGCTACGCCCCCGCCGGGGCGCGGTCGTTTGGCCCCACCCGGGCCATGCAGGTGCACGGGGCCGACTACGCCCGCACGGCCAACCAGTTCGTCACCAGCTTCGCGATGATCGAGACCGCGCAGGCGATGGAGAACCTCGACTCGATCCTGGCGGTGGACGGCATCGACGCCGTCTATATCGGCCCGGCCGATCTGGGTCTGTCACTCGGCTTCGCACCGACCCTGTTGCCGGAGCCTGCCGTGGAGGCCGCCATCGTCACCATCCGGGACAAGACGGTCGCGGCCGGGAAACTGGCCGGCATCCATTGCGGTTCGTCCGGCATGGTGCGGGAGATGCTGGCCGCCGGCTTCCACCTGGCCACGTTGCTGACCGACGCGCGCATGTTCACCAACACCGTGGCCACGGCGTTGGCCGAGGCACGCGACACCCGCGCGTCGCTCGTCAAAGGGCAATATTGACGCCAGGGACGGGATGTTCGACGAACCTGTCCAACGCCCCGATGAGGTTGCCCTCGGCCGATCGGTCGCCTGCGGCGTCGGCGATCGCGGCGAATAGCCGAGCCGCCGCCGCGAAACTTGCGGGACCGCCGGGGACGCCCTGGAAATCGACGGCGATCTCCTCCATCTCCGCAACCCAGCGATAGGCCTTCCCGTAGGACTCGGGCAGCAAGCGATGCAGGACTTGCGCGAGTTCGGGGAAGATGCCCCACAGCTCGTGATGCAGGGCGTCGGCGACGCCGGCCTGGCTGGCTGCGATCACCGCCTCCGCACCCAGAGCCACGACACCCTTGCCGATTGCCGCGAAGCAGCACTTCAAAGCAGATGCACTTCCGACCGGCGCGTCGAGTATCTCGATCGCCAGTCCATGGTCCCGAAGCGAGGCAAGCCGATGCGCCTCAGGTCCGGACAGGTATATCCGCGGTCCCGGGCCGTCACCCGGCGGCGCCGACCCGAAGATGGCCGCGTCGACGACGGCACAGCCGGTTCCGCCGATGCAAGTCTCGATCTGCCGCATGGTCGTGCGGCTGATCGCGTTGCAGTCCACGAAGACCGGCTTCGCCCGGGCGAGGCTCAGCACGGGCCGCAAGCGCTCCGCCAACGCGAGCGCGGCAGCCGGCGGAACGATCGATAGGATGATGTCGGCACCGTCCACCAGCGCGGCATCGCTGCCCGCATCCACCACCCCCGCCGCCGCGGCCCGCTCGGCACTCGCGGCACTTCGACCGGCAAGGACCGTGGAGACCTGGACGCCATGCGGCACCAGGCGGCGCGCGACCCACGAGCCCATGTCACCGAGTGCCACGATGGCGATGTTCGGCTTGGCACCGTTCACGCTCACCAGGTCGTCTCCCGCACGTCCTGCGGCGCCGGGGATCGCTTCGCCGCAGTGCCGAGGATCGCCTGCAACGGCCCGGGCATCGGCGCGGCCACCCGCCGGTCCCCCGCGCTGACGCAGATCATCGCGTGACGCCCGACGAAAACCGCGCCAGCCCCATCGGCCCGGCGCGCCCGTGCCAGGATGTCGAACGTGCGGGTCCTCACCGTGCCGACCCAAAGCGCGGTGTCGAACACGTCGTCGGGCCAAAGCGATCCTTCATACACCAGGGACGTCGCCTTCGCCGGCATATCGATGTTCCACTCGGCACGGAGCTGGTTCCAGTCCCGACCGAACAGGTGCCGGCGGAACAGGTACGCAGCCGACAGCAAGTATTCGGTGAAGTTCCCGGCATAGACGACGCCGGCCGGATCGCACTCGGCCCAGCGCGCGACGCGGCGCACGGTGAAGGGCAGCAAGCCCACGACCTGCTCGCGCGAGTGCTCCGCGAACCCGGCCGCGTCCATCACGGCAGCGCTTCCAGCTGGTCGAGCCGCAGGCGTATGTCGCGCAGCAGCCCGGCACGGTCTACGGAGCTGGATTGCACCGTGGCGGCGAGCAACCCGTTCACGCCGATGTCGACCAGTATGTCAGCCACGTCCTGCGGCGTCCGACGGCCGCCGGGCGAGTACCACCAGGACGTCCAGCTCGCGATCCCCAGCACCGCGAAGGCCGCCACACGCGCGTCGATCGGGCGGAACTCGCCCCGCTCGATCCCCTCGGCGACGAGCCCGGTGTAGAGGTCCAGGATGTGCCTTCGGGCACGGTCGAAGCTCTTGCGCAGGTCCGCCGGCATCTCGGGGGCGAGCTGGTCCAGCACGCGCAGCCGGTTCCCCCCGGTCAGCCGCTCCACGATCGTGGTGCGCAGGGCGGCACGCAGGCGTTCGGCGGCGGGGCGGCCCCCATCACGGACGATCGCGGCAAGTTCGGTTGCCCGGCGGTCGGTGTGTTCCTCCACCAGGGCGGAGAGGATCTCCTCCTTGCTGGTGAAATAATGGTAGAGGGCGGAGCGGCTGAGCGCCATCGCCACCGCGATGTCCTGGATCCTGGTCTGCGCGAAACCCAGCCGCTCGAACACCTCGGCCGCCTTGGTCAGCAGCTCGTCGCGGACCAACAGCTTCCGTGGGTTCCCCGCCGTCGTCCTCGCTGCCATGGTCGGTGCCCTCCTGAGCTTGGATCCCAGGGGCGACAAACAAGCTTCCGCTGCTGACTGCAAGGCGGCGCTCATGCGGGGATGGCGGTCCGCGACCTGGAGCGGTGGTACTCGGCGTGGAACCCCGGGCAATACTCGGCCATGCGCGCATCGTCGATCCGCCCCGTCCGGGTAAGGAAGTCGTGCACGAAGTCGAGCGGCGCCTGGTCCATGACCTGCGGGAGCCGCTCGTACCACTCGTAGCTGCGCTCCGCGGCCTCCCGGAACCGCTCGCGCACCGGCCGGCGCTGCGCCTCGTATGCCGCCAGCGCCGCTGGTATGTCGGCGGCGTCCCTCACCGCCTCATACAACGAGGCCGCATCGTCCATCGCCAGCCGGGTGCCGGAGCCGATGGAGAAATGCGCGCTGAGCAGCGCATCGCCGACGAGCACGGTGCTGCCCACGTGCCAACGCCGGTTGGTGACGGCCGGAAAGCTGCGCCAGATCGACCGGTTCTCGATCAGGGCGTCGCCATGCAACTCCGCCGCGAACACCGCTTCCATGAAGCGACGGCGCTCGCCATCCGTCATATGGGCCATGCCGGACGCCGACCAGGTCGCGTGGTCGCACTCGGCGACGAAGGTGCTCATGCCCTCGGTGTAGGCGTAGTAGTGCCCGACGAAATGGCCGAGTGCCGTCTGCCGGAACACCAGCGCGCTGGGCCTCATCGCGCGGGCGACGCCATACCACGCGAAATGGTTGGTCAGGTGATGCACCTGCGTCCCGAACGCATCGCCGTGCGACTGCCGGATGGCAGAGTTGACGCCGTCCGCGGCCACGACCAGGTCGAAGCCGTCCAGCGCCGCCAGGGCCTCGACCCGTTGGCGCGCGTGCATGACGACACCCACCTCGGCACAGGCGTCTTGCAGGATGCGCAGGAGGCTCAGCCGCGCGATCGCGCCGCCGGTCTGCGCGTATTCCAACAGGGTCTCGCGGCCGTTCAGGTCGATCGCCTGCTTGTTGGTGAACACCATGCACGCGGTCATGCGGTCGTGCACCGCCGGGTCCGCCTGGCGGATGCGGTCGCGCGCCTTGCCGCCAAGCCCGACGCCGAACCCGAACGTCGCATCGGGCGCGTTCTGTTCGAACACGATGACCTCGTGGGCGGGCCGGCTGCGCTTCAGCAGCCGGGCGAAATACAACCCGGCCGGGCCGCCACCAACGACCGCAATCCGCATTCCCGTCTCCCTCACGTCATCTTGCCCATTGCAGGTTGCCGCAGCCTGGCTTCGATCATCTCCCGCAACCGGGGCTTGGACAGCTTGCCCGAGGACGTGGTCGGGAACTCGTCCACCGCCTCCACCCGTTCCGGCCACTTGAATTTGGCCAGGCCTACGGCCTGCAGGAAGCCGCCGAGGTCGCCGACCGTCGGCGCCAGATGCCCGGCGGCGGGAATGACGAAGGCGCAGGCCCGCTGTCCGTATTCCGGATCCGGCATGGCGACCACGGCGATGGCTCCTATGGCGGGATGGCCGGCGCAGGCGCGCTCCACCTCCTCGCAATTGATCTTCTCACCGCCGCGGTCGATCACGTCCTTGATCCGTCCTTCGAACACGTGATAGCGCCGGCCCTGGATGACCATGGCGCGCATCAGGTCACCCGAACGATAGAAGCCGTCGGCGGTGAAGGCTGCGGCGTTCCGCTCCGGCGCGTCGTAGTAGCCCCGGATCGTGCTGGGGCCGCGCACCGCCAACTCGCCGATCTCGCCATGGGCGACCTCCTCGTCCGAGGCTGGCTGGAGCAGCCTGATCTCGTCGTACTCCGACACGGGACGCCCGACCGTTCCGGTCAGCGCCTGCGGCGGGTCGGAGGCATTGCAGAAACACAGCAGCCCCTCCGTCATGCCGAACAGCGGCCAGGTCGGCACCGCTCCCACCAGGCTGCGCAGCGTCGCAGCGGCGCTGCCGGCCAGGAACCCCTTGGCCGCGCGGAAGTCCAGCCGGTCCAGCCACCCGGCTTCCTTCAGCCGCAACACCGCGGTCGCCGGCAGCAGCAGCCAGTTGGGCCTGGTGCCGAGCAGGAATGGCCCCAGGATCGCAGGTTCGAGGCTGCCACAGATCGCCACCTGGCCGCCCGAATACAGCGCCGGCCCCCAGACGGCGATGAAGGGCGCATTGTGGATCATCGGATTGGGGGTGTAGGCGACCACGCTTTCGTCGAGGCCGAAGAACTCGACCACGGTGCGCAACGAATGAAGATACTCGTTGTGGAAGCGTGGGATGATCTTCGGGATGCCCGTCGTTCCGCCGGACAGCTGGAAGACGGCAACCTGGAACGGATCGATGTCGATGGTGTTCAGACGCCGCCGGGCGTCGTCGACATCCTGCCGGGCAATGAGCGCGTCGAGGTCGGGGAGGTCGGTGCGCCCCGCGCCGCGTAGGGTGATCGCGTGCCGCATCGATGGGATCTCCGCACGCATCGCCTGTGCGAAGCCGACGAAGTCGAACTTGGCGTCGCCGCCCATCACCACATGTGCGATGGCGCCGGAATGGCGCCCGATATAGCCGATTTCCTGCCGTCGGTGCGCCGCCAGCGTGCAGACCGGGATGAGCCCTGCCTTGAAGCAGCCCAGCAGCGCGACCACCAACTCCTTCGAGTTGACGGCCTGGAACATCACCCGGTCCAGCGGTGCGAGCCCAAGGGCCAGCAAGGCCGCCCCGGCCCGATCGGTCAGCGCGTCGAGTTGGGCGTAACTGCACGACCACCCTGCCTCCGACAGGGCAACCCGGTCGGCGAAGCGTCTGGCAACGGCGCGGAACGCCGAGCCAAGCGTCTCGTCCCGCAGCAGGCCCTGCGCGACGTAGCGGTCGAGTGCGACCGGATCCTGGTAGACGACGCCGGGCATGCGATGCTGCGGCCTGATGTCCTGCATGGGCGCCCTCCCGCGGCTCTCTTTCGTACCCAACGGTCGCTCGGCCGTCGCGCTGTTGGCTGGTTGCATCCCGCATCGGCGGCGGCCCTGTCAACCGAATTCGTCACAAGTGTCGATAAATGGTTTGACATGTCGATGTCGGCGTCGTCATCTGTCCACCAAGGGCGCCGCGCTGAACCGGCCTGGAGGAACTGCCCATGACGTCGCAAACGTCTGCCGGCCTGAAGCCACGGATCGCCACCACGACGGCCGGGCTGCGCGCGACGCAGTGGCGTGAGGACCGCCTGCCACCCGGTGTCTCGCTGACCGTCCATGCCCTCCGCACCGAAGATGGAGCCTCCGTCACCGGCTATCTCTTCCGCCGCGGCGGCGAGCGCACCGTCGTGTGCAGCATGCACCCGCGCGAGGTCGTCGTGGCCAGCTACACGGTGCCGGAGGTGCTGATGGGCGGGTGCGCCATGTGGATCCTCGGCGCCCGGTCCCCCGGCAACGACCTTCGGCTGGAGCACGAGACGGCCCTGCTGGACCTCGCCGCCGGACAGCGCTTCCTGCGCGATGTTGCCGGCTTCGAGAACTGCGTGTTGCAGGGCACGTCCGGTGGCGGCCCTCTGGCGGCGTTCTACATGCAGCAGGCCGGCCGGGCGCCGGACCAGCGCATCAGGCGGTCACCCGGCGGCAAGCCCGTCGCGCTGGACGCTGCCACCATGCCGCTGGCGGATGGCGTCATCCTCATCTCCGCCCATCTGGGCCAGGGCCGGCTGATGCTCCGCAGCATCGACCCGGCCGTCGTGGACGAGACGGACCCGTTGCAAACCGACGAGACGCTGTCCGCCTTCGATCCGGGCAACGGGTTCCGGCCGCCGCCGGAAAGCTCGCGCTACGGTGCGGACTTCCTGGCCCGCTACCGTGCCGCCCAGCACGAACGCGTCGCGCGCATCGATGCCGCCGCCCGGCAGCGCCTCTCCCGCAAGGCCGAAGCCCGCAAGCGCGTGAAGGCCGGCGGCAGCACGCAGGACGCGGTCCTGGCGGCCTACTCGTCCATCTTCAACGTCTGGCGCACCGACGCCGACCCGCGCTGCTTTGACCTCTCGCTCGATCCGTCCGATCGCGCCTATGGCTCGCTCTGGGGCGGCAATCCCATAGCGTCCAACTACGGCAGCATCGGTTTCGGCCGGACCTGCACGCCGGAAAGCTGGCTGTCCAACTGGTCGGGGCTATCGTCCAACGCCGCCATGCTGCCTTGTGCGGCGGAGCTGCGCGTGCCGACGCTGATGGTCGAATACACCGGCGACAACAGCGTCTTCCCGAAGGATGCCGATGCGATCTTCGCGGCCATCGGCAGCGCCGACAAGGCCCGGCGTCGCGTGCACGGCAACCACCATGGCCAGGCGATCGACCCGGCGCAGCCAAGCGGACAAGGCGTCGCCGGGCAGCACATCCGCGACTGGCTCGAGCAGCACCGCTTCACCTGAATACAGCCGGGAAGGACACCCTCCATGACGGAGCAATCGTTGCATCCAGCCGCCACGTCGGCGACCGCCTATACGCCCAACCGGGACTACCGCACCAAGGATGTCGATGTCACGGCACTGCGGCATGCATCGGCCGACGGGATCGCGCTCGCGCTGGACGGCGTGGACCACACGGCGCGACCCACGTGGAAACTTCGGGAGACGGTCGAGTTCTACCGCGACGTCCTGGGATTGCCGCTGGTGCATACGATCAGCGCCCGTGGTTGGGGCCATCCTGACCACAAGGACTTCCTGCACTTCTTCTTCGACGCGGGCCGGGGCGCCACCATCGCCTTCTTCTACTATCTGGGCACCGACCGCCCCGAGCGTTACATGCCGGAGGACAACCCGTTCTACTCCGCCACCCATACGGCCTGGGGCGTGCCGGATGAGGCCGCGTTGCACCGATGGAAGACGACGCTGGAGGGGCGGGGGCTCATCGTCTCCCCCTACACGCGTCACGAGATCCTGGAGTCGATCTACTTCCGCGATCCGAATGGCTACCCGATCGAGATCACGCTGCGGCTTCGCGATACGGACGTGCTGGACAGCCGCGATGCGACGCTGACGGTGCAGGCCGCCATCGAGCTGGAGGACGAGCTGCGTGCCCGCGGCGACCGGCTCGGCGACATCGACACGGTCTGGCGCAGGAAGGCCCGGCTGGTCGAACATCTCATGGCCGGAGCCGGCTGAGCATGGTCGTGCTGTATGTGCTCGACGTGCCCGAGTTCATGCCCATCGTCGAGTCGGCGCGACGATGGCCCGGCTGCCGGGTCACCCGGTCCGAGGTCGGCTACTACCGCGTCGAGTCGCCCAACGAGATCGTGCTGAACCGCCGAGAGATGAAGATGAAGCCTGCCGTCTGGTATGGCCTGTTCACCGGCGGCATGAATGGCGAGATTGCCGAGTTCGGCCGCGAGGAAGTCCGCGTCATCGGCACCAACAAGCCACTCTGACATCAACCGGCAGCAAAGCCGGAGCGAAAAGACCTGCGGGGGAGCCGTCATGCAGAGCCAAGTTGTCGATCTCGACACAATGATGGAGGGCCGTCCGCTCGGCGGGTTGCAGATCAGGGTTACCATTCTCTGCGCCCTGGTCGCGCTGTTGGACGGCGTTGATACGCAATCCTTCGCGATCGCCGCACCGGCCATCGCCCTGACCTTCGGGATGAAGGTCACGCAGTTCGGGCTCGTGTTTTCCATCGCCCATCTGGGCGCCTGCGTCGGGGCTTTCACCTGCGGCCCGCTCTCCGACAGGATCGGCCGGCGAGGCATGCTCATCGGCGCCACGCTCACCTTCGCCGTCTTCACCATCGTGACGGCGCTGGCGTCCAGCTACGGCGCTTTGCTCGCGATGCGCTTCTGCGCTGGGTTGGGGCTGGGCGGCGCGCTGCCTTGCTTCCTGTCGCTGGCGAGCGAGTTCGCACCGCCCAGCCGGCGCGGCACCTTGGCGAGCCTGCTTTGGGCGGCTTTCCCGCTCGGCGGCATGGTGGGCGGCTTCTCCAACGCCTACATCGTCGGCCATTATGGCTGGCCTATGATGTTCTACGTGGGGGGCGCGCTGCCGATCCTCGTCGCGGCGATCATGTCCTTCGGACTACCGGAGTCACCGTGTTTCCTCGCCGACCGCGATGCCGCCTCGCCTCGCCTGCGTGTCCTCGCCGAACGTCTGGCCGGCCGAAGCTTCGATCCTGGAACGCGCTTCGCCGTTCGCGGGCGCTCGACGGCAAAGATCCCGGTGACCGAACTGCTCCAGCGTAGATGCAGGGCGGTCACGCTGTTGCTGTGGCTTGCCTTCTTCGTCGCCTTCGGCCTGCTCTCCCTCACCGTGTCCTGGACCCCGGCCGTGCTGCAGGGCGTCGGCATCTCCACGGCCGGGTCGGCCTTCGTGCTCGGCTTCTTCAACATCGGCGCCGTGCTTGGGATGGGGACGGCGGGCCGCCTCGTCGACGGCTTCGGCGCAACCCGGACGCTGATCCCGGCGCTTGCAATCGCCACGGGGTTGTTCTGGCTGCTGGGCACGGTCACCACGCTGTGGGAGGCCGCCGCGGTCACCGCCGGCATCGGGCTCTTCCTTGGCTGCGGGGCTTCGGGGCTGATCGCGGTCGCTTCCAGTCACTACGTCACTGCCATACGCGCGACCGGCATTGGCTGGAGCATGGGCATCGGCCGGCTCGGCCAGGTCATCTCGCCTCTAGCCACCGGTGCGCTCATGGCCGGCGGACTGGCGATCGCGGGTGTGATGCAGCTCATGGCCGCCCTGCCGGTCATCGCTGCCGCCGCGGTCTTCATGATCGAAACCGCTCGCCGGCAGGGCCGGACCGATACACCCGGAGTGGCGAAACGGCAGCTGCTCTGATGATCGGATGCGTGGATGGGCCTGGAACGCGGGCCTCGTCGGCGGGGTGGTCGCATCGAAGCGAGGCAGAGCCGATGACCCACCAGGAAAGAGTCCGGCAAGACGGGCGTGGCTACAAGGTTTCGGTGACCTTCCGCAGGAAGCGCGGGGCGTCCGGATCCTCGTTGCGCTCGATCGCCAAGTCGAGTGCGAGCAGTTGGAATGGCAGGACTTCCAGCAACGGGGACAACGCCTCCGGCACGTCCGGCGGCAGCAGGACCTGCGCGCCCGCGGAAGCGCCGCCGACAATGAACAGGTCGGCTCCCGTGTCGCGGATGCGCTGCAAGGCAGGCGCCATGGCGGTCCCGGCCACACCCTCCGGCGCCACCGCGAGCACCGGCATCGCCGGGTCGAGCATGGCCAGCGGTCCGTGCATCAGGTCCGCCCCGGAAAACGCCTGTGCCGACACGTAGCTGGTTTCCATCAGCTTCAGGGCCGCCTCCCGCGCAGTGGGATAGCCGTAGCCTCGTCCGGTCACCACCATGCGGCTGGCGAAGCGGTAGCGACTGGCCTGGGCGCGCATCGCGGAAGCGGATCGAAGGAGGAGCGCATCGCCCATGGCCGGCAAGGCCTTCGCGGCCTCGCCATCGCCGCCGCGGAGATGGTCGATCAGGAGGAAGAGCACCAGCAGCTGCGCCGTGTAGGACTTCGTCGCCGCGACCGCCCGTTCCACCCCAGCCATGACGTGGAGGTGGAACTGCGCGGCTTCTGCGAGCGGGGATGCCGCGTCGTTGGTGACCGCCAGCGTCACCGCCCCGCCCCGCCGCCCTTCTTCCAGCGTTTGGACGAGGTCCGGGGATGCCCCGGACTGGCTGACGGCGACGAGCAGGGTGCCGCGCAAGTCCGGGCGGGCCCCGTAAGCGGTGAAGGTGGACGGCGAGACGAGCCCAGCTGGAAGCTGCAACAGCACTTCTGCGAGGTATTTGGCATAGAGCGCGGCATGGTCGGACGTTCCGCGTGCGGCGAGCAGGATGAAGCGGGGCTGGAGCCCAGCTACGGCCCGCGCCACGGCAGCGACATCTGCCCGGCGATCCAGGATGCGCTGCCAGATGCCCGGCTGTTCGGCAATCTCTGCGGCCATGCGGGCGCCTGGAACCGCCGCCGAGGGGAAGGACAAGGTTGCGACGCCTCCCATGCTCATGATACCACCTCAATACCAATCCTTTCGCATGGTCAATGCCTCGGTGTGGAAGTGTCGATGATCGACCGTAAGGTTGTCCGCCGCTCCATGGTGCGGACCGTGCAGGGCAGGCTGGATCGGGGGGAGGACGCGGCGACCGTCTTGGCGTCGATGGACATGTCCGCGGAGAGGTTTGCCGCCTTCGCGGCGCAGTTCCCGGATGAAAGGCTCGACGAACCTCTGGAGTCCGACCCGCTTCCCGCGGCACCGCCCTTCACGGCGGGAGGAGCGATGCCGCATTACGCCGGCGCCGGGCCGTATCCCGGGGAGGGCTTCATGCCGCTCGTGCTCGACGTGGAGCAGGTCCGTGCGCGGTTCTGCACGAACGAGGCGCGCCGGACCGTCTTCCACGGGTTCGAGACGTTGCGTGGATTGCTGCAGGAGCGCGGCGTGCACGGCTACCAATGGCTCGGCGGCAGCTTCATAACGGACAAGGAGCAGCCGGGCGACATCGACGTCATCACCTTCTTCGATGCGGGGGGCGCAACCGTGCCGATGGTCCACGAGATGATCTTTCTCTCGCCCCTGCCGATGAGCAGCCGCGAGGTCAAGGAGCAGCTCCGTTGCGACGCCTATTTCGTCGAGGCACGCCGGTTCCCGCTGCATGCGATCCGCGCCGCCGCCATATGGTGCACGCAATTCCTGGTCGGGGGCGACCCGAAGGTGCCGCGCGGCATCATCCAGATCGCGCTTTGACCGACTGGCGCGCATGGAGCTGACCCGCACCGTCGTAAGCCCGCTGACCGGCCAGGACTTCGCCGTCACCTACGACGTCAACCTGACAGATGCCCAGGTTTCGGCGCTCGACCGTGAGATCCGGGCTGCGGCAGCCGAGCGCAACGGCGACGGGGTCCCGGTCGCGCGATGGGTCCGACGCTTCCGGGGTGCCGATTTCCGTGCCGAGCCCAACCTCCCGCCGATCAGTCCCGACCACGTTCGGGTGGAACTCGGCTGCTTCGACTGCATCACCGCCACCTACAACCTGATGGCGCTCGCGGGCGCCGCCGATTTCGAGGACTACCTGCGCCGGCTGTTCCTGATCCGCTACGATACGGTCCACCCGGCCAGCGCCGAGGCACGGTCTGGCCGGATCGGGCCGCTCTTCCTCGATTTCGCCTGTGAGGCCGTCGTCTACAACGCGACCGCACTCGGGTTTGCGCGAGACATCACCGGCGACGTGGTGGCACCCGAATTGCTGCGCGAGATCGACATGGAGCTGTTGCCGGTGACGCGGCGGCCGGAGTTCGACACCGCCTTGCGCGAAGTCGTGCCGCGTTTCGCCGGGCGCCGCTTTCGCGAGCGCTACCTTCCGAAGGCTGCGGTCGACGCACTGGCGCCGGGCGCGCTGCGGCGGGGCGACCTGTTGCTGTTCACGCGCGGCCCGGTGAACCGCGCCGGCAAACCATACGGTCATTTCGTCAGCCACGCCGCCTTCGCCTGGCCGAGCGGCGACACGCTCAACATGGTGCATACCAACGCGAACTTCTTCTGGTGCCCGGAGCGAACCAGCAACGAGGACCCGTACTATCACGGCACGTTGCTGGACGGGGACGTGCGCCGGCAGATGATCGGCTTCGACGTGTGCGGCACCAATGTCGGCGACGCCCTCGCCGTGCGGGTGAACGGCATCGCACATTACGCGTACGACCAGCGCCGGCCGATGAGCGTGGGGGATTACGTGCGGAACTACTTCTACGGGATCATGGTGTTCCGGCTGCAATGACGCGGGATATCGCCTCCGTCGGCGACCACTTCGTGATCGGGTTGCGCCCTGGGACGCGGCTGCACCCCGGCGATGCCGACCTGTTCGCGGCGCTGCGGCCGGTCGGCGTTGTGCTGTTCCAGGCGAACTTCCTCGAAGGCGCGCCCTACGACGAATGGCTCGACAGCCATACGCGCCTGCTCGCCGAAATCCGTTCGGCGACGGGACGGGAGCGGATGTTCATCGGCATCGACCACGAGGGCGGGCGCGTGCTGCGAACGCCGCCGCCGATCACACCCTTCGCCTATGCGGCGAAATGGGCCGGCCAGGCGGCGGCCGTGGGCACTGCCATGGGCACCGAACTCGCCTCGCTCGGTATCAACCTGAACTTCGCGCCCGTTCTGGACATCCACAGCAATCCCGAGAACCGGGTCATCGCGCGTCGTGCCTTCGGCAGCGACGGAGATGCCGTGCAGCGGGCGGCGCTGCCGTTCATGGCGGCGCTGGAAGCGGCGGGCGTGCGGGCCTGCGGCAAACATTTTCCCGGCCATGGCGATACCTGGGCGGACTCCCATCACGAGCTGCCGGTGCTCGCAGCCTCGCGCGCAGAGCTCGCGGCTGGGCCGCTGCGTCCGTTCCGCACGGCGATCGAGGCCGGGCTTGGGATGGTCATGACGTCCCACATCTTGTTGCCGGCGGTCGACGCGGACTTCCCGACGCCGCTGTCCCGCGTGCTGGTGAGCGATATCCTGCGTGGGGAATGCGGCTTCGGGGGCGTGGTGGTGTCGGACGACGTCGGCATGCACGCGCTCGACGGTTTCTTCGAGCGGGAAGGCGCGGCGGCGCGCTTCCTCGCCGCCGGCAACGACCTGCTGATGATCACGGCCTACTGGACCGACAACGGCCGCGCGCGCGGCTTCGCCACCGACATCCTTGCCGCGCTGGAAGCAGGCACGCTGGACCCGGCGCTGGTTGACCGCTCGCGCCGCCGCGTCCATGCCATGCTGGACGCCACGCCGCAGCACGCGGTGCGCAAGCTGCTGCCGGACGCCTTTGCGGCTCATCGCGCGGCCGGGCCGGTGTGGGAGCTCCGCCCGCCGGCCTCGGCCTGATCGACGCCGCCGAGTGCCGGTATCGCAATTTCGTGGCCGGAGCGTCATGGTGGGATTGTCGCAAAGTAGGGGCGCGACGTCGCGCCCGAGGTGGGAGAAGGCTGCTTGGCCGCTGCGCTCGCAGGCGTGAAGGTGCTCGACCTGACACGCTACATCGCTGGACCATTCTGTACCCAGATCCTTGGCGACCTCGGCGCGGACATCGTGAAGGTGGAGCGTGTCGATGGCGGCGACGAGGGACGGCACGTGGGCGAGCTCGTCGCCGGGGACAGCCTGTTCTTCCTGTCGGCCAACCGCAACAAGCGCAGCGTCGCCCTCAATCTCCGCGCACCGGAGGCGCAGGACGTGCTGCGCCGCCTGGCCGCGGAGTGCGACATCCTGATCGAGAACTTCCGCCCGGGCACGATGGAGAAGATGGGTTGCGGCTACCCGGAGCTCGCGGCGCTCAATCCCGGTCTCATCATGGTGCGGGTCTCGGGCTTCGGGCAGGACGGGCCGCTCGCCCACCACCCCTGCTTCGATGGCGCGGCGCAGGCGCTGAGCGGGGTGATGGCGCTCACCGGCCCGGCCGACGGGCCGCCCATCATGGCCGGCGTTTTCGTGGCCGACTACAGCACGGCGCTTTACGCGACGATCGCAGCCCTCGCCGCCCTGCAGGCGCGCCATGCCACCGGCAAGGGGCAGATGGTAGAGGCGACGCTGATGGAAAGCGCCATGTCCATGCTGACGACCGCGATCCCCGAGCAACTGCTGCTCGGCAAGGAGTCGCACCGGCTCGGCAACCGCGACCGCTACCTGCCGCCCTCGCACTGCTTCCGCAGCCGGGACGGCGCCTGGGTCTACGTGGTGGCGGGCAATGCCGAGCATTTCCCCCGCTTCGCCGCCGCGATCGGGGAGCCCGGGCTCGCCAGTGACCCGCGCTTCGGCAGCTATGCCGCCCGGCGCGAGAACGTGGCGATCCTCGAGTCGATCATCGATGGCTGGGGCCTCGCGCATGACGCGGCGGAGATCCTCGCCACGCTGCATGGCGCCGGCATCCCGTGCGAGCAGGTGTCGAGCATCGCCGAGCTGGTGGAGCACGCGCAGGTGCGCCATCGCGGCCAGATCGTCGACGTGCCGCACAGGACGCTCGGGACGGTGCCGATGCAGGCGACCGCGGTCCGCATGCACGGCACGCCCGCCACCATCCGCTCCGGCGCGCCCGCCCTCGGCGAGCACACGGGAGAGGTGCTGCACGAATGGCTCGGCCTGGGCGAGGCCGAGCTTGCCGTGCTGCGCGAGGCCGGCGCGCTGTAGCCTCCTGCCTAGGTCCGGCCGAACGTCCCCATCAGGCGCCGGGCGGACCGCTCCTGCGCCGCGTTGGCCCGGTGGCTTTCACCCGGCCCCGGCTCGACCTCCATCACCAGCAGGGGGGACGCCTCGGCGCCGAAGCGGTTCGGCAGCGCGGTCCATGGCAGGGTGCCGGTGCCGACCTCCATCCCCTCGGCGGTGAGTGCGGCCGCCAGGCGGTCGTTTGCGGGCCAGCCGGCCCAGTCCGCCGACGTGAGCAGCACGCTGTCCGAAACATGCAGGTGGCCGATCCCCGGCAGCACGAAGTCGAACGGGTGCAGCGTGGCGGCCCGTTGGAGGTCGGCATCGGTGATCCAGCGGAAGCGGTCGTCCGCCGCCGCTTCTGGCCGGTGGCGGCGCAGGTTGAACATGTTGGCGCTGAGGGTGGCGTGCGCGACATCGACCAGCACGCGCACGTTGTCGAGCCGCTCCCGCGCGGCGTAGTCCTGAAACGCCGCGATCTCCCAGGGGAAGAAATGGTCGAGCGGCCCGCTGAGGTAGGCCCCGCCACCGCGGGGTGCGAGGTGGTAATGGCCGAGGTTCTCGACCAGCAGCGTGACATCCGGCGCCTGCCGGGCAAGGTCGCGCACGGCCTCGTTGAAGGCTGCCTCGGCCTCCGCCCGCGTGCCGTGCGCAGGGGCGGAGCCCAATGCCAGGCCGTGGTATCGATGCATCACCACGGCCCCGGCGCCCACCGCCTGCGCGAAGGCCAGCGTTGCGGCCACCTGCCCGGCGTCGAACGCGGTGCGGGTCACCACGGGCACCGATTGCGGCGGGATGTGGACCAGCAGCTCCACCGGGTCGCCGGCCTCGGCGCGGAGCTGCCTGACGCGCCGCTCCCCTTCGCCCAGGAAGTCGTCGGCCCTGGAGACGTGCAGTTCGAGCCGGGCGGGCAGGCCGAGTGCGGCGAGCCGGGCAAGCCGGTCCGCCAGTTGTGCCGGGTCGGCGAGCGCGCCCTTCAGCGCGATCCGCATGTGCCCGGCCTTTTCACGGGTGTCGGAAGCCATTGCGTGGAACATCCCAGCCATTCTCGCATCCATGACCGCAAGCGACCTCGCTGTCATCCTGCCGCCGATGTTGCCGCCCACCCGCCATTCGGGCAGAACGACGCGCGATGGACACCGAGGCGAGCCTGGTCCCCTACCCGGATGCCGGCACCTGGCCAGCGAAAGCACGCGGTGGCTGACGCTGCCGTCCAGGAGGCCGAGGCCATCCCATGGGACGTGTTCCGCATGGTGGCCGATGCGTCCCTGCCGTTGTACCTGCAGCTTGCCGACCACATCGCCGGCGCGATCGGCGCCCGCCGCCTACGCCAGGGGCAGGCGCTGCCCGCCGAACGCCTGCTCGGCGAGAAGCTGGCGCTGTCCCGCACCACGGTCCGCAAGGCCTTCGAGGAGCTGAGCGCACGGGGCCTGATCGCCGCGCGGCAGGGGGCGGGCACGTTTGTCGCGGCCCGGCTGGACCAGCCTCTGGCCCGGCTGTCGTCGTTCAGCGAGGACATGCACGCCCGCGGCCGGATGGCGAGCTACATCCGCTTGGACCAGGGTGTGCGGTTCCCATCCCCGGACGAGACGGTGGCGCTGGCGCTGCAGGCGGGAGAGCAGGTTGCGTTCCTGCTGCGGGTGCGCCTGTCGGATGGGGAGCCGCTCGCCGTCGAGCGGGCGGTGCTACCCGAGCGGGTCCTGCCTGACCCGGCGGCGGTCGGCAACTCGCTCTACGCGGCCCTGGAGGCCTGCGGCGCGGCGCCGGTGCGGGCGCTGCAACGCTTGCGCGCCACGCTCGCGGTCGAGAAGGACGCCTTGCACCTGCGCATACCGCTTGGAAGCGCCGTGATGACCACGGTGCGGCACGGCTACCTCCGCGACGGCAGCCCGGTCGAGTTCACATCCTCGACCTATCGTGCCGACCGTTACGACTTCATCGCCGAGATGCGGCGGGACGGGTGACCTCCTGCTGGCTGCGGCGGGCTGGCGCGCGTGATCCCCGGCGGCCGGCGGCGATGGAGGGCAGGCATCGTGCGGGATCGTTCAGGTTGACGACGCGGAATTGGTCTTGGACTGGTTCTTCGGGCGTGACTGGCATTTCGACGATGCCCGGCGTGACAAGTCCCCGAGCCGATAGCCGGTCCCTGCCGCGCATGGCCAGGCCAGGCGGCCAACCACGACTCCCACTTGCGCGCGCCATCCGCCCATGAGCGGCGTCGCTGCGGGTGGGGGAAACGCGGACATACATCCGTGGTGGTATCTAATTGGACTTGGTGTTAGCGTCAGTGTCGTGACAGATGTGCCCTCGCTCTCCGTCGACGGCCGGACGTCCGCCGACCATGGGGGGACCGGGCGATAGGAGGCGTCATGGCAGACTGCGCCGAGCTCCACCAAGGACGGGACCCGATGCCGTGAGTTCCGGTTCGGCGGCGCTGGATGGCATGCCTGCCTCGCTTTCCTTCACGCTTGCGTTCGACCGGCGCGACGAAGCGGAGTTGCTGAGGCGGTGGACCGTCGTCCTGCGCTCGAACACGTGGAGCCACGGCGAGCAGCTGGCGGAGTTCGAGGCGGTTTGGGCGGACTGGAACGGCGTCCCGGCGGTCGGCTTCGACAATTGGGCCGGAGCGGCCTTGGGCGTGTTGGACTACTACCGCGTCCGGGGGGAGAGGGTGCTCTGCCCGTCCAACACGTTCCTCGCCACTCCCCGCGCTGCCGAGCAGGCGGGGGCGGACGTGGTGTTCTACGACTGCAACCGGGAGGACTTGTGCGGGTCCTTCGACGATTTCGTCGTCAAGGCGGAAGCGTTCCGGCCGAGGCTTGCCTTCATCGTCCACATCGGCGGCCACATCGCCTTCGACGCGCGGCGCATCGCGGCGTACTGCCGGGAGCGCGGCATCACCTTGATCGAAGATTGTGCCCATGCGGTCGGTGCCGAGTGGGATGGCCAGAAACCTGGGTGCTTCGGTGACGCCGGGCTGTATTCGCTGTACGCGACGAAGACCGTGTCCACGGGCGAGGGCGGGGTCGCGGTGACCCAGGACGAAGATCTGCTGCGCCACTTGCGCTGCTTCCGGGATTACGGTCGTGGGTCCAAGTACCAGGTCAAGAGCCTCAATCACCGGATGGATGAGTTCCGTGCCGCGTTCGGCGTGGTCCAGATGCGCCGGATGCCCGAGATCGTGCGCTGGAAACAGGACTACGCGCACGCTTGGCTCGACCCGGTGTTCCCGGACCGGGTGCGCTTCCCGGCAGGAATGAAGAGCGGCTACTACAAATACATCGTCTTCACCCCGATCGATCGGTCCACCGGAAAGGTCTACGAACAACCCTGCCATCGGATCATGGGCACGCCGGCCGAGCTTCCAAACACCGACTGGGTTGCCAGCCATCATTGGTGCGTGCCGCTTTACTACCCGCGCGACGCCGCCGGGCAGGCGGATCGCCTTCATCGGATGCCGCATGCTTGAGCACGCCGGGCCCGGGGGATGGAAGCACCCGGTCTGGCTGTGGCTCGACCCGACGACCCGGTGCAACCTGGCCTGCCGCCTCTGCTACACGAAGCAGAGCCACGGAAGGCTGGACATGGATCCGGGAGACCTCGGACAGGCGCTTGCCAAGCTGCGCTCGTCGCCGCTCCTGGACGTCAAGACGATCCATTTGAACTGGCGCGGCGAGCCGTTGATGAACCCGCGTTTCAACCACCTCCTGAAGGTGACCCGCGACGTCTACCCGGACATCCCGCTGCAGTGGCACACCAACGGCACGATGCTGACGGACAAGCGGGTGCGGGAGATCCTAGCCGTGCCCTGCCGGCACAAGATCTTCGTGTCGATCGACGGGGGCAACAGCCTCAGTCACGACCTGAACCGCGGCGCCGGCTCCTTCCGCAGCACGCTTTGCGGACTGCGCCGCCTGCTCGAGGCGCGGAGCACGGCCGATCGCGCGCGTGTGGTCGTCGGAGTGTACCAGATCGATCTCGGCGAGCCGATCGACAGTTACGATCCGGAGTTCGTCGACCTCCTCGCGCAGGTCGACGACCACGTGAAGGTTACGCCGCTGCTGCCGGGAGGCGCGCACCACAAGCTTGCGGACGTGTCGGACCTGGAGAGCGACGAGGCGGTGCATCGCCGGATGGATCAGGACATCAACCCGAGCCTGCCGGTACCGCATGGGGCGTGCTTCTGGGCAGGCCATACACTCTGCCTTGCCCCTGACGGCACGGTCTCGATCTGCGTGATCAGTCACGGCCCTCTCGGCGTGGTGGGCAACCTCTTCACGGACCCGGTCGACGCGGTCATGGGCGAGGCGCTCGCATTCCGGCGGCGTCTGCAGCGGGATGGGCGAGCGGCGCTGGCGCATTGCGCATCCTGCCGCAAGCCGGAAGGCGATGTCTTTGCCAAACACGTCGGCCGCCGCCTGGTCGGCGAAGCGGCAGCGTGAGGTCAGGGGTGGCGATGAGCGGGGAAAGCGCATGAAGCCTGTGTGGGCGGTTGGCCTTATGACCGGGACCGTGCTTGACGGGATGATCGACATCGCATCGATCCGCACGGACGGCCAGGACGTCGCCGAGTTCGGACCTTGGGCGCTGACGCCCTATCCGACCGACCTGCAGGCCTTGCTGGCAGAGGCCGTCCATGCGGCCCTGGACTGGCGCTTCACCGGCCCCGAACCGGCGGTCTTCGCCGAAGCGGAACGTGCCCTGACGCAGGCGCAGTCCGAAGCCGTCGCCGGGTTCCTGGCGCAGAACGGCCTGGGCCGCGAAGAGGTCGCCGTCGTCGGGTTCCACGGCCAAACGGTCCTGCATCGTGCTCCCGAGCCGGGCCGGCCAGGTGATACGCGCCAGCTCGGCGATGGGCGGCTGATGGCTGACCTGCTCGGAATAGACGTCGTGTACGATTTCCGCACCGCCGACATGCGCGCGGGCGGACATGGCGCTCCCTTGTCCGCCTCCTACCACGTGGCGCTGCTTCGCCAACTCGGCATGGATGCGCAGACTGCGGCGCTGAACCTGGGCGGTGTCGGGAACGTCACCTGGTGGGCGGGTGGGGATGACTTCGTCGCCTTCGATACCGGACCGGCCAACGGTCCGATCAACGACTGGATCAAACGTCATGGATCGGGCGAAATGGACCTGGACGGCGCCGTCGCACAGCGCGGGCGGGTCGATGGCGCGCGGTTGAGCGCCATGCTGGACCACCCCTATTTGGCCGCCGCCTATCCGAAATCGCTCGACCGCTACGACTTCACCGCCGACATGGCGGACGGGCTGTCGCTGGAAGATGGCGCGGCGACGCTGACGGCCTTCACGGCCGGCACGGTCGGCCGTTCGCTCGACCTGCTGCCGACCCGGCCCAAACGGCTGATCGTCTGTGGCGGCGGCCGCAAGAACCCGGCCATCATGGCGGCATTGAGGACCTATGCCAGTGTCGAACCGGTCCCGGCCGAAGCGGTCGGTTGGCGCGGCGACGCGGTGGAGGCGGAGTGCTTCGCCTACCTCGCGGTTCGATCGGTCGCGGGGCTGCCGATCAGCTTCCCGCGGACGACGGGAGTCCCGAGCCCGATCCCGGGGGGAGTGCTTGCCAAGCACGCCGTTCCCTAGGCTCCGTCCAAGAACAGGCGCCATGCCGCGGCCCGACGTGACCGATCGAGCGGCGACTCAGGGGATCAGTGCCCGTCCTGGAGGATGATTGCGGCGGCCTCGGCCGCTTCGGCCTCGGTCCAGGCGGCGCCCTCGGCCATGAGCCTCGCACGCTCGTCCGTCGGCAGGGCCGCCGACAACAGGGCGTCCAACCGCTCGTAGACCGCTCGCCTCGGCCCGAACCGAAGGCGATCGGGCGGATGCAGGGTGACCACGAAACCCAGCAGCCGCGCGGCATGCTCATGCCTCTGGGATTGCGCGATCACGAGCGCAACCGCCTCGAATGAACGCCCGATCGTCGCCAACATGCCGATGCTGAGCGTTCCCGACAGGCTCTCGATCAACGCCAGTCGTGCCTCCGGGTAATCCCCCGTCGCAGTCAGCACGGTTGCCAGCAAAGAGAGGACAGGACGGCTCAGCCCAAGCGGCAACTCCCGGCGCAGGGCCCGCAGCGCCTCGATGGCTTCGCCCGGCCGCCCCAACTCGAACAGGAGGTAGGCCCGGTTGCCGCCAGCGACCATGACGCCGTACTTGTGCCCCATGGCCCGTGCGGTGACGAGCGCCCGGTCGTATTCGGCCAGCGCAGGCAGCAGCGCGCCCTGCTGCTGGAACAGGTCCGCCTGCCGCACCTGGCATAGCGCGTGCCATTTCGTCGCAGGCTGATGCCGCAAACGGGCAATGGCCCTCGCGAGCAAGCTCGCGTCCGACGGGTCGTGGTCGCGGAACATCACGGTGCTGGCAGCACGCCAAAGGGCCGCGCCCTCTCCGATGCGGTCACCCACCTTGCGGAAGAGCTGCACGGCCCGGTCGGCAGCCGGGTAGTTCTCCAGGTCGCCGTCGATCGTGTCGGTCCAGCTCTGGCCAAGCCACAGCCAGCCTTGCACACCTTCTGGCGTCGTGGGTTCGATCCGCGCGGTGGCGAGCGCGTGCCATTGCCGGCTCTCCCGCAACGGCAGGCCGGGCAACTCCCACCAGAGCGAGAAGCTCGCCGCAACGAGCCGAAGGGCCAGCTCGTTCTCGCCGGGCGTGTCGAACGCCCACCGCATGGCCGCCCGCAGGTTGTCCGCCTCGGGCCCATAGCGTTCGAGCCACGCCGCGCTGTGCGTGACCGGCCACTCCGCCTCCGCACGTTCGAACAGCGAGGCCAGGTGCCGGGCCAGCAGCCTATCCAGTTCCCGGCGGTCTGCGGCCTCCAGGCGATCGAGTGCATATTGCCTCGTCGTCTCCAGCATACGGAAGCGAGGCACGGCCTCAGCCGCCGAGGCGCGCGCACCGATGACGACCAGCGACTTCTGCGCCAGGGCCGCGAGCAGTTCGACGGTGTCGGCCTTGGGGGACGGATCCGCCTTTCCGTCAGCCTCCACCAGTGTTTCGAGCGCGTCCAGCGTGGCCCCCGCCGCGAACAGGGCCAGAAGCTGCAGGAGCCGCCGCTCCCTTGCTTCGAGCAATTCCCAGCTCCAGTCGAACATGGCCCGCAGCGTCCGCTGCCGTGTGAGGACGTCGTGCCGCGACGTGGCGACCGCGCGGAAGCGATCGTGAAGACGCTCCGCCAACTGCCGCGGGGACAACACCTCGAGGCGCGGGACGGCCATTTCGATCGCCAGCGCGATGCCATCAAGCCGCCGGCAAATCCTCACGACATCCGCAGCGTTGCCGTCATCGACGCGGAAGCCCGGCAGCAAGGCCTGGGCGCGGTCGGCGAACAACTGGACCGCGTTGTAGTCGAGCGCCTCGCCGGCCGTCGGATCCCTGGATTCTGGAGGCAGCTCCATCGCCGGGAGCCGGAACACCACCTCGCCCGGGAGGCCCAGGCTTTCGCGGCTGGTCACCAAGGCGGACAGCCCGGGGCATTGAGCCAGGATGGCCTGCAGCAATCGCCGCACCCCGGCGATCAGGTGCTCGGCATTGTCGATGATCAAAAGGCGCTGGCTGGCTTGCAGCAGCTTGACCAGCGCGGCGTCGGCGCTCTCGCTGCCATCGCCCACACCCAGGGCGATCGCCACCGCCTCGTTCACCTGGCCGGCGTCGGTCAAGGCGGACAGGTCGATGAACGCCACGCCATCGGCATAGGACTCCGCGAGCTCGCGCCAGAGTCGGACCGTCATGCGGGTCTTGCCGACCCCGCCGATGCCGGTCAGCGAGACGAGCCGGTTGGCCGCGAGGAGCTGCATCAGTTCGCGACGTTCGTTCTCGCGCCCGATGAAATGCGTCAGGGGCTCGGCCGGTGCCTTCGACGTCGCAGCCCCGGCCCCGCGTGTCGGGCGCACCGCCGACCCGAGGCTGCCATCCGCCTCCGGCTCGCGCTCGATCGGGGCGGCGAAGACGTATCCATAGCCGGGCACTGTCCGGATGAACTGCTGCGACGTCGCCGACGCGATGCCGTTGTCCGCAAGGATACGGCGGAGGCTGGCGACCTGCACCGTCAAGTTGCTCGGCTCGACCGCCCGCCGCCCCCAGGCCGCAGCGGTCAACTGCTCCTTGGAGACCGCTTGTCCGGCTTGCGCCAGCAACGCGGCAAGAAGGTCGAGGGCACGCTGACCGACCTCGACCAGCTGACCATCCCGACGCAGTTCGCGCCGGGCCAGCGAGAGCTGGAACGGCCCGAAACGGACCTGTTCTCCCCGCGCAGAAGGCCGGTCCGTATCGGTCACAGGGATCGCGTCATCGGTCGGACGTGACGAGCGAACGGCGGGGCTCCGCCGTTCCACTGGTGGGCGGAGCGTCGATGCGCCGCGCCCGTGCCGCGTCGCGGCCGTAGGTCCAGTAAAGCGGCGTGATGGCAGCCGCGTTCACGACCATCACCCCGACCAGCACGAGCAGGAACGCGAACTGCAGCCCGGCGCGGTCCCCAAGCCAGCCGACGCCGAAGCTGTAGACCGCCCAGCCGACCGGCTCGACGATCGCGAGCATGATCATGAAGGCCCAGCCGCGGAGTTCCGGTGCGATGACGGCCATGACGATCGGGCGGTTCACCCCGGGGTTCACGCCCTGCCAAAACCCCATCGCCCCCCACAGCGCGAGATAGGCGCCGATCCCGCCCCAGGAGAATGCGGTCGCCAAGAAGGCCACGAGGGCGAAGGCGAGCTGCGCCACCTGCAGGAACGCGATGCGGCCGGTGCCGGGCAGGCGCCTATGCAGCCGGTCGACGATGTATCCCCCGCCGAACGTGCCGAGGCATACCCCGGCCCCGAACGGGAGGAGAACCAGGGACGCAGCGGCGTCGGAGAACTGCCGCACGCTGGTCAGGAAGAATATGCCGAACGACCCGATCACGAGGTGCCCGGAGAGCAACCGCGACAACAGCATCAGATCGAACGATGGCACGCGGAACACGGCCATCGCCGAAGCCAGTGGCAAGCGCGGGCCCGGCGCGCCTCGGGGCCGCGCGGCCGCCATCTCGCCGGCGCCGGCGCCTGGGTCTTCGAACCAGATCAAGATCACCAGTCCTGCCGCCACGCTGATCCCGCCGAGCAACCAGAATCCGACGCGCCAGCCGCCTGGAAAGCCCGAGAGCTGCGCCACGAGCGCACCCGACATCGCGCCAAACACGCTCACCGAGCCGTACATGACACCCACCGCCCGGCCTCGCGCCCGGTCGTCGAACAGGTCGGCAACGATTTCGGTGATGATCGGGGGAGCGCCGCTGTAGCCCGCGGCCAGCACGCATGACAGGATCAGGAGGGAGACACGCCCGTTGGCGAAGCCGAGTGCGACGCCGAAGATGCCCCAGAGGCCCGCCGCCAAAGCCAGCCCGGCTTTGCGGCTCCAGCGGCGGGTCAGCCAGATCCAAAGCGGGCTGCATGCAGCCCCGGCCAGCTTGTTGGCAGCCACCAGGGTTCCGAGATCGGCGCCGCTGAGGCCGAGCGCCGTTCGGATGACCGGGAAGAGGGTCGTCAACACGCTTGCCTCGGACGAGTCCGCGCTGAGCGCCAAGGTCAGCAACGCCAGGCGCTTCCACTTGCCCGAGCTTATTCTCGCACCTGTCTCGACCGGGGCTTGCACCGCGCCGAGACAGCGCATCGCACGCACCGGCCTTCGTCGGTTTGATGCTGGTAGGACCGAGCCAAGCCTGCCTTTGACCGGGTAGCCGTGTGCAGACGTGGTTGGAACACGAAACGTACGATCCCCGAGAGAAGTCGGTCGATAACGGCTTAGCACCTTTTCGGGAGATTTCGGCAGTTCCGAACTGCGATTTTGGAGCATTTGGCCCGGTCATCGTCGATAGGTAGGTCCGCGTGCAAACGACCCAGCGCCAGTAGAACCCGATGGTTTTCCAACACATTCAAAATACAGCCAGATGCGACGTGTCGGGCGCACCGCAGGCATCCGTGCAGCGGGACGTGCTTCATGGGTGAACCAGCGGACGCAATCCCGAACTTCCAGTCGGCCCGCAATCGCCGGCAGCAAACCCGCGCCGCGGGGCTCGATCCGAACTACTGGTACGCGGTCGAATACGACTCGGCACTTGCCCGTGGCGCAGCCCTCGGGACGGAGTTCTGGGGCAAGCCGATCGCGTTGTTCCGCGGCGCCGATGGTGTTGTTCGGGCGATCGAGGACCGCTGTGCGCATCGGCAGGTCAAGCTGTCGCTTGGCGAGGTGGATGGCTGCGAACTGACTTGCCCCTACCATGGATGGACCTATGGCGGCGACGGCAAGCTCGTCACCATCCCGCACGAATCGTTCGGCCGGACCGTTTCCAAGGTCAAGGTGGCGTCCTATCCCGTGCAGGTTCGCTACGGGCTGATCTGGATCTTTCCCGGCGACCCGGCACGCGCCGACACGGTCGCGCTCCCGCTCATCCCCGAACTGAAGGGCGATAGGCCTTGGGCGTCGGTGACGCTGGATTTCACCTGGGATGCCCACCACTCGATGATCATCGAGAACGTGAGCGACTTCACGCACGCGCACCTGCATCGCGACTACCGGCCGTTCACCGATGCCAAGTTGATCTCGTACGATGCCGATAGCGAGCGTGTCCGCCTGACCTACGACGTCTTGGTCGGGGATGGCCGGTTCTCGAAATATTTCGTGGATCGGAAGAAGGTCAACGTCAACAGCATGGAGCTGTGCTTCGCCTACCCCTACCAGTGGTCGGACACGGGCGGCAGGATCAAGCACTGGTGCTTCTTCCTGCCGATGAACGGGCAGCGCACGCGGGTTTTCTTCATCTTCTACTTCGATGCGCTACGCATCCCGTTGACCCGGATGTCGCTGCCCGTCTGGCTCATGCGTCCGGTCCTGGCCATCTCCAAGACCATCCTGATCCGGCCGCTGCTCGCCCAGGACGGAGACATGGTCCAGGAGGAGCTACGGGCCTACATCGATGCCCCGCATGCGCCGTCGGTCGAGCTGAACCCGGTGGTCATCGAGTTCCAGAAGCTCATCGTCGCCAAATGGCGCGCCCATCTGGCTGCGACAGGCGCCGAGGCCGACGTCCCGCACCAGCCGGTCTTGGAGGAGAGCCTTGTCTAGCGCGCGGTTGGACGCGCTCGACGCACTCCCCCTGGACCCCGTAAGCGCCGCGCACCGACGCGCCGCGGCTTGCCTGCTGCGGCACCGTGACGGTTTCGGGGGCTGGGAGGGCGAGGTGGTCTGGTGCCCGGTCATCACGGCCCAGGCAGCCATCGTCTTCCACGTGATGCGGCATCCGGTCGAGGCGGCTTGGCGGCGGCTCGTCCTCAAGCAGTTCGCGGCGACCCAGCACGAGACCGGCGGCTGGGGACTGCACCCTGCCTCGCTCCCCTACCGCTTCGTGACCACGCCGGTCTACGTCGCCGCCCGCCTGCTCGGCGAGCCAGCCGCGTCGCCGTCTCTGCTCCGCGCCCGGCAATGGCTCGACGCGGCACCCGGCGACGTCTACGGCCTGCCCAGCTGGGGCAAGTTCTGGCTGTTCGTGCTTGGCCTCACCGAGCGCGAGGGCCTGCATCCTTGTCCGCCTGAGCTGTTCCTTCTACCGGATTGGGTGCCGTTCGCACCGAATCGGCTCTATTGCCACACGCGCTACATCTATCTCGGGATGGCGACGGTCCTGGCCGGGCCGAAGGGCGACGCCGGGCCGTTGGGGCCGGCATTGCGCGCCGAGCTGGGCCTGGACGGCCGCAGCAGCGCCGCCCACCGCCACGACCTGGTCGACACCGACGCCTACGTGCGGCCGAGCCGGCTGCTCCGGGTCGCGTACGATGCGGTGCGCGCGGCCGGTGCGGTCTGGCGGCGTCTGCCCGGTGCGGCGGCATTGCGCCGCCGGGCGGTCGCCCGCTGCCTGAGGCGGATCGCGGCGGAGCAACGCACGACGCGGTATCAAGGCCTGTCGCCGGTGAGCGGCTTGCTGAACACGCTCGCCCTGCACCGGGCGGGAATGCCGGAAGCCGCGGAGAGCGCCGCCGCGCTGGACGCCTGGGCCTGGTCTGACGAGGGGGCGGGCCTGCGCTATGCCGGCGCGCGCTCGACGACCTGGGACACGGCGCTGGCCATGCAGGCGTTGCTCGCGCCGGCACGCTCTCCCGTCGGGATCGCGGGGCCGCTGCGCCGTGCGCACCACCGGCTGGCCAGCATGCAGCAACAGGCCGAGCTTCCCCCGGGTGCCGACGAGGGGCGGCAATCCGTGCTGGGCGGCTGGTGCTTCAGTGACGGCACCCATCGCTGGCCGGTCAGCGACTGCACCGCGGAGGCATTGAGCGCCATCCTCCTGTGCGAAGCGTCGCCTGGCCTGATCCCGCCCGCGGAACGGCTGCCACGCGCTCGGGTCAGGCAGGCGCTCGTCTTCCTGCTGGATCGGCAGAACGAGGATGGCTGTGTTTCGGCGTGGAAAAGGGGTTCTGACTCAATTTTGCTGAAGTTCGCGCGCTGGATTGCCGAGTCAGCAAGGGAATCGGCACCATGGCGCGAGGGTTCAACCCGACGGCTTTGATCCCGCCCGGGGTCGTCATGGAGAGCGTGGACGATACCGGCACGGCGGTGGTGCTGACGGTGCGCTCGTCGGCAAACGGGATGGCTTGTCCCGGCTGCGGCGGCATCAACCATCGCGTTCATAGCCGCTACACGCGGTCCATGGCAGATCTCCCGCTGAGTGGCCGCCCCGTCCAGCTGAAACTGCTCGTCCGGCGCTTCCGCTGTGATCGCGCCTCGTGCACGCGCCGCATCTACTCCGAGCGACTTGCGGCTGCAGCACCGTGGGCCCGGCGCACGGCTCGGCTGGACGAGATCGTGCACCATCTCGGCCTGGCGCTAGGCGGCCGCCCCGCGGCGAGCTTCGCCCAGCGGCTCCGGCTGCCGGTCAGCAACGATACTCTGCTGCGGGTTGTTCGGCGCCGCGGAAGTCCGGCGTTCACGCCCCCGCAGGCGGTCGGCATCGACGACTGGGCCTGGAAGCGCAATCACCGCTACGGCACGCTGATCTGCGACCTGGAACGGCGACGTACCATCGCCCTCTTGCCGGACCGCGAGCCCGCGACGGCGCAGGCCTGGCTGTCCGGCCAGCCGCAGATCGAGATCGTGACCCGCGACCGTGGTGGCGCCTATGCCCTGGCAGCAGCGCGGGCGCTGCCCGGGGCGACACAGGTGGCAGACCGCTGGCACCTGATGGAGAACGCCAGCCAGGCCTTCCTGGCCGCGACCCGTGCCTGCATGCGCCAGGTCCGCGCGGCAATCGGCGCCGCTACGGTCGACCCCCGGTTGCTGACGGCGGCGGAGAACCTCCAGTACGAGGGCTATCTCCGGCGCGAGGACGCCAACGCCGCCGTGCTCGCACTGCACAAGGCGGGCAAGGCGATCAAGGAGATCGTCCGATGCACCGGCCACAGCCGCGGGACGGTACGGCGCATCCTGCGCGGCCAGCGCGCTGAGGTATTTCGTACGCGGGAGAGCTCACTTGAGGCACATCTCCCGTGGTTGGATGCACGTTGGGCCGCCGGAGCCCGCAACGGTGCGGCGCTATGGCGAGAGTTGCGCGACTTGGGCTTCCGCGGCTCGCTGCGCGTCGTCGCTGAGTGGGCTACCCGCCGCCGCCGGGCGGAGCAGGTCAACATCGAGGGGCTGAGCCGTGTCCCGTCGGCGCGCACCGTTGCGCGCCTGATGACCACGGCGCGCGACAGCCTATCGAAAACGCAGACGGTGACGGTGGCCACCATCGAAGCAGCGGTCCCCACACTGGTGCAGGCTCGGGAGATCGTCGAAGCCTTCCACACCCTGATCCGCCGCAAGCAGGAGGCGGCGTTGGACAGCTGGCTCGACATGGCCTCTGTCAGCCTCTTGGCGCCGTTTGCGCGTGGGTTGGCGCGGGACCATCTTGCCGTCCGCGCCGCCATCTCCACCGCTTGGTCCAACGCGCAGGCCGAAGGGCAGATCAACAAGCTCAAGGTTGTTAAACGCCAGATGTATGGCCGAGGAAACCTCGATTTGCTTCAGGCCCGCGTCATCGCCGCAGGCCGGTGACCATCACCAAAACTGCGTCAGAACCCCGATTGCACGCCGATGGAGGGTCCTTTTTGGGTTCTGACTCAATTTTGCTGAAGTTCGCGCGCTGGATTGCCGAGTCAGCAAGGGAATCGGCACCATGGCGCGAGGGTTCAACCCGACGGCTTTGATCCCGCCCGGGGTCGTCATGGAGAGCGTGGACGATACCGGCACGGCGGTGGTGCTGACGGTGCGCTCGTCGGCAAACGGGATGGCTTGTCCCGGCTGCGGCGGCATCAACCATCGCGTTCATAGCCGCTACACGCGGTCCATGGCAGATCTCCCGCTGAGTGGCCGCCCCGTCCAGCTGAAACTGCTCGTCCGGCGCTTCCGCTGTGATCGCGCCTCGTGCACGCGCCGCATCTACTCCGAGCGACTTGCGGCTGCAGCACCGTGGGCCCGGCGCACGGCTCGGCTGGACGAGATCGTGCACCATCTCGGCCTGGCGCTAGGCGGCCGCCCCGCGGCGAGCTTCGCCCAGCGGCTCCGGCTGCCGGTCAGCAACGATACTCTGCTGCGGGTTGTTCGGCGCCGCGGAAGTCCGGCGTTCACGCCCCCGCAGGCGGTCGGCATCGACGACTGGGCCTGGAAGCGCAATCACCGCTACGGCACGCTGATCTGCGACCTGGAACGGCGACGTACCATCGCCCTCTTGCCGGACCGCGAGCCCGCGACGGCGCAGGCCTGGCTGTCCGGCCAGCCGCAGATCGAGATCGTGACCCGCGACCGTGGTGGCGCCTATGCCCTGGCAGCAGCGCGGGCGCTGCCCGGGGCGACACAGGTGGCAGACCGCTGGCACCTGATGGAGAACGCCAGCCAGGCCTTCCTGGCCGCGACCCGTGCCTGCATGCGCCAGGTCCGCGCGGCAATCGGCGCCGCTACGGTCGACCCCCGGTTGCTGACGGCGGCGGAGAACCTCCAGTACGAGGGCTATCTCCGGCGCGAGGACGCCAACGCCGCCGTGCTCGCACTGCACAAGGCGGGCAAGGCGATCAAGGAGATCGTCCGATGCACCGGCCACAGCCGCGGGACGGTACGGCGCATCCTGCGCGGCCAGCGCGCTGAGGTATTTCGTACGCGGGAGAGCTCACTTGAGGCACATCTCCCGTGGTTGGATGCACGTTGGGCCGCCGGAGCCCGCAACGGTGCGGCGCTATGGCGAGAGTTGCGCGACTTGGGCTTCCGCGGCTCGCTGCGCGTCGTCGCTGAGTGGGCTACCCGCCGCCGCCGGGCGGAGCAGGTCAACATCGAGGGGCTGAGCCGTGTCCCGTCGGCGCGCACCGTTGCGCGCCTGATGACCACGGCGCGCGACAGCCTATCGAAAACGCAGACGGTGACGGTGGCCACCATCGAAGCAGCGGTCCCCACACTGGTGCAGGCTCGGGAGATCGTCGAAGCCTTCCACACCCTGATCCGCCGCAAGCAGGAGGCGGCGTTGGACAGCTGGCTCGACATGGCCTCTGTCAGCCTCTTGGCGCCGTTTGCGCGTGGGTTGGCGCGGGACCATCTTGCCGTCCGCGCCGCCATCTCCACCGCTTGGTCCAACGCGCAGGCCGAAGGGCAGATCAACAAGCTCAAGGTTGTTAAACGCCAGATGTATGGCCGAGGAAACCTCGATTTGCTTCAGGCCCGCGTCATCGCCGCAGGCCGGTGACCATCACCAAAACTGCGTCAGAACCGAAAAGGGACCCTGTTAGTGGGGTGATCGGCGTCCAATCGGGGTTCTGACTCAATTTTGCTGAAGTTCGCGCGCTGGATTGCCGAGTCAGCAAGGGAATCGGCACCATGGCGCGAGGGTTCAACCCGACGGCTTTGATCCCGCCCGGGGTCGTCATGGAGAGCGTGGACGATACCGGCACGGCGGTGGTGCTGACGGTGCGCTCGTCGGCAAACGGGATGGCTTGTCCCGGCTGCGGCGGCATCAACCATCGCGTTCATAGCCGCTACACGCGGTCCATGGCAGATCTCCCGCTGAGTGGCCGCCCCGTCCAGCTGAAACTGCTCGTCCGGCGCTTCCGCTGTGATCGCGCCTCGTGCACGCGCCGCATCTACTCCGAGCGACTTGCGGCTGCAGCACCGTGGGCCCGGCGCACGGCTCGGCTGGACGAGATCGTGCACCATCTCGGCCTGGCGCTAGGCGGCCGCCCCGCGGCGAGCTTCGCCCAGCGGCTCCGGCTGCCGGTCAGCAACGATACTCTGCTGCGGGTTGTTCGGCGCCGCGGAAGTCCGGCGTTCACGCCCCCGCAGGCGGTCGGCATCGACGACTGGGCCTGGAAGCGCAATCACCGCTACGGCACGCTGATCTGCGACCTGGAACGGCGACGTACCATCGCCCTCTTGCCGGACCGCGAGCCCGCGACGGCGCAGGCCTGGCTGTCCGGCCAGCCGCAGATCGAGATCGTGACCCGCGACCGTGGTGGCGCCTATGCCCTGGCAGCAGCGCGGGCGCTGCCCGGGGCGACACAGGTGGCAGACCGCTGGCACCTGATGGAGAACGCCAGCCAGGCCTTCCTGGCCGCGACCCGTGCCTGCATGCGCCAGGTCCGCGCGGCAATCGGCGCCGCTACGGTCGACCCCCGGTTGCTGACGGCGGCGGAGAACCTCCAGTACGAGGGCTATCTCCGGCGCGAGGACGCCAACGCCGCCGTGCTCGCACTGCACAAGGCGGGCAAGGCGATCAAGGAGATCGTCCGATGCACCGGCCACAGCCGCGGGACGGTACGGCGCATCCTGCGCGGCCAGCGCGCTGAGGTATTTCGTACGCGGGAGAGCTCACTTGAGGCACATCTCCCGTGGTTGGATGCACGTTGGGCCGCCGGAGCCCGCAACGGTGCGGCGCTATGGCGAGAGTTGCGCGACTTGGGCTTCCGCGGCTCGCTGCGCGTCGTCGCTGAGTGGGCTACCCGCCGCCGCCGGGCGGAGCAGGTCAACATCGAGGGGCTGAGCCGTGTCCCGTCGGCGCGCACCGTTGCGCGCCTGATGACCACGGCGCGCGACAGCCTATCGAAAACGCAGACGGTGACGGTGGCCACCATCGAAGCAGCGGTCCCCACACTGGTGCAGGCTCGGGAGATCGTCGAAGCCTTCCACACCCTGATCCGCCGCAAGCAGGAGGCGGCGTTGGACAGCTGGCTCGACATGGCCTCTGTCAGCCTCTTGGCGCCGTTTGCGCGTGGGTTGGCGCGGGACCATCTTGCCGTCCGCGCCGCCATCTCCACCGCTTGGTCCAACGCGCAGGCCGAAGGGCAGATCAACAAGCTCAAGGTTGTTAAACGCCAGATGTATGGCCGAGGAAACCTCGATTTGCTTCAGGCCCGCGTCATCGCCGCAGGCCGGTGACCATCACCAAAACTGCGTCAGAACCCTTTTTGGACGCCGATTGACAAACTGGCCTTTGCGGTTTCCGCTGCAATTGTGCGTCGGCTCATACGTCGCCTATTCCGTGACGCTTTACTTCACCGCCAAGCACATGACGGGCTATGTCCAGATGCCCGCGCACGACCTGGGCTCCATGCTCCTGATGATCGTGCCGAACCTGCCCTGGCTGCTCGGCAGCCTGTATCTGGCCGTCGACGCCGGCGCGGAGATCGCCCGGGCGGTCACGCGGTGGGAGGCTGCGGGTTGACGCCCGATCCCGTCACCTGGGGGGCGCTGGCCTGGTCCATGCTGGGCGAGTGTGGGTTCGTCGCCGCGCTGTTCGTCGGGTCCCGCTTCCTCCCTGGGCCGGAACAGGCCGGGATCGTGCACGCGGATGGGAGCCGGATCACTTACCGGCTCAACGGATTGCTGCTGTTCGGGCTGACGATGCTGGCCGCGGCGGTATTGCAGGCGACGGGGCCGGGCATCACAGCGCTGGCCCGCAACGTGTGGTCGCTGCTGATCGCCGCCAACCTGCTGGCGTTCCCCGCCAGCCTCGCCTTGATGGCCTCCGGGCGGAGTGCTGGCCGGAAGGGACTGCACGCTCTCTTCTACGGCGTCGAGCGTGACCCGCAGCTCTGGGGCATCGACCTGAAGCTGTTCTCGTATCGGCCGTCGCTGATCGGGCTGGCGTTGATGAACCTGTCCTTCGCCGCATGGCAATATGGCCAGACCGGCACGGTCAGCCTGGCCATGGCCCTCTACGAGCTGTTCACCCTGATCTACGTCGCCAACTACTTCCAGTTCGAATACGGCATGGTGTTCACCTGGGACATCGTGGAGGAGCGCTTCGGCTGGATGCTCGTCTGGGGCGACTACGTGCTCGTCCCCTTCTTCTACTGCCTTCCCGCCGCCTACGTGGCGGCGCGGGTGTCTGCCCTGCCGTCATCGGCGGCGGTGGCGCTCTGCCTGGCGTACGCCGCGGGGCTGTGCGTGTTCCGAGGCGCCAACGGCCAGAAACACCGCTTCAAGCAGGATGCGAACGCCCCGATCTGGGGTCGGCAGCCGAAGGTGCTGGGCGGTAAGCTCCTGGTCTCGGGCTTCTGGGGCGTCGGCCGCAAGCTGAACTATTCGGGCGAGCTGACGATGTATGTCGCCTGGACGCTGTTGGCCGGCTTAGGCTCGCCCATACCCTACCTGCTGCCACTTTGGTTGGCTTGCCTGCTCGGTCACCGGGCCCTGCGTGACGACCGACGCTGTCGCGTCAAATACGGGGCGCTGTGGGAAGAGTATTGCCGGCATGCCCGCTTCCGCATGTTCCCCTATGTCTGACCTGCCGGCCGCACCAGGCCCGGACGACGCTTTGCACATCTTGGTGGCCGGCACGCGCGGCTTCTGTGCCGGGGTGCGCCGCGCCGTGGACACGGTCGAGCTCGCCCTCGCGCGCTACGGCCCGCCCGTGTACGTGCGGCACGAGATCGTCCACAATGCGACGGTGATCGCACGATTGCAGGCCATGGGCGCCCGGTTCGTGGCAGAGAATGACGAGGTGCCCGCCGGCGCCGTGTTGCTGCTCAGCGCGCATGGTGTGCCGCCGGACGTGGAGCAGGACGCTCACCGCCTCGGCCGCCGGGTGGTCGACGCGACCTGTCCGCTAGTGGCCAAGGTGCACCTCGAAGCGCGGCGCCTGGTCGCTTGCGGCGCGGAGGTCGTGCTGATCGGTCACGCCGACCATCCGGAAGTCATCGGGACGCTGGGCTGGATCGGGGCAGGGGCCCACCGGGTCGCCACGCTCGCGGATGTTGCCGCCTTGCAGGTCGCCGATCCGAGCCGCGTCGCCTATGTGACGCAGACCACGCTGGCGGTGACCGAGGTGCAGGTGCTGGTGGCCGCGCTGCTCGAACGCTTCCCCGCCATGCAGGGCGCGGAGTATGGCCAGGTTTGCTATGCGACCCAGAACCGGCAGGACGGCGTGCGCGAATTGGCCGCCGCGGTCGACATGGTGCTGGTTGCCGGCGCCGCGAACAGCTCGAACGCCAACCGCTTGCGCGAAGTCGCCGAAGCGGCGGGCTGCCCGGCACGCCTGGTTGCCGAAGCGGAGGAGTTGGATGCTGCCTGGTTCGCCGCCGCGCGCCGGATCGGCATCACCGCGGCCGCCTCCACCCCGGAGAGCGTGGTGGCGGGCCTGATCAGCCGCATCCGGCTCTGGCGCGCCGTGACGGTGTCCGAGCTGCCCGGCATCGAGGAACCCTACCGCTTCCGTCTGCCTGCGGCGTTTGAGGCGGAGCTGCCGGCGTGATCCGTCTGGCTCTGCGGATGCTGCAGCGGGACCGGGCCAAATATGTCGGCCTGGTATTCGGCACCGCCTTCGCAACGCTGCTGATGGCGCAGCAGCTGTCGTTCCTGGCCGGCGTCCTGCTCCGCACCGCAAGCCAGATCCTGGATGTTCGGGAGGCCGACCTTTGGGTCATGGATCCGCGCGTGCAGTACGTCGATGGTGTCGAGCCGATGACGGACACCCAGTTGCTGCGCGTGCGGGGCGTGCCCGGCGTCGCATGGGCGCTCCCGTTCTACAAGGGAGAGGCGACCGTCAAGGCGCGCGACGGGCGGCTGCAGGATGCGATCCTGCTCGGCGTGGACGACGCCACCCTCGTCGGCGGGCCGACCCGGATGGTCATGGGCAGCCGCGACGACCTGCGCAAGCCGGACGCGGTCATCATCGATCGCGCCAGTTATTTCGCGATCTGGCCCGGCCAGAAGTTGCGGCTCGGCCGCGAGCTGGAGTTGAACGACCACCGCGCGGTGATCACCGCGATCTGCGAGGCGTCGGCCCCATTCACGAACTCTCCCGTGCTCTATGCCCGCTACTCGGCCGCGGTCGGATACACGCCGCAGCAGCGCAAGCGGCTCTCCTTCGTGGTCGTGGGCGTGGCGCCCGCCACCAGCCCGCACGAGGTGGCGCTCCGCATCGCCGAGCAAACCGGGTTGAAGGCGGAGACCTGGCAGGATTTCACCTGGGACACGATCGTCTACTACATCCGCCAAACCGGGATCCTGGTGAACTTCGGCATCACCGTCGCACTCGGCTTCACCGTGGGTGCGGTGATCGTGGGCCAAACGTTCTCGATCTACGTCATCGAGAACACGCGTAACCTCGGCACCATGAAGGCGCTCGGCCTGACCAATGCCGGCGTGGCGCGCATGACCCTGGCGCAAGGCGGGTTGAGCGCGCTGCTGGGCTACGCGATCGGCATCGGCGCATCGGCATTGTTCTTCGAAGGCATCAGCACGTTCGTCGATGACGCGAGAGGGCTGTTCCTGCCCTGGCAGGTGACGCTGATCGTCGCCGCAGCCGTGCTTGGGATCGTGGGCGTGACCAGCATCACCAGCCTGCGGCGGACCTTCCGCATCGAGCCGGCGATCGTGTTCCGGAGCGCGGCATGACCGGACCGGCGATCGACTGCCGCGGCGTGGTGGTGCGGGTGCGCGCCGGGCGCGAAATGCTGACGGTGTTGCGGCACGTGGACCTGAGTATCGATCTCGGCGGGCTCACGCTGATCATCGGGCCGAGCGGCTGTGGCAAGACGACGCTGCTGTCGGTCCTGGGCGGGATCCTCTCGGCCACGGCGGGTTCCGTCAGCGTCCTCGGGACGGAGCTGTCCAGCCTCGGCGCCGTGGCCCAGGCAGCCTTCCGGCGGGACAACATCGGCTTCGTGTTCCAGTCCTACAACCTCGTCCCCACGCTGTCCGTGGTGGAGAACGTGTCCATCCCGCTCGCCATCGCCGGGCAGCCGATCCGGGCTGCGGCACTTCGCGCCATGCGCATGCTCGAGCAGCTCGGCCTCGAAGAGCACGCCGATCGACTGCCGGGGCTTCTGTCCGGCGGGCAGCAGCAGCGCGTGGCGATCGCCCGGGCCCTGGTGCACGGCCCGAAGCTGCTGCTGTGCGACGAGCCGACCGCGGCGCTGGATACCGGGACCGGGCTGGACGTGATGCGTCTGCTCCGCACCATGGCGGTGCACCCGGACCGCGCGGTCGTGATCGTGACGCACGATCAGCGCCTGCACGCCTTCGCCGACACCATCGCGACCATGGATGAGGGCCAGGTCGTCTCGGTGGCGGCAACCAGTCCGGCGGCGAGCCTGGTCGCATGAAGCGCCGGGTGAGCCTGACCAACGGCGTGACGGCGCTGGCAGTGCTTGCGGCCGGTTTTGCCGCCTGGTCGGCGCTGCAGCCGCGGGACATCCATGGCTCGCTGGCCTTGCCGCCCGGCGTCGTGCCGCCGCCCCCCGCCGGGCCCGTGGTCGCGGGCACTGGGATGATCGAGCCGAGCAGCAACTTCGTGAACATCGCCGCGCGGCAGAGCGGGATCGTGACGGAGGTCGACGCCGTGCCGGGCCAGGTGGTCGCGCAGGGCACGCCGTTGTTCAAGGTCGACGACGTGCGCTTCGCCGCCCAACTCGCCTATGCGACGGCGGACGAGGCCGGCGCCCGGGCCGTGCTGGCAGCCGATGAGGCACGCCTGGTCCTGCAACGGGCCATGGTCGACCAGTCGATGGCGGATACGGAAGGCGCCCAGGCGGAGATGCGTCGCAGTGAGCTGGACAACGCCCGCTACGCCTCGCTCGGCGTCAACCAGGTCAGCAGCACACAGCGCGTGGAGGCGGCGGCGGCGGACATGCGCAAGGCGGCGGCGCAAGTGCACCGGAGCCAGGCAGCCCTGGACGCCGCGCGTGACCAGGCCATCGTGCTCGCGGCGCAACGGCAGGAGGCGCAGGCCCGCCTTGAGGAGGCCGTCGCTTCGACCACGAACGCCCGCATCGATCTCGACCGGGCGACGACGCGCGCGCCATTTGCCGGAACGGTGCTGCAGGTCAACGTCCGGGCCGGACAGGCCGTCCAGTCGGCTGCGGGCGGGCAGGCCTTGTTGGTGTTCGGCGCGACACAGGAACTGACGGTGCGGGTCAGCATCGATGAGGCCGATGCCGACCGCGTCCGGCCGGGTGACCCCGCGACCGCCTACCTCCGGGGGGATGCCCGCCTGTCCGCACCGCTGACCTTCCTGAGGTTCGAGCCTTACGTGATTCCTAAGGACTCTATCCCCTCGCTCGGCGACACGCGCGTGGATACGAGGGTGCTCCAGGTCCTCTACCGGCTCGCACCGGGCGACCTGCCGGTCTTCGTCGGCCAGCAGGTCGATGTGCTGATCCACCCTGCCGCCGCCGTGACGGCACAGAACTGTCCCGGAAAATGCTGATGCGAATGGCGAAGGACACTGCAGTGGCAGACAGGTACATGGCCCCCAGCCTGTTGCGGGTCGCCAGCGGCGCCGTGCGGGCATCGTCGACGGTGGACGACTACGATACGCATGCTCACGGCAGCGCGGACCAGCGCACGGGAGCCTACGCGGACCTTGCGAACAGCTTCTACGATCTCGTCACGGATTTCTACGAGTACGGATGGGGCGACTCGTTCCACCATGCGCCCCGCTCGCGGGGGGAGACCCTGCGCGAGTCCATCCGGCGGCACGAGCATTGGCTGGCGTTGCAGCTGGGCCTGGGTCCGGCGAGCCGCGTGTTGGACGTCGGATGCGGCGTCGGCGGTCCCATGCGGTCGATAGCCCGGTTTGCGGCGTGCCACGTGACCGGGATAAACAACAACGCCTACCAGGTCCGGCGCGCGACGCAGCTCAATCGAGAGGCTCGGCTGGCCGAGCGGTGTGCCATCGTGCAAGGCGATTTCCTGGCGATCGATGTGCCCCCCGGCAGCATGGATGCCGCCTACGCGATCGAGGCGACGGTCCACGCGCCGGTGCTCCGCGACGTCTTCGCGAGCGTGCGCCGTACGCTGCGACCCGGTGGCCTGTTCGCTACCTACGAGTGGTGCCTCACACCGCGCTACGACCCGGCCAATCCGTGGCACCGGCAGCTGAAGCGTGGCATCGAGATCGGCAACGGATTGCCGGCTTTGTCCACCTGCGACGAGGCGGAGCGCGCCATGGCAGAGGCCGGCTTCGACGTCCTGCAGGTGGAGGACCGCTGCGCCGGAAGCGACATCCCCTGGTGGGAGCCGCACGGCCCGGCGCCGCACCCGCTTCGGCTTCGCCGCACCTCCGGCTTGGGCCTCGCCGCCACCAACGTCTCGGTGCGCGTGCTGGAGGCGGTGCGGATCGCGCCGCGCGGCACCACGCGGGTGGCCAGGCTGCTGAGCGAATGCGCGCGCACCCTGGCCGAGAGCGGGCGGGAAGGCCTGTTCACGCCGGGTTTCTTCATGCTGGGCCGCAACCCGGCGGCGGCATGATCGGGAAGGATTGACGGCGATGGCGACAGCAAGGACGGCCTACGACGTGGCGATCGTGGGCGCGGGGCCCGCCGGGGCGACCTGCGCGTGGTACTTGGCCAAAGCCGGCATCCGCGTGGCGCTGATCGACCGGGCCATCTTCCCGCGCGACAAGGTGTGTGGGGATGCCATCTGCAGCCGGGCACAGACGCATCTGACGCGGATGGGCGTGCTCCAGCAGATCATGGCGAACGACGAAGGGCACATGGCCGCGGTGGGCGGCATGGTCAGCCCATCCGGTATCGTCGCGATCGACAGTTCACCGCAACATATCACGTCCTCTCCGGTGATCGCGATCCGCCGCATCGACATGGACCACCGTATCGTGCGCGCGGCGGAAGCAGCAGGGGCGGAGCTGCTGGAAGGGGTGGAGATCGACGGGGCGAGTCTGGAAGCCGGGCTCTGGACCATCCGCGACAAGACCGGCGGGAACCTGCAGGCGCGGACGCTCGTCGCGGCGGATGGTGCGACCTCCAGCCTGGCGCGCAGCCTGGGCCTGGTCGAGGGCGCGCCCGATGCCGTTTGCAGCCGGGCCTATATCGAGGCGGATGCCAGCGACTTCGGCTATGACGGCGTCGTGTTCTACCGGCGCGACCTGCTGCCCGGCTACTGCGCGGTGTTCCGGCAGTCGCGCGGGCAGCTCAGCTACTGCCTCTACATCATCCCGGGCGGCAGGTGCGCCAACCGCGACCTTCGCCGCATGCACGACATGGTGCGGCACGAGGACCCATTCGTCAGCCGCGCGCTCGGGAAGCGGGCCGTGGTCGGCGCCATGCGGGGCGGGCCCTTGCGGCTGGGCGGGGTGCCGCGCAGCCATGGCGACCAGCTGGTCGTATTGGGCGACGCCGCCGGGCAGATCGATCCGCTCACGGGTGAGGGGATCCAATACGCCATGGATGCGGCCGAGATCGCGGCGGAGGTACTCACGGAGGCGCTGGCCTGCGGTGACCTGGGCGCTGGACGTCTCCGGCGTTACCACGATGGCTGGCTGCGCGCCTTCGGTCATGATTTCCGCTGGAGCCGCCGCATGGCGCTCCTGTGCGGGCGCTACCCGCAGCTGCTCGACGCAGGTGCGGCCGCCTTGCGCAAGGGTGGCGGCCCCTTGCTGGGCCACTGGGCCGAGGTGATGACCGGCGCGAAGCCGAAGACCGCCTTCCTCAAACCCAACCTGGCGATGCCCGTGCTGGGTGCGTTGGTGCGCGGCATGGTATCGGGGCGGCAGGGGCCGGACTTTTCTCTGTTCACTCAAGGCACGAATGCACGCCCGGGTCTGGCGACACCTGGCCGGCATTAGGCTGCGACGGTGCGGGAAAGATGGAAGAGCCCTCGCCGACGTCGCCGGCCGCCGTCTGCGGAAGCCGGGCCGAACGCATCATCCACCGCAAGTTCCGACAGGCCTGGAGGATCGCGGCCGGGCGCTTCCCAGGTCACCAAGCTGCATCGTGGCGAACGGCCCCGGCACAGGTCGAGGATCTTGACGCCCGCCAACGGCCTGGCGTCAGACCATGACATTCGCGAGGTCAGTCATCGAACCGACCAGGATGTCGGGCTGGTAGGTCCAGGTGCCGAACGGACGGCCGCGGCGGTCGATGAAGGCAGTGCGCATGCCGGCCGCCTTGGCGCCGACGCAGTCGAAGGCATGGTTGGCGACGAACAGGACCTCGTCCATGGCAACGCCGAGCAGCTCGGCGGCCTTGGTGTAGGTCGCCACGTGCGGCTTGAACGACTCGGCCTCCTTGACGGAGATCACCCGGTCGAACGGGACCTTGTGGTAGGCCTTGGCCGCCTCCAGCATGTCCGGATCGCCGTTGGAGAGCACCACCAGCTTGAACCTGGTCTGCAGCCTGGCCAGCGCGGCCGGGACCTCGGGGAAGCACTCCAGCCTCTCGATCTCCGACACGAGATCGCAGACCTCCTCGTCGATATGCTCGATCCCGGAGCGCTGCAGCACGAGCTTGACGGCACCGAACCCGATGTCGCGGTAGGATGTGTGCGCCTTGTGCAGCAGCGCGTCGATCATCGAGTTTTCGAAATGCGTGCGCCGCCACCACGTCACGAACGAGTTCGGGTCGACCGATGAACCCTTGGCCTTGAGCCATGGGGTGGCGACCTTGACCAGGCCACCCTGCATGTCCACGACCGTGCCGTATTGGTCGAACATGCAGATCTTGATCTTGGCCTGCCATCCGTCAGAACCCGACATCCGCCCCTCCGCGCATTGTCAGATGGACGCCCTTAGACCGGCGGCAGCCATGAAGGAAATCGGAGGCGGACACGGCGACACTCAGCGGCGGCGGCTACACGTGGAAGCTCTCACCGCAGCCGCACCGGCCCTTCTCGTTCGGGTTGACGAAGGTGAAGCCCGCAGAGAGGTCCTTCACCTGGTAGTCCATGACCGTGCCGATCAGGAACAGGCTCGCCTTGCGGTCCACCAGGACGGTCAGGCCATGGTCGGTCACCACCTCGTCACCGGGGCCCGGTTCCGCCACCCAGTCCATGCGGTAGGACATGCCCGAACAACCCTTGGTGCTGACGTCGATCCGCAGCAGCATGCCCCTCTGCGCGCCGCCGTAGAGCCGGGCGAGCCGGTCGGCCGCAGCGTCGGACAGGGTCATCAGCGGCGGCAAGGCACGGCGGGGCTTGGCGGAGGCTTGGGTCGCACTCATGATGTTTGCTCCATCGTCTCGCGTCAGAACATGTTCAACGACAAGCGGGCTTCCTCGGTCATCCGGCTGGGATCCCAAGGCGGGTCCCACACCGTCTCGACATCGCAATCCACCACGCCGGGGACTGCCATGATCGCCTCGCGCGCCTGGACCGGCAACTCCTGCGCCGAAGGGCAGCCGGGCGCCGTCAGCGTCATCTCGACCTTCACGCGCCCCTCGTCGGATATCTCGATCGCGTAGATCAGGCCGAGCTCATAGATGTTCACCGGGATTTCCGGGTCATACACCGTCCCGATCGCGTTGATGATCGCGTCCTCGCTCGGCACCGGTTCGGGGGTGCCGTCAGGGGTCCATCCGGCGTGGATTTCAGCCATGGTGGGTTTCCTTCAGGGCCGCCAGCAACGCGTCCCACGGCAATGTCGCACATCTATGCCGGGATTTATGCTCGTGCACGCCGGCCAGCGGCTGCGTGGCCTGCAATGCTGGGCCGGCCTGCGCGCCGTCCTGGATCATGGCACGGAACTGCCCCGCCATCTCCTGCACGTCGGCGGCGGAGCGCCCCGTCACCGCCTCGGCCATCAGATCCGCTGAGGCGACGCTGATCTGGCATCCGCGCGCCTCGAACCCGGCCTCCGCCACGGTGCCATCCCGCATCCGCACGCGGACCTCCACCCGGTCGCCGCACATCGGGTTGTCCCCCTTGGCCGCGCCGTCGAACGGGTCGAGCCGGCGCTGGTGGTGGGGATGGCGCGCGCGGTCCAGCACGGCCTGCTGGTACAGCGCCCGCAGGTCGTCGAAGGCTGCGACCTCGCTCACGCGAAGAACGCCCGCACGCGCTCCAGCGTATCCGCGAGCACGTCGATCTCGCCGAGCGTCGTGTAGATCCCGAAGCTCGCCCGCGCGGTGCTGTCCACGCCCAGCCGGCGCATCAGCGGCTCGGCGCAATGGTTGCCCGCCCGCACCGCGACGCCGTTGCGGTCCAGCAGGGTGGCGACGTCATGGGCATGCGCACCATCCAGCGTGAACGACACCACGCCACCCCGGTCCTGCGCCTGGCCGACCACCCGCAGGCCCTTCACGTCCGCCAACCGCGACAGCGCGTGGTCGGTCAGCGCGGCCTCGTGCGCGGCGATGGCGTCGTAGCCCACTGCCTCAACCCACTCGATGGCGCGCTTGAGCCCGATCGCCTCGACGATCGGCGGCGTGCCGGCCTCGAACTTGTGTGGCACGCGCGCCCAGGTCGTCCGCTCGAAGCTGACGCTGCCGATCATGTCGCCGCCGCCCATGAACGGCGGCATCGCGTCCAGCAGCTCCATGCGGCCCCACAGCACGCCGATCCCGGTCGGCCCGTACAGCTTGTGCCCGGTGAACACGTAGAAGTCGGCATCCAGCGCCTGCACGTCGACCCGGCGGTGCACCACGGCCTGGCTGCCGTCGAACAGCACCTTCGCGCCGGCCGCATGCGCCGCCGCGGCGATGCGTGCTGCCGGCGTGTAGGTGCCCAGCACGTTGGACATGTGCGTCATGGCCACCAGACCGACCCGCCCGTCCGCAAGCTTCGCCTCGTAATCCGCCCAATCCAACTCGCCAGCGTCGGTGACCCGCGCGACCCGCAGCTCGATCCCGCTGCGATCGCGCAGCATCTGCCACGGCACGATGTTGGCGTGGTGCTCCATTCCCGTGATCAGCACCGCCTGGCCCGCATGCATCAGGCTGCCATAGCTGTGCGCCAGCAGGTTGATCGCCTCCGTGCTGTTCTTGGCGAACACGACCTCGTCGCGCGACGGTGCGTTCAGCAGCCGCGCCACCGCATCGCGCGTCGACTCGTAGGCGTCGGTGGTCCGCTCGCTCATCCAGTGCAGGCCACGGTGCACGTTGGCGTATTGCGAACGCATGGTGTGCGTCATCGCGTCGATCACCGCGTTCGGCTTCATCGCAGAGGCGGCACTGTCGAGGAACACCAGCGGCTTGCCGTGCACCTGTTCCGCCAGGATGGGAAACTCGGCGCGGATACGTTCGACGTCGAGCGGCACGGGACGGATCATGTTCATCGATGAAAGGACTTCAGGAAAGAGATGAACAACCCCATGCAGAGAGCAAGGACCGCACAGCCGAAGCCGATGCCGGCGCAAAGCAGCCACACCTTCCAAAGCGGCCAGCCAAGGTTGCCGAAGCGCGAGCTGCTCCCGTTCGACAGCACGAACAAAGGCGGCTTCGACGGCTTGTCGGGTGAAGGAGCAGTCACGGTGTGCGCAACTTCCACCATCCCTCGAGCGCCCGTTCCAGCAGATCGCGCGCATCCGCGTGCGCGACGGACCCGAGTGCGTCGTCCAGGAAGGCGCGGATCAGCATGGAGCGGGCTTCCTGTTCCGGGATGCCGCGGGCACGGAGGTAGAACAGCTGATCGTCGTCCAGCTCGCCGATGGTTGCACCATGGCTGCACTTCACGTCGTCGGCGTAGATCTGCAGTTCCGGCTTGCAGTCGATCTCCGCATCCGGTGACAGCAGCAGGGCCTGGCTCATCTGGTAGCCATCGGTCTTCTGCGCCACGCGCTCCACTTCGATGCGCCCCTGGAACACGCCCCGGGCGCGATCGGTCAGCACGTTCTTCACTGTCTGCCGGCTGGCGCAGTTCGGCGCGTCGTGCACCACCACGGTGGTGATGTCGCCGACCTGGTTGCCGCCCAGCACTTGCGCCGCGTTGAGGTGCACCGTGGCGCCGGGGCCGGTCAGCCGGGCATGGAACTCGGCGCGGGCCACCCGGCCACCCAGGCTCAGCGTGAAGGCGTCGTAGAACCCGCCGGCTTCCACCGACGCGTAGATCGTCGCCAGGTGGAAGGCGTCCAGCGCCTCGTCCTGGAGCCGGATGTGCGCCAGGGTGGCATGGGCCGCCAACTCGACCTCGAACACCGGGTTGTGCAGGTAGCGCCCGCGGCCGAGCGACAATTCGACGAGGGTCAGCCGCGCGCCTTCCGCCAGCCGGACGACGTGGCGCGGGTGGAACGCGACCGGCTGCCCGGGAGAGTCCGCCACGAGGCTGACGAGTATCAGCGTGCCGGCGTCCACCCCGGCTGCCACGGACAAGATGGCGCCATCTTCGGCCAGCATGGTGTTCAGCGCCACGACAGGCTGTTCGCCGGGCCGGGACAGCGCGCCGAATGCGGGTGTTTCGGCGAAGCGCCCGACATGCAGCGTGTCCGGTGGGCTCGATAGGTCCTCCCGCAGCCGACCATCCACGAACACCAGTCGCGGGCCCTCGATGGCCGGGATCGCCGGCAGCACGCCCCCGTCCACCGGGGTCAGCGGTTCGCGGAACTCCTGGTCGGCGAGCGGACGCAGGCTCGTGTATTTCCACGCTTCTTCGCGTACGCTCGGGAGCCCGGCCTGTCGGAATGCCGCCGCCGCCGCATCGCGCACTGCCGCGTCCCCGGGCAACCGGGCGCGCAGACCCTCATACCGCGCGAGGAAGCTGTCGGTGCCAGAGCGGAGCGACGCGCTCATGTCCTCCCCTCCGCCCCGCGAGAGGGCCCTCTGCCTCTGGGGGAGGGTAGGGTGAGGGTCATCCCGCGCATCGCGACCGTCCGCGGCAACGCGCCCTCACCCCGACCCTCTCCCAGGAGGGGAGGGAGATCCGCACCGAACGGGATCATGCCGCGTCGGCGACCACCGGGGCATAGCCGGTGGCCTCCAGCTCCCGTGCCAACTCTGGGCCGCCGGATCGGATGATCCGGCCGGCCGACAGCACATGCACCCGGTCGGGCACGATGTAGTCCAACAGCCGCTGGTAGTGGGTGATCACCACGGCCGAGAAGCCCGGCCCGCGCAGCGCGTTGACGCCGTCCGCCACGATCTTCAGCGCGTCGATATCCAGGCCACTATCCGTCTCGTCCAGGATCGCCAGCTTGGGCTTCAGCACCGCCATCTGCAGCACCTCGTTGCGCTTCTTCTCGCCGCCGCTGAAGCCGACGTTAACGTTGCGCTTCAGCATGTCGTCCGGCATGGCCAACCGCTTCATCGCCTCGCGCGCCAGGCGGAGGAACTTGACCGCATCCAGCTCCGGCTCGCCGCGCGACCGGGCCTGCGCATTGTACGCCGTGCGGAGGAAGTTGGCGTTGCCCACGCCGGGCAGCTCCACCGGGTATTGGAAGGCGAGGAACAGCCCGGCCGCGGCCCGTGCCTCCGGCTCCATGTCCAACAGGTCCTGCCCGTCGAACGTGGCCGAGCCACCCGTCACCGCGTATCCGTCACGGCCTGACAGCACGTAGGACAGGGTCGACTTGCCAGACCCGTTCGGCCCCATGATGGCGTGCACCTCGCCCGACGGAACCGTCAGGTCGACGCCGTTCAAGATCGCCTTGCCATCCTCCAGCGAGGCGGAGAGTTGCCTGATCTCAAGCATCAGCCGACCGAACCCTCCAGGCTGATCGCCAGCAGCTTCTGCGCCTCGACCGCGAACTCCATCGGCAGTTCCTTCAGCACGTCCTTGCAGAACCCGTTGACGATCAGGCCCACCGCATCCTCCTGGCTCAGCCCGCGCTGGCGGCAGTAGAACAGCTGGTCGTCGTTGATCTTGCTGGTGGTCGCCTCATGCTCCACCTGCGCCGTCGCGTTCCGGCTCTCGATATACGGCACGGTGTGCGCGCCGCACTCGTCGCCGATCAGCAGGCTGTCGCATTGGGTGAAGTTCCGCGCCCCGTGCGCCTTGGGCAGGATGCGCACCAGGCCGCGATAGGTGTTGTCGGACCGCCCGGCGCTGATGCCCTTGCTGACGATGGTCGACCGGCTGCCCTTGCCGATATGGATCATCTTGGTGCCGGTGTCGGCCTGCTGGCGGTTGTTGGTCAGCGCCACGGAGTAGAACTCCCCCACGCTGTCCTCGCCCTGCAGGATGCAGGATGGGTACTTCCACGTTATGGCGGATCCGGTCTCGACCTGGGTCCAGCTCACCTTGCTGCGCGCGCCGCGGCAGGCCGCCCGCTTGGTGACGAAGTTGTAGATGCCGCCGCGGCCGTTGGCGTCACCGGGATACCAGTTCTGCACCGTGCTGTACTTGATGGAGGCATCGTCCATCGCCACCAGCTCGACCACGGCCGCATGCAGCTGGTTCTCGTCGCGTTGCGGCGCCGTGCAACCCTCGAGGTAGGACACGCTGGCGCCTTCCTCCGCGATGATCAGCGTGCGCTCGAACTGCCCGGTGTTCTTCGCATTGATGCGGAAGTAGGTGGACAGCTCCATCGGGCAGCGCACGCCCTTGGGGATGAAGACGAACGAGCCGTCGGTGAACACGGCGCTGTTGAGTGCGGCGAAGTAGTTGTCCGCCGCCGGCACCACGCTGCCGAGATACTGCCGCACGAGCTCCGGATGGTCGTGCACCGCCTCGGAGATCGGGCAGAAGATCACCCCGGCCTCGTACAGGCTCTTGCGGAAGGTGGTCGCGACCGAGACGCTGTCGAACACCGCGTCGACGGCGATGTTGCGGCCCTGCGCCTCGCCCTCGGCAGCTGCCTCGCCGTCCGCGCCCACCACACCGGCCAGGATGGCCTGCTCCTTCAGCGGGATGCCGAGCTTGGCGTAGGTCTTCAGCAACTCCGGGTCGACCTCGTCCAAAGACCTCGGGCCGTCCTTCTTCTTCGGCGCGGCGTAGTAGTGGATGTCCTGGTAGTCGATCGCCGGGTAGCCGACCTTGGCCCAACTCGGCTCTTCCATCTGCTGCCAGGCCGCATAAGCCTTCAGCCGCCAGGCCAGCAGCCATTCCGGCTCGTTCTTGCGGGCGGAGATCATGCGGATGGTGTCCGTGCTCAATCCCTTGGGCGCGACATCCATCTCGATGTCGGTCTCGAACCCCCATTTGTAGCCGGATTTCGTCAGGGACTGGACGGTATCGAGGGTCTCGGCGACAGCTGCCATAAACGGGCGTCCTATTCGGCAGGGAGGGAGTGGGAAGTCGAGGCGGCGAACGGCCGCGCCGGAGGCGCCATGTCGGCGAGCGAAATGCCGGTGAGGGCGTCCCGCACCGCGTCGTTCACGGCGTCCCAGCGCCCGCGCACCGGGCAGGTGCACGACGCCTCGCACGGAGCCTTGGAGCCCTCGACGCAGGCGGTCATCGCGATCGGGCCGTCGATGGCGGCGATGACATCGGCCACCGCGATGGCCCCGAGTGGACGCATCAGCCGATAGCCGCCGCGGGCGCCGCGCTGCGAGGCGACCAACCCCGCAGCGGCCAGCGCCTTCAGCACCTTGCCCACGGTCGGCTCCGGCACCCCGGTGGCTTGCGACACGCCCGGCGAGGTCTGCACCCCGTCGACGGCTGCCAGGCGGATGAGCACGACGACCGCGTAATCCGTCAACTTGGACAGCCTGAACATCGCACCCGAACAATACAGAAAAATTGGACCGCACCGGTCCGGTATGCGGCAAATGAGGCCTCTGATCGGACCCGTCAACCCCGCGGGCGAAGGATTTAGTCGGCGGTGTCAGGGCCGCCGCATGTCCGGCCCAACCTCACCCTCCTCAAGGTCGTCGTCGTCCAGCCGTTCCATGTGGATGCTGTGGTCGCCGCCGTGCTGCTGGATGTCGTGCTCGCGCGGACCAGCGGTGCGGTCGATCACCGCCACCTGTTCGATCCCCTCCTCGTCGGCCACTTTGCAGGCGGCGGCAATGGCTTCGTCCAGGCCCATGGGATGGCCCGCCGCGTCCACCGGATGGGTCCGTTCTGTCGGCCGGTGCGCGTGGGCGAGGGCGATCTCCACCACGACCTTGTGCGGATCGTCCTCGTCGAAGCGGCGCATGACGGTAACCGTGTGTCCCTCCGGCGCAGGGTCGTGCGGGTTCAGGCGTTGGATGCGTGCCATGTGCGGTCTCCTGTTCGGCACTCCCAACGGACCAGGCGCCCGGCGGGTTCAATCCCCGTCCGCGCTCGGCTATGCAGGCCGGCAGCTGCCGGGCGGCCCGACCCGGCGGACGAAAGGATCACCCGTGCCAGACGCCGCCATGATCGCCCCGCGTGCCGCCGCCGTGCGCGCCCGGCATGCCGCCAGCCTGGTCGTGCTGCGCGAGGAGCGGTCGCGGCCGACCATGCTGATGGGGATGCGCGGGGCCGGCCACCGCTTCATGCCGAACCGCCTGGTGTTTCCCGGCGGCGCGGTGGACCGGGCGGACGAGACGGCAGCCGTGGCCGCGCCGATGCCGCCCCACGTGCTGGCGATGGTGGGGAAGAGCTGCAAGCCTCGGCTCGCCCATGCGCTGGGCGTCGCCGCGGCGCGCGAGTTGGAGGAGGAGACCGGCCTCACCCTGGGCACGCCGCCAAACCTCGCGGGATTGGACTACCTGGGCCGCGCGATCACTCCGCCGGTGCAGCCGGTGCGCTTCAACGCCCGCTTCTTCGTCGTCGACGCCGCCCTGGTCAGCGGCACCCTGGCCGGCTCGGGCGAACTGGAAGGCTTGCGCTGGTATGGGGTCGAGGAAGCGCTCGCCTTGGACCTGGCCCGCCCGACCCGAGTGGTCCTCGGCCTGTTGCACGACTGGCTGGCGATGAGCCCGGCGGAGCGACGCGCCCGTCGCACGCTCCCGGTGTTCCGCTTGCAACGGACCGTCCTGGAATAGGCGGCCGTCGCCAGGCGCAGACCTGGTCCTGAGCGCCAACGATGCAACCGGCCTGGCCGCGCCAGACATCGCGTTCTTCCTGGCTGACGGATCGTACGGTAGAAACGCGCACGACGTTGCCGTTGTGCCCGGGACCCGAGAGTCACATGGATAGCAAGCCGGCTGGTCCGTCCAAGCCGACGATCGCCGACCGCGTGCAGGCCCTCGTGCTTCGGCTATGCATCGCGGTGCTCCGCCTGATGAGCCCGGTCGCGGCGTCCAACCTGGGGGGATGGGTCGCGCGGACGATCGGGCCGTTCCTGCCGGCCTCCCGCGTGGCGCTGCAGAACCTGTCCCTCGCCCTGCCGGAACTGAGCGCGGCGACGCACCGGGCGATCATGCGCGGATGCTGGGAAAACCTCGGCCGGACGGCGGCCGAACTGCCGCACTTGGCCAAGCTGCGGCGCACGGCGTCGGGGCCAGGCTGGGAATGCAGCGACGACACCGTGCTGCGCCGACTCGGCACCCGCGCGGGGCCGGCCATCCTGTTCTCCGGCCATCTCGCCAATTGGGAGATCGGCTTCCCGGTGGCGGCCGCGCTGGGGCTGGACGTGTCCTGGTTCTATCGCCGGGCATCGAACGCGGGCGCCGACCATGCGATCCAGGCCATGCGCGAGGAAGCCGCCGGCCGCCACGTGCCGATGTTCGCCAAGGGCAACGACGGCGCGAAAGCGGCGCTCAAGCACCTGCGCGGCGGCGGCCTGCTGGGCATGCTGGTGGACCAGAAGCTGAACGAGGGCATCGCCGTGCCCTTCTTCGGCGTGCCGGCGATGACGACGCCGGCGGTCGCGCAATTCGCCCTCCGCTTCGGCTGCCCGGTCGTGCCGATCCGCGCCATCCGGCTCGGCCCCGCGCGGTTCCGCGTGGTGTGCGAGCCGCCGTTGCCGCATCCCGACACCGGGGACCGCATGGCGGATGTCCGCACGATGACGTTGGCGATGAACCAGACGCTGGAGCGCTGGATCAGGCAGCAGCCGGAATGCTGGCTGTGGCTGCACCGGCGCTGGCCCAAGGCGCAGCCGGCCGCCTGACCGCGTTGACCGCCCGCAGGGTGCGCCGCAGCATCCGCGCGGACGCGGCGGAGCGAGGCATGGGACGGCCATGACCCTGCGCGAGCTGTTGGACCTGACGGGGGCGGCGCGTGGCCACTGGGTGCTGCCCGGCACGCCGGAGAGCGTGGCGGACACGCTGGAGCGCTGGTTCCCCGAGCGCGCGGCCGACGGGTTCGACATCCTGCCGGCCTATTTCCACCCGCCGGGCCAACATATAGCCTTGCGCGACCACCTCGGCCTGGCCCGGCCAGCCTGGCGCAAGTAGCCCGCATGAGCCTTCTCATGCGGGACCCACCCGCCGGGCCGACATATAGAAGCCTCTGCCGCCATACTCCGCCTGACGGCCCGCGTTCGCTGTGCGAATACGGGCGATATCGCTGATACGTCAAACGCCGATCGCCGCCTTTACCCGCTCCTGCGATAGCGGCAGCTCGCGGATGCGCACCTTTGCGGCGTCGGCGAGGGCGTTGGCGATGGCGGCGGCGGTCGGGCCCTGCGCCGCCTCGCCCGTGCCCAGGAACGGCATGCCCGGTCGGTCGATCACGTGCACCGCCACGCTCTCCGGCACGGCGGGGAAGCGGAGGATGGGATAGCCGCTCCAGTCCTGGCTGGTGATGCCGGTCGGGCTGAACGTCACGGCCTCGTACAACGTCCAGCTGCTGGATTGCAGCAGGCCGCCGCTGATCTGGTTGCGGATGCCGTCCGGGCTCACCGCCTGGCCGCTATCCACCGCGCAATCCGCCCGGACCACGCGGATGCGGCCGGTCTCGTGGTCGACCGCGACCTCCAGCGCCACGGCACAGTAGGCGCCGAGGTTCTTGTAGCGGGCGAAGGCGAAGCCGCGGCCGTGGCCGGTCGGCAGGCTCCGGGCGGCATCCCAGCCGAACTCCTTGGCCGCCAGGCTGACGACGTCGCGGGCGCGGCTGTCGGAGAGATGGGCCAGCCGGAACGCCACCGGGTCGGCACCCGCCGCACTGGCCAGCTCGTCCATGAAGCACTCGATGCTGAACACGTTGGCGTAGGCGCCCAGGCCGCGCATCGCCGAAATCCGCAGCGGCATCTCCGGGATGAAGTGCGACACCACGCGGGCCTGCGGCAGGTCGTAGAGCGGGATGCCGTTGCGGTCGCCGCCGCCCTCCGGCTGCGGGATCGGCATGGGTGGCGAGGGTTGCAGCGGGGTGGCCAACGCCCAGCTCGGCATCAGCCGGCCGGCATTGCCGGGTCGCATGTTGTGCGTGTTGCTCCACACGCCGTACTGCCAGTCGACGATGCGGCCGGCCGGGTCGAGCGAGGCCTCCACCTCCGTGATCATCGCGGGGGTGAACGGCTCCCACATGTTCTCCTGCTCGCGCATCCACTGCACCCGCACCGGCTGGCCCGGCACCGCGCGCGCCAGCAACGCCGCGTCCGCGCCGGCATCGTCCGCCCCGTTATGGCCGTAGCAGCCGGAACCCTCGGTGTGGATGCAGCGCACGCGGTCCGGTGGCATGGCCAGCAGTTCGGCCAACGCGGCGCGGTCGGGGAACACGCCTTGGGTGTGCGTCCAGACCGTCATCGTGCCGTCGTGCAGCTGGGCCACCGCGCAGGACGGCCCGATCGAGGCGTGCATCCCGTACGGCCGCAGGTAGCGGGCGCGCAGCGTCTTGGCGACGGCGGCGGGCGGTGCCTTGCGGTCCAGGATGACCGTGTCGCGGGACGGCAGCGCCTGGATGGTGTCGAAGATGCCGGCCTGCTGCGGCAGCGCCAGCCCGGTGGTCCACACCGCGGCTGCGGCCAGCGCCCGCATGGCGGTCACCGCCTGCCATTCGCCCTTCGCGATGACGCCGAGGTAGCTGCCGTCCCGAACGATCTTCACCACGCCGGGCATCGCGGCGACCGGCGCCGCGTCCAGGCTGGCCAGGGTGGCGCCGTAGCGCGGCGGCCGCACCACGCGGGCGTGCAGCATGCCCGGCAGCCGGAGGTCCTGCACGTAGGCCGCCCCGCCCGTGACCTTCGCGGGGATGTCGACGCGCGGGAACGGCTTGCCGACCACGGTGAACGTGGCCGGGTCCTTCAGCGGCGCGCCGGGCTGGGCCAGCCGCTCCGGGTCGAGCCCGCTCACCAGCTCGCCATAGCCGAGGCTGCGACCGTCCGGCCCCGTTACCCGGCCGCCGCCGGGGATGAGCGCGGCAGCTGGCAAGTTTAGGCGGGTTGCCGCCTCCGCCACCAGGATGGCGCGGGTCTCGGCCGCCGCGTTCATGATGGCGGTGCCGCTGTCCTGCATGGAGTGGCTGCCCGCGGTGTAGCCTTCGTCCGCGGTGCGCGCGGTGTCCGCGGTGACGAGGGTGATGCGGTCCGGTGGCAGATAGAGCTGCTCCGCGGCGACCTGGATCAGCGCGCTGCGGATGCCCTGGCCGAGCTCCGCCTTGCCGGTGAACACGGTGACGGCGCCGTCGGGCGCGACCTGCACCCAGCCGGACAGGCGCGGCGCGTCCTTCAGGCTGCCGGGCAGCTTGGGCGCGTCTTCCGCGCGGCTGGCGAAACTGACCGCCAGCGCACCGGTGCCGGCCAGCAGCATCCGGCGGGACAGCATGGCCGTCATCCCGCCGCCTCCGCGCCCGGCAAGGCAGCGGACCGCATCGCCGCGGCGGCACGGCGGATCGCGGCCAGGATGCGCCCGTGGGTGCCACAGCGGCAGAGGTTCGGCTGCATCTGCGCGCGGATTTGCGCTTCCGTCGGCGCGGCGTTCCTCTCCAGCAGCGCCTGCGCCCGCATGATCATGCCGGCGATGCAGTAGCCGCATTGCGCCGCCTGCTCGTCGATGAAGGCCTGCTGCAGCGGGCCGGGGTGTTCGGCGGTGCCCAGACCCTCCACCGTCTTGACCTGGCGGCCCGGCAGCACCGCGACCGGCAGGAGGCAGGAGAACACGGCCGTGCCGTCCAGCATCACGGTGCAGGCGCCGCATTGGCCCAGCCCGCAGCCGTACTTCGCCCCGTTCATGCCCAGCGTGTCGCGCAGCACGTAGAGCAGCGGGGTGGCAGGGTCCACGTCCACCTCGTGCCGGGTCCCATTGACGGTGAGGCTGATCATGAGCGCTTGTCCTCGCGGATTTGGTGCACCCCGGCCTCGAGGTCGGTCCAGGCCGGGCGGTCGGCGAAGCGGGCACGCAGATAGGCCAGCACGGAAGCGACCTGCGCGTCCGTCAGCGACCCCACGAAGCCCGGCATCCACGGGCCGCGTTCGCCCGCCTGCGGTTGCAGGCCGTACAGGATCGTCTGCGTCGCGTTGCGCGGCGTCGGCGCGGTGACGGAGCTGCCGAGCGCCAGGGATGGGCGGCCGCCCAGCATCATCGGCGCCCCGGCGCCATGGCAACCGGCGCAAGCCCCGGCGAAGATCATGGCACCCTCCGTGTCGGCCAGGGCCACAGGCGGCGTCTGCGCCGCGGCGGCGTGCGCGGCGACGGCCTGCTCACGGGCCGGGTCGGGTGCGCCGGTCATGCTGGCGATGTAGGCGGCCATGGCGCGGACGTCGTCTTCCGGCACCGCCGACAGGTCGTGCGACACCGCGCCCATGGGTCCGGCGGCGGCGGCATGCTGCCCATCGATGCCGTGGCGCAGGTAGGCGTAGAGCGCGTCCGCCGACCAAGCGATCGCCGCCGGGGAGCTGGCGGCGGTCAGGCCCGGCCCCTCCCAGCCATCGGCCAGGCCGCCGGTGAAGGCGCGGTCCGCCTCCTCCGCGCCGAGGGCATTGTGCGGGGAGTGGCAGGCCTGGCAATGCCCCAGCCCCTCGACCAAATAGTGGCCGCGGTTCCAGGCCGCATCCTTGGCGGGGTCGGACTGGAGCGGCCCGCGGTCGAGGAACAGCAGGTTCCACCCGGCCATCAATGGGCGGATGTCGAGCGGGAACGGCAGTTGCGTCTGCGGCGTGGGCGCCCGCACCGGCTGGCGCGTTAGGAGGAAGGCGTAGATCGCCACCACGTCGTCATCGCTGACATGGGTGTAGTGGTTGTAGGGGAATGCCGGGTAGAGGAACTGCCCGGCGCGGTCCACGCCGTCCTGCATGGCGCGGCGGAACGCGGCCTCGGACCAGGTGCCGATCCCGGTGTCGGCGTCCGGCGTGATGTTGCTGGCGTAGACCTGGCCGAACGGCGTCTGCAGCGGGTTGCCGCCCGCATAGGCCTCGCCGTCGCGCCCGGCATGGCACACCGCGCAGTCGCCGATTGCCGCCAGTTGCGCGCCCCTGGCGACGACCGCCGGGTCGAATCGATGCGGCGCGGGGTCGGGCGCGATCGCTGGCCGCCACGTCAGCACGCCCGCGGTCACGCATCCCACCAGGGCCAGCGCGGCGACACCGATGGCGAGGCGGCCCGCCCTCATGGCAGGCATTGGAAGGTGGCGTCGAACGCGGTCGGCCACTCGCGCATGCGGGGGTCGCCGTCCGGCCGCAGGTCACGCAGCACCAACCGCCGCCCTTGCTGCTGGCAGAAGCCGTCGGCCTCCGCCAGCACCACCCGCTGCGCCTCCGCCCCGCCGCCGCGGACCGGGGCACGCATCTCTGCCAGGACGTAGGTGTCCGGCCCGATCGCCACGATGCCGGAGCCCAACGCGCAGCCCTCCAATGCGATGCAGGCCAGCAGCGCACCGAAGCCGGATGGACGAGCTTTGGAGGCGGCCATCACCAGCAGCGTATGTTGACGACGCGTGTGCACTTTTGCATATACAGCCTTCGATGGTTCCGCCGCGGATGGTCCCTCCACGGCGTCATTGTAGCCGCAGCAGACAAACTCGCTCAGTCATAGCAAACCAAGGTGCAAAAATGAAGATCGCCGCAATCGCCTCGATCAGGATTTTCGAAGATGAGGATTACCTACGATCCGATAAAAGAAGTGAAGAACAAGCGACGACATGGCCTCAGCTTCGCCATTGCGGAGTATCTGGTTGAAGACCCGTTGCTAGTCATCGTCTATGGCCGCTGCGAAACGGAGAGCACCGGTATCATGCGATCGGTGTGGTTGGCGGTCGGTGCCTCGTGCTTGTCCACACCAATCCCGACCCGGATGACGAGAGCTGGATCCACGCCATCAGTTTGAGAGAGGCGACGCCACATGAACGACGACGATACCAAGAGGTCGACGGCTTCTAGGCGGCCTCTGCCTGCCCATTTGCAGGCCGAATTGGACACGCTTGATGCCACGCCTGACACGGTCAACGTTCCAGAGGCTCAAGCCCAGAACTGGGCGGCGGCCCGCCGTTTCTACAAGGTTCGGAAGGAGCCAATCAGCATCCGCGTCGATGCGGACGTGCTTGATTGGCTTCGAACGCGTCACGAGCGCTACCAAGTGGAGATCAACAGGATATTGCGGGAGCGGATGGAGGCTGACGCGGCAGGTTGACAGGTGGATTGGGGTTTTCAGCGTGAACCCGGCCGCCGCTGCGCCCAGGGGCGCACCTGCTCCAGCACGCCGCCCAGGCGCAGCAGGTCCAGGTCGGCGCCCCACTTGCCCACCAGCTGCACCGCCGTGGGCAGGCCGACGTCGTCGAAGCCGGAGGGGACCGTCAGCGCCGGGTGGCCGGTCAGGTTGAACGGGTAGACGTAGCTGCTCCAGCCCTGCCGGGTGATGCCGCAGCGCTCACCTTCGATCACCACCTCGTCGTTCGCCGCGTCGAAATCGGCTGGCAGCGCGGTGCAGGCGAGCGTGGGCGTCACCAGCACGTCGAAGCGCTCGAACAGGGTCTGGATCTGCCGGAACAGCCGGGTGCGGGCGTACTGCGCCTCCCGGAACTCGGTGAGGCTGAAGCGATCCCCGCGTTCCATGAAGGCCAGCAGGGTCGGGTCCATCTGCTCGCGCCACTGCGCCAGATGCGGCCGCATGGCGACGGCAAAGTTGGCCTGGTACATCACTCGGCCGGCCAGCTCCATCCAGTCCACCTCCGTGCCCGCCGGTTCCGCCTCCGCACCCAGCGCCACCAGGGCGGCGACGGACGCGGCGGCGTTGTCCGCCATCTCCCGCTGCACACGGGGGTTGGCCGCCCGCTCGACCACGCCGATGCGCAGCCCTGCCAGGTCACTGCCGACCAGGTTCGGCGACAGGCCGGGTTCGGCGCCGCGGCCGAGCGTCCATGGGTCGGACGGGTCCGGCCCGAGCATGGCGGCACGCATGAGCGCGGCGTCCGCCACGCTGCGCGCCATCGGCCCGGCATAGGTGTAGTTGCCGAACGCGTCCGTCGCCCGCCGCCACGGGATGGAGCCGAGCGTCGGCTTCAGACCCACGATGCCGCAGCAGGCAGCCGGGATCCGGATGGACCCGGCGCCGTCCGTGCCCACCGCGATCGGCCCGATGCCGCTGGCGACCGCCGCCGCTGCGCCGCCGCTCGACCCGCCGGTGGTGCGCGTGTGGTCCCAAGGGTTGCGCGTGGTGCCGAACGAAGGGCCGTCCGTCAGCCCCTTGTGGCCGAACTCCGGCAAGGTGGTCTTGGCGAACACGATGGCGCCGGCGGCGCGCAGCCGCGCCACCACCGGGTCGTCGGCCACGGCCACGTCGCCGGCGAAGATGGCGGAGCCGTGGGTGGTCGGCACGCCCGCCACGTCCACCTGGTCCTTGATGCTGACGGGGATGCCGTGCAGCGGCGGCAGCGTGCGCCCGTCCCGCACCGCCTGCTCGGCCTGGTGCGCCTCCGCCATCGCCTGCTCCTCCAGCAGGGTGACGAACGGGTTGAGCACCGGGATCGCGGCCCGGGCGGCGTCCAGCACCGCACGCATCAGTTCCACCGGGGAGAGCTTGCCCGCGCGGATGGAGGCGGCGGCGCGCGCGGCGTTGGTGAAGCGAAGCGCGTCGTCGGTCATGCTGCCGGTCGTTCCATCCGCAATAAACGTTGTGTGTTCGCCACCCCGCCGTATCATCGCCCCGGGTGCGCCATGGGGCAAGCTGCCCGGCGGCAAGAGAGGATCACGGCATGGGCCAACTCGCGATCGGCAAGCGCGCCATCCTGTTCGGGGGCGCCGCGCTGGGCCTGCTGCCGCGCCCCGGCCGCGCCGCCATCCGCCCGCTGACCGTGGTGCTGGAGTCCGAGGCGGTGATCCTCGACCCGCACATGACCACGGCGGCGATCACCCGCACCTTCGGCTACCACGTGTTCGACACGCTGTTCTCGCAGGACACGGCCGGCGCCATCAAGCCGCAGATGGTGGACCATTTCGAGGCCGCGCCCGACGGGCTGGCCTGGACCTTCACCCTGCGCGACGGGCTGCGCTTCCATGACGGGGCGGCGGTGACGGCGGCGGATGTCGTCGCCTCCCTGGCACGATGGGCGCCGAAGGACAGCCTGGGCCGCATGCTCTTGGCCGCCGGCGCCACGATGACCGCGAGCGGCGACAAGGCCTTCACCATCCGGCTGAAGACGCCGTTCCCGCTGATGCTGCAGGTGCTGGGCAAGCCGAACGCGCCGGTGCCGTTCATCATGCCGGCGCGGATCGTCACCCAAGCCGGCGACAACCGCATCACGGAGATCGTCGGCTCCGGCCCGTTCACCTTCCGCAAGGAGAGTTGGCGCCCCGGCGACAGCATGGTGCTCGCGCGGTTCGATGGTTACGTCCCCCGCCAGGAGCCGGCGGACTTCCTGGCCGGCGGCAAGGTCGTGCATGTCGAGGAGGTCGTGCTGCGCGTGGTGCCGGACGATTCCACCGGGGCCAGCGCGCTGATGGCGGGCGAGATCGACTACATGCAGTATCTGCCGTTCGACCAGTTGGACATGCTGGCCAAGGCGCCGAACGTGAAGCTGATGACGCTGAATGGCCTGGACATGTTCCAGGGCAATTTCCGCCTGAACCACGCCAGCGGCCCGTTCGCCGACCCGGCGGTCCGGGCGATCATGTGGAAGCTGGTGGACCAGCGCGAGTCGATGGAAGCGGCCGGCATAGGCGCAGCCTATCGTGTGGACGATTGCCCGTCCTTCTGGATGTGCGGCACGGCGCTGTCGACGGACGCCGGCTCGGGTGTGGCCAAGCTGGACCTGGCGGGTGCCAAGGCCGCGCTGGCGAAGACGGCCTACAAGGGCGAGCCGGTGGTGATGCTGGAGGTCGCGGGGTCGATCCAGACCTACGCCGGCAACGTGCTCGCGCAGTACATGAAGCAGGTCGGCTTCACCGTGAAGGAGGAGGTGATGGACTGGGGCACCGTGCTGGCCCGCCGCGCCAAGAAGGACGGCTGGAGCATGTTCCCGGTCTACTCGAACGGCGTCGACATGGCCTCGCCGCTGACGCATTTCTACGTGTCGAACAACTGCGCCGACTATCCCGGCTGGAGCTGCAGCGCGGACATGGCGGCGCACCTGCAGCAATTCGCCGGCGCGCCGGACGATGCCGGACGCAAGGCCGCCGCGGTGCTGATCCAGGAGGATGCCTACAAGCTCGTCCCCTCCGTCATGTGGGGCCAGTTCTCGCGCCCAGCCGGCTACCGCACCCGCCTGGTGGACCTGATCCAGTCGAGCTTCCCCATGTTCTGGAACGTGCAGCTGGCGTCGACCTGAGCCATGGCCCTGGATGCGTCGCGGTTGCGGGCCGCGATCCCACCGCTGACGGGGCAGCTCCGGCTCGCCGGGCTTGCGGCGGAGGTGGTGGTACACCGGGACGAATGGGGCATCCCGCACGTGCGGGCGGCCAACGCGGCGGACGCGCATTTCGGCCTCGGCTTCGTCCACGCGCAGGAGCGGCTGTTCCAGATGGACCTGGCCCGCCGTCGCGCGCTGGGCCGCGCCGCCGAGTGGCTGGGCGCCGAGGCGGCGGACGCGGACGTGCTGTCCCGCCGGCTGGGGATGGAGGCGGCCTGCCGGCGTGACCTTGCCGCACTCGGGGGCGAGGCGCGGACCATGCTGGACAGCTATGCGGCGGGGGTGAACGCGTTCCTCCGCTCCGGCGCGCCGCTCCCCGTCGAGTATGCGCTGCTGGAGGCCGAGGCGGAGGCATGGGAGGCCTGGCACAGCATCGCCGTCATGCGCCGGCTCGGCCTGCTGATGGGGTCGGTCTGGTTCAAGCTGTGGCGCATCCTGGCGCTGCCCGTCGTAGGGTTGGAGAACGCCGTCAAGCTGCGCTACGATGGCGGCGACCCGGAGCTGCTCTGCATCCCGCCCGGTGCTCTGGCCGAGCGCATGGTCGCCGACCTGGCGGCGCTGCGGCCGGGGGTGGAGGCGCTGCTGCGCGCCATGGGGACGGACGAGACGGGCGGCGGCAGCAACAACTGGGCGGTGGCGCCCGGCCGCACGGCGACCGGTCGCCCCATCCTCGCGGGCGACCCGCACCGCGTGTTCGAGATGCCCGGGATGTACGCGCAGCACCACATCGCCTGCGACGAGTGGGACGCGGTCGGGCTGAGCGTGCCCGGCGTGCCGGGCTTCCCGCACTACATGCACAACGGCCACGTCGCCGCCTGCGTCACCCACGCCTTCGTCGACATCCACGACCTCTATCTCGAGCAGTTCGATGGCGCCGCCACCGCCACGCGCGCGCCGGGCGGGTGGGCGCCGGTGCGGACGCGCAGCGAAACCGTGCTGGTGCGGGGCGAGGCACCGCGGACGGTGAGCGTCGTGGAGACCCGGCACGGGCCGGTCGTGGCCGGTGACCCGGCGCAGGGTGCGGCGCTGGCGTTGCGCTCGGTGCAGTTCGCCGACACCGACCTGTCGTTCGACTGCCTCCCGCGCATGCTGCGGGCGAAGACCGTTCCTGCGCTGTTCGAGGCGACGCGCGGCTGGGGCCTGATCGACCACAACCTGGTGGCGGCGGATGTGGACGGCCGCATCGGCCACCGGGTGCGCGCGCTGGTGCCGCGCCGGCCGCGCGCCAACGGCTGGTTCGCGGCGCCGGGTTGGACGGACGAGGGCGCGTGGCAAGGGATCATCCCGCACGAGGCCATGCCGGAGGTGGTCGACCCGCCGGGTGGGGTCATCGCGACCGCCAACAACCGCGTGGTGGCCGACGACCCTGGCGGCGACTACCTCTGCACGGACTGCCATCCGCCCTATCGCGCCGCACGGATCACCGCCCTGGTCGATGCCATGTCCCCGTTCCGGGTGGAGGACGCGGCGCGCGTGCACGCCGACACGCTCTCCCCCAACGCGGCCTTGTTCCAGGCCCGGTTGCAGGCGCTGCCCGAGCCGGCGGACCCGGCGCAGGCCGCCCTGCGTCGCTCGCTGCTCGACTGGGACGGCCGGATGGACGCCGCCTCCGTGGCCGCGGGCCAGTACAACGCCTTGCGCCGCACCATGACCGCGCTGCTGGCCGACCGCTCCGGCCTGGCGGCTGCGACGGCCCATGCCTGGGGCGCCGTGCCGCCGGGCGTGTCCGCCATGGGCCAGCTGTGGTGGACCCTGCCCGCCCTGCTCCGCGCCGGTGACACCGCGATGCTGGGCGGGTGGACATGGCAGGACGTCACCGCCGCCGCGCTCGCGACGGTCGCGGCCGGGCCGGCGCTGCGGGAATGGGGGGCCGAACACCAGCCCGCCTTCAGCCACCCGCTCGCGGCCGGGCGGCCGGCGCTGGACGCACCCTCCCGCCCGATGGGTGGCGACGGGGACACGGTGATGGCGGTGGGCATCGCTCCGGCGGCCGGCGCCGTCGGCACCTACGGTGCGCTATGCCGCTACGTGTTCGACGTCGGTGACTGGGAGAACAGCCGCTGGGCCGTGTTCCACGGCGCCTCCGGCCACCCGGGCAGCCCGCATTACGCGGACCAGAACGAACCATGGAGCGCCTGCGAGATGGTGCCGATGCGCTACGACTGGGGCGGCATCGCCGCGGCGGCGGAAACGACGCAGCTGCTGCTTCCGGGCTGAGGCGCTCAGAACACCGCGACGCAGACGATGCCCGCGATCATCAGCGCGGCGCCGACCAGCCGGCCGACCCCCGCCGCATGCCGCTCGAATCCGACCAGGCCGAAATGGTCGAGCGCGATGGAGGCCACGACGGCCGCCGTCACCGTCAGGCCGGTGAACAGCCCGGCGCCGAGTTGGCCGGGTGCGACGAGCATCGACAGGATGTAGAGCGCGCTCACCGCGCCGCCGGTCCAGCCCCACCAGGGCACGGCGCGCATCTCGGCGGTCGGGAACGGGCCGCCCAGCACGATCGTCCCGATCGCCAGCAAGCCCAGAGACAGGAGCGAGAACAGGATCGCCGCCCACCATGGCCCGCCCAACGTCTTGGTCAGGACGGCGTTGGCGCCGGCCTCCACGGAGGTGAGTGCCCCGGCCACGGCGACGAATACGTAGAGGAGGGCTTTCACGCAGGCGCAACGCCTGCCACGTGGGGGAGTTCTATCAACCAGCAGCGCGGCGACGGAGGCGTGGATGGCGTTCAAGGGCAAGGCGCCAGGCAGCGGCGCCGGGGATATGTCGCGGCGGACGGAGCTGCTGCGGCCGGCCATCCTGCTCAGCGCACAGGAAGTGCAGCACGCCCGGCGCATGCGCCGCTCCGGCCTGGAACCCGACGCCATTGCCGAGGCGCTCGGCAAGCCGCTGGACGAGGTCGAGAAGGCGCTGGTGCAGATGCGCATGCCCCGGCCGGAGACCACGCGCGGCACCCTGAACGTGACGCTCGCGGCCCACCGCGTGGTGATGGCGGAGCGCCAGGGCGACGAGCCGCTGTGGCAGACCTTCGACCGCATCGTGGACGAGCTGCTGCGGCTGCGCGCCCAGGTCGCGGCCGCGCCCCGCGGACGCCTGGAGCGCTCCCGCCCAGCCAAGGCGGCGGCACCGATGCTGCCCGGGCTGGACGGCGTCTGAGCCGCGGCTCGACAGGGCCGGGGTGGGCCTGCGATACCGAAGGCCCCTTGCCTGTGAAAGGACGCTGCATGAGGCGCTTGACCATTGGACTCGCCATTTGCGTCGGGCTTGCCAGGCCGGCCTGCGCGGGCACGCTGGACGACGCCCGGGCCTCCGGCACGCTGCGCGTGGGCACGCCGGGCGACTACGCGCCGTTCAGCCTGCGGCAGCCGGATGGCAGCTACCGCGGCGCGGACGTGGTGGAGGCGGAGCGGCTGGCCAAGCACCTGAACCTCCGGCTGGAATGGGTGCCGACCGCCTGGGGCAAGCTGGCGGACGACACGAAGGCCGGTAGGTTCGACATCGCGGTGGGCGGCATCTCCGTCACGCCGGCGCGGCGGGAATGGGCGGATTTCTCCACCGTGCTGCTCAGCGACGGCAAGCGGCCTTTCGCCCGCTGCGCCGACAAGGACAAGTACACCACGATCGCCGCGATCGACCAGCCCGGCGTGCGGGTGGTGGTGAACCCCGGCGGCAGCAACGAGGCATTCGCCAAGGCCAACCTGTCGCACGCCACCGTCACCGTGTTCCCCGACAACAAGACCATCGCGAACGAGGTCATCGCCGGGCGGGAGGACGTGATGGTCACGGACGGCGTGGAGGTGGACCACGACGTGCTGGTGCATCCGGAGCTGTGCGCCGTGCCGGTGGCGGCCCCGTTCACCCATGCCGACGGCGCCTTCCTGCTGCAGAAGGACCCGGCGCTGAAGCAAGCGGTGGACGCGTTCCTGGACGGCGAGATCAAGTCCGGTGCATGGGCCGCCACCTTGACGGAGGCCGAGAAGCAGCCCTGATCGCGCAAGGCCGACCAGCAAAGTCCTCTCCCTCTGGGAGAGGGTCGGGCGAGGGTGAGGGTTCAAGTGCACCGCCTTGCGCGTCGGCCCCTCACCCCGGCCCTGTCCCATTGGGAGAGCGATAAGGTTCGTCGGTAGCAGAAGCGATCGCGCCTATCCGGCCGCGTCGCGCACTGCCGCCGCCCGGCGGTGGCTGTAGCCGGCGTAGACCACGGCGCCGAGCGCGAACCAGCCGGCCAGCCGCAGCCAGGTCTGCCACGGCAGGAACACCATCATCAGCCCGCAGGTGGCGATCCCCAGCAGGGGCACTGCCGGGCCGCCCGGCACGCGGAACGGGCGGGGGCGGTCCGGCTCGCGCACCCGCAGTACCAACATGCCGCCGCACACGATGGCGAAGGCCAGCAGCGTGCCGACCGAGGTCATGCGGCTCAGCGCCTCCACCGGGACGAAGCCGGCCAGCGCGGTCGTCAGCAGCAGCATGGCCGCGTGCGCTGCCACCGGCGTGTGCCGGGTCGGGTGCAGGCGGCCGAGGATGGCCGGCACCATCCCGTCCCGCGCCATGGCGAACAGTACCCGCCCCTGGCCCAGCAGCCCCACCAGGATGACGGAGGTGAAGCCCAGGATCACCCCCCCTTTCACCGTCACTTGCAGCCAGACGTATGGCGTCCGCTCGATGGCGGTCGCCACGGGGGCGGCGTCGCCGTGCATCTGCTTGTAGTTCACCATGCCCGTCAGCACGGCGGCGAAGCCCACGTAGAGCACGGTGCAGATCAGCAGCGCGCCGAGGATGCCGATCGGGATCGTGCGCTGCGGGTCGTGCGCCTCCGCCGCCGTGGTGCTGACGGCGTCGAAGCCCAGGTAGGCGAAGAACACCACGCCCGCCCCGCGCAGCACGCCGGACCAGCCGAACGCGCCGAACTGGCCGGTGTTGTCGGGGATGAACGGGTGGTAGTTGGCTGGCTGGACGTAGAACGCGCCCAGCCCGATCACCGTCAGCACCACCGCGACCTTCAGCACGACGATGACGGCGTTCACCCGTGCCGACTGGCTGACGCCGCCGATCAGCAGCAGCGTCAACCCGGCGATCACCGCCGCCGCCGGCAGGTTGACCAGGCCGCCGGACGCGGGCGCCGCCGTCATCCAGTGCGGCAGCTCCACGCCCCAGCCGTGCAGCAGGGATTGGACGTAGCTGGACCATGACACCGCGACGGTGCCGGCGCCCACCGCATATTCCAGCAGCAGGTCCCAGCCGATGATCCAGGCCACCACCTCGCCCAACGCGGCATAGGCGTAGGCGTAGGCCGAACCGGCGGACGGGATCATGCCCGCGAGCTCGCTATAGCAGAGCCCGGTGAAGCCGCAGCCGAGCGCCGCGATGACGAAGCTGAGCACCACCGCCGGCCCGGCGTAATCGGCCGCGGCGATCCCGGTGAGGGAGAACAACCCGGCGCCGATGATCGCGCCGATGCCGAGGCCGACCAGGTTCGTGGCACCCAGCGTGCGGCGCAGCCCGCTTTCCTCGCCGTCGCCGATCGGCTTGCGCGCGAACAGGGTTCGCATGGGCTTCATGGGTCGCCTGCCACGGCACGGATCGCCGCCTCGGCCCTCAATACGCCGCCGCCCAGCCGTCCCGCCGCGTGTCGGAGGCGGCCATGCGCACGCCGTTCGGCATGACGCGGATGGCCTGCATCGCGCACGGGCCTTCCAGGTGGCCGACCGGTTTGAGCACGTGGCCGCGACGCTCCAGCCCGGCGAGCACGTCGACGCCCACGTCCCGCTCGATGGTCAAGGCGCCGTCGCCGTCATGCGGCCAGTTGGCGCCCTGGCCGACCTGGCTGCTGGTCCAGCGCGGCAGCTCGATCGCGGTCTGCGGGTCCGCTCCGCCGTCGATCATGGCGGTCAGCACTTGCAGGTTGACCTGCACCTGGTTGTCGGCGCCCGGCGTGCCGAGCACGGCCCACAGGGCGCCGTCCTTGAACACCATCGGCGCGTTCATGGTGTGGCGCACGCGCTTGCCGGGTTGCAGCCGGTTCGGGTGGCCGGGGTCGAGGTGCCAGTAGGCCATGCGGTTGTTCAGCAGGATGCCGGTGTCGCCCGCCGTCACGCCGGAGCCGAAGGCCCCATTGATGCTCTGGATGCCGGACACCGCGTCGCCCGCGGCATCGACGACGCAGAAATACGTCGTGTCCCCGGCCGCTTCGCCGTGCCGCAGGGGCAGGTCGGCGGCACGGTCCATCGCGATGGCGGCGGCATGGGCGTGTGCGACCGCGTCCGACAGCAGGTGCTCGACCGGCACGGCGCGGGCGCGCGGGTCGGCGCCGTGGCGCTCGCGGTCCAGGAAGGCCCGCTTCTTGGCCTCCACCAGCACGTGGACACGCTCCGCCGGCGACAGGCCGGCCAGGTCGAACTGCTCGACGATGCGGAGCATCTGCAGCATGACGAAGCCGGTCGAGTTGGGCGGCGTCTGCCGCACCTCGAACCCGCGGTAGCGGATGGCGATGGGGTCGACGGTCTCCGCCTCGCAGGCGGCCAGGTCGTCCGCCATGACCAGCGTGCCGGCCTCGGCCAGCCCGGCGGCGAACCGCCGCGCCAGCGCGCCGCGGTACAGGCTGTCGGGCCCTTCGGCCGCGATCTCCCGCAGCGTCGCTGCGAGCGCCGGCTGGCGGATCAGCCCGGCCAGCGGCGGGGCGTCCCCCTCCACCAGGAAGGTCGCGCGGCTGCGCGGGTCGGCGGCGAGTTGGCGCTGGTTGTCGCCGGCAAAGTGCCGGTAGCCGTGGGTCGCCGCGAACCCTTCCGTGGCATGCGCGATGGCGGGCGTCGCGAGCGTATGCCAAGGGCGCTTTCCATGGGCCGCGTGCATGGCGCCCAAGGCGGCCAGCGATGCCGGGACCGACACGCTGCGCGGGCCGTGCAGCGCCATCCCTTCCGCAAACGCCTCTGGCGTTGCCGCGCGCGGCGCCGGGCCGGTGCCGTTATAGACCTTGGCGCCTCCGCTGGCCGTGTGCACGTGGTAGAACCCGTCACCGCCCAGGCCGGACATCATGGGTTCCACCACGCCCAGGGTCAGCGCGACCGCCACCGCCGCGTCCACCGCGTTGCCGCCTGCGCGCAGCGTGTCCAACCCGGCCAGCGCGGCGAGTGGGTGGTTGGCACCGACGGCTCCATGGCGGCCCATGATCAGCGGGCGATGGCTACGCGGGACAGGGTACATCGGCCGGTTCCCCACGAGGTAAGGTGTCGCCGGCCATACGCTAGACCAACACTGCGGCGCAGCAACACCGTTACATCTGGACAAGGGGGGAACCGTGCACCCCCAAAAAAAAGAAGGCGGCGCCAGAGGCACCGCCAAGTTTAGGGAGGAAACGTCCAAGATGTAGGAGGCCGGAGCCTCGCTACCTTTCTACACTAGGACACTCCGGCGCCGGTCGCAAGCAAAATGTTGCGTTGCACAATGCGTCTTCGCGAAGCGCCTGCTTCGCCGCTTGGAAGCCGGCAAGCAGTCTGGCCGGGACGGCAGGGCTGGTGCAGACGTAGACCGGGCTGGGGTGGGGCACGCGTATGACGCGTAATGCGGGTCGTTCGGAGCGGATGATCGGTTCGCCCAGCCCCGCGATGCGGCCGGACAGCACCACGCAGCACAAGCGCGGCAGTTCGGCCAGCAGCGACGGTAGGAGCGAGAGGCCTTGCCGGATTTCGGCTGCCCGCGGTGCGCGGTTGGGGCCGCCGGTGTGGATCACGAACGGTACGGCGTTCCAGATCGCGACATCCTGCCGGTCGATCCCGGCCTGCGCGAAGAAGCGACGGAGGTTGGCGGCAGTGCCCGTCGCGTTATCGGCCGAGACGAACCCCGTCCGGCCGATCGCCGGGCCCGGTGTTTCCAACAGGAGGAGGAGGCGCGCGTTGCCACCGCCATCCGCCGGGTCGAAATCCGGGGTAGGGCCGTGTGCTGCGCGGACAGAAGCGGCGAACGCGCGGAGAGCCGCCATGTCGGGCCGCTGCAGCAGTGCGCGCCGCGTGGCCAGCACGGCAGGGTCGGCAAGCAGCGCCATCGTGCTACAACCGTGCCGCCATGGAGGAAGCTGACGCCATGATCGAGCTCAATGCAGGTGACGCGACCTTGCTGGTCTGCCCGGCGCTGGGCGGCAGCGTCGGCGGGTGGACGCGACGCGGCACGGCCATCTTCCGGCACACGCCGCCGGACGTGCTGGCCGGCACCAACTCCCGGCTGCTCTCCTGCTTCCCGCTCATCCCGTTCTCCAACCGCATCGCCTGGGGCCGGTTCTCCTTCGGCGGTGAAAGCTTCCAGCTGGATCGCAACTTCGGCGACCACCCGCACACGATCCACGGCAATGCCTGGCAGCGCGCCTGGGACGTCGCGCGGCAGGAGACCGCGGCCGCCGAGCTCGTGCTGCACCACGATCCGGCGACGGACCCCACCGTCACCGGCGGCGGCTGCCATTGGCCATTCCAATACACCGCCCGGCTCCTCTACGCGCTGAAGCCCGACGAACTCGACGTCACCATCACCATCACCAACACGGATCCACGCGACCAGCCGGTGGGGCTGGGGCTGCACCCATACCAGCCCCGCACGCCGCAGACGGCCTTGCACTTCCGTGCCGGCTCCGTCTGGCACACGGGCGCGGACTCGCTCCCGGACGAGCGCCTTCCCCTCGATGGGCATTGGAGCTTCGACCCCGGCCACCCCATCGCCGGCCCGGCGCTGGACAACTGCTACGCCGCCTGGACCGGCCGGGCCGAGATCACCCGGCCCGAGCATGCCATCCGCCTGATGATCGCCGGGGATGACCTGTTCCGCCACCTCGTCGTCTACACGCCTGACGACAAGCCGTATTTCGCGGTCGAACCTGCCAGCAACATGACGGACGCGGTCAACCGCATGGAGTCCGTGCCCGATCACGGCCTGCGCGTGCTGCATCCCGGAGAGACCTTGCAGCGCCAGGTCCGCTTCACGGTCGCGGACCTGGCTCAGTAGGTGGAGCGGCCGCCCGTGATGTCGAACACGGCGCCGGTGGAGAACGCGCACTCCTCGCTCATCAGCCACGCCGTCAGGGCCGCGATCTCCTCCACCTTCACGAAGCGGCCCATCGGGATCTTGCCCAGCATGTAGGCGATCTGCGCCTCCGTCATCTGCTCGAACAACTCGGTCTGCGCCGCGGCGGGCGTGATGCAGTTCACCAGCACGCCCCTGCCGGCCAGTTCCTTGCCCATGGACTTGGTGAGCGCGATCAGCCCGGCCTTGGACGCGCTGTAGTGGGAGGCATTGGGGTTGCCCTCCTTGCCTGCGACGCTGGCGATGTTGACGACCCGGCCATAGCCACGGGCGATCATGCCCGGCAGCACGGCGGCGCTCACCAGATACGGCGCGATCAGGTTCACCTCCACCACCCGGCGCCACTCCTCGGACGGCAGCTCCCAGGTCGGGGCGTTGCCGCCGGTGATGCCGGCATTGTTGACCAGGATGTCGATGCGGCCCTGCGCCGCCTCCGTCTGCGCCGCGGCGCTCCGCACGGCGGCCTCGTCGGTCAGGTCCACGGTGACGGCGGTGGCGCGGGGCAACGTGGCGAGCGTCTGCCCCAGCCGAGCCGGGTCGCGGTCCCACAGCACGACGGTGGCACCGGAAGCGACGGCCCGCTGGGCCACCGCCAGGCCGATGCCGCGCGCACCGCCCGTCACCACGGCGACCCGGCCGTGGAGGTCGATCTGGTTCATCCTGTTCCCTCCCTTGACCCTTGCCCCTCTAGCACAAGCCCGTACATCTGCCCCCATGACCGAAAAATTGGCCGCGCTCGTCACCGGGGGTGCGCAGCGGCTGGGCCGGGCGATCGCCCTGGCCTTGGCCGGGGCAGGCTATCCCGTGGCCGTCCATTGCCATCGCAGCCGGGATGCGGCGGAGGCGACGGCCGCCGATATCCGGGCCGCAGGCGGCCGCGCTGCCGTCGTCACGGCCGATCTGTGCCAGGAGGCCGAGGTCGCCGGCCTGGTGGCGGCGGCCGGCGCGTTGGGGCCGGTCGGCGTGCTGGTCAACAATGCCAGTGCCTTCGAGCGTGACGAGTGGGACACGGCCGACCGCGCCAGCTGGGACGCCCATCTCGAACCGAACCTGCGGGCGCCGTTCGTGCTGGCCCAGGCCTTCGCCCGCGCCCTGCCGCCCGGTGCGGAGGGCGTCGTCGTCAACATGCTGGACCAGCGGGTCTGGTCGCTCACGCCGCATTTCGTCTCCTACAGCGTGTCGAAGGCGGGCTTGTGGGCGCTGACCCAGTCGCTTGCCCTGGCGCTGGCCCCTCGCATCCGGGTCAACGCCATCGGCCCTGGCCCGGCCTTGCCCAGCCCGCGCCAGACCGCCGAGCAGTTCGCCCGGCAATGCGCCTCCACCCCCCTCGGCCGCGGCACGGACCCGGCGGAGGTGGGCCGGGCCGTGCTCGCCATCCTTGCCCTGCCTTCGATGACGGGCCAGATGATCGCGCTGGATGGCGGGCAGCATCTGCAATGGAGTCCTGCCGGACGGGCTGGAGGGCCTGAGGAATGATCGATCCGCCACGCCTGGCAGGACGCGGGCTGCGCCACGTCTTCCTCCGCGACATGGTGTTGCCCGCCTCCATCGGCGTCTACCCGCACGAGCGCGCGGCCAAGCAGCGCGTGCGGATCAACGTCGACATGGGCGTCGCCGAGGACACTCCCGGCACCGGGGTCTCGCGGGCGGGGGTCGGCCGCGATGAGCTTGGCCGCGTCGTGGATTACGAGGTGGTGGCGCGGTCGATCCGCGACGTCGTCGGGGCCGGGCACGTGATGCTGGTGGAAACTTTGGCCGAGCGGCTGGCGGAAACCTGCCTGCGGGATGCCCGCGTCGAGGTGGTGCGCGTGCGGGTCGAGAAGCTGGACGTGTTCGACGACCTGGCGTCGGTCGGCGTCGAAGTCGAACGGCGGCAGGGCACTTGTCCACGCGGGGAGAATTGACTCGCAGCAGAGTCAGGCCCCTATGCGGTGCTTCTCAGAACGGCGGGAAAGGCGAAGCAGAATGCCGTATTATCAATGGGTTGAGCATAGTGACCAATTGTTGGGCAAGATGACGAACGTGCTGAAAAGCCGTGGGGTAAGTGCCGTCGGCGGCCAATCCCCCACAGAGTTGTCCACAGAGTCGGTGGATTAGTCTCACGCGCCCGTGAGTAATTTGGAGGCAGGCCTGACGGAACTGGTTAACGACACGACGGCCACCGGGGTGTCGGTCATCGAACGGGCGCTCGCGACCATGCCGACCAGCCCCGGCGTCTACCGCATGCTCGACGTCAAGGGAGATGCACTCTACGTCGGCAAGGCGCGCAGCCTCAAGAAACGGGTGACCAACTACACCCAGCTCGGCCGGCTGGAGGAGCGGCTGCGCCTGATGGTGTCGCACACCGCCAGCATGGAGGTGGTCACCACCCATACCGAGGCCGAGGCGCTGCTGCTGGAGGCCAACCTCATCAAGCGGCTGAAGCCGCGCTACAACATCGTGCTGCGGGACGACAAATCGTATCCCTGGCTGATGCTGACGGAGGAGCATGCCTACCCGCAGATCGCCAAATTCCGCGGCACGCAGGTGAAGGGCCGCAGCTATTGGGGGCCGTTCGCCTCCGCCTGGGCCGTGAACCAGACGGTGGTGGCGATGGAGCGGGTGTTCCTGCTGCGCTCCTGCGCCGACACGGTGTTCCGCAACCGCTCGCGCCCGTGCCTGCTGCACCAGATCAAGCGGTGCAGCGCGCCCTGCGTCGGGCGGATCGCGCCGGACGCGTATGCCAAGCTGGTGGCGCAGGCCAAGGCGTTCCTGCAGGGGCGCGCCGCCGGGGTGCAGTCCGAGCTGGCGGCCGAGATGGAGGCGGCGTCCGCCAACCTGGAGTTCGAGCGTGCCGCCGCCGCGCGCGACCGCATCCGCGCGTTGACCCACGTGCAGGGCACCGGCGTGGTCAACCCGGCCAGCCTGGAGGATGCCGACGTGGTCGCCGCCTGGCAGACGGCCGGGCAGACCTGCGTACAGGTGTTCTTCGTCCGCGGCGGCCGCAACAACGGCAATCGCGCCTTCTACCCGACGCATGCCCGGCATGAAGACCCGGGCGAGGTGTTGCAGGCCTTCATCGCCCAGTTCTACGACGACAAGCCGCCGCCGCCGCTGGTGCTGACCAGCCACGCCATGCCGCAGACCGAGCTGGTGGCCGAGGCGCTGTGCCTGAAGGCGAACCGCAAGGTGGAGATCACCACGCCGCAGCGAGGCGAGAAGCGCGCCGTGGTGGACCATGCCGTCACCAACGCGCGCGAGGCGCTGGAGCGGCGGCTGGCGGAGAGCGCCGGCCAGGCCAGGCTGTTGGAGGGTGTGGCGCAGCTATTCGAGCTCGGCGCCGCGCCCGAGCGCATCGAGTGCTACGACAACAGCCACATCATGGGCGCCAACCCGTACGGCGTGATGGTCGTGTTCGGGGCCGAGGGGCCGAACAAGAACGCCTATCGCAAGTTCAGCATCCGCGGCCCGATCATGCCCGGCGACGACTTCGCCATGATGCGCGAGGTGCTGGAACGCCGGTTCGGCCGCGCGTTGCGGGAGCAGGCGGAGGGTGACGCGAGCAACTGGCCGGACCTGGTGCTGATCGACGGCGGTGCCGGGCAGCTTTCGGCCGTGCGCGGCATCCTGGCCGACCTGGGCGTGCAGGACGTCAAGCTCGTCGGCATCGCCAAGGGGCCGGACCGCGACGCCGGGCGCGAGTGGTTCCACGTCGACGGGCGCGAGCCGTTCCAGCTCCCGCCGCGCGACCCGGTGCTGTACTACCTGCAACGGGTGCGGGACGAGGCGCATCGCTTCGCCATCACCACCCATCGCGCCGGCCGATCCAAGGCCCTGGTCACCAGCGAACTGGACGAGATCGACGGCGTGGGCAGTGCGAGGAAGCGCGCCCTGCTGAACCATTTCGGCTCGGCCCGGGGGGTGAAGCAGGCCGGGCTGACCGACCTGGAAGCCGCCCCCGGGATCAACCGCGAGACCGCCCGCCGCGTCTACGCCCACTTCCATCCGGGCGCCGCACTATCCGGCTCCCTCTCTTCTTCCTCTCCTTCTGGGCGGGCAACGACAAACGCCATACCTCCCTCCGCTGGCGGGAGAGGGTCGGGGTGAGGGTGGCGGTGCCCGCTCGAAAACAGACCAAGTCCCGGCATTTCTTCGCTGCCTGGCCACCCTCACCCTCCCTCCAGCGCCATTCCACCTGCTGCGCAGGCGGAACCTTCAGGCGCTTCCGCCCTCTCCCGCCAGCGGGAGAGGGTTCAGCGAACGGGCTTAGGCAGGGGCTATATGGGCAGGCCAACGTAGTTCTCCGCCAGCGCCGCCTGCGCGGCCGGCGAACCCGCCAGGTAGTCGAACTCGGCGCGTTGCACCCGGCGGGAAAAGGCGTCCGTGCCGGGAAAGGTGTGCAACAGCGACGTCATCCACCAGGAGAACCGCTCGACCTTCCAGATGCGGGCCAACACGCGGGCGGAATAGCCGTCGATGCCGGCATCCGAGCCGTCCCGGTAGTGTTCGGTGAACGCCTGGTGCAGGCAGGCCACGTCGCTCATCGCCAGGTTCAGCCCCTTGGCCCCGGTGGGCGGCACGATGTGCGCTGCGTCCCCGGCCAGGAACAGGCGGCCGAACCGCAGCGGCTCGGCGACGAAGGAGCGCAGCGGGGCGACCGACTTTTCCAGCGACCGCCCACGGTGCAGCCGGGCCGCCGCCTGCGGCGGGATCCGGCGGCAAAGCTCGTCAAAGAACCGGTCGTCCGGCCAGTCGGACACGCGCTCGTCCATGCTGCATTGCAGGTAGTAGCGGCTGCGATGGGCCGAGCGCATGGAGCACAGGGCGAAGCCGCGTTCGTGGTGGGCGTAGATCAGCTCGTCGGCAAGCGGCGGCTGGTCGACCAGCAGGCCGAGCCAGCCGAACGGATAGACGCGCTCGAATAGACGGATCGCCTCGGACGGTACCGAGGCGCGGCACACGCCGTGGAAGCCGTCGCACCCGGCGATGAAGTCGCAGTCCAACCGCCGCCGGGCGCCATCCTGCGTGTAGGACAGGCGCGCGGACGGCCCCGCGTGGTCATCCAGCCTCACATCCTCCGCCCCGTAGACGGTGGGGGCGCCGGAGGCGGCGCGCAGCGCCATCAGGTCGCACGTGACCTCCGTCTGGCCATAGACGGTGACGCTGCGGCCGGTAAGCGCCTGCAGGTCGATGCGGTGCGGCTCCCCGTCGAACGACAGCTCCACACCCGTATGCGGCAATCCCTCGGCATGCACGCGTTCGCCAGCGCCGGCCCGCACCAGCAAGTCCACCGTGCCCTGCTCCAGCACCCCGGCGCGGATCCGGCCGAGCACGTAGTCCGGCGTCTTGCGCTCGAGGATGACGTTGTCGATGCCGTCCTGCGTCAGCAACGCGCCGAGCATCAGGCCAGCCGGTCCGCCCCCCACGATCGCCACTTTGGTCCGCATCGCGGTTGCCGCCCTCACCGATTGGCCGTCAGCTCCCGCTCCTCTCGGATCGGAGAGGCTGCTGCTCCACGCGAGGTGCTCCCGAGCCAGGAGGCCGCGCCGGCGAGCAGGTATAGCGCGGCCGAGACGCTGAAGGCGAACACCAATCCATGCTTGAACGGCCCCGAGATCAGCCCGGGGAAGAACGTCTTGCCTGTCAGCGCGGCGATGCTGGCGGGCGGCAGGCCGTGCAGCACGCCCGGCGGGATCAGCTCGCCCATCGGGTTGTAGCCCAGGAAGGCGGCGAACAGGCTGGCCACCGGCGGCGTCCCGGCCAGGTCATGCGCGACCGCCGGCGGCACGTGCTCCGCCAGCAGCCCGGCCTCCATCGAGCCCGGCAGCGTCGTCGCCAACCCGGCGATCATCAGGCTGAAGAACAGGCCGATGGACAGCACCTGCCCGGCATTGGTGGTCGTGGCGCGCAGCCCGGAGGCCTGGCCCCGCTCCGATGCGGGGGCCGCGTTCATGATCTGCGTCGTGTTGGGCGCCACGAACAGCCCGGAGCCCAGGCCGTTCAGCAGCAGCAGGAAGGCGAAGCCCGCATAGGAGAAATCGGCCGGCAGCAGCATCAGCGCGATGAAGCTCGCCGCGCCCAGCACCATGCCGCCGACCGAGAAGATCCGCCCGTCCAGGTGGTCGGAGAAATAGCCGGCGAGCGGCCCGGCCACCAGGAAGCCGACCGTCAGCGGCAGCATGAAGATGGCCGACCAGAGCGGCGTGTCCTCGAACGAGTAGCCGTGCAGCGGCAGCCAGATCCCCTGCAGCCAGATGATCAGCATGAACTGCAGCCCGCCGCGGGCGATGGCGGAGGCGAGGTTGGCCAGGTTGCCATAGGCCACGCCGGGGATGCGGAACAGGCGGAAATCCAGCATCGGCTTGGCGGCCACGCGTTCGGCCACGACGAAGGCGGCCAAGGAGAGGAAGCCCAGGACGAACAATGCCAGCACGAGCGGCCGGCCCCACGCCATGACGTGGTTCCCGTAGGGCTGGATGCCATAGGTGATCGCCGTCAGGATCAGCACCAGGCCCAACCCGAACGTCAGGTTGCCGGCCCAGTCGATCCGGTGCGAGACCCGGGTCGGCGCATCGCGCAGCTTCCAATAGGCCCAAACGGTGCCGACCACGCCGACCGGCACGTTGATCCAGAACACCAGCCGCCAGTTCGTGTCCGCCAGCAGGCCGCCGATCAGCAGGCCGAGGAACTGGCCGCCGATCGCGGCCACGACGTTGATGCCCAGCGCGAAGCCGCGCTCCTGCGCGGGAAAGGCGTCGGTCAGGATCGCGGTGGAGTTCGCCATGATCAGCGCGCCGCCCACGCCCTGTACCACGCGCACGCCGATCAGGTAGATCGCGGCGAAGTCTCCCTGGCCGGGCAGCAGGCTGAGCGCCACCGATGCCACGGTGAAGACGGCGAACCCCAGATTGTACATCCGGGCGCGACCGAACTGGTCCCCCAACCGGCCGAACGCCACGACGAGCACGGCGGTGGCGATCATGTAGCCGATGATCGCCCACAGCAGGTAGTTGATGTTGCCGGGCTCGAGCGGCTTCAGCCCGATGCCGCGGAACACGGCGGGCAGGCTGATCAGCAGGATGGAGCTGTTCATCGCCGCGGCCAGCATGCCGAGCGTCGTATTGCTCAGCGCCACCCATTTGTAGCCGTCGGCGGATGGGGTCGGCATCGGCAGGCTCCTCGGGGGATGCACGGCCGGCGGCAACCGGCTATAGATGAGGCAAGGCTCAGGTAGAAATACGAGGATGTCCTCAGAAATTGCAAGCGACGCCGCGCGGCATCCGCAGCGGCAACGCGGTCGTGACCGCGTCGCTGCCCTGGTGGGGGCGGCCACGGCCCTGTTCCTGGAGCGCGGCTACGACGCCACCACCATGACGGAGATCGCCACCCGGGCCGGCGCGTCGATCGGCTCGCTCTATCTGTTCTTCCCGACCAAGCTGGCGTTGGCCGCGGCCATGCTGGCGCAGCTGGGCGATGCGCTGTCCGCCCGGCTGGACGCGCTGCACGCGCGGTCGGCCGGCTGGCCGGCGGCCAGGTTGGCGGATGCGCTGTTCGACGAGCTGGCCGCCTTCATCGAGGCGCATCCGGTCTATGCGGCGCTGATCGACGTGCCCGGCGACACTGCATGGCGGGACACCGTGCGGGCACGCCGCCGATTGCAGATCGCCGCCTTGTTCGCACAGGCAGCCCCGGCGTTGCCGGAGGGGCAGGCGGAACGGCTCGCGATCATCGTGCCGCAGCTGATGCGCATCTCCATCGTCATGCGCGGCGAGCCGGAGCGGCTGCGGGAGGGCGTCTCACGCGAGTTGCGGGCGATGCTGCGCCGGCACCTGGAGTAGGGTGCTCCGCTCCTCTTGAATGCTCCCTCTCTTCTTAGAAGAGGGTCCGGAACTATGGAGGGACGTCCCACGGGAACAGGATCCAGGTGTCCTGGTCGACGGCTGAAACGAAGCTGTCGGCGGCCGCCTGCGCCCCCGGCTTGGCATACAGGCAGGCGAAATGCGCCCGCGGCAGCAACTGGCGCACCAGCCGGGCCGTCGCACCCTGGTCCACCAAATCGTCGACGACCAGGAAGCCGGCGCCGTCCCCTGCCGCCGCGGGAGCCTTCAGTACGACCGGATCGCACCGCGCCTCCTCGTCATAGCCGGCGACGGAGACCGTCTCGACCAGGCGGCAACCGAGCGCCGTCGCCACGATCGCGGCCGGGACCATGCCGCCGCGGGTGACGGCGACGATGCCGCGCCAAGGGCCGATCGGCGCCAGCATGGCCGCCAGCGCCAGCGCGTCCCGGTGCAGCTGGTCCCAGGTGATGGTGGCGTAGGCTTGCGCCGTCAGAACAGCCGCCCGCCATTTGGCACGAGCAGATCGGGGCGGACCAGCACGACGTCGCCGTTCTCGTCCGGCATGCCCAGCGTCAACACCTCGGACGCGAAGCCGGCGATGCGGCGCGGCGGGAAGTTCACCACGCAGCAGACCTGGCGGCCGATCAGCTGGTCCACCGCATAGTGCACGGTGATCTGCGCCGACGACGCCTTCACCCCGATGTCGCCGCCGAAATCGATCCGCAGCTTGAACGCGGGCTTGCGCGCCTCCGGGAAGGGCTGCGCGTCGATGACCGTGCCGACCCGGATGTCCAGACGGTCGAAATCCTCGATGGTGGCTTGCTCGCTCATGCCCGGCACTCAACCCGCTGGCGCGCCGGTTGCCAAGCCGGGATGGGCGTGGGAGCGTTTGCGCATGCGCGATCTTCATCTGCCGGGGCGCTCCCCGGTCTACGCCACCCACGCCATGGCCGCCACCTCGATGCCGGCCGCCACGCTGACGGCGCTGGACGTGCTGCGGGCGGGGGGCAACGCGCTGGACGCCGCGGTCGCCGCCGTCGCCGTGCTCTGCGTGATCGAGCCGCAATCCACCGGGATCGGCGGTGACAATTTCTGCCTGTGGAAGCAGCCGGGCAAGCCGCTGGTCGCCATCAACGGTTCCGGCCGGGCACCGGAGGCCGCGACGATCGACTGGTTCGAGGCGCAGGGCATCACCGCGATCGACGAGACCGGGCCGCACTCCGTCACCATCCCCGGCGCCGTCGGCTCGTGGGAGACGCTGCTGGCGGCGCACGGCACCAAAGGTTTGGACGAGCTGCTGCAGCCGGCGATCGGCTTTGCCGAGGATGGCTGGCCGGTGCATCACCGCGTCGCCTCCGACTGGCAGCTCCTTACCGACAAGCTGCGCAAGAACGGCGCGGCGCCCTTCCTGCCCGGCGGCGGCGCGCCCAAGGCGGGCGATGTGTTCCGCCAGCCTGCCCTGGCAGCGACGCTGCGGACCATCGCCAGGCACGGCGCGCGCGGCTTCTACGAGGGGCCGGTGGCGGCCGACATGGTGGCGACGCTGCGCGCCCACGGGGGCCTGCACACGGAGGCGGATTTCGCCGCCGGCCGCACCGCCGCGCAGTTCGTCGAGCCGATCCACACCGCCTGGCGCGGCTACGACGTGTGGGAGTGCCCGCCCAACGGCTCCGGCCTGATGGTGCTGATGCTGCTGGGCATCCTGGAGGGATTCGACGCGACGCCGGACCCGCTGTCGCCCGAGCGGCTGCACCGCCACGTCGAGGCGGCGCGGCTGGTGTATCGCGACCGCGACGCGTTCATCGCCGACCCCCAGCAGGCGGACGTGCCGATCCGGCAGCTGATGGACCCGGGCTACCTGGCCGGGCTGCGCGGCCTGATCGACCCGGCGCGCGCCTTGCCGGTGCTGCCGCGGGCGGGGGAGGCGGTGCTGCCGCCGCACCGTGACACCGTCTACCTCTGCGTGGTGGACCGGGACGGCAACGCCTGCTCCTTCATCAACTCGCTGTTCAAGGGCTTCGGCTCCGGCATCCTGGCCGAGCAGTCGGGCGTGATGCTGCAGAACCGCGGCGCCGGCTTCGTCGTGCAGCGCGGCCATCCCAACTGCATCGCGCCGAACAAGCGGCCGATGCACACCATCATCCCCGCCATGCTGACGAAGGATGGCGAAGCGGTGATGCCGTTCGGCGTCATGGGCGGCCACTTCCAGCCGATGGGGCAGACGCTGTTCCTCGGCAACCTGCTGGAATACGGGCTGGACATCCAGCACGCGCTCGACCTGCCGCGGCTGTTCCCCTACGGCGGCAAGCTGGAGGTGGAGCGCGGCATCCCGCAGGCGACGGTGGACCTGCTGGCCCGGATGGGCCACGCGCCGGCGACCGTGGAGCGCCCGCATGGCGGCGGCCAGGCGATCTGGATCGACCGCGCCCGCGGCACGCTGGTCGGCGGGTCGGACCCGCGCAAGGACGGCATGGCGCTGGGATACTGAGCGTGACCGAGCCCTGTGACCTGACGGCCGCCCTCGCCCGGCGGCTGATCGGCCGCCGGGCATTGTCCCCGGTGGAACTGCTGGAGAGCTGCATCGCCCGCACGGAGGCGATCGAGCCGGCGGTCAACGCCATGCCCGCGCGGGACCTGCCCGGCGCGCGCGCCGCCGCGGCGAAGGCGGAGCAGGCGGTGATGGCCGGGGACGCCCTGCCGCTGCTGCACGGCCTGCCGCTGGGGGTGAAGGACCTGACCGCCGCCGCCGGCCTGCCCTTCACCCGCGGCAGCCCGATCTACCGCGACACGGTGGCGCCGGCGGATGAGCGGCTTGTCGCCGTGCTGCGGCAGGCGGGGGCGATCGTGCTCGGCAAGACCAACGTGCCGGAGTTCGGCGCCGGCGCGAACACGCGCAACTCGGTCTGGGGCGCTACGGGCAACCCGTTCGACCCAACCCGCTCGGCCGCCGGGTCGTCCGGCGGCTCGGGCGTGGCGCTGGCCTGCGGCATGGTGCCGATCGCCACCGGGTCCGACACCGGCGGCAGCCTGCGCAACCCGGCGGCGTTCAACGGAGTGGTGGGGTTCCGGCCGTCGCCCGGCGCCGTGCCGAACGAGATGCGCGGCCATGGCTGGATCCCGCTGCCCACGAACGGGCCGATGGCGCGCACCGTTCCGGACACGATGCTGCTGATGGCGGCGATGGTGGGGCACGATCCGCGCGACCCGTACTCCTTCCCGATCGACCCGGCGGCGCTTCACCCGGCGCCGGCGGTGGACCTGTCCTCCCTGCGCGTGGCGATCACCCCGGATTTCGGCTTCGCCCCGGTGGAGCGCACCGTGGTCGCCGCCTTCACGGAGAAGGTGGGGCTGTTCCGCCACCTGTTCGGCCAGGCGGCAGACGCCACGCCCGACTGCACGGGGGCGGACGAGTGCTTCGCCATCCTGCGCGCCGTGGCCTTTCTGGGGGCGCACCTGGAGAAGGTGCAGTCGCGGCCGGCCGATGTCGGCCCCAACGTGACCGCCAACGTAGAGGAGGGCCTGCGCTACAGCGCCGCCGACGTGGCCCGGGCGCTGACGATGCAGACGGCGCTGCAAGGGCGTTGGCACGACTTCTTCACCCGGTTCGACGTGGTGCTGACCCCGGCGATCAGCATCAGCCCGCGGCCCTGGACGGAGCTGTTTCCCGCTGCCATCGATGGCCGGGTGCTCGACAGCTACTACCACTGGCTGGCGCTGGCCTATGCCGGCACGCTGGCCGGGCATCCGTGCCTGTCCCTGCCGGTGGGGCTGGACTCGCTGGGCATGCCGTTCGGGCTGCAGCTGGTGGGCCGCCGCGGCGGCGATGCCGCGTTGCTGGCCGCCGCCGCTGCGCTCGAGACCGCGTTGGCCGGTGATGCCCGGACCGCCCGACCGGTTCCGGACCTTGCCCGGCTGCGTATCGCGCCGCCGATCGCCGGCATGCCCGGCTTCCTGGGGTTCGGCTAAGCTCGAGCCCACCGGCCGCAAGCCACGGCCCCGGCCAGCCTGCCGCCGCCGGGATGTCCGGGAGTAGGCGCTGGCTGGCAAGCGCCTCCTCCCGGTGACCACGGGGCCCGGGCCTGCGGCGATGGCCGCTCTGGCAGAGCTGGGGTGAGGACCAGACGCGAGGATCGTGCCGCTTTACCCTCACCCAACCCCCTCCCAGAGGGAGAGGGTTGGGCATCGTTTTCCGGCCGGCCTAGACCATCGTTGCGCCGGGATGGTCGACCGGTGCCGACAGGGCTTCCTGCTCGTAGATCGCCTGGAAGCCCTCCACCATGCTCTCGCGCGTCGGGGCCGGCGGCAGCCCGGCGGCGAGCTTGTCCCACAGCCCGGCCTCCGTGCAGGCGCGCCGGATGGTGCGGGCGAGGGCGCGATGGTCGCCGAGCTGGAAGTGCAGCCCGCTCACCTCGTCCTCCACCCGCTCCGCCGGCCCGCCGGCGTTGGAGCAGATCACCGGCTTGCCGAACATCCAGGCCTCGGAGATCACCAGGCAGAATATCTCCCACCAGGTCGACGGGACGACGACCCAATCGACGCGCGCCATGCGGGAGGCCAGCTCGTCCACGTGGTAGGAGCCGTTGAGGAAGACGATCTGCTCGTCCGGCGCCCGCGCCGCCTCCTCTTCCAAGAAGGCTTCGATCTCCTTGCGGACAGGCTCGGAGGCGTAGCGGAGGTTGTCGCCGTTGAGGTCGACGCTGAAGCCGGTGAAGCCCTCCGCGCGGAGCTGCCGCACGGCGCGCAGCAGGATGTGGATGCCCTTGTTGTCGACGAACTGCCCGAAGAAACCGAACCGCGTCTTCGGGCCGGGGCTGGCCGGGCCCGGCTTGCCGTACGGGCGCTGTCCGTTGGCGACGTGGCGGATTTTCTCCCGCGGGATGCCCCAGCGGACGTAGTGTTCGATCATGAACCGGCTGGGGCAGGTGAACACGTCGACGTGGCCGAGGTGGCTCTGGAACCACATGCGGCGGGTGAGGAAATGCTCGGGCGAACGGTCGGGGTAGCACTGGTGGCAGCGGATTTGGCTGGCATGGGTGCACAGCGAGCGGTCCGTGCGGCGGACCATCTGCCCGTCCGCGGCGCAAATTGCCATGAACTCGTGGAAGGTGAACACGATGCGCGCCGACGGCAGCACCCGGCGCGTGAGCGTGAGCACGTCGGCACCGAAGGTGAAGAAGTGGTGGAAGTGCACCACGTCCGGCCGGATGGTCTCCAGGAACTCGACCAGCGCCTCGATCGCCCGGGGGGCCGAGGTCTTGTGCCACCAGTAATCGTAGTCCTGCATCAGGAACAGGAACTCGTCGTCCCGCTGGTCGAAGCCGGTGATCCTGGCGCCGCTCTTGAACAAGGCCGGGTAGGTGTCGTCGGTCGACGCGAGGAGGACGCAGTCCGCGCGCCCGCTTTCCCGCAGCCCCTGGAACAGCTCGTAGCACACCTGCTGGGCGCCGCCGCGCACGAGTTCCGGGTGGAACAGGCTGACGAGCAGGATCTTCTGGCGCGGTGGGGTGCCGCCGGCGAACTCAGCGGCCAATTTTGCGCCCCGGCCGGCTTGCCGCGGCACCGGGCGGCGGCGCGGCCGCGTGGCCCAGCAGCCTGTGCCGCGGCGCGCGTCCCAGCAGGTCAGCCCCGATCATCGTCCGCCACTTGCGGGTGAACAGCCACCGGTTCACCAGCGAGCCGCCTTCGTGGGGCGGGCGGCGCACGGAGCCCTTACCCTCCAGATGCCAGAAGCGGACATCCTGGATCCAGGCGGGCACGTCGCGTTGCAGGCTCTTGAGGCAGAGGTCGGCGTCTTCGTAGTGGCCGTACAGATAGTCCTCGGTGAAGCCGCCGAGCGTGTCGAACCAGTCCCGGTTCGCGGAGATGAACGCGCCGGTCACCGCCGGCACCGGCCGCGCCGCCGTGTAGCGGTTGGACCGTTCCGGCGCGCCTTTGCCGTAATGCTCGACCCGGATCATGTCGGACACCTGGATGTCGGTGGACGTGACCGACAGGCCGCGATCCACGTCGAAATACATGCCGCCGTGCATCAACGAGCCATCGTCGTAATACAGCGGCGCACCGAACAACGCCGTCTGCCGGCTCGGCCGGCTGGCGACGATGTCGGCATGCACGCGCGCCCAGGACGCGTCGCGCGGGAAGACGTCCGGATTGATGAACACGATCCGGCCGCTGCGGGCGAACCTGGCTGCCGCGTTGTTGGCGGCGCTGAACCCGGCATTGCCGGGCAACGTCACCAGCGTCAGGCTCTGGCCGTAGACGAGGTCGGCGATCAGCGCCTCCTTCTGGAGGATTTCGGTCAGCTCCGGGCTGTTGGAGACGTAGATGAACTCGATCCCCCGGCGCTCCTCCGCCGAGCCGAACAACGCGTTCTGCAGGAAGAAGTATTCGGATTTGCCAAAGAGGCACACGATGAAGGAGGCTGCGAACCGCGCCCGCTCGGGGCCGTAGCGCTCGACATGGGCCGCGGCGGTGATCCGCTGCGAGATCGACCGGTTGAGCATCACGAGCTCATCGCCCGCCCCCCGGTCGAGCTGCTGGGCGGCTTCGATGTCCCGGTTGCCCGGGTACTGCAGCGACGCGAAATGGCCCAGGATGGTCTCGCGCAGGTCCACGTCGCCGACGATGCGCGGCCGGAGCTCCATCTGGGTGAACCGGCCGTCGGCGAACCGGGCGCGGAGCAGGACGGGCGCGTCCGGATAGGAACGCGCCAGCCGGTGGACCGCCCAGAAGCCGAAGCGATGGCCGGCCGGGGCCTGCAGCAGGTCCTCCACGTCGGCGCGGCGGCATCGCGCCAGCCCCCGGGTGTTCCAGCCCTCCACGCCCTGGATGATCGAGATGCTGGCAAGCGCGGTGTCGCGGTCGTCGCTCCACCCGACGACGAACATCGTGCCGTTGGCCGAAAGCATGGAGGCGTCGATGTTGAACGACATGGCGCCATGCGCCGGGCGCTCGGCCACGCCGCCGGCCAGCGCCCGCAGATAAGCTGGCTGTTCGAGGCGGCGTTCGGCCAGGCCGATGCGGATGTAGTGGTCGAGCGGGGAGGACGCGGCTGCGGCGTCCATGCTCCCCGCCACGTCGGCGAAGGCCTCCAGGTAGGCGGGGGGCGAGAACTCCACCACGCCGCTCGACGCCGGGCTGCCGGGCGGGCGGGCGGGCGGCTCGTCCGAACGGGCAGGGCGCTCGGCCGCGTCGAAGACGAGCGCCTCGAAATCCTCGGTGGTTGGATCCGTTGACGGGCCGGTATCACTCAACCGCGGCTACTTTTCCGTCTCAGCGCGAAGTTCGGGAAGGGATAGCGGCCCTCGCGGAAGCCACTCTCCTCAAAATGATCTTGAGCCGAAATGAACGTCTTGGCCAGGACGGCGGCTTTGACGTCGGCATACTGCTCCAGATACCAGTCATTGTTCACGTCGATCGGGTAGGGCATCCGATGTTCGAGATACCCGACGTTGACGTAATGATCACGCGCGCTCTTCAACGCACCCTTCCGAATGGCGTCGGCAACATCCGGATACCGCTCCAAATACCACCCTTCATCCAAGTCGATGTCATCGATCCGCAGTGCAAATAAAGACTGCCAGAACCGCCGTTCGACCGCGACGTAACTTGTCTTGCTGGATGGGATGACAACCCTGAGGTTGAGCAGTGTCGCGTAGGTTTCCATGCGAACCCTTCCCGCCACAGGTGGCATGGCACATGATTTCGGAGCGATAACGCAAGCGGAACCTAGAGGCCCGCCGGTCAAGAGTAAACCGCTAACCGATCCTGGCCGAGGGGATGCCCGGGCGCCCTGGCAGAGCGGGCGCAGGGGCTATGCCCGTTCCACGAAACGGTCCAGCACGCGCTTAGCCCCCGCCTTATCGAACGCCACATCCAGGCGGTCGTCGCTCACCGCGTTGACCGTCCCGTAGCCGAACTTCTGGTGGAACACCCGCGTGCCGACCGCCAGCGCATCTTCGCGCGCCGGGCGCGGCTTCTGCTCCCAGACCTCCGTCACCTTCGGCCGCCGCGCCGTCAGCGGGAACTGCCCGGTGAAGACGGTGGGCGCCGCCAGCCGCGCCTCCCGCCCCAGGGCCGCGGAGCCGGCGCGTTGGACATGCGCCTCCGGCAGCTCGTCGATGAAGCGGGACGGGATGGAGCTCTGCCAGTTGGCATAGATGCGCCGGTTGGCGGCATGGCTGATGATGGCCCGGCGGCGCGCCCGGGTGATGCCGACATAGGCCAGCCGACGCTCCTCCTCCAGGCCCTTGTTGCCGCTCTCGTCCAGCGTGCGCTGGGAGGGGAAGACGCCCTCCTCCCAGCCCGGCAGGAACACGGTGTCGAACTCCAGCCCCTTGGCGCCATGCAGCGTCATCAGGCTGAGCCGGTCCGCCTCGCCGCCCTGCTCGTTCTCCATCACCAGGCTGACATGGTCGAGGAAGCCTGCAATGGTCTCGAACTCGCTCAGGGCCCGCAGCAGCTCCTTGAGGTTCTCCAGCCGGCCCGGTGCCTCGGGCGACTTGTCGCGCTTCCACATCTCGGTGTAGCCGCTCTCGTCCAGCACCGTCGCCGCTGTCACCACGTGGCCGTCGCGGCCCAGCATCTCCCGCCAGCGGTCGAAGCCATGCAGCAGCTCGCGCAGCGCCTGGGCCACGCGGCCCTTCAGCGTCCCATCCTGCACCGCGTGCCGGGTCGCGGCGTAGAGCGACATCGCCCCCGCCCGCGCCGCCCCGTGGATCGACCGCAGGGCCGCGTCGCCCACGCCGCGGCGTGGCAGGTTGACGATGCGCTCGAACGCCAGGTCGTCCGCCGGGGAGTGGACCACGCGGAAATAGGCGATGGCGTCGCGGATTTCCTGCCGTTCGTAGAAGCGCAGGCCTCCTACCACGCGGTAGGGCAGGCCGAGCGTGATCATCCGCTCCTCGAAGGCACGCGTCTGGAACGAGGCGCGGACCAGCACGGCCATTTCCGCCAGGCTGTGGCCGTCGCGGCGCAGCGCCTCGGCCTTGTCGCCGACCATGCGGGCCTCCTCGTCGGAGTCCCACAGGCTCACCACGCTGACCGGCTCGCCGGCGGCATCGTTGCGGCCGGAGCGCAGGGTCTTGCCCAGTCGGCCCTCGTTGTGGGCGATCAGCCCCGACGCGGCGCCCAGGATCGGCGTGGTCGAGCGGTAGTTGCTCTCCAGCCGGACGATGCGCGCGCCGGGGAAGTCCTTCTCGAAGCGCAGGATGTTCTCCACCTCGGCACCGCGCCAGGAATAGATCGACTGGTCGTCGTCGCCGACGCAGCAGATGTTCTTATGCTCCTGCGCCAGCAGGCGGAGCCAGAGGTATTGGATCAGGTTGGTGTCCTGGTACTCGTCCACCAGGATGTAGCGGAAGAAGCGGTGGTACTGCGCCAGGACTTCCGGGTGGCCGCGCAGGATGTCCGTCACGTGCAGCAGCAGGTCGCCGAAATCGGCGGTGTTCAGTGCCGCGAGCCTGGCCTGGTAGGCCGCATACAGGGCCTTGGCGTGCCCGTTGGCGAAGTCGGTGTCCTCGGCAGGCGTCACCCGGTCGGGCCCGAGCCCGCGGTCCTTCCAGCGCTGGATCACCGCCATCAGCGCGGCCGGGATCCAGCGCTTGGTGTCGACGCGGCCGGCCTCCATCACCTGCTTCAGCAGGCGCATCTGGTCGTCCGTGTCCAGGATGGTGAAGTTGGACTGCAGGCCCACCAGCTGCGCGTGCCGCCGCAGCATGCGGGCGCAGAGCGCGTGGAACGTGCCGAGCCACAGGCCTTCCGCCGGCTGGCCCAGGATTGCGCCCACGCGTTCGCGCATCTCCCGCGCGGCCTTGTTGGTGAAGGTGACGGCGAGCACCTGGTTGGGGAAGGCGCGCCGGGTCAGCAGGATGTGGGCGAACCGCGTGGTCAGCACCCGGGTCTTGCCGGTGCCGGCGCCGGCCAGCACCAGCAGCGGCCCGTCCACCGTCTCGACGGCGGCGCGCTGTTCGGGGTTCAGCCGGGCAAGGTACTCGGTCATGTGCGGGAAATGGGGTCTTTCAGCAGCGAGGGGAATGGGGTGGAGCTATCGCCCGGCAGCGGAGCGCCTGCGCGAGGGCCGCTGCGCCGCCTGCACGGGGCGGCCGGTGATCTCGGCGATCAGCGCTTCGTAGCGACGGATATAGTCGGCCATCACCAGGTGCCGCTCGGCCCAGGCACGCGCCTCCGCTCGCCGCTCCTGCACGGCGGGGCCTGCCTCCAGCGTCTCGCGGATGCGGTCGGCGAGCGCGGCCGGGTCGAAGAACGGCGTCAGCAGCCCGGTTTGGCCGTGGATGACGAACTCGCGCACCGGCTCGGTATCGCTGGCCACGATCGCGCACCCGCAGGCCAGCGCCTCCCGCAACGACCAGGAGGCGACGAACGGGTAGGTGAAGTACACGTGCGCGTCCGACCGCTGGAGCAGCAGGAGGTAGTTCGCGTAGTCGACCTTGCCGGGGAAGTGCACCCGGTCCAGGTCGAGCTCGCTGCCCAACTCGGCCAGCATATGCTCGCGCCAGGTGGTGTTGGCCAGCCGGTTGCCGTAGCTGACCCCGTCGCCGCCGATCATGATCACCCGCGCGTCGGGCCGTGCGCGCAACAGCGCCGGCAGCGCCCGCATGACCTGGTGGAAGCCGCGATACGGCTCCAGGTCCCGTGCGACGTAGGTGACCAGCTTCTCCCTGGCCGAGACGGGGATTCCGGCGATCACGCTGTCCTCCCGCGTCTGCACCGGATGGCAGCGTGCCGTGTCCACCCCCTCCGCCAGGATGCGGATCTTCGGGCGCGACCAGGCCGGGTAGGTCTTGTGCTGGAACTCGGTCGGCGTCTGCCCGAAGCCGGGGTTGGTCAGGGCGAGCAGGTTGACGGCGTTCTTGGCGCGGATGGTGGCGTAGGCGCGGACATCGACCCCGAACTCCGGGTCGAAGCCCACGTCCTGGCCGTGCACGGCATAGTAGAACTCGTGGTAGCCGAGCAAAGGCACATCCGGCCAGACGTCGTGCAGGTTCAGCATCTCGCCCCAGCCGTGATGGCCGATGATGATGTCCGGCGTGAAGCCGAGCCGCTTCACCTGGCTCGCGGCGACCGCCGCCGCCTCCGCCCGCGCCATGGCGAGGGCGAAGTCGCGGGCGTCGTGGTGGGTCGGCGCCTCCGGCCGCTTCTGCGGCTGGTAGCTGATGCGCCGCACGCCGGGCATGACGTTGGCGTTGGGTTCGCAGATGAACACCACGTCGTGCTCGCCCTGCGCCAGCAGGTGCCGCACGATGTGGACGAACTGGGCCGGATAGTTCTGGTGGACGAACAGGTATTTCATCGCCGTGCCCGAGGGTCGCGTGCGCCCTACCGTCTGGACCCTTTCGGCTTGGCGGCGGGTTGGCCCGCAGGCAGGGGGCGCGCCGCTTTCTGGCGCAGCGGGACGAGTTCGATCTTGAACGCCTCCAGCGGTGCCAGGCTCTCCGTCTCGCAGGCGTCGTCCGGCCCGACCGGGCCGACCGCGGCGCCGTCGACGAAGGTGGCGCTCACCCGCACGGTGTAGGCCGCCGCCGCCTGGCCGCGCAGCCGCACGCGCAGCCCCAGGATCGGCAGCGCCATGCCGCGGCTGCCGCAATACTGCGTGCCTGCCGCCCAGGGCGACAGCCATCCGCGGCCGAGCACGGCCTGGTACTCGATATCCTCGGCCGCCACCCCCGCCGTGTCGGGCGAGAGCGCGAAGCCCTCCACCCAGTTGCGGCTTCCCTTCTCCCCGACCCAGCTGCCCAGCCGCGCCAGGACATCGCCGCGATGCTGGACATGAGCCGCGACCTCCGCGGGGCCGGTGAACTCGGGCGGCGGCACGGTGTCCGGCGCCGGCTTCGGGCTGGGGGCCGGCCTGGCGGGCGGTCCATCCACGAGCTTGGTCACCTGCAGGCGCGGCGGCTGGTTCGCGCCCACCGACTGGTAGATCGTCATCAGCACCTGGGCCGGCCCCTGCGTGACCCGGACGAGCGCCGCCGCGTCCAAGGCGCCGAGCCAGCCATCGTCGCGGAAGCCCGTGATGCTGACGCCGTTGCCGGTGGCGCCGGGCGGCAGCGACAGGCGGGCGCCGGGCAGGCCGGTCTGCGGGTCGGGCGGCGCGGAACCGGGCGCGTGATGCACGCAATAGACGCCGGCATCCAACTGCATCAGGTGCGCCGACACTTGCAGCTCCGTCACACGCTCCGACGGGAGCGGGGTTGCCTCAGACATTCGGGCGCCTCTGCACGACGTTGGTGACCGCGGGGGCGGGAGGATGCGGCGGCGAGGGCGACGGGGCAATCCTCGGGCGCCGATGAAGCGGCGGCGCGGGCTGCATGCCGCCACCGTCTAGGAACCAATCGTTGACCCTGGCCGGCGGCAGGCCGAGCGGCAGGACATGCCCCCAGCCCGTCCGCCGCACGCGCTCGGCGGGCGCCCCCAGGTCGAACACGACGGCGCGCAGCCCGGCCCGCCATGCCTCCCCCAGGGCGAAGCACCAGGTCTCGGGCCAGATGGACGGGATGAAGGCCAGGTCGGCGCGCTGCTGCCGGATCAGCGCCTCGGCCTCGCATGGGGCGAACCGCCCGGTGATGAAGACCGGCCCGGCCGCCAGCAAGCCCGCGTCGTCCGAGGTGAAGCCGACGACGGTGAACCGCAGCGGCAGCCCGCGCCGGCCGGCATCCGCCACGCAGCCCAGGAGCACCTCGTAGCCCTTCTCGACCCCGAGGGCGCCGACGATGCAGACGTGCCGGGCCTGGTTGGGCACTGGCGGCGGGGGGAGGGCGGCGTCGTCCGCGAGCGGTTCGACGATGGGTCGGATGGCGGGGAAATGCCGGCGGATCCTGGCCGCCGTATCGTCGGACGGCACCACCACGCGGGACGCCCCGGCCAGGAGGACGGCCGATCGCTGCACCAGCGCCGGAGGCGTGGTCGGCTCCCCGAGGTGGCTGCCGTGGCGGCGCACGCAATCGGTACACCCGGCGACCGGCGGCTCCCCGCAATAGCTCCCGGCGGCCACCAGGTTGATGCGCGCGCAGAGGCTGGCGTAGTCGTGGATGAACACCTCCTGCGGCGCGCCGAGCCGGGCTGCGAGGGTCAGCAAGGCCGGGGCGTGGCCCAGCAGGTGGTGCAGCTCCACGCGCTCCACCCGCGCATCGGCGAGCAGGCGCAACAACGCGGGCAACTCGCCCGGCAGCCGGTAGCGCAAATTGGGCATGTCTGGCTCATCGATCACGGTGCAGCCGCCGTCGGGACGGAGCAGCACCGGGCGCCGCCCGGCCGCGCGCGCCAGGGCGACCCGTCGGGCGACCGCCTGGTCGATGCCGCCGCCGCCCGCGTGGGTGACCAACAGCACGGCCGGCATCCCGCCGCCGTCGTGCCAATGCAGCGCGTCCATGCGGCGCCGGGCCGGGCCAAGCGGGTCGCGGGCGGTCCACGCGGCCACCGCGGCGTGGTAGCCAGGATGTAGCTGGTCCAGCACGGCGGCGTTGCGCAGCATCAGGTGGCGCCGCGCCGGCCCGAAGGACGCGGCACCCCGGTGCGCGACGAAGCAGCCAGTGGCGGCGACGTGCCGCCATCCGGCCTGCGCGGCGCGGAGGCACCAGTCGTTCTCCTCGCCATAGCCCTGGGCGAAGACGTCCTCCCGCAGCAGCCCGACCGCCGCGAGGCAATCGTGCCGCATGAACATGCAGAAGCCGACCGCGGTGGGCAGGTCCACCGTCGCGGCGCCGTTCGCCCGCCGCGCCAGGGCCGCCATGTCGGCCGGCGGTGGCATTCCGTTGCCGCCGGAACGATCGGGATAGCTGAGGATGGAGGCATCGTTCGACAGCGGACACGCCGTGCCGATGTCGGCGGCGCTGTAGGCCGCGTCGGCCAGCGCCGGCAGCCAACCGGGCGGCGGCAGGGTGTCGCTGTTCAGCAGGACGACGTCACGGCCGGCTGCCGCGCGCAACCCGACATTGGCGGCTCCCGGAAAGCCGCGGTTTGCAGCCAAGCGGTGCAGCACGATGCGGCGCTCATCGGCCATCTGGTCCAGCCGGGTGGCCAATCCCGCGTCCTGGCCGGCATCGTCGACCACGTGGACGCGGCCGCCGGGCGGCATCCCCGCCAGAACGGCCTCCAGGCAGGCCAGCGTCGCATCCGGCTGACCGTGCACGGGGATTACCACGTCGATCGCGGCCCGCACGGGCACGCCGCGCGGCGGCCGGGCCGCGGGCGCACTGGGTGCCACCGCGCCCGGATCAGCCGGGCTGCCGAGCAGCGCCGTGCCATCGGTGGCGGTGACGGTGGTCGGCCGGGCCGTCAAGGCGGCGCGGATTTCCCGCGGCCGGGCCAGGGGGCGGTCGAAGGCAGATGCGGCCAGAGGGCGGCGCAACACGGTGCGCTTGCCGTCGATGACCAGCACCGGGTCGCGATCGGGGGCGTGGGGATGCCAGGCCCAGCCGCCAAGCCAGCCACCCGACGCGGACACGACCCCCTCCAGCGCGTCGATGGCGCCGCGGTCGATCGGGCTGCCCAGCAAGGGTGCGCCGGCACGCCGCACCGACACGACCTGCCCGTGAGGAGGGCGGCAATTCCCGCCTTGCCATCGCGGACGGACCACTCGCCCATCGACCGCCAGCTCGGCTGGCGCATCCGCATGCAGCCGGCCTGCGCTGTCCAGCCCACACCACCCGGGCAGGGCCGCCGCCCGCGCCACGGAGGCGGCCAGCGAACGCGCGGCGGCGTTGGCAGCGTGTCGGGACAGCAGCACCTGCATGGCCGCCGCGGCGCCCGCTGCGTCGTCCAGCTGGAGGCTGCTCGCCGCCACGCCGAGCCACGCCTCCCCCAGGTCGAGGCGCGTGGCCAGGGACGCGAACGACGCGCGGGCCTGCCGGGCGTCGCCGCAGCGGAGGCAGGCGAGGGCGAGGCTGAGGGCGATCGTGTCGTCGGCCGGCGCCAAGCGCGCGGCGCGCTCCAGCCAGCGGCGGGCCTCGACCGGGTCGCCGGCGGCCACGCCGCGTCGCCACGAGTCCTTGGCCAGATCGGACCATTGCTGGTCCGACAGCCGGCTCCCGTGGCTGACGCTCGCCCAATGCTGCCCGGTCGTCACGTGCCTGCCCGACCCGCGGTCAACCCGCGGCGGCGGACTCGGCAGCAGTGGCCGGTTCGCCACCGAGCGACGCCAGGTCGTCCGACGCTTCGACGACGCCCTGGTCCCGCGCCGCTTCCAGCCACCGCCGCGCTTCCGCGCCGTCCTGCTCGCCAGCCAGCCCGCGTGCCAGGTAGCGGCCCAGCATCATCTGGCCGTAGCCGTGGTTGCGTTCAGCGGCCATGCGGAACCAGTACTGCGCCACCGCCCGCTGCGCCTCGATGCCGTGCCCGCCGCCGTAGAGCGCCCCCACGGCGAACATGGCGCCGACATGCCCCTCCTTGGCCGCGCCCTCGAACAGGGCCAGGGCGGCGGCATTGTCCCGCTTGCCGCCGCGCCCGTTGATCAGCATCTCGGCCAGGGCCACGCGGGAGTCGAGCAGGCCGGCATTGGCGGCCTTGGTGATCCAGGCCCGGCCCTCCACCTCGTCCCGGTCGACGCCGCGACCTTCAGCCAGGATGCGGCCATACCAGTGCTGCGCCGTCACCACGCCGTCGGCCGCCCGCCGCAGCCACTCGGCCGCCCGGCGCTCGTCCCGCTCGATCCCGACGCCTTCGGCCAGGCACACGCCGAAATTGAACGCCGCCACCAGGTCGCCCTGGGTCGCCGCCTCCTGGAACCACTCGCGGGTCCGGATGCGGTCCGCCTCCTCCCCGGCGCCCTGGAGCAGCAGGTTGGCCAGGTCATGCTGGGACGCCTTGTTGCCGGCCTCGGCGGACTGGCGGAACCAGCGTGCGGCCTCGTCCGGGTCCCGGGCGACGCCGGCGCCCGTCAGGTGCAGCAGGCCGAGCGCGCGGGCCGCCGCGGCGTGCCCCAGTTCGGCGGCGCGGCTGAACCAGATCGACGCCTCGGCATAGTTCGGCGGCAGCTCCCCGCCCTTCGCATACAGGTCCCCGACCAGGGCCGCCGCCTCCGCATCGCCGGCCAGCGCCGCGCGGCGCAGCCAGGACTCGCCGGACACCCTGTCCTGCTTGGTGCCGCGGCCCTCCATCTGCGCCAGGCCCCAGCGCGCCTGGCCGGGGCGCACACCCGCCTCGGCGGATTTCTTGTAGAGCTGGACGGCCTTGACCTGGTCGCGCTCGATGCCGATGCCGAAATCATGCATGACGCCGAGCAGGTAGACCGCGGTCGGCAGGCTGGACCCGGCCGCCCTGCCCATGTGTTCCGCCGCTTCCGCCTTCATCGCATCGTCGGGGGTGCTGCGCATGAGCATGAGCGCCAGGCCAAGCTGGCCCTGCGCGTTGCCCGCCTGGGCGGACCGGCGATACAGCTCCAGCGCGGCCGGGATGTCCCGCATGTCGTCCGGACCGGAGGAGAGGATCGTGGCGAGGATGGCCATCCCCGCGGCGGAGCCAGCCTCGCTCGCCCTGCGCGCCCAGATCGCCGCGCCCGGGAAATCGGCCCCCGCGACCGGTGGCCCGCCGAACAGCCCGGCAGCGCCGGTCGGGGTGCCGCGGAGCAGCCCATGCATGAGGATACCAGCCAGGCGCGCCTGTGCCTCGGCGTGTCCGACGGCACCCGCCTTCTCGAACCACGCAGCGGCGTCCGCTACGGACGGCGGGACGCCCAACGCCTCCATGTAGGCTTGGCCGACGCGGAACTGCGCCTCGGGGATGCCGGCCATGGCTGCGACCGCGAGCTGGCCGAACGCCCCGGCCTGGTCACCCTTCTCCAGCAGTTTGTCCGCGCGCTTCAGGGCCAAGCGTGGCCCGCCCGCGAACACGGCCGAGATCAAGCCCTTCACGGCGCGCCCGACACCCTTTCCAACCGGGCGGTGCCGGCCGTCACGGCTCGCGCATACCCTGCTGGGCCACCGGAAGCACGCGGTTGAACAGGTATTTCAGCATCGTGTTCTTGCCGACCATCACGTCCGCCGTGATCGGCTGGCCGGGCGACACGGCGAAGCCGGGTGGCGTGTCGTGCAGGCCGACCTTGTCGATCGTCACCCGGATGTGGAAGAAGCTCTGCCCCATGTTCGGGTCCTGGTAGCCCGCGGGCTGGTTGCCGCGGGTCACCGTCTGGTCTGCCTGCGGCGACGTGAAGCTGTCGGGGCTGACCACCGTCACGGTCCCGGACGCGGTGCCATACTGGGTGAAGGGCAGGGTGTCGAACTTCACCGTCACCTGGTTGCCGACATGCACGAACCCGGCGTCGCTCCCGGCCACCGTGGCGTCGATCTCCTGCCGCGCATTGGCCGGGACGAGCTTGAGGAACTGGTCGCCCGACTGCAGCACGGAGCCGACGGAGACCGGCGCCACGGCCAGCACCGTCGCGTCCTGGTCGGCGCGCAGCTCCACCAGTTGCGAGCGCAGGGTGTTCTTCGTGAAGGTGCCCTGCATGTCGTCCAGCTTGCGGCTGGCCTCCGTCAGGTCCTGGGAGATCTGCGCCCTCCAGGTCTGGTCCTCGCCAGCCGCCTCGGCGCGCATGGCTTGCAGGTCGTTGGCCGCCGACCGGGCGGTCTGCTGCGCCTCCTGCAAGCCGGCCTGCATGCTCATGCGCTGGTCGCGGGCCTGCAGGAGGTTCAGCTGGCTGCCCCAGCCCAGCCGCTCCAGCTCCGCACGCTTGGCCTCTACGCTGGCGGCGACCTGCAGGCGCTCGGTGTAGGACTGGATGTCGCCCTGCGCCTTCTTCAGGGTCCCCTGCAGCGAGTCGATCTTCTGCCGGTAGTTCTCGACCTTGTACATCCGCTCGGACCGCCGTTGCGCGAAGATCGCCTCCTGCACCAGGGCCGCCTGGTCGCTCGACGAGGGCTGGTAGTCCTTCCCGGCCGCCTCGGCCCGCAGCCGCTCGACCTCCGCCCGTAGGCTGGCGAGCTGCGCGCCGGTGGCGGTCTTGTCCGATGTGGTGAAGGTCGGGTCCAGGCGCGCCAGCAGGTCGCCCGCATGCACCACCTGCCCTTCGCGCACGTCGATCTCGCGCACGATGGACGCCTCCAGCGGCTGCACCACGATCGTGCTCTGGGCGGCGACCACCTTGCCGGGCGCCGTGACGACCTTGTCGATCGGGATCAACCCGGCGGCCAGTATGCAGGCGCCGAACAGGGTGGCCACGGTCCAGACCATGCCGCGTGCCGGGGCCAGCGGCCTGGTTTCAAGCAGGGCGGCGGAGGGCGAGTAGAACTCCAGCAGCGACGGCATCTGCGCGGACTGGTTGCGGGTCAGCCGGTTTCCGGTCGTGGTGGTAACGCTCATGCTCGCCTCGCTCAGTCGGCCTGGGATGCAATCGGGGTCAGCAACGCGGCCCGGGCGCCGGCCGGGTCCATGTGCCGGTTCTGCTGCAGCCACAGGGCACGGTAGATGGCGCACCGCTCCACCAGGACGTCGTGCGGCGCCACGTCGACCACCTTGCCCTTGTCCATGACCAGGATCTGGTCGCAATCGACCAGCGAGGCCAGCCGGTGCGACACGATCACCATGGTCCGGCCGCGGCCGATGCGGGTCAGGTTGGCGTTGACGAGCGCCTCGCTCTCCGGGTCGAGCGCGCTGGTCGCCTCGTCCAGGATCAGGATGCGCGGATCGGTGATCAGGGCGCGCGCGATCGCCAGACGCTGCTTCTGGCCGCCCGATATGTTGGAGGAGCCTTCCTCGATCCAGGTGTCGTAGCCCTGGGGCAGCCGCTCGATGAACTCCTCCGCGCCGGCCAGGCGGGCCGCGCGCACGATGTCCTCGATCGTCAAGCCCGCCCGGCCGGCCGAGATGTTGTCCCGCACGGAACCACGGAACAGGAAGTTGTCCTGCAACACCACGCCGAACGACCGGCGGAGATGGGCGAGGTTGATCTCCTTCAGCTCCGCCCCGTCGATCTTGAGAAAGCCGCTATAGTCGCGGTTGACGCCCTGCAGCAGCCGCGTCACCGTCGACTTGCCCGAGCCCGAGCGGCCGACCACGCCCAGCATGGTGCCCGCGGGCACCGAAAAGCTGATGTTGTCCAACGCCGGCGTCCGGCCGGTGGGATAGGTGAAGGTGACGCCCTCGAACGACACCGCGCCCTCGAAGCTCGGCCGCAACCCCGATCCGCTCTGCTGTTCCGGCTTGTTGTTCAGCACGAAGCCGACCTCGCCGACGGCGGCCCGGACCTCGGTGAAATCCTCGATCAGCCGGGCCAGGCCGACCAGCGGCTGCGTCACGCGCTGGCCCAGCAGCATGAACGCGACCAGGGTGCCGACGCCGATCGTCGAGGCGTCGTCGAGCGCGAAATAGGCGCCGAGCATGATGATCCCGCGCGTGATGAACAGCTCGATCGGCGCGACCAGCGTGTTCGGCCAGTTCGCCAGACGCCCGGCCTGCAGCCGCAACTCCCCCACCGTCGCCACCCGGCTGTCCCACTCCGCCTTGCGCTGCGGTTCGAGCGCCAGGGTCTTCAGCGTGCGGATGCCCTGGATGCTCTCCACCAGGACGCTGCTCTTGGCCGATTCCGCCGCCTGGACCCGGCCGACCAGCCGGCCCACCGGCTTGAGGAACAGCATGATGATGCCGGCGATCATGCCCGCCCCGATCAGCACGGTCCACGCGAGCGTGACGTTCAGCCAGAACAGCAGGGGCAGCAGGAACAGCAGCGTGACGACGTCCAGGAAGGTCCCCATCAGCTTGCCGCTGACGAACTCGCGGACGCGGTTCACCTGCATGAGGCGGAAGGTGGTCTGCCCGGCCTGGTTGCGCTCAAAGAAGTCGAGCGGAAGCGAGAGCAGCCGGTTGAAGATGTGCAGCTGCAGCCGGGTGTCCACGCGTGCCGACACGACCTGGATCAGCTCGCGGCGCGCGTAGCCGAGCAGGGTCTCGTACGCCGCGATGATCACCAGGATCGTCGACAGCAGGATCAGCGTCGACAGGCTGTGATGGCCGACCACGCGGTCGATCACCGCCATCGTCAGCAGCGGGGGGATGACGGTCAGCACCGACATCGTCAGCGATGCGATGCCCACGTCCTTCATCAGGCTACGCTGGGCCCCGACCAGCCGCAGCACCCATCCCAGCGAGAACGGCTGGTCGGAGTCCGTCTGTCCGCGCGGGCGCCGCACCAGGATTGCCTCGCCCGACCAGAGCTGCGACAGCCGCAGCCGGTCCACCGCGATGGCGTCGTTGCCGGTGGAGCGGGGGTCACGGATCCAGACGATGCTGCGGCTCGCGTCGGACCCGACGAGGATGCCGGCCGTGCCGTCGGCGAACAGCAGCACCACGGGGGACACCTGGCCGATGCCAGCCGCTTCGGTCAGCCGGAGCAGCTGGGGCCATTCGAGCCGGCTCGCCTTGGCCATCAGGCCCTGGTCGCGCAGCCACTTCACCAGCGAGAGCGGCGACGGCACCGTGTCGCCGGCATCCATGTGGTATTCGTTGCGGTCGAGCTCGAACCCATGGTGGCGTGCCACCGCGGCCACTGCGAGCAGCCGCATCTCCGAGGGGTTCAGGTCGTCGGGGCTCCCGCTGATCGTGCCCGGCGTGATCTGCGGGTTGCGGCGGCCTGCCTCATGGTTATCCACGTGTCTCATTCCTCGCGCATGACGCTGGAAGTCAGCTTGGTGCGGCTGCTCGTAACACATTTGGTGAAACCGGCGGCAAAAAACGCACGCATCGGGCCGTGCCGACCTGCCAGACGGCCAGTTTCGGCCTTTTCAACGCCGTCGCGCCGAAGCAGGCTGCTCCCCGACGAGGAGACCTGCCGGAATGGACATCCGCCCTGCGACCTTGGCCGACCTGCCAGACATCCAGGCGATCTATTCCCACCATGTCCTGCATGGGACCGGAACGTTCGAGGAGATCCCGCCCTCCCTGGAGGAGATGGAGGCGCGCATGCAGACCGGGCTCGCGCGGGGCTGGCCCTGGCTGGTCGCCGCCGATGCAACCGGTGTCCTCGGCTATGCCTACTACGCGCAGATCCGCGACCGCACCGCCTACCGCTTCACCGCGGAGGACAGCATCTACGTCCGGGAGGACGTGCGCGGCCAGGGGGTCGGCAAGGCCCTGGTGCTCCGCCTGCTTTCCGAGGCGGAGGGGGCCGGCTTCCGCCAGATGATCGCCGTCATCGGCGACAGCGAGAACGTCGGCTCGGTCGGCATGCACGCCTCGCTGGGCTTCCACCATGTCGGCACGCTCCGGGCGGTGGGGCTCAAGTTCGGCCGCTGGCTCGACACGGTGTACATGCAGCGCGCCCTGGGCGTGGGGGACGAAACGCTGCCGCCGGGTTGATTAATGCGCCTCCGCCCAGCTGTGCCCCTTGCCCGTTTCCACCACCAGGGGCACCGACAGGGCGGCGGCGGACTGCATGATGTCGCGCACCAGGGCGGCGGTCGCGTCGGCCTCCTCCTCGGGCGTCTCGAACAGCAGTTCGTCATGCACCTGCAGCAGCATGCGGCCGCGCAGCCCGGCCGTGGCGATGGCCGCCGGCAGCCGCACCATGGCCCGCTTGATGATGTCCGCCGCCCCGCCCTGGAGCGGGGCGTTGCTGGCCTGGCGCTCCGCATAGGCCCGCTTGGCCGGGTTGCGGTCGGCGATGCCCGGCACCCAGCAGCGGCGGCCGAACGGCGTCAGCACGAAGCCGCGGATGCGGGCCTCCTCCCGCGTGCTCTCCATGTAGGCGCGGATGCCGGGGTAGCGCAGGAAGTAGGCGTCGATATACGCCTTCGCCTCCCCCGGCTCGATCTGCAGCTGCCGCGCCAGGCCGAACGCGCTGATGCCGTAGATGATGCCGAAGTTGATGGCCTTCGCCCGGCGGCGCACCAGCCCGGTCATCTCCGCCATCGGCACGCCGAACACCTCGCTCGCGGTGCGGCTGTGGATGTCCTGCCCGGTGGCGAACGCCTCGCTCAACGCCGGGACGTCGGCCACGTGGGCCAGCAGCCGAAGCTCGATCTGGGAGTAGTCCGCACTGACCAGCACGTGGCCGGGCGCCGCGACGAAGGCCCGGCGGATGCGGCCGCCCTCCTCCGTGCGGATGGGGATGTTCTGCAGGTTCGGGTCGTTCGACGACAGCCGCCCGGTCGTGGCCGCCGCCATCGCGTAGGTGGTGTGCACCCGCCCGGTCTCCGGGTTGATCTCGGTGACGAGCGCATCGGCATAGGTAGATTTAAGCTTGGCCAGCTGACGCCATTCCAGGATGCGTGCCGGTAGCTCCGCCCCGCCCTCCGCCAGGGTCTGCAGCACGGCGGCGTCCGTGCCCCAGGTGCCGCTGCCGGTGCGGCGGCCGCCGGGCAGCTTCATCTCGTCGAACAGGATCTCGCCCAGCACCTTGGGGCTGCCCAGGTTGAAGGGGCGACCCGCCAGGCGATGGATCTCCGCCTCGCCCACCGCCATGCGCTCGCCGAAATCGGCGGACAGGCGGCGCAGCTCCGCCTCGTCGACCTTGATCCCGGCCCGCTCCATCGCCGCGAGCACCGGGATCAGCCGACGCTCCAACTGCTCGTACAGCGCGGTGGCCCGGGCATCGGCCAGCCGCACGCGCAGGGCGTGGCGCAGCCGGAGCGCGCAGTCCGCCGCCTCCGCGACGTGGCTGGCTGCCCGCTCGGTGGCCAGCTGTGCCAGGGCCAGGCGCGCGCGGCCGGTGCCGGTGACGGCCTCCAGCCCGGTGACGCCGTGGCCCAGATGCAGGCGGGACAGATCCTCCAGCGTGTGCGCGTGCGCCCCGGCGTCCTGCGCGTAGGACAGCAGCATGGCGTCGTCGACGGGCGCCACCGGGCCGAACCCGGCGCGCGCCATCGCCCATAGCCCGGCCTTGGCATCATGGAACACCTTCAGCACGGCCGGGTCCGCCAGCAGCGGGTCCAACGCGTGCCGAAGCGCCGCCAGGTCGACCTGCTGCACCTGCCGGTCCAGGTCCGCGGCATGGCCGACCGGCACGTAGCAGGCCCGGCCCGGCGCGGTCGCCAGGCCCAAGCCCACCAGCCCGTCGGCGCCCACCACCGGGTAGAGCGCCAGCACGCCGCTGCGGCCCACCTCCTCGATCACGCCCGAGAGGCCGGGCATGTCCGCCACGACGGCGTAGGGGCCGAAGGCGGCGGACTCGTCCGGCGGCGGGGGCGACGGCGTGTCCTCCCCGACCGGTCCGTCGAGCCCCAGCCGCGTCACGGTGGAGCGGAACCCCATGCCGACCAGCCAGTTGGACAGCGCTGCCCGGTCCAGCTCGCGGGTGACCAGCGTGTCGAGCGCCTGCGGCAGCGGCGCGTCATCCCGCAGGATGACGAGCTGGCGGGACAGGCGGGCCTGGTCGGCATGGGTGATCAGCAGCTCGCGCCGCTTGGACGGCTTCATGGCCGAGGCGGCCGTCAGCACGCCCTCCAGGTCGCCGAACTCGGCGAGCAGCTGGCAGGCGGTCTTCGGGCCGATGCCGGGTATGCCGGGCACGTTGTCGACGCTGTCGCCCATCAGGGCCAACAGGTCGATCATGTGCTCCGGACCGCAGCCGAACTTCTCGCGCACCTCGTCCGGGCCGATGGACTTCTGCTTGATCGGGTCCTGCATCACCACGCCGGGCCGGATCAGCTGCATCAGGTCCTTGTCGGAGGACACGATCGTCGCCCGGCCGCCGGCCTCGATCGCGGCCTTGGTGTAGGCGGCGATGAGGTCGTCCGCCTCCCAATCCTCGAGCTCGATGGCAGGGACGTTGAAGGCCGCCGTGGCGTCCCGCACCAGGGCGAATTGCGGCATCAGCTCGGGCGGCGGGGGCGGGCGCTGCGCCTTGTAGTTGTCGTAGATCCGGTTGCGGAAGGTGGTGCGGCCAGCGTCGAAGATCACCGCCACGTGGGTGCCCACATGGTCCTTCAGCAGCCGGGCCAGCATGTTGGTGAAGCCGAACACGGCGTTGACCGGCGTGCCGTCCGCCCGCGTCATCGGTGGCAGGGCGTGGAAGGCGCGGAAGATGAACCCCGAGCCGTCCACCAGCACCAGGTGCAGGGGTTCGCCCGTGCTCAGTGCGAGTCCGCCGCCCCGGGGTTCAGCACGAACACCCGCGAGCAATACGGGCAGAACGTCTGGTCGTGCACGATGCGCAGCCACACCCGGGGATGGCCCAGCCCGGCGCTGCCGCCGTCGCAGGCGACGACGCGGTCGTCCACGTGGATGATCTCGTGCTCGCCAGGGGCCATCCCGGGCGGCGGCTCAGGCGTGGAGGCGCCGAACGGCATGTGAACCTCGACTGGTGGGGAACGCGCCACGATGATAGCCATGCCAGCCATGAGTTCAACCGCACGCGCCGCCCTCGCCTGCCTCGCCCTGCTGATGGGGGGCTGCGCGGACCGCCTGCCGCCCTACGGCGCGCCGGACCTGCCGCTGGCGATGCACCCGGTGGCGGACGAGACGTTCACCATGGCGGACGGGACCGTGCTGCCGGCCCGGGTATGGCTGCCGCCGGCGGGGCAGCCGCCTTCGGTGGTGATCCTCGCCCTGCACGGGTTCAACGACAGCCGGGACCAGTGGGCGCTGCCGGGCCCGGTGTTCGCCGCGGCGGGCATGGCGCTGTATGCCCCGGACCAGCGCGGCTTCGGCGACACCGCCGCACGGCAGACCTGGCCCGGCGTGCCCGCGCTGGTGAGCGACGCCGCCGCGATGGCGCGCGACCTGCACCGCCGCTATCCCACCACGCCGCTCTACGTCATGGGGGAGAGCATGGGCGGCGCCATCGCGCTCGACCTGGCGGCCAGCGCCGATCCGCCGCCGATCGCCGGCACGATCATGCTGTCCCCCGCCGTGTGGGGCCGGCCGGAGCAGGGGCTGGTGCTGGCGAGCGCCTTGGGTGCGGCCAACGCCCTGATCCCGGGCTACCGGATCACGGCCGGCGACGTGCCCGTGCGCGTCCACGCCAGCGACAACCGGGACGCGCTGGTCGCCTTGGCCCGCGACCCGCTGACCATCCGCAGCACGCAGGTTTCGGTGCTGAAGGGGCTGGTGGACCTGATGGACTCCGCCCAGCAGGCTGCCCCGCAGGTGCATGGCCGCAGCTTCGTCGCCTATGGCGGACATGACGAACTGGTGCCTGCCAGTGCGATGGGCGTGGCCTGGGCCCACCTGCCGGCCGACACCCGCCGGGCGGTGTATCCCACCGGCTACCACCTGCTGATGCGGGACCTGGACCGCCAGGCGGTGATCGACGACGTGATCGCCTGGATCCGCCACCCGGACGGCGCCCTCCCTTCCGGCGCCGACATCGCCGCCGCCGCCTGGGCCACGCGGTACCATCCGGGGGGTGGCATCCAGTTCTAGGGTGCGGTATGACGGCTGCCTGGACCCGTAGCTCAGCTGGATAGAGCGTCGCCCTCCGAAGGCGAAGGTCGCACGTTCGAATCGTGTCGGGTCCGCCAATCTGGCGATGTCGGTAACTCCTTGGACCGAGGGGAGTGATGCCAGCATCAGGTGATCGCACCGCCTCGTCCGGTTCGGCGAAGCCGCGCCCTATATGGATAATTTTTTGGCACGGGCCTTGGTGCCCTCCTCGCACTCCAAGCTTGGAGCGGGCGATGCAAACCACCATCACCGTGCAGTATGAGAACGTCGACGATGCGACCTTCGACCTCGACTACTACATGGCTAAGCACATGCCATTGGTCGATTCAAACCATTCGGCATCAAAGGCTGGCGGGTGCTCAAGGCCGTCGGCATGCCGACAGGCGAAAAGCCTATGTACAGCATCATCGCCAATTTAGAATGCGACACAGCCGAGCAGTTCAAGGCCGCCGTGGCGGCTGAGGGCCATGACGTGTTCGGCGACGTTCCGAATCTGGCAATGATCAAGACCATCGGAAACCCACCAGGACATGCGCGCCCAATGGAACGCCGTCAATATCTGGGAGTGACATCATGGCGAATTACCGTCAACCCGATTTGGGTAATCACCTTTTATCTTGCCTTCCCAGCGAAGAATACGATGTCCTGGCTCCGCATTTAAGTCGAGTAACCCTGCCGTTACGAACCGTGATCCATCCAAGTGGGGCTCAGATCGCCGCCGTGTATTTCCTGGAAAGTGGCTACGCGTCGATGATGGCAACGCTGGAGGATGGTGGACTCGTCGAGGTCGGGATGATCGGGAAAGAAGGTGTAGTCGGCCTGCCGGTCATCTTAGGCGCGGACCACTCCGTCCTGGAGGCGCTGATCCAGACGGAGAGCATTGGCATCCGGCTTGATGCTGGCGTGCTACGCTCAGCCATGGACGATCGGCCGAACTTGCGCCGTCATCTGCTCCGCACATCGCTCGCACATTACTTCCAAGTTGCAATGACAGCCGCCTGCAATGGACGGCATGTGGTCGAACAACGTCTCGCTCGATGGTTGCTGACCGCACATGACCGCGTAGGTAGCGACGACTTGGTGATGACCCACGAATTTCTTGCTACGATGCTTGGGGTTAGACGCGCGGGCATCTCTGATAGTGCCGCCTCGCTCCAACGCAGTGGTGCGATCAACTATTCAAAAGGTCGCATACAGATCCTAGATCGGCGGCGCCTCGAACAAGCCTCATGCGAGTGCTATCGGGTTGTCCAAGCTGAATTCAACCGCCTCGTCGCGGATGCACCAGCAAAATCGGTTTGATACGGTACCAAAACGCGCAGACACTGTTCGAACTTTGTTGCAGGTTTTCAACCCGGGGGTTGCAGGCAGCCCAAGAAGATTGCTTTCGGCTGCGATAAAAAGAACCTGCGCAGAGGTAAACAAGATGACAAACGGGAGTGAGGCCGTAAAAATTACAACGGAGCAAGTAATGGCTATCGTCCGACTTATAGAGTGTATGGGCCTCCACAAACAAGCAATAGAAATTGCATACTTACTACTTGACGAGGTTTGCTGCGAGCCGTTACCGCAGAGATCGACCATGGTCGCCCGCCGAACCCTGCCACGCCATGGGTCGCGACAGCGTTCCCTTGTTGATCCCACAAACGGCCCCAGCCGGTAATGATTGATCGTGTGTCAATCCACCGCTCACAGTGCACCGCCTCACCGCCTTCGCACACCGACGCCTTGCCAACGCATGCAGAGCCCGGCGGACCGTTGATAGGCCGGCTTCGGCCCTATTCGGACCCTGCCATCTTGTCAGCGGAGTGGGACCGGGTGCCTGGCTCCATGATGGAACTCACCGGCCAACCCGTGCCAGCTTGCCCAAGCGAACGGGCGTGGCTGGCGTAGGACCGGCCGTTCCGACGTTGAACCGGGCCGTGAGCGCTTCCAGGGCGACGGCATCGTCGGCCAGGCTGCGGCTGGCCGCCGTGCTCTGCTGCACCATCGCCGCGTTCTGCTGCGTGATCTGGTCCATCTGGTTCACCGCGATGTTCACCTGGGCCAACCCGCTTGCCTGCTCCCGCGCGCTGGCGGCGATCTCCGCGACGGCGCTCTCGACCTGGTTCACCTGGGCGAGCATGCGTCCCAGGGCCTTCCCGGTCTGGCTGACCAAGGCCACGCCGCGTCCCACATGCGAGCTGCTGGCCCCCACCAGCCCCTTGATCTCCTTCGCGGCGCTGGCCGACCGCTGCGCCAAGGCCCGGACTTCGCTGGCGACCACCGCGAAGCCGCGGCCCGCATCCCCGGCCCGCGCCGCCTCCACCCCGGCATTGAGCGCCAGCAGGTTGGTCTGGAACGCGATCTCGTCGACGACCCCGATGATCTGGCCGATCTCACGGGAGGACCGGTCGATCGCGTCCATCGCGGCGACCGCATCCTGCATCACCGCCTCGCTGTTCACAGCCTCGCCTTTGGTCGTGCCGACCACGTCCTGTGCGACCCTCGCGCCTTCGGCCGTCTTGCAGACCGTGGCGGTGATCTCGTCCAGCGCGGCGGCGGTCTGCTCCAGGCTGGCCGCCTGTTGTTCGGTCCGGCGCGAAAGGTCGTCCGCAGCCTGGCTTATCTCGCCGGTGCCGGAGCGGATGGCGTCCGTGTTCTGCACGATGGTGCAGACCACCGCGCGCAGCGCGACCAGCGTGTCGTTGAAGTCGGTCCGCAGCCGTTCGTATTCGATCGCGAAGGGCTCGGCGAGCTCGCAAGTCAGGTCCCCGGTCGACAGGCGGGCGAGGCTGGAGGCGAGGCTGTCGACGACGGCGACCTGTTCTGCCGCGGCTCTGGCGCGCTCGGCTTCGTTGCGGGTGCGCTCCGCTTCCATCCCGAGGCGGACTTGCTCCGCTGCCGCCGCCTCGTCCCGCAAGGTCTGGATCGTTCGCTGCCTCACCTGTTCCACGGCACGCGCGATGTCGCCGACCTCGTCGCCGCGCCGCAGGCCGGGCAGTTCCAGCTCCGTCTCGCCGGCTGCCATCGCCGCCATGCCACGGTGCAACCCATGGAGGGGTTGCAGCAGCCGTCGCGTGGTCAGAAGGCAGACCGCGAGGACGGAACTCGCCACGAGGACACCGATGAGAGCCGCCCGCTCCAGGGCGTCCCAGATGGGTTGCATGAACGCGGCTTGGGGGGTGCCGACGAACAGGATGCCGACCGCCTTGCCCGACTTGCCCAGGATCGGATCGTAGGCTGCGAAATACGGGATGCCGAGGATGCTCGTCGTGCCGCGGTAGGGCCGGCCTTGGCCGAGCACCTCGTCATAGATCGGGCCAGGCGGCAGCTTCGTTCCGACCGCACGGTCGCCATCCGGCTTCGTCACGTTGGTCGCCACCCGTGTGTCCCCGAGGAAGATCGTCGCAGCCCCGCCGACGAGCGCCTTGATACGGTCCACCGGCGCCTCGAAGCCATTCAGGCTCTGCTGCCCGACGTAGAGCTTGTCGCCCTCGGCGTGGAAGGCGTCCCCGTATCGGAGGAGGACATCCCAGGCCACGCGCATGTCGGATTCCTGACGCTCCGCCGCGCTTTGATGCGCATCACTCATCATGGCGGTAAACGCGCCCGCCCCGAGGCCGCCAGCCACGGCAATGACGCCGCTCACCACCATAATCGAAATCTTGCCAAGCAAGGAAAAGCGACGGAGCCGAGAAATCATGACGTCATCCCACGGTCAAGACGGACAGTCTCAGCGGAAATCGTTAATGCGTTGGTAAAGCGCAGCTGAACTATTTGTGAGTGCGTGCCGGTTTGATTGTAACTGCGTAAGGATGGCTGGAACATCATTTGTTGGGATGACAGCCAGGCTCGGGCTCATGCAAGATGCGCTTGCTGATCGGTTGACTGGGCTTCGCAGGCGATCGGGTCGGTCGGCACGGGTGCCAGGTCAGAGTACCGGCGCCTAGCGCGGCAGCCATGGAGAGCACACCGACGCGGGAGAATGGCCGTATCCGCAAGGCGACGGCGACAGCAAGTCATTCTTCGCTTTCGCGGGCAGACAGGATGGTGGTTCAAAGTGCGCGGACGCCATTGCCGGGCGCACGAAAGCCGCACCAATGTCCGGCATGAACGATATCGACCGCCCCGCCCCCGCCCATCGAGCAGTTTCCGGTGCCGAAACATTGAAGGCAGGCAGCCGCGGCCTGCGCGGTGCAGTTGCGGCGGAGCTGCTGCGCCCGGCGCGCGGCGGTGTCACGGAAGACACCTACAACCTGCTGAAGTTCCACGGCACGTATGAGCAATACGACCGCGACACCGCGACCGGGCTCAAGCAGGCCGGGCAGGACAAGGAGTGGCAGTTCATGGTCCGGGTCCGCGCGCCCGGCGGCATCATGACCGGCGCGCAATACCTGGCGCTGGACGACATCGCGGACCGCCATGCCAACGGCACGCTGAAGATCACGACCCGGCAGGGCATCCAGTTCCACGGCACGATCCTGGGGGACCTGAAGGCCGAGATCGCGGCGATCAACCACGCCCTGATGACCACCTACGCAGCCTGCGGGGACGTGGTCCGCAACGTCATGACCACGCCGGCGCCGCGCCGGGACGCGGTGCATGCCAGGCTGCAGGCCGATGCCGCCGAGCTTTCGGCGCGGCTGCTGCCGAAGAGCCGCGGCTATTACGAGATCTTCCTGGACGAGGAGCCAGTGGGCGGCGCGATCGAGGAGCCGGTCTATGGCGCCACCTATCTGCCGCGCAAGTTCAAGATCGGCCTGATCCATCCGGCCGACAACACCGTGGACGTTCTGGCCAACGACCTCGGCTTCGTGGCCGTGTGGGACGGCGACACCCTGCTCGGCTACCAGGTGTATGTCGGGGGCGGGCAGGGGATGACCCACAACAACCCGCGCACCTACCCGCGCATCGCCTCCGCCGTGGGTTTCATCGGTCCGGACCAGTTGTGGGATGCCACCGTCGCCGTCATCGCGCTCCAGCGGGACCACGGCGACCGCGGCAACCGCAGGCGGGCCCGGCTGAAATACGTGGTGGACGACCGCGGCCTGCCCTGGGTGCGCGAACAGCTCGCCACCACCTACGGCCTCGACCTCCAGCCCGTGCGCGACCTGCCGCCGCTTCGGATCCCGGAGCTGCTGGGCTGGCACGAGCAGGGGGACGGGCTGCTGTGGCTGGGCGTGCCGGTCAACGCCGGGCGGATCGCGGGCGGGCTGCGGACCGCACTGCGGGAGGCGGTGCAGCGTTTCGGCGTGTCACCCGTCTTCACACCTCAGCAGGACGTGCTGCTGACGGACGTGCAGCCCGCAGACCGCGGCGCCCTGGAAGAACTGCTGCGCGGCCACGGCGTCGCGCTGGCGGAGGCGCTGACGCCGCTGGCACGCTGGACGCTCGCCTGCACCGCGCTGCCCACCTGCGGCCTGGCCTTGACGGAGGCGGAGCGGGTGCGCCTGCCGATCGTGGCCGACCTGGACGCCGTGTTCGCTCGCCACGGGATGGGCGGGGAACGCGTCAGCCTCCGCATCACCGGCTGCCCCAATGGCTGCGCCCGGTCGTATAGCGGCGACATCGGGCTGGTCGGCCGGGTGCCGGGCCACTACGCGGTGTTCCTGGGCGGCGACTTCGAGGGCACGCGGCTGTCGTTCAAGTTCCTGGAGCGGGTGCCGGTGGACGCGCTCGGCCGCACCTTGGAGCCCATCGTCGCCGCCTGGGCGCAGACCAGGCGGGCCGGCGAGGGGTTGGGCGGCTTCTGCACCCGCGCTGGCCAGGCGGCGCTGCAAACCCTGCTGCCGCCGGGCACGCTGGAGGCGACGCATACCGACGCCTTCCAGGTTTTGGCCGCCGACTGAGGACGCGCATCATGGATATCGGCGCCGCTTCCAACCTCGACCTGCTCTGGTTCCTGCCGACCGGCGGGGATGGCCGCTACCTCGGGTCGGACAAGGGCAAGCGCCCCGTGGACAACCGCTACCTGCGCCAGGTCGCGCAGGCCGCGGACCAGCTCGGCTACTCCGGCATCCTGCTGCCCACGGGCAATGGGTGCGAGGAGGCGCTGGTCACCGCCGCGAGCATCGTGCCGTTCACGGAGCACCTACGCTTCCTGGTGGCGGTCCGGCCAAGCCAGGTGAGCCCCGGCGAGGCGGCCCGGCAGCACGCCGCGTTCGACCGCATGTCCGGCGGCCGGCTGATGGTCAACGTGGTGTGCGGCGGCAACCCCAAGGACCTGGCCGGGGACGGGATCACGCTCGGGCATGACGAGCGCTACGCCCATGCCGGGGAGTTCCTGGACATCTGGCGGAGCCTGATGGCCGGCGAGACGGTGCAGCGCGAGGGGCGCTATCTCTCCTCCAAGGGAGGCAAGTTGAACTTCCCGCCGGTGCAGTCGCCGCATCCGCCGCTGTATTTCGGCGGCTCCTCCCCGGCCGGCCACGCTTTGGCTGCGGCGCAGGCGGATTGCTACCTCACCTGGGGCGAACCGCCCGGCGCCGTGGCGGAGAAGATCGCGGATGTGCGCGGCCGCGCCGCCGCACTCGGGCGCACGCTGCGCTACGGCATCCGCCTGCACCTGATCGTGCGCGAGACGGAGGGCGAGGCGTGGGACGCCGCGCGCGGGCTGATCCGGCACCTGTCCGACGACACGATCGCCACGGCGCAGCGCAAGCTTGCCGCCGAGAGCGACAGCGAAGGGCAGAAGCGCATGCTGGCGCTGCACGGCGGATCGCGCGAGCGGCTGGAGGTGTCGCCGAACCTGTGGGCCGGGGTCGGCCTGGTGCGGGGCGGGGCGGGCACGGCCCTGGTGGGCGATCCGCTGACGGTCGCGGCGCGCATCCGCGAGTACCAGGCGCTCGGGATCGACACGCTGATCGCCTCCGGATATCCGCATCTGGACGAAGCCTACCGCGTGGCCGAGTTGCTGTTTCCGCTCCTGGGCGTCGGCCGCAGCGTCCTGCCCGGCGGCCCGAGCCTGCTGACCGGTGGCGGATCGTTTATGACGACGAGCGAACCCGCCGCGGTCGTACGTTGACCGCGGGGATCGGTCGGCGCGCACTCGCAGGCGCGGCCCTGTCCGTGCTGGCAGGCAGGGCGCGTGCCGCCCAGCCGCTGCGGATCGGCTACCAGAAGAACGGTTCGCTCGTTATCCTGCGGCGCCAGGCCACGTTGGAGGCGGCGCTTGGCCCGCTTGGTGTCGGCGTGACGTGGGTGGAGTTCTCTGCCGGGCCGCCGATCCTGGAGGCCATGAACGCCGGTGCGGTCGATTTCGCCGCCACCGGAGACACGCCGCCGATCTTCGCGCAGGCGGCCGGGGTGTCGTTCGTCTATGTCGGCGGGCAGCCGGTGCGCGGAGAAAACCAGGCGATCGTGACCCGCGCCGACCGGCCGGTCGCCGGGCTGGCCGACCTGAAGGGCCGGCGCATCGCCTACACCCGCGGGTCGAGCGCGCAAAACGTGGTGGTCAAGGCACTTGCCAAGGCCGGGCTGACGGCGGGCGACGTCACCTCCGTGCTGCTGCAGCCGCCGGACGCGCTGGCGGCGTTCCGCACCGGGCGGGTCGACGCGTGGGCGATCTGGGACCCCTTCCTCGCCATGGCCGAACAGGATGCCGACACGCGCGTGCTGGTGCAGGCCACCGCGGTGGCGCCCAGCAACAGCTTTTTCCTTGCCCGGCGCGACTGGGCGCAGGGCGCGCCGGGCCAACTCCGGACCGTCCTGGATGCGATCAACGCGGCGGCGGATTGGGCCCGGCAGCACCCGGACGAGCTGGCAGGGCTGATGGCGGAGGTGACGGGCGTGCCGCTGGCGGCGCAGCGCGTCGCCGCACCCCGGGGCGTCTATGCCGTGCAGCCGATGGACGACAGCATCGTCGCGCAGCAGCAGGACATCGCCGACACGTTCACCCGCTTGCACATCATACCCTCCGCCGTCGACGTGCGCGCGGCGGTGCTGCCCTGGCCGAACCGCATCTGATCCCGGTTGGCGGCGACGCCAACGGCTGACTGGTACCTCTCCCCTCGTCACGGCGACTTGCCGTCTAGACACTTCGTGCCTGTCCGAAACCAATCCGCCCTACTTTGCGTGCCGCTGCGTGGCGCCTCTTCTTGGATCGACACTTAGGGCAAGGGCTCTTCCAGCAAGGAAGCCGCTGCGATCGCTCCCGATCCAAGAGGTGGATCAGCTCGAAGGATTGCAGCCATGGCGAAAGCGAGGACGTGCTCGCGTCTCTGCGCGATAGCTTCCTTGGTCAGCAAGTCCTCCGCGAGGACCGCCGAGAGCGTGTAAGCGTTCGAGAAGTAGAAGAAACACAGCCCACTGATCGAAATGTAGAGCTGGATGGGATCGAGGCCCGGCCTGAACAGGCCGGCTTGCTCGCCGCGCGCCAGGATGCGGCCGAGCCGCTGGATCAGCGGCACATAGAGGTCGCGCAAAGTCGTGGAGCGGCGGATGTTGCGGCCGGCATTGATGTTCTCGTCTGCGAGCAGCCTGACGAAAGCGCGGTCGTTGCGCACGTTGTCGAACGCGGTGCCCACGAAGCGCAGCATCGCCTGGACTGGGTCCACCGCATCGGTGTCCAGGTCCACGTCGTTCACCCGCGTCGCCTGGTAGGCGCGTTCCAGCACCGTCAGGTAGACCTCGGCCTTGGCGCCGAAATGGTGGGAGAGCACTTGCTTGCTGACGCCGGCGCGCCGGCAGATCTTCTCGATGCTGGCGCCGTGAAATCCGGAGGTGGAGAACTCGCGGTAGGCGGCGTCCAACAGGTTGCGCCGGGTACGCGCCGGGTCACGCGTGCCGTCCGACACGGTCGGACGCCGCGTCGAGGAGATGGGGGGCGAGGCGCCGTTCCCGCGCGGCTTGCGGGCGCTCATGCAGTCTGCGGCAGGGACGCGGCACTCATCGGCAGGAACACGTTCTGAACTCCAGCACTGGCATGCGGGGTCGTCATGCACCCCGACCATAGCTCAGTCAGGTGCGGCGAGACATCCCGGGCACGGCGGCAGGACGGGTGCACCAGGAGGCAATTCAATCAACCGGATGGTTGACTGAGCGTCCAGCGCCGTGGCAGCATCCGCTTCGCCGCACCGATGTCACTGCGCGTGGGAGATTGCGTTGACCCTATCCAGACGTGCGCTCGTGGGCTCCGCGGCGCTGCTGATATCGCCAGCGTCCGCGCAGCCGGCCGGCCGCGTCCTGCGCGTGGTGCCGAGTGCCGACGTGTCCGAACTCGATCCCACGCGCGGGTCCAATCTCGTCTCGCGCGTCTACGCTCAGATGGTGTTCGACACGCTGTATGCACTCGACCAGACGCTGACACCGCGGCCCATGATGGTCGACCGGGAAGCGGTGAGCGCGGACCGGTTGACCTACACGTTCACGCTGCGCGCCGGGCTGAAATTCCATGACGGCAGCGCCGTCACCACCCGCGACGTCGTGGCCTCTCTGGCCCGCTGGATGAACGGCACGTCGATCGGCAGCCAGTTGAAGGCGAGGACGGCGTCGATGACGGCGCTGGACGAGCTGACGTTCTCGCTGGTGCTGAACCAGCCCTTTGGCCTGGTCCAGTTCATGCTGGCCGGCCCGGGCGCGCCGATCGCGGCGATCATGCGCGAGGCCGACGCGAACCGGGCCGACGGCGTCGCGCTGACCGAGCCGGTCGGGTCCGGGCCGTTCCGCTATGTAGCGGCCGAACGCCTGGCCGGCAGCCGCGTGGTGTTCGAGCGCAACCCCGCCTACCTGTCCCGCGCGGAACCGCCGGACGGGTTGGCCGGCGCGCGCGTGGTCCATGTCGACCGGGTAGAATGGACGATCATGCCGGATCCGACGACTGCGGCCAACGCCCTGGTCACCGGCGAGGTCGACTTCTGGGACACCGTGGCGCCCGATCTGGGGCCGTTCCTGCGCAAGCGCGGCATCACCGTCCGGCGTACCGCGTCGCTCCCGAACGTCGCCTTCGTCCGCCCCAACTTCCAGCTCCCGCCGTTCGACGACGTGCGGGCGCGCCAGGCGCTCGCCCTGCTTGTCGACCAGGACGAGATGATGGCCGCGGTCGCCGGCGACGATGGGCAGTGGAGCCGATGCCACTCCTACAGCGTGTGCGGATCGGAATACGGCACCGAACGCGGGTCGGAGCCATACCGTGCGGTCGACGTCGCCCGGGCGAAGCGGTTGATGGCGGAGGCGGGCTACAATGGGGAGCGGATCGTGCTTCTGGGGACGCCGCAACTCGGCCCGATCAATGCGATGACGCAGGTCCTGGCGCAGAGCCTGACTCGCGCCGGGGTGGATGTCGACGTGCAGATGACGGACTTCGCCACGATGCTGCAGCGGATCAATGCCCGCGACAAACCGATCGGCGCGGGCGGCTACCACCTGTTCACCTACTATGCCGTCGGCAGCTCGTGGTTCCACCCGCTGATGAACGTCTCGCTCGACCTGAGCTGCAAGGCCGGCGGGTGGCCGGGATTTCCATGCGATCCGAAGGGCGAGGCCCTGCGGCAAGCCTTCCTTGCAGCCCCCGACGAGGCCTCGCGCAAGGCGGCGTTCGACGTGCTGCAGGATGAGCTATGGACCTTCCTGCCCTACATCCCAGCGGGCCAGTTCGATGTCGCCAACGCTTACCGCGGCAACGTTGGCGGCGTGCTCGATTCGTACTTCCTGGCCTACTGGAACATCACCAAGAGCTGACGCGCCTCCCCCAGCAACCAACCTACAGGAGCCTCTCCCATGTCCATCCCGACCAGGACCGTCAGCATGGAGGAAATGCAGAAGCGCGTTGCCGTCTTCAAGGACCTCAAGTCGAGCACCCGTCCTCTGATCGACGCCGTCTTGCCGCAATTCGAACGGGAGATATTCTTCGTCATCGGCGGCGGCGTCGCCGAGGATGCAGAAGCCAAGCCGCCGATCACTGCCGTGGAGGGGTTCCACCTGTCGATCGTCAAGGCCGGGCCAAAGAAGGGAACCGGCCTGCACAACCACCGCACGGTCGAGGTGTTCATGCCGTTGACCGGGACTTGGTCGGTCCAGTGGGGCGACGAGGGCGAGAATAGCTTGACGCTGGGACAGTACGACACGGTCTCCGTCCCCGTTCACGTGATGCGCGGCTTCCGCAACGAGAGCGACCACGAGGCTTTGCTGCTTGTCGTGGTGGGCGGCAGCGACCCCGGCCGCGTGGACTGGACGACCGACGTGCTGGATGCCGTGCGCGAGAAGGGCTTCGCGTTCGACGCGCAAGGCAAGATCGCGGCGCCTGCCTCGCCCCGGTGACGGTTCCGAGGGGCAGGGCGACCAAGGGAGCCCTGGCCGCCGACCTGCATTTCTGCTCGGCGACGGACCTCGCGGCCGCCATCGCAGCGCGGCAGGTCTCGCCGAGGGAGGTGATGCAGGCGGTGGTGGACCGGGCCGCCGCCGTGGCGCCCAGCTTGAACCTGTTCGCGACGTCGACTGTCGAGGCCGCGATGGCGGCAGCACGGGCGGCGGAGCAGGATGTCATGGCCGGCGCCCGGCTCGGCCCGCTGCACGGCGTTCCCATCACCATCAAGGACAACGTGGCGGTGGCGGGCGTGCCGATGGCCAACGGCTCGATGGCAGCGCCCGCGCTCGTGCCGCAGACCCAGGCGATCGTGGCGACCCGGGTCTTGCAAGCCGGCGCGATCATGCTCGGAAAGACGAACCTGCCGGAATTTGCCCATAAGGTGCTCACCGATAGCCCGGCCTTCGGCATCACGCGCAACCCGTGGAACCTGATGCACACGCCCGGCGGGTCCAGCGGCGGCGCCAGCGCCGCCTTGGCAGCCGGCGTCGCGCCGCTTGCCATCGGCACGGATGGCGGCGGCTCCATCCGGTGCCCCGCATCCTGCACGGGGGTGCTGGGGCTGAAGGCGACGCTCGGACGCATCCCGAACGAGACGTTCCCCGACGGTTTCGCGAGCTATGCCTTCGTCGGACCCATGACCCGCACGGCGGCGGACCTGGCTCTGCTGACATCCGTGATGGCCGGGCCATCGGCCGCCGACCCTTATGCAGTCACCGAGTTCGGCGACCGTCCGGGCGTGCCCGGCCGGCCGGTCGATGCCGGTGCGAAGGGGCTGCGGATCGCCTGGCTGCCGCATGTCGGCGTCACCCGCACCGATCCGGCGGTGCTGTCGCTGACGCGGGACACGGTTGTGTCGTTGGAACAGCAAGGCGCTTGCGTCGAGGTGATCGCCGACCCCTGCTTCGACGATGTCTTCGCAACCTACGTCGTCATCGCCACGGTGGCGCACGCGACCCGGCTGGGAGCCTTGGCCGCCGCCGCTGCGGACCGCATGGACGCCTCCTTGCGGGCCAGCATCGCGCGCGGCGCGGCTTATTCGGCGACCGACCTGCAGCGGGCGGGCGACCGGCGGACGGCGCTGTTCCGGTCGGTGCAGCACCTGTTCGAGCGCTTCGACATCATCGCGACGCCAACCATGACGGCACCGCCACCGCGCGTCGATGCGGGCGGGTCGATCGCCTCCGAGATGTATGCGCAGTGGGCGGCGCCCCTCTACCCGTTCAACTTGACCGGACACCCCGCTGTGTCGGTGCCTGCTGGCCTGACCGTGGAGGGCTTGCCCGTCGGCTTGCAGCTTGTCGCACCTTGGCACGCCGAGCAGCGTCTCCTGGACTTGTGCCTGCTGTTGGAGCAGCTCCGCGGGCTGGCATCCATATGGCCGCGGATGGCGGACTGAGCTGAACGCTGCAGTGGGGCCAGACCGGACGCTGGCCTTGACACTGAATTCTGATGGTTTAGCTTAAGCTTCAGGAGTAGGGCTTCCATGGCGGCTACCAAGGATGAGACGCGTGAGCTGATCTTGGCTGCTGCCAAGCGTCTCTTCATGCGCTACGGCCCGATCAAGACCAGCATGGCAGACATCGCGCGCGAGCTGAGGATGTCGCCGCCCAACCTCTACAATTTCTATCCCTCCCGCGACGCCGTCTTGGAAGCGGTCGGCACCCGGGACCTGCTCACGCTGCAACAGGAGATCACAACCACCCTTGCCGAGACGCCGGGTGATTGGGCGCGCATAGCAGTGCTCTTCCTGAGCACGGCGCGGCACATGCACGACAAGCTCGGGAACGAGAAGGACATCCTGCAGCTTCAGGCACTGGAGCGGGAAAACCGCTGGAAGTTCGTGCAGGCGTTCCACGCCTTCCTGCGCCGCACTGCGGAAAGCATATTGCGAGACGCCGTCGACGCAGGGCGGCTGCAGCACGACGACGTCGACGGCGCGATCGCGGCGTTGTTCGACTGCATGATCAGCGCCTGGGATCCGGTCCTGATCCTGAAGTATCAGCGCGACGACCACTTGCAGCGCGTGACAGCCCAATTGTCGCTGCTGGAAAGAGCTTTCGCGGCCGGGCGAAACTTCGACCTGCCCTGATGATGGTCGGACATTCATCTCCCATCCCCGTGATCGCGAGCCGCGTTTTGGCGGCGTGGCGATCCAGGCTGCCCCGGGCTGAGCCGATATGGGGGTGGCGCAGGATTGCCGCGGTGCAGGCGCGCCTCGCAATGGCGACGGCCGAGGCGCTGTAGGATGTCCATCTACCAAGCACGAGACGAGCCTACTTCTTGCCCAGCCTCGCCGCCGCCGCGCTCGGTCAAGTCTGCTTCCTCCTCACGCCGATGGACGACACGTATGGCCAAATCGTTCGCTTCCGCCGTGCCGCTGTTGCTGATCGCCGCCGTCTCCCTGACAGGGTGCGACCGGAAGCCTGCGGCTGCCTCGGGGGCGCCACCGGTGGCGGAGGTCGGCGTCGTCACGCTCCGGGCGCAGCCGGTCACGCTCACCACCGAGTTGCCTGGACGCACCACGGCCTTCCTCACCGCGGATGTCCGTCCGCAGGTCAACGGGCTCATCCTGAGGCGTATCTTCGTCGAAGGCGCGGAGGTGAAGGCGGGCGATCCGCTGTACCAGATCGACCCGGCAACCTACCAGGCGACCTACGACAGTGCCCTCGCCACATTGGCCTATGACCAGGCTGCGCTCGTGACCGCACGAGCCAAGAGCGCCCGCTACAAGCCGCTCGCGGCCGCCCAGGCGGTCAGCCGGCAGGATTACGACGACGCCGTGGCAGCCGCCGGCGAGGCGGTTGCGACGATCGGCACCGCTCAGGCGGCGATCGAACAAGCCAAGATCAACCTGAGCTACACCAAGGTGAACGCGCCGATCAGCGGACGCATCGGGCGATCGGCGGTCACGCCGGGGGCCTTGGTGACCGCCAGCCAGACGACGGTGCTGGCGACGGTGACGCAGCTCGATCCGATCTATGTGGATGTCACACAGCCGGCGACGACGCTGCTGCGGCTGCGGCAAGAGCTTGCGGCGGGAAAGATCCAGCAGTCAGGTCCGAACCAGGTGAAGGTCACCCTGGTCCTGGAAGACGGGTCCAGCTATCCGCTCGCAGGTACGCTGCAGTTTTCCGAAGTGACGGTGGACCAGGCGACCGGCACGGTGGTCGTCCGCGCCATCTTCCCCAATCCCGATCACCTCCTGCTCCCTGGCCTGTTTGTCCGGGCGGAGCTGCAGGAGGGCATCGATGACCAGGCGCTGCTGGTGCCGCAAGTCGGCGTATCCCACAACACCCATGGCGACGCGACGGTGCTCGTGGTCGACAAGGACAACAAGGCGGCGCTGAAGATCATCCAGACCGGCCGCGCGATCGGCAACACCTGGGTCGTGACCGGGGGGCTTGCGCCGGGTGACAAGGTCATCGTCGATGGACTGCAGAAGGTGCGGCCGGGCGCGGAGGTCCATGCCACCGAAGCCAAGGCCGACCCGGCGCCCGGCCCTGCCTCCGGGCAAGGGAAATAGGCGCGCGCCATGTCCGCCTTCTTCATCGACCGGCCGATCTTCGCCTGGGTGATCGGCCTCATCCTCATGCTGATCGGCGGCGTGGAGATCTTCCAGCTGCCCATCGCGCAATACCCGTCCATCGCGGCGCCGCAGATCTCGATCACGGTGACCTATCCCGGCGCGTCTGCGCAGACGGTGGCAGACACCGTGGTGCGTCCCATCCAGCAACAACTCAACGGTTTGGACGGGCTGGAGTACCTCTCCTCCACGACGCAGTCGAGTGGTTCGATGGAGATCGACGCGACGTTCAAGCAGGGCACGGACGTCAACATCGCCCAGGTGCAGGTGCAGAATAAGCTGTCGCTGGCCGAAGCGGTGCTGCCGACGGAAGTCACCCAGCAGGGCATCCGGGTCACCAAGGCCACCAAGAGCTTCATGGTGGTCATCGGATTCATCTCGGCCGATGGCAGCATGAGCGCGCAGGATATCGCCGACTACGTCGCATCCAACGTGCAGGATTCGTTGAGCCGGGTGTCCGGCGTCGGCGACTACACGCTGTTCGGCGCCGAATACGCGATGCGGATCTGGCTCGACCCTGCCAAGCTCTACAAATACGCGCTGACCGTCGGCGACGTGACCACGGCGATCAGCGCGGAGAACATCCAGGTCTCGTCCGGCGAAATCGGCGGCTTGCCGGCCAGCAAGGGGCAGCGCCTGGACGCCACGATCATCGGCCCGACACGGTATGAGACGCCGGAGCAGTTCGAGAACATCCTGCTGAAGGTGAACCTCAATGGGTCCCAGGTCCTGTTGAAGGACGTCGCCCGCGTGGAGTTGGGCGCGCAGATCTACTCGCCGACGGCCAAGATCAATCATGCGCCAGCCGCGGCGATCGCGCTCAAGCTCGCCGCCGGCGCCAACCAGTTGGCGACGGAGGCTGCCGTCCGAGCCGAACTGGCGGCGTTGCAGCCCTATTTCCCGCCAGGATTGAACATCGTGTATCCGCTCGATACCGAGCCGTTCATCACCCTTTCCATCACCGAGGTGGTCAAGACGCTGCTCGAGGCCATCGTCCTCGTCTTCGTCGTGATGTATGTCTTCCTGCAGAACTTCCGCGCCACCTTGATCCCGACCATCGCCGTGCCGGTGGTTCTGCTGGGCACGTTCGGCGTGCTGGCAGTCCTGGGCTACACGATCAACACGCTCACCATGCTGGCGATGGTGCTCGCCGTGGGGTTGCTGGTGGACGACGCGATCGTCGTGGTGGAGAACGTCGAACGGGTGATGGAGGAGGACAAGCTCTCCCCGCGGGACGCCACACGGAAATCCATGACACAGATATCCGGTGCGCTGATCGGCATCGCGCTGGTGCTGTCCGCGGTGTTCCTGCCGATGGCGTTCCTGGGCGGATCGACCGGCGTGATCTACCGGCAGTTCTCGGTGACCATCGTTTCGGCGATGGTGCTGTCGGTGCTGGTGGCGCTGATCCTGACACCGGCCCTGTGCGCCAGCCTGCTGAAGCCGAAGCGGGAGGGGCACGACCCTCGCCGCGGACCGTTCGGCTGGTTCAACAGAGGCTTCGATTGGACCAACAAGCGCTACGGCGGCGGCGTTGGCCGCATGATCAGCGGATCGGCCTGGTCGATGCTGGCCTTCGTCCTCATCGTCGGGACGATGGTATTCTTCTTCACCAGGTTGCCGACCGGTTTCCTGCCCGATGAGGACCAGGCGCTGGTGTTCGGGCAAACGACCCTGCCGCCGGGCAGCACCGCGGAGCAGACCGACGCGGTGAACGAGCGGGTGATCGAATACCTGCTCACGTCCGAGAAGGCCAACGTCGCCACGGCGTTGTCGGTCGTCGGCTTCAATTTCGCGGGGCAGGGGCAGAATGCCGGCTTCCTGGTGATCAGCCTGAAGCCCTGGGCAGACCGGCCCCTGGCCTCGCAATCCGGTGCTGCGGTGGCGGCCCGGGTGACGCAGCATTTCGCAGGCACGCGGGACGCCCTGATCTTCACCTTCCAGCCGCCGGCGGTGCTTGAACTGGGCAACGCGTCCGGCTTCGACATGGAGTTGGTCGACCGGGGCAACGTTGGCCACGACAAGCTGCTTGCCGCGCGCAACCAGTTGCTTGGCATGGCCGCGAGGGACCCGAGGGTGGTGGCGGTGCGGCCGAACGGGATCGAGGACGCGTCGCAGTACAACCTCGTCATCGACCGGACGAAGGCCAATGCGTTCGGCGTGACGACGGCCGACATCAACACCTTTGTCGAAGGAGCGTTGGGCTCGATCTACGTCAATCAGTTCCTGCGCGGCGGCCGGGTCAAGCAGGTCTACGTCCAGGGCGAGGACTATGCCCGCATGCTGCCGGACGATCTCGGCAAGTGGTATCTGCGCAACAGCACCGGCGGACTGGTGCCGTTTTCCTCCATAGCGACCGGCAAGTGGCTGGTCGGGCCACAGAACGTGCAGAACTACAACGGGTCCACCTCGTACGAGATCCTGGGCGTCCCGGCGCCCGGCGGCAGCACAGGCACCGCCATAGCCGCGATGCAGGAGATGGCCGCCAAACTGCCGCCCGGTATCGGCTACGAATGGACCGGGCTGAGCTACGAGGAAGTGCAGGCAGGATCGCAGACGGCGGCATTGTTCAGCATCTCCGGCATCGTCATCCTGTTCTGCCTGGCGGCGCTGTACGAGAGCTGGGCCATCCCGATCGCCGTGCTTCTGGTGGCACCGTTGGGCGTGCTTGGCGCGGTGCTCGCGACCTCGGTCCGTGGCTTGGACAACGACGTGTATTTCCAGGTGGGCCTGCTGACGACGGTGGGGCTGGCGGTCAAGAACGCTATCTTGATCGTGGAATTCGCCAAGGAGTTCTACGAGCAAGGTGCCACTCTGCGCGACGCGGCCCTCCAGGCGGCGCGGGAACGGCTGAGGCCGATCCTGATGACCTCCCTGGCGTTCGTCTGCGGCGTTTTCCCGCTGGCGATCGCAAGCGGGGCGGGTGCCGCGGCGCGGACCGCGATCGGCACGGCCGTGGTGGGTGGGATGGTCACCGCCACCGTCCTGGCGGTCTTCTTCGTCCCCGTGTTCTTCGTCGCCGTGCTCCGGCTGTTCCGGGTCAAGCCCGCGGTGAAGCATGACACCACCGCGATACGCGTCGCGGCGGAGGCTTAGGTCGTGCGCAACCGCTTGCTCGCGGCGACCCTGCTGATGGCGCTGACCGGCTGCAGCCTGATCCCGGACTACCTGCGCCCGGGCTTGCCCGTCGCGGACCGTTATCCGGCCGGCCCGGCCTTCACCGGCGAGGGCGCCGTGTCCGGCAGCGTGGCGGCCGCCGACATAGGCTGGCGCGACTTCTTCATCGATCCGGTGATGCAGGACCTCATCGCGTTGGCCCTCGACAACAACCGGGACCTGCGCGTTGCCGCGCAGAATGCCGCCGCCTCTTACGCGCAGTACGAGGTCCAGCACGCCGCGTTGTTCCCGACCATCGATGCGACCGGCGGCGCCGAGTTCGCGCGGGAGGCGCCGGGCGAGGAGGGCACGCCCTCCGCCCTGCATCTCAACGCCTATAGCCTGGGGCTGGGCACCGTTTCGTATGAACTTGACCTGTTCGGCCGCATCCGCAGTCTGAGCAAGCAGGCGCAAGAGCAGTATTTCAGTCTGGCCGAGACGCAGAAGAGCACGCTGATCAGCTTGGTGGCGTCCGTCGCGTCGGAATACCTGACATGGCTTGCCGACCGTGACGCGCTGCGCGTGTCGCAGTTGACGGCGAAGGCGCAGCAGCAATCGTATGAGCTCTACAAACTGCAGTTGGCCCAGGGGACCGGAACGCTGCTCACCGTCGCACAGGCGGAGTCGACCCTGCGCACGGCCGAGGCGAGCGTCGAGCAATATACCAGGCAGGTCGCGCAGGACCTCGATGAGTTGGTGCTGTTGGTGGGAACCACCCTGCCGGACGCGCTGCAGACACGCATGATGGCGGAGAGCGGATTGGGGGCGGAGCCGGCCTTCCCGGCCTTGCCCGCCGGGCTGCCGTCGGAGCTGCTGGAGCGTCGCCCAGACATCCGGGCTGCCGAACACACGTTGCTTGCCGCCAATGCCGACATCGGCGCGGCGCGGGCGGCGTTCTTCCCGTCCGTCACGCTGACCGGCAGTGGCGGCACCGCCAGCGGCGGCCTGACCAAGCTGTTCGGCGCGGGCTCGGCGTCCTGGCTGTTCGAGCCGCAGGTCAGTGTTCCGATCTTTGACGCCGGCACCAACTTCGCCAATCTCGATTACGCCAAGATCCAGAAAAAGATCGAGATCGCCGACTACGAGAAGTCCATCCAGTCGGCGTTCCACGACGTCTCGGACGCGCTCGCCGGGCGGGCGACCTACCTGCGTCAGGTTGCCGCAGAGAAGAAGCTGGTCGGCGCCGACCAGACGTACTACGACGTATCAAAGATGCGCTCCGATGCCGGGGCGGACACCTACCTGAATGTCCTCATCGCACAGAACTCACTGTTCTCGGCGCAATTGACCCTCGTGTCGCTCAATCTCTCGCAACAGCAGAATCTCGTGACGCTCTACAAGGCACTTGGCGGCGGCTGGACGGATCATGTCCAGGGACGTTCCTGATTTAAGAATTCGCGGCATGCAAACTGCAGAATTGATCAAGTTTCTAATCGAATTACTTGACAACCGGCATCGCTGGCATAGTAAATGGAAGTCCAGACAGAATGGTGAGCATGATGGATCCAGCCACAAGGGGCCTCGCACATCCCGATTGGTCCGCCGCCGGCCGGCGCGGGCTTCTCAGGCTGTCCTTGGGTGGTGGCCTTGCCGCCCTGGCGACGGCGACCGTCGCGAAGGCCGACGAGCCAGCCAGCGAACCGGTGCGATTGGCGGCAACCGTGCCGGCACCCGCCTTGCCCATCGTGGACACGCGCTTTCCGGCGGAGATGGCGCCGGGCGTGTTCGTCCTGCCTGATAAACGGATCTCGCTCGTGCCGAACATCGGCATCATCGTCGGCCGGGACTTGGTGCTCGTGGTGGATTGCGGTCTTGGACCGGAAAGCGCGGAAAATGTCATCAAGCTTGCCCGCCAGCTCGCGCCGGGCCGGGGTGTCGTGCTGACCGTGACGCATGCCCATCCGGAGCATGGCTTCGGCGCGCAGGCGTTCAAGCCGGATGCGCGCATCTACTACAATGCCGCGCAGCGCGACTATTTCGCGCGATCCGGTACGACGCTGCTGAACGGTTTCCGCGCCGTGCTGCCGGCGGAACACAAGCGTCTGCTCGATGGCGTCGTCTTCACCCCGCCCGATCAAACCTACGACGGCGACCGCGCGACGCTGGACCTCGGCGGGCGCCAGGTCGAGTTCCGCACCTGGGGCACCGCGCACAGCCCCGGTGACCAGGTCATACACCTGCCGGAGGAGCGGATGGTGTTCATCGGCGACCTGATCGAGGAGCGCATGTTCCCGATCGTGCCGCTCTACCCGCCGATGATCCTCGCGAACGACATCGATGTCGCGCGCTGGGAAGTGGCTCTGAACGACGTGCTGGCGCTCCAGCCGCGCCTGATCGTGCCGGGCCACGGCAACCTCGGCGGGCCGGAGATCGCATCGGACCTCCTTGATTTCTTCAAGGAGGCTCGGCCAGTCTTCAGGACCACCGGTGTGGCAGCTCTCGAGCTCGATCAACGGATGCGGGACAGGTATCCGACATGGGAGCACAGCGAGCGCATCGAGCCGGCACGGCAGTATTTCGCGCAGCTTCCCACGTAACGCCTGGACGGCGCGGCCGGCATGGGTCGGCGGGCAGCCGTCCTGGCAGCATGCGTTGGCGAGCAGGTCGCGCCCTGGGCCTCGCCCCGCGACGTTCCGCGGGACAGCTATGTCGGCAAGGTTCGGAAAGATGGTCATGCGACCATACGCGACGACGGATTAGGAAACGCTCATGAGACTTCATCTGGCAGCCGGTGTGTTCGTGCTCGTCGGGGCGAGCGTTGCCGCGCACGCGCAAGGCCTGGACGATCTCAAGGCCCGTGAGGTCATCGGACCATTCTACGCTCTCCTCAACGTCGCGACGCGCGGTGACGTGTCGGCGACGGAGGACCGTATCCTCACGCCGGACTATCAATCGTGTTCGGGCAACCTGCCTTCCGAGTGCCGCGATCGTGGAACGATGATCAAGGCATTCGAAAGTCTCGCAACATCCACGCCAGACATGCGGTTCGACATCAAGGATGTCCTCGTAGCGGGAGACCGCGTCGTGGTGCGCGGGGAACTCACGGGGACGCCGGCGGGCGATCTCTTCGGTGTGCCACATACGGGTAAGAGCTTCCGGATCATGACGATCGATATCCAGACGGTCCGTGACGGGAGGATCGCTCAAAGCTTTCACAGCGAGAACTGGCTAGCCGCGCTTGGGCAGCTACGGGCCCAGTAAGCGGCTCTCTGGACTTTCCCGACGGATACTCAGGCCGCCTTCTGGAGTGCTGCGACGGCCGCGTTGACGGTGAAGCGTTGCGTCAACTTCACCAGCTCCGTCACCTCGCGCGCCAGCACGTGGTTCGCCGCACTCGTTTCTTCCACCATGGCGGCATTCTGCTGCGTGACCTGGTCGATCTGATTGACCGCGCGGTTCACCTCCACCAGCCCCGTGGCCTCCTCGGCGGCCGCGGCTGCGATGTCGGAGACGAGGCGGTCCACCTCCGAGACCTGCGTCGCGATCTCCTCCAGGGCGTGGCCCGTCTGGTCGACCAGTGCCACGCCGCCGCGGACGTGCTGGCCGGAAACATGGGCGTGGGCATGGATCTCGTTGGCAGCCGCCGCCGTCCGGGCTGCCAAGGCACGGACTTCCCCGGCCACGACGGAGAACCCGAGCCCGGCATCACCCGCCCTCGCAGCCTCGATCCCGGCGTTCAGCGACAGGAGGTTGGTCTGCGCGGCAATGCCCTGAATGACGCCGACGATGCGGCCGATCTCGGTCGACGAGCGGGCAATGCTGCCCATCGACGAAGCCATCTGCCGCATCACTTCGTCGGAAGCCCGTACGGCGGCGCCGACGCGCGAGACGACCTGGTTGACGCCGCTGGCTCCGGCTGCGGTCTGGCTGACCGTCGCGGTGATCTGGTCCAAGGCCGCGGCAGTCTGCTCGAGCGTGGCGGCCTGCGTCTCCGTCCGCCGGCTCAGCTCGTCGGACGCCTGCGCCGCCTCGGCGATGCTGCGCGAGATCGTGCCGGAACTGCTATAGATGCGCTGGATCAAGGTCTCCAGGCTCGCGCTCGCGGCGTTGAAGTTCTCCCGGAGGCACTCGTACTCGGCGGAGAACGGCTCCGCCAGCCGGGCGGTCACGTCGCCGGCTGCCAGGCGCTCCAACCCGGACGCCAGGGCCGAGACGACCGCGGACTGCTCCGCGGCCGCGGCGGCTCGGGCTTGCTCCAGCAGCTCCTTCTGGATGGCTCCCTGCCGGAACGCTTCGATGGCCTGCGCCACGCGGCCGATCTCGTCCCGGCGGGTGGTGGCTGGCACCAGCGCGTGCAGGTCGCCAGCCGCCATGTCGATGGTTGTCTGGGCGAGCTGGAGGAGTGGCAGCAACGTCCGCCGCAACGCCCAAACCATGGCTGCGCCGAAGGTGAGCACGGCGATCGTCCCGGCGATGATGGATCCCCGCAGCACGACTTTCATCGGCCCATCCAGCGCTTCGACCGGGCGGCCGACGAAGAGCATGCCGATGACCTTGGTGTTGTAGTCGCGGATCGGTTCGTAGATCGCCAGGTATCGCTGGCCGAGCACGTTGGCAGCGCCGTAGAACGTCTGGCCCTGTTCCAGCACCCGCTGACGGATGGCCGGGTTGTCGAGCTTGGTGCCGATGGCCCGGCTGCCGTCCGGCCGCCGCACGCTGGTCGCGACCCGCGTATCGCCGTCGAAGATCGTTGCGACGCCATGGCTCGGCTCGCTCGCCGCATCGACCAGGTCATTGTAGCCGGCCAGCGGTGCGTAGCCCAGCCGCAGCTGCCCGCTATCGGCCGACCACTCGGTGCCGAGGGGCGTCAGGTACGCCTTGAGGAGCTGGAGGTCCCCGTTCAGCTCGTAGTGCACCTCCTGATCGATCGCGTTGCGGCTGACATAGGCCGTCCAGGCTTGCACCGCACAGATCCCCAAGACCAGCGAGAGCAGCATGGGCAGCAGAAGCCGCGGCACCAATCCCCACCGCGTCCGGAGCATTGTCTTCAAGCGACGTCCTCAGCGAAAGCCATTCGGAAGGGTAGCGCTAAACCAGTTGCCAAGACTTTAATCACTGCTGAACATGTTAGTGTCTCCAAGAACAGGCCCCATGCCGCGACGCGCCCTACATGACTGCTGAACATGTCAGGTCTAGCGTCCTGGGCGATGGTCTTGGATAGGATCGCGACACGACGTTCATGGACGAGGTGCGGAGGCAGGGGCTATGTCTGTCGGGGTAACCGCCGGGAGACATCGGATGTCGCTGTCAGGAAAAGGGTCGGTCCACTCCTCCGTCTGCCCCCACGACTGCCCGAGTACCTGCGCCCTGGATGTGGAAGTCCTGCCCGGCGGGCGGATCGGGGGCGTCCGCGGGGCGGACAACCCCTACACGGCCGGGGTCATCTGCAACAAGGTCAGCCGGTATGCCGAGCGGATCCACCATCCGGACCGGCTGCTCCACCCCATGCTGCGCACCGGACTCAAGGGTACTGGCGCATTCCGGCGCATCGGCTGGGACGAGGCTCTGGACCGGGTGGTCGCCGGTTTCACCCAAGTCGCCGACCGTTACGGCAGCCAAGCCGTGTGGCCCTACAGCTCGGCCGGCACGATGGGCCTGGTGAACCGGGACGGCATCTTCCGGCTGCGTCACGCGATGCGCTGGTCCGGCCGCAAGGGCACCATCTGCAGTGCCATCGCGTCCGCCGGGTGGGTCGCCGGCTGCGGCCGGATCAGCGGGTCGGACGCGCGCGAGATGGCCGTGGCCGACCTCAACGTCATGTGGGGAACGAACCCCGTCTCCACCCAGGTCAACGTCATGGCGCATGTCAGCCGCGCCCGGAAGGAGCGCGGGGCCAAGCTGGCCGTGGTCGACCCCTATCGCACCGGCACGGCCGCGGCCGCCGACATGCACCTGGCCTTGCGCCCCGGGACAGATGCCGCGCTGGCCTGCGCCATCATGCACTGCGCCTTCCGCGACGGCCATGCCGACCGCGCGTACATGGCCGAATACACCGACGACCCGGCGGCGCTTGAGGCGCACCTGGCGATCCGCGGTCCCGTCTGGGCCGCTGGCATCACCGGGCTCGCCGTGGCCGAGATCGAGGCGTTCGCGGCGCTCTACAACGCCACGCCGCGCGCCTACATCCGCGCCGGCTTCGGGTTCACCCGCAGCCGCAACGGCGCCGCCTCCATGCACGCGGTGAGCTGCCTGCCAGCCGTGACCGGCAAATGGCGGCACGAGGGCGGCGGCGCGCTATGGGGCAACAAAGGTATCTACGGGTGGGACAAGTCGCTCATCGAGGGCACCGCCCTGCGCGACCCCGCCGTGCGTGAGCTGGACATGAGCCGGATCGCCAGCATCCTGACCGGGGACGCCGATGCGCTGGAGGGCGGCGGCCCGGTGCATGCCCTGCTGGTGCAGAGCGGCAACCCCGCCTCGGTCTGCCCGGACAGCAACCGTGTCCGGCAGGGACTGATGCGCGAGGACCTGTTCACCGTCGTGCACGAGCAGTTCATCACCGAGACCGCGCTCCATGCCGACATCCTGCTGCCGGCGACGATGTTCCTGGAGCACGACGACATCTACCAGGCTGGCGGCCACAGCCACATCCAGATCGGCCAGAAGGTGATCGAGCCGGCAGGCGAGGCACGTTCCAACCATGACCTGGTCTGCCTCCTGGCGCAGCGCTTCGGGCTTGAGGATGCCAGCTTCCGCATGTCGGGGTTGGAGCTGGCGGATGCGACGTTGCGGGCGTCCGGCTATCCCGCCGCCGCGGAACTCGCAGCCCGGCGCTGGCTGGACGTGCAGCTGCCGTTCGAGCGGGCGCATTTCCTCGATGGGTTCGGCCATGCGGACGGCAAGTTCCACTTCCGGGCGGACTGGCGGGCGCTCGGCGACACCGAGGGCAAGCTGCCGCCGCTGCCGGATTGGGTGCCCCTGGTCGATGCCGCCACGGAGGACCGTCCGATGCGGCTGGTCGCGGCGCCGGCGCGGCAATTCCTCAACTCCACCTTCACGGAGACGCCCACCGCGCGCAAACGCGGCGGCCGGCCGGAGGCGCTGATCTGTCCGGAGGACGGGGCGGCGTTGGGCATCAGCGACGGCATGCCCGTCCGGATCGGCAACGGGCGGGGGCAGGTGGTGCTGCATGCCCGGCACGCCCCGGGCCAACCGCCCGGCACCGTCGTGGTCGAAAGCATCTGGCCCGCCGAGTCCTTCGGCGGCGCCAAGCACGGCATCAACGTGCTCACCAGCGACCAGCCCGCGCTTCCCGCAGGTGGCGCCGTGTTCCACGACACGGCCGTGTGGATGCGGGCCGAAACCCTGGCCGATCCCGGCCTACGGCACGGATCCGCTGCCTGATCGCTATCAGGCCTGACCGTAATAGGAGGAGGTCTGAACGCCCATGGCTAAGTCGGAGGCCGACGAGCGGCGCAAGATCGCAAGCGACTTCAAGTCGGTCGTCAACATGAGCCCGGCCGTGCTGCGCTCCTGGCTGGAGACGTCGGCAAGCCAGGGCGTCTGCATGACCCATGGGGGCGAGAAGGTGACCAAACCCGGGAAGGACGAGGCGGTCGGTCATGAAATGGGCCGTCGCATCCTCGAGCTGCGCGCCAAGAAGGCCGCCGACCTCGACGACGAGGACTATGCCGCCATGCGCAAGGTGGTCGGCTACGTCAAGCGGCACATTAAGCAGCGCCCCGAGGTCGACGTGACGGAGACGCGGTGGCGCAAGTCGTTGATGAACTGGGGCCATGACCCGCTCAAATAGCAACCTGTCTCCACCGACCGCATACGCGGCCCGACGCCTCGCCTCGGTCCGCTGTCCTGCCGTAGATCGGACGGGATGGCGTGAAGCAGGCCGGGCCTTCGCTGCGGTCGCGCTGCTTCTGACGGCCCTGAGGCCGGCCGTCGCGCACGCCCAGTGCTATGCGGGGACCAGCGGCTTCCATTCGTTCGGCACGTTTTCCAAGCCGGGCTATCTGCGGGACAGGGTGGGGGCATGCCCTTCCGCGCCGGAGCCACAGCGGGACTCCCAGCCCCCCGCGCAGGTTGCGCCGGCACCACGGACACAGGGCAGCGCGTCGGCGGGCCGATGAGCCTGCGTGTGCCAGCCGGTTCGTGCACCAGGCGCGAAGCTATCTGCCGGGTGGCTGTGTGCCACCCGGCGCAGTGCCTCAGCTCTTGGCCTTGGACTTCAGCTTTGCCGCGGCCTTCTTGTCGTCCTCTTCCTCATCCTCGTCGCCCTCCGGCGCGGAGTCTTCGCCGGATGCTTGGAGGCTTTCGCCGATCTGGGACAGCTTCTCGTCGGAGCGCTTCTCTTCCTCCAACGTCTCGGAGATGAGGCTCTCGGCCTCGTCGAGGCCCAGCTTCTTGGCCCATGTGCGCAGCATGCCGTAGCGGGCGATCTCATAGTGCTCGACCGCCTGGGCGCATCCGATCAGCACGTCGTCCGCTGCCTCGGATCCTGCGAAATCCTCCAAATCCTCTTCCATCTCGGAGACGATCCCCTGCATCGCCTCGCACGTCTTGGCCCTGACAGGCTTTCCGAGGATTTCGAAGATCTGCGCCAGCCGCTCTACCTGGTGCTGGCTCTCCTCGCTGTGCTCCGTCAGCGCTTGCTTCAGCTCTGACGACTGAGCGGCCTTGATCGCCTTCTTCAGCGACCGCAAGCCCGCCTTCTCGGCATAGTTCACGTCTTTCAACGTCTCGTAGAAGGCGTCCTTCAGGGTCTTCTCGGCCATGTCCTCGTCTCCTGTTCAGCGTCCGCTCGCACCCGGCCTTGGCCTTCGCGCAGCCGGCTTGGTCTGGAACACCAGGGCTGCGAGGCTGTCAGCTGGGTCGCGCAGCCAGCCAACGCCGGCACGACGCGGAAATACCCAAGGCGAGTATCAAAACATCGTGGATCGGGGCGTCCTATCCAGGGCCCATCCCCGGCATCACCGTACTAAGCACCTGGCGGGCCGTGTCGGCGAGCACGTGACGCGCGCTCGCGTCGCCCTTGCCCAGCATCGTCATGTAGTTGCGGACCTGCTCCAACGTGAGGAACGGTGGCAGCGGCGGCACGTCCGGGTCCGTCTTCACCTCCAGCACCACCGGGAGCGGACTGGCGAAAGCCTCGTCCCAGGCCGCGCCCATCCGGTCCGGATCGTCGACGTAGATGCCCTTCAGGCCGATGAGCTCGGCGAACTTGTGGTAGGGCACGTTCGGGATCGACTGGCTGGACGCGAAACGCGGGTTGCCCTCCATCACGCGTTGCTCCCAGGTCACCTCGTTCAGGTCCTCGTTGTTCCACACGCAGCAGATCCAGGTCTTGTTGGACCACTCGCCCATGTATTTCGCCACGGTGATCAGTTCGGCCATGTTGTTCATCTGCATGGCCCCATCGCCCACGAGCGCCACCACCGGACGGTCGGGATAGGCCATCTTGGCCGCGAACGCGTACGGCACGGCAGAGCCCATGGACGCGAGGCTGCCCGAAAGCGAGCACATCATGCCGCGGCGCATCCTCAGGTCACGGGAGAACCAGTTCACGCAGCTGCCGGAGTCCGACGTCACGATCACCCGGTCCGGCAGGCGGGAGGACAGCTCCCACGTCACGCGCTGCGGATTGACCGGGTTGGCGCCTGCCATGGCGCGCTTGCCCATGTCCTCCCACCAAGCCGCCGTGCCGCTCTCGATATCGCGGCGCCACGCACCCCCGACCGGCTTCTGCTGCAGCAAGGGCAACAGGGCGTTCAGCGTCTCCACGGCATCGCCCACGAGCGGCACTTCCATGGGGTAGCGCAAAGACAGCATCCCGGGCGCAAGGTCGATCTGCACGCCGCGCGCCTGCCCCTCCTTGGGCAGGAACTCGGCCCAGGGAAAGCCGGAGCCGATCATCAGCAGCGTGTCGCACGCCCCCATCATGTCCGAAGACGGCTTGGTGCCGAGCAGCCCGATCGTGCCGGTGACGTAAGGCAGGTCGTCGGGTGGCGACGCCTTGCCGAGCAGCGCCTTGGCCACGCCCGCCTGCAGCCGCTCGGCCACGGCGATGACCTGGTCGGTGGCGTGCAGCGCACCGGCGCCGACCAGGATCGCCACCTTCTTGCCGGCGTTCAGGACATCGGCCGCACGCCGCAGGTCGACGTCCTGCGGGAACACCCGCGGCGCCGTGTAGCCGACGCCGGAGAAGGTGTAGCCGTGCTTGTGCTCCGGCTCCGCATACGCTTCCTCCTGCAGATCGTTCGGGATCACCAGCGCCGTCACCCGGCGCTCACCCTTGGCAATCCGGTAGGCACGGTCGACGAGGTGGCGCACCTGCGCCGGCGTGGAGGCCTGCTGCACGTAGGCGCCCGCCACCTCCTGCATCATGCTGACGAGGCTGAACTCCTGCTGGAAGTGCGCACCCAGCGCGGTGCGCGGCTGCTGGCCCACGATGGCCAACAGCGGCACGTGGTCCATGTAGGCGTCGTACATCCCGGTGATCAGGTGCGTGCCGCCGGGGCCGGAGGTCGCCAGGCAGACCCCGACCTCGCCGGTGAACTTGGCGTAGGCCGACGCCATGAAGGCCGCCATCTCCTCATGCCGCGCCTGGATGAAGCGGATGCCGTGGTCGTTGCGGCCCAGGGCGCCGAGCAGGCCGTTGATCCCGTCGCCGGAGTAGCCGAAGACCGTGGTGACGCCCCAGTCCGCCAAGCGCCGCCAGAAGAAGTCCCCCACCCGTTCAGCCATGTCAAACCTCCGCCCCCGTCAGCCGATCAGGCGAGTTGCGCCCGCGCGGACTGGAAAGCTGCAATCTCCTTCCGCGTTTCCCCGGCGGACATCACTATGATGGAGGGGCTGGGCAGCGATGCCCCGTCGGGCGTTGGCCGCGCGACCGCACCCCGCATCGCGTGATCAGCCGGCGGGCTCTGCCGCCCGGTCCCAATACGGCGGTCGCCCGAAGCGGGCATCGAGGAAGGCCAGGAAGGCCTTGACCTTGGGGGAGACGATCTTCTTGGGCGGGTAGATGCCCCAGATCGCCCGGTCCGTCCCGGGCGACGGCAGCCAGTCCCACGCCGTCAGCACGGCGGCCAGGGCGCCGCTGCGCAGATCGGCATCGCACAGCCAGGTCGGCAGCAGCGCCACGCCGAGACCGTCCGCCGCGGCGTTCCGCATGACCTCCAGGTCGTTCGTGCGCAGCGTGCCGCCGATCGCCACCTCCACGGACGGGTGGCCGGGCTGGCCGAGGGGATGGGCATGCCAGGTGTCGAGTGGATGCAGGCTGGAAAGCAGGCACCGATGCCGGGCCAGGTCGCCAGGTTCGCTCAGCCCCGGGCCGTGTGCCAGGTAGCGCGGGCTGACGACGAGGATCGATCGCTGCCGTGCCAGCAGCTTGGCGACCAGGCTGGAGTCGGGTAGGGCGCCGATGCGCACCGCGACGTCCGTGCCGGTCTCGATCATGTCCACCGTCGCATCCGACAAGGCGGCGTCCAGCCGGATGTCCGGATGGGCGTCCAGGAACGCCGCCATATGCGGCATGACGTGGCGGCGGCCGAAGGCGTTGGGCAGGGCGAGGCGGAGCAGCCCCTGCGGACGTGCGTTCAACGACCGCGTCGCCTCCCGCGCCTCCGCGACGCCGAGCAGCACCGGACCGGCGCGTTCGTAGAAGGCGCGCCCGGCCTCCGTCAGGTGCAGGCTGCGGGTGGAGCGGTTGAGCAGCGCCGCACCGAGGTCGGCCTCGAGGCCGCTGACGTAACGGGACACGGTCGACACCTTGACGCCGGCCTCCGCCGCAGCCTTGGAGAAACTGCCGAGATCGACCGTCCGCACGAACGCCCGCATGGCGGCGAAGTAGTCCATCGGATGCAACCTTGCCCTTTTGCGCAACAATCAATTGCCACCGCCGTCCTTCCGGAAGCAAGCCCGGCAGGTTCATGCAGGCGCGTCGGCGAACGGCCGGCTGCTGCGGAGGTGGACATGCTGCCTGCCATTCTGACGCTGCTGGGCTGCCAGCTGCTGGGCGAAATCCTGCGCACCGCGTTCGCCCTGCCGATCCCGGGGCCGGTGACCGGCATGTTCATCCTCGCCGCCGTCCTGGCGGTCCGCGGGCGCGTGCCGCCCGCGCTGGAGGCCACGGCCGACGCTCTGATCTCCCAAATGGGCCTGCTGTTCGTGCCGGCGGGCGTCGGCATCGTGGCGGAGGCAGGGCTGCTGCGTCAGCAATGGCTGCCGATCGCCGCCGCCGTGGTGGCATCCACGTGGCTCAGCCTGGCCGTGACCGGCTGGGTCATGCACGCCATGCTGCGTCGGTCGGACCGGACTGCGATCCGGTCACCGGGTCGGCACCCATGCTGACGGCGATCCTCGACCCGGTTCAGGCATCCCTGGCGGCATCGCCGCTGATCTGGCTGGTCGTGACGGTGGCAGGCTACCTGGCCGGCAAGGCGGCGCAGCGCCTGTGCGGCGGCTCGGCGCTGGTCAACCCGGTGCTGATCGCCATCGCCCTCGTGGCGGCGATCGTGGAGCTGAGCGACACGCCCTACCAACGCTACCTCTCCGGGGCGCAGTTCATCAACTTCCTGCTTGGCCCGGTGACGGTCGCGCTTGCCGTGCCGCTCGCCAAGAACATCGGCATGGTGCGGGCCAAACTGCCCGGGATCGGCCTGGCCCTGCTCGCCGGCTCGCTCGCCTCCATGGCGGCAGGGGCCGGGATCGTGTGGGCGGCGGGCGGGTCCCGCGCGGTGGCGTTGTCGATGCTGGCGAAGGCCGCGACCACGCCCATCGCCATGGCCGTGTCGCAGCAGGTCGGCGGGGTCCCGGCGCTGACCGCGGCGCTGGCGATCCTCGGCGGCATCGTGGCCGCGGTCACCGGCCGACAGACGCTCCACCTCATGCGGATCACCGACTGGCGGGCACACGGACTGGCCGCGGGAGTAGCCGGCAGCGGCGTCGCGGCCGCCCAGGTCGCGCCGCTGCACGAGGCGGCGGCGGCGTTCGCCGCCCTCGGCATCGGTCTGAACGGCCTGTTGACCGCGCTGCTCGTGCCGGTACTGGTCCACTTCTGGCGCTGACTGTCGCGTGCTCCGGGAGCGTGGCGACGGTTTCTCTTCCGCAGCGGTTCGCTTACGGTGGCGTATGGGCGATCAGTGGGACCCAGGTGCGGAGGCAGCTCTCACGGCGCGAAGCCGCGGCCGGGGTCGGGGTCATGATGCCAAGTTGCTGCTGGGCGTCCTGCTGTTCGCGGCCATGCTGGTCGGGCTCTGCGTCTATACGGCGCCCGACCTTGCAACCGACTGGCAGGTCCATGCCGCAGCGGTTCCCGTGGCGGAGGGGCAAGTGCTGAAAGGCTCCTGCAGCGCCAACCTCCTGTTCAACGTCTGCGATGCCACCCTCTCGGTGCCGATACCAAGCGGCCGCATCAGCCGCAGCGTGAACTATGTCTTCACCGGCCCGCACCTGGGGGATTACACCGTCGCCGTGCTGGCGGACCCTGCCCATCCGGATCTGCCCACCACGGACCTCGCCTTGAACCGGCTTTGGAACCGGACGCTCACTTTCACCGTCGGCGTGGTGCTGTTAGTGCCGTTGACCCTCCTGCCGCTCTACGCCCGGCTCAAGCGGCGCCGGTGAGGCCGCGATGGGCAGGATGACGGCGGCGCTGCTGCTTGCGGTGTCCACCCTGGTCATCGGCATCGAAGCGGCCGCCGCACGCGACACCTTCTGCGAATACGACTTGGCCGACGTCCCGTCCGCCCCGCATTTTGCGGATTACCCGGCCGCACCGCACCGGCCGGCCCGCCCGGTAACCCCCCGGCTCGACTCGCCTGATGCGCGGATGTTCCGCACCGCCCTGCGGGACGCCGCCGCGCAAGGCCCCAATTTCGCCGGCCACGCCACGGTCGCCGTCTGGGGCTGCGGCGCCTCCTGCACCAGCGCTGCGATCATCGACGGACAAACGGGCCACGTATCCTTTCCCGATGCGATCGCCGACATCGCGGGCAACCACGTCGCGATCAAGGAGCCGAACGGCGCCGAGCCGCCCTACTACAGCCTGCGCTTCAGGCCCGACAGCCGGCTGCTTGTCGTGCTGGGGGCCGCCGGCGAGAAGCAGGACCGGGATGGCGTGTCGTTCTACGTCTGGACCGGCGCCACGCTGAAGCCCCTGCGCTTCGTGCCACGCAGCACCCTTTGCGCGTCACCGGGGTAAGCAGCGCCACAGCCGTCACGGTGGTCAGATCCAACCCGCGTCGACGACAAAGGTCTGCTTCGAGCACATCCGGCTGTCATCCGCAGCCAGGAACAAGGCCATGCGGGCGATGTCCGGCGAATGCAAGCGGCCTTTCAGTGCCTGCCGGTCGTCGATCTGGCGCTCGCCGTCCTCGTTCAGCCAGAGCGACACCTGGCGTTCCGTCATCACCCAGCCCGGCGCGATGGCGTTGACGCGGATGTTGTCCCCGCCCAGTTCGGTCGCCAACGCCCGGGTCAACCCGACCACGGCCGCCTTGGACGTGACGTAGCAGACGCCGTCGCCGTTCGCGACCGTCCAGGTGATCGAGCTGAAGTTGATGATGGAGCCACCCCCCGCCCGCTTCATCTGCGGGCGGACGAACTTGGCCGTGAAGACCTGATGCCGCAGGTTCACCGCCATGCGGTCGTCGAAGTAGGCGGGCGTGACCTGCTCCAAGGTGTGGCGCTCGTCGTTGCCGGCATTGTTGACGAGGACGGTGATCGGCCCGAGCCGGTCTGCCACCTGCGCCATGGCGGCCTCCAGCTGCCCGATGTCGCGCAAGTCGCAGGGCTGGAAGTGCGGCGTGTGGCCGCTTTCGCCCGCGAGCTCGGCGGCGAGCGCCTGCCCGGCATCCGCGGCCAGGTCGACGAAGGCGACCTTCGCCCCTTGGTCGTGGAAATGCTCCACCAGGCTGCGGCCGATGCCGGACGCGCCGCCGGTGATGAACACGACCTTGTCCCGCAGGCTCGGGTAACGCGCGCCGTTCGGCAGCAGGGAACGTTCGGCGTTGTCCGCCATGGTCACATCCGTCTCTTGCAGGTCCAGCCGATCTTCCCCACGCCGCGATCACCTACCATGCCGGCCGCACCCCGGTTGTCCGCCTGCATCCCCGCGCGGACGGCACGGTGCTGCTGACCAACATCGGCGCCAGCCACACCGCCCCCGTGCGCACCATGGCCGAGGCCGCCGCCAAGGCCGAACGCATCGTCCGCATGTTGGAAGCCGGAGGATCGGCCCGATGAGCGCGCCCCGCAAGGTGGTCGACAAGGCCGACGCGCTCTGCGCCCGCATCCGCAAGCACGTGCGCTCGCACGAGCGCGCCGGCGTCGTCGTCACCTTCGTGAGCGACGACGGGCAAACGGTCGGGATCGAGAGCGAGGGCGTCAACGTGTCGCGCTTTGCCCTGCGCTGTTGGGATAGGTTCGGGATACGTGTAAAAAGTGGTCACAAGGGCATGGGCGCACTGCCCTGCGGCATCAGCCGCACTTTGTCGGGCGCCTACGCCGTATCCTGGCTGTAGGCGTCAAGGAACTGCGGCGAGGCGACGGTGTCGGCCAAGCGTCTCAGGGTCTCCGCCGCATCGGTCCCCAGCACTGCCTCGACACGCTGGTCGGCAGCCGTCCACAGGGCGACCATCTGCTCAAACCGGCGCCGTCCCAGGGCCGTCATCATGCCGTGCTTGATGCGCCGGTCGCGCGCATCCGGGCGCACCTCGACGAGGCCCTCGCGTAGCAACGGCCGGAGCGCGTGCGTCAGGGCAGATACCCCGATGGCCAGGTGGCCGGCGAGAACCTGGAGAGGCGGCCCTTCCTCACCGTAGCATGCGCCGAGCTTGTCGATCTGCGCGAGCAGCAGGGCCTGCGGCGATGTGAGCCCGGTGGGCGCGATGGCCTCGTCGTAGATCTGCCCCAGGCGGCGCGCGGCCCGGCGCAGCGACGTATGCGTGCAGACGAGGTCATCCGGCATCGCAAGGGCATCCGCGTTGGACATCTCGGGCGCCATGGCCGATGCGGGCCGCTTGAGCTTCTTTCCCATCTCGCTAAAATAGTTGAGGGCTGCACCATTGCGATGGGCCAGCGGCGCTCCAGATGGTTTAGTGCTCAAGCAATAGGAGGGCAGTATGTCAGCTTCTAAGCCGGTCGCCGTTGTCACAGGCGCCTCGTCGGGCATCGGCGCAGTGTATGCCGAGCGCCTTGCCGCCCGCGGCTACGGCCTCGTCCTCGTGGCACGACGGGCCGAACGCCTGCAGGCGCTCTCGGCCAAGCTGGCGCAGGCCCACGGTACCCAGGTCGAGACCGTGGCGGCCGACCTGACCTCGGAGGCGGACCTCGTGCGTGTCGAGCACGTCCTGGCCACCAACCCCGATGTGTCCCTGCTGGTGAACAACGCCGGCAATGGCAAGCTCGGCGCCACCGTGGCCATGTCGGCGGCGGACGCGGCGGCCACGATTGCACTCAACGTCACGGCACCCACGCGGCTGACCCGGGCCGCGCTGCCGCCGTTCCTGGCGCGCAACGCGGGCGCGATCATCAACGTGTCGTCGGTGATGGCGCTGCATTCGCTGCCGATCACCTCGCTCTACAGCGGCACCAAGGCGTTCGTGCTCGCGTTCAGCCGCGGCATCCAGGAAGAGCTGGCCGGGACCGGGGTGCGGCTGCAGGTCGTCCTGCCCGCGGGCGTTGCCACCGAGTTCTACGACCAGGCCGGCATCCCACTGTCCGCCTTCGACCCGGCCGTCGTGATGACGGCGGAGGACATGGTGGATGCGGCGCTGACCGGGTTCGACCGAGGCGAGGCGGTGACGCTGCCGTCGGTTCATGACCTCGCGCTGTGGGATCGCTATGACGCCGCCCGCGTCGCCCTGTTCGGTGCGACGCAGAACGGCAAGCCGGCGCCCCGCTACTTGGCGGAGCAAGGCTTGGCGGCCTGAACGGCGCCGCCAGCGGCGGCAGTGTTGGCCCGTGCGCGTTTGGTGACCTCGCCGACGATGCCGCGGCTGGCCCGGCCGGCAATCTTCTTCTGGATGGCGCGGATGCTGAGGTCGGTGGAGGTGGCGAGCGCCTCGATCTCGCTGACGACGCGCTGCGGCATCGCGGGCCGCCCCAGGTGTCGGCCGCGCGCCTCGGCGGCCCGCATGCCGGCAGTGACGCGCTCGCTGATGAGCGAGGACTCCAGTTCGGCCATGGCGCCGATGATGGTGAACATGGCCCGGCCCATTGGGCTGTCCGTGTCCACTTGGTCCTGCACACTGACGAAGCGCACGCCGAGATGGTCGAACTCCTCCAGCGCGGTGAGCAGGTGGCGCGTGCTGCGGGCGAAGCGGTCAAACTTCCACACCAGCACGCAGTCGATTTCCTGGTTGCGCGCGGCTGCCATCAGTGCATTGAGCTTAGGGCGGCCCTCCTTGCGGCCTGACACGGCCATGTCGCAGTAGTCCTGTACGACGTCGAGGCCGGCGCGCTCGGCGTAGCCGCGCAGGCCGTCATATTGCAGGTCCGGCTTCTGGTCGGCGGTCGAGACCCGGAGATAGAGGGCAGTGCGGGTGCCCTGGCGCGGCCTACGCGCCGGGCGCCTATGTCCAGCAAGGTGTTCCTTCGCGGACACTGGACGGCCTCCTGCTAACCCCTTCAAACAACATAGCTCGCCCTGCCGCTCCGGCGCACCCTTTTCCGGACACCCCATGACCGCCATCGACCGCACAGCCTACCCACGCCCTGGCGCGCGGCTGACCCGGGAGGAGCTGGACGAGCGGTATGCCCTGACCGACTCCGATCTCGACTTCATCCAGGCCACCGCCCGAAGCGAGCAAGGCCGCCTGCTGCTGGCAGTGTTGCTCAAGGCCCGCCGTGATCTCGGCTGCTTCCCGGCACCTGACGAGGTGAATGCCGGCATCGTGGCCCGGGTGGCGGCGCAGCTTGGGATCGCGGCAGTGCCGGCTTGGCCCGATGCGGCGCACCGAACCAAGTCGCTCTACCGCTATCAAACAGCCATACGCGGCTACTTGTCGGCGACGCCATACGGCAACTCTGCCGAGCGCCTGGTCCGCGACACCGTGCTTGAAGCGGCCGAAACCATGAGCGACCCGGCCGACCTCATCAACCGGGCTGTCGAAACTCTGCTGGCGGCAGCCACCGATCTGCCGGCGTTCAGCACCCTCGACCGGCTGGTGAGCCGGCTGCGCACCGAGGTCCATGGCCGTATGTACGACCGTGTGGCGCAGCGCCTGAAGCCCAACCAGGCGGCGGCGCTGGACGCTCTGCTGGCCAAGCCGCCAAGCGGCGCCACGACCGGCTTCAACCGCCTGAAACAGGCGCCCGGACCCGCGACGCCAAAGACGGTCGGACTGTGGATCGAGCGCCTTGAGTGGCTGGGCGGCCAGGTCGAGCACAACCAGCTCCTGGAAGGCATCACCCACACCAAGCTGCGCCAGTTCGCCGCCGAGGCCGCGGCGTTGGACGTGGGCGATCTGCTCGACGTCGTGCAGCCGGGTAGACGGCACACCCTGCTGCTCGCCTTGTTGCGCCAGACCCGCATGCGCTGCCGCGACGAGCTGGTCGAGATGATGTTGCGACGCATCCGGCGGACCGAGGCCGCAGCAAAGGAGAGGCTGGACGACTTGCACGAGCAGCACCGCGAGATCGAGGAGACCCTGATCGGCGTCTTCGGCCAGGTGCTGGAAACGGCGCAAAACGAAGAGGCCGCTGCCGCCCCGGACGGCGCGCCTGCGCGCGACGCCGCGTTCGGGCGCGAGGTGCGGAAACTCCTGGCCCGGCGGGGCGGCGTCGCAGCACTCGCGGAGCAGTGCCAGGCGGTGTCGGCTTGGCACCGCAACAATGACCTCCCGCTGCTCTGGCCCATCCACGCCAAGCACCGCGCCCTGCTGTTTCGGCTGCTGGACCTGGTGGAGATCCGGTCGGCGACCCAGGGGCGCAATCTGCTAAACGCGCTGGCGGTGGTCAGCAGGCACCGCCACACGCGCCGCGACGAGGTGGAGGGCGGGTTCGATCTCGGCTTTGCGTCCCAGCGCTGGCAGGCCTTCGTCACCAAGCGCCGCCGGTCCGGGCCCGTCACGTTCGACCGGCGCGCACTTGAGGTTTGCCTGTTCGTCCACCTTGCCGGCGCTCTGGAGGTGGGCGACCTTTACGTGGCAGGCGCCGAGGCCTTCGCCGACTACCGCGCCCAGCTTCTGCCATGGGACGAATGCAAGGCGCGGCTGCCGGCCTACTGTGCCGCTCTTGGCATCCCAAGCCGCGGCGAGGACTTCGCGGCCGCGCTGAAGGTGGAGCTAACGACGCTTGCTGCCGCCGTGGACGCCGGCTTCCCCGGCAACGCTGAACTCAGCCTCGATGCGGACGGAACCCCGCACCTCAAGCACCTGGAGACGGCAGGGCAGCCACCCGGGATGGCCGAGTTCGAACAGGAGGTCGGCGCCCGTATGAAGGAGCGCCACCTCCTCGACATCCTCAAACGGGCCGAGCACTGGTCCGGCTACACCCGCCACTTCGGGCCGCCCTCCGGCTCCGATCCCAAGCTCGCCAACGCCGTCCAGCGCTACCTGTTCACCGTGTTCGGCTACGGCTGCAACCTCGGCCCGGGCCAGACCGCCCGGCACGCGCCAGGGGCCGCGTCAGCCCAGGCGCTGCGGCGGACCAATGCCCAGCACGTCACCGCGGGCAAGCTGGAAGCCGGGATGGTCGATATCATCGGCCAGTACGCCCGTTTCTCCCTGCCCCGGCACTGGGGAAGCGGGCGCACGGCGATCGCCGACGGCACCCACGTGAAGCTGCGCGAGAACAACCTGATGGGATCGCGGCACATCCGCTACGGCGGCTATGGCGGGATCGCCTACCACCACATCGCCGACACCTACATCGCGCTCTTCACCAGCTTCATACCCTGCGGCGTGTGGGAAGCCGTCCACATCCTGGACGCGCTGCTGAAGAACAAGTCGGCCATCCAGCCCGACACCATCTACGCCGACACCCAAGGGCAGAGCGAAAGCGTCTTCGGCCTGTGCCGGCTCATGGGCATCAAGCTGATGCCGCGCATGCGGGGCTTGAGCGATGCCGTCTTCTACCGCCCGGCCAAGGCGACCCGCTATGCCCACATCGACGCCCTGTTCAGCGGCGAGATTGACTGGGACCTGATCGCCACCCACACGCAGGACGTGATCCAGGTCGTGCTCTCGATCCAGGCCGGGCGCGTGATGCCGTCGATGCTCCTGCGCAAACTGAGCACCAGCAACCGCCGGAGCCTACTCTACCGGGCGTTCCGCGAACTCGGCCGCGTCGAGCGCACCCTGTTCCTATTGCGCTTCGTCTCCAGCGCCGAGGTCCGGCGCACCATCCGCGCCGAGACGACCAAGATCGAGGCCTACAACGACTTCCTGGATTGGGTGTCGTTCGGCGGGCCGGTGGTCAAGAGTGGCGATCCCGTCGAACAGGAAAAGCAGATCAAGTACGCCAGCCTGGTCGCCAACGCGGTCATGCTGTCCAACGTCGCTGACCTGACGGCCGTCCTGTCCGGGATGGCAGCTGCCGGTCACCCCGTCACCCCGGCACTTGTCGCAGGTCTCAGCCCCTATATGCGCCGCCACATCCTGCGCTTCGGCAAATACGCACTCGACATGGACGACCTGGCAGACCCTCTCGAACCGCAACCACTTCCCTTCGAGCAGCCCTTGTGACCACTTTTTACACGTATCCCGAACCTACCCCCTGTTCGGCGATCGATGTGCTGGAATTGATGATGGACCAGCTGCGGTGCTGCACCTGCGGCCGCGACCATTCTGCGGAGCTGGCGGAAATGGGCGCCGCCCTGTTCGCGCTCCGACCCGCCGCGCAGGCGCCGCATGGCCACTAAGTTGCTGCGCCCGGCCCAGCTCGCCCGCCGCTTGGGTGTGCCGGAGAGCACCCTGCGCCGCATGCGGCGCGAGCCCGGCTTCCCCGAGCCGCTACCCGGCAGCGGCGGCCGCATCGACCCGCTGGCCGTGGAGCGCTGGCGGCGCGAACAGGCCGGCTACCTGGCCCGCGCCGGCAGCCATCCCGGCGCCACGTCACCGGCCGAGGACGCGGAGATCGCCGCCTGGCACGCCCGCCTCGACGATCGCAGCCAGCACATCGGCCGCGTGGGGTGCCGGGCATGACGTTGGAAGAGGACATCGACGACGTCGTGCGCGACGCCGTGAACGATTACTCGCCGCCGGACGATCTCGACGTGTTCTACCGCCGCCTGCGCAGCTTCCTTGGCTACGTCAAAGCGATGGATGAGGGCGGCAGCACGACGGTCGACGAGCTGATCGCATGCTTGCCCGCGTGGTCGGCTGGCGACTGACCATGGCCAAGATCACCGTCCGCTACCTGACCGTGCGGCCGGGCGCCGCCGGCGAGCTGCCGCGCTACTTTTGGCAGCCCAGTTCCGCCCTGCGCGAAGCCGGTTGGAAGGTCGAGCGCGTGCCGGTCGACTGGGCGCACCACACGGACCCGGCGCAGCTGGAGGCCGCGGCCATGGCCCGCGCGCAGCAGCTCAACGAGCAGCTGGACCAGTCCCGCGCCGCCGCCGGCGTCACCCTGGCCGCGCCGCCCGTGCCGACGGCGCTGCGCACCCTGGGCGACCTGGTGCGGCACTACCAGGCCAGCGAGGACTTCACGCGCCTCGCTCCCTCCACCCAGCGCGGCTACCGCCAATGCCTGCTCAAGCTCGAGGACTGGGCGGCGGACGCGCCGGTGCGCGCGATCGACGCCGTGCGCATCCAGCGGCTCAAGCGCGGCCTGTCCGGCACGCCTGCCTTCGCCAACGCCGTGGTGCGCGTGCTGCGCCTGCTGCTGGCCTTCGGCCGGCGGGAGGGCTGGCTGCTGGTCAACCCGGCGGAGCGGCCCGGCACGGTGGCGATGACGCCGGCCGGGCTGATCTGGCCGCGCCCGGCCGTCGATCTGTTCGTCAGCACGGCGGACAGCATGGGCTACCCGTCCGTCGGCACCGCCGTGGCGCTCAACGAGTGGCTGGGCCAGCGCCAGGGCGACATCCTGCGCATGCCCCGCGCCGCCCTGCGCCTGGGCGGCAGCACCCTGCTGGTCCGGCAGAGCAAGGGCGGCCGCGGCAAGGCCGGCGTGAGCCTGCCGATCGGCATGGTGCCGCAGCTGGGCGAGCGCCTGGCCGCGGAGCTGGCGCGGCTGGACGCCCGCCAGGCGGCCCAGTCGGCCGAGGCGGCGCGCACCGGCCTGGCCTATCCCCTGCCGCCCACCACCATCATCGTGTCGGAGGAGACCGGCCGGCCCTATCTGGCGGACAATTTCCGCCACGTGTTCGCCCGCATCCGCGCCAAGGCGGCCGAGCGGACGGCGTCCTTCCCGGTCGACCATCTGATGCCCGGCCGCGACATGGCCGACCCGGACGCCTTCACCATCCGCATGGAGGAGCTGACCTTCATGCACCTGCGCCACACCGCCATCACCCGCCTGGCCGAGGCCGAGTGCGATGTCGGGCTGATCACCGCCATCAGCGGCCACGCCCAGACGACCGTGCAGCAGCTGATGGAGCGCTACATGGTCCGCACCGCCAAGATGGCTCGCCTGGCTTTCCAGCGCCGCATCGACGCAGAAACGCCCATGGCAGCGCCGATAGCCGCCACGGTCGCCGGCGGCAGCCAGTGAGCCGCACCGTGCGCAGGGCGTGGAACGGCGGCTCCCCGGAGGCGGCGCGGGCCGAAGCAAATGCGCGGCGTGACAAGGCCTGCGGCATCCTGCGAGAGGCGCATGACGCCTACCTGACCGACTGCCACCCCTTCGACATCACCCGTCCGTTCAAGTCGCACGCGGCACCGGGCTGGGTCTACCTGGTGGTCGAGGACACGGTCATCCTCACGTCGACCTACGACGAAATCCTCAATCTTGGCCGCGGCCGGCCGCAATAGGCCCGTGCCGCCGCGTCAGGCCCCGCTGGACGGGGCCGCGCTTCGTGCTGCCCTGCTGGACGGCCTGCGTTTCCACGCCCTCGCCACCGGCTCGCCCGTCTCCGGCAACGCGGCCGAATTGGTGGAGCACCAGCTCTCCGCCATCCGCCGCGCCTGCCGCCACGTCGACCCGCCCAACGTGCGTACGCGCGAGAGCCCGCCTGCGGGCTCCGCTGTGCGACCGCCGATGCAGCTCACGGCGCCGGCGGCCGAGGACGTGCCGGCGCCCGAGTTGCCCTGGTGGCAGCGCGACTAGGGCGACCCGCCGCCGATCGTATTGCCGGTGCCGCCTGCGGCCACGTGGTTGGTCACGCTGGTGTAGGCGTTCGACTGCACGTTCCACCCGCTCGTGCCGGCTTCCAGGTCCACGCCATAGGTGAGGTTCTTGAAGGTGTTGCCCGTGACAATGCCGGCGCTGGGGCTGTCGTTGGCGACCAGGTGGACGCCGACGCTGCCGGCCGCCAGGTGCTCGCCGCCGCCGAACAGGATGCCGATGAAGTGGTTGCCGGTAATGCTCCCATCGTGGCCGCCGCCGCTGAACAGGCCCTGCCCGTTGTCGGGCACGAACACGGTGTTGCCGTGCATGCCCAGGCGCATCACGCCGGCCTGGAGGAACACCTGGTAGCGCGCCGTGTTGAACTGGCTGTTGTCGATCGTCAGCTCGTCGTTGTTCGCCGCGCCGGCGACCTGGTCGATGCCGAACTGGCCCAAGGTGAAGTTGAGCTTGTCGAGCTGGAAGCCCTGCGACCAGGTGCCGATCGTGATGCCGTGGCCGAGGTTCCAGTATCCCGAGCGCGTGCCGTTGAACACGCCGGCCAGGCAGCCGGCCGGATAGGTCGCGCCCGGCGCCGTGCCCTCGAGCAACATGCCCACACCGGTTTCGGTCGGATTGGCGAATACGGCCGGGTCGGCGTCGGTGACGTTCAGCCCGTCCCAATCCAGGAAGGAGATGTTGGTGGTGTGGACACCGGTCTTCCAGAACTGCGCGGCGCCGGTGCGGGTGAACCGGTCGTAGCCCTGGACCGAGACGTCGCGTATCTCCGAGTGGTAGGGCGAGCCGGGGCAGGAGGATGAGCCCGGGCTGCTGAAATCGTTGGTGGCGACGATCGCTTCCGTCCCGCCAGCCTGTCCAGTCAACAGCGTGACGCCTTCGACCGCGAAGGAATGGTGGTCGGAATGTTCGGCAAACAGCAGCCCGCCGGCGCTGTTCGGCCAGTAGAGCGTCGTGCCGGCCGAGCCGATGCCGCGCACGAGCGCCCGGCTCGTCCCCGTTGAGAGGAACGGCCACGGGGTTTGGCCGCTGAACTTGTAGACTCCGCCGCCGAACTGCACGCAGCCATGGTGCAGCGGCGCCAGCGCCATGGCGGCGGCGTAGGCCACATCGCTGTAGCTTGCTCCCGTCGGGTCCGCGCCGAAAAGGTCGACCCGCGCGCACGGCAGGTTGGCCGCATCGCGCTGATACAGCGGCACGGTGCTGCCGGTCGGCGTGACTTTCTGGCCGGAGACATCTCCGTCGGAGAACGTGCCCCCGGTAACGGTCGGGCCGTTCCAGCTGCCTCCCGACAGGCTGGGTCCCGGTAGCGGCTGCGCCCGACAGGCAGGGGCCAGGAACAGGCCAAAAACGACTGTTAGACTCGTTAGACTCAAACCGGACTCTAACAGTCGCTTTGTTCTGCACCTGTTCATGTGCACAACGTCTGTAAGTGTATGGAATGATTTGGTGGGTGATGTTGGGTTCGAACCAACGACCCGCTGATTAAGAGTCAGCTGCTCTACCAACTGAGCTAATCACCCCTGGGCGCTGTATAGGCAGGTCGGGTCTCCATGGAAAGCCCCTTTCCCGCTACACCGGCACAACCATGATGCACCGCTCGCCGATGGAGAACCCATGCCACGTCCGGCCCCGCTGAACCGACGAACCATCGCCTTGGTCGGCCTTGCGTCTTGCTTCCTTCCCGTCGCACGCGCGGCGGGGCAGAGCACGACATGGGCCGCCGCGACGGAATATCCGGCCACTTCCATGCCCGGCATCGGTCTGGCCACCTTCGCGCGTCTCGTCACCGCACGCAGCAGCGGGCGCATCGTGGTCCAGCCGGGGTTCGACGCGCCGGATGGCCTCCGATCCGCCACGATCCCCGCAGCGGTGCAAAGCGGCCGGCTCGCGATCGGGGATGCATTTGCCGGAGCCCTCGATGGCTTGGACCCGGTGTTCCAACTCTCCTCCCTGCCGTTCGCGGCGGCGGATGCGGCAGCGGCGTGGCGTCTCTATGCCGCAGCACGGTCGCTTTACGCCGCCGCCTTTGCCACCCGGCGGCAAACGCTGCTGTACGCCACGCCCTGGCCACCCAGCGGCATCTGGTGCCGCCGCCCGGTAAGAACGGCAGCGGACCTGGAGGGGCTCGCCATCCGCACCTACGACGCGGCCAGCACGGAGGTGTTCGCCGCGGCGGGGGCGGCACCGGTGCAACTGTCCTTCGCGGATGCGACGCCGCGGCTGCAGGACGGCAGCCTGGCCGCCGTGTTGTCCAGCGGGGATGGCGGCGCCGGGCGGCGACTATGGGACCAGCTGCCGCACTTCACCGCCATCGGCTACGCCATGCCGCTCTCCCTCGCCACGGTGAACGACGGCCTGTACCAGTCGCTCGCGACCGACCTCCGCAGCATCGTCGATGGAGCCGCGGCCGAGACGGAGGCGGCGCAGTGGCGCTTGCTCGGGGAGCGGGAGGCGACCAACCGCGCGGCGATGCTGGCCCACGGCATGACCATCGACCAACCGGACCCATCCTTGGCCGACCGCTTGCGGCAGGCTGCGGCAGAAACCGTCGCCGCCTGGGTGCGCATGGCCGGGCCAGACCGGGCAGCGGCTCTGACCCGGTGACGCCGCCTCAGGCGCGGGCGAACGCCGTCAGCTCGGCATACGCGCTGAACAAATGATACAGGGAGCTGGCGGGGATCTTCGTCCCGATCACGCCGCCGCCGACACCGGTGAAATGGTCGCGCCACATCCCGCGGGGGCAGCCGCTCAGATGCCGGGCGAGGAGATTGTCCAAGCCCACGGCGATGCGCCCGTCGACCGCCCTGCCTCGGCGGCCCATCGCGGTGTGCGCCTTCAGCGCCTCCGTCTGCGGCCACAGGCGCGTGCCAGCCGAGCGGACTGTGCCGTCGCGGTTCAGCACGTCCAGCACGGCGGCCCCCGTCGGGTCGCGGCCATGCGCCTCCGCGAAGTCGTACAGCCGGGCGATCTCCGCGCCGGGCTCGTCGCCGAACGCCCCGCCATAGCGGTCGAGCAGCCACGCCCATTCATAGAGGTGCCCGGGCTCGATATGGGTGCCCGCTTCGGCGGCCGCCGGCTGCAGCAGGTCGTCATAGAACTCACCCAGCGTCCCGCTCTCCACGTGGTGGAAATGGCTCCGGAACAGAGCGACCAGCTCCCGCGCGACCTCCGCGAAGAAGCCGTCTTGGCTCGCCTCGTAGAGGGCAAGTGCGGCCTCCAGCAGGTGCATGTGCGGGTTCTGCTCCCGGTGGCCGGGCTCCATCGGGATCACGCCGTGAAACCCGCCCCCCGGCGCCGCCATGTTGGCGCGTACCCATTGCAGCGTTCGCCGGGCCTGCGCCAGCGGCGCCTGCTCGCCGGTGGCGCGGGAGAACCAGGCCAGCGCGAACAGCACGAACGCCACGTCGTACAGGTCCACCGCGGCGTCCAGCACGCCGCCATCGCGGCCGAGCGTCCGTACCCAGGCGCCGTCCGCCCGCAGCCCGTGCGCCGTGATGAAGCGCAGCGCATCGCCTGCCGCGTCGATCCCGCCGGCAAAGCCCAGACGGTGCGCGTGGGAGAAGACGTAGATTTGCCGCGCCTGCACCCGCATGCGCTTGAACGGCGCGCCTGCCGGCAGGCCTTCGGGTGTCAGGTGCTCCTGGAACCCCAGGCCCGGCGCATCGCGTCCGACATCGGCCCAGACCGGCAGGGCATCGTCGAACATCCAGGCCCGGAAGCGCGCCTGCCGCTCCCGCATGCTGGCGGCGTCGCTCACGTTCCCGCCAGGTGGACCCGGCCGCCGGCCGCGCGCACCACATCGCCCCCCGGGACGGAGGCTGCGTCCGTTTCCCCCGCCACCAGCACGTCGGGCGCCAGGCGCTGGACGAGGTCGAGCGGCGTCGGCCCATCGAACCCCACCACGCAGTCGACGTAGACGATCGCCGCGATCACCTGGCCCCGTGCATCCAGGCTGCCGCCCGCCTGCGTCTGTCCCACAGCCACGTCATCGGCGAGGCCGACGACCAGCCGGTCGCACTGCCCCCGTGCCGTCCGGAGCAACGCCACGTCGGCCGGCCGGATCACGTCGAACCGGCCGCTGGTGAAGCCCACCCGCAAGCCCTGGTGCTTCCAACGTGCGACCAAGGCCTCCACGGCGGGCAACGGCAGCAGCCCAAGGACGCCGTCGTCGAACACACCGCTGTCGCTCTCCATCTCGTGCAGGATCTCGCCCACCGTCACCGTGGCCGTCCCGAGCTTGCTGACGACGACGCCCGCAGCCGCGTTGGCGATGTGCATGGCCTGGCGGAGCAGCAGGCCGGAGGCGTGGGCCAGCGCCATCGCGGCGATCACCGTGTCGCCGGCGCCGGACACGTCGAACACCTCGCGCGCGCGCGCCGGCACGGCATGGGCCTGGCCGTCCGCCTCGACCAGCATCATGCCGCGCTCGGACCGGGTGACGAGCACGGCCGCGGCCGCCGCGTCGGCCAGCACCTTGGCGGCCGCGGCCTGCACCGCCGCGTCGCTGTCCACCGCCATCCCGCTGGCCGTCGCCAGCTCCTGCGTGTTCGGCGTGATGCAGGTGGCGCCCCGGTAGCGGCTGAAATCGTCGGTCTTCGGATCGACGAACACCGGAACGGCGCGCGCCCGTGCCTGTGCGATCACATGCCCGATGACCGCGGGGCTCAGCACGCCCTTGCCGTAGTCGGACAGGATCACGGCGGAGGCGTCCGGCAGGTGCCGGCTGACCGTCGCCAGCACGTCGCGCTCCTCGTCCGGCTGCAGCGGCAGGCGGCTTTCCTCGTCGGCGCGGACGACCTGCTGCTGCGCCGCGATGAAGCGCGTCTTGCAGATGGTCGGCCGCTGCGTGCTGGCCACGAAGCATGGCACGATCCCGGCGATCCCGGCCGCCAGGCGCCGCACGACGTCGGCCAAGGGATCGGTCCCGACCAACCCGACCAGCACGGCGCGTCCGCCGAGCGTGGCGATGTTGTGGCCGACGTTGCCAGCGCCGCCCAGCATCTCCTCCGTGCGGGTCAGATGGATGATCGGGATCGGCGCCTCAGGGGAAATCCGCTCGATCTTCCCGTGCATGAAGCGGTCGAGCATGACGTCGCCGATGCACAGGACGGTCACCCCGGCGAAATCCATCGCGGCTCACACCCAGAAGGCGAGCCGTCCGCGCACCCGGACGAACAGCAGCCACGCCACCACGGTCAGCCCCGCGCTGTAGGCCAGCGCGCTGGCCCAGACCAGCCGCCCCGGCGCCGCGCCGTACAGCGGGCCACGCACCACCTCCAGAAGGGAGAAGAAGGGATTGAGCGGCATATACTGGGCACCCTGCCGTATCTGCTCGGCCTTCCAGACGATCGGCGTGGCGTAGAAGGCGATCTGCATGACGCTCGCGACGATCTGCGGGATGTCGCGGAAGCGGGCGCACACCGCCCCGAATAACAGGCAGGTCGCGACACCGTCCACCAGCCACACCAGCAGCCCGGGGATGGCCCAAAGGCCGGTCCAGCCGGGCGACACGCCGTAGACCGCGTAGACGATCAGGATGATCACCACGTTGTGCAGCAGCAGGAGCAGGTTGCGCGTCAGCACCCGCCAGACATGCACGGTGAACGGCATGCGCATGGACCGGATCATGGTCTCGGCCGACAGGAACGTGGTGCAGGCGTCGCTCACGACCAGGGAGAGCGCCGTCCAGAGCACCAGGGACAGCGACAAATAGGGGAGGTAGTCGTGCATGTCCTGGTCGAACAGCGTGGAGTAGACCAGCCCGAGCGCCGCCACCATCACGCCGGTCGACATCGTCACCCAGAACGGCCCTAGGATCGAGCCGCGGTAGCGCAGCTTGATGTCCAGCCAGCTCAGCGTGGCGATGAGCTTCCACATGGCGAACGCCGCCCGCATGTCCTGCCAGGCGATGCGCTGCCGGTGGAGGAATGCCGAAGGCGCATGCCCATGGCCGACGAAAGCCGTCTCCGATTGGCTCAGCGCTCTTCCCCTACAAACCCAGGCCGTCGAGCAGATACCGCACTGGCCAGCCGGCGGCTACCTTACAGTGCCGCCCAACCGCGGTGGCAGCGCGCCAGCCAGGCGCGCACCGCGCCCGGTGTGCCGAACACGTCCGGCACGAACAGGCCTGCCCCGCCCATGCGCCGGGCGACCGCCATGCCGTCCTCGTCCGTCACGTCGTCGCCGATGAACACCGGGATGCGTCCGGCGAAAGGCGGCAGGTCCATCAGCGCCTCGACCGCCCGGCCCTTGTCGGCGCCCCAGGGCCGGACCTCCCACGCCATGTGCGCGGCCAGCAACTGGAAGCGTGCGGCCTCCGCCTGCATCAGCTCGCGCAACCCCGCGTGCACGGCCGGGCCCGCCGCGGGCGCCAGGCGAAAATGCAGCACGAACCCCCGGGCCTTGTGCTCCACCAGGACACCGGGGTGGGCGGCGGCGAGCGCTTCCGCCCCGCTGAGCCAGGACGGCGGGACGCTGGGAAGGTCGGGACGCTGCAAAGGCGCCCCCGGCGCGGGGCGGAGCGCGCCGCCATGCTCGCCGGCGACGGCGGGGACGATGCCGGGCAACAGCGCGTCGACCTGCTCGACCGGGCGGCCGGTGACGATGGCCAGCGCGCCGCCCAACTCCGTGCGCAGCCGCTCCAGCGTCTGCGCCAGGCCCGGCGGCACCACGACGCCGTCCGGCGTGGCGGCGAAGTCGAGCAGCGTGCCGTCCAGGTCCAGCAGCAGCGCCGTCCGCGCGAAGGGCGGTAGCGTGTCCGCCATCAACGGCAGGCGACGAGGCGGACGTCGTAGACGGGATGTTCCAGCATGTTCACGGCCGGCTCGTTGACGAACATCCAGCCGTGGAAGCCGGGCGCGCCGGCCCGGCTGTCCCGTATGTCCAGATAGGCCGTGGCGTCCTGCTGCTGGTCCGGCGGCCGGACGGAGCAGGCCCGCAAGGTGATCGACAGCGAGGCGTTGTCCGCGGCCTGCCCGACCTTGAGCGTCAACGGGGTGGATTTGGCGTTGACCTTGTCCAGCACCAGCAGGTCGGCGGTGTCCCGCGGCACCCAGCTGCCGGGGACGGATGGCGGCGGAGCGTCCGGCTTCGGAGGCGCCTGGGCCAAGGCGGGGGCTGCACCCAGCAGCAGGGCGGCGAGGCGAAGGCCGCGCATCACCGCCGCTTCGGGCTGCGCAACCCGGCCACCATCTCGACCAGCATGCCGCGCAGGGCAGCCTCGTCCACGCCCATCAGCACGGCGTCCTCGAACGCGTCCTGCATGACCTGGCGCAGCTCGGCATGGTTGTCTTCCAGGCTGCGGAGCTTTTCCCGGCAGCTGACGGGACGCCCGTCGGCGCCGGGCCAGACCAACGCGGCCTCCGTCACGGCGTGCCCTTCTTCAGCGTGTCCATCTGCTTCTGCGCCGCATCGGCCAGGTTGCCGACGTTGAAGATGAACTTGCCCAGCAGGTCCTCAAGGTTCACGGCGGATTGCGTGACGGTGATGGTGCCGCCATCCGCGAGCATCTTCTCGTCGCCCCCGGTGGCCAGGGAGATGAAGTTGCCGCCCAGCAGCCCGCCGGTGGCGATGCTGGCGCTGCTGTCGGCCGACAGCTTGATGTCGCGCTGCACGGTGAAGGTGGCGACCGCCTGGTAGCTTTTCGGGTCGATCGCCAGGCCGGTGACGCTTCCCACCTTCAGGCCCGCGATCCGCACGTCCGCGCCGGCGGAGATGCCGCCGACGTTGTCGAACGCCGCATGCAGGCTGTAGCCGCCCAGCCCGGCGCGGCCGGTGTTGGCCACGGCATAGCCCAGGAAGCCGAGCGCCACGACCAGGACCACCGCCCCGGCCGCGACCTCCGTGACGGAGCGGCGTGCCATCCTAGCTGCCCGGCGTCCAAGCCTCGTAATCCCCGGTCGCCGGAGGCCGGTGCCCGCCCCGGTAGTCGCTGCCGGGCGGCCGATAGCCGAGCGGCGTGCCCGTCAGGTTCGGCTCATGCGGCTTCTGCCAGGCGCGCCGCACCGTCTCTGGGATCGGCTGGTCGGTCGTGTAGTGCAGCCAGGCATGCCATTCCGGCGGGATGGTGCTCGCCTCCGCCTCGCCGGCGTACATGACCCAGCGGCGGCGGCGCAGGCCCCCTCGGCTGACCTTCTTCGCCTGGTAATAGATGTTGCCGGCGGCGTCGCGGCCGACCAGCTGGCCTGTCAGGGAGGTCACGAGGCGCATCATCAGGGTCATGCCAGGCTTATAGCAGCCCCGACGGGTGGGTCCACATGACCGCGGCGGCACCGGTCGCGGGAGCTGGCACGTCCATTGCACGGGGCCAACCATGCCCTCCGACGAAGCCGGCGCGCTGACCGTCACGCACGCGCCCCCGATCAAGCCCGCCGCGGTCGCCTGGTCCTCCAACCTGGCGCGGCCCATGCTCGGGGCCGCCTCCGTGTCCGCCATGCTGCTGGCCTGGTGGGCCCTGGCGTGGAGCCATGCGGTCCGTCCGGACCTCCTGCCCTCGCCGGCCGACGTGTGGGCCGCCGCCGCCGAGGTCGCCACGCAGGGTTATCGCGGGACGTCCCTGCTGCAGAACGTCGCCGCCACCCTCGGCCGCCTGCTCGCCGGCTTCGCCGCCGCCACCGTGCTCGGCATTCCGCTCGGCCTCTGGATGGGCAGCAGCCGCGCCGCCTACGCCGCCATCGACTGGATCGTGCAGTTCATGCGGCCCCTGCCGCCCTTGTCCTACATGATCCTGCTCATCCTATGGCTCGGCACCGGAGACCTTTCGAAGGCCACGCTGCTCTTCCTGACCGCCTTCCCCATCGTCGTCGCCGCTTCCGCCGCCGGGGTGCGCGGGGTCAAGCTGCAGCGCATCCAGGTCGCCCGCGCGCTCGGCGCCGGCCGGGCCGCGGTGTTTCGCCACGTCATCCTCCCATCGGCCGCACCCATGATCATGACGGGCCTGCAGATCGCGCTCGCCGCGGCCTTTTCCACCGTGGTCTCCGCCGAACTGCTCGCCGCCACGGACGGGCTGGGCTGGATGGTCATCTCCGCCAGCACCTTCCTCCGCAACGACATCATCATCCTCTGCATCCTCATCCTCGGCCTGCTCGGCGTGGCGCTCGCGTCCACGCTCCGCGCCGTGGACCGTCGCGCCATCCATTGGCGAGGCCGGGATTGACCGGGCGCCTGCCCTCCTGGGCGATCACCCTGGCCTCCATCGCCCTCGTCCTCGCGGCGTGGTTCGGGGTGACGGAGGGTGGGCTGGTGCGGGACCTCTTCCTGCCCGGCCCGGCCGACCTGTGGTCCGGCTTGGTCGAGCTCGTCGACGACGGCTACAAGGGCCGCCCGCTGCTGGTGCATATCGGCGACAGCCTGGTCCGCGTGGGCGCCGGCTTCGCCACGGGCGTCGCCGCCGGCACGCTGCTCGGCCTCGCCATGGGATACCTCCCTCGGCTGGATGCGCTGGCGGCGCCGTTCGTCGAGTTCCTGCGCCCGCTGCCGCAGCTCGCATACCTCATCCTGCTCATCATCTGGCTCGGCATCGGGGAGACCAGCAAGATCACCATGCTGTTCCTCGCCGCCCTGCCGGTGGCCGCCATCGCCGCGCGGGACGGCGTCCGCAACGTCCCGGGCGAGCGCCTCCGCGTCGCCCAGACCCTCGGCGCCTCAGGCTGGCAGGTGTTCCGCCACGTCATCCTTCCGTCCGCCCTGCCGGAGATCATGGTCGGTGCCCGGCTGGCCGCCGGCATCGTCTACGGCACGCTGATCGCGGCCGAGATCATCGCGGGCTCGAGCGGGATCGGCTGGATGATCCTCGATGCCGGGCGCTTCCTCCGCTCGGACTACGTCTTCGTCGGCATCGGCACCATCGGCCTGGCGGGCATCGCCATCGACCGGATCCTGCTGCTGATCGAACGCCGCGCCGTCCATTGGGCCGGCCGTTGACCCATCGCCAAAGGAGATCGCACATGCCCATGACCCGCCGCGCCGCACTCACCGGCATCGGGGCCGGCCTCGTCCTCGCGGGCGGCGCCCGGGCCGCCGCGCCCGCCACGGTCAACATCGGCTTCTTCACCGAGACCAAGCCCACCATGCTCGCCAAGGGCGAGGGCTGGTTCGAGGCCGGGGCCGGCGGCAAGCTGAACTGGACCGAGATGGGCAGCGGCGCCGACATCAACACCGCCGTCACCGCGGGCAGCTGCGACATCGGGCTGGCCACCGGCTCCGCCGCAACCGCCGCCGGCATCTCCCAGCAGCTGCCGTTCAAGCTGATCGGCATGGTCGACAACATCGGCCCGGCCGAGGAGATGACGGTCCGCGCCGCCGCCAACATCAAGGCCCCCGCCGACTTCAAGGGCAAGAAGGTCGCCACCCCGTTCGGCTCCACCAGCCATTTCCGCCTGCTCGGCTTCCTCAAGGTCAACGGCCTCACCCAGCGCGACGTGACCGTGCTGGACATGAAGGCGCCCGCGATCGTCGCCGCCTGGAGCCGGGGCGACATCGACGCCGCCTATGTCTGGGCGCCCGCCAAAAGCAAGATCCTCGCCGACGGCGGCAGCGTGTTCCCCACCTACGAGTCGCTGGACAAGGCGGGCTACGTCATCGCCGACCTCATCATCGTCCGCGACGCCTTCGCCCAGCAATATCCGGACGCGGTCGTGGGCTTCCTCAAGGCCTATGGCCGGGCGTTGTCGATGTACGGCGCCGAGCCCGAGAAGACCGCCGACATCGTCGCCAAGCAGGCTGGCGTCGCCCCCGCCGTGGCCTTGGCCGACATGAAGGAATACGATTTCGTGCCGCTGTCCCAGCAGGTCACGCCCGCGTGGCTTGGCGGCACCCCGGCCGCGCCCGGCAAGTTCGCCCACGTGCTGAAGGGCACCGCGGACTTCCTGGTGGAACAGAAATCCATCAAGGCCGCCCCGGCGCTGGAGGCGTTCCAGAAGGCGACGGATACCAGCTTCCTCGCCAAGGCGCTCGCTTGACGGCATTCGTCCAGTTCGCCGACGTCTCGGTACGCTACGGGGCCGGGCCGTCGGCGGTGCGTGCGCTGGAACGGGCCGACCTCGGGTTCGCCCAGGGTGACTTCATCTGCATCGTCGGCCCGTCCGGCTGCGGCAAGACCACGATGATGCAGACGCTGGCCGGCTTCCTGCCGCCCACCACCGGCGTCGTCTCCGTGGACGGCCGTCCCGTCACCGGGCCCGGCCCGGAACGCGGCGTGGTGTTCCAGCAGCCTGCCTTGTTCCCCTGGCTCACCGTGGCCGCCAATGCCGGGTTCGGCCCGCGCATGGCGCGCCAATCGGCCGGCCTTGCCGCGCAGCGCGTCGAACGCTGGCTTCGCACCACCGGGCTGTGGGAGTTCCGGGACCGTTACCCCTACGAGTTGTCGGGCGGCATGCAGCAGCGGCTCGCCATCGCCCGGGCGCTCTGCAACGAGCCCAAGGTGCTGTTGATGGACGAGCCGTTCGGTGCGCTGGACGCCCTGACGCGCGAACGCATGCAGGAGGAGTTGCACGCCGTCTGGCGGCGCACCGGCATGACGGTGGTATTCATCACCCACTCCGTCGAGGAGGCCGTCTACCTCGGCACGGAGGTCGTCGTCATGTCGCCCCGCCCGGGCCGCATCGTCGCCCGCCTCGCCATGCCCTTCGCCCGCGAGCACGCCGACGAAGGCATTCGCGTGGTGAAGAGCCGGCCTGATTTCGTCGCCGCCCGCGAGCAGGTGCTGTCCATGATCTGGTCCATGGGCGAAGAGCCGTAATCCACAGGATTTGGTGGCAGGAGCGCTGCCAGACGCAAAATGCGGCTTTCCGGCGCGGCTGCGGCCGGCTAGCGTGGCGGCATGAAGACCGATCGGGCTTGGCAGGGCGTGCGGCTGCGGCAGACGGAGGCGGCCGCCGATCCGGACGCTCCCAGCCGGCCGGTGCGCCTCCCCGCGGCGTGGGACGACACGGCGGCGTCCGCGATGTGCGCGCTGGCGCCCGGCGACGCCCGGATCTCGCTGCCGGCGCTGGCGCAGGCCTGGATCACGCCGGTGGCCCTGCGCGCGCGCGAGGCAGGGATCGCCGGCCTGTCCGAGCGCCTGCATGCCCTGCTGCTGCTGCGCCGGGCCGCGCCGACGGCGGGGGTCTGGCGCGGCACGCCGGGTGACCTGCCTGGCTTCACCCTGAACCTGCCGGCGTTCCACGACGTCTCCGCCGGGTTCGACGTGGATGCGTTCGCTCAGGCCGCGACGGACGCGGCGCAGGCCCTCCACCTCCTGCTGCCGCAGGCCGCGCGCTACGCCGTGGCGATGGCGGACCTCGCCGGCCTGCTGGCGGCGCTCGGCCTGGACTATGCCACGCAGGCGGCGCGCGACGTGGCGGCCTGCCTGGCCGGTGTCCTGCGCGGGCGCGTGGACGCGGTGTTGGCCGGGCCGCAGCTGGATTTGCTGGCGGCGGTGCCCGCCTGGCCGGCGGCGCCGGGGCGGTGTGCGGTGCCGGGCCTGGCGGCAGCGGCGGCGGCGGCACGGGCCGCGGCGATGCGCTGCGGCGCGGCGCGCCCAGGCACCGCCATCCTGGCGCCCGGCGCGGCGGACGCGCTGCTGGGGGTGGAGACGGGCGGCATCGCCCCGGCCTTCGCACCGGTGGGGCCACAAGGGCTGCTGCGCGCGACGCGGGCCTGGCTGCAAGCGCGCGGCATCTCGCAGGACGCGGCGCTGGCCGCGGCACTGGCCGGGGAGGCGGTGGTGCCGGCAGCCTCCGTGGCGGACCACGCCGCCATGCACGATGCGGTCGCCCCGCTGCTGCATGCCATGCCGCCTCGCCCCGCCCCCGCACCGTCGCCCGCCAACGACGCGCGACGGGAGGAGCTGCCGGCGCGCCGCCGCGGCTACACGCAGAAGGCCGCGGTCGGCGGCCACCGGGTCTTCCTGCGCACCGGCGAGTATGCCGACGGCCGGCTGGGCGAGGTCGGCCTGGCGCTGCCGCGGGAGAGTGCCGTGGCGCGCGGCCTGGCGGACGCCTTTGCCGCCGCGCTGTCCGTCGGGCTGCAGCACGGCACGCCGCTGGCCGCCTATGTGGACGCGCTGGCGCATGCCCGCTTCGCCCCGGCCGGCGCGGTGGAGGGTGACCCGGCGGTCGACCGCGCCAGTTCCATCCCGGACTACGTGGTCCGCTCGCTTGCCGCGAGCTATCTTGGCCAGGTCGTGCCGGCGGACGACGCCGACCTGCCGCCCCAACCGGAGGAGACGCCCTTGCTGCCCTTGGACCTGCCGCGCCGCCGTGCCCGTGCCGCCCTGCGCCTGGTGGCCGGCTGATGGGCCTCGTAGAGGCGCGCCTTGCCGAGCTGGGTATCGCCCTGCCGCAGCCGATGGCCCCGATGGCCAACTACGTGCCGTTCGTCCGCACCGGGGACTTGGTGGTGGTGTCCGGCCAAGTCCCCGCACGGGACGGCAAGATCGCCGTCACCGGCAAGCTGGGCGAGGGCGTGTCGGTCGAGCAGGGGCAGGAGGCGGCGCGGCTCTGCCTCGTCAACGTCCTGGTGCACCTCCGCACCGCCTGCGAGGGCGACCTGGACCGGGTGGTGCGCGTTGTGCGCCTGGGCGGCTTCGTCGCCAGCCCCCCCGGCTTCAGCCAGCACGCGCTGGTCATGAACGGCGCGTCCGACCTGGCGGTGGCGGTGTTCGGGGAGGCCGGGCGGCACGCGCGCTCGACCATCGGGGTGCCGGCGCTGCCCGGTGACGCCGCGGTCGAGGTCGAGGGCATGTTCGCCGTCCGGTAATCGACACTGGCGGCGGTTTGCTGCGCTGCCATATGATCGCGCATGCCCGACGGCTCACCCGTTTTCACGCTCAGCCTGCACCCGTCGATCGCGTCGGTCGACCCGGCCGAGTGGGACGCCTGCGCCGGGGATGACAACCCGTTCGTCAGCCATGCCTTCCTGTCGGCGGTGGAGGATAGCGGGTCGGCGGGTCCGCGCACCGGGTGGCTGCCGCAGCACGCGGCGTTGCGTGATGGGGCCGGGCAGCTGCTGGCCGCCGCGCCGATGTATGCGAAATCCAACAGCTACGGCGAATACGTGTTCGATCACGGCTGGGCCAACGCGTTCGAGCAGGCGGGCGGGGACTACTACCCCAAGCTCCAGGTCGCGGTGCCGTTCTCCCCGGTGCCCGGCCCGCGGCTGCTGTGCCGCCCGGGCAGCGGCGTGCCGCCGGAGGCGCTGGCGCAGGCGCTGGTGCAGGCCTGCGGCGAGCTGAAGCTGTCCGGCGTGCACGCGACGTTCTGCAGCGAGGCGGAGTACGAGGCACTCGGCCGCGCCGGCTGGCTGCAGCGGCTGGGCCAACAATACCACTGGGAAAACGCGGGCTACGGCAGCTTCGACGACTTCCTCGGCGCGCTGTCGTCACGCAAGCGCAAGGTCCTGCGGCGGGAACGCCGGGACGCGAACGATGCCGGGCTGGCGTTCCGCACCCTGCGCGGGCCGGAGATCGGGCGGCGGGAGTGGGACGCGTTCTACCGCTTCTATCAATCCACCGTCGACCGGAAATGGGGCAGCGCCTACCTCACCAAGCGCTTCTTCGGCATGCTGGGAGAACGGTTGGGGGACCGGGTGGTGCTGATGCTGGCCGAACACCATGGCGAACCGGTGGCGGGCGCGCTGAACCTGATGGGGCGCACGGCGCTGTATGGCCGCAACTGGGGCTGCAAGGGCGAGTGGCCGTTCCTGCACTTCGAACTGTGCTACTACCGCGCGATCGACTTCGCCATCGAACACGGACTGCAGCGAGTGGAGGCGGGTGCGCAGGGCCAGCACAAGATCCAGCGCGGCTACCTGCCGAAACCCACCTACTCCGCCCATTGGCTGAGCCACGCCGGGCTGAGCCGGGCGATCGACGACTTCCTGCAACGCGAGCGCCCGGCGGTGCTGGCGGGCATGAAGGAGCTGGAGACGGAGTTTTCGCCCTATCGCAAGGGGGGCGAGGCGTAGCCGACTTTTACGGCGGTGCCGGACCGTTCTTCGATCCGCTGACCCGGCCTTCGACGCCCGGGCCTGCGCACGCCGGGTGCTGGGGCAGCCGGAGTTCGCGGGGCCGATGCGGGATGGCGGCGGCGCGGTAGCCTCCGGCGGACGCACGGCGTCAGAAGATCATGCCGCCCGCCACGTCCACCGTGCTGCCGGTGATCCAGTCCGCGTCGGGCGACACGGCGTATGCGACGAAGGCCGCGATGTCGCGCGGCAGGCCCACGCGGCCCAGCAGGGTCTTGGCCACCAGGAAGTCCGTCATCCCCTTGGCTGACTCCGCGTTGCCCTCCGTCGCGGTGAAGCCCGGCGCCACGCCCACGACGCGGATCTTGCGCGGGCCGAGTTCCATGGCCAGCGAGCGGGTCAGCGTGTCCACCGCGCCCTTGGTCGAGCTGTAGACATGCACCATGGGATAGGGGCTCTTCGCCAACCCCGAACTGATGTTGACGACCACGCCGCCCTCGGGGAGCACCCGGGCGGCCGCCTGGGTGGTGAGCAGCAAGCCGCGGACGTTCAACGCGTAGTGCTCGTCGAAGCTCTCGGGCGTGACGGTGTCGAGCGTGTCGACTCGGTAGACCCCGGCGTTGTTGACCAGGATGTCGAGCCTGCCGAAGCGCTGCAGCGTGGCGTCGACCAGCGGCTGGATCTCGGCCGGCTTCGCGATGTCCGCCTTCACCGCAAAGGCGGCCCCGCCGGCTGCCGCGATGCGGTCCACGACTTGCGCCGCCGCCTCGGTCGAGCGGGAGTAGTTGATCACGACGGAGGCGCCGTCCGCCGCCAGGCGCTCGGCGATCCCCGCTCCGATGCCCTTCGACGACCCCGTGACGATCGCCACTTTACCGGCAAGACCAGACATCACCATTCTCCTATAACGTAGCGCTCGATAAGGTTGCCTTATGGCGCTTGATCGTCGAGGTCAAGGAAAACATAGTGACTACTATGGAAGACGCGTCTTCGCCCGTGCGCCGGAAGGGTGGTCGGCGGTTGTCCTTCGACCGCGACGTGGCGTTACGCCAAGCCATGCTGCTGTTCTGGCGGCATGGCTATGAAGGCACGTCCTTGGCCGCGTTGACGGCAGCGCTGGGCGTGACGCCGCCGAGCATCTACACCGCGTTCGGCGACAAGAAGCGGCTGTTCCTGGAAGCGGTCGGGCTCTACGTGTCCGGCGGACGCAGCGCGGACGACATCATCGACCAGGCCGCCACGGCGCGTGCGGCGGGGCTCGAGCTGCTGACCGCCGCCGCACGCGGCTTCACCGGGGAGGACACGCCGCCCGGCTGCCTGCTCGCCACGTCGGCCATCAGCTGTTCTGCGGAAGCCGCTGAGGTCCAGGAGGCGCTCGCCGCCATACGGCGCGCGGTCGAGCAGCGGCTGCGCCAGCGGATCGAGCACGGCATCGCTGCCGGCGAACTGCCGCCGGGGGCGGATGCGGCGGCCCTGGCCGGGCTGGTCATGGCGGTCATCCAGGGCATGTCGACGCTGGCCCGGGACGGCGCCACCCGGTCGCACGTCCTGGCCATCGCGGACGCCGCCATGGCAACCTGGCCGGAGCGGCCGAAGCGCGGTCGAACCGCCAGGCGTTCCGCGCCGTCAAACCTTGCGTCCGATGCGGACGGTGCCTCCTCCACGGACTGACTGCTCCCTGGGATCACCCATGAAGACCAAGGGGGTGCCATGCCTTCCCACGCTCGCAGCGCCGTCTGCACGACGTCGGTCACCTCGGCTGGCTCGTTCCCTGGTGAGTTTGCGCCGCCGATCCCGCGTAGAATGCGGGCAAATGCTGCGGGAGCTGCAACCGGAATGACCGACCTCGCCGAGACGTGCCGCCTCCGGACCGAGCGCTACCTGGCTGCCAATCTGCGCAAGCACCCGTGCAACCCGCAGGTGCGGCCGCATTGGGTTGAGCAGAGCGACACGTTTTGGTTCCGGCGGGAGACAACGGCCGACATCGTGGTCACCGTCGTGGACGCGACGACCGGCCGGCAGAGCGCAGCGGAAACCGGCTTTGACGCATTGGACGACCGTCCGGACCAATCCCTACTTCCTGCGCCGGGCGGTGCGCCACCTGCATGCGGAGGGCTGAGATGACGCGGTTCGCACTCTGGCTGGCCCTGCTGCTGCCGCTGCCCGCCGCTGCGGAGACGGGGCTGCATCCTGGTGATGCTATTGATCTACGTGCTGATCAACCTCGCCGTGGACGTGCTCTACGTCTACATCGACCTGCGCGTGGACACGGCTAGGCCCCGTCCCGACTGCGACGGCACAGCCTGCAACCCTGCGCCGCTACCCCTGATTTGCAGAAACTCCTGGACATCCTTCCTGCACGAGTTGTAGTGCTACCAAACGTAGCGTCACAGGAAAGGAGGCAGCCGAGATGCGGTCGTCGTTTGCTTTGGCCGCGGCCTTCGCCCTGGTGCCCTTGGCTGCCCTGTCCCAGGACTTCAGCATCGTGAACCCGGAGCCGCCGGCGGACCCGAGCCACCGCGACGTGCTGCGGCAGTTGCAGGCCTGGTGGGATTTGCACGCCTACTATCCACGGCACGCGTCGAGCAGCGATGAGGGTGGCACGGTCAAGATCCACCTCCAGGTCCTTCCCGATGGCCGGATCTGGTCGGTCAACGTGGTGGACGGCTCGGGATCACCGTCGCTTGACACGGCCGGCGCCGCGGCGTTCCGCGGCGGGTTCGTGCGGCCGTTCGCGGCGGGCGCGCCCGAGGCCGATATCGACCTCACGCTGCACTATGTCCTGGCGCATCGGCATGACGAGCCGGTGGCGGCCAGCTATACGCCGCCCGCCCCTTCCCCGCGACCCTTCACCATAGCGAACGACCCGGTGAAGTCGCCGATCCTCGAGACCATGCTGCAAAGGACCTGCACGGGAGACGTCGTGAAGGAAGGGATACGCAACCACCCTGCCTATGGCGGGCACCATTGGGTGCAGGCCGTCTTCTTTCGCAAGCCCGATGACGGCACGCCCTGGGTCAAGTTCTACGACGGTGGCGAGCCCCTGCTGGCTCCGGTGAATGAAGTGGGCAAGATGGTGCAATGGACCGGCAAGGGAGAGTCGCCCCGGAGAGGGATGAGCTTCCAATACCAGTACACCGTGTGGCCTGACGGCGATAACAGGCTGAGTGGCAATATAGAGGCCTATTTCTACGCCAACGCCGCGGAAGGCATCAATACAGGAGGCACCGTCGATTTCACCTGCGCGACGGAGACCGTGCCGGCGGTGCCATGGAGCGCCCTCGCCGTCAAAACCATCCAGGCGCCGGCCGGCGATCCCCCTTGATGGCAGGAAGGTCTGCATGATCCGGATCGTCTTGCTGGCGATGCTCTTCGCTTTGCCCGCCTACGCCCAGGCCGAACTCGACGGCGCCGCCGTGCCTGGTCTCGATGCGGCTGGACGCCAGGCCTATGCCGACTTCCTGCTGACCGACATTCCCCGCGCCTTTGCCATCGGCTCCAACGGAGCCTTCGGCTGGCAGGGGAGCGATGGCTACCGGCTCGGCGCCGGCGACATCGAGGCGGCACGCGCCAGCGCCACCCGGGCCTGTGCGGCGCAAGGTGCGTCCGACTGCGCCATCTACGCCCAGGACCTCGACGTCGTTTGGCGCGGCCGTGCCCCGACGCCGAACGTCGTGCCCGGCGCCTTCACCTCGACCTGGAACTACCAGATCGTCCCCGACGAGCGTTTCTTCTGGCACGGCCCGGCCGGCGCGGTCGGCGTTTTCGTCTGGGGGCACGGCACGGGCGGCGGCGACCTCCGCGGCAAGCAACCACCGCCTTATGCAAGGGCGCTCAACGACGCCGGCTTAGACATCGTGCGCTTCGACCGGGACCCAAACGCCGAAGCACGCGACCGCAATCGCGCAGCGGCCTGGCTGGCAGACGCCCTTACCGACATGCGCAAGCGCGGCTACCGCCGCATCGTTGTCGGCGGCCAGTCTCGCGGCGGCTGGAACAGTCTGCAGATGCTGATCCATCCCGGCCTTGCCGACGCTGTCATCGCCGTCTCACCGTCTGCCCATAGCGAGCGCGGCAGCTCCAGCCTGAGCGCCCAGTATGACGACCTCCGGCAGCTCCTCGACCCTGTGCCGCAACAATCCACGCGCCTCGCCTTTATCCAATTCGTTGCCGACCCCTACGCGGCCGCACCCGACGGGCGCGCCGCGCTGGTGGAGCGCCTGCGTCCCAGGCTCGGCGGCCTGCTGATGATCGACCGGCCCGCGGGTCTGGTCGGCCATTACGGCGGCAACACCGCGCTGTTCGCCCAGCGCTACGCCGAATGCCTCCGCCACTTCGTATTGGACGCCCTGCCCCCAGGCGCCTGCTGACGGGCGGCCAAGCGATTGATGAGCCGAAGCCCTGAACACGTCCGGGAGCGTAGGGTAGGCTTAAGCCCGCCATCTCCCATCCATAGGCCTCCCCCCTTCAGCCCCGCGTTGCCCGCAGCATCTCGCTGGCCTGCCGGGCCGCGCGGCGCAGCGCCTGGCCGACCTCCCCGATGCGGCGGTCCGACATCCGGCTTTCGGGCGCCGAGAGCGACAGCGCGCCGGTCGGGTGGCCGTCCGGCCGCGGGTGGGGATCATGGGCCATTCCGGCGGCGGCTACGCCTCCGTGCGGGCCATGCTGGAGTTCCCGGAGGTGTTCCACGCCGTCGTCGCCCCGCGGGCAACCACGACCAGCGCGGCTATTCCTACGCCTGGACGGAGAAGTACATGGGCGCGGCGCCCGGCCAGAACGACGATGCCGCGGCCTGGGCACGGGCGGCGAACCCGCCTCTGGCAGCCCGGCTGCGCGGCAAGCTGCTGCTGGCGCATGGCGACATGGACGACAACGTGCACCCGGCGCTGACGATGCAGCTGGCAGCGGCGCTGATCGCGGCGGACAAGGACTTCGACTTCATCCCGCTGCCCAACGACGACCACACCACCGTCCGGACCAATCCCTACTTCCTGCGCCGGGCAATGGAGTTCATGGTGCGGCACCTGCATGCGGAGGGCTGAGATGACGCGGTTCGCACTCTGGCTGGCATTGCTGCTGCCGTTGCCCGTCGCTGCGGAGACGGTGCTGCACGTGGTGCCGCAGGCCGACCTGCGGGTGCTGGACCCGACGACCACCGCCGCCACCATCACCCGCATCTACGGCCTGATGGTGTACGACACGCTGTTCGCCTTCGACGAGGACATGCACGCGCAGCCGGAAATGGTGCGGTCGATGACCGTGTCCGACGACAAGCTGCGATACGAGCTGACGCTGCGGGACGGGCTGCGCTTCCACAACGGCCAGGCGGTGACGAGTGCGGACGTCATCGCCTCGCTCGGGCGGTCCGCCAAGACCGACCCGTTGCTGCAGCTGATGGCCAAGCGGCTGGACCGGATGGAGCCGGTGGCTGCCAACGGCGTGCGCCTGGTGTTCCGGCAGCCCTTCGCCCACGTGCCGGAAGCGCTGGCCGGCAGCGCCGCCGTGGTCATGCGGGCGGAGGACATCGCTGCCGCCGGCGACAAGCCGGTGACCACGACCATGGGGTCCAGCCCGTTCCGCTTCGTCAACGCCGGTTACGTGCCGGGCGCGCGCGTCCTGTTCGAGAAGAACCCCGACTACGTGCCGCGCGACGAGCCGGCCAACGGCAACGCCGGCGGCAAGCGCGTGCTGGTGGACAAGGTGGAGTGGGACGTGATCCCCGACTTGCAGACCCGCGTCGCCGCCATCCAGCGCGGCGAGGTCGACCTGATCGACCAGCTGCCGCATGACGGGCTGCAGTCGCTGCAGGGCCGCAGGGACGTGGTGATCCGCGAGGGCAGCAAGCTCGGCAACATGGCCTTCCTGCGCATGAACGAGCTGCAGCCGCCGTTCGACGACGTCCGCGCCCGGCAGGCGCTGGCGATGCTGGTCAACCAGGAGGACTACCTGCAGGCCGCCTTCACCACCGACCCGCAATGGTGGCAGCGCTGCTTCTCCTTCTTCGGCTGCGGCACGCCGAACGCGTCGGAGGCAGGCAGCGAGCCGTATCGCACGCCGGACCCGGCGCGGGCCAAGCAGCTGCTGGCGGAGGCGGGCTACAAGGGTCAGCGCATCGTCATCCTGACCTCCACGGAAATCCCGCTGATCGATGCGCTGGCGCAGGTCACCGGCGACCGGCTGCGGCAGGTCGGCGTCAACGTCGACCTGCAGACCAGCGACTGGGGCACGCTGGTGGTGCGCCGCGCCCGCAAGGACCCGGTCGAGCAGGGCGGCTGGAACATCTTCCAGTCCGGCAGCGACATCGCCACGCTGGACGAGCCAGCCACCAACATCCTCGTCGACGCGCGCTGCGACGGCAACAACTACGTCGGCTGGCCGTGCTCGGACAAGCTCGAGGCGCTGCGCACGGCGATGATCGACGGCCCCACTCCCGCCCTGCTCGACCAGTACAGCCGGGCGCTCTGGGCCGAGTTGCCCACGCTGCTGCTGGGCCAATACAAGCAGCCGGTCGCCTACCGCAGCAACGTCACTGGGCTGACGCTCGGCAACGTGCTCTGCTTCTGGAACATCGAGAAGCACTGACCTCGTCCGGCCATGTTCAGCACGGTCGCCACCCGCCTCGACGGCCTGCGCCAGCGCTATGCCGAGCCGCACCGGGCGTACCATACCCAGGCTCACGTGGACGCCATGCTGGCCGGCCTGGCGACGGTCCGGCCGGTGCTGGACTGGCCCGAGCCGGTCGAGCTGGCGGTTTGGTACCATGACGCGATCTACGACCCGGCCGCGGCTGACAACGAGGCGCGCAGTGCGGCGCTGCTGCGGGCGGAGCTGGCGGGCCTCCTCGAGCCCGCGCTGCTGGACCGCGCCGCCCTGCTGATCCTCCTGACCAAGGACCACGCTTTGCCAGACGTGGGGGCGGCGTGGGCTGGCGATGCCGCGGTGTTCCTGGACCTCGACATGGCCGTGCTCGGGGCCGAGCCCGCGTCGTACGACGCCTACGAACGCGGCATCGCAGCCGAGTACGTCCCGGTCTACGGGGTTACGCAATACGAGGCGGGGCGGCAACGCTTCCTGACCGAGATGCTGGCCCGGCCGCGCCTGTTCCTTACCGACCAGTCGCATCGGGAGCTGGACGCCCAAGCCCGGCGCAACATCCAGCGTTGGCTGACACCACCTCGTGGGTAGCCTGACGAAGCCAACCACGTACGGCAACGCTCGTGGGAAGGATCGTCGGGTGGCGAAGGCCCACCTTCACACTGCCGCCAGTTCGCCCGCTGGCGGAGAACAGAACCTCCCTCACGGTGTCGCTCGTGGATGACTCTTCCAGCCTCTCTGCCGTCTGGCTTGCCGCACTGGGCTGGCGGAAGGGCACGGCGCTTTCCGCGCTACTCCACTTATTTCGGCGTGTCCTAATTAGGTACGCCAAGCCAGATCGGTAGCATCTCGGCCACCCAGCCGATCCCGATCAGGGCGAGCAGCAGCCAGAACAGCCGCCACCGCGCGCGCCGCCGGTTTGCCGCCGCAGGCCGTGGCGTCGGCGGGGCCGGCGAAGCGGGGGCGGGCACGGGCCGGGGCGGGGCAGGTTGGCGGCGCACGGCAGCCGGCGGGCGTGGCGGCCGCGTCGCACCCGGAACGAAGCGCAGCCGCCGGTCGGCCACGGACACGCGCAGCGTGCGCCCCCAGGCGAAATCGAGCCGGTCGCCCTCCATCCCGTCCGCGAACACGACGCCGCCCTCGTTCATCCGCGACACCACCAGCAGCACGTCGCCCTTCGCCAGCCGTCCGGAGGTGAGGCCGGTGCCGCTTGCCTGGCTTGGCCACGGTTCCCGCACCAGGAACATCGCGGCAGCGTCGTCCGGTTGCAGCTCCACGGCGACCCCGGTCGCCTGCGCGATGGAGAGCGCCCAGCCGGTGGCGCCGGTGCCGCTGGCGACGATCAGGCCGGAAGAAGACTGCACCTCCTCCCGTCCGGCGTGGCTCAGGCTATAGCGGGCCGATTGGTGGCTGGCATGGCCCACGAAGATCTCGTTGAGCGCGAACAGGGTCTGCCCGTCATCCAGCTCCGCCCGGACCATGGTGCGGCCCTGCGTCGGCAGCGTCCCACCAGCAGCGCGCGGCAGCAGGGCCGCCGCCGCGGCCGCGGTGTGCGGCACCAGCACGCCGGGGTTGCGCGCCGGGTCGCCGTTCACCCCGATCACGGGCTGCCCGTCCAGGTACTTGGCGAGGTTCGCCACCAGCCCGTCCTGCCCCACGGCGACCACCACGTCTTCCGGCCCGAACAGGAAACGGTCGAGCTCGGCCCGGCGCACGGACGCGATGCGCCAGCCTTTCGGTACGGCGGCGCGGATTTCCGCCAGCATCTCCTGCAAATGGTCGCGCTGCTGGTCCAGGCCGTCCAGCGACTGCGCCCGCCGGCGCAGGAAGGCCGCGGCCTGCCCGCGCGTCGCATGGCGCGCCATCAGCCCGTCGTACTCGGTTTCCCGCGTCACCAGCACGAGGCGCGGGGCGAGCGCGCCGGTCATCGGGTCTGGACGGGGGCCTTGGGAGCGTCGGGCGCCGGGCCGCGGAGCAGGCCACCCAGCGCCGCGGTCAGGTCCGGCGTGATGTTCAGCGTGTCGATCTTGGTCAGCTTCTCGGCAAAGCCGCGCAGCGTGAGCGTCTGCAGCACCGCCGGGTCGACGTCGCGCAGCAGCGCCAGCCGCTCGCCCTCCGCGGCGTTGCGTGCCGCCTCCACCACCCGGATGCGGGCCGCGTCCGCCGCCGCGGCGATGCGCCCGGCCTCGGCCCGGCCCTCGGCCACGCGACGGGCGTTCTCGTCCTCCTGCGCGATCAGCGCGGCCTGGCGCCGCGCCAGCTCCACCTTGGTGCCGAGCTCGTTCTCGGCGATGGCGCGCTCCTTCTCGACCGCCTGGGCGCGACGGGCGAAGGAAGCCTCGTCCGCCAGACCCTGCGCCCGTTCGAAGGTGGGCGTCTCCAGCGCGCGGGCGAGCTCCGCGCTGGGGCTGACGCCGGCGATCCGCACGGTCACCACGGACAACCCCATCTCGCGCAGCCGCCCGTCGGCGGCCAGGGCGGTGGCGATCCCGTCCTGGATGGGCGCGGCCCCTTCGGCCAGCAAGTCGGCGACCGTGCGGTGCTCCACGTAGCGGGCGGCCTGATACTGCGACAGGCCGATCAGCAGGCTGGCGATCCGGTCCAGCGGGTCCGTCCGCAACCGGCCGGTGCGCAGGTCGACCGTGAAATCCACCCGGGCGGCCAGCGCGTCCGGTTCCGCGGCGCGCCAGGTGATGGTGCCCTGGACCGTCACCACCTGGTAGTCGCGGGAGCGGGCCTGGAACACGAAATCGGTGTCCCGGTCATCGGCCGGGATCTCCATGATGCTGGTGCGATCCGGATTGAACCAGAAGGCCAGGCCGCGGCCGGACCGCACCAGCTTGCCGCGGCGGAACACCACGACCGTGCTCGCCGCCTCGCTGCGCAGGTGCCGATAGCCGAAGAAGCGGGTGATCTCTGCCATCTATCCCAGCCTTACCACAGGCGGTTGCGCAGCGTGGACAAGCCCTCGACCCGGACCATGCGGCCGTCCTCGAACACGGTCTGCAGCATGCCCTGCGCCTCCTGCTCCCAACTCTGCAACTCGTGCAGCACGAAGCGCCCGTCCTCCCGCTCCACCCGCAGCAGGCCGCGGGCGGAGTTCTTGGTGCCGGTGTCGGTCTTCGGTGCCTTGAACAGCACCCGGTCCTGCCCGCCGACGACGCCGAACGTGGCCTTGATGGCGGTGCCGAAGCTGTCCCGCGTCACGTGCTGGTAGGTGAAGGAGCCGATGCCGAACACCATGTTGCCGGACGCGAAGCCCTTGGCGGCCAGCGCCTCCAGGATGCGCGAGGCACGGTCCAGCGTGATCGAGTCGCCGTAGATCATCCCCACCCTGGGGTTCAGCACCCGGTAGCCCTGCGGCGTGGTGGTGCCGCCGAAGATGTCCCACAGGCACTCGACCGCGCCTTTGTGCTCGGGGCTGCCGGGCGTGGCCGCCGGGTCGCCGGCGATGATGGCGACGGGGTCTCCGCTATCGGGGCGGAACACCACCTTCGCGTTGCCCAGCGCGTCCGGCGTGCGGGCCAGGATCTCGGGCTTCAACGCCGCGGCATACTCGGTGATGACCCGCCAGAAATCCCACGTGTCGCTGACGATGCTGACGATGCCGGACGGGTACGTCTGCGTCACCAGGCGGCGGAAGGTGCCGATCTCGTCATCCTCGCCGCCCATGCACATCACCGAATGCTCCGTCGCGGGGACGGAGCCGCCGATCAGCGTCGGTTCCGCATCCGGGTAGGTCGCCTCCAGGTAGTCGATCGCGGCGATGGTGTCGGTGCCGCAGAAGGACAGCAGGTGCCCGGCGCCGCTGGTGGCGCCGTCGCTGATGCCCGACATGCCGCGGGCGGAGAAATCATGCCCGAGCCAGGGGAGCATCGCCTTGTCGGCGCCCGTGCGCTCGGCATAGCGGGTGAACAGGCGGCGGTACTCGTAGGCGATGGTGGCCGAGGTGATCGCCTTCCACAGCTCCGCCGAGAGCTGCGTCTCGATGTAGTTGGTCACCCAGTAGAAGTCCGGGTGCGTGTTGACGACCGTCAGCAGCGGGACGCGCATCTCCACCCGGCTGCCCTCCGGCAGCGCCTTGATGCGCAGCGGCAGGTAGCCCAGGTCGTGCAGGGCGGCGACGTGGCTGACGTCGACCGCGCCCTGCCCGAGCGAGAGGTCCATGCGGCGCTGGTAGGCGCCGACCACCTCCGCCTTCGGCTTGTGGAAGAACTCGGCGTTCCAGGCATCGATCAGCAGCCATTGCGCCAGGCCCTGCAGGCCGAAGAACACCACGCGGTGGTCGAAGTCCGGCAGCACCTCGGCCAGCCGGTCGCTGCGGCAGGTGAAGTTGGAATAGACCAGGCTGGTGCCCGGCGGATACTGCCGGATGTGGCCGGTCTTGTAGAAATCGGTCGCGTGCAGCGGGGAGATGCGCATCGTCTTATGCTCCAACGGTTTGAACGAAGCCGGGCAACTCGGCCGGGAACGGGTTGGCCACGTAGATGCGGTCGATGTCGGCCGCCAGCGCGTCGAACCCGGCGCTGAAGATGCCGTGGGTGACGTAGAGCTTGACCTGGCCGGCCGTCAGCGGGCGCAGCACCTTTGCCAGCTCGGTGAAGGTGCGGCCGCCATCGCAGATGTCGTCGACGATCAGGAAGTCCCGCTCGCCGACGGGGCCGCTATGCACGACGGTGCCGGTGATGGCGCCCGTGTCGGTGCTGCGGGTCTTCTCCGCATGCACCAGCGTGGCGCCGGCGAGCCGGGCGCATCCGGCGGCACGCTTGGCCGCGCCCAGGTCGGGTGCGACCACCACGTCGCGCGCGGTGACGATGGCGGCGGCGAAGTCACTGGCCGGGCGGTTGCGCACCCGCTCCAGCAGGGCGAGCGACACGTCGCTATGCGCGTCCCAGACCTCGACCGAGCGGTAGCCCTCCCTGTTCAGCAGCCGGCAGGCCACCGCGGCGGACAGCGCCTCCCCCGGATAGGCCACCCGGTCCTGCCGGGCGTAGGGCAAATAGGGGCACACCAGGTCGATCGCCGGGTTGCCGTAATGGCGGCGCACCGCATCGGTGAGCAGCAGCAGCGCCATGAGCGTGTCGGAGTTGGTGAGGTCCGCGCGGATCGTCACCTGCTCGGCCGGCCCGGCTGGCGCCTCGATCCGCACCTGGATTTCCCCACCGGGGAAGGTGAAGCATCGCAGCGGGATGGCTTGACCGGCGAGACTCAGGCGAAGGCGCATGGTGTGATCCTTCCTTGGGCCAGTTTGTGATTGCCCTGCCCGAGGGGTATGCGCTAGTTTCAGGTAATATGCAAATTACATATTAGTGTGATGGCCAAGCGAAGCTTTCCCTCCCCGATCGTCACTGTGGACGCCGTGCTGATGACCCTCAGCCAGGGCGTGCTGTCGGTGGGGCTGATGCAGCGGGACCGGCCGCCCTTCGCCGGCGTCGCAGCCCTGCCCGGCGGCTACGTCCACGTCCCGGAGGACAGCACGCTCGAAGCCTCGGCCCACCGCATCCTGCAAGACAAGGCGAGGGTGGATTGCCGATTCCTGGAGCAGCTCGGCACGTTCAGCGGCGCGGCGCGCGACCCGCGGGGTTGGTCGCTGACGGTCGCATATTTCACGTTGGTGCCCGAGGCCGAGCTGTTGGCGGCCGACGGAACGCTGTCGCTACACCCGGTCGACACCCTGCCGCCGCTCGCCTTCGATCACGCGGCGGTGATCGAGGCCGCCGTCGCCCGCCTGCGCGGCAAGTCGAGCTATTCGGCGCTGCCGGCCTTCCTGCTGCCGCCGCTGTTCACCCTGACGGAGCTGCATGCGGTGTACCAGCAGGTGCTGGGCACCCGGCTCGACCCGGCCTCGTTCCGGCGCAAGATGACCGACCAGGGGATCGTCGAGGCCGCCGACGCCCGTCGCGTCGGCGCGCATCGGCCGGCCGGGCTCTACCGGTTACGCACCGGCAGGGCGTTTCCGTTCCAGCATCGGATTTGAGGATGAAGGCGACGGAGGCGGTTCGGAGCGAGCGGAGGCGTAGCCCGTATGAGCGCTTGCTCATGCGGGACGGCGGGCACCGCGGACTTGGCGGCCCTCCGGCAGTTGGCTGCCGATGCCCTTTGGGCTCGATCGTCCCGCATTTGCTCCGCGAATACGGGCTCCGCTTGCTGGCAGCCGCCTCATTCGCACCACAGCTCCATGCCCTTCAGATGCGGCTTCGGGCAGGGCGGTGCGGGAAGCGGGAGCGGCATTCCGGAACGCCACCGGCCGAGGCGCCGTTCAATGTTCGCCATCTCCGAATCGATCACGGGCAAGGGGTTGCCGTCGTCGTAGGTGGTGGCACTGCGATACCGCAAGACCTCCCGATAGGCGTACGCCGTCGGCGAACTGACGGACACCCAGTAGCCGAACGGCGCGGTCTCGGTCGGGTCAACCGCGATGATGGCGCCTGCCAGCGGCCCGGCCTCCATATACCGCACCTCCTGGTTGTTGTTCCGCCCGGTCGAATGCTCGTAGACGCGCACGAACCGGTCCGCCCCGCCATCGTATGCGAACGCCTCCGTCAGCTTGGACTGGTCGCCATCGCCGCTGTGCAGGCTGGCCGTCGCCACCAGCAGGATCGGCGCGCCGGAGGCCCCGTGCGGATGCACGATCTCCGCCGTGTCCAGGTAGTGGCGCTCGGAGAACAGGCCGTCATCGGATGTGTTGTCCAGTCGGCCCTGCAACTGCGGGTCGCACGATCCCGCGTCGGCCTTGCTGAGGCAGAGGGTGATGGCGCCGGGCACTTTGTCGTCGCTCCCGCCGAACGGGTCCTCGATCTCCGGCGCCTGCGTGGCGGTGAAGCGCCAGGCCGAGCGCGTGGCGAACGGGCGCGACAGGTCGATGGAAGCGATCACCGTCGCGGCTGGAGGAGGCACAGCCGCGATCACGCCGCCCGGAAGCATGAGCAGGACAAGCCAGGCCGCAATCCGTCGCATCTCCCCGCGCATCGTCACGTCCCTTCAGCTCACCATCGCCCGACGCGGAACCTGGCGCGCAAGCCGTAGAACGGGAACAGCGTGAAGCCCAGGCCGACCCACAGCAAGCCGAACACGTCGCTCCAATTGGCCCAGACCGTATCGGCCCGCGCCGTGCCGGGTGGGTCGGGCGCAAGGTAGGCCACCGGCACCGCCTCGCCCAAGGCGCGCGAAACGTACCCGTCCTGCGTGAACTCGACGACGACGCCCTCCGTGGTCGTGAACCGGATGCGCGGGTGCGGCTCTGGGTCGGCGATGCGACCGGTCACGTGGACAGCGCGGTCGAGGAACGCCGTCGTCCAGTGGCCGTCGAGCACGGCGCCCGCAAGCGCCGCCAAGCCGACGAGCCAGAGCACGATCGTGGCGGCGTTCCATGGCGCCGCCCGGGGCGGGGCTGGAGCAGCCGGGCCCTGTGGGCGCCGCCTGCCGCGACGCAGTGCGACGGCGGAGGCCGTCACGGCCGCGCAGAGCAGCCAAAGCTCTACCCACACCTCGTAGAGGACGGCGTCATCGACGTCCTCGCCCTGCAAGGCGAACAGCTTGGGCAGGATGTCCGCGGTCGGGACCTTGGCGCTGATGTCCCCTGCCAGGAGGATACGGGCGACCACTGCGGCGGCGCTGATGGCGAGCAGGAGGCCGGCGCGACGGAGGATCCGCTGCCGCCGTGCCGGATCCGCCCTGGATGTCACGCCCACCACCGCCAGGACAGGGACGGTCGCGACGATGGCGGCGGCCCCGCGCCCGAATGCCGGCGGTTCGGGGAACGGGGCGACGAACGGCGTTGCCGCCAACGCCAGGAGGATGCCGGTCGCAACGGCCTCGGCCCACTGCTTGGCGCGGGTCAAGAGCGTGCGGGCAGGCCAGACGGCTCAGCTGCCGAGTTCTTCCGCCACCAGGCTGACCCAGTAGCGCACGCCCAGCGGCAGGAGGGCGTCGTTGAAGTCGTAATGCGGCGTGTGGACGTTGTGGAACTTCCCGTCAGCCCCGCCGCCATTGCCGATCATCATCATCATGCCGGGCTTCTTCTCGAGCATGAACGACAAATCCTCCCCCGCGGTAATCGGCGTCATCGCGTCGTCCACCGCATCGTGGCCGACCATGGCGCGCGCCGCCTTCACGGCCACGCCCACCTGCTCGGCGGCGTTGACCAGCGGGGGATAGTTGCGCTCGTACACCACCGTGCCCTCGCAGCCCTGCGCCGCGGCGAAGTTGTGGGCCAGTTCGCCCAGCCGGCGCTCCAGCAGGTCGCGGATCGCGGGGAGGTAGCTGCGGGCGGTGCCTTCGACGACCACCTGGGACGGCATCACGTTGCCAGCCCCCGTCTGCCCGGCCAGGATATGCCCGATCGACAGCACGGCCGTCTGCAGCGCGGGGACGTTGCGCCCGATGATGCCCTGCACGCCCAGGATGAAGTGGGCCAGCGGGATGGTAGGGTCGGTGCCGAGATGCGGCGCCGAGCCGCCATGCCCGCCGGTGCCGCGGAAGGTGGCCACCCACCGGTCGGCGGCGGCGAGCATCGGGCCGGGCCGGGTGGCGAAGGTGCCGACCTCGTAGCCGGGCTTGTTGTGCAGGCCATACACCGCATCGCAAGGGAAGCGGTCGAACAACCCCTCCTCCACCATGATGCGGCCGCCGCCCTGACCCTCCTCGCCGGGCTGGAAGATGAGGTGCACGGTGCCGGCGAAATCGCCATGCTCCTTCAGGTAGCGCGCGGCGCCGAGCAGCATCGTGGTGTGCCCGTCATGCCCGCAGGCGTGCATGCGCCCGGGCGTTTGGGAGGCGTAGGGCAGGCCGGTCTTCTCCTCCAGCGGCAGCGCGTCCATGTCGGCCCGCAGCGCGATCGCCCGCTGGCCCGGGCGCCGCCCGGTCACCGTCGCGACCACGCCGGTGCGCGCCAGCCCGACATCCGCCTCGATGCCCCAGGACCGCAGCGTGTCGGCGACCAGCTTGGACGTGCGGACCTCTTCCAGGCCCAGTTCCGGATGGCGGTGGATGTCGTGGCGGATCGCGGTCAGCTCGTCGGTGTAGGAGGCGATCGCGTCCAGGTCGATCTTCATCGTTGTTCGCTCCAGTCGGGGGTTGCGGGGTGCCGCGGCGGAATCAGGTCCGCCTGCGGCCGTGGCCTGAGCAGGATGAGGGCCAGCAGCGAGACGGCGTTGGCCGCCACCAGGTACCAGGCAGGCGACATCGGGTTGCCCGTCGTGCCGAGCAGCCAGGTGACGACGATCTGCGCCGTGCCGCCGAACACCGTCACCGCCACCCCGTAGGCGATGGACAGGCCGGTCGTGCGGATGGCCTTGGGGAAGCACTCGGCGACCTGCACGATCACCACGGCGCTGCTGGGCGAGCGCAGCAGCGTCAGCACGGCGATCATGGCCATCAGCGCCGTCCCGGTCCGCAGCTCCGTCACCAGGAGGAAGGCCGGATAGACCAGCAGCACGATCAGCGCCTGCGGGATGATCGTCAGCGGCTTGCGGCCGACGCGGTCCGACAGGTAGCCGCCGGACAGCCCGCCCACCAACGCGGCCACCCCCGCCACCAGCCCGGCGAGCAGCGCGGTCGAGGTCGGCAGCTTGAGCACGGTGATCGCATACGTCGTCATGTAGCTGGAGATGACGTAGACCGAGATGGTGGGGCCGATGATGCTGGCCGTCGCCAGCAGCAGCTCGCGGCGGTATTCCCCGAGGAGCTGGGACAGCACGGCGCCCGAACCCGCGCCGCCAGGCTCCGCCGTGTCCTCGAGCTGGCTGCGGATGTAGAAGCCGACGGGCGCGATCAGCAGGCCGAACAGGAACGGGATGCGCCAGCCCCACTCCCCCAACTGCGCCGGCGTCAGCAGCAGCGAGGCGACGAAGCCGACCAGGCCGCCGGCCAGGATCGCCATGCCCTGGCTGGCGCTCTGCCAGCTGCCATACAGGCCGCGGCGGTCCGGCGGCGCCATCTCGATGAGGTAGGTCGTCGCCGCACCGATCTCGCCGCCGGCGGAGAAGCCTTGCAGCAGCCGCGACAACACGACCAGCAGCGGCGCCGCGATCCCGATCGTGGCGTAGCCCGGGGTGACCCCGAGCAGCCCGGTGCCCGCTGCCATCATCAGGATGGTGAGGGTGAGCGCGGGTTTGCGTCCCGCCCGGTCGGCATAGGCGCCGATGACCAGGGAGCCGAGCGGCCGCGCGATGAACCCGACCCCGAACGTGCCCACGGAGAGCATCAGTTGCCCGAATGCCGACGCGCTCGGGAAGAACACCCGGCCGATCTGGACCGCGAACAGGGCGTAGACGGTGAAGTCGAACACCTCGAGCGCGTTGCCCAGGATCGTGGCGACCACTGCCCGGCTGCCAGGCGCCCGGACGGGCGTGGGCCGCCCCAGCTGCGCGTCGAACGGCATGCCGACCTGGTCAGGCGGCCGAGAGGACCGAAGGGGCGCCGTCACTGCATCGCTCCACCCTCGCGTCCAGACGCTGTTGCGGTCCGCCACTATGTCGGCGATTCCAGAGCAGGGCAACGACCGGTCGGACCACGGGCAAAGTGCTGATCCCTCGCTCGACCGCCCGGCACGGCGATCGATCCTGATCCGTACAGTGGTCGTTTCGAATTTAGAACAAAATGCGGATTGACAGGAGGCTGCGCCGGCCGCGATAAAGCGGGTGGACGTGTAAAAGTCACAGCCCGGTCGGTAGTCCGGGTGGCATTTACGCTCGTACGAGCCGCCCGCACCCGCGGGGCCGGCCTCCGGCACGTCCTTTCCAGTTAGGGAAAGGATACGTGCTGTGGAAATCTCAAAATGGATCATCGCTTTCGTTGCGGTGTTCAACTTCGGCGGGGCAGTGGCGGACGCGATCGTTCCCGCCACGGCTCGGCAACATCTTTGGAACCCCCTTTGGCCGCCGCATGCGAAGTTCCACAACGCGCAAACGATGCTCCTGGGGATCTTGGGCGGTTCGCTGTCGCTTGCCATCCTGTTCGGCTCGCGCCCGTTGACGCGTCCGATGTTCTTGATTGCTGCGGCGGCGGCGGCGAACTACTTCGTCGCGATGGCTTTGGCGCCCCTCTTCAAGGGCACAGCTTGGGTGGATCCCCCTTTCGCGGCGGCGACCGGGCGCCCGCTGGGGCTTGCGCCACAACAGCTCGTCACATACGCGCTCTGCGGGCTCGCCTTCCTCGCGGTCGCGCTTGCCATGGCCGCGTGATGGCCGCCCCAGCATCCTTGAACAGGAGCCCTCCTTGGACACCACGCTGCGCGACGCCGCCACGGAGTACATGGTCCGCTATGGCGGCGACACCTTCCCGAACCTGTTCGTGTCGGCCAAGGGCACCATCGTCACCGACGACACGGGGCGCGAAATCCTCGACTTCACCTCCGGGCAGATGTGCGCGACGATCGGGCACAACCACCCGGCCATCGTGGAGGCCGTGAACCAGGCCGGGCGCAAGGCCTTCCACCTGTTCAGTGGCATGATCCCCGAGGTCGTGGCGGAGTTGGCGCGCACCGTGGCGCAGGACTGGATGCCCGCCGGCCTCACCAAGTCGCTCTTCATCAACACCGGGTCCGAGAGCAACGAGGTGGCGCTTCGCATGGCGAAGATGCACACGGGCGGCTACGAGGTCCTGGCGGTCGGCGGCTCGTGGCATGGCGTGACGGGCGCGGCCAGCGGCGTCTCCTTCGCGAGCGACCGGAAGAACTACGGCGTCCCCGCACCCGGCACCTTCGTGATGCCGGAGCCGAACGCCTACCGCCCCGCCATCAAGGCGGCGACCGAGGAGGAGTCGGCGCTCGCCTGCCTCGAACTCGGTCTCAAGATGTTCGACATGCAGTCGGCGGGCAAGCCGGCCGCCATCATCATCGAGCCCGTCATCAGCGCCGGCGGCGTGCTGGTGCCGCCGAAGGCGTACATGCAGGCGCTCCGTCAGGCCGCGGACGAGCGTGGCATGATGCTGATCTTCGACGAGGCGCAGACGGCGTTCGGTCGCATCGGTTACCGCACCGGTTCGGAGTTCTTCGGCGTCGTGCCCGACATCATGAGCGTTTCGAAGACCCTCGGCGGCGGGCTGCCCATGGCCGGGACGATCACGACGCCGGCGATTGAGGAAGACCTGCACCGCAAAGGATTCACCTATTACACGAGCCACGTGTCCGACCCGCTGCTGGGCGAGGTGGGGCTGGCCGTGCTCCGCGTGCTCAGGCAGGAGAAGCTGGTCGAGCGTGCGCGGACGGTCGGCGCCTACCTGCGCGGCCGGATGCAGGAGCTCCAGCAACGCTACGAGGTGATCGGGGACGTCCGCGGCGAGGGCCTGCTGCTCGGCGTCGAACTGGTGAAGGACCGCGAGTCCCGCACGCCGTTCCACGAGCTCGGCGCGCGCACGACGAGGAAATGCTTCGAGAAGGGCCTCAGCATGAACATCCGCCGCCGTCCGGAGCGCGGGTCGGTGTGGCGCATCGCCCCGCCCCTGACGGTGTCGCACGACGAGATCGACCGCGCGACCGCGATCCTGGACGCGGCACTCCGCGAGAGCCTCGACGAGGTGGCATTGGCCCGAGCCGCCTGAAGGTAGGGTGCAACCCGCTTGGAGGACTGCACCACAACCGGCGAGACGAGGCGTGCTGGTGGTGCAATGCTGAAGGAGCATTGCACCCTACGAGTGATGCAGGCGCGGCAAGGAAAACTTCCATGGACATGCGGATCACCGGGCAGGCGGCCCTCGTATGCGGCGGCAGCCGCGGCATGGGGCGGGCGGTGGCACAGGCGCTGGCGGGCGAGGGGGCGCGGGTGACCATCGCCGCCCGGCGGATGGACACGCTGCAGGCGGCGGTGGCGGACATCCGCGCGGCCACCGGCGCCGAGGTGTCAGCGGTGGCGGGCGACCTCACCACCGAGGCCGGACGCGCCGCGATCCTCGCCGCCTGCCCGGCGCCGGACATCCTGATCAACAACGGCGACGGCATGCCGGTGGGCGACTTCCGGCAATGGACGCGCGAGACCTGGATCCGCGCCCTGGACATGATGATGCTGGCGCCGATCGAGATGATCCGGCTCACCCTGGACGGCATGATGGCGCGCGGGCAGGGCCGCATCGTCAACATCGTGTCCCGTTCCGTGAAGGAGCCGCAGGCGGAGCTGGGCCTGTCGAACGGCGCGCGCTCGGGCCTGGTCGGCTTCGTCGCCGGGCTGTCGCGGCAGTCGATCAAGCAAGGCGTCACCATCAACAACGTGCTGCCCGGCATCGTGGCGACCGACGCGCAGCGCGACCACGTGCGCGGGCTGTCGGACGCCACTGGGGAGCCGTTCGACGCCATCTGGGCGGCACGGCAGCGCCGCAACCCGGCCGGGCGCTACGGCACCGCGGAGGAGATCGGCGCCTGCGTGACCTTCCTATGCTCCGGCCATGCCGGCTTCATCACCGGGCAGAGCCTGCTGGTGGATGGCGGCCAGTATCCCGGAACGTATTGAGGCTGGTGACCCGCTACCGCGTGAGCGCGAGCCGGACGGCGGCGTGCCAGCCTGCGACCAGGGCGTCCCGCCGGGCCGTCGGCATCGCCGGGGCGAAGCAGCGCCCGGGAGCCCGCCGCGCGCTGCTCTCCGCCAGGGTCGCGTAGAGGCCGGTCGCCAGGCCAGCCAGGACGGCCGCACCCAGCGCGGTGCTTTCCAGCATCGCCGGGCGCTGCACCGGCACGCCGAGCGTGTCGGCGAGGAACTGGCAGAACCAGTCGTTCGCCGCCATGCCGCCATCCACGCGGAGGGCCTGCGCGCGGTCGGCCCCATCGCCCGCCATGGCTTCGGCCAGGTCGAAGGTCTGGTAGGCGACGGCCTCGAGTGCCGCGCGGGCGACATGGGCGGCGGTCGCGTCGAACGTCAGCCCGCAGATCAGCCCGCGCGCCTCGGGGGCCCAGTGCGGCGCGCCCAGCCCGACGAAGGCGGGGACCATGTACACGCCGTGGTTGTCCCCCAGCGCGGTCGCCATGCCCTGCGTCTCGGACGCGTGCGCGATCACGCCGAGCCCGTCCCGCAGCCACTTGACCGCGGCACCCGCCACGAAGATGGCGCCTTCCAGCGCATAGCTCGGCACGCCGCCGATGCGGTAGGCCACCGTGGTGAGCATCCGGTTAGCCGAGGCGACCGCCTTGTCGCCGGTGTTCATCAGCGCGAAGCAGCCGGTGCCGTAGGTCGCCTTCACCATGCCGGGCGCGAAGCAGGCCTGCCCGACCATCGCCGCCTGCTGGTCCCCGGCGATGCCCGCCACCGGCAGCCGGCCGCCGAGCAGCGCCGTCTCGCCGAACAGGCCCGCGCTGTCCCGCACCTCCGGCAGCAGCGCGGGCGGGATCCGGAACAGGCGAAGCAGGTCGTCGTCCCAGCATTGCCGGTGGATGTCGAACAAGAGCGTGCGGGAGGCGTTGGTCGCGTCCGTGGCATGCACCCGGCCCTCGGTCAGCCGCCACAGGAGGTAGCTGTCGATGGTGCCGAAGGCCAGGTCGCCGCGCTCGGCGCGGGCCCGTAGCGCAGGCTCCGCATCCAGCATCCACGCCAGCTTCGTGGCCGAGAAATACGGGTCCAGCAGCAAGCCGGTGCGCGCCCGCACCAGCGGCTCCACCCCGTCCCCCCGCAACCGGGCGCAGGCGCTGGCGGTCCGGCGGTCCTGCCACACGATGGCCGGGTGGACCGCCGTGCCGGACGCACGGTCCCACAGCACGGCCGTCTCGCGCTGGTTGGCGATGCCCACCGCCCGGATCGGCACGCCGGCTGCGGCAATCGCTTCGCGCGCGGTCTCGAGCACGTGGCGCCAGATCTCCTCCCCATCGTGCTCCACCCAGCCGTCCTGCGGGTAGGACTGCGTGAGGTCGCGCTGTGCCACTGCCACCGCGTTGCCCGCCGCGTCGAACACCATGCTGCGGGTGGAGGTCGTCCCCTGGTCGATCGCCAGCAGGTGCACGGGCTCAGCCAAGCGCGGCCTCTGGCTGGGTGGTGCGCGCGCGCATCCAGTCGGCCACGCGGGCGATCTCGGCGGCCGACAGGTGCAGCCCGAGCTTGGACCGGCGCCACAGCGCGTCTTCCGCGGTGCGGGCCCATTCCTGCTGCATCATGTAGCGCAGTTCCGCCGCGGTGAGGCCGCCGCCGAACGCCTCGCCCAAGTCGGCCAAGCCCTGCGCGCCGGCAAGCACGGCTTCGGCGCGGGTGCCGTAGGCGCGGGCGAGCCGATGCGCCAGGGCGGCGGGTAGCCACGGATACGCGGCCTGCAACGACGCCAGGAAGCCGGTGAAATCCCCACCGGGCAGGTCGCCCCCGGGCAGCGGCGCCAGGCCGGTCCACGCCTTCGGGCGGGGCGCCTGGAGGTGGGGCAGCAGCTTGTCCATCGCGTGCTCGGCCAGGCGGCGATAGGTCGTGATCTTGCCCCCGAACACGGACAGCACCGGCGCCGGCACCGACCGGAAGTCGAGCACGTAGTCCCGCGTGACGGAGGAGGGGTCGTCGGACTTGTCGTCGTGCAGCGAACGGACGCCGGAATAGCTGTGCACGATGCTGGAGGGCTGCACGGGCGCCGCGAAGTAGCGGGACACCGCGCGGCAGAGATAGGCCGCCTCCGCGGGCTCGATCGCGACATGTGCCGGGTCACCGGTGAACGGGATGTCGGTCGTGCCGACGAGCGAGTAGCCACCCTCGTACGGGATGACGAACACCACCCGGTCGTCGTCGTTCTGCAGGATGTAGGCCTGCTCGCCATCGTAGAGCCTGGGCAGCACGATGTGGCTGCCTTTGACGAGGCGCGCGTGCGGGCCGTCGTTGACGCCCGCGCGGCCGCCAAGCACGTCCTCCACCCAGGGTCCGGCCGCGTTGACCAGGATCCGCGCGGTGACCGTCCGCAGCGCCCCCGTGTCGCCGTCCGCGAGCGTCACCCGCCATGCCGCCCCGTCCGCAGCGGCGGATAGGCAGGCGGTCCGGGTCAGGATGGTCGCGCCGCGCTCCCGCGCGTCCATGGCGTTCAAGGCGACCAGGCGCGCATCGTCCACCCAGCAATCGGAGTATTCGAACCCCCTGCGGAACTCCGCCCGCAGCGGCGCGCCCTGCGGCGCCCGGCGCAGGTCCAGCCGGCGCGTGCCGGGCAGGCTGACCCGGCCGCCGATGTGGTCGTAGAGGAACAGGCCGAGCCGGATCATCCAGGCCGGCCGCTGCTCCGGCGCGTGCGGCAGCACGAAGCGCATCGGCCACGCGATGTGCGGTGCTATCCGCAGCAGGACCTCGCGCTCGACCAGCGCCTCGCGCACGAGGCGGAACTCATACTGTTCCAGGTAGCGCAGGCCGCCATGGATCAGCTTGCTGGACGAGGACGACGTGGCGGCCGCGAGGTCGCCTTTCTCGCACAACAGCACGCGCAGCCCGCGCCCGGCGGCGTCGCGGGCGATCCCGACGCCGTTGATGCCGCCGCCGACGATGAGCAGGTCGAAGTCCACCGATGCACGTTCCCCGCATGCGCACCCGGATTGCCGTGCCGGGGCCTGCCGGTGGCAAATGCGGTCGGTTTCGGCTTCCAGTCAATCGACCGACGGCCGCGGCTGGTGAACGATCCGCGGCCTGCCGCGCTGTAGCCTGACCAACGGAGGGAAGCGCGGATGGACGACGATCGGATCTGGGGCTCGGAAGCAGGCCTGTGGACGGGCGATGCTGAGAACTATCGCGCCACGATCGACGCGGAGTGCCTCATGGTGCTGCCGGCCAAGCCCTTCATCGTGACCGGGCGGCAGGCGGCGGAGGCGGTTGCCCGCACGCCGCGCTGGACCCGGGTCGCGCTGACGGAGCGCCAGGTCGCCCGGCCGCAGGAGGGCCTGATCGTGATCGCCTATCTCGCGCGGGCGGAGCGGGAGGGCGAACAGGCCTACGAGGCGCACTGCACGACGGTCTACCGCCGCCTCGAGCACGACAAGTGGCAGGTGATCCAGCACCAGCAGACGCCGCCGCTGGTCCAACCCGGCCAGGAGTGACGCGGACCGTCCGATTCCCGTAGGGTGCGTCGCGCTTTGGCAACGCACCAGCGGTGCTGTCCTACGGTGGTGCGCAAGCGGTGCTGTCGGCCCCATCGGCTTCTCCGACCGTGTCCGTGGTGGTGGCGGAACACCGGGCGGCGTATGCCTCGGATGGGCCGTGCCGGCCGGCGCGGATGACAAGGAGAGACCGGCCCGATGGCAGACGCCAACTCGCTTCGCGTGCTGGTGGTGGACGACGAGCCGGCCATCCTGCGCTTCCTGCGGGCCGGGCTGGCCGCCCAGGGCTTCACCGTGTCGGAGGCGGCGGATGGTGGGCTGGCCCTGGACTGCGTGCGGCGCAACGGTGCCGACCTGGTCGTGCTCGACCTCGGGCTGCCGGACATGGACGGGCTGGCCGTCATCCGCCAGATCCGCGCCGCCGGAGCGCTGCTGCCGATCATCGTGCTGTCCAGCCGCGATGACGAGGGCAGCAAGGTGGCGGCATTGGACGAAGGGGCGGATGACTTCGTCACCAAGCCGTTCGGCATCGACGAGCTGTTCGCCCGCATCCGCGCCGCCCAGCGCCACCGGCTGCAGCAGGGCGGCGAGCGGCCGATCTATCGCGGCGGCGACCTGGTGGTCGACCTCGTGCGGCGGACGGTGACGGTGCGGGGCGCGGACGTGAAGTTCTCCCGCCGCGAGTATGAGATCCTCCGGCTTCTGGTGGCCCATGCGGGCAAGGTGCTCACCCACAAGCAGGTGCTGCGCGAGGTCTGGGGCGGCGATACGGACGTGCAATACCTCCGCATCTACATCCGCGCCCTGCGGCAGAAGATCGAACCCGTCCCCGAACAGCCGACCCACATCCTCACCGAGACCGGCGTGGGCTACCGTCTGCGCCCGCCGGACTGAGCGGCGAGGATTGATTGCGGCGGGAGGCATGTCATCTCCAGCGGACCACAGCGGACCACCCAGCCATGACGCCTCCACGCCGTTCCACCCTCCCGCTGCGCCGTTTCGGGGCCGCGCTGGTCGGGCTGATGCTGGCCGCCACCTCCGCCGGGGCGCAAGCGGTGGTGGACACGGCCCGGGCGGCGCTGCCGGAGGCGACGCGGGCGTCCGGCGTGCTGAAGGTCGCCACCTCCCTGCAATGGCCGCCGTTCGACTTCGCCTCCCCCAGCGGCGGGCCGGACGGCCTCGACATCCGCCTGGTGCGGCTGCTGGCCGCGAAGCTGGGGCTGCGTGCGGAGTTCGAGGACATCAAGTTCCCCTCCATCGTGCCGGGCGTGGCCGCCGGGCGCTATGACATCGGCGTCGACCAGATCGGCCATACGGCGGAGCGCGCCAAGGTGGCGGGCTTCGTGGACTACTACGCCTCCGGATACGGGCTGCTGGTGCGGCAGGGCAGTCCGGCCGGGCTCGATGCCACCCACCTGTGCGGCCGCACCCTGGCCGTGACGCAGGGTAGCGCCCAGGTGGCTGTGGCCGCCCTGTTGTCCACCGACTGCGTGAAGGCCGGACAGGCGGCGATCCCCACGCTCACCTTCCCCGACAGCGCCGACACCTACCTGGCCGTCGCCAACGGCCGCGGCGACGGCTTCCTCACCGACCGGGCGGTGGGCGTCTACATCGCCAAGACCAATGGCAAGCTCGTCATGTCGGACGGCACGCTGCCCGGCGACCGGACGCTGTCCGGCATCGTCGTGGCGAAGGGCAACACGGCCCTGGCCGAGGCGCTGCGCCTGGCGTTGGCCAGTGCTGCCGCCGACGGCAGCTACGGTGCTTTGCTGACCGAGTTCGGCGTGCCGGACGGGGCGCTCCGCATCGAGCAGATCCGCTCCCCGCTGCCGTAACGGTCCATGTCCGCCACCGCCTCTGCGCCCCCGGCCATCCTGGCGCCGTCGCAACCCGGCCGCTGGGTGGCCGGCGCCGTCGCCTTGCTCTTCGTCGCCTGGGTGGTGTTCCAGCTGCTGACCAACCCTGGCTTCGAGTGGGGGGTGGTGGCGCAGTACCTGTTCAGTCCGGAGGTGCTGCGCGGCGTCGCGACCACGGTCGAGTTGACGGTCGTGGTCATGGCCGCCGGCATCGTGCTGGGCGCCGGGCTGGCGCTGGCGCGGCTGGCCGCCAACCCGGTGCTGCCGGCCTGTGCCCGCGCGTTCATCTGGTTCTTCCGCGGCGTGCCGGTGCTGGTGCAGCTGGTGTTCTGGTACAACCTGGCGGCGCTGTTCCCCGTCCTGTCGCTGGGCGTGCCCTTCGGCGGCCCGAAGCTGGTGTCGGTGTCGTCCACCGCCGCCATCTCCTCCTTTACCGCGGCGCTGCTGGGGCTCGGGCTCAACGAGGCGGCCTATATGGCGGAGATCGTGCGCGCGGGCCTGCTCTCGGTCGACCGCGGGCAAGTGGATGCCTCCCGCGCCCTGGGCCACCGGCCGGGGCAGACGCTCCGGATCGTCGTGCTGCCGCAGGCCATGCGGGCGATCGTGCCGCCAACGGGCAACCAGGTGATCGGGATGCTGAAATACACCTCCATCGCCAGCGTGGTGGCGTTGCCGGAGCTGATGCAGTCGGTCGAGAACATCTACTCCCGCAATTTCGAGACCGTGCCGCTGCTGATCGTCGCCGCACTCTGGTACCTGGCGTTGGTCGGGGTCCTCTCGGTCGGGCAAGGCCTCATCGAGCGTCGGTTCGCCCGCGGCGCCGCGGGCGAGGACAGGGCGGCCGCGTGACGGAGCCGTTCCTCGCGGTGGCTGGCCTGTGGAAGGTGCGCGGCGGCGTGCCGTTGCTGCGGGGCGTCGACCTCGCGGTGCGCCGGGGCGAGGTGATGGGCCTGCTCGGCCCGTCCGGCGCGGGCAAGAGCACGCTGCTGCGTTGCATCGACGCGCTGGAACCCTGGGATCGTGGGCTGGTCACGCTGGGCGGCGTCGCCATCGGGACGGAGCGGCGTGGCCAGGCCCATGTGCGCCTGCGGGAGGCGGCATTGGCCCGGCAGCGCGCCCGGATCGGCGTGGTGTTCCAGGACTACAACCTGTTCCCGCACATGACCGTGCTGCGCAACGTGGCGGACGCGCCCATCCGCGTCCGCAGGCAGGCGCCCGACGTCGCGGAGGCGCGGTCCCGCGCGTTGCTTGCTCGCATGGGCCTTGCGGGCAAGGCGGACGCCTACCCCCGCCAGCTTTCCGGCGGGCAGCAGCAGCGCGTGGCGATCGCCCGGGCGCTCGCGATGGAGCCGGAGCTGATGCTGTTCGACGAGCCGACCTCCGCCCTCGACCCCCATCTGGTGGGCGAAGTAGTCGCTGTCATCCGCGACCTGGCGGCAAGCGGCATGACCGTGCTGGTGGTGACGCACGAGGTACAGTTCGCACGCGAGGTCGCCGACACGGTCGCCATCATGCTGGACGGGACCGTCGCCGAGGCGGGGCCGCCCGGCACCGTGCTGTCCCACCCGCGGGACCCGCGGGTGCAGGCGTTCCTGGCCCGCGCCTTGCCCAGCGCCGAATGCCAGGTGGTCTCGGCATGATGGACTGGCTCGTGGTCGTGGACATGCAGCCTGCCTTCTCGCACCCGGACAGCCCCTGGTTCACGCCCGGCCTGGCGGATGCCACCCCGAGGGTGGCGGAGCTGGTGCGGCTGTTCGGCGAGCGCGTCCTGTTCACCCGCTTCGTCCCGCCGGAGCGGCCAACGGGGAGCTGGGTGCAGTACTACGCGCGCTGGGCCTTCGCGCTCGACCCGGCGAATGCCTGGATGTGGGCGCTGGACGCACCCTGGACCGGCCGCCCCAGCGTCGACAGCCACACCTTCGCAAAGTGGCTGCCGGCGGTGCAGGGCCGCATCGGCGATGGGGCGTCCGCCGTCCTGTGCGGCGTTTCCACCGATTGCTGCGTGCTGGCGACCGCGCTGGCCGCGGTGGACGACGGCGCGGCCGTGCGGGTTGTGGCCGACGCCTGCGCCGCCAAGACGCCTGCGCTGCACGCCCGCGCGCTGGACTTGCTCGGCGGGCGGGCGCCGCAGCTCCGCATCACGACCCTGGCCGAGGAACGGGACCGCCGATGAGGCAGATGCATCTCGGCCTCATCATGCTCGGCGCGGGTGGCCACGTGGCCGGCTGGCGCATGCCGGAGGCGCGGTTCGGCTCCGAGAACCTGCCCCTGCTGCAGCATCTCGCGGCCACGGCGGAGCGGGGCAAGTTCGACCTCCTGTTCCTGGCGGACGCGCTCAATACCGGGCTGGACGCGCATCCCGGCATGATGCTGCGGTTCGAGCCGCTGACCCTGCTGGCGGCGTTGGCGATGGGCACGCGCCGGATCGGGCTGGGTGCCACCGTGTCCACCACCTACTCCGAACCGTACAACGTCGCCCGCGCCCTGGCCTCGATCGACCATCTGAGCGGCGGCCGGGCGGCGTGGAACGTCGTCACCGGGTCGAGCCCGGATGCGGCCCCCAATTTCGGCCGCACGTCGCACCCGCCGCACGCGGAGCGATATGCCAGGGCGGCGGAATACCTGGAGGTGGTCAAGGGCCTGTGGGACAGCTGGGATGACGGCGCCCGCCTGGGCGACAAGGCGAGCGGCCAGTTCGTCGACCCGGCCGGGATGCACGTGCTGGACCATCACGGCCGGTTCTACGACGTGCGCGGCCCGCTCAACATCACGCGGCCGCCGCAGGGCCACCCGGTCATCCTGCAGGCCGGCGCGTCCGAGGCGGGGCGGGACTTTGCCGCCGCCACGGCGGAGGTGGTGTTCACCGTGCAGCAGGACCTGGACGACGCCGTCGCCTTCGCCCGCGACCTGCGCGCCCGCTGCGTCGCCCATGGCCGCCGCGCCGACGCGATCCGCATCCTGCCCGGCGTGTCCGTCATCCCCGGCCGGACGGAGGCGGCGGCGCGGGCGACGATCGCCGAGCTGGCCAGCCTGGCCGACCCGGTGGCCGCGATGCGGGTGCTGTCGGACCGGCTGGGCCACGACCTGTCCGGCTACGAGCTGGACGGCCCGGTGCCGGAGCTGCCGCCATCCGGCATGATGCAGGGCCACGCGGTGACGCTGGCCGCGTTGGCCCGCCGTGAACGCATGACCCTGCGGGAGCTGCGGGACTTCACCGCCGCCAGTTCCGGCCACCGTGTGGTGCACGGCACGGGCGAGATGGTGGCGGATGACCTGGAGCGGTGGTTCCGGTCCGGCGCCGCGGACGGGTTCATCGTATCCTGCCCATACTACCCCGGTCCGCTCGAGGCGTTCGTCGACGACGTGGTGCCGGTGCTGCAGGCGCGCGGGCTGTTCCGGACGGAGTATGCAGGGAGCACGTTACGCGACCACCTCGGCCTGGACCGGCCGGCACGTGGCAAACCGTAGGGTGCGTTGCGCTTCGGCCACGCACCGCCCGCCGCAGCCCTGGTGGGGTGCCAAAGCGCACCCCACCCTACGAAGCTACAGGATGGATCGGCGCGGCACGCAACACGGTCCGGGTGCCCCCGGGTGGAGCACCGCGACGCTGCGGAGCTGGTGCCGGGTCAGCGGGGGAGCGGCGACGGCGATCCCGACGCTGCCGGCGGCGACCACGGCCACGCTGCGTGGTCCGCCTCAGCGGGCGTGGAGGTATCTGACGATATCGACCAATGCACCGACGGAGATCGGCATCAACAACAGCACCGCGGCGAAGATGGCGATGCCGTAGGTGACGGCGGTGTCGGAAATGGTCGGGCGCCGCCGCGGCTCCCGGCCCGCCGGGCGGTAGTCGGCACCATCGAACGGCATGCGATCATCCTCCCAGCTCGGCCCATACGGGGCATACCAGCTTGCATCGAGGTTGATCCAGCGTCCGCGAGGGGCGGGCCCGACCTCGCGGTGCCTTGCGCCACCCGGGGATCCCATGTGGCGGAGTCCCGCCTCGGCGTCCTACGGCGCCGGATGCAGTTCCAGCTTCTGCACCCGCCAGTTCAGCAGCTCCGCCACGTAGAGCTCGTTCTCCGAGGGGCAGGCCATCTGGTGGATCCAGCCGAACTGCTTCAGCTGCTTGCCCGACTGCCCCAGCACGCCCAGGACGGTCCCGTCCAGCGCCAGCTTGTAGATCCGCCCCGGAAACGCGTCGGACGCATACAGCACCTGGTGCGGACCCGGCGTGATGCATATCGCCCAGGGCGAGCCGGGCGCCATCGTGCGGCTGGTCCCGCCATAGCCGGGGGTGACGCCGTTGCTGTCCGGCACCGGGCCGATCGCCGGGCGGGCGCCCGCCGGCACGGGCACGTCGATCACGATCTGCCGCAGGAACTTGCCGTCGGTGTCGAAGACCTGGATGCGGCCGTTGCCGCGATCCGCGACGTAGACGTGGTTGTCCGCGTCCACGGCGATGCTGTGCGGCGTGTTGAACTGGCCAGGCCCGTTGCCCGGCGTGCCGAACGAACCGAGCCAGGTGCCGTCCGGCCCCACCTTGGCGACGCGGGAGTTGATGTAGCCGTCGCTGATGTAGCCATTGCCGCTGCTGTCCCACGCGATGTCGGTCACTTGCCGGAACCAGCCGTCGATCGGTGCGGCGGGCGGCTTGGGGTGCTTCACCGGCCCGGTATCCTCGTCCGATGCCTCCTGCTTGCGGCCGAACACCATGGCGACGCGGCCCTGCGGCGTGAACTTGATCACCATGTCCGAGCCCTTGTCGGCCGCCCAGATGTCGTCCTGCGCGTCGATCTTGACCGAATGCGCGAACGACCAGGCATACAGATTGTGGCCGATCTCGCGCATGAACTTGCCGTCCGGCGTGAACTCCAGCAGCTGTGCCGCGGCCGCGGCATAGGCCGGCCCGGTGGTGTTGCCGCGCGAGAACACGAAGACGTTGCCCTCCTTGTTGACGGCCACGCCCGCGGCCTCTCCCAGGAACATGTCGGGCGGCAGCTGGAGGAAGTCCGGCACGGAGTCGAACGGGATCGTCGGGACCGTGGTCTGCGCGAAGGCATGGGGCGCAACGAGCAGCAGCATCGCCAGGACGCGTCGCATGGAAACCTCCCTTGTGTCGCCGGTCTCGGCCGGTTGCGGCCATGAAGCGGGGGGTTCGCCAAGCCTGTCAAGCGACTTGCACGCGCGGGTGTTCCCCTCGCGCAAGGCAGCCGCTACGCTCGACCCGACGAGGGAGGTCGACCCATGACAGACCCGAAAGCCTGGCCAGTGCTGCTGCTGATGCTGGCGGCCTGGCCGGGCGTGGCGCGGGCGCAAGCTCCCGACGGCTTGCGCCAGACCCAGCTCGACGAGGCTTCGAAGTTCGGCGGGCTGGCGGCCGTTACCCCGCTCTGCGGCCTGCGGGACGGCGCCTGGGCGGCCGATCTGTGGCAGGCCTCGATGCGGGCGCTCGGACCGGCGGACGACGCTTCGTCGGCAGACAGACAGCGACGCGCCGACATGGCGGGGGCGGTGCTGTCCCATGCCGAGGACGAGGCGCTGGAAAGCTTCGCGGACGCCGCGCCGGAGGCCACGTGCGGCCCGCTCGGGCAGAACCCGGACCTCAAGCGCGCGGACGGCATGGTCGCAGCCTATCGCCGCGGCGCCCACCTGGCTGTGTGGTAGCCATCCTCGGACGGCAGACCGTTCCAGTCGGTGCACACCCATCGCGCTGACGCTGCAGGCGCTTGCAGGAGTATGGAGCGAGCTGCCCGACCGCCGGGTGATCGCTTGGTTTCGTGCCGCCGAGCCTCGGCGCCGTCATCGCGGCGGTGTCCAGCCGCGGCCGGGAACGCTGTCGAGCAAGCTGCGCGTATACTCGTGCGACGGGTTGGAGAAGATAGCGTCGGTCCGGCCCTGTTCGACGATCACGCCGCGCCGCATGACCGCCACCCGGTCGCAAACCTGCGCCGCCACGCGCAGGTCGTGCGTGATGAACAGCATCGTCAGCCCAAGCCGCGTCCGCAGCTCCTCCAGCAGCGCCAGCACCTGGGCCTGCACCGACACGTCCAGGGCGGAGACCGGCTCGTCCGCGATCAGCAGCTCCGGGTCCATCGCCAGCGCGCGGGCGATGCCGATGCGCTGGCGCTGCCCGCCGCTGAACTCGTGCGGGAACCGCTCGGCGGCGCCGGGGTCGAGCTGGACCAGCGCCAGCAGCTCCGCCGCCCGGGCGCGCGCCTGGGCGCGGGGCACGCCGTGCGCGACCGGGCCCTCGGCCAGGATGTCGCCGATCCGGCGGCGCGGGTTCAGCGAGGCGTAGGGGTCCTGGAACACCATCTGGATGCGCTTGCGGTAGGGCATCCACCCGGCGCGCGACAGCGGGCGCAGATCCGTGTCGCCGAAGCGGATGGTGCCCGCATCCGCCGCCACCAGCCGGACGATGCAGCGCGCCAGCGTGCTCTTGCCGGAGCCGCTCTCGCCCACCAATCCCAGCGTCTCGCCGCGCCGGATCTCCAGCGTGGCCGCCTGCACCGCGGGCACGACGCGGCCCGGGCGGAACACGCCGCGCGACCGGTAGGTCTTGCCCACGCCCTCCAATGCCAGCACCGCAGGCCCCTCGATCGGCTGGCGCGCCGCGGCGGCGCGGTGCGGCACGGCGGCGATGAGTGCCCTTGTATAGGCATGCTGCGGCGCGGACAGGATGGCGGCAGCCGGTCCCTGCTCCACGATGCGCCCACGCTGCATGACGGCGACGCGGTCGGCGATCTCCGCCACCACGCCGAAATCATGGGTGATGAACAGCACGCCGGTGCCGCGGCGGCGCTGGATGTCGCGGATCAGCGCCAGGATTTGCTTCTGCGTCGTCACGTCCAGTGCCGTGGTGGGTTCGTCGGCGATCAGGATGGCGGGTTCCAGCGCCAGGGCCGTGGCGATCATCACGCGCTGCCGCTGCCCGCCGGACAGCGCGTGCGGGTAGGACCGGGCGATGCGCGCCGGGTCGGGCAGGCCCACCGCTTCCAGCAACGCGGCGACCCGGCGGCCGACCGGCTGGCCGTGCACCTGCATCACCTCCGCCACCTGGTCGCCTACGCGCATCAGCGGGTTGAGCGCGGTCATCGGCTCCTGGAACACGGTGCCGATGCGGGCGCCGCGCAGCGCCCGCATGTCGGCGGCGGAGGCCCCGCGCAAGTCCCGCCCCTCGAACCCGATCCGACCGGCGGTCACGAGGAGGCCCGGCGGCAGCAGCCCGGTCAGCGCGGCGGCCGACACCGACTTGCCGGAGCCGCTTTCGCCGACGATGCAAAGCACCTCGCCCCCGTCGAGCGTGAAGGACACGTCCTCCACCGCGTGCGGCCGGTCGGCGCCCCGGGGCAGCGCCACGGTCAGGCCGTCGATGGCGAGCAGGCTCAACGCCGCCGGGCCAGACGCGGGTTCAACGCGTCGCTCAGCCCTTCGCCCACCAGGTTGAGCGCCAGCACGGTCAGGAACAGCGCCAGGCCGGGGAACACGCTCATCCACCATGCGAGCCGGATGACGCTGCGCCCGGCGCCGATCATGAAGCCCCAGGACATCAGGTTCGGGTCGCCCAGTCCCAGGAACGACAGGGCGGATTCGAGCAGGATCGCACTGGCCACCATCAGGCTGGCCAGCACGATGATGGGGGAGAGCGCGTTGGGCAGGATCTCCCGGAACACGATGGCGGAGCGGGAGCGGCCGAGCACCTCGGCCGCCTGGACGAACTCGCGCGTCCGCAGCGTCATGAACTCGGCGCGCACCACGCGGGTGACGGGCGGCCAGGACACGATGGCGATGGCGGCGACGATGGAGGTGATGGACGGGGTGAAGATCGCCACCAGCACCACGGCCAGGATAAAGGACGGCACGGTCTGGAAGAACTCGGTGAAGCGGCTGATGGCGTCGTCCACCCAGCCCCCCGCATAGCCGGCGAGCGCGCCGAGCACGACGCCCAGCGCGAGCGCCACCGCGGTGGAGACGGCGCCGACCAGGAGCGAGACGTAGGAGCCGTAGGCGATGTCCGCCGCGACGTCGCGGCCCAGGCTGTCGGAACCGAGCCAGAAGCCTTCCTCGCCCGGTGGCGCGAACGGCACGCCCTGCATGTCCCAGGGCGAGAACGGGAAGACGAACGGCGCGGTGGCCGCCATCAGCCCGACCAGGACCAGGATGGCCAGGCCAACCGCGGCGCCACGGTTGCGGAAGAAGGCGCGGACGAAGCTCACGCCGCCTGCATCCGCGGGTCGATGGCCAGGTAGACCAGGTCGGTCACCAGGTTGAACAGCACGACGAGGATGGAGGTGGTGAGGAAGACCCCGAGCAGCACCTGGTAATCGCGAGCCAACAGCGCGTCGAAGGCGAGGCGGCCGATGCCCGGCCAGGCGAACACCGTTTCCACCAGCACGGAGCCGCCGATGAGCTGCCCGGCCTGGATGCCGGCCAGCGTCACCACGGGGAGCAGGGCGTTGCGCAGGATGTGGCGGCGCAGGATGCGGCCCTCGCCGACGCCTTTGGCCCGTGCCGTCTTGATGAAGTCCTGCCCCGCCACGTCCAGCATGGCGCTGCGGGTCAGCCGGGCGTACACGGCCATGTAGAACAGCCCCAGCGTCAGCGCGGGGAGCACGAGGTACTGTGCGGTGTCGGCCACCGCCGCCCAGCCGTGCAGCCCCGCCCCCACCGTCTCCATCCCGAAGGAGGGCAGCCAGCCGAGCCAGACGCTGAACACCAGCACCAGCATCAGCCCCACCCAGAAGATCGGCGTGGCATAGAAGCCGAGCGCCAGGACGGTGATGACGCTGTCGGCCCAGCTTCCGGCCCGCCGCGCCGCCGCGGCGCCCAGCGCGATGCCGGTGACGAGCGCGAAGGCGAAGGCGGTGCCGGTGAGCAGCAGCGTGGCCGGCAGGCGTTCGGCGATCAGGCTTAGGACCGTCCTCTGCTGGCGGTGCGAGATCCCCAGGTCACCGCGCGCGACCGACGACACGTAGATCCACAACTGGGTCGAGAGCGGCTGGTCCAGGCCGAACTCGTGGCGCAGCTGCTCCACGAATTGCGGGTCGGCGGCGCCGGATTGCCCGGCCATGACGCTGGCCGGGTCACCCGGTGCGGCGTGGATGAGGAAGAAGTTGACGACGACGATCGCGAACACCACCGCGACCATCTTCACCAGCCTCGCCAACAGGAAGCGGGCGAAGCGTCCTGGCCCCAACGCGGCTGCTCAGCTGATGGACACGTCGTCGAACGGCGCATGCACGCCCGTGCCGTAGAGCAGCAGGTCATGCACCTTCTTGTCGTGGATGGTGGGGAACGACATCTCCAGCAGCCAGATCTGCGGTATTTCCTTCACCAGCAGCTCCTGCACGGCGAAGAACGCCTTCTGCCGGTCGGCGGGCAGCGGCGCCTTGCGGGCTTCGGCGAACAGGCGGTCCACCTCCGGGTTCACGTAGCCGCCGGTGTTGGTGAAGACGATCTTCTGGATGTTGGTCGACACGTAGGTCCGCTCCACGCCGAGCGTGGGGTCGCCGTACTGGTAGAGATAGTTGATCGTCGTGTCGTAGTCCCAGTCCGAGACGCGCCGCGCCCAGCCACCGGTGTCGGTGCTCTCCAGCGTCACCTCGATGCCGATCTGCTTCAGCGAGGCCCGGATGTATTCGGCCAGCCGGGTCCACACCTCGCCGTAGGGCAGCGTCAGGTGGCGGAGCTTGAAGCGCGTACCGTCCGCACCCGGCTTCAGGCCGGCCTCGTCCAGCAACGCCATCGCGGCCCGGACGTCGTGCGGGGCCAGCTTCATCGCCGGGTCGTAGTAGCGCGTGGTGGACGACACGGGCGAGGTCGCGACCTTGCCGATGCCGAACCACAGGCGGTTGAGGATGAAGCCCCGGTCGAGCGCCATGCTGATGGCCTGGCGCACCCGCACGTCGTCCAACGGTTTGACGCGGTGGTTGAGCTCGATCCACATCAGCGGGGCGAAATACTCCCACCCCGTCGTCTCCACCGTCAGGTTGGCCTGCTCGCGGAAGCGGGGCACGTCGAACGGCTCGATATCGCCGGACGCGGACATCAGCACCTGCCCGGTCTGCAAGGCGAGCGCCCGGCTCTGGCTGTCCGGCACGATGCGGTAGATGATCTCGTCGAGGTAGGGCTGGCCCGGCTTCCAGTAGCCGTCGAACTTCTTCAGGCGGATGAAGTTGCCGCGCTGCCATTCCACGAACTGGAACGGCCCGGTGCCGACCGGCGCCTGGTTGGCCGGGTTGTTGCGGTAGGCGGCCCCGGCGGCGGTGGCGTCCGCGCCAGGCACGTCGTAGATGTGCTTGGGCATGATGGCGACGGCCGTCACGTCGAACATCAGCAGGAACGGCTCGAACGGGTCCTTCAGCGTCAGCACGACGGTGTGCGGGTCCGGTGCGGTGGCGCTGTCGATGTTGCTGAACACGCCGCGGGCGCGTGGGGCCAGGACGAAGTGGAACTGCATGATCGAGAAGATCACGTCGTCCGCCGTCATCGGCTGGCCGTCGTGGAACTTCACGTTTTCCTGCAGGTGGAACGTGTAGGTCTTCTTGTCGTCCGACAGCGTCCAGCTCTTCGCCAGCAGCGGCTTGGGCTCCAGCGTGGGGGAGAACTCCAGCAGGCTCTGGTATATCTTGGACTGGACCAGCAGCGACGGCGCCTGGCTGTTGACGCCCGGGATCAGGATCGCCGGTTCCGGCGTCAGCAGGCTGGTCAGCGTGCCGCCGGGCTTGGCCGTGACGCCCTGCGCCCGCGCTCCATCAAGCGCGAACACCGGCGTGGAGGCCGCGGTGGCGAGCAAGGCCCGCCGGGTCAACGATGGCACGATGGTGATCTCCTGGTCCGGCTGGCCCCGCCGGTGGGGACGTCTGAGTGGGCGTAATGCGGTCCACGCCCCCTGCCAAGTGGAAGCAAGCACCATGCCACCTATGCGCCTTGGAGGCGCCAGCCCGTGCTGCTCCCTTTCGACGATCCGAGCGCCATTAGGTTTTGTTTACGCCGGCTGCCCTACTCTGGACGGGAGGGAGCGGAGCGGGCCTATGCTGTCGAACACGCGGATTTCGTGGAAGCTTGGAATCGGCTTCACCGCCGTCATCCTTGCCATGCTTGTCATGGCCGGCATTTGCGGCACCACCCTGCGGGAGTTGTCCGTCGCATCCCAGCGCAACAGCGACTCCAGCGACGCCCAGGACCTCGCGAACCAGGTCGGCACGGAGGGGGCCATCACCAACCGCAGCATCCTCGCTTTCGCCGTCACGGGCGACCGGGCCTACATCAACGCGACGCGAACCGCCGTCGGCCTGATCCGCAGCTTGCTGGAGGACGCGCGCAAGAAGATACCGGACGACGTGCCGGATGCGGTGGCCAGCGTCGACGCCGCCTTGAAGAACGTGATCCGTTGGAATGACGAGTACGTGGCCAAGGCGATCGCCCTCATGGAGGAGGGCTCCACCGCCAAGGTCGCCGAGCTGTTCAAGACCAACACGCTGACAGCGGACGTGCTGAAGACGAACCTGGCAGCGATCAAGGTGCTCACGGCATGGTCGCACCAGGAGGACGACGACGAGCGGTCGGCCATTTCGCGGCTGGCGTGGGCCTTGGCGATCGGCACCGTGACGGCGATGCTGCTGTCCATCGTGGCGGCGGTCCTGGTGACACGGTCCATCACGCGGCCGGTCGGCGCCATGGTGGCGGTGATGGGCAAGCTCGCCAGGGGCGACACCAGCGTGACCGTGCCGGCGCTGGACCAGCGCGACGAAGTGGGCGATGTCGGCCGCGCCGTGCAGGTCTTCAAGGACGCCGCCATCGACAAAAAGCGGCTGGAGGACGAGAGCGCGGCGCACCGTCGGACAGCCGAGGAGGAGCGTGCCCGCAGCGACGCCACCCGGCAGGAGGCGGCGGCGCAGCAGGCGGCGGTGATGGGCAGCCTGGCGCAGGCGCTGGGGCGGCTGTCCGCCGGCGACCTGACCTGCGACATCACCGAAGCCTTCGCCCCGGACTACGAACGGCTGCGCACCGACTTCAACGCCGCCGTCGCGGAGCTGCGGGGCGTGGTCGGCACCATCGTCGGCAATGCGGGGGCGATCCGTTCCGGCACCGGGGAGATCAGCCAGGCGGCGGACGACCTGTCCCGCCGGACGGAGCAGCAGGCGGCCAGCCTGGAGGAGACGGCGGCGGCGCTGGACGAGATCACCGCGACGGTGCGCAAGACGGCCGACGGCGCCCACGCCACCCAGGCCGTGGTCACCGCCGCCAAGGACGAGGCCGAGCACAGCGAGACGGTGGTGCGCGAGGCTGTCGCCGCCATGGGTGCGATCGACAAGTCGGCGCGCGAGATCAGCCAGATCATCGGGGTCATCGACGAGATCGCGTTCCAAACCAACCTGCTGGCGTTGAACGCCGGCGTGGAGGCGGCCCGGGCCGGCGATGCCGGGCGCGGCTTCGCCGTGGTGGCCAGCGAGGTGCGCGCCCTGGCGCAGCGCAGCGCCGAGGCCGCCAAGGAGATCAAGGCGTTGATCGGCGCCAGCTCCTCCCATGTCAGCCGCGGCGTGACGCTGGTAAGCGAGACCGGCACCGCGCTCGGCCGCATCCTCTCCCAGGTGCGGCAGATCAACGACGCGGTGAACGAGATCGCGGCGAGCGCGCAGGAGCAGGCCTCCGCCCTGGCCCAGGTCAACACCGCCGTGAACCAGATGGACCAAGTCACCCAGCAGAACGCCGCCATGGTGGAGCAGTCGACTGCGGCCAGCCACAGCCTGGCCCAGGATGCCTCGACGTTGGAGGGCTTGACGACCCGGTTCGATATCGGCGGCGCTTCGTCCGCAGGTGCCAAGGCGCCCGGCCGCACCGCGCCGCAAGCCAAGCCGGCCCGTCCGGCGGCCACCCGGACCCTCCGTGTCGTCGCGGGCAACGCCAGCCGCAAGCCCCTTCCCAAGGAAGAGGGCTGGGACGAGTTCTGAGGACCGGGACGACCGCGTCAAGGCGCGGTTGACCGGGCCCTTCCTATTGGCGGAGCTGCATGGCTGGAGGCAGCGGTTTACCTCGCCACCATCCTGGCCTCGACGGTGCTGTCCACGGGCACGGTGACGCTGCTGCCGGCGGCCTTGGGCTAGCCGGCCAAGGGCGAGCTGTCGAACCGCGCCAGCAGGTCCGCCGGGTCGCGATAGATCGCCACGCAGCCCGCCTCGCGCAAGCTGGCCTCGGCAAACCCGCCGCCCAGCAGCCCGATCGTGCGGATGCCCAGCTTGCCCGCCGCCTGCGCGTCGTATGGACTGTCGCCGATCGCCAGCACCGTGCCGGCCGCCGGGTCGCCCAGCCGCTGCATGGCCGCGGCGAAGATGTCGGGGTGCGGCTTGGACCGCTCGGCGTCCTCGCTCGTTGCCCTCTCGTCCACCAGCGCCTCCACCCCGGCGATCCGCTCGTATACCTCCAGCTCATCCACCTTGGCCGACGTGGCCAGTGCGGCCCGGATGCCGGCCGCGCGCAGCCGCTCGAACAACGCCGGGACCTTGGGGAAGGCTTGCACCTGTTGCAGGTAGCGCGCCTTGAACAGCTTGCCCCGATGCTCCTCCAGCGCCGTGCCCTCGGCCGCCATCTGCTCCGGCGTCAGGAACACCGGGAGCAGTTGGTCGCCGCCCTTGCCGATCTGTTCGCGGATGGCGGCGAGGTCGTGCTGGTAGCCGAAATCGGCGAACGCGTCCTGCCACGCGCGCGCATGCAGGTCGACGGAGTCGACCAGGGTGCCGTCGACGTCGAAAATGGCGGCGGTGATCATGGTGTGCTGGTGCTCCCGGGCGTGCGGCAGCAACGGGCGTGGCCCGGCATGGTTCACCGGGCACCGCCAGGTCGGGCGGCAGGGCGGCTCACCCCATCGACACCGGCGGAGGCAGCTGCGCCGCGTCGATGAGCGCGCCCTGCTCGACCAGGGTGCGGCGCACCGCGGCCGCGTCGGCATGCCCGCGATCGGCGTGGCAGGCGGCCGCCACGCCGGCCGCCTGGCCGGTGGCGAAGGCGGTGCCCATGACCCGCAGCGACGCGCCGGCCTGCCGGTCCGCGTCCGCGGTGCGCCCGGCGGCGAACAGGTTGGCCGTGTCGACGCTGTGCAGGCAGCTGAGCGGGATGTCGTACGTGCCGCCATCCGGCGGGTAGACGAAGCTGCTCTCGAACGTGGTGCGGTCGTGCCATTCCACGCCCCAGCTGCCGAGTGCCACGCAGTCGTCGCAGCGCCGTCCCTCCGCCACATGCTGCCAGGTGAGTTGCCCGAGGCTGTCGAGGTGCCGGCTCTCCCGGGTGCCGAAATCGGGCCCGGTGGAGGCGAGATAGGCGTGCTGCCAACCGGGCAGCGTGCGCAGGATGTCCAGGTAGGCCCAGGCCTGCTGCCGCCCGTCCATTTCCGCCAGGCTCATGCTCCGTCCGTCGCGCGGGTCGTAGTCCACGCTCGCCAGGTAGGCGACCACGTCGCCCGACAGCGGCAGCCGGGCCACCACGCTCTTCTCCTTGGTCAGCGGGGCGGCCCCGCGTGCCTTGGCGGCCTGGATCGCCTCCGTAACGGCGGCGGCGGATACCTCGGCATCCCGCGCGACGCCGCCGAACCGGGTGCCAAGCGTGCCGAGGTTGACCGCACCGTCGTTGCCGTAGCGGGTGGAGGCTCCGGCGAACGCCGCCAGGTCGCACTCGCCGCTGGCGTCGACGAAGGCGCGTGCGGCCACCGTGTGCGGGCCGGAATGGTCGGCGTAGCACAGGCTGTCCACCCGATCCGCCACCCGGTTCGCACCGGACACGAAGGCGTGCAGCAGCACGTCGACACCAGCTTCGCGGCAGACCTCATCCAACGCCCGCTTGGCGCCTTCGGGATCGAACACGACGAAGACGCCGCGGTGCCGCAGCGGCGGCGTCACCGCGCCCCAGCGGCGGAGCTTGCCCATCACCGCATCGGCGACGCCGGCCACGGCCTGCCGCGGCTGCTCGCCCAGCGTGTAGAGCCCGCAATAGGTCAGCACGTTGCGCATCGTGCCGGCGCCGCCGAGGCAGCCGGCCGCCTCGATCAGGCCTACGCGCGCGCCAGCCGCGGCCGCCCCGACGGCAGCCCCCACGCCGGCGGCGCCCCCGCCGACGACCAGGACATCGTAGGGTTCTGACTTCATCCCGATCGACCCCATCCGCCGCTTTCGGCGCTACGCCTCCTCCGGAACGATGGAGACCTTGCCGTCGCGTTCGACGACGGCGTAGCGCACTTGCTCAAGCCGCATCAGTCCGCTCTGCCGCGCCGCCGCCATCACGTCGCTCTCCAGGATGCGCAGCCGTCGCATGCGATCCTCCTGCCAGGCGCCTTGCTCGTAGATCACCACCGGCGTGCCGTCGACCACGCGGCCCACGGTGTCCGACCGCCGCTTCAACCAGGATACGACCAGGTGCATCAGCCCGATGGTGCCCACCGCGCTGAGCGCGCCCGTCATCGAGTGGTCGTCGCCGAGCACGGCCGTGATGGTCGCGCCGGCGTAGAGGAACAGCACGATCAAGTCGATCGGCGACATCATGCTCGCGGTCCTGCGGCCGATCAGCCGCAGCGCGAACAGCAGGATGAAATACGCCACCGCTGCCCGCAGGATGATGCTCATGGCAGCACCATCTGGTGCCAGACCAGCGGCGCGGCATCGCCACGCTTGGCCAGGAGCGTCTGGAAACCCCATTGCGATGGCTGCAGGATCAGCCGCACCATCGCGTCCCCGGCGCCGGGCGGAAGGGCGAACTGCAGCATGATCCCGCCATCCACCGCCTGCTGGTGAACCGGCTCCGGCTGCACCCGCTGAAGACCCATCGGCTCGATCAGCTTGGTGTCGATGAAGATCGAGGTCTCGCCAGAGCCAGGTGAGCCCGCGAGGTGGAACGTGACCTGCGTCGGCGTCTGAGCGCGGGCGACGGGCTCGAAATCCACGGACATCCCTGCCGCTGGGACTTCGACCCGGCGGTGGCTGAATGGCCCGCGGCCGAGCAGCCCGGCAAGGCCACACAGGACGAAGACGAGGATGAGCGTCCGACCCGCGAGTTCGAGGCGGTACCATCGCCGTTCGAACGGCTCGTCGAAGCCGACCTCGAACTCGTCGTTCACGCGTTCAGCACCTTGCATAGCCAGCCGAACACCGGCGGCCCGCGAGGGTTCGTTCCGCGGTGCCACCTAGCGCCAGATACCGGCCGGCTCAATCAAGCGTGACCTATGCTGGCGGGAAACCTTCGCCGGCCGTAGAACACCGCGCTGCGATCGGAGGCGACGGCATGACGTACACCGTCCATGAGATATTCCTCACCCAGCAGGGCGAGGGGGCCAATCTCGGGCGGACCTGCGTGTTCGTCCGGTTCGCCGGCTGCAACCTCTGGTCCGGCCGGGAGCAGGACCGTGCGGCGGCGGTGTGCCGCTTCTGCGACACGGCGTTCGTGGGCGGCGAGAAATACCCGTCCGCCGCGGCGTTGACGGCCGCCATCGCATCGCGGTGGCCGGCCGGACAGCCCGGCCGGCGCTTGGTGCTGACGGGCGGGGAACCGCTGCTGCAAGTGGACGCGGCCCTGCTGACCGCCCTGCGGCAGGCCGGGTTCTGGATCGCCGTCGAGACCAACGGCACGCAGGCCTTGCCGGGCCCGGTCGACTGGCTCTGCGTAAGCCCGAAGGCCGGTGCGGCGCTGGTGTTGCACCAGGCGGACGAGTTGAAGCTGGTCTACCCGCAAGCCGAGGCGGAGCCGGACCGGTTCGCCGGGTTCTCGGCACGGGAACGCTGGCTGTCACCGATGGACGGCGCCGACCTGGCCGCGAACACGGCCGCGGCTTCCGCCTACTGCATGGCGCATCCGCACTGGCGGCTGAACATCCAGGCGCACAAGGCGTGGAACATCCCGTGACGTTCCGGCGCGCCGCCACGGTCCCGCTGGAGATCGCCCACCTGGGCTTGGACGGCGTGTTGCATGGCCACAGCCTGACGGCGGAGGTCTGGACACGGGCGGAGATCGACCTGGATGCCTGGCGCGCCGAGGTCTCCGCGGTGGCGGTGGACGTCGAAGGACGGTTGGAGCAGACGATCGCAGGCCGCAGCTTCGAGGATGTCGCCCGCGCGCTGCTGGAGCGGCTGCCGGGCGCAGACCGCGTGGTGGTCCGCCTGCCGACCCAGGGGCACGTGGTCGAACTGGAGCGCGACTGACGCCCGCCCGTCAGGTCAGCATCGGCGCGAGGTCCGGATCGCCCTTGGCCATCGCCCGGCGGTAGGCCGGCCGCGCCCCGATCCGTTGCAGGTAGGCCAGGACGTTCGGATAGGGCTGGAGGTCCACCGGCTGGAACAGCCGCATCGTGGTGAGCGAGAACACGCTCATGATGTCCGCCGCCGTGAACTCCTGCCCGGCCAGGTAATGCGCCACGCCCAGCCGCGCCTCGACCAAGGCCATGACCCGGTCCAACCGACCCTGCACCGCCGCCTGCACCGGATGGTCCTCCGCCAGGCCGACGCGTCCCACCATCAGCATCCGCCCCATGACCGGCTGGAGGTTGCCGTTGGCGAAATGGAACCAGTAGAGATAGGCGGCGAAGTCCGGGTGGTCTGGCCCGAGCCGAAGCCGGCCGCCGCCATGCTTGACGATGATGTATTCGGTGATCGCAGCGGACTCCGCCAACGTGAGTCCGTCATCCTCCATCACCGGCGCTGCGCCGAGCGGATGCAGCGCCCGCAGCGCAGGCGGCGACAGGATGGTGACCGGGTCGCGGTCGTAATGCTGCAGCGCATACGGCACACCCAGCTCCTCGCACAGCCAGATGATCCGCTCGGATTGCGAGTGCCCAAGGTGATGGATGGTCAGCATGGTGCATTCTCCCGTCGATCCCTGCGGCACATAGCCGACCGGCCTCCATTGCGGAGCACCGTCCTCACCCAACCCTCTCTCAGAGGAAGAGGGCTCTTAACGATCGGGGTTTAGCGCACTGCCCCGACACGCTGGCCCCGTGCCATGGCCATCGTCGAGCCGTCGCGGAGCCGCGCGCGGCCGATCCATAGCGCCACCAGCCCGGCGACCCCACACACGGCGACGAACGGGAGCATCGCGAAGGTGAAGCTGCCCGTCGCCTCGCGGATCGCGCCGATCGCGTAGGTGGCGCCGAACACGCCGAGGTTGTTCAGCGAGTTGATCTGCCCGATCGCCAGAGCGGAGATCGAGGCCGGCAGCATCTCCGTCGCCAGTGCCCAGAACGGTCCCTTGATCATCGACGCCGCCGTGATCACCACGCACAGCACCACGATCATCGGCGCCAGCGAGTGCACCAGCATCGTGCACACCAGCCCGAGCGTCGCCAACCCCAGCGGCAATGCCGTGTGCAGGGTGCGCTCCCCCGTCCGGTCCGAATGCGAGGCCCAGAAGTACATGGCGACGCTGGCGATGGCGAACGGCACCGAGTTCAGCAGGCCCACCTGCATGGTGGAGAGGTTGTAGGCCTTGATGATCTGCGGCTGCCACAGCGCCAACGCGTTGGTGACCGACGTTCCGCCGATGTAGATCAGCGTCAGCAGCAGCACGTATTTGTTGCCCATCACCTGCCAGAACGAGAGCGACCCGCCGATCGTCCCGGCCTGCGCCGAGCCGGCGACCTCGCCCGCCAGCCACGTCTTCTGCCCCTCCGTCAGGAAACGGGCGGTCGCGATCGAGCGGGGCAGCACCAGCGCACAGCCGATGCCCATCAGCGTGGCTGGTATTCCCTCCATGATGAACAGCCAGTGCCAGCCCCGCAGCCCGAGCCAGCCATCCGTCAGCAACAGCGACGCGGAGACCGGGGAGCCGAGCACGCTGGACACCGGCAGCGCCATCATGAGGATCGCCACCATGCGGCTGCGGTGGTGCGCCGGGAACCAGAGCGTCAGGAGGTAGATCACGCCGGGGAAGAAGCCCGCCTCGGCGATGCCGAGCAGGAAACGCAGCGCGTAGAAGGAATATGGCCCGCTGACGAACGCCATCGCGGCCGAGATCAGCCCCCAGGCGACCATCACGCAGGAAAGCCAGCGCCGCGCCCCGAGCCGCACCATCATCATGTTGCAGGGCACGGCGAACAGGCAGTAGGCGACGAAGAACAGCCCGGCGCCGAACCCGAAGGCGGCCGAGCCGAGCCCGATATCGTGGTTCATCTGCAACGCCGCGAAGCCGACGTTCACCCGGTCCAGCGAGGCCAGGAAATACCCCACGGTCACGAACGGCATCAGCCGGAGCGCCAGCTTGCGGATCACCGCGCGTTCCACCGACGGCATCGCTTCAGACATGGTTCGAACCCTCTTGGACGCGACCGCCGGTCAAGCGCTGCTGCAGCCAACGGTGGATGAGCAGGGCGATGTCGGCATTGTTGTCCTCCATCATAAGCATGTGCGAGTTGCCGTGGATACCGTGGGCGGGCAGGTCCAGCACGGTGACGCTCGCCCCCGCCGCCCGCGCGGACGCGAGATAGCGCTCGGTCCGGGCGCGGATGCTGGGCCAGCGTGCGTCCAGGCCGAGGTGGTCGCCGTACACGGCCAGCACGGGGATGCCGGCCAGCGCCGCACCGTCGGTGACGCCGCCCTGCGCGGGCTCGACGGTGACGATGGCTGCGACCTGGCGCGGGCAGCGCTCCGCCGCGCGGAAGGCGAAAGCGCCGCCTTGCGAATGCGCCACGACGATGGCCGGGCCGACCTGCTCCAGCAGCGCGCAGTAGGCGTCGACCGCCAGCTCGTCGGTCGTGGACCAACGGGGCACGACCTGGCGCATGAACATGCCGAACGCGGCCAGCGGGAAGCGGCACCCGGGATAGGCCGCGGCCTGCAGGCTAGCCAGGCTGCCATCGCGCACGGGCCGGCCGATGCGGAACTGGGTGAAGCTGTCCTGCGCGGTTCGCAGCAGGGCGGGGGCGGCGAAATGCGGGTCGCGCGGCGCCCAGCCGGCCCGGCCCCGCTCCACCGCGTCGACGACGTAACAAGGCCAGCCCAGGCGCAGGAACTGGGTGTACCAACCCTCGCGGCCGTCGGGCGTCGTCTCCCAGGTCGCACCCGTCAGCGAGCCGCCGTGCCAGAACAGCACCGGCAGCGGCGCCGGCGCGACGGGGACGGCATACTGCACATACATCTGGCCCAGCCATGTGGTGCCGTTCGGGTCGATCCGCACGGGCACGCCATCGCGGGCAAGGACGTGCTCCTCGACCGGCGCGCCCGCCGTTTGGACGGCCCGTCCGCCGACGAAGAACGAACCGATGGTGCGCAGGCTCAGCGGCGCGGGATCGGCCTGGTCGTGACACGCCATGAGGCACCCTCCCGTTCAGCCGGGTGGCTCTTGCGGCGCCCGGGCCAGCACCGCGTCGACCAGTGCGTCGACGTCCTCGGTCCGGGTGCGATGGTTCACCACCGCCGCCCGGATGGCCAGCTTGCCGTCCACGGTGGTGGTCGAAGGGGCCGCGATCCCGGCCTCCTGCAGGTCCGACACGATCTCCCGGTTCAGCCGGTCGGGATCGGCGTCGCTGCGGACGCGGAAGCAGACGATGTTGAGGGCCACCGGCGCCAGCAGCTCGAGCCTCGGTTCGGCCCGCACGCGGTCGGCCAGGTGCCTGGCCACGGCGCAGCTCGTCTCGACCACCTGGCCCAGCCCGGCCGCGCCGTATGCCCGCAGCGTCATCCACACCTTCAGCGCGCGGAACCCGCGCGACAGGTCGGGCCCCAGGTCGCAGGGCCAGGGCTGCCCGGCCGCCAGCCCGCGCTCCTCGCGGCGGAGGTAGGCGACCGTCTGCGCGAAGGTCGCCGCCTGCTTGCCGCCGTCCCGCACCAGGATGCAGCCGGCATCGTACGGCACCTGCGCCCATTTGTGGAAGTCGAGCGCCACGCTGTCGGCCCGCTCGATTCCGGTGAGCAGCGGGGCGTGGCGAGGCGACAGCATGGCCATGGCGCCGAACGCCCCGTCCACGTGGAACCACAGGCCTTCCGCCCGGCAGAACGCCGCCAGCCCCGCCAGATCGTCCACGGCGCCGACATCCACCGTCCCCGCCGTGCCGACCACCAGGAAGGGCTGCGACCCTGCCGCCCGGTCGCGACGCACCGCCGTCGCCAGCTCCCGCAGGTCGATCCGATGGGCCGCATCGCAGCCAACCCGGCGCAGCGCCGCCATGCCCATGCCGGCCATGTCCATCGCCCGGGCGATGCAGCCATGGGCGGTGCGGGCCGCGTAGGCGGTCAGGCGCTGGCCGTCGAGGCCCGTCTGCCGGACGGCCGTGCCCGCCGCGTCGCGGGAGGCGACCAGCACCGCGACCATGTTCGCCATCGAGCTCCCGGTGACCAGCAGGCCGGACGCCTCGGCGGGAAGGCCGACGATCTCGGCGGCCCAGCGGATCACCTGCCGCTCCACCTCGATCGGCGCGTGGTCCCGGCCGCCCAGATTGGCGTTCAGCCCGCCGGCGATCAGCTCGGCCAGCATCCCCACCGCGGTGCCGCCGCCATGCACCCACCCCATGAAGCGGGGATGCACGTTGCCTGTCGCGTAGGGCACGACCAGGCGCTGGATGTCGTCGTAGATGCGCGCCGCGTCGGTGGGGTCCTGGGGCAGGGGGGATCGCAGCTCCTGCCGCAGCGCGTCGGGCATGCGCTGCCAGACCGGGCGGTCGCGCGCGTCGGCCAGGTAGTCGACCATGTCGTCGAGCATTCGATGCCCGAGCGCCCGCAGCTCGCTCCAATCCTCGGGATCCAAGCCGGCGGCAGCGTGGCGGGGCCTGCTCATGCCTGACGCCGGTCCCGGAACGCGCCCTCGGCCAGCGGGTAGGCGGTGGTCTGCTTCAGGCGCTCCATCGCGAAGCGGGACGTGACGTTCTTCAGCGGCACGGCGGCGATCAGCCGCTTGTAGAAGCCGTCGAACTCCGTCATGTCGGCCACCGCGACGCGAAGCATGTAGTCGACCTCGCCGGCCATGCGGTAGGCGTCCATCACCTGCGGCATGGCGCCGACCGCCGCGGCGAACTTCGCCATCCAGTCCGCGGAGTGCTCGTGCGCCTCGATGGCGACGAAGACGATCAGCCCGACGCCGACCTGCACCGGGTCGAGCAGGGTCACCCGGCGGACGATGACGCCGGCCTGCTCCATCTTCTGGATGCGCTTCCAGACGGGCGTGGCCGACAGGCCAACGGCTTCGGCCAGGTCCGCCATGGAGGCGGTGGCGTCCTGCTGCAGCAGGGTGAGAAGCTTGCGGTCGATGTCGTCCATCAGGTCCAGCGGCGGTGTTCGGCGTTCTATAGGACTGCCGCCGTCACCGGCCAAAGCCGCCGCGTGGTCCCGGCCTGCGAGCGGGTGCGGGACGTCCGGCGTCCGGGGCGCCTGGAGCCAAATGGCGGAAGACGCTGCGCTTTTCCACCCTATCTGGCGGATGGCGGTCGTGTATCGGTTGGTAGAACGCGTGCGTCATGAAGAACAGCCAAAACGCCGTTCTCCGCAACAGGGTATTCGTGGAGCGTTGTTCTGTGCGCTGCGCCTTCTTTGCTAAAGCCTATCGTTGAAGTGGCACTCCCTGGCGCGCCATCATCAAGGCTCTCGATCACGCATCCAGGCGGACCATCCATGTCGTCAGCGTCGCCCACCATCGACCGTCCACTGGGGGCTCGGTTCAGACCAGCCAGGGCCATCGGTTCCCGGCCGCGGAACTGGTCGTTTCCGCGCCGCTTCGTGTCGCCTGTCGTCCTGCTCGCCACCTGGCAGCTCGCATCCACGCTCGGGGTCATATCGCCGCACACCCTGGCCGCGCCCTCGACCATCCTGGAGGCGGGTTGGGCCTTGACCGCGTCGGGAGAGCTGCCGTGGCATCTGCTGGTCTCGCTCGGCCGGGTCGCGGCGGGGCTGGCGGTCGGCGTGACGGCTGGCACGGCGCTGGCGCTGGTCGCCGGGTTGTCGCGGTTGGGGGAGGATGTGGTGGACGCGCCCGTGCAGATGCTGCGGACCCTGCCGTTCCTGGCCCTGGTGCCGCTGTTCATCCTCTGGTTCGGCATCGGGGAGACGCCGAAGATCGCCCTGGTCGCGCTCGGCACGACCTTTCCGGTCTACCTCAACCTGTTCGCCGGCATCCGCGGCGTGGAGCCGCGGCTGGTGGAGATGGGCCGGGTGTTCGGCCTCGGCCGGGCCGGCGTCATCCGCCACGTCGTGCTGCCCGCCGCGCTGCCCTCGGCTTTGGTCGGGCTGCGCTACAGCCTTGCCGTCGCATGGCTGTCGCTGGTCGTGGCCGAGCAGGTCAACGCCAATTCCGGCATCGGCTACCTGATCAACGACGCGCGCGACTTTCTGCGCACGGACGTGATCATGGTCGGGCTGCTCACCTACGCGCTGCTCGGCTTGGCGGCCGACGGCGCGGTGCGCACGATCGAGCGCCGGGTCCTCGCCTGGCGTCCCCAGTTGCTGCGGAGCTGAGCATGGGCATGCCCCTTCCCCCATCGGCCGTCCGCGTGCGCAACCTGACGCGGCGGTTCGGCGACGCTGCACCGGTGCTCGACGGGCTCCGCCTCGACATCCCGCCGGGCGAGTTCGTCGCCCTGCTCGGGGCGAGCGGCTCGGGCAAGACGACGCTGCTCCGCACCCTGGCCGGGCTCGACGCGCCGCAGGACGGCGCGGTCATCGAGCTACCGCAACCTGTGGCCGTCGCGTTCCAGCAACCGCTGCTGCTGCCGTGGAAGACGGTGTGGCGCAACGTGGCGGTGGGCCTGCCCGACACGCAGGAGGAGGGCGCCCGGGCCCGGGCGGAAGCCGCGCTGGTCGAGGTCGGGCTGTCGCACCGCATGGACGCGTGGCCCGCGATCCTGTCCGGCGGGGAGGCGCAGCGCGTGGCGCTCGCCCGGGCGCTGGTCCGCTCGCCCGGCCTGTTGCTGCTGGACGAGCCGTTCGCCGCCCTGGACGCCCTGACGCGGCTGCGGATGCACGCCCTGGTGCTCGACCTCTGGGCGCGTCACCGGCCGGCGACCCTGCTGGTGACGCACGACGTGGACGAGGCGGTGGCGCTGGCCGATCGCGTCCTGGTGCTGGAACGGGGACGGATCGTGTTGGACCTGCCGAACCTGGCGGCCCGCCCGCGCAACCGTGCCGCAGCCGATTTCGCCGCCCTGCGCAGCCGGTTGCTGGAGCAGCTCGGCGTGATGGAGCAAGCCGCATGATCTCGCGCCGCATGATGCTGGCGGCGTCCTTGCTCGCGCCGTTGCCGCTCGGAGCGCAAACGCGGGGCACGCCCTTGCGGCTGGCGCAGTTCAAGGCCGGCGACCAGCTGCTGCTGCGGCTGGCCGGGCAAGACGGCGGCTCCTACCAGGCCGAGTGGTCCGAGTTCGCGTCGGGCAACGTCATGCTTGAGGCGGCGTCCGCCGGCGCCATCGACCTGGCCTATGGCAGCGAAATCCCGCCGGTGTTCGGCGCCGTCTCCGGCGCGCGCATCCGGATCGTGGCCGTCATCCGCGGTGACGTGAACGAGCAGGTGGTGCTGGTGCCGGCAGGCTCGCCCGTACAGACGATCGCGGACTTGCGGGGCAAGCGCGTCGGCTACGTGCGGGCGACCACGACGCACTACTATCTCTATCGCATGCTGGAGCAGGCCGGGCTCGCCTGGTCGGACATCCAGCCGGTCAACCTGTCGCCCGCCGACGGGCAGGCGGCGTTCCGCGCCGGCAGCCTCGATGCCTGGGCGATCTACGGCTACTCCGTCCCGCTGGCCAAGCAGGCCGGCGGCCGGGTGCTGCGCACCGCTGCCGGCATCCTGTCGGGCAACTACCCGTATTTCGCGTCGGAGGCAGCGCTGGCCGATCCGCGGCGGCGGGGTGCCATGGTGGAGCACCTGCACCGGATCGCTGCCGCCTTCCGCTGGATCGACGGCCATCATGCCGAGTATGCCGCGGCCCAGGCCCCGTTGATCGGCGTTCCGGCCAGCTTCATCCAGGAGCTGCTGGACGGCGCGAGCCAGCCGCGACGGCTGGTTCCGCCCGACGACGCGGCCATCGCCTCGCAGCAGGCGGTGGCCGACTTGTTCCACCGCGCCGGCTTGATCCCGCAGGCCGTGCACGTGGCGCCGATGTGGGACCGCTCGCTCGATCTGGGAGACGTCTGATGGACGGTTTCATGCAGCTCGCGACCGTCTCGACGCTGGACGACGCCCTGGCGGAGATCGCCGAGCGGGCCGCCGATGTGGACCGCGACGGCACGTTCCCGCAGGAAAGCCTGGACATCCTGCATGCCGAGGGCCTGCTGAACCTGACGGCGCGGCGGGGGGATGGCGGGGCCGAGGCCGGCCTGGCCGAGGTGGCACGGCTGGTGCGCCTGGTGGGGCAGAGCTGTGCCTCGACCGGGTTGATCCTGGCGATGCAGCTGATCCACCTGCGCAGTTCGGCGCAAGCGGACTGGCCGGAGGCCATCCGGGCCAAGATCGGCCGCAGCGCCGGCCGCTACGGCGCGCTGATCAACGCGTTGCGGGTCGAGCCGGCGCTGGGCACGCCCGCCCGCGGCGGCCTGCCGGAGACGGTCGCGGTGCGCACCGCCGATGGCTGGTCGCTCACCGGCCGCAAGATCTACAGCACCGGCGCGCCCGGCCTCACCTGGATGCTGGTCTTCGCCCGGACGGACGAGGCTGCGCCGCGCACCGGGTTCTTCCTGGTCCAGGCCCCGGCGCCCGGGATCCGGATCGAGCAGAGTTGGGACCAGCTGGGGCTGCGCGGCTCCGGCAGCCACGACGTGGTATTCGAGTCGGTGGATATCCCCTTCGATCACGCGGTGGACGTGCGCGCGCCGGCGGAGTGGTCGCGACGCGATCCGGTCGGGGCGGCCTGGAGCGGGCTGCTGGTGGCGGCCCTCTACACCGGCGTGGCCGAAGCCGGGCGGGACTGGATCGTGCGTTTCCTGCGCGAGCGCGTGCCGGCCAATCTCGGCAAGCCGCTGGCGACGCTGCCGCGCATGCAGGAGGCGGTGGGGCGCATCGAGGCGCTGCTGCTGGCGAACCGCCGCCTGGTCGACGGCGCCGCGGCCGACACGGATGCCGGCCGCGTCCCGGCGCCGTCCGAGACCGGGCTGATCAAGACCGTCGCCGCCGAGAACGCCATCGCGGCGGTGCAGGCCGCGCTCGAACTCGCCGGCAACCACGGCCTGTCCCGCGCCCACCCGCTGGAGCGGCATCTGCGCGACGTGTTGTGCGCCCGCATCCACACGCCGCAACCGGACGCCGCGTACACCGCGGCCGGACGGCTGGCCCTCGGCCAGTAGCCGGCACCGCAGATCTTACGAAGGAGCTTGCAGCATGAGCGTCCAGTTCATCGGCTATGTCGGCCACTTCAATTCGTCCGAGACCATGCGTCGCACCACCGGGGCGCTCGACCCGGGCTATGTCGCGACGGTGGCCAAGGCGCACGAGCATGTCGGCTTCGACCGGGTGCTCGTGGCGTTCAACTCCACCTCGGCCGAGAGCATCCTGGTCGGGCAGCACATCGCCGCCGTCACCGAGCGGCTGGGCCTGATGATCGCGCACCGGCCGGGCTTCACCGCGCCTACGCTGGCCGCCCGGCAACTCGCGACGCTGGACCATTTCTCCGGTGGCCGTGCCGCCGTGCACATCATCACCGGCGGCAACGATACCGAGTTGGCGCAGGACGGCGACCACCTGACCAAGGACGAGCGCTACGCCCGCACGGGCGAGTACCTCGATATCCTGCGGCAGGAATGGACCGCCGCGGCGCCGTTCACCTACGAGGGCAAGTACTACCGGGTGCTCGGCGGCTTCGGCGACCTCAAGCCCGTCGGTGACGCCGGCATCCCGGTGTATTTCGGCGGCGCGTCGGACGCGGCGCTGCCCGTGGCAGGCAAGCATGCCGACGTGTATGCGCTTTGGGGAGAGACGTATGACCAGGTGCGCAGCCTGATCGCGCGCGTCCGCGCCGCGGCGGCCCCGTTCGGCCGGCAGCCGGGCTTCAGCCTGTCGCTGCGCCCGGTGCTGGCGGACACGGAGGCGGCGGCGTGGGCCAAGGCGGATGCCATCCTGGCGCAGGCACGCGCGCTGAAGGCCAGCGGCGGCAGCGGCCGATCCCCCAACAATGCCCGCCAGAACGACGACCAGCCGGCGAACGAGGGCTCCCGCCGGCTGCTCGCCGCCGCGGCACAGGGCTCCCGGCTGGACAAGCGGCTGTGGACGGGCATCGCGGCGCTGACCGGCGCCCAGGGCAACTCCACCGGGCTGGTCGGAACGCCGGACCAGGTGGCCGACGCCATGCTGGACTACTACGACCTGGGCATCACCACCTTCCTGATCCGCGGTTTCGATCCGCTGGTGGATGCCATCCAGTATGGACGCGAGCTGATCCCCCGCGTGCGCAGCCTCCTTGCGGCGCGTGAGGCCCTGGCGACTGCTGCCGAGTAGAACTCCGCGGAATCGTGCGAGGACGGTGGTGGGCTTAAGCCCACCCTACGGCAGTGCGTGGTGGTAGGGTGGGCTTAAGCCCACCGATGGATCGAGAGCTGCCCGTGACCCTTCAGGACCTGCGCTACGTCGTGGCGCTCGCGGATCACCGCCATTTCGGCCGCGCCGCCGCCGCATGCGACATCGGCCAGTCGACGCTCAGCACGCAGATCAAGAAACTCGAAGCCGAGCTGGGCGTGACGCTGTTCGAGCGAACGACCAAGTCGGTCAGCATGACTGGGGTCGGCGCGGACATTGCCGGGCGCGCGCGCCAGGTGCTGGCCGACGTCGAGGCCATCGTCGGCGTGGGGCAGCGGACATCGGGGCCGCTGGTGGGCGGGTTCAGCCTGGGCGTCATCCCGACGCTCGGCCCCTACCTGCTGCCCTGGCTCGTTCCCGCCATGAAGCAGGCCTATCCGGAGCTGCGGCTGGCGCTGCGCGAGGACCTGACGATGCCGCTGCTGGAGCGGCTCTGTTCACACCGCATCGACGCCGCGCTGGTGGCGCTCCCGGTGTCCGACGAGCGGCTGGAGACGCTGGCGCTGTTCGACGAGCCGTTCTGGTTCGCCGAGCCCAAGGGCCGCAAGCCGGCCAGCCCGACCGTCATGGCCGAGGCGGATTTGCGCGGCCAGCGGCTGCTGCTGCTGACCGAAGGCCACTGCCTGCGCGACCAGGCCTTGGCGATCTGCGGCGTGGCGGATCGTGACGGCGACGGGGATTTCCGCGCCACCAGCTTGCAAACCATCCTGCAGATGGTGGCGGCCGGCCTCGGCAGCACGCTCCTCCCCGCGCTGGCCTGCGGCGAGGCTCGCGGCCGGGCGGTCACCATGCGCCCGCTGGAGGCCGGGATCGGCCGGCGCATCGGCCTGGTGTGGCGTCGGAACTACGCCAAGCGCCGGGACATCCACCTGCTGGTGGACACGCTGCGTCAGCATCTGCCCAAGGGTGTCGATGCCGTGTGATCGGTCTGATCGATCGATGCCGCGGCGACAATCAATTTCCCAACAGGATGCACAGCGGCTAATGTCGATGCCTGCCATCAATCGGCAGAGGGTCCGCGGCCGTCCGGAACCATCTTCGGCCGCGTGAACCAAGCCACGATAGGAGAGACACGATGGATGGGATGACCGACGACAAGATCTCCGGCCAGTGCCCGGTCGCGCACGGAGGCCCTTCCGCGCGGCGCGGCGGCTCCCGCCGGGGCAATCGTGACTGGTGGCCGGAGCACCTCAGCCTCAACACCCTGTCCCAGCACTCGCCGCGGGCCAACCCGATGGGTGAGGCGTTCGACTACGCCGCGGCGTTCAAGACGCTTGATCTCCAGGCCGTCATCCAGGACCTGCACGCGCTGATGACCGACTCGCAGGAGTGGTGGCCGGCCGATTTCGGCCATTACGGCGGCCTGTTCATCCGCCTGGCGTGGCACAGCGCCGGCACCTACCGCGTGACGGACGGCCGCGGCGGCGCCGGTGGCGGCCAGCAACGCTTCGCCCCGCTGAACAGCTGGCCGGACAACGCCAACCTGGACAAGGGCCGGCGCCTGCTTTGGCCGATCAAGCAGAAATACGGCGACAAGCTGTCCTGGGCCGACCTGTTCGTCCTGGTCGGCAACGTCGCGCTCGAGTCGATGGGCTTCAAGACGTTCGGCTTCGCCGGTGGCCGTGCGGACACCTGGGAGCCGGAGGAGCTGTATTGGGGCCCCGAAGGCACCTGGCTGGGCGACGAGCGCTACAGCGGCGAGCGCCAGCTGGATACCAGGCTGGGCGCGGTGCAGATGGGCCTGATCTACGTCAACCCGGAAGGACCCAACAGCAACCCCGATCCGCTCGGCTCGGCGCGCGACATCCGCGAGACCTTCGCGCGCATGGCGATGAACGACGAGGAGACGGTCGCCCTCGTCGCTGGCGGCCACACCTTCGGTAAGACCCACGGCGCGGGCGACCCGTCCTTTATCGGGCCGGAGCCGGAGGGATCACCGATCGAGGAGATGGGCCTGGGCTGGCGCAGCAAGCACGGCACCGGGTTCGGCGCAGACGCGATCACCGCGGGCCTGGAAGTCACCTGGTCGCAGACGCCGACGCAGTGGAGCAACCACTACTTCGACAACCTGTTCAAGTATGAGTGGGAGCTGACCAAGAGCCCGGCCGGCGCCCAACAATGGCAGGCGAAGGATGCCCCGGCGGACATCCCGGACGCGCATGACCCGGCGAAGAAGCGCCTGCCGACCATGCTGACCTCGGACCTGGCCCTGAAGGCGGACCCGGCCTACGAGAAGATTTCGCGGCGGTTCTATGAGAATCCGGACCAGTTCGCGGACGCATTCGCCCGCGCCTGGTTCAAGCTCACCCACCGCGACATGGGACCGATCCAGCGCTACATCGGCCCGCTCGTCCCGAAGGAGACGTTGATCTGGCAGGACCCGATCCCGGCGGTGGATCATCCGCTGATCGGCGAGGCGGATGTCCAGGCGCTGAAGGCCCAAATCCTGGCGACCGGGCTGTCGGTGCCGCAACTCGTGTCGGCCGCCTGGGCGTCGGCCGCGACGTTCCGGTTCTCCGACAAGCGCGGAGGTGCCAACGGCGCGCGGGTCCGGCTGGCGCCGCAGAAGGACTGGCCGGTGAACAACCCGCCGGAACTGGCCAAGGTGCTGCAGCAGCTGGAGGTGGTGCAGACGGCGTTCAACGGCTCTGCCTCCGGCGGCAAGAAGGTCTCGCTGGCCGACCTGATCGTGCTCGGCGGCTGTGCGGCGGTGGAGCAGGCGGCCAAGGCGGCCGGCAGCGACGTCAAGGTGCCGTTCACCCCCGGCCGCATGGATGCCACGCAGGAGCAGACCGACGCGGCGTCGTTCGCCCCGCTGGAGCCGACCGCTGATGGCTTCCGCAACCACTACGAGGGCGCGCAGTTCATGGCGCCCGAGGAAGCCCTGGTGGACAAGGCCGAGCTGCTGCGGCTGTCCGGACCGGAGATGACGGTGCTGGTTGGCGGGTTGCGGGTGCTGGGTGCCAACTCCGGAGGGTCCAGGCACGGCGTGTTCACGCACCAGCCTGGCACGCTGACGAACGACTTCTTCGTCAACGTGCTGGACATGGCGACCGAGTGGACGCCGACGGAATCCGAGAACGCCTATGAGGGTCGCGACCGCAAGACCAAGGCGGCGAAATGGAGCGGCACGCGGGTCGACCTCATCTTCGGGTCGCACTCGCAGCTCCGCGCCTATGCGGAGGTCTATGCCGGCGCAGGCTCGCAGCAGAAGTTCGTGAAGGACTTCGTGGCGGCCTGGAACAAGGTGATGAACGCCGACCGCTACGACCTGATGTGACGGCTCGCTCCGGCGGGTGCCGGAGGCAACGACGCGCGCGGGGCGGAGATAGAAGCCGCCCCGCGAACGCCGTCTTGGACCGGTGCGATCACAAGCCGCTGCCAAGCGCGGCCACGGCGTCCTGCATGGTCGGGCGCTCAGACGGGTTTGGCCGGACGCAGTCCCGCTGCAGATCCCGCAGGTAGCCCGGCGGGCCGCCGCAGCGGTCAAGCAACTCGCCCAGCAGCACGCCCCAGGCCAAGACCTCCACCTTCGCCAGGTCGGTGTCGTCCGGTTGCGGCAGGAACGAGGCAGCCCCGAAATCGCTGAGCACGCACTCGCCCGCAAGGCCGTCCCATAGGATGTTGTGGGCGTAGAGGTCGCCGTGCAACATCCCGCGGCGGTGCAGATGCAGCGCCGCCGACCCGACGCCATGGCTGATCCGCAGCGCGACGTCGAGGCTGAAGCGTTGCGGCGGGTCGTAGACGTCGCGGCTGCAGGTCGCCAGGCTGGGCGGCCGGGCCAGGGCGCGCCAGCCGGGTGGCAGCAATGGCATGAGCAAGCCCCGGCGCTGCTCCGGATGGCCGGACATCGTCGCAAGCGCGCTCAGGAGGTTGGGGTGCTGCCCAGCCGACAGGCAGGCCGCCATCTCGCTCTCCGGGAAGCCATCGCTGGTCATGACGCCCTTGAACAGCTTGAGCGCGGCGGGCTGCCCGGCCCGCCTGACGTCATACACCAGGCCCGAGGCACCCTGACCCAACAGGGCACCCACTTCCAGGTCCGCCCACGCGACCACGTCACTGCACGCTGCCCGGCGTGCTTGGCCAAGCGGGTTCCCGGCCCAGCCCAGCCATGCCAGGCTGGGCATCTCTGCCAGCCAGACGGGCAGGGCGGCCAGATGGTTGGCGGACAAGCGCAGCAACTCCAGCTTGGCCGCGCCAGCCAGGCTTTCCGGCAAGTGCCGCAGACGGTTGCCGGCCAGCATCACCTTCTGCAGCGCCGGGCGCTCTCCGAGGCTGGCTGGAAGCGCGTCGACCGCATTGTCGGTGAGGATCAGCCAGCGGAGCGACGGCGGCAGCGCCTCGCCTGGCACTTCTCGCATGCCGCAGCCGCGAAACCCGACTTGCGCCAAGGCGGCACACTCACCGAGCACGGGCGGCAGCCGGGCGAACGCGTTGCCGGAGCAGAACAGGATGCGTAGCCGTGTCAGGCGATTGAAATCGGCCGGCAGCGACGTCAGGCCATTGTGACTGAGGTCGAGAACCTCCAGCGACTCGGCCAGTCCCAAGACCTCGCGGGGGAAGGTTTGCAACCCAGCGCCGGCCAGGTTCAGCTCGCCCACGCCGGCCAAGTCGCCGCGGCGCAGTGCTGCGAGAGTTGGGCTGCCAGTTGGCTCGTTCGACATCCGGCACGGGAAGACCCACAGCGCCGGGGCTTGTCAAGCCAGTGCGACACGGCCCGGCCGAAACCTATCGACCGAGGTTGCTCACCAACTCGTGTCATCGGGTGTTTGCGGGTCGAAGGCCAGTCATCTGAACCTGCTGCGCCGTCTCCTTCGCGCGGGGTGTTCGGAAGGACGCGCTCGCACGTGTGCGCTGCCTACAACCATCGGCGGGCCGGCGTCTTTGAGGGCCATGGACCGTCCCATTGCGATGAACCAACGAGCGGATTGATGGCATCACGTCCGATCTGGCGCGGTCACCTGCGCCTGGCCCTCGTCTCCTGTCCCGTAGCCCTGTTCAACGCGCGCCATTCGCGTGAAGCGCTGACATTCCACATGATCAACCCCGCCACGGGCAACCGCGTGAAGATGATCACGCAGGATGCCGAGACCGGTGCCGAGCTGAACCGCGGAGAGCTGGTGAAGGGATACGAGTTCGAGAAGCACCGCTACCTGCTGATGGACGACGCCGATTTCGAGTCCGCCCGTACGGAGACTTCGACGATGATGCGGGTCGACAAGTTCGTCCCTGGCGGCAGCATCGATCCCGTCTACTACGACAGCAGCTACTACATGGCGCCCGATGGCAGCGGCGCGGACGACGTCTACAGCGTGCTGTACAACGCCATGGTGGAGAGTGGCCACGTCGCACTCTCCCGCGTGGCGATCGCGCGGCGTGAGAGGGCCGTGCTGATCACGCCGGTGCATGGAGGGCTGGCTGTCCACACCTTGTTGGAGGAGCGGGACCTCAACCCTGCGTCCGACATCTTCGGCCGCGCCGTCCATGCCGACCCGGATCCGGAGATGGTGCAACTGGCCAAGCAACTGATCAACCGGCAAGTGGGCACCTACGACCCCGCCGACGTCGAAGATCGCTACGAGACGCGGCTGCGGGCCGTGATCGACGCCAAGCTCCAGGGGCAGGGCGTCAAGCCGGAAGAAGCCCCGGCAGTGCGGCAGAGCAACGTCGTCGACCTCATGGCGGCCTTGCGGAAGAGCTTAGGCCAGCCCTCAGCCAGGCAAGACCCGGTGGCTCGCAAGGCGACGGCGGCAAGGAAGGCGGCGCCCGCCGATGCTCGGGCCCAGAACGCGCTCAAGCTACCGATACAGGGCGGAAAGAGAGCGGTGCCGCAGGAGCCTGGTCCGCAGAGTGTCCCATCGCCGAAGTCAATGGGCCGAATGCATCGCAAGGCCTAGCGACGGCAAACACATCAGGCTGTTTTCATCTCTCATCCCCGTCATCGTGAGCCGCCTCTTCGCGGCGTGGCGATCCAGGTTGCCCAGGCGTGGGATGGGATCCGGGCGATACACCCTTGTTCCGGTCGGCTGGCCAAGAACTTTGACAGTCGCTGCAAGTCAGGCCCGGCCAGTGCGTCCAGGTTTGCACCGCGACCGCGTTGCATGAAGTTGATGAGTCGTTGGTCGGGTCCCCCGGCCGTCCGCTTTGCGAGCCGACGCCGGCTGCCGCGCGCTCGCGCAACAAGACGTCTCATAACTACGGGAATATCAGGCGTCGATATTCGTCTTGGACACGCCCGAGCGATTGGGGTTCCGTCGTCGGCAAGTTGAGGGACATGCTCCTCGGCTTCTCGACGCCCGACACCTGCAAACCTCCCGAGCACCATCGATGCGAAACGCCCCGGTCCGCCTGATGAAACTAGGTTTCAACATCGTCGCCAACGGGGGCCACGTCGCGGGCTGGCGCATGCCCGGCGCGCAGGCGAACGCCGCGATGGATATCGGGCTATGGAAGGACATGGCGCGGGCTGCCGAGCGGGCGCGCATCCACTTCATGTTCTGGGCCGACGGCATCGCGGTCCGCCACTCCGCGCGCGACGACGACGAGCTGTCGTTCAATCCCCGCATTGATGTGTTCGAGCCGCTGACCGTCATCGGCGCCCTGGCCGCCGTCACGCACCGCCTTGGCTTCGTCGCCAGCGCCTCGACCACCTACAACGAGCCCTATCACGTCGCCCGCAAGTTCGCCTCGCTCGACTACGTGACGGAGGGCCGGGTCGCCTGGAACGTGGTGACGTCCTGGAGCGAGCAGGAGGCGTTCAACTTCGGGTTCGAGACGCACGTGGAGCACGCCAACCGCTACCGGCGGGCGGAGGAGTTCGTCGATGTCGTGTTCGGCCTATGGGACAGCTGGGAAGACGACGCCTTCGTCCGCGACAAGGAGGCTGGCCGCTACTTCGACCCGGCGAAGCTGCACACGCTGAACCATCGGGGCGAGATCCTCAGGGTCAAGGGCCCGTTGAACGTGGCGCGGCCGATCCAGGGCTATCCCGTGATCGCGCAAGCCGGGTCGTCCGGACCCGGCCAGGACCTGGGCGCACGGATCGCCGACCTCATCTACACGCAGCAGAAGACCAAGGACGAAGCCGCCGCCTTCTACCGCAGCGTCAAGGAGCATGGGGCCAAGGCGGGGCGCGACCCCGATTCGATGCTTGTGATGCCCGGCATCCTCCCCGTGCTCGGACGCACCCGGGCCGAGGCGGAGGACAAGTTCGCGCAGATGCAGGACATGGTGCATCCCCAAATCGGCCTTCCCATGCTGGCGGAGGCGTTCGGCGATCTTTCCGGCCATGACATCGACGGCCCCTTGCCGCCGCCTCTCCCAGCCAGCAACGCCGTCAAGAGCGCCCACGAAAAGCTGGCCGCCCTGGGACGGCAGCCCGGGATGACCATCCGTAAGCTTTACCAGGACCTGGCAGGCGCGTCGGGACACCTCGTTTTCGTAGGCACGCCTGTCGAGGCCGCCGACGTCACGCAGGACTGGTTCGAGGGCCGCGGCTGCGACGGCTGGAACCTCATCCCGGCCTACATGCCGGAGCCCGCGACCGAGTGCCTCGAATGGCTCGTGCCCGAGTTGCAGCGGCGCGGCCTGTCCCAGACGGAGTACCAGGGCGATGGGACGTTGCGCGGCAGCCTCGGCCTGTCCCGCCCCGCTTTCCATAGCCGCGGCGCGCACGCGCGGGACAACGGAACGTTCATCGGAGACCCGCGCGCATGAGAACGCCCGCCCGGCTGCTGCTTTGCCTTTCGGTCGCCGCCGCGGCGCTGCCCGTTTCCGCCCAGCCGTCCAAGATCGACCCAGGGTCCGATCCGGCCTTGGCCCAGCAGCCCGATCCAGCGCTGGTCAAGCTGGTCCCAGCCGACCGAGCCGGGAAGCCCTTCACGGTCGCCGTCGCACTCGGCTCCCCGCCCGATGATTTCCGCGACGAGAAGGGAGAGATGGTTGGCTGGGAGGTCGACATCATGCGCGCCGCCACCCAGTCGCTGGGCCTGGGCCTCGACCTGCGCGCCACCACGTTCGACTCGCTAGTTCCGGGCCTGCAAGCGAAACGGTTCGATGCGGCGCTGGGCGAGATGGGCGTCAGCGTCATGCGGGAGAAGGTGGTGGATATGATCGGCACGCTGGTCGGCAACGAGCTGTTCGCCGCCCCTGTGGACAGCGCCCTCTCGATCAAGACCCTCGACGACCTGTGCGGCCTGACCGTCGCCACCACCCGCGGCTCCCGCGAGATGGTGTTCGCGGAGGAGCAGCAGCCGAAATGTGCGGCGGCCGGGAAGAAGCCGGTCAACCCGCTCGCCTTCAATGACGGCGACGGCGCCGCGCAGGCGATGATGAGCCGCCGTGCCGACGCGTTCTGGCTCGGCTCGACCGCGGTGGGCTACTTCGTCTCGCAGGCCAAAGGTCGCGCCAAGGTCGTGGGCAGCTACACCGATATCTCCTACATCGGCGTGGCGCTGCCCAAAGGCTCCACGCTGGCGGCCCCGATGCAGCTGGCGATCCAGCATCTCATCGACAACGGCACCTATGGCAAGATCGTCGCCAAATGGGGCCTGGGCGAAGGCGCGGTCAAGCAGGCGCCGTTGAACCCGACGAACGTCGAGAAATAATGCCGGGCGTGTCCGCCCCGCTCGTTCCCGGGCGGCTGGAGGCCGCGCCGGGCACGCCTCTGCACGTGGTCCGGCTGCGACACCCATGGACCTGGCTTGCCAGCGCGCTCGTCGCACTGGTGGCGGCGGGCGTGGCCTGGAGCGTCGCCACCAACCCGGCGTTCCAGTGGCCGGTCGTGGCGCTTTACCTGTTCGACGGCCAGGTCATCTCCGGGCTGGGCCGCACCTTGGAGCTCACGGCGGCAGCCATGGCGATGGGCCTGACGCTGGGCACCGCGCTGGCCGTGATGCGGCTGTCGCCCAACACGCTGCTCGCCGCGCTGAGCCGGCTCTACGTCTGGTTCTTCCGCAGCGTGCCCGTCCTGGTGCAACTGATCTTCTGGTACAACTTCGGCGCCCTGTACCCGCGCGTCACGCTGGCGGTGCCGTGGGGCCCGGTCCTGTATAGCGCCTCCACCAACGACGTCATCACGCCTCTGACGGCCGCCCTGGCGGGGCTCGGCCTGTCGCAGGCGGCCTACACCGCCGAGGTGATCCGCGCCGGCATCCTGTCCGTGGCGCCAGGCCAGACCCGGGCGGCGAAGGCCCTCGGCATGGGCCCGGCGACGATCTTCGTCCGCATCGTCTTCCCGCAGGCCATGCGCGTGATCATCCCGCCGGTCGGGAACGAGGTCATCTCGATGGTGAAGGGCACGTCGCTGGTCAGCGTGATCGCCATGGCTGATCTGCTGTACACCGCCCAGCTCATCTACGCCCGCACCTACGAGACGATCCCGCTGCTGATCGTGGCTTCGCTCTGGTACCTCGCGATCGTCTCGCTCCTCTCCGTGGTGCAGCACGCGCTGGAACGGCGCTACGGGCGCGGCGGATGAGCGAGCCGATGGTCCGCATGCGCGGCCTCCGCAAGCGGTTCGGGGCGAAAGAGGTGCTGTGCGGCATCGACATGGACGTGCGGGCCGGCTCGGTGATGTGCATCGTCGGGCCGTCGGGCTCCGGCAAGAGCACGCTGCTGTCTTGCATCAACCATCTCGAACGCATCGACGGCGGACGTGTGTGGGTCGGCGGCGAGCTGGTCGGCTACCGCGAGCTTGCCGGCAAGCTGTACGAACTGCCCGAGCGCAGGGTGGCGCGGATGCGCGCCCGCATCGGCATGGTGTTCCAGCATTTCAACCTGTTCCCGCACATGACGGCGCTCCAGAACATCGCGGAGGCGCCGATCCGGGTGAAGCGGGAGCCTGCCGCGCGGGTCCGCACGAGGGCCCTGACCTTGCTGGACCGCGTGGGCCTGGCGGACAAGGCAGGGGCCTACCCGTCCCGCCTGTCGGGCGGCCAGCAGCAGCGGGTCGCCATCGCGCGGGCGCTGGCGATGGAACCCGAGCTGATGCTGTTCGACGAGCCGACCTCGGCCCTGGACCCGGAGCTGGTGGGCGAAGTGCTCGCGGTCATGCGCGACCTGGCCGCCAGCGGGATGACCATGATGGTGGTCACGCACGAGCTGGCCTTCGCGCGCGAGGTTGGGGACGATCTCGTTTTCATGGCGGACGGCGCCGTGGTCGAGCGTGGACCGCCGCGAACCGTGCTGTCCGCGCCGCAGGAGCTCCGGACGCGGGAGTTCCTGTCCCGCGTGCTTTGACCGGCTGGGCGCCGGGTCAGGCCCAGCTTCGTTTCAGCTGGCTGGAGAGAGTGAACGCGAGCGCCTTCGTCTCTTCCACGAAGTCCGACACCAGCCGCATGTTGCTCGCCTCGCGCGAGTGGCACAGGAGGAAGTTGAACGGGGTCGCCGGTTCGAACGGGCGGGCGACGAGGAGGTGCTCCATCCCGGCGACGAACAACGGATGCACCAGCGAGATGCCGAGCCCGGCGGCGACGAACCGGCAGACGGTCGGGGTCAGGCTGGCGGTCATCACGACGTTGGCCCGCATCCGGCTGCTCTCGAAGATGCTCGCGACCTTCCGCTCGGTGTAGGACTCGTCGAACGCGATGAAGGGTGCGCCGTCCAGGTGCTTGGGACGGATCACCTTCAGCCGCGCGAGCGGATGGCCGATCGGCATGATGCAGACCAGCGGATGGTCCAGCAGCGGCTCCGTGACGACGGAGGGGCTGTCGATCCGGGCGGTCACCAAGCCGATGTCGAGCTTGCGCGCCAGCACCCTCTCGGCGATCCAGCGCGAGCCGAGCGACTGGATCGAGCAGTAGACGCTGGCGTTGCGCTTGAGGAAGCCCATCGTCGCATGCTGTATGAAGTCGCCGGAGAGCGCTGGCAGTATGCCGATCAGGAGCTGCCCCCGCTCCTCCCGCCGGATGGCGGCGATGGCCGTCTCGACCTGGCGGACGCCCGCGAAGATGCGGCCCACCTCCTCATGGAGCCGCAGGGCCTGCGCCGTCGGCGCGAGGCGGCGCTTGCCGCGGTCGAACAGCGTCAGGCCGTTATCGGCCTCCAACTGCATCAGGAGCTTGCTCGCAGCCGGCTGCGAGATCGCCAGCGCCTCCGCGGCCCGGCTGACCGTTCCCTGCTCGATGACTGCCTTGAAAATCTCGATCTGCCGAAGGTTGATGGCGCGGGCCACGTCTCGTCCCTAATGCGATTGACCGTACGACGGTCGCGCATGATAGGGGCTGGCATCGAACCTGCGTCAACGCCACTGCCCCCGCCAGAATGCAGGGCGGCTACGTCGAGGCCCGTGTGTCTGAGCGGTACGGTGTACTGTCATAAGCCTATGCGGAAGTCCTATTCGGACTTAGGTTTCCGGAGGGGGCGGAGCGCGCCGTCCAAGTCAGGCCAGAGCAGGGAGTGGATGCCGGCGACCCGGTTGGACAGGCAGCATGACCGCTGGCCGGGCAGTTGCTGCGGCACGGACGAGCGCCGTGCGTGTCGCACTTCGCCCGACCGGAGAGAGGCTGATTTAACAATCTGCTATGGCAACCCGCCTCGAGCCAGCGAGCCGCTATGGACTGGAAGGCTTCAAATTGTGCTGGTGTGACCCGCCGCCGACGCCCCGGAAACTCGGCCGCTATTGGATTTCATGCTCGACAGCGCAGCCGAGGCGTTCGATGCAGGTCCGGCGCCTGATGACGTCGCTTAGCCGACCGGGTCATCCTGCTGCTGCCGATCACGCAGCGGCCGCACTGGCGGCCGCAGTCCACCCCGCGGCTTGCCATCGGAGCGGCCGACCGGCGGCGTCCAGTCGCGGCGCTGGCGCAGCGTCCAGCCGTAGCGCGGGTCGTCCTTCAGCACGGCGGCGTGGCCGACAACCGATTGCGTTCCAGCCAGCTCACCGCCGCTTCCAGTTTGGATAGGCTCATTTGCGCCCGCGGCTTGTCGCCGGTGCAGCGCTTCAGGATGGCGTTGTAGCGGTGATACAGACCCTCGCCGCGCGGAGCTTGCGCGGCACCCTCGTCCTCGACCGCCTGCTGGGCCACCATCTCGCCGATGCGCTGGCGTAGCCTCCGTTCCAGCACCGAGGGCGGGTCGAACATCTCCGTCTGTGCCGCCTCCTGCTCGGGGCGGTGCCAGCAGCGCCGTGTCCGCGGGCAGGCGAGCCACGTGGTTGACTGCGGCAGAACGGAGCTGGCTCGAGATGAAGCTGGCGCAAGAACAGGCCGAGAAGCAGGTCCGCCACGGCTATTCGCTGGCGCAGGTCTTCGGCAACGGCCGGGTCATCCCTCCGTCGCTGGTGAACTTCTGCTACATCGTCGGCAGCATGAGCGTCGGCGCCTGGATGCCGCAGGTGGTGAAGGGCTTCGGCCTGAGCAACCTGCAGGTCGGCTTCGTGACCGCCATACCGTATCTTGCCGGCGCGATCGCATGGTGCTGTGGGCCCGGTATTCCGACCGCACGCAGGAACGCACCTGGCACGTGGTGGCCGCCGGCCTTCTGGCGGCCGTCGGGCTGCTGGTCAGCGCGGTCGTGAGCTCGCCGCTGCTGGCCATGATCGCGCTGCCCGCGGGGGTGACGGGAATCTACGCCTTTTTCGGCACGTTCTGGGCGATCCCGCCATCAATCCTCAGGAGGAAGGCCGCTGCCGCCGGTATAGCGATGATCATTTCAGTGGGACAGATCGGCGGCCTCGTGGGCCCTTACCTCGTCGGCTGGCTCCGGCAGACCACGAACAGCTTCACGTGGTCGTTCATAGCCCTTGCCGGGTTCTTCCTTGTGGCCGCTGTCCTGCTTGCCGGCCTGCACATCGTCGCGCGGTTGGATACCCTGCAGACGGCGGCTCTGACTTAGGTTGGCCATGGACCTGGGCTGAACCGGACCGTCGCCCCGATGTATCATGAACGATGGCGACGGCCGAGGCTTCAGCCGGGATTTCGTTAGAGAATAGCCGTTGCGTCGATTTCGACCAGGAAATCGGGATGCGAGAGCCGGGTGATTCCGATCGTGCTGCTCGCCGGCATGGCGAGACCGAAGTAACGCATTCTCAGGTCAGCATGACTGAAGAATGCATCGAGATCGGTGCAGTACGTCGTCGTTCGAACCACGTGCTCCCAGCCAGCGCCGGCTGCTTCCAGCGCAATGCGCACGTTCTCGCAGACGCGTTCGATCTGCGCGCGCATGTCACCGGCACCGACCACGCTCCCGGCCGCATCCCGCGAAACCTGGCCGGACACATACACCAGGTGCTCACCCCCCGTGATGGAAAGCGCGTGCGAGTACAGCAGGTTACCCCCGACGACCCGCCGCATCAGACCCTCGGGTTGATAGCTCGTTCGTTGCACTGCCATAAAAGAATTCCTTTTCCAAGTCGCGGGCGGCGCTGCATAAAGCGTGCCGCCGTCGTTCCTTTGATGGCACGGTCCTTGCTCGCCTTGCTGCAACTGCGATGGAGTGCGTTGCCATGGGTTCGATTTCAAATTGGTCCGGCACGCCGGCAATCCTCGCTCTCGCGATGCTTGGTTTTGGGGGCCCGGCCTGGGCGGCCTGCGATCATCCCGTCCGCTTCGGCGTGACCGATCCGCTCACGGGCCCGTCCGCCTTGTTTGGCAAGGATCAGATGCAGGCGGTTCGCTGGGCCGTGGACGACATAAACGCCAAGGGTGGCGTGAACGGGTGCCCGATGGAGGTCACCATCGTGGACAACCAGGGCAAGCCGGAAACGGCCATCGGCGTCGTCAGCCGATTCATCAGCGTCGACCATATGCCGGTGTTCATCACTGCGTTCAGTGACGTGGTGCATGCGGTCGCGCCGATCGCCAACCGCGAGAAGGTGCTGATGCTGAGCGCCGGTGCCAACTCACCCGGCATCGCCAAATTGGGCGATTACGTCTACACCGTCTCGCCGCTCGCGGATAAGGAGATGGATGGCCTGGCGCGGTATCTGTACCATCAAGGGCGCCGCCGGGTCGCGATCCTGTATGTCAACAACGACACCGGCAAGGAGGGCGCGCAGGCGTTCAAGGCCGCGTTCGAAACCGATGGCGGCGCCGTCGTGATGAACGAGGCGTATCCGGCGGACCAGGCGGATTTCACCGGCCTAATCCTGCAGTTGCGCGTCGCGAACCCCGACGAGATCCATATCCACGGCGTCGTCGCGGACACCACGGCGCTGCTCTCGCAGATCCGCCAGCTCGGTGTCACGACGCCGGTGGACAGCTACCAGAACGCGTTCAACCCGCCGATGGTCAAGCAGATCGGCGCCGGCGCCAACGGCATGATCGTCAGTTCCATGGCGCCGACGGCGGCTTCCGAACCCAAGGTGGCGGCGTATGTCGAGCGCTGGAAGAAGGAGATGGCACGCGAGCCCGTAGGATTGCCCTATACGCAATACTTCTACGATGCGCCCTATTTGGTGGCGCAGCTCGCCACCTATGTCCACGCCCACAACATGCCTGAAACCGGCGAGAGCTACCGCGCCGCCCTGTTGGCACAGCGCACGTTCGAGCAGCCGTTGACCGGCACGGTGACGTTCAACGCCGATCACACGGTGGACAAGCCGATCTACATCTGGTCGGTCAAGGATTTGGCATTCCAGTACCTGGGCCTCGCGCCGAAGTCCTGAACCATGCTGTCATCGAGTATCCTGATCCAGCTCGTGTGGAGCGGGCTGGCCGTTGCGTCGTTCAACTGCCTGTTCGCCGTCGCGTTCGCGCTGGTGCTGAAGGTCAACCATCTGTGGAACTTCGCGCAGGCGGCGATGATGGTGGTGGCCTACGCCACCGCCCTCGCCTGCACGCGCGTCGCCGGCCTACCCATCGTGGCGGCGCTGGTGCCCACAGTGGCCGTCACCGTGGGGTTCGGCATCTGCATCGAGGCGTTCGGCTTCGCCACGCTTCGGCGGCGCGGTTCGTCCATGCTGGCGTTCTTCATCTTCGCACTGGTGCTGTCCGAGCTCGTCATCTTCATCGGTGAGCTCGTGATCGGCACCGAACCCACGACGTTGCTGGACGCGCTCGTCACGCCGGTCCACCTGATCGGCGGCGTCGCGGTGAGCGACTGGGATCTGGCGGCGCTCGCGGTGACGTCCGTGATGCTGCTGGCGCTGGCGACCTATCTGCGCTGGTCGCGCCGTGGCCAACACCTGCTCGCCGTTGCCGACAACCCGGCCTTGGCGGAGCTGTACGGGATCGGCCGTGACGCGAGCTTCCGGCTGGCCATCGCGCTAGCCGCCGTGTTCATCGCGGTCGGCATGCTGCTGCTCGGGACCAAGGCGGCGACGGTGCCGGCGACGACGCTGCAGCAGTTCCTGATCATCTCGGTGGTTGCCACGGTGCTGGCCGGCATCGGGCGGGTGTTCGCCGCCGGTATTGCGGCGTTGCTACTGGGCGTGCTGCAAGGGCTTAGCATCCTCGTCATCAGCGCACGTTGGCAGCCTTTGCTGATCGACGCGTTGATGCTGGCGGCGGTCATCCTGTTCCCGCACGGCGTGGTCGCCGGCGTGGCGCGGTTGGTCCCGGCCCGGCGCGTGGCGCGCGGCTGATGTGGGATTACCTGTCGGTCCTGCTGATCCTGACGGCACTGAACGCGCTGCTGGCGCTCGGCTTCAACCTGGTCCTCGGCTATGGCGGGCTGCTCAGCGTGGCGCAGCCGATGCTGTATGCGGTCGGCGCTTACACCGCCGCGCTGCTGACATTGCACACCGGCGTGCCGATATGGCTCGCGATCGTGCTCGGCGGCGGTGCGGCGGTAGTAGCGTCGTTGCTGCTCTCGCTGCCCTCCCTGCGCGTGTCGGGCGACTACTTCGTGCTGGCCAGCCTGGCGGCGCAGCTCGGCGTGTTGCAGATCGTCAGCAACGTCGACGTGACGGGCGGCCCGTCCGGCCTGGGCGGCATGCCGGCCCTGATCGCGGGCGGCGCGCGCACGGCGTTGGTGCCGCTGCTGCTGGGCGTCCTCGTGCTGATCGTGATCGCGCTGTTGGCCGTGGTCATGCGGGGCGGCTACGGCCGCATGGTGACGGCGATGCGGGACGACGAGGAGGCGGTGCTTGCCCTCGGACGCAACACGCGCCGCATCAAGGTCACGCTGTTCGCCGTCGGCTCCGGCATCGCCGGGGTCGCGGGCGGGTTGTATGCGCACATTTTCCAATACGTGACGCCGTCGCAGTTCGACATCACCAGCTCGAGCGCCATGCTCACCATGGTCGTGGTCGGCGGCACGGCGACGATCTGGGGCCCGCTCATCGGAGCGGCGATCCTGACGGTGCTGCCGCAAGCGATCACCTTCCTGGACCTGCCCGCCTCGGTGTCCGGGCCGTTGCAGGGCATCCTGTACACGCTGCTCGTGCTCGGCTTCCTGTTCCTGCGGCCGCAAGGCATCCTCGGATCCCGCGCAGGGGCTGCAACATGGAGCGGGCGGGCACCATGACAGTCGTTTTGGAAGTGACCGGCGCCTGCAAGCGCTTCGGCGGCGTGACGGCGGCAAGCGACATCTCGCTCACGCTGCACCTCGGGGAGATCGTCGGGCTGATCGGCCCCAACGGCGCGGGCAAGACGTCCCTGTTCAACCTGATCAGCGGCGTGACCCGGCTGGACCGTGGCACGATCCGGCTGGGCGGCGAGCGGATCGACCACTTGCCGATCGATGCCCGCGGTCGGCTGGGGCTCGGCCGCACCTGGCAGCAGGCACGGCCGTTCGCGTCGCTCTCGGTGCTGGACAACCTGATGGTGGCGGCGCGCGACTACCCGGCGGAATCGCTCGCCGGCAGCCTGTTCCGCGTTCCCGCGCTACGCTGGGCCGAGGCGGCGCTGCGCGATCGCGCCATGGCGCTGCTGACCCGGACCGGGCTGGCCGACCACGCGAACAAGCCGTCCACCGCGCTGTCCTACGGGCAGCAGAAATTGGTGGGGATCGCGCGTGCGTTGATGAATGGCGGCCGCTGCCTGCTGCTGGACGAACCGATGGCGGGCGTCGAAGGGCGTACCTACGCCGCCATGCGCCGCATCGTCACGGAGGAGGCCGCCGCCGGAACCGCCATCTGCATCGTGGAGCACAACGTGGCATTTATCCGCGACATCTGTAGCCGGGGCGTGTTCATGGCGGCGGGGCGGGTCCTCGCCACCGCCCCCGTGGCCGAGTTGATGGCGGACAAAGCGCTGTCGGAAATCTATTTCGGCGCGGCGGCCCATGTTCCAAGCAACTGACGTGATCGCGGGCTATGCCGGCAACCAGGTGCTGAACGGCGTCAGCGTCACGATTGGCGCGCAGGAGCGTGTCGGCATCTTCGGCCATAACGGCTCCGGCAAATCGACCCTGCTGCGCTGCCTGATCGGCGATATCCGGCAGATGACAGGCACGGTCAGCTTCGACGGCCACCCCATCGTGACGGGGGCGGTGCATCGCAACGTGGTGCTCGGCATCGGCTTCGTGCCGCAATCGCACAACGTGTTCTCCGACCTGGCGGTGGAGCACTGCCTGAGCATCGCCGGGCTCAACAGCCACCGGCCCGTGAGCGACGTCTACACGCTGTTCCCCCTGCTGCAGAACCGGCGGCGCCAGCGCGCTGGGTCATTGAGCGGCGGGGAGCGGCAAATGCTCGCCGTGTCTATGGCGCTGATGACCCGGCCGCGCGTGCTGCTGCTGGACGAACCAACCGCCGGGCTCGCGCCGCTGCGCGCGTCCGCGGTGCTGGACAACCTCGCCACCGTCAGCCGGTCCGAAGGCACTGGGCTGATCGTGATCGAGCAGAATGTGCTGCCGGCGCTGGGCGTGGTCGACCGCGCCATCGTGCTGCGCGGCGGGCGCGTCGTCTACGACGGCAGCACGGCGGCGCTGCAGAGTGAACATGACCTTTGGGAGCTTTTTTGATGGTCTCGGCTTTTCCCGCCTACCCCGCCAGTGTGAAGGCAGGCGGCCTGCTGTTCCTGTCCGGCGTGCGTCCGGACGAAGCGGCCACCAGCTTCGACGCGCTGCCGGCGGAGGGTGGCGCCAAGCGGCAGGGCTACCCGGTCGCCGATCTGCAGGAGGGGCTGGCCAGCGCGCAAGCCTGGTCCACGCTCGAGCGGATGGATGCCGTGCTGCGGGACGCCGGGTCGGCGACGGACCAAATCCTGCGCCAGCATATCTGGCAGGCGGACAAGCGGTGGTTCCCCTGCTTTGAGGAAGCCCGGATGCATTGGCAGCCGAAGCCCTCGCCCAGCAGCGGGCTGGGCGTCGCCGGGCTGCCGGGTCTCGGCGGCCGGGCATACGGGTCGGACGCCATCGCGGCGCTGCCGGGGGAGGGCGGGCCGTTCGGCGCGCGCACCACATTGGCCGCGCCGGACCATCACGACCTGCCTTCCGCCTCGCATTACGCGCAGGCAGTGCAGTCGGGGCCGTTGGTGTTCACCGCCGGGTTCATCGCGATCGACACGGCAGCGCCTGGCATGCCGCTGATCGGCAGCTTTGCGGACGTGCCGCCGGAGGGGCGGGCGCTCGCCACCGGCCGCAGCCATCCGGACAGCCGCGACGGCCCGATCGCGGCGCAGACCTGGTTCATCCTGAACGAAATCCGCCGCGTGCTGACAGCGCAGGGCCTGTCGATGGTCGATGTGCTGCATGCCTCGGTGTATCTGTCCGACGTCAGGGATTTCCCGACCTTCCACCGCGTCCACAGCAGCTTTTTCCCGGCTAACCCGCCGGCCCTATGCGTGACCGGGTTCGATGAGGTCGGCCACCGTGGCTGCCGGATCGAAATCGAGGTAACGGCGCTCCGGCCGGAGAGCGGCCTGGCGCGCAAGCTGCATCCCTGGCCAGGCGTCAGCCCGTTCGCGGCTCCGTTGGCGGTGCAGGCAGGGCCGCTGGTGTTTTTCTCAGGGATGCTGGGCCTGGACGAGTCCGAGCGGCTCGCCGAGAGCAGTGCCGCCCTTCCCAGCGAGTTGGCTGGGCTGCCGGCACCGCTGGCCAGCCAGTGCTGGTGGGCGCTCCGCCGCTTGCTCGATGCGGCGAAGGCCACTGGCTCGCGCTTGACCAAGTGCACCGTGACTTTGGCACGGGCCGATGAGTTGGAGGTGTGGGAGCGCGTGCGTCAGGCTTCGGTGCCGGAGCCAGACTTTGCGTTCGAGGCTGTGGCAATCCACGGTCCGGGCCCGGTGCCGTCCGCCCGGGTGCAGATCGATGCCATCGCGGTCGCGGTGTAGCGGGGGTCGGCTCCAGCGATAGGTCGTGTAGGAACCCATCGTCAATAGCACGGGAAAATGGAAGTGTTCCTCGGGGTTCCACACGCTGAAGCGCACGCAGACCGCTGGCAGGAAGCAGCGGTCGGGCGTTGCGGCACCATGCCGGGCGAAATAGGCCGGGATGTCGAGCCGCCACTCATAGGCGCACGCGGTCAGATCACCATCGCCCAGCATCTTCGCAGCCCGGCCGTTTGCGTCGGTGACAAAGCTGGCCAACGGCATAGAGGCAGACTCCGGCGGGCACTGCCACAGCACGCCTTGCAGTCCCATTGCGGGGCGACTGCGGGTTGTGTCGAGAACGTGGAGTGAAATCCCGCCGGTTGGCGCTGGTGCCACGCAGTCAACCAGGCGCATCCAACTGATCGCCTCCACTTCCCTCAGCACTTCGGCGATCTCGGCATACGGCGGCCCGAAGCCGCCGTTCCATGGCGCCGAGGATCGTCGGCAGCGAGGCATGGCGCACGTCAAGGATGAACGGGAAGCCGAACCGTGCCAGGTGGGCAGCGTTCGCTGCATCGAGCTGGGCCGCCGTTGCCTCGTCCAAGGCATCCATACCCATCGAGCGCCGTTACAGGGTCGATTCCGGCGTCATGCCCTGGCGCAGGGTCGTGGGCGATAGCATGGGATGGCCGCGCAGGAAGGCGAGCTTCTCGCCCGTGTTTGCGGCATGGAGCCGGTCCATCATTGTGGCGTGCAAGGCGGTGAGGCTGGCAAACGGCCGCGATGCCGCCAAGCCTCGGGTGATCCAGGGGGCATCCTCGAACAGCAAACCCGCGCCGCCGCGAACGCGCTGGCGGATGCTCCGTTCAGGCTAGCAAGGCTCATTCTCGTGTCGGTCACGTAGCCCGCCTCTATTTTATGTATCGCGAGAAGCCAGCGGCCCGCTCCATCAGCGCGAGCAAAACGATCGTCACAATCATGATGACGCCGCAGGCGGACGCGGCGCGGCTGTCCAGGTTGTTTTGGATGATGTCCCAAGATGGATCGGGAGCACCTGCGTGCGTGTATCCTGCAGGAACAGTGAGACCGGTACGTTGTCGAACGACGTTATGAAGGCGATGAATGCGCCCGAGGCGACGCCGGGTGCAATTAGCGGCAGGGTGACCCGCCGGAACGGTCTAAGTTGCCCGGCACCGAGGCTGAGCGAGCAATCGAGCAGCGCCGGGTCGAGCTGAGCCAGGCTCGCCAGCGTGGTCCGCAGCGCGAAGGGCACGCTGATCACGGCGTGGCCGATCGCCAGCGTCATCAGCGAGACCGGTATCCCGAGCAGCGAGAACAGCATGAGGGACGCGAAGCCAAATGCCAGCACCGGCAGGATCAGCGGTGACATGAACACCAGGTCGAGCATTCGCGCCCAGGCGGCCCGGCTGCGTGCGGTCGCCAGGACGGCGGCCACGCCGAGGATCACGGACGCGACGACGGCGATGACCGCCACCTTCAGGCAACGAGGGCGGCGTCCTGGCTCTCGTTGGCGTCGAGCAGGGCCTGGTACCAGCGTAGCGAGTAGGAGGCCGGTGGGAAGTGCAGCAATTCCTCGCCGGTGAATGACAGGATCAGGATTATGGCAGTGGGGAACAACAGTATTAGCACCGTCAGCGTCGCGACCGCACCGAACACGGCGGCGATGGAAATGGATTGCCAGTCGGTATGCCGTGGCATCGCCGGTCAGCCGTAGAGCCGCATGGCGCGGCTCCGCGAGAGGGCGATCAGCACCGTGATCACCAGCAACACCGATGCCATGAAGATCACCGAAACCGTGGCGGCGAACGGCCAGTTCTGCAAGTTCATGGCCTGCTGGTAGATCATTATGGGCATGTAGATCAGCCGCAAACCACCGATGAGCGATCGGGTGACAAAGGCCGTAACGCAGGCGGCGTAGGTCAGGATGGGGCCTGCCAAGATGCCCGGCAGGCTCAGCGGCAGCACGACCTTGGAAAACGTTTGCCAGGCCCCGCCCCGAGGGCTGCCGAGGCGCTCGACAGGTTCGGGTCAATCCGCTGCAGCGCCGTCATCAGCGGTAGCACCATCAGCGGCATCTGCACCTGCGCCAGCACGATCACCACGCCCGTCTCACTGAACAGCAGCCGCAAGGGCGTGGCCGACAAGCCCAAGGCCATCACCACTCGTTCACGATGCCGTTTCGCCCCAGGATCACGATCCATGCGAAGGTGCGTACCACGACGCTGTTGACGATCGGCAGCACGACCACGAACACCAGTGTCAGACTGCACGAAATTTCCGGGTTTAGCAGGTTGGGCGTTTTTACTGCACTTTAACCCGGATCAGTCGGCTGCTAAGTCCCGAATTTGCAGCAATTTTGGGACGAACGCCTACGTTGGTTCGCTCAGGACAGTGACGATCTAACCTGCGGCGGAAGGGCATTGATCCAGCGTTCGAGGAACGTGCTCACTCGGTTGTCTGCTGCATCTTGCACTCGGCGGAACGAACCCTTGGGATCAGCCAGGAAGTTTGGAAGGCCGCAAGCAGTATGATGCGAGCGGTGACGAGTTGGACTGGTTTCTGGGCTGTCCAGATATCTCGGATGAGGACGCCTTCCTCGCGCGCGAGCTCGTGCAGTCCCGGTACGAACAGGTCAGCCACACGGTGTACTCCGTATCGGGGATCGTCGTCATCGGGCCACCCTGACGAAAGCGGCTTCAACAAAAGGCGAAGAATCGCGACAGGCGATAGCGCCACGTTAAATGGTCGCCGCGCGAATGCATGCAGCCTGACGGCTCCGCGGCGAGCTGTCGAAATGATGCCGGAAAACCAGTTCGGATGCTCGCGGGCGTGATTGCACCCGTCAAATATCGGGCTTCCGGATGAAGACATGGGACTCTGGCAGGCTTGGCACTCGATATGCCAGAACTCGAACCAGGCCCGGAGGACAGCAGACGGCGCATGGGTCGTAAGATGCCGAGTCCGGCAGGTGGCGCAGACTTGGATCGGTGCTTGGTCTGCCCGCAGCAAGCAAACCGACGGACGAAGCGGGTGATGCAGTCGTCGCCGGATGTCGGTCCGCTCCACTCGCATTGCGTCTGCAAGTCGCTCGATCTCATCGGGCGAGAGGTCATGGTCGATTTCGCCGGCTTGGTTCTCGAAAGCCCGATGTGTCGGGCAAGCACCTCCAGGCTGACGCCGTATTCTGTCCCGGTGCGCCGCAGCCACGAAAACACAAGTTCGTCGGGAAACAGCTCCGTCACGTAAGGCAATGGGAGACACCAAGGCCGCATCAGGCTTCAAGCAATGCGGGGGTTGGACGCGTCATCGGGCGCCATGCCGCGATTCTCTCGTCAGTGATGCACTCGGCGCCACGTCGATCGCGTCGGCGGCAAGATCGTTGAACAACCTGAACACGCGCGCCGTAACACCGTCGGTCGCCTGCAGCACTTGCCGGAGAGCCCGGGCCGAGATCTGGCTGGCCGTCCTAAGCGGCAAGTGGCGCAGGACGGCAACAACAAGGCCTTGAATTCTTCGTCACCCTGCCATCGCGGCAGGATTAGGTCGCGTGGACAAAGCGCGTAAGGAGGATTCCCCCGACGCGGTGGGGTGTGATTCGAAGCTGATTTTCGTAGTGGAGATCAGCGGTGATCCGAGGCCTTCTAAGCGACGACCATTGGGCGTTCTTTGAGCCGTTCGTAATCGAGCGCGGTGCCTTGCGGGGGCGTCCGCCTGCCGACCACCGCCGCACGTTGAACGCGGTATTCTGGATTGCCCGGACTGGCGCGCCTTGGCGTGATCTGCCCGGGGAGCTCGGCAATTGGAACTCCGTGCACCGGCAACACCGCCGCTGGACGGCCGCCGGGCTATGGGACCTGATGCTCGAGGCCCTCGCCGAGGGCGGCGGCAACGATGCCGTGCAGATGGTCGATAGCACTGTCATCCGGGCACACCACTGTGCCGCCGGCGCAAGGGGGGGACTCAAAATCAGGCTCTTGGCCGCTCGCGCGGTGGCTTTTCGACCAAAATCCATGCCCGGACCAACGCTGAGGGTCTTCCAATTGCGCTCCCCCTGACGCCCGGCGAGGCGCACGACAGCACGGCTTTCACCGATCTCATGGCCGAGCACGATGCCGACCCCAAGGTCATGCTGGCCGACAAGGGCTACGACAGCGACGCCATCCGAGAGGAAGTCCGCGTCCGAGGCGGCACACCCGAGATCCCTACCAAGAAGAACCGGCACATCCAGCACACAGTCGATCGGGCCTTGTATGCGACCCGAAACAAGATCGAGCGCTTCTTCAACCGTCTCAAGAACAGCAGGCGCGTGGCCACTCGATACGATCATACCGCAAGTAGCTTCCTCGGCTTTGCCAAGCTGGCTACCATCAAACAGTGGATCAGCTTTGTCCACGCGACCTAGGTATAAATTCTTTTCACTCAGACAATTCACTATTTGCTCAAATTGGCGGTCCCGCAGAAAGCGGGCTGGGGAATTTCTTTGCGGAACAGCAGTCCGCAGCTGGCGATGGCTTACAAAGCCTGAGTGCCTTTAACAACGACAATTCTGGAGCCGAAGCCATATTCGGCAACACTGCTTCACAAATCGGAGGATTTTATGGAACAGCAGCCTGGGTGCTGCGAACGCAGCGGGTAGCGGTTCAGGCGAAACACAACCAAGCGCCGGCGGCGTTCTAGGGGGGATTTCGGGACCTCTCGGCTCTGGGTCTACTTTTGCCTCGCTTGGCGACGCGCTTGAAGCGCTTGAGTTTGCCCATGGCTTGCTCGATGCGTACGCGCCCTTTGTAGAGCGTTTTGGGAAAGTGGTTCGGTCTGTCTTCGGCGTTGTCCCGGTATGGGATGATCGGCGCAATACCACGCCTGCGGCACGCCGTCCGATTGGCGTTGGAGTCATAGCCTTTGTCCGTCATCGCCGCACGCGGCTTGATGTCCGGACCCATCTCGAGCGACATCTTGAACTCCTTGCTGTCGCTCGCCTCGCCGGCGGTCAGGTGGAAGCCGATCGGCAACCCGTCGAAATCTGTCTTGAGGTGGATTTTGCACGAGAAGCCGCCCCGCGAGCGGCCGAGCGCCTGATTTTGTTGCCTCCTTTTGCGCCGGCACCTGAACATGCGCCCGCGTCACCGTGCTGTCGAACATCTGCACCAGATGCGCCATTGTGCTGAGCTGAGCCAGTGTCTCGAAGAACACGTCGAAAACGCCGGACCCGCTCAGACGCCAGAACCGCTTCCAGACGCTGTTCCACTTGCCAAACTCAGCCGGCAGCGCGCGCCACGTGATGTTGTGCACCGTGAAAGAGTGCAGTGCCTCAAGAAATCTGCGGTCGTCGGCACCAGGCTCGCCGCTTCGCGTCTGCGCGCCGTCGAACACCTCCAACACGATCACCCAATCGTCTTCTGTCATCACAGTCAGCATGGTCCGGCTCCCGTCTCGCCGGTTGCCTATTGATTCGATCAAAGCCCGATCCGGGAATCCCCCAAAGCCAACTTTATTTTCATCCGTCCACACGGCCTAAAGTTCAACGCGACTGGGCCGGATGGACTGATTGACCGCAAGTCGCCCGGAGCCAAGCCATTGCTGAGCGAGGCTCAACGCGCCGCCTTGGCTGCGGTGGTCGAGAGCGGTCCTGTCGCGTCGGTTCATGGCGTGGTGCAATGGTGGCTGATCGACCTGTGCCGATGGGTGTGGGACACATCCGGGATCGCATCGCCAAACCAACCATGAGCCGCGAGTTGCTGGCGATGAATTTCCGCAAGCTGTCCGCCCGGCCGCGCCACCACGGGCAGGCTGAGGACGCGATCGCGCTTTTTAAAACAGCTTCGCCGACGTCGGGGCGCAGATCGCACGCGACCGTGCCATCGCGGCCAGGCGCATAGAGGTCTGGTTCGCCGACGAAGCGCGGGTCGGACAGAAAACAGAGATCACACGACGCTGGGGCCGACGGGGCACCCGCCCGGTAGCGCTGCAGGACCAGCGCACCGCCTCCACCTACATATTCGGCGCCATCTGCCCCCGGCTGGGCAAGGCCGCCGGCCTCATCCTTCCCAAATGCAACATCGAGGCGATGAACCTGCACTTGGCCGAGATCGCCTCCCATGTGAGCAAGGGCGCCCATGCCGCCCTCGTGCTCGATCAAGCCGGCGGCACGTATCGGACAAGCTCGTCGTGCCGCCGAACATCACCTTGGTTCCGCTGCCGCCGAAATGCCCGGAGCTAAACCCAATCGAGAACGTCTGGCAGTATATGCACCAGAACTGGCTGCCCAACCGCATCTTCGACACACACAACGACATCGTCGCGCACTGCGCCGAAGCGTGCACCAAACTCGTCGACCGCCCATGGACCATCATGTCCATCGGATTGCGAGACTGGGCACATGGGTTCTAATCAACAAGACATGGTATTAGCGCAGCTTTCTGCGTGACCGGCCGCGTGGACGTCTAGGGCTCCCGTGCAACCAACTCCCAGCCGTAAGAGCAGGACAGCTCGCCGCGTGATCCGCCTGTTGCCGATCCCGCCGGAAACCATGCAGTGAGATCTGATCATTTGGTCTTCCGGCAGTGCTTGGCTCGGAGGCTGCCTCAATCGACAAACGCAAGCGACAACTGGTTGGCGACGAGCCTATATAATCTCAGCATAACTCAAAGCGTTTTTGGGCGTCTGCTCACGACAGCCTTGATCGGCTAGGTTGTCAGTCAAAGCTGCGACAAGGCGGCTGAAGACGAGATCGGGCTTCGTCGCACCCGTAGCCGGGAGATGTCCACATGAGCGCCGTCGCGAACGCGGAATCGTCCGCCCTGTCCCAGTCCAGCAGGATGCGCTCGATCCTAAGCGCATGTGCAGGTAACTTAGTCGAGTGGTTCGACTTCTTCGTTTATGCCTACACGGCAATCTATTTCGCCTCCTTGTTCTTTCCGTCCGGTGACCAGACCAGCCAACTCCTGTCCACCGCAGGGGTGTTCGCGGTCGGCTTCCTCATGCGCCCGGTCGGCGGCTGGGTGTTCGGCTGGATCGCCGATACCAAGGGACGCAAGCTGTCCATGGTGCTGTCGGTCCTGATGATGTGCACTGGGTCCCTGATCATCGCCGTGCTGCCAACTTACGCGTCGATAGGCGTGGCAGCCCCCGCGCTGCTCGTCTTTGCCCGGCTCTTGCAAGGCTTGTCGGTTGGTGCCGAGTACGGCACTGGGGCCACCTACATCTGCGAGGTTTCGACCGCGGGACGCCGCGGGTTTCTTGGCTCATTCCAATACCTCACCATAGTGGCGGGCCAGCTTCTCGCGTTGCTCGTAATCCTGTTGCTGCAGGCCTTGATGCCAGCGCCTGACCTGAAGGCCTGGGGCTGGCGAATCCCGTTTATCGTCGGCGCCTGCGGGGCTGTGGTGGCGCTTTATCTCCGGCGTTCCATGATGGAGAGTGCCAACGAGCGGGCGCGTCATGCGAACGAAGCGGGATCGGTCCTAGCGCTTGGCAAGCATAAGCGTGCCGTGACCCTCACTCTCATCTTCACGGCGTTCGGCTCGCTCAACTTTTACCTGTTCACCTCGTACATGCAGAAGTTCCTGGTGGTGTCCGCGGGGCTGTCGGCCCAGGTGGCAAGTGTAGTGATGACTACGGCGCTCGTTTTGTTCATGCTGGCGCAACCGTTGTTCGGTGCCTTGGCAGACCGTATCGGCATCAAGATCCACATGTTGATCTTCACGGGCCTGTCCGCGGTGTGCGTGGTTCCGCTACTTACGGCTCTCCAGCTGACGTCTAATCCGGTGTCCGCTTTTTCCCTGGTGTTCGCGGGGCTCCTGATAACCGCCTTTTACACGCCGATCGCGGGGCTGTTGAAGGCGGACATGTTCCCCGCCGCAGTGCGTGCCCTGGGCGTGGGCTTGCCATACGCCATCGCCAACGCGGCATTCGGGGGGACCGCGGAGTACGTCGCGCTCTACCTGCGTGCGTCCGGGGTCGAGCGGTTTTTCTTCTACTACGTCGCAGGCATGGCGGCCATCGCCTTTGTAGCGGCCTTGATGATGCCGAACCTGCACCGTCACGGCTACCTCGATGGCGATGGCGAGGTCGAGGCCAACATCGGACGTCGCCGGGTCGTTTAGTTCGAGTCACCTAGGAGACCAGAATGTTAGAAGCAGCAATCACGACGGCGCCGCAGGCGGGCGAGATCGACTGGCAGGCCGACGTGTTCCGAGTACTCAAGGAGCAGGGCGTCCGGCACGTCGTCTACGTGCCGGACGCCGGGCACTCGACGGCGATCCGAATGGCGGAGGCGGACAACGAGATCCACGCCGTGGTGCTGACCACGGAGGAAGAAGGCATCGGCTACCTGGCCGGCGCCTGGCTGGGCGGCGAGCGCGGCGCCCTGCTGCTGCAGTCCAGCGGCGTGGGCAACTGCATCAACACGTTGGCGCTTCCGTCCGTGGCCCGCTTCCCGCTGCTCATGGTTGTAACCATGCGCGGCGACTGGGCGGAGTTCAACGGCTGGCAGAACCCGATGGGCCAGGCCACGGAAGCCTCGTTGAAGCTGATGGGCGTGATGAGCTGGCGCGCCGACGAGCCCAAGGACGTGGCCCTCCTGCTGCACGGCGCCGCCACCATGGCCTTCAACGGCGATTCCGCCACCGCCCTGCTGCTGGGCCAGCGCCTGATCGGAGAAAAGAAGTGGGTGAAGTGACAATGATGACCCAGGCCAAGGCGGGCGGTCCGCTGGACCGACGCGAGGCCGTGATTGCGTTGCTGAAGGACCGGCAGGACCTGCTGGTCGTCACCGGACTCGGCTCCCCGTCCTACGACGTGATGGCGGCCGGCGACCACGACAACAACTACTATCTCTGGGCCGCTATGGGCAGCGCCATGACCGTGGGCCTAGGCCTGGCCAAGGCGCAGCCTGGTAAGAAGGTCCTGGTAGTCACCGGTGACGGGGAGGCCTTGATGGGCTTCGGCGCCCTGGCCACTATCGCGCTGCAGCGCCCACCCAATCTGACGGTCGCCGTGCTGGACAACGGACACTTCGGCGAGACCGGCATGCAGCTCAGCCACGCCGGCCGCGGGATCGCGCTGGACCGCGTCGCCGCCACCTGCGGCTTCGACTGGACTGCGGAGATCACCGACATGGCGGGCGTGGCGGAGCTGAAGCGCCAGGTGGAGGCTGGCGGCGGCGTCAAGCTGGCCACGATCAAGATCAAGGCGGAGAACCTGCCGCGGGTGCTGCCGCCGCGCGACGGACCGTTTATCAAGAACCGCTTTCGCGCAGGGCTGGGCTTCGCGCCCATCTGATCCGGGGCTCACCGACATGACCGACCTTCAACGCTTCCACAATGTCGTTGCCGGGCAGGACAAGGCCGCCGCCTCCGGCGCCTGGATCGCCTCGGCCAATCCCTTCACCGGGGAGAACTGGGCCGAGGTGCCGCGATGCGGGCTGGACGACGCGGCGGAAGCGGTGGGAGCGGCGCACAAGGCGTTCTCCACCGGCGCCTGGCCGGCGCTGACCGCCACGGCGCGCGGCAAGCTGCTGCGCCGCCTGGGCGACTTCATTACCCGGGACGCGGACAAGCTCGCCGCCATCGAGGTGCGCGACAACGGCAAGCTGCTGGCCGAGATGGGCGGGCAGCTCCGCTACATCCCCGAATGGTTCCACTACTTCGGCGGCCTGGCGGACAAGATCGAGGGGGCGGTGCTGCCCACAGACAAGCCCGCCATGTTCACCTTTACCCGACGGGAGCCGCTGGGCGTGGTGGTGGCGATCACGCCCTGGAACTCGCCGCTGCTGCTGCTGACCTGGAAGCTGGCGCCGCTGCTGGCCGCCGGCTGCACGGTGGTCATCAAGCCGTCCGAGTACACCTCCTGCTCGACCCTGGCGCTGATGGCGCTGATCGACGAGGCGGGCTTCCCGCCCGGCGTGGTCAACACCGTCACCGGCTTCGGCAACGAGATCGGCGAGGCGCTGGTCACCCATCCGCTGGTGGCCAAGGTGGCCTTCACCGGCGGCGACGCCACAGGCAAGGCGGTGTACGCCGCCGCCGCCAAGGGCATCAAGCACGTCACGCTGGAGCTGGGTGGCAAGTCGCCCAACGTGGTCTTCGCCGATGCCAAGCTGGACGACGCGGTGAAGGGCGCCATTGCCGGCATCTTCGCTGCCTCCGGGCAGACCTGCATCGCTGGGTCCCGTCTGCTGGTGCAGCGCCCGGTGTATGACCAGGTGTGCGAGGGCGTGGTCGCCATGGCCCGGGCGGCCCGGCTGGGCGACCCCATGGAGCTGTCCACCCAGGTCGGCCCCATCACCACGCAGCCGCAGCGCGAGAAGGTGCTGAACTACATGCAGGTGGCCAGGGACGAAGGGGCGCAGTGCCTGCTCGGCGGTGGCCGTCCGAACGCGCCGGAGCTGGCGGGTGGCTGGTTCGTCGAGCCCACTATCTTCGCCGACGTCGCCAACACCATGCGCATCGCGCGGGAGGAGGTGTTCGGCCCCGTGCTGTCGATCATCCCCTTCGACGACGACGAGGAAGCAGTGTCGATCGCCAACGACACGCCGTATGGCTTGGCCGCCGGGGTGTGGACGCAGAACATCCGCCGGGCCATCACCATGTCCGAGCGGCTGAGAGCCGGGACGGTCTGGGTGAACACCTACCGCGCGGTGAGCTTCATGGCGCCGTTCGGCGGCTTCAAGCAGAGCGGCATCGGCCGGGAAAGCGGGCAGGACGCCATTAACGAGTACCTGCAGACCAAGAGCGTGTGGATCAGCCTGGCCGAGAGCATGGCCGACCCGTTCGTGCTGAGGTGATGGGCGCCGCTTCACCCCGGACGGCGGCGGCGCGCTGGCGCTCCCTGCTGTTCGTCCCCGCCCACGCGGAACGCTTCGTGTCCAGCGCGCACGAGCGGGGCGCGGACGCGATCATCCTGGACCTGGAGGATGCCGTGCCCCCGGCGGAGAAGCCCGGCGCCCGCACCGGGCTCCCGGATGCCGTGCGGCAGGCGGGGCAGCGGTGTTGGTGCGGGTCAACTCCAGCCTGCGCGCCGTGGCGGCGGACCTGGATGCTGCCGTGATCCCCGGCGTGGCCGCCCTGGTCCTGCCAAGGACCGAGAGCGCCGGCTGGGTGCGCGCCTTGGCCGAGGCGGTGGCGCGGAGCTGGAAGCGGAGCGCGGGCTCCCGTCCGGCGCGATCGGCCTCGTGCTGCAGATCGAGACCCCGGCCGCGCTGCCGCACCTTGCCGCCTTGGCCGCGGCCCACCCACGCGTCGCGGCCATGGCCCTGGGGCCGGAGGACTTCTGCGCCGCGCTCGGCGCCGTTCCGGGGCCGGACGCGCTGCTGGGCCCGAACCTGCTCGTGCTATGTGCCCGGGCCGCCGGCATCGCCCCACTCGGCTTTGTCGGCTCCATCGGTGCCTTTGAGGACATGGACGCCTTCTGCGCCACCGTGGCGCAGGCTCGCGGCCTGGGCTGCCGCGGCGCCATGTGCATCCACCCGAAGCAGGTGACGGCCTTGAACGAGCTGTTCGCCCCCACCGAAGTTGAGTTGGGCTGGGCGCGGCGCGCGATCGAGGGCGACGCGGCGGCCCGGGCGCAGGGCCTGGGTGCCTTCCGTATCGACGGCAAGATGGTGGACGCGCCAGTGGTGGCGCGCGCGCACGAAATGGTGGGCCGGGGAGGGCAGGGCTGATGCCGGGCGTGCTGGACGGACTGCTGGTGCTGTCGCTGGAACAGGCGGTGGCGGCGCCCTTCTGCTCCTCACGCCTGGCGGATGCTGGGGCGCGGGTGATCAAGGTGGAGCGGCCGGAGGGCGACTTCGCGCGCGGCTACGACGCCGCCGTGGGCGGCCAGTCCTCCTATTTCGTGTGGCTGAACCGCGGCAAGCAGAGCCTGGTGGCCGACATCAAGAACCTTGACGATGCCGCCCTGCTCCACGCCATCCTCGCGAAGGCGGATGTGTTCATCCAAAACCTGGCCCCCGGCGCCGCCGCACGCGCGGGCTTTGGTTCGGACGCCTTGCGTGCCCGCTATCCGCGCCTGATCACGGTAGACGTCACCGGCTACGGGGCGGGCAACTCCTATGAAGACATGAAAGCCTACGACCTGTTGGTGCAGGCCGAGACGGGCCTCGCGGGCGTCACCGGGCACCCCGCCGGGCCGAGCCGGGTGGGCGTCTCGGTAGCGACATCGCTTGCGGTATGGCGGCTCACGCTGCCGTCTTGGAGGCGCTGATCGGCCGCGGCATCACCGGGCAGGGGCGCAAGCTGGAAGTCAGCCTGTTCGGGGGCACCGCCGATTGGATGAACGTGCCGCTGCTGTATGCGGAGGGCACCGGGCGCACCCCCCCGCGCCTGGGAATGGAGCATCCGTCCATCTGCCCCTACGGCGCCTTTCCCACCGCGGACGGCTCGCTGGTGCTGATCTCCATCCAGAACGAGCGCGAATGGGCGGCCTTCTGCGCGGGCGTGCTCGGTGACTCGGCGCTGGCTACTCGGCCCGGCTTCGACAGCAACAATGCCCGGGTGGCCAACCGCGCGGGCGTCAACCAGAGGGTCGCTGCGGCCTTTGCAAGCCTACCGCGGGCAGAGGCGGCGGAACGCCTTCGCAGTACCCGCACCGCCTTTGGTTTCGTGAACACGCTTACGGATCTGGCGGCGCATCCTGCATTGCGCCGGGTCGAGGTCAGGATCCCCGGTGGAATGGCCAGCATTGTGGCACCTCCGGCCATTCATAACGGGGCAGCGCCGCTCCTGGGCCCGGTGCCCGGCATCGATGACCATGGCGTAGCTATCCGAGCCGAGTTTGGTTCAGCCGGTGCTATCGGCACTTGAAGGGAACACCATGAACGATATCCCGCACGTCTCCGAAGCTCCCGGTGAACGCTACAAGGAAATCCGGGAGGAGGTCGCCAAACTCTGCGCCGGCTTTCCCGGGGAGTACTGGCGCAAGCTGGACGAGACCCGCTCGTATCCTACCGAGTTCGTCACGGCGCTGACCGAAAGCGGCTACCTTTCGGCGCTGGTACCCGAGGAGTATGGCGGCGTCGGCCTGCCGCTATCGGGGGCCGCTATCATCCTGGAGGAGATTCAGCGCCAAGGATGCAGCGGTGGCGCCTGTCACGCGCAGATGTACACCATGGGCACTATCCTGCGGCACGGCTCCGCGGCCCAGAAGCAGGAATACCTGCCCAAGATCGCCTCCGGCGAGCTGCGCCTGCAGGCCTTCGGCGTCACGGAACCGACCTCGGGCACCGACACCACCTCGCTCCGCACCACGGCAAGGCGCGAAGGCAACGACCGCTACGTGGTCAACGGCCAGAAGATCTGGACGTCGAGGGCCGAGCACAGCGACCTGATGCTGCTGCTGGCGCGCACCACGCCCAAGAACCAAGTGGCCAAGAAGACGGACGGGCTCAGCACCTTCATCGTGGACATGCGCAAGGTGAAGGGCCTGACCATCCGCCCGATCCGCAGCATGATGAACCACAACTCCTGCGAGGTGTTCTTCGACAACATGGAGATCCCGGCCGATAGCCTGGTCGGCGAGGAAGGCAAGGGCTTCCGCTACATCCTGTCCGGCATGAACGCGGAGCGCATCCTGATCGCCGCGGAATGCGTGGGCGATGCCAAGTGGTTCACGGAGAAGTCGGCGTCCTATGCTAAGGAGCGGGTCGTGTTCGACCGGCCGATCGGGCAGAACCAGGGCATCCAGTTCCCCATAGCCCGCGCCTATGCCAACATGCGCGCTGCGGAGCTGATGGTGCACGAGGCGCTGCGCAAGTACGAGAACGGGGAGAACCCGGGCGCCGAGGCCAACATGGCCAAGCTGCTGGCCGCCGACGCGTCCAACGAGGCGGCCAATGCCTGCATCCAGACCCATGGCGGCTTCGGCTTCGCCGAGGAGTATGACGTGGAGCGTAAGTTCCGCGAAACCCGGCTGTATCAGGTGGCTTCCATCAGCACCAACCTCATCCTGAGCTACCTGGCCGAGCACGTGCTCGGCATGCCCCGCTCCTACTGAGGCCGTGCGCAACATCCGCCCGGCCTTCGCGAAGTTCGGCTTCTACGGCGGCATCGCCTACAGCGCGCTGGACACCTTCCTGTTCCGCGGCAAGGCTCCCTGGACCTTCCACCACGCCCACGGCGACAACGAGGCCCTCAAGCCCGCGGCCGACAGCACGAAGATCACCTACCCGAAGCCCGACGGCGTCCTCACCTTCGACCGCCTGTCGTCCGTGTTCATCAGCAACACCAACCACGAGGAGGACCAGCCGCTCCACCTGCGCCTGAAGAAGCCGGAGCTGTGGAAGGGCGTGAACTTCGACACCTACGCCAGCCCGGAAAGCCGCTACTACCCGGCCGGCGTGCACGAGGCCTTGGGCGTTGAGGAAGGCAACCCGCGTCTGCAGATCAACGCGCAGAACTGCGTCCACTGCAAGACCTGCGACATCAAGGAGCCGAAGCAGAGTATCGACTGGCAGGTCCCCGAAGGCGCCGGCGGCCCCAACTACCCGAATGGGATGTAAGATGACCGGGTTGGTGGATCGACTGCAATCACTGTTGCTGCCCGGCCTGCTTAACGATGCAGAGCTCTGGCGCGACCAGGTAGCCGACCTGTCTGAGATCGCAACGTGCGTCGTGCCTGACCTCACCCGGGGAGGTAGCCTGGAGGAACTGGTCAGGGACGTGCTGGCACGGGCCGCTCCCCACTTTGCCTGGCCGGGTTCTCCCTGGGCGGCTTCGTGATGCAGGAGCTCGCGCGGATCGCACCCGAGCGGATGGAGCGCCTGGCCCTGCTCGACACCGGTTTCCGCGCGGACTCGCCGGATCGGGCGGCCATGCGGCGAAGGCTGGATGGCGCCGCTCGAACGCCGGGCCAGTTCCATGGATTTGAAGAGGACCTGCTGCAGATCTACCTGCATCCCAAAAACGTGGACAACACGGCGATCAACGGCCGCATCCGCGACATGACGGAGCGGCTCGGCGCCGCTGTGTTCCTGCGACAGAACGCGATCGAGCGGAAGGATGGAGCCGCAGTCCTCGCAACCTATGCTGCCCGGTCCTGTTCCTGTGCGGCGAGCGTGACATGCTTTCCCCGCTGACCGAACACCAGGCCATGGCTGCGCTCGTGCCGCAGGCCAGGCTCGTCGTAATCCCGCGCAGCGGTCACATGACGCCCCTGGAGAACCCCGGGGCGGTTACGGCGGCGCTGCGGGCCTGGTTGGCTTCGGCGGCGAAAGATTAGGCTGGCCAGGAAGCCCGCGAAGGGAGGTGTCCCGTGGATATTAAGCAGCTCAGGACATTGATCCACGTGGCAGAACTGGGCAGCCTGAGCAAGGCCAGCCTGCGGCTCGGTATCGCGCAGCCTGCCCTGAGCCGCCAGGTCAAGATGCTGGAGCAGGAGTTAGGCTCCCCCCTCTTTGAGCGGCATGGCCGCGGCATGGTCGCCACTGCGATCGGGCGCGAGGTCCTCGATCGCGCCAGCCGCATCCTGAGGGACATGGAATCGCTTCGTACCGCGGCCACGCCCTCGCAGTCCGACCTGATCGGCACGGTGGCGATTGGGACCACGCCGACGGTGGGGGAGGTGATAACCGTGCCGCTGGTAACCCGCCTGAAGCTGGCGCACCCGCGGGTGTCCGTCCGCCTGTCCTCGGCGTTCAGCGGCTACCTGATAGACTGGGTGAAGGGCGGCGACCTGGACTTCGCCGTCGTCTACGACCAGGCGCCTTCGGCCCTGTTGAGCGTCGTGCTGCTCATGATCGAGGAGCTGCTCTTGATCGGCGCGCCGTCGGACGGGCTGCGGATGGATGGGCCAGCGCAGTTCGCCTCGCTGGAGCAGGAGCCGCTCGTGCTGCCCAGTCCCAAGCACGGGCTTCGCGCGATCGTCGATGGCTATGCTGCCAAGGCCGGCTTCCGCTTGACCCCGAGCGTTGAGGCGGACTCCTTCAACGCGATGATTAGCCTGGTCCAGAGCGGGTTCGGCAAGACCCTGCTTCCCCTTGCCCCTATCTATGCCTCGATCGAGAGCGGAGCCTTGTGTGCGGCGCCCCTGCAAAACCCGACGCCGATCCGCCGTTTGGGCATCGCCATACCCGTGGATCGGGCGATCACACAGGCCGCGCGGTTTGCGGCGGATGTGCTGGTCTCGATTACTTCGGAGCTCGTCGAGCGGGGGGTCTGGGCGGGTCGCCTGCTCGAGCGCCCCATCTTCTCCGTAAAAAGTAACCGTAGCAGCGCCTCTACCGTTCACGAAGGTTAATACCATGTCTTGTTGATTAGAACCCATGTGCCCAGTCTCGCAATCCGATGGACATGATGGTCCATGGGCGGTCGACGAGTTTGGTGCACGCTTCGGCGCAGTGCGCGACGATGTCGTTGTGTGTTTCGAAGATGCGGTTGGGCAGCCAGTTCTGGCGCATATACTGCCAGACGTTCTCGATTGGGTTTAGCTCCGGGCATTTCGGCGGCAGCGGAACCAAGGTGATGTTCGGCGGCACGACGAGCTTGTCCGATACGTGCCGCCGGCTTTATCGAGCACGAGGGCGGCATGGGCGCCCTTGCTCACATGGGAGGCGATCTCGGCCAAGTGCAGGTTCATCGCCTCGATGTTGCATTCGGGGAGGATGAGGCCGGCGGCCTTGCCCAGCCGGGGGCAGATGGCGCCGAATATGTAGGTGGAGGCGGTGCGCTGGTCCTGCAGCGCTACCGGGCGGGTGCCCCGTCGGCCCCAGCGTCGTGTGATCTGTGTTTTCTGTCCGACCCGCGCTTCGTCGGCGAACCAGACCTCTATGCGCCTGGCCGCGATGGCACGGTCGCGCGCGATCTGCGCCCCGACGTCGGCGAAGCTGTTTTAAAAAGCGCGATCGCGTCCTCAGCCTGCCCGTGGTGGCGCGGCCGGGCGGACAACTTGCGGAAATTCATCGCCCGCAACTCGCGGCTCATGGTTGGTTTGGCGATGCTGATCCCGAACGTGTCCCACACCCATTGGCACAGGTCGATCAGCCACCATCGCACCACGCCATGAACCGACGCGACAGGACCGCTCTCGACCACGGCAGCCAAGGCGGCGCGTTGAGCCTCGCTCAGCAATGGCTTGGCTCCGGGCGACTTGCGGTCAATCAGTCCATCCGGCCCAGTCGCGTTGAACTTCAGCACCCAATCCCGCACGATCTGAAGCGTGACGCCGCCAAGTTGGGCCGCATCCGTCCTCGATCCGCCCGCATAGATGGCTGCCAGGGCGAGCAAGCGTCTGGCCTGTCCAGCGTCTTTACTCAACCGCGCCAGACCCCGCAAAACCTGTGCGTCAAAATCATCGCGCAGTGCAGTCGTCACAGCAAACCTCCCAGCTTCGCCACCTTGAATCAGACGACAGCCGCGTCGGGCAAGCACTTTGAGCCAGGCATCCTGAAACTTGGTATGAGACGTTGGAGCGATCTAAGAAACGGTGAGGCTGTTATGCCGAAGCGGCATTTCTCACGGATGCTTCCAAGACCCAATGCTGCCGGGAAGAAATGCTCAAAGAAGCCGCTTGGGAGAGAAACCAATGAGCCAGCACAGCGGAAGCGTAAGCCTGCCGGGAACAGCCGCCGACGCAACCGGGTTCTATGGCAGCCTGACATCGTCCGAGCGCCGGACATTTTGGGGCTGTGCCGCCGGTTGGACCTTGGACGGCATGGACTTCATGATCTACCCGCTGGTAATCGGCACGATCATGGGCATGTGGCACGTGTCCGCCGCACAGGCCGGACTGGCGGCCACCGTCACGCTGCTGTTCTCCGCCCTCGGCGGCTGGCTGGCCGGGTATCTTTCGGACCGTGTGGGCCGGGTTCTCACCCTGCAGCTGACCATTGCCTGGTTTTCTTTGTTCAGCCTGCTTTGCGCATTCGTGCAGAGCTTCGACCAACTGCTGGTCGCGCGCGCGCTGCTCGGCCTCGGCTTCGGCGGTGAGTGGGCGGCAGGTGCCATCCTGATGGGCGAGATGGTGCGGCCGCAGTTCCGCGGCCGGACCGTGGGCACTGTGCAGTCCGGTTGGGCGGTCGGATGGGGCCTGGCTGTGCTGCTCCAAGCGGTGCTGTTCAGCCTGATGCCAGCGGAGCAGGCCTGGCGTTATATGTTCGCCGTAGGCGCCGCGCCCGCGCTGCTGATCCTGTTCGTACGCCGCCATGTCCAGGACCCCGAGATCGCCGTGCAGGCCCGGCGGGCACAGGTCGAACGGCCCGCGCTCCCGGAAATCTTCACCGGACCCCACCTCCGGACCACGATCCTCGCCTCGCTCATGATGTGCGGAGCCCAGGGCAGCTACTATGCCATGAGCACCTGGGTGCCCCGTTACCTGACGGCCGAGCGGCACCTGACGAACGTGGGCTCCACCGCCTATCTCGCCACGCTAATCCTGGGCAGCTTCGTGGGTTACCTAACTGGCGCATGGCTCGCCGATCGGATCGGTCGGCGCTTGCTGTTCCTCTGCTTTTCCATCGGCGCCATCGTCACACTGTTAGTGTACCTGCAACTGCCGCTGCCGGCCGGCGCCGTGTGGTTGCTCGGCTTACCGCTGGGGTTTTTCTCGACCGGCTACTTCTCCGGGATCGGCCCGTTCCTGACGGAGATCTATCCCACTCGGATCCGTGGGTCCGGACAAGGCTTCTGCTACAACTTCGGCCGAGGGCTCGGCGCCTTGTTCCCGGCAATGGTCGGCTACCTTGCGGCGTTCACTACGCTGGCGAACGCGATCACGCTGTTCGCCGGGGCGGCCCTGGTGCTCTTCTTCGCCGTGGCTTTCACCTTCCCCGAGACACGGGGCAAGGTTCTGGATGCCTGATACCGTCATCCCGGCTTGCCCCGGGCCTGACCCGCTTCCGTGCCGTCCAACCCGTTTTGCCGTCCCGCCCAGCGCGGTGGACACCCATGCCCACGTGATCGGGACCGACCCGGCTTATCCGCACGTGCCGGGCCGTAGCTACGACGCTCCTTCGGCGACGGCGCGCCAGTATCTCGATATGCTTGACCGCACCGGCATGGCCTTCGGCGTGCTGGTGCAGGTCAGCGTGCATGGCACGGACAACCGCCTGATGGTGGAGACCCTTTCGGCCCATCGGCAGCGGCTGCGCGGGATCGCGGTGATCCCGCTGCGGACCGGCGATCGGGAGCTTGCGGCCCTGCAAGCGGCGGGTGTGGTCGGGCTACGTCTGAATGTGCTGTTCGGTGGCGGCATCGGGCTGGACGAATTGGAAGGCTACGGCCGCCTGTGCCACGAGCTCGGCTGGCACATCCAGCTTCTGGTGGACACGGAACGCCTGCCCGAGCTGCGGCCGCGCATCGCCGCGCTGCCGGTCCCGGTGGTGATCGACCATATGGGACACCTGTCCACGGAGCGTGGGATCGAGACGCCGGGCTTCGCGGCGCTGCTGTCGATCGTGCGTGACGGCGGATGGGTCAAGCTGTCCGGAGCTTACCGCATGACCCCGGTAGGACCGCCCTATTCTGATACCATACCCTTCGCCCGCGCCCTGGTCGCGGTGGCGCCGAACCGCTGCGTATGGGGCTCCGATTGGCCGCACGTCGCCCATTTGGGAATCATGATGAACGTCTCAGACCTGCTGGATCTCCTCGCCGACTGGGTGCCGGATGCCGCTGCCCGTCACGCCGTTCTGGTGGACAACCCGCACCGCCTCTACGGCTTCGTGTCCCCCGACCAGCCAGGTGACGCGCCGTGAGCGGCCCTCAACGGATCGTCGCACGCTTCGACTTCTGGTTTCATCCCGCCATGGCCGAGCGGTTCGCCCGCGAGCCCAGCTTCGAGCTGCGGACGCTGCCGGTGCGTGGTGACGACGTGATGGCCTTGGCCTCTCTTGCGGAAGCCAACGCGTACCAGATCTCCTCTTCCCGCGACGAGCTGCCGTCACGGTGGTTCGCCACCGCGGAGCTGCTGGCCCGGTGCCCGGACCTGCTCGTCGTATCGGCAACCGGAGCCGGATGCGACACGGTGGACATCCCGGCCTGCACGGCCGCGGACGTGCTGGTGGTGAACCAGTCCGGCGCCAACGCCCAGTCCGTTGCTGAGCACACTATAGGTCTAATGCTGGCCGTCTCGCGGCGCATCTCGGAGAGCGACCGCCGCATGCGGACTGAGCGTGGCTTCACGCGCGAGGAGCTGATGGGGCGGGAGATCACCGGCAAGACATTGGGCCTGATCGGGATCGGTGAGATCGGGCGACGGGTCGCCCGCATGGCGAAAGCCTTTGACATGGAGGTGGTGGCGACGGACCCGCTGCTTTCGCCGGAGGAGATCGATCGGCGAGGCGCACGGCCGGTCGGCATAGGCGAGTTGTTGCGAAGCGCGAACTTCGTTTCGCTGCATTGTCCCCGGGACGCCACCACGGTGGGGCTGATCGACGCCGCAGCGTTGGCGGCGATGAAGCCGGGAGCGGTTCTGATCAACACCGCCCGCGGCGGCATCCATGATGAGACGGCCGTGGCGGCGGCGCTGGCGGAGGGTAGGCTCGGCGGTGCGGGCCTGGATGTGTGGGACGTGGAACCGCCGCCGCTGGAACATCCGCTGCTGGCGCACCTCAACGTGGTTGCGACATACCACACGGCAGGAGTCACTCCCGAGGCGAGGGAAACCATGAGTCGCTACGCCGCCGACCAGCTCGTGGACCTGCTAAAGGATGGCAGCAGGCCGCCGCGGCTGCTGAACCCGGAAGCCTGGCCTCGTTTCGCCGAGCGCTTCGCCGCCATCCTGGGGATCGTGCCGGGCCTGCCTCCCTCCATGCCGAAGGACACGAGCCATGCTTGAACGCCGCACCCTGATCCGCTCGGGCGCACTGTCTCGCTTCGCCGCGGCGCTGGGACGGCCCGCGCGGGCCCAAACCGCCCCGACCGTCACCATCGCCATCAGTTCGGCGCCAACTACCTGTACGTGACGATTGCCGACAAGCTCGGCCTGTTCCGCAAGCATGCCGGTGCCGCCGGGATGGACAGCGGTTTCGCCCTGGTTCGCATGAGCGGGGCCACGGCCATCAACGAGGCCCTGATCAGCGGCAGCATCGACATCGGCACCTATGGCTACCTGGGCTGTTGATCGCCTGGGATCGTGGTACCTTGGATCCCGGCAGGCCGCCTCTCAATGGAGAGACCGCGATGAATAGCTTCATCCGCAGCACGAAGGCTCAAGACGGCATCGCCCGCGCCATCCCGGTTTTCACGTCGATCCACGCTCTGTTTTCGGGCTGGGGCGCGGTCGCGGTTTTCTCAGCCGCCCTTGTCTTTGCGGGATCGAGTTTGATCAACGCGCCCCATCACCATGTTTCAGTCAGCGCCATGCTGGCACCGGTGCTGCTGTTCGCAATCGGGCTTGCGCCCATGATCGGCACGGCCCTGGTGGTTTGGACATCCCGGGGGTCTCTCGCGCCGACAGAGCGCAGGTCTCAACTTATCGGCGCTAGCCTGAGCGCGGTCCTGTTCTTTCCAGCCCTGCTGCTCGTTCGTGCCTTCACCTGACGTTGGCGCTGCGCATCTCTGTCTCTCGCGGCACCGAAGCGCCGCTCCAGGCGGTGCAGGCCGCAGACGCCACGTGCTCCTTTTGCGGCCAGTCGGTCGGCATCCATGCGGGCCAGCCCCGCTGCTGTGCGCTCTGCACCTTGGTCCAGCACCTCGAACGGCCACGCATCGATGACGAGCTGAGCTTGGTCTGGCTACCGGAAATGAGCCAGGCCGCACTTATCTGCCTAGCGCGGGAGACGCACGTCCGGCTCCGCTCGCATGGCCAGAGCGTCAGCAAGCTGTCCTTTCCGGCCGCGGTCACGCCGGAGCGCAGCGCCCTCTACTTCGCGCGGGCGGCGCTGCTGGCACGACGTGACGTTGCGGCGGACCACACCGGCGCGAGCCAGCCCTCCGACCTGGCGCTGGCGCACGTGCTGGCACGGATGGACGCCGGCGCCTACGAGCGGCGTCATCGGCTTCTCGCCGGCCTGCGTGCGCTCCCGACCGGCCGTTTTTTCGTCGGATCGGAGGACGTATCCCGAAATCACCGACAGCTGGCGCCAGCCGTCAACGCAAGCAGCTCAAGGCCGAGTATGCGGCGAACGCCAAGCAGATCGGCGCCGTCGTCGGGACGCAGCGGGTCTATCTCCGCAGCGAGGTCATGGCCGCCCGGCATACCGATTTTGTCTCACGCGTTCAGTCTGCCTTGCGGGCGCACGATGTCGCCGTAGGAATCATGGAGCCGCACGACGCGTTGCGTGTTGCCCGTGAGTCCATGTATCGCGAGATGTCCGGCTCCGATTGGAACGCCTCCCTTCCTGGCGACAAGGTCATGGCATGCTGCCCCGAAGACGGGGCAAAGGCGGGGGCTGGCCATATGCTCTGGCCGCAGTTGCGGGACCAGCTGTTCTACACCGATCCCGTCACCCGCGGCGGGCAGCGCTTCGATTTCGGCGAGAACGCCTATAGTCCGGTCGACATCAACATCGGGTCGGAAGACCCGCGTCCGTTCGTGGAATTGGCGGCGACGCTCGGCCTCGACCGCATTCCATGGCGGGCGCGATCGTCATCGAAGGCTGCGGCCAGTCCGCCATGCAGATCAAGGATACCCGAGGATCTGCAGCGCACCGTCAACTCACCTGGTCCGGACCGCTGGACAAGGGCGTCGCCAGGCTCGCGCAGTCGATCGGCTATGCGTACGCGCGCCGACTCGCGCCGTCACTGCTCCGAGATGGCAACAATGAGGCCCGCCGTGTCACGCGATACGCGATATCGCCACTGCAATCTCACGGACCTCCAAGAACGATCCCTCTGGCGCCGGGGCCGGAACATCAAAGCCCTCCGCGACGTGGGCCTCGCTCGTGCTAGCCTCTAGCTCGTCTCCACGATCAAGCCATCTGCCGAGCGGGAGCATAGGGCGATGGACCTGGTTTCAACGCACCCTTTACGGCAGTGCAGTTGCGCGGTTACGCGGGCTGGTCGTTTGCGAGCTGTCCGTCAAACGAACGAGGCTGTTGAAAAACGTCCACCCGTAACGGCTGTGGAGAACAATCTGCTACGAGGGCCCGCAGCGTCGTCCAGATTGCCGGATGAATACGTGCTGCTTGCTGGCCTCGGGAGGGTCGCTAAAGAGCTTTTAGCATAGCCTTCCACTCACCCGGTTCTGACCTGAGTTTTCAACAACCTTGAACCTTTGGCGGACAGAGGGATCAACAGAAACCGTATCGACCAACCAATTGGTCGTTTGAGACGTGTATACTACATAGCCACCTGGCCGACCCATCATCGGAAGCGTTGCTGACCCGATGAAGAATTCAGTGCAAAACCGCGCTATGCTGAGCCCGAGCGTGTCCGACCGGTAGCACTGGTGGCAACTCTGACCGACCACAATGGCCGAGTTAGCTCGGAAGCTGGCTGGCGATCTCGCCAAGAAAGCCTTTGATGAGGTGATTGACCAGGTTGGCTTCGTCGATCTGAGGAAAATGCCCCGTGTCGGCAACCACCGCCGTGCTCATCCTTCGGACCGATGATCGCAGCATGTCCAGATAGGGCGTGGTCTGGCCCTCCTCCAGCGTGACCCTCGATTGTTCCCGCCGGCCCGTCGACTGGATGGCCAATACTGGTACATCGAGGCTGGATAGTGCGTCGGGCATGCGGTCCAGGTCGTAACGGCAGCAATCGAGCAACAGCGTCGCCCCGGTTGGATGGGGCAAGCGCCCCGCCCGCTCTATGATCGAGCGTGCCATGCCAGGGTCGGTCTTGGTCGTGAACATGGCGTCGAAGCTGGCTGCCACATGAGCGGCGTAGCTGCGGCTGCTTGCAAATCTTGCCTGGAGGGCCGCAGCCATCGCAGTCGTATATTGACTGCCGTCGATCAGAACAACGCCTGCCACCTGCGAGCGCAACCGCGATGCGGCCTCCACCGCGACCCGGCATCCCAGGCTATGGCCGACCAGTACCGTGCGATGCAGGCCGAGATGGTCGACCAATTCGGCGACATCGGTTCCGTATTGCTCAATCGTGCAATCCTCCGGCAGGCCGAGACTCGTCCCATGCCCGCGCAGATCGAGGCTGACGGTTCGATGCCGGCGCGAAAAGGCGGCGACTTGGTTGTCCCAATCGGCACGCGCACAAGCGAAGCCGTGGATGAACACGATCGGCGGCATACCTTCCCCTGTCGTCTCGTAGTCGATGATCGGAGCAGTCTGCCGGGCGTCCAACGTTCCCACCTCCAAAGCCCTGGCCAAGGCTCGCCAAACCCATTATAACAGCTTGCTGCAGTCTGCCGGCAAGTTTATGTGCACCCAGGCGGCCGCACGAAATAGGCACCAAGCGCATGGGCGAGCAGGACAAGACCACAAGGCCAGTCAAGTCGCTCTTCGGGAAACTCTGGGACAGCCATCTGGCGGCGGATCTCCGGGATGGTTGGTCACTGCTCCATATCGACCGGCACCTGCTGCACGACTTGTCCGGAACGTCGGCGCTGGTGGACCTGCTGGGCCGGGGGCTGCACGTGCGCAACCCGAACCTCACCTTTGCCACGCCGGACCACGCCGTCTCGACCGCACCGGGGCGGGCCAGCCTGACGGAGGGAACGGGGCCGGCGCTTCGGGCAAGCTTGCGCCGCCTCGCGAGGGAGGAAGGCATCCGCTTCTTCGACCTCGGCGAGGCCGGGCAGGGGATCGTGCACGTGATAGGGCCGGAACAGGGCATCACGCTGCCGGGTGCCACGCTTGTCTGCGGCGACAGCCATACCTGCACCCATGGCGGGCTGGGTGCACTGGCATTCGGCATCGGCACGTCCGAAATCGTCCACGTGCTTGCAACGCAAACCCTCCGCCAGCGCAAGCCGCGCCAGATGCGCATCCGCTTCGACGGCATTCTGGGCCAAGGCGTAACCCCGAAGGATCTGGCGCTGCATACGATCGGCGCGCTGGGCACCAAGGCCGGAACCGGGCACGCCATCGAGTATGCCGGCCCGGCCATCCGTGCCATGGAGGTCGAAGGCCGGATGACGGTGTGCAACCTGTCCATCGAACTCGGGGCCAAGATCGGCCTCGTGGCGCCCGATGAGGCAACGCTGGCCTACGTCGCCGGCCGCCGCTTCGCCCCCAACGGAGACAGCCTGGACCGTGCGGCCGCCTACTGGCGCACGTTGCACAGCGATGACGATGCCGCGTTCGACCAGGATGTCGTGATCGACGCAGCCGCGATCCAGCCGACCGTGACCTGGGGGACCAGCCCCGAGCATGCGATCGGGATCGACGGCGTCATCCCCGACCCGGACGGCCAAACCGACCCGTCCCGCCGCGACGCGTGGCGCGCCGCCCTGGACTATATCGGCCTCCAACCCGGCCAGCCTATATCGGGCACGCCCATCGACTGGGTGTTCATTGGGTCGTGCACCAACGCCCGCATCTCGGACCTGCGCATCGCGGCCGGCTTGGCGCGGGACCGGCACGTCGCGCCCGGTGTCACGGCCTGGGTCGTCCCAGGGTCGGAGGAGGTCAAGCGGCAGGCCGAGGCGGAGGGGCTGGACCGGGTGTTCCAGGCGGCCGGTTTCCGCTGGAGGGAGGCAGGCTGCGGCCTGTGCGTCGCCGCCAACGACGAGCGCGTGCCGCCGGGCGCGCGATGCGTGTCCACGTCCAACCGCAACTTCGTCGGCCGCCAGGGGCCATCCGCGCGCACCCACCTCGCCAGCCCGGCGATGGCGGCGGCCGCGGCCATCCGTGGCCAGATCGCCGACGTGCGGACGCTGTAGCCGTGCAGGCTTTCCAGGCGGCGTCCGGCCGCGCCTTGACCCTGCTGCAGCCCAACATCGACACGGACGTGATCATTCGCATCAACCGGCTGAACGAGGTGCGGATGCAGCCGCAAGGTCGCTCGATGCTGGGGCGCTGGGCCTTCGAGTCGCTTCGCTACGCCCCAGACGGGTCGGAGCAGCCTGGTTGCGTCCTGAATGACCAGCGGTTTTGCGGTGCCCCCATCCTGATCGCCGGGCCGAATTTCGGCTGCGGGTCGTCGCGGGAGGGCGCGGTCTGGGCCATGGCCGGGATCGGAATACGTTGCGTCATCGCCGAAAGCTTCGGCGACATCTTCCATGCCAACTGCTTCCAGAATGGCCTCCTGCCCATCGTCCTGCCCGCGCCCGAGGTGGCCTGCCTGGCCGAGGAGGCCACGGCCCTTGCGAACCTGCGCGTCGATCTGGAACAGCAGACGATCTCGGCTGCGTCCGGGCGCACCATCCCGTTCGACATCGACGCAAGCCGGCGCAACGCGCTGCTTCTCGGTGTGGACGAGATCGGCGAGACGATGCAGCACGCGGCGGACATCGCAACCTGGCAGGATGCCGACCAGGTAAACCGGCCCTGGATGTGGAACCTGTAATAACAGCTTGCACAGCGAGCCGTAGCGGGCTTATCGAGGGAGCAAGAACGAGGGGAGGATCGGCATGGGTCGGAGCACTGATCTGCGGCGCCTGTTGGCAGGTGCGGATATCGTCGTGGCGCCCGGGGTGTTCGATGGGATCACGGCCCGGTTTTCCGAGCAGGCCGGGTTCCCTTGCGTCTACATGACGGGCGCGGGCACCTCGTTGTCCCTCGGCTATCCCGACCTCGGCCTGTTGACCATGACGGAGATGGCGGACAAGGCCCGCGTGATCACGCGCACCGTCGCCGTCCCGGTGATCGCCGACGCGGACACGGGGTATGGTAACGAAGTGAACACCACCCGCACGGTGCAGGAGTACATCCGTGCGGACCTGGCCGGGCTACACATCGAGGACCAGGTCTCGCCCAAGCGTTGCGGTCACCTCGACGGTAAGGAGCTTGTCTCGCCGGAGGAGTTCGTGGCCAAGGTCCGCGCCGCCGTTGCGGCCCGGACGGACCCTGATTTCCTGATCATCGCGCGGACTGACGCCCGCGGGGTCGTGGGGCTGGACGAGGCGGTGCACCGGGCGAACGCGGCGCTGGGCGCGGGGGCGGACATGGCGTTCGTCGAGGCGATCCCGACCTTGCAGGAGTTGGCCGACGTGCCGCGGCGCGTCCGCGGGCCCTGCCTGCTGAACGTCGTGCGCGCCGGCAAGACGCCGGATGTCAACCTGCTGGAGGCGCAGGCCATGGGATACCGGTTGGCGATCATGCCGAGCCTGCTGCTGGGTGCGGCGATGGACGCCTATGACGCGGCCTTGGCCGTCGTGAAGGAGACGCACCAGCCGCCGTCCTCCACGGGCAAGATGCGGGTCGCCGACCGCTTCCGCCGCTTCGGCTCGGACGAATGGGATGCCCTGCGCACGCGCTTCCGCGACCCCGAAACCGAGCCGGCCAGCAAGGCCGCCTGACCCAGCACGCCTGAACAGGAGATCACCGTGGCTGACATGAACGAGCCCGAACAGGTCGGTATCCGCTGCACCATCCTGCGTGGGGGCACCAGCAAGGGCGTCTACCTGTTCGAGGAGGATATCCCCCCGCCGGGACCGGACCGCGATACGCTGCTGAAGGCGATCATGGGCACGCCGGATATCCTGCAGATCGACGGGCTGGGCGGTTCGCGGCTGATCACGTCCAAGATGGCCATCATCAAGCGCTCGGAGCGGCCCGACGCGGACATCGACTACACGTTCGCCCAGGTCAGCCTCGAGCGGGACCTGATCATGTACTCCTCGAATTGCGGCAATATCTCGTCCGGGGTCGGGCCGTTCGCCATCGACTCCGGCCTCGTGCCGGCGACGGCACCGGTCACGGTCGTGCGGATCCACAACACCAACACCGGCAAGATCCTCGTCGCCCATGTCCCGGTCGCGAGCGGCCGCGCGAAGGTGACGGGGGATTTCGCGATCGATGGCGTTCCCGGCACGGGGGCGGAGATCAGGATGGACTATGCCGGCACCGTCGGCGCCAAGACCGGCCACATGCTGCCGACTGGCCACGTCACGGACACGCTGTCCCTGGAGGACGGGCGCCACGTCACCGTCTCGATTTGCGACGTCGCCAACCCGTGCGTGTTCGTTCGCGCCGAGGATGTCGGCCTGGAGGGCAGCGAGTTGCCCGACCACTTCGCCCATGACGCCGCCCTGATCGAGCGCATCCGCGAGATCCGCGGCAAGGCGGCCGAGCGCATCGCGTTCACGGACGACTGGCGCGACGTGGACCGGCAATCGCCGAGCCTGCCGCTGTTCGTGATTGTCTCCCCGCCGAAGGGCTACCCTAATATGCGTGGCGCCGCCGTCGATCCGGCGACGATGGACCTGCGGGCCCGCTTCGTCTGGTACAACAAATGTCATGAGAGCATGGCCGGCACCGGCTCGATGTGCACCGCTGCCGCATCGCGGATCGCGGGCTCGGTGGTGAACCAGGTCATCGGCGAGGACGCCGCACGAGCCGACACGCTGCGCATCGGCCACCCGATGGGCATCATGCGGGTCAACGTCACGGCCGAGCCGGCCAACGTGACAGGCGGCGTGCGCTTCGCCGCGCTCGGCTTCAGCCGCACCGCCCGGCGCATCATGGACGGCACCGTTTACGTGCCGCGGGCACGCCTGGCGCCGGCTGCATGAGCGAGGCCGCGGAAGCATCGACGCTGACGCAGGACCGCACCATGCGGCTGATCTTCTGGAAGATCATGCCCTTCCTGTTCTGCTGCTACGTCGTCGCCTATCTGGACCGCGTCAATGTCGGCATCGCCGGCTTAACGATGACGAAGGACATCGGCCTGTCGCCGTCCCAGTTCGGGGCCAGCGCCGGCGCGTTCTTCCTGGGGTTCTTCATCGCCGAGATACCCAGCAACCTGGCGCTGCAGCGCTTCGGTGCGCGGCGGTGGATCGCCCGGATCATGATCACCTGGGGCCTGTGTTCGGCGGCCACCCTGCTGGCCAGGGGATTCGCGAGCTTCTCGGTCCTGCGCTTCCTGCTCGGCCTATCGGAAGCCGGGTTCTCGCCTGGCGTGTTCCTTTATATGGCGTTCTGGTTCCCGGCCCGCTACCGGGGCCGGGCCGTCGCCGCCTTCATGCTCGGCTTGCCGGTGGCCAGCGTCCTTGGCGCTCCCGTCTCAAGCCTGCTGCTCGGGTTGGACGGCGTCGCGGGTCTGGCTGGCTGGCAGTGGCTGCTGCTGGTCGAGGCTGCGCCGGCCGTGCTGCTCGGCATCGCCTGCCTGTTCGTGCTGGTGGACGGGCCAGAGAACGTCAAATGGCTTCCAACGGGCGAGCAGACCTGGTTGTCCTCTGAGCTCGCGTTCGAGCGCGCTTCCATCGAGAGGTGGCACAAGACGACGCTACGGTCCATCTTCACCAACTGGCGGATATTGACGTTCGTCGCCGTCAACTTCTTCTCCGTGGTGGGATCATTGGGGCTGAGCCTTTGGATGCCGCAGATCCTGCGCGGCTATGGGTTCGGCGTGACCCAGATCGGGTTCATCGTGGCCGGTCCCTACTTCTGCGGCGGTATCGCGATGCTGGTGTGTGCTCCGCTTTCGGACCGGGCGGCCAACCGCGCGATGTTCCCGATCGGCGCCCTGGTCGTCGCCAGCGCCGGTTTGCTGGCATGCGCGTTGCTGTCGGCCTCCACCGTCTTGGAGATCGCGTCGCTCTGCGTAGCGGTGACCGGGCTGATGGCGTTCCAGGGGACGATCTGGCCGCTGCCGATGAGCGTGCTGTCGGGCCGGGCGGCAGCGGGCGGGCTGGCCCTGATCATTTCGGTCGGCAATCTCGGCGGGTTCGTCGGTCCGTCTTTGATTGGCTACATCCGGGAAGCGACGGGCCGGTACGACGTCGCTCTGATGGGTGCCGCAGCGTCCGTCGCGTTAGCGGCCGTGTTGCTCATCGTCGTCTGCCGAAGCCTCGCCCCGCAGCGGCCAGCTCTCGACGGCGTCGTGGCCGACGCGCACATATGATGTTCAGCCCACGCCGGCTGGTGCAGCCAGCGGATCGATCGTCAGCAGACCACCATCTGCGGCCGCACTGGACGCAAGCCGCATGCTGAACCGGTCCCACGGCCAATGGCCGATCAACAGGTGCAACGGCTGGCCATCCGCATCGCGGCTGATCCGCTCGATCCGGAACGTGGGCGTGCTCGTCTTCACCTGAAGCCACTTGCCGAGTGCCTTGGGGCAGGGTGCGGCGGCCATCTGGCGCTCGACTGCGTCAGGCAGCAATCCTGCGAGCGCGAGCAGCTCGTGCAGCGACGTGCGGTCGAGCGCCTTGCGGTCGATCATCTGGCCGATCCGGGCCGGCAGGTAGACCAGGCTGTGATAGACCGGCGTGTCGCCCAGGCTGCGCAGCCGCTCGAAGCACAGAACCTGGTCGCCGTCGTCCAGTTGCAGCGCTTGGGCCACCGTCCCCTCGGCCACCTGCCATTGGAAGGAGAGCAGCTTCACCGAGGTTCCACGCACCAGCCGCAGGGCGGCGAACGGATCCTCGAAGCTGGCGATCGCCTGCACCAGCCGGGGTGCCACGACCCGTGCGACGCGGCCAACCCCTCGGTCGAGCAAGCCTTCTTGCGCCAGTTCGGCCATTGCCCGGCGCACCGTTATGCGCGACACCGCGAACCTGGCGCCGATCTCCTGCTCACTCGGCAGGGTGGACCCGACGGGGAGAACGCCGGCCCGGATTTCCGACCGCAGCTGATCCAGGACCTTGCGATACAGGGGAGCGGTCGCGTCCGATGGCAATGCGAACCTCATATAACAGGTTGACCTTCACCATAGCAGGTCTATGGTCCGGCTCAAAGCAACGTGGCTGCTAACGCCAGGCAGGGAGAAACATGCCGGGACCGGTATTCAAGCGCGATGGTGTAGTGCTGCCGTCCCGGTTCGGGGAATTGCTGCCACCTGACACGCAATGGCTGTCCAAGGAACAGCCAGAGGCAATCCTGCTCCCGGCGCTGCCGATCGTCGATCCGCATCACCATTTGTGGGTGCGCCCGGGTTACCATTATCTGCTCCCGGAGTTCTCGTCCGATATCGGCACCGGGCACAACGTGGTCGCGACCGTGTTCGCCGAGTGCACGTCCATGTATCGCGCAAGCGGTCCGGCAGCGTTGCGGCCCGTTGGCGAGACGGAGTTCGTCGTGGGCCAGGCCGCCCAGAGCGCATCCGGCTTGGATGGCCCGGCTCGCGTCGCGGCGGCGGTGTTCGGCTATGCGGACCTGACCCTCGGAACCGCCGTCCAGCCTGTGCTGGAGGCACATAGCCAGGCCGGCAATGGCCGCTTCAAGGGAGTGCGGTTCCAATCGAACTGGGACCCGAGTGACCACATCCGCAACGGCAAGGTCGCCACCCGCGCGGGCCTGCTGGTGGAACCCGCCGTGCAGTCGGCCATCGGCGTATTGGCGGGCATGCGCCTCGTCCTGGATAGCTACGTCTTCTTCCCACAACTGCATGAAGTGGTGCAGACGGCGCAGGCCCATCCAAGTCTGACGATCGTGCTGAACCATTGCGGCGGCCCGCTCGGCTACGGCCCCTACGCCGATCACCCGGCGGAGCACTACACGGCTTGGCGGCGTGGCATCCAGGCCGTAGCGCGCTGCCCGAACGTGGTTTGCAAGCTCGGCGGCATCCTGAACCGGACGACCGATTTCAACTACCTGGATGCCGACCGGCCCGCCGGCTCGGAGCTGCTGGCGGATCTATGGCGGCGCTGGTTCGAGCCCTGCATCGAGGCGTTCGGCAGCGAGCGCTGCATGTTCGAGAGCAACTACCCGGTGGAGAAAATGGGCGTGTCCTACGCCTCGCTCTGGAACACGTTCAAACGCTTGTGCCAGTCCGCATCGGAGGCCGAGCGGGCTGCGATGTTCGCGGGCACAGCGTCCCGGGTCTACGGCCTGGGCCTGGCCGCGACCGCCGGTGAGGAACGGCCATGATCGGTCGCCGTACGCTCCTCGCCGCCTCCGCCTTGCTGGCAACGCCGGCGCTGGCCCAGCGCGTGCCGGTGTTGCGCTTCGTGCCCCAGGCGAACCTGACGTCGCTGGACCCGATCTGGACGACGACGACGGTCACGAACAATCACGCCTATTACGTCTACGATACGCTCTATGCCGTCGATGCGACCAATCGGCCGCAGCCGCAGATGGCCGCGGGGCACCAGCTCAGTGACGACGGCCGGGTCTGGACGATCAGGCTACGGGACGGGCTGCTGTTCCATGACGGCACGCCCGTCCGCAGCCGTGACTGCGCTGCGAGCCTTGCCCGATGGAGCAAGCGCGACGCGTTCGGCCAGTTGTTCGCAGCCGTCTTCGACCGGTTCGAGACACCGGACGACCGGACGCTCGTCATCCGGTTGCAGAAGCCGTTCCCCCTGTTGCTCACCGCCCTGGGCCACCCCCATCCGAACGTCGCCTGGATCATGCCGGAGCGCATCGCCAGCACAGACCCGGCGCAATCGATCACCGACGCGACCGGCAGCGGGCCCTACCGGTTCCTGGCGCGTGAGTTCGTCTCCGGCAGTTTCACCGCCTACGAACGGTTCGACCGCTATGTGCCGCGATCGGAACTGCCGAGCTGGGGCGCGGGCGCCAAGATCGCCCATTTCCCGCGGGTCGAATGGCACGTCATCCCTGACCCGGCGACCGCCTTCGCCGCCCTGCAGAGGGGCGAAGTCGATTGGTGGGAGCAACCTTTGCCCGACCTCGTTCCAGCGCTGGCGGCATCGGAGGGGATCAGGCTGCAGATCGACCAGCCCTATGGCCGTTTCTCCTACGCCCGGCTGAACCACCTGCAACCGCCGTTCAACGACCTGAAGGCGCGGCAGGCGTTCATGATGGCCGTGGATCAGACGGAGTACATGCAGGCCACTCAGGGCGACGACCCGTCGCAGTGGCTGACGTGCTGCAGCATCTACCCCCGCAACACGCAGTATTGGCGCGACGATGGCACTACCCTGATGCGGGCCGACCTTCAGGCTGCCAAACGGCTGCTCGGAGAGAGCCGCTATGGCGGCGAGACCGCCGTGATCCTCAGCGCGACCGACTTTCCGCTCGTCGGACCAATGGGCCAGGTCACGGCGGACCTTCTGCAGAAAGTGGGCTTCAAGACCGATTTGCGTGAGAGCGATCTCGGCACGCTCGTCCAACGCCGGGTCAGCCGTAAACCGACCGGCGAAGGCGGCTGGAGCGTGTTCCACAGCTTCGGGGGTGCGATCGCCTATGCTGACCCTGGCACCTCCCCCTTGATCGGAGAGGACGGCGGCGCCGGGTGGTTCGGCTGGCCGAGCAATCCCGCGGTCAGCGCCCTCGTGCAGGCCTGGGTGGACGCGACCGATCCGGCCGACCGCCAGCAGGCTGCTTACCGGGCAGGTGCGCTGGCGCTCGAGGATGTCGCGACCCTTCCGCTCGGGCAGTTCTTCGTGAAGACGGCCTTCCGGACCTCCATCACAGGGGTGGCGCCGGGCCCCGCACCCTACCCGTTCAACGTGAGGCCCGCCTAGGCGCGGTCAGCCTGGGATCCAATCGCATGCTGACCTTGGTTTGATCTGTTCCCAACCCCGCTCCTCCGGAAGAAGCCATGACACTGCAGCAGGTCCACAAGCTTGCCATGCTCCTCGCCGCTCTTGGATTGATCGCAACGTCAGGCGTTGGCCGGGCGCAAGAGCGTACTCTGACCATCGGGGTCATGAACGACCAGAACGGTCCCTACTCGGCCAGCTCGGGGACCGGGTCCAACGTTGCGGCTCAGCTTGCCATCGACGACATGCACGGCCGGGCCGGACCCTTCGCGGTCCACCTGGTGACGTTTGACCACAACAACAAACCCGATATCGGCGTCGCATTGGCCAAGCAGGCCTATGAGCGGGACAATGTGTCCGCCCTATTCGATATCGCGAACTCCGCGGTCAGCCTCGCGATCCAGGACATCGCCCGCCGGGATGGTAAGATGCTGGTGTTCGTCGGCTCGGCACTGCCGGCTTTATTCGAGGCGCAATGCTCGCCGACATCGGCCATGTGGCTCTATGATATTGACGAGCAGGCCCGTGGCATGGTGAACGCGGACGCGGACGACGCGAAGCAGGGCTGGTACCTGATCAGCAACGATGCCGCTGCCGGCCATGCCATCGTCGAAACGCTGCAGAAGCTGATTGCCGCCGCGGGCGGCCGCGTGACCGGCGCGGCGTTCGTCCCGGTTGGTGAAACCGACTACTCGTCCGTCCTCGTCCAGGCGCAAACATCGGGGGCGCACGTGCTCGGCATCGTAAATGCCGGCAGCGACGTCGGGAACGCCGTCAAGCAAGCTCACGAGTTCGGCGCCCAGCAGACGATGGTGCTGAAAACGGCGTTTCTTGACGTCGACACCGCCCGAGCGATCGGGCTTGAGGACGGTCATGGCCTGCAGACCATCATCGGTTACTACTGGAACCGCGATGCGGCCAGCCGAGCTTTTGCCGACCGTTTTGCTGCGGGCATGAAGGGCCAGCGGCCGAGTCAGACCCACGCCGGCGTCTACAGTGCAGTGCTCCACTACCTGAAAGCGGTCGCTGCGGCGGATACGGACGATGGGCCGACAGTGATGGCCAAGATGAAGGAAATGCCGGTCGACGACTTCTTCGGCGAGGGCGCGCGGATCCGGCTTGATGGCCGTCTCATGAAGGACAGCTTCGAGGCGGCAATTAGGGACCCGGGCCAGGGCAGCGACCCTTCGGACGTGTTCAAGATCGTCCGCCGTTTGAGGGCCGATGAAATCATTGCTCCAATGGACGGAAGCTGCGCCTTCGCAACCGCAGCCTCTAAATAGGCCCGGTGACCGCGAAACTTGGCAATCAGCCATCCGATGCTGCAGTGCCTTACTGGTCACCGGATCTCTTGTTGTCCGCCAAAATACCTTAAGCGGTCACATGCCATTTGTCCGCAAACGCTGAAGGCAAACGAGAAGACGGACAGACTGACTATCGGACGGGTAAGCGGAAAAAGCAATAATGCCGCGTCAGGCGCGAATGCTCGATCAGCATTGTCAGCCTGCTACCTTCCCCGAGCGCGTGGATGGCTGTGCGCTGCTCTGCCGTAAACGGAACGTCAGCTCGGTCGATCGCCGCTCGGATCACCGCCGCAGATAGTGAGCCAGTTCGATCTCTCGCGCCCTCACGCGCCAGGTGAGTGACCTGCTCCTCGATGCGCAACTGCGCAGTGTTCGTGACCCGTCGTGGCGGCGCGGCTACGCAGGATGACGGTGTAGAGACCGCTTTCTGAGACGAGCCACACTGTTCGGTCAGATGCCGGCAAAGTGGACTGGTCGGGCCTTGGCGAGGAGCTTCCAACAATTCCGCCAGCGTTTGCACCATTCAACCCCGGGTTAAACCTGGGGCTGGGCTCGGGAACGCAGGCGCGGAACCATTCCAGGGTAGGGCGCCTAGCTGGCCGGCCAAGAGCGGCACAGCCCGGGTAGTCGGCAATCCGGTTGCCGATCCCACCCCGGCGACTCGCAAACTGTATGCCGGCGACTGGGCACGCTTCGTCTCCTGGTGCCAGGAGCAGGGCCGCCCGCTGCTGCCCGCCGCTCGGAGACGCTCGCCGCCCACCTAATCGACGTCGCGTCCGGCCTCAGTCGTGGGGCGCTTGGCCGTCGCCTGCCGCGGCCGTCAATACGGATCCGGGCGAGGCGTTGGCGTCCTCACAGGAGGGCGAAGGGGCGCTCGGTGATGACGCTGGCTTGCCGCCGCGGCGACGAGCGCGGCAGGCAGGCCCCGCTGCCGTCCAGGTTTTTGCCGCAGGAGCCCCGCTGCGGCTGCCGCACACCGACTGGCTGTTCCATCGCCTGATGGTGACGGGAGCGGTCGCTCCCTTGGCGGCGTTCCGCACGGCCGCTTCCGGGGCAGGGACGATTCCATGGCGGCTCGACGGGGACAGCCTAGAAGAGGACTGGTTCCACCTGCTGGTCAACCCCGCCCATCGCGTGCTGAGCCTGTCCGACGCCCGCGTGCTGGCGGGTCAGCTTCGTGAGGCGTTGGAGCATCGCCACGCGGTGGCCGTGGCCCGCGTGGGCCACAGCCGGGCCTGCCCGCTCGACCTGCACGAGCTGGCGCCGGCGCCGGCCGCGATCCTCCTGCTCGGCCCCGATCATCCGGACGCCCTGGCCTGGCTCTGGCAGCACTGGGGCACCACGCAGGCGCTGCGCCACGTGGCGCTAGATATGGCTTCCACCAGGGCGCCGGCCCTAGAGCTGGCTGCGGGAATAGGCTGCAGCTGAGCTTCTGGTCGGCGGACTGGACGCCGTGGCGGGCCTTCGAGCGCATCCGGGCCGACTGGCCGTCCCTGGGCTTCGACCTGCAGCCGCACTACGACGCGGGCTGATGGACGGGTCGGCACCGTCGGCGTCCGACCGGGGCGTCCTTGCGCTGGAGGATTGGGAGCAGCCGCCGCGGCGTCAGCCGGGTCCGGCGGCTGCCCCGGTGCCGGCCGTCGACGGCTTCGAGGGGCCGCTCGACTGGCTGCTCGACCTCGCGCGCACCCGGCGTATCGACCTGGCCCGGCTGTTCATCGTCGCCCTGGTGGACGCGTTCGCGGAGGCGTTGACGGCGGCGCTGGCGACCCCCGACCTGCGGCCCACGGCGCTGGGTCGCTGGGGCGACTGGCTGGTGATGGCCGCCGACCTCACCCTGCTGCGGTCCCGGTTGTTGGTGCCGGTCGAGGCCGCCGCGGCGCAGGACGCCCAGGATGAGGCCGAACGGCTGCGGCAGCGGTTGCTGGGCCTGGCGGAGATCGGGCGTGTTGCGGACTGGGTGCACTCGACATCCCGCAACGCCGGGTCGACGTGCAGGTCGAGGCAAGCGGCATCGTCTTCGAGCTGCACAGCGGTCAGGCCAAGACGGATTGGCTGAACCGGCAGTCGCAAACTTCGTTCGACGTTGAGGTGTCCGGCAGCTACGACCCGGCCGGGCAGGAACTCATCCCGCATGAACTGAGCCTCGAGGGGCCGGCTATCGGACGTACCACGCTGGCCTTCGCGGCGACGGGGATGGACAGCGCCGACCTCGCCTCCGCAGGCGCGCGGTCGCTGGCGCTGACGGTCGACAGCCGCCGCTTCCTCGTGGCCTTCGTGTTGCCCTCGCTGCTGTCCTTCCTGCCCGACGACGACCCGGGCGGCGCGGTGGACCGGGCCAAGGCGCAGGCCGAGATCGCCGCACGGCTCTACCTTCCCCAGGCTGGCGCCACGGCGGACACGATCGCGGCTATTATCGGGTTCATCGACGACTTTCCCCATCCAAAGCACGTGTTCGACCTGGGCGTGACGGCATCGACGCCCGTGACCGGCGCTGCACTCGAGAGATCTGCGGGGAGCCCGGCGGCTGCCTCGGCTGTCGCGCGAACCCGGACGGTGATCGCCAGCTACGCCGGTGAGGCGCGTTGACCATCGTGCCGGAGCCGGCCAGCAGGTTCGGAGTTGGCCGACAGCCTCCTCAACCGCCTCGGCCGCGTCCCGCGTCAGGGGCAGCGTAGGCTATGCGCCGGTTGCCTCATGGCAAAGCGACCGGCTCGAATACCGGAACCATCCGCCCCTCCTTTGCCGGCCGGAACACGACGCGCACCCTCGCATCGATGTGCAGGTCGTCCAGGCTGCAACCGACGACATTGGTCAGCACCACCGGCCCCTCCGCCAGGCGGATATAGGCCACGATGTTGACCGGCGTGACCCGGCGGAGCGCACTGAACGCATACACGCTGCCGAGGCCGGAGGCGGGCTGCCAGCTGACGGTGTCGCTGTGGCAATGCGGGCAAAACGGGCGGGGGTACCAGTGTGACCGGCCACAGCTGCGGCAGTGCGGGAGCAGGAACACGCCCTTGGCCGCAGCATCCCAGAACGGGCGCGCTTGTGGGTGGTTGGAGACGTAGGGATCGTCGTCGAGCGCCACCGCCATCATTCCCGGCCCAAGATGACGGTTGCGTGGGCGTGGCCGCTGCCGATCACGCCGCCGGGGCCGCTGGCCAGCGCCAGGTCGCAGCCCGGAACCTGCACGGCCGGGTGCGCCTCGCCCCGCAGTTGCCGGACCGCTTCGACCAGCTTGGTCATGCCGCCGCGGTTGCTCGGGTGGTTGCTGCACAGCCCGCCGCCATCGGTGTTCCACGGCAGCTTGCCCACGCCGGCGATGAGATTGCCGTCCGAGACGAACCGGCCGCCCTCGCCCTTGGCACAGAACCCGAGATCCTCGAGCTGCAGAACCACCATGATGGTGAAGTTATCGTAGACCGAGGCGTATTTGATATCCGCCGGGCCTACGCCGGCGGCGGCGAAGGCGGCGGGCCCGGAGCGCACGGCGCCCGTCTGCGTCAGGTCGAGCGCACCGCCAGCGCGCGTCCAGATCGTCTCGCCGCAGCCCAGCACCGGAATGCGCGGCCGGTTCAGGGTCCGCGCTACCTCCGGGCTGACCACGACCAGCGCGCCGCCCCCATCGGTGATGACGCAGCAATCCAAGCGGTGCAGCGGCTCGGCCACAACCGGCGAACCTACCACGTCCGCCACGGTCACCACCTTGCGGTGCAGCGCGTGCGGGTTGTGCTGGGCGTGGTGGGAGGCGGCGACCCGCACCCAGGCCAACTGTTCGGCCGTGGTGCCGAACTCATGGCGGTGGCGGAGGGCCATCATGGCGTATTCGGTCACGATGCTGGAGCCGTAGGCGGCGGTCCACGGGGCGTCCGGCAAGTCGGGCTCGGTGAAGCGGGCGGCGGTGCCGGTCGCCATGCCTTCGCTGCGCGGGCGCCCGGCCAGGGTGATCAGCGCGACCGAGCAACGCCCGGCCGCGATCGCCTCCGCCGCATGCGCCACGTGGATGAGGTAGGAGCAGCCACCGGTGTCGGTGCTGTCCACGTGGCGCAGCCGCAGGTTCAGGTAGTCGGCCATCCAGGTCGCGTTGATACCGGGGGCGTCGCGGGCGCAGAAATATGCGTCGACATCGGCAAAGCCTAAGCCGGCGTCGGCCAGCGCACCTCGGGCGCACTCGGCATGCAGGTCGGCCACTGATTTGTCCGGGGCCAGCCGGGTTGGGTGTTCGAATGCCCCGGCGATGTAGGCACTAGCGCGTCGCGTCATGCTGCCTGTCCTCCATCCTGGGCCACGACTGCGCTCCTGCCGCCGCCGAGCAGCCAGGACACCTCGTAGGCCGCCCGCTTGACTGCTTCGCGGTAGGCCGACCGGTTGCGCTGAGCGCGGGCGGACACCGCGCCGATGACCAGAACGCCGGCCAGCCGGCCGTCCTGCTCCGTGAGCGGCGCAGCCACGCCGGCACCACCATCGGTGACTTCCTCGTAGCTCTCGGACACCCCATCTCGCCGAACGGCGCGCACGGCGTCCAGCACCGCTTTGGCCGTGTGCGGCGTGGTGGGCCTCAGCCGCTTCAGCTCCGTGCAGGCCAGGTAGTCGGATACCCACGCATCGCTGCGGGCCGCAAGCACCACCCGGCCTCCGGCGGAGGCGTAGTACGGCCGCGTGTCCCCGATCGGGACGGTGTAGCGGACGTTGCTCGTTCCCTCGACGATGTGGGTATAGACGATCAGGCCGCGCCCGTCGTCCGGCATCGCGAGCAGGACGGTTTCGCACACCTCCTCCGACAGCCGCCGCATGACGCCGCGCGCCGTGCTCGCCACGTGGTCCAGGCCGAGGATCTTGCGCGCCAGGTCGAACGCCTCGCCGCCAAGCCGGTAGCTGGTTCCAACCCGCTGCACGTAGTCCGCCGCCGTGAGCACGCGCAGGATGGCGAGCAGGCTGCTCTTCGGCACCGCGAGCGTCTCCCCGAGTTCGGTCAGCGTGGCACCATGTGGCGCGGTAGCGATCAGAGCGAGCATGTCGACGAGGCGCAGGGCGGAACGTGGTCCGGCGGCCGTCTCGTTGGGATTAGGTTGGCTGATCGGTCCCTCCCCGCGAGCGGATATTGTCAGGCCCGATCTTGACATGCCGACGTGCTGCGGGCGAGTTTCTATTTTAGAACACGCGTCGAAAATACGAAAATAGGCTTCAGGTAGAGGCCGCGAAGAGGGGAGGCGGCTATGCACATGACCCGACGGACGGCGATCGGCGGTCTTGCCCTGACGGGAGTGGTCCAGTCGCACGCGTTCGCGCAAGCATCGCGACCGATCCGGCTCGGTGTGCTGAACGACCAGTCCGGCCCATACCGGGATGGCGGCGGGCCGACCAGCACGGCCTGCGTCCGCCAGGCGGTCCTGGAATTCGGCACGGGCGCGTTCCCGGTCGAGGTCCTGGTCGGCGATCACCAGAACAAGCCCGACATCGGCGCCGGCATCGCTCGGCAATGGCTGGACCGGGACGGCGTGGACGCGATCGTGGACGTGCCGTCCTCGGCCGTGGCGCTGGCCGTGAACACGGTGGTGAAGGAGCGCAACAAGGTCTACCTGAACTGCGGTGCCGCCACGACGGAACTGACAGGCGCGCAGTGCACGCCGAACACCGTGCACTGGACCTACGACACGACCATGCTGGCATCCTCCGCCGGGTCGCGGTCGGCGGGGACCAAGTGGTTCTTCATCACCGCGGACTACGTGTTCGGACAGGAGATGCAGGCGGGCATCACCCGCGTGATCCAGAAGGATGGCGGCAGCATTGCCGGGTCGGTCAGATACCCGTTTCCGGGCACGTCCGATTTCTCGTCCTACCTGCTGCAGGCGCAGGCGAGCGGGGCCACGGTGCTGGGCCTGGTGAATGCCGGGTCGGACACGCTGAACTGCATCAAGCAGGCGCACGAGTTCGGCCTGAACACGCAGATGCGGCTGGTGGCGACGCTGCTGTTCATCACCGACGTGAACGGGCTCGGGCTGGAGACGGCGCAGGGACTGACGTTGACGGAAAGCTTCTACTGGGACCTGAACGACCGGACGCGGGCGTTCACCCAGCGGCTGATCGCCAATCAGAAGCCGCCGAACTATCCGGACATGGAGACGGCCGGCTGCTATGCCAGCGTGCTGCATTACCTGAAGTCGGTCGCCAAAGTGGGCGTGCCGACAGCGCAGGCCGATGGAGCTGCCGTAGTGGCCGCAATGAAGGCGCAGCCCGCGGAGGACGACGCGTTCGGCCGCTCGGTCATCCGCCCGGACGGGCGCCAGATCAGCCCCGCCTACCTTTTCCAAGTGAAATCCCCGGCGGAGAGCAAGGGCGCGTGGGACTATTTCAAGCTTGTCGGCACGACGCCGGGCGATGAGGCTTACGGCCCCGTCAACGCCGCCTGCGCCCTGGTGAAGGGCTAGCGCCGTGGCCGGCTACGCGCTGGACGGCGTCCTGCAATCGGTGGGCAGCGTCGGCGACCTGGTTGCCGTCGCGGTGGAGCGGCACGGCCCGTGCACGGCCTTCGTGTGCGGCGAGCGGCACGTGACCTACCAGGAGTTCGGCGAGGATATCAGCCGCGCGATGCAGTTCCTGGCTGGGCTGGGCCTGCGGACAGGCGACGCCGTGATGCAGATCAGCGCCAATAGCTATGAAATGGTCGTGGTGATGACGGCCTGCTACTTGGGCGGCCTCATGTCCGTCACGCCAGGATACGGCAACAGCGAGGACGACCATCGCTACGTGCTGGACGATTGCGGCGCAACGGTCCTGCTGGTGGACGCGCCGCGTGCCGGCCGGGCGCAGGCAATTGCTGCTGGGCGCAATGACGTGCGGGTGTTCGCGCTACAGGCCGGAACGGGGCTGGAGCCGGCATGGCCGGCGATGCAAGCCTACGACCCGGCGTCGCTCGTGCCGGTGGACCGCCCGCAGGACATCGTTCGGCTGATCTATACCGGCGGCACGACGGGGCGGCCCAAGGGTGTCGTGACGCTCAGCAGCCAACTCGCCTTTGCGTCCTTGCTGCATATGGCGGAACAGGGCTTCACCGGGGCGACGCGGATGCTCGTGCTGTCACCGATTTCCCACGGCGCGGGATCGTTCATTCTCCCGGTGCTGAGCAAGGGCGGCTGCGTTGTCATCCAGGACGGCTTCGACGTGGGGGCGGTGCTGGATGCCGTGGCGCGGCTGCGGGTCACTGCGGTGTTCCTGGTGCCGACCATGCTCTACGTGCTGATGGACGATCCGCGCACCGCTGCGGCCGAGTTTGGCGCCCTGACACGGATCATCTACGCCGCTTCGCCGATCGCTCCGCCGCGGGTGGCACAGGCACTGGCGATGTTCGGACCGATCCTGTCGCAAAATTACGGCCTTACGGAAGTACCCGGTACCGTGCTGACGCTCACGCCGGAGGACCATGTGGATGCCCGGGCCAGCCGCTTGGCATCGGCTGGCAAGCCCTACCCCGGCGTCACCGTGCGGCTGTTGGACGATGCAGGCGAGCTGGTGGCGCCGGACGCCGTGGGCGAGATTTGTGTCCGGGCGCCGCACGCGACACCGGGTTACTGGAACCAGCCGGAGCTGACGGCGCAGCTGTGGCGGGACGGTTGGTTGCACACCGGGGACATGGCGTATCAGGGGCCTGATGGCTACTTCCAGATCGTCGACCGCAAGAAAGACATGATCGTTTCAGGCGGCTTCAACATCTACCCGCAGGAGGTCGAGCACGCCCTGGGCGACCACCCGGCGGTGGCGGCGGCTGCCGTGATCGGCGTACCGCATCCGAAATGGGGCGAGGCGGTGCACGCCGCCGTCGTATTGAAAGTTGGCCAAGGTGTATCCGAGGCTGACTTGATAGACTGGGTCCGGCATCGCAAGGGGGCGGTGATGGCGCCGAAGACAGTGGCGTTTATGGCCGGCCTGCCGCTGACGAGGCTCGGTAAGATCGATAAGAAGACCCTGCGCGCGCCATTCTGGGCAGGACAGGCACGCGCCGTCGGATAGCCGCAGCCAAAGGCCGAGCTTCCGCACTCTTAAAGCCCGAACAGGTGTCCGAGGTGTGTTCGAGCTTTCAAGGCCGGCACTAACTCCGCCATCCGCATCGCAAAGGAGCAGTCCATTGATTAGGCACATGGTATTTTTCAGCTTCAAGCCGGACGTGGATCCGTCCCGACGCGACGCGCTACTTCGCGAGTACACGACCTTTCCAGCCGTGTATCCCACTATGCGGAATTTCACGCTTGGTCGGAACATCAGCCAGCGAGACCAGACATTCGAGTATGCCTTTACCGTAGAGTTCGAGAGTGAGGTGGATCTCAGGACTTATCTCAACAGCCGGGAGCACGAAGAACACGTCGTCGAGCGGTTCCGCCCATTGATCGCCGCCCGGGCCATCGTGAGCTACGAAGTCGCTGACGGCGCACTGACTGATCTCTTTGGAGCACAGATGTGACAGACAAATCGGCGGCAGCCGGCTCCGAATGGGTGCGCATTGGCGGCACACTGATGATTGGCTTGTTCGTGGCCAACCTGGACCGCACGAACCTGTCCGTAGCCCTGCCAGCGGTCGCCACGGACCTCGGCTTCGCGGGCGACCAGTTCGCCCTCACATCGAGTTGGGCTCTGACGATCTTCCTCATAGGCTATGCAGGTGCGAACGTCTTCGGCGGCATCGCAACGCGCTCAGTCGATCCCAAGAAGGCGGTGATCTGGAGTTTCGCGATCTGGTCCGCGGCAACGGTCGTCGTCGGCTTCACGTCCTCGACGGCCACGCTGCTGGTTTGCCGCTTCATTCTGGGCGTTGCGGAAGGGGTGTATTGGCCGCAGCAGTCCCGCTTTGCCCGCGCCTGGTTCGCTCCCGAAGAGCGAACCAAGGCGAACAGCGTGATCCAATACTACGGACAGTTCATCGCGCTTGCCGTAGGCTTCGTCCTGCTCACTTTGCTTTATCAGTGGTTCGGCTGGCGGACACTCTTCTTCGTGACAGGCGGATTGGGTTTGGTGGTCATCGTACCGCTGTTCATGTTTCTGTTGCGGCCAGAGCGAGACGCGCCCTACCCCTCACTGCATGAGGGCGGCAGGACTACGCGGGTGTCGATGGCCTCCCTTGGTGGCACGCCCTTCATCCTGCTCGTATTCAGCTTCATCACACAAGGAATGCTATTCTGGGGCATCTCGCTCTGGATACCGCTGGCGGTCCGCTCAATCGGGTTCACCGGAACCAGCCAGGCCGTAGCGAGTGCGCTGCCGTTCCTGGCCGCCGTAGTCCTTGCAATACCGATGTCGATATTGAGTGACAGGACCGGCAAGCGCGTCATCATCGCCGCATCCGGCTTGATTATCCCAGGATTGCTGCTGCTGGCACTTCCGCAGGTCGATAGCGGCTATGCGAAGCTCGGGTTGATTACGGTCGCGCTCGGATACTACGGCAGCAGCTACACACCGAACATCTGGTCGATCCTGCAAAGCACCGTCGAACCGGGTGTGGTCGGCCCCGCGGCCGGTATCATGAACGGTATCGGCGCAGGCGGAGGAGGCACCCTTGCCGGGTTCCTCGTCGGGTTCCTCAACAGCCGCACTGGGTCCTACATGGCCGGCTTTACTGTTCTCGGTGGGCTCGTAATACTGGGTGGTGGGGCACTGCTACTCTATGGCCAGATCAAATCGAGGCAACTTTCTACGGGATTACCTGACTTTACGTCCAGTAGATCCGCCTCCTGACTGCCGCCGATCCCCTCGAAGAAGCAGGTTCGCCAGGTGACGGCGGCAGCCGGGCGCATCTCCCGGGCGCGCGGCTACAACGGCCGGATCGCGCGATGAACACCACGCGAGGAACCGCCATGTATGACACGACCGACCCGCGCGCTGTCTTGGCGAGGGCGTCCGTTACGCCACAGGTCACCGAGTTCGCCGGCGCGGACTACCTCAAATTCTATCAGATGGTGCCTGCCGGGCGCGATCCGCTCGCGAAGTCCTGGCACGGGCGGGGCCAGAACTTCCTGGTCGCTTACACCCAAGCCGAACCCGGCGCCGTGTTGGCGCGGACGGCCCAGTCGGACGAGTATGCAATCCTGCTCCCGGATCCCGGCAGCGAGATCCTCATCCAGGCTGGTGGCCGGGAGGAAACGGTCGGAGGCTACCGCATCGCGTTCGTGCCTCCCGGCGACAGCAGCGTCCGGGTGGTGAAGGGCGGGACGGTGGTGAGGCTGTTCAGCCATCGTGCGGAAGACATCGCGGCGCTCTGCGCCAACGCCGCCGCCTACGCAGCGCCGCAGCCGAACACGGCGCCGCTGAAGCCGTGGCCGGAGCCAATTGGCGGCTTCCGGATACGCAGCTACAGCCTGGATGTGCCGCCGGCACCAGGGAGGTTCGGCCGCATCTTCCGCTGCACGACGCTGATGGTGAACTACCTCGATCCCTGGGAAGGGCCGCGCGACACCGCGAAGCTGTCGCCGCACCACCACGACGACTTCCAGCAAGGGTCGCTGGCGCTGCAAGGCGAGTTCGTCCACCACCTGCGCTGGCCGTGGACCACGGACATGAACCGGTGGCGGAACGACGATCACGAGCTGTGCGGGTCGCCCTCGCTCGCCGTGATCCCGCCGCCCTCCATCCACACGACCCAAGCAATTGGCAAGGGCCTGAACCAGCTCGTGGACCTGTTCAGTCCGCCGCGGGTGGACTTCTCACAGAAGCCCGGCTGGGTGCTCAACGCAGACGACTACCCCATGCCGCCCGGCGTTTAGCGACCAGTTTCCCGTCTTGACGGTGACTCGGCATGGCACAAGATCGTCTGGTGCCAACGCTCGCGGCCGAGAACCACCTGCGCTGGAAGAAACGGCCTAATGGGTCCACCCGTTGCCGCATCGATCACCTCCGCTGTCTGCCCGGCATAGTCGACGAACATCTGCTCAACCGCGGGATGGGTCTGCCGCATGGTCGAGGATAAGCGGCCGCGCCGGGCGGCGTGCAGGTCGTATAAGTGGCTGTAGCCATACCCATCCGGCTGCCCGACCCGGTACTTCTCCCACAGCAACTGGAGGGTCACGCCGGGCTTGCGCAACTCGGCGAAGATGCGCGGCCATAGGGGCGATATGACGTGCTAGCGTAGATGGACGGCAAGCGGCGGTTGAAGTGCAGTAGGGCTTTTGGGGAAATCACGGGCGGCACTGACATCATCGTTGGTGACCAGGATCGTAGGCAACGGAGTACGTTGCGATGAGCACGGAACAGAATATCGAGATCGCCAAGGCGCTGCTGGAAGGGATGGGAACCGGCCGCGATCCCTACGAGATCGCCGCACTCTTTGCCGAAGACCTCGTGTTCGAGATCCAGGGGGATGTCGGGGTGCTGCCCTGGGTCGGTCACAAGACCGGGCGCCAGGCGATAGCCGACTTCTTGCGCGATCAGCGCGGCATGACCGAGCCGTTGGCGTTCGAGGTCGAGGACGTGCTCGCCAGCGAGGAGCGCGCAGTGATCGTTGGGAGGCTACGGACACGGATCAAAGCGACGGGCAAGATCACCGCGACCCAGTTCGCGCTCGTGCTGACGATCGCCGACGACATCGTGACGCGCTTCCAGATGCTGGAGGACAGCTACGACGTGTCCCGAGCTGCACGTGTCTGACAAGGCGTCGCGAGCCAACTATCGCCGGATCCATGGCGCTGTCCGTCCTGTCGGCGTGCGGCTTTCCCGTTTGGCCATGCTCTTTGGGAAAGCCAGAAGCACGCCGGAGGGGCGGCAGAAGTCTGCGTTGGATTGAGGAAAGCTAGACGTTCGGTCAGCCATTCATCGGAGGAGAACAGCATGCCAGTGTTCCACGCCCACGTTCCGGCCGGACGATTGACCGGGAGCGAGAAGCGGGGGCTGGCCGACGGGCTGAACCTGGCACTTCACGAGGCCCTAGGCACGCCGATGGAGGACAAGTTCATCGTCACCAGCGAGCACGGCGAGGACGAGCTCTTCCTCCATCCGAACTTCCCGGACCTCCAACGGTCTGCCCGTGCGGTCGTCATCACGGTGACGCTCGGGGCCGGACGTACGGTGGAGAAGAAAAGGCGGCTGGCCGAGCTCGTGACGCGCTACGCCGTTGAGAAGGCGGGGCTCGGGCAGGATGATGTCTGCTTCATGATGTACGACGTTCCCCTGGAAAGCATGAGCTTCGGCAGAGGCAAGCTGCTGTCCGACATCGATGTCTCGATGCCCTGGGTGGCAGGTCAAGTAGCTGGACAACGTCATTGACGCCGACCACGGCGCGTTTAAAAGCTGACCCGGCCGGTCCGAGGCTTCAAGACGCTGAAGACGGCCGACGCGAAGATCGATGGCTTCGAAGTGATGCGCGCGCCCCGCAAGGGACTAGCTCGGCCTTCAGCGTCACCCGCGACGCGCGCCACGGCGCCCCAAGAGCGACCGCCCTCAGCGGCGAGGCTGTCCGGCTGATCCTGCTCAAACGTGCGAGGCTGGCCGGGGTGAAAGGCACCCGGTTGGAGCCGATCTCGCCGCACGGGCTCAGGGCGGGGTTCGTCACCGCCGCCTACCGTAACAACGTTCCCGACGAGGAGATCATGGGCCACAGCCGACATCGCAGCCTGACCGTGATGCGCAGCTGCGTGCGGCGGTCCAAGCTCAGCCATGCCAGCCCCGCCGGGACGGTCGGTCTGTGATAGATGATGACGTTGGGTGGTGCTCGCCGCACCTCAATAATGCAGGAACGATCCGCCGCCGGCGACCTGCTGAATGAGGTCGAACTCGTCCCGGTTCGAGGTCAGCACCGGCAGTCCGGCCTTCGCCGCGGCGAGCAGGATCAGGGTGTCGTTGAGGCATTCCTTGCGGCTGGAGCGGTCGAAGCCCTGCGTGCGCGCCAGCGTCCCGGCCACCAGCCCGGCCGCTGTCCAGGTTTCGACGTCCGGCACCAGAACACGTTGGCCGGGGATGGCGGCGAACAACTCGGCGTAGTGGTCGCGCACGGCCGGCCAACTCTTCGCCTTCGGACTGTAAGCCCCAACGCCCACCGCTAGCTCGGCCAGGCAGACCGAGCAGTGGAACTGCAAGGACCGGCCCAGCAGCTCCGTTACCGGTTCCGGCAAGCTGCCAGCAGCCGCCCGGATGTAGACATTCGTATCCGGCACCAGGGCCACACGCCCGGCTGCCAATGCCGCAGCGGCCAGCAGCGTCCCCGCTGGCCTGGTTTGTAGCTGGGCCTGGTGCTTCTCCGGCTTCAGCCTGCGAACGAGCTGTAGGAGGTCAGGGCTCAATTGGGTCCAGCCCCGCCAGCCGGCCCTGGGTGCGCCGTAGGAAGGCGGCGACCGGGTCAGGCTGTGCCAGGGCCGCCAGGGCCGCAATGCCCAACTTGGTGGTGGACTGGATGCCGGTTTCCCGCTTGGCGGCGGCCACCAGGGCTGCCGGCGCCCGGAAGCTCAGGTGCTCGGCGCGGTCCCCGTCCAGCAGCCCGGCAGACCGAGCGGCATCGACGAAGACAGTCGCCGCCCGGGGCATCGTCGGCTGGGTCGTGGTCATGGCGCCTTGGGCCTTGGAGGACTGGACGCGCGGCATGATGCCTCCTGCAAACGTGTGTGCAGGATGGGCTTGCTTGTCCCACAGCGCAAGCGCCTGACTCACGTTATGCAGAGCCCCGCCCCCGAGTCGTCGCCGCACCCGCGCCTTCCCTGGGACTTCCACCCGGCGCTGACGGAGGAGCGGCTGCGCCTGTGTGCCCGACTGCTGGCCAACGCCCGGCGGGATGCGATCGCCCTGGCCGTCTATGACATGGGCGACGACAGCTGGTCGGTGGGCTGCCGAGCCTACGCGTTCGGCAAGCAACGCTTGAAGCGGGTCGCTGCCTCGCGCAACCACTCTTGGCTGCGGGTGATGGACGACAGCCATCATTTCGTCTTCCTGATCGACCAGGTTCCGGTCCGCTTCTACCGCGGCGCGGCAGATGATCCCACGGTGCGCACCTTGCGGCGGCAAGAGGCGGAGTCCCAACAGCTTGGGTTGGCGTTGGGCGTCCAAGATGCAGAAGGTTTGGTGTTCCGCCTCGCGATCGAGACCGGTGTCACCGGCGGTGTCGAGCGGATTGTGTTCCTGGCGCTGCGCGGCGAGGAGGGACAGACTGAATGTGCTTGGCCGATCCCTCTCGATCTGCCCGCCGAACGCCCGACACCAGGGTTGCAGCTGCGGCTGATTGAAGATGACGGGTACGAAGGGCCGCGGCCTGGCCAACTTCCTGCCCCGTCTGATCGCTCAATTCGGCGCCTCCGGGTGGCCAGGTAGCCCTACCAGGGCCACCCGCCAACGCCATGGGCTGTCAAACCTGACTATCCGGTCGCGATTTGATGGTCGCTTCCAGGCTAATGGGTCGCAAGCTCACCGGTCGACAGTCAGGAAAGTGCCGCCGGAGTGGCCGCTATGCGCGCATGGTAGTCACTACCAGCACGAGCGCCGCAACGCGGAATCTGACATCGCCGCCGGCCTATCGGATGACCGAGATGGGCAGTGACAAGCGGACATCCGCCGGTCAGGAAGCATCGCCGGCCCATGGTGCAGGCGGTAACTGACGGCGCTGGACAGGTGTGGGACAGGTGATGAGCAGGCAGTACGATTTTATTATATACCCCGTTTCGCGATGCGCGGCTGCACTGGTCCTCGCCGGCCTGGGTGCAGGCATGCTTTCAGGCGGGCCGGCATTGGCGCAGATGCCGCTCGCCGACGCGCGCAAGGGCTTTGCAACGACGTTCCATGAGGATCGTGGACTGGGTGAGCCCGTTCCCCCACCTATGGCGAAGCAGGGACGGCTTGTGCACTATCCCTCGGCCGCCGGCCCGCTTGCCGCCCTGCTCAGCGCCGTGCCCGCGGATGGGCGCCGCCACCCAGCCATCATCTGGCTCACCGGTGGCGACGCGAACACGATTGACGGCAGCGTCTGGAACGCGGACCCGCCCGGGAACGACCAAACCGCCCGCCAATACCGTGAGGCCGGCATCGTGACACTCTATCCGTCGCTGCGCGGCGGCAACAACAACCCCGGGCACCGAGAGGGCTTTTTCGGCAAGGTCGACGACGTGCTCGCCGCCGCCGATTGGCTTGCCGCCCAGCCCGGCATCGACCCGCAACGCATCTACCTCGGCGGGCACAGCACGGGTGCAACACTGGTGCTGCTCATGGCCGAGAGTACGCCCCGCTTCCGGGCAGCCTTCGCGTTCGGCCCGGTTGCCGATCCGGCCGAATATCAAGGCGAGGACGTGCCTCTAGCTCCCCCGAATAAGCGCGAAATGGCACCGCGCCGCCCGGTTGCGTGGCTCGACTCGGTGCAGGCGTCCCTACACGTGTTCGAGGGCGCGTCAGGCCCGGTCAGCAATCTCGGCGACCTGCGCAATCTCCGGCGCGCGACGCACAACCCGCTGATCCATCTTTACCCCGTGGTCGGAGCGAACCACCTCAGCGTGCTCGCCCCGACAAATCAACTGATCGCGCGTAAAATCCTCAACGACAGCGGCCCGACCTCGACAATCACCTTCGCGCCAGACGAACTCAACGTGCCATTCAGGCGATGACCAAGGTGTCAACGCTGACTTTTGGATCGGTAGCGGCGGTCGTGGACTGTATCAAACACCGCAACTCTACGGGTCAGGAAGCGACTGTCGCAAACACCTTTGGCATCGTAGCCTCGTCAGACCTTGCTCCGATCAGGTGAGTTATGAACACGCTGCGGCGGGTCTTGCTTCTACTCGTATCTCTTCCGTTGTTCCGCAAACGTATCGCTTCGGCCGACAGCCCTGCGGCAGATAGTCAGGTTGCAAGCCGTTTGTTGGCGATCCACACCATGGTGCTCGATCCCGAGGCCAGGTTCAGCGTGCGTGCCGTGCTGGGCGAACTGGAGGGGATCGAGCCCCTCACGGCACCCGACGGTGCCGAGCGCGGCCGGGTGCTGCAACTGCGCTCATTTGTAGAGAACAAAGGCGAGCGGGCGGAGGATTCGATCCGGCATGGGGAGGAAGCGCTCCGCATCGAGGCCGTGAAAGCCTTTCTCGACCTTGGCGACAAGGAGTCGCTGCATTACGCCATCGCACGGCAAAACCAGCGACTCGGGCGCTGTGAGGCTGCGATTCCGCATTACCGTGCGGTGCTGCCCTTGATGGCGCAGAACAGCGTCAGCAAGCTCGCTCAGCTCGGCACCCGGCAGCATCTCGCCTTCTGCCTGCACGAGACCAAGCAGTTCGGCGAAGCACGGGAAATCAATCAGGCTATCCTGGCCGAAGCTGCGACGCTGCTTCCGCCGGGCGATCCGAAGACGTTCACGGTGCGCATGAACCTTGCCCAGAACGAATATGAACTTGGCGACACCGCCACGGCACGAGCCGGACTGGAAAGCCTGCTCGCCGACGCCCAAAAGGCCGGGAGTGCGGAGATGGCGGACCAGTCGCTTTTCCAGCTCGGCGTGCTGGCCTACGAGGGCGGGCGACATACGGAAGCCCTGGGCTTCATGGAGCGACGCTTGTCCCTCGCAAAGGCATCAGGCGATCCGGAACGGATCCAGGCGGCCGCGGAGGCCCTGGATATCCTGCACGACAAGCTGTCTAGTGCGGACACGCCATAAGCAAGCAGGCGCTGCTACGTGCTTCGGACGCCGGCCGCTCGTGGCAGGCAGTTGTCCGCCGTGGATTGCAGGCGGCACCACAAAACACCGAGTGCCCCTGTCGCTTGCGCTGCAGGCCACCTACCGGGTATGCCCGGTGACGTCTGGCGTTGCTCAGCCGTGAAGCGGGCCAACGACTACCGTTTTTTCAGGCCTGGCGCCAACGTCTGAAACACCTGCATCGTGCCCGCGTCGACAGCCTGCCGCGGAACGAACTGAAACATTATGTCGCTGTGGTAGAGAAGGACCACCCTGTCCGTTTCGGACCAGGCCACGTAATGGTTCCAAGCTACGAAGTGGTCGGTGCCAGCAGCGCGGGATCGGGTGCCGGACCTGGTTAGCTCCACCGACCACTGTTCCTGGTAGGAGCGGGTCTGCCGGTAGGTTTGCCGGGCCATGAAGGGAATGAGCGCATAGCGGCAAAGCCGCGCGGCAATCACCAGCATGGGATGGCCGATCAGTGGGACGGCAAGCAAAGCGGCATTGGCGGTGGGATCGGCATACGCCTCCACGACCATGCCGCCGAGCCCAAGCAGTATTGGCATGACCACAGCAGCAACCCGAGTGTATCGCCACCACATGTGCGCGCGCCAGGCCGCAGTCACATCCGCAATAGTGACGCGGAACTGTATCCGCGCGAGGATTGGTTCCGCATCAGGCAGAAATTGAGCTTGCAGACCCTAGGGACTTGGCACGCATTCAGGAGTCACGTCGCACTCATATTGCCGTCCACGGCACCGTTCCGTTCTGCCTAAAGCTGGCGTAGTCCATACTCAACCGTAAGCGTCCGGTGATCCCCGCCTTCTGACGTTGGTGTGCGTGTTGGTATGCTGCTGACTTTTAGGCTGGGCTTAAGGTCATGGACGGCGCAATCGAGATCATCACCGGCCGGGAGCGGCGCGTCGCTGGAGCACGTCGGAGAAGCTGCGCATCGTTGCCGAGACTTACGAGCAGGGTGCCACGGTCGGCGACGTCGCGGCCCGGCACGGTGCCTATCGCAGTCTGGTCTTCACCTGGCGCCGACAGGTCCGCGACGGCCTGCTCACCGCCGGGGCGGCAGGCGAGACGATCTCGCCCTTTGTGCCGGTGCGCCTGCTCGACGGCCCAAACCAGCCGATGGAGCGCCTCATTCCCGCACCATCATCATCAAGCCCAGCCCCGTCGCGTACGGTGGAGATCAGCCTGCCGGGCGGCAGCGTGGTCCGTGTGGACCAGCACGTCAATGCTCGGGCGTTACGCCGCATCCTTGGTGCCCTGCGGGGGTGATCGCGCTGCCGCCGGGCGTGCGGGTGTGGCTGGCGGCGGGGACGACTGACATGCGTCGCGGTTTCGACGGGCTGGCGCGGCAGGTGCAGCAGGCGCTCGGGCACGACCCGTTCAGCGGGCAGCTGTTCGTGTTCCGCGGCAGGCGGGGCGACCTGGTGAAATGTCGGTGGTGGGACACGCAGGGAATGGTGCTCCACGCCAAGCGACTGGAGCGCGGGCGGTTTACCTGGCCGCAGGCCAAGGACGGCGCGGTGTCGCTGACGCCTGCCCAGCTGTCCATGCTGCTGGAGGGCATCGACTGGCGCATGCCGGTGCGCAGTTGGCAACCAGAGATGGCCGGGTAACACGTAGCCAAGCCTGTACTTTCCAGGCTTGTCCCGGCATGATGCAACGTGGCCATCGACCTGTCCGTTCTGCCCGATGAGGTGCGCGCGCTGATCGCGTCGCAGGCGGCGACGATCCTGCGCCAGCAGGCCGCGCTGGACGGCCAGGCGGCTCGCATCGAGCAGCTCCGGGCGCAGCTGGCCAAGCTGCGGCGCATGCAGTTTGGCCGTTCGTCGGAGAGGCTGGACGCGGCGATCACCCAGTTGGAACTGGCGTTGGAAGACCTGGAGGAGGAGCAAGGCGTGCAGGGGGCCGCCAACCCAGATGCTGAACCATCCGAAACACCTAGCGCGCCCGGCCATGCCAGACCGGCGCGTCGACAGTTGCCCGAGCACTTGCCGCGCCATGTGGTCGAGCACGCAACCGCCTGTGAGTGCCCGGCCTGTGGCGGCACTCTGCGGCGGCTGGGAGAGGACGTGACGGAAGTGCTGGATTACGTCCCGGCCTCCTTTCGGGTGGTGCGCCACGTGCGGCCGAAGTTCTCCTGCCGCCAATGCGAGGCCATCACGCAGGCCCCGGCGCCGAGCCTGCCAATCCGCCGCGGCCGCGCGGGACCCGGCCTGCTGGCGCACGTGCTGGTGGCCAAGTTCTGCGACCACCTGCCGCTCTACCGCCAATCGGAGATCTACGCGCGGGAGGGCGTCGAGCTCGAGCGCTCCACCCTGGCCGACTGGGTCGGACAAAGTGCCGCGCTGCTCCGCCCACTGGTGGACGCGTTGGAGCGCCACGTCATGGCTGGCGAGCGCCTGCATGCCGACGACACGCCCGTGCCGGTGCTGGCGCCCGGAACCGGCAAGACCAGCACCGGGCGGCTGTGGGCGGAGTTGCCGAAGGTTCCGCGTGCGTAGCACGTGGAAAGGCAACGGAGGGGTATCTGCGCGACGAGCGATCCTACGCCGGGACGGCCGCGCCAGCCGTCCGCTACCGCTACACCGCCGACCGCCGGGGCGAGCACCCCAGGGCACACCTGGCCGGGTTCAGCGGCGTGTTGCAGGCCGACGGCTATGCCGGGTTCAACGGGCTGTATGACACCGGCCGTGTTGCCGAGGCGGCGTGCTGGGCCCACGTGCGGCGCAAGTTCCACGACATCCACGCCGCAAGCCGCTCGCCGCTCGCACAGGAGGCGCTGAGCCGCATCGCCGCCCTGTATGCCATCGAGGCGCCGATCACCGGCAAGCCACCTGACCTGCGCCGCCGTGCCCGCCAGGCCGAAGCCGCTCCACTGCTGGACGATCTACGCTCCTGGCTGGACATGATCCTGACCAAGGTGCCCGGCCGCAGCGACGTCGCAGGGGCGATCCGGTATGCGCTGTCGCGCTGGACCGCGCTGACCCGCTACGTGGACGACGGCACCATCGCGATCGACAACAACCCGGTCGAGCGCGCGATCAGGCCCGTGGCGCTGGGCAGGAAGAATTGGCTGTTCGCCGGATCGGACGCGGGCGGTGAGCGGGCCGCCGCCATCTACAGCCTCATCCAGACCGCCAAGCTGAACGGCCTCGACCCCGAAGCCTACCTGCGGCACGTCATCGGCTGCATCGCCGACCACCCGGTCAACCGCGTCGCCGAACTACTGCCCTGGAACATCGACGTCTTACCCCATACAGCCGCAGAGACCGTCAAGCCGTAATCCCCCGGTGTCCATCGGACGCTTACACTCAACCAAGCATCAACCACGCACCGCCAGCACGCCTGCCCTTTGCTGGACAATACGCAAGACGAGGCCTCTGAACCGCTTCTCTCTGACTGTTTGGATTAGCTGCTGAAAGATTTCAGGTAGCGCGCCATAGTCCGCTACGGTTGACATCCGCCGACGGGCGAGCGGCAGCGAATGTCCGCTTGTCCTTCCTGACCAGTCCACAGCGGACGGTCCGCTCTCGGCCCGTCTAGCAGGAGCGACTTTTGCAGGGGGTGGTTTGCGGACGTAACCTAGGCGCTGCTTGCGACCGGCTACGGCTTGGTTGCCGCAACATTTACTACGCCCAACTGCTGGCCGGCCCCATCAACGGCTCTTTAGGCCTGTGACCCGGCTCCAGCAGGCCTGATCATGACGGTGTGCAGCTCGCCTACGGCCTTGGACTGCCGTTCATCGCTTCGCTCGCGAGCCCGTGGAGAACCGCCGGCTGATCCTCGCCCTGCTCGCTCTCGCCGCCCTGGATGGGGCCGCGCCTCCGTCGCGGTCCAGGTGCTGGTGCCCTATGCGGCACACCTGGCGCCGAGGCGACGCGGGACGGGGGAGTCGCCGTACTATGAGCGGGCTTTATGCCCGGCATCATGCTCGCGTGATGCTCGCGTGCTCGGCGGCGAAGCTGTCTGGGCAACGTGTGGTCCTGGCACGCCGTACTCTTCACCTCGGCGGCTGTGATGGCGGGTTGGCGCCGAACTGCGGACCGCCTTGCCGCTGCACCGGCCCGGGAAAGCATAGATCCAACCCTCAGGCCGAAGTCCGTCGCTGGCCAAAATATCCCACATGGTAACATCTTCGCCAATAGCGCCGTTCGCGACGGGAACCAAGGAGACCACAGCATGACAGCACAGCCGAACCGCCTTATCGAAACCGCGCCGGCCTCGCGGTCTGAGCCGGGCCTGGAGGGCTTCGAACACCGCTTCGCCACGGTGGAGGGGGTGCGGCTGCACTACTTGATCGGCGGGAAGCCGGACGGGCCCACCGTGGTGCTGCTCGCGGGCTTTCCGGAGAGCTGGTATGCCTGGCGCAAGGTCATGCCCCGGCTCGCCGTCGAGTACCAGGTGATCGCGCCCGACCTGCCGGGCCAGGGCGATTCCGACCGTCCTGCCGGTGGCTACGACACGCAGGCCCTGGCAACCAGCATTTACAGCCTGCTGCAGCAACTCGGCGTGGCGCGGCACGCCCTCGTGGCCCATGACGTCGGCGCCTGGGTGGCGTTCCCCTATGCGGCGATGTTCGGGGCCACGTTGCGTGGGCTGGTGCTGATGGATGCCGGCATCCCCGGGATCACCTTGCCGGACGCCCTGCCCACGGCGCCGGCGCGGGCCTGGCGCACCTGGCACTTCGCCTTCCACGCCATCCCGGACCTACCGGAGATGCTGATCGCCGGGCGCGAACGCGAGTACCTCGACTGGTTTCTGCGCCGCAAGACGGCCAACCCCGAGACCTTCACCGACGCCGACCTGGCGGAGTATCTGCGGGTGTTCAAGAAGGAAGGCGGCCTGCGGGCGGGCCTGGCGTACTACCGCGCTGCCGCACAGTCCGCCGAGCAGAACCGGACGCTGGCTGCGAACGGCAAGCTGGCGATGCCGGTGCTGGCCCTCGGGTCCGACCAGGGCTCCATTTCCGACATGGCCGGCCCGTTGCGGAACTTTGCCGAAGACGTGCGCGGTGGCACGGTCGCGTCCTGCGGGCATTTCCTACCCGAGGAGCAGCCGGACGCGGTTGCCTCGGAAATCCTGGCCTTCCTGCGGGAGGTCTAATAGCTGACCCAATCGCGGCCGAACCTGCCGAGCGGGGATGCCGGGCTGATCGCCGTTGACAAGGTGGGCAATCGGCTCCTGTTCCTCGACCCGGTGACTTTCGCAACGGTGCACATCCTGAGCGGGTTCTCCTCGCGGGTGCACGAGCTGGCAGTCTCCCCGCATCACACCAAAGCCTTCGTGCCTCTACGGAGACGGACGGCACGGGGCCAATCGCAGCCCGGGCCATCAGGTCGCCGTCTTCGACCTGCGGGCCCGCCGGCACGTCGACACGTTCAGCGTGGCCCCGCACGGGCTGCGTTGGGATCCGTTGGGCCAACTGGACGACGCCAAGCGGCGCTTGGTTCGATGCATCTTACAAACACGATTTAGCCGGCTAGCGCGACCTATCCCAACGCCGCGTAATATCGCAGCCGCTTCGGGACACAGCGGCCTTGACTGGATCGGTTGATTAAAGGCTGGTCGAGGTTCGTAAGGGGCCGAACTAACCTCACTCCGGGCCTAATCACATTAAGATATCGAAGTCGCCCAGACACTTATTGGGACAGGACGCATATGCCGGAGCGCGGTTCAGACGGGCGTTGTCTCCGCCCTAAACCACTCCGAAAACCAGTGCTCATCCTGATCAAAGTGTGTGGCGTCCTTCTCCAGGTAGCCATCCTTCATGATCATCGCCAATTGGCGTCCCTGCCCGGTGAGCAGGCTGATATCCGAAAGTGGGTCGCCATCCACGGCCAGTAGATCTGCCACCGCACCTTCGGCGACGACGCCCAGGTCGCCCGGACGGCGTACGACGGCGGCCCCGACGAGGGTGGCGCTGCGAATGATCTCGAGCGGCGTTATGATGGCGGACCGGATCAGGAACTCGTCCGATTGCGACTCCAGGACTCCAGCTTTGATTTGCACGGCGGCCGCCGTGGCGGCGCTATCGTCAACACTTCGTCGATTGCGGCGACAGGCGGAACCGCCGGCCTATCTGTTTATGCGGCAAGCAAAGGCGCACTTGACGCTATGATCCGTGCCGTGGCGCTGGAAGTCGGGGCTGGAGGCATCCGGATCAACAACGTGAGTCCTGGTGTTATCAGGACGCCGATGACCGCGGTTCTTCCTACGGAGGTGTTGACGCCAGTTGCGGCTCACACGCGGCGCCTGAAGCGCCTGGGCGAGCCGGAAGACCTGGGAGACGTGGCGGTTTGGCTGTGCACGGACGAGGCACGGTTCATTACCAGGCAGAGCATCCCCGTTGATGGCGGCTTCAACATCGCCGAGTTGCGTTAGAACCTAGAAAACCGCCGTTTCATGCACAAGCCGTAGGCCGCTCGGTACATGCGGCTTCATGGAGTCTCGGATCGTATCAACTGGTGCATCAATCAGTAGGCGGCAAACCCACCTTGTCTCGGGCTTGTCCTGAATCGAACTTTCGGTTCTGTTGCTGCCAGACCCCCATCTCCTCCATGGTCAGCAGCGGGTCGGCCATCGACCGGCGCGCCGTGTCGAGGCCGTCGCCTGACAGGCGAGGCTTGCGCCCGCCAAGCCGCCCCCGCGCTCGGGCGGGGAGGCCAGCCTTGGTACGCTCGCGCAGCAGGTTGCGCTGCATCTCGGCGAACACCGCGCCGATCTGCAGCATGGCCCCGCCCATGACGGAGGCGGGGTTGATGCCGTCCTGGAGCGAGCGAAGGCGGACGCCCTCGCGCTCGAACTGCTTCAGCAGGTTGACGAGCTGGTGACTGGTGCGGCCGAGCCGGTCCAGGCGCCAGCCGACGAGGGTGTCGCCGCGGCGCAGGTGGGGAGAGGGCGGCGGCCAGGCCGGGCCAGTCGACGCGCGCACCGGAGGCGCGGTCCTCAAACACGCGATGACAGCCGAGCTGGGCGAGGGCGTCGCGCTGAAGGTCGAGCTTCTGATCCTCGGTCGAGACGCAGGCGTAGCCGATCAGCACGCCAGCGCCGGCGCCGGCGGCTGGCGGGAGCAGGAGCAGAGGAGGTGCGCCCTTTCGTGCCGAAGCCATGTACGATTCTGGCAGTGGCACGCTGATTTCGCAATTCAGTTTCGGCAAGGATATTGCGCCAAGTAGCGGTATTATTTGGGAGGTGTCGCCATCGTGCCGCAAACCCTGGTTTGTGGAACGGTGAGAGAGCGGGCCGTACGGGCATCGCGCCAAAGCCAGACTGCACAGCATAGCTTCTATGCAGATACGCTGATTATCCGGATGGGTCCTGACCCTGCCCCCGATGTGCCCTCGCTCATGAGCAGAGTCCGTTCTCCGTATGCCCCTGCTCGGGGCGGGTTGCAAAGGTTGCTGGCGTGAGCTCACCCAGGCTCGTGTGCGGGCGGGCCGTGTTGTAGTCGATCCTCCATGCCTCGATGATCCGGCGTGCCGCGGCCAGGCTGCTGAACAGGTGCTCGTTCAGGCATTCGTCGCGGAACCGGCCGTTGAAGCTTCCACGAACCCGTTCTGCTGCGGCTTGCCTGGGGCGATGTAGTGCCACAGCACCGACCGCTCCTCCTGCCAGCGTAGAATGGCGTGGGAGGTCAGCTCCGTGCCGTTGTCGCTGACCACCATCGTCGGGCGGCAGCCGCGCTGCTCGAAGATGCGGTCCAACTCACGGCCGATCCGCAGGCAGATAGTGACGTGTCCACCACCAGGCCAAGGCACTCGCGGGTAAAGTCATCCACGACCGCCAACACCCGGAAGCGGCGCCCGCTGGATAGTGCGTCGGACACAAAGTCCAGCGACCAGCGCTGGTTGGCTGCTTCGGCAGCGCCATCGGCGAGCGCGTCCCGAGTGCTCGTTTCCGACCGCCCCGCTTGCCCACGCCAAGCCGCTCGTCGCGGTAAAGCCGGAACAGCCGCTTGTGGTTCAGCTGCACACCGTCACGCGCCAGCAGGATGTGGAGACGCCGGTAGCCGAACCGCCGTCGCTCACCAGCCAGCGCGCGCAGCTTGGCACGACTCTCGCCATCGCAGGGTCGCTTGGAGGCATACCGGTAGGTTTTCGGCTGCAGCCCGACCAACCCGCACGCCCGCCGTTGCGAGCAGTTCCTCTGTTCGATCGCCCAGGTCACGGCCGCTCGCCGCGCACCGGGCGTCAGAAGTTTTTTGCCAACATCTCCTTCAGCGTCGCCACATCCAGCATCTACTCAGCCAACAGCCTTTTGAGCTTGGCGTTCTCCTCCTTGAGCCCCTTCAGCTTACAGGCGTCCGACACCTCCATGCCGCTGTATTTCGACTGCCACGTGTAAAACGTCGCGTCGCTGATGCCGTGCTTGCGGCACAGATCGGCCGCCGTAGCACCGGCCTGATGCTCCTTCAGCACGCCAATGATCTGCTCCTGCATGAACCTCGACCGCTTCATTGTCCGTCTCCTGATGACGGACCTAACTTCAGATCGAGGGCATTTCAGGGGCAAGGTCAGTATATTCTCGTTCGCCTACGCGTTGTTCGGGATCCCCAGCCACGTGTTATTTCACCGGATTGGCGCCCGCAAATGGCTGGTATGGATCACCGTCGCCTGGGGCATCGTCGCCCTGCCGACCGGGTTCGTCTGGGACAAGACTTCGCTCAATGGCGCGCGGCTCTTGCCCGGCGTCGCGGAAGCGGGCTTTTCCCCGGCGTCATCCTGTATCTCACTCATTGGTATCCGGCGAAGACGCGGGCGCAGGCCGCAGGATGTCGCCAGGGCGGTTTTCCGCGCCGCGACCGATCCGGACTGCCCGATGATCTTGCCAGCCGGTGCGGACGCGATCGCGTGGTCCAAAGGCCGCTGACGCCGATCTGTTCCATGCGGAGGCGTTATGGAGCTGCGGGCTTTTCAGCGGAAGCTACGGCCGGATGCCACCAAGCCCCGCGGCGACGGAGGCGCGTCGGAAAAGACGTTGCGTCACAGGAAAAGCCTCTCTATATTTCTCTGCGCATATAGATATCGCATTGAAATATGTTGGACGAAGCTGCCGAGGGCGTGGGGCGCTGAGTACATGACCGACTTCCGGCACTATTTCCCGGAGCGTTTCGCCGGGGATCAGCTTGATGTGGTACACCTGCTGCACGCAGGCTTGGCCAGAGTCGGGGCTCGCTGCCTGCTTGCTTACGAGGGACGACGTATCGATGTTGCGGACCTAAGCGATCGGGTCGTCGAGTTCCAGACTGAACTCCGTCGTATGGGCCTGAGGCCCGGAGAACGGGTCGCCGTCATGCTTCCGAACTCGGTGGACCACATCGCGCTCATCTACGCGCTGATCCTGCTAGGCGCAGTCTGGGTGCCGGTGAACGTGCGCCTGCGGGGCGCTGGTCTGTCTTACGTCGTCGACCACGCGCGGCCCACACTTATGGTCATCGGCCCCGAATTCGAAGAGGCTGCAAGAGATCTGGCCTGCGTGCGGAAGATCAGTCCCGAAGCGTTGGCTGGGTCCGGCAGTGCGCCGGACGCATCCTTGACGCGTGCCCCGGGTATCTCACCGAGCGACGCGTTGTGCATCATCTACACGTCCGGGACCACCGGGGCGCCGAAAGGGGTCGTGTTCACGCATCGGATGCTGCGCGTTGCGAGCGAGGCCGCACTGATGGTGGCCGACATCCATCCCGGCGACCGGATATTCCTATGGGAACCGCTCTGCCACGTCGGCGGTGCGCAGATGCTGATGTCACCGTTTCTGGTCGATGTGGAACTCCAAGTGGTGGAGCGGTTTTCCGCCAGCCGCTTCTGGGAGCAGTGGAAGGCGGCCAAAGCGACGCATCTGCACTATCTGGGGGGCGTGCTGGATGTGCTCATGCAGCTGCCGGAAGCTGACACGCCCCCGCCGCCCTCGATCCGAGTGGCCTGGGGGGCGGGCGTCTCCGCCCAGGCTTGGGGGCCGATCGTCGAGCGATTCGGGTGTGAGCTGCGCGAGTGCTACGGCATGACCGAGTGCTCGAGCTTCTCCACGCTGAATACCAGCGGAACTCCCGGCTCGATCGGGGTTCCCCTGCCGTGGATTGGCCTGGAGCTGCTGGATGAGTCAGATCGCCCAGTACAAGGGGGTGCAGTCGGTGAGATCGTCCTCTCCAGCGACGTCGATGGCGTGTTCCTTCCCGAGTATTTCGGCAACCCCGAGGCGACGCGGGAGGCATTGCGGGGCGGGAGGTTCCACACCGGCGACATGGCACGCCAAATCGAGAACGGCGAGTATGTGTTCGTCGGCCGCCGCACCGACAGCATGCGCGTCCGCGGCGAAAACGTGTCGGCATGGGAGGTCGAGCGCGTGTTCGCCGACCATCCCGCCATCGAAGCGGCAGCCGCCATCGGCGTCCCCGCGGATTTCGGCGAGCAAGACCTCGCCTTGTATGTCCAGTTCGAAGCGGGGGCTGCGGTGCGATGGAGCGACCTGGTCTCCTGGGCACGTCCACGCCTCGCGGCCTTCCAGCTGCCCCGCTACTACGCGGCCGTTGAGAAGTTCGAGCTGACGCCCAGCCAGCGTGTCCGCAAACATCGACTGCCGAAGACGGTGTCCGACGCATGGGATCGAACCGGCAGACAAGGAGCTCTCCCGTGACGAACACCGGCTACGTCGTTGCCGAGCGGGACCATGAAGTCGGCATACTCCGGCTGAACCGTCCCGAGAAGCTCAACGCGTGGACCGTGGCCATGCGCGATGACATCATGGCGGCACTCGGGGCCTTCGAGGCAGCCTCCGACGTCAGGGCGATCGTGATGACCGGCACCGGCGACCGCGCATTCTGCGCAGGCCAGGATCTCGAGGAGGCGCACGGCTTCACCGTCGACGAGGCCGAGGTCTGGATCCGCGGCTGGGGCACCTTCTATTCCGTGCTGCGCGGCCTGTCGAAGCCGCTGGTGATGGCGCTCAACGGCATTGCCGCCGGATCGGCCTTCCAGGCATCCTTGATGGGCGACGTGCGCGTGGGCCATCCCGGCGTGCGGATGGGCCAGCCGGAGATAAACGCCGGCATCGCCAGCATCACCGGCCCATGGATCATGAACCTGGTGCTTGGCATGTCCAGGACGGTCGAGCTGACCCTGAGTGGGCGGCTGATGGAGGCCGACGAGTGCCACCGCATCGGCATCATCCATCATCTCGTCGAGCGCGGCGACGTCCTCCCGCGCTCCATCGGCATCGCGCGGGAGCTTGGGGCGAAGCCGCCCGTCGCCATGCGCTTGGACAAGACACGGTTGCGCGAAATGACCGAGCCGTCCTTCCAGGAGGCCATCGAAGCGGCGGTACGTCACCACCGCACCTCCTACGAAAGCAACGAACCCGCGCGGATGATGGAGGAATTCTACAAGGCTCGCGGCGGCGCGCTCTCGAGAAAGAGCGTGGATGCCTAGCGCACTCGAACCGATCCACGCGTCGGACGGCCGCGGGAGGGCCAACGGCCCTCGGTCGGCACGACCCGCGGCTATGCGGGCGGTCCATTGAAATCCGGGTTCGAACCCCGCTCGGATCAGCTGGCGTCGCCTGGCAGCCCCGTGCTCGACATCTCCGGGCTGACGATCGAGCTGCCGCCCGGGGCGGATCGTGCCCGTGCCGTCTCGGAGCTGAGCTTCAAGATACACCCCGGCGAGATGCTCTGCGTCGTGGGCGAGTCCGGCTCCGGCAAGTCGATGGCGGCGCTGGCCGCCACGAGGCTGTTGCCCAAGGGCGTCAGGGTCAGCTCGGGGACGGTGATCCTGGCGGGGCGCGACGTGCTGCGGATCTCGGACGCCGAGATGCGCTCGCGCCGGGGACGTGAAATCGGGATGATCTTCCAGGAGCCGCTGACGGCGCTCAATCCAGTCATGCGCATTGGGGACCAGATCAAGGAGGTGTTCGATGCGCACGATGCGGGCGACCGGGCGAGCCGAGAGCGCCGCACCCTCGAACTGATCGCGGAGGTTGGGCTGCCCGATCCCGCAAGGATCGTGAAAGCCTATCCCCATGAGATGTCGGGCGGCCAGCGGCAGCGGGTCATGATCGCGATGGCCTTGGCGCTCGAGCCCAAGCTGCTGATCGCAGACGAGCCCACCACCGCGCTCGACGTCACGACCCAGGCCCAGATCCTCAAGCTCATCGCGGCGCTTCGCCGCAGGCACAACACGGCGGTGATGTTCATCACCCACGACTTCGGAGTGGTCCGGGAAATCGCCGACCGCGTCATCGTGATGCGGCAGGGTGAGCAGGTCGAGGAAGGCACCGCCGAAGCGGTTCTCGGCAAACCCCAGCACCCCTATACGAAGCAGCTGCTGGCCGCGGTTCCGACCATGGTTCCTCCGGCGCGGCGGACGCCGGCGGACGTCGATGCGCTGGTCGTGGAGGGGCTGACCAAGACGTACGGCCTGCGGCAGTTCTTCTCTGTCAAGCGAACCGTCCATGCAGTGAACAACGTCAGCTTCTCAATCCGCCGCGGTGAAACCCTCGGACTGGTGGGCGAGTCGGGCTCGGGCAAATCGACGGTCGGCCGATGCGTGATCCGTCTGACCGAGCCTGACACTGGTTCGATCCGGGTCGGAGGGCTGGAGCTCGGCAGCCTGTCACTCCGGGAGTTTCGCCCCGAGCGGCGGCGGGTGCAGATGGTCTTCCAGGATCCGTTCGGATCGCTGGACCCGCGGCGCAGCATTGGAGCCGCCATCTCCGAAGGCGTGATCGCCAACGGCGCCTCGGCGAAACAGGCGCGGATGAGGAGCATACAGCTCCTGGAGTTGGTCGGGCTGCAGGCCGCGGCCGTGGACCGGTACCCGCACGAGTTTCCCGGCGGCCAGAGACAGCGCGTGGGGATCGCACGCGCCCTGGCTCTCGACCCCGAAGTCCTGATCGCGGACGAGGCGGTGTCGGCGCTGGACGTCTCCGTCCAACACCAGGTCCTGCAGCTCATGAGGGAAGTGCAGGCCCGCATGGGCTTGGCCATCCTCTTCGTGACCCACGATCTGCGGGTGGCGGCTCAGATGTGCGACCGAATCGCCGTGATGGAGAAGGGCCGGCTGGTGGAGCTGAAAGACACCCGGGAGCTGCTCGCGGCACCGGAGCATGAATACACCCGCAGCCTCCTCGCGGCCATACCCGGCCACCGGCAGGGGCAGGTCGCCCGCCTCGGGGAGGAGCTGTAGCGCGCTGCGCGTGATTTAATGACACTTTCGAGGAAGACCATGTCACCTGGTGAGACGAAGGGGCGCCCTGCCGCCTGGTCGGCGGTCGAGAGAGAGCCGCTGCCGACCAACATCCACGCGCTGCTGGATGACGTCGCCACGAAGCATCCGACCCGGATCATGTGGCGCTCGATCGATGGCGACCGAACCGTGCTGGACTACGGCGAGGTTCGACGCCGAACCGTCATCTGCGCGCGGAACCTCAGGAAGATGGGCGTCGCCAAAGGCGCCCACGTCGCCCTGATGATGCCCAACGTCGCCGGTTTCCTGATCAGCTGGATAGCGCTCTGCCGCCTTGGGGCGGTGGCGGTCATGGTCAACACGGCCAGCACGGGTTCGGAGATCGAGCGGCTCATCCGGGAGTCGAACGCGGCCTTTCTGGTGATCGATCGGCAGTTCCTGGAGGCCTACGAAGCGGTGCCCGCCAGCTCGCGGTTGAGCGGGGAGCGGGTCATCGTCCATGGCCGGAGCGAGCCGACGGCCTCCCGCGCCGGCATCGTAGAATGGTCGAGCCTGATCGAGGGCGTCGAGGAGCCGGGATTCGCGCTGCCCGACGTGGGCCTCGAGGACATAGCGGGCATCCTGTTCACCTCGGGCTCGAGCGGTGCCCCAAAGGGCTGCATGCTCTCGCACCGCTACTGGCTGACGCTCGGCAAATCCAGGTCGGCCCTGGGCCCCCTGCCCAGCAGCATACTCGTCGACACCCCCATGACCTACATGGGATCGCTTTGGAAGATCCTGATGGGCCTCTACTGCGGCGCCACGCTCAACGTGGCGCTGCGATTCAGCCTGAGCAAGCTGTTCGACCGGATCATAGACAACGGCATCGATTTCTGCACGGCCACGTCACCCGCCGCCAAGCTCGAGTACGATCCGAGGCTGGAGCATTCGCGTCTGAGGTTCATCACGACCTACGGTCTGACGAAGGAGTTGCACGTCGGCATGCAACAGCGGTTCGGCGTGCCGGTGCGGGAGATCTACGGGATGACGGAAGTCGGGTCCGCGCTCTCCATGCCCGTCGACGACGGCAGCATGACCGGATCGGGCTCATGCGGCCGGCCGGCCCCGTTCCGCCGCTGCAGGATAGTGGCGGATGGGAAGGAGGTCGTCGACGGGACGCCGGGCGAACTCTGGGTTGCGGGTCCCGGGATGTTCAGCGGCTACTACCGAAATCCGGAGGCCACCGCTTCGGTGTTCGACGGCGAGTGGTTCAGGACCGGCGACCTCTTCCGGCGCGATGCGGACGGCTACTACTACATGCTGGGGCGGATCAAGGATATCATCCGGCGTAGCAGCGAGAACATCTCGGCCGCCGAAGTCGAGCTCGCCGTTACGGCGATCGACGGCGTCCTTGAGGCTGCCGCCGTTCCCGTTCCCGATCCGCTCCGCGGCGAAGAGGTGAAGGTCGTGATCGCCCGGGCTCCCACCGGAGTGGGTGCGCGGCTGACGCCCCAGCAGATCATCCGCCAGTGCCAGCGCACGCTCTCCGCCTTCAAGGTGCCGCGATACGTGGAGTTCATGGAGGCGCTGCCGAAGACCGCCTCCGCGAAGATCGACAAGCCGAGGCTCAAGGCCGCGGCCGGTGACGTGACCGGCCAGGTGTACGACGCGGCGCTCCATGCGAAAAGGAACTGACCCTTGAAATCCGATGATGTGGGCCTGATCGGCTACGGAAGCTCGGTCTATGAAAAGGGCTGCAGCCAGCCGACCTTCGGGTACCTCGCCGATGCGGCCGCAGCCTGCCTGGCGAGCTCCGGCCTGGCCAAGTCGGATATCGACGGTCTGGCGCTCAGCTCGTTCATGGCGCCACCGGACAACGCGGTGACCCTGGCCGAATACCTCGGGCTCGAGCTGGCTTGGGCCCACGTTTTCACCGCCGGCGGTGCGGGTCCGGCGGCGACGATCATGGATGCCGTCCGAGCGGTCGAGGCGGGCGTCGCGAACTGCGTGATGTGCCTGGGTGGCGACGGCAGGACGATGGCTGACTTCCGGAAGGCGATCTCGCGCTTCACGCCCGTCGTCGGCAACTACGCCGCCCCGCTGGGTTTCGGAGGCATGAACGGCTTCTTTGCGATGATCCAGCGGCGACACATGCACGAATACGGAACCAAGCGGGAGCAGCTCGGCCGCATCGCCGTGGCCCAACGCGCGAACGCGCTGCGCAGCCCCCAATCCCTCTTCAAGAAGCCGCTCTCGCTGGACGAGTATTTGAACGCCAGGCTGATCGCCGATCCGCTCCGACTGTTTGACTGCCCGATGCCCGCCTCCGGGGCCGACGCCATCTTGGTGGCGCCGCTTGATCGGGCGCTGCCCGGAAAAGGTGTCAAGATCCTTTCCGGCTTCCAGCGCCACAACCACCTGCCGGGCGAAGTGTCCCCGCTCCGCTTCGGGTGGGAGGCCTTCCGCGACCGGCTGTTCAACGAGGCCGGAGTGGGCCACGGGGATCTGGACTTCGTTCAAGCCTATGACGACTACCCAATCATGGTGTCCATCCAGTTGGAAGACCTGGGCTTTTGCGAGAAAGGCGAGGTCGGCACTTTCCTCGAGAACCACACGATGACGTTCGACGGGGATCTTCCGCTGAACACCGGCGGTGGCCAGCTCTCGTGCGCTGCCACGGCGGGCGGCGGCGGCTTGATCGGAACGCTGGAAGCGGTGTGCCAGCTGCGCGGCGAGGCGGGCGAGCGCCAGGTCAGGAATGCGCGTCTGGGCCTGATCAGCGGCTTCGGGATGGTGTCTTACGGCCATGGCCTGTCGGCAAGCGCGATGATCTTGCAGGGCGAGGAGCACTGACATGAAGTTTCCCGTTCCGACCGAGGACACGGTCAACCAGGCGATGCTTGATGCGTGGCGTACCCGGGGCGAATTCCTGCTGCAGCATTGTGCGCGATGCGGGCAGTCGACCTATTATCCACGCAAGCGGTGCCCATCCTGCTGGTCGGCGGAACTGACCGACGTTCCTTCGGCCGGAGGAGGTGAGATCGTCACGTTCTCCATCGTGCATCGCGGTGTGGAGGATGCTTTCCGGCAGCTGGGAACAACGGTCACGCTCGCGGTAGTCAAGACGGACGAGGGACCGCAGGTGATTACCCGGATAGTCGGTGACGGAATCGAGCAGACAGAAATCGGCCGGAGGGTGAGGCTCTACTCTGGCATCGACAGGGCGAGCTATCCCCTGCCGGTGTATTCGCTCGAGCCCGTCGAGGGGGGATAGCGGCGGCTTGACCTAGGTTGCGCTTGACACCTCGAACGGACCCGATAGGATAAATATGAGATATTCTATTGCAATACCACGTGCCGACGGGTTCAGGGTCTGCAATGTCCTGGCTTGGCCATTGGCGGTCCGCACGATCTGGCGGCGTCGACTTCTGTCGCTGCTTCTAGCCCGCCAGACAATCAACAGGGAGACCTGAAGTGCCTGCAGCAGCTGACAACCTGCTTCGCTATCCCGAGGTGAAGGCGTCTGTCTCATCCGAAGAATGGACACAGCGGGTAAGCCTCGCCGCCGCATTCCGTCTCTGTGCGAAGTACAACATGACCGACCAGATCTACGCGCATTTGTCGGCGAAGGTTCCCGGGCAGGCCGGCCGTTACCTGATCAACGCGTATGGTCTCATGTTCGACGAAGTCACGGCGTCGAACCTGGTCACTGTCAGCTTCGACGACAAGGTGGTTCACGATCCGACCGGAATGGGTGTCAATCCTTCCGGTTTCATCCTCCATGGTGGCATCCATAAAATCCGGCCGGACTTCCAGAGCGTGATGCACGTTCACACGGTGGCTGGCGGAGGTGTTTCGGCCCAGGAGAGGGGCCTGTTGAACTTGACCCAGCATGCCATGCGTTTCCACAACCGTGTCGGTTACCACGCCTTTGGCGGAACGGCGACCAATCGGAACGAGGGGGAAGCGCTGGCCGAGAGCCTGGGCCGCCACAAGGTGCTCATTCTCAGGAACCACGGGTTGCTCACCTGTGGCAGCCAAATCCGGGAAGCCTTCGAGCTCATGTTCTTCTTGGAAAACGCCTGCCAAATGCAGGTCGCGGCGATGGTTTCCGACAAAGTCATAGAGTGCGATGCCGAGACGGCCGAGCGGGTCGCGGCGTATTTCGACAAGCCGAACCGCGTTGGTCCCACGAAGGACTGGCCAGCGCTGATGCGCATGCTCGATCGCATCGACCCGAGCTATCGCGACTGATTGCCCTCGTGGATCCGATCAGCATCCGCGACATGAAGGCGTTGGCGAAACGGCGTCTGCCGCGCCTGCTCTATGACTACATCGACGGCGGTGCCTACGACGAGATCACGCTCGACGCAAACACCTCCGACTTCGCCCGCCTGCGGTTCATCCCCCGGGTGCTGAACGACGTCAGCCAAATCGACCTCAGCACGACGATCTTCGGCGAACGCCTGTCCATGCCGTTGATCCTCGGCCCGGTCGGGTCGCTGGGCGTGCTGTCGCGGCGGGGCGACATCGCGGCTGCCCGGGCGGCGGAGTCCTGCGGGATCACGTCGTGCTTGTCCACGACGGCGGTCTCGTCCGTCGAAGACGTCACGGCCGCTCGGAAGAACCCGATCTGGTTCCAGCTGTACGTCCTGCAGGAGCCCGGCCACCACGCTGAACTCATCCGACGTGCCAAGGCTGCGAAATGCAGGGTGTTGGTGCTCACGGTCGACTGCGCCATCTCGTCGCAGCGAGAGCGGGACATCCGTCACGGCTACACCTTCACGGGCAAGGTCAAGGTGGGGAACGTGATCGACATGCTCACCAGGCTTCGGTGGATGCGCGACGTGTTGATGGGGCCCACGCTCCATTTCGGCAGCATGCCGGGAGGCGCGGGCAATTTTAAACGGATCATGTCCAAGGCCGGCGGTGGGCTGATCGACAAGAGCCTGGACTGGGAGAAAGTCCGGCAAATCCGGTCCGCCTGGGTCGGCCCGTTGGTGATCAAGGGCATCATGTCTCCACGAGACGCCATCCGCGCGGTCGATGCCGGGGCGGACGGCATCGTCGTCTCGAACCACGGCGGTCGCCAGCTCGACGGCTCCATCTCCACAGTCATGGCGCTCGGTCCCGTCATCGACGCGGTCAACGACCGGGCAGTGGTCATGATGGACGGCGGCATCCGCCGCGGCCAGGACATCGTCAAGGCGCTCGCCATCGGCGCCAGGGCATGTCTGATCGGCCGCGCGTACGCCTATGGCCTGGCTGCCCGCGGGCAGGCCGGTGTCGAGCAGAGCGTCGAGATCTTGCGGCGGGAGATGACGGCGACCATGGGGATGCTGGCCTGCACCAAGGTTGGGCAGCTCGAGCGCGGTCTGCTGCACGACAACGAGTGGCCGCCCCAATATCTGGCGGCCCGGACCGTTCGGCAACGCAACCTGCTGGCAGTCGGCGATACGGGATAGGCTCGGCACCGGTACTCCACCCCACGATCATGAACAACCGTCGTCAACCCGGAGAGAGCCATGGTTATGCATAGCGGCGAATCAGCGCGGGGCTCGTCGGCCAAGCTCGCGATCGCACGCAGGACGCTCCTTGCCGCGCCGGCGTCGGTCTTCCTGACACGCGCCGCCCTTGCCCAGGAAGGCCCACGGTCGACCGTAGCTCGCAAAGGCCAGATCGTCGTCGGCTTCACGCAGGAACCGACCGTCTTCAACCCGCTTCTGCCGCATGTCGAGGTGGATCAGGCTGTCTGGTTGGCCCTGTTCAATCCCCTCTGGCGAGCAGATCCGGATGGTGGCTTCATCCCCGAGCTTGCAGCAGAGGTGCCCACCCTGGACAACGGCGGCATCTCCGCCGACGGGCTCGCATGGAACATCAAACTCCGGAAGGGCGTGCGTTGGCACGACGGGGTCGAATTCACGGCCGAGGACGTCAAATATACGCTGGAGCTGCTGAACAACCCATCCTTCAGAGCCTACACCCGGCAGGGACACGGACTCGTCCGCGACATCACGATCCACAATCCGTACGAGATATCGTGGAAGATGGCGAAGGCCTATGCGCCCTACATCGCGCTGTTGACGTGGACCTTCATGGTTCCGAAGCACGCCCTGGGCGCCGCCGAGGACCCGAATACCGCTCCCTTCAACTCCGCTCCGATCGGAACCGGTCCGTTCAAGTGGGGCAAGCGCGTTTCCGGCCAGGGCGTCACCGTGGACGCGAACGAAACCTATTCCGCGACGGCCCCTATGCCGACCGGGTGGTGTTCAGCTACGCCCCTGATTCCAACATCCTGTACGCACAATTCAAGACGGGGCAGATAGACTACGCGGGTTACTACGGGATTGCTTCGCATTACTATCAGGAAGCGACAAAGCTGCAAGACCGACAAGTCTACAAAACCGATTTCGCGCAGATCGAAGGCATCGTGCTGAACTACGGCAACCCCCTCTTCCAGGACAAGGCCGTGCGACAGGCGATGTATTTCGGCCTGAACAAGACGGCGCTGGTCGATCTGGTGTACTACGGCATCCCTACGGAGGCCGAGTCCTTCTTGCCCATGTCGTCCTGGGCGTTCAATCCAGATCTGCCCAAACACGTGTTCGACCTGGCGGCCGCCAACAAGGTGCTCGACGAGGCAGGCTGGACCAAGGGTGCGGACGGCGTGCGGACGAAAGGTGACCTGCGCCTTAGGTTCACCATCGCGACGGTGGCCGGCGTGCCTGAGCGCGAGCAAATCCTGCAGCTCATCCAGCAGGACTGGCAGAAGATCGGCATCGCCATGCAGATCAGAACGATGCCGTCGGCCGTCGTCTACGGCGACTACTACACGAAGTCCCAGTTCGATTGCCTGCTGGCAGCGAGCACCTACGGGACGGGCGCAGACCCCGACCCGACGCAACGCTTCAGTTCAACGGCAATCCCCGTTCAAGGCGGCTCGGGAGCCAACTACTACCAATACAAGAACCCGGAAGTCGACAGGCTCCTGCAGGTGGGACAGACGTCCTTCAAGCGCGAGGAGCGGAAGGCGGCCTATTACAAGATCCAGAGCCTCATCCGGGAAGACCTGGCGTTCCTGCCCATCTGCAACCCGAAGCCCGTCGAAGGCACGAAGGCCAAGCTTACCGGCTTCCGCTCGAACTCGAACTACCAGTCCAACTGCTGGAACGTCGGCAGTTGGCGCTGGAAGGCCTGATTTGCCCGGATTCCTCGCCCGCCGACTTGGAATGGTGGCCGTGCTCCTGCTTGGTGTGTCCATGCTGGGCTTCGCCATCCTCCGCCTCGCGCCCGGCGGACCGCTGTCGCTCTTCGCGGCTACCGGCGACATGTCCCAGGCAGACCTTGATCGCCTTGCGGCCCAGATGGGGCTGGATGTCTCGCTCCCCCGGCAATACATGCGCTGGCTGGGTGACATGGTCGTCGGGGATTGGGGGCATTCCTACCGGGACCAGCTGCCCGTGCTGGAGGTGATCGGGTCGCGGCTGGGTGCCACCTTGGAGCTGATGCTTACGTCGACAGCCATCGCGGTTCTCATCGGCGGATGGGTGGGTGTCGTCAGCGGCATCAATCGCGGCAGCCGTTTCGACACCGCCTCTTCGGTCGTTCTTGTCATGCTGGTGTCGATCCCCACTTTCTGGCTGGGCCTCGTCGCGATCTATGTCTTCGCGCTTAAGCTCGGATGGCTGCCCGCGGGCAGCCGCGAATCTCCCGGCGACGGCTCGTTCATCGACGCCGCGCAGCATCTGGTCATGCCCGCGCTCGTCCTGGCGATGGTCCAGGTCGCCATCTGGAGCCGCTACATGCGGGCCTCCGTCATAGACGCCATCTCCCAGGACTATGTGCGCACCGCCCGCGCCAAAGGTCTGTCGGAGACGAAGGTCTTGTGGCGCCACGTCATCCCGAACTCGCTGCTTCCCATGATCTCGATCGCCGGCATGCATCTGCCCGCGCAACTCGGCGGCGCCCTGGTGACGGAGACGGTGTTCTCCTGGCCGGGGATGGGCCGGCTGTTCATGGATTCCCTGAACTACAGGGACTATCCTGTGGTGCTCGGCGTCCTGATGCTCACGGCCATCCTCACGCTCCTCGGCAGTCTCATCGCCGACGTCTGCTACGTCGTTGTCGATCCCCGGGTCCGCCCCGCTTGAGCGATGGATTTTCCCCTATGAGCGCCTCTGCCTCCTCGGCATCGCCCGCGGGTGGGCCGGCCTCCGGCATGGTTGCGGTCCGCAAGAGAAGCTCACCCGCGCCCTACGCGGCGATCTTCATTCTTGTGATGATCCTCGCATGCGCTCTCCTGCCACTCGTCCTGCCTTGGGATGACACCCAGACGGACATAATCAATCGCCTGCAGGGTCCCGCCTGGGGCTCGCACCCGGCCGGTACCGATGAACTCGGCCGCGACATGCTTGCCCGGCTGTTGGTGGCGGGCCGTATCTCGCTGTCCGTGGGCGTCGCGGCCATGGCCGTGAGCATGGTCATCGGCGTCGTGCTCGGCCTTGTCGCAGGGTTCTACGGCGGCCTGATCGGCAGCACGATCATGCGGGTGGTCGACGTGGCCCTGTGTTTTCCCAGTGTCTTCCTCATGCTGACGCTGTCGGCGCTTCTCGCGCCCGACGTGATGACGCTCATCGTGCTGATTGCGTGCACGTCCTGGATGGAGGTCGCGCGCATCGTCCAGGCGCAGGTGTCCTCGCTGCGCAGTCGGGAGTTCACCCTTGCCGCAAGGTCGGTCGGCTGCCGGGACAGCCACCTGATCTTCAGGGTGCTTCTTCCGAACACGGTGCCGACCATCCTGGTCGCCGCGACCCTCAACGTGGCGCACGCGATCCTGGCCGAAAGCTACGTCAGCTTCCTGGGCTACGGCGTCCAGCCTCCGACTCCAAGTTGGGGGAACATGCTCAATCAGGCGCAGGGCTACCTGGAGACCGCCCCGTGGATGGCACTCTTGCCCGGAGGCCTCATCACCATGACGGTGCTTAGCTTCCACTTCTTGGGTGAAGGCATATTGGATCGGTTCGACGTGCGCGCGCGGACCCGCTGAGACCCATGCGTGCTCCTCGCACGGGGAAACGTCTCACGGCCCCTGCCGAACGCTTGCGGCACTTGGTAGACGGCCCTAGGTTCGCGGCGGCTTGCTGCGCCGGGTGGCCGGCCGGACCCCGCAGCTAGGACGTTTCTGGTGGCCTACGAGCGAATGAAAATTGCTGTCGCGGCTCTCGCTTCGGGGTGGCGGAGGCCGGCCGCTTGCGGCGTCGCTCCGCCATCGAAGGCGCTTGGCTGAGCGATGGCGGGGGCAAGCACGCTTCAACCGAGAACGGAGAACGTCAACCCCGGCGCGGACAGCCCGCTGATGGTCGGCTCGGTTCAGAAGGCGTTCCGGATACTGACCGCCTTCAGCAGTGCCGAGCCGCGATTGACGCTGACGCAGATCGTCGAGAAGCTGGGGGTCGATAAAAGCACCGCGCAGCGCTTCACCCATACGCTGCTGGTGATGGGCTACCTGAAGAAGGACTCCGTCACCAAGACGCTCAGCGTGACGGTCAAGGTGCTCGACCTCGCGCACACCTACCTGGCGAGCAATCCCCTGATCGCGGCCGCGATGCCGTACATGGTCCATCTGAACCGCGAAACGGGCGAGACGGTCAATCTGACGGTGCTCGACGGCGCGGAGATCGTCTTCGTGTCCCGCGTCGTCGGCAACCACCTTCTATCGACCGGCGTCGTCGTCGGGACGCGCTTGCCCGCCTATGCCACGGCTACCGGACTGGCGATGATGTCGAGGCTCGGCAATGAGGACGTCGCGAGGCTGCTGAAGATGAGCGATCTGCGGGCGTTCACACCGATGACGGTGTACAAGCCGGATAAGATCCTCGAGCGCCTCAGGACGGCGCGCATGAAAGGCTACGTCCTCAGCGCCGGCGACCATTTCTCGAATGACATCTCCTTGGGCGCGCCCATCCTCTCTCGCACGGACAGCGTAGTCGGGGGCATCTCGTTGTCCGTGTCCATCGATCGGTTCACGGCCAGGGACGCCGAGGCCAGGTTCGCGAACCTCGTGTCCACGGCCGCGAAGTCTGTTCTGATATAGGCGCTCCCGACGCGTTGGCTTGGGTGCTTCGATGTAGGGTGGTTGTCCGTTGACTGTCGCTGAGCCGTTCCTCTACCTGTCGGATGCGGATGTCACCGCGCTTGAGGTCGACGCGGGGAGCGTGCGCACCGCGTTGCGGGAGGCTTTCCGGCTATACGGCGACGGGATGCTGCGCAGCCACCCGAAGACGTCGATCTGGCTTGGGGCGGGCCACGCGTTTCAGAGCCTGGCGGCGGTCGATACGCTGCGCGGCTTCGCCGCGCTCAAGTGGATAGGCATGGTTCCGCCCGGCGGGGCGGCCCCGACCAACATCAATGCCAGCATCCTTCTTTCCGATGCTGCCACGGGGCGGCTGCGTTGTCTGATGGACGCACGACTGGCGACCGCGTTGCGCACCGCGGGCATGAGCGCAGTGGCGGCGCAGTATCTCGTGCACCCGGGGAGCGTCAGCATCGGTTTCGTGGGCGCGGGTGTTCAGGCCGAGAGCCATCTGATCGCGTTCAAGGAGCTGCTGCCGTCATTGCGCACAGTGCACGTGAACAGCAGGACTGCCGTCGCGGCCGCGCGTTTTGCCGAGAAGGTCCGCGGGCTTGGCTTCGAGGCGACCGCCGCGACGGTGGAGGAGACTCTTCGCAGAAGCGACATCGTGGTGACGACCGTGCCGATTGGCCCGAACTCCGAGCCATTCATAGATGCCAGATGGATGCGCCCTGGCAGCCTGATCGTTGCGGTGGACCTCGCCCGCTCATGGAAGCGGGCTGGCCTCGCAGACTTCGACCTGACGATCGTCGACGAGGAAGCATTGAAGACCTATGCGAAGCCCGGCGATGCCGTCCCGGATCCTCGCCACGCGCAGGGCACACTGGCCGATCTCGCCGGCGGTAAACATGCCGGGAGGACGAGCGGGCAAGAGCGCGTCATCTTCGTCAGCAGTGGATCGGCCGTCGCGGATCTGGCCATCGCGATACTGATCTACGAGCGCGCGGTGGCCAAGGGCGTCGGTGTGCCGCTTCCGCTCTGAATGTTCTCCTGCTCTCCGGAGCAGGTCTGGTGTGCCGGGGCATCCCGGTCGGGGAGCTTGCCACAGACTGACCTGCGAGCTAACTTACTGCGATGCGCACTGACATATTGTATAATAATACAACACGATGCGTTCCGCTGCGGCCCGACCTGGCCGGAGTAGCAGCTCACAAGCGGGGCTGGAAGCCGATCGGGCGGCACCGCCCGTCGGTCGGCGCGACAGCCCATTGAGTTGAGCCAGGCCAGAGATGTCGTTCATTGCGAAGTTGACGTCGATCCTCGGCCAGTCGGCAGTATTGACGGAGGCGTCCGACGTGGCGCCCTACGCCGAGGATTGGCGGGGACGCTACAGCGGGAATGCCGGATGCGTCGTGCTTCCCGTCGACACCGGGCAGGTCGCGTCGGTGGTCCGCGCGTGTGGAGAAGCGGGGGTTCCCATCGTGCCACAGGGTGGCAACACCAGCCTCTGTGAAGGAGCCGTGCCACGGCGCGGCAGCACGGAGTGGGTCGTCCTCAGCCTGGCGCGGATGCGCCGTATCCGGGCAATCGATTTCGCCAACAATTCCATGACGGTGGATGCGGGGTGCGTGCTCGCCGCGGTGCAGCAGGCTGCCGCCGAACACGGGCGGCTCTTTCCAATCAGCCTGGGCGCTGAAGGATCCTGCCAAATCGGTGGGAACATCGCGACGAACGCCGGCGGCACCGGGGTCCTCAGGTATGGAAACACGCGGGACAACATCCTTGGACTTGAGGTCGTTCTCCCGGATGGACAGGTACTGGACGGGCTCCGGGGCCTGCGAAAGAACACCACGGGCCTCGATCTGAAGCATCTGTTCGTAGGCTCGGAGGGTACCCTCGGCGTGATCACGGGAGCGACGCTCAAGCTGCATCCGCTTCCGGACTCCTTTGCGACCGCCTGGATGGCCGTGCCGTCGCCGCGGGCTGCACTCGACATGCTTGGCCTGTTCCAGGCCCGGGCCGGCGGCGAGCTGACGGCGTACGAGATGCTGAACAAGCTTCAGTTGGACATCGTCCTCGAGAACGTGACGAACCGCCGCGAGCCGATTTCGGCCGAGCATCCATGGCATGTGCTGGTCGAACTCGCGGGGACGGGTGGCGAGGCCCCGCTGGGGGACGCTCTGCAGCAGGTGCTCGAGCGAGGTCTGGAGTCGGGCCTCGTGATCGACGTCGTGGTTGCGACGAGCTCGTCGCAGCGAGAGGCTTGGTGGGAAGTACGGCATAGCGTGAGCGAGGCCAACAAGAAGGCGGGAATGGGGATAACGACCGATGTGGCCGTGCCCGTCTCCGCCGTTCCCGACCTCATCGAGCGCGCGACCGAAGCGGCGCGCCGGGTCCTTCCCGGAGCGCCAGTCATCATCGTCGCCCATTTGGGTGACGGCAACGTCCACCTCATCCCCCAGGCGACGTTCGAACAGTGGCGATCATGGGCAGACCCCCATGCCATGGCCCGCCGGATCAAGCACGCCGTCAATGAGGTGGCACACGGTTTGGGCGGAACGTTCAGCGCCGAGCACGGCATCGGCCAGGTGCTGACCGGCGAGATGCTGCTTTTCAAGCAACCAGCTGAAATCGAGCTGATGCGCGCGATCAAGTCGATCCTGGACCCTCATAACCTGCTGAACCCGGGGCGGCTCCTTCCCGAGGCTTCCGGCGTGTCGGACAGGGCTGGGGTTCGTCCATCGCCTCCACCGACCGCCGGCCCGCCGCTGGGGGATCGAAGGTCTCCCTAACCGAACCGTTGGAACTGCCATGAACAGGCGTCTCGCCGCTGCCGACCTCCGCGGGATATTCGCGGTCCCCCCGACACCCACGACAGGGGACGACGTCGTCGATCCCCGCGCCGTTCGCGTTCTCGTGGACTACCTGCTGGAAGGCGGGGTGAGCGGCGTGGTGGCGCTCGGCGGCACGGGGGAATACTGTTCGCTGTCGCAGGAGCAGCGTGTCCGCATGGTCGGGCTCTGTACGGAAGCCGCCGAGGGACGCGTTCCGACGATCGCGGGCATTCTGGACCCGGGATATCACGATGCGATTGCCTCGGGCGCAGCGTTCGCCGCGGCTGGCGCCGACGCGGTGTTGCTGTTGACCCCCTACTACACCAATCCCACGCAACGCGGCATCCGCGACTACTTCGTGCGCTTCGCAGATGCGTCGCCCGTGCCCGTCATCATCTACGAGATCCCATACCGGACCCGGATCGCCATCGATCCGGAGGTGATCCACGAATTGTCCCGACACGGGAACATCATCGGGATCAAAGCCTGCAACACCAACATGTATCACTTCCTGAAAGTCGCGGCCGGCGTCTCCGACGAGTTCAGCGTGCTGAGCGGCGAAGACGAGTTGTTCCCGTTGCACATGGCGGCAGGGGCGAAGGGGGGCATCATCGTCACCTCCACCGTGCTGCCGAAGACCTGGCGGGCGATGTATGAGGCGGGCAAGTCCGGGTGCCATACCCAAGCGATCGCCATGCACCGCAAGCTCCTCTCGCTTTTGGACCTGAGCTTCGCGGAAACCAATCCCGGCCCCCTGAAGGCGGTCTGGGATTTGATCGGTGTCGAAGCGTCCCACGTCCTGGCGCCCCTGGTTCCCGCAGGCGAGGAGCTGCGTTCGAGGCTGCGGGCGGAACTCTCCGCGCGATTGAGGGATGAGGCAGCCCTTTCCTGAGTGTCTGTCCGGAGAATCCCCGTGGCGGGTCAGAGGCGCGCTTGCGCGCTGCACCGCCGCTGCGGCCGGTTGCGATGCGGCGCGGGTGGCGCGAGCCGATGCGGACTGTGTGGCCGGGACTTGTCGGGCGGCGGCTCACCCGAGCATCATGAGATTCGCGTTGCCGCCGGCGGCCGTCGTGTTCGTGCTGATCGAGCGCTCCTGCAGAAGCCATTCCAGCGGGTAGGAGCCGTCCGGCTGCGAAGTGAAGATGGGCACGATCGCCCCCGTGCGGGCAGCGGTCGCCCGGGCCAGCACCTGCAGATCATCCTGGCTGCCGTCGAAAAGGATGGCCGCGACATCCTCCCGGGCCTCGGCGGGGGCGGCGGCGATCCAACCGGCCATCGCGTCCGGCAAACCGGGCATTCCCTCCAGCGCTCCCGCTGCTACCAGGACGCGGTTGCCTGTGGCCAGCGCCGAGCCGATCTGGCGCAGCAACATCGGCAGCGCCGCCGCCACGCATTGGACGACACCCCTTGCCCCGATGGCATAGACGTTGCGTTCACCGACCGGGCCGGGCAGCTCCTGCTCCGAACCGAGCGCCGAGCGGGCCATGTCGGTCCGGACATGCGCGGCAGTCTGCGGCTGCCCGTTGCGGTCCAGCCAGGCCGCCCACTCGGTTGCGGCGGGAGCCTCGCGGCCTGGGGGTAGGCCCGTCAGGGCCGGACGCGCCGCCAGCAGGCGCCGGAGGTAGAGGGGACCGCCGGCCTTCGGACCGGTGCCGGACAGCCCGTTCCCGCCGAAGGGCTGAACGCCAACCACGGCCCCGATCAGGTTGCGGTTGACGTAGATGTTGCCCGCGCGCGCCTGCGCCGTCACCCGCGCGACGGTCTCGTCGATCCGGCTGTGCAGACCGAACGTCAAGCCGTACCCCGTGGCGGCGATGGCTGCCAGCAGCCCGTCCAGCTCGTCCCGGCGGTAGCGCAGCACATGGAGGACCGGGCCGAACACCTCGCGCTTCAGAGCGGACAGGTCGTCGAGCTCGATGATCGCGGGCGCGACGAAAGTGCCGTCTGCGCAGCACGGCGCCAAAGGGAGTTGGTGGACAACGTGGCCGGCCTCCCGCATCGCCCTGATATGCGCCTCGATGCCGTCCCGCGCCTCCGCGCTGATGACGGGCCCGATATCGGTCGAGAGCCGGTCCGGTTTCCCGACGGACAGTTCGGCCAGCCCCCCGCGCAGCATGGTCAGGACCCGCTCGGCCACGTCGTCCTGCAAGCAGAGCACACGCAGGGCGGAACAGCGCTGCCCGGCGCTGTCGAAGGCCGACAGCAGCACATCCGCGACCACCTGCTCCACCAAGGCCGATGAATCGACGACCAAGGCGTTCTGCCCGCCGGTCTCGGCGATCAGCGGAACCGGACTGCCATCGGGGTTCAGCCGCTCGGCAAGCTGGCGCTGGATGAGCCGGGCGACGTCGGTCGACCCGGTGAAGACCACGCCGTGCGTCCGAGGGTCCGCGACAAGCCGCGCCCCGACATCGCCGGCGCCGGGCACGAACTGGAGCGCGTCCCGCGGGATGCCGGCCTCATGGAGGATCGCCACCGCCTGGGCGGCGATCAGCGGCGTTTCCTCGGCCGGCTTCGCCAGCACGGCGTTGCCGGCGGCAAGCGCCGCCGCGACCTGGCCGGTGAAGATCGCCAGCGGGAAGTTCCACGGCGAGATGCACGTGACGACGCCGAGCGGCGCGTCTCCGATGCCGTCCAGCGTCCTCGCCGCCTCCGTCGCGTAGTAGCGCAGGAAGTCCACGGCCTCCCTGACCTCTCCGATGGCGTTGGTCAGCGACTTGCCGGCCTCGCGCACGATCAGCCCCAGCAGCATGGGCATACGCGCCTCCATGAGGTCGGCCGCGCGCAGGAGGCAGGCTGCCCGTTCGGCCGGCGGACTGTCGCGCCAGAGCGGCGCGACCGCGGTGGCCAAGGCCAGGGCCTCGTCGACCTGGCTGGGCGTTGTCTCCACCACTTCGCCGACGATCTCCCGACGGTCGGCGGGGTTGCGGATCGCCATGGCCGCGGCTGTCTCGCCGACCGACGGCACGGCCCGCCACTCGTGCGGCCGGGCCAAGGCTTGCGCAAGGCCCGCCAGCTGCAGCTCGTTGCTGAGATCGAGTCCGGCGGAGTTCGCACGGACCGGCGCGAACAGGTCTCGGGGCAGGGCGATCCGCTCATGCGGCAGGCCATCGCCCGCCTGTGCCACCGGGTCCGCGACCAAGTCCGCCACCGGCACGTCCGGATCCTGGATGCGGTTGACGAAAGAGGAGTTGGCGCCGTTCTCCAGCAAGCGCCGCACGAGGTAGGCGAGCAGCGTCCCGTGCGTGCCGACCGGGGCGTAGATGCGGCAAGGACGGTTGAGCCTGTTGCTCCCCACGACCTCTTCGTAAAGCGGCTCGCCCATGCCGTGCAGGCACTGGAACTCGTACTGGCCGAGCGCGAAGCGGTCGCCCGCCATGCTGTGTATGGCGGCAAGCGTGTGGGCGTTGTGTGTGGCGAATTGCGGGAACACGGCATGGGGCGCGGCCAGCAGTTTGCGGGCGCAGGCCAGATAGGAGATGTCCGTGTGCAGCTTGCGGGTGAAGACCGGAAAACCCTCGAGCCCGTCGACCTGGGCGCGCTTGATTTCACCGTCCCAATAGGCGCCTTTGACCAGGCGGACCATCAGGCGGTGGCCGGCTCGCCCGGCGAGGTCGATGATCCAGTCCAGCACGGTGGCCGCCCGCTTCTGATAGGCCTGAACCACGAAGCCGATGCCGTTCCAGCCCGAGAGCGCCGGGTCCAGACACAGTGCCTCGAGCAGATCGAGGGACAGGTCCAGCCGCTCCGACTCCTCCGCATCGATGTTCAATCCGATGTCGTAGCGCCGGGCCAGGAGGGCGAGCGACCGCAACCGCGGCAGCAGTTCCGACACCACGCGCGCGCGCTGCAGCCGCAGGTAGCGGGGATGCAGCGCGGACAGCTTGATGGAGATGCCCGGGCCGTCATATGGGCCGCGGCCTGCGGAGGCCTTGCCGATCGCGTGGATCGCGGTCTCGTACTCTGCGCAGTAGCGCGCTGCGTCCTCCGCCGTCAGCGCAGCCTCGCCGAGCATGTCGTAGGAGTAGCGGAAGCCGCGCGCTTCCAGCCGGCGGGCATTGGCGAGCGCTTCGTCGATGGTTTGGCCGGTGACGAACTGCCCGCCCATCATACGCATCGCCATTTCCACGCCCCGGCGGATAAGCGGCTCGCCGCCACGCGCGATCAGCCGGGTGAGCGCGGCGCCCAGGCCCGTTTCGCTTGCCGAGCCGGTCAGCCTGCCCGTCACGACCAGCCCCCATGTCGCCGCATTCACGAACAGCGACGGCGAATGCCCAAGGTGGCCGCGCCAGTCGCCGGTCCCGATCTTGTCCCGGATGAGCGCGTCCCTGGTCGCCAGGTCGGGGATCCGCAGGAGCGCCTCCGCCAGGCACATGAGGGCGACACCCTCCTGGCTGGACAGGTCGTATTCGCGCACGAGGGCTTCCACGGTGCCACGCGGCGCCTTCGAACGCAGAGCCTGCACCAACGACACGGCGGTGGCCCGGGCCTGCTCGGCCAGATCACCGGGCAGGGTTGCGGAAGGCAGGAGCGCGCGAACGCAGTCCGGCTCGGGCGAGCGGTAGTGGCGTGTGATCGCAGCTCGCAAAGGCGCCTGTGCGCGAACATCGGCGGCAAACGCCTCGAATGGCGCGGAGGGCGACGGACCGTCGAAGGTGTCGGCAGCGGCGCTCATGCGGGTCGTCCCGGCTCTTGAAGATGATCAGGTATAGGGGGATCGTGTGCCGGGGTGCTTCGGAACTTGTGGCCATCTGCCGAAGAAACTACGGTCGGCAGCGGCGGCGTCGGAGAAACCATCAGTTGGACGACACGGACCGGCGGCTGCTGCGGCTGCTCCAGCGCGATGGCCGCATGACAAACGTGGATCTCTCCAGACGGGCAAACATGAGCCAGGCAGCGAGCCACGATCGGGTGCGCAGGCTTCAGCAGGACGGGGTGATCGAGGGATACAGCGTCAACCTCAACCCAGCCAAGCTCGGCCTGGGCTTGCTGGTGTTCGTCGAGGTCACGCTGGACAGAACCAGCTCGGCGGCGTTCGACGAGTTCGCGCGGGCCGTGGCGCGGTCGCCGGAGATCCTGGAGTGCCACATGGTTGCCGGCGGCTTCGACTACCTCATCAAAGCCCGGGTGCGCGACATGCATGCTTACCGACAATTCCTGGGCGGGACTTTGGTGAGCCTTCCCGGTATCCGCCAGACCCATACCTACACGGTCATGGAGGAGGTCAAGAGCACGACGGAGCTGCCGCTGTAACGATGATCTCGGCGAAATGTCGCGGAGGGAGGCAGAGCCGATCTGGATGTCCAGCAATGCGATGAAGAAGCCGACGCACATGACACCGAATGCGAACACGCGCTGGCCCGGCGCCTGCAGGAAGCTTGCCTGCCGCAGCGCATCTGCAAGCCGGGCGTGGTCGAACCCGCTGTCCACGTGGCTCGACAGGAGCCATTCGGCCAGCTCAGCACCGTCTCCGGCAGCGCTGCCGGTTCTAAACGGTGCCCCCGAGACCATTCGCTGGAAGTCGGTTCCGCCATTTAGCGGGTCTTCGACCGAGCGCCGGGAAAAGAGTTGTTTGGAGAGAGCCTTGAAACGGCTCTCGACGTCCATGGGCATTGTAGCCTCCTGCGAACTTGCTGAACCTCGCTCCCGGAGGAGCGCAGACGCGGCGCAGGAAACTGGTCAGCCGACTAGGCGAATTCCACCAGCGCCGCACGGGTATCCCGCGACGCTCGGCGCAAGCTGCATGGATGATAAGGCTGTTCCTCATGGTGCGGGGCACATGGCGTCGAAGGTGTTCGATTGCGACTGGCCTTCTCCTTCCGACAACATCATGGCCACCGCTCTCACTTTACGTCTGCTTCGGCAACATGTCGTGGCTGGTTGCGGGCGACGTGCCACGCCGTGGGGAAAGCCTCCGAGATTGCCGCCACCTGGCTGGGGGTTCCGGCCCAGAGCGCCAGCGCCGATGGGAATGGGGCTGGCTGCAGCCCGTCGCCGAATGAAAGACGACCTCTGATCAGCCAGGCATCTGCCACCTCTGCGATGTCGCCGTGCCACCATCTCGTGTCGTCTCCGCTACCCTTCACCATAGCAATTCGTCATCGGCAGGGCGGCCCAGACGGCCAAACCTGCTGAGCGTCCTGGTCCAGCCAAGGTCGGGACCGGGAAGCCACTCCTTTGCGTTCGTGAAGAACCTGACCGGGTTCCTGGAAGACAGCGCCGTCAGAGTCGTCAGCAGGGTCTGCAAGCGCGGGCTGCTCTGCACCCTGTCGAGGCCGACCAGCAGGGCCGCCCTCACGCGGGTGAGCAGGTCGGCCGAATGCATGCCGGAGAGGTCGAACACAAGCGACTGATAGCGGATCAGGAGCCCCGTTTGCGCGGCCATGGTCAGCGCCTCTTTTCGCCGCGTGGATCGCCGCCGCTGAGCTGCTCGTCCGCCACGTCGCACGTCCGCTGCATGGCGGCGTCGACCGCCTGGCCGGAGCAGTGGGCGGTGAACCAGCGGAAGCGGTCCTGCCACAGGGCCTGGTTGCACGCGACCGCCTGTAATGGGTCGCCCACCACCACTCTGCGTCCGAGCACGGCGTCGTCCGGTGACGCTGGAGGCGGGACGCTTTCACCTCGCACCCAGATCGCCGACGGGTCCACCTTCATGCCGACGAGCAGGTCGCGGACCGCCTGGGCGCGCCGCAGGCCGAGGTCGGGGGTGTAACCGGCCTCGCCGGTGTCGGCAAGGCCGGTGAGCAGGATGACCCTCGAACCGGCGGACCGCATGCGCTCGCCCCAGCGGGCAACTCGGTTGGTGACGGTCGGGTTGGCCAACGAAGGCGTGGCCACGCCGGGCTCGAAGGTCAACAGGGGCGGGTCGCCAGGGCCACCCCCGCAGAAGTCGGCTGGCGGATGATCCGGGTATGCCTGGTCCACAGGTTGCGCCGAAGCGGCGTCCATCCGCGCGAACGCACAGGACAGCACGATGAACCAGGCGACCAGCCTTGCCAGACCGTTCATCCCGCCTTGCCTCCGGCCCAGCCGAGGGCGTCGGCGCGTGCCCGGTCGAGGTTGGCGGGTATAGGCAAGTCGCTCTGGAACACCGGTACGGGCGCGTTCGCCATGCTGATGATCCAGATAACGCTTCGCTGCAGGATAGTTGGGTAGGACGGGCATGCAAGGCTGCTCGGACTGGCGAATTACACCTGCTGTGTCACCCTTCGATGGCCAGCAGGGCGGCAATGATGTCGGTTGCCTGGTATCCCAGGGCCTGCGTGACTTCGAGGAACTCGACGAAGTCGAGCCGACGTTCCCCAGCTTCGACCTTCGAGACGAACGACTGCGGCCGACGGAGCCGTCCGGCCAGGTCTGCCTGGGTCAGTCCAGCCTTCTGCCGAGCCTGAACCAGCAGGGTGCGGAGCGCGGCCGAGCGGGGAGAACGAAGAAACCTGGGCATGGCCGCGCGCGAAAATCTTCGCAAGGCCAATGAGACCGGCTGATAAATATCCCAAAATAAAAGCCCGAAAATCCACATCCAGTATGGCAGCCGACGGCGGGCCCGGCACTCCGGACGCGCTTGCCTTCATCCAATACGTGAACGATCCAACGGGCAATGCCGAGCAACTCGCCGTCGTAGTGTTCCGGCAGACCGGCGGAGGCTACCAGTTCGTCAAACGGCTGCCGCCCAATACGGCTGGTAACCTAGCGCCGGGTGCTGTCGTCCGCTTCCAAAATGGTCAGGCAAGCTGGAGCATGGAAGTGCTGCGTGCGAGCGACAGCAGGTCGATGCCGACCGGGCGCAAGCAAGTTTCGGTCTCAATACGATAAGCAATGGCCTCCTATTCAGTACTCCCACGCTTCATCTTGGCACTGCCACAGACCCGTCCGTGAGAAAAACATGTTCTATACACAAATTATCTACAATCTGATCTCGCTCCGCTGTGTCTATGTGCCGGTTTCCGGCGGCTCGAAGCGCGCACGTGTGGGGAGACGCATTTCGCGAGACTGCTACCCACCTAACCCGTTGATGTCTTCTCGGCCATCGGAAGCTCTCCCGAGACGACCGCGCGGACTTCCAGAGACTCCCGACGTCTTGAGACGCAATTCCGAAGACTATCCCGCCAGGGTTCATCTGCCCAGCAGCAATTGCCGGTATCTCTCCCCGCGCTCGGTCGCCAACCAAGCCAGCATCCGGACCTCGTCGAAGACCTCGACCCCAGGCGGAATGTCTCCAAGGCAATTACCGTAGGCGAAGTAAAACGCGAGGCATGGCCCGGTGTGGGCACCCAGGGCCACCTTGAATGACTCCTGGACCTCGACGGGATTGGGATCCTTCTTGCACTGGGCGAAGACATGCATGCCGTCGGACAGCCGACGCCCAACGATATCGAACGTTGGCAACGTCCCTCCTGTCGACAGGCCCGTATGAATGAAACCATGCTCCAGGCTCAGGTAGCCAGTGCACAGCGACTCCCAGGCAATCGCTCCCAAAAACCTGACCAGCTCACACGATGATCATACGTCCAAGTTTGCGACCTTCAGCGCGTTGCCCACGATGAAATCGCGTCGGGGCTCCACGACGTCACCCATGAGGGTTGAGAAGACTTCGGCAGCGTCCTCAACGTCGCCCACGCGCACTTGCAACAGCGTACGAACCGCAGGGTCGAGCGTGGTTTTCCATAATTGCTCCGGGTTCATCTCACCCAAACCCTTGAACCGCTGGATCGACAGGCCCCGCCGGCCCTGTTGCAGGATGCGGTCGAATGCACTCGCGGGCCCGGCGACGCTCACCGTGTCACGGTCCAGTTTCAACGACGCTGGCTGGGCGAACTTCTGCAGCAACACGGAATGCCGATCGTGCAGCCAGCGCGCCTCGGCACTGCGCAACGTCGCAGCGTCGATCCGGTGCCAGTCCGCGACACCGCGCACGGTTCGCCGCATGGTTAGGCCGCGTTCGTCCGCATCCACCACCCAGCCCCGCTCGGACGGGATGGAGTTCGCCGCCAGCCGGTCCGCCAGCACGGCGCGCTCCCCCACCGTGCCGGCGAAGTCGGAGGTGAGCGCGCCGGCGATGGCGGCCTGTTCCAGCAAGGTGGTCGAAACGGCGTCGGACAGACGGCGCAAGTTCGACCAGGCTTCGCGCAAGAACCTCGCCTCGCCGGCCAACTCTTCGCCCTGCACCACCGTGCCATCGGCATAGGTCAGCACCGCCTCGGCCAGGGCCTTGTCCAGCAGGTACTCTTCCAGCGCCGCATCGTCCTTGATGTAGCGCTCGTCGCGGCCGCGGGTCGCCTTGAACAGCGGCGGCTGCGCGATGTAGAGGTAGCCGCGCTCGATCAGCTCCGGCATCTGGCGGAAGAAGAACGTCAGCAGCAACGTGCGGATATGGCTGCCGTCCACGTCGGCGTCCGTCATGATGACGATGCGGTGGTAGCGCAGCTTGGTGATGTCGAAGCCGCCCTGTTCGGGCTCGCCGCGGCCGATCCCGGTGCCCAGCGCCGTGATCAGCGTGCCGATCTCGGCCGAGCCGAGCATGCGGTCGAACCGGGCGCGTTCGACGTTCAGGATCTTGCCCTTCAGCGGCAGGATCGCCTGGGACTTGCGGTCGCGCCCCTGCTTGGCGGAGCCGCCGGCCGAATCACCCTCGACGATGAAGACCTCCGCCTTCGCCGGGTCGCGCTCCTGGCAATCCGCCAGCTTGCCCGGCAGCGTGGACACGTCCAGCACGCCCTTGCGCCGGGTCAGCTCGCGCGCTTTGCGGGCGGCCTCGCGGGCGCTGGCGGCGTCCATCACCTTCTGCACGATCGCCTTGGCCTCGCGCGGGTGCGTCTCGAACCAATGGCTCACCACGTCGGCGACCACGGCCTGCACCACGGGCTGCACTTCGGAGCTGACGAGCTTGTCCTTGGTCTGGCTGCTGAACTTCGGGTCCGGCACCTTGACCGACAGCACGCAGGTCATGCCCTCGCGCATGTCCTCGCCCACCAGGGCCAGTTCCTTCTTGCCCATGCTTTCGGCGTATTTCGTCACCACGCGGGTCAGTGCCTGGCGATAGCCCGCCAGGTGGCTGCCGCCGTCGCGCTGCGGGATGTTGTTGGTGTAGCACAGCATCGTCTCGTGGAAGCTGTCGTTCCAGGACAGGGCGAACTCCACCCGCATGCCGCCCGACGCATCCACCGCGCCGAACAGCGGTTCGCTCAGCACCGGCGTCTTCGATCGGTCCAGGAAGCGGACGAACTGGATCAGTCCGCCGTCGAAGCAGAAATCCGCCTCCTGCACCGGCGCATGCCGCTCGTCGTGCAGGCGGATGCGCAGGCCGGAGTTCAGGAACGCCAGCTCGCGCAGCCGCTTCTCCAGGATGGCGTATTCAAATTCGGTCTTGGTGAAGGTCGCCGGGCTCGGCTTGAAGATCACCTCGGTGCCGGTGTGCTCCGGGCTTGGGCCGACCACGGCCAGCGGCTCGACCGCATCGCCGTTGCGGAAGCGGATCACGTGCTCCGTGCCGTTGCGCCAGATGCGCACGTGCATCCAGTCGGACAGCGCGTTCACCACGGCGGCCCCCACGCCGTGCAGGCCGCCGGACACCTTGTAGCTGTTCTGGTTGAACTTGCCGCCGGCATGCAGCCGCGTCAGCACCACCTCGGCCGCGGACACGCCCTCCTCGTGGTGGATGTCGGTGGGGATGCCGCGCCCGTTGTCGCGCACGGTCACGGAGCCATCCGCGTTCAGCGTCAGCGAGCACTCGGTGGCGAAACCCGCCTGCGCCTCGTCCACCGCGTTGTCGATGATCTCGAACGCCATGTGGTGCAGGCCGGACCCGTCATCCGTGTCGCCGATATACATGCCAGGCCGCTTGCGCACCGCGTCCAGGCCGCGCAGGACGGAAATGGACGCAGCGTCATACTCGCCGTTGCCGGGCGTGGAATCAGGGGCGGGCGCGGCGGGGTCGGACATGCCGTCGGTGGTCTCCGGGTCTCGTCTGGGTGACCTGCTATATAGGCGCAATCACGCCTATAAGACAGTGCCGATGGGGGGAAAGGCCGGGTCCGGCAGCAGGGCGTCGCCGCCGGTGCGCCATCCCTCGGCACGGCCCCGCAGGGGCGCGAAGGCGTCCGCGTCCGTGCCCGTCAGCAGCACGGTGCCATCCAGCGTCATCAGGGCTGCCAGCAGGTCACTCCGGCGCTCGGCATCCAGGTGGACAGCCGGCTCGTCCAGCAGCAGCACGGGCGGCGCACCCCGGGCGGCGGCGATCAGGGCGGCATGGCCCAGCACCACGCCCAGCAGCAGCGCCTTCTGCTGCCCGGTGCTGGCCAGCGCGGCGGGCAGGCCGGTGGCCGCGTCGAACAACGCCATGTCCGCCCGGTGCGCGCCCAGCCCGGCGGTGCCAGCCGCCGCGTCCCGGGCGCGGGACTCGCACAGGGCAGCCCGCAGCCAGTCCTCCACGGTGAGGGCCGGGTCCGTGTCCAGCCGCCCGGCGATCGGGTCCAGCAAGGCCATGCGAGCGGCGGGAAACCGCCCGGCTGCCCCGTCCGCAAGCGCAGCATTCAGCCGGGCGACGAGCGAGCGGCGGGCGGCAGCGGCGGCCACGGCGTGGCGCACCATGCCGTCCTCCAGCCCGGCCAGCCAGGCCGGATCGGCGCCCCCTTGCGCCAGCAGGCGGTTGCGGCTGGCCATGGCCGTGTCGTGGGCGGCGATCTCCCGCGCATGGCCCGGCTCCAGCGCCCAGACCAGGCGGTCCAGGAAGCGGCGACGTCCGGATGCACCTTCCCCGAACAGGCGGTCCATCTGCGGCGTGAGCCACACCGCCGCCAGCCGCTGCGCGATGGCCGCCTGGGAGCGTGGGACCTCGTCGTCCAGCCGGAACACCCGCCGTTCGGCCGGCCCGTCCGGTGGGCTGCCGGTGCCGAGGCGCAGCCCATCGGCGAACTCCGCCGCCACACCCCAGCGGCCGGTGCCAGCCTGTCGCGGGAGGTCAGCCAGGCGCGCGTTGCGCAGGCCGCGCCCGGGCACGAGGAGGGAGACAGCTTCCAGCAGGTTGGTCTTGCCGCTGCCGTTCGGGCCGGTGACCACGACCAGCCGCGTGCCCGGGCGCCAGACCAGGGCCGGGTAGTTGCGGAACTCAGTGAGTGCCAGGCGAGTGAGCTGCACCCCGCGTCGCGCGTCAGTGGGCCGGCGTTGGCTACACCCGCATCGGCATCAGTACGTAGAGCGCGCTGCTGTCGCCGGCATCGCGCACCACGGTGGGCGCCGCGCCGTCGCTGAACAGGAACTCCACCTCGCCGCCGATCTGGTCCGTGATGTCGTTGAGGTAGCGCGCCTGGAAGCCGATCTCGAGCGGGCCGGCTTCGTATTTCACGCGGTCGCCCTCCAGTTCCTCGCTGGCGGTCCCCTGTTCCGGACTGGCGGCGGACAGCACCAGCAGGTCGCGCGCCAGCGACATCTTCACCGGGCGCGACCGCTCGCTGCTGATTGCGGCCACGCGGCCGACCGCCTCGGCGAAATCCTTCTTGCCGACCCGCAGGATCTTCTCGTTGTCGCGCGGGATGACGCGTTCATATTCCGGAAAGGTGCCGTCGATCAGCTTGCTGGTCAGCTGCACGCTGCCGACGGTGAACTGGATGCGGGTGTCGGACAGCGCGCATTCCACGTCGCCGCTGGCTTCGTCCAGCAGCTTGCGCAGCTCGGCCACCGTCTTGCGCGGGACGATCACGCCGGGCATCGACCCGGCGCCTTCGGGCAGCGGCTCCTCCACCCTTGCGAGGCGGTGCCCGTCGGTGGCGACGGCGCGCAACACCCGGCCATCGTTGGCCTCGGCCGCGTGCAGGAAGATGCCGTTGAGGTAGTAGCGCGTCTCCTCCGTGCTGATGGCGAAGCGGGTGCGGTCGATCAGCCCGCGCCATGCCAAGGCAGAGAGGTGGAAGCGATGCGGGAGTTGCCCGGCGGTCATGGAGGGAAAGTCGTCGGTCGGCAGCGTCACCAGACTGGTGGCGTAGCGGCCCGCCCGCAGCGCCAGTTGCGCGTCGCCGCCGGCGAAGTCCAGCTCCACCTCGGCCCCGTCCGGCAGCTTGCGCACGATCTCGTACAGGGTGTTGGCCGAGGCGGTGGTGGCGCCGTCGCGGCTGGTGGCGGCCGCGACCTCCTCCACCACGGCGATCTCCATGTCGGTCGCGGTGAAACTCAGCTTGCCATCGCGCACGGCGATGAGCGCGTTGGCCAGGATCGGGATCGTATTGCGCTTCTCGGCGACGCTCTGGATATGCGCCAGAGCTTTGATCAGGCTGGCCCGGTCGGCCTTGAGCTTCATCGGTTCGGTCCTTCCGCGCGGCCGGACTCGGTGCGCTGTCTCATCGGTCGTTCAACCTAGCAGAGCCGGGGCAGGGCGCAACCGGACGACGCGTCAGCTCTCCAGCATCCGCCGCAGCAGCTCCACGTCCTCGGCGAAGCCCGCATCTACGTCCATGATCTCCGCCACGCGGGAGCAGGCGTGCATGACGGTGGTGTGGTCGCGGTTGCCGAACTTGCGGCCGATCTCCGGCAGGGAGCGGCTGGTCAGCTGCTTGGCCAGGTACATCGCCACCTGGCGAGGCCGCGCCACGCTGCGGGCGCGCCGTGCGCTGCTCATCTCGCTGAGGCGGAGGTGGTAGTGCTCGGCCACCCGCTTCTGGATCTCCTCGATGGTGACGCGGCGGTCCTGCGCCTTCAGCACGTCGCGCAGCACCTCCTGCGTCGACTCCAGCGTCACCGGGCGGCCGAACAGGCTGGCATGGGCGAGCAGGCGGTTCAGCGCTCCCTCCAGTTCGCGCACGTTGCTGGTGATCTTGTGCGACAGGAATTCCAGCACCCGGCGTGACACCTCCACCCCGGCGCGGGCGGCCTTGGCTTCCAGGATGGAGATGCGCAGTTCGAAGGTGGTGGCGTGCAAATCCGCCACCATGCCGCAGCCAAGCCGGGTGCGCAGCCGCTGCTCCACATCCAGGTCTGAGGGCGACTTGTCGGAGGAGATGACGATCTGCTTGCCCGCATCCACCAAGGCGTTGAAGGTGTGGAAGAACTCCTCCTGCGTGCTTTCCTTGCCAATGAGGAACTGCACGTCGTCCACCATCAGGACGTCGACCGAGCGCATGCTGTCCTTGAAGTCCATCGTCGAATGGCTGCGGATGGCGGCGATGAAGCGGTACATGAACTTCTCGGCCGACATGTAGGTGACGCTGGTCGGCCGGCCGGCCTCGCGCCGGGACAGTTCCAGACCCACCGCATGCATCAGATGCGTCTTGCCGAGGCCGACCCCGCCATACAGGAACAGCGGGTTGAAGCCTTGGCTCGCCGGGTGTTCCGCCACGCGCCGAGCGCAGGCGTAGGCGAACTCGTTCGGCTTGCCGACGACGAACGCGTCGAACGAGAAGCGCGGGTCCAAGGCACTGGCCATGTCGGTGGCGCGAGGCTCCGCGCGCTCATCGGCGCGGGATGCTGCGGTGGACCCTGCCACCGGTTCCACCGGGATCACCTCGGCCGCCGGAGGATGGCTGCGGCTGGGCGCGCCGACGCGCAGGTCCACCCGGTGCACGGACGGGTCCTCCGCACGCCACAGCGCGGCGAGCTTGTCGCCGTAATGGCTCCGCACCCAGTCCCGCAGGAACCGGGTCGGCAACCGGATGGTCACTTCGTCGCCATCCTGTCCGGCAAGCGCCATTTGGCGCAGCCAGGTGCGATAATCCACCTCGCCCACGTCCGCCTTCATGCGTTCGCAAACGCGCGCCCATGCTGCGGCCAGATCGCTTTCGCCGGGCCTCATGTGTGCAGGTGACGTTGGGGGATCACTGCCATCCGGCGGGGAGGTCGGGCCGCCAAATGTGATCATCCCACCTGCCTTGAGCGTTGCCAGCAGTGTCAAGTCCGACCCGGATGAACCATCCTGGCAAACATGACCGCAGAGTAACGGTGTAGGTCAAAGCGAGGAGTCAGGCAATCCAAATCCGAGCCAAATGCGCTTGCGGAAGTAATGGAAACTCAGCCCCAAATGAAAAGGCTGGCGATTCCGACGGGAAACCGGCTAGCCTTTCAACTAAACATCCCCACCCGCCCGCATGTGGCGGGACCGAAGGCGATCACGTCACGTTGCAGCTGTCACCGCTAGGGCTTTGATGCGCTTGGCCAGCCGGGAAAGTCGGCGCGCCACCGTGTTCCGGTGGATCACGCCCTTCCCAGCGGCTCGCTGCATCTCAGGCTGGGCAGCCTTGAACGCGGCCGCTGCCTGGTCCTTGTCGCCGCTTGCGATTGCCGTCTCGACCTTCTTGACGAACGTCCGCATCCGGGACTTGCGCGCGTGGTTGCGCTCGGTCCGGCGCTCGGTCTGACGGATGCGCTTTCGCGCGGAAGCGGTGTTCGCCATCGGGTCTGTGTCTCGTTCTCAGCGGAGCCGATGACCGTCCGGCCACGGGATCGCGCAGTTCGTCGTTCGTGAAGGGCGGTGTTCTAGGGGGGTGGCACCATCGAGTCAAGGAAGCCAGGAAGCCGCTTCACCGCCCGAAATTGGGCTTACGCTTCTCCACGAAGGCAGCCATTCCCTCCTGTTGGTCGGGCGTGCCGAACAGCGACAGGAACAGCGACCGCTCGGTGCCGACCCCTTGGGTCAAGGTCGTCTCGAACGCCGCGTTGACGGCGCGCTTGGTCAGCAGCGTTGCCGTGCGCGACTGGCCGGCGATCTTGGCGGCGAGCTTGATCGCCTCGTCCAACATGGCTTGCGCGGGAAAGACGCGGCTGACCAAGTTGGCGCGCTCCGCCTCCGCGGCATCCATCATGCGCCCGGTCAGGCACATGTCCATGGCCTTGGACTTGCCCACCGCGCGGGTGAAGCGCTGGGTGCCGCCGGCACCGGGCATCACGCCCAGGTTGATCTCCGGCTGCCCGAACTTCGCCGTATCGGCGCACACGATCAGGTCGCACATCATCGCCAGCTCGCACCCGCCGCCCAGGGCAAACCCGGCCACGGCGGCGACCACCGGCTTCTTGACGCGCAGCACCGTTTCCCACTTCGCGATGAAATCGTCCTGCAGGACGGCCGGGTAGCTGCGCGATTGCATCTCCTTGATGTCGGCGCCGGCGGCGAACGCCTTTTCCGATCCGGTCAGGACGATGGCGCCGATATCGGGGTTGGCATCGAAGTCCAGCAACTGCGTGCCGATCTCGCCGACGAGCTGGTCGCAGAGCGCGTTGAGCGCAGCCGGCCGGTTGAAGCGGATCAGCCCGACGCTGCCGTGCGTCTCCACCAGGATCATTTCGGGCATGCTCTGCTCCCTCCGCGAGGCCTACCTAGCCCGGAGACGGGCGGCAGGGAAGCCGCTCAGTGGCCGAAGAAGCGGATCGCCGACAGGGCGCTGAACAGGGCCACGCCGACCCCGACGGTCCAGACCTTCGAGTTTGCCAGGCCTGCATCGAGCTTGGCCTCCAGCCGCGCCATCTTGGCGTCCACGCCCGCCAGCTTGGCGTCCACGCTCGCCAGCTTGGCGTCCACCCTCGCATCCATGCTATCGATCCGTGCGTCCAGCCGCGCGACGTCGGCGGCTATCGCACCTTCCAGCCGCGCAATCTGCGAACCCACCGCACCTTCCAGTCGCGCCAGTCCAGCCTCCAACCGCGCGATGTCGGCATGGGTTGCGACCGTCTCCTGGACCGCCTGGTGGAAGGCCTCGGACAGCTTTTCCGCCTGCGGCCGAGCGAACGTGCCCTCGCTCTCAAGGTGCCGCATGAACGATAGCTTGTCGAACACGACCGTCATTCCGCCAGCATACCAGAGCGCCGTGACCTTGCGAACAGCTACCGCTGCGTCCGCGCGCAGTAGAATGTCGACCGCCCCGACTGCACCATGCGCGCGACGCCTCCACACCCGGGCGGTCCCGGGCACCGCTCGCAGGGCTGGCCCTCCCGCCCATACACCTTCCAAGCGTGCTGGAAGTAGCCGAGCTCGCCATCCGGCTGCACGTAGTCGCGCAGGGAGGAGCCGCCGGCTGCGATCGCCTCCGTCAGCGTGGCCTTGATCGCCGCCACCAGCCGCGCCGCCGCCGCGCGCGGCACCATCGCCGCCTGCCGATCGGGCGCGATCCTGGCCCGGAACAGCGCCTCGCAGACGTAGATGTTGCCCAGCCCGGCCACCAGCCTCTGGTCGAGCAACGCCGCCTTGATCGGCGTGCGCTTGCCCGCCAGCGCCCGCGCCAGCACGCCGACCGCGAAGGCTGCGTCCAGCGGCTCCGGCCCCAGTTCCGCCAGGAGGCGATGCGCGTCCTCCGCCCCCGTCGGCACCAGGTCGACCGAGCCGAAGCGGCGCGGGTCGACGAAGCCGACCCGCCAGCCGTCGTCGGTATGCAGCACCAGGTGCTCGTGCAGCGTCACGCCGTTCGGGTTTGCCGGCCCGATCACCATGCGGCCGGACATGCCCAGATGCAGCAGCACGCTGTCGCCGCCATCCAGCCGCATCAGGATGTATTTGGCCCGGCGGCGGAACCCCTGCACCCGCGCCCCGGTCAGCCGCATCGCCAGGTTCGTCGGCATCGCCCAGCGCAGGTCCGGCCGGTTCACCGCCGCCCGTACGATCACACGCCCCTCCAGCCGTGCGCGCAGGCCGCGCATCACCGTTTCGACTTCTGGGAGTTCCGGCATGGGTGCCGGGCAGGCTATACAGGCGGCACATGAGCGACAACACCACCGATTTCGGCTACCGCACCGTCCCGCGCGCAGAGAAGAAGCCGCTGGTGCGCGCCGTGTTCGACAGCGTGGCCCCGCGCTACGACCTGATGAACGACCTGATGTCGCTCGGCATCCATCGCGCCTGGAAGCGGGCCTTCGTCGCCGCCCTGCACCCGGCCGCGCACCGGACCTTGCTGGACCTGGCCGGTGGCACCGGGGACGTCACCTTCGGCTGGCGGCGTGCCGGCGGCGGGCCGGCCGTGCTGTCGGACATCAACGCCGCCATGCTGGGCGTCGGCCGGGACCGGGCCATCACGGGCGGACATGCCGCCGCAACCCGCTTCCTGGTCGCGGATGCGGAGATGCTGCCGCTGCCGGACCGCAGCGTGGACGTGGTGTCCATCGCCTTCGGCCTGCGCAACGTCACCGACAAGCCGGCGGCCCTGCGGGAGGCGCGCCGCGTCTTGCGGCCCGGCGGCCGCTTCGCCTGCCTGGAGTTCTCGCGCGTGCAGGTGGCGGTGCTGGCCCCCGTCTACGACGCCTGGTCCTTTTCCGTGCTGCCCCGCCTGGGCAGTGCCGTGGCAGGCGATGCCGAGAGCTACCGCTACCTGGCGGAGAGCATCCGCACCTTCCCCGACCAGGCGGCGCTGGCGGCGATGATGCGGGAAGCCGGGTTCGCGCAGGTGCACCACCGCAACCTGACCGGCGGCATCGCGGCGATCCACACCGGCCGCCGCCTGTGAAGGTCCTGCTGGTCGTCTCCGGCGGGATCGCCGCCTACAAGGCGCTGGAGCTGGTGCGTTTGCTGCGCAAGGCCGGCCACGGCGTCACCGGCGTGTTGACGGCCGGAGGGGCGCATTTCGTCACCCCGCTCAGCCTGCAGGCGCTGACCGAGACGCGCGTCTATACCGACCTGTGGTCGCTGACGGATGAGAGCGAGATGGGGCACATCCAGCTGTCCCGCGCGGCTGACCTGGTGGTGGTGGCGCCGGCGAGCGCGGACATCCTGGCCTGCATGGCGACCGGGCGGGCGCACGACCTCGCCACGACCCTGCTGCTGGCGACCGACAAGCCGGTGCTCGCCGCCCCGGCGATGAACGTGCGGATGTGGCTGCACCCGGCCACCTTGGCGAACGTCGCCACCTTGCGCAGCCGTGGCGTCAGGTTCGTGGGCCCGGATGAGGGCGTCATGGCCTGCCACGAGTTCGGCCCCGGCCGGCTGGCTGAACCACCGGCGATCCTGGCCGCCATCGAGGGATTCGCAGCACCGGGCCGGCTCGTCGGCAAGCACGTGCTGGTGACCAGCGGCCCCACCCACGAACCGATCGACCCGGTGCGCTACATCGCCAACCGCTCCTCCGGCCGGCAGGGCACGGCGATCGCCGCCGCGCTGCTCCACCAGGGGGCCCGTGTGACGCTGGTGAGCGGTCCGACGGCGCAGGAACTGCCGCATGGCGCGGCGATCCGCCGGGTGGAAACGGCCACCGAGATGCTGGCGGCCTGCCAGGCCGCGCTTCCTGCCGACGCGGCGGTCTGCGCCGCGGCCGTGGCGGACTGGCACGTCGAGGCGGCGGCGCACAAGCTGAAGAAGCAGGCCGGTGCGCCTCCGCCCGCGCTGGTCCTCCAGCCCAACCCGGACATCCTGGCCACCTTGTCCGCCGCCGGGCCGCTGCGCCCGCGCCTGGTGGTCGGCTTCGCCGCGGAGACGGAGGACGTCGCCGCCAACGCCGCCGCCAAGCGACGGCGCAAGGGCTGCGACTGGATCGTCGCCAACGACGTGCGTCCCTCCACCGGCATAATGGCCGGCGAGGCCAACCAGGTCCACCTCGTCACCGCCGAGGGTGAGGAGGACTGGCCCATGCTGCCCAAGACCGAGGTCGCCGCCCGCCTGGCCGTCCGCATCGCGGACGCGCTGGGGTGAGGGTGGAGATGGTCGTGCTGGACCAGCGCCTGCACGAATGGGGCCTGCCGACCTACCAGAGTGCCATGGCCGCGGCGATCGACCTGCATGCCTGCCTGGACGCGCCACTCGCCATCGTGTCCGGGACCGCCGCGGCGCTCATCCCCGCCGGCTTCGCAATCCATATGGCGGACCCGAGCCTGGCGGCCCTGGTGCTGCCCCGTTCGGGCCTTGGCCACCGCAAAGGCCTTGTCCTCGGCAACCTCGTGGGCCTGATCGACCCGGACTACACCGGCCCGATCATGGTCAGCGCGTGGAACCGCAACGCCCCCGGCACGGACCCGATCATCCTGACACCCGGCGAACGGTTCGCGCAGCTGCTGTTCGTGCCGGTCCTGCGCCCGCAGCTCACCGTCGTGGACGCGTTTTCCGGCCCGAGCGACCGGGGCAGCGGCGGCTTCGGCTCGACCGGCTGAACCGCCCCGGCCGGTAACCGAACCGCCATCGATTGCCGGAGTGACAGCCGCAACGCCGGCTTGTATGGGCTGCCGGGAACACGTCCGAGGAAAGCCCAATGTCCGGTACGACCTTCCCGGCTTTCGCCTCGGTCCGGCGCCTCCCCAACCTGTTCGACATCGCCGCCATCCTGTGCATCGGCGGGCTGATCTTCGCCTTCGCCAGCGGCGCGCGCCACACCGTCGCCCCCCTCACGGCGATGGAGCCGATCAGTCTCGACCCGGCGTATCTGCCTGGCTACGCCTTGCGTACGACGTTGCGGATGTTCGCGGCCCTCGCCTGTTCCTTCCTCTTCACCTTCACCTACGCGACCTGGGCCGCGAAGAGCCGCCGGGCCGGCCTGGTACTGGTGCCGATCCTGGACATCCTGCAGTCGGTGCCGATCATCGGCTTCCTGACCTTCACCGTCGTCTTCTTCATGCACCTGTTCCCCGGCCGGGTGCTGGGGGTGGAGCTGGCGGCGATCTTCGCGATCTTCACCAGCCAGGCCTGGAACATGGCGTTCAGCCTCTACCAGTCGCTGAAGACCGTCCCGGCGGACCTGGCCGAATGCGCCACCGCCTTCGGCCTGTCGCCCTGGCAGAAGTTCTGGCGGATGGAGGCGCCGTTCGCCATGCCGGGGCTGGTCTGGAACACCATGATGTCGATGTCCGGCGGTTGGTTCTTCGTCGTCGCCAGCGAGGCGGTCACCGTCGGCGACACCACGTGGAAGCTGCCGGGCATCGGCTCCTACGTGGCGCAGGCGCTGGAGGAGCGGGACATCCGGGCCGTGTTCTACGCGATCCTGGCCATGCTCGTGGTCATCCTCGCCTACGACCAGCTGCTGTTCCGCCCGCTGGTCGCCTGGTCCGCCAAGTTCCGTTTCGAGATGACGGCCGGGGCGGAGGCGGAGGACCCGTGGATGCTCAAGCTGCTGCGCCGCACCCGGCTGCTGGCCGCGGTCGTCGACCGGCTGGTGCTCGTGTTCAACGTGACGGCGGGCATGCGCCTGGCCCGCAGCCGCCGCATCGTGCCGGGCATCAGCCCGGCGGCGTCGCGCGCGTGGGACTATGTCTGGGGCGGCTTGCTGGCCCTGGCGGTCGCGGCGGCACTGTGGAAGATCGTCACCTACGTCTCGGCGACGCTGCAATGGTCCGACCTGGGGGAGGCGACGCTGGACGGCGTCTACACCATGATCCGCGTCGTGGTGCTGATGGCGCTGGCCACGCTGGTCTGGGTGCCGATCGGCGTATGGCTCGGCCTGCGGCCGACATGGGCGCGCCGGGCGCAACCGGTGGCGCAGTTCCTCGCCGCCTTCCCGGCCAACCTGTTCTTCCCGATCTTCGTCGTCGTCATCGTGCATTACGGGCTGAACCGCGACGTCTGGCTGACGCCGCTGATGGTGCTGGGCACGCAGTGGTACATCCTGTTCAACGTGATCGCCGGGGCGGCTGCTTTCCCGGGGGACCTGCTGGAGGCCTGCCAGAACTTCCGCGTGGGCGGCTGGTTGTGGTGGCGGCGGGTGATCCTGCCGGGCATCTTCTCCTATTACGTGACGGGTGCGATCACCGCCTCGGGCGGCTCCTGGAACGCCGCGATCGTGGCCGAGGTCGTCACCTGGGGCAACGACCGGCTGCAGGCCCACGGCCTGGGCGCCTACATCGCGCAGGCCAGCACGGAGGGGGCTGACGGCAACACCCCGAAGGTGGTGCTGGGCGTCGTGGTGATGAGCGCCTTCGTGCTGCTGTTCAACCGCCTGGTCTGGCGGCCGATGTACGGCTACGCGGCCCGCCGCTTCACCTTCGCCTGAGGACCGGACCATGGACACCATCGAGACACGGGCGATGGCCGGTACCCTCGTGGAGGTGCGCGGCGTTCGCCAGTCCTACCACAAGGACAGCGCGGCCGACCTGCTGGTGCTGGACAACGTCGACCTGACGCTGCGCGGCGGGGAGATCGTGGGCCTGCTGGGCCGCTCGGGCTCCGGCAAGTCCACCCTCCTGCGCATCGTCTCGGGCCTGTTGAGCCCCACCGCGGGCTCGGTGAACTGGCGCGGCGCACCGCTGCGGGGCCCGGCCGAAGGCGTGGCGATGGTGTTCCAGTCCTTCGCCCTGTTCCCCTGGCTGACAGTGCAGGAGAACGTGGAGCTGGGGCTGGAGGCCCAGGGTGTCGCCCGGGCGGAGCGGGAGACGCGCGCCGAGGCGGCGATCGACCTCATCGGCCTGGGCGGCTACGAGAGCGCCTACCCGAAGGAGCTGTCGGGTGGCATGCGGCAGCGCGTCGGCCTGGCCCGCGCCCTGGTCGTGCACCCCGACCTGCTGCTGATGGACGAGCCGTTCTCCGCCCTGGACGTGTTGACGGCGGAGACGCTGCGCACCGACCTCATCGACCTTTGGATGGAAGGCAAGCTGCCGATCAAGTCCGTGCTGATGGTCACCCACAACATCGAGGAAGCGGTGCTGATGTGCGACCGCGTGCTGGTGTTCAGCTCCAATCCCGGCCGGGTCGCCAGCGAACTCACCGTGCCGTTCCCCCATCCCCGCAACCGGCTGGACCCGGCGTTCCGGCAGATGGTGGACGACATCTACGCGCTGATGACCCGGCGCGCGCCGGCCAAATCCACCCCCGCCCCGGTCACCACGGCGATGGCGCTGCATCCGGTCTCCACCAACATCATGGCCGGCCTGCTGGAGACGCTGGCGGCACCCCCCTATAACGGCCGCGCCGACCTGCCGGCGCTGGCGGCCGCGCTGCAGTTGGAGGCGGACGAGCTGCTGCCCTTCGGCGAGGCGCTGCAGCTGCTGCGCTTCGGCACGCTGGCCGATGGCGACCTGATGGTGACCGACACCGGCCGCCAGTTCGTCGCCGCCGACACCGACCCGCGCAAGGCGCTGTTCGCGGCGGCGTTGCGCGCCCATGTCCCCCTGGCCGCGCAGATCCGCCAGGTGCTCGACGAACGCTGGAACCACCGCGCCAGCGCCGTTCGCTTCCGCGACGAGCTGGAGGACGTGATGAGCCCCGACTACGCGTACGACACCATGCGCGCGGTGATCGCCTGGGGCCGCTACGCCGAACTGTACAGCTACGACGAGGACGCCGACCAGTTCTACCTCGACGAGGACGACGCTTGAGGGTCCAGATACAAACAACACCCAAATACTCGGAGGGTGGAAGGCGCTGCGAGGCTGGGCAAGGTTTCGATCTGCCCCGATGATGGTAGAATATTCATCTCCCATCCCCCGTCAACGCGAGCCGCCTCTTCGCGGCGTGGCGATCCAGGCTGCCCGGGCCGAGCCGATGTGGGGGTGGGCTGGATCGCCGCGGCGCAGGCGCGCAATGACGACGGCTGAGGTGCTTGCCCGCCGCTACGCTTTCCACCCCCCATCTTCCTGGCGGATCCTTCATTCTGACGTGGTCGGATCCAGGAGGGCCAGCCAATCCTCCGCCCCGGGCAGCGGCTGCCAGACCAGCGCTGTCTCGCCTCGCGTCTCCACCCACACCCGGCGTCCGGCCGGCGGTGCCGCGGCGCTGCGCACGATGTGCAGCCCGAATCCCGCCAAGCCGGGCATTCCGCAGGACGTCCAATCGGCATAGGCCCGCAGCACGGCCTGCAGCGCGCTTGGGTCGCCGTAGCCCAACAGCTCACCACTGCGCCACAGCGCCACGGACCGCCGCGCCGCGTCGGCGATCCCGAACGGCTCGGCCGGCAACCAGGGCCGCTGCTCCGGCGGCTCGCCGCTGCCGAAGATCGTGAATCCCGGCGCCACCCGGCCCAGAAAGGCGCGGAACGCCATCACGGCGCCGCCCACCCCGTCCGGTCCCGTCCCAAGCGGCAGCTTGGTCCGCTGCGATGGCAGCACCCCGACCTCATCCCAGAACGGCGAGTCCGCCAGCGTCAGGCGCAGCGCCGGGCGGTCCTGTCCCGGACCCAGCAGCGGGACGAACCAGCCTGCGACGGCGTGTTGCGCGACGAAGCCTGCACCGCCCCGCCGCAGCACGGAGACCTGGCAGCCACCCCCGCGGAGCTCGACCGGCGCCAGCACGAGCCCACCTTCGGCCACCTGGCGGAACAGCACGGCAGGCAACGCCCAGGTGGCGGCGGTGATCATCACGCGATCGAACGGCGCCCCTGCTGGGAAGCCCGCGGTGCCGTCGGTGGCCGTGACGGTGACGGTGCCGAGGCCCAGCCCGGCCAGGTCGGCCCGGCTCTGCTCCGCCAGCTCGGGGATGATCTCGATCCCGGTCACCTGGCCTGCCTCGCCGACCAGGCGGGCGATGACCGCCGCGAGCCAGCCCGAGCCGGAGCCGATCTCCAGCACGCGCTGCCCCGGTTGCAGGTCCAGCAGATGGAGCAGCCAGAGGACGTAGCTGGGCTGGGAGTTGGTGGAAGGCAGCGTCTCGCCCGCCGCGTCCACGTGCTGCATGACGGCATCGCTGTAGATGTCGGCCAGCGTGCCTTCTGGATCCACGTCCCGGTCGCGCAGCGGGGCCGCCTCGCCGCCGGCCCGCAGCGCGCCGCCGATGCGGAAGCGGTGGACGAACAGGTGCCGGGGCGTCGCGGCCACGGCATCCCGCAGCCGGTTCGGCAGCCCGTCCGACGCGCCGTAGCGGCGGAACATGCCGTCCAGCATGTGGAGGAATCGCGCCATGTGAGGTGCCACTTGCTCGTGCGTCATCGTAATCTCCGTAATCTCCTTCGCGGCAGGATGCGCACGGCGCCGCACGGTGCGGACGGCGGGGATTTCTTTTTCCGGCCCTGTCCGCGCGCGCGCGTCCCGAGCGCATGGAGGTGCGATGGCCGATGTGTCTCACCAGGCGCGAACCCGGGCGCCGCCCAACCCGCCGGCGCCGCGCGACATCGGCGCGGCGCTGTCCGCCCTGCCGGCGGATGACCTGCTGCGCCTCCGCGCCATCGCCCGGCTGCGGGCCCGTGCGCTGCCCGGGGGCGTGGCCTGGTCCGACCTGCTGCATGAAGCGGTGCTGCGCGCCTTGGCGGGCTCACGCCCTTGGCCGCCGGACGTGCCGTTGCTGGCTTTCCTGGCGGGGGTGATGCGCAGCCTCTGCGACGAGCACTGGCGCCGCCACCGCCGCCAGGCCGCTCTACCGAACTTGGACGAGGCCGGCCGGTCGTACGACCCGGAGCGGGCCTATGCGGCGGCGGAAGCGCTGGCGGCGATCCACCGGCTGTTCGCCGCGGATGCCGGTGCGATGACGGTGATCACCGGGTTGATCGGCGGCATGGCGGCCGAGGACATCCGCCGCCACTACGGCCTGACTGCCGTCGAGTACGACACGGCGCGCAAGCGGATCAGGCGGGCGCTGCTGCGGCACGGCCTGGCGTGGTCCTGGCCATGAAAGACGGGGTTTCTCGCCAGCGCGGCTTGGCGGCCCTGCTGGACGCGCTGGAGGCGGAGCTTCTTGCCGCGCCCGCCGAGGAAGTCGGCGATGCCCTGCGCGACACCGCCCGGGCCCGGGACGTCATCTGCCGGGAGCTGCGTGCGCTGGTGAGCGGAGCGGTCGCGGCCATCGACGACGGCCCTGCCGCCGGCGGCCTGCCACGCGGGCTCGACGGACAGGCGGGTCTGCATCGCAACTAGAAGAAGCGCTGCCCTACCTTGGGGCGGACCGGGCAGCGCCTATCCCGTCAGGGCGGGGGCGCCCGCGATCTCCTGGATCAGCTTGCGCTTGATGGCGTTGTCGAAGGCTGAGAAGTCCTCGGCGACGATGAGGAACGCGCCGACGCCGCCGATCACCGACGCCTCGTAGTACTTGTCCACGTCCAGTTCCAGCCGGCCGAACCGGGGATGGCGGTTGATGATCGGCAGGCCGTTGATCGTCACGCCGGCCGCGACCAGCCTGTCCCGCTCCTCTTCGGCCGGCGGCCCGTTGTTGTTGGCGCCGTCGCCGGACACGTCGATCACCCGGCGCGTGCCTTCGAAGGGACTGGCCGCCAGCAAGCGCCCGGAGAACGCCAGCGCGCCGGAGATGCTGGTCCAGGACACGCTCTGCCGCGGGCTCTGCTCCAGCCGGGCGCCCCAGGCCTGCGCGTCCGCCGGGCCGCCGATCCGCGTCCAGGGGATGATCACCTCCTGGAACTGGTAGCTCGCCCATTCCACGTAGGCGACGGCGATGGCGCCGAGCGAACCCCCCGCGATCGCCGCCAGCACGCCGGGGTCGACCATCGCGCTGCGGTAGCCTTCGCGTTGCAGGATCGCCTCGTCATCGGTGACGGAGCGGGAGACGTCGATGGCGAGCACCAGCAGGACGTCGACTGGACTGGCTCCCTGCGCCTTCGCCATCCCGGAGGCGAGCAGGCTGCCGGCGGCGAGCAGGCTACGACGGCGCATATCACCCTCCTGTCGATGTCCGGCCCACTATGGTGCGGACGCTGTATTTCCACACGCCAAACCTCCACACGGCGCTTCGTGCCCGATGGGCACGCGGATCGAAGCGGCCTAACCGTAGCGCAGCGGCATGGGCCCCGGCCCGGGGGCGTTCTGGCCGGTGGTCCAACGCGCGGCCGCCAAGGCATCCCGCAGCGATGCGTTCTGCGGATACTGGTCCGCGAGCCTGGACAGCAACGAGACTTCGACATCCGACCTGCCAGCATGGAGGGCGATCTCGGCCGCTTCCCGCATCATGGAATAGTCATGGCCGCGTTGCAGGACGCCCGGCATGTCCTGTTCGAGCGCATCGAACGCCTCGGCCGTCCGCCCCGCCCGCGACAGTCGCAGCCAGTAGAACACCCGGGCGGACAAGCTTCCGACCGCCTCGTTGTGCTTGCCGGCAAAGGCGAGCGCCATGTCCGGGAAGCCCAGCGTTTCGGCCAGCGTCGCCAAGCGGACGTAGTCGACGGCTTGGGATTGCGACACCCCGAGCGCTTGCTGAAGCAGCCTGCGCACGAGGAAGCGCGGCCGCCATATGGCGAGCTTTTCCGAGCCCTTGAACGGCCGCTCTTCGCGCAGCTTCCTGTTGAACGCGTGGACCTCGACCATCCGGGTCGCGACGACGGCCTCGCTGGCCCCGCAGCGCCGGGCGCGCTTCAGGATCGACAGGGCAAGCTTGACCATGCAGAGCCGCTCGGCAACCTTGGCCATCTGCAGGAGCGCGTCGGCATCCATGATCCGGCTGCCGGCCAGTTTCGTGAGCGCGACCATCGCCACCATTCTGTCGTAGTAGGGCTGGGCGCGGCTCTTCAGGTCCAGCATGGCGATCTGTTCGACGATCCCGTCCGGGTTGGTGGCAAGCAGGAAGGTGGCGAGGTCGGTGGCCAACCCGATCTGCGAATGCGCCAGTGACATCCGGAGGATCGTGAGCAAACCGTCTCGGTTGACCGGGCTTTGGGCCTTTATCCGTTCGATTTCCTGGGCGACCTGGCTCGTTTCGCCTTGCTTGATCAGCTCCTGGACGTGTTCCAGGGTCATGGACTGCTGCATTCTCGAACCCTACGGACGTTCAGCACGGACGGTTCCGGTCGCCTCCGTCGACGGCAGTATACAGCACAGGCGGCAAGCGGTCCCCCTTCGCAATGCCGGTGGTGTCGCAGCTTCAAATCGGACTGGGTTGGCCGTCCGGCTCGCATCCCGGCCTGGCTTTCCATAGATCATGGCCGCGTTGCGCCGGTGGCGAGGGTGGCGTCGGTCATGCTTGTCCCGGCCGTGACGCCGGGAAGCAGACGATCCGGCCCTCGGCATTCAACACCCGCACCGGCCTGCCATAGGTGGCGCCTAATCGCGCTTCGGTGAGGGTCTCGGTGACCGGGCCGGCGGTGTGGGTGCCGTCCCGCGCCATGACCAGCACCGTGTCCGCCACCAGGAAGGCGTGGCCCGGGTCGTGCGTCGTCATCAGCACCGCCAGGCCGTCATCGGCCAGGCCGCGGACGAGCTCCAGCACGCTGGCCTGGTTGGCGAAATCCAGCTGTGAGGTCGGCTCGTCCAGCACCAGCAGCGTCGGCTCCTGCGCCAGCGCCCGGGCGATCATCACCATCTGCCGCTCGCCGCCGCTGAGTTCTGGATACAGCCGGGCCGCGAGGTGGCCGATACCCAGCCGCGCCAGCGCACGGGTGGCGACCGCGCGGTCCCGCTCGCCGGGCGTGGCGGTCCAGGACAGGTGGGGCGCCCGGCCCAGCTCCACGACCGTCTGCACGTCGAAGGCGAACACCGGCTGGTCGCTCTGCGGCACGAAGCCGATGGCGCGGCCCGGCCTCGGCGTTCCCCCGTCTAGCCGGACGGAGCCGGTGGACAGCCCGTCCAGCCCGCACAGGCAGCGCAGCAATGTCGACTTGCCCACGCCGTTCGGGCCCAGGACGCACAGCACCTCGCCCCGCCGCATGGTGAAACTGAGCGCCGAGAAGATGGGCGCCCGCCCGCGATGGCGGAAGCCGGCATCCGTGACCTCCAGCATCAGGCCCAGCCCAGCCTCGCCCGGCGCAGCAGCACGGCGAAGACCGGTGCGCCGACCAGGGCCGTCAGCACGCCGATCGGAAGCTCCGCCTGCGTGACCGTGCGCGCGAGGTCGTCGACCAGCATCAGGTAGCAGGCGCCGATCGCCGCGGAGGCCGGCAGCACGCGGCGGAAATCCGCCCCGACCAGGATGCGGGCCGCGTGCGGGACCACCAGCCCGACCCAGCCGATGATGCCGGCCGCCGCCACGGTGGAGGCGGCGATCAGCGTGGCGGCGAGCACGACGGCGCTGCGCAGCCGCCCGACATCGGCGCCCAGGCTGCGCGCCTCGTCATCGCCCAGCGCCAGCAGGTTGAGCCGCCAGCGCAGCAGCCAGAGCACCGCGGCACAGGGCGCGAACAGGCCGGCGAGCACCCCCATGTCGCGGTTGGTCACGCCCGACAGCGAACCGAGCAGCCAGAACTCGATGACCGGCAGCTTGGACTCCGGGTCGCCGGCATATTTCAGCAGGGACAGCAGGGCGGTGAACAAGGCGCCCACGACGATCCCGGACAGGATCAGAACCAGGGTCGGCGCCGAACGGTAGGAGCGCCCCAACAGGAAGCATATCCCCACGGCCAGCAGCCCGAACAGGAAGGCGCAGCCCTGCACCGCGCCAGGCTGCGGCAGGAAGACGATCGCCAGGGCCGCCCCGAAACCAGCCCCGGCGGACACGCCGAGAATGAAGGGCGAGACCAGCGGGTTGCGGAACACGCCCTGGTAGCAGGCGCCCGACAGCGACAGCCCGGCGCCGACGAGGGCCGCCGCGGCGATGCGCGGCAGGCGGACGTCCACCACGACCGCATGCACCGTCGCGTCACCCACGGAGGCCAGCGCCCGCAGCACATCCAGCGGCGCCACCGGGTAGCGGCCGATCAGGAACGAGCCGAAGAAGATGACGACGACGCAGCCAGCCATGAGCAGCGGCCCGGCCCGGCCCACTCAGTTCGGGCCCGTGTAGGCCAAGCCGTAGAACGTGCGGTAGAACCGGTCGGCGGTTTGCTGCATGTCGATGTCGGCGAAGCGGTCCGGATACAGCGTCTTCGCCATCCACAGCTCGCCGAGCGCCAGCGCCTCCGGCAGCGGGTAGCCCCAGGGCTTGACGTATTCCGGCGTGACGTCGATGCGGCCGTCGCGCACCGCGGCGACAGGCGCCCAGGCCGGGCTGGTGCGGATCGCCTCGGCGACGGAGGCGTAGCGGTCCTGCACGAAGATGACCTGCGGGTCCCAGCGCAGCACATCCTCCATCGACACCTTCGCCGCGCCGCGCACCCCCGCCGCCACGTTCACGCCGCCGGACCGCGCCATGATGACGCCGGTGTATTTGCCGGCGCCGTAGGTGTTCAGGTCCGGGTTGGCCATATAGAGGCGGATGCGCTGGTCCGCGGGTATGCCGGCGACCCGCTGCTCCACCAGGTGGCGCCCGGCGAAGGCGGCGTCGATCAGGCGGTCCGCCCGCTCGGCCGTGCCCAGCACGGCGCCGATCAGCCGCACGCCGTCCTTCAGGCCGTCGGCATAGGCGGTGTCGTCATCGGCGAAGGTCGGGTTCAGCTTGGCCTTGTCGGTGCCCTCGCCCTTCGCCAGGGAGATCACCACCACCGGCAGCCCGACGGCGGTGATCTGCTGGATGGTGGCTGGCGGTGCGTAGTTGGTGACGAATACGACGTCCGGGTGCAGCGCCAGCAGCGCCTCCACGTTCACCGTCGTCAGGTCGCCCGGCGTGGGAAGCGTGGCGAGCGCCGGGTCGATGCGGTCCAGGCCCGGGATCAGGCTGGGCCAGCTCCGCAGCACGCCGACCAGGCGGTCGCCCGCACCCAGTTCGAGGATGATGTCGAGCGCCTGGTGCTGCAACGCGACCACGCGCTGCACGTGCAGGGGCAGGGTGACGGAGCGGTCCAGCTGGTCGACCACCACATGCGTGTCCTCCGCATGGGCGCCGCCGCCGAGCAGCAGCGCGAGTGCGAACATGGTCCTGCGAAGCATGCGCATCCCCCCCGACTGACACGGTTGTAGCCGACGGGGTATAGCGGAGGCACCCCGCATCACGCCAGGACCGCACCATGCCGGACATCGCCACCCAGCTCCGCCTCTTCGCCGCGGGCAGCCTGCGCCACGTGTTGCCGGCGCTGGTGGCGCAGCACGGCACGCCGGCCGAGCTGGTGTTCGGCCCGGCCGGCCTGCTGCGCGAGCGGATCGAGGGGGGCGACGTGCCGGACCTCTTCCTCTCGGCCGATCTCGGCCATCCGCGGGCCGTGGCAGCGCTGCGGCCCGGCGGCATGGTCCAGCCCTTCGCGCGCAACGCGATCGTCGTCGTGGCCCGGCGCACCCTGGGGCTGACCACGGCCAACCTGCTCGACCGGTTGCTGGAGGGCGACGTGCGGATCGGCACGTCCACGCCGGGCGCCGACCCCGGCGGCGACTACGCGCACCGCCTGTTCGACCGGACCGAAGCCTTGCGGCCCGGCGCCAGGGCCCGGCTGCTGGCCCGCGCCCGCGCCCTTGTCGGCGGGCGGGACAGCCCGGCCGCCTCGCCGTACTCCTACCTCGAACGCGGCGAGGTGGATGTGTTCATCGGCTATGCCTCCGCGGCCGTCGGCGTGGCAGATGGGTTCGAAGCGGTCGTCCCACCCCAAGCGCTGGCGGTCACGGCGACGTATGGTCTCCTCGCCCTGTCGGCCGGTGCGGACTCGCTCGCGGCGAGCATCGCATCACCGGCCGCGACGCCGACATTGATCCAGCACGGGTTCCTGCCAGTCGAGCGCGGGGCTAGCCCGGGTCGAGCGTGAGGCCCTGCGGCCGGATCAGCCCGTCCGGCGTCGCGACGAAGCCGTGCAGCCGCTCGCTGGCGGCGAACAGCCAGGTCATGTGGAACAGGAACAGGTCCGGCCGGTCCCGCAGGTAGTGCGCGGCGACCTGCCGGTAGAGCGACTGCCGCGCCGCCGGTCCGTGCTGGCCCGCGCCTGGTCCATCACCACCTGGTTGATCAGGCTTCGATCGATCGAGCGCTCCAACGCCTCTCGCACCGCGGCAATCTGCCCCAGCGGGTGCTTGGCGCCGGCACCGTTGCCGACGTTGATGGAGATCACCTCGTAGCCGGGCGAGGTGACCTTGCGCCCAACCGCATCCCGCGCTCTCCCCACCCCGGCGTGGATCATGGAGTCGGGGCCAGGGGCTGGCAAGCTCGGCCCGGCAAGTCGCGCCGGGCCAGGCCGCGCCAGCAGCAGGGCGCCGTCGCAGGCGTCGCCCAGGCCGGGCTGGATGCGGGCCACGGCAAGCCGCTCGCCGCTGCTGCTCTACGCGATCTCGCTGTCCTCGCTGCGCGATGTCGCCTATATACTGGGGCTGGTGGCGCATACTCTCGACAATGACGCCGTGTTCGGCGACGGCAACCGCGGCAGCTTCTCCGACCCGGCGCTGGACCGCCTCATCGAGGCCGCGACCGTCCGCTCCTGCGCCGCCCCGCCTGCGCGATGGTAAGCTGCGCGCGGGTCGTGGCATTGACGAGGTTTTGACATGACTGCCGAGCCGGCAACGATCGAACTGGAGGTCGCGGTCACGCTGGACGACCAGCTGCGATACACCGAATGGATGCTTGACCGGCCGGCCCGGCTGTGGCGGCGCGTGCTCATCCAGGCCGGCATCATCGTGCTGTCGCCAACGGTGGGGCTCGCTCTCGGCGTGCTGAGCTTCGGCCCGTCGGATCAGGACGGCCTCCTGGCAAGCCTGCGTGATGCCGTGCATGACCCGGGGCTGCTTCGGATCATGGCAACCGTTTCCGGCGCCATCCTGCTGGTTGCCGTCGTGCAGCGGCTGCTCCGCCGTCCCCTGCTGCGTCGGCGTCTCCGCCGGCTGCTGCTGGAGCGGCCCGGCATCGACCCGACGGACCCGACCCTGTCGGAGTCGGCACACCTGACCTTCGGGCCCGATGGCTTCACCGGCCGCACCAAGGCCAGCACGGTGCAGCACGGCTGGGCCGCGATCAAAGGCCTGGACGATGCGGGGACGGTGCTGGTGGTCAAGACCGGCCGCTTCAGCGGCTACGTCCTTCCCCGCCGCTGTATCTCGGCGACCGAACTGGCGGCGGTGACCGACCAGGTCCGCACCCACGCCGCCAAAGGGCCGGCGTGACTTACCGCGAAGGCACAAACGCAGCTTCCGAGGGCGCCGACGGCTTCCAGCGACGGTCCGGAAAGCCGCTGTGGCGAGATCGCCGTCGGATGACCGCCCTGGGAGACTTTCCGGACAGAAACTCAGTCCGCCCCGGCGTGTTGTGCTGCAGGAGGTGCAGGCGACGTCCCGGCCGCGGCGTCGAACGCCTGCCGCGCCGCCTGGATCTGGGCGTGGTGCGCCCGCGCCCAGCGGCTCAACTGCTCCACCGGCTGCCATAGCGACAGCCCCAGCTCGGTCAGCGCATAGTCCACGCGAGGCGGGTTGCTGGGCGTGACCGTCCGCGTCACCAGCCCGTCGCGCTCCAGCCCACGCAGCGTCAGCGTCAGCATGCGTTGCGAGATGCCGCCCACCATGCGTTTGATCTCGTTGAACCGGCGTGGGCCCCCGCCGAGCAGCGCCACGATCAGAACGCTCCATTTGTCGCCCACCCGCACGAGGATCATGCTGACCGCCCGGCAGTCCTCGCTGTCCGGGTGCAGGCTGCGGGCAGTTACCGCCATGTGCCCTGGTTTGGTCATTGTGCCTCCTTGTGACGGGCGAGCGCAGTCATTGATAGTCACCTGGTTACCATTCAGAACCAGGTGATACCATGAAGCTGCTGCATATCGATTCGAGCATCCTCGGCAACAACTCGGTCAGCCGGGCGATCTCCGCCGCCGTGGTGGCGCGGCTGCGGACGGTGCTGGATGGGCTCGAGGTGACGTATCGCGACTTGGCGGCGGCGCCGGTCCCGCACGTCTCTGGCGCCTACCTGGCCGGGCAACGGCCGGACGTGCAGCATGACCAGGCGATGCAGGAGGACTTGGCGCTCGGCGGCGCGGTGCTGGCGGAGTTCCTGGCCGCCGACATCGTCGTGCTGGGCGCACCGCTCTACAACTTCACCGTCCCGAGCCAGCTCAAGGCCTGGATCGACCGGGTGTTGGTCGCGGGCAAGACGTTCCGATACACGCAGTCCGGGCCGGAGGGCTTGGCGGGCGGCAAGCGGGTGATCCTCGCGCTGTCCCGCGGCGGCTTCTACGGACCGGGCACGCCGAGGGCAGGGTTCGAGCACGGGGAGAGCTACCTGCGCACCGCGTTCGGCTTCATCGGCCTGCCGGACGTGACCGCGATCCGTGCCGAAGGCGTGGCGGTCGGGCCGGAGCCGCGGCAGAAGGCGTTGGACGCGGCGCTCGCCGAAGCGGCCGCGCTCCCGCGGGATTAGGAGGTACCATGTCGCGGCTCGAACTTGGGTTGGACACCTTCGGCGACGTCACGGCGGGGCCTGGCGGCGGCACCCTGTCGCATGCCCAAGTGGTCCGCAACGTCGTCGACGAGGCGGTGCTTGCCGACCGGGTCGGCGTGGACTTCTTCGGCGTGGGTGAGCACCACCGGGCGGATTTCGCCGTTTCCGCGCCGGAGGTCGTGCTGGCCGCGATCGCCACGCGGACGAGCCGCATCCGCCTCGGCTCCGCCGTGACGGTGCTGAGTTCGGACGATCCTATCCGGGTGTTCCAGCGCTTCGCCACCGTGGACGCGGTGTCGGACGGCCGGGCCGAGGTCATCCTCGGGCGTGGGTCGTTCACCGAGTCCTTCCCGCTGTTCGGCTACGACCTGGCGCAGTACGAGGAGTTGTTCGAGGACAAGCTCGACCTGTTCGCGGCGCTGACCAAGCAGGATGCGGTGACGTGGCGGGGCCGCACCCGGCCGCCGCTGGACGCGCAGCGCGTGTTCCCCACCATCGAGCACGGGCGGCTGAAGGCCTGGGTCGGCGTCGGCGGCAGCCCGGAATCGGTGGTTCGCGCCGCCCGCTACGACATGCCGCTGATGCTGGCCATCATCGGCGGCGACCCGAAGCGCTTCGTCCCCTATGTTGATCTGTATCACCGCGCCTGCGCGCAGTTCGGCCGGCCTTCGCAGCCGATCGGCGTCCACTCGCCCGGCTACGTCGCCGCCACGGACCAGCAGGCGCGCGAGGAGCTGTGGCCCGACTACAAGCAGATGCGCGACCGCATCGGCGCCGAGCGCGGCTGGCCTGCCATGAACCGCCGGGAGTTCGATGCCGAAGCCGACGCCGGCTCGCTCTACGTCGGGTCGCCGGAGACGGTCGCGCGCAAGATCGCTGCCACGGCGAAGGCGCTCGGCCTCTCCCGCTTCGACCTGAAATACAGCGCCGGCCCGCTGCCGCACGAAAAGCTGGCACGCGGCATCGAACTCTACGGCCAAGTGGTCATCCCGATGGTGCGCGACATGCTCAGCACTCAGGGAGCCTCGTACGCGCCTGCGTGAGATCAAACCTTATCAAGACACCGATGCGAGTGCCGTTGTTGCCTTCCAATCGCGTTACGCCGTCCGGAAGCCAACAGGAGACGTCGTGCGTCTCCTATGGTGGACGGCGAACGCAGCTCAAACGGGTTCTGGGGGTTCGTCGGGCGGCTGTCGGCGGTCATGCGCCGCCTTCCGGCAGACGCACGACGAACGCGGAGGGGATGCCGCGGCTGCCTCCCGCGCGGGACAGGCAGGCATACGAGCGGCACGTCGAAGCTGCGCCGGGAAGCCCGCGTAATCGGCAGCACGAGGAGTGCAAGCCAAGGTGCGGAGTCGCCGCTATTCCACGTCAGGCCTGCCAATCCCTCGTTGCACCGGCAGGCCGTGCGGACGCTCGCCCTACGCGCAGCCGGCTGGTTAGAACACCTGCCGCAAGATCACGTAGAGCGACCCGGCGATCGCCATGGCGGCGGGTAGCGTCAGCACCCAGGCCAACGCCATGCTCTTCAGCGTGCTCCACTGCAACCCCGAGCCGTTTGCCGCCATTGTCCCGGCAACGCCACTTGAGAGGACGTGCGTCGTCGAGACCGGAAGCCCATAGCCATTCGCCAGCCCGATCGTCGCCATCGCCACGATCTCGGCGGAGGCACCCTGCGCGTAGGTCAGGTGCGTCTTGCCGATCTTCTCGCCGACCGTCACCACGATCCGCTTCCAACCCACCATCGTGCCCAGGCCCAGGGCGATCGCGACGGAGACCTTGACCCAGAGCGGGATGAACCGTGTCCCGCTGTTCAACGATGATTGCAGCGAGGCCAGCTTCGCCTGGTCGTCGTCGCTGAAGCCCGGCGCGTGCGGCCCCATGACGCGCACCGTGTCGGACGCCAGGTACATGTCGTTGCGGACGTTCTGCGTCGCCGCCGCCGGGATGGCCTTGATCGCGCCGACGTTCTTGACCTGCTGGCTGATGTCGGCCGTGAGCACGGCGAGCGCGGCATACACCTCCGGCTTATTCACGTCCTTGGATTTCAGCGCATCGCCGACCGTCGCCCGCGCTGTCTTGGCGTCCGCCGGCGCCGCCGCGCCACCGGCGTGTGACTGCAGCACTCCGTGCGCGGCCTGCGTGGCCTCCAGGAACATCGGGGTGGTGCTCTCCGGCATCGCACGGTTCAAGGCATAGGCGGTCGGGGCCGCGCCGATCAGGATCAGCATGATCAGGCCCATCCCCTTCTGCCCGTCATTGCTGCCATGGAAGAAGGAAACGCCGGTGCAGGTCAGCACCAGCAGACCGCGGATCATCGGCGGTGGGGGCTTGTTGCCCTCGGGCGCCGCGTAGAGCGACTTGCTGCGGATCACCAGCTTCATCACCCAGAGCAGCAGGGCGGACAGGACGAAGCCGACAAACGGACTGAACAGCAGCGCCTTGAACACGTCCACCGCCTGGCCCCAGTCGACGCCGGACGTGGCCGAGCCGGAAGGCGCCAGCAATTGGTTTGCCAGCCCGACGCCCAAGATGGACCCGATCAGCGCATGGGAGGAACTGTTCGGGATGCCGAACGCCCACGTGCCCAGGTTCCAGATGATCGCCGCGATCAGCAGGGCGAAGATCATCGCGTACCCGGCGCCGCTGCCGACCTGCAGGATCAGCTCCACCGGCAGCAGCGTGACCACCGAGTAGGCCACCGTGCCGCTCGACCATAGGACGCCGAACAGGTTGAACGTGCCGGACCACACCACCGCCACCAGCGGCGGCAGGCTGTGCGTGTAGATCACCGTCGCGACCGCGTTCGCCGTGTCGTGGTTTATGTGTTGTACGACTGTTCACTAAGGCCATCAGCCTTCGAACAACCGAATATCACGTCTTCGTGAGATGGTAGCTGGTGCGGTTCCCTAGCGTTCCTGCCCCCCGCCCCCGCTTACCACAGCAACCCCCTAGTTACCCACAAGAGAGGGGGTTCGCTCCGCTTGACTTCGGGGGTCGTCTACGCGAACCCCCTCTCTTGTGGATAACCAGTGCCCTCTATGGAAAGCGGGGACGGCGCTGCTGCCTGCGCAAGAGAAGAGTGCCACGTGCAACCGGACGCCTCAAAAGGTGGCTTCTCGCCATGCTCGGCCTATAGAAGGCCTGCGCGTGGCTGCGATGCCGCCGCGAAGAGCGGCGCTTTTGACCCGTCCGGCTGCACCTGACTTCCTGAAGGGGTCGGGACGAAGGGCGTCCCACCCAATCGACGCCAAGATGCCTGCGGCGGCGTCGAACAAAGGGCTGCTTCAAGCTAGAGCGACCTCGCTCTCTACATTCTCAGGACTGACGAGCATCGATACGCTCCTCCGTTTCTGGAATCAGGAGGACGCCGATCATGCCGTCGCGGTCCGACACAAACCGTATCCCCTGTCGTCGAAGCACTGACACAACCGCCGCAAGCGTGTTCGATCGCATTTGTGCTACGCCGGACTCGTACCTCTTCAACGAGCCAATTGCGATTTTTGCCTCCGCGACCAGTTCCACCTGCGTCATCCCAACCAGTGCGCGAGCAGCAACAATCATTTTCGGAGATGGCAGGTCGACACTGTCGAGATGAGGTGACCCACGCATTCCCAATGTTGACAAGCAACATCTCAAACCTGTCCAGAACGTTTTTACTTGTGACCCTTAAGAGCACTATTATGTACTTTTAGTACCTTTTCGCTTGACTGGAATTCATAGTTGGAGTGAGTTTGCTCCCGAGCAGGGCCGAGCCGGTAACCGAGTCGGGCCCTGGATGAAGAGGGAGCGAAGCGATGCAGGGGATTACGGAGCCCATATCGGGCGGCTGCGAATGATCGACGACCCCGCTTACATGAGCCGATGGATGGTGGTCCGCTTCGATGGCAACGACTGCCTTTTTGGATTTGCTGACCGGCACGCGGTCACCGGCGGCCTATCCTGGGTGCTCTCATCGCCGCTGATCGAACTTGACGAAGCGGCGGCGCGAGCCACGACGGCCAGCGGTCGACGATACATTCTTGGAACTCGCATCACCGAAGCCGAGCTGGACGACGAGGGTCAGGTCGCCAGGGACTTCCTCGTGCTCAGGAAGGATTCGCTAAATGTGGCGCGGTATGATCTTGCATGGCTCGTTGCATGCAAGTGGTCGCGGCATCTAGACGTGCCAGCACCAGACCGCTCAGATCGAAGAGCGGTCCAGCTATTCTTGGACCTCCATCGACAGCGTTATTGCATGCTGCGCTCCGAGGAGCACCTTCATTGAAGGCCGCCAAGTCCGGCTCTCTCCGTGAACGAGCCGTGAAGTCGGTTCGAAAGACAACGCCTGCCGCGGAGGTGGTCGGAAAACTCGAGGAGTCCCGTGATTTGTTCCCGGACACGTTCGCGTCTGTTGTGCCAAGGGGTGCCTTCGAGGCACCCGTGCGGGATCCTTTACGCTCAGCCGTCCGCATTCTCCTCGAGCGGGCTCTCCAGCAATCCAAGACAACGTTGGCGGTAGCGGCAGCAGACGGAAAGTCCGTCGTCATAATCGTTCCGGAGTTCTCCTGGGTTCAGACAACGCGAGACGAATGGCAGACCTTCGTTCGCAACGATCAGCCGAACGTAGATGGCTCTCTCGACCACTACTGGTCTGACCGCAACAGACGGATGGCGTGGACGGCGAATGTCGATAGCAAACAACAACCCCGTAAAAAGCTCTCTGCGGGTAAGGAGTTGTCGACGAAGGCCTCGACTCTGGCAGCAGCTTACGCCTCGGCACTGGCCCTGATGCGCGAAAACCGCCAGGCACTCGGGTCCTCGACCGAGGAGCTGCTTAACCGGCGCGCACTAAGTGGTCAGGTGGTCGCCGGACTCGTAAGGGAGCACCGAACAATGCGTGACGAGGCGGCAATCCATAGCCGACGGGGAGACCCGCTGTGACGATCACAATCGTCGACATCACCGCATCGTCGCTCCTGCCTGGCAGCTTTCCAATCGAGATCGCTTGGGTTCAAGAGGATGGTACTGGTGAGTCCCACCTCATACGGCCATCAAATAGCTGGCTCGATCCCTGTGATGACAGCTTCAGTTGGAGTTTTGAAAGCGAACGGACACACGGCATCTCGCTGGAGACCTTACTACTGAAAGGTGAGCCAGTTGAAGTGGTCGCCCGTCGAGCGTTTGACATTCTGTATCCGCTCAGCATCGAGACGTGCTCAGACTCGCCACCATCTGACGACCTCTGGCTCGAACGCCTGTTTGACGCCGGGGGCATTCGTCGGGCGATCTCCACGGTAGACATCCGCACGCTCTATGGGTGGACCTGCCGCCCCTTGCTCGAGCTTTTACCGCCGGGTGACGACCCAGAGCGCACGCTTGCGGAAGAGCGCTCCAGCTATCTTTCCCGTACAATCATCGAGCGCGCCGAAGAGACGGAACGCGTCGCGCGTAGAGTTCGACACCGAGCGCTCCCCCACGCGCTAAGCCTCTGGCGGACGCGGCAGGCCATCATGACCGAAGTCCAGCGGCAATTGGAGGAGGCCGCACATTGATGTTGAGCCAGTTGTTCACGGCGACCTATCGCGGACAGGCCGTAGTGGTGGGGCAGGCGGCAGCGGAAGAGCTGGCTGGCATCTCCCAGGCGGTGGAGACGGCGTGGTGCCGTGACACACTCCAGCAGTGGACCATGATCGCTATTCGTTATACTCGCCAGCGCCGTGTAGACATCCACGGCCTGGGTTGGCGCACAAAGCTCGACAATAGTTGGATAACCTCCCGTCTGGTCGCGGCCGATCTGACCGGACGTGCTGTGGCGAGCCTGTCTGGGCACACCTATCTGCTTGGTCAGGCTGATACACCAGAACTCGACCCGGACCTACGGAGCCATTTGGCCTACGCGCTGCACCGGTGGGCATTCGAAAATATCCGAAGCCAAGGGTGAACCGGGTCTGCGCTCGAAGAAAAGAGTTCCATGGGCGCTACGGCGCAACGCCTCCAGCGGTTGACCGCGGCTCGGGATGCCCCCACGAATCTTTGTCAACACTGAAGCTGCTGGGACCACACTGCCATGAGCGAAGACAACCGAGTCGATCCACCGGTGCCCGTTCTGGAGCTGCTCCGACAGGTCGACGTGCTCGTCCAGACGGGCTCGCTCCACGCGGAGGCATGGTCGCGCGTAAGGGATGCCATCCTGACAACATCTGACAGACTGGAGGCGGAGGCCGCCCGGAGCCGGAACATGGTGGCGTTCGTCGTCAAGGAAGCCGAGCATCGCCTCAGCAACCTGCTCAGCGAAGTGGAAGCGATGGTCGGGTTCTACTGGAGGAAGGGGACGCCGGAGCAGTTCGAACGCATGTTCTGCGAAGCCATTAGGCACTTGCCGACTGACTCGCTCTCGACAGCCTTGGTGTCGGACAGAAGGGATATTCTCGAGCTAGTAGCGCCGATCCTCAGACGCCATTTCCAGCTCGAGGACGCCAGTCGGTACTCTCTCGAAGGACCCTGTACTTCAATAGGCGGGCTTGCGAGATCGGCGGTGCTGTTCGCGGTCGAGGAGCTCTCGACCAACGCCCGAAAGCACGGTGCCCTGAGCAGAGGCGGCGGAACGCTCGAAGTACGCTGGTCCACCCCGCACGAGGACGGCACTGAGCGACTGACCCTGACTTGGCTGGAACGGTGCAGCTTCCAGGTGACGAAGCCGGATCCTGCGCGGGCGGGCAAGGGGAGCAGGCTCCTCCGGCACGACCTCTGCAACCTGTTCGACGCTACGACTACGCTGGAGTGGAGGAATGATGGCCTGACGTTCGTGATGGACGTGCCGCTCACACCTGCCGTCCGGCGGCCTGTCCGGGGGGCCGCGCGTGAGTCCGCTCTCACAGTGCTCCTGGTGGATGATCTGGATTTCGTGAGAGGGGGCCTGGCAGCAAGCCTCGAGCTGATGGGCTGCCAGACAACGGAAGCCGGAGACGTCGATGGCGCCCTCCACCTGCTAGCAGCCTTGCCACCGCCGGACGTTGCTGTTCTAGACCGGCAGCTGGATGGAACGGTGACATTCGCCGTCGCCGACCAGCTCAAGCGGCAAGCCATCCCGTTCCTGTTCCTGGCGGGTGACTTGGAGTTCGACGACTGGGGCGGTCACGAAGGTGAACTCAAGCTCAAGAAGCCCATCAGTACCGACCTCCTGGTAGAGCATCTCGAAGCCCTCTGGCGAGAAAGGTCGCGGTAGCCCCCTGACGGTGGGCATGCGGCGATTTAGACCAGCCAACCAGTCGCGTCTGCAAAGACATTATTGACCGCTCCTACGCCGCGCGTCAGGACACGACCTTTGGAAGAGCTGCCAGGAATTCGTTACCGCCACCTGTGCGGTCTACTCGAGCAGCTGAACCGCAGGGCGCCGACCGGTGCCTGTGGGGCAAGAACCAGAGGACACGCACGGCTCCAAGGATAACTTCTCGCCTCGCCCCGCACGGGGTAATATAACGATGCCGGGAAGAATTCGTGGCTTCCGCCGCAGCAGGAACAACAAGGAAACCTGCCTTGATCGAGCCGCTCCGAAAAACGACATCGCGTGGGCGCTATACGCGCACCCCGGAAACAGAGGCACTGGGATTGACCCGGTTTCGTGGACACCCTGAAGCTTTTGCCAGAGGTGCTCCTGATGCCCAGAACCCATCCGCGGTATTCGCCTGAGTTTCGCCGTCAGATGGTCGATCTGGTTCGTGCCGGACGATCTCCGGAGGAGCTTGCTCGGGAGTTTGAGCCCACGGCGCAGTCGATCGCCGCCTGGGCTGCTGTGGCCGACAAGCAAAAGGGCCGACGGGAGGAGGTGGTAGCTGGTTTGTCGTCCACGGAACGCGACGAGTTGGCGCGGCTGCGGCGTGAGAACGAGCAGCTCCGGGTGGAGCGGGAGATCTTGTCAAAAGCCGCGGCCTGTTTTGCACGACAGACCGGCACAGTGCCGTCGGACTCTTCCGGTTCATGAGCGCCAACCAGGCCTGCTTCCCTGCCAGCATGTCGCGCGTGCTCGGCGTGTCCAGGCGGGCTACTACGCCTGGGTTGATCGCCCGCTACCTTGTGAGCGTATCGAGTAGATGGGCCTCCGTGATGGAGCAGAGCTCGCCGACGTCTTCCAGGTAGACGTCGGCCACGAGCGGAGGCAGCGCCAGCCTCTTGCCGACACGCACGCCGGTCTGCACGACGTCAGGGACCTGGTACCGCTCCAAGCGTTTGCTACCAACCCACTTTGCTACCATAGTGCCTTCGCTACCAAGGGCGGTGAAAGTGGGCTATGTAATGGCTGGTGTGGAAGATGGCTGGGGTGCCCGGTGCACAGCGGTCCTGGATGAACTAGTGGCGGCACGACTACGTCGCAACGCCGAGGTGGCTGCCCATTCTGGTGAGGGGTCCGCGCCGGTCCTGGAATTCGTTCCCTCGCAACGCGACGTTCGCCTGGCTTTGCGTGAGCGCTATGGAAGTGCGCCGTCGTTCCGCGACATTGGAGCATTGGTCACCGACTACCTCCTCCGCAACAAGGTTTACGACAAGTTGCCTGTCAGTCCTCGCGGCCGCACCAGAGCGGAGCCGGTGGATGCCGCCTTGCCAGTGCCTCAACGCGTCTTGGCAGCCATCGACCAGCACCTGGGCGCATTGGATGCAAGCAGGCGCAAGCTCGCTGCGATATACGCGCAAGTGGCCTCCGACGAGAATTCGATTCAGCAGCGGCGCATCAAACAGCTGGAAGTTCAGCTCGCGCAGGCCGAAACGGCGCTGGCTGACAGCGGTGACATGGCTGAAGTCGCTGACTTGGCAGAGGAGCGTGCTTCTGCTCTCCAGGATGCCCTGCAATCAGCAGAAGCTGCACGCGACAACGCCGTGGCCTCTGGATCGAAATCCCAGGCTGAGCTCGATGAAGCACTGCAGCGGCTGGCCGAACTCAACGCCGAACGCGACCTGCTGCTGCAAGAATGCAAACGGCTGGGCGAAGTGGCCGCAACAGTCGAATCGGCGGTCGCTGCCCGGCAGTCAGCCGAACGCGGTCGCGATGAAGCCATCAGGGCATTGGCGAAGCTGTCGGGCAACGAGCAAGCACTGGAAGATTTGAGGTCGGCCTTGCTGACCCGCCAGGCATCCGCTCGTGAAGGTGCGATCTCTAAGGCTCAAGTCCCGGCGCGGTGATTTGTTCTCCGTCGGCATGGCCTGGCCGATCCAGGCGGGCTCTGCCTTGTGCTTTCTCGTTAGAAAATGCGCTCTGCTTCGGATGTTAGAACCGCGCTGTAAATGCTGGTCATAGCCAGGATGGTAAGACTGAGCTCAGGCGAAGACGTGAAGTGGAGCGTATCTGGCGAATCTGCGCCTCGAAACCAGAGCGACTCCAGACAGGGAAACGATGGCCTGTCCTGGCATCCGGTCGGTATTTTCGTCGGGGTTCAACAACCGCGTCACTCGCCACGGTCGAACATCCAAGGCTCCCGCGTCCCTCCTGGCCGCTTGAGCGCCGTCAACGACAAACGGAAGTTCTCAGCCGGGTCTTCGAACATCCTGGCGTCGTCCATCGTCAGTATGGTCACGACCTCTGTCTCATGACCGCGAAAAGTCTGCTCGGAGAGCTCAAAACGTTCCGCGTCCCACCGGTCGAACCATGCACTTGCCCTTGTCCGCCTAGGGCCTGGCTGTTCCCGGCCGCCTGAGTAGAGCATCTGGAAGGCAGGACCCCGCGGGTCGAGGTCAGCACGCGGGAACCAGTTGGCCGGAACACCGGGACTGGCTACGTGCCACTTGCGTCCACGTTGTCCGTGGCAGACCACCATGCCTGGCGTGCCAATCAGCCTCACCAGCTTAATGGCCGTCGCTGTAAAGCTTGCTCTAAACTGGCTGGAAACGTGTTCCAGCAAGCGCAAGTCGACGGCCTTGTTACCGGCTATCATCGGCCGGACCATGAAGGGCGGGAGAAGGAGGTCGGACGCATACCTGTTTGCGACAGCTTCCTTGGCTTCGGCTATCTCGCGTTGATGCATGTCGGCGGTCTTGCAGTAGAGCAGCTGCCCCTTGTGGTAATGCCAGTGTCCCAGTTCATGGCATATCGAAAACCGCTGCCGGGAGGCGCGGATCCCCTTCTTGACGCTGATCACTGCGCGCCCGGCACGTCCGACGATCCGGGCTTCACAGCCGTCCAGCGGACGCTCGCATATGCTGATCACCCCAACACTCCAGGCAATTGCCTCAAGGTCGATGTCCGACGGTTTTTCGACCGCCAGAGAGCGGAGCAGCTTCTCCGCCGCAGACTCCGCAAAGGTCACTTTCCCGCCTTCTCCGCCTCCAGGCTGGCCAGCAACGCAAGGTCCTCAGCAACGGAGTTTACGTCTGTCTCACTCTGGGAGGCACCGTTGCGTGCAGCCATCGTCAGTCCCCGCGCTTCATGCGGGTCGTTTGCAGGACGCAGTGCTAGCCTGCCGGATCTCGAACGGTGAATGGCAACACCGGCCTTGGCCGCTGCCATCCGTGCACGGGCAGCAGCATTGAGGGATAGCACCAGCACGCGCTCGGCATCTGCATCGGCATCGATACCGTCCTCTGCCAGCTCTGCCAGGAGCTCCGCCTCCGGCAAAGCGCTCAGGCGCTCCACGATGGCGGACTCAAGGTTCCGGATGCCTTCCAGGTCTTCGCGACCCTTGCTGCCAGTCATGACTGCCTCCTTTGAAGTGCGTCGATTCTCCGGACCACCTTCTTGTACTTGGATGAATATTGAACCGAGGTCAGGCCCACGGCGGCACGCAGCTCTTCGCCTTTCAAATTGTCCAGCATCCCCATGACCAGGAGCTGGGCGTCTTCATCGTCGTCGAAGACCGCCATCAGTTGATCCCTGTAGGCTCGGAGCCTGCTGGCTTCAGCCTCATCTTCCTCAAGCTTGATCAATTCATCTTCGGGAGTAGGGATTGGAACATGGACATCAAAGAGCACTCCGTTTCCGGTCATCCAACCCCCGCTATCCGCAAGGGATGATGTCCGGGAAGATAGGGCAGTGACCCGTCGTGCCACCTCCAACGAATTCCGGCGGGCATCTGCGATGCTCTCCATCGCACCGATCAAGAACCTTGTGACATCGATGCGGTCATTCCAGCGACGCTCAAGCGCGAGCCCTCTCGTGAACGCCTCCTGGTAGAGGTCTTCCCATGTCATTCCCGTACTGCGCTGAAGCGCACGAGCCACTGCGGCCAGGCGGCTTCGCTCCGACGGCGTCAACCCCAGAAAGGCCTCTTCGAAATCCTTCGCAGAGTGAAGCGCCTGGCTCATGTTCCTACTGGCCCTCTAGCCATCTCCCATAACCCATGCTGCCCACGTACGCCCATTCGGACACTAAGCAACAAGAATCGCCAAGATTTTTCTCCAGCGCCCACGCATGTCCAAATCAGCATTGCCCAACGGCATAGGTCGGTAAGGCCACGTTGTTTTCGGAGCAGGTCGGCCGAGTGCAAGCATTGTCGCTCAGTTGGGGACAGTGCCGTCAAAGAAATGAACCAAGGAGCCTCTAATGACGAAAGTCTACAAACCTGGTCAGCCCGCCCCGGCGTCCGGCATCTACGACATGGTGGGTTCGCGTGGCGGAAAGACCGGCGAGCAGGTCGTTTCGACGGCCAGCAAGCCTCTGCCCCCGACTCAGCGCCCCGGACAGGGTTATGTCGTGGCCAAACCTGCCCACCATCAAGGCGGGAAGTAGCCACAACCAGCATTCTGCCGATGGCCCGGCACCAACCGGGTTCCGGGTCATCGGAAGCCAAGGAGATATCTCGTGCCGTCCTACAAAGTCGCCCATCTACTGTGAACAGGGCCAGGACATGATCGTGGTCCGGTCGATACCGGCTTCGGTCACAAGCCAAGTGCGGAACAGCACTCGTTCATCAAAGATCTGCAGCATCACGCAGCGGAAGCCGGGCTGAGAGGCACTGTCGTTCCAGTCTGGAGCGGCGGCTTCATAGCCCCAAGACCATGGCATCCATTCTTCAGAACCCTGCCGTTGCATCTCGTGCACGCCAACATCAACAAGGAAATCTACTGGTAGGAAAGCGGTCGGTCCTGCCGCGGTCAAAGACAATGCGCATAATGGTGCACTGGAGATAGGTAATGGCTGTCTACAAATACCCTGCTTACATCCAGAAGAGCGACGATGCCGCGTTCGACGGCGAGCACACGCCTGGCTCGAAGACGCCTTTGTCCGGAATCTACCGGTGTTTGGGATGCGGCCTGGAAGACGTTTCTACTGAACAACATCCCATGCCACCGCAAAACCATCACCAGCATACCCCGGCCCAGGGTGCGATCAGATGGCGGTTGGTGGTCTGGGCAGACGACCACCCAAAGCAGTGATGAGATTGTACCGTCTCCCGGGCACAGGGAACCGACTTCAGGATGGCAGACGCTTCCTTCAGAGTAATCTGTTCTCCGTCGGCACGGCCTGGCCGATCCAAGCGGGCTATGCCTTGTGCTTTCTCAGATGATAATACACTCTGCTTCGGCCGGTAAAACCGCCCAGTAGATACTGGTCACAGCCAGAATGGGACGACTGAGCTCAGGGCGAAGAGGTGAAGCGGAGCGTTTCTGGCGAATTTGTGCTTCGAAACCAGCGCGATTCGAGCCTGGGAAACGTCGGCCTATAGCATAGGAAGGTCACGTCGTGCATCGCGACCGCGAGATGGCCGCTTTAAACCGGTTTGGTCGCGTCCCGTCTCGCCGGTGGCGAACTGCTCGGCGTGGGAGTTTAAAAGCCGAATCGTCGCCTATCTTCTATGGCGGACGACATACGAGGTGTTCCCGCGTTGGGTCTGCGCGCTGCGCGCGCCGGACTGCGGGGATGAGCCAGGAAGGACTCGCACATCAGGCCGGACTGGACTGCACGTATGTTTCCGCGCTGGAGAGGTCCCGTATACGCCGCGACCATCGACGTGGCGCAGCGTTTGGCCGACGTCGTAGGACTGGGGCTGCAGAACTGCTGGAACGCAATGATTGGTGACAGGTGGCGCGATGCAACAACCCGATCGAGGTGTCGCATGACGGCGTGGCCAGGGCGGCGGGTAGTCTTTGGCTTGCAAACAAGTGACGTTTGGCAGACGTTGAAACGATGGTGAAGACGCCGGTCAAACGTAAAGCTGCAGGATCCTACCGCAGCGTTGGGACGACCTACGACGGCGTGAAGGTCATCAAGCCCAAAACCAAGCCAACCCATTTCACTGCCGCCCAGGTCAAGTCGGCGGTCGCCAAGGCCATGAAGGAGCTTGAGGCGGGCAAGAAGGCCGGGTCGGCCAAGAAGGGCAACATCTTCGTCGAGCCCCGTCCGCAGGGTGACTTCGCGGTGAAGCGCAGCAACGCCAAGCGGGCCAGTGACGTGCTCCCTACCCAGACGGCGGCCGTCGCACGTGCGAAGGAACTGCAGCCCGACAAAGCTCCGCTGGTGAAGAGGGTTCGCAACACTAAGAAGGGCGCCTCCGGCAAGTGGCGCAAGGCGTGAACGACCTCGATGTCTTCGTGAACTGTCCCTTCGACAAGGACTACCGGCCGATCTTCGACGCCATCGTCTTCACGATCGTTCGGTCGGGCTACAGGGCCCGGTGCGCGATGGAGACCGACGATGCCGGAGAGAACCGCCTGTCGAAGATCTGCGCCATTATCCAAGACTGCAGGTTCGGCGTCCATGACATCTCCCGGACAGAGCCCGATGGCGAGCCTCCGCTCCCACGTTTCAACATGCCGCTCGAGCTTGGCTTGTTCCTTGGTGCAAAGCGTTTCGGCAGCAGGAACCAGAAGTCTAAAAGCTGTATCGTGTTCGACCGGGATCGCTACCGCTACCAACGCTACATCTCCGACATCGCAGGCCAGGACATCCACGCACACGCCGGAAAGCCTGCCAGCGTGATCGCCGAACTGGCAACCTGGCTTCGGGACCAGCCCGGAGGTCTGCGAGTGGGCGGCGCCGAGGCCTTCATCAAGGAATACGAGCGCTTCAAGCTGATCCTACCCGCGATCTGTACCGGTCAGCGTCTCCGGACCGATGAACTGACCTTCTCCGACTTCGTGGGAATCGTTTCTCAGTACGTGGCTGGTCTCAAGGCCGAACCAGCGCACGAGCAGGTTCAGCTCGTCTCATCGGCATAGCGGTCCGGTCCCGGGCTGTGATGGCTAAGATCACTGGACCCGACTTGCAAAACCACAACGCTGTTCATCGGCACGCCCACTCCGGCCGGTCAGTCGGCCTGTCGAAGACCTTGCGTTCCACACCCACCATCCTCCATCGCCCCTACCTGCTCAGGCGTCACGAAGTTTTCCATCTCATCCTGAAGCTGTCGGACATGGTCGGCCCGGAGCAACGCCGGAACGCCCGAACCCCGGGGAGTCCGAGCGGCAATGGGAGAAGGTCTCCCTAGGTTCAAACCGAGTCCTAGGCGAGGCGCACGCCTGCAACTTCCGGGAACGGCGCGGCCGTCTTGCCCACTGATGTCCACCGGAGTTCTCTGGCCAACATGCCTTTTCCCGAGGCGAAGGCGTTCCAGGACAGGACCATCAACGCGAAGCGTTCGACGAGGCTTTCCCTGGTGCCCACTGCCGCTTCCACACCACGGATGAGGTGCTCCCGCAGCAGGTATGCGGGGTCGCTCTTGCCGGTGCCGACGCCGGTAGCCAACGTTTCCAGCCAGGTCGCCAACCTGTCCTTGCCCGGAGACCGGGACGCTAAATACGCAGTGGTCAACAGCGGGGTCGAGCGCACGCCGCGGGGATAGCGGAATGCCGCGATATCCTTGGCCACGAGATCGATTCCGGGCCAGCGTTGAAATCCTTCATCTATCTCCGCATTGCTGACGTACTCTCTGATGGATTCGGGCAGCCCCCGGCGGTAGAGGATGAGCAGGCGCACCGCAGGTGCTACCATCGCGCCGGTTGCACCACGAATCGTCAGGACGTCGCTGCCGGTCCGGGTCGCCCCAGTATTTGTCCTCGAGAAGACACGTCTAGGGATCCCAAATCGTATGTCGAGGTCGATCCTGACATCCGCCTGCACGATGGCCTCTAGCCGGTGCTGGCCATCGTTGAGGACGCCCTCGGCCGAGATGATGATAGGCTCTCCGGTGTTCTTAAACTGGCCTGCCTTCATTTGCGTGATGAGCCGGTCGAGTTTGCGGGTGCTGATCGCCCTGTTTCCCGTGTTGAGCTCCAGCAGCTTCTGAGCCAGCTCTTTGTCAACCCAAACGACCTTCGTGCCGTAGAAAGTGCTGACCAGCTTATGAAGCTGCTCCGCACTCAATCTCTCAGCGTGCGGATTGTGGCTCACCTGCGCTGAGTTGTCGGTAGTCGGTCGGCGTGGCATGCGGGTTGTCCGAATGTGTAATTCGGGACAATGCAGAAGGCCGTATCTGCTTGCAACGGCCGCCTACCTTTCCGCCAGAACTCGGCGGTCTATCGCGCTGGGCCCGAGTAGAAATTTGCGCGCCAATGGTATTGCGAAAACCACAGTGCGGCTGCCTGCTTGTTTTCGCTTCGGCCACTCCGCTCGAGAATAATACGGCCCCAGAAATCTCGAGTCGGTGTTGCGATGAGTGTGCTCGATCCGGTTCGATAGGACTTACTGCCACCAGCTCTTCTCACGCCCAACTTGTGAAGACGCAACTGGCGGCTCACGCCAGCCGAGACAACGTTTCTGCGGCTGACGCTCCCAGGATGACCACCATCCAGGGCGGCACCCGCCAGACAGTCAGCAGCAGGAAGGCAATTGCAGCCAACGCGAAGTCCGCCGCTGTTCGCACGCCACTTGTCCAGACGGGCGTGTAGAGAGCGGCGAGCAGCAGGCCGACGACAGCAGCATTGAATCCGCCTAACGCGGCTTGCACGCCCTTGACCTTGCGCAGGCTGTCCCAGAACGGCAGCACGCCAACGAGCAGCAGAAACGACGGCACATAGATGGCGACCAGGCAGATCAGGCCGCCAAGCCACCCGTTGGGCTGCGGTCTCATCGCGGCGCCCAGGTAGGCGGAGAAGGTGAAGAGCGGTCCGGCACCGCCTGGGCCGCACCGTATCCCGCCAGGAAAGCGTCGTTGCCAATCCAGCCCGGCGGAACCACGGAGTCCTGGAGCAGGGGAAGGACGACGTGGCCGCCGCCGAACACCAACGCCCCCGATCGGTAGAAGCGGGCCGCCAGATCCAGCGTGTGACTGCCGGAATGAACCGCAATCCAAGGAAGTGCTGCGAGAAGCACGGCAAAGATGCACAGGGAGGCAACGGCGGTCCTGCGGCCTAGCCGGACGCCCACGCCGTCTTCCTCGGATTGCTGCGCGCCATTGACGAAGAACCATCCGAAGACCGCCCCGAGCGCGATTACGGCGACCTGACCCAGGGAGGACGGAATGGCGAGGACCAGGACGGCGGAGATCACCGCCAGTGTCTTGCGCAGCCGGTCCGGGCATAATTTCAGGCTCATCGCCCAGACGGCCTTGGCGACAACTGCCACAGCGACTGCCCTTAGGCCGCCCAGCCAGGCGGAGTGACCCAGGTCCCCGAACTCGCCCACACCATAGGCGAACAGGACGAGCACCACGGCGGATGGCAACGTGAACCCGCACAAGGCGGCGAGTGCGCCCGGCAGGCCTGCGCGGAGCATGCCGAGGCTGACGCCTACCTGACTGCTGGCAGGGCCGGGCAAGAACTGGCAGAGGGCGACGATGTCGGCGTAGTTGACCTCGCGCAGCCAGCGTCGGCGTTCGACGAACTCCGTCCGAAAGTAGCCGATATGGGCCACCGGACCGCCGAAGCTTGTGAACCCTAAGCGGAGGAAGGCGCGGAACACCTCGGCGGCAGTGCCCCGAGTGGGCGTCTCGTCCAGTCGCATCGCGTCCTCACCCCGTCATCGTCGGCTCGCCCGGCCTAGAAAGTAGCAGGGCTCTGGCCGGGACGGGAGCGCGTGATTGGAAACCAGTTTGGAGGGCGGTAGATTAGCGGATGACCCGCATCGGCATCCCGTTTGCCCTGCTCTCCGCCGTCCTGTTCGGCGCCAGCACGCCGTTCGCCAAGCTGCTGCTCGGCTCCGTTGACCCCTGGATGCTGGCCGGTCTCCTCTACCTGGGCGCGGGCGTCGGTCTGGCCGCCGTGCACTTGTCCCGCTCGGCTCTCACGCTTCCGGCCGTGGAAGCTCCCCTGCGCCGGGGCGACATCCCGTGGCTTGCGCTCGTCATCCTGACGGGCGGGGTCCTGGGGCCGCTGCTCCTGATTTTCGGCCTGGAACGCACCGATGCTTCGGGAGCCTCTTTGCTCCTGAACCTTGAGGGGTTGGCCACCATGGGCATCGCATGGATCGTGTTCCGGGAGAACGTCGACCGTCGACTGCTGCTGGGCGCGTTCGCCATTCTCGCTGGTGCGGTGCTGCTGTCCTGGCAGGGTCATGCCTCGTTCCAGCTGGGCGCGGTCCTGATTGCGGGCGCATGCGTCTGCTGGGGCGTCGACAACAATCTGACCCGCAAGCTGGCGTCCGCCGACCCGGTCCAGATCGCCATGCTCAAGGGACTGGTTGCCGGTGCCGTGAACCTCGGGCTTGCATTGGCGTCCGGCGCCACGTTCCCCACGCCGGGCATCATCCTGGCGGCAGCGCTCGTCGGCTTCCTGGGCTACGGGGTCAGCCTGGCGCTGTTCGTGCTGGGACTGCGCCATCTTGGGGCAGCCCGCACCGGCGCATACTTCTCGCTGGCCCCGTTCGTTGGTGCGGCGCTGGCAGTCCCGATGTTGGGTGAGCCGGTCAACGCCACCCTGCTCGTGGCTGGTGGGCTGATGGTAGTCGGGCTATCGCTGCACCTCGCCGAGGCTCACGAGCACGAGCACGCCCACGAGGACCTGGAGCACGAACATCGGCACATCCATGACGAGCATCACCGACATGCCCACGCTGCTGATGTCGTAGCCACTGAGCCCCACACGCACCGGCATCGACACGCGCCGCTCGTCCATCGCCACCCCCACTACCCAGACATCCATCACCGGCATGGGCACGCGCATGCGCACTGACCTTCAAGGAATCCAATGCGCACCTTCGTGCTCTACGCCTTCGCCGCCGCAGCTGAGATCGGGGGCTGCTTTTCCTTCTGGGCCTGGCTGCGCAGCGGAAAATCGCCGCTGTGGCTCGTGCCGGGCATCGCGTCTCTGGTGCTGTTCGCCTATCTCTTGACCTTGGTGCAGAGCGACGCAGCAGGACGGACCTACGCGGCCTACGGCGGCATCTACATCGCATCGTCCCTGCTCTGGCTCTGGGCGGCCGAGGGCATGCGGCCTGATCGGTGGGACCTTGGAGGCGCAGCGTTGTGCCTGGCGGGCACGGTGGTCATCCTGCTCGGTCATCGGTCGGCGTAGAGACTGACCGTCGTTCGACAACGACCATGAACTAGACAGCCTATGGCCTCGTCTCTGATGAGACGATGTGGATGACTGCTGAAAGTATCCTGGTCAGCGATGCCGAAGTAGCCGCAGCGCGTTCATGGTGACCAGGACGGTCGCCCCGGTGTCGGCCAGGATGGCAGGCCATAGTCCTGTGATGCCCGCCAGAGTGGTCACGAGAAACACGGCCTTTAAGCCGAGTGCCACGGCGACGTTCTGGTGGATATTCCGCATTGTGGCCCGCGACAGGCGCACCAGCTCCGCTATCTCGCCGACCCGTGCTCCGAGCACCGCCGCATCCGCCGTCTCGAGCGCGACATCGGTTGCACCGCCCATGGCAATGCCGACCGACGCCGCGGCCAACGCCGGTGCGTCGTTGATGCCATCGCCGACCATGGCCACCAGCCCCATCGATTTCAGCGTCGCAATCTGCTGAAGCTTGCCCTCTGGAAGGAGCTCCGCATACACGTCGACGCCCAGGGTTTTGCCGATGGCGTCCGCGGTCCGCCGGTTGTCGCCTGTCAGCATGATGGGCCGTATACCCAGGCGTCGCAGGGCGGCCAGCCCAGCCACCGCATCCTCCCGGGGCTCGTCCCGTAAAGCCAGCAACCCCTTCAATTGGCCATCCAACACCACCACGACGACCGTCTTGCCGACTTCCTCGAGCGAAGAAATCCGCTGCTCGACATCCCGAGATAGAGGCACGAGGGTTGCGACGTAGCGGGGAGAGCCGACAACCACACTCTTGCCGAGGATAATCCCGAGTGCCGCATGACCCGGGACGGCCATGGCGTTGCGGACCGGGCGCAACGGCACACTATCGGCGTCAGCTCGCCTGAGCATGGCTTGCGCGAGGGGATGGCTAGAGCCGCTCTCGACCGAGGCTGCCAGGCTCAGGACAGCGCGCTCCTGTGAGGCTGAGCTCGCTATGCTGTCTTTGTCACCGTCGAGGGCGACGACGTCCGTCAGCGTCGGTTCCCCCCGGGTCAGGGTGCCCGTCTTGTCGAAGGCGACCGTGCGCACGCGGCCGACTGTCTCAAGTGCGGTGCCCCCCTTGATGAGCAGTCCACGCCGGGCACCAGCGGCAAGGCCGGACGTGATTGCAGCTGGAGTCGACAGCACCAATGCGCACGGACAGCCGATGAGCAGCAGCGCGAGGCCACGATACGTCCAGGTCATCCAGCCAGCACCGAACGCCAGCGGTGGCACCAGGACTGTCAGCAGGGCGACCAGGACGACGGCAGGAGTGTAGAAGGTGCTAAAGCGTTCGATGAACCGGGCTGTGGGAGCCCGGCTGGCTTGTGCTTCCTCGACCAGCCGCACGATGCGGGCAATGGTGTTGTCGGATGCAGCCCGGGTGGTCTGCACGCGCAATGCAGCGCTGCCGTTGATGCTGCCTGCAAGCAGGGTGTCGCCCTCCTGCTTTGCTACGAGTACGGACTCACCCGTGATGGGGCTCTGATCCAGCTCAGAGGCACCCTCGAGGACAATGCCGTCCACGGGCACGCGGTCTCCTGGCCGGACCAGCACGGTCTGCCCGACCTGGACAGTGTCGGCGGAAACCGGCCGGACTTCCTGGCCGTCGATGAGCAGGGCCGTTCGGGGCACCAGGGCCGAGAGCGCCTGTATGCCCGCACGCGCTCGGCCTGCGGCAAAGCCCTCCATCGCCTCCCCAGCCGTGAACAGGAAGACGACCACCGCTGCCTCGGCCGGTGCGCCGATGAACAGCGCACCAATGGCCGCGACGGACATCAGCATCTCGATGCTGAACGGCGACCCGGCACGTGCCAGCGCGATGGCGCGACGCGACGCCGACCACAGACCGACAATGGCCGCTGGCAACTCCGTCCACCCGCCGATCGCTGGCAGGAACGGCTCCACCATCGCACCCAGCGCAAGCAGGCTACCGATGGTGAGGAGTGGCCGGATTTTGCGGGTGCGCCACCAGGCCTGCTCGGTCGTGGCGGGGATATCTGGCGACGACACGTTGCCCATGGACAGGGTCGGGGCAACGGCCGCAGCGACCTCGTATCCAAGGGAGCGGATCCTGCCCTCAACTGCAGTGCGGGAAGTCACCTGTTCATCGAGCCGCAGCCGCAGGATCTGGCTGTGGTAGTCCACTTGGATGCCTTCAATGCCGCCCAGGCGCTTGACCGCCGTCTCTATCTTCCCAGCACAGCTCGGGCAGTCCATGCCACCGACGCGGTAGTGCAGCGCGGTCTTATCCCGGGTAGCGATGTTGGCGGCGGCGTCCATTGCGACCCTTGCGACTGGTTACCTCCCGCTCTTTATGAAACCTGTAGTCGCTACAGGTTCAAGGGTATTTTCATGGCCGAAGCCACCGTGTTCGCGATTGGCGACCTGGCCCGGGCGACCGGCACGAAGGTGGAGACAATTCGTTACTATGAGAAGGCGGGCTTGTTGCCGTTTGCTGCCCGGACGCAGGGCAACCAGCGCGCCTATACGCGTGCTCATCTCGACCGGCTGGCCTTCATCCGGCACAGCCGTGAGCTGGGGTTTTCTCTGGAGGATGTCCGGAAGCTCCTGAATATGGCGGTCGATCCAGGCCAGTCGTGCGCCGAAGTGGATGCGATCGCCCGCGGGCACCTGGGCGAAGTCCGCAGCCGCATCGCCCGACTGCAGGCTCTGGAGGCGGAGTTGTCCCGCATGATCACGGAATGCGGGTGCGGACGGGTCGCCGATTGCCGGGTTATCGAGGTGCTGGCGGATCAAACGCACGCGCATTGCCTGAGCGCGGATCACCAAGGCACGGGCTTGTAGCAAGACCGGAGTCGCACAGAATTCATCGTCGATGGCGTCGGGACCGAGCACAGGTCGGCAAGCGTGAGGCCGTGTACAGCGTTCCAACAGCCGCACTCTACACAGGAGGCTGGAACCTCAGAGCAGTCGTCCACTCTGCGGCGACTTCGAGGGAATAGCTGGACGCTCAATGATGGAAATGCAATTATGTTCCTGTCCTGTTCGCATTTGAGGTAAATGGCCGGTCGCACATCCATTGAGTGGACCAATACGACTTGGAATCCGGTCACTGGTTGCAACCGCATCAGCCCGGGATGTGACCACTGCTACGCCGAGCGTTTCTCAGAGCGCTTCCGTGGAACGCCTGGCCACGCGTTCGAAGGTGGTTTTGACCTGACGCTACGACCGGAGCGCTTGCTGCAGCCGTTGAGTTGGGCCCGGCCACGGATGGTCTTCGTCAACTCCATGAGCGACCTGTTCCACAAGGACGTCCCGAAAGAGTTCGTAGACCAGGTATTCGACACCATGGAGCAGGCCAGCCGCCATACCTTTCAGTTGCTGACGAAGCGGAGCTCTCGCCTGGAGAAATATGCCCGGGCGCGGTATGCTGATCGTCCAGTGCCCCGGAACGTCTGGCTGGGCGTCAGCGTGGAGGATGGCCAGCGCAGGTCGCGCATCGCGCACCTACAGCGAGCGCCTGCCACCGTGAGGTTCCTCAGCATCGAGCCACTCATCGGTCCGATTGGGAACCTGAACCTGGAAGGCATCCATTGGGTCATCGTGGGCGGCGAGTCAGGTCCTGGTTACCGGCCCATGGACGTGGCCTGGGCCGTCGAGGTCAGGGACCAGTGCATTGCGCAGGGCGTCCGCTTTTTCTTCAAACAGTGGAGCGGCTTGAGGCCAAAGGTCCTTGGTCGCGAACTTGAAGGCAGACAATGGAACGACTTTCCTGATCCGCCCACCGCAGTTGTAGATGCCTAGGCCACCAGGCCTTAAGAGCACGATACCCGCGGCGCGTGGCCTGGATGCCGCCTTGTACGAAGGTCGAGGGCAGACCTACGCCAAGCACGTCATCCTCAGGAACTACGTCGAAGAACTCGCTTTCAAAATCTTGCAGGCAAGGAAATCGAACCCGCGTTTCACCTACGTGGATGGCTTTGCCGGTCCCTGGCGAAATCAGTCCGACGATTTTGCAGACACATCCTTTGGCATCGTCCTGCCACTGCTGACCTCAGTTGTCACGAAGCTGAAGCAAGGCGGAATGAAGCCTGCAGTCCGGGCTATTTTCGTCGAGGAGAGTCCCGCGGCCTTTGCTCGCCTGCGGGCTACTGTAGCGGCCTACCCCGAGGTGGAGGTGACTGCACTGCTGGGTCGCTTCGAGGACAGGGTCACGGAGATCCAGCGGACGATCGGCGATGGCTTCCTCTTTACCTTCCTGGACCCGACCGGGTGGACGGGCATGGCGCTGGACAAGGTCGGCCCACTGCTCCGGCACCCTCATGGCGAAGTCATGGTAAACCTGATGACGTATGCCATCGTGCGCCACATGGATCACGGACCGGTTCGCGACGGGTTCGATGGACTGTTTGGTGGCTCCGGGTGGCGCCAGCAGTTCGATGCCCTGCTGGCCGAGGGATTCGACAGGGAAGAGGCGGCACGGCAAATCTACCTTGATCGGCTGCGCACGGTCTGCCGGTTCCCTTTCGTGACTACGACGCGCATCCGCGATCCAGCGGCTGCACGAACGTATTTCCATCTGGCTTATGGAACTCGGCATCATAAAGGAGTCGAGGTCTTCCGGGCCGCCGAGAAGCGCTGCCTTCCATTGCAAGAGCAGATTGCAGCCTCTGCATTCCATGAACGTCGTGCGACTCGGGTAGGCATGCCTGATCTGTTCGCTGACGACGATGGCGGGATCGCCGCCTTCCAGCAGTGGCGGGCGGCCTCCCTGTCCAGAGCACGGCAGGCCTTCGACCGCTGGTTGGATGGAGACAACCCGCAACCCGCCGCCATCGTCGCGGCAAACATCATGCAGCATCCATACGTGGACTTACCCATCATTAGAACCTGGGCTGACCAAGCAAAAAGGGACGGGCGGATGAAGCAGCAAACGCTTCCGTCAGGGAAGATACTCTGGACGCCAGCAGGCTTGCCTCGATAAACATGGCCAATCAGGCAGGTCCATTATCCGGACTTCCAATTCTGGCGATAGCAACCATGCGGCGTCAATCGCAGATGGCCGTTTAAGGTCATGCGTGGTTTGCTGCTCGTTCGACTGGCTGAGCGCTAATTGCTGGAGACGAGGCCATCGGGCCTGGCGTGCCGGGAGGATCGTCCATCAGGGGTATGCCTCCAAGGATTGTTACAGGAACAAGCTGGTTGGAGGGGCAACGTCGACCATCACGGACGAGGCGATGGCACGGCAGACTCTGCAACTTGTCCCAGGCGCCCAAACAAGTTGGAAACTTCGGCTAACGGTCCCCTCAGCCAGCGTCAGTTTCCTTGCGTTGGTCCAAGTTCCTGAGCAAAATCCGTTGCTGTCTCAAATCGCGAAGCTTCAACACGTCTGGCAGTCCAGGAAATCACCGTGCGGCAACCTCTGCGGCTCATATCGACACTGGTGTGCGTAGCGGGCGGCAGCGCCCACGCCCAGACGACGCAGACGTTGTTTCACGTCAGCCGCAACACCTATGGCTGTGCCAACCCTCGAGCAACGCTGGCGCTCACCAACCCGGTTGAGCCACGACGAACTGATCCGGGATGGGTCGCCTTCGTCGTCAATGACGGACATTGCGCGCCGATTACGCCTAGAAGTCCCTGGCGACTGGTCTCTCGTCAGGGCGATCTGGCTTACATGACTTATGCTGGGACCACGGGCCTACCCGGGTCCTTCTACCTGAAATCAGATGAACTCGTTGAAATGCCGGTCGCGGCAGAGCCCACTTCACCTAGCATCGTACAGCCATTACCGTCGCCGGTTCAACCCTCGGCCGAGCCATTCTCCCGGTCTACTTCACCCAGTTCGCCGTACGTTCCCGTAGACCCGGGGCAGGCCCCATTGCCCTCAGTGGCACTGCCAGCGCCTGTAATCCTCAAGCCGGACCGCAGCACGACTTCACGCGGGACGGTGACCAGCGGCTACATCGACCCTCCGGAAGCCCGCACCAGACCCACGCTTCCGGCTGCAGCTGCGCCGGAGCCAACAGCCAATCCAGTCGTAGCGTCTCCTGCCATTTCTCAACAGCAATCGTCATCCTCGAGTGGAGGCGGGATCGTACCCGTTCTGCTTGCCCTGGTCGGCTTCTTCGTCCTCTTCAGCAAGCTCCGCAAAAAGCCCAAGAGCACGGCTCGGACAGAGCGGAAAGTGACAGCGCCACCTCCCGTGCAGACAGGCTACGTACACAAGACCCGAACAGAAGCGCCCCGCGCCACCCCTTCAACGGCATTAGCTGCCTGGCAACCGAAAGGGACCGCCGTGACCGTCGCTGGTCACCGGCTTTCCGACGGCATGATCTATGTAGGCCACCACCACCCGTCGTCTCCGGGCGGTTCTCCTTGCTTCATAGACCCAGCTCTAGAGGTGGCCCGGTCCGATCCCGACGCCGCGGGTGTCGGGATGCCATACTGGCCGTCGTACAGCCGCATACCTCCGCGCTGCAGGCTGGCATATCTGCAATGGCTCGCAAGTGGCCGATCCAATGCCAGCGCCAGCATCGGATACGTTTTCCTGTTCTTCTATGGCCTGGAGCGGCGTTTGTTCATCGACGGAGCCGACCCCGGCGAAACGGCGGTCATCGTGGCCGAAGTCGAGCGCCTCCGCCGTATTTACGGGGCGAGTAAATCCTTTGCAGGCTACAGCACGGCTCTACTGGAAGCTGTCGAACTCAAACGCATACTCAGCAAGCCTGCATTGCTGGAGTCTTACATCCCTGACCTGACCGCACCGGCCCACGCGATGCCGACTGCGCTGAAGCTGGCAATCGCAACGCGGGTGGCGCGTGATCAACCCCTGCAATTCGAGCTCGCGGTGGGAGGACTGCTCGGCCTGCCGCCTGAGACATTGCCGGTCGACAGCCGGGTACTCATCCATGCCCGAACTCAGCTACTGGCGATGCTGAGGTCTCGGTTTGAAGCCGCCTGCCCGCTCGGTTTCAAGCTGGCCCACCGGAAGGACTCCAAGCTCGAGTTGGTGCACCGCTGCGCCACAGCAGGGCTCCAGGTCGACCTCGTCGCCGTCAGTCCCTCTGCTGCCCGGCTACCAGATCCGGCCACTCTGACTTGGTCCAAGTTAGTCAATCTAATCGTCCCGCTTGCCAAGCAGCTGGAGCCATACGCCAAGCGCGCGGCTCACCGTCCACACTGGACCGCATCGCTTGAGGCACTCTCCCTGTTGCCGCCCGAAGTCCGTGCCGCCGCTGCCAGCGGTCCTGCTTATCAGGCTGCCCAGTGGTTGCAGCGATTGCCAAAGCCTTTGGCAGAGGTCCCGTTCACGGAACTGGCGCATCATGTTTTGGGCGAGGAGCGAGCTTCCTGCACTCCTCGCAGGCATGAAAAGGTTTGCGAAGCCCTGGGAACACTTGCCCTTGGCGTGGAGCCAGCTCCCGGCATGGGCACGCCTACTGGTAGTGACGACATCGTCATGGTGTTCCCAGACGTGGACGCCAAGACAGCGCGCTCGTCAGCATATCACGCGGCCGCCGTCGGCGCCGAACTCGTATCGGCCGTCTCTCGCATCAATCCTGCAGCCAGGGAGAGCGTCGAGAAGGCTTGGCTATCTGCCATCACCCAGCGCCTGCCAATCACACCGGCCGAGCAGCTACGCCTCAAAGCACGTCTGCGCTGGTCGGGAGGCGCGACCCCCAGTCTTGCGCGTATCCGCAAAGGCCTCGCCGATGCGTCCAGCGCTGAGCGGGCGACTGTGGCCTGGTCAGCGGCCAGTGCGGCTGCGGCAAGCGGATTAGTCGCACGCGAACAGGTTGCAGTTCTCGAGAAGGTCTATGACAACCTCGGGCTCTCCCGGCAGGACCTCTACTCCACCATCCACGGAGCCGCAGCCGATTTAGCTGCCAACGTGCCGGTATCCAACTCTGTCCTGGCCCCTGGCGCCCTGGACGCGGCACACAGCCCTACTCTGGCAGGTGGCGAGCATGGTTCCAGGACACCGGTTGTGGGGGCAGTCGCTGCTGGCACGCCGCTGCAAGCTTCGCCGGACTGGGCGACCGTCACAACACGTGAGTTCGCGCAGTTCAAATCTCCACAGCCCGCGCTCCGGGGGGCTGTTCCGCCTGTTGCCGCAGGCTCTCAGCTGAAGGCCCCCCATGCACCGGACGATGAGCCCGTGTTCGTTGCGGCAGGAACAAGCGACGTCCTGCACGGCATCCCAGCACCACCGACAACACCTGTTGCAGTCCCCACCGTCCCTGTAGCGGACCATGTCCTTCCTGGTCAGGCTGGGACTGACGCTCTACCGCAAGAGACTGAAGCGTCACAAACCGTCGAGGATGTCGTCGAGCAGCCCGCGCCATTGGTCGGCGGCGCAGCCGTTCCTGGGCTGAATGCACCCGCGCCTGCGTTGGACCCACGTCGGGCAAGTTCGCTGGATGAGGAGCGTCTGCGCCAGATCAGGGCCGAAACCGAAAGGGTCAGCGCCGTCCTGGCGAGTGTATTCCTCGAGGACGAGCCGCCCGCACAAGTCAGCCTGCCTGCGACGGTTCAGGGAGACCTGCCCGGCTTGGACCCTATGCACGGAAAGCTAGTCCGGATCCTGGGCCAGTCTTCTACGTGGTCCAGAGCAGATTTCGAGAAGGAGGCTGCCCTCTGCGGCCTCTTGCCGGACGGAGCACTCGAGGTCATCAACGAATGGGCCTACGACCAGTTCGATGATGCCTTGATCGAAGATGGCGACCCGCTGACAGTGCGTCTCGAATTGCTGCCTCCAGAGGAGATAGCCGATGCTGCATGAGCCGACTGCCTCCCGCCGAACACGCGCAGGGTTATGCGTCCTGTGACGGTCCGCATACCACCTCGTGAGCGAGATGCGGTGATCCAGGCTCTCAGGGCGGGCGTGGTTCCCAGGCTCGGCATCCACCACATCCAGGTTGGCCGGTCTCGAGAAGTGGCGGAGACAATCCGCGACATGGACCGTGTGCGGGAGGGTGGCTCCGCCTGCCGTTTCGTCATCGGCGAGTATGGAGCAGGCAAGACTTTCTTCTTGAACCTGGCGCGCACGGTGGCAGCCGAACGCAAGCTGGTCGTGATGCACGCCGACTTGTCCCCGGACCGGCGCATTCATGCCAGCGGTGGACAGGCCCGCTCCCTGTATGGGGAACTCGTCCGCAGCATGGCCACACGGACCAAACCCGAGGGCGGTGCGCTGTCTTCGGTGCTCGAACGGCTGATCGGTGAGGCCCGGACCAAAGCAGCGGCCGAGGGCCGAGACGTCGCGGCAACACTGCAGGCGAAGCTGGAGCCCTTGCGTGAGCAGATGTCCGGCCACGACTACGCCGATGTCGTCGTGCGCTATTGGAGGGCGTTCGAGGAAGGCGACGAGGCGCGGAAAACCGCGGCACTGCGATGGCTCCGCGGGGAGTTCACCCTGAAGACGGAAGCCCGTGAGCAGCTCGGTGTCCGCACCATCATCGAGGACGCTGGGCTTCTCGACCACCTCAAGGCCTTGGGCCAGTTGGTCAGACTGGCAGGCTACGAAGGCACCCTCGTCGTCATGGACGAGATGGTCAACCTGTACAAGATGGTGAACGCCCAGGCCCGAAATGCGAACTACGAACAGATACTCCGTATCGTCAACGACGTCCTCCAGGGTTCGGCGTCGCGCATGGGGTTCTATTTCGGCGGCACGCCAGAGTTCCTGCTGGACACACGCCGCGGCCTTTACTCCTACGAGGCACTGCGCTCCCGACTGGCCGAAAACAGCTTTGCCAAAGATGGCTTGATTGACCTGTCAGGCCCCGTGATCCGGTTGAAGAGCCTAGGCCCGGAGGAACTGACCATCCTGCTGGAACGGCTCCGGCTGCTCTGGGCGGGTGGCGACACTGGGAAGCTGCCCTTGCCAGACGAGGCTCTGCGGGCGTTCCAGGAGCATTGTCGCAAGCAGATCGGCGACGCTTACTTTCGCACTCCACGCAACACTATCAGGGAATTCCTGGGCCTGCTTGCCATCCTGGAGCAGAACCCGGGAGCCGATTGGGAGACACTCCTGGCCAAGACCGAGGTCAAACCGGACACACAGATGGCATCACCGGACATCGATGGTGACGAGCTAGCCGCGGCGGGTCCTGCGACTGCAGTTCCGGAGAAAGCGGTTGCGAGTGACGACGCGGACCTAGCATCGTTCACGATGTAGCCGTGGGTGAGACAACGGACGCAGCCGGGCAATCCGCCTCTTTCGATCTGCTCCACGAGCATGTCCGGCGCTGGATCTGGAAGCAGGGCTGGTCTGGGCTGCGCGACATCCAGGAACGGTCCATCCCGGCTCTCCTGGATGGCGGCAGGGACCTGGTGATCTCTGCCGGAACTGCCAGCGGGAAGACTGAAGCTGCTTTCCTGCCCATCGTCTCCAGGATTGCTTCCACTGAACGTCGACGCACGACGGGCTTTGACGCGGTGTACATCAGCCCACTGCGCGCGCTCATCAACGACCAATTCACTCGCATGGAAGGCCTGTGCGACGAGGTCGACATCCAGGTGACGAAGTGGCACGGCGATGCCAGTCAGGCGGCCAGGGCTAGGGCGCTCAAGAAACCATCGGGCGTGCTCCTCATCACGCCTGAGTCGCTCGAGGCGATGATGGTGCGCAAGGGGCCGGAAATCGCCCGTCTATTCCGCGGAACGTCCTACTTTGTAGTGGACGAGATGCACGCCTTCATGGACGCCCCGCGTGGCAAGCAGCTGCAATCCATACTGCACCGGCTGGAGATTGCAGCTGCGACGCGGGTCACGCGGGTTGGCTTGTCCGCGACACTGGCGAACATGGCGGTCTCCAGGAGGTTTCTGCGTCCTCTGGCACCCGACCAGGTGGACGTCCATCAGAGCAAGTCGAGCCAGGCTATCAAACTACAGGTTCGCGGCTACGTCGAACCAGTGCGCGACGTTGCAGCCAAGCGGCCCTCCGTGGCCCCCGGCGACGGACCCGATCCCGGCAATAGTGCTGAGATGGAGGTCATCAAGCATTTGTTCGGCACCCTGCGGGGAAAGCGGTCTCTGATTTTTGCCGGTTCCCGAGGACGGGTGGAGACAACAACTGTGGCTCTGTCAGCCCTGACAGAGGCCCATGGCGTGCCGGAGGAATTCTTCGCCCATCACGGCAATCTGTCACGGGAACACCGCGAAGAGGCCGAGCGCAGGATGAAGGACCTGAGCCGTCCAGCGTCTATCGTGTGTACCACGACCCTCGAGCTGGGGATCGACGTCGGACACATTGACTCGGTGGCCCAGCTCGGCCCGGGGCATACGGTGTCCGGGATGCGACAGCGGTTGGGGCGGTCGGGACGCCGGGCTGGGCAGGCTGCCGTCATGCGGGTCTACGTCAGGGAGGAGCCACTGGCGGCGGCCAGGCACCCACTGGATGCCCTGCGACGCGAAACGGTGCAGGCGGTAGCGATGCTGGGACTGATGCTGGAGGGCTGGAACGAGCCGCCCACGCAGGGCCGTTTGCACCTATCAACCCTGATGCACCAGATCCTGGCCTTGGTGGTCCAGCACGGAGGCATCACCGCGGAGCAAGGCTGGAAGCGATTGGTCGCCAGCGGCGTCTTCGAGGCCGTGGACCTTGCAATGTATCGACGCGTCTTGCGGCGCATGGGGCACCCCGACGTGGCGCTGCTTGAGCAGGCGCCAGATGGCACGCTGCTCCCTGGCAAGACCGGCGAGGTCGTCACCGCGGGCCGGGAGTTCTATGCGGTGTTCATGGGCTCCGCTGAATTCAAAGTGGTGGAACAAGGGGGCCGGAGCATTGGCTCCGTGCCGGACAGCGTGCCATTCCTAGTTGGGCAGTTTCTGATGCTTGCTGGCAGGCGCTGGCGTGTTTTGGAAGTCGATGCACAGCGCAAGGAACTCGTCGTCGCTCGCGCCCATGGTGGCAACCCGCCGAGGTTTGGCGGTGAGCCTGTGCCACCTTCGGACGGCGTCATCCGCGCAATGCGCAGTACCTACGAAGGGGCTGGTGTGCCTGCGTTCCTGGATGCGACGGCCGCGCAGCTCCTGGGTGAAGCGCGCGAGAGTTTCGATCGGCTCGGGTTGCGGCACTCAAGCGTTTGTCGGCATGAGGACCGCCTCCTGCTGTTCCCCTGGGCTGGACCGCGGCAGCAGACCGCACTTCTACTGGCTTTGATGCGCGCCAAGGTGGAACCCGAGCAGCTCGGTCTTGCAGTTGCTGTCCCTATCGGCCGTGCTGTCTCTCTTCGAAAGGAGCTGTCGGTGCTTGCCGTATCCGATCCGCCCCACGCCGTCGAGCTGGCCGGGTTGGTCGAAGGCAAGGAGTCCGACAAATATGATTGCTTTTTAGATGACGAGTTGCTCTGCGCCGCCTACGCCTCCGAGCGGATCGAGGTCAAGTCTCTGCCTGGCCTGGCGTCCGACATCTTGCGCCGGTGGTCAGAGGACCCAAAGATTCTCCTGGCCTGACTCACCAAGCCAGACGGACGGGCGCCGAAGAAGCAATCGCTTCCGTCAGGGACACACTCTGGATGCCAGCGGGCTTGCCTTAGCAAGCGCTTGCGTTCGGGCTGGTGCCTGAATTGACTAGGCGCATTCCGACGGAGCGATTCTGGTGAGTTCTGACGCCTTGACCGGAGCGATTCCGGCACCCAGTGCTACTCATAGAACCTCAACGAATCGTTCTCTACGTACAGGCAGGGCGCTGGACGAGGTTGCCTCACAGGGCGTCCGGCAATTGGAAGCTGGCCTTGCGCTCGCTGTAGCGGTCAACGAGGTAATCTGCCCGATCGCGGAACAGCAGAGTGAACCGTAGCAACTCCTCCATGACATCCACCACCCGGTCGTAGTTCGACGACGGCTTCATCCGTCCAGCATCGTCGAACTGCTCATAGGCTCGTGGCACACTCGACTGGTTGGGGATGGTGACCATCCGCATCCAGCGCCCCAGCAGGCGCAATGTGTTCACGGCGTTGAAGCTCTGGGAGCCGCCGCAGACCTGCATGACTGCCAGCGTGCGTCCCTGTGTCGGCCGGACAGAGCCCTCCTCGAGCGGTAGCCAGTCAATCTGGTTCTTGAAAACCCCCGTGACGGCACCGTGCACCTCGGGGCTGCACCAGACGTGTCCCTCGGACCACAGCGACAGGGCCCGGAGCTCCTGAACCTTGGGATGGTCTTTGGGCACGCTGTTCGACATCGGAAGGTCGCGTGGATCGAAGATGCGTGTGTCTGCTCCCATTGCACGCAGGAGGCGGTCGGCTTCCTCGACGAGCAACCGGCTGAATGACCGCTCGCGCAACGAGCCATATAGCAGGAGGATGCGGGGCGCATGCGTCGAAACGCCGCCTGGTTCCAGGCGTGCAGGATCAGGTTGTAAGAGCAAGTCGGCACGCAACGCTGGCATGGCGTCGCCGTCACGCAGGGTGTTCATGTCTGGTTGGTCCTCGCTGCTTTCTCCATCATGCCGGTCCTAGGACAGGCAGCCATAGCGCCAACGCCGCCAGCGCCAGCAGCAGAACGGGAGGGGTGATGACGATACCCACCCGCATGTACTGGCCCCAGCTGATGCCGATGCCCTTCTGGCCAAGCACATGAAGCCATAGCAGCGTCGCCAGGCTGCCGATCGGCGTGAACTTGGGCCCCAGGTCGCAGCCAATGACATTGGCGTAGACCATGAGCTCACGGGTCGCAGCCGGGATGCCGTGAGCTCCCTGGATGGACAGGCTCCCTACGAGCACGCCGGGCATGTTGTTCATCACCGAAGACAGCAGCGCGGCCCCAAACCCAGTACCCACCGCTGCAGCCCATCTGCCGTGACCGGCAAGCCATACCAGGGCTGTTGCCAAGTAGTCGGTGAGCCCGGCATTGCGTAGGCCATAGACAACTAGGTACATCCCCAAGCTGAACACGACGATCTGCCACGGCGCCCCACGGAGGACCTTGCCCACCGGCACGACGGCACCCCGACCGCCCCGATACCAACGCCCCGCCAGCACCAGGAGCGCCAGGGCACCCGCTCCCGTGACTGCCGAGACGGGCACACCCAGTGGCGCCAGGACGAAGTAAGACACCAGCAGCAGCCCCAGGAGCGGGAACGCAGCCCGGAAGACCGCACGGTCGCGGATGACTGTTGCTGGTGCCTCTAGCTGCTCGAGGGGGTATTGGGCTGGCACTCCCCGGCCGTACGCCAGCCACAGGACCAGGAGCGTTGCCGCCAACGCCACCAGATCGACCGGCACCATCACCGCTGCATAGCGGTCGAACGTAATGTCGAAGAAGTTGGCGCTGACGATGTTCACGAGATTGGAGATAATCAGCGGCAGGCTAGTGGTGTCCGCTACAAAGCCAGTTGCCACTACGAATGCCAGCGTCGCCGCCGGGGGAAACTCCAGCCGCACCAGGATCGCCACGACGATGGGTGTCAGCAACAATGCAGCGCCGTCGTTGGCGAACACAGCCGCGATTGCCCCACCAAGCAACACGACCAGCGGAAACAACCTGCGGCCACGGCCACGTCCCCAGCGAGCCACATGCAGTGCGGCCCATTGGAAGAACCCGGCTTCATCAAGCAGCAGGGAAATGATGATGAGCGCGACGAACGTGAAAGTCGCATCCCAGACGATGTGCCAAACCACAGGAACGTCGGCCCAGTGGGTGGCGCCCGTGAGCAGCGCCATGGCTGCGCCGCCCATCGCACTCCACCCGATGCCCAGTCCCCTGGGTTGCAAGATGACGAGAACGAGGGTGGCCAGGAAAATGGCAAGCGCGAGCATTGACGTGCTGTTCCGTTCGGGTCTGCTGGGGTGGTTATGGGCCGGGAGCCCGGTCAGCTAAGTAGGCGGCCTGCAGCGTCGACGACCGGTTCGCCATCCTCTTTGGTGAAAGCTCCCCGCTGTGGGTCCGGCAAAATGTCCAGCACTGCTTCGGACGGGCGGCACAACCGCACACCAAGCGGTGTCGCAACCAGTGGACGGTTGATGAGGATGGGATGTGCCAGCATGGCATCCAGGATCTGTTCGTTGTCCAGTTCTGGGTCGTCCAGGCCCAACTCGGCGTACGGGGTGCCCTTCTCCCGAAGCAGGGCCCTTGGCGTCAGCCCGGAGCGCTGGAGCATATGGCGCAACATACTGCGCGACGGAGGCGTCTTGAGGTACTCGATAACATGTGGCTCCGCACCCGAGTTGCGGATCATGGCAAGCACGTTGCGGGACGTGCCGCACGCCGGGTTGTGGTAGATGATGATGTCCAACGGAACACTCCAGTCAACGACAGGCAGCCAATGTCGAAAGCAGCGGTGCGCAGAGTTCGGCCCGGCCACCGCAGCAATCCCTCACCAGAAACGTCATCAGTTCACCCAACCGGCCCAAGTCCGCGCGATACACAATCGAGCGGCTATGTCGTTGCGAGTGGACCATTCCCGCCTGCGACAATATGCGCAGATGCGACGACATCGTGTTCTGTGGCACGTTCTGGAGCCGGGCCACTTCACCGGCGGGCAACCCCTCAGGTTCGCTGGATACCAGCAGGCGAAAAGTGGCAAGCCTCGTATCATGAGCCAATGCAGCAAGGGCCGCGACAGCAGAGGTTTTATCCATATATCTAGTATGGACGATATGTCTTCGATGTCAACGGCCTGGACTGACTGACTGATTGCCTGCGAAACGAGATTTGTGCAGGAGCTATAGCTCGGCCGGTCGGACGTCTGTCATCAAAGTGTCATCTGTCTGTAACTCAGGTGTCTTCGAGCCCTGGTAGGCACCCGGCATGCGGCGGCGGACAGAGGTCCTGAGTCGTCGTGTCTACCAACGCCCGTCCCCCAGGAGCTACGATGAAATTCAAGCAATCCATGCTAGCGGCCGCGATGTCGCTTGCTGTGGCCTTACCGGCTGCGGCGCAGCAAATCACCGGCGCGGGCTCAACCTTCGTCTACCCGGTGTTGTCCGCTTGGTCGGACGCCTACAGCAAGCTCAACCACGTGCAAGTCAACTACCAGTCCATTGGTTCTGGCGGCGGCATCGCGCAGATTAAGGCAGCGACTGTGGACTTCGGGGCGTCCGACGCCCCGCTGCCAAGCGACCAGCTCAAGGCAGCAGGTCTGGCGCAGTTCCCGTCCATCATCGGCGGTATCGTGCCGGTGGTGAACATCGACGGAGTCGAGGCTGGGAAGCTGCACCTGACAGGGAAGGTCCTGGCTGATCTCACGCTCGGCACCATCAAGAAGTGGAACGACCCGGCAATCGTCGCCCTGAACCCGGGCCTGAAACTTCCAGACCAAGCCGTCAACATCGTTCACCGTTCCGACGGCTCAGGCACGACGTTCAACTGGGTGAACTATCTGTCCAAGGTCAGCCCCGACTGGAAGTCCAAGGTCGGCGAAGGTACCTCCGTGTCGTGGCCCGTCGGCGTCGGCGGCAAGGGGAACGAGGGTGTCGCGGAATACGTCAACCGCATCAAGGGCTCCATCGGCTACGTCGAATACGCCTATGTTCTGCAGAACCACATGAAGTACGCACTCGTGCAGAACCACGCTGGCAAGTACATCGAGCCGAACACCGCGAGCTTCCAGGCTGCAGCCGCCAGCGCCGATTGGGCGCACTCCAGCGACTTCTACCTGGTGATGACCGATGCTCCCGGCGACAACGCCTATCCCATCGCGGCGACCACTTTCATCCTGATGTACAAGCAACCGAAGGATGCCGCACGCTCAAAGGAGACGCTCGCCTTCTTCAAGTGGGCGTTCGAGAACGGCGCGCCGATGGCCGAAAAGCTGGACTACGTGGCTCTTCCGCCGACACTCGTCGCCCAGATCGAGAAGTACTGGGGCTCCGAGATCCACTAACCAAACGCGGCGGATCGCCTTCGCGATCCGCCGCACCTCTTCTCATCTGACCACGTAGGCAACGATTCGATGCAAAAGATGGCGGTAGGACTTGATCTGGCGGACGGTGCGCCCGAGCCACGCACCCGGCCCCGGACCAAGCAGACGGGCGACACCGTTTTCCGCCTGCTCGCGCTGGCGGCAGCATTGTTCGTGCTGCTCAGCCTTGGTGGTGCAGCATTCTCAATGTTCTATGGCGGCCTGCCAGCTTTCGAGAAGTTTGGCTTTGGCTTCATCTATCGGACGGCATGGGACCCGGTCAGACAGGATTTCGGCGCGCTGGTGCCGATCTTCGGGACCTTGGTCACCTCCGCCATCGCCATGGTCATCGCCGTCCCTGTCAGCTTCGGCATCGCGGTGTTCCTGACGGAGGTCAGCCCGAATTGGCTGCGGGGGCCCGTTGCCGCAGCCGTCGAGTTGCTGGCCGGAATCCCCAGCATCATCTACGGCATGTGGGGCCTGTTCGTGTTCGTCCCCTTCATGTCCGACTACATCGAGCCATGGCTGACCGACGTGCTCGGACCGATACCGTTCATCGGCAACTTGTTCGATGGACCGCCGCTCGGCATCGGCATGCTGACCGCCGGGATCATTCTCGGCGTCATGGTCATCCCATTCATCTCCTCGGTCATGCGCGACGTGTTCGCCCTGGTGCCGACCACGCTGCGCGAGGCTGCCTTCGGCCTGGGAGCGACCCGCTGGGAGGTCATCCGTGGCGTCGTGCTGCCCTACACCCGCACGGCTGTCGTTGGCGGTATCTTCCTGGGTCTTGGCCGGGCGCTCGGAGAGACGATGGCGGTGACCTTCGTCCTGGGCAACGCACACCAGCTGATGGCCTCGTTGCTGGCACCGGGCAACTCTATTGCCGCCGCGATTGCCAACGAGTTCACGGAGGCCGACTCGGAAATCTATCTGTCATCGTTGATTGGTCTCGGCTTCCTGCTGTTCGTCGTGACCTTCATCGTCCTGGCCGCGGCCAAGCTCATGCTGCTGCGGCTCGCTCGCAGCGAGGGGAAGACCTGACATGGCAACAAGTTCGAACCGTGCGAGGCGGCGACAGGTAACCAACGTCGTTGCATTGACCTTAGCGACCGCTGCTACGGCCTTCGGCCTGGTCTGGCTGGTTTGGATCCTCGGCACCACGATCGTGAATGGTGCCGCAGCACTCAATCTAAAGCTGGTGACCCAGATGACCCCGCCGCCTGGGCAGGATGGTGGTTTGCTGAACGCCATCTATGGCAGCGCGGTCATGATCGCGGTGGCCGTCCTGCTAGGCGCGCCGATCGGCATAATGGCCGGTACTCACCTGGCGGAATATGGCCGCAAGAACCTGCTCGCCGAGATCATCCGCTTCGTCAACGACATCCTGCTGTCCGCTCCATCGATTGTAATCGGTCTCTTCGTCTACGAATTGGTAGTGCGCACAACAGGCCATTTCTCGGCTTGGGCAGGTGCTGCCGCGTTAGCATTCATCCTGTTGCCGGTCGTGGTGCGGACCACTGATGAGACCATGCGGCTGGTGCCGATAACCCTGCGGGAGGCAGCTCTCGCCCTTGGTGCACCGCAGTGGAAGGTCATCGTCAGCGTACTGTATCCTGCCGCTCGCACTGGCATCCTCACCGGACTGCTCCTTGGTGTGGCTCGTATCAGTGGTGAGACGGCTCCCTTGTTGTTTACGGCCCTGAATAACCAGTATTTCACGACAAACATGTCCGAGCCGATGGCCAACATTCCTGTCGTGATCTTCCAGTTTGCGTTGGCGCCCTACGACGCCTGGCACGCGCTGGCGTGGGCGGGTGCGCTGCTGATGACCCTTTTCGTGCTGGTCATCAGTGTCGGCGCACGATTCCTGCTCCGCACCAAAACGAATTGAGGACTTTCCGATGCAAAACCAGCAAGGTGACGCCTTGACGACAAGCACCCCCTACGTCCGGCAGCCGGACGAGACTAGCACCTCCGGCTCCTGGCAGACCCGTATCGCAATCGAAAATCTTGAGTTCTTCTACGGGACGAACCGGGCGCTGAAGGGCATCAACCTCAACCTTCCCAGCAAGCAGGTCACCGGCATGATCGGTCCGTCTGGCTGCGGCAAGTCCACGCTGCTGCGGGTGCTGAACCGGATGTATGACCTGTATCCGGGCCAGCGCGCTACCGGCAAGGTGATGATGGACGGCCAGAACATCATCGCAGATGACATCGACCGCAACGCCCTGCGCAGCCGCGTCGGCATGGTGTTCCAGAAGCCCACGTGCTTCCCGATGTCGATCTACGACAATATCGCGTTCGGCGTGAAGCTGCATGAGGGCTTGAACCGGACAGAGATGGACGAGCGCGTCGAGTGGTCACTGAGCCGGGCAGCCTTGTGGGGCGAGGTCAAAGACCGCCTGACGTCGTCTGCCATGGGATTGTCAGGCGGTCAGCAGCAGCGCCTTTGCATTGCACGCACCATCGCAACCAAGCCCGAAGTCATCTTGCTTGATGAGCCGACATCGGCGCTCGACCCTATAAGCACACTCAGGGTCGAAGAACTCATCGACGAGCTCAAGCATGACTTCACGATCGCGATCGTGACTCACAACATGCAGCAGGCCGCGAGATGCGCCGACCAGGTGGCGTTCTTCTACTTGGGCGAAATGGTCGAGGTCTCCGCTGCAGCGGAGATGTTCACCAACCCGCGCGAGAAGCGTACTCAGGAATACATCACCGGCCGTTTCGGCTGAGGAGCACCATCATGCCCGAAACACAGCCGGAACACATCGTGCGTGCCTACTCGCAGGAGCTCACAGCACTGCGCGACCGCATCACGCAGATGGGCGGAATGGTGGAGGCTCAAGTAGCCGCCGCGTCGGCGGCCATCGTGCAGCAGGACAGCTCTGCTGCGAGCCAGGCCATCGAGCAGGATCCCGCGGTCGACGCGATCGAGCGTGACGTCGAAACCCAAGTCATACAGATGCTGGCGCTGCGCCAGCCCGTGGCTCAGGACCTGCGGCAGATCGTATCCTCGCTCAAAATCACAGCTGCCCTGGAGCGCATTGGCGACTACGCGACCAACGTTGCCAAGCGCTCCATGGTGCTCGCCCAGTTCTCTTTGCCGTTCACGCTGTCCGGCATCGCCAACATGACGCGGCTCGTGCAGGAGAACCTCAAGCTAGCCGTAGATGCAATTGGCGAGGGTGATCCTGACAAGGCGTTGCAGGTGTGGCAGTCCGACCAGGCCATTGACGACGTCTACAACGCCATCTTCCGTGAGCTCGTCACCTACATGATGGAAGACCCACGCAACATCACCCCATGCACGCACCTGCTGTTCATCGCTAAAAACCTGGAGCGGATTGGTGACCACACGACCAACATTGCCGAAATGGTACACTATTCGGTGACCGGCAAGTCGCTCCCAGAAAGCCGCCCCAAAGGCGACATGTCCGCCTACGCTGTCGTCCGGCCCCGTGATTCGGCGCAGTAGCAATGGCCGAAATCATGCAGGTAGGCGCTAAGCCGCTGGTGCTGGTCGTGGAGGATGAGGCCGCCCTGGCAACCATGCTGCGCTATAACCTCGAAAAGCAGGGATTCCGAGTAGACGAAGCCGTCGACGGGCAGGAAGCTCTCACCCGCATTGCCGAGGCACAACCCGACATCGTTTTGCTGGACTGGATGCTTCCAGTCATGAGCGGCATCGAGGTCTGCCGACAGATCCGCCGCCGACCAAACACGCGCGATCTGCCCGTCATCATGGTGACTGCCCGGACCGAGGATGGCGATGCAGTTCGTGGACTGAACACGGGTGCGGATGACTACATCACCAAGCCTTTCAATATGGAGGCGCTGCTCGCCCGGATGCGCGCCCTGCTGCGCCGTTCGGGAGGCGTTCCCGCTAAAGGCAAGCTGCAGTTCCACGACATCGCTATGGACCTGTCAGCGCATCGGGTGCAGCGCAATGCCCGAGCAATTCATCTCGGCCCGACGGAGTTCCGACTGCTGGAGTTCTTCATGCAGCACCCGCGACGGGTATTCTCGCGTGAGGAACTGCTTGATGCAGTGTGGGGGCCGGACATCCATGTCGAGCCCCGCACGGTTGACGTCCACATTCGCCGCCTGCGGAAATCCATCAACGGAACGGATGAACTCGATTTGGTCCGAACAGTGCGTGCTGCCGGATATGCCCTCGACACGGAAGCGGTCTGACACCACGGACTACTTCAGTCATCCCACCCGGCGTGCCACGGAACTACGAGGCGGAGCAAGGCCACCAACGACCGGCCACCAAGGCTCGCCGGACATACTCTGTATCCAGTTGGTGGACTTCTGGGGCATCGTCCTGGATTACGAGGCCATGGCGTTGTTCTACGGCCGCCACCGTTACCTGCTCAAGGTCAAGGAATTCCGCTTCCTGGAAGCGGTTCTCTGGGCAGAGGACGAGGGCGTCTGCATGTCCAGGCTAGCCGACGCGTGCGGCATACCTCCTCATCGTTTTCAGCGGGATCTGCTCAACCGCATCTCTTACAGACTGAGAAGACAGGTGTTGGTCCTCCAGGAGGTGGGTGTCCTTGAGAGCTCGGGAGACCTGTGGCGCATCAAGCGACCCTGACCACCCTTGCTGTAGAGGCACTCACGGGAAGCGCCATCGTGACGAGCAAGCATGCTGCCACCATTGCCGCCGAACCACACAGACAGGCAATAATCCCGCCCAGCTGGTAGAGCGCTCCGGATAGCAGGATACCGGCGAGACGCCCGACCGCATTGGCCGCATAGTAGAAGCCCACGTCCTCAGCGGCCTTCTCCGTCCCGGCATAGGCCAGGATGAGGTAGGAGTGCAGCGACGAGTTTACCGCGAACGGCAAGCCGAACAGTGACAGTCCCACCACCAGCACTAGGTCAGGCCGGGAGGACACGTCGCCCCACAGTGCGAGCGCTATGATGCCCGGGATAACGGCCAGCGCGAACGCCCAGAGCCGGGCCGCAGGTATCTCGCGAGACAGGCCGTCTACGCTTCGGGACGTGAGGGACGGCGCGATCGCCTGTATGCCGCCATAGCCAATGGTCCATGCGGCAACGAAGCCTGCGACTTCCATGTAGTGCCAGCCGTGCGCGTACAGGAACACGGGCAGGCCCACCACAAACCAGACGTCGCGGGACGCGAACATGAAGACGCGGGCAGCGGCAAGCAGGTTGACCGCCCGGTGCTTGGCAAACAATTCCTTGAAGGACTTCGAAGACTTTGCTCGGCCAAACAGTGGCGGCAGCGAGGCTTGCACAGCGACGAGCACCACGGCCAATCCCGCGGCCATGATCCACAATGCGGGGCGGAAACCCGCGGATTGCAGCAGCAGGCCGCCCACGAAGAAACCAACACCCTTCATGGCGTTCTTCGAGCCGGTGAACCAGGCTACCCACCTGTAGAGCTGTCCGGCGCCACCTTCTGAGGTCGCCTTGATGGCCGACTTAGACGCCGTCTTAGTCAAGTCCTTGGCAACACCCGCCACGCCTTGGGCAAAGACGACGAAAGACACCGAAACAGTTGGATCCCAGCCATCAGACAGCGCCGACAACAGGAGCAGGCCGGTGATCTGGAGAGCAACGCCAATGCCGAGCATGCGCTTGATGCCAAAGCGCGCGGCAAGCCAGCCGCCGCCCAGGTTGGCGAACACGCCTGCGAGCTCATACAGCAGGAACAGAAAAGCCAGCTGGAATGGAGTGTAGCCCAGCGCATAGAAGTGCAGCAGCACCAGCATGCGAAGCGCGCCGTCCGTCAGGGTGAATCCCCAATAAGCGGCGGTGACGATGAGGTAGTTGCGCGAGGATGCCATCAGATTCCGGCCTCTTCGACGATGCAGGCCAGGTCGACCATGCGGCAGGCGTAGCCGACCTCGTTGTCATACCAAGCGTAGACCTTGAGCAGGGTGCCATCGGTCACCATCGTGCAGGGTCCATCGATGATGGCGCTGCGGGTGTCGTTGCAGTAGTCCGCGGATACGAGCGGCCGGTCCTCGAAGCCGAGAATGCCGGAGAGGTCCCCCTCGGCCGCGGCCCTGAACATGCCGTTGACCTCTTTTGCCGTCGTCGCGTGTTCCAGTTCAAATACGCAGTCGGTCAGACTGGCATTCAGTACGGGGGCGCGGACAGCATGGCCGTCGAGTTTTCCCTTTAGTTCTGGGTAAATCAGCGCAATCGCTGTCGCGCTGCCGGTGGTCGTCGGCTGGAGCGACAGCATGGCCGACCTGGCCCGGCGCAGGTCCTTATGGGGCGCATCCACGACGACGTTCGTGTTCGTCGGGTCGTGTATCGTGGTTATCTGGCCATGCCGGATGCGAAAACCCTCGTGGATGACCTTCACGACCGGAGCCAGGCAGTTCGTGGTGCAGGATGCCGCCGTGAGCAGGCGATGTTCACTTGGCTGGTAGAGGTGCTCGTTCACCCCGACAACCACGTTCAACGCACTTCCGTCCTTCACGGGCGCTGCAACGATGACGCGTCTAACTCCCTGAGCGAAGTAAGCCGCGAGTTGTTCCGCCTTGAGGAACTTGCCAGTGCACTCCAGCACGACGTCGCAGCCCAGGTCGCCCCATGGGATGTCACCCGGCATTGCGCCCGAGGAAAAGCCCATTTCCGTCCCATCGATGACAATGGTGTCCTCAGTGGAAGAGATCTGCGTCCGCCATCTTCCATGTATGCTATCGAACTCTAGCAGGTGGGCTGTTGCGGCAGAGCCACCCTTAAGTTCGTTGAGATGCACGACTTCCAGACGGTTGCGGCTGCGAGGGTCGGCCTCGGAACGGTAGATGCCGCCCATCGCTGCCCGCAGAGCCAGACGGCCGATGCGCCCCATTCCGTTGATGCCAACGCGCATCCGGTCAGGCTCCCACCGGCTCGCCGAGTTCGTCTAGACGCGCCTTGACCGCCATCCTGTCCAGCGTGGCAAACGGCAGGGCAGTGAAGATCTCGATGCGCCTGCGCAGGCTGGCGTAGAGCTCGTTGAGGAAAATCTGACGCTCGGCGTCACTGCCGGAGAATTTGGCCGGATCAGGGAGCGGCCAGGCGCCTGTGACAGCCCGCTCACCGAAGTCTGGGCAGGCTTGGCCGTGCAGGGTGTCACATAGTGCGATGACGAAATCCATGCGCGGTGCGTCTGGCCCGGTGAACTCGTCCCACGACTTGCTGCGCAGCCCAGATACGTCGTGCCCCAGCGTCTCCAGCTTCGCAATCACTTCGGGCAAAGGCCGGGCTGCGGGTGCAGATCCCGCAGAGAAGGCGTTGAACCTGCCTCCACCCAGTTTCGTCAGGATGGCTTCCGCCATCACGGAGCGTGCAGAGTTCGCTGTACACAGGAACAGGACGTTGAATGCGGGCGTCATTGGTATCTCCCAAATGCTTCGCGGCAGAAGCTGGCCAAGGTCGCCGCACTGTGCAGGCTCGCCCTCGCAGCATGCCTCGGTAAGGTAGGTGAGCAGCTCGCGCAGGCGGCTCAGCTGGACGGCGTAGATCATGTTCCGCCCCTGCCGGGTGGCTTGCAGAAGGCCCGAGCGCTCCAGCGCAGAGAGGTGAAACGACATGGTGGAGGCAGGCACTCGCAAGGACTGGGCGATGTCGCCCGCACTTGCGCCCGTCGCGCCATGCGCAATCAGCCGTCGAAACAGGAGCAAGCGCGTCTCTTGCGCTAGTGCACCCAGAAGTTCGCTTGCTTGCCTCTCGTCCATACCCTTACTCTACCAGAAACGTCGAAGTGTTGTATGACAACTTCGCGGCAGTACCGTTGGTGGCAAGGTCGCCGACAGGGGATAGACGATGTCCGTGAAGGCGGACGGACGCGGCGGAGTATTCAGAGGTCATTGCGGTTGCAGCCGATCAATCCGGCCGGGCACTCGAGCCTTTCCTCGCGAGCCGGGCCGGAGACCGCGATTTTGAACATCAGCAGCTCGGAAGAAGCCTAATGACTGGACAGGGAGGTCTTCACATGTGCGCCGACATCAATCAGTCGGCGCGGACAGCCATACGGGAACGACAGCACGCCGCTCACTTAGGGTGGCTAAGCAGGCTTGGCATTCCCACCGGCAGGTGCCTTGCTGATTTTTCCAGCTACAAAGGGCAAAGTAGCCCGGGCGCTATGCTACTGCCGCAATCGTGTGATCGGACGACATGAGCAACATAGAATTCACCTACCAAGGCATTGGCAAGCTGATTGCGGCAGGCAAGTTGCGCGTACCCATCAACCAGCGGGAGTATGCCTGGGAGGAGGAGCACGTCACTGCGCTTTGCCACGACATATCCGACGCCATCATTGAGAAGAAAGCCGCGTATTTTCTGGGAACTGTAGTGCTGACGAAGGCCCCCGACGGCTTCCTCGAGGTCGTCGATGGGCAGCAGAGACTAGCCACAACGACCATGCTTTTCGCTGTGCTACGCGATATGTTCCACGGGCTGGAGGAATCGAAGCTTGTATCTGCGCTCGAGAAGGAATTCCTATTCGGCCTTGATATCGATTCTGAGGAGGACATCCCCAAGCTGCAGCTGAACACACGGGACCATGAATACTTTCTCAATCAGGTACTTGCCAGCCCCAAAGACGATAAGAGAAGGAATGAGAACCCCAAGAATATGCCGTCAAATGCCAAGATAAGAGACGCGGCTTCGGCTTTAAGGCGGTATCTCGATGCGTCAACGAAGACGCTAACTCCTCCTTCGAAGAAGGCAGTATTGAAGGACTGGCTAGCCTACCTTACCGATAAGGCAAACCTCATCGTCCTCTCTGTGCCGGATGACGTGAATGCCTACGTTATGTTCGAGACCCTAAACGACCGCGGGCTGCGCGTGTCTCAGGCCGATCTAGTCAAAAACTACCTGTTCGGGCAAGCCGGGAACCGGTTGCAGGAAGCCCAAGCCAAATGGGCGTCCATGATCAGGTCACTGGAGGTCGTCGACAAGGAAGACACTGCGATAGACTACCTTAGACTCCTGAGTACGATCATCAACGGACTTACTAGAGAGCGGCAAGTCTTCGAGCGCATAAAGGCCAAGACGAACTCACCTTATAAGGCTATCCAGTTCCTGGAGGTGGTGGATACCTTGTCGGTCGACTATGTAGCTATGTTGACGCCGGACCACTGGAAATGGAATGACTATCCTCAAACCATACGTCGCTCTGTGGCCACGCTGAACTTGCTCGGTTCTACCCAAATTCGACATCTTATGCTCGCCGTGGCTCACCATTTCAACAAGGATGAAACCGCAAAGGCTTTTCGTCTTTTCGTAGATTGGATCGTTCGCCTCTACATCGCCGGGACGGGGCGCGTTGGCCGGGTTGAAAGCATTTATGCAAGTCTGGCGCACACAATTCACAACAAGACTGAAATCACGACTGCGAAGGGTCTTGCCGAACGAATGTCTCCCAACTTGGCAAACGACAGCGATTTTGAAAAAGCATTCGCAATCGCTCGCGTAGGCAAGTCGAAACTCGCGAGATATTACTTAGACGCCCTCGAGCGGTCTTTGGCTGGACAAGCGGCACCTGACCTGGTTCCGAACGAAGACACGAAGGCAGTGAACCTCGAACACGTGATGCCATTCAATCCTAGCGATGCGGAGCACACATACGCTGACCTCGATACCGGGGACGATATCGCGAGCTATGTGACCAGAATAGGTAATCTCGTCCTGTTGAATGCACGCCAGAACTCTCTCGCAGGGAATGAAAACTTTGTCACCAAGAGGCCGATGCTTGCGAAAAGCCCTTTCCAGTTGACGAAAGAGGTAGCGGAACACGAGGTATGGGGACCGGCCGAAATCGATGCCCGCCAGTTGAGGCTGGCTAAGCTCGCGGTGAAAACTTGGTCGATGCGGTGAGAGAGTAGCCGAGCGTCATCCTGCTCACCCGCCGACAGTTCGCCGCCTACCAAAGACGCTAATCGGACGGACACTTTAAACAATGTTTGGACGGTTCTATTTTCACCCGATTGAAACATTCTGGTCGGCCTAGGCGCGGTATTGCGGTCCAAGTTCTCCTAGGGATGATACATGCGCACTCTCCTCGCCGCCTCGACCGCTCTTTGGGCGCTCGCCGGTCCTCTGGCTGCCCAGGCTCGGCCACACAACGTCATCCTGTTCGTGGCTGATGGCCTCCGGCCAGGAATGGTCAACACCAAGACGGCGCCACAGATGACGGCGTTGATGGAGAGGGGCGTGCGGTTCACCAACACCCACTCGTTGTTCCCGACTTTTACGACGGCGAACGCATCTGCGATGGCGACGGGGCACATGCTTGGTGACACCGGCGATTTCAGCAACACCATCTACACCGGCTTCCAGGTTCCGGGCGCGGGCAACAGCCTGACACCATTCCTCGAGAGCGACCCCGTCCTGGGTGACGTCGATGAGCATTTCTCCGGCGACTATCTCGACGAGGAAACCATTCTCAAGGCCGCGCGGGGAGCCGGTTACGCCACGGCGACCATCGGCAAGCTCGGTCCGGCGCTGATTTTCGACCACACCGACCGCACAGGCCAGCACACGATCGTCATGGACGACATGACCGGCCGTCCTGGTGGCATCCCACTGTCCGATGCCGTCAAACAGAAGCTGGGTGCAGCGCATCTGGCCGACCAGGCACCGACGCGGGGTGCCAACGGCGGGGCCGGAACGAACACCGCGGCCGGAACCCAGGTCGCCAATGTCGAGCAACAGGACTGGTTCGCAGACGCCGCGTCGAACGCAGTGCTGCCGATGTTCAAGGAAGGCGGCAAGCCGTTCGTCATGGTCTTCTGGTCGCGGGATCCGGACGGCACGCAGCATAACCAGGGCGACAGCCTCGGCCGCCTACTCCCCGGCATCAACGGTCCGACCTCTTTGGCATCGATCAAGAACGTCGATAACGACCTGGGCAAATTGCTGGCCGCGCTCAAGCAGCAAGGACTGGACGGCGACACCGATATCATCCTGACCTCGGACCATGGCTTCTCCACGATCTCCAAGGAGAGTGCCACGAGTTGGTCGGCCACTCAGACCTTCACCGGCGTCACGGCCAGTCAGCTGCCGCCCGGGTTCGTGGCGGTAGACCTAGCCCATGACCTGGGGATGACACTCTACGATCCGGACGCGAAAAGCGCACAGATGGCAGCGGGAGCATTCCCGAGCCGCGGCAATGGCCTGATTGGCAACGACCCGGCCAAGCCTGACGTGGTCGTCGCTTCGAACGGAGGTTCTGACCTGGTCTACCTGCCCAACGGCGACAAGGCGCTTGCCGCAAAGGTCGTGGCTGCCCTCGCCAAGCAGGACTACGTCAGCGGGCTGTTCGTGGACGACAGCCTGGGCAGCATCCCCGGCACCCTGCCGCTTTCGGCTATTGCGCTCAAGGGCACGGCCGTCACGCCCATGCCAGCAATTGCTGTGAACTTCCGCACGTTCTCCTTGGGATGTGCCGATCCGACCACCTGCGGCGTGGAAGTGGCAGACACTGGGCTCCAGCAAGGCCAGGGCATGCACGGTAGCTTCTCACGGGCCGATACTCGAAACATCATGGGCGCAGCCGGTCCCAGCTTCCGCCAGCACTCTGTTGATGCGTCCCCCGCCAGCAACGCCGACATCGGCAAGACAGTCGCAAGCCTGCTCGGTCTGAAAATCCCGGACAAGGGCAAGCTTGTCGGCCGTGTCCTGTCCGAAGCCATGCCGAATGGTGCCCCGCCGCACGCCACGTCCAGTGTCGTTCGGTCCGTCCCGGATGCCGACGGTCACGTGACCGTGGTGATGATGCAGTCCGTGGGTGCCACCCGCTACTTCGATGCCGCCGGTTACCCAGGCAGAACACTGGGTGTCCCGGCTGACTTGGCCCAAGCAACGCAACCGAAGCGCTAAATCGCGCCTGTGTGGGAGTGGCCGGGACGGGCGGGGCTGATACTGCCCTGCCGCGTTCCGGCCACTCCTTCAAGAATGCGCAGATGCCGTGCGGCAATGAGGCAGCAGGGCCACCACCAGTACAACGTTCACCAGGGCGGCCGCACTCAGCACCGCGAGCAACCACGTCGGACCATAGCTCTGCAGGAGCCAGCTTCCCAGCAGCGGCGATGCCGCCTGGGCAATCAGGGTGGGCATTGCAATGCGCCCCATCAGCACTGCGTAACCTTCGCGTCCGAACATCGCCAGTGGAACTGTGCCGCGCGCGATGGACCGGATGCCGCTGCCGGAACCGTAGAGCACGATGCCTGTGCCGATCAGGCCCGGTGCACCCAAGAGCATGCCCAGACCCACAACCACCATCACCGCAGACGCAAGCAGGCTCCAGACCGGATGCAGCTTGCGGCCGAACGCCATCTCGAACACGCGGGCGCCAACTTGCGACGGACCAACCAGCGCGCCAAAGCCAACCGCCGCAGCGAGCGCCAAGCCTCTGGCTTCCAGCAAGGCCAGCAGATGGACGGAGATGACGGTCATGATGACCGAGGCCAAGGTAAATCCCGTCGCCAGCAGGATGAACCCCGAGCGCTGATCGCTGCGCAAATGACCCGGCGCCTTCGTGTCTGGTGACCTGACGGGCGTGGAACTGTTGCGCGGCCCTTCTCGCGGCAGCCCAAAGAAGTAGAGCGGAAGAGCTACCGCAAACTGGATGGCGGCATATGCCAGGCAGGCGCCTCGCCATCCAAGGCTGTCGGTGAAGTAGGCTGACAGCGGCCAGCAGACAGTGCTGGCAAATCCACCCCACAGGGTCACGCCGGTGATGAGCGGCCGCGCCGCCTCCCCGTAGGTTCGGCCCAAAGTCGAGAACACAGGGTCGTACAGGCCGCAGCCCATACCGGCCCCAATCAGCACCCAGGCCGCAAGATAGGCCGGAAGGTTCGGCGCTAGGGACAGTCCGCACAGGCCAACTGCCAGCAATGCCGCGCTGGCCGCCAGCACGGGGCGTCCACCGAAGCGGTCGATCGTGCGGCCAACCTGTGGCGAGACCACCCCTGAGACCAGGAAACCAATCGACAGTCCGCCAACGACCCATCCCGCGGGCCACCCGGTCGAGCGCTCTATTGGCACAGCCAAGACGGCGGGTAGGTAGTAGCTGCTACCCCACGCCAGGATTTGGCAGAAACCAAGCAAGGAGACGACGAGCCAGCGCGGACGACTGCCAGGAACGGAATGACTGGCCGGTAGGGCGTGGCTCACGCAGTAGTTTCGGGGATGCGCGCCGGATCCGCCGCTGCTGTACTGCAGCATGGGACATCGATGGCGAGCTCGGGCTTTGGCGCGCAGCAGACACCCTGGAGGGTTGTCGTGGTGCAGCACGACTCAGCCGCCAGATCCGTCGGTGCTGACACCCTGCTGGTTCGGCATACGCCAGTCTCGGGCAGTTCGAGTTCCACGCGCCGCGAAGCCTCGACATCGCCCGCCAGGAACGCGGCGATGGACCGCACCTGCTCGTAGCCGGTTGCCAGCAGGAATGTTGGCGCCCGGCCGTAGCTTGCCATGCCCGCCACGAACAAGCCTGTGTCCGGTTGCGCCAGCTCGGCAGCACCGTGAGGGCGCACGGTGCCGCATGAGTGCAGGTTCCGGTCGATGAGCGGCGCCAGCACGCGCGGGCATTCCAGTGCCGCGTCCAGGTCGAGACGCACCTCCCGGAGAATGGAGAGGTCTGGCCGAGAACCCGTAGCAACCACGGCCTCGTCCACCTCCACTTCGCGCCCGGCGACGTCCCTGACGAGCATTGCGCCATCATGTGCCGGGCTGAACTCATCCACAGCAAACGGAGACAGCAGTTGGACAATGCCAGCGTCCACAAGTGCTTTGATTCGCTGGCCAAGAGCACCGCGTTCAGGAAGCTGGTCTGCAGAGCCTCCGCCATACGCACGTGTCAGATCCGTAGACCTTGCAGCCCACAGAACTGCCGTGCCGGGGGCTTCATCCGCCAGTCTGGCCAGATCCAGCATGGTTCCGATTGCCGACTCACCGGCACCGATCACAAGCACCCGCTTGCCTGCGTACCGGGACCGCTCCGTGCCGAGCACGTCGGGCATGCCGTACCGCAGGTTCGCTGCCATCTCCCGTTCACCGGCTGCCGGTAGCCCAGAAACACCGGCCGGTGCGGGCCAACCCCAGGTTCCGGTGGCGACGATGATTGCTTGAACGAGCACGCGACCAAGTTTGCCCGCATTGTCTTCGAACTGCACATCGAACGGGTGCTCCTCGCGGCCCGCGTTCCGCACCTTGCCAACACCACCTCGGGCAATGCCGGTGACGCGCGTTCCCAGACGCAGGCGCGCGGCAATGGACGGTACCAAGGCCAAGGGCCGCAAATACTGCTCCGTCAGGGCTCGGCCGGTCGGGAACGCTTCCGCGTCAGGTGCCTGCCAACCTTGCTTTTCCAGAAGCGCCCTCGACGCCCGGTCGATGTTGTAGCGCCAAGGCGAGAACATGTTCACGTGGCCCCACGCCAGAGGGGCTGCCCCGACCGTTGGCGCAGCTTCGAACAAGATCGGCTCGAGACCACGCTGGAGCAGGTGCGCGACAGCCGCCATACCAACCGGCCCGCCACCTATGACGGCGACCGGCAGCGCCGACACCTCCGTCCACTTCCCGGTGGAGACAACATCAGCCTTTGCGCAGCACTTGGTCATTTTATCCTCCTTGGATGCATAGGTGGGCGATGTATCTGGGCAAATGCTGTTCAACATTTGCAGCTCTGTCCGGCGCGCTTGCGGGATTCTGCTACACGGCCGGTGTCGAGAAGGGTGGAGGTGGCATCCAGCCATGCATCGAGCCCAACCCTGAACGCATCACGGCCCTTGCCCGTCAGCGTGTAGACCTTACGCTCTCGGCCGGAGACGACCTCTGTGGCTGAGGTGACATAGCCGCCCTGCTCGAACTCGCGCAGGGTCGGATAGAGAGCACCTTCACTTGGTGAGCAGCAGCCCTTGGTCGTCCGCTCGACAGCTCGAGCGATGTCGTAGCCGTGGGTCGGGCCGTCATGCAGAACCTGCAGGACGAAGAACCGGCTCAAAGCCATCTTGATGGTCCCGGCCCAGTAGGCACGGTCCGTGAAGTCAGGCGTATTTCTGGGAACCGCCCGGAGAGCAGATCGCTGTGACATATAGATATGCTATGCATCGGACCCCGATGCGTCAAGGACGAATAGGGCTCGGTGTTGTGGATTTTGGACGGGTCGCTGCGGCGTGAAGCGTCGCTCAGCATCCAGGAACTATCCACCGGTATCATCCGCGTCGGGGCTGCCTCGACTAGCTAGTTGCTGACCCCAGATTGTCACGCGCATCCCGTCGAGGGCGGTTCTATGAGGGCGATAGTTGCCCGGAGCCCGGCCCGGGAGCTTCTCTTGAGGAACCGTGATGCAGCATCGTCGTATAGCATCCCGCGCCTTGGTGTGCCTGCTGCTGGTAGGTGGACCGGCTTCTACGTTGGTCTGGCTTGCGCCCGAGGCGGCAGGGGCCGAGACGACGCTCGTGGAGACGGGGTCGACGCTGATGTTCCCGCTCATCCAGAGCTGGTCACAAGCCTACGGCAAGGTCGCGCCGGACGTGCACATCCAATCGTCCAGCACCGGCTCCGGGGCAGGCATCTCGTCTGCAATCGACGGAACCGCCCAGCTCGGCGGATCGGACGCCTACATGTCGGACCTGCAGATGATGCAGCATCCTGGAATCCTCAACATTCCACTCGCGATCGCCGCCCAGACGGTCAACTACAACCTGCCTGGCTTGTCGGAACCCTTGCGCCTGAGCGGCCCGGTTCTCTCAGCCATATACGGGGGTAGGGTAAGAGAGTGGGACGATCAGCAGGTTGCTGCGCTCAATCCCGGCGTTCCGCTCCCGCACCAGCCCATCGTGCCCATCCGGCGTTCGGATGCAGCCGGTGACACGTTCATCTTCACCCAGTTCCTGACCTTCTCGACGCCGTCCTGGGAAAGCGGGCCTGGCTATGGCACTACGGTGGAATGGCCCGATGTGCCTGGCGGGGTTGCCGCAGCAGGGAATTCCGGCATGTTACAGGCGTTGGCGAAAACGCCCTATGGCATCGCCTACATTGGAACCAGCTTCCAGGCCGCGGTCACTGAAGCAAAACTCGGCACTGCCATGTTGGAAAACGACGCAGGGCGTTTCGTGCTGCCGACCCCGGACACAGTCACGGCCGCAGCCGCGGCACTCACCCCCAAGACTCCGGCCGATCAGCGCCTGACTTTGGCCTTCGCACCTGGTGAGAATGCCTACCCCCTCATCAGCTACGAGTATGCACTCGTGCGAAGCCAACAGCAGAACCCGGAGCAGGCGTCAGCATTGCGCGACTTTCTGACGTGGGCGGTGACACCGGGCAAAGGATCGGACGCAGCGTTCCTGGATCCCGTCGCCTTCATCGCGCTGCCGACGGGCATCCGCGCGCTGTCCGAATCCCAGATCACGAAAATCCACTAGCGCCCTCGCCGGGCACCACCACTAGGTCACATGCAAACCTGCCGACGATGAGGACCCGCCGATGTCAATGACCGACGAGACCGCGTTGCGTACCATGGACGGCGCGAACCATCGCACAGTGCAGGACTACATCGACGAGCGTCCGCAGTGGCGGGACGGCACCTCGCTGCCGTCCGCTCCCATGACCGCGATGCAATGGCGGATTTGGTCGCTGGCGGCTGCGGGCAAGTTCTTCGAAGGCTTCGTCGTTTTCATGACGGGCGTTGCTCTGCCGCTCATCTCGCGGGAGTTCAACATTGGGGCGACCGAGAACGGTCTGGTCGGAGCGGCGAGCCTGTTCGGAATCCTGATAGGCGCGCTGTTCCTGGGCGGGCTGTCGGACCGCTTCGGCCGCAAGTCGATGTTCATCGCCGAGATGATAATCTTCACCGCCTTCCTGGCCCTGCTGGTTATCTGCACCAATTTCCTCTCCCTCATCATCTGCTTGTTCGGATTGGGCCTGGCACTGGGCTGCGACTATCCGACTGCGCACATGATCATCTCCGAGAGCATCCCCAGCACGAGCCGCGGCAAGCTGGTGCTCGGGGCCTTTGCCTTCCAGGCAGTCGGCGCGCTTGGGGGAACCGCGGTAGGGTATGCCGTGCTGGTGAGCGTCCCGGACCTCAGTGCCTGGCGATGGATGTATGCGACGGCGTTGGTGCCTGCGCTCCTCGTCACCATTGGACGGTTCTACGTCGTGGAGAGCGCAAACTGGCTGTTCGCCCGAGGTGCGACGGAACGGGCCCAGGCCGCCGCACGCCGCCTCCTTACGCGCACGCCGCAGTATCCGGAACACATTGTTCTAACACCCTCTCCAGTTGCGACTGGCGGCAAGGCGGCCAATGGCCGCGCCTCGTTCCTGGATCTGTTCAGGGCAAAGTATATCCGCGCGACAATACTGGCGTCCGTGCCTTGGTTCCTGCAGGACTTAGGCACCTACGGCATCGGCATATTCACGCCGACCATTCTGACGGCGGCTGTGGGTTCGGCGGCGACACATGTCCGCAGCCTCAGCGACGTAATCGCCAACGACATCGTCGCGGCCAAGGGTGCCGCGATGATCACGGCCTTGCTCATCGTGGGCATCATCTTCGCCGTCCTGCTGGCCGACAAGGTCGGCCGGATCCGGCTTCAGATCCTCGGCTTCTTCGGCTGCGCACTCGGACTGTTCCTGGCGTCTCTATCCGTGGATTTCGAAGGTGGCGCCAAGGTCGCCATCATCTTCGCCGGGTTCATGCTGTTCAACTTCATGACCAATCTCGGGCCCAACGCCCAGACCTACTTGCTAGCGGGCGAGGTATTCCCGACCGCCATCCGCGGCCAGGGAGCAGGCTTTGCCGCCGCCTTTGCAAAGATTGGCGCCGTGGCGACGGCTTTCCTGTTCCCCATCCTGCTGGTCGCCATCGGCACGCGCTTCCTGCTTTATATCCTCATTCTGACTTCTATCCTGGGAGCCATCGTAACTTGGCTGACCAGGATCGAAACAACAGGCGTAAACCTCGACAAGATGGGTGAGTAGCCTACCCACGGTGGTGGCTGGCTTCCCCCTGACCATCTGCTGCGGAGGGATGGATGCACGTCCTGATAGTCGGAGGAAGTGACGCCGGTATCAGTGCCGCACTGCGGATCCGGGAGCTTGACCGCTCCGTCGAAGTCACAGTCGTGCTTCGGGACGCGTACCCGAACTACAGTGTCTGCGGCCTGCCGTTCTTCCTGAGCGGCGAGACGCCGGAGGTTGCCAGCCTGGCGCATAGGACTGAGTTCGAGGGTATGCGGCTTCTGTGCAACACGAGGGTGGCTGCACTGGACCCTTCGGCCAGAGTGGCCACCCTCGTCGGCCAGGATGTCCCGGCGACGATGTCCTACGACAGGGTCGTTGTCTGCACCGGTGCCAGACCTGCATCCCCCAATCTACCAGGCTCCCATCTCACGGGCGTGCATGTGCTGCGCAGCATGGAGCACGGACTGTCCATGGCCGCAGGACTGGCGGAAGCCAGTGTGCGTTCCGCCGTCATCGTCGGAGGCGGCTACATCGGTCTGGAGATGTGCGATGCGCTGCGGCGTCGGGGCCTGGATGTCACCCTGGTGAACCACGCCCCGACAGTCTTGGCCACCGTGGAGCCTGAACTGGGGCGGGTTGTCGGTGAAGAACTAATCCAGCAGGGGGTCCGTGTTCATAACGGCCAGGCCATCGACCAGATCGAGCGTGCAGGACCCCGCCTGGCTGTCTCAGGTAAAGGTGGGTTCAGGGCAGTGGCGGATCTTGTTCTGTTGGCACTGGGGGTCAGCCCGGAGACGGAACTTGCGCTAGCTGCCGGAGCTGAGACAGGACACAAGAGCGCCTTGAGGGTCACGCGCCGGATGGAGACAACCGTTCCGGCCATGTGGGCAGCCGGTGACTGCGTCGAGACCTGGCATCGGCTCCTGGATCGGGCGGACTACCTGCCCCTAGGGACGACGGCCCACAAGCAGGGCCGGATTGCTGGAGAGAACGCTATCGGCGGCACACGAGAATTCGCCGGTGTCGTTGGCTCCCAGGTGGTCAAGCTTTTCGATATCGCCGTTGCAAGGACCGGACTGCTCGAGCGCGAAGCACGTGCTGCTGGGTATGACGCCGTGACAACGCAGGCAGAGGCATGGGACCACAAAGCTTACTATCCTGGGGCTGCTAAGCTGCTCACCAGGATAACCGGCGACCGGAGGACCGGACGGCTCCTTGGTGCGCAGATACTCGGCGGGATTGGCTCTGAAGTTGCCAAACGGGTCGACGTCTATGCAACGGCGCTGTTCCACGAAGCGCGCATCGCCGAACTCGACCAGCTTGACCTTAGCTACACGCCTCCATTCAGCAGCCCATGGGATGCCGCCCAGGTGGCGGCTCAAGCATGGACGGCAGAATGGGATGCATGAGAGTAGACGCGGACCGATAATGCTCAGGCTCGGCAGGCGAGATTGCGGCGTCATCTGCCGAGCAATAGATGTGAGCCTCAACGCTGGAACTCATGGAGCCGGAAGCGTCTCGGAAATCCTAGCCGCGCCCGTGTACTGCAGCCGTGTTCCCGCTAAAGGTGACGACGCTGGAGACTTGTCTGGTCAGCCAATCCGCCGACGCAGCGCAGCCGACATCTGCTCGGCGGCCATGACCAGGATGAAGGTCATGATGAGCAGCAGCGAGACGGTCCGGTAGTCGAACAGGTTCATGGCTGACAGCAATTGGAAGCCCAAACCGCCAGCGCCCACAAAGCCGAGCACCAGCGACGAGCGGATATTCTCATCTAGCCGGTAGAGGGCGATGCCCAGGAGCGAAGGCAGCACGCTCGGCACCACAGCGTGACTGAACACCTGCAAGCGTCCTGCCCCGGTCATGGTGAGCGCCTCGACTGGACCCATCTCCATGTCCTCGATGACTTCGCCAAACAGCCGCCCTAGCATGCCGACGGAGTGGACCGAGATGGCGAGGCCGCCGGGAAATGGTCCCAAGCCAACGGCTGTGACGAACAGCAATGCCCAGACCAGGTCCGGCACGGCGCGGGCGAATGCGATGACGGCACGCGCGAGCAGGTAGACGATGCGTCCCGGCGTGGTGTTGCGGGCTGCCAAAACTGCGAGGGGTAGCGCAAGGACTACGCCCACGACAGTCCCAAACACCCCGATGTCGACGGTCTCAAGTGCGGGCCACAGCATGTCTGGCAATTTGGCCAGGTTGGGCGGCCAGGAGCGCATGAGAATGTCGGCCATCCCAGACGCGCCGGTGATCAGATCCTGCGGCCGTGCCTCGACCACCACGGCGGACTGGGCCACCACCACCAGGAACGCAAACACCCCAAAGAAGGGGAGCGCCCGAGACACAGGGCTGCGCCGTACAATCTCCGGATTCAGCTTCAAGCTGCCAGGCCCTCGTAGAGCGCGGCAACGCTGGCTCCTGCCATGCTGGCTGGGATTTCGTCAAATACCATCCGGCCCTGGCGCAATCCAAGGATACGGTCTGCATACCGTCGCGCCAGTTCGGGCTGGTGGAGGACGCAGAGCACGGCAAGACCTTCCTCGCTCGACACGCGGCGGAGCAGCCTCATGATCTCCTCGGCCGCCTCCGGATCTAGGCTGGCCACAGGCTCGTCAGCCAGCAAGGCCAGCGGGCGCTGAGCCAGTGCACGCGCGATGGAGACGCGCTGGGCTTGTCCGCCGGACAAAGTGCTTGCGCGTTGTTGAGCGAGCTGGATCAGGCCTACGGCATCGAGGCAGCTCAGACAGTGGTCCCGCTCGCCCCCGGGAAGCCACCCCAGCGCCGACGCCAGTGTGCGGTGCCTTCCGAGTGTGCCTGTCATCACGTTAGCCAACACGCTCCTGCGCCGGACCAGGTAGGCGTGCTGGAAGACCATGCCTAGAGACAGCCGCGCAGTCGCCAGTGGCCTTCCACTCAACCGACTTACTTCGTGCCCGGCGACAAAGACGGTTCCCGCCGTCGGCTTGAGCATGCCCGCGATGCAGCGAAGCATCGTGGATTTGCCACTGCCATTGGCGCCGAGGACCACGACCAACTCCCCGGCCGCAACTGAAAGGCTCACATCGTCAAGCGCGAGCCTGCCGGTCGGATAACGCAGTGTCAGGTTGCTGACCCGGACAGGCGTATCCTGCATCACATCTTGGACGGGTCGATGTCGAGCGTCTTGGCGACGTCGCGGATGAGGTCGTAGCGCGCGTCGGTGGCGGGAACGAACCGCACTCCATCTATCAGCTTCTTGTCGTCTTCCGGCAGGCTGGAGAAGTCCAGGGTCTGCAGGACGTGCGTCAGCCGGGCCTTGAACCCAGGTTCCAGGTCTGCCCGCACGGCGATTGGATCCTGGGGAATGGGCTCCGATCGCCAGAGTTCGACGATGTCCCCGGGGCGGTAGATTCCTGCAGCCTTCGAGGACTCTATCTGCTGGCTGTTCAGTTCGGCTGCCTCGACCTTGTGGTTGCGAAGCGCCTCGAAGCTCGCGGTGTGACTGCCCGAGTAGAGCGGTCGCACTCCTTTGTCCGGGTCGATGCCAGCCTTCTTGAGTGCATAGGAGGGGAAGAGGTGGCCGGAGTTCGATGCCGGGTCGGAGTAGCCGAAGCTGTGGCCTGCGACCTGCGCCAGGGTGGTGATTCCCGAACCGGGCCAGGTGACTATGCCTGCCGTATAGGTGGTTGGCGTGCCACTCGCATCGGCCAGTGTGGCCACGGCTTCAGCATGGGCAACCGTGTGGGCCAGGATGTAGCTGAAGGGGCTGAACTCACCTGCCTCAAGCTTGTCCGCCCGCATCGCCTCGACCTCGGCGCTGTAGCTGGTGGTGACGTATATCTTCACATCGCAGTCCAGCGCCTTGGCCATCAACGCGCCGATACGGTCGTAGATGGGAATGAGCTTGCTTGCGGTTTCGAACGGTTCGACCCCAAACCGCACCGTGCCGCCATTCGGGCAATCGGCTGCGGCGGCACGGGCCTGCGTGATGGTTCCGCACCCCACAATCACTCCAAGCGCAAAAGCTGCCGCTGTCAGCCGTGTCATATCGTTCTGTCCTCAACCGGAGCCCGGAAGCAAGGCGTGCCTCAATGTTACTTGCCACGAATTGACGACAGGGCCGGGTCGGAAAGGTTACATTTCAAAGACAGCTTGGCGGAATGGCGGAATTGCGGTGTGTGACCCTGAAGTGCATTCAGCCGTCGGTCAGCGGTTCAGGGCCTGCTCACGCGCCTCTCGATGTAAGGTCGTGCTCCTCGGCTTAGAGGCCGAGGCATCATGATTGCTGCGTCATAGCGAAGTTGCGGCCCTGGAAAGCTGGCGCGCCTGTTAGGCCGAGCGTGTAAAAAGCTGCCCTTGATTGATATCGGCATGGCCGAACCTCGTTACAGCCCCGAGAACTGAATCAGCCCTGCCGCGCCGCTACAACCGCCTTTTCCAACGCAATCGCCCCATCCCGGACGGTCACGGCCTGATCAGCATGCCTCGGAAGCAGACATTCGCGACGACTATCTATCGGCAGCTACACGCCAAAATCGGTCATTCAACCTGTCTTAGAATTGTCCTGAAAGCTGCCGCTACTTCATGCGTCAAAGTTCGTCATTACATGGAGGGGTTAAACGCGCGGGTCTTCAACCGGACGAGACGCCCAATGTCGAGCATGGAAGGTGATGCTGAGTTGCTACTGAACGCGTTGGATGCCACTGGCTAGTCCGCCACAAAGAAGTAACGGAGCGCTCGATCCATCCAGGCTGTCTGACCTCTGAGACCTAACGCTTTTCCATCGTAGCCGATATGAGATGGAACAGATGTGTATCACGACTCCACGCTGATCTTGCATTTCGCCGTTCCACGTCTGGCCACCGTCGAGTGCCGAAATAAAGTGCAGCCTGGACATACTCCGGCACGCTTTTGAAGGTTTCAAAAAGCTCCAGCCTTCGGGAATGATTTCCAAACTTTGTCACGAATATCGCAGCGGCAGCTCGCAAGGCCTCGTGGCGTTCGCCGTCCTCCAAGATGGCACTCACAACACTTACGGCGGCTGGTGTGGCTGAGTCATGTTGAACTAGACCCGCGATTACCCACATCTTCTGCCAGTCGTAAAACGCTGCATTCCTTAAAACGGCAAGCAAAAACGTCCGAACGGCACCACGGTCAAGGAAGTTTATCAGATAAGACATATAGATTTGCGTCATTGAGGGGCGCATTTTGAATGCAGTGAGGACGTAGTCGACTGCGTAATCGGATTCGGCAGCGGTAAAGAGTGGAATACAAAACCTTTCGATTTGCTCCTCGTGCTTCGCGTAGCCGCCGATGGAGTCAAACAGCAGCTTTGTAGCTTCGATTTTGAGGTTGACCTGATCTTCCTGTTCTTCCTCCTCATCCTCGTCGTCATCATCCCACGCTTTCTGGAAGCCGTATCCGTCTGCAGTGGCGCGCTCGCCCTGGTCAGCCGCTTCAGCCATGGCCTCATCGAAAAGTTCTTCGAGATCAGGCTCGTCGACCTTCAGGCGGGCCTTTGGCATGACAACAGATTTCGTCTCATTCAGTGTCAGGTCGTACACCCGAAGAGTGGGGATGAGCCAACTCAGAACTTTGTCGGCCGCACGAAGACTGGGAACAAACACGTAGATATCGTCGACATATCTGACTGAAGCCAGCCGTCGATCGAGAAATTGCCGGTCAATAGGATTTAGATAAAATGAGCCGAAGAGATCCGAAGTGTTGACGCCTTGAATGATGCCTCGCGAGCTCTTCTGTCCTGTGTATTTAAGGAGGATAGCCTCAAGTCTGGTCGTCAAAGAAGGTTCAAGACCCGCATCCGCTAAAGTGTTAACAAGTTGATGCTGATTGATGGATCGGAAGTAGTCTGAAATGTCAAGTTTTACAACATATTCGAAGCGAGGAATCTTGGAATGTGTCTTCAAGGCCTTCTGCATTTGACTCCAACATTCCCGGTTTGAGAGGAACATGTTGTCGTCTTCACCCAGGCTCAGCCGGTGGCTGAATGATCGCTTCTTGTTCGTCTTTTCATCTACAAGAGGTGCACATTGATCAGCAATTGCTTGGTATAGCAGGCGATCCTTAGGCAGTAATATGCTTCCTGGTCGAGTAAAGCTTGGTCCCGTATTGGACCCCTGCCCGGGTGTCGTTCCCACCCACATCCTGAATGACTTCGGAACCTCGATAGTAAGCGGCATTCCAGGCGCGAATCTACCGCTCTTTAATTCTGATTTTACCTGCTCAACAAGAGCGTCCCCGGCCCTCCGGTAGATTGCCCGAATATGGGGAGCCCATATGAAGTCCGTTCTTACATCTGCAAGCACGCGGCTGAGAGCCAGAGACCAATCGATTTTGCCCACTACTTGGTCGTCAAGGCCGAAAGACCCTTCGACCTTCTTGTCTTTAGCCATCTCCGGTCTTCCAGATGCCCGGTAAAACGATAGACTATGGGTTTAGCCGGGCAAAGCCCGACATGGCTTCGGTGTTGAACCACAGCCAGAAAACTCGGGATCACCCGACGAGGAGCAATTGCAGGAAGTAGCCGACTTCAAAGCTATCGGTCCGCTCCCGCCCAATTTACGCGTTTCTCAGAATGTCGGCTATTTCGGTTCCCCTCCCGGAAGCAGACAGACCGCTTTCCACCAATTAGCGACGTTCTGACATCCATCAGAGACAAGCTCTAAACGAGAACCGGAGCATTTCTGGTGATTCCGAGCATGGAAATCGGAACGTTTCTAGGCACGGAAATGGGTTCAGACGGTGGGCAAATAGCACCACGAGTTGGCCCAAGGCGGCATTGTGCAGGAACGTGGTCTCTCCGTCTCTGAATGCGTGGGGAACGATGGACAGTTCGGTTCCGTCGAAGCTCAGGGACAATCGCTCTGAAGAACCGCCTGTTTGCCAAAGGCCGTCCTGCTTCACAGGTCTCCGACGGCATGCAGATGAAATTGGCGGACCAGGCGGCTAAGCTTCCTCGACCATGAACGTCTACCCGCAGCAGCTATTGGTCTGGGGCTCGTTGCTTGAAGCCGGATGGGCACCCGTTCCTTCTAGCCGCCGGTCAGGCTCATATGGCGCGCGACCGAGGGACTGCTCACGCGGCGGTCGATGATGAAGTCGTGTCCCTTGGGCTTACGGGCGATGGCCTCCATGATGGCGGCATCAAGTGCGGCTTCGTCGTCGGTTCTGCGCAGCACCGCACGTAGATCGGCTGCATCGTCCTGGCCCAGGCAAAGATAAAGCGTCCCGGTGCAGGTCAGGCGCACCCTGTTGCAGCCTTCGCAGAAATTATGGGTCATCGGCGTGATGAAGCCCAGGCGGGTGCCGGTTTCAGCCACGTCGAAGTAGCGAGCCGGACCGCCGGTGGAATGGCCGCTCTCGGTCAGGGTCCAACGATTTCGCATCCGCGCCCGAACAATGGACAGGGGCAGGTAATGGTCCGTCCGGTCACCGGCGACATCGCCCATCGGCATGGTCTCGATCAGACACAAGTCGTGTCCCCGCTGCCCGCACCATTCCAGGAGAGCGTCGAGCTCGTCCTCGTTCTCGCCCCTAAGAGCCACCGCATTGACCTTGACGTGCAATCCAGCCGCGGCTGCCGCCTCGATACCCTCGAGCGTGCGTGCGAGATCCCCCCATCGAGTCAGCCGCTTGAACCTGTCAGCGTTCAGGGTATCCATGCTGACATTGACACGCCGCACACCCGCTGACCTCAATGCCTCGGCATGCTTGGCGAGCTGCGTTCCATTGGTTGTGAGCGTGAGCTCCTCCAGACCGTTCCCCAACCTGCTGCCCAGGCTACGGAACAGCTCCATCACGTTGCGCCGGACGAGAGGTTCGCCGCCGGTGATGCGGAGCTTGCGCACACCACGGCGAACGAAGGCGCCGCAGAGGCGGTCGAGTTCATCCAGGGAGAGGACGTCTTGCTTTGGAAGAAACGTCATGTCCTCGGACATGCAGTAGGTGCAGCGCAGGTCACACCGGTCGGTCACCGACACCCGCAGGTAGGTTATCGTCCGGCCGAACGGGTCGATCATGGAGGCTGCCTCACTGTGCTGGAGGGGCTGTCGTCCCAGACGGGGGCTTGGTCGCAACTTCCAGCCAGGCAATCAAGTCGGCCCGCTTGGTGTCATCCGCAAGCCCCGCATAGGGCATCTTGGTCCCAGGTATCACAGTCTTTGGACTTTTGATGTACGGGTCGAGCGTCTGGGCCGTCCAGACGATGGCTTTGGCCTTGTTTGCCGCCGAATATGAGTATCCCGGGACTGTGCCAGAGGTCCTTCCGAAAAGCCCCTGCAGCGATGGACCCACACGATTGTGGGTGTCGACAGCGTGGCATGCTGAACATTGCGACTTGAACACCGCCTCGCCCGCATGGACATCCTGCGCGTCGGCGACAGGAGCAGCGAAGGACGCGAGCGCAATCAAACCCAGGACTCTGAGCACGTTGAGCATTCTCCAACTGTTTCAATGATGGCTGGCGGGCAGGGACGAGCCCCACCCGCCTACATAGCGCCGCCCAATCAGGCTGGCTTGTATTCCTGACTCTTGAACGTCAGGTGGTGGACGACTTCCGGGGCGTCCGCGATTTTGCGGATGTTGCCCCAGGTCTGCTTGTAGTTGGGCACGATGAGTTCGTTCACGCCCTTGCTGACCACGTCGCCCACCACGCCGGTGGGATAGGCGAACAGCATGAACGCCTCCTTCCTGCGGGCGGTATCGGTTGGCCACACCATCGCCTGGGTGCTTCCGTTGTCGTTGTAGACTTCCACCAGGTCTCCCGCATTCAGCTTGAGCTCGGTCAAGTCGGCCGGGCTGAGCTGGATATAGGGGAGCGGAAAACGATCCATGATGAAGTCGTTCTTCTGGTCCAGGTATGCGGACTGCCAGATGTGGTTGGCCCGGCCGTTGTTGATGAGGAAGGCGAACTTATCCTTCTCCGCCTGCTTGCCCGGAGCCTCCAGCCCACGCCACTGCGCCACGGCAAACGTTGCTTTGCCATCCGGCTTGTTGAACTTGCCATCGGTGTAGAGTCGCTTGGTGCCGACGATGCGCTGCGTGCCGTCAGTGGACACGACTGGATTGGGCGTGGTCGTCACTGCCACCTGCTTGCCGCGGCTGCCGACGATGGCCGGGCCACCTACTGCGGTTCCGGGTGTCTGGCCCGTTACCGTCGCGGTCGAACCGGTCGTGCCGCCTTCCAGGCCCGTGGCCGGTTCCTGGAAGCCGTTGGTGCCCATCGCCCTGAGACGGTCATAGGTCACGAACTCGCCGCCTTTCTCGTGCCGGTGATAGCCGTCCATAAAAGCGTCTTCTTCGGTCTTCCAGTCGTAGCCCTTGAACTTGTCCGCAACGTCGTTCTTGCCTGCCTGCCGCCAGGACCGCTCCAGTGCCTGAGCTATCTTGGCAACGATGAGGCTGTCCGGCAGCGCACGGCCGGGCGGGTCCATGTACCGCTCGGTCAGCCGCATGCGGCGTTCGCCGTTCATGCTGGTGAGGTTGGCTTCGCCAGATGTCGCCGCTGGCAGCATGACGTGGGCACAGGCACCGATTTTGGTCGGCACGATATCGGTGTCGACGACGAAGAGGCCACCCTTGCCGATTGCGTCCATGATGACCTTGATCTGAGCTTCCCGGTCACCGGCTGGCACGCTGTCCATGGCAATCTTCACCATGTCGGTACGCTGCTTATAGACCCGCTTGAACTCGGTAATGTTCAGCGTGGTCTTGAAGTGGTCACATCCCCAGATCTGGTGGATGCCGCCCTTGCCGCTGATCAGAAGCTGGTCGACGTACGGTGCAGGCCGTCCGATGAAGGCTTCAGAGGGGCGCGAGTAGCCTTCCTGGTGTCCGCCCATGCGCACGCAGCCGCCACCCGGTCGTCCAATGTTGCCGGTGGCCAGCGCCACGTTCACGATGGCCTGGTTGGTTCGGTAGTTGTCGTTGCCCCAGATCAGGCCCTTCTCGTAGGCGAACATCGTCCGCTTGCGAGCGCCCCCAGCCTTGGGCTCGGCAATCCAGGAGGCCGCCTTGCGGATGTCGTCCGGCTTCAGGCCAGTGATTTTGGCGGCATCATCGATGCTGGTCTTGTTGCCCTGGACGGCAGCATCGAAACCAGTCGTGCTGGCCGCGATGAACGCCTTATCGGTCCAGCCCTTGGCGGCGATTTCGGTCAGCAGGGCGTTGAACAGCACCATGTCAGTGCCGCTGTTGACTGCCAGGTGCAGCACGTTCTCGGGGCCCGCTTCGGCCTCGCACACTGCGATGGTGGGCGTGCGCCGTGGGTCGACGATGACGATGCGACCCTGGGCGACCGGCTCCTTGCCGAACTCAGCCGTCTTCTTGTCCATGCTGGTTCCGCGAAGATTGGGAATCCAGTGATTGAGGAAATAGTTGGTCTGGGACTCCAGCGGATTGCAGCCGACGACGAAAATGGTGTCTGCGAGTTCGGCGTCCTCGTAGCAGTTGTTGAGTTCGCCCACACCCATGTCGCGCGTGCCGTGGACCTCGGAATTGTAGGCTGGCCGGTTGTGGATGCGGGTGTTCTTGATTTTCATGCTCTCGAAGTAGAGCTTGCCGGTCGCCCAGGTGTTCTCGTAGCCACCTCCAGCTCCGCCGTGGTCGTACATCGACACGAACACGCCGTCCTCGCCCTGCGTCTCGACGACCCGTCGGGTGATCTCGGCGACCAGACCGATGGCATCGTCCCATGATGTCGGCTTGAGGTCGCCATAGCGCCATACCAAGGGGTCGGTCAGGCGCTGAGCCTGCGTGCCGGTGACCGTTGAATATGAATTCTCGCCCATGCGCGCGCCGCGGATGGAGCCGAGCCCGGAGTTCACCTCACAAGCCTTGTCCGGCATGATGACCAGGTGGACGTCATGGCCGTCCTGCTTGACGATGTTGTACATTGACGGGCTGTACCAGCCGTCGGCTTCGGCACCCTGCTGCTTGGTGAGGTCAGTGTTGAAGGCGTTCTGGCCTGCCGTCATTCCACCCTGTTTGTCCACCGGCCATGAGATGGCATGGTAGCCGCAGCCCACGATGCAGTAGTGGCAGACCACGTTCTGGGTCTTGGCACCCGCTGGAGGAATCGGCAGGCGGTCGATGTTGCGCTTGTAAGCCATGGCGTCTGCCTCCCTTAAGCCGTGAGCACGTTGCTGAGGCGGCCGTAGAGCAGTTCGTCCACGCCCTCGGCATAGATGTTGCCATCGCCGTCCACGCGAAGGCGGAACTGCGGCAGGTTCTGGGTGGCGTGCCCCCAGATCTGCAGGCCTCCTTTCTCGACGTCGAACCGGCTGTAATGACCCGGGCAATTCAAGGTCCGGTCATCGGCGCGGTATCCCAAGGGGTAGCCCTTGTGGGGACACATGGTGCTGTAGGCCACCACGTCTCCGTCCGGTCCGACACCGCCTTCGACACGCGCGCCGAGCTTGATGAGTACACCCGGACTGTCGTCGTCGGGGTACGCTACCTGGAGGGGTTCGTTGACCTTAAGATCGGCCAGCGCACCAAGCTTGTTCACCGGGTATGTCACGCGCGCCAGCGACGGCGTGGCCGCGGCTGGCAGAGCTGGAAGCGCACTGGCCGCAGCCACACCCACTGCACCCGCCGCAGTGCGTGCAAAGAACGCGCGCCTGCCTACATCCACAAGCTTGTCGCACCGCTTCATAGCCGCTTCCCCCGTCAGGTGTCTGCTGAGGGAGAGCAACCATCGTGCCTGCCGAAAACGATAACGGAATCAATGGTCATGCTGCACTGCACGTCCAGCGGCCTGGACTGCGTTCAGGTATTGCAATCCGGTTCCATGGACTAGGGCCGCTGGCGACGTAGTTTATCGAAGAGGGCGGAGCGCGACACGCCAAGTCGGCGGGCGGCTTCCTCTACCTTGCCGCCCGTCGCCTCTAGCGCGAGAGCTATGTGCCGTCGCTCCGCCTGCTCGCGAGCTTCGGCCAGTGTCGGCATGCACTCCGCCACTGGCTCCGGCACTCCGTCCTCGGGGAAGAGGTCATGTGCCCGAACCAGCGTGCCATCGCAGAGTGCGACAGCTCGTTCCGCCCGGTTGCGCAGTTCTCGGACATTGCCTGGCCAGTCATGGGCACTGACTCTGGTAGGGACATCGTCGGCGAGGCCATGGACGTCCCGTTTGAAAGAGGCAGCGAACTCCATCACCATGTCGCGCAGCAGTGGCAGCACATCGTCGCGCCGGGCACGCAATGGCGGTACTGCAACGGGGATGACGGCGATGCGGTAGTAGAGGTCCTCCCGGAAACGGCCATCTCGCACCATTGTGGGCAGGTCACGATGTGTCGCACATATAAGCCGGGCTTCCAGCCGCTGGGTTTTGGCAGAGCCGAGTCTGGTGAACTCGCGTTCCTGCAGGACCCGCAGCAACTTGGCCTGGGTGGCGGTTGGCAGGTCGCCGATTTCGTCTAGGAACAGAGTGCCGTTCTTCGCCCGTGCCAGGTAGCCCTCGTGCTGGCGGTCGGCGCCGGTGAAGGCTCCGCGTTCGTAGCCGAATAGCTCGCCTTCGATGAGGCCATCGGGGATGGCGGCGCAGTTCACTCCCACAAAGGGAGCGGTCCGCCGTTTCGAGATGGTATGGGTAAGTCTTGCTGCGACTTCCTTGCCAGTCCCTGATTCGCCGGTGATCAGCAGTGTGCTCTCGAGGTCCGCGACGCGGCCCAGCAAGGTTTCGACTGCCCGCATGGCGGCAGACGGTCCCAGGGGGCCCGCCGGGGTCGATGGATGGATGAAACGGCCCAGGCGGTCGAGCAGAGCGGCGACTTCAAACGGCTTTGTCAGGTAGTCGGTGGCGCCGCCCTTCACGAGACGGACCGCCTGGTCGACTTCGCCGTAGCCGGTGATGAAGATGAAAGACGCGCGCGGTGCCAGCGGCCGGAGCGTTGCGTAGAGTTCTTCCCCGCTGCAGTCCGGCAGCCTGATGTCACAGACGACTGCGTCGGGGGGCCTGCCGGTCATTGCCGTCCGGGCAGCCCGGCCTGTGCGGTGCCAATCAACTGCATAACCCTCGAGGGTGAGCCTTTGCAGCAAGGATCCCCCCATGACGGGGTCGTCCTCGATCAAGGTCAGGGCGCCTGGCCGCCGGAGCGCTTCAGGTGGCGGGGGCACTGCGAACCTCCTCGGGGAAGAGCAGGACCAGTGCAGTGCCCACGGCCGACGATACCCGGCGGATTGTGCCGCCCGAAGACTGCACAGCGCGCACTGCGGTCCAAAGTCCCAGGCCGACGCTGCCGGTAGGTGGTTTGACACCGGGTGAAATCAGCAGTTCCGCTGCCGCGGGCGGAAGGCCAGGACCGTCGTCGCCGACCTGGATGCGCAGCATGCCGTCGGTCAGGTCGGCCGTGAGGCGCACAATCCCCCGTGGGGAGGACGCGGCAACCGCGTTGAGCAAAACGTTGAGCACGGCCTGGCGCACGGCTGACGCGTCGACGATGGCCACCGAGCTCAACCTGTTCTCCCAGGCTAGGTGGACCTCCCGTCTCGCTGCCTCTGGCCCGACCAGGTAGCGCAGGTCGTCCAGTGATTCCGGCGCTAGGCGTCCGCTGCCTTCGCCCGATTTGTAGGTTACCAGCGTGGCCCGGACGATCGTGCGGATATCCTCGAGTCCGCGACGAATCAGTCCCAGGGATTGAGTTCGTACATCCTCGACTGAACCATGGACCGCCAGAGTATCCAGTGCGGTGAGCATGCCCCCGAGAGGGTTGTTTACCTCGTGGGCCATGCTTCCGGCCAGCGCCCCGAGCGTTGCCAGGCGTTCCTCTTCCGCCAGCCTTGCAGCGAGCGCCTGCCGCTCGCCTGCAGCCCGTACCATCTCGTTGTAGCGGCCAAACATCAATTCGAATTCCCGGCTGAAACCGCCAGCGCTCGCCGGGTCGATGGGTTGAGGGGCCCGTGCTGCGCCCCGGCCGAGCTGCTCAGTCAGCACGCGCACGGGACGCAGCATTTTCCGGGCGAGCCACCATCCCAGGGCGGCGCAACCGATTGCCACGCCTGCGTTCACGGTGACCAGGATGAGGCCGATACGCTCCCGGGCGAGCCGTTCAGGTGACGTGTCCAGTTCGATTGTAACCCGTCCCAGGTTCACGCCGGACTGCCCGATGTCGCGGGCCATCTGCAGGACATCGCCTCGTTCACCAACCGGACTGCCGCCCCCGCTCGATGTATTTACCGAGAGCAGGGAGTCCACCGGAACCCTCCGGGGATCGGTCGAAGCGAGGACGTGACCATCGGGCAACAAGGCGACTGCCAAGCGAAGCCGACTCGTTCCGAATGCCTGACGGCTGCGGTCGAGGGTGTCGTAGGCGTCCCACACGTCGCGATGGACGAGTGCCGGAGCGAGCGAGGCCGTCACACCCTCCAGGTATGCATTGCCCAGCGCCGCGGTATGCTCGTGCTGTTCACGTCCGATGCCATAGAGCAGCGCGCTGGACATCGCTGTCGCGACCGCCACGACTAAAACAGCTACCAGCAATGGAACCTTGACCGTCAGCGGCCAATTGCTCGGTTGCTGCCAAAGGGTCACGATGGAACAATCGCGGCCATGCTGCCGATGCTGGCATAGAGCGCCGGATCGCCCTCGGTGAAGCCATCCAGCTCCAACGTCTTCAGGAGGGCGCGGCCTGTTGCGTGGCTTGCAAGGCCGAGCAGGGCTATTTGCAGGGACTTGGCCTCGGCTGTTTCGAGGGTGGCGGTCAGACAGGCGATGGGGGGGAAGCCGAACGGACCGCTGCTTTTCACCACGCGGGTCGCCGAGGTCAGCTGGGGCTCGGTTTGCGAAAGAACATCCCAGACATACCCGTCCACGCTGCCGGTGTCGGCCAGGCCGGAAGCCACTGCGCGCACTACGTTGCGGTGCCCGTAGGCAAAGAACGTCCGGCTGAAGAATTGTTCTGGCGTCGTGTTGCGTTCTCCCAGCAAGTGCCGGGTTACCAGCCATCCCGAGTTGCTATCTGGATCGGAAAAGGCGTGCGACCGCCCTTTGAAGTCGTCCAGGTGTTCTCCGGCAAGATCGGAGCGTGCCAGGAAGTAGGATTGGTAAAGTGGCTGTTTTCGGTAGAGGGGCACGGCAAGCAAGGAAAGCTTGGCTTCCAGGCGCACGTATGGATAGCCGCATATCCAGGCAGCTGTGAGCTGCCCGGACACCAGCATGGCGATGATTTCTTGATAGGTCCGCCGTTGGACGAGGGACACCGGGCCGCCGGTGCGAGCTCCAAGTTCGGCTTCAAGTTGCTCGAGGAGAACCAGGTCGGAGTCCAGAAACACAGGTGTCAGTCCGAGCGTGATGGGTGGCTGGACGCGCGCAATGGCGGGCCGGGCCAGGGCTGCACCGACCCCCAATCCCAGCGCTGACCGCCGACTGACCTCGACGAGCTTCAAACCGTTTGGCATGGCTTGCCTCTTTCGCAACGACCTTCGCACTTTGCAGGATAGAACGCCAGACATGGCTACCGAACCCCTCGGCTAGCATCTCACCTGACAAGCTGCCTCGAGCAGACCTGCAAATGGGTGGAGCTCGGGAAACTAAGCTGGCTATTCCTCATTCGATTGCCAATCGAAGGAGCTCGCCTCTGCTCCAGAAGAAGGCAAGTTACCCCGAGCTACTGTTCAGCGTCCTCCCGCTTGCCAAACAGCTTGTGAACGTTCCCGGCCATCTGGTTTGTGTTCGTGGGTCTGTTGGCCTCACGTATGACCTTGCTTACTGCTTTCTCGGCGTCCCGTTCGACGTTCCGCATGCGGATAATCAGAGCTGCCGCTTTTGACAATGCTTCATCACGCTCTCGTTTTAGTTCGGCTTTGTCGGCACGTAGTTGAGTTACTATCTCCTGCAGCGACTTCCGGCCGCTACGTGGCTGCGGACCATCTTCAGCATCGCTGGGCGTCCGATCAATCTCAAGAGCTTGCCGGACGCGGGGGAATGCGTAGGCGAGGCGTCGGGCGCATCCCGCCTCCGTGGTGGCTGTAGTCGCGTTGATCTTCAACTTGCGGGCCCTCATCCTTTCCTGGAGGTCCGGGTTTCTGGGAGTGCCGCTACGGAGGCGTTCTATTGCCTCAAGCAAGCTTTTCTCAGCCCCTTTGGGCGGTGTCTCACTGCTCAGCTTTGGGAAGCGCGCCATGGTCTTAGCCATTGACATCATCCTCGGGGGGAGGGTTGAACCAACTTAGCACGCTGCGACTTTGGGCCACCCGCTTCTGTGCGAGCATTGCGACCCCTATGTTGCTGTCGCGGTTCTGGTCGAAGAGCTCCTCGTTTTTTACAAGCCTTTCTGCCCAATAAGGGATGTGGCTTTCGTCAACTGCCATGCTGGAGCATCCGGCACATAGCCCTGGATTGGCGCCTGCGAAGTCCGGACGTAGAACTGGGCCAATCTGTGTTTCGCGGCAAAGCGCCGCCCCGGGGCGGAAGATGCAGATGGCATAGTTTTTTTCCGCGCGCCGAAGCGGCCAGATGCGGATTCCATTTTCCTCGACGATACGTTCAATCTCGCGCTTCTTCTCTTCAACTGAATAGTTGTCGAGGCGCTGACCAAGCGTATTGCAGCGGTCGAGAATCATCTTGGCGACGGGTCCTTTGACAGCCTTGCTCCCCGTAGCCCACTCGAGAAGTCGCTCGGATGCGTGGTGGCTAGCTTCACTATCGATGTCCTCCAGCAATTCGACGTCATTCCCGACATAGCTCTCCGTCATGGCCAGGGAGACGTGTTGAAGATGCAGTGATATTGAAGGTAGAAGCCGCTTGTCCGATCTGAACAGAAACCTGGCGAAAGCCTTTCGCCACTGGTGGGAGGTAACTTTTACAGCCGGGTTTATACCGACATGCTGAACGATCCAGTCGTGCTGGTTCAAGGGCTGGCTTCGCTGGCGCCGAAGGTTGTCAAGCTGGTAGGGAAGCCCCTGACCAGACGGCAGTGTCAAAAACAGGGAGTGAACACCGGACGCCCGCCGCCAAGGCTCGAATAGCCTCGCAATCAGGCTGATTGCTTTGACGGGAGGTGGGAGGTGGTCGGTCCCCTTGGGACGCAGCCCGGCAACCCACTTCGTGTCGACCCACTCAGTTGTCGTCTTATAGAGACGCCCACAGATGAAGAAGATGTCAAACAGGCCAGACTGCGTCGATTGTACTTCGATGCAGGAGGGGAGCATCCCATCGTGTTCTGGGGTGGCATCTAGCCCGCATATCTCACTTATCCGCATGCCCGTCGTGGATTGAACCGACAGAATTCCCGCCATGTTGAGGCTCGTCACCAAGCCTCGCACGGTGTCACGGATGTTAGTTGCCGTGCCCTCGAGAGGCTCATGCCACGGACGCCCAGTGGCAGGATCCTGGCTGAAAGCGAACCCTCTCAACTCATCCCAGAGTTCCGACCTTGATCTCGTTGACCGAAGCCTGCGTGGTGACCTCGCCGATCTCAGGTCGAGGACTCGGGTAAACAGACGGACGATATCCTCGCCTTTGTAGCTGTTCCAGGCCTCTAGACTGTTGACGGTAGCGATGAACGTGTCGTCATCAACGGCAGGAATGTCATTCCAGCTGAGCGCTATTATGTCTCCGGCGACCGCCGTCGCGGCCTTCCCGTCGAATGGATCTTCAGGGAGTGCTTCAGCACCGGACGCCAGCATTGCACCAGCTTCCCGCCAGAAGTAGGTAAAAACCTTTAGGTATTTTGCAAGCTGATGACCGGTAATGTGTTGCTCGGAGCTGACCGAGAAAACCTTCTCCTGCCTGAGATGCTCAACGTAGTCGGCGATGGCATCGAAATCGAGTTCACCTAGATGCCGGTAACCGGCCAACGCCATCCAGTCGACCGCAAACCAGAAATACGGGATCCACGAGTCTAGGCTGCCGACCTTTAGGGGCTTGCCAGCAGATGGTTCATTCAGCATGAGCCAGACGAGACGTTTACACGAATACAGGAACCCCGACCACTCATCGTCCAGGAGTGTGGTTTCTCCGGCAAGCTTCCTTCCCCAGTCAATCCTCTGCAGGCCTGTGCCAGCTGTCGGGTTTTCGAGCGACCAGACGTTATCGGCCCAGAGGCTGTGTCTGGAAACTCGTAGATTTGACGTCGTCTCGTGATTGACTTCCCGTAGGCGTTCTGCAGACATCCTCTATTCCAGTTCCGGAAGGGGCTTGAGGTGTGTTATGGCGGTGGCGGCCGCACGCGCTGCTGGAGTGAACTTCTCCAGCCATGACGCAATCTTTTGTAGAAGTGGTATGTACGCTTCCAGATAGCGTTGTGCCGCGATAGTGGCCCTTGCATCCAAGATATGCTTTTCCAGCTGAATCAGCCGAGCGAGGCTGTGTCCATCATCCAGATTGAACACTGCGAGCGGGCAGAAGAAGCAGGCCAGCCACGCGGAGCAGAGTTTCCCACTGGTCTGGCCAGGCATAGGCGAGTCATATGGATCCAGGCACCCGACGCCGGACGTGGCCGCCTGAAGGGTATCGCCTATCCCAGCTTCCCTCGCATCCCGTTTGCCACCTGTTTCAGCCCACCTGTGCCGCATGCCTTGGCCAACGGCGATGGACTCGGCCCCGCGTTTGCGACCGCCAGCCGAAAGATAATGGCGGAGTGTGACCTCTCTGCTTGTATGACAGAGAAGAAGTTGAACGGCTCGGATGTCGCCAGTCAATCGCTCTGCAACGTCGGCCATAGTTGCGCGGATAGACGCCAGTGTGAACGGCGGCAATCCGTTGTCTTCGGCAAACCGCTTCATCAAAACTGACCACATATTTGAAATGGCTGACGAGGGCTTGTCTTGCTCGAACGACCGTATGCCGGGTTCACTCATCATCTGGTGGTAGATGAAAAGCCTGTCTCGATCTTGCGAACTCGCATGTGGTCTGATTCGTTGCGTGAGGCTCTTTACGTGCTCGACAAGCATGTAGGCGCCAAATGCGTCATCTGGGTCTATTCGAAATGAGCGATTCTGTGCCCGTCCGCCAGCCCTTCCTTTGCGAGCTTCGGCGCGAAGCCGTGAGGCTTCTGGATTGGCTTCCTCCCCCTTGTGTCGGCTGTTATGACGGTCTGGAACGCCCAGCCGAAGCTGGTCCGTGAAGACGTCGTGCACTGAGATTTGCTCGAGCCGGATGCCCAGGATTGACTGAGGATTGTACGCGGTGTGCATTGTAAGCAGAATTACGAATGGTACCAGTTCCCGGTTTGACGGATACAGGAAGCGGAAGACCTTCTCAGCTCCGTGTATCTCTCGAATCGCACTTGCCAACCCGGGATTCTTCCCCGATACCTCCGCGACGTTCCTGACATAGCCTTTGAACCAATCTACGATCGCGGCGACGGCGACATCCATGTCTACGAAGTCCGCGCGCTCCTTCATGCACTCCACGAGCCGCAGCCGCCCTGATGCAATCATCGCGCGGCCTTGTTCGTGTCGTTCTAAAACATGTTCGATTTCCCGAATTGCCGCGGCGATTATCTGACGCAGGGTATCATCGGCGAGGACTGGTCGAGGTTGAGTTGTTTTGACCAGAGCCGTCCATTGTCCATCCGGGAACTGGAAACCGCGTTCGAACTTGCCCTTCCACTTCTCAGACTTTCTGAGCCAGTCGCAAAGGGTTCTGATATCCCCAAGACGCATCCGCTTAGTATTTGCCGTCCACGGCTTTCCCGAACTATCCCGAGCAGCATCAAGATGATGCTTATAGGATTCGAAGACCTTTCTATTTAAGTTTCCTAGCGTGACTTCCTTTGTTGCATCGTGGGACCCAGCAAACCATTCCAGGAAGTATCCTACTGACTTCCGCTTGTTTCCTATCGTCATCACGCGATAGCTCTTGCCATAAAGGGCTTCAGCGAATGCCAGACCGGCATCGCCATACCTGTGCCACTTGAGAACTACTGGTGCCATCAGCCGTCCACTCTGATTTCTCATCAGGAGGTGGATGACTCGCTCGCCGGTTGTGGCGTCGTGCACGATGCGGGTGCCTGGAAGCGTCGCAGTGTCCAGGTGCGCTTTGGATGTGGAGGGACGTCGGCTGCTGGCTGGGGTTTGCTCCGGACCGTCAGCGACAGCTCCGTTGAGGCCTTCCTTGTCGTAGTACAGGAAGCTCCGATCCATCTTGCCGCGTCGGACGCCTGCGGAGCCAGAGGTGGATGGAGTTCGCTTACCTGGCACTTGCATGTCTCCAGGAAGCGAGCTCGCTGAAGAAGTCCGACATGATGTCGCTTAGGTCAGATTCGTTTAGAGATACTGAAGGCAAGTAGTATTCCATCGTGGTCTGCCACGACCGATGCCCAAGTTGAGTTGCTATGATCTTCCAGGGTTCGGCGTCTCCCTTGGCTTTGCGAGCCAGATATTGCTGGACTGCGAACGTGTGACGGAGATCATGAAAGGTGTGGAGTGCAATCAGGCGAATGACGCCTTCTGGCTCCTCGCCGTCTCCGACTGAGGTGTAGAAACCTTCTGCGATGACGGCGTCTCTGAAGGCTCGCGAGAGCGTTCTTGCCGTTAGTTTGTTGCCGACGTCACGGTCGCTGGCATCGAGGCCGTTGAGGAACAGGTTCGGTGCCGGGCGACGGCTCAGCTCTCTGGCGCGCCCTACAATAAGGTGGCGTTCTGTCTCGGCGTAGGCCAGCAGTTCGTCGAGCATCCACACCGGCACGATGATCCTCCTGGGCCGCCCACCCTTGGTCGAATTCAACCACATGAAGACATTCGTCGTCTGACTGGCACCCGAGGGTCGCTTCACCGAAAGCAACTCGGACAGCGTGATGCCCAGAACTTCACTGAGGCGAGCTCCGGTCACCACCGCGAATGTTGCTGCAAGCCGGTTCCTGGCGTTTCGGCAGTCGTCTGGTCGCTCCAACGGTAGCGGACCGAGCCTGGTCAGAACGGCTTGGAGTTCCTCACGCCTGTGAAATGGACTGGGCGCAGTGATCTCGGCACCTGGCACCAGATCTGATGATTCGAACTCGGCGAGGCCACTTTCTAGGTGGGCTAGCGGCCTGGTGTCCAAGGGGCGCTTACCCCGCTTCACCTTCTTTGAGTCTACTGGCTCGCAGATGTATTTCTCAGTCAGCGACCATTTGTAGAAAGCGAGGATGGTCCCGAGCCGCTTCCTGACAGTGTTGATCGCATAGCGACGACATGTGCGAGGGCTGACGGCATTTTCGAGGATCGTGCGGTATCCTCTGATCTCATCGGTGCCGACAGAGGTCCAGTCCAGGGTAGCCAGCTCAAGGAAGCAAAACCACTCGTATAAGTCATCGCAGGCCGAACGTTCGCTGAGCTTCACCCTTTCCCATGGGCGTTTGTTCCTGGCGTAGCTGTCGTGGAGGTAGAGAAGGACCGGTTCGACGATATCGAGGTCATTGGAAGTGACGAAACGAAACCCGGGCGGCAGCCCATGAATGGCCTCCGCAATCTGTGTTCGGTCCAGCGGGCCTTCAGCAGGAACCGCGGTGATGATCCGATAGCCCCCCATAAGTGTTCATCCCCCTCGGCTTCCAACTAGCACAAGGTGGACATCACAATGGAAAACAGTCAACAATTACAATGAGTTGATACCATTCAGTGAACAGGTAGCAATGTCGTCTAATTGTCTAAGGTGTTCACGATCGCCGCCAATCTTCGATCGTCATGCTCTGGAACGGGAGCTTGTTAAAACGCGACAAGTGGGCTTGTATCCTCAGCTCAGGCGGATGGCGTGCCGAGACGGTGAACAAACCGGTGTACGTCACATAACGTGGAAGCCGTTCACGAACTCGAACGCGAGCGCGATGATCAGGGCCAAGCCAAGCAGCACCAGCGCACCCACGGCCAGGTTCCGCTCGCCCACCTGGGCCATGTCGGTGGCAATGCTGTAGGCGGCAAACCCGAGGCCAGCGACCAGGACCCCGATGAAGACCATCGCACCGGCCGCGTGGGGCTTCTGGTCCATCTGGGGACGTGGCGTCCCGAGCCCTGCAACATCGCCGTTCAGTGCCAAGTCCGACATCACGCCCCCGAGGATCGCCGCTGTGCTTCGACCAATACCGAACGACCTGTAGACGGGGTATGGCATTGCTGTGACATCTGCGGAGCGGGCGGCTGCATGTCGCAGCCCAACACGCCATGCCCGGCGCGGGACGCGCATCGATCCGGATCGCCGGGTGTCAGGCCTTCATTCCACCAGGCGTTCACTGGTGGCGACATGCGTCCGCAGCGCCGTCGCGCGGCGGCGGCCGCTCATCGATGCCAGAGATGACGCGCAGAGGATGTCCAGCGCCGTGACGGCCAGCACGAGAACAAGCGTCACTTCGGCTGACACGCTGCGGGGGTTGGATGGCCCGCAGGCGTCGGCCAGCACCGCGATATCCATCGCATCCCCCGCGACGCGGAGGGTCGGGCCGAGCGCACTCTCCGGCTTGGCCAAGATGGTCAAACCGGCCGCGATCTCCCGCAGCCCGAACGCGCGCACCAGCCACGGCTTGCGCGCAAGCCCAAGCTGGCGGCAGAGGGTTGCCGGCAGGGCGACCTCCAGCGCACCGAGAACGAGGCTGAAGCCGCCAAGCAGGCGGGCCAACAAGATGCTGTTCATCGTCGAACTCTCCCGATCGCGAATCGGCGGGTTCCACGGCCTGCGGCCCTGGAACCCGGCGGTTCAGTTCAGGTTGAACACCACCTTGACGCAGCCGTCCTTCTTGTCACGGAACGTCTTGTAGAGGTCGGGACCATCATCGAGCGTCCTGCTGCGATGGGTGATCAGGAAGGCCGGGTCGATCCTTCCCTCTTGGATGAGCTTGGTCAGCGGCTCGAGGTAGCGCTTCACGTGGGTCTGGCCACTCTTCATGGTCAACCCTTTCTGCACGATGGAGCCCATGTTCACCGGAATGGGCCCGCCGTAGACGCCAGGGACGGACACGATGCCGCAGGGCCGCACCGCCGTGATCATCTGCTCCAAGGCGTAGGGCCGTTGCGTGCTGGTGATGGCGGCCTGCACCGCGCTTACGACGCCCATCAGCCCGTGGCCGCCCGCACTCGCCTCCATGCCCACGCAGTCGATGACGGCGTCCGGGCCTTGCCCGTGCGTGATGTCCTTGATGCGCTCCAGCACGTCCTCCTCGCTGAGCGTGATCACGTCGGTCGCGCCGGCCTGCCGCGCCAGCGCGATGCGCTCCGGCACGTCCTCGATCACGATCACCCGCTCCGCACCCATGACCACGGCCGACTTGATCGCGAACAGCCCGACCGGACCGGCGCCCCAGATCGCGATCGTCTCCCCGCCCTTGATCTCGCAATGTTCGGCAGCCTGCCAGCCCGTGGGCAGGATATCCGAGAGGAACAGCAGCTGATCGTCCGTCATGCCCTCCGGCGCCCGCATCGGACCCACGTCGGCCATCGGCACGCGGACATACTCGGCCTGCCCACCCCAGTAGCCGCCCGTCAGGTGCGAGTAGCCGAACAGCCCGGCCGTGGTGTAGCCGAACTGCGCCGCCGCCATCGCCGCGTTGCGGTTCGACCGTTCGCAGACCGACCAGTTGCCCATGCGGCACATCCGGCACTCGCCGCAGTTGATGTTGAAGGGGACCACGATCCGGTCGCCCTTCTTCCACTTGTGGTCCGGTGACCCGACCTCGACGACCTCGCCCATGAATTCGTGGCCGAGCACGTCGCCACTCTCCATGGTCGGCATCTGGCCATCCATCAGGTGCAGGTCCGAGCCGCAGATCGCGCAGCTTGTTACCTTGATTATGACGTCGCGTGCGTCCTCGATCGAGGGGTCGGGAACCGTGTCACAGCGGATGTCGTTTTTGCCGTGCCAACACAAAGCTCTCATTTGTCAGTCTCCTCCTGGATCCACCGGGTCTGGCAGGTGACCAAATCGGCGGACGCTTCGGCGACTAACGGGCCGCACGGCCCGGATGTTGCCGGCGGTGGCATGACAAAGTCGCTATTGGGGTTTTCGTCATCGCCTAGCCGGCTTGTCTCCACCATCCGCGCCTCGACACTTGGGCCGGCAATTGGGGCAGTCTGCGGACGCAGCCTTACGCGGCCGAGGCTCGCTGAGGCGAGCGATCGGCGGCCGTCCGCGCGTCGAGCTCCAAGGCCAACTTGCGCCGGCCTTCTTCGAACGCCGCCGCGAACTGCTCGGCGGCCGCGTCGAGCCTGGCCCAGTTGGGCGGCGCAGCCGCAGCGGCCACGGCCCGGCTATCCGCCTCGGCGACCGGGTCTTCAGCCAAGGCAAGGTCGAGCGGAGTGGGGCGGAACGCAGGCATAGCTACCGTATAGGATGCATGAAGGAGTCGGCGCAACACCATGGTGCCACTATCATTGTAGCCGCCGCTGCCTTCGATCGTCCGCCCAGCTGACACCCCTCGACGGACACTCAGGGTTGAAACAGGCCACCCCCGCCCTGGTCCGCCCCGTCAAGTTCCTCCGCCGCATGCGCGGTCGCGACGTTGGCGAGCCGGATGTAGGGGAGGTTGCCCAGCATCGCCACCGCCGCGGCCCCGCCGGCCGGAAAGGCCGGGTTGGCCAGGGCAGCTGTGGCGGCAGCCTGGTTGCCGCCTGCCAGATCGGCCTGCGCGGCGGCGAGGCTGTCGACCACCAATTGGGATGGCGCGTCGGCAGCGATGTCGACCGCCGCCCGGACGTCGCGGCGCGCCTGCAACAACTCCGTTTGCGTGCTGGCGCTGATGCCGGCCCAGCGCGGGCTCGTGCTCAGCTCCCCGGCGATGTACTCCATCGCCAGCACGGCCCGCGCCCCGGCGGCCGGGTTGCCGTAGGTGCGGGCAGCGTCGGCGAAGGCATATTGGGCATAGTGCGTCGCCGGGATGTCCTGGTCCAAAGGCCCGAACACGCCGGGTGGCAGGCGCGCCGTGTCGGCTGGCGACGGCATTGGCCCGCAAGCCGCCAAGCCGGCGACGAGCACCAGCGCCACGTAACGCCCGGCCAGCTCCTTCCCCTTCCGGCCCTGTGCCCCACCACCAGGGCGTGTCTCCCGGGTCGATGTCACCGGACGGCCGTCAGCCCCGCGCGGTAGCGTCTGCCGTTCTCGACGTAGTGCACCGCTGTACGGTCCCATCCCGCACGCTCCTCCGCCGACATCACCCGCATGAGGCGGGCCGGGCTGCCGGCCCACAACTCGTCCACCCCGATCGTCTTGCCCGGCGTCAGCAGGCCGCCCGCTGCCAGCATGCCGCCCTCCCGGATGGTGGCGCCGTCCAGCACCGTCGCCCCCATGCCGACGAAGGCGCGATCCTCCAGCGTGCAGGCGTGGATGATGCAGGCATGGCCGATCGTGACGTTGCCGCCGATCAGGCATGGGAACGTGCCGGCGTTGACGTGGACGATCGTGCCGTCCTGGATGTTGGTGCCGTCGCCGACGCGGATGTGGTTGGTGTCGCCGCGCAGGACGCAATGCCACCACACCGTCACCCCGGCGCCGAGCACCACGTCCCCGATCACCGCCGCGGTCGGCGCTACCCAGGCATCGGGCGCCACTCGCGGTGCCATGCCGTCCAGCGCCCAGAGTGGCCCCGCGTCAGGCAAGCGCGGCCTCCCGCGTCGCGTGGAGGCCCAGCATCAGCCGCATGTTCTGCACCGCCGCACCGGAAGCGCCTTTGCCAAGGTTGTCCAACCGCGCCACCAGCACGGCGTGGTTGCGGCCGGGATAGCCGTAGACCCGCAGTTCCATGCCGTCGGTGTCGTTCAGCGCCTCCGGCTCCAGCTTGCCCGCCGGCTCGGCCGGCAGGACGCGGATGGCCGGCGCGTGGCGGTAATACGCCGCCAGCACGTCCGCCAGGTCCTGCGCAGAGGGGCGGTCTGGCAGCAGGTCCAGATGCAGCGGTATTGAGACCAGCATGCCCTGTCGGAAGTGACCTACGGACGGGACGAAGATCGGCTGCCGGGTGAGCATGGCATAGCGCTGCAGCTCCGGGACATGCTTGTGCTCCAGGCCGAGGGCATACAGTTCGAAGGCGGGGCCGCCATTTGCCTCGTGCGCCTCGATCATGCCGCGGCCGCCGCCGGAATAACCGCTGATCGCGTTGACGCAGAGCGGGTAGTCCGCAGGAAGCAGCCCGGCCGCGACGAGGGGCCGCAACAGAGTGATCGCTCCCGTGGGATAGCAGCCCGGGTTGGCCACCCGGGCCGCCGCGGCGATGCGGTCGGCCTGGTCCGCGTCCAGTTCGGGCACGCCGTACACCCAGTCCGGGTCCACGCGATGCGCGGTGCTGGCGTCCAGAAGCTTGGGCGCCGCCGTGCCGAGGGCGGCGGCCAGCGCCGCCGACTCCCGCGCCGCCTCGTCATGCAGGCAGAGGATGGCCAGGTCGGCCCGCGCCATCATGTCCTGCCGCGCAGAGGGGTCCTTGCGGTGCGCCGGGTCGATCGATCGCAGCGTCACGCCGGGCAGTTCGCGCAGGCGGTTGCGGATGCCCAGCCCGGTCGTTCCAGCCTCGCCATCGATGAACACGGAATGGGTCATGCAAGCACCTCCTGTCGCGGATGGTGGGGGCGTTTGCCGGGGGTGCGCAAGGGAGTCCGGGGAATGGCTGCCCTGACGCGCCTCTTGGATCGGAGTTGCAAACATCAAGATATCCTTATATAGCGCCCGCAAATCAGCCAGGAGCCTGCCGATGCCCGACGTCTCGATGCCGACCGACTACAAGGTCAAGGACTTTTCCCTCGCTGGCTGGGGCCGCAAGGAAATCTCCATGGCCGAGGACGAGATGCCCGGCCTGATGGCGATCCGCGCCGAATACGGCATGAGCCAGCCGCTGAAGGGCGCCCGCATCGCCGGATGCCTGCACATGACGATCCAGACCGCCGTGCTGATCGAGACGCTGACCGCGCTGGGCGCGACCGTCCGCTGGTCCTCCTGCAACATCTTCTCGACCCAGGACCATGCCGCCGCCGGCGTCGCGGCCGCGGGCACCCCCGTCTTCGCCTGGAAGGGCATGAACGAGGAGGAGTTCTGGTGGTGCATCGAGCAGACGGTGCGCGGGCCGGACGGCTGGACGCCGAACATGATCCTGGATGACGGCGGCGACCTGACCGTGCTGATGCACGACAAGTACCCCGAGATGCTGAAGGACGTGAAGGGCATCTCCGAGGAGACCACCACCGGCGTGCACCGCCTGTGGGAGATGGCGAAGGCCGGCAAGCTGCTGGTGCCCGCCATCAACGTCAACGACAGCGTCACCAAGTCCAAGTTCGACAACCTGTATGGCTGCCGCGAGAGCCTGGTGGACGCCATCCGCCGCGGCACGGACGTGATGCTGGCCGGCAAGGTCGCCGTGGTCGCCGGGTTCGGCGACGTGGGCAAGGGCTCGGCCGCCAGCCTGCGCCAGGGCGGCTGCCGCGTGCTGGTGACGGAGGTCGACCCGATCTGCGCGTTGCAGGCGGCGATGGAGGGCTACGAGGTCGTCACCATGGAGAAGGCGGCGCCGCGCGGCGACATCTTCGTCACCGCCACCGGCAACGTCGACGTCATCACCATCGACGACATGCGCGCCATGAAGCACCGCGCCATCGTGTGCAACATCGGCCACTTCGACAGCGAGATCCAGATCGAGGCGCTGCGCAACTACACCTGGGACAACGTCAAGCCGCAGGTGGACGAGGTGGTGTTCCCCGACGGCAAGCGCCTGATCGTGCTGAGCGAGGGACGGCTGGTGAACCTGGGCAACGCCACGGGCCACCCGTCCTTCGTCATGAGCGCGTCGTTCAGCAACCAGGTGCTGGCCCAGCTGGAGCTGTGGGGCGCCCCGGCCGGCAAGTACGAGCGCAAGGTCTACACCCTGCCGAAGCACCTGGACGAGAAGGTGGCGGCACTGCACCTGGCCAAGGTCGGCGCCGAGCTGACCAAGCTGACGCCGAAGCAGGCCGAGTATATCGGCGCGCCGGTCTCGGGGCCGTTCAAGCACGACCTCTACCGCTATTGATCGACTGCCGCCCTCTCCCGCGCGGGGGAGGGCGGATCAGCCTCCCGGCGGCTGCGCAGCCACAGGTCCAGGAACAGCAGCGCCGCGCTCAACGCCACCAGCAGCACGGCGACGGCGGCCAGCGTCGGGTCGAGCTTGTCGTTGATCCCGTCCCACATGCGGCGCGGCAGCGTGAACACCCGTCGCCCGGCGATGAACAGCACGATGACCAGCTCGTCCCAGCTGTGCACGAACGCGAACAGCCCGCCCGACAGCATGGCCGGCCGCAACAGCGGCAGCAGCACGCGGCGCATGGCCTGCACCGGCCCGGCGCCCAGCGACCGCGCCGCCTGTTCCAACCGCGCGTCCATGCCGGTCAGCGCCGTGGCGACGATCACCACCACGTAGGGTATGGCGGTGACCGCGTGGGCCAGCACCACGCCCCCCAGCGTGTCCAGCAGGCCGAGCCGGGCGTAGGCGCGGTACAGCCCCAGCGCGTAGACGATCGTCGGCACCACGATCGGCACCAGCATCGCCGCCTGCACCGCCCGCGCCCAGCGGCTGCCCATCCGCCAGCAGCCGACGGCGCACAGCGTGCCCGCCACCACGGCGATGGAAGCGGCGCAGCAGGCGACCAGCAGGCTCTGCCCGATGGAGGAATGCCAGGGCGCGGAATGCAGCAGGTTGGCGTAGTACTGCAGGCTCAGCCCATGCTGCGGCAGCGACAGGAAACGCTGGTCGGTCAGCGACACCGGCACCACCACGGCCATCGGCAGCAGCAGGAACAGCAGCACCGTCCACGCGCCGCCGCGCACCGGCCACGTCGGCCCGGCCGTCATCGCCCGCCGCTCAGCGTGCGCAGGCCGACCAGGCGGGACAGCAGGAACAGCAGCAGCCCGACTGTCGCCACCAGCGTGGTGGCCAGCATGGTGCCGGGGCCCCATTCCAGCAGGTCCTGGATCTGGATGCTGATGTATTCGGCCACCATGCGCACCCGCCCGCCGCCCAGCAGTACCGGCGTCACGTAGAAGCCCAGCGAGACGATCAGCACCAGCACGCCGGCCCCCAGCACGCCCGGCAGGCTCAGCGGCAGGAACACGCGGGCGAAGGCTTGCGCCCGGCTGGCGCCCATGCCGCGCGCCGCGGCCATCAGCGCCGGGTCCAGCCCGCGCATGTGGCTGGCCATCGGCAGGATGGCGTAGGGCAGCATGGTGTGGATCATGCCCACAGACACGCCGAACTCGTTCCAGATCAGCGGCAGCGGCGCCTGGATGATCCCGGCGGCGAGCAGCACCGCGTTCACCACGCCTTCGCGCCGCAGCAGCGTGACCCACGCGAAGGAGCGCGCCAGCACGGAGACCCAGAGGGGCAGCAGCACGCCCACCAGCATCAGCCGCTGCACCGCCGGCCGCGCCTGAGTCATGCAATACGCCACGACGTAGCCCAGCCCTAAGGCTGCCACGGTGGTGATGGCGCAGATGCGCGCCGTGGTGCCCAGCACCCGCGCGATAGACGGGCTGGTGGCGAGCAGGGCGTAGTTGCCGAGGCCGAGCTCCGGGTCGGTGACCGAGATCGCCAGCACCTGTGACAGCGGGACCAGGTAGATGACCACCAGGAGCAGCAGCGCCGGGATCGGGAACCAACGGTAGATGCCAGGACTCACTCCCCTTTTCCTGCCCCTTCTCCCTCTGGGTGAGGGCCACGACCACGCAGTGGTGCTCGGGGGAAGACCCTCACCCAACCTTCTCCCAAGGGGAGTGGGCTGTTTGTCGGAGAGAAAAGGGCGCCTTCACGCCGATAGGAAGTCCAGGAAGCGCTTGAACGTCTTGCCGTAGTTGTCGCGGTACCAGTCGGCGCTGATCGGCACCTGCACGGCGGCGTTCGTCGGGTAGCCTGGGTCGACCGCGCGCAGGTCGGCGGGCACCAACGGTGCGGCCTGCGGGTTGGCTGGGCCGTTGCCCAAAGCGGACAGCAGCGTCACCTGGTCCGCCGGGTCCTGCATGGAGGCGATCGCCGTCATCGCCTGCTTGCCCGCCGGGTTGCCGCGCGGCACCACCCATAGGCCAGGCTGCAACACGCCGCCGGTGAAGTTCCAGTCGATCGTGCTGGCCTCCCGCTTCAACAGCGTGGCGCGGGTGTGCCACAGCCATCCCATGGCCACCTCCCCGTCGCGCAGCAGCGATTGGCTCTGCGCGCCGGTATCCCAGGTGAGGATGGCGTCCTTGATGGTGGTGAACTTGGCGATCGCCCGGTCGACATCCAGCGGATACAGCTTGTCCAACGCTACGCCGTCGGCGATCAGTGCCATCTCGAGCATGGCCTGGCTGTCCTTGCGGATCATGCGCTTGCCCGGAAACTTCTTCAGGTCGAAGAAGTCCGCCATGGTGGGCGTGCCCTTCACCTGGCGCGTGTCCCAGGCCATCACGCTGCTGAACATGTAGTTGCAGACGCCGAACTCGTAGGCGAAGGCGGGTTCCACCTTCGCCTTGTCCACGACCGTGTAGTCGATCGGCGCCAGCAGGTTGCGCGTGGCCAGTTCCGCCAGGCCCGTCACCCCGCTGTCGCACAAATCCCAGGAGACGTTGTTCGCCTCCACCATCGCGCGGATCTTGCCGTTGGACGGGCCGCTGCCGTCCAGCACCAGCTTGCCGCCCGTATCCTTGGCGTAACGCCCGACGAAGGCGCCGTCGAAGGCCTTCATCGCGTCGCCGCCCCAGTTGCAGAGCACGACCTCCGGCACGGCCGCGTGGACCAGGGCGGGTGCCAACGCCGCCGCCGCCGCGCCGCCCAGCAGCCCCCGCCGGCCGAGCAGCCGCAGGTCATCGCCGAATTCCTGCTTAGGCTGGTCCTGTGTCACGCCGTTTCTCCTTCGCTCTCGTCCACGATCACGCTCGCATCGCCGTCCCAGCCGAGCCGGACGGCATCGCCTGGCCTCGGAGCGGCCCGCCGCCAAGTGGGCAGCACCGCCTGCATCCGGCCCAGCCCCTCCACGTCGAGCTGCACCAGCCAGGCCTCCCCGCCGTAGCTGGCGGTGGCGACGATGCCGGACACCTGGTTGGCCGGGCCGCCCGTGCCATCCAGCACCGAAAGCTTCTCCGGCCGCAGCGACACCAGCACCTGGGGCGCCGGCGCCGGGCCCGCCTGGTGCAGGCGATGGCCGCCCGCCATGTAGGTGAAGCCCGCGGCATCCTCCGCCACCACCCGGCCCGTCCAGAAGTTGCTGCGGCCCAGGAAGCCGGCGACGAAGCGGCTGCCTGGGCGCTCGTACAGCTCCGCCGGGCTGCCCAGCTGCACCAGCCGGCCGCCGCGCAGGATCGCCACCTCGTCCGACAGCGCCAGCGCCTCGCTCTGGTCGTGCGTCACGAACACGAAGGACAGGCCGACGCGCCCGTGCAGGTCCCGCAGCTCGTCCTGCATGCTCAGGCGCAGGGTCTTGTCCAGCGCCGACAGCGGTTCGTCCAGCAGCAGCAGGCTGGGCCGGAACACCAGCGCGCGGGCCAGCGCCACGCGCTGCTGCTGCCCGCCCGAGAGTTGGCGCGGCATCCGTGCCGCCAGGGCGCCGAGTTGCACCAGGTCCAGCGCCGCCTTCACCCGCGCCGCCACCTCCGCCCGACCGACCCGGCGGATCTGCAGCGGGAAGGCGACGTTGTCGGCCACGCTCAGATGCGGGAACAGGGCATAGCCCTGGAACACCATGCCGAAGTTGCGCTTCTCCGGCGGCAGATGCGTGATGTCGGCACCGTCCAGCCGCAAGGACCCGCTGTCCGGCTGCACGAAGCCGGCGATGGCCATCAGCAGGGTGGTCTTGCCGGACCCGCTCGGCCCCAGCAGGGTGACGAACCGGCCGCCGCCGACCCGCAGCGACACGTCCGACAAGGCCGCGACCGCGCCGTAGCGCTTGCTGATCCCGGTGGCCTCCAGCACGTGCGCGGTCATGGTCGACGGGCAAGCAAGGGCGATGCCAAGTGGTACGGCGCTTGCCTGCGGACCTGGCGAACGACACGAGGGTGATACAGCCGCCATGCCCGACCGCTTCCATCTCGGCTGGTTCTTCCAAGGGTCCAGCGCGCAGGCCTGGGGCGAGCCGTGGACCGGCGCCATCGGGCGCGACTGGATGCGGCCCGACCTCGTGGTCGACATCGCCCGCGCCCTGGAACGCGCCTGCTTCGATTACATGCTGATCGAGGACTCGTCCTATGTGGGGGAAAGCTACGGCGCCTCCCGCGACATCTACCTTCGCCACGCCCTGTCGACGCCGCGGCAGGACCCGTCGGTCGTCGCCGCCATCCTGACGCAGGCGACTTCGCGCATCGGCATCGTGCCGACCTTCGCCACCTTCGCCTATCCGCCCTATTTGCTCGCCCGTCTGATGGCCACGCTGGACCAGGTGTCCCGCGGCCGGATCGGCTGGAACGCCGTCACCGGGTCCTCCGACGTGGCGGCGCGCAACTTCGGGCTGGACGGGTTGCCGGAGCACGACACCCGCTACGACATGGCGGACGAATACATGGCGGTGGTGAACGGGCTGTGGGGCTCGTGGGAGCCGGGGGCCATCGTCGACGACCCCGAGGCCGGCATGTTCATCGACCCGGCGAAGGTGCACAGCATCGACTACGCCGGGCAGTACTACCGCAGCCGCGGCCCCCTGAACTCCGGCCCGGCGCCGCAGGGCCGCCCGGTGATCGCCCAGGCCGGAGGGTCCCCGCGCGGCCGCCAGTTCGCCGCCCGCTACGCCGACACCATCGTGGCCGCCGTGCGAGGGCCGGACGGCATGCGCGCCTACCGCGACGACCTGCGTGCCCGCGCCGCGGCGCAGGGTCGCGACCCGGACGGCTGCAAGCTGCTGTTCCTGATCGCACCCATCCTGGGCGAGACGGCCGAGGAGGCACAGCTGCAGAAGCAGCGCCGGGCGGACTGGGCCGTGCGGCGCATGGACACGCGGCTGGCGCACTTCTCCAAGATCACCAACATCGATTTCGGCGCGTTGGACCCGGACGTGCCGCTCGGCGAACTGACCACCAACGGGCACCAGCAGAGCCTGGCGGAGTTCCTCCGCCGCGCCGGCACGCGCACGCTGCGGCAGACCATGGCGGATTTCGAGAGCACGGTGCAGTCGGTGGAGCTCGTTGGCACGCCGGACGCCGTCGCCGGGCAGATGGCGGAGGTCATGCAGCATGTCGGCGGGGACGGCTTCCTGTTCTCCCTGCCCAACGTCAGCCGCCGCACCGTGGCCGAAGTGGCGGACGGGCTCGTGCCGGCCTTGCAGAAACGCGGGCTGGTGCGGACGGCGTACGCGCACGCGCAATTCCGCGACAACCTGCTGGAGTTCTAGCCGGGGGCAGGACTCGGCAGGGCTCCGCCCCTCACTTCAACCGCCAGGCAGTCGAGCAACGCATCGCGGAAGGCTGGGAGGCTCTTGTAGCGCCCCACCGCGTCCGGCAAGGCGCGCACCGCCGCATCCAGCCCGCTCGCGGCGCCCGGCACGGCCAGAACGCGGCGGAGCGGATAGGAGTGGACGCGGATGGCGAACAGCACCGAGCCGCTCCGTGGCAAGCGGATCAGCGTCTGCCGCTCGACCCGGAGGAACAGGCGCTGTGCCGCATTCGCTGCCGTGATCGACGGGTCGCGCTCCGTCCGGTGCTTGCCCCCGAGCTGGAACAGCCCACCATCGTCGACGACGCTCCAATTGAACCGTTCGGCCAGCTTGCCCGGCCGCAACGCGCCCATGAACCGGTCCACCGCCGTGGAAAGCTGGTCGGCGTAGAGAGGGACCGGCCCGTGCACGCCCGCCAACGTCCGCCCGATCTTCTCGCGCAAGCGCCAGCGGCTTGGTGCACAGAGGATGGCGGCGCTCAGCACGGGCGAGGGGCCTATGCCGTCGATCAAGCAGAGGTCTTCCTGCACCAGCCGGCCTGCCAGCTCCAGCGGATCGCACGGGACCTTTTCGACGTCCCACGCCTCGCCGGTCAGCTGGTTGCGCAGGATCGCACCGTCGCGGGCGAACCAGTCCGGGTAGCGCCGGAGCACGAGGGCAACCAGCACCTCCAGGACCTCAGCCCGGGCGGCGCCGGAGCCGGGCTCGGCGGCGAACACGTCGGCGTGCCGGGTCGCCAGCAACTCCCGGCGTTCCGCCATCTCGGCCGGGTAGCGCTCGTCGATCTCCACCAGGTCGTCGGGCGCGCCCGCCTGCAGCGCCATGGCCATGCGGAACGGCCCGGGCTCGAAGGGGAGGTAGAGGCGCTCGGCAGGCAGGGGGGTGGGATGCGGCATCCGGACCTTCGTTCGACGCGCGATCATCCATCCTGTTGGCGTCGCCCATCAAGCATGGCTATCGTGGCGGACGCACGGCGGGGAGCACGAGGGGATGGCTGACGTGCTGGGGTTACGTCCGGCGACGGCCGCGGGCAGCGACGACTCGCTATGGGCCGTGATCGCCTGGCTGGGCTCGCAACGTCGCGTGGCGGAGGTGTTTCCCACCCGGGCCCGGGCGCTGGCCGACCGGGATTGGCGGGAGCGGCAGGTGCAGGCCTACGGCACCGTCCTGCTCGGCACGTCGCACCCGGTGCCGCGCTACCTGGTGGCGCCGATCCGGCGCTCGGACCTGCCGCGCCGCTGGACGCCGCTTCCCGCCCTGGGTTTCCTGCGCGGCCAGACCATCTGACGGTCGAGCCGACCAGACGATCTAGGAGGTGCGCGGGGTCGCTTTGACCTTGCCCAGGCCCAGCCACCATTTCACCGGTTGCGGTTCCTTGGCCCTGGATGCCCCCTTCTGCTTCGGAGCACGGGGCAACGGCTTCGCCCGCTCCTTGGCAGGGGCCGGCTCCTGCCGCACCGCATCCCGCGCCACGATGGCCGATTGCAGCTCCGCTTCGACCTGTTCGCGCAAGCGGCGCTCCGACGCGACGGTCTCGCGGGTCGACATCTCGAGATGGGCCAGCTTGGTCTCCAACGCGTGCAACTGCCCGAGCGCAGCCTGCGCGGCCTGCTCCGCCTTGAGGCGGGCCGCGTGCTCGGCGTTGCACTCGGCCTCGAGCGCCGCGACCCGCGCGCGGAAGGAAGCGGTCGTGTCCCCATCCCGCTGGCCGCTGAGATGGATGACCGGCACTTCCCCGTCCTGGACGAAGCGGTGCCGTTGCTTTGGCGCTGCATTGGCTTGCGGCCGGTTGGAACTGCGCCCGCGGCCAGCCAGTCCCAGCGTTTCGCGCATATGGAGTTCGTCTACATCAAGGCTGGCATCGACATCTTTTTGGAACGTGGGTTGTCCGATCTTCGAGTAGTCCCGGTCTGACACTATGATGCTCGATCGTTCTGGAGAAATGAAACAACGTGACGTGCAGCCAAATGAATGGCCGGGTTTCGAAGAAAGCCCGCACGAGTCGCCCGCGACTGAGGCTGGCTAACATAGATGAGGTAATTTTACCAGCGAGTTGGTAGTTCCTGCGCCGGATCGACCGGTGCCACCGCCTATTCTCATATCTCGCAAGGATCAAGGGCGTTCCAGCCCCGCTTCAGGGTCGCTGGGAGTGACGAAATCCGCCACAGCCGGGCTTTGACTGTTTTGCAGCGCAGCATAGCACTGGTAACGCGTGTGCGCTGGCGTAGAACACCCCGTGTCGATCACGTCGATGGACATGGAGCCTCGCATGGCATCGCCCTACTGGCGACGGAACCTCTACGTCTGCCTCTTCGGGTCGTTCACCACCCTGGTCAGCATGACGTTGCTGCTCCCGTTCCTGCCGCTCTATGTCGAGCAGCTCGGCGTGCACGACCCGGCTGCCATCGTGCAGTGGTCCGGCATCGCCTTCAGCGCCACTTTCATTCCCGCAGCCCTGGTGCAGCCGCTCTGGGGCTGGCTCGCCGACCGCTATGGCCGCAAGTCGATGCTGATCCGGGCCAGCCTCGGCATGGCCATCACCATGTCCATGATGGGCCTCGTCCAGACCGTTTGGCAGCTGACGGCGCTGCGGTTCGCGGTGGGGCTGGCCGGCGGCTACGCCTCCGGGTCCATCGTGCTGGTCGCGACCCAGACCCCGCGGGAGCGGGCCGGCTGGGCGCTCGGCACCCTGTCCATCGGCACGCTGGGCGGCAGCCTCGTCGGGCCGCTGGTGGGCGGCATGCTGCCGGACCTGATCGGCCTGCGGCAGACCTTCTTCGCCGGCGGGGCGATCATCGCGGTGGCGTTCGTCGCGACCTGCCTGCTGGTCCGGGAGGAGCGCGTCATCCCCAAGGCCGCGGCGCCCGGCGTCCACAAAGGCGCCTGGTCGTCGATCCCGGACCGGCGTCCCGTGCTCGCCATGCTGGTGACCGCCTTCCTTCTGCTGCTCGCCAACATGTCGATCGAGCCGATCATCACGGTCTACGTCGCCGCACTCGATCCCGGCGAAACGCATGTCGCGCGGGTGGCTGGCTTCGTGATGGCGGCGGCGGCGTTGGCCAGCATCATCGCCGCACCCCAGGTCGGGCGGCTGGCGGACCGGTTCGGCGCCTGGACGGTGGTGGTGCTGGGCCTGCTCGCCGCCGCTCTGCTGCTCCTGCCGCAGGCCTTCGTCACCAGCCCCTGGCAGCTTCTGGGCCTGCGCTTCCTGATGGGCCTGTCGCTGGCGGGCTTGTTGCCGGCGATCACCGCGCTGATCCGCCACAACGTGCCGGACCGCGTCGCCGGGCAGATGCTGGGCTATTCGCAATCCGCGCAGTTCGCCGGCCAGGTCGCCGGGCCGCTGATGGGCGGCTTCCTCGGCGCGCATCTCGGCATCCGGTCGGTGTTCTTCGTGACGAGCGCGTTGATGCTCTGCGGGGCGGGGATCGCCTGGGCAGCGCGCAGGCCGTGTTCCCCCCGCCCCGGCAAAGCCGTGACTGGGTTCTAAGCGTCAATCCAGGAGCAGGTGCCATGCGCGACATGACCGACTGAGCGGCGATTGATCGACTGGGTCGCACGGTCGCCAACCCGGGTCGGGCTCGGTCCGGCTGCACGGCTTTGGGTGCATCGGCGCTGGCCGAAGGACCTCGCGGCAATGGATGCGCCGCCGGGCTAAAACAGGCATACGGAGGCAAACTCGAAAACACACTTGAACGTCGTTCAAATCCTGTTATGTTGAACGGCGTTCACGAAAGGTGGCCCATGATGCTCCTCCGGTCCCGGCGCTTGGCGCCCCTGCTCATCACGCAGACGCTCGGCGCCATCAACGACAACTTGTTCAAGAACGCCCTCGTGGTGCTGGTGCTGTTCCATGTCGCATCCGGCGGCCCGGCGCTGGTGGCTGTGGCCGGCGGGGTCTTCATCTTGCCGTACGTGCTGCTGTCCGCGACGGCCGGGCAGATCGCCGACCGGTTCGAGAAGCAGCGCACGATCGTCTGGGTCAAGGTCGTCGAACTGGGCCTGATGGCGCTGGCGGCGGCAGGCTTCTGGTTCGGCAGCATGGCATTGCTGTTCGCCGTGCTGTTCGGCCTTGGCATCCAGGCCACGTTCTTCAGCCCGCTGAAATACGCCATCCTGCCCCACCACCTGGCCGAAGCCGAGCTCGTGGCCGGCAATGGGCTGGTTGAAGCTGGCACCTTCCTGGGGATCCTGGTGGGCACCATCGCCGGCGGCGCCCTGTTTGCACTCCCGAACGGCGCCGTCATCGTCTCCACCGCCGGGTTGCTGGTGGCCGCGGCCGGGATCGCCAGCGCCTTGCTGATCCCTCCCGCGCCATCCGACGCGCCGGATTTGCGGGTCGGCTGGAACCTGATCGGGGAGACGGCGGGGCTGCTGCAAACGGCGCGCGCCAACCGGCCGGTGTGGCTCTGCCTGCTCGGGTTGAGCTGGTTCTGGGTGGTCGGCGCGACCTTGCTGGCCGAACTGCCGACGCTGGTACGCGACGACATGGGGGCGGACGCGCACGTCGTCACGCTCATGCTCGCCTTCTTCTCCGTCGGCGTGGGCGCCGGCTCGGTGCTGTGCGCCCGCATCCTGAAGGGCGAGGTCACGGCGCGGCACGTGCCGCTGGCCGCACTCGGCCTGTCCGTTTTCGTCTGGGATTTCGCCCACGCGGTCGGCCATACTCACGGCCTGGCGGACGTCCATGCGGTGCTGGCCAGCCTGGCCGGTTGGCGCATGCTGGTCGACCTGCTGCTGCTGTCGGCCTGTGGCGGGCTTTACTCCGTGCCGCTCTACGCCATCATCCAGGATCGTTCGGCGCCTGCGGTGCGCGCCCGCATGATCGCGGCCAACAACGTGGTGAACGCGGTGGCGATGGCCGCCGCCGCCGGGCTGACCGCGCTGCTGGCCCTGGCCGGCGTGGCGCCGGTGACGGTCCTGCTGCTGACCGCCGTCGCCAACCTCGCGGTTGCCGTCTGGATCGTCCGGCTGCTGCCGCAGGACGTGCTGCGGACATTGTTCCAACGCTATTTCCTCCTGTTCCACGGTGTCGACGTCGCGGGGCTGACCAACCTGCCGGCGCCTGGCCAGCGCGCGATCTTCGTGGTGAACCACCAAAGCTTCGGCGATGGCTGCTTCGTCGCCGCCTTCCTGCCCGGCAGCCCGGTCTTCGCGGTCGACATCACCACGGCGCACCAGTGGTGGGCGCGGCCCTTCCTGGCGGCGGTGCGCCATTTCGACGTCGACCCGGCCAACGCATTCAGCACCAAGGCGATGGTGCAGGCAGTGAAGGGAGGCGAGCGGCTGGTGATCTTCCCGGAAGGGCGGATCACCAGGACCGGCGCCTTGATGAAGGTTTACGAGGGTGCCGGCCTGGTTGCCGACAAGGCCGGCGCGGTGATCATCCCGATCCGGATCGACGGGCTGCAGTTCTCCCGCCTGTCGCGGATGCAGGGGCACGCGCCCCGCCGCTGGTTCCCCCGGCTGTCGTTCACCATCCTGCCGGCCGTGTCGCTGGACCTGGCGCCGGACTTGCGCGGACATCCCCGGCGGGAAGCGGTGGGCGCCATGCTGCAGGGCATCATGGAACAGTCGAGCTTCTCCGTGGCGAACACGCACCGGCCGCTGTTCCGCGCCCTGCTCGACGCCCGGGCGCGATACGGCGATGCCCGGCCGATCATCGAGGACATCGATCGCACGCCGCTCACCTACGGCCGCGTCGTGCTGGGTGCGGCGGTGCTGGGGCGGCACCTCGCCACGCTGGTGCCGCAGGGCGGCTATGTCGGCGTGATGCTGCCGAACGCGAACGGCGCGGTGGTCACCTTCATGGCGTTGCAGGCGTTCGGCCGGATCCCGGCCATGCTGAACTTCAGCGCCGGGGCGGACGGCATGCTCGCGGCCTGCACCGCCGCCGGCGTCACCACCGTGCTGTCGTCCCACGCCTTCGTGGAGCGCGCCAAGCTCGGCCCGGTGGTGGCGCGCATGGAGGGCCACATCCGCTTCGTCTGGCTGGACGATCTGCGTGCCAGCCTCGGCCTCCGCGCCAAGCTGCGCGGCTGGCTGGACGCGCGGCTGGCGCACCGGCTGCCGGGTGCGCGCGTCGCGGCGGACGCGCCGGCGGCGGTGCTGTTCACCAGCGGGTCGGAGGGGACGCCGAAAGGCGTGGTGCTCAGCCACCGCAACTTCCTGGCCAACATCGCCCAGGCCGCCTCCGTCATCGACTTCAACGCCAACGACCGCGTGTTCAACGCCATGCCGATGTTCCACAGCTTCGGCCTCACCGGTGGCACGCTGCTGCCGCTGCTGAGCGGCGTGCCTGCGTTTTTCTATCCCTCGCCGCTGCACTATCGCATCGTGCCGGAGCTGATCTACGGCACCGACGCCACCATCACCTTCGGCACCGACACCTTCCTGACCGGCTGGGCACGGTTCGCCCACCCGTATGACTTCTACGCCATGCGCTACATCTTCGCCGGCGCCGAGAAACTGCGGGAGGAGACGCGGCGCGTCTATGCCGAACGGTACGGCGTGCGGGTTCTGGAGGGGTACGGCGTCACGGAGACGGCGCCCGTGCTGGCGCTGAACACGCCCATTCATTGCCGCCCGGGCACGGCCGGCCGCCTGGTGCCGGGCATGGAGTACCGGCTGGACCCGATGGAGGGCATCGCCGAGGGCGGACGGCTGGTGGTGCGCGGACCGAACGTGATGCTGGGCTACCTGCGCACCAGCGCCCCCGGCGTGCTGGAGACGCTGCCGGACGGGTGGTACGACACCGGCGATATCTGCACCGTGGATGCCGACGGCTTCATCACCATCCGCGCCCGCGCCAAGCGGTTCGCCAAGATCGCCGGGGAGATGGTGTCGATGCCGGCCGCCGAGGCCCTGGCCGCCGGGCTGTGGCCCGGTGCCGCGCATGCCGTGGTCGCCATACCGGACGGCCGCAAGGGCGAGGCGCTGGTGCTGCTGACAACGCAGAGAGACGCCACGACCAGCGCCCTGCAGGCCCACGCGCGCGAACGCGGCGTGGCCGAGATCGCCGTGCCCCGCAGCCTACGCCTGGTGGACAGCCTGCCGCTGCTGGGAACGGGCAAGATCGACTACCCGGCGGCGACGCAGCTGGCGACGGAGGAGCGCGCCGCCGCCTGACATCCTCACTCTCTACGGAACAGAGGGCATCCGCTACGGCGCCAGGCCCTTTGCGACGGCGGTCACGATGGTGGCGACCTGGGCGTGGAGGACGGGCAGCGGCATGGCCGCCACCTTCTCGTCCAGGCCCAGCGCCACCATGCCATGCACGGAAGCGAACAGGCTGCGCGCGAGCAAGGCGCGGTCCGGCGCACTCAGCTTCGGGCATAGGCGGCCCAACGGCGCCTCGACATGGGAGAACGCGGCCTGTTGCTGCTGCCCATACCACTCCGGCGCGGTATGCCCGGCAGCCATGACGTGGAGGAACAGAGCCTCCCACCGGGCACGGCGCTCCGCCGCGTAGTCGAGGTAGGACGCCGCCAGCCGGACCAGATGGTCCACCGGATCGGCCGTCGCGATCCGGCTCAGCACCTGGTCGACCTGCGCCAGCGTGCGCGCGTTCACCGCCAGGATGACGGCGTCCAAGTCCGGGAAGATCGTGTAGATCGCCCCTACGGAGCAACCCACCTCTTCCGCCAGCACACGGGCCCGCAGCGCGGCGAGGCCGTCGCGCGCGATGGTGCGCTCCGCGGCGTCGACCAGCGCCAGCTGCAGCTTCTCGTGCCGGCTCGCGGTCGCCGCCCGCGGCTCGGCCTTCGTACCGCTCGGACGATCCAGCTGTGAGACCATGGAAGCACCCACTCCTGCACGACGCGATAGCGTCGATCCCGGCTATCTTCCAGCATCCTGCCATCGGATGGATGCCGGGCGCCTACTCCGAACCGGTCGCCAGCCCTTCGTCCACGTCGGCTTCGTCCTCGGCGTCGACGCCCTGGTCCAGCCGGGCCTCGTCGGCGGCGAGCGTGCCCGCATCGCGCTCGGTGATGCCGAAACGCGCGGCCACGTCCGGTGCGTAGCGGAGCAGGTCTGGCCGCAGCCGCAGCAGGCTCAGATCCTTGGACTTGCCTTCCATCATGACGTCGAACACCAGGCCGTCGGCCGCCCTCATGAAGGTCGCGAACTCGAACGGGTTGGTAAAGTCGGCATGGCCGGTCCAGATCGGCGGCCTCAGCACCGTCTTGATCCGTGCCGTGGCCTTGACGGGCGCCTTCAGCACCTCCCCCTTCTTGGGCCGGGCCTTGCCTTCCTTGGCGGCGGCCCGCTGCTTCGGCGTGATCTTCTGCTTCAGCTCCCGCAACTCGGTCCTGGGCGAGGAGAAGTGGATCTTCGGCCGCACCCCGCCGGGCCACGAGGCGACGAAGCGCGCCAGCGTGTCCCGCAGCTCCAGCCGCTCCGGGTTGAGGCACCAGAAATGCTGGTAGTCGAAGATCAGCCGCACGCCAGTGCGCTGGTGGATCCACAGCACGTCGGCGGCGGAGAAGCGGATGTCGTCGTTCTCCAGCACCAGGCGCCGCCGCACGTGCTCCGGGCATTGCTCCCAGCCCGCGATCCAGCGGGCGCGGCTGGCTGCGTGGTCGTCGTACACGCCGCCGACATGGGTGATCATCACCGCCTCGTCGTCCAGCCCCATGCGGTCGAGCATCTCCGCCTGATTCGCCAGGTCCCAGATGCTTTTGCGGGTCAGTTCCCCGTCGGGCGCGTTCAGCAGGACGTATTGCGAGGGATGGAACGACAGCCGGATGTCATAGCGGCGGGCCTTGGCGCCGAACGCCTGCAGCTCGGCGCCGCTCTCCGCCACCATCCCGTGGAACTGCGGCATGTCCGGATGGGTGGCGTAGGGGGCCAAGTCCGACGACAGCCGATACATGTCCAGCTTGTTGGCGTGCAGGTAGTCGAGGATCCGATCCACGTGCTCCAGCGAGCATTTGAGGTGCGGGTTCTTCTGCCAGCGCCGCGTGTCCTGCGATTTGAGGTTCGGCTGGCCCATCACCTTGACGGGGAAGCCGAGCCGAAGCGGACGCTCCGTGCCGCTCATCACCCTGTCACCGCCTCGGGAAAGCCAAGCTGGCTGATGAAATGGTTCCAGATGGCCGCCGGAAGCGCGCCACCCGTCGCCTGGGCATGGCCGTTGCCGTAGCGCCCATCCGCCCCGGCCGGCCGGCGTGCGGCGAGGAAGGCGATGAGGTCGCGCCCGCTCGCCGAGCGGACCGCGAAATGCACCCAGCCCGGCCGATAGCCCATGTTGGCCGCGATGACGACCTTGTCCCGCAGCCGCCCGCGCCATTGCTGCGCGATCAGCGGATGGACCTGGCAGGGCGTTTGCAGCCGGATGAGCGCCACGTCGCCCACGATGATGGGGGCGACGCGCCTGGCAGCGTCCGTTGCGGCCCGCACCTCCGCCTTGGCGGCTCGCAATGCGTCTTCGTCAGGACCGGTGCCCTTGGTGATCTCCTTCGGTCCGTCGGCCCGCAGCAGCAGCCGCAAGGCCGGAGCCGCGTCGGCGGCGGCCGTGCGGCGCGGCGCGTTGATCAGGGACGTGGCGTCCCGCAACGCCGTCTTGCCCCAACGCTCCTGCGCTGCGGCAAGCTCCGGGAAACCGTGCTCCTCCGCCATGTCGCCGATCAGCCCCAGCGCCGCGAGCCAGAGAAGGCCCGACTGGTCGCCGAGAGCGCCGGCCGCCCACCACGCCAGCAGGGCCGTCGTCGGCTCCGGGTGGAGGCCGTTGCCGCTGATGGTGATGGCGCCCGCAGGCTCCCCCGTCGGCACGTGGTGGTCGATGACCAGCGCCGGGCACCCCGGCAGCACCGGATCGGGCCGGGTACCCAGGTCGGCCAGCACCAGCCCGGCGGGTGCCACGGTGCCGAGCCGCTGGCCCACGGCGCCGTCCCACGGCGTTTCGGTCTTGCCGACCAGCACGGCCTCCGCCGCCCGCCCGGCACCTCGCAGCGCGCGCACCAGGATGGCGGCTGCGGCCAGTCCGTCCGCGTCGAAATGGCTGACGACGGCCACCGGGCCGTTTGCGTTGAACGCGGCGAGGGCGTCCCTCATCGCGGCTTGGGCGGCGGCCCGGATGTCCGCCACGTGGGAAAGTCGGCCGATCATGCGGCCCCAACGACGCAACGCCCCACAAGCTGCATCACGTGGATGCGCTTGATCGTCAGCCCAACGATCAGCTGCGATCAAGCGTCTTGCATGGCTGATCGCTTCGACCGGGTCATGCCCTAGAACTCCGAGGAGCCGGCAAGCGCCACGGCAGCGCCCACGATGTTCCCATCGTCCCGCTGCAGAAGCACTGCGTAATCCTGCCCCGCGGGATACGGCACTTGCAGGCGGAGCGGCTTGCCCGACCAGGCGCCGAGGACGGACATCGACCGGACGATATCGGCCTCCTTGAGTGTCCGGCCGCTATTCTCCCCCCGACGGACGGCGGTCTCGTGCAGGCGATCATAGCCGACCAGCAGCAACGTCCCGGTGCCGCCGCCGGGGCCGGCCACCACGGTCAAACCCGCGGGTCCTCGCTGGACATCGATCCGTGCGGCGGTTTCCTGGCCCAGCGCCACCTGCTGCAGGGTGTGGTCGACTGCCGCCGGGTCCGAGCCCACGGCGTCGAGCTTGCCGTCCACCACGAATGCCGGCGTGTAGACCTCGGGGCTCACGCCGAGCGCCACATACCGGCGTTGCCGCTGCGTGGCCGCGTCGAACGAGAAGGGATCGTGCCACCCCAGCGTATCCCAGTAGGTCACGTGGAAGGTCAGCAGCAGCAGATCGGGCCTGGTCCGCGCCAACTCGGCCACCTTGGCGTCCGCGGGTGGACAGGACGAACAGCCTTCCGAGGTAAACAGCTCGCCGACGACGGGCCGGCTGATCGTCTGGGCGGCAGCGAGGGTCGACACCAATGACGCCACGGCGGCAACGAGCAACGATCGCATGTGACGCTCCCGTAGGGCGGAGGCCCGGCACCGGCCGTGCTCCCCGTGGATGATGCAACCTCACCCGGCAGAAGGCGAGCTTGGAATGCACCATCGAAGCGCCGGACGTGAGAGCCGAGCTGTCCGATCCCTCGGGGCCTACGTCGCCGCGTTCGACAGGGCGCGACCGCCAGGTGGCGCCATGCCCGGCTTTGCCTGGGCGACGCCGAGGTAGCGGTCGAACAGGCCCGGGTCGGCCGCCAAGGCGGCGGCGCCCACGTCGGCGGCGATCCGCCCATCCTCCATGAACAGGAACCGGCTGGCCACGCGCCCGGCCACCGCCATCGTCTGCTCGACCACCAGCAGGGCGACACCGGCGGCCGCGATCTCGGCCAGCGCGGCGGCGATGGTTTCGATGACCAGCGGGGCCAACCCGGCAGTGGGCTCGTCCAGCAGCAGGGCGCGCGGGTCACCGGACAGGGCACGGGCGATCGCGACCATCTGCTGCTGCCCACCGCTGAGCAGTCCGGCCCGCTCCCCCAGCCGGCCCCTCAGCGCCGGGAACAACGCGAGCAGCCGGGGCAGTGTCCATGGCGTGCCCGGCTTGCGGGAGACCGCCATGTTCTCGCCCACGGTCAGCCGCGGAAAGATGCCGCGATGCTCCGGCACGTAGCCCAGGCCCGCGCGCACCATCCGATGCGGCTTGCCGCCGCCGGCCGTGCTGCCCAGCACCGTCATACGGCCGGCGGTCGGCGGCAGCACGGCGGCGATGCAGTGGAGGGTCGTCGTCTTGCCCATGCCGTTGCGCCCGAACAGCGCCACGGCCTCTCCATCGCCCACCTGCAGGTCGACCCCGCGCAGGATTTCCACACCGCCGCGCGCGGCCCGTATTCCCTCGAGGCTAATGACGGTCAAACGACGCCCCCAGATAGGCCGTGCGCACCGCCGGGTCGGCGACGATCGCGTCTGGGCTGCCGGCGGCGATCACCTGGCCATGGTCCAGCACCGTGATGTCGTCCGCGATGCCGAGCAGGAAGCCCATGTTATGCTCCACCAGGCAAACCGCCGTCCGCGGCCTCAACCAGCGCAATGCGGCATCCAGTTGTCCCATCTCCACCGCCGTCAAGCCGGCCGCCGGCTCGTCCAGCAGCAGCACGTGCGGCCGTTGCGCCGCGACGTGGCAGATTTCCGCGAGCCGGCGCAGCCCGTGGCTGAACGTCGCCACGGCCTGGTCCAGGAAGCGGTCGAGGCCGAGATGGCTCGCCGCCTCGAACCCCCAGCCGCCATCGCGTGCGCCGAGCAGGATGTGCTGCCGCAAGGTGAGGCTGTCGAACACCTGTGGCGTCTGGAACGTGCGGCCGAGCCCGCTGCGGGCCCGCCGCCGCGGCCCGGCCTTCCCGAGCGGGACGCCCCCGAGCCGGACCCGGCCCGTGTCCGCCGCCACGGTGCCGGCGAGCACCCCGATCAGCGTCGACTTGCCGGCGCCGTTCGGGCCGATCAGTCCGCGGATGCACCCGCGATCCAGCCGGAGCGACACGTCCAGCAGCGCCTGCTTGCCGCCGAAGCGCTTGCCGAGGCCGGTGGCGGCCAATGCCGGTTCAGGCGCCACGCCGCAGCCGCATCCCGCCGGGCGCCACCAGCACCACGACGATGAACACCAGGCCGAGTACCAGGCGGTAGTCCGGCAGCACCTGGCTCAGCGCCTGCTCGAACAGCGCGTAGCCGATGGCGCCCAGCAAGGGGCCGAGCACCGTGCCGACGCCGCCGAGCACGGACATGACGAGGACGGTGCCGGACGCCGACCAGTCCAGCGAGGACGGCGCGACCGAGCCCACGATGAACGCCGAAATCCCGCCGGCAAGCCCCGCCAGGAGGCCGGAGGCAGCCAAGGTGGCGATCCGCACGGCATGGACATGGATGCCGCTGGAGGCCGCGCGGACCGGGTTGTCCCGCACCGCATGCAACAGGAGCCCCGGCCGACGCCGCAGCACCGCGACCAAGCCGAGATAGGTCACCAGCGCCAGCATCGCCGCCGCGCCGTAGAGCGCGACATCACCCAACTCCCGACCCAGCAAGCGGGGGAACGGCAGCCCGACCAGGCCATCGCTGCCGCCGGTCACTTCGGCCCAGCTGTTGGCGATCTGCGCAACCATGCCGCCGAACGCCAAGGAGCCGATGGAGAACGCCACGCCGGACAGGCGGCCCAGCACCAGGCCGAGCACCGCCCCCATCGACGCCCCCAGCAGCCCCGCGGCGCCCAGCCCGACGAGCAGGTTGTCGGACAGGTTCAACCCGACCCAGGCTGCCGCGTAGGCGCCGCCGCCGAACAGCGCGGCATGTCCGAACGACGTCAGGCCAAGCTGGCCCATCACCAGGCCGAAGCTCATCGCCCAGGTGCCGTAGCAGAGCGCCAGCGCCAGCAGGTGGATGGTGAACGGCGGCAGCACCGCCGGAGCGGAAGCGACCGCAAGCAGGGTGGCGGCGAACAGAAGGGCGGCGAGCAGGCCAGGCTTGATCACCCGGACAGCGCCGGGGGCGAGGGCGGCCCCGTCGGTCATTCGCCGCGGCTCGGGATCAGCCCGAACGGGCGCACCAGCAGCATGCCGATCACCGCCGCGAACAGCAGCAGGTAGGCCGCGGAGGAGGCGTATGTGGCGCCAAGCGTCAGGATCACCCCCACCAGCAGCGACGCCAGGGCGGTGCCGGGCAAGCTGCCCAAGCCGCCGACGATGACGACGATGAACACCAGCACCGTCACCGTCAGGTCCATGCCGTTGCTGGCGCCGACCATCGGCAGCACCAACACGCCCGCCAGCGCGGCGAAGGCGGACCCGACCGCAAGCACGACGGTGAAGGCACGGTCGACGTCGACCCCGGCGATCTCCGCCATCGCCGGGTTCTCGGCCGCCGCGCGCAGGCGCAGGCCGAAGCCGGTCGCGTGCAGGGCGGCCACCAGCAGCCCCGTGGCGGTGAGGGAGCAGGCGGCCAGCCCGATCGAATACAGCGACACCTGGCCGCCGAACAGCTGCACTCCACCCGCGAGCAGCGGCGGCACCGGGACGGCGTAGCTCCGCGCGCCCCAGATGCCGGTGATCGCCGCGTCGATCACGATGCCGATGCCGAAGGTGAACAGCAGCACGACCATCTCGCCGCGACGGCGCAGCCGGCGGATGACCAGGAGGTCGAGCGCCACGGCGACGGCTGCAACCAACATCGGCGCCAGCAGGCACGCCACCCACAGCCCGGCCGCGGCGTGGATGCTGGCGCCGAGGAACGCCCCCAGCGCGTAGAGCGTGCCGTGCGCGAAGTTCACCACCCGTCCCACGCCGAAGATCAAGGTCAGGCCGGTCGCGACCAGCAGCAGCGTGCAGCCATAGAGCAGGCCGCTCACCACCGCGAGCGCCGCGACCTGCATCAGTGATAGCCTGTGGCTGCGGCGGATCTGCCGCTCCATTGAGCAATCTGCAAGTCCCGAGAGGGCATTTCGACGTCCGTATACAATGCCCGGTCATTAAAGAGGCAGGTGGTCGCCATCGTCAATTCGGCCCTATGACGAGTGAGGGACGTTTGCCCTCGGCTCGGCCGATCAGACCGGCACCAGCCAGCCGCGATAGCGTACGATCCGGCCCAGGCCGAACGGCAGCAGCAACTCGACGTCGAAACGGAACCGGCCTGCCGCGTCGAGGTCCTCCGTCGCCCTGCATCCTGGCGCCAAGCGGAGCGGCAGCCGCAGGCGGCCGAGGCGCCAGGCCCGCACGGGCATGCCGGTCACGCCACCCGGACCCGTCCGCAACTCCAACTCGAACCGAAGCGGCCCGAACCGCTCTGTCAGCCGGCCTGGCGTGGCCGCAGCCGACAGCACGCTGGCGAACCCCTTGCCGCCGAAGTCGCGCACCCACCGCTCGCGGCCGCCGTCGCCGGGCACGATGCTGACGGACACCGGGACCTCGGCCGCAGCCGGAGGAAACCGCAGCACCGCCGCGACCAGCCGACCGGCCAAGGTCCCGGGGCCGTCGACCCGCGCTGTCCCGGCCGCCTGCAATCCCCAGCCAGGCCGGTGCAACCGCTGCAGCGGCCCAGGCAGTATGGCGAAGGCAGGCCCGAGGACGGTTTCGTACAGGCTTGAGCCGGGATGCTCGACCGTCCGCCCGCTGGTGATGCGCCGCCCCGCGAACTCCGCCTCGATGGCATGGAGCGGCAGCACCCCGACGCAAGCCGACGCGCCTGGAGCGACCTGCCCGGCGGCCAGCGCGCGCAGGGCGGCCAGGGCGGGCAGCGTCGGCGTGTATGGGCCGTCCCCCGCCGCGGCCACCAGCCACCACCGTCCTCGCGCCGGGCGGCCGGCGTCGTCGATCCCGGTCGCCTGCACCGTCATGCCGCCCCGGTCCGAGCCGAACGGGGTGAACGCGGCTGCCACCATGCGCAGCGGCCGGGCGAACGGCCGCAGCGAGCGCAGCAGCCCGGCCCGCACCAGCAGGCTCGCGGCCCATAACCCCCAATGCAGCACCGGGAGTTCCAGCCCGGCCCGGAACACCGCGGCCCGCCGCACGGCAAACCGGGCGGGTACGATGTCGAGGTCAGGCGTCTCGCTGAGCGAGAGCCAGCGGCGACCCAGGCCGGGCATGGAACGGCGGACCGTCATCCCCCATCCGGCCCAGGTGCGCCACCCTCCGCTATCGAACACCCGCACCGGTCGACCGGCGTATCCCAGGATCGCCTGCATCACGGAGAGCCCGCGCGGGGCCTGGTTGCCCGGTGAGATCGCGATCTCCACCGCGTCCACCTGGCGCCATCCGGCGGTGATCGCGTCCAGCGCCGCGTTCGACAAGGCCGGGGTCGAGCTGCATCCGGTCAGCGCGGCCACGCCGGCGTCCCGCGCGCTGGCATCCAGCACGCCGAAGCCGGCGACGAAGTCCCGTGCGTCCGCCAGGTCGATGAAGTGGATGCCCGCTTCGATGGCGGAGCGGGCCAGCCGGGTGTCGCCCTGCTGGAACGGCCCCGCCGCATCCACCACGCAGAACGCACCCGCCTGGCGGAGTTCGGCGGCGGAGACGGTCCGCGCATCCAAGCGCCGCGTGGACAGCCGCGGGTCGGGATGGCGGGCTGCCAGGGCCGCTAGCCGCTTGGGATCGCGTCCTGCGGCGGTCACCTGGAAGCTGGTGGTCTCGAGCAGGCCTGCGACCAGCCGGCTGCCGAACACGCCGGCGGCTCCGACGACCAGGACGCGGGCTTCAGCCACCCGGGTCCGCCAGGATGTGCCGCGCCAGCTCCGGCGTGGGAACCATGCACGTAGCGGTGCGGCCAAACAGGCGATAGCGGTTGCGCGCGACGCTGTCGTACACCCAGTCGCGCAGCGGGCGAGGGATGGCTGCCAGCAGCCGGACCCATGACCAGCCGGGCAGACGCCGCAGCACCTGCAGCGCCGCGTCTGAGCGTACATGGGCCTGGCCGTCGATCAGCAATGCGACGGTCTGCGGTGCGTCCGGATCGATGCCCAGCCGGGCGGCGACGCGGCGGCCGCAAGGGGTCTGGACCGCGACGAAGCGGAAGCGCGCGAGCGGATCCCGCGCTGCGACGAAGCGGAACGACGCCGAACACAGCACGCAGACGCCGTCGAACAGGATGATGCCGCCACCCTTGGGGACGATGTCGAACACCGGGTCGGTCGGGTCGTACATACCGTTCGCCTATCCATGCCTTGTCGGCGAAGATGTGATCGCTACGCCCGGCCGCAGCCCTACCACGCGTGAGCCATGGCTGCGAAGCAGGGGCATGAACCCGCTTGTTGCCGCGACCGACAGCCCGCCGATCCCTGCCGTCCAAAGCTGGGGCCGCGCCTATGACGGCGCGCGCGGACCTTTGATCGACCTATGCCAGGCAGTGCCCGGCCATCCGCCCCATCCGGAGCTGTTGCGTCGCTTGAGCGAGGCAGCCGCCGATCCGGCCTATGCCCGGTATGGGTTCATCTCCGGGGACGTCCCCTTGCGCGAGGCGCATGCCGCCGCACTGGGCGTGGACCCGGACCGGGTGGTCATCACGGCCGGCTGCAACCAGGCGATGTTCGTGTCCCTGCTCACCCTGGTGCCAAGGGGCGCCGCCGTGCTGCTCCCGACGCCCTGGTACTACAACCACAAGATGACGGCCGACATGCTCGGGCTCCAAGCGCGTCCGCTGCCCTGCCGGGCCGAGGACGGCTTCCTGCCGGACCCCGACCGCGCTGCGGCACTGATGGAGGGCGTGGCCGCCGTCGTGCTGGTCACGCCCAACAACCCGACCGGCGCCATCTACCCGCCGGCCCTGGTCGAGCGGTTCGCGGCGCTTTGTCGCGCCCGAGGCGTGCGGTTGCTGCTGGACGAGACCTACCGGGACGTCTTGCCGCCGGGCAGCGAGGCGCCGGCCCCTGCGGATGCGGTGCGGCTGTATTCCTTCTCCAAGGCCTACGCCGTGCCCGGCGCACGGCTCGGGGCGCTGACGCTGCCGGACCCGGCCTTGATGCCCGACATCACCAAGGTGCTGGACTGCATGCATATCTGCCCGCAACGACCGGCGCAGGCCGCGATGACCTGGGCGATCGGCGCACTCGGCCCCTGGCGGGACGCCAACGCCCACGAGATGGCCCGCCGTGCCGAGACCGTCCGCCGGGCATTCGCGGCCATCCCGCAGTGGCGGATCGACTCCCTCGGCGCCTACTTCGCCTATCTGCGCCACCCGTTCGCGGGCGCCGGTGCATGGGCGGTCAGCGAACATCTGGCCAGGGTGCACGGCGTGATGCTGCTGCCCGCTCCCGCGTTCAACGGCTCGCCCGACCACCTGCGGGTGTCCTTCGCCAACGTGGACGGCGCGGGGATCGAGCGACTGGCCGATCGCTTGTCCCGCGTGGAGCGCCCGGCGTGAGGGTACTGGCGGTGACGCCTCGCGCCTACCTTGGAGGCATCTTCCTGAGCCTGCTGCGCGAGGGGCACGATGTCCGCGTCGCCGCGACCGACCCGGCGGAGCACCGCGCGTGTGGCGGGCTGCTCCCGTTCGTGCCGGACTGGCGGGCGGAGCTGCCCTGGGTCGGGCGGGATGGCGTGATCCTGTTCGAGGGCGTGGGCAGCGGGGCGGAACAGGACGCGCTGCGGCGGGAGGGGTATCGCGTCGTGGGTGGCAGCGCACTCGGCGACCGGCTGGAGACGGATCGCGGCTACGGCCAGTCCATCCTTGCCGGACTGGGCCTCCCCGTCGCCAAGGCGCACCGGTTCGACACGGCGGCCGAGGCGGAGGCGTTCCTCCGCCGCAACCCCTCCTGCACCGTGGTGAAATACGATGGCGGCGAACACGCCACCTTCGTGGGCGACCACCCGGCCGGGCTCGATGCCGCCTACATGTTGCGCCAGCAGGGTGGCGGCCCGGTGCTGCTGTCCGAACGGCTGGGCGGCGTGGAGGTGGGGGTCGGCGGCTACTTCGACGGCCGGCAATTCCTGACCCCCGCCTGCATCGACTTCGAGCACAAGCGCTTCTTCCCCGGCGAGCTGGGCGAGATGACCGGCGAGATGGGGACGTTGGCGAGTTACCGGGGTGCCGGTCCGCTGTTCGAAGCAACGCTGGCTCGCATGGCGCCCCTGCTGGCGGCCGCCGGCCACGTCGGCTACCTCAACCTGAACCTGATGGTGGACGAACGCGGCCCGGTGCCGCTCGAGTTCACCTGCCGGATCGGCAATCCCGGCTATGCCGTGTTGGCAGCCATGCAGCCGGATGGCTGGGGCGACTTGCTCGCCCGCATGGCAGCCGGCGGGGGCGGCGGTTTCGCCACGCTGCCGGGCTGGTCGGTGGCGGTGGTGTTGTCGGTGCCGCCGTTCCCGCACACCCGGGACAACCCGCCGGAGGCGGCCGATCCGCCGCTATTCTGGCTGCAGCCGCCGGACGCGGGGGAGCAGGCGCATTACCACCCCGTGGACGTCAGGACGCACGATGGCGACTGGCTGATCCGTCGCCGCTCCGGGCACGCCATGATCGTGACCGGAACCGGCAAGACGCCGGCCGCCGCCAAGGATGCCGCCAACCGTCGCGCGGCCAACGTCATCGCACCGGAGCTGCGCTGGCGCGCCGATATCGGCGATCGGTATGTGCTGCACGACGAGGCGCGCCTGCAACGGCTGGGCTGGCTGTGAGCGGCCCGCTGCAAGACTGCCTGCAAGGCCGCATCTCGGGCCCCGTCGCGGTCAGCCGCCTGCTGCTGGGCGGGGCCGACGCCGCGGCGATCCGGCGGGCGGTCGCGGACGCGGCACAGCCCGGGAACCCCGCCTGGCGAGAGCTTGCCGACCTGGTCGAGCGGCGGGCCGCAGCACTCGACCGGCTCGCCGCGGAAATCCGCGCCACGGGCAGCGACCATACGTCCCTGGGAGGTCTCCCGGGCATCGCCGCGTTCTTCGACCGCGCCGTTGCCCATTCGCCGGAGGCAGGCGTCGCACTCTACTCGCTGGGCGACCCCGACCTGCTCGCGGCGGCGACGGCGGAGGTGGTGCAGTGGCTTGCCGACGACGGCCTGGTGCCGCCGCAGGCCACGGTGCTGGACCTGGGTTGCGGCACCGGCCGTGTCGCAGCCGCCCTGTCGCCGCGCTGCCGCACCGTGCTCGGCATCGACCTGTCGCCCGGCATGGTGGCCGAGGCGCAACGGCGTCACGTCGGGCTCGGCAACGTCCGGTTCTCGGTTAGCGATGGGCGCACCATCCCCACGGGTGTGTTCGACCTGGTGCTGGCCGTGGACAGCATGCCCTACATCCTCCAGGCAGGCGCCGCCGATGCCGTGATGGCGGAGGCGGCGGCCAATCTGGCGCCGATGGGTGCGCTGGCGGTGTTGAACCTCAGCTACGGTCGGACGCCAGCTGAAGACCACGCGGATGCCTGCCGCTGGGCGGAGGACTCCGGGCTCTCGCTCACCGTCGCGGGCGCGCGTCCGTTCACCCTTTGGGACGGCAACGCCTGGGTGTGGCGGCGCGTGCGACCCGCCCCATCGTAGGCCAAGCTCCAGATGACACGCGCGTGGATCAGCCCAGGCGGGCCACCGGCTGGCGGACTTGCGCCGTCTTGAGGTGCTCGACCAGCTTGGCGGCCGTGTCGACGACGTGGTCGGCGAAGACCTTGCCCGCCGCGGCGTTGGCCAGGGCAGGATCGCCGCCCATGGTCGCGTCGCAATGGTCCAGCATGTTGACCGGCGCGCCGATCACGGCCTCTCCTAACCTGACGCCCGCCACGCCGCTCGTCGGCAAGCCCAGCACCGCCTTCGGCGGCTCCGGCGGTTGCGCCATCTCGCGCCGGGTCAGCCCGGGATAGAAATACTCGTAGACCGAGCCGATCGGGTCCGAACCATGGCCCAAGCTGCGTGCGGCGTTCTCGCCCTGCGCCTGCTGGTTGACCATGCTGGCGGTGGGCCAGATGTTCAGCCACGGCACGATGATCCCGTGGCGGCGGCGGATGTCCCGGGTGACGAGGTCGAGCAGCGCGTTGTTGCCGGTGTGGCCGTTCAGCAGGAGGACGCGCGTGAGCCCATGGTGCAGGAACGTCTCGATCATCTCGCGCACCACGGCGCGGAACGTGTCGGCGGAAAGCTGCATCCCGCCGGGCACGTCGCGGAAGACTTCGGCGAACCCGAACGGCATGCAGGGTGCCGCGATCGCGCCGGTCCGCTCCGCGACGAGGCCTGCGACCCGCTGCGCCAGCATGAAGTCGCCCATCGGGTTGCACGGCCCCTGCACCTCCATGCTGCCCAACGGCAGGATGATCACCGGGTCTTCGGCCATCCGCTCGCGGAACTCGAGGAAGGTCATCTGTTCCAGCAGGTGTTTCACGGTCGTCTCCTCGTCAACGCGCACCGTCAGCCAGCTTCGTCTAAAGTCCCACCCGGCGCTCCCTCGCGGGGGCCGGCCCGCTTCGCCCGAGCGGCGCTTTCCCGCTTGAGCGGTCGGCCCGTCGGGCATGCCTCCTGCGCGAAGCCGTGCAGGGCGTTGATGAGGCTGTCCGGCGTCTGGCGGTAGAAGATGAACTGCCCGCGGCGCTCGCTCTCCACCAGCCCGGCCGCCTCCAGGATCGACAGGTGCTGGGAGATGGAGGCCTTCGACATGCTGAAGCGCGCGGCGATCTCGCCTGCGTTGAGTTCGGCATGGGAGAGGTAGGCCAGGATTTGGCGCCGGACGGACGACGCCAGGGCTTCGAAGACGCGCTGCATGCCGAAGCTCTTAGGTGTTGAGCTAACCGTTGACAAGTTCGACCAGTTCATCGTTTAGTATATTACCTAATCATCGAAGGATCGCCGTCATGGTGGAAGCGCCCCGTTGCACCTCGACCGCCCGCATGATCGCCGACGCGCACACGTCCGCGGCGGACGGCCGGCTGGAATGGGCTCCGGCCAAATCGCTTTGGATCGGCGGCATGCTGGCCGCGGCCCTGCTGCTCGGCCCCGTCTTCGTCACGCCCGGTGCCGTGGCGCTGTTCGCGGTGACGACGATCGTGACACTCTGCGCCGGGCACTCGGTGGGCATGCACCGGTTGCTGGTGCACCGCAGCTTCTCGGCCAAGCCCTGGGTGGAATACGTCCTGGTCTACCTGGGAACCCTCGTCGGGATGGCCGGTCCGGTGGGCATGGTGCGCCTCCACGACATGCGCGACTGGGCGCAGCGGCAGTCCGCCTGCCACGACCTGCACGCCAATCGGCTGCCGCTGGTGCGGGACGCGGTGCTGCAGATGCACGCGCGCCTCGTCCTCACCCATCCGCCGCGCTTCGCCGTCGAGCCGCGGATCACGGAGGACCCGGTGCTTCGTTGGCTGGAGGCCGGCTGGATGCTGCAGCAGCTGCCATGGGCGGCGCTGTTCTACTGGGCCGGCGGGCTGCCGTGGCTTGTCTGGGGCATTCCGGTGCGGGTCGCCGTGTCGCTGACCGGGCATTGGCTGGTCGTGCACCTGACCCACCGGCGTGGTCCGCAAGGCTGGGTGGTCGATGGTGAATCGGTGCAAGGACACGACCTGCCGGCGGCGGCCTGGCTTACCTTCGGCGAGGCATGGCATTCCACGCATCACGCCTGGCCGGACTCGGCGCGCCTGGGGATCGAACCCGGCCAGGCCGACCCAGGCTGGTGGCTCCTGCGCGGGCTGGAGCGGCTGGGCCTCGTCTGGGATCTGAAGCAGCCCGGTGTCCTGCAGCCGCGACCCGGCGTCCGCAGGCTGCAGGAGGCCAGCGCGCCGCAGGGCCGTGTGGCAGCAGGCCCGGCCGACCGCGTCAGCCTGGCCACTGCACCGCCACCGCCGTGATGTTGTCGTGACCGCCGGCGGCGCGGGCAAACGCGACGAGGCGCGCGCAAAGGTCGGCGGCGTCGCCGTGCAAGCCCTGGCCCGCCGCCTGCACGAGCGAACCGGGCGTAGGCGCATAGTTCCACAGCCCGTCGCTGCACAGCAGCAGCCAGCCGCTCTCCCGCGTGACCGTCAGCACGCCGGGCTCGGGGCAGGGGCTGGCGGCCGTGAAGTCCGTCGTGCCCAGGCAGTGCAGCAACGCATGGGCCCGCGGGTCACGCATGGCCTCGGCCTCGGTCATCTCGCCGTGCTCCAACACGGCGCCGAGCCAGGAATGGTCGCGCGTCAGCAACGTCGCGTCCGGCCCGGCCAAGGCGTAGGCCCGGCTGTCGCCCAGCCAGCCGACCGTCGCCTGGCCTCCCTCCATGCGGGCTGCGACGATCGTGGTGGCAGGAGGGTCCAGCGCGGCCTGCCGGTCGAACGGCAAGGCGCACACCGCCTCGTGCGCGCGGCGGATCGCGTCCCGCATGTCGCCGCCGGCCGCCAACACGTCATGCGCCGTGCGCGACGCGGCGGCGGCGGCGAGCTCGGGCGTCTGCGAGTTGGACACGCCGTCGCACACCACGAGGATGGCTCCGTCGCCCCCAGCGGCCGGCCCGGACAGGACGAAGGCGTCCTGGTTGCCGGTGTGCCGGACCCCGGGGTCGGTCTGCCCGGCCAGTCCGGGGCCGGCGGCCTCGGCCCGGCCGTTGACGGCCGGCGGCTCCGGCGCGGCCAGGCGGGCGCCGCATTCGGAGCAGAAGCGGTCGCCGGACGCCACCGCGGCGCCACAGCGGCGGCAGGTCACAGCAGCGTCCGCGGGCGGACCCGGTTGGCTTGGTCCACGTAGGCGACACGCTGCGCGGCATCCTCGCTGAGCCGGGCGCAGGTGCGGAAGGCGGCTTCGGCCCGCCGCCGCAACGCCTTGCCAACGACGGGCACACCCAGCAGCTGGCGGCCGTTGGGCTTCACCGAACCAGCCTCCGCCTGCCGCGCGGCCTCCAGCGCGAACGCGGCCTCCACCTCGTGGCGGGCGATGTCGTTGCGGTTCAGCGCGAGGAGGATGGCCGATGCCTGGTGCAGGTCGGCCTCGCTCGGATTGTCCTCGGTGAGCGCGCGGACAGCGGCGAGCCGCGCTTCGGAGGCGAGGGCGACGCCATCCGGCACCCTGGCCAGCGCCTCCACCGCGCCAGCACGGTCCCCGGCGGCCAGGCGGCAGCGGGCAAGGCCGAAGGCGGCGGCGGTGAGCGCCGGGTCGGTCCGGCTGGCGACATCGTAAAGCCCCGCGGCCTCGGCCTGACGGCGATCCGCCTCGAGTGCCATGGCCAGGGCGAGCTTCGGCGCCGGCTCCCCGGGGACTTCATTGTAGACCTTGTCGAAGCACTCGATGGCCTCGGCCGCGCGGCCCAGCGACAGGTACAGCTTCCCGCAATACCAATCCGGCCGCCAGTCGAACGGGTCGATGCCGAGCGCCTCGTCCAGCGGGCGCATGACGGTCTCCACGTCGGCGGCGCCGGCCATGATCATGGCGTCCGCCATGCGCAGCCGCGCCTCGGCCGAAGCCGGGTTGGCGCGTGCCGCAGCGGCGAGCAGGTCCCCGCGGGCATCCGGCGCCGCCCCGCCCGCCGCGAACAGCGCGGCGGCGGCCGGGTCGGCAGCCTCCAGACGCAGGTCGGGCAGGCGGCGCCAGGCCCCATCCAGCCGGCGCGGGTCGCCCGGCACGATGCGCTCGGGCAGGAAGACGGCGCTGTCCTGGGCGGGGATCGGGCCGGTGCGGGCCACCGTCTCCCGCAGCACGCCGGTCAGCTGCACCGCCATCTCGTCGGCAGACTGGAAGCGCCCATCCATCGACGCGGCGGTGGCTTTGAGCAGGAAACGGTAGAGGCTCTCGTTGGCTGCCAGGGGCAGCGCGAGCGTGACGGGCAGCCGGCCGCCATCGGTCGTGACGACGACCTCCAGCCCGGCCACGCCGGCTGGCGCGGTGCCGCTGAACGCACGGCTGGGGGCGCTCCAGCGCAGCCAGGCCGGGAGCGGGGCGCCGTCTGGCAGGGACGCCCGCAACGGCGCCGCCGGGTCCAGCCCGGCAGACCGCAAGGCGGCCTCCGGCACGATTTGCAGCACCTCGTCCGGCGGTGGCAGCGCTTGTTTCCAACGCCCGGTGTTGTCGAAATCGGTCAGCAGGACGGCCAGCGTGCGTCCCACCGTGTAGAGGTCCGAGACGGCCTGCGGGTCCTCGTCGGCCTCTGGCGCCTTATAGCCGGCAGTGCCGTAGATATCGCCATGCGGATCGTCGACACGGCGGACGGCGCCCATGTCGATCAGCTTCACGTCGTCGCCCTCGAGCATCACGTTGTCGGGCTTGAAGTCGCAGTAGACCAGGCCCTGCTCGTGCAGGTAGGCGAAGGCGGGCAGGATGCCCAGGATGAACGCCATGGCCTCGGCCGGCGGCAGCGGCCCGCGTTCGCGGCGGATCGCCTTCAGGGTGCGACCGCCGACATATTCCATCACGATGAAGCTCTCGCCGTCGCGCTGGACGAAGGTGTAGATGCCGACGATCTTGCCGTGCTTGACCGAGGCGAGGAACTGCCGCTCCGCCACGGCCGCCGCCGCAGCCGCCGCGTCGCGGGCGTTGAGCAGGCCCTTCAGCACCACCCAGCGGTTCAGCCGCGTGTCCATCGCCAGGTAGATCCAGCCGAGCCCCCCGAACGCGATAGGGCCCTTCACCTCGTACTGGTCGGCCAGCACGTCGCCTGCCTTCAACGACGGCCGAAAGTTGTACTCGGCGCCGCAGTTCGAGCAGAACCGCTTGTCCGGGTTCACCCGGTTGCCGCAGTTGGGGCAGGCGGCCTTGCTGTCGGGGATGCGGGTGTCCGCCATCAGGAGGGCCAGCGGGTCGGTGGACGGCTCGACCGGCATCTGCACCAGCCCGCCGCCCAGCGCACGCCGTCGGCTGCTGCTGCCACGCGAGCTGCGGGTGCGGCTGCTGCCCGTCGCAGCCGTTCCGGGGCCGGTGCCCGGCGTGGTCCCCGTCGCGGTGGATCCGACCGGTGCCGGACGGCGTGCCCCGGTCAGCCGACCCGTGAGCCGGCCATAGCCGCCCTCGCGCGCGGTGTGGGGGGTGCTGGAGGAACTGCCGGAGGTGCTGGCCGTGCTCGGCACGTTGGCAGAAGCTGCGGCCGGTTCCGCCCGGCCGCACGTGTCGCAGAAGCCGCCATCGAACTGGCCGGAGCAGCTTGGGTCGGTGCAGGCACGTGCCAAATGCAGCTCCGACTAGTGTAGCAGCCCGGCGAGGGGGAGCAGGTATCCGGCGCCGGCCAGCGCGGCACCATCGACAACAATCGCTACACCGAGCACAGCGGGAAGCTGCCATGGACCGAGGTTCTTAGCGATAGCAGCATTGGCCACGGTGATCGAGCCCGTTTCGACGCCTCTAACCCTTGTATCAAGGCCATGCAGAGCCTCCGCAAGGGTTCGCGTTTCGCCTGCACCGCGCTCTACGTCAGCTTTGGTGGCAAGTGTGCCGGGTATCGCCCCGATCCGGGCTGAAGACACAGCCAGTCCCTGCGAAGGCGCTTTGACCTCCTTCATGTCGCCTTCGAGCGCGGTGACGCGCGCATCCATTCCCGGACTATGGGGACCGTCTCCACCACCAGCAACCGTCGTCGCAACTTGTTGGTTGCTCCGGGCGGTTGCGATCGGGGTATCGCCAGTGCGGCGTTGTCTTAATTCATCCAACAATGAGACGTTGTCTCGATTGTCACTTGAGGTAGCTCCAGTCGGTATTGGTTTTTGCGACGGGACTGCGAGTCAAGCAAGTCACGGCAACCTCAGGGTGCGGCGAGGGCGGCCTGGTAGGCGGCAAGCGCCACCGCGGCGGCCTTCAGGTCAATCGGTTGGTGCTCGATGGCGGCCTCGGCTGCGGCGGCAAGGGCATCGGCCTGGGGTGCCGGGCGGGCCCGGTGCTTGGCGCGCAGCCCTCCCAGGCGGGCGCGCAACTCGTCCCGCCGGGCCAGGGCGGCCGTGGCAGCGATGGCGAGTGCATCGATCTCCGCTGCGGCCCGGTCGTGCAACGCCAGCCAATTGACCAAACCGATCGCGCAAGCCCGCAGGCGGCCGGCTGCCAGCGTCTGGCCCAGCCGATCCAGCCAAGCGGCCAGCTCCGGCAGCGACCCTGTCTGCGGCGGCAACGGCGCCTTCACCGCGGCTTGGCAAAGCGCCACCTGGCTGCGGGCCTTCGCATCCGCGTCCGCCAGCGCCGTCAGCGCCGAGCGGGCTGCGGCAAGTCCGGCCTTGCCCTGCTCGTAATCCGCCGACGCGGCTTCGATTGCCGGGCGCAACGCCTCCAACGCGTCCAGCCGGTCCAGCGGGTCGGGACGTGCGGCGTCGGCCAGCCGCGCCGCGAGCGGACCCGCCGGCAGCGCCGCCACCGCCGCGGCTAGACGGGCTTGCAGCGCGTCCGCCTGGGCCGTGGCGTCGGTGATGCGCGCCAGCTGCTCGCGCGCGCGGTCGAACGCGACCTCCATGGTCTGCAGCAGCGTCTCCGGTGACACGGTGGCGGTCGCACGCGGGCCGGCCAGCAGGCGGCGGTGCAGCACGGGCGTGTCCGACAGGTCAACCGTCACCGACGGGCCGTGCAGGATGGAGCTCGCCTCGGCCGCCGCCTCCTCGCCGCGCCACAGGCGGGACCCGCGGGTGCGCGCCGTCTCCGCCTGGTCCAGCGCGGCGCCGATCAGCAGCACGCCCTGCCACAGCTCGGCCACCGTGGCGAGGAGGCCGCGCGCCTCGTCCGCGATGCGGCCCGTCGCCGCGGCGGCCTGCTTGGCGAGCGCGTATTCCGGCAGCTCGCTCAGCTCGGACACGTTGCGGCTGGCCGCGGCGAGGCGGTCGCGCCAGGCTGCCAACTCGGCATCAACCGCCGCCAGCGTCGGCGCCATCAGCGGTATTCGCGCAGGCGCAGCCACACGCCGACCACCGACAGCAGCGCCGCGAGCGCCAGCGCACCCAGCGTCAGCGGCGCGATGAGCCGGGCGCCGGACAGGACGGCGGCGGTGTCCTGCTCGAACGCGGCCTGGTTGACGGCGGTCGTCCGGTCCAGGGCCGCCTGCTCGGCAGCGAACACGGCGGCGCTGCCCGATCGTTCGTCCAGCCAGCGCGCGACGGCCCCTGTCCGATCCCGCACTGCCAGGGCCTGCACGGTGCGCAGTTCGGCATCGGCCTCCAGCAACCGGACCACGGCGTCGGTCGCGGCAGCCCGCTCCGGCACGCCGAAGGTGACGTTGGCCAGTTCGGCTCCCAGCAACCCGCCGGTCTTGGGCACCTGCGACATGGCGCCGGCTGCGTCTCCGCCTCGCTCGATGCGCAGGGCGGATTGCAGTGCCCCAACCAGCATGCGGGCCTGGTTCGGATCATGGCTGGCATCCCCGATCAGCGACTGCTCGGCTTCCGCGATCCGTCCCTGCGCCTCCGCCCGCACCGTCGGGTCGAGCAGCCAGAGCGACATGTCGGCGCGGACCGCGTTCACCTCCGCCTTGGCCTCGAACAGCACGTGGAGGCTGTCGTATGCGTCCTGCTTGGCCGCCCGCAGCTGGCCGTGCGCCGCGATCGTCTGGCTGCCGAACCAGAGCATGGCCGCGGCGCAGACCACGGTGCCGGCGGCCAGCGGCGGGTTGACCACCCGGTGCATGCGGCGGAGCAGCCACGCCTGGACCAACACAAGCACGGCCAACATCGCCCCGAGCGTGACAAGGCCTGCCAGTGCTCCGAAGACCCAAGTGCGCTGGTATGCGGCCCAGCGCTCTTCCAGCGCGCTCGCGTTCGCTGCGGCCAACCCCGTCGCCGCGGGAGCCGCGAACTCACGGTTCACCCGGCTGGCCCATTGCACCCGGCGCGAGGTGACCCACGCGTTCCCGGCGCCGACGTAGCGGCTCTCGACGACGGCCTCCTGGTAGTTCAGCAAGGCCTGCTGCAAGTCCCGCAGCGGGGCTGCTTCCGCCGCACCGTAGGTGATGTTGCGGGCGGCTTCGACCAGGTCGCCGGACAGCTGGAAGCTGTCGTCCCGGAACGCGCGCGAGGTGCCGGCGGCGGCGCCGTTATCCGTCAGCGAGTCGGACATGGCGGCTGCGTTCATGTCGGCCAGGGTCGCCGTCATGCGCAGCGCCAGCGCGACGGATGGCTCCGCGTCCCGCCCGATCGTGCGCGCCGTGTCCCCGATCGATCCGGCCGCCCAGAGCACCGCCAGGCTGGACAGTATGGCCAGGGCGACGATCAGCCCCGCCGCCCGCAGCAGCCAGCCGGGCGTGCTCGTGGCTGCCTTGCCCGCGACCGCGACGTCGAACATCAGCGCGCCCGCACGCTCAGCCGGGTCCAGCAGCCCAGGGTGACCTGGCTGCCATCGGTGAGCGCCACCGGCACGTTGGGCTCGACCGCGAGCCCGTCGAGCCGGGTGCCGTTCATCGAGTGGAGGTCGAGCAGGCTGAGCGCCCCGTCGGCCGCCCGCAGGATGCGGGCGTGGCGGCGGGAGATGCCGGGGTCGTCGATGACGATCTCCGGGTGGATGTCGTCCTTGTCGGAGCGGCGGCCGATCAGGTGGTCGGCCAGGTCCAGCGGGAAGATGCGCGCGCGGGTATCCGTCGGCAGGGGGTCTTCCGGACGGCGCAGCGACAGGTCCACGGAGCCGTGCAGATCCCACTGGGCGGGGGCCGCGGCGGGTCGTTCGATCGGGTCCGGCGATGGCGGAGGCGCAGCCGGCGCGGGCGCGGCGGAGAACGGCTGCTTGGCCGCGAAATCATAGCGGCAGTTGTCGCAGTAGCGCGCGAACGCGCCCGGCCGCGGCTCGCCGCAGACGGGGCAGGTGTCGTCTGCCTCGGCTGCCGCTCCGGGGGCTGCGGCTGGGACGGCGATGGCGGCGCCGCAGTCGGAACAGAAATCGGCATCCGTCGAGGCGGCGCCGCATTTGGGGCAGGGTGTCACCGGCTCAATCCCGCCTGGCGCGCACCGTGCGCGTGCTAGCGACGTCCAGGTCCATCACCGCCACCTTCTCGGCGCCGCGGCGCAGCCGCAGGGTGCCGCCGGCCGCATCCGGCTCCACCACCTCGCGCAGGCGCCGTGTCGTCTCGGCATCGCCGGCGGCCTCGGCCAGTTGCAGGGCGCGGCCCAGATGCAGCGTGGCGGTGGCCTCGTCGTGGCGATCCAGCGCCTCCAGCCCCTCCTGGATGGCGCGCGCCTTTTCGGCCTGCCCGGTGTAGTGGGCGACCTGGGCGTCGATGCGGGTGGTCAGCCCGGCATCCCCGCTCCAGGTCACGGTGACGTTGCCGCCGGGGGAGCTGGCCTCGCCCGCCGCCGGGTCGCGCCAGACCACGCTCGGCCGGCACACCAGCATCTGCTCGCCCACGGCCAGCGGCGCCAGCTCGAACGTCGCGAAGTAATCCTGCGTGCCCTCGCCCCAGGCGCCCAGCGGCACGTCCACCGCGCGGGCATCCACCGGGCGCAGCTTGCCCAGCAGGTCGATCTCCGTCGGAAAGGCCTGCTTGATCGCGACGAGCCGGGCGTTCTTCGGCATCCACAGCCGCAGCCGCACGTCCGCCACCGACTTGGCCATCGCGGCGGCCAGGGTGTCCCGGAAGTCCCGCGCGAGTTCGCCTGGGTTGGCGATCAGCTGCACGGTGCCGAGCAGGTGCCCCGCGACCTCCCGCAGCTGAGCGGGCGACCAGTCCGTGCCCACGCCGCGGCAATCGGCCTGGAACACGCCGGAACACTCCTGCAACGCGCGGTCGAGGTAGGGGCCGTCGCCGGCGTCGTTCTGCCCGTCGGTCAGCATGATGGCCTGGCACAACGCGCCCGGCCGGTCCTGGAACAGGCCGCGCGCCAGGGAGAGCGCGGACGACATGATGGTCCCGCCCGCTGCCTCCAGCCGTTGGATCGCGGCGTGCGCGGCCCGGCGGCCCGCCTCGTCCATGCGCGTCAGCTCCAGCACGACCCGCGGCTTCAGGTCGAACGCCACGACGAAGGCCTCGACATCGGCGTCCATCTGGTCGACCGCGACCCGCAGCGCGTGCTTCAGCGCGTCCATCTTGTCGCCGGACATCGAGCCGGACTTGTCGGCGATCAGCCCCACCACGCGCTGCGTCCGCACCGGCGCGGGCCCGCCCTGGGCCGCCAGCGTGAACACCGCGTCGGCCCGTGCGCCGCCGGGCGGCAGGTATTGGTTGAGGAACGTCTCGACGGTGAACTTCATCGGAACTCCGTCCCCTGCGGCTGCCGCACTTCCTCGGCGTGGGACCGCAGGCCCTCCATCAGCCGGAGCCGCACCTCGCCGAGTTGCTCCACCGCCTGCTCCCGCTTGACGCGGTTCTCGCGGTCGATCGCCACGCCGCGGTCCAGCGTCGCCAGGATCTTGTCGCCCATCTGGCTGAGCAGCGCCACGTCGGCCCCCATGTCGCCCTGGGTCTGCTTGGCCTTCGTGTAGGCCTGGTCGAGCGCATCGATGCCGATCTGCTGCAAATCCTGGCCGATCTTGCGCCGCGCCGCAGTGGCGTCCCCGGCGCGGCTGATCTGGTGCAGGGCGGCGACGCGGACGATGGCCGATTTCAGGTCCGGCAGGTCGAACAGGATCGTATCCAGCGTGTTCTGGATCTCGATCCGGCCCGCCTGCTGCGCGATCCGCACCTGCGGGATCGACAGCACGCCGCGGGTGAAGGCGACGTGCATGCGCACCAGCCGGGTCTCGAACGCGTCGACCTGCTCGGCGGTGTCGCGCAGCTTGGCCAACGCCACCGGGTCGTGCACGTTGGCGAGGCCGGCGCGCTCCGCCTCCAGTTCGGAGCGCATCCGGACAAGCGCCTGCTGGCCGCCGGCCACCCAGGTCTCCAGCTCGCGCAGGTTGCTTTCGGTGGCATCCAGCAGGCGGTCGAGTCCGGCATTGCTCGCTTTCAGCTTGCCCAGATGCGTCTCGGCCTTCCGCTCGATCGCGGCCAGGTGCTCTACCACCGTCTTCTGCATGGCCCGGAAGCGGCGCAGGGCCGAGTAGTACTTCCCCACAACCGGTAGGCTGGCGAGGAGCGAGCGCTGCCCGTCCACCTCCCGCTTCACGGCTGGAAGGTCGAGCGCCTTGATGCTGGTGGCGAGTTCGGTGACCAGCTCGCCCGCCAGCCCGATGTCTTCCGCGCGGGTGCCGGCCAGCAGCTGGTCCAGGAAGCCCGACAGCTTGCGCTGCGGCCCGGCGCCGAAGGTGGCGACCGTGTTGCTGTCCCGCGCGGTCACGCTTTGCGCGATGATCGCCACCTGCTGTCGCGCCGCCGGTTCCAGGCGGGATACGTCCACCAGTTCGGAGGGCGTGAGTCGCTGCGGCTCCACTCCCGAACCGGTCGGCACGAGTTCTGTTTCGGACACGCCTTGCCTCCTCGGACGCCCGTTGGGCGGCTCCAAAATCGACCTCGCCAGGATATGGCACGCTCATCGGTCCGCGGCGAGATCCGGGGGTCGCGATGTCGAGCCTGCTTGGGTAAGGTGGCGCGCGCCACGGCGGGTTGGACCGATGCTGAAGAACGTGCTGGCAAGTCTCGGCCTCGGGCAGCGTGCCCCGGCGCCGGATGGCCTTTCCGACGGCGACTGCAAGGCACTGACTACCCTGCTGCGCGAGTGCGACGATCTCGAGCCGGGGCTGGGCGAGGCGGTGTCCGCCTATGTCCTGTCTGGCGAGGGTGAGTCGCTGTTGCTGCGCCTGCGGGTGCTGCCGGGTCGGCAGTATTGCCTGACGGGGATGCTCGCGGTGCCGGTCCGCACGTTCCAGCCGCCCTCCACCTGGGAGGAGGACAAGGCGGCAACGGCCCGCAACGTCCAGCGCATCCAAGCCCGTCGCCGCGCCCTGCTGGGCTGCGAGGGCTGGAACCCGGCGCTGTTCCGCCGCCTTGGCCAGGTGGCGGCCGAGATCAACACCCGGGGCGGCCTGAACCAGCATGGAGGTCCGGGCAGCGCCGCCTCGCCGGGCTGGTTCCGCGGCGTGCTCGACGTCGTCGAATGGTCATGGCTGCAGAACAAGCGTGACAACGGCGCCGGCACCGACACCGGCCGCATCGGCGTGCTGAGCGCGGCCCGCTGCCTGGAGATGCTGGCGATCGACGGCTTGGGGACGGAGAGCCTGATCGACGTCTGCTTCGGCTCGACGGACTACCGGTCGAGCATCCTATCCCCGCATCTGCTGCAGCTGGCCGACCTGCCGGCGGTGCTTGCCGCCGGTGTGGGTGGCGTGGTCACCGGACTGCGCCGCCTCGGCGCCGCCGGACAGGCCGAGGCGCTGGACTGGCTCGGCCAGGCGGTGGGGCTAGGCGATCCGGCGCTGTATGACGCGGTGGCGGCGCTTCTGGTGGGCGGCGGGAAGCAGGTGTCCCTGGCCGCGCTCACCGCCTTGCGCCGGTGCGACAGGGCACGGGTGCGGGACACGGGCGCCATGCTGCTGACCCGCCGCAGCACCCGCGAACGGCTGGCCGGCGTGCAGATCCTCGGCCGGATCGTGGGGCCGGAGGCCGAACCCTTGCTCCGCGCCCAGGCGGCGGTCGAGACGGTGCGCGCCGTCGACCAGGCGCTGAAAGAGGCGCTGCTGGCGATCGACGCCAACCACGCCGCCGCCGCGGACGAGCGCCCGGATGACGAGACGGGCTACCGCTCCGCCGATGGCGCCCGCATCGAGGTGCCGCCGGTCACGCCGCTGGAACTCTCCCCGTTCCCGCCCGGCGCCGACGCGATCTTGCGTCCGGCCGCGGTCGAAGCCGAACGCCTGGCCCGTGCGCAGCATGCCGAGTGGCAGGAGGACTACCAGCGGCGCAGCGCCGCCGGAGAGAAGAACGTCCGGCCGCCGCAGCCCTACGAGGAGCTTTTCGCCGTCGCCGCGGTCGACTCGGTGGTCGCGATCCTGGAGGGCCGCATCGCCCCTGGCGACCCGGTGCCCCACGCGAAGGCAGCCGGTGCGATGCTGGGCGGTGTCTCCTACCAGTCCCAGGCGGCCTCCAAGGTGTTCGCGGCGGCCCTCGACGCCGTCTTGGCCCGTCCGGGCGTCACCCCGGCGCACCTGGCCCGGGTGGTCTCCACGGTCGTCGCCAACCAGCAGGTGCAGGCGGCGCCCGCGAAAGATTGGACGTGGCTGATCGTCGGCATGCCCGGGACCGCCAGCCCCGCCAGCAAGCGGACGAGGAACCTGATCGAGGCCGGCATCGACGCACGGGCGCTGCTGGCCGCAGGGCAGCCGTGGACGCCGCCGGCGGCCGAGGTCGCCCGTGGGGTGGCACAAATGTATCTTTACTACCAGACCTTCAACGAGCACGAGCCCGGCCTGGTCGCGGCCACCTGGCCGCTCGCGGCCCAGCATCTGGGCGCGTTGGATGGCAGCTTTGGCCTCCAACCCTATGGTGGAGGGCGCGGCGGCCCCCCTCCGCATGCAGTGATGCGCGCGTTGGACTTGCTGAGCCTGCTGCCTGCGATGCCGCAGCGCTTTCTGCCGGCCGTGCTGGACCTCGCGATGGGCGGCCACCCTGCGCTGGCGCCCGCTTCGCGCATCCTGCTGCGGCCGGTGAAGGCGGCGACCCCGATGCTGGTGGGCATGCTGACCAGTTCGGACGCCGTCCGCCGCCAACGCGCCGCCGCCCTGGTCGCGCGCATGGGCGACGGGGGCAACATCCCGGCCCTTCGCAGCGCCCTGGAAACCGAGAAGTCCGAGGCCGTGCGGGCTGCGCTGCTGCGGGCGCTGGTCGCACTCGGCGACGACATCTCCGACCAGTTCTCCGAAGCCAGGCTGCTGGCGCAGGCCACGGCCGGGCTGAAGAAGACCGGCGGCAAGCTGTTCGAGTGGTTCCCGCTGGATGCGCTGCCGGCCGTCGCCTGGGCCGACGGCCGCCCCGTGCCGCCGGAGCTGGTGCGCTGGTGGCTGGCGCTCGCCGACAAGGTCAAGCTGCCTGGCGGCGACCCGCTGATGCGCATGACGCTCGACCGGCTGGACCGGGATGCTGCCGCCAAGCTCGGCACGCTCGTGCTCTCCGCCTTCGTCGCGCAGGACACCCGCATGGCGACGGCGGCGGAGGCTGCCGCCTACGCCGAAGCCGGCGCCGACGCGCTGGTGGCCAGCTACCGGCGGTGGAACCCCGATTTCACCCGGGAGCAGGCGTTCGAGCAGCTGCGGCGGCAGAAGCTCGGCGAATACCTCGGCAGTGCCAGCGACCACCGCGGCATCCTCGCGCTTGCCCGCCACGTGCCGGGGCCGGACGCGGTGCAGATGGTCCGCGCGTTCTTCCGCGACCACTACAGGCGCACGGCGCAGTGCAAGGCGCTGCTCGACTGCCTCGCCGGCAACCCGCACCCGGCGGCGCTGCAGCTGCTGCTCGCCACCGCGAACCGCTATCGCACCGCCAGCGTGCAGAAACATGCGGGCGAACTGGTGGACCAGGTCGCCGACGAGAACGGTTGGAGCCGGGACGAGCTGGCGGACCGCACCGTGCCCACTGGCGGGCTGGATGCGGACGGCGTGCTGGAACTGCCGGTGGGTGACCGGGTGTTCCGCGTGCTGCTGGACGCGGCGCAGGGCGAGTTCGCCGTCACGCTGACCAGCCCTGCCGGCAAGCCGATCAAGGCGTTCCCCGCCCTGCCCGCCGACGCAACGGCGGAGGAGAAGGAGGAGCTCGCCGCCGCCAAGAAGGCGTTCGCCGGGCTGCGCAAGGAGCTGAAGCAGACGGCCGAACTGCAGCAGGCGCGGCTCTACGAGGCCATGTGCGCCGGCCGCGTCTGGGTGCCGGCGGACTTCACCGCCTATCTCCTGCGCCACCCGGTGATGGCCCCGCTCTGCCGCCGCCTGGTGTTCGCCGGGCTGGACGCGGAGGGCGGCGTCCTCGGCACGTTCCGCCCGATGGATGACGGCACGCTCACCGGCCCGGCGGACGACGCCGTCGTGCTGGACGGGTTTGCCGGCATCCGCGTGGCCCACCGCGCCCTGGTGTCGCCGGAGGTGGCGGCCGCCTGGACGACCCATTTGGCCGACTACGACGTCACGCCGCCGTTCGACCAATTCAAGCGGCTGGCCGATCTCGGCGCGCTCGCCCCGGATGCGACCGAGATCGGCGACCGGCGTGGCTGGATGGTCGAGACGTTCAAGCTGCGGACCGTCGCCGGTAAGCTCGGCTACCAGCGGGAGCAGGGGCAGGATGGCGGCTTCTTCCACAACTACCACAAGCCGTTCCTGTCGCTCGGCCTGGCCGCGTGCATCGAGTTCACCGGGGCCGTCCTGCCGGAGACCAACACGCCCGCCGCGCTGGTGTCGTTGCGCTTCCTGCGTGCGGCCGGCAACGGCTACGGCCACAAGCCCGTGCCGCTGCGCGACGTGCCGCCGGTGCTGCTGAGCGAGGCGTGGAGCGACCTGCACAGGATGGCGGAGGCCGGCACCGGGTTCGATGCCGAGTGGGAGAAGAAGGCGCATTGGTGAACGACGGCGCGATGCTGCCGGAGGGCGCCAACCCGCAGGCCGTCCTGCGCGAACCGGCCGAGCGGCGCTACGCCGCCGAACTGGCCCGCCTGGCCGAGGCCGATCGGGGGCCCAAGCCGCCGGGCTGGACGCTCTCCGCCCGGAGCGTCCGCAGCTTCATCCTTGGCGAGCCGAAGCTGGACGTCGCGCGCAAGTTCTATGGCGACGACCCGCTGGTGGACCGCGCCGTCGTCAGCCTCATGGGCGACCAGGGCCTCATGCTGGTCGGGGAACCCGGCACTGCCAAGTCCCTGCTGTCGGAGCTGCTGGCCGCCGCGATCTGCGGCTCGACGGAGCTGGTGGTGCAGGGCTCGGCCGGGACCAACGAGGACCACCTGCGGTATGGCTGGAACTACGCCCTGCTGCTGGCCGAAGGGCCGAGCTGGCGCGCCGTGGTCGCCTCGCCGATCCTGGAGGCGATGCGGCTCGGCCGGATCGTCCGGCTGGAGGAGCTGACGCGGTGCGCGCCCGAGATCCAGGACGTGCTGATCTCCCTGCTGTCGGAGAAGGCGCTGGCCGTGCCGGAGCTGGGGCAGGGGACGGTGGTCCGGGCCGCCGCCGGGTTCAACGTGATCGCCACGGCCAACCTGCGCGACCGCGGCGTGCACGAGATGAGCAGCGCGCTGAAGCGCCGGTTCAGCTTCGAAACGGTTCACCCCATCGAAGACCCGGCGTTCGAGCGCGAGCTGGTGCTGCAGCAGGTGCGCGCCCGGCTCGCCCGCTCCGGCGTGCAGGCGGAGATCGGCGAGCCGGCGATCGACCTGCTCGTCGCCGTGTTCCAGGAGCTGCGGACCGGCCGCACGCACGAGGGCATCGCCTTGCCCCGGCCGGAGGCGGTGATGTCCACCGCCGAGGCGGTCAACGTGGCCCATGCCGGCGCCTTGGAGGCGGTGTTCCTCGGCGACGGCCGGTTGAGCGGCGCCCATATCGCCCGCCAGATGCAAGGCGTGGTGCTGAAGGACGACGCGGAGGACGGCCGCAAGTTCAAGGCCTATGTCGACCATGTCGGCAAGGAGCGGTCCCGCCGCGGCGGCGACTGGGCCAGCTTCCACGACGCGGCCCGGCGGCTGCGGCTTGGGTGAGCCCGACGACCTGCGCGCCCTCGCCCGGCGCATCGCGGACGGGAAGGGCGGCGTGCACCACTTCCCCATCCGCCATCACAGCCCGGCCTGCGCCCGCCACCTCCACGCGGCGCTCATGGAGCTCAAGCCCGACACCCTGCTGCTGGAGATGCCGGTCGACTTCGCGCCGCTGATCCCGATCCTGCTGGACGAGGCCACCCGCCCTCCCGTGGCCATCGTCACCACCCAGCCCGCCGGGTCCAAGCCGCGGCCGACGAGCTACTGGCCGATCTCCGCCACATCCCCGGAGCTGGCCGCCATCCGTGCCGCCCAGGCCCTCGGCGCCCGGCTCGTGCCCTGCGACCTGCCCTCCGACCATCCCGCCATGCTCGGCGATGACGATCCACGCGTGCCGGGTGCCCCGCGCAACTTGGGCGACGAGCGTCTGCTCGCCCGCTCCCAATGGATGCGCGCGCTGATCGGGCGCAGCGGCAGCCGGGACTTCAACGAGCTGTGGGACCGGCTGTTCGAGTGCCGCATCGCGGATCCTGACTGGCGCGGCTTCTTCGGCTCCGTCGCCGTCTACTGCGCCTCGTCCCGCCTCTCCACGCCGCCCGATGATCTCAGCCCGGACACCCTGCCGCGGGAGGCGCAGATGCGTGCGGTGCTCGCCGGCTGCGCGGGGCAGGGCCGGGTCGCGGTCGTCACCGGCGGCTTCCACACGCCCGCGCTGCTGGACTGGCAGGATGCCGGGGCGGCTGCCGCACCGGGCGCGGCGAGCGCCTACCTCGTGCGGTTCTCGCATCCGCGGCTCGACCGGCTGAACGGCTACGGCGCCGGCATGCCCAGCCCGGCCTGGTACGAGCGTCTCGGAGCCGCCGCGGCGAGCGGGTCCGAGCCGTTTTCCGCCGCCGCCGAGGACACCCTGCTCGGCCTGGCCGAACGGCTGCGGCAGGACCGCCCCTCGCTCGCGCCCAACGTCCCGGCGCTGGTTGCCGCCCTGCAGCAGGCCAGGCGCCTGGCCGACCTGCGCATGCTTCCCGGCCCCGGCCGCGCCGAGGTGTTGGACGCCGCCCGCTCCTGCTTCCTGCAGGACGAGGACCCGCGGTTCGGCGCGCCGATCCTGGACGAGCTGGAGGCGAGCCTCACCGGCTGGTCGATCGGCGACGTGCCCCCTGGCGCCGGCTCCCCGCCGATCGTGGAGGCCGCCCGCGCCGCGGTCAGCCGCCTGGGCTTCAGCATCGCCGACAGCATCCGCCGCACGCGCGAACTGGATATCCACCGCACGCCCCGCCACCGCGAGGCGAGCCGCATCCTGCACGCGATGGAGTTGTTGGGCGTGCCGTTCGCCCGCATGGAGCGGGGGCCGGACTGGGCCGTGGGCGCCAACCCCGGCGCCTTGTTCGAGGTGTGGAGCTACGCCTGGTCGCCGATGGTGGAGGCCGCGCTGATCGACTGTGCCGGGGACGGCGACACGGTGGAGCGCGCCTGCCTGGCCCGGCTGCAGCGGGACCTGGCGGGCGAACCCGGCCGCGACTCGCTCGCGGTCTGCCGGATGGCCGTGTCTGCGGCGCGGGCCGGGTTGCAGCCGGCGATCGGCGAGTTGCTGCGGGCGGCGTCCACCGCGATCGCCGATGATCCGGAGCTGGTGCGCGTGGCGGCAGCGTTGGGCGAGCTGTTCCTGCTGTGGCGCGCGCGCTCGGTGCTCGGCCTCACCGGCAATGCCGAGGTCGCCGCCGCGTTCGCCGCCTGCTTCCGCCGCGCCTGCTACCTGGCCGCCGACGCTGCCGACACGGCGGCCGAGCGGGCGCGCGAGACGGTCGGGGCGCTGGCTGCGATCCGCAGCGTGGTCGAAGCAGGCGAGGAGGGGGAGGCGGAGGATGGCGTCCGCGTGCTGGACCGGGCGCTGTTCGACGAGGCGCTCGACCGCCTGGCCGCGCAGGCGGGGGAGATGGCGCCCGTGTTGGCCGGCGCCGTGATGGCGCTTGCCGTGCAGGCAGGCCGCCGTACGCCCGGGTGGCTTGCCGGCGAAGTGGCCGGTGCGCTCTCCGGCCCGCTCGACCCGGAGCATCGGACCGGGCCGCTGTACGGCGTGGCGCTGGTCGCGCCCGAGCTGCTCCGCCGGTTGGATGGCCTGATCGAACGGCTGGACACGCTGCTGCAAACGATGGAGGAGGACGCCTTCGTCACCCTGCTGCCGCATCTGCGGCGCGCCTTCACCGTGCTCGACCCGCGTGAGACCGCCTCCTTCGCCGCCGAGATCGCCGGCCGCCACGGCCTCGGGCCCAACGCGCTGCAAACCGCCATGCCGCTCGGCGTCACCGAGGCCGAGCTCCAGGTCAACCTGGCCCGGTCGCAGACCCTGACCAAGCTGCTGGAGCAGGATGGCTTGTCGCACTGGCTCGGCGCGTGATGGCGAGCGCCGGGCTGCCGTCGCCACGATGAGGTTCCCGTTCTCCCGCAAGCCTGCCGCCGAGGCGCCGCAGGCGGCTGCCCCACCCAGCCTGCGCCGCTGGCGCCTGGCCCTCGGCCACTTCGCCGCAGACGCGTGCGGCGGCTGTGCCGGCCTCGATGCGCGCATGGATGCCGCGCTCGACCGCTGCTACGGCCAGGCCTATGCGCAACGCGGGATCCGGCGCAGCAAGGGTCCAGGCTCGCTCGACCCCTCGCAGCTCAGCGTGCTGGGCTGGCTTGGCGAAGTCCGCCGCCTGTTCCCGGCTTCCGTTTGCGAGACCATCCAGGCCCACGCCGTTGAAGAATACGGCATGGCCGATATCCTGACCGACCCGGCAGCGCTCGCCGCGCTCGAACCCAATGCCGACCTGCTGCGCGCCCTCATCACCCTCAGGGGCCGCGCCGACCCGGCGATGACCGCGGCCATCCGCGACGTCGCCCGCAAGGTCGTGGAGGACTTGATGCGCCGCCTGCGCACCGAGATGCAGCGTGCGCTGTCCGGCGCCCGCCGCCGCCGCAGCACCGGCGGGCGGCGTTCGGCGGCCGACCTCGACTGGCGCGCCACCGTCCGCGACAACCTCAAGAACTGGAACGTCGAGCGCCAGGTGCTGGTCGCCGAGCGCCTGCGCTTCCAGACCCGGTCCAAACGCCGCTTCCCCTGGACGGTGATCCTGTGCGTCGACCAGAGCGGGTCGATGGCGTCATCGGTGATCCACGCCGCAGCCATGGCCGCGATCCTCTCCAGCCTGCCCGCGGTCTCCGTCCGCCTGGTGGTGTTCGACACCAGCGTCGTGGACCTCACGGAGCAGGCCGCGGATCCGGTGGCGGTGCTGATGGCGGTGCAGCTCGGCGGCGGCACGCAGATCGGCCAGGCGCTGGAGTATTGCGAGCAGCGCCACGTGACGCAGCCAGCCCGCACGCTGCTGGTGCTGCTGAGCGACTTCGCCGAGGGCGACAGCCCGGCCCGCATGGTTGCCGCCGTCCGCCGCATGGCCTCCGCCCGCGTCACCCTGCTGGGCCTCGCCGCGCTCGACGAGGAAGCGCGGCCCGACTACGACCGCGGCATGGCGCAGCACCTCGCCACCGCCGGCATGCACATCGCCGCGCTCACGCCGGAGCGGTTCGCCGAGTGGGTGGCGGACCGCATCGCGTGACCTGGCGCGACGTCTCGGACGCGGCGCTGGAGGCGGCGGCCTCCCGCGGGCTGCTGCGCCGGGCGGAGCGCGACGTGGCGGCGGGGCTGGCCAGGCTGCGGTCGCAGGATGAGACGCGGGCGGAGGTGGAGGTGGACGGCGCGGTCGTCACCCTCGTGCCGGAAGGCGTGGGGGCGGCGCGCTGCACCTGCCCCTCCCGCGAGGTCTGCCGCCACACGCTGGCCGCCGCCCTGCTGCTGCGCGGCCTGGCCGCAGAGAACGGTCCGGCGACCGTCGCCGCGCCAGCGGATCCGCTGGCCGAGATCGCGGCGCTGTCCGAGGCGGCGATCACCAAGGCGCTCGGCCGCACGGCGGTCCGCGACGGCGCTCGGCTGCTGGCCGCGAGCGGTCCGGCGGAGGTCACGGTCGAGGGCGCTGCCTGCCGCATCCGCATCCCTGGACAGCCGGACGTCTTGTTCTTCGCCGGGTCCGGGCTTGCCGGGATGGCTTGCAAGGCGCCGGCCGCCCGCGCCAAGGCGCTGCACGCGGCGGCTCTGCGGGCGGTGCGCGGCTCCGCGGCCGAGCCCGAGGGCGCGGTCGCGACCGGAGCCGCGGCGGTCGCCCCCGACGGGGCGTTCCTGGAGCAAGTCCGGGGGGCCCTGCTGGACGCTGCCCGCTCCGCCCTCGGCTCGGCCCCGCGCGCGTTGGAGGACCGGCTGTTCGACCTTGCCGTTTCCTCCCGCGCCGACAGCCTTCCCGCGCTGGCTGCGATGTTGCGCCAGGCGGCCGACCGCGTCGCCGCACGCCGCGAGCGGGACCCGGCATTCGACCCGGCGGCGGCCCTCGCGACCCTCGCCCGCGCCTTCGCGCTGACCGAGGCGCTGGGCAGCCACGCTGCCGACGCCCTGCGCGGGGTCGTCCGCCAGACGTTCGAGCCGTTCCCCGAACCGCTCGACCTGGTGGGCTGCGGCGTCGACGTTTGGCGTGCCGAGGCAGGCGCGCGCGGCGCCACCGCGCATCTCTACAGCCCCAAGTTGGACCGCTGGTTCAGTGCCACGCAGGCGCGGGCGGCCGGGCAGGACCCGGGCTATTCGCCGGTCCGCACGGCGCAGACCGGCGGCGCGGTGTGGGGACAGCACCTTGCCACCGTCGGCCGCTCCCGCGTTCGGCTGACCGGCGCGGAAGTGTCCAGCGGCGGCCGGCTGTCCCTCGGGCAGAGAACCCGGGCCGAACTCGCGCCGCTGGCGGTGACGCAGGACGAGATCGAAACCTGGCCTGCCGTGTTCAGCGACTGGGACCGCTTGCTGGCGGCGCTTGGGGGCTGGTTCGACCCCTCCCTGCACGCAAGCGGGCGCACCACGCTGCCGCTGATCCTGTGGCCGGTCGCCTTCGGGCGCACGCAGTTCGACGACGCGGCGCAACGGCTGGTGCTACCCGCTCGGGACATGCAGGGCCGCTGGCTCGGCCTGACGGTGGACCACGACGATGCCCACCCGCAGCGCGCCCAGGCCGTCGAAGCCTTGTCGGCCCGGCCCGTGCCGACGGTGCAACTGGTGTTCGCGACCGCCACGGTGGACGGCGGCCGCTATGCCGTGCAGCCCTACGCCGCCAACGGCGAGGCCGGCGCCCCGGTCTCGTTCGCGTTGGAGCCATCGAAGGAGCTGACAACCGCCGAACCTGCCCGGGCGGTCTGGGCGTCGGCGCCCACCGCCACCGACCGTCTGCTGGCGGCCGTGCAGGACGGGATGGTCGGCTTCTGCGAACTGGGCGGCCGCTTGCAGGACCCGGGGCGCGCCGCCCGGTTGGCCACCCTGGCCCGGCGCGCCGAAGAGTCCGGCCTGGAGCCGCTCGGACGCATCCTGGCAGGCGTTGCGGCCGAAGACCCCCGCGCCCGAGCCGCGGCCATCCTCGCTGCCGTCCACACGGCCGCCAGCCTGTCCGCGCTGACCCGTCGGCTGCCTATGCTGGCGATAGGCTAGCCCTACCTGCTGTAGCGGATGCCTCCCTTGCCCGCGCAGCTGTTTTGACCGTGTCTTGCTCGTTAGGTGCCGCGCCGCCGCAGCCGGTCGAGCAAGTGGCGCCGCTCCGGCCTGGCGAGACCGTCCAGGACCGCGGCGGCATCCGCGGGACGGTCGGCCGGGCTAGGCGAGAGCAGCCTCCGGAGCAACGCCGCCCATGGTGCGGGCGCATCCGGCAGCGGCGGGACGGAGCGGCGCGCGGCCACCGCACTCGCGCGGTCGTGGCCCATGTCGAGCCGCTGGCCGGTCAGCGCGGCAGCGAGCACCAGCCCGAGGCTGAACAAATCCGCCCGGCCATCCAAGGGGGCGTGCCCGTCGGCCAGCTGCTCCGGCGAGACCCAGGAGAACTTGCCGGCGAAATCGACCAGGATCGCCGTGTCACCGGCGCCGCCCACCGCTTGTGCCAGCCCGAAATCGATGATCTTCGGCGCGGCACAGCGATCCTCCTCCAACATGATGTTGTCGGGCGACAGGTCGCCGTGGACGATGCCGGCCCCGTGCAGGCACTCCAACGCAGCCAGCAGCGCCGTCGCGAGCGCCATGAGGTCGGGCGGGGATAGCGGGCCCTCCCGCAGCCGGGCAGCCAGGGTGCGGCCGCGCACCAGCTCCATCACCATCAGCAGCCGGCCGTCGGCATCGCGGAACACGCCTTGGCCGGCCACGATCCCCGGATGCCGGATGCTCGCGAGGTGCCGGGCTTCCTCCAGCAGCATGCTGACCAGGGTGGTGTCCAGCGTGTGCTGCGGTTGCAGGATCTTGACCGCATGCTCGGTCCGCAGGTCGCGGTGACGGACGCGGTAGATCTCGCCCACCCCGCCGCGGGCCAGCAGGGCCCGGACGTAGAACGTGTTCGCCAGCAGCTGGCCCGGCTGCAGCGTCGCCTCCGCCGGCCAGCCCGTGACGGCCGGCTCGGTCTGGCTCACCAGCCGCTCGATCATGTCGCGCGCCGCATCGCCGAGCGCGCGCCGCTCCACGTCTGTCCGGCGGGCGCCCGACCGGTCGTGCAGCAGCGCGGCGACGAACGCGCGCAGGCGGGTCTCGAACCAGCTGCGGCCGGCCTGTTCGTCATCCAGCGTGGCCAGGCTCACCAGCTCGGCGGCGCCGTCCACGTCTGGCAGCCCGGCCTGCGCCGGTTCAGCCGCCGCAGACAGCAGCACAACCCTGGTCCGTTCGTCCGGGTCGTCCGCGGCGATCATGCGCGCGGGTAGCACACGACCACGGCGGTGATGTTGTCCTGCGCGCCGCCCACCAGGCTGTCCTGCATCAGTGCCTCGACCATGGTGGCCGGGTTGGTCCCGGACAACGCCCGCTGCAGTTCGGCGTCCTCCAGCACCTTGGTGATGCCGTCGCTGCACAGGAGGAACGTGTCGCCAGGCTCGACCGCGCCCTGCTTCGTCTCCACGTAGGGCGCTGCGTCGCCGACGCCGATGGCATGGATGACCATGCCGCCATGCGAGGTGGCGTGGTCGCGCGTGAGCAGCTCCAGCACGCCGGCGCGCAACCGGTACAGCCGGCTGTCGCCCGACCACAGGGCGCAGAAATGCCCGGCATAGATCAGCAGCGCCACGACGGTTGAGGCGACGACGGCGGATTCCCCGATCAGGTCGGCCCGGTCCCGCAAGGCGGTGTGCGCTTCGGCCAGCAGCTCCGTCACGTCGTCGACCGTGCTGCGGAAGCTCAAGGGTGGCAGCAGCTGTTCCAGCCGCTCGACGACGGTCTGGCTGGCGAGTTGGGCGAGGTGGTGCCCGCCCACGCCGTCCGCCACCGCCCACAGCCCCAGGTCCGGCCGCATCAGCATGGCATCCTCGTTGACCTTGCGCCGTGCGCCCGGGTGGCTGCGCCCGGCGCACGGCGCCATCACCACCGGCTTCAGCATCATCAGCGGCAGGTCGTCCATCGTGGCCCCGGCGCTCGGACGCTCCCACCCCCATTCGTCCCAGTTGCCATCCAGCAGCGCGGCGAAGTTGGCCGGCGCCGGCATGCCCGCACCCAGCAGCACCGAGGGCCGCACCTTCTCCGAACCCGTGGTCCACCACAGGCTGAACTGCACGCCGGTGCCGATCAGCACGCGGTCCAGGATGTGGGCGTAGGTGGCGGACAGGTCGCCGCCATCATGCAGGTCCAGGCGCATCGCCTGCACGGATGCCTCGCCACCGGCCCGGGCGTACGGCGGCAACCCCAGCGCCTTTACCTCGCGGTCGAACCGGTCGAGGTCGAAGCCGTCGTCCAGCGCGGTGAGGATCAGCTGCTCCGCCTCGTCGAACCACGGCCGGGCGCTGTGGAACAAGGTGCCGGGCGAGGTGCAGCCTGGGAGTTGCGCTGCGACCACCAGGGGAAAGTAGCGGCCAACGCGGTCCACGCTGGGGATCATCACGCCCACACTCGGCACGTCGCCGCAGAGCTTCGGCCCCAGGACGAACCGCCAGATCGGCGAGCGCAGGTAGGTCGGCAGCCAGGCCGGGCCGAGTTGGCGCTGGCTGGTCGCGATCGAGCGCTGCAACCACTCGTCGAAGCCGTTGCGGAATGCGCCGTCCAGCCGCCTCCCGACCAAGTCCCCCCGGACCGGCAGCTTGCCGAAGAAGCCCGGCTCCGCAGCTGGGGCCTGCGTCTGGCCGGTCACAGCGAACCGGGGCAGCTGAACTGTCGCAGCTCGCGCAGCACGAACGGGTTGAGCGCGGATTTCGACGCGATGTCGAACGAGACCTTCTTGTTGCCCAGCGTCAGGGAGACCGTGAAGCCATCGCGGGTGCGGTTGTAGATCTCGCCCATGTCGAACAGGCGGAACGGGGCCCAGGTCCCCGCGATGGACAGCACGCCGCCCACCTCCGCCGGCTCCACGTCCAACCGCACGCCGGAGCTGCCGGGCGCCGGCCACTGCATCGTCGTGGGCCGCACGGGGCCATGCGCGTAGCTCAGCGTCTGGCCGCCGACATCGAACGTCATCTCGTTGGCCGCCGGGTCGAGGAAGTCCGGCGTCACGTCGTAGTGGAAGCTGGCGCCGCTGCCGCTGCCGAAGAAGGCCTGCCTGATGGTGTCGGCATACTCGAACTCGGCCAGGAAGGCGGAGCTGACGGACTGCGCGCTGTTGTACTGCCACTGCCATGGCCGGTGGGACGTGTTGACGTAGGCCTGCAGGTTGTCCTTGAAGAACTGGTCCATCACGCCGCCCGGGCCGAACAGGTGGCTGAAGTCGTCGACCGAGATCTCCGCGCTGCCGCGGCGGTTGAATGGGTAGCGGCCGGCGGTCGCCTGGGCGCAGAACCGCTGGCCCGAGGCCGACCACGCCTGCGAGATGGCGCTCTTGGCCGTCCCCGAGCTGACCGTGCTGACATCGCCGGACAGGCCGGACAGCCAGCTGTCGACCGGCGGCGGCGCCTGCCTGCTCTCGCTCAGCAGCTTCTGGTTGGCGTCGTTCAGCCCCACCTCGGTCTGCGACACCGACATCACACCGCTCGGCGAGTTGCTGGCCCGGCTAAGCTGCCCATAGAGATCGGTCAGGGTCCGCATCAGTTCCGACATCTGCGAGGGTTGGCCGTCCGTGCCCTTCATCGCGTCGCGCAGCGGCTGGAACGGTTGGTCCTGCGTCGAACCTGCCGGCGCGGCCGCGCCGATCAGCGCTTTCAGCCGCTGCGAGTCCGGGTCCTTGGCATCGTCGCCGGGGGGCGACAGGTCGGTCGTCTGCACGATGCTGTTGATCAGCTTGTTCAGCACGGAGTCCGGGCCGGACAGGGCCGTGAGCACGAGCACGGATTGCGACAGGTCGCTGAGCGGCTTGATCCGCAGGTCGGTCAGCAACTCGGTCCAGCGGGCCGTGAAGTCGCCGCGGTAGAGTGCCACGGCCTGCGTCGCGGCTGCCGCAGGATCCTCGTTCGCCGACGCGCCGGTGCCGAAGACCCAGCGGTCCTTGCTTGCCTCGGCGACGGCGGTCTTCAGGCTGGGCAGGAATACCTCCGTGTAGCCCTTGCGCGTGTAGATGCCGGGGATGCCTTCGGTCAGCGGCTTGCCGGACACGCGGGTGAAGGCGCGATCCGCCACCGCGCCGGCAATGTCCGCCACCGTCCAGTTCGGCAGGTCCTGCGCCGCCTTGCTGCCGCGCAGGTAGGCGTAGGCGCGCGCGGCCAGCGGCTGCTTGCCGATCTGTTGGCGGACATCGCCGATCAGCCGGGCGTCGAGCACCAGGGGTTCCAGCGGTTGGTCCAGCAGGGTGGCGAAATGCCCGTTCAGATCGGCTCTCAGCCCGGCCTGCCCGGCATCCGGATAGACCGCGGACCACTCCGCGGTCATGAACGTCCGCGCGAACGCCTTGTCCAGCGGACCCTGGCCTCCGAGGCCGAGATAGAGCTTCAACGCGGCGACCTTGAACTCCTGGTCGTCCGTCTTGCCGTTCCGCATCTGCTGCTGCAGGAACACCAGCACGCGGGGGAGCAGCAGCTCGTTCAGCGCGCGGTGGTACAGCTCCGCATATTGCGATTGCAGCTTCTCGCTCTGGTCCAGCCCGGCATGCATCCACACGGTGCTCGCATCCTGCCGCAGCTCCGCCGGGCCGTCGCGAAGCTGGTTCAGGGGCGGGACGATGCGGGGGAAGTCGACGTCGCCCACGTCCTTGATCGGGATCGCCGCCACGGCCTGGTCATAGTCGGCGATCTGCCGGTTGGCCGCCGTGACGAGCCGTTTGTTCTGGCTGTAGGCGACGCCCCATGTGCCCAGCAACAGCGCCACCACGACCGCGGCCACTGCGAAGGCCGTCCGCCGGGTGGTCGCCATGCGCCGGCGCACCCGCGGGTCGGCCGCCACCACGTTGGCCTCCGCGAACACGACGGCATTCAGCAGCTTGGTCAGGAAGTAGCTCTTCTCCTGCCCGGCGAAGGCGCCCAGGCGCGGGGCGTCCATGCCGAAATTGGCGGCCATGGCGTGCATGAGCCGATCGACCGGCGCCCCCATCTGGGTCGACGAGGTGAAGTAGATGCCGCGCAGCAGCGGCCGCGTGTCGAACTTGGAGGTGACGAAGATCTCCTCCAGCAGCTCGTGCAGCTGCTCCTTGAGCGTGGCCATCTGCAAGGGGAAGCCGTAGATCAGGCCACGCCGTTGGACGTCCGTCTCCTGCTGCAGCCGCTCCAGCACGATGGCGTTCATGCGGGTGAGCAGCTGGTCGTACTCGATGTCGAAGCGGGACACGGCCGTCTGCGTGCCGGGCTTGCCGTCATCCAGCGGGAAGGTCATGCCCCAGACCTGCTCCCGGTCGGTGCGGCTGTAGGCGTCGAAGAACTGCACGAAGCCGGCGACGAGGTCGGCCTTGGTCAGCACCACGTAGATCGGGAAGCGGCTGCCGAAGCTGCGGGTCAGCTCGCCGATGCGGGCCCGCACCGCCGCGGCGATGGCCAGGCGCTCGCCGGCATTGGTGCCCGCGACGTCGGCCAGGCTGACGGCGACCACCACGCCGTTGATCGGCTGCAGCGGCCGGTATGTCTTGAGCAGGTTGAGGAAGCCGGCCCAGCTCTTCTGGTCGATCTCCGGGTCGCTGTCCTGCGTGGTGTAGCGCCCCGCCGTGTCCAGCAGGATCGCCTCCTCGGTGAACCACCAGTCGCAGTTGCGAGTGCCGCCGACGCCGGCGAGCGGCTCGCGCCCCATGGTGTCCGCAAGCGGGAACTTCAGCCCCGAGTTGAGCAGCGCGGACGTCTTGCCGGAACCCGGCGGCCCGATCAGCACGTACCAGGGCAGCTGGTAGAGGTAGCTGCGCCGCCGCCCGCCCGTCATCTTGCGCAGGTGGACCAGGGCCTCCTGCAGGCGCGTCTTCAGCTGGTCGACCTCTTGGGTCGATAGGTCGGCCTTGCTGGCCGGGCCGGTCTGCGTGATCGCGTCGATCATGGCGCTGTTGGCGCGCCGGTCCTTGATCGACCTGTAGATGTTGTAGACCAGCCAGCCGGCCAGCACGACGCCGCAGGCGAGCAGGCGGCGCACGTCGCCCTCCAGCGGGCGGAACCGGCCGAGCTGGAAGACGTCGCCGTAGAAGAAGATCACCAGGCAGGCGGCCAGCGACCAGATCAGGGTGCGCAGCCACCGGTTGCGCACCAGCCGGGTGACCGGCGCCGCCGTGGCGGACGCCATGGAAAGGAAGTTGAAGAAGAAGTTCATGGCTTGGCTCCGCCGTCCGGCGCCACGGACGCCTCCGTCGGCTGGTGCACCACGACTTCGACACGCCGGTTCTGGTCCCGGCCTGCAGCCGTCTCGTTGCTGGCGAGCGGCGCCGTGTCACCCTTGCCGGATGGCTGCAGCTTGTCCTGCGGGATCGTCTCGGACAGGATGTCGGACACCGCCTTGGCGCGGGCGACCGACAGCTCCCAGTTGGACGGGAACCGCAGGGTGTGGATCGGCTGGTTGTCCGTATGCCCCACCACGGCGACCGGCCCCGGCAGCCCGGCGAGGGCGTGCGCGATCCGGGCGATCACCGGCTTGAACTTGTCCTGCACGGTGGCGCTGCCGGACGCGAACATGCCCGCGTTGTGGATGCGGACGACAAGCGTGGTGCCGTCGCTCACCAGGTCCAGCTGGCCGTTGCGGATCGGATCGGCCAGCTCCTGGCGCACGGTGTCGGCGACCGCCGGGTTGGGCTTGGGCAGGGGTGCTGGCGCGACCACGGCGAGCGTGACCGGGCCGTGCGGCAGCGCGCCGCTCAACGCCCGCAAGGTCCGGTCCGAATCCCCGTTGATCAGGTAGCTGAACAGCACGAAGGCCGCGATCAGCAGGGCGACGGCGGCGGAGAGGATGGTCCACAAGGCGGTGGCCGAGCGGAGCGGCCGGTGCCGCGCCTCCACGCCCCGCCAATGCGGCGACAGCTCCCGCTCGAAATCGCCGTAGACCTGCCGCAGCGTGCGGTACAGGCCCTCGCGGATGCGGCTCAGCTCCAGCGCGCCCTGGTCGATCACCCGCAGCCGGCCCTCGAACCCGATCGACAGGCACAGGTACATCAGCGCCAGCACGTCCCGGTTGGTGCCAGGGTCCTTGTGCAGGTGGGTCAGCAGGTCGAAGAACCGCTCACCCCCGGTCACGTCCACGTGGAAGGTGCTGACGAGGCTGTTGCTCGCCCAGCTGCTGTAAGCGCCCCAGGGCGTGTTGAGCACGATGTCGTCCAGCGTGGCGCACAGGGCGTAGTGCGCGGCCCGCGCCTGCTCCGGCGGCACGCCCGAGGCCATGATCACGCGCTCGAACCCCTTGATCTCCTCCACCGCGCGGCTGCGCAGGGCGGCGACGTCCCGGTTGGTCAGGCTGCCGCGCAGCCGCCGGGCGAGGTTCAGCAGCTGGGCGGCGGCGCCCACCACCACGTTGAAGCTGCTGTTCGCCAGCAACGCGAAGTCGAACGAGGCGGCCTGCGCCGGCGCCGGCAGCAACGCCGGTGCCGGCGCGGCACGCGCCGGCCGGCGCTCCCGGCCACCCGGGGTCGGTTTGACGATCGTCGGCTCGTCGTCCAGCGGCTCGTATGCCATGGCTCAGTCCTTGATCGCCCAGAGTTCCATCTCGATCTGCGGGAAGGACCCGGCGAGGTGCAGCGCGATGGCGCCCGAACTCTCAAGTTGCTTCCAAAGCGGCGCCGCGCGATCCAGCTCGAAATAGACCGACCCGGCGCGATACGGCAGTTGCCGCGGCGCCACGGGCAGCGGCCGCACCGGGATGCCCGGCAGCGCCACGTTGACCAGTTGCGCGATCTGCTCGACCGGGCCGATCTTGATCTGGTTGGGGAAGGCCCGGCGCAGCTGTTCCGCCGGGATGTCCGCGCTGACGGCCAGGACGAAGGTGGATTGCAGCAGCAGCGAGCGGTCCGCCACGACGCCAACGCGCACGCCATGCCGCCGCTCCTGCAACGGGATGGAAACCGCCGTCTGCTCCAGCACGCTGGACAGCGCCTGGCGCAGGTCGCTGAACACCGGGGCGAAGGTGGCGTACAGGTCCTCGTGCACGTAGGGCGGGAAGTGGGTCGCCCGCCGGCTGGAGCTGGTGTAGGTCGCAAGCTCGCCTGCCAGCGCCAGGCACGCGCGGTAGAAGGCCTCGGGGTGCAGCGTCGGCGCCGCTGCCAGCAGGTGGCGCAGCAGCGGCTCGTTGCGGTTCATCGTCTGCAACAGCATGAAGTCGGCGATCTCCGCCGTGCCGCGGACGGACGGGTCGGAAATCCGCGCGGCGATCGCCTCCGCCCGGTGCGTGATCAAGCCCTGCAGCTCGGCCAGGAAGCCCTTCAGCAGCGGCTGCGCGGCGCAGTTCAGGCAGGGCGCGATGAACCGTTCGTCCAGGATCACCGACAGGTCGGACCGGACCTCCACCACCCGCGCCACCGGCAGCAGCGCATAGCCCGCCGTGGGGCCGCCCTCCAGGATGAACGAGAAGCGCGTGCGGCCGACCACCAGGGCCGCGGTCGCGAAGCTGCCGCTGTTGGCATCCGGGGCGTCGTACGGGCCGCGCCGGAACCGCGTCCCCGAGTCCTCGCGCCCGTCCGCCCCGGTCTCGAACGTGCCTTGCTGCCGCAGCGGGACGGCCAGGTAGACCAGCCCGCCGCGCTCGCCCCGCGCCAGTTCCAAAGGCGGCGGCGCGTCCGTCTCGTCCGGCATGGAGAATGTGGTGCCGTCGGGCATGGCGCCCCGGCAGGAGGCGAGGGCGAACTTGCCGATGTTGAGCATGTCGCGGTCCAGGCTGATCTCCGACAAGCCCCAGCGATGCGGCTGTAGGTCGCGCACCGCCGCCTGTACCAGCGACTCCGTCCACCGGTCCGCCTGCTGGAAGTGTTGGACGCGGAGGAACATGCCCTCCGTCCAGACGACCCGGTTGCCTCCTTGCATCAGCGCCGCATCATTGCAGCGTCACGCGGTCTGCCGCCAGGTTGAGGCGGATGGTGCCCCGCGCCGGTTCGATCGTCCGCCACGTGGCCCGGTCGATGTTGCGGTAGGCGACGGCGACGCCGACATAGCGCGTGTCCGGTTGGGTCTTGAGGTCGACCGTGCGCGTCTCGCCGGGATGCAGGATGAACTCCTCGCGGGAGAGCAGGTCACCCCCAAGCGCCGCCTGCTCATGGTCGGCCAGCTGGAAATAGTCGGCGTTGGTGAACTTCTCCGGCGCGCGGAGCTGATACAGCCGCACCTGCGCCGGGAAGGCGGCACCGCCCGGGCCGGGGTTCAGGTCCGCCGCGCCGGTGGCGCTGACGTGCAGGGTGCCGGGCACGCCGCAGCCGGCGAGCGGCAGGGTGGCCAGCAGGCCGAGGATGGACAGACGCAGCATCGGACGGTTCCTCATGGTCGCGGCGTGCTTACCCGCTCCGCCGCAGGTGTTTGGCATAGGCGGCCGCCACGGGGGCGAGCAGCGAGCCGCCCGTGTTCTCCGCCCCGCTATCCTGCAGGGCACGATACCGCTCCATGTAGACGGCCCAGCACCGGGCTTCCCGCGCGTAGGGCAGGACGCCCGTCAGCCCGGCCTCCGTGCGGACATGCGTGGCGATCGCCTCGGGGTCAAGCTGGGTCGTCATGTCGGCGAACACGCTGTTCAACGCGGCGACCAGCGCCAGTTCGTGCAGCTTGATGTCGTTCATGCTGCGTCCCATCGCCTCGGGCCCGGGAATGAAGCCGGCGGGCGGCTGCCCCACCATCGCCGCCAGGCAGCGTTGCACGTCCGGCGCGAACTTCATCGGGTTGTTGTTGCTGGCCTGGATCTCCGTCTGGTCGGCGCGCAGTTCGGATTTCACGATCTTCCGCGTGGCCAGGATCTCCCGCACGCCATCGACCGAGACGCGGAGGAGCGCACCCAGCGCGCGGAACGTCTCCTCCAGGCTGGGCCCGGCCAAGGCGTCCGCCGGCAGCCCCGATCCGGCCAGGAAGGCGGCCACCAGCCGGGCTGCGGCCGGCTCCGGACCGGCCTCGGCGGCGGGTGGTGCCTCACGCCACGCCTCCTGCGGCTCGTGCAACGGCAGGGGCGTCTCCGGCGCGGACGCCCTGGCCAGCGCGGCTTCGGCCGGCAGCACGGCAAGGTCGGCGCCATCCAGCGGATCGAGGTCGTTCCAGTTGTTCGGGAGCACGACCTGCGCGGCGGGCAGGCGGATCACGGTCGCCGTGGCGTCGCTATGCTCCGAACCGTGGCTGAACGCGGCCGCCGCGGCGTCCAGCGGGTTTGGCTCCCGCCGCAGGCCCGACGCGGCGAAGTCGGCCGGGTCCGGCGGTGCGTCCCAGCCCTGCGGTGCGGCGCGCAACCCCGGGCCGAACTGCCCGCCGGGAATGCCGTCGAGCCACGGTGCCTCCACCGGCTGGGGTATGGGCGAGTCCGGCGCCTGCACGATGCCGGAGTAAGGCTGCGCCCCCGGGGCCGGGCGGGGCTCCAGGTCCAAGCCTGCGCCGAACGGCGCGGCGGCTGGCTGCTCCGCGATGGACGCGGTGAGGTGATGCGGGCCGACCACGATGCTGTCGCCATCCGCCAGGACGCGGGAATGGCCCCGGCCTACCGGATGGACGTCCGACCCGACGAACACCCCGTTGGTGCTGGTATCGGTCAGCAGGAAGCCGCTTTCCGAGCGGTCGATGCGGCAATGCTGCTTGGAGATCGTCCGGTCCGGATCGGTCAGCACCCAGCCGTTCTCGGCACCGCGCCCGATCGTCAACGTGCCCTGCTCGAGCGTCCGCACCTCATCCGGGCCGCCGGCCTCGGCAGCGAGGTGAAGGGTCAAGATCATATCCGGTCCTTTGTCGCAACGGGGAGGCGGTCGGGGTCCAAGATGATGTCGTCGCTATCGGCCAACGCGGGCAGGAACTTGGCCCAGCTGTTCCAGCCCAGCCGCGGCGCGCCCGGCCCGTCGTCGCCCTGCATGTGCAGGCCCGGCACGTCCTCCTTGCGCAGTATCACCTGGATGTCGAAGGCGAGGTCCGGCCCGGCATAGCTGCGGACCAGGTCCGTGACCCGGCGCAGCAGCGGACGGTTCGGCATCAGCCGGAGCATCTGTTCCCGGTCGACCGGCCCCACGACCACCCGGAACGCCGCCTGCGGGTCCCACACCCGGCTGCCCGCCACGGCATCCACACCCAGGCGCGTGTAGGGCTGGTCCCCGCCGCCGATTGGCAGCGCGGTCTGCTCATCCTCCGCGACCGGCAGCCAACGGCCGGTGAACTGCTCGATCCGGATCGGCAGGCCGAGGTAGTCCGCCAACATCGCCTGCAACGCCACCGCCGGGCGGGTGCGGGCGCTGAACAGCCCGGCGTAGAACAGGACCACCTCGTCGGCGATCGCCATACGGTCCTGCAGTTGCGGCATGCCGAAGCCGGCGAGGGCCAGCATCGAGCGGCTGACCGGGTCGGCCACCGGCGCGGCGTTGCCCGGCGGCGGCGTCATGCCCCGCTGCACCAGCACGCCCAGCCGGTATTTGTCCGCGGCCCGCAGGAACAGGCTGGCCAGGCGATGGTTGAACAGGTCCAGGAAGGCCGCGAGCGCCCGGTTGCGCAGCCGCTCCGCGCGGGCGACGAGCTCGGAGTAGCCTTGCGGCAACACGCCGAGCGGCCCCGTCAAGCCCAGGAAGGCGATCCGGACGCCGGTCCCGGCCTCGCCGGGCGCGACGGCGACGATCGGTGCGGCCGCGAACACCATGCCCTGCTGGGCGTCGATGCGCGTCGGTTCGGCATCCGGCGCTGCCGACGTGCCGAGCCGGGCGCCGAGCAGCTCCGTCATCCGCAGCGCCTGCAACGCGTCGAACCGGTGCGGCGCCGTGCGAAGCCGCTCCTGCAGCGTGCGCGTCGTCATAGCAGCGGGCGGGCGCCCGCCCGCGGCGCGAAGATGCGGATCGGCGCCTCGCGCCCGTGCAGTCGCAGGTGCAGCCGGGTGAAGCTGTTGATCGTGGCGTAGAGCCCCAGGAACTGGTCCAACATGCTGCCGAACAGGAAGGCGCCGCTGCCTTCCAGGCGGCCGGGGTCGATCTCCAGCGCCACGTCCATGCCGCGCGCGATGGCGCCGTTGCCGGGCATCCGCGCCGAGCCGCGCTTGGACTGCACGCTGCGGATGGATTGGATGATGGCCTGCGTCTCCGGCACGTCGCGCACGTCGTGCAGCCGCAGGATTTCCCGCAGGGCGTCGGCACCCTCCGCCCCGTCGGCCAACGAGAGGTGGTTCAGCGACAGCTGCGAGACCAGCCGCCAGCCCGACCGCGCTGCATGGGGCGGCCGCAGGGTGGGCGTGGGCGGCGTGATGCAGCGCACCGCCGTCACCTCCGCCGCGCCTTCGACCATGGCGAGCTGCGGCCGGGCGCCGCCATAGGGCAGGGAGCGTGGCAGGTCGCGGTTCAGGCACGTCGTCTCGACCGTCAGGATCCCGTCGGTGGGCGACGCCGGGCCGAGCTCCCCATCCACGATCGACAGGGTGACGTCCGTGGTCGGGTCCGCTTCCGTCAGGCGTCGGCGCTGCGTGGTGAAGAAGAGGTGCTGCCGTGCGGGGTCGGCGGCGTGGTGGGAGGCGAAGAACGGCAGCACCTCCCGCTGCTCGCGCCCCGCCTCGCGCAGGACGATGCGGTCGACGGAGAACACCTCCCGTGTCGCATGGCGGCGGGAGTCGGGCACCACGGTGTACTCCGCCGCCTCATGCGTCAGCGCCACCGGCTCGGCCCGCTGGCTGAACAGGTTGACGATCGGCGTGCAGCCCAGCGCCATGCTGTCGGCGTTCACCGCCCGCTCCAGCGAGGGCATCTCGCGGTCGAAGTAGAAGAACACCTCGATCCGCCGCCCTGCCGACCGAAGGGTCTTGGCGCTGAGCCCGGCGAGGTCGACGAACATGAACTTGGCGGGGAAGCCGAAAAATTCGCTGAGCAGCCGATAGCCGATGAACGAGCGGGCGCAGTAGGGCAGCATCGCCTCCTCCTCCGCGAACCCGACCGGGGTGACCGCCCCCGGGCCGAGGAAGACCGCCTGCGCGTCCTCCGGGTGGTCCGCCACCGCGACGGCGATCAGGTTGTTGCAGAGCAGCTCGTAGAGTGCCGAACTGTGCTGCGGCAGGCCCCGCAGGAAGAAGCGGAGGCGGTCCACGCCCAGCCGGGTGAAGCTCTGCCCCGGGGACAGGCACTCCAGCACCAGGCGCAGGCTGCTGGCCGCCGTGGCCGTGCGCGGGCCGGGAGGCGCCACCAGCGGGCGGGCACCCAAGGTCGCGCCCACGACGCGGATTGGCCAGAGCTCGACCGCCTGGGTGGTGCGGTAGCGACAGGCTTCGCCGCCGATCGGCTCCATCTCCAGCGCGGTGTGCCGCGCGATCCGATACGCGCCTTCCAGGTCCGCGATCGGGGCGAAGGCCGCGATGGCGGCGGACGGGAACGGCGCCAGCAGATGCGGGTAGAGCGAACCGAGCAGCGAGTTGGTCAGCTCCGGGAACTCGTCGTCCAGCTTCTGGCGGATGCGGGCCGCGATCAGCGCCACGCCCTCGATCAGCCGGGCGACATGCGGGTCGTCCACGGCGTCGGCGCTGAGCCGCAGCCGGCCGGCGATCTTCGGATGGGCGTCGGCGAAGCTGCCGGCGAGGTTGCGCAGGTAAGCCAGCTCCTGGTCGTACAACGGCAGCAGCTGGTCAGGCATAGCTGCCCTCGGCCACGGAGAAGCGCAGCGTGGTCGGGCTGACGGAGGAGGCGAACAGCACCGGCACCGGCACGTCCTCCAGCACCACCGTCGCCTCGATCCGCAGCCGCAGCACCCGCTCGGCGCTGTCCCGCGGGTCGAGCACGCTGACGGCGATGTTCTGCAGCCGCGGTTCGCAGGCCTTGATCGTCTCCTCCAGGCGGGCGGCGAACACCCGGCGCTGCTCCACCGTCGTCATGTTGGCGCCGATGAAGTCCGACACCCCGAACGAGAGCAGGGACTGCCGCAGCTGCAGGAGGCCGGCTGGCGGGGTCGTGGGGCACCGCCGGGTGTTCAACAGCACCTCCAGGTCCCGTCGCAGGCTCGCCAACGCGTCGCGCATCTGCGCCTGCCGCGTCCGTGGCGGGTCCACCGACAAGTCAGGCGCATCGTCCAGCAGGCGGTCGAGGATGGAAGGTGCGGCGAGGGGGACGGCATGCGCCATCATGCGGCGTCGAACCGGATCTCGCGGATGTCCAGGATCGGCTTGGCATCCTCTCCCAACAGCATCATGCGCGGCCCGATCCCGAGCATCGTGCCGCCGGGCCCGTCCTGCCAGTCCGTGCGGCGCGCCAGGCGATGCTCCTCCGTCACGCTCGCCCCGGCGGGTGCGACGTACTGGGCGGGCACCACCACGTCGGCGGCGCGGCCGTCCCGCAGCGTTATCCGCGTCTCTCGCCACAGCAGGTCGATCGGTCGGGTCACGGCGGCGAACTCCAGGCTATCGACCGTCGCCAGGTCGACCCAGAGGTAGTTGCCGTCCTGGGTCAGCACGTCCAGGAACCAGGCGCAGCGGTCATCCGCGTCGCGCAGGTCGTCGAACGCGACGCCGTCGGCCGATCCCGCGACATGGGGCCGGGCTGCCTCCGCAGCCTCCAGCCACTGCGCGACGGCCGCATCGTCGCCGTCCCGCATGGCGACCTCCAGGCGCAAGGCGGTTTGCTGCGCCGGGCCGGGATCGGCGACCAGGGTGGGAACCGCAGCCTCGTTGAACCAGGCCTCGCGGGCCAACGCGGCACGGATCAGGTGCCGGGTGCGCGCGATGGCCACCGGACGGTCGACCGTCTGCTGGGCGAGGATGGCGAGCTGCGCCTCCGCCCGGTCGAAGGCGCCGGCGAGGCACAGCAGTTCCGCCATGGTCGTCCGCGCGGCCGTGTCGGTTGGGGTGCTGCGCACCCGCGTCGTGGTCGCGGCCACGGCATCGGCCAGCCGACCCTCCTGCAACAGAGCTGCAACCTCGGTCATCGCCGCTCGCTCGTCACGTCGGTCACCAGGCGGAAGCTGGTGGCGATGCTGTCCAGTTGGAAATGCGGTTGCAGCCGCACGGTGCAGGCGAGCGCCCCGGGCCGGCCCGCGACGTCCCGCACCTCGACGGACGCGTCGCGCAGGGGAAAACGGGCCCGCATCTCGTCCGTCGCGCCGTCCGAGCCGAGGCAGTAGGCGCTCAGCCAGGCGGAGAGCTGCCGCTGCACGTCTCCGGCGCCAGAGTGGCTCCCGACCCGGTCCCGGATCATCACCATCACGTAGTGGGCGAACCGGGACACGCACAGCACGTACTGCAGCATCGCGGAAATCCGCGCGTTCCAGCCCGCCTCCACGCGGTCGAACCGTGGCGGCGCGTGCAGCGAGGCGTTGGTGTTGAACAGCAGCGCGGTGCTGTACGGCGCGGCCGTCACCGGCAGCAGGCCAAGCTCCGCCAGCTGTTGCTCCTGCACGCCGGACAGCCGCAGCGCCAGCGGCGGCTGCGCAGCGATGCCGTGGCAATCGGTGGAAAACAGGTAGGGCGGCAGCTCCGTCACCAGGCCGCCGCCGACACGGTCCTGCGGCGCGCCGCGCAAATCCGCGAACCAGCCGCTCTGGTCGAAGCGCCGGATCACGGCGATGGCGAACACCGTGGCGGCGCCGCCCCACAGCAGCCCGTCGCCGAGCGGGCCGATATCCTCCGCGTAGCGGAAGCCGTCGATGCGGTTCCGGCTGTCCGGCTGGTAGGCATTGCGCAGCAGCACGTCCGGGAGCGCGACACCCAAGAAGCGGGAGTCCTCGTGCTGGCGAAGCGAGCGCCAGCGGATGAAGGCCTGGCCGTCGCAAGCCTCCGCCAGGTCCAGCCCGCCGAGTTCGCCGAAGCTCCGCACGCCGAGCAGCGAGGGCGCGGCATTGACGACGATGGGGCAGAAGGCCGCCGCCGCGATGCCCGCCAGCCCCTGCAGCGCGGTGATGTCGTCGTTCGGGCGGCTGGCGCCCGGCTGGTGCGCCACCTTGTAGCTGGCCACGATCAGGCCGTAGGGCTGGCCGCCGGGCGTGCCGATCTCGTCGTTGTAGATCAGCTTGAACAGGTTGCTCTGGTCGAACTCGACCGCCTGTTCCAGGTCCCGGCACACCTCGCCCCAAGCGAGGTCCAGCATGCGCAGCCGCACCTGGCGCGTGCCTGCCACCACCGTGACCAGCAGGTGCAGCGCGCGCCAGGATGCCTCCAGCGCCTGGAAGGCCGGGGCGTGGATCACCGCGTCGACCTGGCGGCTGACGGCCAGGTCGATGGCGGCGATCATCGCCTCGGCCCGGGCGTCGAGCGCATCGCGGTCGAGGACGATCGCAGCCGTCTCCATCACGAGTGCCCCATGCCGCCAGCCCGGCGCCGCGTCAGTTCGCCTTCGGTATGCGCGCGACCAGGCGCATCGACGTCGTCAGCTCCTCCAATTGCAGCCAGGGGCGCAGCCACGCGACGGCGTTGTAGGAGCCGGGCCGCCCGGCCACTTCCCGCACCGTCACCCGCGCCTCCCGCAGTGGAAACTGGAGCTTCATTTCGGAACCGGGATTCTGGTTGGAGTTGGCGTAGTTCTGGATCCAGCGGTTGAGCCACGCCTCGCAATCGCTTGCCTCCATGAAGGAGCCGATCTTATCCCGCCCGATCACCTTGAGGTAGTGTGCGAAGCGGGAGGTCGCCATCAGGTACGGCAGCCGTGCGGAGATGGCCGCGTTGTCCGTCGCCTCGGGCCGGTCGTACTTCTTCGGCTTGTGCGTGGTCTGGGCCCCGAAGAACACGGCGTAGTCGGTGTTCTTGTAGTGACACAGCGGCAGGAAGCCGAGCTTGCCGAGTTCGTTGTCCCGACGGTCGGTGATGCCGACCTCGGTCGGGCATTTCAGGTCGGTGTCGCCATCGTCGCTGGAGAAGACGTGCATCGGCAGCGCTTCCACCTTGCCGCCGTTCTCGGCCCCGCGGATGGCGGTGCACCAGCCATGCTTGGAGAACGCCTCCGTCAGGCGGGTGCCCATGACGAAGGCGGCGTTCATCCAGCAATATTCGTCGTTCGGCAGCTTCTGCACGGCGCCGTTGGCGCCCACCGGCGCCTCGTCGTAGTTGAACTCGTCGATCGGCAACGTCTCCTGCCCATAAGGCAGCCGGGCCAGCACGCGCGGCAGCGTGAGGGTGACGAACCGGGAGTCATCGCTCTCGCGGTACGACCGCCAGTTCGCGTACTCGATCGTGTCGAAGATCTTCTCCAGGTCGCGCGGCCGCGACAGCTCGGTGAAGTCCTGGAAGCCGAACAGCTTGGGGCTGGCCGAGGCGATGAAGGGGCAGAACCCCGCCGCGGCCACGCTGGCCATGCCGCGCAGCAGCTCGATGTCCTCGTACGAGCGGGTGAACTCGTAGTTGCCGATCAGGGCGCCATACGGCTCACCGCCGGGCGTGCCGAATTCGTTCTCGTAGATGGACTTGAAGATCAGGCTCTGGTCGAACTCCGTCGCCTTGGACAGGTCGCGGCCCAACTCCTTCTTCGAGACGTTCAGCACCCGGATCTTCAGGTTGGCGCTCGTCTCGCTGTTCATGACCAGGTGGCGCAGCCCGCGCCAGCTTCCCTCCAGCGCCACGAACTCGGGGTGGTGCATCACCGCGGCCAGCTGCTTGGACACCTTGGCGTCCAACGCCGCGATCGCCTGGTTGATCGTGACGGTGAGGTTGCGGCTGTACGTCACCGTGCCCGAGAGCGCTTCCTCGGTCAGGGTGCGCAACAGCGTCTCGGTCCGGTCCGGTTCGGTCTGCCGGGTGGCGGCGATGGCCTGGTCCAACAGGGTGGCGCCGGCATACTCGGCCGCGGCGGCCGATTGCTCGGTCTGACGGTCGCTCATCCCACGTCTCCTGCGGGCGGCGCGGTGACGCCCTTCCGGCCCGCCAGTTCATCGGACAGGCGCTTCATGTCCTCGTCGCTCTGCAACACCCGCTCCAGCAACGTCTCCAACTCCTCGGAGCGGTCCGCCTTGGCCAGCAGGTCGCGCAGCTGGCTGCGCTTCTGCAGGAGGTTGCGCAGGGCCGGGATCTGGTCGGCCACCCGCGCGGGCTCGAAATCCTCCATGCTGCGGAAGCCCAGCTCGACATGGAACTCGCTGCCATCGCCGCGCAGCGTGTTGGCGACCCGGAACCGCACGCCCGGCGTCATGCGGGCGAGCACGTCGTCGAAATTGTCGCGGTCGATCTGGACGAACTTGCGGTCCTTCAACGGCTTCAGCGGCTCCGTCGGCGAGCCGGAGAAATCGCCCAGCACGCCCAGGACGAACGGCAGTTCCTTTTCGACCTGCGCGCCCTCCGTTTCGACCTCGTACTTGATATGGACCCTTGGACGCCGGACACGCTCGAGCTTTTCGTGAATGCTTGCCATCGATCAAAACTCCAAACGGCAGATAGGTAAGCGGCACTGGGGTGCGGACATCAAGTACCGGCTTCATCCTGCGACTGGATGCCGGCGGCGGACAGGTAGGCCCGGCGAACCGCGGCGTCAGGGATCAGTTCCTGCAAGAGGTCGCCGAGCGGCATGCGCGCACGCCTGATCAGCGTCTCCAAGGTGAAGCCCGTGGGCGAGTTCGGTTCGTTCTCTCGAAAGAACATCGCGATCCGGGAAAGTTCCCGTAGCGCATCTTCCCGGCTGTGCAGCACCACGGGCACGGCGGGCGGCGGAGGCGCCTGCGTGTCCGCCGGCGCCGCTGCCACCGGAGCAGCCGGGGACGGTGTCGCCTGGGCTGGTTCGGCCGCGTCCCCGAGCTCGGCCAGCGCATCAGGGCCCAGGCCCGACACGTCCCGCAGGGCGTCCGCGGCCTCGATCAGCGTGTTGCGGATCGTCGACGAGGGCGGCGAGTCTGCGCCGCACGCGGTGTCCAGCAGCGCGGTCAACCCGCTGAAATGGGCCAAGCTGCGGCGGATCGCGTCATGCAGCGCCTTGAACGAGGGTGTGTCCGTCCCCTTCGCGGCGCTGCCGAGCAGGACGCCCTCTGGACAGGTCGGGCCGCGGCGGCGCATGACCATGTAGTGCCACAGCCCGGCCGGCGCACCGTTCCGCGGGGCGGTGATCGGCGCCAGCCGCAGCGGCTGGATCAGCGCGCCATCCGCGCCCACCCCGTTCAACCCGGCCAGCGGCGCGACCTTGACCGACACGTCGTCCGCATCCAGCGAGTGCAGGCTGTCCCAGTAGCTGACGACCAGCCCTTCCAGCACGGCGAGCGCGTCGCGCAGCCCGGGGAAGCCGTGCAGCCGGATGGCCGCCTCCGTCAGCCAGGCCGCAACCTCCAGGTCCTTGCTGCGGGTTGCCAGGACCTCCTGGGCGAGGTCGAAGATGGTCCGCCACTCCGCGGCGACCGGCCCCCGCTCGGCCTCGGCATCCGCCTGGCGTTCGGCGATCCGGGCGGAGGCACGGGCGTCCTTGAGGCGATAGTAGATCGCCGCTCCATCCTCATCCTCCCGCAGGTTCAGCCCGGCAGGGGTGTCGGCGGAGATCGGTGCCAACAGCTTACCGGCGTCGAGGATTTCGGCGACTTCCTCACTTTTCCCGGGCTGGACCATGGATCGATAATGACACGTTCGCCGCGACGCGGAAGAGGTTATGAGACTGCCTACCCTCTGACGACTTTAAATCACAAAAACGTAATCGAGGGTATGCGCGAGGTGTGGTTTCGTGTCGCCCGATCCCGGTATAATGATCGCCGAAGGTCGACGTCGTTTACCTGTGATCTGCGATTTGCGGCTTGTTCGTTTCTGGCGCGTGGCCCAGACGTCTACCTGATGATTTCCGTTGACGAGAGAGGGACTTAGATGCCGATCTACCTACAACTGACTGGTGGCGAACAGCCGATCACCGGCGACGCGACGCAAAGCGAGCATGTCGGCTGGATGGACATCTCGTCCATGCATTGGTCTGTGAACCGCAACGTCAGCACCACGGTGGGTGCGGCGGCGAACCGGGAAGCGTCCGAGCCGAACCTCAGCGAAGTCACCCTGACCAAGATCAGCGACAGCTCCCACGCTGCCCTCTATCAGGCCGCAACGACCGGCAAGCAGCCGATGACGGCGACCATCGACCTGGTCAACACCGGCAACCCAGGCAAGGTGTATTGCCAATACATCCTGCAGAACACGCTGGTCTCCGGGTTCACTTCCGGCTCGTCCGGTGACCGGCCGACCGAAACGTTGACGCTGAACTTCACCCAGAAGAACGTCAACTACACCAAGGAAGACGCTTCGGGCAATCCGACGGTGTCGCGGGCGATGTACAGCCAGGTCACGGCCCAGGCCAGCAGCTGATGCAGGTGTGGCGGGGATCCAGCCCAGGCTGGACCCTCGCCATCGGCTGCATCGTCGGCCATGTCCGATAGCACCGCTGCCGGGCCGGTTCCGCAGGACCAGGTCGGCGCGCTGCTCCTGGCCGTGGACCAGGCGTTCGAGGACGTGCTGCATGGCCGCTACGGCGGCGGCATCCACTCCGTGTTCTTCCATGGTCTGCGGGTGAAGGAACAGCAGCTGCGCGCTGCACCCGGCGGATCATCCGCCTACCTCATTCTCGAGCTGCACATCCGCGAGCAGGCCGGCACAGCCAAGGCCGCCACGGGCTTCGGCCGCCTCGCGCAAGGCCTGGCAAGCGTCATCGGGCACGTGACGGTCTCACCGCCGCCGGAGCCCCGGGCCGCGGACATCCGCGTCGTCACGGAGGTGTTCGAGGACGGGGACAGCGGGGAACACATGTCCACGCCCACCCTGTCCACCGGCTTGTTCCTGGTGGAGGGGCCGTCACCCTCGTCCATGACGCCCGGCCCCGGCGCGATCCACGTCGTGCGCAGCCAAGCGGCCGGGTCGGAGATGGAAAAGCGCGATCGGCTGGGTCAACGGGGATGGTTGCCGCGGCCGGTGCGCAACCGGCCGAACCGCGCCGGCGGCCTGGGCTCGAACGGCCATCGCCGTGCGCCGACGAGCAGCACGTCCGCCCCGGTGGCGGCCTCGCTGCTGCACCGGCTGGGCGACCGGCTCGCGGCGGGCGGGTCGTTCGGCGGCGCGCTGGAGCGTGTCGTCGTGGGCTTGGAATTGGGTGATTAACCCTGAGATGATAGTCTCCCCACCGGCAGCGCGACCTTGGGCATTTGGCGGCACGTGACGGATGGACGGCACCACAAGCTATTCGCAGGCCGAGCGGCAGCTCGCCATCCAGACCCCGCTCGGGTCGGACACCCTTCTGCTCGAAGGGATGGACGGGGCGGAGGCGCTGTCCGCGCTGTTCGCCTACACGCTGCGGGTGCGCGTGTTCCAGGATTCGGTCGATCCCGCGCAGCTCATCAACAAGCGGGTCGACTGGCAGCTGCGCACGGAGGGGAGCGCCTGGCGGCCGTTCAACGGCATGGTGTCGTCGTATTCCGGCGGCGAGGCGATGGGCCGCGGCCAACGCTCCTTCCAGCTGACATGCGTGCCCTGGCTGTGGTTCCTCCAGCACCGGCAGGACAGCCGCGTGTTCCAGAACCAGACCGTGGTCCAGATCGCCACCCAGATCTTCAACGAGCTCGGCTACAACGACTACGACACCAGCGGCCTGGCGCAGGACTATAAGCCGAGGCAGTATTGCGTGCAGTATCGGGAGACCGACTTCAACTTCGTGTCGCGTCTGTTCGAAGAAGAAGGCATTTTCTATTATTGGAAGCATGAGACCGGCAAGCACACCTTGATGCTGGCCGATGGTGCGCACGCCTACAAGGACGTGCCGGATGGCAGCCTGCCGTACAACCCGCCCAACATCTTCAAGAACAGCGTCACCAGCTGGATGCACCACCAGACCTTCCGGTCCGGCAAGACGACCACGACGGACTACGACTTCCAGAACCCCAACAACTCCCTGATCGCCACCACGACCGGATCGAGCCCGGTGCCGTCGGCCGAGCAGTACGAGATCTTCGACTTCCCTGGCCGCTACGTGCAGCGCGACCATGGCGAGAAGGTCAGCAGCCGCATGATGGCCGGGCACGAGAAGGGCCAGGACACGATCTCCACCAGCAGCGCCTGCCGCACGCTGGGCCCAGGCGGGCGCTTCCAGCTGGAGGCGCATCCGGTCACGGCGGAGAACGTGAAATACGCCATCACCTCCATCGTCCACCACGCCACGGACCCGAGCTTCGAAAGCGTGGCGAAAGGCTCCCCCAGCTACCACAACAACTTCACCTGCATGCCCGCCACCGTGGACTTCACGCCCGAGCAGCGGACGGAGAAGCCGGTCATCCCCGGCATCCAGTCCGCCGTCGTGACCGGGCCGCAGGGCGAGGAGATCTACACCGACCGCTATGGCCGGGTGAAAGTGCAGTTCCATTGGGACCGCAAGGGCAAGAACGACGAGACGAGCTCGTGCTGGCTGCGGGTGGCGCAGCCCTGGGCCGGCAAAGGGTTCGGCGCGCAGACCATCCCGCGCATCGGCATGGAAGTCCTGGTCGGCTTCATGGAGGGCGACCCGGACCACCCGGTGATCATGGGCGTGCTGCCGAACGCGAACACCATCCCCTCGATCAAGCTGCCGGACGAGAAGGAACGCACGGCCTTCCGCAGCGCCAGCAGCCCCGGCGGCGGCGGGTTCAACGAGATGACGATGGAGGACAAGAAGAACTCGGAGGAGTTGTTCTTCCACGCGCAGAAGGACTTGACGGAGATCGTCGGCCACAACCGCATGGCCACGGTCGGCAACGTCAACCATCAATCCGCCGAGACCCTGTGCATCAGCACCGTGCACGACAGCGTGGTGGAGCAGACGCAGGACCATATCCTGATCAAGCACCAGAACAGCCAGATCTACCTGGATGCCAACCAGGTGCGGATCAACTTCGGGCCCGGCCACGTGCTGACGCTGGACGCCAACGGCGTGCACCTGCATTCCGTCACCCGGGTGGACGCTTCGCAGGGTGCGGAAAGCGCCGCCACCAACTGGGTGTCGATCACCGCACCCGGCGTCGACGTGCACGGCAACGCGGTGCAACTGACGGCCGGTGGCGGGGCCGCCGCCAAGGTGGAGATGGGCGACGCCGGCATCTCCCAGACCGGCCCCAACATCTGGCTGAACTCCTGATGCCGTTCGAGGGCGCCAGCATCCCCGCCCCGATCATGGCGGCGAAACAAGGCATGCGGGACATCCAGCTGCACGGGGTCAGCGACCAGGCGAAAACCGTGGTCAAATACGTCAGCGGCGCGTTGACCGGGCAGGGCTCCGGATTGCTGCAGCCTTCGACCCAGTCAGCCCAGGGGCCGATGCAATCCAGCCAGAGCCTCACGGCCCAGTCCGGCCAGGCCATGACCATCGGCAAGAGCGAGTTCTGGGGGCTCGGGCAGGCCGCCGGCAGCTCCGGCGATGGCTGGGCCAGCACGCTCGGCCAGGTCGCGCCCGGTGCGGCAGGCGCGGTGCAGGGGGCGCTGGGGCAGGCCGGCGGGGGGATCGGCGGCCTCGCCTCCGCGCAGTCGTTGATGGGGCAGTCATCGGGCGCGTTGGGCAGCGCCGCCGCGCTGGCCGGGTCGACCCTGGGCGCGGCCGGACCGGGCGGGCCGGTGGGCAGCAGCAGTGCCTCGGCGGGGGCGAGTGCGATGAGCCCGTCGGGTTCGTCGTCCGGCACGCCGTTCTCCGGCCTGGCGCCTGGTTCGAAGCCGACGCCGCCGCAGTTCAACCCTCTGCCGGCCATCCCGTCCCTGCCGCGGCTGCAGGACGTCATCGCCCGGCTGGGCGCCATGGCGGGCCCGGCGGCGCCGCTGGTGGGCATGCTGGCGGGCGGCGCCGGCGGCGACGACACCGGGTCGGGCATGCAGCAGCAGCCGGCCAATCAGTTCGCCGGTGCCGGCCCGGCCGCCAACTACCAGGCGGATAGCTGATGGGCCAGGAAGGCCGCGGGCGGGACTTCTCGTTCAGCGTCCCGGATGACTGGGTGGAGCGGTCCATGATCGGCTATTCCGCCCCACCCTCCCCGGAGCGGCCGATGGCGCCCAACATCCTGGTCTCCGTCGGCGAGATCCCGCCCGACGAGGAGTTGGGCAGCTTCGTCAACCGCCAGATCGAGGATTTGGGTCGCCGCGCGACCGGCTTCACCCTGGCCCTGCGGCGCGACGCCCGGCTGGACAACTCCCCTTGCGTGGAGATCGTGTTCAGCTGGCAGGGCGGCGACCAGGGCGTGATCAAGCAACGGCAAATCTACGTCCGGCGGCCCGGCAACCGCATCGTCAGCGTGACGCACACGGCGCGCGAGCAGGATTTCGCCGGCTGCAACGCGACCTTCCTGGAGATGCTGCGCAACTTCTCCTGGACGGAACCGGACGGCACGTGAGCGGCCAGGCCGCCGCGCGCCTGGGCGACCCCGTCGCCCACACGGCAGCGATGGGCGGGTTCGAGACCGGCGGGTTGCTCGGCTTCGCGGTCGGCGTGGGGATCGTCGCGTTCGTCATCGGCACCGGGGGCACCGGGCTGGCGGTGGTCGCCGCGGTGGGCGGGGCGGTGGCGGCCACGGGCGGCGGGGCGCTGACCGGGATGAACATCGGCCACACCTACACGAACACGGTCGGCGGCATCATCACCGGCTCGCCCAACGTCATCGTCAACGGCCGCAAGGCGGCCCGCGCGATCGTCGACAAGGCCGACTGCAGCAACCACGGGCCGCCGCAGACGATCGCCCAGGGCAGCAAGATCGTCTTCGTCAACACCGACCCCGCCGCGCGCAAGGGGGACCTGGTGACCTGCGGCGCCTTCATCCAGGACGGCTCGCCCAACGTCTATATCGGGCGGGAGGCGGCGACCTACGTGTCCATCGCGCCGGAAGTGCCGACATGGATGGTCCGGACTGCGGCGGTGATGGCGATCGCCGGCACCGCCGTGGCTTTGGGCGCCGGCGCCGCCGCGGCGTTCGCGGCGGGAGGCTTGTGCGGCGCCGCAGCCTTCGGGGTGGAGTCGGCAACCGCCATCGGCGGCAGCATGCTCGGTTCCGCCGCAGGGGGCGCGATCGGCCAGGCGATGGGCGGCGCCAAGGGCCAGGCCTGGGGCGAGGCGCTGGGCGGGCTGGCCGGCGGCGCCGCCGGCGGGGCAGGTGGGCCCAGCGTTGCCGAGAGCACGCTGGAGGGCCATCCGGTCAACGTCGCCACCGGGCAGATGGTGACGCAGTTCACCGACTTCGCGCTCGGCGGCCCCTTGCCGCTCGTCTTCACCAGGACCTGGTGGTCGGGCAGCACGATCGATGGCGAACTGGGTTCCGGCTGGCACCATTCGCTCGACATGGCCGCAATCCCGCTCCCGTCGCGCGAGCGGATCGCGGTCCGCCTGGCCGACGGGCGGTTCGCCTATTTCATGCCGCCGGCGCCGGACGCGCCCACGCTGAACACGGTGGAGCGGATGCAGCTCTGGACCGACGGGCGGCGGCTGTGGGCCACCGACTACACCGCCACGCGCTTCGAGTTCGGGCCGCCGCTTGCCGATGGCCTGCGCCAGCTGGTGCAGGTCGTGGACCCGAACGGCAACGCGTTGCTGCTGCAGCGGGACGCGGCCGGGCGCCTGCAGCGCATCACCGACAGCACGGGCCGGACCATCGGCGTGCGGCGGGACAAGGCGGGGCGGCTGCTCGGCCTGGACGGTCCGGCCCCCGCGGGCGCCGGCACCGCGCCCCTGGTCAGCTTCAGCTACGGCGATGGCGGCCTGTTGGCCCAGGCGGCGGACGCCACCGGGGCCGCCTTCGCCTACAGCTATGACAATCGCCTGATGGTGGAGGAACGCCGGCCAGCGGGCGTGCGCTTCCATTTTCGCTGGGACGACCCTGCCCGCGGCCGGGCCGCCCGCTGCGTGGAGACCTGGGGGGACCCGGTGAGGCCCGGCGGCCCGCGCCTGTATGGCCGCTGCCTCCGCTACGACGCGGTGGGCCGCGTAACCGTCGTCACCGACGATGCCGGCCGCGAGACCCGGCATGACTGGGACGACCGCGGCCTGGTGGTCGCCACGGTCGACTCGCTGGGCGGCCGCACCGTCATCCTGCGCGACGAGGCGGGCCGGATGAACGCCCAGGTCCTGCCCGGCGGCGCCACCGTGTCCCGCAGCTACGACCAGTTCGGCCGCCTACAGGCCTGGCAGCAGGCCGATGGCGCGGTGACAAGGCTGACCTATCCGGACCCGGCGCCCGGCGCGGTGGTGACCGCAACGGCGCTGACGATCGCGCCGCCGGGCGGCGGGCTGGCCCAGCGCCGCTACGACGATCGCCACAACCTGGTGGTGGCGACCGATGCATCCGGCTGGCAGGCGCGGGCGGTCCGCGACGCCCGCGGCTTGCTGCTTGCCATCCAGGACGGGCTGGGGGTGGTCGCGCGCTACAGCTGGTCGGCCGGCGGCGAGCTGACGGCGGCGGCGGATGCGACCGGCGTCCGCACCGACTACCGCCGCGACGCGCTGGGACGGGTTACGGCGGTGGAGCGGACGGGCCAGCCCAGCGCCACGCTGGAGCTGGACGCCGTGGGCCGCCCCGTCGGGGTCACGCAGAACGGCCGGGGCGTGCGGCTCGGCTACGACGCGGAGGGCAACGTCACCTGGCACCGCGACGCGCTGGGACACGAGACGCGCTGGGAGTTCGATGGCTTGCCCACGCCGCTGCGCCGGATCGGTGCAAACCGCGCGACGACCTCGTACCGCTACGACGGTGAGTTGCGGCTGGCGGGGCTGACCAACGCGAAAGGCGAGGCCTACGCGCTCGACTATGATCCGCTCGGGCGGCTGGAGCGTGAGCTGGGGTTCGACGGGCGGGAGAAGCGCTACCGCTACGGACCGGCTGGCTGGCTCGCGGCACTGGACGATGCCGGGCGCGTGACGACGTACGAGCGCGACGGGGTGGGCCGCCTGACGGCGCGGCGCCTTGCGGACGGGATGGAGGAGCGCTTCCAGTACGATGCGGCGGGTCGCCTGGCCTCGGCGGCGAACGCGGAGGGCGAGGTGAGGCTGGTGCGCAACCGGGTCGGCGACCTGCTGGAGGAGCACGCCGACGGCACCGTGCTGCGCCACGCGCGGGATGGCCGCGGCCGTGTCGTCAGTACGACCTTGCCCGATGGCCGGGTGGCGCAGATGCAATACGACGCGGCGGGGCGGTTCACCGCGTTGGCCTTTGCCGGCCGCGTGGTGACGCAGCTGCGTCGCGACGACGCCGGGCGGGAGGTGGCCCGGCGTGCCGGCGCCCTGACCAGCTGGACGGACTACGACCCGCAAGGCCGCGTCACCCGACAGCAGGCCCGGTTCGCGCCGGACCGCCAGCCCGTGCTGATGCGCGACTACGGCTATGACGACGCGGACCGGATGATCGAGGAGGGCGACCTGCGCACCGGGCTGCGCGCCTTCGCCTACGATGCGGACGCTTGGCTGGAGGCGGTGGATGGACCCGCGCCGGAGCGGTTCGTCACCGACCCGGCCGGCAACCTGCTCGCCTCCGACGACCTGACGCTCCCGGCCGTGGCCGAGGGCGACCGCCTGCTGCTGAAGGGCGACCGCAAGTTCGAGTACGACGCGCGCGGCAACCGGGTGGCGGAGCGGCGCGGGGCCGGCGGGGGCGTCCAGATCGCCTTGCGCTACGACGGCGCGGACCGCTTGGTCGCGCGGGAGGAAACCAGCCGGCTCGGCCGCCGCCTGGTGCAGTTCAGCTATGACGCGCTCGGCCGCCGCACGCGCAAGGTGGTGCAGGAGAGCGCCCCGGCGGCGGCCAATGACGGCGCCGGCGTATCGGCCCCGGTCTGCCGCACGACGCGCTTCCTGTGGTCCGGCGACGTGCTGTTGGCCGAGGCCACCGACCATGCGGAGCCGGCAGACCGGCTGCAGACCGTCTACCTGCACGAACCCGGCAGCTTCCGTCCGCTCGCGCAGCTGCGCCGCCCGGCCCCCGATGCGCCGGGCGAGCTGTATCACTACCATCTCGACCGGGTCGGCACCCCCCGCGAGGTCACCAACGACGCCGGCGAGGTGGTCTGGACCGCGACGCTGGCCGCATGGGGAGCCGTGCGCAGCCAGGCCGTCAATACAGTCGCCAACCCGATCCGCTTCCAAGGCCAGTACTGCGACGTCGAGACGGGGCTGCACTACAACCGCAACCGTTTCTACGACCCCGACACGGCGAGCTTCATCAGCCAGGACCCGATCGGGCTGGATGGCGGCACAAACCTCTACCGCTACGTCCCCAACCCGACCGGCTGGATCGATCCGCTCGGGCTGGCCTGTGCCTTCGTCGACAGCAACGGCGTGCTCAACCTCAACAACAAGTTCGCACCCGGCTCGGCGGAGGATGCGGCACTGCAGCAGCACGTGGCCGATTGGAACCAGCAGATCGCGCAGTCCGGCGGGTCCATGACCCGGCAGGCCGTGACGCCGGCGATGCGGGATGCCGCGGACACCGCCATCGCCACCGCACGCGACGCCAACCCGGCGGCCTACTCGCCGCAATCGCCGGGCATGGTGGCGGGGCACGTGCCGGACGTCGGCTGGGGCGGCAACCCGGCCGGGCCGATCACGCCGTTGAACTCCTCCGTCAACAGCTACGTGGGCGGTGCGACGCAGGCGATCCCACCCGGCACGACGTACAACAGCGTCCAACTGAAATAGGAGGCGATATGGTTGCGGACCTGATCCAGAAATGCTTCGAGAAGAAGCGGGCGTTCCGCAAGGATGCGCCACCCGCCCGGCAACCGGTGATGGCCCCGGCCGAGGACTTCGCACGCGGCGTGCCCACCCTGAAAGGGACGGCCTACAAGAAGGCCAGCCCTATGCTGGCGGAACGTTTTGGGATGCTCGGTCGCTGGACCAATGCCACGCACGGGCACTGGTTGGGGATCGCGGACATGGAGGCAATTCGGCAGCCGGAGATCACCGACCCTGTGCTCCAGGTCGTGAAGGAACAGCAGGTCTCGGCCCAGGAGAACTGGCCGAACGAGGCATCCGCCCTGTTCCAGGCCGACCGCCTCTCGCTCTTTGCCGGCAGCGATCTCGGCAACGAGAAGATATACCTCCTCTGGGTCGATTGCGCGGAGGAGCCGGAGGTTTGGGTCTACGATGCCAACGGCGAATCGCGCTACAAGGATCTGAGCCTGTACTTGGAGGCCTACCTCGCCGACGACGTCAGCGCCGCGAATGCCGGCAGGCAATGACGCCCGGAACGCGGGTGCAAACGGGTTCCTGCTCGGGCTCGATACCGAGCCGATGGAGGCCAAGACCGTCGACGCGTTGCCCGACGGGCCACAATGGCAGTTCGAGCCCAAGTGGGATGGCTTCCGCTGCCTCGCGTTCAAGGCAGGAGGCGCGGTCGAGCTGCGGGCCAAATCCGGCAAGCCGCTGGGCCGCTATTTCCCCGAGATGGTGGAGGCGCTGCTGCAAGCCCGTGCCGATGACTTCGTGCTGGATGGCGAGTTGATGGTGCCCGCCGGCGACACCCTGTCCTTCGCGGCATTGCAGGACAGGGTGCACCCCGCCGAAAGCCGCATCCGCAAACTCGCCGCCGAGACGCCGGCACTGCTGGTGCTGTTCGACTGCCTGGCATCGGGCCAAACGGGGTCGCTGGTAAGTGCCGTGCTGCCAACCCGGCGCGCGGCGCTCGAGCGTGTGATGGCTGGCTTCACCCGGGCGGACCGGGTGCGCCTGTCCCCGGTCACGGCCAACCGAGACGAGGCCGGGCGATGGCTGGAGCGGGCAGGAGGTGCGCTGGACGGCGTCATCGCCAAACGCGTGGACCAGGCCTACGCCCCCGGCAAACGGGCCATGCTGAAGGTCAAGACGCACCGCACCGCCGACTGCGTGGTGGGCGGCTTCCGCTACGCCAAGGACACGCGCCAGGTCGGGTCGTTGCTGCTCGGGCTGTATGACGCCGAGGGCAGGCTGGACCATGTCGGCTTCACCTCCGCCATCGGCAACGCCGAGCGCCCGGCGTTGACCTCCCGATTGGAGGCGTTGCGAGGCGGCCCTGGCTTCACTGGAGACGCGCCGGGCGGGCCAAGCCGCTGGGCGACGGCGCAGTCCGCCGGTTGGGAAAGGCTGCAGACGGAGCTGGTGGTCGAGGTGAGCTACGATCAGGTCACCGACGGCAAGTTCCGGCACGGGACCATGCTGCTGCGCTGGCGGCCGGACAAGGCGCCGCGCCAATGCACGCGGGAGCAACTCGGCGAGAGCCTCCGGCCCGGCAAGCTCGTCCAGGCGATCCTATGACGCGGGCTGCACGCCCGTGGCCGATGGTGTTGTGCTTGGCCGCCGCCTTGCTCGCCGCCGCCCCGGCCATGGCAGCCACGTTGTCCGGCCTGTATGACGGCCTGCTGCTCGACGTGCAGGGCGACCGCGTCGAGGGCGCCTACACCAGCACCCGGCGCGGCAACGGCACGGACGATGCGCCGCAGTTCAGCTGTGCGTTCCTGCTGCGCGGTCACATCCGCGACGGCAAGGCCGCGATCCAGACCTGGACGCCGGGGGACTCCGAGGTCGTTCCCGGGCAGCTCACCCTGGCGCAGGGGTCTGCCACCCTCCGGTTGCAGCAGGACCAGGATGGCTGCGGCATGGCCGTGGGCGGCATGGCCCGGTCGGACTTTGACCTCTCGTTCTTCCAACCGGGCGCCGATTGGATCGGCGTGGCGCTGGTGCATGCGCGCCGGGCCGTCCTGCACGCAGCGCCCGCCGCCGACACGCGGCACGTGCCCTACCTGGTCGCGTTCGACGCCGTCGCCGTGCTGGCGCGGCAACCGGGCTGGGTGCAGGTTCGCTACCTCGGCGGCAACAAACCCGTGACGGGATGGCTGCAGGCCGCCGACCTGGTGGCGGAGCATTGGCCCACGACGACCCGAGCACCCTGACCCGGCGCGGCAGTCAGTCGCCGGCCTGCGTGATCTCAGGCAGAGCCTGCAGTGCGCGGCGGCCACACCAGGCGGCGGCGAGGGCGATCGGGACCATGAAGCCGCTGAACGCCAGCTTGGCCGTCAGCAGCGTCGGCCACGCCCAGAGGGCGGGCACTGCCATCGCGGCGCTGGCCATACCCAGCAGCCAACCGCGGCGAAGGTCGGTCGCTGCACCCGGTCGGCGGCGCGCCAGGCGGAAGCCGCCGCGGAACACCAGCGTCCCCACCGTCAGCGTGGCCACGCCCACCAGGGTGGCCGGCCACACCACGCCGGCCGGACCGACCGGGTCCAGGCTGGCCACGATGGCGAACATCATCCCGTTCATCAGCGTTCCGCTGAACGGCAGCGAGCCGAGCATCAGCATCGAGCGTGCCTCGGGCGGTAGCGGGGTGAAACCCGGGACCGGCGTGCCGGGCGCGATGTAGGTCACGGGCCGCACACGGCCGGGCAGGCTGGACCGCCGAAGTGCCGCCAGCCCGCCGAGTGACAGCGTGGTGGTCAAGCCCAGGATGACCAGCATGGCCAGCGGCGTGGCGAGGGAGGCGCTGTCGCCGTCCAGCAGCGCGGCGCCCTGGACGTGTGGTGCCACGAGCAACGCCAGCAGCGACAACGCGGGTGCCAGGAGCAGCGCCAGCCAAAGCGTCTTGACGGCCCAGGCGGCGAAGGACTGCACGGCCCACAGCCACGGCATCAGCGGTGCGGCCAGCAGCCAGAACAGTGGGTTGAGCCGGACGTTGCCGCCCGCCGGGATCAGCACCGCGACCCAGCCGGCCAGCATCGCCAGGGCTGCGAAGATCGCGAAGAGGACCGCCCATTGCGCCGGCGCCTCCCGCTTCAACGCGGTTGCCCGGGCCGCCCAGCTGCGGTCCTCCGGCGGCACGGGCGGAGCGATCAGTGCCGGTGCCGCCGCTGCATTTCTGCAAGCGAGCGGGTCAGCGCAGCGCGAACGCCGTTGCGGCCGTTGCCGTCCGTGATGTCGTCGATCCGCCACTCCGTCCCTATCGCGCGGAGCGAGAACCGCCGGATGACGCGGTCCGGCCCGAACTGCAGGGTGGCCGTCGCCGTGGCCTGGCCAGCCGCCGCGGCCGCCACGGCCACGCCGTTGACCCGCATGCCGCCCGAATCCTGGCAGCCGCATACCGGGTCCGCCTCCAGCCCGCCTTCGTCATGCGCGGCCGCACTCGCAGCCTGGTCGCGCAGCACCAGTTGCGCCAGTTCGGGCGTTGCGATCGCCCGCACCGTCGGCAGGTCGGCGAAGGGGGAGAACGCCTGGTCGGTGGCATACCGGGCATAGAGCTGGCGGATGAACGCCTCCGCACTGCCTGCGTCCTGCGCCTGGACCGGCCCGCTGCCGAGCATGACCAGGGCACACGCGGCATAAGCCATCGTTCTCATGGCGGCAGAGTGCCGGCTGGCGACCGCGCTGTCGATCCGCCATCGGCACCCGTTTCATGCAGGCGGCCATGCTCGATGCGCCAGGCCGGCCCGGCGAACCCGTCGAAGCGCTCCGGGATGTTGGTGGTGATCAGCAGGGCCGCGCCGGATGCGGCCGTCCGCAGCAGCAGCCGCCCGATCTCCGCCGCGGCAGCCGGCTCGGTCTGGTCAAGCGGGCCGTCGCACAGCAGGATGTCCGGCTGGATCAGCGTGGCGCGGGCAAGCTGCATGCGCACCGCCTGGCCGCGCGACAACTGCTCGGAGGCAAGCCGCTCCATCCCGACGAGGTCGAACCGCGCCAGGGCCCAGGCCACCCGCTCCTCCACCCGCTTGCCCGGCGTGCCGGCCCGCACCAGCGGCAAGGCTATGGCCTCCGCGACCGTCAGCCCCCGCACCACGCCGCCTTCGTCGAACAGGATGGCCGGGGGGCGCGTGCCGGGCGCACGGTGCAACTGCCCGGCGCGCAACGGCAGCAGGCCGCCGAGCGCACGGACCAGGGTCGACTTGCCCGAGCCGTTCGACCCCGACACGACCATGATGGCGCCCCGGCGCAGGACGCAGGACAGGCCATCCAGCACCCGCCGCCCGGCGCGCTCCACCACCAGGCCCTCCGCGCTCAGCACCGGCTCCGTCATGCGCCGAGCGAGGTGAACAGGGCCGCGATCACCAGGATGCCGAGCAAGGTCAGCAGGAAGGTGGTCCGCACCGCCGGCGTGCCCCGCTCCGGCCCCGGCAGCGCGTTCACCCCCGCCGTCGCCGCCACCAGCCAGGCCAGCAGCGCCGCCGCCTCGCTGCGGGCCAGGCCGCTCCAGATATCCGCGCGGGCGGCCGAGTTGGCCAGCGCGTCGGCATAATGCCCTGGCGGGATGCCGTAATCCGCCAGCAGGACCAGCGCTGCGGCCAGCTGGCTGACCGCGGTGGCGAAGGCGAACTGCACGGCCGCCATGACGATGAACTCCAGCAGCGCGCCGGGCAGCACCCAGTGGGTGGGGGCGATGCCCAGGCTGCGCAGGGTGTCGCCCTCGCCATCCGCCTGCAGGCCCGCCAGCCGCGCGGCCAGCCCCAGGCCCGCCTGGCCCAGCACGATCAGCCCGACCAGCAGGGGCACGGCCTGGCGCACCAGGCTTTGCCGCAGCACGCCGAGCAGCACCTCCTCCAACTGCACGATCGCGAAGGCGTAGCCTACGGCGAGGGCGAAGATCACGCCCAGCACGGCGGCCAGTGCCCCCGTCAGCGGCAGGGGCAGCACGGTGGCACGGCCGATTGCGTCCACGATCTGGCGGCGCTCGAACCGGTCGGACCGCGCGAGCATCCGCGCCAGCACGGCGCCGGTGTCGGCGAGCAGCAGCAGGGCGGTGCCGATCGCTCCCACGCCGTGCCACACGAGCAGCACGGCCGTCCGCCCCAGCAGCGCCGTGGCACTCAGCACGAGCTATCGGACAGCTGGCCATCCGCGGACATCCGCAGCCGCTGGGTGACGCCGGGCAGGTGTCGCCGGGCAGCGCCGACCGCCACGCGCTCTGCCGCCGCGAGCACGGGCGGGACCGGGCCGTCGGGCTCGTTCGGCAGGGCGAGCTGCACCGGGATGCCAGCCGACCCGGCTGCGTCCGCCAGTGCGGCCATGAGGACCGTCGCGTCCTCCAGCCGCAACACCAGGCAACCGGTGAACCGGGCACGCAGGGCATCCAGCGTGCGTGCGGTGCTGCGGGCGAAGCCGGGCGAGGGCTGGGCATCGCCACCCACGGCGACGACCACGTCGCGGGACGCGGCCGCTCCGGCCGCGCGGACCGGCAAGGTGTCAAGGTCGCGCGTCGCGGCGGCCAGTGCCGCGAACGGCACGAGGAAGGGCGACCGCTTCGTGCCGTCATCGCGTTCCGCGCCGTGCCGCCATCCCTCCAGCCGCATGCAGGCGGCCCATCGGTCGTGTTCGGCCTCGGCCAGCGCGGTAAGCTCGGCGGCGGTCCACGTGAACGGGGCGGCGCCGGTCCGGCCCAGCCGAGCCCCCGCCCAACGCAGCATCAGCGGCACCTGCGCGGCTTGCAGGCGAGAGGCCTCGCGGAAGCGTTCCGGCAGCGTCTCCCAGGGGCGCAAGCTCGGCAGATCCTCCTGGTCCAGCCCGGGTGCCCGGCGTTCATCCACGTGCAGGCCATGGACCCGGCGCGCGGCGGAGTCGGCCGCCGGGTCGAGCAAGGCGCGGCCGACCTCCTCCCAGGACGGTCGGGCAAGGTGCAGGATCGGCGCGAGGCCGCTCGGGTCGAGCGCCCGCAGCGTGCCGTCGTCCGGTGCATCCGCGAGGGCGAAGATCAACGCCGGGCGTGCGCCTGCCGCGACACGCGCCTGGGCCGTCACGTGGCCGCACTGGTCAAGCTCCGGCATGGCCTGCCGCATGCGGGCCAGCAGCACGTCCATGCCGGTGCCCGCCAGCGTGACCTCCGCAGTCAGGCCCGGCAGTTGCAGCTGCCGCAGCAGGTCGAGCACGAGTTGCGCCGCCAGCGTCCCGGCACGCCCGGCGACCAGGATGGGCACGCCGCCGGCCGGCCCCACCCGCAGGACGCGGTCCAGCGGCGCCGGGCCGGACAGGATGGCGCGCGTGCCCATACCGGCCGCGGTGACCGGCCGCATCCGAAGCCGGCCATCCGGCATCGCGGCATCGGCGTCGCGCACGGCGATCCCGTCGAGCGGGTCGTCCGCCAGCAGAAGAACCTCGCCGGGCTCGCCGGAGCCGCGGCGTGCTGCCAGCTGCGCCGCGGCCGTGCCTGGCATCCCGGCCGCGACCAGGATGGTCGGGGTGGCGCCGAAGGCCGGGTCGGCCACCAGCGCATCGACGGTGCGGTGCAGGCGGAGACGCGGATGGAGGCGCATCCCGGTCGCCAGGGCCTCGACCTCGTCGCTCCGAGCGTCACAGGCGAGCCCGAGCACGGCGTTGTCCGCACGGGCCCGACGCAAGCGGCTAAGCAGGATCGCCGCACCCGGCCGTGGGTGCGGTGATCTGCTGACCCACCAGGGCGACGGTGGCGTGTGCATCGCGGGCCGCGGGGGCGTTTGCCGTGATGTCCGTCGCCAGCGCCGCACCCACCGCCGACACCGCCCGCGAGAACGCCTGGGCCGGGTCCGCCGCAGGCTCCGCCCGGCAGTAGCGCGCGATCAGGGCAGGCCGGCGTTCCGTCCCGGCGAACAAGGTGAACTGCACTTGCACCACCGCCTGGGTCGACCCGCCGGCCGACACCAGCTCGAACCGTTCGATGCTGCCGTCCAACCAGAATGCGGCCAGCCCGCGCGTGTCCGGCGGCAACACCGCATCCGCGACCCGGTCCGCCTGCAACACCCGCCCGATGACGCTTGCCAAGGCGGCGGGCGGCCCATCCTCCCACACCAGCGTCGCGGAGGGGCGCGCCTCGCCCCCGGTGTCGAGGTAGACGAGGTGCCGGTCCGCCAAATCCCCATGGGCGCGGAACGGCAGCAATTGCAGCTCGCCCGGCAGGCCCGGCCGGAGCGGCGTCGCCTGTGCCACGGCCACCGCGTCGAGCCGCAGGTAGCGCTCGGGCGGCGGCGCGCTGCAGCTGGCCGCAACGAGGGCGGCAAGGGCGCGCAGCACCCGGGCTGCGTCACGGGCGGACGGCACGGGCCCTTGGCGGATCGTCGAGGGAGCGGCCGCGCAGCAGCACGCCCGGGTTGTCGCGCAACTGCCGCGTCAGCTCCGCCAGGTTGGCAGTGATGGCGTCCGCCTGCATCGCCAGGTGCACCACCGAACTGGACGACGCGCCGAGCATGTAGCGCAGGTCGCCCAGCGAGTCCTGGAGGGTGCCCGCATTGCCGCGGATCAGCTGGTCGGTGCCGTCCAGCGTGTGGTTCACCCGCGCCAGGGTATCGCGACGCACCTGCTGCAGCATGTCGCCGGTCTGCCGGACCATGTGGTCCGCGTCCGTTGTCAGCTCCCGCGTGGACACCAGCGTCTGCTTCAGCTCGGGCTGCAACGTGCCGAGCTGGTCGACCAGGGTGCGCAGCGACAGGCTGAGCGCCGTCAGGTTGTCGGCCACCTGCGCCACGCGCGAACGTTGGGTCGCCTGCGCGTCGTCGCTGCCCGCGCTGGCACCCAGCAGGGCCTGGACCTGCCCGGTGATGGCGGTGGCGCGGCCCAGCAGGCTGTTGGCGATGTCGAACAGCCCGGGCAGGCGCGGGCAGGTGGCGACCATCCGCACGGGCGCGTCCGGCGGTGGAGCTTGCATCCCCTCGCACGGCTGTTCCACCTCCGACACATAGGCGCCGCGCAGAGGATTTGTCTGCTCGATCCGCATCGATCGGCCAGCGGCGGGCCTCCAGCCCGGGTCCAGGCGCAGCTCCACAAGGAAATCCTGCGTCGCGGGGCGCCACTGGCGTGCGCCCACGCGCCCGATGATCAACCCGTTCTCCAGCACCGGCGCCCCTTCGTCCAGCGACGTGACGGAGTCGAACCGCGCCGTCCAGGCGACCCGGCGCGAGAACAGGGATGGTTCGATGGCGAAGGCGACGCCCACCGCGATGAACAGCAGGATCGTGGCCAGGCCGATCACGAATGCCGCTCTGGGGTCCGGTCGCATTCGCGGATCACTCCTGGACAACAGCGCGAGTGGGTGCGCGCCGGACCTGCGCCGAAGTCGGTATCAAAGCTTGTCCAGGAAGTCTACCGAGCGCCGGTTTCGTCATTCCCTGCGGCAGCGGAAGCGGCCATGATGAGGCCGGACGGCGTTCGCCGAAAGGAAAACCCTATGCTCCGCGTAGCTCTCGCCATCGTTCTCGTATTGCCCGCGATGGCCCGGGCTGCCTGCCTCCCCTACGGACCAGCCAGTGTCACGCTGACCGGAACGGTCCAGCACGTCCGGGCCTATGGCCCGCCTGGCTTCGGCGAGACGCCCAAGCAGGACGCACGCGAGGATTATGACGGCCTGAAGGTGGACACGCCGGTCTGCACGGTGCAGAGCGCCAACGGGTCGGAGGAGGCGGAGAGCGGCGTGCCTGTCCTGCAGATGCTATTCAGCGGCAGGCGGCCAGCGTTTCGACCCAACCAGCGCGTCACCGTCACGGGGACGTTGTTCCACCAGGATACCGGCCATCACCACACCGTGGTTCTGATCGACGTGGCGTCCATCCAGTAGACCCGGACGGTCACTGTTGGCAGCCGTAGAGCCGGCCATCCGTACCGGTGTAGCAACCGCGCATGTTCTCGTTGATGAAGCGTTGCGCGCCGGCATGGTTCGCGTTGGCGATCTGGTTGCCCGGCCCGTTTGGCGTGACGTAGGGGTGCAGCGTCGGCATAACCGGTTGCTGGATGTTCGGCTGGACCGGTGCGGCCACCGTCATCATCTGTTGCTGCGCCACCTGTTGCCGCAGCAGGTAAGGTGACGGATCGCGTGACAGGACCACGCCCTGCGTCTGCATGGTGGATGGCGAGGTGAACACGAGGTTGAAGGACATCTCGGGCGGGTGGGGAGCGGGGCTGCAACGCGGCGGAAAGCCTGGCGCCTGCGCGCAGAGGCTGGTCGGCAGCCAGCCTTGCGTGTGCGACTGGAGATTGACCTGGTTCGGCGACAGTTGCGTCACGCTGTAGCTTCCCCAGTAGCGTAGCATCGACCCGTTCACGAGTTGGCTGGCGCGGACGTAGGTTCCATCGGGTTGGAACAACACGGTGTTGCGGTCCATGCCGCCCTGGCCGGGCGACAGCCAGGTCCAGGCGCCCAGCAACGGCGAGGGCTGGCAGAGCGCCGGATGAACCATCGCGGCGAGAGCGGCTGCGAAGCAGCCAAGACTTTTCAGCGTCATCGTCAGAAACTTTCGGCGATCAGCTTGCAGCCGATGTGGATCGGGTGGCTTGCGGCCAGCGTGACCGTATCCTGGAACAGGTCGCAGAACAGCAGGTTGTCGGCAGACTTCTTCCGTGCGGAGTAGACGTTGATCAACACCTTGATGTTGCGGTTGCGCAGCAGCGCGAGCTTGCTGGCCGTGATGCTGCCGCCGGTGATGGATGCGGTCCCGCTCTGCCCTGGAATGGTCACTTCCTCCCGTCCGATGTCGACCTGCCCCATCTCGTCGACCTGACGGCGCGCGGCCGGAGTGGGATCGCCGTAGAACATGGCGGACACGGTGATGCCTTCGCCCATCGATGCCAGGCGCGCAGCAGCCTTCGGCGACAGCGACACCTCCACCGTGAAGGGCGCCACCGCCGGCTGGGCACGGATAGGCCCGGCGGCGACGAGAAGACACAGCAGTGCCGGAAGCAGCAGCGGGCGCATCAGGCGTCAGCCCGCCGGGGCAGGGGAGGCAAGCAGGCTGAGGAGGAACCTTGCCTCGAACGCGGCCAGTCCTGGGTAGACCGACAGCACCCGCGCGAGCAGCCCCGTCACGTGCGGACAGGCGAAGCTCGTCCCGGTGAAGAGCTGGGTTCCCCCGCCCATCGCCGGCGCCTCGACGTAGATGCCGCGTGCGGACAGCTCGATCGGCGTGCCCCAGTCGTATCGCAGTGACTCCGGGTCGTCGAACCCTTCCATGTTGACCGACAGGACGGAGGAGAAATGGGCGGGGAAGGCGATCTGGCCCTGGTTGTTCGCGGCCGCCACGATGATGCGCCCCTCGTAGAACGCCCGGTCGGCCAGCGCGCCCAGCCGTCGGGATATCCGCTCGTCCGTGGTGCCGAGGCTCATGTTGATGATGTCGTAGCCCTGGTCGAGCGCGAAGCCGAGGCCGGCGACGAGCTGGTCCGCGGTGCCGCGCGCATTGTCGCCGATCACCTTGACGCTGTAGATATCCGCTTCCGGCGCCAGCTGCAGGATGATGCCCGCGCACGCGGTGCCATGGCCGATGCTGTCGGTCGGGCGGGCGGCGACGCAGCGCGAGCCGCCGCGGTCGGTGACCACGTCGTGCTGGGCGCGGATATGGCCCGCCAGTGCCGGATGCTCGCCAGCCACGCCGCTGTCCAACACCGCCACCTTCACGCCCTTGCCGCGCCCGGTGTGGAAGGCCTCCCGCAACCGGTCTGCATCGACGAGGCTGCGGAGGGCGGAGAGTCGTTCGGTCGCGGCCATGCTATTCGGTCCGGTTCTGCAGCAATGCGCTGGCAAGGCTGTGCACCACCCGGCGCTCGCCCGGGTCCAGCAGCGCCAAGTCCGCAAGCAGGTCCGCCTCCAGCGATCCCGTCTCCGGTTCGGCCGTGCCGCCCACCAGGCCGGACAGCAGCGCGATCGGGTGCGCCATGTCCCGTGCCAGCGCTTCCCCGCGGCGGAGTTCGCCAATCTCGAACGGGACGGGCTGGTCCTGCAACGTCGCCCGGTTCACCAGCGTGAGCACGCCCAGCGTCGTGCGACCCGAGATCGGAATGGCGGCGAATTCGTGGGTCTTGGTCCCGACCATTTCGTCGACCGCCTTATAGTGCGGCGCCTGCGTCGCGGCGTCGGCAAAGGCGATGGTCTGGCCGGACCGGAACGCGAGCCCGGAAAAGCTGGTGCCGATCGGCACCGTCGGCACGCCGGGTTGCAGCAGGACGGGGTTGCTCGACGCGAAGAAGTACAACTCTCCCTCGCCACGCGGCAACAGGATCGACGACTCCGCCGCGCCGACCTCGCTGCACAGGGCCGAAAGGCTCCGCGCCAGTTCCTGCTGCAGCGCCAGCACCAGGCGTTGCTGCAACGTGTCCGTCATCGCTTGCTCCCCGCGGAACGCGGCCCGGCGCCGCGCGACAGGAATGCCGCGATCTGCTCGGTCTTGTGCAGATCGTCGATCTGGCCGCGCCAGTTCCGCCAGGACGCAAGGCCGGTGTCCCGCTCCGTCGCGTGTCGCATGACGTCGGATTGGTAGGCGTGCAACTCCGCCAGCGCGGATGCGTCCGGCGGCTCGGGCACGCGGTTCGGAAGCGGCTTCGTCGCCGGGTGGCGCGGGCCTGCCAGGATTTCGGCGGCACGCGCCGCATCCATGCCGATCGTATCGAGTGGGAACAGCGCGCGGTCGCGCCGGAGCACGATGGTGTCCACGCTGGCCGCCGCAGCCGCCACCACCTGCCATTCCGCCGCGTCCGCGCCCGTCAGGCTCAGCACCCGGATACAGTGCGTTGGCAAGGCCGACGCCAGGCGCGCCAGGTCGGCCACGTCCAGCACGAGGCCGCAGCCCGACAGGGTTGCGATCCGGTCGAGGAACGCCGCCTCGCCCAGCGTCGTCGGCGGCACCACTGCGGGCGCCGCCGGCTGCAGCAGGACTTCGACGCCGAGCGCGTCGCTGGCAGCCCTGTGGCGCACGGCGAGCCACTGCGCCGACGCCTCGGTCATCGGCATGGCCTGTGGCGTGCCAAGGTCATCGCCGGCCAGGCGCCGGAAGCCGATCGTCTCGGTATACCGCGTGGCACCCACCTGCTCCAACCGGCGTCGGATGCGCCGGATCAGCCCCGGGGCGAACGCACTCGCCTGCCCGGCCTCGACCGAGCCGATCGAGAGCGCCGTGCCGCGCCAGACGCAGGGTCGTGCGGTCGCGATCTCCTGCAGCCGCTCATCGCCGGGGTCGAGCAGGGCGGCGCGTGCAGGGTCGGCGTATAGGTCTAGCGGCAATTCGACGAAATCGAAGGCGGCCAGTTGCGCCATCACCGCGCCGTGCAGGAAGGGGTGGTAGGCAATGCCCACCCCTTCCGCACGCGCATCCTGGCGGGAAGTGTTCACGTCCGCTCCAGGATCATCGGCATGGTGCTACCAGTTGCCCCAGTTGCCCCAGCCGTTGAACCACGGCCGGTAGAACGTGACGTTGCGCCACACCCACCAATACGGGTTCACGTCGCCTTCACCTTCTCCGGCGGGCGCGCCGGTCGTCTGCGGCGGGCCGCTTGCCGGTCCCTGCCCGGGCGGCGGTGCGGACCCCATCGGCGGGGCCGCGAAGATCTGCACGACCATGGGTGCGTTCGGCATCCCGCCGGAACCCTGGCCGGGCCCGGGTCCTTGGCCGGGCCCGGGGCCCTGCCCAGGTGCCGGGCCGCCGGACTGCCCACCTTGCGGCGCCGGCATCCCGGCCTTTGCCAGCAGATCCTTCACCTTCTCACGCGGCACTTCGTAGGTGACCGCCTCGTCGTCCGGGATGTCGTAGAACTTCCCGTCCACCGCTTGCAGGATCGTCATGCGTTGTTCCTCTCTGCTGTCCAGTCCCACGCCGATTGTGGCGCTACGGAAAATATGCGGCGCAAAGGCGCATCCGTTCATGAAACATTTCATACCCCGACAGGCTCGGCAAGGTTACGACGTGCTGTGAGCGGGAGTATGTCCAAATGAGAGGCAAGACACCGTTCGATGTTATACTGGCAGCGGAAAAGGCGATTTCCTCAATGGATCAGAACTTGACTGTTGCGGCACCGAAGCCCATCGATTTTGCTGAGTATGGTCGGACGCCGCATGTGAACCTTCTCGTTGTTCAGCCGACACCGTTCTGCAACATCAACTGTAGCTATTGCTACCTGACCGAGCGCTCCAACCGCGCCACGATCGAGGACGGGACGCTGCATGCCCTGTTCGCCAAGCTGTTCGCCTCCGGCTGGGTCGGGCGGGACTTAGGGATAGCCTGGCACGCGGGTGAGCCGACGGTGCTGCCCGTCTCGTTCTACCGGCGCGCCTTCGCCATCGTCGAGCAGTACCGCCCCCGCCACCTGGCGGTCACCCACAGCTTCCAGACCAACGCCACGCTACTGAACGCGGAATGGTGCGCCTTCCTGCGGGACCCGGCCATCCGCATCGGCGTCAGCATCGACGGCCCGCGCCGCATCAACGACGTGAACCGGATCAGCCGCTCGGGCCGCAGCACCTTCGACAAGGCGGTCGCCGGCATCCGGCTGCTGCGGGCGGAGGGCATCCCGTTCCACGTCATCACCGTCCTCTCCAACGAGAGCCTGCGGTCCGCGCGCGAGCTGCACGATTTCTACGTGTCTGAGGGGATCGAGCATGTCGGCTTCAACGTGGAGGAGTCGGAGGGCGACCACGTGTCGGACCTGCAGGCCGGACCGGCGGCGTGGCAGGCCTTCAAGGACTTCCTGGCCGAGTTCTGGGCCATCGCCGCGCACGCCGGCAAGATCAGGACGATCCGCGAGATCGACCAGATGGTCGGCGCCGTCTACCGCGCCCCGCGCCCGAGCGGCGGTGTCGACCCGAACGCCGGGCGCAGCAACATGCTGACCGAGCCGTTCGGGATCCTCAGCATGGACCATGCCGGCAACCTGGCGACCTTCTCGCCCGAGCTGCTGGGACAGAAGAACGCCGACTACGCCGATTTCGTCATCGGCAACGTGCACGATGCCGACTTCATCCAGCTCCGCTCCAGCCCGGTGTTGGTCAAGATGCTGGCCGACATCCAGGCCGGCGTCGCGCTGTGCCGGGAGCAGTGCGCCTATTTCGACCTCTGCGGCGGAGGTGAGCCCGTGAACAAGCTCGCCGAGAATGGCAGCTTCGCCAGTTCGGCGACGGACCATTGCCGGATGACGCGGATGGCCGTGGCCGACCTGGTGCTGTCCGGCCCCTATGCACCGTAGCGGGGAAGCCGACGCCGCCGGACGGACACTGCCGCTGAGCCAGTGGTTGCGGGTCTTCGCGCCCGCCTACCGCGGCATGATGGCTTGGCTGGTCACGCTCAACACCCTCTCCGCGGTGGCCGTCTTCATCGAACTCCAGTTGCTCCGCTCGCTGACCGTCGTGCTGAGCCGGACCACGGCTGGCGCCGGGCAGTGCGGTATCGGCGCCTGGGCCAGCAGCGGCTTCTCGATCGAGCCGCAGCCCTGCGGTGCCAGCCTGCCATTGCTGCTGCTCGGCGCCTATGCCGTGACGATCGTGTTGCAGTCCGGCGTCGACATGGCGGCGTTGACCTGCAACAGCCGGCTGACCCAGCGTGCCCGGCACGACGTGGAACGCGAGCTGTTGCGCAACCTGTTGCAGCAGGACGACGCCTTCTACCTGCGCCGCGCCCCGTCGGAGATCATCAGCCGGCTCGGCGGCGACCTGCAGCGCGTGGGCGGGCGCAGGCAGATCGTCACGCAGGCCATCTCCACCGGGCTGTCGATCGTCGCGGTGGCGTGGGTGCTGGTGGCGCAGAGCTGGCTGGCCGCCTGCGTCGGCGCAGCCATCTCCGCCATCGGCGTGCTGGCCGCGGCACCGATGCTGCGCCGGCAGCGTGACCTGGACCAACGGCTGGTGCTGAGCGACGAGCAGGTCAAGGCCGGGTTCGAAGACACGCTGCAGGGCGTCGCCGAAATCCAGGTCTCCGGGCTGAGCCGGAGCGTGCTTGGCCGGTTCGGGCGCCGGCAGGATGCGCGGGACCGCATCGCACTGGCCAACGCCAACCTCAACTCCGCCGTGGTGGTGTCGCAGAAGCTCACCTTTACCTTCGGCTTCATCGCGGCGCTGTCGCTGGTCGTCTTCACCGACCTGTTCCGCAACGTCGCGGTGTCCGGCGGGGGCGAGGCCGGGGAGGGCAGCGCCACCGCCGGGCTCATCGTGCTGCTGATCGCGACCTTGCCGCAGCTCTACTACAAGTTCGGTGACCTGACGCAGCTGTTCTCGCAGTTCCAGATCGCCGACGTCTCCGCGTTCCGCCTGCGGCAGTACGAGGCGCCGTCCGCCCCATTCGCCCAGGCACCGCCGGCGCGGGATGGGGCCATCGTGCTGGACCGGGTGAACTACCAGTTCAGCGGTAGCCGCGCGATGCAGGGCGGGCCGGAGGGCATCAGCCTCGTCGTGCCGCCGCGCGGCCTGCTCGGCGTGGTCGGCCCGGCCGGCGCGGGCAAGTCCACGTTGATCCGCCTGGTCCTCGGGCGGCAGCGCCCGGTGAACGGCAGCATCGCCTATCCCGCCAGCGGCGCGGACCGGACCTTCGTCTACCTGCCGCAGCGCCCGATCCTGTTCGATGCATCCATCCGTGAGAACCTGTTCCTGAACTCTCCCCAGGCGGATGCCGCGGCGCTCAAGGCCGTGGGTGATCGGCTTGGCCGGCTTGGCCTGCTGGACCTGGTGCGGCAGAAGGGCATGGACACCCCGCCATCGCCCGACGCCGCTCCGGGCTTCGACCTGGCGACGATCCGCACCGGGTTCCGGCAGGCGGCCGAGGCGGAGCTTGGCGCGCCCCTGCACCCCTTCGGCCCCGGCCATGCCGCGCCCCGACAGACGGTGATCGAAGCCCTGCTCGGCTGCGCCGTGGACCAGGAGGAGCTTGCCGGGCGGCTGACCTCGGCGCATAGCCGCGAGGCCGTGCGTGCGCTGGCGTCCATGCCGGTGGCGGCTGCCTTGGCCGCGCTGGCGACGGCTTTGGTCCGCCGCATCGCACCGCTGCTGTCGCAGGCTAGATCACCCGCCGACTACAACGACATCGCCACGGTGAAGATCGAGCCGGGCACCTGGCAGATGCGGATGTCGGCGCTGGACCAGGTCATGCAGGCCGAGGCGGCGACGGCCGCGCCGCACCCGCTGATGGTCGCCGTGGCGCTCACCGCGCGGGTGGAGGAGATACCGGACGCGGCGCTCCCGCTCCCCGATGCGGCAGCGCTCAGCCAGCTGGGACACGTGGTGTCGGGCATCGCGCAACCGCTGCGGGCGGACGTGCTGAACCCGTTGCTGACCTGGCGCGAGAACCTGCTCTTTGCGGTCCCCGACCCGGCCAACATCCGGCGGCTCGAACACGTCAACCGCGCGGTGATGGATCACCTGCGCGGCTCCGCGCTCGACGCCGCCGTGCTGGAGGCCGGGCTCGACTGCCCGGTGGGGCGCCTGGGCGGCCGCCTGTCCGGCGGGCAGCAGCAACTGGTGGCGCTGGGGCGCGCGCTGCTCAGCCCGGCGCCGTTCCTCGTGCTGGACGAACCGAGTTCCGCCTTCCATCCCGGGCTGCGCGCCGCCCTGGTGAGCGTGTTGCAGGCCGAGGCGCAGTCCCGCTCCGTCATCGTGGTCACCCACGACATGGACCTGGCGCGCGGCTGCGAGCGGATCGTGTTCGTGCGGGACGGGCAGGTGGCCGGCGACGGCGCCTGGGCCGAGTTGGCGGCGGGCAACGCGGCGTTTCGCAACTGGGCCGACCAGGGGGCCGAGCCCGCCCGCCCGCAGCAGGCCGTGACGGCATGACGCTCGAGGAACGCTACCGCGCGCTGACGATGGTGCCCGAGCTGCGCGGCATGGAGGCCGATGCCCGTGCGACGCTCGCCGCGGGCATGCGGGAGGAGGCGTTCGCCGCCGGCGAGGTCGTTGTCGCGGCGGGCGAGCAGGCGGACCGGGTGTTCGTGCTGTGCGGTGGCACGCTGGAGATCACGCAGGACGGCCGGGCCGAAATCATCCGCCGGCTTGGGCCCGGAACCCTGCTGGGCGAGCTCGCCTTCTTCGCCGACACCGCGCGCACGGCGACCGTGCGGGCGGCGGACGCGGCGACGCTGCTCTCGTTGCCGTTCGCCAACTTCCGCGCCTTCCTCCTCCGCAACCCGGAAAGCCTGCTCGTCCTGGCGGCGCGGCTCGCCCGGACGCTGCTCGACCTGGAAGCGAAGGTCGCGGGCCGGGGCGGGTAGGCCGTGTCAGGATTCCAGCCTGGCGCGCAGGGCCGCCTCGTTGCTGATCGTGATCTGCGCACGGTCGGGATCGTACTGCACGATGTCGGCGGCGCGCCATGCGTGGAGCACCGTGATGATGCTGCGCGTGGTGGCGCCCAGCAGGTCCGCCAGGTCATGTTGCTTGAGCCTGCTGGCGAGTACGATGCCGGTGGCACTCCGCCGGCCGTGCAGCTCGCCCAGATAGAGCAGTTGGCGCGCGAGCCGCACCTCCACCGTCTCGAACGTCGCGTCCTGGAACAGGGCGAAGGTGCGGCGCAGGCGCTGCGACAGCATGCGCGCGATGCTGATGCCCAGCACCGGCGTCTCGCCGAGCACGGCCATGAAGGTCGCCGTGCCGATCCGCATCAGCCGCACCCGGCCGTCCACCACGGCCGAGGCGGTGCGCACGCCGCCGTCGATCACCCCGATCTCGCCGAAGATGTCGCCGGCCGCGAACACCTCGACCATCAGCTTCTTGCTGTGCCGGTCCATCGCGCCGATGCGGACCCGGCCTTCGCCGCCGATGATGGCGTAGAGCGCGTCGGCCGGATCGTCCTGGACGAAGATCTCGGCGCCGTTGCGCGGCTCGCTGAGCGTGGCACCGCGCTCCAGGCGGTCCAAGGCGGCGGGCGGCAGATCCTCGAAGACGCGGACACGCGAGAGGGGGTTCATCGGTCGTCGCACCAGCCTTTGCCTCAGGCCACGATCCGATCATGGACCCGGCGGGGGGGCAAGCATTAGGCCATGCTCCGGTCCATCAATGCCGAGGTCGCGCGGTTCGCCCAGTCGCCGGGGCGCCTGGGCGGTCGGATGGCTGCCCTGTTCCGCCGCTGGGACGGCCAGGCCGCCATCGACTTGAGTGGACTGGCGGAGTGCCTGCTCGCGCGCCTGGGGGCGGCGGACAGCCCGGTCGGGCAGGCTTGCCTGGCGGTCGCCGCGGCCGTGAGCGACTGGGGGGGACTGCCCTACCACTCGGCACGGCACCATGCGGAGGTCGCCACCAATGCGGCCATCCTGGCGGCGCTCGCCAGCCAACCTGTCGCCGCGCATGGCCAGGCCGTCTTGCTCGCGGCCGCCTTCGCCCACGACTACCAGTATGTGTCGGGACCGCAGGGCCGGTTCGCCGCCGAAGCGAGATCGGCCGCGGCCATGGACGCGATCGCATCCTGGGCCGGGGTGGGTGAGGCCGACCGCGAGGCCATCCGCACCCTGATCCTGGCGACCGAGCCGGGCTGCCGCGGTGCCCTGGCGGCTTGCCAGCCGGCACTTCCCGCGGAACTGGCGCTGCTCGCGACCCGGCCGGACCTGGCTGTGCTGGCCCGCATCCTGTCGGACGCCGATCTGCTGTCCTCGGCCGGGCTCACCCTGCGATGGCACGAGGTGCAGGTCGCCCGGCTGGCGCGCGAAGCAGGCCGCCCGCTTTCCCCGTCCGACAACCGCGCTTTCTTCGACCATGTCGTAGGACAGGGCTTCATCAGCCCGGGCGGGGCATATTTCGCGCCCAACCTGGCGCGTATCCGGCAGGCCGTGCAGCAGCGGGCCAGCCGCGATGAGTGACTTCGCCGCCGCCCTGTCCGGACGCACTGCGGCGGAATGGCTTGCACTGGTCGCTGCCGCACGCCGGGCTGGCGAGTACCTCGAGGTGATCGACCTCGCCCGTCGCGGGTTGGAGGAGCATCCGGGCGACCTGCTGCTCACCTACGACAAGATCCTCGCCTATGCGCGCACCGGCGCCACCGAGGAGGCGGACGCCAACCTCCGCAGCCTGCGCGATGCCGGGGCGCTGGACGCGATCAGCGAGGCGAAGCTGCGCACGGATTTCGGCGCCCTGCACGCCCGTTTGCTGAAGGACCGTGCCTATGCGGCCACCGGCCTGGACGCGGCGGCCCTCGCGCGCGATGCGGCCGTCGCCTACGAGGCGGTGTTCGACGACACCGGCGCGTATTTCCCCGCGGTCAATGCGGCCACCCTGTTCCGCATCGCCGGCGACATCGGGCGAAGCCGGCGGCTGGCAGAGCTCACGGTCGCCGCCGCGCGGGCGGATCGGCCCGGCTTCTGGCAGGGCGCGTCGATCGCCGAGGCGGAACTGGTGTTGGGGGACTTCGCCGCCGCCGAGGCCGCGCTGCTGCAGGCGGTCACGTGCGGCGTGCACATGGATGAACTCGCCACGACGCGGCGCCAGCTTGCATGGCTCTGCGAGCATATGGGCATCCGGGCCGAATGGCTCGCGGCCCTCCCGGCGCCTTACGTGCTGTGCTGGGAAACGCCCGCCCACGCCGTCGACGTGCCGCAGGAAGCGATCCAGTCGCTGGTGGAAGGTCAGCTCGGCGGCGAGCTGCCCGTGGTCGCGTATGGCGCGATCGTCAGCCCGGCCGACATCGCCGTCGCGGAAACGCTGATCGGCGCCGGCGTGCACACCAACCTGGTGATCGCCAGCACGCCGGAGGCTTGCATCGCCGCGTTCGGCACTGATCGGGGGGCTCGGCTGCGGGCTGTGCTGGGTGCGGCGCGCAGCGTGGCCGAGGTGACGCTGGAAGGCACCAGCGCGGAACCGATCGTCGCCAGCATGGCGGCGCAGCAGGCGCGCGGCCTGGGCGCGATGCGGGCGGCGGCCTTGGTGACCCGCCTGCACGACGTGCGGATCGGCCCGGACGGGGTCAGCCCGGTGTCCGCCTACCGCATGGACCAGCCGGCGCCGCGCACCGGGCAGGACCGCATCGCGCGCGCCTTCGTGTTCGGCGACATCAAGGGGTTCAGCACGATCTCGGAGGCGGCGCATCGTCCCTTCCTCGACACCGTCATCGGCGGCTTCGCCGACGTGCTGGACGGGCTGGCGGGGCAGGTCGAGTATACCGAGACGGCGGGCGACGGCATCTACGTCGTCGTGCGCGACGTGGTCACCGCGCTGCGCTGCTGCCATGGCTTCCAGCAGGCGATGGCACCCGGCCGCCTGGTCGCGGCGGGCTTGCCGGCGACGCTCGGGCTGCGGCTCGGTGCCCATGTCGGGCCGGCGGCGCGCGGGCAGGACCGAGTGACCGGGCGGGAGAAGTTCATCGGCAAGGAGGTCATCCGCACGGCGCGGATCGAAGCGGTAACCCCCGTAGGTGCGACCTACGTCACGGAACAGTTCGCCGCGACGCTGCACTCGCTCACGCCCGTCGGGCATGCGTGCGAGTATGTCGGCTGGCAGGCGATGGCGAAGGGCTTCGGCCGTTGCCGGATGTATTCGCTGCGGCCCACCGCGCAGATATTGGCTTTGCTGCGCGATGACGGGCCGCACAGCCAGTGAAACACTTCACATCGTGCGGGTGCCGGCCTGGTTAAGGTGCGGGCCAGCCTCGCTCGGGAGTTGGTTTGATGGAGACGGTTCTACGCCTGTTCGTTTCGTCGCCGGGTGACGTTGCGGGGGAGCGTCGCCGGATCGACCTGGTGGTGGACCGGCTGAACGCGGAGTTCGCCGGCCGGGTGCGGATCGAGACGGTTCGGTGGGAGCTGAGCTACTACTCCGCGCACGAGACGTTCCAGCGGCAGATCCCGGAGGCGGCCGAGTGCGACGTGGTGGTGGCGGTGTTCCGCGGCCGTCTGGGCACGCCGCTGCCGGCCGCCTTCCCGCCGCTGCCGTCGGGCGAGCCGTATCCGAGCGGGACGGCCTACGAGATCCTGTCCGCCATGGAGGTGCGGCGCGCGGGCAAGCGGGTGCCGGACGTCTACGTGTTCCGCTATCCGGACGCGCCCACGGTGGGGCTGGACGCGCCGGACCGCGCCGAGGTGGAGGGGCAGTGGGCGCGGCTGAAGCAGTTCTTCGACACCTGGTTCCGCACCCAGTCGGGCGAGTTCCTGGCGGCGTTCCAGACCTACGGCTCGACGGACGACTTCGCGCACAAGGTGGAGGACTGCCTGCGCCAGTGGCTGGCGCAGCGCGGCTACCTGGCGCAGGGCGCGGTGTGGGACCGGGTGCTGCACGGCTCCCCGTTTCCGGGGCTTGCGGCGTTCGAGGCCGACCGCGGCCGGGTGTTCTTCGGCCGCGACATGGCGACCGGGCAGGCGGTGGACCGGCTGCACGCGGCCGAGGCGTCCGGCCGGGCGCCGTTCCTGCTGGTGATCGGGGCGAGCGGGTCCGGCAAGTCCTCCCTGCTGCGCGCCGGGCTGCTGCCGCGGCTGGTGCTGCCGGGGACGATCCCGGAGGTGGATGCGTGGCGGGTGGCGGTGCTGACGCCGGGTGCGGCGCCGTTCGCGGCACTGGCCGAGGCGCTGTTCGCGGACGCGGCGCTGGGGGCGGAGCTGCGCGGCGGCACGTTCCGCACGCGGGAGATGCTGGCCAAGCAGCTGGCGGGTGACCCGGAGACGGCACTGGCGCCGCTGCGCGACGCGCTGGAGCGTGTGGCGGCGCGGCGGCAGGCGGAGGCCGGGTTCGATGCGCCGCGCCCGGCGCGTCTGGCGCTGGGGATCGACCAGGCGGAGCGGCTGTTCACGGAGGCGTCGCCGGAGGTGGCGGCACGGCTGGCCGGGCTGCTGTCGGCGCTGGTGCACGGGCGGCTGGCCACGGTGGTGACCGTGCTGCGCAGCGACGCCTACGCGGCGTTCCAGGGGGTGGAGGCGCTGGTGGCGTTGCGCGAGGCCGGCGCCACGCTGGACCTCCTGCCGCCAACGGCGGGCGAGCTGGAGGAGATCGTCACCCGGCCGGTGGCGCTGTGCCAGCCGCCGCTGGGGTTCGAGCAGCGGGACGGCCGCTCGCTGGCGGGGCTGCTGGTGGCCGACGCGCGGGGCGGTGACGCGCTGCCGCTGCTGCAGGTGAGCCTGGCGCGGCTGTATGCGGCGGAGGCGGGCCGGGGCGACGGGGTGCTGCGGTTTGCCGACTACAGCGGGATGGACGCGGCGGTGACGCAGACGGCGAACGAGGCGCTGGGGACGCTGGACGCGGCGGCGCGGGCGGAGCTGCCGGCGCTGGTGGCAGGGCTGGTGGCCGACGTGGGGGTGGACGCGCGGACGGGTGCGTCGGTGCCGGTGGTGCAGGCGCTGGACCGGCGCGCCTTCGAGACGGGGCCGGCGCGGGCGGCGCTGGTGGAGGCGTTCGTGGCCAAGCGGCTGCTGACGGCAGAGGGTGACGGCGAGCGCCCGCTGGTGCGCCCGGTGCACGAGGCGCTGCTGCGGATCTGGCCGCAGGCGGTGGCCATCGTGGCGGAGACGGCCTCGCTGATCCGGGTGCGCCACAGCCTGGCGCCGCTGGTGCGGGCGTGGGCCGAGGCGCCCGCGGACGCCAAGGCGGCGCATCTGGACCTGTCGCCGGCGCTGCTGGACGGGGCGCAGGGCTTGCTGGCCCGGTTCGGCGCGGACCTGCCGGCCGACACGCGGACGTTCATCGCCGACGCGGCGGCGGCGGACGCGGCCCGGCGCGACCGGGAGCGCGCCGACCAGGAGCGCCGCATCCGCGACGCCGAGGCGCTGGCCGCCGCCCGCCGCCGCACCGCCCGGCGCACCATGGCCGGACTGGCCGCAGCCCTCGTGCTCGCCGTGCTCGCCGGGTGGCAAGGGTATCAGGCACAGCAACAGAATGCCCGGGCGCAACGCAGCCTGACGCTGGCGATCCAGACCGCGACCGGCCTGGTGACCAACGGCGCACTCAAATACAACACCGCGCCGGGCACGTCGGGTGTCGTGAAGATCATCCTCGACCATGCGCGCCAGATGCAGGAGCAGCTCATATCGGCCGGGGAGATGAACGGCGACCTGCTGCGAAGCCAAGCCCTGGCGCTCGCGATCAGCGCGGACATGCTCCGCGTCATGGGCGACACGTCCGCTGCCCTGGCCGACGCCACGCACGCGCAGACCATCATGCGCAAGCTGCTGGCCGAGCAAGCCAGCGACACCAATTACGGCGGCGTCACGATCGCCGACATCTACACGGCCATCGCCGAATACAAGATGGGGAACATCCCCGCCGCCCTGGCAGACGTGCAGGAGGCGCTTGCGATCAGCCAACGGTTCGCCTCGGCGCATCCGGAGCAGGCGATATGGCAGAACCTCCTGTTCACGTCGCAGCGGGGCATGGGCCTGGTGCTGCTCGCGCAGGGCGACATGCCCGGCGCCCTGGCGCATTTCGAAGCGGCGCTGGCGATGGTGCGGCCGCTGGGCAAGGGCCAGCCAGCCACCACCGTGCGGGGGAACTACGCGATCGCCTACGCCGGCATCGGCGCCGTGCAGCAGGAGCAGGGCAACGTCCCGGCCGCGCTGGCCAATGACCGGCGGGCGGTCGTGACGATGGAGGCAAACGCCAAGGCCGAACCGGCGAACACGCTGTTCCAGGACGGGCTGGCAACGGGCTGGCAGAAGCTCGGCGAGGTGCAGCTTGCGGGAGGTGATCTGTCGGGCGCGCTTGCGAGCCAACGCGCCTCGCTCGTCATCCGGGAGCGCTTGGCGAAAGCGGACCCGGAGAATGCCGCATTGCGGGCCGAGGCTGCGGAAACCACCTATTGGCTTGGCCGCGTGCTGGAGACGCAGGGTGATCTGCCGGGCGCCCTGGCGGCCTACCGGGACGCAGCGTCGGCCAGCGGGGATCTTGCGAAGTCCGATCCAAGCGAGACTGTCTGGCACCGGGACTTTGCGGTCGCAAGCGGACGGGCCTCGGTGATCGAGCTACGCAACGGTGATGCCGCGGCATCCGGACGCCTGCGGCAGGCACGCGACATGCTGATGGGCCTTGCGCAACGTTCCCCATCCAGCGCGCAGCTGAAGAAGGACCTCGCCTGGATCGACGGGCAGATCGGCGGCATGCCCCACGCGACCGCGCCGCCCCCGTGATCGGACGCGGACGCCCGTTGCCGGACGCTTCAGGGCCGCGGCAGGGACTTGTCCGCCTTGCATCGCGCCAGCGGTACCGGCTGGGCCGACACCAGGCGCGTGATGCGCTTCGTCGCCGCGTCAACGACCACGTCGAGGCAAGCGCAGCCATAGCCGTAATGGACGTTGGTCTCGACCCAGCCGCGGGTCGTCATATCCACCATGTGGTCGTCGTATCCTTCGGCGACATAGCCGCCTTGGATGGACAGCGTCCATTCTCCCTGCCGGTCGCGCAGCCAGTAATTGGCGGGAGTGGGATTCTCGAGCCATCCGCACCGGCGTTCGGCAGGCCGGGCGGGACCTGACGCAGCCATCAGGATGACGGCCAAGGCCGCAGTCGAGATCCGTGCCGTCATCTTGTCCTGACCTTCCTTGCCGCTCATCGGCTGCCGGGCGGGCAGGCCTATTCCTTCACCGCGCCCGTCAGGCTTGATACGTAATACTCGACGAAGAACGAATAGAAGATCGCCACCGGCAACGACCCGAGCAGCGATCCTGCCATCAGTGACCCCCACTGATACACGTCACCCTGCACCAGCTCGGTCAGGATGGCCACCGGCACGGTCTTGTTCTCCGAGGAGGAGATGAAGGCGAGTGCGTAGATGAACTCGTTCCACGACAGCGTGAAGGCGAAGATCCCGGCCGAGATCAGGCCCGGCACGGCCAGCGGCAGGGTGATGCGCCGCAGGATTTGCAGCCGGCTGGCACCGTCGATCAGCGCGCATTCCTCAAGCTCGTAGGGGATCGACTTGAAGTAGCCGATCAGCAGCCAGGTGCAGAACGGGATCAGGAAGGTGGGGTATGTCAGCACCAGCGCCCACGGCGAGTCGAACAGCCCCAGCTTGAACACCATGGAGGCGAGCGGGATGAACAGGATGGACGGCGGCACCAGGTAGGCGAGGTAGATGGCCAGCCCGACATAGCTGGCGCCGCGGAAGCGCAGCCGCTGGATGGCGTAGGCAGCCAGCACGCTGGCGAACAGCGACAGCGCGGTGGCCCCCGCCGCCACCCCCATGGTGGTGACCAGCCACCGTGGGTAATCCGTCTCGAACAGCAGCTTGCGGATGTTGTCGAGCGTCGGGGAGTTGATCCAGAACGGGTTGTTGTGCCTGTAGTCCAACAGCTCGGCATTCGGCTTGAACGCCGTGATGGTCATCCAATAGAACGGGAACAGCAGCACCAGCAGGAAGCAGGCCAGCGGCACGTAGATGGTGACGGCGCGCCGGGCCCGGCTGTCCCAGGCCATGACCGTGCTTTCCTTGCCGCCGAGCGCGACCGTCGTGGCTGCGACCGCGGCGTTCTCACTCATTGTCGGAGCCCTGCTGCCACTTGCGCCGTGCCAGTGCGAAATAGCTGAACAACGTCGCCACCAGCAGGAACGGGATCATCGAGACGGCGATCGCCGCGCCCTCGCCAAGCTGGCCGCCCGGGATGCCGCGCTGGAACGCCAGCGTGGCCATGAGGTGGGTGGAGTTGATCGGGCCGCCCCGGGTGATGGCATAGACCAGCTGGAAATCGCTGAACGTGAACAGCACGGAGAAGGTCAGCACCACCGCCAGGATCGGCATCAGCAACGGGATGGTGACGAAGCGGAACCGTGCCCAGGACGACGCCCCGTCCAACAGCGCCGCCTCGTACAGCGAGGGCGAGATGGTCTGCAGCCCGGCCAGCAGGCTGATCGCCACGAACGGGATGCCGCGCCAGATGTTGGCCACGACCAGGCTCCATCGTGCGTGCCAGGGCGTGCCGAGGAAGTCGAAATAGGTGCTGCTCCAGTGCAGCACGTCGACGAACACGTAGGAGATGATGGAGAATTGCGGGTCGTAGATCCACCAGAACGCGATGGCGGACAGCACCGTCGGCACGATCCACGGCAGCAGGATGATCGCACGGACCAGGGACTTGAACGGGATGTTCTGGTTCAGCAGCAGCGCCAGCCATAGCCCCAGCGCGAACTTACCGGCCGTGGCCGCCGCGGTGTAGAGGATGGTGAACCACACCGCGTTGATGAAGATCCGGTCCTGGAACAGGCTCTCGAAATTGTCCAAGCCGACGAACTCGCCGGCCCGCCCGATCTGCGTGTCGGTGAACGCCAGCCAGATGCCGAGCCCCAGCGGGTAGGTGAGGAACACCAGCAGCAGCCCGCAGGCCGGCAGCAGGCAGATGAAGACCAGGAACGCCTTGTTGTCCAACAGGCGCTGCCACCGCGTGGCGGGCTTGCGGACCGCGCTCCAGGCCGGAATCGCGGTGGTGGTGGCGCTCAATTCAGCCGCTTCCCGGACGCGTCGTCGAACAAGTGGACGCAACCGGCGTCCGGCATGAGGGGGATGACCTCGCCGGGCCGCGCCGCGATGCGTTCGCGGAAGGCGCAGAGGATGGCGGTGTCGCCGATGCGGGCCATCACCTGGGTTTCCGAGCCGGTGGGCTCGACCAGCGTGACCGTTGCCGGGATGCCGTCCGGGTCAACCCGCCAATGCTCCGGCCGGATGCCGTAGACGGCGGCGGCGGCGGCATGGCGGCCGGGTGGCAGCGGCAGCGTCGCGCCGCCGACGGCGAAGCCTTCCGGCCCCAGTTGGCCGCGCAGCAGGTTCATCGCGGGGGAGCCGATGAAGCCGGCCACGAACAGGTTGGCCGGGTGGTCGTATAGTTCGAGCGGCGCGCCGATCTGCTCCACCTGGCCGCCATGCATGACGACGATCTTGTCGGCCATCGTCATCGCCTCGATCTGGTCATGGGTGACGTAGACCGTGGTGGTGCCGAGCCGCTGGTGCAGCTCCTTGATCTCCGCCCGCATCTGCACCCGCAGCTTGGCGTCCAGGTTGGACAGCGGCTCGTCGAACAGGAAGACCTGCGGGTCACGCACGATCGCCCGGCCCATCGCCACACGCTGGCGCTGCCCGCCGGACAACTGCCGCGGGAACCGATCGAGTAGAGCGCCCAATCCAAGGATGCCGGCGGCGTTGGACACCTTCTGCTGGATGACCTGTCGGGGCGCCTTGGCCAGCTTGAGGGAGAACGCCATGTTGTCGCCGACGGTCATGTGCGGGTAGAGCGCGTAGTTCTGGAACACCATCGCGATGTCGCGTTCCTTCGGCGACACGTCGTTGACCACCCGGCCGCCGATCGCGATCTCCCCCTGGCTGACGTTCTCCAGCCCGGCGACCATGCGGAGCAGGGTGGATTTCCCGCAGCCGGAGGGGCCGACGAGGATGACGAACTCGCCGTCGCCGACCTCGACGTCGACGCCGTGCAGCACGGCCGTGCTGCCGAACGCCTTGCGGACGCCGCGTATTGACACTGTCGCCATGGATGGCGGCACTCCCTGCTCCGCCGACTCTTCAGGCCGGGTTAGGAGGGATGCTAAGGCCGGGCGAAGCGATTGCCAATCGTTCGTTCTGCGGGGACAGCTTGTTGCCAGGCGGCTTAGCCCATGCCTACACTCGGGCAACCAAGAAACGATGGTGTGCATCGGGTGAACCGGGCTGCCGTCGGCAATAAGATGGGGTGGACGGGCCATGGCGCACATCATCACACGTCGCAGGACTGTCGCACTGGGTGCGGGGGCCGCCGCCGCCAGCCTGCTGAACTTCAAGGCGTCGGCGATCCCGATCGGCAACGTCGATCCGCCAAAGCTGCCGATCGAGAGCGGTGCGAGCCTGCGGGTGCTGCGTCCGACGAAGTTCGTCGACAATGACGAGACGATCTTCCGCGAGAACATCAAGGCCTTTAGCGACGAGATGAAGGTCCCCGTCCGGGTGGACTTCGTGGGCTGGGAGGATTTGCGGCCGCAAACGGCGGTCGCGGCCAACACCGGCGCCGGGCCGGACGTGATCGTGGGCTGGCCGGACGATCCGCACATCTACGCCGACAAGCTGCTCGACGTGAGCGACGTGGCCGAATACCTCGGCCAGAAATACGGCGGTTGGTACTTCCTCGCCGAGAAATACGGCAAGAAGGGTGGCACGAACAACTGGATCGCCATCCCGATGGGCGGGTCCGGCAACCCGATCGTCTATCGCCAGTCCTGGGTCAAGGATGCCGGCTTCGACCACATCCCCCGGGATCTCGAGCAGTTCCTGGTGCTTTGCAAGAACCTGAAGAAGAACGGCCATCCGTCTGGCTTCGCGCTCGGCAACGCGGTGGGCGATGCGAATGGGTATTGCAGTTGGATGCTGTGGGGCTGCAACGGCTACCTGGTCGACGAGGACGGCAAGGTCGCGATCAACCGGCGGGAGACGATCGACGCGCTGAACTATGCCCGCGAGATGTATCCCACCATGATCGGCGGGACGCTGGCCTGGCAGGACCCGAGCAACAACAAGGCCTTCATCTCCGGCGACATCAGCCTGACCTCGAACGGGGTGTCGATCTACTATGGGCTGAAGAACGACCCGAAGACCGCGGACATGGCCGCCGACACGAACCACGAGCCGATGCCGGTGGGAGCGTTCGGTCAGGCGCCGGAATCGGCCCTGATCCTGAACGCCATGATATTGAAGCATTCGAAATATCCAAATGCCGCGAAAGCGTTCCTGCGCTTCATGATGGAGCAGCCGCAGTATGAGAAATGGCTGGCAGGCACTGCCGGCTATTGGGCGCAACCGCTGAAAGCCTACGCAGAAAGTGACGTCTGGAAGGTCGACCCTAAGATCGCGGCATACCGCGACACATGCGGCCATCCGTGCTGGAACGGGTTCAAGGGACCGATCACCGCGGCCTCCGGCGCGGTCACGGCGGATTACGTGGTCGTGCAGATGTTCGCCGCCGTGGCGTCCGGCCAATCCACGCCCGAGGAGGCCGTGAAGGAGGCGGAGCGGCGGGCCAAGCGATACTACCGGGCCTGAACGCGACCAAGGTCACGGCGATCGAGGCGCTGCGGGCGGATGCCGGCTGGCGCGTGTTCCATGTCCTGTCGCTCGTGCCCGGGTCTGGTATCGTCGGCCGCTCCGGGTATACCGGGAGTGCCGTCAACGAGAGGGGCGTCCGGGCGCGGCCGGCGTCGGGCTGAAGGGGATAAACCATGGCGAAGTTCAAGATCGCGACGCCCGCCGGCGCCAGCTTCACCGTCGCGGGCGGTGGCTACGAGTTGGAGATGGAGGCGCTGGAGGGCCTCGACGCCGAGATCGTCGAGGTTCCGACCGACGAGGATGGCTTCATCGCCGCGACCAGCGATTGCGACGCGGTGTATGCCAAGGGCATGCAGTTCACCGCGCGCATGATCCAGGCGCTGCCCCCCGGCTGCAAGGGGATCGTGCTGGGCAGCGTGGGCGTGGATTACGTCGACGTGGCGGCCGCGACGGCGCGGGGCATGCCGGTGACGAACTGTCCCGACACCTTCATCGACGAGGTGGCCGACCACGCGATGGCGCTGCTGCTGGCCGGGCACCGCCGGGTGTTGGAGCAGGACCGCATGGTGCGGGAAGGGCGTTGGCGCGACGGTCGCCCGCAGCTGTTGAAGATGCCCCGGTTGATGGGCTCCACCCTGGGCTTCATCGCGTTCGGCCGGGTGGCACGGCTGACCGCGGCGCGCGCCAAGGGCTTCGGCCTGGCCATGGTGGCCTACGATCCGTTCATCGAGGAGCTGGTGATCCACGAGCACGGGGTGCGGCCCGGCACGCTCGAAGAGGTCCTACAGACGTCCGATTTCGTCTCGATGCATGCACCCGCCACGCCGCAGGCGAGGGCCATGCTGAAGGAGAAGCACTTCCGCATGATGAAGCCGACCGCATGGTTCATCAACACCGGGCGCGGCCCCACGGTGGACGAGCCGGCCCTGATCCGCGCCCTGCAGGAAGGCTGGATTGCCGGTGCCTCGCTGGACGTGTTGGCCGAGGAACCGCCGCAGCAGGACAACCCCCTGTTGCAGATGCCGAACGTCGTGCTCAGCCCGCACAACGCGTCCGCATCGGCGCGCTTCGACCCGGCCCGCAAGCGGCGCGTCGGGCAGGAATTGTCGCTGCTGCTGTCGGGCCGCTGGCCGATGAGTTGCGTCAACCCCACCGTGTTGGCCGGCTCCGCCTTGCGCCGCTGGCAGCCGTACTCGATGGAACGGGGGCCGAACAGCTAGGAGCCTGTGTCGGTAATCGCTAGCCGACGCGAGGTGAAGTCTGATTCACTGTGATGCATGAGCAAGACCTTTCGTCCTTGGGACGTTGACCAGAGTTGGCTGTTGCCGCCGTCGGTGCACGAGTTTGTGCCGCTGGGGCACGTGGCACACTTCGTGCGCGACACGGTGCGCGAGAGCTTGGACTTGTCGGCCATTCTATCGGCCTACGAGGAGGAGCGGGGCTACCCGCCCTATCACCCCGGCATGATGGTGGCACTGCTGCTGTATGGCTACAGCCGCGGCGTCTACTCCAGCCGCCAGTTGGCGCGGGCGTGCGAGGAGCGGGTGGACTTCATGGCGGTCACCGGTCTGAACAAGCCCGGCTTCCACGCCATCAGCGAGTTCCGCCGCCGCCATTTGGCCGCTTTGCAGGGCCTGTTCGTGCAGGTGCTGCTGCTGTGCCGGGCGGCGGGGCTGGTTAAGCTCGGCCACGTCGCCATCGACGGCACCAAGCTGAAGGCCAACGCATCGCGCCACAAAGCGATGAGCTACGGCCGCATGAAGCAGGCCGAGACCCGGCTGGCCGCCGAGGTGGCCGGCTGGCTGGGCCAGGCCGAGCGCACCGACGCGGACGAGGACGCCGAGCACGGCGCCGACCGGCGTGGCGACGAGATGCCGGCCTGGGTGGCCGACAAGCAGCAACGCCTGGCGCGCATCCGGGCCGCGCGCGCCACGCTGGAGGCGGAAGCCGCCGCCGCGCCCTGCGATATCGATCCGGACGGGCCGGGCCCGTCGTCCGGCATGCAGAAGAGCGGCCGGCCGAACCGTGCACCGGATGGCGGCCCGCCGGATCGAGCCCAGCGCAACTTCACCGATGGCGACAGCCGTATCCTGCCGACACGTGACGGGTTCATCGCCGGCTACAACGCGCAGGCCGCCGTAGACGCGGCCAGCCAGGTGATCGTCTCGCACCGCCTGGTCACCAGCGGGGCCGAAGTGGGCGGGCTGGTGCCGCTGGTCGATGCCATAGGCACGAACCTGGGCCGCAAGCCGGCCGAGGTGTCGGCTGACACCGGCTTCGCCAGCGAGGCCAACTTGGCCGCCATGGCCGAGCGCCGGGTCCGCGCCTACGTGGCGCCCCCGCGACCACGCTCGGCCGAAGGCAAAGCGCCTCCCAAGCCGCAGCAGCCCCTGATGGCAGCGATGGCGGCCACCCTGAAACGGGCCGGGCACCGTAGCCGCTACCGGCTGCGCAAGCAGGTGGTCGAGCCGGTGTTCGGCCAAATCAAGCAGGCTAGAGGGTTCAGACAATTCCTGCTGCGCGGATGGACCAAGGTTAGAGGCGAGTGGGCCATGATTTGCACCGCACACAACCTCCTTAAGCTCGCAAAGGCCGCACCATGACAGCAACTCACCGACACCTGTCAGCCACCGCAACCAATCACCCATCCGGCGACAACCAACTTACGAACACAAGCTCCTAGGGGCCGATCGGCCAGGGCATTCAGCCGGTGCAGCGGCTGAATGCCCTGGCCCAAAGCGATGCGGGCTTGAGGATCTTAACGGAGGCCGTGCGCAGCACCAGCTCGTCGCCTTGCAATCCGATCGTGGCATGCACCGTGGCGGCCTTCGCGTCATCGGCGAAGTAGGCGCTGTCGACGGTCAGGGTTGCCGGGTTCAGCCCGGGCCGGCTCAGTTCCGGGATCAGCTGCGCAGGCCACGGCCAGCGCCCCAGGTAGAAGCCGCCGTCGAGGCATGTTCCGGCAGGCGCCTTGGCGGCCAGTGCCTGCATCCAGGCGGCCTGGTACAGGTAGCGCCAGCGGCCGTCTACGACGGCGTATAGCAGTGGGCCAGATGGATCATTTCTCGTGACCGTAAGCATCGGCCCGGCGGGGGTCGTAATCTGCTCCGGGCGCTCGGATGGTTGTCCCCCGATGGCCAGGACCATGCGCCACCCGCCCGCCGGGTCTGCGGCGAAGATGTCGACGGTCGCGCCGACCATCGGGTCCGACCAGGCGGCGGCCTCGTCCGCCTGCAACAGCCGGTCCGCATCCGCGCCCTGCCGCTCGGTAATGAACCGGCCGGCCGCCTGGTAGCGAAGCGCGCCGTCGCTGCCCGGCACCTCGCCGCTCGCGCTCACGGTGCAGGGCGCGTAGGGCACCTGGTAGACGCAGGTTGCCGCCAGATCAGCCGCGCTGGGCCGCTTCAGCAGGGCAGCACGCCAGAACGTCGCCTGCCGCAGCAGGGACGCAGCCCATTCCATGGCGGGGACCGTGTCGGGAGGGGCGGCGCCGCGGATGGGGACGCGGTCCTCACCCCAGCGCTCCTGCGCCTGCAGCACCATGTCGGGCGCAGCGGTCGCGTCCACCAGCGCGCGGAGCGAGTCGCCGACAGCCTGGTCCTCGCGGCGGAGGACCGGGTCGGCCGCCCGCGTCGCGTCATAGGCGGCAGTGCGTTCCGCCATGCTCTGCCCGGGCCGTCCAAGGCTGATGTCCCAGGCGCCGAACGCCAGGATCGCCGCCGCCGCCACCCAGGGCCATCGCCGCCTCATGCAAAGCCATCCACCGGGCGCACGTTGCATCTCGGGCGCGGCTCCCCCGGCGTGTCGGCCGATCGTGGGCAAAATGGCGGACGCATCGTTTTGCCGATGTCAGCCGGAGGTTCGCGTCGCCAACGTGTTCCAGCTCGCGGCCGGCGGCGGCGGGCCTTTCGCCGGGTCCCACATGCCCGCCTTCTTCAGGGCGTCCGCGACGTCCTTCGGCATGTAGGTCTCGTCGTGCTTGGCCAGCACCTCGCTGGCGCGGAACGTGCCGTCGCCGACCAGCGTGCCCAGTGTCACCACGCCCTGCCCCTCCCGGAACAAGTCGGGCAGGATACCGCGATAGGCCACGTCCACGCTGGCGCGGCCGTCCGTCACCCGGAAATGCGCTACCGGTTCGCCGCCTTCGGACAGCCGGCGCACCGACCCTGCCTCCACCAGCCCGCCCAGGCGCAACGCACGCCCGGGCACGCCTTTCTCCGCCAAGTCGGAGGGCGCCACGAAGAACACCAAGTCCTGGCTGAAGGCAGACAGCGACAATGCCGTCGCCGATCCGAGGCCCAACCCGCAGGCCAGGAGGATGGCCACCCGGCGTCGTTTACGTGTCACCGAAGGCCTCGCGGATCGATCGCGGCCAGGCGCCGGCGGGCCGCGGACAGCCGACGTGCCGCCGCCACGGCGAACCCGGCCGGTACCAGGATCCCCAGCGCGTAGGACGCGGCGATGAAGCCCAGATGCGTCATGCCATCACCCTGCTGCAAGCTGGCGAGGAAAGTCTCAGTGGAAGATGTCCGCCGGGCTGTCCGCGCGCAGGCTGTCCCCCAACTCCGTCCCGGCGCGGGTCGCATCGGCGAATGAGCACTCCACGCTGCGGCGCAGGAGGAACGTCCCGTCTGCGCGTGCCACCAGACCGGTCAGGTGCAGCCGCTGGCCGGGCAGGGGGCGGGCATACCCTCCGATCGGCGTCGCGCACGAGCCGTCCAGCGCGGCGAGCAGCGAGCGCTCGGCGTTGGACACGGCCTTCGCCACGGGATCCTCGATCGCCGCCAGCAGCTCGCGCAGTTCGGTCGCATTCGACCGCACGGTGATGCCGACGATCCCCTGGCAGGCGGACGGCACCATCACGTCCGTGTCCAGCACCACCGACGCCTCGTGCTCCAGCCCCAGCCGGCGCATGCCCGCCAAGGCGAGCAGGCTGGCCGCGTAGTCGCCGCGCTTCACCTTGTCCAGCCGGCCGTGCACGTTGCCGCGGATCGTCGTAACCTGCAGGTCCGGCCGGGCATGCAGCAACTGCGCCTGCCGCCGGACGGAGCTGGAGCCGATGACCGCGCCGTGGGGCAGGCTGGCATACGGGTCGTCCGACTCCGAAGGCTCGCAGTCCTGGCCCAGGATCAAGGCGTCGCGCGCATCCTCGCGCGTCAACGTGCAGGCCAGCACGATGCTCGGCGGCAGGAACGTCTCCAAATCCTTGAGCGAGTGCACGGCGAAGTCGATCCGCTCGTCCTCCAGCGCCTCATGGATCTCCTTGGAGAACAGGCCTTTGCCGCCGATGTCCGCCAGACGCTGGCCGGAGGCTTGGCTGGCATCGCCCGTGGTGCGGATCGCGTGTTCCTGGAACACGTCCATCCCGCGCAACACGGGGCAGAACTTCGTCAGCGTGTGGAGGAAGGCGCGGGTCTGCACCAGGGCCAGCGGCGAGGCGCGGGTGCCGACCCGGAGCGGCAGGCCGGGATGATGCGGCCGCACATGCGGGTTCTGCTGCCCCGACGCGGCCTGGTTCCGGAGGCAAACGCCGGTCTCCATCGAAGCCACCGCCATGTCCATCGTCACGTTCCCCACCAGTCTCATTGTTTGCGTTAAGTTCGATACTTAGGCGCGGCCAAACGGCCCGTTCAGCCGCACGACCTCGAGGTTCAGCCAGCCGGCGAACGCCACCCACAGTAGGTAAGGCACCAGCAACCCACTCGCCCGGCTGGAGGCCGGGCGCAGCAGCACGATCAGCGCCAGGATGCTGAGCCAGAACGGGATCACCTCGATCAGTGCCCAGTCCGGCCGCTGCAGCAGGAAGAACAGTTCGCTCCACGCCACGTTCAGCAGGGCGTTCAGCGCGAACAACACCAGCATGCGCCGCCGCAGCACCCGGTCGGCGGTGCGCCAGGCCAGCACCCCGCTCAGGGCGGTCAGCGCGTAGATGATGGTCCAGGCCGGGCCGAACGCCCAGTCGGGCGGCGTCAGCGACGATTTCTTCAGCCCGAAATACCAGCCGGAGATGTCCGTCGCGGAAGCGCCCAGCAACGCCACGACGATCGCCACCGCGGCCGCCACGGCGATGGGCACCCACCGTTTCGTCATGCGCGCGCGAAGCCCACCAGGTGGGCCATGTCCTTCAGGAAGACGCGGACATGCGCCATCGGGTCACGCCGGGTGAGCTCCTTGTTCATGTAGCTCTCCCAGGTCAGCCGCTGCACGTCCGGGTCGCGGCACATCTTGACGAAGCTCTCACGCCGTTTGTCGCTGCTGTACCAGAACCACTGCATGATCCCCAGGATGAAGAACACGCGTCCATGCGCCTTCATGAACCGCTTGCGCGCCGATGCGAGCGAGCGCACGTCCCCGGTGGTGCAGAGCTGCTCCACCGCGTCGGCCGCCAGGCGGCCGCCCAGCATCGCGTAGTAGATCCCTTCGCCGGAGGCGGGCGCCACCACGCCGGCCGCATCGCCCGCCAGCACCACGTCACGCCCGTTGTCCCAGCGCCGCAGCGGCTTCATGGGGATCGGCGCGCCCTCGTGCCGCAGCGTCTCCAGCTTGTCCAAGCCCGCGGTCTGGCGCAGCGCCGCGATCGCCGGGCGCAAGCCAAAGCCCTTGCGGGCGGAGCCGGTGCCGATGCTCATCGTGTCGCCATGCGGGAAGATCCAGGCGTAGAAGTCCGGCGACAGCTTGCCCTGGTAGTACACGTCGCAGCGTGACCCGTCGAAGGCCGCGTCGCCGGTCGGCGCGCGGACGATCTCGTGATAGGCGAACACATAGGGCATGCGTTCGGCTCCGGACACGGTCTGCTTGGCGACCTTGGAGCGTGCCCCGTCGGCGCCCACCACCACCCGGGTGCGGACCCGCTGCTCCTCCGTCGAGTCCTTGGGGATGTAGTGCACCACCGCCACGCCATCCGGATCGTGCGACATCCGCTGGTAGGTGCCGGTCCGGCGTTCCGCCCCGGCATCCTGGGCGCGGGCGCGCAGCCACTCGTCGAACGCGTCGCGGTCGACCATGCCGACATAGCCGCCGTCGATCGGCATGTCCGCCACCTTCTCGGCCGGGGACACGATCCGGGCGCCGCGGGCCCGTGCGACGAGCAGGTGGTCTGGGATCGCGAAATCGCGCACCAGCCGCGGCGGGATCGCGCCGCCGCAAGGCTTGATCCGTCCCGCCCGGTCCAGCAGCAGCACGCGGCGGCCCAGCCGGGCCAGATCCGCCGCAGCGGTCGCGCCGGATGGCCCGCCACCCACGACGACCGCATCGAACATAGCCGGGTCGGGCATGGTCAATCCTCCTATCCAGCCTGTGACAATGCGAGCGCCGGGCCGGCGACGTGGCGGCCCCGTGCCTGGAACACGCCGAGCGCCAGCCGCGCCGCCACCACGAACCCGAACGCCTGCACGCCGAAGACCGTGGCATAGGCAAGGGCAGGGCGCGCGATCAGCAGGTGGGTGGCGTCGATCAGACCGGTGCCCGCGAGCCCGCCCGCGGCGAACGCGAAGGCCTGCGCCGCACCCCATAGGCCGACCCGAAGGCCCTCGCGGGACTCCCGCCCGGCGCCGGCCAATCCCATCATCGCGCCGATCGCGGACACGGCGAAGGCGCCGTTGGCCATCCCGAGCGCGAACACCGTGCCGTCCAGTGGCCAGGCCGGCCCCACCAGCGCGGCGCCTGCCAACGCGGCCAGCCCGAGTGCGGAGGCGCCGCAGCCACCCACGGTGCAGATCCGCATCGCCCGGGTGCGGAACTCCCCCACCAGCGCGCAGCACAGCGCCACCCCGGCCATCCCCACCAGCACGCCGCCGTGGAACAGGCCCGTCAGCCCGGCGGTCCCGCCCGGCGTCATGCGGAACACCGCCCCGGCGAAAGGCTCCAGCACCATCTCCTGCGCGCTGTAGGCCAGCATGGACACGAACACGAAGACCGCGAAGCGCCGCGCCTGCGGCTCCGCCCAGACCTGGCGCACGGCCACGAAGAAGCCGGGCGCCGCTTGCCGCGGGGCCCCGACCGCTTCGCCGTCGCCTTCCAGCCGCCACACCGCCAGCACCGACACCAGCACGGCCGCGCCCGCCACCGCCGCGGTGAAGCCCACGAGGCGCTGCGGGCTGAACGGGTCCAGCGACAGGCCGGCGCAGCCCGACGTGACGGCGATCCCGGCGATCATCATCAGCCACAGGATGGTCGCGGCCGGCGCACGCCGGCGTGCGTCGACCCGCGCCGCCATCAGCACCAGCACCGAGGTTCCAGCCGAGCCGACGCCGAGCCCGACCAGGACGAAACCGACCAGGGCGATCGCCAGTCCGGGCAGCGAGGCGGCGCCCATCATCGCCGTCCCGAATGCGGCGACCAGCCCGCCGGCCGCCAAGGCCAGCATCCCGCCGATGATCCAGGGGGTCCGCCGGCGCCCCATGTCGGAGCCGTATCCCATGCGCGGGCGCAGCGCCTGGACGGCATAATGCAGCGCGACCAGTGCGCCGGGCAGCAGGGCCGGCAGCGACCATTCCACCACCATCACGCGGTTCAGCGTGGAGATCGTCAGCACCGTGACGGAGCCAAGCGCGGCCTGCACCAGGCCCAGCCGCACGATGCCGCCCCAGCCCAGGGAGGTGGTCATGCCGGCACCAGGGCGCGCAGGGCGAAGGCGGCGACCATCATCCCGGCCACGTAGAGCGTCGTCCCCGTCCCGTTGTACCACGGAGCCAGCAGGCGCGGCCGCCCGAGGAAGCGTGCCATCAGCCCCAGCTGCACCAGCAGCAGCGCCAGTATGGACCAGGCATGCCCCGGGAAGCCCCACATCGCCAGCAGCACCGCCACGCCCGCCTGCGGCGCTGCCATGACCCAGCAGGCCAGCAACGCCGCATTCGGCACCCCGAGCATCACCGGCAGCGAGTCGATCCCCGTCTGCTGGTCGCCCTCGACCGACTTGAAGTCGTTCAGCGTCATGATGCCGTGCGCGCCCAGGCTATACAGCGCCGCCATCAGCACGATGCGCCCATCCGGCCAGTGGCCCGCCATGATGGCGGCGCCGGTGAACCAGGGCAGGCCCTCGTAGCACACCGCGCAGGCCGTGTTGCCCAGCCAGCCATTCGCCTTCAGCCGCAGCGGCGGGGCGCTGTAGGCCCATGCCAGGGCGACCCCCACCACGGCGGCTCCGAAGGCCCAGCGCCCGAGTGCGGCGGCCACCAGCAACGACACGACCGTCCACCCGACGGCGATCGCCAGCCCGGTGCGGCCCGGCAAGCGGCCGGACGGGATGGGGCGGTTCGGCTCGTTGATGGCGTCGACGTGGCGGTCGAACCAGTCGTTCGCCGCTTGGCTGGTGCCGCACACCAGCGGGCCTGCCAGGGCGATCCCGGCCACCACCAGCGGCCAGGCCCGGCCGACCGGCTGCCCGGTCGAGACGACGCCGCAACCGAACGCCCACATCGGCGCGAACCACGTGATCGGCTTCAGCAGCTCCAGCACGGATGGGGCGTGCAGGGCGTTGGCCGACCGGAGCAAGGACTGCGCGCCGCTCATCAGCTCTCGTCGGCCGTGGTCAGGTCGCCCAGGCCGTAGCGGCGGAGCTTGACGTAGAGGCTCTGCCGGCTGAGCCCCAGCATCTCGGCGGCGGAGGCGCGGTTGTCGCCGGTCAGCTCCAACGCCGCCTCGATCGACAGCCGCTCGATCACTTCTGTCGCCTCGCGCACCAGGTCCTTCAGCGCCACGCGCCCGATCAGCTCCGTCAGCTGCTCGACGGACCGGGGCATCTCCTTCGCCGCGCGGGACTGGACCTGCACGCGCGGGCCGACGTTGCGGACCGCGTAGCCGAACGAGTGGTGGTTGCCGCCGTTGCGGACGGATACGGCCGAGATCTCGACCTGCACGGTGCCGCCGTCCTCGGCCCGCAGCACGGTGGAGAAGAAGCGGACGGTCCCCCGCTGGCGCAGGTTGTTGACGAGCACGTCCAGGTCGACACCGCCTTGGCCGATCCACCGGTCCAGCGGCTCGCCCACGGCGGCTTTCTCGCTGGTCAGCTGGGCCATCTCCAGGAAGGCCGCATTGGCGGTCAGGATGTTGCCGGTGTCGTCGGTGACCACGAACCCGTCCGGCGCGCTCTCCACCGCCTTCAGCAGCTTGGTCTTGACGTCCGGCAGCGCGGCGACCCCGTCGCTCGGCACGGCGGAGAGGCGCACGAGGAACAGCGTGAGGCTCTCCTGCCGGAACAGCGAGGCCCGGACCCAGACCTGCTGCCCGGTGCTGCCGTCCTTGCGCCGCGCCAGGCGGGCGTTGACGGCTTCCTCCTGGTTGCCGCCGCGGACGGCGGAGAGGTGGGCCTGGATGGTGGCCAACCCCTCGCCATCGAAGATGCCGGGGAGGGACTGGCCGATGATCTCCTCCGCGGTGGCGCCGAACAGGCTGCATGCCGCCGGGTTGGCTTCGACCACCCGCGCCCGGGCCGGGTCGACGATCAGCACCGCCTCGGACGAGAGCTGGAACAGGAGGCGGTAGCGGGTCTCGACCTCGCGCATGCGGGAGTAGTCGCGCTCCAGCGATTGCTGTGCGTTCATCAGCCGCTGCTGCAGTTGGGACATCGCGCGCAGGTCGCGGCCGAACAGCACGATGCGGCCGTCCTCGCCGACCTGGACGCCGCAGTACAGCACCGGGACCGACCGGCCTTCGGGCGCGAGGTGGTTGATGTGGCGCCAGCGCGACTCGGCGGTGTCGGCGGCCTCGCGCAACAGCATGGTCACCTTGGCCTTGCTGTCGGTCGCCACCGTGCTGGCCAGCGACCGGCCCATCCATGACGCGCTTTCCACGAGGTCCTGGCACAACTCCTCGTTGCGGAAGGCCATGTCGCAGATGGTGCCGTTCGCATCCAGGATCAGCGCCACGTCGGATGCGGCCGCGATCAACGTCGCCGCCGATGCCGCGTCGAGAGTGCCCAGGGAAGTGCCGGGTGAAAAGAAGGTTTTCACGGCTGATGCAATCTCCAAACTCACGTCGCGTCCTGGTCCCCGTTGACTGTGTTTTTCTTGTGTGGTCCCGCGCGGCTGCGACCGGCGGAGACGAGCTGGGCTGCTAGGCGGCAGGGGTGACGATCATTGCGCCGACCTCCGCAATCATCGGCGTGATCTGCCCACGGCGGTTTGCAGTGGCCTCCAATGACGTCCCTGCTGGGACAGCTGGGTCACGCGACCCACCGTGCGGGAGCGCGATGCTGGCGCTGCCAGCCGCATGGGCGGTGGAGCGACGGCCTGTCCCTTTCGGCTCGCCCGGTGCGTGTCTGGCGCGGTCATGGAACCCGTGGATGTTCTTCCTTCTCCAACCATCGGTGAACGACGCCCCATGTGTCAACCGTGATTTACGTCAGGACGGCTTGACACTTTCGACGGTGACGCCCTAGCCTCCTCTTATCGGAATTCCGGTGCACGCCGACGAAGGTCACACCGGATCATAGACCGAGCGCCGTGTTGCTGACTTAGACCAAGACGTCCCTTGAGCCGCACATCAAAGAAGAGGGAAGGCAAAGCCCAATCATGTTCACCGCCGCACTCGGCTTCGTCTTGGACAAGTTCGACTGCTGCCCCTGGGGCGGCATCGTCGGCCACAGCGGCAGCAAGCACCAGCGGCGCCCCGGCAGGCAGTCGCTCTACTCGCCGGAAGAGCGCCGGCGGCGGGACGCATCGCCGTGGACCGTCGTCCAGGGCGTGCTTGCGCCGGCACAGTTCGCCGTCTTCCTGGTCAGCGCGGCGTTGGTGTTGCGCTTCCTGCTTACGGGGGAGGGCGGCACGCTCGCCATCGCCTCCGTCGTGGTCAAGACCGTCACGCTCTACGCCATCATGGTCACCGGCTCGCTGTGGGAGCGCGAAGTCTTCGGGCGCTACCTGTTCGCCCGCGCGTTCTACTGGGAGGACGTGGTCAGCATGCTCGTGCTGGCGCTGCACACCGGCTACCTCGTGGCCTATGTGTCAGGCGCGCTCGACACGCACGGGCTGATGCTCCTGGCCCTGGCAGCCTATGCGTCCTACGTGGTCAACGCTGCCCAGTTCGTGCTGAAGCTCCGCACGGCCCGGTTGGAGCAGCCCGCCTGGCCGGTGCCGGGCCACAGCCTGGAAATGTCTGCGTGAGCGACACCGCGCTTGCCGGATGCGCCGACGCGCCCGTGCTGCGGCAGCGTGGCCAGCGCGAGGTGTTCTGCGGCCTGACGGGAATCATCTGGCTGCACCGCAAGATCCAGGACGCCTTCTTCCTGGTGGTCGGCTCCCGCACCTGCGCCCACCTGATCCAGTCGGCCGCGGGCGTGATGATCTTCGCCGAGCCGCGGTTCGCGACGGCGATCATCGACGAGCGGGACCTGGCCGGCATGGCCGACGCCAATGACGAGCTGGATCGCGTGGTGGCGGAGCTGCTGGCGCGGCGGCCGGAAATCCGCCTGCTCTTCCTGGTCGGGTCCTGCCCGTCCGAGGTCATCAAGCTGGACCTGTCCCGCGCGGCGGAGCGCCTGTCGGCGACGCACGCGCCGGATGTACGCGTGCTGAACTACAGCGGCAGCGGGATCGAGACGACCTTCACGCAGGGGGAGGATGCCTGCCTTGCCGCCCTGGTGCCGATCCTGCCGCGGGAGGCGCCGGGCGCCGCCCCGTCGCTGCTGATCGCCGGTGCCTTGGCGGAGGTGGTGGAAGACCAGCTGCGCCGCCTGCTGGACGGCATGGGAATCGGCCCGGTGCATTTCCTGCCGCCGCGCCACGCGCTGGACCTGCCGCCGGTCGGCCCGAACACCCGGCTGCTCCTGGCCCAGCCCTTCCTGGCCGACACGGCCCGCGCGCTGGAAGCCCGCGGCGCCACCCGCATCGCCGCGCCGTTCCCGTTCGGGATCGAGGGCACCACCGCCTGGCTGCAGGCCGCCGCGGCCTGCTGGGGTGTCACGCCCGCCCGGTTCGACTCGGCGACCAGGCCGGCCCGCGAACGCGCCGCCCATGCGCTCGAGCGCTACCGCCCGCAGCTGGAGGGCAAGAGCCTCTTCCTGTTCCCGGACAGCCAGCTGGAGCTCCCGCTCGCGCGCTTCCTCTCGCGTGAGATGGGGATGCGGCTGGTCGAGGTCGGCACCCCGTTCCTGCACCGCCAGCACATGGCGCCCGAGCTGGCCTTGCTGCCCTCCGGCACGCGCCTGAGCGAGGGGCAGGACGTCGAGCTCCAGCTGGACCGCTGCCGGGCCGCGATGCCCGACATCGTCGTCTGCGGCCTCGGCCTGGCCAACCCGCTGGAGGCCGAGGGCATCACCACCAAGTGGTCGATCGAACTGCTGTTCACCCCGATCCAGGGCTACGACCAGGCGGCCGACCTGGCCGAACTGTTCGCCCGGCCGCTGGTGCGGCGCACGCGGCTGCGGGTCTAGCGCGATGCAGCTCACGCTCTGGACCTACGAGGGGCCGCCGCATGTGGGGGCCATGCGCGTCGCCACCGCCATGCGCGACGTCCACTACGTGCTGCACGCGCCGCAGGGCGACACCTATGCCGACCTGCTGTTCACGATGATCGAGCGGCTGCCGAAGCGCCCGCCGGTCACCTACACGACCTTCCAGGCGCGCGACCTCGGCAGCGACACCGCCGAGCTGTTCAAGACCGCCGCCCTGGGCGCCTACGAGCGGTTCAAGCCGCAGGCGCTGATGGTCGGTGCCTCCTGCACCGCGGAACTGATCCAGGACGATCCGGGTGGCCTGGCCCGCGCCCTGAACCTGCCGATCCCGGTCGTGGCGCTCGACCTGCCGTCCTACCAGAAGAAGGAGAATTGGGGCGCGGCCGAGACGTTCTACCAGATGGTGCGCACCTTCGCCGGGCCGAACGTGCCGCCGCCGGGTTCCGCCCGGCAGCCGAATGCGCGCCCCAGCTGCAACATTCTCGGCCCGTCCGCGCTCGGCTTCCGCCACCGCGACGACGTGACGGAGATCACGCGGCTGTTGGGCACGCTCGGGATCGACGTTGCGGTGGTGGCGCCGTTGGGTGCCAGCCCGGCCGACCTCGGCCGGTTGGGAGAGGCGGACTTCAACGTCCTGCTCTATCCCGAAATCGGCGGCCAGGTCGCGTCCTGGCTGGCCCGCAGCTTCGGCCAGAAATCCACCCGCACGGTGCCGATCGGCATCGGTGCGACCCGCGAGTTCATCGCCGAGTGCGCGTCCCTGGCCGGCGTCGACCCGGCGCCCGCCTTGGACGGCGCCGCATCCAACCTGCCGTGGTACTCGCGCTCGGTCGACTCCAACTATCTGACCGGCAAGCGCGTCTTCGTCTTCGGCGACGCCACGCATGCGGTGGCCGCCGCCCGCGTGGCGGCCGAGGAGTTCGGCTTCACCGTCGTGGGGCTCGGCACCTATAGCCGGGAGTTCGCCCGCGAGGTGCGCGAGGCTGCCAAGCTGTATGGCGTCGAAGCCGTCATCTCCGACGACTACCTCGCGGTCGAGGCCGCCGTCACCGCGGCCCAACCGGAGCTGGTGCTGGGCACGCAGATGGAGCGGCACATCGCCAAGCGGCTGGGCATCGCCTGCGCCGTCATCTCCGCCCCCGTGCACGTGCAGGACTTCCCGGCCCGCTACTCGCCGCAGATGGGCTTCGAGGGCGCCAATGTCCTGTTCGACAGCTGGGTCCACCCGCTGATGATGGGGCTGGAAGAGCACCTGCTGGGCATGTTCCGCGAGGATGCCGAGTTCCACGCCGAAGCCGCGCCCAGCCATCTCGGGCATGCAGCGGCACGGCCGGAGCCGGCGCCCGTCGAGGCGGGTCCAATCCGCTGGGCGAGCGACGCGGAGAAGGAGATCGGCAAGATCCCGTTCTTCGTGCGGGGCAAGGCCAAGCGGAACACCGAGCGGTTCGCACAGGAACGCGGCTTGGCGACCATAACGGTGGAGACGCTGTACGATGCCAAAGCCCATTTTGGCCGCTGAGGCGAACCCGGTGCGGGTGGTGATCGTCACCATGGACAGCCATCTGTCCAGCGCCGCCGCCCGCGCCGAAGCGCAGTTGCGCCGTGAGATCCCGGGCCTGGTGCTCAGCATCCATGCCGCCGACGAGTGGGGCAACGACCCCGAGGCGCTTGCCGACTGCCACGCCGACATCGCCCGGGGCGACATCGTCATCGCGTCGATGCTGTTCCTGGAGGACCATATCCGCGCGGTCCAACCCGCGCTGGCCGCCCGGCGGGACGGGTGCGACGCCATGCTGTGCTGCATGTCCGGCGGCGAGATCACGCGACTGACCCGGCTCGGCCGGTTCGACATGGCCAAGCCGGCCAGCGGCATGATGGCGCTGCTGAAGAAGCTGCGCGGTGGCCGGGGGCGCGAGGGTGCGCCCAGCAGCGGCAAGGCGCAGATGCGGATGCTGCGCCGGCTGCCCAAGCTGATGCGCTACATCCCCGGCCCGGCCCAGGACGTGCGCGCCTACTTCCTGGGCCTGCAATACTGGCTTGCCGGGTCGGACGAGAACCTGGCCAACCTGGTGCGGATGCTGGTGGACCGCTATGCCAGCGCCGGTCGCCGGCCGGCCACGCCGCTGACGGTGGGGCAGCCGGTGAGCTATCCCGAGCTGGGCCTGTACCACCCCGCCGTGCCCGGCCGGGTCGCCGAGAAGCTGGCTGCCCTGCCGGCGGGCGGCACGCTCGGGACGGTGGGCGTCTTGCTGCTCCGCGCCTACCCGATCTCGGGCAATGCCGCGCATTATGACGGCGTCATCGCGGCGCTCGAGGCCAAGGGGCTGCGCGTCATCCCCGCCTTCGCCAGCGGCCTGGATGCCCGCGCCGCGATCGAGGCCTATTTCATGCGCGACGGCGTCGCCACGGTCGATGCCGTGGTCTCGCTCACCGGGTTCTCCCTCGTGGGTGGGCCCGCCTACAACGACAGCCGCGCCGCCGAGGAGCTGCTGGCCAAGCTGGACGTGCCCTACGTCACCGCCCATCCGCTCGAGTTCCAGACGATGGAGCAGTGGCAGGTCGACCCGCGGGGGCTGCTGCCCGTCGAGGCCACGATGATGGTGGCGCTGCCGGAGCTGGACGGCGGCATGTGCCCGATGACCTTCGGCGGCCGCTCCGGCAATGCCGACGGCCCCACCCGCCGCGACATGGTGTCGCATGCCGAACGCGCCGCCGTGCTGGCGGCCCGGGTGGCGGCCTTGGTCGACATGCGCCGCGCCGCCCGCCGGGACCGCCGGGTCGCCGTGGTGCTGTTCAACTTCCCGCCCAACGCGGGCGCTGCCGGCACCGCCGCCTACCTGGCCGTGTTCGCCTCGCTGCACAACACGCTGACGGCGATGCGCGACGCCGGGTACACGGTCGAGGTCCCGGCCACCGTCGACGCCTTGCGGGACGGCCTTCTGGCCGGCAACGCCGAGCGCCACGGGACGGACGCCAACGTCGCCGCCCGCGTCAGCGCGGAGCACCACGTGCGCAACCAGCCCTGGCTGGACGAGATCGAGCGGAGCTGGGGCCCGGCGCCCGGCCGCGCGCAGACGGATGGTGCGTCGCTGTTCATCCTCGGCAAGCAGTTCGGCAACGTCTTCGTCGGCCTGCAGCCAGCGTTCGGCTACGAAGGCGACCCGATGCGGCTGCTGTTCGAGACCGGCTTCGCCCCGACCCATGCCTTTGCTGCGTTCTATCGCTGGCTCCAGCAGGATTTCCGCGCGCATGCGGTGCTGCATTTCGGCACCCACGGCGCGCTGGAGTTCATGCCTGGCAAGCAGACCGGGCTGTCCGCCGAATGCTGGCCCGACCGCCTGATCGGCAACCTGCCCAACTTCAACCTCTATGCCTCCAACAACCCGTCCGAAGGCATGATCGCCAAGCGCCGGGCCAATGCGGTGCTGCTCAGCTACCTGACGCCGCCGGTGGCGCATGCCGGGCTGTACCGTGGGCTGCTGGACCTGAAGTCGAGCCTGGACCGGTGGCGCGCGATGGAGCCCGAGGCCAACCGGGCGGAGTTCGCCGAGCTGGTGCAGGCCCAGGCCGCGGCCGTGGAACTCGCCCGGCCGGACCCGGCCTGGGACGATCCGGACGCCGAGATCGATCGCTTGGGCGCCGCCCTGCTGGAGCTGGAATACTCCTTGATCCCGCACGGCCTGCACGTGATCGGCCAGCCGCCCGGCAGCAGCGAGCGCGCCGAGATGCTGGATGCCGCCCGCGTCACCGACCCGGTGGAGCGCGCCCGGCTCGACCTCCTGCTGGCCACCGACTCGGAACTCCCCGCCGTCATCCACGCGCTGGACGGCGGCTACATCCGCCCGGCACCGGGCGGTGACCTGCTGCGCACGACGGAGGTGCTGCCGACCGGGCGCAACCTGCACGGGTTCGACCCGTTCCGCCTGCCCAGCGCCTTCGCGGTGCAGGATGGCGCCAAGCAGGCCGAGCGCCTGCTGGCCCGGCACGCCGCCGACGGCCATGGCGTGCCGGAAACGGTGGCCATGGTGCTGTGGGGCACCGACAACCTGAAGACCGAGGGCGGACCGATCGCCCAGGCGCTGTGGCTGATGGGTGCGACCCCGCGGTTCGACAGCTATGGCCGGCTCTGCGGTGCGGCGCTGATGCCGCTGATCGCGCTGGGCCGCCCCCGCGTGGACGTGGTGGTCACCCTGTCCGGCATCTTCCGCGACCTGCTGCCGCTGCAGACCAAGCTTCTGGCGGAAGCCGCGCTGCTCGCCGCCTCGGCGGACGAACCGTCCGACCGCAACTTCGTCCGCAAGCACGCCCTGGCGTTCCAGGCGGCGCACGGCGGCTCCCTGGAGGAGGCGGCGTTGCGCGTGTTCGGCAATGCGGACGGCGCCTATGGCAGCAACGTCAACTCGCTCGTCGGCTCCGGCATGTGGAACGACGAGGACGAGCTGGCGGAGGCTTATGTCGCCCGCAAGGGGTTTGCCTACGGCGCCTCCGGCCGGCCGGAGCGGCGCCCGGCCATCCTCGACCACGTGCTGGCCAGCGTTGACATCACCTACCAGAACCTCGACTCGGTCGAGCTCGGCGTCACCACCGTGGACCACTACTTCGATACGCTGGGTGGCATCACCCGCGCCGTCCGCCGGGCCCGCGGCGGGCAGTCGGCCAGCGTCTATATCGGCGACCAGACGCGGGGCGACGGCACGGTGCGCACGCTGGGGGAACAGGTCTCGCTGGAGACGCGCACCCGGACGCTGAACCCGAAATGGTATGAAGCCCTGCTGAAGCATGGCTACGAGGGCGTGCGGGAGATTGACGCGCACGTGACCAACACGCTGGGCTGGTCGGCCACCACGGGGGAGGTCGCACCCTGGGTCTACCAGCAACTCGCCGAGACCTACGTGCTGGACCCGGCGATGCGCGACCGGCTGGCCGCACTGAACCCGAAGGCCTCATCCAAGATCGCCAACCGCCTGATCGAGGCGACCGACCGCAATTACTGGAGCCCCGACCCCGCCACTCTCGACGCCCTTCGCCGCGCCGGCGAGGACCTGGAGGATCGGCTGGAAGGCATCGGAGTGGAGATAGCCGCATGACGACAGGAACCCTACCGTACGCGATTCGCCGGACCGTCCGCGGCGATGGCGAGGGCAGCGTCCAGGTCCAGTTGGACCCGGCGCTGAAGATCGGCACCGCCAAGGTCTTCGCCGTCTACGGCAAGGGCGGCATCGGCAAGAGCACGACCTCCTCCAACCTGTCCGTCGCGTTCAGCAAGCTCGGCAAGCGGGTGCTGCAGATCGGCTGCGACCCGAAGCACGACTCCACCTTCACCCTCACCAAGCAGTTGCTGCCGACGGTGATCGACGTGCTGGAGACCGTGAACTTCCACTCGGAGGAGCTGCGGGTCGAGGACTTCGTCTACCAGGGCTACAACGGCGTCATGTGCGTGGAGGCGGGCGGCCCGCCGGCCGGCACGGGCTGCGGCGGCTACGTGGTCGGGCAGACGGTGAAGCTGCTGAAGGAGCATCACCTGCTGGAAGAGACCGACGTGGTGATCTTCGACGTGCTGGGCGACGTGGTGTGCGGCGGCTTCGCGGCCCCGCTGCAACATGCGGACCGGGCGCTGATCGTCACCGCCAACGACTTCGACAGCATCTTCGCCATGAACCGCATCGTCGCCGCCATCCAGGCGAAGGCCAAGAACTACAACGTCCGGCTGGGCGGCGTCATCGCCAACCGCAGCGCCGCGACCGACCAGGTCGACCGCTACAACAACGCCACCGGGCTGAGCACGCTGGCGCACTTCCCCGACCTGGACGTGATCCGCCGCTCCCGCCTGAAGAAGTCCACCCTGTTCGAGATGGAGACCTCACCGGAGCTCGAGGCGGTGAAGCTCGAGTATCTCCGCCTCGCCGCCTCGCTCTGGGCCGGGACCGAGCCGTTGACCGGGCAGCCGATGCGCGACCGGGACATCTTCGACCTGCTGGGGTACGATTGATGGCGACCTCCACCTACCTGGCCCGGCGCGGGCAGCTGGAGACCTATTTCGACCGCACGGCCGTCGCCGCCTGGGCGCGGCTGACCACCGATGCGCCCGTCGGGAGCATCCGTGCCACGGTGCGCGCCGGGCGGGACCGCATGCGTGCGACGTTGCTTGGCTGGCTGCCGCAGGACCTTACGGGCCGGCGCATCCTGGATGCGGGGTGCGGGACCGGCGCCTTGGCCGTGGAGGCCGCCCGCCGTGGCGCCGACGTCGTCGCCATCGACCTGTCGCCCACTCTGGTGGGGTTGGCCCGGCAGCGCCTGCCGCACGGGTTGCGGGTGGAGTTCCGGGTCGGCGACATGCTGGACCCGGCGCTGGGCCAGTTCGACCACGTGGTGGGGATGGACTCGCTGATCCACTACGCCGCGCCGGACATGGCGCGCGTCGTGGCCGGGCTGGCGGCGCGCAGCACGCGCTCGGTGCTGTTCACCTTCGCCCCCCGCACGCCGCTGCTGTGGGCGATGCACACCGCCGGCCGCCTGTTCCCGCGCGGCAACCGCGCCCCCGCCATCGAGCCGGTGACGGGCACCACCATCCGGCGCCTGCTGGCGGCCGACCCGGCGATGCACGGCTGGCAGCCAGGACGGACCCAGCGCATCACAACCGGGTTCTACATTTCCTGCGCGCAGGAAATGAATGCGGTGTCGGTGCAAGCATGAGCGGCGTGGTCGCCCGCCTCAACCATCGCCTGGCGCGCAACTGGGGCAAGATCGGCCCTGCGTTCCTGCCCTTCGCCGACGTCACGTCGGCCGCCATGCCGATGCGCCGGCTGCTCCGCCTGTCCCTGTTCCAGGTCACCGTCGGGATGGCGGTGGTGCTGATGATCGGCACGCTCAACCGGGTGATGATCGTGGAGCTGGGCGTGCCTGCCTGGCTCGTGGCGGTGATGATCTCCCTCCCGCTCGTCTTCGCCCCGTTTCGCGCCGTGGTGGGGTTCAAGTCGGACACGCACCGCTCGATGTTGGGCTGGCGGCGGGTGCCGTACCTGTGGATGGGCACGCTGATCCAGTTCGGCGGGCTGGCCATCATGCCGTTCGCCCTGATCGTGCTGTCCGGCGACAGCAACGGCCCCATCATCCTCGGCCAGGCCGCGGCCGGGCTGGCCTTCCTGCTGGTCGGCGCCGGGCTTCACACCACGCAGACGGTGGGGCTGGCCCTGGCGACCGACCTGTCGCCGCCCGAGACCCACCCGAAGGTCGTGGCGCTGCTGTGCATGATGCTCTTGCTGGGCATGCTGGCCAGCGCCCTGGTGTTCGGTCTGCTGCTGGCGCATTTCTCGGAGGTGCGGCTGATCCAGGTCGTCCAGGGCGCCGCCGTCACGACCATGGTGCTGAACGGCATCGCCTTGTGGAAGCAGGAGCCGCGGGACCCGAGCCGCACCCGGGCGGACCGCATTCGGCCGAGCTTCGCCGAGACGTGGCGCGACTTCAACCGCGATGCCCGGGCCCGGCGCCGGCTGGTGGCCCTGGGCGTCGGCACGATCGCCTTCTCCATGCAGGACATCCTGCTCGAGCCGTATGGCGGGCGCGTGCTCGGGCTGCCGGTCGGCGCCACGACGGCGATGACCGCGCTGCTCGCGGTGGGCGGGTTGACCGGGTTTGCCACGGCAGCGCGGCTGCTGGGCCGCGGGACGGACCCATACCGCCTGGCAGGCGTAGGCGCGATGGTGGGCCTGGCCGCCTTCAGCGCCGTGGTGTTTGCCGCGCCGCTGCAAAGCATCGGGCTGTTCGGCGTGGGTGTCACGCTGATCGGGCTGGGCGCCGGCCTGTTCGCCCACTGCACCCTGACGGCGGCGATGGCCCTGGCGCGGCCGGGGCAGGTCGGGCTGACGTTGGGCATCTGGGGCGCGGTGCAGGCGTCCGCCGCCGGGGCCGCCGTGGCGTCCGGCGGGCTCATCCGCGACGGCGTCTCCGCCCTGGCGGAAGGGGGGGCGCTGGGCTCGACCCTGGTGTCGCCCGCGACCGGCTACGTCGCCGTCTATGCCATCGAGCTCGCCCTGCTCTTCGCCACGCTGATCGCCATCGGCCCGCTCGCCCGGCCGGCTGGCCGGGCTCGCCTTGCCCCCGTCGCTCCTTATTTCCCGCTGAACAGCTGAGGTCCGCTATGCAGATTGGCGCCATCACCGGCTACATCGACGTCGCCCAGTTGACGTTGTATGCGTTCTGGCTCGGCTTTGCCGGCCTGATCTTCTACTTGCGTCGTGAGGACAAGCGGGAGGGGTATCCCCTGCTGTCGGACCGCTCGCGCGCCGTCACGGTGCAGGGGCTGCCGCGGATCCCGTCGCCGAAGAGCTTCCTCACCCAGCATGGCCCGATCTATGCCCCGCGGCCCGAGCCGGCGGAGTTCATGAACGCACGTCCGGCCGGCAAATGGCTGGGCGCGCCGTTGGACCCGACCGGCGATCCGATGCTGGCCGCCATGGGTCCCGGCTCCTACGCCCAGCATCGGGCGGACATCCCAGACTATACGTTCGACGACAACCTGCCGAAGATCGTACCGCTGCGCGCCGTCCCGGAGTTCTTCCTCGCCTGGGAGGACCCGAACGTGATCGGGATGGCGGTGTTCGGCGTCGACGGCGTGCAGGCCGGCACCGTGTCGGATGCGTGGATCGACCGCTCCGAGGTCGTCATCCGCTACCTGGAAGTCACGCTGTTGGCCCCCAAGGGTGCGGAGCGCGTGCTGTTGCCGATGAACTTCGTGCAGATCAGGGCCAAGCAGCGCCGCATCCTGGTGAAATCCATCACCGGGGCACAGTTCGCCACCGTGCCGACGTTGAAGTCGCCGGAAACCATCACCTTCCTCGAGGAGGAGAAGATCGTCGGCTACTACGGCGGCGGCACGCTCTACGCGAGGCCCGGCCGTTTGGAGCCGCTGCTGTGATCCGCCCGCTGGCTGGCCTTCCGGAGCGTTTGCCGGAAGGGGAGCGCCTGCTCTGGCAGGGTGCCCCGGACTGGCGCACGCTGGCCGTCCGCGGCTTCCATCTGCGCGGGTGGGCCATCTACTTCGCCGCGTTGCTGGCATGGTATGTCGTCGCCACGCTGCAGGCCGGCACGCCGCCCTTGGAGGCGGCGGTCGCCACATCCCGGTTCTTGGGCCTGGCTGTGGTGCCCCTGTTGCTGCTGGTCGTCTATGCCTGGGCGGTGTGCCGGGCGACCACCTACACGATCACGAACCGGCGTGTGGTGATCCGGCTCGGCCTCGCCTTGCCGATGACGATCAACCTGCCGTTCAGCCGCATCGACAATGCCAGCTTCGTCGCGCATGGCGACGGCAGCGGCGGCGTCGCGCTGGAGCTCGCACCAGGGAGCAAGATCGCATGGTTCGTGCTCTGGCCGCACGCCCGGCCCTGGCGCATGGCAAAGGCGCAGCCCATGCTACGGGCGCTGCCGCAGGTGCAGGGCGTGGCACAATTGCTCGCCCGTGCGTTGGCGGCTTCCGCGGCGGTGCCGGTGGCAGTGATTCCGCAATTGCAGGATCAGCCGCATGCGGCCAAACTGGGAGCCAACCGCCCGCATGCTGCTGCTTCAGCCTGACGGTCAGCGGATGGTGGAGGGTCATGCGAGATGGCTTCGATGACGGCGCGCCAATGGGTGCTCCAGCACATTCCAGCCCTGGTGGTTTCGACCGCGGTCGGTGGGGCGTTGCTCGCCGCGTGCGCCGGGCGCGTCATGACCGCGGCGACGCCTGTCCAGACCGCGAGGGTCGTCGACAGCCGCGACGTTCGGTTCGAGGACCGGGCTGACGGCGCCGTGCTGGTGTTCGACGGCGCCAGCACCGCACCGTTCGACGTGGTGACTGGCGAGAACGGGTTCCTGCGGGGTACGCTGCGTGGCCTGGCGCGGACGCGCAAGAGCGAGGGGATCGACGCCACCATGCCGTTCCATCTCGCCGCCTGGAACGACAACCGCCTGACGCTGGACGATCCCGCCACCGGCCGCCACGTGGAGCTGGAGGCGTTCGGGCCGACGAACGAGGCGGTGTTCGCCAAGTTGCTGCCCGGCCGGGGCGGCGCGTGATGTGGCCGTTCACCGCCGAGACGATCGCGATCCGCTGCGACGTCGATATCGAGAAGACGCCCGACAGCCTGCACGCGCATGCGGTGCCCGACGGGATCGACATCCGGCCCGGTGACGTCGTGGTGGTGCACGGCGCGCCGACCAACATCGCCTTCGGTGAGCGCCTGACCTGCCAGTGCCCGGCCACCGTCACCCGCGCCGGGCCGGTCGCCCGCTGGTGGACCGAGCTCACGGCGATGTTCGAACTGACCGAACTCTACGAAGTCGGCTTCCTGCCGAAGGAGACAGTGTGAGCGCCACCATGCGGGCCCATAGCCCTAACGAGTCGACGCGCCTGGCGCAGCAGGACACGGTCCTGAGCCCGCGCTTCTACACGACCGATTTCGCGGCGATGGAGCGGATCGACGTCAGCCGGGTCCGTTCCGAATGGGACGGGTTGATCGCCGAGCTGCGTGCGGACACCAATCGCAACCACTTCGTCCGCAATGCGGAGTTCGACCTTGACCTGTCGACCCTGCCTCCGGCGCTCCGTGCGGAGTTCCTGGAGTTCCTGGTATCGTCCGTGACCGCGGAGTTCTCCGGCTGCGTGCTGTATGCGGAGATCAAGAAGCGGATCAAGGCCGGCGACATCCACGACCTGTTCAACTTCATGACGCGGGACGAGGCGCGCCATGCCGGGTTCATCAACGACACGCTGAAGGATTTCGGCGTCGGTGTGGACCTCAGCTTCCTGACCAAGGCGAAGAAGTACACCTATTTTCGCCCCAAGTTCGTCTTCTACGCGACCTACCTGAGCGAGAAGATCGGCTACGCCCGCTACATCACCATCTTCCGCCACCTGGAGCGGCATCCGGAGAACGTCTTCCACCCGATCTTCCGGTGGTTCGAGAACTGGTGCGCCGACGAGTTCCGCCACGGCGAGGCGTTCGCCTTGCTGATGCGGGCGGACCCGAAGATCCTGGGCGGGATCAACCGCTTGTGGATCCGGTTCTTTCTGCTCGCGGTGTTCGCCACCATGTATGTGCGCGACCATGCGCGGCCGGCGTTCCATGCCGCGCTGGGGATTGATCCCACGCAGTATGACTTCACCGTCTTCCGCATCACCTCCGACATCGCCCGGCAGGTCTTCCCGATCAGTCTCGACCTGGACAACCCGGCATTCGCCGCCGGGCTGGAGCGGTTGCGCCGCATCACCGTGGCGAAGGGGGCTGCGCGCAGGCAGGGCGGGATTGTCGGGCGGTTGAAGGGTGCGGCGCTGACGGCGGCCGCGGCTGCCGCCTTCCTGCGCCTGTTCCTGTTGCCCACGGCGAACAACACGATGCCGCAGACCGTGCGGTTGAGCCCCGTCTGGTAGCAGGGATGTCGCTGTTCCTCGCTCCGGCCGGGTATGCGTTGTTCGTCTGGTGGTTCAGCACCGGCTTGATCATCCTGTTGGACAACCTGCCGCGCCACACCTTCCGCTGGAGCATGATCGGCGGGACGATCGTGGCCGGGGTGTCGCTCTACCGCTTGTGGGCGGGCGGCAGCGACATGTCCGTCACGGGCGTCTATGCAGCCTTCACCTACGGCCTGCTGGTCTGGGGCTGGCATGAGATGAGCTTCTTCATGGGCTACCTCACCGGGCCCCGCCGCACGCCGTGCCCGCCGGGCGCCACGGGCTGGCGGCGCTTCGGCTTCGGCGTCGCAGCCTGCCTGTATCACGAGTTGGCCATCCTGGTGACCGCCGCGGTGGTGGTCGCCGCGACCTGGGGCGCGCCCAACCAGGTGGGGCTGTGGACCTTCATGACGCTGTGGGGCGCCCGGCAAAGCGCCAAGCTGAACGTGTTCCTGGGCGTGTTGAACCTGAACGAGCATTTCGTGCCGGCGCACCTGGCATTCCTGGGCAGCTACATGAAGTGCCGGCCGATGAACCTGCTGTTCCCGTTCAGCGTCACCATCGGCACGGTCCTCGTGGCCTGGCTTGCGCAGCGGGCGGCCGCACCGGGGCTTGCCGCACCCGGCAAGGCCGGCCTGACCTTCATCGCCGTCATGCTGGGGCTTGCGGTCGTGGAGCACTGGTTCCTGGTGCTGCCGCTGCCATTCGCGCGGCTGTGGAATTGGGCCGTGCAGCTGCGTCGTCCGGCGAGGCAGGCCGCCGGGCCGCTGTCGATCGGCCGGATGCCGGTGTCATCTTCGGCCCGTTTCCGCCGGCGCATCCGGGCGGCCATGCCCGTGGCCGGTTCAGAACCAACGCCAGCCGCGGCGGCGACATGCGGCCTATAAGGGGGAGAAGCAGCCATGGACTATGAATTGTTCTTCCGCAAACAGCTCGATGGGCTCCGGCGCGAGGGCAATTACCGGGTCTTCGCCGACCTGCAGCGACGTGCCGGCAGCTTCCCCGCTGCCACCCATGTGCGTGAGCGCGGCCGGGCCGAGGTGACGGTGTGGTGCTCGAACGACTACCTCGGCATGGGGCAGCACCCGACCGTGCTGTCCGCGATGCACGAGGCGCTGGACAGCTGCGGCGCGGGCGCGGGCGGCACCCGCAACATCGCCGGCACCAACCACTACCACGTGTTGCTGGAAGAGGAGCTGGCGGACCTGCACCGGACGGAGGCGGCGCTGCTGTTCAACTCCGGCTACATGTCCAACTGGGCCGCGCTCAGCACGCTGGCCGGCCGTATGCCCGGCTGCGTTGTGCTGTCCGACGCCAGCAACCATGCCTCCATGATCGAAGGCATCCGTCACAGCCGGGCCGAGAAGATCGTCTTCGCCCATAACGACCCGGCGGACTTGGACCGCAAGCTGGCTCGCCTGCCGGCCCATGCGCCGAAGCTGGTCGCGTTCGAGTCGGTCTACTCGATGGACGGGGACATCGCGCCGATCGCGGAAATCTGCGACGTGGCCGAGCGTCACGGCGCCATGACCTATCTGGACGAGGTCCATGCCGTCGGCCTGTATGGCCCGCGTGGCGGTGGCATCGCCGAGCAGGAGGGCCTGACGCATCGCCTGACGGTGATGGAGGGCACGCTAGCAAAGGGCTTCGGGGTCATCGGCGGCTATATCGCCGCATCCGCTGCGCTATGCGACTTCATCCGCAGCTTCGCCTCCGGGTTCATCTTCACCACGGCGCTGCCACCGGCCATCGCCGCGGGGGCGCTCGCGAGCATCCGCTACCTCAAGAACAGCCGCGTCGAACGGTTGGCCCAGCAAGACCGGGTCGACCACTTGCGGCGTGCGTTGGACCGGGCAGGGGTGCCGCACTACAACAATGCAAGCCATATCGTGCCCGTCATGGTGGGCAATGCCAAGCTGTGCAAGCAGGTGAGCGACCGTCTGCTGGATCAGTTCGGGGTCTATGTCCAGCCGATCAACTATCCAACCGTGCCGCGTGGAACGGAACGGTTGCGCATCACGCCATCCCCCTTCCACAGCGACGCCGACATCGCCCATCTCGTTACAGCGCTGTCGACGATCTGGTCTGAGCTGAGTCTGCAACGGGCGGCATAGGGCCAGATTTCCGCAGTAATGACGCCTTTGTTACTCGCGGAATGGCGATCCAAGGACATGTGTCGCATAGTGCGGCAGGGAGAACAGACATGAAGAGCATCACAGGCGAGTGGTCACGTCGCGGCGCCATCAGGACCGGGCTTGGGCTGGCTGCCGGGTCGATCTTGAGCTTCGTGGCCACGATGCGCGCCAATGCGCAGGAGAAGATCGAGCAGGCGCAGGTCATGTATCAGAACATGCCGAAGGACGGCGCAAAGTGCAGCCTGTGCGTGAACTGGGTGGCGCCGAATGCCTGCAAGATCGTCGCCGGCACGATCAATCCGGAAGGATGGTGCGTCGCGTTTGCGCCCAAGGACGCGTAACCCACAATCGTTTACGACACTGTGGAAAGGGCGCCGGTTGAACCGGCGCCCTTTCCATTTGATCGGTGTCGAACAGACGGCCCTTGGGAGGATGGTCTTCGACCGGCAGTCGGAATCATGCCAGTCCGTGTAGGTATCGATCCAGCTCGTCATCGCGACCCGCCGCTTGGCGGCGTGGCGATGCAGGCCGCCAAGCAAGTCAAACCGCGCCGCCCTGGCTTGCTTCGTCGCAATGACGAAAGAGTCGGAAGCAACGTCGCTTGGTATTACTTCGCTGGGGCTGCCGCCGGGAGCGGCTCCGGGTTTGCCGCCAAGGTATGCAGGTAGTCGATGACGTCGGCCCGCATCTTGGGATCAGGGATCCCGGCGAACGACATCTTGGTTCCAGGTGCATACGCCGCCGGCTTCGTCAGCCACTTGTCCAGCTCCTCGTAGGTCCACGGTCCCTGGTGTGCCTTGAGCGCGGCCGAATACTCGAAGCCGACCATGTGCGCGTGCGGCCCCCCCACGACTCCGTAGAGGTTCGGACCCAGCCCGGCCCTCCCACCATCCGTGAATGTATGGCATGCGATACAACCGAGCTTCATCGTGTCGGCCTGCCCGGCCTTTGGATCCGCCGCCTCCAGGCGGTCGGCGATCGGCTCCACACCGGGCGGCGCAGCACCCGCCGGGGCGGTCGCCGAGGCTGGGGTCGCGGCAGCCGCGGCCGGTGGCGGCGGTAGAGCCTCCGGGCTGTGCGACAGAGTATGCAAGTAGTCGATGATGTCGGCGCGCTTCTTCGGGTCGGCCAGGCCCGCATAGCTCATCTTCGTGCCAGGCGCATACGCGCTCGGCTGCTTCAGCCAGTCATACAGCTCGTCATAGGTCCACGGACCTGCCTTGCTCTTCAGGGCCGTCGAATACTCGTACCCGACCATATGGGCATGCGGGCCGCCGACGACGCCGTAGAGGTTCGGGCCGATGCCGGCCTTACCGCCCTCGTTGAAGCTATGGCAGGCGACGCAACCCTGTTGCTTGGTCAGCGCCTCGCCCGCCGCCGGGTCGGCCGAGGCGAGCTCCAACGCCACCGGCGGGTCGGCGGCGGCAACCGGTGCGCTCGTCGTCGCCGCCGTCGGGATATCGATCTTGATCGCCGAGACTTCGAGCCGCCTCGGATGGACCAGGGCGTCCGCGATCACGCCGGACACCATGAACGCGATCCCGACCGTTAGCACGGCGGCGGCCGCCTTGTTGAACTCCAAGCTATCCATGCGAACAAGGCTCCCGTCGAGGTGCTGACCAACCTCTCCCTCCTTACAGAGGTTTGCCGGCAAGCCCAAGTTGCAAGAGCCCCACCAGCCATGCAAAAGCGCGAAGGGCGCAGCCACACGGCTGCGCCCTTCGTTCCAGCCCGAGGTGGGCTTCGTCAGAGCGAGTGCGGCGGCTCCGCCGTCGGAGCGGGGGCAGGAGCAGGTGCCTCCGGCGCCGGAGGTGCTGGCGGAGCGGCTGCCGGCGGTGGCGTCGGTGCAACCGCAGCCGCCGCGACGTAGGGCGGCGTCGGACCCTGCAGCTCCGGGAAGGTCGTCACCATGCTGACACCCAAGAGCGGCTTGAACACGCCCTGGTGGCATGTCGCGCAGTTGACCTTGGCAACGTCGTTCAACGGCCCCCGCCGTGTTGCGGGGAACACGTTCTGCAGCTTGTCCAAGTATTCATCATTCAAGTCCCGCACCATGCGGATGCCGTGCCAGGCAACCACCCGCTGCGGCGTGCTCTGTGACCAGTCGTTGAAGGAGCGGCTGTTGTGGCAATACGTGCAGTTCACCCCCAGGGATTGGGAGAAGTGAACCATCAACGCGTACGTCCACTCGGTCTGCTTGATCGACTGGCGATCGGTGCCAGGCAGGGCCACGATCGACTGCACCCGGATTTCCGCGTCCTTCTCCAGGAAGGGAGTGAACGGGTCATACGGCAACGACGAGTCGTTCACCGAGCCGGCAGGATGGTTCTTGCCGGTGCTCGCCTCCGTCACGCCGCCGGCATGCGGCGGGCCTGGGTCGTTGAACCAGACCTGCGACGGAACCGGGTTGCCGCGGTGGCAGGTGTAGCACGTCACCCCGGTCGCGGCCACGTGGGGCTTATAGTCGGCGTTGATATGCTGGACCATCTGGATCATGCGGCGGGCGACGACCTTGGTGTAGATGCTGTCCTCCGCCATGTTCGCCGTGTTGTGGCAGTAGGCGCAGCCCTGCTGCGGCGCCACCCAGTTGGTGATCGACACCATCAGCCGGGTGAACTGCCCGACGCTGAGGCTTCCGAGCACCTGGACGTTCCGGTAGACCGCCCCCGCCTTCGGGCCGGCCGCCGGCAAGGGGGGAAGCGACACGGGGACCTTGTTGGCGGCGACATACGCCTCCACGTCGGCCGGGTGGTAGTTTTCCACCATGGCGACGCCGCGGTAGCCCCGCTGCACCGTTTCCACCGGCGGCAGCTGGAAGCGGAAGAGGATGACGACCCCGACGAGCAACGCCGCCGGGATCCCGACCAGAGCCAAGCCGTAGCGCAAGCCGAGGTTCATCGTACCGCTCCTTGTCCCAGGGCAGGGTCCACCACCGTGCCCCACATCGCCGGATAGGGCGGTGCGATGCCGTGCTTCACTCCCCAGAGATACCAGTTGTCCACCACCGTGCCGGTCAGCAGGATCCCGATGCCGCCCGTCAAGGGGCACAGCACGGCGAACCACCAGGCCCACCGGTGGATGCTCTCCGCCGAAGCGCAGAAGCCCATCGTCCAACGCCAGAACAAGGCGCCGCGCTCGAAGGCGGTGCCGCGATCCAGGATCTGCTCCAGCTCGCGCTCACCACCGAAGCGGCTGATCGCCAGGACCGTCGCGGCGTGCATGGCGAACAGCAGCGTGGCGCCATACAGGAAGACGATGGAGAGCATGTGGAACGGGTTGTAGAACAGGTTGCCGTAACGGATGGAGAAGGATGCCGTCCAATCCAGATGCGGGAAGATGCCGAAAGGCACCGCCTCCGCCCAGCTCCCCATCAGGACCGGCCGGATGAAGCCGAGCACGAGGTAGAGCCAGATCGCGGCGGCGAAGGCCCAGGCGACGTGCGTGCCCATGCCGAGCGAGCGTGCCCGGCGGTAGATCCGGACCCACCAAAGCAGGATGGACGTTGTCAGGAAGAACCCCGCCATCAGCCACCAGCCGCCATAGGCCAGCGGTGGGAAGTGCAGCCCGTAGCCGGGCGCCGGCGGCTCCAGCGCGAGCCACGGGAGCTGGCGCACGAACTGCACCGGATCCCAGTTGACGGACGCCCACATGTTGAGCCCGATGATCTCGAACGCGATGAACCCGCAGACGAGCGAGGCAATGCCAAGCGCGCCCAGGTAGATCGGCCCCACCTGCGCATCGCCGAAGCGGCCGAAGGTGTGGATGAAGAACGGCACGCCCGACCTCGTCCAGTTGGTCGCGGTGAGCGGGACGCCTGCATAGGCAGGCCCACGGACCTGCACTCGGGTGAAAAGGTTCTGATATTCAGCCACGGCGCTTCTTCCCCCATCCTCGTTTCGGTTGGCTTATTTCCAGATCGGCAGGTTCAACCACCAACCCCACCACTCCGGCCAGCCGCGTGTCCAGAACGGGCCGCTGATAACGATGCAGACCGCGCTCCAGAACCCGGCGGACAAGGCCAGGAACAACCCCAGGCGGTGCACGCCGAGCGTGCCGATGGACCAGCCGATCGTGTCACGGAAGAACGTGTTCTCGTGTTCGGCCGTCTTGACCAAGGTGCCCTTGGGCGGGTTTGCCGCGGACAGGACGAGGCCGCCGTGCATCGACAGCGCCAGCACCGTGGTGAAGAAGAACGTCACCGCCAGCATGTGCGCAGGATTGTAGTGGAAGTGCAGGTATTGGTAGCCGGTGTTGGATACCCAATCGAGGTGGCTGAGGATCCCGTAGGGGAAGCCGAAGCCCCATGCCCCCATCAACACCGGGCGGACCACCACCAGCGTAATGTAGGCGAACACCGCCACGCCATAGGCGAACGGCACATGGTAGCCCATGCCGAGCTTGCGTGAGATTTCCACCTGGCGCAGAAGCCACGAGACGAACGCGCCGATGGCACAGATGGTGATCACCTGCCATAGCCCGCCCTCGGCCAGCGGTGCGAAGCCTAGGCCGTATTTCAGGTCCGGCGGTGCGATGTTGATCTGCCAGACGTTCCAGGTCGGCCCGATCGCCGCCCCGTAGATGATCATCAGCGTGCCGAGCGTCGTGAAGAACAGCGTCGTGACGCCGAAGAAGCCGACGTAGAACGGCCCCGCCCAGAAATCGAACAAGTCGCCGCCGACCAATGTGCCGCCGCGGACGCGGTATTTCGCTTCGAAGTTCAGCATCGACATCGCTCAGCCCTCCGGACGAGTGTTGCGGCAGCGGATCAGGCCGGGCATGACGCCCGGCCCTCTCCGCTGCCAGGAGAGACCAACTACCGTGGTGCAGCCTGTGGGAGCGGCGCCATCTGGGCGGACGAGGCGCGCGTTGGCCCCTCCAACCAGTTGAAGCGGCCCGTGCTGAGCAGGATGAAGTGGATCAGCAAGGCAAGCACGAACAAGAACACCGACAGTGCGACCAGCACGCGCCGTGGGTCGAACAGCATCCAAACACGCCACATGGCTGCGCTCCTTATGCCAGCAGGGTTTTCAGGTACGCCACGCCGTCGAGCATGGACGTCGTGTAGCCGTTTGGTCCGGGCAGCCACGGACGCCACTGCCACACCAGGATGTGGGCCACGATCGCCACCACGGTGAAGACGATGAAGCTCGTGACGAAGATGCTGTGGAACTCGCGGGCTTCCGCGTCGGTCAAGCCCGACGTGGATGCGGTTCGGGCGGGATAGTCAGACATTTGTAGCTTACCTCCTGATAGCAGCCAAAGCCGCGCTCATCCCGCGCGGCAGGGAGACACCACGATCGGACGTGCCGAACGGGTATTGCGTTGTGCGGCTCACGCCGCACGTCCCGCCCCGAGAGCGGCAAGCGAGCGGGCGACGCGGTCTGCGGTGATCCGCCCCTCGCGCGCCAGCCTCGCGTCCCGCTCGACCTGGTCGCGCAACCGCTTGGCGGCGGAGATGCGGACCAGGAACGGCTCGGACTCAACATAGTCGTCAAGGATCTGGACCGCCTCGGGGTCCCACGGATCGGCGTTCCAGCTCTCCGCCTTGGCCAGCGTGGCTTCGGCCCGGTCCATGTCGGTGGCCAGCGGCAGGACGTGGAACAGCGCGTCGAACAACGCATTGCAGTATTCCTGCACCAGGTAGGTCGCCCCGGCGTAGCCCATGTATGGCGTGCCCGTGCTCCGACGGATGACCGCACCAGGGAATGAGGCCGGGATGTACATGCACCGGCTCCCCAGCTCCGCCGCATACAGCCGCTCGTTGTAGGAGCCGTAGAGCACCAATGGCGGCGTGGCGCGCAGGGCTTCGCGAACCGCGGAATTGTCCGGCTTCGTCCCGGCAGTCCGGCTGAACTGGAACGTGCAGGGCAGGCCTAACTCGTCCCCGAAGAAGTTCACCAGGCCGCGCGTGTAGGTTTCGGTGGCGACCACGGCGAAGGATGCGGTCGCGAAGAAATCCTGCGTGACGCTGCGCCACAAGTCCCAGATCGGCTTGATCGTCGTGTGCTTCTCCCGCTCGATGAACGGCTCCGGGTCCAGGCCCGTCAGCTCACCCAGGGTGCGAAGAAAGCTCGTCGTGGCGAACAGCCCGATCGGCGCCTGCAGATAGGGCCGGTCCAATTCCTCGCACAAGGCGCGTCCGAACTCGCGATACATGCAGATGTTGACGTCGGCGTCCGGTAGCTTCGTCACGTCGTCGACGTGGCAGCCGAGCGGGAAGACCAGGTTGATCTCGCAGCCGACGCCTTCGACGAGCCGGCGGATCTCCGCCAGGTCGGACGGCATGTTGAACGTGCCGTAGATCGGCCCGATGATGTTGACGCGGGGCTTCTCCCCCTCCTTGCGCACGCGTGGCCGCGGCTTGGACTTCTTCGCGCCGAACTCGTTCCACAGCCAGAAGATCGCCCGGTCGGCCGCCTGCCACTGGTCCTCGTCGATCGTGCGCGGGATGAAGCGCAGCAGGTTGCTGCCCTCGGGCGTGACGCCACCGCCGATCATCTCGGCGATGCTGCCGGTGACGACAACCGCCGGCATGTCCGTGTCCTGCACCGCCGCGGCACGGCGCAGCGCGCCCTCCGTGCCATGCATCGACAGCGAGTCTTCGTTGAGCCCGGTCACCACGACGGGCAGCTCGTGCGGTGGCAGGCCGTCCGTGTAATGCAGCACCGCCGTCACCGGCAGGTTCTCGCATCCGACCGGGCCGTCGATGACGACGCGCAGGCCGCGTATCGCGGTGAAGGCGTAGACGGCGCCCCAGTAGCCGCCGGCGCGGTCATGATCCAGGACCAGCATGCGCCTAGTGGCCCACCGCTTCGGTCGCGCGCGCGGCAGCTTGGCGTTGCCGCTTGTATCGCTCGCGCGCGCCAGCTGGCTCCTGCGGCTTTTCGGTCCAGCCATAGCCGGCCGCACCCTTGGTCCCGACGCCTTCGAAGAACTCGACCATCCTGGCGAAGCGAGGGGCACCGCGCGTCTGCGCCGCCACGATCCCGGCGAGGGAGGCCGCCCCGGCGGCGCCGAACAGCGGCCGGGCGGAGACCATGTTGGTGAAGTAGAGCGCCGGGATGCCCTGCTCCTTCGCCTTCTGCACCAGCGGCGTGGTGCCGACCGCCAGGTCCGGACGGACGTCCAGCATCGCCGCCAGGTCCTGCTCCAGGCTGGCGCGGAACTGCACATGGGTGCCGCGTGCCGCCAGCCAGGCGCGGTCCGCCTCCGCCCAATCCGTGTGCGGGCAGGCCGTGCCGACGTAGGGCACATCCGCCCCGGCCTCGATCAGCAGCCGAGCCACCAGCAGCTCCGACCCTTCGTAGCCGGACACGGTGATGCGCGCGTCGATCGGGTTGGCAGCCAGCGCCGCCTGGATGGCGGGCAGGGCACGCGCCTTGGCCGCATCGATGCTCGCCCGCGGCACGTCGGCTGCCTCGCCGACCGCCTCGAGCCAGGCGGCGGTCCCCTCCACCCCGACCGGGCCGGAACCGACGACCGGGCGGCCTGCGGCTTGGAACTCGCGGATGGATGCGGTGTAGAAGGGGTGCACCGCCGCCACGACCTGGCAGTCCAGCGCGGCATACAGGTCACGCCACTCGCGGCAGGGTGTCTGTGGCGCCACGGCCAGCCCCATGGGCGCCAGCAGGGCGCCGATGCCGGGCGGATCGGCCGGGAACAACTCCCCAACCAGGCTGACGGTGGGCATGCTCTGGACCTTGCTCGGCCGGGCCACCGGGCCTTGCTCGGCCTCGGTCCGGGCGTAGCGCAGCATCGCGCCGGCCAGCACGTCCTTGGCCTCGGCATGGGTCGGCACGCCGAACCCCGGCACGTCGATCCCGATCACCCGCACGCCGTCGATCTGCTTGGGCAGCCGGTCCAGCGGCACGCCGGACGCGGTCGGCACACACAGGTTGATCACGACGACGGTGTCGTAATCGGCGGGTTTGGCCGTCTGGTACACCGCGTCGCGGATGTCCTCGAACAGCTGGCCCTTGACCAGGGTCTCGGAATTGAACGGCACGTAGCCGACCGATCGGCGAGCGCCGTAGAAATGTGCGGTGAAGGTCAGCCCGTATACGCAACAGGCGGAGCCGGAGAGGATGGTCGCCGTGCGCCGCATCCGCAGCCCGACGCGCAACGCACCGAAGGCCGGGCACATGGATTGCGGCTGGTCATGCGGGCCGCGCGGATAGTCCGCCATCAGCCGGTCCATCGACTGGCTCTTGCCGGCGGCGCGTGCCGCCTGCATCAGCGTGTCGCGCCCGCCATGGCAGCCGCCATCGGCAGGAAGGATGGCGCCGTCCACCGTCACACGCCCTCGTAGATGACTTCGAGCGAGGGGCGGGCCACCGCAACGGCGGACGCGCACATGTCCTCCATCGTCGCCGGCTGCAGCACCACGCCCCGGCCCACCGCATCGCCCTTGAAGAGGTTCAGCAGCGCGTCATGCGTCAGCGGCGTCGGGCGCACCGGCGGGGCGACCGCCACCTGCTCGGCCAGCGCCTCGAACATCGGCGCCCATGGGCCGCCGGGCACGCCGACGATCTCGTAATTGGCGCTCTTGCGACGGATGTCTTCGTTGGCGGGGATGGCCGAGAGCACGGGGATCCCCACCGCGTCCGCGAAGGCCTGCGCCTCGCCGGTGCCGTCATCCTTGTTGATGACCATGCCGGCCACGCCGACATTGCCGCCCATCTTGCGGAAGTAGTCCACCGCCGAGCAGACGTTGTTGGCGACATACAGGGACTGCAGGTCGTTGGACCCGACGACGATCACCTTCTGGCACATGTCACGCGCGATCGGCAGGCCGAAGCCGCCGCACACCACGTCGCCCAGGAAGTCCAGCAGCACGTAGTCGAAACCCCAGTCGTGGAAGCCCAGCTTCTCGAGCAGCTCGAAGCCATGGATGATGCCGCGGCCGCCGCAACCGCGACCCACTTCGGGCCCGCCTAACTCCATCGCGAACACGCCGTCGCGGATGAAGCAGACGTCGCCGATCGCGACCTTCTCACCCGCAGCCTTCTTCTTGGAGGACGTCTCGATGATCGTCGGGCAGGACCGGCCACCGAACAGCAGCGAGGTCGTGTCGCTCTTGGGGTCGCACCCGATCAGCAGCACGCGCTTGCCCTGCTGCGCCATCATGTAGCTGAGGTTGGCGAGGGTGAAGCTCTTGCCGATGCCGCCCTTGCCGTAGATGGCGATCACCTGCGTCTGCTTGGTCGGGGCTGCCGTCGACACCGCGTCGGGCTCGACGGCGGCTTCGTCCCGCAGGATGGCCGTCATGTTCGATCGTTCGGGTACCGGATGGCTCACGGTGGCGTTCATGCGCAGGCTCTCCAATCGAGAATCATCTTGAGGCAAGCAGGGTCGTCGAAGGCGGTGCGGTAGGCATCGGCCGCCTGGTCGGGCGCGCGCCGGTGCGTGATCAAGCCGTCGAGCGAGAGTTGGCCCGATCCGGCTGCCTTGGTGACGAAAGCGAGATCGGCCTCCTGCCACTGTGCGGCCACCCGGATGCGCGCCTCACGCATGAAGGCGGGGGCGAAGGCGAACTGCAGCGGCTGGCTGTAGAAGCCTGCCAACACCACCTCGCCGCCGGGTGCCAGCCGGCCGATCAGCGTGTCCAGCAATGCCGGATCACCGCTCGCGTCGTAGATCGCCGCGTAGTCACGGCGTGGGTCGGAGGCCGGGTCGATCACCGCGTAGCCGGCTGCGTCGCCGGCCCGCGCCGGGTTGCGTTCCCACACCGTGGGCGAGCCGCCGGCGAGCAAGGTCAGCCGGGCCAGCACACGTCCGAGCACGCCGTGTCCCACGATCAGGTCGGGCAGGGCCGCACCCGGCACGCCGATCGCATGCCGTGCCGTGGCGGCCAGCGCCAACAGCACGCCGCGTTCTCCCAGCGTCTCACCGATGCTGACGGCGCGTGCGGCCGGCACCACCAGACGGCGGGCTGCCCCGCCGAACAAGCCGCGCACGGGCCCGAAACACCGCGCACCGGGAACGAAGACCCACTCGCCGATCCGCTCGCAAGCCTCCGGGCCCGCGGCCGAGACCTGCCCCACCGATTCGTAGCCCGGCACCAGCGGGTATCCCATCCCGGGAAACGGCGGCATCTGCCCGTTCCACAGCAGCCGTTCCGTTCCGGTGCTGATCCCGCTCCATGCGACATCGACGACGATGTCGCCATCGGTCGGTTCAGTCAGATCGATGCGGTCCAATGCCAGGTGCTCGGGTGCGGAGAGTACAACAGCGAGCGTGTCCATGATGCCTCCCTTCCCGTGCCGCGGATGGCATCTCCGCTTGGGTGTCATGCTAGACTTACAAGTTTTGCTGTCAACGTGAATTTACAGTCGCGGAAATGACGCGGGTCAACAAGGGGGTCCGGGTGTGGCGGAGCTGCGCGTCGGCGAAGCCCGCGTCACCGAGCATGGCCATCAACCTGGCCGCCGTGCGCGGGCGCCCTTGTCCCATCGCCAGCAGGTAGAAGCCGAAATAGGCGTCTCCTACGGGCTCGGCGCCTGCCGTCTCCGCCATCGGCTCGGCCAACAGCACCACACCGCCCGCGGGCAGCGCCGCCCGCACCGCGCGCAGGATCGCCACGGCGTCCGAGTCGTCATGGTCATGCACGACCCGCACGAGGGAGATGACGTCGGCACTCAGCGGGAGCGCGTCCTGCAGGAAGTTGCCGCCGACGACACTGGCACGATCCGCCAGACCGCAGGCGGCGAACCGTTGCCGGGCCAGCTCGGCCACGGCCGGCAGGTCGAACAGGGTGAGCGTCGGACCGGGCACGCGCGCGGCCACTGCGGCGAGGAAGCTGCCGTCGCCACCTCCCACGTCCATCAGGTGGCGGTGCTTGCCGAGCGGATAGGCGTCGATCACCTCGTCCGACACGAGGGGCTGGGACGCCGCCATCAGGGCGGAGTAGGCCGCCACCGGCCCGCCCGCCGCGGCTGCGTAGGACCAATAGCTGCCGAGTGCGGTGCCGCCCTGCTCGCCGCGCAGCAGTGCCACGGGGTCGTTCAGGTCGGCGTAGAGCATGGGGTGGTGCAGCACCATCTGCCGGATCGCCGCGTTGCCGACCATCGCTGCGCCGAGCGGGCCGAGCGCGTACAGCTCGCCGCGCCGGCTCGTCAGCCGCAGGGCGGTGGCGGCGGCTAACAAGCGCTCGGCCGCCTCGTGGCTTAGGCGCAGCCGAACCGCCAGGGACGCCAGTCGCGCCGGACGCTCGGCCAGGATCTCGAACAGGTCGAGCTGCACGCAGGCGAGCAGGACCTGCGAGTAGACGAACCCGGCGCACAGGTCGAACAACGCCCGGGTCCGGCGGCGTGCGACCGGTCGCGTCAGCGGGAACGCGGTCGCCCACCGACGGAAGCGCGGGCTTGCCACCATGCGGTCGCGCCAGGCGAACAGCCTCTCGCGCCAGGGCAGGCCCGTATCCGGGACGGCCGTGATCATGCGGCGTGCCGGGCAAGCTCCTGTGGCAGCAGCCGCATCGTCTCCGTCCGGATGTGGCTGCGCAGCGCCGACCGGCCCAGGCAGGCTGGAACGGCGGCGATCGCCTCGCCGGACAGGTCCTCCAGCCGGGTGATGGCGCCGGCCAGCCCGAGCTGCAGCACCGCGCTGGGCCGGGCGTGGGCGCAGTCCTGGCCCGCAGGCTTGCCCAGTGTCTCCGGCTTGCCGGTGGCGTCCAGGATGTCGTCCGCCACCTGGAACGCTTCGCCCAACCGCATGCCGACCTCGCGCCAGCCTTCCGCCTCGCCACCCGCCGCGGCCGCGCCGGCCACGGTGGCGGCGGCGAACAGGGCGCCGGTCTTCTCCCGCTGATACTGCGCCAGGTCGACGTCGTCCTCGCACTCCCAGGCCTGCCCGGCGACGATCCCGCACGGCAGGCCCACCGAGGCGGCGATGGTCCCGAGCAAGGCCGGCAAGCGGGCGGGGGCGGCGATGGCGCCGTGCGCCAGGGTTTGGAAGGCGAGCACGATCAGCGCGTCCCCCGCCAGCACCGCTAACGGCTGACCAAACGCGCGATGGACCGAGGGGCGACCGCGGCGGATGTCGGCGTCGTCGAAGCAGGGCAGGTCGTCATGCACCAGGGAGGCGCAATGCAAGAGCTCGATGGCCGCCGCCGCTGCGGCCGCGATCTCCGGACGATCCTCCCCGCAGGCCGCCGCGACCGCCAGGCACAGGCGCGGCCGGATGCGCGCGCCGCGGGGAAAGACCGCATAGTGCATCGCCGCCGCCAACCTGGGCGGACAGCCCGGGTGATCGCCCCGGGCAAGCGCCGCGGCCAAGCTCTGTTCGATGCGCGACATCACGTCCATCGCCACGCCCTCACTGTTGTCAGTTCTTATTGTCACCACGGACTGTCAACTGACATTGACATCAGCGTCAAGCCCGAATTGGATGGCGCGCATGGAATCGCACCGGGTCGTCGTGGTCGGTGCGGGTATGGCGGGCCTCGCCGCCGCGCTGGACCTTGCCCGGCAGGGCGCGTCCGTCACCGTGGTGGAACGCGCGCCAGCGCCGGGCGGCAAGATGCGGGAGGTGGCGGTCGGTGCCGCCCGGATGGATGCGGGGCCGACTGTGTTCACCATGCGCTGGGTGTTCGACAGCCTGTTCGCCGATGCCGGTGCCAGCCTGGCCGACCACCTGACGCTGCACCCGGCCCAAGTCCTGGCCCGCCATGCCTGGGACGATTCGCACAAGTTGGACCTCTTCGCCGACCCGGCCCGCACCGAGCAGGCGATCGGCGCCCTGGCAGGCACGGCGGAGGCGAAGGGCTATCGCGCGTTCATGGGCGAGTCCCGTCGCATCTACGATACGCTGGAGCGGACGTTCATCACCGCGCCGCGCCCATCCGCCGCCTCCCTGGCGTATGCGGTCGCCGGGCAGGGACTGGGCGGCCTCTGGCGCATCCGCCCGTTCGAGACGATGTGGGCGGCCCTGAGCCGGCACTTCCGCGACGCGAGGCTTCGCCAGCTGTTCGGGCGCTATGCGACCTATTGCGGGTCATCCCCCTTCTTGGCGCCCGCCACGCTGATGCTGATCGCCCATGTCGAGCAACAGGGCGTCTGGCTGGTGGAGGGCGGCATGCATCGTGTGGCCCGGTCGATGGCCGCCTTGGCCGCTGCCAAGGGAGCATCGTTCCGCTATGGTGAGACGGTCGACGAGATCTGCCTCACCGCCGGGCGCGCCGCCGCGGTGCGGCTGGCGAGTGGGGAGCGCATCGACGCGGATGCCGTCGTCGTCAACGCCGATGCCGCCGCGCTTCCGGCCGGGTTGTTCGGGCCTGCGGTCGCGCGGGCCGTGCCGCCGCCCGCCGGGCAGCGCTCGCTCTCCGCGGTCACCTGGGCGATGGTGGCGGAGGCAGAGGGGTTTGCGTTGGCGCGCCACAGCGTGTTCTTTTCCGGAGACTACCAGGCGGAGTTCGACGCGGTCGCGCGCGGCCGCCTGCCGTCCGAGCCCACCGTCTACATCTGCGCCCAGGACCGCGGGGATGCGGGGTCGGCGGTCAACGGCCCAGAACGCCTGCTCTGCCTCATCAACGCACCGGCAGTGGGCGACACCCACCCGCTCCCCGAATCGGAGGTCACCGCATGCGCGGACCGCGTTCTCACCCAGCTGCGGCGGTATGGCCTGCGTTTGCGCCCGACGGCGGTGCAGGCGACCAGCCCGGCGGGGTTCGACCGGCTGTTCCCGGCGACGGGAGGGGCGCTGTACGGCCAGGCGACGCATGGGGCGATGGCGTCCTTCGCCCGGCCGGGATCGCAGACCAGGATCCCGGGCCTCTACCTGGCGGGGGGCAGCGTGCATCCGGGGGCGGGGGTGCCGATGGCGGCGCTGTCCGGCCGCCTGGCAGCGGCGCGGGTGCTGGCGGACCTCGCTTCGACCCGCCCGTCCCGCACGGTGGCTATGCGTGGTGGTACGTCGACGCGCTGAGCGAGGATGGCGCGCACGGCATCACCATCATCGCCTTCATCGGCAGCGTCTTCTCGCCGTTCTACGCCTGGGCCCGGCGCCGCGGGGGTGGCGACCCGCACCACCATTGCGCGCTGAACGTGGCGCTGTATGGCCGCCCCCGCCGCTGGGCCATGACGGAGCGGGGCCGCAGCGCCTTGCACCGGGACGCGACGACGCTGTCGATCGGCCCCAGCGCCCTGCATTGGGACGGCACCCACCTCACCATCGACATCGCCGAGGTCACGGCCCCGCTTCCCTCCCGCCTGCGCGGCACCGTGCGCGTCACCCCCGCGGCGGTCACCGGCCGGACCTTCGAGCTGGACCAGGCGGGCCACCATATCTGGTCGCCGATCGCGCCCATCTCCCACGTGGACGTCCGGCTCGACAGCCCGGCCTTGCGATGGTCCGGGCCCGGTTACCTCGACACCAACAGCGGGACCCGCCCGCTGGAGGCCGATTTCATGCACTGGGACTGGTGCCGTGCCCCCATGCAGGACAGCGCCGCCATCCTCTACAACGCCACCCGGCGCATCGGCGGGGAACAATCGCTCGCCCTGCACGTCGGCCGCGACGGGTCGGTGCAGGACATGCCGCCACCGCCGCGGGTGATGCTCGCCCCCACGCGATGGCGCATCCGGCGGCAAACCCGGGCCGAGCCGGGCCAGACGGTCAAGGTGACGCAGACCTTGGAGGACACGCCGTTCTACGCCCGCTCCGTCCTGGACACGAAGCTGCTCGGCCACCGCGTGACGGCGATGCATGAAAGCCTGTCGATGGACCGTTTCACCGCCCCGTGGGTGCAGGCCATGCTGCCGTTCCGCATCCCACGCCGGTGGTGACCGCGGCTATGGCGCGTCGGGGCGGATATCCTGCCGGCCGGCTTTGTCCTTGCGGACGGCGCGGCGGACCGAGATCAACTCGAACACGAGCAGGCCGAGGAAGCCGACCTCCAGGATGATCCATTCCCACCGGCCCACCGTTATAGGCCGCCACGCCCGACCGTCTGCTGCTGCTGCAGCCTGGCGAACAGTTCCAAGGTCCAGACCAGCCGGTCCTTGATCCCGCCCGGTGCGGCCTGGTGCGGGATCGGCGGCACCGCCTGGACGAGGTAGCGGCAGGACCGCAGCGGCGGGGTCGACGCAGCGCGGCCCGGCCGCATCGCCGTCATCGCCGCCCAACCCAGCAGACGGGCCTTCCGCCCCATGGGGACGAAAGCGCGGCGGGACACGGAGTCGAAGCCGTTCCGCGCGATCGAGGCCCCGATCTGCGCGTAAAGCAGGCGGGCCGAGCGGATGCCGGGGCGGCAGTCCAACGGCAGGGCCGCGATGCCGGAGTCGGCGCTGGCGTAGAGTGCCTCGGCCGCCTGCAGCAGCCGCTGCACCACCGTGCCGACCGCCGGGCTGAAGCAAGGCTCGGCCAGCCAGGCGTCCGGGTCGACCCCCGCCGCGCGCAGCCATGCCCGCGGCAGGTAGAGCCGGCCAGCCCGTGCGTCCTCCCCGACGTCGCGGGCGATGTTGGTCAGCTGCATCGCCGTGCCCAGGTCACAGGCGCGCGCGACCTGGGCCGGGCTGCGGGCGCCCATCAGCACCGCCATCATCGCGCCGACCGTGCCGGCCACCCGCGCCGCATAATCCTGCAATTCGTCCAATGTCTCGTATTGGCGGCCGGCGGCGTCCCAGGCGAACCCGTCCAGCAGGGCGTCGAGCAAAACGCGGGGCAGGGCGAAATGCGCCACCACGCCGGCCAGCGCCCGATCCTCCGGCACAGCGAGCGGGCAGCCGGCATAGACGCGATCCAGCCGGTCGCGCAGCACGCCGAGCGCCGCTGCCCCTCCGGAGCCATCGACCAGGTCGTCCGCCACGCGGCAGAACGCGTAGAGCGCCGTCGCCGGCCAGCTCACCCGCGCCGGCAACACGCGCGACGCTGCGAAGAACGTGCGCGAGCCGCCGCGCATCAATGCCCGGCATGCCGCGAGGTCGGCCTGGAGGCTAGGGGCAAGCGGCATGCGGCACCACCGTGTCGAGGATCTTCGCGGAACAGAGCACGCCGGGCAACCCCGCACCGGGATGCGTACCGGCGCCGACGAGGTAGAGCCCGTCCACCTCCTCGCTCTGGTTGTGCGGGCGGAACCAGGCGCTCTGCGTCAGCACCGGCTCCATGCCGAAGGCCGCGCCCCGGTAGGCGAGCAGCCGGTCCTGGAAGTCCTGCGGGGTCATCGTCCGGGAGGAGACGATTTCGGCCGCCAAGCCGGGCAGGATCGTCGCTTCCAGCGCCGCCGCGATCGCCTGACGATACCGCTCCCCGGTCGCGGCCCAATCCGTGCCGCTCGCCAGATGCGGCACGGGGGACAGGACGTAGAACGCGTCGCACCCGTCGGGCGCCAGGGAGCGGTCGGTCGCCGTCGGGCGGTGCAGGTAGAGGCTGAAATCCTCCGCCAACTCGTGGCGCTGGAAGATGTCACGCAACAGTTCGCGGTAGCGTGGCCCCAGCAGGATGGTGTGGTGCGCGACGTCGTCGTAGCGGCGCCGAGTGCCGAAATACCAGACGAACAAGCCCATCGAGTAGCGCGCCCGCTCCAGCCGCTTGTCCGTCCAGCGCCGGCGGTGCTCGGGCGCCAGCAGGTGGCGGTAGGTCCAGGCGCTGTCCGCGTTGGAAACGACGACCTCGGCCCGGATGTGCGTGCCGTCCGTCAACTCCACCCCGGTCACGGCGCCCCGGCCAGCGCCCGGGGCGACGGTGATCTGGCGCACATCCTGGTTGCAGCGGATGGTGTTGCCCTGGCCGCGGATCAACCTGGCCATTCCCTGCACCAGCGCGCCCGTGCCGCCCATGGCGAAATGCACGCCCCAGCGACGCTCCAGGAAAGCGATCAGCGCGTAGACCGAGGTCGCGCTGAACGGATTGCCGCCCACGAGCAGCGGGTGGAAGCTGAGTACGGTGCGCAGGCGTGGGTCCTTCACGTGCTTGGCCACCAGCCCGTGGACGCTGCGCCAGCTGCCGAGCGCGGCCAGGTCGGGGATGACCTTCACCATGCTGGTCCAATTCGTGAAAGGCACGTCTCCCAGCCGCTCGAACCCGACGCGGTAGATGCGCTCGCTGGCCGCCATGAACCGCTCGTAGCCAGGGACGTCCGCCGGGCTGAAGCGGGCGACCTCGGCGCGCATCCGGTCGGGGTCACCGGAATACTCGAACGTCGCGCCGTCGGCGAAGCGGATGCGGTAGAACGGGTCGATCGGCACCAGTGTGACGTCATCCGCCAATCGCCGGCCGCACAGCGCCCATAGTTCCTCCAGCAGGAACGGGGCGGTCACGATGGTCGGCCCGGCGTCGAAGGTGAAGCCGTCCTGCCGGAACACCGCCGCCCGCCCACCTGCCTCGGCCAGCCGCTCGAGAACGGTGACCCGGTAGCCGCGCGCGCCCAGCCGGATCGCCGCCGCCAAGCCGCCGAAGCCGCTGCCGATGACGACGGCATGCGGGCGACGGTCCGGCTCTGCCGATACGACCGGCCGGGCAGGAGCGAGTGTCATGACAGACATGTGCCGAGGGTGTCATACAAAGCTGACAGCAGGCAAGGCTCACGCGGTGTAGGGTGCAATCCACTCGGGGATTGCACCACCCCGCCAAGCGGCAACCCGCGCTTTGCAGCGGTGCAATGCTTCAAGATCATTGCACCCTACTTGGTCCATCGAAGCCGCAAGTCGGCCACATGGCCCAGCAACGCGCCGAGCAGTGGCAGCGAGATCCAGCCCCACCAGGCGCCGGCAAGGCCGGCCCGCATCGCCAGCAACAGGCACATGCCGGAACAGAGGTTCGGCAGCATCCATAGTGGCGGGACGCCGCTGTGCCGGAGGCGCCAGAGCGTCACCAGAACCGCGCCCTCGAGCGCCATGCCGACCAGGATGACGTCCAGTGCCCGGCCCGAGCTGACCCAGGCCTGGATCAAGTCGGCAACGCGCCCGTCGCCCTCGCATGGTCCAGGATGAGGTCGGCAACGAGTTGCGGCTGCTCCTCATGCGCCAGGTGCCCCAGCCCGGGGAGCGTCGCGACCGTAGCACCTGGAACGATGTCCCGGATGCGGGCGGCGTCATCGGGTGGGATGGTGCGGTCATTGGCGCCGATGATCAGCAGCAGCTTCGGACCTAGCCGGGGCAGGTCGCGGAGCAGCGGGTGCAAGTCCCAGTGCGCCATCATGCCGAGCGCCGCCGCGGCATGGCCCGGCTGCTGCACCACGCGGGCATACAGCGCCACGCCGCGCGCGTCCAAGGTCGATCCCGTGTCGGCCAGCAGTTTCTCGACAACGGCGGCATCCCGCGCGCGCCAGGCGAACAGCCGGGGCAGCAGCGGCAATCCCACGAGCAGCTTGGCCAAGGGCGAGAAGATCTGGCCTGGAATGCCACCGAGCGGCATCACCGCCGCGTTCAGCCCCACCAAGCCGCGCGGCTGGATTTGTCGGTCCAGCGCCATGCGGGCCAGGATGGCAGCCCCGGCGGAATGACCCACCCCCAGCTGCGGCTGCAGGTTGAGCATCCGCAGCAGCGCTTGCAGCGCCAGTGCCATGCCGGGCAGGGACAGGCGGCGCATCGCCGGCGACTCGGTGAAGCCATGTCCCGGCAAGTCCGGCGCGACGACGGTGAAGTGCCGTGCCAGGATGGGCGCCAGGTCGCGCCAGGAGTGCGTCGCGGCGCCGGTGCCATGGATCAGCAGCAGCACGGGCCCGCTCCCCATCGTCTGCACGTGCCAGAGCAGCCCGGCGGCCCGCACGAACTGGCTTGCCTCGCGGTTCGGCCAGTCCTTCGGCAGGCGGCTCTGCGGGGTGCCGCGCCGGTCGCTCACCGGGCGGCCTGCACGGCGCGGGACAGGGCTGCGGCATCGGCGTAGGGCAGCGCCACGTAACGGGCCCCCATCTCCATCGCCAGACGCTGGGTGGGCGGGTGTGGACGGGGCGAAGTGTCCACCAACAGGACCGGAAAGCCACACTGGCCCAACTGCCGTGCCGCGACGCCCGCCTCCTGCTCCGCACGGGCGCGATTGCCGGCGCCGTCCCGGGCGACGTTGGCGCGGCCGTCGGTCAGCAGCACCAGCGTCGGCGTGCCGCCGCGTCGCCGCACCTCCCCAGCCAAGGCGGCGCCGGCGTCGATCCCGGCGGCCAGCGGCGTGCCGCCCCCGCCGGGCAGGCCCGAGAGGCTGCGCTTCGCCCGCACGAGGGAGCGGGTGGGCGGCAGCAGCAGCTGGGCGTCGCGCCCGCGGAACGCGAGGACGGCCACGCGGTCGCGCCGGACGTAGCATTCCGCCAAGAGCAGCTCGACCGCGCCCTTGGCCTCTGCCAGACGGTTCAGGGCCGCCGAGCCGGATGCGTCGACGATGAAGATCGTGGTCGTCTCCGAGCGGGGCTTCACCCGGTTCACCCGGAAGTCGTCCCGCCGCACCTGGATCAGCGTAGCCCCGGCCGCACGTCGACGCACGCTCTGCCAGGGTGCCGCCGCACGCAGCGTCTCCATCAGGTTGAGCCGCAGGCCTTGGCGCGGGTCGCCCGCGCGCACGCCGGCCGGCCGGCCGCGCGCTCCAGACTGCTTGAACGCTCCCGCGACGCCCACGCCCGGCGTGCGCACCCGCGTCGTGTCCAAGCCCCGCAGCTGCGCCAGCAATCCCGGCGGGATCGCGGCTTGCGTCGCTTGGAGCACGATGTCCGCCACGGGTTGCGGGCTGTCCGTAGGCTCTCCAGCCTCGCTCTCGCCCGGGTCGGCGTGGTCGGGCTCCGGCGCATCGTCTCCGGCAGCCTCTTGTTCGGGAGCCGGCAGCGCGGTGGCACGCGGTGCCAGGACCAGCCGGCCTGCCAGCGCCGCATCCTCCATCGCCACCCTGTCCCGCCCCGCCAGGGCCGCCGCGGCACAGGAGGCGCGCAGGGCCAGCAGCGGCGCACGCAACGATGCGATCCCCAAGGCGGCAGCGGTCGTGCACAACGCCTCCGTCACGTCCGCATCCACCTGCATGCCGGCAAGCCGATGCCGCGCGGCCGTGACCCGGCTATGGCCATCCTCGGGGTCGGCGCCTTCCTGCGCCACGTCGTCGAGCTCGACATGGAAGGCGAGCCGGTCCAACAGGGCGGCGGACGGCCGTTCGTCCGGCGCGGCGCCCTCGTCCAGCGCCACGACGCCGAAAGGCATGCCGGCATCCCGGGCCGCAGCCAGCCGCGCCACCGTGGCGCCCGGCATCCGCTCCGCCATGGCAAGCAGCAGGACTCCGGCGCCGGCCTCCTCCAGCAGGCCGCGCGACAGGATTGGACGGCCGGCCCCCAGGGTCGCGGCAAGGTCCAGCCCGCCCAGCAGCCGATCGTCGGCAATGGTCGGCGGCAGGCGCCGCCATGGTGCTTCCTCGGGCATGTCCGCGCGCAGGGTCGCGAGCCAGCGGTCGCGCAACGGACCCGGGCGGGTGCGAACCGCCACGCCACCCAAGCCAGCCGGGTCGATCGCGAACAGGACGGCGGCCGTCCGCGCGTCAGCCCACTGCATCGCCGCCGAACTGTTCCTGCACCGCCCTGGCGATCCGCGCCGTCGAGCCGGCCTCGTCCAGCGGGTCACGCCGCAGCCGGTGCCGCAGGGCAGGGGGTGCCACGCGCAGCAGCTGCGCCTGCGTCACGACGGAGTCGCCGTCCAACGCCGCCAATGCGCGGGCCGCGCGCAGCAGCGTCAGCTCGGCGCGCAGGCCATCCGTGCCCAGGCGCAGGCACAGCCGGGTCGCCGCCTCCAGCACCGCATCCGGCACCTGCACCCGGGGCAGCATCTCCCTGCCGGCGACGATCTTGTCGCGCAGTGCCGACTCCTCGGCCTGCCACTCCCGGGCGAAGCGCTCCGGTTGGCGGTCGAACTCGTCGCGCCGCCGTACGATGGCGATCCGCGTCGCGATGTCCTGCGGCGTCCGCACCTCCACCGACAGGCCGAAACGGTCCAGCAGTTGCGGTCGCAGCTCGCCCTCTTCCGGGTTCCCGCTGCCGACCAGGACGAAGCGGGCAGGATGGCGCACGCTCAAGCCCTCCCGCTCGACCACGTTCTCGCCGGACGCTGCCACGTCGATGAGCAGGTCGACGAGGTGGTCTTCCAGCAGGTTCACCTCGTCGATGTAGAGGAAGCCGCGGTTGGCACGGGCGAGCAGGCCTGGCTCGAAACGCTTCTCGCCGCGTGCGAGGGCGCTTTCCAAGTCCAACGCGCCCACGACGCGGTCCTCCGTGGCGCCGAGCGGCATGTCCACCACGGGCACGGCGGCCGTCGTCGTCTCGCGCCCGGCGCCGGCCGAACACGTGTCGCACCAGGGGCCGGGCTGGACGGGGTCGCAATGGTAGGGGCAGCCAACCACCACGGCCATGGGCGGCAACAGGGCGGCCAAGGCGCGGATGGTGGTGGACTTGCCGGTACCGCGATCGCCGAACACCAGCACCCCGCCGAGGCTCGGGTCGACCGCCGCCATCAGCAGGGCGAGCTTCATCTCGTCCTGCCCGGCGACCGCGGCGAAGGGGTAGGTCCAGCGCATCCTAGTGGATCGTCTCCGGGGCAGGACACACCGTGCAGGGGGGAACGGCCCCGTCGGCTGGCTGCACTAACCTGTTCGCCCTGGCATGACTGGGTCTCCCTCCGCGCCGACATAGACAAGCTGCTGGCCGAAGGCCAGACCGGCACCGCCCATGCACCGCATCCCGTTACCGCCGGGCGTGCTTCAACGTCTCCAGCGTGCCAGGCTGTAGCTTGGTGGATATCTCGGCCAGCCGGTGGGCGGCGGCGACGATCCGCTCCAGCTGCTCGGTCCGCGCGGCGACGTCGACCTCGTTCAGCAGTTGGTGGAACTCGTCCTCCAGCGCGGGAACCACGTGGGCGCTGCCGAACTGGACCTCGTCGAGCCAGTCCGGCGCCCCGAGCGTGATGTCGAGCTGGTTGCCGAAGAAGAACAGCAGCGCCCCGGCCGCATCGCGAACGGGCGAGATGAACAGGAGGTTGTAGAACTGCGACCCATCACGCCGGTAGTTCACGATCCACTCGATGCAGCCCTGGCCCGCGTCCAGGCAGGCCCGGATGCGGGGTGGCGACCCGGCGTCGGTCCGCGGGCCCTGCAGGAACCGGCAGTTCCGGCCGACGATCTCCGCCATGGGATAGCCAGTCAGTTCCGCGAAGGCCTGGTTGACGGCCACCATCGGCGTGTCCGGCAAATGAGGATCGCTCAACACCATCGGTGCGCTGCTGTGCTGCATGGCGGCGGTCAGCGCCGCCCGGATCGCTGCGCCGCCCATCGGCGGCGTCCCCGTGTCTGGCGGGGTCACGCGGGCAGCCCGCCTGTCTCCTGGCGGCGCTGCGTCACCACATGCTGCGAGGCTGGCGTCGCCACCAAGGGGCTGGACCCGCGCCGGACGTGGTGCCGCCATGATCGTCGTTGCTCGGCGGGGGCGGGGCGGGCGCATGGTCCGGTGGAAGCGTGACGCTCTCGGACGGAGGCTTGATCGCCAGCGGCGCCGCTTCCTCCGCCGGGCCAAGCAAGGCCAAGGGCTTCGCCGAGGCGGCGTCCGTCTTCAGCACCTCGACGACCTGCTTCAGCGCGTCGCTGCGGCCGAGCGCGTAGGCTTGCCTCACGATCTGCTGCAACGACCCCAGGATGTCTTCGAATTCTTGAGTTGGCATTCGGTCCTCCCGCGGCGGAGTCATTGTCAAAGCTTGCCGCTCTGTCAAATGCGGCCGGGCGTTCAGCTCGCCTTCCGCTGCTCCCGCGTCCGGAAGACGTTCGACAGCACTTCGTCCACGTCCGCCGAGGTCTTGCTGGCCAGGTCCGCGCCGACGCTGGCGCCGGCGCCCCGTTCTTCCACGAACACCCGGCCACCAACGATGACCACCAGCGCCGGGTTCAGCGACGCCCGGCGGGCGCTGGCAATCGTCCGCGTCAACCGTGCCAGGCGGTCGTCGCGGCGGAAGGCCGAGCTCAGCGACAGGTCCAGCGCGTCGAACCAGGCACCTGAGACGAGGTCCTGCAGCGCCAGGTCCGTGGCCGGGAAGGCACATTGGGGCGACCATCCGGCGTGGCGCAGCACGTCCATGTCCAGTGCCGCCCCGAGCTGATGCAGCTCACCCGGTTCTGGAGCGACCAGCACGACAGGGTGCGGCTGCCCGGGCGCATCCGCGGACCGCACGCCCGACGAGAGCAGCCGTGCCGCTGCCTGAAGGCGGCATAGGGCAACGGTGACATCGAACTCGCTGCAGGAATCCTCGCTCCAGAGATCGCCGAGCCGACGCGCCGCGGGCTCGAACAGGGTCGCGTAGGTCGGCAGCCTCAGGCCATCGAGGTCCCGCATCTCCGCGATCAGCTCGAACGCCGCGCTTTCGTCCGGTGCGATCAACAGGTCCGCCAACTCCCGCACCCGGTTGCTGACCGGCCAAGCCGCGCCCGGCAACGCCAAGACCCCGTGGTGATCGGCCAAGGCGGGGATCACCGTCGACAGCATCACGCTTTCGAGGATCGTCGCGGTGTTCCGCTTCAACGCGGCCGGACCTGCCTGGCCAGCCTGTCGCTGCCCTGTCGTGTCGACGGACACCGCGACCAAACGGACGAGCAGGCTGGGTGCGGCCGCCGGGCTGGAGTGCAGCTCCGCCACGACGTCCTGCGGCGGGACGATCACGTCGGCGCGCCAGCTTTCCGGCACTTGCGCGGCGAGCTTCATGCTCCAACCGTCGAACATGCGGCGGGTGGCGGACTGCGCGTTGAGGATCTCGATGTCCGTGTGCCGGGAGTCGTTCCGGATGGAGTTCATGATCCGGTCGACGCAGTCCGGCGGCCCCTCCAGCCATTGGAAGAAGCGCTCCTGGTCGTACAGCATCAGGCCGGTCACCGACTCGCGGCTGTTGCGGGACTGCGCGGCGACGGTGAGATCATGCAGGGCGGAAGGAGGCAGAGCGGCAACGGCCCGGCTGCGATAGACAACCGTCGAAAGCAACCCTGCAGGTACGCCGGTAGCATTGGTCGACGACATCATGGACATCATCAGTTTCCCATCGATCCTCTTTCGGGATTGGTTCGGCAGGCACCTTTAGTACCCCTACCTCCCTGCATCCTCATGGGGTCGTCAACACTTTTCTTTGATGCGGTCCGCGCTCAAGCCAGATGATTATCGGTTGACATAACGTGCAGCGTCGAAGCGCCGGTCAATGAACAGGATGACGCTCGCAGGAGCATCGGTGACAAGGCAACATACAAGCGACGGCTCCTGGTGCGGCACGTTAGCCAAGTCCCAGGCCAAGATCAAATGCATGTGTAGTCAGCCATGTTGTTCCGAGCTTCGTGGTAGAATATTTAACATTGGGGAGCCTGCTCGCAGCAAGCCACTCGTCCTGCCGCCCGTCGGCGTGTTCGACTCTCCTAACAACACCGCCGACGAGGGCGGGAAGGAGGTTGTCCATGGCCTACGATGTCGCAGCAGCGGTTGCGCCTTCCGCAGTGTTCAGGCCGCACGTCCGCAGGATCGCCGTCCATGACCTGGGGACATGCCTCCACCAGGGCTGGGCTGACTTTAAGGCGACACCAACCCAGCTGGTGTTCCTTTGCATCGTCTACCCGCTCGTCGGCCTGGTCGCCGCGCGTGCTGCCTTCGGTGGTGCGGTGGTGCCGCTGCTGTTCCCGATCGTGTCGGGATTTGCACTGGTCGGGCCCATCGCCGCACTCGGCCTGTATGAGCTCAGCCGCCGCCGCGAGCGCGGCGACGACGTATCCTGGCTGAACTGCTTCGACGTACTGCGGTCACCGTCCCTGGGCGCCATCGCAGCCCTGTCGGTGATGCTGGTCCTGATCTTCGTGGCATGGCTGGCTGCGGCCAGTGCGATCTACCACGACGCCATCGGTGACATGACGCCGGCCACTTTGGCAGGCTTGGCTCACGATGTGTTCCACACGCCGGAGGGCAGGCGGCTCGCCATCCTCGGCAACTTGGTCGGCTTCCTCTTCGCGGCTGGCGTGCTTTCGTTGACCGTGGTGTCGCTTCCCCTGCTGCTCGACCATGATGTCGGAGCAGCCATCGCGATCCAGACGTCGCTGCGGGCGGTGTGGGTGAACCCGATCCCCATGGCAGTCTGGGGTTTGACCGTCGGCGTCCTGCTGGCCGTGGGGGCGGCACTGCTGATGGTGGGGCTTGCCGTGGTGCTCCCGGTGCTTGGCCATGCCACGTGGCACCTGTACCGCCGCGTCATCGCGTGACGATGGCGCGGCGGACCGACCGACACGCGCCGCACCGCTGGCCAGGCCCGCACCTGCTCGCCAGAGCGCGCCCGCCGGGTCGGACGGCACGTGTATCGCCCGGGAGCGCCATAAGCACGGCCCGCGAGGACGAAGCCTGCCTGGTCCTCTCGGAGTTGCCTTCGGGAGACGCCCGGCTCGTGGTGCGAATCTGACGTTTGATGCCCGCGTCGGACGGCGGCGACGGCGGGCAAGCGCACCTCGGCCTCGCCACGGCGACTTTCCGGACAGACACCGAGCACTGGGCGGTTGGAAGCGCCAAGCCGAATCGGGTGCGAAACTTCCCGAGCTTCGCCGAGTTGGCCGCTCGGTGGATGGGCGCACGGCCGCTTGCGAATTTTAACCGCGACCATCCAGTCAGGCTGATCATTTGATAATGGACGGACGACAAAAAGAGGCAAAAGCTACTGCAGGAGCAGACCGGCATGGCCAGATCGTTTCACTTGAACACGCCGACGCCGCCGCCGATCTACAAGGTGATATACCATAGCAATATCTCCATCGAGGGTGGACACGACACCGTCATGGACCAGGTCAAAGATATCCTGTCATGGTCCAGGTCCTGGAACTCGAAACACGGCATCACCGGCGCTCTGATGCTGAACAACAACAATTTCTCGCAAGTCCTCGAAGGTCCGTCGCACGCGGTCAAGTCGCTGTTCGGCCATATCGTCTGCGACCGGCGTCATCGGAACGTGGAGTTGTTGCAGTGCGACTTCTTCAAGGAACGCGACTTCAGCAACTGGACCATGGCGTTTGCCGGCTCGCCAGGAGAAGCCGACATCAAGATGGCGTCGACCCTGAGATCGAGCGACGATACGCTGGGGGAGGGTGCCAGCGGCGTCGTGAACTTGCTGCGGTGGCTGTTGGATGAGCGGCGGGTCACCGTCGCGATCCGCTGACTCCAGTTTCAGTCCGACGGTTCAGTATGGACCTCTGAACCCAAAGCCGAAATAGCCGGGGAAGAACGGATAGGCATAGGGGTAAGGATACGGGTAGTAGCCGGCATAGGCGGGATAGGGAGCGTAGTACGGCAAGGCGGGATAGTAGCCGACGGGGACCGGCTGCGCCGTCGCAGCCACACCGCTCGTACTCGCCGTTGTCGGGCGGGTGCTCGTCGTTCGCGGACCGGTCGGCGCCGCCGGCAACGGCGAGGCCAGGACCGGTGCTGGCGCGGCAGCGACGAACACCGGTGGAGGTGCCGCGACACACCCCCCAAGCCCCACCATGACGCCCCCCAGCGCGACCAGCCCCGCCCGCATATGCCTTGTCCTACCGCCGCCCGGCTCATCTGGCTGCTTTGGCCCGGCGGGCAAGATAGGCCTATGTCACGAAACGTGTTGCGAAGGCGTAGCCCGGGCACGACAAGCACGGTAGGCCGAAGCTGTCGCAAGGCCGTCGAGTCGTTGAGGGGGGTATCCGCTGCTGTGAGCGATGATCATCCGCGCGCACCTGAGCGCGTCCCAGGCAGCCGTTCTTGCCTTGGCGCGGACGCCTGACATGGCATGGCTGATGGTCGTGGTTGCCGGGGCGCTGGAGATGGTGTGGTCCTACAGCGCCAAGCAGGCGGCCGGCTGGACCAACTGGAAGTGGAGCGCGGTCACCGTCCTTGCCTCGCTGGTCAGCTTCTTCCTGCTGACCTTCGCGTTGAAGAACCTGCCGCTCGGCACCGCCTACGCCGCCTGGACCGGGATCGGCGCCGTGGGCACCTTCATCGTCGGCATCGTCCTGATGGGGGAATCGACCAGCGTGTTGCGGGTGGCCAGCGCGGTCTTGATCGTGGCAGGCGTCGTCGGCCTGCGGCTGACGAGTTCGGATTAGGCCACCACCGGCCAGGTTTGCGTCAGCCCCGATGGCTGCGACGCTGCCCGGCCCGTCGAGGGAGGACCGCATGGCCATCATAACCGTGATCGCACCGGGTGCGATGGGCGCCGGCATCGGCAGGCGCTTGGTCGAGCACGGGGCGCAGGTCTGGACCGTCCTGGACGGTCGCAGCCAGGCGAGCGCGGGCCGTGCGAAGGCAGCGGGGATGCAAGGCGTGGCCATGCGGCAGGTGGCGCAGGCCGACATCGTCCTCTCGATCCTGCCGCCGGGCGAGGCGCTGGCGCTGGCGCGGTCCCTTGCGCCGATCCTGCGCGATGCGGTGCGCAAGCCGGTGTATGCCGATTGCAACGCCGTCAGCCCGCAGACGGTCGCCGCGATCGCGGCGGAGCTGGACGCGACCGGCGTGCGCTTCGTGGACGCCGGGATCATCGGCGGGCCGCCCAAGCCCGGCACGCCCGGGCCCCTGCTCTACACGTCCGGCCGGGATGCGCCTGCGCTGGACGTGCTGGCGCAGTATGGGCTGCGGGTCAGCGACCTGCATGGCCCGATAGGGGCTGCGTCCGGCCTGAAGATGAGCTACGCGGGGATCACCAAGGGCCTGACGGCGCTCGCGTCCGCCATGATGCTAGCCGCCACCCGTTGCGGCGCAGCCCCGGCGTTGGCCGCCGAACTGGCCGCCAGCCAGCCGCATCTGTTGGACTACGTCACCCGGCAAGTGCCGGACATGTATCCGAAGGCCTATCGCTGGGTGGCCGAAATGCGGGAGATCGCAGCCTTCGCCGGCGAGGATGCGTCGGCGCGCGACATCTACACCGCCATCGCGTCGCTCTACGAGCGGCTGGCTCATGACGAAGCAGGACCCAAGCAGGAGGTCGGCGCGCTCGACGCCTTCCTCGGCCGAGGCTTGGCGAAGGAGGGCGGAGGCTGGTAGCTGACGCCGGTCTTTCCTGGAGCACGCATGGCGACCTCGCTGCCTGACAGGCTGTCCACCGACCCGAGCAGCCCGCATTACGACGCGACCGTGCTGGAGCGCTCTGTCGGCATCCGCCTGAACGGCGTGGAGAAGACCACGGTGCAGGAATACTGCGTCAGCGAGGGATGGGTGCGGGTCACGGTCGGCAAGACGGTCGACCGGAAAGGCAACCCGCTGACGATGCGGCTCAGCGGGACCGTCGAGCCATATTTCCGCGACGAAGCCGCCGCTTAGGGCCCCGGCACCGTCGTCACGGCAGGACCTTGCCCCGGTTCATCAATCCGGCCGGGTCCAGCGCGGCCTTGATCCGGCGCATCGCCTCCAGCTCGGCCCCGCCACGCCAGCCTGGCATCATGTAGGGCTTGAGTTGGCCGACCCCGTGCTCGGCGGAGAACGAACCCTCCAAGTCGCGCACGACCGTGCCGACCGCGTCCATGATCTCGTGGTCGCGGGCGAGGAAGGCGGCGCCGTCCATCGCCACCGGCTGCTCGAAGTTGAAGTGGATGTTGCCGTCGCCGATATGGCCGAAGGCGACGCAGCGCACGCCGGGGATCAGCGCCGCCACCGCCGCCTCGCCGCGGCGCAGCAGCTCCGGCACCTGGGACACGGGCACGGACACGTCGTTCTTGACCGAGGCGCCCTCCCGTTTCTGCGCCTCGGCATGTTCCTCCCGCAGCTTCCAGATCGCCAGGCGCTGCGCCTCGCTCTCGGCGATGGCGGCGTCGGTGACGGTGCCGTCCTCCAGCGCCGCCTCCAGCACCGCCTCCAGCGCCGCGCGCAGGTCGCTGCCGGCGCGCGGCGTCGCCAGCTCCACGAGCGCATAGTGCGGCGCCGGGGCGATCGGCAGCACCGCGCCGGGGATGTGGCGCATCACCAGCTCCATCCCGGCGCCGCCCATGTATTCGAAGGCTTGCAGCGCCGCCGGGTCATGCCGTTGGAAGCGGGCGAACAGCGTCAGGGCGGCCTCCGCCCGCGGCACGGCGCACAACGCCACCTCGCGCTGCCGCAGCGCCGGCGCCAGTTTCAGCGTCGCGGCGGTGATGATGCCGAGCGTGCCCTCCGCCCCGACCAGCAGCTGGCGCAGGCAGTAGCCGGTGTTGTCCTTGCGCAGCCGGCGTAGCCCGTCCCACACGGCGCCGTCCGGCAGCACCGCCTCCAGCCCCAGCACCAGGTCCCGCGCATTGCCGTAGCGCACGGTGTTGTTGCCGCCGGCATTGGTGGCCAGCACGCCGCCGACCTGCGCCGTGCCTTCGGAGGAGATTGACAGCGGCAGCAGGCAGTCAGCCGCCACTGCCGCATCCTGCGCCGCCTTCAACGTCACGCCTGCCTCTACCGTCAGCGTCATGTCGACCGGGTCGATGGCGCGGATGTGGTTCATGCGCGCCAAGCTGAGCACCACCTCGCCAGGGCCGCTCGGCACGCCGCCGCCCACCATGCTGGTGTTGCCGCCCTGGGGCGTCATGGCGACGCCGTGCTCGACGCACAGCCGCACTGCCGCTGCCAGCTCCGCGGTATCCGCCGGGCGTAGCACGGCCAGCGGCGGATGATCGTAGAGCCGCCGCCAATCCTGCCCGGCGGCCGCGGTGTCGCCCGCATCCGTCAACAGGCCGCGTGGGCCAAGCAGTGCCGACAGCGCCTGCGTCAGGGCGGCGGGCATCGTCGGTTCGGGCATGTCCATCCTCCAAGCTGGTCCGCATCTGGCATCGATGCGATGGGCGGGCAATGACTCGCCGCGGCCGGGTCAGCCTGGCAAGGTGGCGTGAAGTTGGAGGGCCCCATGTCCGAACGCCCGATCACGCTGTTCCACGCCCCGCAAACCCGCTCCAGCGGCGTGCTGACGCTGATGGAGGAACTGGACATCCCCTACACGCTGCACGTGCTCGACCGCAGCAAGGACGAGCATCGCTCGCCCGCCTATCTGGCGATCAACCCGCTCGGCAAGGTGCCGGCCCTGCAGGACGGCTCCGCCATCGTGACGGAGCAGGTGGCGATCTTCCTGCACCTGGCGGATCTGTTCCCGCAGGCCGGACTGGCCCCCGCCGTGCAGGACCAGCTGCGCGGCCTCTATCTGCGCTGGATGGTGTTCTACGCCGCCGCGTTCGAGCCGGCCGTGGTGGACAAGGCGCGGGGGCACGAGCCTGGGATGCGCGCGATGAGCCCCTACGGTTCCTACCAGGAGGTGATCGACACGGTCGTCGCCGGGCTGCAGCCCGGGCCCTTCCTGCTGGGCAGCACGTTCTCCGCCGCCGACCTGCTGTGGGGCGGCGCGTTGGCCTGGACCACGCACTTCAAGCTGGTCCCGGACCACCCGGTGATCCGCGACTACGTCGCCCGGATGGCCAGCCGGCCTGCTGCGCAACGCGCCATGGCGAAGGATAAGGAACTCGCGGCGGCGCAGGCAACGCCTGCAGCGTGACACTGTCGACCGCCAAGGAAATGAACCACGTGCCATCTGCGGTCGCTTAGGTCCGCGTCACACCATGGCACCCTCTCCCGTCAGCGGGAGAGGGAGAGTTGCCGTAAGAGACGTCCACGTCAGCGATAGACGCCGTTGCCAAACGGTCGCGCTCAGCCGCGGCCTTCCTCCACCGCGTGGCAGGCGACTTCCACGGCGCCGGCCACCGTAAATCCGGGGCGTTCCACCCGGCAACGCTCGTTCGCCAGCGGGCAGCGCGGGTGGAACGTGCAGCCGGGTGGCGGTGCGATCGGGCTCGGCACTTCCCCACCGACCCCGGCGCGCGGGCGCCCGGCTCCCCCAGCGGCAGACAGGTCCGGGATCGCTTCGAGCAGCAGCCGCGTGTAGGGGTGGCGCGGCGTGGTGAAGATTGCCTCGCCCGGACCATGCTCGACGATCCGGCCCAGGTACATCACACCAAGCTGGTCCGACATGTGGCGGATGACTGCAAGGTTGTGGCTGATGAACAGGTAAGTCAGGCCTAGGCGCCCCTGCAACTCCCGCATCAGGTTGAGGATTTGCGCCTGCACCGAGACGTCCAGGGCGCTGGTCGGCTCGTCGCAGACCAGGAAGTCCGGCTCGGACGACAGCGCCCGGGCGATCGAAATCCGCTGCCGCTGCCCGCCGCTGAACTCGTGCGGGTATTTGGCACCGTCCGCCGGCGACAGGCCGACCTGGGACAGCAGCGCGCCCACCCGCTCCCCCACCGCGGCCCCGCGCAGCATGCCGAAGGCGCGCAGCGGTTCGGCCACGATGTCGGCCACCCGCCAGCGCGGGTTGAGCGAGGCATACGGGTCCTGGAAGATCATGTTCATGCGCCGCCGCAGCGCCGGCTGGGCGCGGGCGGAGGAAAGCGGCTGCCCTTCGAACCGGATGTCGCCCGAACTCGGCGGATACAGCCCCACCGCCAGCCGCGCCACCGTGCTCTTGCCGCAGCCGCTCTCACCCACGAGCGAGAGCGTGGAGCCCTTGGGAATGCGGAAGCTCACCTCGTCCACCGCGCGCAACGTGCGACGGCCAGTGCGGCCGATCACCCGCTGCAGCCACGGCTTGGATACGTCAAAGGTCCGGCTGACCCGCTCGGCCACCAGCACGTCAGCCACCGGCAGGCCCCGCATACAGCCAGCAGGCGGCACGGGTCTCCCCTGCCGGCATCAGCTCCGGGCGCTCCCGGCGGCAGCGGTCGAACACCTGGGGGCAGCGCGGGTTGTACGGGCAGCCCGGCGGGATGGCGTTGAGCCGCGGCATGGCGCCGTCGATCTGCGCCAGCCGGTCCACCCGCGCGCGCAAGGCCGGGATCGATGCCATCAGCCCCTCCGTATACGGGTGGGAGGGGCGATGCACCACGGCGGCCACGCTGCCCACCTCGATCACCCGGCCGGCATACATCACCGCCACCCGGTCGCAGGTCTCCGCGATCACGCCCATGTCGTGCGTCACCAGCAGTACCGCCGTGCCGTGCTCCCGCGCCAGCCGGCGCAGCAGGGCGATCACCTGCGCCTGGATCGACACGTCCAGCGCCGTGGTCGGCTCGTCGGCGATCACCAGCTTCGGCTCCGCGCACAAGGCCAGCGCGATCACCACGCGCTGGCGCATGCCGCCGCTGAACTCGTGCGGGTAGGCGCCGATGCGCTCGGCCGCGCCGGGGATGCCGACATCCACCAGCCACTGCACCGCCCGCGCCCGCGCCTCCCGGTCGGACAGGCCGAGATGGGTCTGCATCGTTTCGGCCAGCTGCCGGCCGACCGTGTAGAGCGGGTTGAGCGTGGTCAGCGGGTCCTGGAACACGGCGCCGATTTGGCGGCCGCGCACCCGGCGCATCTGCTCGGGCGGCAGCGTGTCGATCCGCCGCCCCTCCAGCCGCACCTGCCCGCCGACCACCACGCCCGGCGGTTCCAGCAGGCCGATGATCGCGGCCCCCGTCAGGGACTTGCCGGCGCCGCTCTCTCCCACCACGCCCAGGATCTCACCGGGCTCGATCGACAGCGACACGCGGTCCAGCGCGTGCAGCCGGCCGCGCCGGGTCGGGAAGTCGACCGACAGCGCCTCCACCTCCAGCAGGGCGGTCACCGCAGCCTCGGGTTCACGGCGTCGCGCAGCCAGTCACCCAGCAGGTTGATCGCCAGCACCATCAGCGCCAGCGCGATGCCGGGAAAGATGGTGATCCACCACTCGCCGCTGTAGAGATAGTCGTTGCCGATGCGGATCAGAGTTCCGAGCGAGGGCTCCGTCGCCGGCAGCCCGACCCCGAGGAAGGACAGCGTCGCCTCGTCCAGGATCGACAGGCCGATGTTGATGGTGGCGATCACCACCACCGGACCCCAAGCGTTCGGCAGGATGTGGGTGAACACGATGCGCGGACCGGACAGCCCGATCACCCGCGCCGCCAGCACGTAGTCGCGTCCGCGCTCCACCATCGTCGAGCTGCGCACGGTGCGGGCGAATTGCGGCCAGCGGCTGATGCCGATGGCGAAAATCAGCACGTAGACCTCCAGCGCCTCGTGCAGGTTGGCGGGCAGCACCACGCCGACCACCCCGCTCACCAGCAGCGCGATCAGGATGGCGGGGAAGGTGAGCTGGATGTCGGCGACCCGCATCAGCACGGCGTCGACGACGCCGCCCGCGTAGCCCGCTGCCAGGCCTACCACGACGCCCACGACGGTGGCGAACACCACGGCGGACAGGCCGATCACCAGGCTGATCCGGCCACCGTAGATCATGGCGGAGACGAGGTCGCGCCCCTGGTTGTCCGTCCCGAGCAGGTGCGCGGCACTGCCGTCCGGCAGGAAGGCCGGCGGGATCATGCTGTCCATCAGATTGAGGCTGGCCAGGTCGAACGGGTTGTATGGCGCCACCACCGGCGCCAGCACCGCCGCGACCAGGCAGGCGAGGACGATCACCGCGGAGACGATGGCGATCGGCGAACGCCGGAAGTTGTAGACGAGGTCGCTGTCCAGCGCCCGGGCGACGGCGGAGCTCACCGGGCACGCCCCACGCGCAGCCGCGGGTCGACCGCGAAATACAGCAGGTCGACCACCAGGTTGATGACCACGAACAGCACCGCCACCAGCAGCAGGTAGGTCGACATGACCGGGATGTCGCCGACCTGGATCGACTGGACGATCAGCAGCCCCATGCCCGGCCACTGGAACACCGTCTCCGTCACGATGGAGTAGGCGACGATGCCGCCCAGCTGCAGCCCGGCCACGGTGATCACCGGCACCAGCGTGTTCTTCAGCGCGTGGCCGAAGTTGATGGCGCGGTTCGTCAGCCCGCGCGCCCGGGCGAACTTGATGTAGTCCGAGCGCAGCACCTCCAGCATCTCCGCCCGCACCAGGCGCATGATCAGCGTCATCTGGAACAGGCCGAGCGTGATCGCCGGCAGTATCAGCGCCTTCAGCCCGGACACGGTGAGCAGCCCGGTGGTCCAGGCGCCGCCGAGCGCCACGGTGGTGCCGCGGCCGTAGGAGGGCAGCCAGCCCAGCTCCACGCTGAACACCAGGATCAGCAGGATGCCGATCAGGAAGGTCGGCAGCGACACGCCCAGCAGGCTGAGGAGCATGAACAGCCGCGAACTGGCCGCGTTGCGGTAGATGCCGGTGTAGACCCCCGCCGGGATGCCGATCACCACCGCGAACAGGGCGGCCGCGAGCGACAGCTCCGCCGTGGCGGGCAGACGCTCCGCGATCAGGCTGGAGACCGGGCGGGCAAGGCGGTAGCTGACGCCGAACTGGCCGTGCAGCACCGCCCACATGAACCGGGCGTATTGCACGAGGAACGGCTGGTCGAGCCCCAGCTCGTGCGTCATGCGCACGCGGTCCGCCTCCGTGTAGGAGGTGCCGAGCATGATGTTCACCGGGTCGCCAACGAAGGCGAACAGGGCGAAGGCGATGAAGCCCACCACGAGCAGGACGGGGATGGCTTGCAGGATGCGGGATAGGATGAAGGCGGGTATGGCGGGCGCGCTCCTGCAGGGAAGGCGGGACTTCCAACGGTATGCCGAGGCTGCGGCAAAGGGGCAAGGCTCCAGCCATCGCACTACCCCGACGGGGTGGACCTCAGGGCATGTAGGACCCGCTGTTCACGTGCAGCACCTGGCCGGTGATCAGCGCGCTCGCCCCCGACGCGAGGAAGGCGGCGGTTTGCGCGATGTCGGCCGGCGTCGCCATGCGGCCGAGCGGCAGGGCCTGCGACGCAGCGGCGATCTCCGCCTCCGTCATGCCGTAGCGGGGTTGCGCGGTGTCGGTCAGGCCCGGGGCGATCGCGTTCACCCGGATGCGGTATGGCGCCAGCTCCAGCGCCATGGCCCGGGTGAGCGAGACGATGCCGCCTTTGCTGGCCGAGTAATGTGTCCCCAGCACGGAGCCGCCGATCGCCCGCGACGCCAGGTTGATGATGCCGCCCGGCGTGCCGGCGGCGACCATGACACGCGCTGCTGCTTGGCTACAGAAGAACGTGCCCTTCAGGTTCACGTCCAGCACGGCGTCCCAATCCGGCTCCCGCATCTCCAGCATCGACACGCGGGGATAGATGCCGGCATTGTTCACCAGCACGTCCAACCGGCCAAGCTGCCGCGCCGCCGCTGCCGCCATCGCGCCGGCCTGCGCCACGACGGAGACGTCGGCCTGGAGCAGCAGCGCCCGCCGACCGAGTTGCTCGACCTCCGCCGCGACATGTTCGGCCGCGGCGCGGTCGTCCAGGTAGTTGAGCGCGATATCCGCCCCTGCCGCGGCGAACTCGATGGCGATGGCGCGGCCGATGCCCTGCTGCCCGCCGGTGACCAGGGCCACGCGTCCCGACAACGGCAGCGTGCGGGTGGGCGTGTCAGTTTGCAGCGCTGCCTCCTGTCGCTCCCCGGCATAGTGGCCGCTTCAGCCACCAGAGTCATCAAGCCTGCCCAGGCCGGATGAGGGTCCAAGCGCGACCGTCTATGGCAACCAGCCCCATTCCTATGAGGGCCATCCCGGCAAACTGAGGCGCGGACAGGCGTTCGCCCAGGATGAGGGTTCCGAGCAGGATGGCGCTGACCGGAATCAACAGCGTCACCAAAGACACGTTCGTCGTCCCGGCGCTTGCAAGCAGCCGGAAGAAAACAGCGTATCCAAGGGCGGTCGATAGCAGCACGAGGCCGAGCATCGAGGCCACGACGGCGGATGTCGGAGATGCCAGCCGCCACGGCTGGTCGAATACAAGGGCGAAGGGGAACACCAGGGCGGCCGTGGCGGCGAGTTGGCCGAATGCACCTACGGTCGGCGCGATGCCCATCCGCTTGAACCGGCGGCCGAACACGTTGGCGCAACCGTACGACAGCGCTGCCCCGAGACAGCCGAGCATGGCCAGGATCGACCCGGGCGAACTGTCCAAGGCATCAAGGCCGACCAAGGCGGCAACCCCGACAATTCCCAGCGCGATGCCGATCAGCTTGTTGGCCGACATCGTCTCATCGGCCGTCACGCCCCTGGCGACGAGGATGGAGAAGACGGGCGTCGTCGCAATCAAGACGGATGCCAACCCGCTCGCGATCGTTATCTGCGCCCAGGCGATGAGTGCGACCGGGATCAGGTTGTTGAGCGCACCCATCGCTGCAAAGGCTGCCCAGGTCGACGCCGACCGGGGCACGGGCATCCCGCGCATGGCAAGATAGACCCGCAGCGCTCCGGCGGCGCCGGCGAACCTGACAAAGACCAACGTGAAAGGCGGCACCTCCTGCACGATGATCTTGGCGAAGAAGAACGAGCCGCCCCACAATACCGAGAGCAGCGCCAGGAGCGCCCAGTCGCCCCCGGTCATTCCTGGTTGATCGCGCATGAGCCGTCCTCCGCTTGCGCGAGGCGGTATGGCGCGAACGCCCCCATGCACGCTCGCCAGGATCGGACCTGATCCTCTCCCGGCCAGCACGACGGTGTATGGTGGTGCCATGCAGGGCGATTGCGCGGAGACCTGGGAGAAGGCGTGGGAGTCGCGTGATGCGGCGTTCGACGGCCGGTTCTTCATCGGCGTTCGGACCACGGGCGTTTACTGCCGCTGTATCTGCCCGGTGAAGCTCCCGTTCCGGCGCAACATCGACTTCCTGCCAAGCGCCGCCTCGGCCGAGGCGGCAGGGTTCCGCCCGTGCCTGCGCTGCCGTCCGGAGACGGCGCCGTTCAGCCCGGCCTGGAACGGTACTCGGACAACCGTGGAGCGGGCAGCCCGCCTGATCATCGAGGAAGGGGCCCTCGACGGTGGCGCGTCGATGGATGCCTTCGCGGCCCGTCTGGGCGTCACGTCCCGACACTTGAACAGGCTTTTCGTCCGGCACTGGGGCGCACCGCCCTCTGTCGTTGCGAGGACCGCCCGCGTGCAGCGAGCCAAGCGCTTGCTGGATGAGACCGACCTCCCGATGCTGGATATCGCCCTGCAGGCCGGTTTCGGCAGCTTGCGGCGCTTCAACGCCGTTTTCGCGGAGGTCTACAAACGTCGTCCCGGTGACGTCAGGCGGCGAAGTCACCACGGCGCCAGTCGGCTCCACCGGCGATGACGGGCCATGGACGCACCCGTGACACCGCCGTCTCAGTCCAGGTAGGATCGGGTCGCATGAACGAGATCAGCCCCATCGACGCGCCCGGCGGCACCGCGGCGGCCAGCCTTGGAGAAGGGCCCGATCGCTTCATCAACCGGGAGCTGTCCTGGCTCGACTTCAACCACCGCGTGGTGGAGGAAGCGCAGAACGCCTGCCATCCGCTGCTGGAGCGGCTGCGCTTCGTCTCGATCAGTGCGTCCAACCTGGACGAGTTCTATTCGGTCCGTGTCGCCGGGCTGATCGGGCAGGCCAAGGCAGGCGTCGCCTCCCTGTCCGCGGATGGCCGGACCGCGGCGCAGCAACTGGGTGAAATTCAGGTCCGCGCCTCCGCGCTGATGGCGTTGCAGCAGACCACCTGGCAGGAGTTGCGCGGCCTGCTGGCCGAGGTCGGCATCGTGGTCTGCGATCCGGCCGGGCTGAACGGCGCGGACAGCGACTGGCTGGCGGCCTGGTTCATGGACCGGGTGTTCCCCGTGCTGACGCCGCTTGCCATCGACCCGGCGCACCCGTTCCCGTTCATCGCCAACATGGGCCTCGTCATGGCGATGAAGCTGCATCGGGACGAGGACAACACCACCATGAGCGGGCTGATCCCGCTGCCCAGCCAGGTGGACCGCTTCATCCGCCTGCCCGCCGGGCCCGCAGCCGGCGGGCCGATCCGCTTCGTGCTGCTGGAAGACCTGGTCTCGCTCAACCTGCACAGCGTCTTCCCGGGCTTCAGGGTGCTCAGCACGGGCATGTTCCGCCTGATCCGCGACACGGGGGTGGAGTTCGAGGAGGAGGCGGAGGACCTGGTCCGCTCCTACGAGACGGCGCTGAAGCGGCGGCGCCGGGGCGTGCCGATCCACCTTTCGGTCGATGCGGCCATGCCCGCCGACCTGCGCGCCCTGGTGGTGGACGAGCTGAGTGTGAACGAGGACGACATCCCCGGCGAGGAGGTGCTGGTGCAGGCCGGTATCCTCGGCCCGGCGGATCTGCGCCAGCTGATCGTCGACGACCGTCCGGACCTGCTGTTCCCGCCGTACACCCCGCGTTTTCCGGAGCGCATCCGCGACTTCGCCGGGGATTGCTTCGCCGCGATCCGGGCCAAGGACATCATCGTCCACCATCCGTTCGAGAGCTTCGACGTCGTCGTCCAGTTCCTGCGCCAGGCGGCGGCGGACCCAAACGTCGTCGCGGTGAAGCAGACGCTGTACCGCACCAGCCGGGACAGCCCCATCGTCAAGGCGCTGATCGAGGCGGCCGAAGCGGGCAAGTCCGTGATCGCCATGATCGAGCTGCGCGCCCGCTTCGACGAGGAGGCGAACATCCGCCTCGCCCGCTCGATGGAGGCGGCGGGGGTGCAGGTGGTCTACGGCTTCGTGGAGCTGAAGACCCACGCCAAGCTCAGCCTGGTGGTGCGGCGGGAGGGCGGCGGCATGCGCTCCTACGCGCATTTCGGCACCGGCAATTACCACCCGATTACCGCGCGCATCTACACCGACCTGTCCTTCTTCACCTCCGACCCCGACCTCACGCGGGACAGCGCCCGCCTGTTCAACTACATGACCGGCTATGCCCGGCCGGAGCGGATGGATAGCCTCGCCTTCAGCCCGCTGACCATCCGGTCCCGCCTGATGGAGCTGATGGAGAACGAAATCGGTCATGCCCGCGCCGGGCGGCCGGGAATGATCTGGCTCAAGATGAACTCGCTGGTCGACGACGCGATGATCGACAAGCTGTATGACTGCTCGCGCGCCGGCGTGAAGGTCATGTGCATCATCCGCGGCATCTGCTGCCTGCGGCCGGGCGTGCCGGGGCTGAGCGAGAACATCCGCGTCAAGTCGATGATCGGCCGGTTCTTGGAGCACAGCCGCATCTTCTGCTTCGGCAACGGCCACAAGCTGCCGTCGCGCCAGGCGCTGGTGTTCATCAGCAGCGCTGATTGGATGGCGCGCAACATGGACTGGCGGGTGGAGAGCATGGTGCCGATCCACAACCCCACGGTGCATGCCCAGGTGCTGGACCAGATCATGGTGGTGAACCTGAAGGACAGCCTGCAGTCGTGGGAGCTGGAGTCCGGCGGCTCCTGGCGCCGGGTGGCCACGGGCGCCAAGCCCATCTCCGCCCACGACTACTTCATGACCAACCCATCGCTCTCCGGCCGCGGCTCGGCGCTGCACGGGTCGCCCGTCGCCGTCGGCGGCCCGGCGCATCGCAGGCCGGACCGGGTCTCCCAGGATTGATCGGGGCCGGGCGGTCCGCCGTCGTCGACCTCGGCTCCAACTCCGTCCGCCTGGTCGTGTTCGAGGGCGCCGGGCGCAACCCCGTCGCGATCTTCAACGAGCGTGCCGTGCTGCGCCTGGGCCGCGGGCTGCAGACCACCGGCCGCCTGAACGAGGACGGCGTGACCGCAGCCCTCTCCGTCATGCACCGCTACGGTGCCGTCGCGCGGGCGATGGGCTGCGATGGGCTGGAGGTCCTGGCCACCGCCGCAGTGCGTGACGCCAGCAACGGTGCGGCCTTCGTCGCCGGGCTGCGGGAGCGCATGCCCGGCGTCGCCATCCGCATCCTGTCCGGCGAGGAGGAGGCGGCGTTGTCCGCGGCCGGCGTGCTGTGCGGCATCCCGCAGGCGAGCGGCATCCTGGCCGATATCGGCGGCGGCTCGCTGGAGGTCGTTCACCTGGCCGACGGGCAGCCCGGTCTGGCGCAGACCCTGCCACTCGGCGTGATCCGCCTGGCCGACCGGGCGGAGGCGGACCTCGCCCGCGCCCGCGCTCTGGTCGAGGCCGACATGGCGGAGGTGCCGTGGCTGTCCCGCTACCCGGGCCGGGACCTCTATCTGGTGGGCGGCGCGTGGCGGGCGCTGGCCCGGATCCACATGGCGCAGACCAACTACCCGCTGGCCATCGTCCACCACTACACGGTCGAGCGGGAGGCGGCGCGCGAGCTGGCCACCAGCATCGCCGCCGCGCCGCGCCGCGTGCTGGAGCGTCTGCCCGGCGCACCGCGGCGTCGCGTGGATGACCTGCCCCATGCCGCCACCGTGCTGCGCCACTTGCTGCGGGTCACCGCCGCGCGGCGCGTGGTGTTCAGCGCCAACGGCATCCGGGAGGGCTGGTACATGGCCCGCATCCCCGGGGAGACCGCGCGCCAGGACCCGCTGCTGGCCGCCTGCCGGGAGCTCGGCGAGCGCACCGGGCGCGACCCGCGCATGCCGGCGGCACTGCTGGAGTGGACGGCGCCGCTCTTCGCCGGGGAGGCGGCGGACGCCGCCCGTCTGCGCCACGCCGCCTGCCTGCTGTCCGATATCGGCAGCCACGACCATCCGGAATACCGGGCCGAGCAGGCTTACCTGCGCGTGCTGCGCCAGCCCGGCGTGGCGTTGGACCATCGGGGCCGCGCCTTCCTCGCGATGACCGTCGCCATCCGCTACGAGGCCGATCCGGCTGCCGGCATGCTGTCCGCGGCGCGGCAATTGCTGGATGAACCGGGTTTGTCGGGTGCGCAAACCCTCGGCCACGCGCTCCGCCTCGCCTACCTGCTGTCCGCGGGCACGCCCGACCTGCTGGCCGGCACCGCGCTGCTCCGCTCCCCGACGAAACTGCGCCTCGTGCTGCCGCAGGACGGCCCGGCCTTTACTGGCGATGGGGTGACCCGCCGCATGGAGCGGCTGGCGCTGGCGCTCGGGCTGGAGCCCGAGGTGGTCGTCGGCGGGAAATAGCCGCACGGCCTTGACGCCCCTGGCATTTGCCCCGCGCTTGTGGCTCCCTGCCGAAAAAGGGAGGAACGAGACCGTGCCAGACACGATGACGACGCCGTATCCGGCCGCGGCCATCCTTGCCCGGCTGGACCGCCTGCCGGCCACCCGCTCGATCTGGGTGCTGGTGGCGCTGCTATCGATCGGCGGGTTCTTCGAGTTCTACGACCTCTTCCTGACCGGCTACGTCATCCCTGGCCTGGTCAAGGCGGGGCTGCTGAGCAACGTGGCCGTGGGCATCTTCACCGGGCCGGCCCTGTTCGTCGCCGCGACGTTCACCGGCCTATTCATCGGCACCTTCGTGTTCGGCTTCGTTGCCGACCGGTTCGGCCGCCGGGCGGTGTTCACCTGCTCGCTGCTGTTCTACTGCGCGGCCACGCTGATCATGGCGTTCCAGAACAGCGGCCTTTCGGTGTGCCTCTGGCGCCTGATCGCCGGGGTGGGCATCGGGGTCGAGCTGGTGACGATCGACACCTACATCGCCGAACTCGTGCCCAAGCAGATCCGCGGCCGGGCCTTCGCCTTCAGCCAGGTGGTCATGTTCGCCGTGGTGCCGCTGGTGGCCTTGCTCGCCTACCTGCTGGTGCCGACGGCGCCGTTCGGCATCGACGGCTGGCGCTGGGTGGTGGGGATCGGCTCGGGCGGCGCGTTGTTCGTCTGGTTCCTGCGGCGTGGGATCCCCGAGAGCCCGCGCTGGTTGATCCAGCAGGGCCGCCTGGCAGAGGCGGACGCGGTGACGACGATGATCGAGCGGCGGGTCGCGACCGACCTCGGCGGCGCTCCCCTGCCGCCGCCCCTGTCGCACGCCGTCGAACGGGCGGAGGCGCAAGGCAGCTTCGCCGAGATCTTCTCTCCGGCCTACCGCGGCCGGACGGTCATGCTGATGGTGTTTCAGTTCTTCCAGACGTTCGGCTTCTATGGCTTCGCGGCCTGGGTCCCGACGCTGATCGCGCAACAGGTCGGGATCAACCTCGGCTCCAGCCTGCTGTATTCGTTCATCATCGCCATCGCCAGCCCCTTCGGCCCGCTGCTGGCGATGAGCTTCGCCGACCGTTTCGAGCGCAAGTGGCAGCTGGTGGCGGCGGCCTGCGGCGTGGGCGTGTTCGGCGTGCTGTTCTCGTTCCAGACCACGGTCGCCTTGCTGATCGTGTTCGGCGTGCTGATCACGCTGTCCAACAACATCCTCTCCAACACCTTCCACGGCTACCAGACCGAGCTTTTCCCGACGCGGGTGCGGGCGCGGGCGGTGGGGTTCACCTACTCGTTCAGCCGGATCAGCACGGTGTTCGCCAGCTTCATCATCGGCTTCTTCCTACAGACGGCCGGCACGAAGGGCGTCTTCGGGCTGATCGCGTTCGCGATGGCCATGGTGGTGCTGTCGATCGCCGTCCTCGGCCCCCGAACGAACGCCTTGGAGCTGGAGCAGATTTCCCGGTAAGGGAGTCCCAAAAACCCTCTCCCTCAGGGAGAGGGAGATGAACCGCCACTCAGGCCGGGATCAGCTTGACCCGCTTGCCGGCGACACCCAGCGCCACCTGGCCGCCCTTCAACGCCAGGGCGTCCTCCCCGAAGACGTGCCGTCGCCAGCCGGTGAGCGCCGGCAGGTCGGGCTGGTCCTCGCTCGCCAAGCGGTCGATGTCGTCCGAGGACGCGACCAGCTTCGGGGCCACGTCATGCTCCTCGCACTTGGCGGCCAGCAGCACCTTCAGCAGCGAGACCAACGCGGGCGAGGGGCGGGGACCGTCGCGGCCCCGCGGCGCTTCCGGCAACTCTTCTTCCGGCAGGGCGGTGGCCGCGGCGATGGCGGCGAGCAGCCCGGCACCGCTCTTCCCCTCGGCGAAACCGCGGGTGATGCCGCGGCAGCGGGCGAGCGCTTCCGCGCTCAACGGCGCGGTCGCCGCCACCTCCAGCAGGTTCTCATCCCGCAGCAGCCGCTGGCGCGGGATGTTGACGCGCTGGGCCTCCCGCTCCCGCCAGGCGGCGGCGGCGCGCAGCACGCCCAGCATGCGCCGGTTGCCGGTGCGCGGACGCAGACGCTCCCACATCGCCTCCGGATCGGCGCGGTAGGTCTCCGGCTGGGCCAGCACCCCCATCTCCTCCAGCACCCATTCGGTGCGGCCCTCCCGCTCCAGCCGGTCGCGCAGGCGCAGGTAGGCGGTGTGCAGATGCGTGACGTCGGCGGCGGCGTAGGCCACCTGCGCGGGCGACAGCGGCCGCGCGGACCAGTCGCTGAAGCGATGGGCCTTGTCGATCTGCCCGCCGGTCAGCGCCGCGACGAGCGCGTCGTAGCCCACCTGGTCGCCGAAGCCGGCCACCATGGCGGCCACCTGGGTGTCGAAGACGGGCACCGGCACCGTCCCGAACAGCTCCAGGAAGATCTCGATGTCCTGGCGCGCCGCGTGGAACACCTTCAATACGGCGGTGTCCCGCAACAGGGCGCCGAGCGGCGCCAGGTCCAGCCCGGCCGCCATCGCGTCGATGACCGCGTTCTCCCGCTCGCCACCCAGCTGCACCACGCAGAGTTCGGGGTAGTACGTCCGCTCCCGCATGAACTCGGTGTCGACGGTGACCACAGGCTCGGCCCGCAACCGGGTGCAGAGCGCGGCGAGGGAGTCGGTGTCGGCGATCAGGGACGGCGCGGGATATTCGATACGACGCGGCATCCGCCCTTATCGTCGGAACACGGCCGCGCCGTCAAAACTCACAGCAGCCCGCGGAACCGCAACAGGCCGAGCGCCGCCAAGCTCATGCCGTCCTGCAAGGCGCCGCTCGCGATCATCCGCTCCAGCTCGGCGAGCGGGAAGGCGCGGCAGGTCATGCCCAGTTCGCTGGCTTCGCGTGCCACCGGCCCCTGTTGCAGGCCCGTGGCCAGGAACACGTGGCCGACTTGGTCGGAATAGCCGGGTCCTTGGAACAGGCTGGCCACGAACGCCATCTCGTCCGCCAGCAAGCCCGTCTCTTCCCGCAGCTCGGCCACCGCCGTCGCGGCCTGGGTGGCACCGGGCTCGCACGTGCCCATCGGCAGTTCCCAAAGTCGGCGGCGGACCGGGTAGCGATACTGCTCCACCAGCGTCACGCAGCCATCCTGCCATGGCACGACGACCACGAACTCGGCGCGTTCGACCACGCCATACAGCCCCTCCGAGCCATCGGCACGTCGGACGGTGTCCTCCCGCAGCCGCAGCCAGCGGTTCTGATAGGCGATCCGGGTCGTCAACTGGGTGACGTCGGGCTCGCGCGGGAGTGTGGCGACCGGGTTGGAACAGGACATGGCAGCACCTTACCACCAGCCAGGCACTGTCACATTTGCTTCATCGTTCTGTCACAGAGCCGTCGCCGATGGCCGCCTAGAACGCCGCGAACTGACGGGCCGCCCCGTGGATCGGCGGCGGTTCGAAGCACCCAGGAGGTTGAATGAAGCTTTCACACACGGCGCTGGCCCTCGCGTTTGCCGGTGTCTCGTTCGCGGCCGGCGCACAGGAGATCACCGGCGCCGGTGGCACGTTCCCCGCGCCGGTGTATGCCAAGTGGGGCGAGGCCGCGAAGGCCGCGATCGGCATCGAGCTCAACTACCAGGCCATCGGTTCCGGCGGCGGGCAGAACCAGATCACCAACCGCACGGTGGATTTCGGCGCCTCCGACGCGCCGATGGACGCGCCCAAGCTCGAGTCGGCGCACCTGCTGCAGTTCCCCACCGTGATGGGCGCCGTGGTCCCCATCGTGAACATCCCCGGCGTCAAGACCGACGAGCTGAAGCTGACGGGCGAGGTGCTGGCCGACATCTATGCCGGCACCATCGCCAAGTGGAACGACCCGAAGATCATCGCCCTCAACAAGGGCATGAGCCTGCCGAACCTGGCCATCGCGCCGGTCTACCGCGCCGAGGCATCGGGCACGTCCTTCGTGTTCACCTCCTACCTGTCCGCGGTGAGCCCGAGCTGGAAGTCCGGCGTCGGCGCCAACACCAGCGTGAAGTGGCCGGCCGGCGCCGGCGCCAAGGGCAATGACGGCGTCGCGGCGACGGTCGGTCATACCCGGGGCGGCATCGGCTATGTCGAGAACGCCTACGCCACGCAGAACCACCTGACGACCGCGCAGCTGCAGAACAAGTCGGGCAGCTTCGTCAAGCCGACGACCGAGTCGTTCAAGGCAGCCGCAGCGGCGGGCGACTGGGCGGGCGCGTCGCATTTCGCCGTCAGTCTGATCGACCTGCCGGGCGCCAACGTCTGGCCGATCGTGTCGCCGACCTTCATCCTGCTTCCGGAAGACCCCAAGGACGCCACCCGCAGCGCCAACGTGATGAAGTTCTTCGACTGGACGTACAAGAGTGGCAGCGCGATCGCCGAGCAGCTCGACTACATCCCGCTGCCGGCCGCCGTGCAGGACGCGGTGCGGGCGGCCTGGAAGAAGGACGTGATGGCCGGCGGCCAACCCGTCTACAAGTAAGCCTCCGCGCATGGGGCGGCCGCAGCCCGGCCGCCCCACACCAGCCCGAACCCGGACGGCACCGTGCAGCAACTCCTTTCCGCAACGCCCGAGACCCAGCCACCGCCGCGGCGCGTGATGTCGACCGGCGCCCGGGGTGACCTGGTGTTCGCCGGGTTGACCCGCGGGTCCGGCATCCTGGTCCTCGTCCTGCTCGGCGCCATCATCGTCATGTTGCTGCTCGGCGGGTTGAAGGCGTTCCGCGCCTTCGGGCCGGGCTTCCTGACCAATGCCGACTGGGACCCGGTGCAGGACATCTACGGGGCCGCCGTGCCGGTCTACGGCACCCTCGTCACCTCCGTGCTGGCCCTGATCTTCTCCGTTCCGCTCGCCTTCGGGATCGCCTTCTTCCTCACCGAAATGGCGCCGCAATGGATGCGCCGGCCGATCGGCACCGCGATCGAGCTGCTGGCTGCCGTGCCTTCCATCATCTTCGGCATGTGGGGCTTCTTCGTCATCGTCCCGGTCATGGCCGAGGACATACAGCCTTGGGTGATCGACAATCTGGGCGACATCCCCGGCGTGGGCGCGCTGTTCTCCGGCGCGCCGTTCGGCACCGGGATCCTGACGGCCGCCTTGATCCTCGCGGTCATGATCATCCCCTTCATCGCCGCCGTGATGCGCGACGTGTTCCTGACCGTGCCGCCCATGTTCAAGGAATCCGCCTACGGTATCGGCTGCACCCGGTGGGAGGTGATGCGGTCGATCGTGCTGCCCTACACCCGTTCCTCCGTCGTGGGCGGGGTCATGCTGGGGCTCGGACGCGCGTTGGGCGAGACCATGGCCGTGACCTTCGTCATCGGCGACACGAACCGGCTTTCCGCCTCCTTGTTTGCACCGGGCAACACCATCGCCTCGCTGGTGGCGCTGGAGTTCCCGGAGGCGCGGGCCGGCAGCCTGAAGCTGTCCTCCCTGCTGGCGCTCGGCTTCCTGCTGTTCGTCATCTCCTTCATCGTGCTGGCGATCTCGCGCTTGCTGCTGCGACCTCGGGTCAAGGGCTGACCGGGATGAGCGCCACGACCATCGGCTCCATCCCTGGCCCCGCGCGGGACCACGTCCTGGGCGCCAGGCTGGCCAGGCGCCGCCGCTTCTCCGACCGCATCGTGGCCGGGCTCTGCATCGCGGCAACCGTGGTCGGGCTGCTGTTCCTCGCCTCGATCCTGTTCACGCTCGTGGTGCGCGGCGTCGGCGGCCTGTCGGTGGGCGTGCTGTTCAAGAACACCGCGCCGGCCGGGTCCAACGGCGGCTTGGCCAACGCCATCGTGGGCAGCCTGCTGCAAACCCTGGTCGGCACGCTGATCGGCACGCCGATCGGCCTGCTGGTGGGCACCTACCTGTCGGAATATTCCGGCGGCTCCGCACTCGGCAACGCCGTGCGCTTCGTGTCCGACGTCCTGCTCTCCGCGCCATCCATCCTGATCGGCCTGTTCGTCTACACGCTGCTGGTGCTGCCGTTCGGCGGCTACTCCGGGATCGCCGGCTGCGTGGCGTTGGCGGTGATCGTCATACCCATCGTGGTGCGCACGACGGAGGACATGCTGCGGCTGATCCCGGTGTCGATGCGGGAGGCCGCGGTGGCGCTGGGTGCGCCCAAGTGGAAAGCGATCGTCCTGATCTGCTACCCGGCGGCGCGGGACGGGATCGTCACCGGCCTGCTGCTGGCCATCGCCCGCATCGCCGGCGAGACAGCGCCCCTGCTGTTCACCAGCCTCGGCAACCTGAACGCCACCGTCGACTTCCACCATCCCAAGACGATCGTCACCGCGTTCGGAACGGCCATGTCCAGCCTGCCGGTGACGATCTATCAATATGCCGGGTCGGCCTACCAGGACCTGGTGGACCTGTCTTGGGTCGCGGCGCTGCTGATCACCGTCGGCGTGCTTGCCCTCAACATCGTGGCGCGGGTCGCCCTGCGTCGTCGGACCTGAAGCGGTGGAAGAACGGATATGAGCATGACGCAGAGCGCCGCCACTTCGCGACAGGAGCCCGCCGCGCCGAAGCCGCAGTCCGGCGCCCGGATTTCCGTCCGGGGCCTGGATTTCTTCTACGGCGCCAACCAGGCACTGAAGTCGGTTTCCTTCGACCTGGCGGATCGGAAGGTGACGGGGATGATCGGCCCTTCCGGATGCGGCAAGTCCACGCTGCTGCGGGTGCTGAACCGGATGTACGACCTCTATCCGGGGCAGCGTGCGGTCGGCAAGGTGATGATGGATGGGACCAACATCATCGACCCTGCGGTGGACCTGAACATGCTGCGCAGCCGGGTCGGCATGGTGTTCCAGAAGCCGACGCCGTTCCCGATGTCGATCTACGACAACATCGCGTTCGGCGTGAAGCTGCACGAGCGGCTGAGCCGGGCGCAGATGGGGGAGCGGGTGGAATGGTCGCTCACCCGGGCGGCGCTCTGGCCGGAGGTGAAGGACCGGCTGAACGCCTCGGCCGCCGGGCTGTCGGGCGGGCAGCAGCAGCGTCTGTGCATCGCGCGCACCATCGCGACCCGGCCGGAGGTGATCCTGCTGGACGAGCCTACCTCCGCGCTGGACCCGATCAGCACCCTGCGCGTCGAGGAGCTGATCGACGAGTTGAAGCGGGACTTCACCATCGCCATCGTCACCCACAACATGCAACAGGCGGCCCGCTGCGCCGACCAGGTCGCCTTCTTCTACCTGGGCGAGTTGGTGGAGGTCGCGCCCGCGGCGCAGATGTTCACCGCGCCGAAGCAGAAGCGCACGCAGGAATACATCACCGGCCGGTTTGGCTAAGGGAGCAATGGCGATGGCCGATATCCAGCCCGAACACATCGTCCGGTCCTACGCGCAGGAACTGGCCGCGCTGCGCGACCGCATGACCCAGATGGGCGGCCTGGTGGAGGCGCAAGTGGCCGCCGCCGCGGCCGCCGTGATCCACCAGGACAGCGCCGCCGCCACCCAGGCCGTGGAGCAGGACCCGGCGGTCGACGCGCTGGAGCGGGAGGTCGAGGGCCAAGTCATCCGCATGCTCGCCCTGCGGCAGCCGATGGCGCAGGATTTGCGGCAGATCGTCGCGGCGCTGAAGATCACCGCCGGGCTGGAGCGGATCGGCGACTACGCGGCCAACGCGGCGAAGCGGTCCATCGTGCTGTCCCAGTTTCCCCTGCCGTTCAGCCTGTCGGGCATCGCCCACATGACCCGGCTGGTGCAGGAGAACCTCAAGCTGGTGATCGACGCCATCGGCGAGAACGATGCGGACAAGGCCACGCAGGTGTGGCGGTCCGACCAAGCGGTGGACGACATCTACAACGCGATCTTCCGCGAGCTGGTCACCTACATGATGGAGGACCCGCGCAACATCACGCCCTGCACCCATCTGCTGTTCATCGCCAAGAACCTCGAGCGGATCGGCGACCACGCGACCAACATCGCGGAGACGGTGCACTATGCCGTGACGGGTGAGAGCCTGCCGGAGAGCCGGCCGAAGGGCGACACCTCCTCCTACGCCATCATCCGGGCACGGGACTGACCAGGATGGCCTTGGCAGAACTGATGTCGAGCCAGGCCCGGCCGCTCGTGCTGGTGGTGGAGGACGAGGCCGCGCTGGCCACGATGCTGCGCTACAACCTGGAGAAGCAAGGTTTCCGCGTCGACGAGGCGGGCGATGGGCAGGAGGCGCTGAGCCGGATCACCGAAGCCCGGCCGGACCTCGTCCTGCTGGACTGGATGCTGCCGGTGATGAGCGGCATCGAGGTATGCCGCCAAATCCGCCGCCGACCGAGCACCCGCGACCTGCCGGTGATCATGGTCACGGCGCGGACGGAGGACGGCGACTCGGTGCGCGGCCTCAACACCGGGGCGGACGATTACATCACCAAGCCGTTCAACATGGACGCCTTGCTGGCCCGGATGCGGGCGCTGCTGCGGCGATCGAGCGCGGTCCTGTCGAAGGGCGTGCTGGAGTTCTACGACATCACGATGGACCTTTCGGCGCACCGCGTGCAGCGCAACAGCCGTCCGATCCATCTCGGCCCGACCGAGTTCCGGCTGCTGGAATTCCTGATGCAGCACCCCCGCCGGGTGTTCTCCCGCGAGGAATTGTTGGATGCGGTATGGGGGCGTGACATCCACGTGGAACCGCGAACGGTCGACGTGCACATCCGGCGCCTGCGCAAGTCGATCAATGGGGCGGGGGAGGTCGACTTGGTCCGCACGGTCCGCGCGGCGGGGTATGCCCTCGACTCGGAGAGTGTGTGACGCGCGCGGCGCTATAGGACGAACAGCTCCGACAGCCGTTCGGCGGCGAAGTAGTCTTCGGCCGGGCGCATATCCAGCCGCGAGAAGAAGTTCAGCATTTCGGCCGGGTTGACCAGCGAAGTGCCCGCTTCCTGCACCAGCCCGAAATAGTGGTCCGACAGCATGGTCGAGGCCGGATCCAGGTTGGTGATGGCGATGAGGCCCGTCGGCGGCGTGTTGAAGGCATAGACCCGCAGGTCCGTGCGATACCGCACGATCAGCGCTGCGGCTTTCCATACGTCCCCCGCCCAGAAGGTCGGATGGGGCGAGTGGTTGGCCAGGCGGTCGTCCTGCATCTGCCGCCGCGCGATGTGCGTGTCGGTCGGGATGCAGTCGTGCAGCAGGATCACGCTGTCCCGGCGGCTATGCCGCTCGACGAAGGCGAACTCGCGCAACAACCGTTCGAACAGACGTGGCCCATCGAGGAACGCCAGGTCGATCGGACCCCCAAGCAGTTCGGTGGGATTGGTCTCGCGGAAGAACTCGTCGCTGTCCTGCCGGAACAGGAAGCATGCTGGTTTGTCCGCCAGGGCGTCGGCTGCCATGTTCGGAGCGGGGTCGACCGAGATCGACCGGCATTTCGCCAGCCGCAACGTGTCGCCGCGGCCCGAGCCGAGCTCGAGATAGCGTTTCGGGCGCAGCGCCGCGTGGATGATCTCGGCGAAGCGGATGTAGTTCGGCCCGGCGAGATCGGGGATCGCGTAGAAGCCTTCGGTCGGGTTACGCCGGGGCACCACGAGGTCGCTCATACGGTGCTCGGCCTGTCCCGTTCGGTTGCGAGGACGATCTGCCCCGTAGGACATGCGATAGGCAGACCCAGTTGCCCAGGCCTGCCCCGACACACTCCGAACTCAGTCGCTTAAGTGATCTTGAAGTGGCCAGAGTCCGCGGTGACGTCAGCCTTCTCGAACACGACGGACGTGCCGTTGGCGAGGCTGAGCGTCGTGTTCTGCGTGTTCGGGTCGTAGCTCAGATGGCTGGCCAGATCGGATTGCGAGGTGATGCCGTTGGCGGAGTTGAGGTCGAACACCCAACTGCTGTCGTGGCTCGGATCGAAGGTGAGGTTGCCGAAAGTCGGCGCCAGCGACACCTGCGTCCCGGTGGCGTTGTCGATGATGGCGCTGTTGCCGCCCGTGACGGACACGAAGGTCGACGTGCCTTGTGCACCGGCGATCGACAGCGATGCCCCGCTGATCGAGATCGTGTCCGATCCAGCCGAGCCCACGGCGGAGTCGCCGCCGACCGTGACGGTGTCCGCACCACCCGTGAGGGAGGCGGCATTGCCGTCACCGATCAGCGTGATGCTGTCGTTGCCCGCGCCCGCGACGACCGTCGAGTCGCCGCTGCCGCCGGACGGCGTGTTCTGCCCACCAGTCACGACCGTGTCGTTGCCGTTCCCGACGAGCACGAAGTTGTCGCCGCCATAGGCGGTGATCAGGTTGTTGCCGTCGCCGGCCGAGATACTGGCGTCGCCCTGCGAGCCGAGGACCGTGTCGTTGCTGCTGCCTACGGACACCGAGTCGAAACTGCCGCCCAGGCCCACGAACAAGCTGCCGTTGCCGCCGACGATCGTCGTCCCGGTGCTGTTGTCATAGGAGTAGAGGTAGGAGGTGACCGATCCGGAGCCATCATGGATCGTGTTGTCTTGCCCACTGGTATAGACCGTCGAGGATCCGTTCCCGAGCGTGATGTCCGAGTAGCCCTGGATGCCGTTGATCAGGTCGCTGCCGTTGCCGACGCTCACCGTCTCATACAGGCCCGGCGTCAGGCCGCCCGGTGCCGCGCTGAATACGACCGTGTCGTTCCCGTTGCCCAACGCCACGGAGTCGTAGCCGTCGAGTGCGACCAGCTTGTCGCCGGAACCACCCGTGACCGTCGTGTTATCGTAGGAACTCGTGACCGTGGAGTTGCCGTCACCCGTATTGGCCATCTGGCCCATACCAGTCGCCGTGTAGGTGTCAGCGCCGTTCGTCCCGGGGGTAAACGCCGTCGTCGTACCGCCGCCAGGTGTGTCAGCCATGCAACCCTCCACGTCCAGACCGGAGAACTCTCACGACCTGTTCAGTCGCACAGACGTGTACTCGAAGGCTTTCGCAACTGCAACATGAACCTCGACAAGAAGGGCGTCTGCACCGTCCCGAAAACAGAGATTATCGTAACGGTCTACGTCTCGACTTCATTTGTATGTCCGCACATCGCATCTGCGAGCGAAGTTAACGAAACCTCTTCATACCCTGGCGTCAAACCTCGTGGATCCACTGCACTGCCGACGCTCGAATCCTCCAGATGACCGAACCTTCCCTCCATGATCAGGTCGACCGCAGCCTCGACGCAGGCGTGGCCGCGGTCGCCGCCGGCCAGCCGGAGCTCGGCCTGCGCTGGCTCGATCGAGCCGCACGGCTGGCGCCGCAAAGCCCGCTCACCCAGTTCATGCTCGCCGTCACGTCGGTGCGGACGCGGCCGGCCGAAGCCATCGAGCACCTGCGCCGCCTGACGGTCGATTGGCCGGAGTTCCGTGACCCGCACTTCGCGCTCGCCGGCGCGCTGCTGCGATCCGGAGAACCGCAGGATGCCGCCCGGCAGCTCGCTTCCGCGCTGCACAAGTTCAGCATCTCCACCCAGCCGGACCACGGGCGCATCGCCAGCGATATCAGCCGCCGCGTTGCAGCCCCCGGATGGATCACCCTGGACGGCAGCCTGGTGCTGACGCTCTGTCATGCGGCCGCCGCTGCGGATGCCCACTTCGAGGTCTGGCAGGATGGCGCCCGGCTGCGAAGCTGCCTCCTCCCTCGGGGATCGCAGGGCTCCATCGCCCTGCCGCTGCCGGCGGCGGCGCGGCAGGGTGGCCCGCTTCGGGTGACGCTCGACGGCGTGGACGCCCTGGGCAGCGGCCTCGTCCCCTCGACCCTGCTGCGCGTGGAGGCTTTGCTGCTTCCAGCCGTCAGCGGCCGGTTGCGCGGCCATGCCTGGATGCCGGGCGTGCCGGATGCGCGACCCGTCCTGCTGCTCCGCACGCCCGATGCGCCGGACCAGCCCTTCTCGCCCGGCGGCAAGCCGAAGCCGCTGAGCACGAACCCGCTTGCCAAAGCGCGCGCCTTCTCCCTACCGCTCCCCCGGGAGGGGCCGGTGCATGTCCTGGCGCCCGATGGCCGCGACGTGCTCGGCAGCCCGGCCTTCCTTGCGCCGGCGCCGCCTCCCGCTCTGGACGCGCCGACAGCGGGACTGGACGTCATCATCCCCGTCGTGCGCGGCGCGGCGGATTTGCGGAATTGCCTGGCCTCGCTGCGCGACACCTTGCCCCCGGGAACGCGCGTTGTCGTGGTCGACGACGGATCGACGGACCGGCCTCTGCTCGACCTGCTGCGGCGGCAGCAGCGCGCCGGGCGTATCCTGGTGCTGCGCCATCCGGTCAACCGCGGCTATCCCGCCGCCATCAACACCGGTCTGCGCCACGCGGCCGGGCGGGACGCGGTGCTGCTCAACGCCGACACCGTGGTGCCGCCGGGCTGGCTCGTCCGGCTCGCCGCCGCGGCCCATGCCGCCCCCGATATCGGCAGCGCCACGCCGCTCAGCAACGAAGCCTCCGTCGTCTCCTACCCGGATGCCGAGGGTGGCAACACGGCGCTGCGCGGGGCGGCGCTGCAACGGCAGGACCGGCTTTGCCAGGCCGAGAACGCGGGGGTCGTGGTCGACCTGCCGACCGCGATCGGCTACTGCATGTACGTCCGGGCGGATTGCCTCGCCGCGGCCGGCGGCTTTCGCGAGGACGCCTTCGCCCAGGGTTACGGCGAGGAGAACGACTGGTGCCGCCGGTCCGCCGCCCTGGGCTGGCGCCACGTCGCGGCGGCGGACGTCTTCGTCACCCATCTCGGCGGCCGCAGCTTCGGCCCGGCCCGGGCCGGGCTCATGCGGCGCAACATGGCGGTGCTGGATCGGCTGCATCCCGGCTACCACGTCCTGGTGCAGCGCTTCCTGGCGGAGGATCCGCTGCTGGAGGTGCGGCGGCGGATGGACATGGCACGATGGCAGAGGGCCGGCTCCGCTCCGCTCGTGCTGCTGGTCAGCCACAACCTGGGCGGCGGCGTCACCCGCTTCGTAGCGGAGCGGTGCGCGCTGCTGCACGCCGCCGGCCGCCGCACGCTGGTGGTCCGGCCGGGCGAAGGCGGCACCGTGACACTCGACGCCGCACCGGCGCTGGCCTGTCCCAACCTGCGGTTCCGCCTGCCCGGCGAGTGGCCGCTGCTGCTCGCCTGGCTGCGGCGCCAGCGCGTGGAGCGGGTCGAGCTGCAGCACTGCCTGAACCACTCGGGCGGCGTGGAGACGCTCGGCGAGCGGCTGGGCGTGCCGATGGACCTCTACGTGCACGACAACATCTACTTCTGCCCGCGGCTGACGCTGGTGGGGCGCAGCGGCCGCTATTGTGGCGAACCGGTCGACCCGGCCGTGTGCGACGCCTGCGTGGCCGCGCTGGGCAGCTACGTCCCGGATGCGCCGCCCGTCGCCATCCTCCGCGCGCGGTCCCGTGCCCTGTTCGCCACCGCCAGGCAGGTCGTCGTCCCCAGCCAGGACACGGCGCGGCGCGTCCGGCGCTACACGGATGCGGCCCCCACCGTGCGGCCCTGGCAGGACGACGCCGCGCTGCCGCCGCGGGCGCCGCCCGGGCGGGACGTGCTGCGCGTCGCCACCCTCGGCGCCATCAACCAGGACAAGGGGCTAGAGGTGTTGCGGGACTGCGCCGTGCGGGCGAAGGCCAGGGCGCTGCCGATCGAGTTCGTGCTGATCGGCTTCAGCGTGGATGACGCCTGCCTCCTCGACGCCGGCGTGTTCGTCACCGGCAAGTTCGCCCGAGAAGAAGTCGCATCGTTGCTGCGGCGCGAGCGGCCGAGTATCGGCTTTCTTCCGTCCGTCTGGCCGGAAACCTGGTGTTATGCATTGACGGATATGTGGGAGGCCGGGTTGGATGTGTTGAGCTTCGATCTCGGTGCTCAGGCAGAACGAATCCGCGCGACTGGGCGCGGCAGGCTGCTTCCGCTGGGCGTTCCGCCGGATACGATCCTTGCGACCCTCCTAGCGATGCAACGTGGGTGAAGCCATGAGGATGAAACTCGACCGTGAGTGACGCCGCCGCCCTCCGGGCAAGGTCTACCGAACTGCAACTGGATGTCGCGGCCCAGCGGGTGAGCTTCGGCGCCGGGCTGTATCTGATCACGCTCACCGGCGTCGGCGCGCGCAAGGCGGACGGGCTGGCGCTGCCCTGCGTCCGGATCGACCCCGTGCCGCCCTCGCCGGAGCGTCCCGGCCGGGCGTTCCTGGCCTCGCTGTCGGAAGGGCAGTGGCTCAATTCGGCGAGCCAGTCGGCCTTCCTGCGGATCGAGGGCGGCTCCGCCAACCTGATCCTCACCACCTACAACGTCGCGGGGGATGCCCCATCCCCGAAGGTGCGCATCCGGCTGGTGAAGGATGCGGAGGAGGCCGCAGGCGTCATCGCGGCGCCCGCGCCGAAGCGGCCCGAGCTGATGCTGCCCGGCCAGGCGGACGACACCCTGCCGCTGACGCTCATGGTGCATTGCGCCGGCATCGGCGACGTGACGGTCCCTGGCGGCCAGTGGGCGGGTGCCGCCGACCCCAGCCTGGCGATCGAGGCCTTCTCCATCGCGCCGGAGATGCTGGATGGGGATGTCACGCTCGAATACCAATCGATCATGGGGGTGGACTGGTCCTCCCCCTGGGTGAGCTCGCCGGAGCTGTCGGGCAGCCGCGGGCTGGCGTTGCCGCTGTTCGGCATGCGCGCCCGCTTCATCGGGCTGAACGGGGACGCGTACGAGCTGGTGGCGTGGGCACGCAGCGGCGAGCGGCAGTTCGGCCCGATCACCCTGGGCGAGCTCGACGGCGGGCCGGACGTGCCGATTTCCGGCCTGAAGGTCGCGTTGCGCCGCAAGGCCAAACTCCGCGCGTCGGCCCCGCCCCGCCTCGGGCGTCGCTCCCGCTTGCAGGGATAGCCGCCGCTGGCTGCCTTGTGACGCGCATTGCGCCCGGCGATGCGGTATCCACGCGTCGTGTGGGCGGAGGATTGGCTATGGACGAGCATTCGGTAACCCGGCGCGGCGTCATCGGCGGCACGGCGGCTGGCCTGGCGTTGCCCTATGCGGCATGGGCCCAACCCGCGGCGCCCCCTCCCGCCGTCGTACCGGACCCCGGCAAGGTCGACGTCGTGCTGCAGGTCAACGGCAAGCGCATCGCGCTGTCGATCGAGCCGCGGACCTCCCTGTTGGATGCGCTGCGTGAATACGCCGGGTTGACCGGGACCAAGAAGGGGTGCGACCGCGGCGCGTGCGGCGCCTGCACGGTGCACGTGGACGGCCGCCGCGTCGTCTCCTGCCTCACCCTGGCCGCCCGCGCCGAGGGCAAGTCCGTCACCACCATCGAGGGCTTGGCCAGCGGGGACGAGCTGCACCCCATGCAGGCGGCGTTCCTGCACCACGACGCCTACCAATGCGGCTACTGCACGCCCGGCCAGATCATGTCCGCCGTGGCGCTGGTGCAGGAGGGGCATGCCGGCTCGGACGCGGACATCCGGGAATACATGAGCGGGAACATCTGCCGGTGCGGCGCATACGCCAACATCGTCGAGGCGATCCGCGACGCCGCCGGGAGGGCCTGAGCGATGGAGGCCTTCACCCTGCTCCGGCCGCGGGACCTGGACGCAGCCCTGGCCGCCGGGCCGCAGCCGGGCGCCAAGTACATCGCCGGCGGCACCGACCTCCTGCAGCTCGGCAAGGACAACGTGGAGGCGCCGCGCCAGGTCATCGACCTGGAGGGCGTGCTGCCGGCCACGATCGCGGTCGCAGCCGACGGCACCCTGCGCCTCGGCGCCCTGGCCCGCATGGTGGACGTGGCGAACCACCCCGACGTGCGCGCCAACTGGCCGGCGGTGAGCGAGGCGCTGCTGCTGTCCGCCTCGCCGCAAGTGCGCAACATGGGCACGATGGGCGGCAACCTGCTGCAACGCACCCGCTGCGGCTACTTCCGCGACACCGGGTTCGCCTGCAACAAGCGGGCGCCCGGCTCCGGCTGCCCGGCCATCGCCGGGGAGAGCCGCAGCCTGGGCGTGTTCGGCGTCAGCGACCACTGCATCGCCACGCACCCGTCCGACATGCCCGTCGCGCTGGCGGCGATGGACGCGTCGGTGGAGCTGCGCGCGCCGAGCGGCGGCGTCCGCACCGTCCCGCTGAGCGAGTTCTACCGCCTCCCCGGCGCGACGCCGGAGGTCGAGACCAACCTGCTCCCGGGCGAGCTGATCACCGCCGTCCTCGTGCCGCACAGCCTGTCCGCCCGGCGCTCGCGCTACGTCAAGGCGCGGGACCGGGCGACCTTCGAGTTCGCCGTGGTGTCGGCCGCGGTGGCCATCGACGTGTCGGACGGCACGGTGCGGGAGGTCCGCATCGCGCTGGGCGGCGTCGCCCCCAAACCGTGGCGCGCCACCCAGGTGGAGGCCGCCTTGCACGGCAAGCCGGCCACGCCCGAGGCGTTCCAGGCCGCCGCTGCCCTTGCCGCGGAAGGTGCCACGCCGACGCAGGACAACGCGTTCAAGACCAAGCTGATGCAGCGCGTCGTGCTGCGCGGCCTGCAACTGGCTGCGGCGTAGGGAGAACGGGCATGATCACCGGACAACCGATCGACCGCCGGGACGGCCGCCTGAAGGTCACGGGGGCGGCCACCTATGCGGCCGAGTTCCCCACGCCCGCCGCCGTCCACGCCGTGCTGGTGCAAAGCACGGTCGCGGCGGGCGACATCGTCGGCTTCGACCTGGAGCAGGCGCAAGGCATGCCCGGCGTGCTGGCCATCATCACGCCCGACAACGCCCCGAGGCTGCGCAGCGAGGGCAAGGCGCCGCAGGCGATCGCCCATCCCACGCTGCAGGACAAGGAGATCGTCTACAACGGCCAGCACGTCGCGGTCGTGGTGGCCGAGACGCTGGAGCGCGCCCAGGCCGCAGCCGCGGCGGTGAAGCTGCGCTACCGCGAGGGCGAGGCGGTGACCACGATGGCCGGCGCGCTCGACCAGGCCTATGTCCCGAAGAACTTCCGCAACGGCCAGCGCCCGCCGGACAGCACCCGCGGCGACCCGGTGGCAAGCTTCAACGCCGCGCCCATCCGGTTCGAGGCGACGTACACCACCCCCGTCGAGCACCACAACCCGATGGAGCCGCACGCCACCATCGCCGCGTGGGACGGCGACCGGCTGACCGTCTGGACGTCCACCCAGGGCATCGGCGGCGCGCAGACCACCCTGTCGGCGCTGTTCGGCATCGACAAGGCGAATGTCCGCGTGCTGTGCCCCTTCGTGGGCGGCGGCTTCGGCTCCAAGGGCAGCACCTGGCCGCCCGCGACGCTGGCCGCCATGGCCGCCAAGGTCGTCGGCCGTCCGGTCAAGCTCGTGCTCTCCCGTGCGCAGATGTATACCTCCAACGGCTTCCGGCCGGCGACGGTGCAGAAGCTCGCCATCGGGGTGGAGGCGGACGGCACGCTCGTCTCGGTGCGGCACGACGGCATCAGCCAGATGTCGATGCCGAAGCTGGGCGAGTTCGTCGAGCCGGTCGCCCTGGCCACCGAGATGCTCTACGCCTGCCCGAACCTGGCGGTGACGCACCGCCTGGTAGGCGTGAACCAGGGGCTGCCGACCTACATGCGTGCGCCGGGCGAGGCACCCGGGGTGTTCGCCATCGAGTCCGCGATGGATGAGATCGCAGCCGAACTGAAGATCGACCCGATCGAGCTGCGCCTGAAGAACTACACCGAGACCGACCCGCACGAGGGCCTGCCGTTCTCCTCCAAGCGGCTGCGGGAGTGCTATGCCCAGGGCGCCGCCGACTTCGGCTGGAGCCGCCGGACGGCCGCGCCGCGCTCGATGCGCGATGGCGACTGGCTGGTGGGGCTCGGCATGGCCACGGCCACCTACCCGACCAATCGGAGTCCGGCCAGTGCGCTGGTGCGGCTGATGGCGAGCGGGGACGTGGTGGTGCAGTCCGGCACCCAGGACCTGGGCACCGGCACCTACACGGTGATGGCGCAGCTCGCCGCCGACGAGTTCGGCCTGCCGATCGAGCGGGTCCGGTTCGAGCTGGGCGACAGCCGGTTCCCGCCGGCGCCGGTGTCCGGCGGCTCGCAGACCGTCGCCAGCGTCGGCCCGGCCGTGCTGGCGGCGTGCCAGCAGGCGCGGGAGCACGCCGTCGCCATGGCGATATCGGACGCGGGGGACCGCTGGCCGGGGGCCAAGCCGGCGGACTTCCACATGGCCGACGGGGCGGTCGTCGGCCCGGCCGGCCGAATGACGGTGGGCGAGATGCTGGCCCGGCGCAACGTGCCCTCCATCGACATCCAAGCCGATGCCAAGCCGGTCGCCAAGGGGCAGGAGACGCATTCGATGCACGGCTTCGGCGCGCAGTTCGCCGAAGTGAGGGTTGACCCGTTGCTGGGGGAAATCCGGCTATCCCGCCTCGTGGGCGTGTTCGACGGCGGCCGGGTGCTGAACGCCAAGACGGCGCACAGCCAGCTGATCGGCGGCATGACCTTCGGCGTCGGCATGGCCCTGCTGGAGGAGACGCTGGTGGACGAGCGCACCGGCCGCGTCGTCAACGCCAACATCTCGGACTACCTGATGCCGGTGAACGCCGACATCCCGGTGATCTCGGCCAAGCTGCTCGACGGCGACGACAGGGTCGCCAACCCGGTGGGCGCCAAGGGCATCGGCGAGCTGCCGATGGTGGGCGTGGCCGCCGCGATCGCCAACGCGGTGTTCCATGCCACCGGCGTGCGCGTCCGCGACCTGCCGATCCGGCTGGATGACATCCTGGTGTAGCCGGTTGCGTCGCAGTCGGAGCGGCGTAGGTTGCCGATCAAATACGGCGAGAGGAAACGCTCATGTACGCTGATACCCAGTTGCTGATCGAGGGCGCTTGGGGCCCGGCGGCGTCCGGCAAGACGCTCCCCGTGCTGAACCCGGCGACCGGCGAGCAGATCGGCACCGTCGCCCACGCCGAGCGGCCGGATCTGGACCGTGCGCTCGCCTCCGCGGCGAAAGGGTTCGCGGTGTGGAAGCGCATGTCCGTGGTCGAGCGATCGAAGATCATGCGCAAGGCGGCGGACCTGCTGCGCGAGCGCGTCGACCAGATCGCCACGCTGATGGTCATGGAGCAAGGCAAGCCCTTCGCCGAAGCCAAGGGCGAGACGATGCTGGCGCCGGAGAACATCGAGTGGATGGCCGAGGAGGGCCGCCGCTCCTACGGCCGGGTGATCCCGGCGCGGCAGCCGGGCGTGTACCAGATGTCGCTGCGCGAGCCGGTGGGCGTGGTCGCGGCCTTCACGCCATGGAACTTCCCGATCAACCAGGCGGTGAAGAAGGTGGCGGCGGCGCTGGCCGCCGGGTGCGCGATCATCGTCAAGGGGCCGGAGGAAACGCCTGCGAGCGTGGCCGAGCTCATGCGCGTTTTCGTGGACGCGGGCGTGCCGGAGGGCACCGTCAGCCTGGTCTATGGCGTGCCGGCGGAGATCAGCTCCTACCTCATCCCGCATCCCACCATCCGCAAGATCAGCTTCACCGGCTCCACCGCCGTCGGCAAGCACCTCGCGGCGATGGCTGGCGAGCACATGAAGCGGGTGACGATGGAGCTGGGTGGGCACGCCCCGGCGATCGTGTTCGACGACGCCAACCTGGAGGTCGCGACCAAGGTGCTGTCGGCCAACAAGTTCCGCAACGCCGGGCAGGTGTGCATCGCGCCCACCCGGATCCTGGTGCAGGAGAAGGTGTATGACGACTTCGTCGCGCGCTTCACCAAGGCGGCCGAGGCGGTGAAGGTGGGCAACGGGTTGGAGAAGGGCATCACGATGGGGCCGCTTGCCAACGACCGGCGGGTGCAGGCGATGGAGGGTTTCATCGCCGATGCCGTGCAGCATGGCGGCGAGGTCCGCACCGGCGGCGCCCGGATCGGCAACGTGGGCAACTTCTTCCAGCCGACGGTGATGACCGGCGTGCCGACCGATGCCCGCGTGATGAACGAGGAGCCGTTCGGTCCATTGGCGGTGATGACCCCGTTCCGCGACCTGGAGGAGGCGGTCACCGAAGCCAACCGCCTGGCCTATGGCCTGGCCTCGTACGCCTACACCAGCTCGGCCCGCACGGCCACGCGGGTCGCAGCCGAAGTCGAGTCGGGCATGATGTCGATCAACCACCATGGCCTGGCGCTGCCGGAGACCCCGTTCGGCGGCGTGAAGGACAGCGGCTACGGTTCGGAGGGTGGCGTGGAGGGTCTGGAAGCCTACCTCTCCACCAAGTTCGTCACGCAAGCGGGTATCTGACGGACACCCACCTCCCCCTCTTCCTGCTCCCTCTCCCTATGGGCAGGGCAATCGCATATGGCAGCGCTCCCTCTCCCGCCGGCGGGAGAGGGTTCGTCATTTACGGCGGGGGATAGATCTTGTTCAGGGCGGCTTGGTAGGCCGTCGGGTGGTCGAGCAGGAAGCCGGCGGCGTCCAGGTCGCCATCGCGGCCCTCGGCCGCCGGGCAAGCGTTGCGCAGCTCCACCACCTGGGCCACCGGCAGGGGCGCGCGCGCCGCGTTGTGCCGCGCCAAGGCTGCCGCCAGGCTCTGCTCGCCGCGCAGCAGGGCGGCCAGTTGCGTCCGCACCGAATCCTCGCCCAGGCTCGTGCAGACCTGCGGCATCAGCCCCAACCCCTGCAGCGGCCAGCCGCCCGGCGCCAGCACACGGCTCCACGTCACGAACAGCTCGCCGCCATCCGGCAGGGGCGAGATCGTCTGCACCAGCCCTTTGCCCAGGGTGGCGCTGCCGACCACCACCGCGCGACCATTGTCGGCGAGCGCCGCGGCCATGATCTCGGCCGCGCTGGCGGTCCGGCCGTCGACCAGGACCACCATCGGCTGGCCGTGCGCCGCGTCTTCGCCCGTGCCGCCGGGCCAGACATGGCTGCTCTGCGGGTTCCGCCCCGCCGTGGTCACCACCAGGCCGTCGGTCAGCACCTGGTCGACCATCGAGACGGACTGCCGCAGCAGCCCGCCCCGGTTGCCGCGCAGGTCGATCACCAGGCCGCGCACCTTGTGGCCGGCGAACGCGGCCTCCAGGGCGGCGGCGAACTGCTCGTCCGTGTCGACGCTGAAGCCGCTGACATGGATCAGCACGACGTCGTCCAGCCGCTCCGCCGTCACCGTCTGCGGCGGCACCAGGGCGCGCTCGACCTCGGCCTGCCGCAGTCGCCCCCGCGTGCGCCAGGCCAGCCGGACCGTGGTGCCTTCGGGCCCGGCGATCCAGGCGGCGACGGTGGCGGCGTCCTCTGCCCGGATTACGTGGCCGTCCACGCTCGTGATCCGGTCGCCCGGGCGCAGGCCGGCGTCGTCGGCCGGGCTGCTGGGCGTCACCGTGTCGACCGTCACCGCGCCGCGCACGCGGACCAGGGTCAGGCCCAAGCCGGCCTGGCCGGAGCGGCGGTCCCGCTCGGTATCCGCGGCGCCGGGCGGGACGTAGCGGGAGTAGGGGTCGAGGTGGTTGAACAGCTCGTCGAAGAACGAGCGGATCACGCCTTCGGTGCCCACCTGGCGGATCGGTTCGGACACGGTGAACGCGGCGGCGGACATGGCAGCCGCCAGCCGACCCCATGTCTCGGCATCGTCGCCTTCCGGCAAGGGGGCGGAGAAGACCGTCCTGCCACCTTGCAACAGGCGGATCTCCTTCTCGCGCAGCTCGGCGACCAGGGTCGGGTCGACCGCGGTCAGCCCGCGCAGGCCCCATTCCGCAAGCTGCGGGATGCCCTCCGGCTCCAGGGTGCGGGGCGCGATGAAGGCGAGGGCGGTGCCGAACACGGATGCGGCCAGCGGCTCGGCGAACACGTCCGCCGCGTAGCCCAGGCCCGGCAGCATGCAGAACAGCACGACGAGGATGGCGTGCCGCTTCAACGGGGGCGGAGTCGCGGCTTCTGCGACGCCGGCGCCGGGCCTGCGGGCGCGACGGGGCTGAAGATCAGGCCGCCGGTCAGCGGGCTGGCCTCCACCAGGCGCACCTCCATCGGCTGCGCCAGGTGGAAGGACATGCGGGTCCGCCGGCCTGTCAACGACTTCGTCGCCTCATCATGCATCCAGAAATCGTCGGGCAGTGCGGACAGCGGCACCAGCCCGCTCGCCCCGGTTGCCGATAAAGTGACGAACAAGCCGAAGCGTGTCACCCCCGAGATGCGGGCGGCGAACTGTGCCCCGGTCTTATCGGCCATGTAGGCGGCCAGATACCGGTCGATCGCCTCGCGCTCGGCCAGGGCCGCCCGCCGCTCCGTGGCGGTGATGTGCTCGGCGGTGTCCTCGAACCGGGCCGACTCGGTGTCTGCCAGCCCGTCCGGCCCGGCGCCCAGCCCGCGGATCAGCGCCCGGTGCACGCAGAGGTCGGCATAGCGCCGGATCGGGCTGGTGAAGTGGGCGTAGCGCGGCAGGGCCAGGCCGAAATGGCCGATGTTGTCCGGTGAATACTGCGCCTGGCTCTGCGACCGCAGAACCACCTCGTTGACCAGGGGCGCGGCCTCGGTATCCGCCACCTGCTTCAGCACCGCGTCCAGGTCGCGCGGGTGCACCTGGCCCTGTGGCGGCAGGGAGACGCTCATGCCGTGCAGGAAGGTGCGCAGCGCCTCCATCTTCTCGTCCGACGGCGGGGCGTGGATGCGGTACATGCACGGCAGATGCAGCTTCTCGAGCGCCTCCGCCGCGGCGACGTTGGCCAGCACCATGAACTCCTCGATCAGCCGGTGGCTGTCCAGGCGCGGGCGCGGCGTGATGGCCAGCACGTGGCCCTCCGCGTCCAGCGTGACCTTGCGTTCCGGCAGGTCCAGGTCGAGCGTGCCGCGCGCCTGCCGGGCGGCGAGCAGGGCGCGGAACGCGGCGTACAGCGCCGGGACCGGCAGGCCCAGATCGTCGCCGCGGTCCTGCGCCGTCTGCACCTGCTCGTAGGTCAGCCGGGCGGCGGAGCGCATCAGCCCGCGGCCGAAGCGGTGCGCGGTCTTCCGCCCGGCGGCATCGACCCGCATCTCGACGAACAGGCAACCGCGCTCCTCGTCCGGGCGCAGGCTGCACCAGCCGTTGGACAGCGCCTCCGGCAGCATCGGCACCACCCGGTCCGGGAAGTAAACGCTGTTGCCGCGCTCCCACCCGGCGCGGTCCAGCGGGGAGCCCGGCGTCACGTAATGCGCCACGTCGGCGATGGCGACGATCAGCCGGTGGCCCGCGCCGTCCGCCTCGGCGAACACCGCGTCGTCGAAGTCCCGCGCGTCGTCCCCGTCGATGGTGACCAGCGGGACGGCGCGCAGGTCTTCGCGCCGGCCCAGCGGCACCGGCCCTGCGGCCGCCGCCTGCTCGACCGCGGCCGGGGGGAACACGTCGGGGATGTCGTGGGTGTGGATGCAGACCAGGCTGACGGACCGCGCGTCGCCCATGCGGCCCAGCCGTTCGACGATACGGGCGGATTTCAGGCCGTAGCTGCGGCTGGGCAGCGGCGTGCCCAGCACGATCTCGCCATCCTCCGCATCCCCCGTGTCCCCGGCAGCCACCTGCCACTCGGCCTTCTGGCGGCGGTCGGTCGGCTGGATGCGGCCGCCGCCGGCGGTGGCGCGGAACACGCCCAGCACGCGGCCGGGCGCGTCGGTCAACCGCTTGAGCGTGCGGCCCTCGTACTTGTTGCCGCCGATCGGGCGCAGCCGCGCCAGCACGCGCTCGCCCGGCGCCAGGGCCGGGGCGTCCCGCCGTTCGGGCGCCATCAGCACCATCGGCGGCGGCCCGCCACCCTCCCAACCCACCGGCCGGCCGACCGGGTCGCCATCCGGGTCCGTGCCGGTGATCTGCACCACCGTCGCGTCCGGCAGGCGCCCGGGCGGCGCGAACCGGCGATGCCCGGCGGGCGCGATGGCACCCTCGCCGGCCAGGTCCTTCAGCAGGGTGCGCAGGGCGACGCGATGTTCGGGCCCAAGGCGGAAGGCACGCTCCACCTCCCGCTTGCCGACGCGACCCGGCGCGCTGCGGATGAAGTCGCGGACCGCGTCGCGCGATGGCAGGGCAGGGGGCGGCATGCCCTCCTTGCGCCGTCGTGCCAACTCAGCCGGCCTTGCGCGCCCGGGCCTTGGCGGCGGGCTTCTTCTTGGCCGCCGGCTTGGCCTTCGAGGGCGGCTTGGCAGCGACCGGTTTGGCGACGACGGGCTTGCGGGCGGTCTTCTTGGCGCCGGGCTTGGCCTTCAGCGGCTTGCCCCGCTCCGCCAGCAGCGCCACGGCCTCCTCCGTCGTCAGCTCCTCCATCAGGACGCCGCGCGGCAGGTTGGCCACGATGCCGCCACCCTGCACGTAGGGGCCGAACCGCCCCTTCTTCACCAGCAGCGGCTCGCCGGTCTTCGGGTGCACCCCCAGGGAGCGCACGCTCTCCAGCTTCTTCTGCAGGGCGTCGACCGCGCGGTTCAGCCCGATGGACAGGACGTCGTCGTCCTTGTCCAAGGATGCGAAGATCGCGCCCATCTTCACATAGGGCCCGAAGCGGCCGATGCCCGCCTCCATCCGCTCCCCCGTCACCGGGTGGGCGCCGATCTCGCGCGGCAGGGACAGCAGGCCGAGCGCCTGTTCCAGGGTCAGCGTGTCGCCCTCCATGCCGCGCGGCAGGGAGGTGCGGCGCGGCTTGGCCTTCTTGTCCGCCGGGTCGGGCGTGCCTTGCTGGACATACAGGCCGTACGGGCCGCGGCGCACGGTGATATCCTCGCCCGTGTCGGGATGGTGCCCCAGCTCGCGCATCCCTTCCTTGAGCGTGGTGCCGTCATCCTCGCCGCCGTCGATCGCCAGGCGGCGGGTGTATTGGCAGTTCGGGTAGTTGGCGCAGCCGATGAAGGAGCCGTGGCGCCCGAGCTTCAGCCCCAGCCGGCCGGAATGGCACGCCGGGCACAGCCGCGGATCGGTCCCGTCCTCCTTGGGCGGGAAGAAATGCTCGCCCAGATCCCCATCCAGCGCGTCGATCACGTCGGAGATCTTCAGCTCGCGCGTCTGCTCCACGGCGTGGGAGAAGTCCCGCCAGAACGCCGCCATCACCTCGCGCCAGTCCTGCCGACCGTCCGACACGTCGTCCAACTGCTCTTCCAGCCCGGCGGTGAACCCGGTGTCGACGTAGCGCTCGAAGAACGCGGTGAGGAACGCGGTCACCAGCCGGCCGCGGTCCTCCGGCACGAAGCGGCGGCTCTCCATGCGGACGTAGTTGCGGTCCCGCAGCACCGACAGGATGGAGGCGTAGGTGGAGGGCCGCCCGATCCCCAGCTCCTCCATGCGCTTGACCAGGCTGGCCTCCGAGTAGCGCGGCGGCGGCTGGGTGAAGTGCTGCTCGGTCCCCACCTTGTCGCGGCGCAGCGGGTCGCGCTCGTTCATCGGCGGCAGCATGCGGGAATCGTCGCGGCTGTCGCCCTCCGGCGCCTCGTCCGTGGCCTCGCGATACAGCTTGAGGAAGCCGTCGAAGGCCACGATCGAGCCGTTGGCGCGCAGGTGCGTGCCGCCGGAGGCGACGTCGACCGCCACCTGGTCCAGCTCCGCCGACTGCATCTGGCTGGCGACGGCGCGCTTCCAGATCAGCTCGTAGACGCGCCGCTGCTCGTCGTTGAGGTAGCGCGCCATGGTGTCCGGCGTGCGCGCCACGTCCGTCGGGCGGATCGCTTCGTGCGCCTCCTGCGCGTTCTTCGCCTTGGAGCTGTACTCGCGCGGCGCGGCAGGCAGGTAGTCGCGGCCATACGCCTCGCCCACGTGGTCGCGGATGGCCGATATCGCCTCCCGCGCCATCTGCACGCCGTCCGTCCGCATGTAGGAGATCAGGCCGACCGTCTCGCCGCCGATATCCACCCCCTCGTACAGCTGCTGCGCCACCCGCATCGCGGCCTGGGCGCCCAGGCCGAGCTTGCGGCTGGCGTCCATCTGGAAGCTGGAGGTCGCGAAGGGCGGCTGCGGGTGCCGCTTCACCCGGCGGCGCTCCACGGAGGCGACGGCGAAGCTGCCGGCCTCCACCGCCGCCTTTGCCGCCGCCGCCTTCTCGGCATTGTGGAGGTCGAACTGGTCGAGCCGCTTGCCATCCAGATGGGTCAGCCGGGCGGTGAACGGCGCGCCGGCGGGCGTGGTGAAGTGCGCCTCCACCGTCCAGTATTCGCGCGGGTGGAACGCCTCGATCTCGGCCTCGCGTTCGCACACCAGGCGCAGCGCCACGGACTGCACCCGCCCGGCGGACTTGCTGCCCGGCAGCTTGCGCCACAGCACCGGGGACAGGGTGAAGCCCACCAGGTAGTCCAGCGCGCGCCGGGCGAGATAGGCCTCGATCAGCGGCTGGTCCAGGTCGCGCGGGTGCGCCATGGCGTATTGCACGGCGGTCTTGGTGATCTCGTTGAAGGTGATGCGCTGGACCTCCACGCCCCGCAGCGCCTTCTTCTCCTCCAGCATGGCGCGGACGTGCCAGGAGATCGCCTCCCCCTCACGGTCCGGGTCGGTGGCGAGCCACAGCCGGTCCGCCCCCTTCAGCGCCTTGGCGATGGCCGCGACCTGGCGGTTGCCGCGCTCGTCGGACGCCCAGTCCATGGCGAAGCCTTCCTCCGGGCGGACGGAGCCGTCCTTCGGCGGCAGGTCGCGCACGTGGCCGAAGCTGGCGAGCACGGTGAACTTGTCGCCGAGGTACTTGTTGATGGTCTTGGCCTTGGCGGGCGATTCAACGACGACGACGTCGGTCATGGGGTCCTTGGTTTCAGGCGATGCGCGCCACACGGTGGCCCGGCAGGGTTTCCACCATCCCGTCGAGTTCCAATACCAACAGCGCAGCCATCACGTTGGATGCCGACAGTTGGCAGCGCCGTATCAGATCGTCAACGTCGGTGGGGTCCGGGCCGAGCAGCGACAGCACCGTTGCCAAGGCCGCCGGACCGCGTTCCGGTTCGGCCGGCTCGTCCCATGCCGGGGCTGGCTCCTCGAAGCCCAGGGGCAGTTGGCTGGGGGCGGCCGGCTGCCAGTCCGGCAGGGCCTCCAGCACGTCCGTGGCCTGGCCGACCAGGGTGGCGCCGTTGCGGATCAGGTCGTTGGAGCCATGGCAGCGCGGGTCCAGCGGCGAGCCGGGCACCGCCAGCACCGGGCGACCGGCGTCCAGCGCCTGGTGCGCGGTGATCAGGCTGCCGGAGTTGCGGGCAGCCTCCACCACGACCACCGCCAGCGACAGCCCGGCGATGATGCGGTTGCGGCGCGGGAAATGCCGGCTTTGCGCCGCCGTGCCTAGCGGGGCCTCGGCGACCACCACCCCATGTTCGGCGATGCGGGCCTGCAGCGCGGCGTTCTGCGCCGGGTAGGGCATGTCGAGCCCGCCGGCCACGGCCGCCGCCGTGGCGCCGGTGTGCAGGGCGCCGGTATGCGCCGCGGTGTCGATGCCGCGGGCCAGGCCGGAGACGACCAGGATGCCCCGCGCGGCCAGGTCCGCTGCCAGCGCCTCCGCCATGCGCTGCCCGTTGGCGGAGGCGTTGCGGGCGCCCACCAGCCCCACGGCGCGGCGGGACAGCAGGGCGGGGTCGCCGTGCACGGCGATGGCGGCTGGCGCCTCCTCCAGCATGGCGAGCAGCCTGGGGTAGCCCGGGTCGCCCAGCACCAGCATCTGGCCGCCCATCCGGTGCAGGCGGGCCAGTTCCGCCTCCACGCTGCCGGACTTGGCGATGGCGAGCGGCACGGTGCGGCCGCCGGCGCGGGCCAGGCCGGGCAGGGCGTCGATAGCGGCCTCCGCGGTGCGGAAACGGGCGACCAGGCGGCGGAAGGTGAGCGGGCCGATGCCGGAGGTGCGCGCCAGGCGGATCCGGGCCAGGCGCTCCGCCGGGCTCACCGTTGGCCGATCCGCGGCTCGGTGCCGGCGCGCAGGCGGGCGATGTTGGCGTGGTGCCGCCAGACGATGAAGGCCGCCATGAGCGGCACCGGCCAGGGATAGGGCACGACCATGAGGGCGACGAAGGGGCTGGCTGCGCAGGCCAGCAAGGCCGCCATCGAGGACATTCGGGCCAGCAGGGCGACGGCAAGCCAGATCGCCACGGTGGCAAGCCCGAGCGGCCAGGCGATGCCGAACAGCACGCCCGCCCCGGTGGCAACGCCCTTGCCGCCCTGGAACCGCAGCCAAGGGGTGAGCGTGTGGCCAAGCACGGCCGCCAGCCCGGCCACTGCGGGCGGGCCGCCCAGCCAGCGCGCCAGCAGCACCGCCGCCAGGCCTTTCAGCAGGTCCAGCACCAGGGTGGCGGCAGCGATGTCCTTGCGGCCGGTGCGCAGCACGTTGGTGGCGCCGATGCTGCCCGACCCGATCGCCCGGATGTCGCCGAGCCCGGCCGCGCGGGTGAGCAGCAGCCCGGACGGGACGGAGCCGAGCAGGAAGCCGGCGAGGAGGGTGAAGACGATTGTCACGGAAGCACGCGACCCGCCGAGCAAACCCTTTCCCGCTGGGAGAGGGCAGGGTGAGGGTGGCAGCCCGACCATGCCGACGTATCCCATGACAGGATGGCGTCACCCTCACCCCAACCCTCTCCCAGAAGGAGAGGGAGATGCGTGGATGCGCTCCGCCTCACCCGAACACCCGCCGCCCTGCCTTCCACGTGCCGACCACCCGGCCCTCGAGCGCGCGGCCGTCGAACGGGGTGTTGCGGGCCTTGCCCGGCAGGGCACCCGCTTCCACGCGCCAGGCCCGCTCCAGATCGAGGAGGCACAGATCCGCCGGCGCTCCCTTGGTCAGCCGCCCGGCGGCGCTGCCCAGCAGGGCGGCCGGGCGTGACGTCAGCAGCGCCACCGCGTCCGCCAGCTTCAGGCTGCCGCCGTGCACCTGTGCCAGCGTCACCCCCAGCAGCGTCGCCAGCCCGGCCCCGCCGGCGGAGGCCTGCGCGAAGGGGAAGCGCTTGTCGTCCGCGTCGCGCGGCTGGTGGTCGGAGGCGATGGCGTCGATCGTGCCGTCGCGCAGGGCCGCCACCACGGCGAGCCGGTCGCTGTCCGGGCGCAGCGGCGGGGACAGCTTGGCGTAGGTGCGGAAGTCGCCGATCGCCGTCTCGTTCAGGTCGAAATAGGGCGGTGCGGTGTCGCAGGTGACGGACAGCCCCTCGTCCTTCGCCTGCCGGATCAGCCCCAGCGCGCGGGCGGTGGAAACGTGGGCGAAATGCACCGCCCCGCCGGTCAGCCGAGCCAGGCTGATGTCGCGCGCCACCAGGATCTCCTCCGCCGCCGCGGGGATGCCGGGCAGGCCGAGCCGGGTGGCCAGCTCGCCCTCGGTCGCCGCCCCGCCTGCGGCGAGCGCCGGCTCCTCCGGATGCTGGACGATGCGGAAGCCGAAGCCGCGGGCGTAGGACAGCGCCCGGCGCATGGTGCGGGCGTCGCCCACGGCGCGCTGCCCGTCGGTGAAGGCGACCGCCCCGGCCTCGCCGAGCAGGCCGATCTCCGCCAGCTCCTCGCCGCGGCAGCCGCGGGTGACGGCGCCGTAGGGCAGGATGGTCAGGCTGCCGGTTTCCTCGCCCCGCGCGCGCAGCAACCGCACCAGCGCCGGGTCGTCGATCGCCGGGGCGCTGTCCGGCAGGGCGGCAAGGGTGGTGATGCCGCCCGCGGCGGCGGCGGCGGCGGCGGAGGCGATGGTCTCGCGGTATTCGAACCCGGGCTCGCCCAGTGCGGCGCGCATGTCGACCAGGCCGGGGCAGAGGATCGCGCCCGCGCCGTCGATCTCGGTCGCGCCGGCCGGCCGGCCGAGGCTGGCGCCGTGGTCGGCGATCAGCCCGTCGCGGATCAGCAGGGCGCCGGGGGCGTCCAGGCCGCTCGCCGGGTCGAGCAGGCGGACGTTGGTGATGAGGGTGTCGGTCATCGCGTGCGCCCGCCCTCACCCAACCCTCTCTCATAGGGAGAGGGCTTCCTTCTCCCTCTCCTCCTGGGAGAGGGTCGGGGTGAGGGCACCCTACACATTGCGTCGCGCCCGGCGGGACAGCGTGTCCAGCACCGCCATGCGCACCGCCACGCCCATCTCCACCTGCTCGCGGATCAGCGAGCGCGCCGGGTCGTCGGCGACGGCGCTGTCGATCTCCACGCCGCGGTTCATCGGGCCGGGATGCATCACCAGCGCGCCATCGGCGGCCTTCGCCAGGCGGGCGGCGTCCAGGCCGAAGAAGCGGAAATACTCCCGCGCGGACGGCACCAGCCCGCCGCTCATCCGCTCCCGCTGCAAGCGCAGCATCATGACGATGTCCGCGCCGGCCAGCCCCTCATCCATGTCGTGGAACACCTCCACGCCCAGGCGCGCCGCCTCCGCCGGGATCAGCGTCGGCGGACCGACCACGCGGACGCGGCTGCCCATCGTGGTCAGCAGGTGGATGTTCGACCGTGCCACCCGCGAGTGCAGGATGTCGCCGCAGATCGCCACCGTCAGCCCTTGTAGCCGGCCCTTGCGGCGCCGGATGGTCAGCGCGTCCAGCAGCGCCTGGGTCGGGTGCTCGTGCAGGCCGTCCCCGGCGTTGATCACCGCCGCATCCACCTTCTGCGCCAGCAGCAGCGGCGCGCCGGACTGGTCGTGCCGCACCACCAGCAGGTCGCACTGCATGGCGTTCAGCGTGCCGGCGGTGTCCAGCAGCGTCTCCCCCTTGTTCACGGAGGAGGAGGCGACGGACATGTTGATCACGTCCGCGCCCAGCCGCTTGCCCGCCAGCTCGAACGAGGTACGCGTCCGCGTGCTGTCCTCGAAGAACAGGTTGATCAGGGTGCGGCCGCGCAGCAGGTCCCGCTGCGTCTGGCCGGAGCGGTTCAGCAGCACGTAGCTTTCCGCCAGGTCCAGCAGGCCCGCAATCTGCGGCGGGTGCAGCCCCTCGATGGCGAGCAGGTGCCGGCCGGGCAGGTTCACGCGGCGGCGGCCAGCAGGCGGGCCATGGCCTCGTCGCGGCCGAGTGCGGCGAGCGTGGCGTCGATGCCGGGGCTGGTGGTGGTGCCGGTCAGCGCCGCCCGCAGCGGCTGCGCCACCTGCCCCAGCTTGCGGCCGGACCGTTCGGCGAAGCTGCGCAGCGCGGCGTCCAGCGCCGGGGCGGAGAAGTCGGTGGCGGCCAGGTCGTCGGCCACGTCGCGCAGCATCGCCCGGGCCTCGGCGGTGAGCAGGGCGGTCGCCTTGGCGTCCATGGCCAGCGGCAGGCTGCGGGCGAGGAAGGCGGCGCTGTCGGCCAGTTCCACCAGCGTCTTCGCCCGCTCCTTCAGTCCGCCCATCAGCGTGCGGATGCGGGGCACGGCGGGGCCGCTGGCGCCCAGCCGGGCGGCGACCTCGGCGGTCAGCCGGTCGTCGTCGGCCTCCCGCAGCCAGATGCCGTTCAGGTTGTCCAGCTTCTTGTAGTCCATCCGGCCGGGAGACTTGCCGACGCCGTCCAGGTCGAACAGGCGGATCGCCTCCGCCCGGCCGAGGACCTCCAGGTCGCCATGCGACCAGCCGAGGCGCAGCAGGTAGTTGCACAACGCCTCCGGCAGGTAGCCGGCCTCGCGGAACTCGGTGACGGAGGCGGCGCCGTGCCGCTTGGACAGCTTGGCGCCGTCCGGGCCGTGGATCAGCGGCAGATGCGCGAAGGCGGGCACGGCCCAGCCATTCGCCTGGAAGATCAGCACGTGGATGAAGCTGTTGGTCAGGTGGTCGTCGCCGCGGATGACGTGGGTGATGCCCATGTCGTGGTCGTCCACCACCACGGAATGCTGGTAGAGCGGCGTGCCGTCGCTGCGCAGGATCACCCGATCGTCCAGGTCGATGTTGGCGACCCGGACCGGGCCCTGCACCAGGTCGTGCACCACCGTCTCCCCCTCGCGCGGCGTGCGCAGCCGGATGACGAAGGGTGCGTCCGGCCCGTCCGTGCGGTCGCGCCACGGGCTGTCGAACCGCAGCGGCCGGCCCTCCGCCCGGGCCAGGTCCCGCGCCGCCGCGATCTCCGCCTGGGTGGACCAGCAGCGATAGGCGGTGCCGTTGGCCAGCATCGCCTGCGCCACGGCGGCGTGCCGGGCGGCGCGGGTGGATTGGAACAGGTCCGGCTCGTCGCGCTCCAGGCCCAGCCAATGGAGGCTGTCCAGGATGGCCTCGGTGAAGGCGGCGGTGGAGCGGGCGCGGTCGGTATCCTCCACCCGCAGCAGGAACTGGCCGCCATGGTGGCGCGCGAATAGATAGTTGAACAGCGCCGTGCGGGCGCCGCCGATGTGCAGCAGCCCGGTGGGGGAGGGAGCGAAGCGTGTGCGGACGGTCATGGCGCCACGGCCATAGCACGCAGCCATGTGGCCTGGGGAGGCCGCGTCGGCTAACCTCCGATGCGTGAACGCTGCCCTGCTCGCGATCCGTGCGGTGAGGGCGCCCTCGGCGCCGGCCTGGCTGCTCGGCCTGGCGGCGGCCGAGCGGGGGCGGCTGATGCCCTGGCTGGCCGTGCTCACCGTCGGCGGGGCGCTGGCCTATTTCGCGCTGGACCGTGAACCCGCCGCCTATGTCGGCCTCGTGTTGGCCGGCGGCGCCGCCAGCCTTGCGGCGCTGTTGCGGACGAGTGCGCTTGGCCGCGGCGCAGCTCTGGCGCTGCTCGCGGCGGCATCCGGCTTCGCTTCGGCGCAGTGGGCGACGATGCGGGCGCCGCCCTTGCCGGACCTGCCCCGCACCGCGACGGTGATCACGGCCACGGTGCTCGGCGTGGAGCAACTGCCGGAGGGGCGCCGCCTCACGCTCGGCCAGGCGCAGCTGGATGGCGGCCCGGCGCTTGCCCGCACGCTGCACATCCGGCTGCGCGACAAGGAGCTGACGGTGTTCGCCGCGAGGGACATGATCCGGGTGCGGGCCGTGCTGCGCCCACCGGCGCCGCCCGCCTATCCCGGTGCGTGGGACTTGCAGCGGGACGCCTTCTTCTCCGGGCTGGGCGGTGCGGGCACCGCGCTCGGCCCGGTGGAGCTTACCGCGCCTGCCTCCACCCGCTGGTTGACCCGGCTGCGCGAGGCGGTCGCCGGCCGGGTCATGGCGACGCTGCCTGGGACCGAGGGAGCGCTGGCCGCGACCATGCTCACCGGCCTCGGCACCACCATCGCGCCGGCCGACCGGGCGGCGTTCCGCGACTCCGGGCTGTCGCACCTGCTCGCCGTGGCCGGGCTGCATCTCGGCATCGTCATGGGGCTGGTGATGACGGTCACCCGCGCCGCCCTCGCCTTGTCGGAGCGGGCGGCGTTGCGCTGGCCCTGCAAGCAGATCGCGGCCGGGGCGGCGCTGGCGGCGGGGGCGGGCTATGTCCTGCTGACCGGGGCGCACGTCCCGACGCTGCGCGCCTTCGCCATGGCGTCGCTGGTGGTGCTCGGGGTGGTGGTGGGGCGGCGCGCCCTCTCGCTGCGCGGGCTGGCGTTGGCGGCGATGGTGCTGGTCCTGCTCTGGCCGGCCGTCGTGGTCGGCGTGTCGTTCCAGATGAGCTTCGCCGCGGTGCTGGCGCTGGTCGCCGGCTACGAAGCGACGGCCCCGCTGCTGGCCCGGCTGCGGCGCCGCCGGGCGCTGCTGCACGGCGCCACCCTGGTGCTGACGAGCCTGCTGGCCGGAGCGGCCGCGGCGCCGTTCGGCGCCTACCATTTCGGCCGGGTGCAGGCGTATTTCATCCTGGCCAACCTCCTCGCGGTGCCGCTGACCGCGACCGTGGTGTTGCCGGCCGGCCTGCTGGCCCTGCTGCTGATGCCGCTGGGTTGGGAGCGGCTGGCACTGGTGCCGATGGGCTGGGGCTTGGACGGCGTGCTGTTCGTGGCACGCACGGTGTCGTCGCTGCCGGCGGCGTCGGTCGGGGTCCCGCACATGCCGGCCTGGGGCTTGGCGCTGGTGGCGCTGGGCTTGGCGTGGCTGGCCCTGTGGCGGTCGCGGCTGCGGCTGGCCGGTGCGGCGATCGTGCTGGCGGGGCTGCTCTCGGGCCTGGTCAGTCCGCCGGCGGATCTACTGGTCTCGTCCGATGCCCGGCTCATCGCCTGGCGCGCGCCGGCGCTGGTGCAGACGCGGCCCGGCTTCGCGCCGTTCGTGCTCGACGCGTGGTCGCAATACTGGGCCGAGCCGTTGGCCGCGCCCTTCCCGGAAGGCGGCCCGCCCGGCGTGATCCAGTGCGGGGCCGATGGCTGCCGCTTGGAGCACGGCGGCACGGCCGTCTTGCTGGCCCGCAGCCTGCGGCCGATGGATTGCACGGGAGTGGTCCTCGTCGTGGCATCCGAGTCCGCGCGCGCCGTGTGCCCGGCGCTGCCGCATATCGACCGCTCCGTCGCGTGGCAGGAGGGTGCCCACGCCGTCTCGCTGCGCGACGGTGCCGCGACCATCCTGTCGGACCGCGGCTACCGAGGCACGCGGCCCTGGGTGGCGCCGCCGCCCGGCCAGGCGCGCACCACGCTGCCGTTGGCAGCGGTCGACGCGGCAGAGTAGATTCCAGCCACGGCCGCGCTGCTCTAGGATCGCGGACGACTCGACCACGGGGGATGAAGTGAAGGCGATCTTCTCGTTGAAAGCGTTGGCCCTGTTCTGGACCGGCTTGCTGGCGGCGGTCGGCTCCGGCGCGGTCGCCTTGCAGCTGACCATGCCGCCGCCGCCGCTGCCGCCGCCCGTGATCGCCGCCGCCGCGCCAGCCATGGTCGCGCCGGCCGCGCCGCCGAGCCCGACCGTTGCGCCTGTGCCGTTCGAGAACCACAGCCTGCTCGCCATGCTGCCGCCGCCGCGGCCCGTGCCCCACCCATCGGCTCCGCTGCCGGTGCCGCCCGTGCCGCCGCCGCCGCGGCACTTCGCCCGGGTGGAGACGCATCGCGCGATGCCCGTCTATGCCGCCGAACCTGTTCCGGCCTACGACCCGGTGGGCTGGGGTCGGGCGGACCCCTATGCCGGCCTGTATGCCCGCGCCCGCCCCTACGCCTATCCTGGCCCGCAGACCTATTACGGCTGGTGACCGCCGTCATCCAGTGACGGAAGGCGCCTTCCTGCCGTCCCGTGCCATCCCACCCGTGATGGTGTGCGCTCCGGTCCCTTATCAGACCACGTGCGCCGGGCGCAGTGCGCAGCGTGCGGCCAGGTCCGCCGTTTCCAGCTGGAACGTGCAGTGGCTGATGGCGAACTGTTCGCGCAGCAGGGTGCAGGCCATCGGCACCACGCTGTCGGCCGCTGCCGCGGTCACGAGGTGGGCGGTGGCGGCGGTGCTGGTGGTGGACAGCGCCCATATATGGAGGTCGTGCACCTCCGTCACGCCGGGCAGCGCCAGCAGGCGGCTTCGCACAGCCGCCGGATCGATAGCCGGCGGCACGGCGTCCATCGCCAGCACCGTGGCCTCCCGCAGCAGGCCCCAACTGCCGGCGACGATCACTGCCGAGATCGCCAGGCTGGCGAGAGGGTCCAGCCACCGCGCCCCGGTCAGCGCGATCAACCCGGCCGCGACCAGCACACCGGCCGACACGCCCGCATCGGCCGCCATGTGCAGGAAGGCGCCGCGGACGTTCAGGTCCGTCTCCCGGCCGCGCATGAACATCAGGGCGACGGCGCCATTCACCAGGATGGCCAAGGCGGCGGTGATCATGACGGGGATGCCGGCGACCGGCGACGGGGCCAGCAGTCGCTGCACCGCCTCGACCACGATGGCGCCGGTGCCCACCAGCAGGACGGAGGCATTGGCCAGCGCCGCCAGGATGCTGCCCCGGCCCCACCCGTAGGTCAGCCGGGCGGTCGGGTGCCGCTGACCCATGCGGGCGGCCAGCCAGGCGAAGGCCAGGCCCAGCACGTCGCCGATGTTGTGGACCGCGTCCGCCAAGAGGGCGGTGGAGTGCGCGAAGGCGCCGACGCCGAGCTGCACCGCCACCAGCGTCGCGTTGAGCGCGATGCCGACCACGAAGGCGGTCCCGAACGCGAGCGGCGCGTGGGCGTGGTGGCCGGCATGGTCATGGTGGTGGCCGCCGTGGTGATCGTGAGGCATGGCCGATCATGCCCCCTATCGCCGCCGTGCCGCCATCCCTTTGACGGAGTCGTCCGGCGCCTTAGATGTGGGACATGAGCAAGCGCCCCTTCGCCCCACTGCCCCACATGCCGGAGGGGCTCGCCGCCGTCCCCAACCCGCCGGGCCTGCCCGCCGCGCTCCCCGCGTGGGACTTGTCGGACCTTTACCCAGCAGTCGGCAGTCCGCTGGTGAAGGCCGACCTGGATGCGGCCGAGGCGGCCGCGATCGCCTTCGCGTCCCATGCCGGCAAGCTGGCGGCGATGCCCGGGGCCGGCCTCGCCGCCGCCCTGGCCGAATACGAGCGGATCGACGAGGTGCTCGGCCGCGTGATGTCCTTTGCCCAGCTGAAGTTCAGCGGCGACAGCACGGACAGCGCGATCGGCCAGTTCATGCAGTCCTGCTCCGAACGGGTGACGGCGATCAGCGCGCACCTGATCTTCTTCACGCTCGAGCTGAACCGCCTGGACGACGCGGCGCTGGACGGCAAGCTGGCCGACCCGGCCCTGGCGCGCTGGCGCCCGTTCCTGCGCGACCTGCGGGTGTTCCGCCCGCACGAGCTGTCCGACGAGGCGGAGCGGCTGCTGCACGACAAGTCCGTCACCGGCGCGCAGGCCTGGAACCGCCTGTTCGACGAGACGGTGGCCGGAATGCGCCTGCCGTTCGGGGGCGAGGCGCTGTCGGTGGGCGACGTGCTGAACAAGCTGTCGGACCGGGACCGCGCGGTGCGCGAGCAGGCGGCCCACGCGATCGGCGCCGCGTTCGGCGACCGGGTGAAGCTGTTCGGCCTGATCACCAACACCCTGGTGAAGGACAAGTCGATCAGCGACAGCTGGCGCAAATACCCGCGGCCCGCGAGCTACCGCAACCGCTCCAACATGGTGGAGGACGAGGTGGTGGACGCGCTGGTGTCCGCCGTGACCGCCGACTACGCGCGGCTGTCGCACCGCTACTACCTCCTGAAGGCGAAGTGGCTGGGCCTGCCGAAGCTGCAGTACTGGGACCGCAACGCCCCGCTGCCCGGCGACAGCGACCGGGCGATCACCTGGGACGAAGCGCGCAACCGAGTGCTGAGCGCCTATGGCGCGTTCAGCCCGGAGCTCGCCGAGGTCGGGCGGCGGTTCTTCGACAAGCCGTGGATCGACGCCGGGCCGCGGCCGGGCAAGTCCGGCGGGGCGTTCGCGCACCCCACCGTGCCGTCCGCCCACCCCTATCTGCTGCTGAATTATCATGGCCGCACCCGCGACGTGATGACCCTGGCGCACGAGCTGGGGCACGGCGTGCACCAGGTGCTGGCGGCGCCGCAGGGCTACCTGCAATCGGGCACGCCGCTGACCCTGGCGGAGACCGCCAGCGTGTTCGGCGAGATGCTGACCTTCCGCGCGCTGCTGGATGCCGAGACGGACCCGGCGCGCCGGCGGATCATGCTGGCGTCCAAGGTGGAGGACATGCTGAGCACGGTGGTGCGGCAGACGGCGTTCTACCGGTTCGAGGTGCTGCTGCACGAGGAACGGCGCGGCGGCGAGCTGCTGCCCGAGCGCATCGGCGCGCTGTGGCGGCAGACGCAGGTGGAGAGCCTCGGGCCGGCCTTCGACCTGGCGCCGGAGTACGACGTGTTCTGGGCGTATGTCCCGCATTTCGTGCACTCGCCGTTCTACGTCTACGCCTATGCGTTCGGCGACTGCCTGGTGAATGCGCTGTATGGCGTGTTCCAGGACGGCCATCCCGGTTTCCAGGCCAAGTACCTGGACATGCTGCGGGCCGGCGGCACCAAGCGGCACCGGGAGCTGCTGGCGCCGTTCGGCCTGGATGCGTCCGACCCGGGTTTCTGGCGGCGCGGGCTGGACGTGATCGCCGGCTTCATCGACGAACTAGAAGGAGCATCGGCGTGAACGAGGACCGGTCCAGCCTGTTCGGCGAGGTCCGGCGCATGGCCCGCACCTCGGGCGCCGTCGGCGGCATCGCGGCCCGGCTGGCCGGGCAACGCGTGTTCGGCATCAAGACCAACCAGGCGGCGCATGCCGGCGACCTGAAGGCGATCCTCGGCGGGTTGAAGGGCCCGTTGATGAAGGTGGCGCAGCTGCTGTCCACCATCCCCGATGCGCTGCCGGCGGAATACGCGACGGAGCTGGCGCAGCTGCAGGCCAACGCGCCGCCGATGGGCTGGGCCTTCGTCCGGCGTCGCATGGCGGGCGAGCTCGGGCCGGACTGGCAGTCCAAGTTCGCGACCTTTGGCCAGGAGGCCGCCGCCGCGGCGAGCCTGGGGCAGGTGCACCGCGCCACGCTGCACGACGGCACCGAGATCGCCTGCAAGCTGCAGTATCCGGACATGATGAGCACGGTCGAGGCCGACCTGAAGCAGCTCAAGCTCGCGATGTCGGTCTACAAGCGCATCGAATCCACCATCAACATGGACGACGTCTACACCGAGCTGGCGGAGCGCCTGCGCGAGGAGCTGGATTACCGGCGCGAGGCGGCGCAGATGCGGCTATACGGCACGATGCTGGCAGGCGACGAGCTGGTCAGCGTGCCGGCGCCGGTGCCGAGCCATTCCACCGGGCGCTTGCTGACGATGAGCTGGCTGGAAGGGCGCGGCCTGCAGAGCCGCCTGGACGAGGGCATGACGCTGGAGGAGCGCAACCGCCTGGCGACCGCGATCTTCCATGCCTGGTACCTGCCGCTCTACCGCTACGGCGTGATCCACGGCGACCCGCATCTCGGCAACTACCAGGTCCGCGCCGATAATGGGCTGAACCTGCTGGATTACGGCACCATCCGGGTGTTCCCGGCCAAGTTCGTCCGCGGGGTGATCGACCTCTACGAGTCCATCCGCGACGACGACATGGACCGGGCGCACCATGCCTACGAGCAATGGGGCTTCGAGGGGCTGACCCGCGAGAAGATGGAGATCCTGAACCAGTGGGCCCGGTTCATCTATGAGCCACTGCTGGACGACCGCGTGCGCGTGATCCAGGAACACGGCAGCTCGGATTACGGCCGCCAGGTCGCCGAGCAGGTGCATGCCGGGCTGAAGCGCACCGGCGGCGTGCGGCCGCCGCGGGAGTTCGTGCTGATGGACCGCTCCGCGGTGGGACTCGGCAGCGTGTTCCTGCGCCTGAAGGCGGAGCTGAACTGGTCCCGCATGTTCCAGGAGATGATCGAGGGTTTCGACGTCGACGCCCTCGCATCCCGCCAGGCAGCCGCGCTGGCCGAAGCCGGGGTGCCGCCTCCGGCCTGACCGCTTCGGGCTTGCCCTGGCGCATCGCGGCGGCCAGAAACCGCGTCATGTCGCGCGACGAGGGGCTGCATCCGCTGCACCGGGCCTGGCGCCTGCTGCCGGCCGGGGCAAGGCGGGCCCTACTGGCCCGCGGCACGGCCTTGCTGGCGCCCCGGCCCACCCATCCCGCGCCTCCGGCCCGGCATGGGCTGGTCGTCGCCGGCGAGTTGGCCCGGGCGTCCGGCCTGGGCGAGGGCGCACGGCTGATGCTTGCCGGGCTGCGGGAGTTGGGCGTCCCGGGTTGGCCGGTGCGCGCCGGCCTGCGTCTGCCGGGCGAGGCGGAGGACATCCCGTTCGGGGCGGCCAGTTCGCCGCCGCCGGGGGCGCCGCTGGTGCTGCACGTCAACGCGCCGCACGTTGCCGCAGCACTGCTTCGCCTGCCGCGCGGGCTGCTGCGCGGGCGCCGGGTGATCGGCTGCTGGGCCTGGGAACTGCCGGTGACGCCGCCGGACTGGGCGACCGGCGTGCGCTTCGTGCATGAGGTGTGGGCGCCCTCCCGCTTCACCGCCGCGGCGCTGGAACCGCTGCTGCCGGGGCGTGTGCGGGTGGTGCCGTATTGCGTCGCCTCCCGGCCCGTGGCGCCGGCCGCGCTGGACCGGCCGGCGTTCGGGCTGCCGGCGGAGGTGGTGGTGGTGCTCTGCTCGTTCAGCCTCGCCTCCTCGTTCGAGCGGAAGAACCCGTTGGCGGCGATCGCCGCGCATCGCGCCGCGTTCGGCGACCGGGCGGACCGGCTGCTCGTGATGAAGATCGGGCATGCCGGCCATTTCGGGCCGGACCTGCAGCGCCTGCGGGACGCCGCCGGGGGCGCAGGGAACATCCGGTTCGAGACGCGCACGCTGCCGGTGGCCGACAACCAGGCGCTGATGGCCTGTGCCGACATCGTGCTGTCCTTGCATCGCAGCGAGGGGTTCGGCCTGGTCCCGGCGGAGGCGATGCTGCTGGGCCGCGCCGTGGTGGCCACGAACTGGTCCGGCAACACCGACTTCATGGATGCGGACACGTCCGTGCTGGTGCCTTACCGGCTGGTGCCGGCGGTCGATCCGCGTGGCGTGTTCCAGGCGCCCGGCGCGGTCTGGGCGGAGGCGGACATCCCCGCTGCGGCGGCCGAGCTCCGCCGCCTTGCGGACGATGTCGCGGCGCGCACCGCCCTGGGCGCCCGGGCGCAGGCGGCGGCGCGGGTGCGGCTCGGCCCGGCTCCGCTGGCCGCGGCACTGCATGCGATCGGGCTGCGATGAGGCTGCTGGTGTGGCAGTGGGGCCGCCGCGGTGCGGGGCCGCGCTACGCCCTCGAGCTCGCGCGGGCGCTGCGCCGCGTGCCCGGCACCATCGTGGTGCTGTCGCTGTCGGAGGCGGCCGAGATCATGGCGGGCGGCCTGGCGGACTGTGACCTGCCGGTGCCGACCTATGCCGGCGCGGTGGGATGGGCACGCCGGCTGGCGAGCATCCCGTGGCAGGCGCCGTCGCTCGCGCGCCGCTTGCGCACGCTCCGGCTGGACGGCGCGCTCTGCGCCATGCCGGCGCCGCTCGACCTATTGATGGCGTCGGCGTTGCGCCGGGCTGGCGTGCCCTTTGCCGTGGCCGTGCACGACGCCGTGCTGCACCCGGGCGACATCCTGCCGATGCAGGGGGTGCTGCAACGCCGGCTGCTGCGGGGGGCAACGGCGCTGGTGGCGCTGAGCGAGCATGTGGCGGGGCAGCTGACGCCCATCGTGGCCGGGCGCCCGGTGTTCCGCAGCCGCCTTTCACCCCTGGATTACGGCCATGGCGGCAGCGTTCCCGGGGCGCATGGCGGCACGCTGCGCCTGCTGAGCTTCGGCCGGCTGCTGGCCTACAAGGGGCTCGACCTGTTGGCCGCCGCCATGCCGCGCGCCGGCGCCGTGACGCTGCGTGTGGTGGGGGCCGGGCCGGAAAGCCCCGAACTCGCCGCGCTGCGCCGCCTGCCCGGCGTGACGGTGGAGAACCGCTGGGTGCCGGAGGAGGAGGTCGGCGCGTTGCTCGCCTGGGCCGACGCCCTGGTGCTGTCGCACCGCGAGGCGAGCCAGAGCGGCGTCGCGGCTGCCGCCCTGGCCGCCGGCCGGTGGATCGTGGGGACGCGGGTCGGCGGCCTGGCCGAGCAGCTGGCTGGCTCTCCGATGGCTCGCCTGTGCGACCCCGACCCGGAGTCGCTGGCGGCGGCGATCCGCAGCCTGTCGAGCGACCCGCCCCCGACACACGCGGCAGGGAGCGATGCGGCCTGGCAGCAGGACGTGGCGGCGCTTGCCACCGACCTGAGTGGCTGGCTTCATCGCCGGTAATGGCCATCGCCCCGTTTCCCTTGCAGGCCAGGCAGGCGCGGCGCCTGCGCATCGTCACGATCCGCTCGCGGCAGCGCGGGCTGTTCGTGCTGGGCGGCATCGTCGTGGGGGCGGCGGCCTACGGCATCGCCGTGCTGGCGGATCAGGCCGGTGACGCCTTCCGGACCTTGTTCGCCCGGTTCCCCTATGCCGCCTTCCTGCTCACCCCGTGCGGCTTCGCACTGTCGAGCTGGCTCGCGCGCCGGTTCTTCCCGAATTCAGGCGGCAGCGGCATCCCGCAGGCCATCGCCGCGCGGCAGTTGGCCGGGTTGGCCGCGCGCGAACGGCTGGTGTCGCTGCGCACCGCCGCCGGCAAGACCGTCCTGCTGCTGGTGGGCCTGCTCTGCGGCGCCTCCATCGGGCGGGAGGGACCGACGGTGCAGGTCGGCGCCTCCATCATGTTCGCCGTCGGCCGGCTGTCTCCGCGGCGGCAGCCCGGCTTGATCCTGGCGGGCGCCAGCGCCGGCGTCTCCGCCGCGTTCAACACGCCGCTGGCCGGGATCGTGTTCGGCATCGAGGAGATGAGCCGGTCGTTCGAGGCACGCGCCAGCGGCACGATCATCGGCTGCGTCATCGCCGCGGGACTGACTTCGCTGGCCTTGCAAGGGGATTACACCTATTTCGGCATCACCCACGCCGTCCTGGGGCCGTCCGTGCAGGGCTGGCTGGCGGTGCCGATCCTGGGCGTCGCCGGCGGGTTGCTCGGGGGCGGGTTCAGCCGGGTCTTGATCCTGTTCGGCGGCGGACCACCAGGGCGGGTGGGCGCGGCCATCCGGCGCCACCCGGTGGCGTTCGCCGCCGCCTGCGGCCTGTTCGTGGCCGCCTGCGGCTGGCTGTCCGGCGGCACCGTATTCGGCACCGGCTACCTCCAGGCGCAGGCCCTCGTGCAGGGGCAGGGCGCCATGCCCGCCGCGTTCGGCGTGCTCAAGCTGCTGGCGACCGTCGCGTCGTCGGTCAGCGGCATCCCGGGCGGCATCTTCGCGCCGTCCCTCGCGGTGGGCGCCGGGCTCGGCGCCAACGTCGCCTTGCTGCTGCCGTCCGCGCCGACGCAGGCGCTGGTGGTACTTGGCATGGTGGCGTATTTCGCCGGCGTGGTGCAGGCGCCGATCACCGCCTTCGTCATCGTGGCGGAGATGACGGGTGACCACGCCATGGTCGTGCCGCTGATGCTCACCGCGCTGATCGCGTTCGCCATGTCCCGGCTGGTGTGCCACGAGGGCGTCTACCACGCGCTGGCGCACAACTTCGTCAACGCCGAGGTCGCACGCAGCGTGGGATTGGACGTGCGACCCGCCCCGAGCGCCTGACCACGACCTAAGGACCTGCGCGATGAAGTTGCCGAGCCTGCCATTCACTGCGGTCGACTGGGACAAGCTGCCCGGCACCGAGCACAAGGGTGCGCCGGGCACGGCGCTCTGGCGCACGCTGGACAACGGGGACGTGCGGATGCGCGTGGTGGAATACTCGCCCGGCTACGTCGCCGACCACTGGTGCGACCGCGGCCACGTGATCTACGTGCTGGAGGGGGTTTTGGAGACGGAGCTGCAGGACGGCCGCCGCTTCACCTTCGCCGCCGGCAGCGGCTACACCGTGTCCGATTTCGGCGACGCCGCGCACAAGTCCTCCGCCCCTGGGGGCGCGAAGCTGTTCATCGTGGACTGAACCGAGGCATCACATCCACGAAAGGTCCTTCGTCGGTAGCGCAACCGGAATTGGGGGAGCGCCTTACTCCGGGTAACGAACCCCGTAGCACGCGGCTTGCGCCGCAACAGAGGAATACCGCATGCCCGATGACAAGCACGAGAAGGCGCTGGACCTGACGGAGCAGGCGCTCGGGAAGCTGACGGAAGGGGACGAGGCCGGGGCGGATAGCCTCATCGCCGAAGCCAAGAAGCTCGACAAGACCGCGCCGGCCGAGATCGTGCGGGACATGGACGAGGACGCTTCCAAGACGGGCTGACCGACGCGGCGTTGCCCGCCGCCGTCCGACGCGATATCAATGTTCGTGATGGATATGCGGCCGGTCGCGATCCCATACGGCGCGTATTGGAGCACCCCTTTCGCCAAGTGGCAGGGGGCGCTGTCCCATCTGCATAGCATCCTATTTGCCGCCCATGTCGCGAAGGGCGCGCTCGCCCGGCGTGCGATCGATCCGTCGGCGTTCGACACGGGGGTGCTCGGCACGACGATACCGCAGCGAGGCGCCTTCTATGGTGTGCCATGGCTGATGGGCGTCCTGGGCGCGCCCCAGGCGCATGGCCCGACCGTCAGCCAGGCGTGCGCCACTGGCGTGCGCAGCATGGCCGTGGCCGCAGCCGAGGTTGCGGCCGGCGCCGGCGACACGGTTCTGGTGACGTGTGCAGACCGCGTGTCGAACGGGCCGTTGTTGTATTATCCAGACCCGACTGGCCCGGGCGGGCATGGCGAGCATGAGGACTGGGTGCTGGACAACTTCTCCCGCGACCCATTCGCCGAACTGGCGATGGTCGAAACGGCCGAGAACGTCGCGCGGAAATACCGGATCGAGACGGTGGAGCAGAACGAGGTCACGCTGCTTCGCTACGCCCAGTACGAGGATGCCTTGGCAGGCGACCGGGCGTTCCAGCGGCGCTACATGGACCTGCCGTTCGACGTGCCGGATGCTAAGTTCCGCCGCGTCACCGCCACGATGCACGGCGACGAGGGCGTGCATTGCACGACGGCCGAGGGCTTGGCCAAGCTCCGCCCCGTGATCGAGGGCGGCACCGTCACCTATGGCGGGCAGACGCATCCGGCCGATGGCTGCGCTGCCATCGTCGTGACCACGCCGGAGCGGGCGCGCGCGCTGCGCCGCGGCCCGATCGACGTCAGCGTGCTGGGCTTCGGCGCGGCGCGGGCGGCGACGGGCTACATGCCGGAGTCGCCGATCCCGGCGACCGAGCGGGCGCTGCAGGCCACCGGGCTGCGCATCGGGGACATGGACGCGATCAAGTCGCACAACCCCTTCGTGGTGAACGACATCGCCTTCTGCCGCCACTTCGCACTCGCGCCGGAGCGGCTGAACCGCTTCGGCTGTTCGCTGGTGTGGGGCCACCCGCAGGGGCCGACCGGCTTACGCGGCGTGATCGAGCTGATCGAGGAACTCGCCCTGCGTGGCGGCGGGCGCGGCCTGTTCCAGGGCTGCGCGGCCGGGGACACCGGCATGGCCGTCATCCTCGACGTGCGCGACGCCGCCTGATGCTGCCGGCCGTCTTCCCGACGGTCGTCCACATGCTCATCGACGCCGCCGCACGCCACCCCAGGGGTGAAGCGCTGGTCTGCGGCGAGGAGCGGCTGGACTATGCGGGCTACCTGCGTGCGGTGGCCGGGCTTGCCGCCGAGTTGGCGCCCATGCGCGGCGGCCGGGTCGCGCTGCTGCTGGCCAACTCGATCGACATCGCCGTGGCGACGCTGGCGGTGCAGGCCGCGGGCGCGGTGGTCGTGCCGCTCAACCCCGCCTACACTGCGCATGAGCTGCGCCCGATCCTGGCCGATGCCGACCCGGCGCTGGTGATCCACGGGGCGGAGGTCGCCTCCGTCCTGCTGCCGGTCGCGGCCGAGCTTGGGATCGGGCAGACGATGGCGGTCGGGCCCGGGGCGCGCCGCCTGCTGGACGGGGCCGGCGCGTTGCCGTCGCCGCCCGATCCGGACAGCCTGTCCACGCTACAGTACACGGGCGGCACCACCGGCCGGTCCAAGGGCGTGGAGCTGTCGCACCGCGCGGTGGCGATCAACGTGAGCCAGCGGGAGGCGCTGCTGCCCACCGAGGCGGAGGCGGAGCGGGTGCTGACGGTCACGCCGCTGTTCCACGTCTACGCGACGGCGATGGGCCTCTACCTCGCGCTCTACTGCCGCGGCACGCTGGTGATCCTGCCGCGATACCGGCCCCAGCTGGTGCTGGATGCTATCGTGCAGGAGCGGATCACGCTGTTCTCCGGCAGCCCGACCCTGTTCAATGGCCTGATGGAATGCGAGGGCTTCGCGGGCGCGGACTTCAGCTCCCTGCGCCTGTGCTACTCCGGTGCCTCCGCCCTGCCGCCGGAGATCATGCGGCGGTGGGAGGCGGCGACTGGCGCGCTGGTCTGCGAAGGTTTCGGGCAGACGGAAACCGGCCCGGTGCTGGCGTTCAATCCCCAGCACGGCGTGCGCAAGCCCGGCTCGGTCGGGATTGCCGTGCCGGGGACGGAGATCGGCATCGTCGATGCGGCGACGGGCAAGCGCGCCCTCGCCACCGACGAGCCGGGCGAGGTGCGGGCGCGCGGCCCGGCGCTGATGCGCGGCTACCGCAACCTGCCGGTGCAGACCGCCGAGGCGCTGCGCGACGGCTGGCTGCACACCGGCGACATCGGCTGGCTGGACGCGGAAGGTTACCTGCACATCTGCGACCGAAAGAAGGACATGGTCGTCGTGTCCGGCTTCAACGTTTACCCGCGCGAGGTGGAGGATGCGCTGCTGCTGCATCCGGGCGTGGCCGAGGCCGCCGTGATCGGCGTGCCTGACCCGCACAAGGGCGAGGCGACGCACGCCGTCGTGGTGGCCCGCCCGGGCACGACCCTGACGGCGGAGGCACTGGCTGACCACCTCGCCGGGTTGCTGGCGCGCTACAAGGTGCCGCAACGCTTCACCTGGTCCGACGCCCTGCCGAAGACGGTGGTCGGCAAGGTCGACAAGAACGCCCTGCGCCGCGCCCAAGGTAGCGCCCTTCCTGGCGGTCGAGCCGCAATCGCTTGAGCGGAGATGGTGGGCTGAAAGCCCGCCCTACGAACCACGTCAGAAACCGTAGGGTGGGCTTCAGCCCACCAGGCAAGTCGTGATCATCGTCATGTACAGGCTGAAGCTCGGTGCCGGGTGACCAAGCGACACCCGGTTCAGAGCTGCCACTTGCTGCCTCGGCACGCTGCCGACATGATCGCCCGGTCAGCGATAGGGACGGCGATGGATCTCGGGGTCAGGACGAAGCCGAGGGCCAGCCGGCTGCATACCGCGATCGCGGCCAACATCGGCGCCGCGTTGGAATGGTATGACCTCGTGCTCTACGCCCTGTTCGCGGTGGTGCTGGGGCGGCAGTTCTTCCCCAGCGTCGACGCAGCGACCTCCACCCTGCTCAGCCTCGGCACCTTCGCGATCGCCTGGCTGGTGCGTCCACTCGGCGCGGTGCTGATCGGCGCCTATTCCGACCGCGTCGGCCGCAAGCCGGGGCTCACGCTCTCGGCGGCGTTGATGACGCTGGCCACGCTGGTGATCGCCGTGCTGCCGCCTTATGCGGTGCTGGGCGTGGCGGCGCCGCTGCTGCTGATCCTGGCGCGCATGGTGCAGGGCTTCTCCGCCGGGGGCGAGTTCGGCAGCGCCACCGCCCTGTTGGCCGAGCAGGACCCGGCTCGGCGCGGCTTCTACGCCAGCCTGCAATGGGCGGCCTCCGGCTTCGCGGTGTTCCTCGCCTCCCTGTTCGCCTACGCCGTCAATGCGATGCTGACGACGGACCAGGTGGCGAGCTGGGGCTGGCGCATCCCGTTCCTATTCGGCCTGCTGATCGGCCCGGCGGCGTTCTACATCCGCACCCGGTTGGACGAGCCGGAGGAGTTCCTGCGGGCCGACCGCACGGACGCGCCGCTGCGCGAGGCCGCGACGTCCGACAAGGCGCGCATCCTGGTCGGCGCCGGGCTGGTGGCGGCGGGCGCGTGCGGCAGCTACCTCAACACCTACATGCCGGTCTTCGCCTTCACCAAGCTGGGGCTGCCGGCCTCGACCGCGCTGCTGGGCACGATTGCGGCCGGCGCGGTCAACACCGTGCTGCCGCCCGTGTTCGGCCATCTGTCGGACCGGGTGGGCCGCACCAGGGTCATGGCGGCGGCCGGCGTGCTCGGGCTGCTGATCATCTACCCGCTGTTCCGCTGGCTGGTGGCGTCCCCCTCCGTCGCCACCCTCGTGGGCATCCAGGCGCTGATCGCGCTGGTGTTCTACTGCGGATACTATTCGACGGTGCCGGCGGCCTTGGCGGACCTGTTCCCGACGCGGCGGCGGACGACCGGCGTGTCGGTCAGCTACGTGCTGGCGCAGACCGCGTTCGGCGGGGTGACGCCGCTGGTGGTCGGCTGGATCGTCGCTGCCACCGGAGACCCGACCAGCCCCGGCCTCTACTTGAGCGCCGTCATGGTCCTGAGCCTCGGCTGCCTGGTGCTCGCGCGACGGATGGGCGTGCCGTGACTGGCTTGCGGGAACTGCCGCTCCTATAAGCCAGGTCGCGGTTGGTCGGAGACGTCGCATCATGGCCGATACCATCTCGAAGCCGAAGCGCCGGCTTGCCCCCATGCTGCTGGCTGGGCTGGCCGCCGTCTTGGCCGTGGCTGCGGTGGCCGTCTGGCTGCTCGGCGCGCCAGGGCCGGTGGAACAGGCCGCGACGATCGGCGGCCCCTTCACGCTGGTGGACGGGGCAGGCAAGAGCGTCACGGACCAGGCGTTCCGCGGCAAGTACATGCTGGTGTATTTCGGCTACACCTTCTGCCCCGACGTGTGCCCGACGACGTTGAGCGACGTGGCCCAGGCGATCGACAAGCTTGGCCGGGCGGCAGACAAGTTGCAGCCGCTGTTCATCACCGTCGACCCTGGCCGGGACACGCCGGACGTCGTCCGCCAATACACCGCGGCATTCAGCCCGAGGCTGCAGGGCCTGACGGGCAGCGCGGCGCAGATCGCGACGGTGGCCAAGGAATACCGCGTGTACTACGCGCCGCATAAGACCGGACCCAACCCGGGCGACTACAGCATGGACCACAGCTCCATCCTCTACGTCATGGACCCGTCCGGCCGGTTCGCCGGGATCATCCGGGCCGACGAGGGCGCCGATGCGCTGACGGCCGACCTCAAGAGATACCTCACGAAGGCAGAGGGTTAGTCCATGCGGCTCCTCCTCCGCGTTGGGTTTTGCGTGCTGCTCGCAGGCCCCGCGGCCGCACAGCCGGCCGCTGTCGCGGTCACGCAGGCCTGGGCGCGCGCCAGCACGCCGTCCGCGCAGACGGGGGCCATGTACGTCACCGCCACGGCTTCCGAGCCGGACCGGCTGACCAGCGCGAGCACCCCCGTGGCGGCGACGGCCGAACTCCACCGCAGCGGGATGCGCGCCGGAGTGATGGAGATGCGCCCCGTGCCAGACGGCCTGCCGGTCACGCCCGGGGCCCCCATCCACATGGCGCCAGGCGGCTACCACATCATGCTCACCGGCCTGAAGCAGAAGCTGAAGCAAGGCGACCGCGTGCCGCTGACCCTGATCTTCGAGCATGCCGGCCCGATGACGGTGCAGGCCGTCGTCGCCGGGCCAGGCGCCAGCGAACCGCCGCCGTCGAAGTAGGCGCGCGCGCCTCCTCGCCGCAAATCCCCAAGGACCAAACAGGCTCGTCATCGCGAGCCACGCTTCGCTCGCGATGACGGCGTGGTGGATGGATCACCACGCCCCATGGATGACTAGGCCCCGCTCACCTCGTCCTCCAGGAACTCCAGCTCCCCGCGCGCATCCTCCTGGCGACGCGCCGCTTCCAGCCGTCGCAGCTCCACCCGGCGGATCTTGCCGCTGATCGTCTTCGGCAGGTCGGCGAACTCCAGTCGCCGCACCCGCTTGTAGGGCGCCAGGCGGGACCGCAGGTGCGCGAAGATGCTGGCGGCGGTCGTGCCGTCCGGGTGGAAGCCGGCTGCCAGCAGCACGAACGCCTTCGGCAGCGCCGTGCGCGTCGGATCGGGGGACGGCACGATGGCTGCTTCGGCCACGGCCGGGTGCTCGATCAGCACGCTCTCCAGTTCGAACGGGCTGATCCGGTACCCGCTTGATTTGAAGACGTCGTCCGCGCGTCCGACATAGGTGAGCGAGCCATCGGGGTTGCGCAGGGCGGTGTCGCCGGTGCGGTACCACCGCCCCTCCACACCCCGCAGCGAACCGTCCTCCGCCTGGTAGCCGTCCATCAGCCCGAGCGGCCGGGGCGCCAGCGAGAGTGCGATCTCACCCTCCGCCGCCTCCTGCCCGTCCGGGTCGAGCAGCGCCACCTCGTAGCCGGGCAGCGGCCATCCCATCGAGCCGGCCTGTGCCGTGCGGCCCGGCGTGTTGGCGATCTGCAGCGTGGTCTCCGTCTGGCCGTAGCCGTCGCGGATCGTCAGCCCCCAGGCGCGCTGCACCTGTTCGATCACTTCCGGGTTCAGCGGCTCCCCCGCGGCGAGCGCCTCGCGCAGATGCACCGTCGTGGCGGAGAGGTCCTCCTGGATCAGCATGCGCCACACGGTGGGCGGGGCGCAGAACGTGGTCACCTTCGCCCGGTCCAGCACGTCCAGCACGCCGCGCGCGTCGAAGCGGGGCTGGTTCAGGATGACGATCGTCGCCCCCGCGATCCACGGCGCGAAGAAGCTGCTCCAGGCGTGCTTGGCCCAGCCGGGCGAGGAGATGTTCAGGTGCACGTCGCCCGGCTGGACGCCCAGCCAGTACATGGTCGAGAGGTGGCCCACCGGGTAGCTCTGATGCGAATGCAGCACGAGCTTGGGCTTGGCGGTGGTTCCGGAGGTGAAATACAGCAGCAATGGGTCGGTCGCCCGCGTCTCACCGTCGGGGGTGAACTCGGCCGACGCCCCGTAGGCGTCCTCGTAGCGCAGCCAGCCCTCCGCGCCGCCGACCGCGATGCGGGTGAAGTCCCGCTGCAGCGGCGCGAACCGTGCCGCGTGTTCGCCGACGATGATGGCGTGGCGGACCTGGCCGCGGTCGAACCGGTCGCGCAGGTCGTCCTCCGTCAGCATCGTCGTGGCGGGGATCACCACGGCGCCGAGCTTGCAGCAGGCCAGCATCGACTCCCACAGCGCCAGCACGTTGCCCAGCAGCAGCAGCACCCGGTCGCCGCGGCGGATGCCGAGCTGGCGCAGATGGTTCGCGACCCGGTTGGACCGTTCCGCCATCGTGGCGAAGGAGACGGCGTCGTCATGGTCGCCCGGCCCGATGAAGCGCAGCGCCGCCGCGTCGTTGCCGAGCGCCAGGCGATCGAAATGGTCGAGCGCGAAGTTGAAGCGCGCCAGCACCGGCCAGCGGAACGCCGCCCGCGCGGCGTCGATGTCCGTCCGGTGGGCCAGCAACAGGTCCCTCGCAGCCAGGAAGGCGTCGGCGTCGGTCACGGTCGTTCCCCCTCGTCTCGTTGCGGGGACGCTAGCAGAGGCGCGTTTTCGCCCCAAACCGCTCGGGGAGGCTGGTGGAGCTGCCGCCATCCGGTATTCTCCGCGCAACGGAGGAGACGGGTGGATGGCTGCCGGACCACAATCCAAGCTGCTGGGCGTGCTGCGAGTGTCGAGCGGCAACTTCCTCGAACAATACGATTTCTTCGTGTTCGGCTACTTCGCCGCGTCCATCGGCCGCACCTTCTTCCCGCAAGGCAGCGGGGCCGACGGGGATTTCGTCTCGCTCATGTTCGCGCTGATGACGTTCGGCGCCGGCTTCCTGATGCGTCCGCTCGGCGCGCTGGCGCTGGGGGCCTATATCGACGCGCATGGCCGCCGGGCCGGGCTGCTGCTCACCCTGGCGCTGATGTCGGTGGGCACCTTGGCCATTGCGGTGGTGCCCGGCTACGCCACCATCGGGCTGGCCGCGCCGCTGCTGGTGGTGATCAGCCGGCTGATCCAGGGCTTCTCGGCGGGGGTGGAGTTGGGCGGCGTGTCCGTCTACCTGGCGGAGATCGCGACGCCCGGCAACAAGGGGTTCTACGTCTCGTGGCAATCCGGCAGCCAGCAGGTGGCGGTGATCTTCGCGGCCTTGCTCGGCGTCGTGCTGAACCAGACGCTGGGGGAGCCGGCCATGGCGGCCTGGGGCTGGCGCATCCCGCTGCTGGTCGGCTGCGCCATCATCCCGTTCCTGTTCGTGCTGCGCAGTTCCCTGACGGAGACGGAGGCGTTCCTCACGCGCCCGCGGCACCTGACCGCCGGGGAGATCGTGCGGTCCATGCTGGTGAACTGGCGCATCGTCGGGCTAGGCATGATGATGGTTGTCATGACGACGGTGTCGTTCTACCTCATCACCGCCTACACGCCGACCTTCGGCCGCCAGGTGCTGAAGCTGAGTTCCATCGACGTGCTGGTGGTGACCGTCTGCATCGGGCTGTCGAACCTGTTCTGGCTGCCGGTATCGGGCGCGCTGTCCGACCGGGTCGGCCGGCGGCCGCTGCTGATCGGCACCGCCGTGCTGGCGATCCTGACTGCCTACCCGGTGATGAACTGGTTGGTGGCGGCGCCGTCCTTCGGCCACCTGCTGGTGGTGGAGCTTTGGCTCAGCTTCATCTACGGCTGCTACAACGGCGCCATGGTCGTGTATCTGACCGAGGTGATGCCGCCGGAGGTCCGGACCGCCGGCTTCTCGCTGGCCTACAGCCTGGCCACCGTGGTGGGCGGCATGACCCCGGCCATCTGCACCGCGCTGATCGAGCGGTTCGGCGACAAGGCCGCGCCGGGCGCCTGGATGGCCTTGGCCGGCGTGGTCGGGCTGGGCGCCGTGCTGCTGATCGGCCGCATGGAGACCGCCTACCGCCGGGAGGTCCATGCCTGACGCCGTGCCGGAGGCGGCTCCGGACACCGTCACGCCCGACCTGGCCGAGCTGTTCGCAGGCTTCTTCTGGATCGGGATCGTCGGGTTCGGCGGCGTGCTGCCGTGGGCCCGGCGGATGATGGTGGAGCAGCGGCGCTGGCTGACCGGTGCCGAGTTCAACGACGTCCTGGCGCTATGCCAGTTCCTGCCGGGCCCCAACATCGTCAACATGGCGGTGGCCAACGGCACCCGGTTCCGCGGCGTACCCGGCAGCGTCGCCGCGCTGTTGGGCCTGATGGTGGCACCGATGGTGATCGTCATCGGGTTGGGCGGGGTCTACCAGCAGTATGGCCACATCCCGGTGGTCGCCCGCGCGCTGGGCGGCTTGGCGGCGGCGGCTTCCGGCCTGGTCGTGGCGATGGCGTTGCGGATCGCCGCACCGCTGCGGCGGCATTGGGCCGGCGCGGCGGTCGCGGTGGCCGGGTTCGGTGCGGTGGCTCTGCTGCGTCTGCCGCTGTTGCCGACCATGCTGGTGCTGGCGCCGCTCAGCATCGTTGTGTGCCGCCGGTGGCCGGCATGACCGCGACGGAGCAGCTGGGCGTCGTGTTCGGCCAGTTGTCGGTCCTGGCCGTCGGCGGCGTGGCGTCCGTCCTGCCGGAAATGCAGCGGCAGATCGTGGACGTCCATCGCTACATGGACCGGTCGACCTTCGCCGCCCTGTTCGCCCTGGCACAGGCCGCGCCCGGGCCGAACATGTTGGTGTCGACCGTGGTCGGCTGGCGGGTGGCCGGGCTGCCTGGCGCGCTGTCGGCCACGGGCGGGATGATCGGGCCGTCCAGCGTGCTGACCTACGCCACCGTCCGGCTGTGGCATCGCTTCCGCGAGCGCAGGTGGCGCCGCCTCGTCCAGGCCGGGTTGGTGCCCGTCACGGCGGGGCTGGTCGGCGCGGGCGCCGCACTGTTGGCGGCATCGACGACGCACGGCGTGGTCACGGCCGGCATCACGCTGCTCACGGCATCGGCGATCGTGCTCACCCGGGTGCACCCGCTGGCCATGCTCGCCGGCGGCGCCATCCTGGGTGCGATCATCGGATGAACCGCACGCCGAGGTAGGGCGCACAAGCGAGGCGCCATGCGCCGACGCGAGACGTGTGACCGAGGCTGGAGGTTACACCCGGCCGTGATGCAGGTGATGATGCGGGAGCGCCATGGCGTGGTGCCGGTGGCTGGCCGGATGGTGGGCGAAGCTCGGCATGGCACTGTCCGGCGCCTCGGCCACCTCGTCATAGGCCGTGTCGACCGCGCGGCCGCGCAGGTCGCGTGGGGCGGGGTTCAGCGCCGGCATGGCGGCGGAGTGGTCGTTGGCGGCGACCATCATGCCGCGGTCGGGGCGATTGTAGATGAAGCCGTAGGTCGGGTAGATGCTGCCGTACTCGCCGCTATGGCCCAGTGCCACGCGAACCGCGCTCCAGTCGTTGGCAGGGGACACGTCCACGACCGAGATGTCCCGGCTGATGCCGCCGCGCACGGCGCCGGGCCCGCCCCAGTTGGCATGGTCGATGTCGATGGTCCGGCTGTCGACGACCTGGTTGACGACGGCCACATGGCCCATGCGCATGGCGCCGTTGGCGCGGAAGTTGAGCACGCTGCCGGCTTCCGGGCGGTTGCCGCGGGCGTACACGCCGGCCGCATTGTCCCACCAGGCGCTGGCATTGCCCGACAGCTCGATCCCGGAGTCGGCCCGGGCGAAGGTCACGCACTGGATGCCGCCGCCGGAGGCGGCATAATAGGAACGACCCTCGGACCGGCCGTTGGCATGGCCGCGACGGCTGCCGAAATGGCCGATGTCCTGCTGGGCATACCGTTGGAAGCTGCCATGCCGCCCGGTGCTGTATGCGATCGGCGTGCCGCGTCCATGCGCCATACCATGCACCGCGCTGCCGTGGCTTGCCTGATGCCCCTCGTGGCCGCCATGGGACCGCGCCTGTGCGCCGCCGCCGACACCCAGCGCGAATGCGACGCCGATGGCGAGAACCCGGACTTGGGCGGCTACGATCATATCGACTCCCTCATGAGATCACCAGTTCGTGAGGCAGCCGGTAGCAAGCGGCGGCGTGGGCTTGCAAGCCAAGTATGTCGGTTTGTTGCAGACGCCGTGTCAGACTCACCGGGCGAAGAGGCCCACGACGCGACTTTTCCGACTGAAGTCCTATTCACGCGTTCGTGATGGAACCGCATCGATACGTCCCGCCTGCGGCTCCATCGTTCGGCGGGTTACTTGCAGGCGGTGATCATGATCTCCACCAGGAGGCGTGGGTCGGCCATGCTGGCCTCGACGCAGGCGCGGGCGGGCGCGCCGCCCTCCGGCAACCAGGCGGACCATACCTTGTTCATGGCGTCCCGGTCGCGGATGTCCTTCAGCCAGATCTGCGCCTGCAGCATCCGGGTCTTGTCGGTGCCGTGTGTCTCCAGGGCCGCGTCGATGGCTGCCAGCACCTGGGTGGTCTGCCCCGTCACGTCTTGCGAGGTGTCGTCGGCCGTCATGCCGGCCAGGTAGACGAAGTTGTGGTATTCGACCGCCTTGGCCAGGATCTTGTTGGCGGCGGTTCGGGTGATCTTGCTCATGCGGCGCTTTCCTTGACTGCGGGAAAGCGCCTTGTAGCAGCGCCTTACGGGGGCGACAAAGTTGTCGTGTCCCGCCCGGTCGGCACGTCGCCCGTGATACCCACGCCGGGGGCGCTGGTCGCGCCAGACCCCGCCGAAGCGCCGGACGCACCGAGGCAGGAGGCGAGTTGGGTGTCGTAGTCGTAGCGCTGCGTCAGGCCACGCGTCGTGATGCCGGGATCGCCGGACGTCGAGAACGGCGTGTCGACCGTGCTCCGCTCCGACAGGAGGTAGCGGTTCTGCCGGTCGAACGACTGGTTCGTGCTCGTCCGGCAGGAGGCGAGGGCGGCGGCGCTGGCCCGGCTGGCCGAGGTCGGGGGCGGTGGGGTGCAGCCGGCGGCAAGCAGCACCAGCAGCGTGGGCAGGACGGCGCGAGGCATGGGTTGGCTCCAGGAGGGCGGCAGTCGCGGACATCACCGAAGATGTACTCGCGGCGGTTGCGTGTCATGGGGGCAGATCGAGCAAGCTCTCGGCAGTGTCGAAATCGCGCAACACCGCGTCGTCGTCGATGGCGATCTCCGCCACCGCCTCGCTGTGCTGCCGCAGCAGGGAGCGTGCGCCCGCGTCGCCGGACAACGCCATCATCGCCGGAAAATAGCGGCGGTCCCACAGCACGGGGTTGCCGATCTGCCCGGCATGGGTAGGGGCGACGATGCTGCGCCCCTCCTCCGGGTCATAGCTGTCGACGAGCCGGTCGATGGTCGCTGCGGTGACGAGGGGCATGTCCCCCAACACGACCAGTGCGGCCGCGGTGGAAGCCGGCACCGCGGCCAAACCGGCGCGCAGGCTGGCCGACAGACCCTCCCCATAGTCGGGTGCGGACACGAAGGTCACCAGCCGACCGGCAAGCGCCAGGCGCACCTCCTCCGCCCGGTGCCCGGTGACCACCAGCACCGGCCGGGCACGGCTGGCGAGCAGGCTGTCCACCACCCGTGCCACCATGGCGCGGTCGGTCGCGTCCTGTACCAGCAGCTTGTGCTGCGGCGCCATGCGGCTGGACCGGCCGGCCGCCAGCACCACCGCGGCCACGCCGTGCGGGGCGGCACCGGCGGTCGCCCGGGCGCGGGGCAGGGGGCGGGCGGTCACGTCCTTCAGCAGGCCGCCCACGCCCATGCGGGCGACCGTCCGCCCAGTGACGGGGAGGCCAGCCGCCAGCCGGTGCAGCACGAGGTCGATGCCGTTCGGCTTCGGGCTGCGGGCGCAGCCGGGCAGCACCAGCGCCGGAAGGTCGCCGATACGGCCCAGGCAGATCAGGTTGCCAGGGTCGACGGGCATGCCGAAATGCAGGATCTCGCCCCCGGCCGCCACGATGCCGGCCGGTCCCACGTCCCGCCGGTCCACCACCGCCGAGGCGCCGGCCACCAGCAGCACGTCCGCCCCGTCCTCGACCAGGCTGCGCAGGGCGGCGGCAATGGGTGCGGTCTGGTGCGGGCACTGCAGCGGCGGCAGCAGGGTGCCGCCCACGCCCCGCACGCGAGCCTCCGTCGCGGCGACCGTGCCGTCGATCACGGAGGCCTTCAGCCCGGGCAGGGTCGTCAGCACCAGCCCGACCCGCATCGCCCGCCATGGCCGCACCGTCATCGCCCCGCCGGCGCAGGCCGCCACCGCCTGGGCCAGCGTGGCGCCGGGCAGGGCGAAGGGGATGATCTTGATCGTCGCCACCATTTCTCCCGCGGTGACGGGCGTGGCGTCGGGCAGGGTCGCGACGGTCACCGCCTCGTCCACCGCGTTCAACGCGTCGATCCGATTGCGGTCGGCGCGCAGCAGCCCGGCGGAGGCGGCCACGAGGTTGACGCGGCCGGTCGCCGCCCCCGTCAGCGTCAGGCCGGGGCCGAGCAGGGCGGTGGCGATGCGGCGCGCGGCCGCGTCCTCGCCCACGTCGCCGGGCTCCATGCGCGCCGCCACCACCGGGTCCAGCCCGGCGGCGCGCAGCCCGGCGATGCCGGCCGCATCCAGCACCGACCCCTTCTTCAGCACGCGTCCCGGCACGCGGTGCGTGTGGGCGAGCACGGCGCCCTCCGCCTCCGCCAGCGCCGTTGGGCCGAAGATCACGCGGGCGCGGCGCCGCGGCGGACGGCGACGATCTCGGCCAGGATGGCGAGTGCGATCTCCGGCGCGGTCACCGCCCCGATGTTCAGCCCGACCGGACCGCGGATGCGCGCCAGCGCGTCCTCGCCATGGCCCAGTTCGCGCAGCCGGTCCAGCCGCTTGGCGTGGGTGCGGCGGCTGCCGAGGGCGCCGACGTAGAAGGCCTGCGACTTCAGCGCGCGGTCCAGCGCCGGGTCGTCCAGCTTCGGGTCGTGGGTCAGCGTCACGATGGCGGTGCGGCTGTCGGGCCGCAGCGCGTCCAACGCCTCGTCCGGCCACTCGGTGGAGACGGTGACGTTCGGGAACCGCTCCGCACTGGCGAAGGCGCGGCGCGGGTCGGCCACGGTTATGCCGTAGCCGAGCTGTGCGGCCAGCGGCACCAGCGCCTGGGCGATGTGCACCGCACCGACGATGACGATGCGCGTCGGCGGGTTGTGGGCGTGCAGGAACCAGGTGGCGCCGTCGACCTCCTGCACCCCGCTCTTTTCGGTGCCGAGCGCGCGGGCGGCGGCCTGGTTCAACGCTGGATATCCCGGGTCCGGCAGCAGCACCTGCTCGCCGTCCGGCAGCCGGGTCGCCAGCACGACCGGGCGACCGGCCTGGCGGGCCTGCTGCACCGCGTCGAGCACGGCCTGCTTCATGCGAGCGCCTCCACGAACACCTTGAGCTTGCCGCCGCAGGCCAGCCCGACCTCCCAGGCACGCTCGTCGGTGATGCCGAAATCCAGCAGCTGCGGCGGCCCACCCTCCATCGTGGCCTGCGCCGCCTGCGCCACCGCACCCTCGATGCAGCCGCCGCTGACCGAGCCCGCCATGCGGCCGGACGCCGTCACCGCCATCTGGCTGCCCGGCGGGCGCGGGGAGCTGCCCCACGTCTCCGTCACGGTGGCCAGCGCCACCCGCTCCCCCTCGCGGAGCCATCCGGCGGCGACGGAGAGGATGTCTTCGGCTTCGGTCATGCGGCGGGCTCCCAACGGCGGCCCCGCGCCGGGGCCGGGCGGGACAACGAGGCGATCAGCGTGCGCAGGCTGGCGATGTTGTGGACGGGCCGGAACTCGTCCACGTGCGGCAGCATGGCGCGAATGCCCTGTGATCTCGGTTCGAAGCCATCCCAGCGCAACAGGGGATTGAGCCATATCAGCCGCCGGCAGGATTTATGCAGCCGCTCCATCGCTTCGGGCAGGCCGTCCGCCCCGGCGCGGTCCAGCCCGTCGGTCACCAGCAGCACGACGGCGCCCTGGCCCAGCACACGCTTGGCCCATTGCCGGTTGAACTGCGCGACCGTGTCGCCGATGCGCGTCCCACCGGACCAGTCCGGCACCATGGCGGCGACGGCGGCGAACGCGGCCTCCGGGTCGCGGTGGCGGAGCTGGCGGGTGATGTTGGTCAGCCGCGTGCCGAACAGGAACACGCTGACCCGGTCCCGGTCGTTGGCCACGGCGTGCAGGAAGTGCAGCAGGACCTGCGCGTAGCGGCCCATGGAGCCGGAGATGTCGCACAACACCACCAGCGGCGGTGGCCGCACCGTCCGCTCGGACCGGGCGAGGTCCACCAGCTCGCCGCCATGCCGCAGCGCGGCGCGCAGGGTGGCGGCCATGTCGATGCGGCTGCCGTGGCTGGCCGGGCGGTTGCGGCGGGTGCGCCGCAGGTCCAACGGCAGGCGCAGCCGGCGGATTTCGGCGCGGGCGGCGGTGATCTCGGCGGCGCTCATCGCTTCGAAGTCCATGGTCTGCAGCCGCTCGGCCGCGCTGACGGTGAGCACGGCGTCGATCTCCGGCGTGTCGGCCGTCTCGCGCTTGTCCTTGCGGTCGTTGAACGCCTCGGCCACGCGGCGGCTGCCCGGGGCGGGGCGGGGGTCCTGGCGCGGCGCCTTTTCGCCCAGCAGGGCCATGGCGGCGTCGAACTGCGCCGCCGCCGGGTCGCGCCAAAACAGGTCGAACGCGCTGTCGAACACCTCGGCCTGTTCGTGCCGGTGCACCATGGTGGCGCGCAGGGCGGTGCGCATGTCCGCCCGCGAGCCGACGCCGGTGTGGTCCAGCGCCGCGACGGCCGCCAGCATGTCCGCCGGCCCCACCGGCAGGCCGGCCCGGCGCAACAGGCGCGCGAACTCGAGGACGTTGGCGGCGAGTGCGCCGGCGGGCGGGGCGGTGGGGATCGGCGGGGTCTTTGCGGTTTGGCGGGGCGTGGTGGTGGTGTATCACCTCCGCCGCGCCCGCGGGAACTGTGCTCCCTCTCCTTCTGGGAGGGGGCCGGGGTGAGGGTTGGCCATTTTGCAGACAGACCGAGTTACGGACCCAAGCGTTGCCGATGCGGGACGACCCTCACCCTGCCCTCTCCCAGAGGGAGAGGGTTTGCGGCGGCGGGGTGGGTTCGACGGGATCCAGGCGTTGCGGGCCGTGGCCGCCATCGCCGTGGCCTTTCTCCACGTGGCGGACGAGGCGGGTGCGCTGGTGGGGGCGCCGGGCCAGGCGCCCTATCGGATCATCGACGCGTTGCCGCTGGAGGCGGGGGTGGACCTGTTCTTCGTGATTTCCGGCTTCGTCATGGCCTGGTCGTGCTGGGGGGCGTTCGGGCGGGCCGCGTCGGTCGGTCGGTTCGTGGGGCGGCGGCTGCTGCGGATCGTGCCGCTCTATTGGCTGCTCACCGCGGCCACCGTGCTGGCGGCGCTGCTGGCGCCCGGGCTGGTCAGCGACGGGGCGCGCGACGGGTGGGGCTACGTCGCCGCCTCCTTCGCCTTCGTCCCCTGGCGCCGGGCGGACGGGTTCGCGCAGCCGGTGCTGCGGCTGGGATGGACGCTTCAATACGAGATGCTGTTCTACACCATCATCGCCTGCGCCCTGCCGCTGCGGCGGGTGACCGGGCTGGCGGCGATCCTGGCGGCGATCGGAGCCTTGGCCGTCGCGGGGCAGATCGTGGCGTTCGCCGCGGCGCCACCGGCCTTTTGGACGGACCCGATCGTGCTGGAGTTCGCTCTGGGCGTGATCGTCGCCATCGCGGCCCGGCGCGGGCAGCGCGGGGGCTGGCCGATGCTGCCGCTCCTGCTGGCGAGCCTGCTGCTGGCCGCCGTGCCGGGGGACCACGGGCGCGTGGTGGCCCGCGGCATCCCCGCGGCGCTGCTGGTGCTGTGCGCGCTCGCCTGGCGAGGGCTGCCGCGCTGGCTGATCCTGCTCGGCGACGCCTCCTACGCGCTCTATCTGGTGCATCCGTTCCCCATGCGCGCCATCCGGGTGGCGTTCGCACGCCTCCATGTGCCGGCGGCCGCGGCGGTGCCGCTCTACCTCGTGGCGACGATGGCCGCCTGCCTCGGCCTGGCAGTGGCGCTGCATGTCCTGCTGGAGCAGCCCATCCTGCGCTGGGGCCGGTCGCGACTGCGTTGGAGGGCTGACGTCGCTGCGATACGGGAGTAAGGCTGACGCATGCCGCCGTCCCCCGCCGCCATCGCCCCTGCCAATGCCGCCGCTGGTGCTGCGGTCTACTCCCACCAGCAGATCCTCCGGGTCATCACCGGGATCATGCTGTGCATCCTGCTGGGTGCCTTGGACCAGACGGTCGTCATCCCCGCGGTGCCGGCGATCGCGGCCGATCTGAACGCGTTCGGCCACCTGTCCTGGATCGTGTCGGCCTACCTGCTGACGTCGACCGCGGCCACGCCGATCTACGGCAAGCTGTCCGACATCTATGGCCGGCGGGCATTGCTGCTGCCGGCGCTGATGCTGTTCATCGTGGCCTCCGTGCTCTGCGCGCTCTCGCAATCGCTGTTCCAGCTGATCGTCTTCCGCGCCCTGCAGGGCCTGGGCGGCGCCGGGCTGATGGCGATGGCGCAGGCGGCCATCGCCGACGTCGTCTCCCCGCGGGAGCGTGGGCGCTACCAGGGTTACATGGCGGGGATGTGGGGCGTGGCGTCGGTCGCCGGGCCGGTGGTGGGCGGCTGGGTGACGGACCATCTGTCATGGGGTTTCGTGTTCTGGATCAACGTGCCGCTGGGCCTGGCCGCGATGTGGCTGTGCAACCGGGCGCTCAAGCTGTTGCCGGCACGCAACCTGCGGGCGCGCATCGACTATGTCGGCGCCGCGCTGCTGACGGCGGCGATCGCCTGCTTCCTGCTGGTGCTCAGCTGGGGCGGCACGCAATACCCTTGGCTGTCGCTTCCCGTGCTCGGCCTCGCGGCGGCCTCGGCGGCGTTGTTCGCCCTGCTGGTGTGGAACGAGCGGCGGGTGCCCGACCCCATCCTGCCACCGCGCATGTTCCGCGAATCGGTGTTCAGCCGCGGCGTCATGTTGGCGTTCCTGACCGGTACTGGGCTGCTGGGCACCACCTTCCTGCTGCCGCTGTTCTTCCAGCTGGTCCGCGGGGCGGACGCGTCGGCCTCCGGACTGCTGATCATGCCCTTCCTGCTGTTCAACGTCGCCGGCGCCTTCACCGGCGGCCAGTTCGCCCGGTGGATCGGGCGGACCAAGGGGATCATGCTCGTCGGGCTCGCGGGGACCAGCCTCGGCTTCGTCGGGCTTTCGGTGGTCGGGCCCGGCACGTCCATCGCCGTCGTCGTGGGCGCGATGGCGTTCACCGGCATCGGGCTGGGCGTCTGCATGCCGAACACGATGGTCATGGTGCAGAATGCGGCGGAACGACGCGACGTCGGCACGGCCACGGGGGCGCTGCTGTTCCTGCGGTCGATGGGCGGCGCGTTCGGCAGCACGATCGTGGGCGCGTTGCTGACGGGCACCTACGCGCTGCGGGTGGCGGCGGCGGGTTTCCCGCAGGCAGCCGACGATCTGGCGGCGATCAAGCCGGGCGGCCTGTTGTCCGCCGTGGGGCCGTCGGCGCAGGCGGCCGGAGTCGCGGCGCTGTCGGCCGGCTTCCGCTATGCCTTCGCCACCCTGCTGCTGCTGTCGGTGGCTGCCATCGTCATCGCGCTCGGCTTGCGTGACATCCCGCTGCGGACGGTGGCGGCCGGCGCACCGGAGGAGCCGGCCGCGCTCGGGCATTAGGAGGCTAAGGCCGCCGGCTCCAGGATTTCAGCGGCCTGCCGCTCCCGAGCAGTTCGTGCGTCCGGCCAGCAACGCGGACGCTCAGCCTGGCCATGCGGCGGACCCGCGGCGGCAGCGGTTGTTTGAAGCCGTGATGGCCGGTGCCGACGCCCTGCTCCGCCAGGTCCTGGCGGAAGCCGTCCGCGCGGAAGGCTGCGTGGGCAACCCCGTCGATCAGGAGTTCGAGGGTCAGCGGTGCCGGCGACGCGGTATCGGCCGCCCACCCGTGCACGACGTCGGCGAAGATGCCGTCGATATGGCCGAGGAACCGCCGTTCGGTATGCGTCAGGTAGTCGGGGTGATCCGGCTGCACCGCCTGCGCGACCAGGGCGGCGTCCGCGTCAAGCCCGGTGAATCCCAGGATCGCCCTGGCAAGCCGGGATGGGTCCTGCACGGCCTTCTCGTAGCTGACCAGCAGCACCGGGCAGGGCAGGGCGCCGGCGAACCGCAGCATGGCCAGGCTTTCATGCGCTGCCGTCTCGGCCTCGCGGGCGGCGAACACGTCCAGGTGGTGCTCCGACAGGAGGCTGCGGCGGCCCAGCGCCACGGGGTCGCGGCAGGTCAGGATGACGCGCGGGTTGCGGAAGCCGGTCACGACGTGCGGGCCGAAGACGTGCAGGTTCGGACGCTTGAACCCCCAGACGGGATAGAGGGCGTTGCGGGATGCCACGGCGTCGGCCAGCCGGTCGTGGCCCAAGGCGTCGGCGATCTCCAAATCCTCGCGCACCACGCTGTCCAACTCGGCGCCCAAATAGAGCCCGGCGGCATGCAGCACCGCGGCCACCATGCTGGTGCCGGACCGGGGCAGCCCGGTGACGACGATCGTCCGCTCGGGCGCCAGCCGCGCAGGGTGCAGCAGCAGCAGCCCGTCATTAGGCGCGGCCATGCGGTCGGGATCAGCGGGTCGTCGTCGTCGCGATCGGGGCGCAGTTGGTGCGGCCGGACATCACGCAGTCCTGGATGCGGGCATCCGCCCGGATGTGCTGCATCAGCCACCATCCCCCGGCCACGAGCAGGACGACGACGACCAGCGCCACGACGGCACCGCGGTTCGAGCCTGACGGTTCATCCATGATGCGAACGCTCCCTTCACCACCGACGCCGGCGTCTTCTAGACCAAACCGCGAGCGCTGTTGACAGCGGCGTGGTTTGCCCGGCCATAACGCGGCATGCGGCTCGTCCACTCCCTCCTGCTGATGGCCTGCATGCTGCTGCCCGGCGCGGCGCGCGCGGCCGATCGCTTCTTCACCACCAGCGACGGCGTGCGGCTGCACTACATCGAAGCGGGGCCGGGCTTCGCGCCCACGCTGGTGTTCGTGCCGGGCTGGACCATGCCGGCCTGGATCTTCCAGCGGCAGATCGCCTTCTTCTCGCGCGACTACCACGTCGTGGCGCTCGACCCGCGCGGCCAGGGCGACAGCGACGTGCCGCCCACGGGCTACGAACCCTTTCGCCGCGGGGCCGACATCGCCGACCTGATCGCGGCCTTGGGCGGCCGGCAGGTGGTGCTGGTCGGCTGGTCGCTCGGCGTGCTCGACAGCCTGGCCTACGTCCACCAGATGGGCGACGCCAAGCTGCTGAGCCTGGTGCTGATCGACAACTCCGTGGGCGAGGACCCGCCGCCCGCCGCCGGCCCGCGGGTGCCCGCCCGGCGGCAGCCCCGCGCCAACCGGGAGGAAGCGATGGCGCGGTTCGTGCGCGGCATGTTCCACCGCCCGCAGGACGAGGCGTATCTGGAGCAGCTGACCGACACGGCCTTGCGCACTCCGCCGGACGCGGCCGCCGCGCTGCTGTCCTACCCGGTGCCGCGCACGTTCTGGCGCGAGGGCGTCTATATGGTACACAAGCCGATCCTGTACATCGTCACCCCGCGCCTCGCAGGCCAGGCGGAGAACCTGCAAGTCCGCCATCCCGGCGTGCAGTCGGACGTCTATGCGGATGCCGGGCATGCGCTGTTCATCGATGACGGGGACCGGTTCAACGCGGAGATGCTCGGCTTCCTCCGGTTGGAGCTGCGGCCATGACCCGGGCGCGCCTGCTGCCGCTGTTCCTGATCTCGGGCGCGGCCGTCGGGTTCGAGACGGCGCTGACCCGGTACTTCGCCGTCGCGAAATGGTCGGAATACGGCTACTGGGTGATCTCCATCGTCATGGTCGGCTTCGCGTTCAGCGGCGTCGCCATGGCGTTGGCGCGGAACGCGGCGGTGCGGCACGCGCGGCTGTTGCTGGCCTGGCTGCCGGTGATGCTGGTGGCGGCGGCGGCGGCGGGGTTCTGGGGCGTCACTGCCAATCCGTTCAACCCGCTGCAACTGCAGAACGCCACGACCTACGGCCCGCAGATCGGCAACATCGCGCTGTATTACGTGGTGCTGCTGCCGTTCTTCTTCCTCACCGGGATCTACATCAGCCTGTGCTTCGTGCTGAACGACGACCGCGTGGCGCGCGTGTACGCTGCGGACCTGCTGGGCGCCGGGGCCGGGGCGGCGCTGGTGCTGGCGCTGATGTTCGTGGTGCATCCCTTTCTCCTCGTCCCGGCCTTGCTGGTGCCCCTGGCGGCCGCCACCTGGTTCGGGCCTGGCCGATGGGTGGGTCTGGCGGGGGTGGCCGCGCTGGTGGCCAGCGAGGCCCTGCTGATGCTCGGCAGCCAGGCTGGCTACAACGATTTCAAGGCCATCTACGCTCCGCTGCACGTGCCGGACAGCCACGTGCTGGCGGAGGTGAGATCCCCGCGCGGCCTGTACGCGCTGCTGGATGACTTCACCGAGCGGGTGGACACCGACGTGTCCAACGACCTCGGGCTGCTGAACGTGCCCGGCCCGCCGCAGACCTTCGGCCTGTACCGCGACGGCAACCGGATCGCGGCGCTGCCCAAGCCCGGCCGGCTGGACGTCGGCTACGCCAGCGCCACCCTGGCGGCCCTGCCATACACTCTGCACCCGCAGCCTCGCGTGCTGCTGGCCGGCGCGTCCGGCGGCTTCCGTGCGGCGGAGGCGCTGGCGCTGGGCGCCCGGCAGGTGGACGCGCTGGAACCGGACTCGGTGATGCTGCAGGCGCTGCGCCGCGGGCTGGGCAGCGCCTTGCCGCTGGCGCCCGATCCGCGGGTGCGGTTGTCGGCGGACAGCCCCCTGGCCGCGGCGCGCGCCGGCAGCGGCTACGACCTGGTGGACTTGTCGGCCGACTTCCTCGATGCGGGGGAGGCGAACAGCACCGCCTTCACCGCCGAGGCGCTGACCGCCGACCTGCTGGCGCTGAACGAGGGCGGCCTGGTCTCGGTCCCGGTGTCGATCCGCGAGTTCCCGGTCTACGCGCTGCGGGTGCTGGCGACGGCGCGGCAGGCGCTGCTCGCCGCCGGGATCGCGGACCCGTCCAAGCACGTCGTGGTGTATCGCTCCGCCTGGAACGTGCGCATCCTGCTGTCGCTGGAGCCGTGGAGTGCCGGCCGGGTCGCCGCGGTGCGCAGCTGGTGCGACGCGCGGTCGTTCGACGTGTCGTATTACCCGGGCATCGATGTCGCCGCCGCCCGGGCCGGGCTATACAACGACCTTCCCGCCGTATCCTTCGACGATGGTGCGGTGACGTCGGACGCCGGGTCGAACGACGCGATCGCGGACGAGGCTGGGGCAGTGCTCCGTGGCGAGCCGACGGCGTCCGACGCCGCGTTCTCCCTCGCGCCGGCCACGCTGGACCGCCCGGCCTATTACGACGTGCTGCGACTGTCCCATCTCGGCACCATCCTGCGCCGGCTGGAGATCCTGCCGCAGGCGGAGATCGGGCAGCTGGTGAACCTGGCGGTGCTGGCGCAGGCGGCGGTGATCGCCCTGCTGGTGTTGTCGGTCCCCGTGCTGGCTGGCAGCCGGATCCGCGCGGCGGGGGGTGCCATCGTCCGCCCGGTGGTCTACTTCGCCGCCCTTGGCTTGGGCTTCCTGTTCATCGAGATCGCGATGATCGAGCGCGCAAGCCTGTTCCTGAACGACCGCACCTCCGCCTTCGCCCTGGTGCTGACGGCGATGCTGGTGTTCTCCGGGCTTGGCAGCCTGCTGGCGGAGCGGGTGGGCCAAGGCGGGATCGCCATTGCCGCGGTGGTGGCGGTGGCGTGGTGCGTGGCGGCCTATGCCGGGCTGTTGCCGGCGATGTTGGCGACGCTGGACTGGCCATGGCTGGTGCGGGCGGCGCTGGTGGTGGTGGCGGTGGCCCCGGTGTCGATCGCGCTGGGCATGCCGTTCCCGCTGGGCCTGGCGCGGACGGGCTCCGGGCCGATGCTGCCCTTCGCCTGGGCGGTCAACGGGGCGTTCAGTGTTGTAGCGACGCCACTCGCGAACCTTTTGGCCACACAAGGGGGGCTGAGTTGGGTGTTGCTCGCTGCGGCGGTCCTGTATGGGATTTGTTTCGCAGCCTATCCATCATTCCGGAAGATACCGCAGTGGCAGCCATCCCCCACCTGACCCGCCGCGCCGTGCTCGGCACCGCCGCCGCGGCCTTCGCCGCCCCGCGGGCGTTCGCCGCCGGCACCCCCGCCTGGACGCGGGACGCGTTCGAGGAGGCGATGCGCAAGTCCGGCCGGCCGATCGATCTGTCCCAGGCGCAGTTCGACGCCATCCAGGCGCGCAAGCCGATCGCCATCGCCAAGATCCAGTCCTACCTGAAGGACCGGCTGGGCAGCGCCGACCCTGCCGTGATCCGCGCGTTCGAGGCGGTGCCGCGCGAGTACTACCACTACAACTACGCCGACCGCCGGGCATTGTCCGGCGAGGCCTACGAGAGCGATCCGAAGCCCTGGGCGCTCGGCTACGGGTCCGCGCTGTCGGACTACCTGGGCCAGGCGTACATGACGCAGATCGCCAAGCCCTCGGCCGGGGACGTCACGCTGGAGATCGGCACCGGCAGCGGCTTCCAGTCTTCCCTGCTGTCCCGCATCGTCAAGAAGGCCTACTCGATCGAGATCATCGAGCCGCTGGGTCACGCGGTCGCCAAGCTGTGGGCGCCGCTGGGCTACGACAACATCGAGAGCCGGGTCGGCGACGGGTATTTCGGCTGGCCCGAGGTGAAGGACGGGTTCGACATCATCATCGTGACCTGCGCCGCGCAGTACACGCCGCCCGAGCTGTTCCGGCAATTGAAGCCGGGCGGGCGGATGATCATCCCGATCGGGCAGCCGTTCAAGCGTGGTCAGGTGCTCTACGTCTACACCAAGGACGCGGAGGGCAAGGTGCATTCCAAGCGGGACGTGGGGGTGTTCTTCATCCCGATGACCGGGGCCATGATGAACCGGCCGCACCCGGCGGACGTGTCCACCCCACCGCCGGACGCGACACCCGCCGCCGTGAAGTAGCTTGAACCTTTTCGGACGGCGCGACGCATGCGCGGTGGGCCAAGGTGGGTGGCATTTACCCGGCTGCGGCACCGAACTCGGCCCTGATTGAGGCGGAGTGCTCGCCGACCGCCGGCACCGGGCCTAGCTCGACCGGTCCGTCGCCATGCAGGACGGGAGGCGCCGCCATCGCCGCCTGGCCGTTTGGGGTGCGGACCTTCACCCGTCTCAGTGCCGGGTGCCGGGCAAGCGCCGCGAGGTCATTGACGAAGCCGAACGCGATGTTGCCCGCCGACAGCCGCTCCGCCGCCTCGGTACGTGACAGCGTCGCGAACACGGCAGCGATCACGCCGTCCACGGCGGCCCGGTTGCCGACGCGTGCGGTGTTGCTCTCGAAGCCCGGCCTGGCCGACAGGCCCTCGTCGTCCAGGAAATGCATGCAGAAGGATCGCCATTCCCGCTCGTTCTGGATCGCGATCAGGACCGAGGCACCGTCCTTCGTATCGAAGGCGCCATAAGGGCAGATCGACGGATGCGCCAGCCCCACGCGCGCCGGCATCCGCCCGGTGCCTTCGAAGTACAGCAGCGGCACGTTCATCCAGTCCGCCATGCCGTCGAACAGGCTGACCTTCAGGCTCCGTCCGAGCCCGGTCGTGCCGCGCGCGATCAGCGCCTCCAGCACCCCCGCGTGCGCCGCCATGCCGCAGGCGATGTCGCATGCGGACACGCCCACGCGCCCCGGGCCTGCCGGGTGCCCGGTGATGCCGGCCAGCCCGCTCTCCGCCTGCACCAGCAGGTCGTACGCCTTCATCCCGGCATAGGCGTGGCCTTCGCCGTAGCCGCTGATGTCGACCGTGATCAGCCGCGGAAACCGCTGCCGAAGCGTCTCGGAGCCGAAGCCCGCGCGGGCCGCGGCACCGGGTGCGAGATTTTGGATGAATACGTCGGCGCGGGCCAACAGCCGGTGCAGCATGGCCGCATCGGCCGGATCCTTGATGTCCGCGACCAAGCTTTGCTTGCCGCGGTTTAGCCATACGAAATAGCTCGACAGCCCGCCCACGGCCGTGTCGTAGCCGCGCGCGAAGTCTCCCTCCGGCCGCTCGACCTTGATCACCCGGGCCCCCGCATCCGCCAGCTTGCAGGAGCAGTACGGTGCCGCGACCGCCTGCTCCAACGAGAGGACCAACAATCCGTCAAGGGCGCCCATCAGTAGGACCGGGGCATGCCCAGCACGTGCTCGGCAACGTATGACAGCATCAGGTTGGTGCTGATGGGGGCGACCTGGTACAGCCGGGTCTCGCGGAACTTGCGCTCCACGTCGTATTCTTCGGCGAATCCGAAACCGCCATGGGTCTGGATGCAGGCCTCGCCAGCGGCCCAGCTCGCCTCGGCCGCCAGCATCTTCGCCATGTTGGCCTGCTCGCCGCACGGCAGCCCGGCCTCGAACCGCTCCAATCCGTCGCGCACCAGCAGTTCGGCCGCCCGCATCTGGGCGTAGGCCCGGGCGATCGGGAACTGGACGCCCTGGTTCTGCCCGATAGGCCGGCCGAATACCTTTCGCTCGTTCGCGTAGGCGGTGGACTTGGCAGTGAACCACTTGGCGTCGCCGATGCACTCGGCCGCGATCAGCAGCCGTTCGGCGTTCATGCCGTCCAGGATGTAGCGGAAGCCCCTACCTTCCTCGCCGAGCAACGCATCGGCCGGAATGTGCATCTCGTCGAAGAACACCTCGCACGAGTTATGGTTCATCATCGTGCGAATGGGACGGATGGTGAGGCCCTGCACCGCCTTCATGTCGACGATGAAGGTCGAAAGGCCCTCGGTCTTCTTCGCCACCTGATCGCGCGGCGTGGTGCGGGCGAGCAGCAGCATCAGGTCGGAATGCTCGGCGCGGCTGGTCCAGATCTTCTGGCCGTTCACCACGTAACCCTCGTTGGTCCGCCGCGCCGTCGTGCGCAACGCCGTGGTGTCTGTGCCGCTGCCGGGCTCGGTGACGCCGAAGGCCTGCAGGCGCAACTCGCCGGAGGCGATCTTCGGCAGATAGCGATCCTTCTGCTGCATCGATCCGTGGCGCAGGATCGTGCCCATCGTGTACATCTGGGCGTGGCAGGCGCCGCCGTTGCAGCCCTCCGCCTGGACGGTCTCCAGGATGGCCGCGGCGGCGGTTATGCCCAGCCCGGAGCCGCCGTACTCCTCCGGGATCAGCACCGATAGGTAGCCGCTGTCCGTCAGTGCGTTGACGAACTCGGTAGGGTAGCCGCGCACCTCGTCCAGCTTGCGCCAGTATTCACCCGGGAAGCGGCCGCACAGCTTGCGGACCTCCTCGCGGATCTCGGCGTGGTCGTCTCGGGTCGGCAAACCGACGTCCATGATCGCGTCCTTCGCTTGAGGCTAGACCGGGTCCCACCCGAATACGTCCTGGCTGCGGTCGAGTGGGACCAGACTGGGTTGGAAGGCCGGGCCGGCATGTTCGGCGATCAGCTCCGGCGTCCACCCCTCGCTTCGCTGCACCGACCGCATCGGCCGGTTCTGGCTCATCAGGAAGATTTCGTGGTGCCGGGTCGCGAACACTTGGCCGGTGATGCCCGCCGCGGCGTCGGACGCCAGGAACACCGCCATCGGTGCGTTCTTGTCCGGCGTCATCTGCTGCAACCTTGCCACCCGCGCCTGCTGCTCCGGCGTTTCCGCCGGGATCGAGCTCGTCATCCGGCTCCACGCGAACGGCGCGATGCAGTTCGACCGCACGCCGAACCGCTGCATGTCGAGCGCGATCGACTTCGACAGCGCCACGACGCCCAGCTTCGCCGCCGAGTAGTTCGCCTGCCCGAAATTGCCGATCAGCCCCGACGTGCTGGTCATGTGCACGTAGGCGCCGCTGCCCTGCTTGCGGAAGTGCTCGGCCGCCGCGCGGCTGACGAAGAAGCTGCCGTTGAGGTGCACGGCGATCACGCTGGTCCAGTCCTCGGGCGACATCTTGTGGAAGATCATGTCGCGCAGGATGCCGGCATTGTTCACGACGACGTCTATGTGGCCGAACGAGTCCAACGCGCACCGCACGATCCGCTGCGCGCTGTCCCACTCGGCGACGCTGTCCGTGCTGATCGCGGCACGGCCGCCGCGCTGCTCGATGATCTGCTTGGTCTGCTCGGCCGGTGTCGCGGACAGGCCCTCGCCGCCGAGCGAAGCGCCGACGTCGTTGATGACCACGGCGGCCCCGGCCAGCGCCATCGCCACCGCGATCTCCCGCCCGATCCCACCTCCGGCGCCGGTGACCACCGCGACCTTGCCGGCCAGCATGCTTCCTTCTTCCATCGGCATTCCCCTAGCTCGGCAGGTTCAGGACGGACTTGGCGAGGATGTTGCGCTGCACCTCGTTCGAGCCGCCATAGATCGACACCGGCCGGGCCTGGATGAACTGCCCGGCCGGATTCAGCTCGCGGTTGCCGCCGATCGGCTCCAACAGGCCGCTATTCTCGCCCGCGATCTCCAGCATCGCCTCGGTCATGCGCTGGTAGAGCTCGCTTTGATTGAGCTTCAGCATCGACACGTCGGCGCCGAGCAACTCGCCCCGGCGCAGGCGCTCGACATAGCTCTCGTACAGGGAGGTGTGGTCGGCGAGATCCAGGCGCAATCGCACGTAGCGGTCCTGGAACGCGCCATCCTCCCAAATGTCCATGTGCTGCGCCAGAAGCCGGAGCCGGTCGAGCGCATAGGCCGACTGCTTCGGCGACCCGATCATCACGCGCTCGAACCCCAGCAACGCCTTCGCCATGGTCCAGCCCTGGTTCACGGTGCCGACCAAGTGGTCCACCGGGACACGAACGTTGTCGAAGAACACCTCGCAGAACTCGTCATGCATGTCGAGGTTGATGATCGGCCGCACCGTGATCCCCGGCGCGTCCATCGGAACCAGCAGGAAGCTGATCCCCTCCTGCTTCTTGGCCGCCTTGTCGGTCCGCGCCAGCAGGAACATCCAGTTCGCGTCGTTGGCCAGCGTGGTCCATGTCTTCTGGCCGTTGATGACCCATCCACCATGATCCAGCACGGCCGTGGTCGACAGGCTGGCGAGGTCGGAGCCCGCGTTCGGCTCGCTGTAGCCCTGGCACCAGATGTCCTCGCCCGCCAGGATGCGCGGCAGGAAGCGCTCCTTCTGCGCTTGCGTCCCGTAGCGGATCAGCAGCGGCCCGAGCATGACGATGCCGTGGTCATTCAAGCGGGCGGCGCCGAAGCGCTCGAACTCCTCCATCATCATCAGCTGGCGGGCGCCCGACAGGCCCAGGCCGCCATGCTCGCGCGGCCAACCGGGCGCGATCCATCCCTTGCGGGACAGCGCCATGTAGGCCGGCTTGTTGTCCCGCCAATGCAGGCGCTTGGCGGGATTGCGCAGTTCGGGTGGGTAGTCGGCCTGCAACCACGTCCGGAGCATGGCCCGGAAAGCCAGCTCGTCCATCGCATTGAGGTCGCCAGCCTCACGGGTATCGTCTGCAAGCATCATCTCATTCCTCGACTTGTTCCGGGGCAACGGCGGAGTAGCGGGCCCGGTGCAGCCGGGCCGACCCGAAGGCGTTGGCGAGGACCATCGCGCGGCGCAGATAGAGGCCGACGTCATACTCGTCCGTGTAGCCGATGCCGCCATGCATCTGGATGGCGTCCCGCGTCACCAACAACGCTGCGGTTGCGGCCCGGGCCTTGGCGCGGGAGACGGCCGCCTGGCGCTGCGGCAACGGTGCCCCGGCATCCAGCACGGCGGCCGCACTCTCGACGCTGGCCCGGGTCAGGGCGCATTGCAGCTTCAAGTCCGCCGCCCTGTGCTGCAGCGCCTGGAAGCTGCCGATCGGCCGCCCGAACTGCTTGCGCGTGCGCAGGTAGTCCAGGGTGAGTTCGAAGCTGCGCTCCATGACGCCGAGCAGGCTGGCCGCGGTCAACAGCGTCGCTTCCTCAAGGCCGTCGGATAGATCGCCCGCGACGAACCGTCCGGGCGCGTTGGTCAGTGTCAGTGTCCCGTAATGCCCGCCGTCCTGTGTGGTCGCGGTCGCCAGGTGCACGCCCGGCGCATCGGCCCGCACCAGCGCTAGCCCGCCGCGAACGGCCATGAGGAAGGCGTCGGCGCCGGCGGCCATCGGCACGAACACCTTGCGGCCGGTCACGCGCCCGTCCGCGAGCACGGTGTCGTCGCCCGGCTCGACAGTGTCCGCGCGCTCCTGCCAGGCTGGGATGACGACGTGGTCCCCAGAAAGGAGATCGGGCAGGTCCTCGGGCGGCAGCACCCGGACCGAACAGGCGCATGCGATCAGCGGCTCAGGCGCCAAGCCGGCGGCGAGCTCCTCCGCAATGGCGCAGAACTCGGCCATGCCCAGCCCAGCGCCGCCATCGGCTTCGGGAACGCGCAGGCCCAGCCAACCCATCTCGCACATCTGCCGCCACACGGCAGGATCGAAGCCGGGCACGCCGAAGCGTAGGGCGCGTATCCGCTTCAGGTCGCCGCCCCGGGGCGCCACGGCGGCGACGCTGTCGCGCAGCATGCGCAGGTTGCCTTCGCGTTCGGTGCTCATGCCGCTGCCCCGAACACGGCGAGGCCGTGGTCGACCACGACCACGTCCCTCTCGGCCACACGGGCGCGGAACGAGCCGTCGCGCCACATCTCCGTCCTGATCGTCTCGCCTGGATAGACTGGGGCGGAGAACCGCAACCCGACCCGGCGAAGCCTATCGGGCTGGTCATCGCCCAGGCCGCGCAGCAACGCGTGGCTGACGATCCCGAACGTGCAGGAGAGCCCGCGGCCGTCCGTGTTCACCGCCGTCCGGCCCGGCCGGCGCGCAGGTGGGCGAAGTACTCGGCTGCGGGGCCCGCCTGTCCGTCGTCGCGCATTGCCGTTGCCTCCCTTTGTTGGAAGGTAACATATATTTTGAATGCGGAAATGCAATCCGATGTCTGAATGAACCGTCGTATTCCGCCGCCGTTGGGCGATTTGGTTCAGCCGGACGGCGAGCGTCGGGCCGGGAACAGCGAGTTGCCAACGGTTGCAGCAAGGTCCTTCAGGTCGCGCCCAAGGTCGGCGAGACGTTCGGGGGATTGCTGGCCGGAAATGGATACGCCACTGAACCCGAACCGGGGACGTCGCTCGGCATCGACGACCAGGGCGGCGACGACGGCCAGGCCGCGGAACAGCCGGCCGTCGTCGAGCGCCCAGCCGGCTTCGCGCACTTGCGCGACCTGGGCCTGGTATTCCATGAAGGCGAGCGGAGTTTGCCATCGCAAGCCGGCGAAGCGGCGCCGAAGTTCCGCCGCTGGGAGCTGCATCTCCGCTGCGACACACCGGCCGATCGCGCCGGCCAACAGGGGCAGACGATAACCGGCACCTATTTCGACCCGGATTCCGGTTGGGCTGTGCGCACGATCGATCAATACGAGATGGTTGTCGTCCGTCACGCGCCACAACAGGATCAGGGTCTCGTAGTTCAGCGCGAGCCGCTCGAGCTCGGGGCGGATCAGCTCCGCGTGGCTGATGCCGACCAGCCCGACGCTCAACTCGGCCAGAGCCAGGCCCAACGAGTAGGTCTTGTCGCTCATGTTGAACGACGCGAACCGTGCGCGAACCAAGGTCCGCAGGATGTTGAAGCAGGTGCTCGTGCTGATCTTGGTGCCGCGAGCAACGGCGGCCACGCCCATGGGAGACGTGCTCGCCGCAAGGTATTGCAGGATCTGAAGAGCGTTCACGACGGCCCCGACATCGCGCTGTGCGTTCGGCTTGTCGGGGTCACCGGCGGACTGCAATGCTGCGCTCAGAACGACGTTCTCCATAAGGCAAGGGCCAGTCGCCCTCCGCCGCATCATGGCAGATGGCCGGGTCGTTTCACAGGGAGGCTGGCACGCGGTTCAGATCGGTGAGCGGGGCTTGAACGCCGGCTTGCGTTTCTCCTGGTGGGACGCAAGCCCCTCCCGCACGTCGGGACCGCCGAATCCCATGAACTCCATCGCCAAGGAGGCATCGAAGGTGGGCCCGGCCTGCCGCAACCAGTTGTTCAGCGCGTACTTGGTCCAGCGAATGGCGGTTTGCGCGCCGTCGGCCAGCCGCCCGGCGATCTCGACGGCGCGGGCGTCAAGGGCGTCGTCGGCCGGCGCTTCGGTGACAAGCCCGATCCGCTCGGCTTCCGCACCCAGCAGGGGCTCGCAGGTGAGCAGGTAGTATTTCGCCTTCGCCATGCCGCACAACAGCGGCCAGATCATCGCCGCATGGTCGCCGGCGGCCACGCCCAATCGGGTATGGCCATCGAGGATCCTGCAATCCGGGGTCGCCAGAGACACGTCCGCGAGCAGCCCGCATACCAGCCCGGCGCCGACGGCCACGCCCCGCATCGCGCTCACGACGGGCTTGGAGCAGTTGATGACGTTGTAGACGAGGTCGCGCGCCTCCTTCCAGCCGCGCGCACGGGAGTCGAAGTCGTCGATGTGCGCCTGCACGAGAGAGAAGTCGCCGCCAGCGGAGAAGTAGCGGCCGGCGCCGGTCAGCACGATCGCGTTGACCGCCGGGTCATCGTCGACGTCGCGCCACACTTCGACGAGTTCGCGGTGCATGACGCTGTCGGCCGTGTTCATCTTGCCGTGGTCCATCGTGATGCGAAGCACAAGCGGGCGCGGCCGGTCGAACCGGAGCCGCTGGTAACCGTCGTAGCGTCCCGCCTCGTTCGGCATCGGTGCTTCCTGCCCTGGCTATGAAGCGATCCTACACGTGGAACGTCATCCCGCAACCAGGGCGTTGGGAGGACCAAACGAGCCACCTGCCGAGGGTCGCGACTTTATGAATTCACATGCTGGGATAACATGCTAGGAATGGAATACGTCAACGAGATTGATCCGCCTCGTCGCAGGGTCAGCCGGGCATGAGGGAGAACGGGCCCATGAGACTTCGGACCATCGCAGCTATGGTCGCCATCGCGCTGTCGCCGCCCGCGGTGGCCCTGGCGCAGCCGGCGGTCAAGATCGGCGTGCTGACCGACATGAGTTCCTCCTATGCCGACTACGGCGGCCCTGGCTCGGTTATCGCCGCCCAGATGGCGGTCGCCGACAGCGGCATGGCGGATAGGGTGCAGGTCGTCTCCGCCGACACGCTCAACAAGCCCGACAACGCCTCTGCCCTGGCTCATCAATGGTTCAGCGAGGGCGTGGACGCGATCTTCGATGTCCCGACTTCGAGCGTCGCCCTCGCCGTCAACGGCGAGGCCGGGCGCTCCCACAAGCTCGTTTTCTTCAGCACCACGATCAACGACCGCATCACCGAAGAGGAGTGCAACGGCTATGGCCTTGCCTGGGTGTGGGACACCTACTCCGTGGGTCGTGCGGAGGCGCAATCGTTGCTTAAGGATGGCAAAGATACGTGGTTCTTGATCACGCCCGATGGCGCTGCCGGGACCGCGCTGGAACAGACCGCGCGCCAGGCGGCGGCCGACAACGGTGGCCGGGTGCTGGGTGCGGTTCACCATCCCATCGGCGTGGCGGATTGGTCGTCCTACCTATTGCAGGCACAGGCGTCGGGCGCGAAGGCCGTCCTGTTCGGCTCCGGCGGAGCCGACCTCGTCAGCGGCCTGAAGCAGGCGCGGGAGTTCGGCTTGCCGCAATCCGGCATCGCGATCGGTACGATGTACGCGGTCATCACCGACGTGCATTCGCTCGGCTTGGAAACAATGCAGGGCCTGAATATCGTGACGGCCTTCTATTGGGACCGGGACGACGAGACACGCGCGTTCGGAAAGCGTTTCCTGGCCCTGCACGGGAAGATGCCGACGATGTTCCAGGCGGGCGTGTATTCGGCTGTCATCGAATACCTGAAGGCGGTGAAGGCGACGAACTCGACCGATGCGGACACGGTGCGCTCGTACATGCTGCGCACTCCGATGGAGGACGTGTTCCTGCGGCATGGCAAGCTGCTGCCGAACGGCAGGATGCTGAACGACATGCTGCTGGCCCGGATCAAGTCGCCGGCCGAATCGCACGCGCCCTGGGACTACTACCAGATCACCGGCGTGGTGCCCGGCGATCAGGCGTTCCGCAAGCTGGCGGACAGCAAGTGCCCGCTCCGGAAATGATGATGGACACGAGCACCTCGACGGGAGCGATGAGTCGCATGGACCAGCAACCTGCGCCATTCTGGCGCCCGGACGGGGACACGATGGCGCGCGCGCATGCGAGCCGCCTGGTCCGGGAACTCGGTCTTGCCGGGTTCGACGCGCTCTGCGCGTTCGCGACCGATCATCCGGACCGGTATTGGAGCGCGCTCATGACGGCGCTACCGATTATCTGGTCCAAGCCCTACCGCGACTACGTGGATCTGACAGATGGGCCGCCGTTCCCGAGATGGTTCGTGGGCGGTGAGCTGAACTGGACCGACACGGTGTTCGCGTCGGGTCACCCCGACGACCGTCCCGCGGTAATCGCCGAGAACGAGGCCGGGCATGTCGAGACGGTCAGCTACGGGGAGCTCCGGCGGCGCGTATCGCGCCTGGCCGCGGGACTGCACGCGGTGGGCATCCGGCGTGGAGACCGGATCGGCCTGCTGATGGAGATGGGCGTGGAGGCGACTGTCGCCGTGCTGGCCGTGTCATGGCTGGGCGCCATCGCGGCTCCCCTGTTCAGCGGCTTCGGGCCGGAGGCGATCATCTCCCGCCTGCAATCGGCTGGAGCCTGCGCCTTGATCGCCACCAGCGGCTTCCACCGCCGCGGCCGTTGGGTGGACATCGCCGCGATCGTCCGGGCCGCCCGCGCCCAATTGCCGTCGCTGCGCCACGTGATCGTCAAGGACGCAGACGGCGCACGCCCCATCCCCGACGCGATGACCTTCCATGAGGTGGCGGGCACGGCGGAGCGGCCGGCCGAACGCATGGATCCGAACGACCCCATGATGGTGATCTATACGTCCGGCACGACCGGCAAGCCGAAGGGGGCGGTCCATACGCATGGTGGCTTCCCGCTGAAGATCGCGCATGACGCAGCCATCCATTTCGACGTCGGCCCGGGCGACGTGTTCTTCTGGCCAGCCGACCTGGGCTGGGTCGCCGGCTCGCTCACCATCGCCAGCGCACTGATGCGGGGCGCAACCTTGGTCTGCTACGACGGCGCACCGGACATGCCCGACTGGTCGCGCCTGTCCCGCATCGCGCAAGCGCACCGGGTCACCCATCTCGGCGCCTCGCCAACGCTGATCCGCGGGCTGGCCGCGAACAAGTCGCTGGCGACCGCGGGAGATTGCGGCAGTGTCCGGCTGCTGATCACCGCCGGCGAGGTCATCGACCCGGAGCACATGGTCTGGTTCGCCGACAGCTTCGGGCGAGGCAAGTGCCCGGTCATCAACTACACCGGTGGGACGGAAGTGTCCGGCGGCCTGCTCGCCAACGTCGTCGTCCGGCCGATCGTGGCCGCCGGGTTCAACAGCATCTCGCCGGGGGTCGCGGCCGACGTGCTGGACGACGACGGTCGGCCGGTGCGCGACCAGATCGGGGAGTTGTCGATCCTCGAGCCGTTCGTGGGCATGACGCAATCGTTCTGGAACGACCGGGAGCGTTACCTGGAAAGCTATTGGCAGAAGACGCCCGGCATCTGGACCCACGGCGACCTGGCGCTGCGAACCTCCGGGGATTTGCTGTTCCTGCTCGGACGATCCGACGACACGCTGAAGGTCGCCGGCAAGCGGGTCGGCCCGGCCGAGATCGAGGACGTGCTGATCGAGTTGCCCGGGATCGCCGAGGCCGCGGCGATAGGGGTTGACGATCCGGCGAAGGGACAGAAGCTGATCGTGTTCGTGGTTCCTTCCCGTGCGCCGGAAGTGCCGGAGGCTGACCTGGAGGCGATCGTCACCACGACCATCGCCAAGCGCTTGGGCAAGCCTTTTCAGCCCAGCCGCGTCCACGTCGTGACGCAGCTGCCCAGGACGCGAAGTTCCAAGATCATGCGGCGCGTCATCCGGCGCGCCTACACCAACCAAGACCCCGGTGACCTTTCGTCGCTCGAGGACACGCAGGCAGTCGAGGTGATCCGCGAGGCGGCCGCCGGCGAGAAGGTCCACAGCTAATGGCGGCATCGGTCCTCACCGGCATCCGCGTGCTCGACATTGGCCGCTACATCGCGGGTCCGTTCTGCGCGGCCTTGCTCGGCGATCTTGGGGCGGACGTGATCCGGGTTGAGCGGGTGGACGGAGGCGAGGACCGTTGGGTCACCCCGGTCGCCCCCAGCGGAGAGGGCGCGTTGTTCATGCAGGTCAACCGCAACAAGCGGTCCTTGGCGCTCGACCTCGGATCGCCGCAGGGATTGGAGGTGTTGCGCCGCCAGATCGCCCGGGCGGACGTGGTGGTGGCCAACATGCCTCTGCCGACCCTACGCAAGCTGGGGCTCGACTACGAACACCTGTCGGCAGCCCGGCCGGACATCATCCTGACGACCGCGACGGCGTTCGGGCCGGGTGGGCCCTCGTCGGACAAGGTCGGCTTCGACGGCGTGGCGCAGGCGATGAGCGGCGCGGTACACATGTCCGGGCCACCGGGTCAGCCGTCGAAGCTGATGGTGTCCTACGTCGACTATGGCACCGCCCTGTCCTGCGCCTTCGGGACCGTGGCGGCACTCTACCAGCGCCGCACCACCGGCCTTGGCCAGCTCGTCGAAGCGTCGCTGCTGGGGACCGCCCTTACGATGGCGAACAACGTATTGATCGAGCAGTCCCTGTTGGGGCTGGACCGGACGGCGACGGGCAACCGAAGCCCGCTGGCCGCCCCGTCCGACATCTTCGCGACGCAGGACGGCTGGATCATCGTGCAGGTGATCGGCGATCCGATGTTCCGCCGGTGGGCAGCCTTGCTCGGGCGGACCGATCTGTCGGTAGGGCCGGCCTATGGCAGCGACCAGGCCCGCGGCGACAACGGCGAAGCGCTCAGCGCCGTCATGGCGGCTTGGTGCGCCGACCGGACGCGGTCGGCTGCCCTGGCCGAACTGGCGACCGCGAACATCCCTTGCGGACCGGTCTATGGCCCGCGTGAAGTGCTGGCGGATGCGCACGTCCGCGAGTCTCAGGCCTTCTTGCCAATCGAATTTCCCGGCCTGGCAGCGCCCGCGCCGGTCGCTCGGCCGCCGGTGAGCCTCAGCCGATCACCCTTGGCGATCAATCGCCGCGCCCCACTCCTGGGTGAACACACCAGGGAACTGCTCGAGGAAAGCGGTTACGGTCCGGGGGAGATCGCAGCCTTGTGCGAGGCCGGGATCACCAGGGACGCGACCGGCTAGCAAGGGGGATCGCATGAGATGGAGTTGTGATTGCGCGGGCATATCGCCCTGGTGACTGGAGCATCCAAGGGCATCGGGCTTGCGCCTGAAGGTGTTCGGCTACGTCAACATGACCCGGCGGTTCTACGCAGCCATGAAGGCTCGTGGGCGCGGCAGGCGTGAGCGCGGCAGGCGTGGGCGCGGGCTACATCGCGGGCTCGTCGGGCAATGCGGCGCTCATCGCGTCCACCCGGGCCCTCGGCAGGTCGAGCGCCGCGGACGGGAGGCGGGTGACCGGGATCGACCCGGAGCCGGTCCTCACCGAACGGCTCGAAACCCCGCTCAAGGCGCGGTCGCCTGAGCCTGGCCCGGCGGGACACGACGAGGCAGTGCCATGCCACGGTTCAGGCGCGGAGAAACGAGCTGTCCGGATCGATCCAGTCCTCACGCGGCGGATTGAACACGTCGTATTCGAGCGTATCGTCCAGGGCCTCGACCCCATGGGGCAGGTCCGACGGGATGACGATGACCTCGCCCGCGCTGACGAGCACCACATCGTCGCCGGAGGCGCCAAGGGTGAACCGAAGACAGCCGCTCACGACGTGGGTGAATTGCTCATGCAAGTGGGAATGGGACGGCACCACATCCCCCTTCTTGAACCGTACCTCGCCGATCATGACGCGCTTGCTGGTTACGAAGCGGCGGGTAATGCCACCGCGCAGGTGCTCCAGCGGCTGTTCGTCCCAACGGTAATGGGCGGCTTGCGAAGACACGCTGATCGCCTCTCCTTCAGGGCCGTCCGGCCGGGTCCGCGGCCTGCGAGAGGTCGCTCGGGTAAAAACGACAACGGTCGCCCCACTTCGCCACATGGCCGACGCCCGGGAACGGGAAATGGTAGGACAGGATCAGGATGCGGCTCGCGGCGACCATGTCCACAACGCTTGCTTGTGGAACAGCCTCAGCCGCGTCGCCGCTTGCATCGACCCGGCGCGGCTTCTCGTTGATGGTCGGTTCGAACATGCGATCCCAATCCCCTGCCGATCGTCGGTCATCGATGGGCCAATTCGTCACGCGCCCTTCCGATCTGGGCCAGGCTCCAGTCGTCCGGGTCCATTCCGTACTGCCGTTCCCACTGCACCATCCTTCCGTCGGCCTGGGCCCGGAGGATCAACTCGTTCAGCTTGGTCAAGAACGCCTCGTCGTTCTTGCGGACGCCGATCTGAAATCCGTTGACTTGCAGCGGCTCGCCCACGATCGCGTAGCCGCTCCATTGCGGGTCCTTGACCTTGAGCCGCACGAGGATTTCGTCGAACGCGAACCCGGCGCAGCGCCCAGCCGCCAACGCGTCGTAGGCGTGCGAGGCATCGGCGAACTCGATGACGTGGGCGCCGAAGCGGCTCGTGATCGCCGGGTTGAAATAGGATGCCTCGATCCCGCAGATGTCGTGGCCTCGCGCCGACTCCCATGACGTCACTGGTCCGCCCTTCGGCGCCATCAACGTGCCGCCGCCTGGCCGCAGGTACGGCACGGTCGCATCCACGATCTTGAGGCGGTCCGGCGTCGTCACCATCGTCGCCAGGATGATGTCGATCTTGCCGGACAGCAGGTAATCGACTCGGTTCTTGAACACGACCGGCACGAACTCGACCTTCGCCGGATCGCCCAGCAGTTGCCCGGCGATGAACTTCGCGAGCTCGACCTCGACGCCGGCATTGTTGCCCGAGGCGTCGATGAACCCGAGCGGCGCGTAGTCGGTCTTGACCCCGACGATCAGCTTGCCACGAGAACGGATGTCATCGAGCGTTCCGGCAATGGACGTCGTCGAGCACAATACCTGCGTCAGCAGCCAGATCGCCCACAGCGCTCCCGGAACCATCGACGCGCGGCGTCTCAGACGATGTTCCCGCATCGACTGGGTCCCGCCGCCACACTCATTCCGCCGTGACATGGGCTTCCTTTGCGATCTTGCCCCACTTGCCGATTTCGTCGTGCAGGAAGGCGGCGAGTTGCCCGGGGCTGCCACCGACGGGCTCGATGCCCATCTCGCTCAACCGGGCGCGCACCTCCGGCATGTCGAGGACTTGTTGGATGCCGCGGTTCAGGGTGGTGACGACGTCGGCGGGCAGCTTTGCCGGTCCGAACACTGCATGCCAGGACCCCGCATCATAGCCGGGAACGGTCGCTGCCACGCTCGGGACGCCGGGCAGGGAAGGCACCGGTCCGGCGCTGCTGACGGCGAGCACCCGCAGGGACTTGCCGCGGATCAGCGGCAGGACCGCCGGTACGTTTATGAAGGCGAAGTCGACCTGCTCGCCCAGCAGCGCGTTGATGGTGGGCGCGTCGCCATTGAAGGGGACATGCGTGAGGCTGAGGCCCAGCTTGGCCGCGAACAGCTCGGTCGCGAGCTGGTTCGAGGAGCCGATGCCGCCCGATCCGAAGGTGACCGACCCCGGCTTGTCGCGAGCGAGGCGGATGAGGTCGGCCATGCCGTCCACGGGCAGGCCAGGCCGCACGACGACGGCCATCGGCACCGTGTTGATCAGGATGATCGGGGTGAAGTCCTTCTCGGGATCGTACGAGATGTTCTTGTAGACGCTGTTGTTGATGGCATGGCCCGACGGCACGAACATGATCGTGTAGCCATCGGGTTTCTGCCGCGACAGGTACTCCTCGCCGACCACGCCGTTGGCGCCGATCCGGTTCTCGACCACCATGGATTGGCCCAGCAACGGGGCGAGCCGGGCGGAGATCAGCCGGGCGATCAGGTCCGTCGTTCCACCGGCGCTGGACGGGACGACGACCTTGATCGTCCTCCTTGGATAGTCGACCGCAGCTGCCGGCGGAGCCGCGAAGCAGAGCGACATCATGATTGCGCCGGCGACGTGGACGAAGCGGAACATCGTTCCTCCAATGCTTGTTGTTCTTGCGGCGGCGTGCTCCCGGTTCCGACACGCCTGCCCATGCTCGCCGCGAGGTCCGGGACCAGCCTCATGGACGGGGCCGAACATCTTCGGCACCGGGCAGCAAGAGTGGGGTGCGCGGCGCCCATGCCAGGAATAGCTGCAAGGCGACGATGGCCAGGCAGACCGCGAGGAAGGCGGCGCTCAAGGGGTGCTCGATAAAGACCGCGAGGTCGCCATGGGACAGGATGAGCGCGCGGCGGAAGTTTTCCTCGATGAGCGGGCCGAGCACGTAGCCGAGGAGGATGGTGGCCACTGGGAAGTCGAGCGCCAGCAGCACGGCACCGAACAACCCGAACGCCAGCACCTCGCCGACGGCGAACAGGGAGTTCCCGGTCGCATAGACGCCGATGGCGATGAAGAACAGCGCGGAGGGGAACAGGAAACGGTAGGGCACCTGCAGCATCTTTACCCAAAGGCCGATCAGCGGCACGTTCAGCACCATCAACAGCACGTTGCCGACCCAGAAGCTGGCGATCAGACCCCAGAACAGGTCCGGATGGTCATGGATCAGCATCGGACCGGGCTGGATCCCCTGGATGAGCAATGCGCCGAGGATGAGGGCCATCACGGCGTCGCCCGGGATGCCAAGGCTCATGGTCGGGATGAAGTCCACCTGCGTCTTGGCGTGCGCTGCGGCCTCGGGGCTCGCGACGCCCTCGATCGCCCCGCGGCCGAAGCGGGCCGGGTTGCGTGCGATGCGTCGCTCGATCGCGTAGGCGATGAAGGTCGTGATCGTGGGACCGGTGCCCGGCATCGCGCCGAACAACGTGCCCACCAGCGTTCCGCGAACCATCGGCAGGAACGAAGCCTTCAACTCCGCCCCGGTCGGCCGCATGTCGCGGAGGCGCACGCGCGGCCCCGCGCTGACGGTGGGCATGCGGTTCACGCTGCCGATGAAGTCGGCGACGCCGAACAGGCCCATGGCGACCGCGACGAGTTCGATCCCGCTGTTCAGTTCCGTGACGCCGAACGTCATCCGCGCGGCGCCGCTGTTGACGTCGGTGCCGACGAGGCCGAGGAGCAGCCCGACGCACGTCATCGCGACCCCCTTGAGCGCGGAGCCGCGGCTCATCGTGGCGCCCGCAATCAGGCCAAGCAGCATGACCGCGCATATCTCCGTGGGCCCGAACTGGAAGGCGAACCGCACCAGCAACGGCGAGGCGAATATCATGACGATGATGCCGACGGACGCGGCGAAGAACGACGAGAGCATCGCCACGCCCAAGGCCGCCCCGCCCCGCCCCTGCTGCGTCAGAGGGTAGCCGTCCAGGCAGGTGATCGCGTGCGGTGGGTGGGACGGCATGTTGAGCAGGATCGCGCCGATCGCGCCCCCGTACTGGGACCCGTAGAAGATGCCGGCGAGCATCAGGATGGCCGGGATCGGCGGCAAGGTGTACGTCAGCGGCAGGAGCATCGAGATGGCGGTCAGCGCGCCCAGCCCTGGCAGCACCCCGATCAGGTTGCCGATCAGCACGCCAACCAGCGACCACAACAGGTTGCCCGGCTGCAGAGCCACGCCGAAGCCGCCCCAGAGATCGGCCAAGGCGCCGGTCATTCGTCCGGTCCGAGCGTGAACAGGGGGAATTGCACCTGCAGGCCCCACCAGAAGACCACCAGCGCCACCAGCGCCATCGCCGCTGCCAGGAGGAGTGCGCCGCGCCAGCCGTTCCGCCGGTCGGCCGCGGCAGCCACGAGCACCAGGCTGAAGGTCGCCGGCAGCAACCCGGCCTGCCCGCCGACGACGATGAACGCGAGCAGGCTCAGGGGTATGAGGGTCCAGGCGCGAAGGTCTGGAAATTGAACCCGGTCCTCATCCAGAGGTGTTCTGCGCAGGCCGCCCAGGAAGATCGACACGCCGGTGAGCAGCATCACGGCTCCGATGAGGGTCGGGAAAAAGCCCGGCGCCATTCGGGCCAACGTTCCCAACTCATGGCTGCGTGCCGCGGCGATAGCGCCTGCTCCCATCAAGGCGACGAGCGCTCCGCCCAGGCAGTCCTTGTTGAGTAGCTGGCCGCGCAGCGTCATCGCCTGGGCGCGTGACTTCATGTCGCGCGGCGGTGGACGGCGCCGCCGTCGATGGTGATCACCTCCCCGCTGGTGTAGCCGGACACGTCAGAGGCCAGGAAGGCGGCCATGGCGCCGATTTCCTCCGGCAGCCCGGCCCGGCCGAACGGCAGCCCCGCCAGCAACTCCCGCCACCGGTCCGCGTCGCCGAGGCTGGCGGCTGCCCTGCGCCGAAAGATGACCTCGTGGCGCTCGGTCGCGATCGGGCCCGGGTTGATGCCGACCACACGGATGCCGTCGGCCGCGCTGGTGCTACCCAGGGCCTTGGTGAAGGCGATCAGCGCCGCGTTGCCGGTCGAACCGGCGATGTAGCTGGAGTCGACCCGCTTCCCGGCCGAGCCGATGATGTTGACGATGGTGCCCTGGCCGCGGGCCTTCATGGCGGCGTAGAAGCGCCGGGTCATGTTGACGTAGCCGAAGACCTTCAGGTCCCACGCCCGCCGCCACGTCGCCTCGTCGACCTCGTGCAACTTCCCCGCCGGGATCGCGCCTGCGTTGTTCACCAGGATGTCGACATCAGGATGGGCGGCGGCGAGCTTGTCCACGTTTGCGCTGTCGCTCAGGTCGAACGCGGCCACGATCGCCGTGGTTCCGTGTGCTTCCACGCGCGCACGCACGGTGTCCAGCGCCGCGGCGTCACGGGCGACCAGGACCACGGAGCAGCCTTCGCGGGCCAGCGCCTCGGCGCAAGCCGCCCCGATCCCCTTGGATGATCCGGTCACCAGCGCCTTGCGGCCACTCAGCTTCAAGTCCATTCGGACGTGCATCTCCCTGCCATCGGCTGGCGCGCTCGTGAGCAACGGCCAACTCTTATTCCGGTCCTAGCATGTCATTCACGATGTAGAAAGAAGAGATTTCTGCCTGGTTGTCGGTGACCGGCTGCCGCGATCGATGCTAGCGTGCCCGCGTCAGAGCTTCCCAGCCTTGGATTGGCATGCCGGAGCACGCCCCTTTTACGGCAGGTAGACGGCTCCCATGCGAATCGCATTGATCCACATCCAAATGGTCTCGGCCGGACCCATGCTGGACGCCTTCGGTCGCTGCTGGCCGGAGGCCGAGGTCACCAACCTTCTCGACGAAGGCCTGTTCGCGTCGCCTGCGCGTGGCGCCGCTTATGTCGTCGAACGATTCAGATCTTTGGCGCGCTATGCCGCCGACGCGCCCGTGGACGCCATCCTGTTTACCTGTTCAGCGTTCGGCACGGCAATCGTGGCGGCGCGCGACGCGGTGGCGCCAGTTCCGGTGTTGAAGCCGAACGAGGCAATGATCGAGGCGGCGGTCGCCACTGGCGGCCGCATAGGCCTGCTGGCAAGTTTCGGCCCGACCCTCGCCTCGATGCCAGCCGAGTTCCCACCTGGCACGCTGACGGCACTGGCCCTGGCGGAAGGTGCGTTCGATGCGCTCAACGCGGGTGAGATCGCGGTGCACAACAGGTTGGTTGCGGAAACTGCCGCACGCGAGTTAGGGGAATGCGATGTGATCGCGTTGGCCCAGTCCAGCATGGCGCCTGCAGCGCGTGCTGTCGCTCAAGCCACTGGCAAGGTGGTGCTGACCTCGCCTGACACCGCAGTCGCCAAGTTGCGTCGTCTCCTCACGGCGAGTCGGTACGACCTGCCTTCTCTGAGCTAAGAGGCCATTTCGAAACCGCTGCGGAACGGTCTGTGCCTGAGGTTGGATGGTCGGGCAGGGGTGTGGTTCCAGACAGGTGTTCGAAGCCTTGCTCGAAGCCAACGCTTCATGGCCGGTTGAGCGAGAGCAGACGACAAGGCCTCTGCCGTAGCGGCCGTCTCTTGGGCGAAGAAGGCATCGCCCTGGCCGTGACCATCCTTGAACAGCACTTCGGCTTTCCAAACGAGAACGGCTTGCTCCAGTGGCGCTCGGGTCCGCGTGGTCGGTCATGGTCTTGTCTCCGGAAAGGGGGATGGTGGGCGAGCGGCCGGTCACGCCGCGCCGAACGCGATCGCGTCGCGCGCGGCGTCGACGATCGTCTCCGCCGCCGGGCGGGGCCGCCAGCCCAGCACCGCCTGCGCCTTGGCCGAGCTGAAGACGTGCTGGCGGCCGAGCAGCGGGATCACGAACCGGGCCGGGCGCTGGAACAGCGCCACGATGCGCAGCACGAGGTCGGGCATCGGCCGCGTCGGCGCCTTGGCGGCGCGGGAGCCCAGCGCGTCGCGCAGCGTGCGGGCCACGTCGCCCATCCACATCCAGTCGCTCGCGGCGATGAACCGCTCGCCCGCCGCTTCCGGCGCGGTCATGGCACGGATGTGGAGGTCGGCCACATCGCGGACGTCGACGATGCAGAAGCCGAGCCGCGGGTAGCGCGGCAGGCTGCCGTTCAGCATCCGCTGCACCAGTTCCAGCGAGTGGAGGTTCTCCGGGCCGACGATGGGCCCGGTGATGGCGGCCGGCAGGATCGTGACGAGCGTGGTCGGGCCGGCCTGGCTCTTCATGAAGTCCCAGGCGGCGCGCTCGGCAAGCGTCTTGGCGAGCCGGTACGGGCCCAGCCGCGGGTCGCCCGGATCGGTCCAGCGCGTCTCGTCGAAGATGCCGTCCGGGCTTGCCAGCGGCGGCCGGCACGCTTCGATCGCCGAGGTCATCACCACGCGAGCGACCCGGGCGGCGCAGGCGGCGCGCAGCACGCGCAGCGCGCCGTCGCGCGTCGGCACGATCAGGTCGTCCGGATCACGCGGAGCGTGGACACCGACTGGGGCGGCGATGTGAAGGACGAAGGCGCATCCGGCCGCCGCCGCGTCCCAGCCCGCATTGGCGGTGAGGTCGGCGGCGACGACGGACAGGCGGTCAGCGGGATCGACCTGCCGGGCGATCTGCGCGCGCAGTCGCGCTTCCTTTTCAAGGTCGCGAACCGTGACGCGCACGGTGTGGCCGCGCCTCAGCAGCTCGACGATCGTCCAGCCGGCGAGGAAGCCGCCGCCGCCCGTGACCAGAACCGTGTCGGGCATCATCCAATCTCCCTGCAAGCGCGCCTGGTCAGTCACTCACCAGGCAAATCAGGCGATCATTCGCCATAATGCGTCGAATGCGGTGGAGGCGTGCGCCTCGGCCTTGTCCGGTTCGCGGACCATGAAGTCGATGGTCGTGTCCGCGAGCGCGCTCATCAGCGCGACGGCGAAGGCGGGGGGTGCGCCCCGCAATGGCCCATCGCGGTAACTGCGCCCGAGAACCTCCCCGATCCCGGCCATTGCCTCGCCCGCGACCCGGCGGCTGTCGGGCGTGACGTCGCCCGACATGTCGAGATGCGCGAGCGCGCGCCGCTTTGCCGGGCTGGCTGTCGCCCAGCGCAACCAGCGCGTCCAGATGTGGCGAAGCTGCTCCCGCAAGTCGTCCCCCGCCGGCAGCCCGTCCGCCGCAGCGGCGCCCATCTCCGTCTTCAGCTCGCGATAGAGTTGGTCGAACAGATCGGCCTTGGTGGCGAAATAGTTGAACAGCGACCCGTTCGACACGCGCGCTTCCTTGGCGATGGCGGCGGTCGGCGCGCCCAGCCCTTGCGCGGCGATGACGCGCACCGCAGCGGCGATGATCGCCTCGCGTTTCTGGTCGCTTTTCGGTCTGGCCACGCGCCTCGTCCTATCCACGAGCCGATCTAAAGTGGAGTGTCTAGTCAGTCAACCATTTGCGACGAGCGCCACCAGGGCATGGCGCCGGCGCGCTCGACGCGGAGGACCTTGCTACCGGTTACCTGCTACGAGAGCAGCGGCGAGAGTTGTGACGATGCCGGAGATACGGCTGCATCGCCGGGTGTCGCCGAGGGAAATCGGCCGATGAGATGTCTGCATCGGTTCCGGCGCGCTGGCGTGGACCCCTACCAAGCTCGGCAGGCCGGGCGCATCATATCGGGAGAGGTTTGGCTAGGACGCGGTGGGATTGGTAACCGCGGCAGGCCCAACCGGAGGACCATGATGGCACGGATGGCCGCTATAACACCGACCGCACGCTACGACGATCGCATCGTGCCGGCCGAATACCCGCAGCTTCGCCGCCTGGTGTGGAACCGAAACCCGAACCAGGCGGTCAGCGGCGCTGAGGCGCTACAGATCTACGAGGCGGCTTGGCTCCACGTGGACGAGGATGCCATGACGCCGGAAGAGAAGGCGCTCGTCAAGCGGCTGGCGGGCCGGTATGGCAACGGCCACCTGCTGGTTCGGCGGTGACCTCCACCGAAGGCGCCAAGCCTTGCGAACGGTTCAGGCTCCCGGAACATCGGGCGATCATCGGAGCGCTGAGGGCCGCCGATGCGGACATGCTTCGCCGCTGCGGCTGCTATTTCGGGGGCGGGACCGCGATCGTGCTCGACCTCGGCGAGTATCGGCTCAGCCGTGACATCGACTTCATGTGCGCCGACACGGCGGGATACAGCGCCCTCCTGAACGCCGTGGCCGCAGACGGCGTACGCGGGCTGTTCGGTGCGGGGGTCACCCTTGCCAGGGAATTCAAGCGCGACAATTACGGGCTGCGCACGATCATCGAATACGAGGGCATGCCCTTGAAACTCGAGATCGTCCGAGAATCGCGCATGCCCCTCGGAGGAGCCCCGCATCCCACTGGAACCCCGACAACAAGCGTTCGGCGTGCGCTGCCCAGGACGGCGGTCTACCGTAACGGCCCAGGTTGCGACATCAGTCGGCACGGCGGGCTTCTGCCGACACCTCGACGACTTCTGCGTGGCCCTATATCTCGGCCGCCGCGCAGCCGTCCGCCGCATCCCTCAGGATACGGCCCTGTCTGCCGCCTCCTGGAAAGCCTGCAGCAGCAGCTGCCTGGCTCGGGGCGTGGAGGGGCGTTCGTTGCCGTTGAAGCGTTGGCCGTGCTCCCCCATCAGGTCAACGAGGAACAGGGCGACATAGAGCCGGAACAGCCTGTCATCGCTGTGCCCCGCCGCCCGCATCCAGTGTTCGACGTAGCTGGGCGCCCGCTCCTGGGCCTGCAGCACGGCGAGGGTTAGGGCCGGCACGTAGCGCGGGTCGCCCCAGCAAAGGTCGTCCACGTCCACGATGCCGGACAGAGTGCCGGCCGGCGTCACGATGACGTTCCTCATCGTGGTGTCGTGCAGGAAGGCGATGGACGGCACGCCGTCCAGCTCGTCACGCCGGCTTTCTACCATCCCGACCACCCGCTCCACCGCCTCCAGGCCGAACAGGCCTGCGGCTTGGATCCGGCCGTGGGATCTGGCGAGATTGTCCCGCAGCACGCTTGACCACCGGGAATGCGGCGCGGCTTCGGGCCTGGCGGCGTATCCGTAGCGTCCCGCAGAACCAACCAGGGCTGCACTGGCCTGCGCCACCGCGATCCCGCGTGCGAGGGCGCCGACCTGCGCGTCCGGCAACACCCCGATCACGTCACCCAGGTCGCTGCCGGGCAGGCGCTCCAACGCGAGCCAGGGAACGGGATCGGCCAATCCCTCTCCGAGCACCGCCGGCAGGGGTATGCCGAGTGGCCGGAGGAGCCGGTTGAGGCGGACGCCCTCGGCCAGTTCGGCTCTTTGCCCTGGCGCGCCCATGCGGATGACCACTGAGGTGGGCGAGCCGCAGCGCAGTAGCACCTCATAGACGTGGTGGCTGGTGCCGGTCCGAAAGCGCCGGACCTCGGCCGGAACTCGACCGGTCACGGCCCGTGCCGCGGAGGCGGCCAGGTCCGGCGTGGCTGCCGTCACTCGCTCGACCTGCCGGACCTCAGCCCGTGCACGCGGAAGAACGCCCGCAATGCCTGCGCCTTCTCCATGTCGCGGTTGCGGCGCCCGGACCGTTCCCAGCCGGCGGCCTCCACCGGCGCCTCGGAGGGCACGCTGTGCCCCGACCTGTCCACCCGGAGAACAGCACTTCCGTCCCCTCCTTGCAGCCGCTGAACCGGGTGAGCGACACGGTGCACTCCCGTGCGTCCTCCGCGTGCGGCGCTTCGGTCGAGGGTGAAGCTGTAGAGAAGCGACTCCTGCAACACCGTCCGCTTGCCCATCATCAACTGATCCCGCGACCCACAACGACGAGTGGGTCAGCGCACTCTGCGCCGTCGCCGCATCGATGCTGACCGCCGCCTACCACATGCTCAAGGACGCCACACTCTACCAGGAACTCGGCGCCGACGACTTCGACAAGCGGGCCAAAATCGCCCGCACCAAACGCCTCGTCACCCGGCTCGAAAACCTCGGCTACACCTAAGCCCCCGCTTGAACCGATCCGTCAACGGCCGAGTTGCCTCTTGTTGGCCGGTGTGTTCACCGCCGTTCCGCCAGCGGTCTTGTGCGCCGGCGCGAACCGCTTGCATACAGCGTCATGGTCGACCCGCAGCCCGCCAAGACCGCCTCCGAGGTGGAAGAGCGCCCTGGCAGCTATAACCTCGCCGGGCTGGCCCATGCCTCGCTCACCGACATGATCCGCTCCCGCCGGCTGCGCGGCGGGGAGGTGGTGGTGGAGGCGCGGCTGGCGGACATGCTGGGCATCTCCCGGACGCCGCTGCGCGAGGCGTTGCAGCGGCTGGAAGGGGAAGGGCTGGTTGTGAAGTCGGCCAACCGGTCGTTCATGGTCCGCAACGTCGGCCTGGCGGAGTACCTGCAGAGCCTGAAGGTGCGCGAATTGCTGGAAGGCGAGGCGGCGGCGCTGGCGGCCGGCCGGGTGCCGAAAGCCGCGTTGAGCCTGGCGCGGCACGAAATCGTCGAGTTGATGCAGGCGAAGGACACCCACACCGACATGCATTGGCGGTCCGACGACCGTGTCCACACCCTGTCCCCCGGGCATTGCGGCAACCGGGTGATGGCGCAAACCATCGAGGCCATGCGTGTGACGACCCGTCTGTTCGAGATCGCCCAGCTGGCCGACCGTGTCGGCCTCGATTCGGAAGAACACCTGGCGATGCTGGACGCGCTGGAGCAGGGCGACCCCAAGGGGGCGCGCCGGGCCGTGCAGGGTCATCTGCGCAGCCTGTATCGCTTCGCCATCGGGCAGGTCGGCTAGGCGCCGCGTTCAGTGGCGGAGAATCTTGTCCACGAAGGCGCGGGTGCGGGCTTCCCGGGGCGCGTCGAAGATCTGGTGCGGCGGCCCGACCTCCACGACGCGGCCGCCGGCCAGGAAGGCGACGCGCGCGGCGGCCTGGCGGATGAACCCCATCTCGTGGCTGACGATCAGCATGGTCATGCCGTCGGCCGAAAGGGCGCGGATGGTGTCCAGCACCTCGCTGACCAGCTCCGGGTCGAGTGAGGCGGTCACCTCGTCAAGCAGCAGGACGTCCGGCCGCAGTGCAAGCGCGCGGGCAATGGCGACGCGCTGCTGCTGGCCGCCCGAAAGCTCGTCCGGGTAGGCGGCCAGCTTGCCGCCGAGGCCGACCTTGGCGAGGAGGTGTTCGGCTTCGGCCATCGCCTCGGCCCGGGGGCGCCGTTTGACCTTGATCGGTGCGATGCTGACGTTCTGCAGCGCGGTCATGTTCTGGAACAGGTTGAACTGCTGGAACACGATGGCCACGCGATCCCGCATGAGGCGGACGGAAGCCGGGCTGCCGTAGTCGACGGGGACGCCGTCCAATGCGATCCGCCCTCCTAGCCGCGGCAGCAGGCCGACGATCGCGCGCAGCACCGTGCTCTTGCCGGAACCGGACGGGCCGATCAGGCCCAGCATCTCGCCGCGGTCCACCCGCAGGCTCACGCCGTCCAGCACGGTCGCGCCGGCATAGGCGACCTGCAGCCCGGCGATGTCCAGGAACGGCGGTCCAGGCGGCGCGATAAGCGGCTCCAACGAGAATTGTGTATGGACGGTATACAAACCGCGCGGCATGTAAAGGCATGAAACCCGTGCGGTTGTGCGATGCATCGAGGGATGGCGGCCCCGGGGGGACGGGCGCGAGCCGCCTCCGCGGCGTGCACGCGGCCACCGTTTGCCCGATGCGGGCTGACTTCCGCATCGACGACGCGGCTCTGGCCGGCCATGTCGCCGCCTTGGCGGCCGTGCCCGGCATCAACGGGCTGCTGATCAACGGGCATGCCGGCGAGAACTGGCTGCTGGACCGGGCGGAAACGCGGCGGGTGGTGGAGGTGGTGCGCGCCGCGGTTGGCCCCGGCGTGTTCCTGACCAGCGGGGTCAACGCGGAAAGCAGCCTGGATGCCGCCCACCGCGCGGCGGATGCGGAGGCGGCGGGCGCGGATGCCGCCCTGGTTTTCCCGCCCAACGGCTGGGGGCTGTTCCAGGATCCGGGGGCGGCGACGCTGCACCACCGCCACGTCGCCGCCGCGACCAGCCTGCCGATCCTGCTATACCAGGCCCCGGTCGGCGCCGGCAGCATGGCCTACCGGACGGACCTGCTGGCGGAGCTCGCGGCCGATCCACGGGTGATCGGGATCAAGGAAGGGAGCTGGGAGGTCGCCGCATACGAGGCGAACCGGCGGGCGGTGAAGGCGGTGCGGCCGGAGGTCGCGGTGCTGGGCTCCGGCGACGAGCACTTGATGACGAGTTGGCTGATCGGCAGCGAGGGCAGCCAGGTGAGCCTGGCGGCGATCGTGCCGGACACGGTGGTGGCGCTATGGGATGCCACCCAAGCAGGCGACTGGGTGGAGGCGCGGCGGCTGCATGACGTGCTGTACCCCCTGGGGGTGGCGATCTACCGCGCGGCGCCCGGCGGCCGGGCCACCACCCGGCTAAAGGCGTGCCTCCGCATCCTGGGCCGCATCCCGTCCGACGCGGTGCGACCCCCGGCTGTCGGGTTGGACGGTGCCGAGCATTCCCGTCTGGCGGCGGCGCTCTCCCATGCGGGAGCGTTGACGGACGACCCCGCCGTCGTATGCTGATCGTATACATACATGGAGGTTTGCGATGCTTCGCCTGCTCGCGTTCGCCATGGCCCTGCTGTGCATCCAACCGGCCTGGTCCCGTAGCCTCGACGATGTGCTGAAGGCCGGCGAACTCCGGGTCGGGGTGAACCCGCAACTCGCGCCGCGGGCCTTGCTGAACGACAGGAACGAGATCGACGGCTTCGAGCCGGACATCGCGCGCATGCTGGCGGACAAGCTGGGCGTGAAGCTCGTTCTGGTGCCGGTTGGCGCGCCGGACCGCATCCCCTTCGTCGCCGCGGACCGCATCGACATCGTCATGGGCGCGATGAGCCGCACGGCCGACCGGGCCAAGGTGATCGATTTCACCGTTCCGCTCCATTCGGAGAATTACGGGATCATCACGACCGAGGGCAAGCCGATCAGCAAGCTGGCCGACCTCGACAGCGAGGCGATCACCCTGGTGGAGGTGCGCGGCTCGACGGCGATCCCGTTCCTGCAGAAGGTCGCGCCGAAAGCCAAGATCGTCCTGCTGGACAACTACAACGACCGCGACCGGGCGCTTGCGCAGGGGCGGGGCGACGCCTCATTCGACGGCATCGACACGGCGGCGTTCCGGTTGAAGGTCTTTCCGGCGATGAAGTGGAAGATCATCGGCACGCCCGAGTTCGGCGTGACCTATTCGGCGTTGGGCATCGCGAAGAACAACCCCACGCTGAAGGATTGGCTGAACGTGGCGTTGTATGAACTGCACAGCTCCGGTGCGGTGGAGCAAACCTGGGAGAAATGGTTTCTGCGTCCGATGGACACCAAGGTCCCCTTCACGCCCTATTTCTGACCCGGTGCAGGGCGGCGCGTGAACTACACGCTGCATTACGGCCAGGTGACGCCCTTCCTCGGCCTGTTGGCCGGCGGGGCGGTGCTGGCGCTGGAGATCGCCGCCATCAGCTTCGCGGCTGGCTGGGCCATCGGCCTGGCCTGCGCGTCCGTGCTGCATTACGGGCGCGGACCGCTTCGCCGCATCGTGCGGGCCTATGTCGTGTTCTTCCTGAACACGCCGCTGCTGGTGCAGATCTTCTTCCTGTATTTCGCGCTGCCAGATGCTGGCATCGTGCTGTCGTCGTTCCAGGCGGTCGTCATCGGCATGTCGCTCAATGCCGGCGCCTACCTGACCGAGATCCAGCGCGCGGGGTTCCGCTCCGTCCGCCGGGCGGAGCTGGATGCGGCGGCGACGCTGGGGTTCAGCCGCGTGCAAACCATCCGCTACGTGGTGCTTCCGCACATCGTCCGCGTCCTGTTCCCACCGCTCGCCAACCAGTACATCACGCTGACCATGACCACGTCGGTCGCGAGCATCTTCGGCGTCGAGGAGTTGACCGGGCGCGCCTACAATATCGACGCGATCACCTTCCGCAGCTTCGAGATCTTCTCGGTGACGGCGCTGTACTATGTGGCGCTGACGCTGGTGGCGAGCGCGGCGCTGTTCGCCATCGGGCGCTGGGGCTTCCGGGTCAAGCGGGTGGCGGCACGATGATCGGCACGCTGGTCGAGGAAGCGCCCAGGTTCTTCGGCTACTATAATCTCCTGTTCCTCGGCCAGGCGTTCCTGATGACGATCGGGCTGTCGGTCGCGGGTTGCGGGGCGGGCTTCGCCGCGGGGTTCGTGCTGGCCATGTTGCGGACGCCGCGGATCGTCCGGCCGGCGCCGGTGCGCTGGCTGGCCGGCCTGTATGTCGAGCTGTTCCGCCGCATCCCGTTCCTCATCAAGCTGATGTGCGTGTTCTTCGCCTACCAGCTTTCCGGCGCCGAGGTCAGCCTGTTCACCGTGGCGGCGACGACGGTGGCGCTTTCGGCGGCCGCGTTCTCGGCGGAGAACGTGCGCGCCGGCCTTGAAAGCATCCATCGCACCCAATGGGAAGCGGCCGAGACGATGAACATGGGCGGCCTGGCGGCGCTGCGCCTGGTGGTGCTGCCGCAGGCCTGGTCGGTGATCATCCCGCCTTCGATGACTTTCTCGGTCGGGCTCATCAAGAACACCTCCATCGCGTCGCAGATCGGTGTGTTCGAGCTGACGTATGCCGCCAAGACGCTGAACGGGAAGGGCTTCTCGGCCGCCATCTGCTACGGCACGGTCCTGCTGCTGTATTTCGCGCTGTGCGTGTCGCTGAACGGCGCCGCGTCGTGGCTGGAACGGCGGCTCGGCCGGCGGGGTGCCGCCCCGCTGGTGCTCGCGTCCGCCGCACCATGATCCAATCCCCCCTGTAACGGAGAGCTCCGATGGCGGCCTATGGAATGCACTACCTGCACGGCGCGGTCGATTGCCACGTGCATTCCTGCCCGCACCTGAACGGCCGGTCGGTAAACGTGCTGGACTCGGTGCGTCAGGCCGCCGCCGCCGGGATGAAGGCGATCGGGCTGATGGACAACTTCCAGAACAGCTCGGGCTTGGCCGCGTTGGCGATGGAGGAGCTGGGGCATCTCGGCGTCGAGGTGTTCGGCGGGCTGATCATGCAGCCGACCGCCGGCGGCGTGACGTTCGAGGCGGCTCAGAGTGCCATCGGCTACGGCTATGGCCCCGGGACTGGCGCGCGCTTCGTCAGCCTGCCGACCCACCACACCACCCATGTCGCCAAGCGCGAGGGCCGCAGCCCGGCCTTCCTGGCAACCACCTACGGGCTGCCAGCCTCCGGTCCGGTGCCGGAGCCGGTGCCCGCCATCATGGAGCTATGCGCCGCCAAGGACGTCGTCTTCGACTGCGGCCACGTGTCGGGGCCGGAGGCGGTCCGCCTGGCCGAGGAAGCCAAGCGTCGCGGCGTCACCCGGGTGCGCACCCATTGCGGCCGCTATGACCTGGACGCGATCCGGGAGATCGTCGCCTTGGGCGCCTATGCCGAATTCTGCTTCTTCCTGCTGACGCACGCCACGCAGGTGGGGCTGACGCATGTCGACCAGGAGAAGCACCACGTACCTGGCCAGACCATCAGCGACCTGGCACCGCGCATCCGCGCCGCCGGCAGCCGTGCGATCGTGTCCAGCGACGCCGGCGTGTTCCTGTTGCCGCCGCCGGTGGAGGCCATGCGGGAGTTCATGGTGCTGCTGGAGGCGGCCGATTTCACCCGGGAGGAGATCAAGGTGATGAACACCACCAACCCCGCGGCGCTGTTCCGCGTGGGCATGGCATAGTGGTGGCGCCAGCGGCCGGCGCCGGCCGGCCCGCCGGCTCGGCCTCGTCGCGGGGCTCCTGTCCTGCCTGTCCCACGGCGTTTCCGCCAAGGACCTGACATGGTCGTTCAGTTCGGACGTGCAGACGTTCGACCCCCATGCCTCCCGGGTCAGCACGGCCAGGATGTCGATACCGCGGTCGTGGACGGGCGGGTGCCGATGCACCACCGCGACGTGGCGCATGTCGACACGGCCGAAATCCTGGCCGCGGCGGCGGCGGAAACCAGCCAGGTGCTCGACCGGCTGGATCTGCGCTCCCTTCTTGCGGAGCCAGCCACGCTCTGGGACCGCGCGCGGCATTGACCGCGGCAAGCGCCTGGCCGCGGCCCTTCGACCACCCGGTGCCGTGCCACGGCCGGTTATGCGCCTGCGTCGGCTGGTCGGAGCACCCGGAGTACGGTCTTCAGCGCCGGCCAGTCGGCGTCCGGCAAGGGCAGGCGGGGCGGGCGCGGCGGCCCCATGTCCATGCCCAGCAGGCGGAAGGCGGCTTTGGTGCCGCTGACATAGCGCGGGCCGCCCACCCAGGGCAGCAGCGGCGCCAGACGGCGGTACAACGGCAGGGCCGTGGCCCGGTCGCCGGCCGCCGCGGCCCGGAACATGTCGCTGGACAGGCGCGGCGCCACGTTGCTGCACACGGCGACCCAGCCGACCGCGCCGAGCCAGGCGCTTTCGTACCCCAGCACGCCTGCGAACACCGCCATCCGGCCATCGCAGGCGGCGATGATGTCGCGGACTCGCGTCACCTCCAGCGTGCTTTCCTTCACGTAGCGGCAGCCGTCGATGGTGGACAGGCGGGCGAGCAGCGGCGGCGCCAGGTCCACATTCGCGGTGGCCGGGTTGTTGTAGACCATCACCGGAATGTCGATCGCGTCGGCGATGGCCTTGTAGTGCACGTAGATTTCGTCGTCGGTGGGCACGCTGTAGAAGGGCGGGATCACCATGACGCCGTCGGCGCCCAGTGCTTCCGCCTCCCGCGACAGGGCAACCGCCTCCCGCGTGTCTTCCGCCCCCGTGCCGACCAGGACGGGCACGCGGCCGGCCGCGGCGCGCACCACGGTGTCGGTGATGGCAGCCCGTTCGTCGCGGCTGACGGACAGGAACTCCCCCGTGGAGCCGAGCGGGACAAGGCCGTCCACGCCGTTTGCGATCTGGAACGCGACCAGGCGTTGCAGGGCCGGCAGGTCCACGGCCGTGCCGTCCGCGGTGAAGGGCGTGACCAGGACGGTGTAGGTGCCGCGGAATGGCTCGGACATGGGCGATCCTACCGTCAACGGGTCCAGTCCGTGCAAGTGCCCCGCTGATGGCGGTGGCCGAAACGATCCTCACGCCGGACGTGCTGGTGTTGGGCGTGGGGGATGCGGCGGTGGCGGCGGCCCTGGCGGCGGCCCGGGCCGGTGCGGCCACGGTGCTGGCGGGCACGCTGCCCGGTCGCCGCCGCTTCCGAGCCGCGGCGTCCGGCGTCCATGTCCTGTCGGCGGAGGTGTGGGGCGTGTTCCCCGGGCCGGAGGTCGCGGCGACGGGCGCGGGCGTCCGCTACACGCTGCGGCCGCGTCGGGTGGTCCTGTCGCCCGGCATGTTCGACTCAGCCGTGCACGTGCCGGGCTGGAGGTTGCCGGGCTGCATGGCGGCCGGCGAGGTGCTGGACGCGTTGCGCCGCGGGCAGCGGCCCGCCGGTCCCGTCGTCTTGGCCGGGGACGGGGGCCGGCTGTTCGACGTGGCGGCCGCCCTGGTGCGGTGCCGCGTGCCGGTGGCGGGCGTGGCACTCGCCTCCGCGGAGCCCGCGCCCGGCTTTCTGCGGCGCAAGGGAGTTCCGGTCTGGACGGGCGCCCGGATCGTCCGGGTGGAGGGGGATCGCCGGGTTGCCGGCCTGGTGATGGCCGATGCCGCGGGAGTGCGGCGCATCGATGCCGCCACTTGCGTCCTCCATTGGGGGGAGGAGCAGGAAACCGGCATCGCCCGGGCGCTTGGCGCCGTGCACGAGGTGGTCGACGGGCGTCTGGCGGTCGTCGCCGATGCGGCCGGCGGGACGAGCGTGCCGGCGCTGTTCGTGGCGGCAGGCGGCAATGCGGGCGGCACGCTGGCCGGCCGGGCGGCAGCCGGCAGCCTGGGTCTTCGCACGGCGCGGCGCGTGGCCCCGTGGCCGCGCCCCACGCCGCCGATGCCGCCGCCGAGCCTGGCGGACCTGCCTGACACGACGGTGGTCTGCCCTTGCGAGGCAGTCACCGCCGGGCAGATCCGGCAGGCGGGTGCCTCCTCGCTGGCCTGGGTGAAGCGGGCTACGCGGGCCGGGATGGGGCAGTGCCGCGGCCGCTCCTGTGCCGCCGCCATCGCCCGGCTGACCGGGGCAGCGACGGAGGCCGATTTCGCCGCCCCCCGCAATCCGCTTCGGCCCGTCCCGGCCGCCGCCATCCTGGCCGATGCTCCGGAGCCGGCGGACGCGGCCGTGGCGCTGCCGCCCCCGACCCGCTGGCTCACGACGGCAGCGGCCGGCTTGCCGGGCGATGCCGACATCCTGGTCGTCGGCGGCGGCATCGTCGGGCTGGCCTGCGCCCTGTTCCTGGCCCGCGAGGGGCGCGACGTGCTGCTGGCCGACCGGGGTGAGCCCGGGCTGGCCGCCAGCAGCGCCAATGCCGGCAGCCTCCACGTCCAACTGGTACCATACGTCTACGCCGCCGGCAGCGGCGGCCCGATGGCGGACGCTCTGCCGCTGGGCCCGGCCAGCGTCGCGTTGTGGCAGGAGGTGGCCCGCGACGCCAACGAGGGCTTGGGGCTGCGCATCGAGGGCGGCCTCGTGCTGGCGGAGAACGAGGCCCAACTGGACCTGCTCCGGTCCAAGGCGGCGTTCGAGCGCAGCCGGTCCATCCCGTCGGAGGTGATCGGCCCGGCCGACCTCGCCCGGCTCGCGCCCGGGCTGGACCGGAGTTTCGCAGGGGCCGCGTTCTGCCCGCTGGAGGGGCAGGGTGACCCATTGCGGGGCACGGCCGCCCTTTTGCTGCTTGCCCGGCGCGCGGGGGTGCGGATCGTGCCGGGCCTGGACGTGACCGGCCTGGCGCCGGACGGTGCGGCGTGGCGCGTGACAACCGCAGCCGGCGTGCTGCGGGCCGGCCAGGTGGTGAACGCAGCCGGGGCGCAGGCGGGCCGCGTTGGGGCGCTTGCCGGCGTGACGGTGCCGATGCTCGCGTTGATCCAGCAGGTGATCGCGACCGAGCCGGCTCCACCGATGCTACGCCAGCTGGTCGCCTGGACCGGCCGGCACCTGTCGCTGAAGCAGGGCGAAGGCGGCCACCTGCTGATCGGCGGCGGCTGGCCCGGCACGATCGACCCGGCCGGCGCCACCCACGTGACGCGGTCGAGCCTGCAAGGCAACCTGGCCCTGGCGGCCCGCGCCCTGCCTGGCCTGCGCGAGGTGCGCGTCACCCGGGCCTGGACCGGGCTGGCGCCGCATTTGCCCCGGGCGCCGGTCATCAGCGCGACGGCGGGGATGCCGGGATTGTGGCACGCCGTCAGCGGCAACGGCTACACGCTGGGGCCCGTCATCGGGCGGATGCTGGCCGACGCGATGCTCGGGCGCGGCACGCTTCCCGCGGCGTTCGCCCTTTGAAGCGCGTCACCCCCTGCCTAGGGGCAGGCTTCATGCCCGCGCCGCCTCCACGGTGCGCGGGAGCGGGGCAGGCGCGTAGCCGCGGCCGAAGTGGCGCTCCAGGGCCCGCTGCGCGAAATCCCACAAGGTGGTCAGCGCCAGGTAGAACACGGCCGCCACGCAATACACCTCCAGCACGTCGAAGCGGATCTGCATCAGCATCTGGCTGCGCCGCATCAGCTCCTCCATCGAGATGACGGAGGTGATGCTGGTGGCCTTCAGCAGCCCATTCACGCTGTTGCCAAGCGGCGGGATGATGATGCGGAAGGCCTGCGGCAGGGTGACCAGCCACACGGTCTTCCAACCGTTCAGCCCCAGGGCGCGCGCGGCATCCCGCTGGCCCGGCACCACGCCGGAAAAGCCGGCGCGGATGATCTCGCTCAGGTAGGCGCCTTCGTTGAGAATGAGGGCGACGAGCGCCGACAGCACCACGCCGAACTTGATGCCGAGCTGCGGCAGGCCGGTGAAGATGATGACCAGCTGCACCAGCAGGGGCGTGCCGCGGAAGATCCAGACATAGAGGCCGGCGACCCGGCGCAGCACCGCGCCGCCGCTCCGCATCCAGGCGAGCAGCAGGCCGACCAGTAGGCCGCCCAGCATGGACGATACCGTCAGCCCCACCGTCACGAGCACGCCGCGCAGCAGGAAGGCGTTGTCGAAATAGCCGACGAACGCCCGGACGTCGAACATTCAGCCGGGGTTTGTCACTGCGGTCCCGGGCCGCGGATGGCGAACGGCCCGGGCAGCTTGGCCATGCCGAACTTGTCGAACAGGGCGTCGTAGGTTCCCTCCGCGCGGATGGCGGTGAAGCCCTGCGCCGCGGCTTCCGCCACGGCCTTGTCGCGGAAGCCGAAGGTGATGTCGGTGCCGCCATAGCCCGTCAGCAGCAGCGCCATGCCGCGCTGCTTGCTGATGGCGCGGGCGGCGTCTTCCACGATGATCACCGTTTCCACCTGGCCGGCGCGCAAGGCCGCGGTGGCGTCCGTCGCGGTCGTGAAGGTCAGCAGCGTCACGGGCTTCAGCCCGCGCTTGACCATGTCCTCATTGGCTTCCTTGGCCTTCCGCTCCTGGTAGGTGCCGATCTCGATCCCCGCGGTCCGCCCGGCCATGTCGTCGAAGCCCGTCAGCTTCAGGTTGGATGACGCCATGCCGAACACGCCGATCGCCTGCTGGGCATAGGGCACCATGTACATCAGCTTCGACCGCTCGTCGGTCCAGAACATGCCGGTGTCGATGCCGTCGAACCGCCCGGCCTTCAGCGCGGGCACCATGGCGGGGAAGTCCATCCGGACGAACGCGGTCGTCAGGCACATGTGCTTGCCCAGCTCGCGCGCCAGCTCGACATTCAAACCCTGGAGCTCGCCCTTCTCGTCGACGAACTGCTGGGGCGGCAGCGTCGGGTTGATGGAAAGCTGCAGCGTGCCCGGTTCGACCAGGCTGCCCGCCGGAACCTTCGGCGCGCAGGCCTGCGACCACGCCGGGCCGGTGGAAAGGGCGAACAGGAGCGCGGCGGCAGTGCGGCGCGTCAGGTGCATCGGGAAGTTCCGCTGAAGGGTCGCTGTTCGGTTAGCAAGACATATGCCATGGACGATCTCTGGCGGCGGACTACGGGCCGTGGAGGAATTCCCTGAGATGGCCGTTGATCACGTCCGGCTTTTCCAGCGGCGCCATGTGCGACGCGTCGGGGATCACGTGCATCCGCGCGCCCACGATATTCTCCTGCAGCACCCGCGCCGCCGCCGGAGGCGAGCTCGGGTCGTGCTCGCCGACCAGGATCAGCGTCGGGCAGGACACGCGGTGCAACTGCGCCACCAGGTCGAGGGCCGAGATCATGTCCCACATGGCCGCATGGACCAGCGGGTCGTCCGCCAGCAGCGTTTTCGTGACGCGGTCGATCAGGTCCGGGCGGCGCGCAACCGTCTCAGGCGTGAACCAGCGCTGGAGGGTGGAGGGCAGCACGGCTCGCATGCCGCCCTCCCGCGCCATATGGGCCCGGGCGCGCATGCCCGCCCGGCCCTCGTCGGCGAACGCCGCGGCCGTGTCGATCAGGGTGAGCGAGCGGACCAGGGCGGGCTGCGCAAGCGCGAGCGCCTGAGAGATCATGCCGCCCACCGAAAGCCCGACGAGGTGAGCGCCCTCGTCGCCGGTGGAGCGGACCACCCGCGCCAGAACCTCCGCAGCCTGGTCGAGCGTCCAGTCCGCCGGGCTGCCGGGGCTCGCTCCATGGCCCGGCAGGTCGAATGCGACCACGTCGTGGTACTCGCGCAGCGCCTCGATCTGTGCGCCCCAATAAGTCAGGTCGAGGCCGACCGGATGCACGAGGACGACGGGTGCGCGGCCGCGGGGTCCGGTGCGGACGAGGTTGACGGAAAACGTCGGGGTGGCTTGCAGGGCGGACATCAGTGCTCCTTGTCCCAGGCGCTGGGCGCCGGGTCGAGTTCGATCCCGAGGTTGGCGATGAAGCGGGCCACCGACATGTAGTGACCGACCAAGATCAGGACGGTCGCGATCTCCCGCGGCGACAGCGCGGCGGCAACGGCGGCGAACGTCGCGTCCGAAACGCGGACATCGGCCACGCATTCATCGACGAAGGCCAGGATGGGCGTAAACGCACGGAGGGCGCCGGATCGGTCGCCGGCCTCGATCGCGGCGATCTCCGCCTCCGTCCAGCCGGCCTTGCGGGCTTCGCCCAAGTGCTGCATGCGCTCGAACGGGCTGTCGCTGAGTGCTGCGACGCGCAGGATGACGCCTTCACGCAGCTTCGGGTCAAGGCCCGACGTGCGCAGCGCATTCGCCACCGCCGGCAGCGCGCCGGCCAGCCGCTGCTCCGCGAGCAGCAGGCCGCGTGTCAGGTTGGACGGGAACCGGTCGTACTGCGCCCGCTGCTCCGGCGTCATGTCCTCGGGGCGGACTAACGGCACTCGTGACATCCAGATCTCTCCAAACTCGCTCAGCATCCCGCCAGGCAGCAGCTACATCGGAACGGCCCCGCGGCGGGGCAAATCACTGCCGTTTATGGCAGTCATTCGCATGGCTCTATGGCCTTTGTCCCGCAACTGCCCGGACCATGCGGCTAAGCCCGACGAACGGGCGCGCCGCGACGAGCGGGAGGGGGAGAGAGCATGCAAGACGAGCAAGAGATCCTGCGTGGCGCGACGGCCAAGGCGATCCGTCGCATCGTGCCCTTCACCACGCTCATGTTCGTGCTGTCTTTCCTGGACCGGGTCAATGTCGGCTTTGCCAAGCAGGGAGTGCAGCGCGACATCGGGATCAGCGACGCCGCTTTCGCGTTGGGCCTTGGCCTGTTCTTCATCGGCTACGCGCTTTTCGAGACCCCGAGCAACCTGAGCATGTACCGCATCGGCGCCCGGCGATGGATGTCGCGCATCATGGTCACCTGGGGCTTGGTCAGCGCGGCGATGGTGTTCGTGCGCAACACTGAGGTGTTCTACGGCCTCCGCTTCCTGCTGGGCGTGGCGGAAGCCGGGTTCTTCCCGGGCGTGGCGCTTTATTTCACGTTTTGGTTCCCCGCCCGGGTTCGCGCCCAGGCGCTCGGCATGTTCTACTTCGGCCTGTGCCTGTCGTTCGTGCTGGGCGGCCCGATATCGGGCGCGTTGCTGGACTTGGAAGGCGTGGGAGGGCTGCACGGCTGGCAGTGGCTGTTCCTGGTGGAGGGCCTGCTCGCCAGCATGGTCGGTGTCGTGGCCTACTGGTGGCTGACCGACCGGCCGGCGGACGCCGCCTGGCTCACCGTGCTGCAGCGCCGCGCGCTGGAAGCAGAGCTGGCGCGGGAGGAGGACGCGAAAGGGCACGGGCCGGCCCACGGCCCGGCACGGGGCCTGGTGGCGGTGCTGACCGACCCGAAGGTGCTGTATTGCTCGCTGGTCTTCTTCATCAGCCAGGTCGGCCTTTACGGCGTGCTGTTCTACTTGCCGGCGCAGGTCTCGCAAATCATGGGTCGTGGCATCGGCTTCGCAGTCGGCAGCATGAGCGCCGTGCCCTGGGCGTGCGCACTAATTGCCTGCGCGACGGTCCCGCGGTGGTCTGACCGTCGTGGGGAGCGGAGGCTGACCGCGACGGCGTGCATCGCGGTCGGCGCCGGCGGGATCCTGCTTGCTGCCGGAGTGTTCGGGCCCTGGGTCGGCTTCGTCGGCCTGTGCTTTGCCGCTGCGGGGATCGTGTCCCTCCAACCGATCTACTTTGCCTTCCCGACGGCCTGCCTTGGCGGGCGCGAGGCGGCGGCCGGGCTCGGCATCATCACCTCGCTCGGCGCGTTGGGCGGCTTCGTGGCGCCGAACCTGCGGGTCTGGGCCGAGCAGGCCTTCGGTTCGCCGGCAGCCGGGCTGTATGCCATCTTTGCCGTGACCGCGCTCAACGTCGTGCTGATCTACTGCTTCCCCCTGGTCGGCCTCGACGCCGGAAGCGGACGCCGGCTCGCGGCGGCCCCGCCGGGCGATGCAGTCCTGCTGCGGCCGGTTCAGCCGTGATCGGCTGACGGGTTCAGGGCCGCAGCAGGCCTGCGATCCTGTCCCGCAGCCAGCGGTGTCCCGAGTCGTCGCGGTTTCGCTGGTGCCAGTACAACGCGAACTCAGGGGACAGCAGCGGGAGCGGCACGTCGTGCAGCTCGAGAGGCAAGTGCCCAGCGGCATGGGTCGCCACGCGCTCCGGAACCGTGGCGACCAGGTCGGTGCGCGCGACCACGGACGCGACCGCGAGGAAGCTCGGCTGCCAAAGCGACACTTTCCGGACAAGCCCGTGGGCGGCCAATGCCTCGTCGATCGCGGCGGCGTACATTGTCCCGTCCCGCACCAGCGCCTGCACGTGCTGCATCTCGACGTAGCAATCAAGCGAAAGATCGCCGCGGGCCAGCGAGGGGTGGCCCCGGCGCGCGATGCAAACAAAACGTTCTCGGAACAACGTCGTCTTGATCAGCCCGTCCGGCGCGTCCGGAAGATAGCCGATCGCTAGGTCAAGCGTTCCGGATGCCATCGCCGTCTCGATGCTCTTGGGGTCAGGCCCCTTGAACACGACCTCGATCAGGGGGGCGTCCTGCGCCAACGCCGCCATCAGCGGCGGCAAAAGGAGGAACTCCACGAAATCCGTGCCGATGAGCGTGAACGTGCGCCGGCTCGTCCGTGGATCGAACTCGACCGGAAGCGACGTGATCCGTTCGACGATCGCCATGAGTTGGCCAACCTGCCCCAGCAGCAGCTCGGCCCGCGGCGTCCGCGCCAGCCCGTGCGGGCTGCGGACCAGCAATTGGTCGCTGAACAGGGTGCGGAGCCGGGCAAGGCATGCGCTCATTGCCGGCTGCGTGATGCCGAGCTTCTCGGCGGAGCGCGTGACGTGGCGCTCCGTCAGGAGCACTTCTAGCGACACGAGCAGGTTCAGGTCAAGGCCCCGGTAATCCATGGGATCGATGGTTAGCATAACTGGATGACGGCGCGGGCAACCCGGACGCGCGAACCGGGGCCGCGTGCGTCCCAGCATCACGGACGCATCCCGACCGCGCGTGGGACGAGGACTGCCGGACTCACGAGAACGCGAAAGGCGGGACATGCGCCCGGGGAAAGCGGCATGAATGTTCCAGGCCTCGACCAGCAGAACGGCTTGAGGTGGCTGGGGATACATGGCGCTTATCGCCGCCATAACTAAGCCGAGATAGCCTTCGGAGCCATCGTCGGCCATCGTGGCTCCAGGCGAGGATGACATCGCCCGGCGGAGGACGCCAACGACCCCGGGGCGGTCGCACCGCCAGGTGCCGGTCGCGCCCCAAGCGAGGGGCGATCTCCTTTTCCGTAGTTCACCCGCTAAGGCAGGAGAAGACAGCGATGATACCCGAGATGCGCACCTGGACCCGCGACGAGATGATGAAGCGAGTCGCGTTTTTCAAAGACCTCAAGGGCTCGAGGGGCGGCTTGCCGGACAGCGACCTCCCCGAATGCGAGCGCGAGCTGATCAACGTAATCGGGTTTCAGCCGCCGGAGGAGGAGGGGCAAATCGTCTCCCCGGTCGGTGCCGAAGCCGCACGCCTTTCCGCCATCCCGATCTCGGAAGGGTTCAACCTCGGCTTCGCGCGCTGCAAGCCGGGCCGCGGACCGTTGATGCACAACCACGACACCAACGAAACCTTCATGCCGATCACCGGCCATTGGCGCTGTGCCTGGAACGAAGGCGCGGACTACCAGTTCATCGATGTCGGTCCCTGCGACGTCGTCTCCTTCCCGCCCGGCGTTGCCCGGCGCTTCATGAACGTAACGGAAGGGGAGCCGGACACCGAACATCTCATCCTGTTCGTCATCGCCGGCGACGGGCCGCAGGCGGAGTTCACGCCCGACGCGCACGGCATCATGGACCGGGGCGGCGACGGCCTGCCGGCTGCGGCCGAATAGACGATGGGCAGCACGCTGGAGACGGTGGTCGGGCTGCAGGATCTCCGGGCGCGCTGCGTCGCCCGGACCGTCGCCGTTGCCGGGAAAAGCTGGCGGGTGCGGGACACGGGTGGGTCCGGCGTCGCGCTGATCCTGCTGCCCGGCAGCCTCGGCAACGCCGACATCTTCTACCGCCAGGTGCTCGGCCTGGCGCCCCGGTTCCGCTGCATCGCGGTTGACTACCCCGATGCTCCGGCCGAGGTGCTCGCGGACGGCTTGGCCGGGTTGCTGGACGGGTTGGACCTTGGCAGGGCTTGCCTGCTCGGCTCCTCGCTCGCCGGCTACTGGCTGCAGGTCTTCGGCGCCCACTACCCCGCGCGCGTGGCGGCCATGGTGCTGGCGAACACGTTCTGCAGTTCCGACGAGCTGCGGCAGCATCCGCTGTTCTCGATCTCCGTCCTCGAAAGCATTTCGGGCGAGGCGCTCAAGGCCGAGTGGCTGGCGCGGCTTGAGGCCCGGGCGCCAGACGAGCTGCGCGACGTGCAGGTCGAGTTGCTGCGCGACGGCCAGGGCGGCGAGTCCTTGCGTTTGCGCCTGCTGGCAGCGGCATCCGCGCAGCCTGCCCCGGTCATGCCGGCCGGGCGGTTCACAGTTGCGGTGCTCGACTGCGCGGACGACCCGATCCTGACGGCGCAAACCCGGGACGCGGTGGCCGCCCGCTACCCGACGGCCCGGCGGCTCACGCTGCCCACGGGCGGGCACTACCCCTATGTGACGCAGGCTAAGGCATACAACCAGTTCGTCGAAAGTGTCGTCACCCGCTGATGAGTCCGGCAAGGCGAAAAACAAGGGTCTAGGAAGGAACAGAATGGCCGAACGACTCAAGGGCAAGGTCGCCCTCATCTCAGGAGGCGCGAGTGGCATCGGCGCGGCCTGTGCTGCGGCGTTCGTGGCGGAGGGCGCCGACGTCATGCTGGGCGACATCGACGCGGAACGCGGCCGACGCCTTGCCGCTGACCTCGGCGCCCGCTTCGAGCGCCTGGATGTCACGCGGGCCGCAGACTGGCGCCAGGCCGTCGCAGCGGTGGAGACGGCGTTTGGCCGCCTCGACATCCTGGTTTCCAACGCCGGCATCTGCTCGATGGCCGGGCTGCTGGACGAGGACGAGGCCACCTGGGACCGCACGGTCGCCGTCAACCAAACGGGCGCGTGGCACGGCATGCGCGCGGCCGTGCCCGCCATGGAGCGGGCCGGCGGAGGCTCGGTCATTCTGGTCTCGTCGATCTGGGGCAAGGTGGGCGTGGCGGGCGCGACCGCCTACCAGGCCACCAAGGGTGCCGTCGTGCTGCTGGCCAAGGCCGCGGCTGCCGAGTTGGCGGACCGCTCGATCCGCGTGAACGTGCTGTTGCCCGGCATCGTCGATACCCCCTTCCTCGCCGTCCTCACGCCGGAGCAACGCGCAGGCATAGCCGGGCTGAGCCTGATGAGGCGCGAAGGGCGGCCCGGCGAGATCGCGCAGGCCGCGACCTTTCTCGCCTCCGACGAGTCGAGCTACGTCACCGGCGCCGAGCTGGTCGTCGATGGCGGCTACACGACGTGTTGACGGGGGCGAGCCGATGATCACGATCGTGGCGCATATGCAGTGCGCGCCCGGCACGGACACCGAAATCCTGGACGCCGCCCGCTGGTTCATCCCGGCGACGCGAGCGGAACCGGGATGCATCGAGTTCCACCTCCACCGCCAACTCGACGACCCGGCACGGTTCGTCTGGTACGAGAACTTCGCCGATCAGTCGGCCGTCGATGCCCACGTCGCCTCCGCCCACGTGGCGCGCTGGTTCAAGCTGATCGGGCGATTGGGCGCTCGCAACACCTACGCGCTGTATGCGCGCGTCGAGGAGTAGTGGACGGATGGACGACGCTAGCAAGGTCGTGCTGATCACCGGTTCGTCGCGCGGGATCGGTCGGCAGCTCGCGCTCGATTGTGCCCGCAACGGCTTGGCCGTAGCCGTCAACTACGTCGCGAACGCGGCGGCGGCGCAGGAGGTCATGGACCAGATCGGAGCATCAGGGGGCGACGCATTCCTGGTCCGGGCCAATGTCGGCATCGGCACCGACGTCGCCGCCATGGTTGCCTCTGTCATGCAGCGGTTCGGCCGCATCGACTGCGTGATCAACAATGCCGGCGTAGGCCGCATCACCGACCTGCAAGCGATCGACGAGGCGCATTTCGAGCAGACGATGCGGACGAACCTGCTCTCTGCTTTCCTGGTCTCGCAAGCAGCGATCCCGCACATGGTCGCGCAGGGTGGTGGGCGGCTGATCTTCATGTCGTCGCTTGCGGCGCGCACCGGCGGCCTCGTGTCCGCGGCCTACGCCGCCTCGAAAGCCGGCGTGGAGGGACTGATGCACTACTATGCGACCTATCTCCTCCGCCACCGGATCACCGCCAACGCCATCGCCCCAGCCCTCATCGCGAGCGACATCGTGGGCGAGATGGACCTGCCGCCGCCCGACAAGCTTCCTCTCGGCCGCCTCGGCCGTCCGGAAGAGCTGTGGCCGGCGGTTCGGATGCTTCTGGAGACCGAGTACATCACCGGGCAGACGATCCAGATCAACGCGGGCCGCTACATGACATGACGAGGACGATCACCTCCATCGAGGATCTCCGGCTCCTCGCCAAGCGTCGGGTGCCGCGGTTGTCCTAACGCCGGTGCAGATCAAGGCTTTCCTGCTGCTGCGTTGTCGATCCATTGGTAGAGGATGTCCTCGGCTCCGGGATTTCCCATGTGGCCGCGATTGCCCCTGAGGATGAGGTCCTTCTTGTCGCCTCGGGTCGCAACGATGAGGCTGTCCTCGATCGGGAAGATCGAGTCCTCCATGCCGTTGATGACGAGCAGCTTGCAGCTCGGGTGATCCAGCACGCCGGACGCGAGCAGGCTGAACTTGCCGGCGTCCGCCGCATAGGCGGCAACCAGATCAGGACCGCGGTAGCCGAATTTATACGCCAGCGCTGGGGCCAGGGCGAACGGGTATTCCATCTGGTCCTGGGCGCCGATCCACGCGGGATCGAACATATGGTGGCAGCCGCCGCCCTGAGCCACGGCCGCAAATAGGCGGCTGGCATGGGTGTGCGCGACCCGCATCGCATAGTATCCGCCGGTGCTGATCCCGCGCACCACGATCTTGGTCAGGTCGAAGCCATACGTGCGGCCGTTGGCGGCAACCCAATCGAGGACGCTGCTCATGAGGCGGTCGGGAGAGGCCGGGCCGTTCGGCGCAGCCGGGCAATCGCCAGTTCCCGGTATCTCGAAGCTCAGCGTGGCAAAGCCACGGTCGACATGGGCCTGGGTCCGCGGGGTATGGTCCGTCCGGTACGCATCGAGGCCGCAGACGAACAGGAGCACGGGCCAGCCGTCCTTGGGCCTCTCGCCTGCCGGCAGGCGCAGATACGCCTGGATCGGCGCGTCGCTGTCACCGGCGGACCGGTCTGCGTGCACGAACGGCAAGTCGACCGGCACGCTTGGCGGAGTGAGATATCGGCTGCCTTTGGCATAGGCGGCTTTGCCTCGCTCCCATGCCTCGTGGCTCAACGGCGAGCGGTTTATCGGGAACCGCGCTATGCGGTAGACCGCCGCAGCGCGCAGATAAAGGTCACGCGCGTTCGCGGCATCCCCCTGCTCCTCGGCCTGCGCCGCCATGCTCGCCAGGCGCTCGCCCACCGGAAGGAATGGTTTGGCGTATTCGTCCGGCTGGTAGAGGATCTCCCGCTGGTCGCCCGATCGAGCGACGAGGTCACCAAAGATCGGGTCGAAGTCGTCGACGTTTGCGTCCGTGAAGGGATAGATGCCGTGCGCGCACGGCATCCGCCACTTCTTGCTCCACAACGCAGAGACAGAATCATGGTGCGGGAAGTAGGGGAACCCGTCCCGGATCGTCTCCGCGGTGGATTGAACATGATAGGCCGGTGCAGCGATTGGTCTCTTCGATGTCATAGCGGCTGTTCCTTTCGTATGGGCCGGGAAGATCGAGGCGTTCACCACCCGCAAGCCGCGGGTCCCGTGGACCCGTCTCTCGGCATCGATCACGGCCGCGGGGTCGCCACGCGGCCCATCGGCGCCGTGCCGATTGCGGTGCTCCCTCAACCAGGTTGTTGGGCGGCCAATTCCGCAAAGTAAGCCCGCAGCGTCCTTGGTTCGCGGCCCAGGATGGTGCGCAGGGTGAGCGCGTTGCCTCGGAGGTCGTGGCGGTCGTAGTGGTCGAACATGGGTCGCCGCGGCTGCGCCTCCGGCCCCATCGCGTCAGGGTCAATGCGTTGTGCACGTATATCGCGGCCGAGCACCTCGGCGATCAGCGCCGCAGCCTCGCGCCGGTCCAGCGCGCCCTCCGCGCACAACTCGAACGTGCCGTAGAGCAACGTGTCTGTCGTCAGGGCAATCGCCGCAACCTCCGCCACGTCCCGGTAGTCCACCCGGGAAAAGCGCGTCGCATCCGACCACGGCTCGGCGAGCACGCCGCTTTGCACGACGCGCTGCCAGCCTGCCGCATAGTTTTGGAAGAACAGGGCCGGATGCAGGAACGCGTATTCCATGCCTGAGTCCAGCACAGCCTGCTCGACCGGGCCCTTGGCAGCGTGGTTGGGCAACTCGGTGAGGACCGGATGGATCACCGAGGAGAACACGAAGCGGCGCACCCCGGCCGCCTCGGCCGCTTCCACCATGGCGAGGCCAACCTCCGCCTCGTCGGACAGGAAGGCCGGTGCGATGTAGAACACCCGCTCGATGCCGAGCAGGGCCGCATCGAGGCTCGCGCGGTCACGCAGGTCGCCGACTGCAACCTCTCCAGCGCCGTGATCGCGTGCTACGCTGATCTGTTCGGCTTTCGACACCAAGCCGCGGACGTGCGCACCCCGTTTGGCGAGTTCCGGGACGACCAGGCCGGCGAATTTACCGGCGGCGCCGACGGCGAGAATGGCGGGGCTTGGACCGGCCATGGCGGTGTCCTTTCAACAGTTGCCATTGCGATGTGATGCCGCGAACCACTCGGATAAACCCAGCGTTTCGACGTTCACTCATAAGCGGAGCTTGCGAATGGATCGGATCGCCGCGATGCAGAGCTTCGTGCGGACAGTCGAGAAGGGCAGCTTTGCCGCCGCAGCGTCCGGCAGCGGCCTGTCCGCGACCATGGTCGGCAACCACGTGCGGTTCTTGGAAGCCCGTCTCGGCACCGTCCTGCTCAACCGCACGACCCGGCGGCAAGGCCTGACCGAGCTTGGCCGCGCCTATTACGAGCGCTGCCGCCGCATCCTGGCCGAGATCGAGGCGGCGGACACGCTCGCCGACGAGGCGCAGGCGCTTCCGCGGGGGTTGCTTCGCGTGACTGCGCCCGTGGCCCTCGGCGCTACCTTCCTGCCCGGGCTGGTCGTGGAATACATGCGGCTTCATCCGCAGGTTCAAGTCGAGCTGATGCTGCAGGACCGCCGGGCCGACTTGCTGGAGGATGAGATGGATGTGGCGATAAGGGCTGGCGCACTACCGGACTCAAGCCTGGTCGCCCGTGCCCTGGCGCCATTGCAACTCGTCGTATGCGCCGCCCCCGACTACCTTTCGGCCCAAGGAACCCCCGAGACACCGGCCGACCTTGCCGCACACGAGTGCCTGGACTTTAACCACGCCTCCGAGCCGGGCCTGTGGCGGTTCGGCGGGCCGGCAGGCGAGATCGCCGTCAGCGTGAACGGCAGGCTGTCCGTCAATAACGTGGTGGCGCTTCGCCTAGCCGCACTGGACGGGGCAGGGATCATCCGGCAGCCAGACATCATGCTGGCCAGCGATCTCGCCGCGGGACGGCTCGTCCGCGTGCTGGCGGATTACGCAGCGCCGAGCCTGCCGCTATGCCTGCTCACCTTGCCGCAACGGCGCCCGACCCCGAAGCTGCGCAGCTTCGTGACGTTCATCACTGAGCGGGTCGGTATAGCAGCTAACCGCTTGCAGCGACCTCGCACACGGGCCGATCAGTTGCGGGATACGCGCCGATGACAGACGCCGGAACCAACCAGCCCCGTCCTGCCCGTCCCGAGGAAGCCCACTCCCTTCGGCGGATCGTGAACGAGGCTTACGGCCCTTACATCGCGCGGATGGGCAAGGCACCTGGACCGATGCTGGATGACTACGCGAAGCGCATCGATGACGGCCAGGCTTGGGTGTTGGAGATGGGCGGGGCGATCGCAGGCCTCGTGGTGTTGGAAGACGATGGGCAAGGCGCGCTGCTGCTCGACAACATCGCGGTGACGCCATCCGCCCAAGGGCAGGGGATTGGGCGGCGTTTGATCGCCTTCACGGAAAGCGAAGCTCGTCGCCGTAACTGTCAGCAGGTGCGTCTCTATACGCATGTGCTGATGGTCGAGAACATCGCACTATACAATCGTCTCGGCTTTCGCGAGACCGGCCGGGTCAGCGAGAAAGGGTTCGATCGCGTCTATATGGCCAAGCCTGTCAACTGACCGGTAGCAGGCGCGGGTCGCGCGGCGTCGGCAACCCGAGCGGCAGGGCGGTGGCGCGGCGATCTCGTCCAGCGCCAGTTCTGCGAGCCAGCGCACCCGACCGCGGTGCCGAACGTCGAAACCCTTGCGTCGACGGTGCCGTCCACACTTGCATTTCGGCTAAGCCGGCCGCTGCTTCCAACTTAAAGCAGACTCCAAATACCTCTCTCTTGTGACCGGAGTTGACGGTCAACGGACACCCTCCCCTCGATAATGGCGCGGTGTTTGCCGAGGCGCCCCGTTGGTGGGCGGACGAGCAACGGCATCGGTCGCGATCAGGTTGTTTGACCATGACAAAAGTTTTCGACGACCAGAGCCACGCGCTCGTCACGTGCGTTGCGCCTGATACGGCCCGAGCGCTCCAGCTCGGCTAGCCCATGAAGGGCCGCCCAGAATGTTTCGGTCGCAATATCGTTATCGCTTCCTGACGGCGTGACAACGGCTGCCAACGCCGCGAAGGCGGCCCTCAATTCCGGTTTCGTGGCGGCATCTGCAAACCGCAGGCCGGTCGGCATCGTGAACATGGCTTCGTAGAGCGCCGGCTGCTCGTCGGTGAAGCCAAGATACGCGTTGGCAACGTTGCCGAGCGCTGTCTGACGATCGGCCGACGGGTGAGCGGCCGCCCACAGCGTCGTTGCGAGATCCTGGAAACCTTCCACGGCGACGGCCGCCACGATCGCGTCCCTGTTCTCAAAGTGCGAGTAGAGCACGGGCTGACTGTACTCGATCTCGTCCGCGAGGCGGCGGATTGTGACGGCGCTCCACCCCTCGCGTGCCGCGATCACCCGCGCCGCTGCAGTGATGCGGCGTTCGCGCTCGGCCCGCTCGCGGCCTTTCCTCTCCGCTACACCCATGGCCGACCTTCTGACGTTTGTAGAACCATCTCGGATCCTAGCGCCCCTTGATAAACTAGCAACGCTAGACGATCTACGCGTCCGTCAAGGAGGCGTTCATGCACTGGTTCTCACTCGGGGTGGCCCTGTTGGCGGCGATCGGGGTCATCGGCCTTGGCGTCATGTACCTCGTTCAACCGAGGGTGATGACGCACAATTTCGGGCTGCCGCTCCCCGAAGAAGGGCAGAATATAGTCTGGTGGCTGCGCCTCAAGGGTTCGCGCGACATTGTTTCAGGGCTCGTCGTGCTGGCCCTGATGGTGTGGGGCAGCCCATATCTGCTGGGCATCATCCTGCTGATCGAGGCGCTGATCCCCACCGGTGACATGTCACTTGTCCTTGCCGCGAAGGGCTCGGGCAAGACCGCTGTCGGCGTCCACGGCCTCACGGCGGCGCTGATGATTCTAGCTGCCATTCCCTTGCTCATGGGCATGGCTTGAGACGCTGCACACCGACCTGGCTGTGTCCGAAAATGGCGGTTCCGTTGAGCCACATGCTTCGGCCATTTCGCAAGGAGCATTTTCACGGCTTGGGCACCCAGGTCCCTGCCGTCACTAGCCATGGCATTCAGGATCCGCTGATCAGCCATGGCGCATGAGACAGGCGTTCGATCAGGAGATTGCTGAGCGCTTCGATCTTCGCCGCCCGCGCACGGGCTGTCGGTGTCACGAAATAGATCCCGCCTTCAGCCATGCGCCAGCGTGGGAGGATGACTTCCAGCCGACCGCCCGCGACGTGTTCCGATGCGATAAAGTCGGGGAGTTCGCCGATCGCGAGGCCCTGGAGCATGGTCGGGAGCAACGCATCGACGTTGTTTGCGCGCAGTGGCCCGCCCGGCGTGTAGACCGCCTCGTGCCCTTCGTCGTCGGCGAAACGCCAGGCGTCGCCCCGGTCGCGCAAGGCGTATCCCAGACACGAATGGGCGCCGAGATCGTCCGGATGCTGCGGAAGGCCGTAACGGGCTATGTAGCTCGGCGCGGCCAGGATGTAGCGTCGGACCGTCGCAATCTTTCTCGCGACAAGCGAGGAGTCCGCCAGCACCGCGATCCGTACCGCCGCATCGAAGCCGTCGCCGATCAGGTCGATTTTGTCGTCGGTGAGGTGGAGGTCGACCGACACCTTCGGGTAGGCGCGGAAGAAATCCGGCAGGATCGGAGCTACCCAGCGCACCCCAAACGACATCGGAACGGCGAGCCGAACCACGCCACGCGGTTGGCTGGAGGTTTCTCGAGCCAGGTTCTCGGCATCCTCGGCGTCCGTGTAGAGCCGCGCAGCCCGGTCGGCGAGGTTCCGCCCGAGGTCCGTCAGCGCGAGCCGGCGCGACGTCCGATTGATCAGACGGCCGCCCAGGCGATCTTCTAGCCGTGCGACGCTGCGCGACACGGTTGCCACCGACAAGCCCGTGACCCGCGCCGCGGCGGCGAAGGATCGCTCCTCGGCCACTTTCGCGAACATGGCAAGACCTTCGAAGTCAGGCAGCTTGGACACATCAATCCTGCAAGGATGGTTTGCTATCCTTTCTATTCCGAGATGCCCATCCGCACCACATGTTTCCTCTGTCAGTACGGAAACAGGTGTCATGAACAATCAAACGGCCTCAATCGCTGCCTTCGGCCGCCTTCTCATGGGTGCCGTCTTCGCCTTCAGCGGCCTCGGCAAGATCATGGCGCCGGCCATGACGCAGGGTTACATCGCGGCAGTTGGGCTGCCAGTGCCGCTCGCCGCCTACTTGGTTGCGATCCTGATTGAGCTCGGCGGCGGCCTTCTACTCATCGCAGGTTTCCAGACGAGGATCGTGGCGATCGTCCTGGCTGTCTTCACCCTTGCGACGGCGGTGTTCTTCCACAACAACTTGGCCGACCAGAATCAGATGATCAACTTCCTGAAAAATATCTTCATGATCGGCGGCTTGCTTCAAGTGGTCGCATTCGGAGCTGGCGCCTACAGCCTCGACGCACGACGCTTCAACGCGGCGGCGCCGACAACAGTCCGGCAGATATAGCCGAACAAGACCGGCAAGCAGACGCCGCGGTCAGGTTCGATGCGACCTGACCGCGAGACCCGATCGGGCCGACGCAACCAAGGACATCCCATCATGCTCGAACACAGGTCATCGGCCGATATCGCCGGCGTCCAGGCCGGTTGGCTGAACGCCAAGCACCATTTCGCGATCGGCTCCTACGGCAACCCGGCCCATCGGCCAGTCGGCGATCTTTATGTTTGGAACGACGACTCGATCGCGCCGCACGCGGGCTTCCCGCTCCATGCGCACGCCAACGTCGAGATCATCACCTACGTGCGCGAGGGTGCGATCACGCACAAGGACGACCTCGGCAACCAGGGCGTCACCCGCGCCGGCGACGTGCAGGTGATGAGCGCCGGCACGGGCATCCGCCACGCCGAGCACAACGACGAGGACGTGACCACGCGTATCTTCCAGATATGGCTGCATCCCAGGCAGCGCGGCGGGGTGCCGCAATGGGGCGCCAAGCCCTTCCCAAAGGCAGACCGCTCGGGCCGGCTCGTGCTGCTTGCCAGCGGGAGCGGCGGCTCGGAGGCCCTGCCGGTCGGCGCCGACGCCGAAATCTACGGGGCACTGCTGGGTTCCGGCGAGACGATCTCCTACACGTTCGACGAAGGGCACGGCGGCTATCTGGTTCCCGCCGCTGGCGCGGTCGTCGTCCGTGGCATCCGCGTCGAGGCAGGCGAGGGTTTGGCGATCCGGAATGAGCCCACTGTGACGATCCAGGCCGCGCCGGACGCCGAGCTGGTGTTCGTGGTCACGCGCAATTCCGCAGTCTAGGCGCGGGCGATGATCGAAATCGGCATCGACAGCTTCGCGGCGCTGTTTCCGGACACCGCGACGGGGCGGACGCTCACCGGGGCCGACCGGGTGGCCAACCTGTTGGAGGAAGTCGAGGCGGCCGACCACGCCGGGTTGGACGTGTTCGGGATCGGCGAGCACCATAGGGCCGAGTTCCTGGACTCGGCACCGGCCATCCTGCTCGCCGCCGCGGCCGCGCGGACGAAATCCATCCGCCTCACGAGTGCGGTGACGGTACTCAGCGCCGCCGACCCGGTCCGCGTCTTCCAGGAGTTCGCAACCCTGGACCTGGTCGCTGCCGGGCGGGCGGAGATCGTCGTCGGCCGGGGATCGTTCGGGGAGGCTTACCCGCTCTTCGGGCTGGAACGGGACGACTACGACGCGCTGTTCGCCGAGAAGCTCGGGCTGCTGCTGAAGATCCGCGATGCCACTCACGTCACATGGACCGGGCACTATCGTCCGCCGCTGACCGGCCAGGGGGTGTATCCCCGGCCCCAGCAGGCGCGGCTGCCGATCTGGGTGGGCGTCGGGGGCACGCCCGCCTCCTTCGCCCGAGCCGGCACGCTTGGCCTGCCGTTGATGGTGGCTATCATCGGCGGCGAGTTCCGCCGGTTCCGTCCGCTCGTCGGGCTGTACCGCCAAGCGGGGCAGCGCGCCGGCCATCCGCCGGAAGCCCTGCATGTGGGCGTCCACGCCTTCGGTTTCGTCGGTCAGACATCGGCGCAGGCCCGCGACACCTTCTTCCCAGGCTGGGCGCACATGTTCACGACGATCGGGCGCGAGCGGGGTTGGGCGCCCGCCACGCGACAGCAGTTCGATGCGATGTGCAGCCCTTCTGGCGCCTACCTGATCGGCGATCCTGAAACGGTGGCCGCGAAGGTCCTTGCCGCGAGCGAGGCGTTGGGCGGCATCTCGCGCCTGACGTTCCAGATGAGTTCGGCGTTGTTGGAACACGGCGCCATGCTGAGCTCGATCGAGTTGCTCGGCACGAAGGTGGCGCCGGTCGTCCGCGCTGCATCTGCCGGGCTGACGAACACCAGCCGAAACCTGGAGGTGAGCCTTGGGTGAACTGATCGGCGGGCAATGGCGCGTCAACGGCATCGAGACGGTGACCGCCAGCGGTCGGCTCGAGCGGCCGCCGTCGGTGTTCCGCGACTGGGTGACCGCGGACGGGTCTGCTCCGCCGGGGAGAAGGGCGTTCAAGGCTGAACGCGACCGTTATCACCTGTACGTGTCGTTGGCCTGCCCCTGGGCGCACCGGACGTTGATCCTGCGTAGCCTGAAAGGGCTTGAAGAGGTCATCGGGTTGTCCGTCGTGCACTGGCTGATGGGCGAGGAGGGTTGGACGTTCGAGCCGGGGCCGGGCGTCGTGCCCGACACGGTCAACGGCCAGCACACACTGCACGGAGTGTACACGAGGGCTGACCCAGCCTGCACCTCGCGCGTGACGGTTCCGGTGCTCTGGGACAAGGAGCAGGGCACTATCGTCTCAAACGAGTCGTCAGAGATCATTCGGATGCTCAACTCGGCGTTCGATCATCTCGGCGCTCGTCCCGGGGACTACTACCCGGCGGAGCATCGGCAGGAGATCGATGCGGTCAACGGCCGGATCTACCGTGATCTCAACAACGGCGTCTACAGGGCCGGCTTCGCCACGGACCAATCAGCCTACGACGACGCGTTCGCCGGCGTGTTCGACACGCTGGATTGGCTGGAGGCCCGGCTCTCGCATCGGCGTTTTCTGGTCGGTCCTACGCTGACCGAGGCCGATATCCGGCTGTTCACCACGCTGGTGCGCTTCGACGCAGTCTACCACGGGCACTTCAAGTGCAATCGGCAGACGCTGATCGAATTTCCAAGGCTTTGGAACTATACGCGCAGGCTCTTCCAGCACCCTGACATCCGGCCGACGGTGGATTTCAATCACATCAAGCGGCATTACTACATGAGCCATCCATGGCTCAACCCGACGCGCATCGTGCCATCTGGGCCGTTGCGCGACTTCGACGCAGTCGTCCTTTGAGCGGCCCCGGCATGCCGGGCAGTCGCGAGCGTTGCGCAGCACTTCAGGACGGCTCTGTTGCAAGGCGTGGTCGGAGACGCGCGAAGGCGGCTGGTGATGAATCAGGGGCGGCAATGACATCAGCGTTGGTGATCCAGGATCGTAGGCAATGGAGGACGTCGCGATGAGCAGGGAACGCAACATCGAGATCGCCAACACGCTGCTGGAAGGCATCGGCAGCGGTCGCGACCCCGACGAGATCGCAGCGTCGTTCGCCGAAAACCTGGTGTTCGAAATCCAAGGTGACGACGGAGTGCTGCCCTGGGTCGGTCACAAGACCGGGCGCCAGGCGATAGCCGACTTCTTGCGCGATCAGCGCGGCATGACCGAGCCGTTGGCGTTCGAGGTCGAGGACGTGCTCGCCAGCGAGGAGCGCGCAGTGATCGTTGGGAGGCTACGGACACGGATCAAAGCGACGGGCAAGATCACCGCGACCCAGTCCGCGCTCGTGCTGACGATCGCCGACGACATCGTGACGCGCTTCCAGATGCTGGAGGACAGCTACGACGTGTCCCGAGCTGCACGTGTCTGACAAGGCGCCGCCAGCCAACTATCGCCGAACGCGTGGCGCTGTCCGTCCTGTCGGCGTGCGGCTTTCCCGTTTGGCCATGCTCTTTGGGAAAGCCAGAAGTACCGCCGGAGGGCGGCAAAACTCTGCGTTGGATTGAGGAAAGCTAGACGTTCGGTCAGCCATTCATCGGAGGAGAACAGCATGCCAGTGTTCCACGCCCACGTTCCGGCTGGACAATTGACCGGGAGCGAGAAGCGAGGGCTGGCCGACGGGCTGAACCTGGCACTTCACGAGGCCCTGGGCACGCCGATGGAGGACAGGTTCATCGTCATCAGCGAGCACGGCGAGGACGAGCTCTTCCTCCATCCGACGTTCCCGGACCTCCAACGGTCTGCCCGCGCGGTCGTCATCACGGTGACGCTCGGGGCCGGACGTACGGTGGAGAAGAAAAGGCGACTGGCCGAGCTCGTGACGCACTACGCCGTTGAGAAGGCGGGGCTGGGACAGGATGATGTCTGCTTCATGATGTACGACGTTCCCCTGGAAAGCATGAGCTTCGGCAGAGGCAAGCTGCTGTCCGACATCGATGTCCCGATGCCCTGGGTGAAGCAGCCCGGCGCCATCGCCAAAGGGTGAGGCGATAGGGCCGGCCGTGCAGTTGCGGACGGTACCGGTGCATCGAGGTGGCCGAGGGCGGCGCAGTTTCTAAACGAGCGGCTCCAGCTTGAAGCGGCCTGACCAGCCAGCCCGACCTTCCCCAAAATCCCACTGGACTTCAACGGCCGCCAGCCGGCCACCTAGGGTCGGGTCTGTCGCGAAGCGCGTGGCCAACCTGACGATAGACGATCTCGCCTCTCACGTCTGAGCATAACTGCTTCCCAAAGGCGCTAATCGGTTCTGCTCAGACATTGCTGATCGGCCTGCGCGATCGATACGTCCAGCCCGCCTAGTGTCGTCCTATTTGGGTTCGGTAGGCAACTAGCGGGTCGCGAGCCCCGCCTGCACCAGGCGAAAATACTCGATCAGCGTCGAACCTGCGACGGCGCCACGCAGCGCCGTTTGCCAGGTATGCATGTGGGCGTCGACGAAGCCCGGGATGACGACGAAGCCGGAGCCGTCCACGATCTCCGTGCCATCTACAGCGATTTCTGCCCCGACAGCGGCGGTGCTGTCACCTTCAACCAGCGCGGAACCACAACATGCGCAAAGCCGTTCGGCACTCCCCTTTATGAACACATCGAGACGGCAGGTCGGGTCCACAGACCATCTCTTTTGGCTGCCGCCCGATAGCGGACAGTCAGCTTTCCACCAGCATGCGGCTATCTGGTGTTCCCGGACGGACGGTCCGACGAAGCGGAGCTAGACGCGGCGTTGGCGGCCTACGAGCCTTTAGCCGGGACGAAGTTGGACCGCTTTCTGATCCGGCTGTGCAACGCCGCCTGCGCAATCGGCTTCCTGGCGTTCCGGCACGGCGCGGCACCCGACGAACGGTCCCGCGGCGCACCTTGGCTGAGGACCTCTGCTGGGTCCGCGACGCGCTCGGCGGCCTCGGTGCGGTCTGACATCGGCGTCTGGATGGCCTCTGCCTTCAGGCCTACAGCTTGTCTGCCTTCCCGTCGGAACTGTGGTCAGGATACCGGTGACGGACCCCGATCATGCTCGGCAAATTCATGGGCGAGCACGCCCATCATGAGGTCGTCGTGCCATGAGCCGCCGACACGGGCGGCATCCCGCTCCCGGCCTTCCACCACGAAGCCGCAAGCCCGATAGCAGCGGATGGCGCGCGTGTTGTAGTCGATCACCCGAAGGCTTACCCGGTGAAGTCCGAGTGGTCCGAAGGCGTGAGCCAGCACGAGCCGGACGACCTCGCGTCCCAGACCCATCCCGATCAGGGCCGGATCGTACAAGCCGACCGCGAGACGAGCCCGCCGGTCATGGGCATCGAGCGCGTCGAGGCGGGCCTCGCCGAGCAGACGGCCGTCGTGCTCGACCACCCAAGCATGCGAATGTCGTGACAAGTCCTCCACCCAGTGCGCAGCGCCGTCCGCCGTCAGCGGCGGCAGGGTTGCCGGGTCGGTGCCGAACATCCGCATGATTTCCGGGTCGCGGCCCAGCGCGAGCCGCTCCGCGACGTCTCGCGGACAGGGTCGCCGCAACCGGACACGCGGTCCGCACAACACCGATCCACTGGTCCGGTCTACGAAGGGGGACCCGGTCATCCGAATGTCGGCGGGCAGGGAGGCACGCCCCTCGTCATGCCAGCTCCGCCTCCGAGCCCGCCTGCCAGATGTCCTCCCACGGCACGCCGAGCGCCTCGATGGGCGAGAGGCCGCTTCGGGCAAGGTAGGCGCCTACAACGCGGTGGCCCATCGGGTAGACGGCTCTGTAGACGGACGCAGGGAACTCACCGAGCTGGTAGATCCACTGCCATTCCGCCGCGGGATCGCCGACGATGGGTGCGACCCTCGCAAGGTATTCCTGGGTCAGGACGCCGGACCAACCGCGGACGTTCAAGGGCTCGGGGTAGCCCAGGAACAGCTCGCACCGCGTCGCCAGACCCTCCAACGCCAATATCTCTCCGGCGCAGAGGTCGGCGAACCGCAACCAGCGATAGTGCCGGGCGCGCAGCACGTGGTGCAACTCATGGATCGCGATCGCCGCCGCGTTCCTGCGCGTGTCCTGCGCCAGCGCCGCACATCCTGGATCGACGTGGATTGCGCAGCTATCGGGCCCGTAGGCGTGTCCGCCGAGGCCGATTTCCCGCCCGACCATCTCACTCAGATGCACGACGATGCCGACATGCGACAGATCGGCGTGCGAGGCCAATGCGGTGACCGCATCCCAAATGCCAGCACGGACCTCCGCTTCCAGGCGGGGAGCCAGGAGCCCGGATGCGTTGCAGAACTGGAGTTCAGCCATCAATTCGGTCCCTCTGGCGAAGAGAATGGGATCGTCGGCAAAGCATTGAGTGGAGGATGGACGGTGTCAGCCGTCGCCAGCGTAAACCGGGTCGAGGCGGGCAATCGAGCGTTCCCCGTCCCGCTCGTAGGTGATTTGGAGCGCGCCGCCCGGGAGGGCCTCCAAGTGCAGCGTCACGCCGGGCCATGGCTCGACCTGGCGAATGTCGCCGCGGTAGGCGACCCGGCCCTCGCCGTATCCACGCGAGTTGCAATCCTTCCAGCAATACACGGCTTGGTCTCCGGCCAGGGCCACCATCGCGTCCGGCCCGTCTTCACCGAAGCGGCCAGCCCAGCGCGGCGCATCGTTTGGAAACGCCGCGGGCAGAAGGAAATCGAGGTTCGTCCATCGCTCGGGAGGGTCCTCCGGTGCGGACGGCGAGGCAGAGAACCCCGCCTGAATGGCAGCGACGTAATCCGGCCGCATCTGCCGGGCGTTCGCCGGATCATAGACGTGGTGGCCCTCGACGCCCGACGCGCCGGGATAGTCGCGCCAGCTTTGCATCGGACGGAAGCGGCTGCTCCAGTCGAAGATGGTCCGTGCGCCCGATGCCGGCACAAGGGTGTCGGTCCGCATGTGCTGGAACAGCACGGGTGCCGTGATGCGGGCGGCGGCGTTGGCGATCGGGCGGACGCTGGCCTCCACGGGGCCGTAGGCGGCGCCTGTCGCCTGGGCGATGACCGCACCGTAGGGGCGTTCGGCCGCAGCGAGGAGGGAGACGACGCCGCCGTGGCTGGCCCCGGCGATGACGCACCGGGCGCCATTTACGTCGGGTCGGCCGCAGGCCCAATCGGCCGCGGCGTTGGCGTCGGAGGCGCGGCCTACCAGCATGGCGAAGGTCGCGTCGGTGCCACCCCGCGCGGCATCCAGGGGCGACGGGCCGTCCGATCCGCCGTATCCGCGACCCTCGGGCAGGAGCGTGAGCGCGCCGCTCTCGGCAAGGCGAGCCCATGCCGGGTTCTCCGGATCGACGCCGTAGCGGGACGAAACGTCGGCCCACGTGCCGTCGTCCGCCTGCACGATGCCTGAGCCATGGTTGATGATGAGAAGCGGGAACGGTCCCGGTCCCGGCGGACGGATGACCCAGGCCACCAGGTTCAGCCCGTCATGACGGTAGGTGTGACGCTCGAACACCGCGCCGTTGCGACCGAGGATAAGAGGGGACGACGTCATCGTTCAGGTGCCATACGAATGTTCCCGACCGAGATCGGTGGCCGCAGGGAGAGGACGACTTACGACATCGGACGCGCAACGGAAGCCTATCAAGCTCGGACATGCCGACGAACCAGGTCAGGCGGGGGCGCATCGAATGCTCGGGAGGCGGTTCGGACGGTTTGAAGAGGTTCGTCGATGCTACCATCGTTTCCTTATCGGAGATGCCCTGCGTGAATGAGATGCTTCCGATGAAGTCCGCATTGGAAATCAAGGGGCCGGATGCCACTGCCGCCGGCGAGAAGGAGGTTTACTGAATAAACCAATATGGTGGAGGGGGTTGGATTCGAACCAACGTAGCCATTACAGCAGCGGATTTACAGTCGCGGCCGAGGCGACGCCATGAACAGCCACGCGACGCTACTACCAGCCTAACCATATGAGTTAATTGACTCGTCATGCGGGCTGGTGAGACATGGGTTGCCATGAAACGTCTATACCTACCTATTGAAATGAGTCCGCGGCGAGTCCGCTACGTGAGTCCGCGCTGTGGCAGGCGTGAGTCCGCATGGGGTCGGTAAAACTCAGCGACACGACCGTGGCGGCCCTGATCTGCCCGCCTGGCAGGAAGGATATCATGTTCTTGGATGCCGCGCTGAAGGGGTTCGGGCTTCGCGTCACCCCCGGCGGCGCTAAGGTGTTCCTGTTCCAATATAGGGTCGGGAATGCCGTCCGCCGGCACCGGCTAGGAGAGTGGCCGACGATCACCGTGGCCAAGGCGCGTAAGGCCGCTGAGGGCCACCGCGGCGCTGTGGGCGGCGGTGGGGATCCCGCGGCAGAGCGCCGCGCCAAGGCGGCGGCAGAGGGTGAGCGAAAGGCGCTGGCGAAGGCGACTGCGGCTGCCGACGCGTTCACCTTCGGTAAGTTGGTGGACGGTTGGGAGACGACTGGGCTTGCCCACCGGCGCCAGAGTTACCGGGAGGATGCAACCAACCGGGTGCGTATCTACTTCGCCGCCCTTCTAGACCGACCGGCAGCCAAGCTTGTCCGTGGCGACGTGTTGCCCGTGATCGACCAGGTGGAAAGGGTGCGAGGCATGGTGTCCGCTAGGCGCGGTCTGTCCTATGCCCGAGCCGCTTTCGGTTGGGCGGTGAAGCGCGACCTGGTGGAGGGCAACCCGTTCGAGAAGATCGCCGCACCGGGCAAGGAGACGGCCAGGGAGCGGGTGCTGACCGTGGACGAGCTGCGGGCCATCTGGCGCGCCGCCTCGACCATGGAGGGCGTGGCAGGCGCCTACCTGCGGGTGCTGCTGCTGACCCTCCAGCGCCGGGAGGAGGTCGCCAGGATGCGGTGGGTGGAACTGTCGGCCGATCGGTCGACCTGGACGGTCCCGGCGGACCGGGCAAAGAACGGGAAGGCGCACCTGGTCCATCTGGCCGAGCCGGTGCGGGTGGCGCTCGCGGGGCTGCATCGGCTGAAGGGCAACCCGCACGTGTTCCCCGGGCGGCGGGGCGGGTCCATCGGCGGCTTTAGCCACATGAAGGACGAGCTGCTCCGGGTGATGGCGGGTGCGGTTCCGATCCAGCCGGGCAGGCGCCGGGCGAAGGCACCCGACAGCGTGGCGGCCGACTGGCGGTTCCATGACTTCCGGCGGACCGGCGTGACCATGCTAGCCAATTTGGGCGTGGCCCCGCACGTCGCCGACAAGCTGCTCAACCACGTGACCGGCACGATCCAGGGCGTGGCGGCGGTTTACCAGCGGGCGGAGTTCCTAGCGGAGCGGAAGGCGGCGCTTGAGGCTTGGGCGGCGCATGTCACCCGGGCGGATGAAGCTGACGGCAATCCTGGAAATGTGATTCACGAACCGGGGTGATGTGTTTCCCGAACCCGCCCGCCAACTTAGAAAATGTGTTTCACGGGTGGGCAAGATGTGTTGCTGAAAGTTGGAGTAACGGGGGGACGAGAACCGCCGCGCTGAAATGTTGACACACGGTGGTCGTGGCGGATTGGTAGGTTTCAGGCTGCTGGGCATGAAATGTTGACAAGGCGCGCCTGAAAATAGTTCGCCGCCTACGCACTTTTCTCGTGCGATCTGCCAAAGGAAGGCAGACCTTTATTGCAGACGCCCTTGTGGCGTGCGCGATGGAGACGAGCGGTGGAGACGAACACCTACATGACGGAGGGCGACTTCTGCGACCGCTATCTGGTCAGCCCCAGGACGGCGCAGCGGTGGCGGCATACGGGCGATGGTCCGAAGTGGTGCCGGTTCGGGCCGCGCCGGGTGGCCTACCGTTTGGCGGACTGCGAGGCGTGGGCGGCCGACCGAACGCTGCGGCACCGGGCGGAGGAGTTGGCGCGGCGAGCGGCCTGAGTGTGGTAGGCTGCCAAAGGCCGCCACGAACGGGCTTTACCCGACTCGGAACGCCAGGCCATAGCACACGGTGCGATGCCGATTCGAGCGTGCGGACGAAGGGATTGCAGCCCTCCGCCGCCCGGTTCGGTAGCAGGCCCATGTGGGGCTTGGCCGGTCAGCAGCAACGTCGGTTTGCCCGACGTGACCGCGCCGCGTCAACCGAGTTGACGGAGCGTTCCGACATGACGACGAAGAGCAGTAGCGGCGGCACTTCCCCGAAAGTGGCATCTCAGGCCGGCAAAGACCTACAGAAGCCAAGCACGCCAAAGGTTGATCGAGGGCCGATCGCGTCCGCCCTCGCGCAGACGAGCAAAGGCAAGCCCGCGAGCAAGAAGTAAGCCGGAAAGCGGCTCCTGCCTGCAGGGGCCGCCATCCCTGATTGGAGGCGATCATGGACTTTAAAGGTGGTGACACTGTCCGACTGCGTTCGGGTGGGCCGCTAATGACGGTCGAGCAAGTGGCGGAGATGAGCTACGGCGGCACAGGCGTTTGGTGTGTCTGGTTTGATCGCGTTGCAAACAAACAGGTCGTGGGAAGGGACACCTTTGATCCGATTGTTCTGGAGAGGTCTGAGAAGACTCCCGTAACGAGTGTCGGCTAGCTCGAGGTCACTCTTGTAAGCGAGCCAAGATCGGCGCCGAGCTGACGGCGGCCCAGGAGCGCGGGGAGATCGCGAACTCCAGTTCCCAGAAATCGGGAAAACGGAACTTCCCGATTTCGGCATTCCCCCCGCCAGCGCGCCGCCTACGGTCTACGAGTTGAAGACCTGGACGGCCCACGCTAGCGAACTTGCCAGCGCAGACGCGGCGCTCAACAACGCGGCCATTCAGTTCCATTTTACGCCTCGGTCCATCAGCTCTGCTGTTTGCCGGTGGATCGAGAACTGCTCATCATCGTAGTAACCCCCAGCAGAGCCGGTCGGAAACTTCGACGCTTGCAACCAAGCCGCTGCCGCCAGGAAGGCAAGTATTGCAGCCGCTCCGCCAGCAACTGTCTCGATAAGGCGCGCAGTCATCTACCAGCTCGTAGCCGCACCCGCGACGCGCCCCCAGCCGTGAACTCCACGCTGGTCGCGCCCGGCGTCCTCACCCCGGACCGCCTTTCGACACGCATCCTACCGCCGGGCAATCGACCAGAACCCCGCGCGATCCGGCGCGCACGCCACGGCAGACTCCCCGCGATAGGGCATCCCCACGCACTGCTTGTCTGCCCGGCACTCGGCCTCGGTGCGATGCCTGCCGCATGCATCGCCAGGCGGAGATGGGCACCAGTCCTGCGGCGACATACCACACGGGAATGGCTCGGCCGCCCAGGCGGGTGTTGCGAGCGCCACCATCAGGGTGAAGGTGCGAATCATGGTCCGCCGCCAGCGAGCATCAGCCTCACGCCGCGTTGTTGCCGTTGGTGATCGTCACCTCGCCCACCTACGCTACCGGAACGCTTGGAAGCTGGCATCTCTCCGGGCTCACATCACCCGCGACCCGGTGCAGCTCGAAGGTGGTACAGTTCGGCCCGTAGATCGATCCCGAGAGCGTGGCGCCGTCTGCGCTGACCGCCCCAGCTAGGTCGACGGTGATGTAGCCCCAAGGCCGATACAGCCAGCCCGCGGCCTGAAGGTCGAGCCGGTCTCCTGCCACCGTCCCGCTCATGGCAAAGCAACCGTCCGGAACGCCAGGATTCGCGTCAACCTGGTAGAATCTGAACACGCCTCTGGCCGCGCCGTCTTGAGGGACGTCCACCGTGAGCGCGAGCCCCGTGAGGCCCTGGTTGCACGTGTAGCTACCCTCCCACGCGCCGCTGACGTCGGCCGCGATCGCGGCGGCTGGGACGAGCAGGGCGACGATCGCGACTGAAGCGAGGATGCGGCGGGTCATACGACGGCTTTCTTCAGGCGCACACCCGGTGCGTCCCCGCTCACTTCGCCACGCAGCGGAAGATCATGACATTCTCGTTCGACGTGAAGCCGTGCGGACGCTGCTGCTGAACGTCAGCCAGCACCATGTCCTTGCCCAATCCCGCGCAATAGGCCGTCGCTGTCCGTCCACTGCTCGCCAGCAGATCCACAGCATTCGAGGTTGGAGCTTGGGAACCGGTGCTGACCATGAACGTGTCACGCCCCATCGGCACGACCTCGCTGGTAGTGACGCACCCCGCGAGTGCCAAAACGACGAGTAGCCGCCATGCCTGCGTCATCCCGCAGCCGCCCTCGCCTGCAACCGCACTCCCGGGCCGCCGCCGTTTTCCTCTATGAACTCCATGCCGGCAGCCTCCAGGGCGGCGCGGATGGCTTGCTGGCACTGCTTCACGGCCGAGGCCGAACAGCTCGATATAGCTCGGACATGGCTTGGTGAAACTCTGCGGTATCCTTCTGCGCCGCTGCAAACCGTTGAGCAGCAAGCCCGGTATCGACAAGCCTCCTGATCGCCTCTGAGCGTCCCGGGATGTCTGACTGCCCGCGGCGCCACTCATCGATATGGCGAAGGAACTCCTCCGACACACGCATCTGAAATGTCTTCTCGTTCACGAGCGGCATAGGAGCAACTTACAGCATGTATTGACATGCAGCAATCACGCACGTAATTACATGCAGGCGATCACGACGTTCCCGCGCCATGATCGCCCTGACCGCAACCCGCTTCACAGAAGGAAGCAGGCTATGGCTGAACACGCCCATACCACCACACCCGCATCCGCCACCAGAAGAAGAGACACCCGCCCGGCAGGCGGCGTGCTGGACAGAAGATCGCCGCCGGCACCGCTGGCCGCGCCGTTCCCCTACAAGCCGAAGGGTAAAGTCCGGGCCGAAGTGCGGCACTTCTTCGACGGCATCGCCCCGCAGGACGAGGTTTACGCCTGCATGCTCCGCGGCACCTGCATGGCGCCCACTATCAACGACGGGGACATGGCGCTGGTCTCGCCCATCGAGCCGCCGCAGCCGGGTGACTTCGTGCTGCTGGCCCCTGCCCGCGGCGGCACGCCCTGGCTCAAGCGCCTGGTCATGGCGCCCCTGATCCCGGTCGGCACCCGCCTGCACCCCAGCAGCGACGTGTCTCCCGTCGTCATCGCGGAGATGCTCAACCCCCACAAGCAGTTCATGATTTCCACGGATCGGCTGGTGGCTATGCACCGTGTGGTGGGCGTGATCGGCAAGGATGAGGTGGGCGCCGCCCGTGCCGCGGTGGTCCCCGTCCGCAAGTCCGGCCGCCGCCGGACGAGAGAGGCAGTATGAGCCGACGCACCCTCCCGCGGGCGCCGAGCCTGCATCTGCCGCCGCCTGTGTCCGCTGCCACCCGGCGGGACCTCTTCGGCACCATGGGCGCCCTTCTGCTGCTGACGGCGGCGGAGGCCGGTCCAGCCAAGGCAGCCGAACTAGACGGCGAGCTGCTCGCCCTGTGCGACGAGGCCGTGGCGCTGCACGAGGGAGACGTGGCCATCATAGACGCCATGGAGGCGGCGAACCTGTCGCTGTGCGGGCCGCGCGGCAAGACCGCATGGGAGGCCGTGTATGCCCACTCGGACACCTGGCGCGACCTCTGCGAGCAGATTGCCGCCCTGCCAGCCCGCACGCCCGAGGGCTTAGTCGCCAAGGCGAAGGTCCTGCGCCGGGTCGTGGCGCTGGAGGAGCCGCTGGTGGCCTCGCTCTGCCGCGACGTGCTGAGGAGGGTCGGAGCATGAACCCCGACCAGCGCAACGGCGTCACCGGCCAAATGATGGAGGCTGGGGCCGAGGCCTTCATGCGGGGGCCGTATGTCGGCGTCGCGATCAACGTCGGCGGTGCCACCCCCAAGGTGCTGGATAGCTCCAGCGCCATCGGTTGCGCCTTGGCGCGGGCGTTCCCGGCCATGCTGGACAAGGCGGAGGGCGGCAGCCGGGACACGCTGCTGCACCCCGGCGCGATCGGCAGCGCCGATTTGGCGGCATGGGACGCCATGTCGCCCTTGCACCGGGCGCAGCGCGTCACGGACGAGGCGCCGGGGCATCTACTGGGGCTGGCCGCGATGCTGGGCCGGCAGCGCATGGGCAACCCCGGCTTCGACGCCGGGACCGCCTTCCTGGCGGACGCGTTGATAGCTCTGGCCCGCCAGATGGAGCGAGCGGTGGTGATCCAACGCCGTAACCGCGAGCGGCGCCAGATGACGGCATTGATGGCGACCGAGCGGGACCGGGCAGCCCTTCGCGCAGCACGTGCGAAGCCGAAGCCCAAGCGCAGGGCCGCCGGGACGAAGCCGATGTTGTCGCAGGTGGATGCCGGGGCTCCGGCGGCGGTGCCGAGATGAGGCCGGGGGAGTGGTAGTCGCGGCACCCTTTCTTCCAGCCGCGGCCGTGCTACGCTGCAAGCCGGCGCGGCTAGGTTTGGCCGCCGAACGTCCGTGTCCTCCGCACCGGGCTGCCGCGCCGTCTACCAAGCGGGTGCGCGCGGAGGCGCCGAGTGTCGGAAGAAGACGATCGCTCGTATGGCGGGTTGCGTGCTGCGCGGCCGCGGCTGCCCGTTCTGCGGCCGGAAGACCATCGGCCATGGGACACGCTTCGACCCGATGGATGGACGCTTCAGCAGGCGTGCTTCGAACTCGTAAGCCCTGTTCACCGCAGTGCGGTAGCGACGATATTTGCCATGCAGGCAGCTGGCGTCACCGATCTGAACATGGAGCAGGCATGGCTCCGCACGTTCTGGTGGGACGTGCTGGGCCAGATCGCTCGTGGAGAGCTTCTGATGCGAGGGCGACAACTCGGCGACCTGACGGTGCGCGACATCACACCGGACTTGCTGGACGATGCCGAGCCAGACCTCACGGCCAACCGCATCACGTGCGTGGGCGTGACCTTCGGTGCACTACGCATCCTGCGTCAGCCACTGCTGACCGACGCCACTTCAACTCCCCTGCAACTGACTGCCGGTCCGCGGCCATCGCCTAGCATCTCCGGTCGGCTCGACTATCGGGCGACAGACGGCGTTCTCATCCGAGAGATGGCGCGCCTGATTTTCGATGGCACTGCAAAGGGAGCGGAGGACGCGGCAAAGATCGTGGCAAAGCGCGCAGTTGGTTCAGCCAAAGAATCAAGCAAGGTTGCCCGTCTGCTGAAACGGTGGCGGGATCGCTCGGGCTAGACGAGTCAGACGACTTATTCGACTCACGCGTGAGCACTCAGATGAGGACTAAGTGAAACGCTGCCGTCACTGTCCCCTCAAGGCGGCTTATGGAGAGCCGCGTAGAGCGAGGACGGCAATGGGTATTCTCTCCGAGCAAGATGCGGCCGACTACACCGATTTAAGTCAGCGCACGCTTCAGCGATATCGCGTGGAAGGCGGCGGTCCGACCTTTACCCGTCTGGGCGCACGACGCATCGGATACATGAAGGCGGACCTGGACGCTTGGCTGAACGCGAGGAAGTTTCCGAGCCGGGCTGCCGAGCTGTCGCACCAGGTTGCCGCCTAGGAGCCTGTGTCGGTAATCGCTAGCCGACGCGAGGTGAAGTCTGATTCACTGTGATGCATGAGCAAGACCTTTCGTCCTTGGGACGTTGACCAGAGTTGGCTGTTGCCGCCGTCGGTGCACGAGTTTGTGCCGCTGGGGCACGTGGCACACTTCGTGCGCGACACGGTGCGCGAGAGCTTGGACTTGTCGGCCATTCTATCGGCCTACGAGGAGGAGCGGGGCTACCCGCCCTATCACCCCGGCATGATGGTGGCACTGCTGCTGTATGGCTACAGCCGCGGCGTCTACTCCAGCCGCCAGTTGGCGCGGGCGTGCGAGGAGCGGGTGGACTTCATGGCGGTCACCGGTCTGAACAAGCCCGGCTTCCACGCCATCAGCGAGTTCCGCCGCCGCCATTTGGCCGCTTTGCAGGGCCTGTTCGTGCAGGTGCTGCTGCTGTGCCGGGCGGCGGGGCTGGTTAAGCTCGGCCACGTCGCCATCGACGGCACCAAGCTGAAGGCCAACGCATCGCGCCACAAAGCGATGAGCTACGGCCGCATGAAGCAGGCCGAGACCCGGCTGGCCGCCGAGGTGGCCGGCTGGCTGGGCCAGGCCGAGCGCACCGACGCGGACGAGGACGCCGAGCACGGCGCCGACCGGCGTGGCGACGAGATGCCGGCCTGGGTGGCCGACAAGCAGCAACGCCTGGCGCGCATCCGGGCCGCGCGCGCCACGCTGGAGGCGGAAGCCGCCGCCGCGCCCTGCGATATCGATCCGGACGGGCCGGGCCCGTCGTCCGGCATGCAGAAGAGCGGCCGGCCGAACCGTGCACCGGATGGCGGCCCGCCGGATCGAGCCCAGCGCAACTTCACCGATGGCGACAGCCGTATCCTGCCGACACGTGACGGGTTCATCGCCGGCTACAACGCGCAGGCCGCCGTAGACGCGGCCAGCCAGGTGATCGTCTCGCACCGCCTGGTCACCAGCGGGGCCGAAGTGGGCGGGCTGGTGCCGCTGGTCGATGCCATAGGCACGAACCTGGGCCGCAAGCCGGCCGAGGTGTCGGCTGACACCGGCTTCGCCAGCGAGGCCAACTTGGCCGCCATGGCCGAGCGCCGGGTCCGCGCCTACATGGCGCCCCCGCGACCACGCTCGGCCGAAGGCAAAGCGCCTCCCAAGCCGCAGCAGCCCCTGATGGCAGCGATGGCGGCCACCCTGAAACGGGCCGGGCACCGTAGCCGCTACCGGCTGCGCAAGCAGGTGGTCGAGCCGGTGTTCGGCCAAATCAAGCAGGCTAGAGGGTTCAGACAATTCCTGCTGCGCGGATGGACCAAGGTTAGAGGCGAGTGGGCCATGATTTGCACCGCACACAACCTCCTTAAGCTCGCAAAGGCCGCACCATGACAGCAACTCACCGACACCTGTCAGCCACCGCAACCAATCACCCATCCGGCGACAACCAACTTACGAACACAAGCTCCTAGAGATCATGAAGGACGGCGAAGCCGGCCTGCTGCGATATGAAGACGCCGGCGCCAAGGCAGGGACGGTCACGCAAGAGCAGGCCGATGCGGCGTTCCGACTACGCACCGAGCAAGAAAGGCTGAGCATCTCGCTCCAGTCGTTCGGCTACCAGCTTGCGGGCGAGTTGGCGCCGGATATCATCCCAGTCGTCCGCGAGATGTCTCATTGGGTCGAGACCAACAAGGACTGGCTGTCACACGACATTACCCAGTCTGTGCACGATTTCATAACCTATCTGAAAAACGGCGGCTGGCAGACGATCAAGGCCGATATTCAGGGCATCGTCCACGAGACGGACGACGTGATCACCAGGTTCGGCTCCTGGAAGACGGCCATCGAAGTGCTGGGCGCAGCGTGGGCGCTGAACTCTCCGGTCGGCAAGCTGATCTTCGAGATCGGCAAACTGTCGACCATGACGATCCCAGGGTGGGTTGGAAAGCTATTGGGAATCGTGTCCGTGGCGGGAAGTGCGGCAACAGCCGGCGCCGCTGCTGTAGCAGCGGCAGGCGCTGCGGCTGGGGCCATGAACATGCCGGTGGTTGACGACATGGGCAGACCCGGGCCTATCACTTGGGGTGGGAACCCCTACGGAGCGGATTTCGGGACGGGCAACGGTTTGAGCCAAGGGCCAGGCCCTCGCGGCAAGTTTGTGCCCAATCTAGCAACGTCCGAGCAGAGGCGCCGGGCACAGTCGGTCTACGACTACTATCGATCCCAGAGCTGGAGCGACGCCGCCGCTTTGGGCGCAGTGGCAAATCTCCAAGCCGAGTCCAGCATGAACGATCGCGCGGACAACGGCAGCCACTACGGCATCGGGCACTGGGATGCGAACCGACAAGCCGCGTTTCGGGCTTGGTCGGGGATCGACATTCGTTCTTCAAATTTCGATGAGCAGATGCGTTTCGGAGAATGGGAGCTGCACAACGGCGACCCCAAGTCCGTTTTGGCCGGCCAGATCATGCGCCGGGCAAGAACACCTGGAGAGGCGGCGAGGGCGTTTTCTCATTACAATGAGAGGCCGGGATCGGATGCCGACGATTCCGCCCGGGCACTTGCGGCGGATCGTATCGGTGACGCGCTGCAACGGCATGATGTAGCTGACGACACACCGTCGACTGCGACATCCGCTGGTGCCGATCCCTCCGGGCGCATTCGCGTCGAAGTAATCCATCAGAACCCGCCGCCTGGCGCCTCAGTGCAGGTTACGACGCCGGACAGCCCGCACATGGATGTGGCGCCCCCAATGACAGTCCAATCAATGCCCGGCGCCGGCGTCCGGAACGTGGCGCGGGATGGTTATTGATCGGGCCGTCTTGGAGATCTACCGGTAGTGCCATGTGCAAAGCGGAGGGTCCGCCTGTAGCTGCTTTGCCGCGATTGGATCGCCTTCCAGTGCGCGCCGTGCCAGGGTTCCACACTGAGACTGCGGGCGCTGCACATACCACTGCGCCACGTTGTCAGCGCAGGCGGTGCACAGACCAAGCTGGCCGAGCCGATCCTCGATATCGCTCTTGCGGAGTTGCGCAGCAGGCACGGCCGACCGAATGACCGTGAGACCATAGGACAGTTGCTGGCCATCATCGTACGGGTGAGATCGATCGACCACGCAATTTAGAAGCCGCAGGGTGTCCGCCGATCCCTGTTTGGTCAGGACCCGCGTCGGGTAACAAGAACCCCCATGCGAGCAGAACTGCGCCTCGCCGGTTCGCTTGTTCACGTTGTACTGCGTGATGGCCTCGTCATAATCCCCCTTCTGAAGAACGTAGCTTGGGCTACCGTCCGAACCGACATCGCGAAGGGCTACCGCCCTACAAAGGTCGCCCGCCTTGCCAGGCGACGCAAGTCCGACTGCAACAACCAGGCATGCCAGCGGGAAGCAGAACAGGGCGAGGAAGTAGCGCATGGCCGAGCGTGGCACGGCCAGGCGGGAATGGGAAAGAGGACTCTTTATTCCGTCGCCGAACGCTCGCCCGGTGGCGTAAGGGCGGGCTACGCGTTCAATGAGTCAATCGCACGAACAAAACGTTCATAGCCTTTGCTTCTCCCTTTTGGGAGGCGGCACACTCCATCTTGTCGCACCAAGCGTGCTATTAACGGAGCGTCAGTTTCGCTGAAGTCTGGCGTGCGCCGAGGCCCGATGGGGCGAAGTTCCTTGATTAGAGTCTCTTTGGCATGCGGAATTCGGTCAACCCATGTGGCCTTTCGATTGCTGAGCGGCTTCCAAGTCGGGCGATGCTTTGCGACTTGCTCTGGCCAGAGGAACCACCAAGCCTCAGTCTCCCAGGCTGGAACAACTGGGACAATTTGACATCCTAGCAATAGAACTGGCTGTAGCGCCGCGACAGTGTCTGCTTCCAGGGCGTTTGGATGGTCCAAGTCGTCAGACGGCTCGATGTCATCGAAGTCGCGATGCACTACTATTGCGATGACGTTGTGACGAATCGCTTCTGCCGCGAGAAGGCGGCCGATTTCTGATCCCATTCGCTTCATCTTTGCCAGCGAAGTACCCCGCCTCAGCATAATCGGTCGTTGTCGGAGTTGAACGACTGGAAGATTTGGCCTTAAGCCAAGCATCAGTTCTCGGAGCGCGCCACAGTCTGTAAGACTCTCTCCAAAAGCAAGTATGACCTTCGTGGCAGCGGCTTTCTTCGTCATCACGGCACTCCGCCCAATGTCCCGGAAAACCAAAGCTCCCCTAGCCCAAAGCCTGACCCGTCCAACATGGCCTCCATTTCGGAGGTCTCCCGCTGAACGATGCGGGTGCTGCCGTCCTCAACGTCTCGTTCGAATACAATGAGCTCCTTCGGCTCTAATCTGTTCACTAGAGCTGGAGAATGGGTCGCAACAATGATTTGGCTTCTTGAGGAAGCGTCACGCAATCTCTCAACGAGTATATCAAGTGCATAGGGGTGCAAGCCGTGGTCGATTTCCTCCAAGCAGGTCAGCCTGGGTGGATCTGGATCACGAAGCATGGTCAGCAGCGCTATAGCACGCACGGTGCCAAACGAAGCCCTTGTCATCGGCGTGGCGTCTCTCAGGCCATGCTCCAAAATGTCGACGCGTATAGTGTCAGAGCCTTTTTCGCCCCGCTCGAACTTAAAGCGAGCAAATCCTGGCAGAATCGCTCTAACATCATCCTGAATGGCTTCGACGACATCAGGCGCTTCTGTGTTCATCCATGTTAAAACAGAGGCGAGATTGGCCGCGTCCGGAAGCAAATGGGGGTGTGCGCCCACCCGCCCGGGCTGCCTTGCTAGATCAACGACAGGATCAAACAGCCTCAAGCCCTCAAAGACTTCTGCTAATTGGTTAACTTGTTTCGTGTCAAACGTTCGGCCAATGCGGCGGAGGGCCGAAAGGGCCGAGGCCGCTGGCTCAATCCGACCTCCCTCTTTCTGGTCGACTCCGCCACTGCGCGCGCGTGTGCTGCGGACATCAATCAATTCATACTTCGCACCATTGAGTGTGATCCTGCGGCCGGCGCCGGCACCGCGTTTTAGCAACAACTTCTCTCGCCGCCGCAGGCGGCTGGTATGTGGCCCCGCGCCTATTCGAGAAAAGGACAACGAGTATTCGTCAAGCGCTTTAGAGCTCGAATGTTCAGTGATCTCGCCCTTAAGGCTGATCTCAACGTCCCCCTTGGCAGAACGACTACGACATCTTGCTTGGTCGAAACCACCGAAGACAGTTTGCAACGCGGGCGCTAGGTCAGTGCGCGCCACCTCCCCAAGAAATCTAAATACCGATAGGAAGTTGGACTTTCCGCCACCGTTCGGACCAACAAGAATATTAAGATGATCGAGCTTAACCGAGATGTCTCGGAAGCTTAAGAAGTTAGTGACCTCGACCTGTCTGATCGGGACCTTCCGAGGACTGGGAGCCGGGGCGGCCGCTTTAGGCAAGGTAATACTCCAGCGGATTTCAACGAGGTGGTGACCGGACCATCGCGTAAACCATGCTGGCCTGCAAATCGCCGTCACCTACAAGTGTGCAGATCGCACCAGACGACGCCGCGCCGCTTCACCCTTGAAGGGCGGCGCTACCGCCTATCATCAGCCTTGAATGCGGACCTGAAGCCTTCGATCAGCGCAATCGTGCGGGCTTGATGATGAACCACTTCAAGCATGCGGCGTTCCGCTTCCTCTTGGGTCTCCCATTTTGTGCCAATCCGCACGCGCCCCGCGCCGCTCTGGCGGAACTTGGTAAGGATACCCATCCACCGGTCACGCACAACGGTTGCAGCTGCAACGTCACTGTCGATGGTGTCGTTGGACGTGATGAGGATGTCGACCATGGTGCGCTCCCAGCGGAAACTCGCGGTGTAGCCGGTCCAGCGTCAGGGGGCGAATGCACGTAGCCGCGTCGAGGGTGTTGCCCTCGGCGAAGCAAGGCTACCGCAAGCAGCGATGAGTCCGCCGTGAGTCCGCATGCGAAGACGGACAGGGCGCAGCCCACGACGACAGGATCGCCATGAAGGCCGTTTTTCTTAGTTATAACAGCATGGTGGAGGGGGTTGGATTCGAACCAACGTAGCCATTACAGCAGCGGATTTACAGTCCGCCCCCTTTAGCCACTCGGGCACCCCTCCTGCCTCCCCGGACCTATTCCCTCCGCCGGGCGCTTGTCAACGCTACGGCACCGCCGCCGAATGCCGGAAGTCAGGGGGCCGTTTTTCCGCCCGGGCTGCAAGCGCCTCCCGCGCTTCGGGCCCGTGCAGCAGCCGGGCGAAGGCCGTGCCCTCCTCCCGCATCACCGCCGTCACCTCCGCCCGGGTACGCCGAAGTAGCGCGCGCGTGGTGCGCAACGCCTCAGGCGGCTTGGCCGCGAGGGCCTGCGCGCGGGCGTAGGCCAGCCCGTCCGCCCCAGCCGCATCCGGCAGCACCGCGTTGACGATGCCGGCGTCGCGCGCGGCCTCCCCGTCGAACGGTTCGCCCAGCAACAGAAGCTCGTTGGCCCGCAAGGCGCCCGCCCGGGCCGGCAGCAACAGGCTGGATGCCGCCTCCGGACACAGCCCCAGGTTCACGAACGGCAACTGGAACCGCGCGCCGGCGGAGCAGGTGACCAGGTCGCAATGCAGCAGCATCGTGGTCCCCACCCCCACGGCCGCGCCGTTGACGGACGCCACGATCGGGATATCGCACGCGATCAGCTGCTCGAGGAAACCCCAGGCGGCAGAGCGCTCGCCCACGACCGCATGGCGAAAGTCATCCAGGTCGTTCCCCGCCGTGAAGCAGTCGGCGCCGCCATGCAGCCAAATGGCCCGGGCGCCAGCCGCCTCCGCACCGGCCAGAGCGTCGCCAAGCGCGTCGTACATCGCCCGGGTCAGGGCGTTGCGCTTGGCCGGGCGGTCGATCGCGACCTCGCGGACGCCGTGCCCGTCCGTCACCAGGATTTCCTTGCACACCGGAGCGCTCCCCCCACCTCGCCACCCTGTCCGGCCGGTGTAGCTCCGAGCCGCCGGGGCCGCTATACCGCAACGATGCCCCATCCTCCCCGCAAGCCAGGTGGTCCAACCGGTGCACCCGGCCGCGGAGCCGCCCGGCCGCCCACACGCCCGCAGAACGCATCGCCCCGGGCGCCTAGCCACGCCGCCGAGCGCGCCTCGGCCAAGCCCGCGCCGGCCGATCAGCGTCCCCGCCTGGCCATCCACGCGAAGGAGGCCAGCCCGGTCCGGGAGGACCGCGGGCCGTCCAGCCCCCGGCTGCCCGAGGCGCCGCGCGGCGCCGTCTGGCTCTACGGCCTGCACGCTGTCGACGCCGCCCTCGGCAACCCGGCCCGCCGCCTGCGCCGCCTGATCCTCACGGAGGAGGCGGAGGCCGCCTTGGTCGCGCGCCGCCCGCTCCCCTGGCCGCTCACGCCCGAACGGTCGGACAGGTCCCGCATCGACCAACTGCTCGGCCGCGACGCCGTGCACCAGGGCGCGGCACTCCTGGCGGACCCGCTCGGCACGCCCTTGCTCGCCTCCGTGTTGGAGAGGCCCGGCCCGGTGCTGGTGCTGGACCAGGTGAGTGACCCGCGCAACATCGGCGCCGTGCTGCGCTCCGCGGCTGCGTTCGGCGCCGCCTGCGTCATCACCCAGGATCGCAACGCTCCGGAGGAAACCGGCGCTCTGGCCAAGGCCGCGTCCGGCGCCTTGGAGGTCGTCCCGCTCGTCCGCGCCGTCAATCTGGCCCGCACGCTGGTGGCGCTCAAGGCGGCCGGCCTCTGGACCGTGGGCCTGGATGCGGGCGGGGCGGCGCTGTCCGGCCCCGCTCTGGCGCAGCGCCGCGTCGCCCTGGTCCTCGGCGCCGAAGGGTCGGGCATGCGCCGCTTGGTGCGTGAGACATGCGACGAGGTCGCGGGCCTGGCCATGCCCGGCAGCATGGAGAGCCTCAACGTCTCCGCCGCCGCCACCGTTGCCCTCTACGAACTTGCCCGGCGGGGATGATCGGCGAAACTTTGCGCCCTCAGCAGAACGCCGTCAGCATCCCAACGTGGCATTAACCTTCTCCCGCTAGAACCGCTCGGGTCGACCGCGCGCTGGGCTCCTTCGCGGCATCAAAGGCCAAAAACGGCAGCGTGGAGTAGGGCATCGATGCTCGCCAACTGGAATATCCTGTCAGACGACCTGCAGCTCGTCCTATCGCGCGAGGCATTGCGCCGCGCCGCCGAAATCATCGCCGACCAGGCGGAAGCGCTTGCCGAAGAGATGGAGACCGGCTGCTTGCGCGACCGTGGCGGCCCGGACGCCTTGCGCCTCCTCGCTGGCGTCGTGCGCGTCAACGGCCAGGACGCGCTCGGCCCGATCGGCACCGCCTGATCGCCCTGCGGCTACTCCCCCGCGATGCGCAGCGCCGCTCCCGCTGCCAGCGGGCAGAGCGGCAACGCCGCCGCCAGCAGCGCGCATAGCAGCAGGAGGTGCGGGCGAGGGCTCAGCCCGCTCGCCACCGCATCGGCGGCGGCCGCACCGAAGATCAGCACCGGTGTCGCCAGCGGCAGCAGCAGCAGCGGCAGCAGCACGCCACCCCGCCGTGCCCCGAGCACGATGGCGGCAGCCATCGTTCCCAGCAGCGACAACACGGCGGTGCCCGGCAGCAGACCGCCGAGCAGGGCAGGGAGCACGGCCGGCTCCATGCGCAGCATCATCGCCAGCGGTCCTGCCGCCACCAGCAACGGCACACCGGTCACGATCCAGTGTGCCAACCCCTTGGCCAACGCGACCGCCGCCGGCGACAGGCCGCACAACAGCAGCTGGTCCAGCGAGCCGTCTTCGCCATCGGCGCCGAACAGCCGGTCGAGCGGCAGCAGCGCGGCCAGCAGCGCGCACACCCACACCACGCCCGGCGCCAGCCGCGCCAGGACCTCCGGCGCGGGACCGATGGCCAGCGGGAACAGCGCCCCCGCGAGCACGAAGAACAACACGGCCGCCACCGTGTCGCCGCCATGCCGCAGCGACAGGAGCAGCTCCCGCCGCAACACGCGTGCGAACATCAGCCGAGTTGCAGCACGGTGGCGCCGGGCAGCATGAGGTCCTGGTGCGTGGCGGCCACCACGCCGCCGCCCTGTGCCCGATGGCCTGCCAGCAGCGCCGTCAGCAACGCCAGCGACGCCGCGTCCAGTCCCACGGTCGGCTCGTCCAACAGCCAAAGCGGCGCCGCGCTCAACGACAACCGGGCCAGCGCCAGCCGACGGCGCTGCCCGGCCGACAGCATGCGGGCCGGCACGTCTTCCAGCCGCTCCAATCCCAGCGCCGCCATGGCCGGCCGCACCGGCCGGCCGGCCGCGGCGAAGCGGAGGTTCTCCGCCGCCGTCAGCCCGTTCTTGATCGCGTCCGCATGGCCGAGATAGGCCACCGCCACGTCCCCCTCCGCCCATGCCACCTGCCCGGCATCCGGCCGCTTCAACCCGGCCAGCACCCGCAGCAGCGTGGACTTGCCGGAGCCATTCGGCCCCAGCAGCAGCACTGCGCCACCCGGTGGCACCGCCAGCGACACCCCGGACAACACCAGACGTTCGCCCCGCAAGGCCGATACGTCTTCGGCCCGCACCAGGGATGCCTCCAGCGACAGCAAGCCTCACCCCCCTATGTGGACCCGCGGCGGCCCGTATGGTTTAACCGCCACACCACAGCATTGGTGAGACCGCGCCGCATTCCTGCGCCGGCCTAAGGAGCAAGGCAACCGATGAAGAGCACCGGGCAGGACAGCCTCAAGACGCGGCAGACACTCACCGCCGGCGGGCACCAATACCACTACTTCTCCCTCCCCGAGGCCGCCAAGACCATCGGGGACGTCTCCCGCCTCCCGGTCAGCTTGAAAGTCCTGCTCGAGAACGTGCTGCGGTTCGAGGACGGCGGCAGCACCACCGTCGAGGATGCCAAGGCCCTGGCCGACTGGGTCAAGACCGGCTCCAGCACCAAGGAAGTCCCCTTCCGCCCCAGCCGCATCCTCATGCAGGACTTCACCGGCGTCCCCGCCGTGGTCGACCTCGCGGCGATGCGCGACGGCATCATCAAGCTCGGCGGCCAGCCCGACAAGGTGAACCCGCTGATCCCCGTCGACCTCGTCATCGACCACTCCGTCATGGTCGACGTGGCCGGCACCGAGAGCGCGCTGCACCAGAACGTGGAGATGGAGTTCGCCCGCAATGGGGAGCGCTACCGCTTCCTCCGCTGGGGCAGCCAGGCCTTCGAGAACTTCCGCGTCGTGCCGCCCGGCACCGGGATCTGCCACCAGGTGAACCTCGAATACCTGGCGCAGACGGTGTGGACCGCCCGCATCAAGGGGGAGGAGTTCGCCTATCCGGATACGCTGTTCGGCACCGACAGCCATACCACCATGGTCAACGGCATCGCCGTGCTCGGCTGGGGCGTCGGCGGGATCGAGGCGGAGGCCGCCATGCTCGGCCAGCCGATCGCCATGCTGATCCCGGACGTCATCGGCTTCCGCCTCACGGGCAAGCTGAAGGAGGGCGTCACCGCGACCGACCTCGTCCTCGTCATCACGCAGATGCTGCGCAAGAAGGGCGTGGTCGGCAAGTTCGTCGAGTTCTTCGGCGCCGGGCTGGACGACATGGCCGTGGCCACCCGCGCCACCATCGCCAACATGGCCCCGGAATACGGCGCCACCTGCGGCTTCTTCCCGACCGACAGCACCACCCTCGACTACCTCCGCCTGACCGGCCGCGACGAGGGCCGGATCGAGCTGGTCGAGACATACGCCAAGCTGCAGGGCATGTGGCGCGAGCCCGGCATGCCGGACCCGGTGTTCACCGACACGTTGGAGCTGGACCTCGCCACCGTGGAACCGTCCATCGCCGGCCCGAAGCGCCCGCAGGACCGTGTCCTGCTCAGCCAGGCCAGCAGCGCCTTCAAGACGGAACTGAGCAAGGGCCTGGGCGTGCCGGCGAACGACATCGGCAAGAAGGTGAGCGTCAACGGCAAGAACTACGAGATCGGCCATGGCGACGTGGTGATCGCCGCCATCACCTCCTGCACCAACACGTCCAACCCCTACGTCATGGTCGCGGCCGGCCTGGTGGCGCGCAAGGCGCGTGCGCTCGGCATCCGCCCGAAGCCGTGGGTGAAGACCTCGCTGGCACCCGGGAGCCAGGTCGTCACGGAATACCTCGACAAGTCCGGCCTGCACGAGGACCTGGACGCGATGGGGTTCGCGCTTGTGGGCTATGGCTGCACCACGTGCATCGGCAACTCCGGCCCGCTCGACAGCACCATCGGCGAGGCCATCGACACCGAGAAGCTGGTTGCCGTCTCCGTTCTCTCCGGCAACCGCAACTTCGAGGGCCGGGTGCATCCGCAGGTCCGCGCCAACTACCTGGCCAGTCCGCCGCTGGTGGTCGCCTACTCCCTGCTCGGCACCATGAACGAGGACATCACCACCGCCTCGCTCGGGACCGGGGACAACGGCAAGCCGGTCTACCTGAAGGACATCTGGCCGACCAACGAGGAGATCGCCACCATCGTCCATGCCGACCTCACCCGGCCGCAATTCCTCAAGCGGTATGGGGAGGTCTTCCTCGGCCCGGAGGAGTGGCAGAAGATCGAGGTCGAGGGCGGCAACGACACGTACGGCTGGACCGACGGCTCCACCTACGTGAAGAACCCGCCCTACTTCGACGGCATCACCATGGAGCCGGTCGCCAAGGGTGACATCGTCGGCGCCCGCGTGCTGGGCCTGTTCGGCGACAACATCACCACCGACCACATCAGCCCCGCCGGCAACATCAAGAAGGCGTCGCCGGCGGGCGAATACCTGGTCGAGCGTCAAGTCAGCCAGCGCGACTTCAACAGCTACGGCGCCCGCCGCGGCAACCACGAGGTCATGATGCGTGGCACCTTCGCCAACATCCGCATCAAGAACGAGATGCTGGGCGGCGTCGAAGGCGGCCTGACCAAGCACTACCCGGACGGCGCCGAGATGCCGATCTATGACGCGGCGAAGAAATACGCCGACGAGGGCGTGCCGTTGGTCGTGTTCGGCGGCAAGGAATACGGCATGGGCTCCTCCCGCGACTGGGCGGCCAAGGGCACCATGCTGCTGGGCATCAAGGCCGTGCTGGTCGAGAGCTTCGAGCGCATCCACCGCTCCAACCTCGTCGGCATGGGCATCCTGCCGCTGACCTTGCCGGAGGGGACCACCCGGCAATCGCTCGGCCTGCAAGGCGACGAGGTGATCGACATTACCGGGATCGAGACGATCACCCCGCGCATGACCGTTCCCGTGACGATCCACCGGGCTGACGGCAGCAAGCAGACGGTTGAGGCGCTGTGCCGCATCGATACCGACGACGAGGTCGAGTACTATCGCCACGGCGGCATCCTGCAGTACGTGCTGCGCGGGATGGCCAAGGCGGCGTAACGCCTCGCCGGACATCGCATGCTGGGCCCTCACCCAACCCTCTCCCAGAGGGAGAGGACTTTGTTTCCATCTCCCTCTGGGAGAGGGCCGGGGTGAGGGCCAAGCCGCTCCTGCAAGCCAGCTGATGCGCCTGCTCGCCACCACTCCGGAGGCGGACCTCGCCCGCCTGCCCATCGCCATCGACCTGCGCGCCATCAGCGTGGCGGAGGGCGCGCGCGCCGCCCTGTCCATCGCCTTCATCGTCGCGGCCGACCAGTGGCTGCACCAGCCCGTCCTGCTGGAGGCCGCGCTCGCCGCGCTGCTCACCTGCCTTTGTGACTCCGGTGGCCCGATCCGACGCCGGTTGCCGGCCCTGGTGGCCTTCACCGTCATCGGCGCCGCCATCACCGCCGGCTTCGGGCTGCTCCGGGCGGGCGGCCTCCCCCTGACGGTTCCGTGCGCCTGCCTCGGCGTCTTCGCCCTGTCCTTCGCACGGATCTGGGGACAGGCGTCGATGCAGGTCGGCAACCTCCTCGTCGTCGTGCTCGTGCTCGCCCTGGATGAGCCCAAGCAACTCTCGCAAGCCACGCTCTTGGCTGGCCTGTTCGCAGCGGGTTGCCTCTGGGCCATCCTCCTCACCATGGTGATCTGGCGCATCCATCCCTTCCGACCGGCCCGCCACGCCCTTTCGGACGCCTACCGCGCCACCGCTCGGCTCGTGGCCGACCTGCTCGGCCTGGTGCGCAGCAAGGCCGGAGTCGCGGCCTGGGAGGCGCATGCCCGCGGCCACCGCCGCGCCGTCCGCGACACCATCGAGCGCGCCCGCACCGCCGTTCAGGACACGGTGCGGGTGCGCGGCCAGGCGAGCCAGCGCGCCATGCAGGCATTGCTCCGCATCGAGGCGGTCGACCAGCTGTTCGGCGCCACCATCGCCCTGTCCGACGTGCTCGAGGCCAACCGCGACCCGCAGCTGCAGCAGGCGGCGGAGCACCTGCTGTACCTTCTGCATCCTGCCGTGCTCGTGGTGGCGGAGGCGATCATGGCCGACGACCCCGGCCATAGCGGCCGCCGCAGCGCCATGCAGCGCTTGGCCCGCATCGGACCAACCCTGGACGCCATGCTGGCCGCCACGGCCGAGACGCCGGCGCTGGCGGGGCTGGCGGACGCCATCGTCGAGCGGCTGCGCATCGCCGCGACGCTGACCGCCCCGCCCGGCTGGACGCCTGGCAGCCTGCCGGACACCCCGCCGGTCGGCACCCGATGGGACCGGATCGTGATGCCGGTGCGGGCCAACCTCCAATGGCAATCGGCGATCTTCCGCCACGCCCTGCGCGCCGCCGTCGTCGCTGCCCCGGCGTTGACCTACACGCTGGCGACGCCGGGCCGCTATCATCACTGGCTGACGATCACCTTGGTCCTGACCATGCAACCCTTCTACGCCCTGACATGGCAGAGGGCGCTGGAGCGGATCGGCGGCACCGTGCTCGGCGGCTTGCTCGCCGCGGCGATCGCGCTGGTCAGCACCACGCCGCTTGCCATCGCAGCCGCCTTGTTTCCCCTGGCGATCCTGGCCTTCACCGTCCGCTCGGTGAATTATGGGGCTTTCATCTCCCTGCTGACGCCCTTGGTCGTGCTGCTGACCGAGTTCAGCCAGCCCGGCACCGGCGAGCTCTACATCGCCGGGCTGCGTGCCCTCTACACCGTCCTGGGGGGCGCCCTTGCCGTGTTCGGCTGCTTGATCCTATGGCCAAGCTGGGAGCCTGACCGCCTCAAGCGCGAACTCCGGACGGCCATCCTCGCCCACGCCGCCTTCGCGGAGGCGGAACTCGGTTGCCTGCTGGGCGAGGCGAAGCCCGAAGCGGTCGACCAGGCCCGCCGCAACGCCGGCATGGCCAGCAACAACCTGGAGACGTCGATCTCGCGTGCCTTGAACGAGCCGCGCCACGTCCAGCGCAAGGAACTGCAGGCGGCCCTGGTCGTGGACGCGGCGCTGCGCCGCATGGCTGGCCGTCTGTCGGCCCTGCAGCTCGACCCGCATCACGCCGACGGCGTCAGCCCCGAGGCGCTGCGATCCTGGCGCGACTGGATCAGCAGAACGCTCAGGATCTTGGCGGACGGCGTGCCCTCGACGAACCCCCGGCCCGTCGGCCGCGCCCCTGACGCGCTGCTGCGGATTGCCCGGCAGATCGAGTTGCTCGCCGGCCCCACGGCCTCTTGGTTCACCGTTTAGGAGATGTTCAGGTTCCCCGCGGATCCTGTCCGGGATCAGGAGGACTCGCATGACCACATGGCTCAACGATCGACGCGTGGGCACCAAGCTGTTCGCCAGCCTCGCGGTCACCATCGTGGGTTTGGTGACGATGACCGCGTTGTCCTTGTGGATCGTCCGCATCGAGGCGCTGGAGGATCGCCGCAACAAGCTGCAAACGGTCGTCGAGATGGTCTCCGGCTACGCCAACGCGCTGGAAGCCCAGGTCAAGCAGGGCAAGCTGACGCATGAGCAAGGCGAGGCCCGCCTCTTCGAGGCAATCAACACGGAACGCTTCGAAGGCGACAATTACATTTCCGCCTACACCGACAAGAACATCGCCGTGGTGTTTCCGCCCAACGCGGCGATCGTCGGCACGGACCGGACGAACACGGTCGACTCCGATGGCGTGCGCATCATCGGCACTGCCCATGATCTGGTGTCGAAGAGCGGCAGCGGCTTCTGGGCCTATCGCTATCCGCGCCCTGGCAAGACCGAGCCCGTCCGCAAGCTCTCCTACACGAGGGGTCTGCCGTTCTGGGGCATCTTCGTCATCACCGGCACCTATATCGATGACGTGGACGCCATGCTGTTCGGCTACGCCGCCAAGCTCGGGGGCGCGGTGTTGCTGTGCATCCTGCTGGCGGGCGGCGTCGGCATGCTGCTATGGCGCTCGATCGGCCATGCTTTGGTCCATCTGACCCGCAAGACGGCGCTGCTCGCCGCCGGCGACGTCTCGGTCGACCTGCCGTTTCAAACCCGGCGGGACGAGATCGGCGAGGTGAGCCGGGCGGTGCAGGTGTTCAAGGACACCGCCATCGAGAAGGAGCGCATGGAGGCCGAAGCCGCCGCCGTCGCAGCCCGCGCCGCCCAGGAGCGGCGCCAGGCTGAAGCCGGGAAAGCCGAAGCCGCCGCGCACCAGGCCGCCGTCGTCGACGGCCTGGGCGACGGACTGGCGCGGCTGGCCTCCGGCGACCTCACCTGCACGCTGGAGCAGAGCTTTGCCCCGGCCTACGAACGGCTGCGCACCGACTTCAACGCCGCCGTCGGCCAGCTCCGGCAGACGGTCGTGACCGTCGTCGAAAATGCCAACGCGATCCGCTCCGGCACGGGAGAGATCACCCAGGCCGCGGACGACCTGTCCCGCCGGACGGAGCAGCAGGCCGCCAGCCTGGAGGAGACCGCCGCAGCCCTGGACGAGATCACGGCGACCGTGTCGCGCACGGCCGACGGCGCTGGCAAGGCAAACGCCGTCGTTCTGCAGGCCCGGCTGGATGCGGAGCAATCCGGCGCCATCGTGCGCGATGCCGTCACTGCCATGGCCGCCATCGAGACATCGTCGCGCCAGATCGGCCAGATCATCGGAGTCATCGACGAGATCGCGTTCCAGACCAACCTGCTTGCGCTGAACGCCGGGGTGGAGGCGGCGCGGGCCGGCGACGCCGGCCGCGGCTTCGCCGTCGTGGCCAGTGAGGTCCGGGCGCTCGCCCAGCGCTCCGCCGATGCCGCCAAGGAGATCAAGTCGCTCATCACCGCCAGCACCCAGCAGGTGAGCCAAGGCGTGCAACTGGTCGGCCAGACCGGGCAGTCGCTCGGCCGGATCGTCGCCCAAGTGGGGGAGATCACCACTGCGATCGCCGCGATCGCCAGTTCGGCGCAGGAGCAGGCGACAGGGCTGCACCAGGTGAATGCGGCGGTGAACCAGATGGACCAGGTGACGCAGCAGAACGCGGCCATGGTGGAGCAAAGCACCGCCGCCAGCCACGCCCTGATGCGGGAGGCCGACGAACTCGCCAAGGTGACTGACCGCTTCCGGACCGATCAGGCGACGGAGGCTGCCGCGCCCCGCGCCAAGTCCTCGCAGCAGCCGCCCCGCTGGTCAGCCGCCGCTCACGCGGCCTAGCCGCTCGACCCGTGCCAGCGGGCCGGCCAGCAGGAGGCCGGCCCCACCCAGCACGGCCATCGGCAGGAACACCAAGCCGCCGAACCGGGCGAATTGAAGCCCGACCAGCCAGATCAGCAGACCGGTCGGCGCCGAAAACCCCAGCGCCGAGTGCACCGCCTGCGCCGCGGCGCGGCGGCTGCCGGGCACGTGCCGGCCGAGCATCGCCATGGCGGACAGGTGCTGCATGGCGAAGGTGGCGGCGTGCAGCAGCTGCACGGTCGCGAGCACGGGCAGTGCGGTCGTGAACCCCAGTGCCGTCCAGCGCACGATGCACCCGGCCGCGGCCAGCGCGGTCAGTCGCGCCGGGCCGAGCCGCGCGACCCATCGGCCACCCCAGGTGAACAGCGCGATCTCCATCACGATGCCCTCGGCGATCAGCAAGCCGATCGCCCCGTCGCCGAGCCCCGCCTGGCGCCACCAGATGGCGGCAAAGCCGTAATAGGCGGCGTGCGAGCCCTGGATCAGCGCGCTGGCCACGATGGTCAGCTGCAGCGGCCGCAGGCGCAGCAGCCCTGTCGGCCGCAGCGCCGAACGAACGGCCCGCGCCGGCTCCGGCAACGCGGGCGCCAGCGCGCAGGCGGTGCCATAGCCGCAGGCGACCAGCCCGGGCACGATCCACGACCCGGCCCATCCGAGCACCGGCCCGGCGGCTGCGGTCGCCAGCATGTAGGCGGCCGAGCCCCAGGCACGCGTCCGGCCGTAGGAAAGCCGTCCGCCCAGTGCCAGGGCCAGCGTGAGCGTGTCCGTCAGCGGCGTCAGCGCCGCGGCCGCGATGCCGCCCAGCGTGGTGACCAGCAGCAAGCCCCAGATCGCCCGCGCCAGCGGCAGACAGGCCACCGACACCGCGGCCGCCGCTGCGGCCACGAGCAGCATGGATCGCATCGAGCCGGCCCGGTCCGCCGCCGCGCCCCAGGCCGGCACCGCCACCAGCCGCACCAGCGAGGCGGCCCCCAACACCGTGCCGACCTGTCCCGGATCGACGCCCCGGTCCGTCATCCACAGCGGCAGATACGCGGTCGTCACGGCAGCGGCGGCGAAGATAGCGCCGGTGAACAGCCCGACGCGCGTGCCGGGGGAGGGGGTCAGGCGATCTGCGACTGGGCCGCCTCCCGGATCGCCCGCGCCATCGCCGCGATGCCGTTGCCTCGGTTGGTCGACAGCGCCTCCAGCAATCCCAGGTCGCGCAGGAACGCCGGGTCGGTCGCGACGATCTCCGCCGGGCTGCGGCCCGAGTAGACCCGCAGCAGCAGCGCCACCAGCCCCGACACGATCGCCGCGTCGGACGCCCCGGCCAGCGACAGCACCGGGCCGTTCCGCGCGGCCTCCATCCACACCTTGCTCTGGCAGCCCGGCACCCGGTGGGAGTCGTCCGTCCACGCCTCGGGGAACGGGGGCAGGGCACGGCCGAGTTCGATGATGTACTGGTAGCGGTCCATCCAGTCGTCGAACACCGCCAACTCCTCGCCAATGGCGGCGATGGCCTCGGCAGCGGTCGGTTCCGTGGGTTGGACGTACGGGTCGCTCATGCGCCGCATGTGACGCCGACCCGGTCCCCCGTCAATCTTGCCCTCGCTGGCAAAGGGTGGCGTATGGCGCCCATGCAGTCCCGTGCAGCCGCCGAAGCCAGCCAGATACGACCGACGCAGGATTTTTCCGTTCAACCGGGAAGCGGCGGCGCTTCCAACATGTTGCTGTTCAAGGGCAGGCCGGTGGTCGCGGTCCCAGGTCTGGTGGCGGAAGCGCAGTTCATCCTGGACGATCGCAGCACCCTCGTCCTGGTCAGCGACAACACGCCATTCCACGAAGTGCTGACGATATCGCTGATCGGCCCGGACCTACGCGAGCGTGACCGCGTCCTCGTAGGGGGGGCCTACCCGCAGGGCTTCCTCGCCTATGCCGAGCCATACGGCGGCAACGAGGTCGCCTTCTGCTGGCACGACCTGGACCTTGTGGTCACCGTGCGCTCCTACTGGAGTTGGTTGAGCCTGCGCCGCCGCTGGCTCAAGCTGCGGGACACGGTACCACAGCGCGACCCGGTTGCGCATGCTCGCGCACCCAGGCCGTGAACTCGTCCTCGCCCATCTCACCCGACGCCATGTCCAGCATCGCGACGATCGCCTCGCTGGAAACGCCATCCCGAGAGCAGGGGCCAGGTATGTTCGCCCCAGAAGCATAAGTCCCGTAACAAGGTGCCGCTACAAGATAAACCGGCTGAGGTCACCCCGCGCCGCCAAGGGTGCCACGCGTTCGTTGACGTACGCCGCATCCACCGCCACCGATTCGCCGTTGCGGTCGCTGGCGGTGAAGCTCACCTCCTCCAGCAGCTTCTCCAGCACCGTGGCCAGCCGGCGTGCGCCGATATTCTCCACCCGGTCGTTGATGTCGGCCGCCAAGTCCGCCAGCGCGTCGATCGCGTCCTCGCCGAAGGTCAGCGTCACCCCCTCGGTTTGCATCAGCGCGCCATACTGCTTCAGCAGGCTGTGCTCCGGCTCCACCAGGATCTGCCGCAAATCCGCCCGCGACAGCGGCGCCAACTCCACCCGGATCGGCAGCCGCCCCTGCAACTCCGGCAGCAGGTCGGACGGCTTGGCCAGGTGGAACGCCCCCGACGCGATGAACAGCACGTGGTCCGTCTTCACCGGGCCATACTTGGTGGTGACGGTGGTGCCCTCGATCAGCGGCAGCAAATCCCGCTGCACGCCCTCCCGCGACACGTCGCCGCCGCGAAAGCCGCCCTCGCTGGACCGCGCGCACACCTTGTCGATCTCGTCCAGGAACACGATCCCGTTCTGCTCGGCATGGACGACCGCGTCCTTGGTCACCTGCTCGCTGTCCAGCAGCTGGTCCGCCTCGTCGCGCGCCAACGCCGTGCGGGCCGCAGCCACCGTCATGCGCTTGGTCTTCTGCGCCCGGCCACCCATCATGCCCTTCATCATCTCGCCGAGGTTGATCATCTGGCCCGGCGGCATCCCCGGGATGTCCATCTGCCCGATCGGCGAGCCGCCGCCATCAGCCACCTGCACCTCGACCTCCTTCTCCTCCAGCTCCCCGTCGCGCAGCATGCGACGGAACTTGGCGCGCGTGTCGCCGCCGGCGCCTTCGCCCACCAGCGCCGTCACCAACCGGTCCTCGGCCTGCAGCTCCGCCTTGGCCTGAACGTCCTTCCGGCTGGCCTCCCGCAACATGGTGAGGCTCACCTCCACCAGGTCGCGCACGATGCTCTCCACGTCGCGCCCGACATAGCCGACCTCGGTGAACTTGGTCGCCTCCACCTTCAGGAACGGCGCCTGCGCCAGCTTGGCCAGCCGCCGGGCGATCTCCGTCTTGCCGCAGCCGGTGGGGCCGATCATCAGGATGTTCTTCGGCACCACCTCCTCCCGCATCTCCTCCGGGAGCTGCTGGCGGCGCCAGCGGTTGCGCAGCGCGATGGCCACCGCGCGCTTGGCGTCGTTCTGGCCGACGATGAACCGGTCGAGTTCGGAGACGATCTCGCGCGGCGAAAAGGTTGGGACGTCCATGGCTTACAATGTCTCGATGATGACGTTGGCATTGGTATAGACGCAGATTTCGCCCGCGATGCGCATGGCGCGCCGGGCGATCTCCTCGGCGGACAGCCCTTCGATCTCCAGCAGCGCCCGCGCGGCAGACAGCGCGTAGTTCCCGCCTGAGCCGATGGCGATCAGCCCATCGTCGGGCTCCAGCACGTCGCCGTTGCCGGTCAGGGTGTAGGAGTGCTGTGCGTCCGCCACCGCCATCATCGCCTCCAGCCGGCGCAGGTAGCGGTCGGTCCGCCAATCCTTGGCAAGCTCGACGCAGGCGCGCTCCAGCTGGTTGGGGAACCGCTCCAGCTTCGCCTCCAGCCGCTCCAACAGCGTGAAGGCGTCCGCGGTGGCGCCGGCGAACCCCGCCAGCACCTTGTCCCCGGCGCCGATGCGGCGGACCTTGCGCGCATTGCCCTTGATGACGGTCTGTCCAAGCGTGACCTGGCCGTCCCCAGCCATTGCCACGTGCCCGTCTCGGCGCACGCACAGGATGGTGGTGCCGTGCCAGCCCACGGGGTCGTAGTCGGTCTTGGTATGCATAGGCAGCAAAATGGCGTGCCACCTACCGGATTCCAAGCCAACCCCGTCATGCACTCCAGAAGCGCGGACGACCGTCCCACACCCGCCGCGCGCCGGCGGGCGACGCTTGCCATTCAGGCAGCTGCCGCGGCAGCTACTTCAACGCGAGGTTGCCGACCGTGGCAGACGTGGTCCGCCGGGCCGGTACGCCTGCTCTCGGCTGGCTGGCTGGCGACGCTGCGGCATTGCCTTCTGCCAGGCGGAACCGTCCCACCACCGCCGCGAGATGCGTGGCCTCAGCCGCGAGGGAATGGCTCGCCGCAGTCGCCTGCTCCACCATCGCCGCGTTCTGTTGCGTCACCTGGTCCATTTGATTGACGGCACTGTTCACCTCCGCCAGCCCCGTCGCCTGCTCCGCGGCGGAGGCCGCGATCTCCGTCATGATACCGGTGATCGCGCCGACTTGGTCGACGATGCGCGCCAACGCCTGCCCGGTGTCGCCGACCAGCCGCACACCTGAGTTCACATGCCCGGAGGATGTCGATATCAGACCCTTGATCTCCTTCGCTGCCTCGGCCGAGCGCTGAGCCAGGGCCCGGACCTCGGACGCGACGACGGCGAACCCACGACCGGCATCGCCAGCCCGTGCCGCCTCCACGCCGGCGTTCAGGGCCAGCAGGTTCGTCTGGAAGGCGATCTCGTCGATCACGCCGATGATCTGGCTGATCTGGCGTGAGGAATGCTCGATCGCTCCCATCGCGTTGACGGCATCCTGCACGATCGCACCCGAATTCTCCGCATCGCCCTTCGCCGCCGCGACGACTTGGCTGGCGTGGGTGGCGCTGTCCGCGGTCTTGCGCACGGTCGCGGTGATCTCGTCCAGCGCCGCCGCCGTCTGCTCCAGCGCGGCGGCTTGCTGCTCCGTCCGCCGGGACATGTCGTCGGAGGCACTGGTGATCTCGGCCGAGCCGGAATGGATGTTGCGCGTCGTGCCGACCACGACCTGCAATGTCTCCTGCAGCTTGGCGATGGCGTTGTTGAAGTCGGCACGCAGTTTTTCGTAGTCGTGCGAGAAGGCATCCACCAGGCGGAAGCCGAGGTCGCCCTCCGACAGCTTCTCCAGTCCAGCCGCCAAGCTTTGCACCACCAGCGTCTGCTGCTGCGCGATCGTCGCCCGCTCGGCCTCGCGCGCCGTCCGCTCCTCCTCCGCACGGCGGCTGGCCTCCGCCGCCTCCAACTGGAGCCTCTCCTTCTCGATCGCGTCCTGGCGGAACGTCACCAGCGTCTCCGCCATCTGGCCGATCTCGTCGCGCCGGTCGCGGCCCGGTATCTCAGTCGCGTGGTTGCCCTGCGCCAATTGCCGCATCGTGCCGCACAACGAGCCCAGCAGCCTGGCGAGCGAACGGCGCATGAGGTAGACGACGACCAGGTAGCCGACGAAGAGCGGAACGAAGATCATCGACAGCTGGACGATGCTGTCGACCAGCATGGCATCGATGTCGTCGGCGAAATCTCCGGTGGTGACGTCCATCTGCCATTCCGGAATGCCGATATTGTAGGACATCTTCAGCTTGGGCGTCGTCTCGCCCAGTTTCTTCCAATAGAACTCCGCGAAACCCGGCTTGCCCGACATGGCGACGGCGAGCTGGGCCCGCACGACCGGGGTCCCGAACGGATCCTTCAGATCGATGATGTTCTTGCCGACGATGTCCTTGTTGGCATTGACCAGGGACGTTCCATCATAGCCAAGCAAGGCGACGTAGTTCACGCCCTGGAAGCGGATGGCTCCCAACGCCTCGATCGCGCGCTTCTGGGCTTCTTCCCGGGTCATGGCGCCACTCTGTTCGCGCTGGACGAAGTAGCGGACGATGGACCCTCCCTCCTCCGCTTCGTGGATGATTTCGGCGCGCTTGGCTTCATAGGCCAAGTCGTGGCTCCGCTTGAGCACCAGCCCAAGCCCAGCGATGGTCAACGCCACGCCAAGCGCCGCCAGGACCAAAAACTGCCGCGCCACCGACATCCTGGAAATCATCGCTTGGCCCCCTTCGATCAGGACACCAAACTCTCACCGGAACTTTAGCATAAAATGAACATGTGAACCCGCACCACCTGTTCGCCAGTACCCGACCAGCTTGCTCGGGTCCGCCGCGTCCGGCTCCACCAGCTTCTCGTAGCAGATGGAGCCGACCTCGCTGCCCGAGACCTCGAAGCTCCCGTCCGGGTCTCGGGTGTCTCCTTCGGCCAGGGCGGCGCGGTCTAGCGGATGCGGGCGGCGGCGACCGCCCCCTGCAGATCCGCGAGTTCGACCGCCCCGGGAATCATCCGGCTGCCCACCACCAGCGCCGGCGTGCCGTCGACATGCAGCGCCGCGGCGAGATGCAGGTTCTTGTCCAGCCGCGCCTGGATCGCCGGGTCGGCCATGTCGCGGTCGAACCGGGCGCCATCCAGCCCCTCCCGCTCCGCCTCCGCCCGCAGCGAGGCGGGGGTGGGCGTGGCCGTGCTGTGCATGATCGCGTCCTGGAACGGCAGGTAGTGCCCCTGCCGCTGCGCCGCCAGCAGCGCCTGCGCCTCCAGCACGGAGCCCGGGCCCAGGATCGGGATGTCCTTGAACACCAGCCGCACCTGCGGGTCGCCCTGCAGCAGCGCGGCCATCACCGGCAGCATCTGACGGCAATACGGGCAGCGCGGATCGTAGAACTCCACCACCGTGACATCGCCGGCTGGGTTGCCGGCCACGGCGTCGGCCGGGTCGGCGACCAGCGCCGCCTGCTGCGCCACGATGGCGCTGGCGGCGCTGGCCTCCTGCCGCGCCGCGTCGTCGGCCTGCATCGCCGCCAGCGCGTCGCGCAGGATGGACGGGTCATCGTGCAAGGCCTGCCGCACCGTCTCCACCACCTCGGCCCGCTGCGCCGGCGTCAGTGCCGCCGCCGCCGCAGCCCCGCACGACCCCAATGCCACCACGCCTGCCAAGGCGAACCGCCTGATCATGAACTCTCCATCCCTGCCCAAAGGAGGTGCTGCCCGGACGCGGCGGGTGATTTGCCGCCCATCGCGAAGCCGGTTATGGCACGGGTCCCGGCCAAGCCAATACCGGCCGACGGAGGATGCGACACGCCGATGCCAGCCGCCAGACGGATGCGCGCCAGCCTGATGCTGGCCCTGTGCGGTGCCATCGCCGCATGCTCCACGCTGGGCGAGGTGCAGCAGACCTTCCTCGGCGGCGGGGTGCAGGGGCCGGGCTCCGAACCGCGGCGCATCAGCGGCTTCGTCGGCGGCGTCGTCGCCGACGAGCCGACCGCGGCGCTGGCCGGGCGCGAGGTCCTGGTCCTGGGCGGCACCGCGGCGGACGCGGCCGTGGCGATCGGCTTCACCCTCGCCGTGACCTACCCTTCCCGCGCCAGCCTCGGCTCCGGCGGCGCCTGCATCGCCTACAGCCCGGCGCGTACCGGCGCCGGCGAAGGCGTGCCGGAGGGGATCGTGTTCACCCCGGTGGCACCCGCCAAGGCCGCGGCGCAGAGCGACCGCCCCGCCGCCGTTCCGATGCTGGCCCGCGGCCTGTTCGCGCTGCACGCCCGCTACGGCCGCCGCCCGTTCGAGACGCTGGTCGCCCCCGCCGAACAGCTCGCCCGGTTCGGCACCCCCGCCTCCCGCGCCTTCGTGCGGGATCTGCAGCTGGTGGCCGGCCCGTTGCTGTCCGACCCGGCGGCCCGCGCCGTCTTCGCCCCGGGCGGCAGCGTCCTGACGGAGGGCGCGAGCATGACCCAGCCGGACCTGGGCGCGACGCTCGCGCAGCTGCGCGTCTCCGGCGTGGGGGATCTTTATCAGGGTGCGCTCGCCCGCCGGTTCGAGGTCGCCTCCACCGTCGCAGGCGGCGGCGTCACGGCGGCCGACCTGCGTGCGGCCCTGCCGAAGACGGTCGGCCCGTTGATCGTCGCCGCCGGGCGCGACCAGGTGGCGTTCCTGCCGCCGCCCGCCGATGGCGGCCTCGCTGCCGCCGCCGCCTTCCAGGCGCTGCAGGCGACGCCGGGCAACCCCGCGGCGGCGCAAACCCGCGCCCTGGCGGTGGCTGCACGGTGGCGCGCCGGCGGGGCGGACCCCGCCGCGCTGCTGGCGGCACGGGACCTCACGGCCGGCCCGCTGCCCGCATTGCCCGCCTCCACCACCTTCGCCACCCTGGACCGCGACGGCAATGCCGTGGTGTGCGCACTCACCATGGACAACCTGTTCGGCACCGGGCGGATCGCCCCCGGCACCGGGATCGTCATGGCCGCCTCGCCCGCCAGCGTGCCGCCCCCGCTCCTGGCGGCCGCGATTGCCTGGAACCCGAGCCTGCGGGCGTTCCGCGCCGCCGTCGGCGGCAGCGGGCAGGAGGGTGCGCCCCTCGCCGTGGCGTCGGGGCTGACGAACATCCTGGCCGGCCAGTCCAACACGCCCGTGCCGGAACCGGGGCGCGCCAACGCGATCGCCTGCACCCGCTACCTGCCCGGCAACGAGGATAGCTGCGGCTGGATCACCGACAGCCGCGGCAGCGGCCTCGCGGCGGGTGGCAGTTGACGCTGCCGTAACGGTTCCGGTTGCTTATGGCCTGGGCCGACCGCAGGACTTCGACTAAGAAGCGGTCGTCAACACGGTTCGTGCGAGCGGCTGTCGGAACGGCCGCTCGGACATGCGAAAGGGACGCCTCCATGCGGTATCTGCTGATCCTGTCGATGATCCTCGTCGGTGCCGCCGCGCCGCTCCCGCCGGTGTCCTTCCACCTGGCGCCCCCGCACGAAGGTTCGACGACCTATGGCCCCGCGGACATGCTGTGCGACCTGGACAAGTGCCACATGTTCAAGGTTCCGGGCATGCCCTCCAACGGGACGGTCGACTTCCACTTCCCCGCGCTGCAAGGCCAGGAGCGCGTCGACCTGCGCCGCTGCTTCAATCTGTGCCGGGCCACCGTGACGGGCTACCCGTCGGAACCGGACCATCGCACGCCGGACCAGCGCAACCCGTCCATCAGCATCGCCGCGACCGAGCTGCAAATCCAGTAGGAGCGTCCTTTGCTGAAAGTCGGCCGCACCGCCGCGGTGCCGCCCTTCCGCGTGATGGACGTCATCGCGGCGGCCAATGCGCGGCAGGCGGCGCTGCCCGCAGGCGCACCCGGCATCATCCGCATGGAGGTCGGCCAGCCCGGCACCGGCGCCCCGCGCGGTGCGGTGGAGGCAGCCCGGCGCGCGCTGGAGGGAGGGTCGCCGCTCGGCTACACGGAGGCGTTCGGGCGGCCAGCCCTGCGCGCCCGCATCGCCGCCCACAGCCAGCACTGGTATGGCCACACGCTCGACCCGGCGCGCATCGCCGTGACCATGGGCGCCTCCGCCGCCTTCCCCCTGGTGTTCTTGGCCGCATTCGATCCCGGCGACCGCATCGCCATGGCCGCCCCCTACTACCCGCCCTACCGCAACATCGCCGCCGCCCTCGGGCTGCGGCCGGTCGTCATCGAGACGGGGGTGCAGACGCGCTACCAGCCGACGATAGCCGCCCTGGAGCGGCTGGACCCGCGGCCGGAAGGGCTGATCGTCGCCTCTCCATGCAACCCCGCGGGGACCATGCTCCACCGCGACGAGCTGGCTGCCATCGCCACCTGGTGCCACACCCATGGCGTGCGCCTGATCAGTGACGAGATCTACCACGGCCTGCAATACGGCCAGGCCGTCGCCACCGCGGCCGCGTTCAGCCCCAGCGCCGTCGTCATCAACAGCTTCTCCAAATATTTCTCCATGACCGGCTGGCGGATCGGCTGGACGGTCCTGCCGGAGCAGCTGGTTCGCCCGGTGGAGTGCCTGGCGCAGAACCTCTTCATCTCCGCCCCGCACATCGCCCAGGTCGCGGCGGAGGCGGCCTTCGACTGCCACGACGAACTGGCCGCCAACGTCGCCCGCTACGCCCGCTCCCGCGACCTGCTGCTGCGCGAGATGCCCGGCGTCGGCTTCGACCGGCTGGCGCCGGCCGAGGGTGCCTTCTACCTCTACGCCGAAATCGCCGACCGAACGGACGACAGCGCCGCCTTCTGCGCCCGCCTTCTGGCGGAGGCTGGCATCGCCGCCGCCGGCGGCGTGGATTTCGACGCCGCGCGCGGCCACCGCACCGTGCGCTTCAGCTATTGCGGCCCCGAAGCCGCGGTGGCGGACGCCGTGCAGCGCCTTCGGTCGTTCCACTGAAAGCGGCCGTCGTCGGCATCGCCGGGTCGGCGCTGAGTGCCGCGGAGGTCGCGCTGTTCCGGGAGCACCGGCCGGCTGGGGTGATCCTGTTCGCCCGCAACGTGGTCGACCCGGCCCAGCTTGCCGCCCTGACGTCGCATGTCGCCCGCGTGCTGCCGCCGCTCGCCGTCACGATGGTGGACCAGGAGGGCGGGCGCGTCGCGCGGCTCCGTCCGCCGCATTGGCTGGCGCACCCCTCCGCCGGCGAGCTGGGCGCGTTGGAAGCGGCCGACCGCCCGGCCGGCCTGCGCGCCGCCTGGCTGACCGGCGCGTTGATCGGGCTGGAGGCGGCTGCGGCCGGGCTGGAGGTCGTCTGCGCCCCGGTGCTGGACCTTGCCGTCCCTGGCGCCAGCGACGTGGTCGGGAACCGCGCCTACGCCGCCGACCCGGCCGTGGTGGGGGAGATGGCCGCCAGCATGGCTGCCGGGCTGCTCGCGGCCGGGGTGCAGCCGGTCGGCAAACACTGCCCCGGCCATGGGCGCGCCACCGTCGACAGCCATGGCAGCCTGCCGCGCCTGCCCGGCATCGACGACGGCGACCTGGCGCCGTTCGTGCGCTGTGCCCATCTGCCTTGGATGATGACCGCGCACATCGTCTACGAGGCAGCCGACCCGGCGCATCCCGCGACGCAATCCGCCACGGTCATCGCCGAGCTCATCCGCGGCCGTCTCCGGTTCGGCGGCGTGCTGGTCAGCGACGACCTGACCATGGGCGCGCTCACCGGCACGCCGGCGGAGCGGACCGCCGCCGCGCTCGCCGCCGGGTGCGACCTGGCGCTGCACTGCTCGGGCGTGCTGGCGGAGACGGCGGCCGTGCTGGACGCCTGCCCGCCGGCCACGGAGGCGACGCTGGGCCGCATGCGCGCCGCCCTGTTCCTGGCCGACCGCTCCCGCCAGGCGCTTGACGCCGCCGCCCTGCTGGCGGAGCGGGATGCGCTGCTGGCATGACCCTCAACTGGCTGGACATCGCCGTCACCGTCATCGCGGCGATCGGCGCCATCACCCTGCACGAGGCGGCGCACGGCATCGCCGCCTGGGCGCTGGGCGACGACACCGCCCGGCTGGCGGGCCGCCTCTCGCTGAACCCGCTGCGCCACGTGGACCGGGTCGGCACGATCCTGCTGCCGGGCTTCCTGCTCCTGGCGCAGTTGCTGACCATCCGCCACGTGGCGTTCATGTTCGGCTGGGCCAAGCCGGTGCCGGTGAACGCCGCCCGCTTCCGCCATCCGCGGCAGGACATGGCGCTGGTGGCGGCGGCCGGGCCGCTGATGAACTTCCTGCTCGCGTGGCTGGCGGCGCTGGCGCTGCGCACGAGCGACGCCTGGCCGGGTGCCGCCGGCGACGTGGCGGTGAACTTCCTCTACATGTTCATCCTGACCAACCTGGCGCTCGGCCTGTTCAACCTCTTGCCGATCCCGCCCATGGATGGCGGCCGCATCGTGGTCGGCGTGCTGCCGCTGCCGCTCGCCATCCGGTGGGCGCGGATCGAGCGGGCCGGCATCGCCTTCGTGCTGCTGGGCGTCTTCCTGCTGCCGCAGCTGCTGCACGCCGTCGGCATCGAGTTCGACCCGGTGGGCGACGCGTTGACCACGGCGATCCCGCGCGCGATGGACCTCGTCATGCACCTGGCCGGCAATGACGGCTGAGCCCCCCGACTCTCAGCGCCTGGCCGTCCAGCTCGAGGGGTTTGAGGGGCCGTTGGACCTGCTGCTGGACCTGGCCCGGGCCCAGAAGGTCGACCTGGCCCGGATTTCGATCCTCCGGCTGGTGGAGCAGTTCCTCGCCGCGGTGGAAGGGGCCCGGCGCGTCCGCCTGGAGCTGGCGGCGGACTGGCTGGTGATGGCGGCCTGGCTGACCTGGCTGAAGTCCCGCCTGCTGCTGCCGGAGGACGTGCCGGAGGCCGAGGAGGGGCTGGAGGCCGCGGAGGTGCTCGCCGCCCGCATCCTGGCGCTGCAACGCGTGCGGGCCGCGGCGGCGTGGCTGGACGACCGCCCCAGCCTTGGCCGCGACGTTTGGGGCCGCCCCGAGTCGGAGAGCTTCACCGAGTTCGACCGCTCCGGCCTGGCCGCCGATACCGCCGGGCTGCTGCGCGCCTATCTGGCGGCGATGCGGCGCGGCGGCGGCCGGCGCAGCTATCGCCCGGCCGGCAGCCCGCTCTGGAGCGTGCAGGACGCGCTGGGCCGGCTCGGCGCCATGCTGCGCCACGTGCCGGACTGGACGGTGCTGGAGCAATTCCTTCCCGACCGCACCTTCGACCCGCTCGCCCGGCGCGCCGCCACCGCCGCCACCTTGCTGGCCGGCCTGGAACTGGCGCGCGACGGCCAGGCCCGGCTGCGGCAGGACCAGGCATTCGGACCCATCCTGTTCGCGGGCGCCGCCGGACATGGATGAGGAGCAGGTGCGTTTGGCCGAGGCTTTGGTGTTCGCCAGCGCTGCGCCGGTGTCCGCTCGGGCCCTGCAACAGCTGCTGCCGCCGGATGCCGAGGCGGAGGCGGTGCTCGCCACCCTGCGGGAGCGCTGCGCCGGACGCGGGGTGACCCTGGTGGAGGTTGCCGGCGGCTGGCAGTTCCGCACCGCGCCGGACCTGGCGCCGACGCTGCGCCGCGTGGTGCCGCAGCCGCGCCGGCTGCCCCGCGCGGCGATGGAGACGCTGGCGATCATCGCCTACCACCAGCCGGTCACGCGGCCGGAGATCGAGGAGATGCGTGGCACCAGCCTGTCGCAGCAGACGGTGGACGCCCTGCTGGAATCAGGGCTGATCGCCGCCGGAGGCCGGCGGGAGGTGCCGGGCCGCCCGACGCTCTGGGGCACCACCCCCGCTTTCCTGGCACAGTTCGGCCTGCGCGACCTGCGGGACCTGCCACGGCGCGAGGACCTCCTGGTGGAGCCGCCGCCGGTCGTTCCGGTGCCGTTGCAGGAGGCGCCCGATGCGGCCGCCGCAGATTTCCCACCCCAGGAATGACGTGCTAGAGCGCGGGCAGAGGTGCGGCTGCGATGTTTGATTTTGCCTGGTCCGAAATCGCGCTGATCGCCGGCGTGGCGCTGGTGCTGATCGGGCCCAAGGACTTGCCGATCGCCGTGAAGGCCATCACCGGCATGGTGAAGAAGGCAAGGCGGATGGCGGCGGAGTTCCAGACCCACGTCGACGAGATGGTCCGCGAGGCGGATCTGGGCGAGGTGCGGGACCAGTTCCGCGAAATCCGCCGCCTGGACATACGGGGCACCATCGCCCGCGCCGTGGACAGCGACGGCTCTATCCGCCGGTCCCTGCAGGACCCGATCCGCGAGCCGCCGCCCGTGGTGACCACGCCGGTGGCCGCGATGCCCGAGCACACCATCGCCACGCCGACGATCGAGGCTCCGGCGCCCGCCTTCATCCCGCCGGACCCGGCGCCGGCGGTGCTTGTTGCCCCGGCCTTCATCCCGCCCGAAGCCGCGCAGCACGCCTCCGGCCCGCACGCGCCAAGCGTCTGACGCGGCGAACAGGAAGCCCCGCTTTGGCCGACAAGACGGACGACCCGATCAACGACACGCCCATGCCGCTGCTCGCGCACCTGGTGGAGCTGCGCAAGCGGCTGATGTGGTCGGGCGCGGCGTTGTTCGTCTGCTTCATCTTCTGCTACCACTTCTCCACGCAGATCTACTCGTTCCTGGCGCAGCCGCTGGCCGACATCCTGCAGTCCAGGACCGGGAGCGACCGGCGCCTGATCTACACGGCGCTGTACGAAGCCTTCTTCACCTACATCAAGGTGGCGTTCTTCGGCGGCGCGTTCCTCGCCTTCCCGGTGATCGCCTCGCAGATCTACCTGTTCGTGGCGCCGGGGCTGTATCGCAGCGAGAAGCGCGCCTTCCTGCCGTTCCTGATCGCCTCGCCCGTCCTGTTCGTGCTCGGCGCTGCGCTGGCCTACTATTTCATCTTTCCAGTGGCTTGGCGGTTCTTCCTCTCGTTCGAGACGCCGACCGGGGCAGGGGGCTTGCCGATCGAGCTGCAGGCCAAGGTCAGCGAATACCTCGACCTGGTGATGAAGCTGATCTTCGCCTTCGGCATCGCCTTCCAGTTGCCTGTGCTGCTGACCCTGCTGGCCAAGGTCGGCATCGTCTCGTCCAAGTCGTTGAAGAAGATGCGGCGCTACGCCTATGTCGGCATGTTCATCGTCGCCGCCGTGCTGACGCCGCCCGACATCATCACCCAGTGCGGCCTCGCCTTGCCCTTGATCGCCCTCTACGAGGTATCGATCTACGCGGCGCAACTGGTCGAGCAGAAACCGGTGGACGCTTGAGGCACCGGTAAGAACCAAGAAGGAAACACGCGATGACCGAGGCATGCATCGTCGGCTGGGCGCATTCCCCCTTCGGCAAGCTGGACGACCCCGACCTGGAAAGCCTGATCGCCCGGGTCGCGGGCGCGGCGATCGAGGATGCCGGCATCCCCGCCGCCGAGGTCGACGGCGTGTTCGTCGGCAACTTCAACAGCGGCTTCAGCAAGCAGAACTTCCCCGGCTCCCTGGCGATGCAGAGCGTGCCGGACTTGCGGTTCAAGCCGGCCGCCCGCTACGAGAATGCCTGCGCCTCCGGCTCCGCCGCCGTGTTCGCGGCGCGCGACTTCATCGCCGCCGGGCGCGGCCGCTTCGCCCTGGTGATCGGCGTGGAGAAGATGACGTCCACGCCTGGTCCGCAGGTCGGCGACAATCTCCTGGGCGCCTCCTACCGCAAGGAGGAGGGCGACATCCCCGCCGGGTTCGCCGGCGTGTTCGGCCGCATCGCCGAGACGTATTTCCAGCGCCATGGCGACCAGAGCGACGCCCTGGCCGCCATCGCCGCGAAGAACCACAAGAACGGCGTCGACAACCCATACGCTCAGATGCGGCGCGACCTCGGCTTCGAGTTCTGCCGCACGGCGTCCGACAAGAACCCCTACGTCGCCGGTCCGCTCAAGCGGACGGATTGCTCCCTGGTGTCCGACGGCGCCGCCGCGCTGATCCTGGCCGACGAGGACACGGCGCGCGCGCTGGCGCAGGCCGGCGGCAAGTCCGTCCGCTTCCGCGCCACCGCGCATGTCAACGAATTCCTGCCGCTCTCCCGCCGCGACCCGACCCGGTTCGAGGCTGGCGCGGTAGCCTGGAGCAAGGCGCTGGAGGGCGCGGGTTTGGCGCTGGAGGACCTGTCCTTCGTCGAGACGCATGACTGCTTCACCATCGCCGAGCTCATCGAATACGAGGCGATGGGCCTTGCGCCGGAGGGCCAGGGCGCCCGCGCCGTGCTGGAGGGCTGGACCGCGCCCGATGGCAAGCTGCCGGTGAACCGCTCCGGCGGGTTGAAGTCGAAGGGCCACCCGGTGGGCGCCACCGGAGTGTCGATGCACGTGATGACGGCGATGCAGCTGACGGGGCAAGCCGGCGACATGCAGCTGCCGCGGGCGGATGTCGGCGCCGTGTATAACATGGGGGGCGCCGCCGTGGCGAACTACGTGTCGATCCTGGAACGCCAGTCCTGAGCACCCGCTGTTCGAAGGCCGGCTGGTAGAGGGAGAAAGCCGTGGCGACCGATGCCGAGATCGCAGGGATGTCCAGGGGCGAGCGGATCGGCGCGCTGCTCCAAGCCACGCTGCCCAAGGTTCCGGCGGACGTGGCGGATCAGATCCGCCAGTTGCTGACTCCCCAGGCGTTGCACGTGATCGAGGCTGTGGTGGTGCTGTGGGGGTTGTCGCATTTCTTCGGGTTCGGAGAGGTGTTCGACGCGCTGGCGCTGGCGACGGGGGTCGCGGCGCTCGGCGCGGACGCCGTGCATGCGGCCAAGCTGGCCATCGAAGCCTTCACCGGGGCAGGCCAGGCGCGGACGAGCGCCGCGATCGATGACGCGGCGGGCAAGCTCGCCCAGGCGATCGGGGTGATTGGCGTGGACATGCTGGCGACGCTGCTGTTCCGATGGAAGCGGCCAAACCTGCCCCGTCCGGCTGCGATCGCGGACTTCCCGCGGGCGCCCGCCATCGCGGAGGGTGCGTGGCGCTACATCCCGAAGGTGGAGCGCTATCCATTCCCGAAATCCTGGGGCAAGCTCTCGAACGCGTATGGTTTCGCCACGCCCTATGGCGATATCCACATCAACACGCGCTTCCCGCTGGACGAACAGCAGATCACGCTGTTCCACGAGCAATTCCACGCCCTGCTGCGTCCGAAGCTGGACTTCCTGCGGCAGCTGCGGGCGAAATGGACGGCTGGAAGTTACGCGAACTCCTACCTGACGCGCTTCCTGGAAGAAGCGCTGTGCGAAGGGTCGGCACAGATGCGGGCGAAGGGCTTCAGCTTCGGACGCATCGTGGAAGGGCTGCGCTTCCCGTTGAACGGGCAATACGACGTCACCTTGACCCGGGTGGCGCAGGAAACCGGCGAGTTGTTCCTCGGCCCGATCAAGGTAGACAACGACATCTTCTATGGCGCGCTGACGGCCAAGGGGGCGCCGATGCCGGCGAGCACCCAAGCCGGGCCGCAGTTCGGCGGCGCCTTCGAGGCGCGGCAGATGGCGCTGATGGGCCGGCGATAGGGCGGGATGATGGGGTTGGCACGGCTGCTCGGCCTGAGACCGGCGCCGGAAGGACGGATCGGCGAGGCCGTCGCCCAGGCGGCGGCGCGGGCGCATCTCCACACGGACGGTACGGCGTCGTTACCCGAGGCACCCGGGATGTTGACCTGGGACGCCGCCGGGCGGGCGGTGTGGCGCTTCCAATGGGCCGGTCCGATACCGGGAGCGCCGGGGCTGGTCGTGGACGTCGACGCGGCGAGCGGCGCGGTGATGCGGGCGGGACCACCACCGCGGTAGCCGGCAGGCTGGCGTCTTACAGGACTGCCTGCGGCACGTCATACGCCGCAAGGCTCTGCCAGTGGCGGTCCAGATCCCCCATGAACAGCCCCCGCGTCAGCCCGGCGACCAGCTTCGGCACCGCCGTCGTCATCGCGTTGATCGAGGAGCCGGAGGGGCCGAAGCTCATCGTCGAGGCGATGTTGAACAGGTGGATGTCCTTCATCCACGCCGCCTCGCTCCCCGCGCGCGGCACCAGGCTGTAATCGGCCGCAAGGTAGGGGAAGCGACCCAGCCGGTCATCGCGCTCCTCGGGCGGCGGGACGTAGCGGTCGGACCACCGGGCGATATCTTCGGCAAGCCGTGCGAGTTCGGGCCGCAACGCGAAATCCATCTCCACGCCCGTGCCGCAGATCAGGAAGTCCGCGGTGAACCCGCCGCACGGCGTCTCCACGGCCACGCCGTCGCCGGAGGGACGCGCCCCCGTCCACGGCGCGCCGGTGCGCAGGCGAAAATCGGCGTGTCGGGCGCAGCGGTCGTAGGTGGGCTGGGGAAAGCCCTCGCGCATGCCGAGGATGCGGCTCATGAACCGCCAGCGCCAAGCATCGTCCAGCTCAGACACGTGGCGCAGGAAGCCGGCGAAGGTCAGCCAGCGGAACGGCTGCACCACCTGCGGCTCCGCCCGGCGGCAGAACAGCGTCACCTCCGCCGCGCCCGCCTCCAGCGCCATCGCCGCGTTGTCGAAGGCGCTGGCGCCGGCGCCCAGCACCGCGATCCGTTTGCCGCGCAACGCCGCGAAGTCGATCGGGTCGGCGGTGTGGGCGCGCAGGTGGGCCGGCAGCGCCGCCACGAAAGGCGGCATCCACCACTGTCCGGCGCCATCCTGGCCGGTCGCCAGCACCACCTTGCGGGCGTAGCGGACCTCACCGCCCACCGTCACGGCCAGCAACCCATCTGCCGGCGCGATGTCGGTCACGGCGGTGTCGTGTTGCACCGGCACGCCGACCGTGTCGCGCACCCAGCCGAGATAGGCAGCCCAGTCCTGCCGCGCGATCAGCTCCAGCGTCTGCCAGTGCGCCGCGCCATACCGCGCCTCGTGCCAGGATCGGTAGCCCAGGCTCGGCAGGTCCAGGTCGGGGCCGGTGTAATCCTTCGGCGAGCGCAGCGTGTGCATGCGGGCGTAGCTGAGCCACGGCCCTTCCTCGTCCCGCCGGGCACGGTCGACCACCAGGATGTTGGTCACATGCGCCCGCAGCAGCCCGACCGCGATCGCCAGGCCGGACTGGCCGGCACCCACCACCAGCACGTCCAGCGCCGGCTGGCCGTCCGGCCCCGTCCGCGGCTCCAGCCAGGCCAGCCGCGGATGGGCGATGCGGGTGAGGTCATCCCGCACCCGTGCCGCCAACACGTCCAGCGCCGTCATGCCGGCTGCAAGGCCGGGCTGCCGTGCGGGTCGAAATGCGGGATCGCGTCGAGCAGGCTGCGCGTGTAGGCCGCCTGCGGCCGGTCGAACACCGCCGCACTCGGCCCGGCCTCGACGACCTTGCCGCCCTGCAGCACCACGATGGCGTCGCACAGCATGCGCACGACGTTCAGGTCGTGGCTGACGAACAGCATCGCCAGGTCGTCCTCCCGCCGCAGCCGGTCCAGCAGCTGCAGGATGACCGCCTGGATCGACACGTCCAGCGCCGCGGTCGGCTCGTCCAGCACCAGCAGGCGCGGCCGGGGCGCGATGGCGCGGGCGATGCCGACCCGGGCCTTCTGCCCGCCCGAAAGCTGGTGCGGATAGCGTTCCAGCAGGTCCGGCGGCAGCCCGGCGCGGGACGCGGCCTCCCGCACCCGGGCGGTCAACGCCGCACCGTCCCGCATGCGCTCCAGCCGGCGCAGCGGGTGGGCGATGCTGTCGAACGCGGTGAAGCGCGGGTTCAGGCTGTCATGCGGGTCCTGGAATACGATCTGCACGTCCCGCCGCCGCGGCGAGCGGTGGAACTCGTTGGCGGGGATCGCCGAGATCGACTCGCCCGCGAAGATGATGTCGCCCTCGCCGTCGATCAGCCGGCAGATCAGGCGGGACAGCGTGCTCTTGCCGGAGCCGGACTCGCCCACCAGCCCCAGGCTGCCGCCGGGCGGCAGGCTGAACGACACGTCGTCCACCGCCCGCACCGGACCAGGAAAGACCTTCACGACGTGGCGGAGGTCCAGCAACGCCCCGGTGCCCGGCGGCCGGACGCGCGGCGGCTGCACCGCCACCGGCTCGCCGGTGGCCAGGTCCGCCAAGGTCGACCGCCGCGTGGGCGAGGCCGCGATCAGCCGGCGCGTGTAGGGGTGCGACGGGGCGCGGAACAGCGCGTCCGTCGCCCCCTGTTCCACCAGCCGACCCCGCTCCATCACCGCGATGGCCCCGCAATACCGGGCGGCCAAGCCGAGGTCGTGGGTGATCAGGATCATCGCCATGCCGCGCCGCGCGGTGATGCCGGCGAGCAGGTCCATCACCGCCTGCTGCGTCGTCACGTCCAGCCCGGTGGTGGGCTCGTCCGCGATCAGCAGCGACGGCTCGCAGGCGATGGCCATGGCGATCATCACCCGCTGGCACATGCCGCCCGACAGCTCGGCGGGGTAGGCGTGCAGCCGCCGCTCCGGATCGCGGATCAGCACGGCACGCAGCAGGTCCAGCGCCTGTGCCCGCGCCGCGGCGGCGGGGAGACGGCGATGCGCCTGCAGCACGTCGACGATCTGCTGCTCCACCGTGCGGATCGGGTTGAGTGCCGAGCGCGGGTTCTGGAAGATCATCGACATGGCGGCGCCGCGCAGGCTGCGCAGTTCCCCATGGCGCGCCCGGGTGACGTCGCGGCCCTGGAACAGCACCCGTCCGGCATCGATCCGTCCCGCCCGATCCAGCAGCCGCATCACCGCGAGCGAGGCGACGGACTTGCCGGACCCGCTCTCCCCCACGATCCCCAGCGTCTGCCCGGCGTCCAACGCGAAGTCGATGCCGTGCAGGGCGGTGACCAGGCCGTGGCGGGTGGAGAAGGTGACGCGAAGGCCCTCGACCCGCAGCAGATCACTCACGTGCGCATCCGCGGATCCAAGATGTCCCGCAGCCCGTCGCCCAGCAGGTTGAAGAACAGCACCGTCAGCATCAGCGCCAGGCCCGGGAACGCCACCAGCCACCACTTCCCGGTCGTGATGAAGCGCGCGCCCTCGGCCACCATGATGCCCCATTCCGGCGTCGGCGCCTGCACGCCCAGCCCGATGAAGGAGAGCCCGGCCGCGTTCAGGATCGCCCAGCCCAGGTTGAGCGAGATCTGCACCGCCATCGCCGGCAGCACGTTGGGCAGCAGGAAACGCAGCACGACCGACAGGTGGCCGTCCCCGCAGGCCCGCGCCGCCTCCACCCAGCCGGCGTTGCGCCGCACGTTCACCTCGGCCCGGGCGAAGCGGATGTAGAACGGCAGGTTGATCACCGCGGTGGCGATGATGATGTTCTCCATCCGGTTGCCCAGCGCCGCCACCAGCGCCATCGCCAGCACGAACAGCGGGAACGCCATCAGCACGTCCACGAACCGCCCGACCCAGCGGTCCAGCCGCCCGCCGCGATAGCCGCAGAAGCCGCCGACCACGGCGCCGACCACGAAGGACAGGCTGACGGCGGACACCGCGATGAACAGGTCCAGCCGGGTGGCCGCGACGATGCGGCTGAAGATGTCCCGGCCCAACTGGTCCGTCCCGGCCCAATGCGCGGCGTCCGGCGGTGCCAGCGCGTGCGCCACGTCCGATGCCACCGGGTCATACGGCGCGATCCACGGGGCGAACAGCGCCACCAACACCAGCAGCAGGGTGCCGACCGAAGCCACCGCCGTGACCGGGTTGCCGCGCAGCACGAAGAGCACGTGCTGCGCCGCGCTGGTTCGCCCGAACGTCGCTGCGCTCATTCGATCGACACCCGAGGGTCGGCGATGCCGTACAGCACGTCGATCAGCACGTTCACCAGCACGAAGATCGTCGCCATCAGCAGCACGAAGGCCTGCACCGGCGCGTAGTCGGAGGCGAGCAGCGCGTCCAGCGCGTAGGACGCCACGCCCGGCCACGAGAACACCTTCTCCACCAGCACGTTGGCGCCGAGCATGGTGGAGAACACGATCCCCGTGATGGTCAGCACCGGCAGCAGCGCGTTGCGCAGCGCGTACGCCACCACGATGCGCAGCCGCGGCAGGCCCACGGACTGCGCCGTGCGGATGAAGTCGCTGCCCAGCACCGCCAGCATGGAGGCGCGGGTCATGCGCGCCAGCGGCGCCAGCACGAACAGCGCCATGGAGAACGCGGGCAGCAGCAATTGCGTGAACGCCGCCCACCAGCCGTCCCAATCGCCGGCAAGCGCGAAATCCACCAGGTAGAACCCGGTGATGTCAGGCGGTGCCGAGGCGAAGATGTCGATCCGTGCCGTGGGGTCCGGCGCCCAGCCGAGCAGGTAGTAGAACACGTAGATCAGCAACAGGCCGGAGACGAAGGTCGGCACGCAGACCCCGAGCGTGCAGAGCATCCGCACCGCATGGTCCGTCGCCGAGCCCGGCCGCAATGCCGCCGCCACGCCAAGCGGCACGGACAGCAGCAACGCGATCGCCAGCGCAGTGAAGGTCAGCTCCAGCGAGGCGGGCAGCCGCCGCGCCATGTCCCGCGTCACCGGCTGCCCCGTGGTCAGCGAGTTGCCGAGGTTGCCGGTCGCCACGTCGGCCAGGTAGCGCGCGAGTTGCAACGGGATCGCCCGGTCGAGCCCCATCTTGTGCCGTATCTCCTCGATCTCCGCCTTGCCCGCGCTGGGTCCGGAGGCGAAGAACACCGCCGGGTCACCCGGCAGCACGCGCATCAGCACGAACGTCACCACGACGACGCCGAACAGCGCCGGGACGGACGACAACAGCCGCCGCCCGACCCGCCGCGCGATGCCGGCCGCGACGCTCAACGAGCCAACGCCTCAACCCATAAAAGCCCTCTCCCCCTGGGAGAGGGTAGGGTGAGCGTCGTCCCGCAAGATCGGCGGCGGCGGCCCTCGCCCCGACCCTCTCCCAGAAGGAGAGGGTGACGACGTGGAGAGGGCGTTTTCAGAGCCTTTACACCCGCTTCAAATCGCGGAAATCCGCCTGCCGATAGAACTGGTAGGTGTAGCCGTCCACCGACCTGCCCATCACCGCATCCTGGTTCGGCTGCCACAGCATGACCAACGGCACTTGCTGCTGGAAGATCTCGATCATCTTCTTGCATTCCTCGTCATACTTCGCCGCATCCGTCTGGAACCGGGCGTCGTTCGACAGCGTCTCGATGTCCGTGTTCTTCCAGCTCGCGAAGTTCCAGCGCTGGTCCCGGGTGAAATACAGGTAGAAATAGTAGTACGTCGCCGGCAGCCAGGCCGTGGCACCATCCGTGTAGAACGGCAGCGTCTTGTCCGACTCCGCCGTGTTGAACTCCGCGTCCGGCTTCTTCTGGATGTCCACCTGGATGCCGATCTTGCCCAGCGCCTCCTTCACCAGCGCCGCCATCGGCTCCGCCGTCGCGGCCTGCCCGGCGCTGATCGCGAAGGTCGTCTTGAACCCGTTCGGCATGCCCGCTTCGGCGAGCAGCTGCTTGGCCCGAGCCATGTCGGTCTTGAACGGCATGGCCTGCGGGAATGTCGTGGTCGGCGGTGCATCCGTCCACCCGGCATCGTACAGCTTGGCGCCCCGGCCGAAGATCGCCGCCTTGAACATGTCGTCATAAGGCAGCGCCGCCGCCACCGCCTGCCGCACCTTCACGTTGTCGAACGGCGCCATCCCCGTGTTCATGGTGATGTGGGTGAAGCCGTTGTTCTGCGGGATGGAGGCCACCTTCACCTTGGCGGACTTGTCCATCGTCGGCATGTCGCTGGCCGCCAGGTCGATCGACAGGTCGGCATCGCCGCGCTCGACCAGGTTGGCCCGCGTCGCCGGCTCCGGCACCGTCTGGATGATGACGCGCTTGAAGCTCGGCAGCTGGCCGTCCGCACCGCCGGTCCATTTCTCGTTGCGCCGCAGGATCACGCTCTCGCCGGCCTTGTAGCTCTCCACGATGTAGGCGCCGCCCGCCGCCGTGTTCGTCTTCATCCACTCCTGCGCCCACGGGTCGTCGGCGGTCGCGTGCTGCTTGGCCAGCTTGCTGTTGATCATGATGGCGTAGCACACGCACAAGTTGGACAGCCCGAGCCGGTCCGGCTTCGGCAGCGTCATCGTGACCGTGTGCGCGTCCACGATGCGGAACTGGTCCGCGCTGGTGATCGACCCAGTCGACATCTGCGGCGGCGCCAGCGACTTGGCCAGCACCATGCGGTCGAGCGACCACTTGACGTCCTCCGCCGTCACGGGCGTGCCGTCATGCCAGGTGGCGTCCGGGCGCAGCGCGATGGTGATCGTCAGGCCATCCGGGCTGACCGTGTAGCCCTTCGCCAGCTCGCCACGGATCACCGTCGGGTCGAACGTCCAGTAGTCCCCGATCTTCTTGCGGCCGAAGCTGAACAGCCGGTCGTAGACGTTCATGCCCAGCCCGAACGACTCCCGGGTGGCGCCCGGCATCGTCGTGTCCAGCGTGTTGATGGTGGCGCCGGTGACGTAGCGCAGCGTTTCCGCCCGCGTCTGCCCGAAGGCGAGCTGCGGCCACGACGCCAGCCACGCGGCCCCCGTCGCACCCTGGATGACCGAACGGCGATTGATCTTCATTTCCACCACCCAAAGCTGCTGAAACGGGCGGCGCTTCGTCCCCGAACCTTTTCGTTGCAGCCATCCATACGGCCGTGGGCAGCCATGCGCAATCAGGCGAGCTGCGCATCCTGCACCATCCTTCGTACATCGTCGGCGGTCGCCCCGTCTTCCCGCAACGCACGCAGGCTGTAGGCGCCGCCCCGCTTGGACAGCCGCTTGCCTTCGGCATCGACTAGCAGCGGCAGATGGGCGTAGCCGGGCTCGGGCCATCCCATCAGGACCTGCAGCACGCGATGGATGTCGGTCGCTGCCAGCAGGTCGGCCCCGCGGGTGACCAGCGTCACCCCTTGCGCCGCGTCGTCGTGGGTGACGCAGAGGTGGTAGCTGCCCACGGCATCCCGGCGGGACAGGACGACGTCGCCGAACCGCTCCGGATGGCAGTCCACGCGGCCTCGCCCCTTCTCGGCGAAGCCGAGCGGCCCGGTGCGGGCAAGCGCCGCCGCCAGGTCCAGCCGCAACGCGAAGGGATCGCCGGCCGCCATCCGGTCGCCCCGGGCGGCGGGCGACAGGCGCCGGCAGGTGCCCGGATAGAGGGCGCCTTCGGGGCCATGCGGCGCCGTCATGGAGCGGGCGACGTCCGCCCGGGTGCAGAAACAGGGATAGAGCAGCCCCTCACCTCCCAGCCGGTCCAAGGCGGCGCGGTAATCGTGGAGGTGGGCGGACTGCGTCCGCACCGGGCCATCCCAGTCGAGCCCGAGCCAGCGGAGGTCCTCCAGCACGGCCGCAGCGAAGGCCGGGCGGCAACGCGCGGCGTCGATGTCCTCGATCCGCAGCAGGAAACGGCCGCCGGCCGCCCGCGCACGCCGCCAGGCATCCAGCGCCACGCTGGCATGGCCCAGGTGCAGCAGGCCGGTCGGGCTTGGGGCGAAACGGGTGGTGATGGACATGAACGGGCCGCCGGTGTGAGGTTCACCGCTCCACGGCGGAGGCGGCGATGATGGGATTGCGGGCGAACCGGAAGGGACCAGCCTCCGGCGGCACGGCGCGGCAGTTGATCGTCTTGTGCCACGGAGTCGGCGCCGACGGCCACGACCTGATCGAGCTCGCCCCGCATTGGGGCCGCACCTTCCCGGACGCCGCCTTTGCCGCGCCCGACGCCCCCGAGCCGTATGACAGCGGGCCGTCCGGCCGCCAGTGGTGGGCGATCGGCGACCGCAACCCGGCGCACATGGCCGACGGCGCGGCCAAGGCGCTGCCGCTGCTGGACGCGTTCATCGATGCGGAGCTTGCCGGCCTCCGTCTGCCGGCGGATGCCTACGCGTTGATGGGCTTCAGCCAGGGCGCGATGATGGTGCTGTACGCCGGGTTGCGCCGGGCCACGCCGCCCCGTGCGATCCTCGCCTATTCCGGCGCCCTGGTCGCGCCCGAACAGCTGGTCGCGCGGCGCAACGACGCCCCGGTCCTGCTGGTGCACGGCGAGGCCGACCAGGTGGTGCCAGCCTTCCGCTCGCGCGACGCCGCGGCGGCGCTGCGGGCTGCGGGCGTCCCGGTCGAGACCCTGTTCATCCCGGAGCTGGGCCACGGCATCGACCCGGTCGGGCTGGGAGCCGGCGCTGCCGCGTTGCGCGCCGGATTCGGTTTGTGACGGGCGCGTGAAGAGCGGGACGCTGCCTTGCAGCAAACGGGATGGTCTGCAATAAGCGGCCCGGGTTTTGGCGGCGCATATATCTGGCGGTCCGGCCTCTTTGCGATCCCAGCGATAGCGCCGCCTCCCGAAGGAGCGCGCTTTGCCTGACGGCGGAATGCATTACCCGGCCCTGGTGCTGAACGCGGATTTCCGCCCGTTGTCGTATTTCCCGCTCTCGGTCTGGGCGTGGCAGGATGCGGTGAAGGCGGTCTTCCTCGATCGCGTCTCCGTGCTCAACGAATACGAGGTCGCGGTCCGCTCGCCCTCCATGTCGATGCGGCTGCCCAGCGTCATCGCGCTGAAGGACTACATCCCCGCCGCCCGGCGCCCGGCCTTCACGCGGTTCAACGTGTTCCTGCGCGACGCCTTCGCCTGCCAATACTGCAGCGACCGGCTGCCGACGCAGGACCTGACGTTCGACCACGTGATCCCGCGCAGCCGCGGCGGCCGCACCACCTGGGACAACGTCGTCACCGCCTGCGGATCCTGCAACCTGCTCAAGGGTTCGCGCCTGCCGCGCGAATGCGGCATGCACCCGCGCCATCCGCCGTGCCAACCCAGCACTTGGGAGCTGCAGGAGAACGGCCGCGCCTTTCCGCCGAATTACCTGCACGAGAGCTGGCGCGACTACCTGTATTGGGACTCGGAGCTGCTGGAGAACTGACGGTGCGAAAAAGCTCTCTCCCTCCGGGAGAGGGGCTATCGTGGCGAGGCGCGCCGCGACCCGGCTATACCCGCTTGCTGACGGCGATCGCGACCTTGCAGCCCAGCTTGATCACCCGGCTCATCAGCGCGTAGGCGGGTGCCAGTTCGGCCTCGTTGGCCAGGCCGATGTCGCGGTGCTCCAGCTCTTCCTCGCGGAACCGCTCGATCGTCGAACGTAGGCCCGCCTCGTCGTCGTGGAGGCTGGCGGCCTGCTCGGCGTAGTGCTCGTCGATCGCTTCCTCCACGGCCACCGTGCAGGCCATCGCGCCGCGCTCGCCGATCAGCGCCGTCGCGGCCCCCAGGGCGAACCCGGCGACGTGCCACAGCGGCAGCAGCGCCGTGGGGCGGACGCGGCGGTCGGCCACCAGCGCCGCAAAGGTCTCGCGATGCACTTCCTCCTGCGCCAGCATGTGGCGCAGCGTATCGCCCTGGCGGCCGCGGCCCAGCACCGCCAGTTGGCCCGCGTAGATGCGCACCGCGCCGTACTCGCCGGCATGGTCGACGCGGATCATCGCGGACAGGCGGTCGCGCTCCGAGGGGTCTCCTGGCAAGGTCATGCAACTCTCCGTTCCGGCCGAGCCAGGGAGATGGCAAGGAACAGGCCGAACACCAGGGCCAGCAGGCCGTTCCCCGCTGCCATCGAGACGGGGAGGCCAGGCACCAGGTAGGTCGGGTCGTCGCACGGCTTGGCCGGGTGCGCCGGCATACGGGCGAGGCGCTGCGCGATGCTGCCGCCGCCGAGGTCGGGCGCTGCGCACTCGGGCAGCGGGCTCGGCCACCAGCCTTGCTCCACCCCCACATGCACCCCTGCCACCGCCACGGAGGCCGCCATGCACAGCACCACGCCCCAGAGGAACAGGCGGGGGCCGATCCGCCGCCACGGCACCAGCGCCGCCGCCGCCAGCAGGGCCGCCAACCGATAAGGCCACCGCTCCACCAGGCACAGCGCACACGGCACCAGGCCGCCGTAGCGCTCCGAGCCCAGGGCCACGGCAAGGGCGCCCAAGGCGACCAGGAGGGAGATCACGGCCAGCATGGTCAGTCGCGCCATGGCGCCTTCTCGCCTGCTTCCGCGGGCATGGCAAACGCCGTAGCGTGTCGCCAACGCGAACGCCGGGGTGGGATCGATGCGCAGACTCTGGGGCCGGGCGAACTCGTCCAACGTGATGAAGGTCATCTGGCTGCTGGAGGAGCTCTCCCTGCCATACGAGCGCATCGACGTCGGTGGCCCGTTCGGCCGCACGCACGACGCCGCCTACGTCGCGATGAACCCCAACAGCGTGGTGCCGACGCTGGAGGAGGAGGACGGCTTTACCCTGTGGGAGAGCAACGTCATCCTGCGCTACCTGGCGACGGTGCATGCGGGCGGCGCGGCGCTCTGGCCGGCGGACCCGCAAGCCCGTGCCGACATCGACCGGTGGATGGACTGGCAGCACACGATCCTGGGGGCGCCGATGACCACGGTGTTCCAAGGCATGGTGCGCACGCCACCGGAGCAGCGGAACATGGGTGCGATCGACGCGGCGATGGTCCAGCTCGGCCAGGCCTGGGCGCTGCTGGACCGCCAGGTGCAGGCCCACGGCTTCGTCGCCGGGCCGGCCTTCACGCTGGCGGACATCCCGCTCGGCGTGCACGTGCACCGCTGGTTCTCCCTTACCCTCGAGCGGCCGGACCTGCCGCATCTCCGCACCTGGTACGAGCGCCTGCTTGCCCGGCCCGCCTACAAGGAGCATTGCGCCAAGCCGATGACCTGACGGGGCGGCGCGGCATGATGGAAGCCTTGAGTCCGACGGCGGAGCCGATGTCCGCCGCCAGTCGCCACCGGGTGGTCGCCGCCATGCTGGTCTCGACCTTCATGGCCGCCGCCGAGGTGACGATCATCAGCACGGCCATGCCCACCATCGTGGCCCGGCTCGGCGGCTTCAACCTGTTCACCTGGGCGTTCGGCATCTACCTGCTGGGCCAGGCGGTCACCACGCCGATCTACGGCCGCCTGGCGGACCTGTATGGCCGCCGCATCGTCTATCTCGGCAGCACGGCGCTGTTCCTGGTGGGATCGCTGCTCTGCGGCCTGGCCTGGAGCATGCCGGCGCTGATCGTGTTCCGGGCGATCCAGGGCCTGGGCGGCGGCGGGCTGGTGCCGCTGGCGACGACCATCATCAGCGACGTGGCGCCGCCGGAGGACCGCACCCGTCTGCTCAGCTATGTCAGCGGCATCTGGGGCATCGCCGCCATCGTCGGGCCGCTGCTCGGCTCGCTCTGCGTCGGCACGGTCGGCTGGCCCTTCGTGTTCTGGCTCAACCTGCCGATCGGCGCCGTCACGATCGCCTTGGTCGCCCGCCACCTGAAGGAGCCGTCTGCCCGGCGGCAGGGCGGGCAGATCGATGCCGCCGGCAGCGCGGTGCTGGCGGTGGGCGTCGGCGCGGCCATGGCGGCGCTGATCCAACGGGACGGGCTGTCGACGCCGACGCTGGCCGGGCTGTGGACCGCCGCCCTGATCTGCCTGGCCGCCTTCGCGGTGCGGGAGCGCAAGGCGACGCACCCGATGCTGGCGGCACACCTGCTGCGGCAGAAGGTGATCCTGGCCGCCAACGCCTCCGGCCTGATCTGCGGCGCGCTCATCATCGGGTCCACCGCCTTCCTGCCGGCCTGGGTGCAGGGCGTGCTGGGCAGCAGCGCCTTGGCGGCCGGTTTCGTGCTCGGCCTGCTGACGCTGAGCTGGACCACCACCAGCATGAGCCTCGGCCGCCTGCGCCGTCTGCCGGTCCGCCTGGTGGCCGTGGCGGGGGCGATGGCCCTCGCGGCCGGCGGCGCCGGGCTGCTGGTGCTGCCGCATGGCGGGTGGGCGATGCTGCTGGCCGCGTGCGTGCCGCTGGGCGCGGGCTTGGGCAGCACCAGCTTCATCTTCACCGTGGCGATCCAATCGACCGTGTCGCAAGGCGATCGCGGGCGCGCCACCTCCCTGTTCTACTTTTCCCGGCTGATCGGGCAGGCGGTGGGCGCGGCGGCGTTCGGCGGCATCCTGAACGCCGGCCTTGCTGCGGGCGGCGCCGACGCGCATGGCGCGTTGCGGGCATTGATGGACCCCGTCACCCGGCTTGCCCTGCCCCTAGTGGAGTTGCAGCGGCTGACCACGGTGCTCACCGGCGCCCTGCACGGCGTGTTCGGCGCCCTGCTGGTGCTGACGTTGCTGAGCCTGCCGGTGGCGCTGATCGTGCCGCGGCGCCGGTAAGCGGCGCCGCCATATCGACCAGCCCCCGAAGCGATGAAAATGCGAGTGATTCGCATTGCGCTTGCGAGCCATTTGCATTACGGCTCGCATGTCGCGTCACGGGGTCGGGCATTGCACATGAGAGCGTCGCTTCAACAGTGGACATCCGTTGCGGCTGTGGCATGCCTCGCCAACGCCAGCCTTCCCGCCGCCGCCTCGCCGCCGCCCTTGTCCGTGCCGATCACCACGGAGGACGATAACGGGAGGTCGCAGGTCTCCACCGGCTTCCTCGACGGGCTGAACCGCTCCAACTTCCTGCTCGGCGACATGTTCGGGCTGCGCAGCAAGCTCAGCGAGTATGGCATCTCCGTCGCCTTGCAGGAGACCAGCGAGGTCCTGGGCAACGTCACCGGCGGCGTGCATCGCGGCGCCGATTACGACGGGCTGACGCAGGCGGTGCTCCAGCTCGACACGCAGCGGGCGTTCGGCTGGTATGGCGGCACGTTCAACATCAGCGCGCTGCAGATCCACGGCCGCAACCTGAGCGCCGACAACCTCTTCTCGCTGCAGACCGCCAGCGGGATCGAGGCCGACCGTGCCACCCGGCTGTGGGAGCTGTGGTACCAGCAGAAGTTCCTCGAAGAGGACCGGCTGGACATCAAGGTCGGGCTGCAGAGCGCCGACCAGGAGTTCATCGTCAACCCGAACGGCGCCTACTTCGTCAACACCATGTTCGGCTGGCCGGTGGTGCCGTCGTACGACCTGCCCGGCGGCGGCCCGGCCTATCCGCTGTCTGCCCCCGCCATCCGCCTGCGCTACCGGCCGATCAACCCGCTCGCCATCCTGGTCGGCGTCTACAACGGCAGCCCGGCCTCCAACAACGACGGCGACTCGCAGCAGGTGAACGCGACCGGCGCCCAGTTCCCGGTCAACCGCGGCCCCCTGGTGTTCGTCGAGCTGCAATACACCTACCCGGCGGTCGGCGGCATGGTGGAGCCGGGGGAGGGGGCGCCGCTCGGCCACACCTACAAGATCGGCGCCTGGTACGACAAGGAGAGCTTCGCCGACCTGCGCACCGACAACACCGGCCTGCCGCTCGCCTCCCCGAACAGCACCGGCCTGCCGCGCGTGCACGACGGCAACTTCTCCTTCTACGCGGTCGCGGACCAGATGCTCTGGCGGCAGCAGGACAACCCGAACCGATCGGTCAGCATCTTCGGCCGGGCGATGGGCACGCCGCAGGGCGACCGCAACCTGGTGGATTACAGCTTCAACGGCGGCGTGGTGTACCACTACCCCTTCGAGGGGCGCCCGGATGACACGGTGGGCCTCGGCTTCGGCTATGCGCATGTGAGCAAGGCGGCGGCTTTGGCCGACCGGGACGTCATCGCCTACAACGCCACCGTCGGTGCCACCGGCTACCTGCCGATCCGCAGCAGCGAGACGTTCATCGAGGCGACCTACCAATATCAGCTGCGCCCCTGGTGGCAGCTGCAGCCCGATGCCCAATATGTCTTCCGCCCCGGCGGCAGCGTGGTCAATCCAAACACCGGCAACAGGGTCAAGAACGAGCTTGTGCTGGGACTTCGTACCAACGTGTTGTTCTAGGACCGGAAATGTATCGCACCATCGCCGGGCTGGCCACAGCGCTTGCCCTCTCGATCCTCGCCACGCCCGGTCGGGCGCAGACGCGAGGCTTCCTGGAAACAGTGCACCGCCACACGACGCTGAGCTCGACCGTCACGGAGAACGGGGACCTCAACCCCTACGCCGTGATCGTGGCGCCGGTCACCGCGGGCAAGGTGACGAAGGACGACGTGCTCGTCGACAACTTCAACAACATCTCCAACCTGCAGGGCACCGGGACCACCATCGTCGGCTACCGGCCCGGCACGCAGCAGAGCTACCTGTTCGCCCGCCTGCCGCAATCCCTGCCGCAATGCCCCGGCGGCGTCGGGCTGAGCACGGCGATGACCATGCTCAAGACCGGCTGGGTCATCGTCGGCAGCACGCCCAGCAAGGACGGCACCACCGCCACCAAGGGCGATGGCTGCGTCCTGGTGCTGGACCCGAATGGCACGCTGGTCTCCGTCTGGTCGGGACCCACGGTGAACGACCCGTGGGGCAACATGGCGGTGATCGACAAGGGCGATGCCGCCGTGCTGTTCATCAGCATGGCCGGGTTCGGCCTGCAGTCGCCCCGCATCGTCGACTCCAACACCGGCCTGCCGGTCGTGCACCGCACCGCCACCGTGCTGCGGGTGGAACTCACCATCCCGCCGGGCAAGCCGCCGGTGCTGATGAGCCAGACGGTGGTGGGGGACGGGTTCGCCAGCCGGGCGGACCTCGACAACTTCCTCCTGGGCCCGACTGGCCTGGCCTTGTCGGCGGACGACACGCTGTACGTCACCGACGGCCTGGACAACGTCATCACCGCCATCCCGAACGCCTCGACGCGGACGGACAGCGCCGGCACCGGCCGCGTCGTCACGCATGACGGGCTGTTGTCCTGGCCGCTGGCAATGGCCTGGTCGCCGGAGGCCCACCTGCTGGTCTGCAACGGCAAGGACGGCCGGCTGGTGGAGGTCGACCCGGTTGCGGGCAAGCAGGTGTACGCGCAATGGATCAACAACGACCAGGCGCAGTCGCCGCCCGGCAATGGTGACCTGTTCGGCATCGCCATGATGCCCGACAACAAGGGGTTCTATTACGTGATGGACGACACCAACACGCTGATGCGGGGCAGCCGGTGAAGGGCTTCGGCCCCACCCGGCGCGGGCTGCTTGGCGGATTGGCCGGCGCGGCGGGGGGTGCCACGCTCGCCGCCGCCCAGACGGTGCCGAACCAGCCGCCGCTGATCAAGACGGAGGCGCTGCCGCAGGATCGCCTGCTGCCGTTCCACGGGCCGAACCAGAACGGCATCGTGACGCCGATGCAGGCGCACACCTATTTCGCCGCCTTCGACCTGGTGACCGCCAAGCGGGAGGACGTGGCAGGCCTGATGCGGCGGTGGACCGATGCGGCGGCCCGGCTCACCCAGGGACTGCCAGCCGGCCCGGCCGCGGACGATCCGCAGGCCGCGCCGGCCGATTCCGGCGAGGTGCTCGGGTTGCCGCCCAACCGGCTGACCCTGACCTTCGGCTTCGGACCGACCTTGTTCACCAAGGACGACGTGGACCGCTTCGGGCTGGCCAAGTCACGCCCGGCCGCCTTCGTGGACCTGCCGAAATTCGTGGGCGACCAGCTGGTGCCGGAACGCAGCGGCGGTGACCTGTCCGTCCAGGCGTGCAGCGACGATCCGCAGGCCGCCTCCCACGCCGTCCGCCAGCTCATGCGTTTGGCGGACGGCGTTGCCGTCATCCGCTGGGTTCAGGCCGGTTTCCTGCCCGGCTACGCCCCGACGGTGACGCCGCGCAACCTGATGGGCTTCAAGGACGGCACCGCCAATTTGGACGTGCACGACCCGAAAGCGCTCGACCAGCACGTGTGGGTCGGCGACGAAGGCGGCGCCTGGATGCGCGGCGGCAGCTACGTGGTCGCCCGGCCGATCCGCATCGCGCTGGAGCACTGGGACAAGATGAAGCTCGCCTTCCAGGAGCAGACGGTCGGGCGCGAGAAGGTGTCCGGCGCTGCGATCGGCGCCAAGGACGAGTTCGCTGCCGCCGACCTCGACGCGGTCGACGATGACGGCAACCCGGTCATCGCCGAGAACGCGCATCTCCGCCTCGCCTCGCCCGCCAGCAACGGCGGCGCGCAGATCCTGCGGCGCGGCTACTCCTACGACAACGGCATCGCGATGATCGCGGAACGTTGGCCGCCGTGGCGCCACGCCATGTCGCTCGATGCCGGGCTGCTGTTCGTCTGCTACCAACGCGACCCGGGCGCCGGCTTCATCAAGATATTCGACCGCATGTCGAAGTTCGACATGATGAACCAGTTCGTCACGCCCGTCGGCGGCGGCATGTTCGCCTGCCCGGGCGGCGTCGCGCCCGGCCGCTACCTCGCCCAGTCCCTGTTCGAAACGGCCTGACCAAACCCGCAGCAGTGTAGGGTGCAATCCGCTCGGAGGATTGCACCAGCCGGGTGCGCTGCTGGTGCAATGCCTCGAGGGGCATCGCACCCTACGAAGGTGCCTTACACGCTGGCGGCCTCAAGCCGGCCGGTATCGATGGCCTCCTGGAAGGAGCGCCAATCCCGTTCGGTTTGGTCCGCATAGGCGGCGGCGAACTCCGCGACCGCGTGATCGAAGCTCCGGCCTTTGCCAAGATAGCCCGCAAGCATGCCCAGCTCGGCCGAGCGACCATGCGCCCGGCCCAGCGTGCGGCCGCACAACCTCGCATAGTCCGCGAGCCCACCCTGCTCGATCTGCACGGCAAACGCTGCAAGGCGCGCGTCCTTGAGCCGCCGTACGTAGAAATGGCGTCCGCTGGCTGCCATCTCCTCGCCGGGCGTCTGGTCAAGCCCGCCGGCCCGCGTCCAGTTGAGGAAGATGTCGGGAGCGGCCTGCATGATCCGCTGGCCCACCGTCACCCGCTCCCCATGGTCCCGGTAGGGCGAGGCGCCGGCGAAAGGTTCCAGCACGGACGCCTGCGCCTCCTTGATCTGCAGCAGCAGCGGCTCGCCGTCGGGCGTGAGGAACAGGCCGATGGCGCAGAACGTGCCGACGCTGCCGATGCCGACGACCTTGAAGACGACGTCCTCGAGCCGGTAGCGGTCCAGCAGCACGCGCCGCTCCGGCGCCAGGGTCCGGAGGTATCGCGCAAAAGCCTGGCGGGTGGCGTGCTCGTGCGCCGGCAGGCGGAGGACGAGCGGCGGCTTCTCCCGCAGCCTTGGCGTGGGCCCGCTGGTATCGAGCAGGCCATATTGCGTCGACTCGCTGCGGAGCTGGTCGTCCAACCGGGCGCGCGCCCGCTCTCTCGCCCCGGGGTCGGCGATCCGGTTGATCGCGTCGCGTAGGTCGACCCGCGTGTTCCAGGCTTCCAACGGCGACAAGCCGGACAGCCGTCGTACCTCCTGGCGGTAGGCGAGGGCGGCATTGGACGCCAGTGCCCGGCACGCGCGTTCCGGAAGCCCTTTCTCACGGCCGGCCACGACGAGGCTGGCAGCCAGCCGCTTGACGTCCCACTCGAACGGAGCCGGCAAGGTCTCATCGAAGTCGTTGATGTCGAACACCGGCAGTCGCTCGGGCGACGCGTAGCTGCCGAAGTTCGCCAGGTGGCAGTCGCCGCAGCTTTGCGCCTGGAGCCCGGTGGTCGGCGTCCCGGCCAGGTCGTGGGCCATGACGGCGGCTGCACCCCGCAGGAAGGCGAGCGGCGAGGCCCGCATGCGGCCGTAGCGGATCGGCAGCAAGTCGCGGATGCGGCTGGTGCCCTGCGCCTGCAGGATGGCGACCGCATCGCGACCGTCGTGCGGCGGCTGCCATTCCGCATGGGCCTGCCGCCGCGTGGCTTGGCGCAGGCGCTTGCCGGCAGCGCGCCGGGTGGACCGGCCTTGCCAGGCGTCGACGAGGGTCGTTCTGGTGTCCATGTCGGGATCAGGCGCCGACGCCAACCGCGTGTCCACCGCGCGCTTGCCGCCTTGCTTCGACCATACCGTCGATCAGTTGTACAAGTGACACAGCTGCGGAGGCCACGATGGAGGAACATTGAATTTATATGCACATTTCGGACCTATGGCCCGGCTCAGGAAGCGGGATGTCCCGTGTGAAATCATCGAAACGGATGGCTGCAAGTGTTCACCGATCAACGCGTCGCGCTTGAGTCGACGCGCCGCTTCTCGTAGTAAAACCGTGTCGCGTTTCTGTCCGGGCTTTGTATCGGCGAGTAACGCATTCAGCCTCGGTGAAATATCGTCGGCTGCCGCTTCAACATCCTGCCATTCGAGGGTCTGCTGGTAATCAGATGGATACGATAGACCCGCCGCTGCCACAGAGCGGGGCGCCCCGGGACGTGTCGCAGACACGCCGGCCGCGGCGCCTCTCCCGGCCTGTTCAGATCGGAGCGCTCGCGGTGGGCGCCGGGCTGCTCGTGGCGTATTTGGCGGTGAGCAACCTCTTCACCAAGTCCGAGCCGCCGCAGGCAACTCCGCCGGCCACGTCGTCGAGCTTCAAGCCGACGGATGCGCAATGGGCCGGCTTCAAGATCGCCGATGTCCGTTCCGTGACGTTTTCTGCGGCGCAGACCACCGACGGCAAGATCGCCATCGACGATGACCGGACGGTCCCGGTCTTCTCGCCTTACACCGGCCGGGTGTCCAAGCTGTTCGTCAGGACCGGGGCAGAGGTGCGCGCTGGCGACCCTCTGGTCTCGATCCAAGCCACCGAGTTCGTGCAAGCGGCCAACGACCTCGTATCCGCGGCCGGATCGGATCGGACGGCGAAGGCCCAGCTGGCCCTGGCGGGCGCCACGGAGAAGCGGCAGCACGAACTCTACCTCGCGCAGGGCGGCTCGTTGAAGGACTGGCAGCAGAGCCAGAGTGACCTGACCAATGCCCGCGGCACCTTCAGCGCCGCCGAGGTGGCGCTCGGCGCGGTCAGGGCGCGCCTGCGCATCCTCGGCAAGGCCGACCGCGAGATCGCGGCCATGGAGACGACCGGTGATCCGACGCGCTTCAGTCCGGAGGCCATCGTGGCCGCACCGATCAGCGGCACGGTCACGCAGCGCCAAGTCGGGATCGGCCAGAACATCGTGTCGCAGTCGAACAACGGGTCGACCCCCGTGTTCACCATCGCCGACACCTCCGTGGTGTGGTTGGATGCCAATGCGCGGGAGGTCGACGCCCCGCTGATCCATATCGGCGACGCGGTGGAGGTCCACGTGCTGGCGTTCCCGGACAAGGTGTTCAACGCGCAGGTCACCTTCGTGTCCGCCAGCATCGACACGACGACGCACCGCCTGCCCATCCATGCGGAGATCACCAACCCCGACGGGCTGCTCAAGCCGGAGATGTTCGCCACGTTCCGCATCATCACCGGCCAGTCGACCCAGGCCGCTGCGGTGCCGGAGCAGGCGATCGTCTACGATCCGGATGGGGCGCATGTGTGGCTTGTCGGGCCGGACAAGACCCTCTCCATCCGCCAGGTCAAGGTCGGCCGCAGCGACTCCGGTCTGGTCGAGATCCTCGACGGCCTCAAGCCCGGCGACAAGGTCGTCACCAGCGGCTCGCTGTTCATCGACCGGGCGGCCGAGGCTGGCTGAGGCATGAACGCGCTCGTCACCTTCGCGCTCAAGCAGCGCGTGCTGATGCTCGTCATGCTCCTGCTCGTCTTCGCCGGCGGCGGTGTCGCATTCCTGGAGCTGAACATCGAGGCGTATCCGGACCCGGTTCCGCCGCTGGTCGACATCGTCACGCAGAACACCGGGCAGTCGGCCGAGGAGATCGAGCGCAACATCACCATCCCCATCGAAATCCAGATGGCGGGCATCCCGCACGTGACCGCGATCCGGACGATCTCGCTGTTCGGCCTGTCGGACACCAAGGTGCAGTTCACCTACGACTTCACCTACGAGGAGGCGGAGCAGCGGGTCATCAACCGCCTGTCCCAGCTGCCGCCCTTGCCGAACGGCGCGCAACCGCAGATCTCGCCGGAGAGTCCGGTCGGGGAGATCATGCGCTACCGCGTGGTCGGGCCGCCCGGCTACTCCGTGACGGACCTGAAGACCATCGAGGACTGGATGCTCGAGCGCCGCTTCAAGGCGGTGCCCGGCGTGGCCGACGTCAACGGCTGGGGCGGCAAGACCAAGACGTTCGCGGTATCGATCGACCAGGACAAGCTCGTCCATTACGGGTTGACCGTCCCGCAGGTGCTGACGGCGCTGAACAACGCGAACGTCAACGTGGGTGGCCAGACCGTCGAGTTCTCCGCCCAGTCGGCCGTGGTGCGCAGCATCGGGCTGATCCACTCGCTGGACGACATCCGCAATACCATGCTGGCGTCCAACAACGGCACGCCGATCCTGGTGTCGGACGTGGCGACGGTGAGCACGGACAACCAGCCGCGGCTCGGCATCGCCGGGCAGGACGACAGCGACGACATCGTGCAGGGCATCGTGCTGATGCGGCGCGGCGAGCAGAGCACGCCCACCATCCAGCGCGTGGAGGCCGAGATCGAGCGGATCAACACGACGGGGATCCTGCCGCCCGGCGTGCGCATCATCCCGATCTACGACCGGTCCGACCTCATCAAGGTGACCACTCATACCGTGCTGCACAACATGGTCGAAGGCATCGTGCTGATCTTCGTCCTGCAGCTGCTGTTCCTGGGCGACCTGCGCAGCGCGATCATCGTCGCGGCGACGATCCCGTTCGCGCTCGCCTTCGCCATCGGGCTGCTGCTCCTGCGCGGCGAGTCGGCCAACCTCCTCTCCGTCGGCGCCATCGACTTCGGCCTGATCGTCGATGCCAGCGTGATCATGATGGAGAACATCTTCCGCCGGCTGTCGCAGCCGACGGGTGACCGGTTCGTCCGATCGCCGCGGGTCCACCAATCCCGCTCCAGCGGGGAGCTCCGGGGCAAGCTCGCCGTCATCGCCCACGCATCCATCGAGGTCGGCCAGGGCATCCTGTTCTCCGCCCTGATCATCATGGCCGCGTTCCTCCCGCTGTTCACGATGAGCGGGATCGAGGGCCATATCTTCGGCCCGATGGCGAAGACCTACGCCTATGCCATTGCGGGCGGGCTGATCGCGACCTTTACCGTCACGCCCGCCCTCTCGGCGCTCCTGCTCCCGGCCAAGGTGGAGGAGCGTGAGACGTTCCTGGTGCGTGGCCTGCACCATGTCTATGCACCCCTGGTCCGCTTTGCCCTGGCCAACCGGATCCTGACGCTGGGCGTGATGGTGCTCATGCTCGCGTTCGGCGGCGTGGCGGTCAGCAGCCTGGGATTGGAGTTCCTGCCCAAGCTGGAAGAGGGCAACCTCTGGATCCGGGCGACGATGCCGACATCCATCTCGCTGGAGGCAGGCAGCCCCTATGTCGACGGGATCCGCCGGGTGCTGAAAAGCTACCCGGAGGTCGTCACGGTCATATCGCAACATGGCCGGCCGGATGACGGCACGGACGCGACCGGCTTCTTCAACGCCGAGTTCTTCGTTCCGCTCAAGCCGTTCGACACCTGGCCCGCCGGCGTGGACAAGGAGACGCTGACGGCGGACATGACGGCCAAGCTCCAGGACCTCTATCCCGGCATCGACCTGAACTTCTCGCAATACATCGAGGACAACGTCGAGGAGGCCGCCTCCGGCGTGAAGGGCGAGAACTCGGTCAAGCTGTACGGCGGTGACCTGGAGGTGCTCGAACGCACCGCCAACAAGATGAAGGACGTCATGGCGTCCATCCCCGGCATCGCCGACCTCGCGGTGCTGAGTTCGCTGGGCCAGCCGACGGTGCGGATCGACGTCGATCGGACGCGGGCTGCACGCTACGGCCTGGCGCCCGGCGACGTGAACGCCACGGTGCAGGCGGCTGTCGGCGGCCAGGCTGCCGGCAACCTCTACGAGGACGGCAGCGACCGGAACTTCCCGATCATCGTCCGCCTGTCGTCCCACTTCAGGCAGGACCTCGATTCGATCAAGCACATCATGATCGGCGCCACCAACCCGAATGGCGGCGTCGTGCAGATCCCGCTCGGCGACGTGGCCGACATCCGGCTGACCTCCGGCGCGTCCTTCATCTACCGCGAGCAGCAGGAGCGCTACATCCCGATCAAGTTCAGCGTGCGCGGCCGCGACCTCGGCACCACCGTTCTGGAGGCCCAGCAGCGCATCGCCGACCAGGTCCGCATGCCCGGCGGCTACCACACGGAATGGGTCGGCGAGTTCGGCAACCTGCAGGAGGCGCTCAACCGGCTCGAGGTCGTCGTCCCCCTCAGCATCCTGCTGATCTGCTTCCTGCTCTACATTAACTTCGCCTCGCTGGTGGACATGCTGCTGGCCGTGAGCGTGATCCCGATGGCGTTGATCGGCGGCATCGTGGCGCTGTTCGTGACGGGCACGCCGTTCAGCGTGTCCGCCGCGATCGGTTTCGTGGCGTTGTTCGGGATTTCCGCCATGGATGGCATCCTGGTCGTCACCTACTACAACCGGATGATCACCACCGGGATGGAGCGTGCCGAAGCCATCGTCCGCACCTGCCTGGTGCAGATGCGTCCCGTGACGATGACCTGCGTGGTCGCCGCCGTGGGCCTGCTGCCGGCGGCCGTGTCCAACGGGATCGGCTCGCAGGTGCAGAAGCCGCTTGCCCTGGTGGTCGTCGGCGGCATCCTGCTCGCGCCCGTCCTCATCCTGACCGTGCTGCCCGTGTTGTTGGACCTGTTTTCCCGCCGGGTCAGCCAGGAAGGGGATGACCCGTTGCTCGAGCCCGCCGAATGAGATGCGTCAGGACGGCGCCGGCGATCCTGGCTGCCATCGCCTTGGCAGGCTGCGCCGTCGGCCCCGACTTCAAGAAACCGCCTGCGCCCGACGTGACGGGCTACACGCCCGAGAAGCTGCCTGTCCTCCTCGTCTCCGACCAAGGTGCCGCCAACCCGTCGCAGCGGCTGGTGCCGGACCTGGACCTGCCCGGCGCCTGGTGGGAGCTGTTCCACAGCAAGGCGTTGAACGACGTCATCACCCGGGCCTTGCTGGCCAACCAGGACCTCGTGGCAGCCCAGGCCTCGCTGAAACAGGCCCGGGAGAACGTCTACGCCCAGGAAGGCAACTACTTCCCGAGCCTCAACGGCAACTTCACGCCGAGCCGGAACAAGACGGCCACCGGCAGCCTGACGCCCGCGGTCCAGTCCGGCAGCCCCTACTACTCCCTCTACACGGCCCAGCTCAGCGTGAGCTACAATCCGGACGTCTTCGGGCTCAACCGCCGCCAGGTGGAGTCCCTCGTGGCCTTGGCCGAGGTCCAGCGCTTCCAGCTCGAAGCGACCTACCTGACGTTGACCTCCAACCTCGCCCTTGCGGCGATCAACGAGGCCTCGCTCCGCGCCCAGATCGAGACGACCGGGGAGATCGTGCGGATCGAACGCGAGCTGCTCGGCATCCTCCGCAAGCAACTGTCGCTCGGCGGCATCGCCGGGGTCGACGTCCTGGCGCAGGAGGCCGCAGTGGCCCAGGCGGAAGCGACGCTGCCGCCCTTGATCAAGCAACTGGCCCAGCAGCGGGACCAGCTCGCCGCGCTCAGCGGCCGCCTGCCGAGCGACGCCATCCCCGAGACGTTCACGCTCGCCACGTTGCACCTGCCGGACGAGCTGCCTGTCAGCCTCCCGTCCAAGCTGGTGGAGCAGCGGCCCGACATCAAACAGGCCGAGGAGAACCTGCACTCGGCCAGCGCCTTGATCGGCGTCGCCGTCGCCAACCGGCTCCCCCTCCTGAACCTGAGCGGGCAGGGCGGCAGCCAGGCCGTCCAGATCGGGCAGCTCTTCACCCCCGGCGACGGCTTCTTCACCATCGCGGCGAGCCTGACGCAACCGTTGTTCGACGGCGGCATCCTGCTGCATCGCGAGCGTGCCGCCCGGGCCGCGTTCGAGCAGGCAGCCGCGCAATACCGCAGCACCGTCATCGACGCGTTCCAGAACGTGGCCGATGCGCTGCGCGGATTGCAGACCGATGCCGAGGCCGTCCGCGTCGCCGTCACGGCCGCGCGTGCCTCGGCCGCGACCTTGGCCATCACGCGCGATCAGCTGCGGCTTGGCCAGATCACCTATCTGGGTTTGCTGAACGCGGAGCAGACCGACCTGCAGGCGCGGCTTACCCTGATCCAGTCGCAGGCCGCCCGGCTGGCCGACACCGCGGCCTTGTTCCAGGCCCTGGGCGGTGGCTGGTGGCACCGCGACGACGTGCAGGTGCGCGACATCCACGGCGACGACGTGCTCAGCTTGCTCGGGCTGCGCGGCGGCTAGGCCAGCATCCGACCGATCGCGGTCGCGTCCCGACGCCGCATGGAGCGGCTCCATCCCCAGTCGAGCCGGGCCTGATCGAAGAGGTCATGCCCGAGCGGCAGCCAACGAGGTTTGCCTTGCGCGGGCGTTCCTGGGTAAGAAACCGTCGTGGCGGGACATGGCCGTAACCGGATTTCGATCGCGAGGCGGCCGATGGCGACGCAAGCTGACCTCGGCGCCCGGCTGCGCCACCTTGCGGTAGCCGCCGCGGCCCTGACCTTCGGCGTGGTCGCGGACTTGCCGCCCGTGTCCGCAGCCGCTCCGGCAGCCGTTCCGGAGGGAGGGCAGCAAGCGCCAGCCGGTGGCGCCGGGGCGGGCGACGGACAAACCCCGACGACGGACGTGTCAGTCGCGGCCACCGCGCCGAACGAGGTTCCGGCGATCGAAGACTGGGCGCTCCATGGCCAAACCACGTTCGTCGACCAGTTCCATCCCGGCTTCCATTCCGCCTATCAGGGCCCGAACAGCCTGGACCCGGGGCGGCGGGGTGACGAGACGTGGGACGTGACCCTGTATGGCGGCTTTCGCCCCTGGCAGGGTGCCGAGGTCTGGGTCAACCCCGAGGTGGACCAGGGCTTCGGCCTCAGCAACACCCTCGGCCTCGCCGGGTTTTCCAGTGCCGAGGCATACAAGATCGGCCAGCCCACCCCCTATGTGCGGCTGCAGCGCGCCTTCCTGCGCCAGACCATCGACTTGGGTGGCGAGGTGCAGACTGTTTCCCCCGACCTCAACCAGCTTGGCACGGTGCAGGCGGCCAATCGGCTGGTGTTCACCGTGGGCAAGATCAGCGTCGTCGACGTGTTCGACAACAACAAGTTCGCGCACGACCCCCGCAACGACTTCCTGAACTGGGCCGTGGTGGATGCCGGCGCGTTCGACTACGCCGCCGATGCCTGGGGCTATACCTATGGCGCCACGGGGGAGTGGTACCAGGATCGGTGGACGCTCAGGGGCGGGTATTTCCAGGGGTCGGCCACCCCCAACTCCAAGTATATCGACACCCGGCCGGGCCGGCAGTTCCAGGCCGTCGCCGAGGCCGAGGCGCGGTATGAACTATGGGGCGAAGCCGGCAAGCTGAAGCTGCTCGGCTTCGACACCCACGCGCGCATCGGCCGGTTCTCCGCGCTGGAGGCGTTCTTCGCTGCCAATCCAGATGCCTCGAGCGTGGATGCCGAGGTGGCGCGCAAGCTCCACAACAAGCTCGGCGCAAGCCTGAACGCCGAGCAGCAGGTGACCGACGACCTCGGTGTGTTCCTACGGGCCAGCTTGGATGACGGCCGGACCGAGTCGTACGACTTCACCGACATCGACCGTTCGCTTTCGCTCGGCCTTTCGCTGGCGGGCAACCGGTGGGGCCGCGCCGACGACACCGTCGGGCTCGCCTTCGTGGTGAACACCATCAGCAAGGCGCGGAAGGACTATCTGGAGCAGGGTGGCCTCGGCATCCTCGTGGGGGATGGCAAGCTGACGAACGCCGGGCCCGAACAGATCATCGAGGCGTCGTACGACGTGGCCCTTCGCAAGGGCGTCAACCTGTCGGCAGACTACCAGTTCGTGAACCACCCAGCCTATAACCGCGACCGCGGTCCGGTCCACATCATCGGCGAACGCCTCCACATCCAGTTTTGACAGGCCCGTCCGATTGCCGTGTCGCGTCGCCCGCCTCGAACCATTCGGACCGACGGCCGTTTGGGTCATCGGGCGATGACATGGTTCGTGCGGCGGTTGGCCACTTGCCCGCCGCCTGCATATGACGACAGCGCCCGTCTGCTGCATCGGAGCCGCATAATGCGTACCATCGTCACGTTATCCGTCTTGGCTTTCGGGTTGAGCCTGGGAGTGGCCCACGCTGCTGGTGGCGCGGGGGGTGCTGCCGGGCCGGCCTTGGGCGGGGTGGGCGCGACTGGCGCAGCCGGGTTGGGCGGGACGAGCTTGCCTGCCGGGCCGGTCGCCAACGGCCTGGTGCCGGGCGCCACGGCGCCCGGCACTCCCGGAGTGGGTCCCGGCAACGCCTCCGCCGCGTTGTCGGGCGGCAATTTCGGCAATTCGCCGCACAACGCGCCGGCCACCATCACCAGCGGCGTCTCCGGGACCAGTGGCGCGACGGCCCCCGCCGGCGGATTGGCCGGCACAGGGTACTCGGTGGAGGCTCCAAGCACCTCATCCGGCACGGGCGCACCCTCCGGCGATTAAGCTTGGCCGGGCGCTGCTCCGAGTGTCCGTCCAAGAACCGGCGCGCTAAACAACCCGCTTTACAGCCCGACCGGTCCGCTCCTGTCCGCGTCTCGTCGGCTGGGCCTATGACACTTGTTCATCCCCTGAAGCGTGCTGTTTGTTGCCAAGGAGCAACACACAGGTCCGACCTACGCGTGTTATCTCCGAACGATATGGAGAATATATGCCCCTTCTCGCTACGGTCCGGTCGCCAGATTGCGCGGCGGAAGAATAGCGCAGTATTCGAAGGGTTGGACCTCAAGTGGAAAACAGTGCACGTGCCTTGCTCGACGCAAATGGCGGGCGGGATGGTGCGTCCTTTACTCGGTTGCTGCTTGCCACGACCGTGCTTGCTGTTGGCTTGGTGGCTGGGCCGGGCGTGCATGCCCAGCGGTCGGAACCTGCCGCCACCTCGCCTGCCGGCCCGGCCGCGTCACCGCCATCCACCGCGCCGACGGCCGACTGCTCGGTCAATCCTGATCCCTACAAGGACTACAGCTGCCTCGACACATATCTCGGCAGCAACGTCGCTGTCCGCCTGTTCAACTACTACAAGCTGGAACTGGGCCATCCTTCGGCGCCATCCGACCCATCCGCCCCGCCCGGGCGCCGCGCCGATTGGCCGACGACGCCCGAGAGCACGCCGCCGATGCCATTCACGGAGTGGCCCTACGGCGGCACGACGGCGTTGGGCGTGAACCGGCCCGGCAGCGTCGACAGCCCGCTGATGGTCGCCATCGAGAACACCAGCATCGGCAAGTTCCTGATCGACAACAACATCCAGGTCTATGGCTGGGTCGATCCAGGCGCCAACATCAGCAGCAACACCCGGCGTCCAGCCGGCAACGCGCCGATCGGTTATGCTTACACGCCGAACACGGTGCAGTTGGACCAGGCCGTGGTCTATGTCGAACGGACCCCGGATACCGTCCAGACCGACCATGTCGACTGGGGCTTCCGCCTGTCCGGCATCTATGGCGAGAACTATCGCTACACCACGTCCTATGGCTTGGCCAGCTCACAGCTCCTGAAGCACAACAACGTCAACGGCTATGACTTCCCCATGGTCTACGGCGAAGTCTTCTTCCCACAAGTGGCCCAGGGATTGATGGTCCGGTTCGGCCGCTACATCTCGCTGCCGGATATCGAGGCGCAGCTTGCCCCGAACAACTACATGTACACGCACTCGCTCACCTATACCTACGACAACTACACGAATACCGGCATCCAGACGAGCCTAGCGGTGACGAAGAACCTGATCGTGCAACTCGGGATCAGCGACGGAACCGAGACGCCGCTGTGGCATGGCACGGCCCGGGCGACGAACCTCGTCCCGTACAATCCGCTCTACACGGGCGCTACCTTCCAGAAGGATCCCGGCAACCAGCCCTCCTTCACGGCATGCGTCCGCTACAGCTGGAACGACGAGCACGACAACGTCCAACCGTGCGCCAACGGCATCAACCGCGGGAACTGGGGCTACAACAACCTGCAGTGGTATGGCGGCACCTACTACCACAAGTTCAACGACCAGTGGCACTTGTCCTTCGAAGGCTACTACGAGTACCAGAACGGCGTCCCCAACGCGAACAACCCGCAGGCGCTTTCGATCTACCAGAATGGTGGAACGCCGTTCTCGCCGCAGATCATCCCGTTCAATGCGCCCAACTTGGCACAGTGCAAGGACCCCAACGTGCTGCGCTGCCGGGCATCGGCAGTCGGGATCGTCGCCTACCTGAACTACTCGCCCGATCCGTTGAACAACTTCTCGTTCCGGCCTGAGTACTACCATGATGCACAGGGCCAGCGGACCGGAGTGAAGGCGGACTACTACGAGTTCACGCTGGGCTGGCAGCACTGGCTCTCGCCACAGATCGAATTCCGGCCGGAGGTCGGCTATTGGCTCGCCTCGCGTGACGCGTTCAACGGCAGCCCCTCGCGTGGGATCGCCCCCGACAAGAATCACACCTTCCTTGGGGCGTCCGACGTGATCGTCCACTTCTAGCCGGCCCATACCGCGCAAGCGCGGGTGGTGAGAGGCTCGGTCCGAGCCCTCTCCACCCGCGCCGTGCGCCTCCGTGTCGCCGGTGATTTCAAGCGGTCAGAGATGGAAGCCCGCTCGTTTCCCGGCAGCGACCCAAGGGCCAGCGTTGCTGTTGCCAATCCGCACCGTGCGCGACCCGTCACGTAAAATTTCGATGCAGCGCCCGAATTGACTTGCACCAAGCGTTCGACTTGCAGATCATCAATCGTTACCAAAATTTAAGGGAACAGAAATGATTGGTCGAGTTCTGCCTGCCGCGATGCTTTGCCTCGGCGTCGGTGCGTGCAACATGTATACGACGCCCGGAACCGGGCCGAGCGCCTTCGACGGCAGCTACACGGGAACGATGACGTCGCTGCATGCTGCGTCGAATAGCTGTGCCAATACGGCGCCGGCACCAGGAAACCTGGCCGTGCAGAATGGCTCGGTGACCTGGACGGCGTCGCCGGCGCTCACGCTCTATGCGCCGGTCGCGCAAGATGGCTCGTTCACGGCGCAGAACGGAGCGGTGTTCTTCTCCGGCAAGATCACCAACCGGGCGATGGTGGCACGCATCAACACCGGCACCTGCCACGTCATCTACGACCTGACGAAATCGACCTGACGCGGAGGCAGACGGGCGGCCACCTGGTTCAGCCACCAGCCCTCACGCAAGTCGCGTCGGGCTGGTGGTCTGACCCTGCTGGGGGTTTCCCTCGCGACACAACGATTGCGACGGCCGCTTCCTCCAGGTGCGCCCCCTGGAGCATCATGTGCGCGAGTTCCCATCCCGGCCCCGCTGGCTCAGTCCTTGAACGGGTCGAACTCGCCTTCGCCCGCCATCGCCACGGCGAACGGCCGCAGCGTGTGCAGCACCCGGATGGTGCCGGCATGCTCGGCCAGCACGTCCGGCAGCCGGCGGTAGGCCATCGGGCTCTCGTCCAGGTCGCCGCCCGCCAGCATCACCCCGCGCTCCGTCAGCCAGGCATCCATCTGTGCCCGGGTGAAGGTGCGCTTGGCCGCCATGCGCCCGAATAGCCGCCCGGCGCCGTGCACCGTGGAGTAGAGCGCCGCGGCCGAAGCCGGGCTGTCCACCCCCTCGATGATCACGGCGTCGTCGCCCATGGACCCGCCGACGAAGCCGCGCTGCCCGGGCCAGGCCGGCGTGGCGCCCTTGCGCACCACCCACACGTCCCGCCCGCCATGCACCTCCCGCCAGGCGTAGTTGTGGTGGTTGTGCACGCTGTCGGTCACCGCGCCGCCGATGATCCGGCGCACGCGCTCCACCACCCATTCGCGGCCGGCATAGGCGTAGCGGCCGGCCAGCTCCATGGCGGCGATGTAGCGGCGCCCCACTTCGCTGTCCTCGTCCACCACGGCGGGCGGCACGTGCATGCCGTCCTTGCCGCCCGCCGCCTTCAGATAGCGCGTGGCCGACGTGTGCCCCAGGCCGCGGCTGCCGAAATGCACGCCGATCCAGACGAGCCCGGCCTCGTCCACCATCAGGTCGACGTAGTGGTTGCCCGAGCCGACCGTGCCCAGCTGCGTCGCCGCCTTCTGCCGATAGTCGCCCATGCCGGACGCCGTCCAAGCCGCGTCGTCGTCCAGCAGGGCATGCTCCGCCCGCTCGGCATTGGCCCGGCCGACCCCGAACGAGATCACCCGGCGCACATCGCCCAGGATCGCCGGCACCCGGTCCCTGATGGCCTCGAACGGCGTGTCGAGCCGCACGGCCATGTTGCCGCAGCCGATGTCGAAGCCGACGCCGGAGATGCTGATCTGCCGCTCATACGCGATCACGCCGCCGACCGGCTGGGCGTAGCCGAGATGGCCGTCAGCGCAGACCACGCCACCCACCACGTTGCCGACGCCCATGCAGGTGCGCATCTGCGTCAGCGTGGCAGCCTCGTGCCGCCCGAACACCTGCAACGGCGCGTCGCGGAACGCCGGCGGCTGCTCGGCCGCGATCCCCGCGCGCGTCAGCTCGGCCGACAGCTCGGCCTGCCGGGTGGCCGTCGCCTCGGCACGCGCCGCGTCGCGGAACGCGCACCAGGCCGGCCAGCCCCGGCCGTCGGGTGCCTCGCCGGGCCGCGACACACGACTGTCTGGGTCCTGGCCGGCTGCAATCGCCAGCGCGCGGGCGCGCGGCTCGAACATATCAGGGCGACGCATCATCGCCTCCTTTCGTCTCAGGTGATCCCCGGCGATGTTTCCACCGCCGGGTTCCGTCACGGTCCACCGCGGATGAAGTCCGCGATGGCAGCGGGTGCCGCGGTGTCGAAGCCGACCACGTCCAGCATGCCGGCATCGTCCGGGTCGGCGATGCTGAACCCGTTGGACACCAGCCCCACCACCACGAGCTTGGCGGCGATGCCAGTCCGCTCGCGGTATTGGCGCAGCGCCTGCACCGGGTGGATCGCCCCGGCCCACGTCTCGCTGTCCGTGTAGACGACGAAGGCGTCGGCCGGGATGCCCCGCTCCAGCGCATACAGCATCGGCTGGGCGCAGTCGGTCGCGTCGAACGGCAGGTCCGACACGGCCCGCACCGCATCGTCCAGCCGCATCGACGGCGACAGCGGCAGCTTCACCATGCCCCGGCTGAACCCCACGATGTGGGTCTGGGGCTCGGTGGCCGCCGTCAGCAGCGCCATGGCCGCGGACGCCTCGCGCGGGGTCAGCGAAGACCCGGCGACGCGCCCCATGCTCATGGAGCCCGACACGTCCAGCGCCAGCAGCAGCCGCTTGCCGCTCGGCTCGACGGCCCGGAACGCGGTGTAGAACGCCGCGTGGAGGGCATCGACCACGGCCTGCACCGGCTCCCACCGGAGGCCGCCGCGGTCCCCCTGGCCCTGCGCGTAGGTGCGCAGCGCCAGCAGGATCGCCAGCGGGTGCAGCCGGGCGCGGGCGATGCGGTCGGCATCGCCCAGGGCGGACAGCACGGGCGGCACCTGCTCGCCCAGCGGGCGCAGCACGCCCACCGCCGTCAGCTTGGCCAGCGAGCGCACCAGCGCCGTCAGCGGCATCCGCTCGAGCAGCGCCTCCCACACCGCCGCTTCGTTCAGCAGCGTCGTCGGAATCGCTTCCCGCGGCAGGTCGTGCGCGCGGATCAGCGCCGCGGCCTCCGCCCCGTCCGTTGCCCGGCCAAGCTGCGCCGCCGCCCGCACCAGCGCAGGGAGCGCCTCGCCTTCCGTGCCGCGGCATGCCCATTCCAGCAGCGCCGCCCGCGTCGGGTCGGCGACCGCCGGGTGGGACAGCCGCAGCAGGTCGCGGTGCGACCAGCCGCCCCGCTGGCGATACTTCACCAGCTGGTAGGCGAGCCGCTCGGCCGGCTGGGCCGCGTACCACGCGCCGACCGCCCGGCGCAGCGACCGGCCCCAGCCACGCGCGCCCTCCGCGAAGGCGGCGAACTGGAACAGGTGCGTGCCGGTCCGCGCCACCCGGGGCAGGGCCGCCAGGGCCGCGCGTCGCGTGCCGAGGTCCTCGGCCGCGGCGGCGAGCGCCAGGGCGAACAGGGCCGGGTCGTTCTTCGGCGCCCGCCCGCCTTCGCTGACCGCGACGATGCGCGCGACGGCACGGCCTCCGTCGGCCGCGATGGCGCGCAGCACCGCCTGGGCGTTGTCAAGCGAGAGCGTGGCCTCGCCGGCATAGTAGCTGCCCCCTTCGGACCCGAGCACGAGGAAGCGGTCCAGCCGCGTCCAGTCGTCGACCGGGAACGCGTGCCCGCCCGCGCTGTTCGGCACGGTGCCGGGGATCGGCCGGTGCTGCGGCGTGGTGGCCGCAGCCCGGCGTGAGAAAACGGTGGAAAGATAGCTGATCATGACCCGCCTCGTGTCGCAAAGGACCGGCGGGCTTGGTTTGGTGAGGGGTGCTTCCGCCCGTCAGGCGGAGAGGATTCGAACCCCTGGCGACCAGATGACCCTCACGCTCCGGCCCGCCGGAGTGGTGTTTGGAATGGTAGTCATGCCTGTTCCGGCTGATAGCAGGTGAACAGTCGACCGGACTGGCCGAAGCGCATGCCGGTATGTTTCGGTCGATTCAGGCGTGTCACGGCAGCCTCCTTTTCCTCATCCAGCCGGGCGGTCATGGGATCGCCGACGTTGTCTGCTCTACCAACTGAGCTACGACGCCCCGGTGGACGTCGACGGGACTCGAACCCGCGACAGGATAACCGTCGAACTCCCGGCCCGCCTGGGCCAACGCACGTGGGGGCGCGGGCATGTGTTCGCCGAGGGGTATGCCTCTTTCGAGGCAACGCACGCTCTGCACTCTCGTGCCGCCATGCGCTTGGCAGATAACCCTCGAACTCCGGCCCGTGCCGAGTCTCTGGCGGACATGGATAGAACGGTCTGGGGTTGGCTCTTAACAGGAGAACCCAGTCCGATCCGGCCCGCCGCGGGGCGATATGCCGCGGCACCCCGCCGGGCGTCAACTGGAAACTTTAGAAATCCTCAAGTTTGGTGTAGACCGTGCCGTGATGATCACCACGGCGCAAATCCGTGCAGGGCGCGGTCTGCTGAAATGGACCCAGGCTATCCTGGCACACCGGGCCGCCATCTCGACCGTGACGCTGAACATGATCGAGAACGAGGCCGTCCAACCCCGGGCGTCCACCCTGGGGTCGATCCAGCAGGCCCTGGAGCAGGCTGGCGTGCAGATGATCGACGAGGGCGGCGTCGGCGTCGGCGTGAGGCTTGCCCCCGCCATTGTAAGCGGCAAGGCGCCAGTTTAGCGTCCCGGATAGGGAGCGGAGAAGGACCCGACAGATGCGTGACGCCAAACAAGCCGCGTGGGTCGGCGTGTTGTTTGCGGCAACCTTGGCTGCTGCACCGGCGCACGCCCAATTCGCCAACTTCTCCGGCTCGTGGAGCGTGAGCGGCCAGATCGTTGCGGGAACCGCAATGATCACAGCGGCGCCGATCTGCACGTTCCAGCAGAACCAGGCCCAGGTAACAGGGTTCTGCAAGGGCCCGAACGCCGCCGGGCCCGCAACGGGGTTGGTCAACGGCCCCACGATCTCCTGGCAGTGGCAGGTGACGCCAACCACTCCAGCCGGGATCAGCGGGCTTGCGACCTTCCAGGGCGGTTTGGGACCGGACGGTGTCATCAGAGGCTCTTGGAACCACTCGCGGGCGGGCGGTGCCACCGGGCCATTCACCGCGCAGAGGATGTAGCGAGGGATCATCTGGCGGGCCGTGCAGGAGGAAGCTGGGCACCACGTTTTCGCCTCGGCACTCTGATTTTGCGCGCCACTCTCTCCCGGAGCGTGTCGGAACGCGCAAGTCGGTCCCGCCGCGGCCGCATGTCGAGGCCAGCGTCTCGGCGAGCGTGCGTTAGGTCTGGGGGCGGCAGTTCGGTCATGCACGGTTTCAAGGTGCCTGCTTGAAGCTTCGGCTGGCCTGCGCCGACTCCGGTCATCGCGAGATACCCCGCTTGGCGCAGGAGCAGAGCGGGGAGCGCACGATGGTCTCGCCGACAAGTAAACGATCGACATCCGTCGGTGACGATGTCGGGGAATAGAACCCAAGGTGAGCGGTATGCCTGACGGAGCGCAGCGCGGGGGTGAGATCGTCGTGGTGTCCGGCGCATCGACCGGCATCGGCGCCGCCACCGCGCGCGAGCTTGCCCAACGCGGCTTCCACGTCCTCGCCGGCGTCCGCCGGGATGCGGATGGCGATGCGCTGCGGGCCGCGGGCATCGAGCCGATCATGCTCGACATCACCCAAGAAGCCGAGATCACCGCGCTTGTGGAACGCATCGCCGACGATCCCGAACGTCGCCCCCTGCGCGCCCTGGTCAACAACGCAGGGATCGGGATCAACGCGCCCGTGGAGGTGCTTGCGCTTCCCGAGTGGCGCAGGCTGTTCGAGGTCAACCTGTTCGGCCATGTCGCGATGATGCAGGCGCTGTTGCCGGCCCTCCTCGAGAGCCGTGGAACGGTTGTCAACATCTCGTCGGTGGGCGGCAAGGTGGCCATGCCGACCTACGGCCCCTATGGCAGCGCGAAGTTTGCCCTCGAAGCGGTCAGCGACGCCCTGCGCCGGGAAGTCGGACCGCTCGGGGTCAAGGTCGTCGTGATCGAACCGGGCGCCGTCAAGACCGACATGCTCGGGGGGGTCGCTGGCGCGGGCGAGCGGGTCATCGGCGGGATGAGCACCGAGCAGCGTGGGCGCTATGCCGCGCTCATGCGGGCGGTGATCGCGCAAGCCCTGGCCGCCATGCCCAAGGGAGCGCCCGCCGAGGAGGCGGCCCGGGTCGTCGCCGACGCGATCAGCAGCAACCGACCTCGCACGCGCTACACTGTCGGCCGCGATGCAGCGATCATCGTCCGTGCCATCAGGTTCCTCTCGGACCGAAGCCTGGACAGCCTCCTCGCCCGGAGCCTCAGGCCATACCTCCCATAGCATCGGGTCCTGAACGTCATCGGCCTCCACTTCGAAGCCACCATCGCCTCTGCCCGCGCCTTCGCCGGACGCGATGATGACAGTTGCCTTCCTACCCTTCACCAGGCCCTCGTAGCTCATCGAGAAGGTCACGCCGGCGCGGACCACGTGGTCGATCCACGATTTGAGCAGCGCGGGATCGAGAAGTTATACATCGGCGTCCCGATCACGATCTCGTCGGCGTCGAGCAGCTCGGCGATGTAGTCGTCGGACACCCTGATCGCCTCGTCCATCTCGGGCGAGTGCTGCTCCGCTGGCGTGAACGCGCCGCCGATCCACGGCAAGCTGATATAGGGCACGTGAGAGGTCGCGAGGTCGCGGACCACCACGCTTCCGTCGTGCTTGCCGCGCCACTCGCTCGCGAACCGCTCGGCGAGCTGGCGGGAGACGGAGTATTTGCCGCGGGGGCTGGCTTCGACGACGAGTAGTCTGGGCATGATCGAGTTCCTCATTCAGACCCGGTCTAGGTGGCAGTTGCGCAGCCCGGCCTGAAGGCCGTCGATTGGCAACGCGGGGTTCCCAGATCGCGAACGCTGGACGTCCGATGGTCCCGCGGTGGGGGTCGACCAGCATTTGCTTCGCCGGCGACTGCGGCGGGGCGATGACGAAAGGAACGTGCGCTATGGGACCCGGCGTGGCCGGCCGTAGAAGGCGCGGCGCTGGCGGCGGTTGAGGGCGGCATCCCAGAAGGGCGGTCCACACCGGCCCCTCCCAGGGCCGGACTGGGCGGGGCACGGTGTGGGCGCGGGTGCGCGAGCGGCCCGGTGTTCGGGTGTTGCATGTTTCAGTCCTTCAGACGGCTTTCCACGGCCGTTGCCAGGTGGACGGACCTGGCGCCGGGACGTTGGAAACCAGCTGAAGCGACTGGCCATGCACTTTCACCCCGAAGAGCTATTGTGGCGCACGCGTCCCGACATAGAGTGTCTGCAAGCGCACGACCGCCAAGTCGCGCCTCGGGATCGCCGCACAGCGGCATCCATTTCGGTAGAACTTTCTGCGTAAACGGGTTGCGCTACCTAGCTTCAGTCCGGGTTTCCACGCCCACGGACATTGCATGCCGACCCGCCGCCCTTCGAAGGCCGCGGCGGCTTGCGTCCGTGCTAAGGCTTTCCACCATGATCCATTGGGTTCCCAACGAAGGCAGGGACGGCTTCGGCAGATACGTCCTCCACTTCCTTGAACTGCTTGCCGCGGTGTTCCTCGCCTGCGTCGGGTTCGCCATCGTGTTCGGGATGCTCGCGCGCCACTCACAGGGGCGGCAGCGAACCGCTTGGACTTGCCTGGCCGTCGCGGCTGGCCTGTCGGCGTTGGTGCCGGCGGGTTACGTGGCCTACGTCGTGGCGCTTCTGTAGCCGCCAGGTTTCAACCCTGATGCGGCGCGTCGTCGTCTCCACCATGGGAGGGGATTCCGGCGCGGTCTGAGATCTGATTCATAGGAGACCTCTTGGTGAGGGGGTTTTCCTATGGCTGGCGCATCGCTGATCGAGCACTTCGCTGCGCTGGAGGACCCTCGGCAGTCTTGGAAGGTGCTGTTTGCGTTATCCGAGGTCCTTTTGCTGGTCCTGTGTGGCACGCTGGCCGGAGCCGAGGATTTTGTGGAGATCAGGCGGTGGGGGCAGATGCATCAGGAATTCCTGCGCCGCTTGCTGCCCTACAAGGCGGGCGTCCCCAGCCACGACACTCTCAACGACGTCATCAACGCCATCGATGGCGCGCTCTTCGCCGAGTGCTTCACTGCCTGGGTCGAGAGCCTGCGCGAGGCAGTTCCATCCTCCACCGCCCCCGAAATCGTCCAAGCCGGTGACTGGGCGTGAACGGAGCCAGCGTCTGACCGGAATGGTGCATGAAGTCGGCTGAACGTATTGGTCAGCTAAAGAGCGCGAAGAGCATCAGGTCGTAGGCCTGCAAGGTCAGACGAGGCTGGCCAGCGCCAAGGCACGATCATAGGACGGTTCGACCATGAACCAAACTCTAGCGGCTCCCGAGCCGGAGCGAGCATCCGCAGAGCAAGCAACGACCTTCCGTCAGGTGGCCGAGGCCTACGTGTCGATCAAGCGATCGGAGTGGAAGAACGAGAAGCACGATGCGCAGTGGATGTCTTCGCTGCGAACCTACGCGTTCCCGACTCTCGGGGAAATGGCGGTGTCTAAGATCGGCATCGACGAGGTGCTCGCCGTCCTCAACCCTATCTGGAACCAGAAGACCGAGACGGCTTCCAGGGTGCGAGGCCGAATCGAGAAGATCTTGGATTTTGCCAAGGCGAAGCGGCTGCGGTCGGGAGAGAACCCCGCAGCCTGGCGCAACAACCTGTCGGCTGTTCTGGGAGCGCCCGCGCGCATCGCGCCTGTCGAGCACTATGCCGCCATGGACTGGCGTGAGTGCCCAGGGTTCATGGAGGAGCTGAAGGGCCGCAGGGGCGCCTCCGCGTTGGCGCTGAGGTTCACCATACTGACAGCCGCCAGGACCGGCATGACGATCGGGACCTGCTGGCGGGAGATAGACCTCGAAGGGCGGGAATGGGTGATCCCCGGCGGCAGGATGAAGGGTCACCGGAGCCGACCCGACTTCTACGTCGCCCTGTCGCCAGGCGCCATGGACGTCCTCGAGAGTTGCCGGCTACCGGATGCCCAGGCGGGCGCATTTGAATGCTTCAACCTATCGGGCGGCTCACCGTCAGTCTTGGAACGGGCAGCCTTCCGAGTGTAAACGTCGCTGCCGCCCAGGCTTCCTCGTCACCGTCCCAGTTCCTTGGCGACGTCGGGAGAGGATGGCCTAGACAGGGTGTAATCCAGGATCGCGCCCGTTCTTTTGGAAAGCGTCACGGTCGAGGATACCGCGAAGAACGGCAGTGCGTGGGAACCCTGGCCCTCGCCTTGGACGCGCCAGGCATCTCCCAAGTCGTAGGCAACGAACGGCCGCTCCTCCAATGCCTGCTCTGGACCGTAGGCCGCCCTGACCACGGCTTCGGCGAAGTCCACCGCTTTCTCCGGAGTGTCGAGGAGAGTGTGGTTCGTCGCCAGCCAAGTTTGCCATTGGCTCGCTCCGCCAGCGTTCGGAGGGGATACAGCCATCGCAAGGGGCGCTCCTAGCAGGACGAGGACGATGGAAGGAGCGATGGCCTTCATCGGGCAGCCTCGGCAGCCGCGACGTAGGCCATGATTTGCTCGAGGGAGGCAGCCTGGTTCACGTCGGCTGCCAGGACGAGGGCGAATTCATACCGCCAATCCGGCGGCTGAGCGCTGACGAACAGGAAGTCCATGGCCGGAAGCGGAACATCCGGCGTCAGTCCCACGTCCGGCAACCGTGAGTCGCCGCTCCGCACGTGCCTGCCCACCAGCGCCAGGGCGTAGACGTATTGTTGGTTGGGCCGGATGTCCGCGCCGCCGGTCTTGATCTCGAAAAACACGTCCGATGCCGCACGGGGTTCGGGTGGCGCACGCGCAACGATGTCGGCATCGGCACGCTGCAGGGTTCCGACAGCAATGAGCGTGACCTCTGTAATCGCATTGTTGCCGCCAGGCGCCGCGCGGATCCCATTCGCGAGGTCGTCCCGGATGGCATCATGCCGGGCACTTTCCTCTTCTCCGACGAGTTCGACTTGAGGGCTGCCCTCCCTCGACAGACGGTCTACCATGTCGGGGAACGGCCGCTTTGCCGCAGGACGGAAGACGACCTGCATCCCCGCCATCCTGGCCGCCTCGGCCACGTGACTGGACGGCGTGGGCAGCACGTGGACAAGCGTTGCGGGCATGAACCGTCGCCTGAACATCTGGCTGACCTGGGCAACATGCGTGAGCGGGTTCATCAAGCCGCACCTGTCGACGTCGCAGCCTGTCTACCACAGGCCGTAGCTCTGCCGTCACCAGTCCCTCGCGACAGATGCAACTCACGGGCACTTCCTCCCGGCAAGCCTCTAGGCGGCGGACGCCACTTTCAACCGGCGATGCGTCGGTGCTTGCGAGTTCTCGGACTGGGTAGGCAGCGACGTGAGGGCGAAAAGGGCTCGACTCGTGCTGCATGTTCTCTTTACGTTTCGGTCATGCTCGGCGTCGCGATCTTGGCCCTCGGCGGTCTACTCCCCTTCCTCGTCGCCTCTCCGGCGCATGCGGCATCACCCATGAGCGCTTTCTTTCAGACCAGCGCCCAGCGTCTGGTGCATGCCCACGCCTACTACCATCCAAATTGCCTCGAAGCTTCTTGTGTAGCCCATGCGCCACGTCTGCGTGTCTGCGCCGGGCGTAACGGAGCGGTGGTGTGGCGCTCGTTGCCGCCCGCGCTGCACCTCGCACACACAACCAGGCAACCGGCATGAGCGACGACGACAAGCTCGACCTGCGTCCGGCGGCCTTCAGCAAAATCGAGGAGACGCTGTCCTTCGCCCTACGCTACGCCGGTCGCAAGCGGGTCCATCACGCCGACGACGTCATGGCTCGGATCACGGCCGAGCGCCTGCCCTTGCTGTGGGCGAGCACCAGCTTCAGGCCGCGCGGGGTCGCCTCAAGGTCGCGCACGGCGATGGCGGCCAGCTCCGAGCGCCGCAGGGCGCCTGCGAAGCCCACCAGGATCACCGCCCGGTCGCGCAGGCCGCGCAGGTCGTCCCCGATCGGCTCCAGCAACCGCCGCAGCACCGGGCTGGTCGCGGCCTTTTTCTTGCGAGGCTGTTCGCCGCGCCGGGCGGCGTCGCGGCGGATGCCGCCCACAGTCGCGGCCACCCGGGCGTCCTCCGTAGGCACCGGGCAGTCGGCGGCACGGTGCAGGTACTTCAGCGCAGCCCGGCGCAGGCCGATGCTGTTGGGCGACAGCCCGCGGTGGCGCTCGGCCGCCAGAAAGGCCGCGACGTCCGCGCTGGAACCGGGCAGGGCAGGGACCCCGCGCTTCTCGCATCAGGTGCACCAGGCGCGCACGGCGGCGCGATATGCCTTTCGAGTGTTCTCGCTCTTGCTCATGGGCTGGAAGTCGGCGGCGGCTTCGCGTTCCGCCTCCAGGCTGTCGGCGACGGGCGCGTCGCTGACCTCAATCTGAGCGTCGAACCAGGCCGCGGCGGCGGGGCTGCCCCGTCGATCGGTAGCGGTGTCCGAGCTGGCGTCGGTACGAGGACGACCAGGGCGGTTTCCGGGACTACGGATGCGGCGTCGCTCAAGACAGCTGCTCGTAAGCGATCCCGCAGCCCAGGTCGGGTCCGATCGAAGCAGACGTGTGGCGGACGTGGCCGATCGTGCCACGGCGGGGTGAGTGGATGATGGCCGCCGCTGGGTGGTGTGCTGGTCCGCCGGAGCGGCGTCCCAGGTCGTGTCCTGGGTCGTGGTGTAGGAGCGGTGGGTAAGTCGCCCGCCGGAGCGACCGCCGAGAGTCTGGCGTAGGCGGGCGACTTACCCACGGCGGTGGTCACCGTGGCGGTGCTGGGTAGGGTTGGGTTGCGAGCATAACTCTGACCGAAGGATTACCACCACGATGACCGACGACAAGACTGCTCTGCGTGAGCTGCTGGAGAAAGGCTCTGACGCAACGTTCCTGCGCGAGATGATCGGCTTCGCTGCCGAACGACTGATGGCGCTGGAGACCGAAACGCTCTGCAACGCCACACCGGGCGAACGCCGCGCGGAACGGATCAACCAACGCAACGGCTACCGTGACCGGGACTGGCAGACCCGGACTGGCACGGTCGAGCTGCGGATCCCCCAAGCTGCGGCATGGCAGCTACTTCCCGGCTTCCTCGAGCCGCGGCGCATGGCCGAGAAGGCGCTGACGGCGGTGATCCAGGAGGCCTACATTCAAGGTATCTCCACCCGATCCGTGGATGATCTGGTCAAGGCGCTCGGCATGGAGGGCATCAGCAAGAGCCAGGTCTCCCGCCTTTGTGGCGACATCGACGAGCGTGTGAACGCCTTTCTGGCTCGGCCGATCGAAGGCGATTGGCCCTATGTCTGGCTGGATGCCACCTACGTCAAAGTCCGGCGCGACCACCAGATCGTCTCCGTGGCCATCATCGTGGCCGTGGGCGTCAACACCGACGGCCGTCGCGAAGTGCTCGGCATGACGACGGGCCACAGCGAGGCCGAGCCGTTCTGGGTTGAGTTCCTGCGCAGCTTGGCGCGCCGCGGACTGCGCGGCACCAAGCTCGTCATCTCCGATGCGCACGAGGGTCTGAAAGCGGCCATCACCAAGGTGCTCAGCGCAACCTGGCAACGCTGCCGGGCGCACTTCATGCGCAACGCGCTCGCCTACGCGGGCAAGACGCAGCGTCGCATCGTGTCAGCCTGGATCGGCACCGCATTCGCCCAGGACGATGCCGCGTCTGCTCGCAAGCAATGGCGCGACGTCGCCGACCAAGCCCGGCCGCGCGTGCCGAAACTGGCCAAGCTGATGGACGACGCAGAAGCCGACGTACTGGCCTACATGGGGTTTCCCGCCCAGCATCGGGCAAAGATCCACTCCACCAACCCGATCGAACGGCTCAACGGTGAAATCAAACGCCGCAGCGACGTCGTCGGCATCTTCCCAAACGAGGCCGCCGTCACCAGGCTGATCGGAGCCATCCTGCTGGAGCAGAATGACGAGTGGGCAGTGCAGCGTGCACGTTACATGACACTGGAAACCATCGCGCCATTCAGCGATGATCTCACCGTCAGCCTGCCGCACCTGGCAGCCTGATCGAGCAGCTAACCCTGCTCTGCAACGCCGTTGATACACCACGGCTCGGGACACGATCCTTGGTACTGAGGGCGTTAACAGGATGGACGCGGACCTCACCGAACGCACCGTCCTGGCACAGGCAAGCCTCGCCACTCCGGGCAAGTTCGAGAGCTGCGATTAGGGTGCTGGCCACGGCACCTCGAATTCGTAGCAGCCGGTCGTTCAAATCGGCTGCGACCGGGGGCAGGAAGCTGAGCAAGTCGCCATCCTCCGCTCGCCCGATCAGCATCGCCCGCATGCGGGCGAGCGCCTGGATGGGCGTCCAGAGTGGGGAGCGAGGAGGTTGATAAACGTCGGGCCTGCGTTGGTCCGGCCGCTCGAGCACGTCGACACAAGCCTGAAACAGGTTCACGAGGTCGGCTGCGACGACCAGCCCAGCCGCGGCTTGGCCATGGCCCCGCTCGAGGAACTGGTCGACCAGGTCCAGGACGGAGATGCGGGCGAGATCAACCTGCTGCCGCCGAGCGAGGTCCAGCAGCAGGTCGAGCGGGCCCTCGAAGCCGTCAAGTTGCAACTGCAGTCCGTCAGGGGAGGGTTCCGCATCCACCACAACAGAGTAGCGGCGAGAGGACACAGCGGAAAACCGATAGCCACCCATCTCAAGGCTCAACAGGGACAACCTCCTTGGCAGCGACAGCTAGCCGACTGGTGGCCACCGCTTCCGGACTTCCCCCTCTATTACCCGGGCCGAAGGCAGCCGCCGTTGCTGCAAGGCTTCATCGCAACCCCGCGGGAAGTGCCGAGAGAAACGATGATCCTTCTGATCGGGGAATTTCCCATGCAGGGCACAAGGCCGCCGCAAGCTTGAACGTCCGCTGTCCAACGAGCCTGCGTGCCGCAGACGATCCTTGTTTGGCCGAAAGCGGCATGTCTGGTCGCAAGCACGCTGAATGCATTGCACACTCCGGCCGATTGACTTGTCCGGCAGCTTTCGACCCATGTTGGGCACACGGCGCCTGGTTGTGCTTCGCTGAGAGCGGTCGTCCGACAGACCACACTCGCCGGGGCTTACGGTACATTGTTGGCGCTAAAGCAAGCGGCGCCTGTTGGCCGACGTTGCAAGGCGACACATTCAATACTAAAGGGCTTGGTGTTTCGGGTGAGCTGTCGGGACGACGCACAGCCACCGCGAGCACGAGTGTAATCAGGCTCAGTGAAGCAATGGAGGCTGCGCCGAGATCGATCGCAAGCGCGAGCCCATGTGCGGTCGCCACCATGCCAAGGAGGACGGCAACGCTGCCCATCGACAAGTAAGCCAGCACATACAGCGCAGAGAGCACGCCGCCTCGATAAAGCGCCGGGGTGACAGCGTTGAGCACCTCGAGGGCGCTGAGAAACAGCAAGCTATACCCGGCCCCCGCCATGACCATCGCCGAGAGGAAACAAGCTATGTCGTGCCGCGCCACTGCAGTGGCGAGCAGGCCCATGCCGACGACAGACGCAAACGCGCCGCACATCATGGCACGCCGGCTGGAGAGCGAGCGGGCAGCCACGTCAAATGCTCCGGAGGTGATAGCGAACAATGACAAGACGGCGCCATTGCGCCGCATAAAGCTGATAAACCATCGCAGGCGCGGCGCTCGTCCAGAGCGTGTGTACAACCACGCCCACGGCGACGACGAGGCTCGTTCGCCGGCCGAGGGCGAAGCGTTCTTCCCACCCGGTCCGAGCCGGGCGGAGCGTTTGCGTTGTCACGTCCAGCATCGATATCGTCCCTCGCGAGCGAGGCTCAGCTCGCAGTCTTGCCCCCGTTGACCCGGATAATCTGACCGGTGATGAAGCCCGCCTTGTCGGAGGCGACAAAGTGGATGGCGTCCCCGACCTCCTTCGCTGTGCCGCCGCGCTTGAGGGGGATCGCCGCGTAGAAGGCGGCCTTTTTCTCCGGCGATCCGGTCAAGCGATCGAGCATCCCGGTTCCGGTCGGACCCGGTGCCACGGCGTTGACCCGGACCCCGAAGGCAGCCGCCTCAATGGCAGCGGATTTGGTGATGCCTTCCACGGCGTGCTTGCTGCCGGCATAGAGCGCCATGTTCCCCGCGCCGCGCTCGCCCACGGTGGAGGAGATGTTGACGATGCTGCCGCTGCCCTGCGCCTGCATGACGCGCAGCTCGTGCTTCATGCCGAGCAGGGTGCCGAGCACGTTGGTTTCGAACATCGCGGCGTAGCCGTCTTCGGTCACCTCCGTCAGCGGGCCGGGCTTGCCCTCGGTCCCCGCGTTGTTGACAACGACGTCCAGGCGTCCGAAACGGGCGACGGCCTGATCGATCAGGTTGCGCACGTCCGCCTCGTGGCGGACATCGGCACGGATGAATTCGGCTTCCGCGCCAAGGCCACGCAACTCCGCCACGAGGGCGAGTCCGGCCTCATCGTGACGGCCGGAAACGACGACGCGGGCGCCATCCTGGGCGAAGGTTAGGGCGGCGGCGCGCCCGATCCCGGTGAGTGCCCCAGTGATCAAGACGACAGGTTGGTTCATAGCGACATGCCTCAGATTCGATTGCGATCCGGTGTTCCGGACGAATGCCGGTCTAATTCGCGGTCTGGACGTCGAGGGCGTCGACGCGGTCAGGATAGAACGCCAAGTATCCGCTGATCTCTGCGACGGCCGGATACGCGTCCTCGTAAGTCCAGATCGCGTCCGGCCGGCGCTCATCGCCGACGACGACGCTGAAATACGTTGCATCGCCCTTATAGGGGCAGTAGCTGGCGGTCTCGCTGCGCTCCAGCAGGGACACGTCGACGTCCACCCGAGGAATATACTGGACCGCGGGGTAGGCTGCTTCGCGCAGCGTCAGCGCCGACTTCGTGTCGGCGACTGTGCGACCGGCGACGGTCACCACCACACGTCCGACCGTTGGTTCAATCGTGATGGGGTGGGTCGGTCCGGGCGTCAGGATGCGTTTACCGGTCATGGGTATCTCTCCTCGAGAAGGGGGTCAGGCGGCGAAGCTCGGGCGCGCGGTGACGGTGGCGTACCATCGATGTGTGGCGCTGTTGGTATCGGGGACGGCCAGGCTGAGCGCCCGGGTCGCAAAGTCGATGGCGACGACGGCGGTGATGTCGGCGGCGCTGAACCGCTCGCCGGCGACGAACAGCTCGGCACCGAGCCGCACCTCGAGATCGGCGTAGAAGTCGGCGATGCGCTGGCGACCCCGTTCGACCAGGGCAGGGATTTGCTCATAGGCGTGAGGACCCGCGATCGCGCGCCCCTGCAGTCCGGAGGCGTTGTTGCGGACGGTCTCCATCACCGCGGCAAAGCCCTCCAGCTCCATCCGCCGCTCCCACATCGCCACGAGCGCCTTCTCCTTGGCTGACGATCCAAGCAAGGGCGTGTGCGGATGCGTTTCCTCCAGGTAACGCATGATCGCCGGCACCTCGCCGACCGCCGTTCCATCACCGAGGACGAGGGTCGGCACCACACGCCGAGGGTTGATGCGGGCATAGGCCTCGGAGAACTGCTCCTTGGCACCCAAGTCGACGGAGACGCGGGTCATGCAAATCCCCTTCTCGGCCAGGAAAATGCGGACGCGTCGCGAGTTGGGCGAGCTGGGGGACTCGTAGAGCTTCGGTTCATTGGTTGACATGGTGAGGGACCCTTGATGACCTCGATCGAGCAATCGGAGCCGGGCTGTTGGCCCGGCTCCAGCGATCAGCCGGCTGACTTGCCGCCGTCGACGCTCAGGATGTGGCCGGTGACGAAGCTTGCTTCGTTCGAGGTGAGATACAGGATCGCCTGCGCGATCTCGTCGGGCTGGCCAATCCGCTTCTGCGCATTGAGCGTGGCGAGATAGGCCTTCACGTCCTCACCGCCGGTGAAGCGGTCGAGCATCCCGGTCTGAATCGGGCCCGGTGCAACGGCGTTGACGCGAATGCCGATGCTGCCGACCTTGAGTGCGACCGACTTGGTCAGCCCTTCGACCGCGTGCTTGCTCGCCGCATAGATCGAAGCACCTGCGCCACCCTCGTGGCCGAACGTCGATGAGATGTTGACGATGCTGCCGCTGCCCTGGGGCTGCATGACGCGGAGCTCGTGCTTCATGCTGAGGATGGTGCCGAGAACGTTGGTGTCGAACGTCGCGGCGTAGCTTTCCGGCGTCTGCTCGACGGCGGGGCCGGGCTGGCCTTCGGTGCCGGCCGTGTTCACCGCGATGTCGAGGCGGCCGAAGCGGGCTACCGCCGCATCCACCATGGCGCGGACCTCGTCTTCGTGCCGGACGTCGGCGCGGACGAACTCTGCTTCACCGCCGGCGGCGGTCAGCTCGGCGACGAGGGCCGCCCCTGCCTCGGGCTTGCGGCCGGCGACGACGAGCTTGGCACCCTTGCGGGCAAAGGCGAACGCGGTCGCGCGGGCGATGCCGGTGAGGGCACCGGTAAGAAGTACAACGGGTGTGTTCATCTCGATTTCCTTCCCGATTGAGACGCTGTCCATGCTTGGGGCGTCTGCGGTAAGGCACGAGGTGGGGGTTGCCGCGCCCGGATAAAAAGACTTTGTTTGAGCGCAAACATACTTCGAAGGCATGGAATGGATCTCCGCCACCTCCGGTACTTCTTGGCCGTCGCGGACGAAGGTAGCCTTACGGTGGCGGCAGAGAAGCGCCTGCACACGGCCCAGCCGTCGCTAAGCCGGCAAATGCGCGACCTGGAAGTTGAGCTGGGATGTGTGCTGATGACGCGCGGGGTACGGGGTATCAAACTTACCGATGCCGGGCGGGTGTTTGCCGATCATGCCCGTGCGATTTTGCTGCAGGTGGAAGCAGCGATGGAGGCGACCCGGCGCGCGGCGACGCCCGCCAAGGCCAGCTTCGTAATCGGCTTCCTGACCGGCTATGAGTTCAATTGGTTGCCGGCCGTCATGCGCATCATGCAAGACGCCTTGCCCACGACGGAGATCGTTATCCTCAGCCTTTCATCTCCGGACCTTGCCGATGGCCTAACCCGTGGGAAGATTGATCTCGCCTTCATGCGGCGTGAGAAGAACGCGCCCGGCGTTGTGTTTATCCACCTGCTCGATGAACCACTAATTGTGTTGCTTCCAGGCGGTCATGCCCTGGCGAGCAAAGATGCCGTTACGCCGGCAGATATCACCGGCATGCCGTTGATCGGTGTGCCGCATGACAAGTCGCCGGCCTTACGTGCGGTCACCGATGCCTACGGTGCGAAACTCGGCATCGATCTTACGCCCGACCACAATGTAGACAATCTATCCATGGCCATGACGCTGGTCGCTTCGACGGGCGGTATTGCGCTCATGCCACTCTACGCGCGCAACCTGCTCCCAACGACTGTTACCAGCAGACCTTTGGCCGGCGTGGCGCCGGTGATCGACCTGTCGCTGGGCTATCGCGAAACGAACAACTCGCCGATCTTGAAAACGATTGTAGCCCGGATCGGCGAACTGAAATTCCGCAGCGGGTAGGTAACGACGAACTGCGGAAGGTCTGTTAATCTTAGTCGGGTCGCAGATACCGGACCGACCGCTGTCCCCCAACTTGGACTTTCGGTGACACGGCAGCAATGTCTGCTTCTCGGAGGCAGCGGTTGCCCGGCAAACGACCGGGATGCGGTGCATCCCGGTCATCAAGAAGGCTTGCTCACCACTCCGACAATGCCATTCCCGTTTTAGAGAGCGGTGTCGGGCAAGGCCGATGGCTTACTGGAGTTTCGACGCGTTGCCCAAGTTGGTTGCAGCACTGACGGGGTAGTTTCTCGTAGGTGACTCTCAAAAGCCATTTAGCTTCGGCTGTGCCTCGTCCGTGAAGCGGCGTAACCTTGCGTGCCATGACGTCCGGTGGCGCCGAAGCGGGAGCGATCGAGGTGGAACTCCGGTTCGGCCCGTTCCGGCTTTGCCCTTCGCAGCAGGCACTTTTCCGAGGCACCGACCGTATCAAGCTGGGCAGCAGAGCCTTCGAACTGCTGGTCATACTCGCGCAGCATTCGGGCGAGTTGGTCGGCAAGGACCAGCTCATGGCACGGGTCTGGCCGAACCTGCATGTGGACGAGACGGCGTTGCGGGTTCACGTGGCCGCCCTCCGCAAGGCGCTCGAGCCGGGCCCATCCGGCAAACCGTATATCGTCAACGTGGTCGGCCGCGGCTACCGCCTGAGCAGCGTGGTCACGACCGTGTCTCAGGCGGCGACGCCGGCATCGGCGGCCAGCGTCCCGCCCCCCTTCGCCCGCCCACCCGTGCACGTGATCGGCCGGGAGGACGTCATCGCCTCGATCAGCCGGCAGTTGCCGCAGCACCGGCTCGTGACGATCGTCGGCGCTGGCGGTATCGGCAAGACCACCGTGGCACTCGCGGTCGCCGACCGCCAGGCCGGAGGTGACCTCGCCTCTTGCCTAATCGATCTGTCGCCGCTGGCCGAGGACAGCCTTGTCCCGGCCGCCGTGGCGTTCGGCATGGGGCTGCCCCAGGTCGCGGACAATCCGATGGCGGCCGTCGTCGCCCACCTTCGGAGCAACCCGATCCTGCTGGTGCTGGACTGCTGCGAGCGTGTCGTGCAGGGCACGGCCCTGTTCGTCGAGCGCATCCTGGCCGCGGTGCCCGGCATCCCCATCCTCGTCACCAGCCGTGAGCCGCTTCGTGCCCGCGGCGAGCGGGTGATCCGGCTAGCGCCGCTCGCCACGCCGGCAGCGTCGGCGGGGATCACGGCGGCAGCGGCGGCGGCGTTTCCCGCGGTGCAGCTGTTCCTGGAGCGGGCTTCGGCGAGCCTGGAAGAGTTCACGCTCAGCGATGCCAACGCCCCGCTTGTCTCCGAGTTGTGCATCCGGCTGGACGGCATCGCCCTAGCGATCGAGTTGGTCGCCGGCCATGTCAGTGCCTTCGACTTGCCCAGCTTGATGGACATGCTGAACGACCGGCTGAGCCTGCTGGGGCCGAGCCGCACGGCCGTGCCTCGGCACAGGACACTGCGCGCGGTGCTGGACTGGAGCTTTGCCACGATTGCCGACCGGGAACGGATTCTGCTGCGGCGGATGGCGGTATTTGTCGGCGGGGCGGAGCTTGGCGCGGTGCAGGACGTGGCCGTTGGCGGCAGTATCACCCAGTCCGACATCCCTGAAGCGCTGCGGCTGCTCGTGGACAAGTCGCTCGTCGTGGCGGACCTTGCAGATGGTGCCGCGCGCTACCGCCTGCTGGATATGACGCGTGCGTATGCGGCGGAGAGGCTGCACGAGAGTGGCGAGGCGGCTACGGTGGCGTCGCGCCACGCGCGGCACTACCGGGACGCCTTCGCGACGGCACGCACGACATCGAAGGAGGGCGTTGCCCCGGCCTGGCTGCTCGCCTACTCGCGACGGTTGGACAATGTCAGAGGCGCGCTGGTATGGGCGTTCGGGCCGGACGGCGAGGCACTGCTCGGGATCGAGCTGGCGGCGGAAGCGATGCCGATCATGTACGAGCTGTCGCTGGTCGAGGAATGCCGGCGCTGGGGCGGGACGGCGCTTTCTGCGCTGTCGTCGGTCGCGGGACCGGACCCAATGCTGGAAGTGAGCCTCAACATCACGCTAGCCGCGGCGCTGACCTACACCGCGGGCCCGGTAGCGCAAACGATGGAGGCCTGGAAGCACGTCTTGGCCTTGGCGACGAAGACCGCGTTCCGGACGGGTGAGGCGCGCGCCCTGTGGGGGCTGTGGACGGCCTGCAGCTACGGCGGCCGGCCGCGCGAAGCGCTCGCCTACGCCAGGCGTTACGCCGAGACCAGGATCGATGACGGCCACGCGACCACCAGTCTCCTCGGCGAGCGTATCATCGGCGTTTCGCTTCACCTGTTGGGAGAGCAGGCAGCGTCCCGGGCGCGGCTGGAAGGCATGCTGGTGCGTCACGCGCCCTTCGCCCACTTCTACACGCCCGGCTTCCGACTCGACCACGCAGCGATGACGCGCGTCACGCTCGTCCGCGTCCTGTGGGTAATGGGCCATTCGGAAGCAGCTCTCGCTCTTTTGGACGAGTTCATGCCGGAGGTGCGCCGAGTGAACCATGCGCTGTCTATCTGCTACGCCGTCATCGAAGCGGCGGTGCCCATCCTGGTCATGACCGGTGACCTGGAGGGCGCCGCACGCAACTTGGAGCTGCTGCGGAGCGTCGCGGACCAGAACGGCTTCGCGATCTGGCAGGCTGGCGCCCGCGCGATGCAGCTCGCCATCGACGCTGCCCGAGGGGAAGCGCTTCCGGCGCGCGACGTCGAGGACGTGTTCTCGGCCCTGCGTGCGACGGGTTACATGGCGCCCGCTGCCTGGCTGTCTGGCGTGGTCGCAGACGCGCGGGGAACCCAGGAAAGCTTGGAGGCCCGCATCGGCCGGGTGAACGAGGCCATCGCCGAGGGCGAGCGGTCCGGGGAAGCGTGGAGCCTCCCGGAGTTGCTGCGGGTCAAGGCCGCGCTGATGGCGCCGGGTCACCTGGCCGAGGCGCGAACACTGCTCGTCCGCGCGACCGCCCTGGCCCGCCAGCAGGGTGCAGCTGCGTGGGAAGGCCGGATCGAAACAACGTCGGCCGCGTTGTTCGGGACGATCGGCGCGGAGGCGGACGCGTGACGCTTGGGCGGCGGGCGGCGCTGGCAGCGCCTCTGGCCGCCGGGCTCGTGCTCTCGGGGTCGCGCCCCGTCCGCTCGCAGTCAGCACCGAGCTCCGTCCTGCGTTTCGTGCCGCCGTTCGACCTGCGGAGCCTGGACCCGATCGTCGACACGGGGCTCAGCACGCTGCAGCATGGCTACCTGATCTACGACACGCTGTTCGCCATGGATGGGGCGTTCACGCCGCGTCCGCAGATGGTCGACAGCTTCGACGTCAGCCCGGACGGCCTGAGCTACGTCTTCCGCCTACGGCCCGGCCTGCGCTTCCACGACGGGAAGCCTGTGACCGCGCGGGACTGTACCGCCTCCATCCGGCGCTGGGGTGCGCGCGACGTGATGGGCAAGCTGGTGCTCGCGCGCACGGCGAGCTTGGATGCCACGGATGAGGATGCCTGGCGGTTGCGCCTCAGCGAGCCATTCCCCCTGCTGATCCACGCCCTGGCGAAGATCTCGTCCAGTCCTTGCTTCATCATGCGCGAACGTGACGCGATCACTGATCCAACGGTTGCCGTGAGCACGGCGATCGGCTCGGGGCCATTCCGTTTCCTGCCCGACCGGTTCGTGCCGGGTGCAAGCGTGGCCTATGCGGCCAACCGGGACTACCTGCCCCGGCCGCAGGCTCCGGACGGCTACGCCGGGCGCAAGCGTGCGGACGTGGACGTGGTGGAATGGCATGTGATCCCCGACGTGGCGACCCAGGTGGCGGCGATCCTGGCGGGCGAGGTGGACATGCTCGCCGCCCCGGCGCTCGACTTGCTTCCCCGGCTGCGGGCCGACCCAACCGTGACCGTTCAGCTGGTCGACCGGCTCGGCTGGACAGCATACATCCGCCCTAACCAGCTCTACCCGCCGTTCGACGACGTGCGGGCCCGGCAGGCGCTCTGCCATCTCGCGCCGCAGTCCGACTACATGGCGGCGGCCGCCGGCGATCCCGCAAACTGGGGGGAATGCCGATCCTTCCTGTCATGCGCCGCGCCGCCTCCGGACGGTGGCGAGGCGCTGGGAGTAGCGGACCTCCAGAGGGCGCGGGACCTCCTGACGGCATCCGGTTATGCCGGCGCGCCCATCGTGGTTCTCGATCCCGTCGACATCCCGATCCTATCCAACCTCACCGCCGTTACCGTCAGTCGGCTGCGCCAGATCGGCGCGGCGGTTGAGGCCGTTGCTGCCGACACGGCGACCGTGTTCGCCCGGCGGGCCAGCACACAGCCGCCAGGCAAGGGGGGGTGGAACCTATTCCACACGATCTCGCTCGGCCTGGAGCTCGGCAGTCCCTTGACCAACTTCGCACTGGCCAGCCCGTGCCGGACGGAGGCATCCGGACTGCCCCCCGGATGGTATGGCTGGCCCTGCGATCCCGCCATCGAGGCGCTGCGCCAGGCGTGGGCCCAAGCGCCCGGCGAGGCGGAGCGGGAGCGGATCGCCAGCCGGCTGCAGGATGCGGCCGCGCGGTCGCTTCCGTTCATCCCGTTGGGACGCATCGATACACCGGTGGCATACCGCACGGCCGTGCGCGGTCTGCCCCAGATGCCTGTGCCGGTGCTGTGGAACACGTCCGTGTCCCATTGAGGCGGTGGTCAGTCCGGGAAGCGGTCGCCGAACATCGGCGCGCCGCTCCTCGAGTCGGCACGGCTCGACTCGTCCTGGAGGACGTCCCAGTGCTCCGCCAGCAGTCCGTCCTCGATCCGCAGGATGTCTGCCGCGATCCAGTTCGTCGCCGCACCCCGGCCGGAGAATCGTCCGTGCGCGAACACGTAGTCTCCTTCGGCGACGAGCCGGCCGGGTTCGTAGCGCAGTGTCGCGGGTGCGCTGCGGACGAGGTCGAACAGCCCCTCCCGCCCGGGTGCGATATGCGCGCTGTGCTGGATGTAACCGGGTGACCAGAACGCCAGTGCGGCCCCGTAATCCCTTCTGTTGAACAGCGTGTCGAACGCTGTCGCGACCAGCGCCTTGTTAACCTTCGGTGAACTGCCCTCCGCCATCACGCGGGCTCCACAGTGATGGCGTCGACGCGGTCGGGGTATAAGGCGAGGTGGCCGGCGCTCGCGGCCATGACGGCGAAGGGCGCCTCGTAGCTCCAGACGGCGTTTACGCCCGTGTCCCCGGCCGGGACGATGCTGAGATAGCTGCAGTCGCCTTTGTAGGGGCAGTACGTCGTATGCTTGGTCGGCTGCAGCAGGGTCATGTCCGCGTCAGCACGCGAGATGTAGTGAACGGCCGGGTAGGCGGCCTCCCGCAGGGTGAGGGCGCGACGGCTGTCCGCCACGACGCGGCCGGCGGCGGTGACGACGCGGCCGGGCGCCGGCTCGATCGTGATCAGGTGGTCTGGTCCGGGGATCTTGATGGTTCTCTCGCTCATTGGGCTCTCCATTGTAGAATGAATTGTCATCCGCACGCCGGGCGTTTGGTGGCGTACTGCTACAGCCGCGGCCCGCCATCGCGCGCAGTGTGTCGGCGCTGACCCACCGGGCCGCGTCCAAGGCCAGCATGCGACGGTCCGCGACGCCGCATATCGAAAACCAACTCCCTCGGGCCCCGCTCGGGTCATCAGGAGTACCTGAACAGAGTGAAGAGCTGTTGGTTGAAGCCATCGACGAGCGCATGCTCATTTGGGCCAGCATTGTCGCGAAGTGCCTTGGCGCCAGCGACTACGATTTCATCGGCATCGGTCCCAAGCAACTCCATAGTCTCCTTGATGAACTCATCGAGCGGCATCGCCTGCTCGGCCTCGCGGCTGTTCATCAGGTCCGTCCGCACCCAAGGCGGAGCAATCTCGAGCACCCGCACGCCTGCGCTCTTGAGCAGGAAGCGCTGCGATAGGGCATAGGAATGGAGCGCCGCCTTGGTTGCTGAATAGACCGCAGTCAACGCCATGGGCACGAAGCCGAGCACGGAGCTCGTATAGGCGATAACGGCGCCCTCCTTGCCCTTGAGTCGGTCGACCAGCGCACTGGTCATGCGGATGGGGCCGAAGAGATTCGTGCTGATGGTGTCGACCATCAGCTTGTCATCGATCCGGCCAGCAGCCTGGTCAGGCTGCATGATGCCCGCATTGTTGATGAGAACATTGAGATCAGTATGCTTGGCGATGAGCGTGGCTGCAGCGGTATCGATGCTTGCCGGATCGGTAATGTCGAGTTCGATCGCAGCCATGCCGGGATGCGCGGCGACAATTTCGTCGAGGTTTGCGCGTCGACGACCGGAAATGATCACCTTGTTGCCGAGCTCATGGAACGCTTCGGCCAGCGCACGGCCGATGCCCGATGTACCGCCGGTGATGAAGATGGTGTTGCCTGTCAGTTTCATGGGGTGTTCTCCAGAGGTATAAGGGAGGTGCCTGGTTCAGGCGGGGAGGCGGTCGCCGAAGATGCTCAGGTCGAGGCGGACTTCTCGTTCAGCCGGCTCGCCGAGCCCAGAGTCGTCTGCAAATCCGCACGCCGGCGTTTTGATGGTTTGCCGCTACAGCCGCGATCCGCCATCCACGCGCAGCGTGTCGCCGCTGACCCAACGGGCCGCGTCCGAGGCCAGGAACACGACGGCATCCGCGATGTCGTCGGGTTGCGCGATGCGCTTGATCGCCTGCATGCCGAGAGTGACGGCCTGACCGGCCTCCGTCCGGGTGAAGCTGGACATTTCGGTGTCGACCACGCCGGGTGCGACGGCGTTGACGCGGATGCCGCGCTCACCCAGCGCGGCGGCAAAGTGCTTCACCAGCGTGTCGATGGCACCCTTGGTGGCAGCATAGGCGGACAGCGTGCCGACCGCGGTCCGTGCCGCCAGGGAGGACAGCAGCACGATCCGGCTGTCCTCCCCCAGGACCGGCAGGAGCTGCTGCACGAGGAAGAACGGCGCCCGCACGTTCACGGCGAACAGCCTCTCGAAGTCCGCCACCGTATGGTCCTCGATCGGGACGGCGTTGGCGATCCCGGCATTGGCGACCAGGATATCGAGCCGGCTGCCGACGATCTTGCGCACCTCGGCCGCGAGCCGGTGTGGCCCGTCCGGCGCCGCCAGGTCCGCGCCCAAGATGTCGGCGTGCCCGCCGATCGCCAGGATGGCCTCCGCGACCGTCTCGGCCTCCGCCGCCCCCGTCCCGTAGTGCACGAGCACTTCGGCCCCTTGCCGGGCGAGTGCCAGCGCGGTGGCCCGGCCGATGCCGCGGGACGCGCCGGTGACGAGCGCCGTCTTGCCCGCGAGCGCGCTCATGCTGCCGTCTCCATCGCGGCGTAGCGGGGATAGTCCAGGTAGCCCCTCATGCCGCCGTAGTAGAAGGTATCCCGGTCATAGGCGTTGAGTGGCAGGCGCTGCCGCAACCGCTCCGGCAGGTCGGGGTTGGCGATGAAGTGGCGGCCGAACGCTACCAGGTCGGCGTCGCCCGCTGCGACGATCGCCTCAGCACCTGGGCCATCGAACCCACCGGCCGCGATCACCGCGCCGCCGAAGGCGCGCTTGATCACTCCGGACGCGACGGGTGGCTGGTCTGCGGGCTCGCCCGGGCTCCTCACCCTTGGCTCAACGACGTGGAGGTAGGCGATGCCGAGCTGCCTGAGCGCATGGGCCACGGCGGTGAAGAGCGCCTCCGCGTTGCTGTCGTGCATGTCATTGAACCCGCCGCCCGGCGCGATGCGCACGCCGATGCGGTCGGCGCTCCAGACCTCCGCCACCGCGTCGGCCACCTCCAGCAGGAACCGCATCCGGTTCTCCATGCTGCCGCCGTACGCGTCGGTCCTCCTGTTGGAGTTGTCCTGGAGGAACTGGTCGATCAGGTAGCCATTGGCGGCGTGGATCTCCACGCCATCAAACCCTGCCCGCAGCGCCCGCTCGGCGGCATGGCGATATTGCGCGACGATTCCGGGAATCTCGGCCAAAGAGATCGCGCGGGCTGGTGACGCCGAACCGTAGCCGTTCTCGCGCCAAACGCTTGCCCCGCTCTCCCCGGCGGAGGGCGCGACCGGCTGGGCGCCGCCGGGCTGCAGCTCCGTATGCGAGGCTCGCCCGACATGCCAGAGCTGCAGCAGGAAACGCGCGCCCTCTGCATGGACCGCCTCGACCACCGGGCGCCAACCGGCAAGCTGGGCCTCGTTCTCGATGCCGGGCGAGGCGTAGCCGCCGTTGCCCTGGCGCGAGACGAAGGTCGCCTCCGCGATCAGCAGCCCGCCCGGCGTCGCGCGCTGCCGATAGTAATCCCGTATCGCCGGACCCGGCACGTTGCCGGGCATCTCGGAGCGCATGCGTGTGAGCGGCGCCAGTACGACGCGATGTGAGAGATCGAGTGCGCCGACGCGCACGGGGGTGAACAGCTGATCCATGATTGCTCCTTCTGCTTCGGTTCGGGTCAGGACGCGGTCTTGCCGCCGTTGACGTTGATGACCTGTCCGGTGAGGTAGGCGGCCGCGTCCGATGCGACGAAGAGGATGGCGGCCGCGATTTCCTCCGGCGTTCCGCCCCGCTTCATGGGCACCGCGGCGTAGAAGGCGGCCTTCTTCTCGGGCGAGCCGGCAAGCCGGTCGAGCATGGCGGTCTCCGTCGGGCCGGGTGCGACGGCGTTGACCCGCACGCCGAATGCGGCCGCCTCGATGGCCGCGCACTTGGTCAGGCCCTCCACCGCGTGCTTGCTGGCGGCGTACAGCGACATGTTCGGCGCCCCGCGCGAGCCCATGGTGGAGGACAGGTTGACGATGCTGCCGGCGCCCTGCGCCTGCATGACGCGCAGCTCGTGCCGGAGGCTGAGCAGCGTGCCGAGGACGTTGGTGTCGAAGATTGCGGCATAGGCAGCCGTCGTCTGCCCCGTGAGCGGGCCGGGCGTACCCTCGAACCCGGCGCTGTTGACCGCGATGTCGAGGCGGCCGAAGCGGGCGAGCACGCCATCGATCAGGCTCGCCACGTCGTCCTCATGGCGGATGTCGGCCGCCACGAACTCGGCGTCCGCCCCGAGATGGCGCAGCTCGCTGGCCAGCGCCGCGCCTGCCTCCGCGTGACGGCCGGACACGACGAGGCAGGCGCCCTCCCTTGCGAGGGCCAGCGCCGTTGCGCGCCCGATCCCGGTCAGGGCGCCGGTGACGAGGGCCGTGCGATGCGAGAACAAGGTCATGGTGAGGTGCCGTCCGTTGGAACGACGCAACTGTCTCCGACCGCCGGCCCGGCCGTGAGTGAAGCAACGTAAAGCGGCGTTAAATCGCGGCGGAGTGCCGGCCGGAGACGACTTTCACGGCGCTTTACGCAGCTTTACTCGGCCAAGCCGCAGCCCGGTGCGACGGTCGGTCCAGGCCAGACACGTCGTCTTCGCCGAAACCCACCGGAACATGAGGTCGCCATGGACAAGCAAGTCATCCTGATCACCGGGGGCCTGACCGGCATCGGTCGTGCCGCCGCCCTCGCCGCCGCCCGACAGGGTCACAGCCTGGTCGTCGCGGGACGCAACGGCGGGGCGGGCGACGCAATAGTCGCCGAGCTTCGCGAGAGCGGGGCGCAAGCGGAGTTCGTCCGCGCCGACGTCCGCCACGAGGAGGACGTCCGCCAACTGGTCGATGCGACGGTCGCCCGCTTCGGCCGCCTCGATGCCGCCGTCAACACCGCCGGCACGGAGGGCACGCCGGGGCCGATCGCCGATCAGACGGCCGAGAGCTACGCCCAAACCTTCGACACGAACGTGCTCGGCACATTGCTCAGCCTCAAGCACGAGCTCCGGGTCATGCGGTCGCAGGGCAGCGGCAGCATTGTCAACGTATCATCGACCTACGGTCATGAGGGCGCCGCAGGCGCGTCGATCTATGCGGCAAGCAAGCACGCGGTCGAGGGCCTGACCAAGTCGGCCGCGCTCGAGGCCGCGCCGCACGGCGTGCGCGTCAACGCCGTCGCCCCGGGCCCGACCGACACCGGCATGCTCGATCGGTTCACCGGAACGGCGGACCGCAAGGCCGCCCTCGCCGCGATGGTGCCGCTCGGCCGCGTCGGCACGCCCGACGAGGTCGCCGCCGCGATCCTGTTCCTTGCCTCGCCGGCGGCCTCGTTCGTCACCGGCCAGATCGTCAGCGCCGACGGGGGCAAAACCGCCGGCTGACGCGCCGGCGCTCCCGCTTACCCAAGCCACCGGAGAACACCATGACCGACACCCACGACAGCGTCCCGACCCAGCACGTCGAGGTCAACGGCATCCGCTTCGCCTATCGCCGCTTCGGCAAGGCCGGCGGCGTCCCGATCGTGTTCAACCAGCACTATGTGGGCACGATGGATCACTGGGATCCCGCCGTTACCGACGGCCTCGCCAGGAACCGCGAGGTGATCCTGTTCAACAACGCCGGCGTCTCCAGTTCGTCCGGCGAGACGCCGTCGGACTTCCAGGCCATGGGTGCCAACGCGATCTCCTTCATCCGAGCGCTCCGCCTGACACGGATCGACGTGCTCGGCATCTCGATCGGCGGCTTCGTCGCACAGGAGATCGCGCTGCAGGGCGGCGACCTCGTCCGCAAGGTCATCCTCGTTGGCACTGGGCACCGGGGCCAGGATATGGCCGCCAGCCGATCGCCCCAGATCTTCGCCGCCAGCTACAACCCGCCGGAACACCTCTGGCTGGCCGTCCATTTCACGCCGACCCCGGCCAGCCAGAAGGCCGGGCTTGCCTTCCTGGAACGCCGGCTGCGCCGACACGACCGCGACCCGGCCGTAAGCGACCGGACCGCGGCGGCACAGCGCGAGGCGATCGGCAAGTGGGTAGCGCCCGACGCGAACGCCCTTGAGTACCTGAAGTCGATCAGGCAGCCGACGCTCATCGCGCAAGGCAGCGACGATGCGATCATCCCGACATACCATTCACTGACGCTGCAGCATGAGCTGCCGAATGCGCAGCTGATCGTCTACCCTGACTCTGGTCATGGCTCGATCTACCAATATCCGGACCTCTTCGTGACGCACGCGACGATGTTCCTCGACGCCTGATGTCATCCCTTATGGTTCACGGTGGAGCGCCCGCACCGAACAGATTCGTGGCGAGCGCCGATTGCTCGCAGAGTCTTGCTCCAACCCGATCAATATCTTGCGGTCAGATCCAATGCGGCAGGTATCTGAGGCTACGTCCGCTAGCATGAAGCTGCCCCGAGTATCCGAAAATCCGAGATGCGGCGCACAGCGGCGGACGCAAACCTGAGTTCCTCCCTGGCCGAGCAGTGCAGCGCCTACGCCTAATCGCCTCGCCGATGCACCGTTGGAGCATCAGCAACGGTGCAGTCATCAGATACTAAGCCGTTCAGATTATTTGCGGCACGCTGCAGAACCTAATTGAGGTCGACATTGAGCCTGGGCGGCGCTCGCGTGCTGGCGGGCCAACTCCTCCAAGCGGTAGAGCGTCGCCAGGCGGTGGCCGTCGCCCGGGTCGGCCACCGCCGGGCCTGCCTGTTCGACCTGCACGCCCTGGTGCCGGTGCCGGCTACGGTCCTCACACTTGGCCCCGATCACCCAGACGCCCTGGCCTGGCTCTGGCAGCATTGGGGCACAACGCAGGCGCTGCGCCACGTGGCAGCAGATACGGCGCCCACCAGGGCACCCGCCCCAGAGCTGGCGGCGGGAGAGGACAGGCTGAAGCTGAACTTCTGGTCGGCGGACTGGACGCCGTGGCGTGCTTTCGAGTGCATTCGGGCGGACTGGCCGTCCCTGCGCTTTGACCTGCAGCCGCAGTACGACGCCGGCTGATGGACCGGCCAGCACCATCGGCGTCCGGCCAGGGTGTTCTCGCGCTGGAGGCTTGGGAACACCCGCCGCGGCGTCAGCCGGGTCCGGCGGCCGCGCCGGTGCTCGCCGTCGACGGCTTCGAGGGGCCACTCGACTGGCTGCTTGACCTCGCGCGCACCCGGCGCATCGACTTGGCCCGCCTGTCGATCGTAGCCCTGATCGAAGCGTTCGAGGAAGCGCTGACGGCGGCGTTGGCCAGCTCGGATCTCCGGCCGATGCTGCTAGGCCGCTGGGGCGACTGGCTGGTGATGGCCGCCGACCTCACCCTGCTGCGGTCCCTGCTGTTGGTGCCGGCCGATGCCGCCGCGGCGCAAGATGCCCAGGACGAGGCCGAACGGCTGCGGCAGCGCTTGCTGGGCCGGGCGGAGGTCGGCCGCGCCGCGGACTGGCTGGAGGCGAGGGGCCAGCTGGGCCGTGACGTGTTCGGGCGTGGGCAAGCGGACGGGGCAGGGGGCGTGCGGGCGGGACGGACCGGCGACATCACCGCCCTGCTGCGGGCCTGCCTGGTGGCGATCCGGCTCCCCGCCGAAGCCGGTGCACTCTACCGGGTGCCGGGGCCGCCGTTCTGGAGCGTGGCCGACGCGGCGGAGCGGATCCGGGCAATGCTGCCGCTGTTCGGGACGGAAAGCGCGGAGTTGGCGGCCTTCCTGCCGGACGTGCCTTTCGATGCGCCGGAGCGGAAGCTGCGATGCCGGGTGGCGGTGGCAGGCACGTTCCTTGCCGGGCTCGAGCTGACGCGAAACGGCAGTATTGCCGTGCAGCAGGAGATGGCCTGGACGTCGATCCAAGTCAGGCGAGGGCAAGGGCTGCATCCAGTGAGCTAGTGCATCAAACGAGTAGGCGAGTTCCGCCCGGTAGACGCGGGCAGCTACCCGATTGATCAGTCCGGCAGATGAATGCCACAGCACTTCGCGTTAGACGCCGCCGCCGTTCCGCGGCCTGCTCATAACAAGAATGCCGGCGACAACCGGACACGCAGCGGGGGGAATCCAGTGACGGGACGCATCATCAATTCGGCTGGCCGGCTAGACCGGCTGCCGATTGGCAGCTTCCACTGGCGGTTGTTCACGCTGGTCGGTGCCGGTATGTTCTTCGACGGACTCGACTCCTACATCGCCGCTGGCGTGCTTGGTGCCACAACAAAATCCGGCTTCTCGGACCTGCCGCACAACGCCCACTTCATCGCCGCCACCTTCGTCGGCATGACGATCGGCGCGTTTGTCGCCGGGTTGATGGGCGACCGCTTGGGGCGGCGCACCGCCTACCAGGTGAACCTGCTGATCTTCGGCGTGGCCTCCCTGGCCGGTTCCTTCGCCCCCGACTTCAACTGGCTGACCGCGGCCCGCTTCGTCATGGGCGTGGGGATCGGGGCAGAGGTCGTGTGCGGCTACGTCATGGTCGGCGAGTTTATGCCTCCGGGCACACGGGCGCGCTGGGCCGGTGGGCTGGCGATCATCACCAACTCCGCCCTGTTCGTGGCCAACGTGCTGGGCGCCCTGATCATTCCCGCCTTCGGCTGGCGCTGGATGTTCGCCCTCGTCGGCATTGGCTCGCTCGCCGTCTGGCTGTTACGGCGCGGGCTGCCGGAATCACCTCGCTGGCTGGAAAGCAAGGGACGGTTCGACGAGGCCGAGGCCACCCTCGTGCGGATCGAAGCCCAAGCTGCGCGCAAGGCCTCCCTCGCACAACCCGGCTACAGCGTGACTCCCGTGATCCCGCAGCAGCCGATCTCCGCCCTGTTCACCGGGCAATTGCTGGGGCGCACCATCGTGGGCAGCATGCTGATCATCGCCATCAGTATTGCGCTTTACGGTTTCGTGGGCTGGCTGCCGACCTTCTTCGTCAAGCAGGGGCTGGGCATCGGCTCGTCGCTGGCCTTCACGGCCGCCATGTCGTTCGGCAGCCCGCTCGGCAACGCCGTGTCGATGTATTTGGCTGAACGGTTCGGGCGTAAACCGAGCCTGGTCGTCTGCACACTCGCCGCCGCGGTGCTCGGCATCATCTACCCGTTTGCCGCCACTGCGACCCAGGTGGTGGTGGTCGGCTTCGCGCTCACCTTCTTCATGGGCGTGCTGATCGGCGCCGGCTGGGCGCTGTATGTGCCGGAGCAATTCCCCACCGAGTTGCGCATGCGCGGGGCCGCCGTATGCAACACGGCAGGGCGCGTGGTGTCCATCTTCATGCCCTATGCCGTGGTGGCGCTGTTCACGGCCTACGGCGTTGCGGGCGTGGTGTTCACGCTGTCCGGTTTCATGTTGGTCACCGCGCTGCTGATCGCGGTGGTGGGCATCGAGACCCGCAACCGCACCCTCGAGCAGCTCCGCCCGACCGACGGCGCGACGCTCGATGCCGCGATGGAGCGTCAGGCATGAGTCGGCTGCAGCCGCCGTTCCAGCATGCGGGTGAGTTCGGCCGCGATCGGCGACAAGGGGCGGCCGTATTGCGTGATGATGCCAACCTCCCGCGTCAATGCCGGTGTGACGATCGGCAGCACGGCGATGCCGCGCGTGAGCGGACGCGGCACGGCAATATTCGGCACGATGCCGACGCCCAGCCCGGCCCGCACCAGGCCCAACACGGTCAGGATCTGCTGCGCCTCGTAGCGCACGCCGAGCGTCACTCCCGCTTCGTGCGCCGCGGGCTCCACCAGGGGGCGCAGCCCGCCCATAAGGACCATCGGGTGCACCGCCAGGGAGGCCAGCGCAATGCCGCGCTTGCTCTGCATCGTCCCGGTGCGGAACAGCGCGCAGATCGGATCGACCAGCAGGGGCCGGAATGCCAGGCCATTCAGCACCGTCGGCGTCGGACCGATGCCGAAATCCACGTCCTGCATTCGAACGGCGTCCATGATGCCGGTCAGCGGCAGCTCGCGAAGTCGGGCGCTGACGCCGGGATAAGCGGCCTGGAACTCGGCCATCACCTCGGGCAGCCTTGTACCCGCCACGCTGGGCGCACAGGCGATCGCAACCCGGCCACGATGCGCCGCCGCCAGCCCGTTCGCCTGCCGCAGCCCCGCCATCAGCTCCGTCATCCCGGCGCGGACATGGCTCAGCAACTGCTCCCCTTCGGTAGTCAGCCGAACCTGACGCGTGGTGCGGGTGAACAGCTGCAGGCCAAGCTGCGCCTCCAATTGCTGGATCTGCATGCTGACGGCGGATTGCGTGCGCCCGATCGCCTCGGCCGCGCGGCGGAAGTTGCGGTGCTCCGCCAGCTCGATGAAGGTTTGCAGCAGATTGAGGTTGATATTCACCGCCCGACTATTCTGCGGCCGTCCCATCGCCGCAAGCCGGGTGCGCGATGACCGCCCGCGCCCACCGCTCGGAGCTCGCGGTGCCCGGCATCCAGCAGCGCTTCCTTACCAAGGCGACCAGCAGCCCGGCGGATGTGATCTTCCTCGATCTCGAGGACGCCGTCGCAGCGTCCGCGAAGGCGACGGCGCGGAGCATGGTGATCGAGGCGCTGAACATGCTCGATTGGGGCCGGCGCACCATGGCGGTGCGGGTGAACGCGCTCGGCACGTTGTGGGCGCTACGCGACATCGTGGACATCGCACGGGCGTGCCCGCGTCTGGACGTCATCCTGCTGCCCAAGGCGGAGAGCGCGTTCGACGTGCAGTTCGTGGCCGAGCTGTTGGCCAGCGCCGAGCGTGAGACAGGGCGGGAGCGGCCGATCGGCATCGAAGTGCTGTTGGAGTCGGCTCGCGGCATCGCCCGCGCGGACGAGATCGCGGCCAGCTCCCCCCGGCTGGAAGCCATGGTGTTCGGCGTTGGTGACTACAGCGCCGATCTGCGCACGCCGGACACGGTGTTCGGCCGCCCCAACCCGGACTACGCCGTGCTGACCGATCCGGACGCCGCCGGGCAACGCCAGCTGCATTGGAACGACCAGTGGCATTACGCCCTGGCGCGGATCGTGAACGCCTGCCGCGCGAACGGGCTGCGGCCGATCGACGGACCGTATACCGACTACAAGGATCCCGCCGGCTTCCAGGCCAGCGCCGCCCGCGCCCGCAGCATGGGATTCGAGGGCAAATGGGCCATCCACCCCAGCCAGGTGGAACCAGCCAATGCTGTCTTCTCGCCGCCGCCGGAGCAGGTCGCATGGGCGCGCAGCATCGTCGCGGCGCTTGATGCGGCTGCGGCCTCCGGACAGGGAGCTGTCGGCGTCGAAGGCGTGTTGGTCGACCTCGCCCATGCCCGCCGCGCCAGTGAAATACTCACCCGCGCTGCTCTGATCGAACGCGTCGAAGGACCCAGCCCTCATGCCTGACACCCTGCCCCAACCCGGCTCGACGCAACCGCTCAGCGGCGTACGAGTGCTGGATATCGCGACCTTCCTGGCCGGGCCGTTCTGCGCCACCATCATGGGCGATTTCGGCGCCGACGTGATCAAGGTCGAGCATCCGAAAGCGGGCGATCCGCTGCGTGGCTTCGGCACGCCGACGGACTGTGGCGACACCTTCGCCTGGCTCAGCGAGGCGCGGAACAAGCGCTGCATGACGCTGGACCTGCGCGCGCCCGGCGGGGCTGCAATCTTCCGCCGCATGATCGCCGAGGCCGACGTGCTGGTGGAGAATTTCCGTCCCGGCACAATGGAGAAATGGGGTTTCGGTTGGGACGCGCTGCGGGCGATCAACCCGCGCCTGGTGATGCTGCGGATCAGTGCCTATGGCCAAACCGGGCCCCTGCGCGGCAAGCCCGGCTTTGCCCGCATCGCCCATGGCTTCAGTGGCCTGTCCTACCTCGCCGGCGAGCCGGGGCGGCCGCCCGTGGTGCCCGGCAGCACGTCGTTGGCCGACTACATGTCCGGCGTGTGGGGCTGCGTAGGGGTTATGATGGCCCTACGCCAGGTTGCGCAGACCGGGGAAGGTCAGGTGGTGGATATCGGCCTGTACGAGTCGATCTTCCGCATGCTGGACGAGATCGCCCCCGTCTACGCCAAGCACGGCACCGTGCGCGAGCGCATGGGTGCTGACGTCCCCGCGGTGGTGCCGCATGGCCACTGGTGCACGCGTGACGACCGCTGGGTGGCGCTGGCCTGCAGCAGCGACAAGATGTTCGAGCGCTTCGCCACCGCGATCGGCCGCCCCGAGCTGGCCAATGACGGCCCGTACGGCACCACGAAACGCCGGGTCGCCGCACGCGACGCTGTAAACGCGTTGGTGGCGGAATGGGTCGGCGGGTTGGACTACACGGCCCTGATGGCAGAGTGCGATACGTTCGGCGTACCCTGCGGCCCGATCAACAGCATTGCCGACATTTTCGAGGAGCCGCAGTTCAAGGCGCGCGGCAACATGGTGGTGGTAGACGACCCGCGCATCGGCTCCGTCACCTTGCCCGCCGGCGTACCCATGATGTCCGCCACCCCGCCCCAACTACGCCACACCGGCCGCGCCATGGGGGCTGATACCGACGAGGTGCTGCGCTCCATGCTCGGCCTGGATGCGGCTGCGATCGCCGGACTTCGCAGCAGCGGCGCGATCTGACCAAGTTAGGAGAAGACCATGACAGCCTCTTCCCGGCAGATGACCCTTGTCGCCTTTCTGCAGGCGCAGAACTGCTCGAACTATCCCGGCTCGTGGCGGCACGAGTCCAGCATGAGCGATTTCCTCACGCCCGACTACTATCAGCGCGTTGGCCGCATCCTTGAGGATGGCAAGTTCCAGATGGCGTTTTTCGATGACCGCCTGGCCATTCCCGACATCTACGGCGACGACCACGCTTCCACCGTGGAGAACGGGGTCCGTGCGGTGAAAATGGACCTGACGCCGATCGTCACCGCGATGGGTATGGCAACATCCCGGATTGGCCTAGGTGCGACGTATTCAACGACCTATTACGAGCCGTTCCACGTGGCGCGCCTGTTTGCCACGATGGACCTGATGCTGGGTGGCCGCACCGCCTGGAACATCGTCACTTCGTTGAATGACTCCGAAGCGGCCAATTTCGGCGCCTCCGCCCATCTGGAGCACGACGCCCGGTATGACCGTGCGGACGAGTTCCTCGAAGTGGTGATGGGCCACTGGGACACTTGGGCGGATGACGCCCTGATCGTGGACAAGCAGTCCGGCCGCTTCGCCGATGCGTCCAAGGTGCACCGGCTCGACCACCACGGGACCTATTTCCAGTCCCGTGGCCCGTTCCCGGTGCCCCGCTCGGCACAGGGCCACCCGGTGCTGATCCAGGCAGGGCAGAGCGGACGCGGACGGCTGTTTGCGTCACGCTGGGCGGAGCTGATCTTCGCGGTGTTTCCCAACCTTGCGATCGGCCGAAAGCAATACAGCGAGATGAAGGAGGCGCTTGCTGCCGCCGGGCGTGACCCGGCGAGTGTCAACATCGCTCCCGCCGTGTATGCCATCGTCGCTGAGTCCGAAGACATGGCGGCGGAGAAACAGGCGTATATCGACAGTCTCGCCAAGCCGGTGGATGGGTTGAACCTGCTATGCGAGGTGTTGAACGTCGACTTCAGCAAGAAGCCGCTGGACGAGCCGTTCAGTGACGAGGAACTCGCCGCCATCACCGGCTGGCGTGGCTTCTGCGACCGGGTGATCACGCTTAGCGGCAAGAAAAACCCCTCCGTGCGGGACTTCGTGCACTTCTCGGGACGCGGTACGATCAAGGAATTCCCTATCTTCGTCGGCACCCCCAAGAAGATCGCCGACGAGATGGAGGAGTGGTTCGGTGGCGCTTGCGACGGTTTCGTCATCGCCGCGACGCACATACCCGGGTCCTACGAGGATTTCGTACGGCTCGTGGTACCCGAACTGCAGCGGCGCGGGCTGTTCCAGAAGGACTATGCCGGAGCCACCCTTCGGGAGAACCTGCATCTGAAGAAGCCTGAGATCGGCGCTTGGCGTGCAAGGGCTCAGGCCGCTTAGCACGACGTACTCCCAGGGCGTGGTGTAGGAGCGGTGGGGTAAGTCGCCCGCCGTAGCGACCGCCGAGAGTCTGGCGTAGGCGGGCGACCTATCCACTGCGATGGTCACCGCAGCGGTGCTGGGTAGGGTTCGTGGCGAGAGTCCAATGATGGTCGCGCACACCACAGCCGTAAGGCTATGGATCCCGCGGTTCTCCTGTTCGGCGGGCTGAGCGCGATGGTGCTCACGCTGGGCGAAGTAGATAGGGGTTTACGTTCAGGTAGTGCAGAACTCAGAGCCACGCCTGGCAGGGCGCAAAGGCCCTTCCTCGCTCAGGGAGCACACAATGTCCACATGGCAGAGACAACATCAAAATCTCGCACCAGGGCGGGGGCGCACGGCGCGCGCGCTGGTCGCTATACTCGCCGCGCTGCTCGTCGCTTTCGACGTTGCCTGCGTCAGCGTACTTGGTTTCCTGATCATCGGTCAGACGCTCGGCTACCTCTCGCTGCTCGGCTGGACACACGTGATGGCCGTCGTCGGCATTGCGAACGCGGCCCTGTTCTTCGTCGTCCTTATCGCCCTGCTCCATCGGTGGCGGCGTGGCCATCGCCGCGGTCACATGGTGGAGATCGCGCTGGTAACGACGATCGCCGGGGGCGCTGCTCTCCTGTTAGGCAACGTCACGCTGCTCGCATTGCACATGGCCTTCCTTGCCGTCAGTGACCCCTCGGCCTGGGACCTGGAGCAGCTTCTGCCCTCGCTCTTGGACTGGTTCTAGACTCGCGCCACCAGCACGCTTTCACCTGCACGAAGTTGGGCCGGACGCGGACGAACTGCTCTCGAGACGCCGAGATGCTCGACACCGCAGCCGAGGCGTTCGATGCAGGTCCGGCGCCTGATGACGTCGCTTAGCCGACCGGGTCATCCTGCTGCTGCCGATCACGCAGCGGCCGCACTGGCGGCCGCAGTGCACCCCGCGGCTTGCCATCGGAGCGGCTGACCGGGGGCGTCCAGTCCCGGCGCTGGCGCAGCGTCCAGCCGTAGCGCGGGTCGTCCTTCAGCACGGCTGCGTCCGACAACCGGTTGCGTTCCAGCCAGCTCACCGCCGCCTCCAGTTTGGATAGGCTCATTTGCGCCCGCGGCTTATCGCCGGTGCAGCGCTTCAGGATGGCGTTGTAGCGGTGATACAGACCCTCGCCGCGCGGAGCTTGCGCGGCACCCTCGTCCTCGACCGCCTGCTGGGCCACCATCTCGCCGATGCGCTGGCGTAGCCTCCGTTCCAGCACAGACGGCGCGTCGAGCATCTCCGTCTGCGCTGCATCTTGCTCGGGGCGGTGCAGTACGTAGTCAGGGCCAGGTCGCAGCAGGCCATAGCGCAGGCCGAGCGCATGCTCTCCAGGGGAACAATGCCGTCTTCTCGCTCATGCCCGGCGAGTTGATCCAGCAGCCAGTCGGGCAGTTTGGATTGCGCCCGCGTTTGCTTGCGCTTGGCTAAAGTGCCCTGCTCGGTCTCGACGCTGTGGCGGAAGCGGGCAAAGAGCGGGTCGTCCGGGTGAAACACCAGCGCCCCTCTGGGACGCATACGGGTAGGCATGCGGATCGACGCGGGTGGCGTGTGCGATCATCTGCTCCAGCCAGGCGCGGGCGCGGATATGCGTCAGTGCTGCCACCACGGCGACCTCGGGCGCATCCAGCCCCTCGTAGGCCATCGCCACGGTCACCAGCACGCTGGGGTCGGCCGTCAGGCAGAAGCTTGGCGCATTTTATAAGCGCTTCTGCCCCTCCTTCACTCAGCTGGGCACCAACGGCGCTGGCATCGGGATCAGCTTGGCAAGCTTGCGGAGATTCTGGGCGCTTGCTGCGAGGAGGAACTCGTCCTTGGCCCCGTTGGGTCCTCTGAGACGAAGGCGAGCGAGCTTCAGGATGCGCTTGAGGTGGGCGAACAACATCTCCACCTTCTTCCGCTCGCGGGTCGAGATGACGTAGGCGTCGGTGTGTGACAGCTCCCGCGCCATATCGCGGGCTCCCTCGTGGATCGAGCGAGGGATCTTGCGGGCTGGCTGGGCGGGACAGCACTGCGGTTTGGGGGTGCAAACGTCGCAGTCGCGCTTGGCTGCCCGGTAGCGCATGAAGCCATCGCTCTGGATGCCAGATCGGGGCGTGGCGTATTGTCGCCTGAACTGAGACAGCTGTTTTCCGGCAGGGCAGATGTAGCAGTCCCCAGTATGGTCATAAACGAAGTCGGATCGGGAAAAGGTGCCGTCGCTCCGGTTGGCCTTGTCGAACACCGGAATGTGCGGCTCGACGCCGCGCTCATGCACCAGCCAGGCCAGGTTGTTCGCGTCACCGTAGCCTGCGTCGGCGACAAGCCCGTTCCGGCCAGAGTCCGAAGCGGTCCCGAGTGCGGTCAAGCATAACCCGTTGCGCGGTCACTTCGGCCTGCCGCACCGCAGTCGTTGCCTCGACATCTACAATCGCGGCGTGTTCGAGATCGATCAGGTAGTTGGTGCAATAGGCAAAGAAGGCCAAGCCACCGCCAGCACCGGTCCAACGCGCAGCGGGGTCGGAGTTCGAGATGAACTTCGGGGTGACCGGCGTCGCCGCGCCGAAGGCTGCATCATCGACGACGCCCAGATACTCGTCCACGGCGCGGCCGGCTGCCTCGGGCAACAGACCCTGGTCTCCCGGCACTGAGTTTGCACGATTGGCATCAGCCCTGATCATGCTGGCGTCGACCGCAAAGCCCTGGCCGGCAACGATGCCTTCCGCGATGCCACGCTGCACCGTTGCCTCGAACAGCCGTCGCAGCAGGTCACTGTCACGGAAGCGCCCATGCCGATTCTTACTGAAGGTTGAGTGGTCCGGCACCAGGTCGGTCAGGTCGAGGCGGCAGAACCAGCGGTAGGCAAGGTTCAGATGGACCTCGTCGCACAGCCGCCGCTCGGAGCGGATGCCGCAGCAGTGCCGATCAGCAACATGCGGATCATCAGTTCGGGGTCGATCGAGGCCCGACCGATGGCGCTGTAGTAAGGTGCGAGCTGGCGCCGGATGTCGCTCAACTCGACGAAGCGGTCGATGGAGCGCAGCAAATGGTCGGCAGGCACGTGGTCGTCGAGGTGGAAACCGTAGAACAGCGCCTCTTGTCGGATTGCTCGCTCGCCCATCATGGCCGTGACCCTGCTACTTGCAACGACTACTGAATCAGTGTGGCCGCTCAACTACAACAGCCTTTTTCAACAGAATTCGCCAATCCCGGACGTTCAGGAAGCGCTCCTGACGTTTCGGAAGCGGACGTTCCGCGAAGCACGTATTAGACGGGCTCAGTTGGGCTCCGTTGAAAAAGGTCGTTGAGACGGCGCAGCAGCCCTGATTCAGTTCTCAGGGCGGTAACCAGAATGCGGCCATGATGGAAGGCCAGTTTTTCCCGCAAATGCGTTGTTCCACGGCGCTAGCCCCAATGAGCACGTGCGTGCCGACACGTGGCCGGCAAACAAGCGGTTCCGCCTTCACCGATGCTTCCACTCACCTTTCTACACAGCGGCGTGACCGGGGAGAAAAACCTGGTCTCGACGTCCACAAGTGGGTGATACCCACTTGGCGGCCGACCTGGGGCAATGGCGAAGCAAAGATGAGGCTTATCAAGTCCGCTGACGTGCTAGAGCTGACTGGCCTCTCGGCTGACCAGCTACGCGAATGGACGACTAGGCGAGGTCTCATCAGACCGGACGCCGAGCCTCATGGGCCGGGCTCACGGGCGAAGTACTCGTGGCAAACGGTGTTGTTGTTGAGATTGGCGGTCGTGCTCAAGGAGACTTTCCACATCGAGTTGCATGCTCAGCGCGGGTTGTTCGCTGCGCTGGCGCAGCATCTCGCCAAGGTGTCGTTCCCGGCCCTTCGCGGCTCGGCGTTGGTAATTCGCGGCAGCGGCGCCCTCGAACTTGTTCCGCTTGGAGCGACGAGAGTGACGGGCGATGCCCTAACCGTCGAACTCGATCCGCACCTAGACGCCTTGTCGACAGGCTTTGGCTTTACGAACCCGATCCCTCAGCTTCCTTTGTTCCCGGCGGTGGCGGTCCAATGGCTTCCACCTCCCGTATGCGCCCGAGACACCGATGACGGCGCTCGATGGCTGGCTGTCCGATCTCGCCTACACTGACTTCCCGAACAATAGCTTCAGGTCCGGGGATAAGGCCGGCACCCGTCCCTACGCCTCAGAGATCGAGGAGATGCACGCACCGGAGCGCGGAATTGGCGCTTCCGCGGTCTTCTGCGTGGATGAACAGCCAACCGTCTTTTTCATCGATGCGACTGCACTCACCCAAGCCCGTGAGTATCGGATCGAGCAGATTCGGCAAAAGGTCTGGAACCAGAACTTGGCGTCCGTAGTGCTAGTCCTCGATCCGAAGGGTTTAACCGCTTACGCGGTGAACGACCGGGACGCCGAGCCCGACGTTTTGGATCGTAGCGACGTCGATCGCCGCGGTCATTGGTCGGCCTGCGAGGTTCAATCGGGCTTCATCAAAGACCGCCTATCAGACTGGTTTTCACCCGAAGAGCGTATCGACCAGCGATTGCTGGCTAACCTTCGACAGGTCGTTAAAGAGCTCACGAAGAACGGCTTGAGCGGCAGCCAAGCCGAGGCCATGATGGCTCAGGTCATCTTTTTCTGTTACCTTGCGCAACGCGGGATAGTCGGGAACGCCTACCGTAAAGCTCATAAGCTGGATGTTCTGGAAGCTTACGTCTCGCGCAAGGATGGGCACGGCGTCGACCGCTTGCTGAAACAGCTTGGAGCAGACTTTAACGGCGATTTTTTGAGCTCGCAGGACGGCGGCGCACCCGCGTGGTCTACACTTACCCGTCAAAGCTTCAAACCTATTTTGGATTTTCTAAAGGCCGTAGACTTCGAGTCAGGTCAGGGCTCGTTTTGGCGTTACGATTTCAGCCACATTCCCGTCGAGCTGATCTCCGGCATCTACGAGACGCTGCTGAAGGACCGACAGGGCAAGCTCGGCGCCTACTACACGCCCCGCCACCTCGCAAATCTTGTGACGGAACAAGCTTTCGAAGGCTTCGCCGACCCATCGGAATGCACAGTGTACGACGGAGCGTGCGGATCCGGGATCCTTCTGACCACCGCCTTCCGCAAAATGCTCCGCCACGCGGAGGTCAAGCGCGGCGAGCGCCTGCGCTTCTCCGAGCGGGTCGGATTCATGCAGCGAGCGCTATTCGGCAACGATATGACGAGACTGCGTGCTGGATCACGGCCTTCAGCCTGTATTTGTCTCTGCTTGAGGGGCTCGACCCCACCGACATCTCGCTTCTGCAAACATACGAGAGTCTTAAGCTGCCGAAGCTCATTGCGCCAGGGCGCAACATTCAGAAAGGGGATGTTTTTGGCGACTTCTTCGCTCCGAAGAACCCGTACGCGGGCAAATTGCGATTCGACATTTTCCTCTGCAATCCACCCTGGCGTGAGTCCAAGGACGAGGAAGAGCCCAGCTGGGAGTCGTGGTGCCTGGAGCAGGATCCGCCTTTCCCAATCGGCCGGAGACAGATCGCCGCTGGGTTCGCTTACCGGGTGACGAGGAGCGTGAAGCCCGACGGCGTCGTAACCTTGATCCTACCCTTGAACCTCGTGATCGGGGCCACGCCGCAGTACTGCACCTTCAGACAACGGTGGTTGAAGAAATTCGCATCGAGCGCATCATCAACTTCGGCGACGTCCGCCGGCTGTTGTTTCCGGCCGCTAAACACCCATGCGCAGTGGTGCGCGTGAGACCTCGCGCGGCGAGCGAGAGCGTAATCTCGCTAGGCGACGAGGCGATCGAGTACTGGACACCGAAGACGGACGTTAGGTCGCGTGGACAAAGCGCGTAAGGAGGATTCCCCCGACGCGGTGGAGTGTGATTCGAAGCTGATTTTCGTAGTGGAGATCAGCGGTGATCCGAGGCCTTCTAAGCGACGACGATTGGGCGTTCTTTGAGCCGTTCGTAATCGAGCGCGGTGCCTTGCGGGGGCGTCCGCCTGCCGACCACCGCCGCACGTTGAACGCGGTATTCTGGATTGCCCGGACTGGCGCGCCTTGGCGTGATCTGCCTGGGGAGCTCGGCAATTGCAACTCCGTGCACCGGCAATACCGCCGCTGGACGGCCGCCGGGCTATGGGACCTGATGCTCGAGGCCCTCGCCGAGGGCGGCGGCAACGATGCCGTGCAGATGGTCGACAGCACTGTCATCCGGGCACACCACTGTGCCGCCGGCGCAAGGAGGGGACTCAAAATCAGGCTCTTGGCCGCTCGCGCGGTGGCTTTTCGACCAAAATCCATGCCCGGACCAACGCTGAGGGTCTTCCAATTGCGCTCCCCCTGACGCCCGGCGAGGCGCACGACAGCACGGCTTTCACCGATCTCATGGCCGAGCACGATGCCGACCCCAAGGTCATGCTGGCCGACAAGGGCTACGACAGCGACGCCATCCGAGAGGAAGTCCGCGTCCGAGGCGGCACACCCGAGATCCCTACCAAGAAGAACCGGCACATCCAGCACACAGTCGATCGGGCCTTGTATGCGACCCGAAACAGGATCGAGCGCTTCTTCAACCGTCTCAAGAACAGCAGGCGCGTGGCCACTCGATACGATCATACCGCAAGTAGCTTCCTCGGCTTTGCCAAGCTGGCTACCATCAAACAGTGGATCAGCTTTGTCCACGCGACCTAGTCTCGCCCTCGGTCGGCTCGCGTTACACGCGGTCGACCGCAAGGTGCTTTCTTCGCGAGAAGTCTACGAGAAGCCCTACCTGCTAATCACGAGCTATTGGGGGGAACGCCGGGACGTTGATCTTCTTCGGCTGCTGACGAAGCTCGGCACCGTTGGCGGCACGATGGATGATCGCGATCAGCCCTGGATTTCCGCCAAAGGATTCCACGCGCCCAATCGCAGCAACAAGGACCGCTCGCTGGGACCGCTCGAGAACTTGGCGTTTCTCGATGCCGACCGTATCCCGGACAGCTACCCGACCATCGTCGCCGACGCCCAGCTCGAGCGCGTTCGCGATCGATTCTAGGTAGTGGCCAGCCTTGGCGGCGCCAATGCTCAGCTATACAAAGGCCCAAGGGTGACTTTCCCAGACGGCTTGGCCGACGGCTACGCCGTACGCGCGGTCTACACCGACGTGCCGTTCGCTTTTACGTCGTCTATGGGAGCGATCGGCGGGAGCACGGCCGATGCCGACCTTCTGAAGCTACTCACGCCCTATCTTCGGTCTCCCCTCGCTTCTTACCTGCTCGTGATGACCGGCTACTCAGTGATAGGAGAGCGGCCGCGGATCGCGGTCACTGACATCGAGGCATTTCCGTTTTGCCCACCCAAGGCCCATCCCGAGCCAAAGATTGCCGCCAAGATCGTGCGGCAAGTGGCGAAAAATCTTCGATAAGATGGCGATGGTGCCTGAATGGCAGCGGGACCAAGAATACGCGAATGTCAAGGACAAATTAAATGGTCTGGTCTACGACTATTTCCGCCTGACGCAGAGCGAACGCGTGCTCGTCCAAGACACCGTGCAGTTCGTCGCCACGTCGATTCAGCCGCCCGACTATCAGCGACTTTCCACCCCACTCCCTCATCGGCCTAGCAACCTCGAGATCAAGGAGTATGTCGGGGCCCTCTCGAAGGAACTCGGCGCCTGGCGTGCTCAGGACAAGGGCAAGGGCTCGCTAATCGTACGCGCCTACGTCGACGGCGCCTGCGGCTTCTTTGGCGCCGTGCAGGTTAGAGCGGAGCGCGGCCTCAACGACAGTGCCGAGCTCGTGACGTCCGAGTCCGCGTTCAAGAAGCTGCTGGAGCATCTCCACGCCAGCCTCGCTGCGCACTCGGCCGATATTGATCACGATGACCTGTTTAAGATCCTAAACATCATGGTTTTCGCCGGCGGACTCCATCCTCTTTATAAAGCCGCTCCGCCGTCGTTTCTGGCTGCCACGTACTGCACTCACCGACGCCGACCACATCGTGAAGACTGTACATGCGGCCGCGTGGGGCAAGGCCTTTTCATGACAGCCCCTCCGCCCGACGTCTGGTTCGAGGTCTTTCCTGGTCCCCGGATGACCTTGCCCCCTGAAATGCCCTCGATCTGAAGTTAGGGTCCGTCATCAGAAGACGGACAATGAAGCGGTCAAGGTTCATGCAGGAGCAGGTCATTGGCGTGCTGAAGGAGCATCAGGCCGGTGCTACGGCGGCCGATCTGTGCCGCAAGCACGGCATCAGCGACGCGACGTTTTACACGTGGCGGTCGAAATACAGCGGCATGGAGGTGTCGGACGCCCGTAAGCTGAAGGGGCTCGAGGAGGAGAACGCCAAGCTCAAAAGGCTGTTGGCTGAGCAGATGCTGGATGTGGCGACGCTGAAGGAGATGTTGGCAAAAAACTTCTGACGCCCGGTGCGCGGCGAGCGGCCGTGACCTGGGCGATCGAACAGAGGAACTGCTCGCAACGTCGGGCGTGCGGGTTGGTCGGGCTGGAGCCGAAAACCTACCGGTATGCCTCCAAGCGACCCTGCGATGGCGAGATTCGTGCCAAGCTGCGCGCGCTGGCTGGTGAGCGACGGCGGTTCTTCGCCGAGTGCTTCACTGCCTGGGTCGAGAGCCTGCGCGAGGCAGTTCCAGCCTCCACCGCCCCCGAAATCGTCGCCATTGATGGCAAGACCTCGCGGCGCACCCACGACCGCAGCCGAGACCGCGGTCCGCTCCACATGGTGTCCGCCTGGGCCAGCAGTCGGCGCCTCGTACTCGGCCAGCAGGCGTGCCAAGCCAAATCCAACGAGATCACCGCCATCCCGCTCCTGCTCGAACGCCTGGCGCTCACCGGCGCCCTCGTCACCATCGACGCCATGGGGTGCCAGACCAAGATCGCGCAGGCCATCCTCGACCGTGGTGGCGACTACCTGCTCGCGGTCAAGGACAACCAGGCCAGCCTGCACGACGAGATCAGGCACTACCTCGATGACCCAGCCGCCACCGTTCACAGCCGCGTCCAGACCACCGACGGCGACCACGGCCGCATCGCCGTGCGCCGCCACTTGGTCAGTCACGAGGTGGGATGGCTCACCACCACCCGGCGCCATCCAGGCGAGCCGCGGTTCCCGGGCCTGCGCGCCATTGCCATGGTCGAAGCCGAGGTCGAGCGCGACGGCGTTACAAGCCGGGAACGGCGCTACTACCTGTCGTCATTCCCACTCGACGCCAAGCTGTTCGCCCACGCCGTGCGTTGTCATTGGCATGTCGAGAACAGGCTGCACTGGGTGCTGGACGTGGTCTTCCACGAAGACCTCAGCCGACTGCGAACTGGTGCAGGGCCGCAGAACATGGCCACCGTCAGGCACATGGCCATGAACCTGCTGCGCACGCCCAAAGACAAGCACAGCCTCAAGGTGCGGCGGAAATCAGCCGCTTGGGATACCGCTTACCTCGAACAACTCCTGCGACAATCAGCTTGACCGCCGTTCAAGCGATCCCCCTGGGCTCACGCCAGCAACCTTTGCAACCCGCCCCGAGCAGGGGCATACGGAGAACGGACTCTGCTGATGAGCGAGGGCACATCGGGGGCAGGGTCAGAGGGAGTAGCTTTCCCGCTCCACGTTCGTTTGCGGAAAGATGAAAAGCATCTTTGATGCTCCGTCGATCGACCACGCCGTCAGGTTGGCAAGCTATAGCCGTATCAACCCACCCGCATCCGATCCACGTGCAAGGCGAAGCCGGATGCACCGGGATCGCCGAGTTCCAGGCGCAGCTCCAGGCTGGGAACCTGGTAGTCGCCGCCGTTCTGCATCCTGTATGGGATGGGCTCGGTGGTCTCGATGCTGCGCATCCGCTCCCTGAGTTGGTCCGCCACGTTCTGGAACCCGGCCTCGTCCATCCGGTCCACGCGGTAGGCCACAAAGGGCGGCAGGACGGTGTAGCCGGGATAGTAGAGGATGCCGTGGTTGATCGGGAACAAGATGTCCTCGATCGGACCGTTCACGCCGCGCGGGGCGTAGTGCGTGGCCCACCCGCCGACCGTGACGATCAGCATCGCGCGCTTGCCGGACAGCGTACCTTCGCCGAAGCGGTCGCCCCAATGCGTGTCGCTCCGCTCGCCAACCCCGTAGGCGAAGCCGAAGGCGTAGACGCGATCCACCCAGCCCTTGAGGATGGCCGGCATCGAATACCACCACAGGGGAAATTGCAGGATCAGCGTGTCGGCCCAGAGCAGCTTTTCCTGCTCGGCCCTCACGTCCTCCGTCAGTGATCCGGCGGCGAAGGCCTGGCCCGACGCGCCAGCCACCCGTAGCCGCTCGTCTTCCGCCATCTCGGGGAAGTCCGCGCGATCGACGCTTGCCTTCCAACCATCGGCGTAAAGGTCGCTGACGCGGACCTCGTGCCCCCGTGCTTCCAGCTCGGCCACGGCGACGTCGCGCAGCGCGCCGTTCAGGGAGTGGCGTTCCGGGTGGGCGAAGACGAGGAGAACCTTCATGGTGCGTTGTTCCTGCTGGATGCGAGGGTCAGAACTCGACGACGATTTTGCCTAAATGGCCGCCAGACTCCTGGAGCCGGAAGGCGTCCGCGATCGCTTCGAGCGGAAAGGAGCGATCGATCATCGGGTGACCATGGACGGCGTCGATGCCGCGGATCAGGTCCTTCTGATGGCGGCGGCTGCCGACGATCAGGCCCTGGAGGCGTTGTTGCCGGGCGATGAGCATGGCCGTCGGTACGGCTCCTGTCCTCCCCGTCAGCACGCCGATCAGAGAGATATGGCCGCCCACGCGCGCGGCCTTGATCGATTGCGCCAGCGTGCCCGGGCCGCCCACCTCCACGACGTGATCGACGCCGGTCCCGCCCGTAAGCTCCCGCACCCGGTCGCCCCAGTCTTCGTCCCGGCGGTAGTTGATGCCGTGCGCGGCACCCATCGCGCGAAGCCGCTCCAGCTTCTCGTCGGAGGAGGAGGTCGCGATGACTGTGGCGCCCATGGCTCGGGCAATCTGCAGCGCGAAGATCGACACCCCACCCGTGCCGAGCACCAGCACACTGTCCCCGACCTTGAGGCCGCCATTAACCACCAGGGCCCGCCACGCGGTCACCCCGGCCGTGGTCAGGGTCGCGGCCGCGGCGTGACTCCAGTCGGTCGGCGCGTGCGTGAAGGAGGTGGCCGGTGCCACCACCACTTCCCGGGCGAAACCGTCGATCCCGTCGCCCGGCGTGGTGGCGAAGTCGGCGAGGGTGGCTTCGCCGTCCAGCCAGGTCGGGAAGAAGGTCGACACGACATGGTCGCCAGGCCTGAACGCCGTGACTTCCGAGCCGACCGCCTCGACCACCCCGGCGCCGTCGGCCATGGGGATGCGGCCATCGGCGGCCGGCAGCCGTCCCGTCACCACGCCCAGGTCGTGGAAGTTCAGCGAGGTGGCATGCACCCGCACGCGGATAGCGTTCAGCCCGGGATCGCCGGGGTCGGGAAGGTCCACCAGTGTCAGGCCGTCGAGCCCTTGCTGCGGATGAGCCTGGATAGCCTTCATGCGGGTTCTCCCCGGCTTCGCGAGGGGAGCCATTGCAGGACGGTCGCGATCGCTGAAACGACCAGGACGGCGCCGAGGTAAGCCTGGGTCGTGCCCAGAAAGCCGATCAGCGGAACGGCGAAGCCGGCGGCGATGGGCGGGACGCTCAGGGACAGGTAGGTAATCAGGAAGATCGCCGCGAACAGCTCCGCACGCTCGTGCAGCGGAGTGAGCGGCACGAGCGACTGGATGAGGCCGCTGAACGAGGCGCCCAGCCCGGCACCGGCGAGCGCGCCGCCGACGAAGAACAGCGCCAGCGCCCCGGTGCCGATCGACGCGAGCAGGAGGCCGACCCCGGCCGTCACCGCCGCCATGCCCACGACGGCCATGCGCCCAGGCGACAGCCGGCGCAGCGTCAGTGGGGACACGGCGCCGGCGCCGCACAGCACCGCGACGGTGGCGCCGTTCAGCAATCCGCTGTTGACGTCGAAGACGGTGCGCAGCAGCGACGGCCCGAGCGCGATGACGAAGCCGCACAGCGCCCAAATGGACAGGAGTAGGAGCAGTCCACGCGTGAAGCCGTCGCGCGCCGAACGGGTGACATGCACGCTCGGCACCATGGAACGAAGCAGGCCGGGCACCGGGCTTGCCGTTTCGGGGATCAGCAGGACAATCGCCGCACCCAGGCAGAACAACCCCCCGAGCAACCCGAACGTCCAGACCTCCGCCTTGTCCGTCACCCCGAGCAGGGCTCCGGTGACGAAGGCGCCCATCGCCAGCCCTGCGAGCGGCGAGACGCTGGTGAGCAGGCTGCCGAGCGCCTTGCGGGCCGGCGGCGCCGCCTCGATCACCGCGGCTGACAGGGCGCCGTTGACCACACCCATGGACAGGCCCTGGACGATCCGGGCGGCCAGCAATCCGCCGATGCCGTCCGCCGTCAGGAACAGCGCCATGGACGCAGCCTGGATCGCCAGCGCCGCGACGATCACCGGCTTGCGTCCCAGGTGGTCGGACAGCGAGCCGGCTACGAGCAAGGTCACGAGAAGCACCAGGGAGTAGATGCTGAACGCGACCGTCAGCATGCCCGGGGAGAAGCCCCAACGCCCTTGGAACACGACGAACAAGGGCGAGGGCACGCTGGCCGACACGAAGAACAGGAACAGGATGGCCGCGAGTAGCGGGAACGCGATCGACGGAGGACGATGTGGTTCGAGGGAGAATGGTTCTGGCAAGCTGCTATCCGTGGTGTCGATGGAGGCTCCGGGAACTCGAGCCCGTTCAGCGTATCGCTCGGCACGCTGCTGTGTTGAAATCGAACCTTCTGCCTATTGTTATCGAAAGCATGGATACCAAGAACCTCGATCTCGGCCTGCTCGTCACGCTCGAAGCCCTGCTGGCGGAAGGGAACGTGACGCGTGCCGCCCGGCGCCTGAACCTGAGCCAACCCGCCTTGTCGGCCCGGCTGGCGCGGCTTCGCGACGCACTCGGCGACCCCCTCCTCATTCCAGCAAAGCGTGGGATGGTCCTGACCCAGCGCGCCGTCGAGCTTCAGCACCCGTTGCATGAAGCGCTGGAGGGTGTCCGCAAGGTCGTGGCAGCTGGAACGCCGTCGGACCCGGCAACCATGCGGGCCACCTTGGTGATCGCTGCGAGCGACTACGTGCAATATGCACTTCTCACCCGCTTCTCGGTCGCGCTCAAGACCGAGGCGCCCATGGTCCGCATCGCCTGGCGGGCCCTCGACGTGCTGGCGCTCCCCACGCAGTTGGAACGCGGCGAGGTCGACATGGCCCTGGCATCTCCGGACCACGCACCGGCGGCCATGCGCCAACGCCAGCTCTATCGTGAGGGTTACGCGGTGATCGCACGGCAGGGACATCCGGCCGTGCAGGGCCGTCTCAGCCTGGACGTATTCTGCGCTTTGGAGCACGTTGTCGTTTCTCCCCAGGGCGGCGGGTTCTCAGGGCCTGCCGATGCGGCACTGGAGGCCGTCGGCCGCCGCCGCACAGTCGCCCTGTCCACGTCGGGCTTCCTGATCGTGCCGGAGGTCGTCTCGCGGTCCGACATGATCGCGTTGATCCCACGGCGGATCGCCGATGGCTGGTCGGATCGGGTGCAGGTGCTGGACCCGCCACTCACCATGTCTGGCTTTACCATCGCGAGTGTCTGGCACGACCGAACCACCAACCATCCGGCGCAACGCTGGCTACGTGAACGGCTGACGACGTTGGCCACCGAAGGGTAGTCACTGACCGGCCTGCAAGGCTGGGCACGGCGCTTCCGGAAACACCATCGTTTGCAGGAAGTCCTGAAGCAGCCTGGCTTGGACATTCTGTTGAGCGGCCCGTTCGTTCGACGACCAGGCGTCGTAGCGTCCCGCCCTTTATCGAAGGAGGGCTGGAATGGCGGATGGCGTAGGACCGCCGCATTGGTCGCATCCAAGTAGATTTCGACCTGCTCGACGTGCATGAGGACTCCTGGATTGGCCACCACCGCACAGGTAGCACGATCAAATCTGTTCCGTTCCTGTTCCTGCGAGCCGGACGCTCAGAGCACTTTCGTGTCCTGACCTCAAGACGGTCTCACCGAGGCGCAAACCCGCGCCGCTCTAATCGGGTTCGGATGGTCCGAAGCGGACGCAAATCGAGCCATGGTCGAGGCCGAAGCCGAGTGCGCCGCCAGTTGGCGCGAACACCTGAAGGAAAATGCGGCGCGACACCGGGAGCAGGACAACAGCGACTTGCCATAACGCCTGCTATGCTGACCGCGCCTCGCACGCGCGAGGACTGGAGGAACGATGGATTGAGCGACATTCCATTCCTGGGACAAGGGCGGCCAGCTCCACTACTGGCGCGGCTTGATGCGCCAAGATGGCAGCGAGGTTGAAGGCTGGGAACTAGAGATTGCCGTGATGCGCTGCCTATCCGACGCGGAAGCAGACGAGATGTTAGGGCGTCGGGTAAATGGCTGACGCACCCGAAGGGCGGCCGCGCGAGGGCTGGCAGTTAGTCCGCCCAAACCCGTTCGGCGGCTCGCTGCCTCCAACTGGGACAGGTCGAGGTCGCAAATCGACTGCAATGCCTTGGCGGTCGCACTGTCCTGAAGGTTTTCCGGTCAGCCTCAGACCATTCCTCCTAGCTGGCCAGCAAGGACATAGTCTCCTTCTGCTTCACGCCAGAGCAGACGATCGCGATGCGCGGCAAGCCAGCCACGAAGGGCCGCTTGCTCAGGCGAACCGGCGGTCCAGCGATCGGTGTCCTTCAGCTCAGCAGGTAGCGGCAACGTGTTCTTCAATGCATAGACGGCTGCTACCAGGCACCGACCTGCTCCATGATCCAGCTTGTAAGGTCGCTCTGGCAGAAGATCGACGATCACGTCACCGGAGGCGATGTCGCCCAGGAGAAGGTGCGCCGCCGCCATAGTCGACACATGTATGGGATCAGTCTCGTCCTCCCAGAGTGGCGCGGTCGCGGCTACGAACCTGCGGAAGGCGTCGAAGACGTCCGCCCCCGCCTCCGGCTCAAAGCGATTGGCCCCACGCACGTCGTTGCCGCCGATGCAGTCCAACACGCGCAGGCGTTGAACCCCTAGCGGCTCCATCTTCGCCAACCTTACGCGCGTTGCGTTGTTCATCCCGGCTATCGTCCCAAGGTGAGAAGCCCACGGTCATCGACACGAAGCGGAGCGACCTGAGTCGCTGGGATGACTTTCACGATCCCGCCAGGTGGGACCTTGTTGAAGATCGTCCACTCGTCTTCCAACTCTAAGCCCTGCTGTTGAGTTGCGTTGAGAACTGACCCGGGAAGGGTCAGAGTTTTCACTGTGAACTGACCCGTGTCTGACCACGTCCCTGACGGCATCGTCGGGGTTATCGGAGTGATCGACATGGAGTTGTTGAGCGTCATTCACCGGTGGCACCACCGGGAGCATATGCCCATCCGCGAGCTTGAGCGGCGGACGGGGTGATCGCGTAACACGATCCGTAAATATCTACGGTCCAATACCGTCGAAGTGCGGTTCAAGGTGCCGGAGCGCCCAAGCCGCCTGGACCCGTATGCTGACAAGCTGGCGGAGTGGCTTCGGGTCGAGGCGGCCAAAGGCCGCAAGTCGCGTCGAACGGCGCGGCGGCTTCACGCTGATCTGGTCGTCCTGGGCTACGACGGCTCCTATGCCCGGGTCGCCGCCTTTATCCGTCAGTGGCGGGTGGGGCGGGAGATTGCCGAACGGACCACTGGGCGGGGCGTGTTCGTGCCTCTGGCCTTCCAGCCCGGCGAGGCGTTCCAGTTCGACTGGAGCGAGGACTGGGCGGTGGTGGCGGGCAAGCGGGTCAAGCTGCAGGCGGCCCACACCAAGCTGGCGCACAGCCGTGCTTTCGTGATCAGGGCCTACCGGCTGCAAACCCACGAGATGCTGTTCGATGCCCTGACCGAGGCGTTCCGCGTTCTTGGTGGCGTGCCGCGCCGCGGCATCTTCGACAACATGCGGACGGCGGTCGATCGCATCGGCTCGGGCAAGGCGCGGCAGGTCAACGCGCGCTTTGCTGCCATGGCGAGCCACTACCTGTTTGAACCCACGTTCTGCTCCCCCCGCTTCGGGCTGGGAGAAAGGTCAGGTCGAAAAGACGTGCAGGATGCGCGTGGGCAGATCTGGCAGGCCATGCCGCCCTTTGCCGACCTATCCACGCTCAACGCCTGGCTTGAGGCCCGCTGCGTCGAGCGCTGGAGCGAGCTCACACATGGGGTCCTGCCAGGAAGCGTCGCCGCCGTGCACGCCGAGGAACAGGCCAGCCTGATGCCAGTGGGTCGGGTGTTCGATGGCTTCGTCGAGCACACCAAGCGGGTATCGCCGACTTGTCTCGTGCACTTCGAGACCAACCGCTACAGCGTGCCCGCCTCATTGCCAATCGGCCCGTCAGCCTATGCGCCGTGGAATTGGCTCTCGAGGACGGTGTCGCCACTAAGACCCACGTCCTCAACCTCCTGCACCGCTTGACGGACAACAAGAGCACGACCGCGGTCATCGACGCGCCGCAAGCCCTGGTGCTGGCGCAGGAGCCGCGGGCCGATATCGGGCGCTAGGACGCGCTGCGGGACCGGGGAGGTGCGCCATGCGTCATGATCCCGCCAGTGCCGCCCTCGTAGTCATGCTGCGCGGGCTCATCCAGCACGGCCGCGGCGACGGGGCGACGCATCCGGCGGCGCGCGACCCGCGGGACGGGCCCGGCGCCGAGCCGGGCGGTTGCAAGGGGCGGGACATCTACGTGCCGGACCTGCGGATCGGGTCAGGGATCAAGGTGCCGACGCGGGACTTCAGGTGAACCTCAAGCGATCCCGAAGTGAGCCTCACGCGACCGCGGTCCACTTGGGCCAGCGGCGATCCAGTCAGCGGCGAAGTCAATCCATTTCGATCCCATCGTTGACGAAACGTTTCTTTTCCCCCGGCGCGCGCCAGCCGTATGCTCGCGGCAACTGGGATCGTGACACGAGGCAGGCTGATGATCGTACACCTGAATGGGTGGCCCGGCCGCGGCAAGCGCACCATCGGCAGGGTCCTGGCGGCACAGCAGACAGCCCGCTTCATCCACAACCACCTGCTACATGACGTCGCCATCGTATGCTGCGGGTTCGACGACCCCCGTCGGAGCTCTACGACAAGGTCCAGCAAGCTGCCTACGAGGCCCTCGCGACGAGGCCGGCGGGAGAAACCTTCGTCATGACCAACGCCCTCTGCCGCGGCTCCGCCCGCGAGCGGAAAGCGTGGGACCGTGTCGTCGACCTCGCGATCCGGCGCCAGGTGGCATTGATCCCGGTGGTGCTGGAAGCGGAGCCGGCCGAAAACGAGCGGAGGCTGCAGGCCGACGATCGCATCAGTCGCAAGATGACCCATCCCCGACTGCTGCGCAGCTTCCTCGAAGTTGACGAGATCCGGAAGCCGGAGGTCGTCGAACTGCTCGTCCTGGACGTGACAAGGCTGTCAGCCGAGCAAGCCAGCCGCGCGATCGGGCAACACGTCGGCCGCTTGGCGCATCCCCTCGCTGCCGCAGGCGAGAGACATCGCGCAGGCGCGTCCCAGCCTTAGCGGCTGGCGTGCTCCCACGGGCGCGCCGTCGAACGTGCCGCGAAGGAGGCCAGTGGACGGACAACCGCCTGCTCGGGCGGGCTGCTTGGCGTCAGCTTGTCGGCGAGGCCTTGCGGAACCGCACGTAGGACCCGCTCAGGAACGGCATGTCGATCTCATCGTGCGAGTGGACGATGACGTACCAGTCGACCGGCTCGCCGAAATCATGGGCGTAGCCCGGACCTTCGTCGCGGAGGCGCATCAGTCGGTGGGCGCACCGGACTGTAAGGTAGTCGAGTGGGGCGTCGCTCATGTGCAGCTCGAGCTTCGCGATGGTGGCGGACGCGCCGAGCCTGATTGGAACGCTCGGCCGCCCATGCGCCGGCGTGACGGTCGCGTCGGCGCAACGATATTCCGCCAAGGTCAGGGAGTCTCCCGTGACGACCAGATGCGCCGCAGCCAGCCACCGCTTGGGCTGGTCTTCCGGAACCGGGTAGTTGACGTCCCTGTCCTGCCACACCGTGACTGGCTCCCAGTTGCCGACGAGCCACGGAGGTATCGGTTTGAGGGCTGGCGGCGGCCCGGCGGCAGCCAGCCAGGCCAGCGATGCCACGGGCATGCCCACGCGCAGCAACCTATCCATGGCTGCGCCCATTCGCCGGAGCGTCGTCGTCGAAGAGGTCCATGTCGATGTCCCGCCGCTTCAGCGGCTTGATCATGTAGGTCGCGTTGGTGAGCAGCGTCGCCTCCCGCACCCGGCGCGCGGCGATGCCAGGGCCGCCTCCGGTCAGCGCCTTGATGGCAGGGTCCGCGCCGACCATGTCCGATCGGCCGACGGCCTCGTTGAAGGTGTAGTGGCCGTAGCGGCGGGTGTTCCAGGCCAGCGACAGCAGCGCGTCGAACTCGTGCTGCAGCAGCCTCGGCTGCAAGGATTTCGGCAGCGTGTCGTGGACCAGCGCCGAGTAGCTGGGAACCACCAAGTCGAACAGGGCCTGCTGCTGCGGGAGGGTAAGGTTGAGCGCCTGTTTGTGGCGCTTGACGAAGCTCCCAGCGTCGGGACCTAGAAGACGGGCAGCATTCAGCGTCTCGTCCACCGCTTGGTCAGGAACCCCGACGGCCTGCAAGTCGGACTTCACTTGGTCCGCCGACCGGCCCCCATGTCGTAGCCGGCGCCGACCGTCACGCCGCTCTCCGCGTTGCCGGGCCAGTAGAGCTGTGGGGCCAGCCCCTCCTCGTTGTGGACGAACACGTAGCCCAGCTGCGAGGGGTTGAAGTCGGTGCGCGTTACCGCGTCGACCTTGAAGCCGTCAACGACGAGCAGGCCGACCCGACCGCGGCGACAGCGGCGGCGGGCCTCCGGCCACTCGGGTGCACGCCGCGTACGGGCAGATGCGCCATCGATCCCTTCCTCCACCGCGGTGCGACCGTTCCCAGAGAGTCTGTAGGTTCGAGGTTACGCCGGCCATCGCTGCTCGGACAGGTCCGGACGCGGGGAGGGCAGGCATGCCGCGGACCGAGGAGGCCGCGGAAGTTGTCCATCTCGGCACTTGCCGAAATCGACAGCGCGAATGCTCCGCCTTGCCGCGGCTCACACGGGGTCGGGCGAACCGTGCAGGGAGGCGTCGCGGTCGACCACGTGCGTCATCGTGGCTCGGCCATTCGTTGCCTCGGACCTTCGGGCCGGCACGCCGTCGGGAAACAAACGCGTCAGCATGGTCCGGATCACAGCGGGCGACCTCACGCCGTGCTCCTGGGCGCTTCGCGATGGGGTGCACCGACCCGACTGATCATCCTCGCGGGTATTGCGGACGCGGGCAGAGTTTTTCTTGTTGACTTGGCTATTGCTGGCTACCGCTGTACTCCCGTTCTTCGACGACCTTGCCGGCTTGGGAGCCGCCGTCCGCGACAATCCCGTCGTAGTGGGCGCCGAAATGACTCGTCTATGGGCGGAACAGCCAAGCCGGTTGGCACTCGCCCTCCTGTTTTCAGTTGGGGTATCGTTCGCGGCGGCGAGCCTCACGATACTGGTTCAGCGTGCTCTGCTGCGTCACGGGCCCCAGGAAGCTGCCGCGTGAGCAAATTTTGATCCGGCGGCGAGCGTCCCGGAGCACGGCCCCGGCGCCGGTCCTGGTGGCAGGCCGGTGCGCGGTATCTACATACCGGACCTGCGGATCGGGTCGGGGATCAAGGTGCCGACCCGGGACTTCAGGTGATTTCCGATCGACCTCGGAGCACTGCCGGCTCGCCTAGCCACCGACGGCCCACCTACCTACGTTCGAGCGCATGCCCCGCTCCCCTGCCGCCGACCTGGCCCTCCTCGTCAAGCTCCTGCAAGCGGGCGTCCCACCCGACCGCGCGGCCGCCGAGCTCTCTCGCGTCCTGGCGATCTGGGCGGCCGAGCTCAAGGGCGACGGCGAGCAGCTCCAGGAGCGGCTGGACGGCTTGGCCGAGCAGATGACGATCGGGATCGAGGAGATGCACGAGGGTATCGCCCAGGCGAGCGACAAGGGAAAGCCCACGCTGCGGCGGATCCTGGCGACGCACGAGGCGGTGCTGGACGGGGTGCGCAAGGCGCAGGGAGCGGGATAGCCCAATGGCCATGGAATACCTGGAACGCTGGTCCGCCGGCGGCTGGCTGCCGCAAGCGGCAGGCACTGCGATCTGTCAGGCCAGCGGATGACGTTGCTCGGCTGACAGGCTCCCCGCGCGGGCGCCCGGCTCGCCGCTGATCGCGACCTCAGCGCAGGCCGCGCGCGCAGGAGGCCTGCCGGAGCCGCGCGGCGCCATCCGGGGCTACCTTGCACCGATCCTCATAGCGGAGGCGGGAGGTGGCTGACGGCGAACCTGCCCCCCGCCTGCTTCCACGCCAGCGCGGGGAGAGGTCGGCGTATGCCGTCGCCGTGGAGCCCGGTTCGGACGTACCTTCAGAGGAGTTGGTCGAGCCTCTCCCGTAGCCGCGCCAGGACGCCGTCGGCCGCGGGCTGCGCAGGTTCGGCGCGCGCGACGGCAGCCAGCCAACGCAGGCGGCCCTCCGGCTCCAGCAGCTCGCCCTGGCGCCCTCCGCGCAGCCCGGCGGCGAGCGTGTAGGGCCTCGGCCTCGGCTGCGCCCCGTCGCGGGCGCGGCCGGCGACGCTCGGGTGCAGCGCCTCGTGGGCGTCCGCCTGCGGCTCCTTGGAGAAGGGCCGCCGAGGTTCGCGCGGCAAGGCGGACCAGACCGGCCTTGAGGCGTCCAGCCAAACATACGGCCAGTCGCCTTCGATCGGCCGGGTCAGGAAGGCGCCCACCCGCTCGTCGATCTCGCCGCACAGCCGGGACACCTGGCTCTTGCTGATGCCGTCCATGCCGAGCGCCTTGACCAGGGCGTCGATCGACCGGGTCGAGATGCCTTGGATGTAGGCTTCCTGGATGACGGCGGTCAGGGCCTTCTCGGCCATGCGGCGCGGCTTGAGGAAGCCCGGGAAGTAACTGCCGTGGCGCACCTTGGGGATGCGCAGTTCGACGCTACCGGCGCGGGTCTGCCAATCCCCGATCGCGGTAGCCATTGCGCTGGTTGGTGCGGCCCTCAATGCGCTCGCCAGGGGCAGCCCCGCACAGCGTCTCGGTCTCCAGCGCCATCAGCCGCTCAGCGGCAAAGCCGATCATCTCGCGCAGGAACGTTGCGTCGGAGCCCTTCTCCAGCAGCTCGCGAAGGGCGATCTTGTCGTCGGTCATCGTGGTGGTGATCCTTGGGTCAGAGTTGCGCTTGCAACCCAACCCTACCCAGCACCGCCACGGTGATCACCGCGGCGGATAAGTCGCCTGCCTACGCCAGACTCTCGGCGGTCGCTCCGGCAGGCGACTTACCCACCGCTCCTACACCACGTCCGGGGACACGACTCGCGGTAGGGACGGCACTGGCGGAGAGGGTGGGATTCGAACCCACGGTAGGCTTGCACCCACAACAGTTTTCGAGACTGCCCCGATCGGCCACTCCGGCACCTCTCCGTGCCCGGAAGCTGTAGCGTCCAGACGGCCGTTTTGCAAAGCCTTGCCGCGACCTCGTCACCCGGCGTCCAGGCCCGGTATGGCGACGCCCAGCGTCTGCAGCACCAGCACCAGGTTGAGGGCCAGCACCAGCATCGTTGCCAGCATCGCCGTCGCGCGGGTGAGTCGGCCGTTGACGAAGCGACCCATCAGGGCCGGGCGGCGCATCAGCACCAGCAGCGCCACCAGCGGAATCGGCAGCATCAGGCTCAGCACCACCTGGCTCAGCACCAGCGCCTGCGTGGCGTCCACTCCCCAGGCGACCACGGCGAAGGCCGGCACCATGGTCACCAGGCGGCGCAGCCAGATCGGGATGCGGAACCCGACGAAGCCCTGCATGATCACCTGGCCCGCCATCGTGCCCACGGCGGAACTGGACAGGCCCGAGGCCACCAGCGACAGCATGAACACGCCCGCAGCGGCGCCGCCGAACAGCGGGACCAGCGTGCGATAGGCGGTTTCGATCTCGGCCACATCGGCGTGGCCGTTGTGGAAGGCCGCGGCCGCCATCATCACCATGGCCATGTTCACCAGCCCGGCCAGCGTCAGCGCCACCACCACCTCTACGGTGGAATACCGCAGCAACTGCCGCCGTTCGACGTCGTTGCGCGCGGGGGCACGGTTCTGCGTCAAGCTCGAATGCAGGTAGATCGCGTGTGGCATGACCGTGGCGCCGATCATCCCGGTCGCCAAGGTCAACGCGGCCCCGTCGGGCAGCCGGGGCAGCGCTGTGCCCAGCGCGGCAGCCCGCCAATCGGGCGGCGTCAGGACCATCTCCACCAGGTAGCTGAGGCTGATCAGCCCGACCAAGCCGCCGATGATCAGCTCGAGCGGTCGGAAGCCGCCGCGCTGGAACGCCAGGATGCCGTAGGCGATGGCCGCCGTGATGACCATCCCCCAGAGCAGCGGCAGCCCGAGCAGGATGGACAGGCCGATCGCGCCACCCAGGAACTCCGCGAGGTCCGTGGCCATGGCCGCGACCTCGCTGCCGGCCCACATGCCCCACACCACCGGCCGCGGGAAGTGCAGCCGGCAGAGCTCGGCCAGGTTGCGGTTGGTGACGATGCCGAGCTTGGCGGACAGCGCCTGGAACAGCATCGCGACCGCATTCGCCAACAGGACGACCCATAGCAGGGCGTAGTTGTAGCGCGCGCCGGCCTGGATGTTCGTCGCGAAGTTGCCGGGGTCCATATACGCGACCGAGCAGATGAAGGCCGGCCCGGCGATGGAGAGGGCGGCCAGCGGGCCGCGCCTGCGCCCGGCCAAGGTCTCCCGGATCGCCAGCGTCGTCCGGTCCGTCAGGGAAGCGTTCAAGCGTGCCTCAGGCAATCCATCCCACCTTGGCTTAGAAGTGTAGCCCTAGCTACGGGGCATTGCCCGGGCTTACAAGTGCGGCGTTGACCGCCCAAGACGGCCGGGGCATCACCGTGCCGTGCATCACGCGCTGCCTGCCCCGAGAAGTGTCGGGGCGCCTGGCTGTTCGGGGCCTGCGCCGGGTCAGGCGTGGGGGCGGGGGGTTGCATGCCGATGAAGCCGTCCGGGGCCACGATGCCGCAGGAGCCTGCGCAGGCGCATCGGTTCGACCGCGCGCGCCAGGCGCGTTCTGCCATCCTGCTCGAGGACTATGCCGAACTCATTGCCGACCTGCTGGCCTCGGGCGGGGAAGCGCGCACGGTGGACATCGCCCGCCGCATGGGGGTGGCGCACGTCACCGCCATCAAGACCATCGCCCGGCTGAAGCGCGAAGGCCTGGCCACCTCGCTGCCCTACCGGGGCGTGTTCCTCACCGAGGCCGGCGAGGCGCTGGCCGAGCGCGTGCGGGCGCGCCATCGCGTGGTCGTCCGGCTCCTGGTGGCGCTCGGCGTGCCGGTGGAGGACGCGGAGGCGGATGCGGAAGGCATCGAGCACCACGTCTCGGACGGTACACTGGCGGCGTTCGACCGGTTCCTGAACACCCGCAAGCGGTGACGCGCTGGGCTGAAATTTAACGTTTCGCTGCCGCTCGACCGCATCTGCGCCGCCGACTGCGCCGTATGGGAGGCACATGCTCTGCGAGAGCGTGTGTCACAAAGGAATTTCCCATGCGTCGCATAGGCTCTACCGCATTTCTCCTCGCTGGCCTGCTTGCATCGACGAACCTGGCGGCGGTGAGGCCCGCGACGGCGCAGACCGCGCCCGCGGGAACGGTCATGGTTGGCGGCGCGGCGATGTACCCGTCGAAGAACATCGTCGAGAACGCCGTCAACTCGCAGGACCACACCACGCTCGTCGCGGCGGTGAAGGCCGCCGGGCTGGTCGACACGCTGATGGGCCCGGGCCCGTTCACCGTCTTCGCGCCGACCAACGAAGCGTTCGCCAAGTTGCCGCCCGGCACCGTGGACACGCTGCTGAAGCCCGAGAACAAGGCCATGCTGGTGGCCGTGCTGACCTACCACGTGGTGCCCGGCCGGGTGACGGCCGCCGACCTGATGAAGATGATCGCGGCAGGCCACGGCAAGGCGACGCTGAAGACCGTGCAGGGCGAGCCCCTGACAGCGACCACCCAGGGCGGCAAGATCTATCTCCAGGGTGCCAAGAGCGGCGTGGCGATGGTCACCATCCCCAATGTCATGCAGTCCAACGGCGTGATCCACGTCGTCAGCTCGGTCCTGGTTCCGAACTAAGCCACTCGCTTCGGTCTGGCCTAAGGCACCCTCTTTCCGAGGCTGGATCAGGCCCTCTCCCGCCAGCGGGAGAGGGAGTTGCGAGTCGTCAATCATCCTTCGTGAGTGACCGCGCGCTCCAACGCCCACGCGAAGCGCGCCACATCCGCATCATCGTTGAAGACATGGGCGCCGATGCGGATGTTGCCGCCGCGCTCCGCGACATGGACGCCCTGCGACGCCAAACTCGCGACGAGTGCAGCGGCTCTCATGCGCCGCGGAAGCCGTAGCCCAAGGATGTGCGGGCTGCGCAATCCCGCGGGGACTGGCTGCAGCCCGCATGCCTCGGCATGCGATGCCATCCGGTCGGTGAGGCTGCGCAACCGCGCGGTCACGGCTTCCCGGTCCCAACCGTGCAGCAGCCGCATGCCCGCCAGCGCCATCGGCAGGCTGACCGGGTTGCTGCGCTGTCCCATGTCGAACCGCCGGGCGCTGGCGATCGGCGGACCCAGCCGCCCGGTGAACGCTTCGGTCCCGCCTACGCGGTTGGCGCCATACTGTTCCAACGGGGTGCCGCCCTGGCGCGGCGGCGCAACGTAGAGGAACGCCAGGGTGTAGGGGCCCAGCAGCCATTTATAGGTGGGGAACACCAGGTAGTCCGCACCCAGCGCCTGGACGTCGACGGGCAGGATGCCGACCGCCTGGGTCGCGTCCACCACGATCGCCGCACCCTGCTGCCGCAGCGCTGGCACCAGCTGTGGCAAGTCGGTCAGCGTGCCGTTCGTCCAGTCCAGCGGCGTCAACGCCGCCACGGCCACCGGCGGCAGTCCGGGCTGGTGGATCCGCTCGAGCAGGGCGGCGGTCCAGTCGCCATCCGCTGGTCGGGGCACCACATCCAGCATGGCGCCGCCGAGCGCCGCCCGGCGCGCCCACTCCAGCGCCTGCGACGGGAACTCGCCCTCGATCAGCAGGATGCGCGTGCCGGGCTCGATCGGCAGGTTGGCCGCCGCGGTGGCCACGCCATACGCGGCGGAGTGGACGATGGCGATGTCCTGTGCCGAAGCCCCGATGAAGCCGGCCGCCGCCTCCCGCACCGCCTCGACCTCGTGCGCGATCGCATCGGCATCCATCTGCCAGGGCTGGCTCTTCGCCGCCACGCCCACTTCTCCGGCTTCGCGCACGCAGCGGGGCAGGGGGGTGTAGGACGCGTTGTTGAGGTAGGCGACGTCGCTGGGAACGTCGAACAGGTGTCGTTGTGACGGGAGCATCGGCCGATCCTGCGCCGCGATGGCTGGACATCAGCCTGTCGCCCTTCTTAGCTGGCGGTCAATCCACCAGCCCAGGAGGCCACCATGCCAGAGTTCGACCTGATCGTGCGCGGCGGCACGGTGGTGACCGCGTCCGACCAGTTCGCCGCCGACATCGGCATCCGCTCCGGCCGCATCGCCGCGGTCGCCGACCGGCTGGAGGGCGGCCCGGCGATCGACGCCGCCGGCCTGCTCGTGCTGCCCGGCGGCGTCGACAGCCACTGCCACATCGAGCAGCTGCAGGAGGGCGGCGGCGCCGACGAGGAGACCTTCACCACCGGCAGCACCGCGGCCCTGGCCGGCGGCACCACCAGCGTCCTCACCTTCTCGACCCAGTTCAAGGGCGGCGGGGTGCTGGAGCCGCTGGCCGAGTACCATCGCCGGGCCGCGGCGGGCGCCATGGTGGACTACGCCTTCCACCAGATCGTCACCGACCCGACCGAGGCGGTGATCCGCAGCGAGTTGCCGGCGCTGGTCGCCGGCGGCGTCCGCAGCCTGAAGGTGTTCCTGACCTACGATCCGCTGCGGCTGGACGACCGGCAGTACCTGGCGGTGCTGTCGGCCGCGCGGCGGCTTGGCTGCCTGGTGACGGTGCACTGCGAGAACTACGACGCGATCGCCTGGCGCTCGGCCGCGCTGCTCGCGGACGGTCGCACGGCGCCGAAATACCACGCCTGGTCGCGGCCCGAGATCGTCGAGCGGGAGGCCACGCACCGCGCCATCGCGTTGGCCGAACTGGTGGACCAGCCGATCGAGGTGTTCCACGTCTCCGGCCCACAAGCCGCGGAGGAGATCGCCCGGGCGCAACGCCGGGGCGTGAAGGTCTGGGGCGAGACGTGCCCGCAATACCTGGTCCTCCAAGCCAGCGACATGGACCGCCCGGGCTTCGAGGGCGCCAAGTTCATGTGCAGCCCGGCCCCGCGGGACACCGCCGCGACGCAGGCGCTGTGGGCGGCGCTGCGGCTCGGGACGCTCTCGGTCGTCAGCTCGGACCATAGCGGCTGGAGCTACGAGGGGCCGCGCGGCAAGCGCTCCGCCGGGACGGACGCGCCGTTCACCGCCATCCCCAACGGCGTCCCCGGCCTGGCCGCGCGCCTGCCGCTGCTGTGGAGCGAGGGCGTGGCGACCGGTCGCATCACGCCCAGCGACTTCGTGCGGCTGACCGCGACGCAGCCGGCCTGGCTGTTCGGCCTGCGCGCGAAGGGCCGGATCGCGCCGGGCGCGGATGCGGACCTGGTGCTGTGGGACCCGGGCAAGCGCGTGACGATCACCAACGCCCTCATGCAGCAGGCGATCGACTACACACCGTATGAGGGGCGGGAGGTGACCGGCTGGCCGATTGCCACGATCCTGCGCGGCAGGGTGGTTATGCGCGACGGCGTCGTGCAGGCGGAGCCGGGCAGCGGCCGCTACCTGCCAGTCGCTGCGTACGACGCGATCCGCCCGAGCGGCGTGCTGCCCGACGGGTTCGACGCCGCCACCTTCTGAAAATCCTCTTCCTCCGGGTCCAGCGAGAGAGGGAGAAGCGATACCTGGCGTCAGTCTCCTCCGATCGCCTGCCGCAACGGCCCGAGCGCCGGCAGGATGTCGTTCTCCGCACGGAAGTCGCGGCCGTACAGGGCGGAGAACACGTCCACCCCCGCCCTGTGGAGGGGTGCCGGCACGTTCGCCGTCTCCGCCACGCAGACCGTGGGCCACAGGCCGAACGGCACGTCCTCCGTCACGTAGCGGCTGTCCAGCGTCACCGGGCCGCTGGGATCGCCGTCGCGTCCGGCCAGGCTGGCGGCCATCTGGCCCATCGTGTCCCCGACCGCGCCGAAGGACAGGCGGAAATGCTCGGCCAGCGTCCGCACCTGGACCCCGAATGCGCCGGCGATGGCGAGCCGCTCCTCGTCCAGCCGCTGCATCAGCCGGCCGACCGCATCCGTGGTGTTGGCGTATTGCTTCCAGGCCTCGCCCATCTCCATGCGGGTGAGGTTGCACAGCGCGATGGCCATGTGGTTCTGCGGGTTCAAGTTACTGAGCGCGATGGCGAGCAGGCTGCCGCGGTCCACGAACCGGTCGCCGAACAGCTGCCGGCACAGAGCGACGCCAGCCGGCGCGCCCGCCAGGTCCACCCGGCTGCGGATGTGGTTCACCCGCACGGTGCCCGGCCCAGACTTGCGGCCCGTGACCAGGGTCGTACCCCATGCCACGATCCCTGGCGCGCTACCATGTGCGGCACACCTCGCCCGCAGGTATAGCGCGCTGAACGACATGTGCGAACTGACGATGACCGTCTGTCCGGTGTGCAGATGCGGGGCGCATGCGTCGACCACGGCGCGATGGCCGTAGCCCGGAACCGCGATCACCACCACGCTGGCGCCGCCCAGCGCCCCGGCGCAGTCGGCCGCCGCCTCCACCGGCCAGTTCCCCTCGACCGCGCCGCTGGCCGACACCGTGCCCGCGCGGCCGGAGCGGGACCAGAGGACGACCGAGTGACCGTCCTGGCGAAGCAGGGCGGCCATGCCGAGGCCGACCGCTCCAGCGCCGATCACCGCAACCCGCATCGACCCGCCTGCCAGTTCCATCCGTCGCGAAGCTGCCCGGCGGGGCCTGGCGGGGCAATCGTTTTGTTGCACGGCGGCGAGGGCCTGGGGCTATGATGACCGCCATCGGACAGGAGACGCGCGTGACGTTTGCCCCAACCCTTCGCCTCGCGGCGCTGGCTGCATCCCTCCTGGGGCCGGCCCTGCACGCGCAGGAGGTCGACTCGGTCGTCAAGAAGCTGAAGGCCACGCACACGCTGACGATCGGCTACCGCGAGACCTCCGTGCCCTTGTCCTACCTCGACAAGGACAACAAGCCCACGGGCTACGCGGTGGAGCTGTGCCAGGACATCGGCGAGGCCGCCAAGCAGGACCTCCAGCTGCCGGAGATCAAGTTCGCCTACATCCCCGTCAACATCCAGACCCGCCAGGCGCTGATCGCCAACGGCACGGTCGACATCGTGTGCGACGGCACGGTGCGCACCTGGGCACGCTCCAGGCAGGTCGCCTTCACCCCGGTGCACTGGGTGTCGGCCGAGCAGCTGCTGGTGCTGAAGGCGTCCGGCATCAAGGACATCGCCGACCTGAAGGGCAAGGTCGTGGCCATCGCCACCGGCGGCACCAGCGAGCCCACGGTGCAGCGGCTGATCGACCAGGAGCACCTGGACATCCGGGTGATGCGGGTGAACGACCACCCGGCCGGGCTGCTGGCGGTGGAGAGCCGCCGGGCGGACGCCTACCTGAGCGACAACGCCGCGTTCTACAGCCTGATGCAGGCCTCCCACCATCCGGAGAACCTCGCCATCGTCGGTCCGGAGCTGAGCTACCAACCGGAGGCGCTGATCATCCCGCTGAACAACCCGGGCTTCGCCTGGATCGCCGGGCACACGATGTCGGACATGTTCAAGTCCGGCGCGGCCATGGCGCTGGTGGCCAAATGGTTCGGCCCGTTCGGCGTCGGCGTGAGCCCGAAGCTGCGCGCGGCGTGGGAGACGTACTCGTTCCCGGATTAGCCCGGTGAACTACCGCTGGGATTGGGGCGTCCTGGTCCAGGCGCCGTATGCCGGCTGGCTGCTGACCGGCGTGGAATGGACGCTGGCGCTGACGGCGGTGAGCTGGGGCATCGGCCTGGTGGTGGGCGTCGTGGTGGGCAGCGCCCGCACGCTGCCGCTCTCCCCCGTCCGCGTCTTGGCCGCCGCCTATGTCGAGCTGTTCCGCAACGTGCCGCCGCTGGTGCAGCTGTTCCTGTGGTTCTTCGTCTTTCCGGAGGTCGTGCCGGACGCGCTCGGGCTGTGGATCAAGCGGGACCTGCCCTACCCGGAGTTCAGCACTGCCTGCCTCGCCATCGGCCTGTTCGCCGGCGCCCGCGTGGCGGAGCAGGTGCGCGCCGGCCTGCTGGCCGCGGGCGAACGGCTGCTGCCCGCCGCGCTGGCGACCGGGCTGCGACCGCTGCAAGCCTACCGGCTGGTGCTGCTGCCGATCGGGTTGCGCACGGTCCTGGTGCCGCTCACCTCCGAGTTCCTCACCACGTTCAAGATGTCGGCCATCGCGCTGACCGTGGGCGTGCTGGAGCTGACGGCGGAGAGCCAGCGCATCGAGAACGAGACGTTCCACGGCTTCGAGGCCTACACCGCGGCGACCGTGCTCTACCTGGCGATCGGGCTCGGCATCACCGGTGGCATGGCAGTGCTGGCGCAGCGGCTGGGCGCCGGGCGGCCGTGATGGAGCTCGACCCCACGATTATCTGGCGGTCCGCGGGCTTCCTGCTGCACGGCCTGCTGTTGAGCGCCCTGCTGGTCGCGGTGGGCGCGGTGGGCGGGCTGCTGGGCGGCGCCGGGCTGGCGCTGGCACGGCTGTCGGGTTGGCGCCTCCTCGCCATCCCGGCGGCCTGTTACGTCACCCTCATGCGCTCGGTGCCGCTCGTGCTGGTGCTGTTCTGGTTCTACTTCATGCTGCCGGTGTGGACCGGCGTTCCCGTCGGTGCGCTGCCCGCCGCGTTGACCGCCTTCGTGCTGTTCGAGTCGGCGTTCTACTGCGAGATCATCCGTGCCGGCATCGCCGCCGTGCCGCGCGGGCAGGGGATGGCCGCCGCCGCGTCCGGGCTGCGACCGTGGCAGGCGCTTCGCCTGGTGGTGCTGCCGCAGGCGGCCGTGGCGATGGGGCCGCTGCTGATGAATCAGGTGGTGATCCTGTTCCAGGACACCTCGCTGGTCTACGTCGTTGCCCTGCGGGACTTCCTGACCTCCGCCAGCGTGGTCGCGGGGCGGGACGACCGCCCGGTGGAGCTGTACGGCTTCGTCGCGATGGTGTATTTCGCGATCTGCTTCGCCGGGTCGCAGCTGGCCGGGCGCCGGGCGCGGACCGCCGCCGCATGACGGGCGAGCCGCTCGTGGTGATCCGCGCCCTAGGCAAATCCTACGGCCGGACGCCCGTGCTGCGCGGCTGCTCGGCCACGCTGCATCGCGGCGAGGTCGTGGTCGTCTGCGGCCCATCCGGCTCGGGCAAGAGCACGCTGATCAAGTGCATCAACCGCCTGGAGGATTTCCAGCAGGGGGAGATCGTGGTCGACGGCGTCTCCGTCGGCGCACGCGGGACGGATCTGCCGAGGCTGCGCGCCCGCATCGGCATGGTGTTCCAGCAGTTCGACCTCTACCCGCACATGACCGCACTTGGGAACGTCAGCCTGGCGCAGGTGCACGTGCTGCGCCGCAGCCGGGCGGAGGCGGACCGCCGCTCCCGCGCGCTTCTGGACCGGGTGGGCCTGGCCGCCCAGGCCGATCGCCGCCCGGCGACCCTGTCGGGCGGCCAGCAGCAGCGCGTGGCGATCGCCCGTGCCCTGGCGCTGGACCCGGCCATCATGCTGTTCGACGAGCCGACCTCGGCCCTCGACCCCGAGATGGTGGGCGAGGTGCTGGACGTGATGCAGGCGCTGGCACAGGACGGCATGACCATGGTGGTGGTGACGCACGAGATGGGCTTCGCCCGCCGGGTGGCGGACCGCGTGCTGTTCCTGGACGGCGGCGTGATCCTGGAGGACACGCCGTGCGAACGCTTCTTCACGCAGCCGCAGACCGAACGGGCAAGGCTCTTCCTATCGAGGGTGCTGCACCATTAGGTTGGACCTACTTCTCCCCCTCCTTCTGGGAGAGGGCTTTGGCGGTGTCACGGCCGCAGCAGGTCGACCTGCACCGGCTGGTCGAACGCTGTGCCGACCCGCGCGGCCACCGCCTCGAACCGCTCGCGCACCGCGGGGGCGCGCAGTTCCGCCTCCGTGTAGTCGTTGAACCGGACGTTGGCGGCCATGGCGTAGTCCTCGAAATCGGGGTGCACCCGGCGGTTGCGGTAGGTGATGCGGTCATGCCCGCGGAACAGCGTGGGGGCGTGCGCCGCCAGGATGCCGGCCGCCTGCCGGCGCACCGCCGTTTCGTCATGGTAGAGTTCGGCGACCTCCTGCAGCGGCCCCTCCGGCAGCGGCTCGGCCACGTAGAGGCGACCGCCCTCCCGCAGCACCCGCCGTGCCTCGGCCAGGATGCCCGGCAGGGTCGCGGGCGGGATGTGGTGCAGCGAGTAGATGAACAGCACCAGGTCCACCGAGCCGTCCGCCATCGGCAGCGACTCCGCGCCCTCGCGCACCAGGCGGTAACGGCCGGGACCGGCCGGCGTCCAGGGTTGCGCCGGGCCGAGCGGATCGAAGCCGCTCACCTCCGCCCCGGCCTCGGCGAGCGAGCGGGCAAGAGCCCCCTCGCCGGAGCCGATATCGACCACGGTCTTGCCGGCAAACTCCCCAACAGCTTGCCGCAACGCTTCCAACCCGGTGCAGACACCCAAATCCTGGCCCATGGTCTCCCTCCTTGCCCCGCGGTGTTGTCGCAGAGCGGCGGCCTGTCGGCCAGGCGCTTGGCGAGTTCATCAAAGCGTCACACAATCGCGGCGACGGGCGCGGTCTATGCGGCTGAACGGTGCGGAGAGTGCGATGCGGCGGCGGATTTGGCTGATGGCGACGGCGGCCCTGGCGCTCGGGATGGGCGGTGCGGGCGCCGCCCCCATGCTGACGGCGCAGCCCGATCCGGGCAGCGACATCCAGCCCTTCATCCAGCCCGTGCCCGCCACCATGCCGGACCGGGATGCGCTGATCGCGCAGTTGCGGCAGAAGGTGAAATACGTCTTCGTCGTCTTCAACGAGAACCATTCCTTCGACAACGAGTTCGGCAGCTTCCCAGGTGCCAACGGCCTGTTCTCCGATGGGACCGCGCCGCGCGATGCCGCCCACACCCCCGGCTTCGTGGAGCAGTACACGGCTGCCGACGGCAAGCCGGTGACCGTGCGGCCGGTCCGGCTCGGGCCGGAGCAGAACAGTTCGTTCGTGGACTCGGTGGACCACAGCCATACCGGCCTGGCGTTCAAGCTGCACGTCACCGGCACGCAGGCCGCGATGGACCAGTTCGCGCAAGGCGAGTACACGCGCTACGCCGGCCGCGGCGGCGCCGCCAACGTGGCGATGGGCCGCCAGTTCAGCCAGCTGGTGATGAGCTACGTCGACTGCGACACCATCCCGTTCTACTGGCGCTGGGCCAGCCGGTTCACCCTGTTCGACAACATCTTCGCCACCGAGGACACGCCTTCCAGCCCGAACGCGATCGCCATGATCGCCGGGCAGGCGGGGGAGACGCAGTGGGTCAAGCACGGCAATGCGGGCCAGGCGGTGAGTGTGGCCGGGCAGTCCGGCACCTTGCAGCCGGTGCCGCTATACGCCGACCCGCAGCCGTTCTGGGGTTCGCAGTTCGACGCCACGGCCACGGGGCGGCAGCCGAACGGGCATGGCGCCGAGAGCTACGGCAACACCAACATCGCCAAGAACCTCACCTTCGCGACCGTCCCGCTGACGCTTGGCGGCACGGACACGGCCGGCGCGATGGCGCAGGACCGCGACGCCGAAAACGACCAGGCCGACATCAGGCAGGATCTGGCCTCGATCGCGTCGCGCGCCGGCAAGCCGGTGGCATGGCGCTGGTATCAGGAAGGCTACGACCACGAGCCGACCGACAGCTCCGCCGATGCCAGCCACGACAGCTACGTCAGCCACCACCAGGGGCCGCAATATTTCGGCTACATGGCGAACAACCCGGCCTACAAGGACAACCTGCGCGGCCTGGGCGACTTCTACGCCGACATGGCCAAGGGCGACCTGCCGGCCGGCGGCGGCGTGTTCTACATCCGCGGCGGCTTCACCAACCTGTTGGGCCAGACGCCGCCGATCACCAACCCGAACTACCCGGCGGCGCTGACGGACGCGGACAAGGCGACCATTGCCAAGGTGAAGAGCGGCGACGACGACCACCCGAGCTACAGCGACCGCCAGCTCAGCGAAACGATGATGGCCCGCGTGATCAACGCCGTCGCGTCACGGCCGGACATCTGGTCGCAGAGCGCCATCGTGATCGCGTATGACGAGTCGGACGGGTTCTACGACCATGTGCCGCCGCGCATCCTGTCCTTCGGCCCGGACGGCCTGCCGCTGGCGCGCGGCATCCGCGTTCCCGCCCTGCTGATCTCGCCCTACGCGCGCAGCCATGTCGTGGCGCACCCGGAAGGCGACCATAACGCGGTGATCGAGACGCTGGACGCGATCTTCGACCTGCCGCCACTGGCTTCGCTGCCGGACGAGGCACAGGCGCTCAAGGCCGGCGAGGACCCGCGGTTCAACGGCCCGGGCGGGTTCGTGCAGCACTACCTCGGGCCACGCGACATCAACGCTCCGGAGACCGACGACCTGCTGGCCGGGTTCGACCCGGCGCGGCTGTCGGGCCAGGCGCCGCCGCTGCCGGCCTCGCTGGCGATGGTGCCGGAGGCCGACCTGCAGCACCTGCCGCATTACGACGGCAAGGGGTGCAGCGCCATCGGCATGACGCCGGAGGACATGCGGCAGGGCGCCCGCACACCCGTCCCGGCTGGCTTCAACACCTTGCCCGCGACGCTGCCGAACTACAGCGGCCCGTGAGGCTGGCCTCCCGGTCCGCACGAAAAAGCCCTCCCCCTGTGGGAGAGGGTCGGGGTGAGAGGCATGACCGCACGACCCCACCCCGTGACCCTCACCCAACCCCTTTCCAGAGGGAGAGGGCGCTTTGGCTGATGGTTATCCTGGTGTCCGCTCTCGGCGCCACCTCCGCACGGGCCGCCACGCTGGATCGCGTCCGCGCGGCTGGCGTGTTGCATTGCGGGGCGGCTGAACGGGCCGGTTTCGCCGATGCGGCGGAGGATGGCCGGGTCACCGGAGTGGGCGTGGACCTCTGCCGTGCCTTGACGATCGCGGTGCTGGGCCCGGCCGGGCAGACGGCGTTCCACCTCTACGCGGCCCCGAAGGACTATGACGCCGTCCGCCAGGGCGCCGATGACGTGGCGTTCCTCACCGCCGACGTGGTGGGGGGGCAGGCGTTGGCCGCCGGGCTCGTGCCCGGGCCGACCGTCTTCGTGGCCGAGCAGTCCGCCCTGGCGCAACCCGGCGTCACCAGCCTCGCCGGGCGCACGGTCTGCTTCATCAACGGCAGCCTGGCGCACCAGGCCCTGGAGGCATGGGCCGCCCGCGCCGGCACGGCGATCACCCGCAGCGGCTACCAGGAAGACGGCGAGATGCACGACGCCTTCGATGCCAGGCGGTGCGATGCGATGGCCGGCGAAGCCACGGAGCTGGCGGCGATCCGCGCTGCGGCGCCGGCGCGCAGCAACGCGCGCATCCTGCCGCCACTGGCCGTCACACCGGTGTTCGCCGCCACGTCCATCGCGGACGGCGCCTGGTCCGGCCTGGTCGGCTGGGCCTTGGGCGCGATCGTGCAGTCGGAAAGCACGCCTAGCCCCTGGCGCGCCGACCTGCCGGGCGTGGCCGTGCCTGGCCTGCGGGAGGGATGGCAGCGCGACGTCGCGGGCGCCCTGGGCAGCTACGACGACATGACGAGGCGCGGCGGCGGCTCCGCGCCCAGCGCGCTCTGGCCCGAAGGCCTGCTGCTGCCCTCCGGGCCACGCTAGGCCGCCACATGCAGCCCCGCCACCTGCCACGGGTCGACATGCGCTACTGGGTCGCCATCACGCTGGCCAGCGTGTTCGGCGCCGATCTGGGGGATTTCTGCTCCCACGTGCTGGGCCTGGGCCATGTCCGCGGCCTTCCCGTGCTGGCGGTCGAGTTCGCGGCGATCCTCCTGGCCGAGCGGCTGGCACGCTCGGCGACCGAGGCCTTCTACTGGGCCGGGATCGTCACCCTGCGCACTGCCGCGACCAACCTGGCGGACTTCGCGACGCATGACCTGCGGGTGAGCTACGTCCTGTTCATCTTCGTCCTGGCGGGTCTGCTCATGGCGCTGGCGCGGCGTTCCGCCGGGCCGATGGACCAGGACGGGCCGAGCGCCGGCTCCGGCTACTGGCTGACCATGCTGGTGGCCGGCACGCTCGGCACCGCCCTGGGCGATTTCTGTGCCGACCAGGCGGGCCTCGCCGTATCGACCTTCTGCTGGGCGGTGGTCTGGGCCGCGGTGCTGGTCGCCGTCGTCCGGCGGCCATCGGCGGGCCTCGCCTGGTATTGGCCGGCGATCGTGGCGATCCGCACCGTTGGCACCAATGCGGGCGACATCGTCGCCGGCCGGCACGGGCTCGCGCTGGGCCTCCCGGTCAGCACGTCCGTCTCCGCCGCGGTGTTCGTGGCACTGCTCGTGCTGTGGCAGCCGACGCGCCGCCTCGCTCCCGCGGGGTCGTAGCCGCGGCGGCCTCCATCCGGCCGAACCTGGCGGGCATCGGCGGACGCGGCACTTGATCAGCCGCATGGCTCCACCGCAAGCTGCCAACTGGGATCGAGGGCAGCGGCAATGCGGGGATCGGGCGGCAGGTTGCGGTGGTGGGTGGTGTTCGGGCTGATCGGGCCGATCACCTTCGTGATGTCGCTGGACCGGACCGCGCTCGTCGTCGCGGCGCCCACCATCCAGCAGGAATACGGGTTCAGCCTGCTGCAGATGTCGCTGATCCTCACCAGCTTCTCCTGGACCTACGCCGCCTTGCAGGTGCCGGCGGGGTGGCTGGCGCAGCGCTTCGGCCCGCGTCGGGCGCTGGCCTGGGCGAACCTGCTCTGGTCGGCGCTCACCATCGCCACGCCGCTCGGCTTCAGCCTGGCGTCCTTCGTCGGCATTCGCGCGCTGCTCGGCGCCGGGCAGGCGGCGGACTGGCCGGCCTCGGTCATGGCTTTGCGGCGCTGGTTCCCGCGGCAGGAGCGGTCGCAGGGCAACTCCGTGCTGCTGGGCGCCCTTTATCTCGGCCCGATCGCGGCGGCGCCGCTGACGACGCTGGTCATCGCGAGCTTCGGCTGGCGCTGGGCCTTCTACGGGTTCGGCCTGCTCGGCGTGCTGCTCGGGGTCCTGTGGTGGACCTTCTATCGGGACGACCCGGCCCGGCACCCGGCGATGACGCCGGGTGAGCTGCGCACCATCACGGCCGGGCAGGACGGTGAGTCGCCGTTGGCGCGCCACGGCGCGTTCCTGCGCTGCCTGCAGTCGGTGCAGTTCTGGGCGATCGGGGTGCAGTACTTCTTCCTGGTGCTGGTGCAGAGCTTCTACACCACCTGGCTGCCGACCTACCTGGTCGCCGAACGCCACATGTCGCTCAAGGAGATGGGCATCTATGCCTCCCTGCCGTGGGTCTCGCTGTTCGTGATGGTGTTCGTCGCCGGCGCGATCGCCGACCGGGTGCTGCGCGCCACCGGGTCGGTGTGGATGGCGCGGGTGCCGGCGGCGATGACGGGCTTCGTGGTCAGCGCTTTGGCCCTGATCCTGGCGTCACGGGCGCCGGATCTGGTGGTCATGATGGTCCTGCTCTGCGTGTCGCTCGGTGCCATCGGGCTGGCGCAGGTCTCGATCTGGTCCGCCACGCAGGACCTCGGTCGCGGCGCGACCGGCATCGTGTCGGGCTGGGCCAATTGCTGGGGCAACTCCGCAGGCTTCGTCGGCCCCGTGCTTATGGCCTACCTGGTGGAATGGACGGGCGGCTGGACCGGCGCCCTGCTCGGCATCGGGCTTGCAGGGGCCGCGGGTGCGTTGCTCTGGCTGTTGGTGCAGCCGCAACGCCCGTTGAGCGCCACGGCGGGCGGCCACGGCTTTGCCACATTGCGCGCCTGAAGGAGACCGAGACGATGCCGCTCTACGAACTGGGTGCGACACCGGCTCCCATCAGTGCCGAGGTGGTCGCGCTGCTGGAGCAGGCCGAGACGGCCACGGTCGGGCATTGGCGCCACTGGGGGTTCGTGGACCGTCGCATCCAGCCTGCCTTGCGCAAGCGCCGGGTGGCCGGCACCGCGATCACCGTGGCCATACCCGGCCCCGACTCGACGCTGCTGCACCACGCGCTGGGGCTTCTGCGGCCTGGTGACATCCTGGTGGTGGACCGGCTGGGCGACGACCGGCACGCCTGCTGGGGCGGCGGGGTGACGGTCGCCGCCAAGGCCGCCGGCGCCAAGGCCGGAGTGGTGGACGGGCCGTGCACCGACCTCGAGGAGATCGAGGCGTCGGACTTCCCAATGTGGTGCCGCGGCTTCGCGCCCATCACGACCCGGCTGTATGACCTGGGCGGCCGGCTGAACATGCCGGTCAGCATCGGCGGCGTCGTGGTCATGCCCGGCGACGCCGTGCTGTGCGACGACAGCGGCGTGCTGGTGCTGCCGCCGCACGAGGCGGAGGCGGAGGCCCGCGCCGCCATCGCCCGGCAGGCCAGCGGCCTCCTGTTGCAGGACCAGGTCGCAACCGGCGTGAAACTGGGCGAACGCTCCGGCGCCACCGCCAAGGTCCTTGCCGCGACCAAGCCGCCGTCGGCATGAAGGTCTGCATCTTCGGCGCCGGCGCGATCGGCGGCTTCATCGCCGGCTACCTGGCGCGCGCGGGAGTCGAGGTGTCGGTCGTGGCGCGCGGGGCGCATCTGCGCGCGATCCAGGCGCATGGGCTGACGGTGGAGGCGCCGGACGAACGTTTCACCGTCCCCGTGCATGCCAGCGACGACCCGGCGGCCCTGGGCGAGCAGGACGGCGTGCTGGTGACGGTAAAGGCGCCGTCGCTGCCGCAGGTGGCCGGCGTCATCGCGCCGCTCCTGGGCCAGGACACGCCCGTCGCCTTCCTGACCAACGGCGTGCCTTGGTGGTATTTCCACGGCCATGGCGGTCCCATGGACGGCCATCGGCTGCCGCTGCTCGACCCGGACGACGTCATCTTGCGCGCGGTCGGGCCCCGCCGCACCGTCGGCGGCATCGCCTGGCCGGCGAGTTCGGTGCCGGAGCCGGGCGTGATCCGGGTGATGAGCCCGAAATCGCGCAGCACGATCCTCGGCGCCCCGGACGGGGTGACGACGCCGGGCATCACCGCGCTGGAGCAGGCCTTCGTGGCCGCCGGCCTGCCCGTCAGCGTGGAGACGCAAATCCGCGACCGCATTTGGGAGAAGCTGGCGTTCAACCTCAGCGCCGGGCCGATGTGCGTGCTGACGCAGACGCCGGTGCGGGCCACGCATGAGGAGGCTGCGTTGGTCGAGACGTCCCGTCGGGTGCTGGCGGAGGCCGCGGCGCTGATCCGCGCGCTCGGCCGCCACGCGGTGCTGGACGTGGAGCACATCGTCTCGATCAACCGGGCGCTCGGGCATCGCCCCAGCATCCTGCAGGACCTTCTGGCCGGGCGGCCGATGGAAGTGGACGCGCTCTACAACGTGCCGCTCCAATTGGCGGAGCTGACCGGCACGCCGATGCCGACCCTGGAACTGCTCGCGGCGCTGATCCGTGTGAAGGTGAGGGGACTGGCGGCCTGACCAGTCGTCGGTTTTGCTGCCGCGGTGTCAGGCGGACGAGGCGTAGCGGTTCGTCGGCACCCGCAGGCCCAGATTCGCCCGCAGCGTCGTTCCCTCGTAGTCCCGTCGGAACATGCCGCGGCGTTGCAGCTCCGGGATCACCAGGCGGGTGAAATCCTCGAACGGCACCGGGTAATGGTTGCAGATGACGTTGAAGCCGTCGGCGGCGTCTTGCTTAAGCCAGGTCTCCAATTCGTGTGCCATGTACTCGGCCGTGCCCACCAGCACGCGGTGGCCGGTGCCGGCGGCGGTGTGGCGGGCGATCTGCCGCAGCGTCATGCCGCCTTCGCGCGCGGTGCGGACCACCAGTTCCTGCCGGGCCTTGGCGGCGTTGGAGGGCGGCAGCTCGGGCAACGGGCCGTCCAGCGGAAACTGGCGGAGGTCCAGGCCGCCACTGATGTGGGAGAGCGATTGCAGCGCCACGTCGTCCGGCAGCAGCGCCTGCAGTTCCTCGTATTTCTCGCGCGCCTCGGCCTCGGTGCGGCCGAGCACCGGAGTGATGCCGGGCATGATCTTGATGTCGTCCGGGGAGCGGCCGTAGGCGGCGGTGCGGCGCTTCACGTCGGCGTAGAATGCCTGCGCGTGGGCCAGCTCGGTCTGCGCGGTGAAGATCACGTCCGCGGTTTTGGCGGCCAGTTCGCGCCCGGCCTCGGACGATCCGGCCTGCGCCACCACCGGCCGACCCTGCGGCGAGCGCGGGACGTTCAGCGGGCCGCGCACGCGGAAATGCGGGCCCTGGTGGTCGAGGAAGTGGATCTTGGCACGGTCGATGTAGACGCCGCTGGCCTTGTCGCGCAGCAGCCCGCCCTCCTCCCAGCTGTCCCATAGCCCGGTGACCACGTCGTAGAACTCGCTGGCGCGGGCGTAGCGCTCCGCGTGGTCCATGTGGGCGTCGAAGCCGAAATTCTCCGCCTCGTCCTCGATCTGGCTGGTGACAAGGTTCCAGCCGGCGCGGCCTTCGCTGATCTGGTCGATCGCGGCGAAGCGCCGGGCAATGTTGTACGGCTCGTTGTAGGTGGTGGTTGCGGTGGCGATCAGGCCGATATGCGTGGTCACCGCGGCGAAGGCAGCCAGCACCGCCGTCGGCTCCAACTTCACGGTACGGCTGAGCTTGGCGCGGCTCCTGTCGCCACGGGCCAGCGCCCGGCTGCCGTTCACCGCCGCCGTGTCCTGGAAGAAGATCGTGTCGTACTTCGCGTCCTCGGCCACGCGCGCCAGGTGCAGGTATTGCTTCCAGTCCATGTCGGAGGTGGCGACCGCGTCCGGATGGCGCCAGCCCGCCAGGTGGTTGCCCGGCACGCTGAGAAAGGCGCCGAGCTTGAGCTGCCGGCGTTCAGGCATGCTCCGGCACCCGGCCGAAGCTGTTGGGCGGCACCGGCACGCCCAAATTGGCGCGCAAGGTCGTCCCTTCGTACTCGGTGCGGAACAGGCCACGCCGCTGCAGCTCCGGCACCACCAGGTCGACGAACTCCTCCAGCGGCTTCGGGTAATGCGCAAACAGCAGGTTGAAGCCGTCGCAGGCGCCCGCCTCCAGCCATTCCGCCATGTCGTCGGCCATGGAGTGCGGCGTGCCCCACAGCACGCGGTGCGCCTGCGACATGCCCAGGACGCGGCCGATCTGCCGGATGGTCATGCCGCTGCGGCCCATGGCGACGATCATCTCCTGCCGGGCGCGGGCGGCGTTGGAGGGCGGCAGCTCCGGCAGCGTCCCGTCCGGGTCCAGCGACAGGATGTCCAGCCCGCCCGCCAGCCGCGCCACGCCGCGCAACCCGGTGGCGTCGTCCACCAGGTCGCGCAGCTGCTCATACTTGTCCTGCGCCTCCGCCATGCTGCGGCCGACGATCGGCATGATGCCCGGGAAGATGCGGATGTCGTCCGGGCCGCGCCCATGCTTCACCACCAGCGCCCGCATCTCGCGGCAGAAGGCCTGGCCCTCCGGGACCGTGCGCTGCGCGGTGAACACCATGTCGGCCGAGCGCGCTGCCAGCTCCATCCCCACGCCGGAGGAGCCGGCCTGCGCCACCACCGGGCGGCCCTGTGGCGAGCGCGCCACGTTCAGCGGCCCGCGCACGCGGAAATGCGGCCCGGCGTGGTTGAGGATGTGCATCTTGTCCACGTCGAACCACAGGCCGCTCGCCTTGTCGCGCAGGAAGGCGTCGTCCTCCCAGCTGTCCCACAGGCCGCGCACCACGTCGTAGAACTCGGACGCGCGGTCGTAGCGGGCGCCGTGCTCCAAATGGCTGTCGAAGCCGAAATTGGCCGCCTCGTCCTCCGCCTGGGAGGTGACGAGGTTCCACCCGGCGCGGCCGCCGCTGATGTGGTCGATGGTGAGGAAGCGCCGGGCGAGGTTGTACGGCTCGTTATAGGTGGTGGTGCAGGTCGAGATCAGCCCGATATGGCTGGTGATCGCCGCCAGCCCGGCGATCGCGCTGACCGGCTCGATATGCGCCTGGCGGCCGTTGCGCACGTTGAACGGCTCGCTGCCGTAGACGACGTTGCTGGCGGGGACGGCGACGCTGTCCTGGAAGAACATGGCATCGAGCTTACCGCGCTCCGCCACGCGGGCCATGTGCGCCAGCCAGCGGAAGGAGATGTCCGTCTCGCACACCGCGTCCGGATGGCGCCAGCCGGTGGGGTGGCAGCCCGGCACGCTCATGAACGCGCCGAAGCGAAGCTGCTTGCGCGTCAAGCGGCGGCGGCCAGCGCGCGATGCGCCTGCCGCAGGGCGTGCAGCATGCGGTTGCGGGCGCGCACCGCCTCGACGGTGGCGAAGCGGACCGCATCCGCGCCGGTCGCCGCGGCCAGGGCGCGGACCGGGTCCAGCACGGGCCACGGCGCCTGCGGCAGTGCCGGGTCGTGGCGGAAGCGGTCGCCGCTGGTGTAGTCGACCGGGACCAGCGCGCGGGACGCCGCCATCAGCGCCGCGTTGACCGCGGCGGGTTCGCCGGACAAGGCGGCCGCCTTGTCACGCAGGGCGGTGGCCGCCTGCGTCAACGGCGCCAGCGTCAGCCGGCCTTCCAGCTTGCCGTCCAGACCGTTCAACTCTTGCAGCAGCGCGGTGGCGTGGGCGGCGTAGTCCAGCGGCAGAACCGTATCCGTCACCAGCCGCCCGATCGCGCGCACGAACACGCGGGTGTCACGCGCGAGGTTCGCCGGGTCGATCTTGTCCAGTAGGTCGTGCGGCGTGTGCCACCACCACCCGAGCGGGTTGCGCATCTTCACCGGGCTGGGCGGCTGGTGGCTGAGGCTGCCGAACAGCGTGGGGATACCGACGCCCCAGAACGACATGTCGCTGTTGCGGCCGACCCGGCGGCCCTGATGCGCCTGGTTGGTCTCGGCCCGGATCACGTCCGCGGCCAGCCCGGCCAGTTCGGAGGCGACCGCGCTCTCCGTCATCACGCTCGCGCCGATGCCGCCGGTGGAATCCACGTTCACGTGGACGGCGCAGCGCCGCTCCAGCTCGTCCCAATGGGTGTCGACATACCAGCTGGAGCCGGAGTAGCGGCCGTGCGAGTGGCCGGACCAGAAGCACAGGCGCAGGCCGCGTCGCCACTGCTCGCGCCCCTGCGCCAACACCCGCGCCACCTCCAGCATGGTGGCGTTGGCGCTGCCGTTGTCCATCACGCCGTAATACCAGGTGTCGTGATGGCCGGAGAACAGCACGAACGGTCCGTCCGGCTCCGGACCGTCCAGCTCCGCCTGCAGAACCGGCGTCTTGCGCCAGCCCGTGTCGACGGCGGCGTGCAGCACGACGGCCGGCGCCTCGCCGCGGGCCAGCCGGTCGCGCAGCGTGGCGCCGTCGGCGTCGGAGATGGTGCAGGTGACGGTCGCCGGCAGCTCCGCCAGCGTCGCGGTGGACGGGCTGCCCCAGACGGGCGAGATGCACATCTCGTGCAGGTGCTCGTGCGGGCTGATGTGCAACTGCCCGGCGGCGCCCGCCTGCGCGGCGCGGGCGGCCACGGCCGGGCTGGCGATGCCCTCCGCCATGACGATGTGGCCGCGCAGGTCCCGCCCGGCGAAGTCGGCGGCCGTGCCTTCGCCGACATAGGCCAGCGGCGCGGACAGGCCACCTGGCCCGGACGGCAGGGAGAAGGAGTGCGTGATGGCGGTGACATCCGCCCCGTCCACCACGACGCGCGCCGGGCCGGGCAGGCTGATATAGGCGTCGTGCGACAGCAGGGTGGTGCGGTAGCCGAAACCGTCCAGCTTGGCCTGCACCGCCTGCATGCTGGCCAACTCGTCCGCGCTGCCGGACAGCTTCACCCAGCGGGCGAAGTCCTCGCAATGCGACATCAGGCGCTGGGTGTCGACCGCCTCGGGCAGTGTCATGACGATGTCGTCCATGCGGGTTCCCCTGTTTGGCGGCTGAACCCAAAACCTTGCCGCCGTGCGCGTCAACAGAGGAGGCGCAGCGGTCGTCGCGGCCAACGGGTCGCTCGCTCGCGTTGACAACATCCGCACCGGACCACAATGTTCCGGTCAATGACGCGGCGACATGAGCGCGCGTTTTCGGGATGACACCAGTCGCGACCTGCGGCCTGAGGGTTCAGAGCCGCAGGGCATTCCTGTTCGGCCATCATGCCGCGCTGCGTACGAGGGTTTCACCATGTCGACCGAGCAACCGATGAAGACCACCCGCCGCACCGTGCTCGCGGCCTCCACGGCGGCGCTGGCACTGCGGGCGGTGGGCGCCGGCGCGGCGGAGGCAGGCGACAGGATCCGGCCGATCGTGCTGCTGTCCAAGCCCCAGGCGGCCGACCCGTCGCTGTTCCAGGCCGCGCAACTCGCGGCGCAGCAATGGCGCAAGCTGGGGCTGCAGGTGACGGTGCAGGTGGTCAGCGCGTCCGAGCAGAACGCCACCGTCTGGAACCAGCGCGACAAATGGGACATGACGACGTGGGAGATGGTCGGCCGTCCCGAACGGAGCGACCCGGACGAGCTGGTCTTCAGCCTGTTCAACTCCACGCTCGCCGCCAACGGCTACGACTTCGTCGGCTACGCCAACCCGGCCTATGACGAGCTGGCGCAGCAGCAGCGGCAGGAACTGGACAAGCCGAAGCGCCAGGCGCTGGTCAAGCAGGCGCAGGACGTCATCGGCAAGGACGTGCCCTACATCTACCTGGTCTATCCCCGGCGCTCCGCCGCGTTCAACAACCAGGTGTGGAAGGCGTCGAGCATCGTGACGGAGGCCGGGATCGGCATCCGCAACTTCTGGACCTTCATCGCCGCCGAGCCGCTGGGCGCGCAGAAGGACATGGTGCTGAACTGCAACAACGAGATCGACTACATCACCCCCGTCCGCATGGACGCGATCGGCAGCTGGGTGACCGACCTGATCTGGGACAAGCTCACCCGCGTCGGCCTGGATGGCGAGCCGCGGCCCTGGGGTGCGGACTCCTTCAAGTGGACCAGCGACACCACCATGGAGGTCGTCGTCCGTGACGGAATGAAGTTCCACGACGGCACGCCCGTCACCATGGAAGACGTGCTGTATTCCTTCGAACTGCCGGCGCACAAGGATAAGACCCCGCAATTCTATCCCTTCGTCAGCAACATCGACTCGGTGAAGCAGACGGGGCCGCGCACGGTCGTCTTCACGCTGAAGGCGTCCCAGGCCTCCTTTCCCACCACGACGCTGTCCAAGATCAACCTGATCCCGAAGCACCTTTGGCAGCCCTTGCTGGAGGGCATGCAGGGCAAGCCGGACATGCTGGAGAACCTGAACGAGGAGACGCGAGTCGGCTCCGGCCCGTTCAAGTTCGTGCACTGGCGCAACAACGAGGAAGTGCTGCTGACGGCGAATCCGGACCATTGGGCCGCGCCGAAGATGGCGAACTGGGTCCTGCGCATCGTGCCGAACCAGGAGGCCACGCTCGGCATGATGAAGACGGGCGAGATGAACTTCCTGGCGCTGTTCACCGGTGACCCGCGGGTGCTGGCGGAGGTGCCGAAGCAGGCGCCGCAGATCACGGTGGTGACGGAGACCGACCTGGGGTTCCAGTTCCTCGCGCTGAACCTGCGCCGCGCCCCGTTCGACGACCCGGCGTTCCGCCGGGCGCTGTCGGCCTCCGTCAGCCGCAAGCTGATGGCCGCCGCCGCCTATAACGGCTTCGGCGTGCCCGCCGGCTCCTGCGTGTCAACCGCGCTGCCCTTCTGGCACGACCCGGCATCGCTGATCGACGGCGGCGACGTGAAGAAGGCGGCGGACATGCTGAAGGAAGCCGGCTACGTGCTGGACGGGAACGCCCTGCACTACCCGGCCGGGAAGAAGGAGACGTTCGCCGGCTAGGGCAAGGGTCGATGCCTGCAAAGCTGTGCGGCAGCGGCCCCGCATCCGCTGCGCGGATACGGGCCACGGTGCCGTTCCGCGTAGCCCGTACGAGCGCTCGCTCATGCGGGACGGTCCGGGCTGATCGACGCCAGACGATGTCGGTCTAGCAGCCTGCCATGGTGTTCTACGCCAAGCGGATCGGCCACATGGCGTTCGTGCTGTGGGCGATCGCCACGATCCTGTTCCTGATGTTCCGCCTGCTGCCGGGCGATCCGACCATCGCCTACCTGGACCCGAGCTTCACCGGCGAGCAGCGCCAGATGATCCTGCACGATTTCGGCCTGGATCAGCCGCTGTGGCGCCAATACCTCCTGTTCCTGTGGAACCTCCTGCACGGGCAGTTCGGATTGTCCTTCCGGCAGCGCGTCCCCGTCACCGACCTGATCCTCGGCGTGCTGCCGAACACGCTGCTGCTCACGCTGGTGGCGCTGGTCGCCGCCTACGTGTTCGGCGCCCTGGTCGGCGCGCTGATGGCATGGCGGCGCGGCGGCGTGCTCGAGACGCTCGGCATTCCCGTCGTGCTGGTCACGCGGGCGGCGCCGGAGTTCTGGATCGGCATGGTGCTGCTGGCACTGTTCGCGTTCGGCGTCACCTGGTTCCCCGCCGGCGGCGCCACCTCGCCCGGCGCGCGCTTCGCCTCCAACTTCGCGCGCTACACCTCCGCCGATTTCGGCCGCCACCTGGTGCTGCCGGCCTTGACGCTGACGATCTATCTCCAGGGCCTGCCGCTGCTGCTGATGCGGTCCAACATGCTGGAGGTGATGGGCGAGGAGTTCGTCACCATGGCCCGCATGAAGGGCCTGCCGGAGCGCACGGTGATGTTGCGCCACGCGGCGCGCAACGCGCTGCTGCCGGTGGTGACCGCCTTCGCGCTGGGCTTCGGCGCCACGCTGGGCGGCGACGTGGTGGTGGAGACGGTGTTCAGCTGGCCCGGCCTGGGCCGCATGCTCGTCGACGCGGTCAGCAGCAGCGACTACCCGCTGGCGCAGGGCGCGTTCCTGCTGATCGCGGCCGCATTGGTGACGATGAACCTGGTGGCCGACGTCGCCTACGGCCTGCTCGACCCGCGGGTGGCGCATGGACGGCGGTAGCGCCATCATCGTGCCGGCGCGGCCACGTTGGCAGGCGGCGCTGCGGCGCTACTTCGCCGACCCCTATGCCGTGGCCGGCGCCGTCATCTACGCCGTGTTCGTGCTGGTGGCGGTGTGTGCCGGGTGGCTGGCCCAGTATGACCCGACGGAGATCCTGTTCGCCGATGACGGCACGCTCGCCGCCTCCCTGCCGCCGAGCGCCGAGCATTGGCTGGGCACGACGAATTTGGGCCGCGACATCTTCTCCCAACTGGCGCTGGGCGTCCGCCCGTCCTTGTTCGTCGGCATCACCGCGGCGGCTGGCGTGGCCGCACTGGGCACTGCCGTGGGGATCGTGGCGGGATATTTCGGCGGCGTGGTGGACCAGCTGCTGATGCGGCTGACGGACGTGGTGCTGGGCATGCCGTTCCTGCCCTTCGTCATCGTGCTGGCGGCGCTGCTCGGGCCCAGCCTGCAGAACGTGGTGTTCTCCGTGGTGATCCTGCTGTGGCCGAACGCGGCACGCATCATCCGCGCGCAGATGCTGACGCTGATGCAGCGCCAGTTCATCGAGGCCGCCCGCGTCACCGGCGGCAGCCACGCCCGCATCATCCTGGTGCACGTCCTGCCCATCATCCTGCCCTTGTCGCTGCTGTATGGCTCGATCGCGGTGGGCTGGGCGATCCTGACGCAGGCAAGCGTGTCCTTCCTGGGCTTCGGCGACCAGGACACGATCTCCTGGGGCTACATGCTGCAGGACGCCTATGCCTCGCAGGCGCTCAGCCAGGGGCAGTACAACTGGTTCGTGCCGCCCGGGCTGTGCATCGTGTTCGTGGTGGCCGGCGGGTTCTTCCTCAGCCGCGGCTACGAGAACGTCATCTTCCCGAAGCTGAGGGACTGAGGTGGAACGCCGGCTCCAGCTGTCAAAAGCCCCCTCCTTCTGGGTGAGGGTCGGGTGAGGGTCGGCACGCCGACATGGACGCGCGCGGGCAAAGCACCCTCACCCCGAACCTCTCCCAGAAGGAGAGGGAGCCCATCTCAGGCATGACGGCGCTCCTCTCCGTCACGGACCTGGCGGTCACCTACCGCACGGCGGCCGGGCTGGTCGCCGCGGTGGACGGCGTGGACCTGGAGGTACCGGCCGGCGCCATGCTCGGGCTGGTGGGCGAGTCGGGCTGCGGCAAGACCACGCTGGCGCGGGCGCTGATGGGCGTGCTGCCGGGCAACGCGCGGGTGTCGCGCGGGCGGGTCGTGCTGGACGGCACGGACTTGCAGGCGTTGTCGCCGGATGCGCGCCGGGCCTTGCTGTGGCGGACGATCAGCTTCGTGCCGCAATCCTCGATGAACTCGCTGGACCCGGTCTACCGCCTGCGCACGCAGCTGCGGGAGGTGCTGTGCGGCCGGGGCGGGCTGTCCCGCGCCGCCGCGGACCGCCGGGCCGCGGAGCTGTTCCAGGCCGTGGGGCTGAACCCGGACCGGCTGGCGGACTACCCGCACCAGTTCAGCGGCGGCATGCGGCAACGCGCCGCCATCGCACTCGCCCTGGCTTTGCGGCCCAAGCTGGTGATCGCCGACGAGCCGGTGACCGCGCTGGACGTGATCGTGCAGCGCCAGGTGCTGGACATGCTGCGCCATCTCGGCGACGCGTTGCACCTGACGGCGATCTTCGTCACCCACGACATCGCGGTGGTCGCGTATCTCTGCACTGTCACCGCCGTGATGTACGCGGGCCGCATCGTCGAATACGCGCCCACGGCGGACGTGTTGGCGCAGCCGGCGCATCCCTACACGATGGGGTTGATGAACGCGTTCCCCGACCTGGAAGGCCCAACGCAGGACTTGGCCCCCATCGACGGCAGCCCGCCCGATCTGCACGCGCCGCCGCCGGGCTGCCGCTTCGCCGCCCGCTGCCCGTTCGTGCAACCGGTCTGCATCGTCGTCTACCCGGCGGTGCGGCCGGTGGCGCCCGGCCACTGGGCCGCCTGCCACCGCATCGACGAGGCGGCGAGCCTGCGGGCGGACGCGGCGAGGGCGGCCACGTGGCAGCGATGATCGAGGCGACCGCGCTGACCAAGCATTTCCCGCTCGCCCGCGGCATGCGTCAGGTGCTGCGGCGGGAGCGCAAGGTCGTCCATGCCGTGGACGGCATCGACCTCACCATCCAGCGCGGCGAAAGCGTGGGGCTGGTGGGGGAATCCGGCAGCGGCAAGACCACGGTGGGCCGCCTGTTGCTGAAGCTGACGGAACCGTCGGCCGGCACGCTCCGGTTCGACGGCGTATCGGTGCCGGCGCTGTCGGGCGATGGCCTCCGCCGCTTCCGCCAGCAGGCGCAGCTGGTGTTCCAGAACCCGTTCGACTCGGTGAACCCGCGCTTCACGGTCCGCCGCGCGGTGGCGGAACCGCTGGTCAACACCGGCGTCCCGCGGGCCGAGCGGGACGGACGGATCGCGGAGGCGCTGCGGCTGGTGCATCTCGGCGACTTCGCCCGCTATGCCGAGAAGCGCCCGTCCGAATTGTCCGGCGGGCAGCTGCAGCGCGTGGTGCTGGCCCGCGCGCTGGTGGGCCGGCCATCCTTCCTGGTGGCGGACGAGCCGGTGTCGATGCTGGACGTGAGCGTGCGCGCCGGCATCCTCAACCTCATGCGCGAGCTGCGGGACCGGCTAGGCCTGACCGCGCTCTACATCTCCCACGACCTGACGCTGGTGCGGTATGTCTGCGAGCGGACCCTGGTGATGTATGGCGGCCGGATCGTGGAGGACGGTCCGACGGACGCCATCATCCGGCGGCCGGCGCACCCCTACACCCAGGCCCTGATCAAGGCGGTGCCGCGCCCGCGCACCGAGCAGCCGCGCGAGGCGCTGCCGATCTCCAGCGGCCACGCCAATGCGGCCGCACCCCCCTCCGGCTGCCGCCTGCGCGACCGTTGCCCGTATGCCTTCGCCCGCTGCGCAGGGGAGGTGCCGGCCTTGCTGGCGGTGGCGCCGGGGCATCGCGCCGCCTGCCACCTGCACTCGGCATAGCCAGCAGGCGACCAGGCCGGCCTCGCCCAGCCGCGCAAGCTCAGGCAGACACGGCTCTACCAGGTATCGCCCATTAGCACGAACCTGATCCTCAGCTACCTCGCCGAGCATGTGCTCGGCCTGCCCCCATCCTATTGGAACGCCGCTTCCGTTGAGGTCGACGCGAAGCGATCGTCACGCCTGCTGCCCCAACTCGTGGAGGATGGCCGCGCCGCAGCGGATGCCGTTGTGGAAGCACGCGAGGGTCATGTTCTCGTCCGGCGCGTGGTTCGCGGCGTCCGCATTGGCGTAGTTCACCACGAAGGCCGGGATGCCCAGGATGTCCGTGAACACGTAGCCCGGCAGGCTGCCGAAGCCGCTCGGGTAGAGCAGCGGCTCGGCACCGTAGGCGGTGGCGATCGCGCGCTGGATCGGCTTGGCCAAGGCCGCGCTCATCGGCGTCTTGGAGGGATACATGCCCTTTTCATTGCAGATGAACTCCACCTCGGGGGCGTGCCGCGCCACGTGCGCGGCGATCTTGGCCAGGATGTCGGCGGGGTCCTGCTTGGCGACGAGCCGGACATCGCACTTGGCGATCGCCTCGTGCGGCAGCACGGTCTTGGTGCCCGGTCCGCCATAGCCGCCATGCAAGCCGTTCAGCGTCAGCGTCGGCTGGAAGCTCAGCCGCTCGTAGAACGGCCGGTCCGCCGGTTCGTCCAGCCGGGCCAGCCCCAGGGACCGCTGGAACGCCGGCAGGTCAAGCGGCAGCCGTGCCGCCGCATCGCGTTCCTCCTGGCTCGGCGGGACGATGGCGTCGTGGAACCCGTCGATGGTGATCTCGCCCGCCGGGTTCTTCATCGTCGCCAGCAGGTGCACCAGCGTCCAAAGCGGGTTGGGCACGACGCCGCCGAAATTGCCGGAATGCACGTCCCGCATGGCATGCCGCACCCGCAGGTCGAACGACACCACGCCGCGCGAGCCGAACTTGAGGTTGGGGCGGCCGGACGCGTGCATCTGGCCGTCGGCCGTCACCGCCACGTCGGCCCGCAGCGTGTCGCGGTGTGTGCGGATGAACTCGGCGATATGCGGGCTGCCGATCTCCTCTTCACCCTCCAGCAGCAGGATGACGTTGCACGGCAAGCGGCCATGCACCTTCAGGTGCGCCTCGATGGCCAGGATTTGCGCCAGGTGCTGGCCCTTGTTGTCGGCGACCCCGCGCGCGAAGACGCGGCCGTCCCGGATCGTCGGCTCAAACGGGGGCGTGGTCCAAAGCTCCAGCGGCTCCGGCGGCTGGACGTCGTAGTGGCCGTAGAGCAGGACCGTGGGCCGCCCCGGCGCGCCGGTCCAACGCGCGACCACCATCGGGTGCCCGGCCGTCGCGACGGTGCTCGTCTCCAGGCCGATGGCCGTCAGCATGTCGACCAGGCGGCGTGCCACATCCTCGATGCCGATGCCCTGAGCGCTGATGCTGGGGTGGCGCAGGTAGTCAAGCAGTCGCGCGATGGACTGATCCCGCGCGCCATCCACATGCTCGAACACGGATGCAAGATCAGCGTGCATGCGCGTCATCTCCTCCGCCCCTCATGCTGGCACAATTTGCCGCGAGGTGCCCAGCTGCCATCCGAGCCGCCACGATCCCGCCCCAAATCCGCCTGAGAGGATGATAGTGCAGAAAATGGGGTCGGTCATGCGTTGGAGCATTCCTGTCACGTCGGTCCTGGGTGCAGCGGCCGTCGCCGCGTTCGCGCTGGCGCCAGCGCCTGCCGCGGCCCAGCGCTTCGGCGGCGGCTACGATGGTTTCCGAGGGGGTTACGGCGCTTACCGGGGCGGCTACGGTGGTTACCGCGGCGGGTACGGCGGCTACCGTGGCTATGGTTTCGGCCCGGCGTTCGGTATCGGGGTCGGCGTCGGCCTGCTTGGCGGCGGGTACTACGGCGGCTACTACCCCCGGCCGGTCTACGTGCCGCCTCCGGTCGTCTACGCACCGCCGCCTGTCCTGTATGCGCCGCCGGTCGCCTACGTGACACCGGCGCCCCGGCGGGTGCGCCCGCGCCCGGTGGTGCACCACGTCGCTGCGCAATGCGTGCGGGTCCCGGACGCTGCGGCGCCACCCGCGGCCACTCCGGCACCGGCAGCGGCGCCGCCCGCCATACGGCACGAGGTCTATCCGCCCGAGTCGCCTTGAAGGGCGGAGGCCGCCTAAGCCACGGCGCGGCGCGCCTCCGCCAGGGTCAGCGGCTGGCGCATCGCGTCGGATAGGATCGCCGCCGCGCGGTCCCGTCCGCAGATCAGCGCGGCGACCACGTGGCCGGCTGCGACGTACCAGGCCGTGAAGTCGAACGCCTCCACGTCGCCATCATGGGCGACCTCGTCCCACCCGGCGGCGTGGCCGAGCGAGTGCAGCCGCTTGCCGCCCTGTGCGCTCCAGAAGAACGGCACGCCCTCATACGCCGCCTGTTGCCCCAGCATCCCCAGCGCGGCGATGCGGCCGTGCTGTTGCGCCAGCCGCCAATGCTCGATCCGGGGCCAGCCTGCCGGTGAGGCGATGTCGCCGGCGGCCCAGACATCCGGCCCGACGCGGAGCGAGGCGTCGGCCGCCAACCCCCCATCCTCGGCGCGCGGCAGCCCGGCGGCGTAATCCAGTACCGGTGAGACGCCCAGCCCGGCGACCACCAGCTTCGCCGGCAACCGCTCCCCGGACTCAAGCAGCACCGCCTCCTCCTCAACCCGCGCCACGGCGGCGCCCAGCCGGAAGCGCACGCCCTTGCCCTCGTGCAGGGTGCGGATGGCCGCGCCCACGCGGTCGCCGAACAGCGATGCGAACGGCAGCACCTCCTGTCCCACCACCGTCACGGCCATCTCGCGATCCGCCAGGGCAGAGGCGACCTCCATGCCGATGAAGCTGGTGCCGACCACCACGGCCGTCCCACCAGGCTGCACGTGCTGCAGAATGGCATCCACGTCGTGGAGGCTGCGCAGCGTCAGCGGGCGCCGCCGCCCGGCGAACTGCGGCGGCTTCGGCGCGGCGCCGGTGGCGAGCAGCGCTGCGTCGTAGCGGACCACCTCGCCGTCCGTCAGCGTCATCGTGTGGCTGGCCGGCTCGACCGCGGCGACGGAGGCGTAGGTGCGCTCCAACGACAGGTTGGCGAGCGTGTCCGCGTCCAGCAGCGGCAGCGTCCCACGGTCGAAATCGCCGGCGGCGAGCGCCATCTTACTGAGCTGCGTCCGATCCAGCGGCTCCGCCGGGTCGGGGCCGACCATGCGGATGCGCCCGGCGAACCCGCCCGCGCGCAGGGTGACGGCCGCCATGGTGCCGGCCGCGCCGGTCCCGGCGATGACGAAGACGCGCCCGTCGGTCGGCCGCTTCGGCTCGGGGCCGGGCAGGGGGTCCGTGTCGACCAGCACGGCGTCCTCGTCCAGTTGCACGGCGTAACGGTGCAGCGCGCGCATGGCCACCGGCTCCAGCAGTGCGCCGGTGCCGGCGTCGAACGCCCCCATGTGCCAGGGGCAGATGATCCGGCCGCGGCACAGCGCCCCCTGGTCCAACGGCGCCTTCGCGTGCGGGCAGGTGCCTTCGAACGCCCGCACCCCGTCCGTATCGCGGACCAGCAGCAGCTTCATGCCGTCCAGTTCCACCGCCGTCATCCCGGTCGCCAGGGTGGACAGGGTCGCCGCCTTCATCGATGCCATGGCTCGCCTCCGCTTCGGAGGTTCAACCAGCCAGCTTGCGCCCGGTTGCGGGGCTGCATCGGCTCGGCTCTATTCGGCGGCGCAGCCCGACACCCGGGCGCGCGTGCGGAGGGCTTCGCGGCCCCGATCGAGGCAGGCGATGATACTGGCTCTGGCGGCCCTGGCGTGGCTGAGTTCGATGCAGTGGGGGCCGGACATCCCGCCGCTGGACATCCAATACCTTCGGCAGCGGGAGGTCGGGCACGCACCCGCGCACGGCGTGGATGGGCTGGCTGGGCTGGTTGCGGCGCCGCCCTCGCGCGCCACGGTGATCCTGTTCAGGGGCGGCTTCGCGTTCGGCGGCACGGCCGCGATGCGGGCGGCGCTGGACCGGGCGCCCGGCGTGACGACGGTGGAGTTCGACAGCCCGGGCGGACGGATCGGCGCTGCGGACGGCATCGCCGGACTGATCCGGGAGCGGCATCTGGCCACTGCGGTGACGGGCTACTGCGCGTCCGCCTGCACGATCGCCTATGTCGCGGGGCAGCCCAGGCTCGCATCCCGGACGGCGCAGTTCCGGTTCCACCTCGGCAGTTCCCCGTTCCTGGCCAACCTCGCGGCGCAGGGTGCCGTGATGATCGAGCAGCCGTGGTTCGTGCGGGCCCACGTTTCGCTCGCCTTCGCCAACCGCGCCCTGCATGCGCCGAACGAACGCCCCTACGCGCCGCATCTGGATGAGCTGGTGGCCGCCGGCTACGTCCAGCAGATCGTCCCGCCACTCGAGGGCGACGGGGCGGAGGCCGGGCTGGCGGCGTTGCAGCCCCTCCTCGCGGCCGTCGACGCCGTGGAGCCGGCCACCCGGCGCGCCCTGGGCTGGGAGCATCGCAACCGCATGGCGCGCGGTGTGAGCGCGTCCGACTCGGCTGACTTCGCCGAGCTGTGGAGCGGGCTGGTCGTCAACCGCTGGCTTGCGCGCAGCACGGACAGTGCGGCCCTGGCGCTGGTGGACGCCACGGCCGCCATCATGGACGCGACCGAGGTCGCCGAGCCCGAAGGATGCATGCGCTGGCAGGTCGGCATCTTCAACCAGTTGGCCGGCTTCCGCAGCATCCCGGCGGACCTGCGGGCCCGGCTGCGCGAGGCACAGGTGATGGTGCTGCGCGACGCGCATGCGCAACCGAACCCGGTTCCTGGCGACCGTGACGCCCTGATGCGCATGGACCAGGCGGTGCGGCAGGCCGTGGCGTCGCAGTTCGGCCCCAGGGCGCTGACCATCGCGGCCACGGCCGAGCACGGCTTCGACGACCCGGCGAAGAGCTGCGCGGCGGAGGTGGCATACCTGCGCGGGCTGCGCAGCCAGCCCGGCGGCGGGCGGCTGGTGCGATGGGCACTCGCGGCGGGGTGACGGGTCAGCGGCGGCGCGCCAACACCACCATCGCGAGACCGATCACCGCCACCGCCAGGCCGCGCCAGATCCAGGGGCGCTGGTCGATCATGAAGCTGCTGGCCGGGTAGGGGAAATAGCCGGAGCCCTGTCCCATCCAGACCACCCCCGTCAGCGTCACCACCAGGCCAAGCACGAACAGCGTCATCTTGCCGGCCTTCATCGGGTTCCTCCGCGGATGGAGCGCCAAGGTGGCATGCCCGGCCCGAACCGGTAAGGTGGCACGGGCCGGGCGACCCGCCCCACGGAGGAACCGTCATGCGCCTGCTGCTCTCCGCCCTTGCCGCGGCATCCGCCCTCGCTGGCCCCGCGGCTGCGGCCGAGCTGGCGCTGAAGCGCGTCATGCTGTCCTCCGCGGGCGTCGGCTACTTCGAATACGAGGCGGAGATGGACGGGCCGGCGACGCTGGGCCTGGACGTGAAGCTGGAGCAGGTGGACGACGTGCTGAAGTCGCTCGTCGTGTTCGACGATGCCGGCGGGGTTGGCGGCATCGAGCTGCCGGGCCGCGACGGGAGCCACAGCGCGTTCGGCGACGTGCCGTTCGGGCCGGAGGGGTTGGCCTCGCCGCTCGCCTACCTCAACAGCCTGCAGGGCGTCGACGTCACGGTGGAGGGGCCGCGTCCGATGGCCGGACGCATCCTGCACGCCGAGACGGTGCACGTGCCGGTGCCGGGTGGCGCCGCGCCCCTCACGCGGGACCGCACCCGGGTGAGCGTGCTGACGGCGGATGGCCTCAAGCAGTTCGTGCTGGAGGACAGCGACGCCGTGCAGGTGTCCGACCCGGGGCTGCGCGAGCGCATCGCCCGCGCCCTCGCCGCGTCCCGCCACGAGAGTGCCCGGGATGCGCGCCACATCACCATCCGCAGCAGCGGCACCGGGCACCGCACCGTCCGCGTCAGCTACGTCGCGGCCGCCCCGCTGTGGAAGGCGTCCTATCGGCTGGTGCTGCCGCCCCCAGGGGCCGACCCCGCCACCGCGAAAGCGCGGATGCAGGGCTGGGCGACGCTGGAGAACGATGGGAGCAACGACTGGTCCGGCGTGTCGCTCACGGTGCAGTACGGCAACCCGGTCACCTTCCACCAGGCGATCTACCGCAGCTATTACGTGACCCGGCCGGAAGTGCCGGTGGAGGTGCTCGGCCGTCTGCTGCCGGACGTGGACACCCGGGCGCGCGGCGCCGTGGTGCCGGGCGCCGTGCCCGCCCCGGCGCCACCGCCACCCCCCGCACCAGCGATGGCAGCCGCGCCCCGCGCGATGAAGGCGCAGGCGCCCTCGCTGCCCGGGATGGCCGCCATCGCCGAGCCCGTGGCCGCACAGGAGGGCGCGGAGGAGACGGTCTTCACCATCCCAACCCCGATCAGCCTCGCGGCCGGCCACAGCGCCTCCGTCCCGATCCTCGACAGCGAGCTCCCGTCCAGCCGCCTGTCCCTGGCGACGGAGGACCAGGCCCATCCGCTCGCGGCGATCCGCCTGAAGAACGACACCCCTGCCAGCCTGCCAGCCGGCGTGCTGACGCTGTACGACGCGCAGGGCGAGGCACCCTATGCCGGAGACGCCCGGCTCGGCGGCGTGCCCACGGGGGAGAGCCGCCTGGTCGCCTTCGCCCAAGACCTGCGCACCACGGTGGAGTGGCGGCACGAGGACAGCGTGACGCTCGCCTCCGTTTCGGCAGCCGACGGCGTGCTGACGGTGGACCGGCGCAACCGCCAGGTCACCCACGTCACGCTCACGGCGCCCGCGCAGGACAGTCGGCAAGTGCTGCTCGAGGTTCCGAAGCCGGACGGCGGCACGGTCGCCCGCGACTTCGCCCAGCCAGCGGAGGAAACCGCCACCGCCTGGCGCTTCCCGGTCAGCCTGCAACCGGGCGAGACGAAGCAGCTGACCTACGCCGTAGACCGGCATGAGCAGGAGGCGATCACCCTGGCCGACGACGAGGATTCGCTCGCGGCGGTGCTGAACCTGCAGGGTGCCAGCCCGTCCGCCCTGGCCGCCTTGCGACACATCGCCGACCTGCGGGCGCAGGAAGCGGCGCGCACGGCCGACCGGGACCAACTCGCCGCCCAGCGCGAGGCGGTGGAGAAGGATGAGGAGCGGCTGCGGGCCAATCTCGGCGCGGTGCAGGCCAGCGACGCGTTGCGCGGGCGCCTGATCAGGCAGCTCGACGCGGACGAGACCAAGCATGGCCAGGTCGATGCGTCGTTCGACGCCGCCGATGCCGCCGTGACCAAGGCGCACGGGGCCCTGACGGACGCGATCGCCGCGTTGCGGCTCTGACCCCCGGCGGCGGCATGCGCTGGATCGCGGTCGGGCTGCTGGTGCTGGCCGGGTGTATCAACTTCATCGACCGGTCCGCGGTGTCGATCGCGCTTCCGGCCATCCGAGCCGAACTGCATCTGTCCGAGAGCCAGGCCGGCCTGCTGCTGTCCGCCTTTGCCTGGAGCTACGCGCTGGCCCAGCTGCCGGCCGGCAGCCTGGTCGACCGGGTCGGCGCCCGTATCGCGTTGGCCGCGGGGTTGGCCGCCTGGTCGGCGGTGCAGGCCGCCGCCGGGCTGGTCGGGTCGTTGGCGCAGTTCATCGTGGCGCGGGTGGCGCTCGGCCTTGGCGAGGCGCCGATGTTCGTCGGCGGCGCCCGGGTCTGCGCCGACCGGTTCGCCCCGGCGGAGCGCGCGCTGCCGATGGGATTGCTGAACGCATCCGCCTCGCTCGGCCCGGCCGTCGCTCCGCTGCTGCTAACGCCGCTGATGCTGCTGGCCGGCTGGCGGGTGAGCTTCGCCGCGCTGGGCGGGGCCGGGCTGCTGGCGGCGGTGGCATGGGCGGCGATCTACCGCGAACCTGCGCGCAAGGCGGAGGCCGCGCCCCGCATCGCCGGGCCGCGCCAATGGCGAGCGCTGCTGCGGCAGCCAACCGTATGGGGCTTGCTGCTGGGCTTCGGCGGCACCGTCTACGTCACGTGGCTCTATGTCACATGGCTGCCGGGTTACCTGGTGCAACGGTGGCAGCTGTCGCCCGGCAGCGCCGCGTATTGGTCGGCCCTGCCGCAGTTCTGCGGCTTCCTTGGCGCACTGGGTGGGGGCTGGTTCTCCGACCGGCTCGCCCGCCGGGTCGGGGAGCAGGCGGCCCGGCAGGCGCCGCTCGTCGCTGGCCTGTTCGCCGCCGCCGGGTTCAGCGCGTTGGCCGCAGCGTCCGGCAGCGCCGCCCTGGCCGTCGCGGCGGTGTCGGCGGCGCTGTTCAGCGCCAACCTGGCAACGACCTGCGGCTGGGCGCTGGCGGCGAGCCTGGCTCCGGCCGCGCTGGTCGCGACGGTGGAGGCGATGGCGAATATCGGCGGGTCGGTCGGCGGCTCGCTGGCGCCGTTGGTCACCGGCGCCGTCGTGCAGGCGACCGGCTCCTTCACCCCCGCCCTGCTGATCGCCGCCGCGGTCGCAGCGGGGTGTGCCGCCGCGAACTGGGCGCTGACGCAGGGGCCGCTTTGAAGCCGCCATTGCTGCTGGCCTTCTGTTTTGCGGCCAGGAGGTCGGTCGGCCGACTACTCCCTAACGATACGAGCCAAAACAACTGCATCGGCAGGGTGTAGGGCGGAAAGCGGCAGGACTTACGCCCCAGAGGTCAGCCACGTCTCGTGCAAATGCCGCCAGATTGGCGTCGCCTGCCCGGCCCGGTCCAGCAGCAGGGCGGAGGAGAGCCGGTCGGTGACGGCGGCATCCTGCCGTTGCCGCTCCACATAGGTCACCAGCGCGCTGCCGTCGTCGGCATACCGCACCGTCACGTCGCTGATCTCCATCACCAGCCCCGGCCGCGTGCCTCGCAGCGTGGGGAAGGCGGCGGAGAACTGTCCGTAGGTGATCAGCCTGCCGGCCGGCGTGATCATGGTGAAGGCCGGGTCGAAATGCGCCAGTATGGCGTCCGGCTCGTGCGGACCCTCGGCGCGGAACCACGCCTGCAACAGGCGGTGCAGGGCGTTGATCTCGTCGGCCGCCCGGTCCGAGAACAGCGTCGTCATCGTCAGGTCCCCTCAGCGCATGAACAATCCGCCGTTCACGTCCCACGTGGCACCGCTGACGAAGCCCGCCGCCGGGGAGGCCAGCTGGACCACGAGTTGCGCCACGAACGCCGCATCTCCCAGATCGCCCACCGGGATGGACGTGCGGATTTGCGCCAGCCGCTCGGGCGACACGGTCCGGTGCACGACTGGCAGGTCCAGCGGGCCCGGTGCGATGGCGTTCACCGTCACGCCGTGCGGTGCCAGCTCGCGGGCGAACACCTTGGTCAGCGTGATGATCCCGCCCTTGGATGCGGCGTAGTGCGCCCCCGTGCCGGTGCCGCCGTTCTGCCCGGCCAAGGACGCCATGTTGACGATGCGGCCATACCCCAGGCTGCGGAAATGGCCCCCGAACACCTGGCAGCCGAGGAACGTGCCGCGCAGGTTCACCGCCAGGATGGCGTCGAATTCGTCGGGCGTGATGTCCATCACCGGCTTGGCCACGGTGACGGCCGCGTTGTTGACCAGCACCGCGACGTCGCTCCACCGGGAGTCCAGCGTGCCCAGCAGCGCTTCGAACCCAGGTTTTTCCCGCACGTCCAGCCGCGCTGCCAAGGCGGTGCCTCCCGCCGGGTCGAGGCGGCGGGCCACGGCTTGCGCGGCCGACTCGTCGATGTCGGCGACCGCGACCCGGTATCCCGCCCCGTGCAGGGCCGCCGCGGTCGCGGCCCCCAGGCCGTTGCCGCCGCCGGTGACGACCGCGACCTGCGCCACTACTTGGTGAAGCCGGGCGCCGCTGGCAGACCGAGGAAAACCTGGCCGGCATTCTGCAGCGTGCCCTCGTTCAGGAAGGCGTGCTGGGCCACGACCAGGCTGTCGCACATGGCGCGCGCCAGGCGGTGCCCGATGGTCACCGCCGATGTCCCCGCCAGCCCGCAAGCGACGCGCGACACCGCCGCGCCGGTGCGGGCCGCATGGGTGCAGGCCAGGCGCAGCGCCGCCACTGCCTCCGGCGACGGCTTCGACCCGGCCAGCACGGTATCCCAGATCGTCTCGGTCGCGTCATAGAAGAACGCACGGGCCCCGCGCAGCTCCGCCTCCGCCTTGGCCAGCTCGCTCTGCACATAGGGTCGGTCGGCGAAGCTGGCGCCTCCCGTGATGGAGGTCTGCCCGACCGCCATCGCCCGCAGGTCGTCCAGCGCCGAGCGTGCGATGCCCAGCCCGACCACCGCCAGCACCTGCGCCGCCAGCGCGATCACCGGGTAGCGGTAGGTCGTGGCATCGACGGAGGCGGGGGCGCCGCGCACCATCGTCCACTCGTCCGGAACGAACACGTCCTGCAGCACCAGATCGTGGCTGCCGGTGCCCTGCAGGCCGATCACCTCCCAATTCGGTGCGATGGTGACCTCCCGCGCCGGCATCACGGCAAAGCGCGGCAGCCCGGTCGTCGCCCCGTCGCTGGTCTGGATGCCGACGCCGACGACGTCAGCCCCGGTGCAGCCGCTGGCGAACTTCCAGCGCCCGGTGATGCGGTAGCCGCCGGCGACCCGCTCGGCCGGCTGGACCGGGAAAAGGCCGCCGGCGAAGATCACGTCCGGCCCGTTCGCATACAACGTCCGCAACGTCGGCTCGGGCAACGCCGCGAGGTAGGTGGCGGAGGCGCCGAAGCTCGCCACCCAGGCCACGGAGCCGTCGGCCTCCGCAATGGTCTCGATCAGCCGGCAGAAATCGCCCGGGCTGCGCTCGTCACCGCCGAACTGCCGCCCGACCATGGCGCGGTAGACGCCCAAGGCCCGCAACTGCGCGATGATCTCCGGGCTGACGTGGCGCTGGGCCATGAAGGTCTCGCGCTGCGCCCGAACCGATGCCAGCAACGCTCCGAGGCGGTCGTCCCGCCGGGTCATTCCCGCCATGTCCGGCCAGGCCAAGTTCGATGCGTAGTTCATGGTGTCGCTGCTGCCTCCGTCTCGGCCCGACTCAGTACCGATTCAGGCCGTTTGTCCATCATCTCGTAACGCTCGGAACCGGGATTCGATCACGCCGCAGCGTCTGCCAGCCGAGCGCCAGCAGGTAGGCGGCCGAACTCAGCAGGCTGATCCAGAAGCTGCTGGGCCAGTCGGTGTAGAACGCCAGCGTCAGGCCAAGCCAGGCTTCCGCCACCGCCAGCCCCGCGGCGAGCGGCACACCCGCCGCCACGCTGCCCGTCAGGCGCTGCGCCGCGGCGGCCGGGCCGACCATCAGGGTGAACACCAGCAGCACCCCCACGATCTGCGCGCACTCCGCCGTAGCCAACGCCGCGATGGCGAGGAAGAGCACGGCATACAGCCGGAGCGACACGCCCTTCGCCTCGGCCAACTCGGGCTGCAGGCTGGCGAACAGCAGCGGACGGGAGATCACGGCCAGGCCTGCCAGGCTGACCAGCCCCAGCGCCAGCAGCGTCCACACCGTGTCCTGGTCGACGCCTAGGACGTTGCCGAACAACAGGGCCGACGCCTCCGTCGCGAACGCGGTGTAGAAATGCAGGAACAGCAGCCCGAACCCGAGCGACAGCGACAGCACGATGCCGATGGCCACGTCACGCTGCGCCAGCCGCTCCCCGAACAAGCCCATGCCCACGCCGCCCGCGACGGTGACGAGCACCAGGCCCCAGAGCGGCGCGGCCCCGATCAGCACCGCCGCCGTCGCCCCGGTGAATCCGACATGGGACAGCGCGTGCCCGGCAAAGCTTTGCCCGCGCAGCACCAGGAAGTAGCCGACGGCGCCCGCCACCAGCGCCACGATGGTCGCCGCGGCGAACGCGTTTTGCATGAAGTCATACCCGAGCATGCGAGTCGTGCTCCACGGGCTGCTGGCCGGCCATGACGAAGATGCGCCCGTTCACGTGCGCCACGTCGATCGCGGTGCCGTAGAGGCGGGACAACACGGGCCCGGTGACCACCTCGTCCACCGTGCCGAGCGCCGCCGAACCGCCACCGAGGTACAGCACCCGGTCCAACGCCCCCAGCAACGGGTTGAGATCGTGCGCGCTGAACAGCACCGCGATGCCGAGTTCGCGGCCCAGCGACTTGGCCAGGGCCACGATGGCGCCCTGGTGGCTCGGGTCGAGGCTGATCAACGGTTCGTCCAGCAACAGCAAGCGCGGCCGCCCCACCAGCGCCTGGGCGAGCGACAACCGCTGGCGCTCCCCGCCTGAGGTCTCCGCCAGCGGACGGCGAGCGAGGGACGTCGCGCCCACCAGGTCGAGCACGCGGGCAACCTCGGCTGCGCCATCCCTGCCGGGCAGTGGCAGCCCCAGGCGATGGCCGTCGAGCACGCCGGCCACGAAATCCCGGCCGGTCAACAGAAGCCGGGCGTTGCTGGCGCGGCGTTGTGGCATGTAACCCACGAGCGGATTGCCTCGGCCCGGCGGGCGCCCGAGCACCGCGATCGTGCCGTTCCTCGGGCGGGTGAGGCCGAGCACGGTGCGCATGAAGGTGGTCTTGCCTGCCCCGTTCGGCCCCAGCACGCCGATGAACTCGCCCTGGCGGATCGACAGGCTGACATCGGAGAGCACTGTCCGGCCGGCGAGCGAGATGCTGACGCCCTGGAACTCGATCGCGTTCACGTCAGCGCTAAAGACTGGCGTCCAGCGGTGCCGTGCATCAATCGTCCGCTTCTCCGACCAGGCGCGACTGATACAAGGTTGCAATCAAGCGTGCAACCCGACAACATCCATCAAGTGTAGGGTGCAATCCGCTTCAAAGATTGCACCACCCGCCCGGTAACAAGACACGGGCGGAGCGATGCCTCAAGCAGCACCAGCTCCCCCCGCTCGCAAAGGCGGAGTAGTCAGTCGGCGGAGCCAGCCGTCATCGTGTCGACTGTGAACCGGCCGCACCAGTCGGCCGCGGACACGACCGGCCAAAGGCCAGGAGCGTCGGCGCTGGGCTGCGACACGGGCGGGTTGAACCGGCAGAGGCCCTCATCCGCCTGCGGCTTGGCGACGTGGTCGTCGAAATACTTGCACTTGGTGCAGGCCACATCCTGGGTCTGGGCAAATGACATACCACGTTCTCCTGAACCGTCACGGCCAATGCCGCCACCAGCAACGATACGCATGAACCAGCTGGATTTGCAAACTGGACAGGTCACAAGTTGCTGATTACTCGGAGAATGCGACCAATTCGCAATACCTTTTCTAGATAAGAACGATTTGCATTAGCACGCCTGATCTTCTGCTTCCGCACCGCCCAGGGCGGCGGGCGCTGCACCATCGCGGCGCTCACTCTGGAACAGGGATGTCCCCTGCCGCGTTGTGCCGCATGATACGGAGATCCCCATGCGCATCCTGATCCCCCTCCTTGGCGCCGCCGTCGCGGTGGCCGGGCTCGACAAGCTGGCCGGTCAACGCGGCTACACGCGCCTCTTCCATCATCTCGGCTGGTCGGACAACGCCATGCGGGCCGTCGCCGGAGCGGAGGCGGCCGGTGGCGCGCTGATGATCCCGCCGGCGACCCGCCGCATGGGCGGCGCCTTGGTGGCAGTGGCGTCGGCGGTCGTGCTGGCCAGCGAGTTGCGGCACGGCGACGGCAAACTTGCCGCATCCCGGGGTCTCGTCCTGCTCGCCGGTCTCCTCGCGCTGCGGTAGCCGCCTTCGATGCGGGTGCTGGTGATCGAGGACGACCCCGCCACCGCGGACTACATCACCCGCGGCCTGTCCGAAGCCGGCCACGTGACGGAATTGGCCCGCACCGGCAAGGACGGCCTGTTCCTCGCCTTGTCCGAGGCGTTCGACGTCATCGTCACCGATCGCATGCTGCCGGCGCCCGACGGGCTCGCCATCGTGCGGGCCTTGCGTGCCTCGTCCGTCAGCACCCCGGTCCTGGTGCTCACCGCCCTGGGGGAGGTGGAGCGCCGGGTCGAGGGGCTCGACGCCGGCGCGGACGACTACCTTGCCAAGCCCTTCGCGTTCTCCGAGCTGTATGCGCGCCTGCGCGCCCTCGCTCGCCGGGGCGCACCAACCGAGGCCGGGCAGACCGAGCTGGTGGTCGGCAGCCTCCGGATGGACCTGCTGCGCCGCAGCGTCACCCGCGACGGCACGCCGGTCGAGCTGCTGCCGACGGAGTGGCGACTGCTGGAATACATGATGCGGCACCCGAGCCAGGTCCTCACCCGGACGATGCTGCTGGAGCGCGTGTGGGATTTCGCGTTCGACCCGACGACGAACGTGGTGGATGTCCATGTCAGCCGCCTGCGCCGCAAGGTGGAGGCGCCGGACGGCCCACCGCTGATCCGCACCGTGCGCGGCGCCGGCTACGTGCTGGATGCCCGGCCCGGCCCGGCCTAGACGCCCGTGCCGCGCAGCTTCGCCCTACGCACCGCGCTGGCCTTCGCCGCCGCGGCCCTGCTGCTGTCGCTGCTCGGCGCCGGGTGGGGATGGATGCGCGCGGAGGTGGCGTTGCGGCAGGAACTGGACCTGCTGCTCGCCGGGGAGGCGGAGGGCCTGATCCGCGACTACCAGGCGATCGGCCCGGACGTCCTGCTGGAAGCCGCGCGGGTGTCCGCGCGGCGGGACGCATTGCTGCTCGTCCTGGTGCAGACGGCGGGCGGCCAGGCGCTCGCCGGCCGGATCGACGGCGCGCCGACGGCGCTGCGCGGGTTCGCCACGCTGCGCACGCCGGGCGAACCGGCGCTGCGGGCGCTGGGCGCGCTGCTGCCGGGCGGCATCAACCTCATCGTCGCGGCCCGGCTGTCGGCCGCAGAGGATGCCGCGCGCGCCCTGGCCTGGACCCCGCTGGCCGCCGCGGCGGGTGCCGGGGCGCTCGCCCTGCTGCTCGGCTTCGTGGGCGCCCGGGCGTTGGAGCGCCGCCTGGCCTCCGTGTCCACCGTGGCCCGCCTGGTCACCGCGGGCGACCTCTCCCACCGCCTCCCGCAATCCGGCCGCGGCGACGAGTTCGACCGGCTGGTGGTCACGGTGAACGGCATGCTGGAGCGGATCGAGGCGTTGATGGCGGCGCAGCGCCAGGTGACCGACGACATCGCCCACGACCTGCGCGGCCCCCTGCAACGTCTGCGGCAGACGTTGGAACAGGCGCTGCCGGCGGAGGGCGACCGGTCCGTGCTCGCGGCGGCCATCGCCGAGTTGGACACCGTGCTCGACACCTTCGCCGCCCTGCTCCGGATCGCCCGTGCCGAGGCAGGGGCGGGCGCGCGGCAGGCGCTTGACCTGTCGGCCCTGGTCGCCGCGGTGTCGGACGCCTATGCGCCCGTAGCCGAGGAGGGTGGGCGGCCGTTCACCGCCGAGATCACGCCCGGGCTGCGCCTGCGCGGGGATGCGGCGCTGCTGCAGCGCATGCTGGCCAACCTGCTCGACAACGCGCTGACGCACGGCGCAGGCGCCATCACCGTCGCCCTGCGGAGCGGCCCGGTGCTGAGTGTGGCCGACGAAGGCCCGGGCGTGCCGGCGGCGGATGGGGAGCTGGTGTTGCGGCGCTTCGGCCGGCTCGACCGCAGCCGCGCCACGCCGGGCACCGGGCTGGGCCTGGCCCTGGTGAAGGCAGCGGCCGAGGCGCACCAGGGGACGGTCGAACTCGCGGCGGCGCGGCCGGACGGGACCGGGCTCGCCGTCCGCGTCGACCTGTCGGCTGCGCGAGTCTGACACGATCGTCATGATCGCGCGGGGCGATCCTCCATCGGGGCGGATGCATCTAGCGGCCATGCCAGTGCGGTCCGCGGCCATGGCGGCCAGGCGCGCCGGCCTTGAGGATGCACCACCATGAAGCTCAGCCCCCGCTTCCGCCGCCCGGCCTTCGCCGCGGCCCTGCTCGGCGCCACCGCCATGTCCGGCGTGGTCGGCTGGCAGGCGGCCCCGGCCTTCGCCCAGGCCAATCCCGAGCACACCGCCCCCATCGACGTCGGCCGCCCCGCCGCGCAGGCCCTGCCGGGCTTCGCCGACCTGGTGCAACGGGTGAGCCCGGCCGTCGTCACCATCAGCTCGACGATCCGCCAGCAAGCCGACGACCAGGAAGGCTCGCCCTTCCCCTCCGGCTCGCCGCAGGACCGCATGTTCGAGCGTTTCTTCGGCATGCCGCAGCAGCGGCAGGAGCAGGTGGTGCACGCGCTCGGCTCCGGCTTCATCGTCGACTCGCAGGGTCACGTCGTCACCAACAACCACGTGGTGAAGAACGCCAGCGACATTCAGGTCACCCTGGCGGACGGGCGCAAGATGCCGGCCAAGGTCGTGGGCGTGGACCCGAAGACCGACCTGGCGGTGCTGCAGGTGCGGTCCGACAAGCCGCTGCCCCACCTGGCGCTCGGCGACTCCGACGCGGCCCGGGTCGGCGACTGGGTCGTGGCGGTGGGCAACCCATTCGGCCTGGGCGGCACGGTGACCGCCGGCATCCTGTCGGCCCGCGGTCGCCAGATCGGCGAGGGGCCGTATGACGACTTCCTGCAGATCGATGCGCCCATCAACCGCGGCAATTCCGGCGGCCCGCTGTTCGCGCAGGACGGCACGGTCATCGGCGTGAACACCGCGATCTACTCGCCGTCCGGCGGCAGCGTCGGCATCGGCTTCGCCATCCCGTCCAGCATCGTCAAGCAGGTCGTCAGCCAGCTGGAGGCCAACGGCAAGGTGGAGCGCGGCTATCTGGGCGTAAGCGCCCAGGCGGTGTCGCCCACCATGGCGACGGCCCTGCGCATGGGGGCGCCGAACGGGGCGCTGGTGGCCGAGGTGCAGCAGGACAGCCCGGCGGCGTCCGCCGGCGTGCAGCCGGGCGACGTGATCACCCGCATCGGCTCGCAGGCGGTGAAGGACCCGCGTGACCTCGCCCGCATCGTGGCGGACATCCATTCCGGCACGGAGCAGGATCTGGTGGTGCGGCGCGATGGGCAGGACAAGACCCTGTCCGTGACGATCGCGGCCATGCGGGACGGCAACGGGACGCAACAGGCGGATGCCGGTGCGGACCGCGGCGCCAAGCTCGGCCTGGCCCTGGCCCCGCTGGACCGGCAGACGCGTGAAAGCCTGAACCTGCCGGACGGCGCCCGCGGGGTGGTGATCGCCAGCGTGGCCGACAACAGCCCGGCCCAGGCCGCCGGGTTGCAGGCAGGCGACGTGCTCGAGTCGGTGGGTGGCCAAGCGGTGACCAGCCCGCAGCAGGCCACCGCGGCCTTGCGGGACGGCACCAAGGCGTCCGGCTCGGCGGTGGCGTTGCGGGTGCTGCGCGACGGGCACCAGGCGTTCGTCGCCCTCGGCACGCAAGCCGACCAAGGCTAAGGCCTACCCTACGATCCTACGCCCGCTCCCTTCGGGAGAGGGTCGGGGGAAGGGCCCGACGCGCAGTGCCGTCCACGTTCTTCCCTCCACTGCCCTACGGCAATGGAGGGAAGTGCCCCCTCGGTGTGGGCTGACAGGTCGCAACAACGCTATCGAGCGGCAGCAATCCCCGTGCCGTCCTTGCGGCAGGTGCCGCAAAGCCCGGTCAGCTCCACGGTGCGTTGATCGACCTCGAACCCGAGCCGCTCGCCCAGGCTGACGGTCGCGGCGGCGACCCGCTTGTCCTCCGCCTCCACCACCACGCCGCATTGCCGGCAGATCAGGAACTGGACGGCGTGGGCGTGGTCGGCATGTCCGCAGGCCACGAAGGCGCGGGTCGTCTCCAACCGATGCACCAGCCCGTGCTCCATCAGGAAGTCCAGGCAGCGATAGACGCTGGCCGGAGTGATGGCGGCGTCCTCGGGCAGGAGGGTGTCGCGCAGGTCATAGGCGGACATCGGCCGCTTGGCCGCCAGCAGCACGTCCAGCACCGCCTTGCGCTGCCGGGTCATCCGTCCGCCGCGCTGGACGCAGATCGCGACCAGCCGGTCGAGCGCTTGCAGATGCTCCCGCTTCTTGCTCATGCCGCCGGTGTATCACACGCCGCCCAGGCACGGCCAACCGCTTACTTCGGCAGCGCGTGGTCGACCGCGTCGAGTTCGCCCAGGATCCACGCCTGATACGTCTTGCCCGGCGGCTCGGTCTCCGTGGCGGCGACCACGGGGACGTGGCTCAACCTGGCTAGCGCCTGCATGCGGGCCGCGACCGGGTCGCTGGCCTGGCTGTTGTAGACCAGCAGCTTGACCTGGTGCGTCTTCAGGTCGGTCTCGAAGGCCGCCACGTCGGACGCGCTGGGCTCGGTGTCGTTCATCACGGCGAGTTGGAAGGGCATGTTGCGGACCGCCAGGCCGAGGGCGCCGAACATGTAACCGAACACCGGCTCCGTCGCCGTTGCCGGCATCCCCGCCAGCCGCGCCTTCATCCCCGCGATCTTGGCCGTGATCGGCTCGACCGAGTGCTGGAAGGCCGCCAGGTTGCGGGCGTACTCGGTGGCATGCGCCGGATCGGCTGTCGCGAGCCCGTCCGCCAGCGCCTTGGCCAAGGCCAGCATCGTTGCGGGATCATACCAGATGTGCGGATTGTCGCCGAGGACCTTGCCCGCCAGCGCACCGACATCGATCGTCTGGCGGTTGTCGCTGCGGGCGGCCGCGAGCAGCTTCTCGACCCAGGGATCGTATCCGATGCCGTTGAAGATCACGATCCGCGCGGCCGACAGGTTGCGGGCGACGGACGGGCTCGCCTCGAACAGATGCGGGTCCTGGTCCGGATTGCTGAGGATGCTGGTTACCGCCACGTGCGTGCCGCCGACCTGCTTGGCGACGTCGCCGTAGAAGTTCTCGGCTGCGACGATCGGGATCGGCTGCGCGCTGGCAGCCCCGCCGCCACACACCGCCGTCGCTCCGGCGAGGGCTGCTGCTATCCAACGCGTGCGCATCGATCCTCCTCGCGACCGGCGTTCGTCCGCCGCGAATACACGATACAACATATCATCTGTTCGATCAACGTCGCTTGCGATTTTCCCCGTCGTTGCGGCCGCAGGCGAAGCAATCCAGGCCAGCCAAGCGGCGGCTCGCGATGACGAGTTGGGTCGATGGCTACGCGAGCTGGTAGTGCCCCAACCCTGCTGGTGGAACGGATGCGGCCGAGCAGCGCGCCTGTCGCCGAATTGCAACTATGTTTCAATGAACCGCCGCAGCCTGTTTTCGGACTGGACGTAAGATGAGATGTTATATCAAATAAATTGGCGACCGACGCCGCACGGCAGGTCGCGTCCGAAAAGGCTTCAGGGGTTTCCGACATGTCGCAGCGGCGCATCCTTCTCTACGGCACCGTCGCGTGCGTGGCGGCCTGCGCCTGGCAGGCCTGGGCAGCCGATCCGGGCGCGTCGGCTCAGTCGGCTCCCACGGTGAGGCTGGGCAACGGCACGGACCAGGCGACCAGCCCGGACGTCACGCTCCCGGAACTGGACGTGATCAGCCGGCGGCTGGACCAGGCCCGCAGCCAGCTGCAGCCGAGCCTGGGCGCCACGACCTACGAGTTCAGCCGCGGCACGATCCAGACGCTGCCGCAGGGCGACAACGCGCCGCTGAACCAGACGCTGTTACAGGCGCCCGGCGTGGCGCAGGACAGCTTCGGCCAGATCCACGTGCGCGGCGACCACAACGAGGTGCAGTTCCGCCTGGACGGGGTGCAGTTGCCGGAAGGGTTGGCCGTATTCGGCCAGTCGCTGGAGACGCGGTTCGCCCACTCCCTGTCGCTGATCACCGGCTCGCTGCCGGCGCAGTACGGGTTCAACACCGCCGCAGTGGTCGACATCACCACCAAGTCGGGCCGCACCGACCCGGGCGGCGAGATCTCGATCTACGGCGGCGCGCGCGACTACTTCCAGCCCAGCATCTCCTACGGCGGCAGCACCGGCGCGATCGACTATTTCTACACCGGCGACTTCCTGCATGACCGCGTCGGCATCGAGAACCCGACCAGCGGCTTCAACCCGATCCACGACCTGTCGAACCAGACCCATGGTTTGGCCCACGTCTCCGGCCTGATCGACGACACCACCCGGGTCAGCCTGCTCGCCGGTTACTCCAACGAGTTCTTCCAGATCCCCAACAACCCGGGACAGTCGCCGTCGCTCGGCCTCACGGATAACGGGGTCGGCGACTTCAACAGCGCCAACCTCACGCAGCACCAGCGCGAGATAACCGATTTCGGCATCCTCTCGCTACAGAAGCAATGGGGCGCGCTGGATGTGCAGACCTCCGTCTTCACCCGCTACAGCAGCCTCTACTACACGCCCGACCCGATCGGCGACCTGCTGTTCAACGGCGTGTCGCAGACCGCGGCGCGGTCGATCCTCTCCACCGGGGAGCAGACGGATGCGAGTTGGCGGGTGAACGACCAGCACACGATCCGCGCCGGCTTCCAGGTGCTGGCGGAACGCAACACGTCCCAGAGCGACTCGCTGGTGCTGCCGGCGGACGGCGGCGCCACCTCCGATGCCCCGTTCAGCATCCACCAGGGCAGCGGGCTGACCGGCACGCTGTTCGGCGTCTACGTGCAGGACGAGTACCGCGTCACGCCGAAACTGACGATCAACTATGGCCTGCGCTTCGACCAGGTGAACGAGTATACCGACGAGAACCAGGTCAGCCCCCGCATCAACGCGGTCTGGCGGCCGTTCGAAGGCACCACGCTGCACGGCGGCTACTCCCGCTACTTCACGCCGCCACCGTTCGAACTGGTGTCGTCCAACAGCGTGGCCCAGTTCGCCAACACGTCCGCAGCGTCCGAGGTGACGCAGGACAGCACGGTGAAGGCGGAGCGGGACAACTACTTCGATGCCGGCATCGACCAGGTCATCCTCCCCGGCCTGCGGGCGGGCGTGGACGCCTATTACAAGGCCGCCCGCAACCTGATCGACGAGGGGCAGTTCGGCGCGCCGATCATCCTGTCCGCCTTCAACTACCGCAAAGGCCAGGTCGACGGCCTGGAGTTCAGCACGTCCTACGATCGCGGCCCGCTCTCGCTCTACGGCAACGTCGCGTATTCCCGCGCCATCGGGAAGGACATCGTGTCTTCGCAATTCGACTTCAGCGCGTCCGACCTGCAATACATCAGCGGCCGCTGGATCCACTTGGACCACGACCAGCGTTGGACGGGGTCGGGCGGGGCGGCCTACACGCTGTTCGAAGGCACGCGCGCGCCGACCCGGCTGTCGGCCGACCTGCTGGTCGGCAGCGGGTTGCGCGCCGACTACACCACCGCCGCGGGCGACGTGCCGAACGGGCGAGCCCTGCCGGGCTACTACACGGTGAACCTGTCGGCGGTGCAGACGATCAAGACCGGCTATGTCGGGCAGACCCAACTGCGCCTGGACGTGATCAACGCGCTGGACCGCAGATACGAAATCCGCGACGGGACCGGCGTGGGCGTGGGGGCGCCGCAATTCGGCCTGCGCCGCACGATCCTTGCCGGGCTGGCGCAGAGGTTCTAGCGCCTTTGACATGGGTGATGTCGCCATCGGCGGCGGTGCGCGTCCCGGGCAGCGACGTGCGCCCGGTCGCGGCACAGCGGACCGCATTCGGCACCGCCGCGCTGGGCGTGCACATCGCTTTGCTCCGGGCGCTGCTCGGTGCGGCGGCGCCGACGCTACCGGCCGAGGTTTCGCCGCCGGCGGTGGACCTGTTCCCCGTCGTGGACCCGGCGCCCGAGGCGGCCGCGCCCGCCGCTGTCCAGCCGCCCGCCGCGCCGCCGGCGGAACCAAGCCCGGCACCGGAGCCGCCCGCGGCGCCCCAGGCGCCACCGCCGATGCCGCAGCTGGTGGCTCCGCCCCGGCTGCCGGCGCCGCCCAGGCCCAGGCCGGCCCGTCTTGTCCCCACGCCCAGCGCCCGGCGATCCCCATCGCAAGAAGCCGTGCCGCCGCAAGCGCACCCTGCTCCGGCCGCCGCACCTTCTTCCGAGGCAATCGCTCCCGCTGCTCCGGCGTCGCCCGCGCCGAGCGACCCGAATGCCGTGCCCGCCTGGCAGGGCCGCCTGCTTGGACAGCTGCAGCGGGCCGAGCGCTACCCGGACGCGGCGCGGCAGGCCGGCCAGGACGGCGTGGCCCTGGTCGGCTTCACCATGGACCGGGCGGGGCAGGTGCTGGCGGTGCGGCTGGTCCGCTCCTCCGGCTCGCCGGCATTGGATGGGGAGGCCGTGGCCGTGGTGCGCCGGGCCGGGCCGCTGCCCGCTCCACCGCCGGAGATGCCGGGGCAGACCCTGACCCTTACCGTGCCGATCCGCTTCACCCTTCAGTAGAGGCAATCAAACGCAGGCCGCGCTATGCTGCACGGCACCATGGCAACGGACCGACCTCTCGCCGCCACGCGTTTCGATCCGGAGCGGATGTTCCGGCCGCGGTCGCTGGCGGTGTTCGGCGGGGACAGCCGGATCGGACGGCAGCTGCAGGACAACATCGCGGCCATGGGCTTCGGCGGGCCGGTGCAGGTGCTGCGGCCCGGACAGGACCCGGAGCCGGCCGACCTCGCGATCTTCGCGATGGAGTCCGGCCCGATCCTGCCCTTGGTGCCGGGCCTGGCCCGCGCCGGTATCTACGCCGGCGTTGCGGTCGGGCTCAGCCAGGACCTTGCAGCGGCACAGGCTGCGTCGGCGTTGCGCGTGCTGGGTCCCGGATCGTTCGGGGTGGCCTGCCCGGCGCTCCGCCTCGATGCCACGCTGTCGCACCTGCGGCCGCAGCCTGGTCGCGTGGCGCTGGTCTCGCAATCCGCCGCGCTATGCCGGGCAGTGCTGGATTGGGCCGGGCCGAACGGCGTGGGGTTCAGCCAGGTCGTCGGCATCGGCGGCAATGCCGGCACGGGGTTCGACCAGGTGCTGGACTTCCTGTCGCGCGACTCCGCAACCGGCCCCATCCTGCTGGACATCCGGCGCATCCGCGATCCCCGCGCCTTCCTCTCCGCCGCCCGGGCCGCCGCCCGGCTGCGGCCCGTGGTGGCCCTGCGTGCCGGCAGCCGCCTGCTGGACCCGACCGGCCGGGCGGAGCGGGTGTTCGACGCGGCGCTCAACCGGGCCGGCGTGCTGACCGTGAGCCGGCTGGAGGACCTGCTCGCCGCGCTGGAGACGCTCACCCGCGCCCCCGTGCCGCGCGCGGGCGGCCTCGTGGTCGTCACCAACGCGATCGGGCCCGGCCGCATGGCGGCGGACGCGGCGCTGGCCAGCGGCATCGAACTTGCCACGCTGGCGCCGGAAACGCGGGAGGTGTTGCGCCTGGCCTTTCCGGGCGGCGATGCGGATGCCGTCGTCTATGTCGGGGTCGAGGCGCCGACCCGCTTGGCGGAGGCCGCGTCCCTGCTCGGCGGGGCGCGCGAGGTGGGCGGCATCCTGGCCGTGCTCGCGCCGACCGGCCTGGCGGATGCGGCGGGTGTCGAGGCATTGCTCGCCACGCCGCGGTCCCGCGTGCCCGTGCTGGTTTGCGCGATGGGCGAGACGACGGGCGCGGCCCACCGCCGCCGCCTGGCGGAAGGCGGGCTGCCCGCCTTCGCGTCCCCCGAGCAGGCGGTGCAGGGCTTCCGCCACTTGCTGCAGCTGCGCCGCGCCCGCGCCGCCGCGCAGGAGCTGCCGCCGAGCGACGTGTTGACCCTGCGCCCGGACCGCGCCGCGTTGGCGATGCCAAGCGGTACGACCGAGGCGATGGCGGAGCGTGTGTTCGCCGCCTATGGGCTGGCGGAGGTCCGGCCGCAGGTGGCGATCACCGTGGCCGACGACCCGCTCTTCGGCCCCTCCATCGGCCTCGGCCAAGGCCGCATGGCGGAACGGTGCTTCGATCTGCCGCCGCTGAACCTGTCGCTGGCGCACGGCCTGGTGGCGCATGCCTCGCCTGGCCTCAGTCCAGGGCAGGCCGACGCCCTGGCCGACACGCTGGTGCGGGTCAGCCAAATGCTGGTGGACCTGCCGGAGGTGGCGACGCTCGCATTGGGCGATCACGCACCGCGCATGACGCTGCGGCCGCCGGGTGCGGTGGGCAAGCTGGCCATCGCGCCCTATCCGGCCGAGTTGGCGCAGGCCTGGCAGGCGGGCGGCGAGACGCTGCACATCCGCCCGATCCGGCCGGAGGACGCCGCCGCCCACGCCGCCCTGTTCGCCCGCATCGGACCGGAGGACATCCGCTACCGCTTCTTCTCCAGCCTGCGCCAGCTCTCGCCGGAGCGGATAGCGCGCCTGACGCAGGTGGATTACGACCGGGAGATGGCGTTCGTCGCCGTCCGCGCCAACGGCGACACGGTCGGGGTCAGCCGCCTGGTCCGCGACGGGGACGAGGGGGAGTTCGCCGTGATCGTGCAGCCCGACATGAAGGGCCGCGGACTGGCCCGTCAGCTGATGCAGCGCCTGGTCGACTGGGGTCGCGCGCAGGGCATGGCCGCGGTGGTGGGCCAAGTCATGGCGGACAACCACCCGATGCTCGCCTTCGTACGCCGCCTCGGCTTCACCCTGCGCCGCGCGCCGGACGACCCCGAGTTGGTGGAGGCGCGGCTGCCGCTGCATGCGTCCGGCGGTCCGGACGCATAGCTGCTTCGCCTTGTTCCCTCCCGGGCTGACGGTTACTTCCGCCCGGCAACCGTCGCGAGTCTCCCATGGCCGTTTTGTCGCTGAACAAGGACAAGATCCGCATCCTGCTGCTGGAGGGCGTGAACGACAGCGCCGTGGCGCTGCTGCGGGAGGCCGGCTACTCCCAAATCGCCCGGCATGCCAAGGCGCTGGATGGTGCGGCGCTGACGGAGGCGATGGCTGGCATCCACATCCTCGGCATCCGCTCCCGCACCCAGCTGACCGAGGCGGTGTTCGCGGCGGCGGACCGCCTGATGGTCGTCGGGTGCTTCAGCGTCGGCACCAACCAGGTGGAGCTGGATGCGGCGCGCGACCGCGGCATCCCGGTGTTCAACGCGCCGTTCTCCAACACCCGCAGCGTGGCCGAGCTGGTGATCGGGGAGATTGTCATGCTGCTGCGCCGGGTGACCCCACGGTCGGCGGCGGCGCACCAGGGGCAGTGGGACAAGTCGGCCACCAACAGCTTCGAGGTGCGGGGCAAGACGCTGGGCATCGTCGGCTACGGCTCGATCGGCACGCAGCTCTCCACCCTGGCGGAGGCCATGGGGATGCGCGTGGTCTATTACGACGTGATCGACAAGCTGCGGCACGGCAACACGGAGCCGGTGGCCACGCTGGCCGAGCTGCTGCGGGTGAGCGACGTGGTCAGCCTGCACGTGCCGGAGACGTCGGCCACCGCGGGTATGATCGGCGCCGCGGAGTTGGCGGCGATGAAGCCCGGCAGCTACCTCATCAACAACAGCCGCGGCACCGTGGTCGACCTGGCGGCGCTGCGGGACGCCTTGCGCAGCGGCCACCTGCTGGGCGCTGCGGTGGACGTGTTCCCGGTTGAGCCGGCCGGTGCGGCCGAGCCGTTCGTGACGCCGCTGCAGGGCCTGCCCAACGTGATCCTGACCCCGCATATCGGCGGTTCCACGGGCGAGGCGCAGGAGCGCATCGGCGCCGAGGTGGCGCACAAGCTGATCGACTACAGCGACGCCGGCTCCACGCTGGGCGCGGTGAACTTCCCGCAGGTGCAGCTGCCGGGCCGGCCCGCGGCGACGCGCTACATCCATATCCACCGAAACATGCCGGGTATGCTGGGACGGGTGAACAGCGTGTTCTCCAGCCGTGGGGTCAACATCGCCGGGCAGTACCTGCAAACCGACAGCGACATCGGCTACGTCGTGATCGAGACGCAGAGCGACGCCGGCTGCGAGGACTGCCTGCGCGAACTCCGCGGCATCGAGGGCACGATCCGGGCACGGCTGATCCGCCGGGTGTGAACATCGCGGGCCCTAACAAAGCCCTCTCACTCTGGAAGAGGGTCGGGTGAGGGCAAACTGCACGGCCTGGCGCGTCGAGCCCTCACCCCGCCCTCTCCCACGGGGAGAGGGAGAAGTTCTCGTCATTTGACCACCATGCGACCTGCGCGCGATACAGCCGGCATGATCCTGCTGGTCGACAACTACGACAGCTTCACCTTCAACCTGTTCCATCTGTTGGGCGAGGCCGGTGCCGTATGCCAGGTGCACCGTAACGACGCGCTCACCGTAGACGAGGCGCTCGCCCTGGCGCCCGAGGCGATCGTGTTGTCGCCGGGCCCGTGCGCGCCGGACGGGGCGGGCATCTGCCTGGAGCTGATCGCCGCGGCAGCGGGGCGGGTGCCGGTGTTGGGCGTGTGCCTCGGTCACCAGGCCATTGGGCAAGCCTTCGGCGGCGTGGTGCAGCGGGCGCCGGCGCCCATGCACGGCAAGGTGGGGCGGGTGGAGCACGCCGGCACCGACATCTTCGCCGGCCTGCCCAGCCCGTTCGACGCCGCGCGCTACCACAGCCTGATCGTCGAGCGCGCCACCCTGCCGCCCGCCCTGGAGGCGACCGCCTGGACGGAGGACGGGCTGGTCATGGGCCTGCGCCACCGCACCCTGCCGCTGTTCGGCGTGCAGTTCCATCCGGAGAGCATCGCCTCCGAACACGGGCTGGACATCGTCGCCAACTTCCTGGCCATCGCCCGCGGCGCCAACGCGCCCCGCCGCGCCGCCTGACCCTGCCGGAGTGGACACCAACCTCAAGCCCGTGATCGCCCGCCTCGCCCGCGGCGAGACCCTTGCGGAGGCGGAGGCGGAGGCGGCGTTCGGCATCATCATGTCGGGCGAGGCCACGCCCTCCCAGATCGCCGGACTGCTCATGATGATGCGGCTGCGCGGGGAGACGGTGGCGGAACTCGCCGGCGCCGTGCGCGCGATGCGGGCGCGGATGACGGCAGTGGATGTGCCGCCCGGCGCCATCGACGTCTGCGGCACGGGCGGCGACGCGGCCGGTACGCTGAACGTGTCCACCGCGGTGACCTTCGTGCTGGCGGGCCTGGGCGTGCCGGTCGCCAAGCACGGCAACCGGGCGCTGTCCTCGCGCAGCGGCGGCTCGGACGTGCTGACGGCGCTGGGCGTGAACGTGGAGGTCGCGCTGGACCGCTTGCCGGCGATCCTGGCCGAAGCCGGCTGCGTCTTCCTGTTCGCGCCGCGCCACCACGCCGCCCTCCGCCATGCCGCCGGGCCGCGCGTGGAGCTGGGCACGCGCACCATCTTCAACCTGCTGGGCCCCATGGCGAACCCGGCGCGCGTCACCCGGCAGCTGACGGGCGTGTTCGATCCGGCCTGGATGCGCCCGATGGCGGAGACCTTGGCCGCGCTGGGCACCGCCCGCGCCTGGCTGGTGCACGGCCACGGCCTGGACGAGCTGACGGTGGCGGGCGAGAACCAGGTCGTGACCCTGGCGGATGGCGTCGTGGCCGAACGCGTCGTGACGCCGGAGGAGGCCGGGCTGCCGCGCTCTCCGGTGGAGGCGATCCGCGGCGGCGATGCGGCGGAAAACGCGCAGGCGCTGCTTGCGTTGTTGCATTCGGCGCCCGGGGCCTACCGAGACACGGTCCTGCTGAACGGCGCGGCCGCCTTGGTGGTGGCCGGGCGTGCGGATACCCTGAAGGACGGCGCGGCGCAGGCGGCTGCGGCCATCGATGGCGGCGCGGCCTTGGCGGCACTCGGCCGGTTGCAGCGGGCGACGGCGTAGGAGAGGCGGCGATGGACCAGCCCATGCCCGATGTGCTCGCACGCATCTGCGGCGACACGATGCGCGAGGTGGAAGCCCGCCGGCACGCGGCGCCCGTGGAGGCGCTGCGGCGCAAGATCCACGACCTGCACAGCCCGCCCCGCGGGTTCGCCGCGGCGCTGAAGGACGCGGTGGTGGCCGGGCGCTGCGGCCTGATCGCCGAGGTGAAGAAGGCCTCGCCCTCCGGCGGCCTGATCCGCCCGGATTTCGACCCGGTGGAGATCGCGCGCGCCTACGAGCGGGCGGGTGCCACGTGCTTGTCCGTGCTCACCGACGGCCCGCACTTCCAGGGCGCGCCGGCGGATTTGCGGGCAGCGCGCACGGCCACCCGCCTGCCGGTGCTGCGCAAGGACTTCATGGTGGACCCCTGGCAGATCTACGAGAGCCGGGCGATGGGTGCGGACTGCGTGCTCATCATCATGGCCGCCGTGTCCAACGCGATGGCGATCGAGATGGAGGGTATCGCCCGCTCGCTGGAGATGGACGTGCTGGTGGAGGTGCACGACCAGGCCGAACTGCGTCGGGCGCTGGGCTTGCAGACGCCGCTGATCGGCGTGAACAACCGCAACCTGCGCACGATGCAGACCGACCTGCGGACCACCGAGGACCTGGCTCCCCTGGTGCCGCCCGACCGTATGCTGATCACGGAGAGCGGGATCCGCAACCGCGACGACGTTCACCGCCTGGGCGAAGCAGGCGCGCAATGCCTGCTGGTGGGCGAGAGCCTGCTGCGCCAGGCGGACTTGGAGCAGGCGGTACACGACCTGCTCGGGACCTGCGCCAGCCAATGAGCCTCACGCATTTCGATGCGGCGGGCGCTGCGGTGATGGTGGACGTGTCCGCCAAGCCGGAGACGGCGCGCACGGCCACGGCCGCGGCCCGCGTGGTCATGCAGCCTGCCACGCTGGCCGTCGTCGCCGCCGGGAGCGCGGCCAAGGGGGACGTGCTGGGCACCGCCCGGCTGGCAGGGATCATGGCGGCCAAGCGGACCGCCGACCTCATACCCCTCTGTCACCCGCTGCCGCTCTCGGCCGTCACCGTCGACCTGGTGCCGGGTGCCGATGGCGTGGACATCGAGGCGACGGTGCGCACCACCGGCCGCACCGGCGTCGAGATGGAGGCATTGACCGCGGCCAGCATCGCTGCACTCACCGTCTACGACATGTGCAAGGCGATGGACCGCGGCATGCGGATCGAAGGCCTGCGCGTCACCCACAAGGACGGCGGCAAGTCCGGCGAGTTCCGCCAGGCATGATCAGCGTGGCCGAAGCGCGCGCGCGCATCCTGGACAGGCTGCGGCCGACCCCGGCGGAGACGGTGGCGCTGGCGCAGGCCTGGGGGAGGGTGCTCGCCGCGCCCGTCCACGCCCGGCTGACGCAACCGCCGGCCGACGTGTCGGCGATGGACGGTTACGCCCTGCGCGCCGCGGACGGCGTCCTGGGCGCCCGCTTGCAGGTGGTGGGGTCGGCCCCGGCCGGCCATCCGTTCGCCGGCCGGGTCGGGCCGGGCGAGGCGGTGCGGCTGTTCACCGGCAGCGTGGTGCCCCCGGGTGCGGACTGCATCCTGTTGCAGGAGGACGCCACCCGCGAGGACGAGGTGGTCGTGGTGCGGGAGGCGTGTGCGCCGGCGCGGCACATCCGCCGTGCCGGACAGGACTTCCGGGAGGGCGACGTGCTGCTCCAACCGGGCCGCCGCCTCGGCGCGCGCGACATCGGGCTGGCGGCGGCGGCCAACCACCCTTGGCTCGCGGTGCACCGTCGCCCGCGGATCGCCATCCTGGCCACCGGGGACGAGATCGCCATGCCCGGCGAACCCATCGTGCCCGGCGGCATCGTCAGTTCCAACTCGCACGCCATCGCCGCCCTGGTGCGCGCGGGGGGTGGCGAGCCGGTGGTCCTGCCGGTGGCGCGCGACGACCATGCCGCCATCGCCGCCGTCGTGGACGGCCTGGGCGGCGTGGAGATGCTGGTCACCACGGGGGGCGCCAGCGTCGGCGAGCACGACCTCGTGCAGTCGGCCTTGGCGGAGCGCGGCTTCGAACTGGATTTCTGGAAGATCGCCATGCGGCCGGGCAAGCCGCTGATCGCCGGGCAGGTCGCGGGCACGCCGGTGCTGGGGCTGCCGGGCAACCCGGTCTCCGCGCTGATCTGCGCCGCGCTGTTCCTGCTGCCGTCATTGGACGTGATGGGCGGCCTACCCGCCGCCGCGCCCCATACGGAACGGGCGGTGTTGGGCGCTGCCGTGCCGCAGAATGACGGCCGTGCCGACCACCTGCGCGCGACGCTGGCGACCGCGCCCGGCGGCTTGCTCGTGGCCACGCCGTTTCCGCGACAGGACTCGGGCATGCTGAGCCTGCTCGCCCGAGCGGACGCGCTGGTCTTGCGGGCGCCGCATGCTCCAGCCTTGAGCGAGGGGGCGGAGGTGGAGGTGATCCGGCTCGCCAGCATGGGCCTGTGAGGTAATGTCTCCGTCCAAACTTAGGCCAGATTCAGTCAGCTCCGATCCAGAGGTGACATAGAAGGACTTGGCTGCCTTTCAGAAAGCAAACTAACGTCCAGATGAATTATTCGGCCAAGAAAATCTATGTCACCTGCAGTCGGACAGAGATCGACGCATGGGTGACCTACATGAAAGCCCATCCGGACGAAGTCCGACAGTCGTTGATGCAAGAACGCGTTAAACATGAAGCTTGGTATCTCGGTGAAGACAACGGAGGCTTGTATCTCATCGGCATTATGGACGTAGACGATCAGGCTTCGTCGGCATCAATCGCTGCCAGTTCCACCCTTTCGGTTGATCAAGTGCATCAAGTTTTTAAGCAGTACTGGGACCGCGCCAAGATCATACGTCTGGAAATACCGCCAGATTACCAACCGAACTTTGACGGGTGCGATGTGCTCTTGGACGTTCGAGCGTAGCACCCCGACCGACGGTTTTGCGACAACCTACATTTTCCCTTCATCAAACTCGGACAATGCATAAGACGCGCCCAACTGTGACCTCGCTTGACGACACTCCGCGAACCAATGTAGAACACCTTCAGTTGCTAGTTTGTTCCGCCGGGGTTCATGCGATGTTGACGCGCAAGCAGCACGAGTTGCTGATTTTCATCGATAGCCACCTGCGCAGCAGCGGCTTCTCCCCGTCTTTCGAGGAGATGAAGGACGCGCTGAACCTGCGCTCCAAATCCGGCATCCACCGGCTGATCTCCGCACTCGAGGAGCGTGGCTTCCTGCGCCGGCACCATCACCGCGCCCGGGCACTGGAGGTCGTGCGCCTGCCGGAGAAGACGGGCAGCCCGGCGCGTGTCGAGGCGCCGGCCTTCGCGCCCAACGTCATCCGCGGGGACTTCACCGGCAACCGGCTGGCAGGCGTCCGCGCGGCCGAGGAGGCTGCGGCGGTGCAGTTGCCGCTGTATGGCCGGATCGCCGCCGGGCAGCCGATCGAGGCATTGCGGGACGGCGGCACCCAGATCGAGGTGCCGATGGCCATGCTCGGCAGCGGGGAGCATTACGCGCTGGAGGTTGCGGGTGACTCGATGATCGACGCGGGGATCCTCGACACCGACACGGTGATCATCCGCAAGGGGGAGACGGCAGAGAACGGCCAGATCGTGGTGGCGATGGTCGACGAGTCCGAGGTCACCCTCAAGCGCCTGCGCCGCCGCGGCAGCACGATCGTGCTGGAGCCCGCCAACCCGAAATACGAAGTGCGGATCTTTCCGGCCGACCGGGTGAAGGTCCAGGGCCGCCTCGTGGGCCTGCTCCGCCGCTACTGAATCGCCGCTTCTTCGAAGCCCTGTCCCTCTGGGCAGGGCCACCGCATCTGGCGGAGCTCCCTCTCCCGCTAGTAGGATAGGGTTCCAAAGCGGGGATGCGGCCATATGTGATGGCCCTCCCCTTTGGGAGAGGGCTGGGTGAGGGGCCAGCAGGACATCGTGCGGATCGACCCTCACCCCGACCGTCTTCCAGAGGGAGAGGGCTTGAGTTGCTACGCGCCGAGGCGCGCGGCGAGCTCGTCGATGCCGCGCACCACGTAGTCCCAGGCGCCGGTCGGCTTGGTGTCCTTGACTTGGTGCGGCCCGTACTCGGTAGGACGCGGCACGAAGGCGGTGCGCAACCCGTAGCGCTGCGCCGCCGCAAGGTCGTCATTGTGCGCGGCGCACAGCATGACCTGGGCCGGCCGCAGCGACAGCATGTTGCACGCACCCAGATAGGTCTCCGGGTCGGGCTTGTAATGCCGGAACACATCCGCGCCGAAGATCATCGACCAAGGCAGGTTGTTGTACCGTGCCAGGTCGATCAGCAGCGACACGTTCCCATTCGACAACGGCCCGGTGATGAAGCGCCGATGCAGCCGCGCCATGCCCGGCGTCGCATCCGGCCAGCCGTGCAGCCGATGCCATGCCATCGTCAGCTGGCTCCGGTCCGCCTCGGTCAGCCCGGCGATGCCGTGCTCCGCCAGCAGGTCGTCCAGCGACGCCCGGTGCAGGTCGTCCAGCTTGGTCCACGGCACGGCGCCGCTGCGCACCCGGTCCATCGACGGCTTGTAGGCGCCGCGCCAGGCGTCGACCAGCGCGACCCAATCCGCCGACACGCCGCGCGAGGCGCCGAACGCGGTCAGCTCGGTGATCAGGCTGCCACGCCAGTCCACGACGGTGCCGAACGTGTCGAAGAGTATGGCGCGGATGTCGCTCATGGCGGAACGATATCAGCCGTTAATCCTCTGGCAACTGCGAAAACCCTAAGGTCGGGCCATGCGGTTGAAGTTGTACCGGGCCCCAGGCGTGGCGGAGGCGATGGCGCGCGTCCGGGCCGATCTGGGCCTGGATGCACTCATCCTCGCCACCCGCCGCGTCGCCGATGGCGTGGAACTCACCGCCGCCCTGGAGCCGGACGACGCCCCGTTGCCGCTCCCCGACCCCGAGCGCGAGCGGCTGCTCGCCTGGCACGGCGTCCCGAAGCGGCTGGCGGAGAAGCTGGGGTCGGGCAGGCTCGACTCCGCCCTGGCCCGTGTGCTGCGCTTCGGCGCGTTGGCCTTGGACGGGGAGGCGCCGCAGCCGTTGCTGCTCGCGGGACCGCCGGGCGCCGGCAAGACGCTCACGGTCGCACGCCTTGCGACCCGGTTGGTCATGGCAGGCTCGCAACCGCTGATCATCACCACGGACGGCCGGCGCGCCGGCGCCACCGAGCAGCTCGCGGCGTTCACCCGGCTGCTCGGCCTGACGCTGATCGTCGCGAGCCATCCGGCCACCCTGGCCCGCGCCCTGCTGCGGCGTCAGCCGGGCGCACCCGTGCTGATCGACGCGCCGGGGACCGACCCGTTCGACCCGGCGCAGAACGACGAGGTCGCTGGCCTCGCCGTCACCGCCAACGCCGCCACGGCCCTGGTGCTGCCGGCCGGCATGGACCCGGCGGAGTCGGCCGACCTCGCCGCCGCTTTCGCCGCCGCCGGCGCCACCCTGCTCGTTGGCACGCGGCTGGACATGGCACGGCGGGTTGGCGGGCTGGTCGCCGCGGCGGATGCCGGCAAGCTCACCCTGACGGAGGCCGGGATCGGCCCGGGCGCCGCCGACGGGCTGGAGGCGCTCACGCCCGCCTTGCTCGCGGAGCGCCTGGCCAGCACCAGCGCCCCCCATCCGAAGCCCGCCGCCGCGGAGTCGCCCCCATGAGCGCATTCCTTGCCCCTGCCATCCGACCGCGCCCGCGCCTGCTCGCCGTCGCCTCCGGCAAGGGCGGCGTCGGCAAGACCTGGCTGTCCGCCACCCTGTCGCGCGCGCTGGTGCAGGCCGGCCGCAGCGTGCTGCTGTTCGACGGCGACCTGGGCCTGGCCAATGTCGACATCCAGCTGGGCCTGATGCCGGAGCATGACCTGGGCGCCGTCATCGCCGGCCGCCGGGGCGTCGCGGACAGCGCGACGGCCTACGCGCCGGGCGGCTTCGCCGTGCTTGCCGGCCGCTCCGGCTCCGGCGCGCTGTCCACGCTCGACCCGGCAGCGCTGGACCAGGTGCTGGCGGCCTTGGCTGCGGAGACGACGGTGGACGACGTGGTGCTCGACCTCGGCGCCGGCCTCGACCGTGCCGTCCGGCGCATGGCCGCGGTGTCCGACACGGTCCTGGTCGTGGCGACGGAGGAGCCGACCAGCCTGACCGACGCCTACGCGGTGCTGAAGCTGGCCAACGCCGACCGGCCTGGCGGCGACGTGCGGATCGTGGTGAACCAGGCCACCAGCAAGGCCGCGGGGGAGCGGACCTACGCGACCTTGGCGCGGGCGAGCACGAACTTCCTCGGCCGCAAGCCCGCGCTCGCCGGCATCATCCGCAGGGACGACCATGTCCGCGACGCGATCCGGCGCCAAGTGTTGTTGCAGGTGCGGCACCCGAACACGCCGGCCGCGCAGGATGTCGAGCGGCTGGCGGCGGGGCTGCTCACCTAGGCGTGTGCTTGCATCCCACTGAGCCTCACCGGTATGTCGTGGGCGACCGGGCCGGAGGGGCAGCATGCGACTGGTACGTGCTGGCCGCGACATGCGGGTGGATTTCTTCCGCGGCGTCGCGCTCTGGTGGATCTTCACCGACCACATCCCCGGCAACTGGATCAACCAGTTCAGCCTGCGCAACTTCGCGCTCTGCGATTCGGCCGAGGTGTTCGTCCTGCTCGCCGGCTACGGCGCCGGGCTGGCCTATGGCAAGTCGATGGACCGGAACGGCTGGGTCTACGCGGCGACGGACACGCTGAAGCGGGCCTGGACCCTCTACATCGCCCACATCTTCCTGTTCGTCGTCTTCGCCGCGCAGGTCGCCTACTCCGCCACCACCTTCGACCGGGCGGACTACCTGGACGAGATCCACATCGACGTGCTGGGGGAGGAGCCGTATCGCGCCATGCTCGATGCGCTGCTGCTCCTGTTCCAGCCGGCCTATCTCGACATCCTGCCGATGTACATCGCGCTGCTGGCGCTGTTCGCCTTCGTCCTGCCGTTGCTGCGTTGGCCGCAGATGCTGGCGCTCGCCTCCTTCTGCCTCTACGCCGCCGCGCGGCGGTTCGGCCTGCACCTGCCCTCCATCACGACGGGGGATGGCTGGTACTTCAACCCGCTCACCTGGCAGCTGCTGTTCATGCTCGGCGCCATCATGGCGTATCTGCCGCCGGATACGCCGAGCCGGCGGGTCACCCTGCTGATGGATGGCCTGAGCGTCCTGATGATCGTGTTCGGGCTGGTGATGCAGCTCGGCCTGGGCGAGCATCCGGAATGGACGGCGCACCTTCCCGCCCGGCTCGCCCGCGTGCTGTGGTCGGTGGACAAGGGCGGACTGCACCCGTTCCGCCTGCTGAACATCCTCGCCCTGGCGTGGATGGTGTCCCGCTGGGTCCCGCCGGGCGCGCGCTGGCTGTCGTCGCGGTGGGCGGCGCCGTTCGTGCTCTGCGGCCAGCACTCGCTGCCGGTGTTCTGCAGCGGCATCTTCCTGTCGTTCCTCGGGCGCTCCGTGTTGGAGGAGCTCGATGGATGGTGGGTGCAGGTGCCGGTGAACGCCGGTGGCGCCTTGCTGCTGGTGGCGGTGGGGGCCATGGCCGCCTACTATCGCGAGAAGGGGCGGCCCGCCCCGCAGCGGCTTGCCGGTGGGGTAACGCCCTGATAGCGAAGGAGCGGTGATGACGGGCTTCTTTGTCGGACGATGGGCGACCTTTGCCGGGGCGTTGTTGCTCCTGTCGATGGGGGGTGCCACTGCCGCTGATCTATGCGCCGCCCCCGCTGAATTGACGGCCGACATCCAGGCGCTTCCGCACGTGGCCGAGGTTCTGAAGGGCGGGCAAAGGCTCGACGTGTTGACCGTCGGGTCTGCCACCGTGTTCAGCCCGACGGAGTCGCTGCGCCCGGGCACGGTGACCGGCCAGGCGCTCGGCGTCCCGGGCGAGGCGCACCCTGCCGTCTTGTCGAACCCGTCCGAGGCGGCCTTCCCGCTGCAGATGGCGCAGACGTTGCGGGAGGCGGTGCCCGGCCTCGAGGTGAACGTCGTGGTCAAGGGGGGCCGCGGGCTCACCGCGGTGGACATGCTTGCCCTGATCCGGGCGGAGACGGCGGCGCACCACTACCAGCTGGTGATCTGGCAAACCGGCACGGTCGAGGCCGTGCACAACACGCCCGCCAGTGCGTTCTACGACACCTTGTCGGAGGGGGCGACCGTGGTGTCCGCCGCCGGTGCCGACCTCATCCTCGTCGATCCGCAGTTCAGCCGCTTCCTGCGGGCCAATGCCGACCTGGACCCGTATGCCAAGAGCATGGAGATGATTGCCGCCCAGCCCGGGACGCTGCTGTTCCATCGCTTCGAACTGATGCGGTACTGGGCAAACGAGGGGCAGATCGACCTCGAGCGTACCCCGAAGGGACAGCGCCTGAAGGCGGTCGAGGCGTTGCACAGCTGCCTCGGCAGCAGCCTCGCGCACATGGTCGCCGCCGCGGCTCATACGCCCTCCTAGAGCAGCCTGCTCCCCGTCACTCTCGCGCGATCCGCACCAGCCACGTCTGGAGGAGCGGAACTGCCGCATTCCAGGCCGCTTATCGTTTCATGGATGATGCAGGGGCAGGGAGGGACGCGATGACGACACGACGTCCGCCGGGCGAGGCGGCCATCGACCGCTGGCTCATGGTCAACCTTCGCGATCAGCACCAAGCAGTGATGCGCGAGCCGATTCCGGATGCCCTGACCAAGCTGCTGGCGGGCGACCAAGGGAGCTGACTGGCGGCCCTGACGCGACAGGCAAGCACTCGGTGTCTGTCCGTGAAGTCGCTGCGGTGGGTCGGACGACCGCCACAATAGACTTTCCGAACAGACACTCAGCTATTGGGTCGCGTCATCACCTGGGCGCAGTTTGTGCGGCCCGACAGCAGGCAATCCTCGATGGTCGCCTTGTAGCGAAGCACGTGGATCAGTCCCAAGCCTACGACCACCAGCAACAGGAGGACGGCAAGGGCCGCTAGACTGGCCGTTTGCCGATTCGCACCGGCTTCGTCGTCTTCCAGATCTGTCCAGCGTTGAACATGCCGCATCGAATTATACCGGCGTCCCGCTCGGTCGGAATTCGCCGCCTCCCGTTTGTCTTGCCGAGGCATGAGAAATATCGGACTTGGCGGTTCGGTTGGCAAGCCGAATGAGCACGCGGTGTGCGATAGGTGATATGCAACCGGCCCAGCTTCGCAGGCCCATCGCGCGATGCCGTCGCTGCCGAAGCTCCGAGTCACGCAAGACGCTTGGTCGCGGCCTGGATCGGTGGGCTGAAGCCTACCCTGCAAAGCACCTCTACCCGGTAGGGTGGGCTTCAGCCGACCATCTTGGCTCAGGCGATCGCCCTGGCCCAACTGCGACCGCGCTTGCCTGCGCGCACCAGATCAGGGAGATTGCGGCCGCGAGCGGGGGGCCGGATATGAGACCAATGACTGCTGCCTGCCTCGCGACGCTCTTGTGCAGTTCTCCTGCCCTGGCGGCGGACCCGCCTTTGGTCAGCCTTGGGATCGGCGGCACGGACATCCTGAACCAGGAGGCGCGCGCCGCGGCGGACTTCCGGCTCGAGTATCGCTCGGGCCTCTCGCTGCTGCCGTTCTTCGAAACCTACTTCAAGGTCAAGCCCTGGGCCGGTTTGGAAACCACCAGCCGCCAGTCGATCTGGGGTGGCGCTGGCATCCTGATCGAAATCCCGCTGGGCCAGCACTGGGTGCTGACGCCCAATATCGGGTTCGGCGGCTACGGTCGCGAGAACGGCAAGGATCTCGGGTCGACGTTCGAAATCCGCTCGACCTTCGAGGGAGGCTACGTGTTCGACGACGGCATACGCCTGGTGGGGGCGTTCGGACACATGTCCAACGCTGGCGCCACCAAGCACAACCCCGGCACGGAGTCCGCCGTCATCTCCATCCAGTTCCCGCTTTCCAGCCTCGTCGGGAACTGAGCGCGGTGGCGCAGCCGCCGCCGGCGCAGCCTGGAATGCGCCTCCAAGACGTCGATACGCCTGCCTTGATCCTCGACCTGGACGCGTTCGAGGCCAACCTCGACCGCCTGGCGGCCGCGTTGGAAGGCACGGGCGTCCGCTTGCGCGCCCATGCCAAGACGCACAAGTCACCGGTGATCGCCCACCTGCAGATGGCGCGCGGCGCCGTGGGACAGTGCGTGCAGAAGGTCGCGGAGGCGGAGGTGATGGCCTGGGGCGGCGTGCCCGACATCATCGTCACCAACCAGGTGGTGGGCGCCGCCAAGCTCGCGCGGTTGGCCGCCCTGGGACGGATCACCCGCATCGCCGTCTGCGCCGACGACGCGCGGCAGGTCGTGGCGTTGGCGGACGCGGCGGCGACGGCAGGGGTCCGCATTCCCGTGCTCGTCGAGATCGACGTCGGCATGGGCCGCTGCGGCACCGCGGCGGGTCCTGACGCCGTAACGCTGGCCAGCCAGGTCGCAGCCTCCCCCCACCTCGAGTTCCGGGGCTTGCAGGCCTATCACGGCTCCGCCCAGCACATGCGGGTGCCCGACCAGCGCGAGGCGGCGGTGGGCGGGGCGGCCGTGCTGGTCCGCCGCACGCTGGAGCAACTGCGCCAGCAGGGCCTGGCCTGCCCGGTGGTCGGCGGCGCCGGCACGGGCACCTTCGCGTTGGAGGTCGCCAGCGGCGTCTACACCGAGATCCAGTGCGGGTCGTACTGCTTCATGGATGCCGACTACGCCCGCAACGCGGACGCGCCGGGCTTCACGCAGGCGCTGTTCGTGCTGGCCACGGTGATGAGCACCGCGCAGCCGGGCATCGCCGTGGTGGATGCCGGATTGAAGGCGCTGTCGACCGACAGCGGGATGCCGTTGCCCTGGCAGTGCCCGGGCGTGACCTATGCCGGCGCGTCGGACGAGCACGGCAAGTTGGTGTGCGAAGCCGGCAGCCGCCCCGACCTGGGCGAGAAGCTGCTCCTGGTCCCCGGCCATTGCGACCCCACGGTCGACCGCTACGACTGGTATGTCGGGGTGCGCAAGGGCCGCGTCGAATGCCTGTGGCCGGTGGCGGCGCGCGGCGCGGCGGCCTGAATGGCGTAACCGGGGCCGCTGCGCTCGAGCATATCGTCCAGCCCCATCGTGGTTTCGGTAGCGCCGAGATAGAGCAGGCCGTCCTCCGCCATCTGCTGCCGGATCGCCGCAAGCACCTTCATCTTCGTCCCCACGTCGAAGTAGAACAGCACGTTGCGGCAGAACACGATGTCGAACTTGCCCAGCGGCGTCAGGTCATCCAGCAGGTTCCACTCCCGGAAGCTGCACAGCGCCCGCAAAGCCGGGTTGACGACCCAATCTTCGCCGCGGCGGGTGAAATGCTGCAGCAGCCGGTGCACGGAAAGGCCGCGCTGCATCTCGTATTGGCTGTAGGCGCCGGCGCGGGCGCGGGCGATCGCGCCGCGCGCCAGGTCCGTCCCCAGGATGTCGACCTTGTGCTGGGCGAGCAGGCCGCACTCGGCCACCGTCATGGCGATGGAATAGGCCTCCTGCCCGGTCGAGGCGGCGGCGGACCAGACGCGCAGGCGGGTGCCTGCCGGCCGGTTACCCAGCAGCGCGGGCAGTCCCGTGGTGCGCAGATGGTCGAACGGCTTGCCGTCACGGAAGAACAGCGTCTCGTGCGTGGCCATCGCCTCCACCACGTCCTGTTCGAGCGCCTCGTTCTGGCCGGCGGCGATCCGGTTCGCCAGCGCGTCCAGGTCGGGAAGCGCCTCGCGCCTCATCAGGCTGCCGAGGCGGGACTCCATCAGGTAAAGCTTGTCCGGCCCGAGGACCAGGCCGGAGCGCCGGTGCACCAGCTCTGCAAGGATGGTCGACATAGGCGCCGATGCCTCAGAGCAGGCCGATCTGGGCGAACTTCCCTGTCAATATCGCCTCGTCGAACGGCTTCATGATGTACTCCTGCGCACCGCTTTCGATCGCGGACGCCATGTGCCCGACCTCGTTCTCCGTGGTGCAGAAGATGACCAGCGGACCATGGGCGCCGAATTCGGCCCGCAGCGCCTTCAGGAAGGTGAGACCGTTCATCACGGGCATGTTCCAGTCCAGCAGCACGCAGCGCGGCAGCTCGCGGCGGCATTGCGTCAATGCCTCCTGGCCGTTCTCCGCCTCCAGCACGGCGTAGCCATGCGCCTCCAGGATGCGGCGGGCGACCTTGCGGACCACGCGGCTGTCATCCACCACCAGGCAGGTCGGCGGTGCTTCGGCCACGGCGTGGTCCGCCGTCAGCGCGGCCATCATGATGCCCGGTCCGGCATGGCCAACAGTCGGGACAGGTCCAGCACGATCATCAGTGCGTTCTCCAGCCGGTACAGCCCGGCGCTGTAGTTCGTCCATGCGGCCGGCAGCGTCTGCGGGTTCGGCTCGAAACGCTGCCGCTCGGGGGAGAGCACCTCGCTCACTCCGTCGACCAGCAACGCGTAGAGTTCGCCGCCGCTCTCCGTCACCACGGCCATGGGCTGCATCCCCGCCGGCGCGGCGGGCAGCCCCAGTCGGCGGCGCAGGTCGATGGCGGTGACGATGCGGCCCCGCAGGTTCAGGTTGCCGGCGATGTCCGGCGGGGCCAGCGGCACGGGGGAGATCGGCTGCTGCCGCAGCACGTCGCGCACCGCGCTCACCGGGACGCCGCAGAGCTGCCCGGCGACGGTGAGGGTGACGTAGACCGTGGGCGCTTGGACCGGCAGCGGCGGCACGGGACCACACACGCCTCCGGCGATGCTCGTCGACATCATCACGCCGCCTGCCGTTCTTGAGTGTCGAGATGCCGGCGCAACGCTGCCAGCAGGGCTTCGCGGTCGAACTTGCCGAGGTATTCGCAGAACCCGGCGGCGCCGCCGCGACGGATGTCGATCGGGTTGAACCGGCCGCTGAGGGCGATCAGCGGCGTGTCCATCCAGGGCCCATCCTCCTTCAGCAGCCGGGCGAACTGCAGCCCGTCCATGCCGGGCATCTCCACGTCGGAGACGATGGCGTCGAACTGCGGCGGCTCGGCGCCGTCCCGCATCGCCACCGCCTTGATGGCGCTGTCCACGGCGGTGACGTGGTAGCCGGCGGCCGACAGGGTCGGGATCAGCAGCTGGCGGAAGAAGGCACTGTCCTCCACCACCAGCAGCCGCCGCTGTGCGGCATTGCGCGGGCCGGGGTTGTCGCTGAACCAGTCCTGCCAGCCCTGCTTCAGCCAGTGCCCGGCGTCGATGATCTCCGTCACGCGCCCGGCGATGACCGCCGTCCCGAGCAGGCCAGGCCGGGAGGACGACAGCTCGATGAGCAGCTGGTCCTCCACCACGTCCACGATCTCCTCCACCATCAGGCCCACGGAGCGGCCGCGGTCGGCGAAGACCAGCACCGGGACGTGCTCGGCCGCGACCGGGTCGCCGTCCAGCGCCATCAGCGGCATCAGCTGGCCGCGATACTGGGTCACCGCCTGTTCGGACGTGTGTTCGATGTCCGCCCGGGCGAAGCTCTCGATGCGGGCGATCAGGCCGAGCGGCATCGCCACCGGGCTGGCGCCGGGCTTCAGGCGGACCAGGAGCATGGCGGACTTGTCTCCCGTGCGCTCGGTCGCCTGGGCCTGGCTGTCGGGCGCGCGGTCCTTCGACTGGGTGCTGTTGGCAGTGTGGCCGATGGTGCGCGCCATGCCGTTGGGGTCCAGGATCATGATGACGCTGCCGTCGCCGAGGATGGTGTTGCCGCTGAACACCTTGATGTGGCGCAGCGGCGGGGAGACGGGCTTGACCACGATCTCCTCCGTGTCGAAGACCTGATCGACCACCAGGCCCAGCGTGGCGCCGCCCAGGTTGGCGACGACCACCGTCATCGCCTCCGGCATCACCTCGCTCCGCTGGTGATCGAGGCGCAGCAGGTCACGCAGGTGCACCAGCGGCAGCAGCTGGTTGCGCAGGCGCAGCACCGGGGTGCCGTCCACGTGCTCCACGACCAGGGCGCCTTCCTCCGGCGTGCCGCCGCTCTCCGCCCGTACCAGCTCGGCGACGCAGATTTGCGGCAGGGCGAAGCGCAGGCCGCCGGCCTCCACGATCAGGGCCGAAATGATCGCCAGCGTCAGCGGGATCTTCACCGTGAAGGTCGAGCCGCGGCCGGGCACGCTGCGCACGTCGACCGAGCCGCCGAGGCGCTCGATGTTGGTCTTCACCACGTCCATCCCGACGCCGCGCCCGGAGACCGCGGTGACCGCGGAGGCGGTGGAGAACCCGGGGTGGAAGATGAAGCGCTGGACCTGGCGCTCCGTCATGGTCGCGAGCTCGGCGGCGGTGGCCAGCCCGTGCGAGAGCGCGCGCCCCCGGATGCGGTCCGTCGGCAGCCCGGCGCCGTCGTCGGCGACCTCGATGACGATCTGGCCGCCCTCGTGGAAGCTGCTCAGCGTGATGGTGCCGAGCGCGGGTTTCCCGGCGGCGATCCGTTCGGCAGGAGACTCCAGGCCGTGGTCGGCGCTGTTGCGCACCATGTGGATCAGCGGGTCGCGGATCAGCTCCAGCACCTGCCGGTCCAGTTCGGTCTCCTTGCCCAGCATGACCAGGTCGATCTGCTTGCCCAATTCGGCCGCCAGGTCGCGCACGATGCGGGGCAGCTTGTTCCACGCCCCCAGGATCGGCTGCATGCGGGTCTTCACCACGCCCTCCTGCAGGTCGGAGGTGAGGTGGGACAGCCGTTGCAGCGGGGCGGTGTAGCGGCTGTCGCCCTCGGTGCGGGCAAGCTGCATGAGCTGGTTGCGCGTCAGCACCAGCTCGCTGACCAGGGTCATCAGGTTCTCGAGCACGCTCACGTCCAGGCGGATGGTCTGGGCCGGCGAACCCATGCCGTTGGCCGTCGCCGTCGGCTCCACGTCCAGCGGCGCTTCGGCGTCGGCCGGCTCCGGCGCAGGCGTCGGCGCGTCGGCGGCGCCGGTCCGGATCGCGCTCAGCTCGTCCACCAACGGCCGGTCGTCGCCCTCCGGCTCCAGCCCCGTCGCGACGATGCCGGCGACGATCAGCTTGATCCGGTCCAGCGCCTTCAGCACGACGGTGATCAGCGCGGCGTTCGCCGGCAATGCCCCATCCCGCACCTCGGACAGCAGGTCCTCCGCCGCGTGGGCGACCCGCTCCAGCCGCGGCAGCGACAGGAAGCCGCACGTGCCCTTGATGGTGTGGACCATGCGGAACACCAGCGCCAGCATGTCCGGATCGTCCGGCACGCGCTCCAACTGCAGCAGCGCGTCGTCGAGGGCCGTGAGGCTCTCGCCGGTTTCGGCCAGGAAATCGATGAGTAGCTCGTCCATCCGTCACGCGCTCCGGTCTGGAGCGGAGGGTGGCGTGCAGAGCCGAAGATTGGGTTAATGTGCCGCCAGCAGGAGCGGCGGCGGCTCGCCGTCAACGACTGCCCCGGCCATGGTCAGGCGGCGGCCCGCGGCCTGGGCGAGGAGCACGGTCACCGGCGGCTGCACCGCCCGCGGGTTGTCGAGCGCCACGCCAGCCGGTTCGACCAGCGCCTGGGCCAGGCCGGCTGGCCAGGCGGCGGCCTTGCCCGTGACGGTGAGCAGGATGCCATCCCCTTCGTCGCTGGCGAGGGTGAGCACGCCGCCGCGCGGCAGTGCCTCCGTTCCCAGCAGCAGCAGGTTCAGCAGGGCGCGTGAGAGCCTTGCCTCGAACGGGCCGCCCCGCAGGCCGTCGAGCCGGGTGCTGACGCGGGAGGGCAGCCCTGCCGCAAGCACCGCCAGCTGGTCGACGCTCAGCGGCCCGCAATCGCCGGCCCAGGCGGCGCGAAGCAGGCGAAGCCGCCCGACCATCGCCGCGGCGGTCTCGGTCGCGATCGGCATGGCGTCCTCGAGCGCGGAGGGGTCGTCGGCGATCATCTCCAGGGCGCCGGTCAGCGTGCCGAGCGGGCTGCTGAGGTCGTGGCACAACCGGGCGCACAGCGCGTCGGCGAACCGCATCTCAGCCAAGTCTGTCGGGCCGGTCGTGTCCATGCTTCCCATCCATACACCAGGCGGACTCCAGCATGTCGCCGAAGACGGTTAATACCCTGCAAACTCAGGGCCATTTGCAACCGCCCGGCGGCCGTGCAGTTGGAAGACCATGGCCCATACGTCGCACATCGAGCCCGGCCAGAGGGTTCGGCATCCGCAGCGCCCGGACTGGGGGACGGGCCAGGTGCAGTCGGTGGTGGAAGAACGGATCACCGTGAACTTCCCCAATGCGGGCAAGGTGCTGATCAACGGACGGGTGGTCGAACTGGAAGTGGTCGACGCCCCATCACGGGACTAACCGGAGCGTGGGGCTTGAACCACCGGCCGCCGCCGCCGACACTAGGGTCATGCAGACAGGCCACGCCCAGCCCGTGATCGACCCGTTCGGCCGATCCATCAGCTACCTGCGCGTCTCGGTGACCGATCGCTGTGACCTTCGCTGCGTCTATTGCATGGCCGAGGACATGACCTTCCTGCCGCGCGCGGACGTCCTGTCGTTGGAGGAGCTGGATCGGCTCTGCGGCGCCTTCATCCGGCTGGGCGTGCGCAAGTTGCGGATCACGGGGGGCGAGCCGCTGGTCCGCCGGGACGTGATGACGCTGTTCCGCTCAATCGGGGCGCGGCTCGGCCACGGCCTGGACGAACTGACGCTGACGACCAACGGCACGCAGCTGGTCAAGGACGCGCAGGCGCTGTTCGACGCCGGGGTGCGCCGGGTCAACGTCAGCCTGGACACGCTCTCGCCGGAGACGTTCACCCGGGTGACGCGCTGGGGCCGCATCCAGAAGACGCTGGCCGGGATCCGAGCCGCCAAGCAGGCCGGTCTCGCCGTCAAGATCAACGCCGTGGCGCTGCGGGGCGTCAACGAGGACGAGTTCGACGACCTGCTCGCCTGGTGTGGATGCGAGGGCCTCGACCTGACGCTGATCGAGACCATGCCGATGGGGGACGTGGCTGACCGCACGGCGCAGTATCTGCCCCTCTCGGTCGTCCGCGCCCGGCTGCGGCGGCGCTGGACGCTGACGGAGACGCCGTTCCGGACGGGCGGTCCGGCGCGATATTACGACGTGGCGGAAACGGGCCGGCGGCTCGGCTTCATCACGCCGATGACGCATAATTTCTGCGAGAGCTGCAACCGGGTGCGACTGACCTGCACAGGGACGTTGTTCATGTGCCTGGGCCAGGATGACGCCGCCGACCTCCGGGGCGTGATGCGTCGCGGAGCGGACGACGCCGAACTGGAGGGCGAGATCCGCGCCGCGATCGCGCGCAAGCCGCGCGGGCATGATTTCATCATCGACCGCCGTGCCCCGGCCGCGTCCGTCGGCCGGACCATGAGCCTGACGGGCGGGTGACATCGCGCCAAGCAGAAAGCCGGTCCCTTGAGGAACCGGCCTTCTGTTGCGGCGAGGCGATCAGCCGTTCGGATGGAGCCTGTGGGTCTCGGCGAACCGGCGATCGGCCTGCTGGGCGTAGTATCGCTCGACCGACTGCGCGTACATGTAAGCCGGCGTGCCCGCCATCGCACCGGGCGGCACGGCGTTGGGGCTCTCGACCGAGCCGTTCTGCCCGTTTTCGGGCAGGGTGGTGTTGTCCAGCCCTCCGAAGCTGAACTGGCGGCCGGCCGGCGCGGGGGACTGGTCGTAGCCGCCACCCTCGCCGGCGAACGCGGTGCTCGCCAGGCTCAGGGCAGCGACCGTGGCGGCGATGATGATCTTGGTGTTCATGGTGAAATCCCTCTTGAAGAGGTCCGTCTCGATAGGCGGGCCGAGCGACCTGCAGAACTCTGCATGCCGCACTGCAACATAAGCCTGGCGCTGGCCCAGGCTACGCGCCGGCGCCGACTAACATCCATGCGGCCAGGTATGAGGAAGGCCTCAGATGGTGCGGAATATTTCGGCCAGGCTGGTGGTGCCGCTGCCGCGCCGGGCGGGCTGCGGCTGCGTGTCGGCAGGTGCCCAACCGGTCATCATGGCCAGGCGCAGCGTCGCCACCGTCCGGCCGTCCTGTACCGGCAGGGCAGCCAACGCCATGGGGAACAGCGCCCGAGGCGGGGCTTGCCGCCGGCGTGCCATGATCGCATTCGCCTCTCCGGCGGCCCGCAACTCGTGTAGGAGCGCGAGCGGGTCGGCATAGAGCAGGGTGATGGCATCCCCATCCACGACCGGCAGGCGGTAGCCCGCCCGCTGCAGCAGCGCCGCGCAGTCGGGCAACCCGGCGAACGGCGCCACGCGCGGGCTGGCGCCGCCGGTGAGCGTGGCTTCCGCCGCCGTCAATGCGGTGCGCAGTTCGCCGAGCGTGCCGAGCACGGGCATGCTCGCCAGCAGGAGCCCATCGGGCCGCAGCGCCGCGCGGAGCTGGACCAGCGCGCCGGGCAAGTCGTTGACCATGTGCAGCGAAAGGTTGGCGACCACCAGGTCGAAGCTGCCGGGCGCGAACGGCAGCCATTCCGCGTCGCCCACCACCGCACCGTCCAGCCGGGCCATCGCCGGGGATAGCTCCAGGCTGACGGTGTCGATGCCGCGACGGCGAAGGCGGGGGGCCACGATGCCGCGACCGCCGAGGTCGAGCGCGCGGGTGAAGCCGCGCGTGATGTCGTCCAGCCGGTCCAGCAGGCGGTCTGCCACCTCCTCCAGCACGGGGGCGACCCGCGCGACGGTGCGGGCGGCGCGATCCCTGTGGCGGCGGACGGCGCCGCGGTCGAACACCGTTTCGGTCATGCCGGGCAGATGTGCCGCGGGCGAGCCAGCTTGCCAAGTGGACGCCGCGCCGCCGGCCCGCTTAACTCGCTCGCATGGTCCGCCTAGCTACCTGGCGCGCGGTTCTGGGGAATTGGGCGCGGCTCGGCCTGGACCTGGTGCTGCCGCCCCGCTGCCTGACGTGCGACGCGGCCGTGGCGGCGTCTGGCCAGATGTGTGCCGCCTGCTTCAACGCCACCGCCTTCGTGACCGAGCCGTGCTGCCTCCGCTGCGGCATCCCGTTCCGTCACGCGGGGCAGGGCGGACGGGCCATGACCTGCGACCCATGCACGACGGACCCGCCACCCTGGCGGCAGGCGCGGGCTGCCTTGCGCTATGACGATCAGGCCAGGCGGATCATCCTGCCGCTGAAGCACGGCGACCGGGTGGATCTGGCCCCATCGCTGGCCGTCCACATGGCGCGGGCCGGTGCGACGCTGCTGCGGGAGGCCGACCTGCTCGTGCCGGTGCCGCTGCATCGCCGGCGGCTGTTCGCCCGGCGCTACAACCAGTCCGCCCTGCTGGCTCGGGCGCTCGGCCGGGCGGCCGGACGGCCCGTGGCGGTGGACGCGCTGCTGCGGACCCGTCCCACCGCCTCGCTCGCCGGCAAGACGCGGCGGGAGCGGGCCATCATCGTCGCGGGAGCCTTCGCCGTCCGGCCAGCCTGGGCGGCGCGGCTGGTGAGGCGGCGGCTGGTGCTGGTGGACGACGTGCTGACGACGGGCGCCACGGCGCGTGCCTGCACGGCGGCGTTGCAGGCGGCGGGGGCGGCCCAGGTCGACCTGCTGGTGGCCGCGCGGGCAATGTTCGCCGACGACTTGTCATGACGGCCGTGCATCGCCATTGCTGGTTCGTCCGGTCCAGGGGAGCATGTCGTCGTGCCGCGTATCGAGGTCTACACCCAGCCCTGGTGCCCCTACTGCTCGCGGGCGATCAACCTGCTGACGAAGAAGGGCGTCGCGTTCGAGGAGATCGACGCTCCCGGCGGGACACCCGAGCGGGCCGCGGCCACGCAGCGCTCCGGCGGCCGCACGACGGTGCCGCAGATCTTCATCGGCGGCCGGCATGTCGGCGGCTGCGACGAGCTGATGGCGCTGGACCGGGCCGGCAAGCTGGACCCGATGCTGGCCGCCGGATGATCCACTACCAGCTCCGCTGCAAGGACGACCACGCGTTCGACGGCTGGTTCCGCGACAGCGCCGGCTTCGACGCGCAGGCCAAGGGCGGGCTGCTGAGCTGCCCGGTGTGTGGCGGGTCCGAGGTGCGCCGGGCGCTGATGGCCCCGCTGATCGGCAAGGCGCCTGTCGCGAACGCGCCGGCTGCGCCTGCGCCGGTGGAAGCTCCAGTCGCGGCGCCCGCCCCGGCGAGCATGGCGGCCGGTGGCCTGCCGGACGGGATGCGGGCGATGCTGCAGCGCATGCGGGCCGAGGTGGAGAAGCGCTGCGACTATGTCGGCCCCAACTTCGCCAACGAAGCCCGCCGCATCCATAACGGCGAGACGGAGACCCGCGGCATCTACGGCGAAGCCAGTCCGGAAGAGGCGGAGCGCCTGGCCGAAGACGGGATCGAGGTCGCGCGCATCCCCTGGGTGCCTCGCGCCGACGGCTGACACGCCGGAGCCCCGGCCGACGTAAAAAGCCTCTCCTTCCGGGGGAGGGTCCTCCAACCGCCGTGATCTACCCGGGGCAAAGCACCCTCACCCGAAGGGCAGGGCCATCGCGTATGGCGGAGCTCCCTCTCCCGCCAGCGGGAGAGGATGCCAAAGCGGGGATACGGCCATATGCGATAGCCCTGCCCGGAAGCAGCGGGAGGGGATCAGCGCGCGAAGGCGGCGATGTAGTTGACGGCGTGGTCCCGGCTGGCGGTCCAGCGCTGCCGCAACGGGTCGAACCGCATTCCGGTGCTGTCCACCACCCGCAGCCCGGCCGCGCGGGCGTGGCGGGCGAGTTCGACCGGTGTGACGAACCGGCGCCACTCGTGGGTGCCCGGCGGCAACAGGCGCAGCACGTACTCCGCGCCCCATTTCGCCACCACCAGCGACCGTGCCGTCCGGTTGATCGTCGAGACGAACAGCTGGCCGCCGGGTTCCAGCAGCGCTGCCAGGTCCTGCAGGAAGCCGGCCGGGTCGGCCACGTGCTCGATCACCTCCAGCGCGGTCACGGCGGGGAAACGCCGACCCTCCGCGACGAGGTCGCTGGTCGAGGCCAGCCGGTATTCGACCGTGAGTCCCGGCGCCGCATGGGCCCTGGCGGCTGCGAGAGCCTGCGCCGCCGCATCGATCCCCAGCACGCTGTTCCCGCGTCGCGCCAGTGCTTCGGCCGCCAGCCCCGCGCCGCAGCCGACATCCAGCACCGCCTGCCCAGGCGACAAGTGCTGCGCGATCCAGCCGACCCGCAGCGCATTCATCGCATGCAGGGCGCGCATCGGGCCCCGGGTGTCCCACCATCGGGCGGCGAGCGCGTCGAACCGGGCGACCTCCGCCGGCAGCGCCGCGCCGCGGGCCGGGATACTGCCTTGCACGTGTTCCCCGTTGTCGCTCGCCACCATGGCCGGTATGTGATCCCGCTTCACGGAGGCCGCAACCGGCCTTCTCGCGAGCAAGGGGCAGCGCTGCCCCGTCAGACGGCCTGGGGCAGCTTCATGGCGCGTATCGTGATGAAATTCGGCGGCACTTCGGTGGCCGACCTCGATCGCATCCGCAACGTGGCGCGCCGGGTGAAGCGCCAGGTCGATGCCGGGCACCAGGTGGCCGTCGTGGTATCCGCCATGTCCGGCGTCACCAACCAGCTGGTGGCGTGGTGCCAGGCCCTGGCGCCGCTGCACGATGCGCGGGAATACGACGCGGTGGTCGCCACGGGCGAGCAGGTGACGAGCGGCCTGACCGCGATCGCCCTGCAGGAGATCGGGGTGGACGCGCGTTCCTGGTCCGGCTGGCAGATCCCGCTGCACACCGACGGCGCCCACGGCAAGGCGCGCATCGACCGGATCGAAGGCGCGGTGCTGCTGGCGCGCATGGCCATCGGGCAGGTGCCGGTGGTGGCGGGCTTCCAGGGGATCGGGCCGGATAACCGCGTGACCACGCTGGGGCGCGGTGGCTCCGACACGTCGGCGGTGGCGCTGGCGGCGGCGCTCCAGGCGGACCGCTGCGACATCTACACCGACGTGGACGGCATCTACACCACGGACCCGCGAATCGTTGCCAGGGCGCGCAAGCTGGATAAGATCGCCTACGAGGAGATGCTCGAGCTCGCCTCGGTCGGCGCCCGCGTGCTGCAGACGCGCAGCGTGGAACTGGCGATGAAGGAGAACGTGCGGGTCCAGGTGCTGTCCTCGTTCAAGGACGCGCCGGAGGAAGGCACGGGCGGCTCCCTGGTGGTGGACGAGGACGAGATCGTGGAACAGGAAATCGTATCGGGCATCGCCTATTCGCGCGACGAGGCGAAGATCACGGTGCGCCGCGTGCCGGACCGGCCGGGCATCGCCGCGGCCATCTTCGGCCCGCTCACCGACGCCAACGTGAACGTCGACATGATCGTGCAGAACATGTCGGCGGACGGCACCACCGACCTGACCTTCACCGTGGGGCAGGCGGACCTGAAGCTGGCGCAGGCGACGCTGGCGGCCGCGTCCGCGACGGTGGGCTATGCCGAGATCCTCACCGACCCGGATGTCGCCAAGATCAGCGTGGTCGGCGTCGGCATGCGGTCGCATGTGGGCGTCGCCAACACCATGTTCCGCACCTTGGCGGAGAAGAACATCAACATCCAGGTCATTTCCACCAGCGAGATCAAGGTGTCCGTGCTGGTCGGCGCCGAATACACCGAGCTGGCGGTACGCGCCCTGCACACGGCCTACGGCCTCGATGCCGCCTGACATCTCGCCCCCCAATGCCGACCTGCTCCGCGCGCGGGCGGAGTTGGACCGGCTGTGGGCAGTGGGCAGCCGGTTCCTCGGCAGCCGCGTCGCCATCATGGGCGGCGCGATGAGCTGGGTGAGCGAGTGCCGCCTGGTCGCCGCCATCTCCAACGCCGGCGGCTTCGGGGTGATCGCCTGCGGCTCGATGGGTCCGGACGCGTTGGCGGCGGAGATCGCGGCCACCCAGGCGCGCACGGGCGCACCGTTCGGCGTCAACCTCCTCACCATGCATCCGCAGCTGCTGGACCTGATCCGCGTCTGCGCCGAGGCGGGGGTCGGGCACGTGGTGCTCGCCGGGGGCGTGCCCTCGACCAGCGCGGTGCACGCGGTCAAGGATGGCGGCGCACGGCTGATCTGCTTCGCCCCGGCGCTGGTGCTGGCACGCCGGCTGGTGCGCAGCGGCGCGGACGCGCTGGTGATCGAGGGTTCGGAGGCGGGCGGCCATATCGGCCCGGTCTCGCTCACGGTGCTGGCGCAGGAGATCCTGCCGCATCTGCGCGACGTGCCGGTGTTCGTGGCCGGCGGGCTGGGCCGCGGCGAGGCCATCCTTGGCTTCCTGGAGATGGGCGCGGCCGGGGCGCAACTCGGCACGCTGTTCGCCGCCTCCACCGACTCCGTGGCGCACCCGCGCTTCAAGCAGGCCTTCGTGCATGCACGGGCGCGGGACGCCGTGCCGTCCGTCCAGTTGGACGACCGGTTCCCCGTCATCCCCGTGCGCGGCCTGGCCAATGACGGGACCAAGCGGTTCCTGCGCCACCAGGCCGAGACGGTGCGGCGGATGGAGTCGGGGGAACTGACGCGCGAGGCGGCGCAGCTGGAGATCGAGCATTTCTGGGCCGGGGCGCTGCGCCGCGCGGTGGTGGACGGCGACGTGGAGCACGGCTCCGTCATGATGGGCCAGTCGGTGGGGATGGTGACGGCGGAGCAGCCGGTCGCCGAGATCATCGAGGACCTGGTGGCGCAGGCGGCCGCGGCACTCGCGGCGCGAGGACAGTCCGCCTACCACCCGGTCTACTGAGCATGTCCGGCACGCGTCGGCTGCTCACTCGCCTGCGCGACATGATGGCGTCGGGCGCCGCGCCGCTGGCAGACGTGGTGCGCCTGGTCGCAGCCGAGATGGTGGCGGAAGTCTGCTCGCTGTATGCGTTGCGCACGGGCGACGTGCTGGAACTGATCGCCACCTACGGGTTGCGGCCCGATGCGGTCGGCCGGACCAGGCTGCGCGTGGGCGAGGGCATCGTCGGCCTGTCGGCGGCCACCGGCAAGGTGCAGAACCTGGCGGACGCGCAGAACCACCCGGCCTTCGCCTACCGGCCGGAGACGGGGGAGGAGAAATACGCCTCCCTCCTCGCCGTGCCGGTGCGCCGCGGCGGGCACACCATGGGCGTGCTGGCGGTGCAGAACCGCTCCCCTCGCCGCTACGGCCCGGACGAGGTCGATACCGTGGAGACGGTGGCGATGCTGCTGGCGGAGGCGCTGGCCTCGGCCGGGGCCGCGGCGGTGAGCGAGGACGCGCTCAGCGCCACCCTGCCGCGCCAGTTCGACGCCGTGTCGCTGGCACCGGGCCTGGTGATCGGGCCGGTGGTCAGCGTGGGGCTGCGCGCCGGGCCGCGCAATTTCCTGTCCAAGGACCCGGCGGCCGAGCAGGCGCGGCTGGACCGCGCGCTGGTGGCGATGCGCCGCGACCTGGACCACCTGATCGAGCAGGGCATGCCCGACGGCGAGGAGCCGCGCGAGGTGCTGGAGGCGACCCGGCTGGTCGCCGCCGATGACGGCTGGGTCAAGCGGGTGTCCGACGCCATCCGCAGCGGGCTGACGGCGGAGGCGGCCGTGGTGCGCGTCGCCAGCGAGTTGCGCGACCGCATGCGGCGCATTACCGACCCCTACCTGCGAGAGCGGCTGGCCGACATCGAGGACCTGGCCACGCGCCTGTTGCAGGCGCTGGATGGGGGCGCGGGCCCGGCGCCGGTGGCCCCTGGGACGATCCTGGCGGCCCGGCGGCTGGGCCCGGCGCAACTGCTGCAATGGCACGCGGCCGGCATCGCGGGCGTCGCGGTCGAGGAGGCGAGCCCGTCCGGCCATGCGGCGATCCTCGCCCGCGCGCTGGGGCTGCCGGCGGTGGGTGGCGTACGCGACCTGGTGGACGCGGCGCAGCCGGGCGACGATGCGGTGCTGGACGCCGACGAAGGGCAGTTGATCCTGCGGCCGGCCCTGGAGGTGCGCGAGAACTACCTGCGCGCATTGGATGCCCGCGCCGCGCGCCGCGCGGGATATGGACAGCTGCGGCGGGAACCAAGCGTCACCGCGGACGGGACGCCGTTCTCGCTGATGCTGAACGTGGGCCTGGCGCTCGAACTGGAGCAACTCGACGCCGTCGGTGCCGCTGGCATCGGGCTGTTCCGCACCGAGATCGCCATGCTCGCGCGTGGCGCGGTGGCGGACACGGCGGAGCAGGCGGCGCTGTATGGGCGGGTGCTGGACGCCGCCGGCGACCGCCCCGTCCTGTTCCGCACCCTGGATCTGGGCGGCGACAAGCTGTTGCCGGACGCACCGCCGCCCGAGGAGGAGAACCCGGCCATGGGCTGGCGCTCGCTTCGGGTGGCGCTGGCCCGCCCGGCCTTGCTGCGCCGCCAGCTGCGCGCAATGCTGCTGGCGGCCGCTGGCCGGGAGCTCTCGATCATGTTCCCCATGGTGGCGACCGTGGCCGAGTTCCGCGCCGCCCGCGGCCTGCTGTTCGCGGAGGCGGCACGGGTGCGTCCGGCGCCGGCGCGACTGCATGTGGGGACGATGCTGGAGGTCCCGGCCCTGCTCTGGCAGCTGCCCGAGCTGCTGAAGGACTGCCAGTTCCTGTCGATCGGCACCAACGACCTCCTGCAGTTCCTGTTCGCGGCCGACCGCGGCAGTCCGGCGCTGGCCGGCCGCTACGACTTCCTGTCCCCGCCCGTGTTGGACATCCTGGCGCATGTGCGGCGGCTGACCGCCGAGGCAGGCACGTCGCTGTCGGTCTGTGGCGAGGTCGCATCCCGCCCTCTGGACGCGCTGACTCTGGCGGCGCTCGGCATCACCTCGCTGTCCATGCCGGCCTCCGGCGTGCTCGGGACCAAGGGGCTGCTCCGCTCCGCCGACCTGGCCGCGTTCCGCCCCGTGCTGGCGGCGCTGCGCGGCAATGCGACCGGGGAGTCCAGCCTGCGCGAGCCGATCGCCGCGTGGGCGCGGGAGCACGGGCTGGAGGTTTGACTGCCACGGCCCTGCACCGATTTGGCAAGCGGGCGGGGGAGGGTTTACATCGCGCGGCGACCGGCCTGATCGGCCTATGGAGGCCTGTTTGCTTCTCGTTTCCCACCTCGCGATGGCTCACCCATGATGTCCTACGTCGACCCCGACGGCGTGCCGCCGCCGATCGGCGCCGCGCGTGTCGGAGCCGAGTTGCGGGCCGCCCGCCAGCGGCTGGGGTGGAACCTGCCGGACGTGGCGAACGGCTTGCGCATCCGGCTGGTCTATCTGGAGGCGATCGAGGAGGGGCACCTGTCGGAGCTGCCCGGCAACGCCTATGCCATGGGGTTCGTGCGCACCTATGCCAACTCGCTCGGCCTGGATCCGGACGAGGTGGCGCGGCGGTTCCGGGCGGAGGCGCAGGAGGTGACGCAGAAGACGCGCCTGAGCTTCCCCGCGCCGGTTCCGCAGCGTGGCGTCCCGGCCGGGGCGGTGATCCTGCTGGGCGTGCTGATCCTGGCAGGGGCCTATGTCGGCTGGTACCGCTACACCGGGCATGACGACGCGCGGGTGGCGCAGACCACGTCGGCGATCCCGGACAAGTTCGCCGACAAGGTTCCGCCGCCGCCGAACCAATCGCCCCAGGTGACGTCGCTGCTCGCCTCCGGGCCGCCGCTGACGCAGCCGCTGACCCCGCCGCCTGCCGCGTCACCCCCGCCGGAGCCGATCCGCGTGCCGGTGAACGTGGCGCCCCCGGCGCCGGCTCCGGATGTGCCGCCGCCGCCCAGTTCGGGGGTGGTCCTGCGGGCGAAGATCGGGCAGTTCGTGAAGGTCCAGGACCCGCAGGGCACGGTGCTGCTGGACCATCCGCTCAAGACCGGCGAGTCCTGGCCGGTGCCGCTGCAAGCGGGCTTGACCCTGACGACCACCAACGCTGGCGGGCTCGAGGTGCTGGTGAACGGGACGGCGATCCCCGCCTTCGGCCCGGTCGGCACGCTGCGGCGGGACGTGCCGCTGGATCCGGTGCTGGCACGGGCGGCCAAGCCGAACTCGACGGGTAAGCGCCCGGCGCGGTAGAACCGCGCGACGCAGCCGGAGCACGTCCGAATGAACTACCGCTCGTACCAGCAGATCGACCGCCGCAAGTCGCGCCTGATCCATGTCGGGCGCGTGCCGGTGGGCGGCGACTCGCCCGTGACCGTCCAGACGATGACCAACACGCTGACGACGGACGTTGCCGGCACCGTGGCGCAAATCCGCCGGTCCGAGAAGGCGGGCGTGGACATCGTGCGGGTGTCCTGCCCGGACCAGGAAAGCGCCCTGGCGTTGAAGGACATCGTGGCGCAGGTGGACGTGCCGGTCGTCGCCGACATCCACTTCCACTACAAGCGCGCGATCGAGGCGGCGGAAAGCGGCGCCGCCTGCCTGCGCATCAACCCCGGCAACATCGGCAGCGCGGAACGCGTGCGTGAGGTCATCCGGGCGGCGAAGGACCATGGCTGCTCCATGCGGATCGGCGTCAACGCCGGCAGCCTGGAGCGGCACCTGCTGGAGAAGTACGGCGAGCCCAACCCGGACGCCCTGGTCGAGAGCGCGCTCGAGCACGCCAAGATCCTGCAGGACAACGACTTCCACGAGTTCAAGATCAGCGTCAAGGCGTCCGACGTGTTCCTGGCGGTGGCGGCCTACCAGCAGCTGGCGGAGGTCTGCGACCACCCGCTGCATATCGGCATCACCGAGGCCGGGTCGAAGCGCGCCGGGACGGTGAAGAGCTCGATCGGGCTCGGCTCGCTGCTCTGGGCCGGGATCGGCGACACGATCCGGGTGTCGCTGTCGGCCGAGCCGGAGGAGGAGGTCTTCGTCGGCTGGGACATCCTCAAGTCGCTGGGTGTGCGGCATCGTGGGGTGAAGATCATCTCCTGCCCGTCCTGTGCGCGGCAGGGCTTCAACGTGATCCAGACGGTGAGCACGCTGGAGGAGCGGCTGGCGCATATCGAGACGCCGCTGACCCTGTCCATCATCGGGTGCGTGGTGAACGGCCCGGGCGAGGCGCTGATGACCGACCTGGGCGTGACCGGCGGCGGCGATGGCAAGCACATGGTGTACGCCGCCGGGCGGCAGGACCACCGCATGAACGCGGAAGGCATGGTGGACCACATCGTGGGCCTGGTTGAGGCCAAGGTGGCGGAGATGAAGGCTGCGCAGCCGCTGGCGGTGAAGGTCGCGGCGGAATGAGTGCGCCGCGGATCGACACCTCCCATATCAAGTCGCCGCACGATCCGATGGCGGCGGAGGAGCGGGAGGCGATCCGACAGGAGATGCGGGAAGCGAGCGAGGCGCTGGCGGCGTCCGTTGCCGAGCACGGTGATGCCAGGGAAGAATGGCGGGAGATGTTTGGCAGTCTGTGGGGACGGACCGTCTGAACACGGTGCAGCATGACGTCTTCATCAATCCGGGTCGGCTAACGCGTTCCACACAGCCGTTCGTGACCGTCCTGCAAGCCGACATCGCCGAAGGGCCGCAGCGCCTCGCCTGTCCTTTGTTCGCCCACAAGCCCCTGCCGCCTTCGAAGACGATACTCACGGTCGAGCCCGGTGGCGTGCGGTATCTGCTGCCCATCGCGCAGATGGCGTCCGTCCCATCTCGGGTGCTGCGCAGGCCGGTGGCGTCCATCGCTGCCCCCCGGGACGACATCATCCGGGCGCTGGACTGGTTGTTCACCGGCGTCTGACATAGCCAGCTTGCGTCATGGCGTCTGACCGGCGATGACAGCCTTCCCCATCCTGCATCCGGATACCCATGAGCGCGCTCCAGCCGCCCCGCGGCACCCATGACCTGATCGGCGAGGACCAGCGCCGCTACACGCGCGTGGTGGATACGGCCCGCGCCACCGCTGCGCTCTATGGCATGGACGAGTGGGCGACGCCGATCTTCGAGGACACGCGCGTGTTCTCTCGCACCCTCGGCGATACCTCCGACGTGGTGACAAAGGAGATGTACAGCTTTGAGGACCGCGGCGGCGACAGCGTGACGCTGCGGCCGGAGGGCACCGCAGGCATCTGCCGCGCCCTGGTGACCAACGGGCTGACACAGTCGCTGCCGCAGAAGGTGTTCTACGCCGGGCCGATGTTCCGCTACGAGCGGCCGCAGAAGGGCCGCACCCGGCAGTTCCACCAGATCGGGGTCGAGCTGATCGGCCCGGCCGAGCCACTGGCGGACGCGGAGGCGATCGCCTGCGGCTGGGACATCCTGACGCGCCTCGGCATCGCCTCCAGCACCGTGCTGGAGGTCAACACGCTCGGCGACCCGGCCAGCCGGAGCGCCTACCGCACGGCCCTGGTGGCGTATTTCTCCACCCATCGGGATGCGCTCTCGGTCGAGAGCCAGGACCGGCTGGAGCGCAACCCGATGCGGATACTGGACAGCAAGGAGCCGCAGGACCGGGCCGTCGTCGCAGGGGCGCCGACGATCGCCCCGCACCTCACCGCTGAGGCGGCGGCGTTCTATGCCGGGCTGCTGGAGCAGCTTGGCCGCTTCGGCGTGCCGTTCCGGGAAAACCCACGGATCGTCCGCGGCCTGGATTACTACAACCACACCGCCTTCGAGTTCGTGACGACCCAGTTGGGCGCGCAGGGCACGGTGATGGCCGGCGGCCGGTATGACGGGCTGGTGGAACAGATGGGCGGTCCAGCCACCCCCGCGGTCGGCTGGGCCGCGGGGGTCGAGCGGCTGTCCATGCTGCTGGCCGAGGCCGCGCCTGCCCCTGCCTCCGTCGCAGTCATCCCGATGGGGGACGGCGCGGAAGCCGCGGCGACCGCCGTGCTGCAACGGCTGCGGCAGGCAGGCGTGCGGGCGGAGATGGCCTACCGCGGCAACCTCAAGCGCCGCATGGAGCGGGCCAACCGGATCGGCGCCCGGGCGGCCGTCCTCCTCGGCGCCGACGAGGCGGCGCGCGGCGTCGCCCAACTCAAGCATCTGGACACCGGCGTGCAGGAGGAGGTGGCGATCGACAGCCTCGCCGCCCGGCTGCGGTGAGCACGCTCGACGCCAAGCTGGACCGCGTGGTGGACCGCGCGGAGGAGTTGCGGGCACAGCTGACCGCAGGGCTGTCGGGCGACAGCTTCGCCCGGTCCTCGCGCGAGTTGTCGGAGCTGGAGCCCATCGTCGCGCGCATCGGTGAGCTGCGCGCCGCCGAACGCGCTGCGCGGGAGGCGGAGGCGTTGCTCGCCGACCCCGAGATGAAGCCCCTCGCCGAGGCCGAACTGCACGAACTGCAAGGCAGCCTGCCCTCGCTGCAGCGTGAGGTCCGCCTGTTGCTGCTGCCGCGCGATGCGGCCGACGAGCGCAGCGCCATCCTGGAGCTGCGCCCGGCGGCTGGCGGCGACGAGGCCGGGCTGTTCGCCGCCGAGCTGTTCGGCATGTACCAGCGTTATGCCGCGGCCAAGGGCTGGCGGTTCGAGCTGATGGACTACGCCGACACCGAGTTGGGCGGGTTGAAGGAGGGCGTGGCGGAGATCACCGGCCGCGGCGTGTTCGCCCGCCTGAAATACGAGTCCGGCGTCCACCGCGTGCAGCGCGTGCCGGCCACCGAGAGCCAGGGCCGCATCCACACCTCGACCGTGACGGTCGCCGTGCTGCCGGAGGCAGAGGAAGTGGACGTGGAGATCAACGAGGCGGACTTGCGCATCGACACCTATCGCGCGTCCGGCGCCGGCGGCCAGCACATCAACAAGACCGACAGCGCCGTGCGCATCACCCACCTGCCGTCCGGCGTCGTGGTGGCGATGCAGGAGGAGCGGTCCCAGCACAAGAACCGCGCCAAGGCGATGAAGGTGCTGCGGGCGCGGTTGTACGAGCAGCAGCGGTCCAGCCTGGCGGCGGCACGCGGCGCGGACCGCAAGGCCCAGGTGGGCACGGGCGACCGGTCCGAGCGCATCCGCACCTATAATTTCCCGCAGGGCCGGGTGTCCGACCACCGGATCAACCTCACGCTGCACAAGATCGACCGCATCATGCTGGGCGAACTGGACGAGATCGTCGATGCGCTGACCGCGGAGGACCAGGCAGCGCGGCTCGCGGCCGACGAGTGACGCTGTCCGAGCGCCTGGCACAGGCCACCTCCGTGCTGGAGGCGGCGGGTGTGGAACAGCCGCGGCGGGAGGCGAGGCTGCTGCTCGGCTACGCCAGCGGCCTGGATGGCGCCGGGCTGTTGCGCCACATGAACGCCGACCTGCCGGCACCCTGGTTCGACCAGATGGTCGCCCGGCGTGCCGCCCGCGAGCCTCTGGCGCTGATCGTCGGGCGGCAACCGTTCTGGAACTTCGAACTCGCCGTCACGGCCGACACGCTGGTCCCGCGCCCGGATTCTGAGACGCTGGTCGAGTTGGCGGTGGCGGAGTTCCCGAAGCGCGACGTGCGCCGGGTGCTCGACCTCGGCACTGGCACCGGCTGCCTGCTGCTGGCCGCGCTCGTCGAGTTTCCTGCGGCTTATGGTGTGGGGGTCGACCGGGCGGCTGGAGCGGCGGCGCTGGCCCGCTACAACGCGGCCACCTTGGGGTTGCAAGCCCGCGCGGCCTTCCTGTGCGGCGACTGGGCGGCGGCGGTGCGCGGGGAGTTCGACTTGGTGCTGTCCAACCCGCCCTATATCGAGACGGCGGTCATCCCGCGGCTGATGCCGGAGGTGGCGTGGTATGAGCCGGCGTTGGCGCTGGATGGCGGTGCGGACGGCCTGGCTGCCTACGGTGCCGTCATCGCGGCCTTGCCGGGCTTGCTGGCGCCGGACGGCGTTGCCATTTTGGAACTGGGGATGGGGCAGGGCGGTTCGGTTGCCGAGTTGGCGGAGGCCGCGGGTCTGCGGCCGGGTGCAGCCCGGCTGGACATTGCCGGGGTGGAGCGGGCGCTGCCCATCCGGCCCGGTGGAAAAAAAACGTTTGGCGAAGCGCGCCGCCGCCGGTAGGGTCCGCCGTACGTTGGCCGAAATGCCGGTTCTGCCCGCTGGGCGACCGGCTTGGCTTGGCCTGGCACAGCCCGGGCCCGACACCCACAGACGCTGGCCGCCAGGCCCGACCCGAGAGCGAACATGGAAGAGCTACAGACCGAATGAACATGAAGCGCATGCGTGGCCGCAACAACCGTGGGCCGGGTGGTGGTGGTGGCGGCGGCCCGCCGCGGCACCAGAGCGGCAACGTCCCCCTGAACCGGAACCACGTGTTCGACAGCAACGGCCCAGACCTGCGGATCCGCGGCACGGCGCAGCAGCTTTTCGAGAAGTACCTGCAACTCGGCCGCGACGCCACCAGCAGCGGCGACCGGGTGATGGCGGAAGGGTATTTCCAGCATGCGGAGCACTACTTCCGCATCATCAACGCGATCAACCAGGCGCAGCAGCAAAACCAGCCGAACGGCCAAGCCAACGGCCACACTGCCCAACCGCCGCAGCCGCCGCAGCATAACGGCCCCCGGCGCGACGAGCCCGAGGACGATCAGGACGGCGACGATCAGCCGGATCTGGAGCGGGAATTGCGGAGCGAGCAGCCGGAGCCGCGCTCCATCCCGATCGCGGCGGCGACGCCTGCCGAGGAATAGGACGGGCCTTGCCGGCAGCGCGGCTTGAAGATCGCCACGTTCAACGTCAACAACGTCAATGCGCGCCTCGCCAACCTGCTCGACTGGCTGGCGATAGCCAAACCGGATGCGGTATGCCTTCAGGAGCTGAAAGCTGCCGACCCTGCCTTCCCGGCGACGGCGCTGCGGCAGGCCGGCTACGGCGCCGTTTGGCATGGGCAACGCACGTGGAACGGCGTGGCGATCCTGGCCCGCGACGCCGAGCCGGTGCTCACCCGCCGCGGGTTGCCCGGCGATCCATTCGACACCCAAAGCCGCTACATCGAGGCTGCCGTCGGCGGAGTGCTGGTCGGCTGCCTCTATGCGCCCAATGGCAACCCGCAGCCGGGTCCCAAGTTCGACTACAAGCTCGCCTGGTTGGCCCGGCTCGCGCGCCATGCCGAGCACCTGCTCCGGTCCGGCGTGCCGGTGGTCCTGGCCGGGGACTACAACGTCGTCCCGGGCGACATCGACATCTACCCGACGAAGTCCTGGACCAAGGATGCGCTGGTGCAGCCGGCCAGCCGCGCGGCGTTCCACGGGATCGTCGCGCAGGGATGGGTGGACGCGATCCGCAAATGCCGTCCCGGCGAGCGCATCTACACGTTCTGGGACTATAAGCGGGACCGATGGGCGCGGGACGCCGGCCTGCGCCTGGACCATCTTCTCCTCAGCCCGAGCGTGGCCGGCCGGCTACAGGCGGCGGGGGTCGACCGCGTGGTCCGCGGCCGAACCGGCGCCAGCGATCACGCCCCGGCCTGGGTCGTGCTGAAGGATGCGCGCAAGCGAAGCGACGTCTAGCTTCCCCCATCGAACAGATGGGCGGCGGATCCGCCGCAGTCGAAGTCGATGGTTCCATACGGGCGTTTGATGAAGCCGTTCAGGCGGCGCGCGCTTCTGGGCACCATGGTGAACACGGTATCGGACGACGCGGTGGCTTTGTCTTCGCCATGGGTCACGGTCACCGGCTGGATCACCGGGGCTTGCTCGCTGGAGAAGAACGTCAGCCATGACGTGCCGCTGGCATCCCGAAAGAGTTTGGCCCGCACCATGTTGATCCCACCCTCCACAGAGCTGGCGGCATGCTCGGGCATGTAGACGCCGTTGCAGGTCCGGTCGTCGATCAGCCTGAGCACGGGCCGTTCGCCCTGCGGCGGGTAGGGGACTGGGTAGGAGCGCGATACCCGGCGGCGGTCGGCGGCGGCTGCCTCGCTGCTGCTTGCCGGGTCCGCACCGACGATGCCGTGCGGACGGATGCCGTCTGACTGTGCCGGCTGAGGCCCGAGAACGGCTCGAACGACGAAAGCCGGGGCGGCTTGCGGCGTGACACGCGAGGGTTGCGCCACGAGCGAGGGCCTGGCCGCCGCGTGTGCCGCCACCCGGACGAACGGCCGTGCTCGGGCGGGAGCGGGTGGGATGTCCAACGCCGTCGGAGGCGCGGGACGCTGCGGCGCCTCGGCCGCCATCGTGGTGTCCAGCGGCGGAGGCGATGGCAGGGGCATGTCTTGTGCGACAAGTGATGCGATGGGCTGAGGCCGTATTGGCTGCTGCTCCGTCATCGCAGCCACGTCCGTCGGCGGGACCGTGTCGAGTGCGGAGCTTGCCGCGGCCAACGAAAGTCCCGCCGCGCCGGCCGCCAAGATCATCTGCTGAACCGGGCTGACCGGGCACGACCGCGCATCCCCCGACAGGATGCGCTCGATCCGGTAGCGCAGGGTCGCCGGGCGCGCCATCGCCAGCCCGCGCAACACCGGACCGGACCGGCGACCCATCTCCAGCAGGATCGCGGCATAGCCGGGTCGGTCGCCGGTCACCTCCATGGCGTGGTCGTCGCTGGCAAGTTCGGCCAGCCCGGCCAGCCGGCGGTGCAGCCACCATGGGAGAGGACTGAACCAGAACACCGCCCGGTTGACTTGCGACAGCAGGAGCATGGCGAAGTCCCACCGCGCGACATGGGCCCGCTCATGGGCCAGGACGGCGCGGCGCATGGAAGCGGGCCAGTTCGCGGCGTCCGCAGGCAGCAAGATGACGCTGGCGATCGTCACCGGCGCCGTGATGTCGCGGCTGATGCGAACATGGGCGTTCGCTGCCCAGTCCTGGCGGACCCGCCCTGCCTTGCCGAGCAAGCGCAGGGAAAGCACGACCCCTATGGACAAGCGCAGCAGCAGCATGCCGCTCACGAGGAAGTACGCTGCCTCCAACCAGGGCCGCAATGTGGAAGGTTCCTGCATCTCGGCCGCGAGTGCCGGCGCATGCGCCTCCAGCGCGGACGATCCCAGCTGATCGGCAGCATCGACCACGACCGTGCTGGGAAGGTCAGGGAAAAGCGACAGGTGCAGCGGCGTGGCCCATTGCAGCGCCGGCATGCCGAGCGAGGCGGCCAGGATGACGGTCCAGGCGACCAGCATCAACTGCGCCCGCCTGATCCGTAGCAGCCATAGGCCCAGCCTCACGACGCCGGCGAGGAGCAGGGTGCGCAGCGCGGCCTCGATCAAGGCCGCCAGCATCACTGGTGATCTTTCGCGGTGTCGATCCGCTTGGCGAGCAGCTTCAGGACGCGCGGGTCGAGCATGCGCGCGTCGGCCATGCCGACGAGCACCTCTTCCACGGAGCCGTTGCAGAACCAGGCGACGATCCGCTTCACGGCCCGTGCGGCGACGTCTTGGCGCGCCTCGGCCGCGCGGAAGATGAAGGTGCGGCCGTCGACGGTGTGGGTGACGTAGCCTTTGCCCTCCAGCCGCCGCAGGACGGTCCGCACCGTCGATTCCTTGGACTTGCGGCTCAGCCGCTCCCGCACCTGGTCGGCGGTGATCTCACCCGCGTCCCAGACGAGCTGCATGACCTCCAGTTCGAGTTCACCGAGGTCGGACATACGTTCGTTCATGGAGCCCCAACCCGCCAACGCTACGGCATGTGGCTCCGGTTGCGGAACGGAGGCAACCCCAAGCAATGGCGATTGCCGGCGACACACGTACGTGAGATCTGGTAGCGTTACGCTATGTCGTGTAGGCGCGGTTCATGGATGGCTACGCCCACAACACCGGTCCCGTCACGCTTGGTCGATCCCTTCCGGTCCGGATCTAGCGCGGCGCCGAAGCCCGAGGCTGTCACGCGGTTGGAACACCGCTCCGTCGGGTGCCAGCGATGCTGACCGGCGATCGACGACTGGCTGTGCGCGTGCGGCGGCGCGGAACGCTTGGCCGGCTGGTCTTGCTTTCGGTTGCGCTGCACCTGACGCTGTTCCTGTCCCTGCTGTTGGTCCCGCCGGCGCAGCCACAACCGAGCGCATCGGAGCCGCTCCTATTGGACATCGCGGAGGAAGGACCGGCAGGGTCGGCGCCGGGCCCGCCGGCCGCGGCGGAGGCAAGCGCCGCACCGGTTGCTCCGGCCACGCCGGTCCAGGACGCCGAGGCAGCGCTGCCCCCGCCCGTCCCCGCACAGGACGTGTCCCCGCCGCCTCCTCCACCGCCAGAGCCGCCGCCGCCACCTCCGCCGCCTCTGCCTCCGCCGGCACCGGTTCCCCTGCCGCCGGACCCTACGCCGCCTCCAACACCGGAGCCGACGCCCGTGCCGCCGCCGCCTCCAGTCCTGCCGACGCCAGCTTTGCCGCCTCCGCCGGTCGTGTCGGCCCACCCGCCCTCGCCGCCGCAGCGCCCGGTCGCGCGGTCTGCGCCGCCACGTGCCGCCGTGCGGCCTGCCGCCAGCCACGCCCCGGCCAACCCCGCGGGGCCGCCTGCAGCACATGCGACAGAGGGGCAAAGCGCCGCCAGCCGCGCAGGCGACGCGAACAACGGTGCCGCCTGGATGGGCAAGCTCAAGCAGTGGTGGGACCAGCACTCCTTCTATCCGCGGGAAGCGTCGCAGACCAACGAAGGTGGCAGCGTGAGGGTCCACATCCTGATCACCCCGGACGGCCAGGTCACCTCCATCGAACTGGTGCAAGGCTCTGGATCGAGCGTGCTCGACGCCGCGGCGCTCGCGGTGTTCCGCAACGCCCATCTGCCGCCGTTTCCGCCGGGCACGCCCGCGCAGCCGGCCGATGTCGTGGTGACGCTGCACTATCGCCCATTCGACAGCGGCGGGTGAGCCGTCGGGCCCGGAAGGCCTGGTGAACGACCACTCCCAAGCAGCGTGCAAAAATCCCTGGACAATCGTTGAGCACAATTCGTAGTGCTACAAACAGTAGCGCTACTTAGCAGAAACGTGCTTTGGTTCGAACGGCGGGAGAAGACTCGATGCGGTCGCCGGTTGCTTCAGCCGCCCTTGTCGCGGCCTTTCTCCTGGCGCCGGTGGCCGCCGGCGACGCGCCTGCATCGGCCCAGGACTTCAGCATAACGAACCCGGAGGCACCGACGGATGCGGGCCGCCGCGACCTGATGCGGCAGTTGCAGGCGTGGTGGGACCTGCACGCCTATTACCCCAGACACGCGTCGAACAGCGACGAGGCTGGCACTGTCAAAGTCCGCCTGGACATCCTTCCTGACGGCCGGATCTGGTCGGTCAACGTGGTGGGCAGCTCGGGCTCGACCTCGATCGACACGGCGGGCGCCGCGGTGTTCGGCGCAGGGTTTGTCCGACCCTTCCCGGCGGGCGCACCGGAGGCCAACATCGACCTCTCGCTGCGCTACGTCCTGGCGCACCGGCACGATGAGCCAGCGGCGGCCAGCGACAGGCCGCCTGCCATCGACTTGACCTGCGAGACGGAAACCGTCCCTGCGGTCACCTGGAACTCCTGGTTCGTGAACACCGTCGTCGGTCCCCCTGGTGATCCGCCCTGACAGCGGCGCCCGGCCTTGATCCGCCGAGCGACATGGCTTGCCACGCTGCTGGCCGCGTGCCTGGCCGCCTGCGCGTCGCTCCCGCCTGCTCCGGAGCAATCGGTGGACGTGGCGGGGACCGAGCTCGACCTGTTCACCTACCGTCCGCCAGGATGCAAGCCGCAGGTGGTCCTGCTCGTTTTCGATGGGCAGAACCGCCATGCCTGGTCCGCTCGCGACCAGGCCAAGTTCCTGGCAGACCGGTTCTGCGGCTTCGTCGTGGCGCCCGAATTCGACGAGATGCGGTTTCCGCACGGAGCGCTGTACGAATTCGGCGGGGTCGTCACGCAGGCGCCGGGCCATCGCACGATCGACCTCGTCACGCCGCTCCTCGCCTGGGCGCGCCAGGCCGCGGGCGCCCCCGAGTTGCCGCTGGTCCTGCTCGGCCATTCGTCCGGAGGCCAGATCGTGAGCCGGGTGGCGGCGTTCAGCTCACCGGGTGCGGTGGGGATCATCGTCGCCAATCCGTCGACCTGGGTGCTTCCCAGCACCACCGTCGCCGCCCCGTACGGTTTGTACGGGACGGAGGCAGCGACGGACGAGGCGCTCCGTGCCTATCTGGCACGTCCGGTCACGGTGTTGCTGGGCACCCACGACGTCGGCAGCTACGAGCTGGCGACCGGACCATTTGCGATGGCGCAGGGTCCCAACCGCTACGAGCGTGGCCTTCGGACGTTCCAAATGGCACAGGACGTGGCACGCAGCCACGGTTGGCCGTTCCGCTGGACGTTGGCAGAGGTTGAAGGGGTTGGGCACAGCGCCAGGGCGATGTACCGTTCGCGACAGGCGGTGGCAGCGGTGCAACGGGCCCTCGCAACAGCGGCGCAGGACCAGCCGATCGACGCACGATAACACAAGCTCTGCCTTGCGCGGCCGCCATGATCGGGTGCCTGTTGCCGCCGACGACAAGGAGGCGGCGCGGTGCTGAAACTGGGGATCATCGGCGCGGGCATCATGGGGGAGCGCCTGTTGCGCGCTGCGCTGGGCCAGCCCGGCGTGGCGGTGTCCGGCGTGTGGGACCCGGTGGCAAGCGCCCTGGCGCGCCTCGGCGCCGACCCAGGCGTGCCAGCCCTGGCCAGTGCCGACGCGGTCGTCGCCGCGGCGGATTGCGTGTACATCGCCTCGCCGCCCGCCACCCATCTGCCCCACGCCCGCGCCGCCCTGGCCGCGGGCAAGGCCGTGTTCTGCGAGAAGCCGCTGGCCGTGGATGTTCAAGACGCCGAGCGCTTCCTGACCGAAGCGGCAGACGCCCGGGCAGCGGTGAACTTCCCGTTCGCATCCTCGCTCGCCGTGGAACGGCTCGACAGCTGGCTCGCCGAGATCGAGCCCGAGGCCATCGCCATCGAGGTCGCCTTCGCCACCTGGCCGCGCGGTTGGCAGCACGCCGCCGCGACCTGGTTGGACGGCCCGGCGCAGGGTGGCTTCACGCGGGAGGTCGTCTCCCACTTCCTCTTCCTCGCCCGGCGACTGTTCGGCCCGCTGACCTTGCTGGAGGCCACCGCCGAGTTCCCCGACCCGGCGCGGAGCGAGCGCGCGATCACCGCCCGGCTGCGCGCCGGTGCGCTCCCGGTCACACTGACCGGCGCCGTCGGCAGCACGGCGGAGGATGACCGCAACCGCTTCACCGTCACCGGGGCGGCCGGCGCCGTCCGGCTGCGCAACTGGGCCACTGCCGAGCGGCATGGCCCCACCGGCTGGCAGCCCGACCCGGCGGCGATCCCGCATGAGCAGGCGCGGCCGCTGGTGCTGCAGCGCCAATTGGACGCGGTCGCCCGCATGACGCGCGGGGAGCCACACGGGTTGGCGACCGTGGCAGAAGCGCTGGAGGTCCAGCGTGTGGTCGAGGCGATCCTGCGCGGGTAGGTTGGCGGCATCTTGGAGGAGCGCCGACCAATGGACACCTATTTCTACGAGCCCCGTCTTGGGCACGGCTTGCCGCATGACCCGTTCAAGGCGATCCTGGCGCCGCGGCCGATCGGCTGGATCTCCAGCCTGGACATCGAAGGCCGGGTGAACCTCGCGCCATACAGCTTCTTCAACGGCTTCGGCTCCAACCCGCCGATCGTGGGCTTCGCCAGCGAGGGCCGCAAGGACAGCATGGAGAATGTGGTGGCGACCGGTGAGTTCGTCTGCAACCTGGTCAGCCGTCCATTGGCTGAGGCGATGAACCTCACCGCGGCACCGCTCCCGCCCGGCACGGACGAGATGGCGTATGCCGGGCTGCAAGCGGCGCCGTCACGTTGCGTCCGTCCGCCGCGGGTGGCGCTATCGCCGGCGGCGCTGGAGTGCAAGCTGACGCAGGTGGTGACGATCCAGGATCTGACGGGCAAGCCCACGGGCGGGCACTTGGTGCTCGGGCAGGTGGTGGGCGTGCATATCGATCCCGACTACCTGAAGGATGGTATCTTCGACACCGCCGGCGCTCGGACCGTCGCGCGCTGCGGCTATCGCGGGGATTATGCGCAGGTCGACCAGCTGTTCGAATTGGTGCGCCCTAAGCTCTGAGGCCTCCGGCAGGCGCGGCCGCCCTCTTGGCGGATCGGCCGATTTTCCGGCCCCGCGTCGCCGCCTACGGCCTGTGGTCAGACAAACCGGGAGGTCGCCGCCACCGCGGCGACGCCTGCGGGCGAATAGGCCTTCAGCCTCCTGCTGAGCGGCGACGCGCTCGACACACCCTGGGTGGCCAACATCTCGAACACCGCGGCGTTGAAGCGCAATGCGAATTCATTGACCGCAGCCTGCGACAACGCCGCAACCACGGGCGACCGTTCTGTCGCCGAAGCCTCTGCCGTTAAGCTATTTTGCAGGTTCTGCGTGGTAAGCTGAGATGGGGTGGTGGTCGAACTCGCTATCATCGATCGTGCCTCTTAGACCGAGGAACACTGCGCCATTTTGAACGCAGACGGAGGTTACACCACTCCAAGTAGGATTGTGTTAACGCGACGCGCCTTGGGCGGTCAGGTCCAGCGCGACGCGATACACGAGCTTACGCGTGCCGGGCGCCTCCTCCGCCTCGTGCAGGAACACGCCGCCATTGGCCTCGATCACTCGGCGAGAGCCGACGTTGTCCGTGTCGCAAGTGATGATCACGTGCGGCAGGCCGGTCTCTCCCGCCAGCGTCAGCATCGATCGCAACGCCGCCGTGCCGTGCCCCTCACGCCGGCGCCACGGCACCACGCTGTAGCCGATGTGGCCGGAGACGTGGGGCGGCAACTCCGTCGTGCCCCGCTGATAACGCAGGTTGATCGCGCCGCAGAGCCCCTCATCCCACATCCACCGCGTGGTGCCCGGCAAATAGAGCGCCGTCTCCCCGGACGGCAGCGTCAGGGTTCCGCCTTCCGGCTGAACCAGCCGGGCCAGGAAGGTGTCCGCGTCCTCCGCGATGGCGGCAAGCTGTTCGGCGCAGACGTCGCGCGTGGTGTTGGGCGACCAGCCACGCTGCAGCGCCGCCGTGTAGGCGGGCAGGTGGGCTCGGTCGGGCGACACCAGCATCGTCATTCCGCGTGCGGATGGGTGGCGCGGAACACGGCCAGCAGCCCGGCTTCGTCCACCGCGGTGTAGCGCTGCGTCGTCGATAGGCTGGCATGCCCCAGCAACTCCTGGATCGAGCGCAAATCCGCGCCCCCCGCCAACAAATGGGTGGCGAAGGAGTGGCGCAGCGCGTGCGGCGTCGCGTGCTCCGGCAGCCCCGCAAGCCGCCGGTAGTGCCGCATGGTCCGCTGTGCCACCGCCGGGTTCAGCCGCTTGCCGCGCAGGCCGGGGAACAGGGGCGCGCCCGGGTCGCCCGCGGCGGGGTGCAAGGCCAGCCATCGCTCCAGCGCCGCGTGCACGGCCGGGAGCACGGGGACGATGCGTTGCTTGGCACCCTTGCCCACCACGCGCAGCGCGCTGCCGGCATGCGGCCGGTCCCGCACGTCCAGCGCCAACGCCTCGGCGATCCGCAGCCCGCAGCCGTACAGCAAGGTGAACAGCGCGGTGTCGCGGGCCTGGGCGCGCGGATCGTCCGACACGTCACCCGCGTCCTCCGCCACGCCGCGGGCGGCGGCGGGCGCCAGCGCCTTGGGGATGGGGCGCCGGGCCTTGGGCGTGGCGAGCAGGCCGGGCGCCGGGTTGGCGACGCCGTGGCGCCGCGCGAGGTAGCGGTAGAACGAGCGCACCGCCGAGAGGTGACGCGCCCGCGTGGCGTTGCCTTGCCCGTCCCCCGCCTGGCGCGCCAGCCATGCCCGCACATCCGCCTGCGACACCGCGCCGAGCGCCGCCAGGTCCGGCTCGCCTCCGGTATGATGGACGAGGAAGCCGAGGAAACCCGCCAGGTCGCGCCCATATTCGCGCACGGTGAGCGGCGAGGCCCGACGCTCCACCTCCAGCCAGGACAGGAACGCCAGACGAGCGGCCTCTCCCGTCATTGTGCAAAGCCGGCCAGGGGCTTGATCCACGATGCTGCGGTGTCCACCAAGGGCGTCATGTCCTCACGCCATCCCGAACTGAGCCTAGTGGCGGCCGGCGCGGCGCGGAAGCGGGTTCCGGTGCTGCTGCCGTATCCGTTTCCGGGTCCGTTCGACTATGCGGTGCCGGAGGGGATGGCTGTACAGCCCGGCGACCTAGTGTTGGTGCCGCTGAACCGCCGCGCGGAAGTGGGGGTGGTGTGGGATGCCGGGCAGGGGGATCCGGTGCCGGCCGCCAAGCTGAAGCCGGTCGACGCCGTGCTGGACGCGCCGCCCATGCAGCCGGCGCTGCGCCGCTTCATCGACTGGATCGCGGCCTACACCCTGGCGCCGCCCGGCGACGTGCTGGCGATGGCGCTGCGGTTGAACGCCCTGGCCCCGCCCGTGCCCCAGGCGGGCTGGAGCCTGGCCGACCCCTTGCCGCAAGCCAAGCTGACGGCGGCGCGGCAGCGTGTGGCGACCCTGCTGGCCGACCGCATACCCCGCGCGGGCGCCGCCCTGGCGCGCGACGCCGGCGTGTCCGCGGCGGTGATCCGCGGCATGGCAGCGTCCGGGCAGCTGCTGCCGACCATCCTGCCGGCAGCCCCGCCCTTCAGGGCGCCGGACCCGCTGCATCCCGGGCCGGTCCTGTCCCCGGCCCAGGCGGAGGCTGCGGCGATGCTGCGGCAGGCCGTCGCCGACGCGGCGTTTTCCGTGACCGTGCTGGACGGCGTCACCGGGTCGGGCAAGACCGAGGTCTACCTCGAGGCGGTGGCCGAGTGCGTCGCGGCCGGACGCCAGGCGCTGGTGCTGCTGCCGGAGATCGCGCTGTCGTCGCAGTGGCTCGACCGCTTCACCGCCCGGTTCGGCACCGCGCCGGCGGTCTGGCACTCCGACCTGCCGTCCCGCGTCCGGCGCATCACCTGGCGGGCGGTTGCCGAGGGCGGGGCCCCGGTCGTGGTGGGCGCGCGCTCCGCCCTGTTCCTGCCCTTTCCCGAGCTGGGGCTCCTCGTGGTGGACGAGGAGCACGAGACTGCGTTCAAGCAGGAGGAGGGCGTGGTCTACCATGCCCGTGACATGGCGGTGGTGCGGGCCCGGCTGTCCGCCGCGCCGGCCGTGCTGGTCTCCGCCACGCCCAGCCTGGAGACGCTCGCCAACGTGGAGGCCGGGCGCTACCGCCACCTGACGCTGCAGGCGCGGCATGGCGGCGCCAGCCTGCCCGCCGTGGCGACGCTGGACCTGCGGGAGCACCCGCCGCCGCGCGGCCGCTTCCTGGCCGAGCCGCTGGTGGAGGCCGTGCGGGACACGGTCGCGCGGGGGGAGCAGGCGATGCTGTTCCTCAACCGCCGCGGCTACGCCCCGCTGACGCTGTGCCGCCATTGCGGCCACCGCATGCAGTGCCCCAACTGCACCGCCTGGCTGGTGGAGCACCGCGCCCGCAAGCAGCTGGCCTGCCACCATTGCGGCCACACGGAGCCGATCCCGCCGGCCTGCCCAATCTGCGCGGCGGAGGACTCGCTGGTGCCGATCGGGCCGGGCGTGGAGCGCATCACGGAGGAGGCGGCCGCGGTGTTCCCGGAGGCGCGCGTGCTGGTGATGGCCAGCGACACGATGCCCGGCCCGAACGCGGCGGCGGCGGCGGCACGCGCGATCGAGGCGCGGCAGGTGGACCTCATCATCGGCACGCAGATCGTCGCCAAGGGCTGGCACTTCCCGCACCTGACCCTGGTCGGCGTGGTGGACGCGGACCTCGGCCTCGCCGGTGGCGACCTGCGGGCGGCCGAGCGCACTGTGCAGCTGCTGCACCAGGTGTCGGGCCGGGCGGGCCGGGCGGAGGCGCCGGGCCGCGTTCTGCTGCAGACCTTCAGCCCGGAGCACCCGGTGATGGGGGCGCTGGTGGGTGGCGACCTGCGCGCGTTCATGGCCCAGGAGAGTGCCGCCCGGCGCCCCGGCGGCTGGCCCCCGCACGGCCGCCTCGCCGCGCTGATCGTCTCAGCCGACGACGCCCAATCCGCCGACGAGGCCGCCCGCGACCTGGGCCGCACCGCCCCGCGGGCCGACGGCGTGGTGGTGCTGGGGCCGGCGCCCGCCCCGTTCGCCATCCTACGCGGCCGCCACCGCCGCCGCCTGCTGCTGAAGGCCCGCCGCGACGTGGCCGTGCAGCCGCTGCTGCGCGCCTGGGTGGCGCAGGTGCCGGTGAAGCGCGGCGTGCGGGTGGACGTGGACGTGGACCCGGTGTCCTTCCTGTAGGCGACCGGTGCTGACGCGGAGCAGCCATTATTGCTGCTTCGCATCATGGTCGGATACATGACGTGCGAGGGGGACTATTCGACATGACCAGCCGCCTGTTCCAACCGATCGAACTCGCCGGGCTTACCCTGCCGAACCGCATCGTCATCGCGCCGATGTGCCAGTACTCGGCCGAGGACGGTGATGCGACCGACTGGCACGTGATGCATCTCGGCTCGTTGGCTGCGTCCGGCGCCGGGCTGCTGATCGTCGAGGCGACGGCGGTGGAGCCGGAGGGGCGGATCACCGCCGGCGACCTGGGGCTGTATTCCGAAAGCAACGAGCGGGCGCTGGCCCGGGTGCTAGCTGCCGTGCGCAAGTATTCGGCCATTCCGGTCGGCGTGCAGCTTGCCCATGCCGGGCGCAAGGCGTCGAGCCATGTGCCCTGGGAGGGTGGGGCTCAGGTGCCGGTGGCGCAGGGCGGCTGGCTGACCAGCGCGCCCTCCGCCGTGGCGTTCCAGCCGGAGTATGAACGCCCGTCGGCGCTGGACGCGGCCGGCCTGGCCCGGGTGCGCGACGCCTTCGTCCGCGCGGCGCAGCGCTCCGTCTGGCTGGGGTTCCAGGCCATCGAGCTGCACGCGGCGCATGGCTACCTGCTGCACCAGTTCCTCTCCCCGCTCGCCAACCAGCGCAACGACGAGTACGGCGGCCCGCTCGCCAACCGCATGCGCTTCCCGCTCGAGGTGTTCGAGGCCGTGCGCGCCACCGTCCCGGCCGCCATCCCGGTCGGCGTGCGGGTGTCTGCGACCGACTGGGTCGAGCATGGGTGGGATCTGGAGCAGACCGTCTCCTTCGCGGCCGAGCTGAAGGCGCGCGGCTGCGACTTCATGGACGTGTCCAGCGGCGGCATGTCGCCGGCGCAGCAGATCGCGCTTTCCGCCGGCTACCAGGTCGGGTTCGCCGCCCGCGTCAAGGCGGAGACGGGGATGCCGACCATGGCCGTCGGCCTCATCACGCAAGCGGCGCATGCCGAGGCCGTGCTGGCCGAGGGCCAGGCGGACATGATCGCCCTGGCGCGCGGCATCCTCTATGATCCGCGCTGGCCCTGGCATGCCGCGGCCGAGCTCGGGGCCACCGTCGCGGCGCCGAAGCAGTACTTGCGATCCGCCCCGCACGGACACGGCAAACTGTTCGGCTGAGCCGGGGCGGCGGCGTGTTGCGTGGCCAAAACCTGCATGGTAAGGCGACCGCCAACGGCCAATGAGCCGTTTGCAACGTCCCCTTACCATGGATGGATTCCTGCGTGGCCGCTGAAGGCACGATCTCACAGAGCGGCGGCCTGCCGGGCCGTTACGCCGCCGCGCTCTACGACCTGGCCGATGACCGGCGCGAATTGGATGCCGTCGTGGACCAGATGCAGGCGCTCGGCCGCATGATCGATGAGAGCGCGCCGTTCCGCCGCCTGCTGTCATCCCCCTTGGTGGACGTGACGCAGGCGCGCACGGCGGCACAGGCCGTGATGGAGGGGCAAGGGTTCGGCAAGACGGTGATCGACTTCGTCGGTGTCATCGCCAACAACCGACGCCTGTCCGTGCTGCGGACCATCGTGGCCGCGTTCTCCACCCTGGTCGCTGCCAAGCGCGGCGTGGTGACCGCGACCGTCGCCTCCGCCCACCCGCTGTCGGACGTCCAGCGGGAGCAGTTGCGCGCCCGGCTGATCGAGGCCGGGTATGGCAACGTCAACATCCAGGAGTCGGTGGACGCGGCGCTGCTCGGCGGCCTCGTCGTGCGCGTCGGCGCCCGCCTCTACGACACCAGTCTGAAATCCCGGCTGCAGCGCTTGCAGTACGCCATGAAGGGAGCTGCGTAAGCACCATGGACATCCGTCCTGCCGAAATCAGTGAGATCCTCAAGCAGCAGATCGCCTCGTTCGACCGCGAGCAGGACGTGGCCGAGACCGGCCAGGTGCTGAGCGTCGGCGACGGCATCGCCCGCGTGTTCGGCCTGCAGAACGTCATGGCGGGCGAGCTGGTGGAGTTCCCCTCCGCCGGGCTGCGCGGCATGGCGCTGAACCTCGAGACCGACAACGTCGGCGTGGTGATCTTCGGCGACGACCGCGCGATCCGCGAGGGCGACACCGTCAGCCGCACCCAGCGCATCGTGTCCGTGCCGGTGGGCAAGGGCCTGCTGGGCCGCGTGGTGGACGGGCAGGGCCTGCCGATCGATGGCAAGGGCCCGCTCACCGACGTGAAGGAGATGCTGGTCGAGCAGAAGGCGCCCGGCATCATCCCGCGCAAGTCGGTGCACGAGCCGATGCAGACCGGGCTGAAGGCGATCGACGCGCTGATCCCGGTGGGCCGCGGCCAGCGCGAGCTGATCATCGGTGACCGCCAGATCGGCAAGACCGCCGTCATCCTGGACACCATCATCAACCAGAAGCCGCTGAACCAGGGCACGGACGAGAGCAAGAAGCTCTACTGCGTCTACGTCGCGATCGGCCAGAAGCGCTCCACCGTGGCGCAGATCGTGCGCACGCTGGAGGAGAACGGCGCGCTGGAATACACCATCGTCGTCGCCGCCACCGCGTCCGACCCGGCGCCGCTGCAGTTCCTCGCACCCTACACCGGTGCGACGATGGGCGAGTTCTTCCGCGACAACGGCATGCACGCCATGATCGCGTATGACGACCTGTCCAAGCAGGCCGTGGCCTACCGCCAGATGTCCCTGCTGCTGCGCCGCCCGCCGGGCCGCGAAGCCTATCCGGGTGACGTGTTCTACCTGCACTCCCGCCTGCTGGAGCGGGCGGCCAAGATGTCGGACGCGAACGGCGCGGGCTCGCTGACCGCACTGCCGGTGATCGAGACACAGGCCGGCGACGTGTCCGCCTACATCCCGACCAACGTGATCTCCATCACCGACGGGCAGATCTTCCTGGAGTCGGAACTGTTCTTCCGCGGCATCCGCCCGGCGGTGAACGTGGGGCTGTCCGTGTCCCGCGTGGGCTCGGCGGCGCAGACCAAGGCGATGAAGAAGGTCGCCGGGTCGATCAAGCTGGAGCTGGCGCAGTACCGCGAGATGGCGGCCTTCGCGCAGTTCGCCTCCGACCTCGACGCGTCCACCCAGAAGCTGCTGGCGCGCGGCGCCCGGCTGACCGAGCTGCTAAAGCAGCCGCAGTTCAGCCCCATGCCGGTGGAGGTGCAGGCCGTGGTGCTGTACGCCGGCGTGCGCGGCTACCTGGACGACGTGCCCGTGGGCCGGATCGGCGCGTTCGAGCGGCAGATGGTGGGCGAGATGCGGAGCCGCGAGCCGTCCATCATGGACTCGATCCGCAGTGACCTCGACATCAAGCCGGAGACGGAGGCCAAGCTCAAGTCGTTCCTGGAGAGCTTCTCCAAGTCCTTCGCCGCCTGAGGCCTTCGCTCCATGGCAAGCCTCAAGGCGCTCCGGGCGCGCATCAACAGCGTGAAATCCACGCGGAAGATCACGTCGGCCATGAAGATGGTGGCGGCGAGCAAGCTGCGCCGCGCCCAGCAGCAGGCGGAGGCGGCGCGGCCGTATGCCGAGCGGATGGAGCGGATGCTGTCCGCCCTGGCCGCCAGCGTGCAGGGCAGCCCGACGGCGCCGCGCATGCTGGCCGGGACGGGCAACGACCAGGTCCACCTGCTGATCGTCATCACCGCCGACCGCGGCCTGGCCGGTGCGTTCAACACCAACGTGGGCCGCGCCGCCCGCAACCTGGCCCGGCGCCTGATGGCCGAGGGCAAGACGGTCAAGATCATCACCGTCGGCCGCAAGGGGCGCGACTACCTGCGGCGCGAGATGGCCGGCAACATCGTGGGCGACATCTCGTTCGCCGGGAAGAAGAAGGTCGAGTTCGCCGACGTCCAGGCGATCGGGATGCAGGCGGTGGAGATGCTGGGCCGCGACGAGTTCGACATCGCGACCGTGGTGTACAACCGCTTCGTCTCCGTCATCTCCCAGGTCCCGGCCGAGTTGCAGATCATCCCGCCGCTGATGACGGAGACCGGGCCGGCCGAGCAGACGGGCGCCCAAGCCGTCTACGAGTTCGAGCCGGACGAGGAGACCATCCTCGCCAAGCTGCTGCCGAAGAACCTGGCGATCCAGCTGTATCGCGCGCAGCTGGAGAGCGGGGCGGGCGAGCACGGCGCGCGGATGACGGCGATGGACAACGCGACGCGCAACGCCGGCGAGGCGATCAACAAGCTGACGCTGAACTACAACCGCACGCGCCAGGCCAACATCACGCGCGAACTGATCGAGATCATATCCGGGGCGGAAGCCCTCTAACCACAGGTGTCCAGAGGACGGCTGTCCTCTGGTGGGGTCCAGGGGCAAAGCCCTTGGCCTAACAGGAGACTGACTGATGGCGAGCAACAACGTAGGCCGGATCACCCAGGTGCTCGGCGCCGTGCTGGACGTGCAGTTCGAGGGCGAGCTGCCGTTCATCCAGAGCGCGCTGACCACCAAGACCGCGAACGGCACGCTGGTGATGGAGGTGGCGCAGGAGCTGGGCGAGCGCACCGTGCGCTGCATCGCCATGGACAGCACCGACGGCCTGGTCCGCGGCAGCGAGGTGCTGGACACCGGCGCTCCGATCAGCGTGCCCGTCGGTCCGGAGACGCTGGGCCGCATCCTGAACGTGATCGGCGAGCCGATCGACGAGCGCGGCCCGGTCAACGCCAAGATGACCTACCCGATCCACCGCGCCGCGCCCTCCTTCGAGGACCAGGCGACTTCGGCCGAGGTGCTGGTGACGGGGATCAAGGTGGTGGACCTGCTGGCCCCCTACCTGAAGGGCGGCAAGATCGGCCTGTTCGGCGGCGCCGGCGTGGGCAAGACGGTGCTCATCCAGGAGCTGATCAACAACATTGCCAAGGCGCATGGCGGCGTGTCCGTGTTCGCCGGCGTGGGGGAGCGAACCCGCGAGGGCAACGACCTCTACCACGAGATGGTCGATGCCGGCGTCATCAAGCTGGGCGAGGGCACGACCGAGGGCTCCAAGGTGGCGCTGGTCTACGGCCAGATGAACGAGCCGCCGGGTGCGCGCGCCCGCGTGGCGCTGTCCGGCCTGTCGCTGGCCGAGTATTTCCGCGACGAGGAAGGGCAGGACGTGCTGTTCTTCGTCGACAACATCTTCCGCTTCACCCAGGCCGGCGCCGAAGTGTCCGCGCTGCTGGGCCGCATCCCGTCCGCGGTGGGCTACCAGCCGACGCTGGCCACCGACATGGGCGCGCTGCAGGAGCGCATCACCTCCACCAAGAAGGGCTCGATCACCTCCGTCCAGGCGATCTACGTGCCCGCCGACGACCTGACCGACCCGGCGCCCGCCACTTCCTTCGCCCACCTGGACGCCACCACGGTGCTGAACCGCTCGATCGCCGAACTTGGCATCTACCCGGCGGTCGACCCGCTCGACTCCACCAGCCGTTCGCTGGACGCGCGGATCATCGGTGACGAGCACTACGACACCGCGCGCGAGGTGCAGCGCATCCTGCAGACCTACAAGTCGCTGCAGGACATCATCGCCATCCTGGGCATGGACGAGCTGTCGGAGGAGGACAAGCTCGTCGTCTCCCGCGCCCGCAAGATCCAGCGCTTCCTGAGCCAGCCGTTCCACGTGGCCGAGGTGTTCACCGGCACGCCGGGCGTGTTCATCCCGCTGGCCGACACGGTGCGCAGCTTCAAGGCGATCGTCGCCGGCGAGTACGACCACCTGCCGGAGGCGGCGTTCTACATGGTCGGCACCATCGAGGACGCGGTGAAGAAGCATGAGGGGATGAAGGAGAAGGCGTGATGCCCGTCGCGCTCGAGATCGTCAGCCCGGAGAAGCTGCTGCTGTCGCGCGACGTGGAGATGGTGGTGATCCCCGCCGCCGAGGGCGAGATGGGCGTGCTGCCGAACCACGCGCCGATGATCGTGCTGCTGCGCGGCGGCACCATCGCTATCCACGAAGGTGGGCGGGTGACGGACACGCTCTATGTCAGCGGCGGGTTCGCCGAGATCACGCCGGAGCGCTGCACCGTCCTGGCGGACGAGGCGGTGCCGACGGGCGAGCTGTCCCGTGCGGAAGGCGAGCGTCGCCTGTCGGAGGCGGAGGCCGAGTACAACGCGGCCGACAAGATGGACGTCGCCACGCTCGACGGCGCGATGGACCGCATGCAGTCCGCCCGGGCGATGGTCGAGGCTGCTGCGCCTGACCGTGGCGAGCGCGGCACGCCAACTGTCTGACCGTCACGGTCACATCACAGTTTCCGTGTCGCCGCCCGCGGGAGTGGCAGACATCACGGATGTGCGGGAAGCGGTCGGGAGCGGGCGATGAAACATTGGCGGCTGGAGGATGTGGCCTGGGACCGGTTCGATCCCGCCAAGGTCGATCCCGACATCGTCAAGCTGGTGAAGGCCGCCGCCATGGTGGAGCGCAACGGCATCGAATATGCCGTCTACCTCTCCCGCGTGTTCCGGGAGGATCCGGTGTTCTGCCAGGCCTCCGACTACTGGGCGGTGGAAGAGGTCCAGCATGGCGACGCGCTCGGCCGCTGGGCTGAACTGGCGGACCCCGGCTGGAAGTTCGCCGACGCGTTCGAGCGGTATCGCCAGGGCTACAAGGTGCCGATCGACGTGGACGATTCCGTGCGCGGCTCCAAGACGGGCGAGCTGATCGCGCGCTGCATGGTGGAGACGGGGACGTCGTCCTACTACACCGCGCTGGCCGACGCGACGGCGGAGCCGGTGCTGGAGCAGGTGTGCCGGCTGATCGCGACGGACGAGTACCGCCACTGGAAGCTGTTCTACGACCACATGCGCCGCTATCTGGCGCGCGAGAAGATCAGCGTGCTGCGCCGGCTGAAGATCGCGGCCGGGCGGATCACCGAGTCGGAAGATGACGAACTCGCCTATGCCTTCCACTGCGGCAACGAGCCGCCGGAGATGCCCTACCAGCACGAACGCTGCATCGCCGGGTATATGGGGCGGGCGATGGGCTACTACCGCTACCCCCACATCGAGCGCAGCATGGGGATGATCCTGAAGGCGGTTGGCCTGCCGCCGCGAGGTCGTTTGTCGGCAGTGGCGTCCAAGCTGTTCTGGACCATCCTGCGCCGCCGGCAGAAGCGGTTCGCGGACTACCAGCCAGCCTGAGCCACAAGGCCGCTGCGCAGGCGTGTCCCTCGGTGACGTCTGGGACCAGGGTCCGTAAGGATCGCGCTGAGCTGGGGATGACGCTCAAGCAGCAACACGACTGTGGCCGCGGCCGGTGTGACATCGTCACCCGTGCAGTTGGCTGATGCAACTCCTATACTCATTCATAATGGAATCGACTGATTGCCCCTTGATCGAGCAGGTCGCCGGCAAAGCGTCCGGTGCTCCGGTGTTGCGCGGCACTCGCCTGCGTGCGGAGGATATTACAGCCAACGCCGAGATGGGAGTGCAATGGATCGCGACGGCTTTCGGGGTATCTGCTGAGAAGGTCCGTGTCGTCCTCGAGTTCTGGCGCGAACACTGGAGCCAGCTTCCGATCGAGTATTTCTCGGCAGAGCAGGTGCAGGCTTTCGGCGCCGGCGACATCGACTGGTCGGACTGCGCCGACGTGACCAGGTCTCCGGCTCTCCTATCGGGTGAACCGACCATCTGCGGAACCAATGTGCGGCCCATAGACCTGATCGGCCACCGGGAGCACGGGGAACACTGGCTGGCCGAAGCCTACGGACTTCCGGCGGCTGCGATCCGCTCCGTGCTGGGCTACTTCGACCGGCGCCACCGGCAGGGGCATTTTGCGACTTCTCTTTGACCATGGGGTTCCCGCGCCGCTTCGCCGCTTTCTTCAGAACCACGAGGGGTCACGCTCGCTCGCGACATGGGGTGGGCGGACTACGCCAATGGTCAGCTTGTCAGCGCCGCCGAAGCTGCTGGCTTCGACACGATGGTGTGTGTCGCGTTCTCGACTTGCCCCGACCGAAACTGATACGCCGCCCTCCACCGTTCAATCGTTGATGTCGGCGTCGATGGAACACCATGTCGACGACCGGCAGACCACGGCGCCGTCAGCCGACCAGACGGCCCTGCGCGACCGGTGACTGGGCTGGCACATGGTGTCGCCGCGGCTTGACAGCGGTGACACGGGACGAAATGGTCACCGCGCCGCCGGAACTCGTTGCGGCTCGCGATAATCGGGGAGAAAGCGTGCATGTCGATGGCGATGTCGCAGCAATCGGCCATGGACGGCGCCGTCCGCCACCTCGTCACCAACTACAACCCCAAGGGCAACCGCATCGGCTGGCTGATGATGTCCTCCATCCTGGTGGAGGCGTGGGATTTGTATTCGATCGCGTTCGTGCTGGTGTTCATCCGCGACCAATACCATCCGAACTCCTTGGTGCTGGGCCTGGCCGCGGCTGGGACGCAGGGTGGCGCGCTCGTGGGGGCCCTGGTGGGCGGCTGGCTGTCGGACAAGATCGGGCGCCGGGTGATGTTCCTGGCGACCATGGTGATGTTCATCGTCCTGGCCGTCGCGCAGGCCTTCGTCACCAGCGTCGGCGTGCTCGTGGTGGTCCGCTTCCTGCTGGGCATCCCGCTCGGGAGCGACATCTCCAACGGCTACACCTACATCATGGAGTCGATGCCGAAGGGCAGGCGGGAGGTGATGGGCAACCGCTGGCAGTTCATGTTCGCCGTGGGCGAGGTGCTGACGCTGGCGGTGATCGCGATCTTCCTTGTCGCCAACCTGGATCACGAGATTGTCTGGCGCGTCACCTTGGGTTTGGGCGCAGTGCCGGCGCTGATCATCCTGCTGATGCGGCATGACCTGCCGGAGACGGCGGTCTGGCTCATACGCCACGGGCGCTTCCGGGAGGCCAAGCAGGTGTCGATGTCGATGTATGCCGACAACCTCGACATGCTGCCGAACGAGGACGTCACGGTGACGAAGCCGCGACCCTCCGCCTTCCTCGCCGACATCTGGGCGGACCCGTTCCGGCGGCGCGCGACGGTGTATGGCTGGATCGCCTGCTTCTGCCAGGGGAGTGAGTTCTCCACCTTCGCCTTCTACCTGCCCGTGCTGTTCATCATGGTCGGCGTGTCGTCCATCCTCGGCACCGACCTCGTGCAGATCGCGCTGTACTGCGTGGCCGCACTCGCCGGCTGGGTCGGGCCGCTACTCACCCCCCGTATCGGCCAGCGCGGCATCAGCATCGCCGGGTTCGCCATCGTCCTGGTGTCGCTGCTGGCGGCGGCCTGGGCGCTGTATACCGGTGCGATCTGGCTGCTGCCCTACGTGGCGGCGACCATGCTGTGGGGGCACTACTGGGACGCGTCGAACTGCATGACCATCCCCACCGTGGTGGCGCGGCCGGAATACCGCGGCACCGCCAGCGGCTTCGCCTATATGTTCGTCAAGCTGCCGTCCTTCCTGGCCATCTTCCTGTTCCCCTCGCTGTTCGCGGCCGTGGGCCAGGCGACAGCGACGCTGATGGTGGCGGTCTTCCCCCTGGTCGGCTTGCTGGCGGCGATCTTCATCCTGCCCGAGGTCTACGGCTTCGACAGCGACCGGTGACGCGCAAGAGGTCTTCATCCTGCCGGCTACAATCAAAAGGCAATCGGGAGCCAAGATGCTCCAGCGGAGGCGGAACGCTTGTGCCGACCCGTGAAGAGGGCCGAGAATGCCCCGGCCACATCGGTGCGGGTACATGGCTTGAACTGCAGAGGGAGTTGAGCATGAGCAGGATGGTGCTTCTCGTTCTGGCCGCGGGTGCGGCCCTGACCGTTGCAGGATCGGCTCAGGCCGAGGGAGGCTGTGGCCCGGCGTTCCATCGCGGCCCCTACGGCGGGTGCCGTCCGAACGGCGGTCCCGCATTCGTGCGCGGCCCGGCCTTCGGGGTGTTCTACCCGGGCCGCGGCTATTGGGATGGCCATCGTTATTGGGCCAATCGCGAGCGCTGGCACGGTGGCTGGCGCTATCGCTAGCGCCTCGTCAGGCAGCGGTTCGGCTGGCTATTCAGGCATGACCGGCGCTCCACGCAGGCGCGGCTCGGCCTGACCGCGACGCGGCCGCCCGGCCGCACGTGGGCGACAGCTGTCCCCACGTCCAAGGCGCCACCGCGACGTCGTGGCCGCGCCCAGACGGGGGAGGACCGACGATGCTCATCACCAGGATCGAGACGTTGCGCACGGCCGAGTTCTCCAACGTCCTCTGGGTGCGCGTGCATACCGACGCCGGCGTGGTGGGGTTGGGCGAGACGTTCTACGGCGCCGGCGCGGTGGCGGCGCACATCCACGACACGCTGGCTGGCCGCCTGCTGGGCCGCAACCCGCTGCATATCGAGGCGCTCCATCGCGAGATGCTGAACCTGCCGATGGCGCAGTCCAGCACCGGCGTGGAATACCGCGCCGCCTCCGCCATCGACATCGCGCTGTGGGATGTGTTCGGCAAGGTGTGCGGCCAACCCGTGCACCAGATGCTGGGCGGGCTGTGCCGCCCGAAGCAGCGCGTCTACAACACCTGCGCCGGGTATGGCTACGTGCGGTCGCACGACATCAAGCCCGTCTCCACCTGGAACTTCGACGACGCGGCCGGCCCATACGAGGACCTGCACGGCTTCATGACCCGGGCGGACGCGGTGGCGGAAAGCCTGCTCGAGTCCGGCATCACCGCGATGAAGATCTGGCCCTTCGACCCGGCGGCGATCGAGACGGACGGCATGTCCATCAGCCCGGACCAGCTGAAGGCCGCACTCGCCCCGTTCGAGAAAATCCGCCGCGCGGTCGGCGACAGGATGGACATCATGGTGGAGTTCCACTGCCTGTGGAATCTGCCGATGGCCAAGAAGCTGGCCAAATGGCTCGAGCCATACCAGCCGACCTGGTACGAGGACCCGATCCGCATGAACTCCCCCCAGGCGCTGGCGGAGCTGGCGCGCTCCACCGAGGTGTGGGTCTGTGCCAGCGAGACGCTGGGCAGCCGCTTCCCCTACAAGGACATGCTGGACCGCGACGCCATGGCCGTGGTGATGGCCGACCTCTGCTGGACCGGCGGCCTGACGGAGGGGCGAAAGATCGCCGCGCTGGCCGACACCTACCACCGTCCCTTCGCCCCGCATGACTGCGTGGGCCCGGTGGGGTTCGTCGCCGGCGTCCACGCCTCGTTCAGCCAACCCAACACGCTGATCCAGGAGAGCGTGCGGGCCTTCTACACAGGCTGGTACAAGGAGTTGGTCACGGTCATGCCGGTCATCGAGAACGGCTACGTGTTGCCGATGGAGGGCCCCGGGCTCGGCACGGAATTGCTGCCCGCGGTGTTCGAACGGGCGGACCTCACCGTCCGCCGGTCGGGAGGCATAGCCTATGCCGGCCCAGTGTCCGGCCTGACCGGGCGCACCGCAGTGCCCGGCTTCAGCGGACCAGTTGCCACACCAGGCTGCTGGGGTAGTTGGGAACGACGTCGCACGACATGGCGAAGCCGCCCTGGTAGAGGCGTGAGCCGCGCGAGTATGGGATGCCGTTGTAGAGGCAATACAGCGTCGGCTCGTAGATCGATTGCTGTGCCGGCTTCTCCGGTACGGTGGGCAGCGGCGGCGCGGGCGGCAGCGGGTTCTGTGCGCTCGCGATCGTCGGCACGGCGAGAAGGAACAGGACTGTGACGAAACGCATGGCAAGACCTTCTCGACGGTGTCACACGCTAGCCTGTGGCCGGTCTTGTCGCTAGGGCAATGATCCAGACCCGGTTGGGAGGCATCGACCAGCCGAGAAAACCCTCTCCCGCTGGCGGGAGAGGGTCGGGGTGAGGGTGGCGCCGCCCGGTCGAAAACGCGCCAACTCCGGGCCTTCTTCACTGCCCGACCACCCTCACCCTGCCCTCTCCCGCCAGCGGGAGAGGGTTCCAAAGTGGGGATGCGGCCATATGCGATGGCCCTGCCCGGGCGGAGAGGGAGAAGCGATCATGCCAAGAGGGGAGGTTGCATTGACGGACGAGGGGCTTGCCGCAGGGTTCAACCTGTCCGCGCTGACGCCGGGCTTCCTGGACGACCCCTATCCGACCTATCGCGCGCTGCAGCGCCTCGCCCCGTGCAAGCGGATGGCGAACGGCCAGTATGTCCTCACGCGCTACGACGACCTCCAGGCCATCTACCGCGACACCACCCGGTTCTCGTCCGACAAGACGGTCGAGTTCCTGCCGAAATACGGCCGCAGCCCGCTCTACGCGCACCACACCACCTCCCTGGTGTTCAACGACCCCCCCTTGCACACCCGCGTGCGGCGGCTGATCGCCGGGGCGCTGACCCCGCGTGCGACCGCCGGCATGGAGCCCGGGCTGCACGCGCTGATCGCCCGCCTGCTGGACGCGATGCCCGAACCGGCGGACCTGGTCGCCGATTTCGCCTCCGCCATCCCAGTGGAGGTGATCGGCAACCTGCTGGGCGTCCCGGTCGACGAACGCGCGCCCCTGCGCGGCTGGTCGCTCGCCATCCTCGGCGCGCTGGAGCCGGTGTTGACGCCGGAGCAGGAGGCGCTGGGCAACCGGGCGGTGACGGAGTTCCTCGCCTATCTGGAGACGCTGGTCGAACGGCGGCGCGCGGCGCCCGGCGACCCGGCACGCGACGTGCTGACCCGGCTGATCCAGGGTGAGGCCAGCGGCGAGCGGCTGACCGTTGCCGAACTGCTGCACAACTGCATCTTCCTGCTCAACGCCGGGCACGAGACGACCACCAACCTGATCGGCAACGCGCTGGTGCTGCTGCACGACCACCCTGCCGAGCGCGCCCGCATCCTGGCCGACCCGGCGCGGGTCCGCACCTGCGTGGAGGAGGTGCTGCGCTACGAAAGCTCCAACCAACTCGGCAACCGGATCACCACGGAGGCAGTCGTGCTGCAGGGCGTGGCCCTTCCGGCGGGGACGCAGCTGGCGCTGTGCATCGGCGCGGCCAACCGCGACCCGGCGCAGTTCCCCGACCCGGACCGCTTCGATGTCGAGCGTTCGCCGAACCGCCACCTTGCCTTCGCCGCCGGCCCGCACCAATGCGTCGGCATGAGCCTGGCGCGGCTGGAGGGCACCATCGCCATCGCCGGCTTCCTGGCCCGCTTTCCCAGGTACGAACTGTCCGGCCCGCCGGAGCGCGGCGGCCGCGCCCGGTTCCGCGGCTACGCCCGCATCCCCTGCCGCCCGCATGGTCGCTGAAGGCGGCCGGCGAGCGGACGTCTGGCCGTAGAAGACCGCTGATGGCGGCCGCGTCGCCTTGGGTGGTCTGGAGCATCGCGGCGGCGGCCACCGCTGGGGTCATCATCCGTCCGTTCGCCTGGCCCGAATACATCTGGGCGGTGGCCGGGGCTTTGGCGCTCGTCCTGCTGGGCCTGCTGCCCCTCCAGGACGCGATCACCGGCGCCGGAAAGGGTGTCGACGTCTACCTGTTCCTGGCAGGCATGATGCTGTTGGCCGAGCTCGCCCGGCAGGAGGGTTTGTTCGACTGGCTCGCCGCCAAGGCAGCCGCGCGGGCGGACGGTTCGGCCTCCCGCCTGTTCACGCTGGTGTTCTGCGTCGGCACCGTCGTGACGATCTTCCTGTCCAACGACGCGACCGCGGTGGTGCTGACGCCCGCCGTCGCCGCGGTCGCCAAGGCGGCGGACGCCAAGCAGCCATTGCCCTACCTCTTCATCTGCGCCTTCGTCGCCAACGCGGCCAGCTTCGTGCTGCCGATCTCGAACCCCGCGAACCTGGTGATCTACGGCACCCACATGCCGCCGCTGCTGCGCTGGCTGCCACAATACGCCTTGCCCTCGGCGCTCTCGATCCTCGCCACCTTCGCCGTCCTGCGGTGGTCGCAGCGCAGGCGGCTGGACCAGGCGATCTCGACGGACATCGACGTGCCGACGCTATCGGGCTGCGGCAGGATGGCGGCCTTCGGCATCGCGGCCACCGCGGTCGTCCTGCTCGTGGCGTCGGGCTTCGACGTCCAGCTCGGGCTGCCGACCTTCCTGGCCGGCATCGTCACCGCGGTCCTGGTGCTGCTCCGCTCCGAAAAGGGGCCGATGACGGTGGTCAGGTCCGTCTCCTGGGGCGTGTTGCCCTTGGCCGCCGGCCTGTTCGTGCTGGTGCAGGCGTTGGAGAAGACCGGCCTCACCGAGGCCATCGCCGCGGCATTGCACGGCCTGGTCCAGCACTCCGCCGCGGCGGCCGCATGGGGGGCCGGGCTGGTGCTGGGGTTCGGCAGCAACCTGGTCAACAACCTTCCCGCCGGCCTCGTCGCCGGACGGGTGGTGGGCATCGCGGACGTGCCTGAACGGGTGCGCAGCGCGGTGCTGATCGGGGTCGACCTCGGCCCCAACCTGTCCGTCACCGGGTCGCTGGCGACCATCCTGTGGCTGACCGCGCTGCGCCGGGAAGGGCTGGAGGTCGGTGCGTGGACCTTCCTCAAGCTGGGCGTGCTGGTCATGCCGGTCGCCCTGGTGTTCGCCATCGCGGGTGTTTTCGTTTTCAGCTGATTTCGGAGGAGATGCGATGCAGTCGATCGGCGCGGCCTGGCTCTACCCGCTTATCCTGGTTGCCGGGGCGCTCCAGGCCTGGGGGCCGCCGATGAACGGCGCCTTGCGGGACGCCCTGGTCAACCCGTGGCTGGCCAGCCTCGTGTCGTTCCTGCCCATCATCGCCCTGCTCGGGGTGCTGTGCGTCTGCGCGCCAAGGCCGCTGCCGACGGCGCAGGGCTTGGAAGGCATGGCCTGGTGGGCGCCGCTGGGCGGGCTGGTCGGATCCTTCGCCGTGATCGCCGGGCTGCTGTTCGTCAACAAGGTCGGCGCCGGGGCGTTCGCCGGGCTGACCATCACGGCCAACATCCTGATGTCGCTGGTGATCGACAACTACGGCATGTTCGGTATGGAGGTGCACGCCCTGAACCTCTGGCGCGTCCTCGGCGGTCTGCTGATGGTGTCCGGCATCGCGCTGGTCGCGCTGTTCTGAGACCGGGATGGCGACCTTCCGCGCCCGCTCGGCGGGCGGCTTGCCCGGCCTGGCCGCGCGGCCGCGCTACCGCCGGGCCCATAGCCGCGAGAAGCTCACGATCGCCGCCCCGCCGGCGAAGCAGGCGCCGAGCGTCAGCGCGATCGCCGGCCCGTGCACCAGGGAGATGCCGAGGCACAGCGCCACCAGCGCCGCGCCGGTGGATTGCCCCACCAGCCGGGAGGTGGCGATGATGCCGCTGGCACCGCCGCTGCGCTCCGGCGGCGCGGCCGACATCAGCGCCCGCAGGTTGGGCGACTGGAAGAAGCCGAACCCGGCGCCGCAGATCATCATGCGCCAGACGATGTCGATCGTGGTCGGCTGTGCCGGGAGAAGGGCCAGCAGGGCCAGCCCGAGGCACAATGCGATCAGGCCGATGCCGCCCAGGATCGCGGGCGGGTAGCGGTCGGACAGTGGCCCGGCCACTGGCGCCATCATCGCCGTCACCACCGGCCAGGGGGTCAGCAGCAACCCGGTCTCCACCGCGGAATGCCCGAGCGTCGTCTGGAAATAGAACGGCAGCGAGACGAAGGAGAGGCCCTGCGCCGCAAAGGAGCACATCGAGGTCAACGAGGAGAGCGCGAAGATCGGCCGGCGATACAGGTCCACCGGCAGCATCGGCGACCGCAGGCCCAGTTGGCGTCGCACCAGCAGGGCCCCGAACACCAGCGTCCCGACCGCCACCGCAGCCGTCGTCAACCAGGACGCGTCGTGCACGCCCTCCCCGATGCCGAAGATCAGCAGGCCGAAGGTGACGGCGTTCAGCACTGCGCTGATCGCGTCGAACCGGTGCGTCGCACGCGGCGTGGCGGGCAGCGAGCGTAGCGCCAGCGCCAGCGCGATCAGCCCGGCGGGCACGTTGATCGCGAACAGCCACTGCCAGGACGCGACCGAAAGCACACCCGCGGCGATCGTCGGGCCGACGGCGGTGAAGGTGCCGACGATCATCGCGTTCACGCCCACGCCGCGCCCCAGTTCGCGTGCCGGGTAGATGAAGCGGACCAGCGCCGTGTTCACGCTCATGATGCCCGCGGCGCCGATGCCCTGCAGCACCCGCGCCGCCGTCAGCGTGCCGAGCGACCAGCTCAGCGCGCAGAACAGCGAGGCGACGGTGAACAGCACCAGGCCGAACCGGTAGACCCGCCGGTAGCCGAAGATCTCCCCCAGCGAGGCGAATGGCAGCAGGCAGGCGACCAGCGCCAGCTGATAGGCGTTCACCACCCAGATGGAGTCGGCCGGCGTCGCATGCACGTCCACCGCGATGGTCGGCAGCACCGCGTTGGCGATCGAGGTATCCAGCGCCGCCATGGCCACGGCGATGATCACGGTGGCCAAGGCCCAGCGGCGGCGTGCAGGGGGCAAGCCGTCGAGCGGGATGGCGTCGTTCATTGCACTGCATCATCACGACCGCTGTGCCATCCGTCCAGGGGCTCGGAGGCTCGCGAGATCGTGAACCTCGCCAAGGTGGGCACGTCGCGCAGTGCGGCGGAGAGTTGGGAATGTCATCATCGACCGTCCCAGCTGCGGCATCGGCCGAGCCCAGCGCACGCGCCCTGTTCTTCACCGTCTTCCCCTCCATCATGCTGCCGATGTTCCTCGCCGCGGTCGACCAGACGATCGTCGCGACGGCCTTGCCAGCCATCGCCGGCTCGCTGGGCGACGTGGAGCGGGTGTCGTGGGTGGTTGTGTCTTACCTGGTCGCCACCACCATCGCCGCTCCGGTGTATGGCCGCCTGGGAGACGTGCTGGGACGGCGCCGGCTGCTGTTCGTGGCGCTGGCGCTGTTCGTCGCCGCCTCCCTGCTGTGCGCGGTGGCACCCACCGTCCTGTTGCTGACCGCCGCGCGGGTGCTGCAGGGGTTTGGCGGCGGCGGGTTGATGACGACCAGCCAGGCGCTGGTGGGCGAGGTGGTGCCGCCGCGGGAGCGCGGGCGCTACCAGGGCTACCTCGCCAGCATCTTCGTCGCATCCTCGACCTTCGGGCCGGTGGCAGGCGGCTGGCTGACGCAGCAGTTCGGCTGGCCGTCGGTGTTCCTGGTCAACCTCCCGCTCGGCGCGATCGCGGCGGTGCTGGCGTTCCGCCTGCCGCGGCGGGCAGGCTCGGGCGCGCGGCTGCAGTTCGACGTGTTGGGCGTGGTGCTGTTCGCCGGCTTCATCACACCGCTGCTGGTGGCGCTGGAGCGGGTGCAGCAGTTCAGCCTGGCGGCGCTGCCGCTGATGGGCGGGCTGGTGGCGGCGTCGGTCGTCTCCCTGCTGCTGTTGCTGCGGCAGGAGCGCCGGGCGGCCATGCCGCTGCTGCCGCTCGGGCTGCTGCGGCAATCCGCGATCTGGCGCTGCGACCTGATGGGCGCCTGCGTCGGGGCGATCCTGGTCGGGATGGTGACCTTCGTGCCGATCTGGCTGCAGGTGGTGCGCGGCATCGGGCCGGGGCAGGTGGGTCTGATGTTGCTGCCGATGACGGCGGGCATCGCCTGCGGCTCGCTGTTCACCGGGCGGATGATGGCCAAGACGCAACGCACGGCGATCTTCCCGTCGATCGGCCTTGCGATCACGGCAACGGCGCTGCTGGCGCTCGCCTTCGCCGCGCCGCACCTGTCGAACACGACGATCCCGGTGCTGTTCCTCGTCTACTCGATGAGCCTGGGGACGGCGATGCCGGTGGTGCAGCTGACGGTGCAGCTGGTCGCCGGGCGGGCCAACCTGGGCGCCGCGGCGGCTTCCGTGCAGTTCTCGCGGTCGGTCGGGGGCGCGTTCGGCACGGCGATCGTGGGGGCGGTGCTGTTCGCGGTGCTGTCCGCCACGGACCGCGGCACCGCCGCCTTGTTCGCCCAGATGGTGGAGCGGGGCCCGGTCGCCATGGCCGCGCTGGATGCGGCCCACCGCGCGGTGGTCTCCTCCGAGATCCGGGAGGCGTTCCGATCGGCCTTCCTGACGGTCGCGTGTTTCGCGGCGATGGGTTTGGCCATGGCCTGGACCATCCCGGTGCGGCGGCTGTAGCCGGAGCCGCAGCGGAAGGGAGGGGCGCACCAAAGTGGCGGTCAGTCGACGGTGATCTCGCCACAGCGACGTTCCGGATAGACGCTCAGTCCGACTGCGTCGTCCGACGGTCCACCATGTAGTCGTCGATGTCGAACATCACGCCGGACGACTGGCGGGCGTCCTGCAGGGCCTTGCGGAGGGTGGAGCGGGCGACGGGCTGGCCGCTCCGGATGGCCGCGATGATCTTCGACGCCCCGGGCGCCGCTCTCCCTGGCGGCACGCTGCCCGGGGCATGTGGCGCGGCCACCTCGTGCCAGCGCGGACAGACGAAAAACGCCCGGTCCTTCTTCTTCGACATCGCACACCTCACAGGCGCCTCTCGGGCAGGGAAGCTCCATGCTTGGCCAAGGCACGACCTGACGCTGGAATAAATGAAAGTGGTGCCAGGAGCAAGTTCAGCGGTGAAAAAGCAAGACGTAGAGGCTCTCCTATATATATTCCATATACGAAGGAGAGAGGTTTATATGTGTTGGTTATGTACTCCTCAGTCAGCAACGTCCATGATACTTGCGGCTTCTTGTTTCGCGATCCTTGGCCGGCTATGGTTCGACGGAGTAAGCACGGCACGCGCACGGACGCTCCTGCGAAGACCTGATGCCGACCTGCCGGTCAAATCCTGCAACATGCACGCAAGGAACACTCGTGGCGACACAGCAACCTTTGCGGGAACCGTCCAACTCGGCGGCCAGCCGTTTCATCGTCCCCGCCACGGTGATGCTGAGCTTCGTCTCGTTCTGGCGCGCCGCCGCCATCGTGCTCAGCGACCTGGGCTCCTCCGCCTACTACGTGGGGGGCATCGCAGAAACCAAGATCGGCAAGGCGGCGCCCTGGTTCGTACTCGGAATCATGCTGTTCTCGTATGCCGTGCGCGCGGTCTATATCGAGAGCTGCAGCATGTTCACCCGGGGCGGCGTCTACCGCGTCGTGCGGGAGGCGTTGGGCACGGTGGCGGCCAAGTTCTCCGTCAGCGCCCTCATGTTCGACTACGTGCTCACCGGCCCGATCAGTGCCGTCAGCGCCGGGCTTTACCTGGCCAGCCTGCTCAACCAGCTCGCCGACCAGTTCGGGCTGCCGCATGTGCCGCTACCGCCGCAACTGGTCGCCGCGGTGTTCGCCATCATCGTCATCTGCTACTTCTGGTGGACCAACACGGTCGGCATCCCGTTCTCCAGCACCCGCGCCCTACGCGTCATGCAGATCACTACCGTCATGGTGGTGGTGCTCGTCGCCTGGTGTCTGCTGACCATTGCGGTGAAGGGCTACCAACCGGTCCCGGCGCCCACCCCGGCCAACCTGCGTTTCAGCGACGACGCGCTCGGTTGGCTGAAGGGGACCCACATCCCCGACGTGGCCGCCATCGCGATCCTGATCGGGCTCGGCCACTCGCTGCTGGCGATGAGCGGCGAGGAGAGCCTGGCCCAGGTCTACCGCGAGGTCGAGGCGCCGAAGCGCAAGAACCTGCTGCGCGTCGGCTTCATCATCTTCGGCTACAGCCTGCTGTTCACCGCCCTCGTCTCGTTCTTCGCTGTCATGCTGATCCCGGACGACCAGCGACAGCAGGTGCAGGATAACCTGATCAGCGGCATCTCCATGGTGCTGGTGGGGCCGCAATGGTTGCGCCTAGGTTTCCAGGCGTTCGTGGTCGTCGTCGGCGTGCTGATCCTGTCCGCCGCGGTCAACACCTCCATCATCGGATCGAACGGCGTGCTCAACCGGGTAGCCGAGGACGGCGTGCTGTCCGAGTGGTTCCGCGAGCCGCAGAAGCGCTACGGGACAACCTACCGCATCATCGCGATGATCGCGCTCCTGCAGCTTCTGACGGTGGTCATCAGCCGGGGCGACGTGACGCTGCTTGGCGAGGCCTATGCGTTCGGCGTGGCATGGAGCTTCGCCATGAAGTCGCTCGCCGTGACCGTGCTGCGGTTCAGCCGGCCCGACGCCGAGCGGTGGCGCGTGCCGCTCAACCTGCGCCTGGGCAAGCGGGAGCTGCCGGTCGGCCTGATGCTCATCACCGCGCTGCTCTTCCTGCTGGCTGGCGTGAACCTGCTGACCAAGCAATCGGCGACGATCGGCGGGGTCGGCTTCACGATCCTGTTCTTCATACTGCTGACCATTTCCGAGCGCCGCAATGCGGGCAACAAGCGGCCCGGCCGCATCCCGGAGCGGTTCCGGCTCGAGTCGCGGGAGGGGCTGTCGCCCGGCAAACTGGGCGTGCGACCCGGCGGGATCGTGGTCGGCGTGCACGACCCGGAGCAGCTGGACCACCTTACGGGGGTGCTGGAGCACAGCGATCCGGCCAAGCAGGACGTCATCCTCGTCGCGGTCAAGCCGGGCGACCCGGCGGCCCTCGATCACGGCGACGACCCTGACCGGGTGGTCGGCGAGTGGGAGGTGCGCGTGTTCACGACCGCGGTGGCGGCGGCGGAGGATGCCGGCAAGCCGATCGTGCTGGTCGGGTTGGTCGGCGAGAGGCCGTATGGCACCGTCCTGCAAGCGGCCCGGGCCCTGCAATCCGACAGCATCGTCGTCGGCGTCTCGGAGCTGGGGCTGGAGCGCCAGATGGAGGAGATCCGGGCCGACTGGCGCGACATGGCCGATGCCGGCGGTGACCTGCATGTCGAGATCGTTCCGGACGGCGATGGCGCCCCAACCTGCATCGACTTGGAGGCGACGTAGCCCGTATGGGCGCTTGCTCATGCGGCACCACAGCCCGGGACAACGCGCAAGCCGGTATGGTCCCGCATCCGCTTCGCGAATACGGGCTACGGTCCGTACCGAAGCGAGGCGGTGAAGTCGATGAAGGCGCGGAGCGGCGCCGGGAGGTAGCGGCGGCCCGGGTAGTAGAGGAAGGGCCCGGAGAAACGCGGCCACCATGCTTCGAGCACCGGCTGCAGCAGCCCCTTGTCGAGGTACGGGCGCAGCCAGTCCTCGAACAACAGGATGATCCCGGTGCCGGCGACCGCCGCTTCGATGGCCAGGTCGGTGGCGGCGCCGACACGGACGATCAAGGGGCCCGCCACATCCACCTTCACCACCTCGCCATCGCGCTCGAACTCCCAATCCGTCATGGCGCCGCTGGGGAACCGGCCCCGGAGGCAGGCATGTCCCAGCAGGTCACTCGGATGCTCCGGCCGGCCGCGCCGGTCCAGGTAGCCCGGTGAGGCCGCGGCCGCGTAGCGCTGCTCGCGCGGCCCGATCGGGACGGTGATCATGTCCTGCTCCAGCCGTTCGTCGTAGCGGATGCCGGCATCGCAGCCCGCAGCCAGCATGTCGACGAAGCTGTCGTCGGCGACCACTTCCAGGCGGATGTCCGGGTATGCGGCCAGGAAGGGCGGCACGATGCCAGGCAGCACCAGTCGCGCCACCGCGACCGGGACGTTCAGCCGCAGCGTGCCGGCGGGCCGGTCCCGGAAGCCGTTGACGACGTCCAACGCCGCCGCCACCTCGCCCAGCGCCGGGCCGAGCCGGTCCAGCAGACGCGCCCCCGCCTCCGTCGGCGCCACGCTGCGCGTGCTGCGGTTCAGCAACCGGACGCCGAGCTGTGCCTCCAGCCGGCTGACGGCTTCGCTGAGGCTGGAGGCGCTGCCGCCATTGGCCCGCGCGGCCTGCCGGAAGCCGCCGGCCTGCGCCACCGTGACGAAGGCGGTGAGGTCGCTCAGCTCTGCCATTGTTCACGTATCCGAACAGCCTGTCCCGATCATGGCCGGTTATCGCGCAGGTATGGGCGGTCCATCTACAGATTGTTCAGAAGGAGACAGGCGATGACGGACATCAGCTCGGCCGGCCATTTCAACCTCGGCTCTCGCCGCGTGAAGCGTGTTGGCTTCGGCGCCATGCAGCTCGCCGGGCCCGGCGTGTTCGGGCCGCCGAAGGACCGCGGGGCCGCGCTCGCTGTCTTGCGCGCCGCGGTGGCGAACGGGGTCGACCATATCGACACCAGCGACTTCTACGGCCCCCACATCACCAACCAGCTGATCCGCGAGGCGCTGCATCCATACTCGGAGGACCTGGTTATCGTCACCAAGGTCGGCGCCCGCCGCGGCGAGGACAAGTCGTGGAACCCCGCCTTCTCCGCAGCGGAGCTGACGGCGGCGGTGCACGACAACCTCCGCAACCTGGGCGTGGACGTGTTGGACGTGGTCAACCTCCGCCTCATGTTCGCGCATGGCCCGGCCGAGGGCTCGCTGGAAGCGCCGATGACCGTGCTGGCCGGACTCCAGCGCCAGGGCCTGATCCGGCATATCGGCCTGAGCAACGTGACGGCCAGGCAGGTCGCGGAGGGGCGGGCGATCACGGACATCGTCTGCGTGCAGAACCTGTACAACCTGGCCCACCGCGAGGACGAGGCCTTGGTCGACGCGTTGGCGGCCGACGGCATCGCCTACGTGCCGTTCTTCCCGCTGGGCGGGTTCACGCCGCTGCAGTCGACGGAGTTGTCGGACGTGGCCGGGCAACTCGGCGCCACACCCATGCAGGTGGCGCTCGCCTGGCTGCTCCAGCGCGCGCCCAACATCCTGCTCATCCCCGGCACATCCTCGGTCGGCCATCTGCAGGAGAACCTCGCGGCGGCCACGCTCGAGTTGCCGGCTGGCGCGGTGGCGGCGCTCGACCGGATCGGCGCCGCAAAGGCCTGATGGCGTGCCGCGCGCGGGGGGCTACCAGCCTTCCGCGCGGACGCGGTTCATCTGCCACAGCGTGAAGTTCAGCACCCCGGCGAAGGTGACCCAGGCGAGGTATGGCACCATCAGCAGGGCGGCCGTGCTGCTGATCGGGGCGAACGCGACGATGGTGGCCGCGATGGAGAGCCAGAGCAGGATCAGCTCGCCGAACGCCACATCCAGCCGGCGCAGCCCGAAGGAGCAGGCGGACCACCCTGCGTTCAGCAGCAACTGCACCGCATAGACGGCAAGGGCCACCGCCGCGCCGGACACGCCAGCCTGCCGCCAGACCAGCCATCCGGCCACCGCGATGCAGATGTAGAGCACGGTCCAGGCCGGGCCGAACAGCCAGTTCGGCGGGCGCCAGCGCGGCTTGGCCAGGCTCTCGTACCAGTCGCCCGGCCGGAACACCGCACCCGACACCGCGGTGAGGAAGCATGCGGCCACGAAGGGAAGCAGGCCGAGCCAATCGGTGGAGGTCATGGGCGGCAGGCTACGGCGTGGCGGCACGCCCTGTCGAGCGACACGGCCGCGTCGGGAGGGCATACGCGCGATGACCTTGCCGCCGGGGCCGACCCTCCGACACGCCTGATCGTGGCGCGTTGGGTGGGCTGACGCCCAACAAACCATGGCCATCGCTGAAGGGTGTGAGCAGGGCGCCCCCGGCCGTGATGTCTTGCCTTCGACACGTCGTTGATGTGGAACGAGACCTGCTGCCAACACTATCCAGGGGGCGCCCATGCGGATCGCGATCGTCGGCGCCGGGGCCATGGGCGGGCTGTTCGGCGGCAGCCTGGCCGAGGCCGGGCACGCGGTGGCGTTGGTCGACCTGCCCGGCCCGCACCTGCAGGCGATGCAGTCGGCCGGCCTGCGGCTGGACACGGATGCCGGCCAACGGCTGATCCCGGTGAGCGCCGGGACCGCGGACGCGTTTTCCGGCGAATACGAGTTGCTGGTCGTGTTCACCAAGGGGCCGCATACGGAGGCTGCCCTCCGCAGCACGGTGCATTTGGCGGGACCACGGACCTGGGCGCTGACCGTGCAGAACGGGCTCGGCAATGCCGCGCGCGTTGCGGCCGCGCTGCCCGGCGTCCAGGTGCTCGTCGGGGTGACGAGCTGGCCCGCGGACTTGCGCGGCCCCGGCCACGTGGCCTCCCACGGGCATGGCACCGTGCGGATTTGGACGGCGGACGGCCCGGCCGACCCGATGGTGGACCATGTGGCGGCGGTGCTGTCCGCCGCCGGGCTCGACTGCACGGCGGACCCGGCGGTGGACGTGGCGATCTGGGAGAAGGTGGCGTTCAACGCCGGCTTCAACTCGGTCTGCGCCGCCACGCGGCTGACGGTGGGCGGCGTCGCGGACAACGCGGACGGCCGGCGGCTGGTGCTCGCCGTGGTCGAGGAGGTCCTGGCGGTGGCGCTCGCGCGCGGCGTCGCGGTCGACCCGGCGCAGGTCCGGGCGATGGTCGACGCGGCGTTTGCCGGTCACCGGGGGCACAAGCCGTCCATGCTGCAGGACGTGCTGACCGGACGGCCGACCGAGATCGACTCGATCAACGGTGCGGTGGTGGCGGCCGGCGACGCCCTCGGGGTGCGGACGCCGGCCACGCGGATCCTGTGCGACATCGTCCGGATGATCGACCAGGGAGCGGCGGCGGATCCGCGATAGGAGCTCGGGCTCCAGGGGCGGATGTTGCGGTTGCGAACCGGCGCCGCTACGGGAAAGGACCATGGACCTCTCCCCGATCGCAGCGGCGCAGGCCGCCCTTGCCGCCGATGCGGCCCACGCGGACCCCGCCATCTGGATCGCCCGCGTGCCGGACGCGGCCGTGCTGGCGCGCGCGGCGGCGCTGGAGGCGGAGGGCACGCGCGGGCGGCCGCTCTGGGGCGTCGTGTTCGCGGTGAAGGACAACATCGACGTGGCGGGCCTGCCGACCACCGCCGCCTGTCCGGGCTTCGCCACCACGCCCGCGGCCGACGCACCCGCGGTGCGACGCTTGCTGGATGCCGGGGCGAACCTGCTGGGCAAGACCAACCTGGACCAGTTCGCCACCGGGCTCGTGGGCGTGCGCAGCCCCTATGGCGTGCCGCGCAACGTGTTCGATGCGCGGCACGTCCCCGGCGGCTCGTCCTCCGGCTCCGCCTGCGCGGTGGCGGCCGGCATCGTGCCGTTCGCACTCGGCACGGACACGGCCGGGTCCGGGCGGGTGCCGGCGATGTTCGGCAACGTGGTGGGGCTGAAGCCGACGGTCGGCAGCGTGTCGGCCCGCGGCACCGTGCCGGCCTGCCGCTCGCTGGACACGATCTCCGTCTTCGCCCGCAGCGTGGACGAGGCGCTGGCCGTGGCGCGGGTCATGGCCGGCTATGACGCGGCGGATCCGTATTCGCGCGCCGCGCCCTTCCCGCACCTACGACGCGGCGCCGACTCCCCGGTCCGCGTCGCCGCGGTCTCCCCGGCGGGCTGTGCGCCGGAGCAGGCACGGCTCTATCGCGCGGCGGCGGCCAGCCTCCTGGCGGAGGAGGTGGATATCGCCCCGCTGCTGCAGGTGGCGCGGCTGTTGTATGACGGGCCTTGGGTGGCCGAGCGCAGCGCCGCCCTACGTCATGTCCTGGCCACTCCGGACATGCTGCACCCGACCACCCGCGCCATCTTGGAGGGCGGGTTGCATCGCCGCACCGTGGACGCGTTCGACGCGTTCCATGCCGTGGCGCAAGCCCGCCGCTTTGCCGCCGGGCTGTTCGCGCGCGTGGACGTCCTGCTGCTGCCGACCGCGCCGGACACGCCGACCCTGGCGGATTTGGCGGCCGACCCGGTCGGGCCGAACAGCCGGCTCGGCACCTGGACCAACTTCGTCAACCTGTGCGATCTCGCCGCCTGGGCGGTCCCGGCCGGTATCGGCGCGGACGGCTTGCCGGCAGGTGTCACCCTGGTCGGACCGGCCTGGTCGGAGGGGCGGATGGCGGCGCTGGCGGACCGGCTGCACCGCGCCGCGACGGCCACCGTCGGCGCTACCAGCGCCGGGTTGCCGCCACCCGGCCCGGTCGATGCGCTCGGGGCGGATGAGACCGCGCTGTTCTGCGTGGGCGGCCACATGGCGGGCTTGCCGTTGAACCCGCAGCTCACGGGACTGGGCGGCCGCTTCCTGGCGGAGGCGAGGACCCGGCCATCCTACCGGCTCTACGCGCTCGGCGACCGTCCGGGCCTGGTGGCGTCCCACGGCGGCGCGGCGATTGCCGGCGAGATGTGGGCGCTCCCCACCGTGGCGGTCGGCGCGCTGCTGGCGCAGGCGCCGCCGCCGTTGGGCTTCGGCACGGTGATGCTGGAGAGCGGGCCGTGCCTGGGCTTCCTGGCGGAGGCCGCCGGGGTCGCCGGCGGGGCGGACATCACCAGCCATGGCGGCTGGCGTGCCTACCTCGCCGCCCAGCCCATCACCGCGTTCATCCGCGCCGGTGCGGCCCTCTTGCGGCTGCCGATCGATCCGGCCTGGGAGGACGGCGTGGCCTTCCACCTCCGCACGATCCTGGCGCAGGGGGCGGCGCTGACCGACCCACCCTTGCCGGACCGGCTGGACCCGGCGCCGGTGTATCGCGCATGACCTGGCCGACCGCCGCCTCCATCGCCGCCGACGTCACCGCCGGCCGGTCGAGTGCCACCGAGACCGTCCGCTTCGCGCTCGACCGCATCGCCCGGCACGATGGCCGGTTCGGCGCCTTCACCGACGTGGTGGCGGACCGGGCGCTGGCCCGCGCCGCAGCCGGGCCGACGGGGCCGCTGGCCGGCGTGCCGTTCGCGGTGAAGAACCTGTTTGACGTGGCGGGCCTGCCCACCCGCGCCGGCTCGGCCATCAACCGCGGCCATGCGCCGGCCGGTTCGGATGCGCCGCTGGTCGCCCGTATGGAAGCCGCCGGCGCCATCCTCGTGGGCGCGCTCAACATGGGCGAGTACGCTTACGACTTCACCGGCGAGAACGTGCATGACGGTCCCTCCCGCAACCCGCACGACCCGGCGCGCATGTCCGGCGGCTCGTCCGGCGGCTCCGGCGTCGCCGTGGCCGGTGGGTTGGTGCCGCTGGCGCTGGGGTCGGACACCAACGGCTCCATCCGGGTGCCCGCCTCGCTCTGCGGCATCTGGGGGCTGAAACCCAGCTTCGGCCGCCTGACGCGGGACGGCACGTTCCCGTTCGTCTCCTCGCTCGACCATCTGGGCCCGTTGGCCCGCAGCGTCCTGGACCTGACGCTGGCCTATGATGCGATGCAGGGGCCGCCTGCGGGCGATCCGGCCTGCGTGGACCAGCCTGCCGCGGCCGTCCTGCCGTCGCTGGACGCGGGCATCGCCGGGCTGCGCATTGCCGTGGCCGGCGGCTACTTCCAGCGTGGCGCCTTCCCGGAGGCCCTCGCCGCCTTGCACGCCGTCGCCCGGGCCCTGGGGGCCACGGCGGAGGTGGACCTGCCGGATGCCGCGCGGGCGCGCGCCGCCGCCTACGTGATCACCGCGACCGAGGGGGCGGCGCTGCATGGGGAGCGCTTGCGCACCCAGCCCGCCGCCTTCGATCCGGCGGTGCGGGACCGGCTGCTCGCGGGTGCGCTGGTCCCGGCCGTGCTGGTGGCGCAGGCGCAGAAGCTGCGGCGGCAGTTCCGCGCCGACGTGCTGGCGCTGTTCGAGACGGTGGACGCGATCCTGGCTCCCGCCACGCCCTGCACCGCCCCGCTGCTCGGCCAGCAGAGCTTCACGCTGGACGGCGTCGAGCTTCCGGTGCGGGCCAATCTCGGGGTGTTCACCCAGCCGATCAGCTTGGTCGGCTTGCCCGTGGTGGCCGTGCCCGTGTGCGGCGCCGGGCTGCCGGTCGGCGTGCAGGTGATCGCCGCCCCGTGGCGGGAGGACATCGCGCTGCGGATCGCCCGGGCGCTGGAGCGGGACGGCGTGTGCGCGGCCGTGCAACCAACGGGATGGGACTGAATGGAGATCAACCTGCCGGACGTGGTGGCCGAGGTCCGCGCCGCGTTCGACCGTTACGAGGCGGCATTGACCAGCAACGACGTCGCCACGCTGGACGCGAGCTTCTGGGACGGCGCGGCGGTGATCCGCTACGGCATCGGCGAGAACCTGTATGGCGCCGCCGAGATCGCCGCGTTCCGTGCGGCGCGACCGTCACAGGGGCTCATGCGGTCGCTGTCGCGCACCGTCATCACCAGCTTCGGGCATGACTTCGCCACCGCGTCGACCCTGTTCGAGCGGGAGACGATAGGGGGCAAGATCGGGCGCCAGATGCAGAGCTGGGTGCGCTTGCCCGAGGGCTGGCGGGTCGTGGCCGCGCATGTCAGCGTCATCGACGTTTGATCGCCCTGGTGCGTCACCCGGCGGTCGATGCGGCTGGGCGCTGCTACGGGCGGCTGGACCTGCCGCTGGCCGATCCAAACGCGGCCGAACCCATGGCCGCACGGCTGGCCGGGTTCGGCGGAACGGTGTGGACCAGCCCGTCGCGTCGATGCCGGTGCGTGGCCAAAGCGCTCGGCAGCCATCGCGTAGAGGCGCGGCTGATGGAGCTGGATTTCGGCGCTTGGGAGGGGCAGCGTTGGGATGACGTGCCGCGCGCGGCATTGGACGCTTGGGCTGCTGATGTGTGGGGGTTCGCGCCTCCCCGCGGTGAAAGCGGCGGCGCCCTGGTCGCGCGCGTGCGGGCGTTCCATGCCGAGCTGCCGGCAGGCGACCACGTGGTCATCTCGCATGGCGGGCCGCTGAAGGTGCTCGCTGCCTTGGTGGCAGGCCGCTCGGTGGACCTGCTGGCGCCCCCGCCTGTAACCGGATCGGTGACGGTCTTTCCGGCTTCTTCCCCCTCTCCTTCTGGGAGGGGGGAGGGATGAGGGTGCTTCGCTCCCCGTCCAACTGCGTGCGGCGCGACCCTCACCCAACCCTCTCCCAGAGGGAGAGGGCTTGTTGCGGCGTCGTGCTTACCTTGGCCTTGGCCCACTCCGCCGCCGCGGTGGCGCAGCCGGCGTTGCAGCCGCCGGTCACGCCGGCTTGCGTGTCCTCACCATTCGGGTGGCGGCACGCGGTGGGGCCGCACGCCCCGGCAGGGTTCCACAACGGCATCGACCTGCCGGCGCCGGCCGGGGCGCTGGTGCATGCGGCGGCGGCCGGCACCATCCTGGTGATCAAGCGGCAGGGCCTCGGCGGCGTCACCGTGCGTCTGCAGCACGGGGGCGGGCTGGTGACGCTCTATGCCCATCTCGGCAACCTCGTGCCGGCCATCGCGGAGGGCAAGCGAACGGTTGCCGCGGGCGAGCCGCTCGGCCATGTCGCCCGCACCGGCGTCACCTACGGCACCCACGTGTTCTTCGCCACGCTGCAGGACGGGCAGGCGGTCGATCCGCTGGCCTACCTGGCCGTGCCCCGCTGCTGAGCCTCCGCGGGTTGTGGCTTCGGCGGCGACTGCGGGTCTCGGGCCGGGCTGCAACTCAGCGTCATCGCCATGCCCGTGTCGAGCTGCACGGTGCGGGATGGCTTGTCGGATCGGTCTGCCTGCACGCGACACCTCCTTCTACTGCGAACAATTCGCATTTGCAGCAGCAGCGGAGGGCTGTCAAGCGGCCGGAGCAGCCTCCTCGATCTCGCTGCGCAGCTTCAGCTCGGGAAGGCCCAGCACCAGCACGATCGCCAGCGTCATCACCACGCCGCTGAGCAGGAAGCAGCCGGCCAGGGCGGAGCGGTAGGCCGCCCCGATGCCAGCCTGCTGCGCCGCGGTCAGGGCCGACAGGGCCTGGGCCCCACGGTCCCCGAGATTGTGCACGTCCAGCGTGCCGCCGGAGGCCGCCACGGAAGTCGCCAGCCGCATCGACATGATCGTGCCGGACGCCGCCACGCCCAACGCACCGCCGAGCGAGCGGGAGAACGTCATCGCCCCGGTCGCCGCGCCGAGCTCCCGATGCGCCACCGCGTTCTGCACCGAGGTGGTGAGGTTGGGCATGCCGATCCCCATGCCCAGCCCAAGCGCCCCCATCGAAAGCAGGAACACCGCGGGGAAGGCGCCGATGAACGCGAACACGGACAGGCTCATCAGCGCGGTAGCCTCCAGCCCGAGCCCGGCCAGGAGGAAGGGCTTGGTCCGACCCAGGCGCGAGACGACGCGGCCGCCGAGGATGGAGCTGAACAACATGCCCGCGACCTGCGGGACCATCATGCCCCCGGCCACCGCCGGGTCCATGCCGAGCACCAGCTGGAAGTAGAGCGGGAGGAACACCGTCGAGCCGAGCATCGCGAACGACATCATGCCGCCGACCGCGATGCCGCGGGCGAACACCGCGTTGCGGAACAGCGGCAGGCGGATCAGCGGCTCCGGCGCGCGGCTTTCACGCCAGAGGAACAGGGCGATCAGCAACGCCGTCAATCCCAGCATGCCGGCGCTGTCCAACGACAGCCAGGCGAACTCCGTCCCGCCCCAGGCCAGGAACAGCAGCAGCGCCGCCGTGGCGGAGGCGAGCAGCAGAGCCCCGGCGTAGTCGATCGGCCGCACGAGCCCGGCCGGCGGCTTGCGCAGGCCGACTGCGATCATCGCCAGCGCCAACAGGCCGATCGGCAGGTTGACGTAGAACACCCATCGCCAGGACAGCGCCGAGGTGATCAGCCCGCCCAACAGCGGCCCGGCGACGCTGGACAGCGCGAACGTTCCGGTGAACAGCCCCTGGTAACGCGGCCGATCGCGTGGGGAGACGACGTCGCCGATCGCCGCCTGCGCCAGGACCAGCAGGCCGCCTGCGCCAAGGCCCTGCAGCGCGCGGAAGGCGATGATCTGCCCCATCGACTGCGCCGCGCCGCACAGCAGCGAGCCTGCCAGGAAGATGCCGATCGCGACGAAGAACAGGGCCCGTCGTCCGTAGATGTCCGACAGCTTGCCATACAGGGGCGTCGTGGTGGTCGCCGTCAGCATGAACGCCGTCACCACCCATGACAGGTGCGCCATGCCGCCGAGGTCACCGACCATCCGGGGCAGGGCGGTGTTGACGATGTTCTGGTCCAATGCTGCGAGCATCATCGCCAGCAGGGCGCCGGCCATCACCGTGCCGAGTTGGACCTTCGGTGCTGTCGCAGGGTTGGCTTGGGCGGATGGGTTGGACCCGGCGGCGGCGCTCACAGCCTCTCCGATCGTGCTGGTGGACGGCCGTGTTACCCTGTCAGACGCGGCCGCCCAAGTGCCGCGAGCCAGTCGGTCGCAGCGTCCGCGGCAAACAGCCGGGACGCTGCGACGTTCGGATCAGACCTTCGGCGTCGTGAACGTGCCGGGCGTCGTGGTGGTGGTGGTGGCCGTGCCAGGAACCTGCTCGATCTCGACCTCCTCCTTGCGGACGGTGTCGCGGATCGTCTCGACCCGGTCGGTCGCTTCCTTGCGCAGCCCGACTTCCTCCACCACGCGGGCGGTCTTGGAAACCACGGCTTCCTCGGCGCTCTCCATCATCTCGATGGTCTTCTCGCTGAAGCTGGCATCCGTCACCGGGCGGCCGTCCGTCACCGGGTGCCGCTCGAGCTTCACCGTCTCGCTGTGCAGCGAGACGCTTTCCTCCACCGGCGTCTCGACGACGTAGCGGCGGATGCGTGTGCCACCCCGGTTGACCAGCCGCTTGCCGACGGCGAGCGACTCCTCGGCCAGCTGGATGGTGCCAGCCTCGTTGCCGAGCCCGGTCGTGGCTGGCGCGGCATACCCGGCGGTGCCCATGGTTGACGCCGTGGCGGTCGTGTCAGCCGTGCTCATCGTGCCCATGCCGGCACTGCCGATCGTGCTGCTGCCGCTGGTCAGGCCGTAGCCGGTCGCCCGCTCGTCGATGTCGACCGGGTGATGGGACTCCAGGATCTCCATCACCTTCGTGACGTGCGTGTCCGGTGCCTTCACCGTCACCACCGTCGAGCCGGACGCCAAGCTCCGGTCATACACGGTGTTGTCCTCGGCCGTGTCGCCGCCGAACAGGCTCGCCCAGAACCCCTTCTCATGGGTCTGGCCAGCCACTGTGCTGGTCGACATCGAAGCGGAGGTGTGCAGGCTGATCGCGGTGTCTGGCACGCCGGCCTGGCGCAGGTCGTTGGCGGCAAGCTCGGCATGGGCGGCCGTGTCGTACACGGCAACGATGGTCTCGGATTCCATGGGCATACTCCTGATTGGTCTGGTCGGGACGAACTCGACTCCCGCGCCTGCAAGGTTTGGCGGCCCGCTCGGTTGCGGTGACGCCCGCGTGACCACGACTTCTTGTTCGCGCAGCATCACGCTTTCCGTATGCGGCACCGTGATGCGCTGCCTGCGGACATGGACCTCCTCGCGAAGGAACAGCCGCCGCGTCACCACCACCTCTTCTTCGAGCACGGGCATGATCGTGACGTCGCCCTCGTATCGGATGTCGGGCGCTGCCTCCACGTAGCGGCCGACCGGAACGCGTTCCACGACCACCGTCTCGTTGCTCAGCTTCTCGTTCACCACGACTTCGCGGGTCTTGGTCCGTGCCGTGACGCGGACCGTATCGCCGGACACGCGGCGTTTGCTGACCGCGATGGCTTCGGCGTGCAGTTGCAGGGCGGCCGTCTCGATCACGGCCGGAGAAGCAGGTGGATCGATGCCGTCCTGCACCGGATCCTCGGCGGGCAACGCATTCGACATGGGATTTTTCCGGAGATGTGGCCGCGAGACCCGCGGGTAGGACGCGGACGGAGGTAACGACGCGCACCTACCGGCTTGGTTGCTGGACGCCGCCGTCATCGTGTCGATCGTCCAGCGGCGATGGCGTGGCCGAAACGGCGGCGCCTGCGGGGTCGAGGACGGGCGGGCGAGCCAGGCCCATGCCGCGCAACAGGTCCGCGAAGGCGCTCAAGCGGCCCTCGCGATAGGCGGCAAGATCCTTGCCGCGATAGTCCAGGAACCCGCTTCCCGCCGTCATGCCGATGCGCCCTTCCGCCATGTTTCGGGATACGATGGCGGGAGCCTCGTAGCGCGGGTGGTCGAGTGCTTGGGACAGGTAGGCGCTGGCGTAATGCAGTGTGTCGCCGCCGCCCCAGTCGATGAACTCCAGCAATCCCAGCACGGCGAAGCGGAAGCCGAAGCCGTACTTGACCGCGCGGTCGATATCGGCGGCGCTGGCGACCCCCTCCTCGACCATCCGCGCCGCCTCGTTCATCGCCAGCACCTGGATGCGCGGCACGATGAAGCCGGGGCTTGCGGCGCAGACCACCGGGACCTTGCCGATCGCCTCCAGCAACGTCACCAGCCGCGCTGTCGTCGCGGGGGCGGTGGCGGCGCCGGGCGACACCTCCACCAGGGGCACCAGGAAGGCCGGGTTCAGCCAATGCGCGTTGAGGAACCGGCCCGGGTCGGCGACCGCGTCGGCCAGTGCATCCACCAGCAGGGTGGAGGTGGTGGACGCGATGATCGTCTGCGGCCCGGCAAGCCGCGAGGCGCCTGCCAGCGCCTCGCGCTTGATGGACAGGATCTCGGGCACGCCCTCGAACACCACCGCGGCGCGCGACAGGGGCATGGCGGCCTCCGCCTCCGGCACCACGCGCACGCGGGCGGCGATGGCGGCGGTCTGCTCCGCCGGCAACAGGCCGATGCGCGCCAGCATGTCCAGCGTGCCACGGGTCTCCGCCCGCACCTCCGCCGCCAGCCGGGCGAACGCCTCGGGTGTCCGTGGCTTGAAGTCGACCACCGCGACCTCGTGCCCGGCGAAGGCGAACACCACGGCGATGCCGCGCCCCATGCGCCCTGCGCCGAGGCAGGCGACCAGCTCCCTCACGCGAACCCCTGCCACAGCACGTCGCGCAGCGCGGCGCAGTCCAGCCCGCCCAGCCCGACGCCGGCGAGGCTGCGGCCGGTCTGGCGGAAGTCCTCGCCGCAGATCGCGCCGCCGATGGCGGCGAAGCCGCGCGCCAGGGGCATGTCGACGCCCGCGGCGTCCGCAACCGAAAGCAGGAGCGACAGGCCGATGCGGGTGTCCTCCAGCATGTAGCGGTGCTCGCGCAGCACCAGGTGCTCGTGCCAATCACCGGACTCGGTCAGCTTCTCGTGCGAACCGCGGCCGTACATCCACTCCTCGCCCTCGCGCGCGTAATGGTTGGCGAGGGGGAAGTGCGGCGGCCCATAGCCGAGCGCCTCGCGCACGGCGATCCGCTCGGCGTCCAACGCATCCGTGACGCGGCGGATGGCAGGCTGCGTTCCTTCCTTGTGGATGTCCCAGCGCTCGAAATGCTCGATCGGGCCGGCGTTCATGATGATCAGCGGCGGGTGGATGATCGGCCCGGCGTTCATCAGCGCGCCGGACAGCGCGTCGCCACACGGCTCGATCGCGTGCGGAAACGCGGCGGCGACCACCGCCAGGGCCTGTTCGGCGCGACACGCCGGGAACACGCCGGTGGGCAAGTGCTTGCCGCGGCCGGAAATCTGCACCGCGTAGGGACCGTGCTTGCGGGCCAGCCAGGGCAGGGTGCCGGTCTCGGCGAAATCGACCATCGCCTGGTTGCCGGCGTCCCTCGCAGCCCGCGCGAACAGCACCGAACCGAGGCTGCCCGGCGGCAGGAACACGACCTGGCCGTCCACCAGATGCGGCGCCAGCGCGGCGGCGATGGCCGGTTGGGCAAAGGCTGGCGCCGGGCACAGGATCAGCGCGGCCCCCGCAACGGCGGCCGCGATGTCGCTCGTCACCAATTCCAGCCGGGCGACCCTGGATCCCGTGAAATCCTTGACCGTCACCGCGCTCCCGGCGGCGCGGTGGTCCGCTGCGGCGGCTTCCTCGCGGCGCCACAGCCGGATGTCGTGCCCGGCCAGCGCCAAGTCCCCTGCAGCGGCGAAGGAGCCGTTGCCCCCGCCGAGCACAGCGATCTTCACGGCAGGCCGCGGATCAGACGAACACGCCGGCCATGCCGCCTGCCGGGTACCGCGTGCCCGCGGCGGCACCGGACGGGATGGCGGCGGACAGGGCCGCGACGTCCGTCTGCGTCAGCGCCACGTCCAGCGCGCCGACGTTCTCGTCCAGCCGCGCCGGATAGCGGGTGCCCGGGATGGTGACCACGTCGCCCCCCTGCGCCAGCAGCCAGGCGAGGGTGATCTGCGCCGGGGTGCAACCCTTCTGCGCGGCCAACGCCTCGATCTGCTCCACCAGGCGACGGTTGGTGGCGAAGTTCTCCGCCTGGAAGCGCGGGTGCGCGGCCCGGCGGCCATCGATGTCGTCCATCGTCTGGATCGCCCCGGTCAGGAAGCCGCGACCCAGCGGCGAATAGGCGACGAAGCTGATGCCGAGTTCGGTCGTGGTGCGCCGGGTCTCCTCCGCCTCCTCGCGATACAGCAGCGAAAACTCCGTCTGCACCGCGGTGATGGGATGCACGGCGTGGGCGCGCCGGATGCGGTCCGGATGCGCCTCGGACAGGCCGAGGAAGCGGACCTTGCCCTGCTCCACCAGGCGGGCCATGGCGCCGACCGTCTCCTCCACCGGGACCGCGGGGTCGACCCGGTGCTGGTAGTACAGGTCGATCACGTCGACGCCGAGCCGCGCCAGGCTGGCGTCGCAGGCCTGCGCCACGTACTCCGGCCGGCCGTTCACGCCGTTCGGTTGCCCGGGACGCTGGACCTGGCCGAACTTCGTCGCCAGCACGACCTCGTGGCGGCGCCCCCCGAGCGCGCGGCCGACCACCGTCTCGTTGTGGCCCCAGCCATACATGTCGGAGCTGTCCAGGTGGTTCACCCCGTGGTCGAGCGCGTGCTGGATCAGCGCGACGGACGCCTCGTCGTCCGCCGCACCGTAGACGCCGGAGAGCGACATGCAGCCGAGGCCGACCGGCGCCACCACGAGGCTGCTGCGGCCGAGCGTGCGGCGCGCGGTGCGCGATGTCTGCGTCATGGCTCGGGTGCTCCTCGCTCCGGTCCAGATACTGTCCGCCGCGACGCCCCCGTCAAGACCGATCGTGCGTGGCCCTCACCCAACCCTCTCCCAGAAGGAGAGGGCTTTTGGCGGGGCGGGGAAGGTCAGTGCGTCGTCGTCAGCGTCCTGCGGCTGACCCGCCGCTTCACGCCTTCCCGCAGCGACTGGAAGGTCACGTAGAGCATCGGCACGATGAAGATGCCGACCGTGGAGGAGAACAGCATGCCCGCGAACACCGGCGTGCCCACGTCGCGGCGGCTGATCTCCGCGGCGCCGGAGGCGATCACCAGCGGCACCAGGCCGAGGATGAAGGCGAAGGAAGTCATCATCACCGCGCGGAACCGGGTGCGCGCGCCCAGCACCGCGGCGTCCCTGATGCTTTCACCAGCCTCGCGCCGGTCCTTGGCAAACTCCACGATCAGGATGCCGTTCTTCGCCGCCAGCGCGATCAGCACCACCAGCCCGATCTGTGCGTAGAGGTCCAGCGACAACCCGGCCAGCAATATGCCGACGAAGGAGCCGAGCACGCCGACGGAAACCGACAGCAGCACCGGGATCGGGATCACCCAGCTCTCGTAGAGCGCCACCAGGAACAGGTAGGCGAACAGGATGGCCAAGGCGAGGATGAACCCGGTCTGGCCGGATGCCGCCACCTCCTGATACGCGGTGCCGGTCCACTCGAACGCGTAGCCGCGGGGCAGCGTCCGCGCCGACACCTGCGCCATCGCCTGCAGCGCCGCACCGGTGGACCCGCCCGGCGCCGGGCTGCCGTTGACCGTGACCGAGCGGTAGTTGTTGTAGCGGGTGATGACCTGCGGCCCGAGCACGATGCGCAGGTCCGCGATGGCGCGCAGCGGCACGGTCTGCCCGGTCTTGTTGCGGATGTAGATCTTCCACAGGTCGTCGACCTTGCTGCGGTCCTGCTCCTCCCCCTCGATATTCACCTGCCAGACGCGGCCGAACAGGTTGAAGTCGTTGATGTAGATGCCGCCAAGCGTGGCCTGCAGCGCGGTGAACACGTCCGTGATGGACAGGCCCAGCGCCTGGGCCTTCTCCCGATCGATATCCAGGTAGAGCGACGGGTTGGTCGCGGTGAAGGTGGAGAACACGCGCGCCATCCGCGGGTCGCTGTTTGCGGCGGCGAGCAGGCCGTTCATCGTCTGGCCGAGCGCCACCGATTCCTGCCCCTCCAGCGCCTCCAGCTGGTACTCGAAGCCGCCGGTGGTCGACAGGCCGATGATCGGCGGCAGGTTGAACGGGAAGATCGTGGCGGAACGGATCTGCTGCACGCCGCCGAACACCCGGCCGATCAGCGCCTGCGCCCGCTCGCTGGCCGCCGTGCGGTCCTCGAACGGGTTCAGCTTGATGAACATGAACGCGGCGTTGCTCTCCTGCGCGCTGTCCAGCAGGGAGTAGCCGATGATGGCGAAGGTGTCGTGCACGCCGGGCAGCCCCTTGGCCAGCGCTTCAACCCGGCGCACGACGTTGCTGGTGCGCGCGACGGATGCGCCGTCCGGCAGCTGGATGGCGACGAAGAAGCCGCCCTGGTCCTCCTCCGGCAGGAAGCCGGTGGGGGTGCGCGAGGCCAGCCCGGCGATCCCGGCGCCGAACGCCAGCGCCAGCACCAGGCCGATCGCCGCCAGCCGCAGCGTCTTGCCCACCAGGTAGGCGTAGCCGTCGCGGACGGTGTCGATCCCGCGCATGACGCGGCCCATTATGCCGCGCTTCGGCCCGGTATGGCGCAGGAACACCGCGCACAGCGCCGGCGACAGCGTCAGGGCGTTCAGCGCGGAGATCAGCACCGACACGCTGATGGTGACGGCGAACTGCCGGAACAGCTGCCCGGAGATGCCGGGGATGAAGGCGATCGGCACGAACACCGACAGCAGCACCAGCGTGATCGCGATGATGGGCGCGGTGATCTGGCGCATCGCTTCCTTGGTGGCCTGCGCCGGCGACCACTGTGGGTTTTCCTCCATCACCCGCTCGACGTTCTCGACCACGACGATGGCGTCGTCCACCACGATGCCGATCGCCAGCACCAGCGCCAGCAGGGAGACGGTGTTGGCCGAGTAGCCGAGCGCCAGCAGCCCGGCGAAGGCGCCGATCAGGCTGACGGGCACCGCGATGGTCGGGATCAGCGTCGCGCGCAGGTTGCCCAGGAACAGGAAGACCACGACGATGACGAGGACGAACGCCTCGCCCAGCGTCTTCAGCACCTCGTGGATGGTGTCGGTGACGAAGGTGGTGCTGTCGTAGGTGACCTGGAAGTGCAGCCCTTCGGGAAAGCGGGTGCTGAGCTGCTGCAGCTTGCTGTTGACCGCCTCGGCCGTGTTCACCGCGTTGGCGCCGGGCGCCAGGTAGATCGCCACGGCGACCGAGGGCTGCCCGTTGAGCCGGCTCTCGCTGTCCTCGTTCTGGGCGCCGAGCTCCAGCCGCGCCACGTCCTTGACCCGCAGGACGGAGCCGTCGGGGTTGGCGCGGATGACGATGTTGCCGAACTGCTCCGGCGTCGTCAGCCGGCCCTGCGTCTGCAGGTTGAACTGGAACGACACGTCGGAGGAGACCGGGCGCGCGCCGATGCGGCCGATCGGCGCCACCACGTTCTGCGCCTGGATCGCCGTGATGATGTCCTGCGGGGCGAGGTTGAGGCTGGTCAGGCGGTTGGTGTCGAACCAGATCCGCATGGAGTATTTGAGTCGGCTGAACAGGTTCGCCTGGCCCACGCCCGGCGTGCGGCTGATCTCGTCCAGCACGTTGATGGTGGCGTAGTTGGTGATGAACAGCGGGTCCTGCTTGCCCGCGTCGCTATAGAGGTTGACGAACTCCAGGATCGCGGAAGACCGCTTCTGGATGGTCAGCCCCTGCTGCGTGACGGAGGGCGGCAGCTCCGCCATCGCGGTCTGCACCCGGTTGTTCACGTTGACCGTGTTGATGTCCGGGTTGGTGCCGAGCTCGAACGAGACCGTCAGGTTGTAGCTGCCGTCGTTGCCGTTCGTGCTCTTCATGTAAAGCATCTTGTCGACGCCGATGACCTGCGCCTCGATCGGCTGGGCGACGGACGCCTCCACCACCGCGGCGGAGGCGCCCGGGTAGTTCGCGGTCACCTGCACCTGGGGCGGCACGATGTCGGGGAACTGCGCCACCGGGATGCGGGTGAGGGCCAGCGCGCCGGCGATGGTGATGACGATCGCGATGACGATGGCCAGCCGCGGCCGGTCGACGAAGACGCTGGAGATCATCGCTTGCTACTGCCGGGCCTGGCCAGCGTTGGAGCCGCCGGGCGGGCCCCCGGCGCCGCCGGGGCCGGGCGCGGACGGCGCCGGGTTGACCGGCTGGTTCGGCCGCACCCGCTGCACGCCGTCCGAGATGATGACGTCGCCCTGCCGCAACCCGGTGGTCACCGTCGTCAACGCGCCAGCCGCCTGCCCGAGCGTGATGCGGCGCTGGACCGCCTTGTTGTCGGGGCCGACCACGTAGACGTAGTTGCCCTGCTGGTCCGACAGCACCGCCGCCTGTGGGATGGCGACCGTCTGGACCGGCTGCGCCCCCTGCAGCAGCACGGTGACGAACTCGCCGTCGGCCAACTCCCGGTCGCCGGGCATGCCGGGTTGCACGCCGGGATAGTACGGGTTGGGGATCACCGCACGGATGTTCACCGTGTCCGTGTTCGCCGCGACGATCGGGTCGATGTAGTCGATATGGCCGACCGGTTCGTAGACCTGACCGGTCGGCAGCTTGAGCTTGATGATGACGGCCGCCGCCCCGCCTTTGTCGGCATAGCGGTCGCGCAACTCCAGCGCCGCCCGCTGCGCGATCGGGAACAGCACGTACATCGGGTCCTGGCTGACAATGGTGGCCAGCGTGCCCGTCGAGGGCCCGACGACGTTGCCGATCGTCACGTTGGTGCGGCCGATCTTGCCCGCGATCGGTGCCGCGATGTCGGTGTAGCCGAGGTTGATCTGCGAGGTCTGCAGGTTGGCCTGCGCCGCCAGCAGCATCGCGGCCTGCGAACGCTGGCTGGCCGTCGCATCGTCCACGGTCGAGCGTTGGCCGGCCGGCGTGTTCAGCAGGGAGTTCGCCCGGCCCAGCGTGATGGAGGCGTTCTGCAGCTGCGCGTTGGCCTGCGCGACGGCGGCGGTCTTGGCCTGGACGTCGGCCTCGAACGGCGGCTTCTCGATCTGATACAGCAGGTCGCCGGTCTTGACCTCGGCCCCCTCGGTGAACAGCCGCTTGGTGAGGAAGCCGGTGACGCGCGCGACCAGGTCCACGCGGTTGGTGGCCTGGATGCGGCCGACGAACTCGTCCGTCTCGGTCACCGATTGCGGCTGCACGACCGTCGTGCCGACGGCGGGCGGTCCGGGTGGTCCGCCCTGCGCCCACGCCCCGTGCGGCAGCAGGAGCGAGAGGAGGCAGGCCGAGGCGAGGCGAGGGAGCGTTGTCACTTGCATGGTTCCAGCACCTGGGTGCGGTTGCGCAATGCAGCAATAGCGCAGTGGCTTGCGGGAGCGTCAACCTGGCCGCAAAGTCACGGTAAACGGGAGGGCTTCCGATGTCAGAACACGTCCTGGTCTGCGAGGTCGGTCCCCGCGATGGCCTGCAGATGGCGGCCGGACGCATGGCGACGGGCGCCAAGATCGGCTGGATCAAGGCCATCGGCGAGGCTGGTGTCACGGAGATCGAGGTCGGCAGCTTCGTCCCGGCACGAGTCATCCCCCAGATGGCCGACACGGAGGCGGTGGTCCGCGGCACGGTCGGCTTGCCCGGCGTGGCGATCACCGCGCTGGCGCCCAACCTGCGCGGGGCGCAGGCGGCCTACGCCGCGGGGGCGCACCGGGTGAGCATCCCCGTCTCGGTGAGCCAGGGGCACAGCCGGGCGAACCTCAACCGCACCCCCGCCGAACAGGTTGCCGAGGTCGGCCGCGTGGTGGCCTGGGTGGGCGGGCAGCCCCGCAAGATGGCGGTCGCCGCGGCGTGCTCCACCGCGTTCGGCTGCTCCATCGACGGCGTGGTGCCCGAGTCTGCGGTGTTGGCCGTCGCCTCCGGCCTGGCGGCGGCGGGGGTCGAGGCGATCAGCCTGGCCGACACGGTCGGCTACGCCCACCCGGCGCAAATCCGCAGCCTGGTGCGGGCGGTGCGCGGGGAGATCGGGGCTCGCCTGGACAACCTGCACCTGCACGACACGATGGGCTTGGGGCTGGCCAACGCGTTGGCCGGGCTGGAGGAGGGCATCCGCGCCTTCGACAGCTCGCTGGCCGGGCTGGGCGGCTGCCCGTATGCGCCCGGCGCCTCCGGCAACATCGTCACGGAGGACCTGGTGTTCATGCTGGAGAGCATGGGCTTCGCCACCGGCATCGACCTCGACCGCCTGGTCGCCGCGCGCGACCTGCTGGCCGCCGGGCTGCCGGGGGAGCCGATGCATGGCGGCGTCGCCAGGGCCGGCCTGCCGAAGACGTTCCGGATGGCCGCATGAGCGGTCCGCTCGCCGGGCTGCGCGTCGTCGAGTTCACCCACATGGTCATGGGCCCGGCCTGCGGGCTGGTGCTGGCGGACCTGGGCGCCGACGTGATCAAGGTGGAACCCGCGCCGGACGGGGACAACACGCGCCGGCTCGGCGGCTCGGGCGCCGGGTTCTTCGCCATTATGAACCGCAACAAGCGGTCGATGGCGGTCGACATGAAGTCGGCGGACGGCATGGCGGCGACCAGGCGACTGCTGAACACGGCCGACGTGGTGGTGGAGAACTTCCGCCCCGGCGCGCTGGACAAGCTCGGCCTGTCCTACGCGGCGCTGCGGGTGGAGAACCCGCGGCTGATCTACTGCTCCTGCAAGGGGTTCCTGCCCGGCCCCTACGAGCACCGCGTGGCCCTGGACGAGGTGGTGCAGATGATGGGCGGCCTGGCCTACATGACCGGGCCGCCGGGCCAGCCGCTGCGCGCCGGCTCGTCGGTCAACGACATCATGGGCGGCATGTTCGCCGCCATCGGCATCCTGGCTGCGGTGCAGGAGCGGCATGCCACCGGGCAGGGCCGGCACGTGCAGTCCGGACTGTTCGAGAACAACGTGCTGCTCATGGCGCAGCACATGGCCCAGTTCGCCACGCTGGGAACGGAGGCGCCGCCGATGAGCGTGCGCCAGGTCGCCTGGCCGATCTACGACCTGTTCGAGACGTCGGACGGCAGCCAGGTCTTCGTCGGCGTGGTGACCGATACGCAGTGGCGCCTGTTCTGTAACGAGTTCCACCTGCCGGAGCTGGCGGCGGACCCGGCGCTGTTGACCCAGCCGCAGCGCGTCGCCGCCCGGGCGCAGGTGCTGCCAGTCGTGGCCGCGGCGCTGCGGCAGTATGACCGGGCGGCGTTGATGGAGAAGTGCGAGCGGCTCGGGCTGCCCTTCGCGCCGATCACCCGGCCGGTGGAGCTGTTCGACGACCCGCATCTGAACGCCGCCGGCGGCCTGGTGCCGGTGACGCTGCCGAACGGGGTGGCGACCAAGCTGCCCGCCCTGCCGCTGTCGTTCGATGGCGCCCGCCCGGTGCAGCGCAGCGGCCTGCCGGCGGTCGGGCAGCACAACGCGGAGCTCATGGCCGAACTGGACGCGCTGCTCGCCTGATCAGGTGGTGCGGGCGACGGTGCCGAGGATGACCATCCCGAACACCGCCCCCACCACGGTCACCACGCAGACCATCAGGCGCAGCTGCGTCCCGGTCTGGTCGGCGTTTTCCAGCAAGGCCGCGTGCATGGCGGCGCGGGCGGTCGCGACCCGGGCGGCGAGCGGGCCTTGCCCGTCGATCACCAGGGCGGCGCTGTCGTCCAGCCGCTCCCGCAGCGGCTCCAGCGCCGGCTTCGAGTCGCCGGCGGCGAGCGCCTCGTCCAGGGTGGCGTCGCGGGCGAGGGCGCGCTCCAACGGAATGGGGGCGGCATAGCTGGCGAACAGGCCGACCATGCCGACGATGGCGAAGGTCATGGCCAGGAACGCCATCCAGGTGCCGCTGTTGCGCCTCATCGCCGTGCCTCCGTGGGGAGGACGGGTGATCCGCCGGGGCTGCGGGTTCGTCAACCGGTTGACAGGCCGGGGTGGCCCCGGTATCCGCACCGCCTTGCCAACGGTGCCGGGCGTCCGGCGCCGCCCACGCCTCGTTTCGCCAGGTTCGCATCATGAAGATCCGCAACAGCCTGAAGTCGGCCAAAGTCCGCGACAAGAACTGCCGCGTTGTCCGCCGCCACGGGCGCGTCTACGTGATCAACAAGAAGAACCCGCGCATGAAGGCCCGCCAGGGCTGATCAGGCTTCCTGCTGGCCTGCCGAATGCCGCGATCGCGGTCGCGGCAAAGGTCACGCGCCGCAGCCGAGCCAGGGCAGCGGCCTAAGATGGCCTGGTTACGCCGGGCATCGGTGCGGTCTCATTTTGGTCGAGCGCGAGAAACAACCCGTCGACCTGGTCGCCATCTATCCCCAGCCCAGCTGCGAGTTCTGCCGCACCCCTCGCGACGATAGCGTCTTCACGTCGGATCCGAGCGTCGCGCTCTGCATCGGTTTCCGGTCGCGTCGCGTGCGTCACGCTGGTCATTCTTGGAGAATACGCGGGCAGCCCAATTGTTGCCAGCGAGGCGCCATGCTTGTCGGTCTGCTTCGGAAGCCCCATGGTTCAGAGCAAGGATACGCGGAGGACACACCATGCTGGCTCTGCCCGAGCCCAAACCCGATGTCATGGCTCGGCGCGACGAGATCGTGGCTGGGTTGCGGGCGATCCTGCCGGAGAGCGGGGTCATCACAGAGGCGCTGCGGCTGAAGCCATACGAAACCGACGGTCTGCCCGCCTACCGCCAAGTCCCACTGGCCGTCGCCCTGCCGGAGACGACGGAGCAGGTCGCCGCGGTGCTCAAACTGTGCCACGGCATGGGCGTGCGGGTCATCCCGCGAGGCGCCGGCACCAGCCTGGCGGGCGGGGCGATGCCGCTGGCCGACGCGGTGGTCGTGGGGCTGATGCGGATGAACCGTATCCTGGACATCGACTATGCCGACCGCTGCGCCACGGTCCAGGCCGGCGTCACCAACATCGGCATCACCCAGGCGGTGGCGGGCGCCGGGTTCTTCTATGCGCCCGACCCCTCCTCGCAACTCGCCTGCATGATCGGCGGCAACGTCGGCATGAACTCGGGCGGCGCGCATTGCCTGAAATACGGCGTCACCGCCAACAACCTGCTGGGGCTGACCGCCGTCACCATCGCGGGCGACATCCTGCACCTCGGCGGCCACCACCTGGACGCCGCCGGCTATGACTGGCTGGGCCTGGTCACCGGCAGCGAGGGCCAGCTGGTCGTCGTCACCGAGGTGGTGGTCCGCATCCTGCGTGCGCCGGAGGGGGCGCGGGCGATGCTGGCGGCGTTCCGCTCCAACGAGGTCGCCGGGCAGTGCGTGGATGCCATCATCGGCTCCGGCATCATCCCGGTGGCGCTGGAGTTCATGGACCGCCCGGCGATCCACGCCTGCGAGGCCTTCGCCCATGCGGGCTACCCGCTGGACGCGGAGGCGATGCTGATCATCGAGGTCGAGGGCAGCGTCGCCGAGCAGGACGACCTGCTGGCCCGCATCAAGACCATCTGCGAGCCTTTCGACCCGATGGGCATGCGGGTCTCCCAATCCGCCGAGGAGAGCCTGGCCATCTGGAAGGGCCGCAAGGGCGCGTTCGGCGCCGTCGGGCGGATCAGCCCGGACTACATGTGCATGGACGGCACCATCCCCACCAGCCGCCTGCCGGAGGTGCTGCGCCGTATCGGCGAGATGAGCGACCAATACGGGCTCAAGGTCGCCAACATCTTCCACGCCGGCGACGGCAACCTGCACCCGCTGGTGATGTTCGACGCGAACGACCCGGACAGTTTCCATCGCGCGGAGGCGTTCGGTGCCGATATCCTGAAGCTGTGCGTCGAGGTCGGCGGCTGCCTGACCGGGGAGCACGGCGTCGGGCTGGAGAAACGCGACCTGATGCGGTTCCAGTTCTCGGAGGCCGAGCTGGAGCGGCAACGCAGGCTGAAGGACGCCTTCGATCCGCAGTGGCTGCTGAACCCGGCGAAGGTCTTCCCGCTGCAAGCGGAAGCGCGGCGCGCGGCGTGAACGGGCAGACCCTCACCCCGACCCTCTTCCAGAGGGTCAGGGAAGCAGGACACGAAAACATGCCCTCTCCCTCTGGGAGAGGGCAGGGTGAGCACGAACTCGCCGCGACGATCGCGGCGGCCCATGCTGCGAAGGAACCGCTCCTGATCGCCGGCGCCGGCACCAAGCAGGGCATGCTCCGGCCGGTGCAGGCCGCCCGCACCGTGTCCACCCGCGGCCTGCGCGGCATCACCCTCTACGCACCGAAGGAGCTGGTGATCTCCGCCCGCGCCGGCACGCCCGTGGCCGAGGTGGAGGCGGCCTTGGCCGAGCACGGCCAGCATCTGCCCTCCGAACCGCCTAACCTGGCTGCCCTGCTCGGCACCGCGGGAGAGCAGACGGTCGGCGGCCTGGTCGCCACCAACCTATCGGGCCCGCGGCGTATCGTCGCCGGCGCCACGCGGGACCAGCTGCTCGGGATCCGCGCCATCGACGGGACCGGTGAGGCGTTCCACTCCGGCGGACGCGTGCTGAAGAACGTCACCGGGCTGGACCTTTGCAAGCTGCTGGCCGGCAGCCACGGCACGCTGGGCCTGCTCACGGAGGTGACGCTGAAGGTGCTGCCCGCGCCGGAGTGCACGGGCACGCTCGTGCTGGCAGGGCTGGACGCCACGCGCGGGGTCGCGGCCCTGTCCGCCGCGCTCGGCACGCCCTTCGGCGTCAGCGCGGCGGCGTGGCTGCCGGCCGAGGCGGCTGCGCGAGTTCCCACGCTTGCCGGGTTCGGCGCCGTGGCGCTGGCCCGGATCGAGGAGTTCGCCGCCAGCGTGGCTTACCGGACCGGCCGGTTGGCTGCGGCGTTGGCATCGTTCGGGCAGGCGGTGCTGCTGGACGACGCGGCCAGCCGCACCGTCTGGCGCGCCGTGCGGGACGCGTCGCCGCTGATGCCCCTGCCGGGTGAGGCGGTGTGGCGCGTCTCCGTCCGTCCCTCCGCCGGGCCGGGCGTGCTCGCGGCGACGGGGCTGCGGGGGTTCCTGGACTGGGGTGGCGGACTGGTCTGGCTTGCCGGCGACCCGGCCGCCCACGGGGCCGTTACGCAGGCCGCCGGCGCGGCGGGTGGCACCTGGATGCTGATGCGCGCGCCGGAGGACATGCGCGCCGCGGTGGACGTGGTCCCGCCCGAACCGCCCGCGCTGGCTGCCATCGCCCGCCGGGTGAAGGCGGTGATGGACCCGGCCGGCATCCTCAATCCGGGCCGGCTGGCCGCAGGAGCCTAGCGTGCAGACCTCCTTCACCGCCGAGCAACTGCGCGACCCGGACATCCAGTCCTCCAACGCCGTGCTGCGGACCTGCGTGCATTGCGGCATGTGCACCGCGACCTGCCCCACCTTCGTGCTGCTGGGCGACGAGTTGGACAGCCCCCGCGGCCGCATCTACCTGATGCAGGACATGCTGCAATCCGGCCGCCCCGCCACGGCGGAGGTGGTGAAGCACCTGGACCGCTGCCTGTCCTGCCTGTCCTGCATGACGACCTGCCCGTCCGGCGTGAACTACATGCACCTGATCGACCACGGCCGCCGCCATGTGGAGGAGACCTACACCCGCCCGTGGCACGAACGCCTGCTCCGTACGGTGCTGACGCGCGTGTTGCCGTTCCCCAGGCGCATGCGCCTGGCGATGGTGGCGGCGTCCTTCGCCCGGCCCTTGCGCGGCGTGCTGCCGGGCGGCGTGCTGGGCGGGCGGCTGCGGGCGATGCTGGACCTGGCACCGGGCCGGCTGCCGCCGCGCCTGTCGGTGGACGGTATCCACCCGGCGCAGGGTGAGCGCCGCGGACGGGTCGCGCTGCTGGCCGGCTGCGCGCAGCAGGTGCTGGCGCCGTCGATCAACCAGGCGACGATCCGGCTGCTGACGCGGCTCGGCTACGAGGTGGTGGTGCCGCCGGCGGCCGGCTGCTGCGGCGCGCTGACCCACCACATGGGCCGGCACGACCCGGCCATGGCCTCGGCGCGCGCCAACATCGCCGCCTGGATAGCCGAGCCCGGGCTCGACGCCATCCTCGTCAACACGTCCGGCTGCGGCACCACGGTGAAGGATTACGGCTTCATGTTCCGCGACGAGCCGGAGCGGGTGGCGGCGGAGCGTGTGTCCGCCCTCGCCCTAGACGTGTCGCAGTTCCTGGCCCGGATCGGCTACACGCCCACGCGTGACGCCCCGGCGCTGACCGTGGCCTATCACAGCGCGTGTTCGCTCCAACACGGGCAATCCGTGACGGCGGAGCCGAAGGCGCTGTTGCGCACGGCCGGCTTCACCGTTGTCGAGCCGGCCGAAGCGCACCTATGCTGCGGCTCGGCCGGCACCTACAACATGATGCAGCCGGAGATCGCCGGGCGTTTGCGGGAGCGCAAGCTGGAGAACATCCATCGCATGGAGCCTGACCTGATCGCCGCCGGGAACATCGGCTGCCTGACCCAGTTGGCCGGCGGCGGTCTGCCGACGGTTCACACGGTGGAGCTGCTGGACTGGATGGCAGGCGGACCCCGCCCGGCGGCGGTGCCGGCGTGACACGGTGGCTGGCCGTGCTGTTGTTGCTGGCCACGCCCGCTGCCGCGCAGGACCGCGACGTCCCGGCGCGGCCCAGCCCGGCGCAGATCCTGGACCGGCTGTTCGGCTTGCTGAAGGTCGCACCGGACGAGACCACGGCCACCGCGGTCGAGGCGTCGATCGAGGGGCAGTGGCTCGCCCAGGCGACACCCGCGACCAAGCTGCTGGTCACGCATGGCTTCCAGGAGTTGTCCACCGATCCCAATGGCGCTTTGGACGACTTCGACGCTGCCTTGGACTTGCAGCCGGAGCTGCAGGAGGGCTGGCATGGCCGCGCAGCCGCCCGAGCCCGCTTGGGCGACTACGCCGGCGCCGAGCGCGACATCGCCGAGGTCATGCGGCGGGAGCCCCGGCAGTTCCGCGCCTTGCAGGACCTGTCCAATATCGCCGAGCAGCGCCAGGACTGGAAAGGCGCCTACGATGCCTGGAACCGAGCCATGGAGCTGGACCCGAAGACCTCCGGCGGGTCCGACCGGCTGAAGGACCTGAAGCGGCGGGCGTTCGGCGACGCCACGTAACGATCGGGCGTGAGGCTATTTCGGGATCACCGTCGACGAGTTGCCGGTGCTGCCGGGCGGCGGGATGACCGGCGTCGCTCCCGCGACCGGCGGCGTGATGGACATGCCGGGATCGGGGCTTCGCGGCGGAATGACGGCCGGCGCCGTGGTGACGCCGGGGTCGCGTGTCGGCGGCGGGGTGGCCTGGGTGCTCCCTCCGGCGCCGGGCGGGGACAGCGGGGCGGTATTCTGCGCCTGCGCCGGCATCGCCAACAACAGGACGCCCAGGCCGAGCACGCCGCGCATCATCCAGGGCGTTCCATGCTGCTCAACAGGTGGATGGAGAAGAGCTGCTGGGCGTCGGTCCACACGGCCTCCGACTGCCAACCGGCATTCGCCGCCATGGCGAGGAAGCCGGGGATGGTATGCTTGTAGCTGTTCTCCGTGTGGATCGACTCATCCGCCTCGAACGACACGGCCCGGCCGTCGATCGTGACGGTCTGGCGCCGATGGCTGACGAGGTGCATCTCGATCCGGCCCTCATCCTCGTTCCAAACCGCCCGGTGCCCAAACTGATCGAGGTCGAAATCGCTGCCGAGCTCCCGATTGAGGTGGGTCAGCAGGTTCAGGTTGAACGCCGCCGTCACCCCCTGCGCATCGTCATAGGCCGGAAGGAGGATGCGGCTGTCCTTGCGCAAGTCGGCGCCGACCAGGAAGCGGGCACCTGCCCCGAGCGTCTCCCGCACCTGGCCCAGGAACCGGTGCGCCGCCTCGCGGTCCAGGTTGCCGATCGTGGAGCCGGGGAAGAAGCCGAAGCATGGCTGCCCGAGTAGGTCGGGTGGGAGGTCCAGCGGCCGCAGGAAGTCCGCGGCGATGGGACAGACCCGCAAGCTCGGCCGGCTGGTGCCGAGCCGGTCGGTCAGCTTGCGCAGCGCCTCGCCGGCGATGTCGATCGGCACGTACGTGCCCGCGCGGAGATGGTCGAGCAACGGCAGCGCCTTGGCCTCGTCGCTGGCGCCGTACTCCACCAGCGCGCAGCCGGGCATCGCCGGCAGATCGGCGGTGACCTGGTGCAACAGCGCCTGCTCGGTCCGCGTCAGGTAATACTCGGGCAGCCGGGTGATCTCACCGAACAGCCGACATCCCTCCACGTCGTAGAAAAGCTTGGCCGGCAGCGTCTTCTGCCGCTGCGATAGCCCGGCGAGCACCTCCCCGAGGATAGAGGAGGTGGCGGAAATGAAGCCGTCGGGCATGGAGATCAGGAATCCTTTGCCAGGCGCAGGCCGGTGAACTGCCAGCGCCGGTCGGGGTGGAAGAAGTTGCGGTAGGTCGGGCGGGTATGGCCCGGCGGCGTCGCCATGGAGCCGCCACGCAGCACCATCTGGTTGATCATGAACTTGCCATTGTACTCGCCGATCGCCCCCTCCACCGGCCGGAACCCGGGGTAGGGCAGGTAGGCGCTGCCGGTCCATTGCCAGACATGGCCGTCGCGTTCCTGCAGCAGCGGGTTGCCGCTCGCGCCCTCCCACTCGAACTCGGTCGGCAACCGCGCGCCGCACCAGCGGGCGAACGCGTCGGCCTCATACCAGCTGACATGGCGCACCGGCTCGCTAGGGTCGAGGGCGGTCTCGCCACCCGGGCCGAAGATGCGCCACGCCCCGTCCACGTGCCGCCAGTGCATGGGCGCCTCCCAGCCCTGTTCCAGGACGGCGGCCCAACCTTCCGACATCCACAGCGTCGGGCGACGGTAGCCGCCGTCGGCGATGAAGTGGAGCCACGCCTCGTTCCGCACCAGCCGGTTGGCGAGGCGGTATGGCTGCAGCAAGACCTGGTGCCGCGGCCCCTCGTTGTCGAACGCGAAGCCCGGCTGCACGTGTCCGATGTCCACGATGCCGCCGGGAAAGGCGACGAACTCGTCGGGGGCATCGCTCGCCACCGGAGCCGTCCAGCCGGGTTGCATCGCCGGTGAGAGCGGGTTCTGCGCCAGTCCATGCAGCATGTCGGTGAGCAGCAGCTCCTGATGCTGCTGCTCGTGCTGCAGGCCCAAGGCCAGCAGCGCCTCCATCTCGTCGCCACCCAACCCGATCAGCCGCGCCATCGCCGCGTCGACATGGGCGCGGTAGGCGGTGACGTCTTCGGCGCCGGGGCGCGTGATCATGCCGCGGGCGAATCGCGGATGCCGCGCACCCACCGCCTCGTAATAGGAGTTGAACAGGTAGCTGAACTGTTCGCTGAACGGCTGGTAGCCCTCCAGATGTGGAACCAGCATGAACTGCTCGAAGAACCACGTCGTATGCGCCCGGTGCCATTTGGCCGGGCTCGCATCCGGCATCGACTGGATGCACTGGTCCTCGGCGGTGAGGTGCTGGCACAGTCGCTCGGTATGTCGCCGGACATCCCAGAACGCGGCGACCGCCGGTTGTTGCATCAAACCCATGATCGCATCCCAGGTGGTCGAACGACGATTAGATGGAAGCGGTTCCGCCCGTTGCTAGCTCTTCCAATGCAAGGATTGTTCGGCAAGTGGATTGACGAACGGCCGCCCCTCGACCTGGCTGGCCAGATACTCGCGTTTGAGGCGCATCAGCCATGCGATCTGCGTGTCTGGATCGCCGACGAACAGCATCGGTGGCGTAGCCGCGCCATGCGACAGCTTGGCGGCCATGTCCATATCCTGGCCCAGGAAATCCCGCGCCATCCACGCGGCGGCGGGCCGCAGCGGCGCCAGCCATGGCATCGTCCAATAGACGCAGTAGTGCACGTCCGTCTCCTGCTCCGTCACCGGGGTGACGGTGGCGAGCACGCAGGCGGAGTGGCGGCTGCCCCGGATATGCTCGATCCGCACGCCGGGCAGGCTGATGGTGATGTCCACCGTCACGTCGGTGCCGAGCAGGCGGTAGGGCCGGGCGCCGCCGCCCAGCTGGTGGGACTTCATGCGGAACCCATGCAACACCGGCTCGAACGTCTTGGTCTTCGGGCGTAGCTTCAGCCCGGCCTTGGACTTCCACCAGCGGGAGGTGTGGACGAAGGCTGGATGCGCCGGGTCGCAGAAGCCATAGGCGGCGATATCCGCGTTGGAGGGGAAGCGCATCGTCGTCGACACCTGCGGGGCGATGCCCTCGAAGCCCGGGACCTGCGGGACCTCCGGCAAGAGGTCCGGCACCGCGCGGCCGGTTGGAAGGTAGACCCAGATGTTGCCCTGCACGTCCCGACAAGGATAGGCGCGCAGGCGGAAGCGCCCCGGCGGCGTGGGGTCCCCGTCCGCCAGCGCCGGAATATGCGAGCAGGCGCCATCGGCGGCGGCGAACTGCCAGCCATGGTAGCAGCATTGCAGGTGGCAGCCGTCGAAGCTGCCATGGCGCATCGGCATGCCCCGGTGCGGGCACTTGTCGGCGTAGGCGAACACGCTGCCATCCGGCGTCCGGCCGACCAGGATGTCGTCGCCCGCGAGGGTGACCGGCTTGGTCGTGCCGCGGCGCAGCTTGCGGGAGGCCGTGGCGATATACCAGAAGCCGCGCAGCATTCCGGAGGCGTTGTGGGCTGACATGGGGCACCCGTAGCCGGTCAGAGCCTGGCGCGGAAGGCATCGGGGATCGGCCAGAGCTGGTCGGCGTTGATGCCCAGGTCGAAGCGGTAGGTGTCCGTCTCGCGTCCGACGCTGCTGTCGCTGACGCGGCGCAGCCAGTCGCGCAGCGGAGCGCCTGCGAGGTCCAGGTCGATCCCGCTCGCCCGCGGCATTGCGGCCATCGCCTCGAAGACGGCCAGCCATTGTGCATCGTCGATGCGGTCATGCGCCGCGAACGACCCTCCGGCCCAAGGCCGGTTGCGGGTGTTCGCGAGGCGTTGCAGCCCGAGCTCGCGGTCCGCCCAGTGCAGGTGGAACAGATAGAGCGGCGCGAACATCAACGGCTGGTCGGAACTGTGGAAGCCTGGCGCCCAGGACAGCGGCTTGCGGCTGAGCACTGGCTTGCACATCGCGCTGGTGAAGCGCGCCCAGCCGCGCTGGCTGCCGACCGGCCGGCCGATGTCGAGGCGCGGCTCGAGCGCAGGAACCTGCTGCACGTCGAGGCCGACGGCGGACACGGTGGTGGCCAGCGCCGTGGCACAGAAGGCCGGAAGGCTGGTGAAGTGCCTGGGATCGGCCAGGACCAACTCGTCGACTTCGCTGTGCAGCACCCAGTCGTAGCATTCCAGCAGCGCTCCCGTCAGCCCGGAGACGAAGCGGGCGTTCCGCGCCTCGTCATGGTCGGCGTGGGGCAGGCGCAGGCGGTTCACGCCGGGCGGCAGGTCCGGCGCTTCGCTGGATCCTTGGTCGACCACGTAGCAGTAATCCGCGCCGACCTGCCGGGCGTAGTGGCGCGCCCAGACCGGCAGCAGCGCCGTCTCGTTGTAGGCCATGGTGACGGCAGCGACCTTTGGCAGCATCGACGGGCCCGGGCCTTGCAACGACGACCTGCATTAGAGGCAGCCCGGCCCGGCGCGGCAAGGTCAGGCCATGGCGGGCCGGAGTGCCGGCCGGTCGATCAGGCTGACCATGATGCTCGCCACCAGGCACAGGATGCCGGCGGACAGGAACGCGCTCAGGTAATCGCCGGTGTCCTGCCGCAACAGGCCGGCCATCCAGGCGGCGAAGGCTGCGCCCAGCTGGTGCGTGGCGGCGATCCAACCGAAATACACCGCCGCGCCCTGCTCGCCGAAGGTCTGCGCCGTCAGCCGCACGGTCGGCGGCACCGTGGCGATCCAGTCCAGGCCGTAGAACACGGCGAACAGGGTCAGGCCGTAGAACGAGTATTGGAAGGTGAAGGGCAGGGCGATCAGCGACAGGCCACGCAGCCCGTAATACCACGCGAGCAGCCGCCGGTTGTCCCAGCGGTCGGACAGCCAGCCGGACAGGGTGGTGCCGAAGAAGTCGAACACGCCCATCATCGCGAGCAGGCTGGCCGCCGCGACCTCGGGGATGCCGTGATCCAGGCAGGCCGGGATCAGGTGGGTGCCGATCAGCCCGTTGGTCGAGGCGCCGCAGATGAAGAAGCTGCCGCTCAGCAGCCAGAAGTTGCGGTAGCCGGCTGCCTCCCGCAGGGCGGCCAGGGCGCGGCGCATCGGGTTCGCCAACAAGGGCGGTGCAGGCACTACCGTGGCACCCCCGTAAGGTGGAATGCCCAGGTCGGCCGGCCGGTCGCGGACCAGCAGGGCGACGGGGATGATCATGAGCCCGGCGACGGATGCGATGGTGAGCGAGACCGCCTGCCAGCCATAGGTCTGCAGCAGCGCCGCGAACAGCGGCAGGAACACCAGTTGCCCGGTGGCGGTGCTCGCCGTGAGGATGCCCACCACCAGCCCACGCTGCTTCTGGAACCAGCGCGCCGCGACGGTGGCGCCCAGCACCATGGCGGTGACGCCGGTGCCGGAGCCGACGACGATGCCCCAGAGCAGGATCAGGTGCCAGGATTGCCGCATCAGCGGGGTCAGCGCGACACCGGTGGCGATCACCGCCAACGCGACCATGACGGTGCGGCGCAGCCCGAACCGCTCCAGGATGGCGGCGGCGAACGGGCCGGCCAGGCCAAACAGGAAGATGTTGACCGCGACGGCAAAGGAGATGGTGGCGCGCGACCAGCCGAACTGCTGTTCCAACGGCACCAGCAAGACGCCCGGGGTCGAACGGACGCCGGCGGCGGTCAGCAGCACCAGGAAGATCACCGCAGCGACCACCCAGGCGTAGTGAACCCGACTAACTTTCATGATGCACCCCACGCAGGGCGCGGTTACCTCAGGATCGGCGGCCTATGCAACAGCCGCTGCTCCAGCTTTGACGCGCAGCTGGGTTGCTCCGGGTTCAGCCGAACGCGCAGGCTGCCGAGATGCACCCCAGCATGGCGAGGGCGCTGGCGCATAGGAGGCAGCGGGCGAACCAAGCACGAGAACCCATCGGGCATCGCTCCTTCAGTTTTCGCGAGCGGTCATAATCCTGGCGCGCCTGCGGCACATCTCTCCGATTGTGCGGAATTGTAACCGCGCGTGTTCACACCCGCTTGGATCGGGCCACATGATCACGACATCCGTGAGCACGGTGGCCAGGAACTGCGGATCAGCCGCGGATCCTGCACCATCGGGATGGAGACAGGTTGGCTACTCGTGCGATATGGCTTTCAAGGTGTGGAGAGGTGGCCGATGGCGCAGCCGCGGATGAACGTGGCGGTCAGCGCAGGCGGCGCTGTGTTGACTTTGCTGCCCGGCAGCGGCGCGGAAGGTCAGGTAAAGCTCAGCGCCTCGCAGCTGCTGGAGCTGATCGGCGCCCTCGGCTCGGCGCGAGCGCGCCTGCTGGCGGACTTGCCGCCCGAGGCGAGGGAGCGCGGCTTGGAAGCCAGCGGCGTGCAGGCGGTGGTCGGGCCGCCGTGGCTGGTGCGGCCGGAGGCTTTGACGGAAGGCTCGATGCTGGCGTTCGCCCATCCCGCGTACGGGACGGTGGGGTTCGTGCTGGCGGCGGCGGAGGTGAAGAAAATGGTCAAGGCACTCACCAGCCATCTCGGGATGGTGCACAGCGGAGAGGTAGGGGACGCCCGCAATTAACCGGTGCAGCCGCATGGGAGCCGTGTTGGTGGCGACGCTCGGCTTGGCCGCGTGTGCCGCAGGGTCCGTCCGCTACGCCGGGACCCTGTCGGCCGAGCAGGGGAATTGCGGCATCGGCTTCGACGCTGGCGGAAAGGCCGCCGCCACCCTGGTCGTCCAGGGGACCGATGCGCGGTTCGCGCCCACTGATGGCGTTACCGTGCTCGACGGCCACATCAGCCCGTCCGGCCACGTGACGGCCAGCAGCGTTGCCGAAGGCGCCGACCACAAGCCGTTTCAGCAGGTGTTCGAGGGTGACCGCACCGGCGACCGGGTCGTCGGCCGCTTTGCCTCGCCACGCTGCCGCGCCGCCGCGGTCCTGAACCTTCGTTAAGCGCGTCAGAGGAAGACGGGGTATGGGTATGGCTCCCCCGCCAGCGCCGTCCCGTCGGTGATGGCCTGCCAGGACAGCGGATGGCCCGGCGGCAAGGTGGGCCGGTCGATCCGCTCGACCGGTGCGCGCGGCGGCGGCTGCAGGCGGGTCGAGGGCACGAGACCGAGCCGCCGGGCGCGCTCGATGGCGGCATTGCGGCCGACATGCAGTTCCGTGGCGATGGCCTGCCACGACGCTCCCGCGGAGCGCGCTTCGAGCAGGCGGACATCGATAGCGTTCGTCCAGACGATGGCAGCAGGCATGTCACCTCCGATCGACCATCATGTTAGTATGACTAACAATGTTCGTCAATTGTTCTCCGACGCGCGGCTTCGTTCCCGTCAATGAGCGCGACCGTTGGAGACCGCATCGCAGAGTGGCGGCGTCAGCGCGGGATGAGCCAATCGGCGTTGGCCGTGGCCACCGGCGTGTCGCGCAGCGCCGTCGCGCAGTGGGAGACCGACCGGGCGGGACAGGTGAGCGCCAACCTGTCGCGCATCGCCCGGGCCCTCGACGTGTCTGTCGAGCTGCTGTTGCACGGTGACAGCCCTGCTGCCCCTGCCGGGCTGCTCGGCGACGAGCTGGCCTTGCTGCGGCTGTATCGCACCCTCGGCCGCTCGGCAAAGGCCGACCTGCTGCGCGAGGCGCGGCGGCTGGCGCAAGACGCCCCTGGCGAGCGGGAGCCTACCGGCCTTCCGGACGTTTGACCGGCGGCAGGGGAGTGTTGGACATGGACGGGGTGCAGGAGGGCGTTGCCGGGACCGACGTGGTCGTCGCCGGCCGCAGCATGGACGCGGCGGCGCGCACGGAGCTGGGCTTGGCGTTGAAGCGGCTGGGAAGCCGCGGCAGCCTGCTGATGCGCCTGGCGGAGTCGACGGGCGGCCTCCTCGGCCGCGGCATCCGGATTGGCACTCGCACGGTGCAGGCGGTGCCGGGCACCGGCTCGGTCGTCGCCCGCGTGGTCGAGGCCGCGTTGGCCCGGGCGTTCGACCTCGCCGTCCTGCGACTCGACTCGGCGGTGGAGCAGGCACGCAGCCGCCGGTTCGCCGCGCCGCTCGTGGTGCTCTCAGGTGCGGCTGGCGGCTTCTTCGGCCTGGGCGGGTTCGTGCCCGATGCGGCGGTGACCACGCTGGCGATCATGCGCGAGATCGCCCGCATCGCGCAGCACGAGGGCGAGGATCTCAGCGACGCCGCCGCCCGCGAGGCTTGCCTGCAAGTGTTCGCTCTCAACCCAGGCGAGGCGGAAACCAGCTATTTCGGCACGCGTCTGATGCTACGCGGTGGGCCGTTGGCACTGTTGATGAGACAAGCCGCGTCACGCTTCGGGCTGTCGCTGTCCGAGAAGTTCGCCCTGCAGGCAGTGCCCGTCATCGGTGCGCTCGGCGGCGCGACGCTGAACGCGGCCTTCCTGGCGCATTACCGCGACTTGGCCGGCGCGCACTTCACCGTCCGGCGGCTGGAGCGGGCGTTCGGGGCCGACGCCGTCAGGCAGGCGGCAGCCGAGCTAGGATATCCGCCGCCGGCGTCGCCTTCGGCACGCTGAGCAGGCTGCCCGGAGCACCCGCCGGCAACACGGTCACCGCGCCCTTCGGGCAGAGGCCCAGGCACTTGGTCTCGATCACCCGAACGGCGCGGCGGCGGCCGGTCCCGCGGAGTTCCACCTTCAAGGCGCGGGCGAGGCTGTCCTCCCCGTCGGGTCCGTAGCCGCCGCCCAGCTTCTTGCTGCACTTGCGGCAGACCAGGACGACCTGGGTGAAGGACGTTGCAGTGGCGGTGATGGGTGCAGGCATCCCCTGCTAACCGCCGGGCGCGCCCTGGGTTTGGACATACAGCGAATAGAGCGACTGGCTGGACGCCATGAACAGACGGTTGCGGTGCCGCCCGCCGAAGCAGAGGTTGGCGCAACGTTCCGGCAGCGCGATGCGGCCGATCGGCTGGCCGCCCGGGTCGAACACCATGACGCCGTCCAACTCCTCGGACATGCCCCAGCCGCACCAGAGGTTGCCATCCACGTCGCAGCGGAACCCATCCGGCGTGCCCTGGCCGGCATCGATGAACACGCGGCGGTTGGTCAGGCTGCGTCCATCCGCCGACACGTCGAACGCCAGCAGGCGGCGCGGCGCCACCCCGCATTCGACGACGTAGCAGGTGCGCTCGTCGGGCGAGAAGGCCAGGCCGTTGGGCCGGGCGATCTCGTCCGTCGCCAGCGTCACCGCGCCCGTGGCGCCATCGATGCGATAGACGTTGGTATGCAGTTCCGGCTCGGCACGCTCGCCCTCGTAATAGCCGAGGATGCCGAATTCGGGGTCGGTGAACCAGATCGACCCGTCGGACCGCACCACGACGTCGTTCGGCGAGTTGAGCCGCTTGCCGTCGAACCGGTCAGCCAGCACGGTGATGCTGCCGTCGTATTCGGTGCGGGTCACCCGGCGGGTGCCGTGCTCGCAGGTCACCAGCCGGCCCGCGCGGTCGCGGGTGTTGCCGTTCGCGTTGTTGGACGGACGGCGGAAGACGGAGGTGGTGCCGGTCTCCTCGTCCCAGCGCAGGATGCGGTTGTTGGGGATATCGCTCCACAGCAGGCAGCGGGTGTCGCCGAACCAGACCGGCCCTTCGGCCCAGCGACACCCCGTATACAGCCGCTCCACCGCCGCGAGCGTGATCCGGTAGGGCGCGAACCGCGCGTCAAGGACCTCGACCGCCGGGTCGGGATAGCGTTCGGACGGGCGCCAGGAGGTGGTCATACCGGTGGGTTAGCCAATCCCGCACGCAGCGGCAATCACCCTTCCCTTGCCGGTGCCGGCCTTTCCTTGCCCGGCCGCCTGTGCCACCACCGCCCACGCTGCCTCGGGAGGACGACGCCATGCCGGATACCAACGTGCTCGCCAGGCCCGTGACCGGAACCCTGTTGGCGGGCAAGCGCGGCCTGGTGATGGGCGTGGCGAACGACCGCTCCGTCGCCTGGGGCATCGCCGCCGCCTGCGCCGCGCAAGGGGCGGAGCTCGCCTTCACCTACCAGGGCGACGCGCTGGAGAAGCGGGTGCGACCCTTGGCCGGGAGCGTCGGCAGCAAGCTGGTGGTGCCCTGCGACGTCGCCAGCGACGCCAGCATGGACGCGGCGTTCGCCCAGGTCCGCGAGCGATGGGGCGGGCTGGACTTCCTCGTCCACTCCATCGGCTGGGCCGACAAGGCGTACCTGCGCGGCAAGTACATGGACACCCCGCGCGAGGCGTTCCTCACCGCGCTGGACATCTCCTGCTATTCGTTCACCGCCGTCGCCGCCCGCGCGGTGCCGATGATGAAGCCGGGCGGCGCGCTGCTGACCATGACCTACCTGGGTGCCGAGCGGGTGATGCCGCACTACAACGTCATGGGCGTGGCCAAGGCCGCGCTCGAAGCCTCCGTCCGCTACCTGGCGGCGGATCTGGGCGGGCAGGGCATCCGGGTGAACGCGATCAGCGCCGGGCCGATCAAGACGCTGGCGGCGAGCGGCATCGGCGACTTCCGCTACATCCTGCGCTGGAACCAGTACAACTCCCCGCTGGAGCGCAACACCACGATCGAGGAAGTGGGCGGCGCCGCGCTGTACCTACTGTCCTCCCTGTCCTCCGGCGTCACCGGAGAGGTGCACCATGTCGACAGCGGCTACCACACCGTCGGGATGAAGAACCCCCTCGCGCCCGACATCACCGTCACCCCGTCGGAATGACGGCGCGGCGTGAGCCACAACAGCTTCGGCCACCTGTTCCGCGTCACCACCTGGGGTGAGAGCCACGGGCCGGCGATCGGCTGCGTGGTGGATGGCTGCCCGCCCCAGCTGCCGCTGACCGAGGCGGACATCCAGCCCTTCCTGGACCGCCGGCGGCCGGGCCAGTCCCGCCACACCACCCAACGGCAGGAGCCGGACACCGTCCGCATCCTGTCCGGCACGTTCGAGGGCCGGACCACCGGCACGCCCATCGCGCTGCAGATCGAGAACGTGGACCAGCGGTCCCGCGACTACGGCGACATCGCCGACCGCTTCCGCCCGGGGCATGCCGACCTGACCTACGAGTTGAAATACGGCATCCGCGACCATCGCGGCGGCGGCCGCTCCTCCGCGCGGGAGACGGCGATGCGGGTCGCCGCCGGCGCGGTCGCCCGCCGCGTGCTGGAGGGCGTGACCATCCGGGGCGCCCTGGTGCAGGTCGGCGCGCAGGCGGTGGACCGCAGCCGCTGGGACTGGGCCGCCGTGGCGGACAACCCGTTCTTCTGCCCCGACCCGGTCGCGGCCGTGCAGTGGGAGGAGCAGCTGACGGCGGTGCGCAAGGGCGGCTCCTCGGTGGGTGCGGTGATCGAACTGGTGGCGGAGGGCGTGCCGCCCGGCCTGGGCGCCCCGATCTACGCCAAGCTGGACGCCGACATCGCCGCCGCGCTGATGGGCATCAATGCGGTCAAGGGCGTCGAGATCGGCGCCGGGTTCGCCGCCGCGGCCCTGCACGGGGAGGAGAACGCCGACCCGATGCGGATGGCGGACGGCGCCGTCCGCTTCGGCGCCAACCATGCGGGCGGCATCCTGGGCGGCATCTCCACCGGTCAGCCGATCGTCGCCCGGTTTGCGGTGAAGCCGACCAGCTCGATCCTGACCGCCGTGCCGGCGGTCGATCGCCTCGGCCACGACGTGGAGGTGACGACCCGTGGCCGGCACGACCCTTGCGTCGGGATCCGCGCCGTCCCGGTGGGGGAGGCGATGCTTGCTTGCGTGCTGGCTGACCATCTGCTGCGTCACCGTGCACAGAATCCACACGGGTCGACGACTTTGCAGCTCCCCAGGGGATTAGGCGCCAGGTAACGATCATGTGTGTGTGGGCCGCTTCGTGTGGACACTAACCTCTGCCCATGAGCAGCGCTGACACGCAGGTCGATCCAAGTGCCCTCGATGCGTTCGTCGAGGGCTTCGGCTCACGCAAATGGACCGACCGGATCATCGAGCTGGAACGCGCTGCGGCCAAGCCGACCCGGCAGGGCCGCGCGCTCCAGCAACGGCACATCATCGAGCTGACGATCGACCGCTGGCGCAAGCCCGGGCGCAACCGCCCGCCGAGCGCTGGGGAGCTGTGCATCGCCCGCCTGGCGACGGATGCCAGCCGCCTGTTTGAGGATTTGCCCGGCGCCGGACGCGATCGTCTGCGGGCGCGCCTGCAACAAGCCGCCGAGTCGGACAACACGCTGATCTCGACGTTCCACCTGCTCCGAACCGCCGCATTGCAACGCGGTCGTGGCTTCGACGTCGCGTTCGCCGGGCTGCAGGACGATGCCAGCTTCGACCTGCTGATCCACCGCAGCGGCCAGGAGGCCGAGGTCGCCTGCGACGTCGTGTCGGCGGAGGACGGGCGGGAAGTGCACCGCGGCGCCTGGTCCAACCTGTGCGACCGCATCGACCCGGACCTGCAGACTTGGCTCGCGAGCCATCCCGGACGTTACCTCCTGAAGATGACCTTGCCCCAGGGGCTGAAGGACTTGCCGGAAGGGGATGCGCTGGCCGCGCTGCACGGCCGCATCACGGCCATGCTGTCGGGCATGCGGCGTGCCGACCACGACGAGGCTGCGGTGCTGCGGCTGGACCCCCTGATGCTCGCGGCCGCGCAGGCGGACGAGCTTGGCCTTATGCCACGGCTGCGCACCGAGTTCGGGCCGGAGGCGCATCTGGCGGTCATGACCGCGGAACGCAGCATGTTCGTCCTCGCCGCGCGCGCCGGGCAGGAGAACGAAGTTGCGGTTGCCGTGCGCCGTCGCCTGGCGGCCATCGCTCCGGCACGGCTGACGGGAAGCCGCCCCGGCATCCTGGCGATGTTCGTGGAAGACACCGACCGCACGGAATGGCGCCTGCTGCGCGAAGGAATGCAGTTGGAGGGCGAGGCGCGCCAGTTCCTCACCGACCCCGGCGCGCGGCCGGTGGTTGCCGTGACCTGCGCCTCCCGGTTGGAGATGTTCGGCATGGCGGCACCGGATGCCGCCCCGGACGGCGAGTTCCGTTTCCGCAACCCGCTGCATCCCGCTGCCAAGATCCCTGCGCTGGCACCAGCCGTCACGTCATCCATGTGACGTGATCGTGAGCTGGCCCGAAGGTCATCTACCGGCCACGGCGCCCTCCCATGGCAGGATTTACGGTCGACGCAACCTCGGCACGGCTGCCACTTCGGCGGATGGTCCTGCGCTTATCCGCCCGACAAGTCCGACTGATCCAGTACTGCGTCGGTTTCTTCCCGATGCGGGCTGCTGATCTGGCTGCCGCGCCGGGTGCAACTTAGGGCGGCGGCCACGTTGGCCCGGCGCAGGGCATCGGCCGGGCTGGCGCCGCGATCGAGTGCCGCGGCAAACACGCCGATGAAGCAGTCGCCGGCTCCGGTGGCGTCCACCACCTCGATGCGAAGTGCCTCGACGAGGAGATCGCCCGAGGCACCGGACGCTGACACGCCCTGCGGACCACGCGTCCGGACCACGCCTACGCCCAAGGCGGCGTGCAGGGCGGCAGGGTCCGGCGCGGCGCCAAGGTGCTCACCGAGCCACTCGGCCTCCTCCGCGTTCACCACCACCCAATCCACCATTGCCAGCGCATCATCGGCGATCGGCATCGCCGGTGCCAGGTTGAGGATAATGCGCGCGCCCCGGGCCCGTGCCCGGCGGATCAGCGTGGCAGTCTGGTCGGCCGGGACTTCCATTTGCAGCACCAGCGTCGCGTCTGGCCCAAGGTCGGCGTCTGAGACCTGGTCGGCCCTGGCCAGCAAATTGGCCCCGCTGGCGACCGCAATCTGGTTCTGCCCGTCACGATCCACGCAGATGGCCGCGCTGCCGGTCACCGACTCGCTGCGGGTCACGCGCGACACGTCGACCCCGGCCCGCTTCAGCCCGGCCATCGCCAACTCGGCGTTCGGGTCGTTGCCCACGGCGCCCGCCATCGCCGCCGCCGCGCCGTCCTTTGCAGCGGCAACCGCTTGGTTGGCGCCTTTGCCACCGGGCTGCACCAGCGCAGTGCGGCCGACGACGGTGCGGCCGGGCGTCGGCAACTCGTCCAGCTCGTAGACGGTGTCCAAGTTGATGCTGCCGAACACCAGGATCATGCCAACGCCGCCTCCAGCTCCGCCCACTCCCGCTTGCTGAGGCCGCTACCGGGCTGGTCCACCGCCTCGCCGGCCAGGCGCCGCCGCAACACCGCCAGCATCCCGGCGGAGAAGGTGACCGCACCGAGGCGATAGTCCCGGAACGCCGCCGCCGTGGCGGGAACCCACGCCTCGACACCCTGCATCATCACGTCGGCATACGCGCGGATCTCGTATTGCGCGTGGGCGTCGGCGCGCAGCGAGAGGAAGCCGAGCAGGTTGTGCAGGTCGGTCTTCCAATACCACTGCGTGTAGGTGTTCAGCGTCAGGTTCATGCGCGCCAGCTCGCGCGCCAACCCTTGCCGTGCCGGATCGGCCTCCTCCTCGTTCAGCATCCAGGCGTAATGGTCGTGCGCGCGCCCGGCGTCCTGCCGCAGCAGGTCCAGCACGGCCGCCGCCTCGTCACCCTGCAGCACCGCGCCGCGGCCCTGCCGGTTGCTGGCGGATTGCGCCGCCAGGTGTTCGGGCGCCGGAATGTAGAATTCCCGGTCCATGACGGAGTAACGCGCGGAATACTCGTTCACGTTGGCGGTGCGGTGGCGGATCCATTGCCGGGCGACGAAGATCGGCAGCTTCACGTGGTACTTGATCTCGCACATCTCGAACGGCGTGGAGTGCCGGTGACGCATGAGGTAGCGGATCAGCCCGGCATCCTCGCTCACGCGCTTGGTGCCGCGGCCGTAGGAGACGCGGGCCGCCTGCACCACCGCGGCGTCGTCCCCCATATAGTCGATCACCCGGACGAAGCCGTGGTCCAGCACGGGCACGGCGTGGTACAGCAACGACTCCAGCGCCGGCACGGTGGCCCGCAGCGTCGGGGTGGACGCGGTGCGCAGCTCGGCGATGGCGGCAACTTGTTCGGGGGAGATCGGCATGCATCACCCCTACCATTCGGCTGCGACATCGCCTATGTTAGTGGGGCTGGTTCGCTAGCTATGGCGATAAACGATGCGTGGAATAATCGTTGTGGACCCGGGGGCAGTACTCGGCGTCTCCACCATCACTGCGATGGACTATGGGGACGAAATAGGCTCGACACGCGTGATAAAGACGTATTTTTCGCTCGGCATTGTACCGCCGTCATCGGGCTATATTACAAGTGCCAATGACAATCATGAGGCATTCGCAGTCGCAGCGTAAGTTGCGATAGACGCGGTTCGGGGGGCACCGGGCAACAGAAGCCCCCCACTCTCTTGCCTTTCGGTCTCGGAACCATGACATCTTGGCCTCGCTGCAAACGAGGTGACCATGCAAGCCTTCTCGGTGCTCGACCTGGCTCCCGTGCCGCAGGGTTCGGATGCTGCCGATGCCCTGCACAACTCGCTGGACTTGGCACAGCATGCCGAGCGCTGGGGCTACCGCCGGTATTGGCTGGCGGAGCACCACAACATGATCGGGATCGCCAGCGCGGCCACCGCCGTCACCGTCGGCTACGTGGCAGGCGGCACCCATCGCATCCGGGTCGGCGCAGGCGGGATCATGCTGCCGAACCACGCACCCCTGCTCATCGCCGAACAGTTCGGCACGCTGGAGACGCTGTATCCCGGCCGCATCGATCTGGGCCTGGGCCGCGCGCCGGGCTCGGACGGCTACACGCAACGCGCCCTGCGCCGCGACCCCGAGTCGGCCGAGCACTTCCCGCAGGACGTGGCGGAGTTGCAGGCGCTGTTCGGCCCGGTGCAGCCGGGCCAGCGCGTCCAGGCGGTGCCGGGCGGCGGCACGCAGGTGCCGCTCTGGATCCTCGGGTCCTCCACGTACGGCGCGCAGGTGGCGGCGCATTTCGGCCTGCCCTACGCCTTCGCCTCCCATTTCGCGCCGGACGCGCTGATGCCTGCCCTGCAGATCTATCGCGAGCGGTTCCGCCCGTCGGCGCAGCTGGCGCGGCCGCATGCCATGGTCGGGGTCAACGTGATCGCGGCCGAGACGGACGCCGCCGCCCGGCGGCTGTTCACCTCCGTCCAGCAGAGCTTCACCAACATGTTCCGCGGCACGCGCGGCAAGCTGATGCCGCCGATCGACGATATCGAGACGTATTGGACGCCGGCGGAGAAGATGCAGGCCTCCGGCATGCTCGCCTGCTCGTTCGTTGGCTCCGCCGCGACGGTGCAGCGCCAGCTGGCCGAGTTCCTGGACGAAACCCAAGCCGACGAGATCATGGTGGCCTGCGCGGTCCATGACCACCGGGCCCGGCTGCGCTCCTACGAAATCCTGGCCGAGCTGGCGCCGTCGCTGGTCCGCCAGGATGCCATGGCGTGACGGCCGAGCTGCCGCCGGACAGCAAGCTTACCACGACGAAGCAGGCCTGGGCCGGGCAGGGTCGCTTCCTGACCGGACGCGTGGCCCGCCCGGAGGCCGAGCGCCTGCCTCCGGGCCAGCATCTGGTGCGGGACTGGCCGGTGCTGGACCTGGGCGTGCACCCGAAGATCGACCCGGCGCGCTGGTCACTGCGCGCGTTCGGCGCCGTCGAGGAGGCGGTGACCTGGGACTGGCCCGCCTTCCAGGCCCAGCCGCAAACGCGGGAGGTGACGGACATCCACTGCGTCACCACCTGGTCGCGGTACGACAATGCCTGGGAGGGCGTATCCACCCGGACGGTGATCGAGGCGGTGCGTCCGCTCGCCGCCGCCGCGTTCGTCATCCTGCACAGCCATGATGGCTACACGACCAACCTGCCACTGGCCGACTTCGCCGCCGCCGATGCGATCCTGGCGCATTCGTGGAACGGCCAGCCGCTCACCGCCGAGCATGGCGGCCCGGTGCGCCTGGTCGTGCCGCACCTATACCTTTGGAAGAGCGCCAAGTGGCTGCAGCGCATCGAGTTCGCGACTGCCGATAAACCTGGCTTCTGGGAAGTCCGCGGCTACCACGAGCGCGGCGACCCGTGGGTCGAACAGCGATACTCGGATTGACCAATTGAACCCTCTCCCGCTGGGAGAGGGCAGGATGAGGGTGCTACATTCGGTCCGCAGTATCGGAGCAGAGACTTGGCTCACATCCGCGATCGGCGCGCACCATGACCACCCGGCCGGAAGGCGGTTTCCAACGGCTCCTGCACGGGGTCCGCATGTTTCGCGAGCGGGCCTTCCCCGCGCGTGAGGAGCTGTTCGCCCAGCTCGCAACCGGGCAGCAGCCGCAAACGCTGTTCATCGCCTGCGCCGACAGCCGCGTGGTGCCCGAGCTGATCACCCAGACCAGCCCTGGCGAGCTGTTCGTCTGCCGCAACATCGGCAACGTGGTGCCTGCCTATGGCGAGATGCTGGGCGGCGTGTCGGCCGTGGTCGAATACGCCTGCACGGCCCTCGAAGTGACCGACATCGTGATCTGCGGCCATTCGGACTGCGGCGCCATGAAGGCGCTGCTGAACCGGGACGATCCGCTGCTGCGAACCATGCCGACCGTCGCCTCCTGGCTGCGCAACGCGGAGGCGGCACGCAGCGTCGTGGCGGTCACCCATCCCGGCGTCACCGGCCAGGCGCAGCTGCAAGCCCTGGTCGAGCAGAACGTCCGCACGCAACTTGCACATCTCGCCACCCACCCCGCCGTCGCGGCCCGGCTCGCCACCGGGAGCATCGCGCTGCATGGCTGGGTCTACGGCATCAAGGACGGGAGCGTATCGGCGGTCGACGCCGGGGGCAGGTTCGTGCCGCTGGATGCGGCAACACAGGACGCACCCTGACTTCGAGGGGATCGTAGGGTGGGCTTCAGCCCACCGGCACCCTGCCGACTTCAGCCCTCCAGGGCCAATACCGCGAACGTCGCCAGCCAGTGCTCGCCCATGTAGTCGCCCGCCACGTGCGGCAGCCCGGCCTCCAGGTGGAGCTCCGCCGCCTGCTCCATCATGATCCGACGCGCATCGCTTGGCGCCAAGGTGCGGCTGAGCGCGCGCCAGCACCAGGCGCGGCTGAGGTTCAGCCCGTCCAGATGGGCGATCTTGCCGTCGCTGCGGTCGCTCACCGCCGCGGGCGCGAACAGGGTCGCCGGCCGCGCCTCCGCCAGATGCGGCAGGAAGCGGTCGAACCACGGGGCGAACTCCGCGGGCGGCAGCAGGCGGCGCATGCATTCCGCCTCGATCAGGGCGGATGACAGGAAGTCGTCGCCGCTCGGCTCCCAGGCCTGGCAATCCGCGTCCCCGCCATACCAGCCCTCGGCCGCATGGCGCAGCAGCCGCAGCAGGGCGACATCACCGACGCCCTGCGCATAGTCCGACGCCAGGGCCAGGGCGAAGGCCGTGTTGAAATGCGTGCCGACCCGGACCGGGTAGCTGGCTTTCGGCAGGAAATCATGGAAGCGCTCGACGAACAGCGCCGTCAGCGGCGCAAGCGCATCATGCCAGCGCCGCTCCGGCAGATGCGTCAGCGCCTCGTCCAACTTCAGCAGCCAGGCCCAGCCGTACGGCCGCTCGAACCCGCGCGCCATCGGGTGGCGCAGCGTGGCGACCTCGCCGGCCACGCGCTCGGCGGTGAGGTGGCTGTCGAACAGCGTCCGGATGGCGCTGGCCGGCGCCATGGCCGGGAACAGCCGCAGCAGCCGCGCCAGCATCCAGTAGGCGTGCACGCAGGAGTGCCAGTCGAAGCTGCCGTAGAACACGGGGTGCAGCGCGCGCGGCGTCCGGGCGTCCTGCGGGGCGGACATGACGTTGCCTGGCTTGTTCGGGTATTCGCGGGTGACGTGGCCCAGCGCCACGGCCACGAAGCGGGAGGCCGTGCCCTCGCCCAGCGTGCGCGGCGTCATCCAGGCAGGCCCATCGCGGCGATCAGCTCCGGTCGGCCGCTCTGCCGGGCGATGTCGGCGGCGCAGACGCCCTCCGCATCCCCGTGCGCCGGGTCGGCACCGTGCTGGACCAGCAGCGCCGCCATGTCGGGCCGGCCGAACATGGCGGCGAACAGCAGCGGCGTGCGCCCGGCGGCATCCGGCACGTCGACCGCCGCGCCGGCCGCGAGCAGCAGCCGGGCGATGTCGAGGAAGCCTTTGAAGGCGACCCCGCCAAGCGCCGTGCTGCCCTGGGCGTCCGCGCCGTCCACGGCGGCGCCACGTTGGAGCAGCAGCGCCGTCGCTGCCGCCTGTCCGTTGTAGCTCGCCAGGATCAAGGGGGTGAAGCCCCTCGCGTCCGGACGGTCCGGGTCGGTGCCGGAATCCAGGAGGGCGGCCAGCGAACGGGTGTCGCCCTCCCGCGCGGCCGCGTGCAGCAGCGTCCCGACATCCGCTGCCGCCGCGCTCACTTGATCGTCTGCACCACGGAAAACCCCTCGAACTCCGGATGGCCCAGATACATGGCCCGATTGTCCCCGGCGTTGCGGTGCGCCGCGCGGAACGCCTCCGACTTGGTCCAGGCCTCGAAGGCGCCGTGGTCGGCCCAGATGGTGTGGGAGGAGTAGAGCACGTGGTCCTCCTTCTCCGGTCCGCGCAGCAGGTGGAACTCGACGAAGCCCGCCACGTCGCGCAGATGGCTGTCGCGGGTGGTCCAGAGCTCCTCGAACGCCGCCTCCGACCCGGGGGCGACTTTGAAGCGGTTCATTGCGATATACATGCGAGTCGTCCTTTGCCGCGACGTTGCCACAATAACATGCTCAGTCGGGCGCCGTTGGCTAGCGCCGGCGGTTCTTTTGCCCCGGCTTGCCGTTCCGCGCTAATCAGGTCCCGCGCCCGACCAATTTGCAATCGAGTACCGCGATGGAAGACGACGATCCCCCCGCACCCAGGCCCGACAGCCTGTTGCCGTACGATGCCTGGGCGCAGGAGGCGATGCGCGGCGTGGCGATCCGCGCGCTGCAGTTCGCCGGCGAGCAGGGCATGCCGGGCCAGCACCATTTCTACGTGAGCTTCCGCACCGACCAGCCTGGCGTGACCATCCCGGCCCGCCTCCTGGCGCAGTATCCGGAAGAGATGACTATCGTGCTGCAGCACCAGTTCTGGGACTTGCGGGTGAACGAGGCTGCCGGCTTCTTCAGCGTCGGCCTGTCGTTCGGCGGCATCGCCAGCACGCTGGTGATCCCGTTCGCCGCGCTGACCGCCTTCGCCGACCCACATGCGCAGTTCGGCCTGCGCTTCCGCGCCGCACCGGTGGAGCCTGCCAACAGCGAGGACGAGGCCGAGGCGGCGGCCGACGAGCCCGCCGAGCCGGTCCAAGCGGCGGAGGAGCCGCAGATCGTAAGTCTGGACGCGTTCCGCAAACGGCGGGACTGACGCGCTGGGCCGAGTGGCCCGGTCGGGTTGACGATTCTGCGCTCGCCGCCTATCGTTCCCATGCCAATAGGATAGCCGAACCCCATGGCAATTCCCCCGCAGGCAGCCGACGGTTCGAGCAACGCGAACGACTTCACGTATCGTCCGGGATTGCGGCCCATCTCGATCTCGTATGATCCCGTTCTGTTGTCGCTGACGTTGGAGACCCTCGGCTTCGACTACATCCAGGACACGCTCGCCGTCGTTGAGCACGACCCGAACTCCTCGCGGGAGCCGCGGGGCCCGCTGGAGGTGAGCGGCGGGGACAAGCTCGGCGCGTTCGGCGTCCCGCCGGAGGCGCGGCCCGTCACGTTCGTGCTGCTGTCCTACCTGATCGCGTTCCGCCAACTGCCCATCTATCAGAAGCGCGACTACGCCACGCGGATTGCCACCCTGGTCGCCCGGTATACCCGCGACTATTTCGTGGTCACCATCCGCGGCGCTCGGGGTTTGGTGCCGCCTTCCGACTCAGGGCTTTGCAACGGTAACTGGCCGGCGGTCGAGACTCTGATGGAGAACGCGTACGGCGCCAGCTTCGACGATGCCGAGATCGCGACCCGGCAGCAGATCTTCCAATATCCCTGGGCGCTCTACGACGTCGAGTTCATCACCGTCTATCGCGCCATCCAGGCCGGCAGCACCGTGGGGTCGTTCCCCAGCCAAGCGCAGTGGAACTCCAGCATCGACTCCACCAAGCAGATACTGGATGCGCTCGGGACGGACGGCAAGTTGCTGCTGGATACGGGGTCGGCGCTGGTCAATACGGCCTGCCCGCTGCCGAAAAGCGCCTCCAAGCTGTGCAACGCACTGCCGACCGGCCGGATCGTGGCCGGCGCCAAGGCTGCGGATGCGATCGCCAAGCCGGCGGGCGAGCTGATCGATGCGCTGGCCAATCAGGCGAAGAGCACCTATGACTTCTTCCGCAGCCAGCGGTTGGACAGTCTCAAGGCGGCTTACATGCGGGATTGGCGACGGCGGCGCTATATCCACCGGACCTACACGGTCTTGGGCAACCCGAACTTCCCCAAGGCGATAACCCTGATCGTTCCGGCGCGGGTGGAGGCCGGGCAAGCCAACGATCCGCTGAAGGCCGATCCCGTGGTCATGCCGGACGCCTGGGTGCTGAACCCATCCACGGCGCCGGCGACGGAGCATTGAGCGCGCGCGGTGCAGCTTTGCTCGCGGCCTGCCTTGCAGCGTCTACCGCCATGCCCAGCCGGGCTGCGGCGCCGGACGCGGGCGGGTGGGCCTGCCGTGACCTGCTGGCCGATCCGGACAACCGGATCGCCGAGCAGCCGAGCGACTTCCGCAAATGGGAGCGCGGCTACCTGGACGGGCGCAACGCCGTGGCCGAGCAGCATGGGGAGGCGGTGGCCATCAATCCGCGCGCCTTTCCCGAAGCGGCGCAATGGGAGTACGTCTGGCAGCAATGCGCCAGCAACCCTGGCGTGCCTTTTGCCGACGTTGTGGCTTCCATTTTTCGCAAGCTGTCTGATGTCCGGCCGTAACTGGCTCTGCATCGCGGCCTTGCTCGCCCTTGCCGCTCCGCACGACACGGGTGCGATGCAGGTGCACAGCACGGATTCATCCTCTGTCTGCCAGAGCCTCACCAACTTGGTGCAGCTGTCCGGCGCCGATCACGCCGAGTCCGTGATCGGCCCTTGGCTCGCCGGCGTGCTCGCCGGCGCGCATGCCGAGGCGATGGCCCGAGACCTGGCCGATTACGACCCCACTCCTGCCGGCTTCGGACAGCACCAGCAATGGCTGGCGTTCACGGCCTATTGCCGGGCGCATCCCATGGTGACCCAACTGGCGGCCGGAACCGCCGTGTGGGAGCAGGTGAGGGAGCGCGGCCGGCTGCCCTGATCCGCCCATGCCAGCCGCCGCGGGCAGCGTCTATATGGCGGACACGCCGCCTTCGAATGCCAGGGGAGAGGTCACCATGGACAGCCTGCCAGCCCGCGCCGCCGGGTTCACCTACGCCCCGATGTTCCCGGTGGGCGAGCGCAACACGCCTTGGCGCAAGCTGGACGTCCCCGGTGTGTCCACCACCACATGTGACGGCCAGACCGTGCTGCGCGTGGAGCCGGAGGCGCTGAGCGAGCTGGCGTTCCAGGCGTTCCATGACACCTCCCACCTGCTGCGCCCCGGCCACCTGGCGCAGCTGCGCGCGATCCTGGATGACGGGGAGGCGAGCGCCAACGACCGCTTCGTGGCGCTCGACCTGCTGAGGAACGCGGCGATCAGCGCCGGCGGGGTGCTGCCGATGTGCCAGGACACCGGCACCGCCCTCGTGTTCGGCAAGAAGGGCCAGCGCGTCTGGGTGCAGGGCGACGAGGAGGAGGCGCTGTCCTACGGCGTGCACCGCACCTACACCGAGACGAACCTGCGCTACAGCCAGATGGCACCGTTGAGCATGTTCGAGGAGGTGAACACCGGCAACAACCTGCCCGTCCAGTTCGACATCATGGCAGCGCCCGGGGACCACCACGCCGACGAGTTCCACATGCAATTCGTCGCCAAGGGCGGCGGCAGCGCCAACAAGACGTTCCTGTTCCAGGAGACGCGCGCCATCCTCACCCCGGCCAAGCTGCTGGGCTACCTGGAGACGCGCATCCGCACGCTCGGCACCAGCGCCTGCCCACCCTATCACCTGGCCATCGTCATCGGCGGCACCAGCGCCGAGCTGACGCTGAAGACGGTCAAGCTCGCTTCGACCCGCTGGCTGGACACACTGCCGACGGCCGGCACGAAGGCCGGGCACGCCATCCGTGACCTGGATTTGGAGCGGCAGGTTCTTGAAATGACGCGGCGGATCGGCATCGGCGCGCAGTTCGGCGGCAAGTATTTCTGCCACGACGTGCGGGTGATCCGCCTGCCGCGCCACGGCGCCAGCCTGCCGGTGGGGATCGGCGTGTCGTGCAGCGCGGACCGCCAGATCCTGGCCAAGATAACGCCCGAGGGCGTGTTCCTGGAGCAGTTGGAGACCGACCCGGCGCGCTTCCTGCCCGAGGCGACGGACGACATCCTGGGTGGCGAGGTCGTGCGGGTCGACCTGAACCGCCCCATGCTCGACATCCGGCGTGAGCTGTCGCGCCACCCGGTATCCACCCGGTTGTCGCTGACCGGCACGATGGTGGTGGCGCGCGACATCGCCCACGCCAAGCTGGCCGAGCGGCTGGCCGCCGGGGAGGCGCTGCCGGACTACATCAAGGACCATCCCGTCTACTACGCCGGCCCGGCCAAGACGCCGGAGGGCCTCGCCACCGGCTCGTTCGGCCCCACCACGGCCGGGCGCATGGACAGCTATGTGGAGCAGTTCCAGTCCGCCGGCGGCAGCCTGGTCATGCTGGCGAAGGGCAACCGTTCCCGCGCCGTCCGCGACGCCTGCCGGGCGCATGGCGGCTTCTACCTCGGCAGCGTCGGCGGCCCGGCGGCGCGGCTGGCGCAGGACTGCATCCGCAAGGTCGAGGTGCTGGAGTATCCGGAGCTTGGCATGGAGGCCGTGTGGCGGATCGAGGTCGAGGACTTCCCGGCCTTCATCGTCATGGATGACAAGGGCAGTGACTTCTACGACGCGATGGAGCCGAAGATGAGCGAGCGCTGACGGGACCTCTCAAAATCAGGCACATTCGTTAACCGCCTGGACACCTTCTGTCGATTACGTGTCACGCCAGCGGCAAAACGCCTCGTTCGCATCGCCACCGCGAGGCCGCCCTGCCATGATCCCCCACATCGCCAGCCAGTCCAGCCTCAACACTACCCCGCGATCACCCTCGACGACGGCTCATGTCGCTGCGCCGACGGCGGCAAGTGCGGCGACCGCCCCACAGGCCAGTCCGGTGTCCCTGCTGGATCCGTCGACGGGCTTGGTGGTGCTGGAGTTCTTCGACGCCAAGGGCGACGAGACAGCGTCCCTGCCGACGCGGAAGCAGCTCGACCTCTACCGGTTGAACGAGGCCTCGCCCAACGTCTTCGCACCGGCGATCCATGACGTGGCCGCGCCGGCATCGACAGGATTGCGGTCCGACGCGTGACGCCGGCCTAACGCTGGAGCCGGGCGACCAGCCAGGTGATGGCGTCCGATTGCAGCTTGCCGATCTGCTCGGGGGTCTGCCCGGTATAGGCATGGTCGCCGTCATAGGACACCAGCTCCACTGGGACGTGGTGCGCCTTCAGCGCGTCGACCAGCTGACGCGAGCCATCGAACGGTGCTACCCGGTCGCCCTGGCCATGGATGATGTAGACCGGTGCGGCCCGGGCGGTCACGGCGGGGATCGGGGAAGCCGTCAGCAGGGCGGTGGGCGGCGGCGTGGTGCTGCCGAACATCGCTTCGATCGAACCGATGCCGTATTGGCCCATGCCTGGCAGGTCCATCGGGCCGAACTGGTCCACCACCGCCTTCACGTTCGGGCGCTGGTTCGGGTACAGGGTTGCCTGGTCGCCTGGCGTGATCCCGGGCAGCACGCCCAGGAACACCGCAAGCTGGGCGCCAGACGAATCTCCAGCCGCACCCAGGCGCGCCGGATCGATGGCGTAGTCAGCGGCATGCGCGCGCAGGAACCGGACGGCCAGCTGCGCGTCCACCAGCTGGGCCGGCCAGCGCGTGTCCGGCAGTGCCTTGTCGGCCAGGCGGTAGTCGATGTTCAGCACGACCACGCCCCGTGCGGCCAGCAGGCTGGAGAAATAGTCGCTGGCATGGCGGCTTCCACTGACCCAGCCACCGCCATGGATGACGACCACGGCGGGTCGCCGTGTCTTCGGCGTCTCAGGCAGGTACAGGTCCGCCTGCTCGGCGGGCAGCGGGCCATACGCGACGTCGGGCTGGACCTGCACCGGGATGGGCTGCGCCGCGGCCGCGGTTCCGGCCAGCACCGCCGCGGCGAGCGCGAATTGCCGGGGATGCCGCAGGGCGATATATGCGCGGCGGGCGAAGCCTCTCATATGGGACACTGCCATGCGGTTCACCGTCGACCGTCTCGACCACATCGTGGTTAATTGCAAGGACGTGGAGATAACGGCCTCCTGGTATCAGCGCGTCCTGGGCATGGAGCGGGAGGAGTTCGGGGACGGCAACCGCACCGCGCTGAAGTTCGGCGGCCAGAAGCTGAACCTGCGTCCGCACGATGCCGACCCTCGGTCCTGGGCGACCGGCGTGAACGACCGGCCCGGCAGCATCGACGCCTGCTTCATCACCGCCGTGGGTCCGGAGGACGTGGTCGACCACCTGCATACCTGCGGAATCGGGGTCGAGGCCGGGCCGGTGGCCAGGACGGGTGCGCTGGGCCCGATGCAGTCCGTGTATTGCCGCGATCCGGACGGCAACCTGATCGAGATCAGCTCCTATCTCTCTGTCTGACCCGTTTGCATTCCACCTCCCGCCCGGGCTGATCGCGCAGGAGCCGGCGCGCCCGCGCGAGGCGGCGCGGTTGCTGCATGTGGGCGCCGCGCTGGAGGACCACACGGTCGCGGACCTGCCGTCGCTGCTGTCGCCGGGCGACCTGCTGGTGGCCAACGACACGCGGGTGATCCCGGCCCAATTGACGGCGCACCGGGGTGCCGCGCGCATCGGCCTCACGCTGGACCGGCCGTTGCCGGACGGCACCTGGCACGCGCTGGCCCGCAACGCCCGGCGCTTGGCCGTGGGTGACGTGCTGGCGTTGGACGGCACGGAGATGCGGGCGCTGGTGCTGGCGCGCGAGGACGGCGACGTCCTGCTGCGCTTCGACCAGGAGGGGGAGGCGTTCGCCGCCGCGCTCCGCCAGGCCGGTGCGCTGGCGCTGCCGCCCTACATCGCCCGGCCCGCCGGCCCGACCGCCGCGGATGCGCAGGACTACCAGACGGTGTTCGCCCGCGCCGAGGGCGCGGTGGCCGCCCCGACCGGCGGGTTGCATTTCACGCCGGCACTTCTCGCGGCCCTGGAGGCGGCTGGGGTGCGGCGCACCACCGTGACGCTGCACGTCGGCGCCGGGACGTTCCTGCCCATGCGCGGCGACCCGGACGCGCACCACATGCATCCGGAACGCGGCGAGGTGACGGCCGCGGCGGCCGCGGCGATCCGTGCCGCCGACCGGGTCGTGGCGGTCGGCACGACGACGCTGCGGCTGCTGGAGAGTGCGGTCGGTGCGGACGGCGTGCAGCCCTTCGCCGGCGAGACGGCGCTGTTCATCCGCCCGGGCTTCCGCTTCCGCGTGGTGGACCGGCTGATGACGAACTTCCACCTGCCGCGCTCGACCCTGTTCATGCTGGTGTGCGCCTTCGCCGGCACCGAGCGCATGCGCGCCGCCTACGCCCACGCGATAGCCACCGGCTACCGCTTCTATTCCTACGGCGATTCCAGCCTGCTCTCCCCTCTCCCAGACGGAGAGGGCGTTTGACTTTCGGATGGACACCTGAGGGGACAGATGGCCGTGCGCGGGCAGGAGTGCTGCAGACCGCGCATGGCGCCGTGCCCACGCCGGTGTTCATGCCGGTCGGCACCGCCGGCACGGTGAAGGCGATGACGGCGGACGCCGTGCGCGCGACCGGCGCGACCATGGTGTTAGGCAATACCTACCACCTGATGCTGCGGCCGGGCGCCGCCCGGGTGGCGGCGCTGGGCGGCCTGCACCGCTTCATGGACTGGCCAGGCCCCATCCTGACCGACTCCGGCGGCTTCCAGGTCATGTCGCTGGCCGCGCTGCGCAAGATGGACGAGGAGGGGGTGACCTTCCGCTCCCACCTGGACGGCTCGCCGCAGCGGTTGACGCCGGAGGGCTCGACCGCGATCCAGGACCAGCTGGACGCCACCGTTACCATGGCGTTCGACGAATGTACGCCGTTCCCCGCGACGGAGGCGCAGGCCGAGGCATCGATGGCGTTGTCGATGCGGTGGGCGGCGCGGTCGCGGGCGGCGTTCCGGCCGCGTGCGGGCTATGGCCAGTTCGGCATCGTGCAGGGCGGCGTGTTCCCGCACCTGCGCGCCGCCTCCGCGGCGGCGCTGCTGCCGCTCGGCTTCGAGGGCATCGCCATCGGCGGCCTGGCAGTGGGCGAGGGCCAGGCCACCATGTTCGCCGTGCTGGATGCGACCGTCCCGCTGCTGCCGATCGGGCAAGCGCGCTACCTGATGGGCGTCGGCACACCGGACGACCTGCTGGGCGCCGTGGCCCGCGGCGTGGACATGTTCGACTGCGTGATGCCGACGCGCGCCGGCCGCACCGCCCGCGCCTACACCAGCGGCGGCGTGCTGAACCTGCGCAACGCCCGGCATGCCGATGACGGCGCGCCGCTCGACCCGGGCTGCACCTGCCTTGCCTGCACCCGGCACAGCCGCGCCTACCTGCACCACCTGTTCCGCGCCAGCGAGATGCTGGGGCCGATGCTGCTGACCGGCCATAACCTGACCTACTACGCCGCCTTGATGGCCGGCATGCGCGCGGCGATCCAGGCCGGCCGCCTGGCCGAGCACAGCGAAACCGTCCGCGCGGGCTGGAATGCCGGCATGCCGCACCATAGCTAGGGCGGCATGAGCGAAACCCCTGACCAGCCCTATGCCGGCCTGACGCAGCTTGGCCGGCCGACCGCAGCGCCAACCTCGCCCGACCAGGCGGTGCTGGAGCGTGTGCCGAGCCCGCATGCCGGCCGCGACTACGTCGTGCGGCTCACCGCGCCGGAGTTCACCTCGCTGTGCCCGCTGACCGGCCAGCCGGATTTCGCCCACCTCGTGATCGACTACATCCCGGAAGCCTGGCTGGTGGAGAGCAAGTCGCTCAAGCTCTTCCTGGCCAGCTTCCGCAACCATGGCGCGTTCCACGAGGCCTGCACCATGGACGTGGCGGACCGCCTGGTGCGGCTGTTATCCCCACGCTGGCTGAGGATCGGCGCCTACTGGTATCCCCGCGGCGGCATCCCGATCGACGTATTCTGGCAATCGGGCGCCCCCCCAGCCGCCGCCTGGGTGCCGGACCAGGGCGTGCAGTCCTATCGCGGACGGGGCTGACCAGGCCATTGCCTTGCCGTATGTTTCAACGACGCAGCGCAAAAACGCAGAGGTGGTCACGTCATGGGTGAATTCGCACTCGACGAAGTCGACAAGCTGAAGCTGCGGCAGATCATCGCTGACATCGACCAGACGCGTGCCGATGCGGAACGCAAGCGTCAGCCGATACGGTTGGCCCCGTTCGCGCTGATCCTTTCCGGCGCGACCGCCGGCGCAGCGTTCTACAAGCTGCTCGGCTGACAATCGTCGGGCTGGTCGCGCCGCGTGGCCGACCATGCGAGCTCGTTGATCCGTGCCAAGGCGCTGGCCCTCGGCTTCGACGCGGTGGGCTTCGCCCGCGCCTCGCTCGGCCCGGAGGCGCGGGAGCGGCTGGGCGCCTTCATCGCGGCCGGGCAGCATGGCGACATGGGGTGGATGGCGGAGCGCACGGACGCACGCAGCCACCCGCAGGCGCTGTGGGCCGAGGCGCGCAGCGTCATCGCCTTAGGCCTGAGCTACGCGCCGCCGGGTGATCCGCTGGACGTGACGCGGCGGCGGGACCGCGGCGCCATCTCCGTCTATGCGCGCCATCGCGACTACCACGACGTCATGAAGGGCATGCTGAAGCACCTGGCCCAGTTCGTCGCCAGCCGCTTCGGCCCGGCCGTCAAGGTGTTCGTCGACACCGCACCCGTCATGGAGAAGCCGCTCGCCGCGTCGGCCGGGTTGGGCTGGCAGGGCAAGCACACCAACCTCGTCTCGCGCGCCGACGGGTCCTGGCTGTTCCTGGGCGAGATCTTCACCACGCTGGACCTGCCGCCGGACGCGCCGCATGCCGACCGCTGCGGCAGCTGCACGCGTTGCCAGGCCGCATGCCCCACCGACGCGTTCCCGGCGCCGTACCGGCTGGATGCGACCCGCTGCATCTCCTACCTCACCATCGAGCATCGCGGGCCGATCCCGCTGGCGTTGCGGCCGCTGATGGGCAACCGCATCTATGGCTGCGACGACTGCCTCGCGGTCTGTCCGTGGAACCGCTTCGCCCAGGCCTCGCGCCACGCCAAGCTGCACGCCCGCCCCGACCTTGCGGCGCCCCAGCTGCGCGAGTTGGCGGCGTTGGACGACGCGGCCTTCCGCGCGCTGTTCAGCGGCTCCCCCATCAAGCGCATCGGCCGCGACCGCTTCGTGCGCAACGTCGCGGTCGCCATCGGCAACTCCGCCGACCCGGCCCTGCAGCCCGCCGCCGCTTCCTTGGCGGCCGATGCGGACCCGGTGGTCGCCGAGGCGGGCGCATGGGCCGCCGCACGGTTGGCGTGACGCTGGAGAAGCGCAGCGTGACGCTGTCCGGCCACCGCACCTCGGTCGCGTTGGAGCCGGAGTTCTGGTCCGCCCTCGCCGCGATCGCCGGGCGCCGGGGCCAGACGCTGGCCGGGCTGGTGGCCGCGGTGGATGCGGCGCGTGCGCCGGACCGTCCGCTTGCCTCGGCCTTAAGGGTCTTCGCGCTTTCTTCGATCGCTTAACGTTTCGGCAAAGTTGGTTCGGCATCGTCGCGACATCGGCCGCAAATGGCCGCCCCCGAGCCCAACGCGTCACGCAGGAGCAAAAGCCATGCAGAGCCTTCACACCGCCAAGCCGGTCCCCGTCAGCCCGCTGATCCTCGCCGACCGCCTCATCTCGCTGGCGCAGGACGCCGACCGCGCCGGATACGCCGAGTCCGCCACCCGTCTCCTCGGCCTCGCCTACGCCGTGTTCGACGAGCAGCCCCGCACCCGCAACTGATCCGCCGCTAACGGTCGGCCAGCCACCGGGCCAAGGCGGCAAGCTCAGGCGATCGGCTGGGCGCTGCCACGGGCCCGATCAGACGCAGGCCAACCGGGGGTGCCGTCTCCTGCGCGGGGTGCAAGGTCAGATGGGTATCGATCGCGTCGCCCGGCAGGTCCAAGCTGCCGGTCAGCGTGATCGACCCGTCGGGCAGCGATACCGTGCCGTGCGCCAGCGTCATCGTCCCATGCGCGATCGTGCCGTCCAGGTCGGCGCGGCTGAACGGCGTGGTCCCGCCGCGCAGCGCTTCCGCGACTGCCTGCTGCGCCGTTGCCCCCTGGGGCGCCCGCAGCGCCGCCAGCACGTGTCCCGCATCCAGGCCCACCAGCGATCCTTCCCGCACCGTCGCCCGTGCCGAGCCCGAAAGGGTCGCCAGCACGCCGGCCGGGCTGTAACCGGTGCCGGACACGTCGATCGCCGCGTCGGCGTGCCCTGCCACCAGGTCCAGCGGCGTGGCGGCAAGCGGGCCGTCCACGGCGACATCGGCCAGCTTGCCCGACAGGGTGAAGCGCGGGGGTGCGGCATCCTCCAGGCTCATCCGTCCCGATAACGTGCCGCCTGCGACATGCGCCGTCAGCCCGTCCACCTGGACCGCGCCGTGCGCCAGGGTCACCGTGGCGGCGGCGGCATCGGCAAACGGGGACGAACCCCACAGCACGTGCGCCGCGTGCAGTCTCAGCGACGCGTCGGCGGCGTGCAGCCGCGCAAGGGACCAAGGCTCGCTGGAGTGGGGGAAAACCACCGGCAGCGGCAGCGTGTCCGCATCGATGGTGCCGGTCACCACCGGATGGCCGGACGCCAGCGCCGTCAGCGCGAGGTCGCCACCCGCCCGCAGCGCCCCCGCGGAAATATCAACCCCAGACAACGCAAGCTGATCGGGCGTCGCCTCCGTCGTCGCCTGCAACGAGAACGATCCGTCGCCGAGCCAGCCAAGGGCGTCGCCCAAGCCGAGGGCGTAGAGCAGCCGCGGGGCGCCGGGATGGCGCAGCGATACCGCCCCCCGCCAGTGCCGCCCCGGCAGGTCCAGCGTGCCGTCGACCTTGACCCGTGCGTCCGACAGCTCGGCGGCTGCAGTCACCGCCATGGCGGCGGGGGTGCCGTTCACCAAGGCCATCAGCGTCGCCGGGCCGCGGAACAACGCGCGGGCTGCGCCGACTGCCTCTGGCAGGCTGTCGGCCAGGCGTTCCGAATGGCCCAGCGACACGTCCATCCGACCGTTCTGGACCTGACCGGCGGGCGACAGCGTCCCGCCAAGCGCCAGGGCCACGTCGTGCCCGGTCAGCGATCCCTGACGAAGCTCGAGCGTGCCGCCGCGGCATCCGGCCTCCAGCGTCAGCCGGTCGAACGTCTCGCCCCGCCAGACCGGTGCCGTCGCGGCCATCGTGATGTCGGCGTCCAAGCCGGCGCACCGCGGTGGGAGCGCCGCGATGCCGGCGGCTGCATCCGCCAGCCCGGTGGGCGGCGTGGGCAGCCAGGAGTCCAGCGCCGGCCCGGCCACGCGCAGGTTGGCCGTCAGCGCAGGGCGGCTCCCGCGCCGCAGCGCCACGTCGCCCGCAAGCGGCGCCCCATTGGCATCGCCCGAGATGTTGCCCAAGCCGATGCTCTCGGCATCCGCCATCACCGTCGCCGCCAGGCTTGCCGTCTGCCACGCGCCGGCCGGAAGCGCGTCCACGAGAGTGGGGAGGCTGCCGTGCAGCCATGCCAGGGTCTGCGGCACATTCGGAGCACCCAGCCGAGCGTCGCCGGTGAAGCGGCCCTCCGCCAGCCGCCCGGCCAGGTGGAAGGTCGCGCCGCCCGGCAGTTCCGCATCGGCCTCGCGCAGCGTGACGTTCGCCGGGCCGACCTCGACGCCGGTGCGCAGGCGCCGCAACACGCCACCCGCCAGGTCGGCCGTGTCGGCCGACAGCTCGATCCCGGTGGGGAGGGCCGGTCGCCGCCCTTGCAGCAACGGCGGCAGCCACGCGCCGAGGTTCAACCGGCTGGTGGAGAGCGCCGCGTCGAGCCGCAGCCGCGGCAGCAGGCGGACCGCCACGGCGCCGTGCGCCGGGGAGCCGCCGATCAGGAGTTCCAGGTCGTCGGCCACCACGAGGCCGCTGCTCGCCTGGACCTGGCCGTCGGCCTGCCAGGCCTGGTTCGGCGCCGGCAGCAGCAGGGACAGATCCGGCCCCCGGGCGGACACGCGCCCGGCCAACCCGCCATCGGCGGCGATCTGGCCGGACAGGGTCCCGCCGGTGCCGTTTGCCGATCCTTGCCCATCGAGGCTGATCTCGACCGTGGCAGCCCCGTCGGCGCCGGTCCGGCCCAGACGGCCCGTCATCTGCCAGGGCCGCCCCATGGCAGCCGCCGTGCCGACGGCGGACAACAGGCCGGTCACCGGGTCGACCCGCAACTCGGCCGAGATCGCGGTGACCTGCAGGCCGCCGATCGCCAGCGTACCGTCCTCCAGCCGGGCGTGCAGCCCGGCCGGCGCCACCAGCCGCTTCGACACCAAGGCGGTCAGCGGCCAGGGCAGGCGCATCTGCGCACCGCGCAAGGCCAGGTCCAGCACTTCGATACGCCCGGCCAGCAAGGGGCCGAGCGCCACCCGCAGGCGCAGCTCCGCGGCGGTGGCGGTGGCGCCGTCCCCCGTGTCGGGGAGGGCGACGTCGCCCGCCACCAGCGTCGCCTCCGGCAGCAGCGACAGCCGGATCGGCCCGGCGATCCGCACCGGCCGGCCGAGCCCGGCGGAGGCGACCGCCTCCACCGTCGCGCGGTACTGGCCCCAGTCGAGCACCCGCGGGACGACCCAGGCCGCCACGAGCGTCAGGAGCAGCGACGCCGCCAATAGGCTCGCGAACACCCGCAGCTGCTGCAACCGGCCAGGAGGAGGCGTGACGAAGACGACCCTCCGCCGTCGCGCCAGCGTCGAGCGGCGGCTCATCCCGGGCGGCGCGATCCCCAGCCGCCGCCGCCGGGCGTGGCGATCCCGAACACGTCGCCTGCCGCCAATTGTGCGCTGTCGGTCCCGCTCAGCGCCTCGCGCGTGCCGTCCGCCCGCTCCACCCACTGCTCGCCGGGCAGCCCGGCCGCGCCGCCCGCCATGCCGAACGGCCCCTCGCTGCGGCGGGAGGCGACGATCACCGCCTGCATCGGTTCGAGGAAGCGGAGGCGCCGGACCGCGCCGTCGCCGCCGGCCCACTCGCCCGCACCGCCGGAGCCGCGGCGGATGCCGAACTCCTCCAGCCGGACCGGATAGCGGAGCTCCAGCACCTCCGGGTCGGTCATGCGGGTGTTGGTCATGTGGGTCTGGATCGCGGAGGCGCCGCCGAAGCCGGGCCCGCCGCCGCCGCCGCCGCAGATCGTCTCGTAGTACTGGGTGGCGTCGTTGCCGAACAGGAAGTTGTTCATCGTCGCCTGGCTGCAGGCCATGGCACCCATCGCACCCAGCAGCGCGTTGCACACCGCCTGGCTCACCTCCGTGTTGCCGGCCACCACGGCGGCGCCCGGCTCCGGCGACAGGAAGGTGCCCGGCGGGATGACGATGTGGAGCGGCACCAGGCAGCCGTCGTTGAGCGGGATGTCCGTGCCCACCAGGCAGCGGAACGCGTACAGCACGGAGGCGCGCGTCACCGCCGGGGGTGCGTTGAAGTTGTCCGCCCGCTGCTTGCCGGTGCCGGTGAAGTCCACCGTGGCGCTTCGGCTGGCCTTGTCCACGGTGATGGCCACGCGCAGGGGGGAGCCGTCATCCATGGTGTAGGCGAACGACCCGCTGGGCAGCTTCTCCAGCACCCGGCGCACGCTTGCCTCGGCATTGTCCATGACGTGGCGCATGTAGGCGGCGACGGTGTCCCAGCCGTAGCGCTCCACCACGCGGGTCAGCTCCTGCACGCCGCGCTCGTTGGCGGCGACCTGCGCCTTGATGTCGGCCACGTTCACGTCCGGGGAGCGCGCCGGGTAGCGCGCACCGCCCAGCAGGGCGCGGAACTCGGCCTCGCGGAAATGCCCGGCCTCGACCAGGAGGAAGTCGTCTATCACCACGCCCTCCTCCTCCAACGTGTGGGAGGCGGGCGGTGTCGAGCCCGGCGTGATGCCGCCGATATCGGCATGGTGGCCGCGCGAGCCGACGAAGAAGCGGATCGTCGTGCCGGCCGCGTCGAACACCGGGGTGATGACGGTCACGTCCGGCAGATGGGTGCCGCCGTTGTAGGGGTTGTTCAGCGCCACCACGTCGCCCGGCCGCAGCGTGGCGCCTCGGTGCCGCAGCACCGTGCGCACGCTCTCCCCCATCGCGCCCAGATGCACCGGGACGTGCGGCGCGTTTGCCACCAGCCGCCCCGCGGCGTCGAAGATGGCGCACGAGAAGTCCCATCGCTCCTTGATGTTCACGGAGAGCGAGGTGTTGGCCAGCACGATCCCGGTCTGCTCGGCGACGTTGGTGAACAGGTTGTTGAACAGCTCCAGCAGCACCGGGTCCGGCCGCCCGGTGGCGCCCGCCTCCTCCCGCCCGCGCGGCGTGGTGCGGTGGAGCAGGAGGTGGTTGCGCGTGGTCACCTCGGCGGTCCAGCCGGGCTCCACCATCGTGGTGGCGTTGGCCTCGCGGATCAGCGCCGGGCCAGGGATGCGGTCGCCGGCGAGCAGGGCGATGCGCTCGAACACCGGGGCGGCATGCTCCGCCCCACCGGTCCAGACGGCGACGGTGTCCAGCACCTCGGGCTCCCCCCCGGTGCGGGGTGCCAGCTCCGGCTCGCTCACGCGCTCGCCCGGCGCGGTGGCCTCCACGGCGACGGCCTCGACGATCAGGGGCCGCTCCGGCGTGGCGAAGCCGAAGCGGGTGCGATGGGCGGCGGTGAAGGCGTCGCGCGCGTCCGGGCCGAGCGCGACCTCGAGCGCTGCCTGCGTGCCGGTGTAGCGGAGATGCACCCGGCGTTCGACACGCACGCTCGCCGCGTCGGCGCCCTGTTCGACCAGGGCGCCGGTTGCCTCGGCGGCGAGTCGGTCGGCCACCGCCTCCAGCGGCGCCAGGTCGCCCAGCGCCGTCTCCACCGCCTGCTCCCGCAACACCGCCTGGTCCGCCAGGCCCATGCCGTAGGCCGACAGCACCCCGGCGAACGGGTGGATGAACACGGTGTCCATGCCCAACTCGTCGGCCACCAGGCAGGCGTGCTGCCCGCCGGCGCCGCCGAAGCATTGCAGCGCGAAGCGGGCGGCGTCGTGCCCCTTCTCCAGCGAGACCTGCTTGATCGCGTTGGCCATGTTGGCGACCGCGATGCGCAGGAAGCCCTCCGCCGCGGCGCGGGCGTCCTGGCCCGGCACCAGCGCCGCGAACTTCTCCCGCACGGCCGCGGCGTCGAGCGGCTGGTCCGCGCCCGGGCCGAAGATGGCCGGGAAATGCGCCGGCTGGATCTTGCCCACCATGACGTTGGCGTCCGTGACGGTGAGCGGGCCACCGCGGCGATAGCTGGCCGGGCCGGGGTTCGCCCCGGCGCTGTCCGGCCCCACGCGGAAGCGTGCGCCATCGGAATGCAGGATGGAGCCGCCGCCGGCCGCCACCGTGTTGATCGCCATCATCGGCGCGCGGATGCGCACGCCGGCCACCGCCGTCTCGAACGCACGCTCGAACACGCCGTCATAAAGGGCAACGTCGGTGGAGGTCCCGCCCATGTCAAAGCCGATGATGCTGGCGATGCCGGCGGCCTCTGCCGTGCGGGCCGCGCCGACGATGCCGCCGGCGGGGCCGGACAGGATGGCGTCCTTGCCGCCGAACGCCGCCGCATCCGCCAGGCCGCCGTTGGACTGCATGAAGTACAGCTTCACGCCGGGCAGCTCGGCCGCGACCTGGTCCACGTAGCGGCGCAGGATGGGCGACAGGTAGGCGTCCACCACCGTGGTGTCGCCACGCGGCACCAGGCGCAGCAGCGGGCTGGTGGCGTGGCTGGCGGAGACCTGGGTGAACCCCGCCTCCCGCGCCAGCGCCGCCAGGCGCTGCTCGTTCGCCGGATATTTCCAGGCGTGCATCAGCACGATCGCGCAGGCGCGGATACCGTCGGCGATGGCGGCGGCGAAGGCCGCGCGGGCCGCGGCCTCGTCCAGCGCCTCGATGTCGGCGCCGTGCACGTCCACCCGGCCGCCGACCTCCACGACGCGCTCGTGCAGCAGGCCGGGCAGGCGGACCTCCAGGTCGAACAGGCGTGGCCTCGCCTGGTTGCCGATGCGCAGCGCGTCGGCGAAGCCGCGGTTCACCACCAGCAGGGTCCGCTCGCCCCGCCGCTCCAGCAGCGCGTTGGTGGCCACGGTGGTGCCCATCTTCACCGCGTCGATCGTGCCCGGCGGGATGGGGGCGGCGGCGTCCAGCCCCAGCACGCCGCGGATGCCGGCGACCGCGGCGTCACGGTAGCGCTCCGGGTTCTCGCTCAGCAGCTTGTGCGCGGAGAGGTGGCCGGCCGGGTCACGCGCGACGATGTCGGTGAAGGTGCCGCCCCGATCGATCCAGAATTGCCAACCCAACATCGATCCTCCTGCGCACCCTCGGCACATGACGGCAGCGACCCGGCGGACGCAAGAGTGCGCTGTGCCAAGCCCCGGCCTGTGGTAAACCGCCCACATGGGATATTGGGGAAAGCTGCTCGGCGGCGCCGCCGGGCTGGTGATGGGCGGTCCGTTCGGCGCCGTGATGGGCGCCGCCCTCGGCCACGCCGCGGACCAGGGGGCGATCCCCCGCATGCGGCTGCCCGGCGGCTTCGGGCTCAACCAGGCACGCATCGCCGCCATGCTCGGTGGCCGCGACCAGCTCTTCGCCGTGGGGGTCGTGGTGCTGTCGGCCAAGCTCGCGAAATGCGACGGCGCCGTGGTGCGGGAGGAGATCGACGCCTTCAAGCGCCAGTTCCGCATTCCGCCCGAGGCGGTGCGCGACGTGGGCCGCATGTTCGACGCGGCGCGGGACAGCACCGAGGGGTTCGAGCCCTACGCCGCCCAGCTGGGTGATGCCTTCGCCGACACGCAGGGCGTGCTGGAGGACGTGCTGACCGCGCTGTTCGCCATCGCCCGCGCCGACAAGCCGGTGAACGGCCGGGAGGTCGACTTCCTGCAACGGGTGCATGCCCGGTTCGGGCTGGGCGCGGTGTCGTGGGACCGTGCCCGCGGCGCCGCCCCCCGCTTCCGCCCCGAACCGACGGACGACGCCTACGCCGTGCTGGGCGTGGCGCGGACGGCAACGGATGAGGAGGTCCGGGCGGCCTGGAAGGCGCTGATGCGGGCCAACCACCCCGACAGCCTGGCCTCGCGCGGCGTGCCGAAGGAATTCATCGCCAGCGCCACCGACAAGGTCGCCGGCATAAACGCGGCATGGGACAGGATCAAGCGCGAACGCGGGCTTTGAGCCCGGGTAGAACGGGGGGAGAGCTGTGGTGAGCGTTGCATCGCAGAAAACGATGTCCGCCGAAGAGTTCCTCGCTTGGGAGGAACGGCAGGAACTCGCCTACGAGTTCGATGGCTGCGAGCCGCACGCGATGACGGGTGGCACGCTCAATCATGCGGCCATTCAGGCGGCGTTGATCCGGGCCGTTGGTAACCGCCTGAGCGGCTCGCCTTGCCGCGTTTTCGGCAGTCACCTCAAGATCGTCGTCGACGGCTCGATCCGCTATCCGGACGCAATGGTCCTCTGCAAAGCCGTTGATGGGAAGCTGACGGTCGTCCACGACCCGGTGGTGGTGTTCGAGATCGTCAGCCCGTCCACCGAACGGGTCGACCGCTTCGTCAAGAGCGCCGAATACCGCAGCACGCCCTCCATCCAGGCCTATGTCATGCTGCAGCAGGATTTCATCGGCGCCACGGTGTTCCGACGCGCCGGCGATGTCTGGACCGCCGACACCTACGGCGCGGGCGCGACGATGGACCTCTCCCCCATCGGCATCGACCTGCCGATCGACGAGCTCTACGAAGGGCTTGACCTCGCGACCTGAGCGCGCGCACACCCCCCGGCGTCAGGTGGCTGGACGGCCGCTGCCTTCCGCGTGCGGAGGGTGGAGGAAAGTCCGGGCTCCACGGGAAGACGGTGCCGGCTAACGGCCGGCGGGGGCGACCCCAGGGAAAGTGCCACAGAAAACAAACTGCCCGCTCGGCTACGCGGGTGAGGGTGAAACGGGGCGGTAAGAGCGCACCGCACCCCCGGCGACGGGGGTGGCAGGGTAAACCCCACCGGGAGCAAGACCGAATAGGGGTGGCCGGCGGCATCCGCCAGGATGGACGCAGGGGCTTTCCCGCCCCGCCGCCCGGGTTGGTCGCGTGAGGCGTGCGGCAACGCACGTCCCAGAGGAATGGCCGTCCATCGCAGCCGAAGCGAGGACAGAACCCGGCTTACAGGCCACCTGACAAACGATCGAGCACTAGAACAAACAGCGAAACATAGTCATTAACAACTAGCTGCAGGTCGTCTCTGTGTCTTCCTGGTAACTACGGCGTGAAAACGAAGTCGAGGCACGCCGGCCCAAGTAAAGCCAGAACGATCCCTTTGACGCCCATATTCGCCCATGATATCCCATGCCGTCCCATGAAGAGGGGCGCTTTGGGCGGGCTCGTCCGTTCCAATCTCAGGTCGGGGGAGTTGCCGTAACGCGATGAACCACTTCCTGGGAACGCACCAGAACCGTCTGGACGCCAAGGGGCGGGTCTCCGTCCCGGCGCCGTTCCGTGCGGCCCTGCGTAACGAGGAGGCAGACTCGCCCATTTCGCTCATCCTCCGGCTGTCGCACCAGTTCCCGTGCATCGAGGCTTGGCCGGTGCCGAAGTTCGAGGCGCTGGGCAGTTCCTTGGCCAAGCTCGCCCAGTTCAGCGACGCGCATGCGGACTTGGGCGCGGCGCTGTATGCGGATGCCTACCCGGTGGAATCGGACAAGGAGGGCCGCATCCTCCTGCCGGCCGAACTGGTCGAACACGCGGCCTTGGTCAACCAGGTATCGTTCATGGGTGTGGGCGACACCTTCCAGATCTGGGAGCCGAGCGCCTGCGCCCGTCGCCGGGCCGAGGCACGCAGCGGCGCCCGCCTGCGCGAACTGAGCCTGCCGGGCGCCGCGGCATGACCCACCTCCCCGTGATGCTGCCCGAGGTGATGGAGGCGTTGGCCGTGCGGGCCGGCGGCGCCTACCTGGACGCGACGTTCGGCGGCGGCGGCTACGCCGGGGCGATCCTGGCGGCGGCGGACTGCACGCTGTGGGCGATCGACCGCGACCCGGACGCGATCGCCCGCGGCGCCTCCCTGGCAGCGCGGTTCCCTGGCCGCCTGCACCTGCTGCACGGCTCGTTCGGCGACATGCTGGCCCTGCTCGCCGACCACGGGGTGACGCGGCTCGACGGGGTGGTGATGGACCTCGGCCTGTCCTCGTTCCAGATCGACGACCCGGCGCGCGGCTTCTCCTTCCGCGCGGACGGGCCGCTGGACATGCGCATGGCACGCTCGGGCGAGACCGCGGCCGATCTGGTCGCGACGTTGCCCGAGGCGGAACTGGCCGACACGCTGTACCAGCTGGGCGAGGAGCGGCTGTCCCGCCGCATCGCCCGCGCCATCGTGCAGGCGCGGGCGGAGGCGCCGATCGCCACCACCGGGCAGCTCGCCGCCATCATCCGCCGGGTGGTGCCGAAGGATGCGTCCGGCATCGACCCGGCCACCCGGTCGTTCCAGGCGCTGCGCATCCGCGTGAACGACGAATTGGGACAGGTCGAGCGGGCGCTGACCCAGGCGGCCGGCTTGCTGGCGCCGGGCGGGCGGCTGGTCGTGGTGTCCTTCCATTCGGGCGAGGACCGACTCGTGAAGCGGTTTATGACGGAGGCCGCCGGGCGCCAGCCCGCACCCTCCCGCCACGACCCGCGCGGGCTGGCCGATCGGCCAGGCGCCGGGTTCCGCCTGCTGTCCACGCGTGCCCGCCGCCCGACCGATGCCGAAATCGCCCGCAATCCTCGGGCCCGCAGCGCCCGCCTGCGCACCCTCGAACGCCGAACGGAGCCAACGCCATGATACGGCCCCTGACCTGCCTCTCCCTCGTCGCCGCGCTGGGGGCCGGGCTGTACCTATATCAGGAGAAGCACCGGGCCCAGCTGCTCGACCGCGACATCACCCGCACGGTGAAGCAGGCGGAGCAGGCGCGGGACCGGATCGGCCTGCTGAAGGCGGAGTGGGCGCTGCTGAACGAGCCGGAGCGGCTCGCCACGCTGGCGACGCAGCATTTGCAACTGCAGCCGCTGCAGCCGGCGCAGTTCGTCCGCATGGAGGATCTGCGCTCCCGCCTGCCGGCCGTGACCGCCATACCCGCGGCTCCTGCTGCGCCCACCGTGCCGATCGCCATGGACCAGCCGCCCGCCGCCGCGGCGCCACCGGCCCAGCCGCCGCGCCCGCAGCTTGCTTTGGCGGCGCCCGCGGCCCCGCTGCGGACCGTCGTGGCGACGCAGGCGCCGGCCCGGCAGGCCGCCCCGCCCGAGCCGCCGGTCGCTCCGGCACGACCGGCGGCGTCCCGCCCGCAACTTGCGGCCGCCAAACCGCATGAGGCGGAGCCGGTGGCGCGCCCGTCGCATCCGTTGTTCG